>NZ_PJRT01000009.1 GCF_002858935.1 Pantoea endophytica | reverse complement strand
AGACGGGTGCTACGAGGTATGGTGGTACAGCACAAAAGTGGGGGTGATCGACCTGAAGAAAAAGTCGATCACCATGGGTAAAGGATGTTAAAAAGTGTTCACCATGTCCCCGAACACCTGTCTACCATGTCCCCGGACTGTACAGGGAGAGGGCCGGGGTGAGGGCACCAGACCGCACCGCACTACCACCTTACTCCGCGGCTTCGCGCATCATCTCTTCGTGTGGAATATCCTGCAAAATCTGCTCGAAACTGCGCAGACGTTTATAGATCGACATCAGCGTAATCAGCGTTGACCACGACGTGATCAAATACTGGAACGACGAGCGCACCTGATCAAACACATTGGTGATCTGGTTCAGCAGACCGAGCGTAATGGTACCCGCCACAATCGACGGGAACAGCACAAACAGCCCGAACACGTTATCCACCTGCAGATACATAATGCGGGTGATGTTGAAGTACAAATAGTGGAAATAGAGGCGGAAATAGTTCTGACGCACGCGGCTAAACAGCTCCTGCACCGTCGGCGGTGAGGCGCGTTCAGGATCGTCTTCGCCATATACCAGCTCTTTACGGTAGGCCGCTTCCACCCGCTGATTGCGAAACTCCAGCCCCGGCAGTTTAATCCCCACCAGCGCCAGCAGCGCGGTACCAAACAGCGACCACAGCAGCGCGGCAATCACCAATGCATACGGAATGCTGCCAAGAATGGGCACCTCTTTCACATGGTGCGACAGCGTGACCAGCACCGGCAGGAACGCCACCAGCGTCATAATCGCCTGAATAAAGTTGATGCCCCAATCCTGCAACGTGCCAGCGAAGCGCATGGTGTCTTCCTGTACACGCTGTGCCGCCCCCTCAACCAGACGCAGACGCTGCCAGTTGTGCATGTAGTAATTGTTCATCGCGGTACGCCAGCGGAATACCCAATGGCTGACGAAGAACGAGTTCATCACGCCAATCACTACCGCAATCAGCGCGATACCGAGAAACGCCAGCACTTGCACATAGAACTGGTGGATGGCGACGGAACCGGCTTTGGTCAGCGCCTGTTGAATCATGTCGTAGAACGGGCCGTACCAGGCGTTAACGCCCACGCCGACCTGCACGCCAAACCAGGTGACAAAGATGATCAGAATTGAACCCCAAACCGACCAGCGCTGCCACGGATGGTTATCAATCACGCGCCACGCTAGCGCAAAGAGGCCGGCAACGATCCAGTAATAGGCGTAAAACCACAGTTGGCTGATGTGAATAAAACGGCTGGCATTGGTTGGCAAAGGTTCGTGCATCGCCGCCTGTAGTGCAGGCCAGCGCGCCGGGAAATCACTGAAAAAGCCAAACCAGGCAAAAATCGCCAGCAAACTCCAAATCGCAGCTGAGCTGAAAAACAGCGTTGGCCGCGGAAAAAAGGACTTAAACATAGGCACTCCGCTGTTGTGTGTACGCTTTTATACCGCTTCAGACCTCTATCTGTCTGTTGTGGGTTGTATCTGACGATGTCAGTTTCGCCGCTGCGATGTAAAACGACAGCGGCAATTGTTAAGTAATTAGTGCGAATTTGTTTCTAACAACTAAATTATCCACAGCAATGGTGTTACAATATTTGCACTGTTACCGGTAACAGTGCTGCTGTATCCCTTAAGCTATCAATAAAAAAACAATACAACGCAACTACTTAACTTTCATGCCGCATTATATGTGGTACTGAGGCAATGTCATGTCAGAACAAAAAAATGGTCACACTCGCAGGGATTTTCTGCTGAGAACCATCACCCTGGCGCCGGCAATGGCGGTGGGCAGTACGGCGATGGGCGCACTGGTGGCACCAATGGCCGCTGGGGCAGCAGAACAAAACGCATCACCACAACAGGCGCGTAGCTACCAGCCCACCTGGTTCACCGCCGAAGAGTTTGCCTTTATCACGGCGGCCGTGGCGCGCCTGATCCCCAACGACGAACGCGGTCCTGGCGCACTTGAAGCTGGCGTGCCGGAATTTATCGATCGTCAAATGAACACGCCGTATGCCACCGGTAACAACTGGTACATGCAAGGCCCGTTCAATCCCGATCTGCCAAAAGAGTTGGGTTATCAGCTGCCGCTGGTGCCGCAGCAGATCTACCGTCTCGGCCTCGCCGATGCCGATGGCTGGAGCAAAAAACAGCATGGCAAAGTGTTTGCCGAGCTGACGGGCGAACAGCAAGACGCGCTGCTGACCGCGTTTGAAAGCGGCACGGCCGAGTTCCCGCAGCTGCCAGCGAAAACCTTCTTCTCTTTCCTGCTACAAAACACCCGCGAGGGTTATTTCAGCGATCCGATCCACGGTGGCAATCAAGGCATGGTGGGCTGGAAGCTGATTGGCTTCCCGGGCGCGCGCGCTGACTTTATGGATTGGGTAGAACGCGGCGAACGTTATCCGTTCCCGTCAGTGGATATTCGCGGGGAGAGGACGTAAGCGTGGCAAATGAATTGAAAAAAGTGGATGCGGTCGTCGTCGGTTTCGGCTGGGCGGGTGCCATCATGGCGAAAGAGCTGACCGAAGCGGGCCTGAATGTGGTGGCGCTGGAGCGCGGTCCGCATCGCGATACCTATCCGGATGGATCCTATCCGCAGTCGATCGATGAACTGACCTATAACATCCGCAAAAAGCTGTTCCAGGATCTGTCGAAAAGCACCGTAACGATTCGTCACGATGCCTCGCAAACCGCCGTACCTTATCGCCAGCTGGCGGCGTTTCTGCCCGGCACCGGCACCGGCGGTGCAGGTTTGCACTGGTCAGGCGTGCATTTCCGCGTTGACCCGGTAGAACTAAACCTGCGCAGCCATTACGAGCAGCGTTACGGTAAAAACTTCATTCCGGAAGGCATGACGATCCAGGATTTCGGCGTCAACTATGACGAGCTGGAACCCTTCTTCGATCAGGCCGAGAAAGTGTTCGGCACCTCGGGCAGCGCCTGGTCAATCAAAGGCAAACTGCTGGGCAAAGAGAAGGGCGGCAACCCGTACGCGCCAGATCGTTCCAGCGACTTCCCGCTGCCGGCGCAGAAGCGCACCTACTCGGCGCAGCTGTTCGCGCAAGCGGCGGAATCAGTGGGTTATCACCCTTATGATATGCCGTCGGCCAACACCTCAGGCCCCTACACCAACACCTACGGCGCACAGATGGGCCCGTGCAACTTCTGCGGTTTTTGCAGCGGTTACGCCTGCTACATGTATTCCAAAGCCTCGCCGAACGTCAATATCCTGCCCGCGCTGCGTCAGGAACCGAAGTTCGAGCTGCGCAACAACGCCTACGTGCTGCGCGTCAATCTGACCGACGATAAAAAGCGCGCCACCGGCGTGACCTATCTCGATGGTCAGGGCCGCGAAGTGGTGCAGCCTGCGGATCTGGTGATCCTGTCGGCGTTCCAGTTCCACAACGTGCATCTGATGCTGCTCTCCGGCATTGGCAAGCCGTATAACCCGATTTCCAACGAAGGTGTGGTGGGGCGTAACTTCGCCTATCAGAACATCTCGACGCTGAAAGCGCTGTTCGACAAAAACACCACCACCAACCCGTTTATCGGTGCCGGTGGCGCAGGTGTGGCGGTGGACGATTTCAACGCCGACAACTTCGATCACGGTCCGCACGGCTTCGTTGGCGGTTCGCCATTCTGGGTGAACCAGGCCGGTACCAAGCCGATCTCGGGTTTGCCGACGCCGAAAGGCACGCCAAACTGGGGCAGCCAGTGGAAATCTGCGGTCGCGGATACTTACAACCATCACATCTCGATGGATGCGCACGGCGCGCACCAGTCGTATCGCGCCAACTATCTCGATCTCGATCCGAACTACAAAGATGCCTATGGCCAGCCGCTGCTGCGTATGACCTTTGACTGGCAGGATAACGACATCAAGATGGCGCAGTTCATGATTGGTAAGATGCGCAAAATCACCGAAGCGATGAACCCGAAAATGATCATCGGCGGCGCGAAAGGGCCGGGCTCGCACTTCGACACCACCGTGTATCAAACCACGCACATGAGCGGCGGGGCGATCATGGGTGAAGATCCGAAAACCAGCGCGGTGAACCGTTACCTGCAGAGTTGGGATGTGCCGAACGTGTTTGTGCCAGGTGCGTCGGCTTTCCCGCAGGGACTCGGCTACAACCCAACGGGCATGGTCGCCGCGTTGACCTATTGGTCAGCCAAAGCGATTCGTGAACAGTATCTGAAGAACCCCGGCCCGCTGGTACAGGCATAAGGAACACGGCGATGATTAAAAGCATTTTAGCCCTGTTTCTGGGCACCATGACGTTCGCCGCAGTGGCGGACGAAGCAGGTTCGGACGCGTTGGTGAAGCGCGGTGAGTATCTGGCGCGCGCGGGCGACTGCGTGGCCTGTCACAGCGCGCAGGGCGGCCAGCCGTTTGCCGGTGGACTGCCGATGGCGACGCCGATCGGCACCATTTACTCCACCAACATCACGCCGGATAAAACCACCGGGATTGGTGACTACAGCTACGACGATTTCCAGAAAGCGGTGCGTCACGGCGTAGCGAAAAACGGCGACACGCTTTATCCGGCGATGCCGTATCCGTCTTACGCGGTGGTCAGCGATGACGACATGAAGGCGCTCTACGCCTACTTCATGCACGGCGTGCAGCCGGTGGCGCAGGCCAACAAAGAGAGCGACATTCCGTGGCCGCTGTCGATGCGCTGGCCGTTGTCCATCTGGCGCGGCATCTTTGCGCCGGATGTGAAAGCGTTCCAGCCGGCGGCACAGGAAGATCCGCAACTGGCACGCGGTCGCTATCTGGTGGAAGGTCTCGGTCACTGTGGCGCTTGCCATACGCCGCGTAGCATCACCATGCAGGAAAAAGCGCTCAACAATGGCGAAGGCAATAACTATCTCGCCGGCAGCAGCGCACCGATTGATGGCTGGACCGCCAGCAACCTGCGTGGCGATAACCGCGATGGCTTAGGCCGCTGGAGCGAAGAGGATCTCAGGCAGTTCCTGCGCTTTGGCCGCAACGATCACACTGCGGTGTTTGGTGGCATGACCGATGTGGTGCAGCACAGCCTGCAGTATCTGAGCGATGACGATATCAGCGCGATTGCTAAGTATCTGAAATCCCTAGGCGCGAAAGATCCGAATCAGGCGGTGTTTAAGCAGGATGATGCGGTGTCTCAGGCGTTGTGGAAAGGTGACGACAGCCAGCCAGGCGCATCGACTTATGTCGATAGCTGCGCGGCGTGCCACAAAACCGACGGCAGCGGCTATCAGCGCTTCTATCCGGCGCTGCGCGGCAATCCGGTGGTGATGGCAGATGATCCGACCTCGCTGATTCACATCGTATTGGTCGGCGGCACTTTGCCTGGCGTGAAAGGCGCACCGACGGCGATCACCATGCCAGCGTTCGGCTGGCGTCTGAACGATCAGCAGGTGGCGGATGTGGTGAACTTTATCCGTGGCAGCTGGGGCAATGGCGTGAAGTCGAGCGTGTCGGCGAAAGATGTGGCCGAGTTGCGTAAAGATGAAACCGTGCAGCCGAAGCAGGGTAATGCGGATATTAAGGTGTTGGAAGGGCAGTAATATTAATGGAGGCCGGTATGGCCTCCATTTTTTAATCATGTACACTTATCAAAATATCCTCACTCCTTTAATATTATCTTACTTTAAGTATTTATGTAAAATTAAATGTGGTTTGTTTGATTTTTACATAATTAAATTTTTTATATATTGGTATGCTTTTTTTTAATTTTGCGATAGTGAGGGGTAATGTGAAGCGATTAACTTTGAGTATTGTTTTTTATTATTATCTTATTGATTGCTCTTCTTTTTTTTAAGACCGTTCTGTTATTTTATTATTATGTAATTACTTAAAATCCGGACCTCAAGATGAGTTTATATAATTTGTTAACAAATTAACACAAGGAGTTGTTATGTTAAAATCTTATGATCCCACTCTGCCAGGTCTGGAAATTTGGGTAAATACGCCGTATCAATACTGGAAAGGAAATTATATTGATGTAAAAAATGGTACCGTTGAGTTTACTATTAATGGAAAAACATTCCGGACCAAAGTTGCAGAAAACGGTGATTGGGAATTCCAGTTGCCTCTCCAACTGGCTGAAGGTGGACATAATGTTGCCATCCGTTTTTATGATGCAGCGGGTAATCGTGGTGATGTTTATCAATCACGCATCAATGTTGATCTCAGCGCACCGGATAAGCCTGGTATCACAAGTGTTATGGATGATGTGGGGAGTGTTAAGGGGCCAGTTGGAAATAAGGGATTTACTGATGACCCTAAGCCGACGATTTCTGGTTATGCCGAGCCAGACAGTATTGTTCGTGTATACAGCAATGGCATCTTATTGGGTAGTGTGCAGGCTGAGAAAAATGGCCAGTGGACAATGGAACCTAAATTGAGTGATGGTGAACACCGTATCTACATCACCGCTACCGATCGTTTTGGTCAAGTCAGTGAAGATTCTGATGTCTTCACGCTATTTATCAATGAACCCACCATCAATAAACCTCAATTGCTGGAGGTGTATGACAATTACGGCCAGGAAACCGGTGTCATCAAACATGGCGAAAATACAGATGATCTTCGTCCATCACTGAGTGGTAATGCGCCAGTTGGCGCCGAATCCGTACATATTTATGTTAATGGAAAGCGCGTAGGGATTGCTCCGGTTGAGAATGGAAAGTGGGATTGGGAAGCAAACTCAGATGTTCTGCACTATGGCAAAAACAGCATTACTCTGCGTTCGCAGAACAACCGAGGTGAATTAAGCCAGCCAACCGCAGCGTTTGACGTGATTGCAGTTGCCCCCACTACCGTGAAGATTGAGTATGCATGGGATAATTTCGGTAATTCGCAGGGCAAACTCGCTTCTGGTGCTGACACCGATGATTTTACGCCATCCTTTAGTGGCAGTGCTGAAGCTCACAGTATTGTCTACCTTCATGCGCGTCATCAAAATGGCAGCTGGTCCCTTAAAGGCAGTGCCGTAGCCGATGCAAACGGATTCTGGAATATTGAAGTAGCTGAGCTGACTAACGGCAATGGCGTGTATGATTTCCAGGCATCTAACTCAACGAGTTATAACGGTAAGAGTGGCGAATTCTCTCTCCAGATCAATGCATATGTGCAACCAGTCATTGATTCCGCCTACGACAATAATGGCTACGTTCAGGGCACTATCCAGAACGGTGGTCGTACCGACGATTTGACGCCAACCCTGAAAGGGCATGCCACTGCTAACAGTATTGTCTACATTCATACTAAACATGAAAAGGGCACCTGGGTGGTCAGCGGCAGTGCGAAGGTCAACGCTCAGGGAGAGTGGACATTTGATTTACCGCAGCTTTCCGCCTATGGCAACTACGATTTCGAGGCCTCCAGCAGCGCGACACGCGATCCAAAAGCAGCGACTTTCACGTTGTATGCGGGCCCGGACGTGCAGATTACGCCGGTCATTGATTCTGCCTACGACAATAATGGCTATCTTCAGGGCACCATCCAGAACGGCGGGCGTACCGACGATCTGACACCAACCCTGAAAGGGCATGCCTCTGCTGGCGCGATTGTCTACGTTCATACTAAACATGAAAACGGTACCTGGGTGGTCAGCGGCAGTGCCAAGGCCAACGCCCAGGGGGAGTGGACATTTGATTTACCTCAGCTGTCCGCCTACGGCAACTATAATTTCGAGGCCTCTGGCAGCGCGACACGCGATCCAAAAGCCGCGACTTTCACGCTGTATGCGGGCCCGGACGTGCAGATTCCACCGGTCATTGATTACCTCATCGACAACAACGGTCTGAGGCAGGGCACAATCGAGCATAATGGCCGAACCGATGACCTGACGCCAACTCTGAAAGGGCATGCCTCTGCGGGCGCAATTGTCTACATTCATGCCAAGCATGAAAGCGGCAAATGGTGGGTTAGCGGCAGTGCGAAAGCGGATGCCAAAGGTGAGTGGTCATATGATATGCCGCAACTGCCTAATTACGGCATCTACGATTTTCAGGCTTCGGGCAGCGCGACCCACGATCCCAAAGCCGCTACTTTCACGTTGTATGCGGCTCCTGATGCTCCGATGATTGATTCCGTTTACGACAATATTGGCCTGATCAAGGGCACCATTGCGAACAGTGGACGTACCGACGACCTGAAGCCAACCCTGAAAGGCAGTGCCCCTGCTAACGATACCGTCTACGTTTATGCTAAGCATGAAAATGGTACATGGTGGATAAGTGGCAGCACGAAAGCCAACGCCAAAGGAGAGTGGGCATATGATATGCCGCAGTTGACTGCCTACGGCACCTACGCATTCCAGGTCTCTGGCCGTGAAGTACGCGATCCCAGCGCCAGCATTTTCTCGCTGTATGCCGCGCCTGATAGTTTGGTTGTTCCGGTCATTGTTTCTGCCCATGACAACAATGGTCTGCTCCAGGGCAGTGTTGAGAACGGTGGCCGGACTGACGATTTGACGCCGACCCTGAAAGGCTATACATCGGCTAACAGCACCGTTTACATTCATGCCAGGCATGACAACGGCACATGGTGGATCAGTGGCAGTGCGAAGGCTAATGCCAATGGCGAATGGACATTTAATGTGCCGCAGCTCACCGCATACGGCAGGCACGATTTCCAGGTATCCGGCAGCACGGTACGGGATCCTAAAGCGACTATTTTCACCTTTGACGCCAAACCCGATAGTTTTACATCCGAAATGAATGGCATTTCATCCGATTACTCAGCTGACTTACTCGCTACCAGCAGCCAAAAATCGATTGTGAATATGGCTAATAGCACTGCTGGGAATACACTGAGTATTAATGTCAGTGACATCCTTAGCGCGGGTAGCAAAGATCTCTTTATTCAGGATGGCAAAACGCAAATGGTGGTGCATGGCAATATAAATGATGTCATTAAGCTTGATGATTTGTTAGGCAATGGCATTGATGAAGGTGATTGGCATCGGCAGAAAGGAAATGTATCAGTGGCAGGCTTGAAATATCAGATATATACCCACGACGGCTTGGATGTTGAATTATTGGTAGAACAAGGCGTGAAAATCGATCTGGTTTAACCGCGTCTAATCATGGCGGCAATATTGGCCGCCATTTCTTTATTAGTCTTCAAATATTCTCCAAATCCATCCCTCGGGTTTTCGGCCCGTAAATCCCCACCGACAGCATCACAATCAGCATGCTTAGCACGATAAAGGCGATCACGCCCTGGCTGCCGGCATACTGCAAAATAAGGCCAATCAAAATACTGCTGAACACCGTCGACAGGCGGCTAAACGAGTAGCAGAAACCCACCGCGCGGGCGCGAATGTGCGTCGGGAAAATCTCGGTCTGATAAGCGTGATAGCTGAAGGTTAGCCATGCGTTGCTGTAGGTGATCAGGAAGCCGCAGATGATCATCAGCACCGGATTGGTCATAAACGCAAACAGCGTGCCGAACACCACCGTCATCAGCGATGAAAACACGATCTGCCATTTATTCTCGAGCTTATCGGCGTAGCGGCTGCAAATCAGCGAGCCGAGCGGGTAGGCCAGCGTAATGAAAAACGCATACAGCAGGCTGTGCGTGACGGTGGCGCCTTTGCCCGACAGCAGCGCCGGCAGCCAGTTGCCGAAGCCAAAAAAGCCGATCGCCTGAAAGAAGTTCATCACCACCAGCATCAGCGTGCGCTGGCGATAGGCCGGTGCCCAAATCTCGCTGAAACGCCCTTGCTTAGGTTGCTCAGGTGCGAACTGTCCCCCATCCCGGCCTTCCTCCGCAACAGGGGGAAGGGGAGAAGCGATACCACAGCGCTTTTCCATCGCACTCAGCACCTGATGCGCTTCCTGATGTCGTCCTTGTTGCGCCAGCCAGCGCGCCGATTCGGGCAGGTTTTTTCGAATCAGCCAGATCACCAGCGAGCAGACCGCACCGGCAATCACCACCCAGCGCCAGCCTTCGAGGCTGAGAATGGTTTGCGGCACCAGCCACCACGACATCAGCGCCACCGTCGGCACCGACAGGAACTGGATAAAGAAGGAGAAGGCGAACGCGCGGCTGCGCAGATGCGCCGGCACCCATTCGGAAAGATAGGTATCGATGGTCACCAGCTCGACGCCGAGGCCAATGCCGACCAGGAAGCGGAACAGGATAATCATCTCTGCGCTCTGCTGGAACGCCATCAGCAGCGAAAACGCGCCGTACCACGCCAGCGCGCACATAAAGGTCAGGCGGCGACCAAAACGGTCGGCGTAGGGCGCAAGCAAACTCGCGCCGACAAACAAACCGAGGAAGGTGGCCGAGGCAAATGCGGCCTGGTCGGCGATGCCGAACACGCCCGCAGAACCGGTATGAAACACGCCCGCCGCCACCAGGCCGGAGCTGATATAGCCGGTTTCAAACAGATCGTAGAGCTCAAAGAAGCCGCCCAGCGCCAGCAGCGTGATAAAGCGCCAGAGACCGGCGGACGAGGGCAGCGCATCAATGCGCCCGGCTAAGGTACGGCGATCCGCGCTCATGTGATCGTTCGCCATCCCTGTCGACGTGATGGTTGTCATTATTATGTATACCTCGGTGTTTGCAGAACCCGCTGACGGCTGAGATGGTTTTAAAAATAATTAACCGTTAGCAAGCGAAGGAATAGCAGGATAATAAATTCGCTGAGAGTTGCCGAGAGGCGGGACGGTGACATTTTGGCAACATACGTTGCAGTTCACAGAAAAGTGATCGCCATCCGTGGCGCAGGCTTAGTGCAGGCTTGGGTAGACGCCGGGACCGATCGGTAAACCCAGCGCATACCACGCCAGCAGCAGCACAATCCAGGTGGTGAAGAACACCAGCGGATAGGGGAAGATCAGCACGTAATAGGTGCCCAGTTGCGCATCTTTTTGATAGCGCTGCAGGAAGCCGAGGAACAGCGGCAGGAACGGTGACATCGGTGCCAGCGGCAACACCGCAGAATCGGCGATGCGGAAGATCATCTGGGCAAACGCCGGATGGAAGCCAAGCAGCATAAACATCGGCACAAATACCGGCGCCAGAATCGACCAGATCGCCGAGCCGCTGGCGATAAACATGCACAGGAACGCCGACAGGAACATCAAGCCCATAAACGCCGGTGCGCCGCTGATGCCCGCGCTCTCCAGCACATCGGTCAGGCCGATGGCCATGAACTTGCCCATGTTGCTCCAGTTGAAGAAGGCCACGAACTGCGACAGTGGAAACACCATCACAATAAAGCCCGCCATGCTCTTCATCGGATCCACCAGCAGCTGCGGGATATCATCCGCGCGTCGAATCTGCTTGGTTACCGCGCCATAGGCAATCGCCACCACAAAGAAGAACAGGATGATGATTGGCACAATGCCCTGAATAAACGGCGACGGAATAATGCCGCCGGTTTTCGGATTGCGCAGCGGCGCGTGTTCCGGCACCACCAGCAGCGCCATCAGCGCGATAAACACCAGCGCGGCGATGCCGGCGGCTTTCAGGCCGCGATTCTCCAGCGCGGTGAGCGGCGGCAGACGATCGCTATTGCCGCCGTTCCACGCGGGCAGGCGCGGCTCGACAAACTTATCGGTTAGCAGCGCACCGGCGATGGTCAGCACAATCACCGAGCTGGCCATAAAGTACCAGTTGTCGATCACGCTAACGTGTACGGTGTCGCTCACCGCTTTGGCGGCTTCGCTACTGATGCCGGACAGCAGCACGTCGGTGGTGACAATCAGCAGGTTGGCGGTAAAACCGGACGCCACGCCCGCGATCGCCGCCATCAATCCCGCCACCGGATGACGTCCCACCGCGAGGAAGATCAGCGCGCCGAGCGGCGGCATTACTACCAGCGCGGCATCGGACGAAATGTGGCTGAAGAAGGCGATAAACAGCACCATGTAGCTGGCGTAGCGACGGCTCACGCGCGAAGCCATCTTCACCATCAGCGACTGCAGCAGGCCGACTTTTTCCGCCAGGCCAGCACCAATCACCAGCGCCAGAATCGATCCCAACGGCGTGAAGCCACTGAAGTTTTTGATGATATTGGGCAGGATCCATTGAATCCCTGCCACGCTCAGCAGGTTATTCACCCGCACCAGCTCGCCGTTGGCCGGGTTTTTCACCGCCACGTCGAGGCTGCTGAGCACGGCGGTGGCCACCATCAGCACCACAATCAAATAGACGAACAGTAAAAACGGGTTCGGCACTTTGTTGCCGACGCGTTCAATCCAGCTAAACAGCTTTCCAGGGCTGCGGTTCTCCGTGGTGGCTTCCATAGATCAATCCTCGTTAGTCGTCTTATTGTGTTTGCAAGCCCTTCATACTTCGAGCTGCAGGTGCGTTGGCTGCGTGCGTGCACCCCAGTCACTTACTTGAGTAAGCTCCTGGGGATGCCCGCACTTGCCGCCTTCCTGCAGCTCGAATTATTTTGGGCTTTAGTTTTTATATTTTTTTTGCCCGCGTTTATAAACGCGAGAGGTAAATCCTAGGACGTTAACTTCGACGGTGTGACATCCGCTGGAATCGGGCAGACGTAAGGCTGCTCGCGGCGTACGCGCTGGAACTCGTCGCGGCAGCGCGCCAGCGCCGCGTCATCCTGCAGCAAGGTCAGCGCGGTGGCGGCCATCACTTTGGCGGCCAGACACATGCCTTTGTGCGCAATGGACGTGCGGCCCTGCGCCACCAGCTGCCAGGTGTGCAACGGCGTGCCGAAGGCGAAGCAGGGCGCAAAGCATTGCGCGGTGGGCGTCACCCAACTCACATCGCCGACGTCGGTTGAGCCGTAAAGGATCTCGCGCGTCACCGCATAGGGCGCCACTTCATCCATCAAAATCTTGTCGCCCAGCGCCGCTGCCCAGGCAACGCCCGCTTCACCGCCGGTGCGCGCCGCATTGAGACGCGCGTTACGCAGATCGTCTTTGCTCAGCGTGGATCGCATCTCGGCGGCAAACGCCTGTTCCGCTTGACTGTAGTCAGGCAAACCAAACTGATGCAAATAGCGCTCCATCACGCTTTCCAGTGCGCGATTCGGCACGTAATTGGAGCAGGCTTTATCGAAGCGCACCGTCATCTGCGTGTCGGTCATCAGCGCCGCGCCTTTGGCGATGTTGATGACGCGCTGATAGATATCCTGCGCTTGATCGAGCTGCGGCGCGCGAATCAGGTACAGCACTTCGGCATCGGCTTGCACCACATTGGGGGAGACGCCGCCGGCATTGGTCACCGCGTAGTGCAGACGCGCTTCCTGCACGATGTGCTCGCGTAGAAAGTTGGCGCCGGTGTTCATCAGCGTCACCGCATCCAGCGCGCTGCGCCCTAAATGCGGTGAGTTGGCCGCATGCGCCGCTACGCCTTTAAAGCGGAAGGCGGCCTGAATATTGGCCAGCGTGCTGAGGTTGAACATGCCGCTAAAACCTTCGGGATGCCAGGTCACCGCCGCGTCGACATCGTCGAACAAGCCTTCGCGCACCATAAAGGTTTTGCCGGAGCCACCTTCTTCGCCGGGACAGCCGTAAAAGCGCAGCGTGCCGCGCTGGCCGTGTTGCGCCCACCAGGCTTTGATGGCGAAAGCGGCGGCCAAACCGGCGGTGCCGAGCAGATTGTGTCCGCAGCCGTGGCCGTTGCCGTTTTCCACCAGCGGCTGTGGCGTGGCGCACCCCGATTGCTGGCTTAAACCGGCCAGCGCATCGAACTCGCCGAGAATGGCGATCACCGGTTTGCCGCTGCCAATGCTGGCGATAAACGCGGTATCGATGTTGCCGACGCCGCGCTCCACGCGAAAACCTTCTTGCTCCAGCGCATCGGCCAGCAGTGCGGAGGACTTTGTCTCTTCAAAACGGGTTTCCGGTACGTCCCAGATGGCATCGCTGAGGGCGGTAAAACGCGGCTGGTTTTGGTTGATGTAGCGATCGATAAATTCGCTGTGGCTCATCGCTGGCCTCCAAACTGTGCGTGATTAAGGGCCAGCGTCGCCAGCGTTTGCACCGCGGTCGCCATGATCGCTTCGTCAAAATCGAACTTCGCGTTGTGATGGCCCGCCGCCAGATCGCAGCCGAAAATCACGTAGGAGGATTGGCCGCCGCGCTGCTGCACGCGTTCCAGCATGTAAGTGGCATCTTCCGAGCCCGCCGCCTGCTGTTTCGTATCGACCACTGAGGTGAAAATGCCCAGCGCCTCGGCCTGCTGGTGGATGAACGCCACCCACGGCGGGCTCGGCGTGCAGCTGCGCGCGCCGCCCATCAGCTTGACCTCATATTCCACGCCGTACATTGCTGCCGCACCGCCAATCACGCGCAGCGCCTGCTGATAGATATCATCGTTAACCTGGTTGCTGACGCCGCGCGTTTCCACCTTCATCAGCGCGCAGTCGGGCACCACGTTGCGTCCGGTTCCGGCCTGCAATACGCCGACGTTGACGCGCGCCACACCGCCGCTGTGCTGCGGCAGGTTGTGCAGCGCCAGCGTGGCCTGCGCCGCCGCCAGCAGGGCGTTGCGGCCCTCTTCTGGTTTGCCGCCGGCGTGCGCGCCGACGCCGGTGAAACTGACGTCGAGTTTGGTGGTGGCGAGGAAGCTGTCGCTGCCACAAACGATTTCGCCGGCGGGCACGCCGGTACCAAGATGAATGGCGGTGAACAGATCGACATCATCCACCACGCCAGCGGCCACCATCGCCTTCGCACCGCGTACGCCTTCTTCCGCTGGCTGGAAAATGATTTTGATGGTGCCGCTCAGCTGCGCTTTCATCTCCATCAACACGCCCGCCAGCGCCAAACCGATGGTGGTGTGGCCGTCGTGACCGCAGGCGTGCATCATGCCGGGATTGCAGGAGGCAAAGCCTTCGCGCGTTGGCAGATGATCGGCGGCGTGGCTTTCGTTCTGATCGAGCGCATCCATATCCACGCGGAAACCCATTACCGGGCCGGGACGACCGGTTTCCAGTGTAGCGACCACGCCACAAAATCCGCCGGAGAAGTGTTTAATCCACTGCGGCAGCGCGCCTTGTTCCAGCGCGCGCGCTTCCTGCTGCGCCAGCACTTCATCAGAGGGCAATCCCATGCGCGAATCGGCATCGATCACCTCGCGGCCCAGCTTGAGTTGATAACCAAGACGATGCAGCTCTTCTGCCACCAGTGTGGCGGTGCGGAACTCCAGCCAGCCCGATTCGGCAAAGTGGTGCAGATCGCGTCGCCAGGCCTGCATCTGTGGGATGCGCGCGTTGACGAGGTCAGAAAGGGTTTTCATCGGCATTTCCTTTGTGTTGGTTTTTTATGCATTCATCCGAATCTACACATTGGTTTTGCCGCGCATAAGATGCGAATATCTTGCTACTGATAAACAACGGTTATCACCAAACTATGTCTGCGAACCTCAAACTTCATCAGCTGCGCGCTTTTGTTGCTGTGGCGCGTCAGGGCAGCATCCGCGCCGCCAGCCGCTTGTCCGGGCTTTCACAGCCTGCGCTGACCAAAGCGATCCAGGAACTGGAGCTGGCGCTGGGCGCGCGCCTGTTCGAGCGGCGACAGCAGGGCGTTACGCTGACTGATATCGGTGATAACTTTTTCAAGCATGCCAGCCTGGTGCTGGAAGAGTTGCGGGTGGCGCAGGAAGATATTCAGCAGCGGCTGGGATTGGCCGGCGGGCGCGTCAATATCGGCGTGGGTGGCAGTATTGCGCGCACCGTCATGCCGCAGGTGATCAATCAGTTTCATCGCGAATATCCGCTGGTCAAGGTGCGGATTGTTGAAGGTCAGCTGGTTTCGATGGTGCATGAACTGCGTCAGGGCGAGCTGGATTTCACCATCAATACCTACGATAAAAATCATCTCGATCAGGAGTTAGTTTTTGAACGGCTGATGGAGCGCGATTATCAGGTGGTGATGCGCAAAGGGCATCCGATGGCGCATGCGCGCACGCTGGCCGAGCTGCAGCACTGCGACTGGACCATGCCGACGCCGCAAGGGAGCTATTATCGGCTGCTACACGATCTGTTTGGCGAGCGCGGCATGGCGCCGAAAATCGTCGTCACCTGCGAGACCTTTATGGCCTGCACCAGCCTGGTGGCGCAGAGCGATTTCGTCAGCATTATTTCGCGCGACGTGATTGAAGATCCAACGCACGGCGGCCAGCTGATTTCTCTCGTTCTCGACGAACCTTTACCGAAAGCCACTTTCTATCTTATTCAGCGCAAAGACACCGCGTTGACGCCGATGAGTGCCTATATGGCGCAGCTGTTCCGGCGCTACTGTCAGCAAAGGTAAGAGTGCGGCCCGGCTCGCAACCGATTAAATAATGCGCACTACACTTGCAGTGGACATTCCCTTTATGGAGAACAGACCATGCAAGTTACCCCGTATGTGTTTTACAGCGGTCGCTGCGAAGAGGCGATTGCCTTCTACCTCGATGCCACCGACGGCGAGCTGCTGTTCAAGATGACCTATGGCGATATGCCGGATGAAACGCCGGTGGAGGATGAAGGTTGTATCTCGGGCGTGAGCTTTTCGCCGGAGCAGATCATGCATGCCCATCTGCGTATCGGGCAGGGTGAATTGATGATGAGTGACGGCGCACCGCAGGCGGCGTATGGCGGTTTTGCCGTGAGTTTATCCACGCCGGATGAAGCGCAAGGCAAGCGTTGGTTTGATGCGTTGTCAGCGGGCGGTGAGGTGACGAAAAGCTGGGCACCGACGTTTTGGGCTAATGGCTTTGGCATGTTGACCGATAAGTTCGGCGTGCCGTGGATGGTGAATGCGTATAAGCCGCAGATTTGAGTAGAGGGTGCGCGCTGGCCCTCACCCTAACCCTCTCCCACAGGTGGGAGAGGGAACCGATCAAGCGAATTATTTCCTCTCCCACGGGTGGGAAAGGGAACCGATCGAGCCTATTTACTCCCTCGCCCGCTTGCGGGAGAGGGCCGGGGTGAGGGAAACCAACAACTTAGAAGTTGTAACCCACCACCAAATAGTAACCCCAACCGGTTGATTTCACTTCAAACGGGCCGTTACCGAAGTTCAGCTCCTGGCCGTCAGCCCACTGGCCGCCGTTGTGGAAATAACGCGCCACAGTAGAAACATGCCAGTGATCGTAGTTCAGCGACAGAATGTGGCTGGACGCAATCGAGTTGCTGGTGCGTGAACGATCGGACTTATCACGCAGATCTGAACCCCAGTCGAAGTTGGTGAAGCCGATATAGCTCAGCTTGCCGCCCCACAGATCGGTAATCGGCACAAAGTATTTCACCTTAAAGCGATAACCATCCCAGCTGTTTTCGTTCGCCGCACCGTAGTTTTCCCACTGGTATTTAGCGTAAACGTTCAGCGACAGGCCGATATCGCTGTGCGTATCGATGTCGGTGCCAAGACCCATGTACCAGGTGTTCTGACGGTTATCGCTGTTGCGACCCATGTCATAGATGTAGTTATTAGCGAAGTACCACTCTTTAAACGGACCAAAAGAGAGATCGGTGCCGGTCAGCTTATCGATGGAGAAACGTGGCTCGATTTCCATGAACATCGGCGAACCGTGGTCGAACACGCCGTTAGCGTTGCTGTTGCCCACGCCGAAGAAGTTGGTCAGATCGAGGTAACCATAGAAATCGAACCAATCCTTTTTGGCAAAGGCTTCATATTCCAGGTACACGTCGTTGTTGAACTGGGGTCCAAAACGGGTGTGGTAGCTGCCCACCACGTTCACGCTCTGATGCCACCAGTCAGAAACGTACTGCGGATCGCTGTCTGCTGCTTGTGCCGCACCAGTCCAGCTGCTGGCCAATAAGGCCCCTGCTATCAACGCTTTATATTTCATTATTGTTAACCACATGCTTTTGATCGCCGGGCCGTCGCCGCGATCGGGTGAAATTGATCCCAGGGGATGGGCAGTGAGTTGTCGTATCCGGTCTGCATCGCCAGATTTTCAAGCTTGCGTAATGTGCCTGTAACAGAGGCATAGAAAATAGATTTTGGTCACGTTTGTCAAAAAGTGTTGCAGTTTGATTCACTGAAAATGTGATCGCTATCACATTAAACCCGTGTAGCGAACGGAACCCCGCAACCGTTTACGTGTCGCGTACAGCAGGAAACGTGTTTGATATAGGAAAGGGATGTCGCGGCGCGATTTATCGCGTTGTTTTGATGTCGCACCGTGCCCACAGCAACTTTGCGCAATAAATTACGCCGCTACGGCACGGTGAAGTTTATGGCAATGTCACGCGCACCTGCAGGCCGGCAATCTGGCCATGCGGATCGTGGCGGTTCGATAGCGCAACCTGCATCTGATGTTTCTGCGCTACGCTGCGCACAATCGACAAGCCCAGTCCGCTGCCTTGCGCCTGCACATCCGGCGAACGGGTGAAGCGGTCAAAGGCGCGCTCGATAAAGGATTCGGCCATGCCGGGACCGTTATCGACGATATCCACCACGGTGTGATTGCCGACGCGATGCAGCAGCACATCGACCAAACTGCCTTCTGGCGTATGCAGCATCGCATTGCCAATCAGGTTATCGAACAGGCTGCGCAGATCGGAGCGGCTGGCGTGCAGACGATAGTGTGTGGTGCCGTTGAAGCCGATATCGATGCCGCGCTTATCCGCCACCACCATCAGCTGCTCAATGCTCTCTTTTAGCAGGTCGTCCAGTTCGATGTTTTCCACTGTGGCGACCACCGATTGATCTTCCTGACGCGAGATATTCAGCAGCTGCGTCACCAGATGGCGCGTGCGCGTCACGCCCGCTTCCAGCTGGTCAAACTGGCGGCTGGCTTCACCGGGTTGAATATGTTGCCGCAGATTCTCCAGCTGCAAGGTCACGGCGGTGACCGGCGTGCGCAGCTCATGCGCCGCATCTTCAAGGAACTGGCGCTGCGATGACCATGCCGCGCGCAGTCGATCCAGCAAGGCGTTGTAAGCTGCCACCAGCGGCAGCACTTCATCCGGTAAACCATCAGGTGAAACGCTATGCGGATGCAGGGTTTCCTGCGCTGCGATATGGCGCGACGCCACGCGTAAATCGCGCGTAATAGCGCGCACCACCAGCCATATCACAATCAGTGAGAGCGGCATCATCAGCACCAGCGGAATGATGGCGGAGAGCGCTCGCTTGACCATGATACTTTTCATGTAGCCGATATTGTGTAGCACCTGAATGTTGCCAATTTCACTGCCCAGCTCGCCGGGTCGCGTGTAAACACGCCATTCGCAGTCGTCACCACAGTCTCCGACTTTCAAATCGGTCCAGCCTTTTTTCAGCTGCAATGGCGCATGCAGGCCCGGCCAGGAGCTGGCGCGCAGATGATTGCTTTCGTCCCACAGCTGAACGATATAGGTGCTTTTCAGTTTCTCTTCATGCATCACCATCGGCATTAGGGCCGGCATACGTTGGCTGCTGGCCCACGCATCGGCGATCTTGGCGAGCTGGTCGTCTTTCATGGTGCCCATCATGTCGCCGTAGCAGTGATAGAAATACCAGGTGACGCCGCCAATCATCGCCAGATGCAGAATCACCAGCGTGGCGAGCAGCTTGTTACGCAGCGAGCGCATAAAGGTGAAAGGTTTCATATTGCCGGTACCCGCCAGCCAAGTCCGCGTACGTTGCGGATCACTTCGTTATCCAGTTTGCGACGCATTCCGTGGATCAGCACATCCACCGCGTTGCTGCTGACCTCTTCGCCCCAGCCGTAAATGCGGTTTTCTAACTGTTCGCGCGAAAGAATGGCGCCCGGCCGCTCCAGCAAGGCGTAGAGCAGGGCATATTCGCGTGCGGTGAGCTGTTCGCGCTGGCCTTTGTACAGCACTTCGCGCGTCATGATGTCGATCTGCACATCGCCGCTGCCGAGCAGAGAATCTGCTGCACCGTGGCGACGGCGGGTAATGGCGCGCATACGCGCCAGCACTTCTTGCAGATCAAAGGGTTTCAGCAAATAGTCGTCAGCGCCGCTGTCCAATCCCTGAATACGTTGCTGCACGGTATCGCGGGCGGTGAGCACCAGCACCGGCGTCATGTCACCGCGCGTGCGCGCACGACGCAGCACCTGCAGGCCATCTTCACGCGGCAAGCCCAGATCCAGTAACACGCAGGTATAGCCGCCTTCAGCCCAGGCATTGCTGGCATACACGCCGTCGCGTACCCAATCCACCGACCAACCTGCTGCTTCCAGCGCTTGCTGCAGATTGGCGCCAATCATTTCGTCATCTTCTACCAGCAGCACACGCATGATGCCCTCCAACTTAACTGAACGCAGTGTAGCGACAGATAATTAGGCCAGAATTATACCCGTTTTCCCGCTTGCTAATTCTGCGCTAATTTTCTGCTAATTAAGGGATAAATTTAACGCGCTATTGTGGCGGCACTGGACATATTGCCAACGCAGGAGAATCCCATGAATCAGCGTGAATTTATCCGTAGTTTGCTGGACTGGATAGAGAATAACTTAGGGCACGATCTGCATCTGGATGAAGTCGCACGCCGCTCGGGATACTCCCGCTGGCATCTGCAACGTCTGTTCCGTCAGCACACCGGCTTTTCACTGGCCGAGTACATTCGCCAGCGCCGGTTAACCGAATCTGCGCTGACGCTGATTAACAGCGATGAGGCGATTTTGCAGGTGGCGATGAGTTACGGCTTCGATACGCAGCAGGCTTATACTCGCACCTTCAAAAACTACTTCATGGTGACGCCAGGCCAGCTGCGCCGCCAGCGTCGCGTTGAGCCGGATCGTTTATTGTTCCCATTGGCGATGGCGAGTTGATGTATGCCTATGCGCATCATTCGTAGCGGCGCAATTTATTGCGCAATATCTGGATGGGCTCGTTGCCATCATTGATAAGCGCGATGAATCGCGCCGCTACGAAATGTACGCTGATGGACTAATGACGCCTTTTGCTTTTAAGCTGCTGTTCTCACTCTCTTAACTGCCAGAGAACATGGATAACAGCGACAATCTCTCCGCCATGATGCTGTTTGCACGCGTCGTGGAACGGCAAAGCTTTAGCGAAGCCGCACGCACCTTAGGCGTCTCCAAATCGCACGTCAGCCGTGAAGTGGCGCGACTGGAAGTGCGCCTCGGCATCAAGCTGTTGCAGCGCACCACGCGCAAAGTGGTGCTGACGGAGCTCGGCCAGGCTTACTATCCGTTCTGCGTGCGCATGCTGGAAGAGATGCATCGCGCGGACGCCTTTGTGCAGCAGGTACATCAACTGCCCGCAGGCAATGTGCGCTTGCAGGCGCCGATCACCTACGGCTGTCAGTGCGTGGTCCCCACGCTGAATGACTTTATTTGCCGCCATATTCACATCAACGTCGATCTCGACCTCACCACCAGCGATGACCCGCAACCCAGCGCCGACGTGGCGATTGTGATCCGCGCGCGTGCGCCCGACGCGGCCAATTATCGTGAACTCGCCAGCATTGATTGGGGCTTGTACGCCACGCCAGATTATCTGGCGGCGCATGCGCCCATCGATCATCCCGACCGCCTGATGCGTCACGACTTGCTGCTGTTTCACGGCCCGGCGCACACCGCCGCGCTGCCGTTTCGCCGTGATAAACAGCGCCTGGCGCTGGATGTGCACAGCCGTTTCCGCGCCAACAACAGCATGGCGCTGCTTAATGCCGCACTGGCGGGCACCGGCATCGCTTATCTGCCCGCTTATATGACGCAAGATGCCTTAGCGCGCGGCGAAATCCAGCAGGTGCTATCAGATTGGCAAATGGATCGCCTGCACAGCTATCTGTTGCTGAAAGAGCAGCCGCAACCCTCTTCGCCGGTCACCATGCTGTGCGATGCGTTAATCAACACCCTTGGTACAGCGTAATTGTTGTTATCTGGCAACAATGCTGCGCCGCCTGGCAATTATCCGCGCTACTCTGTTTTCTGCGCAACGTCACTGTTAGCCTGCTAAAAAAGCAAAAAACAGGGATATCACCATGCAGCAACCTCCACTCGCGTTAGCGCCCGAACAGCAACACTGGAAGCGAAATTTGTGTGTCTGCGTGCTGGGTTCGTTCAGCACCATTGTGGCGATGACGCTGCTGTTGCCGTTTCTGCCGCTCTACGTGCAGCAACTCGGCGTGCAGGAACCCGCGGCGATTGCGCGCTGGTCGGGTGCGGCCTACGGCGCCACCTTCCTCAGCGCCGCCCTGACCGCGCCGTTATGGGGCAAACTGGCCGATCGCTATGGCCGCAAACTGATGCTGATCCGCGCCAGCCTCGGCATGGCGATTGCCATGTCGCTGATTGGTATGGCCACCGCGCCGTGGCAGCTGGTGGCGCTGCGTTTGCTGGCGGGTTTGCTCGGCGGCTACGCCTCGGGATCGACCATTCTGGTGGCGGCGCAAACGCCGAAAGAACAAACCGGCTGGGCGCTCGGCGTGCTGTCATCCGGCATTATGGCCGGCAACGTGGTGGGGCCGCTGCTGGGCGGCGTGTTGCCGCCGCTGATTGGCATTCGTCACACCTTCTGGCTGACCGGCGCGGTGATTTTTCTCGCCTTCCTCGCGACGACCTTTTTGCTGAAAGAGGTGCCGCGCTCCTCTGGCAAGAAAACCCCACAGAAGAGTGCTGACGATGCGAAGTCACTCAATTTGCCGGTGGTGCGGCTAATGTGGCTGTCGGGCATGCTGCTGATTTTCGCCAATATGTCGATTGAGCCGATCATCACGCTGTATATCGGCCAGTTTGTTAACGGCGATCACGCCATCACCGTCACCGCCGGATTGGTGATGGCCGCCGCCGCGCTCGGCAGCATTATTTCCGCGCCACGTCTGGGACGGCTGGCCGATCGCGTCGGGCATGGTCGCGTGCTGGTGTATGGGCTGATAGCCTGCGCGCTGCTGCTGATCCCGCAGGCGTTTATCCGCGAAGCGTGGCAATTGGTGGTGCTGCGTTTTCTGATGGGTATGGCGCTGGGTGGATTGATGCCGTGCGTCACCGCGCTGATTCGTCACAGCGTGCCGCAGTCGCAGGTGGGCAAGATGCTGGGTTATTCAACCTCGGCGCAGTATGTCGGTCAGGTTTCAGGTCCGCTGTTCGGCGGCTTTATTGGCGGCGCGTTTGGTATGCGGCCGGTGTTTATGGCGACCTGTGTGATCATGGCGCTGTGCGCGCTGTTAAATGCCCGGGTGCTGCGCAAGCGTTGAAGTTAAAACCCGCACATACCGTAGCGGCGCAATTTATTGCGCAATGCCTGGATGGGCGTCGAGCCGCCATTGATATGCGCGATGAATCGCGCCGCTACGAAGTGTGCAATAACAAAACATTGAGCATAAAAAAAGGCGGACTTCGCAGTCCGCCTTTTCATTACATCAACACATCAACGCGAAAACTTACTTCGCATCAGGCAGTGCATAAGCAATCACATAATCGCCCAGCTTGGTGCCAAACGAACCGTGACCACCGGCAGCGATAACAACGTACTGCTTGCCATCCACTTCATAGGTCATCGGCGTTGCCTGGCCGCCTGCTGGCAGACGTGCCTGCCACAGCATTTCACCGGTATTGGTGTCGAACGCACGCAGGTAGTTATCTGCGGTGGCACCAATGAAGAACACGTTACCGGCGGTGGTGATTGGGCCGCCCAGCATTGGCATACCCATTTTGAACGGCAGCGGCACTGGCGCGCTATCGCGGACCGTACCAATGCGTTTTTTCCACACGGTTTCGTTGGTCTTCAGATCAACTGCGGAGACATAGCCCCACGCCGGTTGTTTACATGGCAGACCAAACGGTGACAGGAACGGATTCAGCTCCACGCCGTACGGTACGCCGTACTGTGGCTGGATACCGGTTTCGGTACCTGAACCACCTTTGTCGTCAGCCGGTGGCTCGATCGGGTTGCCCGGACCGCGCGGAACCAGCTTGGACACAAACGGCAGCGCCATTGGGTTAGCAATCGCAATCTGACGATGTGGGTCAACTGCGATACCGCCCCATTCGAACATGCCAAGGTTGCCTGGGAACACCAGCGTACCTTGCTCAGACGGCGGGGTGAACGGACCTTCATAGCGCAGACGCTTGAAGATCACGCGGCACACCAGCTGGTCGTACATCGTCGCGCCCCACATGTCCTTGTCCGTCAGATTCTGTTTCGGACGGAAGGTCAGTTCGGAGTACGGCTGAGTAGGCGCAACGTGGTCACCTTTAGCGGCACCCTGTGGAACCGGAGTTTCTGGCGCAGGGACAACCGGCTCACCGGTACGACGATCCAGGACAAAGATGTTACCGGTTTTCGCCGGTGAATAAATCACCGGTACGGTTTTGCCATCTTTAGTCGTGATATCGGCCAGCGTCGGCTGCGACGGCAGGTCCATATCCCACAGGTCGTGATGCACGGTCTGATACGACCACACCAGTTTACCGGTGGTGGCGTTCAGCGCCAGTACGCTGCTTGCATAACGTTCCTGCTCTGGTGTGCGGTTGCCGCCCCAGATATCTGGCGTTGACACACCCATCGGCAGGTAAACGATATCCAGTTTCGGATCGTACACCGCCGGTGCCCATGAGTTCGGTGAATTCATGGTGAAGCTGTGTTCATCCGCTGGAATCGCGTTTGGATCTTTGGCACCCGGATCGAACACCCACAGCAGTTTACCGGTGTTAACGTCGAAGCCACGGATGGCGCCTGACGGCTCACGGGTAGAGTAGTTATCGGTGACCGCACCCGCGACCACGATGGTGGTGTCGGTGATGACCGGCGGCGACGTCGGCTCATACTGGCCTGGCGTCAATACCGGCTGCTTGTGCTGCAGATCCAGTTCACCGTTGTTGCCAAAGGCAGCACAACGTTCACCGGTTTCCGCATCCAGCGCGAACATGCGGCCATCATTCACCGGCAGGTAAATGCGGCGTGAGCACAGCGCAGGTTGGGTATTGGCCGCATCGGCCGCAGCAGGCACTTCGTGGTAAGAAACGCCACGGCAGGTCACGTGCTGGAAGGTTGGATTCGGCTTCAGGCCCGGATCAAATTTCCACTTCTGCTTACCGGTTTTGGCATCCAGCGCAAACAGAATCTGGTGCGGTGAGCAGAGATACAGGGTGTCACGGATTTTGATTGGCGTGACTTCATCGGTGATTTCGCCCGGATCGTTTGGCGTCTTCAAATCGCCGGTCTGGAACTGCCAGGCAACCTGCAGCTCTTTAACGTTACCGGTGTTGATCTGCTTCAGCGGGGAGAAGCGGGTGCCTTGCTGGTCACGCGCATACGCCGGCCAGTCAGCATCAGCGATGTTGCTCAGCGGCTGTGCCTGCGGAGCATTGGCTGCTGTCGCTGGAATTTCACCGTTCAGCTCTTGCGGATCGTGGAATACCGCCCACGCCAGCACCAGTACGCTGGCAAGCAGCGCCACTGACAGCAGCGCCAGAGCGCCTTTGCCGGCATTATTTAGACCGCGATACACAAACGGCAGAATCAGCCAGATGCCGAAGATCACCAGCACATCGGTACGCGGTGCCAGCGCCCAGAAGTCGAAACCGACTTCCCACACGCCCCACACCAGCGTTGCCAACAGCAGCAATGCGTACAGCAGTAATGCTGAGCCGCTACGGCGCCACAGCAGAATAGCGGTGATCAACATGACCACACCGCCAATAACGTAGTACCAGGAACCACCAATGGCGGCTAACCAAACGCCACCAACCAGCATAAACGCGCCCGTCAGCAGTGCAAACAGCACTGTGAGAAAACGGATTACGCCAAAAGATGAGGAAGCTTTCCCCATAATATTGACCTCTTTCTTTGCCATTAAAAACTAAAAAGGAAACAACGCGTTGGGTTGCTTCCCGACATAGAGTACGAAATAACGAAACGGTTCGAGCGACGCTTTCCGTGCGGCGAGATGTTCCCTTTGCGTTAAATTTTATCTTAAAAACGTTAAAGGGTTTGATATTTTTAGTGCTTTGCACTCGTTGAAGGGAAGTACTGCGACATTTTATGAGGGAATAAAGGTGTTATGTCCGGTTAGATCGGGCCACAACACCTAAGAGCAACACATTGTGTAAACGTTTACCCTTCAAACAGCGTGCTGCTGGTGTGTTGTTCCTGCCAGCCGCTCAAATTAAGTTGCGCATAGTGCTCAGCGGGCAACGTTAACTGTGGCGTGCGTAATATTACTTCCACTTCTCTTTCACGACAGGATTCCAGCAGAAAAGGAAAGCTGAACTTGAGATAATTATCGTGAAAAAACTCGTCGGTCAGCGCAATACCGCTAAATGGAAACGCAGCGATATTCTTCCAGCAGGTGCCGGGCGGTGCCAAATCATAGAGCCAAAATGAGAAACGCTCTGCGGCCCTACGTAAAGCACTATCTTGCTGAACTAAATCGGCATAATTGATTGCCAGCTGTACATTCTCATCCTGCAGGCTGGAATAAATTTCCGGATCCTGTAAAAAACGCATAAGGTTATTTCCCGTTAACGGGATGATTATTAATTCGGGTGTATCCGGCAACTGATTATGCAGCGAAATTATGTTGTGTCCATTAAGTATTGCTGTGTTTTCCTGTTCGCAATGCATAAAGGGGGCTGAATAACACACGCCAGCTAGCGCCCCGTCGAAGCGATGGATGCGCTCAGTAACATAAGGATTATAAGAACTGTTTTCCATTTATCTCTGTGAATAAATTAATTAACTGGAGCGTCTTAATTATTATAAGGACGGCGGGATAATGAAATCTAAACACAGTCAATATAGATCGTTTTGTTTATCAAGATCACCTTTTTTTAACTGTCACTGATAGAGAGATATTAGGCGCTGAGCAGGATGAATTAATCGGCTATTGCCATATTGGGAAACTTTTGGATATTTTCATCTCATAATCATCAGCCTGCTAATATTAAGAGCTCCATGCTTAGCTAATTTTTGGATAAGCTTCTGTTTTTAAACAGCACGGCTAGCCATTGCCTGGCTCAGTAAGATGCCGCACTCTGTGGCCTGAAAAAATAAAGCGGAAGCCGCAACGTGGCTTTTCACCAGGTTAGTGCAACGACGCTAACCGATGTAATTGTTTAGGATGGGATAAAACTATGGGTTCTCCAGTCTCCGCAGCAGAGGATTCATTGCTGCGGCACAGGTCGTTTGTCGCCTTTTGGCTGGCGCGCACCTGTTCATCGTTTGGTTTTCAAATGTTTTCGGTCGCGGTCAGCTGGCAAATCTACGCGCTGACCCACAGCGCGATGGCGCTCGGCATGATCGGTCTGATGCAGTTTCTGCCTTCTGTACTGCTGGCGCTGCCCGCCGGGCATCTGGCCGATCAGCTTGACCGTCGTCGTATCGTATTGCTCGGACAATTTATTGAGTGGCTGGCGCTGCTGGGGCTGGTTGCGCTCACGCTGATGAACTGGGCGGGCAAGATCGAGATTTGGGGATTGGTGTTTCTGATCTCCGTCGCCAAGGCGCTTGAGTGGCCAGCGATTACCTCGATGCTGCCGGCGCTGGTGCCGCCGCCGATTCTGGCGCGCGCCATGGCCGCCAGTTCGGTGGGCGGACAGGCGGCGGTGATTATCGGCCCAACGCTCGGTGGCTTCCTTTATGTCGCCGGTCCGGAAGTGGTGTATGGCGTCTCGGCGCTGTTCTATCTGTTCTCCATCGTGCTGGTGAGCCGACTGCGCTATGAGCGGCCGCCGCAGGCGCGCTTGCCGATGAATCTGCCGAACCTGTTTGCGGGCGTGCGCTTTATCCGCGATCGCAAAGATGTGCTCGGCGTGATTTCACTCGATCTGTTTGCCGTGCTGCTAGGTGGCGCCACCGCGCTGCTGCCGATCTTCGCGCAAGATATCCTGCATACCGGGCCGTGGGGCTTGGGCATCCTGCGCGGCGCGCCGTCGGTCGGTGCGCTGCTGGTTGGCGTGTGGCTGAGTCGTCACAAGCTGGAAAAGAACGTCGGCATGATCATGTTCGGCTCGGTGGCCGGTTTTGGCGTGGCGACGCTGGTGTTCGCGCTCTCCACGCAGCTGTGGCTGTCGGTGATCGCGCTGGCGGCATTGGGCGGCTTCGATATGGTCAGCATGGTGATTCGCGGCGCGCTGGTGCAACTCGATACGCCGGATGACATGCGTGGCCGCGTGAATGCGGTCAACGCCATCTTCATTAATACCTCGAATCAGCTCGGCGAGTTTGAGTCAGGTTTACTGGCGGCATGGATGGGCGCAGTGCCCGCGGCGGCGATTGGCGGCATCGGCACGCTGATCGTGGTGGGCGTGTGGATGACGATTTTCCCGCATCTGCGTAAGCGGCAGAAGCTGGAAAACGAAACCGTTACCTAACTTCAACATCGCGCGATGAATCGCGCCGCTACGGTTTGTAGCGGCGCAATTTATTGCGCGTGTCTTACGCGATTGCTGCTTTCCCCAGGTTGGCGTCAAATTTTTTCCAACTCTCCGTCATATCCACCACGGTTTTCGATTTTCGCGCTTCATCGATTTTGATCGCAGTGAGGCCCGCTTCCAATGCGTCCACCACTGAAACCTTCAGCGGCGTTCCCTGTGTAATGTGTTTCACAATCTCTTCGGCCATCAGCGCATCTGCGCCGTAATGCCCGTCATAGGCGTTGCCGTCATACTCGGTATCCACTTCGCGCGCACCGGTGCGCGCGTTGTGCACGCGGAAGTAGTTACGCACGAAGTCACCTTCGGCCATGCCATCGGTGCCCATCACGCAGAAGCGGCGGAACTCATCCGGTACATTAAGGTTGGCGTGGAAGGCGAGGGTCGCGCCACCGGCATACTCAATCAGTGCGGTTTGGTAATCGACGATGTCGGCATCGCCGTCAAACACCGCATCGGTACTCGACCAGCCGCTCGGTTTAACGTGATACACCTCTGACTGTGCTGTTACCGCACCTTTAGGCGCGTGCTGCGGGGTGAAGTTTTTGCGTCCGCCAAAGCTGGCAACACGAACCGGACGCTCGCCGACCAGACCCTGATAAAGATCGATATCGTGGCAGCATTTTTCCAGAATATACGGGCCGGCGTACTTCTCCAGACGGCGCCAGTCGCGCTGGAAGAACGCACCGTGATACGGCTTGATGTGTTCGGTGGCTTCAATTGAGGTGATTTCGCCGAGGCGATTTTCATCACGCGCGGTGAGCAGGTCGCGATAGAGCGGCGAGTAGCGCAACACCAAACCGACCAGAATGCGCTCGTGACCATATTGCTGCACCAGCTGCGCCATCGCCATGGTCTGCTCTTCGTTGATCACCACCGGCTTCTCGGTGAACACCGTGTAGCCCGCCGCTAAGCCCTGACGAATGTGTTCAAGGTGCATAAAGTTCGGCGAACCCACCAGCAGCAGATCAAAGCCGCCGTGTTGCAACAGCGCATCCACGCTAGCAAACGCGGTGCCCGCGTCGATGCCAAAGCTGTGCAGATTCGGTAATCCCGCCGGAGCCGGATCGACATAACCCACCACGGAAAACGCTGTGTCGGCTTTGTTGAACTCTTTCACCACATGGGAAAGCCGAAAGCCCAGACCAATAATGCCCACTTTCATGTTGTACCCCTGAAGCCCGTTGCCTTTAAGCCGCCCGACCTGTCAGGCTGCTGATAATCTGACCGCTAACTTATTACGACAGAAAAACTAATGTCAATCCGTGTGGCGGATCTCAATTGGTGAAAAATTGTTATTTATATGATTTATATCTATTTTAATTAACTATATGGATTGCCTATTTATTTATTATTGCGATTTAAGTTTTTTTCCCCTATCTTTCGCACATCTATAAGCGTCATACCGTTTCGGGCTGGCAGGAGGAAGCGCGTGCAATCACTAATGCTGGGTATTGATGGCGGTGGTACGCACTGTCGTGGACGCCTGACCGACAGCGCCGGACGCCTGCTGGCGGAAGCCAAAGGCGGTCCCGCTAACGTCTGGTCGCAGTTTGATGCCGCCATCATGGCCATTGATCAGGTCATTGACGATCTGTTTACGCAGGCGAATTTACTCGCTGAAGCGCGCGACCGCACGGTGATCGTCGCCGGTTTGGCGGGCGCGAACGTCGCCTCGGTGCAAAGCCGTCTCGCCAGCTGGCAGCCACGCTGTCAGGCGCGCTATCTGTTTACCGATGTCGAAATCGCCTGTGCCGGTGCGCACGCCGGTGCGCCAGGCGCGGTGTTTATTATTGGCACTGGCAGCCAGGGCGCGGCCTGGGATGGCACGCACTTCACGCTGCTCGGCGGCTGGGGTTTTGCCCTGTCAGATGCCGGTTCGGGGGCGATTCTCGGCCAACGCGCGCTGCGGCTGGCGCTGCTGGCGCACGAAGAGATTGTGCCCACCTCGGCGTTAACGCAGCGCATCATGGCAAGCTATCAAAACAGTCCGGAACAGCTGCTGATGTGGTCGAAACAGGCGACACCCGCTGATTGGGGCCGCGTGGTGCCTGAGGTGTTCGCTGCCGCGCAGCAGGGCGATGTGCACGGCACAGCGCTGGTGCAGCAATCCGCCGCGGATATCGTGCAGATGGTGCAGCCGCTGCTGGCGCGCAGCCACGGCAAGCTGGCTTTGATGGGCGGATTAGCCGCGCCCATTCAGGCGTGGCTACCGGCGGATATCGCCGCGCTGCTGGTGCCGCCGCAGGGCGATGCGCTGAGCGGTGCGCTTCGCCTTGCCACGCAGTTCAGCCTGACACTTCCCGCTTAACTTCAGATAAAGAGGCTCATGAGCGCTCCCAACGTAACCGCGCGCATTCTGCGGCTGATTGTCGAAAATGCGCCTATTAGTCAATCCGATCTCAAAGTGCGCAGCGGCCTGAGCATGTCGACGGTGTCGCAAGCCACCAATCGTCTGCTGACCGGCGGCATCGTGCAGGAGCTGGGGCTACGTCGCGTCTCGATGGGACGGCCCAAAACGCTGCTCGGCCTCAATCCGGATCACGCCAGCGTGGTGGGGATTCAGCTTAATGCCGAACGCAACCTGATGGTGCTGACCGATCTCAGCGGCAACATCATCGGCGAGCAGCAAATTCCTTCCGGCGCGATGACGCCCAAACAGCTCGGCGATGCGCTGGCGAAGTTTTTGCGTGGCGTTGAGGGCAAAAAGGTTGGGGCGATTGGTCTGGCGCTGTCGGGTTTGGTCGATGCCAGCAATGGCGTTTGCGTGCTGTCACGCGCGCTGGGCTGGGATAACGTGCCGATTGCCCGTCTGCTGGAAGAGCGCTTCTCGCTGCCGGTATTTATTGAAAATGACGCCAACGCGCTGGCGATGGCGGCGCTGGTGTTTGGTCAGCTCGGTCATGCGCAGTCGGCGGTGATAGCTACGTTCGGCAAAGGCATCGGCGCGGGGATTCTGCTCGATCGCCAGCTTTATCGTGGTCGTCACGGCAAAGCAGGGGAGATTGGCGTGTCGCTGCTGGGCGATGGTTCTGAGCGTCTGCTGGAGGATGTGGCGTCGTCGCAGGCGATTCTGCAGCGCGTGGTGGCCACCACCAAAGAAGAGGTGCCGCATACGCTGCGCGATCTCGATGTGCGTCCAACGCCGGAGGTGCTGAGCGCGCTGGCCGAGGCCGGGCAGCATCTGGGGATGTCGCTGGCGAATCTGTCGGTGGCTTACGATCCGGACGTGGTATATCTGGCGATGGAGCCGCAAATGGCTTCGCGCATTTTGCTCGACCACGTTACGCAGAGTTTCCAGACTTACCGTTTGAAGCTGACGCCGCACATGACGCCGCTGCAGTTCCTTACGGAATCCAACCGCATGTGGGCGCAGGGCGCGGCCGGGTTTGCGGTGAATAAGCTGCTGGATTTGTTGGCCGCACAGGCTGATGAAGAGATCGCACCGCAATAATGAATCACGCGATAAATCCCCGCCCATTCCGTCGCGGCGCGATTTATCGCGCCGCGACGAAAAGATGCGGCTTTTACCTTATCTGAGTCGCAAACCCTGCTCATCAAACAATAAACAGTGCTCGGCACGCAGCTGATAACTCAGCCGCTCGCCAATCGCGTGTTCCGCCACGTTACGCTCCTCAATCACCAGCAGCTTCTCTTCGCCAATATCGAGATAGAGATAATTGGTGTGTCCCAGCATCTCGCTAAACGACAACTCGCCGCTAAAACTCAGGACATCATCGTTGCTGCTCACTGGCTGGAAATGCTCTGGACGTACGCCCAGCGTGATTTTCTGCCCTTCGCGGCACGACGCGGCGATCGGCAACGTAAGCTGATTAATGCCCAGCGCCGGCACCCGCAGTTGCACCGCGCCCGGCGCGATCGCGGCCACTTCGGCAGTGAGGAAATTCATCTTCGGCGAGCCAATAAACCCGGCGACAAACAGGTTGTCGGGATCGCGATACAGCGCCATCGGTGCGCCGACTTGCTCAATGCGGCCCTGACGCAGCACCACAATGCGATCCGCCAGCGTCATCGCCTCCAGCTGATCGTGCGTCACGTAGATCATGGTGTTGCCCAGCGAAGCGTGCAGGCGAGCAATCTCAATGCGCATCTGCAAACGCAGCTCGGCATCGAGGTTCGACAGCGGCTCATCAAACAGAAAAATGCGCGGATGGCGGATTATCGCGCGGCCAATCGCCACACGTTGCCGCTGTCCGCCGGACAGCGCGCGCGGTAAGCGGTCAAGAAATTCGGTGAGATGCAGGCGCGCCGCAGTCTGTTTGATCGCCTGCTCAATTTCCGCTTTCGGGCGCTTCATCACTTCCAGCGGATAGGCCAGATTGCCGCGCACCGTCATGTTCGGGTAGAGCGCATAGGACTGAAACACCATGGCGATGCCGCGCTCGGTGGCGTGCTGATCGGTCATATCGGCGCCTTCAATCAGCAACTTACCGTCGGTGATCTCCTCCAGCCCGGCAATCATGCGCAGCAGCGTAGATTTCCCGCAGCCGGAAGGGCCGACAAACACCACGAATTCGCCGCTGTTAATGGTGAGATCGATGCCATGAATCACGTTTACATTTTCGTAGGACTTTTTAACGTTTTGCAGATGCAGGCTGGTCATGCGATGCCTCGACTCAGAGAAGTTGGCCCATATAAATGGCGTTGCTGCGCATAATCGGCGTGAAGCCAAGGCGCTGATAAAAGCCGCACACCTGCTCGTTCTGCAGGCTGACGCCGAGATAAACGCCCGGCACGCCCGCAGCACGCAGATCGTGTAGCAGCTGTTCAATCAGCTTGCGGCCCCAGCCACCTTGCTGCGCGGCGGGTAACAAATTGATGTGCAGATGCGCAGGCCATTGCATCACCAGCTGATCCGCTGCCGCATCGGGCTGATGAATCGCTTCCAGCACTTTGCTGTCGAGCGGCGCCTGCGGCGCGTAATCGCGATACTGCTGTTGCAGCTGTGGCCACCAATCAGTATTCAACTTTGCTTCGAAGGCGCGCGTATCGGGCGCGGCGACCGCGTAGCCGACTACCTCGCCGTGCTGTTCCAGCACATAAGCAAATTCGGGCGCAAAGCGCGCGTAGGGAATGACAAAGCGCAGGCCGGGCAGCGCGGGATCGGAGTAGAGCGCGCTGGCATCGGTGCCGGCATTGGCGGTCTCTAAGCAGATGCGCGACAAGGCGGGAAAATCTGCCTCGCTGGCGCGACGAATAACACCTTCAGCCGTCATGGTGGAGCCTCTGTGGTCAGGAGATGAACAGATTTTACGGTAAAGAAAGCCGACTTAGTTTTCAAGGTGTAATAATTGCGCTGGCGCACAAAGCTGATGCGAACTATAACCACAAAGCATGACTGGGCGGCTGACAAACTCACGCGCAACGCCGGTATGAGCGCTGGTTGAAAGCACATTGCCTTTCGCTTATCTATTGCTGTGATGATAACTATAGGATTTTCGTATGCTCTATCAGTGAGTTAATGCGTCTCTCTTGGCTGAGTGATTTATACCGATGCTCAGGCTTTACTGTGCGGCGCTGTCCGGTTTGCGCGCTGAATCGCAGCATCCTCTGCTGTTCTGGCGGCTTTTCTTCTTACTCTTTGCACTGTATCACAGAGCAAAAATTCCGCAGTGGCGATGTTTGACTTTCTTTTGTGCATAAAGTAAGTATGAATTATGTGCGTTGTCGCTGCTGAATCAACCTGCCGGGAATCGCAGGTGTCGAGATGAAGGGATGCCAGTCATCTGTTGGAGAAACCGAGCATGATGTGTGATTCAACCAATCGTCCTTCCCGTTTGCAAAGCTCACTGCGCACGGTGTCGCGTCTGGTCTCCGCCGGGATTCTGCTCGGTGCGACCATGGCAGCCGCGCAGGCCGTTACCCTGAATGAGTGGGACATTTACAACTATCCGCAGCAGACCGAAGCGGTGGATGAAGCGGTAAAAGCGTTCCAGCAAAAGAATCCGGGCATTGTGATTCAGCGTTCGGTGCACTCCTTCGAAGACACGCGCATTCCGCTTAAGCTGGCGCTAACCGCCGGTGACGGCCCGCAAATCGCCCAGGTGAATCAGGGCGGCGGCGATATGGGCTCGCTGGTGAAAGACAAGCTGCTGTGGCCGCTGGATGATTACGCCAAAACTTACGGCTGGGCCACGCGCTTCCCGGATTCAATCCTGAAACGTAACCGCTGGTCAGATAAACAAGATTTCGGCAGCGGCAAACTCTACGGCGTGGCGAGCCTTGGCGAGATGGTGGGTTTGTACTACAACAAAGCGCTGCTGGATAAAGCCGGTGTTGCGGTGCCTAAAACCTTGCCGGAACTCGAACAGGCGATGGAGAAACTCAAAGCCGCCGGTACACCGCCGATGATGCTCGGCCTGCTCGACGGCAACATGGGCCAGCAGCTGCTCAGCACCTTGTGGGAAGCGCAGATTGAGAGCAGCGACCGGAAAAAACTCGACGATCTGATTTACGACGTGGGCGGCACGTTCAAAGACGACAAGCTGGTGAAAGCCGCCAATATGATGAAGGGCTGGAACGACAAAGGCTATCTGTTCCCCGGCTTCCAGGGCATTGGGCACGACGATGCGGCGACCCTGTTCCAGAATGGTCAGGCAGCGTTCCTGGTGAGCGGAACCTGGTATCTCGGCCAGTTTAAAGACAACAAAGATCTGCACTTCGCTGCGATGCCAGCGGGCGAGGGCGTGCAGCATCCACTGATGGTGGGCGGCACCGATCTGGCGTTCTCCATCACCAGCACCGCCAAAGACAAAGCGCAGCAGGATGCCGCAGCGAAGTTCATCGATTACATCGTCTCAGATGAGATGGCGAACCGCTGGCTGAAAGTGGGCTTCCTGCCGGCCGGCACCAGCAAAAATGCGCAGATTCCGGCGGATAACCCGCTGCTGGCAGAAGCGTATCAGGTGTGGGTGACGCTAAATGACAACGATGGTCTCGGCCATTATCTCGACTGGGCCACGCCAACCATGAACGCCGAGCTGAATCAGAATGTGCAGCTGCTGCTGGCGGGACGTCAAACCGCCGACCAGATGGTGATCAACTTCGATAACAACTATCAACGTTACCTGAAAACCCTCAAGCACTGATGACGTACGGCCCGGCGCAAGTGGCCGGGCCGCGAACAGGCCCGCAAGCGAGTACGGTTATGCTGAATAAATCTGCCTGGCGCAATGCGCTCTATCTTCTGCCCGCGGTGCTGGTGTATGCGGTGTTTCTGCTGATGCCGCTGTTGGCCTCGTTAGGGATCAGCTTCACCGAATGGGATGGCACCTCGTGGCCGATTTTCATCGGCATGGGCAACTATCTGCGCATGTTCCAGGATCCGGTGTTCTGGGTGGCGCTCGGCAATAATGCCTTGCTGATGCTGTTCTACACGCTGTTTCCGATTGGCGTTGGACTGCTGCTGTGCAGCTTCCTGTATGAGACGCGCAATAACAAAGAGCGCAGCGTGCTGCGTATCCTCTTCTTCCTGCCGTACATCATGCCGATGGCGGTGCTCGGCGTGGTGTGGCGCTGGCTGTATAACCCGGCGTTTGGCCCTATCGATCAATTCCTGCGCGCCGTGGGTTTGCCGCAGCTGGCGAAGTCGTGGCTGGGTGATTTTACCTGGGCGCTACCCGCGGTCGGCTTTGTCGCCACCTGGTACTTCTTCGGTTTCTGCCTGGTGCTGTTTATGGCGGGCTTGCAACGCATGGATCCGTCGCTGCTGGAAGCGGCCGATCTCGATGGTTCATCACGCCGGCAGAAATTTATGCGCATTACGCTGCCGTCGCTGCGTCCGGAACTGCGTATCGCGCTGCTGCTGACGGTAATCGCCAGCCTGAAAGCCTTCGATCTGGTTTACGTGATGACGCAAGGCGGGCCGGGCACTTCCACTATGGTGACCAACATCTTTATGTATAAGCAGGGCTTTGACCTGCACTACTTTGGCTATGCCTCCGCCGTGGCGGTGTTCAGTATGCTGATTGTTTTAATGATCAACGGCTTAATTCATCTATGTTTACGGGAGCGTCACTGATGCGCGGCACGCCAACTGTCTCACGCGCGCTGATCTGGATTGTCGCGCTGATGACCATCCTGCCGTTTTTAATGGCGCTGATGACCTCGTTCAAAACCCAGATGGAGCTATTTCAGGGCGTGTTTACCTTGCCCTCGTCGCTCAATTTTAAAAACTACATCACCGCGTGGCAGCAGGGACATTTCAACGTCTACTTCATGAACTCGGTGCTGGTGGTGATTCCGGTGGTGATCTGCAGCATCCTGCTCGGCATTTTGGCGGGATTCGGTTTTGCCTGGCTGAAGATCCCCGGCAAAACGGTGGTTGCCGCGCTGCTGGGTCTTGGCATGGTGCTACCGAGTGAAGCCTTTATTATTCCGCTCTATCACGAGCTACGCTGGATGGGCCTTACCAATACCTATCTGGCGCTGATTCTGCCGCAAATTGCCTTGTCGCTGCCGTTTACCACGCTGATGATTGCCACCGCGTTGCAGCAGGTGCCGCGCGAGCTGGTGGAAGCGGCGGTGATGGATGGTGCATCACGCCGCAAAATTCTCTGGGGCCTGCTGGTGCCGGCGATTTGGCCGACGCTGTCCACGCTGGCGCTGCTGCTGTTTATCTGGACGTGGAACGAGTTCCTTATCCCGCTAATTCTGGTGAATAAAGATGAGCTGCGCACCTTGCCGATCGGCATGATGTTTTTCCAGAACAAAAACACCATCGATATTCCGGTGCTGATGGCGGGCGCGATGATTGTCATCCTGCCGCTGGTGGCGGTGTTCCTGGTGTTCCAGCGCAAATTTATCAGCGGCGTCACCGAAGGCGCGGTGAAATAACCATCTTGTCCACCAGCAAAAGGTTTTGGTCATGCGGCGCGTGCTGCAATAGCGCATCGCCGCTATTCAGGAGAACCGCATGCACGTTTCACTGGCTGATTTCTACCCCATCGCCGATGGTGAAACGCTGGATACACACTGCTTCCAGCGCGCACTCAATCATCTGGCAACGCGCGGCGGCGGCACCTTATCAGTGCCGCCTGGCCGCTATCATCTCGGCACGCTAACGCTGGGTTCCAACATTAATCTGCATCTCGAAGCGGGCGCCACGTTGCTCGCCAGCTCACGCGTTGAGGATTATCAGCAGCAGCTGGCGCAGAGCCAGGCTGAACTGTCGCAGCATGTGCTGCTGTACGCCGTCGGGCAGCGCAATATCAGCATCAGTGGCAAAGGGGTGATCGATGGTAACGGCGATGCGTGGTTTGCTGCGGAAAAGGACGAGCAGGGTTATCGCCTGCCGCGTGCGCAGCGCCCGCGCATCGTGGTGTTTGAGGATTGCGAGCAGGTGACGCTGCAAGATTTCACCATCATTCAGGCGCCGATGTGGACGGTACATCTGGTGAGTTGCCGCCATGTACATGTCGACCATCTCACCATCAATAACAGCATGAGCATGCCGAACACCGATGCGCTGGATATCGACAGCTGTGAAGCGGTGTTTGTCAGCAACAGCTATCTGAGCGCGGCCGATGATGCCATCTGCATCAAAACCAGCCAAAAACCCGCGCATCTGCGACGTGCCGCGCGACAAATCATGATCAGCAACTGCCTGCTGCGTTCCTACAGCTGCGCGTTCAAAATTGGCACCGAAACCTTCGATGACGTGGAAGATGTCACCGTCTCCGGCTGCACCCTCTTTGATTCCAACCGCGCGATTGGCTTGCTGTCGCGCGATGGCGGCCAGTTCCGCCGTTTGCTGTTCAGCAATATCACGCTGGCCTGCCGTCACGCGCCGCCGTGCCATTGGGGTAAAGCCGATGCGCTGTTTGTTTCAGTGCGCGCGCGCGATCCGGCGATAGCGCCGGGCAGCATTGAGCAACTGCAATTCAGCAACGTCAGCGGTGTGATGGAAGGAGCAATTAACCTGCATGCGGAACAACCGGGACAGATCCGTGATGTGATGCTGGCGAATGTGCAGCTGCGGCAAGTGGTAGCAGCAGGTGCGGATCAAGGGCATTACGATGTGCGCCCGCCGTGTAACCCCGAATCGCCGACCGGTATGGGGTTGGACAATGCGTACAAACTGGATAGCGCATCGGGCTTAGCGTACGGTGTTGCCGCCTATCCGGATGGTTTGCCGGGCGTGTTTGCGCGCGGCGTGGAGAATCTGCAGTTGCATAACGTGGTGATTACGCGCCCGCAGCCGTTGCCCCACGGCTGGCATGCGGAAACAGTGCAGATTCTTTAGGGCACGCCTGGAGGTTACAACGCAGCAGCGATAGCCGCGCGCAGCTCCTCGATTGACGCGCGGCCGTCGAGCTCGCGCGTCAGGCTGTTGCCCGCCGCCAGCGTAAGCTCGATGGCATCCAACACCGCTGCGCCCGCTTCGGCGTAATCGAGGTGCTCCAGCATCATCGCGCCACTCCAAATCTGACCAATCAGGTTGTTCACGCCTTTACCGGCGATATCGGGTGCCGATTCAAAGGCGCTGTAATTAATGCGTTGATTTTGATTATTTGTAATCATATTTGATGCTTTGTGAGCAGCTTCAAACAAATTAAGCCCTGATTAGCCTATAAAACGCCTCTAATATGCGTAAATTCATTCTTATTTGAGCGAAATGAATCATAAGCATAAGTGGGGTGGCGAAGTGCGTAGACACGGTGAATAACAACATTGGCCACCTCATCAACGGGACGCGTGAAGCCCAGCGCGTTCCACGACCCTACGTTATCGATGAGGCTGAAATGAAACAATTCTCTACAGAAGGGATGGTGATTATCGTCGGGATTGTCATTGCGTACATCCTGTTCACCACCTGGCTCACCTGGCGTCTGCGCAGTAAAAACAGCGGCGACTTTATGGCTGGCTCCAATGTGATGCCGGCATTTGTGGTGGGCGTGATGCTGATGTCGGAATACATCGGCGCCAAATCCACCATCGGTACGGCTCAGGCAGCTTTCGAAGATGGCTTTGCCGCTTCATGGTCGGTGATTGGTGCCGCTATCGGTTTCCCGCTGTTTGGTTTTTTGCTGGTAAAGCGCATCTACAATACCGGCAAAATCACCATCTCTGCGGCGATCGCTGAACGTTATGGCAACTCCACCAAAAACATCATCTCGCTAATCATGATCTATGCGCTATTGCTGGTTAACGTCGGTAACTACGTTAGCGGTGCGGCGGCGATCTCAACGGTGCTCAACCTCGATCTCACTACCGCTGCGGTGATCACCGCGATCGTCAGTACGTTCTATTTTATGTTCGGTGGCATGAAAGGCATCGCCTGGGTCACGCTGCTGCACAGCGGACTGAAATATATCGGTATTCTGATCATTCTCGGCGTGGCCCTGCACATGACCGGCGGCGTCAGCCCAATGATCAAAGAGATGCCGCATTTCTACTGGACGTGGGACGGCAACGTTGGCGGCAGCACTATTTTCGCCTGGATGATTGGTACTATCGGCTCGATCTTCTGTACTCAGTTTGTGATTCAGGCGATTGCCTCGACCAAAAGTGCCGAGTCCGCCAAACGTGCAACCTGGGTGGCGTTCTTCTTCTGCATGCCGATTGCCATTGCTATCGCGCTGATTGGCGTGGCGGCGAAATACCTGCATCCCGATATTAAAAGTCTCTATGCGCTGCCGGTGTTCCTGCAGGACATGAGTCCCTGGCTGGCGGGGATTGTCACCACCTCACTCGTGGCGTCGATCTTTGTCAGCGTCAGCACCGTAGCGCTGGCGATTGCCTCGCTGGTGGTAAAAGATTTCTACGTGCCCTATCGCAATCCGACACCGGAGCGCGAGTTCCGCATGACGCGCTGGCTGTCGCTGCTGATCGGTTTCCTGCCGCTGATTTTCGTGCTGTTCGTGCCGGAAGTGTTGAAGCTCTCCTTCTTCACCCGCGCTATTCGGCTGTCGATTTCAGTGGTGGCAATCATTGCCTTTTATCTGCCGTTCTTTAAAAGCACGCGCGGCGCCAATGCAGGCCTGATTGGTGCGTGCGTCATGACGTCAGTGTGGTATCTGCTCGGCGATCCATTAGGTATCAACAACATGTACGTGGCGTTGATCACGCCGGCGGTCATCATGGTGATTGACCGCCTGATCCCTTCAAGCCAAACCCATGTGAAAAAAGCCCCGAAATCTTCAATGCAAAACAGTGGAGCCTGAAATGAGTGATTTAACCCTTACCGTTGAACGCAGCGGTAACCTCCATCCGCACGCGCAGGATGCGCAACAGCTCACGGCGATGCTGCCTTCGGTCTGCCCGCAGAACCATGCGGCGAATCTGCTGCCGCTACCCAATGGCGACCTGCTGTGTGTGTGGTTTGGCGGCACGCAGGAAGGGATCGCCGATATTTCTGTGTGGTGCTCGCGGCTGAAAAGCGGCAGCACACAGTGGAGCGAGGCGCAAAAGCTATCGGACGATCCCACGCGATCCGAGCAAAATCCGCTGCTGTTCCTCGATCCCGAACAGGTGCTTTGGCTGCTGTGGACGGCGCAGAAATCCGGCAATCAGGACACCGCGATTGTGCGCTATCGTCAGTCACGCGATTTTGGCCGCAGCTGGGGGGCAATCGACACTTTGCTCGATCAGCCCGGCACCTTTATTCGCCAGCCGATTGTGGTGCTGCCAAACGGTAACTGGCTGCTGCCGGTGTTTTATTGCCGAACTCAGCCTGGCGTGAAATGGGTAGGTAACGACGATATCAGCGCGGTGAAAATCTCCAGTGATAAAGGCCAAAGCTGGCGCGATGTGGCGGTGCCAGACAGCCTGGGCTGCGTGCATATGAACATCACGTTGCTGCAGGATGGCAGCTTACTGGCGCTGTATCGCAGCCGCTGGGCCGATTTCATCTATCAAAGTCGTTCCACCGATGGCGGCGAAAGCTGGAGTGCGCCGCTGGCGACTGACTTGCCAAACAACAACTCGTCGATTCAGGTCACGACATTGCACAACGGCCATCTGGCGCTGGTGTTTAATGCCATGAGCGCCAGAGATGCCAGCGAGCGCCGCTTATCGCTGTATGACGAAATCGAAGATGAAGAGGATGACGGCGATGTGGCGGTGGCGGCAGAGCCGCTGGTGCACAGCGGACGCAGCGCGTTTTGGGGCGCACCCCGCGCGCCAATGACGCTGGCGATTTCCGCCGATGGCGGCAAAAGCTGGCCATGGCAGCGTAATCTCGACGAGGGCGACGGCTACTGCATGACCAATAATTCGCAGCAAAAGCTTAACCGCGAGTTCTCCTATCCGAGCATCAAACAGAGTGACGATGGCGCGCTGCATGTGGCTTACACCTATTTTCGTCAGGCGATTAAATATGTGCGCGTCGATGAAAGCTGGGTGAAAGGATGAGCAGGCAGCGACACGCGCTGGTGACGGGCGTCAGCTCTGGCATAGGCGCTGCCATCGCCGATCATCTGTTGCAACAAGGTTGGCAGGTGACCGGTTTTAGCCGCACGTCGGTGCAGAACGATCATCCAGGGTTCACCTCGGTCAGCGTGGATCTGTTGGATGCCAATCTGCTGAAGCAGGCGCTACTGGCGCTGCCGAAGGTGGATGCGCTGGTGCATGCCGCAGGCATGATGGCGGCTGCGCCGCTCGGTGAGCTGGATGAGGAGCAGAGCGCGCGTTTGTGGTACCTGCACGTGCAGGTGGCGCAGATAATGGCAAATGTCTTGCAGCCGCAGATGGCGCAGGGCGATCGTATCTTGCTGGTTGGCAGCCGCACGTCACGCGGCGCGGCGAATCGCAGCCAGTACGTGAGCACCAAGGCGGCAATGGTGGGCATGGCACGCAGCTGGGCGGCGGAACTGGCACCCAAAGGCATCACGGTGAATGTGATTGCGCCGGGGGCGACGGAGACGCCCATGCTGCTGCAGCCCGGCCGCGCCAGTTCACCCCCAAAGCTGCCGCCGATGGGGCGCTATATCAAGCCACAGGAAGTGGCGGCGCTGGCAGGGTTTTTGCTGTCGCCTGCCGCCGATGCGATTACCGGGCAGGAGTTGGTGATCTGTGGTGGGGCGTCGTTGTAGTTTTTTCCCTCACCCTAACCCTCTCCCACAGGGAGAGGGAATTGAATAGTGCACCGACTAACTCCCTCTCCCAAAGGGAGAAGGAATGGAATAGTGCACCGACTAGCTCCCTCTCCCAGTGGGAGAGGGCTGGGGTGAGGGCAATAAGTCGCACCTAACCGCGCCGCAATCCCGCCACATCCACCTGCCACTGATGCAGCTTGTTATACAGCGCGGTGCGTGAAATCCCCAGCAGCTGCGCGGACTGGCGCAGGTTGCCTTTTTGCTCACGCACCACCTGCATCACATGCTGGCGCTCATTCTCCTGCAGCGAGGTCAATTCGCTGGCGACAGGCGCGTTACGCTGCACCATCTCTTCCGGCAGATCGTGGCGCTCAATCTCCAGCCCTTCACACAAATTCACCATGCGCTCGACCAGATTCTCCAGCTCACGCACGTTGCCGGGCCAGTGCCACGCCTGTAAACAGCGCATCGCCTCAGCGGAAAGCTGCGGCGCGATGCGCTTCAGCCGGGTGCAGAGCGCCTGAATAAAGGTATTCACCAGGCCGGGAATATCCTCCTGACGCTCGCGCAGCGGCGGGATCTCCAGCGAAATCACATTCAGACGATAGTAGAGATCGCGGCGGAATGCGCCTTTTTCCACCGCATCCAGCAGATTGCAGTGGGTAGCGGCGATGATGCGCACGTTGACCTTGATGGGATGGGCCGCGCCGATTCGCACCACTTCGCCCTCCTGCAGCACGCGCAGCAGGCTGGTTTGCGCCTCGAGCGGCATCTCGCCAATCTCATCAAGGAACAAGGTGCCGCCATCGGCCAGCTCAAATTTGCCTGCCGAGCCGCCGCGTCGCGATCCGGTAAAAGCGCCGTCGACATAGCCAAACAGTTCGCTCTGCACTAAATCACGTGGCAATGCGCCGCAGTTCAGCGCGATAAAGGCTTCCTGCTGGCGCGGGCTGGCGTTGTGAATCGCCTGCGCGAACAGCTCTTTACCGGTGCCGCTTTCGCCGGTTAATAATACCGTGCTGTCGCTGCGGCTGCTGGCGCGCGCTTTCTGAATCGCTTGCAGCACGCGCGGCGCGTGCCCGCGAATCATCTCAAAGGTGTAGCTGGCGCCGACGCCCATCACGCGGCGCGTAATGGCGCGGATACGTTGATTCTCGCGCAGCGACAGCACGCGGCCGCCGTCTGGCGCGGGCATCAGCGAAATAAGGCAGGAAAGGGGATGCACGCCATCCGGCATAAATTGCAGCTCGCGGTCATTGCAGAACGGCATGGTGAGCAGCGATCCGCCTTGCGGTTGCAGCAGCACGTCGATCGGTCCGGCGCTGGGATCGAGGCCGCTAAAGATCTGGCGCGCATAGCGATTCAGCGTTTTGATGCGACCGTGACGATCGCAGACGATCACGCCTTCGTTCAGGGTTTCGAGGATCGACTGCTGCTCGGCCAGCAAACGGCGCAGCATCAGCTGCTGACCAACCGCTTCCGCTGCCGCCTGCACCGTGCCGAGCGTATGCGCATTAAAGTTGTCAGGCGTGGCGGTAAGCGTGAGCACGCCAAGCAGCTGGCCGCTGGCATCGCGCACCGGTGCGGCAGCACATTGGCGATGGCGTTTGCGCAGATCCAGCTTCCAGTTTTCGCCGCTCAACACGTACACCAGCCGCTGCTCAATCAGGCAGCGCGCGGTGCAATTGGTGCCGAGCACTTCTTCGCGCAGGATGCTGCCGACCGGCGTCAGATCCGCGCCGCAGAAGTGCAGCGTCACGCCTTGCGCATCGGTCAGATTGATGTGGCCATCCGGGTTATACGCCAGCAGGTTTTCCATGATGCTGCGCGCCGCGAGGATCAACTCGGCATTGTGCTCAAGGATCGCCGCTAGTTCCGCAGCGGGTGGCGAGACATAGGCAAAGGTGGCGGGATCGATCGCGCGCTGCTGCGATCGCCGCCACGACTGCAAAATGCTGTGCCGCATCCAGCCGGGCTGTTCACCGCGTTCGAAGCTGTGCCAGCCCTGCCACAACAACGTATCCCATTCGCCCACCTCCGCGCTGTCCGGCAAGCTGAAGATCGGATCGCTTTCATCTTTAAACGGCAAACGCTCACTGGCACGCATGTGACACTCCTGAACAAGATGGAATGTACATTTTATTGACATGTGAAGTTGACATGTAAATTTTGTTGCCAGATTGTGAGCTATATCTGTGTTATGCCTCACATAAAGCGGCGGATTGCAGTTGGCATCGCCTTTGCACTACCGATTGCACATCCCTGCGCTCGAATGAGCACATCCAAAACAATAAGGAATAGGTCATGACATTTCATCTTAAGCCAGTACGCGTCGGCCTGATTGGCGCCGGTCGCATGGGCAGCTTCCACGCGGAAAATCTGGCCTGGCGCGTGCCGGGTGCGATCCTCGCAGCGGTGGCCGATCCGCAACCGGGCGCGGCCGACGCGCTGACCAATAAGCTCGGCGTCGCTAAAGCCTATAGCGATCTGCATGCGCTGCTGCAGGATCCCGAAATTGAGGCGGTGGCGATTGCCGCGCCAGCGCGCACGCACGCCGAATGGGTGATCGCTGCCGCCGAGGCGGGCAAACATGTGTTCTGTGAGAAGCCGATGGCGGTAACGCTGGAAGAGGCGGATCGCGCGATTGCTGCCGCGAAAGCGGCCGGCGTGGTGTTGCAGGTCGGTTTTAACCGCCGCTTTGATTCCGGCTTTGCTGCAGCGATCGCGGCGGTGAAAGCGGGTGAAAATGGCACCACGCAGCTGAGCCGATCGCTGACGCGCGATCCGGGCCTGCACGATCCTTCGCGCATCCCGCAGTGGACGATCTTCCTTGAAACCCTGATCCACGATTTCGACACGCTGCTGCACTTTAACCCTGGCGCGAAGCCGGTGGAAGTCTATGCGCTGGCCGATGCGCTGGTGCGTCCGGATTTCAAAGACAAAGGCTTGCTCGACACATCGGTGGTTACCATCCGCTTTGATAACGGCGCGATCGCCACCGCTGAAGCCAACTTCCAGGCGGTATACGGCTACGATGTGCGCGGCGAAGTGTTCGGCAGCAAAGGCATGCTGCAGGCGGGCCACATCAACGTTAACAACTGTGTGCGCTATCACCAGGATGGCATCGCGATTGAAACCTCACGCATGGATTCAGACCTGCTGCGCGAAGCCTATGTGGCGGAGATGGCCGAGTTTGCCCGCTGCATTCGCAGTGGCGAAACGCCGCGCGCTACCGGTGAAGATGCACGCAACGCGCTGGTAATCGCGCTGGCCTGTATCGACTCGGTGCAGCAGCAGCAACCCATCAAATTGGGAGGTCGCTAATGGCCGGTTATCAGCTGTCGGTATGTGCCGAAATGGTGTTTCTCGATCTGCCTTTTGTCGAGCGCGTGAAACGCATTCATGCACTGGGCTTTGGCGTCGAAATCTGGGGCTGGGCCAACAAAGATATCGATGCGCTGGCGGCGACCGGCGCGCGTTTCACCTCGATGACCGGCTACCTCAGCGGCAACCTGACCGATGATGATGAGATTCAGCAACTGCTGCAAAGTGCTGAAGCGTCGCTGGCGGTGGCCGAGCGGCTCAACTGTCCGGCGTTGAACCTGCACGGTACCGGACTGGATAACAAAGGTTTGCCGGTTAAACCGGTTGACGTGGTGACCGGCGCGATGTGGCTGAAAGCGGCCGACACGCTGCGCAAAGTGGCGCAGCTGGGCGAGCGCGCCGGACGCACCTTCACGCTGGAGAACCTTAACTTGCCGGTTGATCATCCCGGTACGCCGTTCGCGCTGGCGGCCGACACGCTGGCGCTGGTGGAAGCGGTTAAAAGCCCGGCGCTGAAGATGAACCTCGACCTGTATCACGCGCAGATTGGCGAAGGTAATTTGATCGAACTGATTCGTCGCTGTGGTTCGGCGATAGGTGAGATTCAGGTGGCCGATGTGCCGGGGCGTCAGCAGCCGGGCACCGGCGAGATTAACTATCGCGCCATCGCCCGTGCGCTACACGATGTTGGTTATCAGGGTACCGTGGCGCTGGAAGGCTGGGCCAGCGGCGAAAGCGGCGCCGCGCTGCAGCAGTTTCGCGATCACTTCACGCTTTAACGGTTCCACCGCCGGGTATTCGCCTGTTTGCCGGCGTTAACTTCATGAAATGAATAATAATATCTTAACCCTACAGGACTAACCCATGAACATCAGAAATGTGATGCTGTGCCTCTGCGCGCTGCTGCTCAGCCTGAGCGTGAGCGCTAAAACCTTCACCGTCGGCGTCGCGCTGGCTAACTTCGATCTCAACTTCGTCTCGATTCTGCGCACCCAGATGCAGGCAGAGCTGAAAGCTAACCAGCTCAATAGCCAGTTTGTTGATGCCAAAGGCGATGTCGCGCTGCAAGTGCAGCAGGTGGATGATTTTGTTAATCAGGGTGTCGATGCCATCATCCTCAATCCGGTGGACACTCAAGGCGTATTGCCAATGATTACCGCGGCGAAAAATGCCGGCATTCCGCTGATCTTCGTCAATCGTAAGCCAGAAGTGAAACTGCCAACCGACATGGCGTATGTTGGTTCAGACTCGGCGTTGGGCGGAGAAATGCAGATGGAAGCGCTGGCGAAGAAGATGAATTACAAAGGCAACGTGGCGATTTTGATGGGCGCGCTGTCGAATGAAGAAGCGCGTGAACGCACCCGCGCGGTGGAAGCCGTGATTGCCAAATACAAAGATATGAAGGTGATTGAAAAGCAGAGCGCCAAATGGCAGCGCAACGAAGCGGTGGATGTGGTATCGAGCTGGCTGCTGAATCAGCGCCCGATTGACGCTATCGCAGCGAATAATGATGAAATGGCGATTGGTGCCATCATGGCGCTCAACCAGGCGAAAAATGAGAAGATTTTGGTCGCCGGTATCGACGGCACGCCGGATGGTCAGCAGTTCGTGAAGAACGGCAAAATGACGCTGACCATTTTCCAGGACGCGAAAGGGCAGGCGACCGGCGCGGTGCAGGTGACCAAAGCGCTGCTGGAGAAGCAAAAAGTGCAGGAGTTCAACTGGATTCCGTATCAAACCATCACGCCTGAGAACTATGCGCAGTTCGCGGCGAAATAACATTTTTATTTACCAAAACTCTCCTGCTCGCAGGAGAGTTTTACGCTGGAAACCCGATTTATTCCTCCTCCACTTCGCTTTATTTGCCTAACTCTGACTGATAAACTCCGGCTGCAACCAGAATTGTCTCTGGTTAATGATTGCTCAGGCATGATGCATTAACAGAACGCATGCTTTCGACCGGAGAGAAGTGCAGGATGGATAAAGAGATTCTCAACACCATAAATTCTCAGCACCTTTTTCCCGCGCACAGCGACCGGCATATTTTTTTTGGTGTTGATGGTAAATTCATTGGCCACTCGCTGATTACCATCATGTCGATAATCAAGCATGCCAATGATGTTCGTTATCACTTTCATCTTATCTCTTCGGAAATATCTGCAGTTGATACTGCGCGTCTGGAAAAAATATTCGCTGGATCGCCACATGGGTTAACGCTGCATCATATTCAGGATAGTTTGTTTAGCGCGTTCCCTACCACAGAGTTGTTCACTCGCGCGACCTATTATCGTTTTCTCGCTCCGCTTATCTTGCCGCATGCCACTAAATTGCTTTATCTCGATGCCGATATGGTGTGTCTGAATCCTCTTGATGAATTATGGCAGATTGCCATGCCAGCTGACGTTATTGCCTTGGTGGTTGGCGAGATTCAGGCATTGCAACCGCAGTTGGCTGAAAAGGTGGGCTTGCGTGGAAAGCGCTATTTTAATGCCGGCATGATGCTGATTGATGTTCAAAAGTGGAACCGCGAGCAGATCAGTGAACGCGCTTTTAATTTGCTTAGCGAAAAGGGAAAACAATTCCAGTATCTTGATCAGGATGCGTTGAATACGTTGCTTGAGGACCGTGTGATATTCACGGAAACGCGCTTTAACACCATTAATATGCTCTCACACGATGATAGCGGTTATACACAGGATGTGCCGAAAAATACCTGCTTATTGCATTATGCGGGTGCCGATAAACCCTGGCAGCGGTGGAATCAACAGCACGTTGGCCATTACTATCGCGATCTTTATCAGATTTCACCATTAGCCGACGTCTCTTTTGAAACACCGAAAAACGCGCAACAAGCGAAGAGAATGTACAAATTTTTGTTCCGTAGTCATCAATGGATGCCGGCACTCTATTGGCGCATTAAGTATTTTAAAATGAGGTATTTTTGAGTGCAGACTTTACGTTTAAAGCCGCTGTTAACCGAAAACAATATTTATCAGCTGTGCTTTCTGCTGTTAACCCTGGCATTTGCGACCTCGTTAGTTATCCCCGCATATCCTAAGAAAACATTTTATCTGGTGGGTTATTTAACGCTATTTTTTCTGCTGGCCCAGGGAATAAAAAGAAAATTCATTATCGATAAGAGTGCTTTCATCGTCGCCGTTCCCATTCTATTATTGGGCATAGTCAGGGTAATATGGTCGCGCATTTATGCCGATGCCTATTTTAGCGATGTAGTGGATAACTATTTTCAGGGCGGTAAACTTTTCATTATCTCCGCTTTTGTCAGCTATTTTTTCATTGCGTGGCGTCACTGTTTGTCAGCGAAAGTCCTGCGCATTAGCGTGTGCTTGTTAATTTTTGGCTTGCTGCTGACGCTGGGCGCCGGCTGGTACGAACATGCTCAGACGCAGCAACGCATTAAATTACTCACCGATTCAGCCGGTACCGTTTCATACCTGATGACGGCGTTAGCATTAACAGCCCTGTTTATTGTGAATAAGGTCATAGTTCACCGCCTTAATCAAATTCTGCTGTTCACCGCTATCTTTGTGGTGAATATGCTGCTGATGTTCCTCACTGAGTCACGTGCGGCGGTGTTGGTGCTGCCCGTTTTATACTTGCTCTGTTTTTATCTGGTTCATCGCTGGGCAGGAAAATATTCGCTGGTGATTTTAGTTCTTTGCATTGCGGGGGGGCTGTTCTTTATGCCCAGCTCCATTATGCATCGGTTGGACAACATCCAGAACGAAATAGACAGCTATCAGAAAAATAATGATACCTCAATTGGTGCGCGTTTCTCGATCTGGAAAAGTGGCTATCACAGCGTTTCCTGGTCGCTGCTGGGGCAAAGTCCGGATGACAGAACGGATAAAGCGCGCGTTTATATTAAAACCTATGAACGCGCTAATCCTGAGGCTTATAAAAATGTGATGTATCACTTGCACGATGATTTTTTAGAAACGCTTTCGCTGCAAGGTATCGCGGGTGCTGTCACCCTGATTCTTTTTTATGTCGGTTTAATTGTGGCGGCAATACGTCGTCGGGCATTGGATGTTGCGCTGCTTCCTGTTTCCATTTTTATATTCGGTTTGACTGATACCGTATGGATTCAAAGCAGTTCAGTGTTTATTCTGATGGCATCGATTATTATGAGCTATGCGCTGATGCAGCATAAGCCCCGAACGCATATCTAATATTTGTAAGGTCGCCATTGAAGGCGACCGATTTTCTCAACGCTTCAGTTCATTCTCCGCAATTTCATTCTCAGATATTTTTTCTTCAAACTAAATCTGACTTTACTGTCCAGCAAAAATGAAACGAAAGAGACGTTTTCAATCGCCTGCTTCACCACCTGTTTCTCATGTTCAGCGTTAATCAGCGGATAAAACTTATGCGCCAGATTGATCCAATGACAAGCGAGCAGGTTGTGGTAGCTTTCACCGAGCACATTATCCATCTGTTGCGTGGCTTTGATCAGCATCGATATTTTATCGGCATCCAGCGCGCTGGAGAGACTTTTTTCTCGTTTGAAATAGAGATACGGGCTTTGCTTCGCTAAAAATATCGTCTGACTGGCTTTCAGAATCGAGGGGAATAAATACGCATCTTCGTAGCAACTGAAGTCAGGGAAATGGTTATCTTCCAACAGCGAGCGTTTAATAAACTGACCGATAAAATGCGCCTGGATATCACGATGGATGAGGAATTTTTCAATCACCTGATGTTGCGACAAGGCGTTAACCTGCAAACCTTTCCACTGGTGTAGTTTGGTCTTCTTTTCATAAATTTCATTCAGCGGCGCCAGCAGAATATCGGGTTGTTGCGCCTGCAAAAACTGCACGATGTCAGCAAAAGAGTTCGGCAAAAGCTGATCGTCGCCATCCAGCATCGTGACAAAGTGGCCGCTGCATTTGCTGACGCCAAAATTTCTCACTTTGCCGATGTTACGGAACATCACGTCAAAAATTTTCACCTGGCTGAATGAAGCGGCAAAGCTGTGCAGCAACTCGCTGGTGTTATCTGTGGATGCGTCATTCACCAATACAACCTCGACCGCATCCTCAACGCCAGAGCAGGCCTTTTTGAGGCTGTTTAACGTCTCAACAATGTATTTTTCGCAATTGTGAGCCGTGACCAGGACGCTGAGAGTGCAAGGTGAATCCATAGTGAGCATCTATCCGTTAATGTTCTGAGAGCATTCATTGCTAACAAGTCTATCGCTTTCTACGCCGAAGGGAATGAAATTGTGTTGCATGGTTTAGGTGATCATACTCACAGCTCTGCGCGTCGTTAATCAGCACAACTAAACTTTCCTCCCGCCTTGCCGATGTTTTTTACCACTGAGTCCGTGCGCTTTGCCCCACGATTTTGGGGCTCTACGATCAACTTCTGGTGTGGAAAAATGTCATGATCGCAACGCCCTTGTCAGGCCCGGCGGCTTCGCCGGTGGAGATGGTTTCGCTCAAACGTATCGCACAGCGCGCGGATAGCCTGGCGGTGATCCTCAGTTGGGCGCTGTTGCCGATTGCACTTGGCGTTGGCTGGCTAAATGACAGCGTGCTGGTGGCGCTAATTGCGGGTTTGGTATTGGCGCTGCTGGCGACGTTTTTCGGCACCGCGCTGCGCGGTACGCTCACGTCGCGCATGGTCTTATCCGCGCTGTTAATCGGCTGGGCTGGGCTGCTTATTCAGGTTGGCGGTGGCGCAACCGAATACCACTTCTCGGTGTTTGTGTTGATGTCGGCGCTGCTGGCGTGGCGAGATGTGCGCCCGTTAGTAATGGGCGCTGCGGCGGCAGCCACGCATCATGTGTTATTCAATTATCTGCAGGAAAATGATCTGTTTGGCGTGGTGGTGTTTCATCATCCCGGCTGGGACATGGTGTTTTTCCACGCGCTGTTTGTCGTGGTGCAAACCGCGATGCTGCTGGTGATTGCACGCCAGATGGCAGCGGATGCGCGCTCGGCCAGCGAAGTGGCGCAACTGGCGGCACACATTAATCAGCAAGCCGGTTATCTCACGCTGCGTGCCGATACTCAGCGGAGTGAAACGCCGTTCGCGCGCACCTTCAGTACTACGCTTGGGACCCTACACGGCACTTTGCATCAGGTCAGCGACGGCGTCGGTCAACTGCTGGCGGAATCCGACAGCATTCTGGAGCGCAACGCCGCGCTCTCGACGCGTACCGACGAGCAGGCGCAAGCGCTGGAAGTGGCGGCCAGCGCCATGAGCGAAATCAGTATCGCTGCCAGCTTAACCCGGGACAAAGCGCAAAGCGCGTGCGAGCTGGCGAGTGAAACCCGCGCGGTGGCGACGCGTGGTGAAGAGAATATCCAGTCGGCGATTCGCTCGATGGAGAAAATCAGCGAAGAGTCGAGAAGGGTGAAGATCATCCTGGAGCTGATCGACGGCATTGCGTTTCAGACCAACATTCTGTCGCTGAACGCCTCGGTGGAAGCGGCGCGTGCCGGTAATCAGGGACGCGGTTTTGCCGTGGTCGCCAGCGAAGTGCGTAATCTGGCGATGCGCAGCGAAAGTGCGGCACGCGAAATTCGTCAACTGATGGATGCCAGTTCCACCAGCACCGAACACGGCACCGTGCAGGTGGAGCATGCGGCGCAAACCATGCGCGAGATTCACAGCAGTATTAGCGGGTTATCGCAGCTGGTGACGGAACTGTCGGCGATGAGTGAGCAGCAGAATTTGAGCATTGAGCAGATTCAGCAGAGCATCAATAGCATTGATCACAGCGTGCATCATAACGTGCAGCACGTGGCCGAAACGCTGCAAGTGGCGCAGCAGCAACAGCAGCAGGCCAATGCGCTGAAGCAGGCGATTTCGTTATTTAAGTTGGGGTAAGCGTGACCTTTGCAAAGGTCGCCATGAATGGCGACCTTACGTTAATTACTCTACGCCATTAACCAGCAGCACGCGGTATTTCGCGCCTTTCAGGCGATGCGCTTTGGCTTCCTGATACGCCGGGCTGAAATACCAGCCTTTCGCCGCCTCAGCATCCGGGAATTCGAGCACCACCACGCCTTCCGCTTCCGGGCCTTCCAGCGTTTCCAGGGCGCCATAAAACGCCAACGGGGTGATGGGATGGTCGCCGCGCGCCTGTCCGGCTTTCTCGGCATACGCCGTCAGCTCGTCCTGGTCTAAGGTTTCGTCCTTAATAAACACCACATATGCAGCCATTATTTCTCTCCTCTCGCCTAGCGTTTGTCTTCAGTGTTGTTATCGAAATCGGCGGCATCATGGCGCTCCAGCAGCTGATCCTGCGGCTCGGCACCAAAAGCACGATTCACTTTACGCCCGCGAATCACCGCCGGACGCTCGGCAATCTCTTTCGCCCAGCGCACCACATTTTTGTACGACTGCACATCAAGGAATTCGCTGCCGCCATATTGGTTGTTCAGCACCAGATTGCCGTACCACGGCCAGGTGGCGATATCGGCGATGGTGTATTCGTCACCGGCGAGGAAGCGATGGTCGGCCAACTGACGATCCAGCACGTCCAGCTGACGTTTAGCTTCCAGCGTGAAGCGGTTGATGGCGTACTCGATTTTCTCGGGCGCGTAGTGATAGAAGTGACCAAAGCCACCGCCGAGATACGGCGCAGAACCTTGCAGCCAGAACAACCAGTTCAGGGTTTCGGTGCGGCCTGCCAGCGAGGTCGGCAGGAAGTGACCGAACTTCTCGGCCAGATAGAGCAGGATATTGCCGGATTCAAACACGCGCTGCGGTGGCGTGACGGAATGGTCGCTCAGCGCCGGGATTTTCGAGTTCGGGTTTACATCGACAAAACCGCTGGAGAACTGATCGCCATCGCCGATACGGATCAGCCAGGCATCGTACTCGGCGTCTTTGGCACCCACCGCCAGTAACTCTTCCAGCAGGATAGTAATTTTCTGGCCGTTTGGCGTGCCGAGCGAGTATAGCTGCAGCGGATGTTTGCCGACCGGCAAGGTTTTGTCATGCGTCGGCCCGGCGGTTGGACGGTTGGTTTTCGCGCCGTTACCTTTGGCTTCCGGGTCCCAGGTCCAGACTTTCGCGGGCTGATACTGATGTTCCGACATAGTGGTTTCGCCTTGTTGTGATTGTATTTTTGCTGCTACTGAGTGTAGCAGCGCGTGATACAGGCGATTTAACCGCGCTGGCGGTGGGACGCAAAGTCCGATTATGTAAAGTTCTCTTGCGTAAACAGCATAAAGTCCACTCTACCAGGCTGATAGGTGTCGGGAATGTCGCCCTCTTCCAGATGCCGCAGCATCAGCGTTAAGGCGAGCTGAGCATGGCGCAGGGTGTTTTGATCGAGGGTGAGGTTCAGCACGCGATCCTGCAATAGTCGGCGTGTGGTGCTGTACAACTCGTGCGTGACGTACAGCACTTTACCGTCGAGACGATGACGCGCCAGCGCTTCGTGCACCTGTGTGTTGCCAATGCCGGTGTTATACAGCCCGACAATCGGCGGCGAGGCGGCCAGCGTTTTTTCTAACAGGCGGCTAATGCGTTCGCGCTCATCCTGACCGGCAAGAATCTCGCGCAGGCGCAGCTGCGGAAAGCGTTCGGCCAGCACCGCCTGAAAGCCCTCAATGCGCAGGCGGTGGGCTGCGTAATCCGCGCGTCCGCTCATCAACACCACTTCACCCGGCTGCGACAGCATGCTACCGAGCATCAAACCGGCGGTGCGCCCGGCTTTGTATTGATCGATACCGACGTGGCACAGCCGCGCGGCATCGGGCAGATCGGCGACCAGCGTGATCACCGGCACGCCGCGCGCTTTACAGGCGGCGAGCGCATCGTAGATCAGCGGGTTTTGATGGGCGAAGACGATCAGCGCATCCATCTTTTTACTGCTGGCGGTGATGTGTGCGGCGAGTTTTTCCGGTGCATTTTCCGGGATCAGCGTGCGATGCAGACGCAGGCGGCGATAACCGAGCTGGTCGGCGAGTTTGGCAAAGTCTTGCGCTAATTGCTGAAAGAAGAAGGAGGCGTTGCCGCTGAGCAGCACTTCGATCTGCCACGGATGGCGATGCTCCTCGGGCAGAATGCGTTTTAAACCGGCGTCACGAGCGGCCTGCAGGATTTTTTTGCTCATGGCGGGCGATACGCCACCGCGATCGTTGAGTACCCGGTCAACCGTGGCGACACCGACGCCCAGTTGTTTTGCCAGCTCGGCCAGCGTCACTGCTTTCATGTTACGTGCATTCCAATAGGGCGGGCCCTCATCCTAACCTTCTCCCACCAGCGGGAGAAGGGACCGATCGAGCAAGCCGCACCATCCCGTTCCCTCTCCCGGTGGGAGAGGGTTAGGGTGAGGGCATCAGCACGCACTCAACTATCCCAACAGCTCACGCTCAATCAGCTCGCGGGTTTCCACCGCCTGATACTTCATCTTCTCCGGATAACCGAACAGCGCCGCCGAGATAATCGACTCGCCGCCAACCTTAAAGGTGCGGTTGGCAAAATTCATCTCGCGCAGTGCTTCAAACAGCGCATCGAAATTCACTTCGCCTTCACCGACCGCCACGTGCTGGTGGATGGTGGCATCCACGCCTGGCGGGTTGACGATATAACGGCAGTGCTTAGTGTGGTTCATGGTATCGGCGATCAGCATATGTGAAAGATCGTCGCCGGCGTAATGCAGCATGTTCTTCACATCGCCCACACCTTTGTCGTAATAGAAGGTGTGCGGTGCGCTGTAGATGTATTTCACGTTTTCGCTGCGGAACGACTTCACAATGTCTGCAGTTTCGTTGCTTTGCTCGCAGAAATCCCACGGATGCGCCTGAATTTCGACGCGGATGCCTTCACGTTCGATGATCGGCAGCAGCTCTTCCATCGAACGATAGAACATCTCTTCACAAATTTCTGGCTCGTTGGGATTGCCCGAAAGCTCGGTGTTGATCACCTGCACACCCATTTCGACGGCAATCTCGATCATGCGTTTCCAGTTCTTCACCGCCGCCTGACGACGCAGTTCATCCGGGCCGGACCAGCGATATACGGTAATGAACGAGGAGATCTCCAGCCCGGTGGCATTCAGCGCGTTTTTGTATTCGCGCATGATTTCACGGCTGGCTTTCGGATGTTTATAAAACGGGTTGATCTGCGGGTGCGGCGACTGCTCGATGTACTTGTAGCCCCATTCCGCCACCTGATGCACTATGCGCGTGATGCCGAGATCCCTGATTACATCCACATCAAAAGCGATTTTCATTGTTTTCTCCTGAGCGTTAAGCGGTGCGGACTTTGATGATGACCATACTGATCTTTTTACGCGCTTCATCACGTATTCTGATGTGAAACCATCAGCCGGACCGCTTTGAATACGCACATGAATATCAAACATTTATTCTGAATGGTATTAAGATGAAATGAATTATTTCATTTTTGCGAGAGCGCTCAAAATAATGAGAGATTCTCTATCACTCGAAGCCAATTACTGATGATTTCTGTGCGGGATGATTGGTGATTTACCGCAGGTTAAGGCATTATTTTTGATAATTTATTATCATTTCATTCAGGGAAGTAGCGCATGAGTAAAATCACCATGACCGCGATTGCCGCCGCCGCCGGGGTTGGCGTGGCGACCGTCGATCGCGTGTTAAATCGTCGTGCACCGGTGCGCGCTGCAACGGAGCAGAAGGTGCTGGAAGCCGCTAATCGCCTCGGTTATCGCATCGGCAATGTGCCGCTGCTGAGCGGCACCGCGCCTGCCGCCAGCGTGACGCTGCGCATGGGCTTTATCCTGCTGTCAAAATCCTACTCGTTCTATCATTCCCTCACTGATGCGCTGCGCCAGCATACGCAGCCGTTTCATCCGGCAGGCAGCGAACCGCTTTTTACCTGGCACGACATTGATGATGTGGAAGCGGTGGTGGCCTCGCTGTATGCGCTGGCCGGGCAGGTGGATGCGATTGGCTTAGTCGCGCTGGACCACCCGCTGATTCGCCATGCGATAGAAAACATATCGCGTCAGGGCGTGCGGGTTTATGCGCTGTTTTCCAACTTTTCGCCGTGCGGTCACGCCGGTTATGTCGGTCTGGATAACCAGAAAGCCGGACGCACCGCCGCGTGGATTGCCACGCACCTGTTGCATCAGCCGGGTTCGGTCGGCGTGCTGGTGGGCGACCATCGCTTTATCTGTCAGGAGAGCAATGAGATCAGTTTCCGCTCCTATCTGCGTGAGCAGGACAGCGCGCGACGCGTGCTGGAGCCGCTGAAAACCAATGAATCGATTGATGGCGGCTACCGTTCCACGCGTCAGTTACTGGAAGAACATGCCGATTTGGCACTGATCTTCGCGCCTTGCGGCGGCATTGAGGGCGTGATTCATGCGTTGCGCCAGCAGCCGCAGCGCAAGGTGGCGTTGATATGTCATGGTCCGGTGAAAGAGGGCGAGCTGGCGCTGATTGATGGCACCATTACGGTGATGATCCGCAACCGCATCGACGAAATGGCCATGCGCCTGGCGCAGATGGTGCAGCAGCATCATGCGCAGCCGGGCGATCATTTCTCCCAGATCATCCTGCCGTTTGATATCGTCACGCGTGAAAACCTGTAGGCCGCGTCGTTGCTGTATTTGATATATTTTCTATCATTTTAATGATGCGAAATACTATGATCGCTATCAAAAAATGAATGTTTCATGGTTGTTGATGATGAAATATTTATTTGATACTTGCGCCATCCACTACCGCAAGGAACGATCATGACTATCCATATTGCTAACGCGCCCTGTAGCTGGGGCGTTGATGACCCGAAAAATCCCTTCCTGCCGCCGTGGCAGAAAGTCCTGAGTGAAGCGTCGCAGGCCGGTTATAAAAGCATTGAGCTGGGCCCATGGAGCTATCTGCCGGTTGAGCCTGCCGAACTGCGTCAGCAGCTGGAAGCGCACGACTTGTCGCTGGTGGCGGGCACCATTTTTGATGATTTGGTGAGTGAAGCCAATTTTCCGGCGATGGTTGAGCTGACGCACAACATCTGTCGCAACCTGTCTCTGGTACCGACCGCGACCAAAACCCATGCGGACAACAAACCCGCACCTTATCTGGTGATTATCGACTTCGGTAATCCAGAACGCGCCAAATACGCTGGTCAATCCGCCAAGGCGCCGCGCCTGTCAGCTGAAGCGTGGCAGCGCATAATGCAGCACATCACCACGCTGAGCCAGATTGCCTGGAACGAATACGGTGTGCGTGCGGTGATCCATCCGCATGCCGGTGGCTGCATTGAGTTCGCCGACGAGCTGCAACAGCTGGTGGAAGACATTCCGCATGAAGTCGCTGGTTTGTGCCTCGATACCGGCCATCTGTACTACTCCGGCATGGATCCGATTCCTTACCTCAGCCGCTACTGGGATCGCATCGATTATCTGCACTTCAAAGACGTTAACGATGCGGTATGGCGCGACGTGATTGCGCGCGGCGTCGATTTCTTTGCCGCCTGCGCAGAAGGCGTGATGTGCCCGATTGGCAAAGGGGCAATTGATTATCCAGCGGTGCGCGCCTTCCTGGCGGAGCGCAATTATCAGGGCTGGATCACCGTCGAGCAGGAGCGCGATCCGCGTGATGCCGACACCAGCCTGCGTGACGTCACCGCCAGCCTGCACTATTTGCAATCGGTCGGATTCTGAGGAGAACAACATGATCAACGGCATTAAGGCTCTGGATCGCTCGCTGCGCTGGGGCATGGTTGGCGGTGGCGGCACCAGCCAGATTGGTTACATTCACCGTTCGGCGGCCACGCGTGATAACAACTTCACGCTGCTGGCAGGCGCATTCGATATCAACGCCGAGCGCGGCCGCGCCTTTGGCACTTCGCTAGGTATCGAAGCCGATCGCTGCTACGCAGATTACGAAACCCTGTTTGCGGCAGAAGCGGCGCGCGCCGACGGCATCGAAGCGGTGTCGATCGCCACACCCAATAACACGCACTTCGCCATCTGCCGCGCCGCACTGAATGCGGGTCTCCATGTGGTGTGTGAGAAGCCGCTGTGCTTCACCGCTGCCGAGGCCGATGAGCTGGAACAGCTGTGTGCTGAGAAGAAGAAAATCATCGGTGTGACTTATGGTTACGCCGGACATCAGCTGATTCATCAGGCACGCGAAATGATTGCCGCAGGTTTGCTGGGTGAGATCCGCATCATCAACATGCAGTTCGCGCACGGCTTCCATAACGAAGCGGTTGAATTGCAGAACGAAAGCACCAAGTGGCGCGTCGATCCGCGCTTCGTCGGGCCGAGCTATGTGCTGGGCGATTTGGCGACGCATCCGCTGTTTATCGCCGAAACCATGGTGCCGCATCTGCAGGTCAAACGCCTGCTGTGCAGCCGCCAGAGCTTTGTCAAAACCCGTGCGCCGCTGGAGGATAACGCCTTCGTGATGATGGAGTACGACAACGGCGCAGTCGGCACCATGTGGGCATCGGCGGTGAACTGCGGTTCGATGCACGGCCAGAAGGTGCGGGTGATCGGCGAGAAAGCCAGCCTGGAGTGGTGGGATGAGCAGCCGAATCAGCTGCGCTATGAAGTGCAGGGCGAGCCGGTGCAGATTCTCGAGCGCGGCATGGGTTATCTGCATCCGAGTGCGCTGGCTGACGACCGTATTGGCGGCGGACATCCGGAAGGATTGTTTGAAGCCTGGTCCAATCTCTATCGCCGTTTTGCGCTGGCAATGGATGCCACCGATCGTAGCGATCAGGCATTCCTGAAAGACTTCTGGTATCCGGGCGCGCATGCCGGTTTGATGGGCGTGCGATGGGTGGAGCAGTGCGTGAAGTCTGCGGATGCGGGATCAGTGTGGGTGACGTGCTAAGGGGGCGGTAAAGAAAATGGGTCGGCATGTCCAGCCGACCCAAAATGAGCATACCGAATGACTTATCGCGTGCAAACAATGTAAACAGTAGGAGCTGTTGATTTTGAGGCGATATCTCCTACGGTGCCTAGGGTGGAATCGAAATTGCCTTTGAGGCCTTTCCAGCTATCACTCAATGCATACCAAGTGCTGATGAATCCACTTTGTGTTAACAGCGTTCTGGCTTCAACAAAGTCGCCGCCTTCCTGGGCAAATACGGCCAATTCTGCGGAACCAGCTAGATGGGCACCCATATTGTTACAAAAATCTCTCACCTCCTGAACAGGCGGTGTTACCCCAGTCGAGTCATAGGCAAGGGCAAGGTATTGATGATTGCCGGCTCTGTATACCGGAGTAATGGTCTGACTGATCGTTTTCTGAGAAGTGTTAGCCAGCAACGCTTGAACAGTGCCCTGTCTCTTATTGCTGTTCACATGCAAGCTATCAAGAGTGGCGGTCGCCGTACCTGTAGCATCAGTGAATGATTCGCTATCGATGCTACCAATATCGGTCGACCAGTTAACTTTGTAATTGGGTACCGCCTGATTTTGCGCATTTTTTACCACCACGCTAATCACTGGATTATCGCCACCAAAACCGTATACCGCGTTTTTAGAGGTTTGCATTGATGTAATCGTGGCGGTGGAGCTATCGACCACAAATTCGACTTCTGGTGCGGTAACTGGCGCGTTGGCTCCGACACTCACGCTGACAATCCCTTTGCCTGGTGCACCTGATTGCAAGGTATTATGCGATTTTCCCTCATCATCTGTGCGCTGTGTTTGCCCGTTAAGTTGGCCAAAGTTGGTGGTCCAGTTGATAAGCAGCCCTTTCACGGGATTGCCATAGCGATCTTTCACCAGTGCGGTATAGGTCGCTTTACTAGTGTTGTCCGCTGGAATTTGTCGTGCATCCACGATCAGATCACCGGCGTTAAGGCTGGCGCTACTGGTCTCCGCCGTGAACTCCACCGCCGTCGCCGCCACCGCCGTGCCGCTACCCGGCTGCGCCGTGACGATAGCTGCTCCCAAAACCGTTGAGCTTAACGTTACCGTCGCCACGCCTGAGACGTTGGTTTTACTGCTATTCTGCGCCAGGTTGCCGCGGTCGGTGCTCCAGCTCACAGATAAATTGCTCAGCGGGTTGCCATAGGCATCCTTAATCGTTGCACTGTAAGTAATTTTCTCACCGCTATTCGCGATGGCGCTGACTTTGTCCGCCGTCACACCGCCATTGGCGATTTGTGCACTGGCGGTATCTGCCGTCACCGTCACTGGCGGTGCATTCACAGCCGCGCTGCTGTTGACGCGAGCGTTAACCTGCACGGTGCCTGCTAATGTGGCGGTGAGTGAGATAGTGGCCTCACCAGCGGTATTGGTGGTAGACGTCGTACCGCTCAGCGTTCCACCGCTGGTTGCCCAAGACACAGGCAGGTTGGCTACGGGGTTGCCGTGGGCGTCTTTCACTACGGCGCGGAAGATCGCCATGTCAAGAGTGCCCGCTGTGATGCTGGTTTTGTTTACCGTTAAATCACCGTCGCTGATGCTAGCCGAAGCGGCGTCAGCCTTGAAGTCAACCACCGGCGCATTAACCGCTGCGCGGCTGTTCACCACCGCCTTTACTTGCGCGTTACCTGCAGCCGTAGACGTTAACGTTATGGTTGCCTTACCGTCCGGACCAGTCACGCTGGCCGCACTGCTCAGCGTGCCGCGATCGCTACTCCATCCAACGGTTACGCCACTCACCAGGTTACCGGCGGCATCGATGACCCGTGCCGTATAAGACACGCTGTCGCTGCCGTTAGCCAGCGCGCTAGTTTTGTTGGCGGTGAGATCACCGCTGTCCAGACGGGCCGATGCCGCGTCGGCGACGATGTTTACCCTCGGTGCATTTGCCGGGTTGCCGTTGACCGCAGCGATGATCTGCGCCGACCCTACAGTGGTACCGGTGAAAGTAACCGTGGCCTCACCGTTGACGTTGGTGACAGACGTTGCATCGCTGAGTTTGCCAAGATTGCTGGTCCAGTTGACCTGCTGATGCGCCACTGGGTTGCCGTTAGCGTCTTTAACCACCGCCGTAAAGCGTGCTGCATCCGTGCCGCTACTTACAATGGTGGTTTTATCCACGGTCAAATCGCCGCTGCCGATTCGCGCGCTGCTGGCATCGGCGGCGAAAGTCACGAGGACGGCACTTAGCGCGGGTTTGCCAACCAGCGCTGCGCTTACACCCGCCTGGCCCATTTGGGTTGAGGTCAGCGTGACCTAGGTTTTGCCGTCTGGCCCTGTCACGCTTGTTGTCTGGCTAAGTGTTCCGAGTGAGGTCTGCCAGTTTACAACTTGTGCGGGCAGCGGGTTTCCGTTTTTGTCCTTCACAGTAATGGTGTAAGTCACGAGATCGCTGCCATCGGCCACGGCACTGGTTTTATCCACAATAAAGTCGCGCGCGTCGATGGTGGCGCTAGCGGCATCGGCGGTAAAGCTGATGACGGGTGCATCCACGGCGGCCTGCGTGCCAAGCTGTGCCTGTACCTGCACATCATGCGCCGCAGTATCTTTCAAGGTGACGATGGCAATACCGTTTTTGCCACTCTGACTCTCAGCAGCACTCAATGCACCACCGTTACTGTGCCAGTTGAGCTTCACGCCCGGTACTGGATTGCCATTGGCATCCTTAATCAGCGCGCTGAAAGTGACAGAATCGCTACCATTGGCGATGGCAGTGGTTCGATCAACTGTAAGGTTACTCCTATCCAGTGCGGCGGTGGATGCGTCGGCAATGAAATTCGCCAGGGCGTTGGCGCTGCCGTTGGCGGTAGACGCGGTAACTGTAATGGTTTCTGCCGCGGTATCGGTAAAGGCGATTACCACCATGCCGTTGTCGTCGCTGATGGCCGTCAGGCTACTGCCTGCTGCGACTTGCGCGGAGCCACTCAATGCAAAGGTCACGGTCACACCCGCAACCGGGTTGCCCATAGCATCTGTCACGCGAGCTTCTGCGCGAGCAATGGCACTGCCGTTGGCCACTACATTATCCCGTGTCAGACGTAGATCGCCGTCAGCCACGGTGGCGCTACCGGTGTCGCTAATTTGTTTAATGGTCAGCGGGCTCAGTTGCAGCGTATCGATGGTGGCGCTGAGTTTAACGTCTGCTGCACGCGTACCGGCGGTTAGCGTGGCGAGGTATTCGCCATTGCCTTTTTCTGTGACAGCACTCAACACCGGCGTCTTCGCGGCAGCGGTAGCCGCATGGGTGCTGGGGCGAGCACCAACACCGGCTTTCTCCGGGGCGTTGCTCAACTCGGTAGCACTTAGCGCGATGGACGCAGCCACATCGGTCACTGGCTGCTCGTTTTCATCGCGCAGCAGGATGCTGATCTGCGACGTGGCCTTACCGTCGGCAAGCAAAGTGGCAGGCGAGGCGCTCAGCGTGCTAGTGCTGGCATTTATCGCCGGGCTACTGACGTTGACCACAGTCGAGGAAACTTTCGAACGGTTATTACGTGTGTCTATGGCCACGCCGCTCAGGGTATAGCGGTTATGGCCGCCAGCGATAAAGCGCGGTAACACGATTTGGTATTGGTTGTTACCCAGGTCCTGAATGTGACCACCCGCAGCGACGATCTCGGCGTCGTTCCAGATAATTGATGCCAGACCGTACTTGCTGATGATCTTGTAATTCAGAGTCACGGTTTTACCGCTGCGACCATTGATTTCGGTCGGCAGGCCAAGTTGAATCAGCTCCTGTTTGCGATATTCCAGCACGATATTGTTATTACGCTCAACCAGCGCCATACGGTTAGCAGCTAAAGTGCGGTTTAGATTTACGGCGCTGGGATCGAGCTGGCTACTGAGCGTCTGACCCAATTGATAGTTGAACTGGAGGCCTAATTGGGATTCGCGCTGATGACCACTGGCTTTATGGTCCAGTGTGAACGACACCAATGGCACCGGGGTATAGCTCAAACCTGCGGTGAAGGCAGCAGGGTTACTTTGGCGCCTCTCTTTGCTGAACAATGCAACTTCGTCACCGTAGTATTTTTCGTACATAAAACGCCCGCCAATCGCCGGGTAGACGGGTAGCCAGGCCTCGGCCCGAAGGTCGAACCCGTTTGCCGGGCGAGCATCGTAGTCTTCAACATCTACAGAGTTGCGCCAGCTGCTCAGGCGATAATAACCATTTCCGGAAAGCTTGAGGTAGTCGCGCCAGGCTTCGGCACCAATGCCCATTCGTTTATGACTGCGACTGATGTTCTGGTCGTAAAAGGCGTTGTAGCCAAGCATCCAGCGGCTGGTGAAGTGGCGCTGGCCGAGACCGAAGTTACCAGTAAATTGACCGTCTTTATTGCGCAGGCCTTGTTGAGCGAAAAGTAGGCGGTCCGGCGTCTGATTGAGCGGTAACAGCAGGTCAAACGAGCCAGTCTGCGGCTTAAAGTGCTCATCCGTGCCAAGCTCGACGCGTGCGGTACCCCATTGTTTTAGCCATTCTTGCGCCTGGCCTACGGCGGCGCCAGTGACCTGCTGGCTGAGATAGCCGCTTAGGTTACCGGATTGATGCGCCTCAGCCAGTCCACTGGCCTGCTGGGCAGCGCTGCTGAGTGAGGTCTCTTCGCCCGGACGGATGGCGGCTTCAACAGATAATGCCCAAAAGGGGGTGAGTGCCATGCCCACCTGGACGGCAATCTGGGTAAAGATGAGCGGTCGCATCCAGCGGGATGAGGCATCGGCGCGTGACGCTGACGAACGTGTGTTGTCCATAAAATTCTCGTGTTTTGGCTAAAAGGGGGTCATGAAGTAGGTGAGGGGGAATTCTCACGCGGGGAGAAGTTGTTAGCGCTTGAGACGGGTCTTAAACCTTTTAAGTGATTTGAAAAAAGCAAGGCAGGAATGACTTGCGAGGAACAAGATTAAAAGGGGGATAGGACGAAAATACCGCTAGATGGACAACAACACATACGCTTACGAAGCGACCTGTAGATAGGCAAGTGTGTAAAGCGCTGACTTGATGCGATATCAGTTCAGGCGTCATACTTGCCGTTTTTTTCACGCTTTACCTAAAAATTTGATGCCATTTTATCTTCGGTTTCTCTGCGTTTTTACGCGCTTTTTGGCGCCTTTATGCGCTTTTATACCAGGCGTAGAACAATATTCTGTCTGCAACCAATAATCACACCCCTCATCATTAACCCAACGCAATATAACAGTTTTATTTCTGTAATAGTTAAACCTGGCTTATAACTATTGTACAAATAAAAACCGAATTCATGCTGTTTTCCTGAAAATAAAGGGGCATCTTTGACGGTAATAGCAGAAAAAGAAGACATATCCTGGAGAAGTCACATTTTGTCTCATTCGCATAAAATGCTGTCTTAGGTGATTTTTTAGATCTTTAGATCGTTAAAATACAAATGTTAAGTTTTTTATTCTAAAAAAGGATCTTAAAAAAGATCAAAGATCTGTAAATTAACCGTTGCGCTAATTTTTTTAGGGTTATATTTCAAATTAAGCACGAATAATCAAAAAAACTTTCAATAGGTTGAAAATTGTCATTTACTTAAAGCGGTCGAAGGGCTCCAACATTACTTCGATTAATGTTTTATCTGCTGTGGAAATGAAAGTTCATTGCTTGAGCAGAGACATTTTTTATGACGATTTTTGAGGCTTAATCATGAAAAGCAAGTTCGCAGTATTGGTTGCAATTACGGCTTCTCTTGGATTTATTGGCACGACAACTGCTGCTGATGGCACGATTAATTTCACGGGTACAATTACCGATAACGCTTGCACGGTGGATACTGGCTCTGCCAACCAAACCGTGAATCTGGGCACCGTTTCGAGCAAAACCTTCACCGGAGCCGGTGTCACCGCGGCACCGACTCGCTTCAACATTAATCTGACAAGTTGTCCTGCTGCGGTAACCTCGGCCAGCGTACGTTTCGATGGCGCAACCTCTGCGGGAAATAACCAAATCCTCGCTCTGAACTCAGGGCAAACTGCCACTAATGTGGGTGTCGCGCTGTATGAGCAAGACAGTTCCACTCTCATCCCTATCGCCAGCAAATCGGCTGATCGTCCAATCACGGCAGCCGGCCCTAATGTACTGACCTACATAGCGAAATATTACGCTACGGCCACGCCAGTTACTGCGGGTACAGCAAACTCCACGGCGACCTTCACCATTGCTTACAACTAAGTAGTTTCAGAGCCGCGTCATGCGGCTCTTTCTTTCGTCACGGAGAGAGATGGATGTTTAAAAAAAGTCTTTGGCCATTGGCCATGGCACTTTTGTGCCTGTCGCCTATGGCTCAGTCTGGTGTGCAGATTGGTGGCACACGTCTGGTTTATGACGGTAAAAACAAGCTGGCCGCGATAAGTGTGACTAATCCAGACGATCGTCCCTATTTGATTCAATCCTGGGTTAGCAGTCAGGAAGAGAGTGATACCGCTGATGACACTTTCATCACCACGCCCCCGCTCTTCCGCCTTGAGCCTCATAGCCAGAATTCGGTGCGCGTTATCTACAGTGGTCACACGTTGCCAGACGATCAGGAATCCGTGCACTGGTTGAATATCAAGATTATCCCGACGGTCAATCGTCAGGCCACTAACGATCTCGTTATCACCATTAAAAACAAGATGAAGTTATTTTACCGGCCCGCAGAGTTAAGCGGCGATCCCGCATTGGCTTTTACCAGGCTCAAATTTCGCCAGCGTGAGGGCAAACTCGCCGTGTTTAATCCCACGCCTTACAGCGTTTCGCTCTACGACCTGACCGTAAACGGTTCAACCATGACCAAACCGCCGATGGTGTTGCCTTCACAGGAAATCGTTCTTGGCCAAAAAGTGCACGTTGGCAATCCGGTGAGCTGGCGAGCGATTAATGATTTCGGCGGCATTACAGCAGAACAAACATTAAAAGTGGGCACCGATTAAAGGAGAGGGCCATGTCGATGAGACAAAATATACCTTTAACGCTGAGGCCTGCTTTTCAGCGCACCTTACTTAACATGGTAATACTGGCTGCAATACCCATTAATGATGTGGCTGCAGAGGATTATTTTGATCCTGACACGGTGGAACGACACAGCGGCCAGCGTGCAAATCTGGATCTTTCCACTTTTAGTCGCAGTGGGGGTCAAGCGGCGGGCGTTTACAACGCCGACGTTTACCTGAACGACAATTTTGTTGGATCAAAAAGCATACGCTTTGAACCCGGTGCGAAGGGTCTGCAGCCCCTATTAATGAAAGCCGATTTTATGCGCTGGGGCGTGAAAGAGAATGCCACACCCGCTTTCGTGAAAATCTCACCTGCGCAGGAAGTGACGAATATCGCTGCCATCATCCCGCAGGCGCAAACCCGCTTTGATTTAAACCAGCAACGCTTAAATGTCTCCATTCCACAAGAATATGTGCGACAAAACGCACAAGGGTATGTTGGCCCAGATGAGTGGGACGATGGTGTCAACGCGCTATTTATGAATTATGGCTATTCAGGTGCCAATAACTGGAGTGATTATCGTCAGGGAAGTGATAACAACGCGTATCTCAATTTGCGTAGCGGTATCAATCTCGGGGCCTGGCGCGCGCGCAATTACACCACCTATAGCCATAGTCAGGGTGATGATAAGTGGAACAGTATTAATACCTACGTTCAGCGTGACATCAAACCCTGGAAAAGCCAGCTGGTATTGGGAGAGAGTTATACGCCATCAGAGGTATTCGATAGCTTCCCCTTTCGTGGAGCTCAGCTCTACTCAGACGACAATATGCAGCCTGAAAGCTTACGAGGATTCGCACCCGTTGTACGAGGCATTGCGCAGAGCAATGCGCAAGTTACCATTCGTCAGGACGGTAACATCATTTGGCAAGCCTATGTGCCACCCGGACCTTTCGCCATAAACGATCTTTATCCTACCTCGGCCAGTGGCGATCTTGAGGTGGTAATAAAAGAAGCGAATGGCAGCGTCCGACAGTTTGTTCAGCCATTTTCTGCGGTGCCTATCATGCAGCGTGAAGGGCGTTTCAAATATGCTTTCACGGCCGGGCAATATCGTTCAACCGGGGGATCGGCAAAAAAACCGGGCTTTATACAAGGCACAGGTATTTATGGTTTGCCTTATAGCTCAACCGTTTATGGTGGATCTATCCTGTCGGGTGATTACACGTCAGCATCGGTTGGTGTGGGGAAAGGTCTGGGGTTATTGGGTTCGATTTCGCTGGACGGGACATTCGCCAATGCCCGTTTAATGGAAGAAACTCATCGCGGTGGCTCATTTCGTTTTCAATATGCAAAAGATTTCGCAATGAGCGGCACCACTTTTACTCTGGCTGGCTACCGTTATTCCACCTCTGGTTATTACGATTTTAATGAAGCTAATGGCTATTACGCGAATACACTACCGCCGGGTTTCCGGGGTAATCCCAACAACCGCAATGAAGTTGAACAAGCCCGACGCGAATGGCGAAACTGGCGTTATAGCCATAACAGACGCAGTAAATCCCAACTCAACGTTAATCAATCGTTGGGTGATTATGGCAGTCTTTTTCTCTCCGCTTACCAGCAACAATATTGGGGCGTGACAGAAAAGGAGCGCAGTTTGACGCTGGGCTATAACTCCAGCTTCAACGCCATCAATTACTCCTTTAACTACAGCTATTCACAGACGCCGTTCTACACCAAACACGATCAAATTTTTTCGCTGGCGGTGCAGATTCCCTTTGACCGATTTTTACCCAAAAGCTGGCTGAACTTCTCGGGCAGCACCGACAATCGCGATAAAACCACTGGCGCGGTGGGGTTGTCAGGCACTGCACTGGCAGACAATAACCTGAGCTATAGCGTGCAGCAGGGTTACACCAATCAAGGGGTTGGCGCCAATGGCAATGCGTCAGTCAACTATAAAGCACGCTTTGGCGAATACCAGGCTGGCTATAACTACTCGCGGAATACCCGACAACTGAATTACGGCGCAACGGGCGGCATTGTGGTGCATCCCTATGGTGTGACTCTGAGCCAGCCGTTAGGTGACACCATGGCGTTAGTGCGCGCTGAAGACGCGGAAGCGGTTCGCGTGCTCAACCAAACCGGCGTGCTGACTGATGGCAGAGGTTATGCCGTCGTACCTAACGTAACACCTTATCGCCGCACCTCGCTTTCGCTTGATGCCAATTCGCTCGGCGATAACGTCGATCTGCTGAGTGACAGCCAAACAGTGGTGCCTACGCAGGGGGCCGTAGCATTAGCCAATTATCCCACGGTATCGGGGGCAAAAATGGTCGTCACCTTGCGTGGGCGTCAAGTGCCGTTCGGCGCACGTGCCAGCGTTGCCAACGGCGAAACCCTTTCGCATGGCATCGTTGATGACAAACAACATGTTTACCTCAGCGGCGTGCCCGCAGCGGGCGTGGTTAAGGTGAACTGGAAGGGCGGCGAATGTCAGGCTCCGTTTACGTTAGGAAAGGCTCAGTTTGGTGTCAATTCTGTGACGGCACAATGCCGCTAAAGGAAACATTTATGCGTTTATTTCTTTTATTACCGAGCATATTTTTTATTGGGTTGTACGTTAACTTTGCGCAGGCTTATACCTGTACTACCACCACAGCAGCGACAACAATTTCTCCACCTGCGATAGTGATTCAACGGGATTTACCGGTAGGATCGTTGATTGGCAGCCAGATCACCTCGGGTGCGGTGAACACGTTTAACTGTACTAACACGGCCCCCGCGTTGACTTATCAAAGTGTGGGCGTAAAAGGCACCGGTAACTATGTCACGACCATTGGAGGCAGACGAATTTACAGCACCAATATTGCGGGAATAGGCTTTGCTATCGGTGCCATCTCAGTGAACAACTGCAATAACTTTAGTGGCTGGGTTGATGGAACCGGTACGGGAGATGGTAATGCGAACAATAGGTTGCTGTGTTCGGTCAATGGCTTAATGGCGGGACAACCTCTGCGCGAGCAAGCGTTGTTACAGTTCTATAAAACGGGGCCAACCGGTTCAGGGATGGTTACCGCGCAGGAGGCCGGAGCGTTTATTTTGCGCAACAACCAGGCGCTCTGGCATTCACCGGGATCGACGATTCTTATGAATGGTTTTAGTGTCACAACGCTGGCGTGTTCAGTAAGCAATACAGCCATCGCCGTGAATATGGGCAACGTGGATAAGCGTGCGTTCAATGGGACAGGCAGTTCACCCGATGCCAGCTTTACGCGTAATTTTACCCTTCCGCTTAACTGTAATGCCGGCACCCGCATCAATGTGAAAATTGATGGAAATGCCCAAAACTCCGCCAATGGGGTATTAAATCTGACATCAGGTGCCAATACGGCAAGTGGAGTGGGCGTGCAGCTGCTGTTTAACAATGCGCCTGTGCAACTGGGCACTAATATTGTTGCCGGAACCTCGGCCAGCGCGGGGAATTATAACATTCCGCTTCAGGCGCGTTATTACCAAACGACCGCAACCATTACACCTGGCACAGCTAACAGTTCCGCGACTTTCACTCTGACCTATCAATAAATAATTTTCCCCCTGGCGGGGGAAAATTGTCAGTGATGACTCACCGATAGATCACTTCAACAGCTTTAATATGACCCGATGATTGCACGCTGACATTGCCGAGTTGAAACGGCAGCGTCTGCTGTTGCTTATTGAATCTAATCTGACGCACTTTATCGACACCATTCTGGCTACATTGCACTGCGGCATGCTGGCTATTGGTCGTCGTCGTACAGGCAGGCTCAACTATCGCACCGGTAAAAGAAACGGTACCGCCCTCAGCCAGAACGGCTTGGGCAAATAGCAAACCAGAAAATAATACGAATGCTGTTTTCATCGGTCTTCTCCTGGTGGTGGCATAAAGAAGAACGACAAGTTAGGACCAAACTTTAATTAAAAATGGCGATAGTGAAAAAATATCCCCCTTAATGCGATCGCAGGTCGCTTAGAAAGCGCTGCGCGCGCGGGTGCTGCGGCTGGGTGAAGAACTGTTCTGGTTGTGATTTCTCCAGAATCTGTCCCTGGTCCATAAACCAGATGGTATCCGCCACCTCACGGGCAAAGTTCATTTCGTGGGTCACGCACATCATCGTCATCCCTTCCTGCGCCAGACCGCGCATCACCGACAATACTTCGCCGACCATCTCCGGATCGAGCGCCGAGGTCGGTTCATCGAACAGCATCACCGGCGGCTTCATCGCCAGCGCGCGGGCAATCGCCACGCGCTGCTGCTGGCCGCCGGAAAGCTGCGCCGGATAAGCATCGGCTTTATGCGCTAAGCCCACGCGCTCCAGCAATTCACCCGCCTGACGACGCGCTTCGCTGCGCTTTACGCCCAGTACTTTCATCGGCGACATCATGATGTTCTCGGCCACCGTCACATGCGGGAACAGGTTGAAGCTCTGAAACACAAAGCCGATGCGCGTGCGCAGCTGATTGAGGCGCGTGCTGCTGCCGTGAATATCGGTGCCATCAAACACAATCTGGCCGTCATCGATCGGTTCTAAACGGTTAACGGTGCGGATCAGCGTCGATTTGCCCGAGCCGGAAGGGCCGCACACTACCACCACTTCGCCGGGATTAATCTCGGCGCTCAGGTTGGTCAGCGCCTGATACGCGCCGTACCATTTATTAACCTGATTAAACATGATCATCGGTCCCATGCGGTTTCCTTATTGCGAAGAGGTTTTAGTCAGCATCACTGCGGGCGCCATGCTGGGCGTTGGCTGCGGTGCTTGACGACGTTTCTGCGCAATGTGCGCTTCGAGTTTATTAGCCAGCCAGGTGAGGCTGAAGCAGATGAGGTAGTAGCTCAGCGCCACAATGGCGAACACCTGAAACGGTTTGGTCAGCAGCTGATTGCTCACCTGATTGGCGGCAAAGGTCAGCTCCGGCACGTTAATCACATAGCCCAGCGTACTGTCTTTGATAATCGACACCAGCTGGCTAACCAGGCTGGGCAGGGTGTTGAACAGCGCCTGCGGCAGAATCACCAGACGCAGGGTTTTCAGGTGGCTCATGCCCAGCGCGCGCGAGGCTTCGTATTGGCCGTGCGGCAGCGCCTGAATGCCGCCGCGCACGATTTCGGCGATATAGGCACTCTCATAAATCACCAGCGTACACAGCATGGTGGCGAAGCCGCTGATGTTGTGGCCGATCAGCAGCGGCACACAGAAGTAGGTCCAGAACACCACCATCATCAGCGGGATGCCGCGCAGCAGATAAACCCAGCCGGTGGCGGGCCAGCTCAGCCAGCGCCACGGCGACAGGCGCGCCAGGCCCAGCAGCACACCAATCGGAAACGCCAGCAGCACCGCCAGCACCGAGATCAGCAGCGTACAGAGCACGCCGCCAATCGGACCGTTCGGGTATTGCCCCATCAACAGCAGCATGCCGTTGTCATGCAAAATGGTGAACATCTCAAACATCGCCATTACCTCGCATAGACGCGCTGGAAGCGGCGGGCCAGCAGTGCGCCAAGGCCCATCAGCAGCAGGGAGAAGAACAGATAGCCCACGGTCGCCACGATGTAGGATTCGAAGGTACGGAACGTTTGGTTCTCAATATCGCGCGTTACATAGGTGAGATCCGCCACGCCAATCACCATCGCCAGGCTGGTGTTTTTAAACAGCAGCACCGTGTGGTTGATCATCGCGGGCATCGCATTGCGAATGCCCTGCGGCAGGATCACGCCGTGCATGGCGCGCACGTAGCTCATGCCGAGTGCGCGCGCGGCTTCGTTCTGCCCGTCGGGAATGGCGCGCAGGCCGCTGCGGATATCTTCGGAGAAGTACGCCGCCTGACACAGGCCCAGCGCGGTGAGGGAGAACAGGAACTCGGCGTTGTAGTTGTTGATCCACATCTGCAGCGCTTCCGGCAGCAGCGTGGGAATGGCGAAGTACCACATCATCAACTGGATCAGCGTTGGCACATTGCGGTGATAAGAGACATAGGCTTTGACCAGCCCAACCGCGATGCGGTTTTCAGTCAGGCGAATTACCACCAGCAGCAGCGCCAGCACCATCGCCAGCAGCCAGGCACCCAACGCCAGTTCAAGGGTGATCACCGTTCCGTCAACGATCATCTGGCCGTATTGGCCGGTTATCACACTGCTGAAATCGAGAGCCATTCTGTTACCTCATCTTCGCCTGCTACGCGCTGTGCTCGCCCGGTCGCATGGTGGAAAGACCGCCCGGCACCTGTAATGTCGGGGTGATTTCGATGTTGCCGATATTTACCGCCAGCGGTGCCGCGAGCGCGAAAGCAACGCAGTCGGCGATATCTTTGGCCTGCGGCAGTTCAAAGCCATCAATGAAGCGGCGGCGCGCCTCTTCGTGATCACCAGACACGTTGCCGAAGATATCGGTGGCGACGCGGCCCGGACAAATTTCGGTGATGCGCACGCGCGCGCCGTAGCAATCGACGCGCAGCTGGCGCGAAAGGGCATGCACGCCGGCTTTAGTGGCGTGATACACCGAGTTACCGTTGAAGTTGTAGATGGCAGCAATCGAGGTGATATTGAAGACGTGGCCACGATCGCGCGCCACCATGCCCGGCACCAGCAAACGGCACAGATGCAGCACCGCGCGCAGATTGACGTCCACCTGGGTTTCAATCACGTTCTCGTCGGCATTGAGGATCGAGCCCGGATGCGACAGGCCAGCGTTATTCACCAGAATGTCGATTTCGAGATCCTGGCATAGCGCGGTCAGCGCCTTTATGTCACTGACATCCACCGCGTGCGGAATACAGCCGGTACGATCGGCCAGCGCTGCCAGCTGCTCTTTCCGGCGCGCCACCGCGTGCACGGTGATGCCCTCCTGGCACAAGCGCTCAACAATCGCTTCGCCCATTCCCGCCGATGCGCCGGTCACCAGCGCGGTTTTGTAATCTGAAAATGGCATCTGCCTCTCCTCGTTATGGCGTCTTTTGACTGTATGCAGTTATGCCGCAAGGGCATAAGACATAAAAATTTTGAGGCAATAAGCGCCCCTTATAACCCCGCAGGGCTGCCATTCATGGCGACTGAAACATCAACACGTCCTCGCCATACTCCACCGCAGACAAATGCTCTACCGCGAACGACTGCACCGTGCCGCTATCCGGGCTGATCACCGGCACATACAGCGGGCCAACCTGCACCAGCGCCACCACCGCACCGGCCTCGATGTGCTGGCCGGGCGCGACAAAATCCTGCGGACTATGCGGATGGCGGCGCAGCAGCGTGCCGGGCATCGGTGCGACGATGCGTTGCGGGATGAGGGGGTTTTCAGCGGCGGGAAGCGTGACAGGCGCGGGCGTGGCTGGCGTGGCGGCGAAGGTCAACCGCACTGACCAGTGCTTGCCATCGAGCGCCAGGCTGTTCAGCCCGGAGGATTGCATCTTGCGCGCCAGCGCACGCAGCGTCGGCAGCGGTATTGCGGTTTTATCCATGGAATTCCCGTCAAAGCGAAACACGCCCGCCTGAGCGGGCAAAATCGTAATCTAGCGCGTTCGAAATACGGGCAGTAAGAGGGTTTCGCTTTGCGGCAATAAGCGGGACTTATCCCACCAACGTCAAAGGATGATTCTCAACGTTGCGGCGCGACATCAGCGACAGCAGGATCGATTTCACCGCTTCAGCCGGCTGTGACAGCGGCAAGTGATCCGACATGCAGAACGACAGCGACACCTGCACATCCGGATCGACGATCTTCGCCATCCACGCATCGCCGCTTTTCAGCATCGCGCGCGCGGCGGATTCCGGCATGATGGTGGTGCCGAGACCGGCGCTCAGGGCGGCATTCAGCGTGGTTTGCGACTCGATCTCGCATTTCACGCGGTACTGCAGATTGTTGTGTACGAAGGCATCGTCGAGCACTTTGCGCATGATGTTGTAGACGCGCGGCAGGAACAGATCGTATTGCGCCACCTGCGCCAGCGGGATCTCTTTCACCGGTTGCGCGAGGCTGAACGGACAGACGAAGTAGAGATCCTCTTTCATCAGCGGCATAAAGCGCAGACCGTGAATGGTGCGGTGATCGTAAATTACCGCCATATCCATGCGACCATTCATGATCAGTTCGCTCAGCGTGGTGCCGAAGTTCTCATTGAAGTAGAGCACGATGCCGGGATGTTGCTGCTGCACTTCCATCATCAGCGGTAATGCGAGGTTTTGTGCCGCGGTGCCCGGCGCTAAGCCCACTGAGACGCTGCCGCTCAGTGACGCGCCGACCAGCTCGATGGCGCTTTGTGCCTGCTCGCACTGGCGTAAAATCGCTTGCGCGTGGGAATAGAGGGTTTTCCCGGCTTCGGTCGGCGTCACGCCGCGCTTGGTACGAATGAGCAGTTGCTGATTCACTTCCCCTTCCAGCGTAGCCAGCTGCTGGCTCAGCGCGGGCTGGGCAATATGCAAAATATCGGCGGCCTGGGTCAGGCTGCCCACATCAACAATTTTAACAAAGTACTTCAGGCGACGAAGATTCATGAACGCTTCCTCCAACAGAACGCATAGCGGGTATCAAGCAAAGTTGATGCCAAATAAGCTTTCGCGAATGAACTCAGACAGGAGGGTAGAGCCACAGTGCCTCCTACGGCAGGTGCTGAGTTGGACAGTTGCCGAGACGGCGAGGGTAAAACAGCGAACTTTGCACTGGTATGGTGCGATTCACTCATTAGATTTGGCGATGATGGGAGTGAGTAAACCGACGTTGCGCGCTGTTAACCGGCACTCAAAGTAACACTCTATTAACATTGCGTCAGGCGCTGGCGCGTGACCTGCCGCGCATTTCCACATCAGGCTCGCCACCTTTATGCCGAAAGTGTGCGGTCGGTTCAGTCATCGCTTTGTGTTATATCACCACAACAAAGCACTATTAACCGCCGCTTCGGGCAAAAACCTATCCTCTGGTAAACGTCGTGTTTGCAGCTTGCTGCAAACCGTTCATGCTGACACTGAGCCAGGATTAACCCATGCCCGAGATAGCCGATCGATTAAAGAATGTGACCGTTTCTGCCTCCGTTGCCATGACCCAAAAGGCCCGCGATCTCGCGGCGCAGGGCATTGATGTGGTGGCGCTTTCTACCGGTGAACCCGATTTCCCCACGCCACCTCACGCGATTGAAGCCGCTTATGCCGCTGCGCGCGCCGGGGATACGCGCTATCCGCCCACCGACGGCACGCCGGCGCTGCGCAAAGCGATCCAGCTGAAGTTCAAACGCGATAATCAGCTCGATTACGACGTCAGCCAGATCCTCACCGCTGGCGGCGCTAAGCAGATCATTTTTAACGCGATCCTCGCGACCATCAATCCGGGCGATGAAGTGGTGATCCCGACGCCGTCGTGGATCAGCTATGCCGATATCGTCAGATTCGCTGGTGGCGTGCCGGTGGCGCTACCCTGCACGCAGGAGAACGGCTTCAAACCGCTGCCGGCCGATTTAGACGCCGCCATTACCGACAAAACCAAATGGTTGTTGCTCAACTACCCGAGCAATCCCACCGGTTCGGTGGCGAGCCAAGCGGAGCTGCACGCGCTGGGCGAGGTGCTGCTGCGCCATCCGCAGGTGTGGATCATGACCGACGATATCTATGAACACCTGATTTATGACGATGTGCATTTTTACACGCTGGCGCAGGTTGAGCCGCGCCTGGTTGACCGCGTGCTGACGGTGAACGGCGTGTCGAAAGCCTGGTCCATGACCGGCTGGCGATTGGGTTTCTGCGGCGGCCCGGCGCCGTTGATCAAAGCGATGAGCAACGTGAATACCCAGAACAGCGGCGGCGTCTGCACCTTAACGCAGGCCGCGGCGGTAGCGGTGCTGGAAGGCCCGCAGGATCTGCTGCAGGAGCGCGCGCGCATCTATCGCCAGCGCCGTGATTATGTACTGGATCGCCTGACGTCGATTGATGGCCTGCGCTGTCACAAACCGCAGGGCGCATTTTATCTGTTTGTGAATATCGCGGGCTACATCGGCAAAACCAGCGCCGGTGGCAGATTGATCTCCAATGATGCCGATTTTGTGCTGGCGCTGATTGAGGAGCAGCACGTGGTGACGGTGCAGGGCGCGGCGTACGGCATGAGTCCGTTTATCCGCTTGTCGTATGCCACGAGCATGGAGCGGTTAGAGACGGGATGCGATCGCATTGCGGCGTTTTGTGGTGGATGTGTTTAATGTCCAGGTCGCCAAAAAAGGCGACTTGGTTTTTTACCTGGATTGTAGAACTTCCGCCGCCGGGGCTACCTGATGGCCGCTGGCTTCGATTTCGCTGCGCACAATGGTGGCGAGCGCCAGGGAGCCTGGCGTGTCGCTGTGAACCAGAATCGAGCGCGCACGCACCGCAATCTCTTCACCCTCAATCGTCGTCACCGTGCCGTGCTGCAAAAACTGGCGCACGCGGGCGCGCAGCGCGCTTTCCTCGTTGATCACCGCACCGGCAATGCCGCGCGGCACCAGACGGCCTCGCGCGTCATAGGCGCGGTCAGCCAGAAACAGCGTCAGCGTTTTCAGGCCAGCCGCCTGCGCCGCGACTTCAATGATCGTATCGGGCTGGGCGAAGATGATCAGATCGTTATTAATGCGCGCCACTAACTCCATCACCTGTTGCGCCAGGGCGGCATCGCGGTTGACGATGTTGCCCATCGCGGCGTGGAAACTGAAGTGGGAAACGTGGGTGCCTTCCGCGCGGGCAATCGCCGTCAGCGCGCCGAGCTGATAGGCCACCTGCTGACAAATCTCTTCGGCGCTAAACGGCAGTTCGCGGCGGCCAAAACCCTGACGATCCGGCAAGCCGGGATGCGCGCCAATGCCCACGCCATGTGCCTTCGCCAGCCGCACCATGTTGGTCATGATCGCCGGATCGCCAGCGTGGAAACCGCAGGCGATATTGGCGGATGACACCACTTTCATTAGTGCGGCGTCATCGCACAGCTGGTAAATGCCGAAGCCTTCGCCCATATCGGAATTCACATCAATCTTCATGTCTGGTTTCCTTGTGCGGATTAAACGGTAAGCGCTTTACGCAGTGGCTGGCAGCTGAAGCGCAAACGGCTCAGCCAGCGCGCCACTTCCTGTTCGATGGCGATCGCTTCATGCACATCGCTGTGGATCAGCTGGATCGATTGGCCCGGCAGCACTTGCCCAAGCCGCCACAGATCCTGCTCGATCACGCCAGCGATCTTCGGATAACCGCCGGCGGTATTGGCATCGCTTAGCTGGATGATCGGTTCACCACCCGGCGGCACCTGCACAATGCCGGGGATCAGCCCGTACGATCGCATCTCAACGGTTTCTGACGGGAAGATAGGATCGCCTGATAGCCGATAGCCGGTGCGATTGCTTTGATTTGATACCTGCCAGGATTGCTGCCAGAAGCGCGCGGCATCGGCGGCAAACAGTGGGTATTCGCCGGAGGGAATGGCGCGCAGCTGAATGTCTCCGGCGCTGTTGCGGGGAAAACTGGCGTGTAATGCGCTGTCTGGCGGTTCAATACCGATGCCGCTGCGCGGAAGTGCCGGGCCGCGATTTTCGCCGAGTGCCAGCCGATCGCCACGCTGCAGCGGACGTCCTTCAACGCCGCCGAAGCCACCGCGCAGCGCGGTACTGCGCGAGCCAAGCACCAGCGGCACATCAATGCCGCCAGCAACACACAGATAGCCACGCGCGCCGCTGCGCGGGTAACGCAGCTCCAGCACTTGCCCGGCCCGCACGCTGCAGCCCCACCACGGCGGCAGCGGCGTGCCATCCAGCGTGGCGCGGCAATCCGCGCCGGTCACCGCGATGCTGCTGTTTTGCAAAAATCGCACGCGGAACGGGAACAGCTGCACTTCAATTGCCGCCGCATTTTCGTCGTTGCCGAGGAGTAAATTACCGGCACGCAGCGCCAGCGGATCCATCGCACCGCTCACCGATACACCGATGTGGCGATAGTTGAAGCGACCTAAATCCTGCACCGTGTTGAGCGCACCGCTCTGTTCGATCTCAATCACAGCTCAATCCTCTGCGGCAGAAAACGGATGCGATCGCCCGGTGCCATCAGCGCGGGCGATGCGGCCAGCGGGTCAAACACCGCCAGCTCGGCAAAACCAATCGCGTTCCAGCCGTTCGGGCCGGTCAGCGCCGAAACGCCCGCTTGCGCGCCACCGATGGTGACGGTTCCTTTCAACATGCTAAGCGACGGCACTTTCTTGCGCGGTGTCGCCAGCAGCGGATCGAGACCGTGCAGATAACCGAAGCCCGGCGCGCTGCCCAATGCAAACACCGTGTATTCGCTTTGATGGTGCAGACGCACCACCTCGCGTGGGCTCAAACCGGTATGGCGGCACACCGCCTCGAGATCGGTGGCGTGTTCACCGCCGTAATGCACCGGAATTTCAATCAGTTTGCCCTGCGGACTGATCGCCTGCGCCTGATCCCATGCGGCATGCAGCTGCATACGCACGGCGATTTCATCAGCTGGAATATGGCGGAACAGTACCAGCAGATTGGTGACGCCGGGGATCAGCGCTTCAATCGCTTCATCGGCATGCAGCAGGCGCGCCAGCGACCAGATGCGGCGCTGCGCCGGGAGATCGAAACCGCCTGGCGCTTCCACCAGCCACGCGCGTGCGCCGATGGTGGAGAGCTTGATAGCAGAGGAGCAAGCCAGCGCGGGAACGCTGGCAGGCTGGAGAGCAGAGTGCGACTTCACGGGCATGGTTATTCCAGCGGTTCAAATTTCAGACTGGAGAGCGGCTGTACGCGCTCTTCGCGCACCATTTTGTATTCGGTGTTGGGCCCAATCCACGTATCCCAGATTTTGTCGATGGTGCCGTCATCGTCCATCGCCTTCAGGCTGCTGTTGACGCTGGCCAGCAGCGCCGGTTCATCACGCTTCATGCCGACACCAATCGGCTCCAGCGCCATCGGTTCTTTGATCATCGCCAGATTGATGCCGTCTTTTTTTGCCTGCGAAATGGTTTTGATGCCGGTCATGGTGTTGGTGACGAAGCCCACCGATTTGTTCTGCTCCAGCGCGAGGAACGCGGAGGCTGAATCCTGGAAGGTCACCGCTTTGCCGCCTTGGATATGGATTGATTGCTCAGAAGTGGTGCCTTTGGTGGCGCTGATGCGTTTGCCCTTGAAATAGCTCAGCGGCTTGTCGGCCAGCGGTGCTTTGACCAGCAGCATCTCCTTGGCGACGTAATAGGGATCGCTGAATTGAATCTGGTTGCCGCGGGTTTTGGTGTAGGCCAGATTGGCGATCAGTACGTCGGCGCGGCCGGTAGCAATCACCGCAATACGCGCTTCCACCGAGGTGGGCACCAGCGTCAGTTTGACGTTCATCTGCTTCGCCAGCGCGTTACACAGATCGATATCCATGCCCGCCAGCTGACGTGTTTTCGGATCCGGAGAAGAGAAGGGCGGCACGTCCGAATAGACCGCGCACTTTAGCTCGCCGCTGGATTTGATGTTGGCCATCATGTCGGCATGCGCAGCCGAAATAGCCAGCAGCGGCAGCAGTGCCAGCCCGATGGTGGTAAGTCTTTTCATGGTCATGTGAACTTCCTCAATGATGAATACCACGGCGTCACCGGGACGGAGCGCCTGCGTTCTCGCTTTTCTGGACTATATCGGCTTTGTTTTCAGGCGAAAAAGAGGGAAACCCTGTCGTGCAATAGCAAAAAAATATGGCTAAGCGGCGCATAAGTTCTTTCTATTCGGGCAGAGCAAAAAAGTGTTATCCAGCGCACACTTTTCTCGCCAGGCTGATTGCAAGTCCTCTCGGCAGTCCCGCCGATTGCATGTGGTAGAGAGAAGTGAAAAAGCATGAATGCCCGATTAGGCGTGTTACTGAAGATACTGGCCGCGCTGTGCGCCACCTTGATGCTGGCGTGTGTGAAGGGGCTGAACGGCGCCATTCCCACCGGCGAAGTGATTTTTTTCCGCAGTTTTATCGCGCTGTTGCCGCTGCTGATTTGGCTGAAAATGCAGGGCAACGTGCTGGACAATCTCAAGACGCGTAACCTGTCTGGTCACTTTATTCGTGGCTTCTCCGGCACTGGCGGCATGTATTTTAACTATTTGGCGCTGGTCTATATTTCGCTGGCCGATGCCACCGCGCTGAGCTATGCGGCGCCGCTGTTTACCGTAATCCTGGCGGCGATGTTGTTGAAAGAGCGGGTGCGGGTTTCGCGTTGGGTCGCGGTGGTGGTGGGATTGTCCGGCATTTTGATCATGCTCTCTTCCAGCCTGAGCACCAGCGGCGCGCTGTTTTCCCATGGGCCCAGCAACGCGACGACGAGTATTGGTGTGGCATGTGCGTTGCTGGCGGCGCTGTGCTCTGCGACCTCTAACGTGCAAATTCGCTTCCTCAACGGCATCGAGAAGCCGGGCGCGATCGTGTTCTATTTCTCACTGATGACTACCGTAATTGGCCTGGCGACGGCGCTGTTTGGCTGGAGCAAACCCAGCGCGATACAGCTGCTGTTGCTGGTGGGCTGCGGCCTGTTTGGGGGTCTGGCGCAGATTCTGGTGACGCTGAGCCTGCGTTACGCCGATGCGTCACTGCTGGCACCGTTCGATTACACCACGCTGGTGTGGTCGATGCTGATTGGTTATCTGTTCCTGAACAGCCTGCCGGGCAGCACCACCTTGCTGGGCGCATCGATTGTAGCGCTGGCCGGGATATTTGCGGTGTGGCGTGAGAATCGCCAGCGCAAACTGGCGATGGTGAGCAGTACGCCTTAGCGTTGCGCAATAATTTGCGCTGCGACAAATAGGTGTACGCATCCGTAGCGGCGCGATTTATCGCGCAATGAATTGCGCCGCTACACATAGGTGCACGCATCGGTAGCGGCGCGATTTATCGCGCGGTTTTGTTTCTAACGAAACACATCATCAATGATTTCAACCTGCTTGGTGCGTAGCGTCTCATCCAGCCAGCTGCGTTCGAGTGAGCCGGTTTTCGCCAGCTCGAAGTTGTGTTCATCAACGATTAAATACGCCTGCGCCGCTTCGAGAATGCGTGCTGCATCCTGGCGAGGAATCACAATCACACCATCCGCATCGCCCAACACGATATCGCCCGGTGAAACGTGAATTTTACCGCAGGCAATTGGCACGTTGATCTCGCCCGGACCATCCTTGAACGGGCCGCCCGGCGTGTGACCGGCGGCGTAGATGGGGAAGTCCATGCGTGACAACCCTTCGATATCGCGGACCGGTCCGTCCAGCACAATGCCTTCCATACCACGCTGTCTGGCATAGGTCGCCATCACTTCGCCCATCAGCGACTGACTGCGATCGCCCTCGTTCGACAGAATAATCACATCGTTTCGGCCCGCCATATCCAGCGCTTTGTGCAGCATCAGGTTGTCACCGGAACGCGCTTTAACCGTCACCGCCAGGCCACACATGATCGGTTGGCGCGGCGCGGTTTTCAGGCTGATCTCGGCCGACAAGGCGGGCAAACGGCTCATGCAATCCGCCACCACCGCAGCCGGTAACCGGCGAAAAGCTTCCAACAGCGGTTCGGCATCGGCGGGACGACGTAAATAGATTCGGTTTCCTGCGCTCATGGTTATTTTCCTGTAGGGAGTGATTTAATTAATCGCGTTGTGTTCCTGGGTAAATAATTAAATGTAAAAGTAAGAATTTTTATTTTTGTTTTTGATGAGTCATTACTTCATTGAATAGGGTGTTCAGCTAACAAGCTGAATCATCGGATGATTACTGGCACGTGATTAAGCTTACGCGATTACGCAGATGTTACGCAGGGGATGTTACGACTAACCGAGACAGGATCACGAATTATTATTTCGGATGAATTTAACTCACTGATAATTAATTTTATTGGGTTTTATTATGGGGAGATAGATTAAAAGTATTAGCTGGAGATAAATATATTGGCATCGATCAATGCTGGATAATCAGCATGTATAGAGGGAAGGGAGGCAGTAGCTGAGATGAGCAAACGCAGAAAAGCAAAAACCCAGCCATAAGCTGGGTTTTCAGAATGTTGGTGCCCGGACGCGGAATCGAACCACGGACACGGGGATTTTCAATCCCCTGCTCTACCGACTGAGCTATCCGGGCAACGGGGCGCATTAAACCCTAATGGCTTACAGCCGTCAACGGCTTTCGTCAAAAAAGCGGTGCAATCGTGATTGATTGCTTGCTTTTCAGACAAGGTGAACAAAAAGGCTACGCCAGCGCACCATTTTTACGGCACAGCGCGATACCAAGTACATCTTCCGCCAGACGGCGCGCCGTCGCGACATCCTGTACGTTGCGTTTCACCAGCAGTTTGCTCAGGCAACCTTCCAGAATCAGCTCCATCTGATCGGCCACCATGCTGGGATTATCCAGCGCTAAATCGACCAGAATTTCATGGGTGAATTGCCAGGAACTGCGCTTTTGCTGTTCGGCTAGCTGATGCACCGGCTGATCGGGTTGCGGATAGAAGCTGCAGGCGGCGATAAACAGGCAGCCGGGAAAACGGCCTTTGCTGACGTGCTCACTCAGCACTTCGTAGCGGGCTAACAACTTTTGTTCGGCGCTGAGGTGTTCATCAAGCTGTACCTGACGACGCCAGCTGTCAATCTGCTGGCCGTGATAGCGCAGCGCGTCATACAGCAAAGCATCACGATCGGGCCAGAAACGCGTGAGTTGTTCGGCTTCAAGACCGGTTGCGCCAGCCAGCTGAGTTAGGGAAGTGGTGGCGGCCAGGCCGCTTTGTTCGAGCACATTCAACGCATGCTCGAGTATTTGTTCACGTTGCAAGTGACTCTCCTCTGGAATGCGGGCCCGCTCGCGGACGAACGGGCAGTGTCCTGCTGACAGTGTCGTTTAACGTGACACATTCTGCAAATGCGCGCGGAAATCGGCGGCGTTGAGGAAGCCGGTGACGCGCGAATCGGGGATCTCTTTGCCTTGCGCATCGAAGAACAGAATGGTGGGCAAACCTAAAACCTGCAGATGCTGCAACAGCGCGTTGTCCTGCGCGTTATTGGCGGTGACATTGGCTTGCAGCAGTTGTACCTGACTTAGCGCGTTACGCACGCCCTCATCGCTGAAGGTGTATTTCTCGAACTCTTTGCAGGCCACACACCAGTCGGCGTAGAGATCGATCATGGTGATACGGCCTTGCGCCTGCTGTAGCGCGCTGTCGAGCTGCTCGCTGCTCTTGATGGTGTGGAACGGCAGATGCGCCACGGCTTGCGCACTGTTGCTGCTGCCAAACGCCCAATCCTGTAGCGGGCGCGCACTGACCAGCGCGGCGGCAAGCATGATGACTTGCAGCACGCGCCATTTGCCGCTGGCGCGCAGGCTGAGGCTGAATGCCCAGGCAAAAAATGCCACGCCAAGCAGGCTCCACAGACGGATGCCCCACAGATCGCCAATCACGCGTTCCAGCAAGAATACCGGCAGCGCCAGAATCAGAAAGCCAAAACCTTCTTTGACGGTTTGCATCCACGGCCCACTTTTTGGCAGCAGCTTGTTGCCAAACATCGTCACGGCAATCAGCGGCAGGCCCATGCCGAAGGCATACAGCCACAGAGTGCCGGCTCCGGCCCACAGATTACCGCTCTGCGCGATGTACAGCAGAATGGCGCTGAGCGGTGCGGTGGTGCAGGGCGAGCAGATCAATCCGGCCAGTGCGCCCATCATAAATACGCCCGGCAGCGAGCCACCTTGCTGGCGATTACTCCACAGCGTGAGGCGCGTTTGCAGGCTGGCAGGCAATTGCAGCGAGAACAGGCCAAACATCGACAGCGCCAGCACGATAAACAGCGCCGACAAGCCAATCAGCACGTAAGGATGTTGCAGCGCCGCCTGGAAGCGTAATCCGGCCGCTGCCACAACCATGCCGAGTACGGTGTACGTCAGCGCCATACCTTGCACATACACCATCGCCAGCGCGAACAATCGCCCCATCGAATAGCGGCGCGGGCCTCCTAAAATGATGCTGGAGATCAGCGGATACATCGGCAGCACACACGGCGTGAAAGCGACGCCAATACCAATCAGCAGCGCCCAAAGCGGTGAAAACGGCAGCGGCGTGCTGTGATTGGCGGGCTGCGCACTGACCGCAGGCGCAGCCTGATTGGCGGCAACCGCGCTCAGCGGCACCGCGCGGGTTTCCGGCGGATAGCAGAAGCCCGCAGCCGCACAGCCCTGATAGGTCACGGTGACGGCCGCGCCGGCAGCGGCCTGGCGCAGCGTGATCGGCAGTTGCAGATCCTGCGGATAAATTTCACTTTTGCCGTAGAACTCATCTTGGTGCGGCTGGCCCGGCGGCAGCGTGAGTGGAGCAATTTGCGCTTTTTGCGGCGTGACGTGGATTTGCTGGCGATAGAGATAGTAGCCATCCTTCACTTTCCAGCTGAGCGTCAGCTGATTGCCTTGCTGAGTGAAATCGAAGCCAAACGCCTGATCAACCGGCACAAAGCGGCTGTTATTGTTCGGGGAGAAGAGTGAGGCTTGTGCCGAAAGGCAGAAAACCAGCGCCAGGCAAAAGCCGGCAAGGCGAAAGAGTCGTGCAGCCATAGCGAATGAATGAGCTCCGGTGGCGAATAGGCCGCGATAATAACACGACCGCTTCGCCACGAGGTTTTCAGGATGTAACCGCGCTACAGAATCAGGCTGCCAAACAGGAAGCCAAACGCCACCGAGAAGGCAATCGCTAACACGCCCGGAATAATAAAGGAGTGGTTAAACACAAACTTGCCGATACGGGTTGATCCGGTGTCATCCATTTCCACCGCGGCCAGCAGCGTAGGATAGGTCGGCAGCACGAACAGCGCGGAAACCGCCGCAAAGGACGCGACGGCGGCCAGCGGCGAGACGCCCAGCATCAACGCGGCAGGCATCAACGCTTTGGTGGTGGCGGCTTGCGAATAGAGCAGCGTGGCGGCGAAGAACAGCACCAGCGCTAGCATCCACGGATAACCTTGCAGCATGTCACCGGCTAACGCTTGGATATCGTTGAGGTGCGCTTTGACAAAGGTATCGCCCAGCCACGCTACGCCCATCACGCAGATACAGGCGCTCATGCCCGATTTAAAGGTGCTGGCGCTGAGGATTTCACCGGTATCGACTTTACAGGTCAGGCAGATCAGCGTGGCAACGGTCAGCATAAACACCACGATGGCTTCGTTGCGTGGCAGCACGGGATTGCTGATCAGGCCAACGCTGTCGCTAATTGCGGTGGCGTAGAGCACCACGGCGGCGATGCCGATCAGGAACAGCAATACGGCACGCTTCGCGCCCGGTTTGATGTCATAAACCTGCTCACCGCGCAGTTTCACTTCACCTTTCGCTAAACGCGCCTGATATTTCTCATCATCCCTGAGCTCCTTGCCGAGAAAACTGGTGATGATGGCGGCGCAGAAGATCGCTGCCATGGTAGAGGGAATCGCCACACCCAGCAGCGCCAGATAACTCACGCCATGCGGTTCCAGGATTGAAGCGAAGAATACCACCGCCGCCGAGAGCGGCGAGGCGGTAATGGCAATCTGCGAGGCGACGACCGCAATCGACAACGGACGCGACGGGCGCACGCCTTGCTCTTTCGCCACTTCGGCAATCACCGGCAAGGTGGAGAACGCGGTGTGACCGGTGCCGGCCAGCAGCGTCATGACATAGGTGACCAGCGGCGCAAGGAAGGTGACATAGCGTGGATGGCGGCGCAGCAGGCGTTCTGCTAATCCCACCAGATAATCGAGACCACCGGCGATCTGCATCGCGGCAATTGCGGCAATCACCGCCATGATAATTTCGATTACATCAAAGGGAATCGCGCCGGGTTTCAAGCCGCAAATCAGCGTCAACGCCAGCACACCTAAACCGCCCGCGAAACCAATACCGATGCCGCCCAGACGCGCACCGAGCCAGATCGCCAGCAGGACAATAACCAACTCCACTACTACCATTCGTTCCACTCCCTGAGCCGCGGAGAAATCCCGACTCTTAAAGTTGTAGCCGCCAAAATGAAAAAAGCACGCCGCATTGTATATGGGCGTGCTGTTGGCAACTTGATCCGGAACGGATTACTGTTCGTTTTCGTCGGTGTAGCGTTTGGCTTTGTACGCCGGATGCATCAGGTTCTGAATGGAGAAAATGTCATCCAGTTCGGTTTCCGTCAGCAGGCCGCGCTCCAGCACCACTTCACGTACGCTTTTACCGGTTTCGGCGCAAATCTTACCGACGATATCGCCGTTGTGGTGGCCGATGTACGGGTTGAGGTAAGTGACGATACCAATCGAGTTGAACACGTAAGCTTCACACACTGCTTTGTTGGCGGTGATGCCGTTGACGCATTTTTCCAGCAGGTTGAAGCAGGCGTTAGTCAGGATGCTGATCGATTCAAACAGCGCCTGGCCAATCACTGGCTCCATCACGTTGAGCTGCAGCTGACCCGCTTCTGACGCCATGGTGACGGTGATGTCATTGCCGATCACTTTGAAACACACCTGATTCACCACTTCTGGCACCACCGGATTGACTTTGGCGGGCATGATCGATGAACCGGCCTGCAGTTCAGGCAGGTTGATCTCATTCAGGCCGGCGCGCGGACCGGAGGAGAGCAGGCGCAGGTCGTTACAGATTTTCGACAGTTTCACGGCCAGGCGTTTCAGCGCCGAGTGCACCATCACGTACGCGCCGCAGTCGGAGGTGGCTTCAATCAAATCTTCTGCAGGCACCACCGGCAGATTACTCACTTCCGCCAAACGCTGTACCGCCAGCTGCTGATAGCCATCCGGCGTATTGAGACGTGTGCCGATGGCGGTGGCGCCGAGGTTCACTTCCAGCAGCAGTTCAGCGGTGCGCAGAATGCTGCGAGTCTCTTCATTCAGCAGCACGTTAAACGCGTGGAACTCCTGGCCAAGCGTCATCGGCACCGCATCCTGCAGCTGAGTACGGCCCATTTTCAGAATGCTTTCGAATTCAACCGCTTTTCGCTGGAAACCTTCGCTCAGTTGATTAATGCCGTCGAGCAGTTTCAGGATCGAAGCGTACACCGCGATACGAAAACCGGTTGGATAAGCATCGTTGGTGGACTGACACTTGTTCACGTGATCGTTGGGATTGAGGTACTGATATTCACCTTTCTGGTGGCCCATCAGCTCCAGGCCGATGTTGGCCAGCACTTCATTGGTGTTCATGTTGACCGAGGTGCCCGCGCCGCCCTGATAGACGTCAACCGGGAACTGATCCATGCATTTACCGTTATTCAGCACTTCATCACAGGCCTGAATAATGGTGTTGGCGATATTGCGGGGAATGGTCTGCAACTCTTTGTTGGCGAGCGCGGCTGCTTTCTTCACCATCACCATACCGCGGACAAACTCCGGTATGTCGCTGATTTTATTATTACTAATGTAGAAGTTTTCAATCGCACGCAGAGTATGAACACCGTAGTAAGCGTCTGCCGGAACTTCGCGCATGCCTAACAGGTCTTCTTCGATACGAATGTTGTTCGCCATGATTACCTTCTTGTTATTGCTGCCTGGTTACTGCCGGGCGTCGGGATGGACGGGCGGCAAACAACGTGCAGGTGAAGCGATTATATTGTCGTGGAATGTCAGCGCCGACATATTATCCATCTTCGCACTGACGGGCACGATCATATTCTGATGTTACAGAATTGTTTGTGCACAGATCACTTTACGGGCTTTTGCAGGCCCAGCGGTAATAACGATATGTGATGTACTTCGCAATTTTAAGTCAGTGGGAAAAAAATGGCAGGATCGGTTGAAAATGCCGGTGCAAATGCCCATCTCTATCAATACGGTCGTAAAGACCCTCCCTTTCTGCTGCCTGGCCATTTGCGGGGCAGCTTCAACTCACAGGAGAACTCGGTGCGCTGGTTACCGTTCGTGATTTTTTTTGTTTTGGCCTGGATTGAGATCTCAATTTTCATTCAGGTCGCGCATGCGCTGGGCGTGCTGCTCACCATGCTATTGGTGATCTTCACCTCGTGTATTGGTGTGTCGCTGGTGAAAAATCAGGGCATGAAGAACTTCCGTTTGATGCAGGAGAAGCTGGCGCGTAACGAAAGCCCGGCGGCTGAGATGACCAAAAGCGTTTCGCTGATTATCTCCGGCTTCCTGCTGCTGTTGCCCGGTTTCTTCACCGACTTCCTCGGTTTACTGCTGCTGTTGCCGCCGGTGCAGAAGCATCTGACGTTGAAGCTGATGCCGCACTTGCGCGTATGGCGCGGTCCGGGCGCCGGTCCGGATGCGGGTTTCACCGTGGACGGTGAATATGAGCGCAAAGATCAGGACCAAATAGGACATGACAAAGACCATTAGATAATCAAGGCGGCGCAAGCCGCCTTTTTGTTGCTTTTTTCGCCGTCTGTTGCAGAAACGAAAATATTTATATTTTTTGCCCTTGAAAGCCCACTTATTGCCCCTATCTCTTCCAGCACGAGGCTGGAAGCCCTGCTGTCCGGCTCAACCCCAAAAATGAATGATTGGACTTTCTAAAGGAGAGCTATCAAATGAAAATTCGTCCATTGCACGATCGCGTTATCGTCAAGCGTAAAGAAGTCGAAGCTAAATCAGCGGGCGGCATCGTGCTGACCGGTTCAGCTGCCGGTAAATCTACCCGCGGTGAAATCCTGGCTGTTGGCAAAGGCCGCATCCTGGAAAACGGTGAAGTTAAGCCACTGGACGTAAAAGTGGGTGATCTGGTGATTTTCAGCGAAGGCTACGGTGCCAAAACCGAGAAAATCGACAACGAAGAAGTTCTGATCATCTCCGAAAGCGACATCCTGGCAGTTGTTGAAGCGTAATTTACGCGCAATTCACTGAACGAAACGAATTTAAGGGATATTTGAAATGGCAGCTAAAGACGTAAAATTCGGTAATGACGCACGCGTAAAAATGCTGCGCGGCGTAAACGTACTGGCAGATGCAGTAAAAGTTACCCTGGGCCCGAAAGGCCGTAACGTGGTTCTGGATAAATCTTTTGGTGCACCGACCATCACCAAAGATGGTGTTTCTGTTGCGCGTGAAATCGAGCTGGAAGACAAGTTCGAAAACATGGGCGCACAGATGGTGAAAGAGGTGGCCTCTAAAGCGAACGACGCAGCAGGCGACGGCACCACCACCGCAACTGTACTGGCTCAGGCCATCATCACCGAAGGCCTGAAAGCCGTCGCTGCGGGCATGAACCCGATGGATCTGAAACGCGGTATCGATAAAGCCGTTATCGCCGCCGTTGAAGAACTGAAAACCCTGTCTGTGCCTTGCCAGGATTCACGCGCAATTGCACAGGTTGGTACCATCTCTGCTAACTCTGATGAAACCGTGGGCAAACTGATTGCCGACGCGATGGACAAAGTGGGCAAAGAAGGCGTTATCACCGTTGAAGAAGGCACCGGCCTGCAAGATGAGCTGGACGTGGTTGAAGGTATGCAGTTTGACCGCGGCTACCTGTCTCCGTACTTCATCAACAAGCCAGAAACAGGCGCAGTTGAGCTGGAAACCCCGTTCATCCTGCTGGCTGACAAGAAAATCTCTAACATCCGCGAAATGCTGCCAGTGCTGGAAGCCGTTGCGAAAGCCGGTAAGCCACTGCTGATCATTGCAGAAGACGTGGAAGGTGAAGCTCTGGCAACGCTGGTGGTGAACACCATGCGCGGTATCGTCAAAGTGGCTGCGGTTAAAGCACCTGGCTTCGGCGACCGTCGTAAAGCGATGCTGCAGGATATCGCTATCCTGACCGGCGGTACCGTGATCTCTGAAGAGATCGGTATGGAGCTGGAGAAAGCTACCCTGGAAGATCTGGGTCAGGCAAAACGCGTTGTGATCAACAAAGACACCACCACCATCATCGATGGCGTGGGCGATCAAGGCGCTATCTCTGGCCGCGTAACGCAGATTCGTCAGCAGATCGAAGAAGCAACCTCTGATTACGACAAAGAGAAACTGCAGGAGCGCGTAGCGAAACTGGCAGGCGGCGTAGCCGTGCTGAAAGTGGGCGCAGCAACTGAAGTTGAAATGAAAGAGAAGAAAGCACGCGTTGAAGATGCCCTGCACGCGACCCGTGCTGCGGTTGAAGAAGGCGTGGTTGCCGGTGGTGGTGTGGCGCTGGTTCGCGTTGCAGCGAAAATCGCCGCATCTGGCCTGAAAGGCGATAACGAAGATCAGAACGTGGGTATCAAAGTTGCGCTGCGCGCAATGGAAGCCCCGCTGCGTCAGATCGTTTCCAACGCCGGCGAAGAGCCTTCAGTTGTTGCTAACAACGTGAAAGCAGGCGACGGTAACTACGGTTATAACGCGCAGACTGAAGAGTACGGCAACATGATCGACTTCGGTATCCTGGATCCAACCAAAGTGACTCGTTCTGCGCTGCAGTACGCTTCATCGGTTGCGGGCCTGATGATCACCACCGAAGCGATGGTGACTGACCTGCCAAAAAGCGACGCACCTGATTTAGGCGGCGCTGGCGGTATGGGTGGCATGGGCGGAATGGGCGGCATGATGTAATTGCCCCTGACTGTTTAAGTCATCTGGAAAACCCCCGATCGGAAACGGTCGGGGGTTTTTCTTTTGCTGGGGAACAAGGTATAAGTAAGGGCGCAATACTTCGGCTTTACGGGTTTAGGGCAATGAATGTTCAGAAAAAAAGTGCGCTTTTCTGCTACGCTGCCGCCCGACACTGATGATAATAAATGGGGATTACAATGCGGATTAACCTCTTGCTCGGTCTGGCAGTCGGAACTTTACTGCTGGCGGGCTGTAGCAGCTCCAATCAATTGAGTGCTGGCGGCGAACGTGTGACCTTCGTCGACCAACAACCCGCAAGTCAATGTCAGCTGCTGGGAACGCTTACCGGCTCTCAGAGCAACTGGCTGAGCGGTTCAGGCGGTGAAGGCAGTTCACTGCGTGGCGCGGCTAACGACCTACGCAACCGCGCGGCAGAAATGGGCGGCAACGTGATTTATGGCGCCACCAGCCCGACGCAGAATCTGCTGTCAGCTTTCGCACCGCTCGACAGCAAAATGACCGGCCAGGTGTATAAGTGCCCGTGAATTTTTCCGGCGTAAATGCATGAAAAGTTGAATGCAAAATGGCCGAATTGCTTCGGCCATTTTGTTATTTCCTCAATGCGGACATCTCATTCTGTACTCGCGCTAGCTCTTGTTGTGCTTCAGCGAGTTCTTCTTGTTTATCTTCTAGCTTATGCTGATATTTGCGAATTTTTTTCGCATCTGCGTCTACACGAGCGCGCCTTAAATCAAACTCGATTTCACCAATGGATTTCTGCTTATCCGCCACTTTATCTTTGAGTTTATCGAGTTGGCGCTGTGTATCGTAAATGACGTTACTGCGGGTGCAATGCGCATTCAGTTCAGCGAGCGCGCTGCGCAGGCCGTTAATCCGTGAATAATTATTATTGGCTTCAGCGTAACGTAATTCTTCGCTAATTGCCGCGTGACGCGTGGCGCAATCCTGAGCGGCCTTGGCTTTCATAGTAAAAACCAAACTCAGCGATAACAGTGCCAGTAGCGTTAATGCCACTTTTTTCATAACAGCTCCTGTATAACCTCAGCACACCATGTGCCAGATAATTTCAGGAGCTTTTATAGAGGAACGATGGGCAGGAATCATTCAGTTGGGTCTTGGTTATACCTGACGCAGCTGCAAATCCAGCGGCGTCTTGCTTGGCTCGCCGCCAATCTCGCGCGCCAGTTTCGGCACCATATAACCGGAAACCATCGGCAGCAGCTGGCGCATCAGCCCACGTGCTTCCTCATCTGACACAAAGAAGTGCGCCGCGCCTTGCACCTTATCCAGCACGTGCAGGTAGTAGGGCAGAATGCCAGCATCAAACAGCGCATTACTGAGATCCGCTAGCGTCTGCGCATCATCATTCACATCACGCAGCAACACGCTCTGATTGAGCAGCGTCACGCCGGCACGCTTCAGCATCTGCATGCCGTAACGCAGCTCATCATCAATTTCCTGCGCATGGTTGATATGGCTCACCATCAATACCTGCAGGCGCGTGTCCGCCAGAATCTGACACAAGCTTTCGGTGATACGCGACGGGATCACCACCGGCAAGCGGCTGTGAATACGCAGGCGTTTGAGATGCGGGATTTTCTCCAGCGCGCCCACCAGCCATGCCAGTTCATGATCTTTCGCCATCAGCGGATCGCCGCCGGAGAATATGATCTCGTCCAGTTCCGGATGCGTGGCGATGTAGTCAATCGCTGCCTGCCAGTTGCGCTTGTTGCCCTGATTATCCTGATAGGGGAAATGGCGGCGGAAACAGTAGCGGCAGTTGACCGCACAGCCGCCTTTTACCAGCAGCAGCGCTCGGTTTCTATACTTATGCAGTAAACCCGGCACCACGCTGCTTTGTTCATCCAGCGGATCGGTGCTATAACCTGGCGCATCGATAAATTCCTGACGGCTGGTGAGCACTTGCAGCAGCAGCGGGTCGGTCGCATCGCCTTTTTTCATGCGTGCGATGAAGGCGCGCGGTACGCGCAGGGCAAAAAGCTTGCGCGCATCGGCGCCTGCAGCCAGATCAGCATGCTGATCAAGAGATAAAAGTTGCAGTAATTCAGCAGGTTCGGTGACAACATCAGCTAGTTGCTGCAACCAATCTTCTCTGACGGGGGGATTTAGGGTTACAATGTGTGCCATTTTTTTGGCTATTTACCAGTTCAATATTTACAGAGGGCCTTTATGGCGACTTATCTTAGCAACGATTTCCGTCCCGGTCTTAAAATCATGTTCGAAGGCGAGCCATATGCCATCGAAGCCAGTGAGTTCGTTAAGCCGGGTAAAGGCCAGGCATTTGCGCGCGTTAAAATGCGTCGTCTGCTGACCGGTTCTCGCGTTGAGAAGACCTTCAAATCTACTGACTCTGCCGAAGGCGCAGACGTTCGTGATATGACGCTGCAATACTCTTACAACGACGGCGACTTCTACTACTTCATGCACCCGGAATCTTTCGAGCAGTATCAGATCGAATCTAAAGTGCTGGATGACGTGACCAAGTGGCTGCAGGACAATGCGGATTGTATCGTTACCCTGTGGAACGATAAAGCGATCGCTGTTCAGCCACCGAACTTCATCGAAGCGGAAGTTATCGAAACCGATCCAGGCCTGAAGGGTGATACCGCAGGTACCGGCGGTAAGCCCGCTACGCTGTCGACTGGCGCGGTAATCAAAGTGCCATTGTTCGTACAGATTGGCGAAGTAGTAAAAGTAGATACCCGCTCTGGCGAATACGTTTCTCGCGTAAAATAATCGTCAAATCAGGCGCATCATTGATGCGCCTTTTTTCTCACTGTGTGTTTCCCTTCTCTTTTTTCATCCGTCCAATCCGCAGTTTTACAGATCAAGACTATGCTTTAAGAGCTGTACTTTTACTGCAACCAAAAAGGATATGGCTATGTTAAAGAAAAGTATTGTCGCGATTTTTTCCGTGCTGGTGCTCTCATCCGTTCTGACCGCTTGTAACACCACGCGTGGTGTTGGCGAAGACGTTTCGGCGGGCGGCAAGGCAATCCAGCGCAGCGCACAGTAAGATAGTCCGGTGCGAAAGCGACTTTCGCACCGGTCCTCTCTATTTCTGCTCCACCCAAATCAGCTCATCCACCGGGAATCCGGCACTTCTGGCCTGTTCAACCAGGCGTTGCTTAACATTTTCATCCAGCTGCGGCGTACGTGACAGAATCCACAAGTAGCTACGATTCGGCCCGCACACCAGCGCATAGCGATAGTCAGGATCCAGTGCGATCACGTTGTAGCCGCCATAGAAAGGGCCAAAGAACGACACTTTCAGCGCGGCGCGCTGTTTATCGCCGGTGAAATAGGCTTTGCCAACGCTCTCTTGCCAGCGCTGTTTCTGCTGATTGTAGCCGCGGTTGATCACCTTCAAGCCGCCGTCCTCGCGCGGACTATAATTAGCGGTAACCTGTTGTAATCCTCGCTCAAAGCGGTGATCGAGTCGGGCGATTTCATACCATTGGCCGAGATAGCGCTGACTGTCGAAACCTTCTACTACCGTAACACCTTTAGGTGGCGCGGTTGAGCAGGCAACGGAGAGAAAAGCGCTCAGGCTGGCAAGCAGGGTTTTCCATGGGGACATTGTGGGATTCCTCTACGATTTTAATGGGTTAAGTATAGCTTCCCGCTAGCAAATTGCTGCCTGCGCCCGCTGCCGTTGTTTGCCATCGGCATTGCGGGTAGACTTCCACCCCTTATCTGTATGAGGAGTCATCAACATGAGCGAAACGGCAAGCTGGCAGCCGAGCGCACCCATTGCCAATTTGTTGAAACGCGCCGCTATCATGGCGGAAATACGTCGTTTCTTTGCCGATCGCGGCGTGCTGGAGGTCGATACCCCGGCGATGAGCCAGGCGACCATCACTGACATCCATCTGGTGCCGTTCCAGACGCGTTTTGTTGGGCCAGGCGCAGCCGAAGGGCGCGATCTGTGGCTGATGACCAGTCCGGAATATCACATGAAGCGCCTGCTGGCGGCCGGAAGTGGTCCGATTTACCAGATGGGGCGCAGCTTCCGTAATGAGGAGGCCGGGCGTCACCACAATCCCGAGTTCACCATGCTGGAGTGGTATCGTCCGCACTACGACATGTACCGCCTCATGAACGAGGTGGACGATTTGATGCAGCAGGTGCTGGAGTGCGACAGCGCGGAATCCCTGTCGTATCAGCAGGCGTTTATCCGCCATCTGGAAGTCGATCCGTTATCGGCTGATAAAGCGCAGCTACGCGAAGTGGCGGAGAAGCTGGGCGAGGGCGAGTTGGCCAATCGTGAAGAAGACCGCGATACGCTGCTGCAGCTGCTGTTTATGCTGGGCGTTGAGCCGAAGATTGGTAACGATAAGCCGTGCTTCGTCTACCATTTCCCTGCGACGCAGGCCGCGCTGGCGGAGATCAGTACGGAAGATCACCGCGTCGCCGAGCGCTTTGAGGTCTATTACAAAGGGATTGAGCTGGCGAACGGTTTCCGTGAGTTAACCGATAGCCGCGAGCAGCGTCAGCGCTTTGAGCAGGACAATCGTCGTCGAGCCGCGCGTGGCCTGCCGCAACATCCTATCGATACCTATCTGCTGGATGCGCTGGCGCACGGTATGCCTGCCTGTTCTGGCGTGGCGTTGGGCGTGGATCGTTTGATCATGCTGGCGCTGAAAGCCAGCTCGCTAAGCGAAGTGATCGCCTTCCCGGTCGATCGCAGCTAAATCATCAGGGCGCGCAAGCGCCCTTATGGCGTGGTGGTGGCGGGCGCGGTCACTTCCGGGAATTCCTGAATCGTCACCGGCAAGGTCATTTTCTTTTCATTACGCAAGATCTGCACGTCAATCACCGAGCCCGGCCGAATTTCTGCCACCTGATCCATGGTTTCCTGCGCCGAGAGCGCCGGTTTACCATTCACTTCCAGCAGCACGTCATTGGCCTGAATGCCGGCGCTATCGGCGGGGCCATTCGGCGTGACGTCACTGACGATAATGCCCTGCACGCGATCAAGATTACTGCCCTGGCCGTGCAGCGGCGGCAGTTCGCGCCCGGTGATGCCGATGTAGCCGCGAATCACCCGACCATCACGAATCAGCTTATCCATGATTTTGCTCGCCAGCGCGGTGGGAATGGCGAAACCAATCCCTTCCGGCGTTTCGCCATCGCTGCTTTTATCAAACGTCAAGGTGTTAATGCCCATCAGTTCACCCAGCGAGTTAATCAATGCGCCGCCCGAGTTACCCTGATTGATCGAGGCATCGGTCTGCAGGAAGTTTTGTCGTCCGGATGAGCTCAGGCCCACGCGTCCGGTGGCGCTGATAATGCCTTGCGTCACGGTTTGGCCGAGGTTGTATGGGTTGCCGATCGCCATGACGACGTCGCCGATGTGCGCGATACGTTTGGCGTTGATGGGGATAACCGGCAAGTTGGAGGCGCTGATTTTCAGCACCGCTAAATCGGTCATGGCATCGGAACCCACTAAGGTGGCTTCGAAGAAGCGTCCATCCTGCAGCGCGACGATGATTTGGTCGGCGTTATTAATCACGTGTTTGTTAGTGAGGATGTAGCCTTTGCCGTTCATGATGACGCCGGAACCCAGCGTCGTGATGCCGCGATTATTGTTGCCGTGGGCGCTGCGGTTATAGACGTTAACGACCGCGGGCACGGCACGTCGCACACCCTGATTAAAACTAACGGGTGCTTCATCGTCGCTGTTGTCTTGATCAAAGGTGACGTTGCTGCCCATACGCAGCGCAGGGATCGCGACGAGCAGTAAGCCAGCCACGATCAGGCCCATCACCACAGAACGCAAAAGTTTAAGAAACATGGTGTTATTTCAAGCCAGGTGAGATCGCAGGGCAGAATAGCATGAGAAAGGCGGACAAACACCTGCTTGTCCGCCTGTTGCGAGGATTATCGCAGAAGCAGGTAAATCGTCTCTTCGCCGCGCACCACGTTCAGTGCCAGCACCGGCGGTTTGCCTTCCAGCACTTTGCGCATTTCGGCAATAGAAGCGACGCGATTGCGGTTTACGCCGATGATCACATCATCTTTCTGCAAACCGACTTGCTCCGCTGGCGTGCCTTTTTCAATGGCATCGACTTTCACGCCTTTATCACCGGTTTTAGTCGCGCCGTCGCTCAGCGTTGCGCCTTGCAGTGCAGGCGACATCAGCTGCGCGCTGGCGGTGGTTTGCGCACTCTGTTCCAGCGTGACGGTGACGTTAACCGGTTTGCCTTCACGCAGTAGGCCGATTTTTACGTCCTGGCCCGGCGGTGTGGTGCCGACTTTCACTCGCAGCTCAGCAAAGCTGGTGATCGGCTTATCATTGATGGAGGTGATGATATCGCCAGCTTTGATGCCCGCTTTCTCGGCGGCTGACTTCGGCAGCACTTCCGAAACAAAGGCACCGCGCTGCGCATCGACGTTAAACGCTTTGGCGATATCGGCGGTCATTTCCGTACCTTTGATACCAAGCTGACCGCGCTTCACTTCGCCGAACTGAATCAGCTGCTGCGCCAGGTTCATCGCCATATTGGCGGGAATGGCGAAGCCAATGCCGATGTTGCCGCCGCTTGACGCCAGAATCGCGGTGTTGATACCAATCAACTCACCATTCAGGTTCACCAGCGCACCACCGGAGTTACCGCGGTTAATCGCGGCATCGGTCTGAATGAAGTTTTCCAGTCCTTCCAGATTCAGGCCGCTACGACCGAGCGCAGAGATGATGCCCGACGTGGCGGTTTGACCCAGACCAAACGGGTTACCGATGGCCACGGCAAAATCACCCACTTTCAGCGAATCAGAGTCGGCGATTTTCACCTGCGTCAGGTTTTTCGCGCCTTCAACCTGGATCAATGCGATGTCGGTTTGTTCATCGTGACCAATTAACTTAGCGTCATATTCGTTGCCGTCACCCAGCTGCACGCTGATTTTATCGGCGTTGCTGACCACATGGTTATTGGTGAGGATATAGCCTTTAGCGGCATCAATGATCACGCCAGAACCCAGACCTTCAAAAGGCTGCGGCTGCGATTGTCCCGGTGCCTGACCAAAAAAGCGCTTCAGTGGTTCAGGAATATCCTGCGCCTGCTGACCGCTGTCGGTACCTTCAACACGCACGCTCACTACTGCGGGCAGAACTTTTTCCAGCATCGGTGCCAGGCTTGGCAATGCTTGTCCCTGAATCTGGGCGGGAAGAGTTGCCAGCGCACTCGGCGCCGCAGCCAAACTCATCCCGATACCTAAGGCTAATGCGCTTAACAGACGTGCTTGTTTTTTCATTGCTACAACGCTCTCGCTGCGAAAGGGATAAAAGAAGTGTGACAGTAGTTTGTGGTTTGTGTTCGAAAACAAAAAGGGCACAGCTAAGCTGTGCCCCAAAAGGATTAATTACGCGGAGCGCGGTCGCTGCCACGTAACAGGCCGGATGCGCCTTCAGAGTAATCACGCGGCATCTGCACCGGCGCCTGATCGTTATCCGCTTCGGCTTCCGTTAACTGGTAGGCAAACGGATTTTTCTCGCCGGGCAGATTTGGCAGCAGGTCGTTAGACCCTTTCGCCATGTGCTGATACAGCTGGCGGTAATCATGCGCCATATTGTCCAGCAGCTCGGCGCTGCGGGCGAAGTGGTTGGTGAGCTCCTCGCGGTAATCCGCCAGCTCAGCCTTCGATTTTTCCAGTTCATACTGCATGCTACGCTGCTCACGCAGCTTCTTGTTGCCAAAACGCATGACGACTGCGCCGACAATAATGCCAATCACTAAACCAATCAGCCCGTATTCCCAGGTCATAATGACTCCCGTGTAATTTCCGTTGTTTCGTAGGGCATTGCTTCTGTTGCAACATCAACTTCAATAGCAGCCACTATACCCAATAATCTATTGGAAGTGGAACTATCGGGCTGCATCGCTTAGTGTAGAGCGGCCTAATTTTCGTCAACCGACCCGTGAATCGGACTTTTTCAGGGATTCTGAGAGAACCATGCAAACCTCATCTCCGCTTGCACGCTACGAGCAGGCGCTGTCGCAGGGCGAATTTCGCCCGGATGACGTACAACGAGAAGCGATTACCCGCTTAGATACCATCCAGCAAGGATTGATTGCCCGCCAGCAACAGGTTGAACCGGCTGCCAAAGGTCTGTTGGGCCGCTTGTCTAAGATAATGAATAAAGAGAAAAGCACCCGCGAAGCGCCAGTGCGCGGCCTGTATATGTGGGGCGGTGTGGGACGCGGTAAAACCTGGGTGATGGATCTGTTTTTTCAGTCAATTCCTGGTGATCGTAAGCTGCGCCTGCATTTCCACCGCTTTATGCTGCGTGTCCATCAGGAACTGACGCAGCTGCAAGGCCACAGCGATCCGCTGCTAATTGTCGCCGATCGCTTTAAAGCGGAAACCGACATTCTCTGTTTCGATGAGTTTTTTGTCTCGGATATCACCGACGCCATGCTGCTGGGCACGCTGATGGAGGCGCTGTTTGCGCGCGGCATCTCGCTGGTAGCCACCTCGAACATTCCGCCGGATGAGCTCTATCGCAACGGCCTGCAGCGCCCGCGTTTCCTGCCAGCCATCGAACAAATCAAGCGTCATTGTGAAGTGATGAATGTGGACGCGGGTATCGATTACCGCTTGCGCACACTAACGTCGGCGCATTTGTGGAACTTCCCGCTCAACGATGCCACGCATAGCGAAATGGAGCGCATGTTCCGCGCGCTTTCCGGCAAAGCGCGTGAAGACGCGCCGGTGCTGGAAATCAACCATCGCCAGATGCCCACGCTGGGCGTGCATGAAGGCGTGCTGGCGATCAATTTCCTGACGCTGTGCGGCGAAGGGCGCAGTCAGCACGACTATATTGAGCTCTCGCGCCGTTTTCACAGCGTCTTGCTGTATGATGTGCCGGTGATGATTTATAAGAGCGAAGATCAGGCGCGCCGCTTCCTTGCGTTGGTCGATGAGTTCTACGAACGCCACGTGAAACTGGTTGTCGCGGCTGAAACATCACTGTTTGAAATTTATCAGGGCACACGCTTGAAGTTTGAGTATCAGCGCTGCTTGTCGCGTTTGCAGGAGATGCAGAGCGAAGAGTATTTGCGTCTGCCGCATCTGCCCTGATGACGTGGCATAAATCGTAGGTTTTAGATGCAAAAAGGTTCGATCTTTGAGTTCGACTTCTCTATAATCTTGCGACCCCACGTTACAGCATCGGTTTTCTTTCCCAAGAACTCGATGTGATCCGGTAACTCACTTGAAGGGGTGGCTTGCTGGGCAAAATGGTCGTGTGAGCCTCAATCGTTTACTTAGCGTTTGGGATTTCACCAACGTGTAACTTTTTATTTGGGTAAGCTTTTCAATGAAAACTTTTACAGCTAAACCAGAAACCGTACAGCGTGACTGGTATGTTGTTGACGCAACGGGCAAAACCTTGGGTCGCCTGGCGACTGAACTGGCGCGCCGTCTGCGTGGTAAGCACAAAGCGGAATACACTCCGCACGTTGATACCGGTGATTACATCATCGTTCTGAACGCAGAAAAAGTTGCTGTAACCGGCAACAAGCGTACTGATAAGATTTACTATCACCACACTGGCCACATCGGTGGTATCAAGCAAGCGACCTTTGCAGAGATGATCGAGCGCCGTCCTGAGCGTGTGATTGAAATCGCGGTTAAAGGCATGCTGCCGAAAGGCCCACTGGGTCGTGCTATGTACCGTAAACTGAAAGTTTACGCAGGCAACGAGCACAACCACGCGGCGCAGCAACCGCAAGTTCTTGACATTTAATCGGGATTATAGGCAATGGCTGAAACTCAAAACTACGGCACTGGTCGCCGCAAAAGCTCTGCCGCTCGCGTCTTCATCAAGCCGGGTAGCGGTAACATCGTAATTAACCAGCGCTCTTTGGAGCAGTACTTCGGTCGCGAGACTGCACGCATGGTCGTGCGTCAGCCGCTGGAGCTGGTTGATATGGTTGGTAAATTTGACCTGTACATCACCGTTAAAGGTGGTGGTATTTCTGGTCAGGCTGGTGCGATCCGTCACGGTATCACACGCGCTCTGATGGAGTACGACGAGTCTCTGCGTTCTGAACTGCGTAAAGCGGGCTTCGTTACCCGTGATGCGCGTGAAGTTGAACGTAAGAAAGTCGGCCTGCGTAAAGCACGTCGTCGTCCGCAGTTCTCCAAGCGTTAATTGTTTGCTGCTTCGGCAGCGGCAGTTGGCTCAAAAAACCCGCTTCGGCGGGTTTTTTATTGCCTGCATTAATGATTTTTTCCCACGAAAAACGCGAGCTTTACCCGCATTTTGCCCGCAAATCATCACGCCCGCCCCACAAGCTGCTTAAAATCTGGTAAACTCACTGTCACTTTGCGCCTGCAAGACGCAGCGTTGTGCATGTCGTTCCTGTCCGGAAGACCGGTCGATGCTCCTGACGCTGACGGTAGGCGAATCTGATGAGCCGGTGAGTCGCCGCGTGGTTGGCTATTCGCAGTATCTTTTTGTGAACAAACTTGGAGGTTTTCATGGCTGTCGCTGCCAACAAACGTTCGGTAATGACGCTGTTTTCTGGTCCGACTGACATTTTCAGCCATCAGGTACGTATCGTACTGGCTGAGAAGGGCGTCAGCGTGGAGATCGAGCAGGTTGAAACGGATAACCTGCCGCAGGATCTGATTGACCTCAACCCGTATCGCACCGTACCGACGCTGGTCGACCGTGAACTGACGCTGTATGAATCACGCATCATCATGGAATACCTCGATGAGCGTTTCCCGCATCCACCGCTGATGCCGGTTTACCCGGTAGCGCGCGGTGAAAGCCGTCTGATGATGCACCGCATTGAGCAGGATTGGTACAGCCTGATGCGCACCATCGAAACCGCCAACGGTGCCGAAGCCGATGCAGCGCGCAAGCAACTGCGCGAAGAGCTGCTGGCGATTGCACCACTGTTCGCACGCACACCGTTCTTCATGAGCGAAGAGTTCAGCCTGGTGGATTGCTATCTGGCGCCGCTGCTGTGGCGTCTGCCGCAGATGGGCGTTGACCTGTCTGGTGCCGGTTCTAAAGAGCTGAAAGGCTATATGACGCGTGTGTTTGAACGTGACTCTTTCCTTGCGTCACTGACGGAAGCAGAACGTGAAATGCGCCTGCAAGCTCGGGGCTAATGTATGGAAATGTCGCAACTAACGGCGCGTCGTCCTTACCTGTTGCGGGCGTTCTACGACTGGTTGCTGGATAACCAGTTGACGCCGCATTTGGTGGTCGATATCAATCTGCCAGGTGTGCAGGTGCCGCTGGAATATGCGCGTGATGGACAGATCGTTCTGAACATCGCGCCGCGTGCGGTAGGCAATCTTGACCTCGCCAATGATGAAGTGCGTTTCAACGCGCGTTTCGGTGGCGTCCCGCGTCAGGTTTCTGTGCCGATGGCTGCAGTTCTGGCGATTTATGCCCGAGAAAACGGCGCTGGCACCATGTTCGAGCCGGAACCGGCTTATGAGCTGGCGACGGACGAGCAGGAAGGTAGCGGTCAGGAAGAGACAATGATGTCTGTGATTGATGGCGATCGTCCGGATGATGCGACTGATGACGATCACTCGCCAGATGATGAGCCTCCGCCGCGTGGCGGACGACCTTCACTGCGTGTGGTGAAGTAAAACGTGCAATAAAAAACGGGCCGATTGGCCCGTTTTTTTTATGCCTGCGCGTCTTAGTAGACGTCGCGCAGGTAGCGTTTATCTTTCTTCAGCTGATCAACGTAAGCCGCCGCGCGCTCGCTGGACAAGCCACCGAACTGACGAACCACTTCATACAGCGCCGCATCAACGTCTTTTGCCATGCGAGATGCGTCGCCACACACGTAGAAGTAAGCGCCATCCTGCAGCCAGGCGTAAAGCTCAGCGCCTTTCTCCAGCATGCGGTTCTGCACGTAAATCTTCTCTTCCTGATCGCGCGAGAAGGCCAGATCCAGATTAGTCAGCAGACCTTTCTCCTGCCATGCCTGCAACTCTTCTTCGTAGATGTAATCGTGTGCCTGATGCTGGTCACCGAAGAACAACCAGTTTTTACCTTCTGCGCCCGTTGCCTGACGTTCCTGCAGGAAGGCGCGGAACGGTGCGATACCGGTGCCTGGCCCAACCATGATCAGCGGCGCATTGCCGTTTGACGGTACACGGAACGCTTTGTTTGGTGAGATGAAGATCGCCGGCTTTTCGCCGCGACGTACACGTTCAGCCAGATAAGTTGAGCACACGCCTTTACGCTCGCGGCCGCTGCTGTGATAGCGCACGGAAGCAATGGTCAGATGTACCTGATTTGGGTGGGCTTTCGAGCTCGACGAGATGGAGTAAGCGCGATGCTGTAACGGACGCAGCATGGCAACGAATTCCGGCACCGACAGGCTTCGCGTCAACTCGAGCTGCAGCAGATCCAGCGTGTCTTTGCCCCACAGCCAAACGGCAAGGGTATCTTTATCGTCGTGCTGCAGGACGTGACGCAGTTCCTGGTTGGTGGTGTGCTGGCCAACCCACTCAATCAGTTTGCGTGATGGCTCGGAAATTTCGAACTGATAAGTCAGCAGATCGCCGAGGTTGCGATCAAAGCTGGGAACTGGCGTTTCGTAATCTGCTTTCAGCTGAGTCAGCAGCAGTGAAACCAGTGCTGCGTCATTCACCGGGATCACACCCAGCGCATCGCCCGCTTCATATTTCAAACCGCTGTCGGTGAGATCAAACTCGAAGTGACGAATATCTTTCGCCGACTCTTCTGCCGAAAGACGCTTGTTAGTCACCAACGCAGCCGCATATGGGTTTTGCTTATTGCTGCCCGGAATGACCGGCGCTTCTGGCGCGCTTTCTAATGCTGTACCGCTGCTGCCTGCACTGGCGGCGAATTGCGGCATCGCCGTACCAATCCACGCGCTGGATGGCTCTTCGAAGTCGATATCGCAGTCGATACGATCGGCGACGCGTTTTGCACCGAGCTGCTCAAGACGCATATCGATGAATTTACCTGCCTGGCAGAAACCGTCGTAGCCGGTGTCGCCAATCGCCAATACCGCAAAGTGCATCTGCTCCAGACGCGGCGCGGTGCTGGCTGAAATCGCGTTCCAGAACAGCTGGGCGTTGTCCGGCATTTCGCCTTCGCCGTAGGTCGAGGTGACGATCAGCACGTGACGCATGGTAGCGAACACATCCAGATCCACTTCGCCCAGCGCTTGAACCACCGGCACCAAACCTTTGGCGCGTGCGGCTTTAGCGGCCGTTTGCGACAGCGCTTCAGCGTTGCCGGTCTGTGAACCGAACAGGATGTGCAGCTGCGTATTGGTGCTGGCACCTGCAGCCGGTGCGCTCTGCTTGTCTTCTAATACCAGCAGGCGCGAATGGAGGCCAGCGAGGAAGCCCGCCAGCCAGTATTTCTGCTCACCGTTAAACGGTGCATCTTCAGGAATGTAAGGAATTTTCATCGGTAAGGCTCAATCCTGTTCAAAATTTTATCCCTGTCATACTTCAGGTTGCAGAGGCGTTTGCCGCCTTTCTGCACCATGAAGTATTGAGGGAGAGGTCAAAATTACACTTGTTCATTGGCGCTGTAATCAGGAAAGTTTCCCGACCGCAGCAGCGATTTCTGGCAAGGCAGCACGCGCAAACAGCTCTTCAAAATCAGGTAGATGACCAAGCACTTCACGGTTGCAGGCATCCTGATAGATGATCCAGCCGTAAGTCGCCAGGCTGTCCATCGAGCGAATGTTGCGCTGCGTTAATGCCGCTTTGTAATCTGACATTCGTTTCGCGGCGATCAGGCTTGCCAGCTCGTCATCGCTGTAACTCTCAATCGCCGAGCGTGCATGACGTTGCAGCTTGCTGATGAGCGTGAAATCTTCGGTCATCAGAAGATTACGTACCGCTTTTTCTACTGCTGGATCTTCCACCGCCGTGCCTTTCGGCAGCTTGCCCAGCGCCAGCTGCTGCGCGAGGCTGAGAACGGTGTAATTGTTCAGCAGAACAAACATCTCCAGCGTATCGGTCGCGCCATAAGCCGGAACTGCGCCGTTGGCAATGGTTTTACCGTCACGCCACGCTGATTTGAACTTCGCAACCTGATGCGCAGCCAGCGAGGTTGACAGCTCTTCAAGCAGGTCTTTACGTGATTTGGCTTTCAGGATCTCGGTGCCATCCTGATACAGCAGCAGTGAACGCGGCATCACATAAACAAAGTGGTGGCACTCGGTTTCCCAGTTATCCAGCAGCCAGGCCGCGCGTGGCGATTGGGTTGCTTCCAGATGCCAGTTCAGCATGGTCAGCACCGCTTGTTTGTGCACCTGCGCCATTTCATCTTCATCGGCGATAGAGCCAAACAGCACCGAATCACCTGCTGCGTGGGCTGCCAGCGATCCATACGGATCGTACTGGTAAGCGAAACCGCCGCTCATGCCGTTGCCAAAGCCTTTACCAAAGGTGCCAAGGTTGAGGATGGCGCCGTTGGTCATGTATTCGCAGCAGAAGTCACCAACGCCTTCCACTACCGCGGTTGCGCCGGAGTTACGCACGGCGAAGCGGTCACCCGCCTGGCCCTGAACGAACAGACGGCCGCCGGTGGCGCCAAACAGCGCGAAGTTACCGATCAACACGTTGCCATCGCTATCCTGTGCGCCGCCGCCTGGTGACATCACCACCAACTCGCCGCCGCACTGGCCTTTGCCGACACCGTCGTTACAGGTGCCGTAATGCTTCATCTGCATGCCGTCGTTGCAGAACGCGCCGAACGACTGGCCGGCAGAACCGCTGGTGTTAATCAGCACGGTGGCTGGCGCCAGATAGTGACGACCGCGATCGTCTTTCAGCACCGCTGGCAATGCAGCCAGCTGCTCTGTCGAGAGTTCATGGTTCAGCATGCGTTCGATATCGATCGCCAGCTGACCACCGACGCTTTTGTTACGGTTGTTCAGCGTGATGCCCGCGCCCAGCGCGATTTCACGGCTTGCCGCGCCAACCAGCTGCGTTTTCAGCTCGCTGACCCAGCCATCATCCAGCTCAAAGTCTTTTTCCAGATACACCGGCTTGGCAATTTTCTGCTCTGGCACCACGGTCAACATCGCACGCAGATCCAGTTTGCCGACTTCCAGCGGGTGATCCATCAAGTGCAGCAGATCCGAACGGCCACGCGCTTCACGCAGAGAACGCAGACCGAGGCGGGCGAGGAACTCACGCACTTCCTGCGCCACGTTGATGAAGTACTGCGCCAGCTGACGCGGATCACCATCAAAGGCTTCGGCGTTGGTGGTTAAACCGGCCGGGCATTTGACGTTACAGTTTTTCGCCATCACGCATTTCAGCATCATCAGCGCGGTGGTGCCGAACTCGAAGCTATCGCCGCCGAGCAGGGCAGATTTGATCACATCGCTGCCGGTTTGCTGCGCGCCGGAGCAGCGCAGCTGCACTTTGTCGCGCAGGCCGTTGGCACACAGCGCCTGATGCACTTCAGCGATGCCGATTTCCGCGACGCGGCCGGTATATTTCAGGCTGGTAACGGACGCTGCGCCGGTGCCGCCGGTGTTACCTGCGACGTTAATGACATCCGCGCCGGCTTTCGCCACGCCGACGGCGATGGTGCCGATACCTTCAGATGAAACCAGTTTGACGATGACACGCACGCGCGCGGCTTTACAGTCGTGGATCAGCTGCGCCAAATCCTCGATGGAGTAAGTGTCGTGGTGCGGCGGCGGTGAAACCAGCTCAACGCCCGGCGTACCGCCACGCGCTGCGGCAATCTCAACGGTCACTTTTGGTGCCGGCAGCTGGCCGCCTTCACCGGGCTTCGCGCCCTGACCGATTTTGATCTCCAGCTCTTCCAGCATTGGATCAGCAAGATAAGCCGCCCACACGCCGAAACGCCCGGATGCCAACTGCTTGATACGTGACGCGCGGATGGTGCCGTGACGAGAATAGTGCTCGCCACCTTCACCACAGTTACTCATGCCGCCAACCATGTTAGTACCGTGCGCGACAGCTTCGTGCGCCGGCGCAACCAACGCACCGTGGCTCATCGCACCGGAAGCAAAGGTACGCGTGATTTCGTGGGCTGGCTGAATCTCTTCCAGCGGCAGCGATGGCAGCGCGGTGAAGATCAGCGACAGATAATCGGCTGCTTTGCCGTAAGCGGTGATGTGCAGCACGCCATCCGCTACGTTGCTGCTTTCGATATCGTCGGTGAAACGGGTTTTCAGTGCCCGTGCCAGCGCTTCCAGGCGCTCGCTTTCTGGTTTCAGGCCAGCAATTGCATCGATCAGACGCAGCTCGAACTGGTTCAGGCTGCCGTTCACTGCTTCACATTTCAGGCCACGCGTAGCGAAGCCGTTGTTCACCAGCGAGTAGCGGCCCAGTTTGCGGCCGAATTCGGCTTCGCTGTCCACGTGGGTCAGATCGCACGGCAGCGCAAGGATGTCACGTAGCGCCGCAGGACGGCGTTTACGCTCGGCATGCATCAGGCTGGAGAACTGACGATAATCTGGCGTGATGGCAAAGCTGTCGATCACATCATTTGGGATGCGCTCGAAGCTGCTGTCTTTAAAGGCTTCCGCTTTGATGTTGAACGCATTATCCAGTTTGGCCAGCGTCATCAAACGAATAAAGTTGTCCTCTTCGCGCTCTTTGTTAGCAAAGCGAATCGGTTGTTCCGTCATATCAATGAAGGTACGCACCGCGATGGTGCCGTATGAGTGGCCCGCGCCTTCAGCACGCTCTTTGAACAGGCCGAGCAACGGCACTTCCGCTTCGCCCTGAATTTTTAATGCGCTTTGATGCCAGTCTACCGCCATCTGGGCGATCGCCGGGAAGCCCGCGCCGCCAACCGGCGTTTTGATATTCGGGAAATACTTTTTCAATACCGGATCGTCGGTATTCAGGAAGTTCGGCTCGAAGAACTCGCCGCAGCTGTAGCTCTCAACGGTACACAGGCCGACTTTACCCATGGTTTTCATCAGCGCTTTTTCGGCTGCTTTGGCATAGCGTTTAAAGGCTTTATTGCCTTCTTCGCCTTCACCGAATTTCTCTTCCGCACGCATCTGCACGCCGAGTGGGTAAACGGCAGAAGCACCGAAGCCCAGCGTCGCCGCGATATGGTGTGAAGAGATGCTTTGACCACTTTCGACCACCAGCGAAACATCCAGACGCAGACCTTCCTGCACCAGACGTTGGTTGATCGCCGACACCATCAGCAGCATCGGGATTGATGCGTGAGTTGAAGAGATATGACGATCGGTGATCACCGCGATGCCGCCTTGCTGGCGTGCGAAATCCACTACCTGCTGGGCTAAGTCATCAATGGCTTTTTCCAGCGCGTTGGCGTTGGCCGCACGGCTGACGATATCTTTGCCGACCACCGGCTCATACAGCATCTCGAAACGCGCATAAGGAGCGACGGTTTGCTCGCGCAGGCGCAGCATGTCGAGGTGCGTCAGGATTGGCGTCGGAACAATGATTTGCTGACCTTTGCTGCGGCCGAGATGCGGCTTCGCACCCAGCGCCACACGCAGCGTCATGCCGTCCGCTTCACGAATGGAGTCGAGCGGCGGGTTGGTAACCTGGGCAAATCGTTGTGAGAAGTAGTGCGCCATGCCGCCTTCGTGGTCAGACAGGCCGTTGATGGCGTTGCCGTAACCCATGGCTGAGATCTTCTCAGCGCCGGTTTGCAGCATCGGATCCATCATGAATTTGAAGCTTTCCTGGTTGTAGTAGTAGGCGACAAAACGTTGATAGGTTTTGAGGTCACCACGATAACGCAGCGGCGAGCCGAGCTGCTCTGCCTGAATTTCTGGCAGGTCGGCGAGATCGATACGCGCTTTGCTCAGGAGTGACAGATAATCTTTTTCAGCGGCCAGTTTTTCCAGCGCTTCAACCGTGGTGTAAGAGCGTTTCTCTTTGTGATCGTAATAGAGCATGCCGCCCGCTTCGATACGGCCACGACGCAGCACGCTTTCCGGTGGGAAGGCGATCTGGCCCGCTTCAGACATCGCTCCGATGTACTCCGCGGTTTCAACGGAACGCAGCGGACGCAGACCGAGGCGGTCAAGTCGCGCGCCGATCACTTCACCGTTACCGAAGATAAGCGCAGCTGGGCCATCGTTCTTCTCTTCATATAAAGAGAAGTACTCGAGCATGGCGCGCACTTCGTTCGAGAGCGAGGTATCGTTCTCCCACGCTGGCGGCATCATCGAAACTACTGCGTTGATCAGATCGAGGTTATCTTCCATCAAACGGCTATGGATGCTCTGGTCGAGACGCGAACTGTCGGACTGACCTTTTGGACGCACGATTTTTTTACCGCGCGCCAGCATCAGTGCCGCTTCGGCAATGCGGTTTTTACGATCGGTGTTCAGCTCGCCGTTGTGCGCCATTAAGCGGAATGGCTGCGCCATGGTGGTATGCGGATCGGTGTTGGTCGAGAAACGGGTGTGGAAGAACAGCCCGCGCACCTGATGATCGGCATCGGTCAAATCTTTGAAGTAAGGAATCACTTCGTTGGAGTTCAGACGCGCTTTAAATACCTGCGTGCGCGAAGAGAGCGACAGCGGATAGAGGCCGCCGAATTCGCTTTCGGTAAAGGCGCGCGCTTCGATATCCAGCAGCGCGCGATAAATCTGGCGCTCGAATTCGAGTTGTTCAGTCACTTCCTGCGGCGCGGCAAAAATCCACTGCACAATCGGCAGCTGGAATTGCAGGGCGGCCGGGCGCGTCACGCTGCCGTCCAGCGGCATATCGCGTTTCACTAATACCGGGAAGTTATGCGCCGCCAGCGTTTCTTCAACCAGACGCTCAGCATTTGCACGCAGCTCTGCGTCTTTTGGTACAAAGAAGTTACCGACGCCAAAACGGCCGGCTTCCAGCGCCAGACCGGTGACCTTGCGGAAGAAGTTCAGGGAGAGATCGACGTTCACACCCGCGCCATCGCCCACGCCTTCGGCAGACATGCCGCCTCGGTGCGGAACCGTGCACAGCGCGCTATGGGCCATCCGCAGAATCTCATGAGTCTGCTCGCCGTCCTTACGGGTAATGAAACCTACACCACAGCTGTCACTGCCAGCTGATGGGTCATACAAACCATAGGGATTCGGTTTTTGCGTGGACATTGAGAGTCTCCTTAAACTTCTTTTGACATTACCTGCATTATTTCGTGTACCGCAGCGTGACAATGTAAGCCAGCGCGGCGGTATCAATTCTTGTGCCGCTCAGTAAAGAGCAGGCGTCGCAGCACCGAGCAAGGGCTCTCAAGACACTGTTGTCACGTCCTTAATGAGCTGCTCTTTTTATTCCGGTCTCTTTCGGGAGATAGCTTGCATCCAGAGGGAGGCTTCTTGCTGCATAGATATGCCGAGACACAGGCCCACCAGGAAAGCTTCCAGTGGAATTCCAACTTATCGGGAAAGCGAACTCAGGTCAAATAGCCAGCTTTGATGCGGGTAATAGGCTTTCTTGTCACTTAATTAAATGATTAATAAGAATTTATTGCGTAAATTTATGTCAATATCCCGCTGCGCATTCCCCCAGGAAGTGTGAGCCGTCTCACTGTGACCCAGCCCTCTAATATCCAAACAATGCTGGCAGAAAGGGTTATAACAGCATTTAATGCTGTTAGGGGCAGTTGATACACAGCATGTATCTGTTTTTCTTATGGCGTCATATTTGAATCAAAATGGCGCTGCCATTAGTAAAATTAATCACGCAAAGCATGCGTAGAAAGTCATTTAAATTGAATGGGTATGCAATAAAGAGGTGCAACCATCAGGATGAATGGCTGCCAGGGTGCTGATTAGCACCGGATGTTGAGGAAAGGTTCGCAAAAGCGCGGCCCTCCAGATTATTCAGTTGGCAGAATTAGTCAAGCGCTTTGCGCATATAGAAGGGAACGTCGGCGAAATCACGCTGCGATGCACCATTACAGGGCATAACCTGCGCGATATGGCCGGGTGAAGCGGGGCAGCGCAGCGATAATTACGCTATCATGAGCCAGATTTCGTTCAGGGAGCTCGTAATGAAACAGATTCGTCTTTTAGCGCAGTACTACGTTGATTTGATGGTCAAACTCGGCCTGGTACGCTTTTCGCTGCTGTTAGCCTCAGCGCTGGTGGTGCTGGCGATGGTGGTACAGATGGCCGTCACCATGGTATTGCGTGGGCATGTGGAGAGCATCGACGTCGTCCGCTCCATCTTCTTCGGTCTGTTGATTACGCCCTGGGCCGTCTATTTCCTCTCAGTGGTGGTCGATCAGCTGGAAGAGTCGCGCCAGCGCCTGTCGAAACTGGTGGATAAGCTGGAAGAGATGCGTACGCGCGATCTCGAGCTGAACCAGCAGATGAAAGAGACCATCACCCAGCTTAATCAGGAAATTAACGACCGTATTAAAGCCGAGCAGGCGCGCGAGCAGGTGATGGATAAGCTGCGCGAAGAGATGGCACGACGCGAGCAGGCGCAAATTGAGCTGGAACAGCAATCCTCCTTCCTGCGCTCCTTCCTTGATGCGTCACCGGATTTGGTGTTCTACCGCAACATTGATAAGCAGTTCTCCGGCTGTAATCGCGCCATGGAACTGCTAACCGGCATGAGTGAAAAGCAGCTGATTGGCCTGACACCACGCGATATCTATGATGATGAAGCCGCCACCAAAGTGCTGGAAACCGATGAGAAGGTGTTCCGCCACAATGTGTCGCTAACCTACGAACAGTGGCTGCAATATCCCGACGGGCGCAAAGCCTGTTTCGAAATCCGTAAAGTGCCCTATTACGACCGTGTCGGAAAACGCAGTGGCCTGATGGGCTTTGGCCGCGACATTACCGAGCGTAAGCGCTATCAGGACGCGCTGGAGAACGCCAGCCGTGAGAAGACTACCTTTATTTCGACTATCAGCCATGAGCTGCGTACGCCGCTGAATGGCATCGTCGGACTGAGCCGCATCCTGCTGGATACCGATCTCAATCAGGAGCAGCTGAAGTACCTCAAAACCATCCACGTGTCGGCCATCACGCTGGGCAACATCTTCAATGATGTAATTGAAGTGGACAAAATCGAACGCCGCAAAGTGCAGCTGGATAATCAGCCGCTGGATTTCACCGGTTTCCTCGCCGATCTGGAAAACCTCTCCGGTCTGCTGGCGCAGCCAAAAGGGCTGAAATTTGTCATGGCGCCGGAGCTGCCGCTGCCCCATAAAATTTCGGCGGATGGCACGCGTCTGCGTCAGATTCTGTGGAACCTGATCGGCAATGCCGTGAAATTTACTCAGCAGGGCGAGATTGTGGTGCGCGTTGCCTATCGTCAGGATGAAACGCTGCACTTTGAAGTGCAGGATTCCGGCATGGGCATTCCGCAGGAAGAGCAGGATAAGATCTTCGCCATGTATTACCAGGTGAAAGATCAGCACGGCGGCAAGCCGGCAACGGGCACCGGCATCGGTTTAGCGGTCTCGCGTCGTTTAGCCCAAGCGATGGGCGGCGATATCAGCGTGAGTAGCGTCGCGGGGCAGGGTTCCTGCTTCACCGTGGAGATCAACGCGCCACGCGTCGCTGAGGAAGTGGAAGACGACAATCTGGATGACAGTATGCCGTTGCCGGCGCTGCACGTATTACTGGTGGAAGATATTGAACTCAACGTGATTGTTGCGCGTTCGGTACTGGAGAAGCTGGGTTGCAGCGTCGAAGTCGCGATGACCGGTACGGACGCGCTGGCGATGTTTGATCCGCAGGAGTTCGATCTGGTGCTGCTCGATATTCAGCTTCCGGATATGACGGGCCTCGACGTGTCACGTGCCATCCATCAGCGTCACGCAGATGTGGCGCTGCCGCCGCTGGTGGCATTGACCGCCAATGTGCTGAAAGACAAAAAAGAGTATCTCGATGCCGGCATGGATGATGTGTTGAGCAAACCGCTTGCTGTGCCAGCGCTTACGGCGGTGATCAAGAAGTTCTGGGATTATCAGCCGGAGCTGGAAGAGATCGCCACCGAATCATCAGACGCGCAGTCGCGCACGCTGCTAGATGTGGCGATGCTGGAGCAATACATTGAACTGGTTGGCCCTGGATTGATTACCCAAAGCCTGACCATGTTTGAGCAGATGATGCCGGGCTATCTCGAGGTGCTGGATTCCAACATGATGGCGCGCGATCAAAAAGGCATTGCTGAAGAAGGGCACAAGATCAAAGGTGCGGCAGGTTCGGTTGGCTTACTGCATATACAGCAGTTGGCGAAGCAGATTCAGTCGCCGGAATTGCCAGCGTGGTGGGACAACGTGCAAGAGTGGGTCGATGAGTTAAAACAAGAGTGGCTGAAAGACGTGAACGTGTTACGTGAATGGGTAGCGGAGCGGGAAAAATTACAGGACGTTAGAAAAAAATGACCCCAGTCGAAACTGGGGTGCGCGAATACTGCGCCAACACCAGGGAAATGGGCATTGCTGCTATTATTAGAAATCGAATAAGAAAGCAGCAATTCGGTATTGGTTAACGCTTCCAAATCACCTTAACAAATTCGCCAATGCCTGCGACAAGATTCATTAAATTGTGTGATGTTGAGCAGCGATTAAATACAGAAAACATTAATTTGCTGACACAGTCAAGCAAGGAATTAATTTCTTTGCCATATTGCACCTTTTTTGACCAATTGTTCTGCTTTTTGCCTGGTTTTGCTTCAGTCGTTAGCAGGAAAAGCCTGACACGAGCATGGAAAATGTGATTCTGACAAAAAATTGAAGTTAAGTTAGATTAACGTGCTGATATTGATGAATAAAGTAAGGTTTTCTGACGGCTTATCCAAAACGTTTTGGAAACCTTAAACGGAAAGTTCCAGTTTATAGTTTATTGAATGATGTAAACCAATTGTGCGGTAAATCGCTTTACCATCATTGAGGCTGAATGCAGGCAGGATCAGACAGATTTGGTCGCATTTTTCAGATTGGTCTCTGTAATCAATGAACAAGTTCGAACATCATAAAAAATTATAGTTAAGCTTCATGAAAGCTTTTGCGTGAGCGATATCACATTCAGTTAAGTGTTCATGCACGCAGCGCCTGGTGCATTTAACATCATGGAACCGATTCCTTTTTGGCGGAAGTGCTTGATGTGATTGGCTCTAATAGAGGAACGTTGATTGCGCAGGCAACAATTTCACTGACGTTTTTGCCAATCAGAGGATAAAATTTAGTGGTTAATCGTTGGTATTAGCTATTGTGACTTGGGTGATTGATTAATACAGGGAACAGGTAAGAGAAAATTGCATGAGCAAGAGTAAAGGGACGCTGGGAAAACGTATTAAAGTACTGATTGCTAAAGTGCTGCTGGCCTGGCTCGGCATCTGGTTAGCGGGCATTCTGCTGTTTGCTTTTTTACCGGTACCGTTCTCGGCGGTAATGATGGAGCGGCAAATCGGTGCCTGGTTTACAGGGCGTTTTGATTATGTGGCGCACTCGGATTGGGTCGGCATGGACGAGATCTCGCCGTGGATGGCTTTAGCGGTTATCGCTTCTGAAGATCAAAAGTTTCCCGAGCATTGGGGCTTTGATGTTGATGCCATTCAATCAGTGCTGGATAACGATGGCAATGAACGCATGCGCGGAGCTTCAACCTTGTCTCAGCAGACGGCGAAAAACCTGTTTCTATGGGATGGCCGCAGCTGGGTGCGTAAAGGGCTGGAAGCAGGACTCACGGTGGGAATCGAAACCGTGTGGACCAAGCGGCGCATCCTGACGGTTTATCTCAATATTGCAGAATTTGGCGATGGCGTATTTGGCGTGGAAGAGGCCTCACAGCGCTATTTGCATAAACCCGCCAGCCGCCTGACGATGTCTGAAGCCGCGTTACTGGCGGCGGTTCTACCCAATCCGATCCGCTTCCGTGCCGATGCGCCTTCAGGCTACACGCGACAGCGCCAGCAGTGGATTATGCGGCAGATGCGCCAGTTAGGCGGCGAGGGTTTCCTGAATCGCTACAAGCTGCATTGAAAGGCTTAATCTTCGTCAAAGCCCGCTTCAAACAGTTCGATGACCGCTGCCAGCGCCTGCTCTTCCTGCGGGCCGCTGGCTTCGATTTCAATATGACCGCCTTTCGCTGAGTCGAGCATCAGCAACGCAATCACGCTGCTGGCTTCAGCTTCGGTGCCCGATTCGTTACGCAGCAACACTTCAGCATCAAAACTCTGCACCAGCTCGAACAGCTTCATCGCTGGGCGCGCGTGCATGCCCAGCTTGTTACGAATCTCAACGGTTTGCTTCACGGTCATGATTTGCGTTTTTCCAGAGTGCGATGACGAGACTGCACGTTTTTACCGCGTGAACGGAAATAATCCGCCAGTTGTTCCGCGATATACACCGAACGATGCTTACCGCCGGTACAGCCAATGGCGACGGTGAGATAGCTACGGTTATTGGTTTCCAGCATCGGCAGCCACAGTTCCAGATAGCTGCGCGTTTGATAGATAAAGTTGTGCACTTCGGTGTGACGATCGAGGAAGGCGGCCACCGGACGATCCAGGCCGGTCATCGGACGCAGCTTAGGATCCCAGTGCGGGTTTGGCAGGAAGCGCACATCGAAGACATAATCGGCGTCGATCGGAATGCCGTGTTTGAAGCCGAATGACTCAAACACCATGGTCAGTTCACGCTCACGCTTGCCTAACAGGCGGGTACGCAGCATCTCCGCCAGCTCATGAACCGACATCTCAGACGTATCGATAATCAGATCGGCGCGTGAGCGCAGTGGCTCCAGCAGATCGTTCTCTTCATCGATAGCACTCTCCAGCGACAAGTTTTTGCTGGAGAGCGGATGCAGGCGACGCGTATCGCTGTAGCGGCGAATCAACGTGTTGCGATCGGTATCAAGAAACAGCAGCTGCGGCGAAAAGGCATCGGGCAGATTGTTGAGCGCCGCTTCAAAGACTTCCGGTGATTCCGGCATGTTACGCACATCAATGCTGACTGCCGCAGAAATATTGCGTTCGGTTAAGGTATTCGCCAGCTCCGGTAGCAGGACTACCGGCAAGTTGTCGACACAGTAAAAGCCCATATCTTCGAGGGCACGCAGCGCGACTGATTTTCCTGAGCCTGACCGACCGCTAACGATCATCAGCACCATCACATTTCTCCCGTTTTAAACCGGCGAATACGCCGGTAAAAGTGTATCTCGCTTAAGAGTGTGCTTCCTGAGCTTCTGTGATAATGGCGTAGAGCTCTTGGTCGCTCTGTGCCGCGCGCAAACGACGACAGACGGTTTTATCTGCGAGGCGTTTGGCAACCAGCGAAAGCGTGTGTAAGTGGGTTTTACACTGGTCCGCGGGTACCAGCAGGGCAAACAGCAGGTCAACCGGCTGATTATCTACCGCATCAAAAGCGATAGGCTGATCGAGGCTAATAAACACGCCGACAGCGCGTAAGGTGTCCTCTTCCAGCTTGCCATGTGGAATGGCGATGCCGTTACCAATACCGGTACTGCCCATGCGTTCGCGGGTCAGGATGGCTTCGAAAAGCGTCTGGTGCGGCAGATTGAGCTGCTTCGCTGCCAGCTCGCTGATAATCTCCAGCGCGCGTTTTTTACTCTGGCAGTGTACGCCGCTACGGGTACAGTCCAGTGATAGGACCGAGCTCAATTCCAGTGTTAGATCGTTGTTCATCATCGTTTCACTTGCGAGTTCACATAGCCGCGAGTTTCAGGCAATTGATTTCATTACCGTTCACCCGCTGGCGCTTGCGCAGATGACAAAACGGGGCGGTAAGTTCCGCCCCATTTATGCTCTAAGTGCCGAATCAGTCAGCACTCTGCAAGCGTGAAGGTTAGTGTTTTTTCAGTTTGTCTTTGTGTTTGGTCAGCTGACGGGAAAGTTTATCGATTAACCCGTCGATGGCCGCGTACATGTCTTCCGCTTCCGATGTGGCGTGCAGCTCTCCGCCGTTAACGTGCAGTGTTGCATCCGCAACCTGCGTCACCTTCTCTACCTTCAGAACAATATAAACCTGATTGATACGATCAAAATAGTGTTCCAGTTTGGCAAATTTGGTATTTACAAATTCACGCAGAGGTTCGGTAATTTCAACATTAAGTCCGGTAAGGTTTAGCTGCATAGGTCTTCCTTCTTCGTTCGGTCAAACCAATTGCTTGCGCTGGTTTGATGGCGGTATAGATAAAGACTCGCGATATTTAGCAACCGTACGTCGCGCAACCATGATGCCCTGTTCGGATAACATGGAGGTCAGTTTGCTGTCGCTCAAGGGTTTTGCGGGGTTTTCCGCCGAGATTAATTTTTTCACTAATGCACGAATCGCCGTGGAAGAGGCTTCGCCGCCGCCTTCGGTGTTGACGTGACTGGAGAAAAAATACTTCAGTTCAAAGATGCCACGCGGGCTGTGTAAATACTTTTGCGTGGTCACGCGGGAAATGGTGGATTCATGCATATCAACAGCTTGAGCGATATCCGCCAACACCATCGGACGCATGTACTCCTCACCCTGCTCAAAAAACGCCTGCTGCTGTTCAACGATACAGCGTGTCACTTTCAGCAGCGTGTCGTTGCGGCTCTCCAGGCTCTTAATCAGCCACTTGGCTTCCTGTAAGTTGCTGCGAATAAACTGGTTATCGCTTTCATTACGGCCAGCTCCGCCCATCGCCGCGTACTGCTGATTGATTTTCAGGCGCGGCATGCTGTCGGAATTGAGTTCAACCGTCCAGCGCTTGCTGATTTTGCGCACCAGAACATCGGGAATGACATATTCCGGTTCGCTGGTATTGATCGACTGGCCTGGGCGCGGATCGAGTGACTGAATCAGCAGCATCGCCTCTTTCAGCACCTCTTCCTTCAGACGGGTTACACGCATCAGGCTGCGGAAATCATGGTTGGCCAGCAGATCGAGATGTTCGCTAACAATCAGACGCGCTTCCGCCAGCATGGGCGTGTCGGCAGCATATTGCGACAGCTGGACTAACAGGCAATCACGCAAATCACGTGCACCGACGCCAATCGGATCGAAACGCTGCACGCGCTTGAGCACGGCTTCGACTTCTTCCAGCGCCAACTCTTCATCACCAATACTGTCATAAATGTCTTGTAAGCTGACGGTGAGATAGCCGGTGTCATCAATGGCATCAACAATTGACGTGGCAATCGCGCGATCAGTATCAGTGAACGGCGTTAACTCAACCTGCCACATCAGGTAATCCTGCAGCGATTGGGTGGTTTCGCCTTGGTAGATCGGCAGTTCGTCATCCTGGTAATCGGTGCCGGTGCCTGATGGTGTGCCTGCGGTGTAGATTTCGTCCCAGGTAGCGTCGAGCGGAAGCTCTTCAGGCATATCTTTCTGTTCAAGCGCTTCGCGCGTGTCTAACGAATCACTTTCCTGATCCTGAAATTCACGTGCGTCAACTTCTTCGTGCAGTTCGGTTTGTTCAAGCAGCGGATTGCTTTCCAGCGCCAGTTGCAGTTCTTGCTGGAGTTCAAGCGTAGAGAGTTGCAGCAAGCGAATGGCTTGCTGCAACTGTGGAGTCATCGCCAGCTGTTGGCTGAGCCTGAGTTGCAAACCTTGCTTCATAATTCGGTAAGAATTTCCTAAGCAAACGTAGGGTGTTACAACACCTTATCAGAGTCTGAACTCTTCGCCCAAATAAACACGCTTAACCTGCTCATCTACAAGAATTTCATCAGGCGTGCCATGGGCAATTAAATGTCCCTGGCTGACGATATAAGCGCGTTCACACACCGCGAGGGTTTCACGCACGTTGTGGTCGGTAATCAGCACGCCAAGGCCGCTGTCACGCAGATGCTCGATGATTTTCTTGATGTCGATAACCGAGATCGGGTCAACACCAGCAAAAGGTTCGTCCAGCAGGATGAATTTCGGATTAGCCGCCAGCGCGCGGGCAATTTCCACACGACGGCGTTCACCACCCGACAGCGCCTGGCCCATGCTGTCGCGCAGATGGCCAATATGGAACTCTTCCATCAGCTCGTTGGCCCGATCCTGACGCTGTTCTTCGGTTAAATCATCACGGATCTGCAGCACAGCCATCAGGTTGTCGTACACGCTCAGGCGACGGAAGATCGAAGCTTCCTGCGGCAGATAGCCGATGCCGCGACGGGCGCGCGCATGCAGCGGCAGAATGCTGATGTCTTCATCATCAATCACGATGCGGCCGGCATCGCGCGGCACAATGCCCACCACCATGTAGAAGGTGGTGGTTTTACCGGCACCGTTTGGGCCCAGCAGGCCGACAATCTCGCCGGATTTTACCTGCAGGCTAACATCTTCCACCACGCGGCGGCCTTTGTAGGCTTTCGCCAGGTTTTCAGCGATTAGTGTAGCCATAGCAATCAGTTACTCTTTTTAGGGCTCGCGGACGAACCGTTTTTGTCCTGCAGCTGCGACGGTACCAGAACGGTAGTCACGCGCTTGCTGTCGCCCTGGCTGAACGCCTGCATCTTCTGCTCTTTCACCAGGTAAGTGATGCGGTCGCCTTTGATGTTGCTGTCCTGCTGCTGGATGAAGGCATTGCCGGTCAGCTCAACAAAATCGTTCGCCAATTCATAGTGCAGTTTACTGGCGTGGCCTTGCACCGGCTTACCGTTATCCTGCATCTGATAGAAGGTGGCTGGCGTGCCGTAAGCATCAACAATGGTTTTTTTGCTATCGCCGCCCGGACGAGTGACCACCACTTTATCGGCGGTAATCTTGATGGAACCCTGCGTCACAATTACGTTGCCGGTAAAGGTCGCAACGTTGCCCTGCAGATCCAGCGCCTGGTTAACGGAGTCGATATTTACCGGTTTGTCTGAGTCGCCGGTTAATGCCAGCGCAGGCAGGCTCGTTGCCAGCAGCGTACTCACCAGCAATAACTTAAGGCTATTTTTGTTCATTTTGAATTTCATAGGAAGTTTTGACCTTTTCAAGCAGCTCAGCATGTTTCGTCCGTAAATTGCCGCGCATTTTCATGCCAGTGGAATTAAAACTGCGGCCAAAAAGGGTGACTTGATCGTCAGATGTCACATCCTGGGTGACCAAATTAACCTGAGCGTTATCGGTAAGGATGCGCTCAAGCTGTGAATCCTGAGTCAAAGAATTGACAACAACGTTGCCGTAAAGATAAAGCATACGATCTTTGGTCAGCTTTGCCTTATCGGCGCGTACCGACCATGTCGCCACTTTATTAACGTCATAGGTGGTCATCACCGGATTATCGAACCAACTTATCTCATCGGCAGCAAAGTAGGTCACTTTATCGGAGACCAGCTTATAGCCCAGCGCGCCTGTGGGGTTATACACCACCGTGTTCGATTTCTCGCTGGTGTAGGTTGGCGCTTGATCGTTGGTTGCCACCGGCGTTCTGTCGTCATCCTGGTTGGTGAGATTCCAGCCGATCAGCACTAAGGCGATCAAGGCCAGGATCAGCGTCATCCAACGCCTGCTCTTACTCATATTGATTGCCCTTTGGCATCCTCAAATTTGTTCTGCGCCATCAAAATCAGATCGCACAACTCACGTACCGCACCGCGGCCACCAGCAATGCGGGTCACATAATGCGCGCGCGGCAGTAAAATCGGGTGAGCATCAGCAACGGCAACGCTCAAACCCGCCTGCGCCATTACCGGCCAGTCGATCAGGTCATCGCCAATGTAGGCGACCTGATCGGCCGTTAATGACAGTTTATCCAGGAGTTCCCGCCAGGCCAAAAGCTTATCCGATTGTCCCTGGTAAAGATGCGTAATGCCGAGCGTCTTACAGCGATCTTCCAGCAGTTTTGCTTTGCGGCCGGTAATAATAGCCACTTCGACGCCGGAGGTCAGCAGGCAACGCACGCCATAACCATCACGCACGTTAAAAGCTTTCAGCTCTTCACCGCTGTTGCCCATATAAATGACGCCATCGGACATCACGCCATCGACGTCACAAATCAGCAGGCGAATCTTCGCAGCACGCGCCATGACGTCCGCGCTCACCGGACCGTAGCAAGTCTCGACCATCGCCGTTTCAGCACTCATTATTTCTTCCTGTTAGACCACGCCAGCGCGCAGCATGTCATGCATATGTACCACACCGAGCAGGCGATCGTCATCGGCCACCAGCAGGGCGGTGATGTTTTTGTTTTGCATCAAATTAAGGGCGTCAACGGCCAGCATATTGGGGCGCACGCGAATGCCGCCGCTGGTCATCACTTCCTGAATGGTGGCTTTCTGGAAATCGATGCCCATATCAAACACGCGACGCAAGTCACCATCGGTGAAGATGCCTTCGATTTTCATTAGGTCATCGACGATGACCGTCAAACCGAGATTCTTACGGGTAATTTCCAGCAGCGCATCCCGCATCGACGCATCACGGCTTACGTGCGGGATCTCATCGCCGCTGTGCATGATATCGCTAACGTGTAGCAGCAGTTTGCGGCCCAGCGCACCGCCGGGATGCGACAGCGCAAAATCTTCCTGGGTAAATCCGCGTGCTTCCAGCAACGCCACGGCCAGCGCATCGCCCATCACTAAAGTCGCGGTGGTGCTGGTGGTTGGTGCCAGGCCGAGCGGACAAGCTTCCTGCGGCACTTTCACACACAGATGCACATCCGCAGCGCGGCCCATCGCACTATCTGGACGACCGGTGATACAAATCAGCTGCACTTTCTGGCGCTTTAACACCGGCACCAACGCAAGGATTTCTCCGGATTCACCGCTGTTAGAAATCGCGATCACCACATCATTGGTGCTGACCATGCCGAGATCGCCGTGGCTGGCTTCGCCGGGATGCACAAAGAACGAAGGTGTACCGGTGCTGGCAAAAGTCGCGGCCATTTTTTTACCGATATGCCCGGATTTGCCCATGCCCATCACCACCACTTTGCCGCGGCAGGCAAAGATCATCGCGCAGGCGCGATCGAAATCATCATTGATATATTGATCAAGCTGCTCCAGCCCTTCGCGTTCGATGCGCAGCACCGCTTTGCCTGCTTGCTGAAAATCGAAATCCGGTTGCTGATGTGACATGGTCAGTCCGTCCTTAATAGCTTGTGATAAGCATGGGGCTCAGCCATAGCCACAGCACCCACGCGATAAAACCACCTAATAATAGTGTGCCTGCGATACGACCAATACGGCGTTTGCGCAGCAGGCAGAGCAGGGCGAACAGTACGCTCACTGCCAGCATCACCCAGTAATCACGTGCGAAGGCATGCGCATCAACGCTGCCGGGATGAATCAGCGCCGGCAGGCCGAGAACAATCGCCAGATTGAAAATATTGGCGCCGATCAGGTTACCGATCGCGATATCGTCCTCACCTTTCAGCGCGCCAGCCACCACGGTGGCCAGTTCGGGCAAACTGGTGCCGACGGCGATCAGCGTCAGGCCCATCACCAGTTCGCTCACACCAAAGTAGTCGGCAAAGACGGTAGCGTTGTCGATCACCATACGCGTCGACATCGGCAAAATAATCAGTGCAACCGCCAGCCACAGAAAGGCCACGGTATTGCCTGCCTCATCGCGCGGCAGCTCCGCCAGCTGTTCGCGGGTTAGCGTGTCGTTGTTATCGCGTTCAGCACGACGAGCAATGCGAATCACCACCAGCAGATAACCCAATGCAATCAGCAGTAACGCGATGCCGTCGAGTCGACTTAAATAGTTATCAAACAGCATGATGCCGCTGAGCAGTGAGACTAGCAGCATTAATGGCAATTCGCGCCGAATCAGATTGGAGTGTACTGTCAATGGGTGGAGCAGTGCCGCGCCGCCCAGAATTAATAGAATATTGGTGATGTTCGAGCCCAACGCGGTGCCAACCGCTAAATCCATCTGCCCATGCTGTGCGGCCGAAAACGAGACGATCAATTCCGGTAATGATGTGCCAATGCTTACCACCGTCATACCAATGATCAGCGGTGGGATGCCAAAGGATCGACAGAGGATCGCGGCGCTAAATACCAAACGGTCGGCACCGTAAACCAGTAAAATCAATCCGATAAACAGCAAGGCAGAGGCTACGAACATTAAAAATCCTTGATGGATGGAGGTGTCGGCGAACCTTGTCCGACGGGTAAAAACATTCTGCACGCACTAACAGGCGCTGATTTTGACTGTCTGAGAGGCAAAAGTAAATTTTAAGGCCGTTTTCGCCACACTAAGTGGGTAAGTTTCTGTAAAACTATCGTGCATTCGAGGCTACCAGGCTACCATCCACAGCTTTGATAGCGCCCGATCCGCATAAAGAGGTAAAGATGATCCAGCAGCAAACGAATCTGGTTGAGGTTCGTGGCGTCAGTTTCACGCGCGGAGATCGTACTATCTTCGACGACATCTCGTTAACGGTACCTGCCGGTAAAGTCACCGCGATTATGGGCCCGTCCGGAATTGGCAAAACCACATTATTGCGTCTGATCGGTGGGCAATTACAGCCCGATAAAGGCGAGATTTGGTTCCGCGATCAAAATATCCCGACGCTTTCCCGCACCAAATTGTACGAAGCGCGTAAAAAAATGAGCATGCTGTTTCAGTCCGGCGCGCTGTTTACCGATCTCAACGTGTATGAAAACGTTGCCTGGCCGTTGCGTGAACATACGCAGCTGCCGCCAGAGCTGTTGCACAGCACCGTATTGATGAAGCTGGAAGCGGTGGGTTTGCGTGGAGCCGCTAAACTAATGCCTGCTGAACTTTCTGGCGGTATGGCCCGCCGTGCGGCGCTGGCGCGTGCTATCGCGCTGGAACCCGAACTGATCATGTTCGATGAGCCTTTTGTCGGCCAGGATCCAATTACCATGGGCGTGCTGGTGAAGTTAATTGATGAACTGAATCATGCTCTGGGCCTGACCTGCATCGTGGTTTCACACGATGTGCCTGAGGTCTTGAGCATTGCCGATCATGCCTATATTGTTGCCGGACAAAAAATCATTGCTCAGGGTAGCGCGCCGGAACTGCGGGAAAATCCCGATCCGCGTGTGCGCCAGTTTATCGAGGGTCATGCGGATGGTCCGGTGCCTTTCCGCTTTGCCGCTGGCGATTATCTCAGCGACTTGACCCGCTCAGGGAGAACGTAAACTGATGTTGTTACAGGCGCTAGCGTCATTTGGACGTCAGGGAATCAATACCTGTGCCGCTTTTGGCCGCGCAGGCCTCATGTTATTTCATGCGTTAGTCGGTAAGCCGGCGTTTCGTCGCCATGCGCCGCTGCTGGTGAAACAGCTGTATAGCGTGGGCGTGTTATCGTTACTGATCATCGTGGTATCTGGCTTGTTTATTGGCATGGTGCTGGGGCTGCAAGGCTATCTGGTGCTCACCACTTACAATGCGGAAACCAGCCTTGGCATGCTGGTGGCGCTCTCGCTGCTGCGTGAGCTCGGTCCGGTCGTCACGGCGTTGCTGTTTGCAGGCCGTGCGGGTTCAGCGTTAACCGCTGAAATCGGGCTGATGAAAGCCACCGAACAGCTCTCCAGCATGGAGATGATGGCCGTCGATCCGCTACGTCGCGTGGTATCACCGCGTTTCTGGGCCGGATTTATCAGCATGCCGTTGCTGGCGTTGATCTTTACCGCCGTTGGTATTGCCGGTGGCGCGCTGGTTGGCGTGAGCTGGAAAGGGATCGATCCCGGTTTCTTCTGGTCGGCGATGCAGAACGCGGTAGATTTCCGCACTGATGTCGTTAACTGCATGATCAAAAGCGCAGTCTTTGCCGTCACGGTAACCTGGATTGCGCTCTTTAATGGCTATGATGCCATCCCGACCTCGGAAGGGATCAGTCGTGCGACAACGCGTACCGTGGTGCATGCTTCACTGGCGGTACTCGGTTTGGATTTTGTGCTGACAGCACTGATGTTTGGGAATTGATGCAATGCAAAGCAAGAAAAACGAAATCTGGGTTGGCGTCTTCATGCTGGCTGCGCTGCTGGCGCTGTTATTCCTCGGCCTGCGCGTTGCCGATCTCAAAACTATCGGCACCGAACCAACGTGGAAGATGTATGCCACCTTCGATAATATCGGCGGACTGAAAGTCAGTTCTCCGGTGAAAATTGGCGGCGTGTTGATTGGCCGGGTGTCAGATATTGCGCTGGATGAGAAAACCCTCTCACCGCGTGTGACCATGGATATTAGCGATAAATACGCTAATAAGATTCCCGACACCAGCTCATTAGCCATCCGCACTCAAGGCCTGCTCGGTGAGCAGTTCCTGGCGCTGAATTTAGGTTTTGACGATCCCGAGCTTGGCTCTTCTATGCTGAAAGATGGCGGCACGCTGCGTGACACCAAGTCGGCGCTGGTGCTGGAAGACCTGATCGGTCAATTCCTCTATAAAAGCGGCGATAACAAATCTGACGATAAATCACAGGGTGCGCAGAGTGCACCGGCAGCACCTGCAACAACGGAATAACCTACGAGGTAAAACATGATGTTTAAACGTTTACTGATGATTGCCCTGTTGGCAATCGCACCGCTGGCAGCCAACGCCGCAGCGGATCAAACTAATCCTTACAAGCTGATGAACGAAGCGGCGGAAAAGACCTTCACCCGCCTGAAAAACGAACAGCCGAAGATTAAGCAGGATCCGAACTATCTACGCGAAGTGGTACGTCAGGAACTGATGCCGTACGTACAGATAAAATATGCCGGTGCGTTGGTTCTTGGTCGCTATTATCGCGATGCGACACCGGCGCAACGTGATGCCTACTTTGCCGCGTTCGGTGATTATCTGGCACAGGCTTACGGCCAGGCGCTGGCGCTGTACAACGGTCAAACCTACCAGATTCAGCCGGAGCAGCCGATTGGCGATGCCAATATCGTGGCGATTCGCGTCACCATCATCGATCCTAATGGGCGTCCGCCTGTGCGTCTCGATTTCCAGTGGCGTAAGAACAGCCAAACTGGCAACTGGCAGGCGTATGATATGGTGGCCGAGGGCATCAGCATGATCACCACGAAACAGAATGAGTGGGGCGATCTGCTGCGTACCAAAGGCATTGATGGCTTGACGGCTCAGCTGAAAACCTATGCCGCACAGCCGATCACCCTGGATAAAAAGCAATAATGAGTGAACCGTTAAGCTGGCAGCGCACTGCCAGCACGCTGGCCTTAAGCGGCAAATTAGATCGTGATACTTTGCTGACCTTGTGGCAGGAACGTGACACTGCGGTGGCTGATATCACCACCATTGATGTCGCCGGGCTGGAAAGGGTGGATTCAGCGGGTTTAGCGCTATTGGTGCATCTGCGTGAAATTGCGCGTGCTCAAGGCAGCGCACCACTTTTCTCTGGGATCTCCGATAAACTCCAGTCACTGATCACGCTGTATAACCTGCAGCAGATTATTGTTTCTGCGGAAAAAATCGCCTGATCAAATGATGTCGATGCTAAGCCCCTGATTTTTTCAGGGGCTTTTGCGTATTTAAGAGTCAGACGCTTTCCTCTAAGATGTCTGCCTTATTATTATTAAGCGAAGTAACGAGCGATGGAAAATAGTGAAGTTCAGGCCGTGCTGATGCAGGCGCTGGCATTAGAAGAAGTACACGTACTCAGCAACGATGGCAGCCATTTTCAGGTCATCGCGGTGGGCGAAATGTTCGGCGAACTGAGCCGCGTGAAGAAGCAGCAGGCTGTGTACGCGCCGCTGATGGAATATATTGCGGATAACCGTATTCATGCGGTTTCCATCAAAACTTATACCCCAGCCGAGTGGGCGCGCGACCGTAAACTCAACGGTTTCTAAGTGCCTCACCGGTTGTTTTATTGATAGATAATTGAGAGCGGTGTTAATGGACAAATTTCGTGTGCAAGGCCCCACCCGTTTAAGTGGTGAAGTGACCATTTCCGGGGCGAAGAATGCTGCGTTGCCGATTCTGTTTGCTGCGCTGCTGGCTGAAGAGCCGGTAGAGATTCAGAACGTACCGAAGCTGCGTGATATCGATACCACCATGAAGCTGCTGAATCTGCTGGGTGCGCGCGTTGAGCGCAATGGTTCGGTCCACGTTGATGCTCGCGAAGTTAATGTTTTCAGTGCGCCATACGATTTAGTGAAAACCATGCGTGCTTCGATTTGGGCGCTGGGTCCGCTGGTGGCGCGTTTTGGTCAGGGCCAGGTTTCACTGCCGGGCGGCTGCGCTATCGGTGCACGCCCGGTCGATCTGCACATTACTGGCCTGGAACAGCTGGGTGCGGAAATTAAGCTGGAAGAGGGCTACGTTAAAGCTTCTGTCAATGGCCGTCTGAAGGGCGCGCATATCGTGATGGATAAAGTGTCTGTCGGCGCTACCGTTACCATCATGAGCGCGGCCACGCTGGCCACCGGCATCACCATCATTGAGAACGCCGCGCGTGAGCCGGAGATTGTCGATACGGCAAACTTCCTCAACACGCTGGGTGCGAAAATCACCGGCGCGGGCACAGACAAAATCACCATTGAAGGTGTTGAGCGTCTGGGCGGCGGCGTTTATCGCGTGCTGCCAGATCGTATCGAAACCGGTACTTTCCTGGTCGCAGCAGCCATTTCACGGGGCAAAGTTATTTGCCACAACACGAAGCCAGATACGCTGGATGCCGTGCTGTCTAAATTGCGTGAGGCTGGTGCAGAGATCGAAGTGGGCGAAGATTGGATCAGCCTGGATATGCACGGTAAGCGTCCAAAAGCGGTGAATATCCGTACCGCGCCGCATCCTGGCTTCCCTACTGACATGCAGGCGCAGTTCACACTGTTGAACCTGGTGGCAGAAGGAACCGGTGTGATTACCGAAACCATCTTCGAAAACCGCTTTATGCATATCCCTGAGCTGATTCGTATGGGCGCGCACGCGGAAATTGAGAGCAATACAGCGATTTGTCATGGCGTAGAAACCTTGTCGGGCGCGCAGGTGATGGCCACCGATTTGCGTGCATCAGCGAGTCTGGTGCTGGCGGGTTGTATCGCGGAAGGCACCACGATAGTGGATCGTATCTATCACATCGACCGTGGCTACGAGCACATCGAAGATAAGTTGAAAGCGATGGGTGCAAATATCGAACGCGTAAGCGGCGAATAATTTCTGCTTCGTAGATCAAAAAAACCAGTCACGGCAACGCGGCTGGTTTTTTTTCATTGGTATTACAGTCAGATCTTTTTACGATCCTTCGGCGATCGTATGCACTTCTTGCGATCCAATAACTGGCCGGTAACAGGATCGTAATATCGGCTTGGCCAGATGTCTGCCGGATGAACCTTGATCGCATTGGCGATTAGCCACTCACCTTTGGGCCAGGGACGCGACAGCGCATTGGCCAGCGTTGAGGAGCTGAGCCCTGATTCGCGTGACAGCGCTGCCAGTGATGTGCCTTTCTTACGTAATGCAGCAATGATATCTGCCGGGTGCCAATCCGCTTTCCTTGTGTACATAACTCTCTTCTCCATGTCCGTGTTATTACTTCATCTCCGCTGTAAAAAGGCGCTCCCGTGGCAGAGATATCTGGAAAAAACCCGCGTTTTTATAGCAAATGTTTCCCGTAATTTTCCAGTAAATGTTTGGCCGGCGCACGAAACTGCGTCGCTTTTCGCAAAAGCGATGCAAGAGATGTAAGTAAAAAGGGAGAAGAGTGAGGAAGGAAACGGGGCCAGAGAAGGCCCCGTTGAAATCAGAAATCGCGCTGTACTGACATGTGCGCCAGCGCTTCGAGGGCGCTGCGCCACGGGCTTTCGGGTAATACCTGCAGTGCTGCGATGGCTTTATCTGCCTCTTCTTCAGCGCGTTTGCGCGTCCACTCCAGCGAGCCAGTCTGTTGCATCGCTGCCAGCACCGGTTCCAGCAGATGACGACCGTTACCTTCTTCAATGGCTTTACGGATCATCTGCGCCTGCTCAAGCGTTCCGTTGTGCATCGCGTGCAGCAATGGCAGCGTCGGTTTACCTTCGCTCAGGTCATCACCGGTATTTTTGCCCAGCGTTTCACCATCTGCGCTGTAATCCAGCAAATCATCAATTAACTGGAAAGCGGTGCCAAGGTAGCGACCATAATCCTGTAACGCCTTTTCCTGCGCGGGCGTCGCCTCAGCTAAAATCGCCGACGCTTGCGAAGCAGCTTCGAACAGGCGAGCGGTTTTGCTGTAGATCACCCGCATGTAGCTCTCTTCAGTGATATCGGGATCGTTGCAGTTCATTAACTGCAGCACTTCTCCTTCGGCGATCACGTTGACCGCTTCCGACATCAGCGCAAGGATCTTTAAGGATCCCATGCTGGTCATCATCTGGAATGAGCGCGTATAGATAAAATCGCCCACCAGCACGCTTGCCGCATTACCGAACGCGGCGTTAGCGGTGGCTTTGCCACGGCGCATATCGGATTCATCCACCACATCATCGTGCAGCAGCGTCGCCGTATGGATAAATTCGATCAGCGCCGCATTAGTGATGTGCAACGATCCCTGATAATTCAGCGCGCGTGCCGACAGCACAGCGATCATCGGACGGATGCGTTTGCCCCCGCCGCTGATGATGTAATAGCCCAACTGGTTAATCAGTGAGACTTCTGAATTCAGCTGCTCGAGGATGGTCTGGTTGACGGCCGCCATGTCCTGCGCGGTTAATTCATTAATCTGTTCTAAGTTCATTCGTCTTTTCAGCTTTACTCGTTTTTTGCATGGTAAGCGCTTTACACAGCGTGAGTTCAGGTAATCTGTTACTGATTGTACTTGAAAAATCGGGTTGCGAAACGTTTGCATTCGCCTTGCGCTTTTTTTCTGCAAGAGAGTGCAAAGTGCTCTTGTCTTCTGCTGGAGTATTGCGTAGAATTCGCGCCCTATTGTGAATATTTATCGCGCCGCCTGATGAATAGAAAGGCACGCGCAGAAGCGGAGTTTTATATGTACGCGGTTTTCCAAAGTGGTGGTAAACAACACCGAGTAAGCGAAGGTCAGACCGTTCGCCTGGAAAAGCTGGACATCGCAACCGGTGAAACCATTGAGTTTGACCAGGTTCTGATGATCGCAAATGGCGAAGACGTGAAAATCGGCGCGCCACTGGTTTCAGGCGGTGTGATCAAGGCAGAAGTTGTTGCTCACGGTCGTGGCGAGAAAATTAAAATCGTTAAGTTTCGTCGTCGTAAACACTACCGTAAGCAAGCTGGTCACCGTCAGTGGTTCACAGATGTGAAAATCACTGTGATCGGCGCGTAAGAGGAGATCTGACAAATGGCACATAAGAAGGCTGGTGGCTCGACCCGTAACGGTCGCGACTCCAACGCAAAACGTCTGGGTGTAAAACGTTTCGGTGGCGAATCTGTTCTGGCAGGTAGCATCATCGTTCGTCAGCGTGGCACCAAATTCCACGCAGGTAGCAACGTAGGTTGTGGTCGTGACCACACCCTGTTTGCCACCGCAGACGGCAAAGTAAAATTCGAGATTAAAGGCCCGAACAACCGTAAATATATCAGCATCGTTGCTGAGTAAGGTTGTCGTGCTGCAGACGTCTAACGTCTGAATACACGAATGAAAGGCCCCGCAGCTTTGCGGGGCTTTTTACATTCTGCTACTGAGCTTGCTGGATAACAGTTACGCTTTAGCACAGTTGTTGTACAATTTATGTACTCCTGGCTTTGCCAGTCTTGTATTATCCGCCGTCGGTCAGCGCAGAAGACCCTGGCGGACCCGTTTGCGGCCTGCAAGCTGCCGTGAACGACAGCGTGACGGAGAAATAAAATGAAGTTTGTAGATGAAGCGACGATCCTTGCGGTCGCGGGTGATGGCGGCAATGGTTGCGTAAGCTTCCGCCGTGAAAAATATATTCCAAGAGGCGGCCCGGATGGCGGCGACGGCGGCGACGGCGGCGACGTGTATTTGTTGGCGGATGAAAATCTCAACACCCTGATCGATTATCGCTTTGAAAAGTCTTTCCGTGCCGAACGTGGCCAGAATGGCCAAAGCCGTGATTGCACCGGTAAACGTGGTAAAGACATTATCGTTAAAGTGCCCGTTGGTACCCGCGTAATTGACCAGGGTACCGGCGAAACGCTGGGCGACATGACGCGTCATGAGCAGAAGCTGATGGTGGCGAAAGGCGGCTGGCATGGCCTTGGTAACACGCGCTTTAAATCCTCAGTTAACCGTTCCCCGCGTCAAAAAACCATGGGAACACCGGGCGAGAAGCGTGACCTGCAACTGGAACTGATGCTGCTGGCTGACGTTGGTATGTTGGGTCTGCCGAATGCCGGTAAATCGACCTTTATTCGCTCGGTATCCGCAGCGAAACCCAAAGTTGCGGATTATCCGTTCACTACGCTGGTGCCAAGCCTTGGCGTGGTGCGTATGGACAACGAAAAGAGCTTTGTTGTCGCCGACATTCCTGGCCTGATTGAAGGCGCAGCGGATGGCGCAGGTTTGGGTATTCGCTTCCTGAAGCACCTTGAGCGCTGCCGCGTGCTGTTGCACCTGATCGATCTTGCCCCTATCGATGAATCTGATCCGGTAGAAAATGCCCGCATCATTCTCGGCGAACTGGAGAAATACAGCGATAAACTGTTCCAGAAGCCGCGCTGGTTAGTATTCAACAAATGTGACCTGCTGAGCCGCGAAGAAGCGGAAAGCCGTGCCAAAGCGGTAGTGGAAGCATTAGGCTGGGAAGAAAAATATTACCTAATCTCTGCGGCTAGCCATGATGGCGTGAAAGATCTTTGCTGGGATGTGATGAGCTTTATCATCGAAAATCCAAAAGAAGCCGAAGAAGAAACTAAAGAGCCAGAGAAAGTGGCCTTCATGTGGGATGATTATCACCGTGAAGCCATGGAAACGGCGCAGGAAGTGGAAGAAGACGACGATTGGGATGACGACTGGGACGAAGAAGACGACGAAGGCGTCGAAATCATTTACCAGCGTTAATCGTACAAAAAAGCGGCCCGAAGGCCGCTTTTTTTATGTCTTAACCCAGCACCGCCACCGTCAATCTCGAGGTGCAGCACAGTTGGTCGCGGGCGTTACGAATCTCAATCTGCCAGCTTTGATTACGCGCACCAAGGTGTAACGGGCGGCAAATACCGCGCACTTCACCGCTGCTTACTGCACGATGGTGGCTGGCGCTCACCTCAATCCCCACCACGCTTTTACCTTCTTCGATGCTGAGATAACCGGCAATCGATCCCATCGACTCCGCCAGCACCACAGAAGCGCCGCCGTGCAGCAGGCCAAACGGCTGATGCGTGCGGGCATCCACCGGCATGGTGGCTTCGAGATAATCTTCACCGATGGTGGTAAACACAATGCCAACGTGTGCCACCAGCGAGTTTTCACCCATCTTATTCAACGTTTCAACATCGACCGAACGTTTCCAGATTGCCATAACTTAGGATCCCAGCGTTGCGCCACCGTCGACCACAATATCCTGCAGCACCACGTGGCTGGCAAGATCCGACGCGAGGAACATCACGTTAGCAACGATCTCCTGCGGTTTAGCGATCTTACGCAGCGGGATCCCCAGCTTGTACTGATCCGGGAAACCATTGATCATCTCCTGCTCGGCTTCTGGCGTATGCCACAGGCTGCGTTGCATATCGGTATCGGTGGAACCCGGAGAAACGATATTGCAGCGCACGCCGTAAGGCGCCATCTCTAAACCCACGGTCAGACACAAGCTGCGCAACGCCGCTTTGGAAGCGCCATAAGCGGACATACCAAGGCGCGGCGCATGTGCCGCATTAGAGGCGATAGTCACAATCGCACCCGCACGCTGCTGGCGAAACACCGGCAAGGTTTGCTGAAACAGGTTGAACGCGCCGCCGGCATTCACCGCCAGACACGCCTGCCAATCGTCGAACGACAGTTCATCGGTGCTGCCAATACGCAGGATGCCGGCACCGTTCACCAGCACATCGAGACGCGGCTGATCTGCCAGCAAACGCTGACAAACCGCTTTCACCTCGGCGGCGTTCGCCACATCCAGCACCTGCGTGGTGAAAGGATAGTCGGCCTGTTCGAAACGCAGATCGAAGCCGATAACCTGCGCGCCCGCCTGATGGAAGCTCAGCGCGGTGTGGTAACCAATCCCTTTGCCTGCGCCGGTTACCCAGACGATTTTTCCACTGAAATCGAAAGTTGCACTCATTTAGCTGGCGCCCTTGATAACAGCGCCCACCAGCCATCGATGGTCGGATTTTTTGCCAGACTGACGAAATCGATGTCGCTGTGCACCTGACGCCAGCGCGCCGCCAGCGCCATCACGCGTACTGAATCCAGACCGTAATCGATCAGGTTCTCGTCATCTGCAGGTACATCGTCATCTTCCAGCAGCGGCAGAATCAGCGCACGCAGATCGTCTTTGCTCAACGGCAGCGGCATCAGGTCGGCGGTCATCACTACTTTACCGCTGCGACCTGCGGTGTAAGTCAGCGCCATCATGTGCTCTTCGCGCGTGAAGTCGGCCAGCGCATCCGCCACCATAAATGGCTGGATATTACGCATAAAGGCGTCAGTCGCGGTGGTCAGGCAACCGATGTGCGCGTACACGCCGGTGATGATTAGCTGATCGCGGCCCATCTCCTGCAGGATCGATTCCAGCGGTGAGCGCACGAAGGCGCTGTAACGCCATTTGGTCAGCACCTGGTCGTCCTGATCCGGTGCCAGCGCATCAACGATCTTCTGCTGATCCGGATGTTTGTTCAGGCCCGGCCCCCACATGTCGTTGAGGAGTGCGCGATCGGCATCGCTCTGTTCGTTCGGCTGAGCGGTATAGAACACCGGTATGCCCTGCGCTTTGCAGTAAGCACGCAGACGAGCGATGTTTTCCACCACCTGATTAACCAGCGGGCTGTTTTCGCCCCAGAAATTAAGGAAGTAAGCCTGCATATCGTGAATCAGCAGCGCGGCACGCTGAGGCTCAAGCGCCCACTTCACTTTGTTGGTAGGCAGTTCAGTCGCTGCGGGCAGCGCGTAAGCGTTCAGTTTTGGAATAGCCATTACAATCTCCGGAACAGGTCAGGCTTGCGCTTGTTGGTCGGCAAGCTGTTGGCGTAAACGTTTTTTATCCACCTTGCCGACAGGCGTCAGCGGCAGGGCATCGACGCAGGTAATACGGTCAGGTAATTTGAACTCGGCCACGCCCAGTTCTCGCAGGTGACGACGCAACGCCACTGCTTTGATCGGTTGGCTGGCAACGATAAAGGCGCAGCTCTTTTCACCCATCAATTCGTCGTTCATCGACACCAGCGCGGCGTGGATCACATCCGGATGGCGTTGCAACAGATTTTCGATCTCTTCCGCGGCGATCTTCTCGCCACCGCGATTGATCTGATCCTTTTCGCGCCCTTGCACGGTGATGTAGCCCTGCGCGTCGATCTCAATCAGATCGCCCGAACAGTAAAACCCGTTGGCGTCGAAGCTGGCGGCGTTATGTTCCGGGCTCTTGTAGTAGCCACGGAAGGTGTAGGGGCCGCGCGTCATCAGGCGACCGATGGTGCCGGTTGGCAGCGCGTTGCCGTGCTCGTCAGCGACCCACACTTCGTCATCTTCAGAGATCGGGCGGCCTTGCGTGGTGAGAATGATGTTCTCATCGTCGCCAAAGCGCGTGTAGTTCACCAGACCTTCGGCCATGCCGAAAACCTGCTGCAGCTGACAGCCAATTTCACGCTGAATACGTGCCGCGAGGGTTTCGCCCAGCTTGGCGCCACCCACCTGAATGCGCTGCAGCGAAGCCAGCTGTTTATTACTGCCCCATTCCTGAATCGCCTGTAGCCACAAACTCACCGCCGGCGGCACCAAACCGGTATCGGTGACCTGATGCTTCTCAATCAGCGGGAAGCAGAGCGTGGCGCTGGGATCGGCAGCCAGAATCACCTGACCACCGGCATAAAACACACCGAGCGAACCCGGGGAGCTCATGGCAAAGTTATGCGGCGCGGGCAGGGCGTTGAGATAACGCGTATCGGCGGTCACCTGACAAATCTCATCACTGGCGCGAATGCTGTAGTAATAGTCGTTGTGGGTGCGCGGAATCAGCTTCGGCGTGCCGGTGCTGCCGCCGGAGAGCTGGAAAAACGCCACTTCATCAGCGGCGGTTGGTGTGGCGAGGTAATCACCCGCGGCTTCCGCCATCAGCGCTTCCAGCGTATTTTCCGGCTGGTTGTCATTACGCAGAATCACCTGCTGCAGCGAAGGCTGCGCGGCGCACAGCGCGTTGATAAAGCTATCATCAGCAAACAGCGTGTGAGTGCGATCGGCAATCAGCAGTTTAGGTTCGATCTGCGCCGCATAGGCGCTTAGTTCGGTGCGCTGATGGCTGAACAGCGCAAATACTGACGCTACGCCGAGCTTAAACAGCGCAAATACCGTGACATAAAAATCGGCCACGTTGCCAAGCTGCACCAGCGCAGTATCGCCATTTTGCAGGCCACGACGCTGCAGCGCGGCGGCCAGGTTGCTGCTCAGCACGTCCATTTCGCGATAGCTGATCTGGCGATCGCCATCAATCACCGCGATGGCATCATTATGCTGATGACGCGCCAGAATGTCGGTCATCGGCACATCCAGCCAGTAACCTTTTTCGCGATAGCGCGCAGCCAGGTCGTCCGGCCAGCGAGTATAGGGAATGCTCATGTTCTTTCCTTTATTGCAGTCCAAAGGCGCGCAACATGGTGTCCAGCTTCACGCCGGTTTCACGCCATTCTGATTCGGGTTGGGAGTCGGCCACGATGCCCGCACCGGCAAACAGGCGCACCCGCGTGCCATGCACGGTGCCGCAGCGGATGGTGACCACCCATTCGCCATTGCCCTGGCTATCGCACCAGCCGACGATGCCGCCAAACAGTTGGCGATCAAAAGGTTCCAGCTGCTGAATAAGCTGCTGCGCGCGCTGATGGGGGAAACCGCTCAACGCAGGCGTCGGGTGCAGCAGGCAGGCCAGCGACAGCGCATTTTCGCGCTCATCCTGCACTTCGCCGTCGATTTGCGTGGCGAGATGCCACAGCGTGGCGGTGGTAATCAGCGACGGAATGGTCGGCACCGACAGCAAACGGCTGCGCGGCTGCAAGGTGTCGCGCATCGCGTCGGTCACCAGTTTGTGCTCATGACGATCTTTGCCGGAATCCATCAGCTTATCGCCAGCGGCACGATCCTGCTGGGCATCGTCGTGATTGCGCCGCGCTGAGCCCGCCAGCGGACAAGAGCTAAAATCGCGCCCCTGTTTGCGCAGCATCAGCTCCGGACTGGCACCAATCAGCGCACCGCCTTGCGGCAGCGGCAGATGGAAATGGTAGCTGTTGGGGTTCTGCGCAATCACGCGCTGCATCAGCGCTGCGGTATCAACCGGCTGTTCGGTAACGATATCCATCAGACGCGACAGCACCACTTTATCCAGATCGCCGCGCTGCGTGGCCGCCACCGCATCTGCCACCATCGTGGTAAACACATCGTGATCCGGCACTGCGGTGCGACGTCGCACCTGCGGCAGATCGCTGACGTTTTCCGGCAACGCGTTTTGCAGGTCAGCGCGATTAAACGTCTGATAGGATTCAGGAATAAACAGCGCGGCGGGCTGGCTGACGTCAAACGGGATCGCCCCGACCAGAATCGGATTGTCGATGCCCTGTTTTTTCGCCGCGGCAAAATGCTGACGTAACTGTTGTTGGAAATCACCGTCCAGCGACGCGGCGTCATCTACCGGCGCGGTAACGGTGGTATAGCATCCTTGCGTTGCCAAACTACGCCACGGCGAGGTAAAGAGGAAACCACGGCTTAGCGCGGAATAATCCTTCAGCCAGGCATTTTCAAACGTGGAAGATTCCACCATAATTTTCACCTATAAATGATAAGATTATTAAGAATGATTATCATTTTTATTATGGGCCTGTAACCTACGTCGATTGGGCAAAAGTGTCAATCCATTCGCGGGATTTCAGCTGCGTTTAGCCGTAATCAGGCGCTGACGCTCAGCAGGGCAATATGCTAAAAAGTGGACCAAAACTTATGAATAAATGCGGTTTTTGGGGCATTGCAGCCCTTATAGGTATTTTCCAGATTTTCACCAGCGTCGCTCATGCCGAACAGGGTTGGCCGCGCACCGTTCAGGGTGCCAACAGAGCGATTACGCTCAATCACGCGCCGCAGCGCATTGTCTCGACCAGCGTCACGCTGACCGGATCGCTGCTGGCCATTGATGCGCCGGTGATTGCTTCCGGCGCAACTGCGCCGAACAGTCGCCTGGCCGACGATCAGGGTTTCTTCCGCCAGTGGAGCGATGTTGCCAAAAAGCAACATCTTCAACGTCTGTACATCGGTGAACCGAATGCCGAAGCGGTTGCCGCGCAAGCGCCGGATCTGATTATCGTCAGCGCCACCGGCAACGATTCTGCCATCAAGCTCGCCGAACAGTTTTCGGCTATTGCACCGACGCTGGTGGTCAATTACGACGACAAAAGCTGGCAGGATGTCGTCACGCAGTTAGGCCAGGCGACCGGGCATGAAGCGCAGGCGGCGCAGCGCATTAAAGCTTTCGACGATCGTGAAGCGGCGCTGAAAAAAGCCATCACGCTGCCACCGCAGCCGGTCTCCGCCATGGTATGGAACGGCGGCGGACGCGCAGTCAATGTGTGGACCGCGGCTTCGGCGCAGGGCAAGCTGCTGGAACAACTTGGCTTCACCCTGGCAACGCCACCGGCGACGGTTGAGCAGGGACACAGCATGGGACAGCGCAAAGACATCATTCAGCTGTCGGGCGAAAACGTTGCCAGCGGCCTGACCGGTAAAACCTTCCTGCTGTTCGCCGCTGACGATAAAACCACGCAATCGGTGCTGAACAATCCGTTCCTTGCACAAAACGCGGCGGTGCAGGGCAAGCAGGTTTACGAGCTGGGCGTCGATTCCTTCCGCCTTGATTACTACAGCGCCAGCAATCTGCTGGCGCGTCTGGAGAAGCTGTTCGTTAAATCATGATGCCTGTTCCGTCAGCTCCGGTGCTGGCGGATGGTAACGACGTAAACGGCCCATCACCCACCACATCACGATGCCGAGCAGCGCCGCCGTAAAGCCAAATACCGCGGCGGCCTGCGGTGGCAGCAACCATGAACCCATCGCACCAATCACCGCCGCACCAATCGCATCGCCGGTCACGTTCTGCGCGGTCCACAAGCCGTTGATGCGGCCTAACAGATGATCTGGCGTTAATGCCTGAATCATCGCGTACTGCACCAGGCTGTTGATGGCGCTGAAGTAACCGAAAGCGACTAAACCGGCTAACGCCAGCGGCAGGTTCGGCATCAGGCTAAACAAACCCAGCGCGACAAATGCTGCAATCGCACTGCCGAGCACCAGCTGTCCGGGACGCGCGGCGTGTTTCAGTTTACCGCTGGTGAACGCGCCGATAGCTGCGCCGAGCGGCACGGCGGCATACATCAGGCCAAGCTGGTCAGCGCTCACAGACCAATGCGGCGCGAGCGACGGATAGAGCACGCGCACCGCGCTGGCCAGCGTGACTAATGCGCCAATCAGCGCCACCATGCCGACAATCGGGCTGGCGAAAAGAAACTGCACGCCAGCGGCGAGGGATTTCAGCGGATGTTCACGCGGTTGTGGCGGCGGCGGCAAAGTGGGCAATTTCAGCAGCGTTAACACGGTAAGTAAGGTGCCAAAGGCAGCGAGTGCGTAGTTCCACGTCACGCCGCCGTGAGCAATCACCAGACCAGCAATCGCCGGCGATAAAATGGAGCCGAAGCGCACCGTCAACATGGTGATAGCGCCCGCCTGCATAATGTTTTCCCTACCGACCAGCGCGGGCGTCGCCGCCAGCAGCGCGGTGACGCCAATCGCGCCGAAAAAACCATCCCAGAAACCCAGCAGATAAACCGCGATCAGAGAGGGTTCTGGCAGCGCGGCGTTAATGGCCAGCGCGATAAAACCTAAGCCGCAGGTGGATCGGGCAAACAAAATCAGCTTTTTGCGTTCATGGCGATCCGCCAAAACGCCGCCGGTGAGCAGGCCGATAAACATGCCCGCAGCGGCCAGTGTCACCGCTAATCCCACCAGCAGCGGTGAATGGGTCATGTGCTGAATCTGCACCGGCACCGCCACGGCGAGCATGCCGAGCGCGACAATCGAGATAAAACGCGCGATAAACACCGCGCGAAAAGCCGGATGGGTTTTCAGCAGCGAGAGATCGATAAAGTGGGAAGATTTGTTCATGTGTTCGCCTTATTGCACCAATTTTCCTCATCGTCCGCGAGGCGAGTCATGGTAACATAGCTAAACGCGAGTAATAACGATAACCATTATCAAGTTACATCGCGCATGCGACGACGTTGAACAGTGAAGGTTTAGAACGCTATGCGCCAGATTCGTGCATTAGCAGGCTCAGGGATTCTGCTCTTGCTCCTCATTGCGCTCAGCTTAATGCTGGGGGCAAAATCAATACCGCTTCCCGATGTTTATCATTCGCTTACCACCTCCTGTCACAGCGCGGAGTGCGTCATTGTGCGTGATGCGCGCCTGCCGCGTACGCTGGCCGGTTTGCTGGCGGGCGTGGCGCTCGGCCTCGCTGGTGCGTTGATGCAGAGCCTGACGCGCAATCCGCTGGCCGATCCCGGCATTCTTGGCGTCAACGCCGGAGCAGGTTTCGCGGTGGTAATTGGCATTGCGCTGTTCGGTGCTGACTCGCCGGTGGATTGGCTCGGCTTCGCCTTTGGCGGCGCGCTGCTGGCGTCCGTGCTGGTGGCGATGACCGGCGCGATTGGCGGCGGACGCGTCAATCCGGTGCGTCTGACGCTGGCCGGCGTGGCGCTGGGCGCGGTGCTGGAAGGATTAACCTCTGGCCTGTCGCTGCTCAATCCCGATATTTACGATCATCTGCGCTTCTGGCACAGCGGCTCGCTGGATATTCGCAATTTCACTACGCTGCGCACGCTGTTCCCGGCGGTGCTGCTCGGCAGTGTGGTCGCCATTGCGCTATCGCAGGCGCTGAACAGTTTGAGTATGGGCGGCGACATGGCGACCGCGCTCGGCACGCGGGTGGCGCGCACCCAACTGCTGGGCCTGCTGGCGATTGCGCTGCTGTGCGGCGCAGCCACCGCGGCGGTGGGCCCGATTGCCTTTGTCGGTTTAATGACGCCGCACTTTGCCCGCTGGCTGGTGGGCAACGATCACCGCTGGATGCTGCCTGCGACCGCGCTGATCACGCCGATTTTGCTGCTCGCCGCCGATATCCTTGGCCGCCTGCTGGTGGCGGGTGAGCTGCGGGTTTCCATCGTCACGGCGATGCTCGGTGCGCCGATGCTGATTGTGCTGGTGCGCCGTAAATTGGGCCGGGGTGCACTATGACGCGTCGTGTCGGGTTACATACGCTTTGGCTGCTGTGCGCCTGCGCTCTGCTGGCTTATCTGGCGATGACGCGCGGTGCATTGCAGATCAGCAGTGATCAAATCTGGCAAATTCTGCTCGGGCAGGGCGCCAGCAACGTCAAACTGATCGTGCTGGAATGGCGCTTGCCGCGCGTGCTAATGGCGCTGCTGATTGGTGCGGCGTTAGGCATCAGCGGCGCGATTTTCCAGTCGCTGCTGCGTAATCCGCTTGGCAGCCCGGACATTCTCGGTTTCAACACCGGCGCTTACAGCGGCGTGCTGGTGGCGCTGGTGCTATTTAATCAAAGCGTCACGGCGATGACCGGCGCAGCGTTGATTGGCGGCATCGCCACGGCGGCGCTGGTCTATCTGTTTGCCTGGCGCAACGGCGTAGAGACCTTCCGCCTGATTATCGTCGGCATCAGCGTGCGCGCGCTGCTGATGGCGTTGAATTCCTGGCTGATTATCAGCGCCTCGCTGGAGTCGGCGCTGAGTGCGGGCTTGTGGAGCGCCGGATCGCTCAACGGCATTACCTGGGCAAAAACGCCGCCAGTGATTGCGGTGCTGCTGCTGGCGTTACTGTTGATGGCGCTGCTGGCGCGGCGGATGCGTTTGCTAGAGATGGGCGACGATACCGCCTGCGCGCTTGGCGTGCCGGTGGAGCGCAGCCGCATGTGGCTGATGCTGATTGGCGTGGTGCTCACGGCGGCGTCAACCGCGCTGGTCGGGCCGATTTCGTTTGTCGCGCTGCTGGCGCCGCAGATTGCCCGTCGTCTTGGCGGCGGCGTTAAAGGTGCCTTGCCGCTGGCGGCGCTGTGCGGTGCGCTGTTATTGATTGCTGCAGACTTCGCCGCACAGCATCTGTTCCTGCCATATCAATTACCGGTTGGCGTGATAACCGTCATTCTCGGTGGACTTTATCTGATTGCTTTACTGGTGCGGGAGGCGCGACGCCAATGACCGATATCCCTTCACGTCTGCGCGGCGATAGCCTGACGCTGGGCTATGACAAAAAGGTGGTGGCAGAGAATCTGTCAGTGACGATTCCGCAAGGTGAGCTGACGGTGATTATCGGCCCTAACGCCTGCGGAAAATCGACGCTGCTGCGCACGTTGAGTCGCTTGCATACGCCGTTAAAAGGTGAGGTGTTGCTGGATGGCGCGGCCATTGCCAGCTATCCCACCAAAGAAGTGGCGAGGAGTTTGGGTTTGCTGCCGCAAAGTTCCAACGCGCCGGCGGGCATCAGCGTCACCGAGCTGGTGGCGCGCGGACGTTATCCGCATCAGGCGCTGTTTGGACGCTGGCGTGCGGAAGATGAAGTGGCGGTGCAGAACGCGATGCGCGCCACCGGCGTGGCCGATTTGGCCCAGCAGTCGGTGGATACGTTATCGGGCGGTCAGCGTCAGCGCGTGTGGATTGCCATGGTGCTGGCGCAGGAAACGCCGCTGCTGCTGCTGGATGAACCGACCACCTGGCTGGATATCACCCATCAAATTGAGCTGCTGGAATTGATGCAGGAGCTGAATCAACAGCATGGGCGAACGCTGGTGGTGGTGCTGCACGATCTTAATCACGCTTGTCGCTATGCCACGCATTTGATTGCGATGCGTGACGGCAGGATTGTCGCCGAAGGGAAGCCGTCGGAGATTGTGACGCCCGCGTTGATCGAGCAGGTGTATGGCTTGCGCTGCGTGATTGTGGACGATCCGGTGGCGCATACGCCAATGATTGTGCCGCTGGGGCGCGGGGGATAATTAAACACGGTGCGCGCGGGCCCTCATCCCAGCCTTCTCCCGCTTGCGGGAGAAGGGGCCGACCCAGCTTGTATGTTACCCCCTTACCACACCTAAACATTCCCTCTCCCGCCAGCGGCTCCTGATTGTTCCCTCTCCCGCTTGCGGGAGAGGGTTAGGGTGAGGGAAAGATCGCTATTGCAACAACCGCTGCAACAACGGCCCAATCTGTTCAAACATCTGCGGTGAAATGATCTCCACGTGGGCGCAATCCATCGGCCACACTTCCAGTTCACCGATATACGGCGCCCAGGCGCGGCGCGCATCTTGTCCTGGCTGCTGCGTCTGTTCGGCGAGGAACAGCGTGGCGCGACCGTTGAAACGCGCGCTGCGTGCGGTTGCCAGCAGGCGCACCGAACTGGCGTAGTTGGCCTCGATGGTATCGAACATCGCACGCATCTCTTCACCGGCCTGATGGCGCTGCGCGGCGATAAACTGCTCGCGCTCGCGGTTCACCTCTTCCAGCACCGCCGGATCCAGCACGTTCTCGCCGCGTTTCTCATCCCAGTTTTGCGTTTCTGGTGGCCAGGTATCCAGCAGGCCGAGGAACGCCACCTCTTCACCGGCTGCTTCCAGCCGGGCCGCAATGCCTTGCGCCAGGGTGCCGCCAAGCGAATAGCCGAGGAAATAGTAAGGTCCGTGCGGCTGCACGTCGCGCAGGGTTTGCAGATGGGCGTCGCACACGTCATCCAGATGCGCGCTTTGGTTCAGCGGGCTACTGATATCCGGCGACTGAATGCCGACCAGCGACCAGCGCGCATCGAGATAACGCTGCAGGATGCTGAATTGCCAGGCAAACCCTGACGCCGGATGGAAGCAGAACAGCGTTGGTCCGTTGCCCTGACGCAGCGGCAGCACCGCTTCGAAACCGGCTTGCTGATGGGATTGCGTATCACTGAGCAGCGTTGCCAGCTTCTCCACCGTGGAGGCCACCATGATTTGTCCCACCGACACCGGCTGTTGCAGCTCACGGCGCAGCTGCGCCGCCAAGCGCATCGCCAGCAGCGAATGGCCGCCGAGGGCGAAAAAGTCATCCTGCGCGCTGATTTCCTCGCGCGCCAGCAGCTGACAGAAAGCGTTTGCCAGCGTGGTTTCCAGCCCAGCGTGCGGTGCCCGTCCCGTGTGGGCGCTGGCGGATGCGGGCAACGGCAGCGCTTTGCGATCCAGCTTGCCATTGCTGCTGAGCGGGAAGGCATCGAGCTGCACAATGGCTACCGGCACCATATGCGCGGGCAAGCGTTGCGCCAGCGCCTGACGCAGCGCGTCGCGATCAACCGGCTGCCCGGCAATCACGTAGCCGACCAGCTGACGCGCATCACCTTGCGCTGCCGTGCCGCCAAGCACCACCGCGTTTGTGACCGCCTGCTCAATGCCGGGCTGCGCGCTGAGCACATGATCGATCTCATTTAGTTCGATACGCTGACCGCGAATTTTCAGCTGATCATCGCTGCGACCGAGATATTCCACCGCGCCGTTATCCAGCCAGCGCGCCACGTCGCCGGTGAGATACATGCGCTCGCCGGGCATGAAAGGATCGGCGATAAAGCGGCTGGCGGTGAGATCGGGACGGCCGAGATAGCCATGCGCCAGCTGCACGCCGGTTAAGTAGAGATCGCCCGCCACGCCCGGCGGCACCGGCTGCATGCGGGCATCAAGGATGCGCAGGCCGGTATTCCACACAGGGAAACCAATCGGCACGCTGGCACCTTCGACGGCGGCCAGGGCAGCACCAAACGCCGGATACCAGCTGACATCCACCGCCGCTTCGGTTGGGCCATACAGATTGTGCAGCGGCACGCGCGTCAGTTTTTCCCACTCGCGCGATAAATCCGTCGGCAGCGCTTCACCGCTGCAGAACACGTTACGCAGGCTGGCGCAGCAGGCAATTGCCGGTTGATCATCCAGCGCCGCGACAAAGGCCGCCAGCATTGAGGGGACGAAATGCGTGGTGGTGACTTGGTAGCGGGCAAACAGCTGCTGCAGCGCTTCCGGGTCGCGATGGGCTTCTGGCGGTGCCATCACCAACTGCGCACCGACCAGCAGCGGCCAGAAGAATTCCCACACCGAAACGTCGAAGCTGCTCGGCGTTTTTTGCAGCACCACGTCATCGGCTTGCAGCGGATAGCGATCCTGCATCCACAACAGGCGATTGACGATGGCTTCATGCCCCACCAGCACGCCTTTAGGGCGACCGGTCGAACCTGAGGTGTAAATGATATAGGCGCCATCCTGCGGCGTCGGCGCGCTGGCCGGCTGCGGTGCATGGGCATTGTGATACAGCACATCAAAATGCAGCTGATTGACCGACGCGATGGCGCTGAAGCGCGCGCTGAGCGCTGCGCAGGTGATCAGCGTTTTTGGCGCGGCGTCTTCCAGCATCAGCTGTAAGCGGTCATCCGGATAACCTGTATCGAGCGGCAAATAGGCAGCGCCGAGCGAAACAATCGCCTGTAGCGCCAGGGATAGCTGCACTGAACGCGGCAGCGCCACGGCGACAATATCGCCACGCTGCACGCCGGCGGCGCTGAGATCGGCGGCCAGCGCAAACACCTGCTGTTGCATCGCGCGATAGCTAAGCTGATGCTGCGCATCGGCTAGCGCCGGTGCATCGGGGGTGCGTGCCGCCTGCTGCGCTAACAGTGACGCCAGCGTTTCTGCTGGCAGCGGATAGGCGGTTTGGTTGATCGCGGCAATCTGCGCATGCTCTTCGGCAGTGAGCAGATCGAGTTCGCCGCACGGCTGCTGCGGCTGTTGCGCCAGCTGATCGAGCAGCAGGGCAAAGCGGCTGGCATGACGCTGCAAAGTTTGTTCGCTGTAGCGTTCGGCATTGGCCAGCAGCTCCAGCGTCAGTTCACCGTGCTCGCTGATGTAAATGGCGATCTCCAGATCGCGCACCGGCCCGGACGCCAGTTGATGGGTGATGCCTTCCACGCCAGCGAAATCGAGCTGGTAATCAAACATCTTCAGGTTGATCACTGGACCGTACAGCGGATCGCCATCGCCGAGGCGGCCGAGATCGCGCTGCACCTGTTCGGCGTCATAGCGTTGATGACGACGCATCTTTTTCACTTCGCCCGCCAGCTGGGCGGCGAGCGCGCCGATCGGCTGCGCGGGATCGTAATGGATTGCCATCGGCAATACGTTGATTACCGGACCGGTGGCGCACAAAGCAGCCGAGCCGATGCGGCGCATAAAGATGAAGCCAGCGGCAAAGTCGTTTTGCCCGCTGAGACGCGCCAGCCACAGCGCCACCAGCGCAAAGGCGAGATCGGCCGCGCTGGCGTGCGGATGCTGCTGCACCAGCCTCTGGAAGGTGCTGCGATCCAGCGTAACGCTGTGGCGCAGCAGATCGGTGCTGGCGTGTTGACCGGCGAGCGGCAGCGGCGAGAGCGAAGCCGGTGAGGGCAGCGCCGCCCCTTTTTCGCGCCAGAACTGGCTGTCACGCGCAAAAGAGGAGGATTCGCGGTAGCGCTGATACTCGTCCACCACTTCGCTAAACGGAATAAACGGCGTCGGTTCAGCGGCTTGCTGGCGTACAGCCGCGCTGTATAGATTGGCGATGCGGCGCGTCAGCGCGGTAAAGCTGAAGCCATCCACCACCAAATGATGATAGCGCTGATACCAAAACCAATGCTGATCGTCGAGACGGAACAGGCGGTGATGCCACAGCTTTGCGCCGCTCAATACACGCAGATCGCCATTCATATCGTCACGCATCAGCGCGCGCGCTTTGGCGGGTGCATCGGCCTCCGCGCGCAAATCGACAATCTGCGGCAGGCTAAAGGCGTGTGGCTGCGGCCACTGCAAGGCTTCGCCTTCCACCTCACCAAAGGCCATATTCAGCGTATCGGCTTCCTGCATGCCCGCAACGATCGCCTGCGCCAACAGGGCGCTATCAATCTCACCGCGCAGTTCGACAAAATGCGCCACCGCGTAAGCATTGTGGTGAGGTGACAGCTGATCGGCAATCCAGATGCCGGGCTGTGCCGCGACTAACGGCAAGGTTTGTTGGTCGGTCATAGGCTTATTCATCAGGGATTCGGACATGGATGCTCCGGTTTGCTCCACAGCGCTTGCAGGCCATTCAGCAGGCCGCCGCGCCAACAGAGCGCGTCATGGCCACCTTCCACCGGCAGGTAATTCACCTGATAGCCGGCAGCGCTAAGCTGCTGTTGAAGTTGTTGATTAGCTTGCAGAATCAAGCCTTCGCGCTTGCCCGCTTCGAGCCAGAAACGCAGCGGTTGACGCGGTGCAAGACCGTTATCCAGCGCCTGCAGCAGCCAGCCGTGCGGATTGCCGCGTTCCGGCCACCAGAAGGAGCCCGATAAGCTGAGCGCGTTGCCAAAGATTTCCGGCCAGTGCAGCGCGGCAAACACCGACGCCAGGCCGCCAAAGCTTTGTCCGGCGACGATGGTACTGTCCGCCTGCTGGCGATAAGGCGTTGATTGTGCAACTTGCGGTAACAGTTCTTGCTGAATGGCTTGCCAAAACTGCGCGTTACACGGCAGCTCGCGGCTGCGGTGTTCGCGGTCAATGATGTCGATAAACAGATACACCGCTGGCGGCAAAGAACCGGCATCAGTGAGCTGCTGCAGCGGTCCGGCAATCGGCATGCTGTGCGCCCAGAATTGCCCGTCAAGCATGATGGCCAGCGGACGCTGTGCGGGATTGGCTCCGCCGGTGGTGTAAATCCACACCTTGCGGCTGTTGCCTAATAGCGCGCTATCCCATTGTTGCTGTTGCAGTTCAATGGTTGGCGCTGTGCCGTTATCCACCGCTTGCCACAGCTGTTGATCGGGCGCGTGAGGCAGATGCAGCGGCGAGACGCCCATGCCGCGACCACCGGACCAGCCACGTAAGCTGTTCAAAGGATCGGCCTGCGCCGTCGGGAATTTGTCGCGCCACCAGTTGCGCAGCGTGGACATGTCGGCAACGCCAGTGAAGTCCGTGGCCTGTTCATCGGGCATCAAACAGTAACTGCCGCGCCAGTTGGCGGGCAGCGAGGTCTGCCAATACCAGACGTTGGTGCCCGCCACACGCATTAACGACTGCGGCGGGCGGCGCTGGTGGTGATCGGTCACGCCGGTAATGTTAATCCACACGCGCTGGGTCGACGATTGCGTCTCGTCGCCTTGCGGGTCACGCCAGAAGAAGGTGACCTGACATTGGCCATCGTCTGCTAACTCAATGCGGGGAATGCCTTGGGATTGTTGCGCCTGCCACCAGGCCGCACTGCCGGTTACATCATTTCGCCAGGTCATAGGGCTGCCAGTCGGTGTTTACGCGGAGATTTACATAAGCCTGATGAATAATACTATTGATAATAATTTGCATTTGCAATAGGGTGACTGCGCTCAAAAATGAGCACGCCTGTTCCGCCAGAGGCTTACCGTTCGGTAAGGTTGCGCTACGGATGGTTTGAAGGGTCTGGAACTGGGCGCGATATGGACAGGGATCTTCTCACCGGCTCGCCAGTTAAGCATCCAACGGCTTTTTGCTGGCCATCCAGGAACGTATAAAATGAAAAATTACTCACGGTTATCGTTAGCCATTCTGATTGAAATGGGGCTCAGCGCCTCACTGCTTTCCAGCGGCGCCTGGGCAGCAGAGACTTCCTCCAGCAAAACCTCAGCCAGCACGACTGACGCACAATCAATGGACGGCGGCACCTTGATGGTCACCGCGCAGCAGCAGAACCTGCAAGCGCCGGGCGTCTCAACCATTACTGCCGACGAAATCAAAAAACATCCGCCTGCGCGTGATGTGTCTGAAATTATCCGTACCATGCCCGGCGTTAACCTGACCGGCAACTCCACCAGCGGCCAGCGCGGCAACAATCGCCAGATCGACATTCGCGGTATGGGCCCGGAAAACACCCTGATCATGGTGGACGGCATGCCGATCACCAGCCGCAACTCGGTGCGCCTTGGCTGGCGTGGCGAGCGTGATACGCGTGGCGACACCAACTGGGTGCCGCCGGAGATGATCGATCACATCGACGTGATTCGCGGACCGGCGGCGGTGCGTTACGGTAACGGCGCGGCGGGCGGTGTGGTGAATATCATCACCAAAAAACAGACCGATCAGCAGTGGCACGGTTCCTGGAACACCTATTACAACGTGCCGGAACATAAAGCGGAAGGCGCCACTAAGCGCACTAACTTCAGTCTGGAAGGGCCGCTGGGCGATGATTTCAACTTCCGTTTGTACGGTGGTTTAGCCAAAACCCAGGCCGATGCCTATGACATCAACGAAGGGCATGCGGCGGCGCGCACCGGCAGCTATGCGGGCAGCTATCCGGCGGGTCGTGAAGGTTCGGTTAATAAAGATATCAATGCCTTGCTGAGCTGGGCGTTTGCACCGATGCAGACGCTGGAGCTGCAGGCCGGTTACAGCCGTCAGGGCAACCTGTATGCGGGTGATACGCAGAACACCAACACCAGCGCGCTGGTGAAAAGCCTGTACGGTGATGAAACTAACCGCCTGTATCGCCAGAACGTCTCATTAAAATGGACCGGCGCATGGGACAACGGCGTCAGCACCAATACCTACGCGCGCTACGAGAAAACCCGCAACTCGCGCATCAATGAAGGTTTGGCCGGCGGCACCGAAGGCATCTTCTCTAACAGCGGTTTCAACACCATTCAGCTGGATGACGTGCTGCTGCATAGCGAAGTCAGCATTCCGTTTGAGCTGCTGTTTAACCAAACGGCGACGCTGGGTACCGAATGGAACCAGCAGCGCATGAAAGATGGCTCTTCCAACACGCAGGCGGCGAGCTACGGTGCGGTGCCGGGCATCGATAACAGCGGTCGCAGCCCGTATTCCCAGGCAGAGATTTTCTCGCTGTTTGCGGAAGACAACATGGAGCTGACCGACAGCACCATGCTGACGCCAAGCCTGCGTTTTGATCATCACTCGATTGTTGGCAATAACTGGAGCCCGTCGCTCAACCTGTCACAAGGTTTGGGCGATGACTTCACGCTGAAGATGGGGATTGGTCGCGCCTATAAAGCGCCGAGCCTGTATCAGACCAACCCGAACTACTTGTTGTACAGCAACGGTCAGGGTTGTGCGGCCAGCACCGGCGCCTGTTATCTGCAGGGTAACAGCGACCTGAAAGCGGAAAACAGCATCAACAAAGAGATTGGTCTGGAGTGGAAACACGAAGGTTATCAGGCCGGTTTAACCTGGTTCCGCAACGATTATCGCAACAAGATCGAAGCCGGTTACTCGCCTGTGAGCAAAGCATCCAATGGCACCACAGATATTTATAAGTGGGAAAACGTACCGAAAGCGGTGGTGGAAGGGCTGGAAGGCACCGTCAACGTGCCGTTCTCCGACAGCGTGATGTGGAATAACAACTTCACCTATATGCTGCAGAGTAAGAACAAAGAGACCGGCGATCGTTTATCGGTGATTCCGGAATACACGCTGAATTCGACGCTGAGCTGGCAGGCGACGCAGGATCTGTCGCTGCAAACCACGCTGACCTGGTACGGCACGCAGACGCCGAAGAAGTATGATTACAAAGGGAATCTTTCGACCGGCAGCGCAACGGATAAAGTGAGTCCTTACTCAATTATCGGTATGAGCGGTACCTACGATATCAACAAGTATGCCAGCGTCACGGTGGGCATCGATAACCTGTTCGATAAACGTCACTATCGCGAAGGTAATGCGCAAACCACCGGTAACGCCAACACCAACTCTTATCTGTATGGAGCGGGTGCGAATACCTACAACGAATCTGGTCGTACTTACTTTATGAGCCTGAATACCCACTTCTAACGGCGCTTAGCCAATCAGTTGATGCGGTAAATAGCAGCGGGCAATCAGCCCGCTGCGATCTTCACGGTTCACCAGCTCCAGCCTGCCGCGATGCATCTGCACGATGCGCAGCACGATATTCAAACCCAAACCGCTGCCGCCATAACGCTGATCGCGACGACGAAACGCCTGCGTCAGTTCTTCCGCGGCGGCGGCTTCAATACCCGGGCCTTGATCCCACACTTCAATGATCACCTGCTGCTGGTCCTGCTGCATCTTCACCGCGACTTCGCTGCCTTCCGGGCTGTAGCGCGAGGCGTTTTCCAGCAGATTGCGCAGCATCAGGCGCAGCAGTACCGCTTCACCTTGCTGCGGCACATCGTCGTTCTGCGGCCAGTGCAGGATTTGCTGACGCTGTTGATACAGCTCGGTCATTTCTGGCTCCAGCGGCTGCATGATGTCCTGTTGCCACTGCAACTGCTGATAGTGACCGCCCGCCAGCGCTTGCCCGGCGCGCGATAACATCAACAGCTGTTCCACGGTGTGCATCAACTGATCGATACGTTCAATTAGCATCTCGCTCTGCGGCACGTTCTGCTGGTGGAGCAGCTCGAGATGCAGGCGCAATCCGGCCAGCGGCGTGCGCAGCTCGTGCGCCGCATCGGCAGTGAACAGGCGTTCCTGCTGCAACGTGTGATCAAGGCGTGAAAACAGTTGGTTGATCGAGGTGGTTACCGCCACGATCTCATCCATTTCGGAGTAGATCGGCAACGGTGTCAGATTATCCGCTGAACGATGCGCAAGGCTGTCCTGCAGCGATTTCAGCGGACGAATAATCCAGTTAATCGCCCAAAACGACAGCAGCAAGGTGAGGGCGACCATGACTAAGGAAGGCAGCAGCAACGAGGCAATGGCTTCACGGATCTCGTTTTCTACCCGATCGTTACGCGCCTGCGCAGAGAGCGTTTCGTTGACTAAAAAACTGATCTGCTCGCGGCTTTCATGCCACAGCCAGATGGCGCTCATCACCTGACAGGTGAGGAGAATCAGCGCCAGCATAATCAATAACCGCTGACGCATGCTGTTCATTCGCGGATTTCCAGACGGTAACCGACGCCGCGCACGGTTTTGATGCGATCTTTTCCGAGCTTGCGACGCAAATTGTGGATGTGAACTTCGAGAGTGTTGGAGCCGGGATCGTCATTCCAGCTGTAGAGATCCTGTTGCAGCGTTTCGCGGTGTACGTTTTGCCCCACGCGCATCAGTAAGCGGGTGAGCAGTGCGAACTCTTTGGGCGTGATCTCCAGCGGCTGATCTTCAAGCAAAACCTGTTGTGAACTGAGATTGAGCGTCAGATCGCCCTGTTGCAGCAGGTTGTCGCTGTGGCCCTGATAACGGCGGATCAGCGCCCGCACGCGTGCCTGCAGTTCAACCAACGCAAACGGCTTCACCAGATAATCGTCAGCGCCGGCATCCAGACCATCAACGCGATCCTCCAGCGCATCGCGCGCCGTGAGGATCAGTACCGGCACCGCAATGCCGTCACGTCGCCATTGTCGCAGCAGTGATGCGCCATCGCGATCCGGCAAGCCGAGATCGAGCACGATCAGGCTGTACTGACCGCTACGCAGCAGCGCGTTGCTCTCTGCGGCGGTACTGGCGCAGTCGATGGCGTAGCCTTGCGAGCTTAACGCCTGCGCAAGGCCCGATTGCAACAGCGCATCATCTTCAACGATTAGCAGTTTCATCAGTTGTTCTTGTTGATATCCGTATAGAGGCGGCTCTCAAAACGTACCAGCGGAATGCGGCGCGTTTTCTGATTTTCCGGCGGTACCGCGTAACCGGACAGGAACTGGACAAAGGCGACGCGCGCGCCGCTGGAGGTGGTGATGAATCCTGCCAGATTATAGACGCCCTGCAGCGAACCGGTTTTCGCCGAGACTTTGCCATCCAGGCCTGCTTCATGCAGACCGCCGCGATATTGCAGCGTGCCGTCGTAACCGGCCAGCGGCAGCATCGAAATGTAATTCAGCGTCGAATCATTTTTCGCAATGTATTGCAGCACTTGCATCATGGTCTCTGGCGCGATCAGGTCATGACGCGACAGTCCGGAACCATCAACCTGAATGCTGTTGCCCAGATCGACCCCGGCTTTTTCGCGCAGAATGCGACGTACCGCATCTGAACCCGCGCGGAAGGTGCCCGGCACATTGAAGTAATGATGGCCGATGGTGCGGAACACGGTGTCGGCAATCATGTTGTCCGACTTCTTCAGCATAGTGTGCAGCAGCGTGTGCAGCGGCGCTGATTGCGTTGAAGCCAACACGGTACCCGGCGACGTCACTTGCGCCTGGCGAACCAGATGACCGCTGTAATCAATATCGGCGGCGCGCAGCTCGGCTTTAAGTATCTCACCGGCCCACGCAGCACCATCCTGCACGGCAAAGGCCAGCGGTAGCGGCTCTGAACGTTGACGCATGCAGCCGGTTAAGGTGTAACGATTGAGCTCGCCTGGCACCACATCCAGCTCGCAATATTGTCCGTCACCGCTGTTGCGGCCAATGGTGCGCACCTGACTGAACATGTGGGCCGGATAATAGGAGGCGATACGCACAAAGGCGTTTTCGCCCGGCGTATTGGCGCTATACAGCGATACTGAGAAACAGTTTTTATCGACGATGGCCGCTGCCGGTGGCGCACTGAAGCACTGCGTCAAATCGTTCCACGGCCAGCCTGGCGCCATATCGTGGCTGGCGAACACCGAGGTGTCGATCACCAGATTGCCCTTAATATGGGTGATGCCCTGCTTTTTCAGCGCCGTGACCATGTTGCGCAGATCCTGGCGGCTCAGCGTAGGATCGCCGCCAAATCGTGCCACTAAATCGCCATTCAGGGTGCCATCATTGACCGCACCTTTGGTTTCCATGTTGGTCTGGAAACGAAAATCGGGCCCGAGCTCTAATAAAGCCGCCAGCGCTGTCACCACTTTCATGGTGCTGGCCGGTAACGCCATCTGTTTGCCGTGATAATCGATTATCGGGGTGGATGCGCCCACTTTTTGTACCATCAGCGCCAGGTTTGCGCCGTCTGGCAAATACTGCATGTATTCTTCAACGGGAGCTGCTTGTGCCTGCAGCATAAACGCACAGGTTAATCCGGTAACAAGTCGTGAAAATCGCATAATCTCGCGGTAACTGACGGGTGAGGGCGTCAATACTACGTCCCCGGACGGTGCAAAGTAAACGATGACCCACAGGGAACTCTGGGGTAAAATACGTATCAAAATGCAAAACCGAACCTGACCCGGAAAGCTTTCCGGGTCAGGCTTCTTTTGCTTGTGAAAAGAGGTAACGCGCTGCAGAAGCTATTTTCTGCTGTCACCGGTCAGGATGACGCCGTTAACCAGGATAGATGACGAGGAGCCAAAATGAATCAGATTCCGATGACGTTGAAAGGCGCTGAGAAGCTGCGCGAAGAGCTGAACGAACTGAAAACTGTGAAGCGTCCGCGCATCATCGCCTCCATCGCCACGGCCCGTGAGCACGGCGATTTGAAAGAGAATGCCGAATATCATGCGGCTCGCGAAGAACAGGGTTTCTGCGAGGGGCGTATTCAGGAGATTGAAGCCAAGCTTTCCAATGCGCAAGTCATTGATGTGACTGCCATGCCGAAAACCGGTCGCGTAATTTTTGGCGCTACCGTGACCATCCTCAATGTGGATACGGAAGAAGAGTTCACCTATCGCATCGTGGGTGACGATGAAGCTGACTTCAAGCAGAACCTGATTTCAGTGAATTCGCCGATGGCGCGTGGATTGGTTGGAAAATCAGCCGACGATGTCGCGATTGTGAAAACCCCAGGCGGGGATGTGGAATATGAAGTCCTGAAGGTGGAATACCTTTAAGATATTGCTACGCTTTGCAATATGTCGCTGCATTTTGTAAAGAAAGGAAAAAGGCCGCATTGCGGCCTTTTATCACATGCAGGAGCGTGGCACTTTCTTTGCCCGTCGCCGCCTTTAAAGGCATGATTAACGCGGAAGAGTAATTTTACGCTCTTTGGCAGGGCGATACAGCACCAGCGTGTTGCCGATTACCTGTACGTTGCCTGCTTTAGTTTCACGCACGATAGCGTCCACGATCAGCTGCTTAGTTTCACGATCTTCCGAGGCAATTTTTACCTTGATCAATTCGTGATGCTCGAGCGCCAGTTCGATTTCGGCAAGCACGCCTTCGGTCAGGCCATTTCCGCCCAGCATGACAACCGGCTTAAGCGGATGGGCAAGGCCTTTCAGGTGCTGTTTTTGTTTGGTACTCAGATTCATCGTATTTTTTGCTTACTCAGGGATTGAAAACGGTTCATTCTACCGCCATCTCGGGTATATCGCCAAATCAACGCGACCATTGCGTGCTGATTTATCGCTACGATGACGATTTAATTGGAAAAATTATGACGGGTAAAAAGCGTTCGGCCAGTTCCAGTCGCTGGCTACAGGAACACTTTAGCGATAAATATGTGCTGCAGGCACAGAAAAAAGGGTTACGTTCGCGTGCCTGGTTTAAACTTGAAGAAATTCAGCAGGGTGACAAGATTTTCAAACCCGGGATGACGGTTGTTGATCTCGGTGCGGCACCCGGCGGCTGGTCGCAATATGTGGTTCAGCTTATCGGATCAAGTGGTCGTATCATCGCCTGCGATCTGTTACCAATGGATCCGATTGTCGGCGTTGATTTTTTGCAGGGCGACTTTCGTGATGAGGCGGTACTTAACGCCTTACTGGAGCGCGTTGGCGACCAAAAGGTGCAGGTGGTGATGTCTGATATGGCACCCAACATGAGCGGTACACCTGCGGTTGATATTCCACGTTCGATGTATTTGGTAGAATTGGCGCTGGAAATGTGTCGGGATATCCTGGCCCCAGGCGGCAGTTTTGTCGTGAAAGTGTTTCAGGGAGATGGCTTCGATGAATACCTGCGGGAAATTCGCTCCCTGTTTACGAAAGTAAAAATTCGTAAGCCGGACGCTTCGCGATTACGTTCGCGCGAAGTGTACATTGTGGCGACGGGGCGCAAACTTTAGCCCGAATTGCCGGAATCAAAGCAAGACGACCAATGCGTTTACTCTGATGTGTAATTCTGAGTTTCAGGGTAAACAAGCAAAATCATCCGCACTGCGATTCCAGGTATGAAGGATCTATAGTACCCTACGCTGTCTGTTAACATCGTTGTAATATGAGGTTAATCCCTTGAGTGACATGGCGAAAAACCTGATTCTCTGGTTAGTCATCGCGGTCGTGCTGATGTCTGTATTCCAGAGCTTTGGGCCCAGCGAGTCGAATGGCCGTAGGGTTGATTATTCAACTTTCCTATCGGAAGTGAACCAAGATCAGGTCCGCGAGGCACGAATTAACGGGCGTGAGATTAACGTTGTCAAAAAAGACAGCAATAAATACACCACCTATATCCCCGTCAACGATCCTAAGTTACTCGATAACCTGTTGACCAAAAACGTCAAAGTCGTTGGCGAACCGCCTGAAGAACCAAGCCTGCTGGCTTCCATCTTCATCTCATGGTTCCCAATGCTGCTGCTAATTGGCGTGTGGATCTTCTTTATGCGTCAGATGCAGGGCGGCGGCGGCAAGGGCGCGATGTCCTTCGGCAAGAGCAAAGCCCGCATGCTGACCGAAGATCAGATCAAAACCACTTTTGCTGACGTGGCCGGTTGTGATGAGGCCAAAGAAGAAGTTGGTGAGCTGGTTGAGTATCTGCGTGAGCCGAGCCGTTTCCAGAAGCTGGGCGGTAAAATTCCGAAAGGCGTTCTGATGGTCGGCCCTCCGGGTACCGGTAAAACGTTACTGGCGAAAGCGATTGCTGGTGAAGCCAAAGTCCCGTTCTTTACCATTTCCGGTTCTGACTTCGTGGAAATGTTTGTCGGTGTCGGTGCATCTCGTGTGCGTGACATGTTCGAACAAGCGAAGAAAGCGGCACCGTGCATCATCTTTATCGATGAAATCGATGCGGTTGGCCGTCAGCGTGGCGCCGGTTTAGGCGGTGGTCACGATGAACGTGAACAAACGCTGAATCAGATGCTGGTTGAGATGGATGGCTTTGAAGGTAATGAAGGCATCATCGTTATCGCGGCAACTAACCGTCCAGACGTACTTGACCCGGCGCTGCTGCGTCCAGGCCGCTTCGACCGTCAGGTTGTGGTGGGTCTGCCAGACGTGCGTGGTCGTGAGCAGATTCTCAAAGTCCATATGCGTCGTGTGCCGCTGGCAACCGATATGGATCCATCAGTTATCGCACGTGGTACGCCTGGTTTCTCCGGTGCGGATTTGGCTAACCTGGTCAACGAAGCTGCGCTGTTTGCTGCTCGCGGCAACAAGCGTGTTGTTTCGATGGTTGAGTTTGAAAAAGCCAAAGACAAAATCATGATGGGTGCGGAACGTCGCTCCATGGTGATGACCGAAGAGCAGAAAGAATCGACGGCTTATCATGAAGCGGGTCACGCGATCGTGGGTACGCTGGTTCCGGGTTACGATCCGGTGCACAAGGTCACCATCATTCCGCGTGGTCGTGCTCTGGGTGTGGCTTTCTTCTTGCCAGTAGGCGATGAGATCAGCGCCAACCGTCAGAAGCTGGAAAGCCGTATTTCTGTGGCTTACGGCGGACGTCTGGCGGAAGAGATCATTTATGGTCCGGACTATGTTTCTACCGGTGCTTCATCTGACATCAAAATGGCGACCAGCGTAGCACGCAACATGGTTACGCAGTGGGGCTTCTCTGAGAAGCTGGGTCCATTGCTTTACGCTGAAGAAGAGGGCGAAGTATTCCTCGGTCGCTCAGTGGCGAAAGCAAAACACATGTCAGATGAAACGGCGCGCATTATCGATCAGGAAGTTAAACACCTTATCGATACCAACTACCAGCGTGCACGCCGTATTCTGAATGAAAACATGGACATCCTTCACGCGATGAAAGACGCGCTGATGAAGTATGAGACCATCGATGCACCGCAGATCAGCGATCTGATGGCACGTCGCGAAGTGCGTCCACCAGCAGGTTGGGAAGAGGCGAAAGTTGCTGTGGGTAACGGCGACTCTACGCAGGCTCCACGTCCTGTTGATGACCCGAAAACGCCGGGTTCAGACAAGATCATGTGATGGCATTCTGGCGGGATGCGTTGCTCACCGCCAGTTCTCCCTCCCGCAATACTTGTTACAATGCAAACCCCGGCCAGTCCGGGGTTTTTTACATTCCGCGATTCAGTGATTCCTCAAGGAGATTCTCGCCATGAAGTTGTTCGCCCGTGATTCCCATCTCGATCTCTCTTTTCCCCATGTGATGGGTATTTTGAATGTCACGCCGGACTCTTTCTCTGATGGTGGAAGTCACAACACGCTGGTCGATGCGCTGACGCACACCAATGAAATGGTGAATGCCGGTGCCACCATTATTGATGTGGGCGGTGAATCAACGCGTCCGGGCGCTGATGAAGTTAGCGTGGAAGAGGAGCTGGCACGCGTTATTCCGGTGGTGGAAGCCATCGCGCAGCGTTTTGAGGTGTGGATTTCGGTCGATACTTCCAAGCCAGAAGTGATCCGTGAAGCGGCGCGAGTGGGTGCTCACATTATCAATGACATTCGTTCTTTGTCCGAACCGGGCGCGCTGGCGGCGGCGGCAGAAACAGGCTTGCCGGTGTGTCTGATGCATATGCAAGGAGAACCGCGCACCATGCAGCAGGCACCGGAATATAGCCACATCGTGAGCGAAGTGGACGCTTACTTCGCTGCACAGATTGCGCGATGTGAAGCCGCCGGCATCAAAAAAGATAATCTGATGCTCGATCCTGGCTTCGGTTTCGGTAAGAATCTCAGCCACAACTATGAACTGCTGGCCAACCTCAGCCATTTCCACCACTACGGCTTACCGCTGTTGGTAGGAATGTCACGCAAGTCGATGGTTGGGCAGTTGCTAAATGTCGGTCCGGCCCAGCGTCTGACCGGAAGCCTCAGCTGTGCGGTGATTGCCGCCATGCAAGGGGCGCAAATTATTCGCGTACATGATGTGAAAGAGACTGTCGAAGCGATGCGCGTCGTCGAAGCGACACGGAGAGCAAAAGGATAAAGCATGAGTAATCGTAAATATTTCGGTACAGATGGGATTCGCGGCAAAGTCGGTGAAGCACCGATTACCCCTGATTTTGTCCTCAAATTGGGCTGGGCGGCCGGTAAGGTGCTGGCGCGCCAGGGGTCACGCAAAGTATTGATTGGTAAAGATACGCGTATTTCAGGCTATATGCTGGAATCGGCACTGGAAGCGGGTCTGGCGGCGGCGGGATTGTCGGCGGCTTTCACCGGCCCGATGCCGACCCCTGCAATTGCATATCTGACCCGTACTTTCCGCGCGGAAGCGGGCATTGTGATTTCAGCTTCTCACAATCCCTTTGACGACAATGGCATTAAATTCTTCTCGGCTGAAGGTACCAAGCTGCCGGACGAAGTTGAAGAAGCCATCGAACTGGAGATGGAAAAGCCGATCACCTGCGTGGAGTCGGCTGAACTGGGCCGCGCCAGTCGCATTGTCGATGCTGCTGGTCGTTACATCGAGTTCTGCAAAGGGACTTTCCCAAGCGAGCTGAGCCTGAATGGGCTGAAGATTGTGGTTGATTGCGCGAATGGCGCGACGTATCACATTGCGCCTAACGTGCTGCGCGAGCTGGGTGCGAATGTGATTGCTATCGGCGTGCAGCCGGATGGCATGAACATCAACAAAGATTGCGGTGCGACCGATTTGCGTTTGCTGCAGCATCGCGTATTGGAAGAGAAGGCCGATCTCGGACTGGCGTACGACGGTGATGGCGACCGCATCATGATGGTTGACCATTTAGGTCACAAAGTCGATGGCGATCAAATTCTCTACATCATTGCGCGTGAAGGGCTGCGTCAGGGCCAGCTGCGCGGTGGCGTGGTGGGCACGTTAATGAGCAACATGGGTCTGGAACTGGCGCTGAAACAGCTGGGTATTCCGTTTACCCGTGCGAAAGTGGGCGACCGCTATGTGCTGGAAAAAATGCAGGAGAAGGGCTGGCGTCTAGGAGCGGAAAACTCCGGTCACGTCATTCTGCTGGACAAAACCACTACCGGCGACGGCATCGTGGCAAGTTTGCAAGTGCTTACTGCAATCGTACGTAACCATATGACGCTACATGACCTGTGCAGCGGCATGAAAATGCTGCCACAGATTTTGGTCAATGTGCGCTTCGCTGGCGAGCACGATCCGCTGGAAAGCGAAAGCGTGAAAGCTGTCACTGCGGAAGCTGAAAAAACGCTGGCGGGACGCGGTCGTGTGTTGCTGCGCAAATCCGGCACTGAACCCCTGATTCGTGTGATGGTGGAAGGTGAAGATGAGGCGCAGGTCAGTGCGCTGGCGCATAAAATCGCGGATGCAGTAAAAGCGGTGTAAGTTTTCAGGCGGGGAGTTTTTAAACTTTCCGCCTGCAAAATCACCGGGATGGTGCTTTTTTCCGCAATCGAAAGCGATGGTGAAAATTGCACTTGCAGAGGTATGTGCCTTTGGTTAGTATTCACACCCGCTTCTGATGGGTGATGACGAGACTCCCCATCGATATTGGTTGAAGCTTTAACTGTGCAGATACGCGCAAGGAAACAGGTTGATTATGTACGAAGCTCTGTTAGTTGTTTTCCTTATTGTAGCGATTGGCCTCGTGGGTTTGATCATGCTGCAGCAAGGCAAAGGCGCTGATATGGGAGCCTCATTCGGTGCAGGCGCTTCTGGTACGCTGTTTGGTTCAAATGGGTCTGGCAACTTTATGACTCGTATGACCGCGGTACTGGCTACGCTGTTCTTCATCATCAGCCTGGTTCTGGGTAACCTGAACAGTAATAAAACAGCCAAAGGTAGCGAGTGGGATAACCTCACTGCGCCGGCGCAGTCTGAACAGCAGACTCAGCCAGCTAAACCGGCAACACCGGGCAATGATATCCCGCATTAAGATCGTCAACGCTGTAGTGCGATAAAACAACGTCGCAGTCTAGTGATGTACCGAGGTGGTGAAATTGGTAGACACGCTACCTTGAGGTGGTAGTGCTCGAAAGGGCTTACGGGTTCAAGTCCCGTCCTCGGTACCAAATCTCAGTTTAACTTGCATTTTTTGCAAGGTCGGCGTATTATTCGCCACGTTTTCGGACGCGGGGTGGAGCAGCCTGGTAGCTCGTCGGGCTCATAACCCGAAGGTCGTCGGTTCAAATCCGGCCCCCGCAACCACTTTCCCTTAGAGTTCTTTTTCAAATATACTGTATGCATCGACGGACGCAATCTCAGTGATTTTTGAAAAAAATTCTTTTGGATTGTGCTCCGAAGCCGCTATGCGGCGTACAGGGTCCAGTCACAAAAAGCCCCGAATATTCGGGGTTTTTTGTTATCAGGAAATCGAAACACTGGGCTATAGGCCCTTTTTTTATGTCTTGGGGGTGGGCTTGTCCACATTAGAGCAAAAATTGACAGAGTTGATCTCTGCTCCAGTAGAAGCGCTTGGCTACGAATTAGTCGGTATTGAGTTTATTCGTGGTCGCACATCAACCCTGCGCATCTATATTGATAGTGAAGAGGGTATCAATGTTGATGATTGCGCCGATGTTAGCCACCAGGTTAGCGCAGTAATGGATGTGGAAGATCCAATTACCGTGGCTTACAACCTTGAAGTTTCCTCGCCGGGTCTCGAACGTCCTCTTTTCACTGCTGAACACTATGCACGTTTTGTCGGTGACGAGGTGAGCCTGGTACTACGCATGGCCGTACAAAACCGCCGTAAATGGCAGGGTATCATCAAGTCTGTTGAAGGCGAGATGATCACGGTGACCGTTGAGGGTAACGATGAAGTGTTCGCGCTGAGCAACATTCAGAAAGCGAACCTGGTCCCCCACTTTTAAAAGTCCGGATTGAGGCTAACCAGGATGAACAAAGAGATCTTAGCTGTAGTAGAAGCCGTTTCTAACGAAAAAGCCCTGCCGCGTGAGAAAATCTTCGAAGCGCTGGAGAGCGCTTTGGCCACTGCGACCAAAAAGAAGTATGAGCAAGAGATCGAAGTGCGTGTCAGCATCGATCGCCGCAGCGGCGATTTCGACACCTTTCGTCGCTGGCAGATTGTAGAAGAAGTCACGCAGCCGACTCGCGAGATCACGCTGGATGCAGCCCGTTATGAAGACGAAGCGTTCAATCTGGGCGAATTTGTCGAAGATCAGATTGAATCTGTCACCTTCGACCGTATCACCACCCAAACTGCTAAGCAGGTTATCGTACAAAAAGTACGTGAAGCTGAGCGCGCAATGGTGGTTGATCAGTTCCGTCAGCACGAAGGCGAAATCATCACCGGCGTGGTGAAGAAAGTGAACCGTGACAACATTTCACTGGACCTCGGCAGCAATGCTGAAGCGGTGATTTTGCGTGAAGACATGCTGCCGCGTGAAAACTTCCGTCCAGGTGACCGTATCCGCGGTGTGCTGTATGCCGTTCGCCCTGAAGCGCGTGGCGCGCAGCTGTTCGTCACCCGTTCTAAACCAGAAATGCTGATCGAGTTGTTCCGCATTGAGGTGCCAGAAATTGGCGAAGAAGTTATCGAGATCAAAGCGGCAGCGCGCGATCCGGGTTCACGCGCCAAAATCGCGGTGAAGACCAACGATAAACGTATTGATCCAGTGGGCGCTTGCGTCGGTATGCGCGGTGCGCGTGTCCAGGCGGTTTCGAGCGAGCTGGGTGGCGAGCGTATCGACATTGTGCTGTGGGACGACAACCCGGCGCAGTTCGTTATCAACGCTATGGCGCCAGCCGATGTGGCGTCAATTGTGGTGGATGAAGATAATCACACCATGGATATCGCTGTTGAAGCCGGCAATCTGGCTCAGGCGATCGGCCGTAACGGCCAAAACGTGCGTCTGGCTTCCCAACTGAGCGGTTGGGAACTAAACGTGATGACCGTCGATGATCTGCAGGCTAAGCACCAAGCTGAAGCCCATGCAGCGATCGATATGTTCACCAAACATCTCGACATCGACGAAGAGTTCGCCACCATTCTGGTGGAAGAGGGCTTCTCTTCGCTGGAAGAATTGGCTTATGTGCCAATCAACGAGCTGCTGGAAATCGACGGCCTCGATGAAGAGACCATTGAAGCCCTGCGTGAACGAGCAAAAAATGCGTTAACCACCCTGGCATTAGCGAAAGAAGAGAGCCTTGGTAATCAGGAGCCCGCTGAGGATCTTCTGAATCTTGAGGGCTTGGATCGTGCGCTGGCGTATCGCCTGGCGTCGAAAGGCGTTTGCACGCTGGAAGATCTCGCTGAGCAAGGTGTTGACGATCTGACAGATATTGAAGGGCTGGATGACGAGAAAGCCGGTGCGCTGATTATGGCTGCACGTAATATCTGCTGGTTCGGCGATGACGCGTAATAACAGGAAGGAACAGCATGACAGATGTAACCGTAAAATCGCTGGCCGCCGAAATTCAGACCCCGGTCGATCGCCTGGTACAGCAATTTGCTGATGCAGGGATTCGTAAGTCTGAAAACGATGCGGTATCCCAGCAAGAGAAAGAAACCTTACTGTCTCACCTGAATCGTGAGCACGGTCAGACCGGTTCAAGCAAGCTGACTTTGCAGCGCAAGACGCGCAGCACCTTGAATATTCCCGTCACCGGGGGTAAAAGTAAGTCGGTACAAATCGAAGTCCGCAAAAAGCGCACATACGTGAAAGGCGATGCAGAGTCTGAGCAAGCTCAGGCAGAAGCGGAAGCCGAGGCGCAGCGTGAAGCGGAAGAGCAGGCGCGTCGCGAGGCGGAAGAACAAGCCCGTCGCGAAGCTGAACAGAAAGCGCAACGTGAAGCCGAAGACAAAGCCAAGCGCGAAGCCGCTGACAAGGCTAAACGTGAAGCAGCGGAAAAAGAGAAATTGACTAATCAACCTACCGATGTAGTAGCCAAGGCTGCGCAATCTGATAAAGCCCGTCGTGAAGCAGAAGCTGCCGAACTGAAACGTAAAGCAGAAGAAGAAGCACGCCGTAAGCTGGAAGAAGATGCGCGCCGCGTGGCTGAAGAAGCCCGCCGCCTGGCTGAAGAGAAAGGCGCTGAATGGGCAAAACCTGAAGAAGAGGATAAAGGCGATTATCACGTCACTACCTCTACTCACGCCCGCCAGGCAGAAGACGAGAACGATCGCCAGGTAGAAGCTGGCCGTGCACGTGCCCGCACCACCAAAGCGGCTCGTCCGGTTAAGAAAGGCAACAAGCACTCTGAAGCTAAAACCGATCGCGAAGAAGCGCGTGCTCAGGTGCGTGGCGGCAAAGGCGGTAAGCATCGTAAGCCAAGCACCCTGCAGCAGGGCTTTAACAAGCCAGCTCAGGCGGTTAACCGCGATGTTGTAATCGGTGAAACCATCACCGTTGCTGAACTGGCTAACAAAATGGCGATCAAAGGTTCTCTGGTCGTTAAAGCGATGATGAAGATGGGCGCCATGGCGACCATCAACCAGGTTATCGATCAAGAAACCGCTCAGATGGTTGCGGAAGAGATGGGTCACAAAGTGATCCTGCGCCGTGAGAATGAGCTGGAAGAAGCGGTAATGGACGATCGTGACACCGATGCTGCGCAGGAAAGCCGTGCGCCAGTCGTCACCATCATGGGTCATGTTGACCACGGTAAAACCTCGCTGCTTGACTACATTCGTTCAACGAAAGTGGCATCAGGCGAAGCGGGCGGTATTACCCAGCATATTGGTGCTTACCACGTTGAAACTGACAACGGTATGATCACCTTCCTCGATACCCCTGGACACGCCGCGTTTACCGCAATGCGTGCTCGTGGTGCGCAGGCCACGGATATCGTTATCCTGGTTGTGGCTGCTGACGATGGCGTGATGCCTCAGACCGTTGAAGCTATCCAGCATGCGAAAGCAGCCGGTGTGCCAGTGGTTGTTGCGGTTAACAAAATTGATAAGCCAGATGCTGATCCAGACCGCGTTAAGAACGAACTGACCCAATACGGAATTCTTCCGGAAGAGTGGGGCGGTGAGAACATGTTCGTTAACGTCTCTGCGAAAGCCGGTACCGGTATCGACGACCTGCTGAATGCGATTCTGCTGCAAGCTGAAGTTCTGGAACTGTCTGCTATCCGTGAAGGTATGGCCAGCGGCGTAGTGATTGAATCGTTCCTCGACAAAGGTCGTGGCCCGGTTGCTACCGTGCTGGTACGTGAAGGAACGCTGAATAAAGGCGATATCGTACTGTGCGGCTTCGAATATGGCCGTGTACGTGCGATGCGTGACGAACTGGGTCGTGAAGTACTGGAAGCGGGTCCATCCATTCCAGTCGAAATCCTCGGTCTGTCCGGTGTGCCGGCTGCGGGTGATGAAGCGACTGTAGTACGTGATGAGAAGAAAGCGCGTGAAGTTGCACTGTATCGTCAGGGCAAATTCCGCGAAGTTAAGCTGGCGCGTCAGCAGAAGTCTAAGTTGGAGAACATGTTCGCCAACATGACTGAAGGCGAAGTGTCTGAGCTGAACATCGTGCTGAAATCTGACGTACAGGGTTCTGTTGAAGCCATCTCTGATTCGCTGCTCAAACTCTCTACCGACGAAGTGAAAGTACGCATTATCGGTTCAGGCGTGGGTGGTATCACCGAAACCGACGCCACGCTGGCTGCAGCATCCAACGCCATCATTCTCGGCTTCAACGTGCGTGCTGATGCATCTGCTCGCCGCGTGATTGACGCTGAAAACGTTGACCTGCGTTATTACTCCGTCATCTATAATCTGATCGACGAAGTGAAAGCTGCGATGAGCGGTATGCTGGCTCCAGAGTTCAAACAGCAGATTATCGGTCTGGCTGCGGTACGTGACGTGTTCAAATCACCGAAGTTTGGTGCCATCGCGGGCTGTATGGTCACTGAAGGTATCATCAAACGTCACAACCCAATCCGTGTACTGCGTGACAACGTGGTTATCTATGAAGGCGAACTGGAATCACTGCGTCGCTTCAAAGATGACGTTAACGAAGTTCGTAACGGCATGGAATGTGGTATTGGCGTGAAGAACTATAACGACGTTCGCGTTGGCGATATGATCGAAGTGTTCGAAGTGATTGAAATTAAACGCACCATCGATTGATCATCATTTGATGTGTTGCAATTTGGGAGGCCTCTGGCCTCCCGAATTATTTGGGAGAAAGAATAATGGCAAAAGAATTTGGCCGCCAACAGCGCGTTTCTCAGGAGTTGCAGAAAGAGATCGCAATTATCCTGCAGCGCGAAATTAAAGATCCACGTCTCGGTATGATGGTGACGGTTTCGGGCGTCGAAGTGTCGCGCGATCTTGCCTATGCCAAGGTGTTTGTGACCTTTTTGAATGATAAAGATGAAGAAGCAGTGCAAAACGGCCTGAAGGCGCTGAAAGAAGCCTCTGGCTATATCCGCACGCTGGTAGGTAAAGCGATGCGCCTGCGCATCGTGCCGGAGCTAACCTTCTTCTACGACAACTCGCTGATCGAAGGTATGCGCATGTCGAACCTGGTCAGCAACGTTATTAAGAGCGATGTTGAGCGTCGTGGCGATAGCCCGGCGGAAGATGACAAGGAGGACTAATGAGTCGTCCTCGTCGTCGCGGTCGCGACGTCCACGGTGTGTTTCTGCTGGATAAGCACCAAGGCGCATCTTCTAATGATGTGCTGCAGAAAGTAAAACGTCTGTTCAACGCGAACAAAGCGGGCCACACCGGCGCCCTCGATCCCCTGGCGACCGGCATGCTGCCGATTTGCCTCGGCGAAGCCACCAAGTTTTCGCAGTATCTGCTCGATTCGGACAAGCGTTATCGCGTCATTGCTCGCCTGGGTGAACGCACCGATACGTCTGATGCCGACGGTAATATTGTTGAGACGCGTGCAATTACTTTTGATCAGGCGGCACTGAATGCAGCGCTGGACTATTTTCGTGGCGACACCATGCAGGTGCCGACCATGTTCTCCGCGCTGAAGTATCAGGGACGCAAGCTATACGAGTACGCACGTGAAGGCATAACTGTGCCGCGTGAAGCGCGCCCGATCAAAGTGTTTGAGCTGCAGTTTATTCGCTGGGAAGGTGATGAACTGGAGCTGGAGATTCACGTCTCTAAAGGCACTTACATCCGCACTATCATCGACGATCTCGGTGAACGGCTTGGCTGCGGTGCGCACGTTATCATGCTGCGTCGTCTGCAGGTGGCGCGTTATCCGATCGAAAGAATGGTGACGCTGGAGCAGCTGCAGGAAGTGGCGGCCACCGTCAACATGGCGGAAACGCCGGATTACAGTGCGCTCGATGCGTTATTGCTGCCGATGGATAGTCCGGCAGAAGAGTTCCCGATGGTGAATTTGCTGCCTACGGTGGCGGCTTATTTCAAACAAGGTATGCCGGTTCAGGTGGCGGATGCGCCGGAACAGGGATTGGTGCGCGTGACGGAAGGTGATGAGCAAAAATTCATTGGTATGGCCGAAATCGCCGACGATGGACGCGTGGCGCCGCGTCGTCTGGTGGTAGAATTTCCTGCGTAATCAAGCCTCTCGCATTTGACCTAACGGCGCATTTGCGTTGCTATCAGGCGAAGAGTAGAATGGCGCGGCTTTAAAAGCGGGCTGCTGAATTAGAGATCGGCACCCATACATTCATTATCCAACGGAGTTTATTATGTCTCTAAGCGTAGAAGCTAAAGCAGAGATCGTTGCTAAATACGGTCGTGGTACCAACGACAGCGGTTCAACTGAAGTTCAGGTTGCTCTGCTGACTGCTCAGATTAACCACCTGCAGGGTCACTTCTCTGAGCACAAGAAAGATCACCACAGCCGTCGCGGTCTGCTGCGCATGGTATCCCAGCGTCGTAAGCTGCTGGACTACCTGAAGCGTAAAGACGTTGCTCGCTACACCGGTCTGATCGAAAGCCTGGGTCTGCGTCGCTAAGTCTGAAGAATCTGATCAAGGATGTAGCGCATGCACCATGCAAAAAAACGCATCTGACGATCAGATTTGTGCGAGTTTCGCGAAAAGGGGGCCTTTATGGCCCCTTTTTTCGAGCAATCCGCAGCAATCCGGACCAAACTCATGTATTGTTGCAGAGAGTGATCTTTGCTTGCAGAGGTTCGCGCGGCTAATGAGAGGCTTTACCGCATGGGCGGTTAAGGTTGTCATTAGTCGCGAGGATGCAACTGAAGATCGGTAATCCCCGGCGCGCCAGAATGGGCTGCGCCTCTGAATTTAAGGACTTAAATTTTGCTGAACCCGATCGTACGCAAATTCCAATATGGTCAGCATACCGTCACGCTGGAAACCGGCATGATGGCGCGCCAGGCTACCGCTGCAGTAATGGTGAGCATGGATGACACTGCTGTATTCGTTACCGTTGTTGGCCAGAAAAAAACTAAACCAGGTCAGGATTTCTTCCCGCTGACGGTTAACTATCAGGAGCGTACTTACGCTGCTGGTCGTATCCCGGGTAGCTTCTTCCGTCGTGAAGGCCGTCCAAGCGAAGGCGAAACCCTGATCTCACGCCTGATTGACCGTCCAGTTCGTCCGCTGTTCCCGGAAGGCTTCATTAACGAAGTGCAGGTTATTGCAACCGTTGTTTCTGTTAACCCACAGGTTAACCCTGACATCGTTGCGATGATCGGCGCCTCTGCTGCGCTGGCTCTGTCAGGTCTGCCGTTCAATGGCCCAATCGGCGCAGCGCGCGTGGGTTATATCAACGATCAGTACGTGCTGAACCCAACTGCTGATGAAATCAACGAATCACGTCTGAACCTGGTTGTTGCCGGTACCCAGAACGCGGTGCTGATGGTGGAATCAGAAGCTGACATCCTGACCGAAGAACAGATGCTGGGCGCTGTGGTATACGGCCACGACCAACAGCAGATCGTTATCGAAAACATCAATGCGCTGGTTGCCGAAGCGGGTAAACCACGTTGGGATTGGCAGCCACTGCCAACTAACGATGCACTGATCGCACGCGTTACTGCACTGGCAGAAGCGGGCATCAGCGACGCTTACCGCATCACTGATAAGCAAGAGCGTTACACTCAGGTTGGCGCAGTGAAAGACGCGACCATTGCTGCACTGCAGGCTGAAGATGAAACGCTTGATGCTGGCGATATCGCTGACATCGTGCACGATCTCGAGAAGAGTGTTGTTCGAAGCCGCATCATCCGTGGCGAACCGCGTATCGATGGCCGTGAGAAAGATATGATTCGTGGCCTGGATGTGCGCACTGGCGTACTGCCACGCACGCACGGATCTTCACTGTTTACACGTGGTGAAACGCAGGCGTTGGTTACCGCAACGCTGGGTACCGCACGTGATGCGCAGAATCTGGATGAGTTAATGGGCGAGCGTACCGATAGCTTCCTGTTCCACTACAACTTCCCTCCATACTGCGTGGGCGAAACCGGTATGGTTGGCTCACCGAAGCGTCGTGAAATTGGTCACGGTCGTCTGGCGAAGCGCGGCGTGCTGGCAGTAATGCCTAAGCAAGCTGATTTCCCCTACACCGTGCGTGTGGTTTCAGAGATCACAGAATCTAACGGTTCTTCTTCGATGGCTTCCGTGTGCGGTGCATCTCTGGCACTGATGGACGCTGGCGTACCGATCAAAGCTGCCGTAGCCGGTATTGCGATGGGTCTGGTTAAAGAAGCCGACAACTTTGTGGTTCTGTCTGACATCCTGGGTGACGAAGATCACCTCGGCGATATGGACTTTAAAGTAGCGGGTAGCCGCGATGGTATCACTGCGCTGCAGATGGATATCAAAATCGAAGGCATCACCCGCGAAATCATGCAGGTTGCTCTGAACCAAGCGAAGGGTGCGCGTCTGCACATTCTGAGCGTGATGGAACAGGCAATCAGCACGCCGCGTCAGGAAATTTCTGAGTTCGCGCCGCGCATTTACACCATCAAAATCAGTTCAGACAAGATCAAAGATGTCATCGGTAAAGGCGGCTCAGTGATCCGTGCGCTGACCGAAGAAACCGGCACCACCATCGAAATCGAAGATGACGGTACCGTGAAGATTGCTGCTACTGATGGCCTGAAAGCCAAAGAAGCCATTCGTCGTATCGAAGAGATCACTGCTGAGATCGAAGTTGGCCGCGTTTACTCTGGTAAAGTGACACGTATCGTTGATTTCGGTGCCTTCGTGGCAATCGGCGGCGGTAAAGAAGGTTTGGTGCACATCTCTCAGATCGCCGATAAGCGCGTAGAGAAAGTGACCGATTACCTGCAGATGGGCCAGGAAGTTCCAGTAAAAGTCATGGAAGTGGACCGTCAGGGCCGTGTACGCCTGAGCATCAAAGAAGCGACAGAGCAGAAACCAGCGGAAGAAGTTGCTACCGCTGCATCTGATGCATCTGACGCCGAGTAAGCGTTTACCGATTTACCTCTCCCTGCTTTGCGGGGAGAGGTGTTTAGATCATCGCGAGGGCGGGAATCCTTGTGCACAGCAGGAGGATGACAGGATGGTTGTCCCAATGTTTGTATTCGGGAGTGGGAAATGAAGCCTTTTTTGCGCTGGTGTTTTGTTGCGACAGCTATCACGCTGGCAGGATGCAGCAACTCCAATTGGCGTAAGAACGAAGTTCTGGCAGTACCTTTGCAGCCCACACTGCAGCAAGAGGTGATCCTGGCGCGAATGGAACAAATTCTTGCCAGTCGTGCCCTGACCGATGATGAACGCGCACAGCTATTATATGAGCGCGGAGTGTTGTATGATAGTTTGGGTCTGAGGGCATTAGCGCGGAACGATTTTTCGCAAGCGCTGTCTATAAGACCAGATATGCCTGAGGTATTTAACTATCTCGGTATATACTTAACGCAGGCAGGCAACTTTGATGCTGCCTATGAAGCGTTTGATTCTGTACTTGAGCTTGATCCAACTTACAACTATGCGCATTTAAACCGTGGTATCGCCCTCTATTACGGCGGTCGATACAAGTTAGCGCAAGATGATCTGCTGGCGTTTTATCAAGACGATCCTAACGATCCATTCCGCAGCCTTTGGCTCTATCTCGTTGAAAGCGATATGGATGCCGACAAGGCAAAAGTTACGCTGAGACAGCGTCATGACAAAGCGGTTCGCGATCAATGGGGATGGAATATTGTCGAGTTCTACCTTGGCGACATCAGTGAAAAAACGCTGATGGAACGTCTCAAGGCGGACGCAACGGATAACACCTCGCTCGCTGAACATCTCAGTGAAACCAACTTCTATTTAGGTAAGTATTACCTAAGTCTGGGGGAGAAGGACGACGCGAAAGCGTTGTTCAAACTGGCGGTGGCCAACAACGTAAATAACTTTGTTGAGCACCGATACGCATTGTTGGAACTGGCGCAACTCGGCCAGACACAAGACGATTTATCAGAATCTGACCAGCAATAGCTGACGAACTTTTATTGCCTGAATACCTGTAAAGTCATCATCTTCAGAGATGAGGGCTTTTCTGTTCGTCAAAACTTCTAATTTGAGCCGGTTCACACTTTTTGATGAAAATGACTGAAAGTTTTCACGACGAGTTATGTAGACTGGCCGCCGCAATCTAAGAGGCACGTGTACTACATGACTGATATTCAAACCACTTTTGCTGACCTTGGCCTGAACGCCGACATCCTCGAATCACTGAACGGTATGGGCTACGTAAAGCCTTCTCCAATCCAGGCTGAGTGTATTCCTCATCTGCTGGCTGGCCGTGACGTGTTGGGTATGGCGCAGACCGGTAGTGGTAAAACTGCGGCATTCTCACTGCCGCTGCTAAACAACATTGATGCTACTGTTAAAGCACCGCAAATTTTGGTGCTGGCACCTACCCGCGAATTGGCGGTACAGGTTGCTGAAGCCGTCACAGAATTCTCTAAACACATGCGTGGCATTAACGTGGTAGCTCTGTACGGCGGCCAACGTTATGACGTACAGCTGCGCGCACTGCGTCAGGGACCACAAGTTGTTGTGGGTACCCCTGGTCGTCTGCTGGATCACCTGAAGCGTGGCACGTTAGATCTGTCTAACCTGCGCGGTCTGGTGCTGGACGAAGCGGATGAAATGCTGCGTATGGGCTTCATCGAAGACGTTGAAACCATTATGGCGCAGATTCCAGACGGTCATCAGACCGCGCTGTTCTCAGCCACCATGCCAGAAGCGATTCGTCGTATTACCAAGCGTTTCATGAAAGATCCACAGGAAGTGCGCATCCAGTCAAGCCTGACTACGCGCCCGGACATTTCTCAGTCTTACTGGACCGCATACGGCCGTAAAACTGATGCGCTGGTTCGTTTCCTGGAAGCGGAAGATTTCGATGCAGCCATCATCTTCGTGCGTACCAAAAATGCCACGCTGGAAGTGGCCGAAGCGCTGGAGCGCAGCGGTTATAACAGCGCAGCACTGAACGGCGACATGAACCAGGCACTGCGTGAGCAGACGCTGGAGCGTTTGAAAGATGGTCGTCTCGACATCCTGATCGCGACCGACGTTGCAGCACGTGGTCTGGACGTTGAGCGTATCAGTCTGGTCGTAAACTTTGATATCCCAATGGATGCAGAGTCTTACGTTCACCGTATCGGTCGTACCGGCCGTGCTGGTCGTGCAGGTCGTGCGTTGCTGTTCGTTGAGAACCGCGAGCGTCGTCTGCTGCGCAACATCGAACGCACCATGAAGCTGACCATTCCAGAAGTTGAGCTGCCAAACGCAGAACTGCTGGGTGAGCGTCGTCTGGCTAAGTTCGCGGCGAAAGTACAGCAGCAGCTGGAAAGCAGCGATCTGGATCAGTACCGCGCACTGCTGAGCAAAATGCAGCCGGGCGAAGATCTGGATATCGAAACGCTGGCCGCAGCACTGCTGAAAATGGCTCAGGGCGAACGTCCACTGATTCTGCCACCAGAAGCACCGCGTCCAGCACGTCGCGAGTTCAGCGATCGTCCTGACCGTGGTGAGCGTCGTGATTCACGTGATTCTCGTGGTCCACGCGAAAGCCGTGACAGCCGCGATGGCGATCGTCCACGTCGTGAACGTCGTGACGTTGGCGAAATGCAGCTGTATCGCATTGAAGTGGGCCGTGATGATGGTGTTGAAGTTCGTCACATCGTTGGCGCGATCGCTAACGAAGGCGACATCAGCAGCCGTTACATCGGTAACATCAAGCTGTTTGGTACTCACTCAACCATCGAGCTGCCGAAAGGCATGCCGGGCGAAGTGCTGCAGCACTTTACTCGTACGCGTATTCTGAACAAACCGATGAATATGCAGCTGATGGGTGATGCGCCAGTGCACGAGCGTAGCGAACGTCGTCCATCTGCTGGCGGCGAACGTCGTGGCAATGGCGCACCGCGCGGTGATGGTGCTCCACGTGGCGAAGGCGCTCCACGTCGCTTCTCCGAACGTCGTGAAGGTGGCCGTGAAGGCGGACGCTTCAGCCGTGAAGGTGGTCGTGGCCCGCGTCCAGAAGGCGCTGCTGCACCACGTCGTCGTGACGCATAAGCGATAAACGCGAAAAGTAAAAAGGGACGCTAACGCGTCCCTTTTTTTATGCGCGTGGAAGGTAAATTTTACACGCCACCAGCAATCAGCACGCGTTCACCGCTAACGTAAGCTGACTCTTCTGACGCCAGAAACAGCGCCACCTGCGCCACATCTTCCGGCAAGCCAAAGCGTCCGAGCGGCGTTGCCGCTATCAGCTGTGCTTTCAACTCCGGGTGCATCTTCTTCGCCGCCAGCAAACCTTCGGTCAAAATAATGCCGGGTGCTAACGCATTGACGCGAATATTACGTGGCCCAAGCTCGCGTGCGAGGCCCTGCGTTAAGGTATCGATCGCGCCTTTGGTTGCTGCCCAAAGCACCGAGCCGGGCGTGCTGCGTTGGCTATTTAAAGCGCTAAGGTTGATGATGGAACCGCCGCGTGCGGGGAAATGTTTTGCCGCCTGCTGACACACCAGCAAGGTGCCCAGCAGATTCACATTCAGCTGCTGCTGCATCTCGCTGAGGCTAAGCCCGGCAAAGTCACCGTGGTGAAAAATGCCGGCGTTATTCACCACAATATCGGGTGCGCCAAACTGCTCAATGCTGCTAGCGAACAAGCGCTGCACATCGGCCTCGCGTGAAATATCAGCCTGTACGGCGATGGCGTCGCTACCCAGCGCCTGAATGTCGGTCACCACATCCGCCGCACCCACTTCGTCCTGAAGATAATTCACCACCACCCGAGCACCGGCCGCCGCGAAAGTCATGGCGATGGCGGCACCAATGCCTTTCGAAGCGCCCGTCACCAGCGCAATTTTGCCTTCAAGTGTTTTCATCGTGTCTCTCCACCTGAGATTTCGGGGAAAATAAAGCATGCGCTGTCCATACAATCGGGTGGTAGCGCAATCCTGCAAGCTTCTTGCACGATCCTGCAAATCTGCTGTTCAAGGACTAGTCGCAGCGCCAACTACAAGCGAGAATATCAAATCAGTGATTTCTTACCGCGGAGCACCGAGCGCATGATTCATCAGGAACAATGGCAGCAGTTGGTGGCAATTATTGCTCGCCACGTACCGCAGGATGGTCGTCACTATTGCCCAATCGACTTTCTCTCTTTCGGCCGCAGTTCTCAGCCCACCAGTTTGGCGCACGTGGCGACCTGGGCGAGCTTTGCCCTGATCGCGCAGGGGCAAAAAGCGCTGCGCATGGGTGATGAAGTGATGCATTACGGGCCGGGCGATTTACTGTTGGTAACGCTTGATATGCCGGTGCAATCCTGCGTGGTCATGGCTACGCCAGAGAAACCGAATCTTGGTGTGGGCATCACCATTAACGAAACGCGTCTGATGCGTTATCTGGAACACTTTCCGCACCATCAACTCGGCAGCACGGCGGTGAGCGAGCGCGGTATCGCCGTGCATAAAGTCGCGCCCCCGTTGGTGGATGCGGTGATGCGTTTAGTCGAATTGCTGGATCACCCGCAGGACATAGCCGCGCTGGCACCGTTGATTGAGCAGGAGATTTTCTATCGTTTGCTGACTGGACCCGAAGGGCCGCGCATTCTCAACATGGCGTTGACGGAACGGCCAGGCAACAAAGTGGCGCGCGCCGCGCGTTGGCTACGCGAAAACTTTCATCAGCCGTTGAAAATGGATTTTCTGGCGAGCAGCGTAGGGATGAGTATTTCGTCGCTGCATCATCACTTTAAAGCGGTAACGGCGATGACGCCGATGCAGTATCAAAAGCAGCTGCGGCTCAACGAGGCGCGGCGTTTGATGTTGATTGAGAAGCTGGATGCCGGCACGGCGGGTTATCGGGTGGGTTATCAAAGTGCTTCGCAGTTCAGTCGCGAATACAGCCGTTTTCACGGTCAGTCACCGGCGCGAGACGTGCGAACCCTTGCGGTGGGCCCAGAGTGGTTAAACCCACCGCAATGAGGTTTACAGCGTGCTCGCTGCTTCCATTGCCAGCGCGAAGGAGCGCAGACGCGCCTGCGAATCGTAAATCTGGCCGTTAACCATAATTTCATCCGCCTGGGTTTCACGCATCAGCGCTGCGAGGCCGCTGCGGACTTTATCGCTATCGCCGACAATCGACATGCTGAGTGCCTGCTGCACGCCATATTGCTCGGACGGCGACCACAGATTATCCATGTTCTCCACCGGCGCAGGTAGCGGACCCGGTTTGCCGCGACGCAGGTTAATAAACTGCTGCTGCATCGAGGTGAACAGGAAGCGAGCGTCACGTTCGCTATCGGCTGCAACGACGTTGACGCACACCATCGCATACGGCTTCGCCAGACGCGCGGAAGGTTTGAATTTCTCACGATAGAGATGCAGCGCCTGGAACAGCAGATCCGGCGCGAAATGCGAGGCAAATGCAAACGGCAAACCCAGCTGAGCGGCCAGTTGCGCGCTGTACAGGCTGGAACCGAGCAGCCACACCGGAATTTTCAATCCTAAACCTGGAACCGGTTGTACTGGCGGATGTTCTCCCTCTTCGGCGTCAAACCAGCGAATCAGTTCAGAGACATCTTCCGGAAAACTATCTGCCTGGCCGCTGGAAAGATGACGACGCAACGCCAGCATGGTGCGTTGGTCGGAACCCGGCGCGCGGCCCAGTCCCAAATCGATGCGCCCAGGATAGAGTGACTCGAGGGTACCAAACTGTTCGGCGATCACCAGCGGCGCGTGATTGGGCAGCATAATGCCGCCTGAACCGAGGCGCAGCGTTTCGGTATTAGCCGCTAAATAGCCAATCAGCACTGACGTCGCGGCGCTGGCAATCCCCGTCATATTATGGTGTTCCGCCAGCCAGTAGCGGTGAAAGCCCAATGCTTCGGACTGACGGGCCAGTGCCAGCGAATTATGGAACGCGTCGCGTGCAGTGGAACCTTGTGGAATAGGGGCCAGATCCAACACGGACAGGCGAACAGTTTTTTTCTCAGACATGGGCACTCCAAATAGGGATGGCGCAGGTGTTTAGTCGGACCTGCGCTTGTGAGTATTACTCATCGTTACCTATATTAAAACTGCTAATAACAGCAGGAATATAGCCGGAATGTGCCTTTACCTGCCGCCTTCCAGTGCCATTCCCGCCAGGCGACGCCAATAACCATTACAATCACTGCCGCGCGCCATCATTAGCGGCGCCTGACCGGCTTCGTTGGCGCGGAAGCGATCCACTTCGGCGAGTGTACTTTCGCCCTGGGGCGACAAACGTACAATGTCGATCCAGTTATGCATGCCGCTCAGGTCATTGCCGAGGTTGTAGCAATAGCCGCTCATGGTCTGAATGCCGTTGAGCACAAACACCTGCTGGCCTTCCTGCGAGAGCACGCGGCGGCCGGTTGGGTAATTGATGCAGCAGGTTTGGCAATCATCTTTGCCACGATTCTCAGCGCGTGCGGTAAAGCAGCGTGCTGACAGCGCCAGCGGCAGATGACCATAGCCAAGCACTTCCACCTCAAATTGTTCTCGCACACCCGCCGCATCGCACTGTTGCAGCAGTTGAATCAGCCAGTCGCGGGACATCTCCACCGGAATGCACCAGCGCGTCATGCCTTCTTTCAGCAACAGTTGCAGCGTCTGCGCGTTATACACATTCAGCGTTGGGCCGGCGACAAACGGCAATTTGCGCTCCGCCGCCATATTCACTGTGCCGATATCATTGGCTTCCAGCAGGAACTCTCCGTTTTCGACATAGCGGCGCAGCTCTTTGACTTCCGATGGCGACTGCAGCAGTGCCAACGTACTCAGCACCACTTGCTTGCCCTGCAGCGCTAGCATGCGCGCGATGTCCATCCATTGATGGAACGAGGTGGCGCGTCTTTTACTGCAGACGGCTTCGCCGAGATAGATGATCTCGGCGCTGCTCTCGGCGGCGCGTTGATAAAAGGTTTCCAGCGTTGCAGTTGGCCAGTACCACAGCACCGGCCCGATGGCGTATTTCATGCGATCTCCTTATTGCCAGTCGCGGTGATAAGCACCGAGCGTGGTTTGGCTGCCTTCTGATAACTCGCCCAACGCCTGCATCCAGGGTTCCTGCACGGCATACTGTTCCGGCGATGCCATGCAGCGATCAATGGCCTGACGCCACACTTTCGCTACCTGCGCCACATAGGCCGGGCTGCGCTGACGTCCTTCAATTTTCACCGAGGCAATGTTGGCGCGAAGCAGTTCAGGCAGCAGCGACAAGGTGTTCAGGCTGGTGGGTTCTTCCAATACGTGATAGAGCTTGTTATCCACTTCATAACGGCCTTTGCACAAGGTGGGATAGCCAGCGCTCTCGTCGGGCGCGTAACGGTCAATCAGCACCTCATTCAGGCGCGATTCCATGCCTTTTGGCGTCTGCTGCCAACGCACAAATTTCGCCGGCGAGCAGGCTCCCGCGCTGTTAGGCGACTCGCCGGTCAGCCAGGAAGAGAGGTAGCAGCGGCCTTCAGCCATAATGCACAGGCTACCGAAAGCGAACACTTCCAGCGGTACCGGCGTTTCACGCGCCAGCTGTTTGACCTGATGCATCGACAGCACGCGCGGCAGCACCACGCGGCTGAGTTGAAAATGACGATGGTAAAAATGGATGGCCTGCAGATTGGTGGCGGAGGCCTGTACCGAAAGGTGACGCTCAACCTGCGGATAGTGTTTTGCCGCGTACTCCAGCGTGGCAATATCGGCCAGAATCAACGCATCCGCGCCGTTCTGAGCGGCAACATCAATCGCGCTTTGCCAGCGATTGATGCCATCAGGATGGGCGAAGGTGTTGATTGCCACATGCAGTTTGCGCCGATGCTGATGCAGATAGCGTGCGGCTTCAGCCAGTTTCTTATCGGTAAAATTGAGGCCAGCAAAGTGGCGGGCATTGGTATCGTCTTTCAGGCCGACATACACCGCGTCAGCACCATGCTCCACCGCCGATTTCAGCGCAGGCAAATTCCCCGCCGGACACAGCAGTTCCATACATTTTCCTCCCCGGATTCTGAAGCCGAAGAGTGTAAATAACTGACCCGACAGCAATATTGATTTAAGGCAGTGAAAGCGGCATTGATGATTGGGAGTGAAGGTTTTTCGTCCAGCCAGGCGGCGATTTCCTTGATCTCAGTGGAGGCGAAGCCGGTCAGATGTGGCAAAATAGATGAAATTTTCTGAAGGGAATGACGATGATGTTTGCGCGCTTACGCGGTCTGATTGTTGAAAAAGGGCCAGAATTCCTTGCTTTACCTGTTTCCATTACCCCTTTCCCGCTAAAAAAAGCTATTCTGCAACAACTCCTAAACTGGCAATTTCGTCATGCTTTGTCTGAAGGTGAGTTAGACTTTCTGGAAGGGCGTTATCTGGGGATTGAGGTTGCCGATGTGAATCTGCGCTGGATCACCACCCTGCAAGCAGGGCGCCTGACCGTTTCGCGCGACACCGAGGCTGATGTCTGGTTTCGCGGTGAAGCCAACGATCTGTTGCTGGTGGCAGCACGCAAAGCGGATCCCGATATGTTGTTCTTTCAACGCCGTCTGGTGATTGAAGGTGACACTGAGCTGGGACTTGAGGTGAAAAACCTGATGGATGCCATTGAACTGGATGCCATGCCCACGCCATTACGCACGGGATTGCAGCAGCTCGCTGCTTTTATTGAGACAGGAATGAAACAGGACGCGAAGGCCGCTGAGGCGCGCGCGGGGATCTCATGTTGATTCGTACTGAAATTGGCGTTGATGCAGCAGGCATCGATAGCCTGTTAAAGCGCAGTTTTGCTACCGCTGCCGAAGCGGAACTGATACAGCAACTGCGCGAAGATGGCTTGCTGACTCTCGGTGTAGTTGCCACGGATGATGAAGGTCAGGTGCTGGGTTATGCCGCTTTCAGTCCGGTGACCCTGCAGGGAGAAGACCGCAACTGGGTCGCTTTGGCGCCGCTCGCCGTGGATGAATCGGTGCGCAAACAGGGCCTTGCTAAACGGCTGGTGTATGAAGGGTTGGATTCACTGAATGAGTTCAGCTACAGCGCCGTGGTGGTGCTGGGCGATCCTGAGTTCTACAATCCACTCGGCTTTGAACCGGCGGCACGTCATGGTTTGCACTGTCGCTGGTTAGGCAGTGAAGCGGCCTTTCAGGTTTACAAACTGGCCGACGATGCGTTTGTCGGTGCAGAAGGGCTGATCGAATTCGCGCTGCCGTTTAACCGTTTCGACTAAACCAGGCCACTAAGCAGGGCGGCTGCTGTGCAACCAGCAGCAGCTTTTGCGCGCGGCTCAGTTGCTTCACCTGATATTCCAGGCGTGACGCCGCCGCCCGATCGCCCGCATCGCAGTGAAACACCAGCGTCAGCGGGCCCTTGCCACGCAGCGAACGCGCGCCGCGTCCCTGCTGATGCTGTTGCAGCCGACGATTAACATCGGTGGTGATGCCGGTATACAGCATGCCTGCGGCGGTTTGTAGCAGATAAAGCTGCCAGCCTTGTTCCATCATACTTATCCAGAAAATTAGCTGGCAGGCAGTGTAGCGCGCTTCAGGCCGCATCGCTATTCGCCGCACGGAGTCCAATTTTGTCCGACCATGCTCATCTGATTCGCTACTTAAAAAAACAGCACGTGCTGTCGTTATCTGCCAGCCACGGCGACGATCTGTGGTGTGCCAACTGCTTTTATGTATTTGATGCCGCGAACATGGCGTTCTGGCTGATGACTGAACCAGACACGCGCCATGGCGCATTAATCCAGTCAAATCCGCGCGTGGCGGGCACGGTGAATGGCCAGCCCAAAAGTGTGCTGCTGATTAAAGGCGTGCAGTATCGCGGCGTGATTCAGCTGCTAAGCGGAAACAGGGAAGTTATTGCGCGTCACGCCTATCAGAAGCGTTTTCCAGTGGCAAAGAAGGTCACCGCACCATTGTGGGAAATCGTGCTCGACGAAGTGAAGATGACCGACAATGCGCTGGGCTTTGGCAAAAAGATTATCTGGACCCGGCCTTAGGGCCGCCATTCACGGCGACCCCAATGCAGGAAAAACTATCAGGCCGCGTTCAAAATCCGCAGCGATTCGCGATTAAACGCGGGCAGGTCTTCAGGCGTGCGGCTGGTAACTAACTTGTCATCATCCACCACTACTTCTTTATCGTAAAAATCCGCACCGGCATTACGCAGATCGATGGCGATGGCTTTTACGCTGGTCATTTTGCGGCCGCGCACGCCGTTCGCGCTGATCAGCAGCTGCGGGCCATGGCAAATGGCAAACACCGGCTTGCCGCTGGCGACAAACTCCCTGGTGAAGTTGACGAAGCGATCGTCACCGCGCAGGGCATCGGGCGAGTGTCCGCCGGGCAGCAGCAGCGCATCGAACTCGGCTGCATTCACATCATCAATAGCCTTGTCGATGTTGACCTCAGCTTTACCCTGCTTCCCTTTAACGATGTTGCCGGCCTTAAACTCGATGGTAACCACTTCATGGCCCGCCTGAGTGTAAGCCTCCGCCGGTGAGGTAAACTCTGAGTCTTCAAATTCATCGGTAATCAGTACCGCTATTTTCTTGCTCATCTTTTTTCCTCCTTGTTGATCACGAACCTTATGTTCGTTGCACTTCTAACCCAACAAGCCTGGTAGCCATGTCGCAAAAAGCAAGCCAGCCGGCAATTCTTCCGGGAGGTAAATTTCCGCGCCGGATCAAGTTTAGGCGATTTCCACATGGCGCAATGAAATGACCTGAATGACACTAAGGCCTTTCCGCCGCGTATCCTAACGCGGCATCGTTATTCAGTTGAATACGGAATTCCGTGATGACCCAACTCCCTTCTCATGCCCCGGCGACACGCTTCGCCTGGTGGAAACCGCTGCTGTTCCTCGCCGTGGTAGTAATCGGCCTGTGGTATGTCAAATGGCAGCCTTATTACGGCAAAGCCTTTACTGCTGCCGAAACGCATTCGATCGGTAAATCGATTCTGGCCAATGCGGCGGACTCACCGTGGCGCGCGGCGCTTGATTACGCCATGGTCTATTTCCTCGCCGTGTGGAAAGCGGCCGTGCTCGGGGTGATCCTCGGATCGTTGGTGCAGGTGCTGATTCCGCGCGCCTGGCTGCTGCGTCTGATGGGCAGCTCACGCTTTGGTTCGACGCTGATGGGCACTGGATTAGGTTTGCCGGGCATGATGTGCAGCTGCTGTGCGGCACCAGTGACCGCTGGCTTACGTCAGTCACAGGTTTCCAGCGGTGCGGCGATGGCGTTCTGGCTGGCGAATCCGCTGCTCAATCCTGCCACGCTGATTTTTATGGGCTTTGTGCTCGGCTGGCATTTTGCGGCGATTCGGCTGGTGGCAGGTTTGATGATGGTGTTGGGCATCGCGTGGCTGGTGCAGCGCAGCGTGCCGGATCAAGCCGTTACCGCGCCCGTTATCCCGGCCCGTGATGAAAAGCCGTTTCTGTCACGCTGGCTGCGGGTGATGTGGCGACTGTTCTGCAACACCATTCCGCTGTATATCATCGCGGTATTGTTGCTCGGCGCCGCGCGCGTGTGGCTGTTCCCGCACGCGGATGGCGCGGTGGGTAATACGCTGTTTTGGGTGATGTTGATGGCAATCGCCGGCTGCCTGTTTGTGATTCCTACCGCCGCGGAAATCCCGATTGTGCAGACCATGATGCTGGCGGGCATGGGCATTGCGCCCGCGCTGGCGTTATTAGTCACGCTGCCCGCCGTGAGTGTGCCGTCGTTATTGATGCTGCATCGCGCCTTTCCCGCACGGGCGCTGTGGATCGCGCTGATCGGCGTGGCAGGCAGCGGCATGCTGCTCGGCGTGCTCGCCTTGTGGCTGGCGTAACCACCAAATCTTCTGATTGCGGCTGCCACGCCACAGCAGCCGCGCATCTTTCTCCGCTTCGATAAAGCGTCCATCAATCAGCACATCAATTTCCTCCACCACTTCGCGCTGCGCCGCGCTGAGTTCCGCCATTTCATATCCGGTCCACAGCCAGATATCCTTATCCGGACACTCACGCCGCACGCGTTTCACCAGACGACGTATATGCGGCACGTTGTGCGGATGCAGCGGATCGCCGCCGCTCAGCGACAAGCCCTGGCGCGCAATGCGCCGATCGTTAAGATCGGCGATCAGCTGCTCTTCCATCTCCAGCGTAAACGGCACGCCGGAATCCAGCCGCCACGTGCTTTGGTTGTAGCAGCCGCGACACTGATGTTCGCAGCCCGCGACAAACAGCGTGCAGCGCGTGCCGGGCCCGTTAACGATATCAACCGGATAATAGCCGTGGATGCGCATCATCCCAGTTTTCCTGTCTCCAGATGTTTAACGCGCCGCTGTACTTCTTGCTGCTTACCGGCGTTAAACGGACGCGCATCCGGGCTGCCGAGATAGCCGCACACGCGGCGCGTCACCGACACGCGCGCCGGATCGTGATTACCACAGCATGGGCAGGTAAACCCTTTGCTGGTGCAGCTAAACTCGCCGCTAAAGCCGCATTCGTAGCACTCATCAATCGGCGTATTGGTGCCGTAATAGGGCACGCGGTGATAGCTGTAATCCCAGACATCTTCGAGCGCTTTGAGGTTGTGCTGGATGTTGGGATATTCGCCGTAACAGATGAATCCGCCGTTAGCGATGGCGGGATAGGGCGCTTCAAAGTCGATCTTGTCGTACGGATTGACCTTCTTCTCCACGTCGAGATGGAAGCTGTTGGTGTAATACCCTTTGTCGGTAACGCCGGCCACCACGCCAAATTCGGCGGCATCGAGGCGACAGAAGCGGTCGCACAGATTCTCACTCGGCGTGCTGTACAAGCTAAAGCCGTAGCCGGTTTCCGCTTTCCACGCATCCACCGCGCGGCGCAGGTGCGTGACAATCGCCACGCCTTTTTCCCGCAGGTAATCGGCGTCATACGGATGCACTTGGTTGCCGCTAAGCGCATTCAGCGTTTCATGCAAGCCGATGTAGCCAAGGGAAATTGAGGCGCGGCCGTTGCGGAAAATGGCGCCCACTTCGTCATCCGCTTTCAGGCGCACGCCGCAGGCACCTTCCATATAGAGAATCGGCGCTACGCGCGCTTTGGTTTTTTCCAACCGGGCGATACGCGTCATTAAGGCACGTTTCGCCAGCGCCAGACGTTCATCGAGCAAGCGCCAGAACTGCGCTTCATCGCCTTTGGCTTGCAGCGCGATACGTGGCAGATTGAGGCTAATGACGCCAATATTGTTGCGGCCTTCGTGAATCTGCTCGCCGTTCTCCTCGTAGACGCCAAGGAAGCTACGGCAGCCCATCGGCGTTTTAAACGAGCCGGTCACTTCCACCACTTTTTCGTAGTTGAGGATATCCGGATACATGCGCTTGCTGGCGCACTCTAGCGCCAGCTGCTTGATATCGTAATTAACATCGGCAGGCCGACGATTCACGCCTTCGCGGATTGCAAACACCAGTTTAGGAAACACCGCGGTTTTGTGATTTTTGCCCAATCCGGCAATGCGGTTGCGCAGAATGGATTGCTGGATCAGGCGCGCGGCCCAGTCGGTGCCGAGGCCAAAGCCAAAGGTGACAAACGGCGTCTGGCCGTTGGCGGTGTGCAGCGTATTCACTTCATATTCCAGCGACTGAAACGCGTCGTAGCACTCTTTCTCGGTGCGAACGCGCGCATAGGCTTCGGCATCCGGAATCTGCCATTCCAGCGCCACCGCGCGGTGTTTTTCCAGACTGAGCGTAACGAACGGTGCCAGCACTTCATCAATGCGATTGATGGTGGTGCCGCCGTAAATGTGGCTGGCGACCTGCGCGATGATCTGTGCGGTCACCGCCGTGGCGGTGGCGATTGATTTGGGCGGCTCGATCTCGGCGTTGCCCATCTTAAAACCGTGGGTCAGCATGCCGTGCAGATCGATTAGCATGCAGTTAAACATCGGGAAGAACGGAGAATAGTCGAGATCGTGATAGTGGATGTCACCACGTTCATGCGCCAGCACCACATCGCGTGGCAAGAGTTGCTGCTGAGCGTAATGTTTGGCGACGATGCCAGCCAGCAAATCGCGCTGGGTGGGAATCACTTTACTGTCTTTATTCGCGTTTTCATTGAGCAGTGCGGCGTTGGTTTGCTCCACTAAACCGCGAATAGCGTGATGCAGTTTACCGCGCTGCTCGCGTGCTAAATCGCGGTCATGGCGATATTCGATGTAGGCACGCGCCAGCTGCGGCCAGCGTCCGCTCATTAGCGTCTCTTCCACCGCACACTGAATGTCGCGGATATCCACTTCAGCCTGTTCAGCCAGCTGCTGGCTGACCTGCGCCGCCACTTGCGCGCACCACGCCGTATCATCGATTTGTACCGCAGCTGCAGCCGCGTTGACTGCCGCCTCGATCCGCTGCGCATCAAACGGCACTCTGCAGCCGTCACGCTTAATCACCACCGTCGCCATTTCTTCTCCATGAAACTATATGTAGATAATTTTAAGGAGTTTAATCGCTATATGTGGTGTTTGCGCTGAGATTAATCGCCGGCGGTTTGACCTACAACAAAGAAGCCACAACCAGGAATGAAAGCCGCGCAATGGTTAATCTGGCTAAAATACAAAAGTATTAACCCGCCTTGATTTCAGTTTGCGGCCACTTGCTTTGCAATGCGAAACAGGTTTAATGGGCCTTTTGCCCATTTTGGTCCGTTGTTTCATTTACAAGGATGCCCAGATGCCATTGCAAAGAACTCTGCTTGCCTGTTGTTTATCCATGACTTTTTCCGCCTTCGCCGCGCCGGCTGGAGATTTACCGCTGATGCCGTGGCCACAAAGCATTGTCCAGCCAGGCGGCGGCAGGGCGTATGCGTTAACACCGCAGCTCACGTTGCATATCTCGGGCGATCATCTGGAAGGTGCTGAATCGCGCTGGCGCGCGCGCATTGCGCGGCAAACCGGCTGGCCGCTGCTGCCGACCAGCGCATCCAGCGATCATCCCAGCATTCAGGTGCAAATCGCGCAGGCGGTTGATCCGCTTCCCCAACCAGACAGCGACGAAAGTTATCATCTGCTGGTTAACAGCGATGGCGTCTTGCTGAAAGCCAACACGCGCTTTGGCGCGATGCGCGGCATGGAAACCGTGTTGCAGCTGATTGAAAACACCGAAAATGGCACCGAAATTCCCTACGTCACCATTGACGACAAACCGCGCTTTCCGTGGCGCGGCGTGCTGATCGATTCGGCGCGCCACTTCCTGCCAATTGAAACCGTGAAACGACAAATCGACGGCATCGCCGCCGCGCGTATGAATGTGTTTCACTGGCACTTAACCGACGATCAAGGTTGGCGATTTGCCTCCAGCCACTATCCGCAGCTGCAGGAGAAAGCCAGTGACGGCTTGTACTACACGCAGCAGCAGATGCGCGATGTGGTGCGCTACGCCACGCAGCGCGGCGTACGCGTGGTACCGGAAATCGATCTGCCCGGTCATGCGTCGGCGATAGCAGTAGCGATGCCGGAGTTAATGAGCGCGCCGGGACCGTATCAGATGGAGCGCGGCTGGGGCGTGTTTAAGCCGCTGCTCGATCCCAGCAACGAAGCGGTATTTCGCTTTATCGACACCTTAATGGGCGAAGTGACGGCGATCTTCCCCGATCCCTACATCCACATTGGCGGTGATGAGGTTGATCCAACCCAGTGGAATGATTCCACACGCATTCAGCAGTTTATGCGCGACCACGGTCTAAAGGATACGCATGCGCTGCAAGCCTGGTTTAATCAGCGCGTTGAGAAAATCCTTGAAGCGCATCAGCGCCGCATGATCGGCTGGGATGAGGTTTACCATCCTGATCTGCCTAAAAGCATTCTGATTCAATCGTGGCAAGGACAGGATGCGTTGGGCACGGTGGCGAAAAACGACTTCCGCGGCATCCTCTCCACCGGTTTCTATCTCGATCAGCCGCAAACCGCCGCTTACCACTATCGCAATGAACCCTGGCCGCAGGGGCTCAACGGCGCGGATCAGGTGCAGGCTGGTGAGCAGGCGCAGAGCTGGCAATTCACCATGCCGCGTTTGAAAGGCAGCGCGCTGAAAGGCAGCTTTACCCTGATAGAAGGGAAAAACGGCTGGCGCGGCTTTATCGATTTCAGCGGCAAAGCGCGTCGCATGGTCAGTGATATTCGCTGGCTGTCGCCCACACAGCTGACGTTCAGCGTCGATACGTGGATGGGGCCATTCCAGCCGATGGTGACGCTAACGCAAGACAAGCTGACCGGTTATATGCTGGTGGGCAACGTGCGCTATCCCGCAGAAGGCAGCAAGTTGCCGCAGGTGCCAGCCGGCATTGCGCCATCGCTGCCGACGCCGCAACAGATGCAGAACAACCTGATTGGCGGCGAAGCGGCGCTGTGGGCGGAGAATGTTAACAGCCGGGTAATCGATACACGCCTGTGGCCGCGCGCCTTTGTGGTGGCGGAGCGGTTATGGTCGGCGCAGGATGTCACCGACAGCGATAACATGTATCAGCGCCTGAGCGCGGTGGATCGCTGGGGCACTATTTCAGTCGGCTTGCAGCAGCATCAGCAGGCTGAAGTGCAGATGATGCGACTGGCGAACAGCAGCGACATCACGCCGCTGCGCATATTGGCCGAAGTGCTGGAGCCAGCGCAATACTACACGCGCCAGCATCTGAAATTTCAGGCGGGACATTACGACTACTTTGAACCGCTCAATCGTTTGGCGGATGTGTTGCCTGCCGAGAGCAACGCGGTGCGTGTGCTGGATAAGCAGGTGGATCGCTTGATCGCCAATCGCGCCGATCATGCGGCGGCGCATGCCATCCGTCAGCAATTGCAGCGCTGGCAGAACAACAGCGATGCGGTGATGCCGCTAGTTCTGGGCAGCTATCAGCTCAAGCCGCTGCAGCAGCAAGTACAGCAAGTAGCAGAGTTGAGCCGGATGGGACTGGATTTGGTCAATGCGCTGGAACGTAATCAGGCGTATGGCGCAGGTGAAGTGGCGCAAATGCATACGCAACTGGATGCGGCAGCGCAGGTGCAGGATGAAACAGTGCTGGCGCTGGTGCGGCCGCTGGAGAAGTTGTTGCGATCGTTTAAATAAATATTGTGCTGGCTGTCCCCCATCCCGGCCTTCCCCCGCAAGCGGGGGAAGGAGATGCTGCCACATGCAGCTTCAATACTGACATGTGGCAGCATCTTCCTCCCCCATTTATGGGGGAGGACCGAGGAGGGGGACAGCCAGCACTAACCAAATCAACGACGTACCGCAATCGCCTCGATCTCAATCTTCACATCTTTCGGCAGGCGCGCCACTTCCACGCACGAACGCGCCGGGAAGCTGGCGTTGTGCTCGGTGAAGAACGCTTCGTAGGTTGCGTTCACGGTGGCAAAGTCATTCAAATCCTTCACAAACACGGTGGTTTTCACGATATCGCCCACTTTCAGGCCGGCGGCTTCGACAATCGCCTTCACATTTTCCAGTGATTGACGTGCCTGCGCGGAAACATCGTCGGCAACGGCGCCGGTGGCCGGATCAACCGGGATCTGGCCTGAAGTGATGATCATGCTGCCGAGATCCACGCCCTGCACGTAAGGGCCAATCGCTGCGGGTGCGTTTGAAGTACTGATTTCGCGAGACATTGTTTCTCCTTGAAAGTGCGCGGCCGACCGATGTCCGCCGCGAAATGAATCGTCCCATTATAGGGACGACGCGGGCGATTACCAGTGACCGAGCACCACGTGGCGCGCGAACTCTTTCTCGCAATATTTGCACTTCAGATGCACATCATCTTCACGCTTTTTCACCGCAAAACTGGTGAACACCGGCTCGTTACGGCTGATGCAGTTGCTGTTCGGGCAGGTCAGCACGCGGTCAATACGATCCGGCAAGGTGGGGGCGATCTTCGCCACCACTTCGTATTCGTCAATGCGGTTTACCGTGGCGAGCGGCGCATACACCGCCAACTGATTGATCTGATCGTCGGTCAGGAAGGTATTTTCGATCTTGATCAGATCTTTACGGCCCATCTCCCCCGACGGCAAGTTGAGGCCGATGGTGATGCGCTGATCGGTTTCGGTCAGACGAAACAGCGAAAGTAACTTAAAGCCGACCTGCGCCGGGATATGGTCAATCACCGTGCCGCGTTTGATGGCTTCAACCTGCAATTTATTATCGTGAGTCATCGCTTTCTCCTTACAGTGCCAGTTCGCGATTCAGTACCAGCGCCAGCAGCGCCTGGCGAGCGAAGATGCCATTTCCAGCCTGCTGAAAATACCAGGCGTGCGGCGTGCTATCCACGTCGGTGGTGATCTCGTCGATACGCGGCAGCGGATGCAGCACTTTCATGTTGTCGCGCGCACCGGCTAAATCAGCGGCACGCAGAATGAACTGTGCTTTAACGTTGGCGTATTCCGACGGATCGAGGCGCTCTTTCTGCACGCGCGTCATATACAGAATATCGAGTTGTGGCATCACTTCTTCGATGGTGTCGTGGCGTGACCAGGCAATGTTCTGCTCATCCAGCATATCGGTGATGTACGCCGGCATCGCCAGCGCATCCGGCGCGATAAAGAAGAAGCGGTTGCCATCAAACTTCGCCAGCGCCTGCGTCAGTGAATGCACGGTGCGGCCATATTTCAGGTCGCCGACCATTGCCACATTTAGGTTATCCAGGCGATTTTGCGTTTCGCGGATGGTGAAGAGATCGAGCAGCGTTTGCGTTGGATGCTGGTTAGCGCCATCACCGGCGTTGAGGATTGGAATGCCGCCGGAGAATTCCGTCGCCAGACGCGCGGCGCCTTCCTGCGGATGACGCATCACGATGGCATCAACGTAAGTCCCAATCACCGAAATGGTATCGGCGAGGGTTTCGCCTTTCTTGCCGAGCGAGGTGTTGCTACCGTCGGCGAAGCCTACCACTGACGCACCGAGACGATGCATCGCGGTTTCAAACGACAAACGCGTACGCGTTGAAGCCTCAAAGAAGCAGCTGGCGATCACATTGTGTTTCAGCAGCTCCGGCTGGGGATTGGCTTTCAGCTGGGCAGCGGTATGCAGCACCAGCTCCAGCTCGTCGCGGTTGAGATCGTTGATGGAAATAATGTGCTTGCGATATAGCGGGTTGGCCATAGCGTTCTCCTCTGCGCTGCCGGATTGCGGACAAAAAAAAGCCCCTGCTTAAGGGGCTTTTTTTACGATCGATTGATGACGGAAAGAAACAGATGCGCCGCCCGCTGTCAGGCGTCGTTGAGCGTCAAATTGTGCGCTGCGCTGTTGCATGTTTCCTCCGGCAAATTGGGCCGCATTATACGCATTCACTGATTTGCATCAAGCAAATATCGCGCGCGAGGTAAACGTTTGCGGCGCCACCAATCATAGCTTGCCGAGCGTCGCGACCATCACCGCTTTAATGGTGTGCATGCGGTTTTCAGCCTGATCGAACACAATGCTGTGCGCAGATTCAAACACCTCATTACTCACTTCCATGCCATCGTGCAAACCGTGCTGCTCGGCCATTTGACGGCCCAGCGTGGTTTTGTCGTCATGGAAGGCCGGTAAGCAGTGCAGGAACTTCACCTGCGGATTGCCGGTCAGCGCCAGCATCGCGCTATTAACCTGATAAGGACGCAGCAGGGCGATGCGATCTTCCCACACCGATTTGGCTTCGCCCATCGACACCCACACATCCGTGTAGATGAAGTCGGCACCTTGCACCCCTTCAGCGATATCTTCAGTCAGGGTGATTTTGCCACCGGTTTGCTGTGCGGCCGCGCGGCATTGCTCCACCAGTTCCGCTTCCGGCCAGCAGCCTTTTGGCGCCACCAGACGCAGATCGAGGCCGACCAGCGCAGCGGCTTCCAGCATGCTGTTGCCCATGTTGTTGCGCGCATCGCCGACGTAAACCAGCGTCATTTCATTCAGCGATTTACCCGGCAAATGTTCCTGCATTGTCAGCAGATCGGCCAGCAGCTGCGTGGGGTGGAATTCGGTGGTCAGGCCGTTCCACACTGGCACGCCAGCGAATTCCGCTAAGGTTTCCACCAGTTCCTGGCCGTAGCCGCGATACTGAATACCGTCATACATGCGTCCCAGCACGCGCGCGGTGTCTTTCATCGACTCTTTATGGCCGATTTGGCTGCCGCTTGGGCCGAGATAGGTGACGTTAGCGCCCTGATCGTAAGCGGCAACTTCGAAAGAGCATCGGGTACGAGTCGAGTCTTTTTCGAAGATGAGCGCGATGTTTTTGCCTTTCAGGTACTGCGTTTCGCTGGCATTTTTCTTTGCGTGTTTTAATTCACCTGCCAGACTTAGCAGAGAATCGATTTCGGCTGGGGTGAAATCCAGCAATCTCAGGAAATGTCTTTGATGTAGCTGACTCATACAGCGCTCCGGATGCCTACATTAAATGAATTAAAATTCAATTTAACCGTATGAATATGCATTTTCAACCCCGGTGTTAAGAAACTTGTTGTTTTGTGTAGTGGCGCGCGAGGCAGTGTGGGAAAATAATTGAATTCAGCCGAATATTTGAGGACACACCCATGGCATATGAAGCATTGCTGGAAGAACAGCGCGAAGAGACGCGACTGATCATTGAAGAGTTGCTGGAAGACGGCAGCGATCCAGATGCGCTTTACACTATTGAGCATCATCTCTCCTGCAACAACTTCGACTCGCTGGAGAAGGTCGCGGTTGATGCCTTCAAGCTGGGCTACGAAGTGAGCGAGCCAGAAGAGCTGGAGCTGGAAGACGGCACCACCGTAATGTGTGTGGATATCCTGAGCGAAGGCGCGTTGAAGCCAGAGCTGATTGATGCGCAGGTTGAGCAGCTGGTGAATCTGGCGGGCAGCTACAATGTCGATTACGACGGTTGGGGCACCTACTTTGAAGATCCTGATGCCGAAGATGAAGACGACGAAGGCGAGTTCATCGACGACGAAGAAGACAACGGTGTGCGTCACTAAGCATTAATGGGCGGCACTCGCCGCCCTGAACACGTTTCCCCGTAAGACAAAAGACTGCCCATGAATTACGCTCCGCTATTAGAACCGATCTATCAATTCCTGCATTGCCGCACGCCACAAGCGTGGATTGATGAAGCGCGCAAGCCGGAAAATCTGACGTTGCTGCTCACCGATCACATGGTTTGTGAATTGAAAGCCGCGCAAACCGCGGTGTTCATCATCCGTAAATACGTGGCGGATAAGCCAAGTGGTGATGCCATTCTGGCGTGGCTCAAGCCGTATGAAGATTTTATCTACCGCGACGAGCAGGACGGTAACTTTATCAATGCCCACAAGAATCTGACCAAAAGCATTATCGTGCGCAACGAGCTGCCGTGGGCCGATGATTTGGTGGAGATGATGGTGCTGCTGGTGAAAGAGGAGCTGCACCACTTCTATCAGGTGTGGGAAATCATGCAGTCGCGCGGTTTGCCGTATCGCAAAATCACTGCCAGCCGCTATGCCAAAGGTTTGATTCGCGAAATTCGCACATACGAGCCGGAAGCGCTGGTGGATAAGCTGATTTGCGGGGCATACATCGAAGCGCGATCCTGCGAACGTTTCGCCAGCCTGGCGCCGTATCTGGATGAGCAACTGGAGAAGTTCTATATTTCGCTGCTGCGCTCGGAAGCGCGTCACTATCAGGATTACCTGAAGCTGGCGCAGCAGATTTCGCCGAAGGAGATTGCGCCTCGCGTGCAGGTGTTTGGCGAGGCAGAAGCGCGCTTAATCAGCGAGCCGGATGGCGAACTGCGGTTTCATAGTGGAGTGCCGGCGGTTTAGGTTTGTGCGCGCTGTCCCCCATCCCGGCCTTTCCCCGCTAGCGGGGGAAGGAGATGCTGCCACATGCAGCTTCAACGCTGACATGTGGCAGCATCTTCCTCCCCCATTTATGGGGGAGGACCGAGGAGGGGGACAGCGAGCACACACAGCGAGCAAATCACAACACCTTCAGCATCCGCACTTCACAATCCACATGCCCGGTACAACCCATCGCGCTCTCAATCAGCTCAAACCCCAACGACTCATACAACTTAATCGCACGCGTCAAACTGCCGGTGGTTTCCAGATAGCAGCGCTGAAAGCCCTGCTGACGGGCGAATTCCATGGCACGCAGCGCCAGATCGCGCGCCAGACCTAAGCCGCGCACCTGCGGCAGGAAATACATTTTCTGCAGCTCACAGATATCCGGCGCGCTACAGGCCAGCGGTGCAACGCCGCCGCCGCCCACCACCACACCGTCATGTTCCACAATCCAGTAAGCGCTGTTGGCTTCGCTGTAGAGTTCGAACAGGCGATCGAGATGGGGATCGGACACGGTGTAGCCTTTATCCGCCGTCAGGCCAAATTCGGCTGACACATCACGGATCACCTGTGCAATCAGCGGGTTATCGGCGGCTGTAATGGGGCGCACCTTTAAATTAATGGGAGCGTCGGTGGTCATCATTATCTTCCGGTATAAAAAAGCCGGGCAGTGCCCGGCTTCGATTAAGCAGTTGGACTGAAGCGCTTACAATGCCGCAATCACGCCCTGCTGTTCAAACAGTTTTGCTTTTGATTGCTCAAGCTCAGCCACGCGCTCACGCTCTTTGGCGACAACCGCTTCCGGCGCACGTGAGACAAAGCCTTCGTTCGCCAGCTTGGTCTGGATCTTCTCAATTTCGACATCAAGTTTCACCAGCTCTTTCGCCAGACGCTCCAGCTCGGCTTCTTTGTTGACCAGATCCGCCATCGGAATCAGCAACTCAGCGCCTTCAACAATCTTGGTGACCGAAACCGGGCCTTTCTCGCCTGCAGGCAGAATGGTCAGGCTTTCCAGACGCGCCAGACGCGACAGGAAGGTGCGGTTCTCTTCGACGCGACGCTGCGCGGCGGCAGAGCAGTCACGCAGCAGCACGTCGAGCGGCTTGCTTGGTGCGATGTTCATCTCAGCACGGATATTACGTACCGCGACGATCGCCTGCTTCATCCACTCGATATCGGCTTGCGCCTCGGCATCCTCTTTCGCCGCGTCATACTGCGGGAACGGCTGCAGCATGATGGTATCGTGATCGATGTTTTTCAGGCCTTTCACACGCTGCCAGATGGTTTCGGTGATGTAAGGAATGATCGGATGCGCCAGACGCAGCAGCGCTTCCAGCACGGTGACCAGCGTATTACGCGTACCGCGCAGTTCCGCTTCGCTACCGCTGGTCATCACCGGCTTGGTCAACTCCAGATACCAGTCACAGAACTGGTTCCAGGTGAAGTCGTACAGAATGTTGGCCGCGATATCAAAGCGATAGTTATCCAGCGCTTCACGGTAGGCTTTTACGCTGCGGTTGAATTCGCTCAGAATCCAGCGATCCGCCAGCGACAGCTTCATTTCGCCGCCGTTTTGTCCGCAATCCTGCTCTTCGGTATTCATCAGCACGAAGCGGCTGGCGTTCCACAACTTGTTGCAGAAGTTGCGGTAGCCTTCGAGGCGCTTCATATCCCAGTTGATGTCACGACCGGTAGAAGCCAGCGCGGCAAGGGTGAAGCGCAGCGCATCGGTACCTGAAGGCACGATGCCGTCCGGGAACTGCTTTTCGGTACGTTTGCGGATCTTCTCAGCCAGCTGCGGCTGCATCATGTTGCCGGTACGTTTCTCCAGCAGATCTTCCAGCGAAATGCCGTCAATCATATCCAGCGGATCGATGACGTTACCTTTCGACTTGGACATCTTCTGGCCTTCTTCATCGCGGATCAAACCGGTCATATAAACGGTTTTGAACGGCACCTGCGGCTTGCCGTTTTCATCTTTGATAAAGTGCATGGTCAGCATGATCATGCGCGCAATCCAGAAGAAGATGATGTCGAAGCCGCTCACCAGCACGCTGGTTGGATGGAAAGTACGCAGCGCTTCGGTATTCTCCGGCCAGCCCAGCGTCGAGAAGGTCCACAGACCGGACGAGAACCAGGTATCCAGCACGTCGTCGTCCTGGCGCAGCGCCACATCGGCGGCCAGATTGTTTTCCTGACGCACTTCGTCTTCGGTGCGGCCAACATAGACGTTGCCGTCGTTGTCGTACCATGCTGGGATGCGGTGTCCCCACCACAGCTGACGTGAAATACACCAATCCTGAATGTCACGCATCCATGAGAAGTACATGTTTTCGTACTGCTTCGGCACGAACTGGATATCGCCATTTTCTACCGCTTCAACCGCGACTTTCGCCAGCGGTGCGGTGCGCACATACCATTGGTCGGTCAGCATTGGCTCGATGACCACGCCGCCGCGATCGCCGTAAGGCACGGTGAGGTCGTGCGGTTTGATCTCTTCCAGCAGGCCAATCTCATCAATGGCGGCAACCATCGCTTTACGCGCGGCGAAACGCTCCATTTTCTGGAACTGTGCCGGGATGTCGTCTGCGCACGCGTCGCTGACTTCGCCATTGGTATCGAACACTTCCGCGCGCTCGCGGATGTCGCCATCAAAGGTCAGAATGTTGATCATCGGCAGCTTATGACGACGACCCACTTCGTAGTCGTTGAAGTCATGCGCAGGCGTGATCTTCACGCAGCCGGTGCCTTTTTCCATATCAGCGTGTTCATCGCCAACGATCGGAATACGACGGTTCACCAGCGGCAGGATCAGCTCTTTGCCGATCAGATCTTTATAACGCGGATCTTCCGGGTTAACCGCGACGCCGGTATCGCCCAGCAGGGTTTCCGGACGCGTGGTCGCCACCACCAGATAATCTTTGCCTTCAGCGGTTTTCACGCCGTCAGCCAGCGGATAGCGGATGTGCCACATCGAGCCTTTGCTCTCGCGGTTTTCCACTTCCAGATCGGAGATTGCGGTACGTAGTTTTGGATCCCAGTTTACCAGGCGTTTGCCACGGTAAATCAGGTTCTCTTTGTACAGGCGGACAAACACTTCGCGCACGGCGTTGGACAGACCTTCGTCCATGGTGAAGCGCTCGCGCTCCCAGTCAACCGAGTTGCCGAGACGACGCATCTGGCGAGTAATGGTGCCGCCGGATTCCGCTTTCCACTGCCAGATTTTGTCGATGAACGCATCGCGGCCATAATCCTGGCGCGTTTTGCCCTCTTCAGCGGCGATTTTGCGTTCTACCACCATCTGCGTAGCGATACCGGCGTGATCGGTACCGGCCTGCCACAAGGTATTTTTACCCTGCATGCGCTGGTAGCGAATCATGGTATCCATGATGGTCTGCTGGAAAGCGTGACCCATATGCAAGCTGCCGGTGACGTTCGGCGGCGGGATCATGATGCAAAAGCTTTCCTGGCTGGTATCGCCATTCGGTTTAAAGTAGCCCTGCTGTTCCCAGTGCTCGTAGAGCGGCTGCTCGATATCTTGCGGGTTATATGTCTTTTCCATTTCTACACTGTCGTTTGCGGCGAGGGTGGCGTCGCCGTATTCAATTGGAAACCAACGCTGCGATAGGCTTTGTAGCGATCGCGCGCCAGTTGTTTTAGAGATTCTTCATAAGGAACGAAGTCTATCACTTCATGGAAACCAGTAGCAAAATCTGCGAACTGTGGCAGAAGGCTGATCAGCAGGTCGCGCGGTGAACTGCCGCGACGCTGTGGCCAGGCCAGCTCAACCGGAGCGCCGTAGCGCGGGCCTTCTCCCGCCAGATTGTGCGGCACAAAGGCGTTAGCCGGAAGTTGCCAGAGCGCTTCATCCAGCCGATTGGCTTGTTCTTCGTTTTCGCAGGCAATCAGGATGCGTTTGCCGTCACGCCAGCGTGTTTCGGCAAGAGAGCACACCAACGCTTCGATGGCGGTTAGGCCGTCGTCGGCGCTCTCAGACTCCATCACATAGAAAGTGGCGTTTTTCATGGGATCCTTTGGATGAGAGGGGGGGCTGGGTGCTTGCTGTCCCCCCACCTCGGTCCTCCCCCACAAGTGGGGGAGGAAGATGCTGCCCTATGTTAGTTGTGAATTCGCATGTAGCAGCGTCTCCTTCCCCCACTTGTGGGGGAAGGCCGGGATGGGGGACAGCCATCACCAGATCAATCGTCGCCGTTCAACCCTGCGCGATTCAGCAGGAACTGCGACAGCAGCGGTACCGGACGGCCGGTTGCGCCTTTGGCTTTACCGGAACGCCATGCGGTACCGGCGATATCCAGGTGCGCCCAGTTAAACTTACGCGCAAAGCGCGCGAGGAAGCAGGCGGCGGTAATCGCACCGCCAGGACGGCCGCCAATGTTCGCCATATCAGCAAAGTTGGATTCCAGCTGCTCCTGATACTCATCCGCCATCGGCAGACGCCAGGCGCGGTCGCCGGACTGCTCAGATGCGCTGATCAGCTCGTGCGCCAGCGGATTGTGGTTCGACATCAAACCGCTGACATGGTGACCCAGCGCAATCACGCAGGCGCCGGTCAGTGTGGCCACGTCAATCACCACTTCTGGCTCGAAGCGTTCAACGTAGGTCAGCGCATCGCACAGTACCAGACGGCCTTCGGCATCGGTATTCAGCACTTCAACGGTTTGACCTGACATAGTGGTCAGCACGTCGCCCGGACGCATCGATTTGCCATCAGGCATGTTTTCACAGCCCACCAGCACGCCAACCACGTTCAGCGGTAAATTCAGTTCCGCCACCATGCGCATCACGCCGTAAACGGACGCCGCACCGCACATGTCGTACTTCATCTCATCCATGGAATCGGCCGGTTTGATCGAGATACCGCCGGAATCAAAGGTTAAGCCTTTACCCACTAGCACGATGGGGCGCGCTTCCGGATCGTGATTGCCTTTGTACTCAATCACCGACATCAGCGATTCATTGTGCGAACCTGCGCCGACCGCCAGATAGGCGTTCATCCCCAACTCTTTCATCTGCTGTTCGCCGATGACGCGGGTGGTGACATTTTTGCTGTACGCATCCGCCAGCTGACGCGCCTGCGACGCCAGATACGCGGCGTTACAAATATTTGGCGGCATATTGCTGAGATCTTTGGCGGCTTTCACACCGGCAGCTACGGCCAAACCGTGCTGAATGGCACGCTCGCCGCTGGTAAGTTCACGGCGGGTCGGCACGTTGAACACCAGCTTACGCAGCGGACGGCGCGGCTCGACTTTGTTGCTTTTCAGCTGATCAAAGTTGTAGAGCGCTTCTTTAGAGGTTTCGACCGCCTGGCGCACTTTCCAGTAAGTATTGCGACCTTTGACGTGCAGTTCAGTCAGGAAGCACACCGCTTCCATTGAGCCGGTGTCGTTCAAGGTATTGATTGTCTTCTGAATGACCTGCTTATACTGGCGCTCATCAAGCTCGCGCTCTTTACCGCAGCCGATCAGCAGGATGCGTTCGGAGAGGATATTCGGCACATGGTGCAGCAGCAGCGTTTGGCCCACTTTTCCTTCCAGTTCACCGCGGCGCAGCAGGGCGCTGATGTAGCCATCGCTGATTTTATCCAGCTGCTCAGCAATGGGTGACAAACGGCGCGGTTCGAAAACGCCAACAACAATGCAGGCGCTACGCTGTTTTTCCGGGCTACCGCTTTTTACACTGAACTCCATGCACTCTCCTGAATCTTAAAGACAACGGCCTTGGCTGTCGTTAGAATGTAGCGCGCTCGTAACTCATTAATTCGTTGCGACGCCATGACAATTCAACGCCGGTAGTCATAATGAGTGGTGGTGACAAGTATGTTGTTTTTTCACCACACTAACGCGTTCGTCATACTATTTTAGCTACGATGACGGCCATTGATGAAGAAAAATGGCTGATAAGCGTTGAAACTAGCGATTTTCCTGCAAAAAGACAAGTTATCACAGGCGTACTAAGCGTGATCATCATTAGATATCTGGTTCGGGAAACGCTCAAAAGCCAGCTGGCTATCCTCTTCATCCTGCTGCTGATCTTCTTTTGTCAGAAGTTAGTGCGGATTTTGGGAGCTGCGGTGGATGGCGAAATCCCAACAAACTTAGTTCTGACATTGTTAGGACTCGGCGTGCCTGAAATGGCACAACTTATCCTGCCCCTAAGCCTGTTTCTGGCGATTTTAATGACCCTTGGGCGGCTGTACACCGAAAGTGAAATCACGGTGATGCATGCCTGCGGCCTGGGCAAAAGTGTGCTGATTAAAGCCGCGATGATCCTGATGCTGTTCACCTCGCTTGTGGCGGCAGTCAACGTCATTTGGTTAGGGCCATGGTCATCACGTTATCAGCAGGAAGTGACGCAAAACGCCAAATCTAACCCAGGCGCGGCGGCGCTGGCGGCTGGGCAGTTCCAGACCTCTAGCGACGGCAATGCGGTGCTGTTTGTTGAAGATGTGAAGGGCAATACCTTCGGCAACGTGTTCCTGGCGCAGCTGCGTCCGAAAGGCAACGCGCGTCCCTCGGTGGTGCTGGCTGATAGCGGCCACATGGAGCAACACAAAGATGGCTCGCAGGTGGTGACGCTGGATAAAGGCACGCGTTTTGAAGGCACCGCCTTGCTGCGTGACTTCCGCATCACGGACTTCGTCAACTATCAGGCGGTGATAGGCTACAAAGAAGCCACGCTCGATCCGAACGATGCCGATCAGGCGGATATTAGCACGCTGATCAAGACCAAAACCCCGCAGTTCCAGGCGGAACTGCACTGGCGCTTGACGCTGATCTTTGCAGTCCTGGTTATGGCGTTGATGGTGGTGCCGCTTAGCGTGGTGAACCCGCGTCAGGGCCGCGTGCTGTCGATGCTGCCTGCCATGCTGCTGTATCTGATCTTCTTCTTACTGCAAAGTTCTCTGCGTTCCAACGCCGCGAAAGGCCGCTTCGATCCGGCCATCTGGATGTGGGTGGTGAACTTCTCCTATCTGGCGCTGGCGGTGCTGCTGAACATGTGGGATACCGTGCCGATGCGTCGCATCCGCGCGCGCTTTAGCCGTGGAGGATCGGTCTGATGTTTAAGGTTCTTGACCGCTATATCGGCAAAACCATCTTTAACACCATCATGCTGACGCTGTTCATGCTGGTGTCGCTGTCGGGCATTATTAAGTTCGTCGATCAGCTGCGGAAAACCGGGCAGGGCGCTTATACCGCGCTGGACGCCGGTTATTACACGCTGCTCAGCGTACCGAAAGATATCGAAATCTTCTTCCCGATGGCGGCGCTATTGGGCGCACTGCTCGGTTTGGGCACGCTGGCGCAGCGTAGTGAACTGGTGGTGATGCAGGCATCGGGCTTTACCCGCATGCAGGTGGCGCTGGCAGTAATGAAAACCGCGATTCCGCTGGTGCTGTTGACCATGGCGGTGGGCGAATTCGTTGCACCGCAGGGTGAACAGATGGCGCGTAACTACCGTGCGCAGCAGCTGTACGGTGGCTCGCTGGTTTCGACGCAAAACGGCCTGTGGGCGAAAGACGGCAACGACTTCATCTACATCGAGCGCATCAAAGGCGATAACGAGATTGATGGCGTCAGCATCTACAAGTTCAGCGATCAGCGCCGTTTACTCAGCGTACGCTATGCGGCGAGTGCCGCCTGGGATGCGGATAAAAAGGTCTGGGCGCTGTCGCAGGTCGATGAATCGGATCTGCAAGATGCCAAACAAATTACCGGCTCGCAAAGCCTGAGCGGCGAATGGAAAACCAACCTGACGCCTGACAAGCTCGGCGTAGTGGCGCTGGACCCGGACGCGCTCTCGATCACCGGCCTGTATAACTACAGCAAATACCTCAAGCAGAGCGGCCAGGTTGCAGGGCGCTACCAGCTGAATATGTGGAGCAAAATCTTCCAGCCGCTCTCTGTGGCGGTGATGATGCTGATGGCGCTGTCGTTTATCTTTGGTCCGCTGCGAAGCGTATCGATGGGCGTGCGCGTGGTGACGGGGATTAGCTTTGGCTTCCTGTTCTACGTATTAGATCAGATTTTTGGCCCGCTAAGTTTGGTATACGGTTTGCCGCCGATTCTGGGTGCGATTCTGCCAAGCGGCGCGTTCTTCGCCATCAGCTTGTTCCTGCTGATGAAACGCCGCTAAGCCTTGTAAGGTCGCCATTCATGGCGACCTTTTTACTGAATACGCTCGATCCAACCCGGCACCTGCGACAACACATACAAAATCAGCCCAATCGTCCCGCCAACCAGCGTACCGTTAATGCGGATAAACTGCAGGTCGCGGCCGATATTCAGCTCAATTTGCTGCGACATATCGCGCGCATCCCAGCTTTTCACCGTATCGCTAATATGGCGCGTCAGGAAGGCAGCAAACTCAGGCGCTATGCTGCGTGCGGCATCTTCCAGATGCTGATTCATCGAGGCGCGCAGCGCTTCGTCAGCCGCCAGCGTCTCGCCCAGCCACAGCGCGGCCAGTCTGACGCGCTCCTGCACCCGTGAATCCTCACTATTTAGATCGTCTTTCAGCCAGCCCCGTAAATCCTGCCACAGCTCGCCAATGTAGCGATTGAACGACTCATCTTCCTTCAGCCAGCTCTTGATGTTTTCAGCACGTTCCGCCATTTCGGGATCGCTTTTCAGCCGCTCAATCAGCCGCTGCACCGCGCGGTCGAAGCCCAGGCGCAACTCATGCCCCTGATCGAGCGCGACCTGATCGAGTATCGAATCCACCGCATTCGCCACCAAATCGGCGCTGTGTTCGCCCAGCCATTCGGTGGGCAGCATTTTGGCTTTGATCGGATGTTCGCGCTTGAGCCAGCGCACAATCTGCGCGGCGATAAACTCGCGCGTACCGGGCTTGTGCAGCAAGCGCAGCAGCTGTTGTACCGCCGCATCCAGCAGCTCCTGATGGCGATTATTTTTCGTCAGGCTATCCAGCAGCAGCGCGCTGGATTGGGTAAGATCAACCTTATCCAGCGCACGATGCACCGCACGGCGCAGAAAGCGCTGAATGCGCTGATCATCGGTGAGATCGAGAAAACCGCGCATCACCTGTAACAGATGACGACCAATGCGATCGGCGTTGCCCGGCGTGTTCAGCCACTGCGCCAGCATCTGCGACGGATCGTGGCGGCGAATTAGCGCCAGCAGCGAATCGGTATCGAGGAATTTCTCCTGCACGAAGCGACCCAGATTCTCGCCAATGCGATCTTTATTGCGCGGAATAATTGCCGTATGACGTGAGATAAACGGCACCGGCACGCGCCGGAACAGCGCCACCACGGCGAACCAGTCGGCTAATGCGCCGACCATCGCCGCTTCTGCGATTGCCTTCAGCCCAAGCACCCAAAAGTTGGCTGGCAGAAACAGCGTCACAATAAAGGTGGCTGCCGCAATCAGCAGCAGTGACAGCGCCAGACGTTTACTGCGCTTAAGTTGTTGGAATTTATCCATAGTTCCTTAAATACCCTAAACAATTCGAGTTGCAGGAAGACATACAGCTAACGCACCTGCGGCTTGAAGTATGCCGGGTATTAGCGACGTCGGCCGCCAAGAAGGCTTCCTAATACACCTCGAATGATCTGATTGGTGACCTGGCGCGCGGCACTCTTCGCCACGCTCTGCACCACGCCGTCGCGCTTGCCGCCGCGTGGGCCAGTGGTGCCGAACAGAATGTCCTTCAGACCGCCGAGAATACCGTCATCAACGGCAACCTTGTTGCCTTTGGCTTCCGGCGCGTTGGCTTGCTGCGTGGTGGCCTGCACGCCTTTTTGCAGCATTTCGAACGCCGACTCGCGATCGACTTCGCTATCGTATTTACCGTACAGCGGCGAATTGTTGATCAGGCCATTGCGTTCATCCTGCGTAACCGGCCCCATGCGCGATCCGGGCGCAATCACCATCGCCCGCTGCACCATCGATGGACTGCCTTTTTCATCGAGGAAGGAGATCAGCGCTTCGCCGGTGCCGAGCGCCTGAATCGCCTCGACGGTATCAAACGCCGGATTGGCGCGCATGGTTTCGGCGGCACTTTTTACCGCTTTCTGATCTTTCGGGGTAAAGGCGCGCAACGCATGCTGCACGCGGTTGCCGAGCTGGCCCAGCACGTTATCGGGAATATCGGCGGGATTCTGCGTAACGAAATAGACGCCAACGCCTTTCGAACGGATCAGGCGAATCACCTGCTCAACTTTCTCCAGCAGCACCGGCGGCGCGTCGGTAAACAGCAGATGCGCTTCGTCGAAGAAAAACACCATTTTCGGCTTATCGAGATCGCCAGCTTCGGGCAAGTGCTCATACAGCTCGGCCAGCAGCCACAGCAGGCTGGTGGCGTAGAGTTTCGGCATTTGATAAAGCTTTTCTGCCGAGAGGATATTGATAAAGCCTTTGCCGTTGCTATCGCAGCGCATCCAGTCGCGGATATCCAGCATCGGCTCGCCAAAGAAGTGCTCAGCACCTTGCTGCTCCAGCGCCAGTAATCCGCGCTGAATCGCCCCAACGGACGCGCTGTTGATGTTGCCGTATTGCGTCTGGAAGGCTTTGGCGTTGTCGCCGATGTATTGCGTCATGGCGCGCAAATCTTTGAAATCCAGCAGCAACAAGCCCTGATCGTCGGCGATGCGGAAGATGATTTGCAGCACGCCCGATTGCACGTCGTTAAGGTTGAGCAGCCGCGCCAGCAGCAGCGGGCCGAGATCGGATACCGTGGCGCGCACCGGATGGCCTTGCTGACCAAAAATATCCCACACCATCACCGGATTTTTCTGCGCCTGCCAGTCGCTGACGCCAATCTTCGCCAGACGCGCCAGCAGCTTCTCGGATCCTTCGCCTGCGGCGGAAATGCCGGTGAGATCGCCTTTCACATCGGCCATAAACACCGGCACGCCGATATCGGAGAAGGATTCCGCCAGCTTTTGCAGCGTAACGGTTTTGCCGGTGCCGGTAGCGCCGGTGATCAAACCGTGGCGGTTCGCCATGTTGGAGAGAAGATGCAGTTGAACGTCAGGCGTTTGGGCAATCAGTAACGGAGTGGTCATGATTTTTTCGCTCTCAGGCAATAGGTTATGCCAGAAGGATAGCAAGCGGCGCGCGAGGAGGGAGGAGGATTGTGCCGAAAAAGGCGTAATTATGTGCCTGCTGTCCCCCATCCCGGCCTTCCCCCGTAAACGGGGGAAGGAGGTTAGGCGCGCGCTGTCCCCCATCCCGACCTTCCCCCGTAAACGGGGGAAGGAGATGCTGCCACATGCAGCCTCAGCACTGGCATATGGCAGCATCTTCCTCCCCCATTAATGGGGGAGGACTGAGGAGGGGGAAAGCGAGCACAATTTTGGTGGGAGGACCGAGGAGGGGGAAAGCGAGCACAATCCAAAACTATTTCTGCACCGTATCAAAAAACAGCAAACTCACACCAATCCCTTGCTGCACATGATTCACGTTATTCCGCACCGCAACCTGCTGCGCGCCCTGCAGCGTCACCACGAACGGTGAGTTCTGCTGCACGGTTTTCTGCAAATCGGTATAGAGCGCACGGCGCTTAACCGCATCGCTTTCACCGGCCGCTGCGCGGGTTTTCGCACTCAGATCCGGAATATCCCAGCCGACGCGCCACGCCAGGGTTTTGGAACCGCCCGGCACGTTATAGGCAAAGGCGCTGGCGTTGGTGTTTGGATCGACATAGTCTGCGCCCCAGTAAATGAAGATCGACTGGAAATCGCGACCGCGCATTTTGCTCCACAGCTCCGATTCCGCCACCGGCTGTAACTCAATCTGCACATCCGCTTTGGCGAAGCTGGCCTGCAGCGCCTGCGCCACGTCAATATAGGGCGGCTGATTGATCACCGTCAGCGCAAACTTCGTCCCCGGCTTGATGCCGCCTTTGGCTAAAATCTCTTTGGCTTTCGCCACATCGTAGTGGAACGGCTGATCGTCCAGCGCGCCGTCAAAGCCCTGCGGCAGGAAGCTCTGATGAATGCGGTACTGACCTTTCAGCAAATCCTTCGAGAGGGTGTTGTAGTCCACCAACCAGCGCGCGGCTTGCCACAGCGCCGGATTGCCCAAGGCCGGTTGCGCTTTATCTTTGGTATTGAAACCGAGGTAGTAAACCAGGCTCGAAGGGAAGGCTTCAATGCGCAGATTCTTGTCGCTCTTCAGCGCATCAATTTGATCCGGGCCAAGCTGATACGCCACATCAACATCGCCTTGCTGAATCAGCAGACGACGCGCACTGGCATCCGCCACGCCTTTCAGCAGAATGCGTTTCAGCTTCGGCTGCGGATTCGCTTGTTGGTTGGCGCTCAGCACCAGCGCCTGCTGTGGCACATATTGCTGAAGGATAAATGCGCCGCTGCCGGCGGAATGGGTATGCAGCCAGCCGTTGCCGAGATCGTTATTAGCGACGTGTTGCTGCACGGTTTTGCTATCCACCACCGAGGCCACCGGAGCGGTCAGCAGGCGCAGCGCCAGGTTCTGACCAATCTGCGCTGGCCACTGAATCTCCAGCTGATGGTCATTCAGCACTTTGAACTGGCTGGCGATGTTTTCATTGGTCCAGCCAAATTCGGCGAGGATGAAAGAGGGCGCTTTGTTCAGCTGCACCGCGCGCGTCAGTGAGAAGATCACATCCTGCGCCGTCACCGGATTGCCGCTGGAGAAGTGTGCGTTGGGTTTGATGTTGAACACTAAGCTGTGCGGCGTGCTGCCCTGTTGCCAGTGGGTGGCCAACAGCGGTGCCAGCTTCTGCGGATCATGACGATCCGCCTCCACTAATGTTTGGTAGATGTTGCGCTGCACGCTGTTACTGACGGTTTCGAAGCTTTCAGCGGGATCGAAGCTAATAATGCCGTCGAGCGGGACGGCGACGACAAGGGTATCTTTCGGTGTGGCGGCGTGCAGTGCAAAACTGCTGCCCCATAAAGCGACGAGCAAAATCAGTGAGCGCATTATTATTGTCCTGAGTGATAGATAAATTCACTCTATCTCTGCCGTCGCTTTGGCAAAATGCCGGTTTGTTCTGAGCTGTGCCGGAATATTACAATTGATTACCAGGGGGAATTATTGCGTTTATTTTGTGCGCGACTTGTCATTTCCGCTAAATAGATCGTTCATCTGCTGGTCAATAAAGTAAATAAGATGTTATAAATGAGAATAATTCTCTGGTATGGAAGTATGATTTTTTTTCATTGATTCATTTCTGCGATTATTTCTTTGCGCGATAATTCCTGGTCAAATGCCCACTGATTCGTGCCACTTTCCCATCAAATGTACGGTTAAACCCTGTTTTTTCGCCTCGAAAGCCTTTTACCAAGCCTTAACCTAAATTCAACATGATGACTTAATTTCATCAAAACACATCCATAATTGAATTTTTACATTCTGAAATACCTATATCCCTAAGATTGCCAGGTTATTTACCGATTTATAAAGCTATTAACAAAAATAATTATCTTTCTTAGCAAGTGAGAGTCGTCGCGCCATGCTTCTAAATAAACCGACCACCAGACGTAAGTTTTTACTTGGGTCGCTTTTGGCTTTGCCATTAAGTGACCTGGTATTTAAGGGATTAACTGCGGCGCAAGCTGCGGAAATGGCAGCACCCGAGCTCGCCGACTATAAACCGATCTTTTTCAGTGCCGATGAGTGGCAATTTATTCTGGCCGCAACCGATCGCCTGATTCCAGCCGGCGGCAAAGGTAAAGCGCCAGGTGCACTGGAAACCAACGTGCCGATCTTTATTGATCAGCAGCTGCACAGCCCGGAGTTCGGGGCAGAGATTTACATGCAGGGTCCGTTCAACGTGCATGCGCCTGCCACCATGGGTTATCAAATCCCGTTCACGCCACAGCAGATGTACCAAACCGGTATCAAGCTGGTGAATCAGTGGACGCAAAGCAACTTCCAGAAACCGTTCCATGAGCTGTCACTGGAAGAGAAAGATGCGGTGCTGACCAAAGTGAACAAAAACGACGGCATTGACTTCGCCGCCCTGGGCGAAGAGAACCTGAAGGCCTCGCAGTTCTTCGGCCAGCTGCTTGCAGATACCAAACACGGCTACCTCGCTGACCCGATGTATGGCGGCAACAAAGGCATGAAAGCCTGGATCGCCATCGGCTTCCCGGGCGCGCGCGCCAGCTTTACCGAATGGGTGAAGCAGCACAACGTGCCGTACCCGCTGGGACCGGTCAGCCTCCTGGGTGAAAGCGCGTAAGCACACCCCCGTTTTTGGTATGTGAGACAGGATTAACATGGCACAGATTACAAAGAAAGAAGTCGACGTCGTCGTTTGCGGCCTCGGCTGGGCCGGCTCGTTGATGAGTATTGAACTGGCGATGGCGGGACTCGACGTGCGCGCATTGGAGCGTGGCGGCGAGCGTGATTACCCGGATTTCGCTTACCCGAAACCGGCTGATGAATACGCCTACAACGTGCGTAACAAAGTGTTTGCTACGCCAAAAGAAGTGGCGGTTACCGTGCGTTACAACAGCAGCCAGACGGCGTTGCCCACCCGTAAATGGGGTGCGTTTGCGCCGGGTACCGGCGTGGGCGGCGCGGGCATGCACTGGACGGCGGTGCTGATTCGTCCAACCCCAACCGACCTGAAGCTGAAAACCTACGTCGATGAGGCCTACAAGCCGGGCATCCTGCAGGAAGATATGCGCGTGATGGACTTCCCGTTCACCTGGGAAGAGATCGAGCCGTATTACTACAAGTTTGAGCTGATCTGCGGTCAATCCGGTAACACCGGCAACCTGCGCGGCCAGATTCTGCCGGGCGGCGATCCGTTTGAGGGTCCGCGCTCTGAACCTTATCCGTTGCCTGCACTGGAAGATACGCTGAACAACGTGATGTTCAAAGAAGCGGCCACCAAACTCGGCTATCATCCGTTCCCGAACCCGTCTGCGTGCGTATCACGCGCGTGGAAAAACCCGTACGGCAACCAGATCGCGCCGTGTAACTACTGCGGCTACTGCTCGAAATATCCGTGCCTCAACTACTCTAAAGCCTCACCACAAACGGCGGTGATGGATGCGTTGAAACGTATGCCGAACTTCTCTTACGAAGTGCATGCGGAAGTGGTGAAAGTGGTACTGCATGACGACCAGAAAACCGCCAAGGGCGTGATTTACTACGATGTGGACGGCAACGAAGTGTTCCAGCCGGCGAAGATCGTGGTGCTCTCCAGCTTCCAGCTCTACAACGTACGCCTGATGCTGCTCTCCGGTATCGGCAAGCCGTATAACCCAATCACCGAAGAGGGTGTGGTGGGGCGTAACTACGCGTTCCTGTCGAACGGCGGCGCAACCCTGTTCTTCAAAGACAAAAACTTCAACTCTTACGCCACCGCCGGCGCCACCGGCCAGATGTTCAACGACATCTCGCCAGGCAACTTCGACGGTCCGGGCCTTGGCTTCCTTGGCGGCGCCAAGATCCACAGCTCGCAAGCCACCGGCACGCCAATGGCTGCTGCGCTGCCGAAAGGCACGCCATCGTGGGGCATGGGTTACAAAGAAGGTCTGGAGGAGTGGTACAACCACTCCATGAAGATCAGCATCACCACTACCTGCCAGTCGTATCGCGATATCTATCTGGATCTGGATCCGAATTACACCGACCATCGCGGTCAGCCGTTGCTGCGCATGACGTTCAACTGGAAAGAGAATGAACTGAAGCTGCAACAGCACCTGAAAGGCATCGTCGGCAACATCGCCAAAGAGCTGAACCCAGACAGTATGAGCATGAGCTTCCTGCCAATGGGCGCGGACTTTGACCTCACCAAATACGTTTCAACCCACAACGTGGGCGGCGCGGTGATGGGCGATAACCCGAAAACTTCTGCACTGAACAAGTACCTGCAGAGCTGGGATGTTCATAACGTGTTTGTACCGGGCGGCAACGCCTTCCCGCAAAACTTCCAGGCGAACCCGACCGATACCATCGGCGCGATCACCTTGATGGCGGCACAAGCCATTAAAGAACATTATCTGAAAAATCCCGGTCCACTGGTACAGGCATAAGCGCATGAAATTAAAATCATTGTTAATCGCCAACGCCGTGCTGCTGGGCAGCTTTGCACTGCAGGCACACGCGGAAGATGAAGCTCAATTGATCAAGCAGGGTGAATACCTGTCGCGTCTCGGCGACTGTATGGCGTGCCATACCGTTTCCGGTAAAGGGGATTACGCTGGTGGTTTGGCGATTGAGTCGAATCTCGGCACCATTTACTCCACCAACATCACGCCGGACAAAGAGCACGGCATCGGCAACTACAGCGAGCAGCAGTTCTCCGACGCGGTGCGCAAAGGCGTATTGCCGAACGGGTCGCGTCTCTATCCGGCGATGCCGTACCCGGATTACGCCAAAATCTCCGACGCCGATATGCACGCGCTTTACGTCTATTTCATGAAAGGCGTGAAGCCGAGCAGCGAGCAGCCGCCGGAAACCGATCTGAGCTTCCCGTTCAGCCAGCGCTGGGGCATGCGATTCTGGAACTGGGCGTTCACCTCTGACAAGCCATTCCAGCCAATTGGCGGCGCGTCAGAAGAGGTTAATCGCGGTGCTTACATCGTGGAAAGCCTGGGTCACTGCGGCAGCTGCCATACGCCACGTGGCCTCGGCATGAACGAGAAAGCGCTGGATAGCGGCGACGATCAGTTCCTTGCCGGTGGCAGCCTGAACAGCTGGGATGTACCGTCACTGCGCGGTCTGCCGCGCTGGAGCGAGCAGGAGATTGTCGATTACCTGCAAACCGGTCGTAACGATAAGGCCGCAGTGGGCGGTGAGATGAAGTCAGTGATTGAGCACTCCAGCTCGCACATGACCGATGCTGACCTGAAAGCGATCGCGGCTTACCTGAAGTTCCTTGGCGGTAATCCGCCGCTGCAGGCGTACAACGTGCAGAAGCAGCAGGCAACCGAAGCGAAACTGACCGCTGCGAAAGGCTTGTCGGAAGGTGAGCGTCTGTATATCGACAACTGCGGCGCCTGCCACTTTGTCACCGGTAAAGGTGCGCCGGGGATCTTCCCGGAGCTGGATCAGGCGACCATCGTCAATGCCAAGGATCCAGGTGGTTTGATCCACACCATTCTGGCCGGTGCGCAGCAGCCATCCACTGAGAAAGCGCCATCAACGCTGGCAATGCCGGGTTTTGCTAAGCGTCTGGATGATGATCAAGTGGCTAAACTGGCGACCTTCATTCGTCAGGGCTGGAGCAACAATGCGCCAGCGGTGAAGAAAGATCAGGTAGCAGAAGTGCGTAAAACGTTGAAAGGTGAGTAAATCGCTTAAAACTGCGTGATAAATCGCGCCGCTACGGATAGGCGCAAATACCGTAGCGGCGCAATTCATTGCGCGTCTTCAACGTGGTCTCAATGATAATTGTGAATCACTTCTAACACGCCATTAATCACGAACTGCACGCCCATACACACCAGCAAAAAGCCCATCAGACGTGAAATCGCTTCGATGCCACCTTTACCAACCAGCTTCATGATGGCGCCCGAGCTGCGCAGCGAAATCCACAAAATCACCGACACGGCCAAAAACGTCAGCACCGGCGCGACGGCAACCACCCACGCCGGGAAATCTACGCCCGATTTAACCGTCGACGCGGAACTGATGATCATCGCAATGGTGCCCGGCCCGGCGGTGCTCGGCATCGCCAGTGGCACAAATGCGATGTTGACGGTTTCACGGTTGCTCTCGGTCGCGTCCAGTTCATCCTGCTTGTGCTCGGCTTCGACCGAATGCCCGACCGGTTTCGCCGGAAATAGCATGCGAAAACCGATAAACGCCACAATCAATCCGCCCGCCATGCGCAGGCCGGGAATGGAGATGCCAAAGGTGTGCAACACCGCGCTGCCGGCATACCACGCCACCATCATGATCAGGAACACGTAGATCGAGGCCTGCATCGCCTGGCGATTACGCTCCTGGAAATTCATCTCTCCGGCCAGGCCGAGAAACAGCGCCACCGTGGTCAGCGGATTGGCGAGCGGCAAAATCACCACCAATCCCAGCCCGATGGCTTTAAACAACTCCAGCATGAAATGTCCCATTTGAAAAATTATTCGATAATCGCACGGCTCGTAACGGCGCAATTTATTGCGCGTTAAGAGGATGGAGAGTCGGTCAAAACCGCGCGATAAATCGCGCCGCTACGGTGTGTGCGTTCATTGATTAGTGCTTCGGCGTATCCAGCGCCTCGATCAGCTCAGGGAAGAAATCCTGCAGCAGCTCAGGCGTCATCAGTTCGGGATAATTGATTAAATGCTCGCGAATGCGCTCATTCACATCCGGCAGCAGGCGTTGGGCGGCGTCTTGCGCACTGATCTTCTTCTGCTTCATCAGGCGCAGCACGTCATCCGGCAGATTGTCTTCATCTTCAACTTCATCCACACCTTCGAGATCGTCCAGCTCATCCAGCAGATCCATCAACGCTTCAATCTGCGGCGTGCGTGACTGGTATTCGGATGGCTGCTCGTTCTCCAGATAACGCAGCAGCGCGCGCACCGGTGAACCATCGGGTTCGGCAGGCGGTTCGTTGGCGAACCAGGTCAAGAGATCGTGCTGCGTCACCTGATGGACGTGATAACCGTTATCCACCAATTCATCGGCAAGGATATCGGCGGTATCGTGCTCAATCAGGCAAATGTGGGTGCGATTAGGCGTGAACTGCTCCAGCCACTGATAGATCTCTTCAATTACGCTGTCGTCGTAAATAAAGTGTTGGCTGAGATAGCTGTCATCCTGCTGGTGAACGCAGATGTGAATCTGGTCGGGATCGAAGTAAATCGCAATGTTGATGCCTTTCATGTGCGCTGTCCTGTGTGGTGCAAAATCTCACTATAGCCTCAGGCAGCGCAGATGAACATGGTGCCGCCAGCAGCATGAGCGACTGGCGGTAAAAATTAACGTAAATCAGCACGATCCAACCCATAAGCGCTGTCCAGTGCACCCGGCGTCATCTGCGATAGCACCATCAGGCGATTCCAGGTGTTGATCACCGCGATACAGAACGTCAGCTCGCTGGTCTCCACTTCGGAGAAGTGCGCGCGCACCTCGCTATACAGCGCTTCGTCGATGCCGTTATCGCCCAGACGCGTCAGCGCTTCGGTCAGCGCCAGCGCCGCTTTCTCTTTGGCGGTGAACAGCGGGGATTCGCGCCAGATCGCCACATGATGCAGACGCAGCTCGCGCTCGCCGTGCAGTTTGGCCTCTTTCACATGCATGTCGACGCAGAACGCGCATTGATTGAGCTGCGAGGCGCGCAGATCGACCAGATGCTTCAGTGAGGTTTCTAATGAAACATTACTGACGTTAATGGAGAGTTCGGACATGGCTTTGACCAGTGTCGGTACGGTTTTAAAGTGGTTAACGCGTGCAGTCATGTTTTTATCCTCAGGTCAGTCGTTTTTCAATGCGAAGGTGATGCGGGCATCTTAAACTTCCATGTCTGAGTGAAAAGGGTCAAAAAACGTGAAAACAGGTAGGGCATGGCGTGGGTTATAAAGAGATTTATGCGCGATATCGCCAGCAGATTCTTGCAGGGCAGCTGAAGCCGGGCGACCGCGTACCGGCGATCCGTACGCTGGCGAGTGAGTTGCAAGTGGCGCGAAAAACGGTGGAAGCCGCTTATGAAATCCTGATCGGCGAAGGCTATTTTGTCAGTCAGGGCGCGAAGGGCACGCGCGTTAATCCTGAACTGATTCTGCCGGAAAAAACCGGGAAAACGGCAGTGCCTGCGCCGCCAGTGAGCGCGTTAATCCAGCGCGAGAGCAAAGGCGAGCTGCGGCTTGGCATCCCGGCGCTGGATGCGTTTCCGCACAAAAAATGGCTGCTTATTTCCGGCAAAGCGGCGCGCAGCCTGCGCGCCGATGAGATGATTTTGCCGCCGGTCATGGGTTATCAGCCGCTGCGGGAAGCCATCGCCAGCTACCTGAATATTTCGCGTGGACTTAACTGCCAGCCGGAACAGATTTTCATCACCAGCGGCTATCGCGCCAACCTGCGACTGATTCTGGCGGTGCTGGCGCAGCCAAGCGACAAGGTGTTGTTTGAAGATCCCGGCTATTTCTTCGGGCAAAAACTGCTGAAGCGCATCGCGCCGAATCTGCATTACGTGCCGGTCGATCGGCAAGGCATGGATGTGGATTATCTGCTGCGCTATCACGCCGATGCGCGTTTCGCCATCGTCACGCCTACGCATCACAGCCCGCTGGCGGTAACCTTATCGCTGCCGCGCAAACATCAACTGCTGGAGTGGGCACAGCACAATGACAGCTGGATTATTGAAGATGATTACGACGGCGAGTTTCACTACACGCGCAAAGTGATTCCGGCGCTGAAAAGCCTGGATGTGCACGATCGGGTGTTTTACACCGGCACCTTCAGCAAAACCATGATGCCGGCGATGCGCGTGGGTTATCTGGTGATGCCGAAAGAGACCATCGCGCGCTTCAGCGAGTTGGGGGAAATCCTTGAAACCGGTATGTCGCTGCTGCCGCAAAAGATTCTGGCGCAGTTCCTCAGCGAAGGGCATTTCTATCGCCACATCAAAAAGATGCGCACGCTTTATCAGCAGCGACGCCGCATGATGCTGGATGCCTTGCAGGCATGTTTTCCGGATGTGTTTGATTTTGAACTGACGGATGGCGGCATGCACATTGTCGCCTTCCTGCCGCATGGCACGCAGGACACAGCGCTGGCGGAGATTTGGCAGCGGCATCAGCTGCGCGTATTGCCGCTCTCCGGCTGGTATATGCAGACGCAGAAACGTTATGGCCTAGTGATTGGCTATACCAACATTCGGTCGCTGGACCAGGCGCGGGAGTTGTTGCAGAGAACGGTGCTGGAGACGCGAGCGTTACTGGACTAAAGAAAAGGCGCGAGGGACAGCTCGCGCCTTGATATCGGCGCGTCCTTACATGCCGATATATTTTTTGCCTTGCTTCAGAACCACATCGCAGGCTTTGGTTTTCAGCTTCTCACCCATCGGCGAGTTGCTCAGACTTTGCAAATTCAGTTGCTGACCGTTGCCGGTGTTAAGCAAGCCTTGCAAACCCTGCTGGTAATCGGTTTTCTGCTCTTGCGCGGTGGTGCTGTTCAGGCCGAGTTTGCTCAGCACCTGATCTTTTACCGACTTCACGTTGTTATCCACCACGTTGTGCTGCACGCAGTAGGACATCACGCCTGCGGCGTTGGTCATGCTGTTGGAACTCACCGCTTTATCGCCGCCGTTGAGCAGGCCGGTAAGCGATGAGAGCGACATGCCGCCATTCTGCGTGGTGCTGGTGTTGCTGGTGCTGTTGTTTTGCTGTGACAGCTGCGATGCCGCGCTGCTCAGCTGATCCTGCCAGCTTGCTGCCGATGCGCTCCCCGCAACCATGGCTGCCGCGATGCCCCATCCCCAAATCATGCGTTGTACTTTCATCTCAACCTCGTTGTCTTTTATGTTCTGACTGCGTCAGTTTTGGTTAAGAGAGGTTTGAATTCGGAAAGTTCCAGTTAATCGGGCTGATTGGGGAAAATTGGGACCGTTCTGGGTTTTAATTTTTGAACGTCGGTTGGCGGGATCGATGGTATAACAAGCAGTTATCCGCGAAGTGCTGTTTTTTTCAACGCTTAGCGCACATCCCTAACGATTCCGGTTGCGCACGCTGTTCGTAACGGTATAATCGCCAACGTTTTCCGCATCCTCTTCAGTGCCGAAGTGGCGAAATCGGTAGACGCAGTTGATTCAAAATCAACCGTAGAGATACGTGCCGGTTCGAGTCCGGCCTTCGGCACCATCGATTGATGCAAAATTAAGTCGCTTACGAGCGGCTTTTTTTGTGTCTGAAATCTGGCTTTTTACCTAATCTCACTCCCTTAGCAACATAAACAAATTATTGCGATCGCGTTCTCATCGTGGACAATGTTCAACCATGGGTTGCGTTAATATCAATTAAATCAATAATTTTATTATGTCAAGGGATGGATAATGGACAGGAATACTCTGGGATTCACATCATACTGGCGTAATTCTTTAGCCGATGCCGAATCAGGGAAAGGGGCATTTGAGCGTAAGGATGCGGATAAATTTACTCGTTGGGTGGACATCAGCACGGGACGGCTGGATGAAGAGACTGTTAATGCGTTTTTTGAGGGTGAAGGTGACACGGTAAAAACCGTTGAGGTAGTGCTACGACCTAAAGCCTGGTTACGTTTGCTACAGCACGGCAAAGAGCGAACGGCAGGCGCTCCTGGAATAGTCACACCGCTGGTATCATCTGCGCTACTTAATCGCGAAGGTTTTTTGTTCCCTACTTCATCGGCCACTATCCCCCGTGATCTATTAGAGCCTCTCCCAAAAGGCACCTTCTCAATTGGCGAGATGGCGCAATATGATAGATATAAAACCACGCATAACTCGACCACCTTTGAAGTGGATTACGAACAGCAATACGAAGAGGAAAATGACGAGCAGCGAGCCCAGCGGTATGAGAAGCATCAGCTGCAGTGGCAAAAATTTCAGACTGAAATAAGCAATTTGCTGGAATACGTAATCGGACAATGGGTCGCCACCCACGAGCAATATGAACTCGCCGAATATGGTTACGTTATAAAAGCCAACCAGCCCGGCGGTGCCAGCCGCCATATCCTCCCTCTGTATGATCATCTTCGGGTGTGCAAGAAAGAGGTTCCGCTATTAACACGCTTTGCTTCGGCTGCCAGGCCGATCCTGGAACCGTTGCTTGCATCTAATGCGAAATTCAGCGAGCGATTAGGCCATTCAGGAGATGAATTCCCGCTTGCTGTGGCGCAGCGCGACGCTCTTAACCATTATCTCACGCAGCAGTCGGGCGATATCCTTGCCGTCAATGGTCCGCCGGGAACTGGAAAAACTACACTTGTTCTCTCTATCATTGCTACTGAATGGGTTAAAGCGGCATTTAACAAATCTGAACCACCGGTAGTGATTGCCACCTCAACCAACAACCAAGCCGTTACCAATATCATTGAGGCCTTCGGTAAAGACTTTTCCACTGGAACAGGGGCTATGGCCGGGCGCTGGCTACCGGAACTAAAAAGTTATGGTGCTTATTTCCCTTCTCAAATGCGTGAAGCTGAGGCCGCTAAACAGTACCAGACTGAAGACTTTTTCAACCGTGTGGAATCTACCGAATACGTTGAAGATGCGCTGGTACTTTATCTGGAGAGGGCAAAAGTAGCCTTCCCATCTGCGGAATGCCGTTCTCCAGAACAAGTTGTGAATCTACTACATGAGCGATTAACCACGCAGTTAGCTCAGCTTAAACATATTGAGCAGGCTTGGGGGAATTTGATCCGCATTCGCGAGGAGCGCATCCACCTTAGCGAAGACCTCGACCTTTATATTCACGATAAAAGTAAGCTACTGCTCGATAGCACAAAAGACATTGCGTTGTTAACTCAGGGTAAAAAGCAGTGGCAACAGTATCGTGCCAGTGAGTCGATGCTCTATGCGATCTTCTCCTGGATTCCCGCGGTTCGTACAAAGCGCCACTATCAGATTAACCTCTTACTCGACACTACGTTTGGTACAAGAATGGCCGAGTTTAAGGGCTCAGCGCCGGAAGATGTTGATGCTTATATCGACGGGCTTATTGCTCGCGCCCAAAAAGAGCAGGCCAAGTACCAGCAGCAGATTGATTTTGCTCAGGACGTTTCCAGACGTGAAAGCGAAGCTCTGCGAGTTTGGCATGGTTTCTCGGTTTCCCTGGGACATGCGGGCAAAGATGAGATAACCCTTGCTGTGGCTGATGCGCTCGCCGATACGGCTATCCGATTCCCGGCATTTCTTACTGCATCTCACTACTGGGAGGGGCGATGGCTGATGGACATGGCCGCCATTGGCGATCTTCGAAAGGAAAAAGGTCGTAAGGGGGCGAAAGCTACCCTGGCTCGCTGGCATCGAAGAATGAAGCTCACCCCTTGTGTGGTGATGACCTGTTACATGCTGCCTCGTCATATGGTCATCAGCGAACATGTTGGCGGCGCTAAGAAATTTGAATCCGGATATTTTTATAATTTTGCCGATTTATTAATTGTTGATGAAGCGGGGCAGGTATTGCCGGAGGTAGCCGCAGCCTCCTTCGCATTAGCAAAAAAAGCGTTAGTAATTGGCGATACGGAACAGATCGCACCCATCTGGAACAGTTTGCCGGGCATTGATATCGGCAATATGGTTGAGGAGAACCTCCTCCCTGTCGGTACTCAGGAAGCGCTAGCGGAGTCTTATGCGCTTATATGTGATTCAGGGAAAAGCTCGGCATCGGGCAGCGTGATGAAAATCGCCCAATTTAGCTCGCGCTACCAGTATGACCCGGATCTGGCCCGCGGCATGTATCTGTATGAGCATCGCCGCTGTTTCGATAACATCATCGGTTACTGTAACGCGCTCTGCTACCACGGCAAGTTACAGCCAAAACGGGGCGGTGAAAAAGAGACACTTTTTCCAGCGATGGGTTATCTGCATATTAATGGGTTGGGTAAACGGGCAAACGGTGGCAGCCGATACAACACTTGTGAAGCCGAGACAATAGCGGCTTGGCTGGCGACCCATAAAGAAGAAATAGAGCATCATTATGACAAACCACTGCATCAAACGGTGGGAATCGTAACGCCATTTTCGGCGCAGGTGAACGCTATTAGAGCCTCATTGAGTAAGCTGGGTATTAACTGTGGTGGAGATGATGATTCACTGACCGTCGGCACTGTTCACTCCCTGCAAGGTGCAGAAAGAGCAATCGTGATCTTCTCCCCAGTTTATTCCAAACATGAGGATGGTGGATTTATCGACAGCGACAGCAGCATGTTGAACGTTGCGGTCTCCCGCGCTAAAGATAGTTTCCTGGTCTTTGGGGACATGGATTTATTTGAGATCCAACCTGCCTCTTCGCCAAGAGGATTATTGGCAAAATACTTGTTTGCACAAGACAGCAACGCATTAGCGTTTGAATTTCAGGTACGTAAAGACTTGAACGCAGCCCAGATGCCCGTTTCTACGCTACATGGGGTAGATCAGCATGATGCATTTCTGAATCAGACATTGGGTACAATCGAGAAGAGCATTACCATTGTCTCTCCTTGGTTGACCTGGCAAATGCTTGAGCAAACTGGCTTTTTAAACTCAATGATTCAGGCACGTGCTCGCGGTGTTGATATTACTGTGGTGACGGACAAGCATTACAATACCGAACATAGTGATTATGAAAAGCGTCAAGAAAAACAGCGGCGGCTTCACAGCGCACTGGAAAAACTGAATGAGTTTGGTGTTACTACTAAGCTGGTCAATCGCGTTCACAGTAAAATCGTAATTGGGGACGAGCGTTTACTGTGTGTTGGTTCGTTTAATTGGTTTAGCGCCACACGAGAAGATAAGTATCAACGGTACGATACGTCGATGGTGTATCGCGGAGATAACTTAAAAGGTGAAATTAAAACGATTCACACGAGTTTGATTCAACGCCAATTGTGAGGCGGAGCCACATCATGTCCGAGGTGAGTTTGGCGTTATGTGTATCAAATTAATAGCGCCAAGCCTTTTTTCACCGTCAAACGGCAGCTTAATGGAAACGGCTTAGTAAGTTGCTTGCACCTTTAAGATCCTCTTAAGAACTCTTCTTATAATAGCACCCATCAATGTAAACCAAGAGTTCACCATGAAAAACACCCTAATTTCCCTTTCGATTCTTTTCTCTGCTTTGACCGTGACGTCTGTTCAGGCTGCCAACCCAGCCACCGGCTGCGCCGCTAAAAAGCAGGATATCCAGCAAGAGCTGGCGATGGCGCGTGAGCATGGCAATGCTGCGCGCATCGCCGGTCTGGAAAAGGCGTTACGCGAAACCAATGCAAACTGCACCGACAGCGGCTTGCTCAAAGCGCGCCAGCAGAAAGTGGCCGAGAAGCAATTGAAAGTGCAGGAGCGCGAACAAGATCTAAGGGAAGCGCAGGCCAAAGGCCGCAGCGATAAAATTGAGAAGCAGCAGCGTAAACTGGCTGACGCGCGAGATGAGTTGAAAGAAGCTCGGGATGCATTAACGCAATAAACCAGGCATCCCGCCTGGAAAACTGGCTCTTTGTCTCAAAATTCTCCCGCGGAGATTTTTTTCATCCAACTGTTGGGATTGCATGGCAGAATGGCGCTCCGGTGAAATCAGTGGAGGTGCAGAAGCGATGACAGTTGAAATTGAGCAGCGTATCTACGAGCTGGTGCGACGTTACGACGGCGTTTACCTGTTTAAGCAAAAAACGCTGACGCCGCAAATTGATATCGATAGCGATCTTAACTTCGAGCGTGAAGAAGCCGCTGCGCTGATGGATGAGTTCTTCGGCGAGTTCAGCGTTGATCGCGGCGGATTCGTCATTGAAACCTACTATCCCGATGAGCCCTCGCTGGCGCAGATTCTCAATCCATTCAATAAGCGTGAAGTGCCGGTGGTACCCGATTTCACGCTGGGAATGTTGATTGAATCAGCAAAAGCGGGGCGCTGGCTGTACGAGTAACAGCAGGCTCAGCGCCGAGTCTGCCACCTTTCACCGCTTCACATGCACGCCAAAGCCACTCTCTTCCGGGACAAACTCCGCCTTTAAGGTCAGCGCAGGAATCTCATAGTCGCCGCTGTTCTGCTGACGGTAGGCAATGGGCGCGGTTTCCGCCAACGTATCTAGCCTTGTAGCCAGCGCATCGCACCAGCCAGCAAATCGTTCTGCTGCTGACTTTTGTACCCGATAGAAAACCAGCGGCGGCAGCACGCTAAAGCCGGGATAAAACAGCATGCCGTGCTGAATCGGAAACAGCAGATCGTTGATCGGGCCGTTAATGCCGCGCGGGCTGTAATGCGATTCCCATCCGCCGGTCGTCACCACCAGCATTGCACGTTTGCCGCTAAGATTGCCTTCGCCGTAACGATCGCCCCAATGCTGTTCGTTGTGCTCGCCCACGCCGTAAGCAAAACCGTTGGCGTAAACGCGGTCAAACCAGCCTTTCATGATGGCGGGCATCGAAAACCACCACAGCGGAAATTGGAAAATCACCGTATCGGCCCAGCGCAATTTTTCCTGCTCCGCGGCGATATCGGCGGCCTGTAGCTGATGATCGTAGGCGAAGCGAGAATCCAGCGTCGCATCGAAGTGATCGCCCATAAATGGGGCGCGCGTGTCGGCAGCGTCGAGCGGCGCTTTCCACTGCATCGCATAGAGATCAGAGACCTGCACCTGATGTCCGGCATGCTGCAGATGCTGCACGGCAAAGTCTTTAAGTGAACCGCTCAGCGAACGCGGTTCCGGATGGGCATACACAATCAGTACATTCATGGGCTTAATCCTGTGAGATGAAAACCACTGCAGATTAAGTCGGCGCTGGCTATAGTGGAAATCAATTGCTGATATCTCAGGTATAGCCATAGTGAATATCGACTCGCTGGATTTGAATCTGCTGCAGACGCTCAACGTGCTGTTAAGCGAACTCAACGTCACGCGCGCGGCGCAGCGTTTGCATCTCTCGCAGCCTTCCGTCAGCGCTCAGTTGGCGCGATTGCGTAGGCATTTTGACGATCCGCTATTGTTACCGGGGCCGCGTGGCATGCTGCCAACGGCGCGCGCAGAAGCTTTGCGTGAGCCGCTGCGTCTGGCGCTGGAAGCGGTTGAGCGTGCGGTAGCGCCGCCCGATACCTTTAATCCGGCCAATGCCGATATCACCTGGCGCATCGCCGCCACCGATTACACCTCGTCGGCGTTGGTGCTGCCCGCGCTCAACCTGATCCGCGCAGCTGCGCCGCAAAGTCGTATGGCGATATTGGCGCTGAATCCGCCGCTGGTAGCACAGCAGTTGGAAAAAGGTGAGCTGGATGTGGTGTTTCATACGGGCGATAACGCGCCGCCGACGCTGCATCAACGCAAACTGTTCAGCGAGCGCTATGTGCTGGCGGGACGGCGCGATCACCCGCAATTGCAACGTCCACCGACGCTGGATCAATTCTGTCAGCTGGAATTTGTCATGGTATCGCCCGATGGCGGTGGCTTTAGCGCCGCCACCGATAATGCGCTGGCGAAGCTCGGGCGTTCACGCCGCGTGGTGCTGTCGGTGCCGCACTTCTTGTTTATGCAGGAAACGCTGGCGAGCAGTGATTTAGTGGCGGTACTGCCCGAGCGGTTGGTGCGTCACGATTCGCACCTCGCGGTTGTCGATCTGCCGCTGGAGGTGCCAGGCTTTGATATTTTGCTGTTGTGGCATGAACGTCTGCACCGCGATCCGGCCCAGCAGTGGCTGCGGCAGCAGATTGTGGCGGCGCTTTAAATCAGCATCGCCGCAAAAAATTCACTTCTCCCGCGTCACAAAAATCATCACACTAGCCACCTTTACCATTATGGAGAGATGGCATGATTACCCGATTGCTGCTGGCGATGTCGCTACTTGCCAGCCTGAGTGCGCCGCTGTTGGCAGATCAAGACGGCGTCTCCTTTAGCCACAAAGACTGGGAACTGGCCTGCGATAACACGCTGACCTGTCGTGCCGCCGGTTACAGCGCCGAAGAGGGCGCGGGCGGCTCGGTGTTGCTGGTACGCGCGGGCGGAGCGAATGCGGTGACGCATGGTCGCGTGGTGCTGGCCGATACCGGCGATGACGATTCTAAAGTGGCGAACAACTTAGCGTTGTGGATTGATGATCGTGCGCTGGGCGACGTGGCGAAAGCCGATAACGACGAATGGACGCTGACGGATGAACAAACCCAGGCGCTGATCAACGGCATTAAAGGCAGCGGCAAAGTGGAGTTTCGCGGTGGTGAAGAGCCTTTCGATCTCTCCAGCAATGGCGCATTTGCGGTGCTGCTGAAGATGGATGATGCGCAAGGTCGTCTCAGTACGCCGGGCGCGTTGGTGCGCAAAGGCAACAAGCCGGAAAGCAGCGTACCGGCAGCGATGGCGATGCCGGTGATTCAGCAGGTAAAAGTGGCTAAGGCCGATGCGCGTCCGTTGACGGCCGATGAGCTGGCGCTGTTGAAGCCAAAGCTGATTGCCTCACTCACCGACGACGACAGCTGCGACAATCTGGCTCCGTCCGACGATCAGCCGGAAGAGGGCGCGGAGCCGCTGACCTTAACGCCGGTTGATGATGCGCATGTGCTGATCGCCGCGCTGTGCTGGCGCGGAGCGTATAACGAAGGTTATGGCTATTGGCTGATCGATAAAGCATTGCAGGGCACGCCGCAGCTGGTGACGGATTCCGGCTCTGATTACAGTGAAGGTGTGATCTCAGAAGCGCAGAAAGGGCGTGGCATCGGCGATTGCTGGAGTACAGCGGCGTGGGTGTGGGATGGCAAAGCGTTTGAGCAGAGCAGCGATGCCACCACCGGCATGTGCCGCGCGATTCGTGCGGGCGGCGCATGGCAGTTGCCAACCTGGGTGACCGAGGTGAAACCGGCTCCCTGAAAAAAAAACGCACATATCGGTAGCGGCGCGATTAAAAGGCCAGGGACGCGCAATAAATTGCACCGCTACGGAAGGTGCAAATATTATTTACCGCAGCACTGCTTATATTTTTTACCGCTGCCGCACGGGCAAGGATCGTTACGGCCGGTTTTTTCGCCGGCAAAGTGTGGCAGTTGAGGTTCAGGATCGGGCTGCGCCATGCGCTGTTCCTGCCAGTATTCATGCAGCTCCAGCGCCGCGGGGCGAATCGCCTCGATGCTGGCTTCAAACTCTTCCGGGGTGAAGGCTTCGCGCTTCGCCAGATGATCTTCGCTGCCGTGCAAGGCAATCGTATCCATCATCGGCTGCAGTGATTCTGGCAGCAGCGACCAATCCGCATCCAGCGCCACGCCGCGCAAATAGCCATAGCACCAATCTTCTACCACGGTGAATTCCTGGCCTTCCATCTCTTGGGTGCCAAACAGCGGATCGAACTGCTCCGGGAATTCGGCCAGGCGCTCGGCGATGTCGTTCAGATGCTGGAAGGTCAGCGTCATGAAGCGATCCATCTCACGCTCATTCGACCACTTTGGAATGTGCTTTTTGCCGCCCCACATCGCCACCAGCCATTCACTCGGTTCGATGTCGTTCGGGCCTGAGAGCAACGCCGTCAGCATGCCGTCCAGCTCAGCGGTATCCACCACCGAGTGTTCATTGCCGTATTTCTCCAGCATATCTTCAAGCCAGTTGAGCTCTTTTTCGGTTAACGGACCCTGGTTCATACGGCGTCTCCTGCGGTTCATTGATGGGCCATGCCCAAAGTTAATTGGCGGCGATTATAGCGGGAAGCGGGCGCGATTTATCGCTTTTTGCATATCGATTGCTGAACCTCTCCTAAAAATGATTCGCCATAACTTATCGCGCAACAGTATTGGCTGCATTTGTCAGCAGATGGCAGCGTAAAGGCAGAATTTTTCTGCATGAAGGATGCAAAAGTATGGCCAGCACATTGCCGGTACTGGATTTAGCCCTGCTGGAACTGCCGGATGCGGAACAGGCGCAATACCTCGCCGAGCTGCGCGAAACCGCGCGTGACGTCGGCTTCTTCTATCTGGTGAATCATGGCATCAATCCGCAGCTGTTAAAGAACGTGCAAAGCATCACGCGCGCGTTCTTTGCCTTGCCGGATGAAGAGAAGCAGCGCGTTTCGATGATCCATTCACCGCATTTTCGTGGCTACAACCGCGCGGGCGTGGAATACACCCGTGAGCAGCGCGATCAGCGTGAGCAGTTTGATATCGGTGCAGAACGGGCCGCCCTGACGTTGCAACCAGACGATCCGGCGTGGAAGCAGCTGCAAGGACCCAATTTGTGGCCGCAGGCGCTACCGCAGCTGCGTCCGGTGATCCACGCGTGGCAGCAGGCGATGACTGACGTGGCGCTGCGTTTACTGCGCGCCTTCGCCAAATCCCTGTCGCTGCCGCCGGACGCTTTCGATGCGCTGTACGGCACGCACCCCAACGAACATGTGAAGCTGATTCGCTATCCGGGTCAGGATGCCGCTGCCAGCCAGCAAGGTGTCGGCGCGCATAAGGATTCCGGCTTTCTGACCTTTCTGTTGCAGGACGATCAACCCGGATTGCAGGTTGAAGTCGCGCCAGATCAGTGGATTGATGCGCTGCCGAAACCGGGTGCTTTTGTGGTGAACATCGGCGAACTGCTGGAGATCGCCACCAACGGTTATCTGCGCGCCACCGTGCATCGTGTAGTGTCGCCGCCGGCAAAACAGCAGCGCATCTCCATCGCTTTCTTCCTCGGCGCGCAGCTCGACGCCGAAGTGCCGCTGTATCAATTACCGCCGCAGCTGGCGGCAGAAGCGCGCGGACCGACCAGCGATCCCAGCAATCCGCTGCTGCGTGAAGTGGGCTGGAACTATCTCAAAGGACGTTTGCGATCGCATCGCGACGTGGCGCAGCGTTATTACGCTGACACTCTCATTAGCGTTAAATCATAAGAAACTAAGGGAAGCAGATGAATAAAAAGGTGATAGCCGCGTTGGCGATGGTTTCGGTGTTCAGCACTTACGCCTCGGCGGCCGCGCTGCGCGTGGCGGCCGATGCCGTACCGCACAGCGAAATCCTCAACCACATCAAACAGAGCGACAAGAAACTCGATCTCAAAGTGATTGAACTCAACGGCAACCTCAACGCCAACGAACTGCTGGCGCGCGGTGACGTGGATGCCAACTACTTCCAGCATGTGCCTTATCTGCGCGATCAGGAAAAAGCGCTGGGCGAGAAATTTTCTGTGGTCGCCACCGTGCATATTGAGCCACTTGGCATCTACTCGCACAAAGTGAAATCACTGAAAGATCTGCCTGATGGCGCGCAGGTGGCGGTACCGAATAATGTCACCAATCTGAGCCGCGCACTTTATCTGTTGCAGGCCAATGGTTTGATCAAACTGAAAAGCAGCAGCGCCAACACGCTGGTGACTTCCGCAGACATTACTGACAACCCGCACCATCTGAAGATTATCGAAGTGGAAGCGCCGCAGCTGCCGCGCGCGCTGGATGATGCGCAGTTGGCGATCATCAATGGCAACTACGCGTTGCAGGCCGGTTTAGTGCCGTCGAAGGATGCGCTGGCGCTGGAACAGGCGAAAGATAATCCATATGCCAACGTGCTAGTCACTACGCCGAAACTGGCGCACGATCCGCGTATTCTGGAACTAGCGAAAGATCTGGAGTCAAAGCAAACTGCTGAATTTATTAACCAGCACTATAAAGGATCGGTTATTCCCGTTAATCAATAATCCCTGCCGCCACCTGTTTTTGGCAGGTGGCGCTGACTTTCTTCTGTGCTATATTTCGCCACCAACACCCGTCGCACCCTTTATAAAACATAAAAATTCGCTCAATCCATTGCCATGATTACCTTCGCCAGGAATAAACGGGTGCTGTGCCATCGTTTAACAATATGCATCATTGTGCTGGGCATGAGCGTATTGCTCAGCGCCTGCGGCACCTTGTCGCAAACCTCCGCGCCTGTCAGCGATAAAGTCTATCTTTCGCACGCGACTTTTAATGAAAACGTCGATGACATCGTGCGCCATTACATGCAGCAAAAGCAGGTTTCTGGCATCAGCATCGCCATTATCCATCAACGCAGCCAGCCTGAATTTTACAGTTTTGGTGTCACCGATGCGCTGCACCGTTATCCCATTACGCCAGACACTTTATTTGCGCTCGGCTCGCTGAGTAAAGGCATCACCGCGGAGGTGATTATTGAGCTGGTGGATCGCGGTGAACTGCACTGGAACGACACCTTAGAGACGCTTTTGCCGCCCAACGTGCCGCTCAGCGCCGATGCCAAACGCATCACGCTGCTGCAACTGGTGACGCACACCTCGGGCTTGCCGCGTCAGGATATGGATTTGCCGATGTTCATGAAATTTATGGGCTATCTGCGTAGCGGCGAGAACTTTTATGGCAACCTCGACAGCGACGCCGTGCTGGATTATCTGGCCGACTTTGACGCGCCCGCGCATCCTGGCGCGCGCTATTCCAATCTCGGCTATGCGCTGTTGGGCTACATCCTTAAATATCGCTTCCATCAGGACATCGAAACGCTGGCGCAGCGTAATCTGTTCCAGCCGCTGGGCATGACCAGCAGCAGCTTCAAGCCGCAGAGCCTGCGCGGCTATCCTTGGCGTGCGCTCGGCCATGCCGGCGATCAGCCTAAGCTAATTCCTCGCGGGCAAATCACGCCGGACTGGGCGTTTAACAACAATATGGTGGCGGCCGCCAGCCTCTACAGCAACGCGCGCGATTTGATTCGCTATCTGGATGCGCACCTGCATGACGGCGCGGGCGCTTCGCTCAATGCGGCGTTTGCGCAGGTCAATCACGGCTACGAACAGCACGGCAATCAGTCACAAAATATCGCCTGGGTTACGGATACCTACGGCGATCAGCAGATTACCTATCAGGTTGGCTATATCGGCGGTTACTCCAGCTTTATTGGCTTTGATAAACAGAACGGCAATGCGATTGTGGTGCTGCAGAACGCGTTTAACTGGAGTAACTATCTGGGCATCGCGTTATTGAGGGATCTGGCAAATAAAGCGCACGACAAAAACTAACATGGTTGCTTGCAATTTTACTGCGCCAAAAAGCGCCTGAGCTGAGGTATGCTGAGCAGCGAAATTTGACGCGCTAAGCGCGCCGGGGGAACCTTCTGCGTGCTTAACGTGTCAGTTAAATGGACAGTTAATAATTAACCAGAGTGGAAATCACCCATGCGCAGGACACACGTCAATCTTCTTTCTGCAGGAATTTTTCTGGGCGCTTTAAGCCTTGCTCCGGCCGCGCTGGCGGAAGGCGAGCAAACAGACGCCGTACCCATGCCGCCACAGGTGCAGCAAACCGCACCCGACGCGCAAACCCAGGCACCCGCCGCTGATGCACCCGCTCAGGCGCCGGCCGCCGATGCGCCTGTCAGCAATGAACCGGCTGAATCCAGCGGCGATGTCGCGCCGATTCGTCCACCGCAAAGCGGCAATGCGGCTGCGCCAAACAACTACGATCTGAACACCATCATCATCGACTACAAAGAGTATAAAGTGGGCGATGTGGTGCCAGATGAGTACCGTAAAAAACAGTACACCATTGTTGAGTGGAAGCCACGCCATCTGCCAGCGCCGCAGCCAGGCACGCACTGGGCGTACATCAATGCCAACTACATCCTGATCACCGATGACACCGGTAAGATCGTGATGGGCAAATCAGGCGAAATCTTCTTCCGCGGTTAATTCCTGCGCAGTAGACGCGCTAACTGCGCGACGCCCGCCGTAATCTGGCTGGTGCTGGTGTTACCGTAACCCAGCACCAGCCCTTGTTGCTTCTGCTCACCGAGATAAAATCCCGACAGCGCGCCCGGCGCGTAGCCACTCTGGATCAGCCGATCCACCAATGCCATATCGTTTTGATCCGCTGCCAGTGATAACACCAGATGCATGCCGCATTCGCCGCCCAGCAACGGAACCTGTGCGCCAAACGTTTGCTGCAATGCCTGTCGCAACGTCGTCTGCCGTTGGCGGTACAGACGGCGCATTTTGCTCAGATGACGGCTAAAATCACCGCTGCGTAAAAACAGCGCCAGCGCCTGCTGCTCAGGACGATTCCCGCCGCGCAGCAGTTCATGCAGCGCAGGGCGCAGCGGCGCGACCAACTGCGGCGGCAACACCATAAACCCGAGGCGTAGCGCCGGAAACAGCGTTTTGCTGAACGAGCCGACGTAGATCACCGGCGTTGGCTGCGTCATGCCTTGCATGGCGGCGATTGGCTCGCCGCTGTAACGAAAATCGCTGTCGTAATCATCTTCGATAATCCACGTTTGCTGTTGCCGCGCGGCCGCCAGCAGCGCCAGACGACGCGGTGCGCTCATGATTGCGCCGGTGGGATATTGGTGCGTTGGCGTGGTGTAAATCAGGCGCGGCGGACGCTGCTGCCAGTCCTGCGGCTGCGGCGCCAGACCTTGTGCATCGACCGCTATCGGTTCAATACGCATATCTCCCAGCCGCATCGCCGCTTTGGCACCGCGATATCCCGGCTCCTCCACCCAACCGATGTCGCCAGGGCTGCTGAGCAGCGCCACGCACAGCGTTAATGCCTGCTGCGCGCCTTCGGTAATTACGATTTGTTCGGGCGTACAGCGCACGCCGCGCGCTAATGCCAGATGCTGCGCCAGCGCGGCGCGTAGCGTGCGTTCGCCGAGCGGATCGCCATAGCCAAGCAGTTGCTGGGGCTGATGCAGCATCACGCGGTTCAGCGCCCGTCGCCACTGAGCCAACGGGAAATGTGCCAACGAAGGAACGCCGGGCCGCAGCGCCATCTCCTGACTCAATGTGCGATGGCTGGATCGCAACTGAGCGATGCGCGGTGACAAGGCAATTTCGCTGCTGGCGGCCGGCTGAGTTTCCTGCGGTAGCTGCGCCATATTGCTGATGCGACTGCCCTGGCGATCGCTCAGCAAAAATCCTTCAGCCTGCAGTTGCGCCCAGACGGCGATCACCGTATTGCGTGAAACCGCGAGATCCAGCGCCAGCTGGCGTGTTGCGGGCAAACGCGTACCGGCAGCGAGTTTGCCGGTCAGAATCGCCTGCTTGATACGCTGGAACAGCTGCTGTTGCAGCGTCAGCTCGCCGTTGGTCTCTAGCGGGGCCAACAATAATCGATGCAGTGCAATATCACTCATTTACGCGGTTCCGTGGATCCATCAATTTCAACCATTGTGGCGCTTTTTAACACACCAGCAAAGTGGCACTCTGCGTTTCTGGCCCTGACTGATAAAGGAATTAAGCTATGTCGCAACACACGAATGATTACGGACAACCGGTAGGATTTCCGCTGCCAGATTGGCAACCCCGCGCCTGGCCGAGCTATGAAACCTTCACCGGTGACTATTGCCGCCTTGAACCGCTGAGTGCTGAGCGTCATGGCCGCGAACTCTATGCTGCCTATGCGCTGGCTGAAGATGGCCGTGACTGGACCTATATGTTCGCCGAACCTTTTGCCGATGAAGCGGCCTATATTGCCTATGCGCGTCAGCTGGAAAACGGGCGCGATCCGATGCATTTCGCGGTGATCGATCCCGTTAGCAACCGCGCGGTCGGTAGCCTGGCGTTATTGCGCATCGATGCGACAAACGGATCGGTGGAGATCGGCCATGTCGCCTTCTCGCCGTTGCTCAAACAAACGCGCATGGCCACTGAAGCGCACTATCTGCTGATGCGCTACGCCTTTGAGCAACTGGGCTACCGGCGCTATGAGTGGAAGTGCGACAGCTGCAATCAGCCATCACGAAACGCGGCACAGCGTTTAGGGTTTCAGTTCGAAGGGACTTTCCGTCAGGCGATTGTCTATAAAGGCCGCAGCCGGGATACCTGCTGGTTCTCGATTATTGATAGCGATTGGCCGCAGGTGAAACAGGGCTTCGAACGCTGGCTGGCGGCAGAGAACTTTACGGCGGAGGGGACGCAACGCGAAAAGCTGGAGGCGCTGCGCACCCTACGTTAGTTTTGCGGAATTATTTTTATATCCACCATGCCGATCCCCAGTTTGCGGGGATCCTGGCCGATAATATTGCCGACATTTGACTCCTGCGGCTCCGGCGGCGCAATGATCAAATTGCGGCTGCCGGTTGGATTGGTGAAATGCAGCGTGGTGGTGGAGAAATCCTCACCTAAATTCAGTTGCTGCTCTTCATCGCCAACGCGCACCGGAATCGGACGGTGCGCATTCGGACCGAACGCCCGCGCGGTGATCACCACATCAAAGCGTTCTGGCAGCGGATCGGTGTACTCAATATTCACTTCCGGGGCCAGATTGGCATTTGACCAGCGTCCCCACTCTTCCGGGCGAGATATCCCTTTAAAACTTTTGACGCTGGTTGGCGCGCCAGGCACTGATAACAGGAAGCGGTCCGCGTTGTAGCGAATCGCGTTGTCTTCAATCCGAATCTGCTGCTCGTTGAGCTGGAAGGTTGCCGCACTCACTTCGGCTTTGGGGAAGCTGACTTTCGCTTTCCACTGCGGTTTATCAATGCGGGTAACGCTCGGTTTGGCGCCCATCTGTCCCATAGAAACACACAAATCGTTCGACAGGGCTAAATCTGGCTGCCACAGGCGCGCCATTTTAAAGCAGCGATCGACCCAAACGAATTTGTCGTCGGCAGCAAATTTAGCCAGCTGATAACGCAGTGGCTCCGCGTATTCGCCTTCGGGCAGCGGTTCAACATGCTTATCGGAGACGCGGAACAGAATCGGCAATTTGAAGGTTGCGCCGGAGAAGGTGAAGGTGTTTTTTTGTTGATCGACGGTAAAGCTGTCCATCTTACTGGGGAAATTCCACAGTTGAATGATATCCGCTTTCCACGCCGTGACGCGCTTCGCCATGTCTTCAAACTCGGTTGACAGTGAGGTGGAAGAGAGGCCGCTGCGACCGAGTCCAATCGCGTTATCCCCGCCGAGAATATCCAGCACCGTGGCGCCGTTATCCAGCGTGCTGCGTTTGGCGTCGAGCACTTCCGCCTGTGGCTGATCGCCACGAATCACCATAAACAGGTCACGGCGCGGCTGCTTGATCAGGTATTGATGCGCGGTGTTATTCATCGCCAGATGATCGGAGGTCACCACGATGATGGTGTTTTTAAACCACGGCGACGCTTTGATGCGTTCAATCAGACGCGCCACATGCTCCTGCGAGCAGGCGACAGCGCTAAAGGATTGGTTTGGTTTGCCATCATAGCTGTAGCTTTTGCGCTGGCAGCTGCGCGAGATAAAACCATCCGGGTGATGGGTGTCGACGGTAAGGGTGAACAATGCGAAGCGTTTTTGCGCGCGCGATAGCTCTTCATATTTCTCAAACACCTCGTCCATCACCGTGTCATCGTAGTAGCCCCAGTTATTACGATAGCCGGGATCGGCGACGCGACTTTTCAGCTCCTGCGAGCCATACATATTGGCCGCATCAAAGCCATGCGACAGCAGAAAAGTGTCTTTACCGGCGAAGCGTAAATCGGCGCCCTGAATAAACCAGTTCTCATAGCCAGAGTTTTTCAGAATGTCGCCCAGACAAATATTCTGCGGATAGAAGCTGGAGAGCGAGGCCGAGGCGTTGCCATCAAAAGGCGCAAACAGCGGGATGCCGCACTGTGAAGCCACCATCCCCGCGATGGTGTAATCAGTGCCAGGCAATTGTTCGGTTTGGCTGAAATCGATGCTGTTATCTTTTTCGCGGCTGAGTTCCGGGGCCAGACCGGGAAATGCCTGCTGATCGAAGTAGGTGCGTTCAAGACTTTCGCCATAAATGTAGACCAGGTTGAGCTTTGGCTCGGCGATCACCTTATTAGGCGTTTTGTAATAGGTTTCGAAGTCCGAATCGGCGAGGCGCGAATGTGAGGCGATCAGCTCTTTCACCTGGCGGAACGCAGGCGTGGTTTGTACCGAACCCGCAGCACAGGCAATCGCCAGCAAACTCCAGCCGAGGTGATGCGGCCGCTTACGGCGGCGCAGTAACCATGAAAGCAGGCAAAATAGCGAGAACAGCGCGATGATCAGTCCGATGGCGGGCACCACATATTTGCTCACGCCCGCGCCGGTCAGGCTGTTGGTCAGGGTATACAGCACCGCGTCGTTAATGCCATCGCCGGTAAAATAGTTGCTGGCGACCAGCGTGACGTTAAGCACGATAAACAGCGTGAGCAGCAGCAGGATCAGACTAAACCAGAATTTATTTCGCCCGGCTTTGAAGGAGTAGACTGCAATCGCAGCCAAAAAGAGTACAACCGAAACCAATTCGGACAACGTCAGATCCTCATTTTGAATGAATACGCAATCCTTGCGCCAACGACCCTCTGCGGGGATTTTGCGACAATCTATATTGGGTGTCACATGGCTGCAACACATCCAACCAGATTTGTGCGATGCATTCCGATTCGTTTAAGGCGGGTTCAGGCTGACTGTGGTTTAGCCTGGCAGCAACGGACGGGCTGCTGCCAGTGAGGGCAGAGAAGGGAATCAGAGTTTTCCAGTGAGGTATTGCGCTTCGCCGTCGGCAAAGCTCCAGTCGCCTTTACTGTTGGTGATAAAACTAATCATCAAATCCGTGCCCTGTACGCCACAATTTTCCAGCAGCTCGCGTGCTAACTCTGCCATAAACAGGCACTTCTGTTCTTCACTTCTCGGGCTGGTATATACGCGCACCATGACCAGATTGTCGGTTCGCGCAAAGCCCAAGCCGGTATCCTGAAAGACCATCTGATAACCTTTGTTTTCGTGAACAATCTGATAACGATCGCGCGCCGGGACTTTGAAGGCGGTTAAGACCGCACGGTGTGCGGCATCCAGCAATGTGCGGATTTCTGATTCTGAACGGCCCTGAATAACGTCGAATGTCAGTAACGGCATAAATAAAACCTCGTTTTTGCTCACATGAAAAGAGTAGGATGTGGCGCTATGCTGCCGCTTGCTGCCGGAAAGAAAAAGCGCGCTGGTTGAATTGATTATTTATTATTTTGAACAATCGATATGAAAGAAATTAAAACCGATAGCCTTTGGGTCCATTTGCACTGGTTAACCGTGCTGGCTGAGCTCGGCAGTTTTACGCGCGCGGCGGAACGATTAGACGTCAGTAAAGCGGCGATGAGTCAGAAGATTAAAGAGCTGGAAAAGATGGCGGGCGTGGCGTTGGTGCAGCGCACCACGCGCAGCGTGCGACTGACTTCCGCCGGTGAAAAGCTGGTGGATGAGCTGCGCGATCCCTTCGCGCGTATCGCGCAGAGCTTTTTCAGCGTGCGCGATGAAGCCGGTCCAGTGCGTGGCATGGTGCGCGTCACAGCGCCGGTGGCGTTTGCGCGTCAGCAACTGGTGCCGATCATTGGCGATTTCCTGCGCGACTATCCGCAGGTGCGCTTGCAGCTGGATGTCACCGATCGTCTGGTGTCGCTCGGCAGTGAAGGCTTTGATCTGGCGATTCGCCACAGTGATAGCCTGCCTGAAACCCATGTTGCGCTGCCGCTGTGTGAAACCCGCGCGTTGCTGGTGGCGTCGCCGGCATATCTGGCGCAAAACGGCCTGCCGGATTCACCGCAGGCGTTGCAGCAGCACAATTGTCTTTATTATCCGCGCGGACTCGAATCGCCGCAGTGGCGCTTTCGATTAGCGGACGGCGGCAGCGAAACCGTGCAGGTGAAGATTCAGGGCAACTTTGCCACCAACAACAGCGAGTCGATCCGCGATGCCGCATTGCAGGGTTTGGGCATTGCGATGCTGCCGGATTTCAGCGCCAGCGCGGCACTCGCCAGCGGCACGTTGCAGCAGGTGCTGCCGCAGTGGCAAGCGGTGGATGCGTTCGCCGACCGGTTGTGGGTGGTGCGCCCGTATGCCGCACAGGTACCACGGGCGGTGACCACCTTAATTCACTGGTTACGCGCGCGCTTTGTTGATGGGTGATGCCAGCGCGATCGGCGCAGGCGTTTGCATCATCTGACCCAACAAACTGCCGCGGTTGTAGTTGCCGAGCCGCAGGTTGAAGTCGAGATGCAACTGCTCATTGCCGCTGAGTTTAATCACCGGTGGCGGCGTGAGTGGACGCTGGTGAAACAGCACCGCGTGGGCAAACGCCTCGCTTTTCCAGCCGCTTAAACGCTGATAGTAATAAGCGTTCGCCTCGCATTTACGCAGATAGAGATTCACCCGGCGATGTTCGCGCATGGCGATCTGCTGCGCCAGAGAACCTAATTGCTGCTGCGGCTGCGCAATTTTCTGCGTCAGCAGGGAATAATCATCGCGCTTGGTCAATTCACTGAAGTAATTCTGTTCGCCGAGATGTTTGATCGGTGCGTAATGTTTTTGCCACTCGCGGATAAAGGGATTATTGGCGGTTGCCGCCAGGAACCAGCTCTCAATCACCGGCGCGAGATAGTTGACGGTGGCGTTTTCGTGATAATAACCAATCACATCCATGCGACGTTCCTGATGCGCGCGATGTACCCAGGAGAGATCTTCAAATAATAAAGTGCTGCAATCAATGGCAATGCCGCCATAACGCAACAGTAATTCCAGACGAATCACTTCGCTGCGTTGTTGGGCGGTTAATTGGGTCGAGGTAAAGATAAAATCCGGTAAAACTTCTTTTATCGTTAAACGATTTAATAAATGAATTTCATGATCGGGATTATCCTGACGAATCTTTTTAATATTTAACGCCATTGATTTCGGTAAATATTCATTATCCCAATACATCCAGACTTTCTTTGGAATCTCTGGCAGATCTTTTTCGCCAGAAAGTAACACGATATTGTCCTCCTGGCTGGGATCGTATTCCGGCGCACAGAGCGCATTATGCTGTTTTTTCTGCAGGAAAGTCTGGCTGGTAAAAGCGAGTCTTTTCCAGTTATGCCAGAGGGTTAACGCTGGCTGAAGGCGTTTTTTATTCATGATGCACCTGATTATTGTGATTATGCTGGCAAGGCGTCCCTGATCGCGGCGCTGAGCGCTCTTGATTGTCCTTTAGGCTGTGTGTAAAAAAGTACTCTCCTATGCTTAATAAAACATTCTGTGCGGCGCGGCTATCACTTTTTGATCCTTTCAGATAAACCGGAAAATCAAGGATCCGTTAAGCTTTAAATTAACGATAAATAACCGCGTGGATTGTTGATTATTCTATTTTATCTCATTAAGACTATTCCTAATAAAATAACAATAGCGTGGCGTAAGTCGCGGGGCGGATTAAAAATTGCGTGTGAGATCACGTGTTAACCTCGCTGCATTTTTCGCTGGCCTGCCGCGAAAATCCCCTCCTGATTGCGGGTTGGCTACGCTTAAAGGAGGTGACGAACAAAAGGAGACACTATGCAGCGACACAACCGTGGATTACTGGCGGTCGATAAGCAGGGCAATCGCGTGCTGTTTCTCAATCCCGAAACCTTTGCCGTTGAACAAGAGTTAAATGCCTTTCCGCCGCGTCCACACGAGCTTCTGATGCTGCCGCAGCTGGAGAAAGCTTACGTGCCGATCTACGGCGACGGCATTCACGGCGACAATCCGCATCCCGGCCACAAAGTGGCGATCATCGATCTACGCCTGCGGCAGATCAGCGGTTTTATCGATCTGTCGCCGTTAAAAGCACCGCACAGCGGCCAGCTGGGACGAGACGGTAAAGTTTATCTCTGCTGTGAAAACAGCGCGGCGGTGGCGGTGATTGATCCCGTTAGCGATCGCGTGGAGAAAACCATTCAGCTACCTTCGCACAATGCGCACCGACTCACTTTGTCGCCCAGCGGTCGCAAGTTGTTCACCGAGAATGAAGAGGACGCCAGCATTACCGTGGTGGATCTGTGTGAGGCGGAAGGGCGGATTATTGACAATATTCTGATGCCCGGCCCGATTTCCGGCATCGCCGCCTCGCCGAAACATCCTTATCTGGTGGCGAGCGCCGCCGATGCGCCGCTGCTGTATGTGGTGGATCGGCAAAGCCATCGTATCCGCCAGCGCCTGACGTTGCCGGGCCACCAGCAACCGTGTCAGGTGGTGCGCTTCAGTGCCAACGGCGAGCGGCTGGTGGCGATTGGCGATCAGGAGCCGGTGGTGACGCTGTTTGACGAGCTGCTCAATCCGCTCGGCGATATTCATGTTGGCAACAAGCCGATGGATGGCTGCTTCAGTGAGGATAATCACAGCTTGCTGATTGCTAATGAGGGCGACGGTTCGCTCAGCCTGATTGATCTGCAGCAGATGAAAGTGATTGCCACGCCGCAGGCCGGTACCGGTTGTGAAGTGCTGAGTTACTTTCAGCTCAAACCTTAAATAAACGGGCGATGATAAATCGCACTGCTCCAGTGGCGGCTGCTGGCATGTTTTTCGGCCTGCCAGCCGCGCTTGCGTAACTCGCGTGCAATCAGCTTATTCATGATGCCGTGCCCAACCAATAACACCGTGCCTTGCTGCGACAGCACCACCAGTTTATCCGCCGCCAGACGGGCACGTTCTCGCGCATGCTGCACCGATTCGACATGGCCGGCATAGCCGCACAGCCACAACAAGCGCAATAGCGCCAGCCAGACGTTGAGCGGCAGATGTAAGCGCTCAAACGGCAACGTCGGTATCGCCACTTCGTTAAAAACCTCATCCACCGCGTGCGGCTGTAAACCGAGACGCGTTAATGACGAACGGGCGCGCGGCAGCGGGCTGGTGGCGATCACACTCGCCAGGCGCGCAATGGTCTGACTGCGCGGCGGCGGGGAGTCGCAAATATCAGCCTGATCGTAACCTTCACACCAGTCGGCCAGCGCCCGAGCCGTGAAGCGCCCCGTGACCGGATGATCGGGTTTACCGTGTCGCATAAGAATAATGGTCATAGCGCTCCTGAGTGATCTTTCTCCAGTGTAATGCAGACGCTGAGTCAGTCGCGCACCGGTAACGGCATTTAAGAATATTGCGGGTGTGTCATTAAACCTTAACTGAACTGTGCGAAAACCAGCGCGATGAAGATGCAGTCTGCGCCGTTAAATGGTAAGCAATAATCGTTAATTACGTTGTAATCAGACATTTCTTGCATACGCGCATTAGATGTAATGTCATGAATTAACGCCTCTTTTATCTTGTGCTCATGAGTTATAGTGAAGTTTATCTAATAAATATCACTATTTTTGCTTGATTTATCTACGCGCGTAGATAGACTATGCCCATAGTGATAACTCACGGTGCCAGAGACGAAGTTGGCCTTGAGATGACCCAGTTACATTTGCCTTACTAATGCGATCGATGAAAATTACATCGGCGGGAACAGGCGAAGAAGCGGATTCCAACACCAGGGAATTCATTACTGATTTTTCATCCAGGTTTGCCTACTGAACGTCGCCACCGGGGAGTTCCGCTTGTTGCAAGGGAACTGACCCACGGAAGGGCGTTTGCTGTTTTTACCTCATTCAGGGATTGGGTTATGACGGTTTCGCAACAAAGCTCACTGACATCCTCCTCAGCTGCCGACGCGCGGCTTGAAACATCATCCGGCCGCAAAGATTTCTGGCGCGCCACCTTCTCGTGCTGGCTCGGCACCGCGATGGAATATGCGGATTTTGCGCTGTATGGCCTCGCTGCCGGCATTATCTTTGGTGATGTCTTCTTCCCCGAAGCCACGCCGACTATCGCCTTGCTCTCGAGTTTTGCCACCTGGTCGGTTGGCTTTATTGCCCGCCCGATTGGTGCCTTGCTTTTCGGCTGGATCGGCGATCGTAAAGGCCGCAAAACGGTGATGATCTCGACCATCATTCTGATGGGCGCCTCCACAACATTAATCGGTTTGATTCCCTCCTATGCCAGCATTGGCGTTTGGGCACCGGCGTGTCTGGTGCTGCTGCGCTTTACCCAGGGTTTGGGGGCGGGCGCAGAGTTGTCCGGCGGCACAGTGATGCTGGGCGAATACGCGCCGGTTGAGCGTCGTGGTTTGGTCTCATCGGTGATTGCGCTGGGCTCAAACAGCGGCACGCTGATCGCCTCGCTGGTTTGGCTGGCGGTGATCCAGATGGACAAAGAGAGCTTGCTGGCGTGGGGCTGGCGTATTCCGTTCCTCAGCAGCGTACTGATCGCGGTGGTGGCGTTGTGGATTCGTCGTCATCTGCGAGAAACGCCAGTGTTTGAACGCCAGCAGGCGGAATTGCAGGCCGAACGAAACGCCACGCTGGCGCAGGCGAAAGCAGAAGTGGATACGCGCAGTTTCTGGCGTCGCACCCGGGCCTTCTGGACCATGGTGGGTTTACGCATCGGCGAAAACGGCCCTTCTTATCTGGCGCAGGGCTTTATCGTCGGTTACGTCGCCAAAGTGCTAATGATCGATAAGTCGGTGCCCACCACTGCGGTGTTCATCGCCTCGTTACTTGGCTTCGTGATTATTCCGTTTGCCGGTTGGCTGTCGGATCGCTTTGGTCGCCGTATAACCTATCGTTGCTTCTGCTTATTGCTGATGTTCTACGCCTGGCCCGCCTTTAGCCTGATGGACAGCCGCGACCCGACGATTGTCATCGCGGTGATTGTGGTCGGCATGGCGCTGGCATCGCTGGGTATTTTCGGCGTGCAGGCAGCGTGGGGCGTCGAGATGTTTGGCGTGAAGCGTCGTTATACCAAGATGGCGGTAGCGAAAGAGCTAGGGTCTATCCTTTCAGGAGGCACCGCACCATTAGTGGCGGCGGCGCTGCTGTCGTTTACCGGACACTGGTGGCCGATCGCGGTTTACTTCACGGCGATGGCCAGCATCGGTTTTCTCACCACTTTCGTGGCGCCGGAAACGCGCGGACGCGATCTCAATCTGCCGGAAGATGCCATCTGACCAGCAGGATCGCGTAAATCACAACCCCCATTGGCCGGATATTCCGGCCAATGGCATTTACGCAGGGGCAAAGGAATGGCGAAATCTCCAACCGGAAACGTAACGCGCACGGACGTGGCAAAAATCGCCGGCACCTCGGTGGCGGTGGTCAGTTACGTGATCAATAACGGCCCGCGTCCGGTGGCAGAAGCCACGCGTCAGCGCGTGCTGGAGGCGATCAAACAGACCGGCTATCGCCCCAACGCGGTGGCGCGCGCGCTGGCTTCGGGCAGCACTAAAACCTTTGGTTTAGTGGTGCCAAACATCGGCAATCCCTTTGTTGCCTCGATGGCGCACATGCTGTTGCAGGAGTCGATGAATCACGGCCACGTCATGCTGTTGGGGGATGCCGGCGACGATCGCAAACGCGAGCTGGAGATTATTCAGGGCCTGTTAAATCGTCAGGTTGATGGCCTGTTTTACAACAGCGTCGATCGCCATCCCTACATCGATGTGATTCAGGCCAGCGGTACGCCGCTGGTGATGCTGGATCGCATTGAGCCGCGTCCAGGCGTTGGCATGCTGCGCGTCAATGAGCGCGAAGCGGCGTGCCAGGTGACCGCGCATCTGCTCAGCCACGGTTATCAGCAGGTGGGCATGATCAGCGGTCCACTGGACATGCTTAACGCGCAGGACCGTATTCACGGCTGGCGCGATGCGCTGGCGCAGAAAGGGTTGCTGGCCGATGAGGCAATGATTTTCCCTGCCAGCTACACGCGGCAGGGCGGTTACGACGCCGCGCAGCGCATGGTGGCCAGCGGTCGTGTGCCGCGCGCGCTGTTTACCAGTAATGAAGGCCAGGCGATTGGCTGCATTCGTGCGCTGTCGGAGCATGGACTGCGCGTGCCGCAGGATGTCGCGCTGGTGTGTTTTAACGGTACCGATCAGTCGGCGTTTCATGTGCCGACGCTCACCACCGTACGTCAGCCGCTGCGCGATATGGCGCGCAGTGCGATTGCTATGCTCAAAAATTGGGATGGCGACGCGAAGCTGGCGGAATTTCCTCACCATTTAGAAATCGGTGAGTCCTGTGGCTGCCAGCTTACTCAACAAGAATAAAATTATAACACTATGAAAAGATTGATTATTGATTGTGATCCGGGAAACGGTATAGCGGGTGCCAACACCGACGATGGCCTCGCGCTGGCGTTAGCATTGGCCTCAAAGTCACTGTCGCTGGAACTGATTACCACTGTGACCGGCAACACGCCGAGCGCGGTGGGTGCGCAGGTCGCGAAAGATCTGCTGCAGCGGCTGGGACGCAACATTCCGGTGGTGCAGGGCGCGCTGCAGGCGCTGCGTGAAGATCCTGCGCCGTGGCGTGCGCGTCTTGATAACGTTGCTGATGAAAAGCTCGGTGAACTGTGGCGCGGCGTTCGTCAACCGCAGCGTATTCCGGCGGATGGACATGATGCGGCTGGCGTAATGGGCCAACTGATTTGTGACAATCCCGGTGAGTTTACGCTGGTAGCCATTGGCCCGTTGACCAACGTGGCGCTGGCACTGCAGCGTTATCCAGAGATGGCTGAATCGGTGGCAGAGATTGTGATTATGGGCGGCGTGTTCGCGCTGGATGATTACATCAAAGACACCAATTTTGGCCTCGATCCGGAAGCCGCGCATCAGGTGCTGCACAGCGGTGCTGCTATCACGCTGGTACCGATGGATGCCACCACGCAAACCCTGATGACACAGCAGGATCTCACGCGGCTGACCGCTAACGATCATCCGTTGCCGCAGTTTGTGCGCGAGACGTTACGGCCGTGGATCGATTATTCGATCCGCACCCGTCATCTGCCAGGTTGCTGGATACACGATGCGCTGGTGGTGGCGTGGCTGCTGAATCAGCGTGTCGCCGACGGCGTGGATTATCATGTGGATATTGAGCTGCGGCCTGGCGCCACGCGCGGCAAAAGCTGGCGTTATCGCACGCCGCTGCGGCTGGATATTGGCGTGCCACCGCAGACCGGCGCCTTGGTGCATGTGATTCAAACCGTTAATAATGCGCTGCTGCTTGAGATGATCGAAAAGGCATTTAATCAGTTATAAAACCGTTGACTGCACCTGCCGTAACGGCGCGATAAAACGCGCCGCTACAGGATATTGCCTCCATCAATGACACGTTTTTTTACACCGCGCATCACTCGCTGACAATTCCCGCCACAGCCCGCCTTTCTGACATGCTATATACAAATAGTTAACAAATTAGTAACCCGTGAAATTATTCGCGCGGTAACTTCTACTATAAATCCGGCCAACGAACCGGAAGCTCATCAGACAGGATACCAACATGTTCAACTGGACTGCGACCCAGCGCAACGTGGCTTTTGCCAGTTTCGCGAGCTGGACGCTGGATGCGTTCGACTTCTTCATCTTAGTGTTTGTCCTCAGCGATCTTGCCCAATATTTCCATACCAGCGTCTCCGATGTTTCTCTTGCCATCATGCTCACGCTCGCCGTGCGTCCGATCGGCGCGCTATTGTTTGGTCGGCTGGCGGAGAAGTATGGCCGCCGACCGATTTTGATGCTCAATATCGTGATGTTCTCGGCGTTTGAGCTGCTTTCGGCGTGGTCGCCCACCTTCACGGCGTTCCTCGGTTTCCGCGTGATTTACGGCGTGGCGATGGGGGGGATTTGGGGCGTGGCGTCGTCGCTGGCGCTGGAAACCATTCCGGATCGCTCGCGCGGCTTGATGTCCGGCATCTTCCAGGCGGGTTATCCGTGCGGCTATCTGCTGGCGTCGGTGATTTTTGGTTTGTTCTTCGAAACGGTCGGCTGGCGCGGCATGTTCCTGATTGGCGCGTTGCCGATTCTGCTGCTGCCGTTTATCTACTTCAAAGTGCCGGAATCGCCGGTGTGGCTGGCGGCGCGCGAGCGAAAAGAGAGCAATGCGCTGCTGCCGATTATCCGCCAGCACTGGAAAATCTGTATCTATATGGTGCTGCTGATGGCCTGCTTTAACTTCTTCAGCCACGGTACGCAGGATCTCTATCCCACCTTCCTGAAAGTGCAGCATCAGTTTGATCCGCACACCGTCAGCATCATTGCCATCAGCTACAACATCGCGGCGATGCTGGGCGGCATTACCTTTGGTGCATTGTCCGAGCGCATTGGCCGTAAGCGCGCGATTATTCTGGCGTCATTCCTCGCGCTGCCGGTGTTGCCGCTGTGGGCCTTCTCCAGTGGTTCATGGATGATCGGTATCGGCGCGTTTCTGATGCAGTTTATGGTGCAGGGCGCGTGGGGCGTGGTGCCGACCTATCTCACCGAACTGGTGCCCGCCAATGCGCGCGCGGTGCTGCCGGGCTTTGTCTATCAGCTGGGGAATTTGATCGCCTCCGTGAATGCGACGCTGCAGTCGCGTATCGCCGAGGCGCACGGCGGCAATTATGGTTTGGGCATGGCGATTGTCGCCGGAACGGTGGCGGTGCTGATTTGCGTATTAGTGGCCTTTGGTCGCGAGACGCGCGGCATCGAAATCTCCGGTGCCGCCGCGCGCGAGTCGTCTTAAAGCGCCTCGCAGACGTCAACCCAGTTCGCCGCGGTGAGTTCCGCCATGCGCTGCGGCGAAATGCGCACCGCGCTATGAATCGATCCGGCTGCGGGCAGCACTTCGTCAAAGCTGCGCAGCGACACATCGCAATAGACGGTAAGCGGATTTTCCAGTCCGAACGGGCAAACGCCGCCGACCGGATGTCCGGTCCAGTTCACCACCTCATCCACGCTTAACATGCGCGCCTTGGCGCCGAGCGCAGCTTTCAGCTTGCGGTTGTCGAGACGCGCATCGCCGCGCGTAACGATCAGCACGATGGCATCTTTCACTTTCAGCGACAGGGTTTTGGCGATTTGCCCAGGCTGAACGCCATGAACGCGTGCGGCCAGCTCAACGGTGGCGGTGCTTTGCGGCATCTCGATGATGTCGATATCCGGTGCATGTTCGGCAAAGAAGTGCCGTACCGACTCCAGGCTCATTGTTATCTCCGGTAAAAACAGAGCCGAAAAAATGCCATAAGCCTGGAAAAGTGTAAACGGGAGAAAAGGAGAATCTGTAACAGAATGCGCGGGTGCTACACCGCTTTTAACGTGCAGTTACCGCAACGTTCTACATCGGGGATACGATAGCGCTGGCAGCAGCTGCGTCGTTCCATTTCGCCATTACGCGGGATCATGGTGCGATACAGCGGATTATCGCTGCCATCGAGCAGGGATTTGCTGAAAAATAGCGCCTGTTCCAGCTGCAAAATCTTCTCTTCTGGCAACTGGTTTTTCAATTCACCAAGGAACCAGTAAAACGAAAAGCCCATGTTGTTCCAGATAAGCTTCGCATTGATATCACCGTGCTGCGTCATGCCGTTAACCGCCGGAATCAGGCATTGCTGAATCAGGCGATCGATACGCTGCTGGGCATTGAGGTAGCGCGCATCCTCATCTTCCTGCACATCCAGCCAGAAAGCGCACGGATGGCCGTTTTCGTGGAACTCAACGTGAATCAGATGCGGCGAGCAGTTCAGCGCACGCGGTTCCTGCAATAACGCCATCATCAGCGGTGGCAGCAGCAGGCCAAAATACCACTGCGCCCACAGCGATTGCAGCGGCTTAGCTTCCTGCTGCACATCAGGATGATCGCGATAGAGATAATCGCTGTAGCGCTGCGTCAGGCGGCGATAGTGAAGCGGATTGGACCATTCAGCCAGAGTTAACGTCCCGGCGGGTGCCGGCTGGCCAAGCTTGAGGTTATCCAGCATGTAGCTGCGTTGATCGCGCATCAGATCTTCCAGTGCGCTCGCTAAACTGCGATCGCTCTGCATAAAGATCAGTGGATGCTCGCTGAAGCGATGATCCTGACGCGTGATGATGGCCATGCCGGTCCTGAGTGATAACGGGAATCGAGAGACAAATGATAATCGTTCCCAGCATTTTGAACAACATTTCTGCACATGCAACTGTTAACGCACATTTCGTCGCGGCGCGTTTTATCGCGCAAAAAATTGCGCCGCGACGAGGTGTGCGTTGGGTAATGACAAGGCTTTATATCAGTTCATTACTCGCCTGCGTCAATTTCGGCAAATCCTCCCACGCCAGAATAGTGTTACGTCCCTGATTTTTCGCCACATACAGCGCGCGGTCAGCATTGGCGACTGCCTGGTCAAAATCGTCAGCAAAGATGGGCGCGATGCCAGCGCTGATGGTGACGTGCGTCGAGACTTTATCATTGAAGCGGTGCGGAATTTCCAAATCCACCACGTACTGACGAATGCGTTCAGCCAGTTTCATTGCGATTGAGGCGTTTACATTGGTCATCAGCACCAGAAACTCTTCGCCACCGTAGCGTGTGACCACATCGCGCGAACGCACCGCGTCGCGGATCGCCACGGACACGCGCGCCAGCGCCTGATCGCCCATCGCATGGCCGTAATTGTCGTTGTAGGCTTTGAAGTGGTCGATATCCAGCAGCAGCACAAAGTGGCTGCCGGCGTGGTTTTCCAGAATGGTATCAAGGCGATTCTTCAATCCACGGCGGTTGTACAAGCCGGTAAGCGGATCGAGCATGCTCAAATCGCTGAAGCTCTCTTTTTCCTCATACAGCTGGCTAACCAGCCGACGGGTGAAGGTATCAAAGCGACGACGCATTAAATGGTGCAGTGAAAAGCCGATTAATGGCAGCGTAATGGTGAATAAGATCATCATTAAATGCTGACCATCATCCAATAACAGCACGGTTAATACCGGCGGTGTGATGTGTAAACAGAATGCAATCAAATAATCACTCAGCGCAATGGCACTGATAAAGAACACGCTTAACAGGCTGATAATTAAAAAGCTGCCATCAAAATAGTAAACCAGATGATATCTGTGGTTAATATGCCACGCCCACAGCGCACCCAAAATAAAAGCCACAGGATTTAATAGCGGTAATTTTTGTTTTGACGCCATTAAGCAAATAACCAGCAGCGTGGAGCTGAAGCCCGCTACAACGTCCACCGGCAGCGAGCGTATTGGGCTATCGCTGCCTAAAATCGGCAGCAGGCAAAAAAGCGAAACGGCGACATTAAGAAACAGAAAAAGCATCAGCGACAGCCGATATTTACTCTGTTTCAACTCATCATAAGATTGTAATTTCATTATTATTCTCGTGACAGCCCTGATATATCAAAGCGCTACCCGCAAGTAATAGTTTACCTACCCGGATAGAGAGCACGTTATTGTTGTGTTAGCGATATTGTTATCGGCGGCAATTTAGCATTTTCCAGTAATTCTGTCATCCGGCATGGCTTGCGACAAAAATTCGCTGCAAGATGAGAAATATTGTCATATGATAATGCGAATATTTATCATTTGAGGGTTGCGCGATGATCATGGCGATAATAGCCGCCTGCGGACTATGGGGCGTGAGCTGGGTAATGGGTAAACGTCTGGATAGCGGTTGGGGCGTGTTATTACCCTGCGCGGCGATGCCGATTTTTGCGTTATGGGAACCGAGTTTCAGTCAATGGCGAGTGGTGATGATTGTGGCACTGCTGCTGACCGTGGTGATGCTGTTTCACCATCGCCTGCGTCACTATCTGTTGCTGCCATCTTGTATGGCATTGGCGGGCGGCTTAGCGGCGGTGTCGGTCAATTTCCACGTTATCTGATCAAATCGCAGAAACGACAACATCACGCTGAGAGCGTGAAGTTCGTTGAAAAATCTTTCGGGGGATTTACTGCTCGAAAGGAGTGACAACTGTTGGTGCGAAGGGAGGGACTTGAACCCTCACGTCCGTAAGAACACTAACACCTGAAGCTAGCGCGTCTACCAATTCCGCCACCATCGCATCTTAGTTGTCTGTTTATATCGTCGCATTGGTGCGAAGGGAGGGACTTGAACCCTCACGTCCGTAAGAACACTAACACCTGAAGCTAGCGCGTCTACCAATTCCGCCACCATCGCTCAGTGCGCAGATATAAACTGTGTGATTTTAGTTTGGTGCGAAGGGAGGGACTTGAACCCTCACGTCCGTAAGGACACTAACACCTGAAGCTAGCGCGTCTACCAATTCCGCCACCATCGCAAACTAACAACACCCTAAAGTATTGCTAACCACGGAGGCGCATTTTAGAGATTTTACTCATTGCGTCAACACATATTTCGCGACGGCAAAACGATCGCTGTAAAAAGCAACGTTTCTGCCGCCGCGCTGCTGTTAACGCGTTTTGGCACCGCGACCGTATACGGCGCGATAGACTTTGAAGCGTCCGGTTTGCGCCAGCACTTCGTGATTGCCAAAGGTTTCATCCAGAATTTGTGGATATGGCAGGAAGGCGTTAGCCACGATACGCAGTTCGCCGCCGCTGTTCAGATGCTTAAGCGCACCGCGAATCAGCGTGTTAGCCGCTTCAAGGCTGGTTTGCAGGCCATCGTGGAACGGCGGGTTAGAGATGATCATGTCGAAACGGCCGGTAACGTCAGAGAACACGTTACTGGCAAACACTTCACCTTCCAGTTCATTGGCGGCCAGCGTAGCTTTACTCGCTTCAATCGCAGCAGCATGCACATCACACAGCCACAGACGCACGCGCGGCGACACTTTCGCCATCACAGTTGCCAGCACGCCGCTACCACAACCGATATCCAGCACTTTGCCACGGAAATGCGGCGTCAGCGTGGAGAGCAGCAGATCGCTGCCGATATCCAGACCATCACGGCTGAACACGCCCGGCAAGGTATGGATGGTGAGATCCTCGAGCTGATAAGTATGGCCGTAGCTGCTGGCATCAAAGGTTGGCTGCTTATCGAGACGACCGTGATACAGGCCACAACGACGCGCGCTATCAACTTTCTCCAGCGTCGCCCACGCTTCCAGCATGCCTTCGGCGCTGCGCACGCCGCTGCGGTTTTCACCCACCACGAAGATATCGCAGCCTACCGGCAGCAAAGAGAGCAGGTTTTGCAGCTGGTACTGCGCTTCGGGTTTGTTCTTCGACCAGTAATAAACCAGCGTATCGCAGCCTTCAACATCGGCAGCGGTTGCAACCATGCTGTAAACCGCACGTTCACCAAGGCGATGGCTTAGGTTCTGCCAGTGATGATATTGCTGGGTATGCACGCGGCTCGACGCGGTTTCTAGCTGGGCGGGCAGGTCATCCTGCAGGTCGCCAGCAAACAAAACGTTGCGGGCGGTAAATTCATCACTGTGGCGCAGAATCACTTCGCTGGCCGGGGTAAAAGCAGACATGGAACGCTCCTGTTAAATCAGAGCCGCGATTATAGTGCTTTGTTGGCGCATGTTCGATGGGTTTGCTAGCATAGCGTCGCATTCTGGCAGCATAACGGGTAATAGCATGAGCACAAGGCGCGACTGGCTTCTACAGCAAATGGGGATTACGCAGTATCAGCTGCGGCGTCCGCGCGTGCTGCAAGGGGAAATTGCCGTCACGCTTTTGCCCGACACGCGTTTGGTTTTGGTGGCCGAACAGGCACCCACGCTACAAGAACCGCTGATTCGCGACGTGCTGCGCGCGCTGAACATTCAACCCGCGCAGGTCATGGCGTTAACGCCAGACCAGCTGCAAATGCTGCCGGAGCAGGTCGATTGCGCCGGTTGGCTGCTGGGCGTTGAGAGCGAACATCCCTTTAACGGCATTACCTTCAACACCGCCGTTTTCAATGAACTGATCAGCAGCGGCGCAGCAAAACGCGCCCTGTGGCAACAGATGTGTAACCATGACAGCCATCTCTTTAGTCACCCCTGAAGACCAGCCGCAGCTGCTGGCGATTGAGCGCCGCGCACATGCTTTTCCGTGGAGCGAGCAGACGTTTAGCAGCAATCAAGGCGAACGTTTCGTTAATATCCGCATTGAAGTTGAAGGTAAGCTGGCCGGATTCGCCATCACCCAAGTGGTGCTGGATGAAGCGTCGCTGTTCAATATTGCGGTGGATCCCGACTTCCAGCGCCGCGGCTTGGCGCGCCAGCTGTTGCAGCATCTGATTGCTGAGCTCGAGCAGCGCGACGTGATGACGCTGTGGCTGGAAGTGCGCGCCTCAAATATGCCGGCGATTGCGTTGTATGAGCAGCTGGATTTCCATCAGGTGAGCGTACGCCCCAACTATTATCCCACTGCCAGCGGACGAGAAGATGCCATCATTATGGCGCTAACGCTTTAAGGAGCACCATGCTAAACGATTGGGACTGCATCCTGTTTGATGCAGACGAAACGCTTTTCCATTTCGATGCTTACGCTGGTTTGCAGCGCATGTTTGCCCGCTATGACGTGCAATTTTCTGCGCAGGATTACACCGATTATCAGGCGATCAACAAGCCGCTGTGGGTCGATTACCAGAACGGCACCATTTCCGCACTGCAGCTGCAAACGCGCCGCTTCACCTTGTGGGGCGAAAAGCTGAGCGTCGCACCCGAAGTACTCAACAGCGATTTCCTCAGCGCAATGGCCGATATCTGCCTGCCGCTGGAAGGCGCAGCTCATCTGTTATCAACGCTGAAAGGCAAAGTGAAAATCGCCATCATTACCAACGGTTTCACTGCGTTACAGCAGGCGCGCCTTGAGCGTACCGGATTCCTCGATGTGTTTGATGCGCTGGTGATTTCTGAAGAAGTTGGCGTACCGAAACCGGACGTGGCGATTTTTGATCACACGCTGGCCTTGCTGGGCAACCCGGATCGCAGCCGCGTGCTGATGGTCGGCGATACGCCAGAATCAGATATTCTCGGCGGCATGAATGCCGGCCTGAAGACCTGCTGGATCGATCACGGTACGCGTCCGTTACCCGATCACATCACGCCAACCTGGCAGGTGAAAACGCTGGCCGAGCTGGAAACGATTCTGACGGAAGGTTAAAAGTATCTATTCATCGTTACCATCGTGATGATGCTGAGAAGCCCGCTGTGCGGGCTTTTTTTTATGTTATTATCTATGCATGAATCTATTCATCAATCTATTCATCAGGCAAGGTGGCGGCAATGGCTGAGCTACAAAGTTTGCTGCTGGAAGGACCGCTTAGCGCGGCGGATCTGCTGGCTCGATTGCATATCAGCCAGGCCACGCTTTCACGCCAACTGCGTCAGCAGCCGCAGATTATCAAATGGGGCAAAGCGCGCGCGACGCGTTATGCGTTGCTGCGGCCCATCCGGGGTGAAAGCCGCTTCCCGCTGTATCGTATTTCTGCTGAAGGCCAGGCATCGCCCGCTGGCATCCTTTTGCCAACCTGGCCGCAGGGCAGTTGTCTGCATCTGGACCAGCACGATCAAGGCCGCTTTTATGACGGCTTACCGTGGTTCCTGCAGGAGATGCGTCCGCAAGGTTTTCTGGGCCGACAATGGGGCCGTGAATACGCGCCACAGCTCGGGCTGACGGATGATATTCGTCTCTGGAGTGATGAGCAGTGCCTGATGGCGCTGGCAAGCGGCGGCATCGATATGCCGGGCGCTTTTATTGTTGGCGACATGACATACCAGCGTTGGCTGCAACAGCCCGCACCGCAAGCCATCAGCGAGGCGCAAAAAATCGCGCGTTATCCGCTGATGGCACAACAGGCGCTGAGCGGCGATGAACCGGGCTCATCGGCTGGCGGCGAACAACCGAAATTCCTGTGCTATGCCGCAACGGCGAATGGCGATCGTCATTGTCTGGTGAAATTTACCGTCGCCCGTCAAAGTGATAATGCTGAGCGCTGGCGTGATTTGTTACGCGCGGAGCATCTGGCGTTGCAACATTTACTGGCGGCGGGATTGCCTGCCGCACATAGCCAGCTGATTGATAGTGAAGGACAATTGTTCCTCGAAGTGCAGCGTTTTGATCGCATTCATCAACGGGGTCGACGCTGCATGAGTTCATTAGAAGCGGTAAGCGCAGAGTTTATCGGCCATCAACAACACTGGCCGGATGCGCTGCGTGAGTTGCAGCGTCAGCAACGTGTTGATGCGGTAGCGGTTGAACGCGGGACTTTGCAGTGGGCGTTTGGACGACTGATTGCCAATAGCGACATGCACGCGGGCAATCTGTCTTTCTTTACTGATGAAGAACGTTTCAGCCTGACACCGGCTTACGACATGCTGCCGATGGCGCTGGCGCCCAATTCTCAGGGGCACATGCGCGATGAAGTCAAACTGACGCTGGATTTCGCGCTGCCAGGCGCCGTGTGGCGCGCTGCCAGCGCTATGGCGAAAATCTACTGGCAGGCGATTGCAGAGGATGCTGCGTTTAGCGCGAACTTCCGCAGCATTGCCGGGCAGGCATTACAGCAACTGGAAGCGATGGAAGTAACAATGTATAAAATGGCTTAACGCTCTTTTTCAGTCTCTGTGGTTGCCGCCGCCGCCTCTTCTTGCTCTTTCTCTTTATCCTCTTTCACCGTGCGGCTCGCCGTTAGCAGGAACGGCGATTGCTGCCAGCGGGTGCGACGGTCGCGCAGCAGGGTGCGCGTCAGGATAATGCCGATGGCCAGCGCCAGTAACATCATCAGGCGCAGGATGTTGGTGGTGTTATCCACCTGACGTGATTCCGTCACCAGCACGTGAGTATCCAGCGTGACGCGCAGGAAACCTTGCGGGCCATCTTTGCCTTCCAGCGGCTGCACAATTTGATGGTTGAAGTAGCTACCAGCGCGTTTGCCATCCAGCGACAGCCGATCACGCACATTAATGCTTTCGCCGCTGTGCGCCACCAGGCTGCCATCATCGGCGTAGACGGAAGCATCAAGAATGCGGCTGTTGTCGGTCATCTGATTGAGGATGGCGGCAATCTGCGTGCGGTTATCGTCGCTGTTATCCATCAACGGTTTAAGGCTAAACGCCACCTGTTTGGTCAACGTGCGCGCCAGTTCTTCCACTTGTTCAGAGCGAGCCATTTGATGGCCGAGGCTAAACCAGGATGCGCCTTGCATCAGAACCACTAACAGAGCCAGCGAGATAAGAACAATCACCGTGCGATGCAGGCGAAATTTCAGTGCGGTTTTAACCATCAGAAACCCGTGTGATGTAACAGCAGAAAGGCTGGCAATTATGTTGCCAGAACCCGCGCAGACAAGGTAGCCTCTTGCGTGGTTTTGTTGTCCCTACAGGAGCTGTAATGCCAAATCGTCTTACCTGGTGCGATCTGCCCGCCGATGTTTCACTTTGGCCGGGTTTACCCCTTTCCCTCAGCGGTGATGAAGTGATGCCGCTGGATTACCGTGCTGGTCGGACTGGCTGGTTGCTGTATGGGCGCGGGCTCGATAAACAAAAACTCACCGATTATCAGCATAAGCTGGGGGCGGCGATGGTGATCGTCAGCGCCTGGAATGTCGATGAGTATCAGGTGATACGTCTGGCAGGCTCGCTGACGCCGCGCGCCAGCAAACTGGCGCATGAAGCCGGTTTTGATGTGGCACCGCTCGGCAAAATCCCGCATCTGAAAACGCCAGGTTTGCTGGTGATGGACATGGATTCCACCGCGATCCAGATTGAGTGCATCGATGAGATCGCCAAACTGGCGGGTTGCGGCGAGCAGGTGGCGGAAGTCACCGAGCGCGCGATGCGCGGCGAGCTGGATTTCAAAGCCAGCCTGCGCGAGCGCGTCGGCACCCTGGCGGGCGCCGATGCCAATATCCTGATGCAAGTGCGCGATGCGCTGCCGCTGATGCCAGGCTTAACCACGCTGGTGCAGAAGCTGCAGGCGCTGGGCTGGCAGGTGGCGATCGCCTCGGGCGGCTTTACCTTCTATGCCGACTATTTGCGCCAGACGCTGCATTTAGCCGCGGCGGTGGCCAACGAGCTGGAAATTCGCGACGGCAAGCTAACCGGCCAGGTGCTGGGACAAATTGTCGACGCCCAATTTAAAGCCGATACCCTGAACGATCTGGCACAGCGCTTTGAAATTGCGCCGGAACAAACCGTGGCGATTGGCGATGGTGCCAACGATCTGCCGATGATTAAAACCGCGGCGCTGGGTATCGCCTATCATGCTAAACCTAAAGTGAATGAGCAGACGGAAATCATCATCCGTCATGCTGACCTGATGGGTGTGTTCTGCATCCTGACCGGCAGCCTGATTCACGAAGAGCGTTAACTGAGGATTTGATTTGGCCAAAGCGGCAAAACGCGCCTTCGTTTGTAACGAATGCGGCGCTGATTATCCGCGCTGGCAGGGGCAATGCAGCGCCTGCCATGCGTGGAACACCATCACCGAGGTGCGCATTGCCGCCTCGCCTGCGGCGGCGCGTAATGAGCGCCTGAGCGGTTATGCCGGCGGCAACGCGGGCGTTAGCCGCGTGCAGAAGCTGTCGGAGATCAGCCTCGAAGCCCTGCCGCGTTTCTCAACCAGTTTCAAAGAGTTCGATCGCGTATTGGGCGGCGGCGTGGTGCCGGGCAGCGCCATCTTAATTGGTGGTAATCCGGGTGCCGGTAAATCGACGCTGCTGCTGCAGGTGATGTGCAAGTTGGCAGAAGGGATGAAAACCCTGTATGTCACCGGCGAAGAGTCACTGCAACAGGTGGCGATGCGCGCCCATCGTCTGGGATTACCGACCGAAAATCTCAATATGTTGTCGGAAACCAGCATCGAGCAGATCTGCCTGATCGCCGAGCAGGAGCAGCCGAAATTGATGGTGATCGACTCGATTCAGGTAATGCACATGGCGGAGATCCAATCCTCGCCGGGCAGCGTAGCGCAGGTGCGTGAAACGGCCGCCTACCTGACACGCTTCGCCAAAACGCGCGGCGTGGCGATCATCATGGTCGGTCACGTCACCAAAGACGGTTCGCTGGCCGGCCCGAAAGTGCTGGAACACTGTATCGACTGTTCGGTGATGCTGGATGGCGACGCTGATTCCCGTTTCCGCACCTTACGCAGCCATAAAAACCGCTTTGGCGCGGTGAATGAGCTGGGCGTGTTCGCCATGACCGAACAAGGCATGCGCGAAGTCAGCAATCCGTCGGCCATCTTCCTGTCACGCGGTGATGAGATCACCTCGGGCAGTTCGGTGATGGTGCTGTGGGAAGGTACGCGTCCGCTGCTGGTCGAGATTCAGGCGCTGGTGGACCATTCGATGATGGGCAACCCACGCCGCGTCGCGGTGGGTCTGGAGCAGAATCGCCTGGCAATCCTGTTAGCGGTACTGCATCGCCACGGCGGCTTGCAGATGGCGGATCAGGATGTGTTCGTTAACGTGGTCGGCGGCGTAAAAGTCACCGAAACCAGCGTCGATTTGGCGCTGCTGATGGCGATGGTATCGAGCTTCCGCGATCGTCCGCTACCGCAGGATCTGGTGATCTTTGGTGAAGTGGGCCTTGCCGGTGAAATTCGCCCGGTGCCAAGCGGCCAGGAGCGCATTTCCGAAGCGGCGAAACACGGCTTTAAGCGCGCCATCGTCCCGGCCGGTAATGCACCGAAGAAACCGGTCGAAGGGATGAAGGTGTACAGCGCAAAGAAGCTGGCGGATGCGTTAGCGATTCTGGATGAGTTGTAAGTTTTACCGGTCGGCATGAATGCCGACCCTACGTTTGTAGGGTGCGCATTTATGCGCACCGTCTTAAAGGCCGCACCGCCCTTTATTCCACGCAGGAGGCACTAAATGTCATCGTTTGACTACCTGAAAACAGCCATTCGCCAGCAAGGCCACACGCTGCAGCAGGTTGCCGACGCCAGCGGAATGACCAAAGGCTACTTAAGCCAGCTGCTCAACGCCAAAATTAAAAGCCCGAGCGCGCAGAAGCTGGAAGCGCTGCACCGTTTTCTTGGCCTGGAATTTCCGCGCCGCGATAAAACCGTTGGCGTGGTGTTCGGGAAATTTTATCCGCTGCATACCGGCCACATATATTTAATCCAGCGCGCCTGCAGTCAGGTGGATGAGCTGCATATCATCATGGGCCACGACGAGCCGCGCGATCGTGAACTGTTTGAAAACAGCGCCATGTCGCAGCAGCCGACCATCAGCGATCGACTACGCTGGTTGCTGCAAACCTTCAAATACCAGAAAAACATCCGCATCCATTCGTTTGATGAAGAGGGCATTGAACCTTATCCGCACGGCTGGGATGTGTGGAGCGGCGGCGTCAAAACCTTTCTGGCTGAGCAGGGCATTGAGCCGAATTGTATCTACACCAGTGAAGAAGCCGATGCCGCGATGTATGAGCAGCACCTCGGCATTCCAGCGGTGGTGATCGATCCCAATCGATCCTTTATGAACATCAGCGGCGGGCAGATTCGTCAGGATCCATTCCGCTACTGGGAATATATTCCGACCGAAGTGAAGCCGTTCTTCGTGCGCACCGTGGCGGTGCTGGGCGGCGAGTCGAGCGGCAAATCAACGCTGGTGAACAAGCTGGCGAACATCTTCAACACCACCAGCGCATGGGAATATGGCCGCGATTATGTCTTCTCGCACCTCGGTGGCGACGAGATGGCGCTGCAATATTCCGACTACGACAAAATCGCGCTCGGTCAGGCCCAGTACATCGACTTCGCGGTGAAGTACGCCAGTAAAGTCGCCTTTATCGATACCGATTTCATCACTACGCAGGCGTTTTGCCTCAAGTACGAAGGTCGCGAGCACCCGTTTGTGCAGGCGTTAATTGATGAATACCGTTTCGACCTGGTGATTTTGCTGGAAAACAACGTGCCCTGGGTAGCGGATGGATTGCGCAGCCTCGGCAGCTCAATGGATCGTCGCGAGTTCCAGACCATGCTGATCACCATGCTGCGTGAAAACAATATCGAGTTTGTGCACGTTAAAGAAGATGACTATGACACGCGCTTCCTGCGTTGTGTCGAGTTAGTAAAGCAGATGCTGGGCAGCTGATTCAGCCATAAAAAAAGGCGCCTAATGGCGCCTTTTTCACAGCAACAGACTTACTTCGCCATACGCTTGTACTTGATACGCTTCGGCTCGAGCGCGTCGGCGCCGAGGGTGCGTTTCTTGTACTCTTCGTACTCGGTAAAGTTACCTTCGAAGAACTCCACCTTGCCTTCATCCTGATAATCGATGATGTGGGTGGCGATACGGTCGAGGAACCAACGGTCATGCGAGATCACCATGGCACAGCCCGGGAATTCCAGCAGGGCGTTTTCCAGCGCGCGCAGAGTTTCTATGTCGAGGTCGTTGGTAGGTTCATCGAGCAGCAGCAGGTTACCGCCGACTTGCAGCAGCTTGGCAAGGTGCAGACGACCGCGCTCACCCCCTGACAGCTCACCCACGCGTTTGCCCTGATCGGTGCCTTTGAAGTTGAAGCGACCAACGTAAGCACGGCTTGGCATCTCGGTGTTGCCAACGCGCATAATGTCCTGACCGCCAGACACTTCTTCAAACACGGTTTTGGAATTGTCCATCGCGTCACGGAACTGATCAACTGACGCCAGCTTGACGGTTTCGCCCAGCTCGATGGTGCCGGAATCCGGTTGCTCCTGACCTGACATCATGCGGAACAGCGTAGATTTACCCGCGCCGTTCGGACCGATGATGCCAACAATTGCGCCTTTCGGTACAGAGAAGGTCAGATCGTCGATCAGCACGCGATCGCCATACGATTTCTTCAGGTTGGTCACTTCCAGCACTTTGTCGCCGAGGCGAGCGCCAGGTGGAATGAAGAGTTCGTTGGTTTCGTTACGCTTCTGGTAATCGGTGTTGTTCAGCTCTTCAAAGCGTGCCAGACGGGCTTTGCCCTTCGACTGACGGCCTTTCGCGCCTTGACGCACCCACTCCAGCTCTTTCTCGATAGATTTGCGACGCGCCGCTTCAGAAGAAGCTTCCTGCGCCAGACGCTGATCTTTTTGCTCCAGCCAGGAAGAGTAGTTACCTTCCCACGGAATACCTTCACCGCGGTCCAGTTCCAGAATCCAGCCAGCCACGTTATCCAGGAAGTAACGGTCATGCGTGATCGCCACAACGGTCCCTTCGAAGTCGTGCAGGAAGCGCTCGAGCCACGCCACGGATTCGGCATCCAGGTGGTTGGTCGGTTCATCGAGCAGCAGCATGTCTGGCTTTTCCAGCAGCAGACGGCACAGCGCAACGCGGCGGCGCTCACCACCGGAAAGGGTAGCGATTTTGGCGTCCCAGTCTGGCAGACGCATCGCGTCGGCGGCACGGTTCAGCTGGGTATCGAGGTTGTGACCATCGTGCGCCTGGATCACTTCTTCCAGACGGCCCTGTTCAGCGGCCAGCTTGTCGAAATCCGCATCGGGATCGGCATACAGCGCATACACTTCGTCGAGGCGCTTCAGCGCGCCAACCACTTCGGATACCGCTTCTTCAACGGATTCACGCACGGTGTGCTCCGGGTTCAACTGCGGTTCCTGCGGCAGATAACCCACATTGATGCCCGGCTGTGGGCGTGCTTCCCCTTCGATATCGGTATCGATACCGGCCATGATGCGCAGCAGCGTCGATTTACCCGAGCCGTTCAGGCCGAGTACACCGATTTTTGCTCCAGGGAAGAAGCTAAGAGAAATATTCTTCAGGATGTGACGCTTCGGCGGAACGACCTTGCCGACGCGATGCATGCTATAGACGAATTGAGCCACGTTGTATTGAGCCTTTTGGTCTGTGAGTTATGAACTTTAGGTACAGAAGTTTAGCTGTTTTCACCCTTTATTCATACCCGTCATACTTCGCGCTGCAGGTGCGTTGGCTGCGTGTGTCCACCCCAGTCACATACTAATGTATGCTCCTGGGGATGAACCCACTTGCCGCCTTCCTGCAACACGAAGTATTTAGGGTCTGGTTTTGTTTCCCGGTAATAGAAACAGAGGAATTCTAAGCTTTAGGCAATCGCAGCGGAATATTCTGTTGTGCCAGCCAGCTCTTCAGCGCCGGTTCGGGTGCGCTATCGCTGACCAGCAAATCAAAACGGCGCAATTCACCGATACGCGCGGGCAGCACTTTGCCAAATTTACTGCTGTCCGCCACCAGCACGCGCTGACGTGCGCGCAGCATCGCGTGGTGCTTCATCGCCAGCTCGTTAATGTTGTAGCAGGTGGCGCCCTGTTCCTGATCGATACCTGCCGCCGAAATAAACGCCAGCGTCGGGCAGAGATCGTCGAGGATCGAATGCGCGCCAATCGGCGTGAACAGCGCGTTATCGGCGTGGAACTCACCGCCGCTCAGGATCACGTTGCAGGCCGGTTTCTCTTTCAACGCCAGGAAAGTGTTCATCGCGCAGCAGATGGCGGTGAACGGCAAGGTGTCAGGAATCGCATCTACGATGTACGGCAGCGTGGTGCCGCAATCAAAAAATACCGTGTCATTTTCACTGATCAGATCCGCAGCAGCCTGCGCCAGGCGCTGTTTGCGTGCGGCGTTCTGACCGTGCTGATCGGAGATGAAATAGTGTCCGGCGTGGCTTTTCGGATCGCTGACGATATAGCCGCCCAGCAGCACCACGGTTGAAGCCGGTTCAGTGAGATCGCGGCGAATGGTCATTTCCGACACACCCAGCAGCTGCGCCGCGTCTTTCAGGTGCAGTTTATCGGTGCGTTTCAGCGCCTGAGCCAACTTGTGAATACGTTCGTCGCGCCGGGTTTCCATGATCATCTCTGCGTAATTAATCCTGAAGTCGAAGTGGCCTGGTCAAAAATCACGATAAATCTCACATATTTTAATGATTTGCGACGTATCCAGCAGGCCAGTTTTCAATCTTACCTGTAATGAGATCGGCCCGCAAACCTCATGCAATGCCGCCAACGTGTTGCTCTCAAGCCGCTTCGCTCTGATTCTCAATGTTGTTTCATTGTTAGAATAATAACATTCATTTCTACCAATTAATGGCTGTTTATCGGCTTTTTATCAGGATGTCGAGGTGTGAAATTTATCACACAATTAACTTTATTAACCTGATATTGTTATTTTAATAACATTATAAAGTTAAAAATTCACCGGGAGAAAACAATGGATATTGCGGTTATTGGGTCAAATATGGTGGACCTCATTACCTATACCAATCAGCTGCCTAAAGCGGGCGAAACGCTGGAAGCACCCGATTTTGCCATCGGCTGCGGGGGTAAAGGTGCCAATCAGGCTGTGGCAGCGGCGAAGATGGGCGGCAGCGTGATGATGGTGAGTAAAGTCGGCGACGATCTGTTCGCGCCGAATACCGTGGTCAATCTGCAACAGCAGGGCGTTGATACCCGCTTCGTCACCACCGCGCCAGGCACCTCCAGCGGCGTGGCACCTATCTTCGTCGACGATGAGTCGCAGAACCGCATTCTGATTATTAAAGGTGCCAACCAACAGTTGAAGCCAGCCGATATCGATGCCGCCGCTGACGCGTTGAAAAGCTGCCAGTTGATCATCCTGCAGCTGGAGATCCCGCTGGAGACCGTTTATTACGCCATTGATTTTGCCCGTCAGCATGACATCAAAGTGATCCTCAATCCGGCACCGGCGGTGGCGGATCTCAATATCGACTACGCCTGCAAATGCGACTTTTTCATGCCGAATGAAACCGAGCTGGAGATCCTCACCGGCATGCCGGTCACCACGGATGAAGAGGTGAAGCTGGCGGGGCAATCGCTGCTCAAACGCGGGCTGAAAAACCTGATCATCACGCTGGGCGGGCGCGGTTCGCTGTGGATGTCTGGCGACAGCGTGCATCAGGTTGCCCCCACCGCGGTAAAAGCGGTGGATACCAGCGGCGCGGGCGATGCCTTTATCGGCTGCTTCGCCCACGAGTTGGTGAAAAGCGGCGATATCCCGGCCGCGATGGCGCAAGCCTCGGCTTATGCCGCCTGCAGCGTGACCGGTCGCGGCACGCAGCGCTCCTATCCCGACGCGGAAACCTTCCAGCGTTTTCTCAACGTTCACTGAGGTCGAGTTATGCAACCGAACATTGTTCAGCAATCTGATGGCTATCTGAATAAAACGCCGCTGTTCCAGTTCATTTTGCTCTCGTGCCTGTTCCCGTTGTGGGGCTGTGCGGCGAGTCTGAACGACATCCTGATCACCCAGTTCAAAAGCGTGTTCGCGTTAAGCGATTTCGCCAGCGCGCTGGTGCAGAGCGCGTTCTACGGCGGCTACTTCCTGATTGCTATTCCGGCCTCGCTGGTGATCCGTAAAGCCACCTATAAACTGGCGATTTTATTGGGCCTGGCGCTGTATATCGTGGGCTGCGTGCTGTTCTATCCCGCGTCGCACATGGCAACCTACACCATGTTCCTGGCAGCGATTTTCGCCATCGCTATCGGTTTGAGCTTCCTCGAAACCGCCGCCAACACCTACAGCTCGATGATTGGTCATCGCGATCACGCCACGCTGCGCCTGAATATCAGCCAGACTTTCTATCCGGTGGGCGCACTGATGGGCATCGTGCTGGGCAAATATCTGGTGTTTCAGGAGGGCGACAGTCTGGAAAGTCAGCTGGCCGGCATGAACGCGGAACAGGCGCATGCGTTCCGTCTCACCATGCTGGAGCACACGCTTGAGCCGTATAAATATCTGGTGATGGTTTTGGTGGTAGTGATGCTGCTGTTCCTGTTCACCCGCTATCCGCGCTGCAAACCGGAAAGCAGTGAAAAATCGTTGCCGTCGCTCGGCGAGACTTTCCGCTATCTGGCGGCGAATCGTCACTTCAAACGCGGGATTCTGGCGCAGTTCTTGTATGTCGGCATGCAGGTGGCGGTGTGGTCGTTCACCATTCGTCTGGCGCTGACGCTCGGCGCGGTCAATGAGCGCCATGCCTCTAACTTTATGATTTACAGCTTCATCGGCTTCTTTATCGGTAAATTTATCGCCAACGTCCTGATGACGCGCTTCCGTGCGGAAAAAGTGTTGATTGCCTACTCGCTGCTGGGTGTTCTGGCGCTGGCGTATGTGATGTTTGTGCCGAACTTTACCGCCGTGTATGCCGCCATCCTGGTCAGTGCGCTGTTTGGTCCGTGCTGGGCGACGATCTACGCTGGAACGCTGGCGACCGTCGATAACAAATACACCGAAGTGGCGGGCGCGTTTATCGTGATGTCGATTGTCGGTGCTGCCTTTATTCCTGCGATTCAGGGCTTCGTCTCCGATCATCTGGGATCGATGCAGCTGGCGTTCGGCGTTTCGCTGCTGTGCTTCGCCTGGGTGGGTTACTTCTTCTGGGGCGAGCTGCGTCATAAAAAACAGGCAGAAGCAGCCGGTCGTTTAGTTGAGGAGATGCCATGAAAACCCGTTTACCGTTACGTCGTGAGCAGTTTCATGAAACGTCAGCCACGCTGCTGCGCAACGAGACGTTCCACGTCGAGCTGTTTCGCTATCCCGCGGGCGTGGAAGCGGTGCGCATCAGTAATCCACGCGGCACGGTGATCATGCTGCCGTTTTACGGTCAGATGGTGTGGGACGCCAACTTTGACGGCCATTCGCTTACCATGGGCCACAGCTTTAAGCAGCCGCTGCCCGGCAGTTCGATCATTGATACCTATGGCTGTTTCGCTTTCCACTCCGGGCTGCTGGCCAACGGCTGTCCGGCAGAGGATGACGATCATCCGCTGCATGGCGAAATGGCCTGCGCGCGCATGGACAGCGCATGGATCGTGCTGGAGGACGATCGCCTGTCGCTGGAGGGCGAAACCGAATATGTGAAGGGCTTTGGCCATCACTATCTTGCCGCACCGGCGGTGCGCCTTGAGGCCAATGCTGCGCGCCTGCACATTGAGATGAACGTCACTAACCTGGCAGGCGCGCCGATGCCGCTGCAGTATATGTGTCATCTGAACAGCGCCTGGCTGGATCAAGGGCGTTTCCAGCAGTCGATTCCGACCGATGCGTTCCAGCTGCGCAGTTCGATCCCGGCGCACGTCAAACCTACCCCGCAGTGGCGCGCATACACCGATCAACTGGCGCGCGATCCGCAGGCGTTTCAGCAGCTGGATCAGCCGCAGATGTGCGATCCGGAGATCGTGTTTTTCGCCGACGATCTCCAGCAGTACGGTGATGAGATGCAGTTCGAGCTGCACTCACCGCAAGGGTTTGCTCTGATGACACGCTTCTCCAGCCAACAGTTCCCGCACGCCACGCGCTGGATGCTGCATAACCGCGATCAGCAGGTCGCCGCCTATGTGCTGCCGTCAACCTGCCGCCCGGAGGGTTTCAAAGCCGCACAGCGCGCCGGCACGCTGATTGAGCTGGCCCCCGGCGAACAGCGCCATTTCAGCGTTGAGACCGGGATTTTGTAATCAATGGCGGTCTTAGGATCGCCATTTTAAAATCAATATCAACAGCGGATGTTGATATTAAAAATCATTTAAAAAATATCAAATATACCCCTATCTCCCCTCGGTTAATTGCAATGACCTAATGATTTAGGTCAAATTATTAAATAAGAGGATGTGCATTATAGTTAACTGATTTAAATTTACGTTCAGGGAAGGATTATGGCATCTGTACCGATAGGACCTGGTGCATTAATTATTCAGAATAATATGCGTGAAGCCAGATGTAATGGTATGTCGAGAGGTATGGCGACACCGGAAACCTATTACTGGTTTTATCAAAAAGTACGCAATCGCGGCCCTTGGGATTACAAACAATTCGACTTCAATTGGGCTGCTTTTGGAAACTTCAATTTTGGCGCTTCAGGCAGAGCAGCTGGCATACCCGATGACATTTTGCTGATGGGCGCGGGATTTGCTCAAACACTCGCTGGCACATCAAAATCTCGCTGGGGAAAGTGGTATGATGTTCCTCCCTATGGAGATGATCCCACAGATCAACGCAATATACGCGAGGGAATTGAGTATGCTAAACAGCACGGTTATTAAGCGATTTCATTTGATACTGACTCTTCTTTTGCTGATTATTATTGGTTTTTTAGTCATCGGTAATGAAAGCTCACGCGATAATGATGTATTGAAGCGTAGTCAAAAAATTAATCAATCTTCCTGGCTATATATGACTGAATACAGTGCTGGCGGTGCCACTGTTCCTGTTATTTATCGATATTATTTAACCAGTGAGATTACCGGCAACGAAAAACAAGTTTTAAATAAACTTAAAACGTTGGAACCTCTCATTGAAGGTGTAGGAAGCATCCGCTCAATTAACATATCAGCTAATGGGCATATCACCTTTGGATGGAGTGGAAAAATTGTGTCAGTGAGCAGTAAAGTTCGCATGGCAGATTTTGAATTTGAAAATTAATTAAAATATTTAAAATGCTCGAAACGACGTGCCTTCTGCTTGTAGACGCGGCCGTTAGGCCGCCCATTTGAATTATCAAGCTCAACTAAATCGCTACTAATCCGCGTACGCCCTCGGCTTCCATGGCGGATCCGGCGCCGCGCTGCACGATCTCGCCGCGCGACATCACCAGATAGCTGTCGGCCAGTTCGGCGGCGAAATCATAAAACTGCTCGACCAGCAGGATCGCCATATCACCGCGCTGCGCCAACTGGCGGATCACCGCCCCGATCTCCTTGATCACCGACGGCTGGATCCCTTCGGTTGGCTCATCGAGGATCAATAGCTTTGGTGAACAGGCGAGGGCGCGGCCAATCGCTAATTGCTGCTGCTGTCCGCCCGACAGGTCGCCGCCGCGGCGCGCTTTCATCTCACGTAGCACTGGAAACAGTTGATAGATCTCCTCCGGCACCGCTTTGGCCTGTGCGCCGGAAAAACGCGCCAGCCCCATCAGCAGATTCTCTTCCACCGTCAGACGCGGGAAGATTTCGCGCCCCTGCGGCACATAAGCGATACCGGCCTGCACGCGCTGATGCGGCTTGCGGCTGTTGATCACATTATCCTGCCAGCGAATTTCGCCGGATTTAGCCGGAATCAGCCCCATCAAACATTTCAGCAACGTGGTTTTACCCACGCCGTTACGTCCCAGCAGGCAGGTAATTTCACCCGGCTTCGCTTCAAACGACAGGCCGCGCAGAATGTGGCTGCCGCCGTAATATTGATTCAGTTCCGCGACTTGCAGCATGTTAACGCCCCAGATAAACGTCGATAACCCGATCGTCCGCCTGCACTTCGCGTAACGATCCCTCGGCCAAAACCTGGCCCTGATGCAGCACGGTGACGTGATCGGCAATGGTTTCAACAAAGCCCATGTCGTGCTCGACCACCATCAGCGAATGCTTCCCAGCGAGGCTGCGAAACAGCTCAGCGGTGTACTCGGTTTCGGCATCGGTCATGCCGGCTGCCGGTTCATCCAGCAGCAGCAGATGCGGGTCCTGTACCAGCAGCATGCCGATTTCCAGAAACTGCTTCTGACCGTGCGACAGCAAACCGGCTTTGCGCTGACGCTCGCCGCCCAATCGCAACAGTTTTAGCACCTCATCAATGCGATCCTGCTGCTCGCTGTTCAACCGCGCGCGCAGGCTGGCCCACACTGATTTGTCGTTTTTCAGCGCGATTTCCAGATTCTCAAACACCGTCAGCGCTTCGAATACCGTGGGTTTCTGGAACTTGCGCCCAATACCGGCGCGCGCGATCTCCACCGGCGACATTTTGCTGAGATCGGTATCCTGGTCGTAGATCACCTGGCCATTATCCGGCCGGGTTTTACCGGTGATCACATCCATCAGCGTGGTTTTTCCCGCGCCGTTGGGGCCGATCACACAGCGTAGTTCGCCCACGCCGATCTTCAGTGAGAGATCGGTGAGCGCGCGAAAGCCGTCGAACGACACGTTGATCTTCTCCAGCTGCAATACCGGATCGCTTTGTTCACGATAGCGATCCGAGGGATGAGGTTGGGTAAACAGTTGTTCAGTCATCACGCCTCCGGCGCAGCAGGCCAATCACGCCACGCGGCAGGAACAGCGTGACCAGGATAAACATCAGGCCAAGGAAAAACAGCCAATATTCCGGGAAGGCGACGGTGAACCAGCTTTTGGCTCCGTTAACGATGGCGGCACCAAGCAGCGGACCAATCAGCGTGCCGCGTCCGCCCAGCGCCACCCATATCGCCGCTTCAATCGAGTTGGTTGGCGACATTTCGCTGGGGTTGATAATGCCAACCTGCGGCACGTAGAGCGCGCCCGCCAGCCCGCACAGCACCGCCGACAGCGTCCAGACAAACAGCTTGAAACCTTTGGGATCGTATCCGATGAACATCAGGCGGTTCTCCGCATCGCGCACCGCGGTCAACACGCGGCCAAACTTGCTGCGTGCCAGCGCGAAGCCAATGCCGAGGCTGACCAGCAGCAGCAGCACCGTGGCGACAAACAGTCCAATACGCGTGTCGGTAGCGGTGACGTTAAAGCCGAGCAATGTGGTGAAGCCGGTAAAGCCGTTATTACCGCCGAAGCCGGTTTCGTTGCGGAAAAACAGCAGCATGCCAGCGTAGGTCAGCGCCTGCGTCATGATTGAGAAGTAAACGCCTTTGATTTTCGAGCGAAAGGCGAAGAAGCCAAACACCAGCGCCAGCAAACCCGGCACCAGCATGATCAGGCACAGCGCCCAGGCAAAATGTTGCGTGCCCGCCCAAAACCACGGCAGCTCACTCCATGAAAGAAAAGACATGAACGCAGGCAGGCCGTCGCCGGAAGCCTGGCGCATCAAATACATGCCCATCGCATAGCCGCCAAGCGCGAAGAACAGGCCGTGACCGAGCGACAGCAGCCCGGCGTAACCCCACACTAAATCGAGCGCCACCGCGACCACGGCGTAACAGAGAATCTTGCCGACCAGCGTTAGCGTGTAGGTGGAGATCGCCAGCGGATGGGTGGCGGGCAGCAGGGCGCAGAACGGCAGCGCCAGCAGCAGCGCAGCGATCACCACGCCGAGGCTGAGCGTCAGGCGTGGCGCTTTGCGCGCAATAGTTAACGTCATTGGCTGGCTCATCAGTCAATCACCCTCCCTTTGAAGGCAAACAGGCCCTGCGGACGTTTCTGGATAAACAGCACGATCAGCACGAGGATGAGGATTTTTCCCAGCACCGCGCCAATCTGCGGCTCCAGCACTTTGTTAAGAATGCCAAGACCAAAGGCCGCGACCACGGTGCCCGCCAGTTGGCCGACGCCACCCAGCACCACCACGAGGAAGGAGTCGATGATGTAGCCCTGACCGAGCTCCGGCCCGACGTTGCCGAGCTGCGACAGCGCCACGCCGCCGAGTCCGGCGATGCCAGAACCGAGGCCAAACGCCAGCATATCGATACGTCCGGTCGGCACGCCGCAGCAGTCGGCCATTGCGCGGTTTTGCGTCACGGCGCGCACGCTCAGGCCGAGACGGGTTTTATTCAGCAGTAGCCAGGTGAGGGCCAGCACGGCAAACACAAACAGGATCACCGCGATACGGTTGTACGGCAGCACCAGATTCGGTAACAGCTGCAGCCCGCCGGAGAGCCAGCCTGGGTTAGCCACTTCCAGGTTCTGCGCGCCAAACAGCATGCGCACCAGTTGAATCAGCATCAGGCTGATACCCCAGGTGGCGAGCAGCGTTTCTAGCGGACGTCCGTACAGATGGCGGATGATGGTGCGTTCCAGCAGCATGCCCATACCGGCGGTGACCAGAAAGGCCACCGGCAGCGCCAGCAGCGGATACCAGGCCAGCCACTGCGGTGCGAACTGCTGGAACAGGCTTTGCACAAACCAGGTAGCGTATGCACCCAGCATCAGCATTTCGCCGTGCGCCATGTTGATTACGCCCAGCAGGCCGTAGGTGATCGCCAGACCGAGCGCGGCCAGCAGCAGAATCGAACCGAGCGACAGGCCGGTAAACGCCTGACCGAGCAGATCGCCCCACATCAGGCGCTGTTTAATCTGCTTCAGGCTGGCGGCGGCGGCATCACGCACGCTGGTATCGGGTTCATTGCTGGCCTGGGTTAAGCGCGTGAGGCTGGCCTGCATGTTGGGATCGCTGGATTCGCCGAGCAGTTTGACAGCCTTCAGGCGCAGCGCGGCATCCGGGCTGGCGAGCTGCAGGTTGGCCGCTGCCATCAGCAGTACGTCGTGCACTTTCGCGTCTTTTTCCAGCGTCAGACGCTGCTCAATCAGCGGCAGCATATCGGCGACGCCATCATTTTGCAGTTGTTGTGCGGCACGTAAACGGATCGCGGCATCATCGCTCACCAGCTGATGGGCGGCGAGGGCGCTGGCGATCAATACGCGCAGGCGGTTGTTCATAAACAGCTTTTTGGTGTCGCCGTCGGGCTGTTGCGCGCTGTCGAGCGGCTGCAAGGCTTCACCTTGTTTGCTGAACGGCTGCTGTTTTTGGTCGATGACCACGGTTTCATTGCGCAGCGCCTGCAGCAGCGGCAAGCGACTGGCCTGCGGTGCGGCGGCCCACTGCTGGAGCAGCGTGGCTTGTTGCGCGCGGCTGGCGGCCGCGAAGTCTGCGCCATCGCCCGCCTGGGCGAGCCAGGGCAGCAGTAACAGCAGACAGCAGAGATAACGGCGGATTGTCATGGTTCTGGCCCTGATGGTGAGAAGTTGTTTTGGTTTGGATTGGTGTGGCTGTCCCCCTCCTCGGTCCTCCCCCATAAATGGGGGAGGAAGACGTTGCCCAATGCCAGCAATGAACATGCATGTGGCAGCGTCTCCTTCCCCCATTTATGGGGGAAGGCCGGGATGGGGGACAGCCAGCACAACCCCTACTGCGTTGATTTCACCGGATGGTCCGGCTTCTTATCATTACCCGCAATGTACGGGCTCCACGGCTGGGCGCGTACCGGTTGCTCGGTCTGCCACACCACGTTGAACTGACCGTTCTCTTCCACTTCACCAATCATCACTGGCTTATGCAGGTGATGGTTGGTTTTATCCATGGTCAGGGTGAAACCGTCCGGGGCTTTAAAGGTCTGTCCCGCCATCGCCGCGCGCACTTTATCCACATCGGTGGTGCCCGCTTTCTCTACCGCCTGCGCCCACATGTGCAGGCCAACGTAGGTCGCTTCCATCGGGTCGTTGGTCACCACGGTGTTGGCGTTCGGCAGGTTGTGCGCCTTAGCGTAGGCGCGGTAATCCGCGACGAACTTCTGGTTAGTTGGGTTATCCACCGACTCGAAGTAGTTCCACGCCGCTAGCTGACCGACCAGCGGTTTGGTATCAATGCCGCGCAACTCTTCCTCGCCGACCGAGAAGGCGATCACCGGGATATCCGTGGCTTTGATGCCCTGATTGGCCAGCTCTTTGTAGAACGGCACGTTGGAGTCGCCGTTGATGGTGGAGATCACCGCGGTTTTGCCACCGGCAGAGAACTTCTTAATGTTGGAGACGATGGTCTGATAATCGCTGTAACCAAATGGCGTATAGACCTCTTCGATGTCTTTATCCTGTACCCCTTTGGTGTGCAGGAAGGCGCGCAGAATCTTGTTGGTGGTGCGCGGATAAACGTAGTCGGTGCCCAGCAGGAAGAAGCGTTTCGCGCTGCCGCCATCTTCACTCATCAGGTATTCCACCGCCGGAATCGCCTGCTGGTTCGGCGCGGCGCCGGTGTAGAACACGTTCGGCGACATCTCTTCGCCTTCGTACTGCACGGGATAAAACAGCAGGCCGTTCAGCTCCTCAAACACCGGCAGCACCGATTTACGCGATACCGAGGTCCAGCAGCCAAACACCGCCGCCACTTTGTCCTGGGTCAGCAGCTGGCGCGCTTTCTCAGCGAACAGCGGCCAGTTGGAGGCCGGATCGACCACCACCGGTTCCAGCTTTTTGCCCAGCACGCCGCCTTTGGCGTTGATCTCATCGATAGTCATCAGCGCCACATCCTTCAGCGGCGTTTCGGAGATCGCCATGGTGCCGGAGAGCGAGGACATAATGCCCACCTTGATGGTGTCAGCAGCCTGTGCCGCAAAGGCAAAGCCCATGCTGACCACAGAGGCAGAGAGCGCGAAAGCCTTGAGCAACGAACGTCTTTTCATCAGTAAACCCCTCACGATGTTTGTATTTTTATTCAATGGGTTGAAGTCGAGCCTGCTGTAACATATGCAATGTGATCTTTCTGACCTCTGCCTTACTTACGGCGATGTGGTCGGTTAAAATGCGCTGCGCCTCCTCGGTTTGTTGCTGGAAAATCGCCCGTAAAATCTGAGCGTGCTCGCGGTATGTCGCCTCCATTCGGTCGTCTCGGGTAAAATCGAGACGGCGAATGATGCGGATTTTTTCGGTCAGTTCGGCGTGGATGCGCGCCATCTCCTGATTGCCAGCGGCGGCCACCAGCGCCATGTGAAAGGCTTCATCCTGCGCCGAAACCGCTTTGCCATCGGCCAGCCGCGGTGCATCCATCCAGAAGCTTTTCAGCGCGGTGAGCATGTCGATGCACTGCGGTGCGGGCAGTGCGCACAAGCGGCGCACCGCTTCGCACTCCAGCACGGTGCGAAAGTCGTACAGCTCTTCGAAATATTCAAAGTCAAACGGCTTCACCTGCCAGCCGCTGCGGAACCACACTTCGACGTAGCCCTCGCGCTCCAGCCAGAACAGCGCCTGACGCACCGGCGTGCGGCTCACTTCCAGCCGATCGGCGATTTCGTTTTCGCTGAAGCGATCGCCCGGCATCAGTCGGAACTCAAAAATGTCCTGTTTCAGCGCCTGATAAACCTTCTCGGCCAGCGCTTCCGGACGACCTTTGCTACGAGGGCTCGTGTTCATGCCAGCTCCTTATTCCAGCCACAGCAGGGCATCGCCCGGACTCACCGGACGTCCTGCCTGGCAGGCAATGCGTTTCACGGTGCCGGCCTGCGGCGCGACAATCGCCAGTTCCATTTTCATCGCTTCCACGATGACCAGCGTTTGACCGGCTTCCACCGCGTCGCCTGGCTGAACCAGCACTTTCCAGATGTTGCCGTTCATATCGGCGCACACCGCCAGCGCATCGTCGTCGGCTTCGGCCACCACCAGCGTCTCCTCGCTGGTGAGCGGCGCGTTCTGCTCTTCCTGCGCCCACAGCGTCACTTCCTGTTCGAAGGCGGCGGACTGACGCTGGCGGAAATCACTGATCGATGCGGCATTTTCCGCCAGGAATTGATGATGGGCGGCGAAGTCGAAGACCGTTTCTTCGATGCGCACCGTGGCGCGGCCTTCGCGGAAGTCATCGCGCAGCTGCGTCAGTTCGTCTTCCGTTACCGGATAGAAGCGCACCTGATCGAAGAAGTGCAGCAGCCACGGCTCGTCGGCCGCAAACTGTTCATTTTTGAGGAACTTGTTCCAGATTGGCAGCGTCCGGCCCACCAGCTGATAACCGCCGGGTGAATCCATGCCGTAGATGCACATGTACATGCCGCCAATGCCGACCGTGCCTTCGGCGGTAAAGGTGCGCGCCGGGCTGTATTTGGAGCTCAGCAGGCGATGGCGTGGATCGATCGGTACCGCGCACGGCGCGCCGAGATAGACATCGCCGAGGCCGAGAATCAGGTAGCTGGCATCAAAAAGGGTGTCGCGCACCGCTTCGCGGCTCGCCAGGCCATTAATACGCTGGATAAAATCGACGTTATTTGGCAGCCACGGCGCGCTGGCACGCACGGTTTCCTGATAACGTTCGACCGCGCCGAGTGTGGCGCTGTCTTCGAAGGCCATCGGCATCCAGACAATGCGCGACGGCACTTTCAGCTGGCTGACATCGCCGAGCCCGGCTTCCAGTTCCAGCAGCAGCTGCATCAGCTGTTTCTGGCTGAGAATCAGGCTGTCGTAGCGTACCTGCAGAGAGCGCACGCCCGGCGACAGCTCTTCCACGCCCGGCACCGCGCGTTCACGTAGCGCATTCATCAGCAGATGCACGCGCAGACGCAGCGCCAGATCCAGCACATTATCGCCGTACTCAATCAGCACATATTTGTCGCCCGCCTGGCGATAAACCGCCGCTGGCGTGGTTGCCGTGGCGGGGAGCGCCGCCAGCAAGGTGGCGGAACCGATAGCGCTGGCTGCTAAAGAGGGCACCGCAAAGGCCGGCGCGTGGCTGCTGCGCAGCGTGGCCACGCTGTGCGCCTGGGCTTTTTCCAGCGCCACCGCTTCGTCGGCGCTGATTGGGTGGAAACGGATTTTGTCGCCCGGTTTCACCTGGCCGACTTTCCACAGTTCGGCTTTGGCGATGGTCACCGGGCAGACGAAGCCGCCGAGGCTGGGACCGTCGTGCGTCAGGATCACCGGGAAGTCGCCGGTGAAGTTCACCGCGCCGATGGCGTATTCGCAGTCATGCACGTTGGACGGATGCAGGCCGGCTTCGCCGCCGTTGGCGCGCGTCCATGTCGGTTTCGGGCCAACCAAACGCACGCCGAGGCGGTTGGAGTTGTAGTGCACCTGCCAGTCGCTGGCAAAGAACTCATCAATCGCCGCCTGAGTGAAGAAATCCGGTGCGCCGTGCGGTCCATACAGCACGCCGATGCGCCATTCAGTGCCGTAGTGCGGCACCAGCGCATGATCGAGCGCCTGCGGGGCGCTGACCGGCGCGGGCGTGGTGCAGGCGGCAAGCTGCGGCTGGGAGATTGGCAGCATGTCGGCGACGCGCAGAGTGCGTCCGGCGTGGCCGCCAAACTGGCCGAGCGAGAAGGTGGATCGGCTGCCGAGATATTCCGGCACGTCGAACCCGTTGCGCACCGCTAAGTAGGTGCGGCAGCCGCTCTGCGCGCGGCCCAGCGTCAGGGTTTGTCCCGCTTTGACGCTGACGGGCTGCCAGTAGGCGATGTTTTCGCCATCGACGTCGGCTGGGCAATCGGCACCGGTCAGGGCGATGATGGCATCGCTGTGGAAGCGCAGCGTGGGGCCTTGCAGCGTGAATTCCAGACCGGCGGCGCTGTCGTGGTTGCCGACAATGCGGTTGGCGAGGCGGAAGGCGAAATCGTCCATTGGGCCGGATGGCGGCACGCCGATATCCCAATAGCCGAGGCGGCCAGGAAAATCCTGAATGCTGCTGAAGGTGCCGGGTTGCAGCACTTCAATCACGCTGGCGGCTGGTGTGAAGCTATCGAGGAAGCGCGTCCACACGTTGCCGCTGCGGAAGGCGTCGGTGGCGACGATCTGGCGCAGATAATCGAGATTGCTGGCGATGCCGTGCAGCTGCGTGGCGTCGAGCGCCTGCTGCATCTTCGCCAGCGCCGCTGCGCGCGTCTCGGCATGCACGATCAGTTTGGCGACCATCGGATCGTAAAACGCCGAGACTTCGGTGCCGGTAGCGATCCAGCCATCAACGCGCACGTCATCCGGGAAACTGACGTGGGTCAGTACGCCGGGGCTGGGCTGGAAGTTTTTCAGCGGATCTTCGGCGTAGATACGCACTTCAATCGATGCGCCAGCGGGCGCTTGCTGCAGGCGCGCCCAGTCGAGGGCATCGCCAGCGGCGACTTTCAGCATGCACTCAACCAGATCGAGGCCGGTGACGCATTCGGTGACAGGATGTTCAACCTGCAGGCGGGTGTTCACTTCGAGGAAGTAGAAGGCATCTTGTTCGGCGTCGTAGATGTATTCCACCGTACCGGCGCTGCGATAATTCACCAGCTCGCCGAGGCGCACCGCAGAAGAGAGCAGCGCTTCACGCGTTGCCTGCGGTAGATTCGGTGCAGGCGTCTCTTCGACCACTTTCTGGTTGCGGCGCTGCAGCGAACAGTCGCGTTCGCCGAGCGCGATCACTTTGCCGCTGCCGTCGCCAAAAATCTGCACTTCAACGTGGCGCGCGCGATCGATGCAGCGTTCTAAAAACACGCCCGCATCGCTGAAGAACTGCTCGCCAAGGCGGCGCACGCTCTCCCACGCATTGCGCAGCGCATCGGCGTCGGCGCAGCGCGTCAGGCCAATGCCGCCGCCGCCTGCCGTGCTTTTCAGCATCACCGGATAGCCGATGGTGTCGGCGGCGCTTAAGGCTTCTTCCAGCGAACTCAGCAGCGGCGTGCCCGGCGTCATTGGCACGCCCGCGCTGGCAGCGAGCTCACGCGCGCGGTGTTTCAGGCCAAACTCGCCAATCTGCTGCGCGGTGGGGCCGACAAAGGCGATGCCGGCTTTTTCACAGGCATCGGCAAACGGCAGGCTTTCTGACAGGAAACCGTAGCCCGGCCAGATGGCTTGCGCGCCAGTTTCCTGCGCGGCGGCGAGGATTTTGTCGATGCGTAAATAGCTGTCGCTGGCTTTGTCACCGCCAAGGGCGATGGCGACGTCAGCTTCTTTGACGTGGCGCGCGTTGCGATCGGCATCGGAATAGACGGCGACGCTTTTCACGCCGAGGCGTTTTAAGGTGCGAATGGCGCGGCAGGCGATCTCGCCACGGTTAGCAATCAGAACGGTGCTGAACATGCTTATTTACTCCCCAGAGAGGCCAGCCAGTTGCGCCAGCCGCCAAATTCGGTAATTTCCAGCGCCTGCGACAGCACCGCCGGTTCACAGATAAAGCCTTTTACGATGCGTCCGTCGGCCAGCGTCAGCGAGCCAATGCCGAGCGGGGCCGGGATTTCCGCCACGAACTCGCCAAAGCGCGCCAGCGGGATATCCCACAGTTCCACGGTGATCGCCGCACCGCTCTCGCCACGCAGCAGGCCCGGCTTCTTAATCGAGCCATCGAGCAGGGCGAACAGACGGTAATGGCTGGCGGTTTGCGTCTCCTCGACCAGCACCGCCTGGCGCGTGGTGAGCTGGAAGTTGAGCGGCATGCCGGTGAGATGCGCACCCACCACCGCCACGCGGACGTGATCGGCGGAAACCGGCAATGCGCCTTGCTGAGCAGGCTGCGCCTTGCCGGTGGCACCGAGCGGCAGCGCCATCTGCTGCTGCCAGCGCAGGCCAAAACCAGCCAGCGCGCGATCGTGCCACGCAGGCGCAATCAGCGTGATGCCGGCAGGCAAACCATCGGCGCGGAACGGCGCAGGCAGCGCCAGCGCGCTGAGATCGGCCAGGTTGGTGAAGTTGGTGTAGGTGCCGAACTGCGAGTTGTAATTCACCGGCTCCTGCTGCATTTCGTCCAGCGTATGGATGGTTGGCGAGGTGGGCACCACCAGCGCATCGAACTGCGTCAGCGTTTGCTGAATCTGGCGCGTCAGTTCGGCGCGCAAGTATTCCGCCTGATAGGCTTCGACTGCGGTGTATTTCAGGCCGCTGTTGACGATGCCGTATACCACCGGATCCATCTCTTCCGGGCGGTTGATCATCTCGCCCACCGCCACGGTGCGCTCGGCGACCCACGGACCGTAATAGAGCTGCTCGGCGAGTTGATGGAACAGGGAAAAATCGATCGGATGCAGCGTGGCGCCGCCGGCCTGCAATTGCTCCAGCGCCGCCAGCCAGGCCGCTTCGGCTTGCTTGTCGCCGAAGAATTCAGGCGTGGCGGGAATGGCGAAATCGGGCTGCGCTTTGAAGCTGGCTGGCGCGGTGTGCGGATTGCTGCGCGAATAGGCATCGCCCGCGTCATAGCCGCCCGCTGCGGTAGCCACCGCGAAGGCATCTTCGACCGTTAACGCGAACACGGAAATGGTGTCATTGAGGCGGCAAGCGGGCACCACGCCGCTGGCAGAGAACCAACCTTTGGTCGGCTTGAGGCCGACAATGTTGTTAAAACCGGCGGGCACGCGGCCCGAACCGGCGGTGTCGGTGCCGAGTGAGAAGCCCACCAGACCGCGCGCCAGCACCGACGCAGAACCGGAGCTGGAACCGCCGCTGACGTAATCAGGATTGAAGGTGTTGCTCACGGCACCAAACGGCGAACGCGTGCCGACTAAGCCGGTGGCGTATTGGTCGAGGTTGGTTTTGCCAATCACCACCGCGCCTGCTGCTTTGAGCTGCGCGACAACAAAGGCATCGGCTTCGGCGGTGTAGGTGAAGGCCGGGCAGGCGGCGCTGGTCGGCCAGCCGGCGACATCAATATTATCTTTTACCGCAAACGGCACGCCAAACAGCGGCAGCGCCGCCGGGTTGCGCTGATAGCTCGCCAGCAGCGGTTCAATCTGTGCCTGCAACTGCGCGGGCGTGGCAAGATAGAGCCACGCGTTATCCTGCGCGTCGAGGGCGTCGAGATGAGCCGCCAGCAAGGCGGTAATCTGTTGTGGATCCTGTTGGTAACTGCGTTGCCAATCCTGGAGCGTAAAGCCAAAGGTCGATGCCATGAGTGAATTCCAACTGGTATACAAGATGGAATTCAACAGAGCAAAGCGCGTGCCATTTTTGTAAGCCGATGAAACCGGGTAGTTAATTGATGTGTAATACGTTTTTCTGATGATAAATTGCACAACGGCGGCGCAAACGCTGCGCAACGGCGGTGCGCGAGCGTAAATTTTGTGAAGAACATGGCAAGAGACGGTTGGCCTGGTTAGCATGAAAGAAGTCTGGCATGAGCTGGATCGCAGCACTGAGAGGAGAGCGTAATGGAGAAGTGGCGTTACTGGATGCTAGGGATCTGTCTGGCCAGCACGGCCAGCAGCGTATGGGCCGATTCGCTGGATCAGCAGCGACAGCGCTATGCGCAAATCAAGCAAGCCTGGGATAACAAACAGATGGACCAGGTGACGCAGCTGATGCCGACGCTGCAGGATTATCCGCTCTACCCGTATCTGCAATATCGCCTGCTGGCGCAGGATCTCGATCAAGAGACACCGCTGGCGGTGAAGAACTTTATTCAACAGTATCCTACGCTGCCGCCGGCGCGCTCGCTCTCAACGCGCTTTGTGAATGTGCTGGCGAACCGTCAGGATTGGCAGGGCGTACTCAGCTTCAGCCCGGATGAACCGAAACCGGTGCAGGCGCGCTGTAACTGGTACTACGCTAAGTGGGCGACCGGCCAGCAGCAGGCGGCGTTTGCCGGTGCGAAAGAGATTTGGCTGCGCGGCACCGCGTTACCGAACGACTGCGACAAGCTGTTTTCGGTATGGCAAGCCAGCGGGCAACTCTCGCCGATCACCATTCTCGAGCGTATTCGTCTGGCGATGAAAGCCGGTAACGACAGCCTGGTGAACTATCTGGCGAAAATGCTGCCGGCGGATTATCAAACCACCGCCAGCGGGCTGATTGCGCTGCAGCAGAATCCGCAAACCGTCACCACCTTTGCCAGCAGCATGGGACCCACCGATTTCACCCGCATGGCGACCAGCTACGCCTTCGCCCGCGTGGCGCGTGAGGATATGGATAACGCGCGCATGATGATCCCGCAGCTGGTGCAGGCGCAGAAGATGAGCCAGGCCGATGAGCAGAATCTGAAAGAGACCGTGGTGTGGCGCATGATGGGCGCGGATCTCACCAGCGAGCAGGCGCGCTGGCGTGATGCGGTGGTGATGAACAGCGAATCTACCGCGCTGGTGGAGCGCCGCGTACGCCTGGCGCTGAGCCAGAACGATCGTCGTGGTCTCAATACCTGGATCGCGCGTTTGCCGGTGGAAGCCAAAGAGAAAGATGAGTGGCAATACTGGCAGGCGGATCTGCTGATTTCGCAGGGCCGTAAAGAGGAAGCCAACGATATTCTGCGGAAGCTGATGCAGGCGCGCGGTTTCTATCCGATGGTCGCGGCGCAGCGTTTGGGCGTGGAGTATCCGTTGCAGGTCGACAAAGCTCCGGCAGCCGACAGCAGCGTGACGCAAGGTGCGGAAATGGCGCGCGTGCGTGAGCTGATGTATTGGGGGCTGGATAACCTGGCACGCAGCGAGTGGGCCAATCTGATCTCCAGCAAAACCCGTTCGCAGCAGCAGATGCTGGCGCGTTACGCTAACGAGCAGGATTGGTGGGATCTCAGCGTGCAGGCCACCATCACCGCGAAAATGTGGGATAGCCTGAAAGAGCGCTTCCCGCTGGCATGGCAAAACCTTTACCAGCAATACACCAGCGACAAAGGCATTCCGCAGAGTTATGCGATGGCGATTTCACGTCAGGAGAGCGCGTGGAACCCGAAAGCGCGTTCACCGGTGGGCGCCAGCGGATTGATGCAGGTGATGCCCGCTACGGCGACGCATACCGTGAAGATGTATAACATTCCCGGCTATGTGAACAGCAGCCAGCTGCTGGATCCGCAGACCAATATTCAGATCGGTACGCAGTATCTGGAGTATGTCTATCAGCAGTTTGGTCAGAACCGCATCTTCTCTTCGGCCGCCTATAACGCCGGTCCGGGACGCGTGCGCAGCTGGCAGAAAACCAGCGGTGGTAATCTGGATGCAGTGGCGTTTATCGAAACCATCCCGTTCTCCGAAACGCGTGGCTACGTGAAAAACGTGCTGGCCTACGATGCCTATTACCGCTACTTCATGGGCAAGCCGGACAAGATTCTCGCCGACAGTGAGTGGAATCGCCAGTATTGACTGTGCTATGCTTCCGTACTCGTTAATGAGTACGGAAGCCCTTCATGAGCCAACCCCTTTCTTCCCAGCCGGAATCGGCTCAGCCTGTTGAAGATAACTGGCTGCGATTTATCGAACTGATGCAAAATGCCTTTGCCGATGGCGTGGCGCTGCCGTTATTACAACTGATGATGACGCCGGATGAACGTGAATCCTACGGGACGCGTTTGCGCATTATTGAAGAGCTGATGAACGGCGATATGAGCCAGCGTGAACTGAAGAATGAGTTGGGCGTCGGCATCGCCACCATTACGCGCGGGTCTAATAGTCTGAAAGAGGCGCCGCCAGAGCTAAAACGCTGGCTGGAAGCGCGTCTTGGCCGCGGTTAACGCTGGCTGTAGAGCGGATGGGTGAACGGACACAGCGCCAGAATCAACGCCTGATGGTAGACGCTGGAGCGGCTCAGCAGGCCGTGGGTGAGGGCACCAATCGCGCCACCTTTGTGTTTGATATTCTCCACGCCGGTTAAGCGTGCCATCTCATCACCCAGTTCATGCCCGGCAGCCAAGCCTGCCACGACAATCGGCGGCAGCGTAAAGCTGGCCGAACGTGATTCTCCGCGCTGCTGCGCGTTTTCAATCACCATCCAGGCAAAGGCGCAATCGCCTTCGATTCCCGCTTCGATCGCCACCCAGTAATCGGCCCGTGGACGCGTTTGACGCGCGTTCTCTACCCGCTGACGTGCGCCAGTTCGCGTTTCAACATCACTAAGTGGCTGGGCTGCGACGCCGCTCTCGACCTCAACCCCTTCGATGTGGCAGGATCCTTCGCCGAAAACGTCGTTGAACGCCTGAGCAATCGCGCGAATTTTTGCCGGGTTGATGGTGGCTGCGACAACATGGTACATAATTGTTTGAACCCTCGAGGCAAATTTGTCGCAGTATAACGGAAATTAAGCATGCTACAGGTCTATCTTGTTCGTCACGGTGAAACGGTATGGAATGCGGCTCGGCGCATTCAGGGGCAGTCTGACAGCCCGTTAACGGAAAAAGGTGAGCAGCAGGCTCAGCAAGTGGGCGAGCGAGTGAAATCGCTGGGCATTACCCATGTGATTGCCAGCGATTTGGGACGGACGCGGCGTACGGCAGAGATTATCGCCGATGCGTGTGGCTGCACCGTGACGCTTGATGCGCGTCTGCGCGAGCTCAATATGGGCTGCCTGGAACAACGTCCACTTGATGGCTTAACCGAAGAAGAGGAACACTGGCGGAAAACGCTGGTGGATGGCACCACTGCTGGACGTATTCCGGGTGGCGAATCGATGGCTGAGATGGCGACGCGGATGCACGAAGCGCTGAATGCGCTGCTGGAGCTGCCTGCCGGTAGCCGTCCGCTGATTGTCAGCCACGGGATGGCGCTGGGCGTGTTGGTCAGTACCATTCTCGGTTTGCCTGCGCATGCGGAACGTCGTTTGCGTTTGCGGAATTGCTCGATCTCGCGCGTGGATCATCAGCAGAGCGCGTGGCTGGCGGCCGGTTGGGTGGTTGAGACGGCGGGCGATGTGTCGCATCTGGATGCGCCAGCGTTAGACGAGCTTCAACGCTAAGCCAAAATAAAAATGCCGTCGTGATGACGGCATTTTTTTATTAGTTATTCTGTTGGCGAATCGGAATCAGGTATTCGCAGCGGATTTCCGTTGGCGGCTCGCTACGTTTTTTACCCCCGTGCGTGTAGAAACGCTCGATGTCCTGTCCCTGACGACGCACTAATCCCAGCGTTGGCATACAAGTGCCGTACAGCAGCAGGATAAATTCACCCAGCGCGCTGCGCGCACCGTTGTAGGTGAACTGCACGTAATCACCGGCTTCCACAATCACACTCTGATTCGACTGCATGCTTTTTGCCAGCTGATCGGCAGGCACCGCAGTGGTGTAGAGAATCTCCTGCTCATCATCTTTTTCATGGCTGGCGCGCACCTGATGCAAGCCATACAGCACCGGCGGCACCGTGTCGGTTTCCAGCAGGAACTGCTTCCAGAAATGCAGGCGCATCTCATCGCGGTAGCTGGAAATCTGCTCCAGCGTACAGGAGTAACTCTGCGTCTGGCCGACCAGCACCGTTTCTGGCAGCGTGACAAACTGCGCTTCCGGCATGCTGTTATCGTCGAGACGAATTGGCGGGCGAATGCCAAACGAGTTCCACTCCGATGAGCGACGATACCAGGCAGGCGTTTGGTTGAATTGCTTTTTAAACGCACGGGTAAAGGTCTGCTGCGAATCGAAGCGATATTGTAACGCGATGTCGAGGATGGGGCGGCTGGTCAGGCGAAGCGCCACCGCGGCTTTCGACAGCCTACGCGCGCGAATGTACGCACCAATCGCGTGGCTGGTTACTTCCTTGAACATCCGCTGTAGATGCCACTTGGAGTAGCCTGCTTTCTGCGCAACGTTATCTAATGAAAGCGGTTGATCCAGATGGCTCTCCAGCCAGACAAGCAAATCGCGAATGATACCGGCTTGGTCCATAAAACATCCTCATAACTCTCTGGTGGCGCAACTATGAAGTCGTCGAATAATAGCACGAAATGCACAAAAGCGTGGGGGCGGTTTGCTAATCGAGTGTGCTAAGTCAAAGCGGGTTAAAACCCTTTTAGGTTTGGTTCTCTGTTCGATTGACAGTACATTACATTCTCATCTATTCGATTGGCAATGGTAACTCAATGACAATAGCTCGTATTCTTATAATCACGTTGGCAACATATGTATTCAGTGCTGGCGTTCAGGCCGAAGAGATCGGCTCAGTTGACACGGTATTCAAGATATTTGGCCCCGATCATAAGATCGTGGTAGAAGCCTTCGATGACCCCGACGTAAAAAATGTAACCTGTTATATCAGCCGGGCAAAAACCGGCGGTATTAAAGGGGGATTAGGTTTGGCGGAAGACACGTCCGACGCGGCCATCTCCTGTCAACAGGTGGGACCGGTAGAGCTTAGCGAGAAAATCGCACAAGGCAAGGCGCAAGGTGAAGTGGTGTTCAAAAAACGCACATCATTGGTGTTTAAGAAGCTGCAGGTGGTGCGCTTCTTTGACCAGAAACGTCATGCGCTGGTGTACCTAAGCTATTCCGACAAGGTGGTGGATGGATCGCCGAAGAATGCGCTGAGCGCCGTGCCGATTATGCCGTGGCATTAATGCAGGCATAAAAAAACGCCCTCACGGGCGTTTTTTCTTTCAACGCTTAATCCTGCAGTTCGCCGCAGAAGCGGTAACCTTCGCCGTGAATGGTGGCGATGATTTCTGGCGTGTCTGGCGTGGATTCGAAATGCTTACGGATGCGGCGGATGGTGACATCCACGGTACGGTCATGCGGCTTCAGCTCGCGGCCGGTCATCTTCTTCAGCAAGTCACCACGCGTCTGGATTTTGCCAGGGTTTTCACAGAAGTGCAGCATGGCGCGGAATTCACTGCGCGGCAGCTTGTACTGGTCGCCGTTCGGACTGATCAGTGAGCGGCTGTTGATATCCAGCTCCCAACCGTTGAAGCGATAGCTTTCAACGGTACGGCGTTCTTCACTTGGCATCGCCAGATTCATGGTGCGCGACAGCAAATTGCGTGCACGAATCGTCAACTCACGCGGGTTGAACGGTTTGGTGATGTAATCATCGGCACCGATTTCCAGACCGAGGATTTTATCCACTTCATTATCACGGCCGGTAAGGAACATCAGCGCGACGTTTGCTTGCTCACGCAATTCGCGCGCCAACAGCAAACCGTTTTTACCTGGCAGGTTGATATCCATAATCACCAGATTGACGTCATTTTCCGTCAAAACCTGATGCATCTCGGCGCCGTCGGTGGCTTCATAGACCACGTAACCTTCTGCCTCAAAGATACTTTTGAGGGTGTTACGCGTGACCAGTTCGTCTTCAACGATAAGAATGTGCGGGGTCTGCATGTTTCGCTACCTAAAATTTGCCAACAAATCGAAAACAGGGCGTACGTCGGTTACGCTAATGTGCTGCAACCGGTATACGAAATAATCTTCGGAATACACCATCCATCTACGTCAACTTCAGTGTTAGCTCAGCCAGTCAGGATGGATATTTGCACGCCCCGAGGATCTCGGACAGGCGCTCATCCTAACCGTATTAACAGCAACCTAACAGCACCAACAACAACCGATAAGCATAAAAACAACGCTTCGTTGACTTATATCAAATGCAAGTGTAGCACGTTAACACTTTTATGAAAAACTTCTCCAGGATTGCTAGTTTAGCTCACAAAATGCAGCATTTTTGCTACATTTCGTCCTTATAAAACCAAAACTAAAACACGCAGGAAATTATATTTCAATGATATGAAAGAAAAGGGTTTTATATTCAATAGGTCCGATAATTTTGCTTATGCCCGCTAATTTCCACTACAGCTGGATTTATCCCTCTTTTAACATCGTTAACATCTTATTTTCTCCTCTAGCCGCAGTTGGTATTTTCTCTCCTGCATGCCAACATAATGCGAGTTGTTAACAGTTCGATGGAAAAATCATGCATTTCCCCTTAATCCTTGTCTCTCCCGCTCGTCCGGAAAATATCGGTGCGGCTGCTCGCGCTATGAAAACCATGGGATTTAGCGAGCTGCGCATTGTCGCCAGCGATGCCTGGCAAGATCCCGCAGCACGTCGAGTGGCGCACGGCGCCGGTGAGATCCTCGATAACGTCAAAACCTACGCCACGCTGAGCGAGGCGCTCAAGGATGTCGATTTTTCCGTAGCGACCACCGCACGTAGCCGCGCGAAATTCCGTTATTACGCTACGCCCAGCCAGGTTGAAAACATCCTGCAGGAGAAGCGCCAATGGCTGAGCCGCATCGCGTTGGTGTTTGGCCGTGAAGACAGCGGCTTAACCAATGAAGAGCTGGAGCAGGTCGATCTGTTAACCGGCATTCCGATGGCCAATGATTATCCGTCGCTGAATCTCGGTCAGGCAGTGATGGTGTATTGCTATCAGCTGTCGGCGCTCAATCAGATTGCGGCTGAGACCGCAGAAGTGGCGAATGAGCAGCAGTTGCAGGCATTGCGCCAGCGCTTTCATCAGTTGCTGGTCAAGCTGGATGTGAGTGATGACGTCAAAATGGCGGACTGGATCGATCAGCGCATCGGCCTGCTGGAACAGCGTGACAGCGCCATGCTGCATCGTTTGTTACACGACGTAGAAAAAAAACTTATAGATAATTGCTCGGATAAATCCTGAGATGCTAGTGACTGATGCGGCAATCCGCCGCATCTCCTGAACGATCGCGATAATTTTTGCCTCAGCAAGCGCAGCACTGCGCAACGCCAGGGACGGCGCGGCTAAGACAAATTCGTTGACTTAACGTGCGCTTTGCTTTACTTCTGGAAGGCAGACGGACAAGACAAAGACAGACAGAAAAAAATCTAAATGCGTAAACTCAGCCTGAACACCACAATTATTATTACCACCACCATTACCACAGGTAACGGTGCGGGCTGACGCATACAGGAAAAACAAAGAAAAAAGCCCGCACCTAAACAGTGCGGGCTTTTTTTTCGGCAAAAATTCAGGAGAGCTTCAAATATGCGAGTGCTGAAATTCGGCGGAACCTCAGTAGCCAATGCGGAACGTTTTCTCCGTGTGGCGGATATTCTGGAAAGCAATGCACAACAGGGACAGGTTGCGACCGTACTCTCTGCACCAGCAAAAATTACCAATCATCTGGTGGCGATGATTGAGAAAACCATCAGCGGCCTGGACACGTTGCCGAATATCAGCGATGCCGAACGTATTTTTGCCGATCTGTTGCAAGGCTTGCGTGATGCGCAGCCGGGCTTTGATTATGACGGACTGAAAACCCGCGTTGAACTGGAATTTGCACAGCTGAAACAAGTGCTGCACGGCATCAGCCTGCTGGGCCAATGCCCGGACGCTGTGAATGCCGCCATCATCTGCCGTGGCGAAAAGCTGTCGATTGCTATTATGGAAGCGCTGCTGCAGGCGCGCGGCCACAAAGTTACCGTTATCGATCCGGTGGAGAAGTTGCTGGCGATTGGTCATTACCTTGAATCCACCGTTGATATCGCCGAATCCACGCGTCGCATCGCCGCCAGCCAGATCCCTGCCGATCACTTTATCCTGATGGCCGGTTTCACCGCCGGTAATGAGAAGGGCGAACTGGTGGTGCTGGGCCGCAACGGTTCTGACTACTCCGCTGCCGTGTTGGCTGCGTGTTTGCGCGCTGATTGCTGTGAAATCTGGACCGATGTTGACGGTGTGTATACCTGCGACCCGCGTCAGGTGCCTGATGCGCGCTTACTGAAATCGATGTCGTATCAGGAAGCAATGGAGCTCTCCTACTTCGGCGCCAAAGTCTTGCACCCGCGTACCATCGCGCCCATCGCCCAGTTCCAGATTCCTTGCCTGATCAAAAACACCGCTAACCCGCAAGCGCCGGGCACCTTAATTGGTGGCGAAGGCGAGCTGGATGAGAATCCGGTGAAAGGCATTACTAACCTGAATAACATGGCGATGTTCAACGTGTCAGGTCCGGGCATGAAAGGCATGGTCGGCATGGCGGCGCGCGTTTTCGCCGCAATGTCACGCACCGGCATCTCCGTGGTACTGATCACCCAATCCTCTTCGGAATACAGCATCAGCTTCTGCGTACCGCAAAGCGAGCAGGCGCGTGCGCGTCGCGTGCTGGAGGAGGAGTTCTATCTGGAGTTGAAAGATGGCTTACTCGATCCGCTGGACGTGCTGGAACAGCTGGCGGTGATCTCGGTGGTCGGTGATGGCATGCGTACGCTGCGCGGCATCTCGGCTAAATTCTTCTCGGCGCTGGCGCGAGCCAACATCAATATCGTGGCGATTGCGCAGGGCTCGTCTGAGCGTTCCATCTCGGTGGTAGTGAGCAACGATGAAGTCACCACCGGCGTGCGTGTGGTGCATCAGATGCTGTTCGCTACCGATCAGGTCATTGAAGTGTTCGTGGTCGGCGTTGGCGGTGTGGGCGCAGCGTTGCTGGATCAGCTGCATCGTCAGCAGACATGGCTGAAACAGAAGCATATCGATCTGCGCGTGTGCGGCATCGCTAACTCGCGGGCGCTGTTGACCAACGTACACGGTATCGATCTCAGCAACTGGAAGGCAGAACTGAACGAAGCCAAAGAGCCATTCAATCTTGGTCGCCTGATGCGTTTGGTGAAAGAGTATCATCTGCTAAACCCGGTGATCGTCGATTGTACCTCCAGCCAGGCGGTTGCCGATCAATATGCCGATTTCCTCGCCGAAGGTTTCCATGTCGTCACGCCGAACAAAAAGGCCAACACGTCGTCGTGGAATTATTACCAGCAGATGCGTGCAGCGGCAGCAAAATCGCGCCGTAAGTTCCTGTACGACACCAACGTTGGTGCCGGTTTGCCGGTGATCGAAAACCTGCAAAACCTGATGAATGCCGGGGATGAACTGATCAAGTTCTCCGGTATTCTCTCTGGCTCGCTCTCCTTTATCTTCGGCAAGCTTGATGAGGGCGTTTCGCTGTCGGAAGCGACCAAAATGGCGCGTGAGATGGGCTTTACCGAGCCGGATCCGCGTGACGATCTTTCTGGCACCGATGTGGCGCGTAAGCTGCTGATTCTGGCGCGTGAAGCGGGGCATCAGCTGGAGCTTAGCGATATCGATATCGAACCGCTGCTGCCCGCCAGCCTGACGGAGATCGCCGACGTTGAGCAGTTTATGCAATGTCTGCCGGAGCTGGATAACGCCTTTGCCGCGCGCGTTGCCAAAGCGCGTGACGAAGGTAAAGTATTACGCTTCGTCGGCGCGATAGAAGAGGGTGGCGTCTGCAAAGTGAAGATTGACGCGGTGGACGGCAACGATCCGCTGTACAAAGTGAAGAACGGTGAGAATGCGCTGGCATTCTACAGCCGCTACTATCAGCCAATCCCGCTGGTTCTGCGTGGATATGGTGCAGGGAATGATGTCACAGCAGCGGGCGTATTTGCTGACCTGCTGCGTACGCTGTCGTGGAAGTTGGGAGTTTGATGATGGTAAAAATTTATGCACCGGCCTCGATAGGTAACGTCAGCGTCGGCTTTGATGTGCTTGGCGCGGCGGTTTCGCCGGTGGATGGCACCTTGCTGGGGGACTGTGTTTCCGTGGAAGCCGCCGACAGCTTTAGCCTGGTGAACTCCGGGCGTTTTGTCAGCAAACTGCCGACCAATCCGCAGGAGAACATCGTTTATCAGTGCTGGGAGCGTTTTTGCCAGGCGATTGGCAAGCAAGTTCCGGTGGCGATGACGCTGGAAAAGAATATGCCGATTGGTTCCGGACTCGGCTCAAGTGCTTGTTCGGTGGTTGCCGGTTTGATGGCGATGAACGAATTCTGCGGCAAACCGCTCAAAGACACCGAACTGCTGGCGCTGATGGGCGAGCTGGAAGGGCGTATTTCCGGCAGCGTACATTTTGATAACGTTGCGCCCTGCTTCCTTGGCGGCGTGCAGCTGATGATTGAAGAGAACGGCATCATCAGTCAGGACGTGCCGTGCTTTGACGAATGGCTGTGGGTGATGGCGTATCCGGGGATAAAAGTCTCCACCGCCGAAGCGCGTGCCATTCTGCCGGCACAGTACCGCAAAGAGGATGCCATTAAGCATGGCCGCCTGCTGGCGGGCTTTATTCACGCCTGTCATACGCGTCAACCTGGGCTGGCGGCTAAACTTATGCAGGATGTCATCGCCGAGCCGTATCGCACCAAACTGCTGCCAGGCTTCGCCGATGCGCGTAAAGCAGCGCAGGATATTGGCGCGCTGGCGTGCGGCATTTCGGGTTCCGGCCCGACACTTTTCGCCGTTTGCAACGAGATGGCAACGGCACAGCGGATGGCGGACTGGCTGAGCCAGCACTATCTGCAGAATGAAGAAGGTTTCGTCCACATCTGCCGTCTTGATACGGCTGGCGCACGTAAATTGGGATAACGCATGAAACTCTACAACCTTAAGGATCACAACGAGCAGGTTAGTTTTGCTCAGGCCGTTAAACAGGGCCTCGGCTCGCAGCAAGGGCTGTTTTTCCCGCTCGAACTGCCGGAATTCGAATTGACCGATATCGATGCCATGCTGGAGATGGATTTCGTCAGCCGCAGCAGCAAAATTCTCTCTGCCTACATTGGCGATGAAATTGCGGCGCATCAGCTGGCCGAGCGCGTGAAAAACGCCTTTGCTTTCCCGGCGCCTGTGGCGAAGGTCAGCGATGATGTGGCTTGCCTCGAGCTGTTCCACGGTCCAACGCTGGCGTTCAAAGACTTCGGCGGCCGCTTTATGGCGCAGATGCTTTCCTATGTGAGCGGTGCGGATGAGCAGATCACCATTCTGACTGCCACGTCCGGCGATACCGGCGCCGCCGTGGCGCATGCCTTCTACGGCATGGAAAACGTGCGCGTGGTGATTCTCTATCCGCAGGGCAAAATCAGCCCGCTGCAGGAGAAACTGTTCTGTACGCTGGGCGGCAACATCGAAACCATCGCGGTTGAAGGCGATTTCGATGCGTGTCAGGCGTTGGTGAAACAGGCGTTTGATGATGAAGAGCTGAAAAAGGCGATTGGCCTGAACTCGGCGAACTCCATCAACATCAGCCGTCTGCTGGCGCAGATTTGCTACTACTTCGAAGCGGTAGCGCAGCTGCCACAAGAGAAGCGCAATCAGCTGGTGGTGTCGGTGCCGAGCGGTAACTTCGGTGACTTAACGGCTGGCCTGCTGGCGAAATCATTGGGTCTGCCGATTAAGCGCTTTATCGCTGCGACCAACGCGAACGATACCGTGCCGCGTTTCCTCGGCAACGGAGCATGGCAGCCAAACGCCACGGTAGCAACGCTGTCGAACGCCATGGATGTCAGCCAGCCGAACAACTGGCCGCGCGTGGAAGAGCTGTTCCGCCGCAAAACCTGGCGTTTGACCGATCTGGCGTACGGCGCGGTAACCGATGAAACCACCAAATCCACCATGCGCGAGCTGGCAGAGATTGGCTATATCTCTGAACCGCATGCGGCGATTGCTTACCGTTTGCTGCGCGACAACCTGCAGGAGGGCGAATATGGCCTGTTCCTCGGGACTGCGCATCCGGCGAAGTTCAAAGAGAGCGTGGATGAGATTCTGGGTCAGGATCTGCCGCTGCCAAAAGAGCTGGCCGAGCGCGCCGATTTGCCGCTGCTGTCGCACAACCTGAAAGGCGATTTCGCGGAGCTGCGGGCGTTTTTGCTGAAGTAAGTGCTGACTGGGGTAAGTGCTCGCTGTCCCCCATCCCGGCCTTCCCCCGCTAGCGGGGGAAGGAGACGCTGCCACATGCAGCCTCCAAACTCACATATTGCAGCATCTTCCTCCCCCATTTATGGGGGAGGACCGAGGAGGGGGGCAGCGAGCACAATCCATTGCAGCGCTTGCTGAACTATTTCTGCTCGCGGCGCTTAAACACCAGCTCGTTATCTTTACTTTCTGCCGCGTCAAAGAAATACCCATCCACATCGAACTTCTTCAACTGCGCAGGCTTGGTGAGGCGGTTCTGAATCACATAGCGGCTCATCAAACCGCGCGCTTTCTTGGCGTAGAAGCTGATGACTTTAAATTTGCCATTCTTCTCATCCAGGAATACCGGCTTGATCAGTTCGGCGTTGAGTTTCTTCGGCTTGATGGCTTTGAAATACTCATCAGATGCCAGATTGATCAGCACATCGTCGCCTTGTTCAGCAATCGCCTCGTTTAACTTCTCAGTCAGCAAATCGCCCCAAAAGCTGTAGAGATCTTTCCCGGCCGGATTCGCCAGCTTAATGCCCATCTCCAGGCGATAAGGCTGCATCAAATCGAGTGGGCGCAGCAGGCCGTAAAGACCCGACAACATGCGCAGATGCTGCTGGGCAAAGTCAAAATCGTCGTCGCTAAAAGTTTCGGCCTGCAAACCGGTATACACATCGCCTTTGAACGCCAGGATCGCCTGACGCGCATTCTCCAGCGAGAAGGGCGGCTGCCATTGGTTAAAACGATCGGCATTCAGGTGCGCCAGCTTGTCGCTAATGCCCATCAGTGAGCTGATTTGCGCCGGTGAAAGATCGCGCGCAACGTCAATTAATTGGTGTGATTTTTCTAACAGCGCCGGTTGGGTAAAACGTTGTGTCGCCAGCGGGCTTTCATAGTCCAGTGTCTTCGCTGGTGAGATAACCATCAGCATCGTGTACGTCCTCTTTGACCCGCAGGTTTATCAGGGAATTGAAGGGAAAATGTCGCAAGGAGTGTAGCAAAAAAGCGGCATGGATCGGCAAATCGCTCCCATTTGTTAGCGCTATCGTAAAGGGCACTTCGTGGTGTTGCGCCGTCACTTGTGCGTGATATTATCGCAACAGCCTTTTACACCCTGACAGTCAACCTAAGAGAAAGAGAACCATGACGGACAAACTTACTTCCTTGCGTCAGCTGACTACTGTGGTCGCCGACACCGGTGATATCGCGGCGATGAAACTTTACCAGCCGCAGGACGCGACCACGAACCCTTCTTTGATTCTCAACGCCGCTCAAATCCCTGAATACCGCAAACTGATTGACGAAGCCATTACCTGGGCACGTCAGCAGAGCAGCAACAAAGAAGATCAGCTGGCGCTGGTTTCTGACAAGCTGGCCGTCAACATTGGTCTGGAAATTCTCAAACTGATCCCTGGTCGCATCTCGACTGAAGTCGATGCGCGCCTCTCTTACGACACTGAAGCGAGCATCGCTAAAGCGCGTAGCCTGATCAAACTGTACAACGATGCGGGCGTCAGCAATGACCGTATCCTGATCAAACTGGCGTCAACCTGGCAGGGCATTCGTGCTGCTGAGCAGCTGGAAAAAGAAGGTATCAACTGTAACCTGACGCTGCTGTTCTCCTTCGCGCAGGCGCGTGCCTGTGCCGAAGCGGGCGTGTTCCTGATCTCTCCATTCGTTGGCCGTATCCTCGACTGGTACAAGCAGAACACCGATAAGAAAGAGTATGCAGCCCACGAAGATCCAGGCGTGGTGTCTGTGGCTGAAATCTACAGCTACTACAAGCAGCACGGTTATGAAACCGTGGTAATGGGCGCAAGCTTCCGTAACGTTGGTGAAATCATTGAGCTGGCTGGCTGCGACCGTCTGACCATCTCTCCGGGCCTGCTGAAAGAGCTGGCTGAGAGCGAAGGCACCGTTGAGCGTAAGCTGAGCTACACCGGCGAAGTGAAAGCGCGTCCAGCGAAGATGACCGAAGCTGAGTTCTTCTGGCAGCACAACCAGGATCCAATGGCCGTTACCAAACTGGCTGAAGGTATCCGCAACTTTGCCATCGATCAGGGCAAACTTGAGAAGATGATCGCCGAGCTGCTGTAAGGTGATTGGCCGTGGCGGCAACCGCTGCCACGGTTTTACGTTTTTTCCCCCGCTTCTTGTATTATCCTTCTAACTACTCACGTCATTTGCTGCCATGCAGCTAACCACAGCGATAACTCTATGGATACTTTACGAATTGGATTAATTTCCGTTTCCGATCGTGCTGCTAACGGCATCTATCAGGATCAGGGCATTCCGGCGTTAGAGAGCTGGCTCACCGCCGCGCTGGCTACGCCGTTTGAAATTGAAACGCGTCTGGTACCGGATGAGCAGCCAATGATTGAGCAGGCGATTTGCGAGCTGGTCGATGAGCTGTTCTGCAATTTGGTCCTCACCACCGGCGGCACCGGACCGGCGCGGCGTGATGTGACGCCAGATGCCACATTGGCGGTTGCCGACCGTGAAATGCCGGGCTTCGGCGAGCAGATGCGCCAAATTAGCCTGCAATTTGTGCCGACCGCTATTTTGTCTCGCCAGGTTGGCGTGATCCGCAAGCAGTCGCTGATCCTCAATCTGCCGGGCCAGCCAAAATCCATTAAAGAGACGCTGGAAGGACTGAAAGCGGAAGATGGAACGGTAAAGGTGCCGGGGATTTTTGCCGCTGTACCTTATTGTTTACAGCTACTGGAAGGGCCGTATGTGGAAACTCATGCCGATGTGGTAGCAGCTTTTCGCCCCAAAAGCGCCCGTCGTGAGACAAATGACTAAAAATCGGCATTTTCAGGCATAAAATCCAGCGGCACTGGTGTGGCAAAATATTTACGGTATAGTAATTCAATCTTTACATAAGTTGTTTTGCCTCTGGATACCGCTGGATTATGGATACGCACGCAACGCGCCGACTCAACGGGCAGGATTACAAAACCCTGTCGCTGGCCGCCCTTGGTGGGGCGCTGGAATTCTACGACTTCATTATCTTCGTCTTCTTTGCCGCCGTGATCGGCGAACTGTTCTTCCCGCCTGACATTCCTGAATGGTTGCGTCAGGTGCAGACTTTCGCCATCTTTGCTGCGGGTTATCTGGCGCGTCCGTTAGGCGGCATTATCATGGCGCACTTTGGTGACAAAGTGGGGCGTAAGAAGATGTTCAGCCTCAGTATTCTGCTGATGGCGCTGCCGACGTTGGCGATGGGCGCATTGCCCACTTATGCCAGCATTGGCATCGCTGCGCCGTTATTGATGCTGCTAATGCGCGTGCTGCAAGGCGCGGCTATTGGCGGTGAAGTGCCTGGCGCGTGGGTGTTTGTCGCCGAACATGTGCCTGAAAAACGCATTGGTTTTGCCTGCGGCACGCTGACCGCAGGCTTAACCGCAGGGATTCTGCTCGGTTCGCTGGTGGCAACGGTGCTGAACACCACGCTGTCACCGGCTGCGATGCGCGATCATGGCTGGCGCATTCCTTTCTTCCTCGGCGGTGTGTTTGGCTTGCTGGCGATGTATCTGCGTCGCTGGCTGCATGAAACCCCGGTGTTCCAGCAGATGCAGCAGCGTAAAGCGCTGGCAGAAAAAATGCCGCTGCAAACCATTTTCGCCAGCCATAAGCGTGGCATCGTAATTTCGATGCTGCTCACCTGGCTTCTGTCGGCCTGCATTGTGGTGGTGATTTTGATGGCGCCGACGCTGATGCAAAAACAGCATGGCATTCCCGCCGCGCTCAGTCTGCAGGCCAACAGCTTCGCCACCATTATGCTGCTGCTGGGTTGTGTTATCGCCGGATGGCTGGTGGATCGCTTCGGCGCGGCGCGTTCGCTGATGGTCGGTTCAATACTGCTGGCGATCGGCAGCTGGAACTTCTTCCATCAGTTAGGTAGCACGCCGGAAATGCTGTTTGTTTGGTACGGTTTGGCGGGCCTGAGCGTGGGGGTCGTCGGCGTAGTGCCGTTTGTGATGGTGCGCGCATTCCCGGCGGCGGTGCGCTTTACCGGCATCTCATTTTCGTACAATGTTGCTTACGCGATTTTCGGTGGTTTGACGCCGATTAGCGTAACGCTGATGATGAGCCTGACGCCAATGGCGCCAGCCTGGTATGTGCTGGCGCTTGCGGTAATTGGCTTTATGGTGGGAATCTGGCTGTGGCGCGATAGCCGTCAGCAGTATGCGCAGTTAGATATGTCGCTGCACTCGTCATAATGCAAAAAGCGGAGCCAAACAGCTCCGCTATTCATTTGTCACTCGCCAATCGGCAATACCGTACGACCAAACTTCTCGTTCAGCACTTCGCCCATCGCCAGATAGAACGCACTCGAACCGCAAATAATGCCAATCCAGCCGGCAACGCGCAGCAACCCCGCGTTGTCGGTCAGGTGGCCGATAGCCAGCAGCGCAAACAGCAGCGTCAGGCTGGCGAAGATGAACTGCAGCATTTTCGGTGACTTCAGCGTGCCGAAAAACAGGAATGCAGTGAACACGCCCCACAGCGCGAGATACGCGCCAAGGAAGTGGCCGTCGGCCGCCTCTGCCAGCCCCAGTTTCGGCAGCAGCAGAATTGCCACCAACGTTAACCAGAAGCTGCCGTAAGAGGTAAAGGCGGTCAGCCCGAAGGTGTTGCCTTTCTTATATTCCAGCAGCCCGGCAAAAATTTGCGCGATGCCGCCGTAGAAAATCCCCATCGCCAGGATGATCACATCCATCGCAAACAGGCCGGTGTTGTGTAAGTTGAGCAGGATGGTGGTCATACCGAATCCCATCAGGCCCAACGGGGCGGGATTCGCCAGCGTGGTATTGCTCATAATTCCTCAGAAGCAGCGTTGAAGATGTTGTTTGTGTTTTACACCCGCGCAAACCGCTGGGGGCGCGAGGCGCTGCATAATAAGCGGCCTCTTTTTGGCCAACTTTGATCTGAATCGACGAGAGAATGAAATTTTTTTTAGTTTTAACCCTTGATGCGCATCGAACCGGCCCCATTTACTTGTCATCGAGCGTTGTGAGGCAGCAAAAAAAGCCTGCTTCAGCAGTTGAAAGTGGTCAGTTTGGCCGCATCTCTGTTTCACAACCCAAATTGGCAAAGAATTTAAGTAGGAGACGTTTAGATGGGCAAGATTATTGGTATTGACTTGGGTACAACCAACTCATGTGTTGCAGTTATGGATGGTGGTAAAGCACGCGTACTGGAAAACGCCGAAGGCGATCGCACCACGCCGTCGATCATTGCGTATGCACAGGATGGCGAAACTCTGGTGGGTCAACCGGCTAAACGTCAGTCTGTGACCAACCCGCAGAACACCCTGTTTGCGATCAAGCGCCTGATTGGCCGTCGCTTCCAGGACGAAGAAGTACAGCGTGATATTAAAATTATGCCGTACAAAATCATCGGCGCAGATAACGGCGACGCATGGCTGGACGTAAAAGGCCAGAAAATGGCACCGCCGCAGATCTCTGCTGAAGTGCTGAAAAAGATGAAGAAAACCGCGGAAGATTTCCTCGGTGAAGCCGTCACTGAAGCGGTTATTACCGTTCCAGCTTACTTCAACGATGCGCAGCGTCAGGCGACCAAAGACGCCGGCCGTATCGCGGGTCTGGAAGTAAAACGTATCATCAACGAACCAACCGCAGCTGCACTGGCTTACGGCCTGGATAAAGGTCAGGGCAACCGCACCATCGCGGTATACGACCTGGGCGGTGGTACTTTCGATATCTCAATCATTGAGATCGATGACGTTGATGGCGAGAAAACCTTTGAAGTTCTGGCAACCAACGGTGATACCCACCTGGGTGGTGAAGACTTCGATAGCCGTCTGATTAACTATCTGGTGGCTGAATTTAAGAAAGATCAGGGCATCGATCTGCACAACGATCCGCTGGCCATGCAGCGTCTGAAAGAAGCGGCAGAGAAAGCCAAGATCGAGCTGTCTTCAGCACAGCAGACCGACGTTAACCTGCCTTACATCACGGCGGATGCGACCGGTCCTAAGCACCTGAACATCAAAGTAACACGTGCGAAACTGGAATCACTGGTTGAAGACCTGGTTTCTCGCTCTATCGAGCCGTTGAAAGTGGCTCTGCAGGATGCGGGTCTGTCTGTTTCAGACATCAACGACGTGATCCTGGTGGGCGGTCAAACGCGTATGCCAATGGTTCAGGCGAAAGTGACTGAGTTCTTTGGTAAAGAGCCACGTAAAGATGTGAACCCGGATGAAGCGGTAGCCGTGGGTGCTGCGGTTCAGGGCGGCGTGTTGGCGGGTGAAGTGAAAGACGTTCTGCTGCTGGACGTGACTCCGCTGTCGCTGGGTATCGAAACCATGGGCGGCGTGATGACTTCGCTGATTAGCAAGAACACCACCATACCAACCAAGCACAGCCAGGTGTTCTCTACCGCTGAAGATAACCAGTCTGCCGTGACCATTCACGTGCTGCAGGGTGAGCGTAAGCGTTCAGGTGATAACAAATCCCTGGGCCAGTTCAACCTCGACGGTATCCAGGCTGCACCGCGCGGTATGCCGCAGATCGAAGTCACCTTCGATATCGATGCGGATGGTATCCTGCACGTGTCTGCGAAAGACAAAAACAGCGGTAAAGAGCAGAAGATCACCATCAAGGCTTCTTCTGGTCTGAATGAAGAAGAGATCGAAAAAATGGTGCGTGACGCGGAAGCGAACGCCGAGTCTGACCGCAAGTTCGAAGAGCTGGTTCAGACCCGTAACCAGGGCGATCAGATTTCGCACAGCACCCGTAAGCAGCTGGACGAAGCGGGCGACAAACTGTCTGCTGACGACAAAGCGCCAATCGAAGCTGCGTTGACCGAGCTGAACACCGCGCTGAAAGGCGAAGACAAAGCAGAAATCGAAGCCAAAATGCAGGCATTGATGGAAGTGTCCAGCAAACTGATGGAGCTGGCACAGCAGCAGGGTCAGGCAGCTGATGCAGGCGATGCTTCTGCACAGAAAGAAGACGACGTTGTCGACGCTGAGTTCGAAGAAGTTAAAGACAAAAAATAATTGCCCCTGACCGGGCGCGACGGCTGGCCTGACAGCCGTTGAAACCAGCACGGGCGTAGGAGATCTCTCCACGCCCGTGCGATCATGTTAAGGGCAGAACAAATATGGCTAAGAGTGATTTATACGAGATCTTAGGCGTCTCTAAATCCGCAGATGAGCGTGAAATCAAAAAGGCTTATAAGCGCCTGGCGATGAAATACCATCCGGACCGTAATCCGGACAATAAAGAAGCCGAAGCGAAGTTTAAAGAAATTAAGGAAGCCTACGAAATTCTGACCGACGCACAGAAGCGTGCGGCCTACGACCAATATGGTCACGCAGCCTTTGAACAAGGCGGCATGGGCGGCGGTGGTGGCTTCGGCGGCGGCGGTGCCGACTTCAGCGATATCTTTGGCGACGTATTTGGCGATATTTTTGGTGGTGGCCGCCGTCAGCGTGCCGCACGTGGCGCCGATTTACGCTACAACATGGAGCTAACGCTGGAAGAAGCGGTACGCGGCGTGACCAAAGAGATCCGCATTCCAACACTGGAAGAGTGCGATGTCTGCCACGGCAGCGGCGCGAAAGCGGGGACCAAACCGCAGACCTGTCATACCTGTCATGGCGCAGGCCAGGTGCAGATGCGTCAGGGCTTCTTCACCGTGCAGCAGGCGTGTCCGACCTGTCACGGTCGCGGTTCAGTGATCAAAGATCCGTGCAATGCTTGTCATGGTCACGGTCGCGTTGAGCGCAGTAAAACTCTATCGGTGAAAATTCCAGCAGGCGTGGATACCGGCGATCGCATTCGTCTGACCGGCGAAGGTGAAGCGGGCGAACAGGGCGCACCAGCGGGCGATCTGTACGTTCAGGTTTCGGTGAAAAAGCACCCGATCTTCGAGCGTGAAGATAACAACCTGTATTGCGAAGTGCCGATTAACTTCGCGATGGCAGCATTGGGCGGCGAGATTGAAGTGCCGACGCTTGATGGGCGTGTGAACCTGAAAGTGCCTTCTGAAACGCAAACTGGCAAGCTGTTCCGCATGCGCGGTAAAGGCGTGAAATCGGTGCGTGGTGGTGCGGTAGGCGATTTGCTGTGTCGTGTGGTGGTGGAAACGCCAGTCAGCCTCAATGACAAACAGAAAGCGTTACTGCGTGAACTGGAAGAGAGTTTTGGCGGCCCGAGCGGCGAGAAAAACAGCCCGCGCTCCAAAAGCTTCCTCGACGGCGTGAAGAAGTTTTTTGACGATTTAACACGTTAATCCCGTCTGGGATGCTTAATAAAGCGGAGAGGAAACTCTCCGCTTTTTTTATGTTTTCCCGCCAACGCGTCGCTCCTGATATAAGCTCAATCTGCCTGGCGTGAGATAAAAGCAGAAACCCTTTCGTAATGCATCGGTATTATCGAGTCGTTAACGAGACATAAGCTGCTTTTAACGAGGTGTTTGAGCCGCTACACTTCTCAGCCTAAATGTCTCTACTCAGGAGGAGTTGTGAACAAACCCCGTTCTCTTCGAAGCTTACTGAAAAGCTTTATTGCCAGCGATGCCAGCAACGGCATGGTGCTGATTCTGGCGGCCGTCGCGGCAATGATTTTGGCTAACAGCGCGGAAACCGCTCAAGCTTATCAATCGTTTCTCGCCGAGCCGGTGCAGATTCGCTTCGGTGCATTAGACATCAGCAAAAACCTGCTGCTGTGGATCAACGATGCCATGATGGCGCTGTTTTTCCTGTTAATTGGTTTGGAAGTGAAACGTGAACTGATCACCGGTGAACTCGCCAGCCGCGATCGCGCCATTTTCCCGGTGATTGCGGCAATTGGCGGCATGGTTATGCCGGGACTGATTTTCCTGATGCTTAATCATGGCGATCCTATTGCACGTAACGGCTGGGCAATTCCTACTGCTACTGATATCGCCTTTGCTTTGGGCGTGCTGGCACTGTTGGGCAGCCGCGTGCCAACCGCGCTGAAAGTGTTCCTGATGGCGCTGGCGATTATTGATGATCTCGGCGCTATCGTGATTATCGCGCTGTTCTACACCAGCGATCTCTCCGTGCTGTCGCTGAGCGTAGCGGCAGGTGCGATTGTGCTGCTGGCGATTCTCAATCGTTGCGGCGTGCGTAACATTGCCATCTATATGTTAGTCGGCATTGTGCTGTGGACGGCGGTGCTCAAATCGGGTGTGCACGCAACGTTAGCGGGCGTGATTGTTGGCTTCTTCGTGCCGCTGGAAGAGAAGAACGGCCATTCTCCAGCCGAGCACCTGGCGCATGGTTTAATGCCGTGGGTAAACTGGCTGATTCTGCCGCTGTTCGCTTTTGCCAACGCCGGCATTTCGCTGAGCGGCATTACCTTTATGGATACGCTGTCGCCAGAGCCGCTGGGCATCATTCTCGGCTTGCTGATTGGTAAACCGTTGGGTATCACGCTGTTCTGCTGGCTGGCGGTGAAGTGGCGGCTGGCGGTGTTGCCGGCGGGCACCACGATACGCGATATCATGGCGATTGGTGTGCTGTGCGGTATCGGCTTCACCATGTCAATCTTTATCAGTTCGCTGGCGTTTGATGCCGCCCATGAGCAACTGGTGACCTTCTCCAAGCTAGGGATTCTCAGTGGCTCGCTGCTCTCAGCGGTGATTGGTTACACGCTGCTGCGCATCAAACTGCGTTAAAAAGAGGAAGGAGGCGAAAGCCTCCTTTTTTGCCGATGAATCAGCTGAACTTTAATCATCTCTACTACTTCTGGCAGGTGTGTAAAACCGGTTCGGTAGTGCGCGCGGCGGATGTGCTGTGCCTGGCGCCACAGACGGTCACTGGCCAGATTAAATCGCTGGAAGAGCAACTCGGCGGCGTGCTGTTTCGTCGTCAGGGGCGCGGTTTAGTGCCGACGGAGCTTGGTCAGCTGGTGTTCCGCTATGCCGACCGCATGTTCATGCTGAGCCAGGAGATGCTCGATATCGTTAACTACCGCAAAGAGTCGCATCTGCTGTTTGATGTTGGCGTAGCGGATGCCTTGTCTAAGCAACTGGTGAGCAAGGTGCTGCAGGCTGCGGTGGTGGCTGAAGAGGGAATCCATCTGCGCTGCTTTGAATCAACGCACGAGATGCTGCTGGAACAGTTAAGCCAGCACAAGCTGGATATGATTCTTTCCGATTGCCCAATTGATTCGACTCAGCAGGAAGGGCTGTTTTCGGTCAAGCTGGGCGAGTGTCCGATCAGCTTCTGGTGCAACACACCGTTACCGACGCTGCCGTTTCCTGCCAGCCTGGAAGAGCGGCGTTTGCTGATTCCGGGGCGTCGCTCGATGCTGGGTCGCAAACTGCTGAACTGGATTCACAGCCAGGGATTGCAGGTGGAGATTCTGGGCGAGTTTGATGATGCGGCATTAATGAAAGCTTTTGGTGCGCTGAACAACGCGATATTTGTGGCTCCGACGCTGTATGGCGACGAGATTTATCGGGATGACGCCATCAAAGAGATTGGGCGGTTGGATGCGGTGATGGAGGAGTATCACGTGATCTTTGCCGAACGGATGATTCAGCATCCGGCGGTACAGCGGATCTGCCATCGCGACTTTAGTGCGCTGTTTACCCCTGAATTGCAGGCATAAAAAAACCGGCTAAACGCCGGTTCTTTTTTACAAAGCGATTAACAGACGGGCGATTAAGCCAGTTTGTTGATCTGAGCAGTCAGGTTTGCTTTATGACGTGCAGCTTTGTTTTTGTGGATCAGACCTTTAGCAGCCTGACGGTCCACGAGTGGTTGCATTTCGTTGAATGCGTTCTGCGCAGCAGCTTTGTCGCCTGTTGCGATAGCCGCGTATACTTTCTTGATGAAAGTACGCATCATTGAACGGTTGCTTGCGTTATGCTTGCGACGTTTCTCAGATGTTACGGCGCGTTTCTTAGCTGATTTGATATTAGCCAAGGTCCAACTCCCAAATGTGATCTATATGGACAAATCAAAGGCCGAGGACTATGCCTTTTGCGCCTTCTTATGTCAATGGATTTGTGCAAATAAGCGTCGTTTTAAAAACAACACTCGATTACGTAATTGATGGCGCAGGATTCTACCAGCAACGCGGCGTTGAATACAGTATTTCGCAGCAAAAATCTTCAGATCCTTGCTAAGCAATTGCCCACGCGTGGAATAAGCCGCGCCAGAAGCAGGAAAGGCACGTATACGGGTTAACCTTAACGCCATTCAAGGGTATAATCCGCCGATTTCCACCGGTTTGAGTCAGCCATGAAGTTTATCCGCGGTATTTATAATCTGAAAGAGCAGCATCGCGGCTGCGTCCTGACCATTGGCAATTTCGACGGCGTACATCGCGGCCACCAGGCTTTGATGGCGCAGCTGATTGCCGAAGGACGAAAACGCAATCTGCCGGTGGTGGTGATGGTATTTGAGCCACAACCGCTTGAGCTGTTTGCCGGCGACAAAGCCCCGGCGCGCCTTACGCGTTTGCGTGAAAAGCTGAAGTACCTCGAACAAGCGGGTGTTGATGCCGTACTCTGCGTACGTTTTGATCGTCGCTTCGCTGCGCATTCGGCGCAGAGTTTTATTTCCGAATTGTTGGTAGACAAGCTCAACGTCAAGTTCCTGGCCGTCGGCGATGATTTCCGCTTCGGCGCTGGTCGCCAGGGGGATTTCCTGTTATTACAGAAAGCCGGTGCGGAGTATGGCTTTGAGGTTATCAGCACCCAGACTTATTGTGACAGCGGCAAGCGCATCAGCAGTACCGCCGTTCGTCAGGCGCTGGCGCAGGATGATTTTGCGCAAGCCGAAGCGCTGCTTGGCCATCCGTTCAGCATCTCAGGCCGCGTAGTGCACGGCGATGCACTCGGGCGCACTATCGGTTTCCCAACGGCTAATCTCCCTTTGCGTCGCACCGTTACGCCGGTTAAAGGCGTGTTTGCGGTGGCAGTGTTGGGCCTTGGCGATCAGCCGCTGCCCGGCGTGGCCAATATTGGTACGCGCCCAACGGTAAAAGGTTTACGTCAGCAGCTTGAAGTTCATCTGCTCGACACACATATGAATCTCTATGGGCGTCACATTGAAGTGGTGCTGAAACAGAAGATTCGCGATGAACAGCGTTTCGCTTCGCTGGACGCGCTGAAAGAACAAATTGCGAAAGATGTGGTGACAGCCCGCCAATTCTTTGGGCTAAAAACACCGGTTTAATGACCGAAATACGGAATCGAGAATCTGATGAGTGACTATAAATCTACCCTGAATTTGCCGGAAACGGGGTTCCCGATGCGTGGCGATCTGGCCAAGCGTGAACCGGGAATGCTGCAACGTTGGTATGATGACAACCTGTACGGCATCATCCGCGAAGCCAAAAAAGGGAAAAAAACCTTTATTTTGCACGATGGCCCTCCTTATGCGAACGGCAGCATTCATATTGGTCACTCAGTTAACAAGATTCTGAAAGACATTATCGTTAAGTCGAAAGGCATGGCGGGCTACGACTCGCCGTACGTTCCAGGTTGGGACTGCCACGGCTTGCCGATTGAGCACAAAGTTGAACAGATGATTGGTAAGCCGGGCGAAAAAGTGAGCGCGTCTGAATTCCGTGCCGCTTGCCGCCAATATGCGGCAGAGCAGGTTGAAGGGCAGAAAAATGACTTCATCCGCCTCGGCGTGCTCGGTGACTGGGATCGTCCTTATCTGACGATGAATTTCCAGACCGAAGCCAACATCATCCGTGCGCTGGGTAAAATCATCGGCAACGGCCATCTGCACAAAGGCGCTAAGCCGGTGCACTGGTGCATGGATTGCCGTTCGGCGCTGGCTGAAGCGGAAGTGGAGTATTACGACAAAACTTCGCCATCCATCGATGTGATGTTCAATGCCGTGGATGCAGATGCGGTGCGCGCGAAGTTTGGCGTCGCGGCTTCAGAAGGCCCGGTTTCACTGGTGATCTGGACCACCACGCCGTGGACCATGCCAGCCAACCGTGGTATCTCGCTGCATCCTGAATTTGAATACCAGCTGCTGCAGATCGACGGTCGCAGCCTGATTCTCGCCAAAGAGATGGTTGAGAGCGTGATGAAGCGCGCGGGCATCAGCGACTGGACCGTGCTGGGCGAATGCAACGGCGCGGCGCTGGAGCTGCAGCTGTTCCAGCATCCGTTCCTCGAGCAGATCCAATCGAAAGTGGTATTGGGTGAGCATGTGACGCTGGAAGCCGGTACCGGTGCGGTACATACCGCGCCAGGCCATGGCCCGGATGACTATGTTATCGGTCAGAAATACGGTCTGGAAACCGCCAATCCGGTGGGGCCGGATGGCGCGTATCTACCAGGCACCTACCCGACGCTGGATGGTGTAAACGTCTTTAAAGCCAACGACATGATCGTTGAGCTGCTGAAAGAGAAGGGCGCGCTGCTGCACGTGGAGAAGCTGCTGCACAGCTACCCGCACTGCTGGCGTCATAAAACGCCAATCATCTTCCGTGCCACGCCACAATGGTTCATCAGCATGGATCAGAAAGGCCTGCGTGCGCAGTCGCTGAAAGAGATCAAAGGCGTGCAGTGGATCCCAGATTGGGGCCAGGCGCGTATCGAAGCGATGGTAGCGAACCGTCCGGACTGGTGTATCTCACGTCAGCGTACGTGGGGCGTGCCGATGGCGCTGTTCGTGCATAAAGAGAGCGAGCAGCTGCATCCGGATACGCTGGAGCTGATGGAGAAAGTCGCGAAACGGGTTGAGCAGGACGGCATTCAGGCGTGGTGGGATCTCGATCCGCGCGACCTGATGGGCGACGACGCTGACCTCTACGTTAAAGTGCCAGACACCTTAGATGTCTGGTTCGACTCTGGATCTACCAGCTACTCAGTGGTGGATGCGCGTCCTGAATTCGGCGGCCATACGCCAGATATGTACCTGGAAGGTTCGGATCAGCATCGCGGCTGGTTCATGTCTTCACTGATGATCTCCACGGCGATGAAAGGCAAAGCGCCTTATCGTCAGGTACTGACGCACGGTTTCACCGTGGATGGTCAGGGCCGCAAGATGTCGAAATCGATCGGCAACACCGTGGCGCCGCAGGATGTGATGGATAAGCTGGGTGCAGACATTCTGCGTCTGTGGGTCGCTTCTACCGATTATTCCGGTGAGATGGCGGTCTCCGACGAAATCCTGAAGCGTGCCGCAGACAGCTATCGTCGTATCCGTAACACCGCGCGTTTCCTGCTGGCAAACCTTGCTGGCTTTAACCCGGCGAACGATTGCGTCAAGCCGGAAGAGATGGTGGTGGTGGATCGCTGGGCGGTTGGCCGTGCGCTGGCAGCGCAGCAGGATATCGTGCACTCCTACGAAAACTACGATTTCCACGAAGTGGTGCAGCGTCTGATGCACTTCTGCTCAATCGAAATGGGCTCGTTCTATCTCGATGTGATCAAAGATCGTCAGTACACCGCAAAAGGCGACAGCCTGGCGCGTCGCAGTTGCCAAACCGCGCTGTGGCACATCGTTGAAGCGCTGGTGCGCTGGATGGCGCCAATCATGTCCTTCACCGCAGACGAAATCTGGGGCTACCTGCCGGGCGAGCGCGCGAAATACGTGTTCACCGAAGAGTGGTATCAGGATCTGTTTGGTCTGGCAGATAACGAAACGCTGAACGATGCTTATTGGGATGATGTGCTGAAAGTCCGCGGTGAAGTGAACAAGGTGATTGAGCAAGCGCGTAGCGACAAACGCATCGGCGGTGCGCTGGAAGCGACGGTGACGCTGTATGCGGATGCCGAGCTGGCAGCCAAGCTGCAGGCGCTGGGCGATGAGCTGCGTTTCGTGCTGTTAACCTCAGGCGCGACCGTGGCGGATTACGCCACTGCCAGCGATGAAGCGCAGCAGAGCGAGCTGTTCAAAGGTCTGAAAATCGCGCTGCACAAAGCAGAAGGCGAGAAATGTCCGCGCTGCTGGCATTACACTACTGACGTTGGCCAGAATCCGGAGCATGCTGCGGTGTGTGGTCGTTGCTACACCAACGTCGCCGGCAATGGCGAACAGCGGAAATTTGCCTGATGAGTAAAGCGCTCTCTTCAACCGGTTTGCGCTGGCTTTGGCTGGTGCTGGTGGTGATTGCCATCGATTTTGGCAGCAAGATGTGGGTCATCAACAACATGATGCTGCATGAAACGCAGCCGCTGATGCCGTTCCTGAACCTGTTCTACGCGCATAATTATGGCGCGGCGTTCAGCTTCCTGGCCGACAAAGGCGGTTGGCAGCGCTGGTTCTTCGCCGGCATCGCCATTGCTATCGTGGTGGCGCTGTTGGTGATGATGTATCGCAACGCTGCCAGCAACAAATTAACCAATATTGCCTACGCCCTGATTATCGGCGGGGCGTTGGGTAACCTGTTTGACCGTTCGTATCACGGTTTTGTGGTCGATTTTATCGACTTCTATGTCGGTGACTGGCACTTCGCGACCTTTAACATCGCCGACTGTGCCATCTGCATCGGCGCGGCGCTGGTAGTGCTGGAAGGTTTTCTCAGCCCGAACGGCAAACCGGCTAAACAGAAAGGGTAACTGATGACAGACTTAGTTCAGCGCGATAGCGCGTTGCTGGTGCATTTTACGCTGAAGCTGGAGGATGGCTCGACGGCCGAATCCACGCGCGCCAACGGCAAACCTGCGCTGTTCCGTCTGGGTGATGGCAGCCTGTCGGGCGCGCTGGAACAGCAGCTACTCGGGCGTAAAGTGGGCGACAAGCACGCATTTACGCTGGAGCCGGAAGATGCGTTTGGCGGCACCAGCCCGGATCTGGTTCAGTACTTCTCACGTCGTGACTTTAACGACGCGGGCGAGCCGGAAGTGGGTGCCATTATGCTGTTCAGCGGCCGCGGCGGCAGCGAAATGCCTGGCGTGATTCGTGAAGTGTCCGGTGACTCGATCACCGTAGACTTCAACCATCCGCTGGCGGGCCAGCGCATTCAGTTTGACATCGAAGTGCTGGAGATTGATCCGGCGCTGGAGGCCAACGATGCAAATCCTGTTAGCTAACCCACGCGGTTTCTGCGCAGGCGTTGATCGCGCCATCAGCATCGTTGAGCGCGCGCTGGAGATGTACGGCGCGCCCATCTACGTGCGTCACGAAGTGGTGCATAACCGCTACGTGGTGAGCAGCTTGCGCGAACGTGGGGCGATTTTCATTGAAGAGATCGCTGAAGTGCCGGATAACGCCATTCTGATCTTCTCCGCGCACGGCGTATCGCAAGCGGTTCGCGCCGAAGCCAAAGCGCGTAACCTCACCATGCTGTTTGATGCGACCTGTCCGCTGGTGACCAAAGTGCATATGGAAGTGGCGCGCGCTAGCCGTAAAGGTGTTGAAGCGATTCTTATTGGTCACGCGGGGCATCCGGAAGTGGAAGGCACCATGGGCCAGTACAGCAATCCTAACGGCGGCATGTATCTGGTGGAATCGCCGGAAGATGTGTTCAAGCTGAACGTCAAAGATGAGAGCAACCTGTGCTTTATGACGCAGACCACACTTTCAGTCGATGATACTTCGGACGTGATTGATGCACTGCGTCAGCGCTTCCCGGCGATTATCGGTCCACGTAAAGATGACATCTGCTACGCCACTACCAACCGTCAGGAAGCGGTACGCGTCTTAGCGCGTGATGCTGAAGTGGTGCTGGTAGTGGGATCGAAAAACTCCTCTAACTCGAACCGTCTGGCCGAACTGGCGCAGCGTGCTGGTAAGCTGGCGAAGCTGATTGATTCGGCTGATGACATCCAGGAAGAGTGGGTCAAAGACAAGCAGGTCATCGGCGTAACAGCGGGCGCTTCTGCTCCTGATATTCTGGTGCAACAGGTGATTCAACGTCTGCGTGAGCTCGGCGGTGAAGCGGCGATTGAGCTGATTGGCCGTGAAGAGAACATCGTGTTTGAAGTACCAAAAGAGCTGCGCGTCGACGTGCGAAACGTGCAGTAAGCGGTTTACACCGTAGTAAAATCAGGCCGACATTGTTCGGCCTTTTCTTTGCCTGTCGCTGTAGAAAATCCTGCTTCCAGCATGCGGGATTGCTTTTACTGATAATGTTTAGCGGCTGGCATAAAATTCTTATATCCCTTTATTGTTGTGGCGTGACTGTTATCTGACCGTTAACCTGTTTACGCTTTACATGCATAGATTTGTATCAGGAATGAATAATTATGAGTGAAATCCGCATTGCTATCGTTGGTGCGCCGGGCCGCATGGGACGCAATTTGATTCAGGCCGTACAGCAGGCGGAAGGTGTTGCGCTAGGCGCAGCACTGGCGCGTAGCGGTTCGTCATTGCTGGGCGTAGATGCTGGCGAACTGGCGGGCATCGGCAAAACGGGCGTGATCGTCTCTGACGACCTGCAAAAGGTGGTTAACGACTTCGATGTCCTGATCGACTTCACCCGTCCGGAAGGCACGCTGGAGTATCTGGCGTTTTGCCGACAGCACAACAAAGCGATGGTGATCGGTACCACCGGTTTCGATGAAGCCGGTAAAGCGGCGATTCGCGCGGCTGCTGAAGAGATTGGCATCGTGTTCGCCGCTAACTTCAGCGTGGGCGTCAACCTGGTGCTGAATCTGCTGCAGCAGGCAGCGAAGGTGATGGGCGACTACGCGGACATTGAAATCGTTGAAGCGCACCATCGTCACAAAGTTGATGCACCATCAGGTACTGCGCTGGCGATGGGCGAAGCGATTGCCGATGCCATGAAGTGGAATCTGGATGAGCACGCGGTGTATGCCCGTGAAGGTCATACCGGTGAGCGTAAAGCGCAAACCATCGGATTTGCTACCGTGCGCGCTGGTGATATCGTCGGCGAACACACCGCGATGTTTGCAGATATTGGTGAGCGCGTAGAGATTACCCACAAGGCTTCCAGCCGTATGACCTTTGCAAATGGTGCAGTTAAAGCGGCAAGCTGGTTAAAGAACAAGAAATCTGGCCTTTACGAGATGCGAGATGTGCTGGATTTATCGATGTTGTGAGTGTTGTGAACCATCGTGATGTGGTTATTTCAATCGGTAAGACCTTGATTGACGAGGGCAATGTGATCATTGCCCTTTATTTTATCTGTAAATGACCGTTTTGCTATGTTATGGGTTCGAAATGCTTATTTATCGTAGTTAATGAGTGATTATCAGGCTTGCGATGGCTAATTTTGACCGTTTGGTCAAAAATTTATGCGCGCTAGCACCAGTTTGCCATTAACGCCGTCAGGCAACCGATTATTTTTCCGAGTTATCTCGCTCTTTTATCGCCTTTCACCGTTTTTAACATTCAGTTGCCCGAAATATACAAAAAAATAACCACATATTGTAGACAAGGTGCGGGGCGATCATTAGAATGCGCGCAATTTGCCAAAATTCGAGTACTCAGGCGGGTTTTGCATTGATTCTGGTACTGCTTTTGAATTAATATGCAAATATTGTGACTGTTTATTCCCTGGAGGATGTTTTGATTAAGTCAGCGCTCTTGGTTCTGGAAGACGGAACCCAATTCCACGGTCGGGCCATCGGGGCTACGGGGTCGGCAGTGGGGGAAGTTGTTTTCAACACTTCAATGACCGGTTATCAAGAAATCCTCACTGATCCTTCCTATTCCCGCCAAATTGTTACCCTCACTTATCCCCATATCGGCAATGTTGGCGTTAACGCCGCCGATGAAGAATCCAGCCAAATTCATGCTCAAGGCCTCGTTATTCGCGATCTGCCGCTGATTACCAGCAACTTCCGCAGCGAAGAAAGTCTGGCAGCTTACCTGCAGCGCAATAACATCGTTGGCATCGCCGATATCGACACGCGTAAACTGACCCGTTTGCTGCGCGAGAAGGGTGCACAGAGCGGCTGCATTATTGCGGGTGATAATCCGGATGCCGCACTGGCGCTGCAGAAAGCGCAGGCGTTCCCGGGCTTGAAAGGCATGGATCTGGCGAAAGAAGTGACCACCGCGGAAACCTACGCGTGGCAGCAAGGTAGCTGGACACTGGAAGGTGACCTGCCGGAGCAGAAAACGGCGGAAGAGCTGCCGTTCCATGTGGTGGCGTACGATTACGGCGCTAAGCGCAACATCCTGCGTATGCTGGTGGATCGCGGCTGCCGCCTGACGGTCGTGCCGGCGCAAACTCCAGCGGAAGAGGTTCTGGCACTTAATCCAGACGGTATTTTTCTGTCGAACGGTCCTGGCGACCCGGAGCCATGCGACTACGCCATTAACGCCATTCAGGCATTCCTGAAAACCGATGTTCCGGTATTCGGTATCTGCCTTGGGCACCAGCTGTTAGCGCTGGCGAGCGGTGCCAAAACCATCAAGATGAAACTCGGCCACCACGGCGGCAACCATCCGGTGAAAGATCTCGATAACAACACCGTGATGATCACCGCACAGAACCACGGTTTTGCGGTTGATGACAGCCAATTACCGGCCAATCTCCGCGTGACGCATGTGTCGCTGTTCGACCAAACCGTGCAGGGCATTCATCGCACTGACAAACCGGCCTTCAGCTTCCAGGGACACCCGGAAGCGAGCCCAGGCCCGCACGATGCGGCGCCACTGTTCGATCACTTTATCGAATTGATCAAAGCATACCGTTCTAACGCGAAGTAATCAGGAGCCCACGATGCCAAAACGTACAGACATAAAATCCATCCTGATTCTTGGTGCTGGCCCGATCGTTATCGGCCAGGCATGTGAATTTGACTACTCCGGTGCGCAGGCGTGTAAAGCGCTGCGTGAAGAGGGCTACCGCGTCATTCTGGTGAACTCGAACCCGGCAACTATTATGACCGACCCGGAAATGGCCGATGCGACTTACATCGAGCCGATTCACTGGGAAGTGGTACGCAAGATTATCGAAAAAGAGCGTCCGGATGCGGTGCTGCCAACCATGGGCGGCCAGACAGCGCTGAACTGTGCGCTGGAGCTGGAGCGTCAGGGCGTGCTGGCTGAGTTCGGCGTCACCATGATTGGTGCAACTGCCGATGCCATTGATAAAGCCGAAGATCGTCGTCGCTTCGACGTGGCGATGAAGAGCATTGGTCTGGGCACCGCACGTTCCGGTATCGCGCATACCATGGAAGAAGCGCTGGCGGTGGCCGAAGACGTTGGCTTCCCGTGCATCATCCGCCCTTCCTTTACGATGGGCGGCACTGGCGGCGGTATCGCCTATAACCGCGAAGAGTTCGAAGAGATTTGCGAACGCGGCCTGGACTTGTCGCCAACCAATGAGCTGCTGATTGATGAGTCGCTGATTGGCTGGAAAGAGTACGAGATGGAAGTGGTACGTGATAAAAACGACAACTGTATCATCGTCTGCTCGATCGAAAACTTCGATGCAATGGGCATCCACACCGGTGACTCTATCACCGTGGCGCCCGCGCAAACTCTGACCGACAAAGAGTATCAAATCATGCGTAACGCCTCGCTGGCGGTACTGCGTGAAATCGGTGTCGAAACCGGTGGTTCGAACGTCCAGTTCTCGGTGAATCCGAAAGATGGCCGTATGATCGTCATCGAAATGAACCCGCGCGTATCGCGTTCGTCAGCGCTGGCTTCAAAAGCGACCGGCTTCCCGATTGCCAAAGTGGCGGCGAAACTGGCGGTGGGCTTTACCCTTGATGAGCTGATGAACGACATCACCGGCGGCTTAACGCCTGCGTCGTTCGAACCCTCAATCGACTACGTCGTTACCAAGATTCCTCGCTTCAACTTCGAGAAGTTCGCCGGTGCCAACGATCGTCTGACCACGCAGATGAAATCGGTCGGTGAAGTGATGGCGATTGGCCGCACGTTCCAGGAATCGATGCAGAAAGCGCTGCGCGGTCTGGAAGTCGGTGCCAACGGTTTCGACCCGAAAGTCAGCCTCGACGATCCAGAAGCGTTAACGCGCATTCGCCGCGAACTGAAAGATGCCGGTTCTGACCGTATCTGGTACATCGCCGATGCGTTCCGCGCCGGCATGTCAGTTGATGGTGTGTTCAACCTCACCAACATTGATCGCTGGTTCCTGGTGCAGATTGAAGAGCTGGTGCGTCTGGAAGAGCAGGTTGAACGCGAAGGTGTGAACTCGCTGAACGCGGAGTTCCTGCGCGCGCTGAAGCGTAAAGGCTTTGCTGATGTCCGTCTGGCCGCGCTGGCGGGCGTATCTGAGGGCGAAATCCGTAAGCTGCGTCAGCAATTTAACCTGCACCCGGTTTATAAACGCGTTGATACCTGCGCCGCTGAATTCGCCACCGACACCGCCTATATGTACTCAACCTACGAGGAAGAGTGCGAAGCCAATCCAAACCAGGATCGTGAAAAAATCATGATTCTGGGCGGCGGTCCAAACCGTATCGGCCAGGGCATCGAGTTTGATTACTGCTGCGTGCATGCGGCGCTGGCGCTGCGTGAAGACGGTTACGAGACCATCATGGTCAACTGTAACCCGGAAACCGTCTCAACCGACTACGACACCTCGGATCGCCTCTACTTCGAGCCGGTCACGCTGGAAGATGTGCTGGAAATCGTGCGTATCGAGAAGCCGAAAGGCGTCATCGTACAGTACGGCGGCCAGACGCCGCTGAAACTGGCACGCGCGCTGGAAGCGGCTGGCGTGCCGGTGATTGGTACCAGCCCGGACTCGATTGACCGTGCAGAAGACCGTGAGCGTTTCCAGCAGGCGGTTGATCGCCTGAGCCTGAAGCAGCCGGCTAACGCCACCGTTGCCACGCTGGAACAGGCCGTTGAGAAAGCAGCTGGGATCGGTTATCCGCTGGTGGTGCGTCCTTCTTATGTGCTGGGCGGCCGCGCGATGGAGATCGTTTACGACGAAATCGACCTGAAGCGTTACTTCCAGACGGCGGTGTCGGTCTCTAACGATGCGCCAGTGCTGCTGGATCGCTTCCTCGATGATGCGGTTGAAGTGGATGTCGATGCGATTTGCGACGGCGAGCGCGTGCTGATTGGCGGCATCATGGAGCACATCGAGCAGGCGGGCGTGCACTCCGGTGACTCCGCGTGTTCACTGCCAGCCTACACGCTGAGCACTGAAATCCAGAACGTGATGCGTCAGCAGGTGGAAAAACTGGCCTTCGAGCTGAACGTACGTGGCCTGATGAACGTGCAGTTCGCGGTGAAGGACAATGAAGTTTACCTGATTGAGGTGAATCCACGTGCCGCGCGTACCGTGCCGTTCGTGTCGAAAGCCACTGGCGTGGCGCTGGCGAAGGTTGCCGCGCGCGTGATGGCAGGTAAAACGCTGGCTGAACAGGGCGTCACCAAAGAAGTGATTCCACCGTATTACTCGGTGAAAGAAGTGGTGCTGCCGTTCAACAAGTTCCCAGGCGTTGACCCAATCCTCGGCCCAGAGATGCGCTCTACCGGTGAAGTGATGGGCGTCGGTCGCACCTTCGCTGAAGCCTTCGCCAAAGCGATGCTGGGTGCGCAGAGCAACATGAAGAAAACCGGTCGCGCGTTGCTGTCAGTGCGTGAAGGCGATAAGAAACGTATCGTCGACCTGGCAGCAAAACTGCAGAAGTTTGGTTTCGAGCTGGATGCGACACACGGTACCGCAGTGGTGCTGGGCGAAGCGGGCATCAATCCACGTCTGGTAAACAAGGTGCATGAAGGTCGTCCGCACATTCAGGATCGCCTGAAGAATGGCGAATATACCTACATCGTCAACACCACGGCGGGACGTCAGGCGATTGAAGACTCCAAGCTGATTCGTCGTAGCGCGCTGCAGTACAAAGTGCATTACGACACCACGCTGAACGGCGGTTTTGCCACAGCGATGGCGCTGAACGCGGATCCGACAGAGCAGGTAATTTCGGTGCAGGAAATGCACGCGCAAATTAAAGGCTGATTCCAGCTGGCTACCCATTAACGGCTCCTGCGGGGGCCGTTTTTTTATCCTTTTACCAATGCCCGCATTTCCTTATCTGTAAAAATCCTATTGATTTGACATATGTTTTATCAGTTGATGCGGAAAGCGTTACACCTCGGAATATCCGCACAAAATTATAAATAAGATCCCAGTTAGCGCACCGTACTATTTCGCTCGCTCACCAATAGAGCGCTCACCTTAACTGGGATATAAAAAATGCAAATGCGTGCTTTCACTCTCAGCGCTATTGCTGCGTTACTCGCAGCGGCGCCACTCGCCAGCCAGGCGGAAATTACTTTACTCAAGCAGGATCCACAGGCGGGCGATGCGCTAAGCCGTCTCGACTTCAAAGTGGGCGGCAGTATTCGTCCGCAGTTCCAACATCAGAATGGCGTGAACGACAAATCGTACAAACGTAATGGCTACGACGGTGGCTCACGCTTCCGCTTCAGCGCCAATTATTACCTGTTCGACGACGTAAGCTGGGTCGGTTACTACGAGCTGGGCGTTAACTTCCCGGCCTGGTGGGGTTGGGACAATCATCATGCAGATGGTGCGAATAACACCTCGCGCCGCCAACTTTATACTGGCTTCAAAAGCGCCACCTTGGGTGAGCTCTACTTTGGTCAGCAGAACAGCGTTTACTACGATGTCGTAGGAGCGAAGACCGATATCTGGGATTACGACATGCTGGCGCAGGCGCCGGGCAACGGCATCAATGGTGATTACGATGGTTCTTACCGTTCGCGCAAAATGCTGAAGTACAAAAATACCTTCGGCGATGCGGATGTGTATGCGTCGTACCTGTTTGAAGATAATGAGTTCCTGCCAGGTAACGGCCTGCGCTATAAGCGTAAAGGCGGCGGCTCGCTGGGTGTGAACTATCACATCACCAAAGACCTGGCGTGGGGAACCGCGTGGAACTACACCCGCGCCGATATCCGCAATCCAGGCAATGGCGACAGCAAACGCTATGACCAGAATATCTACGGTACCGCTCTGAGCTGGACGCCGGATAACTGGACGCTGTCAGCCGGAGCGGGTTGGTATGAGAACTTCTCCCCAACCAAACGTAATACCGTTAACAATTACTTCGCGGATGACGCGTGGGGCATCGAATACTTTGCCGGCTACAAATTCCCAATTGGCCAGTATGCGGTGAAATCTATTCAGCCTTACTTCATGGGCGACCGTCTGGAGTTCGTCAACGGACGTGACTACAAGCGTATTGATAACGGCGTTGGTGTGAGTGCGCAGCTGGATTACGGCTTCCGTGTCGACTACGAATATGTCATCACCTCCAGCACCGACAAGTCACTGGGCAACGTGAATCTGGTGCGTCTACGCTACGATTTCTAAAGCGTTTCAACGGCTCCTGCGGGAGCCGTTTTCTTTTTTTGCACAGAGTGCGCTTTTCTTTACACTGCGATACCAATAACGCGACGTTTCGCGCGGAGTTGTGCCGCCTCGTCAGCAATTTCTGGCTCCTCGCCCCGCAATTGCCGGGAAAGTCGGTGTAAAACTCTGTCCAATAACAAAAGTGCGGTGGCATCGGAGCTTTACGCAAATAGCGGGGGCGGCCTATCGACGAAAGTTTCGCCTTTACGTATGATGGCGCCAATTTTTTCCAGTAGGTCTTTTAACATGATTAGTCTGATCGCGGCACTGGCAGCGGATCGCATTATTGGTATGGAAAACGCCATGCCATGGAACCTGCCAGCAGATTTGGCATGGTTCAAACGTAATACCTTGAATAAGCCGGTGATTATGGGTCGTCTGACCTTTGAATCGATAGGCCGCCCGCTTCCTGGACGCTTGAACATTGTGGTCAGCAGCCAGCCGGGCAACCATGAAGGCGTCACCTGGGTGACATCGCTGGAAGAGGCGGTAAAAGCGGCGGGTGATGTCGAAGAGATGATGGTGATTGGTGGTGGACGCGTTTACGAGCAGATGCTGGCTCGCGCGGATCGCCTCTACCTGACCCATATCGATGCGGAAGTGGAAGGGGATACGCAGTTCCCGGATTACGAACCGGACGAGTGGCAGTCAACCTTCAGCGAATTCCATGACGCCGATGAGCAGAACTCGCACAGCTACTGCTTCGAGATCCTGGATCGCCGCAAGTAACGTTGCCTGTGATGGCGACCCATAAAAAACCCCGCTTATGCGGGGTTTTTTATTTACGGCGTATCACTTAACGGTGGATGCGCACTCACCGCGCTTTCGGCCATTGCCTGTTCGCGATTGGATGCCTGTACGTAATACTGTTTGGTTTCCCAATGCAGCAGCGTCAATGTTCCACCCCAGCAGCAGCCGGTATCCAGACCAATCACATGTTCCGGTGTGCCTTTACCTTCCAGCGATGCCCAGTGACCAAAGATCTGCGTATAGTCGCTGTCGATTTTGCCCGGCACCTTAAACCACGGCTTGAGCGGCGGCGGCGCTGATTCAGGCGACTCTTTGTAGATCATATCCAGCTGGCCGTTCGGGAAGCAGAAGCGCATGCGCGTCAGCGCATTAGTGCTAAAGCGCAGTCGCGCCAGACCGCTGAGTTCCGGCGTCCAGTTGTTTGGCATGTCGCCATACATCGCATCCAGAAACAGCGGATAGCTGTCGCTGGAGAGCACCGCTTCCACTTCACGCGCGCACAGCTGCGCCGTCTCTAAATCCCATTGCGGCGTAATGCCCGCATGCGCCATCAACAGCTTCTTCTCTTCATCTACCTGCAACAGTGGCTGACGACGTAACCAGTTAATCAACTCATCGGCATCATCGGCTTCCAGCAGCGGCGTCAGGCGATCTTTCGGCTTGTTACGGCTGATACCGGCATACACCGCCAGTAAATGCAGGTCGTGATTACCCAGCACCAGGCGCACGCAATTTCCCAGCGATTTTACATAGCGCAGCACATCGAGCGAACCGGGGCCGCGCGCCACCAAATCGCCGGTAAGCCATAAGGTGTCCTGCTGCGGATCGAAGTCAACCTGCGCCAACAGCGCACGAAGCTCGTCATAACAGCCATGAACATCGCCAATCAGGTATGTACTCATTGTCAGTCCGATTAAAACGCGCCGCCCGGACGGGCCGGGCGGAGGAGGATTAGTGAATGTGGGTTTGCACCGCGAGTCGGAACACCGGAATCTCGACGTGGAACTCTTCGCCCGCATCGTCGATCATCACATAGTGGCCTTGCATGGTGCCCATCGGCGTCTCCAGAATCGCGCCGCTGGTGTACTGATACTCGCCGCCGGCCGCAATGTGCGGCTGTTCGCCGACCACGCCTTCACCTTGCACTTCAGTCTCGCGACCGTTGCCGTTGGTGATCAGCCAATAGCGGCTACGCAGCTGGACGTTGCTGCGCCCCAAATTGCGAATGGTGATGGTGTAGGCAAACACGTAGCGATCCTCGTCGGGCAAGGATTGCGACTCCACATACTGGCTATGCACATGGATACAGACGCGGGCCAAATCACTCATGCACTCAACTCTCCGGAGTTTCTGCCTGATGCTTGCTCAACCAGTTTGCCAGTTGGCAATATTGCGCCACAGAGACGTTCTCTGCACGCAGCGAGGCATCGATTTCTAATTGATCCAGCGCACCAGCCGCAAACATATGAGCAAGGCTGTTGCGCAGCGTTTTTCGGCGTTTACCAAAGGCTTCCGTGGTGATACGGCTCAGCAGTCGAATATCGCTGACCGGATACTGTGGCTGCATATACGGCACTAAACGCACCACGGCCGATTCCACTTTCGGTGCCGGCGTGAAGGATTCTGGTGGCACTTCGAGCACAGGAATAACCTGGCAATAGTACTGCGCCATCACGCTCAAACGACCGTAAGCTTTGCTGCCCGGACCGGCGACTAAACGATTCACCACTTCTTTCTGCAGCATGAAGTGCATATCTTTAATCGAACCAGTATAGCTGAAAAGGTGGAACATCAGCGGCGTCGAGATGTTGTACGGCAGGTTGCCGAACACGCGCAGCGGCTGACCTTTCTCTTGCGCCAGCGCAGAGAAATCAAAGGTCATGGCATCCTGCTGGAAAATGGTCAGCTTAGGACCGAGGAACGGGTGCGTTTGCAGACGCGCGGCAAGGTCGCGGTCCAGCTCGACCACGGTCAGCTCATCCAAACGTTCGCCTACCGGCTCGGTTAATGCACCCAGGCCGGGGCCGATTTCCACGATAGCTTCACCTTTTTGCGGGTGAATGGCGGAGACAATGCTATCGATAATGTACTGATCGTTCAGGAAGTTCTGCCCGAAACGTTTACGGGCGTAATGCCCCTGATGGACGCGATTATTCATTACTGCTCTTGATCATAGTGATGGCGAGATTAAGCGCCGTGATAAAGCTGCCCGGTTCTGCCTGACCGAGACCGGCTAATTCAAGCGCGGTGCCGTGATCGACAGAAGTCCGGATAAAGGGCAGGCCAAGTGTGATATTCACCGCGCGGCCAAACCCCTGAAATTTTAGCACCGGCAAGCCCTGGTCGTGATACATCGCCAGAACTGCATCGGCATGTTGCAGGTATTTCGGCTGGAACAGCGTATCGGCTGGCAGAGGTCCGGTAAGTTGGATGCCTTGCTGGCGCAGTTCGTTGAGGGCCGGAATAATGGTATCAATCTCTTCGCGGCCCATATGGCCGCTCTCGCCGGCATGCGGATTAAGGCCGCAGACGAAGATATGAGGATGCGGTAAACCAAACTTCTGCTGCAGATCCCGATGCAGAATGGTGATCACTTCATGCAGCGTGTCGCGGGTAATTGCGGCAGAAACATCTTTCAGCGGCAGATGTGTGGTAGCCAATGCCACACGCAACTCTTCTGTTGCCAGCATCATCACCACTAAATCGCCACCGGCGCGATCGGCAAAAAACTCGGTATGACCGGTAAACGGAATGCCCGCATCGTTGATCACGCCTTTGTGCACCGGACCGGTAATCAGCGCGGCAAATTCGCCGTTCAGACAACCGTCACAGGCGCGCGTCAGGGTTTCCAGCACGTAGTGACTGTTTGCGACGCAGAGTTCTCCGGCGGTCACTGGCTGAGCGGTATCGACCTGCAGCAGCGTAAGCGTGCCGGCCTGCTGCGGTTGTGCCGCAACGGCAGGCTGATAGTCACGCAGCGTCAGCGGCAAACCCAATAAAGCAGCGCGACGGCGCAAAAGCTCGCCGTCGCAGCAGACCACCAATTCAACCGGCCAGTTTTGCTGCGCCAGTTGCAGGGTGAGGTCGGGACCAATCCCGGCGGGTTCGCCGGGCGTGATCACCACTCGATAATTACTGACCATTGTTATCCAGAATTTTCACGTAAGCACTGGCGCGCTGTTCCTGCATCCAGGTTTGCGCTTCTTCCGCGAATTTACGGTTGAACAGCATGCGATAGGCGCGCTCTTTCTGCGCGGCATCGGTCTTATCAACCTGACGCGTATCCAGCAACTGAATCAAGTGCCAGCCAAATGAGGAGTGAACCGGCTGGCTGACCTGGCCTTTCTGCAACTTCAGCAATGCATCGCGGAATGCCGGATCGTAAATCTCTGGAGATGCCCAGCCGAGATCGCCGCCCTGGTTAGCCGAACCCGGATCGTCGGAGAACTGTTTGGCCGCTGCGGCGAAGGTGGTTTTACCGCTTTTAATATCAGCTGCAATTTGTTCGATTTTGGCCTGCGCCTGAGCGTCGGTCAGGATCGGTGACGGCTTCAGCAGAATGTGACGCGCATGCACTTCAGTCACAGAGATGCTTTTGCTTTCGCCACGCAGGTCGTTCACCTTCAGGATGTGGAAACCAACACCTGAACGGATTGGACCGACGATATCGCCTTTCTTCGCGGTGCTCAGCGCCTGCGAGAACAGCGTTGGCAGCTCTTCAATTTTGCCCCAACCCATGTTGCCGCCTTTCAGCGCCTGCGGATCGGCTGAGTAAGTCACGGCCAGCTTGCCGAAGTCGGCACCGCCTTTCAGCTGAGCAACCAGTTGGCGCGCCAGCGTTTCCTGGTCGTCAACCTGCTGCTGCGTCGGGTTTTCTGACAGCGGCAGCAAGATCTGGCTGATATTCAGCTCAGTACCTTGCGTGTTCTGCGCACCCACCTGCGTAGCCAGCGTATCCACTTCCTGCGGCAGGATAGTGACGCGGCGACGCACTTCGTTGTTACGCACTTCTGAAATCAGCATCTCTTTGCGGATTTGCGCACGGTAATCGTTGTAGTTCATACCGTCATAGGCCAGACGGCTACGCAGCTGATCGAGGCTCATGCGGTTTTGCGCGGCAATGTTCTGAATTGCCTGATCCAGCTGCTGATCGGTAATCTGCACGCCCGCTCTTTCACCCATTTGCAGAATGATGGCATCCATGACCTGGCGTTCAAGGATCTGATGACGCAAGGTTTTGTCATCAGGGAGTTGCTGGTTTGCCTGCTGCGCCTGTGATTTCACGGTGCGCATCATGTTATCAACGTCACTTTCCAGTACCACGCCGTTGTTCACGACTGCGGCAACTTTATCAACCACTTGTGGGGCTGCGAACGCAGTGTTAGCGGTAATCGCTACACCAAGAATCAGCATTCTCCAGTTCTTCATACTTTATCCATTGTTGTTTCCGCACTGCGGGAGAGCCTGTCAAACATCACAACATCAGAAAGCGCGCTGGTAAGGGATGATGCCCTGACGCAGCATTTCGTTGGTGCCTAAGCCATAGTTAGAACTCAGACCACGCAGCTCAATGTTGAATGAGATTTGGTTGTCATACTTACTGTCGTTGTTTTCCCAACCGTTGATCTTGCGTTCGTAACCCAAACGAATGGCATAGCAGCACGAGCTGTACTGCAGGCCGACCAGCTGTTCAGCCGGACGACTGTTGCGGGTATCGTAGTAATAACCGCCCACCAGTGACCAGGCATCCGCAATCGGCCAGCTGGCAGTGCCGCCCACCTGTGAAATCCCGTTTTTATAGATCGGGTTAGTCACCAGGCTTGAGTTATTCAGCGCCTGCGCCACATATTCCGGGCTGCTGTAGCGATAGCTCAGCTGCACCATACGATCGGCATCCTGACGATACTCAACTACCGCATTGCCCTGCGCGACGTTATCGAGGCGGGTGTCATATTGCAGACCGCCACGCGCCCCCCAGCGATCGCTGATTTTCCAGTACGTGTCGCCGGCCCAAACCAAGCTGCCGGTGTCATCTTCTTTGTTCGTCTGGTTTACGCCGGTACGAGACGGGGTAAACGAGTAGATTTGACCCACAGAAACGTTAAAACGTTCAACCAGATCGTTATCATAAATACGCGTGGTTACGCCGGTCGCCACTTCATTTGCTGAAGCGATGCGATCCAGGCCGCTATAGGTACGATCGCGGAACAGGCCGGTGTAGTCGGTTTGCAGCAACGTCGAGTCGTACGGATAGATATTGCTCTGGTTACGATAGGGGACGTAAAGGTACTGAACACGCGGTTCCAGCGTTTGCGTATAGCCTGGTTCCCAGTCCATATCGCGGTCAAACACCAGGCGGCCATCCACTTTGAACTGGGGCAGCGTGCGGTTGACCGAGTTTTCCAGCTGATTATCACGAGCGGTATTTACCGAGGTGTTGTAATACTCAACGTCATCCTGCTGATAATGGGTTGCCAGGAATTTCGCTTCGGTATCGAGACTCGCCCAGCCGTTAGACAGCGGCAAATTCAACGTTGGCTCAACATGCAGACGCGTGGTTTCAGGCATCTGGCTATTGACGTTGGTAAATTTCACCGCCTGCGCAAAGATTCGACCATCAAACGGCCCCATATCGTTCTGATAGAAGTTCAGATCGAGCTGCGGCATCGCACGATAGACGTTGCTGTTGCTGGTGTTACCAAACACCTGGAAGTCTTTGGTCGACAGCGTCGCGTCCCAGTTGGTATCCGCGTAGCCAAGGCTGAATTTCTGCGTGGCGTAACCATCGGTGGAGCTGTAGTACTTCGACTCAAGATCGTTGAAGTAATAGGGATCGCTTACTTTGGTGTAGTCAGCGTTGAAGCGCCAGTGCTGGTCGTATACACCCGAATGGCGCCAGTAGAACAGCCAGCGATCGGAGCTATCGTCCTGCGCGATACCACGCACTGCTTTGTCATTGTCGTACTGCTTATCTGACTGCAGATAATCCAGCTCCATCAAGCCTGCGCCAAATACCGTCAAATAGCGGAATTCGTTCTGCAGCTGCAGACCGCGTTTTTCCATATAGTGTGGCGTGATGGTGGCATCGGCCTGCGGCGCGATGTTCCAGTAATACGGCAGCATGAATTCGAAGCCGTTATTACTGCCGTATTTCGCATTCGGGATCAGGAAACCGGAGCGGCGGCGATCGCCAATCGGTAGCTGTAAATAAGGGCTGTAGAATACCGGCACATTGCCGAGCTTAAAGCGGGCGTTCCAGATTTCCGCGACTTCTTCTTCGCGGTCCTGAATCACTTCGGAACCGACCACGCTCCAGCTGTTGGAACCCGGCAAACAAGAGGTAAAGCTGCCGTTTTCCAGAATGGTGTAGCGATTGTTACCGCGCAGTTTCATCTGATCGGCATCGCCGCGGCCCTGACGGCCAACCATCTGATAATCACCGTTCCACACGTTGGTGTCTTTGGTGTTCAGATTTGACCAGGCTTTCGGACCTTTGAGGATGACCTGATTGTCGTCATAGTGCACATTACCCAGCGCATCCACGGTACGAACCGGCGTGGTTTGGCCTTCCTGCTGACGTTGATGCAGCTGCACTTCGTCGGAACGCAGGCGGCTATTGCCTTGCTGCACGTCGACGTTACCGGTGAACACCGCATCATCCGGATAGTTGCCTTTGGCGGAATCAGAATGGATGGTGACCGGCAGCGAGTTGGTGTCGCCATTGACCAGCGGGCGGTTGTAACTCGGCACGCCCAGCATGCACTGCGACATCAGATCGTCGGCGAGTGATGACTGGCTATAAAGCGCTGCACCAATCATGGTAGCCAGCAAGGTAGGTATACGTTTTTTCATACGCGGTTTCGATAATTCCATGAAAACTGGCATCATGCCGACAATCCGGTCAGAGACTAACTTACTGCCCGGCGTTGCGCCAGTGTTAATCCTTGTCTGTCCGCGTTGCCGTTAGGCGCTGAGATAAATGACAGGTATGATAATGCAATTTTCAGCCGCAAGCATGGCGAATTGAGGAGTTTATGCGCTACTGGGGAAAAGTAATTGGTCTGGCGCTCGGGATATTTTCCGGGGCAGGCTTTTGGGGCATTGTACTGGGTCTGATCATTGGTCACATGTTTGACAAAGTGCGCAGCGTAAAAGGACAGGGCTATTTCGCCAATAACCAGGCGCGTCAGACGCTGTTTTTCAGTACCACATTTCAGGTGATGGGCCATTTGACCAAATCAAAAGGGCGCGTCACCGAAGCGGATATCCAGATTGCTTCCTTATTTATGGATCGCATGCAGCTGCATGGCGATGCGCGCACTGCCGCGCAGCGTGCGTTCCGTGAAGGTAAACAGAGCGACTATCCGTTGCGCAGTAAACTGCGCGAGCTGCGCAGCGCCTGCTTTGGCCGGTTTGATCTGATTCGGATGTTTCTGGAAATCCAAATCCAGGCCGCCTTCGCCGATGGTTCACTGCATCCCAACGAACGTCAGGTGCTGTATGTGATTGCCGAAGAGCTGGGTATTTCACGCGCACAGTTCGATCAGTTCCTGCGCATGATGGAAGGCGGTCAGCAGTTTGGTGGCGGCGGTTCTTCCCGCGGCGGCGCCTATCAGCAGGCGCAACGCGGTCCTACGCTGGAAGATGCCTGCAGCGTGCTGGGCGTGAAAAGCAGCGATGATGGCACCACCATCAAGCGCGCGTACCGTAAGCTGATGAGCGAACATCATCCTGACAAGTTGGTGGCGAAAGGTTTACCGCCGGAAATGATGGAGATGGCGAAGCAGAAAGCGCAGGAGATTCAGGCGGCTTACGATCTGATTCGTAAGGAGAAAGGGTTTAAATAATTTTATTGCTGTCCCCCATCCCGGCCTTCCCCCGCAAGCGGGGGAAGGAGATGCTGCCCCATGCAGCTTCATCACTAACATGTAGCAACATCTTCCTCCCCCATCCATGGGGGAGGACCGAGGAGGGGGACTGCAAGCACGGACCGAGGAGGGGCAGCATCTCCAACACTAAAATCCCGCCGGCTGCCTGAACGTCATGCTATTGCCAAACGCCGGATGGGTGATCGTCAGCGACTCCGCATGCAACTGCAAACGCGACGCCATCGCCAGCGCCTCATCATGTGCATAAAAGCGGTCGCCAAGAATCGGATGCCCCAGCGCCAGCAGATGCACACGCAGCTGGTGTGAGCGTCCGGTAATTGGCTTAAGCTTGACGCGCGCACTGTTCGTGGCTTCATACTCCAGCACCTGATACTCGGTCTGCGCCGCTTTGCCGTTTTCGAAACACACCATCTGCTTCGGCCGATTCGGCCAGTCGCAAATCAGCGGCAGATCGATCAAACCCTCTTCTGCCGCCGGATGGCCCCACACGCGCGCCACATAGTATTTAGAAGGCTCGCGCTCACGGAACTGGCGCTTGAGCTCACGCTCTGCCGCTTTATTCAGGGCCACGACGATCACGCCGCTGGTAGCCATATCGAGACGGTGCACCGATTCCGCCTGCGGGAAATCACGCTGGATACGCGTCATCACGCTATCCTTGTGCTCTTCGAGACGGCCCGGCACCGACAGCAACCCGCTCGGTTTATTCACCACCATAATGTGCTCGTCCTGATACAGAATATGCAGCCAGGGTTCAAGCGGCGGGTTGTAAGCTTCCATCAGCATGATGTTGCGGTCCTGAACATTATTGGTGCGTGACCACGATCAGACGCAGCGCATCGAGACGCCAGCCTGCATCGCCCAGGCTTTCCAATACCTGTTCGCGATTGCTTTCCAGGGCTTCAACCTCGTCATCACGGATGTTGGGGTTAACCGCGCGCAGCGCTTCGAGACGTGACAGCTCAGCACCGAGTTTCTCTTCGGCTTCCACCTTCGCTGCCGCGATAATCGCCTGCGCTTCCGGAACGATCGCTTTTTCGGCCTGGGTCAGAATCTCGTGCACATCTTGCTGCACCGCATTCACCAGCTTGCTGCCGGTATGGCGATTCACCGCATTCAGCTGACGGTTAAAGCTCTCGAACTCCACTTTGCCCGCCAGATTGTTCCCGGCACGATCCATCAGCAAACGTACCGGCGTTGGCGGCAGGAAGCGGGTGAGCTGCAGGCTTTTCGGCGCTTGCGCTTCAACCACATAGATCATCTCGACCAGCAGCGTCCCGACCGGCAGCGCCTTGTTCTTCAGCAGCGACAGCGCACAGCTACCGGTATCGCCCGAAAGAATCAGGTCGAGGCCGTTGAGGATCAGCGGATGTTCCCAGGTAATAAACTGGGTATCTTCACGCGACAGCGCCTGGTTACGGTTAAAGGTCACGGTGCAACCCTCTTCCGGCAGGCCAGGGAAATCAGGCACCAGCATGTGATCGGACGGCGTCAACACGATCAGGCTATCGCTGCGGTCTTCCTGATTGATGCCGACGATATCGAACAGGTTCAGCGCAAAGTTAACCAGATCGGTATCGTTGTCCTGCTCGCCGATGGCATTTGCCAGCTCCTGAGCGGCTTCACCGCCGTTGGAGTTCAGTTCCAGTAAGCGATCGCGTCCCTGTTCCAGCTGTGATTTCAGCGCATCGTGCTGCTTGCGGCTTGCGCTGATGAACTCATCGAGTCCCTGCGGATTTTCCGGCGCGGCAAGATATTCAATCAGCTGATTGTACTCGTTGTCATAAATGGCGCGGCCAGTTGGGCAGGTGTGTTCAAACGCATCCAACCCTTCGTGATACCAGCGCAGCAGCACCGCCTGCGCGGTTTTTTCCAGCCACGGCACCAGAATCTGGATGTCATGCATCTGGCCGATACGATCGAGACGACCGATACGCTGCTCCAGCAGATCCGGGTTGAACGGCAAATCGAACATCACCAAACGGCTGGCGAACTGGAAGTTACGGCCTTCAGAACCGATTTCGGAACACAGCAACACCTGCGCGCCATCCTCTTCGGAGGCGAAGAAGGCTGCTGCGCGGTCGCGTTCGATAATCGATAGGCCTTCGTGGAACACGGCGGCACGGATGCCTTCGCGCTCACGCAGCACCTGCTCCAGTTGCAGCGCGGTGGCGGCTTTGGCGCAGATCACCAGCACTTTCTCTTTGCGGTTGCTGGTGAGGTAACCCATCAGCCACTCAACGCGCGGATCGAAGTTCCACCATGTGCCGCTATCGCCTTCAAATTCCTGATAAATCTGCTCGGGATACAGCATGTCACGCGCGCGCTCTTCTGCGCTTTTGCGCGTGCCCATGATGCCGGAGACTTTAATCGCGGTTTGATACTGCGCCGGCAGCGGCAGACGAATCTGGTGCAGCTCGCGTTTCGGGAAGCCTTTCACGCCGTTACGGGTGTTACGGAACAGCACGCGGCTGGTGCCGTGGCGATCCATTAGCATCGAGACCAGCTCTTTACGCGCGTCTTCTTTGCCATCGCGATCGCTGTTCGCCACTTGCAGCAGCGGCTCGATATCCTGTTCACCGATCAGATCGTTAATCAGGTTCATCTCATCTTTGCTGATGGCGTGGTCGGCCAGCAGCGAGCTCACCGCATCGGCCACCGGACGATAATGCTGCTGCTCTTCGACAAACTGGCCGAAATCGTGGAAACGATTTGGGTCGAGCAGACGCAGACGCGCAAAGTGGCTCTCTAAGCCCAGCTGTTCTGGCGTGGCAGTCAGCAACAGTACGCCAGCGGTTTTCTCTGCCAGCTGCTCGATAACCTGATATTCGCGGCTTGGTGCGTCTTCGCTCCATGCCAGATGGTGCGCTTCATCAACCACCAGCAGATCCCACTCGGCATCGGCCAGCAGCTCAAGACGCTGCTTGTTACGGCGTACAAAATCGAGCGAACAGATAATCAGCTGCTCGGTTTCAAAGGCATTGTCGCTGTCGTGCTGCGCTTCGGTGTAGCGATCGTCATCAAACAGCGCAAAGCGCAGGTTAAAGCGACGCAGCATTTCCACCAGCCACTGATGTTGCAGCGTTTCCGGCACCACAATCAGCACGCGCTCGGCACGACCGGCCAGCAGCTGTTGCTGGATGATCATCCCGGCTTCAATGGTTTTACCCAAGCCCACTTCATCCGCCAGCAGCACGCGCGGCGCGTGGCGACGGCCGACATCGTGAGCGATGTGCAGCTGATGCGGAATCAAATTGGTGCGCATCCCGCGCAGGCCGCTGATCGGCAGGCGGTATTGCTCGCTGTGGTATTTGCGTGCGCGGAAACGCAGCGCAAAACGGTCCATGCGGTCGAGCTGACCGGCGAACAGGCGATCCTGCGGCTTGCTGAACACCAGTTTGCTGTCCAGCATCACTTCGCGCATGACGACGCCCGCTTCTTCGGTGTCGAGACGTGTGCCGATGTAAGTCATTAAATCGTTTTCGTTGCGGACTTCATCGACGGTCATCTGCCAGCCTTCGTGGCTGGTGATGGTGTCACCCGGATTGAAAATCACACGAGTGACCGGAGAATCGTTTCGGGCATACAGGCGGTTTTCGCCGGTTGCCGGAAAAAGCATGGTGATCATGCGCGTATCGAGCGCGACCACCGTGCCCAATCCCAGTTCACTTTCCGTATCACTAATCCAGCGCTGACCCAGTGTAAAAACCATATATTTTTTGCTCGACTCTCTGACATGCCATAAAGAAGTTCACCTGTACTCAGGCAATACCCAACCGCCAAACGGGTGTTTGGTCAGATTGTGAGTGCGGTGAGAATCAGGAAGGGCGCTATGGTACTGGATGGCAAGGCATTCGTCACCTGTCAAAAAAGCCCCAGCTGCCCAGTAATGAGTGTAGCAAAGTCGTCACCGACGAACGGCAAAATGCCGTCAGCCACCGGCTGCAGCTGTTTGGTGACGTAATGATCGTAGTCGAGGGGCGTATTACGCGCCTCTAGCGGTTCCGGTCCGGCCGTGGCCATCACATAGCGGATCGAGCCACCGTTTTGATACTGCAGCGGGCGCTGCAGCTTGCGATTTTGCTCATCGGCGAGACGCGCAGCGCGCACATGTGGCGGCACATTGCGCTCGTAATCTTTCAGCGCGCGCCGCAGGCGTTTTTTATACACCAGCTGATCGTCGAGTTCACCGTTCAGCAGCTGCGCCACCGTTTCGCGAATGTAATCCTGCCACGGCTCGCCACGGAAAATACGGCCATACAGATTTTGCTGGAACTGCTGCGCCAGCGGCGTCCAGTCGGTGCGCACGGATTCGAGGCCTTTAAACACCAGCCGCTCGCCGCCCTCGCTGCGAATCATCCCGGCATAGCGCTTTTTGCTGCCCTGTTCGGCGCCGCGAATGGTAGGCATCAGGAAACGGCTGAAGTGCGTTTCATACTCCAGCTCCAGCGCGCTCTCCAGCCCATAAGTTGATTGCAGATGCTGCCGCCACCAGCCGTTAACCTGTTCAGCGAGATGACGACCAATCGCCGTCGCCTCCGCTTCACTGTGCGCGCCTTTCAGCCAGACGAAGGTGGAATCGGTATCGCCGTAAATCACATCAAAGCCTTCCGCTTCAATCAGCTCGCGCGTTTGCTGCATGATGGCGTGGCCGCGTAGGGTGATGGATGACGCGAGGCGCGGATCGAAGAAGCGGCAGGCGCTGGTGCCGAGCACACCATAAAAAGCATTCATGATGATTTTCAGCGCCTGCGACAGCGGTTTGTTGTTGTCGCGCTTGGCGGCTTCACGCCCTTGCCAAATCTGCTCGACAATTGCCGGTAAACAGTGGGTCTCACGGGAAAAGCGCGCATTGCGGAAGCCGGGCACGGAATCGGCGTCATCCGGGTGCGCCAGACCCTCCACCAAACCCACCGGATCGATAAGGAAGGTGCGAATAATTGAGGGATAGAGGCTTTTGTAATCCAGCACCAGCACCGAATCGTACAAGCCGGGCCGCGAATCCATCACGTAGCCGCCGGGGCTGGCTTCCGGCGCCACTTCGCCGAGATTCGGCGCCACGAAACCGGCGCGGTGCATGCGCGGGATATAGAGATGACCAAAGGCCGCCACCGAACCGCCGTGACGATCCACCGCTAAACCATTTACCGTGGCGCGTTCCAGCAGGAACGGCATGATGGCGGTGTGCTGGAAAATGCGCGTCACCAGCTCGCAATCCTTGAGATTATATTTCGCCAGCGCTGGCTTATCGTTGGTAAAGCGCCAGTTGATCTCTTCCATGCGATCCCACGGATTATTGATGGCCTTGCCTTCACCGAGCAGCTGGCGCGAGACCGCTTCGAGGCTGAATGACGGGAAATCCCAAAACGCGGATTTGAGCGCGTCGATACCATCAATAATTAAGCGGCCCGTTGCCTGCGCGAAGAACACACCAGGTTTGAAGCCGTGCTCGCGCCACTCCAGCGCCTGCTTCTGACGCCCTAAACGCAGCGGAATGCCGTAGCGATCGGCGTGTTTCTGCAGTACGCGCAGATCGAACTGCACTACATTCCAGCCAATAATCACATCCGGTTCATGCCGCTCGAACCATGCGTTGAGCTGCTCAAGCAGCTGCGGGCGGCTATCAACATAGATCAGTTCAAAATCGAGCGTGCTGGCATCGCCGTTGGGCGGACCGAGCATGTAAACCTGGCGCTGACCGCAGCCTTCCAGCCCGATGCAGTAGAGCTCACCGTGCTGCGTGGTTTCGATATCCAGCGATACCCATTTCAGCTGCGGACGGTAATCAGGATGCGGTTTCAGACGCGCGTTGACCACGCTGTCACCGCGTGTTTCACCGCTAAACCACACCGGCGCGGTGATAAAGCGCTCCATCAAATAGCGTTCGGGTGGCCGAATATCCGCTTCATACACCGGAATGCCGTTTTCACGCAGGCGCTTTTCCAGAGTTTGCAGCTGGCGATTGCTGCGGCAATAGAGGCCAAACACCGGACGACGACGGAAATCCTTCAGCTCCAGCGTTTGCAGGCGCGTATGGCGTTCGTCGCGGATCAGCGCTTCGGTTGGCGTACGAAACTCTTCAGGCACAAACGCCACGGATTCCTGGGCAGGCAGCACCAGCCGCTGCGGGCCGCTGTCGGTGGCCAGCCACAGCACCACTTCGCTGCCGGTCGGCGTATCTCGCCAATGTCGGGTAAGCAGAAAACCTGCGCGCGGATCGGTCACGTGAACTCCAGAGAATGAATTGCAATGAGTATAACATGGATGTTTATACAGTGTCCTGCAGGCGAAATTGTCACCACTTTGTCAACATCGTTCTACAATTCTTGCCTTGACGACCATGTGTATGCTCTGGACAATCCAGCCTCTATATTCCGCAGAGGATATTTATGGAAGCCTGGATTCAACACCTGTTTTCGCAATCGCTGGAGTACGCGCTGATCGCTGTGGCGCTGGTGACCTTCCTTGAGTCGCTGGCCTTCGTGGGATTGCTGTTGCCGGGCACGGTATTAATGGCCAGCCTTGGGGCGCTGGTCGGAAGCGGACAAATTGGTCTTTACCCTGCGTGGGCGGCCGGATTCGTTGGCTGTTTAATTGGCGATTGGGTCTCCTACGGCATCGGCTGGAAGTTTCAGGGGCCGCTGCATCGCTGGAAATATCTGAAAAAGTACAAGGGTTTGCTGGATAAAACCGAGCATGCGCTGCATCAACACAGCATGTTCACCATTCTGGTGGGGCGATTTGTCGGCCCGACGCGTCCGCTGATTCCCCTAGCAGCGGGCATGCTGGAGTTGCCGGTGCGCAAATTCCTGCCGCCTAACCTGATTGGCTGCATTCTCTGGCCGCCCGCGTATTTGATGCCGGGCATTCTGGCGGGCGTGGCAATTGATGTACCACAGGCCGCGCAGGGCGGCAGCTTTAAATGGCTGCTGTTGCTGGTGGCGCTGCTGCTGTGGATCGGTGGCTGGTTGCTGTGGCGCTGGTCGCGCAGCGGTAAAACGGTGGATTGGGCGACAAAGTATCTGCCTGCATCGCGTTTGCGCTGGCTGGCACCGCTGATGGCGGCGATTGGCCTGGGCGCGTTTATCGCAATCCAGTTCCATCCGATGATGCCAATCTTCCGCCACCTGCTGTGGAAAGTTTTCTTCGCTTAACGCGCTGTCACGCCAAGGATGGCGGCCGCGGCACTTTCACCGCGCACCAAACTCTCTGTACTGCCATCCCAATAGATGCGCCCGTCGACGATCACCAAACTGCGCGGCGCAATCTGCTGAGCATCTTCCAGGCTGTGCGACACCATCAACAAGGTGATGTTGCGGTTTTCGCATACCGAACGTACCAGCTGCAGCATCTCGTTGCGCAGCGCCGGATCCAGCGCTGAGAAGGGTTCATCCAGCAGCAAAATCGGTTGATTGCGCAGCAGGCAACGCGCCAATGCCACGCGCTGACGCTGGCCACCGGAAAGCTGACCAGGCAAACGCGTGAGCATCGCCTGCAAGCCGGTTTGCTCGGCGATATCCACCACTTGCTGCTGCTGTTCGCGCGTCAATTTCAGGCCCGGATGTAAGCCCAACGCCATGTTTTGCTGCACCGTGAGATGCGGAAACAGATTGTTCTCCTGGAACAGCATGGAAACCGGGCGCGCCGACGGCACGCTGTGGGTATGATCAACGCCGTTCATCACCAGCGCGCCTTGATTGATCGGCAAAAAGCCGCCAATCAGACTCAGTAAAGTACTTTTCCCCGCGCCGCTCGGACCGAGGATCGCCAGACGTTCACCCGCCTGCGCCGCAAAACTGAAGCGCATCGGCAGATGCTGATAAAGGTAAGTGAGGTTATTCAGTGTCAGCATGGCGACCCGGTAATTTTTCCATCAGAGTAAAAAGTAGTAAGCAGAGCAGCAGCAGCAGGAGTGCGGTGACGGCACCGTCCGCACCGCGATAGGCGCCAATCTGTTGGAACAGATAGAAGGGCAGCGTGCGGAAATCGGCGCTGCCAAACAGCGCGACCACGCCGAAATCGCCAATCGACAGCACGCAGGCAAACGCCAGCGCCTGAGCAATCGGGCGTTTCAGCGCGCGCAGCTCAATCAGCCGCAAGCGGTTGAAACCGGAGATGCCGAGTGAAGCGCAGAGCTGGCTGTAACGGGCGTTGATATCGCGCATCGGATTCTCCAGCACTTTCATCGCATAAGGAATGGCGATCAGGGCGTTAGTGAAGATCACCAAACCATCGGCGCGCTGCGGCAACCCCACGGTGGCGTTGAACAGCAGAAAGAAACCGCTCGCCAGTACAATGCCCGGCATCGCCAGAATCAGCATGCCGCTCATCTCCATCGCCTGCGCGGCGACTCTGTTCTGGCGCTGCCGCAGTTCGCGGCTGCTCCACAGCAGCATCATGGTCAGCAGCACGCAGAGCACGCCGGCGCCTACGGCAATACGCAGCGAGGTAAAGGTGGCTTGCCACAGCGCCGCTTGTTGCAGCGCACCGGCAACGCCGCCGCGCAAACCATCGACGATTAATGCCGCCAGCGGCGGTAACAGCAGCAGCAGCGCCAGGCCAATCAGCAACGTATCGCTGATGCGCGCCTGCCATGAATCCTGCGGATCGCGCCAGCCGCGAATGCTCTGGCTGCCGGTGGGAATGGCTTTGCTAAAGCGCTGGCTCAGCAGCACCAGCAGCAAACAGCAAGCGAGCTGTAACAGCGCCAGCAGCGCCGCGCGGCCCGGATCGTAATCGAAATTCAGCGCCTGATAGATCGCCAGTTCCAGCGTGGTCGCTTGTGGTCCGCCGCCCAGCGCCAGCACCGTGGCGAAGCTGGCGAAACAGAGCATAAAGATCAGTGCCGCCGTCGGCAGAATCTGACGGCGCAGCCACGGCCACTCCAGCAAGCGAAACAGATTCCAGCCGCGCAGGCCAAGCTGGGCGGCGACCTGGCGCTGCTCGCCGGGAATGTTCTCCAATGCCTGTAACAGCAGGCGCGTCGCCAGCGGCAGGTTAAAGAAGACGTGCGCCAATAGAATGCCCTGCAGGCCATACGGCGAAAAGTGGTAGTCAAAGCCGATGGTCGCGCACAGTTGTGCCAGCCAGCCGCTGCGACCGTACACGCTGAGCAAGCCAAACACCGCCACCAGCACCGGCAGCACCAGCGTCATGGCGCACAGACGTAGCAACAGATTGCGTCCCGGAAAACGGCGGCGATAGAGCGCGCGCGCCAGCAGGATCGCGGGCAGCACCGAAAGCAGCGCCGACAGCAGCGCCTGCTCAAACGAGAACAGCAGCACATGATGCAAATAGCTGTCGTCGAGTAGCGCGCGCCAGTCGGTGGCCGGAGCGACCACCACCAATGCGCCAAACGCCAGCAGCGCCACCGCGCACAGCAACAGCGCGATGGCGCTACCGGGAATCAACCAGCCGGGCATTAACGGCTAACGGCGCGTTGCCATGCGCTGATCCACGCGGCGCGATGGTCGGCGACTTCGGCTGGCGTGAATTGCAACGCCTTCGCGGGCACCTGCAACGTTTGATAACCGGCTGGCAGATCGCTTTTGATCACCGGATACATCCAGTTGCCGGTAGGAATGGTCTGCTGGAAGGCCGGAGAAACCATAAACTGCATGAACTGCTGCGCCAGCTTAGGCTGTTTGCTGCTGGCGAGTTGCGCGGCGACTTCCACCTGTAAATAGTGGCCTTCGCTGAATTCGGCCGCGGCGTAGTTCTCTTTCTTCTCTTCGATGATGTGATAAGCCGGAGACGTGGTGTAGCTCAACACCAGATCGCCTTCACCTTTCAGGAACAGGCCGTAAGCTTCGCTCCAGCCTTTAGTGACGGTAACGGTTTTTTGCGCCAGCTTCTGCCACGCATCAGCTGCGTTATCGCCATACACTTTTTGCATCCACAGCAGCAGGCCAAGACCCGGCGTGCTGGTACGCGGATCTTCATAAATCACGCGCCATTTTTCCGGGCTTTCGACCAGCTCTTTCAGGCTTTTCGGCGGGTTCTTCAGTTTGTTTTTATCGTAGACGAAAGCGAAGTAGCCATAATCGAACGGGATAAAGGTTTGATTGTTCCAGCCATCCGGCAGTTTTAAGCTGCGGGTATCAATACTGCTTTTGGCAAACAAGCCGGTTTTCTCCGCCGCCTGCACCAGATTGTTATCCAGCCCCAGCACCACATCGGCTTTGCTGTTTTTACCTTCCATGCGCACGCGATTGAGCAGCGATACACCATCTTCCAGCGCCACATACTTCAATTCGCAGTCGCACTGCGCTTCAAAGGCTTTTTTTACCGCCGGACCGGGGCCCCAATCGGCAGAGAACGAATCGTAGGTGTAGACGGTCAGAACCGGTTTAGCAGCGAAAGCCGGTGCCGCAACCAGCAGTAACACAGGCAGAACTTTGTTTAACACTTTGCGCTCCTTGAGGAGAAGAGATGTTGAGTCGCAAAGGATCTGAGGCGTGAGGCATCTCAAATCCCTACGCCGGTATTAGCCGGATCAGGTTCGACGGGTTTCTCTCAGCCCTGATATCAAGGCACCCCGTTGAGAACGGCTCATTCTAGACATTTATATGACAGCGCGAAAGGATCACAGCTCCGGTGGTGCAAACCAGGCTGATTTGAAGTCAAACCAGCCGAGCGTATTCAGCCGCACGCCGCGCATACTGCGTTGCCCTTCCAGCAGCAGCCAGTGATGGAACAGCGGATGCAGATAGTCGCGGTCGATCAGCTGTTTGCTCCATTCCGCCAGCGGTAACGCTTTCTGCCGCCAGCGCGCGGCATCGGCTTGCCAGTCAATCGGAATGCAGTGATGCATCAACGGCAGCTCGAACAGTTGCGCGAACAGCGCGTACTCAAGCGGCAGGGTAAAGTTGACGCTGCCGAGCCAGATATCACTTTCACCTTCGCCCTCGAACCACGCTTCGTAGCTCACGACACGAGTAATTAGCTCAACACCTTGCTGCGCCAGCAGCGGTCGCAGCGCGTTAGCGATACCTTCATGCTCAACGTGATGGCTGTACCAGCTCAGCGTCAGCTGAGTTAAGCCTGCCGGTTTATCGGCGGAGGTAAGATCGCGGCGATGGTGCCAACGCGGCAGCAAGCCATAAGCCGGGAACCAGTAACGCTGATAGCCGACGCCAGCATGATTCAGTAAGGCGATGGGATTAAACAGATAGCTTACCCAGCGGCGGAAATGCGCATCGCGGCCCAACTCGGAGCGCTGATCGTACAGCAGGAAGTAGCAGCCTTCTTCCAGACGACTTTCTTCCGATTTTTCATCGGCGATTTCGCCCTGCAACTTGACTCCGGCATACACCAGCTCGTCGCTGATCTCCGGCAGCACCCAAATCGACACATCGTCAATCAGCGCGCGATAGCCAAAGTAATCATCAAAGGCGGCGATTTTCAGCTGCGTTTGCTGATTGCGCACCACGCTGTACGGACCGGTGCCAAGCGGCTGGCGGGCAAACTGGCGCAGCGTGGGCCATTCGCGCGGCAGGATCATCGCGCTGACGCTGGCCAGCAGCCACGGCAACCAATCGTCCGGCTGGCTCAGATGGATATCCAGCGTCCAGGGCGCGGGCGAATCCAGTTTACTGATGTGAGAAAACAGCGGCTGGCTGCGCACGCGCTCCAGCGAAGCAATCACATCCGCCATTTCCAGTTCACGGCCATGATGAAAACGAATCGCCGGGCGCAGGAAGAAACGCCACTGCAGCGGCGAGGTTTGCTGCCAGTGATGGGCGATATCGGGTTCGATTTCCCCCTTTTCCTCATTTATGCGCATCAGGCCGTTGAAAATTTGTCGTGCCAGATGGGTTTCCGAGCGGCGCAGCGGCGAACCGGGCAGCAAATTGGGCAGCGGGCGATAATAGAGCACGCGCAGGATGTGTTTACCCTGGCGGAAGCTGCGGCCTAAATGTGCCGCAATCATCTGGCGCACCTGGTTTTTATCGCCCACCAGCTGCACTAACTGTTCGATACGATCTTGTTCCAGCAGATCCTCGGCGCGCTGCTGCTGGAGCGCCAGGCCGGTGTAGCAAAAACTCAGCATTGAGCGCTTGCCACGTCCCGCTTCTGCCTGCCAAATCAGCCAGCCTTCGCTTTGCATGGCGTTGAGCAGGTTACGCATATGGCGACGCGAGCAGTGCAGCAGATCGGCCAGCTCGCTGAGCGTGGTTTCCTGATCCTGCCCCTGACAGCTTTGCCATAGGCGGATAAATTGCTGCTGCAGACGTGAAGAGGACATAAAAGGGGAACTCCTTGTCAGAATCGCTCAGTTTTTCCTGCCTCATATTAGAGGCATACTGCCCGGCAATGGAAGAGCGGGAGGCATTCAGTAATGAATGGCGCTCTGCCAGCGGTTCCGCCGACGTGGAACCCCTTTCTGAGTAGGGTGCATTTTCACCGCCAGCAGCGCTTTATCTGCTGGCTTTTTTCGTTTTGCTGTAGAATCTTCTACCCTCATTTCTCTACCTTTTTTATTCGCAAAGGGATTTCTGCATGAAATCGCTGTTAACGCGTCAACGTCGCATCAATCCGGTCTACCTCTCGTTTATGGCGGTGTCGTTTATGACCGGCGTGGCCGGTGCACTACAGGCGCCGACGCTGAGCCTGTTTCTGACGCGCGAAGTACAGGTAAGTCCGTTCTGGGTCGGCTTGTTCTTTACCATCAATGCGATCGCGGGGATTGTGGTCAGCCTGCTGATGGCGAAACGCTCCGATAATCAGGGCGATCGCCGCAACCTGATTCTGTTTTGCTGCCTGATGGCCACGCTGAATGCGCTGCTGTTTGCCTTCAATCGCCACTATTTAACGCTGGTGACGCTGGGCGTGTTTTTGTCGGCGCTGGCCAGCGTGTCGATTCCGCAGGTGTTCGCCCTCGCGCGGGAATATGCCGATCAGTCGGCGCGTGAAGTGGTGATGTTCAGCTCGGTGATGCGTGCGCAGCTGTCGCTGGCGTGGGTGATCGGGCCACCGCTGTCGTTTGCACTGGCGCTTAATTACGGTTTTGTGACGCTGTTTTGCGTGGCGGCGGGGATTTTCCTGCTAAGCATGCTGCTGATCTGGCGCACCTTGCCCTCGGTGCCGCGCGTGGTGGCATCGCCTGAAGAGGTGCTGACGCAGCTGAGCCCGTGGAAGGACAGTCAGGTGCGGTTGCTGTTTATCGCCTCCGTCACCATGTGGGCGTGCAACACCATGTATATCATTGATATGCCGCTGTATATCAGTACCACGCTTGGCCTGCCGGAGAAGCTGGCGGGATTGCTGATGGGCACCGCCGCCGGGCTGGAGATTCCGATCATGCTGCTGGCTGGCCATTACGCGCGGCGCACCGGCAAACGCAACCTGATGCTGCTGGCGCTGGTGGCGGCGATGGTGTTTTATCTCGGATTGGTGATGTTCCAGTCGCGGACAGCGTTGATGGTGCTGCAACTTTTTAATGCCGCGTTTGTTGGCATCATCGCCGGAATTGGCATGTTGTGGTTCCAGGATTTAATGCCGGGCCGCGCAGGTGCGGCGACGACGCTGTTCACCACCTCAATTTCCACCGGCATGATTATCGCTGGCATCATTCAGGGCACCATGAGCGAACGCTTTGGTCATGAGTCGGTTTACTGGCTGGCGTTGGGGCTGGCGGTGCTGGCGTTGGGATTGGCGTCGCGCGTGCGGGATGTGGTTGATAGATAGCAAAGAGAAGGGCGACAGGATGTCGCCCTTGTTGCCTCAGCGTAAGAACGCGGGCTGATTGGTCTCGTAGCTGGAGATAGACGCTTCGTGTTGCAGCGTCAGGCCAATGCTGTCGAGGCCGTTGATCATGCAGTGACGGCGGAAGCTGTCGATTTCGAAGCTATAAGTCTTATCGCCTGCGGTTACAGTTTGCGCTTCCAGATCCACGGTGAAGGTGATGCCCGGCTGCGCGGCAACCAGTTTGAACATCTCATCCACTTCTTCATCGCTCAGCTTCACCGGCAGCAGCTGGTTGTTAAAGCTGTTGCCGTAGAAAATGTCGGCGAAGCTTGGCGCAATCACCACATGGAAGCCGAAGTCGGTCAGCGCCCAGGGTGCGTGCTCACGTGATGAACCACAGCCAAAGTTCTCACGCGCCAGCAAAATGCTGGTGCCTTTGAACTCCGGTTTGTTCAGGACAAAGCTGGCGGTTGGCACGGTGCCCGCATCATCTTCAAAACGCCAGTCGTGGAACAGATGCGCGCCAAAACCGGTGCGCGTCACTTTCTGCAGGAACTGCTTTGGAATAATGGCATCAGTATCGACGTTGGCCGCATCCAAGGGCGCCACAATGCCGGTGTGTTGAGTAAATTTGTTCGCCATGGCTTACGCTCCCTGAGTCAATTCACGAATGTCGGCAAAGCGACCGGTTACGGCAGCCGCAGCAGCCATTGCCGGGCTCACCAGGTGAGTACGTCCACCGCGGCCCTGACGGCCTTCAAAGTTACGGTTGCTGGTTGATGCGCAACGTTCGCCTGGATTGAGGCGGTCGTTGTTCATGGCCAGACACATGGAGCAACCCGGTAAACGCCATTCAAAACCGGCTTCGAGGAAGATTTTGTCCAGACCTTCGGCTTCGGCTTGTGCTTTTACCGGACCCGAACCTGGCACCACCATCGCCACCACGCCCGGCGCCACTTTACGGCCTTTGGCAATCGCAGCAGCGGCGCGCAAATCTTCAATACGTGAGTTGGTGCAGGAACCGATAAACACTTTATCGATCGCCACGTCAGTCAGTTTGATGCCGGGCTGCAGATCCATGTAAGCCAGCGCTTTCTCTGCTGAGGCGCGCTCAACCGGATCGGCAAAGGATTGTGGATTCGGAATCGCTTGATCTACCGCCATTACCTGGCCTGGATTGGTGCCCCAGGTCACTTGCGGAGCGATATCTTCCGCGTGCAGCGTGACGATGCTGTCGAATTTGGCATCGCTGTCAGACTTCAGCGTGCGCCAGTAAGCGACCGCTTGTTCCCACTGCTCGCCCTTCGGCGAGAACTGCTTGTCTTTCAGATAATTGAAAGTGGTGTCGTCCGGCGCGACCAGGCCCGCTTTGGCGCCCATTTCAATCGCCATATTACACAGCGTCATGCGGCCTTCCATGCTCAGCGCTTCGATCGCGGGGCCACAGAATTCGACAACGTGACCGGTACCGCCAGCGCTGCCGGTTTTACCGATAATGGCCAACACAATGTCTTTGGCGGTAATGCCTGGCGCCGCTTCGCCCAGCACTTCAATCTTCATGGTCTTCGCGCGGCCCTGTTTCAGGGTTTGCGTGGCAAACACGTGCTCAACTTCGGAAGTACCGATACCGAATGCCAGCGAACCAAACGCGCCGTGCGTGGCGGTGTGGGAATCACCGCAGACGATGGTCATGCCCGGCAACGTCATACCTTGCTCTGGCCCAATGACGTGCACGATGCCCTGGAATGGGTGATTCAGGTCATACAGCTGAATGCCGAACTCAGCACAGTTTTTCATCAGCTCTTGCATCTGAATACGCGCCATCTCGCCAGACGCATTGATGTCTTTGGTCTGCGTCGAAACGTTGTGATCCATGGTGGCGAAGGTTTTCGACGGCTGACGCACTTTGCGCCCGTGCGCACGCAGACCATCAAAGGCCTGCGGCGACGTCACTTCATGGATCAGATGGCGATCGATATAGAGTAACGGCGTTTCGTTCGGGGTTTCGTTAACGACATGTGCATCAAATAACTTCTGATATAAGCTTTTCATTTTATTATTTTTCCTCGGCGATGAAACCGGCAATGATGCTGCCCATCTCATCTGTGCTCACGGCTTTGCCGTCACCGGCCAAATCACGGGTGCGATAACCCGCTTCCAGCGCACGGCTCACGGCGCGTTCAATACTTGCGGCGGCTTCATCCGCATTCAGGCTGTAACGCAACAGCAGTGACAGCGACAGAATCTGCGCAATCGGGTTAGCGATGTTCTGACCGGCGATATCCGGTGCGGAACCGCCCGCTGGCTCAAACAGGCCAAAACCTTCTTCATTCAGGCTGGCGGAAGGCAGCAAGCCCATTGAACCGGTAATCATCGCGCATTCATCTGACAGAATGTCGCCAAACAGGTTAGAACACAGCAGCACGTCAAACTGTGATGGATCTTTAATCAGCTGCATGGTGGCGTTATCGATGTACATGTGGCTCAACTGCACATCCGGATAATCTTTTGCCACTTCGTTCACAATCTCGCGCCACATGACGGAAGTCTGCAAAACGTTGGCTTTGTCGATTGAGGTGACGATGTTGCGGCGCTTACGCGCGGATTCAAACGCGATACGCGCGATGCGCTCGATTTCGAAACGGTGATAAACCTCAGTATCGAAAGCGCGCTCGTGCGGGCCGCTGCCTTCGCGGCCTTTTGGCTGACCGAAGTAGATGCCGCCGGTCAGTTCACGCACGCACAGGATGTCGAAACCGCGTCCGGCGATATCGCTACGCAGCGGGCAGAACGCTTCCAGGCCTTTATACAGCGCAGCAGGGCGCAGGTTGCTGAACAGCTTGAAGTGCTTACGCAGCGGCAACAGCGCACCGCGCTCGGGTTGCTGCGCAGGTGGCAGATGTTCCCATTTCGGGCCACCTACGGAGCCAAACAGAATTGCATCTGCCTGCTCTGCGCCAGCAACGGTAGCCGGTGGCAGCGGTTCACCATGACGATCGATGGCGATACCGCCAACATCATATTCGCTGGTGGTGATACGCATGTCGAAACGCGTACGAATTGCATCGAGAACTTTCATGGCCTGCGCCATCACTTCCGGACCAATTCCGTCGCCTGGCAATACCGCGATATGAGAAGACTTAGACATAGTTACACCGTTTCCTTCTGATCTTTAAATTTACGCTGCAGTTCTTTTTCCACCTGCTTAGCACGCCAAATATTGTTCAACGCGTTCACCATCGCTTTCGCCGATGATTCGACGATATCGGTCGCCAGGCCAACGCCGTGGAATTTACGACCGTTGTAGTTGACCACGATATCGACCTGACCCAGCGCGTTCTCGCCGTGGCCTTTCGCCGTCAGCTTGTAGTTAATCAGCTCAGCTTCAAAGCCGGTGATGCGGTTGATTGCCTGATAGACCGCATCAACCGGACCGTTACCGGTTGCGGCGTCGGCTTTGGTCTCTTCACCGCAGCCCAACTGCACGGAGGCCGTTGCGGTTACGCTGGAGCCGGTCTGCACGTTGAATTCGTTGAGCTCGAAATATTCTGGCTCTTCGTTCTGCTTGTTGATAAAGGCCAACGCTTCCAGGTCGTAATCGAACACCTGACCTTTCTTGTCGGCCAGCTTCAGGAAGGCGTCGTACAACGTGTCGAGGTTGTAATCGGACTCTTTGTAACCCATCTCTTCCATGCGGTGTTTCACCGCAGCGCGGCCAGAACGGGAAGTCAGGTTCAGCTGGATTTTGTGCAGGCCGATAGATTCTGGCGTCAGGATTTCGTAGTTTTCGCGATTCTTCAGCACGCCGTCCTGGTGAATACCGGAAGAGTGGGCGAAGGCGTTAGAACCGACCACCGCTTTGTTGGCTGGAATCGGCATGTTGCAGATTTGGCTCACGGTTTGGCTGGTGCGGTAGATTTCCTGATGATTAATGTTGGTGTGGACGTTCATGATCTGCTGGCGGGTTTTGATCGCCATAATCACTTCTTCCAGCGCACAGTTACCGGCGCGTTCGCCTAAACCGTTCAGCGTACCTTCAACCTGACGCGCACCGGCCAATACCGCAGCGATGGCGTTGCCGGTCGCCATACCCAAATCGTCGTGGGTATGAACCGACAAGATGGCTTTATCGATATTTGGAACGCGTGCCACCAATTGGCCAATGATGTTGGCGTATTCGCCTGGCAAGGTGTAGCCGACGGTGTCCGGAATGTTGATGGTGGTTGCACCGGCATTGATCGCGGCTTCAACCATGCGGCACAAATCGTCGATTGGCGTACGCCCGCCATCTTCACAGGAAAACTCAACGTCGTCGGTATAGTTGCGGGCGCGTTTGATCATGTGCACTGCGCGTTCAATCACTTCTGGCAGTGTGCTGCGCAATTTGGTGGCGATGTGCATCGGCGAAGTCGCGATGAAGGTGTGAATACGGAACGCTTCAGCCACACGCAGTGATTCGTATGCGGCGTCAATGTCCTTCTCAACGCAGCGTGCCAGTCCGCAGACGCGGCTGTTTTTAATGGTACGAGCGATGGTTTGTACGGATTCAAAATCGCCTGGAGAGGAAACGGGGAAGCCCACTTCCATTACATCCACGCCCATACGTTCCAACGCCAGAGCGATTTGCAGTTTTTCTTTAACACTCAGGCTGGCCTGTAAAGCCTGTTCGCCATCACGCAGAGTGGTATCGAAAATAATAACTTGCTGGCTCATCGTAATCTTCCTTATGCGTTAACTTTGCCGGTGCTACGAGCATAAAAAAACCCGCGCATTGGCGCGGGTTTCTTAAACTTCTGCAGGTTCGAATCAGTTATTGATTCCGCCCACGAGTCTACCGCGCAAACTGGATGCGTTTAGTAGTAGACCGAGTAGGCGGAAAGAATGAAACATGAGTCAAACCTCGTAAATTGAGTGCTGCACATATTGGTACTGGAATTGACGTGTGAAGTCAACCTTAAGTACAAGGGTATTTCTGTGAAGTCAGAAGGGCGATGTGCTGTGATTTTTCGGCTGCGCAGAGCAATGACATTAATTAGCAACAGAATAAGTGAATCCATCCACTTAAAAAATCGTTTAGAAAATAGAATTTATTTTAAATATTTGATAATTAACATCTTAAGTTGATAATGCGCATTGCTGATAAAACAAGATTAGGCTTGTTGTTAAGAAGAATATGATGTGATCAGGCCGTTTTATAGATAATCACGCCAGAAAGTAATTATCACAAAAGATTGTGGACTGAGTGGTCAGGCAATATGAAAATCATATTTCTTAGAACACGCTGCAAATAATCTATAAACCAGCATTTTCCTCTGTGGTTATGACGAAGCATTAGTTTAATCCTCGCAGGCAATAATCACGCATCAGTGCCTTTATTGCCGGATCGGGCGCGACGTGGCGTCCTGGCGTTTGCAGGGCGGGTTGTCTGCGGTTATGGTAATCGACCTACTCTCATATAATTAACTCAAGTAGATTCCCTGTACCTGGAAGGTGGACAGAACGTCGCCTTCTGAGCATAAACATAAGGTTTTGATCTTAATTGGCGATCGGGGGCCGGATATCAGTGGCGTGCGGGAAACGCGAACGTCAGTGGATTCAGTCCCTCAAGCCTGGAGGCAGAAAATGGAGATGTTGTCAGGAGCCGAAATGGTCGTCCGTTCGTTAATCGATCAGGGCGTTAAGCAGGTATTCGGTTATCCGGGCGGAGCGGTGCTCGATATTTACGATGCGCTGCAAACGGTCGGTGGTATTGACCACGTATTGGTCCGTCATGAACAAGGCGCGGTGCATATGGCCGATGGCCTTGCGCGTGCGACCGGTGAAGTGGGCGTGGTGCTAGTGACTTCCGGTCCGGGCGCCACCAACGCGATTACCGGTATTGCAACCGCCTATATGGATTCGATCCCGATGGTAATTCTTTCGGGTCAGGTGCCTTCGTCACTGATTGGTTACGATGCGTTCCAGGAGTGCGACATGGTCGGCATCTCCCGCCCGGTGGTGAAGCACAGCTTCCTGGTGAAAAACGCCGAAGAGATCCCAACCGTGTTGAAAAAGGCCTTCTGGCTGGCAGCAAGCGGTCGCCCGGGACCGGTGGTGATCGATCTGCCAAAAGATATCCTGAATCCCGCCAACAAACTGCCGTACGTCTGGCCGGAAACAGTGAGCATGCGCTCATACAATCCGACCATTCAGGGCCATAAAGGACAAATCAAGCGCGCGCTGCAAACGTTACTGGCAGCACACAAGCCGGTGATTTACGCCGGCGGCGGCGCGATTATGTCGGGCTGCGAAGCCGAGCTGCTGCAGCTGGCAGAGCAACTGAATATTCCGGTAACGACCTCGCTGATGGGCTTGGGCGTGTTCCCTGGCACACATCGTCAGTGTGTCGGCATGCTGGGGATGCACGGCACTTACGAAGCCAACATGACCATGCACAATGCCGATCTGATTTTCGGTATTGGCGTGCGCTTCGACGACCGCACCACCAACAATCTGGCGAAGTACTGCCCGAACGCCACCATCATGCATATCGATGTCGATCCGACGTCGATCTCCAAAACGGTCAGCGCCGACATTCCAATCGTTGGCGATGCGAAGCAGACGCTGGCACAGATGCTAGAGCTGCTGGCGCAAAGCGATGCGAAGCAGGAACTTGATAGCCTGCGCGACTGGTGGCAGACCATTGATGGCTGGCGCGGTCGCAAGTGCCTGGAATTCGATCGTACCAGCGACAAAATCAAACCGCAGGCAGTCATCGAGACCATCTGTCGTTTGACCAAAGGCGAAGCTTACGTGACGTCTGACGTTGGTCAGCATCAGATGTTTGCCGCACTTTACTACCAGTTCGACAAGCCGCGTCGCTGGATCAACTCCGGCGGCTTAGGCACCATGGGCTTCGGCTTGCCTGCAGCGTTAGGCGTGAAGATGGCGCTGCCGGATGAGACGGTTATCTGCGTGACCGGCGATGGCAGTATCCAGATGAACATTCAGGAGCTGTCGACCGCGTTGCAGTACGATTTACCGGTGCTGGTATTAAACCTCAACAACGGCTTCCTCGGCATGGTTAAGCAGTGGCAGGACATGATTTACTCGGGCCGCCACTCGCAGTCCTACATGCAATCGCTGCCTGACTTCGTGCGTCTGGCCGAAGCGTATGGGCATGTGGGCATTTCCATTGCGCATCCGGCGGAGCTGGAAGAGAAGCTGCAGCTGGCACTGGATACGCTGGCGAAAGGCCGTCTGGTGTTTGTCGATGTAAACATTGACGGCAGCGAGCACGTTTACCCGATGCAAATTCGTGGTGGTTCGATGGATGAGATGTGGCTGAGCAAAACGGAGAGGACTTAATTATGCGTCGTATTTTATCGGTTCTGCTGGAAAACGAATCCGGCGCATTGTCCCGCGTAGTGGGGCTGTTCTCTCAACGTGGCTATAACATCGAAAGCCTGACTGTGGCACCGACCGATGATCCCACCTTGTCACGCATGACCATTCAAACGGTCGGCGACGAGAAAGTGCTGGAGCAGATTGAGAAGCAGCTGCACAAGCTGGTGGACGTGTTACGTGTCAGCGAGCTGGGTCAGGGCGCTTACGTTGAGCGTGAGATCATGCTGGTGAAAATCCAGGCCAGCGGTTACGGCCGTGAAGAAGTGAAGCGCAGCGCGGAAATTTTCCGTGGGCAGATTATCGATGTCACGCCAACGCTTTACACGGTTCAGCTGGCAGGCACCAGCGATAAACTCGATGCGTTTCTCAACACCGTGCGTGACGTGGCAGAAATTGTCGAAGTGGCGCGCTCAGGAATTGTGGGTGTGTCGCGCGGCGATCGCGTGATGCGTTAATCACCCAAAGTAACGATTTCATCTGATTCTAACCCGGCGAAATGCCGGGTTTTTTTATTTTATGCGCTTAACCAGGATGCGAGAGAAAAGCGGTTGCTCGGCGTAGTGTTCTGCGGTTAGATGTTACAAATGTTTTACCCATAGCTACTCTGCGGATATTTTCGTCAGCGCTGGCTTATCAGAATTAAGGTGTCACCGTGAAACTGGATGAAATTGCGCGCCTGGCAGGCGTGTCGCGCACCACGGCCAGCTATGTAATTAATGGCAAAGCGCGGCAGTATCGTGTCAGCGAAAAAACCGTCGAAAAAGTGATGGCGGTGGTGCGTGAACACAACTATCACCCCAATGCCGTCGCGGCTGGGCTGCGCGCCGGGCGCACACGTTCGATTGGCCTCGTGATCCCCGATCTGGAAAACACCAGTTACACGCGCATTGCGAATTATCTGGAGCGTCAGGCGCGTCAGCGCGGCTATCAGCTGCTGATTGCCTGCTCAGAAGATCAGCCAGACAACGAAATGCGCTGCATCGAGCATCTGTTGCAGCGCCAGGTTGATGCCATCATTGTTTCAACTTCACTGCCACCAGAGCATCCGTTCTATCAGCGTTGGATCAACGATCCGTTACCGATTATCGCGCTGGACCGTGCGCTGGATCGTGAACACTTTACCAGCGTAGTGGGTGCCGATCAGGATGATGCGCAGGCGCTGGCGGCTGAATTGCGTCAGCTACCGGTGAAAAATGTGCTGTTCCTCGGCGCGCTGCCTGAGTTGTCGGTCAGCTTCCTGCGTGAGTTAGGTTTCCGCGATGCGTGGAAAGATGATGAGCGGCCAATCGATTACATCTACTGCAACAGTTTCGATCGGGCCGCCGCTGCGGCGCTGTTTGAGAAGTACCTCGAAGATCATCCGATGCCGGAGGCACTGTTCACCACGTCGTTTGGGCTGCTGCAGGGCGTAATGGACATTACGCTGAAGCGTGATGGGCGCCTGCCGACAGATTTAGCGATCGCCACCTTTGGCGACCATGAATTGCTGGATTTCCTCGAGTGCCCGGTGCTGGCGGTGGGGCAACGTCATCGCGACGTCGCTGAGCGCGTGCTGGAACTGGTGTTAGCCTCGCTAGATGAACCACGTAAACCCAAGCCTGGTTTAACCCGTATCCGTCGCAATTTATTCCGCCGCGGACAATTAAGTCGCCGCTCTAAATGAAATGCTGGGCAGTTCGCTGCCCAGCATTTATTAATCCTGTCGATATTTTGAAACCTTAGGGCGTAAATAAGCGTAAATAATCGCCACTCCAGCTAACAATTTAACCTTGCTGACTTTTCTTAATTGTTTACATGTTCACCAGTGAGGCGCGGCAGAGCTGGCGCGATGATGCTGGGCTTCCTTTCAGAAATCCCCTAAAATGCCGCCGCTGTCGCAGATTGCGGGGCAATTATATTTTTGCGCTGGAGCGCTTTATTTTTCACCATTTTTCCTCGTGCAGAAATTTTTATTCAATTATTCATCAGGTTAATTTTTTATTTTACGAATCCATGTCGATTAATTCCCTCATTGATTAATTTCACCCGATGTAAATAGTGATATTCACTTGCCGTTGCGGCTTGACAAGGATTTCATCGGCTCCGTAAACTCGTTTCGTGGTAAAAAGTGGGATAAAGTGGTGAAAACGGGTGATTGAGGGGTAAGGCTGGCATGTTCCGTGGAGCAACGTTAGTCAATCTCGACAGCAAAGGACGATTAGCAGTACCAACGCGCTATCGAGAATTGCTTGTCGCAGAGTCTCAGGGGCAAATGGTATGCACCATTGACCTCCACCAGCCATGCCTGCTGCTTTATACCCTGCCCGAATGGGAAATCATTGAGAAAAAGCTGTCTCGCTTATCCAGCATGAATCCTGCCGAGCGTCGCGTACAGCGACTGCTGTTGGGACATGCCAGTGAATGCCAGATGGATAATGCGGGTCGTTTGTTGTTGGCGAACACGTTACGTCAACATGCCGGCCTGACCAAAGAAGTGATGCTGGTTGGACAGTTCAATAAGTTTGAGCTGTGGGATGAACAGACCTGGTATCAACAAGTTAAGGATGATATTGACACAGAACAGTCGGCTCAGGAGCCTTTATCTGAGCGGTTGCAGGACTTGTCGCTATAGCTATGCAGGAAAATTTCAAACACACCACAGTGCTGCTGGATGAGGCGGTAAACGGCCTCAATATCAGGGAAGACGGCATTTATATTGATGGCACTTTTGGTCGCGGCGGTCACTCGCGCTTAATCCTTTCGCAGCTTGGTGAGAAAGGGCAACTGATAGCGATTGATCGCGATCCGCAAGCGATAGCCGCAGCCGCTGAGATAAACGATCCGCGCTTCTCGATCGTCCACGGGCCGTTTTCGGCTTTGGCAGAATACGTTGAAGAGCGCGGGCTGACCGGCAAGATAGATGGCGTTCTGCTCGATCTGGGCGTCTCTTCTCCGCAACTGGATGATGCCGAACGTGGCTTCTCCTTTATGCGTGATGGGCCACTGGATATGCGTATGGATCCAACACGCGGGCAATCGGCCGCCGAATGGCTGATGAGCGCAGAGGAGGCGGATATCGCTTTCGTGATCAAGACCTACGGTGAAGAGCGTTTCGGTAAACGGATTGCGCGCGCCATCGTAGAGCGTAACCGCGACCAGCCGATGACACGCACCAAAGAGCTGGCGACGGTGATTGCCGCCGCAATGCCCGTCAAAGACAAATTTAAGCACCCGGCAACGCGTACTTTCCAGGCGATTCGTATCTGGATCAACAGTGAGCTGGAAGAGATCGATACCGCGCTGAAAGGGGCCTTGTCGGTTCTTGCGCCAGGCGGCAGGTTGTCGATCATCAGCTTCCACTCACTGGAAGATCGCTTAGTGAAGCGTTTTATGCGCGATCAGAGCCGCGGTCCTCAGGTACCAGCAGGCATTCCGATGACGGAGTCGCAGCTTAAAGCCTTAGGCGGTCGTGAGCTGAAAACGCTGGGCAAATTGATTCCTGGCGAAGCCGAAGTGAACGAAAATCCACGTGCGCGCAGTTCGGTATTGCGTATCGCGGAGCGAACGGCCTCATGATTGGCAACGAGCGCCACAGCTTACCCGGTGTCATTGGTGGGGACTTGCTGCGATTTGGCAAGATTCCGCTGTTGCTGTTGATCGCGGTGTTGGTGTCCTCGGTAATGGTCGTGACCACCACGCATAAGACGCGCCTGTTAACGGCGCAGCGTGAACAGCTGGTGCTGGAGCGTGATGCGCTCGATATCGAATGGCGCAACCTGATTCTTGAAGAGAACGCACTGGGCGATCACAGCCGTGTAGAGCGGATAGCAACCGATAAACTGCAAATGCAGCATGTTGATCCTTCGCAGGAAAATATTGTGGTGCAGAAATAAGGAATCGCAGAACTCAATGAGTGGCGCAGGCAAAACGCTGAAGTTAAAAAAACAAGAAGATAAGGCCAGCTTTGTAAGCTGGCGCTTTGCGTTACTGTGCGGGTGCATTTTACTGGCGCTGGGCGGACTGCTGTCGCGCGTAGCGTGGCTGCAGGTGATCAACCCTGACAAGCTGGTGAAAGAGGGCGATTTGCGTTCGCTGCGCGTGCAATCGGTGCCAACCGCGCGCGGTATGATCAGCGATCGTGCCGGTCGTCCGCTGGCGGTGAGCGTGCCGGTGAATGCGATCTGGGCCGATCCGAAAGAGCTGACCGAACACGGCGGCGTCTCGCTGGATAGTCGCTGGAAAGCGCTGTCGGATGCGTTATCGATTCCGCTCGATCAGCTTGCTGCACGTATCAATGCCAACCCGAAAGGGCGCTTTGTCTATCTGGCGCGTCAGGTGAATCCAGCGATTGGCGAGTATGTGAAAAAGCTTAAGCTGCCGGGCATCTATCTGCGTGAAGAGTCGCGCCGCTACTATCCGGCGGGCCAGGTGACCGCGCACCTGATTGGTTTCACCAACATTGATGGCCAGGGCATTGAAGGCATCGAAAAAAGCTTCGATAAATGGCTGACCGGCGCACCGGGTGAACGTACGGTGCGTAAAGACCGCAACGGCCGCGTCATTGAAGATATCTCCTCGGTAGATAGCCGCGCCGCGCACAACCTGACGCTAAGCATTGATGAACGTCTGCAGGCGCTGGTGTACCGCGAACTGAATAATGCCGTGGCGTTCAACAAAGCCGAATCAGGCACCGCGGTGCTGGTGGATGTAAACACCGGCGAAGTGCTGGCGATGGCGAACAGCCCCGCTTACAACCCGAATAATCTCAGCAACACGCCGAAAGACGTGATGCGTAATCGCGCTATTACCGACATCTTCGAGCCAGGTTCCACCGTGAAACCGATGGTGGTGATGACGGCTTTGCAGCGCGGTGTGGTGAAAGAGAACAGCGTACTGAATACCGTGCCGTACCGCGTCAATGGTCATGAGATCAAAGACGTGGCGCGCTACAACGAATTGACCCTTACCGGGGTTTTACAGAAGTCGAGTAACGTCGGGGTTTCACGTTTGGCGTTAGCGATGCCCTCCTCAGCACTTGTAGATACTTACGCGCGCTTTGGACTGGGTAAACCGACCAATTTGGGGCTGGTCGGGGAAAGTAGTGGCTTATACCCTCAAAAACAACGGTGGTCTGACATAGAGAGGGCCACCTTCTCTTTCGGCTACGGGCTAATGGTAACGCCGTTACAGTTAGCGCGAGTCTACGCAACCATTGGCAGCTACGGCATCAATCGCCCGCTGTCGATCACCAAAGTTGACCCGCCAGTGGCGGGTGAACGCGTTTTCCAGGAAGACCTGGTGAAAACGGTGATGCACATGATGGAAAGCGTTGCGTTGCCTGGCGGTGGTGGGGTTAAAGCCGCCATCAAGGGCTATCGCATTGCCATCAAAACCGGTACCGCTAAGAAAGTTGGACCGGATGGACGTTACGTCAACAAATACATTGCTTATACCGCAGGCGTTGCGCCTGCCAGCCGTCCTCGTTTTGCGCTGGTGGTGGTGATCAACGATCCCCAGGCCGGTAAATATTATGGTGGTGCGGTTTCAGCACCGGTGTTTGGCGCCATCATGGGCGGCGTATTGCGTACCATGAATATCGAACCTGATGCGCTGCCAACAGTTGATAAGAACGAGTTGGTGAAGAATAGAAGTGAGGAATCAAGTGACAGATCGTAACCTGCGCGACTTACTGGCCCCGTGGGTGCCGGGTGCGCCGGCGCGTCCACTCCGTGACATGACACTAGATAGCCGCGCGGCGGCTTCTGGCGATCTGTTTATCGCCGTGGCGGGCCATCATGCTGATGGACGTCGTTTTATTCCGCAGGCTATTGCACAAGGCGTAGCGGCAGTGATTGCCGAAGCCGAAGGCGAAGCCAGCGATGGAGATATCCGCGAGATGCATGGCGTCCCGGTTATCTATCTGGCGCAGTTGCAGCAGCGTCTCTCTGCACTGGCCGGACGCTTTTATCAGCAGCCTGCAAGCAAACTGAAATTGATTGGTGTTACTGGCACTAACGGCAAAACCACCACCACGCAACTGATGGCGCAGTGGGCCAATCTGCTCGGTGAAACCGGCGCAGTGATGGGCACGGTAGGCAATGGCCTTTACGGTCAACTGGTGGCAACCGAAAACACCACCGGTTCTGCGGTGGATGTGCAGCATGTGCTGAATGATTTAGTCGGGCAGGGCGCAACCCTGACGGCAATGGAAGTCTCCTCACACGGTTTGGTGCAGCATCGCGTTGCCGCCTTGCCGTTTGCGGCCGCGGTATTTACTAACCTGAGCCGCGATCACCTCGATTATCACGGTGATATGGAGAGTTATGAATCCGCTAAATGGTTACTGTTCTCTGAGCATCAGGTCGCTGAAGCCATCATCAATGCTGATGATGACGTGGGACGTCGCTGGCTGGCAAAATTGCCGGATGCGGTAGCGGTCACCATGGAAGACAATCTGCAATCGGGCTGTCATGGCCGCTGGCTGAAAGCTACGGCGGTGGATTATCACGACGGCGGTGCGCATATTCAGTTCAGCTCCAGCTGGGGCAACGGCGAGTTTGATAGCCGCCTGATGGGCGCTTTTAACGTGAGCAACCTGTTGCTGGCGCTGGGTACGCTGCTGGCGCTGGATTACCCGCTTGATGCGCTGGTTGCCACTGCACCGCAGCTGCAGCCGGTGTGTGGTCGCATGGAAGTATTCACTGCGCCAGACAAACCTACGGTGGTTGTCGATTACGCTCACACGCCTGATGCACTGGAAAAAGCGCTGGAAGCGGCGCGTCTGCATTGTAAAGGCCAGCTGTGGTGCGTGTTTGGCTGCGGTGGCGATCGTGACAAAGGCAAACGTCCGCTGATGGGCGCGATTGCTGAGCAATTCTCCGACATCGTCGTGATCACCGACGATAATCCGCGCAGCGAAGAGCCGATGGCGATTGTGAATGACATTCTCACCGGCTTGCTCGATCCGGGCCGCGCACGCGTGGTTTCCGGTCGTGCGCAGGCGGTCACCAACGCCGTGATGCAAGCCGGCGCCGATGACATCGTGTTGGTGGCCGGAAAAGGCCACGAAGATTATCAAATCATTGGCAACCGCCGTTTGGATTACTCCGATCGCGACACCGTCGCCCGTTTGTTGGGGGTGATGGCATGATTCCCGTTTCTCTCAATACGCTGGCCGAAATCAGCGGCGGTCAACTGCACGGCGCGGATTTAACCCTTGCCGATGTCACCACCGATACCCGCAAAGTCACCGCCGGCAGCCTGTTTGTGGCGCTGGTGGGTGAACGTTTTGATGCTCACGATTTTGCTAACGATGCCATTGCCAACGGTGCGCAGGCGCTGCTGGTCAGTAAGCTGCTGCCGGTTTCTGTACCGCAGGTGGTTGTGGCTGATACGCGGATTGCTTTTGGGCAACTCGCCGCGTGGGTACGCCAACAGGCGAACGCTCGCGTGGTTGCGCTGACCGGTTCATCCGGCAAAACCTCGGTCAAAGAGATGACCGCCGCGATTTTGCGTCAGTGTGGCGAAACGCTTTACACGGCCGGCAACCTGAACAACGACTTCGGTGTACCGATGACGCTGTTGCGTCTCACCAAAGAGCATGCTTACGCGGTGATCGAGTTAGGTGCCAACCATCAGGGTGAAATTGCCTACACCACCGATCTGGTGCGTCCGGAAACTGCGCTGGTGAATAACCTTGCTGCTGCCCATCTGGAAGGCTTTGGCTCGCTGGCGGGTGTGGCGAAAGCCAAAGGCGAAATTTTTGGCGGCTTGCCGGTACACGGTACCGCCATCGTCAACGCTGACAGCAACGATCTGGCCAACTGGCAATCACAGTTTGCAGATAAAACCTTGTGGCGCTTCTCGCCGCGGCCGATGGCTGATGCAGAGTTCCGCGCCAGCGAAATCGTGCTGCGAGCCGATGCCACGCTGTTCACGCTACATACGCCACGCGGTGATATCGCCGTGGAGCTGCCGCTGCCGGGCCGTCATAACATCTCGAATGCGTTAGCCGCTGCAGCGTTGGCATTGTCAGTAGATGCGCCGCTGTCGGCGATTCAAGCTGGCCTTAAAACCTTGCAGGCTGTTCCTGGTCGACTGTTCCCGATTCGACTGGCGGCCAATCAACTGCTGCTGGATGACAGCTACAACGCCAATGTCGGTTCTATGACTGCCGCCGCACAGGTGCTAGGCGATATGCCGGGCTACCGCGTGATGGTAGTGGGCGATATGGCTGAATTGGGTGATGAAGCCGAACTGTGTCATCGCCAGGTCGGCGATGCGGCCAAAGCGGCAGGTATCGATCGCGTGCTGAGCATTGGGACTCTGAGCCAGCTGATTGGCGAAAACAGCGGTAAAGGCGAGCATTTCGCCACAAAAACCGCGCTAACTGAACGTTTACGCACATTGCTGTCCGAACATCAGGACATCACTATTTTGGTTAAAGGTTCACGTAGTGCCGCCATGGAGCAGGTAGTACAGAGCTTACAGGAGAAAGGAACATGCTAGTCTGGCTGGCCGAACATCTGGTCGCATTTTATTCCGGCTTTAACGTCTTCTCGTATCTGACGTTTCGCGCCATTGTCAGCCTGCTGACCGCCTTGTTCATTTCTCTGTGGATGGGCCCGCGCCTGATTGCCTGGCTGCAGAAGCTGCAGATCGGTCAGGTGGTGCGTAACGACGGTCCAGAGTCACACTTCAGCAAACGCGGCACGCCAACCATGGGCGGCGTGATGATCCTCACCTCAATCACCATTTCGGTGCTGATGTGGGCCTATCCGTCTAATCCATATGTCTGGTGCGTACTGGTGGTGCTGGTCGGTTTTGGCATCATCGGCTTTGTGGATGACTATCGTAAGGTGGTGCGCAAAGACACCAAAGGCCTGATCGCGCGCTGGAAATATTTCTGGATGTCAGTGATTTCGCTGGCGGTTGCGTTCGCGCTGTTTATCGCCGGTAAAGATACGCCTGCAACGCAGCTGGTGGTGCCGTTCTTTAAAGACGTGATGCCGCAGCTGGGCCTGTTCTACGTGGTGCTGGCCTACTTCGTGATTGTCGGTACCGGCAACGCGGTTAACTTAACGGATGGTCTTGATGGCTTAGCCATTATGCCAACGGTGTTCGTGGCCGCAGGCTTTGCGCTGGTGGCGTGGGCGACCGGTAACGTTAAGTTTGCCGAATATTTGCACATTCCTTATTTACGGCACGCGGGCGAATTAGTGATTGTCTGCACCGCGATTGTCGGAGCCGGACTCGGATTTTTGTGGTTCAACACCTATCCAGCGCAAGTGTTCATGGGCGATGTCGGCTCATTGGCGCTGGGTGGTGCGCTCGGCACTATCGCCGTGCTGCTGCGTCAGGAATTCTTGCTGTTAATCATGGGCGGCGTGTTTGTGGTCGAAACGCTGTCGGTGATTCTGCAGGTGGGATCGTTCAAGCTGCGCGGTCAACGCATTTTCCGCATGGCACCGATTCACCATCACTATGAATTGAAAGGCTGGCCGGAGCCGCGCGTCATCGTGCGCTTCTGGATTATTTCGCTGATGCTGGTGCTGATTGGCCTGGCAACGCTGAAGGTACGTTAATCATGGCTGACTATCGGGGCAGAAAAGTCGTCATCATTGGATTAGGCATTACTGGCCTCTCCTGTGTTGATTTCTTCCTCGCGCAAGGCGTAACGCCACGCGTGATGGATACCCGTGTCTCGCCGCCGGGGCTGGACAAACTGCCAGCTTCGGTGGAGCGCTATGTTGGCGGTATAAATAGCGACTGGCTTCTGGCCTCCGATCTGATTATCGCCAGCCCCGGGATCGCGCTGGCGCATCCTGCATTAAGCGAAGCCGCCGATGCCGGAATTGAAATCATCGGCGATATTGAGCTGTTCTGCCGTGAAGCGCAGGCTCCGATTGTGGCAATCACCGGTTCGAACGGCAAAAGCACCGTGACGACGCTGGTAGGCGAAATGGCACGTGCTGCAGGTTGGCAGGTGGGCGTGGGCGGCAACATCGGTTTGCCGGCGCTGACGCTGTTGAAATCGCCAGCACAGCTTTATGTACTCGAACTCTCCAGCTTCCAGCTGGAAACCACCCACAGCCTGAAGGCGGCGGCGGCGACGATCCTCAATCTCACCGAGGATCATATGGATCGCTACCCGCTCGGCATGCAGCAGTATCGTGCCGCCAAGCTGCGCGTTTACGAAAACGCCAGCATCTGCATAGTGAATGCTGACGATGGCATGACCATGCCGGTGCGCGGTGTTGATCAGCGCTGCGTAAGCTTCGGTATCAACCTCGGCGATTATCATCTCAATCAGCAGCAGGGCAGCACCTGGCTGCGGGTAAAGGGCGAGAAAGTCCTGAACACCGATGAGATGACGCTGGTAGGTCAACACAATTACACCAACGCGCTGGCAGCGCTGGCATTAGCCGACGCGGTGAACATCCCGCGTGCTTCCAGCCTGAAAGCGTTAACCACCTTTACCGGCCTGGCGCACCGCTTCCAGCTGGTGCATGAAGCCCACGGTGTGCGCTGGATTAACGATTCCAAAGCCACCAATGTTGGCAGCACCGAAGCGGCGCTGAATGGCTTGCAGGTGAAAGGTACCTTGTGGCTGCTGCTGGGCGGCGACGGCAAGTCGGCTGATTTCAGCCCGCTGGCGCGCTATCTGCAGGGCGACAACGTGAAGCTGTTCTGTTTTGGTCGAGATGGTGATGCGTTAGCGGCATTGCGTCCGGAGATCGCCACGCGCACTGAAACCATGCAGCAGGCGATGACGCAGATTGCCGCCCAGGTTAAAGCCGGCGATATGGTGCTGTTATCACCGGCCTGCGCCAGCCTTGACCAGTTCCGTAATTTTGAACAGCGCGGCGATCAGTTCGCGCAACTGGCGAAGGAGTTGAGCTGATGCGCATTCCTGGAGCCGGTATCGCCAACTATCTGTCGTTGCGCCTGCGTGAGTGGGTGATGGGCGCGCGCGACAGTGATGATGCGCCGGTGGTGCTGTACGATCGCACGCTGCTGTGGCTGACCTTTGGGCTGGCGCTGATTGGTTTTGTGATGGTGACGTCGGCGTCGATGCCGGTTGGTCAACGTCTGAACGAAGATCCGTTCTACTTTGCCAAGCGTGATGCATTCTATATCGCTTTGGCGTTTGGTATGGCGCTGGTGACCTTGCGCATCCCGATGGATTTCTGGCAGCGCTACAGCAACGTGATGCTGATGGTTTCCGTGGTGATGCTGCTGATCGTCCTGGTCGTCGGTAGCTCGGTGAATGGTGCATCGCGCTGGATTGCCCTTGGCCCGCTGCGTATTCAGCCAGCCGAGCTTTCGAAGTTGACGCTGTTTTGCTATCTCGCCAGTTACCTGGTGCGCAAAGTCGAAGAGGTGCGTAACAACTTCTGGGGCTTCTGTAAGCCGATGGGCGTGATGGTGGTGCTGGCCGTGCTACTGCTGGCGCAGCCGGATCTCGGTACCGTCGTTGTGCTGTTTGTTACCACGCTGGCGATGCTGTTCCTCGCCGGGGCGAAAATGTGGCAGTTCCTGGCGATCATCGGCTCCGGCATTTTCGCCGTGGTGCTGCTGATCATTGCCGAACCGTACCGTATGCGCCGTGTGACCTCCTTCTGGAACCCGTGGGAAGATCCCTTCGGCAGCGGCTACCAGCTGACGCAATCGTTGATGGCGTTTGGGCGCGGTGAGTTCTGGGGGCAGGGCTTAGGCAACTCGGTGCAGAAACTGGAATATCTGCCGGAAGCACATACTGACTTCATCTTCTCCATCATCGGTGAAGAGTTGGGTTATGTCGGTGTGGTTTTAGCGCTGTTGATGGTATTCTTCGTCGCTTTTCGCGCGATGTCGATTGGTCGCCGTGCTCTGGAGATCGATCAGCGCTTCTCAGGCTTCCTCGCTTGCTCAATTGGCGTGTGGTTTAGCTTCCAGGCGCTGGTTAACGTGGGTGCAGCTGCTGGCATGCTGCCGACGAAAGGTCTGACGCTGCCGCTGATCAGTTACGGTGGTTCGAGTCTGATCATCATGTCGACCGCCATCGTGTTTTTATTACGCATAGATTATGAAACGCGTCTGGCAAAAGCGCAGGCGTTTACCCGAGGTGCACGATGAGTGGCAAACGGTTGATGGTCATGGCAGGCGGTACTGGCGGACATGTGTTCCCCGGTCTGGCCGTTGCCCATCACCTGATGGAACAAGGCTGGCAGGTGCGCTGGCTGGGAACCGCTGACCGAATGGAAGCGGATTTGGTGCCGAAACACGGCATTGAAATTGATTTTATCCGCATCAGCGGCTTACGCGGTAAAGGTGTAAAAGCGCAGTTGCTGGCACCGGTACGCATCTTCAATGCATGGCGCCAGGCGCGTCGCATCATGAAGAGCTGGCAGCCGGATGTGGTGCTGGGAATGGGTGGCTACGTTTCGGGCCCTGGCGGCTTAGCGGCGTGGAGCTGCGGTATTCCAGTGGTGCTGCATGAGCAGAACGGCATTGCCGGACTGACCAACAAGTGGCTGGCTAAGATCGCCACCAAAGTGATGCAGGCGTTTCCGGGGGCGTTTCCGAATGCTGAAGTGGTTGGCAATCCGGTGCGTACCGATGTGTTAGCGCTGCCGTTACCGGCAGAGCGTCTAAGTGCACGTTTCGGCCCGATTCGCGTGCTGGTGGTTGGCGGCAGCCAGGGCGCGCGCATCCTCAACCAGACCGTGCCGCAAGTGGCCGCAGCGTTGGGCGATGCCATTACGGTTTGGCATCAAACCGGTAAAGGCGGACTGGAAACCGTGCAGCAGGCTTACCGCGCAGCGGGCCAGCCGCAGCACAAAGTCACCGAATTTATCGATGACATGGCCGAAGCTTACGCCTGGGCCGATGTCGTAGTGTGCCGTTCGGGCGCATTGACGGTAAGTGAAGTGGCGGCCGCAGGTTTACCGGCAATCTTCGTACCGTTTCAGCACAAAGATCGTCAGCAGTACTGGAACGCGTTGCCGCTGGAAAAAGCGGGCGCAGCCAAAATTTTCGAGCAGCCGCAGTTCACCGCGGCTGTGGTAGCGGACACGCTGCGTCACTGGGATCGCACCACATTGTTGGCGATGGCAGAAAAAGCCCGTCAGGTCGCGATTCCCGATGCAACCGAGCGGGTTGCAAATGAAGTGGCGCGCGTCGCGAAGTAAATTAATCGGCCAGTTGATTTGGCCCGTACCTTTTAGCAGGTACAAACGGGAAAAACAGGTAATTGAAACAGATGAATACACAACAATTGGCAAAACTGCGTTCTATTGTGCCCGAGATGCGTCGCGTCCGGCACATTCACTTTGTCGGCATCGGTGGTGCTGGCATGGGCGGTATTGCCGAGGTGTTGGCGAACGAAGGCTATCACATCAGCGGTTCTGATTTGGCGCCGAACGCGGTGACACAGCATCTGGCTGCGCTGGGTGCGACGATTTATTTCAACCATCGTCCGGAAAACGTCACCGATGCCAGCGTTGTCGTGGTGTCGACGGCTGTAGCGCAGGATAATCCTGAACTGGTTGCCGCTCGTGAGCAGCGTATTCCCGTGATTCGTCGCGCTGAGATGTTGGCTGAACTGATGCGTTTCCGTCATGGCATTGCGGTTGCGGGCACGCACGGTAAAACCACCACCACCGCGATGGTGACCAGCATTTACGCGGAAGGCGGACTGGATCCCACCTTCGTTAACGGTGGCTTGGTTAAAGCCGCAGGCACGCATGCGCGCCTGGGCAGCAGCCGTTATCTGATTGCTGAAGCAGATGAAAGTGATGCGTCCTTCCTGCATCTGCAACCGATGGTGGCAATTGTCACCAACATCGAAGCGGATCACATGGACACGTATCAGGGCGATTTCGAGAACCTGAAGCAGACGTTCATTAATTTCCTGCACAACCTGCCATTCTACGGACGCGCGGTGATGTGCGTGGATGATGCAGTGATTCGTGACCTGATCCCGCGCGTAGGCCGCCAGGTAACCACCTACGGCTTCAGCGATGACGCAGATGTGCGTATCGAGAATTACGAGCAGCGTGGCGCACAAGGCCACTTCACCATTATTCGTCAGGATAAGCCGGTGCTGAAAGTAACGCTGAATGCGCCGGGCCGTCATAACGCGCTGAACGCGGCCGCCGCGGTAGCTGTTGCCAGCGAAGAGGGGATTGAAGATAACGCGATTCTGGCCGCGCTGGAGAGCTTCCAGGGCACCGGACGCCGCTTTGACGTGCTGGGCGAGTTCGATACCGCCGCCGTCAACGGTAATCCAGGCAGTGCGATGCTGGTCGACGATTACGGCCACCATCCCACCGAAGTGGATGTCACCATCAAAGCCGCACGTGCGGGCTGGCCTGACAAGAAGCTAGTGATGGTGTTCCAGCCACATCGCTACACGCGTACGCGTGACCTGTTTGATGATTTCGCTAATGTGCTGTCGCAGGTGGATGTGTTGCTGATGCTGGATGTCTATCCGGCGGGTGAAGCGGCGATTCCCGGCGCTGATAGCCGCTCGCTGTGCCGCGCGATTCGTAACCGTGGCAAAGTTGATCCGATTCTGGTCTCTGAGCATGACGCGCTGCCAGATGCGCTGGCACCGTTGCTGTCGGGCGACGATCTGGTGATCGTGCAGGGTGCAGGCAACATCGGCAAGATTGCCCGCAAGCTGGCCGAAAACGAATTACAGCCTGCCGTTAAGTCGGAGGCGCGCCATGACTGAGAAGGTTGCAGTATTGATGGGCGGCACCTCGGCCGAGCGTGATGTGTCGCTGATGTCCGGTGCGGCAGTGCTGGCCGGACTGCGTGAAATGGGCATTGGTGCGCATGCAGTCGATACGCGTGATGTGTCGGTGCTTGACCTGAAACAGCAAGGTTTCGCTAAAGCGTTTATTGCTTTGCACGGTCGTGGTGGTGAAGACGGCACGCTGCAAGCGGTGCTGGAGTTTCTGCAACTGCCCTATACCGGCAGCGGTGTGATGGCTTCCGCCATCACCATGGATAAGCTGCGCAGCAAATTGCTGTGGCAGGGCAGGGGATTACCCTCAGGCAAATTTGTTTGGCTGACGCGTCAGCAGCATGAACAAGGTTTAAACGCGGATACTACCAAAGCCATTGAGGCGCTGGGTTTACCGCTATTTGTCAAGCCAAGCTGCGAAGGTTCTAGCGTCGGTATCAGCCGCGTGAACCATGCGGATGCATTACCCGCAGCGCTTGAAGAAGCCTTTCGTCATGATGATGACGTGCTGATCGAAGCTTTTCTGAGCGGCGCGGAATACACCGTGGGCATCGTGGGTGAGCAAATTCTGCCTTCTATCAGAATTAAAACCGCCAGCGAGTTCTATGACTATGAAGCTAAATACATTTCTGACGATACTGAATACTTCTGCCCGAGCGGATTAAGCGCCGAGCAGGAAGCAGAATTGCAGACGTTGGTGTGGTCAGCCTGGCGCGCATTGGGTTGCAGCGGCTGGGGTCGCGTGGACGTGATGGCTGACGGTGAGGGCAACTTCCAGCTGCTGGAAGTGAATACTTCGCCCGGCATGACCAGCCACAGTTTAGTGCCGATGGCCGCGAAGCAAGCGGGATACAGCTTCCCGCAGCTGGTGGCGCGTATTCTGGAGCTGGCTGACTGATATGTCTCAGGCAGCGATACGAGTACGCAATCGCGAACCTCAGGAGCGGACACGCTCCGGGCGCAGCAACGGTGCGCGACTGTTTGGCATGGTGTTCCTGTTGATTGTGTTGGGCATTATGGTGGCGGGTGGCCTCGTGGTGCTGAAGTGGATGAATGACGCGTCACGCTTGCCGTTATCGAAGCTGGTGGTGACCGGGCAAACCCACTACACCACGCATGATGATATTCGTCAGGCCATTTTATCGCTTGGCGCGCCGGGAACCTTCATGTCGCAGAACGTGGATATCATCCAGCAGCAGATTGAGCGTTTACCCTGGATTAAGCAGGTCAGTGTGCGCAAGCAGTGGCCTGATGAGCTGAAGATAAATCTGGTGGAGTATGTTCCGGTTGCACGCTGGAATGACTCACATATGGTGGACGCCGCTGGCGTCTCCTTCAGCGTTCCGGCCAGTCACGTTGGCAAAGAAACGTTGCCGATGCTGTACGGTCCGGAAGGCAGTGAAAACGAGGTGTTAGCCGGCTATCACACCATGAGTGATGTATTAAAGGCTAACAAGTTTACCCTGAAGGTCGCGTCGATGACGGCGCGGCGCTCGTGGCAATTAGTGACCAGTGACGATGTGCGCATCGAACTAGGTCGTAGCGATACCATGAAGCGTCTGAACCGTTTTATTGAGCTTTATCCGGATTTGCAGCAGCAGGGCCAGAGTCAGAACCAGCGCATCACGTACGTTGATTTGCGCTACGATTCGGGCGCCGCAGTCGGTTGGGCCGCTGCACCGATAGAGCCACAGGACAGTAATCAGCAACAGAACCAGGCACAGGCTAAACCACAATGATCAAGGCAACGGACAGAAAACTGGTAGTAGGACTCGAAATTGGCACCGCGAAGGTGTCCGCCCTGGTTGGGGAAATTCTGCCCGATGGTATGGTCAATATTATTGGGGTGGGCAGTTGCCCGTCTCGCGGCATGGATAAAGGCGGCGTAAACGATCTGGAATCGGTGGTGAAATGCGTACAGCGCGCCATCGATCAGGCTGAATTGATGGCGGACTGCCAGATTTCCTCGGTCTACCTTGCTTTATCGGGCAAACATATCAGTTGCCAGAACGAAATCGGGATGGTTCCGATTTCGGAAGAGGAAGTGACTCAGGATGATGTAGAGAACGTGGTGCATACGGCGAAATCCGTTCGCGTACGCGATGAGCATCGTATTCTGCATGTTATCCCGCAGGAATATGCCATCGATTATCAGGAAGGCATTAAGAATCCAGTGGGACTTTCTGGCGTACGTATGCAGGCGAAAGTACATTTGATCACTTGCCACAACGATATGGCAAAAAATATTGTCAAAGCCGTTGAACGTTGCGGCCTGAAAGTTGACCAACTGATTTTTGCCGGGTTGGCATCCAGTTTCTCCGTACTGACGGAAGATGAACGTGAGCTGGGCGTCTGTGTTGTTGATATCGGTGGCGGTACAATGGATATCGCTGTCTATACTGGCGGTGCACTGCGTCACACCAAAGTGATCCCGTATGCCGGGAATGTGGTAACCAGCGATATCGCTTACGCTTTTGGTACACCGCCGACCGACGCAGAAGCAATTAAAGTGCGTCACGGTTGTGCATTGGGCTCGATTGTCGGCAAAGACGAAAATGTTGAAGTGCCGAGCGTAGGTGGACGTCCACCACGTAGCCTGCAGCGTCAAACGCTGGCTGAAGTCATCGAGCCGCGTTACACCGAACTGTTGAATCTGGTCAACGACGAGATTCTGCAATTACAGGAGCAGCTGCGCCAGCAAGGCGTGAAACATCATCTGGCGGCCGGTATCGTGCTGACCGGTGGTGCGGCGCAGATTGAAGGTTTGGCAGCCTGCGCACAGCGCGTGTTCCACACGCAAGTGCGCATCGGACAGCCGCTTAACATCACCGGCCTGACGGACTATGCGCAGGAGCCGTATTACTCTACGGCGGTTGGCCTGCTGCATTACGGCAAAGAGTCACACATGAACGGTGATGCAGAAACGGAAAAACGTGCTTCAGTGGGCAACTGGTTCAAGCGAATCAACAGCTGGCTGAAGAAAGAGTTTTAATTTTTGAAAAAGGAGATCATGCTGGCAATGTTTATGATCTCCAGGCGACAGGCACATAACGGAGAGAAATCATGTTTGAACCTATGGAATTAACCAATGACGCGGTGATTAAAGTCATCGGCGTCGGCGGTGGCGGTGGCAACGCCGTAGAGCACATGGTACGCGAGCGTATCGAAGGTGTGGAATTCTTCGCTGTGAACACCGACGCGCAAGCGTTGCGTAAGACAGCGGTCGGCCAGACGATCCAGATCGGGACCAATATCACCAAAGGTCTTGGTGCAGGTGCGAACCCAGAAGTGGGCCGTAACTCTGCAGAAGAGGATCGCGAAGCACTGCGTGCTGCGCTGGATGGTGCAGACATGGTGTTCATCGCAGCTGGCATGGGCGGCGGTACCGGTACTGGTGCAGCGCCAGTTGTGGCTGAAGTGGCAAAAGATTTGGGTATCCTGACCGTTGCGGTGGTAACTAAACCGTTCAACTTTGAAGGCAAAAAGCGTATGGCTTTTGCTGAGCAAGGTATCGCTGAACTGTCTAAGCATGTCGATTCACTGATTACTATTCCAAACGACAAGCTGCTGAAAGTTCTGGGTCGCGGTATTTCTCTGTTGGATGCGTTCGGCGCAGCCAACGACGTATTGAAAGGCGCTGTACAGGGTATCGCTGAACTGATTACCCGTCCTGGCCTGATGAACGTTGACTTTGCGGACGTGCGTACCGTGATGTCAGAAATGGGTTACGCCATGATGGGTTCAGGCGTGGCATGTGGTGAAGATCGTGCGGAAGAAGCGGCAGAAATGGCTATCTCTTCTCCGCTGTTGGAAGACATCGATCTGTCTGGCGCGCGCGGCGTGCTGGTCAACATTACTGCGGGCTTCGACCTGCGTCTTGATGAGTTTGAAACCGTGGGTAACACCATCCGCGCCTTCGCTTCTGACAACGCAACCGTGGTTATCGGTACTTCTCTGGATCCAGAGATGAACGACGAACTGCGTGTGACCGTAGTTGCAACCGGCATCGGCATGGATAAGCGTCCGGAAATCACGCTGGTGACCAACAAGCCGGCCACTCAGCCAGTGATGGATCATCGCTACCAGCAGCACGGCATGGCGCCGCTGCCGCAGGAGCAGAAGCCGGCTGCGAAAGTGGTGAATGACCAACCGGCGGCATCCAGCAAAGAACCCGATTACCTTGATATTCCAGCCTTCTTGCGTAAGCAAGCTGATTAAGAATATCCCGAGAATTGGGATTCTCCGCTCTTTGTGCTAAAGTATTCGCCCGCTGGTAATTTATACTGGCGGTCGGACAGGTAATATTGCGAGATAAAGCGATGATCAAACAAAGGACATTAAAACGTATTGTTCAGGCGACTGGTGTCGGTTTACATACCGGCAAGAAAGTCACACTGACGTTACGCCCTGCGTCGGCTAACACCGGGGTCATCTATCGTCGCACTGACTTGAATCCACCGGTAGATTTCCCGGCTGATGCAAAATATGTGCGCGACACCATGCTGAGTACTTGCCTGGTGAACGATGAAGGCGTGCGTATTTCAACCGTTGAACACCTGAACGCCGCATTGGCGGGCTTGGGCATCGACAACATTATTGTTGAAGTTGATGCACCGGAAATCCCGATCATGGATGGCAGTGCCGCGCCTTTTGTCTATTTGCTGATGGACGCTGGCATCGAAGAGCTAAGCAGCGCGAAGAAATTCGTACGCGTTAAGCAAACGGTGCGTGTGGAAGATGGCGATAAGTGGGCCGAGATCAAGCCGTATAACGGTTTCTCACTCGACTTTACTATCGACTTCAAACATCCAGCGATCGACTCAAGCTCGCAGCGTTACCAGCTCAACTTCTCGGCTGAGAACTTTGTTCGCCAAATCAGCCGTGCGCGCACCTTTGGCTTTATGCGTGAAATCGAATATCTGCAGTCTAAAGGCCTGTGCCTGGGCGGTAGTTTAGATTGTGCGATTGGCCTTGATGATTTCCGCGTATTAAACGAAGACGGTCTGCGCTTTGAAGACGAATTTGTTCGTCATAAAATGCTCGATGCGATCGGCGACCTGTTCATGTGCGGTCATAATGTAATTGGCGCGTTTACCGCCTTTAAATCGGGCCATGCGTTGAACAACAAGTTGCTGCAAGCGGTTCTGGCTAAACAGGAAGCCTGGGAATGGGCGACCTTCGAAGATGAAGCTGAACTGCCACTGGCATTCAAAGCACCAAATTTAGTTCTGGCGTAAGTCAGACATAAAACGGCAGGTTTCGCTGACACCCTCTCCGGTCAGTTGAACCTGCCGTTTTTTATTGCCTCATTTTTATTCATGCCAAGCCGATCTCAATTCGCTGTAGCAACTGGCGAAACCCTGTACAAAAAAACGTGAATTCCGCCGAAGCCCCTTTAATCACTGGTGTCGAAGCCCCACATAAGTGCTATCATCTGGCGCTCATATAAGCTGGGTAACGCAGATTTTTGCTACCGCTTTATTACTTTATTCAATGCATTGTGGACGGATTGTGATCGGGATTTTCTCACGCTGGCGACAATTAGGCAGACGCTATTTCTGGCCACATCTCCTGTTGGGGATGGTGGCGGCCAGTTTAGGTTTGCCTGCCTGTGCGCAAAGTTCTGAGCCGAAAGCAAATGATTCGCCCATCAGCAGCCTGTTTGTCGGCAATGTTGTCCATTTTGATCACCTGATTCGTCTGCAGGAAAGCGCGCGTCGACCGAATTTCAACGTCGATTACTGGCACCAGCATGCGATTCGCACCGTTATTCGCCACCTTTCCTTTAGTATGACGCCGCCCGCTCAGGCGGAAGCCGATCAAGCTGTGCCGCTGGCGGCACAAAAGCTGGCGTTGATAGGTTCGCTTCAGGCGTTGCTGACTTCTCCGGCGCAATCGCTGACTGTTGTTGAGCCGCAACAAAACCTGCGTCACAACGAACCACAAATCCTTTCCTCTGCTGATTGGCAAGCTGCTATTCATGGCATCCGCGCCGGGCCTTTCATTGCTTAACTGCTAACGTTTTTTCCACATCCTGAATCAGATTTTGCAGCCCGTGAAATCACGGCTGAATTGAGAAAAATTTATCATGTTAATCAAATTATTAACTAAAGTATTCGGCAGCAGCAATGATCGTACTCTGCGCCGTATGCGCAAAATCGTCGACGTCATCAATAAGATGGAGCCGGATTTCGTAAAGCTCTCTGACGATGAACTGAAAGCGAAAACTGACCTGTTCCGCGAGCGCCTGAAAAAAGGCGAAAGCCTTGAGAGCCTGATTCCTGAGGCCTTTGCCACCGTACGTGAAGCAAGTAAGCGCGTCTTCGGTATGCGTCACTTTGATGTGCAGCTGATTGGCGGCATGGTGCTCAACGAACGTTGCATCGCAGAGATGCGCACCGGTGAAGGTAAAACCCTGACCGCGACTCTGCCCGCTTACCTGAACGCGCTGAGCGGCAAAGGCGTGCACGTTGTTACCGTCAATGACTATCTGGCGCAGCGTGATGCCGAAAATAACCGTGCACTGTTTGAATTCCTTGGCCTGACCATCGGCATTAACCTGCCAAACATGCCAGCCGTGGCTAAGCGTGCAGCTTATGCCGCTGACATCACCTACGGCACCAACAACGAATACGGCTTCGACTACCTGCGCGACAACATGGCGTTCAGTCCGGAAGAGCGCGTGCAGCGTAAGCTGCATTACGCATTGGTGGATGAAGTCGACTCAATCCTGATCGATGAAGCACGTACGCCACTGATCATCTCTGGTCCGGCGGAAGACAGCTCTGAGCTGTATACCAAAGTTAACAAGATCATCCCGCATCTGGTGCGTCAGGAAAAAGAAGACTCTGAAACCTTCCAGGGCGAAGGCGATTTCTGGGTCGATGAAAAAGCGCGCCAGGCACACATGAGCGAGCGCGGCCTGGTAAAAGTTGAAGAGCTACTGGTTAGCCAAAACATCATGGTAGAGGGCGAGTCACTCTACTCCCCGACCAACATCATGCTGATGCATCACGTTACTGCGGCGCTGCGTGCTCATGCACTCTTCACCCGCGATGTTGATTACATCGTTAAAGATGGCGAAGTGGTCATCGTTGATGAACACACCGGCCGTACCATGCAAGGTCGCCGCTGGTCAGATGGTCTGCATCAGGCGGTTGAAGCGAAAGAAGGCGTGGAAATCCAGAATGAAAACCAGACGCTGGCTTCCATTACCTTCCAGAACTACTTCCGTATCTACGAGAAACTGGCCGGTATGACCGGTACCGCGGATACCGAAGCATTCGAATTCAGCTCCATCTATAAGCTCGATACTATCGTGGTACCAACCAACCGTCCGATGGTGCGTAAAGATATGGCCGATCTGGTCTACATGACCGAGAAAGAGAAGATTGACGCCATTATCGAAGACATCCGTGCCTGCACTGCTAAAGGGCAGCCGGTGTTAGTGGGTACAATTTCGATTGAGAAATCTGAAGTCGTTTCCAATGAACTGACGCGCGCGGGCATTAAACACAGCGTACTGAATGCCAAATTCCATGCCAGCGAAGCGGATATCGTTGCTCAGGCGGGTCAACCTGCAGCGGTTACTATCGCAACCAACATGGCCGGTCGTGGTACCGATATCGTGCTGGGCGGGAGCTGGCAGGCTGAACTCGCCGCAATGGACGAGCCAACCGAAGAGCAGATTCAGGCGATGAAAGAAGCGTGGAAACTGCGTCACGATGCGGTGCTGGCTGCAGGCGGTCTGCACATTATTGGTACTGAGCGTCACGAATCTCGCCGTATCGATAACCAGCTGCGTGGTCGTGCGGGTCGTCAGGGTGATGCCGGTTCTTCACGCTTCTACCTGTCGATGGAAGATGCATTAATGCGTATCTTCGCTTCAGATCGCGTATCGAACATGATGCGTAAACTGGGCATGAAGCCAGGCGAAGCAATCGAGCATCCATGGGTGACTAAAGCGATTGCCAACGCGCAGCGTAAAGTGGAAAGCCGCAACTTCGATATTCGTAAACAGCTGCTGGAATACGATGACGTTGCCAACGATCAGCGTCGCGCCATCTACAGCCAGCGTAACGAACTGCTGGATGTGTCTGATGTGTCTGAAACCATCAATAGCATCCGTGAAGATGTCTACAAAACTACCATTGATACCTACATTCCGCCGCAGTCACTGGAAGAGATGTGGGATGTTGCCGGCCTGGAAGAGCGTCTGCGTAACGACTTCGATCTCAACTTGCCTATTGCTGAGTGGTTGGATAAAGAGCCCGATCTTCACGAAGAGACGCTGCGCGAACGTATCATGACCCACGCCGCGGAAAGCTATGCTGCCAAAGAAGAAGTGGTTGGCGAAGAGATGATGCGCAACTTTGAGAAAGGCGTGATGCTGCAAACGCTGGATTCGTTGTGGAAAGAGCATCTGGCAGCGATGGATTACCTGCGTCAGGGCATCCACCTGCGCGGTTATGCCCAGAAAGATCCGAAGCAGGAATACAAGCGTGAATCCTTCTCTATGTTTGCGGCGATGCTTGAATCACTGAAGTACGAAGTGATTAGCACCCTGAGCAAAGTTCAGGTGCGCATGCCAGAAGAAGTGGAAGCGATGGAGCAGCAGCGTCGTGAAGAAGCGGAGCGTTTAGCGCAACAGCAGCAGCTGAGCCATGTTGATGATGCCACCGCAGCAGCCGAAGCGTTAGCCGCACAAGGCGGGGAGCGTAAAGTGGGCCGTAATGATCTCTGCCCATGTGGTTCCGGCAAAAAATACAAGCAGTGTCACGGCCGTCTGGCCTGATAAAAAAAGGAGCCTTCGGGCTCCTTTTTTTGCTGACGATTTAGCGTGTTATCGCCATGAGTTTCTCTTCGTTTAGGCGCACGCCATGATACGGCAGCGTGACCAGCAAACCATCCGGTAAGCCAGCTCGCTTCAACAGCGCCCGGCTTTGGAACAGTAGCTGATGGTAATTGTTATCGCTGATGCTCGGATAGCTCTCATTCCAAACGGTGGCAATAATCTGACGCTTCGAGGTAATCCGCAGCAACAGACAGGAGAAGAATCGTTTTTGCGCTTCATTCAACGAAATAACTTTGTGTTCAGGCCACCATGTTAAGGTGTTCTTTGCGCTGTCTAACGTCAGGATGTCATGAAATACCAGATGGCGTAGGGCATGTAATTGTTCCGGCGTAGTTTGCGCCAGAAACGTTGTTTCTTTGAATTCCATAGGTAGTCGGGTTTAACAGAAGAAAGTGCTGCGAGTATTCCCAACATTCCCGGTTGCGATCCTTACGACATGTCTTAATCACTGGCTTTTGTAGGGCGTGGGACGTCACTTTCCGCTCAAAGGTTAACATCACTCGATGTCTGATTTACACTCAGCGCTCATTTTATTAAAAAAGCGGAATCCAGCTTATGAAACACCTGCAGGTTGCGGTGGGCATCATTCGCAATACAGAACGTCAAATCTTCCTTGCCCAGCGTGCGGCAAGCTCCTATATGGCGAATAAGTGGGAGTTTCCCGGCGGAAAAATTGAACAAGATGAATCTGCCGAGCAGGCGCTCAAGCGTGAGCTGATGGAAGAAACCGGTATTGAAGTCACGTCGGCAAGCGCGATTGGTCAGGCCGATCACAGTTATGAAGATCTGCGCGTTACGCTGCATTTCTTCCTGGTTGAAGGCTGGAACGGCGAACCTTATGGTCGTGAAGGTCAGCCACAGCGTTGGGTCGAACAGCAGGATTTGGTCGCGGATGAATTTCCGCCTGCGAACCATGAATTGATCAGCCGATTAGTGGCTGGCGAGATTTAAGTGAAGGGGCGCTAAGCCCCTTACTTTTTACTGCTGTTCTTCGCTCCAGTCATCGCTGTCCATCTGGTCACCGCTGCTGGGAATACGTTTCTCTTCTGCTGCCCATTCACCTAAATCAATCAGCTGGCAACGTTTGCTGCAGAATGGCCGCCACGGGCTCAACTCATCCCAAATCACATCGCGACGACAATTGGGGCAAGGTACGGTAATTATCTCTTCCGGCATAACTTCCTCTAACAACAAGCTAATTCAAAATTCAGTCGGGCTGGTACTTCTCCGCGTTCGCTGTCTAATGGCAGGAAACGAATCGCATAACGGCTTTTGTGACCCGAGACCTGTGGGTACAGCGCGTCTTCCAGAGTTAATTGCAGGCGCAGTAAATCGGATCCTTCGGCGTTATCCTGATAAAAACCGTTGAGGCTGGTTTGATGACGAAATATGCCAGACTGGCGCACCAAATCGAGGATCATCGTCAAACTATTACGCAGCGGATTCAGTGATGCCAGCCAGCCATTCACCTGAACATCTCGCACCGCTTGCTCCTGATGCAGCCAGATGTGCAGGCTGGGTAGATCGAAACTGCAGCAGCCGCCGGGAATGCTCAAACGCTGACGTACCAGAGCAACCAGGCGATCTTCACGTAACTGTTGGCCCATGCGCGGTGCCGCCATGAGTTCGCTTGAGCATTGCTTCAGCTGCTGACGCAGATCATTCACGCGCAGTTCATCAATGCCTGGCACATCCAGCCAGGCGCGTAATTTTTGTTGCTGGCGCTCCAGTTCTTTTAACAATTCAGTGCGCATATCTCCGCGCTCAAAAATATCCAGTAAATCGCTAAGAATACGGAAAACGCCAAGTGCTGATACCGAACCGTTAACCGGCACCGTTTCATGCAGCTGATCAATCAGATATTCGACGCGCAGCCAGGTGCGCATCTTCTCATTCAAAGGGTGTTCAAACAGAACAATTGTGCTCATGATGTTAATCCTTTCCGGTTGCTGCCAGGCGTAGATAGCGCTGGTGAAGCTCAGCAACGCGCGGTAGCACCTGTTCAGGCGTACCACTGTTATCAATGATGTCATCCGCACAGGCCCGACGCTGTTCGCGACTAGCCTGTGCGGCAAGAATATTTTTCGCCTGACTTAGCGAAATACCATCTCGTTGTTGGGTGCGTTGCAACTGCGTGGCGGTATCCACATCCACGACCAACACGCGATCGGCCTGATGCTGTAAGCCGTTTTCGACCAACAGCGGCACCACCCAAAGCACATAAGGTGAGGTGGCCAATAATTTTAATTGTTGCGTGCGGGCGTTGATGAGTGGATGAAGCAACTGATTGAGCCAGTTTTTCTCTTGTGGCTGTTGGAAAATAATTTCACGAAGCCGCGCACGATAGAGCGTGCCTTCTGCCGTCAAAATGGTATCTCCATGACGCTGAGCAATCGCCTTTAGGGCAGGCGTTCCGGGCTCAACAACTTCTCTGGCAATGACGTCAGCGTCAATAATATCAACGCCTAGCGCTGCGAAAGCGTTGGCAATAGTGGTTTTACCACTGCCAATGCCGCCGGTGAGCGCAACGGTATAAGGCATAGCGTTCTCGCAAAATTTATATCGTGAGCGGCGATTAACCACAGCAAGATGAGAGCATGATCACAATCAATTTTCTCAGCTAAATTTAAGGGATTGTAGCCTAAATAAAGTGAAATTCGCAGTCTTGTCGCGGAACGAATGGCGCGTATGATAACGACACTGGAGCCGTGAGCGCTACCCGAACCGCGGTTCGTCGTCACTAACCAGGATAATCAGCTATGCGCATTGAAGAAGATTTAAAACTGGGCTTTAAAGATGTTTTGATCCGCCCAAAACGTTCCACTTTGAAAAGCCGTTCCGAGGTTGAGCTGGAACGCACCTTCACCTTTAAACACTCAGGCTTGAACTGGAGTGGCATACCGATTATTGCCGCCAACATGGATACCGTCGGTACTTTCACGATGGCTGAAGCCCTGGCGAGTTTTAACGTACTGACCGCAGTGCATAAACATTACAGCGTGCAAGAGTGGCAGGCATTTGTACAACGCGTGCCAGCGGCGGTGCTGAGTCATGTGATGGTCTCATCTGGTACATCAGAATCAGATTTCACGAAGTTATCCGCCATTCTGGCGTTATCATCGCAGCTCAACTTTATCTGCATCGACGTTGCTAACGGCTACTCTGAGCACTTCGTTCAGTTCCTGCTGCGCGTGCGTGAAAGCTTCCCAGGTAAAACCATCTGCGCAGGCAACGTGGTTACCGGTGAAATGGTGGAAGAGCTGATTTTGTCTGGCGCAGATATCGTTAAAGTGGGTATTGGCCCCGGCTCAGTGTGCACTACACGCGTGAAGACCGGCGTTGGTTATCCTCAGCTTTCTGCCGTTATCGAGTGCGCAGATGCGGCACACGGTTTAGGCGGACAGATCGTCAGCGACGGCGGCTGCTCGGTTCCAGGTGACATTGCCAAAGCTTTCGGGGGCGGTGCAGATTTCACCATGCTCGGCGGCATGCTTGCGGCACATGACGAGTGTGAAGGAACCATCGTCGAAGAACAGGGTGAGAAATTTATGCTGTTCTACGGCATGAGCTCCGAATCGGCGATGAAACGCCACGTTGGCGGTGTTGCGCAATACCGTGCGACGGAAGGCAAAACCGTGCGGTTGCCAGTGCGCGGCCCGGTTGAGGAGACGGTTAAAGATATCCTTGGCGGTTTACGCTCAGCCTGTACCTACGTCGGTGCAGAACGATTGAAAGAGTTGACGAAACGCACCACCTTTATCCGCGTCGCTGAACAAGAGAACCGTGTGTTCACTCGCTGATCTCAGACAACGGGCGCGCATCGAGCGAGCCCGTCATCGAATGGCATCACCAAGACCAAATACCGGCAGATACATTGCAATCACTAAAGTGCCAACTATCCCGCCGATTACCACCATCATCATCGGTTCCAGCGATGCCGCCAGAGCATCAGCGCGCGCTAATGTTTGCGCCTCATGCCACTCCGCCAGCCGTGCCAGCATCACATCTAATGCACCCGCTTCTTCACCCACTCGGATGAGTTGGGCACAAAGAGGTGTAAACAGCAGATGCTGTTGCAGCGCCTGATGCAGCGGCGCACCCGCAGCAATGTGTTGCTGCAACTGAACGATGGCATCGCGCCACAATCGCGATACCAAGGTCACTTCAACCGCCTGCAGGCTTTGCAACAAGGTCAAACCGGATTGTTGTGTAAGTTGCAGGATGGCGTATATCTGGCTGAGCTGCCCGCCGCGCCACAGCGAAGATAACAGTGGCATGCGCAGTAACCATTGATGTACGCGTTTTTGCCACGGTACCGAACGTCGATAAGTCTGCTGCACAATCATCACTAATACGGCACCTACTAGCGACAGCGGCAGCGCGGCCTTCTGCAGCAGTTCTGACAGCGACATCACCGCAGCAGTAAAAGCGGGCAGCGGCGCATCAAAACTGGCATAGACAGAGACAAATTCTGGCAAAACAAACAGCAGCATGCCAGCACTGACCGCGAGCGCTACCAGCAAGATAAACAGGGGATAGCGCAGCGCCTTCACCACTTTTTGCCGTAAGTATTGCTGCTTGCTTTGCTGCTGCGCCAGTTGGCGACAGCACTCGTCGAGTTGGCCGGTTAATTCACCCACTTGCATCAAAGCGGGAAACAGCGGGGGAAAGATTTGCGGCCACTCCTGCAAGGCTTGCGAGAAGGGCTCACCGGCGATGACGCGGCGCTGCAATCCTTTCAGTAATACCCGCCAACCGGCATGAGGATGGCCTTCTGCCAGCAGAATCAGACTTTCCGCCAGAGGTAAGCCGGCCTTTAGCAGCGTCGCCAGTTGCCGCACCAAATCGATTTTTTGCTGCCACTTCCAGTCGCGCGAACGCCAGCATTTTCCACGCTGCCAGTTCACCGGCAGCATGCCGCGATCGGAGAGTTGATTGAGCAACGCATCCTGGCTGGCATTAAGTGATTCGCCCTCCTGCAGCACACCCATGGTATCAAGAGCCTGCCAGCGGAAATGATAGAGATTAGCCATCGCCCAGTCCCACCACGCGCTGCATCTCTTCGAAAGAAGTATCGCCGCGACTTACTGCTTCCAGCCCCGCAGCTAGCAATGTTTTCATTCCCTGTTCATTTGCCAGCGTTAGCAGATGTTCCAGCGGCATATCTGCCGAGATAGCATTCTGCAATTTGCTGGTTAGCGGCAAGACTTCAAACAGCGCCAGTCGCCCGTAATAGCCGGAGAAGCAGTGATCACAGCCCGGCGCTCGCCAGGTTTGCAGTGTGCCCGGCCAGAGTTCGGCCGGCAGATGGGCGATGGCTTGTCCCGGCTGACGGCAATGCACGCACAAGCGTCTGACCAGACGCTGCGCCACCACCAACTGCAAAGCGGGGCCCAGCAGATAACCGGGAATATCCATCTGGCGCAGGCGCGTCAGGGTTTCAGCAGTCGAGTTAGTATGCAGTGTGGAAAGCACCAGATGGCCGGTCTGCGCTGCTTTAACGGCGATGCTGGCCGTCTCGGCATCACGGATTTCCCCCACCATAATCACATCGGGATCCTGGCGCAGTAGTGCGCGCAGCACACGATTGAAATCGAGCCCGCTACGCGGCTGGATCTGCGTTTGATTAATACCATCCAGCGGGATCTCAACCGGATCTTCCACGCTACAAACGTTCTTCTCTGGCACATTAAGCGCGCTTAACCCGCTATAGAGCGTGAAGGTTTTACCGCTGCCGGTCGGTCCGGTGACCAGAATCAAACCCTGCGGTTTCGCCAGCGCGTTTTTCAGTAAACGCAGCTGTGCTGCGGGCATGCCGAGTTTATCGAGGGTGATGGCGCTGTTTTCACTTTGTAGCAGCCGCACCACGGCTTTTTCACCCTGGCTTACCGGTAGCGTTGAGAGTCGAAACGCCGCCAGTTTGTCCTCTATTTCCAGCGTAAACTGTCCGTCCTGCGGCAGACGCCGTTCGGCGATATCCAATCCTCCGAGAATTTTCAGGCGCGCCAGAATCGCAGCGGGTTGTGCTTCAGAAGGCTGCGGTAGTTTGTGCAACACGCCATCGATGCGCAGACGCACCCGCAGTCCATGGCGCTGCGGTTCAAAATGCACATCTGAGGCGCGCCGCTGAATGGCCTGGCGCAAAATCTGATCGACCGCGTTAATCGCTGACTCAGCGCTGGCCTGTTCACGTGGTGCTGCAGCGGCATCCGGCTCGTGCAGCAACTGCTCAAGCCGTGCCGCAGGCCAGCACTCGACCTCCACCTTGCACTGGCTGGCGAACTGTAGCGCTTCCAGCAGCAGCGGATCGGGTGTGTCGGCTACCGCTACGCGCAGTAGCGTGGCGTCATGGTGCAGAATCACCGCCTGATAACGGGCGCACAACGTGTGCAGTGCACTATTAGGGTTGTCCATCAGTTGGCATCCTTGTCGGCAAAGCGAAACTGCTCGAGGCAGCTATCGCGCAGGCTGCTGTTATCGCTGGTACAAGTGCGTTGCCAGCTCAACGTGCCATCCGTTGCGCTCCAAATCGGCAGCATTTCAACCGTTAATCCGCTGAGACTTTCCTGGCCGGTCAGGTTGATGGTTCCGTTGACCACGCTCAGCGTTGCCACATAGCGCGAACCTTTGGCCACCGGAATGCCGCGTTCTCCTGCCTGACACTGCGCCGGTCCGCCGCGCTCAATGGCACAGAGTTCTACTGCTGTTTTGTACGGCACCATGGTTTGCAGCATGTCGGTGAGCGCTGCGCGTTGCAGGTAGTTTTGATAAGCCGGTAAACCGATGGCGCTGAGAATGGCGACGATGCCAATCACAATCATTAATTCGATAAGGGTAAAACCGCGTTGTCTGTCCATAGTGAGGCTCCTTGTTGTGGAGCCGCTACGGTAGAAAAGGGCGAGGGAAAGCGGAAGTCATGGCTGCGCGAGGCTGGAAAGCATCGCGCAGAGAATCGTCAGATTTACAGCGGAGATAACAGCATTTTGGAAGCCAGCTCGCATATCTGCCGCACTAACACGCGGCAGAACGGGGCATTAAAGCTCGCGGAAACGCATCGACAGATCCAGCGCGCGCACATGTTTGGTCAGCGCGCCGACAGAAACATAATCAACGCCGGTCTGGGCAATTTGTGGCAGCGTGGTTTCGGTTACGTTGCCGGAGACTTCAAGCAGCGCACGTTTGTGGGTTAGCGCAACCGCTGCATGCATCATCTCAAGGCTAAAGTTGTCGAGCATGATGATGTCCGCTCCGGCATCGATGGCATCCTGCAGTTCCGTCAGCGATTCAACTTCAACTTCTACCGGCACATCCGGCGACAGCCACAGCGCTTTTTCTACGGCGTTACGCACCGAGCCGCTGGCGATAATGTGGTTTTCTTTTATCAGGAAAGCATCCGAAAGGCCTAAACGGTGGTTATTACCGCCACCGCACAACACCGCATATTTCAGCGCGGTACGCAGGCCTGGCAAGGTCTTGCGTGTATCAAGCAACTGGGTTTGGCTGCCCGCCAGCAGGGCGACATAACGGCTGACCTCGGTGGCCACGCCAGAGAGCGTCTGCACGAAGTTGAGTGCGGTGCGTTCTGCGGTTAACAGCAGGCGCGCCGGGCCGGTAAGCTCGAACAGCAGCTGATCGGCAACCAGCGCTTGTCCATCTTCAACATGCCAGTTAAGAGTGACTTTATTACCGAGCTGGATAAAGACTTCCTCTACCCAGCGTTTACCACAAAAAACACCGGCTTCACGGGTGATGACTTTTGCCACCGCCTGCTTGTCTGCCGGCAGCAGCAACGCCGTGATATCGCGATCCGCATCCACTTCGCCGCCTAAATCCTCCTGAAGCGCCCGGGCAACGGCCTCCGGGATATCCTGTTCAATACGTTTAATTAGCTCCTGACGGCGATGATCGGGATCGTAACGACGCGTTGCCATGGTTTGCCCCTTATAAGACGAAATTTCGTGCGCTCACCTTAGCCTGATTTATCGACCATTGCCAGTTGCTGGCGGTGAAATGTTTAGTATCCTGAACTCAACTGTGTCGGCGCATTAAGTCGCAAGTCTGCTGAGTGAAACATGTTATTCTCAGCCTGATTTTGCTTAGGATTTAACAGCATGAAACTGGAAGAGGGCTGGATTACCAGCGCGCGTAAAGTACCTTCACCACACTTCAATCAGCGTCCAAATGATGAAGTGCCCTCGCTGTTGGTGATTCACAACATCAGCTTACCGCCCGGTGAGTTTGGCGGGCCGTGGATTGATCGCTTATTTACCGGCACGTTGCCTGCCGATGCGCATCCCTATTTTGCGGACATCGCCCATTTACGCGTGGCGGCGCACTGTTTAATCCGTCGCGACGGCGAGCTGGTGCAATACGTCTCTTTCGATCAGCGCGCCTGGCACGCCGGCGTGTCGCAGTTTGAAGGACGTGAAAGCTGCAACGATTTTTCCATGGGCATTGAACTGGAAGGCACTGATACGCTGCCCTATACCGATGCCCAGTACGCGACTTTGCAACAGGTGACTCAACTCCTGCTGCAGCACTATCCGTTGACGCCTGCGCGCATCACCGGCCATAGCGATATCGCACCAGAGCGGAAAACCGATCCCGGTTCCTCTTTTGACTGGTTGCGCTATAAAGAATCCATCAGGCAGGAGAATCCCTGAGACAGCAGGAGCGGGTATGACGTTGTTTAGCTTGTTATTGGTTTTAGGTTGGGAACGCCTGTTTAAGTTGGGTGAGCATTGGCAACTGGACCATCGGCTGGAGCCGCTGTTTCGTGGCCGCCAGCGTTTTTCCCTGCTGCGCACGCTGATGATGACAGTGATAGCGATGCTGATCGTCTGGCTGGTGGTGTGGAGCCTGAAAGGCATCTTGTTTGGCGTGGCGCAACTGCTGTTCTGGATTTTGGTGGGATTGCTGTGTATCGGCGCGGGTTCGGTGCGACTGCATTATCACAGCTATCTCAAAGCGGCGAGCCATGACGATGAAGCGGCGCATCAGGCGATGGCGGCTGAACTGACGCTGATTCACGGCGTGCCGGTTGAGTGCAGCGAGCGCGAGTTCCTGCGTGAACTGCAGAACGCGCTGATTTGGATTAACTTCCGCTTCTATCTTGCGCCGCTGTTCTGGTTTGTGGTCGGTGGACCTTACGGCCCGGTGCTGCTGGTGGGTTATGCGTTTCTGCGCGCCTGGCAGAGCTGGCTGGCGAAGCATCAGTCGCCGCTGGCGCGCTCGCAGTCTGGCGTTGATCGTCTGCTGCACGTTTTGGACTGGATCCCCGTGCGTTTGGCCGGCGTGGCTTACGCGTTGCTCGGCCACGGCGAACGTGCGCTGCCAGCGTGGTTTGCCGCGCTGGGCGATCTGCATCGCCCGCAATATCAGGTGCTGACCAGCCTGGCGCAGTTCTCGCTGGCGCGCGATCCGCACATGGATAAAGTTGAAACGCCACGTGTTGCAGTGGCGTTGGCGAAACGTATTTCTCTGGTGCTGGTGGTGGTGGTCGCGCTGTTGACGATCTACGGCACGCTGGTGTGATCGGCTGGCGGCACGCCAAAATCCGGTGTGCCGTCTTCACGCCAGTCGAAATATTTCAAGCGCGTATGGCGATTCGGATCCCACAGCGGATCGCCCTCAATTTCGGTGTAATTGCGTGCGTGATACACCAGCACCGCTCTTCCCGCTTCATCCACCGTAAAGCTATTGTGTCCCGGTCCGTATTGCTGATTATCCCAGCTGGTGGCAAATACCGGCCGCGCGGATTTACGCCAGGCGTTGATGTTGAGCGGATCGGCCAACACATCAATGCTTAATATCCCCAGACAGTAATTTTCATCGGTCGCGCTGGCGGAATAGGTGACAAACAGCTGGTCGCCATGCTGAATTACCGCCGGTCCTTCATTAACGCTAAATCCTGCGCACTCCCATTCATACTCCGGTCGGCTCAGCATCAGCGGGGCGCTTTTTAGCGTCCACGGATTGAGCAACTCGGCGAGATACAGGTTAGAGTTTCCGGGAATCGCCGGATCTTTTTGCGCCCACAGATACCAGTGTTTACCTTGATGGTGGAAGTAGGTGGCGTCCAGTGAGAAGGAGTCGATGGGCGTATGTACGCGGCGGCAGGGCTGCCAGTTACCGCTCAGCGGATCGGCATCATTACACACCAGCGCATACATGCGGTGCTGGAACAGGCCATCTTTTATCGCCCGCGTCGGTGCGGCAGCGAAATAGATCACCCATTGCCCGTTGATGTGATGCAGTTCTGGCGCCCAGATCAGCGCGCTAAAGGGGCCGGTATCCGGTTTGTGCCACACCGTTACCGCTTCTGCCTCAATCAGGCCAGCCAGCGTTGAGGCATAGCGAATCTCCAGTCGGTCATATTCCGGCACCGAGGCGATAAAATAGTAGCCATCGGCATGGCGCAGAATAAAGGGATCGGCGCGTTGCGTAATAAAAGGATTGGGCCAGCTCATTTGATCTCTCCGGGTTGCGCAGTCGCAGAGGACGCGATAGGGGATTCGTGGTGTGAATGGGCACGGCGCAGCGCCAGATCGGCCTGAATCGTACGCATTAAGTTGCGATCCACTTTCATTAAACGCACCACGCCGGCGGTGATCAGATATCCCACGCCCGGAATGACCGTGAACAGCAGCATGATGCCGTTAATCGCGTTGGGGGTCTGCTGTTTTGCGCCGGCATCGTAGCCATAAATCGACAGCAGGAAACCGACCATCGCCCCCGCCACCGCCAGCCCCACTTTGAGGAAGAACAGGTTGCCGGAGAAGCTCATACCAGTGATGCGTTTGCCGGTTTTCCATTCGCCGTAATCATCCACGTCGGCCATCAGCGACCAGTGCAGCGGCGAGGGAATCTGGTGCAGGATATTCAGCAGGAAGTAGGCGATGACCACCGCGACGGTGGCGTGCGGATCAATCCAGTAGAAGCCGCAGGAGAACAGCGCCAGCGCGATGTTGGTCCAGAAGAACACCTTGAGCTTGCACCAGCGATCGGTGAGGATTTTTGCCAGTGTGCTGCCGAACATCATGCCGATGACGCCAAGGCTGATAAACAGCGTGGCAAAGTGCGTTGATTGCCCCATCACCCAGGTGACGTAGTACATGGTGGCGGCCATGCGGATAAAACCGGGGCAGACGTTGCAGAAGGTCAGCAGCAGAATGCGCACCCACTGATCGTTTTTCCACACGTCGCGCAGATCTTGTTTCAAATCATCGTTGCTTGGCGTCGCAGGATGAATGCGTTCACGCACATTGGCAAAACAGAACAGGAACATTGCCAAACCGATCAGCGCTAGCACGCCCATGGCCATTTGGTAACCGCGCGCTTTGTTGTCGCCTCCAAACCATTCGGCCATCGGTAACAGCGAAAGTGAGAGGATCAGCGTGGCAATGCCCACCATCACAAAGCGATAGGACTGACATGACACGCGCTCACCCGGATCGTTGGTGATCACACCGCCCAGCGAGCAGTAAGGAATGTTGATGGCGGTGTAAGTGAGTGACATCAGGAAGTAAGTGACAAACGCCCAGATAACCTTGTTGTCGTAGCTCCACTCCGGCGTGGTGAACATCAGCACGCTAAACAGCACGTAAGGCACGGAAACCCACAGCAGCCACGGACGAAAGCGGCCCCAGCGACTGTGCGTACGATCGGCAATCGCCCCCATGATCGGATCGGTTACCGCATCAAGTACGCGTACCGACAGTAATAGCGTACCGACCAGCGCCGGGGCTAAACCAAACACATCAGTGTAGAAATAATTGAGGAACAGCATGATGGCACCGCCAATCATGTTGCATCCGGCATCGCCCATGCCATATCCCAGTTTCTCTCTGAACGAGAGGGCTGCTCCTTTCATTGATCGTCTCCAGCGATATGATGAGCAGGAATTATCTGTGCAAAATCAGTAATCTGCTGGGGAGCAAATGGTCGGGTAGATGGACAAAACGCGCGGGCGGGGAAAAGTGTGAGCCAGATCAGAAGTGCTGCCCGGCAACAGCGTGCCGGGCAGGAACAACATTACGCTTTCTGTAGTTTGTTTTTGATGGTGTAACCGATAGCCAGAATCACCAGCCATACCGGAATCAACCATACCGATATCGCCATGCCTGGCGTCATCAGCATAATGACCAACACACCGGCGAGGAACACCAGGCAAATCCAGTTACCCAGCGGATAGAGCACCGCTTTGAAGCGCGTGGTGACACCTTGCTGGTCTTTCTTTTTACGGAATTTCAGATGCGCGAGGCTGATCATCGCCCAGTTGATCACCAGTGCAGAAACCACCAGCGCCATTAGCAGGCCAAAGGCTTCGCCTGGCATCAGGTAGTTGATCAGTACACACAGCAGGGTCGCTACGGCTGAGACCAGAATGGTGGCGACCGGCACGCCGCGACTGTCCACTTTCAGCAATGCTTTCGGCGCGTTACCCTGTTGCGCCAGGCCGAACAGCATGCGGCTGTTGCAGTAAACGCAGCTGTTGTAAACCGACAGCGCCGCCGTCAGGATTACCACGTTCAGCGCGTTGGCCACAAAGGCATCGCCCAGCTCATGAAAAATCAGCACGAACGGGCTGGTATCCGCCGTCACGCGCGTCCACGGCAGCAGCGAGAGCAGCACCGCCAGTGAGCCAATATAGAAAATCAGAATACGCCACAGCACCTGATTGGTGGCTTTCGGGATGCTCTCTTGTGGATTGTCGGCTTCTGCGGCAGTGATGCCCACCAGCTCCAGACCACCAAACGAGAACATAATGATTGCCATCATCATCACCAATCCGGTCATGCCGTGAGGCAGGAAGCCGCCCTGATCCCACAGGTTGCTGACGCTCGCCTGCGGGCCGCCGTTGCCGCTAAACAGCAACCAGCCACCGAACAGAATCATGCCGATGACCGCGACCACTTTGATAATCGCGAACCAGAACTCCATCTCACCGAACACTTTGACGTTGGTCAGGTTAATGGCGTTGATCAATACAAAGAAGATGGCGGCGGTGGCCCAGGTAGGAAAATCCGGCCACCAAAATTGTACGTACTTGCCCACAGCGGTGAGTTCGGCCATGGCAACCAGCACATACAGCACCCAATAGTTCCAGCCCGAGGCGAAACCGGCGAAGTTGCCCCAATATTTGTAGGCGAAGTGACTGAAGCTGCCGGCAACCGGCTCTTCAACCACCATCTCGCCGAGTTGGCGCATGATCAGAAAGGCAATAAAACCGGCAATCGCATATCCCAGAATCACGGCCGGACCGGCCGATTGAATCACTGATGCGCTACCCAGAAACAGGCCAGTACCTACGGCTCCGCCCAGCGCAATCAGCTGAATATGGCGATTCTTTAAGCCGCGGTGCAGCGTGTCGCCATGCTGTTGTTTCATACAAACCTCGTGATGTTGTTATTGTGCACCTGCAGTGCGCGCACTGTAAGGCTGTTTACCTTAATGTATTCTTTTCTTTACGGTATCTGGCGTGCTGTGTGCATGCATGAGCTACCACGGCGTTCAGAATAGTGATAAGCGCGTCAGTTTGCACCTGCTTTTGCTTTTTGTGCTGAGAGATGACTGAAAAAGCAGCAGCATCCTCTGCGCGCCCGTCGCAGTATTTCTGCCATGAAAAAAGGGTGAACACGAATAGGTTTCCCTTATGGTTGGGCCGTTTTCTGGGCGCTAACTCAGTGTAAGGTTAGGTAAAAGTGCAATTCATTAACATTTGCCGCGTGCGGGTGATTTCTCGCTTGATGCCGGTAGGTTAGCGCACCAGCGCTACGATCATCCCCTGAAGTGTGACCGCACCCATATAGACACAAGGTGAATACTTTGTTACTTTACCGGCACCATTTTTCAATTGGTATTACCAATTTACTCCGGACGTTTGGCTGATAAGAAGGGAAGATGGCCTACAGTAAAATTCGCCAACCCAAGCTCTCCGATGCGATTGAGCAACAGCTGGAATCCCTCATTATGGAAGGGACGCTCCAGCCGGGTGAAAAACTGCTCCCCGAGCGTGAACTGGCGAAACAGTTTGATGTCTCACGTCCATCCCTGCGCGAAGCGATTCAGAGCCTGGAAGCTAAAGGCCTGCTGCTACGTCGTCAGGGCGGCGGCACCTTCGTCCAAAAAAATCTCTGGCAAAGCCTGAGCGACCCGCTGGTCGGTCTGCTTGCCGAACATCCAGAATCTCAGTTTGACCTGCTGGAAACCCGCCATGCGCTGGAAGGCGTGGCTGCCTATTACGCGGCACTGCGGGGAACCGATGAAGATCTGCAGCGCATCCGCGACTGCCACGTTCATATTCAGCAGGCACAGGACAGCGGCGATCTCGACGCCGAAGCGGATGCAGTGATGAAGTATCAGATCGCTGTCACAGAAGCCGCCCATAATGTGGTGTTGCTGCATCTGCTGCGTTCCATGGGCCCTATGCTGGAACAAAACGTCCGTCAGAATTTTGAATTGCTCTACGCTCGTCGGGAAATGCTGGCGAAAGTGAGCGGTCACCGCGCCAGTATCTACGAGGCGATTGTGGCTCGTGAGCCAGAACAAGCACGCGAGGCATCTCATCGTCACCTGGCGTTCATTGAGGAAATCTTGCTGGATAGAAGTCGGGAGCAGAGTCGTCGTGAACGCTCCCTGCGTCGTTTACAGCAACGTAAGGAATAACGCACGGCAACGAACGTGCGGAAAACACGACGGGCCTGTCTTCTTGTGCTGTGAACCAGAAGCAAAGCACAAGAAGACAGGCTCCTGATAATTTCAACGTATTAGACACAGATAAGGAATACACCCCATGTCAGAACGTTTACAGAATGACGTGGATCCGATCGAAACTCGTGATTGGCTACAAGCGATCGAATCGGTCATCCGTGAAGAAGGTGTTGAGCGCGCGCAGTATCTGATTGATCAGGTAATGAGTGCAGCACGCAAAGGTGGCGTGAAAGTTGCCGCAGGTTCCTCTGCAATCAGCAACTACATTAACTCTATTGCTGTTGAAGATGAGCCGGACTATCCGGGCAACACCTCTCTTGAACGTCGTATCCGTTCCGCAATTCGTTGGAACGCCATCATGTCGGTGCTGCGTGCGTCGAAAAAAGATCTGGAGTTGGGTGGCCATATGTCCTCCTTCCAGTCTTCCGCGACCATTTATGAAGTGTGCTTTAACCACTTCTTCCGCGCGCGTAGCGACAAAGACGGCGGCGATCTGGTTTTCTTCCAGGGTCACATTTCTCCAGGTATCTACGCCCGCGCCTTCCTTGAAGGTCGTCTGAGCGAAGACCAAATGAACAACTTCCGTCAGGAAGTGCAGGGCAAAGGTCTCTCTTCTTACCCGCACCCGAAACTGATGCCGGATTTCTGGCAGTTCCCAACCGTATCAATGGGCCTGGGTCCGTTGAACGCGATCTATCAGGCGAAATTCCTGAAGTATCTGGAACACCGCGGTCTGAAAGACACCTCAGCACAAACCGTTTACGCCTTCCTCGGTGATGGCGAGATGGATGAGCCGGAATCCAAAGGTGCGATCACCATCGCCACCCGCGAGAAGCTGGACAACCTGGTGTTCATCATCAACTGTAACCTGCAGCGTCTGGACGGCCCGGTCACCGGTAACGGTAAGATCATCAACGAGCTGGAAGGCATCTTTGCCGGTGCTGGCTGGAACGTGATCAAAGTGATTTGGGGCGGTCGTTGGGATGAACTGCTGCGTCAGGACACCAGCGGCAAGCTGATTCAGCTGATGAACGAAACCGTTGATGGCGATTACCAGACCTTCAAATCCCGTAACGGCGCGTACGTACGTGAGCACTTCTTCGGTAAATATCCGGAAACCGCAGCTCTGGTGAAAGACTGGTCAGACGAAGAGATCTTCGCGCTGAACCGCGGCGGCCACGATCCGAAGAAAGTCTACGCTGCACTGAAAAAAGCGCAGGAAACCAAAGGTCAGCCAACGCTGATTCTGGCCCATACCATCAAAGGTTATGGCATGGGTGATACTGCTGAAGGTAAAAACATCGCGCACCAGGTTAAGAAGATGAACATGGATGGCGTTCGCTACATCCGCGATCGCTTCAATGTGCCGGTTGCCGATGACAAAATCGAAGAGCTGCCATACGTCACCTTCGAAAAAGGCTCTGAAGAGTACAACTATCTGCACGGTCAGCGTGAGAAGTTGGGCGGCTACCTGCCAACGCGTCAGGCTGAGTTCAGCGAGAAGCTGGAAATGCCAACGCTGGAAGAGTTCCGTCCACTGCTGGAAGAGCAGAATAAAGAGATCTCCACCACCATCGCCTTTGTGCGTGCATTGAACGTGATGCTGAAGAACAAGTCGATCAAAGATCGTCTGGTTCCAATCCTTGCCGACGAAGCCCGTACCTTCGGTATGGAAGGTCTGTTCCGTCAGATTGGTATCTACAGCCCGAACGGTCAGCAGTACACCCCGCAGGACCGCGAGCAGGTTGCGTACTATAAAGAAGACGAGAAAGGCCAGATTCTGCAGGAAGGGATCAACGAGCTGGGCGCAGGTTCATCCTGGCTGGCGGCGGCGACCTCTTACAGCACCAACAACCTGCCGATGATTCCGTTCTACATCTATTACTCGATGTTCGGCTTCCAGCGCATCGGCGATCTGATGTGGCTGGCCGGCGATATGCAGGCACGCGGCTTCCTGGTGGGCGGTACTTCAGGTCGTACTACGCTGAACGGTGAAGGCTTGCAGCACGAAGATGGTCACAGCCACATTCAGTCGCTGACTATCCCGAACTGTATCTCTTACGATCCGTCTTACGCGTACGAAATCGCGGTCATCATGCAAGATGGCCTGGTGCGTATGTACGGCGAAGCGCAGGAAAACATCTACTACTACATCACCACGCTGAACGAAAACTACCACATGCCTGCGATGCCGCAGGGTGCGGAAGAGGGTATCCGTAAGGGTATCTACAAGCTGGAAACCGTAGAAGGTAGCAAAGGCAAAGTGCAGCTGCTGGGTTCAGGTTCAATTCTGCGTCACGTGCGTGAAGCCGCGCAGATCCTGGCGAAAGATTACGGCATCGCTTCTGACGTCTACAGCGTAACCTCGTTCACCGAGCTGGCGCGTGATGGTCAGGATTGTGAGCGCTGGAACATGCTGCACCCAACCGATGAGCCACGCGTACCTTACATCGCGCAAGTGATGAACGAAGCACCGGCCGTCGCATCGACCGACTACATGAAGCTGTTCGCAGAACAGGTTCGCAGCTACGTGCCTTCCAGCGATTATCGCGTGTTGGGTACCGATGGCTTCGGTCGTTCTGACAGCCGTGAAAACCTGCGTCACCACTTCGAAGTGGATGCATCGTATGTGGTTGTGGCTGCGCTGGGTGAGCTGGCTAAACGCGGTGAAATCGATAAGAAAGTGGTGGCAGAAGCCATCACCAAATTCAATATCGACGCCGATAAAGTTAACCCGCGTCTGGCATAAGAGGTAAGAGAGTAATGGCTATCGAAATTAACGTACCGGACATCGGGGCAGACGAAGTTGAAGTCACCGAAATCCTGGTAAAGGTGGGCGACAAAGTTGAAGCTGAACAGTCGCTGATCACCGTGGAAGGCGATAAAGCCTCCATGGAAGTGCCTTCGCCGCAGGCGGGCGTGGTTAAAGAGATCAAAATCTCGACCGGCGACAAAGTAGAAACCGGCTCGCTGATTATGATTTTTGACGCAGAAGGTGCCGCAGAAGCGGCGCCAGCGCCAGCAGAAGAGAAGAAAGCGGAAGCCGCTCCTGCTCCAGCTGCTGCCGCTGCTGCGGTCAGCAAAGAAGTCAACGTACCGGACATCGGCGGCGACGAAGTTGAAGTCACTGAGATCCTGGTCAAAGTGGGCGACACCGTAACGGCTGAGCAGTCGCTGATCACCGTTGAAGGCGACAAAGCCTCAATGGAAGTCCCGGCACCGTTCGCGGGCGTGGTGAAAGAGATCAAAATCTCCACCGGCGACAAAGTGAACACCGGTTCACTGATCATGGTGTTCGAAGCAGAAGGCGCAGCGCCGGCGGCTGCTCCAGCAGCTAAACAGGAAGCGGCTCCAGCAGCAGCACCTGCGGCTTCTGGCGCTAAAGACGTCAACGTCCCAGACATTGGTGGCGACGAAGTTGAAGTCACCGAGATCCTGGTGAAAGTGGGCGACAAAGTCGCTGCTGAGCAATCCCTGATCGTGGTTGAAGGCGACAAAGCCTCAATGGAAGTGCCTGCACCGTTCGCCGGTACCGTGAAAGAGTTGAAAGTGTCGACTGGCGATAAAGTCAGCACCGGTAAACTGATCATGGTGTTCGAAGTGGAAGGCGCGGCACCGGCACCGGCTGCGGCGTCTGCGGCTAAGCAGGAAGCGGCTCCAGCGGCAGAAGCCGCGAAACCGGCAGCGGCCCCAGCAGCAGCGAAAGCGGATGCGAAAGGCGAGTTCGCTGAGAACGATGCTTACGTACACGCGACGCCGGTGATTCGTCGTCTGGCGCGCGAGTTCGGTGTCAACCTGGCGAAAGTCAAAGGCACTGGCCGTAAAGGTCGCATCCTGAAAGAAGACGTGCAGACTTACGTCAAAGACGCGGTGAAACGCGCTGAAGCGGCTCCGGCTGCAGCAGCCAGCGGCGGAAGCCTGCCAGGTCTGTTGCCTTGGCCGAAAGTGGACTTCAGTAAGTTCGGCGAAATTGAAGAAGTGGAACTGGGCCGTATCCAGAAAATCTCCGGTGCCAACCTGAGCCGTAACTGGGTGGTGATCCCGCACGTTACACACTTCGACAAAACCGATATCACCGATCTGGAAGCGTTCCGCAAACAGCAGAATGCCGAAGCAGAGAAACGCAAACTGGATGTGAAATTCACGCCAGTGGTGTTCATCATGAAAGCCGTTGCCGCTGCTCTTGAGCAGATGCCACGCTTCAACAGTTCACTGTCTGAAGATGCACAGAAACTGACGCTGAAGAAATACATCAACATCGGTGTGGCGGTTGATACGCCAAACGGTCTGGTGGTTCCAGTGTTCAAAGATGTGAACAAGAAAGGCATCACTGAACTGTCCCGCGAGCTGATGGCGATTTCGAAGAAAGCGCGTGATGGCAAGCTGACCGCCGGCGACATGCAGGGCGGTTGCTTCACCATCTCCAGCCTTGGCGGCCTGGGCACCACGCACTTCGCGCCAATCGTCAACGCGCCGGAAGTGGCTATCCTCGGTGTTTCCAAGTCAGCGATGGAACCGGTGTGGAACGGTAAAGAGTTTGAGCCGCGTCTGATGATGCCGATCTCACTCTCCTTCGACCACCGCGTGATCGACGGTGCTGATGGTGCGCGCTTTATCACCATCATCAACAACACACTGTCCGACATTCGCCGTCTGGTGATGTGAAGTTAATCAAGGCCGGCGAAAGCCGGCCTTGTTGTAAGCATTCAATGTTGCCGCGGTTGGCAGTTTGTTAACAATTCTGTAAACTCTCGCGGTGAAATGTCCCGGCGGATATAGGGCATTAGAGCTTGGGAAAGGCTTTTTCCTGACTGCCGGTAATCAAACAAGAGGTCATGATGAGTACAGAGATTAAAACTCAAGTCGTGGTACTTGGGGCAGGTCCTGCAGGTTACTCTGCAGCCTTCCGTTGCGCTGATTTAGGTCTGGAAACCGTAATCGTTGAGCGTTACAGCACCCTCGGCGGTGTTTGTCTGAACGTAGGCTGTATCCCGTCAAAAGCGCTGCTGCACGTCGCCAAAGTGATCGACGAAGCAAAAGCCCTGGAAGAGCACGGTATCGTGTTTGGCCAGCCGCAAACTGACATCGACAAAATTCGTTCGTGGAAAGAGAAGGTGATCAACCAGCTCACTGGCGGCCTCGCGGGTATGGCGAAAGGTCGTAAAGTGAAAGTGGTGACTGGCCTCGGCAAATTCACCGGTGCTAACACGCTGGTGGTCGAAGGTGAAGGTGGCGCAACCACCATTAATTTCGATAACGCGATCATCGCGGCCGGTTCTCGTCCAATCGAACTGCCATTCATTCCGCACAACGATCCGCGCGTGTGGGACTCAACCGATGCGCTGGAACTGAAAGAAGTGCCGAAGCGTCTGCTGGTTATGGGCGGCGGCATCATCGGTCTGGAAATGGCCACCGTTTATAAAGCGCTGGGTTCAGAGATCGACGTGGTTGAGATGTTCGACCAGGTGATCCCGGCTGCCGATAAAGACGTGGTCAAAGTCTTCACCAAGCGTATCAGCAAGAAATTCAACCTGATGCTGGAAACCAAAGTGACCGCTGTTGAAGCGAAAGACGATGGTATCTACGTATCAATGGAAGGCAAAAAAGCGCCAGCTGACGCACAGCGTTATGATGCGGTGCTGGTGGCGATTGGTCGCGTACCGAACGGTAAAGGTCTTGATGCGGGTAAAGCAGGCGTGGAAGTGGACGATCGCGGCTTTATCCGCGTCGACAAGCAGATGCGCACCAACGTACCGCACATCTACGCTATCGGTGACATCGTGGGTCAGCCAATGCTGGCGCACAAAGGTGTGCACGAAGGCCACGTAGCGGCGGAAGTGATCTCGGGTCTGAAGCACTACTTCGACCCGAAAGTGATCCCATCCATTGCTTACACCGAGCCAGAAGTTGCCTGGGTTGGTCTGACCGAGAAAGAAGCCAAAGAGAAAGGCATCAGCTACGAAGTGTCCACCTTCCCGTGGGCCGCTTCAGGCCGTGCTATCGCGTCTGATTGTGCAGACGGCATGACTAAACTGATCTTCGACAAAGAGACTCACCGTGTTATCGGTGGTGCGATTGTTGGTACCAACGGCGGCGAGCTGCTGGGTGAAATCGGTCTGGCGATTGAAATGGGCTGTGATGCCGAAGATATCGCTCTGACCATTCACGCGCACCCAACGCTGCATGAGTCTGTCGGCCTGGCTGCCGAAGTGTTCGAAGGTAGCATCACGGACCTGCCGAACCCTAAAGCGAAAAAGAAATAAGTTTGCGCTTTGAATAAATTAACGGCTCCTTTAAGGAGCCGTTTTTTATTAGTGGTTCTATTTACATAAACAAATAAAAAAGGCGCGAGAGCTAACACATGAGCAATGCCGGAATAGCGGGAGCGAACTCCCGCTAGTGAAGTTTTACTGTTGTGCTTCGTAAGCCATAACAGCCGATAATTCAGCAGTGAATATCCGTAATCGTAATTCACAGAGTGAACTGCGATTAACCAGACACAATCCTAATAGAATGAGTCCGCTGATAATCAGCTTGCTGAATATAGACTTCATAGTCACGTTCCTCTTGATTTAGCACGAGCAAGCGACTACCCTGACATTTCTCAGGTGTTAGGGTATGATGCTTGCCCGTGCGGTTAATGAAAGTTAACTGCACGGTTTTACGCTCCACAACCCACCTCAATCTTTTCAGCTTGAAGCAAGTTGCCTCAAGCGCCCGCAGGCAGTCTACGCCAAACTTCTTTTATTTCATCTTATATTTTAAATTATTTATAATTAATGGATTTTTATATTATCTAATCATTTAAATAGATCGCGTAATGGATGTTTTTAATTATCTATTAATTTCTTTAAGCCAATCAATAAAATGCCTTAGCGGAGCAGAAAGATATTTACGGCTCGGATAGTAGAGCCAGAATCCTTCTTCTACCTGAGTGAAGTCCGCCAGTATTTCTACTAAGTCACCGCGAATTAAATCTTCCCGCACCGTAGCCTCATGCAGAAAGGCAATGCCTACGCCCGCACGGGCTGCCTGTAATATCCGCTCATTGTTATCCAGCACCAGCGACCCTTTCACCGCCACTTCCTGTTTGCGGCCATCCTGCCAGAATTCCCAGCGATAACGTCGTCCACTGGGAAAGCGTCTTTCAATGCAGGGATATTGCAACAGTTCAGCAGGCTGATGCGGTACGCCATGCTGTGCAATAAAAGCCGGGCTTGCCACCGCCAGCGCCCGCATTGGTGCGCCAAATGGCACCGCCACCATATCCTGGGCCAGCACATCGCCGTAGCGTACGCCGGCATCAAATCCGGCCTCTACGATATCCAGCAGTGAATCGTTGCTGTCGATCTCCAGTGTGATCTCGGGATAGCGCAGCAAGAACGGCAAAATGAGCGTATCGAAGAATAGCGCTTCCGCCGAGCGCGGCATGCTAATGCGCAATATGCCGCGTGGATCGTTGCGCCAGTCGTTGAGCTCATCCACCGCTTGCGACAAATCGGCAAGCGCAGGCTGAATGCGCTGTAAAAAGCGTTCACCGGCTCCAGTCAGCGCCACTTTGCGCGTAGTGCGATTGAGCAGCCGCACCCCTAAACGCGCTTCGAAATGGCGCATCGCGTGGCTCAGGCTGGAAGGCGTGACGTTGCGCTCCTCCGCTGCTTTGCGAAAGCTCAGATGCTGCGCGATGGCAGCAAACATCTCCAGTTCCTGCATAGACGCACGGTATTTATTCATTGCTGAGTTTTACTCACTAAATCGGCAAGAATGCCTCAATTGTTGCCGTGATTGCTGAGGTTTATAACATTAACACCAACAGCGAAGAGGATTAAACAATGCAACAACGTCAATTAGGCAATCAGGGACTAGTGGTGTCGGCGCTGGGATTAGGCTGCATGGGCATGAGCTTCGCCTATGGGCAAAATGATGAGAAACAGGCGCTGAACACGCTGGCGCGGGCATTTGAGCTGGGGGTCGATTTTCTCGATAGCGCCGAAGTATATGGTCCATTCACCAACGAGAGCTTATTGGCAAAAGCAATAAAAGGGCGCAGCGATATCAAAGTCGCCACCAAGTTTGGTTTTCGCATTACCGATCAGGGCGAAGGCTGGCAGCGGATTACCGGGGTGAATAGCGATCCGGCGCATATTCGTCATGCGGTCGAAGGTTCCTTGCAGCGTCTTGGTGTGGAAACTATCGAACTGCTCTATCAGCATCGTCTCGATCCGGCGGTGCCAATCGAGGACGTGGTGGGCGTGATGGCCGATCTGGTGCGGGAAGGGAAGGTGAAATATCTCGGCTTGTCTGAGGTATCATCCGCCACCTTGTGGCGCGCGCATGCGGTGCATCCGATTTCGGCGCTGCAAAGTGAATATTCGCTGTGGTCACGCGATCCGGAGCAAGATGTCCTCGCCACATGTAGTGAACTGAACGTCGGTTTTGTGCCTTACAGCCCGCTGGGACGCGGCTTTCTGACCGGCAAATTCCCGGCTGCCGCCACCTTAGCGGAAGATGATTTCCGTCGTTCGCTACCGCGCTTTCAGCAGGGTGCGCAGGCTCATAACCAGAAGTTAGTAAATCAACTTACCGAGATGGCTACAAGTTATGACGCGACGGCTGCCCAGCTAGCGTTAGCGTGGGTGCTGGCAAAAGGCGAGTTTATTGTGCCGATTCCCGGTGCCAGCAAAATCGCCCATCTGGAACAGAACTGTGCCGCCGCCGATTTAGCATTACGTCATGCGGATGTCGCCACGCTGGACGAGTTGTTTAGCGAGAAAAATATTCTGGGCGAACGCTATAACCACAGCGAATTCGTGCTGGTTGATCGTTAACACTCTTCTGCGTACATGAGAACAAGCAGGCTTTCATAGCCTGCTTTTTTATGTGATCCCGCTCAATTTGCAGATGAAGCTGCTAAAAAACGCACGAATGTTGCTTTTTTGTAAACAGATTAACAATCAGGCGAAATGCTGCTATGCTGCCCCACGCGGAACCGGGCACCTCACCCTACTGTTCGACAGCATCAAGGGGTGCACCGGAAAGCTATACAATGAGAGCGAGGAGAACGTCGTGCTAGAAGAATACCGTAAGCACGTTGCCGAGCGTGCTGCCCAGGGAATCGTACCTAAGCCGTTAGATGCTTCCCAAATGGCCGCGCTGGTTGAACTGCTGAAAAACCCGCCAGCGGGTGAAGAAGAATTCCTGACCGACCTGTTGGTCAACCGTGTCCCACCAGGTGTTGATGAAGCGGCGTACGTAAAAGCCGGTTTCCTGGCAGCTGTCACTAAGGGCGAAGCCCACTCTCCTCTGGTTACTCGCGAAAAAGCCGTTGAGCTGCTGGGCACCATGCAGGGCGGTTATAACATCCATGCGCTGATTGAAGCGCTAGAAGATGAAGCCTTAGCGCCGATTGCTGCCGAAGCCCTGTCTCACACGCTGCTGATGTTCGATAACTTCTACGATGTCGAAGAGAAAGCCAAAGCGGGTAACCCACACGCGAAAAAAATTATCCAGTCCTGGGCCGATGCCGAATGGTTCCTGAAGCGTCCAAAACTGGCTGAAAAAATTACCACCACCGTGTTCAAAGTGACCGGCGAAACCAACACCGACGACCTCTCTCCGGCGCCGGATGCATGGTCACGTCCGGATATTCCACTGCACGCGCTGGCAATGCTGAAGAACGCCCGTGAAGGCATCGAACCCGACGATGCGGGTAACATTGGCCCGATCAAACAGATCGAAGCACTGCAGACCAAAGGCTTCCCGCTGACCTACGTTGGTGACGTGGTCGGTACCGGTTCTTCGCGTAAATCCGCCACCAACTCGGTGCTGTGGTTTATGGGCGATGATATTCCGTACGTGCCGAACAAAAAGGGCGGCGGTCTGTGCCTCGGCGGTAAAATCGCTCCAATCTTCTTCAACACCATGGAAGATGCGGGCGCCTTGCCGATCGAGCTCGACGTTGATCGTCTGAACATGGGCGATGTCATCGACGTTTACCCGTACAAAGGCGAAGTGCGCAATCACGAAACCGACGAATTGTTGGCGACCTTTGAGCTGAAAACCGACGTGCTGCTGGACGAAGTCCGTGCTGGCGGTCGTATTCCGCTGATCATCGGTCGCGGCCTGACCACCAAAGCGCGCGAATCGCTGGGTCTGCCGCATAGCGATGTGTTCGTGCAAGCCAAAGATGTGGCTGTTAGCACCCGCGGTTACTCGCTGGCGCAGAAAATGGTCGGCCGCGCGTGCGGCGTAGAGGGTGTCCGTCCGGGCTCATACTGCGAACCAAAAATGACCTCTGTCGGTTCTCAGGACACCACCGGTCCAATGACCCGTGATGAACTGAAAGACCTGGCGTGCCTCGGCTTCTCCGCTGACCTGGTGATGCAGTCATTCTGCCACACCGCCGCCTATCCGAAGCCGGTTGACGTGACCACGCACCATACGCTGCCAGACTTCATCATGAACCGTGGCGGCGTGTCGCTGCGTCCGGGCGATGGCGTTATCCATAGCTGGCTGAACCGTATGCTGCTGCCAGATACCGTTGGTACCGGCGGTGACTCACACACCCGTTTCCCAATCGGTATTTCCTTCCCGGCAGGCTCTGGTCTGGTGGCGTTTGCTGCTGCGACAGGCGTGATGCCGCTGGATATGCCGGAATCGGTGCTGGTGCGCTTCAAAGGCGAAATGCAGCCGGGTATCACCCTGCGCGATCTGGTACACGCCATCCCGCTGTATGCGATCAAAGCTGGCTTGCTGACCGTTGAGAAGAAAGGGAAGAAAAACATCTTCTCTGGCCGCGTGCTGGAAATCGAAGGTCTGCCGAAACTGAAAGTTGAGCAGGCATTTGAGCTGACCGATGCCTCGGCTGAGCGTTCTGCTGCCGGCTGTACTATTAAGCTGGATAAAGAGCCGATCATCGAGTATCTCAACTCGAACATCGTGCTGCTGAAGTGGATGATCTCGGAAGGCTACGGCGATCGTCGTACGCTGGAGCGCCGCATTGAAGGCATGCAGAAATGGCTGGCCGATCCGCAACTGCTGGAAGGCGATGCGGATGCTGAATACGCGGCGGTGATCGATATCGATCTGGCCGAGATCAAAGAGCCAATTCTGTGCGCACCGAACGATCCAGACGACGCGCGTTGGTTGTCTGACGTGCAGGGCGAGAAGATTGACGAAGTGTTCATCGGTTCGTGCATGACCAACATCGGTCACTTCCGCGCGGCCGGTAAGCTGCTGGATGCCCATAAAGGCCAGCTGCCAACCCGTCTGTGGGTTGCGCCGCCAACCAAAATGGACGCCGCCCAGCTGACCGAAGAGGGCTATTACAGCGTCTTTGGTAAGAGCGGTGCGCGTATCGAAATTCCGGGCTGTTCACTGTGCATGGGTAACCAGGCGCGTGTGGCAGACGGCGCGACGGTGGTTTCCACCTCAACCCGTAACTTCCCGAACCGTCTGGGTACCGGTGCTAACGTCTTCCTGGCGTCAGCGGAACTGGCGGCGGTCGCTTCGCTGCTTGGCAAGCTGCCAACGCCGGACGAGTATCAGCAGTTCATGCTGCAGGTTGATAAAACCGCGGCTGACACGTATCGCTACCTCAACTTTGATCAGCTGGGACAATACACTGACAAAGCCGACACAGTGATCTTCCAGACTGCCGTTTAATCGGTTATCGGGATGAACAATGGGACGATGAAAATCGTCCCTTTTTTTATGCCCTTTTTTCCGCTGACATCTCCAGGCATAATGCGAGCGCGATCCCACTTTATTCAGCGTGCTGCGCACAAAATGCACTAACACTGTGCTGCACAGCGCGTCATCAGTATGAGGCAATCATGGAATATGAATTTCTGCGTGATTTGACCGGTCAGGTCAAAGTGCGTATGTCGATGGACCACGAAGCGGTGGGGCACTGGTTCAACGAAGAGGTCAAAGACAATCTGCCGTTGCTGGATGAGGTTGAGGCCGCCGCCCAACAGGTGAAAGGCACCATCAATCAGTGGCAGCGTGTCGGGCATGAATACACGCTGTGGCTGGATGATGAAGAGGTGATGATTCGTGCCAACCAGCTGGCGCTGGAAGATGACGGCATGGAAGAGGGCATGACTTATTACGACGAAGAGAGCCTCTCTTTCTGTGGCGTCGACGATTTTCTCGCAGTGATTGCCGCTTATCGGCTGTTTATTGCCGGTAAATAGCTAAACAGTAAGGTCGCCATTGATGGCGACCCAGACGATTACCGCGCCGCGCCACTTGCCACGGAATGCGCATGCGTCACCTGTTCCTCATCGACGATAGGTTCAACTTTACCCATCAGGAACAGATAGTTAAGAATGCCAATTACCACCAGCACCGCCGAGAACACCAGCGCCCAGGTAAAGTGACCGGTTGCGCCAACAATCGCGCCGGTTATGATTGGACCCACCGCGCCGCCCATGTTTGAAACGGTATTCTGCAGCCCCGCCACAATCGACACGCTGTTTTGCGGTGCCACATCGCCCGGCAAGGCCCACACTTGTGATGCCGCCACGGTGGTGCCGGATTTGGCGATACACAGCAGCAGCACGGTCATAAACACCGAATCGGTGAACGGGGCAAATCCGATACACAGCGCCATCAGCAGGCCGATGGTGAGAAACAGTTTGCGTGTAGCGGTCAGCGACAGCACTTTGTTATGCACCATGCGATCCGATGCCCAACCCGCCAGCACTTCAATCACCATGCCACAGATCAGCGGCAGCGCAGCCACCATCCCCATTTTGAGGAAATCCATGCCTTTATCTTTCACCAGATAGGTCGGCAACCAGGTAATAAAGAAATAGGAGGTGTAGTTGATGGTGAAAAAGCCAATGCACATTGCCCAGATATTGCGGTAGCGCAGCAGCTTGTACCACTTCATCGGACGCACGCTTTTGTCACCGTGCTTTTGCGTCTGGCCATTACGGATGAAGCGCACTTCTTGCTGGCTTATCGACTTATGATCTTCCGGATTCTCGGCGTAGATAAAGTACCAGGCAATCACCCAGAACAAGCCCAGCGCGCCTATAGCGAGGAAGGTCAGACGCCAGTCGAACAGGGCGATCATAAAGACAATCAGCGGCATGGCCACCGCACCACCAAATTTGGAGGCACTGTCGAACAGGCCAGAAACCGTGGCGCGTTCGCGATCCGGGAACCAGCGCGCGGTAATGCCCGCGTTGCTGGGATAGGCGGCGGCTTCACCGACGCCGAGCGCTAAACGCAGCGCCAGCAGCGATTTAAAGCCGGTCGCCAGTCCCATCGCCATGGTGGCGATCGACCACCAGCCGACGGCGATACCAAGCCCTTTTTTCTGGCCGAAGCGATCGGCAAACCAGCCCGCTGGGATCTGCAACAGCGCATAAGACCAGAAGAACGCCGCCATGATGAAGCCCATCATTTCAGGATTGATATCGAGTTCTTTGATCAGATGCGGAGCCGCTGCCGAGAGAACGGTGCGGTCAATGTAGTTAATGGCGATGGCCAGCCACATCAGGCCAGCAATCCACCAACGGATACGACTCGAGCGCGCAGAGTTAGTCATAGTAATTATCCACTCGAAAAAGGTTACAGGATAAGGCGGCGTGTTATTCCAGCCCGTTCATCACGTTGATTGGGCGTTCGCCCTGTTGGATGCACTGCACAATTTGCGTCACGCAGCGTTCACCAATCGCGCTGATCGCACCGTCGGTGTAACCGGCGATATGCGAAGTGGGAATGAAGTTGCTAAGCGTAAACAGCGGATGCTCGGTCAGCGGTTCCTGCACAAACACGTCAGCCGCTGCTCCGGCGATCACGTTATCCAGCAGCGCCTGATAAAGATCCTGCTCATTCACCACACCGCCGCGTGAGGCATTAATCAGGAAGGCATTTTTCTTCATGCGTTTGAGGCGCGCGGCATCAAACAGATTCTGCGTTTTGTCGGTAAGCGGCATGTGCAGAGTGATGAAATCGCTGGTTTCGGTCAGCTGATCCAGCGTGACGAAGTCGATGCCGTGTTCAGCAGCAAACGGCTCATCAGGATAAAAATCAAATGCGATCACCCGCATGTTGAAACCTCTGGCGCGCAGCGCGACCTGCTTGCCAATATTGCCCAGCCCGATGATGCCCAGTGTTTTACCGTACACGTCGGTGGCAAAAATACGCGGCCAGCTGCCCGCTCGGGTTTCGATGGCGGCTTGGGTGATCTGACGCGCGCTGTTAAGGATCAAAGCAAAGGCGAAATCAGCGACAGCATGTTTATTGGCATCCGGCACGTTGGTGACGTAAATCCCGCGTGCACGCGTGGCATCCAGATTGATGTTGTCGACGCCAACGCCGTGCTTACAGACGATTTTCAACTGCGGTGCTAACGCCAGCAGCTCTTCGTTGATGTCGTTAAAAGCCACGATCAGCGCCACGGTGTCCGCCAGATGCGGCTGGAGTGCGCTCAGCGGCGCATCGGCGGGCAGCGTGATCAGCTCAAAACCGTGCTGTTGCAGCGTAGTTATCGGCGTCGCGTCATATTTTGCAAACGACGGTGAGGTACAGATGACTTTCATAATTCTTCCCGATGTTGAAAATAAATACCGTTCCCGCGGATCGCATGCATCGTAGCGGCGCAATTTATTGCGCGAAAAATCGCGCCGCTACGGCTTGTGCGGCGATTGAAATCGGCTTCACGCTGCTATGGTGATGACTCTAATTACTGCAAATACTGATTCACAATCTGGCGGATCTTCTGCTCTTCTTCGGCTGAGAAACTCACCGCGTAGCGGCTGTCACCAACCTCAAAACCAAGCAGCGTCACTGCTTTTTTCACTGCAGCGGGAGAGAAGCCGACGCTATACAGATCGGTGCGCAGACCGGTCACATTCTCTTGCGCCAGGCGCGAACCTTCGATATCGCCAGCATGGAAGCGCGCCCAAATCGCGTTGATCTCTTTAGGCGCCACGTTAGCAAGGCCAGAAATACAGGCCGAACAGCCGTCGACAAAGCCCTGATGAATCAGCGAATCCGGGCCGTTCAGCACATCAAAACTGTTGATGCCTTTAGCCGCTTGCAGGAAGCCGCTCAGGCTCTCATAGCTGCCGGCGCTGTCTTTGATACCGATGATGTTTGGGTGTGCGGCCAGCGTGCGTACGGTTTCCGGTTGCAGCGTGTTGCCGGTGCGCGCCGGAATGTTGTAAAGGAACAGCGGCACGTCGATGGCGTCAGCCACCGCGCGATAGTGGGCAATCAGCTCTTCCTGCTTTAGCGGCACGAAATAGGGTGTGATGACCGAAACCGCATCCACGCCCAGCTTCGCCACTTGTTTCCCAAGGCGAATGGTTTCACGCGTGGAGATCTCGCCAATGTGCGCCACCACCGGCGCGCTGCCGTTCACTTCATCGACGCAGGTCTGCGTCACCGCCAGCTTCTCCTGTTCGTTCAGCACGAAGAATTCGCCGTTGGTGCCGCCGCAGAAGATACCGTTGCCGGCGCTTAACTGGCGTTGTACCTGCTCGCGCTGGGCGGCTGGGTTGAATGCGCCGTCGCGATCGAAGGTGGTGACGATGGCGGTTAATACGCCCTGAATTTTCTTACTCATGGTGTCCTCGATAATTCTTAGTGATTCAAAGCCGGAAACAGCGTCAGGTAGACGCTTCGTACGTCTTCGGCGCCCACTTTCATCGGTACATTCTTCATCAGGCGCTGCACGTCGAGCGCGGCTTCCACCAGATACGGCAGATGATCCGGGCCGATACCCAGCTCTTCCAGGCTGGCGGGCAGCTTCAGGCGCTTCACTAGTGCGGCAAAATACGTCACCAGCGCGTGGGATTTGGCTTCGTCGTCCAGCGTGATATCGGCATCCGGCAGCAGATCGTAAACCTGAGCGAATTTGCTCACCGCCGCCGGTCGTACAAAGCGCATGCAGGGCGCGAGGAGAATGGCGTTGGCGACGCCGTGCGGCAGGTGATATTTGCCGCCCAGCGGATAAGACATGGCATGTACCAGATGCGTACCGGCATGCGCAATCGATGCACCACCGTAATAAGACGCCCACAGCATATTCAGGCGCGCTTCGAGATTGTCGGGTTCGGCGATAGTGGTTTCGAGGCTGGCAAACAGCTTTTTCATGCCGATCAGCGCATAGTTATCGCTCACCGGGTTCGCCACGGTCGCGGTAAAGCACTCAATCAAATGGCACAGCGCATCGATACCGGTGGAAGAAGCGATGTGCGCTGGCATGCTGGTGGTGAGTTCTGGCACCAGCGCGACATAATCTGGCAGCATCACCGGCGTGATAATGCCGACTTTGGTCTCTTTCTCGGGGATCGCCAGAATCGCGTTGGGCGTGGCTTCCGAGCCAGTACCTGCGGTGGTCGGAATCAGCAGCGAAGTGGTGCGCGTGTGCGGCTTCTCACCAGCCAGTAACGCCTCCAGTGTCGGCGCATCTTCGACACACAGAATCGACAGCAGCTTAGCGACATCCAGTACGCTACCACCGCCGATGCCAATCACCAGATCCACATCGGTGCTCGGCAGCGCGGCGACAATGGCTGCTACATCGTGCTGGCTAGGCTCTGGCGGCACCGTGTTGACGATGCTCAGGCTGGCAATCTGTTGCGTGAGCTGGGCGATCAGCTTTTGTACCGCCGGAATGCCTTCAATATTCTTATCGGTCACCAGCAGCGCTTTGTCTTTACCTTGCAGTAAATAGCTGAGGTCATTAAGCGCCTGAAAGCCACTGATCACGGTGCTGTTGATATTCATCTCTTACCCTTACGTTTTTTGCGCGGAATGATTGATTTTGCTCAATCGCCGCGAGTTTCATCACTGCAGTGCCTAATTTTATAGGGCAATTTGATTTCGATTAATTTGATCTTGCTCACATATAATCAATCATGATTGAATATAATCATCACAGCCCGGCAGCGGCCGGAAGAGGAGAAAGCATGACTTCACAGCCATGGAAAACGCCAGTCTTAGTGATTGCCGATGACTTTACCGGCGCCAATGACGCGGGCAGCGGACTGGCACAAGCCGGGGCGCGTGTGCATGTGCTGTTTGAGAGCAGCACGCCACACGACGCTGGTGCTGCCGATGTGCTGGTGATCAGCACCGATAGCCGTGCAACCAGCGCACAAGAAGCGGCCCAACGCACGCGAGCTGCCATTGAGCAACATCAGGCCATCGCTAACGACGGTTGGTTATTTAAGAAGATCGATTCCACGCTGCGCGGCAATCCCGGCGCGGAGATCGAAGCCGCGATGCAGGCCAGCGGTAAAACATTAGCCTTAGTGGTGCCGGCGGTGCCAAAGCTCGGACGCACCACGCGTGCGGGTGAAGTGTGGATCCATCAGCAACGCCTGATCGACAGCGAATTCGCCAGCGATCCCAAAACGCCGGTCACCAGCGGCCATGTGCTGGCGCGTCTGCAGATGCAGAGCACATTGCCGGGTGAAACCCTCGATCTCGCCACGCTTCGCAGCGATCAACTGGCGCAGGTGCTGGCCAGCAAGCAAGGTTTGCTGGTGGTGGATATCGAGCAGGACGCCGACATTGCCTTGTTGATGGCCGCAGCAGCCACGCTGGAGACGCGTCCGTTGTTGGCCGGAGCATCCGGGCTCAGCGATGCGCTCGGCGCGTTGCTGGCGGCACGTCAGTCGCGTCCGGTGCTGGCGGTGGTCGGTTCGATGAGCGCCATTGCGCAGCAGCAGATTACACGCCTCGCTAGCCAGCGTGACATCCGCATTATCGACATTGATATCCGTCAGCTGTTTGCCCAACCGGCCTGGCCGCAGGCTGAACGGTGGCAGCAAGAGATGCAGCAGGCGCTGCACGACGGCGCGCATTGCGTGGTACGCACTACCCAACATGCCGGGCAGCGTCATGAGATTGCGCAGTTGTGCCAACAGCATCAGGTTTCTCGTCAGCTATTGGGCGAACGCATCTGCCAGTTTCTCGCGCAGTTAACCCGCCGCGTGTGCCGCGAGGTGCAGCCTGCTGGGCTTTATCTCTCTGGCGGCGATGTGGCGATTGCCGTGGCCCAGGCATCAGGTGCCCGCGGTTTTCAGATTCAGGGCCTTGTGGCGGGCTGCGTGCCGCACGGGGTTTTGCTTAACAGTGAATTACACCTGCCGGTGATGACCAAAGCAGGTGGCTTTGGTGATGAAAACACCCTGGTAGAAGCCATTCGTTTTATTGAGGAGAAGTCGAGTGAGTAAAATTATTGCGATTACCATGGGCGATCCGGCGGGCATCGGCCCGGAGATCATCATTAAAGCGCTGGCAGAAGGTGAGTTAGCGGGCGTGCCTGCCGTCGTGGTCGGTTGTGCTAACACGCTGCGTCGGGTGATGGGTTTACATGTCACGCCGCAGGCTGAACTGCGCGTGCTCGACCAGGTCAAGGATGCGCATTTCGCGCCCGGCATGATCAACGTAATTGATGAGCCGCTGGCGGATGCCGCCGCGCTGCAGCCTGGCGTGGTGCAAAAAGCAGCAGGTGATTTGGCCTGGCGTTGCGTCAAACGCGCCACCGAACTGGCGCTGGCTGGCGACGTACAGGCGATCGCCACCGCACCGTTAAATAAAGAGGCGCTGCACTCAGCGGGGCATATCTATCCCGGCCACACCGAACTGCTGGCGCAACTGACCAACACCAAAAATTACGCCATGGTGCTCTACACCGATAAGCTGAAAGTGATTCACGTCACCACGCATATTGCGCTGCGTAAGTTCCTCGATACCTTAAACGGCGAGCGCATTCAAACGGTGATCGGCATGGCCGACAGCTTCCTGCGCCGCGTCGGTTTCGACCAGCCGCGCATCGCGGTGGCAGGCGTTAATCCGCATGCCGGTGAAAACGGTCTGTTTGGTGATGAAGAGATCACCATCGTCGCGCCTGCCATTAACGCCATGAAAGCGCAGGGCATTGATGTCAGCGGCCCGTGTCCGCCCGATACCGTGTTCCTGCAGTGTCAGGAAGGACAGTACGATATGGTGGTAGCGATGTACCACGATCAAGGCCATATCCCGCTGAAATTACTAGGCTTTTACGATGGTGTTAACATCACTGCGGGCCTGCCGTTTATCCGCACCTCGGCGGACCACGGCACCGCGTTTGATATCGCCTGGACAGGTAAAGCGAACTCTGCGAGCATGGCGATCTCCATTAAACTCGCGATGCAGCTTGCATAGGGAAATATGAAGGGACAAAGCCGTCTCGACCAGATTATGGATTATCTGAAGAGCCATAATCTGGTCACTGTTGAACAACTGGTGAGCGCGATTTCTGCCTCGCCAGCGACGATCCGCCGCGATCTGATCAAGCTGGACAAAGAGGGCGTTATCAGCCGCAGCCACGGCGGCGTTACGCTGAATCGCTTTATTCCCAATCAGCCGACCACGCTGGAGAAGATGCAGCGTAATCTCGCCGAGAAGCAGGCCATCGCGCAGTTTGCCGCCAGCTACGTGCAGTCGGGTGATGCGGTGGTGCTGGATGCCGGCACCACCATGCTGGAGCTGGCGCGCCAGCTGACGCACCTCAAGCTACGGGTCATCACCGCCGATCTGCATATCGCGCTGTTTCTGTCGGAGTTTAAGCAAATCGAAACCACCATTATTGGTGGACGCATCGACGATTCCAGCCAGTCGTGCATTGGCGAACATGGTCGCCGTTTGCTGCGCAGCATCAATCCTGATATTGCCTTTGTCAGCTGCAACTCGTGGAGCATCGAACGCGGGATTACCACGCCAACCGAAGAGAAAGCCGGATTGAAGATGGATCTGCTGGCCAACGCGCGCCGCCGCGTTCTGCTGGCTGACAGCAGTAAATACGGTTCATGGTCGCTGTATTGCGCCGCGCCGATTGATAGCCTGACCGATGTGGTAACGGATGCCCGTCTGGATGAAGCGGTGTGCCGCGACCTGCGCGAGCGAGGTATTGGATTGGAGTTGACGGTTTAGATTTAGATTGAGATTGTGCTGGCTGTCCCCCATCCCGGCCTTCCCCCGCCAGCGGGGGAAGGAGACGCTGCCACATGCAACCTCGGAGCTGCATATTGCAGCATCTTCCTCCCCCACTTGTGGGGGAGGACCGAGGAGGGGGACAGCAAGCACCAACCAAGGAGGGGGGCAGCAAGCACCAACCGAGGAGGACAGCAAGCACCAACCTGCGGGCAATGATTACTTAACGTAAGCCAGCAAACTCAACGAATCGCGCGCCAGCGACTTACACTTCTTGTCGTTGGTAATGGCGATACCGCTCAAATCCTTGTAGCTCTCTTCGCCCAGCGACTTCATGTTGTAATTGCTGTAGTTGCTTAAATCCCAACGGTTCTGTTGGGCGAAAAACACCAGTGCTTTACGAATCTGTGCGTCCGGCAAATCCTGATAGCCACAATCGTTCTTGAGATAAACGAACACGGCGGTGAGGTCGGCCAGATCTTCTGCTTCGGATTCGCTCAGGGCAAAACTGGTGGAGGAGAAGCCAAGGAGTCCCGCCAGCAGCAGGATCTTGATGCTTTTCGTCATAATCATTCTCAACAAGGGACAATTTATTGACGTTAGCACAGTTATTGCCGCTATTCCGCTAAATTTGCCCTTTCGGGCCATTCCCACCCTTTTTATCAGTGCAATCTGTTTCAGGGCTTGACCCTCCCGCAGGGTAAAGGTTTACGCTGTGCCCTTATTCACGACAAGGATAAGAATATGCAACGTCGTCATTTTCTAAAGTTGACTGCCGCACTCAGCGCCGCCGGTGCGCTGCCGCTGTGGAGCCGCTCACTAATGGCCGCCACGCGCCCATTATTACCGATTCCCTCCATTTTGCAGCCTGATGCCCGCGGGCAATACACCTTGACCGCCATGACCGGTAGCAGCCAATGGAATGGCAAAGCGGTGCCTACCTGGGGATACAACGGTGGATTGCTCGGACCCGCGCTGCGTCTGCAACGCGAAAAAGCCGTCACGGTGAATATCCATAATCAACTGCCGGAAGCCACCACCTTGCACTGGCACGGGCTGGAGATCCCCGGCGATGTTGATGGCGGCCCGCAAGGGATTATTGCGCCCGGCGCGACGCGTCAGGTCAGTTTCACCCCTGATCAACCCGCAGCGACCTGCTGGTTCCATCCGCATCACCACGGCAAAACCGGTTATCAGGTGGCGCAAGGTCTGGCGGGTTTGGTGCTGCTGGAAGATGAAGCGTCCGGCAAGCTGCGTTTGCCGATGCAGTGGGGCGAAGACGATGTGCCGCTGATTTTCCAGGATAAGCAGCTAAATAAAGCGGGAACGCAAATCGATTATCAGCTCGATATCATGCGTGCCGCCGTCGGCTGGTTTGGCGACATGATGCTCACCAACGGCGTGCAATATCCGCAGCATGCGGTGCCACGCGGCTGGCTGCGTCTGCGTTTGCTTAACGGCTGTAACGCGCGTTCGCTGCATATCGCCACCAGCGATCAACGTCCGCTGTATGTGATTGGCAGCGACGGCGGTTTGCTGGCCGAGCCGGTGAAAGTGGATAGCTTGCCGCTGCTGCCGGGCGAGCGTTTTGAAGTGCTGGTGGATACGTCAGATGGCAAAGCCTTCGACGTGGTGACGCTGCCGGTGACGCAGATGGGCATGACGCTGGCGCCGTTTGACCAACCGCTGCCGCTGGTCAACATTCTGCCGCTGCGCGTGATGGCCAGCGGTACGCTGCCGGACAAGCTGGTGGATCTGCCGCCCATTCCCGCCACCGAAGGCCTGCAAAGCCGCTGGCTGCAGCTGATGATGGATCCGCAGCTTGATCAGCAAGGTATGCAGGCGCTGATGGATCGTTACGGCGATAAAGCCATGGGCGGCATGAAAATGGATCATGGCAACATGGCGATGAGTGATAGCGCGAAGCCGATGGATCATGGCGATATGGCGATGGATCACGGCAGCCACGGCAAAACTGCCGCCTATGATTTCCATAATGGCAACAAGATTAACGGTCAGGCATTTAATATGACCAAGCCGATGTTCAACGTGGAATTGGGCAAAGTGGAGAAGTGGACGATTTCCGGTGAAGGCGATCACATGCTGCATCCGTTCCACATTCACGGCACGCAGTTCCGCATCCTGTCAGAAAACGGCAAGCCGCCTGCGGCGCATCGCGCAGGCTGGAAGGACATCGTCAACGTTAACGGCTGGCGCAGCGAAGTGCTGGTGCGCTTCAACTATGTCGCTAACGCCGACAATGCGTACATGGCGCATTGCCATCTGCTGGAGCATGAAGATACCGGCATGATGCTCGGTTTTAGCGTCAGTTAACCGACGCCTCCAGCGCCAGGCGAATATCCTCGATCAGGTCGTCAGGATGTTCGATACCAATCGACAAGCGCACGGTCGCATCGGTGATGCCAATACGCTGTCGCACATCCTGCGGCACGCCCGAATGGGTGGTGCTGGCAGGATGGCTGGCAAGCGATTCGGTGCCGCCGAGGCTCACCGCCAGCTTGAACAGTTCCAGCGTATTAAGGAAACGGAACGCCGCCGCTTGCCCGCCACGAATATCAAACGAGAAGGTTGAACCCGCGCCGCTGCACTGGCGCTGATACGTTTTGCCCGCCGGACTTTCTGCCGCCAGATACGGCAGCCAATGCAGTTTTTCCACCTGCGGATGATCGCGTAAAAACGCCGCCACGTTTTCGGCATTGCTGGTGGCTTTCTCCATACGCAGCGACAGCGTTTCCAGCGAGCGGCCAATCATCCAGCTGGAGTGCGGATCCAGCTGCGTGCCGATGGCGCTGCGCAGCGAACGTACCTTGCCGATCAACGCTTTGCTACCCAGCACCGCACCGGCAATCAGGTCCGAGTGGCCGCCGACATATTTGGTCAGTGAATAGAGCGACAAATCTGCGCCATGCTGCAACGGCTGTTGAAACACCGGCCCGAGCAGCGTGTTATCGCAGGCAAGAATCGGCCGCGAACCTTGCTGCTGCGCAATCACATCCGCCACCTGCTGCATCAACTGAATGTCTACCAGGCTGTTGGTGGGATTGGCGGGCGTTTCAATCAGGATCAGCGCTACGCGTCCGCGCTGCCACGCCAGCTTCGCCGCTTCATGCACCTTATCTTCATCGGTGCCATCGCTGAAACCTACCGCTTTAATCTCCAAATCGTGCAGCGTTTTGCTCAGCAGCGTTTCGGTGCCGCCGTACAGCGGCTGGGAATGCAGAATCACTTCACCCGGACGCGCAAACGTCAGCAGCGTGGTGGCAATCGCCGACATGCCGGAAGAGAACAGCGCCGCGCTTTCCGCGCCTTCATACACCGCCAGCCGATCTTCTACGATTTCGCTGTTGGGATGATTGAAGCGTGAATAGACCAGCCCGCCAGTTTTGCCTTCCGGCGGCTGCTTGCGCCCGGCGACGAAATCGAAAAAATCCTGCCCCTCTTCGGCACTGTTAAACACGAAGGTGGAGGTGAGAAACACCGGCGGTTTCACCGCGCCTTCCGATAACTGCGGATCGTAACCGTAATTCAGCATCTGCGTTTCCGGGTGCAGATCGCGCGTACCAATCTTGGTTTTTTTACTGGATGAAGCGGTCATAGGAACTCCAGAACTCGGCGGTAAAGGGGCGGACGTGTTCCTACAGTTAACGCCAGCGCGATAAATTTCGCCACGGAATCGTTTGCGTTCTGTGCGCGGCGTTAGACGCTGGCTCGTCTATGATAGACTTCGTGGCTTTCCAAAAACCGTAACTGGACGCATGCAATGAAACATACCGTCGACGTGATGATCTCCGAGCATGAGATCGCAACCCGAATTGCCGAACTGGGCAAGCAGATCAACGAGCACTACCGCGACAGCGGCAGCGAAATGGTGCTGGTGGGTTTGCTGCGCGGCTCCTTTATGTTTATGGCCGATCTGTGCCGCGCCATCGACGTGCCGCATGAAGTCGACTTTATGACGGCGTCAAGCTACGGCAGCGGCATGTCGAGCAGCCGCGATGTGAAAATCCTCAAAGATCTTGATGAAGATATTCGTGGCAAGGATGTGCTGATCGTGGAAGACATCATCGATTCCGGTAACACGCTGAGCAAAGTGCGTGAAATCCTGCGCCTGCGCGAGCCAAAGTCATTGGCGATTTGTACCTTGCTGGATAAGCCAGAGCGTCGCGAAGTGGACGTCACGGTTGAATACGTTGGCTTTACCATTCCCGATGAGTTCGTGGTCGGCTTTGGTATCGATTACGCCCAGCGCTATCGCCATCTGCCGTATATCGGCAAAGTTATCCCGACCGGTGAATAACCGCACAATCGTCCAAGGCTAAACTTCCCCGCCTGCGATACACTGCGCAGCCCGTAAGCCAACGGTTTATGGGCTGGCTCGACTCTCTGCTAAACTCCATTGATTTCTTAATGTTAATGACCGCGACATCGCTCGTGCGCATTACCATTTTCATAGGCCTTTGATGTCTCTACAACAAGGTATGGATTCGCAATGACATATGCACTGGAAATTTCCGGGCTGACCAAAACCTATCCCGGCGGCGTACAGGCGCTGAAAGGACTCGATCTCAACGTGGAAGCGGGCGACTTTTACGCCCTGCTGGGGCCAAATGGCGCCGGTAAATCCACCACCATCGGTATTATCAGCTCGTTAGTGAATAAAACCGGCGGCAGCGTGCGCGTGTTTGGCTATGACCTGCAAAAAGATGTGGTCAACGCCAAGCGCCAGCTTGGGCTGGTGCCGCAGGAGTTCAACTTCAACCCGTTTGAAACCGTAATGCAGATCGTGGTCAATCAGGCTGGTTATTACGGTGTTGAACGCGCTGAAGCTAATAAACGCGCGGAAAAATACCTGAATCAGCTCGATCTGTGGGGCAAACGCAACGAACGTGCGCGCATGCTTTCGGGCGGTATGAAGCGCCGCCTGATGATCGCGCGTGCGCTGATGCATGAGCCGAAGCTGCTGATACTCGATGAACCGACCGCGGGCGTAGATATCGAACTGCGCCGTTCGATGTGGAGTTTCCTGAAAGAGCTGAATATTAAAGGCACCACCATCATCCTCACCACGCACTATTTGGAAGAGGCGGAAATGCTGTGCCGCAATATCGGTATTATTCAGAGCGGCGAGCTGGTGGAGAACACCTCGATGAAAGGGTTGCTCTCCAAGCTGCAATCCGAAACCTTTATCCTCGATCTGGCGCCGCGTAGCCCGCTGCCGCAGCTGGAGGGCTTCCAGTATCGACTGGTCGATACCTCGACGCTGGAAGTGGAAGTGATGCGTGAGCAAGGTCTGAACAGCGTGTTCAGCCAGCTGAGCACGCAGGGCGTGCAGGTGCTGAGCATGCGTAACAAAGCTAACCGCCTTGAGGAGCTGTTCGTCAGCCTGACACAGGGAAAAACAGGAGTGAAAGCATGACGCACTTGTATTGGGTGGCGCTCAAGAGCATCTGGAGCAAAGAGATCAACCGCTTCGCCCGCATCTGGATTCAGACGCTGGTGCCGCCGGTGATCACCATGACACTCTACTTCATTATCTTCGGCAATCTGATCGGTTCACGCATCGGCGATATGCACGGTTTCAGCTACATGCAGTTTATCGTGCCGGGCCTGATCATGATGGCGGTGATTACTAACGCTTACGCCAACGTGGCATCGTCGTTCTTTAGCGCCAAGTTCCAGCGCAACATTGAAGAGCTGCTGGTGGCGCCGGTGCCAACGCACATCATTATCGCCGGTTATGTCGGCGGCGGCGTGGCGCGCGGCGTGTGCGTGGGGATTTTGGTTACCGCGATTTCGTTGTTCTTCGTGCCGTTCCACGTGCATTCGTGGTCGATGGTGGCGCTGACGCTGTTGCTGACGGCGATTCTGTTCTCACTGGCGGGTCTGCTAAATGCGGTATTCGCGCGCACTTTTGACGATATCAGCCTGATTCCCACCTTCGTGCTGACGCCGTTAACCTATCTCGGCGGCGTATTCTACTCGCTGACGCTGCTGCCGCCGTTCTGGCAAGCGGTGTCGAAGCTGAATCCGGTGGTGTATATGATCAGCGGCTTCCGTTACGGTTTCCTCGGCATCAACGATGTGCCGCTGGTGTTCACGCTATCTGTGCTGATCGCCTTTATCGTGGTGTTTTATGTGCTGGTGTATTCGCTGATTCAGCGTGGGCGCGGGTTACGGACCTAACCTGGCATAGCACCTCTGTCCCCTCCTTTGTAAAGGCCATTTTATGGCCTTTTTTTTCGTCCTGAGTTTGTCGCCTGTGGCATTAACACCTTCTTAACGGGTCAGGTTGAGATTGAGATATGTCTTAAACGCTGCCCTGTTTTGGCGCTTAAGACTGATGCTAACAGCCAATACCTTCTAAAGGTTGGACTTAAAATATTGAAGAAACTGGTCTTATTAAAATTTTAACCGCATCCGCTTTTCTCCTCGCTGCCTTATCCCGAAACGTCTTCCCTGATGTGACTTAATTTCCACAATAGATTGTCGTCATAAAAGGCTATCGGAACAGCATAAGACGTTTAGGCATTATGAAGCAGTTAACAGCAGTATTGAGCGCCATTCTTTTGGGCTTAATGGGGATTCATGCCGCGATGGCCAATATGAGCGTTTATCCCATGGTAATAAACCTGGATGAAAAGCGTAATGAAAACACGCCCATTCAAATCACCTCTAAAAGCGAAAATACCCAATATGTACGTGTGGTGGTTAAAGAGGTTATTCATCCTGCAACGCCAGAGGAACAAGAACGCGAAGTAAAAAGCTGGCAGGGTAAAAATATTGTGGTATCCCCGGTTAAGTTCGCTTTGCCTGCCGGAGCGAATAAACTCGTGCGGATTATAGCGCTGCAGCCGGTGAGTCATGAGCACGTTTACCGTATTTACTTTGAGCCGGTCGCCGCTTTAGACAGTGATGCACCGGCTGTGACCAATAAAATCAATGCTTCGATTGGCATGAGCTTAATTTGGGGTGTGCTGGTGCGCCAGCAACCATTAATCGCTCAGCCTGCCGTGGAATATGATCGACATAAACAGCAGTTGCATAATCGCGGTAATGTTCGCGTGATTCTGCAACGTTATAGTTATTGCAAAAAAGAGATGAAAGAGAATGCATGTCAATGGATCCAGGATCAACGCAGTGTCTATCCCGGTGAACGTTACACGCTGAAAATTCAGCCTAAGCATGGCGCTTTAAGGCTGGTATTTAAATTACAAGGAGAGGATCAAGAGAAAATAAGTGTCTTCCCTTGATTGTCCTGCGTAACGGCTAACATTAGCCAATTCAATAAAAGTGAATAAAGGAATAGGAAATGAAAGTGAAAGTACTCGCGGCAATGGCTTTAATGGGAGGCATGGCCTTCAATGCCTATGCGGTTGATCAGGATATTACCGTCACGGCATCCATTGATCCCATGATGACATTAATGATGGAAGATGGCTCAAATCTACCCTCAGCGATTGAAATGAAGTATCTGGCCGATATGAATAAATTGGCGCCTAAAATTATTAATACCCGCGTGCATACCAATGATGTTGAAAAAGACCTCAACATCAAACTGTATAACGCAGCGCAATTGACGCACACCCTGACGCCAGCAAACACCATTCCGCTGACGGTTAAATTTGATGGGAAAGCGTTGACGACGACTAACACTACTTTTACCGCGACCAGCCTGTTTTCAACGGCAAAAGGTGCCGGTGCGTCGCGTTCCATTCCATTGGAAATCTCCAGCGGCAATGTTACGCCTGCAGCAGGTTTTTATACCGGTCTGGTAAGACTGGCAGTGGTGCAGGCACCTTAATGCTGTTGTGACAATCGTAATATTTCTGGCTTGAGATTTTAATTGTGAAGACGTTCTCCTGGTTAATTCTATTTTTGGTCGGTGCAGCGATTTATCCCTGCCTGGCGCAGAGCCAGGAGAACGTGCCATTAGGTTTTGAAGAGTTATTACTGGGTCAGTATGAATTACTGTCTGTGCGTTTAGCCAGCCATGACTTAGGGCTTTATGATGCGCTGGTAAAACCTGATGAAATCCAGTTTTCGCAACCAGAAAAATTGGTTCAGCGGATCAAAGAAATTTATGGTTTAAGTGAGGAACACGAAAAAAAGCTAACAACGGCTTTGCGTCAGCCACTCGCCCGTAATGGGCATAAAGCCTGTTTAAATGATGTTTCCTCAATACGTTGTGGGCAATTGGATACCGAAAGTGCTGCGCTAATTTATAATGAAAGCCGCAATGATGTTGATCTGTTTATTAACGTCACATGGCTGCCACTAGCCCCTGCGGGTACTGGCTATTACGCACCTGCGCTGAACGCGCACAATGCACTTATCCATCAGCAGCAAATCAATATCGCTACGTCTGACACAACTAAAAATATCAGCATTATAGGAAATGGTGCATTGGGATTGGGCGAAAAAAGTTATCTCTCCGGTAGCTGGCAAGCATTGTTCAATCAACAATCACATTACACGGAAAAAACATTTCGCCATGATGATCTGTATGTTCGTCATGATATTGGCACACGCCGCTATGTTCAGGTTGGCGAAATAGATAAGCGCAATCTCTATGGCGCGCTCGGCGGAAATTTTAATTTATCGTTATTACCGCTGCCTAAATTTTATGGAGTACGGCTGGGCACCACCCAAAGTTACGTTAATAACAGTGAAGAGAGCGAAACAACAACACCTATCACCTTATTATTATCGCGAACCACGCGGGTGGATGTTTATCGCGATGATGAACTGTTGGGTACGCAATACCTGCCCGCAGGCGTGGTGAAACTAAATAGTCAGGCATTTCCCCAGGGACGTTATCTTTTAACGTTGAAATTCTATGAAGAGGGCGCATTAAGCCGCGTACAACAATACCCGTTTAGCAAAACGACGCTGCAGCAGGGTCCGGCAGATTTTCAATGGTTCACACAGCTGGGGAAGGTGGCTGAGGCCGTTAATTCGGTGCCAGACGTTAAAAATCCTCCCCCTTTTGCTTTGCAGAGTGGCTTCAGAACGCGCCTTGCCGAACCGCTGACGATCACCAGCGCCGTTTCAGTGCTGGCAGGAGAAAGCTTTAATGAAACCCGTCTGGATTGGCAAAACGTCTCATCCCTCGGAATAGTCAATCTGGGAATCGGGGCAATGGCGAGCAAACATGGGCTGGCTGGCAATATTCAGCAGCTTGCGATGACTAAAGGCGCAACGCTTTCCTTATATCGTTATCAGCAGCAAGGTAATACCTGCATATCGGCCACGCACGCAGGTCAATATCGTTGTTCACAGAGTCTGAATGCAACGCTTTCTGGTCAGCTTGCGGGCAGCGCGGTGTCGCTGGGATACAGCAAGAGCCGCGCCTCAGTAACGCCTGACGTTAGGGTTGATCCCGCGCCTTCATATCCGCGCTATACAGATCAGCAGGCCAGCAAACAGACGCGCTGGCAGCTGGATATCAGCCGCAGTTTCACACTTAACACGCTATTAGTGTCGGCGCGTGCGGGCATCTTTCGTAGCATAAGTAGCGGTCAGGAACCCGATCGCGGTGGATACATCGGTATTTCCCTGTCCTATGTGCCGCGCGAGGAAGCCGCTTCGGATCGGCGTCACACTTCGCAGATTGGAGGCGAGTATCGCCGCCAACACAGCCAGGGGGCTGAAATGGGTTGGCAGGCTTCACATGCGGTTTCATGGTTTGCTCCGGAATATCGTGAATTAAGCGTGACCGCGACGGGCAGCCAGGGAGGCGAAATGTATTCTCAGCTCTCGGGGCGACGTGATGGGATGCATGGCAACGTCTATGGAACCTTATCCCATAACCAGGGTGGAACCAGTTTAACCGGAAGCTATAACTCGGCCTTCGCCGCCACGTCTCAGGGATTTTGGTCGGGCAGCAGCGCAGGCAGCACGGATTCTCCGGCGGGTGTGGTGGTAAGCGTGGATGCTGACAACGCGTTATCGGGTCCAGCGGCAGAAGTCATGGCCAATGGCCATACTTATGCGCTCAATTTTGGCGACAGTGCTTTTCTTCCGGCGGTGGGATATCAATCGGGCACGCACCGCATTCGTGAGAGCACATCGAGTGATAATCAGCAGGCCGCCACGCTCAGTACCGGTGGCAGTGAACAATCATTGTTTTTGCTGCCGGGTAAAATTGTGCAGCGCAAGGTAAAAGCGCGGCTGAATTTAACCTATGTCGGACGGGCGCTCAAAGAAAATGGTATGCCATTGCGCGACGCCAGGGTGATAAATACACCGGCGCAATTAGATAGCGACGGCGGCATGTTATTTGATAGCGCACAGCGCATCACCACGCTTTATCTGCAGGAGTCGATGCAGATATACGCCTGCGCGCTACGTGTGAAGCAGCGTAAAAATGCTGTGCAGTTTGTTGGTGAAGTGATGTGTCCGCTTATAGATGTGGCGGCGCTACCAGACGCGATGCGCAAGAATATAAGCCTCGCTGCGTTTAATAACCCTTAATGGCTTCAAAAGCGAGTGACAAACAATGCACTTTTTAACCCTGAGCTCACGCATATATAAGTGGGTAGGCATAATAATATGCGGCACGATGTTAATCACGCCGATGGCCCATGCCGATCAGGAAGCGAGTGATATTAATAAAATTGTCACCGCCGCTGTATCCAAACAAAAACTACCAAGCAAAATTGATATTTTTGTACGCGAAATTGCTGGCTGGAAGGTGGATGATGCCCGGCGCTGGGGCTATGGCACCTATTTGTGCGACTCATCAACTGATCCGCAGCACGGGGCATGTGAAACGAGCGCGAAATATTCTGGCGGCGAAGCGGAATCTGAAATCGTATTAACTTTCACTGAGCGTAAAACGAAAAATAGCGTCAATCTGAAATTGATCGCTTACCGGCAGCCTTATGGGCGTGGCGAGGCTGCACGCTGCACCGGAGGCTATTTTACCCATGAACACTATGCCATTAACGATAAGTTCTCGCCCAACTGTGGCGGCTATCTGCGCCAGGGATCGGGCCTGAGCGTCTATATCAGTGCAGATCAGCTCGCGCTGTTGCCCAGCGGCGGCATATGGGAAGCCGATTTAAAAATAAATGTGATGCAGGGAGAGCCGTTTCAAAAAGCCGCGGAATGGCGCGTAAATATCCAATTGAATATCGATGACAATGCGGCGCAACTCTATTTTCCCGCGTTTCATACCGCTACGCCGCGTATGGCGCTTAACTTGCGTGATACGGGAAAAAATATGGCGGGCGCAGGCCACAGCTATCTGGATATGTGCATGTACGATGGTTATGGCGCCAACAGTCAATCTCTGCAGTTAACGCTCTCTGATGGCGTAATGTTGCCCGATCGCAGCAGTACCGATTTCACGATTATTAAACAAGGCGCTTTGAACACGGATAAAAGCCAGCGTATCGATTTTCAGGCATTCGTGGAATGGAATGGCATGACGCGTCAATTCACTAACCAGTCCGCGCTGGTCATTCCCCGTAACGACTACGGTGACTACCGCTTGGTGATGTTGCCGGGAATCAATGTTCCGGTGGCCTGTACGCTGGGACGATTACGCTTATCGACGCCGGCCTTTGATCACGCGACTAAGGCGGCGGGTCAGTACTCAGGCACGCTGAGGCTGGAATTTAAAGTCGAAACCGGCATTCCGTAGCAGGCTGCGGGTTGTGGGAATCGGAAAAGGGCGCCGCTTTGGGCGCCCCTGAGTTTAGGCGACCTGAACTGGTAACGCCTTAGCGAGGCGCTTCATTTCGTTATCGCCTTCGAAGTAGGCAACTTTCGGCTGCCAGCTGCGTGCGACTTCATCTTCGACCTGCACGTAAGAGCAGATGATCATGATGTCACCAACGCAGGCGCAGCGTGCGGCGGCACCGTTGACTGAGATGATCTTCGAGCCACGTTCAGCGGCAATCGCGTAGGTGGAAAAACGCTGGCCGTTGGTGACGTTGTAAATGTCGATGGCTTCGTATTGCAGAATGCCGGAGGCGTCGAGGAAATCCTGGTCAATGGCGCAGGAACCTTCGTAATGCAAATCTGCCTGAGTGACTTTAACGCGATGCAGTTTGCCTTGAAGTACGGTGCGAATCATAACTGTCTAACCTTGTTAAGCTGCCAATAAACAACGGAAAACTACTCCGTCAGATCCACTTGCTGATTATCAATCAGACGCGCATTGCCGAGCCATGCGGCCATCAAAATCACCGCGCGCTGGCTGTCCACGTTCAGCGCTTGTAAGGTTTCGGCATCGCAAATCGCCAGTCCATCCGGACGGAAACCCTTCTCACGCAACGCCACTTCCGCTTGCTCGATAATCTCTTCAACATGGCGCTCGCCGTTGCTCAGACGTTCGGCCATGCTGTTCATCACCTGGCTAAGACCGGCTGCAATATTACGCTCGTCGGCGGTGAGATAGCCATTGCGCGAACTCAACGCCAGGCCATCTTTTGCGCGTACCGTTGGCACGCCCACAATCTCGATATCGAAGCCCATATCCGCCACCATCTTGCGGATAATCGCCAGCTGCTGGAAATCCTTCTCGCCGAAGCAGGCGATATCTGGCTGCACCAGATTAAACAGTTTGCTGACGATGGTGGAGACGCCGCGGAAGTGTCCCGGACGGCTGGCGCCTTCCAGCAGCGATGATAAACCCGGCACTTCCACAAAGGTTTGGCTATCCAGGCCTTTGGGATAGACATCGGCGGGCGCGGGCGCAAACACCAGATCCACGCTATGACGATTCAGCTTCTCGCAGTCGTCCTGCAGCGTGCGCGGATAGCGCGCTAAATCGTCGGGACGATCAAACTGCATCGGATTGACGAAAATCGAGACCACTACAACGTCAGCGCGCTCGCGCGCTTCATCGACCAACGTCAGATGACCGTCGTGCAGGTTGCCCATGGTGGGCACCAGCGCAATACGTTTACCTGCCTGACGCCAGCGACGAATCTCACGACGCAGCATCGGCAGTGTTTCAATGATCAGCACTGCAAATCTCCTGATTTACTGGAAACTGTGTTCAGCGGCTGGATAGAGGCCCGCTTCAACGTCGGCGATATAGTGGCGAATCGCTGCACGAATGTCGCCGGTTTCTGCGAGGAAATTTTTGGCAAATTTGGGAATGTGACCGCCGGTAATGCCAAAGGCGTCGTGCATCACCAGAATCTGGCCGTCAGTGACGTTGCCCGCGCCGATGCCGATCACCGGCACCGACAGCGCTTTCGTAACGCGTTCCGCCAGCGCCACCGGCACGCACTCCAGCACCAGCAGCTGCATACCGGCGGCTTCCAGCGCCAGCGCATCGGCCAGCAGACGTTCAGCGGCGGCTTCATCGCGGCCCTGTACTTTATAGCCACCGAAGATGTTCACCGACTGCGGCGTCAGGCCCAAATGGCCGCACACCGGGACGGCGCGCTCGGTTAGCATACGCACGGTTTCCGCCAGCCACTCGCCGCCTTCCAGCTTCACCATATTGGCGCCCGCGCGCATCAGCTGTGCGGCGTTAGTAAACGTCTGTTCTGGCGTGGCGTAACTCATAAACGGCAGATCGGCCATCAGCAGCGCCAGCGGTGCGCCACGGCGCACGGCGGCGGTGTGATAGGCGATATCGTCCACGGTGACCGGCAAGGTCGATTCATGGCCCTGCACGGTCATGCCGAGCGAATCGCCAATCAGCATTACCTGAATGCCTTCATCGGCAAACAGGCGGGCAAAACTGAAGTCGTACGCCGTCAGCGTGGCAAATTTGCGCCCGCTGGTTTTGAGTTGGCGTAAATGGGAGAGGGTTGTTGGTTTCATCACACGCTCCAGAGTTTTCTGATGCGCGCAGTGTACTACGGCTTACTCAGACCACAAACGGATAGCGCTGCGATCCAGGGTGGCAAGAATCACAGATAAGGCTTGTCCATTCGGCAGCGACAATTGCGGGGCAATTTCCAGCAGCGGCACCAGCATAAAAGCGCGATTGTGCATGTCGTAGTGCGGCACGGTCAGGCGCGGCGTGTTAATGGTCTGGTTGCCAAACAGCATGATATCGAGATCCAGCGTGCGCGGTCCCCAGCGTTCAGCTTTGCGCACGCGACCGTGTTGCAGCTCAATGCGCTGGGAATGATCGAGCAGCGCCTCAGCGTCCAGCGCGGTTTCCAGCGCCACCACCGCATTGAGGTAATCAGGCTGATCCGGCGGGCCGTACGGCGGCGTGCGATACAGGGAAGATGTGGCGATGCGCGAGGTATGCGGAATGGCATTGAGCGCGGCCAACGCTGCATCAACCTGATGCAGCGGATCGGCCAGATTACTGCCTAAAGCGAGGTAAACGCGGGTCATTGCGGACTGTTTGTGCGAGGCCCGGTTGGACGGCGACGCGGACGGCGCGGTTTACGGCGCGGGGCCGGATCGTCGCCCAGCGTGGTCATCATGGTTTTCTGCTGCACCGGTGCCGCCGCCTGGAACTCGCCCCACCAATGCGTCAGCTTTTGCAGCTCAGGATTGTTTTCCACGTCGGCACGCAGCGCCATCAAATCGTAAGCGGCACGGAACTTAGGATGCTCCATCAGCTTCCACGCACGTTTGCCGTGACGACGCGACATGCGCAGCTGCAGCTGCCAGATATCACGAATCAGCGTGGTGATACGTTTGGGAATCGCCAGCGCGCGGCAGGCTTCATCAAGCGTTTCGTTCATCGACAAGGCGAAAGCATCGTAATAAGTCAGGCCGCTTTCCTGCGCAATGCGTTCGGCGGATTCCAGCTGCGGATACCAGAACATTGCGGCAAACAGGAAGGCCGGATTGACGCGCATATCATTTTGCAAGCGGGTATCCGTATTTTTCAGAACCTGCGCCAGCATACGCTCCATCAGGCTGTCGCTTTCGGCGGTGAAACCGCGCGTCAGCATCGGGAACAGCGGCTGGAACAGCTGATATTCACGCATCATCTGATAGGTGCGGTAGCCGTAACCGGCCTGCAGCAGCTTGAGTGACTCTTCAAACATGCGCGCCGGCGGAATGTCATTCAGCAGCGTCGCCAGACGCGGGATCGGCTCGGCCGTTTCTGCCGCGATACGCATCTGCAGCTTGGCAGCGAAGCGCACCACACGCAGCATGCGCACCGGATCTTCGCGGTAGCGCGTTTCCGGATCGCCAATCATGCGAATGATGCCTTCGTGCAAATCGTGCAAGCCACCGACGTAATCACGTACGGTGAAATCGGCCACGCTGTAATAGAGGCTGTTGATGGTGAGATCGCGGCGTTGGGCATCGTCTTCAATGCTGCCGAAAATGTTGTCGCGCAGCAGCATGCCGTTCTGGCCGCGCTGCGAGCTGTTGCGATCTTCTTCGCTCTCTTCATGATGATGACCACGGAAGGTGGCGACTTCGATCACTTCCGGACCGAACATCACATGTGCCAGACGAAAACGACGACCCACCAAACGGCAGTTGCGGAACAGCTTGCGCATCTGTTCAGGCGTGGCGTTGGTGGTGATATCAAAGTCTTTCGGCTTGCTGCCGAGCAGCAAATCGCGCACGCCGCCGCCAACCAGGTAGGCTTCGAATCCGGCTTTGTTCAGGCGATAGAGCACTTTGAGGGCGTTTTCGCTGATATCTTTGCGTGAGATGTTGTGGCTTTCTCGTGGAATGACAGTCATCTGACCAGGACTTTCAGCTTCCACCTCTTCAGGCGCCTCCTCATCACGCTTGAGGACTCTCCGGCAAAAATTAGCGACTCGGGTAAAAATGGGACACCTCGACAGTGAGAAAAAGGGTGTTAATAAAATCAGCGGCTAATCATAGCCTGTTGAGAACCATTTAGGAATGGTGATGTCGTTTCATCCTCTTTAAGACCGTTCTGCAACGGAATCAGGCGGATATTCCACTGCGCGACGGCCTGTTTCAACAGGCTTTCCAGCGATTCATCCTGCCAGCCAGCCGAAACCGGCTGACCAAGAAAGCGTAAAGCCTGCACCAGCAGCGGCCGCGCATCGCCAGCGGGCAGCGCGGGCGCATGATTCTGCTTGGAAAGCTTGTTGCCATCGCGATTGACCGCCAGCGGCAAATGCAGATAATCCGGCACTGGCCAGGCAAACTGCTGATACAGCGCAATCTGGCGCACCGTGGGCTCAATCAAATCCGCGCCGCGCACGATTTCCGTTACGCCCTGAAAATGGTCATCAACCACCACCGCGAGATTGTAGGCAAACAGCCCATCACGGCGATGGATAATAAAATCTTCCTGCGCCAGCTGCGCTTCAGCCTGTAAATGGCCACGCAGGCGATCGTCAAAGCCGCTAACCGGCGCATGCTGACGCAGGCGCAGCGCGGCGTTGTCCGGCGGCAGCTGCAAATCGCGGCAGTGACCATCGTAAAAACCGCCCAGCTGCTGGATGCGGCTACGCGTGCAGGTGCAGAAGTAACTTTGTCGATGCGTTTGCAGCCAGCTTAGCGCGGCGCGATAGGCATCGTGGCGCTGTGACTGCCATAAAACGTCGCCATCCCAGTAAAGACCATAATGTTCCAGCTGCTGCAAAATACGCGTTGCGGCACCGGGAACTTCACGCGGGGGATCGATATCTTCGATGCGCACCAGCCAGCGTCCCTGTTGCGCGCGCGCACTCAGGTAACTGCCTAACGCAGCAATCAGCGAACCAAAATGGAGGTCACCAGAAGGGGAGGGAGCGAAACGCCCAATGCAGTTTGAGGGATTCATAACGAAGTGTACCGCACGTCGGGAAAACAGGGATTTTCCCGGCTGTGCGGTAGCAATTTGCTTACGGCCATTAGCCAGCCATCTGCTTCTCGCGGATTTCTGCCAGCGTTTTGCAGTCAATGCAGAGATCGGCAGTCGGACGCGCTTCAAGGCGGCGAATACCAATTTCTACACCGCAGGAGTCGCAGTAACCGAAATCGTCGTCATCCACTTTCTTGAGCGTTTTCTCAATCTTTTTAATGAGTTTGCGCTCACGATCGCGGTTACGCAATTCCAGGCTGAACTCTTCTTCCTGCGCAGCACGGTCGACCGGATCCGGGAAGTTGGCAGCTTCGTCCTGCATATGTGACACAGTGCGATCTACTTCATCCCGAAGTTGGTTGCGCCAGGCTTCCAGAATCTTACGGAAATGGCCTAGCTGGGCGTCGTTCATATACTCTTCGCCCGGTTTCACCTGATACGGCTCCACTCCAGCGATGGCGAGGATACTCAGGGACGATGTTTTACGGTTTTGCCCTTCTTGCATGTTGTTTCTCCTGGATAACACGCACTTCCCTAGATACGTCAAGTTGCATGTGTTGACTGTGTGCCTGCAACCTAAACGATTTAGGGCTTATCGATTCCCATAAAGGGAAAAAAACAGGCCGCTATAAATAGCAGAAGCCATCAAGGTTGGCAATTATTCCTGACCACTACTTGACAAGCCTCTGAACAATCGCGTATTCAGCGCCTCGCCCAGAACATTCCTATCACACCAAATTGCCTTAAATATTACAACGCTACGTTAATCGGTTGCGTAAGTAATATCTTTAACGGTGAAATTTGAGCTTGATACGCCAAAACTTCCACACCACCACGCTGCGCCTGTTCCAGTAGTTCTGCGTAGTGCACGTCGATATGGCGTGCCGGGGAAACGTCCTCAATCCCCGTATGCAGAACTGCGAACAACAAAACGGCTCGATGACCTTCTGCCACGATGGTGCTCAATTCGCGCAGATGTTTCTGTCCACGAGCCGTCACCGCATCCGGAAAATAGCCTTTACCTGCTTGTAAAAGGGTGACGGACTTGACTTCAATATAGCAGTTGGATCGGCCATCCGCTTGCAGCAGGAAGTCAATTCGGCTTTTTTCCGTGCCGTATTTCACTTCAGGCTGGCAGCGGCTGTAAGCGGATAATTCCGGAATCGTGTCGAGCGTCAGCGCCTCGCGCACCAGCTGATTGGCGCGCAGCGTATTCACGCAGATCCAGTGGCCTTGTTGGGTCTCGGTGAGTTCCCAACTGTGCGGATATTTCCGCGTGGCACTGCTGGATGTTGAATACCACACGGTATCGCCCGGCGTGGCGCAGCCGGTCATCGCGCCGGTATTGGCGCAGTGAATGGTCAGCGTTTCACCTTCTGGCGTAACCACATCGGCTAAAAAGCGTTTGTAACGGGCAATCAAGCGGGCGGGTTTAAGCGGCGGATCGAATTCCATTTACTCTCCTGTGGATGATAGTAGCGGCCAGCGGGCCAGCGCCTGATAACGTGTGCGGCCGCGCGTCACGTTCGAAGCGAACAGCGCAAAATGGCGGATATCGGTGCGCCAGTGAAAACCGCGCGGCGGCAGCGCGATCTGTGACGCTGCTTGGCGCAACAGCGTGACGTGCGGATGAAACGGCTGCGGGCTCTGTGCGCAGCCATGACGTGCGGCTTGTGCGCGCAGTAGGCTGGCGAGCTGCAGTAATCCGCGCGGCGCCCGCTGACAACCGAGCCACACCACGCCGGGACGCGGCCAGTGACCGGCGTCATCCAAATCGAGGGCAAAACCGGGCTGTTCGATGCGTGAGGCCAGCAGCTGCAGCTTGCGTGACGTCTCATCGCTGACCTCGCCGAGAAACGCCAGCGTCAGGTGCAGGTTAGCCGCCGCCACCGGTTTCCCGGCTTCGGCAGCAAAATTATCCGCGCGCCACTGCACCAACTGTTGCTGGAGCGGAGCGGGCAGTTCAAGAGCAAAAAACAGACGTTGCGTTGCCAGGTTGGCCTCCGGTAATCCGCGCCTCAGAGTGCTACAATGCGCGCCATCTTAGCACAGGCATTTTGGGAGTTGAGTTTGAGTGAGTTACCGGTAAGCGAGGTGCTGCCTGCGTTGCTGGACGCGCTGGCGCAGTCGCCGCAGGTGTTGCTGGCGGCGCCGACCGGCGCAGGTAAATCAACCTGGCTGCCATTACAACTGCTGCAACACACCCCATTGCCCGGCCGCATCATCATGCTGGAGCCGCGCCGACTGGCGGCACGCAACGTGGCGCAACGTCTGGCAGAACAGCTTGGCGAGCAGCCGGGCGGCATCGTTGGCTATCGCATGCGCGGTGAAAACTGCTGCGGTGCCAACACGCGCCTCGAAGTGGTCACCGAGGGCATTTTGACGCGCATGTTGCAGCGCGATCCGATGCTGGAAGGCGTCTCGCTGGTGATCCTCGATGAATTCCATGAACGCAGCCTGCAGGCCGAGCTCGCGCTGGCGCTGCTGCTCGATGTGCAGCAAGGATTGCGCGACGATCTGAAAATTCTGCTGATGTCGGCCACGCTCGATAATCAGCGTTTGCGTCAGCTGCTGCCGGATGCGCCCTTTGTGGTCTCTGAGGGCCGCAGTTTCCCGGTCACGCGCCGCTATGCTTCGCTCAACAGCCAGCAACGTTTTGAAGAAGCGGTAGCGCGCGAGGTGGCGCAACTGCTGCGCGAAGAGTCAGGATCGCTGCTGCTGTTCCTGCCCGGCGTGGCGGAGATCGAACGGGTTAAGCGCGAGCTGGAAGCGCGGGTCAGTGACGAGGTGGATCTTTCTCCTTTATATGGCGCGCTGTCGCTGGAGGCGCAACGCCGCGCCATCCTGCCGTCTCCGGCGGGCCGCCGCAAAGTGGTGCTGGCGACCAACATCGCCGAAACCAGCTTGACCATCGAAGGTATCCGCTTAGTGGTCGATAGCGCGCTGGAGCGCTCGGCGCAGTTTGACGTGCGCAGCGGCGTGACGCGGCTGCAAACGCAGCGTATCAGCCAGGCGTCGATGACGCAGCGCGCCGGTCGTGCTGGTCGTCTGGAACCTGGCATCTGCCTGCACTTACTGCCACAAGAGCAGGCGCTGCGTGCGGCGGCGCAGAGTGAACCGGAAATTCTCAATAGCGATTTGACCTCGCTGCAGATCGATCTGCTGCAATGGGGATGTCAGAATGCGTCGCAGCTTATGTGGCTTGACGCGCCGCCGCCGCGCAACGTGCGTGCGGCGTGCGAGCGGTTAACCCAGCTAGGCGCGCTGGAGAATCACCAGCTCAACGCGCGCGGTCGAAAAATGGCCGCGCTAGGCAGCGATCCGCGCCTGAGCGCGATTCTGGTGGCTGCCGGGCAAAACAACGATGCCATCGCCAGCGCCGCGCTGCTGGTGGCGATTCTGGAAGATCCGCCACGCAGCGGCAGCGCAGATCTGCGTGATGCGCTTAACCATCCGCAGTCGCACTGGCAGCGCCGCGCGCGTCAGTGGCAGAAGCGCCTCAACGCCAGCGGCGGCACCATTAATCCCGACCTGTTCCCGCAGCTGCTGGCCGCCGGTTTTGCCGATCGTCTGGCGCAGCGTCGTGGCGACAGCGCGCGCTATCAGCTGGCGAACGGCATTGGCGCGATGCTTAACGAGCAGGATGGTTTGCGCCGCTATGAGTGGCTGATTGCACCGACACTGCTGCAGGGCGCCAGCGCCGCCGAGGCGCGCATGTTACTGGCGCTGCCGGTGGATATCGACGCGCTGCGCCGCGAATGCCCCACCTTAATTGAGCAGCGTACCGACGTGGAGTGGGATGAAGATAAAGGCACTTTGCGCGCGTGGAAACGCGAACTGATCGGCGCGCTGGTCCTAAAAGCGCAGCCGCAGGCACGCCCGGAGGCGGAAATATTGCATCCGGCGATGCTGCGCTGGATCCGCGAAAAAGGATTGTCGGTGCTGGGCTGGAAAGAAGACGCTGAACAGCTACGCTTGCGGGTGCACTGTGCCGCGCAGTGGCTGCCGGAAGAGGCGTGGCCGGCACTGGACGATGAAAGCCTGCTCGATACGCTTGAAAGCTGGCTGCTGCCGGAGATGAGCGCGGTACGCGATCTGAAAGGATTGCAGAGCATCAACCTTGTCAGCGCATTATTACATTTGCTGACATGGTCACAACGTCAGCGGCTGGATACTGTGCTGCCAACTCATTACACTGTGCCGACCGGAAGCCGCCTGCCGATCCGCTACGATGCAGAGAAGCCACCCGCGCTGGCGGTGCGGATTCAGGAGATGTTTGGCGAAGCACAGAACCCAGCGGTGGCCGATGGCCGCGTACCGCTGGTGTTAGAGCTGCTCTCGCCCGCGCACCGTCCGCTGCAGATCACCCGTGACCTCGCGGCGTTCTGGCGTGGTGCGTATCCCGAAGTGCAGAAAGAGATGAAAGGGCGCTATCCAAAGCATCCGTGGCCGGACGATCCGGCCAACGCCTTACCCACAAGGCGGACCAAGAAATTTTCATCGTGAAACGCTGTGGATCGAATTCAGAGGGTTCTGCCATGCGTAGCATGAGAAAGCAGTTAGAGTAACGGCCGCCGCCGTAGCAATACCTGGAGAATAAAAGCATGTCTGGGAACGATCGCGAACCTATCGGGCGCAAAGGAAAAGCGCCAAAGCCGCCGCGCAGCAGTGCGCGGCGGGGTCGCCGCAGGGAACTTGATGATGATATCGATCAGGACGATTTTGACGAAGAAGATGAGGAGAGTGGACCGGTGCCACCAAAAAGTAAAAAACGTCCGCCACGCGGCAAACGTCGCTGGTTGGGCTGGTTGATTAAACTCTTCCTGGTCTTTGTGGTGGTGATGGCCGCCTGGGGCGTCTATCTCGACTCGGAAATCCGCAGCCGCATCGACGGTAAAGTGTGGCAACTGCCTGCTGCCGTTTATGGCCGCATGGTCAGCCTCGAACCGGGCATGTCGTACGACAAAAAAGAGATGATTGCGCTGCTGGAAGGCACGCAGTATCGCGAAGTGTCGCGCATTACCCGTCCGGGCGAGTTTAGCGTCAAAGGCAACACCATTGATCTGCTGCGCCGTCCGTTTGATTTCCCGGACAGCAAAGAGGGGCAGATCAACGCGCGCCTGACCTTTAGCAACAATGAGCTGAGCGAGATTAAAAATCTCGATACCGGCCGCGATTTTGGCTTCTTCCGCCTCGATCCGCGCCTGATCACCATGTTGCAGTCGCCGAACGGTGAACAACGTCTGTTCGTGCCGCGCGCCGGTTTCCCGGATCTGCTGGTGAGCACCTTGATCGCCACTGAAGATCGCCACTTCTACGAGCACGACGGCATTAGCCCGTATTCGATTGGTCGTGCGTTCCTCGCCAACATCACCGCCGGTAAAGCGGTGCAGGGCGGTAGTACGCTGACGCAGCAGCTGGTGAAAAACCTGTTCCTCACCAACGAGCGTTCGCTGTGGCGTAAAGCGCGTGAAGCCTATATGGCGGTGATCATGGATGCGCGCTACAGCAAAGATCGCATCCTCGAGCTGTATCTCAACGAGGTGTATCTCGGCCAGACCGGTAATGACCAGATCCGCGGTTTCCCGCTGGCGAGCCTTTACTACTTTGGTCGTCCGGTGGATGAGCTGAGCCTCGATCAGCAGGCGATGCTGGTCGGCATGGTGAAAGGTGCGTCGCTGTACAATCCGTGGCGTAACCCGAAACTGGCGCTGGAGCGACGTAATCTGGTGCTGCGTTTGTTGCAGCAGCAGAACGTCATCGATCAGGAACTGTATGACATGCTGTCGGCGCGTCCGCTTGGCGTGCAGCCAAAAGGCGGCGTGATCACGCCTCAGCCGGCATTTATGCAGATGGTGCGTAACGAGCTGCAGGCTAAGCTCGGCGACAAAATGAAAGATCTCTCCGGCGTGAAGATTTTCACCACGCTGGATGCGATTTCGCAGGATGCCGCAGAGAAAGCGGTGATTGAAGGTATTCCAACGCTGAAAAAACAGCGTGGCCTGAAAGATCTGGAAACCGCGATGGTGGTGGTGGATCGCTTCAGCGGTGAAGTGCGCGCCATGGTCGGCGGTGCCGATCCACAGTTTGCCGGTTACAACCGCGCGCTGCAGGCACGTCGTTCGATTGGCTCGCTGGCAAAACCGGCCACCTATCTCACCGCGCTGAGCCAGCCGAACAGCTATCGCCTCAACAGCTGGATCGCCGATGAACCGATTGCGCTGAAACAGCCGAATGGCACCATCTGGAAACCGATGAATGACGATCGTCGTTTCAGCGGCAAAGTGATGCTGGTGGATGCGCTGACCAACTCGATGAACGTGCCAACCGTCAACCTCGGTATGACGCTGGGACTGGATGCGGTGGTCGATACCTGGAACAAGCTCGGCGTGCCGAAAGATCAGCTGCATCCGGTGCCGTCAATGCTGCTCGGTGCGCTGAACCTGACGCCGATTGAAGTGGCGCAGGCGTTCCAGTCGATTGCCAGCGGCGGTAACCGCGCTGAGCTGTCAGCGGTGCGTTCGGTGATTGCGGAAGATGGCACGGTGCTGTATCAGAGCTATCCGCAGGCGCAGCGTGTTGAACCGGCGCAGGCGGCGTATCTGACGCTCTACACCATGCAGCAGGTCGCCGATCACGGTACTGCGCGTGCGCTGGGTGCGCGTTATCCTAAAGCGCATCTGGCTGGCAAAACCGGTACCACCAATGACCTGATCGATAGCTGGTTCGCCGGTATTGATGGCAAAGAAGTGGCGATTACCTGGGTTGGCCGCGATAACAACCAAACCTCGAAGCTGTACGGTGCCAGCGGTGCAATGCAGCTTTATCGTCGCTATCTCGACAACCAGGCGCCAATGCCGCTGGTGCTGACGCCGCCGGAAGATATCACGCAGATGAATATCGATTCTGCCGGTAACTTTATCTGCGGTACGGGCAGCAGCACATGGCGTTCGCTGCCGGTGTGGTCGCTGGATCCGAACGCGCTGTGTCAGCAGCAGCAAGAGCAGGTTCAGCAACAACAGCAGCAGTTGCAGCAGCAACAAGAGCAGCAACAGCAACAGCAGCAACAACAGCAGCAGCCACAGAATGAGCAGAAAGATTCTGACGGCGTGGCGGGTTGGATTAAAGATATGTTCGGCAGCAAATAAGTTGCTGAGAAAACACAGGGCGCTGCGGCGCCCTTTTTTATTGGGATAGGTGGTTAGCTGGGCTGATTCTTACAGTTACTTTTGCGAATATCAATAACCATACCAGTACTTTGCGTCACGAGAACTTCCAGGCTTTTTACTGCAACGTCTCGTGCATGTAGCAGTGAATCTGCAGGTTCCTCGCCAAAATTAACGGTTCTCATCGGTGTGGCGGTACGCTCAGGATTAATGCAGTTCACTTTGACTTTATCCTCAATCCACTCTTCCGCCAGCGCCTGAGTCAGATTGACTACCGCAGCTTTTGCCGATGAGTAAAGGGCGTAAAAAGCCCGTCCACGAGTGTAAGAACTGGATGTGAAATTCAATAACATGCCGGAGTTGCAGGTTAACCGCTCTTTTGCCGCAATTGCCACGTTTACGGCTCCCAGATAATTAATGTTAATCAGCGCCATCACTTCCTGCTGAGTAAGCGTGGCGAGCGGTTTCTTAATCAAGACACCCGCAGTGTTGACGATAAAATCAATATTGCCATGCTCGGCAACAATGTCAGTTAAATAGTTTTTTACGCTGTCGAGATGAGTAATGTCGATATCATTATGTGAACGACTGGCAATATGTACTTTGGCCCCGCACAGCGTGGCAACTTTCATCATCTCCAGACCAATTCCGCTACCTCCACCAAAAATAACCATATGCTTATCGCGCAGGAAATCGAGATTTGCAGAATTCAATGCGTGTGAGCTTTTCTCCTGCAGCAATTTTTCTGCGATAAAGAGATCAAGTGGATGGGTGATTTTAATATTGTTCTCATCGCCCTCTACGGTAATAACACGCGTTTCAGGCAGCATATTACGCAATACTCCGCAGTCGCAGGTAAACGTAAACTTACCCATGGCCGCTGCTTTCTCATAAGCCTGGCGAATTTTTTCCAGACGAAATGCCTGAGGGGTCTGGCCTCGGCGCATGCTGGCACGATGAGGAATATTGGCAATGCAGCCATCATCGTGAACTTCTACTAAAGTATCTGCTGAGGGGATCACCACATCTACGGCGTCAAAGGATTCAAGTGCATCTACGCATTTGCGAATAATAGTGTCGCTAATTAATGGACGCACGGCATCATGCAGTAAGATTTTACAATGACCGTCATAGTTGATAAGGGTTTTCAGCGCGGAATACGTTGAGTCAAAACGTTCCTTACCGCCGTTCACCACTTTACTCACTTTGTGCCACTGATTTTTTGCCACCAACTCCCACATGTAATCGATGTACTCATTTTGTGAGACGATAATAATTTCATCAATGTCGGCCGATTTTTCAAAACGTTCGATGGTGTATTCAATCACGGCACGTCCCGCTAACTTGGCGAATTGTTTTGGCTTGTCGCTGCCAAAGCGGGTGCCTGTACCGCCAGAAAGTATTATGGCTACATTTTTCATTTTTTATTCCGCCGCTTGCGGTCTGAGTGATGAACAAATAATTTCAGCGATTTTCTCGCCCGCTGTTTTCTCTTCTATCTGCAGTTCCTCACGCAGGACTTGTTCCCGGCGCACTTTCATTGCATCGTGACCCGCGACAATGTTGTCTACAAAGGTGAAAATATCCTTTTCACACCAGGCAACGTCGTAGGCGTCATAAATGAATTCTGCAGTGCGGTTCAAACCGTGACAGGTTTCGTGAGTGAGGTAGAGGATGGGTTTTTTCGACGGCAGATATTCCAGCAGGAAGGAACCGGCGTCCGCAATGAGTGCATCGGAACGCGCAAAAGTCAGCGTGTAATCATGCCCGAGATCCCACTCCAGATTGGTGTGTTGCTGCGACGCGCGCTGTAACTGCTGATAAAGACTTTGTGCCGTTGGGTTGGCTTCACCTATCCATTGGCTCAGCAGCGGATGGGGGCGAATGATCAGATGAATGTCCTGACGCTCAATCAGTTTTAAGAACGCCGAGCAGTAAAGGCTGAACGTGGTGTACATCTTCTGGTCGCCAGGCAGTACGAAATGCGGCGTCCACAGGAAGGTGGTTACCGTTTGAGCCGGCAGGTTATCCGTGAGATGGAAACGACGCTGATAGTGGTCAAATTTAGGATGGCCGGTAACGTGCACATGGCGATTTCCTGCCTGACACTGCAGCGCAAACTCAGTTTTATGTTTTTCCGAGCGGGCAAATATCCACGTCGCCAGATTTTGACAAAGCAAATTATATTGATACACCATGCTCTCTGCGCCAATTCCGGTATCGAGCGCATAAGGGATGTAAGCGATTTTCACGCCGCGCTCATGCAGGTAGTCGCTGCGAAAGCATTCGGGGCGAGCTTCGTCGTAAGGGTTTTGCAAGAACACCACATCGGGCTGACGCTCCTCCAACTGATAGTCTTCAAATCCTGTGTAATCCAGCCCTCTTTCACCCAGAATCTCACGCTGAATATCGCCATTAACATCGCTCGCCTTCCAGTTCAGGTAAGGCACCACCACGATGCGGCAATCGAACGCGGGATTGGCCTGCATCGCCTCAATCACCGATTCAAAGTTCGTCCAACCCGGTGGCCACTGGAAGTAAAAGTCGACTTTAATTGGGCCTGAAGTGGAGGGTGTGAATTTGGCGGGCGCAACGATTTGACTCAACGGTTTTCTGAAGAGTGCGCGGTAATCTACCGTTCGATTTTCGATATCGCTTTTATCGAGCCGTTGTGCACCGGCGTTGGGGAATACGCCCAGCCAAAGATCCTGCTGCATCAGGCTATTCCAGTGCACATCAAGGGCATATTGTGCCTGCGCACCACCTTGCAATTGCGCCTGCAGCGCCTCGCGATAGTTTTCAATCAGCGTGGTGTAATAGCGGTGATTCACGATATAGGCGCATGCGCACCACGCGAAGTTAGCGCGCACGATATAGTCCACACTTTTTAACGGCGTGACGCGGCGATAATTGGCCGCCAGAAAAGCCACTTGCCAGTTGATTTGCGGCAGGGCGGCAAAGTAGCGGTTGAGATTGTCGTAGTTCTTCTGGCTTTCATTGAAGCTAAAGTCATCCTCCAGAATCAGCACGCGCTCCCAGCCGTTATCGCGTGCCATCTCCAACGCGGCGATATGCGATCGCGTGCAGCCGATGTAGCCCTTTTCATGCTTGATCGCGTCCAGGCGAACGATTTTTTCAGCGGTTAAACCCAGCTTTTTAAGTTGTTTAGTGATGCGGGTTAATCGGTCTTTGCGTTTCTTCAAATTGATGAAGATAACGCGATCAACAATGTTCCAGTTTATAGCGGTCATAAGTGTGTCTGCAGGAAGGAGAATGCAGGAGATAAGCAATTAGCGGGCCATTTTTTTAAGTTTATGATTTTACTCGTTATCGTTGGTTTGTTGCTCTGTCGGGATGTAATAAACTTCCTCTGTGCGGCAATGCAATTTCCCGATTGCCGGCCTCCGCTCCTTTTATTGCTGATTTATTATTTGCGATCATGAATATGCGCGATCTGGCTGTAAACGCCGCGCTTACAGGCATTAATCGTTGCGAATATGACGCTATTTCGCCTAAAATCCGTGCGTCATAATAATCATTCTCGTTTGTATTCGCCTGCATCGACTTTTTTCGAGAGACCTCACTTATGAATACGCGAAACACTAATCCTTGTTTCTTACGCCCGCGTTCGCTGGCTTGGTTTATTTCACTGACTATGGGTACGTTCAGCGTGCAGGCGTTGGCAGAAGATACCGTGGTGGTTAGCGCTGATGGCGGCAGCGGAGTCGAGCAAGAGAAAGCGTGGGGCCCGTCGCCAACCATTGCGGCCAAACGCAGCGCCACCGGCACCAAAACCGATACGCCGATTGAGAAGAACCCGCAGTCAATCTCGGTAGTCACGCAGGAAGAGATGGCGATGAAAAACGTCACCAGCGTGAAAGGGGCTTTCAACTACACGCCAGGCGTGTTGACCGGTAACCGCGGTAGCTCCAATGTTATCGATGCGCTCTCTATTCGCGGCTTCAGCGAAACCAACACCAACCAATATCTTGATGGCCTGAAACTGCAGGGTGATAACTACTCTGAGTTTGCTATCGATCCCTATTTCCTTGAACGCGCCGAACTGTTGCGCGGTCCGGTTTCGGTGCTGTACGGCAAGAGCAATCCGGGCGGCGTGGTGTCGCTGGTGAGTAAGCGTCCGACGCAGGAGACGCTGCGTGAAGTGCAGTTCCAGATGGGCACAAACAATCAGTTCTCCACGGGTTTCGATTTCGGCGGCTCGCTGGATGATGACGGCGTTTACAGTTATCGCCTGACCGGTCTCGCGCGTAGCGCCGATGCGCAGCAGGATATGAACAAAGAGAAGCGCTACACCATTGCGCCATCATTCAGCTGGCGTCCGGATGAGAATACGCGTTTCGATTTGCTGACCTACTTCCAGAACGAACCGGAAACCGGCTATTACGGCTGGTTGCCGCGTCAGGGCACCGTGGTGGGCATCACGCGTCCTGACGGCAGCAGTTACAAGCTGCCAACTAACTTTGATGAAGGCGAAGACAGCAACAAGATTTCGCGCAACACCAGGATGGTGGGCTACAACTTCGAGCACAGTTTCAACGACACCTGGACGGTGCGGCAGAATTTGCGCTATGCGGATCTGAGAACGGATTATCGCAGCATTTATGGCAATGGTTTTAATGCCGCAACACAGCAAATCACCCGCGGTTCAGCGGTTTCTGATGAAAAGCTCAACCAGTTTGCAGTCGATAACCAGGCGCAGGCCAAATTCACCACCAGTCAAATTGATCACACACTGTTGCTGGGTGTCGATTTCCAGCGCACGCGTAACGATATTGATGCGCAATTTGGTACCGCATCACCGCTGAATGCCGTTAATCCACAATATGGCGACGACAGCGTGACGCCGTTCCCTAATCCTTATCAGCACCTCAATAAGCAGCGCCAAACCGGTTTATACGCGCAGGATCAGATGGAGTGGAACCGCTGGGTGTTAACCCTCGGCGGTCGTTATGATTACGCGATGAACTCGGTCTATGATCGCGTAGCCAATAGCGTTGATCACCAGAACGATCAGGCTTTCACCTGGCGTGGCGGGCTGAACTATGTGTTTGATAACGGTATCGCACCTTACTTCAGCTACAGCGAAGCCTTCATTCCGAACTCAGGTTCAACTTATGATGGTCAAGCCTTTGATCCTTCCCGCGCGAAGCAGTATGAAGCCGGTGTGAAATACGTTCCTAAAGATCGTCCGGTGGTGTTGACGGCGGCGGTGTATCAGCTGACCAAAACCAAAAACCTGACGGCCGATCCGGATACCCTTAACCACCCAAATGCCAGCATTCAGAGTGGTGAAATCCGCTCGCGTGGCGTGGAGCTGGAAGCTAAAGCCGCGCTGAATGCCAACATCAATATGACCGCGTCTTATACCTACACTGATGCGGAATACACCGAAGACACTAACCTGAAAGGCAAAACGCCGGTGCAGGTGCCGAAGCATATGGCATCGCTGTGGAGTGATCACACCTTCCATGAAACGGCGCTGTCGGGCGTGACCGTGGGTGCAGGTGTACGTTATGTCGGCGAGAGCAAAGGGTTGTACGCCAGCGGCGACGATGTGAACCAAAACTTCGACGTAGCCGGTTACACCACCGTTGATGCCGCGCTGAAATACGACCTCGCACGCTTTGGCATGCCGGGCTCCACCATCGGCGTTAACGTCAATAATCTGTTCGATCGTGAATACGTCGCCAGCTGCTACCGCGACTACGCCTGCTACTGGGGCGCTGAGCGTCAGATTGTCGGTACTGCGACTTTCCGTTTCTAATCGTGTTACGTAGGTCGCCATCAATGGCGACCTACAGATTAACCAGGGATTATCATGCAGCATCCGCACCACGCAGAAACCACCTTCAGGCTGGATAACGTCAGTTTTCGTGTGCCAGGCCGCACGCTGCTGCATCCGCTGTCTCTTACCTTTGCACCGGGCAAAGTCACCGCGCTGATTGGTCACAATGGTTCTGGCAAATCCACGCTGCTGAAAATGCTCGGTCGTCACCATGCGGCGAGTGAAGGGCGCGTGTTGCTGAATGAGGACGCGGTGGATAACTGGGGCAGCAAAGATTTTGCGCGTCAGGTGGCGTATCTGCCGCAGCAACTGCCCGCGGCGGAAGGCATGACGGTGCGCGAGCTGGTGGCGATTGGCCGCTATCCGTGGCACGGCGCGCTGGGCCGCTATGGTCAGGAAGATCGCGATCGGGTGGAAGAGGCGATTACGCTGGTGGGATTAAAGCCTTTTGCCGGGCGTCTGGTGGATAGCCTTTCTGGCGGCGAGCGCCAGCGTGCCTGGCTGGCGATGCTGGTGGCGCAGAACAGTCGCTGCCTGTTGCTGGATGAACCGACCTCGGCGCTGGATATCGCCCATCAGGTTGATGTGCTGGCGCTGATTCAGCGTCTCAGCCGCGAACGTGGGCTAACGGTGATTGCGGTGCTGCACGATCTCAACATGGCGGCGCGCTATTGCGATCGTCTGGTGGCATTGCGCGGTGGCGAAGTGATTGCCGAAGGAGGCCCCGAGGTGATCATGCAGGCCGATGTGCTGGGCAACATTTACGGTATTCCGATGGGCATTTTGCCGCATCCGCTGGGCGGCGCGCCCGTCAGTTTCGTTTATTAAGGCCTCGCCATGTTCGACATTTCTCGCCGCCGCCTGCTGATGGCGCTGGCACTTTCCCCGTTGATGTCCGCGTTGCCGCTGCGTGCCGCCATACCGGATGCGCAGCGCATTCTGGCGCTGGAGTGGCTGCCGGTGGAGCTGCTGATGGCGCTCGGCGTGACGCCACTCGGGGTGGCCGACATGCACAACTACAACATTTGGGTCGGCGATCCGCAGCTGCCGTCCAGCGTTATCGATCTTGGCTTACGCACCGAGCCCAATCTGGAGCTGATGACGCAGCTCGAACCTTCACTCATCCTGCACTCCAATGGTTATGGTCCGGCGCTGGATAAGCTGCGGCGCATCGCGCCAACCATGGGTTTTGACCTCAACAGCGGCGACGGCAAACCGCTCAGCACCGCGCGTCACTCATTGCAGGCGCTCGGCGCACGTCTTGGCCGTGAAGCGCAGGCCGTGCAGCATCTGCAGTATGTGGATGAACAGCTGGCGGCGGCGCGTGAACGCCTCAGGCCGTGGGCCGATCGTCCGGTGCTGCTGATGTCGCTGATGGACAGCCGCCACGCGATTACCTTCGGTAAAAACAGTTTGTTCCTTGAGGTGATGGAGATCCTTGGCTTGAGCAATGCCTGGCAGGGCGAAACCAACTTCTGGGGCAGTGCAGTCGTTGGGCTGGAGCGGCTGGCGGAAGTGGGTGATGTGCAGGTGATCTGCTTCGATCACGATAACGATCGCGATATGCAGCAGGTGATGGCCACCGCGCTGTGGCAGGCGCTGCCGTTTGTGCGCGCGCAGCGTTTCCAGCGCGTGCCGGCGGTATGGTATTACGGCGCGACCTCTTCGGCGCTGAAATTTGTCCGCGTGCTGGAACACGCGCTGGAGTCGCACTGATGCGCAATCGTCTTTTTCCCGTCGCGCTATTGAGTACGGTGTTTCTGCTGGCGCTGGCCTTAACCGTGATCAATCTGCGCCAGGCGCTGCCTATCGATCAATGGTCGCAGGCGTTTTTTGCGCCTGACGTCAACAACATCCAGCAAGTGGTGTTTCATCACAGTTTGCTGTCGCGACTGGCGCTGTCGCTGCTGGTTGGCGCGGGCCTTGGCCTCGCCGGTTTGCTGTTTCAGCAGGTGCTGCGCAATCCGCTGGCGGAACCCACCACGCTTGGCGTGTCGTCGGGCGCTCAACTGGGGATTACCGTCGCGACGTTATGGCATTTGCCGGGCGGCGAGTTCACGCAGCAGTTTGCGGCGATGGGCGGCGCGGTAATTATCGGTATTTTGGTATTCGGCGTGGCCTGGGGCAAACGTCTGTCGCCGGTGACACTGATTCTGGCTGGGCTGGTGCTGAGTTTGTACGCCGGTTCGGTGAATCAAATCTTCGCGATCTTCAATCACGATCAGTTGCAGAACATGTTCCTGTGGAGCACCGGCGCGCTCAACCAGCTGGATGGACACAATGTGGCGCAGCTGTGGCCGCGTCTGCTGCTGGCGTTTGTGGTGGCGCTGGCGCTGCTGCGTCCACTGACGCTGATGGGGCTCGACGATGGCGTAGCGAAAAACCTCGGTCTGGCGCTGTCGGCGGCACGTATTGCTGCGCTGGCGCTGGCAATTTTACTTAGCGCGCAACTGGTCAATGTTGCAGGTATCATCGGCTTTATCGGCCTTTTCGCGCCGCTGCTGGCGAAGATGCTCGGCGGGCGTCGCCTGATCAGCCGCATGTTGTTGGCGCCGCTGATCGGTGCGCTGCTGCTGTGGCTGGCCGATCAGTGCGTGCTATGGCTGACCAACCACTGGCGTGAAGTGTCTACCGGCACGGCGACCGCGCTGATCGGCGTGCCGATTCTGCTTTGGTTGCTGCCGCGCCTGCGTACTGGATCGGTACCGCCAGCGCTTAATCAGGGCGATAGCGTGCCGGCTGAGCGGCAAAACGTCTTGCGCTGGTGTCTGGTCGGTTTGCTGATTCTGGCCGCGTTTAGCTGGGTTGGCATCACCTTTGGCCGCGATGCGCACGGCTTTGCGTGGGTGGGCGGCGATATGCTGCAGCAGCTGCTGCCGTGGCGCGCGCCGCGCGTATTGGCCGCGCTGATGGTGGGCATGATGCTCGGCGTGGCGGGTGCGCTGATCCAGCGGCTTACCGGTAATCCGATGGCGAGCCCGGAAGTGTTGGGCATTAGCTCGGGTGCGGCGTGCGGCGTGGTGGTGATGATGTTCTTCGTGCCGGGCGATGCGGTGGCGTGGCTGTTGCCTGCCGGTGCGCTGGGTGCGGCGTTGACGCTGATTATTATTATGCTGGTGGCGAGTCGCGGCGGCTTTTCGCCAGAACGCATGTTGCTGGCGGGCATGGCGCTCAACAGCGCGTTTGTCACGCTTTTGATGGTGCTGCTGGCCAGCGGCGATCCGCGCATGGCGGGCTTGCTGAGCTGGATCTCCGGTTCAACCTACAACATCAATATGCAGCAGGCCGTGCAAAGCGCGGTGGTGGGTGTGGTGCTGATTTCGCTGGCGCCGCTGGCAAGTCGCTGGTTAACGTTGTTACCACTCGGCAGCGCTACCGCGCGTTCAGCGGGCATGGCGCTCACTACCTCGCGCCTCAGCCTGCTGCTGCTGGCGGCGGCATTAACTGCCACGGCCACGTTAACTATCGGGCCGCTGAGCTTTATCGGGCTGATGGCGCCGCATATTGTGCGCATGCTCGGGTTCCGCCGTGCGTTACCACAGGTGTTGATGGCCGGTTTGTTGGGCGGCGGCTTGATGATTTTCGCCGACTGGTGCGGCAGGATGCTGGCGTTTCCGGATCAAATTCCAGCCGGGTTGATGGCGACCTTCTTTGGTGCGCCGTATTTTATCTGGCTGTTGCGGCGGGCGTAATCAGGGTAACCCTGAATGGCGACTCCACAACGACGGTAGAGTGCGCCATTCAGACGGTTTTAAAGTTTCGCGAAGCTGCGGCGTGCCGCATCGATGGTGCGTTGAATATCTTCTTTACTGTGCGCCAGCGACATAAAGCCCGCTTCAAAAGCAGATGGCGCAAGGTAAACGCCTTCTTCCAGCATCAGGTGGAAGAAACGCTTAAAGCGCTCAACGTCACACTGAGTGACGTCCTGATAGCAGGTCACTTCATCGGCATCAGTGAAGAAAATCCCGAACATACCGCCCACGTGGTTGATCACCAGCGGAATATTTTCGGCTTTCGCTGCGGCCAGCAGGCCTTGTGCTAACTGCGTGGTCAGATCGGTCAGCGTGCTGTGGGTGCCAGGCTGCGCAATTTGCGACAGACACGCGAAGCCCGCCGCCATGGCAATCGGGTTACCGGACAAGGTACCGGCCTGATAAACCGGACCGGTTGGTGCCAGCGCATCCATCACATCACGACGACCACCAAAGGCACCGACCGGCATGCCGCCGCCGATGATTTTACCGAGACAGGTCAGGTCTGGCGTCACGTCGTAATAGGCCTGAGCACCGCCTAATGCAACACGGAAGCCGGTCATCACTTCGTCGATAATCAGCAGCGCACCGAATTCGTCACACAGCGTACGCAGGCCTGGCAGGAAGTCTGGCTGCGGTGGAATGCAGTTCATGTTGCCCGCTACCGGCTCAACGATGATGCAGGCAATATCCTCAGGATACTGCTCGAAAGCCGCACGCACGGTGCTGAGATCGTTATAGGTGCAGGTCAGCGTGTGCTTAGCGAAATCGGCCGGTACGCCCGGCGAGTTTGGCTGGCCGAGCGTCAGCGCGCCGGAGCCGGCTTTCACCAGCAGGCAGTCGGCGTGGCCGTGATAGCAGCCTTCGAACTTAATGATTTTGTCGCGATGGGTGAAGCCGCGCGCCAGGCGAATGGCGCTCATGGTGGCTTCGGTGCCGGAGTTAACCATGCGCACCATGTCCATGCTTGGCACCAGCTCGCACACCAGCTCGGCCATTTTCACTTCCATCTCGGTTGGCGCGCCGAAGCTCAGACCGCGCGCAGCCGCTTCAATCACTGCGTTACGGATGTTGGCGTTGTTATGACCCAGCACCATCGGGCCCCACGAACCGACATAATCGATATAGCCTTTGCCGTCGGCGTCATACAGATACGCACCGTCAGCGCGTTCGATGAACAGCGGCACACCGCCCACACCGGTAAATGCACGTACCGGGGAGTTCACACCGCCGGGGATCAGGCGTTGCGCTGCGGCATACAGGTTTTCTGACTTACTCATTGTTCTGCTCCTGCTGTTCGGGAAAAAATCTGGCGCCATTCTACGGGAATAACGGCTTGCGCTAAAGTTTAGGGTATATACTTTCCTGCGCATGCGGCGGCACACAGTGTCAAGCGTGACACTTGATTGCACTGGACGGCTGGCAGATAATAGCGAGATTAAGGTCGTTTTCTGACCTCGACGTTTACCCGGAGTAAAAGATGAGTGACGACTTAGCAGCGCTGCCTTTGCAATTTACTGATGCAGCAGCAAAAAAAGTGAAAAACCTGATTTCTGATGAAGAAAATCCCGAGCTGAAATTGCGCGTTTACATTACCGGCGGCGGTTGCAGCGGTTTCCAGTACGGCTTCACGTTTGACGATCAAATGAATGACGGTGACATGACCATCGAGAAACAAGGCGTGGCGCTGGTGGTGGATCCGATGAGCCTGCAATATCTGGTGGGCGGTTCCGTGGATTACACCGAAGGCCTGGAAGGTTCACGTTTTATCGTGACCAACCCGAATGCCAAAACCACCTGCGGTTGTGGTTCTTCCTTCAGCATCTAATGCTGCTTCTGGCTGCCGTTCTGGTAGCCAGATTCCTACCACTCAATAGTCACTAAACGCGCAGATTCGCGGCGTTTAGCATCGCGTTTTAATACTCGTTCGGTAATGCGCGGCTGCGCGCTGAAGTGACGTCCACAATCCACTTTGGGCAGAGAGTGTTCACTCTGGCGTGAGATATCGCAACGCGAGAATAATGTTAAGGTAGCGGCAATAGAGCCGGTCGACGTGGCCGCACTCAGAGGTGCAGCGATCACGAGCCCTATGGCCAGCAGCAGTGCTCTGGTCATGAATAGTTCCTGGTGAAGACAAAATTGCGCTAAGCGCTAAAAAAGGGCACAGAGCATACGTGGCCGCTGTGCCTTGTATTATGATTTACGACAACTTATGCCGAATCTTTAATCTTAATTAGTGCTTTTTTTCGTCGGATGTAAATCTGCACACAGCTGTTTCGCTGCCAGCAGCATGCGAGGCCCCGGACGGCTCAGCCAGTCGTCATTGATGGCGATCACCGGCACATCCAATTGCGGCTGCCAATATTGCGCGATGCTGGCGGCCCGAGCGGCATCACCCCCGATGACAATCGCCTGCGGATGGCGCATCAGCACCTGTTCGCGGCTCACCTGCGGCCAGCTAACGCTGCTATCGGCAAAAATATTCCTGCCGCCGCACAGCTCAATGACCTGGTTTTGCATGGTGTTACGCGAAGCCGTAAACAGCGGCTGCTGACCAAACTGCAAAAACAGCGGCAGCGGCGTACTTTGCTGATACTGCTTGCGCAGCGCCGCTTCCTGCGCGCGTAATGCCTGCGCCGCATCGATGGCTTGCTGCGGCTGCGGACTCCAGCGCTGTAACGCCGCCAGCGCATCGATCATTTGGTCAATGGTTTGCGGATCGATCCACTCAACCTTGACCCCGAAACGCTGCAGCTGTTCAATTTGCCGCTGTGGATTACCGCCGCGCCACGCCAGCACCACATCCGGCTTCAGTTGCAGAATGCGTTCCACTTTAATGCCTTGCCAGTTCGCCACCTGTTCCAGCGCGTTGGCCTGCGCGGGATAATCGGAGAAGGCGCTGACGGCGAGCGGCGTAATGCCTGCGGCGAAGGCCAGTTCCGTCAGATGGGGCGAAAGAGTGATGACGCGCGGCGCGGCAGCGAACAGGCTGTTGCACAGCAGCAACAGCCCAAGCAGCAGGATTTTAGCCACGCGCCAGCTGAACCAGCAGGTTTTCAACCATCAGTGAAGATTGTTTTGCCGCAACACTGAGGAACTCATCGAAGCTGAGGTGTGATTCCTGATCGGCAACGTCAGAAATGGCGCGCACCACCACAAATGGCACCTTGAACTGATGGCAAACGTGACCAATTGCGGTCGCTTCCATCTCCACCGCAATCGCCTGCGGGAAGGTGGTGCGGATGCGTTCCAGTGGTGCAGCGCCGTTGATAAACGCATCGCCGCTCACTACCAAACCACGTACCGCGTTGAGGTCGAGCTGCTTGATAACCATTTCAGCGGCGGCAATCAGTTTGTCATCCGCCACGAAAGCGGCGGGGCAGCTGGCCATCTGGCCTGGCTCGTAACCGAAGGCGGTGACGTCGGCATCGTGATAGCGCACTTCATCCGACACCACGATATCGCCCACTTTCAGCGTTGGCGCCAATCCGCCGGCAGAACCGGTGTTGATTACCACATCCGGCTTGCACAGCTGAAGCAGCAAGGTGGTGCCGAGCGCGGCAGCCACTTTGCCGATGCCTGATTTCAGCAGCGCCACCTCAACACCATTCAGCGTACCGGTGTAAATTTCGCAGCCGGCCAGCGTCAGTGTCTGGCGGTTTTCGATTTTGTCACGCAGCAGTGTAACTTCCTGCTCCATCGCGCCAATAATGCCTACTTTCATAAGAATCTCGCTAATTTAATGGATGTAACCCGCAAAAGTGAGGCATAGTCTAACATGGCTGATTGAGGAAGAATTCACGAAAAAATAAGGGGTAATTATGGCGACGATCAATTTCAGGAAGAAGATCAGTTTCACCCGCCCTTATACCAGCCGCAAAGATCCCGAAGGGGAATACTTTATTACCCGCCACTTTGAAAGCGATCGCGGACGTATTATTAACTCCGCCGCCATTCGTCGCCTGCAACAGAAAACCCAGGTATTCCCGCTCGAGCGCAATGCGGCGGTGCGTTCGCGTCTAACGCACTCGCTGGAAGTGCAGCAAACCGGGCGATATATCACCAAAGAGATTCTGCAAGCGCTGAAAACCCAGGGCGGCGGGCTGGCGAATTATGGGCTGGATGAGTTTGAAGGTGCCTTCGAAAGCCTGATTGAGATGGCCTGTTTACTGCACGATGTCGGCAATCCGCCGTTTGGTCATTTTGGCGAGGCGGCGATCAATGACTGGTTCGACGAAAATCTGCCTGCCGAGCTGGTCGATCCGCTGGTGGCGGGCGTTGCCGATGAGGCTGAGCGCGCCGCTTTTGACCAGTTGAATGCAATGATTCGTCAAGATTTATGCCATTTCGAGGGTAACGCGCAGGCGATTCGCCTGGTGCATACGCTGCTGCAACTCAATCTCAGCTATGCGCAGGTCGCCTGTATATTGAAATATACCGCGCCCGCATGGTGGCAAGGCGATAAACCGGCCGAATTTAGCGTATTAATGAAAAAGCCGGGCTTCTATTTATCTGAGCGAGAATATGTGGCTGAGTTGCGTGAAGCGACCAATATTAAACAGCACCATCGTTTCCCGCTTACCTGGATAATGGAAGCCGCCGACGATATCTCTTATTGCATTGCCGATTTGGATGACGCCGTAGAAAAAGACATCTTCCACGTTGAAACGTTGTATAAGCATTTATTGGATGCCTGGGGCGCGGTAAAAAACGGCGATGTTTTCAGCCGCACTATCGGTGATGCCTGGAAAGAGGCTAATCAGAAAAAACGCCGCAGTATCAGCGATCAATTCTTTATGTCATTGCGGGTTAACGTGCAAAACGTGCTGGTTAGCCATGCGGTTAAGCGTTTCATCGACAACTTACCGGCTATTTTCGAAGGCGATTTTAATCACGCTTTACTGGAAGATGATGGTGAAGAAGGGCGTTTGCTGAAACTATTTAAAACGGTCGCGCGTCAGCAGGTGTTTAATCATCCGGAAGTTGAACAACTGGAATTGCAGGGTTATCGGGTAATTAAAGGTTTGCTCGAAATATATCAGTCACTGCTGTTGCTGGATTACGAGCAATTTACCACCTTGATGAACGAAGACTTTCTGGCAAAGCATCCGATTGAAACCCGCTTGTTTCACAAGCTTTCCGGCAAACATCGAAAGGCCTATCAACAACACATGCGCTCATTAATTGTTGAGCATAAATATCAGCGCTTGTTGTGGGAACGTTATTATCGTGCGCGCCTGATTCAGGACTACATTAGTGGGATGACGGACAATTATGCCTGGGATGAATATCGTCGTTTAATGGCGGTTGAATAAGCGCACAATTGTAAAGATGAAGAACAATTTTTTACCTTTACCTAAAACTTTATTAGGAACTTCGCGCTAAAAACTTAATCTCACCATCACGACCACAGCAATGGTCTGGCCGTAATTCTTAGAGAGACACAGATAAATGAAAAAAAACACAATTATGCTGGCGTTGGCGCTGAGTTTCGGCGCGGCGACGTTGAGCCCTGTGAGTGTATTTGCCGCAGAGACCGCTTCTTCTTCCAGCCAGCAGTTGCCAAGCCTGGCACCCATGCTGGAAAAAGTTATGCCTTCCGTGGTGAGTATCAGTGTGGAAGGCTCGACGACGGTTAAAACGCCGCGTATGCCGCAGCAGTTCCAGCAATTCTTTGGTGATAATTCTCCGTTCTGCCAGGACGGTTCACCGTTCCAAAGCTCACCCATGTGTCAAAACGGCGGTGGTGACGGCGGCGCGGATGGCGGTGCTAACGCGCAGAAACAGCAGTTCCGTGCGCTGGGTTCCGGCGTGGTAATTAACGCGGATAAAGGCTATGTGGTGACCAACAACCACGTGGTGGATAACGCGACCAAAATCCAGGTGCAGCTCAGCGATGGACGTCGTTACGACGCCAAAGTGATCGGTAAAGATCCACAATCAGATATCGCGCTGATTCAGCTGCAGGATGCGAAAAACCTCACCGCAATTAAGATTGCCGACTCCGACAACCTGCGCGTCGGTGATTACACCGTGGCGATTGGTAACCCGTACGGCCTTGGCGAAACGGTGACTTCGGGGATTGTTTCGGCGCTGGGCCGCAGCGGCCTGAACGTTGAAAATTACGAAAACTTCATCCAGACCGATGCGGCGATTAACCGTGGTAACTCCGGTGGCGCATTGGTAAACCTTAACGGCGAGCTGATCGGGATTAACACCGCGATTCTGGCGCCGGACGGCGGCAACATCGGTATCGGCTTTGCCATTCCAAGTTCAATGGTGAAAAACCTTACCGCGCAGATGGTGGAGTACGGTCAGGTGAAACGCGGCGAGCTGGGCATTATGGGCACCGAGCTGAACTCAGAACTGGCGAAAGCGATGAAAGTTGATGCGCAGCGCGGTGCCTTTGTTAGCCAGGTATTGCCGAACTCTGCTGCGGCGAAAGCTGGCGTGAAAGCGGGTGACGTGGTGGTGTCGATGAACGGTAAAGCGCTGACCAGCTTTGCAGCGCTGCGTGCCGAAGTCGGCTCGCTGCCGGTCGGTACCAAGCTGCAGCTGGGTCTGCTGCGCGAAGGCAAACCGGTGAACGTCACCGTTGAACTGCAGCAGAGCTCGCAGGATAAAGTGCAGTCCGCCACCATTTATACCGGTATTGAAGGTGCCGATCTCAGCAATATTGATACCAACGGCCAGAAAGGCGTGCGCGTCGATAGCGTCAAGCCTGGCAGCGCAGCGGCGCGTATTGGCTTGAAGAAAGGTGACGTGATTCTGGGTGTCAACCAGCAAGCCGTGGCTAATCTTGGCGAGTTGCGTAAAGTGCTCGACACCAAACCTTCGGTGCTGGCACTGAACGTACAGCGCGGTGACAGCAGCCTGTATCTGCTGATGCAGTAAGTTTCAGGTTGTTGATAACAGGCGAGCTTTGGCTCGCCTTTTTTGTGTCTGTGCAAATGTCCGGTACTGAATGTGACGCTTACCGCAAATCCCGCATAATCCCGCTGGCTATGTGCAGTTGCACAATGTCAGCGCCGTAACGGATGCGTATTCTGTCTGTTCGTCCTTATCTCCGGAGTGTTTGATGGCCACCTATCATCTCGATGCGCGACTGGCTCAGGATATTGTTGCCCGCACCATGCAAATTATTGACAGCAATGTCAACGTGATGGATGCGCGTGGTCGCATCATCGGCAGTGGCGATCGTGAACGCATTGGCGAATTGCACGAAGGCGCGCTTTTGGTGCTGTCACAAGGGCGCGTGGTAGACATCGACGAAGCGGTGGCAAAACATCTGCACGGCGTGCGTCCTGGCATCAATTTGCCGCTGCGTATTGATGGCGATATCGTCGGCGTGATCGGTTTGACCGGCCAACCGGCAACGCTGCGTCACTACGGCGAATTGGTGTGTATGACCGCCGAAATGATGCTGGAACAGGCGCGTTTGCTACACATGCTGGCGCAAGATAGCCGCTTGCGAGAAGAGCTGGTGCTGAATCTGGTGCGCAGCGAAACCTTATCGCCAGCGCTCAGCGAATGGGCGCAGCGGCTCGGCATCGATCTCAATCAACCGCGCGTGGTGGCGGTGGTGGAAGTGGACAGCGGCCAGCTCGGCGTTGATAGCGCCATGTCCGAGCTGCAACAGCTGCAAACGCTGCTGACCACGCCAGAGCGCGACAACCTGATTGCGATTGTTTCACTCACCGAAATGGTGGTGCTGAAACCGGCACTGAATGTACATGGCCGCTACGATCAGGACGATCATCGTCGTCGCGTGGATCAACTGCTGCAACGCATGAAGGAGACCGGCCAGGTGCGAATGCGCATCGCGCTCGGCAACTACTTTACCGGTCCCGGCAGCATCGCACGTTCGTACCGCACCGCGCGTACCACCATGATGGTGGGCAAACAGCGCATGCCGGAACAGCGCAGCTATTTTTATCAGGATCTGGTGCTGCCGGTGCTGCTCGACAGTTTACGCGGCGGCTGGCAGGCCAACGAACTGGCACGCCCGCTGGCAAAGCTGAAAAGCATGGACAACAATGGCTTGCTGCGACGCACGCTGGTGGCGTGGTTCAGCCACAACGTGCAACCCAGCGCCACGGCACGCGCGCTATTCATTCATCGCAACACGCTGGAGTATCGCCTCAACCGTATTTCCGAGCTTACCGGGCTCGATCTGGGCAATTTTGACGATCGCTTGCTGCTGTACGTGGCGCTTCAACTGGATGAGCAAAGTTAATGAGAAACCTGTGGATTGCGCTGCTGTGGTTGTATAGCGCGCTAAGTGTGGCTAACGATCCGGCCTTTCTCTCGTTAAACGATCTGCAGAAAGTTAAGCAGCAGCTGGCACATCATCAGGCCGCGCCGCCAACGCTCGACGCCTGGCATCAGCTCAAACAGCAAGCGGATAACGCGCTGCAACACCCCAATCCCAGCGTCACCGATAAAGGTATGATGCCGCCGAGCGGCTCGAAGCAGGATTATTTAAGCCTGAGCGCCTATTGGTGGCCGGACGCCAGCAGCGCCGACGGCCTGCCGTGGCAGCGTCGTGATGGCGAAGTGAATCCTGCCAGTAAGAATGATCAAAGTGATGGCGTGCGGCTGGCGCGCTTTACCGCCGATTTTCAGGCACTGACGCTGGCCTGGTATTTATCTGGCAATCAACGTTATGCCGACAAAGCGCTGGCGATGATGCGTCACTGGTTTATCAATTCCACCAGCCGTATGCACCCTAATCTTAACTTTGCTCAAGGCATTCCGGGCCGATCCGCGGGCCGCCATGATGGCGTGCTCGATGGGCGCTACTTTGCCACGCGCGTGGTGGATGCGCTGACTTTGCTACGCAATGCGCCCGGTTGGCAGCCTGCCGATCAGCAAGCGATGCAGCAGTGGTTTAGCGAGTATCTGCACTGGCTGCGGCACAATCCGCTAGCACTGCAAGAAGCGGCGGCGGTGAATAATCATGGCAGTTGGTATTGCACGCAGGTGGCGGGAATCGCGTGGTATCTGGGCGATCGTGAGACAGTCACAGCGATGGTAGAGTTGGCGCGCAATAAAATTGCGCTGCAAATTCGTGCCGATGGCAGCCAGCCCGCAGAGTTAGCGCGCACGCGATCCTTCCATTACAGCTACTTCAATCTGCAGGCGCTTAGCGCATTGGCGCAGCTAGCCGGTAAAGCAGGGTTAGGCGATTTATGGCATAGCCAGCAGCCAGGCGGATCGTTACTGGCAGCGCTCGACATGATGGCGCCGTACAGCGATGCCACTAAACTCTGGCCGTGGAAAAATCGTGATCGCGTGAGCCAGCGCATCATTCCGCTGCTTTCAATGGCCGATAACAGCCTGCAGCAGCCGCGTTATCAACAGTGGATCATGCAGACGCAATGGAAAGATCAAAAGAGTGGGGCGGTGAGGCAGGCACAGCGTGATACCTGGCTGCTTTCGCTGCCTTATCAGCAGCCATAAAAAAAGGCCAGCATCGGCTGGCCTGTTATTTAAAGCGCGAAATTAACGGTTGTTGCGGGTCAGCTGATCAAGGTCTGATTCGATTTCAGCGATCTTGTTCGAAACCACGCTTTCCAGATGGCGCAGATCCGCCAGAATTTTGCGCTTCAGATCCACTTCAACCTGGTCGCGCTGGCAAATCTGGTCCAGTTCATCGATCACATAACGCAGGTTCGGGCTGATTTCCTGCACTTCTTTGTAACCCTGGCTGGTGTGATCGGCGACAACGGTTTTGCGCTGACGTGGATATTTGAATTTCACGCTTTTAGCAAAGAATTCACCTTTGTCTTTGCGGAAGTAGATTTTAAGAATGTCGTTGTTAGCTTCCTGACGCAGGCTGTAACGGTCGATGTCGTCAGGGTTGCTGATACCTAAGCTTTTCAGGTTGTCGTACATAGCGTTTATATTCCATCTAAGAGTGGGTGAGCGCGCAGGACTATCATCATCATTCGGGATGCAGCAGAAACGCGGCAACCGGAACGCTTACGGCATACTTAATCAACTGTAGACACAAAAACCGGGATGAACAGTGCGCGACCGGAGTTAACTTGGCGCGGATTATGAACTGTTTGAAAAATAAACGCACGTGTTAATTCGCGGCGCGAAACAGGTAATTCTGGCGGGAGTGTAAACAAATAATTACGGGCCTGTACGCAGGCCCGTCGGGAAGATCTTCAGGCAGGAGAAGCTCAGTCGATGCTGCGCAGCAGTTCGTTAATGCCTGTTTTGCTGAGCGTTTTAGCGTCAACTTTCTTCACGATTACCGCGCAGTACAGGCTGTAGCTACCATCTTTAGACGGCAGATTACCGGAAACCACCACGGAACCCGCAGGTACGCGGCCGTAATGCACTTCGCCGGTTTCGCGGTCAAAGATTTTGGTGCTCTGGCCGATGTAAACGCCCATGGAGATCACGGAACCTTCTTCGACGATCACGCCTTCAACGATTTCTGAACGTGCGCCAATGAAGCAGTTATCTTCGATGATGGTTGGGTTAGCCTGCAGCGGCTCCAGCACGCCACCGATGCCCACGCCGCCTGACAGGTGGACGTTTTTACCGATCTGCGCGCAAGAACCCACAGTCGCCCAGGTATCAACCATGGTGCCTTCATCAACGTAAGCGCCGATGTTGACGTAGGAAGGCATCAGCACGGTATTACGTGCGATGAATGCGCCCTGACGCACGGCAGCAGGTGGCACAACGCGGAAACCGGCGTTTTTAAAACGCGCTTCATCCCAGCCAGCAAACTTCATTGGCACTTTGTCGTAGAAGCGGGTTTCAGAACCTTCCATGACCTGATTGTCGTTGATGCGGAACGACAACAGCACTGCTTTCTTCAGCCACTGATGCGTTACCCACTCACCGTTGATCTTTTCAGACACGCGCAGTTCACCGCTATCCAGCAGGCCAATAACCTGGGTGATAGCATCGCGGGTCGCGCTGTCTACGCTAGATGGCGTGATGTCGGCGCGGCGCTCAAAGGCAGATTCGATAACGCTCTGTAACTGTTGCATAATGATTTCCTAAGTCTGTAATACGGGTGCCAGCATCGCACTGGCACGGTAAATAAATTTGATTAATCGATTGCGGTCACACTTTATCGTTTGGATTAAGGGCCTCTGTCAACCTCTGTTGCAACACATTGCGCATTTCCACCCCAAGCGCACGCCGCTCGCTATCGGCGAGGATGAAAAGATCCTCAACCCGTTCACCAATCGTACTGATGCGTGCGCCGTGCAGCGACACGCCCAAATCGGCGAACACTTCACCCACGCGCGCCAGCAAGCCGGGCTGATCGAGCGCGACCAATTCCAGATAACTGCGGCGGTCGGTGTGCGTTGGCAGGAAATTGACTTCGGTATCGACACTGAAATGCTTGAGGCGCGCAGACTGGCGACGCGTACGCGGCGGAACCCATTCGTTTTGCGTGATGGCTTGTTCCAGCGCCTGAATGATCAGCGGATGGCGATCGGCGGCCAGCGGGCTGCCATCCGGCTCCAGCACAATAAAGGTGTCCATTGCCATGCCATCGCGACTGGTAAAGATCTGCGCATCATGCACGCTGAGATTGCGGCGATCCAACTCGCCGGCCACCGCAGCAAACAGGTGCGGACGATCCGGGCTCCAGATAAAGATCTCGGTACCGCCGCGCGTGGCCTGCGGGCTGACCAGCACCAGCGGTTTGTTGAGATCGTGATGAATTAAATGACGCGCATGCCAGGCGAGCTGATTCGGTGTGTGACGCAGGAAATAGTCGGCGCGGCAGCGGCTCCAGATATGGTGCAAACGCTCTTCGTCGAGGTTTTCCATCCGCAGCAGCGCCAGCGCTTGCAGACGATGATGGCGCACGCGCTCGCGCAGATCCGGGCTGTTTTCCATGCCGCGGCGCAGCTGTTTTTCGGTCGCGAAGAACAGCTCGCGCAACAGGCTCTGCTTCCAACTGTTCCACAAGCTTTCATTGGTGGCGCAGATATCGGAAACCGTCAGGCACGCCAGATAGCGTAAGCGATTTTCGTTCTGCATCACTTCGGCGAATTGCTGAATCACGGTGGGATCCTGAATATCGCGGCGCTGCGCGGTGACTGACATCAATAAATGATGGCGTACCAGCCAGGCAACCAGCTGCGTTTCGCGGGAGTTCAGTCCGTGTAGTTCGGCAAAGTCGAGCGCATCCTGCGCGCCGAGAATGGAGTGATCGCCGTTGCGGCCTTTGGCGATATCGTGCAGCAGCGCAGCCATCAGCAACAGTTCCGGCTGTGGCAGGCGCGGCCAGAGTTCAACGCACAGCGGATGCATCGGGCGCGTGGCTTCGTCGGCAAAACTCTCCAGCTTCTGCAGCACGCGGATGGTGTGCTCATCCACCGTGTAAGCGTGGAACAGATCGAACTGCATCTGACCGACGATGTTGCCCCACAGCGGCGTATAGGCCCATAACACGCTGTGACGATGCATCGGCACCAGCGCACGCTTAACCGCGCCAGGATGACGCAGAATCGCCATAAAGGTTTCACGCGCTTCAGGAATCTGACACAGCGGCTGCTTCAAATGGCGACGCGCATAGCGCAGCTGCCGTAGCGTGGTGGAGTAAATACCTTTGATGTTTTCGTTACGCACCATCACGTAGAACATACGCAGGATGGCTTGCGGCTCCCGCTCAAACAGCGTGAGATCGCGCAGGTCGATGAGGTCACCGCGAATCTGGAAATCGTCATCAATGTTGCGCGGTTTTTCAGTGGTCGACAGCGCCAGAATCGCTTCATCGAACAGCTGCAGCAGCATCTGATTGAGTTCGCCGATACGGCGCGTGACGCGGTAGAAGTCCTTCATCATGCGCTCAACCGGCTCATTGACTTCGCCTAGATAGTTGAGGCGTTGAGCGACGGTGAGTTGTCGATCAAACAGCAGACGATTGTCATAGCGTGGCAGCGTTAAGTGCAGCGCAAAGCGAATGCGCCACAAAAATTCCTGACACTCGTTGATTTCATTGCGTTCCGCTTCGGTGATAAAGCCGAAACCAACCATCTCATCCATGGTGGTGGCGCCAAAGTGACGACGCGCCACCCATTGCAGCGTGTGTATGTCGCGCAGGCCGCCGGGGCTGCTTTTGATATCCGGTTCAAGGTTGTAGCTGGTGCCGTGATAGCGCTGGTGGCGCTCCTGTTGCTCTTCAATTTTGGCGGCGAAGAAGCGCGACGACGGCCAGAAACCATCGCTGAAGATGTTCTTTTGCAGTTCGAGAAACAGCGCCACATCGCCAGTGAGCATGCGCGATTCGATCAGGTTGGTGGCGACCGTAAGATCGGATAAGCCTTCCAGCAGGCACTCTTCCAGCGTACGTACGCTGTGCCCGACTTCCAGCTTCAAATCCCACATCAGCGTTAGCAGCTCGCTGGTGCGCTGCGCGGCTGTGTCGTCCAGCGGCTGGCGGCTGAGGATCAGCACATCAATATCGGAGAGCGGATGCAGTTCGCCGCGACCATAACCGCCAACGGCAACCAGTGCGATCTCCTTCATCTGGTCGAAACCAAAGAAGCGCCACAGACGACGCAATAAGCGGTCGATAAACAGCGTGCGGGCATCAATCAGAGATTCAATATCGGTGCCCGCATCAAATGCAATGCCCAGGTGCTGCTGGAATTGCTCAAGATAGTGTTTGAGCTTGTCGCGCGTCAGGGCGTCATCGGGCCAGCTGGCGGGGGAATCGGTCAGGCCTTTGTGTACTGCTTCGGTCACGCTACCACTCATCAACATGCCTCTTCATTACGCACATAAAAAAGGCCAGCGATAAGCCGGCCTGGTACTGTTAGCGAGATGATTACGCGACGTTTTCAAGCACCGCTGGAAGGGTGTCGTCTTCACGCAGCGTCAGAATCTCACAGCCGTTTTCTGTCACCACAATAGTATGCTCATACTGCGCGGACAAGCTGCGATCTTTGGTTTTCACGGTCCAGCCATCCTTCATGGTGCGGATGCGGTAATCACCGGCATTGACCATCGGTTCGATGGTGAAGGTCATGCCTGCTTGCAACACCACGCCGCTATCATCCGCGTCGTAATGCAGTACCTGCGGCTCTTCGTGGAAGCCTTTGCCGATGCCGTGACCGCAATACTCGCGCACCACCGAAAAATCCTGTGCTTCGACATACTGCTGAATCGCGCGGCCCAGTTCACGCAGACGAATACCCGGTTTCACCAGACGCAGCGCGATATAGAGACTTTCCTGAGTAACGCGACACAGGCGCTCGCCCTGAATGGTGGCTTTACCGACGATGAACATTTTTGAGGTATCGCCGTGATACTCATCTTTGATCACCGTGACATCGACGTTAACCACGTCGCCATCCTTCAGCACGCGATCGTCGCTCGGAATACCGTGACATACCACTTCATTCACCGAAATACACACCGATTTCGGGAAGCCGTGATAGCCGAGGCAGGCGGAAATCGCCTGCTGCTTCTGCGTGATGTGTTCGTGGCAGAGACGATCCAGTTCACCGGTGGTGACGCCAGGCACCACGTGCGGGGCAATCATCTCCAGCACTTCAGCGGCAAGGCGGCCCGCCACGCGCATTTTTTCGATTTCTTCAGGGGTTTTAATTGAAATAGCCATTAAATTAATCCGCAATCGTCGAATTTTTCGACAATAATGAGTTCTGTGGCAGTCATGTTAGCAGCCAGCAAAAGGGCTGCCAAATGGCGATTGTCTGCGCCTGCGGCGCTCAACTACTATTGGCGTATTCCTGCGCATTGTGGTATAAAGCGCGCCGACGATTCTCTGTCACCGACGTTTGGCTGGCAGGAAACGCATAAAACTCATTATGTGTACTAAAACACACATGTATCGACACATACGCCGGGGTGCCTTGAAAGAGGTCGGTCGTATGGGATACATGGAGGCCCAACCCCAAATCAAACTTTAGAGGTAATCATGGCAACTGTTTCAATGCGCGACATGCTCAAGGCTGGTGTTCACTTTGGTCACCAGACCCGTTACTGGAACCCGAAAATGAAGCCATTCATCTTCGGCGCACGTAACAAGGTTCACATCATCAACCTCGAGCAGACTGTGCCAATGTTCAACGACGCTCTGGCTGAGTTGAAAAAGATCTCTTCCCGTAAAGGTAAGATCCTGATCGTTGGTACTAAGCGCGCTGCTGCCGAAGCGGTAAAAGAGTCAGCTCTGAGCTGCGACCAGTTCTTCGTAAACCACCGCTGGTTGGGTGGCATGCTGACTAACTGGAAAACCGTTCGTCAGTCAATCAAACGCCTGAAAGATCTTGAGTCTCAGTCTCAGGACGGTACTTTCGACAAACTGACCAAGAAAGAAGCGCTGATGCGCACTCGCGAACTGGCCAAGCTGGAAAACAGCCTGGGCGGTATCAAAGATATGGGCGGTCTGCCGGATGCACTGTTCGTTGTTGACGCTGATCACGAGCACATCGCTATCAAAGAAGCAAACAACCTGGGTATCCCAGTATTTGCTATCGTTGATACCAACTCTGATCCAGACGGCGTTGACTTCGTTATCCCAGGTAACGACGATGCGATCCGTGCTGTAAGCCTGTACCTGACTGCCGTTGCCACTACCGTGCGCGAAGGCCGTTCACAGGATCTGGCTGAGCAGGCTGAAGAAGCTGCTGAAGCTTAATAAGGTTCGCTCTTTCTAAGAGCCCTTAGACATCAGATGTTATCTGTTAAGGGGGCCGTTCAGGCCCCTTTATTTTATCTAAGTCTGTCACGCTCACTACAGAGCGAGCGGGGCAGAGTAAATTTTCCGCAACAAGTTTCTGACAGTGTGTGAGCACACAGAGACGAATCGAGGATTCTGGAATGGCTGATATTACCGCTGCATTGGTAAAAGAACTGCGTGAGCGTACTGGCGCAGGCATGATGGACTGCAAAAAAGCGCTGACCGAAGCGAACGGCGACATCGAGCTGGCGATTGAGAACATGCGCAAATCTGGCGCAATCAAAGCTGCTAAGAAAGCAGGCAACGTTGCTGCTGATGGCGTGATCAAAACCAAAATCGCTGACGGCTTCGCGGCGATCCTGGAAGTAAACTGCCAGACCGACTTCGTTGCAAAAGATGGCGGTTTCCAGGCGTTCGCTGACAAGGTTCTGGATGCAGCTGTCGCTGGCAAAGTTACCGATGTGGAAGTTCTGAAAGCGCAGTTCGAAGAAGAACGCGTAGCGCTGGTTACGAAAATCGGTGAGAACATCAACATCCGTCGTATTGCTATCCTGGAAGGCGCTGAGCTGAACAGCTATCAGCATGGCGCACGTATCGGTGTGGTTGTTTCTACCACCGGTGCTGACGAAGAACTGAGCAAGCAAGTTGCTATGCACATCGCTGCGAGCAAGCCAGAATTCGTTAAGCCAGAAGACGTGTCTGCAGACGTGGTTGAGAAAGAGTACCAGGTCCAGCTGGATATCGCCATGCAGTCTGGCAAGCCAAAAGAAATCGCAGAGAAAATGGTTGAAGGCCGCATGAAGAAATTCACCGGCGAAGTTTCTCTGACCGGTCAGGCTTTCGTTATCGACCCAAGCAAAACCGTTGGCCAGGCGTTGAAAGAGAAAAACGCTGACGTCATCAACTTCATCCGCTTCGAAGTGGGCGAAGGCATTGAGAAAGTTGAAGCTGACTTCGCAGCAGAAGTTGCTGCAATGTCCAAACAGTCTTAATGGTCCGAAAGAACCGCCACAAGGCGGTTCTTTTTTGTCTGCGATTTAGTGCAGCACTTTCAGTCTCATCCCAATAGCTTTTCTCGCGGGCTTTGCGGATGATCGACCAGATTTTACTTCTCCTTTTCATCATATCTTCCAGGAAGAACTGACCATGGCGACCAACGCAAAACCTGTATATCAACGTATCCTGCTAAAACTGAGTGGCGAAGCACTGCAAGGTGCCGAAGGTTTTGGCATCGACGCGAGCGTGCTTGACCGCATGGCGCAAGAGGTGAAAGAGCTGGTTGAGCTGGGCATTCAGGTGGGTGTGGTTATTGGTGGCGGTAACCTGTTCCGCGGCGCAGGTCTGGCCCAGGCGGGCATGAACCGTGTGGTCGGCGACCATATGGGCATGCTGGCAACAGTGATGAATGGCCTGGCAATGCGTGACGCGCTGCACCGTGCGTATGTCAATGCGCGCTTGATGTCAGCGATTCCGCTGAACGGCGTGTGTGATAACTACAGCTGGGCAGAAGCGATCAGCCTGCTGCGTAATAACCGCGTCGTGATCTTCGCGGCCGGTACCGGCAACCCGTTCTTTACCACTGACTCTGCAGCCTGCCTGCGCGGCATCGAAATCGAAGCCGACGTGGTACTGAAAGCCACCAAAGTAGACGGCGTCTACTCTGAAGATCCGGTGAAAAACCCGGATGCCACGCTGTATGACCAACTGAGCTATGCAGAAGTGTTGGATAAAGAGCTTAAAGTGATGGATCTCGCCGCCTTTACGCTGGCGCGTGACCACAAGCTGCCTATCCGCGTCTTCAACATGAACAAGCCTGGCGCATTGCGTCGCGTCGTGATGGGTGAAAAAGAAGGCACCCTGATTACGCATTAATACCCGACGCGCGTTAAAATAAGGTATATTCTTTTGCCGCGATGCTCTGACATCGCGCAGCAATTAGGATGATCGATGTTTATCGATACCGCTTCCGGTTAGCCCGGAAATGGCCAGGTCAACCGAATTCAAGGGTTTCAACGTGATTAACGACATTAAAAAAGATGCAGACACGCGCATGGAAAAATGTGTGGATGCATTTAAAAACAACATCAGCAAAATCCGCACCGGCCGTGCTTCGCCTTCACTGCTCGACGGCATTGTGGTTCCTTATTACGGTACGCCAACGCCGCTGCGCCAGCTGGCTAGCGTGACGGTTGAGGATTCACGTACGTTGAAAATCAACGTATTTGATCGCTCGCTGAGCGCTGCGGTTGAGAAAGCGATTATGACGTCTGATTTGGGTCTGAACCCAAGCTCAGCCGGTAGCGATATTCGTGTGCCGCTGCCAGCGCTGACCGAAGAGCGTCGTAAAGACCTGATCAAGATCGTACGTGGCGAAGCAGAGCAGGGCCGTGTTTCCGTGCGTAACGTCCGCCGTGACGCCAACGATAAGATCAAAGCGCTGCTGAAAGACAAAGAGATCAGCGAAGACGACGAACGTCGTACGCAGGACGAGATCCAGAAAATGACCGATGCGCACATCAAGAGTGTTGATGCCGCATTGGCCGATAAAGAAAAGGAACTGATGGACTTCTAATTCCATCAACTGCTTTTCAAAACGCCGTTCAGAGACGAGACGTGTTCGACTCTGGCGGCGTTTTACATTGTGTCCGGCGCTGTTGCGGACACTCTCCACGACTTCACAGGGATAGCATGATGAAGCGATTAACTCTGCTGGGATCGACCGGCTCCATTGGTACCAGCACGCTGGCGGTGATTGCCGCCAATCCTGAACTTTATCAGGTGACCGCGCTGGTGGCTGGCCAGAATGTGGCGTTGATGGCTGAACAATGCCTGCAATTCCAACCGCGCTATGCCGCGATGTCCGACGAGATTTCCGCACAAGCGCTGCGTGAGCGACTGAAAGCACTCAACGTTAATACCGAAGTGCTCTCCGGCGTTCAGGCAGCCTGCGAATTGGCCGCGCTGGATGACGTGGATCAGGTGATGGCGGCGATTGTTGGCGCCTCAGGTTTACAGCCCACCATGGCGGCGATTCGCGCCGGTAAAACCGTGCTGCTGGCCAACAAAGAGTCGCTTGTCACATGCGGCCGTCTGTTTATGGAGGCGGTACGCCAACATCAGGTGCAATTGCTGCCGGTCGATAGCGAGCACAACGCCATTTTTCAGAGTTTACCCGCTTCCATACAGCATCAGTTGGGGTACGCTGATCTGCGGGGAAACGGCATCGAGTCGATTCTCCTTACGGGATCGGGTGGTCCTTTTCGTGACACGCCATTAGCGGATTTAGCCGGTATGTCGCCGGATCAGGCTTGTGCGCATCCGAACTGGTCAATGGGGCGTAAAATTTCCGTTGATTCGGCCACCATGATGAATAAAGGTCTTGAATACATTGAAGCCCGCTGGCTGTTTAATGCGACTGACGCGCAGATGGAGGTGATCCTGCATCCGCAGTCGGTTATCCATTCGATGGTGCGTTATTGCGACGGCAGCGTGCTGGCGCAACTGGGCTCTCCGGATATGCGGACGCCTATTGCGCACAGCATGGCATGGCCAGCACGTATTTCTGCGGGCGTAACGCCGCTCGACTTCACGCGCATGAAGTCGTTGACGTTTTCCGAGCCGGACTACGAGCGCTATCCCTGCCTGAAGCTTGCGATTGATGCCTGTGCCACAGGTCAGGCCGCTACGACATCGCTGAATGCAGCGAATGAAGTGGCGGTGGCAGCTTTTCTGCAGCACCAGATTCGCTTTACCGATATCGCCGCCATCAACAGCGAAGTGCTGGCGTCCCTGAGTTGTCAGGAGCCGGGCAGCATTGACGAGGTGATGGAGATCGATCGGTTAGCGCGCGTGCGTGCCAATGAATTGTTACCGCGCTTTCGTTTAGCAGGTTGATAGTTCCCGCTATTTGTTCGCTCTGGGTGAAAATGGTATAGTCGCTCGCTCGCGTTTCACAGCCGACATTGTTTCGATGTCATCTGGCGTGTTTGCCGGAGTTTGCTGCAGGCGCAATGTATTCAGAAACCACAGCATTTCTGATGAAAGGAATTATTACGCGTTATGTCGTCCAACAATCACAACACAATCGATGACGAGTCGTACTGCACGCCACGTCACGTGGCCATCATTATGGATGGTAATGGTCGCTGGGCAAAAAATCAGGGCAAACTGCGTATTTCAGGCCACAAAGCCGGGGTAAAATCAGTACGCCGGGCTGTCAGCTTTGCGGTTAGCCATAAACTGGAAGCGCTCACGCTTTATGCGTTCAGCAGTGAAAACTGGAGCCGTCCGATTCAGGAAGTGACAGCGTTAATGGAGTTGTTTGTCTGGGCGCTCGACAGCGAAGTCAAAAGCCTGCACAAACACAATGTGCGTCTGCGCATTATTGGCGATATCAGTCGTTTCAATAACCGAATTCAGGAACGCATTCGCCGCGCCGAGGAACTGACTCAGCAAAATAATGGACTGACCCTAAACATTGCTGCCAACTATGGCGGCCGTTGGGATATTATCCAGGGTGCCAGAAAATTGGCCGAACAGGTTCAGGAAGGTTTACTGCGTCCTGACCAGATTACCGAAGAAAGCCTGGCTCCGTATCTGTGTATGCAGGAGCTGGCGCCAGTGGATTTAGTGATAAGGACCGGGGGAGAGCATCGGATTAGCAACTTCCTGCTGTGGCAAATCGCCTATGCTGAGTTTTGGTTTACCGATGTTCTTTGGCCTGATTTTGATGAAAACGTTTTTGAAGGTGCACTGAATGCATTCTCTACGCGGGAGCGACGCTATGGCGGTACTGCACCAGGCGGCGCCTAAGCAATTTGGGGGTAACCTTTGCTGAAGTCTCGTCTGATTACCGCGTTAATTTTGATTCCGCTGGTGATCGCTGCACTGTTCTGGTTACCCCTGTCCGGTTTTGCGATTATCACTATCATCATCTGCATGCTTGCCGCCTGGGAATGGGGGCAGTTTGCCGGCATGAAAACGCGTCAGCAACGTATCTGGCTGGCCGTGCTTTGCGGCCTGTTGCTGTCCGCGATGCTCTTTACCCTTGAACCCTATCAACGCAATCTGCACCAATTCCAGATGGAAGGCTCGCTCTGGGCATCGCTGTTGTGGTGGATTGTCGCGCTCATCTTAGTACTGTTCTATCCCGCTTCTGCCGCGTTGTGGCGTCACTCACGTACGCTGCGCCTGCTGTTTGGCGTGCTCACCTTGATTCCGTTCTTCTGGGGCATGATGGCGCTGCGTCAGTATCATTACGATACTGACCATTTCGCCGGCGCATGGTGGCTGCTGTTCGTGATGTTCCTTGTCTGGGGCGCAGATTCCGGTGCTTACATGTTTGGTCGCCTGTTTGGCAAACACAAGCTGGCACCGAAAGTCTCTCCGGGTAAAACCTGGGAAGGTTTCTTCGGCGGCCTATTGTCATCTGCCATTATCGCCTGGCTGTTTGCTCTGCTGGCACCGCTTTCGGTGGCGCCGGGCACGCTAATTATCTGTGCGGTGATTGCGACGCTGGCATCGGTATTGGGCGACCTGACTGAAAGTATGTTCAAGCGTGAAGCGGGCATTAAAGACAGCGGTAACTTGATTCCGGGGCACGGTGGTATTCTCGATCGTATTGATAGCCTGACTGCTGCGGTGCCGGTGTTTGCCTGCCTGCTGCTGTTGGTGTTTCGCACCCTCTGAGGATAGCTGGCGATGTTGAGTATACTCTGGAGTTTTGCCGCCTTTATCGTGGCGCTTGGCGTGCTAATTACCGTGCACGAGTTTGGCCATTTCTGGGTGGCGCGCCGCTGCGGTGTTAAAGTTGAACGTTTCTCGATTGGCTTTGGTAAAGCGCTGTGGCGTCGCAGCGATCGTCAGGGCACCGAATATGTCATCGCGCTGATCCCTCTTGGCGGCTACGTCAAAATGCTCGACGAACGCGTTGAAAGCGTTCCCGCCGAGCTGCGTCATCAAGCCTTCAACAACAAAACCGTGCTGCAGCGTGCTTCGATTATCGCAGCCGGTCCTATCGCCAACTTCATCTTCGCCATCTTTGCTTACTGGGTCGTGTTTATTCACGGCGTGCCAGGTGTGCGTCCTGTGGTTGGTGAAATTCTGAACGGTTCCGTCGCTGCCGAAGCGCAAATTACCTCCGGCATGGAACTTAAAGCGGTAGATGGTATCGAAACGCCTGATTGGGATGCTGTGCGTATGGCGCTGATCGGTAAAATCGGCGACAGCGATGCCACGCTTACCGTCTCGCAATTTGGCGAAGAAGCCACGCAGCAAAAGCAATTAAATTTGCGCGATTGGCAATTTGAGCCTGATAAACAGGATCCGGTGGTCGCTTTAGGTATTCGTCCACGTGGGCCGCAGATTGAAACGACCTTAGCCGAAGTTCAGGCAAACTCACCGGCAAGCAATGCTGGTTTGCAAGCGGGCGATAGGATCGTTAAAGTCGATGGTCAGCCATTGTCACAGTGGCAGGCTTTTGCGGCACAGGTGCGGGATAATCCGGGCAAAAACATGGCGCTAGATATCGAGCGCAACGGCGAACCTGTGGCGTTGACGTTAACGCCGGAAGCGAAACCGGGCAATGAAGCGGAAGGCTTCGCGGGTGTCATCCCGCGTGTGATTCCGCTGCCTGATGAGTACAAAACGGTAAGGCAGTATGGACCTTTTGCGGCGATCGGCGAAGCCAGTGTAAAAACCTGGCAGTTGATGAAGCTAACAGTCTCCATGCTGGGCAAGTTGATAATCGGGGATGTGAAGCTGAATAACCTGAGCGGGCCGATTTCGATCGCGCAGGGTGCCGGGTTATCAGCTGAGTACGGGGTGATTTATTACCTGATGTTCCTGGCGCTGATCAGCGTCAACCTGGGCATCATTAACCTGTTCCCTCTGCCGGTTTTAGATGGTGGTCACCTGCTCTTTCTGGCGATCGAAAAGATCAAAGGTGGACCGGTGTCCGAGCGAGTTCAGGACTTTAGTTATCGCATTGGCTCAATATTGCTAGTGCTGTTAATGGGGCTTGCACTTTTCAATGATTTCTCACGTCTGTAATAGCTGGAACGCATACAGGCGCGGGATGTGTTAGGAAAACGCATAACAACGATGGCGATGAAAAAGTTGCTCATAGCGTCGCTGCTGTTTAGCAGCGCCACCGTTTACGGTGCAGACGATTTCGTAGTGAAGGACATTCATTTCGAAGGTCTCCAGCGAGTCGCCGTCGGCGCGGCTCTGCTCAGCATGCCGGTACGTGTCGGTGATACGGTGAATGACGATGATGTCAGAAACACCATTCGCTCACTGTTCGCCACCGGTAACTTTGAAGATGTGCAGGTTCTGCGTGACGGTACAACCCTGATTGTTCAGGTGAAAGAGCGTCCAACCATTGCCAACATCACTTTCTCCGGCAACAAAGCGGTGAAAGAAGATCAGCTGAAACAGAACCTCGAAGCCTCTGGCGTGCGCGTTGGCGAAGCGCTGGACCGCACCACGCTCTCTTCAATCGAGAAGGGTCTGGAAGACTTCTACTACAGCGTCGGTAAATACACCGCCAGCGTCAAAGCGATTGCTACGCCGCTGCCGCGCAACCGTGTGGATCTGAAATTCGTCTTCCAGGAAGGCGTTTCAGCGCAGATCCAGCAGATCAACATCGTCGGTAATAAAGCATTTACCTCTGACGAACTGATCTCGCGCTTCTCACTGCGTGACGAAGTGCCATGGTGGAACGTGGTGGGCGATCGTAAATACCAGAAACAGAAGTTAGCGGGCGATCTCGAAACCCTGCGCAGCTTCTATCTGGATCGCGGTTATGCGCGTTTCAACATCGATTCCACGCAGGTGAGCCTGACGCCAGATAAGAAAGGCATCTACATCACCGTGAACATTAACGAAGGCGATCAGTACAAGATTGCTGGCGTGATCGTGAACGGCAGCATGGCGGGCCATTCTGCTGAAATCGAAAAGATGACCAGGATTCCATCGGGTGAGCTGTATAACGGCACCAAAGTCACCCAGATGGAAGATGACATTAAGAAATTGCTGGGACGCTACGGTTACGCCTATCCGCGCGTAATGACGCAGCCAGAAATCAACGATGCTGATAAAACCGTCAAGCTGCATATCAACGTGGATGCGGGCAACCGTTACTACGTGCGTAAAGTGCGCTTTGAAGGTAACGACACCTCAAAAGATTCCGTACTGCGCCGTGAAATGCGTCAGATGGAAGGTGCCTGGTTGGGCAGCGATCTCGTCGATCAGGGTAAAGAGCGTCTGAATCGTACCGGTTACTTCGAAACCGTGGATGTGGATACGCAACGTGTTCCGGGTGCGCCGGATCAGGTTGATGTCGTCTACAAGGTGAAAGAGCGTAACACCGGTACTTTCAACTTTGGTGTCGGTTACGGTACTGAAAGTGGCGTCAGCTTCCAGGTGGGCGTGACCCAGGAAAACTGGCTCGGCACCGGTAACACTGTAGGCATCAGCGGTACCAAAAACGATTACCAGACCTATGCTGAGTTCTCACTGACCGATCCGTACTTCACGGTCGACGGCGTGAGCCTTGGCGGTCGTTTGTTCTACAACGACTTTAAAGCCGATAATGCGGATCTGTCTGACTATACCAACAAAAGTTATGGTCTCGACGGTACGCTAGGCTTCCCGGTCAATGAAAATAACACGCTGCGTGTTGGTTTAGGTTATGTGCATAACGACCTGTCCAACATGCGTCCTCAGGTTGCGATGTGGCGTTATCTGGATTCGGTCGGTCGCCATCAGGGCTTGAACGATGACGGTGATTTCTCTGCAGATGATTTCACCTTCAACTACGGTTGGACCTATAACACTTTAGACCGCGGCTTCTTCCCTACGCGCGGTAACCGTACCAACCTGAACGGTAAAGTGACGATTCCAGGCTCTGATAATGCGTTCTATAAAGCGACATTGGATAGCCAGCAATATGTACCGCTGAACCGCGATGGTACGTGGGTGGTGTTAGGCCGTGGCCGTGTAGGATATGGTGACGGACTTAATGGAAAAGAGATGCCGTTCTATGAGAACTTCTACGGCGGTGGTTCGAGCACGGTTCGTGGCTTCCAGTCCAACACCATTGGTCCTAAAGCTGCGTACCTGAACGATGGCTCGTCAAACTGTAATATCTCTGATCCAAACGGCGTCTGTAAGTCGGACGATGCGGTCGGTGGTAACGCCATGGCGATTGCCAGCCTGGAGCTGATTACGCCAACGCCGTTCCTGAGCGAGAAGTATGCGAATTCCGTGCGTACCTCGGTGTTTATGGATGCCGGTACCGTTTGGGATACCAAATGGCAGAACACTGCGGAAACACGCGCGGCGGGTGTGCCAGATTACAGCGATCCTAATAACATTCGCGTCTCTGCCGGTGTGGCACTGCAGTGGATGTCACCGTTAGGGCCGCTGGTCTTCTCATACGCCCAGCCGATGAAGAAAGTCGAGGGAGACAAGTCAGAGCAATTCCAGTTTAACATTGGTAAAACCTGGTAAGGCTCTGAGCAGGGAAGTGAAAATACCGTCTTGCACGCGTGCTGCCTGATAATGCGGCACGCTGCAAACACACACGTTGAGGTAAGGAGTTTATAGTGAAAAAGTTGTTCTGTGCTGCTGCTCTGGGTGTTGCATTAGCTGCTTCTGCGGGTGCCCAAGCGGCTGATAAAGTTGCCGTCGTTAACCTGAGCCAGGTTTTCCAGCAGTCTCCGCAGCGTGCCGCTGTTGCTAAACAGCTTGAAGGTGAATTCCAGAGCCGCGCCTCTGACCTCCAGTCTCAGCAGCAGAAGATCCAGCAAGAAATTCAGGATCTGCAGCGTAATGCATCGACCATGAAAGCGAGCGACCGCACCAAGAAAGAGAAGCAAATTTCTTCTGAGCGTGCTGCCTTTGAACAAAAAGCACAGGCTTTTGACAAAGACAACCAAACTCGTCAGATGCAGGAGCGTAACAAGCTGCTGGCTAAAATCCAGACCGCTGTTCAGTCTGTAGCGAAAAGCGAAGGTTACGATCTGGTTCTGGACTCTCAGGCCGTGCTGTACTCTTCTTCTGATGCTAAAGACATCACTGCTGACGTTGTAAAACAGGTTAAATAATTGATGTCATCAATTCGACTGGCTGATTTAGCCCAGCAGTTGGATGCAGAATTGCACGGAGATGGCGATATCGTCATCTCCGGCATTGCTTCTATGCAATCCGCCACAACTGGCCAAATCACTTTTCTTGCAAACAGCCGCTACCGCGAGCAGCTCGCTACTATCCAGGCTTCAGCCGTGGTGCTGACGGAAGCGGATCTGGAGTGGTGTAAAACGGCCGCCCTGGTGGTGAAAAATCCTTACCTGACTTATGCCCGCATGGCACAACTGCTGGACACAACGCCGCAGCCCGCGCAGAATATCGCGCCCAGCGCGGTGATCGCTGCAACGGCTAAGCTGGGTAACAACGTTTCGGTAGGCGCAAATGCGGTAATCGAGTCTGGCGTAGAGCTGGGTGACGACGTCGTTATTGGTGCAGGATGTTTTGTTGGTAAGCAGACGCGTATCGGTCGCGGCTCACGTTTGTGGGCTAACGTCACGATTTATCACGAAATCCAGATTGGTCAGGATTGTCTGATTCAGTCCGGCACCGTCATTGGTGCTGATGGTTTCGGGTATGCTAACGATCGCGGCAATTGGGTGAAAATCCCGCAGCTGGGTACCGTCGTGATTGGTGATCGGGTTGAAATTGGTGCCTGTACTACCATCGATCGCGGCGCGCTGGATAACACTCTGATCGGCAATGGTGTTATCATAGATAACCAGTGTCAGATTGCGCACAACGTCGTGATTGGTGATAACACCGCTGTTGCGGGTGGTGTGATCATGGCGGGTAGTCTGAAGATTGGACGTTACTGTATGATTGGCGGCGCCAGCGTCATTAACGGCCATATGGAAATCTGTGACAAAGTGACCGTAACGGGCATGGGCATGGTAATGCGCCCGATCACAGAGCCAGGCGTATATTCGTCGGGTATTCCACTGCAACCCAACAAAACCTGGCGTAAAACAGCAGCGCTGGTGATGAACATCGATGAAATAAGCAAACGCTTAAAAGCCATCGAACGTAAGGTCGGTAAAGACGACTAAACGCATCCCACGCTACTTGCTTTCATAACAAGAAGTGTACTTTCTTCCACCTTCGGTAACCCGAGAATGGCAGCAGGTATCGTAAGAAAGCGAAACGCCCCGAACTAATTTGCGGCCTGCGGAAGATCATTTTGATCGGTGCAGGCCGTGTTATTGATGCCATCAGATTTTTAGGACAGGAAGAGTATTTTGACTACTGAAACGCATACTCTGAAAATTGAAGAGATTTTAGAACTGCTGCCACATCGCTATCCTTTCTTGCTGGTTGATCGCGTGCTGGATTTTGAAGAGCATAAATATCTGCGCGCGGTGAAGAACGTTTCTGTTAACGAACCGTTTTTCCAGGGACATTTCCCTGGTAAGCCGATTTTCCCAGGCGTTCTGATCCTGGAAGCGATGGCGCAAGCGACCGGTATTCTGGCGTTCAAAAGCGTTGGGAAACTGGAACCAGGCGAACTCTATTACTTCGCTGGTATCGATGAAGCCCGTTTCAAACGTCCGGTTGTGCCGGGCGATCAGATGATCATGGAAGTGACCTTCGAGAAAACCCGTCGTGGTCTGACGCGCTTTAAAGGCGTGGCGACCGTGGACGGCAAAATTGTCTGTGAAGCGACCATGATGTGTGCCCGTAGCCGGGAGGCATAATAAGTGATTGATTCAACCGCCAATATCCATCCCAGTTCTGTCATTGAAGAGGGTGCCGTCATCGGCGCCAATGTTCACATCGGCCCGTTTTGCTTTATCGGCGCTAATGTGGAAATTGGTGAAGGAACCGTACTCAAATCGCACGTGGTGGTGAACGGCCACACGCGTATCGGCAAAGACAATCAGATCTACCAGTTCGCTTCCATCGGTGAAGTGAATCAGGACCTGAAATATGCGGGCGAACCGACGCGCGTTGAAATTGGCGATCGCAACCGCATCCGCGAGAGCGTCACCATTCATCGTGGCACTACGCAGGGCGGCAATGTGACCAAGGTCGGCAGCGATAACCTGCTGATGGTGAATGCTCACATCGCGCATGACTGCGTGATCGGTAATCGCTGCATCTTTGCTAACAATGCCACGCTGGGCGGTCACGTCACCGTTGATGATTTTGCGATTATCGGCGGCATGACGGCGGTACATCAGTGGTGCACCATTGGTGCTCACGTGATGGTTGGCGGTTGTTCAGGCGTCGCGCAGGATGTGCCGCCTTATGTCATTGCGCAGGGCAACCACGCAACGCCATACGGTATCAACATCGAAGGTCTGAAGCGTCGCGGCTTTAGCAAAGAAGCGCTGCATGCCATTCGCAATGCGTACAAACTGCTATACCGCAGCGGCAAAACGCTGGATGAAGTGAAACCAGAGATTGAAGAGCTGGCGAAACAACACAGTGAAGTACAGCCTTTCTATGACTTCTTTGCCCGTTCAACGCGTGGATTGATTCGTTAATCCATGTCAGCGCGTCCCCTCACGATTGCCCTGGTCGCCGGAGAAACCTCCGGCGATATTCTTGGTGCAGGTCTCATCCGTGCGTTAAAAGCGCGCCATCCTGATGCGCGCTTTGTTGGCGTGGCCGGTCCGCTGATGCAGGCCGAAGGCTGCGAAGCCTGGTATGAGATGGAAGAGCTGGCGGTGATGGGCATCGTCGAAGTGCTGGGACGCCTGCGGCGTCTGCTGAAAATTCGTCGTGACCTGACACAGCGCTTCACCGAACTCAAGCCGGATGTGTTCGTGGGCATTGATGCGCCGGATTTCAACATCACGCTGGAAGGTCGCCTCAAGCGCGCGGGCATTCGCACCATTCATTACGTCAGCCCTTCGGTTTGGGCATGGCGTCAAAAGCGCGTTTTCAAAATCGGCCGCAACACCAATCTGGTGCTGGCATTCCTGCCGTTTGAAAAAGCGTTTTACGATCGCTTTAACGTGCCGTGCCGCTTTATCGGCCACACCATGGCTGATGCGATGCCGCTGCAGCCCGATAAGCTGGCGGCGCGCCGCGAGTTAGGCATTGCTGACGAGGCGATTTGCCTTGGCTTGTTGCCGGGCAGTCGCGGTGCCGAAGTGGAAATGCTCAGCGCCGATTTCCTGCGCGCCGCGCAGCTGCTGCGTCAGCGCTATCCCACGCTGGAAATCGTGGTGCCGCTGGTGAACGCCAAACGCCGCGCGCAGTTTGAGCAGATCAAAGCGCAAGTTGCGCCAGAACTGCCGATGCATTTGCTGGATGGCAAAGGCCGCCAGGCGATGCTGGCCAGCGATGCCGCTATTCTTGCGTCTGGCACCGCTGCGCTGGAGTGCATGCTGGCGAAATGCCCGATGGTGGTTGGTTATCGCATGAAGCCGTCGACCTTCTGGCTGGCAAAACGTCTGGTAAAAACGCCGTACGTTTCCCTGCCAAATCTGCTGGCCGGTCGCGAGCTGGTGAAAGAGTTGCTGCAGGACGAATGCCAGCCCGACGCGCTCGCCGCGGCGCTGGAGCCGTTACTGCACGCTGGCCCGGAGCGCGAAGCGCTACTGAAAACCTTCACCGAACTGCATCAACAGATTCGCTGGAATGCCGATGAGCAGGCGGCGGATGCGGTACTGGAGATTATCAATGGCTGAATTTATCTATCCCAACGCGCAGCGGATTGCTGGCGTTGATGAAGTAGGGCGCGGCCCGCTGGTTGGCGCCGTGGTCACGGCGGCGGTGATCCTCGATCCCGCCAACCCGATAGCAGGACTGGCCGACTCGAAAAAGCTCTCCGAGAAGCGTCGTCTGGCGCTGTATGACGAGATCACAGAGAAGGCGCTGGCCTGGAGCCTTGGTCGTGCCGAGCCAGAGGAGATCGATCAGCTCAATATTCTGCACGCTACCATGCTGGCGATGCAGCGCGCGGTCGCGGGTTTGCAAATTGTACCGGACTTCGTACTGATTGATGGTAACCGTTGCCCGGCGCTGCCGATGCCCTCGCAGGCGGTGGTGAAGGGTGATAGCCTGGTGCAAGCGATCAGTGCTGCCTCGATCATCGCCAAAGTCACGCGCGATCGTGAAATGGCCGAACTGGATCTGCTGTTCCCGCAATATGGCTTTGCGCAACACAAAGGCTACCCAACCGCGCTGCACATGGAAAAGCTGACGCAGCACGGCGCCACACCTCATCATCGTCGCAGCTTTGCGCCGGTGCGTAACGCCTTGATTGATGCCGATGTGCTGGCAGCCCGCCAGCCAACTACGCTTTAATAGCCTGACGCTGTTTTAACCGGAAACTGATATGGCTGAACCTCGTTTTATACATCTGCGCGTCCACAGTGATTACTCCATGGTTGATGGTCTGGCGAAAACCGGACCCTTAGTCAAGAAGGCGGCTGCGCTGGGCATGCCGGCGATTGCTATTACCGATTACATCAACCTGTGCGGGCTGGTGCGTTTTTACGGCAGCGCGCACGGCGCGGGGATCAAGCCGATTATTGGTGCTGACTTCCAGGTTGCCAGCGAATTGATGGGCGATGAGCTGACACAGTTAACGCTGCTGGCGGCCAATAACACCGGTTATCAAAACCTGACCTTGCTGATTTCACGTGCATATCAGCGCGGTTACGGCATTGCGGGCCCAATCATTGATCGCGACTGGCTGCTGGAGCTGGGCGAAGGCCTGATTCTGCTGTCTGGCGGACGTCGCGGCGACGTGGGCCGCAGTCTGCTGCGCGGTAATAGCGCGATGGTAGCGCAGTGTTTGAGCTTTTATCAGGAACACTTCCCGAATCGTTATTACCTGGAATTGATGCGCACCGGTCGCGCCGATGAAGAAGCGTATCTGCATGCCGCCGTCGAGCTGGCGGTGGCCGAAGGCATTCCCGTCGTTGCCACCAACGAAGTGTGCTTCCTGAATGAAGAAGATTTTGATGCGCATGAAATCCGCGTCGCAATTCATGACGGCTATACGCTGGACGATCCCAAGCGTCCACGCAACTACAGTCCTCAGCAATATATGCGCAGTGAAGAGGAGATGTGCGAGCTGTTCTCGGACATTCCGGAAGCGCTGGAAAATAGCGTAGAGATTGCTAAGCGCTGTAACGTGACGGTGCGCCTCGGCGAATATTTCCTGCCGCAGTTCCCCACCGGTGACATGAGCACTGAAGACTTCCTCGTGGCGAAGTCACGTGAAGGCCTGGAAGAGCGTATGGAATTCCTCTTCCCGGATCCGGCGGTGCGCGCAGAAAAACGCGTGGAATATGATGAACGTCTGGAGATTGAACTCACTGTTATCAACCAGATGGGCTTCCCGGGCTACTTCCTGATCGTGATGGAGTTTATTCAGTGGTCGAAGGACAACGGCATTCCCGTCGGCCCAGGCCGCGGTTCGGGTGCCGGTTCATTGGTGGCGTATGCGCTGAAAATCACCGATATCGATCCGCTGGAGTTTGACCTGCTGTTCGAACGTTTCCTGAACCCGGAACGTGTGTCGATGCCTGACTTTGACGTTGACTTCTGCATGGAGAAGCGCGATCAGGTGATCGATCACGTGGCCGATATGTATGGACGCGATGCGGTATCGCAGATCATCACCTTCGGTACCATGGCGGCGAAAGCGGTCATCCGCGATGTGGGACGCGTACTCGGTCATCCGTACGGTTTTGTTGATCGTATCTCGAAACTGATCCCGCCGGATCCGGGCATGACGCTGGAGAAAGCCTTCCTGGCTGAACCGCAGCTGCCGGAGATCTACGAGGCTGATGAAGAGGTGAAAGCGCTGATCGACATGGCGCGCAAACTGGAAGGTGTCACGCGTAACGCCGGTAAACATGCCGGTGGTGTGGTGATCTCGCCGACCAAAATCACCGATTTTGCGCCGCTGTACTGCGATGAAAACGGGCAATTCCCGGTTACCCAGTTTGATAAGAATGACGTGGAATATGCCGGGCTGGTGAAGTTTGACTTCCTTGGCCTGCGTACGCTTACCATCATCGACTGGGCGCTGAAGATGATTAACCCGCGCCGTGAAAAGCAGGGTTTGCCACCGATTGATATCGCCGCCATTCCGCTGGATGACAAGAAAAGCTTTGATATGCTGCAGCGCTCGGAAACCACGGCGGTGTTCCAGCTTGAATCGCGCGGCATGAAAGATCTGATCAAACGTCTGAAGCCTGACTGCTTCGAAGATATGATCGCACTGGTTGCGCTATTCCGTCCGGGACCGCTGCAATCGGGCATGGTAGATAACTTCATTGACCGTAAGCACGGTCGCGAAGAGATCTCTTATCCGGATATTCAGTGGCAGCACGAAACCCTGAAGCCGGTGCTGGAGCCGACCTACGGCATCATTCTGTATCAGGAACAGGTGATGCAGATTGCGCAGGTGCTGTCTGGCTACACGCTGGGCGGCGCGGACATGCTGCGTCGTGCGATGGGTAAAAAGAAACCGGAAGAGATGGCGAAGCAGCGTTCGGTGTTCCGGGACGGTGCGGAGAAGATGGGCGTCGACGGTGAGCTGTCGATGAAAATCTTCGATCTGGTAGAAAAATTTGCCGGTTATGGCTTTAACAAGTCGCACTCCGCCGCTTACGCGCTGGTTTCCTATCAAACCCTGTGGCTGAAAGCGCACTATCCGGCAGAGTTCATGGCGGCCGTAATGACCGCTGATATGGATAACACCGAGAAAGTGGTTGGCCTGGTCGACGAATGCTGGCGCATGGGCCTTAAAGTGCTGCCGCCAGACATCAACTCCGGTTTGTATCCGTTCCACGTCAATGACGAAGGCGAGATCGTTTACGGCATCGGCGCGATCAAAGGCGTGGGTGAGGGCCCGATCGAAGCGATCATTGATGCGCGTAATGAAGGCGGCTACTTCAAAGAGCTGTTTGATCTCTGTGCGCGCACCGACACCAAAAAGATCAACCGTCGCGTAATGGAAAAACTGATCATGTCGGGCGCATTCGATCGTCTCGGCCCGCATCGCGCGGCTTTGATGAGTGCACTCGGCGATGCATTAAAAGCGGCCGATCAGCATGCTAAAGCCGAAGCCATCGGCCAGGCCGATATGTTTGGCGTGCTGGCCGAAGAGCCAGAGCAGGTAGAGAAATCCTACGCCAGCATCACGCCGTGGCCGGAACAAATTCAACTGGATGGCGAACGAGAGACTTTGGGTCTCTATCTTACCGGACATCCGATTAACCAGTATTTGAAAGAAATTGAGCGTTACGTCGGCGGCATGCGGCTGAAAGACATGCATCCGACAGATCGTGGTAAAGTAACCGTCGCGGCGGGGCTGGTGATTGCCGCCCGCGTGATGGTCACTAAACGCGGTAACCGAATTGGTATTTGTACCATTGACGATCGTTCTGGTCGTCTTGAAGTGATGTTATTTACCGATGCGTTAGATAAATACCAGCAGTTGCTGGAGAAGGACCGTATCCTGATCGTCAGTGGACAGGTCAGCTTTGATGACTTTAGCGGTGGCCTTAAAATGACCGCTCGAGAAGTGATGGACATCGACGAAGCGCGGGAAAAATACGCGCGCGGACTTGCTATCTCGCTGACGGACAGGCAAATTGATGACCAGCTTTTAAACCGTCTCCGCCAGTCTCTGGAGCCTCATCGTTCCGGGACCATTCCGGTGCATCTCTACTATCAGAGAGCCGATGCGCGAGCGAAGCTACGCTTTGGTGCAGCGTGGCGTATTTCGCCCAGCGATCGTTTACTCAACGATTTGCGGTCGTTAGTAGGATCGGAGCAGGTGGAACTGGAGTTTGACTAAAACAGGAACATTATGAGTCTTAATTACCTGGATTTTGAACAGCCAATCGCAGAGCTTGAAGCGAAAATCGACTCGTTAAAATCGATTGGCCGTTCGGATGAGAAACACGATATTAATTTGGATGAGGAAGTGCAGCGTTTACGCGAAAAAAGCGTTGAGCTGACCCGTAAAATCTTCTCCGATTTAGGCGCATGGCAAGTGGCGCAACTCGCGCGTCATCCGCTGCGTCCTTACACACTGGACTATATCCGCAACGCGTTTGATGATTTCGACGAACTGGCTGGCGATCGTGCTTATGCCGATGATAAAGCGATTGTCGGCGGTATTGCCCGTCTTGACGGTCGTCCAGTGATGATCATTGGTCATCAGAAAGGTCGCGAAACCAAAGAGAAAATTCGTCGTAACTTCGGTATGCCGGCACCAGAAGGCTATCGCAAAGCGCTGCGTCTGATGGAAATGGCTGAACGCTTTAAGATGCCGCTGATCACCTTCATCGATACGCCGGGAGCTTATCCGGGCGTGGGTGCAGAAGAGCGCGGTCAGTCAGAAGCGATCGCACGCAACCTGCGTGAAATGTCTGGCCTGAAAATTCCGGTAATTTGTACCGTAATCGGCGAAGGCGGTTCCGGTGGTGCGCTGGCAATCGGCGTGGGCGACAAAGTCAACATGCTGCAGTACAGCACCTATTCGGTGATTTCACCGGAAGGTTGTGCGTCGATCCTGTGGAAAAGCGCCGATAAAGCTCCGCTGGCTGCGGAAGCGATGGGTATCACAGCTGAGCGTCTGAAAGAGCTGAAGCTGATCGATTCCATCATTCCTGAGCCGCTGGGCGGTGCGCATCGTCAACCGGTAGATATGGCGGCTTCGCTTAAGCAGCAACTGCTGGCCGATCTGGCCGATCTCGATGTGCTGAGCACCGAAGAGTTGCTCAACCGTCGCTATCAGCGCCTGATGAACTACGGCTACGCTTGATACATCAGAGCTAAGCAAGAAGCGGACCCCGGTCCGCTTTTTTTATGTCGAACGAACACCATTCTGATCAGCCATCCGTAGGGTAACCATCCATGGCTACCTGGTTCGACGATTTCGCTGTGACTCCGGTGCAAGGTCCAGAAAAGACCAGCCCGATCGCAAAGAATAACTGCATCCATGCAGATCGGCCTCGCCATCCATGGCTCGGACGCTTTGCTCTTCGGGCTGCTCTTTCCTGTCCCCTTTGGCTTGATCGTGGCTTTTCTGGTGCATTAGCATTCGGTTGCAATCACTCAACAGCAGAGCATTCCAGGTTTATCCCCGCGCGCTTTTCGCTATCCTTATTCAGTGCCACAACACCACAGGAGGTGAGCATTGAATATTATTGCGATCATGGGACCGCACGGCGCTTTCTACAAAGATGAGCCTATTCGCGAACTGGATGCTGCCCTCAAGCTGCAAGGCTTCCAAACCGTTTACCCCAATAATGCCAGCGACCTGCTGAAGTTGATTGAACACAATCCGCGTATCTGCGGTGTGATTTTTGACTGGGACGATTACAGTCTGGCGCTGTGTAGCGACATCAATCAGCTTAATGAATATCTGCCGCTCTATGCCTTCATCAACACCCATTCGCAGATGGATGTCAGCATCAACGAGATGCGCATGGCGCTGCACTTCTTCGAGTATGCCCTGAGCGCTGCCGATGACATCGCGCTGCATATTCGTCAGTACACCGATGAGTACATCGATAACATCACGCCGCCGCTAACTAAAGCGTTGTTCACCTACGTCAAAGAGGGCAAATACACCTTCTGCACGCCGGGTCACATGGGCGGCAGCGCCTTCCAGAAAAGCCCGGTGGGCAGCCTGTTTTATGACTTCTTTGGCTCGAACACCTTAAAAGCGGATGTCTCGATCTCGGTCACGGAATTGGGTTCATTGCTCGATCACACCGGCCCGCATCTGGAAGCGGAGGAGTACGTTGCGCGCACCTTTGGCGCTGAGCAAAGCTACATGGTGACCAACGGCACCTCGACCTCGAACAAAATCGTCGGCATGTATGCGGCGCCTGTGGGTAGCACGGTGCTGATTGACCGCAACTGCCATAAATCGCTGACCCATTTGCTGATGATGAGCGACATCATCCCAATCTGGCTCAAACCGACGCGCAACGCGCTGGGCATTCTGGGCGGCATTCCGCAGCGCGAGTTTACGCGTGACAGCATCCAGCAAAAGGTCAACGCCACGCCGCGCGCTAGCTGGCCAGTGCATGCGGTGATCACCAACTCAACCTACGATGGCCTGCTGTACAACACGCAGTTCATCAAACAGACGCTGGATGTGCCATCGATCCACTTTGATTCTGCGTGGGTGCCGTACACCAATTTCCATCCGATCTATGCCGGTAAAAGCGGCATGAGCGGCGATCGTACTCCCGGTAAAGTGATTTATGAAACGCAATCGACGCACAAACTGTTAGCGGCGTTCTCGCAGGCTTCGCTGATTCACATCAAAGGCGATTACGACGAGCACACCTTTAACGAAGCCTACATGATGCACACCACCACCTCGCCGAGCTACGCGATTGTCTCGTCGATTGAAACCGCGGCGGCGATGCTGCGCGGCAATCCGGGTAAGCGACTGATCAACCGCTCGGTTGAGCGTGCGCTGCATTTCCGTCGTGAGATTCAACGCTTGCGGGAAGAGTCTGACGGCTGGTTCTTTGATATCTGGCAGCCGGAGCAGGTCGATCAAGCCGAATGCTGGCCGATCCAGCCGGGCGAGGAGGATTGGCACGGTTTCACCCATGCCGATCGCGATCATATGTATCTCGATCCGATCAAAGTCACCATTCTGACGCCGGGCATGAGCGAGCTCGGTAACATGGCGGAAGAGGGCATTCCAGCCGCGCTGGTGGCGAAGTTCCTCGATCAGCGCGGCATCGTGGTGGAGAAAACCGGGCCATACAATCTGCTGTTCCTGTTCAGCATCGGCATCGATAAAACCAAAGCGATGAGCGTGCTGCGTGGGCTGACGGAGTTTAAGCGTGCATACGATCTCAACCTGCGCGTGAAAAACATGCTGCCGGATCTCTACGCTGAAGATCCCGACTTCTACCGCAACATGCGCATTCAAACGCTGGCGCAGGGCATTCATCAATTGATCCTGCAACATGATCTGCCGCGCCTGATGTTGAAAGCGTTCGACGTACTGCCGGAGATGAAGATGACGCCGCATCAGGCATTTCAGCGCCAGGTAAAAGGTCAGGTGGAAACGGTGGATATTCGCGAGCTGGTGGGGCGCATTTCCGCCAACATGATTCTGCCGTATCCGCCTGGCGTGCCGGTGGTGATGCCGGGCGAGATGATCACCGAAGAGAGCCGTTCAGTGCTCGATTTTCTGCTGATGCTCTGCACCATCGGCCGGCACTATCCCGGCTTCGAGACCGACATTCACGGTGCGACGTTGACGGACGATGGGCGTTATCTGGTGCGCGTATTGCGTGAAGATGACGAAGGCTAACTTAGGACAATCACCTCTTTTCATCGCCGCATTTGCCACGTAGGGTAAGCGGCTTATGTGAAAACCGGAGTCGCTATGCTGCAGATTAAACAGATCCATCACATCGCCATTATTGCCACCGATTATCAGCGCAGTAAGGCGTTTTATTGTGATGTGCTGGGCTTTGAATTGTTGGGTGAATATTACCGCGCCGAGCGTGACTCGTGGAAAGGCGATCTTGGCCTGAATGGGGTTTATACCATCGAACTGTTCTCTTTCCCCTCGCCGCCGCCACGCGTTAGTGGACCGGAAGCCTGCGGCCTGCGTCATCTGGCGTTTTGCGTTGAGGATGTTGAGCAGTCCATAGCGGCGCTGGCGGAGAAGGGCGTGACGTGCGAGCCGATTCGTATTGATGCGTTAACCGGTAAAGCCTGCACCTTCTTTCCCGATCCGGATGGTTTGCCGCTGGAGCTGTATCAGGCGTAAACTAGCGTCCGCCGCGAGCCGCAATTCGGTGGCTCGCCCGGACGGAACGCGCTCATGTCTTTATCTCATCTTGCTTCGCTGCTGACACCCGACGCTGGCTATATGCTGGCGTTCAGCGGCGGACTTGATTCCACCGTGCTACTGCATCAATTGGTCTGCTGGCAACGTCAGCAGCCAGCGCTACGCGTGCGCGCGTTACACGTCCATCATGGTCTTAGCCCGAATGCCGATAGCTGGGCGCTGCATTGCCAGCAAGTTTGCCAGCAGTGGCAGATTCCCTGTGAAGTGCTGCATGTGCAGGTTGATGGCCGCGCCAACGGCATTGAAGCGGCTGCCCGCGAAGCACGCTATCAGGCGCTGTTTCAGCATCTGCAACCCGGTGAACACTTACTTACCGCTCAGCACCTTGACGATCAGGCGGAAACGCTGCTGCTGGCGTTAAAACGCGGCAGCGGACCGGCGGGTTTGGCCGCGATGCCGCTGCAGCGCAGCGTGGGTGAACATCGGCATCTGCGTCCGTTGCTCGACGTTAGCCGTCAGCAGCTGGAAAACTATGCTGCCGAGCACCAGTTGCACTGGATTGAAGATGAAAGCAACGCCGATAGCCGCTATGACCGCAACTTCCTGCGTCAGCAGATTCTGCCGCAGCTGCAGGCGCGCTGGCCGCACTTCAGTGCCGCCAGTGCACGCAGCGCCGCGCTCTGTGGCGAGCAGGAGCAACTGCTCGACGAGTTGCTGGCGGAACAGCTGGCGCAGCTTAGCGATGCGCAGGGCGCGCTGCACTTCCCGCCGTTAATGAACATGAGCGAAGCGCGGCGTCATGCGCTGTTACGCCGCTGGATTGCTCAACAGGGCGGCGCGATGCCTTCGCGCGAGGCATTGAAACGCATCACCGATGAAGTGATCAACAGCCGTGAAGATGCCAAACCTTGTTTGCGTTTCGGCGCTTTTGAGCTGCGCCGCTATCGCCAGCAACTCTATTGGCTAACGCCGCAGCCTTCACTTAGTCAGCACTTGCTAACCTGGCAAGACCGCACGCAGCCGCTTAATTTACCCGCTGGTTTAGGTTCGCTGCACGCGAATGCGTGGATTGCCGAGCTACGCCAGCCTGCAGCGGATGAAGCGATCACGATCCGCTTCCAGGCGCAGGGGTATTATCATATACAGGGGCGCGCAGGTGGCCGCGAGATGAAGAAGCTGTGGCAAGAGCTGGGCGTTGCGCCCTGGCAGCGCGAACGTATTCCGTTGATTTATTTTAACCAGACGTTAATTAGCGCGCCGGGGCTGTTTATTACCCGCGAAGGCGCAGCCAGCAACGAGCAAGGCTGGCAGGCGATCTGGTCACCACAACAATAAAATGGAGAGCAATGATGAAACTTTGGATGGCCGCGGCGTTATTCGCTGCGGCGCTGCCGGCGTTGGCCGACGGCGATGTGAATGCGGGGGCGCAAAAAGCGGCAAGCTGTATGGCGTGTCACGGTGCGGAGGGCAAAAGCGCGGTGCCGCTCTATCCCAATCTGGCCGGGCAACATGCGCCTTATCTGCTGCATTCACTGCAAGCCTATAAAAAAGGCGAGCGGAGCGGCGGCCAGGCGGAAGTGATGAAAGCGTTTGTAGCGGGATTGAGCGATCAGGATATGGCAGATTTATCGGCGTATTACAGTTCGTTAAAACCTTAAGCGAGGTGGGCGGGATGTGATTCCCGCCCGAGAGAGGTTTTACTCGTCTTCGCTGACGACGACGGTGCCCAGCTCCGGATGTGTGAAGCTGGCGATGTGGTCGAGCCGCACTTCGCGGGTCTCGCCTGAAAGATCGACGGCAAGGTACTCGACGTTTTTACGTGAGACCATGTCCACGGCTTTGGCCTTGAGCTGATCGCCGTTTTTTAACTCTAACGACAGCGTCCAGTGTTTTTGGCAGGCGAGTTCAAGGTTGTCGTAATCATCGCAGTTGATGGGTTTGTAGGCTTCATTCGTCAACATAGTCGCTCACCAATAAGTTTGCAGCGGCATACGCTGCTTGTTCCCTGAGAGAAGAGTTTAGCGCAGAATCAGCGGCAATATCGTTGAGAGCCTTCAACGCACAACCTATGGCGTCTGGCACATACCCAAGGTCGCCGCTACCAATTTCGGCATACTTCTGGCGAACTAACTCACAATACTTTTGCACATACACCTCCTCAGCAGAGTTGATACTCTGGATGATAGGCGACTATATCACAGGAATTTCATCGAAATCAGCCCGGTCGTCACGGGAATGATGCAAGCAAATGGGCAAAAGTGACATTTCGCGCTGGTCTTATGCATTCAGCGTGCGCACAAAAGGTTGAGTTGATGAACAGGTTATTACGCGACGCAACGTCGAGCCAAACGGTAGGTGACAGATGATTGTGCTGTCTCGATCGCTTTCACTTGCAGATAATGAAGTGGAACTCAGTGCCATCCGTGCGCAAGGTGCCGGTGGCCAGCATGTGAATAAAACGTCGACGGCGATTCACCTGCGATTTGATATTCATGCTTCATCGCTGCCGCCGTTTTATAAAGAGCGGCTGCTGGCGGCGAGCCATCATTTGATTACCGCGGAAGGCGTGGTGATCATCAAAGCACAGGAACATCGCAGCCAGGAAATGAATCGGGAAGCGGCCGTGCAGCGGCTGATAAATCTGATTCGGGAGTTAACCACGGTGGAAAAAGTGCGGCGTGCGACCAAACCGACGCACGGCTCTAAAGTGAGGCGGCTGGAAGGTAAAACGCGGCGCAGTAACGTGAAGGCGATGCGCGGAAAGGTGCAATAAAAAACGCCTCCGGCTGGAGGCGTTTTAGCGTTACTTGTTGAGTGCTTTCACCAGGAAGTCGACGATGTCATGTTGCTTAATCATCTGCTTCTCGCTGGCGGTACGCGCCTTGTACTCAATCTCTTCGTTATCGAGATTACGATCGCCAATTACGATGGTGTGCGGCACGCCAATCAGCTCCATATCCGCGAACATCACGCCTGGACGCTCTTTGCGGTCATCCAGAATCACGTCAATGCCTTTGGCACGCAGCGTGTTGTACAGCGCTTCAGCCAACTGCTGCACACGGAAAGATTTGTGCATATTCATTGGCAGAATGGCCACTTCAAACGGTGCCAATGCCGCAGGCCAGATGATGCCACGTTCGTCGTTGTTCTGCTCAATTGCCGCCGCCACAACGCGCGTAATACCGATGCCGTAACAGCCCATGGTCATCACCTGGTTACGACCATCTTCGCCCTGAACCGCTGCTTTCATCGCTTCGGAGTACTTGGTACCCAGCTGGAAGATGTGGCCCACTTCGATACCGCGTTTAATCAGCAGCGTACCTTTGCCGTCTGGGCTTGGATCGCCTTCCACCACGTTACGGATATCTTCCACGCGCGGTTCTGGCAGATCGCGGCCCCAGTTGATGCCGCTCAGGTGTTTGCCATCAATGTTGGCACCCGCGCAGAAGTCAGCTGTTTTTGCCACAGTACGATCGGCGATCACTGGCATGGTCAAACCGACCGGGCCGAGCGAGCCTGGACCGGCACCCAGCAGCGCGCGAATCTGTTCTTCGCTCGCCATCTCCAGCGGTTCAGCGACGATATCCAGCTTCTCCGCTTTAATTTCGTTCAGCTGATGATCGCCGCGCAGCAGCAGGGCAACCAGCGTGTGGCCGCTCTCTTCGGTGGCTTTGACGAACAGCGTCTTAACGGTTTTCTCAATCGGCAACTGATGTTGCTCAACCAGCTCGGCGATAGTCTTGGCGTTTGGCGTATCGAACTGCGTCATGGCTTCTGTGGCCTGCGGGCGCTCGCCAGCCGGCGCTAAGGCTTCGGCTTTCTCAATGTTGGCCGCGTAATCGGATTCGCTGGAGAAGATCACGTCATCTTCACCGCTCAGCGCCAGCACCTGGAATTCATGTGATGCGCTGCCGCCGATAGAACCGGTGTCAGCTTGTACGGCGCGGAAATCCAGGCCCATACGGCTGAAGCTCTGGCTGTAGGCGCGGTACATCGCGTCGTAGGTTTCCTGCAGCGATTCCTGCGTGGTGTGGAACGAGTAAGCATCTTTCATGATGAACTCGCGTGAACGCATCACACCAAAACGCGGGCGCACTTCATCGCGGAATTTGGTCTGGATCTGATACAGATTGAGCGGCAGCTGTTTATAAGAGCTCAGCTCGTTGCGGATCAAATCGGTAACCACTTCTTCGTGGGTTGGACCCAGCACGAAGGGACGTTCGTGACGATCTTTAATGCGCAGCAGTTCCGGGCCGTATTGCTCCCAACGGCCGCTCTCTTCCCACAGATCGGCAGGCTGAACCACCGGCATGGAGATCTCAATCGCACCGGCGTTGTTCATCTCTTCACGCACGATGTTTTCAACTTTTCGCAGCACGCGAATCCCGGTCGGCAACCAGGTGTAGAGACCGGAAGCCAGTTTGCGGATCATGCCGGCGCGCAGCATCAGCTGGTGGCTGATCACTTCTGCATCGGAAGGTGTCTCCTTCAGAGTGGAGAGCAGATATTGAGTAGTACGCATTGATTACGATTCCAGTTATACGGAAGGAAACTGACAAAATTTTTCTGGCGGCTAGTGTACCAGCGAGATCAATCACTCAAAAGCGGGTTTTAACGGGGATCGAGGGCGATCACCTCGGTTCCTGCCTCATCAATGCGCCAGCGCACGTTAAAGTCGAGTAGCCAGGCGGCATATTCACGATCTTCCGTCACACCTTTACGGTAAGCCGGGCGCGGATCCTGTGCCAGCACTTCGCTAATGAAACGCGCTAGCTGCGGATGGGTTTTCTGCTGCAGCTGAAGCTGGCTCTGCGCCAGCGGCGAAAAGCGCACCGGCATGGTGGCATCAGGCGCCGCCTGCGCAAACCCGGCGCGCGCATCAGGCAGCGCTTCGGCGAACGGCAGATAAGGTTTGATATCCACCACCGGCGTGCCATCGACTAAATCGAGGCTGCCGAGCTGCAAGATCACCTGCTGCTTCTCGCAGCGAATGCCTTTTAACTCAACCAGCGACATGCCGATAGGATTGGGGCGAAAGGTTGAACGGGTGGCGAACACGCCCATACGCGCATTGCCACCGAGGCGCGGTGGACGCACGGTCGGACGCCAGCCACCTTCCATCGTTTGGTGGAACACAAACAGCACCCACAAATGACTAAACGCTTCCAGCCCGCGTACCGCTTCCGGCTGATTGTAAGGTGGTAGCAGATGCAGCTCGCCGCCGCCATCCTGCACCAGACCGGGCTGGCGCGGAACGGCAAACTTCTCTTTCCACGGCGAACGAATTACGCCGATTTGCGCAAAGGCAAACTCACTCATTGATTTGATACTTTCAGTGCGGAGCCCTGGCAAATGGCCTGGCGATAGCATCCCGGCGTGCTGGTGACAATTTCGCACTTATGCAGCAGGACGGCGTTGGCTTTCATGCCGGCTGCGCGAATCTGCAGGCGCTTGCGCGCGGTGTTGATGTTAGGAGGCGAATCCTGGCTGCTGCTCTGGCAATCTTCAGCAGAGACTTCGCCCAAATCGCGGAACGGGTTGCTGACCAGATCGGTCGCATCGGTGTAGATCTTCACCGGCGCGGGACGTGGAGTCGGTTTACGTTGTGGTTCGCTGGATGCCTGTTGCGGACGAGAAGGAGCACTGCTTATCGGGTGATATTCACGCACACACCCGGTTAGCATCAATGCTAACAAGCAGAGCGGTAAAAAACGCATGGCAACATCCTCAAGTAATAAAAAAGTGGCGTTATTGAAACAAGGACGACAATAAATAACAAGTCAGGTGCAATTTATGGCAAAAGAAAGGGCGGCCGAAGCCGCCCTGCAAGGCATGAAAGGTGAACATTACCAGCCTTTCACTGCGCCGCCGTTGAAGATCTTGTTGGCCGCTTCAGACACTTCGTCTGATTGGTAAGCCTGCACAAACTTCTTCACGTTCTCAGCGTCTTTATTGTCTTCACGGCTAACAATCAGGTTCACGTAAGGTGAATCTTTGTCTTCCACGAAGATGCCATCTTTCGCTGGCGTCAGACCAATCTGGCTGGCGTACGTGGTGTTGATCACCGCCAGTGCGATCTGCTGGTCGTCAAGTGAACGTGGCAGCTGCGGCGCTTCCAGCTCAACAATCTTCAGCTTTTTCGGGTTCTCAATGATATCCAGTGAGGTTGGCAGCAGGCCAACGCCATCTTTCAGTTTGATCAGGCCGACCTTCTGCAGCAGCAACAGTGAACGTCCCAGGTTGGTTGGGTCGTTCGGGATAGCAACCTGTGAACCGTCCTGCAGTTCATCCAGTGATTTGATTTTCTTCGAGTAGCCGGCGATTGGGTAAACGAAGGTGTTCGCTACGATGGCCAGCTTGTAACCGCGATCTTTGATCTGCTGATCCAGATACGGCTTATGCTGGAAGGCGTTAACGTCAATATCACCTTTGCTCAGCGCTTCGTTTGGCAGCACGTAATCGTTAAAGGTCACCAGCTCAACATCGAGGCCATATTTCTCTTTCGCCACTTTAACTGCAGTTTCAGCAACCTGCTGTTCAGCGCCGACAATCACACCCACTTTAATGTGATTTGGATCTTTTGCTTTCTGATCGCATCCTGCCAGCGCAATTGCGCCAATCAGAGCACCCACAGCGGCAATCTTTTTAAATGTAAAAGACATATCCTTTCCTTAATAGAGGACTATTGATGTTGCTTGCTTACTTATGGGACACAGCACGTACAATGCGGTCGCCACAGAATTGGATTAAATAGACCAGCACAACCAGCAAAACCAGCACGGTGTTCATTACGGTGGCGTTATAGCCAATGTAACCGTATTGATAGCCAATCTGGCCCAAACCGCCTGCGCCAACCGCTCCGCCCATTGCGGAGTAGCCAACCAGCGTAATCAGGGTAATTGTAGCGGCATTCACCAGACCTGGCAGCGCTTCCGGCAGCAGGACTTTACGCACGATCTGCAGCGGCGTGGCGCCCATGGCGCGAGATGCTTCGATCAATCCGGTTGGCAGTTCCAGCAGGGCGTTTTCCACCATACGTGCAATAAACGGCGCGGCGCCGACGGTTAGCGGCACAATCGCGGCTTGCAGGCCAATCGAGGTGCCGACTATGGCGCGGGTGAACGGAATCATCCATACCAGCAGGATAATGAACGGAATCGAACGGAAGATATTCACCAGCGCGGACAGCACGCGATAAAGCGCGTTGTTGGCCAGAATCTGGCCGGGACGCGTCACATACAGCAGCACGCCAATCGGAAGACCGAGGACAAAACCAAAGAAACCAGAGACGAAGGTCATCATCAGCGTTTCCCAGACGCCACGCGTCAGTAACCACATCATCGCTTCAGACATAACCCAACACCTCTACTTTCACATGATTTTCTTTCAGCCAGGCAATCGCGGCTTGTGTATCTGTTTCACTGCCATCCATCTCAGCCAGCATGATGCCGAACTTCACGCCGCCGGCGTAATCCATCTGCGCACTGATGATGTTGTTATTAACGTTAAAGCGTCGAGCCGATTCTGACAGTAGCGGAGCATCCACCGATTTGCCGGTGAACTCCAGACGCAGCAGCGGCACGCTATCAGCTGTTGGCTGTGGCGCCATGCGTTGCTGGTAGTCGTCGGGGATATCCAGATGCAGCGTCGATTGAATAAATTGTTGCGCCAGCGGCGTTTTCGGATGCGAAAACACTTCGCTCACGCTGTCTTTTTCAATTAACTCACCATTGCTGATCACCGCAACCTGATCGCAGATGCGTTTCACCACATCCATTTCATGGGTGATCAATAGAATGGTAATGCCCAGACGACGGTTAATGTCCTTAAGCAGCTCCAGAATCGAACGCGTGGTTGCAGGATCCAGTGCGCTGGTGGCTTCATCACACAGCAGCACCTTAGGATTGCTCGCCAGTGCGCGGGCAATCGCAACACGCTGCTTTTGTCCGCCAGAGAGATTCGCTGGCCAGCTATCATGCTTGTCTGATAATCCCACCAGATCCAGCAATTCGCTAACGCGCTTCTTTATCTGTTCGCGCGAAAGATTGCCTAACTCTAATGGCAGCGCCACGTTACCGGAGACGGTGCGGGAGTTCATCAGATTAAAGTGCTGGAAAATCATGCCAATCTGGCGGCGTGCCAGCGTCAATTGGCCAGAAGAAAGGGTGGTTAATTCCTGGCCATCAACCAACACGCGTCCGGAGGTTGGGCGCTCCAGCAGATTGACGCAGCGAATCAGGGTACTTTTACCGGCTCCAGAGGAACCGATGACGCCATAGATCTGTCCAGCAGGCACGTGCAGGCTGACGTTGGACAGCGCCTGAATGGTGCGTGAGCCTTGCTGGAACACTTTGGTGATATTTTCGAGTTTAATCATTAGTTTATTTATTATCGTGTTGCATAATCCGTGGTGTATCGGGCTTCACTCAGCAGGGCTGTGCGAAATTTGGATGGATGTTAAGGCATCCAGACGGCTAAATCAATGGAAGTCATTCAAACTGCCATTCTCTCGCTATACGCAATCATGCGATACTTAGCGACACATTTTCAGCAGGAGTTTCTACGTGGCGAACAAAGTCCCGGCTATTTTTCTTGATCGTGATGGCACATTGAATGTTGATCACGGCTATGTTCATGAAATCGATAATTTCGAATTCATTGATGGCACCATCGAAGCGCTACAGGCGTTAAAGAAGATGGGCTATGCGCTGGTACTGGTGACTAACCAGTCGGGCATTGCGCGTGGCATGTTTACCGAAGACCAGTTTATGCAACTCACAGAATGGATGGATTGGTCGCTGGCCGATCGTGATGTTGATTTGGATGGCATCTATTTCTGTCCGCATTTGCCAGATGCACCGGTAGAAGCGTATCGCCAGCAGTGTGATTGCCGTAAGCCGCAGCCGGGCATGTTGCTCTCCGCGCAGCAGCATCTGGATATCGATATGGCTTCTTCTTATATGGTAGGCGACAAAATAGAAGATATGCAGGCGGCGCTAGCAGCGGGTGTGGGTACCAAAGTACTGGTGCGTAGTGGCAAGCCGGTAACGGCAGAAGGGGAAGCAGTGGCGGATTGGGTGATTAACAGTCTGGCAGAGCTGCCAGCACGTATCAAAAAGGCCTGAAAACGGGCCTTTTGCGCAAATTTCAAGCGAACAGCAAAAAACTTGAAATTTGCACTTGTCAGCTCCGAATAACTCCCTATAATGCGCCACCACTGAGACGGCAAAGCGGCAACGCAGACGGCTCAGCAGGGAGTGAAGAAATTCATCCCGCCGGATGAAAACGCTGAAAAAAGTGTTTGACTCCGAAGGAGAGTAGCGTAGTATACGCCACCTCGCGACAGGCGGTTCAGCCGCTGTTCGCAACGCTCTTTAACAATTTATCAGACAATCTGTGTGGGCACTCGCAGGATTGATATCCGCGTCTCCGGACGCAAAAAAATATCAAAGCCTCACGAGTGAACACATAATGAAATTCATTATGACGTTTTACAGATGAGCACCGCTGAACTGGTTTCAGCAAATCAAACTTAAATTGAAGAGTTTGATCATGGCTCAGATTGAACGCTGGCGGCAGGCCTAACACATGCAAGTCGAACGGTAGCACAGAGAGCTTGCTCTCGGGTGACGAGTG
>NZ_PJRT01000008.1 GCF_002858935.1 Pantoea endophytica | reverse complement strand
CTGATAGGGAGTGGTAAACTCGACTTTCACTTTTCTCTATCACTGATAGGGAGTGGTAAACTCGACGTCAGGTGGCACTTTTCGGGGAAATGTGCGCGGAACCCCTATTTGTTTATTTTTCTAAATACATTCAAATATGTATCCGCTCATGAGACAATAACCCTGATAAATGCTTCAATAATATTGAAAAAGGAAGAGTATGAGTATTCAACATTTCCGTGTCGCCCTTATTCCCTTTTTTGCGGCATTTTGCCTTCCTGTTTTTGCTCACCCAGAAACGCTGGTGAAAGTAAAAGATGCTGAAGATCAGTTGGGTGCACGAGTGGGTTACATCGAACTGGATCTCAACAGCGGTAAGATCCTTGAGAGTTTTCGCCCCGAAGAACGTTTTCCAATGATGAGCACTTTTAAAGTTCTGCTATGTGGCGCGGTATTATCCCGTATTGACGCCGGGCAAGAGCAACTCGGTCGCCGCATACACTATTCTCAGAATGACTTGGTTGAGTACTCACCAGTCACAGAAAAGCATCTTACGGATGGCATGACAGTAAGAGAATTATGCAGTGCTGCCATAACCATGAGTGATAACACTGCGGCCAACTTACTTCTGACAACGATCGGAGGACCGAAGGAGCTAACCGCTTTTTTGCACAACATGGGGGATCATGTAACTCGCCTTGATCGTTGGGAACCGGAGCTGAATGAAGCCATACCAAACGACGAGCGTGACACCACGATGCCTGTAGCAATGGCAACAACGTTGCGCAAACTATTAACTGGCGAACTACTTACTCTAGCTTCCCGGCAACAATTAATAGACTGGATGGAGGCGGATAAAGTTGCAGGACCACTTCTGCGCTCGGCCCTTCCGGCTGGCTGGTTTATTGCTGATAAATCTGGAGCCGGTGAGCGTGGGTCTCGCGGTATCATTGCAGCACTGGGGCCAGATGGTAAGCCCTCCCGTATCGTAGTTATCTACACGACGGGGAGTCAGGCAACTATGGATGAACGAAATAGACAGATCGCTGAGATAGGTGCCTCACTGATTAAGCATTGGTAACTGTCAGACCAAGTTTACTCATATATACTTTAGATTGATTTAAAACTTCATTTTTAATTTAAAAGGATCTAGGTGAAGATCCTTTTTGATAATCTCATGACCAAAATCCCTTAACGTGAGTTTTCGTTCCACTGAGCGTCAGACCCCGTAGAAAAGATCAAAGGATCTTCTTGAGATCCTTTTTTTCTGCGCGTAATCTGCTGCTTGCAAACAAAAAAACCACCGCTACCAGCGGTGGTTTGTTTGCCGGATCAAGAGCTACCAACTCTTTTTCCGAAGGTAACTGGCTTCAGCAGAGCGCAGATACCAAATACTGTTCTTCTAGTGTAGCCGTAGTTAGGCCACCACTTCAAGAACTCTGTAGCACCGCCTACATACCTCGCTCTGCTAATCCTGTTACCAGTGGCTGCTGCCAGTGGCGATAAGTCGTGTCTTACCGGGTTGGACTCAAGACGATAGTTACCGGATAAGGCGCAGCGGTCGGGCTGAACGGGGGGTTCGTGCACACAGCCCAGCTTGGAGCGAACGACCTACACCGAACTGAGATACCTACAGCGTGAGCTATGAGAAAGCGCCACGCTTCCCGAAGGGAGAAAGGCGGACAGGTATCCGGTAAGCGGCAGGGTCGGAACAGGAGAGCGCACGAGGGAGCTTCCAGGGGGAAACGCCTGGTATCTTTATAGTCCTGTCGGGTTTCGCCACCTCTGACTTGAGCGTCGATTTTTGTGATGCTCGTCAGGGGGGCGGAGCCTATGGAAAAACGCCAGCAACGCGGCCTTTTTACGGTTCCTGGCCTTTTGCTGGCCTTTTGCTCACATGTTCTTTCCTGCGTTATCCCCTGATTCTGTGGATAACCGTATTACCGCCTTTGAGTGAGCTGATACCGCTCGCCGCAGCCGAACGACCGAGCGCAGCGAGTCAGTGAGCGAGGAAGCGGAAGAGCGCCCAATACGCAAACCGCCTCTCCCCGCGCGTTGGCCGATTCATTAATGCAGCTGGCACGACAGGTTTCCCGACTGGAAAGCGGGCAGTGAGCGCAACGCAATTAATGTGAGTTAGCTCACTCATTAGGCACCCCAGGCTTTACACTTTATGCTTCCGGCTCGTATGTTGTGTGGAATTGTGAGCGGATAACAATTTCACACAGGAAACAGCTATGACCATGATTACGCCAAGCTCTAGCTACAGGTCGACGGTATACAGACATGATAAGAT
>NZ_PJRT01000007.1 GCF_002858935.1 Pantoea endophytica | reverse complement strand
AGACGGGTGCTACGAGGTATGGTGGTACAGCACAAAAGTGGGGGTGATCGACCTGAAGAAAAAGTCGATCACCATGGGTAAAGGATGTTAAAAAGTGTTCACCATGTCCCCGAACACCTGTCTACCATGTCCCCGGACTGTACAGGCGGGAGAGGGTTAGGGTGAGGGAAAAGCCCTTACAGCAACTTACCCCAGCTCTCCACCCACGGTGAGGTCACTGATTCGGGCTCCGGATCTTCCGTCGCATCCACCAACAGCACCTCGCCGATGCGCTGCGCGCTCTGCTCCTGCAAGGTGGCATCAAAGGTTTTAGCTGCACCGCAGAAATTGTCATAGCTGCTGTCACCCAAGCCAATCACGCCATAACGCAATTCTGGTTGATAACCCAGCTGATCACGCACTGCAACATACAGGCGGGCAATGTTATCCGGGAAGTCGCCCTGACCGGTGGTTGAGGTGACAATCAGCACCACATCCTGGCTGTATGCCTGCCAATCCGCCATCGACGGATCTTCAAACACCTTCACGTCGTGGTCCTGCTCTTCCAGCACCGTCTGTGCTTCTTCAGCTACCAGCAGCGCATTGCCGTAAACCGTACCTGTAAAAATGCCAATCTTTGCCATCTTGCCGCTCCTTTATTCTGTCGGCTTATCCTGGACTGCATCATTGGCAAACTCAACCCTGGGAACTTCAGGGATCTGATCCTGCCAGCCAAACTGCTCAAGCATCTGCTGCCAGACGCGATCCAACCCGGCGCGAATCACTATGGCCTCGCCTGTAACGGGATGGGTAAAGCTGAGCGCGCTGGCGTGCAGCATCAGGCGATTGAGGCCAAAATGTGCCGCCGCACCGCGATTCTGGCGCAGATCGCCGTGCGCGCTGTCGCCAATAATCGGATGACGCAGATGCACCATGTGGCGACGCAGCTGATGTTTACGCCCGGTGTGCGGCGCCATCTCCACCAGCGTATAGCGCGCGGTGTTATAGCGGCTGATGGCGACCGGCATCTCAACGTGTGCCAGCGCCCGATAATCCGTTACCGCCGGTTGGGCACCAGGTTCCTGGGTGGCAAATTTGTCGGCAATCTTATCCAGCTCTTCCACCAGCGGATAATCCAGCGTCGTGCCGCCTTCCAGCCAGCCGCGCAGCACCGCATGATAGGTTTTCTGCATCTGATGCTGTTCAAACTGCTGCGCCAGTAAATGGGCGACTTCACTCGATAAGGCCATCAGCAACACGCCGGACGTTGGGCGATCGAGGCGGTGCACAGTAAACACATGCTGGCCAATCTGATCGCGCACCGTTTGCATCACCACCACTTTTTCATTGCGATCGAGCCAACTGCGATGCACCAGCCAGCCGGCCGGCTTATTCACCGCGACCAGCCACGCATCTTGATAAAGGATTTCGAGCATCAGGCGGAAGGTTCCTGGAACAGCGCATCAAACTTGTTGAGCGTCAGCAATAGCACCGCATAGCCCGGCGTGTCGGCTGGCAATGCGACTTCATAATAGGGAGCGATGGCAAAATTCTGCGGCAACGGCGCGCCGCTTTCGAGCAGCGCATAAAAACGTGGCATGAACACCCATTGTAGCCATTGCAGCGGCTCCATGGTATCAAGACAGAAAGGTTCGGTACTGGCGAAGGCGCCCGCCTCGGGCGATTGTGACTGCCAATGGCCGTGTTCACGCATCACCGCTTCGACCTGCTGCAGGCGCTGAAAAATCATTTGCGACGACATGCGCCACCTCCAGAGAAAAATTGGGCGGCAAGCATACCATCAGTCACGCCCGGCGTAAAAATGGCATAAAAAAAGGGAGCACTGTGATTACAGTGCTCCCGGTTTTCGTTTGCAGCATTCCAGCTACTGCTGTGCTCCCTGCTCATCCATGACAACTTTTCCTGCGCTTTCCGTCGCTTGTCATCATGACATTGGTCCTTAGCATCCTGGCCCGCCACGTTCCGCGTGGCTCTCATTCTCCGTCCTGGAGGTGTCCGTTATACTCAATCCTGAGTGTCCTGCTTCGTCCTGAAGCCTTCCTTGTGCCGTAAACTCCGTTACGTTCCCGCCTCATGGCTGACATTCTCCTGAACGTCTCTTAATCCCCAGCATCCTGCCAGTGGTGATTATTCTCCCAGAAACCATCGCAATAACAAGCCAGTAAGAAGCGTTAATGGATTGAGTCCTGTCTTAATTTTCAGATTGATGCCATAAGTTCATGATTCACAATATTTTTACATTTAGGGCTTCCGCAAGTCTGCGCAATGATCTAGCGATCTCTCACACCTAACGTGAGAGATCTCTCACAAAGCGCAGCCTAAAAATCTGCAAATGACTGAGTAACCGGTTGTAAAGCATTAAGAAACTTCTCAACCGATGTTGCCAGGACTTCACGCTTTTTAGTGCCAGGCTCCTCAATAATGACCTCGCCGGTAAGATTGCACAGCGCAATCACATCATTCTCTGAGTCGGTGGTGGCAATAAACAGCGTTGGCGCTTGTCTTAAGCGGCGCTTCATAACCAAGTGACCAATCAGGTTTTCCTGCAGGCGAGTGAAATCCGCTTCACTCCATACCTGCAGCAGGGTAATCGGCTGCTGTTCAAAGGTTGCCGTCATATCACCTGCAAACTGGCTGGTGTAAAACGCACTGATTTCTGGTTGCAGTTGCAGATCCAACGCACGCTCTACCGCTTCAAGCGTGGCCGGTAACGTAAACGGCTGCGGCTGCCACAACACGCGGTCATCCAGCGTGCTGATGATGCAGTCGGAGGGAACGCCAAGCAGATCGGCGCTGGCGGGAAAATGTCCGGTTTGTTGCTGCCAATGTTCCACGTAGCGGGCGGTAAACTCACGCAGAGCATCTACGGTTTGCTGCATCATTCATATTCTCGCAAGTGTTAGGTTACACTTAACCACTTTGATGAAATTCAGTGGTAACCGTTATGTCTTCTGAAAACCGGGATCAGGCATTAAGCGGCCTGACCTTAGGTAAGCCCACGGCTTATGTTGATCGCTACGATAACACGCTGCTGCAATCCGTGCCGCGCAGCCTTAACCGTGAGCCGCTGGGGCTGTATCCCGATAATCTGCCGTTTACTGGCGCAGATATCTGGACGCTCTACGAACTCTCCTGGCTCAACAACAAAGGCGTTCCGCAGGTCGCGGTGGGCGAAGTGGTGCTGCGCGCCGATAGCCAAAACCTGATCGAGTCGAAGAGTTTCAAGCTCTATCTTAACAGTTTTAATCAGACCGTTTTCGCCGACTGGGGCGAAGTGCGTCAGACGCTGGAGCGCGATCTCAGCGCCTGCGCGAAGGGTCAGGTCAGCGTGGCGCTGTTTCGTCTCAGCGAAGTGGAAGGCCAGCCGATCGGCCATTTCAGTGGCGAAGTGATTGATGAACAGGATATCGAAATCCACGATTATGCCTTCAATGCGGATTATCTGGCGCAGGCTGCAGGCCGTGAGATTGTTGAAGAAACGCTGGTTAGCCATCTGCTGAAATCGAACTGCTTAATTACCAATCAGCCCGATTGGGGCTCGGTGATGATTCGCTACAAAGGCCCGCGTATTAATCGTGAAGCGCTGCTGCGTTATCTCATCTCATTCCGTCAGCATAATGAGTTTCATGAGCAGTGCGTTGAGCGCATTTTCAACGACGTTCAGCGCTTTTGTCAGCCAGAAGCCCTGAGCGTTTATGCACGTTACACCAGGCGCGGCGGTCTGGATATCAATCCGTGGCGCAGTAACGTGCCCTTCTCTCCGGGATTTTCCCGCCTGGTTCGCCAGTAATAGTTTGCGAGACGCCTCGCAGGCCGCTGCACGGATGCGCGGTTCCCCTTGAGCATTCACAGCGGACAACGTTACTCTGTTGAAGGCGCGATCGAAGCATGCGCGACCAGGGATTTTCGTCGCTGCGTTAATAAGTTAAGCGCAGCGTCATCAGCCACGCATTTGCGTGTAAAGGAGTTCTCTTGATTACACATATCAGCCCGCTTGGCTCGATGGATCTGCTCTCCCAGCTTGAAGTCGACATGCTGAAGCGCACCGCTAGCAGCGACCTTTATCAGCTGTTTCGTAACTGTTCTCTTGCGGTACTCAACTCCGGTAGCCAGACCGACAGCAGCCAGGAATTGCTTTCGCGTTTTGAAAACTTCGACATCAACGTGTTGCGCCGTGAGCGCGGTGTGAAACTGGAGCTGATTAACCCGCCGGAAGAGGCATTTGTTGATGGCCGGATTATTCGTTCGCTGCAGGCAAACTTGTTTGCCGTGCTGCGCGACATTCTGTTTGTAAACGGACAACTGGCGGCAACAGAACGCTACCAGAACGAGGAGCCGGAAGACTCTGCGCATATCACCAATCAGGTGTTTTCGATTCTGCGTAACGCGCGTGCACTGCACATCGGCGAATATCCGAATACCGTGGTGTGTTGGGGCGGCCACTCAATCAATGCGGTGGAATACCAATATTGCCGCAACGTCGGCACGCAAATGGGCCTGCGCGAACTCAACATCTGTACCGGTTGCGGACCTGGCGTCATGGAAGCACCGATGAAAGGTGCGGCGGTAGGACATGCGCAGCAGCGTTATCATGACAGCCGTTTTATCGGCCTGACTGAGCCCTCAATCATTGCCGCCGAACCACCGAATCCGCTGGTCAATGAGCTGATCATCATGCCGGATATCGAAAAACGCCTTGAAGCCTTTGTGCGTATCGCCCACGGTATCGTGATCTTCCCTGGCGGCGTGGGCACAGCCGAAGAGCTGCTGTATTTGTTGGGTATTTTAATGAATCCGCACAACAGCGATCAGGTATTGCCGCTGATTCTGACCGGACCCAAAGAGAGCGCCGACTACTTCCGCGTGCTGGATGATTTCATCGTTAATACGCTGGGCGAAGCCGCACGCAAGCACTACAAAATTATCATTGATGATGCCGCTGAAGTGGCGCGTCTGATGAAGAAAGCCATGCCGCAGGTGAAAGAGTATCGCCGCGAAACCGGCGATGCCTACAGCTTCAACTGGTCGATTCGTATCGCACCCGAATTGCAAGTGCCCTTCCTGCCGACGCACGAGAATATGGCAAACCTGAAGCTGTTCCCGGATCAGCCCGCCGAGCTGCTGGCAGCCGATCTGCGTCGCGCCTTCTCCGGCATTGTGGCGGGTAACGTCAAAGAGATCGGAATTCGTGAAATTCGCGAGAAAGGCCCGTACAAACTGCACGGCGATGCCAATCTCATGCACCGCATGGACGAACTGTTGCAAGGTTTTGTCGCACAGCAGCGCATGAAGCTGCCGGGCAGCGCCTACACGCCTTGCTACGAAATCATCAAATAACTCATCAGGAAGGCAGCCTGCGGGCTGCCGCTATCGCTATGTCGCTTCATCTTCTTATCATTGATGCACTCAATCTGATTCGCCGTCTGCACGCTGTTCAGGGTTCGCCATGCCGCGACAGCTGCGTTGCCGCCTTGCATCAGTTATTGGGACATACACAACCCACGCACGTGGTGGCGGTGTTTGATAGCCATGAGCGTCAGCCCGGTTGGCGCCATCAGCTATTACCGGATTACAAAGCGGGTCGCCCGCCGATGCCGGAGGATTTGCATCTGGAGATGCCCGCGCTGCAGGACGCCTTCCGCGCAGCAGGCGTTAACTGCTGGGTGGCTGATTTAGACGAAGCCGACGATCTCGCCGCCACGCTGGCGGTGAAAATGGCGGACGCTGGTCATCAAGCAACGATTGTTTCTACCGATAAAGGTTATTGCCAGCTGCTGGCACCTAACATTCGTATTCGCGACTATTTCCAGAAGCGCTGGCTGGATGTGCCTTTTATCGAGCAAGAGTTTGGCGTAACGCCCGCGCAGTTGCCCGACTATTGGGGATTGTGTGGTATCAGCAGCAGCAAAATTCCCGGCGTGCCCGGCATTGGCCCGAAAAGCGCCCGCGAGTTGTTGATGCAGTTTGGATCGCTGGATGCGATCTATCAGCAATGGGATCAGGTACCGAGCAAATGGCAGGGAAAATTGCAGGAACAGCGGGAAATGGCAGAAATTTGCCGCAAAGTATCGACGTTAAAACGTGATTTGGTACTGCAAGGCAATCTCAATACATTGAGATTTCAAACGAAACAGCCGTCGCCATAAATGGCGTAATGCCAATCAGTTAAGCGCCGTATTAAATCACCGCGCCTTCCGTAGCGGCGCGATTTATCGCGCAATGAATTGCGCCGCTACAATGTGCGCTCTCGGTAATTAGCGATTTTCATGCCTCAACCGACGATCATTACGGCATCAATGGCGACACTAAAAAACAATTTCCTGCGAAATAATTTGTGCTACAGCAAGGCGGCAAGTGCGCGAGTCCCCGGGAGCATACATCAGTATGTGACCGGGGCGAGCAAACGCAGCCAACGCCGCTGTAGTGCAAAGTATGAAGCAGGACCGCTGTAGCGCAAAGTATGAAGCAGGATTAGCGCTCGTCGCGACGGCCGCCCACCGCTGCCCACAACCGGCGTACGTGAACGGTCACTTCTTCGCGGTCATGATAGAGTTGGCGCGCCTGAATCTGGGCATTAATACCCTGCGCTTTCAGCGCGTCATCAATCATCGCCAGGTTCTGTGTCACTTCTTCGTAGCGCTTTTTCATTGGCAGCTTGAGGTTGAAGATCGCCTCGCGGCACCAGCCATTCACCAGCCATTCGGTCATCAGGCTTGCGACGCGCACCGGTTTTTCCACCATGTCGCACACCAGCCAGCTGATATTGGTACGCGGCGGACGGAATTTAAAACCATCTTCGCGGCAGTGCGTCACCTGTCCGGTGTCCATCAGACTTGGCGCCATCGGGCCGTTATCTACCGCAAAAACCCACATGCTGCGTTTCACCAGTTGATAGGTCCAGCCGCCAGGGCAAGCACCAAGATCGACGGCGTACATGCCGCTGGCTAAACGCTCATCCCACTCATCCGCAGGCACAAACACGTGAAACGCCTCTTCCAGCTTGAGCGTAGAACGGCTCGGCGCATCGGAGGGGAATTTCAGGCGCGGAATGCCCATGTAGAATGGCGAGTTGTTTTCCGGCAGCGAATAGCCGACGTAACAGGTGCCCGGCGCAATAAAGAACACGTGCACTACCGGACGCTTAGCCGTTTCGTAATTAAGCAGGATTTTGCTTTCACGCAGGCTGGCACGCAGCGGCACGGTTAATTTACGGCAGAACTTGGTGAGCTCTTTCGCTTCATTGGTATCCGGCACTTCAACCCGCAGTTCACCGCCCTTCTCCACCACACCGGTCAGCATGCCGACAATCGGCGTGATGCGATCTTCTGGTGGCAGATCGCGCAGTAGCTCTCCCACAACCAGCATCTGCCGCGCAAAGATCAGTTCGGCAAACGGCAGCGTTTGGATCAGCTTTTCAGCATCTTGCTGCTGATAGCACTCATACAGCACGTAACCTGAGTCATCTTTGACGCGCGGGAAGCCGTAAATCTCGCGCTCAGCCGCTTTCGCGCTGATTTCTGCCGCGCACTCTTTCTCAAATCCTGGACGGCAATAGAGTAAAACTTTATTCATGGCGATCTGCCTTTCGTTTCAGACGCAGTGCGCCAATCAACATCAAGAACCAGCCAATAAGGAAGCATAAGCCTCCCACTGGCGTAACAAAAACCCAAAACTTCATGTGCGACAGCGCCAGACAATAGAGGCTGCCACTGAACAACACGATACCGAGCGCCATCGCGGCGCTACTCCAGTAAAACCAGATATTGGCACGACGCAGCATAGCGGCACCCAAGCCGATCACTGCCAGCGTGTGATACGCCTGATATTCAAGGCCGGTATGTATCCACGCCATTTCGGCTGGGCCGAGCGATTTGCTCAGCACATGCGCGCCGAAAGCACCAAACGCCACCAGCATAAATCCGCTAATGGCAGCAAAAACAAACATGGCACGACTGGACATCAAACAATCCTCAAGGTAATGCGCACATCATTGTGCAGCCAGCAACGCATTAGTGATCGTAGCGAAAACGGAATTTTTCTTGTTCATTGGCCGCTTTTTCCAGGATCCACTGACGAAAGGCGGCTATTTTACCCAGTTCTGCCTGGCTGTCATGACAAACCAGATAAAAAGCATTTTTACTGACCAACACGTCGTTAAAAGGACATACCAGACGACCGGCTTCAATTTCACTCTGCGCCATCACATTATTCGCCAGCGCCACGCCCTGACCATGAATCGCCGCCTGCAACACCATGGCGCTGTGGCTGAAGATCGGGCCCTGTTGCACATTGATATGCTGCACGCCCAGCTGACGCGTATAGGATTGCCAGTCACGGCGCGATGCATCATGCAGCAGCGTGCAGTGCGCCAAATCGGCCGGCGATTTGAGAGGATGATCACCCGTCAGCAACATCGGTGAGCAGACTGGCAGCAAATATTCGGCATACAATTTCTCAACCCGCAGGCCTGGCCAATTGCCACGACCGTAGAAAATCGCCACGTCGACATCGTCCGCCAATTTCTCCTCATCACGGTCCACCGCCTGGATACGCACGTCGATGCCCGGATAAGCCATATTAAAGCTGGAAAGGCGAGGAACCAGCCACTGAATGGCGAAACTCGGCAGCAAACTGACGGTCAGCGCACCCTTAGCGCTGCGCGCCTGCAACTTGCGCGTGGCATCGTTAAGAGCAGAGAAAATCTCCTTAATATCTAAATAGTAGCTTTGACCTTCTTCCGTCAGTAAAAGCGAACGATTCCTCCGGCGAAACAGCTTAAGACCGAGGAAATCTTCCAGAGATTTGATCTGATGGCTGACAGCAGCCTGGGTAACAAACAGCTCTTCAGCGGCTTTGGTGAAGCTCAAATGACGGGCAGCAGCATCAAAGACGCGTAAAGCATTAAGCGGCGGAAGGCGTTTAGACATGGTTTTCCGTATCCGGATTGACAAGGTAATACTTCAACTTATACAAAGTCGCTACGTATTAGTTTTTTTAATCCGAGACATTATAATTTGTCCGTTGAGGAAGCTCCAGCAAATACCTATAGTTGCCGCACTTCCTGAGCCGGAACGAAAAGATTTCTGGAAACGTGCGAGAGATCGCAGACTTTTGGAGAGCTTTTGGCTTGTGGTCGTGATGTTGTGTTTGCATTTTGATCTGACGCTTGCAGATCAAGCTTTTAATTCCTGTAGATTTACCCTGTCTGTCCATAGTGATTTTAAATAGCACCGCAAATTGCGGTGCTTTTTTTTGCCTTACTGCCCCATCTCCACCATCTCTTTGACGTCAGAGCGGTTAATCTGCTGCTTGTTGCCATTGGCATCCTGATAGCTGATCATACCGGTTTCGTCATCAACTTTAGGTTTGCCATCGGCGACGATGGTGCGACCATCGTTAGTGTGCATTACGTAATTGCTGGAACATGCGGACAGGGTAAAGGCCAGAGTACACACGGCCAGCACTGCGGTGAGTTTATTCATCTTCTATCTCCTTGCAGATTAATTGCATTAAACCACCCGCATGCGCTCACCAAAGGTAGCGCCAGTGAAATCGACTATGAATAGCGACGCGTTATGCGGGTTTCGGTTCAAACCTTGCAATAATTAGCATAACGCGCTTTTCCAGCTTTGCCAGGCAACGGGCCAGCTTTCAGCCTGGTCCTAACATGATTAACAGTGGGCTGAGTATGACCATTTTTTCTCCCGGCGCCTTCCGCCAGCAGTTCCCCGCGCTGAGCGATGCCGGAATCTACCTCGATAGCGCGGCTACTGCGCTCAAGCCGCAGGCGGTGATCGACGCAACCGCACAGTTCTACAGCCTCAGCGCTGGCACCGTGCATCGCAGCCAGTTCGCTGCCGCTCGCGCATTAACGGAAAAATACGAACAGGCGCGCGGATTAGTGGCGCGCTGGCTCAATGCTGCGGACGATCGGCAGATTGTCTGGACGCGCGGCACCACCGAAGCGATCAATCTGGTGGCGAACAGTTGGCTGGCTCCGCGATTGCAGGCTGGTGATGAAATCGTGGTTAGCGAAGCCGAACATCACGCCAATCTGGTGCCGTGGCTGATGGTGGCAAAAGCGGCGGGCGCGAAAGTGGTGAAATGGCCGTTGGGCGACGATCGTTTGCCGGATATCACGCTGTTGCCAGCACTGCTCAATTCACGTACCCGATTGCTGGCCGTTGGTCAGATGTCGAACGTCACCGGCGGCTGTCCGGACCTGGCGCAGGCGATCCGTTTAGCCCATGACGTCGGTGCCAAAGTGATGGTCGATGGCGCACAAGGTGTGGTGCATTGTCCGCCGGATGTACAGGCGCAGGATATTGATTTCTATGCTTTTTCCGGCCATAAGCTTTATGGCCCAATGGGCATTGGCGTGCTGTATGGCAAAGCGGAACTGCTGGAAGCGATGGATCCATGGCAAGGCGGCGGCAAAATGCTGACGCAGGTCGATTTTAACAGTTTCACACCGCAGCCGGTGCCGTGGCGTTTTGAAGCCGGAACGCCTAATGTTGCCGGCGTGGTGGGGTTGAGTGCCGCGCTAGAGTGGCTGGCGCAACATGATGGCAAAAAGGCCGAAATGTGGAGCCAGCAACTGGCGAGCCTCGCCGAGGAGCAACTGAGCGAGATCCCCGGTTTTCGCAGCTTCCGCTGTGGCAATGCCAGCCTGCTGGCGTTTGATATTGCCGGCATTCACCACAGCGATATCGTTACGCTGCTCGCCGAGCATGGCATCGCATTGCGCGCCGGGCAGCACTGCGCGCAGCCGCTGATGGCGGCGCTGGGCGTCACCGGCACGCTGCGTGTCTCGTTCGCCCCCTATAATAATTTGCAGGACGTGGATGCGCTGGTGCGCGCCATGCGCCATGCCGTCGACTTACTGAGTGAATAAGCCCATGACATCAACCCTGCTCGCCCCGCATCCGTTTGGCGATCTGATTACCGCAGCCAGCCTGACGGAAAAATTCACCCATTTTCATCAGTGGGAAGATCGCTATCGTCAACTGATCCAGCTCAGCCGCCAGCTGCCTGCGTTAGCGGAAGAGTTAAAGACGCCAGATATTGAACTCACGGGCTGTGAAAATCGCGTGTGGCTAAGCAGCCAGTTGCTGAACAACGGCACGCTGCACTTTTATGGTGACAGCGAAGGACGCATCGTGCGCGGATTGCTAGCGGTGTTACTGACGGCGGTGGAAGGCAAAACGCCAGCCGACTTGCTGCAGCAAGATCCGCTGGCGTTGTTTGATACGTTAGGTCTGCGCGCACAGCTCAGTGCGTCGCGCAGCAGCGGTTTACAGGCGCTGGCGGATGCGGTGCAACGCGCTGCTCGTCTGCACGCTCAGGCCGTTTGACGCGCTGCCTTCGCCAGAAACTTCTTCAATGCATGGGAAACCGCCACAAACCCGAACGTGGCGGTAACCATGGTCGCCGCGCCAAATCCGGCGGCACAATCCATGCGTTTCGGGCCTTCTGCGGTGGAGCGTGAAGTGCACACGCTGCCGTCCGGCTGCGGATACATCAACGCTTCCGTCGAGAATACGCAGTCGATGCCGAGCTTGCCTTTACTGTTCTTCACCACGCCAAAATCCCCTTTCAATCTCTCACGCAGCTTTGCCGCCAGCGGATCCTGAATGGTTTTTGCCAGATCGCTCACCTGGATCTGCGTGGGATCGATCTGGCCGCCCGCGCCGCCGGTGGTTATTAGCGGGATCTTGTTGCGACGACACCAGGCGATCAACGCGGCTTTGGGGCGCACGCTGTCAATCGCATCAATCACGTAGTCAAAACCCGCCGATAACAGTTCAGCGGTATTTTCCGGCGTGATGAAATCATCGATGCAGATCACTTCGCATTCCGGATTGATGGCGCGCATACGCTCGGCCATCACTTCGGTTTTCGCCTGGCCCACTTTGCCCTGCAGCGCGTGAATCTGGCGGTTGGTATTGGTGATGCAGACATCGTCCATATCAATCAGGGTGATTTTACCTATGCCGGTGCGCGCTAAGGCTTCCGCCGCCCACGAACCCACGCCGCCAATACCAATCACGCAAAAGTGCGCGTCGGCAAAACGCTGCAGCGCGTCCTGGCCATAGAGACGCGCGGTGCCGCCAAAACGTTGTCGCCAGGCGTCGCTTACTACTGTCATAACCAAACCTTTCCGGGAAAACGGGACATTAATTAGAACCTAACAGCAGCGAACCGTTGTTGCCATTTTGTGGGTTGCTAAACAGCGGCTGACCGGTGCCCGGCGCGGCTTTTAGCACCCAGACGCGGCCATAATGGTTGTAGAAACCGGCCAGATGCGCCGCATCCGGGCCAACGCCCTGATAGATATCGAAGTGCTGGCCTTTAATCGCGCCACCCACGTCTAACGCCACCATCAGACGCATCTCATATTTGCCATTAAACTTGCCCTTCTCGTTCAGCTGCGGCACTTCGGCTAACAGCACGGTTCCGGCCGGAATCAATGAACGATCGGAGGCAACGGAAGCCTTGGCAATCAGCGGCACCGCGCTGGCACCGCGCACCGGCACATACTCTTCCGGTTTGAAGAAGACGAAGGATTGGTTGGTTTCCAGCACCGAACGCACTTCCTGTGGCGAATGCTCTTGCGCCCACTGACGAATCGCCTGCATCGACATATCTTCGCGCTTCACTTCACCGCGATCGATCAGCTCTTTACCGATGCTGTGATAAGCCCAGCCATTTTTGCCGCCGTAACCAAAGAAGCGCAGTGGACGACCATCACCAAAATCAACGTAGCCGCTGCCCTGCACATCCATCATGAAGTTATCGATCAGCGAATTGCTGTAGGCAATGATGTAGCGATCGTCGAGCCCACCATTATAGATAGAAGCGCGGCTCGGCAGTTTCTGTCCACGCGGACGCGGTGGCATACGATAAATCGGATACTGGAACTCGCCCTGACGGGTATAACGCGCTTCCACAACCGGCGTGTAGTAACCGGTGAACTGCACGTTGCCGTAATTGTCAGTGCCTTCCATCTGATAAGCATTCAAACCAAACTGGTTGAGCTGGCGCGTATCCGCGCCGGACAGCAGCCAGTTTTGCACTGCGCTGTAAGTACCGTTGTTGCGCCCGAACAGGCCGGATGAGGCGGTTTGAATCTGCACTACCTGATCGCTAAAGTCTTTGCCGTTCACCGGACGCCCTTTAGCATTCGGTTGGTTGACCAGCCCAAGCGGTTGCTCCAGCTTGCCATCGATATACTGTTGACCGCGGTCGGTCGGTTTGGAACTACAGCCCGCTAACAGCGCGATAAATGCGCCAGTAAGTGCATACTTCGCCCAATGTCCTTTCATAACCTTCTCTTTTTATCGATTGTTTGCCCGGCGAAGATAGCAAAGGGACAGAGAGATTGAAATCTGCCCTAAGCGGTCGCGCTCACATCTGTACAATAATTCACCCAATGGCGAGTTTATTCATCAACTGACTGTAAATTTGGCGTTTTGTCTCAAAAAGGGGTTGCATCGCCGCGCGTCCAGAGTATAGTGCGCATCCACGGACGCGGGGTGGAGCAGCCTGGTAGCTCGTCGGGCTCATAACCCGAAGGTCGTCGGTTCAAATCCGGCCCCCGCAACCAATTCTTCTTAAATGAAGAGACAATGTGAAGTGTCGTGTAACGCGTCAGTCGGACGCGGGGTGGAGCAGCCTGGTAGCTCGTCGGGCTCATAACCCGAAGGTCGTCGGTTCAAATCCGGCCCCCGCAACCAATTGTCTTAAGAAGAATACAATGTGAAAAGTCGCTTAATGCGACAGACGGACGCGGGGTGGAGCAGCCTGGTAGCTCGTCGGGCTCATAACCCGAAGGTCGTCGGTTCAAATCCGGCCCCCGCAACCAATCATTTAAACACCTTAACGGGTGTTTTTTTGTTTCTGGCGTCCGGAAAAAGCGGCATTGCTGCCGCCCTCCTCAGCGATGCGCTAGTGCCGCACCCTTATCAAAATACGCCTTAATCCCATGCAGAATCGCCTCAGCCACCTGATGCTGATAGCGCGCCGTGCGCAGCTTGCGCTCCTCTTCGACATTACTGATAAACGCGGTTTCCACCAAAATCGAGGGAATATCCGGCGCTTTCAGCACGGCAAATCCCGCCTGATCGACGGTGCGCTTGTGCAGGTGATTGATATGTCCCATGCGTGACAGCACCTCTTTACCAAACTTCAGGCTGTCGCTGATGGTTTGCCGCTGCACCATGTCGAACATGGTGTGGTCGAGATAGCGATCGCCGCTCATGCTGACGCCGCCAATCAAATCGGCTTCATTCTGCGTTTGTGCGAGGAAGCGCGCCGCCGCTGAGGTAGCGCCGCTGGTCGAAAGGGCAAACACCGACGAACCGCGCGCGGCCCGACTGGTGAAGGCATCAGCATGGATCGAAATAAACAAATCCGCACGCTGCTTTCGCGCCTTCGCCACGCGGACACGCAGCGGGATAAACACATCCTCATTGCGCGTCATATAAGCTTTCATGTTGCGCTCTTTGTCGATCAGCGCCTTCAGATAGCGACCGATCTTCAACACGATATCTTTCTCACGCGTTTTGTATTTGCCATGCGCGCCGGGATCCTCACCGCCATGGCCAGGATCGATCATGATGATAATCGGTCGATCGCGCCCCGCTTTGCCCGGCAGCGCCGCCTGCACCGGCTGATCGCGTTCTAAATCGCCCTGATTGTAATTCTGCAGTAATGCCAGTAGCGGATCCTCTTCCCGTGATTGCTGATTAGGATAGAGATCGACCACTAAGCGATGCTTGATACCTGCCACTGGCGCAAGAGTAAATGTCTTGGGCGCAATGCTACGCTTGAGTTCCAGCACCAGTCGCACCGTATTGGCATCAAACTGACCGACGCGTGCGGTTTTGATATAGGGATCGTCCACGCGCACCAGCTTATCTACTCCTTTCAGGACCGGGTTGATGTGCATATTTTCGATATCAATAACCAGACGATCGGGATTCCCCAGCGTGAACTGTTTGTACTTGAGGGGAACGTTTGATTCCAGGGTTACGCGGGAGTAAGTCGATGAGGGCCAGATGCGCACCGCCACAATATGCTGGCTGGCAGCCAGCCCGGTACGCGTCACGCTTAGCATTAATAATGCGCCAGCGCCCTGTAATAATCGTCGTCGTGTAAAAGCTTCGGACATGCCGCTCCAACTGCTGTGTTATGTCTAAAAAATCATCACTCGATGGCAAGAAAGTGAAAACTTTGCTCGATGAGAATTGTCTTGTCTTGCCGGAAAAACCAGATAATGCAGTCTGTTAGCGCGTGTTGCATCATGAAAATCGTAAAGTAACGTCAGGCCCGGCGCTTGCAATAAAGAGCAAAAGAGCATAAAAATACGAAAATTACGAATAAACATGCATAGAGGGCTTTGCCGTGAAGGAACGCAGTACAGAACTGGTTCAGGGTTTTCGCCACACCGTTCCCTATATAAATACCCATCGTGACAAGACGTTTGTCATCATGTTGGGTGGCGAAGCCATCGAGCATGAGAACTTCTCAAGCATCGTTAATGACATCGGTCTGCTGCATAGCCTCGGCATTCGCTTAGTGGTGGTTTATGGTGCGCGTCCGCAGATTGACGCCAGCATGGCCCAGCAACAGCTGGAACCGATTTACCACAAACATACGCGCGTTACCGATGCGCAATCGCTTGAGCTGGTAAAGCAGGCCGCCGGTCGTTTACAGCTGGATATCACCGCGCGTCTTTCGATGAGCCTCAACAACACGCCGCTACAAGGCGCGCACATTAACGTAGTGAGCGGCAACTTCATCATTGCGCAGCCGCTGGGGGTGGATGATGGCGTTGATTACTGCCACAGCGGGCGTATTCGTCGTATTGATGAGGAAGCGATCCATCGTCAGCTGGATAACGATGCGATTGTGCTGCTCGGTCCGGTAGCGGTTTCTGTGACCGGCGAGAGTTTTAACCTGACGTCAGAAGAAGTGGCGACGCAGCTGGCAATTAAATTGAAGGCCGAGAAGATGATTGGTTTCTGCTCCGAGCAGGGCGTGACCAATCGCGAAGGCGCGATTATTTCTGAATTATTCCCGAACGAAGCCCAGGCGCGCATCGACGAAATGGAGAGCGATGGCGATTTCCTCTCTGGCACCGTGCGGTTCTTACGTGGTGCGGTCAAAGCCTGCCGCAGCGGCGTGCGTCGCAGCCACCTGATTAGCTATCAGGAAGATGGTGCGTTGCTGCAAGAACTGTTCTCGCGCGACGGTATCGGTACCCAGATTGTGATGGAGTCGGCCGAGCAGATTCGTCGCGCCAACATCAACGATATCGGCGGTATTCTCGAACTGATTCGCCCGCTGGAGCAGCAAGGGATTCTGGTGCGTCGCTCACGTGAGCAACTGGAGATGGAGATTGATAAGTTCACCATTATTCAGCGCGATAATTTAACCATCGCCTGTGCCGCGCTCTATCCGTTCCCGGACGAGCAGATTGGTGAGATGGCTTGTGTGGCAGTGCATCCGGATTACCGCAGCTCGTCGCGTGGCGAACTGTTGCTGGATCGCGTGGCGTTGCAGGCACGTCAGATGGGGCTAAAGAAGCTGTTTGTGTTAACCACGCGCAGCATTCACTGGTTCCAGGAGCGCGGTTTTACGCCGGTGGATATTGAGTCCCTGCCCGAGAGCAAGAAGCAGATGTATAACTACCAGCGCCGTTCAAAAGTGCTGATGGCGGATTTGGGGTAGTCGCATCATTTAACTGTGCCGTTGCGTAGTTGCACATACCGTAGCGGCGCAATTTATTGCGCAATATCCGCATGGGCAAGCTGCCGCCATTGATATGCGCGATTCATCGCGCCGCTACGGATTGTGCGGAATCGATACTTAATTACTCCCCGCTCAACCGCTCCAGTAATCCGCTGCGTCGCTGGGTACGTAACTGCACGGCACGCCGGAACACGCAGTCATCGCTGTACAACGTCAGCTGCTTACGCGCGCGGGTAATCGCGGTATAAATCAGCTCGCGCGTTAACACCGGCAGGAACTGCGCCGGCATCACCAACGCCGTGTGGTCAAATTCCGAACCCTGCGATTTATGCACCGTCATCGCCCACGCGGTATCGTGCGTTGGCAATCGGCTCGGTTGCACCGCCTTGATGCTGCCATCCGGCAATGGGAAGAACACCTTCAGCAGGCCTTCCTCATCAAACAGCGTAATGCCGATATCGCCGTTAAACAGGCCCAGCGCGCTGTCGTTACGCGTCACCATCACCGGACGTCCCTGATACCAGCGACTGCCGCCGGTTGGACGACGAATCAGCTGCAGCTGCATCAGCTTCTGCTCAATACGTTGATTCAATCCCTGCACGCCAAACGGCCCTTCACGCAGTGCGCACAGCAGCTGATATCGGCCAAACGCCGCGATAATCTCAGCAGGATCAGCGCGTTGGCGAATGAGTTTCAGGAACGGCTGATAACCGGCGGCAATCTCTGTCAGCATCGCCTGATACGCATCAGCATCCTGCAAAGGTTGACGGGTGATATCGCTGAAACCAGCCTTGAATGCGGCTTCAACCGCCTTTGCATCACCGGCGTTAACCGCTGCGGCCAGTTGGCCAATGCCGGAGTTGGCGTCAAAGCGGTAGCTTTTACGCAGCAGGCAAATCGCGTCGCGTACCGCGGGTGCGCTGCTGTCATCGATGCCCGCCACCCCGCTGCCGGTGAGCTCACTCAGCTGCGCAGCGCGCATCGGGCTGTAACCGGCTTCGGCACAGCGACAGATATCACCGAGCACTGCGCCCGCTTCCACCGATGCCAGCTGATCGCGATCGCCGAGGAACACCACGCGCGCCTGCGCTGGCAATGCGGCAATCAAATTCGCCATCATGCCGAGATCGACCATTGAGGCTTCATCCACCACCAGCACATCCAGATGCAGTGGATTGCCGGCGTGATAGCGCAGGCGCTGCGTTTCCGGCTGCGCGCCTAACAAGCGGTGCAGCGTGGTGGCATCGGCCGGAAAGCGCTGCCGCTCCGCCTCGCTCACAGGCAGCTTTTGCAGCGCCTTGCCCAGCGATTCGGTGAGACGCGCCGCCGCTTTGCCGGTCGGCGCAGCCAACTGAATACGTAACGCGCCTTCGCTAAGACGGATCAGTGCCGCCAGCAGTTTTGCCACCGTGGTGGTTTTTCCGGTTCCGGGACCGCCCGAGATCACCGCAGTTTTCTGCGTCAGCGCCACCGCAGCCGCAATCTTCTGCCAGTTATCCGGCTCGCTGCCAAACAGCTGATCCAGCACTTTCCTGACCCGTTCAGGCGCAAAAGGCTGTGCTGTCGACTGTGACTGAAAGAAACGCGCCACCTGCCCTTCGTTGTGCCAAAGGCGATGCAGATAGAGACGGCCTTCGCTCAGCACGATGGGTGCCGCGCAATCGCTGCTACTCAGTGCCGACCAGCCGGCTAAAATTGCCGGCCAATCCTGCGGTTCGCCTGCCGCTTGCCAGATAGCCTGCGCCAGCTCCGCATGACGCCCTTTAAACAGGTTGTCGCGGCTCAGCTGTGATAACGGCAAACAGACATGCCCATCTCCCGCTTCCGCGCTCAGGCAGGCCGCCAGCAGCAAACGCGCCGGTTGATCATCATCAGCCAGCAGTTGAGCGAACTGGACATCCAGCGAACGCAGCAAACGCAGCTCAGCCGCCTGTGCTAAAAGCGCGGTCATACCGCTCATGCTGTCGCTCCCGGCCCGCGAAACAGGCTATCCAGTTGTGAAATGAAGTCGAAGGTGGGACGGGTATGAAACACGCCGTTGTCTGGCGAGCTGCCGTCCATGCCACGCAGGAAGAGATAAAATACGCCGCCGAAATGCTGCTCATAATCGTAATCCGGCACGCGATGTTGTAAATAGCGGTGCAGCGCCAGCGTATAGAGCTGGTACTGCAAATCGTAGCGGTGGTCGATCATCGCCTGCGCCATTGCCTGCGGCGTATAAGCTTCATGGCTGTCACCGAGCCAGTTGGATTTATAATCCAGCAGGTAATATTTGCCCTGCCAGCGGAACACCAGGTCGATAAAGCCTTTCAGCATGCCCTGCACCTGACGGAAATCGAGCGGCGGAGCCTGCGCCGATAACGCATCCTGAGCAATCAACGCGCTCAGTTCACGCGCGGTCAGCACATTGTCAATTGGCAGATAGAATGCCATCTCCACCAAACGATCGCTACTCTGCACCTGCGCCAGATGAATACCCTGCGCGTTAAGTGGCGTGCTCAATACACGCCTGATCCACGCACTGAGCATCGGCTGCCAGTGCAGCGGATAGCCGTTTTGCTGCAGATGTTGCGCCAGCTTCTCCTCGGAAGGCGGCTGCGGGAAATCCAGCGATTCGAACAGCTCATGCAAAAACGTTCCCGGCGCGGCACCGCGCGGGAAGTGATGGGGCGTAAGCGCCGCTTCCCCTTCCTCTTCCCGATCCTCTTCGCCGGCTGCTTCCACATCGAAATTCGGCATCACCTCAAGCAGACGATGAGAACTGTGCTGCTGCAAACCAGAGTAACTGGTTACGCGCCACGGATCGGCCAGCACGCGCGTTACGCTTCGCGCCCCCAACTCGCTATCGGCGACCGCCTCAACCTGCCAGCGCTCGGCTTGCATATCTTCAGCCAGCACCACCTCGGTGCCCGCCGCGTCCATGTTATGCAGCAACGCGCCGAGCTGTTCGGCTGTTGCCGCTACACCGCGCTGCAACAGAAAACCGAGCGCGCTTTTATGCAAATCGCTCTCGCCCTCTTTCTTACGCGTGCCGCGAAACAGCGGTGCCACGCCGACGCTGCAGTGATAGATCGAACGGGTCAACGCCACGTAGAGCAGGCGCAAATCCTCCGCCAGACGCTCCTGTTCGGCCAGCGCCAGGCTCTCTTCATCGGCTTGCAGATCCAGGACCGCGTTAAAGCTCTCACGATCGTGATAAAGCGCGGTATCCGCCTCGCGAAAACCGGCGGCGAATGGCAGCCACACTAGCGGATATTGCAGCCCTTTAGATTTGTGGATGGTGACAATCTGCACCAGATGACGATCGCTCTCCAGACGCAGTTGCTGGCTGGCAGACTGGCTATCCGGGCGGGCGATCTGCTGTGCCAGATGACGCACCAGCGCGTGTGGGCTATCCAGCTGCGCAGCCGCTTCCTGCAGCAGTTCGCCGAGATGCAGTAAATCCGTCAGACGACGCTCGCCGTTCTCCGATGCCAGTAGATTTTCCGCCAGCTGACGCTCCAGCATCATCTCGCGCAGCATCGGCAAGACGCCACGCTGCTGCCACACCAGCTGCCAGCGGGCAAAGGTATCCACCAGTTCATCCCAGCCGCGCGCATCCTGATCCAGCGCATCCAGCTGCGAGGCATCAAAGGCAAAGAGCGAGGTTGCCAGCGCGGTACGCAGCATACGCTCCTGCTCCGGTGCCAGTACCGCCTGCAACAGCCATAACAGCTCTCGCGCTTCCGGCGTGGTGTAAACGCTGTCGCGATTCGACAGGTAAACCGACGGAATACCGAGCAGATTGAGCGCTTCGCGAATCAGGTTAGCTTCGTTACGGCTGCGCACTAACACTGTGATGTCAGAGGCTTGTACCGGCCGCAAATTGGGCGCTTTGCCCAGCATCGCGCGCTGCTGCTGCCCGGCCTGCAACCAGCGACTGATATCGGCCGCACACTGCTGCGCCATACGTTGTTGATAATCTCCAACGCTGCAGCCTTCACCCGGCTGCAGCCAGAAGCGTAACGCCGCTTGCTCAACCTGATCGATAGTGAGCGACAGTTGCTGGTTGGGAGGCGCAAACTGCACCGGCTGGAACGGGATCTCAGCGAACAGGAAGGGCGCGTCGAGGCGCGCAAATAGATGGTTAACGCTGTTGACCATCGCAGGCGACGAGCGCCAGTTGGTATCCAGCGTGTAGTGCGCACTGACTTCACTGCGCGCGCGGATATAGGTAAAAATATCCGCGCCACGAAAGGCGTAAATCGCCTGTTTGGGATCGCCAATCAACAGCAGCGCATGCGCTGGCTGATTGATATAAAGCGTGCGGAAAATACGGTATTGCAGCGGATCGGTATCCTGGAACTCATCAATCAACGCCACCGGGAAACGCTGGCGAATCGCCTGAGCCAGTTGCTCACCGCTCGGCTGCTGCAGTGCTTCGTCGAGGCGGCTCAGCAGGTCATCAAAACCCAACAGTGCCTGCTGACGTTTCTCTTTGCGCACCGCAGCGCGCACCTCTACCAGCGCACGCGCAATCACCAGATCGCGCAGCGACAGCGGCTGAGCAAGGAAAGTGTCGATGGCGTCAAACACACTGTGATGCGGCGGACTGCCCTTTTTGGTCTTCTCTTCAAGCATGCGCTGACCGAAGCGCGCCAGTTCGGCGGGCACTTGATAATCACGCGTTTCGCTCTGCGCCCAAAAGCTGACTTTATTGACCCAAACCGGCAAATTCTTGCTGCTGTAGCTGCGCTTATCCACGTCAGATAGCCCCACCAGCGTCAGCACTTCGTCACCCACCGTCAGCCATTGCGCTTTCATCGCGGCGATACGCGCCAGGTTTTCGCTGTGGCGCGAAGCCAGGGTTTCACTGTCGGTAGGCGGCAGACGCAGGCTGGGCGATTCGCCCTGCAACCACGGACGCAAGGTGGAAAGCAACTGCTCCGGGCCGTTCCATTCGCTGACAATCACTCGCGCGACATCCAGCGTCAGCGGATAGCAGTGACGACGCCAGAAATCGGCAGTCGCCTGGCGCAGCAGCAGCTGTTCATCCTCAATCAGCTGCTGTTCAAACAGCATGCCGGACTCAAAGGCGTTGAGATTCAGCATGCGCTGGCAGAAGCCGTGGATGGTGAAGATGGCGGCTTCATCCATCTGTCGTTCAGCGGCCAGCAGCAGCGAAGCCGCATCGGCGGGCTGTGGAATCTCCTGCAGCAGCTGCATCAGCATCGGGTTGCCGCTGACGCCGCGCAGGCAGGCCAGCCGCAGCTCGTGAATGTTGGCGCGTATACGCCCGCGCAGTTCAGCGGTCGCGGCCTCGGTAAAGGTCACGACCAGAATCTCTTCTACCGACAACGGGCGCGAATAAGCATGTTGTCCGCCCAATCCCAGTAGCAGCCTTAGATAGAGCAGGCCGATGGTGAAGGTTTTGCCGGTGCCGGCTGAGGCCTCAATCAGACGCTCACCGCGCAGCGGCAGCGTCAGAGGATTGAGCGATTCAGGTAGCAGACTCATTGCGCATCACTCTTCACGGGCAACGACTGCTGCAACTTCTGAACCTCATCCCATGTGGTCCAGCCCGGCAGGTGGGCGTAGTCATCTTTGGTCGCGCCATCATGGCTGCCACCGATCTGCGAAATCATCGCCATGCCTTGCTGCGCTAAAACCGCCTGATGGAAGAAGTCGGCCAGGCCGGCTGGCGTCAGCTGCTGAATTTGCTCAATCGCTTTTTCACGCGTATCGAAGGCAAAGTTCTGACGTTTAAAGTCACGGTTAAAGCGGTTCGCCTCTTCATCTAGCGTTTGCGGACGCTGCTTCATATCGTTGATCAGCGCCTGCTGATACTGGGCGAAATCTTCCGCTTTCATGCTGCGCAGACGCTGTTCAGCCTGCGGATAAAACGCCTGGAAGCGTTGCAGTAAAAACGCCGGCTGCTTGCTATTACTTTGCAGCAGGAATCCGATGCCCCACTGGCGTCCGATCGGCATCTGGTAAGCAAACACCGCATAGCCGAGCTGCTCTTCGGTGCGCAACTGGTTGTAGAACCAGGGTTGAACGATCTGGTTCAGCATGGTGCTGTTGGCCATGCTTTGATATTCGCTGTAGCCCAACGGCACATACAGCGCGGCCAGCGCCGAATCAGTACTGCTGCCGGCTTTCTGCAGATTGGCCTTCATTGCTTTATCCACCGCCACATAATCACTGTGCCAGTAGCCGTGACCATCGCTGTGCAACTGTTGCTGCAGCTCATCGCCGAGCTGTTTCACGCGCTCTACAGAGAGATTGCCCACCACCATCATCTCCGGGGTTGCATGATGAATCAGCGCATCGCGGTAATCGGTGACCTCTTTCAGAGTAATATCTTTCACCAGATTGCGGCGCGTTTCACGTTGGGTGTAAGGCAGCTGCGACAACATCTGCATCGGCTGAATCGCCTGCTCAAACGCTTTGCCCTTCTCTGCCGCTTCCAGTCGATCCAGGTACCAGGATTTGGCCTGTTCCAGCTGCTGCTGATCCGGCGTAAAGGTGGCGTAACCCTCCACCAGCTTCTTCAGCAATTCCGGCAGACGTTGGGTAAACCCGCTGGCGCTAAACACGATGCCATCATCTTCCCCGGTGGAGAAACTGATGCCGCCAACCGAAGCCTGCGAATTCAACTCATCCAGCGCCAGGCTGGAGAGATAGTCATTCAACCCAAACAGCACCTGCTGGCGCGCGTCGCTGATCGCCGATTTATTGCGCAGCGCTAAGGTAATAGCGGCTTTCGGTTCGCTGGCAAACTGCTGACTTGGCATCCAGTAAATACGCATGCTGTCGCCATTGGTCAGTGCGACCGGATGATCGTAGGTTTTGCCATCGGAGGGGATAAGGGCGAAATCCGACGGAATGTAGGGATTCAGCGTGGGCATCGACAGCTGGAGCTGCGCGGCACGTTGCTGCCAGTCGCTAATTTGGGCGCCGCTGATTTTGTCCACCTGATAGGGCGCATTCACAAAGTAGGCTTCTTTGTTATGCGGCTCCTGCGGACTGATGTACCAGATGCGCGCGTTCTGCGGCGTCATTTCGTCGAGACGCGTTTTGATTGCCGCGGGATCGAACTGATCGGCCAGATAAGGCGCATCCAGCGTGTGTTCAACCGGCACCCGCAGCATGGTATCTACCAGCCACTCGATGTAATCCATATCACGGGTAATTGATGGGTAGCGGAAATCCAGCGCCAGCACGTGGGAGACTTCATCGAAGTATTCTTTACTGATGCCTTTGGTGCGCAGCATATCAAGGTAGTTGAACACCGCAGCCACCACTTCATCGCGCTGCGCCAGACCTTTGTCGGTTAACGACACGCTGATAGCGAAGACGCCGCTGTTGCGCTCGGTCATCGGGTCTGCACCGGCGCTGACGCCATCCGCCAGCCCTTGCTTTTGCAGCCAGTCGTTGAGGGTGTTTTTGCTGCGATTGCCCAGAATGTAGCTGATCAGCGTATCGGTTTTACTGCGGAACTGGCCGCTGTTGTTCGGGATGCGGAACTCAATTTTCAACTGCTTGCGCGGCTGTGCGGGCACGTAATGGATAATGATGCCCTTCTGCGCGTCGGTCACTACCGGCACGTCAATCTCTGGCACCGTCGTTTGATGATTAGCCACGCGACCAAAGGTTTTTGCCGCAATGTCGGCCATCTTTGGCAGCGGTTTGTTGCTGTAAATCACCGCCTTCATCAGATTGGCGGAGTAGTGGCTGTGATAAAAATCGGTCAGCGCCTGATGCAATTTGCTGTCCGGCTTGTCACTCAACGTATCAAGGTTGCCACCGGAATAGCGCGAGCCGGGATGCGCAGGGTTGAGAGTTTCTGCACCCACCTGTGCCATACGCAAGCCATCGCGTGAGCGAGCCATGGTCAGTTCTGCGTTAACCGCATGGCGTTCACGATCGGCATTAACCGGATCGAGCAGCGGTTCAGCAATCGCATCGGCCAGACGATCAACTGCGGGCTGCAACGCGCTGTTTTCCACTTCCAGATAGAACGCCGTGCGATACGACGCGGTGCTGGCATTGTGGCTGCCACCATTTTTTTTCAGGAATTCGGCGAGATTATCAGGCTGCGGATAACGCTTTGAGCCCATTAACACCATGTGTTCGAGATAGTGCGCCAGACCCAGCTGCTGATTAGGATCATCCAGCGAACCGATCGGTAAGGTCAGCGCCGCCAGCGATTTAGGCGCTTCGGCATCCGAGACCAGCAGCACGGTCATACCGTTGTTTAACGTAATCGCCTGATAACTGCGTGGATCGTGATCGCTTTTACGAATGGTGTCATTGATGGGTTGCCAGCCGCGATCGGTATCGGCAAAGGCATTCAGCGCTAACGTGCTCAGCAGCAGCGCTCCAATCCAGCGTGCGTAAATCCGCATTTAAACCCCTTACGTTACCCTTTTCCGCTGGCTGTGTGCCCAGCGGTGAAATAGACAAACTTTCTTATCGTGTCAGGAACAACCTCAAACGAGGGCGTATCCCATTGCTATTCATCATTTTGATGCGCCAGGCGCACCGGCAAATACCATTGGCGTGCGGCGGCAGTAATCGCCTGCACGGCCTCATCGTCCAATGAGCGACTCAGGCGTTGCAGATAGGGATCGCTGCCCTCGCCTTCCACCTGGAAACCACCCTGCCAGGCTTGCAGCAATTTGTTAAGTGCCTTTTTCTGCGTGGCTTCGTCTTCCAGCAACTGCTGCGACTTGCTATCAAAGCTGGCTTCCAGCCAGGCTCCGCCGGATTTATTCAGCAGCATCAGCGGCTCGACTAATCCAGCCTGGTAACCCGCAACATACGCATGCAGAAGCGACAGCGCCTGTTCAGCAGGCAGCGCCGCGAAGCGCCAGTGACTCTGTTTACGGCCGTACATGCGGCTTTCACCGCTGCCGCCCAACGCGCAATACACCAGATGTTCCAGCCATAGCAGCAGACCATCGTTCATGTTCAGCACGCCCGGACGCCAGCGCAGCAGGCCATCAGCTTGCACCTGCGTCAGCCAGCCGGTCAATTGCACTGCGCCGATCGTCAGATTGATTTCCCAACTTTCAGCGGGCTGGCGTTGACCACTCACCTCGGCGGCCACTTCCTGCATCTCTTCGGTTTGGCTCTGCCAGAAAAGTTCCCCGAACGCGCCATAAGGCAGATTGCCAGCGGCGCGGTGACGCGCATACAGCTGCGCCGGATCGTCACCGTTGACCAACGTATTCAGCAATTGCGCGTTGATTTGGTAGCGTTCCAGGCTGTCAGGCGCGAACGGTTCGCTGTCGGGCAGCTCGCTCTCTTCCATCCAGAAAGCCACCCCCAAGCGTTGCTGGAACCAAGCGCGTACCGGATGGCGCCAGAAACGCAGCAGTTGCTCCAGCGACAAGGTTTCTATCGGTGCAGGCAGCAAGGGCTGCACAAAATCCGGCTGTGCCACGCCGCTGCCGGTGGCTGCGGGCAACCACTCCGCAGCAAAGCTTTGCCCGTGAGCGCCCGGCTGGAAGTTCTCTGCGGCAAACGGCATGCGGCTATGCAGCTTTTGCAGATGTTCACGCACGCGCTGCTCGCTGATATCAGGTTCGAGCGCTTCATCACCCGGCAGACGGAAGCTTTGCCCCAGGTAATCCACCAGCTCGCTCACTAATACCGATGGATAGCGCTCCGTGTTGTCCTGAATCGCCCGGCCGATGTAACTGATATAGAGCTGCTGCTGCGCCGAAATCAGCGCTTCGAGGAACAGATAGCGGTCATCATCGCGGCGGCTACGGTCGCCTTTGCGCATCTGTTGCTGCATCAGGTCGAAACCCAGCGGCGCTAAAGTGCGCGGATAGACGCCATCGTTCATGCCCAGCAAACACACCACTTTGAAGGGAATCGAACGCATCGGCATCAGCGTACAGAAGTTGATGGGACCGGCGAGGAAACGCTGGCTGATACGCTGTTGATCGAGGCGTGAACGCAGCTCATCACGCAGCAGCGTAACCGGAATCGGCTGTTGATACGCCGCCTGCATGCCCTGCTCGATAATCTGTTTCCACTGCGTTTCCACCAGCAGCAGCGCGGCTTCACTTTCGGCGTCTCCGCTAAAGAAGCACTCAATCAGCTCACGACACAGAGGCTGCCACTCCGCTAACGTGCGCTTTTTTGCCAGACGCGCACGCCACTCTTCGAGTCGCGATAGCAGTTCCGCCAGATGCCCCGCCAGCTCAGCGATCAAACCGCTGGATTCGTCATACGGCAGGATCCCTTGCCAGTCGCCGTTGCGGCTCTCCAGCGCATAGCCGAGCAGCATACGCTGCAGGCCGAAGCGCCAGGTGTGTTGTCCGGTTACCGGCAGCGCCAGTGCTTCCACGCTGGCATCGTCCAGTCCCCAGCGAATGCCGGATTCCATCACCCAGCGGCGCAGCAGGCGCAGCCCGCTTTCATCCACCGAGAAGCGCTGCGCTAATGCGGGAACCTCAAGCAGCGCCAGCACATCTTCGGAGGCAAAGCGACTTTCAGGCAGCGACAGCAAGCTGAGCAGCGCCAGAATTGCCGGGTGCGCCTGACTGGCGCGTCGGTCGGAGATGGCGAACGGCAAATAGCGTTCGCTCGGCGCACTAGCAAAAGCGGCCTGAATAAAAGGTGCGTAGCTGTCGATATCCGCCACCATCACGATGATGTCGCGTGGCTTGAGTTCGGGATCTTCTTCCATCAGCGTGAGCAGATGATCCTGCAGCACTTCAACTTCACGCTGGGCGCTGTGGCACACCTGCAGCGTGATTGAGCGATCTTCAGGGTCAAGCAGGCGTTTTTCGGCGCTGTTCGCCAGCTCACCGGCGTTGAGGCCAATGACCGCTTTATCGTCCAGATTGAGCAGATCCGCTTGCAAGCTGTGCAGCAGATTGTCTTGAGGCACCTCGACGAAAGCATCAATGTCGTTGGCGGCGGATTCCATCTGGCTCAGCAGAAACAGGTTATCGCGCCCCAGCTTGCCCCATGACGCCAGCAGCGGATTGGTCAGCTGCTGCTCGCCGATATCGTTAAACAATGCTGACGCGCTAGCTGGATCGCGGAACAGCGGCTGCAGCTCATCCGACTGGATGCGGCGGCGCTGGCGGCTTTGCAGCTTCGCCAAAAAGGCATAATCCTGAATGTCGCCCCAATAGTGACGGCAGGGATTGGTGAACAGCAGATGGATATCAATGTGACGGCCCAGCGCTTCCAACGCCTGCAAATAAACCGGCGGCAGCGCGGAGATACCGCAAATAAACACGCGCTGCGGCAAGCCCGGCGGCGGCATTTGCGCCTGTTCCAGCTTTTGGATAAAGCGCGCATAGAGGTTGGCGCGATGCCACATCGGTTGACCCAGGCTTTCGGTAAAGTTAACCAGATCGCACCACAGCAGCGCCTGCCACTGCTGCGATTCGCCTAAGCCATCAATCCGTTCACCGCGCTCCCAGCTGTTGAGCCAGTCCGAGCGATACACCAGATATTGGTCAAACAGATCGGCAACTCGGGCGCTGAGCTGATACAGCTTGCGCTTGTCGTCGTCATCATTGAGGTAGTGACGCAGCGGCTGGAAAGCGTCCTGCTCCAGCAAAGTTGGCAAGCGATGCATCAGCTTCCAGCTCATGCTGGCCTTGGTGAAGGCGCTCTCTTCAGGAATATCGGGCAGCACCTTAACGAACATGTTCCAGATGAAGCTCGCAGGCAGCGGGAAATCAATGTTGGCGGCAATGCCGAAACTGTTAGCCAGTTCCATTTGCAGCCACTGCGCCATGCCTGGGCTTTGTACCAGCACCTGTTCAGCCGCCAGCGGATCGGTCAGCGGTTGATTTTCAATCAGAATACCTGCCAGATTTTTCAACAGATCAAGCTGATTAGAGTGATAGACCCGGAACATATTTCTCCTAAACACAAGACAACAACGCAGCCGAGCCACTCTACCGTTTATCACCTGCGATGCCTACCGCTAGTGGCAATTGAGCTGCGCCAGTGAGGCGGAACGCTGCTGTGGCCCCATGACCGTGACGCGCTCCAGCGTGCAGCCGCCCGCCAGGCTCTGCTGCTGGCGCTGACTCTGCCATCCCTCAACGTCATGGCCAAGCAACGCCTGACCGGCAACGCGCCACGCCTGACGCTGCTGCCACTGCTGGCTAAAACCCAGCGCCAGCGCGCGATGATATTGCAGCAATGTGCTGATGGTCATCGCCAGCAACAGCATCGCCACCAGCGTTTCCGCCAGGCTAAAGCCCTGCTGCTTCTGGCTGGCACAGCGCCGGCTGCGACAGCGGGCAGTAATCGATCCAGCCATGCGCTTGCGGCTGGGGTTGCGTGTTGGGGATGGATACCCAACGATAGAGCCACAGCGCGCGCCCTTCTCCATGTCCCGATAACAACGCATTGTCATCCTCCATTCGTAGCAGGCAGCTTTGCCACTGTTCTGCTGTCCATTGCTGACATTGCCAGCCGGTGGCCTGCGGCCAGTTTTGCACGCTGCCCCACGCTAACGCCGCCTGCGCCTGCCAGAAATCCTGACTGTGCAGCTGCTCATCAGCCACTAACACCATGCCTTGCGAGAGCTGCGTTCGCGTGGCGTGTAGCGTCAATCCGCCCATCAGTAACATCATCAGCACCATGCCCAGCGTGCTATTGCCACGCTGCTTCACAGATTGATTCCTTCTATCCAGCTTGCCAGCTCCACGCTTTGGCTGTTGGCGTGTCCCGCCAGTTGCAGCACCAAGCGCGATCCCTGCCGTTCAAGCTTGAAGGTATCGATGGTGAGAAATGCCGGATCGGAGAGTTTCTCCCAGCCGCTGCTGTTGCACTCATCCACGCCACGCTGCATTTCAAGCTGTCCGCTGCGCAGCCGATAGCCGTAATAGTCACTTTCGCTGTGGCCCACGCCTTCCCAGCGCCCGTTGCTGTTCTCATCCCAGCGCAGTAAAACGCAGCTGCCGCTGGCGGCAATCGTTAGCGCCGAACCGCTGCACTGGCCGTGGCAATAGCCGGCACGGCGCAGCGCTTTTTGCAGCGTATTGGCGATCTGCTGCAGCTCCTGCTGTAACTGCACGCGCTGTTGCAGGCGCAGATTCTGCTCCAGCAGCAGCGGTAAAAATCGCCCGACGCTGATCATCAGTACCGCGCCAATCGCCATGGCAATCAGCATCTCCAGCAGGCTGAATCCGCGTTGCGTTATTCGCATCCTTTCTCTCCCGGCTGACAGGCACGGATGCGCGCTCTGGCGGAGATAATTAAGCGCCAGCGTCCCGCCGCACTGGCGAGATCGATGCTGCCAGGACGCGCGACATCACGCCGACCGTAAAAACCGACGTCACCATTGATGCCGACAAGGCGCACGCTGTCGTGCGGCGGTTTAAATAACCAGCGCGAGGGCAGTGCACAGCCTTCTGCAGGTTTAGGTCCCGCCCCAAGACAGCCGTTTTCACCGCTTTGTACCCACAGCGTGAGATCGCGGTTGTGCCAGTTAGCATGGGCGCGCAAACGCAGCAGAAATCCCTGCAGTTGCAGTACGCTGTCGCGCAGCTGTTGATATTGCTGCCAGCGCTGCCAACCTTGCAGCGCGCCGACGCTAAGTATGCCGGCGATCACCATCACCAATAACAGTTCGGGCAAAGTGAAGCCGTGGTTAACGTTTCTGTTCATGGCGGCTAATGTGCCCAGCAACATGACGTTCAACAAGGGGGAGAAGTCGACGTTGGGAAACGTTGCGCAGGAAATCGAGGAGAGGTGCAGAGAGGTACAGCATTTTGTGAGACAGATTCAGGATTGTGGTGCGATATGGGCGTGGTCGCCATGAATGGCGACCTTGCGGGAGTGGCCTTAAATGGCGACGGGCGCTTTAATGGCTGGATGCGGATCGTAGCCTTCAATCTCGAAATCATCGAACTGATAATCAAAGATAGAAGCCGGTTTACGCTTGATTACCAGCTTCGGTAACGGACGCGGCTCACGCGTTAACTGCAGGCGCGCCTGCTCTAAATGGTTGCTGTACAGATGCGTATCGCCACCGGTCCAGACAAAATCGCCCACATCGAGATCGCACTGCTGCGCCACCATATGCACCAGCAGCGCGTAGCTAGCGATGTTGAATGGCAGCCCCAGGAAGATATCGCATGAGCGCTGATAGAGCTGGCAAGAGAGCTTGCCATTAGCCACGTAGAACTGGAAGAAGGCGTGGCAAGGCGCCAGAGCCATTTGATCCAGCTCGCCCACGTTCCATGCCGAGACAATGATACGACGCGAATCGGGGTCACGCTTCAGCTGCTCAATCACTTTACTGATTTGATCAATCTCTTCACCCGAGGCGCTGCCCCAGCTGCGCCACTGCTTGCCGTAGACCGGGCCGAGATCGCCGTTCTCATCGGCCCATTCGTCCCAGATGGTGACCTTGTTCTCTTTCAGGTAACCGATGTTGGTCTCACCTTTCAGGAACCACAACAGCTCATGAATGATCGAGCGCAGGTGCACTTTCTTGGTGGTGACCAGCGGAAAACCATCCTGCAAATTGAAACGCATCTGGTGGCCAAAGATGGAGAGCGTGCCGGTGCCGGTACGGTCGGCCTTTTCTGCGCCTTCATTCAGCACGTGTTGCATTAGGTCCAGATACTGTTTCATTTTACCTCACGAGTTTGTTGCTGCGGGCGACGACGATACGCCCAGATCATCATAATTACACCGGCCAGAATCATTGGGATCGACAGAATCTGCCCCATGCTGACGCCGCCTTCAAACAGACCAAGCTGCGCATCCGGCTGACGGAAGAACTCCACGATGATGCGGAATGCGCCGTAGCCGATCAGGAACAGGCCCGAGACGCTGCCCATGGGGCGCGGCTTGCGAATGAATAGGTTGAGAATGATGAACAGCACGATGCCTTCGAGGCACAGCTCATACAGCTGCGACGCATGACGCGGCAGCACGCCGTAGGTGTTCAACAATTCCTGGTACTGCGGATTGTTGGCTGCCAGCGCGATGTCTTCGCTGCGTGAACCGGGGAACAACATCGCGTATTTGAAATCAGGCGCCACGCGGCCCCACAGTTCGCCGTTGATGAAGTTACCGAGACGACCGGCACCCAAACCAAACGGGATCAGCGGTGCAATGAAATCCGCTACCTGGAAGAAAGTGCGCTTGGTACGGCGTGCGAAAATCAGCATCACCACAATCACACCAATCAGGCCGCCGTGGAACGACATGCCGCCATCCCAGACCTTAAACAGATACAGCGGATTCTCAAGGAACAACGGCAGGTTGTAGAACAACACATAGCCGATACGTCCACCGAGGAATACGCCGAGGAAGCCCGCATACAGCAGGTTTTCCACTTCCTCTTTTTTCCAGCCGCTGCCAGGTTTGTTGGCGCGTCGCGTCGCCAGCCACATAGCAAATACAAAGCCCACCAGATACATCAAGCCGTACCAGTGAAGCGAAACCGGTCCGATAGAGAAAATTACCGGATCGAATTGGGGAAACGAAATGTAGCCGTCAGTCATCTTTCACCATCATTTTTCTGCCCTGAAACGGGACAATAAAAGGCTGCGCATGATAGCACAGCCACTTTTTTTACAGGTTGTGAAGTTGTAAACGTTAACGCCCGCCGCGAATCAAACCGCCTAAACCACGGCGCTCCATAAAGGTGGAGACCAGATGGCGCACTTCCGAGGCGGTATGCGCGGCCAGTCCATGCTCGCTGAGCTTCTGTGCCTCTTCAAAATCGAGATGGCGCAGCAGATATTTTACCCGCGGCACGTTCTTGCCGTTCATGCTGAGATGGTGATATCCCATGCCCACTAACAGCGCGACACACATTGGATCGCCAGCCATTTCACCACACAAACAGAGCTCCAGCTTGGCCTGGCGGGCTTCGCTGGCAATCGTGTGCAGCGCCCGCAGCATCGCCGGATGCAGCGAATCATACAGGTTCGCCACGCGCGTATTGTTGCGATCAACCGCCAGCAGATATTGCGTCAAATCGTTGGTGCCAACCGAGACGAAATCGACGCGATCCGCCAGATGCGGGATCATAAACAGCATCGACGGCACTTCAATCATGATGCCAATGCGCGGCTTGGGAATCACATAGCCGAGCATCTCTTCCACTTCGCGGCCAGCGCGAGCGATCAGACGACGCGCATCATCGATCTCATCGATATGGCTGATCATCGGCAGCAGAATGCTCAGGTTACCGGAGGCCACGTTGGCACGCAGCATGGCGCGCACCTGCACCAGGAAGATTTCCGGCTGATCGAGCGTTAAGCGAATGCCACGCCAGCCAAGGCACGGATTCTCTTCACTGATCGGCATGTACGGCAGTTGCTTATCCGCGCCGACATCCAGCGTACGCAGCGTCACCGGTTTGTCGTAAAACAGCTGCAGCATGCCCTGATACTGCGCCACCTGCTCCTCTTCGGACGGGAAGCCGTTGTGCAGCATGAACGGTATTTCGGTGCGATACAGGCCAATGCCATCCACCCAGTTATCCAGCGCCTGCTCGTGTTCCGGGCTGAGGCCGGCATTCAGCATCACCTGAACGCGCTCACCGCTTTTCAGCTCGCCGGGCTGCTCGACCACGCCTTCGGCCATTTTGCTCAGCGCGTTCTCTTCGCTGATTAAGCGCTGATACTCCTGCACCAGCACCGGTTCCGGATCGATCAGCACTTCGCCGCGATAACCATCAACAATCAGCAAGCGCTTGTTAAGCTGCGCCGGCAGGATATCGGCGCCCATCACGGTGGGAATGCCCATCGCGCGCGTCAAAATCGCCGCATGCGAGTTGGCGGCACCGTCGCGCACCACCACGCCCGCCAGACGCTCCTGCGGCAATTCAGCCAGCGTGGTGGCAGTGAGTTCATCCGCGACTAACACGAAGCGTTCCGGCCAGGCATTGGTGCCGACCAGGGAATCATCGAGGTGGAACAGCAGACGTTGACCGAGCACGCGTAGATCGCCAGCGCGCTCGCGTAGATATTGATCCTGCAAATTGGCGAATTGCTCGGCGAACTTCTCGATCACCGTTTTTACCGCCCACTCCGCTACCGATCCGCGCTCGATCTCATCAAACAGATCTTTTTTCAGGCGCGCATCGGTGAGCAGGTGCGAATAGAGATCGAAGATCGCCGCGCTCTCTTTCTGCACGCTGGCAGCAAAGCGTTTACTGAAGCGGCGGAATTCGTTGCCGGCCTCGCCCATCGCCAGCACCAGGCGCTCGCGCTCGCGCTGCACGTCAAGCGTGGACGCAGCGGAAACCTGATCGAGCAGCGGCTGAGTTTCATCCACCCAACCCGGCGCGACCGCCACACCCGGCGCAGCGGCAATCGCTTTTACCCGCGTCTGACGGAATTGACCAAACAGTTGACCGAGCTGCGACTGCGACAGCAATCCCGCCATTTGCGTGGCGAGCGTGACGAGGAATGACTCTTCGCTTTCATCAAACTGACGGTGTTCGCGCTGCTGGATAACCAACACGCCAAGCAGCTGGCGGCGGCTGATAATCGGCACGCCGAGGAAGGAGCGATAACGCTCCTCTTTAACAGAAGGAATGTATTTGAAGCTGGGATGGCTTTGCGCGTCGGCGAGGTTGATCGGCTCGGCTAAGCGTCCAACGAGGCCAACAATGCCTTCGTCAAACGCCAGCGTGACCGTACGACCACGCGGCTTTTTTAGCCCGCGTGTCGCCATCAGGTAGTAGCAACGACGATCGTGATCGGCGAGATAAACCGAGCAAACCTCGGTTTCCATCGCAAGGCAAATTTCGTTTACCAGAATGTCGAGTGCTTCATTCAGACGTGGAGCACTCGCCACTTTCTCTACTATTTCGCGTAACTGAGTGAGCATAAAGGGCGTGGCCTATCCTCTTTTACGTCGTTGGGCGGCGTTATTACGCTGCCCCGCACTCTCCTGCATAGACATCACTACGCCCGCGAATTCTTTCATCACGCGGCGATACACATCGCGCTTGAAAGAGACCACCTGACGTACCGGATACCAGAAGCTAACCCAGCGCCAACCATCAAACTCGGGCGTGCTGCTGTGCTGCACATTGATTTCCGCGTCACTGCACATCAACTGCAGAAGAAACCACTTTTGTTTCTGGCCGATACACACCGGCTTTGTGTCCCAACGCACCAAACGTTTTGGCAACTTGTAGCGTAACCAGTTTCGGGTTGAAGCAAGTATTCGAACATCTTTGCGGTGTAAACCCACTTCTTCGAACAGCTCGCGATACATCGCCTGTTCAGCAGTTTCACCCGGATTGATGCCTCCCTGAGGAAATTGCCAGGAGTGCTGTCCAAAGCGCCTGGCCCACAACACTTGTCCTTGCCTGTTACAGATTACGATACCAACATTCGGGCGGTAGCCATCATCATCGATCACTGGACTACCTCAAAGCTAAATTTGAATAGCCTGATTGTTTCACACTCCTTACAGGCGGTAAACCACTGGATAGCGGGCCGCAGGCGGAATAAAAACAGGATAACTCACAGAGATTAGCCAAGTTATAAACAGATGCCCCCATTTATCGGCGATCTTATTCACCTTTTCTGTGGATAGCTTTGTGCAGAACACGGGAATGAATTGAATAACCCCTTCGGATAAATCTCATCACCCAACATAGCAACACTAAAAAAAATCATAATATTCATTGAGATATAACTTATTAACCGTTAAATCGTTACCAGGATCCGTAGTTATACTCCGCTCAGTTTTTTCGATCGGTTAAAGATCCATCACCGACGTTTTTATCCACAGAGAATGCCCTAAACCTGGTCAAAGAAAGGAAAAAAAGCGTTCAAAACGCGAAAGTCAAGGCTGTAAATGGAAACAGGGGTATGGCCAAAAGGGTGTTACCCCACTTTTCTGTGGATAACCAGGTTCAACACCTGTTCATTGTCGATAACAAGCTGGGATAACCGGGCCATATCACTGGATCGTCCCATTCTATTGAAATAAAAAAGCATTCTGAATCATGCTATTATCACCTTTATTCAACTAACTGCCATGTGGACAAACCCGGCTCGCGTTTACTGTTCACTCTTTAACCAATGTAGGTTTTAGCATGCACTTCTCACCGTTATTGCCATCGCCACCTGAAAACGAAGCGGAATTACTGCAGCGCGCACAGCAGCTGGCGGGACAAACCTTTGCCGCGCTGGCGGGGCAGATTAACCTGCCGATTCCGGCAGATTTGAAACGCGATAAAGGCTGGGTTGGCATGCTGTTAGAGCTGCATTTGGGTGCCAGCGCTGGCAGCAAAGCCGAGCAGGATTTCGCCCATCTCGGCATTGAGCTGAAAACGATTCCGGTAGATGCGCAGGGCAAACCGCTGGAGACCACCTTCGTGTGCGTCGCGCCGTTAACCGGTAATAGCGGCGTAACCTGGCAAACCAGTCATGTGCGGCACAAACTGGCGCGGGTGCTGTGGATCCCGATCGAAGGCGATCGTGCTTTGCCGCTGGCCGAGCGCCGCGTCGGTTCGCCGCTGCTGTGGCATCCGAGTGCAGAAGAGGAGCAACAGCTGCGCGAAGACTGGGAAGAGTTAATGGACATGATTGTGCTCGGTCAGGTGGAGCGCATCACCGCACGGCACGGTGCCTGGCTGCAAATCCGCCCTAAAGCCGCTAATAGCAAAGCGTTGACCGAAGCGATTGGCGAACACGGCGAGCCGATCATGACGCTGCCGCGCGGCTTTTATCTGAAGAAGAGCTTCACCGGTCCGCTTTTGGCGCGACATTTTTTACTGTAAATGCATATTGCTGCCGATAATTTTAGGAATGATGCGATTACTCCTAACGACGAAAGCATTTATTACTACACTTTTGCTGTTGAAGTCGCGAGAAGGAGATAAGAATGAAAGGGTTGGTGAGTGCAGTAGGTTTAACCTTGGTGACGCTGTTATTGAGTGGTTGTAGCAGTGATTACGTCATGGCGACCAAAGATGGCCGCATGATTATGACAGATGGCAAACCCGCCATCGATAAAGAGACCGGATTGGTACAGTACACCGATGAGCAAGGCCATCAGATGCAGATCAATGGTGACGAGGTTTCAACCATCATTGAGCGTTAAGTGCCAAATTGCCCTGCCTGCACGCGTTTTCCCCTTGTGCAGGCGATTTCCCGAACTTTCCCCTCTTCCTTCCGCGCCGCTTCACACGCTATAGTCCCAAAGGACACAACATTCCCTTTCATAATGAAAAAAGGATGCCGGCACATGCACTATCACCGTATTCCCCATAGCACGCTGGAAGTGAGTCAGCTGGGGCTTGGAACCATGACGTTTGGTGAGCAGAACAGCGAAGCCGACGCCCACGCACAACTTGATTACGCGGTTAGCAGTGGCATCAACCTGATTGATACCGCAGAAATGTATCCGGTGCCGCCGCGCCCGGAAACCCAGGGATTAACCGAACAATACATTGGTAGCTGGCTGAAGAAGCGCGGCAGCCGTGACAAAATCATCCTCGCCAGCAAAGTAGCAGGTCCGGTACGCGGCGCGGATGCCTCGATTCGCCCGAACCAGGCGCTGGATCGCAAAAACATCCGCGAAGCGCTGGATGCCAGCCTGAAACGTCTGAACACCGATTATCTCGATCTCTATCAGCTGCACTGGCCGCAGCGTCAGACCAACTACTTCGGCAAGCTGGGTTATCAATACACCGATTCCAGCGTGCCGGTGACGCTGCTGGAGACGCTGGAAGCGCTGACCGAACAGGTGCGCGCCGGTAAGATTCGCTACATTGGCGTGTCGAACGAAACTGCGTGGGGCGTGATGCGTTATCTGCAGTTGGCTGAAAAGCATGAGCTGCCGCGTATCGTCACCATCCAGAACCCGTACAGCCTGCTGAACCGCAGTTTTGAGGTTGGTTTAGCGGAGATCAGCCAGCATGAAGGCGTCGAGTTGCTGGCGTACTCCAGCCTGGCGTTTGGTACGTTGAGTGGCAAATACCTGAACGGTGCGAAACCCGCCGGTGCGCGCAATACGCTGTTTAGCCGCTTTACCCGCTACAGCGGCGATCAGTCTCAGCAGGCGATTGCAGCCTATGTTTGGCTGGCGCAGAAACACAATATGGATCCGTCGCAGATGGCGCTGGCGTATGTGCGTCAACAGCCGTTTGTCGCCAGCACCTTGCTGGGCGCCACCACGCTGGAGCAGCTGAAGATTAACGTTGAGAGTTTCAATCTGACGCTGAATGCCGAGGTGTTAGAGGAACTGGAAGCGATTCATCGCCAGTTTACCTATCCAGCGCCATAAATCGCACCACACCGTAGCGGCGCGATTTATCGCGCGCTTTAAAAACGCCGCACATTTTTCCACTTGTGCGGCATTCGCCATTGCGCAATACATTGCCCCGCTACGACGCTATGCTTTTGTTACTTCCGCGCTTTCCACCACAACACCGCAATCGCCACGGCGAAAATCGCGCCGAATCCGACGCCGGTCGCCACCGCAGGCGCGCCCAGCTTAATCGCCACGGTATACAATCCCAGCATCAGCAGCATCGCGGTATTCTCACCGAGATTTTGCACCGCAATCGCGTTGCCCGAACCCACGGACGCCTTGCCGCGCTCCTGCAGCAGCGCATTGAGCGGTACCACGAAGAAACCACCCAGCGCACCAATCAGCATCAAAACCAGATAGGCATTGAGCAAGCTGGTTTGCAACGCGAACACCACAACCATCACGCCAATCAGCACACCGGCTGGCATGCAGCGACGCACGGTTTGCAGCGTCACCAGCTTCGCTGCCGCTGCCGCACCAATCACGATGCCAATCGCCACCATGGCATTCAGCGTGGTCGGGGTTTTGTTATCGCTGATGCCGAGCGCCACCGGCACCCACAGCACCAGCAGGAAACGCAGCGTCACGCCCGCGCCCCAGAACAAGCTGGTGCCGAGCAGCGAGAAGCGCGTTTCGCCGTTGCGCCACAGCAGCTTAGTGGCCGCGATGAAACTGCGCAGCATGGCGCCAAAATGCCAGCTCTGACCGGGACGCGCTGCCGTCAGGCGCGGAATAAAGATGTTCGCCACCACCGCCATCGCATAGGTCATGGCACACACCACCAGCGCGGCGACCAGGTTCCAGTCCGCCAGAATACCGCCCGCCACCGAACCCAGCAGAATCGCCGCAATGGTCGAACCTTCCATTAAGCCGTTGGCTTTGACCAGGCGTTCACCGCTGGTGATCTCCATCAGGATGCCGTACTTGGCTGGCGAATAGGATGCCGCGCCAATCCCCACCAGCGTATAGCCGAGGAACGGATTGAAGCCGAAACAGATAACCAGCGCGCCGAGCAGCTTAAGACTGTTAGCGAACATCATTACCCGACCTTTGGCAAAGCTATCCGCCATCTGGCCCACGAACGGCGCGAGCAGAATGTAAGTGGCCACAAACAGCATTTGCAGGATCGGCTGACTCCAGTCCGGATAGAACTGATTTTTCAGCACCGCCAGCGTCACAAACAACAGCGCGTTGTCGCCAAATGCCGAGAAGAACTGCGCCACAATCACCGCCAGCATGTTGCGCGATAACAGCGGTGCATCGTTATTTAACGCCTGGCTCATGCCTGCTCCTCTTCCGCCAGCTGCTTCAGGCTGACATAGTCCGGTTTGCCGCTACCCAGCATCGGTAGCTGTTTCATCACGCGGATATCGCGCGGCACCGCCAGTTCCGGCGCGCCAATTTCACGCGCCGCTTTCAGCAGCGTGTCGCGGCCCAACTCGCTGTCGGTAGTAAACAGCACCAACGCTTCGCCTCGATTACCGTCCGGACGCAGCGACGCCGCATGCTGCTTCTCGTTAGAGGCTTTCAGCGCAATCTGCTCCACAATCTCCAGCGACACCATCTCACCGGCAATTTTGGCGAAGCGTTTCGCACGGCCCTGAATCTGGCAGAAACCGCCTTCATCAAAGCTGACGATATCGCCGGTGTCGTACCAGCCCGCTTCCATCTCGCCTTCGCCGTTATCGGCGACCGGGACTTCCAGCACGCCTGGATTTTCCACGCGCAGATACCCGTTCATCACGTTCGGACCGCGCAGCTGCAGGCGACCGCCCTGCTCAATGCCCGGCACCGAAATCAGACGCGAATCCATGCCCGGCAGAATGCGGCCCACGGTGTGATTTTTTGCCGCCATCGGCACGTTGATCGCCACCACCGGCGCGCACTCCGTCACGCCGTAGCCTTCGAGAATACGGATGCCGTATTTTTCCATGTAGATCTGACGCGTCGCTTCCTGCAGTTTCTCCGCGCCCGCCACCACATAGCGCAGACGCGCAAAATCGTACGGGCTGGCGAAACGCGCATAGTTGCCAAGGAAGGTTGAGGTACCAAACAGCACGGTGCAGTTACGGTCGTAAACCAGCTCCGGCACGATGCGGTAATGCAGCGGGCTCGGATAGAGAAACACCTGCGCGCCGGTCAGCAACGGGGTAAACAGGCCAACGGTTAAACCGAAAGCATGGAACAGCGGCAGCGCCGACATAAAGCGGTCACGCGGGGTGAAATCCGCCACGGTACGAATCTGCTCAACGTTCGCCAACAGACTTTTATGCGAGTGCACCACACCTTTGGGATGGCCTTCCGAACCGGAGGTAAACAGCACCATCGCCGCATCTTCCGGCTGCTGCGCCACCAGCGCACGGCGCGGCATCAGCAGATGCGCCACAATCCACAACTTGTCCTGCAGCGTAACGGTATCTTTCAGATCTTCCAGATAGATCCACTGCACTTCGCTGAGTCCCTGCGGCAAGTGCCACAGGTTGCCTTTTTCGAGGAACTGCCGCGAGGTAAACACGGTTTTCACCTGCGATGCGGTCAACGCCGCACGCATGCCATTCACGCCTGCGGTGTAGTTGAGCATCGCCGGAATGCGCCCGCGCAGCGAGGCACCGAGAATCGCCGCCGCTGTCACCGTGGCGTTCGGCAGCAGCAGACCGACGTATTCACCTTGCTGGCTGTAGCGCTCCAGAATGCGGCCCACGCCAAGCGCTTTCTTCAGCAAACCGGTATAGCTATCCGGTTTGAAGTTGACGTCTTCGATGCACGGCTTCATCGCGCCATAACGCTGACGCGCATTGAGGAAAGCCTCGAACAGCGTCTCACGCGGACGCACTGCCATGCGGGCTTCCATCATCACATGATGCAGGTGCTCGCCCGCCAGCGTGCGGCGATCGCGCGCGCGTTTGGCTTCAGGCATTGGGATTACCGTTGGCGGCAGCACCGTTAAGGTGATGCGCGGGAACAGGCGCCGTTTAAACACGCCCGCCAGACGACCAAACGGCGTATATTCCGCGCCTTCGATACGCATCGGCACCACGGTGGCACCGGATTTCGCCGCCACAAAGCCGGCGCCGCTGTAGATCTTCATCAGCGATCCGGTCACGGTGATGCGCCCTTCGGGGAAGATCACCACCGGACGGCCCTGATTGATCATGCGCACCAGATGTTTGATCGACATCGGCTTGGTGGGATCGAGCGGAACGAAGTCGATAATCGGCTTCAGCAGACGCATAAACCATTGATCGCTGATCGACGAATAGACCGCGAACACCGGTTTGATCGGCAGAAACAGCGCCAGTAATACCCCATCCAGAAACGACGTGTGATTGGGGGTGATCAGCACTTTCTCTTTATGCAGTGCCGCGAGGTCGCCGCGCAGTTCCACACGCCACAGCAGGCGGAACAGGAAACGGAAAAAAGTGAGTAGCATGCCAGCTCCTTAGCAATCGTAAAAATGGCTCTTACGATGCAGGATCTGGGGATTTTCGACAAGTGGCGTGGTGATTTAAACGCAATAGCGGTCGTAGGGCCGCCATTCATGGCGTAATCCTTGTCAGTTAAGCCAACGATGAGTGCGCAGGCCGGGGCCACTATTGGGCCGGCGGTCCTCGCGCCGCTAGCGCGGTGCCTTCACTTCGCTCGTTTGCCTGACGGACCGGCGGAGACGGGACTTCCTTGTCCCGGCTCCGCCTTTCGCCCGCGTCCTGCGGGCTCTCCTGGCTTCCTCGCTTCGTTCAGCGCTGCGGATTGCCGGCCCAATAGCGTCCCCGGCCTGCTCCGAAGCTTCAGTGAGTGCTGCTAAAAAGGGCTCATTTGCCAGAGGCGCTGGCGCGTCACCTGCGGCAAAGGGCCATTCGCAGCGCTGAGGCTTTTACGTTGGGCCAGGAGCCTCACGCAGGGATGCGTGAGGCAGTTCGGGGCGGCCAGGACGGCCGATCCACGAACGATCCGTCGGCACGACGTGGAAGCCGAAGGCACCGCGTTAGCGGCGCGAGGACGGCCCGCGACGCAGCAGATGTGTCAGAGCCCGCACCAAAAATGCTTTCTTAACTAACAAGCATTACGCCATTCATGGCGACCTGGTTTTACCGCGTATCCGTCTGCCAGCCACCGCCCAGCGCGGCGATCAGGCCGACGCTGCTGACCCACTGCGTGCTCTGCAGCGACAGCAAACTCTGCTGCGCGCTCAGGCTGCTGTTTTCGGTGGTGGCGACGTCGAGATAGTCGATCATTCCGGCATCATACTGATTGCGCGTTACGCGCGCCGATTCCTGCGCCGCGTCGGTGGCGCGCTGTTGTGCGGCGATTTCGCCCTGCAAAGTATTCAGCTGCACCAGATAATCCTCCACTTCGCCCATGCCGGTCAGCACCGACTGGCGATAGCTGGCAACGCTGGCATCATAGGCGGCGCGCGCCTGTTCGACTTTCGCTGAGGTGGCGCCGAAATCTAACAGCGTACCGCTCAGCTCCGGCCCCAAAGACCAGACGCGATTGGGCAGCGAGAACAAACTGTTGATCGCCGATGAACTCACGCCGCCGCTGGCGCTCAGCGTCAAATCGGGATAGTAACCGGCAATCGCCACGCCGACCGCCGCATTCGCCGCCGCCACGTTGCGCTCGGCGTAGGCGATATCGGGACGGCGCTGCAACAGTTGCGACGGCACGCTGTTCGGGATCGCGGGCAGCGCGGCCTCCAGCTTCGCCACCGGCAAGGAGAAATCCGCCGGAGCTCGGCCCAGCAGCAAGGCAATCGCGTGCTCCATCTGTGCACGCTGCCACTGGTAATCCTGCGCCGAGGCGCGGGCGCTCTCCAGCTGCATCTGCGCCTGCGCTAAGGTGGCGCGTGATTCGCTGCCCGCCGCGTATTTGTTTTCAATCACCGTCAGATAGCGTTGATAGGCCGCGATACTGCGCTGATAGAGCGCGATTTTCTCGTCGATGATGCGCAGCTGGAAATAGTCCTGCGCCAGTTCGGACTGCGCGCTCAAGGTGATATTCGCCAGCTCGGCCTTGCTGGCTTCGGCGCTTGCGTTGTTCTCCTCCAGCGTGCGCCGCAGTTTGCCCCACACATCCAGCTCCCAGCTGGCGCTGAGATCGGCGGCATGGCTGTTGCTGACGCTACGTTGTCCGCTGGCGCTGGCGCGGCTGCCGCTGCGCGTGCTGCTGGCGTCGTAGCTTACCGACGGCAACAACTCCGCGCGTGATTGCCCAACTAACGCCTGCGCTTCGCGGTACTGCGCGGCATAGCTGGCAACGTTCTGGTTGGAGATGCTCACCTGCTTCAGCAGGCTATCCAGCGTGGCATCGTGATACACCAGCCACCATTCACCTTTGCTGTTTGCATCCTGCGGCGTCGCCTGCGTCCAGCCTTTGGCTTCTTTGAAATGGCTCGGCATCGCCATGCTCGGGCGCTGATAATCGGGGCCAACCGCGCAGCCCGCCAGCAACATCACGGTGAGCAACGGCGTAATTTTCAGAGACATTTTCATCTATCGGGATTCCACATGACGCAACCGCTGCCACTGACGTTGCGTGGCGCGGCTTAAACGGTCGAGCCAGAGATAAACCACCGGCGTAGTAAACAGCGTTAATAATTGGCTCAGCGCCAAACCACCGGCAATCGCCAGCCCGAGCGGGCTACGTAAGTCGGCATCGCCGCCGCTGCCCAGCGCCAGCGGCAGCGCGCCAAAGAAGGCGGCCAGCGTGGTCATCATGATCGGCCGGAAACGCATCAAGCAGGCTTGGGTGATCGCCTGCTGCGGCGTCATGCCTTGGCTACGCTCGGCGTGAATCGCAAAGTCGATCATCATGATGGCGTTCTTTTTCACGATACCAATCAGCAGGATGATGCCGATCAGCGCGATCACCGTCAGCTGCGTGTTGGTCAGCAGCAGCAACAGCAGCGCGCCCACGCCCGCCGACGGCAGCGTTGAGAGAATGGTGATCGGGTGGATGTAACTCTCATATAGCACGCCGAGCACGATATACACCGCCGCCAGCGCCGCGATAATCAGCCACGGCATGGTGGCGGTAAGCTGGGCGAAGGCGGCGGCGGTGCCGGCAAAACCGGCCTGAATACTGGAGGGCAAACCAAGCTGCGCCATCGCCTGCTTAATCAGCGCCTGCGCCTGCTCCAGCGACACGCCGTCGTTAAGGTTAAACGCCACGGTGCTGGTGGCGGATTGGCCCTGATGCGCCACCGACAGCGGCGCGTTACCGCCTTTTAAGCTGGCGAATGCGGCGAGCGGCACGCGATCGCCACTGTCGTTAATCACATACAGCTGCTGCAAAATCGCCGGATCGCGCGTGTAGCTATCCTGCAGCGACATCACCACATGATACTGATTAAGCGTGTGATAGAGCGTGGCAACCTGGCGCTGGCTGAAGGCGTTATTCAGCAGGGTGTCGAGCATCTGCACGTTAACGCCCAACCGTTTCGCGCGGTCACGATCGATATTAATCACCACTTCCTGACCGCCGGTTTGCGCGTCGGAATCGACGCTATTCAGCTGCGGGATTGCCGCCAGCGCCGCCTGCACTTTGGGCGTCCACTCACGTAGCAGATCGAGATCGTCGGCCTGCAAACTGTATTGATAGGTGGCGTTGGCGCTGCGCCCGCCGATGTGCAGATCCTGCGCCGCCATCAGGAACATCTGCGCGCCGGCAATATGGCTGGTTTTCATACTCAGGCGGTTCGCCACTTCGGTGGCGGTGGCATCGCGCTTGTCAAAATCCTTCAGGCGCACAAAGAAGTTGGCGCTGTTGCGCGAGCCGAACATGCCGCTGCCCATCGACGACATCACGCTCTCCACCGCCGGATCGGACTGGATGATGTGGGTGAACTGCAGCATTTTCGGCTTCATCGCCTGGAAGGAGATATTCTGATCGGCACGCAGCGCGCCCATCAGCAGGCCGGTATCCTGATTGGGGAAAAAGCCTTTCTGCACCACGGAAAACAGAAACAGGTTGAGCAGCACGGTCAGCACCAGACTAAACATCGTCAGCTTTTGGTGCGCCATCACCCAGGTTAACCCACGCGAATAAGCCGCCAGCAATGCGTTAAGTTGGTTTTCGATAAACTGATACAGCGGATGCGGGCGTTGTGTGACTTTGGGCTTTGGCTTCAGCAGGCGCGCGCACAGCATCGGCGTCAGGCTCAGCGAGACAAACATCGAAATCAGCAGCGATACCGTCAGCGTGACGGCAAATTCGCGGAACAAGCGTCCGACGATGCTGCCCATCAGCAGAATCGGGATGAACACCGCAATCAGCGACATGGTCATCGACAGCACGGTAAAACTCACTTCCTGCGCGCCACGCAGCGCCGCGCGCAGCGGACTGAGCCCTTCTTCGATATGGCGCGTGATGTTTTCCAGCACCACAATCGCGTCATCGACGACAAAGCCGGTGGCGATAATCAGCGCCATCAGCGACAGGTTATCGAGGCTGTAACCCAGCAGATACATCACCGCGCAGGTGCCAATCAGCGAGACCGGCAGCGCCAGCGCCGGGATCATCACCGCCTGCACGTTACGCAGAAACACAAACACCACGGCGATCACCAGCAGCATCGCCACCAGCAGCGTCTCTTCGGTGTCATACAGCGAGGCGCGCACCGTCGGCGAGCGATCCACCACCACTTTCAGTTGCGTATCGGCGGGCAGATTTTTTTCCAGCGCCGGCAGTTGCGCTTTGATGGCATCAATGGTGTCGAGCATGTTGGCACCGGCCTGGCGCTTAATGCCCACCATCACCGATGGCATGGCATTGAGGAAACCGGCCTGATACTGATCTTCAACCGAGTCATACACGGTGGCGACATCATGCAGCCGCACCGCTTTGCCCTGTTTATACGTGACAATCAGATCCTGATACTGCGCGGCTTTATCCAGCTGGCCGTTGCTGTCCACCACCCACGACTGGCTGCTGCCCTGCAAAATCCCCTTTGGCTTATTGCTGGTGCTGTTGGCGATGGCGCTGCGCACCGTATCCAGCGAGATGCCATACTGCGTCAGCTTCAGCGGCTGCAGATCGATGCGCACCGCCGGTAAGGCGCTGCCCATCAGCGACACTTCGCCCACGCCTTTCACTTGGCCCATCGCCTGCTCGATTTTGCTTTCGGCCAGATCGTAGAGTTCGCCCGGTGTGCGCGTGGCGGACGTTAGCGCCAGCATCACAATCGGCGCATCCGATGGATTGGCTTTGCGATAGGTCGGCAGCGACTCCATCGCGCTCGGCAGCAAACTGCGTGCGGCGTTGATCGCCGCCTGCACGTCACGCGCTGCGCCGTTGATGTCGCGATCGAGATCAAACTGCAAAATCACGCTGGTCGATCCCTGCGAACTGGTCGAGGTCATCTCGGTGACGCCGGCAATCTGCCCCAGCGAACGCTCCAGCGGCGTAGCGACGGTAGCCGCCATGGTCTCCGGGCTGGCACCGGCCAGGCTGGCGCTGACCATAATGGTGGGGAAATCCACCTGCGGCAGCGGCGCCACCGGCAGCAGCCGATAGCCCAACGCGCCCAGCAGCAGGATCGCCAGCGTCAGCAGCAGCGTGGCAACCGGACGGAAGATAAACAGTCGGGTGAGGTTCATCGCTCGCCCCGCGCCTGCTGCTGCTTGCGCTGCATGTAGCGCTTGCCGCGCTGCGCGATGCCATCAAACCACAGGTAAATCACCGGCGTGGAGAACAGCGTCAGCACCTGGCTGACGATCAAACCGCCAACAATCACCAGACCGAGCGGCTGACGCAGCTCGGCACCGGAGCCGGACGCCAGCATCAGCGGCAGCGCACCGAGCAGCGCCGCCATGGTGGTCATCAGAATCGGGCGGAAGCGCAGCAAACAGGCCTGATGAATCGCGTCCCGCGCGCTTATGTGCTGCTTGTTTTCCGCCTCCAGCGCGAAGTCGATCATCATAATCGCGTTCTTCTTGACGATACCGATTAGCAGAATCACGCCAATCAGCGCGATCAGGCTGAACTCGCTGCCCGCCAGCAGCAGCGTCAACAGCGCGCCGACCGCCGCCGAGGGCAGCGTCGAGAGAATGGTCACCGGATGGATAAAGCTCTCATAGAGAATGCCGAGCACCACGTACATAGTGATTAATGCCGCCAGAATCAGCCACAGCGTGTTGCCGGTGGCGCTCTGGAATGCCGAGGTTTCGCCCTGATAACGCAAGGTGATGCTCGACGGCAAATTCAGTTGCTGCGTCACTGCGGCAATCGCCTTCTGCCCCTCTTCCAGCGAATAGCCTTTATTGAGATTGAACGACACCATCACCGCCGGGAATTGATTGAGCCGCATGTGCATCAGCGAACCGGTGCGCTGGTGAATGGTGGCGATGGACGTGAGCTTCACCATGTCGGTGGTGGTTGTGGTGGTGTCATCCGTGGTGGAAGTGCTGCTGCTCGCGCTGGTCACCGGCAAATAGACATCATCAAACGAAGCGGGCGATTGCTGATACTGCGGCGCCACTTCCAGCACCACGCGATATTGATTGGCCTGGGTAAAGATGGTGGAGACCAAACGCTGACCGAAGCTGTTGTACAGCGCGGTATCGACGTCGGCGGCGGTAATGCCGTAGCGCGCCGCTTTATCGCGATTCAGCTCGACATAGGCCACGCGGCCCTGATCCTGCAGGTTACTCACCACGCCGTTAAACTCCGGACGCTGCTGCAAGGCGGCGACCATCTTTGGCGTCCAGCGCACCAGGTTTTCGCTGTCGGCATCATCCAGCGTAAATTGATACTGGCTCGGCGACACCTGATCGTTAACGGTCAAATCCTGCGCCGGTTGCAGATAGAGCTGAATGCCCGCCACCTGCTGCGCCGCCTGTTGCAGCTGTTTGATCACCACGTCGGCTTTGTCGTCGCGCTGGTCAAACGACTTGAGGTTGATCTGGATGCGCCCGCTATTCAGGCTGGTGTTGCTGCCATCAATGCCGATGGTTGAGGACAAACTCTCTACCGACGGATTTTGCAGAATCACTTTCGCCAGCGCCTGCTGTCGCTTCGACATCTCGCTAAACGACACATCCTGCGACGCCACGGTGACGCCCTGAATCAGCCCGGTATCCTGGGTCGGGAAGAAGCCTTTTGGGATGGCGATATACAGCAGCGCGGTGAGCGCAAAGGTCGCCAGCGCCACCAGCAGCGTCAGCTTCTGATGGTTCAGCACCACCGTCAGCATGCGGTCGTAGCCGCGCACCAGCTTGTCGAACAGTTCGCCGCCTTTACGCGAAAAGCGCGACTGTTTTTCCGGCGGAATGTGCTGCAACAGATAGGCGCACAGCATCGGCGTCAGCGTTAGTGACACCACCATCGACACCAGAATCGACACCGCCAGCGTGATGGCAAATTCGCGGAACAACCGCCCAACCACGTCGCCCATAAACAGCAGCGGGATCAGCACGGCAATCAGTGAGAAGGTCAGCGAGATGATGGTGAAGCCAATCTGCTGCGAGCCTTTCAGCGCCGCCTGCATCGGCGTTTCGCCCTCTTCCAGCCGCCGTGAAATGTTCTCCACCACCACAATCGCATCGTCGATAACGAAGCCGGTGGCGATGGTCAGCGCCATCAGCGACAGATTATTCAGGCTGAAGTCGGCCAGATACATCACGCCGAAGGTGCCAATCAGCGACAGCGGCACCGCCACGCTGGGAATCAGCGTCGCCGCCACGTTGCGCAGGAACAGGAACGTCACCATCACCACCAGCGCCACCGACAGCATCAGCTCAAATTGCACGTCGCTGATAGAGGCGCGAATGGTTTGCGTGCGATCCGACAAGATGCTCATCTTCACGCCGTCCGGCAGCGCCGCCTGCAGCTTCGGCAGCTGCGCTTTGATGCTGTCCACCACCTGAATCACGTTGGCGCCCGGCTGGCGCTGCACGCTAATCACAATCGCCGGACTGTTGTTGGCCCACGCCGACTGGAAGCTGTTCTCCGGTCCCTGTTCGATATGCGCGATATCTTTTAGCCGCAGCGCCGCACCGTTTTGGTAAGTGATGATCAAATTGCCGTACTCATCGGCGGTGCGCAGCTGATCGTTAGCGTCGATGGTCACCGAGTGATATTTGCCGTCGAAGCCGCCTTTCGAGCCGTTCACGTTGCTGTTGCCGATCAGCGTGTTGACGTCCTCCAGCGACAGCTGATGCGCCGCCAGCGCTTTCGGGTCCATCTGCACGCGAATCGCCGGTTGATGGCCGCCCGCTAGCGTCACCATGCCGACGCCATTAATCTGCGACAGCTTGAGCGCCACGCGCGTGTTCACCAGATCCTGCACCTGCGTCAGCGGCAGCGTGTCGGAACTCACCGCCAGCGTAATCACGGCGGTATCGGCTGGATTGACCTTTTTGTAGGTCGGCGGATTGGGCAGATCGCTCGGCAGCAAGTTATTGGCGGCATTGATCGCCGCCTGCACTTCCTGCTCGGCGACATCCAGCGAAAGATCGAGGCTGAACTTCAGCGTGACGATCGACGATCCGCCTGAGCTGGTGGAGGTCATCTGGCTCAACCCAGCCATTTGCCCGAGCTGGCGCTCCAGCGGCGAGGTGACAGAAGACGCCATCACATCCGGGCTGGCACCGGGATAGAGCGTGGTGACCTGAATGGTTGGGTAATCCACCTGCGGCAGCGCCGAGGTGGAGAGAAAACGGTAAGAGAAGATCCCGGCGATCAGCACGCCGACCATCAGCAAAATGGTGGCGACCGGACGCTGGATAAACAGGCGAGACGGATTCATTTGGCCTCGGCGGTCGCGGTGGTTTTGCGCTCATCCGCCAGCTGCACTTTGCTGCCGTTGGTCAGGCGATCGATGCCTTCGGTCACCAGACGATCGCCCGGTTCCACTCCGTTGAGAATCGCCTGCTGATCTTCACCAAACGTTGGCCCGGTGGTGACCGCTTTGCGCGTCACGGTGTTGTCTTTATTGATAACAAACACGAAGCTGCCGTCGCTGCTCAGCTGCAGCGCCTGCGCCGGGATCACCGTGGCATTTTTCAGGATGTTGGTTTGCAGCCGCAGATTGACGAACTGGTTAGCGAACAGCGATTCGTCTTCATTCGGGAAGGTGGCTTTCAGCTCAATGGTGCCGGTCGCGGTATCGATCTGGTTGCTGATGAACTTCACCTCGCCCTGCGCCAGCGCGCGGCTGTTGTCCTGATCAAAGGCGGTGGCGGGCAGACTTTGCCCGCCGTGCAGCGCTTTGGTCAGCTGCGGAATGTTGCCCTGCGGCACGCTAAAGGTCACGGCGGCGGGCTGCATCTGCGTCACCACCACAATGCCAGTGGTATCGGTGGTTTGCACCATATTGCCGGGATCGACCAGACGCAAACCGACGCGTCCGCTGATTGGCGAGGTGATGCGCGCATACTCGATATCCAGTTTGGCGCTGGCGATCTGCGCTTCATCAGCGGCGACCGCGCCTTTGTACTGGCCAACGGTGGCGGTTTGAGTATCGAGATCCTGGCGCGACAGCGAGTCCTGCGCCGCCAGTTTCTGATAACGCACCAGCGTTAACTGCGCGCTTTTCAGCAACGCCTGATTCTGATTGAGATCGCCCTGATACTGCGCCAGCGTGGCCTGATAGCTGCGCGGATCGATCTGCGCCAGCAGCTGGCCGGCGCTGACTTTCTGCCCTTCGGTGAAGAACACTTTCTCCAGCTGTCCGGCGACGCGGCTGGTGACGGTGACGCTGGCATTGGGGATCACCGTGCCGAGCGCGTTGAGGTATTCCGGCACATCCGCGCTGCTGGCGACGCCGCTGTGTACCAGCGTGGCACCGCCCATCATCATCGCCATGCCCGGCGGGCCACCCGCGCCACCGCGATGACCGCCGCGTGCGCCCGGCGGCTTTCCGCCGCCCGGCATGCCGCCGTGACCACCGACCACGCGCCAGATCACGCCCGCCACAATCAACAGCACAAGCAACAACAGGAGCCATTTCAGCCAGCGGGAAAACGGGGAGCGGAAAGCGTTGTTAGTCATCAGGATCTTCAGGTTAGCCAGAAAACGGAAAATCCCCTGTAAAACAGGGGACTATTTCAAGGGGAAATCATCACTACGCGCATTATCGGTTGAATGCCCGCGCGAATTCCATACGCGAACCGTAAGGGTTTCGTTAAGGTGATTAAGATTTCCAGCCGCCGCCTAACGCCTTGTACAGGGTGATTTTCTGGCTCAATTGGCCGAGATGCGCGCTGATCTGCGACTGCTGCGCACTGTAAAGCGATCGCTGGGCCACTAACACATTGAGATAATTGTCGACGCCTTGCTTGAAGCGCAATACGGAATAGTCGTAGTCGCGCTGATTGGCGCCAACCTCCTGTTGCAGCGCCGTCAGCTGATCCTGCCAGGTATCCTGACCGGCCAGCGCATCGTTCACCTCTTTAAACGCGGTCTGGATCGCCTTCTCATAGTCAGCTATCTCAATGCGTTTCTCGATATGCGCGATATTTAGGTTGGCCTGGTTTTTACCACCGTCAAAAATCGGCAGGTTAATCGATGGCATGAATGACCATGCGCCGGTGCCGCCGCCCAGCAGGCTGCCAAGCGAGCTGCTGGTGGAGCCGCCGGACGCGGTCAGCGTGATGCTCGGGAAGAAGGCGGCACGCGCCGCGCCGATATTGGCATTGGCCGCCTTCAGCGTGTGCTCCGCTGCCATGATATCCGGGCGGCGCGTCAGCAGATCCGACGGTAAACCAGCGGGCGTGGCCGGGAACTGCCAGTTGGCGTCCAGCGTGGCGTGCGACAGCAGCGTGGCAGGCAGATCGGTGCCGACCAGCAAGCGCAGCGCATCCACATCCTGCCGCACCTGACGCGTGTAACTCGCCACGTCCGCCTGCGCCGCCCGCACCGTGCTTTCGGCCTGCGCCAGATCCTGATCGCTGCTGGCACCGCCGTCGTAGCTGAGCTTGGTCAGGCGATACGATTCCTGCTGGCTTTGCGCGGTGTGTTGCGCCAGATGCAGCAGATCGTTATCCGAACTCAGCGTCAGCCACGCCGTCGCCACTTCCGCGATCAGTGAAATGCGCGTGGCGCGTTCGGTGGCGGCGCTCGACAGATAGGTTTCCTGCGCCTGATCGCTCAGGCTTTGCAGGCGACCAAAGAAATCCAGCTCCCACGAAGTGACGCTCAAGCCGCTGTTCAGCTCGTGATAGGTCACCGCGCCGCTGGTTTTGGTGTTGTAGAGATTGGCCGGTTCATGCGCCGAAGTCTGGCTGGCCGTGGCGTTGATCGACGGCATCAGCGCCGCGCGCTGCACCGTGACGCCCTGCTGCGCCTCTTGCACGTTCAGCGCCGCCACGCGCAGGTCGCGGTTGTTATCCAGCGACAGCTGAATCAGGTTGCGCAGCGTGGCGTCAGTGAAAAAGTTCTGCCACGGCAAATCGGCGACGTTGCCGACGGGCGTCGCCTGATCGTATTTAGCGTCCACCGGCAGCGCCGGGCGCTGATAGTGCGGTGCCAGCGTACAACCGGCCAATGCCAGCGCGAGCGGCAACAGCGCCAGACGGAAGTTATTCATGTTCATTTTTAACCACCTCTGCGGATGTTTGTTTCTTACGCGCAAAGAACTGCGAAACCACCACGTAGAACATCGGCACAAAGAAGATGGCGAGGAAAGTCGCGGTGATCATACCGCCCGCCACCGCCGTACCAATCGAATGCTGGCTGCCGGCGCCCGCGCCGTTGGATATGGTCAGCGGCAGCACGCCGAGAATAAACGCCATTGAGGTCATGATAATCGGACGGATACGCAGCCGCGCCGCTTCTACCGCCGCTTCCACCAGCGTTTTGCCCTCGCGCTCATGCAGCTCTTTGGCAAACTCGACGATCAGGATGGCGTTTTTCGCCGCCAGCCCCACGGTGGTCAGCAGGCCAACCTGGAAGAAAACATCGTTCTGCAGGCCGCGCAGCAGCACCGCGCTAATGGTGCCGAGGATGCCGAGCGGCACCACCATGATCACCGAGAACGGAATCGACCAGCTCTCGTACAGCGCCGCCAGACACAGGAACACCACCAGAATCGAGATCAGATACAACTGCGTGGTTTGGCTGCCGGAGGCCTGCTCCTCATACGAAATGCCGTACCACTGCACGCGGAAACCGTGCGGCAGCTGCTTCGCCAGCTGTTCCACCACCTTCATCGCTTCACCGGTACTCTGGCCCGGCGCGGGCGATCCGAGGATCTCCTCAGCGGTTAAGCCGTTAAAGCGTTCAAAGTGCGGCGAGCCGTACACCCATTTGCCCGAGGCGAAGGCGGAGAATGGCACCATGGTGCCGCTGCTGTTGCGGAAGTACCATTTGTCGAGATCCGACGGTGTGACGCGCGAGTCCGCTTTGCCCATCAGATAGACCTCTTTCACGCGGCCGTTATACATGAACTGATCGATGTAGCTGGAGCCCCACGCCACCGACAAAGTGTTGTTGATGTCGGTCATGCTCAGGCCGAGCGCGCTGGCCTTCTCATCATTGATCTCCAGCTGATACTGCGGCTCATCTTCCAGCCCGTTAAGACGTACCTGCGCCAGATGTGGATCGTTGTTCGCCAGCGTAATCAGCTGATGCGCGGCATCCATCATCTGCTGATGGCTGTGCGCGCCGGTATCCTGCAGATAGAGATCGAAACCGGTGGCGTTGCCCAGCTCCATCACCGCCGGCGGCACCATGGCGAAGATTTTGGCGTTCTGATAGTTGGCGAAGTGCGCCATCACGCGGTTCGCCAAATCCTGCACGCTTTGCCCGCTGTGCGTGCGGTCGCCCCAATCTTTCAGGCGCACAAAAGCCATGGCGTTGCTCTGACCGCGACCAGCAAAGTTAAAGCCCGCCACGCCAAAGGTGGTGGTCACCACCGACGCTTCGTTCTGTTGCAGATAGGCGTTGAGATCGTTGATCACCTGCTGAGTGCGCTGCGATGACGAGTTCACCGGCAGCGTGATCTGCACCATCATCAAGCCCTGATCTTCACCCGGCAGGAAGGTGGTCGGTACGCGGGTGAACAAAAATCCCGTCACGCCGACGATCACCAGATAGATCACCAGGAACAGGCCGCGACGGGAAATCACTTTGCTGACGCCGTGGGTGTAGTGCATCGCCCCGCTGTCGAACTTGCGATTAAACCAACCGGCGAATCCGGTGGTTTTGTGCTCCGCCGCCGCCGGTTTCAGCAAGGTGGCGCACAGCGCAGGCGTGAAGATCAGCGCCATGATCACCGACAGCGCCATCGCCGAGACGATGGTGACCGAGAACTGGCGGTAAATCACACCGGTCGATCCGGAGAAGAACGCCATCGGCAGCAGCACTGCCGACAGCACCAGCGCAATGCCAAACAGCGCGCCCTGAATCTGCTGCATCGATTTAATGGTGGCGGCTTTCGGGTCGAGTTGCTCTTCGTGCATTACGCGCTCAACGTTCTCCACCACCACAATGGCGTCATCCACCAGTAGCCCGATGGCCAGCACCATGCCGAACATGGTGAGGGTGTTAATGCTGTAACCAAACGCCGAAAGAATGCCAAAAGTGCCCAGCAGCACCACCGGCACCACCAGCGTGGTGATCAGCGTGGCGCGCAGGTTTTGCAGGAAGATCAGCATCACGAAGAACACCAGCACCACCGCTTCGATCAGCGTTTTCACCACCTCTTCAATCGAGGCGCTGACCACCGGCGAGGTGTCGTACGGATACTGAATCTCGACGTTATCCGGCAGCGAATCTTTCAGGTCGGCGATGGTTTGGCGCACCGCCTTGGCGGTATCCAGTTCATTGGCACCGGTTGCCAGACGCAACGCGATACCGGCGGCCGGTTTACCGTTCATGGTGGCATCGATGCCGTAGCTTTGCGGCCCGAGCGCGACGCTGGCCACATCTTTCAGCCGCACCTGCGAGCCGTCGCTGTTCACCTTCAGCAGCACATTCTCAAACTGCTGCACGGTGGTGAAACGGGTTTTGCCGAGGATCGTCGCCTGGGTTTTTGCGGCCTGAATGGTCGGCAAACCGCCGAGTGAACCGGACGACACCTGCACGTTCTGGTTATCAATCGCGGTGGTGACATCGCTCGGCATCAGGTTGTATTTGTACAATTTGGCCGGATCGAGCCAGATGCGCATCGCGTATTCGGATCCCAGCACCATGAAGTCGCCGACGCCCGGCGTACGCGAGATCGGATCTTCCAGTTTCGACACCAGCATGTCGGCCAGATCGCCGTTAGTCAGCTTGCCGTCTTTGGCGATCAGCCCGATCACCATCATGAAGTTTTTCTGGTACTTACGGATGCGGATACCTTGCTGGGTGACATCGGTGGGCAGCTGCGACTCCGCCAGCGACACGCGATCCTGCACCTGAACCTGGGCGATATCGGGATTGATGCCCTGATTAAAGGTGGCGATGATCTGCGCGCTGCCGTCCGAGGCGCTGCTCGACTCCAGATAGCGCAAACCATCCAGACCGTTCAGCTGCTGCTCAATGACCTGCACCACGGTGTTTTGTGTGGTTTCGGCGCTGGCACCCGGATAGGTCACCGAGATAGAGGCCGCTGGCGCGGAGATATTGGGATATTGATTGACCGGCAAACTGATGGCGGCAATCGCGCCGACCAGCATCACGATAATGGCGATAACCCAGGCGAAGATTGGACGTTCTATAAAAAACTTCGACATGCCGCCCCCTTATTGCGCCGCTGCGTCAGTCATCGAAAGACTCACCGCATTGGCGGATGGCGTGTCGTTGGTGTTGGCGGCGGTGGTGGTCACTTTCACCCCGCTGCGCACGCTTTGCAGGTTGTTCACCACCACGTTTTCCCCTTGCTGCAAGCCCGAGGTCACCAGCCATTCTCCATTGATCATCTCGCCGGTGTGGATGCTACGCTGCTCGATGGTGTTGTCGCTTTTCACCACAAAGACATATGGCTGACCTTTGGTGTCATGCATGATCGACTCTTGCGGCAGCAAAATGCCTTGCTGCTGAATGCCCTGCGGGAAGCTGGCATGCACGTACATGCCCGGCAGCAGTTCGTTATTCGGGTTCGGGAACACCGCGCGCAGCACCACGGTGCCGGTGGCGGTATCGACGTTCACTTCCGAGAACGCCAGCCTGCCCTGCTCGGCGTACTGGCTGTTATCTTCCAGCGACAAGCCCACGGCGGCGGTGTTGTCGGCCACTTTGGTGATTTTGCCGTCGGCCAGCGCGCGGCGCAGGCGCAGCAGATCGGTGGAGGATTCGCTGACATCGACATAGATCGGATCAAGCTGAGTGATGGTGGCGAGATAATCGGCTTGCCCGTTGGTGACCAGCGCACCGGCGGTGTACAGCGAGCGGCTAATGTGGCCGGAAATCGGTGCTTTCACCAGCGTGTAGTCGAGATTCACTTTGGCGGTTTCCACGTCGGCCTGCGCTTCACGCGCGGCGGCGACCGCATCGTCGTAGGTTTGCTGGCTGATGGCGTGCGCGTTGGCCAGCGGCTGATAGCGCTTCACCACCATCGCATCGTTCTGCCAGGTCGCCATCGCTTTGTCGTAGGCGGCTTTATAGGTGGCCGGATCGATTTGATACAGCGGCTGGCCGGCTTTCACTTCACCGCCCTCGGTAAACAGGATTTTTTCAATTACGCCGCTCACCTGCGGACGCACCTGCGCAGTTCTCACCGCCGTGGTGCGGCCTGGCAATTGGCTGACAAGCGTAACGGGTTGCGCTTTCAGGTTGACCACCCCCACTTGCGGGGTGGCGGATGCGGCGGGCTTTGCTCCGCCCTGGTCACAGGCTGCCAGTAAAAACACCACGCTGGCAGAAAGAAGTTTCAGGCGCATAGTTGTTCTCTAAAAGATAGGAAGGGAATAGTCACGAAGGTAATGACTCAAAAAGCCATTGTAGGGAGGCGGATTCAGCGGGGTTGTTAAGGTTGCGTAAAATATATTTTCCAAAGGAAAATGGTAAACCTTTCGTGCCATAAATCGTTGGGATTTTTAGCGTTTTGCGGGTTTTTGATGGCGATTCCGTCCGTGCATATCTCACCCGTAGGGTCGCCATTCATGGTGACCGTTCCGAAGGCCGCACAGTACGGCCATTGGCAAGGTCGTCATAAATGACGACCTTACGATTAACCCTTCGGTTCGATGCCGCGACGGCGTAGCTCGCGACGCGCCAGCTCTTTTAACCAGCACGACAGCGTAACGTTGTCGTCGTCGGTCAAACTGCGCAGCTGCTCGTGCAGCTCCGGGTGAATACGTAACTGAAACGCCGAAGAGCGGCCCTCGCCTTTTGGCGTGCGGTCTTTGGTTTTTGGCATCGCGGGTTGGCCTCAACGAATCGCAATAAAAAATCGCCCCCTAAAGCGCTACCAACACCGTAAGGGGCTAGCGAACCGCCATGGAATGCGACATCGCGGTGCGTTACATACAGGTTACACAACCAGATATTTTTATGTTGCCGGGGAAGTGTTAAGACTCAGACAAGAGGTGTGAGCGAGTTCGCGCGGTGGTAAATATTGGGTGAAAAACACATACCTCTTCCACGAACGGACTGAGTAATCTGGGATGGGGCTGAATTAAGGGGTTACTTCCTTGCTAGCGATTAGAACTTAATGCGAGCAATGTTTTAAGTTGATGGCTCCATGTTCAGAATAATTTTGAACAAAGTCGGGCTCATTTATCCAAACATATTTGTTGTCGCTAATATCATAAAGCCCACTCCAGTTAAGGACGCCGCTGTCACCAGAAAATGCTAGCTCTGCAATTCTCATTTCTCCACTGACATTGCTCCAGTTAATGGTCATTCCACCACGTCCCAAGTCGATAGGCTTGATAAAATAGAGGTCCACCTTATTTTCTGAAGCCATTACGGATGCGTACTGCACTACGATTTGATTGTCATTGACGACCAGATCTGAAAGAGAATTGGAGATCTTAAGGTCAAATGCATCACTTGCTCCACACTCTGTAGACCAAATTCCATTGGGTAGATCAGCCTTAGCGGTTAAAGACACAATAAAAAAAATAGTAGCCAAAAATTTCATCATGAAATGTCCTGTTAATGTCCACTAAAGTCTAGAAAAGAATTTTTGTGGACAGATATGATTAATGCTTTTCATCTTGTCCAATAATATTCATTCATTTTCAGAAGCTACATTGACTGTTTTAATTAGTTTCAACGCACCATCTTTTAGTGAAAAATATTTTATTGTATTATCTTCATCATCAAGAGCTTGCCCTTTTATGATAACTAATGAACTATTGATGTTAAATTGATCGCTCTCTAATCCCTCAGCATAATAATTTGGAATTTCACTTTCCACTAAGATTCCCGACCTAGCGTCCAGTAAGCCATAACCTAATGAACCACCACCACTGCCGAAAGTGAAGAGGACATAATGCCCAGCAAAATTTATTTTTTTAGCATTTTTATATTCCCATGCAAGATTTGGTGACAGATTTTTAACATTTTCTCTGTGGTTTACCGGTCCCTTGTATGAATCATGGACATTAAAATCAGAAAGAGACAAATGTGTCTCCGCTTGTGAAATGCCTGATTCAAGCCCTAACAATAGAATAAATAATAATCCCTTGCAAAAACGATTAAATTCCATTTTTAGACTCCTCCAATAGTTCTTTCATTTTATCGGGTAAGATATGAGCCTTATTTAGCCCATCACCAGTGTAGTAAGAAACCCCTTCACTATCTGCAATTCGATTTCTTGAGATCTTCTTCCCTTTCCTCACACCCGCAGAAGCAAATTCCATAGCCCATGCATACATTGCGTCTTCAACGCTACCATCCCCCTCTAAGAAATTAATAATAGGTTTACGTTTAATCTTAATGAGATATTCTTCAAATATTTTATCCTGAAGACTTTCGTCATACAACGCATTCATATCAAGTGCGAGTTTACTTACGGCATCTTTTAGAGTTGATGGTATTATTTGAAACCGGCCTGTAGCAAACATATCGTGTTTTTTCTGAGCGTCCATGACTTGTTGAATAGTCAACGAAGTAAGGCTTGTCCCATACTTTGCTTCACTATTAGTTGGTTTAGGATGCGGATAAGTACGATTATAGGCAGTGTAATCATTATTTGATTCCACTCGACCTAATAAATTAGCGAATGGACTATGTGCCCACCCTTTCTTCTTTGATTCTTTTAATGCGTCGAGAAATACTATGGGATGAAAATGCCATATTGGTTCGTCCTGATTAAACGGCTCAACCTGGCTCATCCACTCCATATCGGATTGCCATTTCTCACAATATTTCTTGTCGAAAACATCCAGATCTTTATAAACCCCGTTCCAACGACCGCTTGAGATCGATCCATACCATTCGCTGTGGTGCCGAATAACAAGCCGATCAACGACATCCCGAACTAAAGAATGACGAACGCGTAAGGCGCCACGCACGGCATTAACGCCATCGTATTGCGGATTTTCCAGCTTAGCGATAAGCCTGCGATAGTTATCAGGAACAAAAGCGTGCTTCATAACCCGTTGGTGCTCTGCACTGCTTGCTATCAGTTCCAGAGCAGTAATAACCCAGTTCTCTTTGAATGTTTCTGATACATCATTAACGGTCACTTCTTCTAAAGGGGTGAAACCCTGGCTCAGCAAATCAAACTGTTCGGTTATTAGAACTTTATCTTGTGGCAACCAGCCTGAACCGCTGACGTTATACCACCAGCGTTCGGCATCATCGAGGAGAGGTACGGCTGAATCACGCGACAAAAATTGCTGTGCTCCTAACGGAACGCCCGTCTCTCTAAATTCAGGTGTTTCACGGAAATCATCTCGAAGATAAATCAGCTCACCCTTTGCGGCTCTGAGCATACGCTTATCGGTTTGAACGCGGCCTGGATTAGAAAGAAAGCGAGGCATTCTGCTATCAACACTCAGGCATTCCAAATGAATGAACCATTCCTTTTTAACTAACTCAGTCGTATCTGGCCTTTCGGTAAGGCCCATAAATCCTAATGGCGTCCCGGCGTTGACTTTCCATTTATCACCTTCATCCGTAATTATTACATCATTAGAGATGCCCTTATCGGCGGCAATTGCCATCCAGTCTGGCAGAAGATCATACATCTCCCCATCAGGCTCCAGCAGCTCAGGATCTAATGTTACCCAAAACTGTTCTTTGCCCGGCTTGCCAGCCTTCAGCAACCTGGCAAGGCCGAAAGTATTAAGTTCGCTTTTTCCATTCTTGTGAAGATAAAACCGACCTTGCCGTGAGACTACAATCCGGTCGCCATCATTAATGACCTGACCGCTTCTTGGTGGCGCAGGATAAAGCGCGTATTGCCTTTTAGCTTCGTCACCTTCAGGCACGCCAAAATGCCCCTTTTTGAAACGCCGCAGTGTGATACCACGGCGATCAGCAGCAACTTTGTAACACTGCGATGAGGGATAATCGTTGAGTGCAGCAAGATGCATGTACAGGCAATAGAATTCTAACCAGGTTTCTTCTCTGTCCGGATTTGGTTTGCAAAGCGATTTCACCAACACAAACGAAGAACTATGACAAAGCGTCGTGCCGCAATGCCGCGCTGTTGGGTAGGTGTCATTTAAGCGATAGGCAACGATTGTGCCATCAGTCATGAATTGCAGCGGCACAGGATCTTCACTGTTCTGTGCATCTGGTATGAGTGCCGAAAATGGCTGGGAGACATCACTGATATGTATTCCGCCATGCCAGAAGCCGTTGGCACCAATAGCCCAGGATCCATGCGGTTCACTGGCGATAAGGCTCATCACCTCATCATGTGATTGGAATTCACTGCCATTGAGGTTTCTGATGGGATAGGAGAATTTCATAACGCATCCTTAGCTGTCGTTCATCCTGTGATGTAAGGCGGCACCGATTCGTTTGAATCCTGTGAAAAACCTTAAGGCACAATCTTCGCATGGCTTTTAAAAAAGAAAAGAACAAATTACAGGCAGTGAGTAATTAAGATGATCAGTTCGGAGCTAAATTACAGGCAAAAAAAACCCACGCATCTGCGTGGGTCGGTGTAATAACAGGGTACTGCCAAAGCAGCTTGTTTCACACCCATCAATACCTCTGGGATCTCCATACTCGCACCGTTGAGTCGGTGAAAGACAGGTGCAAAAAGCAACGGTGTTTGGGGAAGTGAAACGAGGTGTGAATATTCTCCACACCTCACTTACACTTTTGATTTAACTAAGATTTGTCTGAAGAAGGTTTACTGTAGATCGCATCGGGTGCCACGTTCATGTGCTTGAGTACCGGGCCCATGATGTTGCCGAAGATCGGTGCTGCCACCGAGCCACCAAAGTGATCGCCCGCGGTGGGATGATTGATCATCACCACCAGCGCCACTTCCGGATGGCTGGCAGGCGCGATGCCGGCGGTGTAGTTGATATAACCGCCATCGTACTTACCGCTGGTGCCCATCTTCTCTGCGGTACCGGTTTTGGTCGCCAGACGATAACCCGGCACCGCCGCTCTTACCCCGGTCCCGCCCGGCAGTACGTCGCTCTCCAGCATATGCACCACGGTTTGCACCACCTGCGGATTCGCCACCTGTTTGCCTAACACCGGCGGCGTCACTTTGGTGATCGACAGTGGACGATAAACGCCGTACGAACCAAGCGTGGCGTATTCACGCGCAATCTGCAGCGGCGTGACGCGCAGGCCGTAGCCAAAGGCAAAGGTGGCGCGTTCGATATCGGCCCAGCGCTCGCGGTGCAGCGGGAAGTACCCCACGCTCTCACCGGTCAATCCCAGCCCGGTAGGTTTACCCAGGCCAAATGCCTGATAGGTATTAACCAGCGCTTCAGCGGGCATCGCCAGCGCAATGTGCGAGACGCCGATGTCACTCGATTTCTGCAAAATGCCGGTCATGGTGAGGCGCGGCCAGTGACCAACGTCGCGAATTAAGTGGCCGTTGACGCTGTACGGCGTGGTATCGATCACCGAATCGGCGCGCACCAGATGGCGCTCCAGCCCTTCCATCACCACCAGCGGTTTCACCGTGGAGCCGGGTTCGTAGCTGTCGTTGATCGCCGAGTTACGCATCTGCGCCGGCGTGGCATTTTCATAGTTGTTCGGGTTGAACGACGGATAAGAGGCCATCGCCAGAATTTCGCCGGTATCGATTTTCACCAATACCGCCGCACCCGAATCCGCTTTGTTAAGCAGCACGCCGTCGCGCAGTTTGCTGTAGAGCGTGAATTGGTCGAACTTATCGATACTGAGCTGCACGGTTGGCGGCTGCTGTGGCGGCTGGTAATCGATCATCGCAATGATGTTGCCTTCACCATCCTGACGATAAACCTCTTTACCTGGATCGCCCTGCAGCACATGGTCGAAGCCCTTCTCGATGCCGTTCAGGCCATTGCTGTCGGCCCCTACAATACCAATCAGCGGCGCAGCTGCTTCACTCATTGGATAGAAGCGGCTGTCGTTATACACCGAGCTGATACCTTTGAGTTTCAGCTCGGCGATATCTTTGGCGATGCCGAGTTCGATTTTGCGGCCCAGATAGAGGAAGCGTTTTTTCGGGTTGGCGGTGATGGCCGCGCGCAGATCTTCCGGACGCTGATTGAGCGCGGCCGCCAGATAAGCCCATTTGGCGCTGGTGAAATCGGGATTTGCCTCCAGCACGCGCATTGGATCGGCGATGATGTCACGCGCCGGAACGCTCAGCGCTAATGCCTGGCCGTCGCGATCCAGCAAGGTGCCACGGTTAGTTGGCAACGTTACGGTACGCAGCGAGCGCTGATCGGCTTCGTGCTCCAGCATCGGATGCTTGATCAGCTGCAGGTCACCAACGCAAATCAGCAACAGCACCAAACAGCAGAACACGCCAAGGCAGATCAGGCGAAAACGAAACGGGTTAAAGGGCGCTTTTATCTGGTCTTTTCCCAGAAATTTTTTTATTTGAGGCATGGCAATCCGCTGCTGTAAGTGAATCTGAAGCTTATTGCTTGCAGTTATAAAGAAACGTAAAGCGAGTTGACAGGAAAACTGTGTTTCGATTCGTTAAGCAAAAAAAAACCTGCGCATCTGCGCAGGTCGGTGTAATCAAGAAAACTTTTTGATGTTCACCCATCAATACCTCTGGGACCCTGACTGTAGCAAGGTGGCACGCTGGGAAACCATCGCCTAAACGCAACAGTTACCGGCAAAATGTAACCAGCGATGAGATTATTCGTTGCCCATTCACATCAGATGTTTTTTGATTTCCACCAGGCAACTCATGGCGTTAGGACCCTGCGTTAACGACGAGGTGCCGATATCCAATGTCAGGACATTCGGGTTGCCGGCGCGATCCCACGGTTGCCAGGCGCGACCAAAGCCAGGATCGAACCAGGCGCCGGTGGCGATGATCACCACGCCCGGCGTTACCCCGTCGGTCAGGCGCACACCGGCCAGCATGCGCCCGCGCGCATTGCTCACCTCAATCTCATCGCCATCCTGAATATCACGCGTTGCCGCATCCTGCGGATGCATATATAGCGTCTCATGTCCGGCGGTTTTGTTGCCTTGCACCGTGGCGGTGGCGTCCATCTGGCTGTGCAGACGATCGGATGGCTGAATCGAGATCATATGCAGCGGGAACTGTGAACTGAGCGGCGCGCCCAGCCACTCTTGCGGCTCGCGCCACTCGGGATGTCCGGCGAAATCTTCCAGCTGATAATCGGCAATAGTTTGGCAGAACAGCTCAATCTTGCCGCTGGCGGTTTGAATTGGATGCGTTTCTGGGTTAGCGCGGAAATCATCCATAAACACGAACGGCTTGCCGCCTTCGGGAATCTCGACAAAACCGCGCTCCCAGAATTCCCCGAACTCCGGGAACGGAATATCACGCCGCGCATGCGCTACCGCGCACTGCTGATACAGATGCTCGATCCACTGCATCTCATTGCGCCCTTCGGTGAACACATCACGATAGCCGAGGCGATCGGCGATATCAGCGAAGATGTCGAAATCATTGCGCGCCTGATGCTGCGGCTTGATCGCCTGATGCATCGCCAGCACGAAGCGATCGCGCGACGATCCGCCGATGTCGTTGCGCTCCAGCGTGGTGGTGGCGGGCAACACGATATCCGCCATCTGCGCCGCCGGCGTCCAGACGATATCCTGCACAATCACGGTATCCGGGCGCTGCCAGCCTTCCACCAGACGATTGAGCTGCTGATGATGATGGAACGGATTGCCGCCCGCCCAGTGCACCAAATGGATATCCGGATAGTGCTGGGTTTCACCCTGGAATGCGTACGGCTGGCCGGGATTGAGCAGCATGTCGCTGATGCGCGCCACTGGAATCGACAAATTGCCCGGATTCGGGCCGGTGCTCATCATGGGTGCCGGGCCATCCTGACGCGGATTGCCGACGCTGTTCATCGAGCCATGACCAAAGGAGAAACCGCCGCCCGGCAAGCCTGGCTGACCGAGCATTGACGACAGCGCAATCATCATCCAGTACGGCTGCTCGCCGCGATGGGCGCGCTGTACCGAATAGGAGCAGGTAATAAAGCTGCGTTTGCCGATCAGCTGCTGCGCCAGCAAAGCAATGCGCGCCGCCGGAATGCCGGTAATGCTGCTGGCCCACTCAGGCGTTTTGGCGATGCCATCGCTTTCACCGAGCAGATAGCCGCGCAGCTGCGGCCAGCCGGTACAGTGGCTGGCGAGGAAGCTTTCATCCAGCGCGTTACGCCTGGTGATTTCAAAACCCAGCGCCAGCATCAGCGCCACGTCGGTGTTCGGGCGAATCGGAATCCACTCGGCATTGACGAACGCCGGGCAGTCATCGCGCATTGGACTGATGTTAATAATTGGCGTGCCTTTGGCGCTGAGCTGCTCCAGCGCCGGTTTCAGGCTGTGCTGCCCTGCGCCGCCGGACGCCACCTGCGCGTTTTTCAGCGCCAGGCCGCCGAAGGCGATAAAGATGTCGGCGTGCTGCACCACTTCCGGCCAGTCGGTGACGCGGCCGGTGAGCGGCATGTAGGTGCCAATCACGTACGGCAGGAAGAACTGCGCCGCGCCCCAGCTGTAGTTACCTTGCTGATCGACGCCGCCGCCGCCCTGAAAATAGAAGCGACGGATCAGCGTGCGCGCGTGGTTGACGCGTCCCGCCGATGACCAGCCGTAAGAGCCGTTGAAAATGCCCGCTGCGCCGTAGCGATCGCGCACGCGGCGATTCTCTTCCGCCACCAAATCCAGCGCGGTATCCCAATCCACCGCCACGAAATCTTCCCGACCGCGCAAGGTGCGATCGCTGTTCTCACGCGACTTCAACCATGAACGGCGCACCATCGGCTGGCGAATACGCTTATCCGAATAGACCAGTTCAGGAATGGTGTTAAGCATCGGCGAGGGATCGGCATCGGCGAAGAAGGGTTCACAGCCAATCAGGCGATCGTTTTCGGTGACGGCAGTGAATGCGCCCCAGTGCGCCAGGTGTGGCACGCGAGTTTTCATGGTTTTTGGGTCCGGCAGGCAGGTGTGATTGTGTCTGGCAGCATAACATGAGCCTGTAATCGAGCTAAAGCGCGGCTGTGAGCGCCTGATTTTCCGTGCTTTTGCGACAGCGCTGGCATTCTGCCGGGTTGCTACAGGGTGGGTTTTCCGTAACACTGGTGGCATGTGTAAACGTTTTCCCGGATGTCGATAATCGCATGGCTACCATTAAGGATGTTGCCCGTATGGCTGGGGTGTCGGTTGCGACCGTCTCCCGCGTCATCAATAATTCGCCCAAAGCCAGCGAGAGTTCTCGCCTCGCCGTTACGGCGGCAATGGAGCAGTTGCAGTATCACCCGAACGCCAACGCACGCGCCCTGGCGCAGCAATCCACCGAAACACTGGGTTTAGTGGTGGGCGATGTTTCCGATCCGTTTTTTGGCGCGATGGTCAAAGCGGTGGATGAAGTTGCAGGCCAGACCGGCAACTTTTTGCTGATTGGTAACGGTTACCACAATGAGCAAAAAGAGCGTCAGGCGATTGAGCAACTGATGCGCCATCGCTGCGCCGCCTTAGTGGTGCATGCCAAGAAAATCCCCGACGACGATTTAGAGATGCTGATGAAGCAAGTGCCGGGCATGGTGCTGCTGAATCGCCTGCTGAAAGGCTTTGAACATCGCTGCATCGCGCTGGATGACCGCTACGGCGCCTGGCTGGCAACGCGCCATCTGATTCAGCAAGGCCATACGCAAATCGCCTTTATTTGCTCCACGCACACCATTTCCGATGCCGAAGATCGTCTGCAAGGCTATTACGACGCGCTGAAAGAGCACGGTTTGCCGTGTAACGACCGTTTGGTGGCGTGGGGCGAACCAGACGAGGTGGGCGGCGAACAGGCGATGACCGAATTGATGGGACGCGGCAAGCAGTTCACGGCGGTGGCCTGTTACAACGATTCGATGGCCGCCGGTGCGCTGGCGGTGCTGAGTGATAACGGCATTCGCGTGCCGGAAGAGATGTCGCTGATTGGCTTCGATGATGTGCTGGTGTCGCGCTATGTGCGCCCGCGTTTGACGACGGTGCGTTATCCAATTGTCACGATGGCGCAACAGGCCGCGCAGTTGGCGCTGGCGTTAGCCAATGGCAGCGAGATGCCGGAAGTGACCAATATGTTTAGCCCCACGCTGGTAAGACGGCATTCGGTGAGTGGGCCGGGTTAAATCCTGGTGCGCGCTTTCCCTCACCTTAACCCTCTCCCGCAAGCGGGAGAGGGAATGATTAGGTGGAGTGAACCTCGGATTTACAGCTTGCTCGGGCGGCTCCTTCTCCCGCTTGCGGGAGAAGGCTGGGATGAGGGACAACGCGCACCCAACTATCACAAATCCCGCGAATACACCTTCACCCGCACATCCGGGAACTCCAGCGCGTCGCATTGATACTGCCAGCCAAAACGTTCGTAATAGCCGCCAAAGGTGGACCATAACCACAGCTTGTCATGACCGCGCTGCTGCGCGAAATCGATCACATGCTGCTGCAGCGCTTTGCTCAATCCCTTGCCGCGCGCGGACTCCTCAACAAACAGCGCCGCCACCCACGGCGTGAGATCCTGACGGCTAATCAAATCGCAGCGCCAGAATCCCACCGTGCCGAGCGGTATGTCGCCGTCGAGCGCTACGAAGGTCACCGGAAAGTCGGCGCCGTTGAGGCTGCTGCGCACAATGCTGTGGTAAAACTCACGCGACGTACCGTCACCAAACGCCTGCCACAGCCAGTCGGTGATCTGCGTGGCGTGATGCGGCACCTCGCTGAGCGCGACGATCTTCATCAAATCAGCTCCAGCGCCAGCAGCTCCTGAATGGTCTGCGCACGACGAATTTCACGCGCCGCGCCATTCTCGAACAGCACTTCCGGAATCAGTGGACGGCTGTTGTAGTTCGACGACATCGACGCGCCGTATGCGCCGGTATCGTGGAACACCAGATAATCGCCGACCTGCGCCACAGGCAGCGCACGGGTTTCTACTTTGCCACCTTCCAGTTGCGTGAACACGTCGCCCGATTCACACAGCGGACCGGCCACTACGCTCTCCACGGTGGCGTCGCCCAGCGCGCGGCCATCGACCGGCAGCAGAGAAATGTGGTGATAGCTGCCGTACATTGACGGACGCATCAAATCGCTGAAACCGGCATCGACCAGCACAAAGTGACGGCTGCCCATCTCTTTTACCGCGCGTACCTGTGACACCAGCACGCCCGATTCAGCAACCAGGAAGCGGCCTGGCTCAATCTCCAGTTTCACCGGGTGACCGAGGTGCGCAGCGATACGCTCACGCGCGCCGTTCCACAAGCCGTAATAGTGCTGGGTATCAATGGCTTCCTCGTCAAAACGATACGGAATCGACAAACCGCCACCGGCAGAAATCGCTTCCAAATCCTGCCCAAACGCCACCACCTGATCGACCATCGCGTCACACACCTGCTGCAGATGGCCATAATCCACGCCGGAACCGATGTGCATATGCAGGCCGACCAGACGCAGGCCGTGCTGCTGAATCGCCGCCAGCGCCAGCGGCAGATCGCTGTGCCAGATGCCGTGTTTACTGTTCTCACCGCCGGTGTTGGTTTTCTGGCTGTGACCGTGACCAAAACCCGGATTGATGCGCAGCCACACCGCGTGGCCCGGTGACAGCTCGCCCAGTTGATGCAGCATATCCACCGAACCGGCATTGACCGGCACTTTCAGCTCGGCGATACGCGTCAGGGTTGGCTGATCAAACACATCGGCGGTGAAGACGATATCTTCGCCGCCCGGCTGATAACCGGCGGCAATAGCACGCTCGATTTCACCCAGCGACACCGAATCGACTTTGACACCCGCCGCACGCATCAGACGCAAAATGTGGATGTTGGAGCAGGCTTTTTGCGCAAAACGCACCACGTCGAAGGCGCCGAGCTGCGCAATGCGCTGCTGAATAATCGCCGCATCATAAGCCCAGAATGGGCCGGCATAACGCTGCGCCAGCGGCAGTAAGTTGGCGGCAGTTAACGCGGTTTCGGTGTTGTTGAGTGGGCGTGGCATGTCAATTCTCCTGTGTCATTGAGGCTATTTAGCCACAGCGCATCAATTCAGAAAAATATCTGTTTTAGCGACGTCTATACAAATATGATATGGGTTATCTGGAGGAGACAATGGCAAAAATTAACTGGCGACATATCGAAATTTTTCACGCGGTGATGACCAGCGGCAACCTGACGCAGGCCGCGACGCTGCTGCACACTTCGCAGCCTACGGTGAGCCGCGAACTGGCGCGCCTTGAGCAGCAGCTCGGCCTGCAGCTGTTCGAACGGGTGCGCGGCCGCCTGCAGCCCACGGTACAAGGCTTGCGGCTGTACGAAGAGGTGCAGCGCTCGTGGTACGGGCTAGATCGCATCATGGATGCCGCCGAAGGGTTGCGTCAGTTTCGTCAGGGTGAATTGTCGATCGCCTGCCTGCCCGTGTTTTCTCAGTCGCTGTTGCCGCCGCTGCTGCAGCCCTTTCTTCAGCGCTATCCGCAGGTCAGCCTGAATATCATTCCGCAGGAGTCGCCGTTGCTGGAAGAGTGGCTGTCGGCACAGCGTTACGATCTCGGCCTGACCGAAACCCAACACGCACCGGCGGGCACCGAACGCTTGCCGCTGCTGACCTGTGACGAAGTGTGCGTGCTGCCGCCACAGCATCCGCTGTGTCAGCGCGAGGTGCTGACGCCGCAGGATTTCCACGGTGAAAACTACGTCAGCCTGTCGCGCAGCGATAGCTATCGCCAGCTGCTGGATTCCCTGTTTCATGAGCAGAATGTGGAGCGTCGTCTGGTGCTGGAGACGCACAGCGCGGCGTCAGTGTGCGCGATGGTGCGCGCGGGCGTGGGGATTTCGATTGTGAATCCGCTGACGGCGCTGGATTACGCCGACAGCGGTGTGGTGATGCGTCGCTTCAATATTGCCGTGCCCTTCACCGTGAGTTTAGTGCGGCCGCAGCATCGACCGGCTTCGGCGCTGGTCGATCACTTCTGCGACCACCTGCAACAGCACGTGGCGGCGTTTCCACAACGTATTGCCGAGCGGCTGGCTTAAGCGTTGACCGCTTCGCCCTGCCCGCCCGCTTTGCGGAAGGTGATCAGGCAGATCACCAGTCCGACCGCGGCCAGCGCAGCAGCGGCAACCGGCACCGACGTCAGGCCGTACCCTTTCTCGATCACCGCGCCACCGACCCACGCGCCGAGCGCATTGCCGACGTTGAAAGCGGAGATATTCAGCGTAGAGACCAGATTCGGCGCATCTTTGCCGTGGCGCACCACGTTAATCTGCAAGCCCGGCACGGTGGCGAAGGTCGCCATCGCCCACAGGAACAGCGTGATTTCCGCCAGCCACAGCGCATGGCTGGTCCAGCTGAACAGCAGCGAGAACACTGCAATCAGCACAAAGCTGAGGATCAGGCTGAACGACACTTTCCAGTCGGCCAGCTTGCCGCCGAGGATGTTACCGACGGTCAGCCCCGCGCCAATCAGGAACAGCGTCCAGCTAACACCCCGATCCGAGATACCGGTCACCTGCAGCAGCAACGGGGCAATGTAGCTAAACAGCGCAAACATCGCCGCCGCAAAGAACACCGTCATCAGCAGCGACAGCCACAGTTTGCCGTTGGCCAGCGCGCTGATTTCACTCGCCAGATGCACCGGCTTCTCTTCTTTGTTGGTCGGCAGGCTCACCATCAGCGCGATAAAGGCGAAGATGCCGATGATCGCCACGCCCCAGAAGGTGGCGCGCCAGCCAAACATCTGACCAAACCAGGTGCCGAGCGGCACGCCGAGCACGTTGGCCAGCGTCAAACCGGTGAACATCAGCGCCACGGCAGAAGCTTGTTTACCTGGAGCGACCAGGCTCGCCGCCACCACTGCACCGATGCCGAAGAACGCACCGTGACACAGCGCCGTCACCACTCGCGCCAGCATCAGCAGGTTGTAGGTGTAGGCCAATGCACAGAGCACGTTACCGATGATGAAGATGATCATCAGCAGAATCAGAGTACGTTTACGCGGCAGTTTGGCGGTCAGCAACGCCATGATCGGCGCGCCAATAGCAACGCCCAGCGCGTAGCCGCTGATCAGCCATCCCGCAGAAGGAATGGTCACTTGCAGATCACCCGCCACCTCGGGCAGCAATCCCATAATGACGAATTCCGTGGTGCCGATGGCGAACGCACTCAGCGCCAGCGCCAGTAATGCAACAGGCATAACACACTCTCCCAATAATTTTTTGCAGGCGGGCCGCACTGCGAACGCAGTACGGTGACAACAGACGCTTATTAAAATTTGAACTGCGTCACATTGTTATTAAAGCATAGCCCTTCCATGCCAACCACCCTGCGCGCCGCAAGACTATTTTGCGCCCGTAGCAATAATCCCTGCGCGCGAAAATGTCACTGACTAACCATTGAGACAGATGGAGGTTTCCGCGCTACGCTTGAGAAGGGTGTGATCGTTATCACAGTGAGTCAGCTTTTGGCGAAAAATCAAACAGTAAAGGATGGGCGTGCACTGCCGATACCTCAATGGATTGCCCGGTTATGGGGTGTCAAAAATCGAGGGGAAAGCGTATGCGATGGCTCATCGCGCTAACGGTTGGCTGCCTAAGCGGCTGCTCTGTTGGGCATTACGAATACAGCAAAGAAGCAGCAAAACGCGTCGATATGACCGTCACCGGCATTCCAACGGTGCTGGGCATTGGTGCGCTTGGCACCACCATTCCTCTCACGCCCGAATACAGCCTGACGGCGGCCCACGTGGCGAAGTATTCACTCTATCGGGTGAAAGCCTGGCATCCCGAATGCGATATCGCCGTGGTGTACCATAAAAACAGCGAAGCCAATTTGCCGCCGCCGTTCCGCAATAGCCATATCGGCGACGACGTGAATCTGTATGGCTACAGCTTTATTTCCGCGATGCCGGTAGCGTCAAGCGGCAAGAATCTGATCAATACCACGCTGGCGAATGACTGGAACAAAGCCAGCTGTGTGGTGGTGGCGGCCAATGCCGGCGTGGTGAAAGGTATGTCCGGCGGCGCGGTGTATAACGCCAGCGATGATACGCTGGCGGGGGTGATTGTCGGTTACAGCAGCCAGATTGATGACAATAAAAGCGGCAAAACGCTGTTTAAGAATGTGGCGCTGTATGTACCGTACGCACGCTTTCAGGCGTGGCTGGATGGGGTGGTGAAGTCTTAGATCGTGCTGGCTGTCGGTGCTGGCTGTCCCCCTCCTCGGTCGGTGATTGCTGTCCCCCTCCTCGGTCCTCCCCCATAAATGGGGGAGGAAGATGCTGCAATATGATAGTTCTGAAGCTGCATGTGGCAGCGTCTCCTTCCCCCATTCATGGGGGAAGGCCGGGATGGGGGACAGCGTGCACAGGGACAGCGTGCACAGTCAAGCCGGAACCCATGCCCCCTGTACCTGCACCTGCGGGAAACCGCTGGTCAGAATACGCAGCTCGGCATCGCGCGGGGTGTTGTCGCCCTGCCCCTGAATGCTGACGATATCCTGCGGACAGGCGGAAAACGCCACAAAACAGTCCATCTCGGCGCGCAGCACAATATAGTCACCCGGCTTCGTCACCACCGGCAGCGTCTTCAGCGTGATGCCATCCGGCTGCACCTGAATATTCATAAAGATATTAAACGAGGCCAGATTGCCATGCGGCAGCGTCACGCCCAGCTCACGCATGCCTTCAAACAGATTGTCATGGCAGTTGCGATGCGGTTCGGTGCAGCCGAGCAGCTCATAACGACGCGCATCGCAGGCCGCCATAAAGGTGTCGTGCACGCCTGGCGAGGTATCCGCCACCAGCGTCAAAATCGGATGGCGCTGGCTGGTGATAAAGCTGTCGCCCACTTTGGGATTGAGACGCTGATTCCACACGCGCGTCGCCTCCATACACATATATTCACTCACATCCTCAGCGTTGTACGCCCAGCAATCCACCACCTGCGTGCCGTGCAGGTTAATCACCTGCACCGCTTCACCTTGCTTCAAGCGCACCGCTTTGCCGTAGCGCGCCGGGATGGTCATCGCTTCACGATGCTGAAATTCAGCCGACATGTTGTTCTCCTGATTAATGCTGCATGGCACGACGATAGCGCGTCATGCGAGATTCAAGGCCGCGCGCCAGCCAGTCGATAATGCTGTTGAGCAGCCAGTAACAGAGCGCCACCGTGAGATAGATCTCCAGCGGCGCGTAGGTATCCGAAATCGCCTGTTTGGCGGCGTACATAAACTCCTGCACCGAGACAATCGACAGCAGCGCGGAGTCTTTAATCAACCCGATCATCAGCCCGACCAGCGGCGACAACATCTGCGGCAGCGTTTGCGGCAGCACCACGTCACGCAGTTGTTCGCTGCGGCTCAGGCCCAACACGCGGCACGCTTCCCACTGCCCTTGCGGCAGCGCATCAATCGCCGAGCGGATCACCTGCGCAATGTAAGGCGCGTAGTAGAGCGTCAATGCCAGCACGCCCACCACCGGCGACGACAGCGTGATGTCATATTCCGGCAACACAAAATAGAGCAGATAGATCACCACCAGCAGCGGCAGCGCGAGGGTTAAGCCGCTGTAAAGATTGAGCAAACGCAGCCAGAACCGCGAGGCACGCATCAGCAGCACGGCCAATAGCGCGCCCCACAGTAGTGAGCAGAGCGCCGCCACCAGACAAAGCTGCAAGGTGGCGAGCAGGCCGTCACCGAGCGACGGCAGAGAGGTGATAATTGCCTGCCAATCCATTACACCAACCTCCGCTTCGCTTCTAAACGGCGCGCCGCCGCAATTAACGGCATGGCGATCAGCAGATAACCGGCCGCCACCAGCAGCAGCACTTGCGTAGCTTCGTAGGTGCGGGCGATGACGATCTGTCCGGCGTAGGTCAGTTCAGTGAGCGCCACCACCGACGCTAGCGGCGTGGTTTTCAGCAGAATGGTAAATTCATTCACCAGCATCGGCAGACTGGCGCGCATCACTTGGGGATTGATGACGTACCACCACGTCAGCAGGCGGCTCAGACCCAGCGTGCGCGATGCTTCCAGCTGTCCGCGCGTCACCAGGCTGCGATTCACGCGCAGGATTTCCGCCACGTACGCGCCGCTGTTGAGGCCAATGGCAATCACCGCCGCCAGCATCGGCTGACCGCCCAATCCCAGCCGCGGCAGGGTGAAAAACACCACAAACAGCTGCACAATCGCTGGCGTTCCGCGCATCACGCTGACATAGAAACGCCCGATGGCGCGCCAGATCCAGGCACGACGCAGCTGCAGGAAGCAGCCGAGCTGCCCCATCACCACGCTGACTAATGACGCCAGCACGGTGAGCACCAGCGTCATCAGCAGGCCGTGTCCGAGTTCCGGCAGCGCGGCCACTACCTGTTGATCCAGCCCCATGCGTTACTCCGCGTTAAAGTCGTGCAAGTTTTCCGCCACTGACAGCAGCAGCGGCGCGGGACGATCGTTGCCCTCAATGCCGGTGTTACAGGCGGAGACGATGAACTGCGTGTCCATCACCACACGACAGGTAATGCTGTCGCCAGCTTGGGTCAGGTTGGTTTCCGGCAGAATCTCGCCTTCTCGCGTCAGCTTGACGTGCATAAACAGATTGATGGGATCCGGCAGCTTCGGCACCACCATGCCCAGACGTGCCAGCTCGCCGCGCAGCGCATCGAGGCAACCTTCGTCCGGATAACCGCGCTCAGCAAGAAACGCCGTGGTGGAGGCCGGCAACAGCAGGTCGTGACGCTTCACGCTGTCTTTGCCCAGCACCATCATCGGACGACGACGGTTGTTCACCAGACGCATGCCGGAACCGAGCAGGTAGCTGTTGCTAAACACCCGCGTGTGATGCACCGACAGCCACACGGCGGGATCGGCCAGGCTAAAGCCAAACAGCGAAGCCACCGCGCCGTCGCCCTGAGCGGTGATGCGCAGCAACTGACCGCGCAGCACGCGAATCGAACCGATGCTGCCCGCTGCAACCTGCACCGGTTCAGCCAGCGTGCGCACGGCGGTTTCCTGATAACTTTCACGCATTAACAGCATGATTCATCTCCTGAGCGTGAAAATGGTCGCTGACCACGATGTCGATTGGCGTCACCTGCAGGCCGTTGCCGGGAATAATGTCCTGCGGGCAGGATGAGACCGCGCAGATCAGATCGCACAGCGCTTCAAAGGTGATGCTATCGCCCGCTTTGCTGTTGGGATCGGTCACTTCCATGCGGCCATCGGCGGTGACCGGGCCGTTCTGGAACAGGTTGAACGGCTCCGGCAGCGAGAAGTAGGTGACGCCAAACGCCTTCATCCCCTCCAGCAGGTTATCGACGCAGTTGCGATGCCCTTCGACACCGAAATCAATGCTGAAACGGGTGCGATCGCAGGCCGGTACGTTGGCATCGTGGATGCCGATGCTGTCGGCAAGAATGCGCAGCATCGGGCGGTTTTCACTCGACCACAACGCGTCACCCGGCTTAAAGAACAGCGAGCGCAGCTGTTGGCGCGTGTGCACCGGCGACAGCTTCTCGTTCAGGTCATCGGCATTCACCGCGACAAAATCGGCCGCCTGCTGCCCTTCGCTGTCAATCACGGTAATAAACTGGCCCTTGCGCACGCGGAAGGTTTTGCCAAAGCCGGCAGGCACCGTCAGGTTGGACTGGCACATAATTACTCCTGCGGAATGAAGTCGCTGGCGGGCACGGTAAAGGTGGTGCCGAGATATTGCTGCTGCAGTTTGGTCAGTTCGCCGTCTTTCTGCATCGCGAGGATGTGGTCGCTAATGGCTTTGTTCAGGCTGCCATCTTCTTTACGTGTCGCCCAACCCATCCACTGCGACGGGCCGACTTCGCCCACCTGCGCCACTTTGCCGGCATATTTTTTTGCTACCGGCGCCAGTACCGAGATGTCGTCATAAACGAAGTCGGCGCGTTTGGTCATCAGCGTGCTGACGGTTTGATCGAGTGAATCGACGTTGATGATGGTGATCGGTTTTTTACCCTCCTTCTTCAACTGTTCGTTGAAGCCCTTCAGCAGCTGCTCTGGCACGCTGGCGGTTTTCACCGCACCGCGCAGACCCGACAAGCTTTCCGGACTCAGGGTTTTGCCGCTGAAGGTTTTCGCTTCGGCTTCACGCACCAGCACGCCGTTGACGGTTTTGCTGTACGGCACGGTAAACAGCACTTTTTTCGCGCGTTCCGCCGTGACGTTGAGGGATGAACCTTCGGCATTGAAAGAGCCCGAAATCAGGCCCGGCAGAATGCCGCTGAAGGCGGTTTTCTGAAACTCCAGTTTCACACCGAGATCGTTGGCAAAGGATTGCATGATCGCCACGCTGTAACCGGTGATCTCACCTTTGTCATCGGTGTATTCGTAGGGAGGAAAGGTTGGATCGATACCGACGGTAATTTTGCCGCTGCTTTTGATGTCGGCCAGCGTATCGGCTTGTGCCTGCGCCATGGTGCCGACAGAGAGAAGTGCGGCAATCAGCAGTGCTGTTTTTTTCATTATGGTGTTTCCCTGGTGTTGGTGAAATGTCATTTTCTACTGAGCATATTTTGTGCCAGCTTTTTCACTACCGTGCAGGGAGACCTGATAAAAACTAGATTTTATTTAATAAAATCAAATTGAAACAGTTGTTTCTTAATTTTTATTTTTAATTTCTATGATTTCACACGCGGTAAGACGGGGATAATTGGATGGGTGGGCACTGGACAGAATTGCACCGTTTTGGTGATTTTTCTGGCGCACAATGCGCCAGCAAGGCGCATTATTCCAGTTCGTCGAGGGATTGGTGCAGCGCTTCGATTTGCGCGAGATGATCGTTGCTGGCTTTACCCATTTGCCGGGCCACCAGTGAACAGAGCAGGTTACACACGCCAGAGAGCGCGGCGGTGCTGTCGAAAATCAGGCTGCTGTCGGTGTGACAGCGGATTACCCACTGCGCATGGCGCGCCGGTTTGCCGGAAAGCACGTCGGCAATATACAACATCGGCACATTGCGCTCGGCCAGCGCGTTCATCGCCGCCTCCAGCGCGGGCATGCGACGACGCAGACCGACGCAGATCACCACATCCTCGGCGGTCAACGCCGCTACATGTTCCGCCAGCGAATCGCCGGGACGCGGCAGCAGACGCACATCGGAGTGAATATGGATCAGGTCTCGATAGATCAGATGCGCGATGGTTTGGCTGTGGCGCCAGCCCATTACCACTACGCGTCGCGCCTGGCTGATGGCGCTGACCGCCTGCTGCAGCTGTTCGCTGTCCAGCGTGCGATAGCTGTTGACCAGGTTGGCGATCTCTCTTTCCAGATGCTGCTGCATGATGCTCGCCAGCGGCGACGCGCTAGGTGCCGGTTGCAGATAGAGCGGTGAACCGCTGCTTTGCATGTCACGCGCCTGGCGACGTGCGGCTTCATAACTTTCATAGCCGAGATGGCGGAAGAAGCGCGTGGTGGTGGCTTTGGACACGCCCGCGCTGTGTGCCAGTTCGGTGGCGGTGTTCATGGCTAACTGGCCTGGTGCGGCGAGTAGCACATCGGCAAGTCGCTGCTCGTGGCTGGAGAGTTGATCCCAGTGCTGACGAATCCGGCCCTCTAACGTTGCCGCTTTTGCACTCATGGTGATTCCCTGAAAAAGAAAAAAACCATCCTGCACAGAGCGTGCCGGGTTGTCATCAGGAATTTTGTGTTGGGAGGGAATGTGCTGGCTGTCCCCCATCCCGGCCTTCCCCCGCTAGCGGGGGAAGGAGACGCTGCCACATGCAGCTTCAGAAGTCACATTTTGCAGCATCTTCCTCCCCCATTTATGGGGGAGGACCGAGGAGGGGGACAGCCAGCACGGACCAGGATGGGGGACTGCGGCGAAATACTACTTACCGGTCGGGCGCAGTGCCGGGAACAGGATCACGTCGCGGATGGTGTGGCTGTTGGTGAACAGCATCACCATACGGTCGATACCAATACCCAAACCTGCGGTTGGCGGCAGGCCGTGCTCCAGCGCGGTGACGTAGTCTTCGTCGTAGAACATCGCTTCGTCATCGCCAGACTCTTTCGCATTCACCTGCTGCAGGAAACGCTCAGCCTGATCTTCTGCATCGTTGAGCTCTGAGAAGCCGTTACCGATTTCACGGCCGCCGATGAAGAACTCAAAGCGGTCAGTGATTTCCGGGTTCTCGTCGTTACGACGCGCCAGCGGTGATACTTCAGCCGGGTATTCGGTGATGAAGGTTGGCTGAATCAGGTGCGCTTCAGCGGTCTCTTCGAAGATCTCTGTAACGACGCGGCCCAGGCCCCAGCTCTTCTCAACTTTGATGTGCAGTGATTGGGCAATCGCTACCGCTTTATCAAAGTCTTCCAGATCGCTCAGGTCAGTTTCCGGACGGTATTTTTTGATCGCTTCACGCATGGTGAGCTTCTCGAACGGCTTACCGAAATCGAAGCTGTGATCGCCATACGGCACTTCCGTGGTGCCCAGCACATCCTGCGCCAGCGTACGGAACAGGCTTTCGGTCAGTTCGATCAGATCTTTGTAATCCGCATACGCCATATAGAGTTCCATCATGGTGAACTCTGGGTTATGGCGTGGCGAAATCCCTTCGTTACGGAAGTTACGGTTGATCTCGAACACGCGATCAAAACCGCCAACCACCAAACGCTTTAGATACAGCTCTGGCGCAATACGCAGGTACATATCGATATCAAGCGCATTGTGATGGGTGATGAACGGACGCGCAGACGCGCCGCCCGGAATCACCTGCATCATCGGGGTTTCCACTTCCATAAAATCGCGGTTAACCATGAACTGACGAATGCCGGCCATGATTTGTGAGCGAATTTTAAAGGTTTTGCGCGAATCGTCGTTGGAGATCAGATCGAGATAACGCTGACGATAACGGGTTTCCTGATCGGCCAGGCCGTGGAATTTGTCCGGCAGCGGACGCAGCGCTTTGGTCAGCAGACGTAGCTCAGTGATGTGGATCGACAGCTCACCGGTTTTGGTTTTGAACAGCTTACCGCGCGCACCGAGGATATCGCCGAGATCCCACTTCTTGAACTGTTCGTTGTAGACGCCTTCTGGCAGATCGTCGCGTGAGACGTAGATCTGAATCTGGCCGCCGACATCCTGCAGGGTCGCGAATGACGCTTTACCCATGATGCGGCGCGTCATCATACGACCGGCCACGCTCACCTCAACACCCAGCGCTTCCAGCTCTTCATTCTCTTTCGCGTCATAGCTGGCGTGCAGCACATCGGACGTGGTATCGCGGCGGAAATCGTTAGGAAACGCCACGCCTTTTTCACGCAGCGCGCTGAGTTTTTCGCGACGCGCTTTCAGTTCGTTGTTTAACTCAAGGGCGGCATCAGCGCTCTGCGGTTGTTGTTCAGACATGTCGGTTCCTTATAGCCCTGCTTTTAAACTTGCTTCAATAAAACGATCGATATCGCCATCCAGCACCGCTTGGGTGTTGCGGGTTTCTACGCTGGTACGCAGATCCTTGATGCGTGAATCGTCGAGAACATAAGAACGGATCTGGCTGCCCCAGCCGATATCAGATTTGTTATCTTCCGCTGCCTGCTTATCCGCGTTTTTCTTCTGCATCTCATATTCGTACAGCTTGGCGCGTAACTGCTTGAAGGCCTGATCTTTGTTCTTGTGCTGTGAACGGTCGTTTTGGCACTGCACCACAATGTTGGTCGGCAAGTGGGTAATACGCACTGCAGACTCGGTTTTGTTTACGTGCTGGCCACCCGCACCGGAGGCGCGGTAAACGTCGATACGCAGATCGGCAGGATTGATATCGATATCGATGTTGTCATCCACTTCCGGGTAGATAAACACCGAACTGAATGAGGTGTGACGACGGCCGCCGGAATCGAACGGGCTCTTACGCACCAGGCGATGAACGCCGGTTTCGGTACGCAGCCAGCCAAACGCGTAGTCGCCGATGATTTTAATGGTGGCGGATTTGGTTCCGGCCACTTCACCGTCTGACTCTTCGATAATTTCGGTTTTATAACCTTTGGCTTCCGCCCAGCGCAGATACATGCGCAGCAGCATGCTGGCCCAATCCTGCGCTTCGGTGCCGCCGGAACCGGCCTGAATATCCATGTAGCAGTCGGCGCTGTCATATTCACCTGAGAACATACGACGGAATTCCAGTTCGCCCAGCTTCACTTCCAGTGCATCAAGCTCGGCAACCGCTTCGTTGAAAGTCTCTTCGTCGTCAGCTTCCACCGCCAGATCCAGCAGGCCCTGCACATCTTCCAGGCCTTGCGTCATGTGATCTAAGGTTTCCACTACCGCTTCCAGTGAAGCACGTTCTTTACCCAGCGCTTGTGCGCGATCAGGTTCGTTCCAGACGTCAGGCTGCTCCAGCTCGGCGTTTACTTCTTCAAGGCGTTCTTTCTTGGCATCGTAGTCAAAGATACCCCCGAAGAACGTCGCTGCGCTCGGTGAGGTCCTGGATACGATTTTTGACCGGATTAATTTCAAACATGGCTTTTCAGTCTTTTTTGACGATTCGGTGAAAGGAGATAAAAACTAACGCGCTAGTTTACCCGAAAGTGTGCGCACTTTGTAGCATTGCACGCCGCCTGAGTGAGCGCGCCTCCGCCGTAAGAAAAAAAGTTCTTATCCTTCTGGAAAGCTTTACCCGCTACGCTTTCCCAAACACCTCCGCAAATACCTCGCCTTCAGAACCTTCTTAGGAATTTTCCTGCAAAAATTAGGCAATTGGCGCCAGATGACGTCATTAAAGATCATGATTTATAACGATAAATCATTAAGAATTGTCTTGTGAGAAATTTCCTGCAAGAAAGCAGACGCGTCTCAAATAACGCCATTAAGCAGCTGATATTCAGCCTATCGATTTATTAGCGCCCTTTTATCATTTTGCTCAGTGACTATCCCCCCGATGGACATCACTGACGTCCAGACCGTTTGTCACCACGATCGCCAGGAATGCGCAGCTTCGACAGGGAATGACACAGTAATCAGCGCCCGTAAACGTGAGCGGGCACAACATGTCCTAAGAGACATGAAGGAGTATCGATGTTTATTCCCGGTTTGCGCACTTCACCGCGCCTGCTTGCCTTGTTAATGCCTTTGTTACTTACCGCCTGCGGAGGCGGTGGCGGCGGCGGAGGTGGCGGTAGCGCGGCAACCTCGCCCACCACCGGCACCCCTGAGACACCCACGCCAGCTCAGCCCAGCGCTTCAGGCAATGCCAGCAAAGTCGGCATTATTGATTCAGGGTTATCGCCCGATCGCAGTGAAATCAATTACGCCAACGCGCAGTTCACCAGCTACGTCGGCGGCGGCAGTAGTTTGAATGATAATCAGGGCATTAACGGTCACGGCACCGTGGTGGCGCTGACGTTATTAGGCCTGTCGCCGGGCAGCACACTGTATGTGGCGCAGGCATCGCAGAACAATATCTTTCAATACGACGATACCGCCCGTGCGGTGAGCGGCCTGCTGAGCCAGGGAGTGCGGGTTTTCAATATGTCGTACGCCTCCAGCGAGCGCTTAACCTCCGCACAGGCGCTATCCGATGCGCAGCCGCACTATCAGGTGCTGGTGCAAAGCATGCGTGAGATTGCGGCGGCTAACGGTTTGGCGGTGGTGATCACCGGCAATGGCGGCACTGCAACACCGTCCCCTAACGCGCAGCTGCCGCTGATTTATCAGGACAGCGCACTGCAAAAGAATATGCTGGCCGTTACCGGCGTGATGGACAGCACCTCATACGACACGGCGAACCGCGCGGCGTTAACCGGGCCGTTTGATGCCTGTGGTAACGCTGCCGCATGGTGCCTGAGCGCACCGGGATACAACGATTATCGCTTTCAGAACGCCGATGGTACCTGGGTAAATGCGCGTAGCTACGGCACCTCGTTTGCCGCACCGCGCGCCGCTGCGGCCGCTTCGCAAGTGTTGCAGCGCTTTCCGTGGATGAGCGGTTACAATCTGCAGCAAACGTTGCTGACCACCGCCACTTATCGCAGTGATGCTTACGCAGGCGCTGCGGATAGCGCCAACGGGCGGCCTTACAACAACACCTTCGGCTGGGGCGACCTCAACCAGGCGAAAGCGCTCAACGGTCCGGCAATGTTCTGGGCCAATGATTTTCACGCCAGCCTGGATGCGGGTAGCTATGTCTTCTCGAATGCCATCAGCGGCGATCGTGGCCTGATACTCGACGGCGCCAATAATGGCGGCGTGCTGCGGTTAACCGCTAACAACAGTTACCTCGGCCAGACCAGCGTTGCCGCCAATACGTTGCTGATTGAGGGTGCGATTGCTGGCAGTGCCAACGTCAGCGGCAGCGGCACTTTAGGTGGCAGCGGTGTGATTGGCGGCAGCTTACTCAATCAGGGAACGGTCAACGGCGGTTTGCAGGTGCAAGGCGATTACCAGCAACGCAGTAATGGCGTGCTCAATATCGCGTTAAACAGCCCGCTGCGTGTAGCAGGCCACTCTACGCTGGACGGCACGCTGAACCTCGCGCCACCCTCATCAACTTATGTGGTGAAACAGCAGGAAACGCTGCTGACCAGCGATGCGGGTGTTAGCGGCCAGTTCAGTCAGGTCAATACTGGCGTGTTTCTTGATGGTTCGGTCAGCTACAACGCTAACAGCGTCACTGGCCAACTGACGCGTAAAAATACCGCAGCAGTAGCGGCAGCGCTGGGCATGAACAGCGCCAGCACTCAGCAAACGGCCGCGAATCTGGAGCAGGCGTTTAGCGTAGCGGACAGCTGGCAGCAACAGGGTTCACTGAGCAGTGCGCAGCAGTCAGCGCTGGGCGCAGCAGGAGCGTTTCAGTCGCTGGCAGATGCCCGCAGTGCGCAGGCCGCCATCAATTCACTTTCCGGTCAGGCGCACGCTTCCAGCAACGCGGTACTGTTTAACGCGCTGGATTATCAAAGCCGCCTGTTGAGTAACCGTATCGCCGATGCCAGCGCCGACAATCGTTACGGTTTCTGGCTGGAGAGCGGTCAACTGCGCGGTTCACTGGATCAGGCGGGCTACCTCGGCACCGATTACCGCAACACGCTTACCGCATTGGGCGTGGATAGCGATTTGGGTATTTCTGGTCTGCGTGTGGGCGTGGCCTGGACGCAGAATCAGATCGACTCCACCTACGACCAAACTGGCGGCACCAGCCGTAATCGCCTGCAAGGCGCGATGCTGTATGGCCGCTACGATTTGACGCCAGCATGGTATCTGCAGGGCAATCTCAGCTATCAACATGGTCGCGATGAGTTAAAGCGTCTGGTGTTGCTGGATGAAGCTTCGCCGGTGTCATCGACCACCAGCAGCAACAGCTGGCAGGCGGCGCTGCAAAGCGGCTATCGCTGGACAATTGAGGAGAATTATCGCCTCGAACCCTATCTCGGCTGGCGTGAAACGGGGCTGGATACCGGTGCGTTTGAGGATAAGGGCAGCGCGTTTGGTCTAAGCGGCGACGGCGACAGCTATCGACGCAGCGTCGGTTATAGCGGTTTGAGTCTCAGCGCACGGCAGGATTGGTCGGCTGGATTGTGGAGCATGCTGAGTCTTTATGGCGAATACCAGTACGCATTCAACAATCCGTCGATGGATGTCAGCGCGCGCTGGGGCGGATTTGGCGATGACCAGAACCGTTTCACGATTCCCGGCATGCAGCTTGATCGCCGTTCGCAGTGGTTAGGTGTGCGGTTGGATGTGGCGCAGACGTCACGCGCGCGCCTGTTCCTGCGCGCCGATCAGCACTTCGCCGATCGCGGTGACGAGAAAGTGCTGCGCGGCGGTGTGGATGTGAGTTTCTGATAAACGTTTAATCGGTCAACTGAGCGCGATAAATCGCGCCGCTACGGATACGTGCACAGGTAGCGGCGCGATGCATTGCGCGTTTTGGTAGTGAACTACAGCGGCCAAAGGTGATCGATGATCAATTGCACCGAACGATTGCCGCGGTATTCGTTGATATCCAGCTTATAGGCCAGCTGCACCTGACGCACGCTGCTGTCTGGCCACAGCGTGGTATCCACGTTGAAGGCAATTCCATCCAACAGCGGGCCGCCGCCGAGCGGCTCGACCATCACTTTCAAATGACGCTCGCCCACTAACCGCTGTTGTAACAGCTTGAACTTGCCATCGAACACGGGTTCCGGGAATGCCTGGCCCCACGGACCGGCCTCGCGCAGCATTTCGGCAGTATGCAGGGTAAACTCCTGCGCATGCAGTTCGCCGTCCGACCAAATCACGCCCTGCAACGCTTCGCCATCCAGCCACTCATCAATCAACGCGGCAAATCGCGCACGGAACTCCTCGTACTTCGCGGTTTCCAGTGACAATCCGGCCGCCATGGCGTGACCACCAAATTTGATCATTAAGCCAGGGAACAGCGTGTCGAGACGCTCCAGCGCATCGCGCAGATGCAAACCCGCAATTGAGCGGCCCGAACCTTTCAGCGTGCCGTCTCCGGCGGGGGCGAAGGCGATCACCGGGCGATGGAAGCGCTCTTTCAGGCGCGACGCCAGAATCCCCACCACGCCCTGATGCCACTCGGGATGGTAGAACGCCAGTCCAAGCGGCAGATCGGTATGCTGACGCTCCAGCTCATCGCACAGCGCCAGCGCTTCGCTTTTCATGCCCTGCTCAATCTCTTTGCGCGTCTGATTCAGCGCATCGAGTTCATTCGCCAGCATGCGCGCCTGGGAAATATCTTCGGTGAGCAGCAGCGCCACGCCGACCGACATATCATCCAGACGACCGGCAGCATTCAGGCGCGGACCCACGGCAAAACCGAGATCGCTGGCGGCGAGTTGGCGCGCATCGCGGTTGGCAATCTCCAGCAGCGCGCGAATCCCGGCACGGCATTTGCCCGCGCGAATACGGCTCAAACCTTGCCACACCAGAATGCGGTTGTTGGCATCCAGCGGCACCACATCGGCCACGGTGCCCAGCGCCACCAGATCCAGCAGCTCCGCCAGATTTGGCTCGGCTCGGCTCTCACTAAACCAGTTTTGCTGACGCAGGTGCGCACGCAGCGCCAGCATCAGATAGAAGGCCACGCCAACACCCGCCAGCGAACGTGAGGGGAATTCGCTGTCGTTGAGGTTCGGATTAACAATCGCTTCGGCGGCGGGCAAGGTTTCGCCCGGCAAGTGGTGATCGGTAACCAGCACCGGAATGCCGTGCTGATGCGCGGTATCCACTCCGGCATGTGATGAGATGCCGTTATCGACGGTGAGGATCATCTCCGCACCGCGCGCTTTAGCCTGCTCGACCACTTCCGGACTCAAACCGTAGCCATCTTCGAAACGGTTTGGCACCAGATAATCCACATTACCGCCGAGGCTGCGCAGCGCCAGCACGGTTAACGCGGTGCTGGTGGCGCCATCGGCATCGAAATCGCCCACCACCACGATACGTTTGCCCGCCAGCAGCATCTGATGCAGCAACGTTACGGCGGCTTCGATGCCGCCCAGCGTTTGCCACGGCAGCAGATGTTTAGCGCCGCGCTCCAGTTCCAGCGCCTCTTTCACGCCGCGTTGCAGATACAAGCGGCGCAGCAAAGGGGGCAAATCAGCGGGTAAGCTGGCTTCGGTCTCGGCTTCGCGCCGACGCAATTCAACAGAATGAATCACTGTGCGTTAACCGCCACGCTTCTGGCCGTCAAGCACCTGCTTCAGCTCTTGCGGTCCCTGATAGCCAGGAATCATCATGCCGCTATCCGTGAGAATGGCTGGCGTACCCTGAATGCCAAACAGGATGCCGAGTTTGTACTGCTGCTCGATATTGATTTTGCAGGTCGCTGGCGCATCCATCTGCGGCGCATCGCCTTTCATTGCTGCATCGAAAGCTTTGTTACGATCGGCGCTGCACCAGATGGCGCGCATGGCTTTTTCTACCTGACCATTCAGACCTTCACGCGGGAAGGCCAGATAGCGCACGGTGATGCCGAGCGCGTTGTAGTCGGCCATCTGCTCATGCAGCTTGCGGCAGTAGCCGCAGGTGATGTCGGTGAACACGGTGATGACGTGCTGCTCTTTCGGCGCTTTATAGACAATCATGTCTGGCGCCAGCGCAGTAACTTTTTTGTCCAGCAGCTGGTTGGTAACGTTGATCGGCTGGGTGCCGCTGACATCATACAGCGGGCCCTGAATCATGTGCTTGCCGTCTTCGGAGACGTAAAGCACGCCGCTTTCGGTCAGCACCGTTTTAATACCCGGCAGCGGGGACGGCTGGATTTCAGCCTGCTGCAATCCCAGTTTTTTCAGCGTTTGCTGAATAGCGTTGTCATCGGCATGCGCCAATCCAGTGAATGCACTGACCAGCAGAGCCAGCATCGTTAGCTGCTTTTTCATCTTAAATCCTTGTTACCGCATCTCAAGCGCGCGGATGATGCTGTTGATGTAACAGACGCAGGCGCTCAGTGGCGACGTGCGTATATATTTGGGTGGTCGAGAGGTCGCTGTGGCCCAGCAACATCTGTACGACGCGTAAATCGGCGCCGTGGTTCAGTAAATGTGTGGCAAATGCGTGGCGCAGCACGTGCGGCGACAGCTTTTCGCTATCGATACCGGCAAGGGTCGCATAGTGTTTAATGCGATGCCAGAAGGTCTGCCGCGTCATTTGCTGCGCGCGTTGGCTGGGAAACATCACGTCCAGCGTTTGCCCGTTGAGCAGCCACGGCCGACCATGTTCCATATAGTATTCAATCCAGTAAACCGCTTCTTCACCTAACGGCACAAGACGCTCTTTGTTGCCTTTACCGATTACGCGCACCACGCCCTGACGCAGGCTGATATCGCTGATGGTCAAACCCACCAGCTCCGTTACGCGTAAACCGGTAGCGTACAGCAGCTCCAGCATCGCCTTGTCGCGCAGTTCGAGCGGCACATCAATGCTCGGTGCCTGTAGCAAGCGTTCGACCTGGTTTTCACTGAGATCTTTCGGCAGACGCTGCGGCAGTTTCGGTGCCGACAGCAGCGCGCTGGGATCGTCGCTGCGCACTTTTTCCCGATAGAGATATTGGCACAAGCGGCGAATGGCGCTGAGGGTGCGCGCCGAGCTGGTGGCTTTGTAGCCGCCCTCAACGCGTTCGGCAAGAAACTGCTGCAAATCAAGCGCTTCAAGCGTTAATAGCGTGCGATCGTGGTGATGCAGCCAGCCGGTGAGCGTTTGCAGATCCTGCCGGTAAGAGGCGAGCGTGTTCTGCGCCAGATTACGCTCAATCCAAAGCGTATCCAGAAACTGTTCGATCAGATCGCTGTCCTGCACTGTACTCTCCGCCCGTGTGAAATCGTGCTCATTATGCCTGAAAGTAGCCTGCTTCTGGTACAATTGCCCCCGAGTCAGGTTCAGACAGAGCATTAATTGCATGAATATCGGTTTGTTTTATGGTTCGAGCACCTGTTACACCGAGATGACGGCGGAGAAGATTCGCGACTTTATCGGTGAAGAATTAGTCACGCTGCACAATTTGAAAGATGACGATCCGTCGCTGATGGAGCAGTACGATTTGCTGATCCTTGGCATTCCGACGTGGGATTTCGGTGAGTTACAGGAAGATTGGGAAGCGATTTGGCCGCAGATTCCGGCGCTGAATTTGCGCGGAAAAATCGTGGCGCTGTACGGCATGGGCGATCAGGGCGAATACGCCGAATGGTTCCTTGATGCGCTGGGCATGCTGCACGAACTGCTGCAGCCGATGGGCGTGCAGTTTGTGGGTTACTGGCCGCTGGAAGGCTATGAGTTCACCAGCAAAAAACCGCTGACCGCCGATGGCACGCAGTTTGTCGGTTTGGCGCTCGACGATGTTAACCAGTTCGAACAGAGCGATGAGCGCATTGAGCAGTGGTGCGAACAGATTCTGACGGAAACCGCAGCGCTGCTTTAAGGCAGCGTTTGCCCGTCTCGCAGAAAACAGCAGGCGCGCAGCGTGCGCCATTCACCGGGCGGCAGGTTGTCATGCATTAACCACAGCCGCCAGCGTTTTCCCTGCTGATTACGCAGCACCAGCAAAACGCCATACGGCAACCAATCCGCATTACGTTCCGCTCGCCAGCGCACGCCGCGCCACAGCCAATTGCCCTTCACGTCCAGCACCAAATGACCTACGCGCTGAACCAAACGCCGCTCATTGTGCCAACACTCCGCCAGCAGCAGCACTAACACCGGCGCTTTGCTCCACGCCCACGCGTCAGGCCACTCCAGCGCCAGCAGCAAACCGGTGCACAGTAGAGAAAGCGTCACATTCAGTGCGCGCGCACTGCGTGACGCTCGCAGATCACATTGCCACCGGACCGCGTTCACGGTTGCGCTGCTGAATCAGTTTCACCATACGTTTGAACTCGGGATCAACCGGTTCACCGTGATTCATCAACCAGTTGAACAGATCGGGATCGTCACTCTTTAGTAGCGCAATAAAAACCTGCTTATCGGTGTCGTTCAGCGAATCATATTCAAATTTGAAAAACGGCATGATAGCCATATCCAGCTCCAGCATGCCGCGACGGCATGCCCATTGGACGCGGGCTTTGTCGTTAATTTCCATGTCTCAGGTTCCATGACTAAAAACAGTGGGGCTCAGTGTACCTGCTTTTTTTTCTCGCTGCAGGCGCTGTGCTTAACCCTGTGCAATACCTCGGTGTTACATCCCCCAGTTTGCAATGGGTATCACGCGATTTGTGCGCCATATTCAGTAAACAGGTTGCAAAGCCGCACTGCTCTTTTACCATTGCAACCTATTACCTCATTAATCAGGAAAGAGACATGTCGATTTTTACCCTTCCACCTCGCCAGCCTGCTGCATCGTCACGCCTGCCTTTAACCCTGATTTCGCTCGACGAATGGGCGCTGGTTAAGGTGCAGGGCAACGACAGCACGTCTTATCTGCAAGGTCAGTTGACGCTGGATGTCGCGGCGATGGGCGAGACGCAGCATCGTCCCGCCGCGCACTGCGATGCCAAAGGCAAAATGTGGAGCAACATTCGTCTGTTCCATCGCAGCGAAGGTTACGCTTACGTGGTGCGTCGCAACCTGCGTGAGCAGCAGCTTACCGAACTGAAGAAATACGCGGTGTTCGCCAAAGTCACCATCGTGGCTGACGATGAAGCGGTGCTGCTCGGCGTTGCCGGTTTCCAGGCGCGCGCCGCGCTGGCAGGCGTATTCAGCACACTGCCGGATGCCGAAACGCCGGTAGTACAGCAAGGTGAGAGCACGCTTTTGTGGTTTGATCAGCCAGCCGAACGTTTCCTGCTGGTGACCACGCCAGAACAGGCGAATGCGTTGAAAGAGAAACTGGCGGGAGAAGCGCAGTTCAACGACAGCCTGCAATGGCTGGCGCTGGATATCGAAGCCGGCATTCCGGTGATTGAAAGCGCCACCAGCGCGCAGTTGATTCCACAAGCCACTAACCTACAGGCGCTGGATGCCATCAGCTTCAAAAAAGGGTGTTACACCGGCCAGGAGATGGTGGCACGCGCCAAATTCCGCGGTGCGAACAAACGCGCACTCTATTGGCTGGCAGGTAAAGCCAGCAAAGTGCCGGAGGTTGGCGGTTCGATGGAGCTGCAGATGGGCGATAAATGGCGTCGCACCGGCACCGTATTGAGCGGTGTGCAGCTGGATGACGGCAGCGTTTGGGTGCAGGTGGTGATGAATAATGATTTGGAGCCGGATAGCGTACTGCGCGTGGAAGGCGACGAAAGTGGCAAATTGACCATTCAGCCGCTGCCGTATTCATTAACCGAATAATTGCGGGCCGGGTCCGTACTAAACACGTAAGGTCGCCATTTTCGGCGACCTGGATTGAGCTTACATCACGTAAAAATAAATCGCGCAGAAGTGCAATACGCTGCCGCCGAGCACAAAACCGTGCCAGATGGCGTGACTGTAAGGAATACGGCGCGAGACGTAGAATATCACTCCTAGCGAATAGACAATGCCACCGGCAGCCAGCAGCCAAATCCCGCCCGGCGACAGTTTGATCGCCAGCTGATAAATCACCACCAGCGACAACCATCCCATACCGAGATAGGTCACCAGCGACAGCGCTTCAAAGCGGTGGGCAAAGGCGATTTTAAACAGAATACCGGCCAGCGCCAGGCTCCAGATCACCACCATTAAGCCCTGTGCCAGCGGCGAATTGAGCCCCACCAGCAAGAACGGCGTATAAGTGCCAGCAATCAACAGATAAATGGCGCAGTGGTCAAATTTCTTCAGCCAGTATTTGGCTTTTTGATGGGGAATGGCGTGATACAGCGTTGAGGCGAGATAGAGCAGAATGATGCTGCCGCCGTACAGGCTGTAACTGGTGATCGCGGTAACGTTAGCTTGGGATTCAACGGCTTGTGTCAACATCAACACCAGGCCGATGATGCCGAAAATGCAGCCGATTCCGTGGCTGATACTATTGGCGATCTCTTCGGCCAATGAGTAGCCCTGGGCAAGAACTGGGGTTTGTACCATGAGGGGATTCCTGAACAACGGAAAAAGCGAGTGTGCTATTTCTGAGCAACCAGAGTAACCGGGATAATTTTCAGAGTACACATGTACGCTAAAATAAATCTGTGAGTGGGTGTGACAGGCGAGGGTTTGAATGAATCGGTCGCCATGCGAGGCGACACTCCGCACGGATACTGTTTTATGGGGTCGGTATTGATACCGGCTTGGTGATTATCGTCCGCCAGCCGCATCGATAAAGGTGCCCGTCACGTATGACGCGGCATCGCTCGCTAGCCAGACAATTGCTGCAGCAATCTCTTCTGCCTGGCCGCCGCGTCCCATTGGCAATGCGCTCGCCAGGCGATCGACCCGACCCGGCTCGCCGCCATCGGCGTGCATGTCGGTATAAATAAGGCCAGGACGCACGCTGTTGACGCGAATGCCTTGCGATGCCACTTCCAGCGACAGCCCTTTAGTCAGCGTATCCATCGCCCCTTTTGAGGCGGCGTAATCCACATATTCGCCTGGCGCACCGAGACGTGACGCAGCGGATGACACATTGACGATGGCGCCCCCTTTGCCGCCATGATGCGTGCCCATGCGTTTTACCGCCTCACGACAGCAGATGAACGTGCCGGTGACATTGGTGGCGAACACGCGCTGAATACGTTCGGCATCCAGATCTTCCACCCGACATTGGGTAAACAAAATACCGGCATTATTCACCAGCACTCGCAGCGCGCCCTTTTGCTGATCCAATTCGGCAAACATACGTATGACCTGCGCTTCATCGCCAATATCGGCCTGCAGCGCAAACGCACTGCCGCCCTGCGCTTTAATCTCTGCCACCACGCTTGCCGCTTCGGCTGCTCGCTGACGATAGTTGATCGCCACGCGATAACCCGCCTGCGCCAGCGATAGTGCGGTTGCGCGTCCAATGCCGCGGCTACCGCCAGTAATCAAAGCCAGATCCATTTTTGCCTCCACAAAAAAGGGCCGAACAATCGGCCCTTTCATAAATATCACCCGCAACTTTAGCCTAAATAATTTGAGATACAGCAAGGCGGCAAGTTCGTTCATCCCCGGGAGCTTACATCAGTAAGTGACCGGGGTGAATGAGCGCAGCCAACGCCGCTGTGGCTCAAAGTATGACGGCTAAATTATTGGTATTCGCTCATTGGTACACACGAACAGAAGACATTGCGATCGCCAAATACATCATCCAGACGTTTCACCGTCGGCCAGTATTTGTTGGCGCTACCGGCCGGGAATACGGCCAGCTCACGGGTATACGGATGCGCCCAGTCGCCAACGATTTCTGTCTGCGTGTGCGGTGCGTTCACCAGCGGGTTATCTTCTAGCGGCCATTCGCCATCGGCAACGCGATCGATTTCCATGCGAATAGCCAGCATCGCATCGATAAAGCGATCCAGCTCGATTTTGCTTTCCGATTCCGTGGGTTCAACCATCAGCGTACCCGCAACCGGGAATGACATCGTTGGTGCGTGGAAACCGTAATCTATCAGACGCTTAGCAATATCCAGCTCGCTGATACCGGTCTGCTCTTTCAGCGGACGAATGTCGAGAATACATTCGTGCGCCACGCGGCCATCGCGGCCGGCATACAGAATCGGATAGGCCGATTGCAGACGGCTGGCAATGTAGTTGGCGTTCAGGATCGCCACCGAACTCGCTTGCTTCAGACCTTCTGCGCCCATCATACGGATATACATCCAGCTGATTGGCAGAATCGATGCGCTACCAAACGGTGCGGCAGATACCGCGCCCTGCTGTGTCAGCACGCCATCAATTTGCACCACGCTGTGACCCGGCACGAACGGTGCCAGATGCGCTTTCACACCGATTGGCCCCATACCCGGACCGCCACCGCCGTGCGGGATACAGAAGGTTTTGTGCAGGTTAAGGTGCGATACATCCGCGCCGATATAACCTGGCGTGGTGATACCGACCTGCGCATTCATGTTGGCGCCGTCGAGATACACCTGGCCGCCGTGCTGATGCACGATCTGGCACACCTCGCGGATGGTTTCTTCATAAACGCCGTGTGTTGACGGATAGGTCACCATGATGCACGACAGCTGCTCACCCACCTGCGAGGCTTTCTCACGCAGATCGCCAAGATCTATGTTGCCTTGTTTATCACACGCCACCACCACAACTGACATGCCCGCCATCTGCGCCGATGCCGGATTGGTGCCGTGCGCCGAGCTCGGGATCAGGCAAACATTACGGCCGCCTTCGTTACGACTTTCGTGGTAACGACGAATCGCCAGCAGGCCGGCGTATTCGCCCTGCGCACCTGAGTTGGGCTGCATGCACAGCGCATCGTAGCCGGTCAACTGCACCAGCCATTGCGATAACTGGCCAATCATCTGCAGATAACCCGACGCCTGCTCAGCCGGGCAGAATGGATGCAGTTCGGCAAATTCCGGCCAGGTGATTGGAATCATCTCCGCCGCGGCGTTAAGTTTCATGGTGCACGAACCGAGTGGGATCATCGCCTGGTTCAGCGCCAGATCCTTTTTCTCAAGGCTGTGCATGTAGCGCATCATCTCAGTTTCGCTGTGATGACGATTGAATACCGGGTGCGTCAGGAAGGCGCTTTCACGCACCTGACCAGCCGGAATCGCACTGTTTTCCGCAGCAACAGCGGCATCCAGCGCATCAATGTCCTGACCGTGCGCATCGCCCAGCAGAATGGCGAACAGCGCCAGCACATCTTCACGGGCGGTGGTTTCATCCAGCGTAATGCCAACCGCATTGTGGATATCGCTGCGCAGGTTGACGCCGAAGCTCTGCGCGCGGTTCAGCACCGCCGCTTTATCGGCCACTTCAACCGTCAGCGTATCGAACCAGCTGTTGTGGCGCAGCTTCAGGCCACCGTTTTGCAGGCCCGCGGCCAGAATGCTGGTCAGACGGTGAATACGTGAGGCAATGCGTTTCAGGCCAACCGGACCGTGATACACCGCGTAGAGACCGGCGATATTCGCCAGCAGCACCTGCGATGTACAGATGTTGGAGTTGGCTTTCTCACGACGAATATGTTGCTCGCGGGTTTGCATCGCCATACGCAGCGCGGTGTTCCCGGCGGCATCGCGCGATACACCAATAATGCGACCAGGCATCGAGCGTTTGTGCTCGTCGCGGCTGGCGAAGAACGCGGCGTGTGGTCCGCCGTAACCCATCGGCACGCCGAAACGCTGGGCAGAACCAAAGACGATATCTGCGCCCTGCTTGCCTGGCGCCTCTAGCTGCACCAGCGCCATGAAATCTGCGGCGACGCTCACCACCACTTTGCGGCTTTTCAGCTCGGCAATCAGTGAGCGGTAATCGTGCACTTCACCGTGCGTACCCACCTGTTGCAGCAACACGCCGAACAGATCATCGTGATCCAGCGCCTTGTCAGCACGATCAATAATCAGTTCAAAACCAAAGGTTTCTGCGCGGGTGCGCACCACATCCAGCGTCTGTGGATGGATGTCATCGGCGATGAAGAATTTGGTGGCGGTTTTCAGTTTGCTAACGCGCCTGGCCATCGCCATTGCTTCGGCAGCAGCGGTCGCTTCGTCCAGCAGTGATGCGGATGCGATGTCCAGACCGGTCAGATCCAGCGTCAGAGTTTGGAAGTTAAGCAGCGCCTCAAGGCGGCCCTGCGACACTTCTGGCTGATACGGCGTATACGCGGTGTACCAGCCTGGATTTTCCAGCATATTGCGCAGGATGACGGGCGGCGTGATCACCGCGCTGTAGCCCATGCCGATCCAGGATTTATAGCGTTGGTTCTGACTGGCAATGGCTTTCAGCTCTGCCAGCGCTTGCTGCTCGGTCGCCGCAATGCCTACTGCAGGCGGGCCTGGCAGTTGGATGTCGGCAGGCACAATAGAACTGATCAATGAGGAGAGCGAACTGGCACCAATCGCTTCCAGCATTAAGGCCTGTTGTTCCGGCGTAGGACCGATGTGGCGCTCAATGAAAGCACCGTTGTGTTCAAGCTGGCTGAGAGTCTGGGTCATTTGCAGTAAATCCTGAATCGGGCTGGGTTACAAAAATGGCGTTAAATCAGGCAGATAAAAAAGAAGGTGACGCAGCGCGCCACCTTCTGCCACTACCGGTTACTCGTCGATTGCGGCTTTATAGGCATCGGCATCAAGCATCGCGTCGAGTTCTGATTCGTCGCTGGCTTTGATGCGGAACAGCCAACCATCGGCGTACGGCGCGCTGTTGACCAGCTCTGGCGAATCGCCCAGATTGTCGTTCACCGCCACAATCTCACCGCTCAGTGGCGCGTAGATGTCTGAAGCCGCTTTTACCGACTCCGCAACGGCGCAGTCATCACCGGCCGAGAAGGTGGCACCGACGTCTGGCAGATCGACAAACACCATATCGCCCAGCAGTTCCTGTGCGTGTTCGGTGATACCCACAGTGAAGGTGCCGTCGGCTTCTTTACGGACCCATTCGTGGCTATCGCGGTATTTCAATTCATTTGGCACATTGCTCATTGGCCATTTCTCCTGAAAAAAAATTACTGGGCAACCGGCTTACCGGCGCGAACAAAAATCGGTTTGGTGACTTTCACTGGCATTTCACGGTTGCGGATTTCCACAATCGCCTGCTCACCAATGCCGGCTGGCACACGCGCCAGCGCGATGCTGTAACCCAGGGTTGGTGAGAAGGAACCACTGGTAATAATACCTTGCTGCGGCTGACCTTGTTGATCGGTGAAGCGCACCGTTAACCCGTTACGCAGCACCCCTTTTTCGGTCATCACCAGGCCAACCAGCTGTTCGGGGCCGTGCTCGCGCTGCGCTTGCAGAGCATCACGGCCAATGAAATCGCGATCGGCAGGTTCCCAACTGATGGTCCAGCCCATATTGGCGGCGAGCGGCGAAACGCCCTCATCCATCTCCTGACCGTACAGGTTCATGCCCGCTTCCAGACGCAGCGTGTCACGCGCACCGAGTCCAGCCGGTTTAACGCCTGCGGCCAACAGCTGCTGCCAGAAAGCGGCGGCTTCAGTCGCTGGCATGGCAATCTCATAACCCGCTTCGCCGGTGTAGCCGGTGGTAGCGATAAACAGGTTTTCGGCCTGCACGCCAAAGAAGGGTTTCATGCCGGCAACGGCATCACGCTGAGCGGCGCTCAACAGCGTTTGTGCTTTCTGCTGCGCGTTTGGACCTTGCACCGCAATCAGCGCCAAATCGTCACGTTCGGTCAGCTCAACGCCAAACGGCTGCGCATGCTGTTTAATCCAGGCTAAATCTTTCTCTCTCGTAGCGGAGTTCACCACCAGACGGAAGAAATCTTCGCTCATAAAGTAAACAATCAAATCATCAATGACGCCAGCAGAGGCATTCAACATGCCGGTATACAGGGCTTTGCCCGGCTGGGTGAGCTTGGCGACATCGTTTGCCAGCAGATAGCGCAGGAATTCGCGGGTACGTGCGCCGTGCAGATCGACGATGGTCATGTGGGAAACATCAAACATGCCGGCATCGTTACGCACCGCGTGATGCTCATCCATTTGCGAGCCGTAATGCAGCGGCATCATCCAACCGTGGAAGTCCACCATGCGTGCACCGCTTGCCTGATGCTGTTCGAATAGAGGCGTTTGCTGAGTCATAACCATCCTGTGAAGACAAGTGAGTGTGACGCGCCTGCGTCGCCTAATGAGGCTGACGCAAACGTTCTCTTTGTGCTGAAGTTATCACCTAATGTGGCAATTAACCATGAGGAAAACGAGGGCGAAACACTACCACCTTTCATCAAATCATCGAACAACGCCCAGCATAAATCACTGCATTATTGTGATTAGCCTCGCACAAAATACGACTAAATTACTTTCATGCAGCAAATTGAGGGAATACACGCCACAGGATTAAGAAATGGTCCGGCATACGCAGGGCTATGACATGAATTAATCTAATGCGAATTACGGCGTCAAATTAGAATAAATCAAACGAGGCGCGATCGCGGTGCATCGCTGCATCATTGGGGTGCAGGAAAGAAAAACGGCGCCCAATTGGGCGCCGTCAGCTGAAATGATTAGCGTATCCATCTGGGTAGATCGTTAAGCCCCATCGCCTGTTTCAGCATCAGCGGTTTAACGCCAGGTAACGTGTCGGCGAGCTTGAGGCCAACATCACGCAGCAGCTTTTTCGCGGGATGGGTGCCAGCAAACAGCTCGCGGAAACCCTGCATCCCCGCCAGCATCATCGCCGCACTGTGCTTGCGGCTGCGCTCATAGCGACGCAGATAGAGATGCTGGCCAATGTCTTTGCCTTCCTGATGCAATCGCCGAATTTCACCAATTAATTCAGCCGCATCCATAAAGCCGAGATTTACGCCCTGCCCGGCCAGCGGATGGATGGTGTGGGCGGCATCGCCGACCAGCGCCAAACGGTGCGCGGCAAAGTTACGCGCATAACGTGCCGTCAACGGGAAGGTTTTACGTTCACTCTCGACCTGACACAAGCCAAGCCGCATATCAAACGCCACCGACAGCTGCTGATTAAATAGCGCTTCCGGCATCGATTGCAAGCGTGCCGCTTCCTGTGGCGCGAGCGACCAGACGATCGAGCATAAGTGTGGATCCTGCATCGGCAGGAACGCCAGAATACCGTCGCCGTGAAACACCTGACGCGCAATCGCATCATGCGGCATATCGGTGCGGATGTTCGCCACCAGCGCGTGATGCTCGTAATCCCAGAAAGTCAGCGGGATATCCGCTTTATCGCGCAGCCACGAATTGGCGCCGTCGGCCGCCACCAGCAAACGTGCGCTCATCATGCTGCCATCCTGCAACGTAATGAAGGCTTCGTTGTCGCCAAACGCCACTTGCTGCAGCTGCGCCGGGGCAAACAGCGTAATATCGCTGCTCTGACTGGCACGCTGCCACAACGCGCTATGGATCACTTCGTTTTCAATAATATGGCCAAGATGCGATAAACCCTGCTGCTCGTCATCAAAGCTGATTGAGCCAAAGCTGTCCTGATCCCACACTTCCATGCCGTGATAGGCGCTGGCGCGCAGCGCCAGGATGCTCGACCAGACATCGAGCTTTTGCAGCAAACGTTCACTGGCAGCGTTGATGGCGGAGACGCGAATCGACGCATTGGCCGCCGGATCAAACTGTGGCTCGGGTGCTTTTTCCAGCACGGCAACGCGTAAGCCGCTGCCTTGAAGTCCGCAGGCGACGGCCAAACCCACCATGCCGCCTCCGGCAATTGCCACATCAAAAGTTTGCATTGCTGCCCCTTAATTCGTGCTTAACGCTTAACCCAGCCGAGCGTGCGCGCGGCAAGTGGATTTCGTAGCCAAGGCAGATGGTCCATCGCCACCAGCCCAAGATTTCGTCCTGCTACCAACGGCGCATAGCGGTTAGCAAACAGTCGGACTAAACCGTCAGTGACGCCAACAGTGGCGGCACGATCGGGCTGACGTCGCGCGGCAAAATGCTGTAATACCGCGAAACTGCCGGGATCTTGCTGCTGACGATATGCGCCTGCCAGCGTTTCCGCCAGCGACATCACGTCGCGCAGACCCAGGTTGAAGCCTTGTCCGGCAATGGGATGCAGCGTTTGCGCCGCGTTGCCCACCAGCGCCAGACGATGTGTCACCTGACGTTCAGCGGTTTGCAGCGCCAGCGGATAATGCTCGCGTTGACCGGTATGCGTGAAGCGCCCCAGACGCCAGCCGAATGCGCGCTGCAGTTCTTGCAGGAAGGTCGCATCATCCCACTGCTTAATCGTTGCTTGCGCCTCAAGCGGGTGGCACCACACCAGCGACATGCGGTTGCCGGACATCGGCAACAGCGCCAGCGGGCCGTATTCGGTAAAGCGCTCAAAGGCGCGGCCCTGATGCGGCAACTGCGTCGACACGTTGGCGATAACCGCCAGCTGCTGATAATCATCGCGCTGCCAGGTGATACCGCAGGACGCGCCTAAAGGTGAACGCGAACCGTCAGCGGCCACCAGTAATGCGCCTGCCAACTGTTCGCCGCTGTTCAACATCACCTGCACATTATCCGCCGTACGCGCTACCGAAGTTACATGATCCGGGCAGCGCAGCGTGACGCCTGACGCTTTTTGCAGGCGTTGAAACAGCCGCTGGCCGACATCAAACAGTTCAACCACCTGACCGAGCGCAGGCAACTGATGATCTTGCGCTTTAAGCGAAACAAAGCCGGTATGACCGCGATCGGAAACGTGAATATCGGTGATGGGCGTGGCGCAATCGGCCAGCGAGCGCCACAGATCGATATCCGCTAACTGCTGACAGGTGCCAGCCGCCAGGGCAATCGCGCGTCCATCGAAACCGGGATGCGCGCGGCTGTCGGGCTGGCTGCGCTCAATCAGGGTAACCGGCAGTTGGCCTTGCGTCAGATGTGAAATCGCCAGCGCCAAAGTCGCACCGGTCATGCCGCCGCCGGCAATCAAAATGCTCATGCGTGACGTGCCGCCGCCATCAAGGCTTCAATCGCGTCAGCGTCTTTGACTACGCTGTCGGTGAGATTTTCGTTGCCGTCGGCGGTGATAACGATGTCATCTTCGATGCGAATGCCAATGCCGCGATATTGTGGCGGTACTTTGGCATCTGGCGCGATATACAAGCCAGGCTCAACCGTCAGCACCATGCCCGGCTCTAGCACGCGGTCGCGGCTTGGCGTGCCATAATGGCCGACATCGTGCACATCCAGCCCCAGCCAGTGACTCAAACCGTGCATGAAGAACGGACGATGCGCCTGCTCTTCAAACAGCGTATCGATGTTGCCATCCAGAATGCCGAGATCGACCAGGCCGGTAATCATTATGCGCACCACCTCGTCGTTAACGTCATGGATGCTGATGCCCGGACGGAACATCGACAACGCTTTGTAGAGCGAAGCCAGCACGATGTCGTAGATGGCGCGCTGCGGCTCGCTGAAGGTGCCGTTGACCGGGAAGGTGCGGGTGATATCGCCCGCGTAGCCGTGGAATTCACAGCCTGCGTCAATCAGCACTAAGTCGCCATCGCGCATTTCCGATTCGTTTTCGGTGTAGTGCAGAATACAGCCGTTTTCGCCCGAACCGACAATGGTGTTGTACGAGGGGAAACGCGCGCCGTGGCGATTGAATTCGTGATGAATTTCGCCTTCCAGCTGATATTCGAACATGCCCGGACGACAGGCTTGCATCGCTCGCGTGTGCGCCAGCGCGCTGATTTTTCCGGCGCGGCGCAGAATCTCAATCTCTTCTGCGCTTTTGAACAGGCGCATGTCGTGCACCCACGGACGCCAGTCGGTAACTGTGTCGGGCGCGCTAAGGTTTTGACGGAAGCCGCGACGCAGTTTGTCCAGCGCGCTGAACACCAGCTGATCGGCTTCTGCGTATTCGCCCTGCGCGTGGTAAACCACATCCAGGCCGTTAAGCAGTTGATGCAACTGCTCGCCGATGTCATCCCACGGCAAAGCGCGATCGACACCCAGTTTCGCCGGTGCGGCATCCTGGCCAAGGCGGCGACCAAACCAGATTTCGGCCGTCAGGTCACGCACGCGATTGAACAGCACGCTGTGATTGTGCTTATCATCACTTTTGATTAAGACCAGCAGCGCCTGCGGTTCATTAAAACCGGTGAAGTACCAGAAGTCGCTGTTTTGACGAAAGCTGTATTCGGTGTCGTTGCTGCGCGTCACTTCAGGTGCAGCAAAAATTAACGCCGCACTGCCTGGCGCCATGCGGGCAATCAGCGCCTGACGACGTTGTTGAAACGTATCCAAGGTAATCATGTTTGCACTCCCTGTTGAAGACGGGCCACAACGCACCCGCATTGACGCGCTTAATGTAGCGTAGGTTTCTGTACTTCTGGTGCCGTTGGCTGATGGGGACGCGTGAAGGTGTCGTGGCACAGCAGAGCGGCAACGCGCACGTACTCAATCACCTCTTCGAGTGACTGCTCCAGCTCTTCCTGATCTTCATCTTCGTCATAGCCAAGTTGTGCGATGGTGCGCAGATCGTCAATCGCTTCGCCAGTTTCGCCGGTCACTTTCTCCAGCTTCGGCTGCGTGACACCCAAACCGAGCAGGAAGTGGTTTACCCAACCGGCCAGCGCATCCGCGCGATCGAATACCGTGATGTCATCGTCTTCCGGCAACATCAGCTGGAACATAAAACCTTCGTCTTCCAGCGTGGTCGCCAGGCTTTCATGCAGCGCCTGCAGCGGCTGAGACAGGCTCTGCGAAAACGCCATGCCTTCGTTGGTGAGATCGTGAACCATGGTTTTCCAGCTGGTATCCTGATTGCCGCCGCATAGAATCCCGGAAAGGAGACCATGCATTTCGGCTGGCGTCATGCCCACGCCCTGCTGTGAAAGGGCCGCGGCCAGCGCGTTGTAACTCGGCGTTGCGTTCTGTAAAGACATAAGCTTTGGTCGTCGTTGGCAGAATAAGTTCGTGTTATGCTACCACCAGGTGCCTCTGGGTTTCCAGAAAAGGGGTTGTAACTTATAACTCGGGTATATATAGTTTCGCACCTCCCAACCCATTGACCGGTAAGGGAGATGCGATCGAAGTAATCAGTTAGGATGGTGGCATGTCTGCACAACCAGTAGATATTCAAATTTTTGGTCGTTCGTTAAGAGTGAATTGCCCGCCTGAACAGCAAGATGCGCTGAATCTGGCCGCAGAGGATCTCAATCAACGGTTGCAAGATTTAAAAGTTCGCACTAGAGTCACCAATACAGAGCAACTGGTGTTCATCGCCGCGTTAAACATCTGCCACGAGTTGGCACAAGAGAAAGGTAAGACGCGCGACTATGCAGCAAACATGGAACAACGTATCCGCATGCTGCAGCAGACCATTGAACAAGCGTTAGTAGAGCAAGGTCGCATAACTGACCGCCAGGGCCCTAATTTTGAATAAAGCTTCATGGTCCTCATGTTAGAGTGACGGTGAAGTAAATTTTCTCTGAGATGTTTGCAAGCGGGCCAGTCCCCTGAGCCGATATTTCATACCAACAGAATGTGACGCTCCACAATTTGTGCGCATGCTCGGTCCGTCCGAGAAGCCTAATAGTTGTGACGGCATGTTCACCTTGAACCAAGGGTTCAAGGGTTACAGCCTGCGGCGGCATCTCGGAGATCTCCATTTAGTAGCAAGTCTGTTTCCCCGGTTCGCATGATATAATCGCTTTTAAGAAGCGATTATTCCGGGGATATAGATATCATGCCAGCGCCCTCCCTTCTCGACCGTCAAGACATCCGTCAGCATGTGCGCCATTTGCGCCGTAATCTCACGTCTGAGCAACAGGAACAAGCCGCCGATCAGTTGGCTGAACACGCCATCAACATTGCGCCGATCGCTAATGCCCAACGCATTGCGCTGTTTTTATCTGTCGATGGAGAGATCAACACCCGCCCACTGATCGCCAAACTTTGGCAGCAAAAAAAGCAGGTTTATTTACCGGTGCTTCATCCCTTCTCGCCGGGCAATCTGCTGTTTATCCGTTACACGCCAGAAACGCCACTCGCGCCAAATAAACTTCACATCCCGGAACCGCCGCTGGATATCACGCAACTGGCCACGTTGGATCAGCTGGATGTGATGCTGGTGCCGCTGGTGGCGTTTGACTATGCTGGCCAACGTTTGGGAATGGGTGGCGGATTCTACGATCGCACGCTGCAAAACTGGCAGCAGCATGGTTTTCTTCCGGTGGGCATCGCACATGATTGTCAGCGCGTAGAAGCATTGCCGGTTGCCGCCTGGGATGTGCCGCTCCCCGCGATACTGACGCCATCGAAACTGTGGCAGTGGGAAGCGTGAGCAGGAAAAACAAAGGGCGCCAATGGCGCCCTGTTTAATCAGTACAGCAGACGGGCGCGGATGGTGCCCGGAATCGCCTTCATCGCCTGCAGCGCTTTATCCGCTGCATCCTGCTCAGCATCAATATCGATCACCACGTAGCCCATAATCGGCGTGGTTTGCAGATACTGCGCGGCGATGTTGATGCCCTGCTCGGCAAAAATCTGGTTAATGGCGGTCAGCACACCCGGACGGTTTTCATGGATGTGCAGCAGACGGCTAGCACTTGCCGCATGCATCGGCAGTGAGACTTCCGGGAAGTTAACCGCAGACAGCGTAGAACCGTTGTCGGAGTATTTCGCCAGCTTGCCAGCCACTTCGATACCGATGTTTTCCTGCGCTTCCTGCGTTGAACCACCAATGTGCGGCGTCAGGATCACGTTATCGAACTCGCACAGCGGTGAGTTAAACGGATCGCTGTTAGTCGCAGGCTCGACCGGGAAGACGTCGATAGCGGCACCGGACAGATGTTTATTCGCCAAGGCATCACACAGCGCCGGAATATCGATCACGGTACCGCGCGCGGCGTTGATCAGCAGCGCACCCGGCTTCATCAGCGCCAGCTCTTCCGCGCCAATCATGTTCTGAGTGGATGGCGTTTCAGGAACGTGCAGGCTGACCACGTCGCTCATGTTGAGCAGATCGGAGAGATGACGCACCTGAGTGGCGTTACCCAGCGGCAGCTTGCTTTCGATATCGTAGAAGAACACGTGCATACCGAGGCTTTCTGCCAGTACACCCAGCTGCATACCGATGTGGCCGTAACCGATGATGCCCAGTTTCTTGCCGCGAGCTTCAAACGAACCGTTGGCGACTTTATTCCAGATGCCACGGTGCGCTTTGGCGTTGGCTTCCGGAATGCCACGCAGCATCAGCAGCATTTCGCCAATCACCAGCTCTGCAACAGAACGGGTGTTGGAGAACGGCGCGTTGAACACCGGCACACCGCGTTTCGCCGCTGCACCGAGATCAACCTGGTTGGTACCGATACAGAAGCAGCCGACTGCTACCAGCTTTTCTGCGGCAGCAAAGATCTCTTCAGTCAGTTGGGTACGGGAACGGATACCAATGAAGTGCGCATCGCGGATGGAGGATTTCAGCGACTCCGCATCCAGCGCCCCTTTGTGAAACTCGATGTTGGTGTAGCCTGCTGCACGCAGGTTTTCCAGCGCACTCTGGTGAACGCCTTCCACCAGCAGGAACTTAATCTTGTCTTTTTCCAGTGATACCTTTGCCATTTCCCGACCCTATTCAGAATTCAATGAGGACTACCATAAGGTAGCCTTCTGTCAAAATATCAAAAATTTCGTGCGCAGCAATACAAACGATTGCCTGGGAGCCAGCACGCGCCCACGCGGAGACAGCACAATGCCGTACAAAATCGTGACATCCTTAATGGACGAAGTACGAACTTACTGCTGATGAATCTTTTGTGACATAAGTCACCAAATTTCAGCCTGGTGAGAAAAGATGTTTTGCGGATGGAAATAACCGGCGCATTACGCGCGCCGGACAGATCATTTTACGATGGTTTTCACGCCTTCTGCGGTACCAATCAGTGCGACGTCCGCACCACGTCCCGCAAACAGGCCAACGGTCACTACGCCCGGCAGCGCATTAATGGTTTTTTCCAGCTTAATGGGATCGAGAATACGCAGATTATGCACGTCGAGAATAATGTTGCCGTTGTCGGTAATGACGTTCTGGCGATACTCCGGCAAGCCGCCGAGTTTGACCAGTTCACGCGCCACATACGAACGCGCCATCGGAATCACTTCAACCGGCAGCGGGAAATGGCCCAGCACATCAACTTCTTTCGATGCATCGGCAATGCAGACAAATTTCTTCGCCACCGCCGCAACGATTTTCTCACGCGTCAGCGCTGCGCCACCGCCTTTGATCATCTGCATCTGCGGATTGATCTCATCGGCGCCATCAACGTACACCGACAGTTCATCAATTTCGTTGAGATCGAAGATGTGAATGCCCAGCGCTTTCAGTTTCTCCGTTGAGGCTTCCGAGCTGGAAACCGCACCTTCAATCTGATTCTTCATGGTGCTGAGTGCATCAATAAAATGCGCTGCCGTCGATCCCGTGCCTACGCCGACAATGGTGCCGGGCTCTACGTACTGCAGGGCTGCCCAACCTACCGCTTTTTTCAGTTCATCCTGGGTCATGGTATGTTTAAAACCTGTGCGACATCGAAGTGCGCGTAGTATAAAACAAGGCGCTGTAAAAAAGCGCGACAGTTAGACAGCCGATTTAACGCTTTGGAAGCCAGCCCGCAAAAATGCGCCGCAGCACAATTTGACAGTTTTATGGCATAGTAATGTCCACCCTGAACGAGAGAGAACAACAATGAAACGCCCGGATTATCGAACGCTTCAGGCGCTGGATGCTGTGATTCGCGAGCGCGGCTTTGAGCGTGCGGCACAAAAACTCTGCATTACCCAATCGGCGGTTTCGCAGCGTATTAAACAGCTGGAAAATTTATTTGGTCAGCCGCTGCTGGTGCGCACCGTGCCGCCGCGTCCGACCGAGCAGGGACAAAAGTTACTGGCGTTGTTGCATCAGGTTGAACTGCTGGAAGAGGAGTGGCTGGGTGATGATAACGGTGGAACCACGCCGCTGTTGCTGTCGCTGGCGGTCAACGCCGACAGCCTGGCCACCTGGCTGCTGCCCGCGCTGAAAGACGTGCTGGCCGATTCCCCAGTGCGCCTGAATTTGCAGGTGGAAGATGAAACCCGCACGCAGGAACGCCTACGTCGCGGTGAAGTGGTCGGCGCGGTGAGTATTCAGCCGCAGCCGCTGCCAAGCTGTCTGGTGGATCAACTGGGTGCGCTCGATTATCTGTTCTGCGCCTCACCTGATTTTGCTGCTCGCTATTTCCCGAACGGCGTAACACGCTCTGCGCTGCTGAAAGCGCCGGCGGTGGCATTTGATCATCTGGACGATATGCATCAGGCGTTTTTACAGCAGAACTTTGACCTGTCGCCGGGCAGCGTGCCTTGCCACATCGTTAACTCGTCAGAAGCCTTTGTGCAGCTGGCGCGTCAGGGTTCGGTGTGCTGTATGATTCCGCATCTGCAGATTGAGCGCGAGTTAGCGCAAGGTGAACTGGTGGATTTGACGCCAGGCCTGTATCAGCGTCGTATGCTGTACTGGCACCGGTTTGCGCCGGAAAGTCGTTTAATGCGCAGCGTGACCGACGCGCTGATTGCGCACGGACATCGCGTGCTGCGTCAGGATGTGTTGCCCGCGTAAAGATCAGGTCGCCCTTCATGGCGACCTGATATCAAACCTTACGGCGTGTTTGGTTTGATTTCAAAGACGACATCCACCTGATCGTCAAAGTGAATGCTCTGCTGCTCGTAAGTTTGCTGCGCGGTGGTATCAGCTTGTACTGCGGCGGCCTTATACATGCGCGCCATCGGCATCGGTTGATAGTTCGCAACGTGATAGCGGATGCTGTAAACCGAACCTAACTTAGCGTTAAACCCTTCTGCCAGCGCGTTAGCCTGCTGCGTAGCATTAGCGATGGCCACTTTACGCGCCTTCTCTTTGTAGCTGTCCGGATTCGCCACACCTAACTCGACCGAACGAATTTCATTCAGGCCAGATTTTAACGCGCCATCCAACAGCTCGTTGAGTTTGTCCAGCTGGCGCAGCGTTACCTGTACCTGACGCTCGGCACGATAGCCTTTCAGTACCGACTTACCTTCTTTGGTGTAATCGTACTCTGGCTGCGTGCTGAGGTTTGCCGCATCAATATCTTTTTTCTCGATACCGTTCTTTTGCAGGAAATCGAAATATTGCGCCACGCGATCATCAGCTTGTTTCTTCGCTTCTGCCGCGTCTTTCGACGAAACATTCACCACAATCGCGAGCGTCGCGAGATCTGGCGTGGCATCAACGCTTGCCTGTCCAGAAGTCACCACATGCGGTCCATTTGGCAATTCGCCTGCCTGAACTAAACCGGACAGTGCGCCCGTGCTCATTACGGCGGCCAGCGCCAGTGCTTTCAGTTTCACGAAAGTCCTCCTTGAGGGATTCAATTTGCAGGTCGCCATTATGGCTAAACCCAAAACACATTAACATGTGTGCTTATCTGATTAGTAAACGGCTCAAAAGTTCGAGCAATCTCCTTTTTAACGTAGCCGCGATCGCAAATTTAGCTGTACGGATTCGCCAATAAAACACTTATTCGTTTCTATTAAAGAAACACCCCTGAGTTCGGGAGAGTTGCCAATGACAGAACAGCCACTTAGCCAAACCGTTGCCAGCGCTCGCGCGGGACGTACGCGCTTTCTGATGCTCGGTCTGGTGTTTATTAACATCATTATCAACTATATGGATCGCACTAACCTGTCGGTTGCCGCTACGGCAATGGCTGGCGAATTGCGCTTCTCGCCCATGGAGATGGGATTGATCTTTTCCGCCTTTGGCTGGATCTACGCTGCGCTACAGATCCCCGGCGGCTTCCTCATCGATCGCCTTGGCGCGCGCGTGGTTTATGGCGTCGGTTTATTTGCCTGGTCGCTGATCACCGCGCTGCACGCGCTTGCCAACAGCTTTGGCGCGCTATTTGGTCTGCGGCTCGGCGTCGGTGCTTTTGAAGCGCCGGTGATGCCCTCCAACAACCGGGTGATCTCTAGCTGGTTCCCGGAGCAAGAGCGCGCCAGTGCCATCGGCATTTACTCCTCAGCGCAGTTTGTCGGCCTGGCGTGTATGACGCCGCTGCTGTTTCATCTGCAGGATGCTTTTGGCTGGCGCGGACTGTTTTTGATCACCGGACTTGCGGGGATGATTTGGGCGCTGGTGTGGTATTGGCTCTACCGCGAGCCGAATCAGCATCAAGGCGTGTCAAAAGCTGAGCTCAGCTATTTGCGTGACAACGGTGCGCTGCTGGAGAGTCGACAAAATTCGCAGCAGCCCATAGCGCGCTGGGGCGATTTGGCGCAGATGTTCCGCAGTCGTAAATTGGTCGGCATCTACATTGGCCAGTTCACAATTTCCGCCACCTTCTGGTTCTTCCTCACCTGGTTCCCGACGTATCTGGTGGAGTATCGTCACATGGGCTTCATCAAAAGCGGCTACGTTGCTTCGGTGCCCTACTTCGCCGCCTTCTGCGGCGTGCTGCTGGCCGGATTTGCCTCAGATCGCATGATACGTCGCGGTATCTCCGCTAGCGTGGCGCGCAAGCTACCGGTGATTCTCGGCCTGTTCCTGACGCTGTTTATCCTTGGTGCCAATTACACCGACGATTCCACGCTGATTATTCTGTTTATGTCGCTGGCGTTCTTCGGCAACGGCCTGGCGACCATTACCTGGGTGTTTGTCACGGCGCTGGCGCCGCGCCACTTGATTGGTCTGGCGGGCGGGGTATTTAACTTTACCGGTGCGCTGTCATCCATCGTGGTACCGATTGCCATTGGTGCGTTAATAGACGGCGATAACTTCGCGCCAGCCCTGGCATTTATTGCCGTGCTGGCCGCGATTGGCATCTGCAGTTACCTGTTTATTGTCGGGAAAATCGATCATGTTAGCGCGGGGTGAACACGGTTTGCGCCAGCGATTGCAACTGTTGCAGGCGCTGCGCGAGGTGCGCCTCATCGTCCTGCCAGATTTTGGCGAACGCCAATGCCGCGCGATTGTGATCAATCGGCTGCGCCATACTGATTTCGCCATCATCGCGGTGCCAGATCAGGTAACCCTCAGCACGCTTACGAGCCAGCAGCGGCGCGATTTGCAGCCACTGTTCTTCGCTAAAACGCGGGCGCAGCGCCTCGTCACTTTCCGCCGCCAGCAACGACACGCCAATCACCGATTGCCACGCGGGCAGCATGCGGAAACCGGCCAGCGCCTGGCTGGCGTTAATGCGTTCACCGGGTTCCGAGTGCCAGATGTAGATCACCTGATCCTCCCACAACACGCCCAGCGCCACCACGATATCGCGCGGCGCGTGGCGTTCCAGCTGCGGCAACGCCTGCGCGAACAGCGAAGATCCGCGAATCGCCTGTGCCGCCAGCGCGTGAATACCGGGGCCAGGCAGATAGCGTCGATGCTCATCCTGCGTCGTCAGTCCAATCGACGCCATGGTCATCAGCAATCGATTCACACGCGTGCTGTTCATCCCCATCTGGCGCGCCAGTTCACGGCAACCCACGGCCTTGTCACTGGACACCAGATATTGCAGACAGCGAATACCGTCAATCAGGCTTTGGTTCGGTTGAGAAGACATAGATCACCTGCGGCGGGCAAACTCCAATCTTAGCCTTAGAGTCAGAGGAATGAAATGATGCAGACTTTCTCTACGCAAAATGAGCGCCACTTTCCGCAACAACGACTACAAGCGGAGTTACTGATCGTCGGCGGTGGACTGGCGGGCGTGTGTGCCGCGCTGGCCGCCGCACGCGATGGCCTGGATGTGGTGCTGATTCAGGATCGCCCGGTGCTGGGCGGTAACGCTTCCAGCGAAGTGCGCTTGTGGGCCAACGGTGCGACCTCACACATGGGCAATAACAATCGCTGGGCGCGCGAAGGCGGCATCATGGGCGAGATCATGGAGGAGAACCTGTGGCGCAATAAAGAGGGCAATCCGGTACTGTTCGATATGGTGCTGCTGGACATCGTACAGGCGCAGCCCGGCCTGACTTTGCTGCTCAATACGGTGGTGACCGATATCGAAAAATCTGGCCGCCGTTTGCTGTCAGTGCAGGCGTTTAACGCCATTAATCAAACGCGTTATCGGGTTTCGGCTACACAATTTATCGATGCCAGCGGCGATGGCGTATTGGGCTATCTGGCCGGTGCGGCGCATCGCGTGGGCGCGGAATCCGTGGAGGAGTTTGGCGAGAAGATGGCGCCGGGCGAGAATTTCGGCCACAAGCTCGGTCATTCCATTTACTTCTACACCAAGCGCACGGCACAACCGGTACGCTTCGTTGCGCCCTCTTTCGCACTAAAAGAGATCACCGCCATTCCGCGCTATAAACGGCTAAGTTCAGAGCTGAACGGCTGCGATTTATGGTGGCTGGAATGGGGCGGACGGCTCGATACCGTGCATGAGAGCGAAACCATCAAGTGGGAACTATGGAAAATTGTCTGGGGCGTGTGGGATTACATCAAAAACTCCGGTGAATTTCCCGATGCCGATAACCTCACCATCGAATGGGTTGGCCTGATTCCCGGCAAGCGCGAGAGCCGGCGTTTTCTCGGCGAGACGATGCTGTGCCAGCAGGACATCATCGAACAACGCGACCACTACGATGCAGTGGCATATGGCGGCTGGTCGATTGATCTGCATCCGGCCGACGGCGTCTACAGCGAACACGATGGCTGTCGTCAGTTCCACAGCAAAGGGACTTACACCATTCCCTTCCGCGCGCTCTACAGCCAGTCGCTGGACAATCTGCTGCTCACCGGCCGACTGATCTCCGCTACGCACGTCGCCTTTGGCAGCGCACGCGTCATGTGCACCTGCGGCGTGCTGGGCGAAGTGGTGGGCCGCGCGGCGGCGCTGTGCCAGCAACAGCAGATCACGCCCGCCGAACTGGCGCAGCCTGAGCGCGTTGGGCAGCTGCAGCAGCATCTGCTGCGTCAGGGTGCGTTTATCCCGCGACATCCGTTGGCCAACCCAGCGCGCGAGGCGCATGTCACGGTGAGCAGCACCTTAGAGTTGCGCGCCCTGCCCGCCGATGCCGGTTGGCAGCCGCTGCAATCTCGCTGTGCGTTGCTGCTGCCGCTCAAAGCGGGCGAACGCTTGCCGGCAATCAGCGTGCAGCTGCGTGCCGCCAACGCGCAGAAATTAGAGGTATCGCTGCTCACCAGCACTAATCCGGCCAATACCTGCGGCGACTGCCAACTGAGCACGCAAAGTATCACGGTTACTGAGCAAGGCACTTATCGACTGAGCTTTGATTATCGCGCCGAATGCGATCGCTATGTATTTATCGCCTTTGAGGAGAACGCTGCGATTGAGGTTGCATTAACCAGCCAGCGTTTGCCGGGCGTGATGATGGTGTTCAACAGTCTCAATCCGCGCGTGGCGAAACGCACACGCCAGATTAACGATGGCGATTACGGCGTTGATGAGTTTGATTTCTGGCTGCCGCGCCGGGCTCCACAGCAAATCCTGCTGGCCTTTGCGCTGGAAACGCCGCTGCAGCTTTGGCACGGCGACTATCTGCTCAACGGCAAGCTGCGCCCGGAACAGCACACTAACTGCTGGGTGCCGGCGCAGGATGACACGCATCCCAACGTCAGCTGGCATTGGAATGAACCGCAGCAGGCGAAACACATTACCTTGCTGTTTGACAACGACTTCGACCATGCGATGGAAACGGTGCAAATGGGCCACGCACAGGCTGTGACGCCGCACTGCACCACACATTATCGCGTATGGCTGGATGAGATGCTTTTGGCAGACGTGACGGAAAATCATCACTCGCTGTGTCATCACGCGGTGCCAGAAGGCGTGATTTTTAGCCAGATTCGACTGGAGTTGCTCGCCAGTGCGGGCGCGCTGCCCGCACTGTACGGATTACATCTGCATTAGAGTGCAGCAATGCCCTGACGCGCCAGCTGAATGGCGATAAACCACATCACGCCGCCGACCAGCAAATTGATAATGCGCTGCGCCCGCACGGTGCGCAGCCGCGGCGACAGCCACGCGGCCAGCAGCGCCAGGCCGAAGAACCAGATAATTGAGGCACTCACGGTGCCAAATGCAAACCAACGACGCGCTTCTTCAGACGGAAGCTGGCTACCGAGGCTGCCGAGCACCACAAAGGTGTCGAGATAGACGTGCGGATTGAGCCAGGTCACCGCCAGAATAGTAGCGATGATGCGCCAGCGACCTTGCTTTATCTCCGCATCAGATGCCAGCGACACATCACCTTGCGATGCAGCGCGCAGCGCGCCCCAACCGTACCACAGCAAAAACGCCACGCCCGCCCAAGTGATCAGCATCAGTAAGAGAGGCGATTGATTCAGCAACGCGCTGCCGCCAAAAATCCCACCACAGATCAGCGCAATATCGCTAAGGGTACACAGCGATGCGGTCATCAGGTGGTAATGGCGCTTAATGCCCTGATTCATCACAAAAGCATTTTGCGGGCCTAACGGCAAAATCAGCGCAGCACCAAGGGCAAGCCCTTGTAAATAAACAGATAACACGGAAATAACCTTAATAACTGGGGAGATGCGGTGCAGTATAGTGACGCGAAGATATTAGAGGAAATTGAAATATTTAATAGGCTATTAGCATGAGTAATAAAAAAGGCACCCGCAGGTGCCCTTCTCTATTATTCGCTGCGTGCAGGCTGTTGTTGCTCGCTCTTCACCTGATGCAGATGCACATCCATCTGCGGGTAAGGAATGCCGATGCCGTTCGCGTCCAGCGTACGTTTGAAGTTCTTCATCAGATCCCAATAGACGTTTTGCAGATCGCTGCTTTTACTCCAGCAACGCACCACAAAGTTGAGCGATGAAGCCGCCAGTTCATTTAGGCCGATCTGTACGCCGAGGTCTTGCAGTACGCGCTCGTCCGCATCAACCACTTCACGCAACAGGCTAATAACCTGATCGACATCCGCATCGTAAGCCACACCAATAATGAACTCGTTGCGACGGATCGGTTCACGTGAATAGTTAACGATATTGCCGGCGATAATTTTACCGTTGGGTACCACCACGATTTTGCCATCAGCGCTTTTCAGCGTAGTGGAGAAAATCTGCACGTTCTGTACGGTACCCATCACGCCGCCGAGATCGACAAACTCACCGGTTTTGAACGGGCGGAAGGTCACCAACAGCACGCCAGCAGCCAGGTTGGACAGCGAACCTTGCAGCGCCAAACCCACAGCCAAGCCAGCAGCACCCAGCACGGCAATCACAGAGGCGGTTTGTACGCCAACGCGTCCCAGTGCAGCAATGACGGTAAAAGCGATAATTCCGTAGCGCACCATTGCAGAAAGGAAATCTGCCACAGTGGCATCAATATGACGCGCCAGCAGAACGCGGTTAATCGCATTGGAGACGATGCGCGCAATGAACATACCAATGATGATGGTAATAATCGCCGCCACAATATTGACCGCATAGCTCAGGATCAACGCCTGATTACGTATCAGCCATCCACCAGCACTATTAATGCCATCAACGACATGTAAATCTTCCATTTGTTAGCCCTGTTGTTGAGTTTCCCGCGGGAAATTGCCATAAACTGCCAGATTGACTCCGACACTCCGAATACAAGGGTAAACAAAAATAAGGCGAAGCGCCAAAAATGGCCTGAATTCGTGGGATTTTCTGAATGAGACGCATAAAAAAAGGCCCTTGCGGGCCTTTTTTGTACTGTACCGAAAATTACAGTACGTCGACAGCGTTAAGCTCTTTGAAAGCCTGCTCCAGGCGAACAACCATTGAAGCCTGAGCAGAACGCAGCCACACGCGTGGATCGTAATATTTCTTGTTCGGGCTATCTGAACCATTTGGGTTACCCAACTGGCCTTGCAAATAGTCTTCGTTCTTTTTGTAGTACTGCAGAATACCGTCCCACGTTGCCCATTGGGTGTCGGTATCGATGTTCATCTTGATCACGCCGTAGCCGATAGACTCTTCGATTTCTGCAGCAGAAGAACCTGAACCACCGTGGAACACAAAGTTCAGCGCGTTATGCGGCAAGTTGTGTTTTTTAGTCACGTATTCCTGAGAATCACGCAGGATGGTCGGCGTCAGTTTCACGTTGCCTGGCTTGTACACGCCGTGCACGTTGCCGAATGAAGCAGCGATGGTGAAACGTGGGCTGATTTTGCTCAGCTCGGTGTAAGCGTAATCAACGTCTTCTGGCTGAGTGTACAGCGCAGAAGCGTCCATGTGGCTGTTGTCCACGCCGTCTTCTTCGCCACCGGTACAACCCAGTTCGATTTCCAGGGTCATATCCAGTTTGGCCATGCGCGCCAGATACTTAGAAGAGATTTCGATGTTCTCTTCCAGAGACTCTTCAGACAGGTCGATCATGTGAGAAGAGAACAGCGGCTTACCGGTTTTCTTGAAGTGCTCTTCACCCGCGTCCAGCAGACCGTCGATCCACGGCAGCAGTTTCTTGGCACAGTGGTCGGTATGCAGAATTACTGGCACGCCGTACTGTTCAGCCATCAGATGCACATGGTATGCACCCGCGATAGCGCCGAAGATAGCCGCGCCCTGCGGCTTGTCGGTTTTGAAACCTTTACCGGCGATGAAGGCAGCACCACCATTGGAGAACTGAACGATGACCGGCGCTTTCACTTTGGCCGCAGCTTCCAATACCGCGTTAATAGAATCCGTGCCGACGCAGTTAACTGCTGGCAGAGCGAATTTGTTCTCTTTCGCTACCTGGAAAATTTTCTGAACGTCGTCACCAGTGACAACGCCGGGTTTTACGAAATCAAAAATTTTAGACATGTTTGTGTCCCGTTTCGTTACCGTTCATCCCCGAAGGGATTGCGATTTGTTTGCCCCATAAAGGGCTAGCCTTCAGGCGACGCCCAAGCGTCGCCCCCAAAGAGTTACTGCTTCGCGCGCTCTTCCAGCATAGCAACTGCTGGCAGTTTTTTACCTTCCACGAACTCGAGGAATGCGCCGCCGCCGGTAGAGATGTAAGAGATCTTATCTTCGATACCGAACAGATCGATTGCAGCCAGCGTATCGCCGCCGCCTGCCACCGAGAATGCATCGCTATCGGCGATAGCATTTGCCACGATTTCGGTACCTTTACGGAAGTTCGGGAACTCAAACACGCCAACCGGACCGTTCCACAGAATGGTTTTCGCGCCTTTAAGAATCGCGGCCATCGCCTGTGCGGTTTCGTCGCCGAAGTCCATAATCTCTTCGTTATCCGCCACTTCGGAAACCTTTTTCACGGTTGCCGGGGCAGTTTCAGAGAATTCCGTGCCTACGCGAGAATCAGTAGGAACCGGGATACCAAACTGATCACGCAGACCTTTTGCTGCTTCGACGAAGTCTGGCTCGTACAGTGATTTACCGACGTTGTTATCGATAGCAACGAAGGTATTCGCGATACCGCCGCCGACAATCACGGTGTCAGCAATCTTCACCAGCGACTGCAGCACATCAAATTTGGTCGACACTTTAGAACCGCCAACCACAGCAACCAGCGGACGCTCTGGATTACTCATCACTTTGCCCAGCGCTTCCAGCTCAGCTGACAGCAGCGGACCGGCACATGCGATTGGGGCAAATTTGCCCACGCCGTGGGTAGAAGCCTGTGCGCGGTGCGCGGTACCGAAGGCATCCATCACGAACACGTCGCACAGTGCGGCATATTTCTTCGACAGCCCTTCTTCGTCTTTTTTCTCACCTTTATTAAAGCGCACGTTTTCCAGCACAACCAATTCGCCCGCGCCGACTTCAACGCCGTCGAGGTAATCTTTTGCCAGGGTAACGTTGGTGCCGTTCAGTTTATCTTTCAGGTAGTTAACAACCGGCAGCAGGGAAAACTCTTCGTTGTATTCACCTTCGGTCGGACGACCCAGGTGAGAGGTAACCATCACTTTCGCGCCCTGTTTCAACGCCGCTTCGATGGTAGGCAGAGAAGCACGAATACGTGCATCCGACGTCACTTTCCCTTCTTTCACTGGCACGTTGAGATCGGCACGGATCAGAACGCGTTTACCAGCAAGATCCAGATCGGTCATCTTAATTACAGACATGGTGAACCCTCTCGTTGATTCTCATAAGTTTTGCCAGACGCAGTCCGCGTCTTACCTGAAACCGCTTGCGGCCATTGCTAACGTGGTGTCGATCATGCGGTTAGCAAAGCCCCATTCGTTGTCACACCAAACCAGCGTTTTGATAAGGTGATGACCACTGACCCGCGTTTGCGTGCCATCGACTATGGCACTGTGCGGATCATGGTTAAAATCTACTGAGACTAACGGTAATTCCGTATAGTCAACTATACCACGAAACGCCCCTTCTGACGCGTTTTGCAGCAACGCGTTGACCTCACACGCCTTCACCGCTTCGCGCACCGACACGCTCAGATCAATGGCTGTCACGTTGATGGTGGGCACGCGCACGGCAATCGCCTCAAAGCGATCGTTAAATTTCGGAAAAATACGGGTAATGCCAGCAGCGAGACGCGTATCTACCGGAATGATCGATTGGCTGGCGGCGCGGGTACGACGCAGATCGCTGTGATAGGCGTCGATCACCTGCTGATCGTGCATCGCCGAGTGAATGGTGGTCACGGTGCCCGACTCAATGCCAAAGGCGTCATCCAGCAACTTGATCACCGGAATAATGCAGTTGGTGGTGCAGGATGCGTTGGAGACAATGCGGTCAGTTTGTTTAAGAGCTTGTTCGTTAACACCGAACACGACTGTGGCATCGAGATCGTTGCCGCCCGGATGCGAGAACAACACTTTTTTCGCACCCGCCGCCAAATGGGCTTCGCCATCAGCGCGGCTACCGTACACCCCGGTACAATCCAGCACGATATCCACATTCAGTTCGCGCCACGGCAGCACATCTATTTCAGCCAGATGCAGGATGCGAATGGTGTCGTCACCGACAAACAGCTGATCGCGCTCCTGGCGCACATCAAAGGCAAAACGGCCGTGGCTGGTGTCGTACTTCAGCAGATGCGCCATGCCGGCGGCGTCTGCCAGCTCGTTAATGGCGACCACGGTGATCTCAGCCCGGCGACCGGTTTCATACAGGGCACGCAACACATTACGCCCGATACGACCAAAACCATTTATTGCTACGCGAACGGTCATCTCTACCTTCAACCACACCCGAAAAAACGTGCCGATTAGCCTGAGCGTTTCACACCGGTTTGTACAGGGAATTATTGCTTACCCACATGAGTGAGATGCACGATTTCGCTCACAACTGAAACGGTTCAGCTAGAGTAATGCAAGAGAGGAATAACGGGAATGATTGCGATCAAGTGAGTGGCTGAATATTGGATCTACGTCACAAATTTTGCACTGGCGGATTATTACTGCAGGAATAATTGAACCGTTTCAGGTTAGATACGCCTGCATTGCAGGTGCTCGCGATGAATCGCGCCGCTACAGGCTGTGCTTAACCGGTAGCGGCGCAATTTACTGCGCAAAGTTACAGAATCGATTTCGCCGTTTTCACCACGTTCTCAACCGTAAAACCAAACTCTTTGAACAGCTGATCCGCAGGCGCTGACTCACCGAAGGTGGTCATACCGACGATCGCGCCGTTCAGGCCGGTGTATTTGAACCAGTAATCCGCGATACCCGCTTCAATCGCCACGCGTGCGGCAACCGCTTTTGGCAGCACGGATTCACGGTACGCCGCGTCCTGCTTGTCGAAGGCGTCGGTGGATGGCATAGACACCACGCGCACCTTGCGGCCTTCCGCCGTCAGCTGATCAAACGCCGCCACCGCCAGCTCCACTTCCGAACCGGTGGCGATCAGGATCAGCTCCGGCGTACCTTCGCTGTCCTTCAGCACGTAACCGCCGCGCGCCACGTTAGCCAGCTGCTCAGCGCTACGATCCTGCTGCGCCAGGTTCTGACGCGAGAAGATCAGCGCCGACGGGCCGTCAACGCGCTCGATAGCGTACTTCCACGCTACCGCTGACTCAACCTGGTCGCACGGGCGCCACAGGCTCATGTTTGGCGTCACGCGCAGGCTGGCCATCTGCTCAACCGGCTGGTGCGTCGGGCCATCTTCGCCCAGACCAATTGAGTCGTGGGTGTACACCATGATCTGACGGATCTTCATCAGCGCGGCCATACGTGCGGCGTTGCGCGCATACTCGACGAACATCAGGAAGGTGGCGGTGTACGGCAGGAAGCCGCCGTGCAGCGCGATACCGTTGGCGATGGCGGTCATACCGAACTCGCGCACGCCGTAATGGATGTAGTTGCCCGCCGCGTCTTCGTTGATTGGCTTCGAGCCGGACCAAATGGTGAGGTTGCTCGGCGCGAGGTCAGCGGAGCCGCCCAGATATTCCGGCAGGATTTTGCCGAAGGCTTCGATGGCGTTCTGCGAGGCTTTACGGCTGGCGATTTTCGCCGGACTGGCCTGCAGCTGCTCGATGAACTTCTGCGACTCGCTGGCCCAGTTCGCCGGCAGCTCATTGTTCACGCGACGTTTGAACTCGGCAGCCAGCTCCGGATGCGCGGCGGCGTAGGCGGCAAACTTCTGGTCCCACGCCGACTCTTTCGCCTGGCCGGCTTCTTTGGCATCCCACTGCGCGTAGATGTCTGAAGGGATTTCAAACGGACCGTGGTTCCAGCCGAGCTGCTTGCGGGTCAGCGCGATTTCATCGGCACCCAGCGGCGCGCCGTGCGAGTCGTGCGTACCGGCTTTATTCGGCGAACCGAAGCCAATCACGGTTTTGCACATCAGCAGCGAAGGCTTGTCGGAAACCGCTTTGGCTTCTTCCACCGCTTTTTTAATCGCGTCCGCATCGTGACCGTCCACGCCGCGCACCACGTGCCAGCCGTAGGCTTCGAAGCGTTTGGCGGTGTCGTCGGTGAACCAGCCGTCAACGTGACCGTCGATGGAGATGCCGTTGTCATCGTAGAAGGCGACCAGTTTGCCCAGCTTCAGGGTGCCGGCGATGGAGCAGACTTCGTGTGAGATGCCTTCCATCATGCAGCCGTCGCCCATAAACACGTAGGTGTTATGGTCTACGATGTCATGACCCGGACGGTTGAACTGCGCCGCCAGCGTGCGCTCGGCAATGGCAAAACCCACTGCGTTAGCGATGCCCTGACCCAGCGGGCCGGTGGTGGTTTCAACGCCTGCGGTGTAGCCGTATTCCGGGTGGCCTGGAGTTTTAGAGTGCAGCTGACGGAAGTTCTGCAACTCGCTCATTGGCAGATCGTAGCCAGTGAGGTGCAGCAGGCTGTAAATCAGCATTGAGCCGTGACCGTTCGACAGCACAAAGCGGTCGCGGTCTGCCCACAGCGGGTTAGTAGGGTTATGGTTCAGGAAGTCACGCCACAGCACTTCGGCAATGTCCGCCATGCCCATTGGGGCACCCGGATGTCCCGAATTGGCTTTCTGTACTGCATCCATACTTAACGCGCGAATGGCGTTGGCAAGCTCTTTACGAGAGGGCATCTTCTACTCCAGGTCGGATTAATGCTCCGCCACGCTTAACTTATTGTAATTAATCAGTTATAAGGCGAAGCGAGAAAAAAGTCGCACATCAATGTACATGAAAATCAGGACAAAAGTACATGCATCTGGGTGCTAAATCACGGGTAACCGTTTGCATTTCCGGGCTTGTCTGCTAGTCATTGAACAACATGCGAGCTATAACCTAAGCGTTTAAACATCTGGGCCAGTTTCAGGTGTTTGTTTTCTTTACCTTGTTACCCAAAGGATGCCGATATGAAAATGAGAGCCACGATTGTTGCTCTGGGAATGGCTTCGCTGCTGAGCGGCTGCGAAGGGTTTGATAACAACGCGCTGCTACAATCGGGTGCGCAGGCTTATCAGGCCTATGCGCTGAACGATACGCAGGTGAAAGAATTGAGCGATCAATCCTGTGCGCAGATGGATAAAGACAATCAGGTTGCGCCCGCTAACAGTGAATACCAGCAGCGCCTGAACAAAATCGCGGCGGCGCTAGGCGACAACATCAACGGCGTGCCTGCCAACTACAAGGTTTATCAGACCAAAGACGTTAACGCCTGGGCGATGGCGAACGGTTGTATCCGCGTCTATAGCGGGTTGATGGATATGATGACCGATAACGAAGTCGAAGGTGTGCTGGGCCATGAAATGGGCCACGTCGCGCTGGGCCATACGCGCAAAGCGATGCAGGTGGCGCTGACGACCACCGCAACGCGCACCGCTGCGGCTTCCGTCGGCGGCGTAATTGGCTCGCTGTCACAATCACAATTGGGTGAAATGGGCGAAAAGCTGGTGAATGCGCAATTCTCGCAAACTCAGGAAACACAAGCCGATGACTACTCGTTCGACCTGCTGAAAAAGCGCGGCATCGATCCGATGGGATTAGCGACCAGCTTTGAGAAGCTAGCGAAACTGGAGCAAGGAAGACAGAGTTCGATGTTTGACTCGCATCCGGATTCGGAAGCCCGCGCCCAGCATATTCGTGAGCGTATTGCGGCTGGGAAATAGATCGTGCTTGCTGTCCCCCTCCTCGGTCCTCCCCCATGAATGGGGGAGGAAGATGCTGCCACATGTCAGTGAGGAAGCTGCATTTAGCTGCGTCTCCTTCCCCCATTCATGGGGGAAGGCCGGGATGGGGGACAGTAAGCAAAGATCAAAGCAAACAATCTTCAACGCTTAAACAATCCATCCACCATCGCACCCAAATCCTGAGTATTCGACGTCTTAATGTGGCCCTGCGGCGACAGCTTATCAATCACCTGCGGCAATAAGGCAGCCAGCGTACCGGACGCACCCTGTACATCGGTGCCGAGCTTATCCGCCAGCGACTGCAGCTGATCATTGCCAAGCGCATTTTGAATCTCGCCGCCATCAATCGACATGTTACTGCCGCTGCCAAGCCAGCTATTCAGCACCTGCCCGAGTCCGCCCTGTTGAAACTTCTGTAGCAGCACTTCAACGCCGCCCTGTTCCTGCACCCAGTTCCAGATAGCCATCAGCTGTTGCATCTGGTTGCCCTGCCCGCTTCCGTTGCTGTTTCCTAGCGATCCTACTAAATCGTCCAGTAAACCCATAGTCGCCTCCGCAGATTAATTAACCGTCAATAAGTGTAGCCGCAGGAGAAAGGATTAACCTTTATTTGCCGCCTGCACGTGCAGCATGTCCAGCGCCAGTGTGGCTGCGGCCAGCGAGGTCAGATCGGCGTGATCGTAGCCCGGCGCCACTTCCACCAGATCCATACCGACGATATTCATGCCCTGCAAACCGCGAATCAGCTTGGTGGCTTTATCGCTGCTCAAGCCGCCAATCACTGGCGTGCCGGTGCCCGGTGCGTGGGCGGGATCCAGACAATCGATATCAAAGGTCAAATACACCGGCAGATCGCCAACGGTACGCTTCACTTCCGCCAGAATGTCATCAACGCTGCGATCGTTGACCTGCGCGGCATCCAGCACGTTGAAGCCCAAGCTCTTATCGAACTCGGTACGAATACCGATCTGTACAGAGTGCTGCGGATCGATCAAACCCTCTTTTGGCGCGGTGAAGAACATGGTGCCGTGATCGAAAGTAGGACCATTGGAATAGGTATCGGTGTGCGCATCGAAATGCACCAGCGCCATTTTGCCGAAGTGCTTAGCGTGTGCACGCAGCAGCGGCAGCGTGACGTAGTGGTCACCACCAAAGGTCAGCATGCGCTTACCGTTCGCTAGCAGTTTCTCGGCGTGCGCCTGCAGTTTGTCAGAGAGATCCTGTGAATCGCCAAAGGCATAAACCAGATCGCCGCAATCCACCACGTTCAAACGCTGGCGCAGATCGAAATCCCACGGCCAGCGACAGCCTTCCCACGCCAGGTTGGTGGAAATCTGGCGGATTGCCCCCGGACCTAAACGGCTGCCTGGACGACCGGAGGTCGCGGCATCGAAAGGAACACCGGTGATCACCCACTCAGCGTCACTGTCGTAAGGCTGGAAGTTGAGGGGGAAGCGCATGAAACCAAAAGCGTTAGAAACCAATGAGTTATCATACTGATTGCCCAAGGTGTTATGCATAACTGGTCCTCTTAAGATCCGTAAGTCGATAGGTCTGTTTAGGTATAGATGAAAAAAATCCCCTCAACGTAAACACTACGAGGAAGGGATAGATGGGCGTGATTATTACGAAGATTGAAGTTGGGCGCAATCAATGCTTTGACGCGGTAAGCCTCCAGATAAATCAGGGTCAATCATTTCGGCTGGAGAGAGCTTAAAACCATAAACGATAATAATTTAATCACGAATGTTTGTGGCGAAGTGAATAAGGAAAATTGAGCCTTTTCTCAATTATCTTCATAGGAAGGCAGGCAATAATTTCATCGATAGAAAAGTAGCAAATACGATACAAATCAAATAACAACCCATTTAATCAGCTAACTGTAGATGGCAAATCAACGCGACCATTCGAGGCTGCTTATTATCTATTATCTTATCCTCAGCGCATTGGTAACTGTTAAGCCAAGGGCGGTAGCATATCTATTAATCAAGAATACTGTGAGTTTTAAATGGCAAGAAGTGGATTAAATGTACAAAGCGCCACGATTAACGCATTGTTTTTTAGAGAGATAAGAACCAGATTCGGTAAGTTCCGTTTGGGGTATCTCTGGGCGATACTAGAACCATCAGCCCATTTATTAATATTGATGGCCATTTTTGGCTTCATCATGCATAGGACAATGCCAGACATTTCCTTCCCTGTATTCTTACTTAATGGGATCATTCCCTATTTCATTTTTTCTAATATCTCTACTCGATCACTTGGAGTAATTGACGCGAACCAAGGCTTATTTAATTATCGTCCGGTTAAACCCATCGATACTGTTTTAGCAAGGGCGATGTTAGAGACGATTATCTACGTAACTGTCTATATATTTCTGATGTTGATTGTTTGGGCTGCCGGGGAGTATTTTTCTGTGGCAAATCTACTGCAATTAGTGGGTGCATGGAGTCTTTTGATTATTTTCTCATGTGGCGCTGGACTCATTTTTATGGTGATAGGTAAAACCTACACAGAAACGCAGAAGCTTTTGCCAATTCTCCTTAAACCGCTCTATTTCATCTCGGGAATAATGTTTCCACTGCACGCAGTGCCGAAAGATTACTGGCCATTTCTACTCTGGAATCCCCTCCTGCATGTGGTGGAACTCAGCCGAGCAGCAGTGATGCCGGGCTATAGTAGCGAAGGCGTCAGCCTCATTTATCTCGCCATTCTCACACTAACGACATTATTTTTGGGGCTTGCCATCTATCGCACCCGTGAAGAGGCAATGCTGACATCATGATTAAGATTGAAAATCTCACAAAGTCGTACCGCACCTCATCAGGCCGGCACTTCGTGTTTAAAGATTTGAATCTCACTCTGCCAGGTGGAAAAAGTGTGGCGTTGGTTGGCCGAAATGGCGCAGGTAAATCAACATTACTGCGCATGATTGGTGGTATTGACCGGCCTGATAGCGGCGCAATCACTACCAATAAAACGATTTCCTGGCCGGTTGGCCTTACTGGCGGTTTTCAGGGCAGTCTTAGCGGTAGGGAAAACGTTAAATTCGTCGCGCGTTTATATGCCAAACATAGTGAGATGAAAGAGAAAATAGATTTTGTTGAGTCATTTGCTGAATTGGGTAAATACTTCAATATGCCGATCAAAACTTATTCATCCGGAATGAAATCAAGATTAAGTTTTGGTTTAAGCATGGCTTTTGATTTTGATTATTATCTTGTGGATGAGGTCACCGCGGTAGGTGATGCGCGCTTTAAAGAAAAATGCTCAAGGATGTTCCAGGAACGACATAAAAGTGCGAGTTTTTTGATGGTGTCGCATAGCTTAAATACGCTCAAAGAGTATTGTGACGCAGCTATTTTCATTGGTAGGGATAATTATGTCAATTATTATGACTCGGTAAATGATGCTATTGAAGCTTACTTAAGAAGTGAAAATAACAAAAATACTATTCCAATATAAATAACACCGCTGATCATTTTACAACAATCTATTTTAGGTAAGAGAAATGAAGGGAATCGAACATCAAGATTTGTTGATACTCATTGGAGAAAAAGGAGGGCTGCAAGCCCGTGATAATGGCTTTTGTTATTTTCAGCATAGAATGAAGTCAGGATTTAAAAACACTTTTTTCATTTATAGCAAACAGAATGTCGACATAGAAAAACTTTTACCTTTTAATAAAAACATCATACTTAAGGATAGCAAAAAGCATCATAAGATATTTTATGATGCAGATTACCTCCTGCTTAATGACGGATATCTTGATACTTTCCCCTCTTTTAATAAAAAACCATTAGAAAAGGGCTGGGCTCCCATCGTATACCTTCAACACGGAATCATCTCTTACAAGAGAATATTCATATTTAAAGGTCACTACAACGGTAGAATAAGATATTTTAGCACTTCGTTGAAGTCAGAGAAAAATATCGTTATCAATACACTACAAACACAAAAAGATATTAACCAAACAAAAAGATTAGCCATCAAATACAAAATACCACACTACGATGACTTTTTTTCAAGGAATAACCTAGAAGATTTCTATATCTTGCTACTCCAGCGATATTACGTTAACAAAAATTCTGTTGAGGTAGATGATTTACAGGCGCTAAAGAAACTCATACTGAATATTGGTTTCCTCGACAAAAGAGTGATCAATAGTGGCTTGTCGCGACATGAGCTACTACCAATGAAGAAGAAAAATGAAAAAAACATATTATTCTTTTTTACGTGGCGTGAAGAGTGGACAAAACCTGGCGATGACAATCCATTTTTAGACATAGTCCAGCAGATTAAAAACAGCCAAGGAATAATTGATTATGCAAATAAAAGAAATTTAAACATCGCATTTTATTTGCATGAAAAGATACTCCATCTTAAACCAATGATAGAAAAACTCTTTGATGGAGCTATTTCATTTGTCGGGCATGATGACTTTTCAGCAGTATTAAAAGATACGGCTGTATGCATAACAGATTACTCATCAATTGCCTTTGAATTTAACCTGATAAAAACACCGGTTATTTTCCTACAATTTGACTATGATAATTACAAGTTTGAACGAGGTCATTTTTTAAAATCCCCCTATGAATTCAACGGTTCAGTCGTGCGTACTATTGATGAACTTGAAGACCTATTTTCAGACAAAAGCATTGATTTCAAGATCAAACATCGAGCCAGAAAGGATTTCCTTAAAGTCATCCGTGATTATGAAAATTTTAATAAAACCAATAAATTTCTGGATAACGTGATTGCCGATAAACAACAGCACATTGTTTACTGCTGTTATAATATCTATGGCGTAGGTGGAACAGTACAAACAGTTATAAACCAGGCAAATTATCTGGTTTCTGTTGGCTATCAGGTATCCATTATCTCAATGCGGCGCACCAGTGATACACCTAAGCTACAACTTGATCCCAGTGTACGTATTGAATATCTCAATGACGCACGCAGCAATGGCAAGTTCCGCACAAAGCTGGATAATCACCTCGCTCAATATTCTTCAAAGATTTTTAAAAAATCAGAAGATCTTTATAATGGCTTATCTTTGTTGACAGACTTTAAACTGGTAAGCATTTTAAAAACCATTAAGAACGCAACAATTATAGGCACATTCCCAGGCCTATGTGTGAATATCATTAAGCATGCCCATAAGTCGAATAAAGTCATTGTTCAAGAACATCGTGAATTTAGCTCACACTCTAAAGAAATACAGAAAACATTGTTAAGAAACTACCCTAAAGCCTATAAGGTACTTACTCTCACTTCTTTTCAAAAAGAAGAGTACAATGCTCAAGGAATTAGTAAGGTTACCCCCATTCCAAATGGACTCGAAGATAAGTTCCCACTAATTTCACAATCGGGCAGGGATATCCAGAAGAAAAGAATTGTTTCTTTTGGTCGTTTGGTTGAGCTAAAACAATTCAATTTATTAATAGAATCTTTTGCAAAAATAGCAAAAAAATTCCCAGATTGGATTTTAGACATTTTTGGTGACGGTGATGAAAAAGAAAACCTTATCAATCAGATTTCAACGCTAGGTTTAACATCGCAAGTTACCATTCATCCACCGACATCATTAGTTTATGAAGAGATCTACAATAGTGCATTCTGCGCACTCACATCTGCTAAAGAAGCTTTTGGGATGGTCTATATTGAAAGCTTTAGCATGAGCAAACCTGTGGTTAGTTATGATATAGGCTATGGTCCTAAAGATTTCCTGGTGAATGAATATAACGCTTTAGTTTCTCCCTGTTTTGATACTCAACACTTTGCCATGAACATGGAAAGACTTATGGCTAATGAGAACTTACTCAGTCAACTTGGAGAGAACAGTCGAAAAACCTATCTTGAAAAATACGAAATATCTAAAGTTATGGATAAGCTATTAAAGGAGTGTGAATGATGACTAAAGCTTCAAAATTATTAAATACCCCCGGTCTTTTCGTTAAGGATGCTTTTAAGAATATTCTGGGTGGAAGATCAAAAGAAATAATTAATGCAGTAAACATAACGCCAACGGTTGAAACAATCACTGAGCCTCCATTACTAAAATATGATAATGAAAAATTAAACATTCATTTAATAGTCATCGACACCGTAAGTGATAAAATAAAATTCAAAGAAAGCTTAATAAGGTATCAATATCGTAGTATTATTAAGTACACTAATTTTAAAAGTCTCTCATACATTAGCCAAAGTATAATAAGCAACAACAGTGACATAAGTGTTTTTAAAAACTACAGTGAGGCTTTCAAAAACAAGATAAGAAACATCAGTCCAAAACGAGAGTTATTTATATTTATAGATTTGAACTTTCTATTCCTTAAGAAGGTAACGAATAAAGATTTTATATCTCCAGCGGGTATTCCTTATACTTTCATTAAGAATAAAAAAAGAAATATCGACCGAGTAAAAAACACATTCGCAGAACACTTCTGTGAATTTGATTATAATTTTTCACCCGCTGAAAAATTCTGTTGCGTTGATAACATGCAACTTTGTCATTACAACAACATACTTGAGTCTGTCAGTAACCCACATGATTACTTATTCGAGTTCTTACCCATTTCTAACACTATGACCAAGGGAGAGCAAAGTATAATTAAATCACCCATACAGTTTGCCCTGCTTGATAGAGGATATGAAGAAAAATTCATCTGGATACAATCTGTACATGGTTCGAAACGATGTCCTCTCGCCGTAACATTTAACAAGATGAATGATAAAAACGATGATTATGCTATGTTTTTAGATACGATTGTTCCTCATGTTTCACGTGACGAACACTATTTATCCGTGAAGCAGGAATTGAGTCATTAAAATAAAAGAATTAAATTAATCCATTCTTAAAAATACAGGGCGGATTAATTTTAAAAATGAAACCCAATAAGATGCTAACTATTTCCCTTAGAAAATTCAGGAAATTAAAAAGAGCACCAATACTCTTTTTTAGAGATTACCTATTAAAACGACACCCTTTGGTTTTAAATCACAACAATATAATCAATGCAACAGAAGGTATTATTGTTAGTGCTTTACAAAATTCAATAGCTTCCTTCAAACCTGCTTTCAAAATCGATGTTGTATACACTTGGGTCGATGCAAATGATTCAGCATGGTTGCAAAAAAAAAGGCTGCACAGCAATGCAGACATATCATATGCACTTTATGCAACTGAAGAATCGAGATTCAGTAACCATAATGAACTCTATTACTCTCTACTCAGTATTGAAAAAAACATACCGTGGGTAAACAGGATATTTATAGTCACTGACAATCAAAAACCATTAATTCCAGATAGCCTCAAGGATAGAGTGGTGTTAGTTGATCATTCCGAAATCATTCCACAACAATATCTGCCCACATTTAACTCACATGTAGTTGAAGCCTACCTACACAAAATCAAGGGATTATCAGAACACTTTATTTACTTTAACGATGACTTCTTTGTTGCTCAAAAAAACAACCCTGAGCATTTCTTCAAGTCAAATGGGATAGCGAGTTTATTTGTTAGCAACAAAAGTACTTCATATTCTCCAGGGGAAGAAAGAACAACAGCAACGTTATCAGCATGTCAGAATTGTAACGATATCTTCGAATCAAACTTTGCTGTTCGATTTGACAATACACTGACTCATACGTATGTACCTTTGATTAAATCTGTTTTTGAAGAAAGTGCGTCTATGTTTCAACATGAAATCGCTGCATTTTCCAAAAACAAATTCAGAGCGAAGAATGACTTAAATGTTGCTACCTTTCTCGTTCCTTATCATCAATATATTCTGGGCAAATCCGCGCCGAATCTGGACATCTGTTTTTATTTTAACATCCGCTCTCCTGCATCAGGCAGTTTCTATCGAGCGCTTATTAATGGCAAAAAAGACAATAATCTCCCACATTCATTTTGTGCGAATGACTTTAGCTCTAATGAATTTAATCATGATGGTTACAGTGAAAGATTGAATGAATTTCTATCATCATTTTTTATCTCGTAAAGTCATGACGTAAAAAGAATGACAAAGCTTCTTTATAGTGATTGCAATCGAAAAACACTTAAAATGAATAGGAACAACGTTGTTATGAATGATAGTTATGAGAAACAGATTGCAAGCTTCATTGCAGCAGGGAATGTTGTTATAGGTAAACCCGAAAAAGTTTTAGGTGATTTCAGTCTAAATTTCCAATCAGGTAAGAACTCCAGCATTACTTTCAGCGAAGGATGCATATTAAATAATGTATCTATTAATATGGAAAATGGTAACGGTGTATGGAAAGTTGGTAAAAAAACCTACATTCGCGGACGTTACTTTATTGGTGCTGGATCTAAAATTGAAATCGGAGATCAAACAGCAATGAATCGTCATGTACTTATTGTTGCTACTGAAGGCGCATCAATCATCATAGGCAAGGATTGCCTTTTCTCTGACATAACGATGTCTACGACAGATTGGCATTCAATCATTGATGATATGACTGGAGAAAGAATAAATCCTGCCAAATGTATCGTCATTGAGGATTCAGTATGGCTGGGTGAGAATGTCACAATTCAAAAAGGCATTACGATTGGAAAGAATAGTATAATTGGCTCCAGAGCATTAGTGACAAAAACCATTCCGCCCGGAAGTTTAGCCGTTGGTATTCCTGCAAAAATAATCAGAGAAAACGTCAGGTGGCAGCGCGCACTCATTCCTATGGACTTCCTGCCAGCAGAACCTTACTAAACTAAAATAGAGTAAATATTCAATGGGAACCCGCAATTGACGAACCATGCTGCGCTTGAGTGTCAGCATGGCGTTAATTAACAACGCTGAAATTGAGCTCATTTAAAGTTTTGCACGTCTTCTAATTCACTCCAAACTTTACTCGAAAAAACGTTCCATTGGTAATAATGGATATTAACTTGCGTCTGGCAGGTCAAATGTGACATAAAATTTTTGAACAAATAATCATCTATAGTAAATTGATCCCGCCAAAAAAAATCCAAACCCGACTGAAACGTTACTCCTCGAATGTCGTACAATGCCTCTCCCATCACTTTTATCCGCTTACCATGCATCAACGCTAAAATCCCTGCGGTGCTGTTGATCGTAACCACACCTTGAGCATGTAAAATTAATTCCCGCAAAGGGAGGTCATGAATATAAACTACTCTATCTATAATATTTAAACGCTTGCAGAGCTCATTGATCAGCGCTGCGTAATTGCGATGCCCACAATCCATTGGATGATGTTTAATCACCAGATAAGTATCCGCTGGTGCATGCTGCGCAAAGGAGCACATTACCTCATAGATATAATCCCGCACATCATTATAAGGGCTATGATGCTCTATTTGGCTGTCATTATAAACCTGTAAAATCGCCAGGTAATAGCGTTGATCTAGCTCAATCGTTAATCTATTAAGTATATATCTCTGCTTAAATTGATATAATGTCTTGCGCCACCCAGCACGAAACCAATATGTGGCTTCGCGCCAAGGTGAAAATGGTTTATGGTGACAATATTGGTCAAAAGTATGTCGATAATACCAGCTAATGAAGTAATACCAACTGGCATGCGCCATCTTGCGAATTTTAGATGGATAACATGCCTCTATTTTTGCTGCTGGCTGCGCCAGTAGCTGTCGATAGAACTCAGCATCGCGCGGCAATGAAGAGTTGGCATTGACACCGCCCTCCTCGAGCGTAATAAAATTTGGTCGCAGATATCCTTCTTCGAAAACAAAAAATCTAACCCCTTGCGTATGCGCCCAGCCTTTCGCTACCTTATGTAGCGTCCGGCAATCGCCAAAGCATAAAATCGTATCAAATTCATAATCCCGCTTAACTTGGTTGAGCCAAGCCGAAAACTCCTTTTCTGTTTGCATGAACGCGAGGTATTTACGTTTACGGCAATAGAAGCGGTCGCCGCCGTTGAATACGACATTCACGGCTTTACGCCCTAATGATTCCAGCCAATAAGCCATGTCATTAAAGAAAGGCCCCATTGGGCCTTGCAACAACAGGAACTGCTTTCCTTTTAGCAGCTTTTTAATAGCTTCACTCATGGTTTAAAATGCTAACTTAACCTTAATAAACATTGATAACTTTTTTCCCATCCGCATAAGTCTGTCTCGCCAATTTTTATCAATCACCATATTTGCTCGTGGTGTATTGATGAGAATTTCAATGGCTTCTTCGACTGAAATAGCATCCAGTCGTAACGGATGAATGTAAGTTGGATAGGCAATTAATGCTTGATAGATTAAATCGTAAAGGCCTAACTGTTTCACACGGCGGAAACAATCATGCTCGTCATATGTTAATCCCCATCCAGCATAGAATGGCATGCCGTAGCAGTACACGCGTTTGCCATGCAATAAAGCTTCGAATCCTGAAAGCGATGTCATGGTATGTACTTCATTGGAAACCTGAATACATTGAATAATGTCTGCATCCAGCGCCTGATAATCAGCATATTGATTAATTTCTCTATCAGTAATATGCCCTTTGCGGTTGCCTACTACTACATCTGGATGTGGCTTGTAAATAATGTATGCCGCAGGATTACGCTCCCGTACGGTTCGTAACAAATCCCGATTAGTACAGATTGTAAAGGTGCTGGTCTGAATAGATGCATCATTTTCTACCTGACCTGGCACCAATAATACACGTTTCCCTTTTGAATCGGCTGGCAAAGTAAAATCAACTCCAAGATTGTATTTACTGATTCTGTTATTTACGAGTCGATGATGAACCTTCCTCGCCCGCGAACATTGAGCATCGGTTAATTCACTTTCATTGAGCAACACCTCTAAATCACTGGGTCGCGTGGCATCGTAATAAATACCACGTTTATCCAATACCAAGGACAACGGCGGCATAAGATCTGAACCCAGGCCCGAAGAGCGTAAAAAACCATCTTCCATCCGCCAAACAGGTAATTGTTGGGCTTGCGCTTTTTCCAACCAACGCTGCTCGCCAGCAATTCCCCACACCACACACGCGGTAGCCAGCTTATTACTTTTTGAAAAACTCAGCGTATTGGTAGCGGTACGCAAAAACGGTTTAAGGATGGTGTATTTCCACATCGATAAACCCGGCGCCCAAAGGTGTCCGATACGTGGTAGCTGATAGTTGCGTTGCAATTGGATCCAATGCAAAACATCAAACAGCGTTGCGGGCTCGCCGGTCAACGGGTGGATATAGCGGCTATAGCGCAAGTAGGCCGCCGCAAACAGTTGCTCAAGCGTAGCGTTGCCACGCCGTTCACTTAGCTGCTTAGCTTGTGGATGGCGATCGTCGGTCAATCCCCAACCGGCATACCAGGGTTGGCCAAAGCACGTCACCGGTTTACCTGCCATCAATGCTTCAAATCCATACTGCGAAGTCATGACATAGACACGTGAGACATGCCGCAACAGAGATTGTGGGCTCACATCATCAGCCATGAGATGTATATGATGCGTGGATTGGAAGGAGTGGTAATATCCCGACTTCTTGCCTTGTAGTACGTCCGGATGGACCTTTATCCAGACCACGGCACCAGGATTTTCCCGCATCGCCGCCTCTAACATCAGGACAAAATTATTCGGCCCCGCATTGCCATAGGTTACGGACATGTCACCTAGCGTTTGGTCAATAACTAATACTACATTGCTGGTTGCACATGCTCCTGCAATAAAAGCCGGGGCCTGATTATATTTCGATAAATCTTGCTCAACGATGATGCTCATTGCTCGTTTGGCGTCATCGGCAAGCCGTTGATTAACTTCTCTTTCCTGGATCATCTTCTCTAACTCGCTGGGCCGGTTAGCATCGTAATAGATCCCCAATCTATCCAGCACCAGTGAAAAAGGTGGCGCGCCATTAACGCCAAGATCCAGCGAGCGGATATAGCCATCTTCCAGTCGCAGCACTGATTTTCCTACACTACGCGCCCACGCCACTGGCTGACGTGTATTGGGACGATATCCCCACACTGCAATGGTGGTCACGGCATCGGCGACAGGCCGTTGCAGCGATAATTTCTGGCACGGCTGGGCCAGGAAATTACGCAAAAATGGAATTCGCCAGATGCCCGAAGAGAATATACCAATCATCACGATGCACCCTTACAGCGTAAGAACCACTTTCGCCGCAACGGCTAATTGATACAGGATGGTGGAAATGCCACGCGTCACTTCGATGCTCTTCGATTCATACTTCGGCAGCACCATTAACTCATCACCTGGATTCAGCGCACCGACATCTTCCGCGTCTTCGGCTGCGCCGTTCTGGCGAATAACGATGACGCGCGCATTACCGGACTTCTGCGTAAAGCCACCACTTTTGGCGATGTAATCTTTCGCGCGTAAGCCTTTCTCCCAGCTCACTGCATTCGGGAACAGCACTTCACCATGTACCAGCACCAGTGAGGTTTTCTGAGGAATGCTAATCACATCACCATCTTCCAGCAGGGTGGCCGCGAGGTTTTTCTCGTTCAGAATGACTTCACCTTTTGGCACGACCTGACGCGCTTTCGCCACAAATCGGCTGACCAATTGCGCTTCCTGGAAGCGGAGGCCAGCCTCTTCCTTGGTGGATGATTGCGCAGAAAGCGAGGCTTCCTCTAACTTCTGCAACGCCAGGTTCATCATCTCTTTCTGGCGGGAGGCCACGGAGGGACGATACAGCTTGATGGCACTCATCTGCGACATACTATTAGGTCGAATCTGCTTCAACACCGCCTGCATGTTGGATCCGTAAGGCAGTACCATCGCGTGTTCACCTGAGTGTGCGCCTTCAACGCGGACCTGAATCGTGCTGGCATAGCGATCGGTGCTCACAATCAGTCTGTCACCATCTTGCAGGAAGCGGCCGTTCGCCTCGCGAATTGGATAATATTCGCTGCGCTTTGCTAAACCTTGCTGGCGCACAATAGTAATATGCGTCGCACCCGGTTTGACTCGCGCCCAGCTCAAAGCTTCGGTGACAGGAATAGTGCTGTTGCGAAATTCAAAGTTATAGCTATTGAATACATCGCCTTGCACATTGAACGTATGCTGACGCGGCCCGACCACAATGGTGTCGCCATCGGCAAATTGTGATAATCCCAATTTACCGTTAAGCAAAAAATCATACAGGTTGATATTGGATCGCACTTTATTGCCACGTTTCACTGCAATATCGACGTAACTTCCACGTTCAGGATCAACGCCGCCTGCTTTAATCAAATAGTTCAATAGGGAATCCGACGTCACGCCGCCATATAAACCCGGGCTGTGGACAAAACCGGTGACGTAGACTTTCACAGGCTGTGCCTGTAATAGCGATGCATACACACTGACGTTGGCTTGGTAGACCTGCTTCACTTTGCTGGTAATTAACGCGTTTAGCTGGCTGTTACTGATGCCAGCGACTTTTACCGGCCCCACATTTGGCAGGAAAATGTTGCCTTTGGGATCAACCTGCAACGCGCCGTCAAAAGTAAATGCGCCCCATAAACGCACCTGAATGCTATCTCCTGGATTCAGGATATAGCCGGGATTGAAACCTACGCTTGCCCCGTTCTCTCCGCTATTGCCATTAAACAGCTGGGCACCAAACATACGGCTAAGTACCACAGGTGCAACTGGCACAGGCGTATCATCAAATCCGCTGTTATTGCTGCTGATATTTACCGGTGCCGAATTGAGCAAAGATTGTGTTTTAACACCGGTTAAGTTTGCATCAGCGTTAATATTTAAGGCCGCATTGGCCTGCGCAGTGAAGCAAGCTGCGATCATTACAAATGATTTTAAAATTTTCATAACAGACTCATTCTGCGACAGCATTAATCCCGATGATCTTCAATCACCGCCAATATCAGTTTCAGGGTGCCAAACATTAAGCAGCACACCAGCAACCAGCAGGCGATCAAATACGGAATATTGGGGAAAGTGGACTCTTGCGGCTGCTGCGGTGAACTGATCACCGAAAGCACTTTCAGTTTGCGAGCGGCTTCCACGCGTGTTTTTTCGATAGAGGTCAGCGCAAGCTTGTAAAGCTCATTATCAAAGGTGACACGCGATCTAATCTCTTCAAACTCCACCGCCATGCGGTTAAGTTTGTCGCCCTGCGGCGCGGTGATTTTGCCTTTCTCGTTATCGATCTGCGCCTGCATCGAGGCAATGGCGTTACGTACGCTGACAACTTGCGCAGCGTCATCACGCAGATAGGTCAGCAGAGTACGCAGCTCCGCTTCCATCTGGATCTTCTGGCCCATCAGCGTGTTAACCAGTGAACTGGCTGCTAACGCTTGCGCTTCAGGATCCAGCACATTGTTGCTGTTCTGATACGCCAGCAGCTCGGATTTACTGTTATTCAGGCGTGAGCGGGACTTTTCCATCTCCTTTTCCGCAAAGGCCAGTTGATCACGCGCAATACGGTGCGACAACTCATTAATGAAGCGTTCGGACTCTTTCAGCACCGCTTTATTAAAGTTAAGGGCAAAGTCCGGCGTAAAGCCTTGCGTGCGAATAGCCAGCAATCCGGCTTTATCGTCATACGTTACGCTGATACGTTCACGATAATAACGCAGGAATTTTTCGGCAGTTTCATCAGGAGACAGATGGTGCAAGAAATCCAGCCCGCTTTGGCTGAAGGTTTGACGGAAATTAAGTTGTTTATCTAGCACTGCCAGCATATCCGGCGAATTGATGTACTCCTTTAAGTAAAGTGCATCTTCCACCGAACTGGGATTAATCGCCCCTAACAACAAGCCAAAATTCACGCTATTGCTGGCAAGATCATCTGAGCGTTTAATCGCGACTTTGGATTCGCTCACAAAACGCGGCTGACTGAATATTGCCAGATAAATAATCAGCAACGTCATTGGGAGAAAAATGATCCCTTTTCCGAGGTGCCGTTTAAGATTGGCGAAAGAAACAACGCCTAATCTTTTTTCAAATTTTGATAAGGTGGAATTCTCTTTTATTAACATGGAGCAATCATCAAATATTCATAAGCGTGCCGTAGCACATCATTGAGGTTCGGCCTGCGGCTCTGCGCATTAATAACCCTGCCGCCCCTCGAGGAAAATCCAATATTTCGGGATGTTTTTTGGTGACAAATTGCAGCGCATTAAATAAAAGTACCGCGTCCGTCTTCCCGCGCTCGAAAATAAAACCACATTGATTTGTTCATAATTTCATGTGCGTAACGTATCAAAGCGCTCAGCTTAGCGTTAAGCGCACTTAGCGCATTTGAGAAACGGCTTGTTATCGTTCACTTCGGGAAACCCTTTTCTCTAATAACAAGCCAACTCAAGACATTTCTTGCTGTAATTAATTATATAAGTGTGGGATTTGATATTTAACGGTTCGTGTAATAGTTACCAAAACTTCATGGTGCCCTCATCAATCACCCAAATAAAAAACCGCCGTTTCCTGAGGAAAACAGCGGTTTTAAACTAACGCATTATACCGTTCCAATCAGCGTTCGCGCATCGCCTCTTGCGCTTTGTTAAACGGCTTAATCAGATAATCCATCACCGTCTTCTCACCGGTCTTGATATCCACGGTAGAAACCATGCCGGGACTGATGGAGAAGCGCTTACCGGCTTTATTCTGCACGTAGTCGTTATCGGTGCGGATAAACACGCGGTAATAGTAAATTTCCGGTTTCACCTCATCCTGAATGGTATCCGGCGAGATGCTCTCCACCACGCCGTTCAGGCCGCCATAAATGGCGTAGTCATACGCCGAGATCTTCACCACCGCCCGCTGGCCGGGACGGATAAAGGCGATATCGCGCGGTGACAAACGCGCTTCAATCAGCAGACGATCGTTCATCGGCACAATGTTCATCAGCTCGCCATTCGGTGGGACCACGCCGCCCACGGTGGAGACTTTGATGTTTTTCACGATGCCGCGCATCGGCGAACGGATGGTCAGTCGCGTCACCGTGTCTTCACGCCCTTTCACCACTTGCGCCATGCTGTCGGCCTCGGCGTTGGCTTTCGCCAGCTCCTCACGCGCCTGCACGTAATATTGCGAACGCATATCGGTGAGTTTCAGCTCCAGATCTGATTTATCGCGCTGCAAACGCAGCACTTCCACGCTACTGGCGGCACCGGTTTTGGCCAGACGCTGCGTGATGGCCAGCTCGCGGTTAGCCAGCGCCAGCGACTCTTTAAACTGCGCAGTCGCATCAGTGAGCTGTGCGCGGCGGGTTTTATACAGCCGCGTTTCTGACGCCATCAGATCGGGGAACTTATTCAACTCTGCCGGGAAACTCAGCGGCTGATCGTTCACTTCCGCATTGAGACGCGCGGCGGCAGCCAATGCCGCACGATAGCGTGCCGCACTTTCGCCGACGTTGGATTGCGAGCGCGTGGCATCGAGGCGCGCCACCACTTGCCCGGCCTGCACCTGATCGCCTTCGTGCACATACAGCTCGGTGAGGATGCCGCCCTCCAGCGATTGCAGCACCTGATCGCGCGAGCTGGGAATCACTTTGCCGGTGCCGGTTGAGACTTCATCCAGCACGCCAAACCAGGCCCAGATCACCGTAACGAGGATCAGTGCGGTGCTGATGACGATCAGCCGCACCGCGCCAGTGTAATGGGTTTCGGATCGCAGCTCGCCGAGCAGATCGTCGGAGGAATCCACTTCTGCCGCCGTCACTAAGCGCAGTCTTGCCGGTATATGTCTGATCATGATTGCGCCTCCGGCATGCTGTCGTTAGCACGCGGTGCCGGCAAGGCGTTCTCTTTCGGGCTGTCCATCACCAGTTGTCCCTCTTTCAGCACCAGCACACGATCCACTAGCGCGAGGATCGCCGCACGGTGCGTCGCCACGATCAAGGTGCGTCCGTTGAGCCACTGACCGAGACGTTCGATAAACTCTTTCTCGGTGTGATCGTCGAGCGCCGCCGTCGGTTCATCCAGCAGGATGATGTTGGGATCGCGCAGCAGCATGCGCGCCAGCAGCAGCGACTGACGCTGTCCGCCGGAAAGCCCAACGCCGCCTTCCATGATCGGATGGTCGAGGCCGAGCGGCAGACGACGAATGAAATCTGCGCCGCCGCTGACGGTGAGCGCGCCAAAGATGGCATCATCGGTGGCGTGCGCCGCGCCCATGGTGAGATTCTCGCGCAGCGTGCCGTGGAACAGCCGCGCATTTTGCGTCAGCAGGCCAACGTTACGCCGCACATCGGCCACATCAATGTGCGGCAGGCTGAGGTTATCAAGCCGCAGTTCACCGCCGACCAGATCGATGCCGCCAATCATCGCCTGCAGCAAGGTCGATTTACCCGAACCGTTGCGTCCCAGCACCGCAATACGCTCGCCCGGTTTGATGGTCAGGCTTTTAATGCGCAGCGCGATGTTCATCGAATCGGTGTAGTAACGGAACATTGCGTCGGTGAACTGATAGTGACCAAACAGCACCGGCGTGTGGATCCGCGTTTCGTCTTTGCTGTTTTCAACCGGCAAATTCATCAGCGCATCGAGGCTGCCTTTCGCCGCTTTCACCTGCTGCCAGCGCGCCAGCACGCCGCACAGCGTCGCCATCGGCGCAATCATGCGCGAGGAGAGCAGCGACGCCGCCACAATCGCACCGGTGGTAATATCGCCGTTGATTACCATCGGCGCACCGATCACAATCACGCTGGCGTATACCAAACCCTGCACCGTCACGCCCCAGGTAATCAGCGAGTGCATCACTTTGCGCATCTCCACGCCGGATTGCGCGGTAATGCGAATGTAGCTGTTCCACTGTTGCAGGAAGCGATCTTCCGCCTGCATCAGCTTGATATCTTCCAGCCCTTGCACGCTCTCCACCAGCACCGCATTTCGCAGCGTCGACTCTTTCAGGTTCTGCTGCGCCAGCTTCGCCAGCTTCTTCTGGCTCAGCACGCCCGGCAGGATCATCAGCAGCACCGCCACCGGCGCAATCCACGCCAGCTGCGGCGCGATAATCGCCATCACCAGCATGAACAGCAGGAAGAACGGCATATCGACAATCGACGTGACCGTGGTGGACGTAACCATTTCGCGGATCGCCTCTAGCTCGCGCAACTGCGAGATAAAGGTGCCGGTCGAGCGCGGCACCGCGCTGTTACGCAGCCGCAGTGCGTGACCAAATACCCGATCGGAGACGCGCATATCGGCACGCTTGCCCAGCAGATCGGTCACGTGATCGCGTCCAACACGCAGAATATAAGTGAACACCACCGAGATGATCACGCCGATATACAGCACATACAGCGTGGGATAGGACTGCGCCGGAATCACCCGATCGTACACCTGCATTGAGAAGATAATGCCGACCAGCGCCAGCAGGTTAATCAGGAAGGATCCGAGCATCACGTAGCCGTACGGCCGCAGATCGTGCAGCACCAGACGGCGCAGCCAATCCGGTTTTACCGTGGCGAGATAGCGATCGACGCGGCTATCTTTGGCGGCGGTAACCGGACGCAGCGCGGCGGCAAAGCGGATTTCCGGCAGCAACGTCTCCAGCGCAATTGGTGCTGGCTGTTCATCACCGGCAAAATGCACCCGCACGTCATCGTCGCCATCAAACTGGGTAATAACGCCCACCTGACCGTCGGCCAGCTCGATCGCCAGCGGCAAGCGCCAGCTGGTGATCTCCCACTTATTCTCTTCATATAATTGCAGCGATAAGCCGGCCTGGCGCGCCAGATGGCGTAACGCTTTATCGCGCGACTGTTTGCCCTGCCATTCGGCAGCGGCCATGATCATGCCCGGCGAACAGGGCAAGCGATAATGGCTGGCGATCAGGATGATTGCGGTGGCCCATCCGTGTAAGGGCACGTTTCCCCCGGACGCGCTATCAGGTGCGTCGGGAATCTGTAATTGCGTCATGGCTGGATCTCCACGGACTGGATCCGCTGATTATTCAAAGCAAACGCCGACCGCATATGCCCGGTGCTGTAGAGGCAATCGAGCTGCAGTGAGCGTAACTGGCTGATGGTTTGCTGCAATGTGAAACGGGTCTGGAACACTTCCTGCTCGGCGTTGAGCACGTCCAGCAGCGGACGGGTGCCGAGTTGCAGATACTGATCCTGATAGAGCGACTGGGTTTTCTCGCCCAGCGTCTGTTGCCGTCCCATGATCGCCAGGCTGAGCGCCAGGCTTTGCGACGCGTTCTGCGACTCACTCAACTGCTGACGCGCTTTAAGCCGCGCCGAGTTGACGGCCGCATTGGCGGCCTGCAATGCATTGGCGGCCGCGTCCCGGCTGGCGGTGATGCCGCCGCCCTGATAGAGCGGCATTTCCACTTTCACAAACGCCGAATATTGGGTGCGATCCAGCGATTCGCTGCCGGAGTAGTGATTATTGAGATAATGCGTCACCTGCGGTTCCAGCGAGATGGTTGGCATGTTTTGCGCGTTAGCATTATCGAGTTTGGCCTGCGCCTGATTGGCCTGCGCCCAGGCCGCCAGCACCGACGGATTGAGCTTGTCATCGGCTTTCGCCACCTGACAGGACTGGGTGAGTTTAGTGGGAAAATCGTCGCTGACCTTTTTCACCAGCGGCCAGCCAAGATAGGTTGCCAGCGTGGCGCGCCAGCGGTCGAGGTTGGCTTGATACTGCGTTAGGGTGGTACGCGCGCCTTCGATACGCGCATCGGTTTGGGTGGCATCCGAAAGCGACGCCGCGCCCTCTTCATTACGCTGGCGCGCCAGATCGCCAATCTTACTCAACGCCTTGAGCTGCTCACGCGCAATTTTGACCAGTTGCTGATAACCCTGCACTTCCACCAGCGCCGCGGCGGTATCGTGCGCCACGGTATCAATGCTCACCAGCACGTTGGCCTGCTCCTGCGCCACGCCCGCTTCGGCGGAACGCACTGAACTGCTGACCTTGCCGAAGTCATACAACATCTGTGAAACCGACAGCACAAACGACGGGCTGAAGCCCTTTTCGCTGTAAGCATTGCTGTAGCCGTTGTTCATGCCGGCACTGATTTGTGGATAGTATTTGGCTTTCGCCACATCAACCTGATTAGCCTGCTCCAGCATTTTTCCTACTGCCTGAGCGATATCGGGATGCCACTGAACGGCGCGCTGCACCGCCTGGTTGATGGTGAGAAAGTCGGGGACGTTGGCGAGGGCGGGTTCCGCCACTTCACCGGTTAATGAAGGCAGTTCTTGCTGTTGCGCTAAACCTGCTGAGGTGATGTGCCCCGCCCGGGTTAACGCGTCACTGGCCGCTAAAAGTGGAGAACTGTAAAGTAAAGCCATGCCCGCACAGAGAACGCTGAGCTTAAACGAACGGCGAAAAGTTGCGCCTGAGTGCATCAGTTCCATCGATAGTCCACCAGTCAATAAAGAGAAAGGGGCACATCCCTGTGCCCTAACTGCATCCCTGCATCACAGAGCGATTACGCCGTGTGGTTTTGGTGCGGTTGTTGCAGCAGCTCCTCCAGAGAAACGTTCACGCCTTCTAACGTAATCAGCTGAGTGGTGCTGTAACCCGTACCGGTACCATCACGGTCAATGGAGAGCACCGTATTGCCATCTGAAGTATGATCCACTTTCACGAAATCATTAATATTACTTGTGGAATCATTCCAGCCGATAAGCAAGTTACTGACGTCAATTTTGTCGCCTTGCGCGACATTGAAGTCGGTCCAGGTATCGTGACCGTTACCGCCGGTAGCATCCGCACTCGCCAGTAAGTGATACACCAATGTATCTGCGCCGGCACCGCTGGTGATGGTGTCGTCGTAGGCACCGCCGGTTAGCGTGTCAGCCCCCGTGGTTCCTGTGATGGTTGGATGCAGTTCAATGGTGAACGACTGCGTGGTGATGGTGCCATCACTCGCCGCCAGGGTGTAACTGAACACCTCTTTATGGGTAATGGATTGTCCATCCACGCCCGCGTTCAGTGAATAGGTGTAGTTACCGTTGGCGGCAATACTCAGCACACCAAAGTCGCCGGCAATCGACGTCGTACCCACGCTGTGAACCGTGGTGATATCGCCGTGTTCATTAGTGATACTCAAGGTTCCGGTGTGCGTGCCCGATGCTGAACCGTAGATGCTGCCGCTGGCGTCGTGGTCATTGGTGGCTTCGGCCACCAGACTGTTGGTCGCCAGCAGCGTGCTGGTGGATGCACCGTTGTGCAGGTTCACCGTCAGGCTCGCCGAGGTCACCGCGCCGCTGGCATCACGCACCGAATAGGTGAAGACGTCGGTGGCTGGCACCAGATCGGCATCCAGTCCCGCCTTCAGCGTATAAGTGTAGTTACCGTGCGAATCGATGGTCAGCGTACCGTAGCTGCTGGTGATCACCGTGTTACCGGTGGCCGCAATCGCATTGCCAGTCACCTGGGTGACCACCGTACCGTTCGGCACCGTACCGGCGACGGAGCTGGTATCGTTGGTCAACAGGTTGCCGGTGACAGTTGCCGCCACGGTCAACGCCAGCGTCGTAATATCCGACGTGGTGGTGACGGTAGTCGATGGCAACACGCCAACACCGGTGCTGGTGCCCAACAGCACGGCATAGTTACCTGTACCGAGGTTGCTGTAAGTCACGTTGCCACCGGTTTGTGTACCAATGGTCAGAACCGTAGTGATGTAGTTGGCGTTGCTGGATTTCAGCGCCCAGGTACCGTTCGCCTGCTGTTGATAGAGGTACAAGGTATAAGTCGATGTCAGCGCCGCCAGGCTGGTGGCCGAGGCGTGTAATGTCACCGTGCGCGTATCCCCTGCGCCAACGTTAAACATATAGGCGTTAGTGCTGCTCAATACTCCCACACCCAGCACGCTGCCGAGGTTAACGCTCAGCAATGCGACGCTGGTCGAACTGGTATTGGCATTGGTGATGGTGCCGATTTGGGTGGTGTAATCCACTTCGTTGACATCATTTGCTGCCACGATTTGAATCGCACCGGTCAGCGGGGTGCTGGTCGATACGTTGCCTGCGCGGTCAGTCTGAATCACCGACAGCGAAGCACCGGTGGTTTGCGCCGTACTCAGGCTCACCGACCATGAACCGCCGCTGCCTACCGTCGTTGTACCCAGCGCGTTACCGCCCGCATCACGTACCGTTACCGTTGCCCCCACTTCACCGCTACCGGTGACCGTGGTACCGGCACCGTTGATTGCCAGGGCGCTTACCGCCGCAGGCGGCACAGTATCGACGTTCACCGTCACCGCCGTGTTACCGGTGCTGACGTTACCCGCCGAATCAGTCACCGTTACGCTCAACGGATGCGCACCGTTCGCCAGTGCGCTGGGGGTGTAAGTCCAGCTGCCACCGGCGCCAACCGTTACTGAACCCAGCGCGGTGGTGCCATCATAGATGGTGACAATCGCGCCCACTTCCGCCGTGCCGTTCAGCACTGGCGTGGTGTCACGGGTGTACGCGCCATTGTTCAGCGTCACCGGCGTGCTGCCGGCGTCATCGGTAATGGTGAGCGTACTGGCCGTTGGTGCCACGGTGTCGATGCGCAGCGTGGTCGAGGCGTTCGGGCTGACGTTGCCCGCCGCATCGGTTGCCGTCACGTTCAGCGTATGAGTGCCGTTGCTCAGCGCAGTCGAGACAAAGCTCCATGTGCCACCGCTGCCCACCGTGGTGGTGCCCAGCAGTGTGGTGCCGTCGTACACGCTTATCCTTGCCCCGACTTCGCCGTTACCGGTTAACAGCGGCGTGCTGTCGTTGGTGATGCCGTTATTCGGAATGGTCACCGCCGTGCTGCCGTTGTTATTGGCAGCGACCAGGTTGGTGACCGCCGCTGGCGGCGTGGTATCGATAATGACCGACGCCGACGTCGTCCCGCTGACGTTACCGGCCGTGTCCGTTACCGTCACACTCAATGGATGCGTGCCCTGCGTGAGCGCGGCGGTGGTGAAGGTCCATGCGCCAGTGCTACCCGCAATCGCCGTGCCTAACAAGGTGCCACCATCGTAGATCGAGACGCGGCTGCCCGCTTCCGCCACGCCGCTCAACGTTGGCGTGGTGTCGTTGGTAGCACCGCCGCTCGGCACCACGGTACTGGTGACATCATTGGTGATCACCAGCGTTGACGCCGCTGGAGCCACGGTATCCACCGTAATGGAAACCGTCGCCGATGCCGCACTGGTGTTACCCGCGGCATCGGTCACCGTCACGCTCAGCGGATGGCTACCGTTGCTCAGGGTCGCGGTGGTGAAGCTCCATGCACCTGAACCATTGGCGGTGGTGGAACCTATCACGGTGGTACCGTCGTAGATGGTCACAATCGCGTTGGCTTCCGCCGTGCCACTCAGGGTTGGCGTGGCGTCATCGGTGAAGGCACCGTTCGCCAGCGGCCCCTGAAGAGTGCCGACGTCATCATTGATCACCAGATTGGTCACCGGATTCGGCGCCACGGTATCAATCGTCAGGGTGGTTGAGGCGTTCGGGCTCACGTTACCCGCCGCATCGGTTGCCGTGACGTTCAGCGTATGTACACCGTTGCTCAGCGCCGTCGAGACGAAGCTCCATGTGCCACCGCTGCCCACCGTGGTGGTGCCCAGCAGCGTGGTGCCATCGTAAACGCTGATCTTCGCGCCAATCTCGCCGGATCCGGTCAACAGCGGCGTATTGTCGTTGGTCACGCCGTTGTTCGGAATGGTCACCGCCGTACTGCCGTTATTGTTAGCGGCCACCAGATTGGTGACTGCCGCTGGCGGCGTGGTATCGATGGTTACCGAGGCCGAGGTACTGCCGCTAACGTTACCTGCCGCGTCGGTGACCGTAACGCTGAGTGGATGCGTGCCGGTGGTGAGCACGCCGGTGGTAAAGGTCCATGCGCCTGTGCCATTCGCAATCGCCGTCCCCAGCAACGTCGCGCCATCATAAATCGACACGCGGCTGCCCGCTTCCGCTACACCGCTCAGCGTTGGGGTGTTGTCGTTGGTGGCACCACCGCTCGGCACCGTGGTGCTGGTGATGTCGTTGGTGATCACCAGCGTTGAAGCCGTTGGCGCCACGGTGTCTACCGTGATGGAAACCGGCGTGGTGGCGGCACTGGTGTTACCCGCCGCATCTTTCACCGTCACGCTCAGCGGATGCACACCGTTGCCTAGCGTAGCAGTAGTAAAGGTCCATGCACCGCCCGCGCCAGCCACCACTGAACCCAGCACCGTGGTGTCGTCGTAGATAGTGACAATCGCATTCGCTTCTGCCGTACCACTCAGCGTTGGCGTGGCATCATCGGTCACCGCACCGTCCGCCAGTGGCCCCTGAATGCCGCCCACATCGTCGTTGATCACCAGGTTAGTGACGGGCGCAGGTGCCACGGTATCCACGGTCAGGGTAAGCGTCGCATTCGGGCTGACGTTGCCCGCTGCATCCGTCGCCGTGACGTTGAAGGTGTGCGGCCCCTCCGCCAGCGTTGGCGTGGTGAAGCTCCATGCGCCGTTAGTGCCTGTGGTAACAGAACCGATAATCGAGGTGCCATCGCGGATAATCACCAGACTGCCCGCTTCTGCCGTACCGCTCAGCGCTGGCGTGTTGTCATCGGTGCTGCCGTTATTGGCAATCGCCACCGGCGTACTGCCGTTGTTGTTGGCCGCGGCCAGACCGGTTACCGCCCCCGGCGCGACGGTATCGATAATCACCGTGGCCGAGGTGCTGCCGCTGACGTTACCCGCCGCATCGGTGACCGTGACGCTCAGTGGATGAGCGCCTTGCGTCAGCACATCGGTGGTGAAGGTCCATGCGCCGTTGCTGCCTGCCACCGCCGTACCCAGCAGGGTGCTGCCATCGTAAATCGACACGCGGCTGCCGGCTTCCGCCGTACCGCTCAGCGTTGGCGTGCTGTCGTTGGTTGCACCACCATTCGGCACCGTGGTGCTGGTGAGATCATTAGTGATTAACAAGGTTGCGTTGGCTGGCGCCACCGTATCGACATTGACCGTGAAGTTGGTCGCCGCGCTGGTGTTACCGGCTGCATCGCGCACCGTCACGCTCAGCGGATGCGATCCGTCGCTCAATGCGGCAGTGGTAAAGCTCCACGCACCATTGCTGCCCGCCACCACAGAACCCAGCACCGTGGTACCTTCCGAGATAATCACGATGTTGCCAGCGGTGGCATTACCGCTCAGCGTTGGCGTGTTGTCATCGGTCGCCGCACCGCTGGTGAGCGGTCCTTGTGTCGCGCCCACGTTGTCAGAAACCACCAGATCGGTGACTGGCGTTGGTGCTGCAGTGGTCACAGTGAAGCTGATCGCCGCATTCGGGCTGACGTTACCGGCGAGATCGGTCGCCGTCACGTTCAGGGTATGCAGACCATCAGCCAGCGCGGGTGACGTGAAGCTCCATGCGCCGTTGCTGCCTGCGGTGACAGAACCGATAACGTCGGTGCCATCACGGATCACCACCACGCTACCCGCTTCCGCCGTACCGCTCAGCGCTGGCGTGTTGTCGTTGGTGTTCCCCCCCGCAGCAATGGTCACCGGCGAACTGCCGTTGTTGTTGGCAGCAGTCAAACCGCTCACCGCCGTTGGTACGACGGTATCCACAGTCACCGTTGCCGTGCTGGATGCCGCGCTAGTGTTACCGGCGGCATCTGTTACGCGAACGGTGAGCGAATGGCTGCCTTCGCCCAGTACCGGTGAAATAAAGCTCCATGCTCCGCCTGTTCCGGCAGCAACCGAACCGAGCAAGGTCGTACCGTCGTAAACGGTGATCACACTGCCAACTTCTGCGGTACCGCTCAGCGTCGGCGTGTTGTCGTTGGTCGAACCGCCATTTGGCACCACCGTGCTGGTGACGTCGTTGGTGACCACCAGCGTCGAAGCGTTGGGTGCCACGGTATCGACCGTGAGGTTCACAACATCAGAGCGTGGACTGACGTTACCCGCCGCATCCGTCACGGTGACGCTCAGCGCATGTCCGCCCTGACTCAGCGTTGGCGACGTGAAGTCCCACTCACCGCTACCATTGGCGACCGTTGAGCCAATAACCGTGTTGCCGTCATAAATCGTAACAATGCCGTTGGCTTCCGCGAGACCGGCGAGCCGCGGGGTACTGTCGTTGGTGGTGCCATTGTTAGCAATGGGCACGGTTACGCCGTCGTTGTTATTAGCGGCAGAGAGGTTAGTTGCTGCAAGCGGTGCCACGGTATCAATAGTGAAATTCACCGTTGGCGAGGTTGCGCCCGGATTACCCACTGAATTGACCGTGGTGACATAGATGCCGTGCGGTCCATCATTCAGCGTTGGCGTGAAGGTCCACTGTCCGGTCGCACCGACGGTAACGCTACCCAACACGGTAGCACCATCGTGAATGGTAATCACATCACCGACCGTCGCCGCACCGGTTAATACCGGCGTACCGTCCTTGATGTTGGCGCCGTCATTCACGGTAACCAGTGAATTGCCGCTATCGTCGGTGATCACCAGCGTACTGACCGCTGGCGGCAGATCCGCTGCGATATTCAGCGTAAACGCCGGACTGCTTGCCGCGCTGACGTTGCCTGCTGCATCGGTCACTGTGAAGATGAAGTTATGCTCGCCGTTAGAGAGCGCGCTGCCCGGCGTGAAGCTCCATGTGCCGCCAGTGGCGATCACGGTGCCCAGCAGCGTGGTGCCATCGTAAACCGACACTCGGCTGCCCGCTTCAGCGGAGCCGCTCAGCGTTGGCGTGTTGTCATCGGTGGTGTCACCCGACAGCAACGGACCGGTGCTGCCCCCCTCATCGTCTGTTACGACAAGATTGCTGACCGTTGCCGGTGCAGCCGTATCAATATTAATCGTAATCGGTATCGCTTCCGGGCCCGTGGTGCCCGCAGCGTTGGTGACTGAAACGGTGAAGCTGTGCTGGCCATCATCTAAAGCCGCAGTTTCAAAGCGCCACTCGCCGTTGTCGCCTACCGTGGTGGTGCCAAGAAGATCGCTGCCCTCGTAGATGTTGATGATGGTGCCCGCTACACCGGTTCCGCTCAGCAAAGGCGTGTTGTCGTTGGAGTCACCGTCATCCGCCACCTGCACGGTGGTAGTGGCCGCATTATTGTAAATAGCAAAGCTCGACACCGCTGCCGGCGTAGAGGTGTCCACCGTCAATGATACCGAGGCATTGGCGCTCACGTTGCCCGCCGCATCGGTCACGGTGACATTCAGCGTATGCGTTGCGTCCGTCAGCGCGCTGGTGGTGATGCTCCATGCGCCGTTGCTGCCTGCTACGGCTGAACCCACTAAGGTGGTGCCGTCATAGACGCGAACAATCGCGTTGGCTTCCGCCGTGCCGCTGATGGCTGGCGTGCTGTCATTGGTAATGCCGCCATCGGCAATGGTCACCGGTGAGCCACCATTGTTATTTTGCAGCAGCAGATCGCCAGCCGGTTGCGGTGCGGTGGCATCCACCACCACGGTAAAGGTCGAGGATGGCGAACTGACGTTGCCGACCTCGTCGGTTACGGTGGCGGTCAGCGTATGCGAACCATCGGTTAAGGTCGGTGAGCTGAAGCTCCAGGTTCCGCCCGCCGTTGCGGTGGTCGAGCCGATAACGGTGGTGCCATCATAAAGAGTGACCAGGCTGCCCGCTTCCGCTGTGCCACTCAGCAACGGCGTGTTGTCGCTGGTGGTGGCGCCGTTCGGCACCAGTACGGGCGTCCCGCCGTTGTCATTGTTCACCACCAGCGTGGCTGGCGCTGGAACCACGCTGTCGACGGTAAAATCAATCGCCGCTGACGCTGTACTCACGTTGCCCGCCGCATCCACCACGGTGGTGCTCAGGCTGTGCGCGCCCTCATCCAGCGTGGGTGAGGTGAAGCTCCACTGGCCGTTGCTGCCCACCGAAGCGCTACCGATGATGGTTGTGCCGTCACGGATAATCACCGTGCTGCCCGCTTCGGCTGTCCCGGTGAGGAATGGCGTGTTGTCGTTGGTGAAGCCGCCGTTGGTGATAGCCACCGGCGACGTGCCTTCATCATTACTGGCCACCACGTTCAGCGCTGCCGCTGGCGGTGTGGCATCAATCACGACGCCAATGGTGCTCGGCGCACTGACGTTTCCTGCCGCATCGCTGGCCGTGACGCTAAAGGTATGGGTTCCATCCGCCAGCGCGCTCGCCGGCGTGAAGGTCCAGGTTCCGCCCGCCCCGACGGTGGTGGATCCCAACACGCCGTTCTGATCGGACACGGTGATGATGCTGCCCGCTTGTCCGGAACCGCTCAGCACCGGTGTGCTGTCGTTGGTGAGCCCGCCGTTCGGAATGCTAACGGGTGTACCAATATCATTGGTCAGCGTCAGGCCGGTCGCCGCTGGCGGTGCCACGGTATCTACGGTGACGGTGATGGTGCTGCTTGCCGGTCCGGTGTTACCTGCGGCGTCACGCACCGTCACGCTCAGGTTGTGCGTGCCATCGGTCAGATTGGGTGAGAAGCTCCAGGCGCCCTGCGCATCGGCGACGGCGCTGCCCAGTACGGTGGTGCCGTCAGACACAATCACAATGCTGTTGGCTTCTGCGGTACCGCTCAACACTGGCGTGTTGTCGTTGGTGGTGCCGTTGTTAGCAATCGGCTCCGGCGAACCGCCGTTGTCGTTGTTCAGCACCAGTCCGGTTGCCGCAACAGGCGCAACGGTATCAACATTAAAGGCAATGGCTGCGGAGGCAGGACCGACGTTACCCGCAGGATCGGTGACGGTCGCCGTCAGGCTGTGCGCACCTTCACCCAGCGTTGGCGTGGTGAAGCTCCACTGTCCGTTACTGCCAACAATCGCGGTGCCCAGCACGGTAGCGCCATCCAGCACGGTCACGGTGCTGCCGGCTGCAGCGGTACCGCTGATCGCCGGTGTGGCATCGTTGGTGGTGCTGCCTGCCGCAATCGTAACCGGTGAACTGCCGTTGTTGTTGTTCAGCGCGATCGCGCCCGGCGCCACTGGCGGCGTGGTATCAATACTGAAGTTCAGGGCCGCGGACGGCGAACTGACGTTACCTGCAGCATCGGTCACCGTGGTGGTCAGGCTGTGATCGCCCTCGCCCAGCTCCGGCGAAGTGAAGCTCCAGCTGCCGCCGCTGCCGACCACAACAGATCCCAGCACGTTGCTGCCGTCAGAAACAATCACGATGCTGCCTGCTTCAGCGCTGCCGCTCAACACTGGTGTGGTGTCGTTGGTGGCGCCGCCCGCAGCAATCGGTACCGGCGTTTGGCCAGAATCATTGCTCAGTTGCAGCCCTGTCGCCGCATTCGGTGCCTCGGTATCGACGGTAAAGGCGATTGCCGTAGACGGAGCGCTGCTGTTGCCTGCGGCGTCAGTGACGGTTGCCGTCAGGCTGTGCGCGCCCTGGCTCAGCGCTGGCGAGGTGAAGCTCCAGGTTCCATCGGTGCCAACAATCGTCGAGCCCAGCACGGTGGTGCCGTCACGCACGATGATGATGTTGTCCGCTTCGGCGGTACCGCTCAGCACCGGCGTAGTGTCGTTAGTGGCTCCGCCCGAGACGATTGGCGTTGGCGTGCTGCCCTGATCGTTACTGAGTGCTACCGTAATCACGGCTGGCGGCGCGGTGGTATCGATGGTAACCGCGTACGGCGTAGAGGCCGGGCCGACGTTACCGGCCGGATCGGTGACGGTAGCGGTCAGGCTGTGCGCGCCCTCGTCCAGCGGATTGGCCGGAGTGAAGCTCCATTTGCCATCGGTGCCGACGGTGGTGCTGCCCAGTACCTCGGTGCCATCACGCACGGTTACGACGCTGCCCGCTTCGGCACTGCCGCTCAACACTGGCGTGGTGTCGTTGGTGCGACCGCCGGTATCAACAGGAATCGCCGTGCCGCTGTTGTTATTGCTGAGCTGCAGATCGGTGGCGGCGGCTGGCGGTGTGGTATCCACGGTAAAGGTAACCGGCGTGGATGCGCCGCTGCTGTTGCCCGCCGCATCGGTGACGGTGGTGGTCAGGCTGTGTGCGCCCTCGCCCAGCGCGATCGTTGGCGTAAAGCTCCAGTTGCCGTCGGTGTCCGCCGTGGCGGTGCCCAGCACGGTGGTGCCATCCAGTACGGTGATGGTGCTGCCCGCTTCGGCGCTGCCGCGCAACACGGGCGTGCTGTCGTTGGTGATACCGCCAGCGGCAATCGCCGTGCCGCCGTCGTTACTCAGTTGCAGGCCGGTTGAGGTTGCCGGTGGCTGCGTATCCACGGTGAAGTTAATCGGCGCAGACGGATCGCTGACGTTACCCGATGCGCTGGTGACGGTGGTGGTCAGGCTGTGCGCGCCTTCGCTTAACGCCGGCGTACTGAAGCTCCAGCTGCCGCCGCTGCCAACCACAACGGTGCCGAGCACGGTGGTGCCATCCAGTACGGTGACGGTGCTGCCCGCCGCTGCGCTACCGCTGAGCACCGGCGTGGTGTCATTGGTCGCGCCGCCGGACGTAATCGGAACTGGCGTGCCGCCGTTATCATTGTTCAGCTCAAGGTCAGCTGCGACTGGCGGTTGGGCGGTGTCGATATTGACGACGATGGGGGCCGATGCCGGGCCAACGTTACCGGCCGGATCGGTGACGGTCGCAGTAAGCGTGTGCTCTCCCGCCGTCAACGGTGCGGTGGGGATCACGCTCCAGCTGCCATCACTGCCAACGGCTGCGCTGCCGATCACGGTCGTGCCATCACTCACCGTGACGATGCTGCCCGCTTCTGCGATGCCGCTCAGCGCAGGTGTGGTGTCGTTGGTGGTGCCGCCTGCGGCAATCGGTACCGGCGTTGCGCCTTCGTTGTTGCTCAGTTGCAGACCCGTTGCCGCCGCAGGTGGCGTGATATCCACAGTGACCACAATGGGCGCAGAGGGCGCACCGGTGTTACCCGCCGGACTGGTAACGGTGGCGGTCAGGCTGTGATTGCCCTCGTTCAGTGCTGGCGTGGTGAAGCTCCATGTTCCGCCGCTGCCAACGGTGACGGTACCGAGTACGGTAGCGCCATCAGAAACGGTAATGGTGCTGCCCGCTGCTGCGGTGCCGCTCAATACTGGCGTTGCATCATTGGTTGCCGCACCTGAGGGAATAGGAACAGACGTGCCGCTGCTGTCGTTACTCAGCTGCACACCGCCCGGTGCTGGCGGTGCCGTGGTATCGATGGTGAAGGTCAATGGCGCGCTGGCCGCGCCGGTATTGCCCGCCGCATCGGTCACGGTGGTGGTCAGGCTGTGTGAGCCATCGCCGAGCGCCGGAGAGGTAAAGCTCCAGTTGCCATCGTTGCCGACGGTCACCGAACCCAACGCCGTGCTGCCATCAGACACCGTCACGACGCTGCCCGGTTCCGCACGACCGCTCAACACCGGCGTAACATCGTTGGTGGTGCCGCCATCCGCGACCGGCACCAGCGTGCCGCTGCCATCGTTGCTCAGTTGCAAATCGGTCGCCGCTGCCGGTGGCGTGGTATCCACAATCACAATCACTACCGACGACGCAGGGCCGACGTTACCGGCCGTATCGGTGACGGTGGTGGTGAGATTGTGCTGGCCTTCAGTCAGTGGCGTAGCTGGCGTGAAGCTCCAGTTACCGTCCGTACCGGTGGTTGCGGTGCCGAGCACCGTAGTGCCATCGCTCACCGTCACGGTGCTGCCCGGTTCGGCGGTGCCGTTCAGGGTTGGCGTGGTGTCGCCGGTAGTGCTACCTGAAGCCAGCGGTGTGCCATCATCGTTGGTGAACTGCACATTGCCCGCTGCGGCAGGCGGCTGGGTATCGATGGTCACCGTCACCGGCGTAGAAGCCGGGCCGGTATTACCGGCGGCATCGGTAACGGTTGAGGTCAGGCTATGATCGCCATCGCTCAACGGTGGCGTGGTGTAACTCCAGCTGCCATCGTTGCCCACCGTGGTGGTGCCGAGCACGGTGGTGCCATCCGAGATGGTCACTGTGCTGCCAATTTCACCGCTGCCGCTCAAGGTTGGCGTGTTGGTGTTAGTGCTGCTGCCTTCTGGGATCGGCACACCTGCACCATCTTCCAGCGCCACGCCGGTTGGCGCGGTCGGCACCACGGTATCAATAGTGATGTTGATGGTTGGCGAATCGGTCTCCACGCCGGTCGTCGCGTTAGTGGCGACCGCATGGAAAGCGTAAGTGGCATCGGCCAGCGCCGCAGGTGTGAAGTTCCACTGCCCATCGCTACCCGCGACCGTGCTGCCAATGAGGGTGGTGCCGTTATACAGCGTGATCAGATCGCCCGCGCCCGCCTGGCCGCTAAGAATCGGCGTGGTGTCGTTAGTGCTGGAGTTGTTTGGCAGTTCAACCAGCGTGCTGCCGCTGTCGTCGGTCACCACCAGCAGGCTGCTGGTCGCCGGAACGCCAGCATCGACATTGAGGGTAAATACCGGCGACGACGGGCTAACATTGCCTGCCGCATCGGTGACGGTGGTGGTCAGGCTGTGTTGGCCGTTAGTCAGCGCAGCATCTGGCGTGAAGCTCCAGCTGCCGTCGCTGCCCGCTGTCGCTGAGCCCAGTAGCGTGGTGCCGTCATAGACGCGCACCACCGATCCCGCTTCGGCGGTGCCGCTCAGGGTTGGCGTGCTGTCATCGGTGATAGTGCCCGAAGTCAACGGACCGGTGCTGCCGCCGACGTTATCGTTTACCACCAAACCGCTCACCGGCGCTGGCGCGGTGGTATCTACGCTGAAGGCGATCGGTGTGGTCGCCGGGCTAACATTGCCCGCCGCATCGGTCACGGTGGTGCTCAGGCTGTGATTGCCCTCCGCCAGCGTCGGTGTGGTAAAGCTCCAGTTACCGTCGCTGCCGACCGTCACGGTACCCAACACGGTGGTGCCATCAAGGATAGTAACGGTGCTGCCCGCTTCCGCGCTGCCGCTTAAGACTGGTGTCGCATCATTGCTGGCCCCGCCAGCGGTAACTGGCTGCGTAATGCTGCCCGCATCGTTGGTGAGTTCCACGCCGGTTGCGGCATCGGGCGCAATAGTATCGACGGTGATGTTAATGGTTGCGGTATCAGTGACGTTGCCGTTGGCATCGGTAATGGTGCCGTGCAATGCATGCGGACCATTGCCTAAACCGGTGACATAGAAAATCCACTGACCGTTACTGCCCGCTGTGGTGCTGCCCAGCACGGTGGTGCCGTCATACAGGGTTATGATATTGCCGGGCCCCGCCAAACCGGTTAATACCGGGCTGTCATTGTTGGTGCTGCCGCCGTCAGTCAGCTGACCCACGGTATTGCCGTTTTCATCCGTCACTTCCAGCGACGATGTGGCTGGCGGGATAGCCGCATCAACGTTGATCACAATCGGCGGACTGGCTGGGCCGACGTTACCGGCGCTGTCCGTGGCGGTGACGGTGAGGGTATGGCTGCCATTGCTCAACGCTGGCGTGGTGAAACGCCATGTGCCGTCGGTGTCCACGGTGGTGTTACCCAGCAGCGTGGTGCCATCGTAAATACTGATGGTGGCATTCGGCTCGCCGGTGCCGCTCAGGGTTGGTGCGCGGTCATCGGTGGTATCGCCGGACGTTAACGGTCCTTGTACCGCGCCGACGCTATCTTCGATCACCAGATCGGCAATAACGGCTGGCGGCGTGGTATCCACTGTTAAAGTAACGGCTGGCGACGCCGGACCGGTGTTACCGGCCGGATCGGTGACGGTGGTGGTGAGGCTGTGGTTGCCGTCACTCAGGGTTGGCGAGGTGAAGCTCCAGCTGCCGTCGCTGCCCACCGTTGCGCTGCCGATCACGTTGGTGCCATCCAGCACGGTAACGGTGCTGCCCGGTTCTGCGGTGCCGCTCAAGGTTGGCGTGTTGTCATTGCTGGTGCCGCCAGAGGCAATGGGTACCACGGTGCTGCCGCTGTTATCGCTCAATTGTAAGTCGCCAGCCGCTGCCGGCGCGGTGTTATCAATAGTGATGTTGAGGGTGCCGGAATCGGTCACATTGCCATTGGTATCAGTGGCCGTGGCGTGGAAGGCATAAGTCCCGTCAGCCAGCGCGGTAGCTGGCGTAAAGCTCCATTGCCCATCCGCACCCGCGACGGTGCTGCCGAGCAGCGTGGTACCGTTATATAACTCGATGAGCGCGCCCGCCGAGGCCAGACCGCTCAAGGTTGGCGTGGTGTCCTGCGTGCTGGAACCTTCTGGCAACAGGCGAAGTGTGCTGCCGCTGTCATCGGTGATTTCCAGCGTGCTGGTGGTTGGCGGTACGCCAGCGTTGACGGTGAAGCCAACACCGGTTGTCGCCGGGCTGACGTTACCTGCCGCATCGGTCACCGTTACGCTGAGCGAATGGCTACCGTTGCTCAACGTTGGCGTGGTAAAGCTCCAGGTGCCGTCGTTGCCAACGGTGACGCTGCCGAGCAGCGTGCTGCCATCATAAATTTTGACGATGGCGTTGGCTTCACCGTTACCGGATAGCGTGGGTGTGCTGTCGTCGGTGGTGCCGCCCGCGGTTATTGGGCCGGTTGCAGCACCGACGTTATCGCTGATCACCACATTGCTGGCACCCGCAGGTGCCTGAGTATCCACGGTGAAGGCGATCGGCGTCGAGGTTGGACCCACATTACCTGCCGCGTCGGTGACGGTGGCGGTCAGGCTGTGACCGCCTTCGGTTAAGGTCGGCGCAGTGAAGCTCCATGACCCATTGCTGCCCACGGTTGCCGTACCGAGCACGCTATCGCCATCACGCACGGTGACGGTGCTGCCCGGTTCAGCGGTGCCGCTCAGCACCGGCGTGGTGTTATTGGTCGCGCCACCGGCGGCAATCGGTTGTAGCGTGCTGCCATCGTTATCGCTCAGCGTTACGCCACCGGCCGCAGCAGGTGCGACGGTATCTACCGTGATGGTGATGGTTGGCGTTTGCGTCACGCTGCCCGCGTTGTTATCAACGGTGGCGTGCAGCGCGTAGGCACCGTCAGCCAACGCAGTTGGGGTAAAGGTCCACTGACCATCGCTGCCCGCAACCACGCTACCCAGCACCGTGGTGCCGTTATACAGCGTGATCAGCGCACCCGCCGTCGCCAGGCCGCTCAACGTTGGCGTGTTATCGTGAGTGCTGGCGCCGTTGCTGAGCTGCACCAGCGTGTTGCCGGAGTCATCGGTGATTTCCAGCGACGTTGTGGCAGGCGGAATAGCGGCCTGCACGGTGATTTCATAAGGGGCTGATGGCGCGCTGACGTTGCCAGCCGCATCGGTCACGGTCACAGTCAGGCTGTGGCTGCCGTTACTCAGGGCGCTGGTGGTGTAACTCCAGCTGCCATCGGAACCCACGACCGCCGTACCCAGCAGCGTTTGCCCATCATAAACGCTGACAATCGCGCCCACTTCACCGCTGCCGGTAAGCGTCGGCGTGTTGTCATCGGTCGTCCCGCCGTTATTTACGGTGCCGCCGCTGCCGCCTGAATTATCGTTAACCTGCAGGTCGATGACTGCTGCTGGCGCTTGCGTATCCACGGTGAAGGTGATGGTCGCTGGCGTGCTGACGTTGCCCGCCGCATCGGTGGCGGTGATGCTCAACGTATGGCTGCCCTCGCCCAGCGTTGGGCTGGTAAAGCTCCATGTGCCGTTGCTGCCCACGGTGACACTGCCGAGCACCGTATCGCCATCGCGGATGGTGATAATCGAGCCCGCTTCCGCCGTTCCGCTCAGCACTGGCGTGGTGTCTTTGGTCGCGCCGCCGTTAGGTATGGGCTGCGCAGTCGAACCGCTGTTGTTAATGACGCTCAGGTCGCCAACCGTTGCGGGCGCCACGGTATCCACGGTGAAATCCACCGGATTGGTCGCTGGGCTGGTGTTCCCCGCCGCGTCGGTGACGGTAGCGGTCAAACTATGCTGACCCTCCGCCAGCGCTGGCGTGGTAAAGCTCCAGCGGCCATCAGCGCCAACGGTGACAGTGCCGAGCAGCGTGCTGCCATCGTAAATGCTGACAATCGCGCCCGCTTCAGCGGTGCCGCTCAGCGTGGGTGTGTTGTCATCGGTAATGGCACCCGCGCCAATCGCGCCCTGGTACGGACCTACGGCGTCGTTGATCACCAAATCCGTGATGGCGGTTGGCGGCGTAGTGTCGTTTCCACCGGGATCGGTGGGATTGGTTGGGTTGGTAGGATTAGTTGGGTTGGTGGGATTGCCGCCGTTGTTACCGTCATCGGGATTGGTCGGCGAGGCATTACCGCCACCACCACCTGAACCGGCAAACAGCGCACCTAAGCCCGCCAGCGCCGCACCACCGATACCAAAGGCGGCAATGGTGCCGTTATTGGTGGTGTTTTCCGCTAACAGCCCTTCGGTGCTGTCGATTGAAACGTACTGGAAACCTTCTGTACCGGGATCTTCAACCCACCACATGGCGCCGCGATCGTCCTGCAGAACCAGATCGCTATCGCCATTCGGGCTATAAAAATTATGAATAACAACCACTTCACCAGACTTCGTGGTGACGACTAAATCATTACCATTGCGTGTGAAAGACTTAATATCAGACTGATTAAGATGCAGCTTCACCAAACTCGGAGCGGTCAAATTAACTTGATTTCCACTCAGCTCAGAAGCAACGGTCCCACCTTTTGGGGTTACTGAGATATTATTCATGTTATCGAGATCCCGCAGTTTCCATAATCACGCCCGGTATCAGCAGACACCGGCTTTTACAGCGAATAATCGCGACGATTATTCACTTCTTCTCTTGATCGATTTCATACAGGCTGAGAATGAAATCGCGTTGAGTTTTGTTTAGCCGCCATCCTGATAACTGATTGGTTTTATTTCTTAAAATCACCACGGGAAAAATATATTTATTCTCAAGCGGCCGGGCACAAATGACGTGAAACGCATAAAGCCCAGGCTTTGACATTTTTTCAGTTCCCCGAGGGATGAAACCAACTCAATAATTTCAGGATTAAGCTAATAAATCATCGAGATAGACGCTCTGCCACAAATAGCCCTGCATGCCATAAATTGCTTTATGCGACAGCAGGTCGACCTGTTGTTGATTTTCAACACCCTCAACGATGACGCCGTTGCATAATTCGTTGAGATGGTCGAGCAGAATGTCAAAGGTGCGACCGTCGCCAAATTGCCAAAAAAATTCTTTGTCAATCTTGACGATTTCAAATATTCCGCTATCAAACATGGAAAGGTTGGAATAACCCGGACCAAAGTCATCGAGCCATAAAGGGGCTGGCGTCACTTTCGCGACACCTTTTAAAATCAACAGATCGGCGCTATTAAATCGCGCAGTAAAGAATGCTGATATTTCCAGACGCAACAGCGTCAGTTGAGCCAGTTTTTCTTGTATTTCAGCATCTTTAAAAATGCTGGCTACGATATCTCTATCAACATTGACACTGACAATCTGGTCGAACCCTTTCTGGTATAGCTGAATAAGTTTTTCGATCTGGTGGAGGAATAACTGCCATTTAACGTCAGCAGAAAGCTGACTGAAGAACCCAACATCCCTTTCAGGGTTACGCTTATTATTGATATTTGCGTCGTCTGCAAGACGCGTTAACAATTCCCTGGCAATCACCTGGCCGGATAAATCGTAAACCGGCTCCAACAAGAACACTGTCTTCGGTTGATTGCTCATTTCACATCCTTACTGCAACTGCCTGATAGCCTTAAACTGTCAGGATTTCTCATGTAAGAAGTAAGGTAAACATTGATAAAACTTAATGTCTTAACTGAAGGTTAACGTACTACTTACACTTTGAGAAATAGATTTCAGTAAACACTTTAGGTAACTTCAATCGTTTAAATCAATCAATAACGTAAGTAAGTTTCTCTAAAATTCACAAAAGCTCAGAAAATTCTTAATATAATTTAACTTATCGTTTACTTTAAGAGATCTGTAAAAACCTTATCGAATTGAAAAATAACGATAAAAAAAGATTCTGCACGATTTAATAGCTCTCCTTAACTCAAATTGCAAAATGTTTTATCTGGCATCTATGCTTCCAAAAAGCGCCAATAACCACTAATTTCTATGGTGACTATTAAAACCTTAATGTTTAAATTTTTATTATGTATTGCAAAGAATACATAACAGAATAACTGCTTAATCGAAGATGAATCAGTAAGTAAGGTAAGGATATTAAGAAAATAATCAGCGTTGCCGACTCGCTTTATTAGAGAAAAGAAGGAGATAGCATTTGGGGAGGTAAATGTGGGATTTACGTGGCGGGTTACAAATAAGCCAAAGGTGATCGTCTTCACAAATCAAATTAAATTATTGTTGCCAGGCGCGGATATAGCAGGAAAAGCGAAAACCGAGCCCTTGCGAGCTCGGTTTGAGAGCAATTAATTATTCATCTTCTAAATAGGTATAACCGTACAAGCCACTCTCGAATTCAGACAAGAACTGCGCGCGCAGCTCTTCATCTATATCCGTTTGTTGCGTTACCTGATCGCGGAACAGCGTCATCAAATCGTTAGGATTTAGCTGCACGTACTCAAGCATATCCGCTACGGTATCGCCCTCATCCGACAGCTGAACTTCCACGCTGCCATCCGGGAACGCAAACACATCAACCGCTTCGGTATCACCGAACAGGTTATGCATGTTGCCGAGAATTTCCTGATACGCGCCCACCATAAAGAAGCCGAGCATCGGCGGATTGTCGATGTCGTATTCCGGCATCGGCATGGTGGTGGCAATGCCATCGCCATCGACGTAGTGATCGATGGTGCCATCGGAGTCACAGGTGATGTCGAGCAACACCGCACGACGCTTCGGCATTTTATTCAGCCCTTCCAGCGGCAGCACCGGGAACAGCTGATCGATGCCCCACGCATCCGGCATTGACTGGAACAGCGAGAAGTTGACGTAAATCTTATCCGCCATCCGCTCCTGCAGCTCATCAATGATCGGGCGATGCGCGCGGTTGCTGGGATCGAGATGCTGCTGAATGTAGTGGCAGATGCTCAGATAAAGCTGCTCTGCCCAGGCGCGCTGGCCGAGATCGTAGGTGCCTGATGAATAACCGGTATGGATGTCGAACAGATCCATTTGGCTATCGTGCAGCCATTCGCGCAGCGAACGACGCACGTCGGGTTCGTGCATCTCCTGCCACGTATCCCACAGGCTCTGAATCGGACGCGGTGAATCGGCATCCGGTGCCACCGGCGTGCTGAACTCGTTACGCTCAACACCAATGATGTTGGACACCAGCACGGTGTGGTGTGCCGTCACCGCACGCCCTGACTCGGTGATCACGGTTGGATGCTCCAGCCCGTTCTCTTCACAGGCATCGCCAATCGCCCAAATCACGTTGTTGGCGTATTCGTTCAGACCGTAGTTGACCGAGCAATCTGACTGCGAGCGGGTTCCTTCATAATCCACGCCCAAACCGCCGCCCACATCGAAGCATTTGATGTTAACGCCCAGCTTCGCCAGCTCCACGTAGAAACGCGCCGACTCACGCACGCCGGTCGCGATGTCGCGGATGTTGGACATCTGCGAACCGAGATGGAAGTGCAGCAGTTGCAGGCTATCGAGACGGCCCGCTTTGCGCATGATATCGACCAGCTGCAACACCTGCGATGCCGCCAGGCCAAACTTCGATTTCTCACCGCCGCTCGACTGCCACTTGCCTGAGCCCTGCGACGCCAGACGCGCACGGATACCAAGACGCGGAATCACATTCAGACGCTCGGCCTCTTCCAGCACCAGACGCACTTCGGTCATCTTCTCGATCACCAGATAGACTTTGTGGCCGAGCTTTTCACCGATCAGCGCCAGACGAATGTATTCGCGGTCTTTATAGCCGTTGCAGACAATCACCGAACGGGTTTTGCCGGCGTGGGCCAGCACAGCCATCAGCTCGGCTTTCGAACCGGCTTCCAAGCCCAGCGGTTCGCCAGAGTTGACCAGCGACTCAATCACGCGCTTATGCTGATTCACCTTGATTGGGTAAACCAGGAAGTAGTCACCTTTATAGCCGTAAGATTCACGCGCGCGTTTGAAGGCGGCATTAATCGAACGCAGACGATGCTGGAGAATCTGCGGGAAGCAGAACAGCGCCGGCAGACGTTGACCGTCGGCTTCGCGCTCTTTCACCAGCTTCGCTAAGTCAACGCGCACTTCCGGCTGATCCGGATCGGGACACACGCTGATGTGCCCCAGCTCGTTGACGTCGTAATAGTTGTTTCCCCACCAGGCAATGTTGTAGGTACGCAGCATTCTGCTCGCTTCCTGATCGTTCATCGCCACCTCCTGCATGGAGCGGAGTACACCTTGTTCGCCAGCTGACGAACCCTTGATATTCTTCATGTCGTCAGACATCGCGAACCTCAATTTTCCGTTGAAATATGAATTTGTTACCGAGTTTTGTCATGGTGGCGCCAGGTAAAAATTGCCTCATCCTGCTTGCTGCCTCTGTAAGGTTGCACTGTGCAATGCTGACTCTAAGTGTAAAACACCGCGCCAAAGTCGGGGCAAATAGCCTGAGACTTCCACGGTCAGTAGACAGCGAAATAGAGTAATAGATGCAGAGAAATGTTAACCGGCGCGCGTGTCGGGAGAATGAACACAACGTCGATAAGAGAAAAGAACGGTTTTGGAGTGTGAAAGGAGTGCCAGCGCGCCGGAACAGCGCAGTGAACCAAAGCGAAAGAAAGAGTGGTTCATTACTTTAATCACCTCCATCGCCTGCTTAAAGCATGCGAGAAACGGCTTGGGTGAAGGTCAGATTAAATGGCATCTGACGGCGCGACGCACGGCGGCGTCATCCTTTGCGGCTGTGGTCGACAGCAGCGGCGTTTTATACAGCCACGCGGGGTAAATTGCAAAATCTTTGTCAGTAACTGCGCGCGGTGTCAGGAAATGATTCCACTTAGGATGTTGCGGAAAATGCGGGATCGGAAAAAGCACTGGAAAAGTGCTCACTGAGTAACCTAGAATAGCCGTCCAGATGGTTTTCCATCTAAACTGATTAACATCCAGGCGGTGTGAGTTAATGCTCTCGCTGCCACTGCTTGCGGCTTTGCCTGAAGGGGCGTCGAGTCGGTCTGATCCCGCTTACGCTATGCAGTCGTATTCAAACCATTTTTAAGGTAAAGAACAGAATGGCTAAACACCTTTTTACATCTGAGTCCGTATCAGAAGGACATCCTGATAAAATCGCTGACCAAATTTCCGATGCCGTGCTGGATGCGATCCTCGAGCAGGATCCGAAAGCGCGCGTGGCCTGCGAAACTTACGTGAAGACCGGTATGGTGCTGGTTGGCGGTGAAATCACCACCAGCGCATGGGTGGATATCGAAGAGATCACCCGTAATACCGTACGTGAAATCGGCTATGTCCATTCCGATATGGGCTTTGATGCGAACTCTTGCGCAGTGCTGAGCGCGATTGGTAAGCAATCTCCAGACATCAATCAGGGCGTTGACCGTACCGATCCGCTGGAACAAGGCGCGGGCGATCAGGGCCTGATGTTCGGCTACGCCAGCAACGAAACCGATGTGCTGATGCCAGCGCCGGTCACCTACGCGCACCGTCTGGTGCAGCGTCAGGCTGAAGTGCGTAAAAGTGGTTCACTGCCGTGGCTGCGTCCGGATGCAAAAAGCCAGATTACCTTCCAGTACGATGACGGCAAAATTGTCGGTATCGATGCAGTTGTACTCTCGACCCAGCATGCTGAAGATGTGACCACCGCCGATCTGCGTGAAGCGGTGATGGAAGAGATCATCAAGCCGGTTCTGCCGACTGAGTGGATCACCGCCAGCACCAAATACCACATCAACCCAACTGGCCGTTTTGTCATCGGTGGTCCAATGGGCGACTGCGGTCTGACCGGTCGTAAAATCATCGTTGATACCTACGGCGGCATGGCGCGTCACGGTGGCGGCGCGTTCTCAGGTAAGGATCCGTCAAAAGTCGACCGTTCTGCCGCTTACGCTGCACGTTATGTGGCGAAAAACATCGTCGCGGCTGGCCTGGCTGACCGTTGTGAAATCCAGGTTTCTTATGCCATCGGCGTGGCTGAGCCAACCTCGATCATGGTTGAAACTTTCGGTACCGAGAAAGTCTCCACCGAGCAGCTGACGCTGCTGGTGCGCGAGTTCTTCGACCTGCGTCCATACGGCCTGATTCAGATGATGGATCTGCTGAAACCGATCTACAAAGAGACCGCAGCATACGGTCACTTTGGTCGTGAGCACTTCCCATGGGAGCAGACTGACAAAGCCGCGCAGCTGCGCGAAGCGGCGGGTTTGAAGTAATAGACTACTCTGCGGGCTGATGCCCTCGCCCGGCCCTCTCCCACGGGAGAGGGCGACACTGCACAATTTGACTTCGAAGCTCGCTTTTGGCGGGCTTTTTTTTATGCCTTTGCATCGTCAGGCACATTTTTCTCCGCCGTCTACACTTCTTTCACCTCGCTTACAACTTAGTGATAACGATTACATTTTGAAATCCTTTATCAATCGGCAATTTAGAGATTTTTCAGCGTAGTTATTACTCTGAAAATGCGTTATTTTCAGCGTCGTCTGATAGCCGGTATTTAGTGCGATGTCAGAAACTTAAAGGGTGCTATACCTTACTGGTTACGTAACTATTTCGGGCGGAAAATGCTGGATTGCAGGGTTTCAGCGTGTGTAACCGATTACACTGGTGTGATCTTACTCACTTTTTTCCGCCGACAGGTTTCATAACATTGATAACAACAACGATGGATAAACTTTGGAGGCTTCATGCCTGGTAATAATCACAAGAGCAGAACTTCAAATAAGGTCATGACCTTGTTTGTCTGCTTCTTAGCGGCGCTGGCCGGCTTGCTGTTTGGTCTGGATATCGGTGTTATCGCCGGTGCTCTGCCTTTCATCGCGAAAGATTTTAACGTCACTGCCCACCAGCAAGAGTGGATCGTCAGCTCAATGATGTTTGGTGCTGCAGTCGGTGCGGTGGGCAGCGGCTGGATGTCATCGCGTCTGGGTCGTAAAAAGAGCCTGATGGCCGGTGCGATTCTTTTCGTTATCGGTTCACTGTGGTCTGCGGGTGCAACCAGCCCGGAAATGCTGATCGCCGCGCGTGTGGTGCTTGGCCTGGCCGTGGGTGTTGCCTCTTACACCGCGCCGCTGTATCTCTCGGAAATCGCACCAGAGAAGATTCGCGGCAGTATGATTTCGCTGTATCAGCTGATGATCACCATCGGTATTCTGGCAGCGTATCTCTCGGATACCGCGTTCAGCGACGCTGGCGCATGGCGCTGGATGCTGGGCATCATCACTATTCCTGCGGTACTGCTGCTGATTGGCGTCTTCTTCCTGCCCAACAGCCCACGCTGGCTGGCGGCTAAAGGTGACTTCCGCAGTGCTGAGCGCGTGTTATCGCGCCTGCGTGATACCAGCGAACAAGCAAAACGTGAACTGGATGAAATCCGTGAAAGCCTGAAAATTAAACAGTCGGGCTGGCAGCTGTTCCAGAGCAACAGCAACTTCCGCCGCGCAGTGTTCCTTGGCGTGCTGTTGCAGGTGATGCAGCAGTTCACTGGCATGAACGTCATCATGTACTACGCACCGAAGATCTTCGAAATCGCTGGCTTTGCCAACACCACGCAGCAAATGTGGGGCACGGTGATTGTTGGTCTGGTGAACGTGTTGGCGACCTTTATTGCTATCGGTTTGGTGGATCGCTGGGGCCGTAAACCTACGCTGCTGCTGGGCTTCCTGGTGATGGCACTGGGTATGGGCATTCTCGGCACCATGCTGCACATCGGCATCCATTCTCAAGAAGCGCAATACTTCGCGGTGGCGATGCTGCTGATGTTCATCATTGGTTTTGCGATGTCTGCTGGCCCGCTGATTTGGGTACTGTGTTCCGAGATTCAGCCGCTGAAAGGCCGCGACTTCGGTATCACGGTGTCCACCGCGACCAACTGGATTGCCAACATGATTGTCGGTGCGACCTTCCTGACCATGCTGAATACGCTGGGCAACGCGCCAACCTTCTGGGTTTACGCCGGTCTGAACGTGTTCTTCATTCTGCTGACGCTGGCGCTGATTCCAGAGACCAAAAACGTTTCGTTGGAGCACATCGAGCGCAACCTGATGTCCGGCAAAAAGCTGCGCGATATCGGTCAGAAGTAATCCCGATGAGCGAATGCAAGGGCTGCCAATTGGCAGCCCTTTTTATTTGAGATCGTTCCGGCAACCTTTTATGCTGCCCCCCATGAAAACACCGCGCCTTCCCATCGCCTTACAACAAGCCGTTATGCGCTCGCTGCGCCACTATTTACAGCTGGCCAACGAGAAGCTGGAACGCCGCTTTGATGAGCCCTCGCTGGTTTATCAGCAGCGCGGCACCGCTGCGGGCACCGCATGGCTGGAGAAGTGGGAAATCCGCATCAATCCGGTGCTGCTGCTGGAGAATCAGCAGGCATTCGTTGATGAAGTGGTGCCGCACGAACTGGCGCATCTGCTGGTGTGGAAAACCTTTGGCCGCGTGCCGCCGCACGGCAAAGAGTGGAAATGGATGATGGAGAGCGTGCTTGGCGTGCCTGCGCGCCGCACCCACCAGTTTGAAATCGCCTCGGTGCGCAGCAACACCTTCCCCTATCGCTGCCGCTGTCAGCAGCATCAGCTCACCGTACGGCGCCATAATCGCGTGCTGCGCGGAGAAAGCGAATATCGCTGTGTGCACTGCAAATCCCTGCTGCAACCCGGTGAGTTTTTATCGAATTAGTTCAGCAACCTAGCCTAATCTCATATCCCGTGCGTCATCATTCTGTTACCCTGCCGCCCTTTTTCAGGACCAGGTTAATTTTTGGAATATGTCTCGCAAAACGTTGCTGTTACTTACCTTGTTAGTTGCCCCGCTTAGCGCTTACAGCCTCAGTTTCACTCACTATCATCAAAACAATTTTAGTCAGGCCAAAGCCTATGCCGCGCAGATCAACGCAGATGCGCCCGCCGACTTTTACTGCGGCTGCAAAATCAGCTGGCACGGCAAAAAGGGCGTACCGGATCTAAGCAGTTGCGGCTACAGCGTGCGTAAGAACGCCAATCGCGCCGAACGCATTGAGTGGGAACATGTGATGCCCGCGTGGGAGTTCGGCCATCAGCGTCAGTGCTGGCAAAACGGCGGCCGCAAAAGCTGCAGCAAAGATGCCGATTACCGCCGCATCGAGAGCGATCTGCATAACCTGCAGCCGGCGATTGGTGAAGTGAACGGCGACCGCAATAATTTTCAGTACAGCCAATGGAACGGCGGCGAACAGCAATACGGTCAATGCAGCATGAAGGTCGATTTTAAGCAGAAACTGGCGCAGCCGCCGGAGCGTGCGCGTGGCGCCATTGCCCGCACTTACTTCTATATGCGCGACCAATATCACCTGCGCCTGTCGCGTCAGCAAACCCAGCTGTTTACCGTGTGGGATAAGCAATATCCGGTGACGAGCTGGGAGTGTGAGCGCGACAATCGCATCGCCAAAGTGCAGGGAAATCACAATTCCTACGTACAGCAGGCTTGCCAGCGCTAAAAGCGCTACCCTACACTAGCTTTTTTCGATTGCGCCGTGTCCGCTGACACGGCATAACGCTGGCAGGAACCGCATGCGTATACCTCGCATTTATCATCCCGAATCTCTCGAAGTTAACAGTGAAGTCTTCCTCGATGAAGATGCCGCTAACCATGTTGGACGCGTGCTGCGCATGACGGCCGGTCAGCAAATTGAGCTGTTTGATGGCAGTAATCTGACTTTTAGCGCCGAAATCACCCAGGCTGATAAAAAGCGTGTAAAAGTAAGGGTCCTTGCCAGCCAGGCTGATGACCGTGAATCCCCGCTGCATTTACATCTCGGTCAGGTGATGTCGCGCGGTGAAAAAATGGAATTCACTATCCAGAAATCGATCGAACTTGGCGTGAATGTGATTACGCCCTTGTTTTCTGAACGCTGCGGCGTAAAGCTGGATGCCGAGCGGCTGGCAAAAAAAATTCAGCAATGGCAGAAAATCGCGATTGCCGCCTGTGAACAGTGCGGCCGTAATCGTGTGCCGGAAATTCGCGAGCCGATGACATTGCAAGCCTGGTGCGCGGAAGCCGAAGACGGTTTGAAGCTCAATTTGCATCCGCGCGCCAGCCACAGCATCAACACGCTGCCGCAGCCGGTAGAGCGCCTGCGCTTGCTGATTGGGCCGGAAGGTGGCTTAACCGCCGAGGAAATTGCCATGACCGCGCAGCAGGGTTTTACCGATATTCTGCTTGGACCCCGCGTGTTGCGCACCGAAACCACCGCACTCACCGCCATTACGGCACTTCAGGTGAGGTTTGGTGACCTCGGTTAAGCGATACTTTCGGGTTCGAACGTAACTTCACAGCACAACGCTTTCGGGGTAAATGCTTCCCCATTTAGGAGAGAATAATGATTAAGCTTGGCATCGTTATGGACCCGATTTCGTCCATCAATATTAAAAAAGACACCAGCTTCGCCATGTTGCTGGAAGCACAGCGCCGTGGTTACGAAATTCATTACATGGAGATGGGCGATCTCTCCCTGCGCGGCGGTGTGACTTACGCACGCACGCGTCTGCTGAGCGTTGAGCAGAACTACGACAACTGGTACACGTTTGGCAGCGAGCAGAATATCCCGCTGGCCGATCTTAACGTGGTGCTGATGCGTAAAGATCCGCCGTTCGACACCGAATTTATCTATGCCACATACCTGCTGGAACGCGCAGAAGAGCAAGGTACGCTGATCGTCAACAAACCGCAGAGCCTGCGCGACTGCAACGAGAAGCTGTATACCGCATGGTTCGCCGACCTGACGCCAGATACGCTGGTCACGCGTAATAAAGAGCAGCTGCGCGCCTTCTGGCAGGAGCATGGCGACGTGATCCTTAAGCCGCTGGACGGCATGGGCGGCGCCTCGATCTTCCGCGTGAAACAGGACGATCCCAACTTCGGCGTGATCACCGAAACCCTGACTAATCACGGTCAGTACTTCTGCATGGCGCAGAACTATCTGCCGGCGATCAAAGACGGCGACAAACGCGTGTTGGTGGTGGATGGCGAACCCGTACCTTACTGCCTGGCGCGCATTCCGCAAGGCGGCGAAACGCGCGGTAATCTGGCAGCCGGTGGCCGTGGTGAAGCGCGTCCGCTGAGCGACAGTGACTGGGAAATTGCGCGTCGCGTTGGCCCAACGCTGAAAGCCAAAGGGCTGATTTTTGTCGGCCTGGATATTATCGGTGATAAACTGACTGAAGTTAACGTGACCAGCCCAACCTGCGTACGTGAAATCGAGGCCGCGTTCCCGATATCGATCACTGGCATGCTGATGGATGCCATTGAGAAACGCCTGGGCTGATGCCGTCGGAGTCTCCACTCCGTGAACACCCAAAACCGGCGCTGCCGCGGCTGCGCCGGTTATTTTTGGTATACGAGTGATAATGAATTTACAGCATCATTTTCTAATTGCGATGCCGTCGCTGCAGGACCCACTGTTCAAACGCTCGGTAGTCTATATCTGCGAGCACAATGAAGATGGCGCCATGGGTTTGATCGTTAATAAGCCAATGGACAACCTGACGGTCGAAGGCATCCTTAAAAAGCTTAAAATTAGCCCATCCGAACGCGATCCTGCCATCAAACTGGACAAGCCAGTGTTTGCCGGTGGTCCGCTGGCGGAAGATCGTGGTTTCATACTGCACTCGGCGCAGCGCATTTACTCCTCGAGCATTCGTATTTCAGACACCACGGTAATCACCACCTCACGTGATGTGCTGGAAGCGATCGGCACCACTTCACAGCCCGATAACGTGCTGGTGGCGCTGGGTTATTGCGCCTGGGAGAAAGGTCAGCTGGAAGAGGAGTTGCTGGAGAATGCCTGGCTCACCTCGCCCGCTAACACCAATATTCTGTTCCAGACGCCCATCGCGGAACGCTGGCGTGAAGCGGCACGCGGATTGGGCGTCGATATTCACAACATTGCCACCGATGCAGGGCACGCCTGATGGCCAGTGAAACTTTACTGGGCTTCGATTTCGGCACCAAAAGCATCGGCGTTGCTGTCGGTCAGCAATTAACGGGCACCGCGCGCGCGTTGACGGCGCTAAAAGCGCAGGATGGCACGCCGGACTGGAAGCTGATCGAAAAGCTGCTGAAAGAGTGGCAGCCCAATTATGTGGTGGTGGGCTTGCCGCTGAATATGGATGGCACCGAACAGGAACTTACTGCGCGCGCACGTAAGTTCGCCAATCGCCTGCATGGTCGTTTTGGCGTACGCGTCGAATTGCAGGACGAGCGCCTGAGCACCGTTGAAGCGCGTGCTGATCTGTTTGAACGCGGCGGCTTTCGCGCGTTGCAGAAAGGCCAGGTTGATTCACAATCCGCAGTGATTATCCTCGAAGATTGGTTTGATACGCATTAAAGCCATCCAGATCTGGCACATGGCGTAGCGGCGCATTTATTGCGCATTGCCAGGGATGAGCAGGGCAGCGGTATAAACATGCGCGATGAATCGCGCCGCTACAATGGGTTGGTTTTCCGCCTTTGAGCGCCTATCTGGCTCTCTTCAAATCATCCCCGCCGCCTGACGCCCCTGCTCGCTCTGCGCAAAGGTTTGCATGCCCGCCTGCGCGCCGGTTTGCAAAACGCCAGGCAACTGATGCATCTTGCCTTCGCGGATCAGGTTCGCCACCGCCGGCGTCGCCACCAACACTTCAAACAAGCCGATGCGCCCGCCCGCTTTTGCCGGCACTAAACGTTGCGCCAGCACCGCTTTCAGGCTGCCCGCTAATTGAGTGCGCACCAGGTTTTTCTCCTCAGCGGGAAAGACATCCACCAGCCGATCAACCGCCTGGGTTGCGCCGCGCGTATGGAGCGTGGCCAGCACCAGATGCCCAGTTTCTGCTGCAGTGAGCGCCAGGCGGATGGTTTCGCTGTCGCGCAGTTCGCCGAGCAGAATCACATCAGGATCTTCACGCAGCGCGGCTTTCAGCCCGTGTTGAAACGAGGCACAGTGCGCACCTACTTCGCGCTGTTGAATCAGCGAGCGCTGGCTGCGATGCACAAACTCAATCGGATCTTCCAGCGTCAGAATGTGCCGCGCCTGCTGACGATTCAGACAATCCACCATCGCCGCCAGCGTGGTGGATTTGCCGCTGCCGGTGGCGCCGGTAATTAAAATCAGCCCCTCTTCCAGCTGTAATAGCTGGCTCACCACCTCGGGCAGATGCAGGCTGCTGAGATCGGGCGCCTGGCTGGCAATCAGCCGCAGCGCCAGCGATAAGCCGTGACGCTGCATAAACAGGTTGGCGCGCAGCCGTATGCCGCTGGCAAGCGTAATAGCGAAGTCAACGTGGCCGTTCTCCTCCAGCTCGGCCTGCTGCGACGCCGTGAGCCACTGCTGCATAAAGGCTTCCAGCCAGCCGCCATCCAGCGCGCTCTGCTGCGGAATCGGCTCCAGCACGCCTTGTCGCCGCCAGTGCGGCAAATGTCCGCTGCAAAGGTGCAGATCGGCGGCGTTATGCTTTACACTAAGGGCCACTATTTCATCCAACTCCATTTAGCTTCTCCTGACTATGACTTCCATTGAGCACAACTTACAGCAAGTGCGTGAGCGTATCGCCGCCGCCGCCGCACGTTGCGGCCGCGCGCCAGAAGAAATTACGCTGCTTGCAGTAAGCAAAACCAAACCTGCGAGCGCGGTCGCAGAAGCCATTGCCGCTGGACAACACGCGTTCGGTGAGAATTACGTGCAGGAAGGGGTTGAAAAAGTGGCTGAGCTGGCCGCACATCCTGATTTGCAATGGCACTTTATCGGCCCGCTGCAATCCAATAAAAGCCGTCTGGTGGCGGAAAACTTCGCCTGGTGCCACACCGTGGACCGCCAGCGCATCGCGCAGCGTCTAAACGATCAGCGCCCGGCGTCGTTGCCGCCGCTCAACGTGTTAATTCAGGTAAATATCAGTGACGAGAACAGCAAATCTGGCATCATGCTGGAGGCGTTGCCGGAGCTGGCGCAGCAGATCGCCGCACTGCCGAATTTGCGCTTGCGTGGGCTGATGGCGATTCCGGCGCCAGAGTCAGAATACGCACGGCAACTGGCGGTGTGTCAGCAGATGGCCGCCGCGTTTCAAACCTTAAAACAGGACTATCCTGACGTCGATACGCTTTCTCTGGGAATGAGCGACGATATGGACGCGGCAATCGCCGCGGGCAGCACCATGGTGCGTATTGGCACCGCCGTTTTTGGCGCGCGGGATTATGCGCGACCTTCACAACAATAATTGAGGAACCTCATGTTAACACTGACGTTTTTAGTCAAAACGCTGATCGATTTGTACGTGATGGTGCTGCTGCTGCGCATCTGGATGCAGTGGTCGCGCTGTGACTTCTACAACCCGCTGGCGCAGTTTGTCGTGAAGATCACCCAACCGATTATCAAGCCGCTGCGCCGCGTCATCCCGGCCATTGGCCCGATTGATACCGCATCGCTGCTGCTGGCCTTTGTGCTGACCACGCTGAAATATCCGATCCTGCTGCTGATTCAGGTCGGCGTGTTCTCCGTTGATCCCACCAACCTGCTGGTTGGCCTGCTGTCGCTGGTGAAGTCCGCCGGTTATCTGGTGTTCTGGGTGATCATCATTCGTTCGCTGATGAGCTGGATCAGCCAGGGTCGCGGCCCGGTGGATCAGGTTCTGATGCAGCTGACTGAACCGCTGATGTCACCGATTCGCCGTATTCTGCCGGCGATGGGCGGTATCGATTTCTCTGCCATGATTGTGATTCTGGTGCTGTACGCGCTGAATTTCCTCGGCATGGACCTGTTCCCAGGTCTCTGGTATTTGCTGTAATTCGTCTATCTGGAACTGTTATGCAAAAAGTTGTACTCGCGACCGGAAATCCCGGCAAAGTCCGCGAACTGGCCGATCTGTTAGCGGCCTTCGGACTTGATATTGTGGCGCAAACCGAACTCGGCGTTGATTCGGCCGAAGAAACCGGCCTGACTTTCATCGAAAACGCCATCCTGAAAGCGCGTCATGCGGCTGAGATTACCGGTTTGCCAGCGATTGCCGACGATTCCGGTCTGGCGGTTGATGCGCTGGGCGGCGCGCCGGGCATTTACTCCGCGCGCTATGCGGGCGTTGATGCCAGCGACCAGCAGAATCTGGACAAGCTGCTGGTGGCGCTGGAAAACGTGCCGGATGGCAAACGTCAGGCGCAGTTCCACTGCGTGCTGGTTTACCTGCGTCACGCCGCCGATCCCACGCCGCTGGTGTTCCACGGTAGCTGGGCCGGGGAAATCACCCGCGCGGCAGCGGGCGCAGGCGGTTTTGGTTACGATCCCATCTTTTATGTCCCTGAATTGGGTAAAACGGCGGCAGAGCTGAGTAAAGACGAAAAGCGCGCCGTCTCTCACCGTGGTAAAGCATTGACGCTGCTGCTGGAAGCGATGCGCAATGCCTGAGTTTTCACCTACGTTGCCGCCATTAAGCCTGTACATCCATATTCCGTGGTGTGTGCAGAAGTGTCCGTACTGTGATTTCAACTCTCACGCGTTAAAAGGCGAGGTGCCGCACATTGAGTATGTACAGCACCTGCTCAACGATCTCGAACAGGATTTACCGCTGACCGGCGGCCGTGAAGTGCGCACGATTTTCATCGGCGGCGGCACGCCAAGCCTGTTGAGCAGCAATGCGATGCAGATGCTGATGGACGGCGTGCGTGCGCGTTTGCCGCTGGCGGCCGATGCGGAAATCACCATGGAAGCCAATCCAGGCACCGTTGAAGCCGATCGCTTTAGCGCCTACCAGAAAGCCGGCATCAACCGTATTTCGATTGGCGTGCAGAGTTTCAGTCCACAGAAGCTGGCGCGTTTAGGCCGCATTCACGGGCCGGAAGAAGCCGTGCGCGCGGCACAGCTGGCGGAAGGATTAGGCCTGCGCAGTTTTAACCTCGACCTGATGCACGGCTTACCGGATCAGTCACTGGAGGAAGCGCTGGATGATCTGCGCCAGGCGATTGCGCTTAATCCGCCGCATCTATCGTGGTATCAGTTGACGATTGAGCCGAACACCTTATTCGGTTCGCGCCCGCCAAAACTGCCTGATGACGATGCGCTGTGGGATATTTTTGAGCAAGGTCATCAACTGCTGAGCGCCGCAGGTTATCAGCAATATGAAACCTCGGCGTATGCCAAACCGGGTTATCGCTGCGAGCACAATCTCAACTATTGGCGCTTCGGGGATTACCTCGGGATTGGCTGTGGTGCCCACGGTAAGCTGACGCAAGCCGATGGTCGCATCGTGCGCACGGTGAAAACCCGTCATCCGCGCGGCTTTATGAAAGGCAACTATCTCGATAAGCAGCACGTCGTGGCCGAGAACGACAAGCCGTTCGAGTTCTTTATGAACCGTTTTCGTCTGCTGGAAGCCGCACCGCGCGCCGATTTCCGCCGCTATACCGGCATGGATGAGCAGGTGATTCGCCCGCAAATCGATGCGGCGATAAGTGCAGGATACGTGGAGGAAACCACGGAGAGCTGGCAGATCACTGAGAAAGGCAAACTGTTCCTGAACTCGCTGCTGGAACTGTTCCTGACGGAAGAGTAATGAAAAATGCCCGGCTTATACCGGGCATCTTTTTTGCGTATTAGCCGTAAGTAATTTCAATTTCCTGATTCACTAACAGTGTGTAATGCGCCTGGCTATGGGTTAACAGTGTCCAGTTTTCCCCGCCGATCTGGACTTTATTCTGCGAAGTTAACCAGCCGTCGCTGAATTGCGTGCGATCAAGCGTGATGCGGTCGCCCATGTCGCCATCAATCATCAATTGCTGACTATCGTCGTTAATAAATAGCCCCTCACCGCCTTCATTCAGTAACGAGTGCAGATCGAGATTAAGCAGATTATTACCTTTGCCACTTATATCTATTTTCTGCAAACCTTCCACACGTGCACTTAGCGCAGCAAAATCAATTATCTGGTTTTCACCCGAAAAAATAATATTTGCCGCTTTCACCAGATAATGAGACGGATAAGTATTTAACCAGCTCGCGACATCATAAATGTGGCGTTCTCCTGGGATGGGCAAATAGCTCGTCCCATTCCCATCATCTCTTGATTCACTTTCATAATTGGCTTGATATTGGGGTGACGGGATGAATCTCACCGGATAATTTGCAGAGTAGGAACTTTCATTCCCTGCTTCATCTATCGCCTTCACACCAAAATTATTCAGCCCTGCACGCATATCTTGCTGCGGAGTCATTCTCCAGTCACCCTGACTATTTGCATAAGCCGATCCCACCGCCGTACCATCCTGATACAGAATCACCAGGCTGTTAACTTCGGCCTTACCGATAAAATCCAGACGTGCATCGTCGGTATTTTGCCCTGGCAATACCGATTCAATGGGTCCCCTATCATCGAGCACCTGCATAATGAGGGGCTGAATTGTTGTGGTATCAATCAGCAGCGTGACGGTGCTGCTCCATTTACTGACGTTGCCAGCATGATCAATGTTACGTACGCGAAAATTCCATTCACCATCGGAGAGATTTTGCGGAGGAGTCCACAGCCAGGTGCCATCACTGTCTACCGCAACGGTCGCGGTTGTTACCCAACTGCCGTTTTTGCTGGCGTATTGAACGCGTACATATTCATTAGGGTCGCCAGTGCCATACAGCTCAGGGCGGCGATCGTCAGTGGCCCGGATGAGATCAAACTGTCCGCGATACAAACCAACATCATCCTCAAAGTAATTGATGGTGGCGCTATCCGGTTTCTCGGTATCAAGCTGAAATGGCCACTTTAGCGATGGCTGGCTGCGATTATTTGCCCGGTCTTCTGCCACGGCACTCAACTCATATGCACCGTCGTTAGGCAGGTTCACTTCCACCTCCCATTTGCCATGCTGATTAGCGGTTACCGAAGCCAGGGGCGTTTTGCTGTTTTTGTTGTAGATATATACCAGGCTATTTGCTTCTGCCTCGCCGCGCACGACAGGATTTGCGTCGTTGGTGTAACCATGTCGCTTAATGCTATTGCCGTTATGTATTCCACCCGCTGCATAGTCTTCGATTGCAGTAATTTGCGGCTTGTCAGGCGCGATAGTATCAATGTTGTAATTGACCGAAACGATATCACTTTGGTTATTAGCGCGATCAACGGCAACAAAGGTCAGCACATGTTCACCGTCAGGCATGGGTTGAGAAGGCGTCCAGGAAAAACGGCCGCCACTCACTGGCACACTTATTGGGTTTTTACCATTGACCATGATGATGACTGCAACGGTATCTGGCGAATGCGCACTGCCTTCCCATCGCTTCTGCGCATCGTTATACCAGTCGGATTGAATATGCACGGTGTGAGGTGAAGGGGTATTACTGGAAGCAGAGGCGTTAAAAAATAACATAAAAACTCCTTAAAAATAAATGATTTCAATGAGTTGCTAACTCACTTTCATCTTTATTATTTTGGTGTTTTTACGGTTATCAGATTCGTCCCGAATCTAAGGTTCTTAAATGCAGTGCATCTTAAAAGCAAAAAGCCAGCCGGGACTGGGCTGGCTTTGTTAGCTGAAGCAAATCATTAGCTTTTAACGTTCTGCATCAGTCCTTTGCGCTGCTCTTCCAGCACGGTTACGCGGTTGCATACTTCGTGGCCGAAGTTCTGGAAATCCTGCTCCTGCTTATTCCACTCCGCCTGCACCGACTGTTGTAAACCGCCAAGGTTGCCCATAATGGCCTGCAGTGGATTGCTGCCACTCGCCGCCTGGCTGCTGCCCATTTCGTTGAGACTATCCTGCATGATGCCGCCTAGCGTGCTCTGCACCAGCTTCTCGCCTTCCGCGCGCACCTGATCGATAGCCTGATGATGGAACGTCAGTCCGTCTGGACGATGCTCAATAATGCGGTTCATTTGTTGCTTGAGCTGGCCATCCAGTTTGGTGAGACGATTACGCACATTGCTGTTCGCGCCGAGCTTTTCGACAATCACTTTATCCAGCGCCACGCGGCTGCGTTCCAGACGCGAGGTTGCGCCGCTATCGATCCACGGCAAATCGCGACGCAGCGCGGTCTGGTAGTCGATGGCTTTCTGGCGCGCGGCGTTATCAACGTTGACCTTCTGGCCATTAAACTGCACGTCACCCTGCGGAGTGATTTCGAGGTTGCCGTTGGTTCCCACCACCTGCACGCTCTGCGGTTTAATGATCACATCATCCTGTGGCTTGACGCTGCACTCGTATGCAGCCTGAGCCTGAGTTGCCGCCAGCAGCAGCGCGGCGATAAGTGCCTTACGAACCATGAAATCTTCCTTTTTTCGCGCTGAAAGGTCGGGGGTTGAGCGTCGCAGCCATTTTTGTGGCGGCCAGCGCGCAGCATCCGCAGCGTACATAAGTACGTGAGGAATGCGAGCACTGCCCGGTGCAAAAAGGGCAAGTAAGCTAGCCCGATACGATCTTTAGTCCCACCAAACGTCGAAGAGTTCAGTCACCTGCACATCCGTCAGGTTATGAGCTTCCAGCCACTTACGCACCAGCTCGCGGTGCTCGTCGGTGCATTTGCCGGTTTCCTGCAAGCACACCAGACCTTCCCACACCAGATAACCGCTGCCGTCATACGCCAGACCGTTCGGCGCGATCACTTCATTAATGAACTGATCAACAGTGGCGTCGATTTGCTCCTCGGTGGTGCCTTCGGCGAAACGCCAGGCGACGGAGAAGCCTAATTCCTGAAACTCATCAATATGCAGTTTTTTACGCAAACGACGGCTACGCTGTACGGCCATTATTTCACCCTCTCAAACATCAGATCCCATACGCCATGGCCCAGTCGCTGCCCGCGCTGCTCAAACTTGGTTAACGGACGCGTTTCCGGACGCGGCACGTAATTGTTACTTTCCGACTGATTTTTATATCCGTCGATGCTGCTCATCACTTCTAACATGTGTTCGGCGTAGGCTTCCCAGTCGGTCGCCATATGGAATACGCCGCCCAGCTTCAATTTGCGCATCACCAGCTCAGCAAATGGCACCTGTACGATGCGACGTTTGTTATGGCGCGCTTTGTGCCACGGATCCGGGAAGAACAGCTGCACCATGCGCAGCGAGTTATCCGGAATCATCTTCTGCAGCACTTCTACCGCGTCGTGACACATTACGCGCAGGTTCTTCACGCCCGCTTCCTTCGCCGACGCCAGGCAAGCACCCACGCCCGGCGCATGCACTTCCAGGCCAAGGAAATTCTGATGTGGATTGTTCTGCGCCATGGTCACCAGCGAGGCGCCCATGCCGAAACCGATCTCCAGCACTACCGGCGCGTCACGGCCAAACAGCGTCACCAGATCCAGCGGCTCCTGCTGGAACTCCACGCCCATCTCCGGCCATAAATTATCGAGCGCGAGCTGCTGTCCTTTCGTTAAGCGCCCCTGACGGCGCACAAAACTGCGGATACGGCGTAATGGCCGCCCGTTCTCATCAAATTCTGGGGTGATGACGTCATTAATCATGTTGAAGCCTGCTGGTTAGCCTGTTCTGGGAAACGGGCATTATGCAAAGTTAGGAAGCAGAAGCAAGCCTTTGCAATGTTCCGGTTTACACCCTGAGGTCTCTGTGCTGGAATTCCTGCCTGATTGTAGAGTAAACACGGAAAATTTCCTTCTTATGATGCAAGCGCCGACGTTCGCCCAACAAGTGCTGGATTGGTATCAGCGCTTTGGTCGCAAAACCCTGCCGTGGCAGCAGGAGAAAACGCCGTACAAGGTATGGCTCTCTGAAGTGATGCTGCAGCAAACCCAGGTTGCTACCGTCATTCCTTATTTTGAACGCTTTATGGCGCGCTTCCCGACGGTGGCCGATCTGGCAGCGGCACCGCTGGACGAAGTGCTGCATCTGTGGACCGGTCTCGGCTATTACGCGCGCGCGCGCAATCTGCACAAAGCCGCGAAACAGGTGGTGGAGAAGCACGGCGGCGAGTTCCCGCGAAACTTCGACGATGTCGCAGCGCTGCCGGGCATTGGCCGTTCTACCGCGGGCGCGGTGTTATCGCTTTCGCTCGGTCTGCACTTCCCAATTCTGGATGGCAACGTAAAACGCGTGCTGGCGCGCTGCTACGCGGTGGGCGGCTGGCCGGGTAAAAAGGAGGTTGAAAAACGGCTATGGCAGATCAGCGAAGAAGTGACGCCAGCGGCAGGCGTAAGCCAATTCAATCAGGCAATGATGGACCTTGGCGCATTAGTATGTACTCGCTCACGCCCTAAATGCGAAATTTGCCCGCTCAACAGCAGATGCGTAGCTTATGCCAATAACAGCTGGGCGGCGTATCCCGGTAAGAAACCCAAACAGACTTTGCCAGAACGTAGCGGCTGGATGCTGATGATGCAGGATGGCGATGACGTGTGGTTAGAGCAGCGCCCGCCGGTTGGCCTGTGGGGCGGACTGTTCTGCTTCCCGCAGTTTACAAGTGAGCAAGCGCTAACTGACTGGCTAACTGAGCGCGGCATTTATGTTAAACCGCAGCAGCTCACCGCATTCCGCCATACCTTCAGCCATTTCCACTTAGACATTGTGCCTATGTGGCTCGCAAAGCCTTCCGCTGGGTCGCTGATGGATGAAGCGGGCGGTCTCTGGTATAACTTAGCGCAACCACCGTCAGTGGGTTTGGCGGCGCCGGTTGAGCGCTTGCTGCATGAATTGCGCCATCCCCAGCAGCTTACGCGTCGAGCAGACGTGACCGAAGAGGAAGAGTAATGAGCCGCACCATTTTTTGTACTTATCTGCAACGCGACGCTGAAGGTCAGGACTTTCAGCTCTATCCTGGCGAATTGGGTAAGCGCATCTTTAATGAGATCTCCAAAGAGGCCTGGCAGCAGTGGATGTCCAAGCAAACCATGCTGATCAATGAGAAGAAATTGAGCATGATGAACCCGGAAGATCGCAAAGTGCTGGAGAAGGAGATGATCAATTTCCTGTTCGAAGGCAAAGATGTGCACATTGAAGGTTACACCCCGCCAGAAAAATAACCGTTCAGGGCTTCCCTTTGAGGCCCTCTTTTTCGATTCAGGCACGCATTAACAATGAATAAAAAACTGATAGCGCTCTTGGTGATTGCACCACTTTTGGTCTCCTGCTCCGGACAAAAAAAATCGCAGTTTCATGAAGAGTGGGTCAAGGACACCAACGGTTTCGATATTTTGATGGGCCAGTTTGCCCACAATATTGAAAACATTTGGGGAATCAATGAAGTTCTGATCGCCGGACCGAAAGATTACGTCAAATATAGCGACGGTTATTACACCCGCAGTCACATCAACTTTGACAGCGGTAGCATCACCATTGAGACCATTTCCGGCACCGATCCGATGGCCAGCCTGCGTCAGGCGATCATCACCACGCTGTTGATTGGCGAAGATCCGGGCAATGTCGATCTCTACTCCGATGCCAACGATATTCAAATCAGTAAAGAGCCGCTGCTGTACGGCCAGGTGCTGGATAATACCGGCCAGCCGATCCGCTGGCAGGGCCGCGCCGGCAGCTTTGCTGATTATCTGATTCAAAACAAACTGCAGAAACGCACCTCCGGATTGCACGTCATCTGGTCGGTTACCATTCCGATGGTGCCAAACCACCTCGACAAACGTGCTCACAAATATCTGCCAATGGTGCGTAAAGCCGCTGAACAATATGGCGTGGATGCGTCATTGATTCTGGCGATTATGCAGATTGAATCGAGCTTTAACCCATATGCGGTGAGCCACGCTGATGCGCTGGGATTAATGCAGGTGGTGCAGCATACCGCCGGTGTTGATGTGTTCCGTATGAAGGGCAAAGGTGGCAAACCGAGCCGCAGCTATCTGCTTGATCCTGAGAATAATATTGATGCGGGCACCGCGTATTTGTCGCTGCTGCAGAGAAGTTATTTAGGTGGGATTCAGGATCCGACATCACGGCGTTATGCGGTGATTACCGCGTACAACGGCGGCGCGGGCAGCGTGCTACGCGTGTTCTCCAGCGATAAGGATCGCGCGTTCTCGTCAATAAATAGTATGTCGCCGACGGAAGTTTACCAGACGCTGACCACCAACCATCCATCGGCAGAATCACGGCGTTATCTGTATAAAGTGAGCCAGGCGCAGCGCAGTTATCGACGGTATTAAGCTGGTGCGGTTTGTCCCTCATCCCAACCTTCTCCCGCTCGCGGGAGAAGGGGCCGATCCAGCACGTACGTAACAATGAGCGCCCTCTAAACATTCCCTCTCCCGCGTGCGGGAGAGGGTTAGGGTGAGGACAAGTGCAATCAGCTCACCATCATATTCGCCACCAGATGCTTACGCCCGTGCTCATCTTCTTCGGTGTAAACCCCTTGCAGCTCTGGCGAGAAGCCCGGCAGCAGATTGATGCCCTCTTCCAGCGCGAGGAAATAGCGCTGTACCGCGCCGCCCCACACTTCGCCTGGCACCACGCACAACACGCCCGGCGGATATGGCAACGCGCCTTCAGCCGCTATGCGCCCTTCAGCATCGGCAATCTTCACCAACTCCACTTCGCCACGAATATAGGCCTGATGTGCATCCTGCGGATTCACTTGCACCGGTGGGAAACAGGCTGAGCGGAACATGGCTTTTTGCAGATCCTTAACGTCAAAACTGACGTAGAGATCGTGCATCTCCTGACACAAGCGGCGCAGCGTGTAGCCTTTGTAACGCTCAATATTCTTGCGATACACGCTCGGCAGCACTTCCGCCAGCAGCGCATCCTCGCGCACGTGCTGCTCAAACTGCACCAGCATCGCCACCAGATGCGCCATCTTCTCCGGCGTTTCTGCTGGCGTCAGCAGGAACAGAATCGAATTGAGGTCGCATTTCTCCGGCACGATGCCGTTCTCGCGCAGATAGTTGGCCAGAATGGTCGCTGGAATGCCGAAGCTGGTGTACTCGCCGCTGGCGGCATCAATCCCCGTGGTGGTGAGCAGCAGCTTGCAGGGATCTACAAGATACTGTTGCTGCGCGTAACCCTCAAAACCGTGCCACTTTGCGCCCGGTTCAAGGCTGAAGTAAGCGGGATCGGCGGCGATAGCTTCCGTTTCCGCCGCTTGCCACAGCTTGCCGTGCACTTTCTCCGGCAGGAACGGCTGAATCATTTCGCAACGTTCCAGAATCGCTTTACGCGCATCAATGCCGATGGTGACGCACTCGTGCCACATGCTGCGTCCGGCCTCGCCTTTATGCATGCGGGCGTTGATATCCAGCGCGGCAAACAGCGGATAGAACGGGCTGGTTGAGGCGTGCAGCATAAACGCATTGTTGAGGCGTTTGTGCGGACAGAAACGCTGCTGCCCACGGATGTGGTTGTCTTTCTTATGGATTTGCGACGTCTGTGAGAAACCGGCCAGCTGCTTGTGTACCGACTGCGTGACAAAAATGCCCGGATCGTTCTCGTTCAACTCCAGCGTCAGCGGTGAACAGCCGGCCATCAGCGGAATAAACTGCTCGTAACCCACCCACGCTGAATCAAACAGGATGTAATCGCACAGATGTCCGATGCGATCGACCACCTGACGCGCGTTGTACACCGTGCCATCGTAAGTGCCGAGCTGAATAATCGCCAGGCGGAATGGACGTTGATCGTTGGCACGATCGGGCGCCACTTTGGCAATTTGATCACGCAGATAAGCATCGTCAAAACAGTGCGCATCAATGCCGCCGATAAAGCCAAACGGATTACGCGCCGCTTCCAGATACACCGGCGTGGCGCCCGCCTGAATCAGTGCGCCATGATGGTTGGATTTGTGGTTATTGCGGTCAAACAGCACCAGATCGCCGCGCGTCAGCAGCGCGTTGGTGACCACTTTATTGGCGCTGGAGGTGCCGTTAAGCACGAAGTAGGTTTTGTCGGCGTTAAACACTTTCGCCGCGAACTTCTGCGCATCTTTGGCTGAGCCTTCGTGGATCAGCAGATCGCCGAGCTTGACGTCGGCGTTGCACATATCCGAACGGAAGACGTTCTCGCCGTAGAACTCATAAAACTGACGTCCCGCCGGATGTTTGCGGAAGAAGGCACCACCCTGATGTCCCGGGCAGGCAAACGTGCTGTTCTGCATATCGACGTAGCGCGTGAGCGTGTCGAAAAATGGCGGCAGCAACTCGGCTTCATACGCCTGCGCGGCGTCCTCCAGCGCGTCCCACTCTTCTGGCGCGCCGTTGATTTCGCCAGTGACGCCCGGCAGCTTCAGCACTTCTTCATCGAACGCATTGGCGACAAACACCGGCAGATTAAAGCCGACCTTGCGCAATAGCGTCAGCACGCCACTGCGCGTGTCCGACAAGGTGATCACGACCGCAGCGACATCGGTAAAGTCGGTATTGTCCAGCGTCACCACGTCGCGCGCAGTGTTAAGACTAAGGGTTGGCGCTACAGCAACGCTGGCAGCAATTTTCAATGGGTTCATAACACAAATCCCTGAGAGAGGATGAGTGGGTGCCGATGGCACAGCAATGAGGAGGTTTCCTCGGCGAAGTCAATCTGGGAGTTGAACACTAACTGGGGCGCAATCATGTCATCTTTTTTTTGCCGGAACAACCGCTGCGCTGGCCCTCTCTCGCAAGCGGGCGAGGGCGCCGTCCGAGCGAGAGTTAAGGTATGCTGGATCAGTTCCCTGTCCCACCTGTGGGAGAGGGTTAGGGTGAGGGCAAAAAAGGAGTACTATACCCCCACTTTCCTCAACCAGCCGGAGGCTGCATGTTCAAGGCATTGGTCATTGAAAATGATGAACAGGGATATCGCACATCCCTGAAAGATCTGTCAGAAAAACAACTGCCCGATCAGGATGTCACCCTCGAAGTAAGCTACTCCACGCTCAACTACAAAGACGCGCTCGCCATCTGCAACAAAGGCCCGATTGTGCGGCAATTCCCGATGGTGCCGGGCATCGACTTTGTTGGTCGGGTGATCAGCAGCCGCCATGCCGAATGGCAGCAGGACGACGTGGCGCTGCTCACTGGCTGGGGCGTAGGCGAAAAGCATTGGGGCGGGCTGGCGCAGAAAGCCAGCGTCTCAGGCGACTGGCTGGTACAAGTGCCGGCCGCACTGAGCCCGCTACAAACTATGGCAATTGGCACCGCGGGCTTCACTGCCATGTTGTGCGTGCTGGCGCTGGAAAAACAGGGCATCACGCCGCAGCATGGCCCGGTTTTAGTCACTGGCGCGAGTGGCGGCGTTGGCAGCTTTGCCGTTAGCCTATTGGCACGTCTCGGCTATGAGGTTATTGCTTCCAGCGGTCGCGCCAGCGATAGCGATTACCTGATCAACACGCTGGGCGCGACGTCGATTATTGATCGCGCAGAGCTGAGCGATCCGGGCAAACCGCTGGCGAAAGAGCGCTGGGCGGCGGCGATTGATAGCGTCGGCAGCCACACGCTGGCCAATGTGTTAGCGGGCATCAAGCGCGATGGCGTGGTCGCGGCGTGCGGCATGGCGCAAGGTTTGGATCTGCCGACCAGCGTCGCGCCGTTCATACTGCGCGGCGTGGTGCTGGCGGGCGTGGATAGCGTGATGTGTGCAAAACCGCTGCGGCAGCAGGCGTGGCAGCGCCTGGCGGAACTGGTGGATGGCGACCTGCTACAGCAGTTAACCAAGGTGATTCCGCTGAGCGAAGCGCGCGAAGGTGCCGAGCAGCTGCTGGCCGGTAAAGTACGCGGCAGATTGATCGTCGATTGCAGATAATCGCACATTACGTAGCGGCGCAATTTATGGCGCGTCTTTTCACAGAGCGCGATAAATCGCGCCGCTACGGTTTCAGGCACGCAGTTGAATCTGCGGTCTGCCCTTCTCATCTTGCATCACCACATCCAACTCCGCCTGATACCAGCGCGTCAGCGTGTGTTCGGTCATCACCTCATTGGGTGCGCCTTCCGCCACCAGCTTGCCCTGATGCAGTAACAGCACGCGATCCGACCACAGCGACGCGAGGTTAAGATCGTGCAGCACGGTGCAGACGCTGAAGCGTCCGTTGCGCGTCAGGCGATGCAGCAAACGCAAACTGTGCTGCTGCCAGAACAGATCCAGCGCGGAAGTGGGTTCGTCGAGAAACAGCCAGCCGCGCGGGCCATCATCGTGCCACAGCTGAGCCAGCACGCGCGCCAGCTGTACGCGCTGCTGTTCCCCACCGGAAAGCGATCGATAGTCGCGCTGTGCCAGCTCAAGGCTGCCGGTAATGTGCATCACCTCGTCAATCACCGCTTTGGATTGAGCGCGCGGCCACGGTGCGCGGCCCATCGCCACCACATCGGCAGCGGGCAGCGGAAAACTGACGCTATTTTGCTGACGCATCACCGCGCGGCGCTGCGCCAGCGGTTCGCGCGGCCAACTGTTTAGCGGACGATCGCCGAGCCAGCACTCGCCCGCTTGCGGCGTGAGAAAGCCGGTCAGCAAGCGCAGCAGCGTGGATTTCCCCGCGCCGTTGGGGCCGATCAGCGCGATCATTTCGCCAGGCTGCAAAGTCAGGGAAACGTCATCGATCAACGCGCGTGAGCCGTGGCTAAATCGCAGCCCGCGTGCCTGCATGCAGTCACTCATTCATCCCCCTTTGCTCACGCAGAATCAGCCAGAGAAACCACGGGCCGCCCAGCAGGCTGGTTAACAGGCCAACCGGCATTTCCGCCGGCACCACCACGGTGCGCGCCAGCGTATCGGCCAGCAGCAGCAAAATCGCGCCCGCCAGCGCCGAACCGGGCAGCATCCAGCGATGATCGCTGCCGAGACAGAAACGCATCAGGTGCGGCACCACTAAACCGACAAAGCCGATAATGCCACTCACCGCCACGGCGGTGCCTACCAGCAACGCGCTCAACACCAGCAGCTGACGCTGCGTGCGCTTAACGTCGATGCCCATGTAATGTGCATCCTCTTCGCCGAGTTGCAGCAAATTGAGACGACGCGCGCGCAGCTGAATCGCTATCAGCGCCGGCAGAATCAGCACCGCGCACACCGCCAGGCTCGGCCACTGCGCCGCGCTCAAACTACCCATGCCCCACAACGCCAACTGACGCAACTGCTGATCGTTACTCAGCCACGACAGCACGCCGACCGCCGCGCCGCATAAGGCATTGATGGCGATACCAACCAGCAGCAAGCGCGACAAATTGCCCAGCGCCAGACGGCTAAAGCTGAAGATCAGCAGCGTCACCACCAAACTGCCCATAAAGGCGGCGAGTGTTGGCAGCCACAGCGCCAGCAGCGGCGGCAAGCCGAGCGGGATAACGATCGATATCGCCACCGCTAAACCCGCTCCGCTGCTGATGCCGAGCAAACCGGGATCGGCCAGCGGATTGCGAAACAATCCCTGCATCACCGCGCCGGACACCGCCAGCGCCATGCCGAGCAGCACCGCCAGCAGCACGCGCGGCAGACGGATGTTGATCCAGATTTGCCACGCCATATCGCTGAGCGGCGCACGCAACAAAGTGCGCATTGAAAGCGGCATCGCGCCGAAGTTGGCCGCCATCAGCATCACTATCAGCATGCAGATGGCCATCAAACCGAGCCAGCGCATCACGGATGTAGTTGCCATATTTTTCCCCTAAATAATTCAAGGTGCAGGAAGGCAGCAAGTGTTCGAATCCCCAGGAGCTTACACAAGTAAGTGACTGGGGTGAGAACACGCAGCTAACGCGCCTGCGGCTTGAAGTATGACGGGGAAGCCGCTTCGGCTGCGTGGCGCAGTTTGATGATCGCGCCCGGCGTATCAAGGCCAAAGCTCAGCAGCGCCATCTCATCCACCACCAGCAACGCGCGATGCTGACCGGCTGGCGTCAGTGCCAAACCGGGCAGCGACCACACTTTCTCTTCGCCGCCCAGCGTACGCAGGCCATCTTCACCCACCACGATCAAATCCGGTGCCGCCGCAACCACGCCTTCCTGCGACAGCTGCTGATAGTGCGGCACCGCCGCCATCGCGTTGATCAGACCCGCGCTGCGAATCGCGCCGTCCGCGCCGGTTTGTGCCCCCGCTGCCTGTGTGCGCATGCCGCCGTGCGCCATGATAAACAGCACTTTGATCGGCAACGGTTTTTGTGGGATCTGCGCGCGCTGCTTGTTGACCTTCTCGATCAGCGCGTTGGCTTCCTCTTCACGATGCAGCGCCTTGCCGATGGTAGCGATTTTTTCCGCGATGGCGTCGAGGCTGTTTTTGCCGGTGACATCCACCACTTTTACGCCAGCTTGTGCCACTTGCTGCAGCACCAGCGACGGTTTTGCCAGCTCGCTGCTCAGCACCAGCGTCGGTTTCAGCGCCAGAATCCCTTCGGCATTCAGCTGACGCATATAACCGACATCCGGCAACTTGTTGGCCTGCGCTGGATGCTGGCTGGTGCTGTCACGCGCTACCAGATCCTGCTGCGCATCCAATGCATAGATGATTTGCGTGACGTCACCGCCAATCGAGATCACCCGCTCGGCCGCAACAGCGGGCAGCGCCAGCGCAGTTAGCAGCAACAGAAGTTTTCTCATGCTGACGCCTCCAGCGACATCACCTGCTCGCGCCAGCGCGCCTGCTCCGGCGTGCCTTCGCTGCGCTGACCGTACAACTGCGCGATCTGCGTGCCGTCGGCGGCAAAAAGTTCCAGGCTTGTGACGAAGCCGTCGCCGCTCGGTTTGCGCGTTACCCAGCTTTCGCTGATGTGATCCGCCATTAAATGCAACGTGAAGGTGGGATTGAAAATGTTGATCCAGTTATCCATCGGCATCAGCTTCTGCACCGCGCCGGTGAAGATCTGCGTGCAGCCACGGTTGCCGATAAAAATCATGATTTCATTGCCATCCTGCTGCGCCAGATCCAGCAGCTGCGCCAGCGAGTCATTACTCACCTGACGCGCCAGATCGTCCGCCACCGCGCGAAACGCCTGCGGGCGCGAGATGTTGTGGCGCTTCAGCAGACCAAAGAACTGATGCACATCGGTGATGGCGCGCCATTCGGCTTCCACTTTGCTGGCATCAACCGTACCTCTGTATTGCGGCGCGCTGGCGGGCTGCGGATCTAACGCCGCCGCGTTCTCCAGCACAAACGCCGAAATCAGCGCATCCCACGCGGCGCGATCGGTATTTTCAGTGGTGTAGATTTTCAGCACCGCATCAGCGTGGCGATCAAAAATCTGGATGCTTTGACGTTCACCGTGGGCGCTCTGCTCACGCAGGAAGAACGCGCTGTGCCACTGATGCGGGAACAGACGCTGATCGAGCGCGCGCGGGTTGAGAATTAGTCCGGCGTGTTCGCCGAGGTGCAGGTTTTCATATTTGCCCACCTGCTCGTGAACCGCATATTCATTGCGGGTGATGCTTTTGGTTTCACCCACCGCCGCCAGTGCTGCCAGCAGCGCAGGGAAATCAGCTTTTAACGCCTTTGCATCCTGGCCGACACGCGCTTCACACAGCTGCGCTTCGCCAATGCCCATCAGAGCGGCGAGATCGCGCGCGTACTTTTTCGGATGCTCGCCTTTCAGCGCCAGATAGTGATCGTAACGTGAGTTCATTGCCTTGCTCCATGAAAATGCCCTGCGCTGCCGCAGGGCGAAAAGGGATTAGAAATCGACGTTCACACCCAACTGGAAGGTGCGGCCTGGCATCACCGCCAGGTTGATGTCGTTGCGTTCCTGGGCGTTGCTGCTGGTCAGCGTGCGGCTGCTGGTGTAATCCCAGTATTTGCGATCGGTAATGTTGTAGATACCGCCGCTCAGCTTGACGTTTTTCGTCGCCTGCCAGTAAGCCGTTGCATCCACCATGCCGTAACCCGGCACGCGCATATATTCCGTGGTGGAATCAGTGATCGCCGTGCCGGTGTTGGTGTAGCTTTCGCGGTTGGTCGCCGTGGCCTGCTTGCCTTTCACGAAGGTGGCGGTCAGCGCTGCGCCGTAGCCGCGCGCTTTGTCATCCCACGCCAGGCCAACAATCGCTTTCAATGGCGCGACGCTATCGAGATCGATGTACTTGTCACCGGCGTAGCTGGACTTGGATTTACCTTCGTTATAGCCCAGCGCAAAGGTGCTGCTCAGGCCATTGACCTGCGGGAACCAGGTGCCGTAATTCACTTTGGTGGATATCTCAGCACCATAAATGTAGGCCTTATCGCGGTTTTCAGCCTGATAGCTGGTGTAGATGTTGCTCGGGACGTTGACGAACATCTCCGGATTGGTGGCGCGGCGATAGCGGGTGTAGGCGATGAAGTTTTTGTACTGGTTATAGAACACCGAGGTGTTGACCGTTACGCCTTCTGTCGCCTGGCCTTTCAGGCCCCACTCAAAGTTGTTGCTGGTTTCGGTTTTCAGATCGGTGTTACCAATCAGCGCATATTGCGCGCTACCCGCATAGCTGGAACCCAGGTTCCATGAGCCATACAGCTGGCTGGTGGTGGGGAACTGCACGCCGCGTTTGTATTGCAGATAGGTGGTCAGCGCTGGCGTTAAATCGTATTGGAAGGTCAGCGATGGCAGCACCTGCGTATCGGAGTTAGTTTTGCCATACAGCGCATCAACCTGCTCTTCGGTCAGCACCGTGCTGCCGGTGGTGAGATCGCCGAGATTTTTCGGCTTGGTGCTTTGATACATTACGCGCACGCCGGGAATGACCGCGAAGCTGTGGCTATCAAGATCGAAATTGATCTTATCTTGCAGGTATCCTGCCACCGCGAAAGTGCGGCTGTCAGACTGCGGTTGGGTGATGGCGCTAAAGGCGCTCGGCGCTGGTTCCTGGCGGAACGGACGCTCGCTGTTGTCGAGGCGCGCATTGACACCGGCACTCAGCTCGTGGCGGCCAAGCGTTTTGGTGCCGCGCGTGTCGAAGCCATAGCTATCGACGTTGAAATCGGAATAGACAAAGCCGTACTCGCTCGCGCTGGTCGGCAGATAGGTATTGTCGTGCGCCTGAGTTTGCTGCCAGTAAAGGCGCGTGGTCAGCGTATCGATAAAGTCGTTATACGGCGTCCACTCATCCGCCAGATTGATGCCCCAACGGCGCGTATCGCTCTGCTGCTGCGCGGTGCCCCAAACGGTGTTGCCGCTGGTATCCCAGGTATCGTAATGGCTGTGGTTGGTTTTGTGGTAGTAATCAAAGGTGGCGCTCAGCTTGTGCTGATCATTCGGCTGCCAGATCCCGGATGTCATAAAGGCGTCAGAGTGCCAGTTGGCCGGATAAGCCTGTTTCACGTCGCTGTTGTTGCGGGTTTCCTGGCCGTCGCGACGGCTGTAAACAAACAAGCCGCGCAGCTCGTCATCGCCAGCAGCGGCGGTGATGCCGTTGTGCCAGCTGCGATTCGATGAGTCGTAATCGCTCTGGTAACCGAAGTAACTATTTTTATCGCTGCTAAGGTAATCGTCAGCGGTTTTATTGTGGAACGAGACGTTACCGCCAATCGAGGTATTCGGCTGATCCACCGCCGTGGCGCCCTTCTCAATATCAACGCTGCCGAACAGGTAGGGATCGATGTAATCGCGGCCAATACCAAAGGTGTTGTTGCCGGTGCGGCTGACGTAAGGGCGGCCGGTGGCATCCGGAATCGGAATGCCGTCGATATCCATGCCGACGCGATTACTCTCCAGACCACGAATGTTGTAACCGGTGTAACCCGCGCGGTCGAAACCGCTTTTACCGGCAGAGGATCCGCCGCTGGATCCGGTGGCGCTGATCAGCGGCTCATAACGCATGATCGAACCGAAATCGTTCGCACCGCGTTTTTGCAGCTCTTGTGCTGTGATGGTGGTTTTATTGCCGGCCTGCTGTTTTGGCGCGGTGACGGTGAGAACCGGTTCATTGCTGGTGCTATAGCTGGCGGCAAAGCTGCAAGCGGCATGAATAGCTGAAGATAAGATGGCAACTTTGAAAAGACGTTGCTGGGCTGTTCCCTGAAAGAGTGAAGACATGCGCGAAATACCTGGTTAATTGTTAGTATTCGCTCACTTGCTTGCTGCCGGAAAGTACGGACCTTGGTTAAAAGACCGTAAAAATTATGGACTTATTTTTTGTAATAAATGATGTCGACAGGAATGTAATGCAAGTGGTAATCATTATCAACTAGCAGTAAGCTAAGATGTATCTTGGACCGCACATTTTGTTAACTTCATTATTTAAATGAGACACGTTATGTCACAGAAACCAGCGATTACCATTCATTACTGCACACAATGTAACTGGCTGCTGCGTTCCGCCTGGATGGCGCAGGAGTTGCTGCATACCTTTGCCGAGGATTTAAGCGCGGTAACGCTACAGCCGGGAACCGGCGGCGTGTTTGAGATTACCATTGATGGTCAGGTGATTTGGGAGCGTAAGCAGGAAGGCGGATTCCCGGATGCGGCAGCGCTGAAGCAGCGCGTGCGCGACCTCTGCTGGCCGGATCGCGCGTTGGGGCATGTGGATAAGAAGAAGAGTTGATTTGGGGTTCGTGCGTTATCGGAATAAACGGATGTACACGCACCTAAGGTCGTCATTCATGGCGACCTGCTAACTTTTAGCGATTTTTTCCGCCGCTTCCTGCAGCGCGCTGATCACGATCTCCAGCGCCTCATCCGAAATATCTTCCTGCGCCAGACGATGATTCAAGGTGTGTTTGATCAGATGAATCGCCTGTTCAACCTGCGGAATGCTGCGGTTATTCACCAGAATCGCCAGCGAGGTTAAGCGCTCGATAATCGCATTCACGTTGTCACGATTCTCCGCCAGCAGCGCCTCGCCGCCTTCATTCAGCGCATAGGCTTTACGAGATGCCTGCGCATCGACCACGCGAATCGCATCCATCTCTTCGAGCAACGTAAGGTTGGGATAGATAATGCCGGGGCTGGGTGAATATTCCCCTTTTGAGAGCTCTTCAACCGATTTAATCAGCTCATACCCGTGCGCAGAGCTGATGGCGAGAAAGTGCAGCATTAACAAGCGGATATCGCTGGCATCCAGCATCCGCTCCCGACGCTTCTTGCGTGCGCCTGCACAGACGGTGCGCTGTGCGTGATCGGACTGCCATGGAAAATCCCGCTGCTGTTTCATTGCCTTCCTGAGCGCTAATTAAGGGAGGTTGATAGTAGTCTGCCACCTGGCAAAATTCAACACAGGCGGCAGCGCGCGCGGCGTTGGCGTTATTTTTGATGCCAATAAGCTACGGCGCGCACGAAATCGGTATGTGCACCGCGTCCCTGGGTGAAGTAATCGCTCAGCAGTTTCACCGCTTCGCCCTCGCCCGTCAGCCAGATGAAGTATTCAGTGGCAGGCAGCGCAATCCTATCCAGCTGCGCCTTAATCGGTGTTAGGTTATCGGCCTGCATGGTGCCGCTGCCCAACCAACTCACCTGCACATTTGGCAGATCACCGAGATAATCGCGGCCGGTGGCTTCATCGGCATAGGCCAGCAGGTGAATTTCCTGCGCCTGGATTTCGCTGTAACGACGTTTAAAGGCGGGCAGACCGGTCTCATCACAGACGTAAATCTGGCAGGCGTAATCCGCCGGGATCACCAACGAACCGCGCGGACCGCCCATCGCGATTTGATCGCCCACTTTGGCTTGGTTTGCCCAGCTGCTGGCAACGCCGCCATCGTGGATGTAGAAATCGATGGTCAGAGAATCGACGCCGTTAAATTCCAGCGGCGTGTAATCACGCGCGGCAGGACGCACACCATTCGGCCAAACGATGCCTTCATCGGTGATCTGCGGCAGCGCCAGCTCTGCACCGGCATGTTCCGGGAAGAACACTTTGATGTGATCGTCAAACGATGGCGAGTTGAAGCCGGCCAGATCGCTGCCGTTGAAAACAATGCGCCAGAATTCACCGGCAATCAGCGTCTTGCTGACCACGCTGATGTGGCGGAAACGCAGTTCATTGCGCACACGACGTGGCGCGCGTTCGGAAGGGTGAGTTTGCAAGTGGTGTCTCCCTAAAAGATAGTGAAAGTCATTCTCATCTGATGGGGAGAGAATAGTTATGATATATCTTCGACGCAATGCCGAAAAATGCTATTGGAAAATTGGCACGTTAAAACAGCGCGATAAATCGCGCCGCTACGATGAAGAGCAGTGAGGGATAAGGTGCAAATGACAAGCTGGAATTGTAGCGGCGCAATTTATTGCGCAATACATAGATGCGTTTGACTGCCGAGACCGCGCTTAGATTGCAGCGGTCACGGATTTTAAAAACGGATTACGCCTGGCGATTGCCGCAGGTCACGAAACTGCCATCATCCTGGCTATGTTTCGGCAGCACATTGTCGCCCAGAATTTCATGCTGCGCACAATGCGGTTGATGCGGATGCAGTCCGCCCGGCGGTGAAAAAGGCTCAGCCATTTGTGCACTTGCCAGCGAAGAAAACGCTACAAGCGCTGTCATGAGGAACAACGGTAGAAGTCGCATAATTTTTTTGTCTGTTCACTATAGCGGCCCGGAATGGACCAGAAATGCAGGTGATTATCCAGCCTGATGTGTGGCGGCTGGTGATTTACGCGGCCAATCAGGTTTCGATGAAGAATTTTACGCTCATTATGCCAGTGAGTTTATAAAATCGTGCGGTTTGTCACGGTTTACCGCACGAATTATGCATTACTTATCCGTCACCGGAATATAGAAGGTGCCTTGCAGCAGATCGGGCGTGCTGTATTTCAGATCCAGCTTAAGCAAATCTTTGCCCGCACGGCGTGCTACGCCCAGCGCTGGCAAATGGTTGTAGTAAATCTCCGCGGTGAATGCGTTGATCTCTTCCGGCGCGCCGTGCCAGTCAATCTCCGCATACAAACCCCTCTCGCCGGTCCAGTTCTGCACGTTACGCGGCAGCACATCGGCGTATTGACTCTCCAGCGCCTGGAATAGGCTGATGTGTTGCTGGTCAGCAGAATGCACGCCCGGACTGAACTGAAAGCCCAGCCAGCCGCGGTTCACATGCTGACCGGCAAAAGCGATGAAATCGCGCGTATGCTGCGCCACCACATGATTTTGATGATCGATGTATTCCCCGAAGCGGCATTCCCACTCAATCACTTCGCCACACAGCTGAATCTCCGGCTTCTGCGCCAGACGCGCATTGACCCACTCACGCTGCGTGGAGATGCGGCTGTGGAAATCCTTCATCAGCATTTCCGGAATGCGACGATAAGCACCCGGCGTCATCGAGAAGTGGCTTTTAAACACACGGGTAAAATTCTGCTGATTATCAAAACCAAAGCGCACCGCAATATCGATCAGCGGCATGCTGGTCAGACGCAGCGCCATCGCCGCCATGGTCAGACGACGTTTGCGCGTGTAGGACGCCAGCGTTTGTCCGGTCATCTCTTTGAACATGCGCTGCATGTGCCATTTGGAGTAACCGGATTTCAGGGTAATCAGATCGATGTTGAGCTCGTCGGTCAGGTTCGCTTCTATCCAGTCCACCAGATCGTTGATGTACTGTTTTTTTACATTCAGGCTGAGCATGATTTTGATAGTCGAATGAGGTGGTTAACGTCATGAATTTGCGTTATTCGTCACATAAATATAACAAAAACGTATTACCAACGTAAGGAAGAGTAAAGGTAGCGCAACGGGAAAAGCATTAATTGCTTAGGTTACTAACGTTTTTATCGCGCATGAAAAGAAAAAAGGTCGTCACGAATGACGACCTTGCGGTGATATCAACTGCTTGAAGCGGTGCGCGGGCTCAGTGCGAACGCATGCCCGCTGCCGTCATCATCATACGAAACAGTGATGCCACCACACCGAGTGCCAGCACGCTTGCGCCGTAAATGACTACCAGCCACATCACCTGCTTCCACCACGGAATCTTCGTTTCAGAGTGAGTTTTCATGTTGCTGACCTCGGTTTTCATATCAATGGTATCCTTCGTCGGCTTTGATTTTTCCGCGGAACACGTAGTAACTCCAGAAGGTGTAACCCAGAATTACCGGAATAATCAGCAGGCCGCCCACCAGCATAAACGCCTGGCTGCTCGCCGGAGACGCCGCCTGCCAGATGGTGATTGACGGTGGAATGATGTTCGGCCAGATGCTGATACCGAGGCCCGAGAAGCCAAGGAAAATCAGCGCCAATGTCAGGATGAACGGCGAGTAATGCGCTTCACGTTTGATGGCGCGCACAATCCCCCACGAACACAGCACCACCAGTACCGGAACCGGCAGGAACCAGAACAGGTTCGGACGCGAGAACCAGCGCTGCGCGATATCCGCGTGCGTCAGCGGCGTCCAGATACTGATAATGCCCACCACCAGCAGCAGCGTCAGCGTCAGCGGCGTCGCCAGCGCAGACATCTTACGATGCAGATCGTGTTCGGTTTTCATGATCAGCCAGGTACAACCCAGCAGTGCATAGGCGATGACCAGACCGACGCCGCAGAACAGCGGGAACGGCGCTAACCAGCTCATCGCTGAACCCGCATATTCACGGCCCACCACCGGGAAACCATTCAGGATAGCGCCCACGGCCACGCCCTGACTGAAAGTGGCCAGCAGTGAACCGGCAATGAATGACTTATCCCAGAACGCACGGTGTTCTAGCGTGGCTTTAAAGCGGAACTCAAACGCGACGCCACGGAAGATCAGGCCAATCAGCATCGCCGTCAAAGGAATCGACAGCGCATCCAGCAGCACCGAGTAAGCCAGTGGGAACGCGCCATACAGCGCCGCGCCGCCCAGCACCAGCCAGGTTTCGTTGCCATCCCAAACCGGGGCAACGGTATTAACCATCATGTCGCGTTCGATGGGATCTTTATTGAACGGCAACAGCAAGCCAATGCCGAGATCGAAACCATCCATCACGATGTACATTAAGGTGCCAAACACGATGATGGCAAACCAGATAATTGAAAAGTCGATCATCTTAGTGCTCCCCACTCTTTTCGCTATGGGTTTTGGCCGCCGACAACGGACGCGCTGGCGTGTGATGCTGACCCGGACCACCGTGATCAACCTCTTTACCTTCGCCGGTCACCGGACCCTCTTTGATCAGACGCATCATGTAGAGGTAACCGACACCAAACACCGACGAGTAGACCAGAATGAACGCCAGCAGGCTGATGCTCATGTGCATATCGCCATGTGCCGAGACCGCATCAATGGTGCGCTGCACGCCATATACCACCCACGGCTGACGCCCAATCTCGGTGGTAAACCAACCGGCCAGAATGGCGATCAAACCCGATGGACCCATCAACAGCGTGAACCACAGGAACGGACGCGAGTGATACAAACGGCCTTTGAAACGCAGCCACAAAGACACCACGCCGAGCGTAATCATCAGCAGGCCCAGCGCCACCATCACGCGGAATGACCAGAAGATGATGGTGGAGTTTGGACGGTCCTCTTTCGGGAAGCTCTTCAGCGCAGGAATTTGCTTCTCCAGGCTGTGCGTCAGAATCAGGCTGCCGAGGTACGGGATTTCCAGTGCGTACTTGGTGCGCTCCTGCTCCATATCCGGCACACCAAACAGAATCAGCGGCGTGGCTTCACCCGGCTTGTTTTCCCAGTGTCCTTCAATTGCCGCGATTTTCGCAGGCTGATGCTCAAGGGTGTTCAGGCCGTGCGCATCACCGATCATCGCCTGAATCGGTGCCACGATCAGTGCCATCCACAGCGCCATCGAGAACATCTTACGAATCGCTGGATTGTCGTTACCGCGCAGTAAATGCCATGCGCCCGACGCGCCGACAAAGAAGGCGCTGGCCAGGAAGGCACCGACCGACATGTGGAACAAGCGATAAGGGAACGAGGGGTTGAAGATAATTTTCAGCCAATCTTCCGGTACCACGATGCCGTTCTGGATGATGTAGCCCTGCGGCGTATGCATCCAGCTGTTTGACGCCAGAATCCAGAAGGTGGAGAAGATGGTGCCGAGCGCGACCATGCAGGTTGCAAAGAAGTGCAAGCCTGGACCGACGCGGTTCCAGCCAAACAGCATTACGCCAAGGAAGCCCGCTTCAAGGAAGAAGGCGGTTAACACTTCATAGGTGAGCAGCGGGCCGGTGATACTGCCAGCAAACTGTGAGAAACCGCTCCAGTTAGTACCGAACTGGTACGCCATCACCAATCCGGATACCACGCCCATGCCGAAGTTAACGGCAAACGCTTTTGACCAGAAATGGTAGAGATCGCGATAGGTCTCGTTACGGGTTTTCAGCCACATCCCTTCAAGCACCGCCAGGAAACTGGCGAGACCGATGGTGATGGCTGGAAAGATAATATGGAAGGAAACAGTAAATGCGAACTGAATCCTGGCCAGATGAAAGGCGTCTAATCCAAACATTGCTTACCTCATTGCCACAAATTACACCGAATTTTTACTTATAATTAACAAGCAGAGCGCAGCGGTTATTTCGCCGTGCTTAAAGAAATGTCGCGCCAATGTAAAAGGAAGTGGTGCGAACAAAAAGATACAGGGGAAGTCGGTAAAACTATAACAGTGTTTTTTGATTTCGATCATTGTTTTCAGCAGAAACTAATACTTTAAAAATCACGACGTTAAGGTTAATCACCCTCATTCATTGTGACAATATTGTTATTGTTTTCCGCCTATTCCCGCTGTGCTTATCAGGTAAGCACTTCATTTATTTATTTTTTAGTGCGAAGAAAAATGGCGTTATTTACGGTAAATACGTTGAGCATGTAAATATTTCCGGACAGCGCAGGACGATCAGGATTGTTAATTAAAAGCTAATATTTTTAGAACAAAAAGATATATTTCTGCTGTTTATTAAACAGGTGATGTAAACGCAGTGACGTTAACCTACTGCGGCATGGTATTTGCCAGCGGCGACAAGCTGTGCTTTTTTAGAGCAGTAATCAACCAGTTAAACAGCGAAGGAGAGGTTATGGCCCGTCTTACTGCACAGGATTTCCCTCAGGAACTGCTCGAGCTTTACGATTACTACGCGCACGGCAAAATCAGCAAACGCGAATTTATCGCGATGGCGGCGAAATTCACCATCGCCGGCATGACCGGCGCCACGCTGCTCAGCGCCATGAGCCCCAATTATGCGCTGGCGCAGCAGGTGGAATTTACCGATCCAGCGATCAAACCGGAATACATTCACTATCCGTCACCGCAAGGTCACGGCGAGGTGCGCGGCTATCTGGTGCGACCGGCCAATGCATCCGGCAAAGTGCCTGCGGTGGTAGTGGTGCACGAGAATCGTGGCCTCAATCCCTACATCGAAGACGTGGCGCGACGGGTAGCGAAAGCCGGTTACATCGCGCTGGCACCAGATGGTTTGAGCTCGCTGGGCGGTTATCCGGGGAATGATGATGAAGGCAAAGTGATGCAGGCCAAAGTCGACCCCACCAAGTTGATGAATGACTTCTTCGCCGCGATTGATTTCCTGATGCACCACGAAGAGGGCACCGGCAAAGTGGGTATCACCGGCTTCTGCTACGGCGGCGGCGTAGCCAATGCGGCGGCAGTCGCGTTCCCTGATTTGGCCTGCGCGGTACCGTTCTACGGCCGTCAGCCTAAAGCGGAAGATGTGCCGCGCATCAAAGCGCCGCTGTTGCTGCACTACGCCGCGCTGGATAAAGGCATCAACGAAGGTTGGCCAGCCTATGAAGAGGCGTTGAAAGCCAATCACAAAATCCATGAAGGCTATGTATATCCCGGTGTGAATCATGGCTTCCACAATGATTCGACGCCGCGTTATGACAAAACCGCCGCCGAATTAGCATGGAGCCGCACGCTGGGTTGGTTTGAGAAGTATTTACGCGCTTGAGGGTGCGGCGGTCGCCATAAATGGCGGCCCTTCTCAATGCGCCTTCAAAATCCGATGCACATTGCTCTCCAGCCAATCCGCCAGTCCGGTCACCTGCCCTTCCACTTCGCGGCCTAACGACGTCAAACGATACTCAACGTGCGGTGGCACCACGTCATAGGCAATGCGTTCAACAAAACCATCCTCTTCCATATAGCGCAGCGTCTGCGCCAGCATACGTTCGCTGACGCCGCCAATCTTGCGGCGCAGCTCGCTAAAACGCAGGGTTTCTTCGCGCAGCGCCAGCAAAATCAGTACGCTCCAGCGGCTGGTAATGCGCTTCAACACGTCGCGTGAGGGGCAATTCACGTTAAGCAACTCACCGCGTGTAAACTTTTCACTCAACTTTTCAGACATTTAACTCAGCTTCTCCAAACTAACAAATCTGTAAGTACTTACTAAAAGTTAGTTTATCGCTTAGGCTGTTTTCATACCAGTTCAAAAGGAGAACAACATGATTGCGATTACAGGTGCCACAGGCCAACTGGGCCGTCTGGTGATTAACGTGTTATTGAAAAAAGTGCCGGCTAGCGAAATCATTGCGGCGGTGCGTTCGCCCGAGAAATCGGCCGATCTGCAGGCGCTGGGCGTAACGCTGCGAGCGGCGGATTACAGCCAACCGGAAACGCTGCAAAGCGCCTTCGCAGGTGTCGATAAGCTGCTGCTGATCTCTTCCAGTGAAGTCGGCCAGCGTGAAGTGCAGCACAAGGCGGTGATCGATGCGGCAAAAGCCGCCGGCGTTGGCTTTATCGCCTACACCAGCTTACTGCATGCCGATACCTCGCCGTTGGGTTTAGGGGTTGAGCATCGTGCGACTGAAGCCCAGCTGAAAGCCTCGGGCATTCCTTTCGCGCTGCTGCGTAACGGCTGGTACACCGAAAACTACGCGGCGAGTATTGCGCCCGCGCTGGCGCATCATGCCTTTATTGGTGCGGTCGGCGAAGGTCGCATCGCTTCCGCGGCGCGCGCTGACTATGCGGCGGCAGCGGCCGAAGTGATCAGCCGTGACGATCAGGCGGGCAAGGTGTATGAACTGGCTGGCGACGACAGCTACACGCTGGCGCAGTTCAGCGCCGAGATTGCTAAACAGTCTGGCGAGCAGGTGGATTACATCAATCTGCCACAAGCCGAATTTGCCGCCGCGCTGAAAGGTGCCGGTTTGCCAGATGGCTTGTCAGAGATGCTGGCAGATTCAGATGCAGGCGCCGAAAAAGGCGGTTTGTTTGACGATAGCCATACGCTAAGCAAACTGATTGGTCGCCCCACCACACCGTATGCGGACGTGATAAAGGCGGCGTTGCAGAAATAAGGTGCGGCCTGATGCCCTCACCCCGGCCCTCTCCCACAGGGAGAGGGAGTCGCTGCCACATGCTAACTCGATCGGTTCCCTCTCCCGCCTGCGGGAGAGGGTTAGGGTGAGGGAAATACAGCTCTATTTCCGCTGCGTTTGCCATAAATTGATCAAGCCATTCCACGCTTTTTTGCGCAAATTTTAGCGATTTTCTTAAATACAGATATTTCTGTGCAGCTATTTAAACATCCATCCTAAAAGCCGCTTTCATTTCCTGAAATATAGTCCGTTGTAATCACTGAAAATTCATAAAAACACCGGATCTATCGACATGATTTATTACGTTCATAGATAAATCGCATTGTTGTTTCGCCCGTTCAGAGCTCTATAATTTGTTCTTTACGCATTCAAGAATTTACCAGGAGGCTGCTATTAATACTAACCAACAGCAATATAACGCTTTCGAGGATCGACGCGCTGATGCTGAACTGGAGTATCAATATAATCCTCACGAGTTCGTTCGCGAAGGTATGCAGGATTCGGAGCCGGAACCCGAGCTGATTGAAGGTTTGCCCGCGCCGGATGCGCTGACGCCTGCCGATCGCTACATGGAACTGTTTGAGCAGGTACAGACATCGCACATATTTGCTGACAGCAAAACGTTTCCGGACTGCGCACCAAAATTCGATCCGCTGGATATTTTAATCCGTTTTCGTCGCCGTAAACGCGCAGCGGATTTTGATCTGGAAGCATTCGTGCACGAACATTTTTATTCACCTCAGGTGAATGAGAGTTTTTATGTTTCCAATCCAGATAAAACCTTAACCGAACATATTGACGATCTGTGGCCGGTGTTAACCAAAATGCCACAGCAACATTTAGCGCACTCATCGCTGCTGCCGTTGCCGAAACCTTACGTGGTGCCCGGCGGCCGATTTGGAGAAACCTATTACTGGGACTCTTACTTCAGCATGCTCGGCCTCGCCGATGCAGGCCGCGACGATCTGCTGCGTCATATGGCGGATAACTTCGCCTGGCTAATTGATAACTACGGTCACGTGCCAAATGGCAACCGTACTTACTACCTCAGCCGTTCGCAGCCGCCGGTGTTTGCGCTGATGGTGGAACTGTTTGAAGAGGATGGCATTCGCGGTGCGAAACGCTATCTCGATCAGCTGATGAAAGAGTACCAGTTCTGGATGGACGGCGCGGGTGAGCTGATGCCGCATCAAGCCTATCGCCACGTGGTGCGCATGCCAGATGGTTCGCTGCTCAACCGTTACTGGGACGATCGCGACACGCCGCGCGATGAGTCGTGGCTGGAAGATATTGAAACCGCGAAGAAATCAGGTCGTCCGGCTAATGAGGTTTATCGCGATCTGCGTGCCGGTGCTGCATCGGGCTGGGATTACTCTTCACGCTGGCTGCGCGATCCGCAGCGTCTGGCGAGTATCCGCACCACGCAATTTATTCCGATCGACCTCAACGCATTCCTCTACAAGCTGGAGCTGATGATTTCGACGCTGTCGCACGCTAAAGGTGAAGAGCTCACGGCGCTGGCGTGGCAGAAAAAAGCCGATGCGCGTAAGCAGGCGATTCATCGCTATCTGTGGGATAACACCGCCGGGGTGTACCGCGATTACGACTGGCGTCGCGAACGCTTTGGCGCCTTCACCGCTGCTGCGGTGGTGCCGCTGTTCCTCGGCCTCGCCTCGCCCGAGCAGGCGCACCTGCAGGCCGTTGCGCTGCGTCATCTGTTACTGACGCAAGGCGGCTTGTTAACCTCAATGGTGGAGAGCGGCGAACAATGGGATAAACCCAATGCCTGGGCGCCGTTGCAGTGGATGGCGGTGGTCGGTTTGAATCACTACGGTGAAGAGACGCTGGCGACAGAAATTGCCGTTAACTGGCTGAATACGGTGAATAATTTCTATTCACTGCATCATAAGCTGGTGGAGAAGTATGACATCAGCGGCGATCGCGCCCGTCCGGGTGGTGGTGGCGAATATCCGCTGCAGGACGGCTTCGGCTGGACTAATGGCGTCACCCGCAGATTGATGACCATGTATGGGCATTTGCTGGCGGATTGAGATTGGTGCGGCTTGATGCCCTCACCCTGACCCTCTCCCACAGGGAGAGGGAAACGCTGCCATATGTAAGCTCGATCAGTCCCCTCTCCCGCCTGCGGGAGAGGGTTAGGGCGAGGGTAAAAGCTACCCCGCCAACCCAAAACCCTGCTTACCATTCTTCTTAATCTGATACATCGCCTCATCGGCCCGCGTCAGCGCTTCATCGAAGCTGTCGCGTTCCTGCACCTGCGCAATGCCAATTGACGCACCAATCTGCGCATGTCCATTATCAATATCAAACGGCGTCAGCGCGGCATCCAGCACCGCCTGCATCATAATGCGCACTTTCGGATAGTCGATCAGGAACGGCATCAGCAGCACAAACTCGTCGCCGCCGAGTCGGCCAATCACCACGTTTGGCGGCACCACGTCGATGATGCGCTGGCTCAGTTGAATCAACACCTCATCACCACTGCGATGTCCCAAGGTATCGTTGACGTGTTTGAAGTTATCGAGATCGATAAACGCCACGCACAGTGGGCCCAGCGCTTTCATCCTGCTGAACTGCGTATTGAGCGCATGGCGATTAGTCAGTCCGGTTAGCGGATCGTGATGCGCCAGCGATGAGAGCTGCGCTTCGTACTGCTTCTCTTTGGTCATATCGATGTGCGTGCCGGTGACTTTGAGCGGATTGCCCGCTGCGTCCCATTCGGTAACGCGTCCGCGATCCAGCACCCATTTAATGTTGTCGTTTTTGCCCAGCATGCGGTGCAGCGCTTCGTAATAAGGCGCGCGCCCTTCAATGTGATCGTAAAAAGCTTTGAGCACTTCGTCGGCGTCATCCGGATGCAGGCGTCCGCGCCACACATCGAACTGCGCTTTGGTCTCTTTCGGCTGAAAACCCAGCATCGCCCCCCAGCGACGATTAAAAATCACCAGCTTGCCGCTGGGAATATCCAGCTGCCACAAACATAAACCGGTTCCATCCAGCGCTGCACTCAGCTTATTACGCGCGTCATGCGCTATACGCTTTAACCGCGCATTATGTTTTTTCAGGTTCTGAATCTGCTGACGCAGCGCTTCTTCTGACATGGTTGGCTGAAGGAGAGGAAATAAGCGCTATTTTGCCTGCCGGGAAGTTTCTGTAAATAAAACAAATGAAAAGCCGATTAGCAGCGGCAAATTGGAGAAACTTCAGGAGTTACGTCGAAAGTTTCCTGTCAAAACAGCTGACTTAACTTACTTAAGTACCAGCCTTTAATAAGCCCCGCCTACAGACGTAAGAAATTTCTTAAAAAGCATTTAATAACCGTTGAGTTTCGTGCCGCTGTGAAGGGTCACTGGCGCATTAAAGCGCAGCCAGAGGGCCGCACCGCCGCACGGCAGTGCCTACAGCAGCAAAGAAAACTGAGAATCAATTCGTGGTCAAACGCATTTTTAGCATGATTTTTTTGTTGGGCTTTTGCCTGTCGGCCTGGAGCGCCACCACCTTAAAATTCACGCCGCGTTACGGTCTGGTTTCCCCTGAAGTGACGCTGAATGCAGAGGGACAGCAGTGGCTAAAACGTCATCCGGTGCTGCGCGTCGGCGTATGGAGCCATACGTTACCGCCCTATTCGGTTGAATTCGAAGAGGACACCTTTGAAGGACTGTCCGCCGATTATCTGGCCATCATCGCGAAAACGCTGAATCGCCCGGTCGAAGTTAAGCGCTATAACACCCGTCTCGATCTGGTTAACGCGCTCAATAACAAGCAAGTCGATTTAATTCCTTACTACCCGCAGGCTGCTAATCATGAAACCAAACTGGCGCTGAGTATTCCCTATTCGCTGGCGCAAAGCGTGTTGATTAGCCGCCGCCAGGCAAAATTTGATCGTCAGCTGAATGACAGCCGCTACCGCCTGATGTACTACGGTGACGACGAACTGAAAGCGCTGCTGCATAAACGCTATCCCGAAGCCACATTAGCGCCCGCCTCACCGCCGCTCTGGGCCTATACCGATACCGCTTTTAATGAGGACATGGTGTTCTGGAGTAACTCCGCCACGCAGCGCTATTTGTCGCAGCGCGGCTTGCAGAACATCATTGAAGGCCATAGCACGCCTTACATGAATGATGTGGATGCGCGCTTTGCCGCCCGCGCGGACAATGCTGAGCTGATCGACGCCATTAATGAAATTCTTAAAAATATCCCGCTACGTAATGCCGTACAAATTGCCGAAGCCTGGGGGCTTGATTACCGGTCGGTGGTGAAGAATCATCCTTTGGACCTTAGCGAAGCCGAAGCAAAATGGCTGGCGGAGCACCGCGACATCACGGTGAATTACGACCCTACACATCTGCCTTTCACCTTTCTCGACAGCAAACAGCGTGTCGCCGGACTCAGCGTTGATTTGTTAAATCTCATCTCGCAACGCACCGGTATTCGTTTTCATTACAACCCAATGCGGGGCTTGAGCAATATGCGCGATGCGCTGGTTAATCAACGCGATTCCCTGATTGTGGTGAGTGACGGCGCGTCAAAGCAGAGCCCGCAGATTCAATACACGCGATCTTATGTCTATTCGCCTTGGGTGGTGATGACCCGCAGCGACAGTAACTGGCACAGTTTCGATGAGATGACAGGGAAACGCATCGGCATCTACGAGCGTTCTTATTACCGCTTTGATCTGCGTCGCCGCTGGCCAACCATCGATTTTAGTGAAAATGCGGTTTCGCTCGACTCCCTCGGGCAGCTGCAGGACAAAGAGGTTGACGGCTTTATCGTGCCCTACGAATCGGCGCAATATTTGCTGAATAACCACTTCAACGATCGCTTCAAAGTGGCGTTTGTCGCACCGTTGCCGATGTTTCGCATGGCGATGGCCACCAATGTGGCGGATGAGCATCTGAATTCAATCCTGAATAAAGCGCTGTCCGATATTCCGCAGCCAACCATGCAGTCACTGATGGAGCGCTGGATCAAGTACACGCCGCCCGCAACCAGCACGTCCTGGCAGAGCTATCGCAGTTACGTGCTGCGTATTGCTGCGGTGGCCGGCATTTGCCTGCTGTTTTTCCTGTGGCGCAACCATCTGCTGAAATCGTCGCTGGCGAGGCAGCGCCAGCACGAGCGCGAAATCAGCAACCAACTGCACACGATCGAAACCTTGTTAGAGGACGTGCGTAAAGCGAAGCGTGCGGCACTGCGCTCCAGCGAGGCGAAAAGTACTTTCCTTTCACATATGAGCCATGAAATCCGCACGCCGTTGGCGGCACTGATTGGCCTGTTGGAGATTGAACATTTAGGTCAGAGCGACGAAGCGCAGCGGCAAAAGAATATCGATTTGGCGTGGGAATCTTCCCGTTCACTGCTCTCGCTGGTCGGCGATATTCTCGACCTGGCGAAAATCGAATCCGGTCATTTCAGCATTCGCCACATGCCGATGTCACTGAGCGATGTGGTTTACGACACTGAAGCGCTTTTCCGTCAGGTGGCGCTAAATAAAGGGCTGGCGCTCAATGTCATGCTGGATATCGATCAGGACAGCGTGCTGTTCGATCCCGTGGCGTTGAAGCAGATCCTGGCGAACCTGGTCAGCAATGCCATTAAGTTTACCGCGCGGGGTGAAGTTGAAGTGGCGCTTTACCAGGCAGATATCACTAAACCCGAATACGTACTGGAAGTCTGCGACAGTGGGGTGGGTCTCACGCCAGAACAGCAAAAGGCGATTTTCGAGCCCTTTGTTCAGGTGGATCAGGGCACTAATCGCGTCAGTGGCACCGGACTGGGTCTCAACATCTGTCGCCGTCTGGCGGTGATGCTGGGAACCGAGCTGCATGTAGAGAGCGAGCCCGATGAGGGCAGCGTATTTATGCTGCGCTTCATCGCCCAGCCCGCCACGCTGACTGAAGCAGAAGCTGAGCCAGTTGATGACGTTGTGCACGCATCCTTAAGAATGCTGGTTGTGGATGACAACGCCACCAATCGCCTGCTACTGGCACAACAGTTGCGTTACGCCGGGCATCATGTGTTGGTGGCAGAAGACGGTGAAACGGCGCTGGCACTGTGGCGCGAACATGACGTTGATCGTGTGATCACCGATTGCAATATGCCAGGCATGGATGGCTTTGAATTTACCCGCCAGTTACGTATTGAGGAGAAGCTAATGAATCGCCGCGCAGTCCCGATTTATGGCCTGACGGCGATGGCAGAAGAGCGCGTTGCACAACTCGCGACGCAGGCTGGCATGGATGGTTGCCTGTTTAAACCGCTGGAGCGCACCCAGCTGCTGCGAGTGGTCACCGGCAGCGCTGCCAGCAGCATGCGTAATGAAACCCTGCTTACCCTGGAAAACCTCGCGGCCAATGATCCGCAAGCCTGGCGCGATCTGGTCACCACCGCTCAGCAGCAAAATGCGCGCGATCTTGCACAACTGGAGCAAGCTGCCATGGCGGAGGACTTCCCTGGTGCACACCACGCTGCACATCAATTACTTGGCAGCGCCAAATTACTGCGCGCTGAAAGCCTACAACAGAGTTGCCTCGCCGCCGAGCAGGCAGCCGAACAACGAGAGAGTGCGTTCCTGCAGCAGCTGATTCCCGAAGTCGCTACAGCAGTGGCCGAACTGGAAGCGATCTTCCTTCACGCACTAAAAAATAATCCTGATAATGAGGTGAAACCATGAAACAAGATGCAATCTGGCAGGTTGCCGTATTAGACGATCATCCCCTGATCGGCAAAGCAATTCAGTATCGTCTGGCGCAGGAAGCGCCGCTGGAGCTGGCTGGCGCCTTTTCGCAACGCCAGCAGCTGATGGCATTTTTGCAGCGTCATTCAGTGGACGTGCTGGTGCTGGACTACATGCTTGGCGAAGACGAACTCGACGGCCTGCAGATGGTGAAACAGCTGCGCGCGCGTTATCCCGATTTGAAAATCCTGATCTCCTCGGCAGTAGAAAAACCGGCAATAGTGCAACTGCTGTTAAAAGCGGGTGTGCATGGCTTTGTGGGTAAAAGTGAAGATCAGGAAGTGCTGATTACCGCCCTGCATCAGGTATGCCGTAACAAGCGTTTTCTCACCGCCGATATGCTGCTGGAGATGGATAAGTTTCAGGAAAGCGATCGGGAAATGCATGACTATTTATTGCCGCGTCAAACTGGCGAAGATATCACGCTGCTGCTGCGCAATCTCAGCCCACGTGAGATCGAGGTGATCCGTTGCTATCTGGATGGATTAAGCATTACGCAAATCGCCGGAAAATATGCGCGCAGCCGTAAAACCATCAGCGGGCAAAAACAGACTGCACTGCGTAAATTGGGTCTGCGATCTGATTTGGAATTATTTAAATACAAAGAGCATTTCGGTGAAATTGTGCTGCATCACTGATGCATAAATTGTGTTCTGTGACGCGGATCAAGGCTTATTGGACGCGCTGCGCTGTCATGATGTTTACTAGAATGGTAGTTTATCAGTTATCACAGACACGATAACGGTGGATGACATTATGCAACTGACAATGCGTTGGTTTGGTCCGAAAGAAGATAAAGTTTCGCTGGAATATATTCGTCAGGTGCCGGGCGTGCGCGGCGTCGTGGGCGCGCTGTATGACGTGCCGGTAGGTGAAACCTGGCCGAAAGAGAAAATTAACGCGCTGGTTAAGCAGGTGCATGCCGCCGGGCTGACCGTGGAAGTGATCGAAAGCGTCAACATTCACGACGACATCAAAATCGGTCTGCCAAGCCGCGATCGTTACATCGAAAATTATCAGCAGAGCATCCGTAACCTGGCCGAAGCGGGTGTGAAAGTGATTTGCTACAACTTCATGCCAGTGTTTGACTGGATGAAGACCGACATGAACTACGTGCTGCCAGACGGCTCGCTCACCATGGCGTTCGAGAAGAAAGGCATTGATAAGAGCCTCGACGAAGTGGTGCAGGAAGTACTGGGCAACGCCAATGGTTTCGCCCTGCCGGGCTGGGAACCGGAGCGTCTGGCAAAAGTGCAGGATCTGTTTGCCCAATACAAAGATGTTGATGACGCTAAGCTGCGTGAAAACCTCGCTTACTTTCTGAAAGCGGTGATCCCGGTATGTGAAGAAGTGGGCGTGAAGATGGCGATCCACCCGGACGATCCACCGTATTCGATCTTCGGCCTGCCGCGCGTGGTGAAGAACCGCGACGATCTCGACTGGATCTGTAACGTGGTCGATTCCGAGGCTAACGGCATCACGCTGTGTACCGGATCGATTGCCGAAGATCCGAGTAATGATGTGTACGCCATTCTGGCGGAGTTCTCGCGCCGCAAACGTATTCCGTTCGCCCATGTGCGTAACATCAAGATTATCCAGGATAAAGATTTCTACGAGTGCGCGCACCCAACCGAATACGGTTCGCTGGATATGTATAAAGTGCTGCAATCAATGCATGACAACGGCTTCGATGGCTACATCCGTTCGGATCACGGCCGCTTTATCTGGGGCGAAACCGGCCGTCCGGGCTACGGTTTGTACGACCGCGCGCTAGGCACCACCTATCTGCTGGGATTGTGGGAAGCGCTGAGTAAGCGCTGAGTTGGGTGCGCTTTGTCCCTCACCCTAACCCTCTCCCGCAAGCGGGCGAGGAACTTTTTGCTCCCTCTCCCCGTGGGAGAGGGCCGGGGTGAGGGCATCAGCGCGCACCATAATCACCGCACAACCTGACAAACTCGCCTTCCGTACTTGCCGTTAAATATATACAGTTAAACTGTACATATTCAGCGGGGACTCACCATGTCAGAACATAACAAAGCCGTTGTGCGTCGTTTCAATCAGCAGGTGATTGCCGAAGGCGATCGCCAGGCTTTCGATCAACTCGTCGGCGAAAACTTCATTAACCGCTCAGCGCCAGCCGGCGCGCCCAGCGATCGCGAAAGTCTTTGGCACACCTTCGATCAGATCCTGCGCCCCGCTTTCTCCCATCTTCAGGTGCACATTGAAGATCAAATCGCCGAGCGCGATTGGGTCACCACGCGCAAAACAATAACCGGCGTTCACAGCGGATCGCTGATGGGCATCGCGCCCACCGGTTTACCTGTAACGATCGCGGTGATCGATATGGTGCGAATTGAAGAGGGAAAATACGCGGAGCATTGGGGCATGAACACGCTGGCGGCGGTGATGACGCAGTTAAAGCAGTTTGCGTAACGCAGCCAGCCCTTTTTGCAGATCGTCGCGATCCTGCTGGTCGAGTGTTTCATTGATGCGCGCCGCAAGCCAGTCGGCACGCTGTTGACGTGCGGCCGCCAACGCAGCGCGCGCCTGATCGCTCAGCACAATCACCTGCGCCCGCGCGTCCTGCGCGCTTTTTTGTCGCAGCACCAAATCTTGCGCCTCGAGTTCGTTAATCACTAATCGCATGCTTTGATGCTTCACGCCGCGCAGCCGCGCGAGATCGGCGATAGAAAGCGCGTCATGGCTGTCGAGCAGATCTAAGGTTTCATATTGCGAGGTGCGCACGGTCGCGGTGCTGACGCGGACGTTACGTACCAAATGACTGACCATCTTACGGAGCTCTTCCGCCAGCTGCTGGGTTTCATTTTCAGTGCTCAAAGGGGCGATTCCTGCGCGCTATCGTCGGTCCATTATAGGAAACCTTTTGCCTAATGCCTCAGTTAAGCACCCTATCAAATCACCGCACATTTCGTAGCGGCGCGATTTATCGCGCAATGAATTGCGCCGCTACAATGTGTGCTCTCAGTGATTAAGGGTTTTCATGTCTTGACTGACGAGCATTAGGAAACCTATTGCCAGGCTTTAAACAACAAACTGGCATTCACGCCGCCAAAGCCAAAACCGTTGGAAAGCGCATAGGTCATCACCGTCGGCTGTGGTTTCAGCGCCACCAGATTCAGCCCAACAGCCGCTTCATCCGGATGCTGCAGATTGAGCGTTGGCGGAGCAACCTGATCGCGCAGCGCCAGAATCGAGAAGATCGCTTCCACGCCACCCGCCGCACCGAGCAGATGTCCGGTGGCCGATTTGGTGGAAGTGATTGCTACCTTGCTGCCAGCGAACAGTGAGCTAATTGCTGCCAATTCGCCCTTGTCGCCGACCGGCGTCGACGTAGCATGTGCATTGATATGCTGTACCTCGCTCGCCGTAATGCCCGCCTGCGCCAGCGCGGTTTCCATTGCCCGGCGTGCCCCTTCACCATTTTCCGGACCGGCGGTGAGATGGTAAGCATCTGCGCTGGTGCCGTAACCCACCAGCTCCGCCAGCGGTGTCGCGCCGCGCGCCTGCGCATGTTCCAGCGATTCAATCACCAGCAATCCCGCGCCCTCGCCCATCACAAAACCGTCGCGGTCGCGATCAAACGGACGCGAAGCCTGCTCTGGACGATCGTTAAAGCCGCCCGACATCGCTTTCGCTGCGGCAAATCCGGCCAGGCTCACGCGATGGATCGCCGCTTCGGTGCCGCCGCACAGCGCAATATCCGCTTCGCCGCTGCGAATCAAGCGCGCCGCATCACCAATCGCCTGCGCACCCGCCGCGCACGCGGTTACCGGCGCGCCAATTGGCCCACGAAAACTGTGTGCAATCGAAACGTGTCCGGCGGCCAGATTGGCGAGAAACGAAGGAATAGTAAACGGCGACAAGCGACGCGGCCCACGCTCGGCGGTGGTTTCAACCGCGTTGGCGATTTCGTTAAAGCCACCGATACCGGTGGCGATCACCGTGGCGGTGCGCTGCTGTTGCGCACTGTCCTGCGGGAACCAGTTGGCTTGCGTCAGCGCTTCATGCGCTGCCACCAGCGCGAACTCGATAAAGCGATCCATTTTCTTGCGATCTTTGGCGGCGATAATGCCGTCGGGATTAAAACCGTGCTGGGGATCCTGCTCCAGCGTCGGCACCTGTCCCGCCACTTTGCAGGCGATATCCTGCACCATCTCTGGCGGCAAGGCGCTGATGCCCGATTTCCCCGCTAGCAGCGACTGCCAAACCGCTTCCGTGCCGCAGCCCAGCGGCGATAGCAGCCCCATGCCGGTAATGACAATTCGTTTCATTTTTCATTCCTTAATCTGCGGATGCTTACTTGCGCGTTAGCGTTATGACTGCGGCTGGTGCAGCGGCGGCGGCGCAAATTTCTGGGTGTTATCTCCAGCGCGTTTTTTCTGCAGATAATCATGGCGATAGTGCATCATCGGCTCCGCTGCCGGGCCGGGCACCATCTGATAGTTATCCAGCGTCAGCGGCTGGCCGTTTTCGCTATCGACCAGCTGCATCTTCACCGGACGCTGCGTAGCGCTTTCCACCAGCTGCATCTGGCGACCTTCCGGCGAGAAATGCGTGCTGCCCCACTCGGTGAGCGCCAGAATTACGCCGCGAAAATCGCGACCGACGGCCGTCAGGTGATATTCGAAGCGCGCCGGGCTGGTGCTGTAACACACCTTCTCCAGCAAGCCATCGTCCACCAGCTCTTTCAGCCGCCGCGACAATATGTTGGGCGCTACACCGCTGCTTTTCTGGAACTCATCGAAGCGCGTAAAACCGGCCAGCGCATCGCGCATAATCAGTATGCTCCAGCCATCGCCAATGCGCCCAAGGCTGCGCGCGATGGGACAAGGCATGTTGTGGAGCGTTTGGTTTTTCAAGGTTGGCTATCCCGCATCGGTTTGATGGCGGATACTGTTGCAGAGTGACTTTCATTTTGCAAGTAACTTGCAGAGTGAAAGTGATTTGGCGATGGCTTCTTTGCACAATAAAGTGCGCCGCTACGGTTGGGCGCACTTGATCGTAGCGGCGCAATTTATCGCGCGGATTTGGTCAGGTCCGTACCCGCAATCTCGCCTCAATCTTATCGGCGAGCTTGGTCACCACATAGGCAATCACCATATAAAACACCACCGCCACCAGGAAGGCTTCGAGGTAGTAGAAATTCAGCGCCGCGGTCAGCTGCGCCTGGGCAAAGATATCCACCACTTCGATGGCAAACGCCAGCGACAGCGCTTTCATGATCACCATAAAGGCGTTCGCCAGATCAGGAATCGCCGCCACGATAATCTGCGGGAACATTACGCGGCGGAACAGCTGGCCGCCGCTGTAACCGAGCGACAGCGCTGCATCCGATTGTCCGCTATCAAATGAGTTGAGCGCGCCCTTCCACACTTCCGCCTGAAACGCCGCGACGCAGGCGCTCAGGGCGACGATGATGATCACCCAGTTCGGCAGCGAGTGCGCATTCACTTTCACGCCAAACAGCGTGGCGACGAAATCCAGCGCCGGCGGCAAACCGTAATAGGCGAGGAAAATCACCACCACCATCGGCACGCCTTTAAAGGCAATTTTGTAGGCGATCACCAACTGACGCAGCACCGGAAGGCGGCGATGTTCAACAAAGGCAAACAGCCCGCCGAGCAGCGTTGAACAGATAAACACCGTCACCGCCATCAGCAGCGTCACCGGCACCGCATCGAGAATGCTCCAGAAGTCCGGCAGTAAAACCTCAAGATCAAACATGGTTTCTCTCCCTTATCAGACGCTGGTGAATTTGACGCGTGCAGCAGTTTTCGAGCTGTACTTCGCGTGACGTTGTTCGAAGAAACGGATAATCAACCAGGCCACGCCGCACAGCAGCGAATAGAGCACCGCCAGCACCAGATAAGTGCCGAACTGATATTGGTTGTAGTCGCGTTCCATGATCAGATGCGCGGTCGCCATCACATCCGCCGCACCGATGTACATCACCAGCGCCACGTTATGAATCAGATAGATAATCGCATTGCCGTAACCCGGCAGCGCATAGTGCACCGCTTGCGGACCGACAATACGCAGCATTTTCTGGCGGAAGCTGTAGCCCATGCTGTCGGCGGCGTCATGCTGGCCGCTCTCCACGGCGAGAAACGCCGGGCGCATCACTTCCGACAGATAACCGCCGTGATACAGACTCAGGCCAATCATCGCCGCGATGTTGGCGGTGACAAAATCGCTGAAGCCAAACTGCTCGGCCACCAGCGGCAAGCCATAAAACGCGACAAACAGCTGCAGCACCACCGGCACGCTGCGCGCGTATGAGACGTACAAATCCACAAACTGGCTGATAACCGGGATGCGGCGCACGCGGAATACGGTGGCGATCAGCGCCAGGAAGAACCCGACGATCATCGCGACAAACATTATGCCAAGCGTCAACGGCAGCGCCGAGAGCAGCTCGGGAATCATCGAAGTCAGATTCACGGTGAAACACTCCTGCTAACAATGAAGCAACGCCCGGCTCAGCACCGGGCGCAGCTTTAGTGAATCCTTACTTCATGTACTTCGTGACGTCTTCGCCAAACCACTTCTGCGCCAGCTTATCCAGCGTGCCGTCCGCTTTCAGCTGTTGCAGCGTTTTGTTGATGTCATCGTTCAGCGCCTGGTTCTCGGCTGAACGGTGAATCAGCACGTAAGTGTTGTTAATGGCAACCGGCTCGCTGGCTTTGATCGCCAGTTTCTGGTTGTCGATCACCGTTTGCTCGCCGAGGTTCGAAGGCAGGATCAGCGCATCATATTTGCCACGCTGCACCTCTTTCAGACGATCCGGATAAGGCACGCCAGCGCTCGAAGCTTTGATCTCAACTTTGTCGTTCGGGTTGTCCTGCTGCCACTGCGTCACGAATTTGTACACGCCGCCGCCGGCGGTAACCGGCACAATCTTCTTGCCGACCAGATCTTTCATGCTGTTGATGGTGCTATCGCTGCGGCTGTAGATCTTCATCAGGCTGGCACCGATCGGCGCATCCGGGATCAGGAACTGTTTGCTGCGCGTTGGCGCTTTGTAATAACCGCCGGTCGCCATGTCATATTTGCCGGTGGCGAGGCCCGTTTCCTGGGCGATATCCGCCGCACCTTCCATCACAAATTTGTACTGCGGCAGTTTAGCGTTGATGGCTTTCAGCACGTCCGGCTCGTAGCCCTGCGGCTCGTGACCAATCGCGCCCCACGACAGCGGTTTAGACTCCGCCGCAGTGGCGATTTTGATAGTGCGCACCGCGTCGGCGAAGCTGTTACCGCTGATGAGTGCCAGCGCGATGATGCCAGGCGCGGCCAGGCGACGTAAAGTGGTTTTGATTGCAGGCATGTCGTTGATTCCTTTAATTATTAGAATACGCGTTCTGAATTGAGGAACTGAGCAAGTCGCGGCAGGGTTGGATTATCAAACATCTCAGTCGGGCTGCCCTGCGCGGCCACCACGCCCTGATCCATAAAGACGATGCGGTTCGAGATACTTTTGGCGAACTGCATTTCGTGTGTCACCAGCAGCGAGGTAATGCCGGAGGACGCCACATCTTTAATCACTTTCAGCACCTCGCCCACCAGCTCCGGATCGAGCGATGAGGTCGGTTCATCAAACAACATCACATCAGGACGCACCGCCAGCGCGCGGGCGATGCCGGTACGCTGCAGCTGACCGCCGGAAAGCTGCGACGGATAGTGATCGAGTTTGGCGCCCAATCCGACGCGCTCCAGCTCCTGCACGGCGATATCGCGCGCTTGCTGTTTGCTTTTGCGTTGAATGACGATCAGCGGATCCATCACGTTTTCCAGCACCGTCATGTTTTTGAACACGTTGAACTGCTGGAACACCATCGCGGTGCGCAGGCGGATCGCCTGGATCGCCGCTTTATCCGGTGACTGATAATCCATGCGGATCTGATCGAGCTGAATGGTGCCCGACGCCGGTTTCGCCAGATAGTTAATGCAGCGCAGCAGCGTGGTTTTGCCGGTGCCGCTTGGCCCGATGATCGACACCACATCGCCGCGTTTCACCGACAGATCGACACCTTTCAGAATCGGCGTGCTGCCGTAAGAGAGCGTAATATCGTTGAGTTCTAACATGCAGCAGCCCTTATTTGTGCAGGTCAGCATGGCCAAGCACATGCATCAGACGGTTGGCCCAGCCAAAAATGGCGATGGCGTGGATCAGATCGATAATCTCCTGATCGTTCATGCCGACCGCGCGCAGTGCCGCTATATCTTCGACGCTGGCTTCTGACGGCGTCACCGACAGGCGGCGGGCAAAACGGTAGATCGCCGCATCACGCTCGCCGAGCACATCCGCACGATCAAAATAGATGGCGCTCACCACCGCATCGCTCTCCGCCAGCTGCGCATGGCGACGCGCATGCACCACCGCGCAATATTTGCAGCCGTTAACGATCGACGCGCCCAGCGCGCCGAGTTCACGATCCGCGCGATCCAGCCCGCCATCGACATACATAATGGCGTTGAACAGCACGGTCCGCGCCACGTAGCTGTCGGGATCGTGTGCTAACGTGCGCACATATTCGGAGATCTTCTTATTCGATGGCGTCACTTTCATCGCATCGAGCTGCGCGGGCGTGGCCTCTTCTACCTCAACCGGCGCGATATACGGATGCCAGTGCAGCGGCTTGAGATTAACCGACGGAATCATGCAGACCTCAACAAGCGTAATCCGGCCGCAACGCGCGTCTGGAAGTTAATAAAAGCGATCAGCTCGGAGAGCGCCACAATCTGCGGATGAGTCAATCCGGCCTGCTCCAGCAGGCGAATGTGCTGCTCGGTGGCGTGCATTGGCTGCTGGGTAACCAGATCGGCGTGGCGCGCGATGGTCGCCAGCGGTTCTGGCAGATCGGTGGCGCCTGCCGCCAGCGCCAGCAGCGCCTCTGAAGGCTGCAACGCCGCCAGCTGCGTCTGATAATCCTGTTGCAGCGCGGCATCGTTATTCATCTGCGCCATGCGCTGCGCCAGCGCAAAACGTACATCCGGCGCTAAGCCCTGATCGTCGTTGGGTGCCAGCACCGAGATGCGGCACTGCTCCGCGCCGTCAACAAATTCCGGGCGCAGGCGGCGCGTGCCGTACAGCGCATCTTCAGCGTTTAAGCCGACTGCGCGATCAATTGCGTCACTCACTGCGCGTTCTCCTGGTTGAGTAAGGGCGTGGAATCCACCCATTCATCGCCCTGCAATTCAGGGGTGTCAAAAGCCTGTAAGTTGGCGTAATGCTGCTCGACGTCTTCGGCAAACAGCGAAGCGGTAATGCCGCGCACCAGACGATCGGCACCGGCGCTCACCGCCGGAATATCGCCGGAGACTTTGCCGTGCGTCAGCATCGCGGCATCGTTGAAGCAGTGAATGTGCGCCAATAGCGGGCATGCGCCTGGTGTCAGTTCGCGAAATTCAAAGGCGGGGCTGAGATCCGGCGCTTCCAGCAGATTGGCCCGCGGCGCGCCCATTTCGGGCTGATAACGTCCGTCGCGCCAGCTGCGGATATGTGGCGCGAGCGCGGCAAACTCCGGGCGGTCGTGGAAATCGTTACTAAAGCCGGTAGCCGCAATGAGGTAGTCGTAGCGCAGCGCGCCTTGCGTGGTTTCGATCAGCAGCCCATTGACCTCTTGCTTGACCGCTTTGATGCCGCAATCAAGCAAGAAGCGAGCATTGGCATGACGCGATACGCGCAGCGTCGATGAGCGCGGCGGCGGCGTTTGCGTGGTGGCGGTGTAATCGACAAACTTCCACTTCCACGCGTCCGGCAGCTGATGCATGCCGTGCACCACGCCCTGACTGCCGATGCCGGTCATTTTGTTGATGCGCGGCATCTGCTTACGACGAATCAGCAGATCCACCGCGCCCGCGCCGTTTTCCAGCGCGGTGGCGGCGTTATCCATTGACGATGCACCTGCGCCAATCACCGCGATGCGTTTGCCCTGCAGGGCAGCGAAATCAATGTCGTCGGCGGAGTGCGCCCAGAACTGGCGGCTAATACCTTGCAGGAAATCCGGCACGGCGAAGCCGCCAAGACCAGAACGTCCGGTGGCCAGCACCAAGCGGCGAGTGTATATGCGGCCGGTTTCGGCACCGCTTACATCGAGCGCAATCAGATCGCCAGCAAAGCCAATGTGGGTGACGCGCACATTGTTGCGCACCGGCAGATTCAGCACCTTGCGATACCAAATCAGATAATCCATCCACTGCGCTTTGGGAATTTTATCCAGCGCTTGCCAGGTTTCTTTGCCCCACTGCGCGGTGAACCACGCGCGGAACGTCAGTTGCGCCATGCCGAGCGCCGGGCCTTGTAGAGATTTCGGTGAACGCAGCGTTTCCATGCGCGCAAAGGTCACCCACGGACCTTCCAGCCCGGCGGGTGCGGCGTCATACGCCACCACATTGCTGATGCCGCTGAACTGCAATTTCGCCACCGCCGCCAGCCCGCACATGCCCGCGCCGATCACCACCACGTCACGCACGGGTGCGCCATCCTGCGTGCGCTCGGGCACCCAGGATTTAGCGGGCAGTTCAAGATATTCCAGATCCTGCTGAAGCTGAGCTTCCAGCGTGGCAAGGCCATCGGCGGCATAAGTCATACATGTTTTCCCAGAAATAAGCGGTGGCCAGAGTGCGGACGAAACCACCAAAGCGCGTGAGTGACTATGCATTTCCATTATCCTGATAACGCATAGTTAATGGTTGATAATCACCAAAACGCATAGTAAGAGCTAAGGCTTCGCATAATCCTCTTGCCCTAAAACAGAGTCAATAATCGCGCTCAGCTTTTGACCAATGGATTTCTTATATCTTATGCCGGAAATGTTATAAGGCTTGTTAAAAGAAGATTTTTATACGCTGGGTGATGACTGACATCACGTATATTTCGGAGCGGCGCGATTTATCGCACCGCTAAAAAATACGATTGGGGTGAGATATTTAATCCTGATTAATCAACCGCATAATACGCGGATGCTCGCTGGCGGGCAGACGCTCAAAACCCGGCAGCAAATCGGCGGCCGCGCTGGCTAACGCCTCAACCAGCGCCTGCGCGGCAGCTGAAATCTGTCTTCCCTGCGGCGTGATCACGCCAAAGTAGTAGGGAATATCCTCCTCAATTGGACGAATCGCCACACCGGCCAGCGGCATGCCCCAACCGGTGACCGGTTCGAGAATCGCCACGCCCAGCCCGGCGCGCACGCAGCCAAGAATATTGGCGGAGGAGTTGGTTTCGATGGTTTCGTGCAGCGGCGTTTTGACCATTTTCAGCGCCTTTTCGTAGCGCCCGCGCAACCGCTGCGGGCTCCACGGTGCAATCAAACGGCGTCCCGCCAGGCTGCTTAACGACAGCTGAGATTGCGCCGCCAGCTCGTCATGCTCTGGCAGCGCCACCACGCATTGCGACTGGCCAATCCAGTGCAGTTCCACCGCGTGATGCTCCAGCGGCAAACTGCATAAACCGAGATCGGCTTCGGCAGTGATCACCGCATGCGCCGTCTGCACGGCGGATTCGCTGATGATCTGCACTTTGTTCTGCAGATTCAGCGCGGCCAGCGCCTGCGGCAGCAAACCCGCCGCCAATGCCGGCGTGGCGGCGATGCTCAGCGGACGATGCTGCTGATGGGCGATCTCCTGCGCGCGCAGGCGAATCTGCTGCAGCGAGAGCAGCGCTTTCTGCACGTATTGATGCAGCTGCAGCGCCTCTTCCGAAGGATGAATGCGCGGCCCGTTGCGGATAAACAGCGGATAACCCAGCGATTGTTCCAGCTCCTGAATCAAACGCGACACCGCCGGCTGCGAGCGATTGAGCGCCTTCGCCGCCGCCGTGATGCTACCGGCAGAGATCACCGCCGAAAAGGCTTCCAGCTGCCGCAAATCCAGGTCGTTTAAAATGGTCATCGCGCAATTTTTCCCTAACTCATTGATCGTTCCCGACATTGGCGCGGGAAAGTTTTCATCATAGAGAGAGTGGTGGGAATTAGCCACAGGGTGGAAAGTGCGCTTTGCCCCTCACCCTGGCCCTCTCCCGCAGGCGGGAGAGGGAATTGTTAAACTCCGCAGCGGCCAGTTTCCTCTCCCTCTGGGAGAGGGTTAAGGTGAGGGAAATCACAACTTATCCGTCAGCTCACGCTGATGCTCATGCAACAGGCGCAGCATCTCGCGCAGAAACCGATCTTCGTTGCCCTTCTGCCAGGCAATGCTCAATGGCAATCCTTTAATCTGCTCCGGCAGATCCAGCGCAATATAGCTAACGCTGTCGCTGTTCATGGTGCGATACGAGGCGGGCACCACCGCCAATCCCAGCCCCGCAGCAACCAGGCTCAGGATGGTTTGCTTCTCTTCGGCAAACTGCGCGATGTGCGGCGTGAATCCCGCCAGTTTAAACAGGCTCATGGTGAGATCGTGACTGTGCGGGCGTGTGCGCCGGTCTGGAATGATCATCGCTTCGTGTTGAAAATCGGCCACCGCCACCCGTTCACGAGCCGCCAGCGCATGCTGAATCGGCACCGCCAGCACGCAGCTTTCGCGCGTGATAAAGCGCACCGCTAATGACGCATCAATACTTTGCGGCTCGCGAATAAAAATCATATCCAGCCAACCCGACTTTAATTTCGGAATTAAATTAATGGTTTTGTCTTCAATAATATGAATATCGCTGTGCGGATGCAGCGGAACAAATAAATTAAGTAACGCCGGAACTAACCCACGCGCGGCACTATCAATCGCACCAATACGTAATGTGCGGCGTTCATCTTTTAATCCCACTTTAAAACGTTTCGCCAGCGCATCAAATTGATCGATTAATTTGCTGGCGTCGTCAAAAAAGAGCGCGCCTTCGGCAGTTAATGAAACATTACGCGTCGATCGATTTAACAGACGCACGCCGAGGTCCTCTTCCAGTAAACGAATGAAGCGAGAAAGTGACGCAGGCATCATTTCCATCTTTTGTGCGGCGCGGCCAAAATGCAGTTCTTTACCGACCGAAATAAAGCAACGCAATTGATTTATATCCACATTCCCCTCACCCGCTGATTATGCAAATAGTTTATATAATCCACATCTGATGATAAGCCAAAGTAAAACTGCATACTGAACTCGATTACAAAAAATAACACCACCCTACACAATCTGGAGCACTTTAATATGAACTCTCACCTCGAAAAAAGGGTGATGCGTAAAGTGACGTTACGCATTGTGCCCTTCATCATGCTGCTCTACTTCATCGCTTTTCTCGATCGCGTCAATATTGGTTTTGCTGCATTAACTATGAATCAGGATTTAGGTTTCTCGCCCACGGTATTTGGCTTTGGCGCTGGAATCTTTTTTCTCGGTTATTTTCTGTTTGAAGTGCCGTCGAATTTAATTCTGCATAAAGTCGGCGCCCGCATCTGGATTGCGCGCGTCATGATCACATGGGGATTGGTTTCCGGCTGCATGGCATTTGTGCAGGGCACCACCAGCTTCTACCTGCTGCGCTTTCTGCTTGGCGTAGCGGAAGCCGGTTTCTTCCCCGGCATCATCCTTTATCTCAGTTACTGGTTCCCGGCGGCGAAACGTGCGCAGGTTACCGCCATCTTTATGGCTGCGGCCCCACTTTCCACTGCGTTAGGTTCGCCCATTTCCGCCGCATTACTGGAGATGCATGGCCTGCTTGGCTACGCCGGTTGGCAATGGATGTTTGTGCTGGAAGCGATACCGGCACTGATATTCGGCATCGTGGTGCTGTTTTACCTCACCGATCGCCCGGCGAAAGCCAAGTGGCTCACCGATGAAGAACGGGCGTGGCTGGAAAAGACCATGCAGGCCGAAGAACAGGCGCGCGCGGCCAATCAAAGCCACAGCAGCGCCTGGCGCGGACTGGCCGATAAGCGTGTGTTAGCGCTGGCGCTGGTCTATTTCGGCACATCCGCAGGTTTGTACACCCTCGGCATCTGGTCACCGCAAATCATCCGCAGCTTCGGCGCGTCCTCAATAGAAATTGGTTTCCTCAACGCCTTCCCGGCGGTACTGGGCGTGATCGGCATGATTCTGTGGGCGCGCCATTCGGACCGCACCAAAGAGCGCAGCTGGCATGTTATCGGTGCCTGTTTGCTGGCGGCTGCCGGACTGATTTATGCCGGGAACGTCAGCACGCTGTTTACGGTGATTATCGCCCTGACGCTGGTCACCGTCGGCATCAGCGCCTCCAAACCGCCGCTGTGGAGCATGCCGACGCTGTTCCTGAGCGGTCCCGCGGCGGCCGCGGGCATCGCCACCATCAACTCTATCGGCAACCTTGGCGGTTTTGTCGGCCCAATGATGATTGGCGTGATCCGTCAGCAAACGGGCAGCTATACGTGGGGACTCTATTTTGTTGCCGGGCTGCTGGTGCTATCGGCGATTGTAGTTCTGATTCTCTCTGCCCGCGGCAAAACACCGCATCCCGCAGAGCTTGCTCATCCTCATACACATTGACCTAACTGGAGAAACATCATGCGTAACTACTCAATTGCCGCGATTCCTGCGGATGGTATTGGCCCGGAAGTGATCTCTGCTGGCGTAGCCGTGCTGCACGCGTTGACGCGTCACGATCCGCAGCTGACGTTTACGGTGCAAACCTTTGACTGGGGCTCGGATTACTACAAGCAACACGGCGTAATGATGCCGGAAGATGGCCTGCAAACGCTGAAGACGTTTGATGCGATTTACTTTGGTGCGGTCGGCGCGCCCGACGTGCCGGATCACATCACGCTGTGGGGTTTGCGTTTGCCAATTTGTCAGGGCTTTGACCAGTACGCCAACGTGCGTCCGACCAAAATTCTGCCGGGCGTCACCTCGCCGCTGCGCAATCGCGGCCCCGGCGATCTCGACTGGGTGATTGTGCGGGAAAACTCAGAAGGCGAATATTCCGGTAATGGTGGGCGCGCGCATCGTGGTTTGCCGGAAGAAGTCGGCACCGAAGTGGCGATCTTCACCCGCGTTGGCGTGACGCGCATTATGCGTTATGCCTTCAAACTGGCGCAGTCGCGTCCACGCAAGCTGCTGACGGTGGTGACCAAATCCAACGCCCAGCGTCACGGCATGGTGATGTGGGATGAGATTGCCGCTGAAGTGGCGCAGGAGTTCCCGGATGTGCAGTGGGATAAGATGCTGGTGGATGCGATGACGCATCGCATGACGCTGCATCCGCAGAGCCTCGATACCATTGTCGCCACCAATCTGCACGCCGATATTCTGTCGGATCTGGCCGGCGCGCTGGCGGGCAGTTTGGGCGTGGCGCCCACCGCCAACATTGATCCTGAACGTCGCTTCCCGTCGATGTTCGAACCGATTCACGGCTCGGCGTTTGATATCACCGGCAAAGGCATCGCCAATCCGATCGCCACGTTCTGGACGGCGGTACAGATGCTGGAGCACCTCGGCGAGCGGGATGCTGCGGCGCTGATTATGCAAGGTGTTGAATATGTCTGCGCTCAGGGCATTTTGACACCGGATGTTGGCGGCACAGCGAATACGGCAGAGGTGACGAAAGCGGTGATAGCGTTTATTGAGGCAAAAGCTACCGTGGCAGAAACCATCTGATTTTATCCAGTGCGCATCCTGTCATCGCACATTGCTTAGCGGCGCGATTCATCGAGCAATGAATTGCGCCGCTAAGACTTATACATTCTGTGATTTTGATTTGCACCTGCCGCGCTTTTCATTAAAAGTCTTTGCATCCTTCTGTTTTCGCAGGACCTCGCATGATCGACTCAGGCAGAGAAGCCAGACCGAACTCCCATCGCACCCTGCTGTTAGCGTTGTTGGTCGCCGTGACCTTCTTTATGGAAAACCTCGATGCCACGGTGATCACCACCGCGATTCCGCAGATGGCGCGCGACTTCGCTTCCAGCCCGGTGGCGCTGAACATTGGCGTCAGCGCCTATTTATTGGCGGTGGCAGTATTTATTCCGATGAGCGGCTGGCTGGCAGAGCGCTTTGGCGCGCGTACGGTGTTTGCCAGCGCCATCCTGATTTTCACCCTCGCGTCGATTCTGTGTGGATTGAGCGACACGCTCGCGATGTTCACGTTGAGCCGCATTCTGCAAGGCATTGGCGGCGCGATGATGGTGCCGGTCGGTCGCATGGTAGTGCTGCGCGTCACGGAGAAAAAGGAGATGGTGAAAACCATCGCCTTTATTACCTGGCCGGGTTTGATTGCGCCGGTGCTCGGCCCGCCGCTGGGCGGTTTGATTGTCACCTACGGGCATTGGCCGTGGATTTTCTGGCTCAATATTCCGCTCGGCATCCTCGCCATTATCGCCACCGCTTATCTGGTGCCGCAGTTTAAAAGCGAACAGCGGCGGCCGTTTGATGTGCGCGGCTTTGTGCTTACCGCCACCGCCTGCACCTCATTAATTATCGCGCTGGAAGCGCTCGGGCAGATGCATCTCAGTTTTGGCATTCCGTTGCTGCTGCTGGGCATGCTGTGCAGCTGGCTGGCGTATCGTCACAGCTTCCGCCATGCGCAGCCGCTGCTGCCGTTTAGCGCGATGAAAATTGCCACCTTCCGTAATGCGGTGATTGGCGGCTCGTTCTTCCGCGCCTCGATCAACGCGGTGCCCTATTTGCTGCCGTTGCTGTTTCAGCTTGGCTTTGGCTGGAGCGCGGCGCAGGCCGGTGCGATGGTGCTGTGGGTATTTGCCGGAAACCTGGCGATGAAGCCAGCGACAACCTGGTTGATGAAGCGCTGGGGCTTTCGTCGCGTGCTGATGTTCAATGGCATGATCAGCCTTGCAGCGATGCTCGGCTGCTTGCTGCTCACTCCGTCGCTGGGCTACTTCGCGATTGCCGCGATTCTGTTTGTTGGCGGGCTGTCGCGCTCGCTGCAGTTCAGCTGCTACAACAGCTTGGGCTTCGCCGATGTGCCGCAAAACAAGATGAGCGATGCCTCGGTGGTGTTCAGCATCTTCTTCCAGTTCAGCATGAGCGCGGGTATTGCGCTGGCGGCGCTGTTCCTGCGCGCATCCATGTTGTGGCAGGAGCATAGCGAAATTGCGCAAAGCGATATTCATATCGCCTTTGCCGGTGTGGCGCTGTTGGTGCTGCTGTCGCTGTTTGACGTAACGCGACTGGAGAAAAACGCCGGTGCGCAGGTGCTGGTAAAATAATCCCAACGCACTATTTATGGTTAAAAAGCAGAAATAGTGCGCTTCGCTTAAAATAATCCCTTTTTATTAGCATTTATATTTATTAAACCCCTTTTAAGATTATGGCTAATGATCTGGTCGCCACTCTCTGTCTGAGAAAAAAATAAAAGCATCAGGAATGTTAATTCATTTCATCACGTTGGAAGAGAAAAAAATTATAAGCGCAGCGGTCAATTATTTTATCTCATCCATTAATCGCGAATTTTTAATTATCTTTTTTATCAAATCAACTTTTTTTAAGTATAAAAAATAACTGAACGATTTCAATACCCTTAGGATAATTCCTAATTTCAATTGGTTGTACGTTTGGCTTTTAGGGCTAACCTTAAGTAGCAAATGAAATATGCGTTATCCCCTTTATCTGAGGTATTCATTATGACAGCACCACGTGGCGGTTCTGGCAATTTTGCCATGGACCCGGAAAGAGCCCGCGAAGCGGGTAAAAAAGGCGGCCAATTAAGCGGCGGCAATTTTCGTAATAATCCAGAGCGTGCGATTGAAGCGGGACGAAAAGGCGGTAAAAAAAGCCGTCGAGTCGTCGATAAATCTCCCGCATAACGTTATTGCGGCTGGCCGGTAATTCGGCAACAGCCGCAATCTCCTTTTATTTATTTGTCAGGAAAATATTATGAGCCACAACAGCGAAGAGCACTTTCTCGATTGGGTAAAAGATGCCCATGCCATGGAAAAACAGGCTGAAAGCATGCTGGAAAAAATGGCCTCGCGCCTTGAACACTATCCCGACCTTAAACTGCGTATCGAACAGCATATTGTTGAGACCCGTGAACATCAGACGCTGGTGCAGAGCGTGATCGATCGCTACTCCACTTCTCAATCGGTATTGAAAGACCTCGCCGGCAAAATCTCTGCTTTCGGTCAGTCGATTGGCGGCGTGATGGTGGAAGATGAAGTGGTGAAAGGCGCGATCAGCGGCCACGTGTTTGAGCACCTTGAGATTGCCAGTTACACCTCACTGATTGCGGCGGCGCAGCATCTCAACGATCACGAAAGTGCCGATATCTTCTCGCGCATCCGTGAGCAGGAAATCGCCATGGCCGACTGGACCTTGACGCATTTGCCGGACGTGACCGAACAGTATTTGGTTCGCTCCGCTACGCCAGGCGTGGAAGCTAAGAAGTAGCTCCGGCACGATTCTTCCATTTTTCGCAACAATGACTTCGCTAACCCGGCTATTCTGCCGCTAAATTGTCTGTGCGAACCTTATGGCAAGGCTCGGGATTATCCCGAGCAACACCTAAGGAACCGCAACATGAAACTCTATCACTTCCCGCTTTCTGGTCATGCTCACCGCGCACGTCTGTTCCTGTCGCTGCTGGATTTACCGCATGAAGTCATCGATGTTGATCTCAAATCTGGCGAAAACAAAACGCCGGAATTCCTCGCCATGAATCCGTTTGGTCAGGTGCCGGTGCTGGAGGATGACGGCGTGTTTATTGCCGATTCCAACGCCATTCTGGTCTATCTGGCGAAGAAAAGCGGTCGCAGCGAATGGCTGCCGGAAGATGCGCTGGGCGCGGCGGCGGTACAGCGCTGGCTCACCGTGGCAGCCGGTGATATCGCCTTTGGTCCAGCCGCGGCGCGTTTGATTACCGTGTTTGGCCGCCCGTTCAATCCTGAAGAGGTGATTGCCCGCGCGCATCTGGTGCTGTCACGCATTGAGCAGCATCTTGAAGGCCGTGAATGGCTGGTTGGCGATCGCCCGACTATTGCCGACGTTGCGCAGTACAGCTATATCGTGGGTGCGCCAGAAGGCAATGTCGATCTCTCCGGCTATCCGGCGGTGAACGCGCTGTTGCGTCGCATCGAAGCGCTGCCGGGCTTTGTGCCCTTCCCCCAAACTGCGGCTGGCCTGCGCAGCATCGCCTGAGTCCACCATCATGAGCAAGAAACTGCCGGTTTGGCATCAGGGTGAAATTGCGCTTCAGCAACAGGCGGGCGTGGCGGAGCGCATGGCGGACGTCGGCCAGCGTGTGATCCGCGATCACATGCCAGATCAACACCGCGACTTCTACGCGCAGCTGCCGTTTATTGTGGCGGGCAGCGTGGATGCGCACGGCGATGCGTGGGCCACGCTGCTGGAAGGCCAACCCGGTTTTATCTTCTCGCCCAATGCCACCACGCTGGATATCGAGGCGCGTCCGCATCAAGGCGATCCCGCGGCGGCGGGCATGCATGATGGCGCGCCGATTGGGCTGCTCGGCATCGAACTGCACACGCGGCGACGTAACCGCATGAACGGCGTGCTGCAGGCGATTGGCGCTGGTTTTCGCGTGCAGGTGGAGCAGAGTTTTGGCAACTGCCCGCGCTATATCCAGCTGCGTGACTTTCACTTTGCACATCCTCCCGCCGAACCTTATCGCGGTGAGGTGGAAACCCTGAGCGCGCTGGATGATGCCGCGCGCGCCAGCATCGGCGCGGCGGATACCTTCTACGTCGCCACCTATGCCGAACGCCAGGTTGATGCCTCGCATCGCGGCGGCAAACCGGGTTTCGTGCGCGTCAGCGAAGATGGTCTGCTGACCATTCCCGACTTCAACGGCAATCTGTTTTTCTCCACGCTGGGCAACATTCACCATAATGGCAAAGCGGGATTGCTGTTTGTTGATTACGCCAGCGGCGACACGCTGCAACTGAGCGGCGATGCCGAAGTGATTCTCGACTCGCCCGAGATCGCCGCTTTTCAGGGTGCCGAGCGGCTGTGGACGTTTCGCCCGCGCCGTATCGTGCGTCGTCGTGCCGCCCTCGCCTTACGCTGGTTAACGCCGCCGGATGGCGTCGCACCCAGTTCGCTGATGACCGGCGACTGGCAAGCCGCCGCCGAACGCCTGCGTGCAGCAGATCTGGCTTCGCGCTGGCGTCCGCTCAAGGTGATTAAGGTGGTGGATGAGAGCGCCACGATCCGCTCGTTTCATTTAGTGCCGGATGATGGCGCGGGTCTGTTGCCGCATCTGGCCGGTCAACATCTGCCGATTCGCCTGCAGTTGCCCGGTACGGATAAGCCGCTGATGCGCGCCTACACGCTTTCGGTCGCGCCATCGGAGAATTTTTACCGCATCAGCGTCAAGCGCGATGGCGTGGTTTCGCGTTACCTGCACGATCATCTCCACACCGGAGATACGCTGGAAGCGCGTGCGCCGGCGGGTGATTTTACTCTCGACGCCAGCGAACCACGTCCGGCGGTGCTGCTTGCCGCCGGCGTGGGCATCACGCCGATGCTGGCGATGCTGCGACATCTGATATACGAAGGAGTGCGCAAACAGCGCCTGCGCCCTACGTTTCTGTTCCAGTCGGCGCGCAGCAAAGCCGAGCGCCCTTTTGTGCGCGAACTCGACCAGTTGCTGGCGGCGGCGCACGGCGCGGTGAAACTGGTGCGCGTGCTAAGCCAGACGGCGGATGCAGAACCGGATGTTGATTACGATTTTGCCGGCCGCATCGATATGGCGCTGCTCTCGCGGGTGCTGCCGTTTAACGATTACGACTTCTATCTGTGCGGTCCGCCGCAATTTACCCAGGCGCTGTACGACGGGCTGCGCGCCTTGAATATCGCCGACGATCGCATTCACGCCGAAGCCTTTGGGCCATCGTCGCTGCAGCGCACCAACGATATTGTTAAAGAAGCAAAACCGCTGTTGCCGATAGCAACCCAATCGGTGCCGGTGAAGTTCATGGATTCACTGAAAGAGGCGCGTTGGACGCCGGATACCGGTTCGCTGCTTGAGCTGGCTGAAGCGCGTGGCCTGAGCCCAGCGTACAGCTGTCGCGCCGGACATTGCGGCAGCTGTAAAACCAAACTGCTGCAAGGCGCGGTGACTTACCCAACGCCACCGAGCGCGCAAGTGGCGGATGATGAAGTGCTGATCTGCTGCGCGCGGCCGGCGCAGCAGGAGGATGAGGTGCAGGCGATTCAGCTGGCGCTGTGAGATTTATCACGCTTTGTTTTTGTAGATATCAGGCCGGGTAATCGTCCACGCGTAATTCGGCTGGTTAACCGGTTGATAGCCAAACTTTTCATACAGCCACGGCGCCGTGCTGGTGAACAGCGTAATTCTGCGCAGCCGCGCGAAAACCGGATGCGCATGAATACACGCCATCAACCAGCGTGCCAGGCCATTTCCCTGATACGCGTCGAGCACGTAAACATCGCACAGATAAGCGAAGGTGGCGTAATCCGTGATGAGCCGCGCAAACCCAATTTGTTCGCCCTGATGGTAAAGACCAAAGTTAAGGCTGTTTTGTACCGAAGTATAAACCGTCTCTTCATCAATGCCTGCTGCCCATGTCGAGGTGGTGAGATAACGGTGTATGGCGGCGAGGTCCAGTTTATTTTCATCCGTGCTGATTAAATAACCCTCTTTGTTCCACTCCTCTGTAACGAACTCACTCATCTCTGCGGCCTACGATAATTGGGTTGGGGTGTAAGAGAATTTATGAAGGATTGTTGTGGGCGACAAGCGATTCTTTATTTGGGCATAGCTGCTGTGGTTAGGCTGATTTCTGGAGTTAACCTTTTTACAGGCTTATCAATAATTCAATTTGTTTTAAGCTGAGAACAGGGCCCTAGATAACACCTAAGTGTTTTAGTGAACCGGGGACAAGGCAAAAACACCTTATAGATTCAAACGCAAAAAAGGCCGCCCATAGGGTGACCTCTTCTGGAACTTCCATTTGAGACCATCCGTTATTTGTACAGCTCAGCGGTCATGTGAACAACATTGCCATTGCTGGCTTCAAGAATTTTATACTGTTGGCCCTGCTGCTGTGCCTGTGCGGCGATTTTCGCTTCAGCACCATCCAGTGTCAGGGAAGTCGCAGTAACGCTCTGCGCGAAGCTTGCTGCTGACATCAGTGAAAGAGCGGCTACAGCGGCGATAGACATTGCTTTGATAGTTTTCATGGTCATATTCCTTAGTATGTATGGTTGAAAGCTTGTTTGCTTTCGATGGAATAATGATAACCATGGTTACCATTTCAATGTTAACAATAAATGCTGGTATTGTGATCGGGCTAACTATCGCGCTGATAGGCATATCTTATCAGCGCACCTCTGCGTCCTATTATGCTTAGCGATAACCCACTCTTAACCTTGAAGGAGTATTTGTGCAGAGCCTTAAAATCGTTTCACGCTTGCTACCTGAAGTTCGGTCAGGACTTAAAACGCATACCATACGCTGGCGGGAGAAGAAGATAGTCCCGGGCCCAATGTTGTACGTAAATGCTTCGGATGTTTCGGATAAGATCTTAGTGTTGGTGACTAAGGTCGAGAAGATGCCGTTATCTGCAGTTGCCTTTTATCTGGGTAGGCAGAACGAGTGGACAGATGATGGGTTACTTCTGGGCATGCGTGAACACTATCCTGAAATCGAATTGGATTCTGTTGTGGATATAATCCATCACATTACTTCAGGTTCTTCATGAAAGCTGGCCAAGGCATTCAAGTCGTTTTTACAGCATTAGGAGGCGTGTTAAAAATATACCTATCTGCGTGTGCCAACAGCAAAGACTTACATTCTCCATTACTTAATATTTTGACATGGATAGACCTGATTAAGGCTATTCCAAACAAAACATATATTCTGTCGATACCACGTTAATATTTATCCTTATCAGTAATGCGCCTATCGTAATCTGACGAAAACACGACTCAATTTTTAAGGCCGTCACTCATGATTAAAAAAAGTGGATTGTTAACGGTTGGCTGCATTCTTGCCTTCAGCTCAGATGCCAATACAGCGCTACTTAAGCCTGTTGAGGAATTTAACTTGATAGGTGTCACATTGGAGGACGATAATTTCAAAGGAAGTAAAGCATTGCGGATGTCTTTACCCTCCAATCACTGGCAAGATCCAAACAAAGAGACATTAACCGATCGTAACTTCATGGCATGGTTACCCGTCAGCTTTCATAACGGTATTATTGAAGTAGATCTTGCCAGTACGCTGGCGACAGGAGCGCCTGACTACGCGAGAGGTTTTGCGGGTGTGTCATTTCGCATTCAGCCAGATGGCAGTTTTGAAAACATTTACCTACGTCCAACCAATAGCCAGTCGCAGGATCAAGTTCGTCGTAATCACAGCGTTCAGTATTTTGCCTATCCAAACTTTCGTTTCGATAGGCTGCGTAAAGAAGCCCCGGAACGCTATGAAACCTACGCTGATATCGAACCTGACCAATGGATACATATGAAAATCGTGGTCACTGGTCAGCATGCCACACTGTATTTGAATAACAATCCCACACCTGCCTTCATGGTCAATGACCTCAAGTTGGGTAGTTCAGCACAGGGTGGTGTTGGCATCTGGATTGAGTCAGGCACGGTTGCATGGTTCAAAGATTTAAAAGTCACACCTGTAAGCGAGTGATTTAATAGCGGCTAATTATATGCCGCTATTAATGATAACACTGATTTAGCGCTGACGTTGTAATCGTTGATTAATGAACACCACATCATCCCGGTCTAAAACCGGCTGCATAGTTCTTTCTTCAGCAATATGCATCTCTTGCGGCGACGCGGAATCATATTTTTGCCATAGCTGGTTTTCAGACGGCGCATTGGGATTGCCAAACTTAATAAAATTAATCCACGCCGATTGCACTTCGCGCGCAACCTGAATCGAATCATCATTCCAGTTATCATGATCGATAAGATTATTGAAAATAAACTTTAACTCAGAGCCATGAATAACGCCCAATCCTGTCGCAGCGATATCCGGATCGACATAATCGAAATGATAGATATAGACTTCGCGGTGACGTGCCAGCGTATCCGCATACAGATATAGACCGCTGCGCAGTAATCCCAGCGTAATGAGTTGGTTCATGCGTGCAGCAGCGCTGTGTTCCATATTGACCGGAAAACGTTGCAAAACCTCAGCGGCACTGTCACCAAAGGCACTATTAATTAATGAGACATATTGCTGTTCAGTCGCATCTGGCGGTACGAAAAGGCTGCCTTCATCGGTATTAAACCCTGCAAGCAACCTGACCGGGTTTATCTCACCTTTCGCGACAGTTTCAATGGGGTCAGCATGATAAACATGCCCGTCAGGCACGGGCCAGAAACCGGCGACTTGCGGCGGCTGCAGTGTTGACTGTGCAGATACGGCCAGCAATTTATAGGCAGGCTCTTCCCTTAAAGCGGCCAGACCTTTTGCATCATCCTTCAATCCCAACTTATCAAAAAAACGTGATGCCTTACCGTGGGCCTGTTCAAGAGAGAGAACATTTTCTGGCGCAACCGCCGTGGCGTTGGGCAGACTTCCGCTTTGCATAATCGCCTGGTCAAATAAGCCTTTCGCAAGCGGAGAAACAATCAGCGTACTGACCGCGTAAGAGCCAGCTGATTCTCCCCCAACCGTGACGCGCGAAGGATCGCCACCAAATGCACGGATATTTTCCTTTACCCATTCGAGAGCAGAAACAATATCGAGGAGCCCCCAGTTTCCCGTAGTGCCATGTTCTTCATACGCCGCAGCAGAGGGCAGAAAGCCCAAAGTGCCCAGACGATAGTTCAGAGTGACAACCACGATACCTTGCTGAGCCAGGTGTTTTCCTTCGTAAAGTGGTTGGGAGCCACTTCCTAAAACGTAGCCGCCACCATGAATAAAAACGTAAACCGGAAGTGCCGCTGTATTACTGACCTCCGGGCTCCAGATATTCAGATACAGGCAGTCTTCGGAGAAATTACCCTCGCCATCTTGATAGCTCATCGGTCCAAACTGAGTCGCATCTTTGATGCCTTCCCATGGATGAACTGGAACAGGAGGCGCAAAACGACGCGTTCCCACCGGTGGCTGCGCGTAGGGAATGCCACGATAAATATAGACGCCGTCGGACCGGCTACCGCGCAACTTGCCAATTGGTGGGTCAACCTCGTGTGGAATTTCTCCTGGCCATTGAGGGGCACTGACTGGCGTCAGAAAATCCGACAGCCAGCGGTTCAGGCCCGTTAGCTTATTATCTTCCATAGTATTAACCTCGGTATTCAAGAATTGAGCTCAACCCCCTGGATTTGAGCATTAATGCTTCACACCTTAGATTCGGAACAAAATGAAATAAATGTCCATTTCATAGATGCTTTGTATATGATTTGTTTTTAATGAAGGGTGACGATCAACCCGAGGGATTATGGAAAGAATTGAGTGTGACCGCATGTTCATAGCGGTAATGGAAACCGGTAGTTTTACGGCGGCAGCGCAGCGCCTGGGTGCCAGCCATGGACAGGCATCAAAGCTGATCTCACGCCTTGAGCGTGATCTGGGAGTAACCTTGCTTCGACGAAGCACCCGCTCGTTGACCCCGACTGAAGTGGGCCGTGCTTATTACGAGCAGATTCGTCAACTCATCGCCAACTATGATGCCCTCAATGACTCGGTCCGAAATTCCTCGAATACACCTTCAGGTATATTACGAATTTCAGCGCCGGTTACCTTCGGCACACTACAAATGCCAGATTTATTAATTGAGTTCGCACATCGATATCCTGATATTGAACTCGACGTGCGTTTTGCTGACCGCCTGGTAAACGTTATCGATGAAGGTTTTGATCTGGCCTTACGTATTGGAAAGTTAGAGGACAGCAGCTTAATTGCCAGAAAACTCTGTGATATCAGGATTGTTCTTGTCGCCTCTCCTGACTACCTCTCCGCGCGGGGAACACCCAGCCATTGGGAGCAACTCACTGAGCATGACTGCGTGGTGGACACGAACTTTCGTGAGCCTTACTTGTGGCCATTTCTGAATGAGAACAAGCAACTCATCACTCAGCCTGTTAAAGGAAGGATGAAATTCTCCAATGCCGAAGTTTGTTTAAATGCAGCCACTGCAGGGTTAGGCATATCCCGCCTGCCATCGTTTGTGGTCAGCAAGGCGCTTAAAGCGGGTAAACTGCAGACCGTTCTTCCATCCTTCGAAGCACCGCCAATGGGGCTTTATGCCGTTTATCCACCGGCTAAATATATTGCCCATAAATCCCGGGCACTTATCGATTTTTTGGTTGAAGCCTTTGATGGAGCACCTCGCTGGGATTAATTTCCAATTTGGAAACAAAGTCACCTTTTTTAATCGGATAATATCCTCAAAGGAATAAGTGTAGAGTTCTCTCATCAACTTAATGAGAGGAACACACCATGTTTGATACCCGTACAACACCTTATGCAGCTCTGGTTATGCGCCTGTCTTTAGGCATCCTTTTTCTCGCGCACTTTGGGCTGAAGTTTTTTGTCTTCACACCGGCAGGTACCGCTAAATTTTTTGCATCGCTAGGATTGCCGGGTGGTCTGGCTTACCTGACCATGGCAGTCGAGTTAATTGGCGCGATTGCATTGATTCTGGGTATTTACACTCGAATTGTTGCTGTGGTTTTGATTCCGGTGTTACTGGGCGCGATTGTCACAGTCCACGGACCTGCAGGCTTCTTCTTTACTAATCCTAACGGTGGCTGGGAATTCCCTGCATTCTGGATTGTTGGTCTGATTGTTCTGGCACTGACCGGCGACGGCAAATTTGCCCTTAAACCTACGACAGTAAAAAAATAAGATTTCTGAAGATGGCGAACAGATTGTTCGCCATTCAACCATTCCTTGCCCCCCACGTTTTGGCCGAGTGCCTTTCGACAAGATGATCCTTCCAGTTCGCTGTTTTGCATTTCGAGTTTACGCTAAAGTAACCCTCTGATTTTCATCCAGGCGCTCACGATGCCAACAGTGATTTCTACCGAATCTTTCAGCAGCATCGTCCACTTTGTGACGGCGGCTAACGCAAGTAGCTTTACCGAAGCTGCTGAACAGTTGGGCGTGTCGAAATCAGCCATTGGCAAAAGTATTCAGCGACTTGAGCATAATCTCGGCATTCCACTCTTTCATCGCACCACGCGTAAAATCAGCCTGACCACGGAAGGCGAAGCGTATCTGGCAAGCTGCCAGAGTGCGCTGGAAACCCTGCAAATGGCCGAGATGGCGCTGCGTTCAAAGCTAACGGAACCCACGGGAACAGTGAGGATCGATCTGCCTGCTGCCTTTGGCCGATCGGTGATGATGCCGGTATTGATGGACATGACTAAGCGCTATCCACATCTGAAGCTAACCATCACGTTTAACGATCGCATCATTGACCCACTGGATATTGGTTTTGATCTTGCCATCCGGTTTGGTCCAGTTAAAGACACCACCGATCTTATCGCGCGTAAGCTGAACGACCAGCATCTGATTATCTGCGCATCACCCGCCTATATTTCGACGTACGGTAAGCCTGAGACGCTGACCGAACTGGCCGGGCACCGCTGTATTCTTGCCTGGCGCGGCGGCGCACCGCTTAGCTGGTTAATTCGTGACGAGAGCGGCAAGGACATTAGACTTAAACCCACACCTTTTCATCAAATCAGTGATGGCGATGCCATGATCGATGCCTGCATTGCCGGTGCCGGTTTAATTCAGTTTCCTGAAGCGCTTTTACGACCACATATACAAACAGGAAAACTGGTTCCCCTGCTTGCCGCCTGCAATCCAGCGCCCACCGAGCTAAATGTCATATGGCCCCGCGCCCGACACTTGCTACCCGGCGTACGTTTTATCATTGATGAGTTGATTGAATTAGCGGCACAAAAAGCATTCGAATGATTGTAGACATCAGTTCTACACTCTGTCCCCTTTGAGCCTGTTTATCCACCTCAGCTATCAGCGTAGGATTTCTTCAACGTCAGGTTGTCTGACAATTCATCCACTCATGAAGGGGTTCTACCATGCCAGTAGTTAATATCCAGATGTTCGATGGTCGTGATGATGCTAAACCTGCTATCGCTAAAGCAGTGACTGAAGCTATCGCAACCCACGCTAAAGTTGACCCACAGTATGTCTATGTCATTTTCAACGACGTAACCACCGACAACTGGGCAATCTCAGGTGAAATTTTTGCCGAGACGCTGAAAAAGTCGAGCTGACCAGCAGCGCACCTTAGTCAAATTCGCCGTTATGCCCCAGCGCATAACGGCATATTCCTCTTGCGGGGAATGCCTGCCTCTCTTCTTTGCACATTCGCCTGCTCCCATAGTTCTGGAGATTACGATGAAAAATGAAATTACCTGCGTGTTTAATCTGGCCGTTAATGACGGACAATTTCCGGCGTTTAAAGAATTGGTTTCACGCGTTGTAGAAGCCACCAGTAAAGAACCCGGCACGCTGAGTTATGTCTACAGCGTCAGCGACGATCAGAAAACAGCGCACATCGTTGAGCGTTATCGTCAGCAAGACCTGGTGAGCCATGTTGATCACACGTTCGCACCTTTCGCTGAAACCTTCCTCTCTTTAGTCACCATCACCGGCCTGACGGTTTACGGCGAACCCGATGATGAAATCCGTAAACGTTTAGATCCGTTTGGTGCCGTGTATATGACGCCTTTTGATGGATTTACCCGTTAATTTTGTAGATTAAAAACGATGAAAGGCTCCGCTATGAAACTTTATGTGTACGATCACTGCCCGTTCTGTGTGCGCTCACGCATGATTTTTGGCTTAAAAGATGTTGAGTGCGAAATCATTGTCCTGCCAAATGATGACGAAGAAACACCAACTCGCCTCATCGGTAAAAAAATGCTCCCGGTACTGGTTACAGAGAGCAATGAAGCGATTGGCGAAAGCCTGGACATCGTTAAGTATATTGATGAGAACTATGGAGCTTCTGTCCTAACCGTGGCTGACGATCCAGCCATCGAAGCCTGGATGGAAGAGGCGACAAAAGTGATTTATCCGCTGGCGATCCCGCGCTGGGCAAGCGCTGATTTTGAAGAGTTTCGTCAGGATGCGGCGAGAAAATATTTCGTCAGTAAAAAAGAAGCAGTCTTCGGTCCCTTCCCACGTTTGCTGGAACAAACCGAAACCATGGTGACTGAGATAAACGCAAAACTCGAGATTCTTGAGGTGTTGTTCTCGCAGCAAGAGAAAGAGACCGGGCATTTCTCGCTCACGGATATTCGTCTCTTCCCACTACTGCGCTCATTATCCATCGTTAAAGGGATTAAATGGCCGCAAAAAATTGATGCATGGCGCAGAGAGATGGCATTGAGATCACAGGTTAATCTCAATGACGACATCGCTATTTGACTCAATGTTTATGGGCGGCAGATACTCAAAGCCGTCCGGAACCAAAGTGGTCTGAAGCAAAATCAAGGAAGCTGCGTACCTTAGGCGTCAGGCGACGATCGGGTGCGTGAAGAATATGCAAAGGACGCGTGGGAATTTTAAACTCGCTCAATACCTGTATCAGGTAGCCTTCATCAATCAGTGGCTTAACCAGCTCTGCAGGTTGTAGCGCCACGCCCTGTCCGGCGCGAGCAGCATTGATGAGCGCCTCTCCACTGTCCAGCATCAACCTTCCGTCGATGGCAACACGTAGCATCCCTTCAGCGCTTTCAAACTCCCAATGTGTTCTCAACGAGGTATGACTGAAAATCAGGCACTCATGTTGGCTGAGATCGCTGGGATGAACCAAAGGCGGCGCATCATCCAGGTAAGCTTGTGAAGCACAGGCAATCAGCTGGTATGGATGTAGCGCGCGCGCAACCAAACCACTGTCCGGGAGATGTCCAACCCGAAAAACGATGTCAAAACCTTCATCAATCAGGTCTACCATTCTGTTCGCCAGCATCAGTTCAACAGTAACGTCTGGGTTTTGCTTAAGGTAAACCGGCAGTAATGGTGCAAGCGCATGAACGCCAAAGGTGACAGGAGCATTAATACGGATGCGGCCTCGCGGTGTCGCCCGTGTCTCGGCTGCAAAGGATTCTGCTGCCTCGAGCTCAGCAAGAATAATCTTTGCCCGCTCATAGAAGTCGCGACCAGCTTCAGTCACGCTGTGCTGTCGTGTAGTGCGGTTTATCAGGCGAACACCCAGATGTTGTTCAAGGAAGGAAACGTTTTTTCCAACCAGCTGAGGTGACATATCCAGCGCTTCAGCAGCGGCGGTAAATGAGCCCAATTCTACGGAACGCGTAAAAACCGTCATACTGGTAAGACGATCCATTAGAAACACCTTGTTGTAGATGAGCCCGTTAGTGGTATTTATGATGTCATCTATTTTTAACGCGTTCAACGTCAGACGGACGCTTAACGACCTCCTTTAACAGCTTAAGGGTGTGAAATGATTAACGCTGAATTTTCCCTATTACGTGAAAGCACACATTTTTATTGGCCCGAATCAGGCAAAAGAATTGATATAGCGAGAGGCCTGGATTACATCCTATCCGGAATAACGGCGCAGACATCGCTTACCGCCTGGCACCTTGAAATGATGATTTACCGCACTGAGGAGATTATTGAATCCGATTCGACAATCACCCCGATCCATGGTGAGGCAAGCAGCCGAGATCCTTTGTTAAAGGCCGTGTGTACTGGCTATTTAGAAGATGCATCTTTAGCCACACCCGAGCACATTGAGGAAGCCTTCAATAAACTGGCGGATGATATTTCCTACCATCCACTCTCTTTATCGGAAGAGGCGTTGCAGGTGCTCGCAGGATTTGTTTTTGTCCGTGAGATAACCCACCACCTCGGAATTACAGCGATTCATTCCACATGATTCAGGTACAAAAAAAGCCGGTTACTGCGAGGTGAGTAACCGGCTAAGCATCATTGCATATCGTTTTTATAGTAGAAAATATTAACGCCCGACACTCACCGTGAGACGTTTATTCCTGCCAGGTTCCAGCCTGTTTGGCGCTGTGAGCTGCCAGCATGTCCATCAGTTCTGGTGACAGACAATCGTATGGCGTCAACGCCAGCTCAGACAAGCGCTCACGGACGTCGGCCATTTTAGAAACAGGCGCACCGCTTTCAATAATGGACGAAACGAAAGCTGCAAATCCTGGCGCAGACCAGCCTTCGGCATCAGACAGTTCAGTATGAACAAAATCCAGACCGTAAAATGCATGTTGCTCGTTCTCAATGCGGCCATACATATGAACGCCACATTGGGTACAGGCATGACGTCTAATCAGGGCATTTTCATCAACGACTTTCAATTTCTCTGCGTTTGCGATTACAGAGACTTTACCTTTGGGAACAACTGCAACCAGTGAGAATAAAGCACCTGAAGGTTTCCAGCATTTCGTGCAACCACAGGCGTGATTAAACATGGTCTGGCTATCGAGCTTTACTTCAACCTGATTTTCCGTGCAGTGGCAATGCAGCACGCCACCAGAAAAATGCTCATTTGCAGCTTTAATGTCGGCGTCTACCGCTGGATGGATTTTCTGAACGTTCATGAATTAATCCTTGATTAAACAGGTGCGACAAGCGCGCCGCACCTGATGCGTTAAGAGATCAGTAGTGGATAACGGTGCGGATAGATTTGCCTTCATGCATCAGGTCAAATGCATCATTAATGTCATCAAGTGACATTGTGTGAGTAACAAATGGCTTCAGCTCAATTTCACCCTTCATGGCATCTTCAACCATTCCTGGCAGCTGACTGCGGCCTTTAACGCCACCAAATGCAGAGCCTTTCCACTGACGGCCCGTAACCAGCTGGAACGGACGTGTGGAAATCTCTTTGCCCGCACCGGCTACGCCAATAATGACCGACTGACCCCAGCCACGGTGTGAAGACTCAAGCGCTGCACGCATCACGTTCACATTGCCGATACATTCGAAAGAGTGATCGACACCCCAGCCAGTCATTTCAATAATGACTTCCTGAATAGGTTTGTCGAAATCGTTTGGATTGATGCAGTCTGTTGCGCCGAACTGCTTAGCCAGCTCAAACTTGGATGGGTTGGTATCAATAGCAATGATGCGGCCCGCTTTCGCCTGACGCGCACCCTGAATGGCTGCAAGACCGATGCCACCCAATCCGAAGATGGCCACTGAATCACCAGGCTGCACTTTTGCCGTATTGTGAACAGCGCCGATACCGGTGGTTACACCGCAGCCGAGCAGGCAAACATGCTCGTGGTTGGCTTCTGGATTTATTTTCGCCAGAGAGACTTCAGCCACCACAGTGTACTCACTGAAAGTTGAGCAACCCATGTAGTGGTAGATCGGCTGACCGTTGTATGAGAAGCGCGTTGTGCCGTCTGGCATCAGGCCTTTACCCTGAGTGGCACGCACTGCGGTGCACAGGTTGGTCTTGCCGGATTTGCAGAACAGGCATTCGCCACATTCAGCGGTGTAAAGAGGAATGACGTGATCGCCAGGTTTTACGCTGGTAACACCTTCGCCAACCTCAACGACTACGCCAGCACCTTCATGTCCAAGTACTGCAGGGAAAACGCCTTCAGGATCATCACCTGATAAGGTAAAGGCGTCAGTGTGGCAGACGCCGGTGTGACTGATTTTTACTAACACTTCGCCAGCGCGTGGTGGCTCGACGTCAATTTCAACAATTTTTAAAGGCTGGCCTGGGCCAAATGCAACAGCAGCGCGTGATTTCATAACTGCACTCCACTTAATTGAGGGTTCGGATTGAGCGGAGTGGTTATTCGCAAAATGCTAATCACGCCGCTCTAAAGAGGTGGTAAATGTTTATTGAGTAGGGGGAGTATAGATCGCATACCCCTATGGGGTATATATAATTTTTGAATCTTACATGAAAATCAATATATATAATTGTTTTTTAATGACATTAAACAACAACGAAATTGTTTGTAGTTCCCATAACCTCTGCAAACGCCCGCTTTATGATGATGCAATGAGAGCGGCGACCGCTGTTAGCTATCGCCATAAAAGAAGGTGAGAAAAGGTTAATGAGTCGTTTCTCTACTCTGGAAGAAAGGATAGCTCTGAAACATTTCTGACCTCATATTTTCAACATATGCAGGTTCGCCACAATAGGCCTTGCGGATGCTTCCTGGTGGTTCGTTAACGTAGTGACGATAGACGCGCGTGAAGGTTTGCTGACTACTAAAACCATTATCCATTGCGATCGACATAATGTTTTTGTCGGTAGTGATTAGCGCACTGGTAGCATTTATAACACGACAAATCCGGATGTAATCCGCTATTGATATTCCGGTTATTTCTTTGAATCTTCGTTGAAAATACCAGTGGGTATATCCACTCTTTCTGGTAATAACATCAACTCTAAGATTTACATCAAGGTTGCCATCAATCCACTTTATAATGTCTCTGACAACTGCGTGCAAAACAAGATCCCTACTATTGCAGTCATCTGATTTAATTGAATAATTTATCGCTCTGGGGCCGGTTTTCTGATTGCTTGAAATAGTCATATTGATCGTCCGTAAAATACTGAACAAACTTTAGCACATAGATTAATGGCGGCTCGTTCAAATAATTTAACGATGATAATTTAATAGACTGAGCTTCTTAACTGTAGACATAAAAAAGCAGCGCCAAAAAACGCTGCTTCACCAAGGCCCTAAATGAGCCACCGTCAAACTGATTACTTAAAATAAGAGCGAACTAATTTAACCAGTTCACCGATCTCCTGATCGCTACCGCTTTCGGATGTTAACTTCCCTGCGAACTCTTCTTTTATGTAGCTTTCCAGGATCTCGGTCATCAGACCATTAATTGCGCCTCTGACAGCAGCCATTTGCATCAATACAGGAGCACAATCCACCCCAGCTTCCAGCGATCGCTGAATGCCTTCGCATTGACCCTGTATCCTTTTAATTCTGTTAAGCGCTCGCTTTTTATCTTCAGGAGAGTGTGGCATACATCCTCACATACTGTACCGGGGTATATCATAACATGAAGGCGCTATCTTCATTAGCGATTACTGCCATAACAGTTGATCACCTGAAAATAGACTTATTTGCCTGCAGCTATGAGCGTTGCCGGACAGTTTGCCAGATGGGAACTATGACTCCAATACCCCCTGATAACTCTAATTTACAGTGTAAATTTGGTCATGCATCATGATAAAGGGTCAGTTCATTTGAAGTTAACAAACAGGGCGTTTGCAATGGTTGTGTTCAATGTCGGCATCCATCTTGACAGTGAGAACTAAATCTCGACTGCTTCGCGTGCGCGTCTCGTCATAATGAGATTTATCACTATGCAGAACAACAAAACCAAGGCAGAGAGCAGCATCGCTTTAGCCATACCGCGCGAAAATGTTGCAGTATCGGTATGTGTTATTAGCGCCCCAAAGATGGCGACGCCAACGACCCCACCTAACTGTCTTGCTGACGCCATCAAACCCGAGGATATACCGGCATCGTGCTGTGAAACTGAAGCGAGCATCGTATTTGTAACTGAGGGTACTGACATCGCGCTACCCATACCGACCAGCATTAGTGCGCCATTCAGTAGCCATAAAGATGAGTTAACCGATAATTGGGATAACAATAAAAACCCGATAATTTGCACGCTAAATCCGGTGGTGATGATACGTATCGCACTTACCCGACGTGCAACTCGTGAAGATATCATCGTTGATACGGTCAGCACGGCAGTCAAAGGAATGAAAGCGATGCCAGTCTGGAATGCACCGTAGCCTTTAACGGTCTGGAAAAAGAGGCTTAGAACAAAAACGGTGCCGTAAAAAACCAGGTTGATGACGGCGCCACTAAGGCACATTGCAATCAGCATCTTATTTTTGACTAAACGAGGAGGCAGCATAGGATCCGCCACATGCCTTTCCGTGACTGTAAATATTAAGGTTGAGAGGATTGCCAGACATAACGCTACAAGAGGCAACATTGTCCAGCCCCGATCGCTCGATTCTGTCAGGGCATATGTCAGGGAAGCGATGGCAATAGCGCTTGCTATCTGACCCGGCACATCGACTTTCTTATCAACACGTGGAGAAGCTGGAGCAAAACGCAGGATGAGGATAATTGCGATAAGGCCAATGGGAACATTGATTAAAAACACGCTTCGCCAGCCCAAATACTGGATGAGGATGCCGCCCAGCACCGGTCCTGCAGCAAGAGCGATACCTCCACAGGCACCCCACATAGCAACGGCCGTACGACGGGTATTTGTATCCTGGAAAGTCAGCCTGATTAACGTTAAGGAGGTGGGTACCAACAGGGCAGCGCCAATTCCCTGAATACCACGCAGCGTAATCAACATTGCCATGCCGTCAGCTAACCCACAGCCGATCGATCCGAACGTAAAGATGCCAAATCCCCAGGCAAAGACAGTCTTTGCACCGTACTTATCCCCTAATGCGCCTCCAAGAATTAGCAGTGCTGAAAACACTAAAGCATAACTATTGATGACCCATTGAAGGCCAGTAAGGTCGGTTTTAAACGCCTCTCTCAATGCGCTCAATCCAACATTAACCACGCTGACATCGAGTTGAACGACCAAAAAGCCCATGCAGGATGAGATGAGTGTTGCCGCTAAAGTGGGCGTTATTTTCGACATTACAAACTAAGCCAAAATGAGTGAATCATGACTAAAGGATAAGAATTGACACGACATGCGTAAATACTAAAATTTGCACACCATCCATGCAAAAACGCATACATCATGAATTGGGAAGATCTCCGTTTTTTTCTGGCCATTGCTAAAGCCGGTACGATTTCAGGTGCTGCAAAAGATTTGAAAGTTGATCAAGCCACAGTGAGTCGCAGGCTTGCATCGCTTGAAGCAGTATTGGGCATTCAACTTGTCATCCGACGACCTCGTGAAGCACGCCTGACACCGATTGGTGAAAAAATTTTAAAAGAGGCAAAGGATATTGAGGCGAAAGTTTATTCCGTTGCGCGACTTTCCTCCTCCGGTAAAACATCTACCCGTTCAAGGGTAGCGATCTCGGCTCCACCAATACTCGCCCGACATTTTTTTGCTCCCGCTCTTTTTGAGATGACGCAGCAAAATCCTGACATACAGCTTTCTATTCAGAGTGAACCACAATTTGTGTCTCTTTCAAAAATGGAAGCTGATTTATCGCTGCGCCTCTCTCCGCCAATAGAAGAGACCGATATTATAAAAAAAGCAGGTCTGATGAAGTTTGGTTTATATACCACGCCTGATTACAGGAATATTAAAAATCCTTCAAGCTGGGATTTTATTGCTTATTCCCACAAGGAACCCAGTTTCGCGCATAAAAGATGGCTGTATGAGGTTAGAGGAAACAGGCGGGTTAGTTGTGAAGTCAGCGATTTGAGCAATCAATATGAGGCAGCTTGTTCAGGAATTGGTGTAGCGGGTTTACCCTGTTTTTTAGCGGATAAAGAACCACGGCTGATTAAATTGCCCACTGAACAACCAATGCTAACGCTGGATATCTGGTTAGCGAAACATCCAGACCTGCGTGACGATTCCCAGATACGAAAACTCGCGCAAACAATTACTGAGTTTTTAGATAAAAAAGGATTAGGGTTGAACCAGTAAGGAGTCAAACGTGTCGGCCTCATACAGGTAATGCAGATGAATGGAGGTAGCTTTCACCACCGCCATTCATTCTAAAAATCAATTAGTAGTAAGCACTGGATGCCTTAATACTCAGATTCTTCTCCAGGTAAAGGGACGGAGAGCTCCTCACCCTTTGCGCCTGCGTAGAAGATGATGACGTCAACGCTTTCATCCGTGGTGAATCCTCGGTGTGCTATATCGATGGACTCATTGAAAGCCTCGCCAGCATGAAAGGTTTTGGTTTCTCCGCTGTCTTTGTCTTCAATGGTCAGAGAGCCGGACAGAATGTAGGCAGTATTAGGAATGGGATGAGTATGCCATGGTAACTCTGAATGAGCGGGGATGGTCATTTTCATAACAGTAATTTCAAGTTCGCCAGAGGGATAGCTCTCTAAACGTTGGCCATTCCAGGCAAGTCCGCTCTTAAGCAAGGTCTCTGATTCATTTGTATGTTCATTAGTGTTCTTTTTCATCATTTCCCCTGTGGTTATTAAATTTAACATATTGATAAATGAGCAGTTTGGTCCTTATGAATTTCCAACCTCAACATTACCAAGCCATTAAATATGTCCCTATTAATTAATCGTACCTATAGAGAAATCCGTCAAGAAACGAAGCCAATTAAAAGCATATATTGATAAAACAATCACCTAACCGATGGATAAATAAACCACCAAATTTCTTTAAAGCATAGAATAATAAAAGGCTGAAGCTAATCACGATTACAATTCACTCAACCCTACCGCAAAAGGGAAGAATGAAAATATTTACTCCACAATTTCGAGCCCAAATGATTTGGGCTTTTTTTCATAAAAATTGAACGGCGACGTCCGCTATTGGCACACAGCGGACTATCAAATAAACTTTTGCGCTGTTCAACAAACACATCACATCAACCATGAGCTAATACAACCTACTTCTAAATTCAACCCCCATTGCTCCAACCCCCTCCGTCCAGGCATTTTCAACCAGTTCCCAAGCCCCATCCACGCCTCTGTCGCTGCAACTTTGAACTGCGCTTTTAGCTCAAGTGCGATCCGGATCTGAAATGTCGGAAATTTACCGGATTTGGAATGTTTTACGTCACGTTTGACCGTTGTCCTGTATGGACCCTCATGATTATCGATGAACAGTCAGGTATGTGCCTTGATATCCGGCTTGGTGTTCAGCCCCCGCTTCAGGTCAGCAATCCTGACAGCGTCATAGCCATGCTCATGAAAGAGTGCCTGTGCAATTGCGACTAATGCTTCGCGTTAAAATGCAGATCGTCGCAACCTGCTCTCTTGTTTTAACTTCATTTCTGAAAAAGTTAATGTAGTAACCACTAAAACAATCTACATACACCAACTTAATCATATTGTTGATATAAATCATCTTTTAAATCTAATTTGAATTTTAACTTGTGAGGATTTAATTTTTAATGTAGTGATCACTATAAATCCAGCTCACGATAATCAGGAGAATACATAGTGACTCACTCTTTTCAGAACAAAATCGCGGTTGTGACCGGCGCATCATCTGGCATTGGTCTTGGGATCGCACAGGAATTAGCAGCACTCGGTGCAACTGTGATCATTACCGGCCGGGACAAAAATAAACTTAAATCCGCACTTAGTACTCTTGGGCCGGATGCGAGTCAGTTTCAGGTGGATGTATCCAGCCTCTCCGAACTGGATAGTTTTTATAAGCAAATATTGTCCCGGTTTGGTCGTATTGACATTCTGATAGCAAATGCCGGCATGGGCGAATTTGAACCCCTCGGGCAGATTACCCCGGAGAAGTTCGATCGTCAGTTCACAACGAACGTAAGGGGTATCACGTTTACCGTTCAGAAAGCATTACCACTTATGAAACCAGGCAGCAGCATTATTATCACAGGCTCAACGGCCTCCATTAATCCTGGTCAGGGCCTCAGTGTTTATGGAGGCACCAAGGCTGCTTTACGTGCAATGGTACGCAGCTGGATTTTGGACATAAAAGGTGCTGGCGTTCGCATTAATATCCTCAGCCCCGGACCGGTGGATACTCAATCCTTACACGATTTCCTTCCCGAGCCCGTTGACGCCATTCTGCAATCTTTGCGTGACCGCAGTCCGATTGGCCGTATCGGCCAGACTGAAGAAATAGCAAAAGCTGTAGTCTTCCTCGCCAGTGAAGATGCCAGTTATATTAACGGCGCGGAAATTTTTGCCGATGGCGGTGCATCTCAGATCTGACTAAGGAATATTTTTGGGCAACATCAGTAAAACAACTGTCGGTACCACGAAAAATGAATTCTCTGCTATCACGCTGAAAAAAGCGTCGCTTTTACCCTGACGTTTAATTGCGGGGCACCGGCCAGCTCATTGCTGACCGGTGCAGCTTATTAACAGAGTCAGGAGAGCTGGAGCCACGTACCCGCAATACTCAGCGCAAACTCACTACCAAAAACGATCGCCGGCGTCTGAAAACCGGGAAAACAGTCACCGTTCAGAACACGCCTCGCAGCCTCTGTGGCCGCAAGCGGCGTATAGGAATATCCGTTAACCGTCCCGATCACAGCCCGGTGGACCCTTCCGTCAGCTCCGGTGACCTCAGCAACAGCGCGTGCACGAGTTGCATCGCGTTCATCCTGCCCGGGCCCTTCAGGAAGCAGGGACAAATCACCCTGCGGAAAGGCATCCCCTGTTACATTCACAAACATCTCAATATCTGGAATACCGGTTGAATGCCATGCCGTCACCAGATCGCCAAAGGAAAGCGGCGCACAGGCCACAGGGCCTTCACCAAAATCAAACCAGCCGGGCTGCGCATTCTCTTTCGTCATCAGAATACCGTTAACACGTTCCAGCAGGCCGGCTGCGATTATTTCGCCTGCGCTGACGGCAGACCCCCGGGACATCGTTCCGGCCACCTGTAATGCTATACGCAACCGTCGTGGTTCCGGTACATGTCGTACAAGGCGAACGGCCAGGCAGTCGGTAGGCACCACGTCCCAGCCCACGCCCGGCAGTAGCATACTTCCGGCCACCGCCGCTCTATCTCCCAGTGACTCAGCCAGCCGGTAAACGTTAATTTCCGCTGTGATATCAAGGTAATGAATACCCTGGTCTATGCAGGCTTTCATCAGCGGTTCTGCTGTAGCAGCAAACGGCCCGGCGCAGTTCAGCACAACGCCGACGCCCGCCAGCTGCAGCGCGGTTTCAGCAGCGTCCTCCAGGCCGAATACCCGCATACTGACGTCAAGTTCACCGGCAAGTGCGGCCAGCCGCTGCATGTTTCTGCCGGCAATAATAATATTCAAGCCGGCACTTTTAGCCTGGGCGGCGGTCATGCGTCCCGTGTAACCGGTGGCGCCATAAATCAGTAATGTTTTCATGGTTGAGGGTGCTGCCATTTTTTATAAACAAATTCCAGGCTGTAGCCATCGGGGTCGAAAACGCCGGCGGCGTAGTAGCGGGGATCGTAGTGAAGCCGGGCGCCAGGTGCGCCATTGTCAGACGCGCCGGCACGCATGGCTGAAGCATAGGCTTCGTTCACCATTGTCTGATTTCGTGCGACAAACCCGACATGTACAGAAGCTGGTGCAACAGTTCCTTCGCGTAGCCAGAAAAAAATCCGGCCCTGAGCACCGAACCCTTTCAAATCCGGGTGGCCGGGCGGCCCCTCTTTTCCGTCATAATCATGACGAACCGTGATGCCGAGAGGAGCAAGCGCTTCCGTATAAAAACGGACAGAACGGTCTGTATCGCTGACCGTAAGAAACAGATGATCCAGCATAAAACCTCCGGAAGGATTCAGATTTGGTAGCCGCCGGCAACCTCAATGGATTGTGCGTTGATCCAGACGCCGTCATCAGAGACCAGGCCTGCGATAACCCGGCCGACATCATCCGGCTCCCCCACGCGTTCCAGCGCGGTCTGTGAGGCGAGTAGCGCCTCAAATTCATCATTCAGCCCTCCGCCAAGCGACGTACGGATTGCACCCGGAGAGACTGCGTTTGCCCGGATGCGCCGCGGCCCGAACTCTTTGGCCATATAGCGGGTCAGTACTTCAAGGCCGCCTTTAAAGGCAGCGTAGGGCGCAACACCTGCCGTCGCCACGCGCGTGGTGGCGCTGGTAACGTTGATGATGTGTCCTCCATCGCAAATCAGTGGCAGCAGCTTCTGGGTCAGGAAAAAAGGGCCCTTCAGGTGCACGGCAAAAAGAGTGTCGAACTCACTCTCCGTCACCGTTTCAATCGGGTTGAAGAGTCCAAACCCGGCGTTGTTTACCAGCACGTCAATGTGCTCACGTTCCCAGGTGATACTGACTATCTCAAGTAAGGCATCGCGGAAAGTGCCGAAGGTTTCGGTGCGAGCCACATCCAGATGCAGCGCAACGGCATGGCCGCCTGACGCTTCAATCTCCTTCACAACCCTCAGGGCAGATTCAGGATGGCTGTTATAAGTCACAATCACCCCCATCCCTTTAGCCGCGCACTGCTGCGCCACACTGGCGCCAATTCCGCCACTGCCGCCGGTAATCAGTACAATTTTCAAGGTTTCATCCTTTCTGTCTGCGAGAGGAAAAAGGATAAAACCTCCGGGACAGCTCTGCCTCTGCGTTCCTGCTCGATTCTTGCCTTTTTCTGCTTTATGCTCGCTTTAATCATCATACTGAGGAGGCTGACCTTGACACTGGAACCCCTGCTTGACGAACTGCGCCTTCTGGCCGCTCATGCCCGACTCTGGCGAACCGAAACCGGTATACCGCGTGTGGCAATGGTGCAGGGGGACGTTCCCGCGCATGCTCTGGCTGCGGTCTATGAGCCGATGGTTAATCTCATACTGCGGGGAAGTAAATCCATGACGGTAGGTGACCGGGTATTCCACTACAACCCTGCTTCTTACTTTGTCATGTCAGTAGATTTGCCAGCCGTAGGCGAAGTCCTTCCCGAGGCCACCGGTGCTCCTTATCTCGCGGTCAGTCTGACCCTGACACCTGAGCGGATAGCGACGTTGTTGGCTGATTTAACTCCCGTGAAGGCTGATCCACAGTCGGGTGCTTTTTCCGTTGCTGCCGTCACGCCCGAGCTGCTGGATGCCTGGGTAAGAATGCTTCGCCTGATGAAGAGCCCTGAAGATATCCCGGCTCTCGCACCGGTATATGAACGTGAAATCCTTTATCATGTTCTGAAAGGCCCACATGGCTGGATGCTGAGGGATATTGCTTCACCGGGAACCATGCTGGCGCGGATAGGTAATGCTATTCGCTGGATAAGACATAATTTTGCTGATGAATTTGTGGTTGAATCACTGGCCGCACAGGAAGCCATGAGCGTATCGGCTTTTCATCGTCATTTTAAGTCCGTGACAAACATGAGTCCGGTCCAGTATCAGAAGCGCGTCCGTCTTCTCCATGCCAGAACCAAATTACTGGCGCGCCAGCAGAGCGTCACGTCTGTTGCCATGGAGGTGGGTTATCGCAGCGTGCCTCAGTTTAATCGCGAGTACGCCCGTTTCTTTGGCCGCACTCCTTTGAAAGACGTTGCAAGTCTAAGGTACGACGCTGATGGTGCAGAAAGCCCGCTGAATCACCACGTTTGATGCGGCAGTAAATTTTGCTGCCGTAACAAAGCAATAACTCACCACACGATATTTCACTTCGCGGGTAGCAGCCAGGCGAAACTAACAGGCCGTAATTCAGATGGGATTCAATTTCGCAAAGTGACGTCCGGCCATCTTACTCATCCTTTCTGACAGACGACTTCGATGTTATTACCGTCAGGGTCTAAGATATAAGCGGCGTAATAGTGAGAGTGGTAATGATTGCGAATTCCCGGTTCGCCATTGTCTCTACCGCCTACCTGTAGAGCGGCACGCCAGAATTCGTCAACTATGGCCCGTTCACTGGCAGCAAAAGCCAGATGTGTTGAGGCGCCTGTTATGTCTTTATCATGAAGCCAGAGCCTCGGGTACCCCTCCGGGCCCAATCCATACCGGGCACCACCAGTTAGAGTCCGATCCGGGGGTACAGAAACAACCAAGCTGAACCCCAGCGGAGCGAGGGCTGCTTCAAAGAATTTGAGCGATACCAGAGCATTTTTTACAGCAATCTCAACATGGTCGATAACAGACATAACTTTTACCTCCTGATTAAACATTTTTTGGCGTCAGGAGAGTGCTGAATGCCTGACCGGCCAGCTGAGCCACGGCAGTTAACCTGGCTTTTGACAGTCCCGTTACTGCGGCTGCAGAAAATCCCCGCAACGTTGTCACGACATAATCAGAAAGCTCCCGGTCCCGTGCAGGTTCATACTGCCGGATATAACTTCTGATGAACTGAATTCCTGCCTCACCATAGCGGCTTGCCAGCTCGCGGGCCTGCGGATCATCGGCACGCATACCTTCAGCCACAAGACAGCCTCGCTGGACTGAGGATCGGGCGTATAAACGTGCAGCAGTCATAAAAAGATCTGCAACCGCCTCATTCAGCGGCCTGCCCGGAGTCAGGATTTTGTCCGCCGGTAGGTTTCCCTCTGCAACATAGAGATCCAGGCAGCGTTCAAACAGCCCTGCTTTACTACCGTAAGCGGCATAAAGGCTGGGAGGATTTATATTCAGCATCTTTGTCAGTTCCGTGATACCCACAGCATCATAACCACGCTGATGAAACAGCGCTTTAGCTGTCTGCACGCCGGACTCTCTGTCAAATACCCGCCTGGGTGCTTTAATTGTTTTTTCGGTATCGCTCATAGTTTTTATCCGTTGCATCAGAAGTGTTTCTGTTTGCCATCTTAAAACTTTTTTGTAGTGACCGCTACAAGAAGTTAGTGACAGCCCGCTCAGAATTTCTTATAGTGACCACTACAAAAAAATACATGGTGCAATTATGAATCAGTCATTTAATAGAAAGGTTGCCGTTATCACTGGTGGTGGAAGCGGCATTGGTCTGGCTATAGCGAAAAATCTGAGCGACGAAGGCGCAGACGTCATTATCACTGGCCGGAATGCACAAACCCTTCAGGAGGCGTTAAAGACTCTGGGGGAAAATGTAAAAGGTATCGTTGCTGACGTCAGCAGCAAAGTTAGTCTTGATGAGCTTTATGAACAGGTTAGAGTGGAATTCGGTTGCATCGATATTCTTGTCGCTAATGCTGGCGGTGGGGTGCATGCTCCGCTTGGTGAAATCACTGAAAAACAGATCCACGACCAGTTTGCCACAAATGTTACAGGTGTTGTGCTGACTGTTCAGCAGGCTTTGCCCCTGCTTGGAAAGGGTTCAAGCGTGATTATCATTGGTTCGACGGCGTCAGCAGACCCGGGTCCTACCATGAGTATTTATGGTGCGACCAAAGCCGCAGTCAGAAACATGGTGCGAAGCTGGATTACAGAGCTGCACGGATCGGGTATACGCATAAACATTGTCAGCCCAGGTCCTGTGAATACAGCGTCGCTCAGAGCCGCATTTGGCGATAATGCCGAAGAGGGGATCGCCTTCCTCACCGCTAAAAGTCCGTTGGGACGTATCGGAGAGCCGGAAGAAATAGCCTCTATTGTTTCTTTCCTAGCCAGTGATGCCTCAAGTTATGTGCATGGTATAGAGCTGTTCGCTGACGGTGGCGCCTCTCAGTACTGACAGAGGGTAGGTATGTTCATTTAACAAAATTACTCTTTTACCCGTTGTGTTAGCCCAGAACGCAGATGTCTGCTTTGGAGATGCGGACATTTTGGTGCTTCTTATCGAATTAGAGCATTGAGCTCAAATGGCCGTTGAAATGATGTTCGCGGACATGGGGACATTACGGATAAACCCTAAAGGATAATTCATATTTGTCATAGCAAAAACGATTCTTGGTGCAGATGAGGGATAGCGAGAATTGACAAAATCTGAGGTTTTATTGACAGGTGTCGCAATCATTGCAATTATTTACGCCAACGAGAAAAGGGCACCAGCACGAACTGGTACCCTTTCTTGAAGATTTTTATGTTCAATCTTGGATGATGCATCTGCAAATGCAGTCACCGTTGCTTTGAACACCATCTTCGTTTAGACACCCGTTAGAGATCTCACTTCTAACCAGTGTGCTTCGATGTATGGTGCCCGGACGCGGAATCGAACCACGGACACGGGGATTTTCAATCCCCTGCTCTACCGACTGAGCTATCCGGGCAACGGGGCGCATTAAACCCTACTCGCGCGGCACCGTCAAACGCTTTTCGGCAAAAATCAGCTGACTGATGCCTTTTACAGCAACCTCCAGACCAACCGGTAAAAATTCATTCGCCTATCGCTGGTATAGGTGAATTTTTAGTCGCTTATGCCGATAACCTTGCTGACAACCGATACCAATAATAAGGTCCACCATGTTCAGCACTATTACATCAGGAATATTGTCACGCCTTGCGTGGCAAAAACGCGGTCACAGCAAGGCAACGCTCAGTTCATTACAAGATGCCATCGCCATGGTCGAATTCACCCCAGAAGGGAAGATCCTTACCGCCAACGAGCTGTTTCTCGAGCGCATGGGCTACACGCTCAAAGAGATTGTTGGTCAGCATCACAGCATGTTCTGCACCACAGATATGCTTAACTCGCCGCAATACCGCGACTTCTGGCGACGCCTGAATCGCGGCGAAGGCTTCAGCGATAAATTCCTGCGCGTGGCAAAACACAGCCGTCCTATCTGGCTGGAGGCGAATTACGTGCCGGTGCAGGATCGCAGCGGCCGCGTGATTAAAATCGTCAAGCTGGCGAGCGATATCACCGCGCGCATCATGGACGCGCAAGAGCAGCGCGCCATGACCACTGCGATTGAGCGTTCGATGGCGGTGATCGCCTTCAATCTCAAAGGCGAAGTGTTGATGACCAACGACAACTTCCTGAAAACCATGGGCTATAACGCGTCAGAAGTGATCGGCGTGCATCACAGCCAGTTCTGCCCGCCGGAGATGCGCAACAGCGACGAATATCGCCGCTTCTGGCACAAGCTGAATCAGGGCGAATTTATCTCCGGCCAGTTCCAGCGCGTGAATAAACGCGGCCAAACGGTGTGGCTGCGCGCCACTTACAATCCTGTGTTTAACGAAACCGGCGAGCTGTACAAAGTGGTGAAGTTCGCTACCGATGTCACCGCGCAGGTGGAGAAGAATCAGCAAGAGCGCGACGCGGCGCAGCAGGCGTATCAAACTGCGCTGCAAACCAGTGAAAGCACGCGCCTTGGCGCCACGGTGATTGAGAACAGCGTGCAGACCATGAATGATTTGGCGGGCGAGCTGCACGGCATTTCTGGTGATATCAACGATCTGAGTCAGTCGTCGGATCGCATTGGCGCCATTGTTGAGAGTATTCGCCGGATTGCCGATCAAACCAACCTGCTGGCGCTGAACGCCGCGGTGGAAGCGGCGCGTGCCGGTCAGCATGGTCGCAGCTTTGCCGTGGTGGCCAATGAAGTGCGCACGCTGGCGGCCAACATCAATCGCGCCACCACCGAAATTGAGAACATGGTGCAGCAGAACCATACGCTGGCGGAGAAAGCGCTGAAAGGTATCGCCTCCAACCTGAAACGCGCCGATCAGGGCGTGGGGTTGGCGAAGGAAGCTGGAGGCATGATGGCGGATATTCGTGACAGTTCCAGCGAAGTGGTACGCGCGATTGGGCATGTTACCGCGACATTGCGAGAGGAGTGATGCGTTGCAGGTTGCAATGCACCGCGCCCCCACAAACTATGCGGCATGACAATAACCTGCCATGGCCGCATGGTTTACTGCGCCGCCGTCGCCACCGGCGGCGGTGTGGCTTCCGGCATAAAGATGTGGTCGAGAATATTACGCATCAGCGGTGCCGCCGTGACGCCTTCGTTGCCGCCGTTTTCCAGTATCAACGCCACCGCCACTTTGGGATCGTTAAACGGCGCAAACGCGGTGTAGAAGATGTGGTCACGCAGACGCATCGGCGTCATTTTGGCGTTATACACCTGATTCTGTTTCAGGCTGAACACCTGCGAGGTGCCCGATTTCGCTGCAATGCCATAAGGCGCAGTGTGAAAGTATTTGTAGCCGGTGCCGTTCGGCGCATTCGCCATACCGAACATGGCGTGGCGCACCAGCGACCAATACGGCGATTTAGCATCGCCAATCTGCGGCTGCGGTAGTTTTGCCTGGTAGAGCTGCACCTCCTTGCCGCGCTGTGATTTCTCCAGCAGATGGGGATTGATCACACGCCCGTTGTTGATGAGCGCCACCATCGCTTTCACCATCTGAATCGGCGTCGCCACCCAATAACCTTGCCCAATGCCCACCGAAACGGTATCGCCCTGATACCACACGTGTTTGTGCACCTTCTGCTTCCATTCGCGGCTCGGCAGCAATCCAGCGTACTCTTCGTTAAGATCGATGCCGGTCGATTTGCCGTAGCCAAACTGGCTCAGCATGGTGTGGATGCGATCGATGCCCATCATAAACGCCACCTGATAGAAGAAGCTGTCCGCCGACTCTTCGATGGCTTTGGTGACGTCCAGCATGCCGTGACCGGTTTTTTTCCAGTCGCGATATTTACGATCGGTGCCCGGCAGCGTCCAGGTCGGCGCGCCAAATAGGGTAAAGCTCGGTGTGATGACTTTGGTCAGCAGCGCCGACATCGCCATATAAGGCTTCACGGTGGACGCCGGTGGATACAAGCCTTGCGTAACGCGGTTGATCAGCGGCAGGTCTTTATCCTGCAGCAGGGCTTTATAGGCTTTGTAGCTGATGCCTTTGACGAACGGATTGGGATCGTAGCTCGGCGCGGAAACCATCGCCAGCACGCTGCCGTCGTGCGGATCTTCAATCAGCGCCGCGGCACGTTGCCCGGCTAGCTGACTCTCGACGTACTGCTGCAGATGCAGATCGAGCGTCAGCGTGATGTTCTGACCGGCCACCGGCGGCACCTCTTTTAGCACGCGCACGATGCGGCCGTGGTTATCCACTTCCACTTCCTGATAGCCGGTTTTGCCGTGCAGCAGCGATTCATAATAGCCTTCAATGCCCTGCTTACCGATGTTGTGGTCAGCCGCGTAGTTCTCGCCAACGCCTTCTGCGTTCAGGCGTTTGTAGTCGTTATCGTTGATTTTCGAAACATAGCCAAGCACGTGCGCCAGGTCGGCACCGTAAGGATATTCACGGTCCTGATAGGTATCGACGGTGACGCCGCTAAAGCGGAATTGATTGACGGCGAAGCGCGCGACTTCTTCGTCAGTCAGTTCCGCTTTCAGTTCAACCGGCTTGTAGCGGCTGTTCTGTTTGAGTTCATGCTCGAAGGTTTCAATCTCTTCCGGCGTAAGATCGACAATCGGCGTCAGCTCTTTCAGCGTTTCCTGCATGTTGTCGATTTTGTACGGCGTGATGTGAATGTCATACCAGCTGACGTTGCGCACCAGCGGAATGCCGTTGCGATCGAAGATCAATCCACGCGTGGGCGCGATGGGGATCATTTTGATGTCGTTTTCGTTGGAACGCGTCTGGTAATAGCTGTGCTGATCGACCTGCAGGCGATACAGGTTGATGCCTAAAATGGTAAAGCAGATGACAACCAGGGCAAAAGCGACAATCGCACGGCGGGCAAACAGCTTTTCTTCTGCTTCGAAATTACGGAAATTCATCAGGTGGGCTTAGTCTCTTTGTTATCACGCTAATGATAAGCAGAGATTGTTTCAGAGCCAGCACGAAGATGCACAAGCCTGGGTAAAAGTGTGTCAGATGTTTACGGGATGGTGCGGTCTGGTGCCCTCACCCCGGCCCTCTCCCACCGGGAGAGGGAGAAAAAAAGCGCCGACTGGTCCCCTCTCCCGCGTGCGGGAGAGGGTTAGGGTGAGGGAAAAGAGATTAATCGCCCAGCAGCACTGACTCCAGCGCGATCTTAATCATATCGTTGAAGGTGGTCTGACGCTCAGCCGCCGTGGTCTGCTCGTGGGTGCGGATGTGGTCCGACACGGTACAGATGGTCAGCGCTTTCGCACCAAACTCTGCTGCCACGCCGTAAATACCCGCCGCTTCCATCTCCACACCCAGAATGCCGTACTTCTCCATCACGTCGAACATCTGCGGATCTGGCGTATAGAACAGATCGGCGGAGAAGATGTTACCCACGCGCGCATCAACGCCCAGCGCTTTCGCGGCATCAACGGCGTTACGCACCATGTCGAAGTCAGCAATCGCCGCGAAGTCGTGATCCTTGAAGCGCATGCGGTTCACTTTGGAATCGGTGCAGGCACCCATACCAATCACCACGTCACGCAGTTTCACGTCTGCGCGCACTGCGCCGCAAGAACCGACACGGATAATCTTCTTCACGCCGAAATCGGTGATCAGCTCTTTGGTGTAGATCGAGCAGGATGGAATGCCCATGCCGTGACCCATCACCGAAATCTTGCGGCCTTTATAAGTCCCGGTGTAACCCAGCATGCCGCGCACGTTGTTCACTTCCACCACATCTTCGAGGAAGGTTTCCGCAATGTGCTTTGCGCGCAGCGGATCGCCTGGCATCAGCACGACGTCCGCGAAATCACCCATTTCTGCATTAATATGAGGCGTTGCCATGGTTATTTTCCTTATTAAATTTGGGGCGCTGTTTTACAGCATGCTCTTGCCGTAGTCCATGCTGGACAGGCCAAAATATTTTGCGATGGTCTGGCCGATATCCGCGAAGGTATCGCGGTATCCCAGCGATCCTGGCTTCACATTCGGGCCGTAGATCAGAATCGGAATGTGCTCACGCGTGTGCTCGGTGCCTTTCCAGCTTGGATCGCAGCCGTGATCGGCGGTGAGGATTAGAATGTCGCCCTCTTTCACCAACTCCATCAGCTCTGGCAAACGACGATCGAACAACTCCAGTCCGCCTGCATAACCGGCGATATCGCGACGATGTCCCCACGTTGAGTCAAAATCAACGAAGTTAGTGAACACAATCGAAGTATCTGGCGCTTTCTTCATCTGCTCGATGGTAGCGTTGAACAGCGCGTCTAAGCCGGTGGCTTTGACTTTCTGCGTGATGCCCTGCTCGGCGTAGATATCGGCAATTTTACCCACCGAAATCACTTCACCGCCCTTCTCATCGACCAGTTTTTTCAGCATGGTCGCTGAAGGCGGCTCCACCGCCAGATCATGACGGTTGCCGGTACGCTCGAAGTTACCCGCTTTGTCGCCCACGAACGGACGCGCAATCACGCGACCGATGTTGTAGCCGCCATTGGTCAGCTCCTCACGGGCGATTTCACACAGTTCGTACAGACGGTCAAGGCCAAAGGTCTCTTCGTGGCAGGCAATCTGGAACACCGAATCCGCCGAGGTGTAGAAAATCGGCTTACCAGTTTTCATGTGCTCTTCGCCGAGCTGGTCGAGGATCACCGTGCCCGATGAGTGACAATTACCGAGATATCCCGGCAGATCGGCACGTTTCACCAGAGTATCCAGCAGCGCCTGCGGGAAGCTGTTCTCTTTATCGCTGAAGTAGCCCCAATCAAACAGCACCGGCACGCCGGCGATTTCCCAGTGGCCCGACGGCGTATCTTTACCGGACGACAATTCGCTGGCGTAAGCATACGCACCGATGATTTCCGCGTTGGGATCGAGGCCTGGCGGGAAACGACCGGTAGAGAGCTCAGCCGCTTTGCCGAGGCCCAGTTTGGTCAGGTTAGGTAAGTGCAGCGGGCCTTCGCGACCTTCATTGGCGCGGCCTTCGAAACAGGCTTCGGCGATATGGCCGAGCGTGTCCGATCCTTCATCACCGAATTTATCGGCGTCTTTGCTGGAGCCGATCCCGAAGGAGTCGAGAACCATAATAAAAGCACGTTTCATGCAAGTCTCCTGCGCAATGCGCGATGACAAGTCAAAAAAAAGCGATCAGATCAGTATACCCGAACGGCCGCTGCCTGGCACGAAGAAGCGCCAGTTATTCGCTAATGCGACGATAAACTACCGGCGTGATCGCTGGCGCAGTATCGCTCAGCGTGATGGCTGCTTTAACGGCGGCGGCGGCCTGCTGCCACTGCGCTTCCGACGCGGCGTGGATAATTGCCAGCGGACGCTGCGCGTCAATCTGCGTGCCGAGCGTGGTCACGTCGCTCAAGCCCACGCTGTAATCAATGCTGTCGCTGGCGCGCTGGCGCCCCCCGCCGAGCGCAACCACCGCCATGCCGAGCGCACGCGTATCCATTGCGCTGACGATACCGGCGCCATCGGCGTATACCGCTTTGCTCAGCGTTGGCGCGGGCAGATAGCTGTCCATGCGCTCGATGAAATCTACCGGCCCTTTTTGCGCCGCCACCATGCGGGCAAATACTTCAGCGGCTTTGCCGTTATCCAGCACCTGCTGCAGCTTTTGGCGCGCATCGGCGTCATTCTCAGCCAGTTTGCCGGAGATCAGCATTTCCGCGCACAGCGCCATCGTCACTTCCAGCAGGCGCGGATTGCGCGCCTCGCCGGTCAGGAACTGTACCGCTTCACGCACTTCCAGCGCATTACCGGCGGTGGAAGCCAGCACCTGATTCATGTCGGTGAGCAGCGCGGTGGTTTTACAACCTGCGCCATTGGCGACGCCAACAATCGCCTGCGCCAGATTTTCTGAGGCTTCGAAGGTCGGCATAAAGGCGCCGGAGCCCACTTTCACGTCCATCACCAGCGCATCCAATCCTTCCGCCAGTTTTTTGGCGAGGATCGATGCGGTTATCAGCGGAATGGAGTCCACGGTGGCGGTGATATCGCGCGTGGCGTAAAAACGTTTGTCGGCCGGCGCCAGCGAATTGGTCTGGCCAATAATCGCGATGCCGACGTCTTTGATAATCTGGCGGAAACGGTCGTCGCTCGGGAAGATATCAAAGCCCGGAATCGCTTCCAGTTTATCCAGCGTGCCGCCGGTGTGGCCGAGGCCGCGCCCGGAGATCATCGGCACATAACCGCCGCACGCCGCTACCATCGGGCCGAGCATCAGCGAAGTGACATCGCCAACGCCGCCGGTGGAGTGTTTATCAACAATCGGGCCGTTGAGATTCAGCGATTTCCAGTTCAGCACCGTGCCGGAGTCGCGCATCGCCATAGTCAGCGCCACGCGCTCGTCGAGCGTCATATCATGGAAATAGATGGTCATCGCCAATGCGGCAATTTGACCTTCCGAAACGCTGTTGTCGCGCACGCCGTTGATGAAGAAGCGAATCTCCGCTTCACTCAGCGCCTGGCCGTCGCGTTTTTTTCGAATAATTTCTTGTGGCAGGAACACGGTTGCCTCCCTGAAGGGATAGAAATTGAAATGATACGGCAGCTTGCACCTGCCATAGCGGCGCGATTTATCGCGCGATGTTAAGTCGGGGCTGAAGCGTAAAAACCAGCGCGATAAATCGCGCCGCTACGAATCGCGAAACCATCAGCGAAAGAGATTAATAACCGGCTTTGCTGGTCGCGGTTTCGTGGCCCAGCGTATTCAGCAGGCTTGCCAGCAGGCTGGAGGCACCGAAGCGGAAATGACGCGCATCCGCCCAGCCTTCACCCAGAATGTCGTCCGCCAGCTGCAGATAAAGCGCCGCGTCTTCTGCAGTGCGCACGCCGCCCGCCGGTTTGAAACCAACCTGCTGCTTCACGCCTTTGTCGCGGATCACTTGCATCATGATCGCCGCCACTTCTGGCGTCGCGTTGACCGGCACTTTACCGGTGGAGGTTTTGATGAAATCGGCACCCGCATCGATAGCGATTTCCGAAGCGGCACGAATCAGCGCTTCATCTTTCAGCTCGCCGCTTTCGATGATCACTTTCAGCAGCACGTTTGCCTGTGCGCAGGCTTCTTTACAGGCTTTCACCAGCTCGAAACCGATATCACGGTTACCGGCAATCAGCGCACGATACGGGAACACTACATCCACTTCGTCAGCGCCGTAGGCGATTGCCGCGCGGGTTTCGGCCAGCGCTATCTCAACGTCATCGTTGCCGTGCGGGAAGTTGGTGACGGTGGCGATGCGGATTTCCGGCGTACCCTGCTCGCGCAGCGCTTTACGTGCTGCCGGGATGAAACGTGGATAGATGCAGATGGCAGCGGTGTTACCGGCTGGGGATTTCGCCTGACGGCACAGCGCGATCACTTTCTCGTCGGTGTCGTCTTCGTTCAGGGTGGTTAAATCCATCAGTTGCAATGCGCGCTGTGCTGCTGCTTTCAAGTCGGTCATGATGCTCTCCAAAATTCAGATCGGCGGGCACAACCCACCGGGGAATGTGATAATTCTAACAACTACCGTGACGTTAAATTGCGCTTCACGTCACACGAAAAAGAAAACACGTCATTTAAATACAATTATTTAGTGATGATTATCACAAATAATCGCTAACCAGGCGGGAATGCGCCGTGATGGCCATTGTTATTATTATCACAAAAATGGACGCAAAAGTGTACTCTAAGCTTTATCAATGTAGCTAATCAGGCGTAAGGCAGCGTAAATGCAGAATCTGTCGGGTGAGAATCAGGCAGGCAAGGCGAACAGCTGCTGGCTGTTATGCCACAGCGCATCGGCGATCGCTTCAGGGGATTCGCTGCGTAACTGACACAGCACGTCAAACACGTTGCGCGCCCGCTCCGGACGATTGGGCTGGCCCTGAAAACCGTGCAGCGGCATATCGGGCGCGTCGGTTTCCAGTAATAACGCCTTGAGCGGCAGGCTGGCGATGGTGTTGCGGGTTTTACTGGCGCGTTCATAGGTGATAGTGCCGCCAACGCCAATGGCATAGCCAAGCTGAATAAAGCGCTCCGCCTGCTGCTGGCTACCCGCAAAACCGTGTACCACGCCGCGACGCGGTAAATCGTGACGACGTAAATGCAGCGCCAGCTGATCGTGGGTGCGGCGCGAGTGCAGAATCACTGGCAGATCGTGCTGCTTCGCCAGCTTGAGCTGCTTATCGAGCAGGCGCGTCTGTTTGGCAAATTGCGCATCGTCCATATAGAGATCGAGGCCGATCTCGCCGATCGCCACACGCTTGCTATCCGGCTTTTTCAGCCAGCGCGCTAATTCATCAAGGTGCGCATCTTCCTGATGCTCAGCAATATTGATTGGATGCAGGCCCAGCGCGGCATATAGCGCCGGATGCTGCTGCGCCAGTTGCGTCACAAGCGCGAAACGGCTGGCATCCACGCTCGGTACAATGATGCGTTCCACGCCGGCCTGCGCAGCGCGTGCAATGCTGGCGTGCGCATCATCAACGAACGGCGGGAAATCGAAGTGGCAATGCGTGTCGATAAACTTCATGCCAGCGAGCCTTTATCAAAATCGGCATCGTTTTCCGCCAGCGCGGGCGTAATCAGCGGGCGATTGTCAGGCGCATTCGCCACGGCGGCCGGCGGCGTAACCGTGGTTGAACGCACCAGCGGCTCAGCATCACTCAACCATTGACCAAGCGTGGCGAGGAAATAGCGCCCGCTGCGGCGGCCTAAATGGTAATCCTGATTCAGCGATGACAAGCGGCTGCCAAGCGCCATGCTCGCCAGCGGATTTGGCGGACAGATTTCGATGATGCGCAGATTATCCGGCGGCTGCTCGATGAACTGCTGAATCTCGCGATAGCTCTCTTCATGCTGATGCAGGATGTTGATCATCGGCTGCAATGCGCTGTCGGACAAAAAGCGTTCCATGCGTTTAAACCACTTCGGCGTGTACGACACCTGCGACGGCACGGTGCGGATCACCACAATGGTATCCGCGCCACGGCGCGCAGCTTCGCGTACCGGAATGGCATCGCTGATGCCGCCGTCAAGATAGCTCACGCCGTCCATCTGCACGCCGCTGCGGTAAAAACCGGGGATCGCGCTGGACGCTTTTAGGATGTCGTGCCAGTTGGTGCTGATCGGGTTGAAGTACTCGGCGCGGTAATCGTCGCTGCGGCAGGCGCACATATAGAATTCGCTGCCTTTGGCAAACAGCCCTTCTGCGGTGTTGAGCGCCAGCGGGAATTCCTGTTTAGTGATATCGATCAGCCAATCGAGATCGATAAGATGCCCGCCGCGCACGAATCGTAGCGGATCAAAGAACAGTTTGCTGGTGGTGTAACGGGAGATCACGCGTCGCGCGTAGCCAGGCTGGCCACAGACAAAAGCCGACAGGTTTTGCGCCCCGGCCGAGGTCCCGAGTAACAGTTGAAAAGGATTGAAGCCTGCGCGTTGAAATTCGTCCAGCACGCCTGCGGTAAAGATGCCGCGCTGACCGCCGCCTTCGCACACCAAGGCGATTTTATTTGATTTGAAAGGAGTTAAAGCCAGCGGTTCGAATGAACCTAATGTCAACGGAATACGTGTGCCCAATGGATGTCCCTCAGTGTTGCTTGCTCTGAGGGAGTCGCCGAAGCAGCATCCCGGAGAACCAGTCATTGTCGTTCCCTGACCAATTGCTTCTGCAATCGTTGCGGCTTCGTAGTATGCCGCACAAGACCGGTCTCCGCTTTAGGTGACTCGCGGGTTAGCGTCTATTGAGACGCAAGTAGTCAGGGTCGTTTGCGCCCGGTAAACAGGCTCACGAGGAACAGAATAATACCGACAATGAAGACAATTTTAGCTGCCCATGCTGCCGTACCCGCCAGACCGCCGAAACCTAATGCCGCAGCAATCAGAGCGATGACCAGAAAGATAATACCCCAACGAAACATAAGCCTCTCCTTTACCATTGTGAAAATCGAACTGCTTATTTACACCTTTGTTTTTATTACGAAACGGCACCTGCTGGTGCCGAGTCGCTCGCGTTAAGATTTCACCTTCAGGTCATTCTTCACGCTTTTCACGCCTTCAATGGCTTTGGCGATCTTCTCAGCACGATCGGACTGTGCCTGATTCGCCACTTCCCCTGATAACTGCACCACGCCGTCGGTGGTTTCAACCTTAACGTTGCGTGATGGCACGATATCATCTGCTAAAAGCTTAGCTTTAATTTCGCTGGTGGTTGCGGTATCGCCCGCATAACCTTTCAGAGAAGCATTTTTGCTGTCTTTAACGTGTAGTTTGTCGCTGACGGATTTCACACCTTCGACTTTCTGCACCAGCGCGACGGCTTTTTCAGCCTGATCCTGAGAAGCCACGAAGCCGCTCAGTGTCACCACGCCATCGTGCGTTTTGACGGAGATATCCGTGCTTTTAATTGCGTCATCATCCACCAGCGCCGCTTTGGCTTTAGCCGTGATGCCGCTGTCATCCATATAGCCATCGACTTTTTTCATAGAGCTATCGATCTTCGCACCCGCGCTGTCGGAGGTTTGCTGTGCTTTCTGCGACAGTGATTCATCTGCAAACGCCGCACCGCTCAGCAGAGCAGAACCGGCCAGGGCAGCAATCAGGGTTTTAGCAATCTTAGTCTTATTCATCGATATCATCCTTCTATCAGTTAACTCATCCGTTATCGCGGATGCGCCAGCAACGAACGGCGTTGCTGAGTTACTGGACGTAATGAAACCCGAAAGGTCTCTTTTCTCGTCCGACAGGATAATAGTAGTAGGGATTACAGCTTTTGCTGGCTCTTGTGGTTGATATATCGCCAAAAAGAGAAAAAAACAGCGGAATTAGGAGGAGTCTGTAACAAACAAAACAGGGCCAGTGAAAATCACAGGCCCTGCTGGCAACGGCGATTAGTGCTCGCGCGTTTTGCGGAATCTCACGTCAGGATAGCGTTCCTGAGTGATGTTGAGGTTCACCATGGTTGGCGCGATATACGTGAGGTTATCACCGCCATCGAGCGCCAGGTTTACTTCGTTTTTACGCTGGAAATCGTCGAATTTCTTCGCATCATCACACTCAACCCAGCGAGCGGTTGAGACGTTGATGGCTTCGTAGATCGCTTCAACGTTGTATTCGCTTTTCAGGCGCGCCACCACCACTTCGAACTGCAGCACACCGACCGCGCCCACAATCAGATCGTTGTTGTGTACCGGGCGGAACACCTGCACCGCGCCCTCTTCCGACAGCTGAACCAGCCCTTTCAGCAGCTGTTTCTGCTTCAGCGGATCGCGCAGACGGATACGGCGGAACAGCTCTGGCGCGAAGTTCGGAATGCCGGTGAACTTCATGTTTTCACCCTGCGTAAAGGTGTCGCCAATCTGAATGGTGCCGTGGTTGTGCAGACCAATGATGTCGCCCGGATAGGCTTCTTCTACGTGCGAACGGTCGCCGGCCATAAAGGTCAGTGCATCGGAAATCACCACATCTTTACCGGTACGCACCTGACGCAGCTTCATGCCTTTTTCGTACTTGCCGGATACCACACGCATAAAGGCGACGCGGTCGCGGTGCTTCGGGTCCATGTTTGCCTGGATCTTAAACACGAAGCCGCTAAATTTCTCTTCCTTTGCTTCCACCAAACGCGCGTCGGTGTTGCGCGGCATTGGACGCGGCGCCCAGCTAACCAGGCCATCCAGCATATGATCAACGCCGAAGTTACCCAGCGCGGTACCGAAGAACACCGGTGTGATTTCGCCACTCAGGAACAGCTCCTGATCGAACTCGTGCGAAGCGCCCTGTACCAGCTCCAGCTCATCGCGCAGTTGCTGTGCCAGATCTTCGCCCACTGCGGCATCCAGTTCTGGATTCGCCAGCCCCTTAACAATGCGCACTTCCTGAATGGTGTGGCCTTTACCGGTTTGATACAGGTAAGTTTCGTCGTTGTAGAGGTGATAAACCCCTTTGAACAACTTGCCGCAGCCAATCGGCCAGGTAATAGGTGCGCAGGCGATCTTCAGCTCACTCTCCACTTCATCCAGCAGCTCCATGGGATCGCGGATGTCACGGTCGAGTTTGTTCATAAAGGTGATGATTGGCGTATCGCGCAGGCGCGTCACTTCCATCAGCTTGCGGGTGCGATCCTCAACACCTTTCGCGGCGTCGATCACCATCAAACAGCAGTCAACCGCCGTCAGCGTACGGTAAGTATCTTCAGAGAAGTCTTCGTGTCCTGGCGTATCCAGCAGGTTCACGAGGCTGTCGCGATACGGGAACTGCATCACCGAGGTGGTGATGGAGATACCACGTTGTTTCTCCATCTCCATCCAGTCCGATTTCGCGTGCTGGTTGGAGCCGCGGCCTTTGACGGTACCGGCGGTTTGAATCGCCTGTCCGAACAGCAGCACTTTTTCGGTGATTGTGGTTTTACCGGCGTCCGGATGCGAGATGATCGCAAAGGTACGGCGGCGCGCCACTTCTTCTAAAAAGGAGGCATTAGACATTGAGTGAATTCTTCTTCAAGGGCAACACGCGGACAGCGCGCTGCGAATAAATCGTTTCGAGGTCATTCCGCAGGATAACGCGGCCAATGGCGACGCAGTGGCGTCGGTTCACAGCAAGAGGTGTGCGATCTACATTGGCGGCAGTCCTGAATCCCGTCAGCATTGAGGCGGCATAGCATACAATATTTCGCCGAAAGGGGGAATCGGTGCCCTAATAGCCCTCACCCTAACCCTCTAATCACCCCAACACCCGCACCACTGCCGCCTTGAAGATCTTCACCCCAATCTCCAGCGAGCTCAGCTCAAAGCGCATCTCAGGATGATGTAAACCCGGCACCAGATTGGTTCCCAATCCCCAGAAACCGGCTTTCACCTGCGGTTTTTTCACCGGGTAATAGAAGAAATCTTCGCTGCCCGGCGTGGTTTTGGTATCCAGCAAACCGGCTTCGCCCAGCACGTCGACAATCGCCGCGCGAATCACCGCCGTGGCTTCCTCATGAATTTCTGCCGCCGGCATCTCTTTTAGCACCACCACGTCCGCCGTGGCACCCAGCGCCGCCACGCTGTGCTGAATCGCCAGTGTGACTTTCTCTTTCAGCACCGCCATTGGCGCGTTTTCCTGCGAACGTAGATCCCACACCACGCGCGCCTCATCCGGCACCGAGTTGGTCACGCCCGCATCGCACAGAAAGCGTGTAGCTTTCACGCTCCAGGTCAAACCCGGCGGCAGATGGATGGCGTTGACGGCCTGTACCGCTTGCACCGCCGCATCCAGCGCGTTGACGCCCAAATGCGGGCGCGCCGCATGTGCCGGAGCACCTTTGATGGTGGCTTCCAGCGTGCTGCAGGCGGAGTAGATCACCGCTGGCGTCGCCTGTCCCACATGACACTCTTCCAGCGGACGCACATGGAAGCCGAGAATCATCTCCACATCCTCCAGCGCGCCGCCCTCAATCATCGCCAACGCACCCGCACCGAGCTCTTCCGCCGGCTGGAACAGCAGCTTGAGCCGCCCTTTCTTGATCGCGCCCTCTTTCATCAGCTCTTGCGCTGCCGTCAGCACCACCGACGAATGGCCATCGTGGCCGCAGGTGTGACGCGCACAGGCTACGCCATCAATGATGTGGCCGAGCGCATCCATATCCGCACGCAGTGCCAGCACCGGACCGGGCACGCCGCTGTCGATTTCCGCCACCATGCCAGTGGTGTTATTGATGCCGCGCGTCACCTTAATTCCGGCGCTTTCCAGCTGTTCGGCAATATAAGCAGAGGTTTTGAATTCCTGAAAACCCAGTTCGGGAATTTCATGCAGAAAATGGTAATGCTCTAAGACGTTCGACACCGCTAAGCTCCTGACAAGTAAAGGCAAGCCTCAGCATCGCCCGATGCGCAGCTATAATCAATCCAGCGTGAATGAAAATTAGTCAAAAATGAGAACTCCTCGCATTCAACATGTGGAATAATTCCATTTACAATCAATAAGATAAATTCAACCTTTTTGCGAAAAACCCTTCACAAAAAAGTATAGATTGATGCATAATTCGCCGTACTTCACCTGACAAATTAAAAAGGACTCAGCCATGTTAACTGCTGAAATGACCTCGCGTTTAAACGACCAACTGAACCTCGAATTCTTCTCTGCCAACCTCTATCTGCAGATGAGTGCCTGGTGCAGCGATAAAGGCTATGAAGGTGCCGCTTCATTCCTGAAAATGCATTCTCGCGAAGAGATGCAGCACATGCAGAAGCTGTTCGATTACGTCAGCGATGCCGGCGCTTTGCCGGTGCTGGGCAGCATTGCGGCTCCAGCGATTAGCTGGACTTCACTGAACGACGTGCTGGAAGAAGCGCTGAAGCATGAGCAGCTGATTACCAAAAAAATCAACGAGCTGGTGCACACCGCCTTAACCACCCAGGATTACTCAACGTTCAACTTCCTGCAGTGGTACGTTGCCGAGCAGCATGAAGAAGAGAAGCTGTTCAAAACCGTGCTGGATAAACTGGCGATGGTCGGCAACAAAGGCGAAGGCCTGTTCCTGGTGGACAAAGATCTCGGCCACATGTCCGTCGACGGCCACGGCGCATAATAATAAAGATTACACACAGCAAAATAGAGAACGCCCGACATGTCGGGCGTTTTTTATGCCTATTCCAACTCTTTCAACCGCAACTCCGACGGCTGCGGACGGCCAAAGAAATAGCCCTGGAATAGCGTACACCCCTCTTCGCGCAGCTTCGCAAACTGCTCGCCGTTCTCCACGCCTTCAGCGGTAATTTGAATATCGAGGCTGCGGCTCATGCCGGTAATAGCGCGGATAATCGCCAGCGCCTCGCGGCTGTCGCCCATATCGTTGATAAACGACTTATCGATTTTGATTTTGTCGAACGGGAACGAACGCAGATAACTGAGCGATGAGTAGCCGGTGCCGAAATCATCCAGCGCAATCTGCACGCCAAGCGTTTTCAAACTCTGCAAGGTGCGGATATTACCGAGCGTGTCGTCCAGCAGCACTGATTCGGTGATCTCCACTTCCAGCCGATGCGGCGCCAGCCCGGATTCCCGCAGCGCACCTTCCACCACCGACACCAGCGAGCTGTTCTTAAACTGCAGCGGCGATAGATTCACCGACACCGATTGTTCGGTGTTCCAGCTCTGCGCTTCGCGGCAGGCTTCATACAGCGCATAGGCGCCGAGCATGTGAATCAAACCGGTCTCTTCAGCGATCGGGATGAAGTCGTTCGGCATGATCAGCCCTTTGATCGGGTGATGCCAGCGCATCAGCGCTTCATAGCCGATGATGCCCTGCTCGTTGGTAATCGGCTGATAGTAAAGCTTGAGCTGACGACCAGAAATCGCATCACGCAGATCGTTCTCAATCACGCGACGGCTGCGCGCCTGATTGTCCATCTCAATGGTGAAGTGTTCGAAGCGATTACGGCCATTACGTTTGGCTTCGTACAGCGCCATATCGGCGCAGCGCAGCATATGCTCCGGCGTGTTGGTGGCCTGCGAGGTGAGCGCGATACCAACGCTCAAGCCCACCGACAGATTATGCCCTTCAACGTTGATCGGCGGACGAATCGCCTCGATCAGCCGCTGCGCCACCACCGCTGCTTCATCGGCAGCACGAACATTGGGTAACACGATGGCAAACTCATCGCCGCCAATGCGCGCCAGCGTATCGTGATCGCGTAGCGCGCTGCGCAGGCGTTTCGCGACCACGCGCAGCAGGTCATCACCAATCTGGTGGCCGAGCGCATCGTTGACGTTTTTGAAGTTATCGAGATCGAGACACAGCGTGGCGCTGACCTGGTGGTTCTGACTATCGACGCGCAGCGCTTCACTCAGCTTCTGGCGGAACAGCACGCGATTCGGCAGGCTGGTGAGATTGTCGTGATGCGCCATATGACGAATGCGCGCATCGGCTTCGCGCTGATCGGTCACGTCCTCGACAATCAGCATCACATAGTTCTGACGCATATCTTTGCCGCTGATGGTGGTGGCACGCGTATGCAGAATGCGCTCGCCGCCCGCCGTCAGCAGCAGCTGTTCGCGCGAGTGGATGCCTTCGCTGCGCAGCGCCACATCCGCCAGGCTGTTGAAGTAATCACCCAGCTCCGCCGACATACATTCGTGCGGGCGCTTGTGCATGATCAGCGCTTTGTTAATGCCAAACAGCTGCTCAGCTTTGTCATTCACCATCAGGATTTCACGGCTGATGGCATCTTCAACGATCACGCATGAGGGAATATTGCTGATGATGGTGTCGAGAAAACCCGACAGCTCCGACATTTTCGCGCTCTGCGACTGCGCCAGATCCCGTGCGCGCAGCAGTTGCTGCTCGTTCTCACGCCGTTCGGTGATATCGCGGGTAATTTTGGCGAAGCCGATCAGTTTGCCGTTTTCATCATAAATCGCTTCGATAACAACGTGGGCCCAAAATGCCGAGCCATCTTTGCGGTAGCGCCAGCCTTCATCTTCAAAACGCCCGGTTTTCAACGCAATGCCGAGGTTAGCTTCGGGCGCATTGGCATGACGTTCCGCTGAACTGTAAAACACCGAGAAGTGCTGACCGACAATCTCGTCAGCCAGATAACCTTTAGCGCGCTGTGCACCGTTGTTCCAGTTCACCACGCGGCCCTGCACATCCAGCATATAGATGGCGTAATCGCGCACGCCTTCCACCAGCAGACGGAAGTTCTTCTCCTGCTCGTGTTGTTTACGCAGCAGCGCCTGTTGTTCGGTGCAGTCGCGGGTGATTTTGGCGTAGCCAATCAGCTTGCCGGCATCATCACGGATTGCGTCAATGATGACATGTGCCCAAAACGCGCTGCCATCTTTGCGGTACCGGTAGCCTTCGTCTTCGAAACGACCGGTTTTGAAGGCGGTGGTGAGGTTTTTTTCCGGGATATGGTTTTTACGATCCTGGGCGCTGTAGAAGCGTGAGAAGTGCTGTCCAACAATCTCTTCGGCAACGTAGCCTTTCGCGCGCTGTGCGCCTACGTTCCAGTTTTCCACGTTGCCGTCCAAGTCGAGCATATAGATGGCGTAATCACTGACGCCTTCCACCAGCATGCGAAAGCGCTGTTCCTGCTCGCGCTGTTTGCGCTGCTGCTCTTGCTGCTCGGTGCAGTCACGGGTGATTTTGGCAAAACCCAGCAGCTCACCAAACTCATCGCGGATAGCGTCGATCACCACATGCGCCCAAAACGCGCTGCCATCTTTACGGTAACGCCAGCCTTCGGTTTCAAAGCGCCCGTTTGCTGTCGCGGTCGCCAGTCCGCGCTGTGGCGCGCCGTTTTTACGATCGTCTTCGCTGTAGAACAGCGCAAAATTCTTCCCTACGATTTCATCGGGCGTGTAACCTTTGGCGCGCTGCGCGCCGCTATTCCAGTTCGCCACCGTGCCATCGGGTTTGAGCATGTAAATGGCGTAATCCACCACGCTCTGTACCAAAAGTCGGTACATGACGTCAGAGTTATTATTCATTGTTATTCGCCTATTGCTGGGCTGGTATCGTCGAAACTTAAGAAAATTCTTAATTATCATGCAGACTTAAGCGCAAATACGCAGCGCTGACAAGCGCTATTCATCCGCAGACAAATGTTGGTAGGTAAGTTATCGGCAGTGGCGAGAAAATGTTCAGTAGGATACTTCACAAATCATCATACGTTGACGGCAGGCTGGCGTTACGCTTGCCACGGTAAAATGCCGTGCGGCAAGCGTCGCGTCAGGCGTGTGGCAACCGCCATTAATAAGCAAACCACCACAATCATCAGGCAGCCCACCGCCGCCGCCAGCGACGCGGATCCGCCTTCATCAAGGAATACGATGGTCGGTCCGATGGTTTGCGTTTGCGAGGTGACCAGCAGCACCGAAACCTGGATTTCATTCAGCGCGGTGAGAAACACCAGCACGCTGCCCGCCAGCGCCGACGGTGCCGCCAGTGGCAATAAGATGTCGCGCATGCGGCGCAGAAAACCGGCGCCGCACAAACGTGCCGCTTCATCTAATGCCGGTTCCAGCTGGGCGAATCCGGCCAGCGTTGGGCGCAGCACCAGCGCGAGGAAGTTCGCCAGATAGGCGGCAAGGATGATCCACACCGTGCCATACAGCGAGACATTGACGATCGGCAGCGGACGCAGGAAGAACAGCATCGCCGCTACGCCGGTGACAATGCCCGGCAGCGCGTAAGTCAGTTCACTCGCCAGCCACAAACCGCGCACTAATTTGGTTCGCCGCCAGCTGAGGAAATAGGCGAGAAACAGCGCGCAAACCGTTAAAATCAGCGCCGCCAGCGTGGTCAATCCGAGGCTGGTGAGAAACGCCTGTCGCACCGCCGGATAACCCCACAACGCGGCGCGGAAGTTCTCCAGCGTCAGCGTTTGCCAGCTCAGCGCCTGGCCAAAACCGCTGGTGAGCGCGGTGATCAACAGCGCGCTGAGCGGCAACAGCAAGGTCAGCGCCATCCACAGCCAGGCGACGCCCTCAACCGCCATACGCCCGCGCCCCAGCGATTGCTGCCACAGGCGCGGTGCACCGTTGACGCGCACATCATGGCGTCCGCCCAACCAGGCGCTGGCCGCCATGCCCGCCAGCGTAATTACCGCAATCAATAACGCATACACCGCGGTGTTTGGCAGCGCGCTCGGACCAATGCCATTCAACTGCTGATACACCAGCGTGATCAGCGTTGGCACGCGCGCCGGAATCCCCAGCATCGCCTGAATACCGAAGTTGCCCGCCGCCGCAACGAAGGTCAGCGCGGCACCGGCAAAAATTGCCGGGCGCGCCAGCGGCAGCACAATGGTGAACAGGATGCGCGCGCGTGACGCACCGCTGGCCTGGGCCGCTTCCACCAAGTCGGCGGGCAAGCGGCGCAAACCGGCGCGCACGGTGAGGAACACCAACGGCGCATTGTGCGTGCCGAGCAGCAGCACAATGCCGGTTAAGGAGTAGAGCGGCTGCTCGCCGGGCGCAAACCACGGCAACTCAAGCGTGGCGAACAGCAGCGCCAGCGGACTGCTCGGAGCCAGCGCCTGCAGCCAGGCCAGCGCCGTCACCTGCGGCGGAATCATCAGCGGCAGGATAAACGCAAACACCCACGCGGTTTTGGCGCGCAGATCGCTAAGCGCCACCAGCCACGCAGCGGCAGTGCCGAGCACCACGGAAATCAGAGTAGAACTGAGCGCGATGAGCAACGTATTGCCGCTGGCGATCAACACGCGATCGCTCGCCAGCAGGCGCGTTAAGCGTGCGATATCCGGCACGCCGCTGGGCGCAATGGCGGTCCACACCAGCCGCATCAGCGGCGCCACCGACAGCAAACCAATCAGCAGCACCAGCAGCGCCAGAATCAGCCGTTCGCTGTTAACGCGCGGCGCTTTGCGCGTCACATTGCGCCATTCGTTGCTCAACACGCTCATGCTTAGCCACCAAACAGCGCGCTGAACCGATCGCGCACTGCCGCATCTTCTTTGATCGCTTTCGCCACGTCCGGCGACAGCAGCTTGATTTTATTGATCGGCGTGAAACCTGCCGGTGCTGAGACGCGATCATCCACCGGACGGTTGCCCTGCTCGACCACCAGCTTCTGGCCTGGCTCGGAAAGCATAAAGTTAACGAAGGCTTTGGCGGCCGGCAGGTTGTGCGCGGTTTTCATGATGGCAACCGGTTCGGTGACATATGACACCCCCTCTTTGGGATAGACCAGATCCACCGGCGAACCCTTTTTCTTCGCCAGAATCACGTCGGCGTCGGTGATGATGCCGTACTTATCCAGCCCGCTGGCGACCGCCTTCAGCGCCGGGCCGTTGCCGCCCTGCGGCGCGATGCCGATGGCCGCCAACTTTTTGTAGAAGCTCCAGCCAATCGATGGCGTGTTGATATCGGTGTGCAGCTTGTAGAGTGCCGCGCCGGAGTAAAGCGGGCTTGGTACCGCAATCTGCCCTTTGTTGGCTTCCACCGCCAGCGCGTTCCAGCTATCAATCGGCTGCGCATGCTGGGTGTTGTAGGCAATTACCGTGGCGATGATTTTGGTGCCGAAGAAGGTTTTGTCTTTGTCATAGAACGATGGATTGATGTGGCTGAGCGGCGCATCGCTGTAGCTGTAGAGATGGTTTTCGTTTTTCAGCGCGCCGAGGTTGATGGCGTCGGCAATCAGCAGCACATCCGGCCTGGCTTCGCCGCTCATCATTTCGGTGCGCAGCACGTTCATTAACTGCGTGGTGCCGTTGCGCGTCCACTCGACCTGCACATTGGGATAGGCGGCTTTAAACGCATCCATGGTTTGCTGGGCAATTTCGGGTGCCTGCGAGGTATAAACCACCAATTTCCCTGCTGGCGCCTCGTCGGCAAAGCTGGCGGCAGAGATCACGAATCCACTGGCTAACATCAACACGTTTAACGTCGTACGCATAGCATTTCCCTGAAGGTTTAGAAGATTAAGAAGGAAGAATCCAGCCGTCACGCAGCGCCACACCCACGGTGGCGTCGACAACGGGTAAAGGCTGATCGGCCAGCAGCAGCGTGATGCTGCATTCGGGCGCGGCCAGCGGCGTCACGTTGAGCTGATAGTGGCCGCCGCGATAGATCACCCGCTGCACGCGCGCGGCAAACTGTGGTTCGCCCGGCGCGGCTAAGTGGAAATCGACTGCGTGAAAACTGGCTTGCGCCTGCGGCTGCGGGCGCTGATGCGGCGCGCAGCGTAACGACACGCGCAGGCCGCACAGCGTGGCATAAGCGCGGCCCTCGCCGAGCGGTTCGATATCGCTGATCGGCAGCACTTTGCCGTCGTCAATAAAGCGCGCGACCATGGCGTTCGCCGGTTCGCGCCACAGCGTTTGCGGCGTGGCGAACTGCATCACACGGCCGGCATCCATCACCACGATGCGATCGGCCAGCGCCATCGCTTCATGCTGATCGTGGGTAATGTAGAGCAAGGTGGCGTGACTGTGCTGATGGAAGCGGCGGAACTCCTCTTCCATGGTGGCGCGCAGGTGGACATCGAGGTTGGCGAGCGGCTCATCGAGCAGAACTAAGGTCGGTTGCGCCACTAAACAGCGCGCCAGCGCCACGCGCTGACGCTGACCGCCGGAGAGATCGGCGGGACGACGGGCGGCGAACGCTTCCAATCCCACCAGCTCCAGCGCCTGCTGCGTGCGGCGCTCGCGCTCGGCACGCGCGACGCCGTTCACTTTCAGGCTGTAGGAAACATTTTCCGCCACCGTCATATGCGGCCACAGTGCGTAGCTCTGGAACACCACGCCAAGCTGACGATCTTCCGGAGGCAGATGCACGCCCGGCGCAGCGAAGCAGCGTTCGCCCACGTGGATCTCTCCGGCATCGGCGGTTTCAAAACCGGCCAGCAGGCGCAGCAAGGTGGTTTTGCCGCAGCCTGACGGGCCCAATACGGCGATAAATTCTCCCTGCGCAATCTGCAGCGAGATGTCTTGCAATACCGGCTGCGCCGCAAAGGATTTGCGCAGCCCGCGCAGTGTGATTGATGCCATGTTTCTGGCCTTTCGCTAACCGTCCGGCTAAGACCCTACGACACTGTGATGACGATTCCATGACATTGAGGCTGGTCGCCATTCATCGCGACCGATTCACAGATGCATGCCGATATAGCGCTCATAACGTGCGGGCTTCACTCGCGTGAGATCCACCAGCACTAAGCCATCAATACAATTGTTGAAATCCGGATCGCTGCCGAAATCGATAAACTGCACGCCGCCCGGCTCGCACACCTCGGAATATTGCTTGTAGAGCGTGGGAATGGCGGTGCCGAGATTCGCCAGCAGATGTTTCAACCGGCGTAAATCTTCGCTGTAATTATCGCCGGTGAACTGCGCCAGCACTTCCGGTAACGAGGCTGGATAAGGGCGGCGTGAAGTCGCCAGCGGCAGTTCGGTAGGGAAATAGAGACGATAGAACGCTACCAGCAGATCGCGCGCCGCCAGCGGCATGCCGCCCGAGATCGAGACCGGACCAAATAAGTAGCGGGTTTCGGGATATTTAGCGATGTAGGCACCAATGCCCATCCACAGATAATCGAGGCCGCGTTTGCCCCAATAGGCAGGCTGAATAAAACTGCGGCCCAGCTCCAGCCCCTGATTGATGATCGGCAACATGCGCTCGTCGTAGTGAAACAGGCTGTCGCTGTAGATGCCTTCCAGCCCACGACGCTCCAGCTGCTCGGCGCCCGGAATAAAGCGATAGGCGCCGACGATCTCCAGCGCATCGTCGTCCCACAGAATCAGATGATAGTAATCGTCATCGTATTTATCGAGGTCGCGACGACGCCCGCTACCCTCACCCACCGCGCGGAATGCCACTTCCCGTAAGCGCCCGAGCTCACGCAGCAGCGGCACCCAGCTGGCACCGTTGCGTCGCCACAGGTAGATCTGCTTGCCATCCGGCAGCGTGCCGAGTCGCTCGCTCTCCATCAGCGCTTTTTTCAGTTCGGCGCGATCTTCCGGCCGCGCAATCGCCGCTTCGGTCTGAAACAAGCCGCGTCGTCCCTGACCAATGCGATACAGATGTTTGCGCAGCCGCTTCGCCAGCTCTTTGCCCGGCGTGTGGCCATCATGCCAGTTGGCAAACGGGATCTGTTCGCCGATGTGCAACTTAATGCGCGAACCGCGCTGACGAAACATTTCGCGTACCAGCATCAGTAACGCGAGCGGCGAGGCAATTTTTGCGGCGGCGTAAAATGCCAGGCTGTTGCGCCCCACCACGTGCACTGGCACGATGGGCGCGCGAGCGCGGGCCGCGAGGCGTAAGAAGCTGTGATGCCAGTGACGATCGCGCACGCCTCGGCTGGAAAGGCGCGACACTTCACCCGCCGGGAAGATAATCAGCACGCCCTGATTATCGAGATGCTGCTGCATGCGCGTTAGCTGTTCGCGGCTGGTACGGTTGCCCATGTTATCCACCGGCAACATCATGTTGTTGATCGGCTCCAGCATCATCAACATGCGGTTGGCGACAATTTTCACATCGCGTCGCACCTGCGAAACCGCCGCCAGCAATGCTAAACCATCCAGCGCACCGAGCGGATGGTTGGCAACAATCACCACCGGGCCACGCGTGGGAATCTGCTCCAAATCGCGCTCGCTCAGTTCACAGCGCACATCAAGATGCTCCAGTACCTGCTCCACCATATCCACGCCTTTCAGATGACGATAGCGGGCGGCAAACGCCTGGAATTCATGTTCGCGAACTGCCCATTTCAGGGCGCTTTTCTGCCAGTTTGCCGGTTGATGACCTGGCCAGTAGGTATCGAGAAGCTGATCAACGGAAAACATCATTCACCTTTTACACGCAGCGGTTTATCGCCTCGACGTTAAAACGGCTTGTTTTCAGATTTATGACTGCGGCGTCGTGAAAGCCTAAAAAGCAGCCACTTGCATTGTTCTTGCGCATAAAAAACAAAAACTCACCTTAAAACCCCAAATTCAAGACATGACTTAAAGCTTATTGTTAAGCAGCGTGAATTAATCTGGTCACACCAGTTAAATTGTTTGTTAAAGGGTGTTTTAACTTTGCGTTTATTTTTTATTTTTTCCTCTGGGCTACACATATGATTCATTCGGTATTTATTGTTGATGACCATCCGTTAATCTGTACGGGCATTCAGGCATTACTGCAGTCATATCACTACGCCATCGCTGGCACTGCTAATAAAAGCGATCTGTTAATTACCGAGCTGCATAGGACACGTCCGGACGTTTTGCTGCTCGATCTCACCATGCCTGGACGCGCTGGCATTCCGTTGATTACAGATATCAAGCGCGCGTTGCCAGACCTCAAAATCATTGTTTATACCGCTTCAGAAAGCCTTTTTTATCAACGATGTTGCTTGCAATTAGGCGTGGAAGGCTATGTGTGTAAACGCGGCAATTTAGACACTCTCCTTACCGCAATAAAAGAGGTGGAATGTGGTAAGCGTTTTTATCCGGTAACGGAGGAAGCGGCAGAGGTAAACGAGTTAATTGAGAGTGAAAAATTGATGAGCCTGACGCGCCGGGAACTGATGGTATTGGTAAAACTGGCGTCGGGAATGACAAATAAAGAGATCGCCTCACAATTACAACTCAGTAGTAAAACCGTGAGTACCTATAAAATAAAAATCCTGCGTAAATTAGGTTTAAAAGGGATTAGTGGCATTAATATGACAGCAAAATTGAATGAGTTAGTGTGAAAAACCTGGTCGCCATGAATGGCGACCCCACTCAATTAGAGTTTTAACGGTGGCAGCTGCGAAAACACGCTCAACAATCCTTTGCTCCACAGCTGACGAATTTGTGAAAAATAGGGATGCTGTTCGGTGATGTGATATTGCTCGCTATCGCTGAAACTGTCGGTGCGATAGACCATCACATCCAGCGGTAATCCCACCGAAATATTACTCGCTAACGTGGAATCCATTGAAATCAACGCACACTGCATCGCCTGACTGAGCGGCGTTTCATAGCGCAGCACGCGATCAATAATCGGTTTGCCGTACTTGCTCTCACCAATCTGGAAATAAGGCGTATCAACGCTGGCTTCGATGAAATTGCCCTGCGGATAGATCTGGAACAGACGCGGCTCCTCGCCACGAATCTGTCCCCCCAGCAGCAGCGTGCCGCCAAACTCCTCGCCATCGCGCTTGATCACCTCGCGCAGCGTTTCACCTACCATCAACGCAATGTCATACAGCGATCGTCCATTCAGCAAATTAGGTTGATCGTTATCGCCGTTATGCCGTCGCAGCAGGCTCAGCACGCTCTGCGTGGTAGCCAGATTGCCAGCGCTTTGCAGCACCAGCGTGCGTTCATCATCGACCTGAAACACATGCAATTTACGGAACGAGGAAATATGATCGACGCCCGCATTGGTCCGCGAATCAGAGACAAAAATCATCCCTGACGATAAACGCATTGCCACACAATAAGTCATAGTTACGCCTGTTCTGATTACTGCTGCGCATGCACCTGAAGCACCGCAGCCACCGCCAGCATATCTTCACCGCCGCCGCCCAGCCGCATACCGCGCACCGGACAGGCATCGAGATAATCCACACCAACCGCCAGACGTAAATGCTGGCGGGTGCTGCGGGTATTATTGGTGATATCAAAGCTGTGCCAACTGCCATCCAGCCAGGCTTCAACCCAGGCGTGAGTGGCGACGTGCTCAACGTTTTCAGTATAGAGATAGCCGCTTACATAGCGCGCCGGAATTCCCAGAGTGCGACAGCAGGCGAGAAACACGTGGCTGTGATCCTGGCAAACGCCGCTGCCTGCGGCAAATACTTTCGCGGCGGTATCAGTTACCTGGGTGCTGCCGGGACGATACGGCATCTTCAGCAGCAATTCATCCATCAACTTTTCCAGGCTGGCGAGCGGCTTTTCCGGCCGCCAGTAGCGCTGGGCAAACTCGCGGATCTCGGGATTGGGCAGCGTCAGCGGCGTGGCGCGCAGAAACACCAGCGGCGACAACGCGCACTCCGGATCGGGTGCCCACTCGCCGGCATCAAGGATCTCCACCACACCGCGCGCGGCGATATCGAGTTGCTGATGCGGCGTATCCAGCGTTAGCACATGCATCACGTTGCCGTAAGCATCCTGCGTGCAGGTGGCTGCGCAGGGCAGCTCCAAATCCCACGAGATAATTTGCTGATGCACCGAATTTTGCGGCGTCAAACGCAGATACTGGGTGCTGAGTGTCACCTGCTGCTCGTAGGCGTAACGGGTTTTGTGCTCGATGTTCAGTCTCATTTCGCCTCCAGATAGGTGTGATTGATGCTGTCTGCCAGCGCGTTCAGGCGCGTCAGGAATGCATTGAGCCAGTGCGTTAACCCTTCCTGGGTCAGGCTTTCCCAGGTACTAAACCTGATTTCCGCCAGCAGCACGGTGATCAGATAACGCGGACGATCTTCGCCGCTGCTGCCGATCTGCTCGAGCTGGGTAGCGATCTCATCAATACAGGAGTGCAGCGATCGCGGACTTTCACTGCGCAGGATCAGCATCTCATTCACCAGATCCGGTAACAGCTGCTGCTTAAAGATGGCGTTGTAGGCTTCACGCGCCGACACCGCGCGCAGCAAGGTATCGAGGCGATAATATTCGCGCACCGAATCGGACTGTTGTTCCAGCAGTTGCTGATTGACGCTCAGCAAACGCGCGGTGCCGTCGCTGCGCTCCATCAGCGTGCCGATGCGGATAAAACTCATGGCATCACCGCGCAGCAAGGTGCCGAACATCGCGCCACGAAACAGGTGCGAGCGCTCTTTCACCCAATCGAAAAAGCTATCGGCGTTGGCGCTGGTAATACCGCGCCGCCGCGTATTGCGCATCTCAATCCACGTCGAGTTGATGCTCTCCCACACTTCCGACGACAAACTGCCGCGCACCGCATGCGCGTTGTTCCACGCCTCCTGCCAGCAGCTGAAAATGCTGCACGGATTGCGATCATCGAGGGCGAAAAAGTTGAACAGCTGCGGCATGGTGAAGCGGCCGTTGAGGGTTTCAAACAGTTCACGCGTGCCGGTGAGATTAAGCGGCAGCAGCAGATCGTCGCCCTGGTCACCGCGCACCGGCATTAACGACAAACGGTTGGTCACGTCTAACACGCGAGCAAGTTGTTCTGCGCGCTCAAGATAGCGCGCCATCCAATAGAGGCCACTGGCCGTGCGGCTTAGCATGATGCGTCATCCTCCAGAACCCACGTGTCCTTGGTGCCACCGCCCTGCGACGAGTTCACCACCAGCGAACCTTCGTTCAGCGCCACGCGGGTTAAGCCGCCGGGCACCAGACGAATATCCGCGCCGCACAGCGCAAACGGGCGCAGATCGATGTGGCGCGGCGCGAGGCCGTTGTCGATAAAGGTTGGACACGTGGAGAGCGATAGCGTGTCCTGCGCGATGTAGTTTTCCGGGCGCGCTTTGAGGCGATCGCGGAAATCACTCAGCTCCTGCTGGCTCGCCACCGGGCCAATCAACATGCCGTAACCGCCTGCGCCGTGCACCTCTTTCACCACCATTTTCGCCAGGTTGGCCAGCACATAGGTGAGATCCTGCGGTTTGCGGCATTGCCAGGTGGGTACGTTATTGAGGATCGGATCCTCATCGAGATAGAAACGGATCATGTCCGGTACGTACGGATAGATCGATTTGTCATCGGCGACGCCGGTGCCGATCGCGTTCGCCAGCACCACGTTGCCGGATCGATACACCGACAACAAGCCCGGCACGCCGAGCATCGAATCCGGGCGGAACGCCAGTGGATCGAGGAAGGCATCATCAACGCGACGATAGATCACATCGACTTTGCACGGCCCGGCGGTGGTACGCATCATCACCGCGCCATCTTTGACGAACAGATCGGCGCTCTCCACCAGCTCAACGCCCATCTGCTGCGCGAGGAAGCTGTGCTCGAAGTAGGCGCTGTTAAAGCGGCCCGGCGTCAGCACCACCACCACCGGATCGTTGACCGGCGAGCTTTCCCGCAGGGTTTGCAGCAGATGCGAAGGATAACGCTCTACCGGCGCGATGTGCTGCCCGGCGAACAGTTCCGGATAGAGGCGCATCATCATCTTGCGGTTCTCCAACATATAGGAGACGCCAGACGGCGTGCGCAGATTGTCCTCGAGTACGTAATATTCGCCGTCGTTATTGCGCACCATGTCTACCCCAACAATGTGCGCGTAGATGTGGCGATGCAGATCAACGCCTTGCATGCAGGGCTGATATTGATCGTTCACCAGCACCTGTTCAGCGGGCACGATGCCGGCTTTGAGGATCAGTTGCTGATGGTAGATGTCGTGCAGGAAGGCGTTGAGGGCTTGTACCCGCTGGCGAATGCCGCGATCGAGCATCGCCCACTCGCTGGCAGGAATGATGCGCGGCACGCTGTCGAAAGGAATTAAACGTTCCGCGCCGCCGTCATCACCGTAGACGTTGAAGGTGATGCCGACGCGATGAAACAGCAGTTCCGCTTCTTCACGTTTGCGCGCCACGGCCTCTTTGTCCGCCTGTTGTAACCATTCCCAGTATTGCTGGTAGTGAGCGCGGTGTTGGCCATCGCTCAGCCACATCTCATCATAGAATTGTGATGCTATCTGGTAGCTTTCTTTCATGATTTACCCGGCGCTTGTCAGAGGACCTCACTCTCTCCTGCACAAACTGTGCCAGAGGCTTGCCCCGGCAGGCACACGCGCCGCATCAACGGAAATGGCTGTTTTGCACTTTACTGGTGCATTAGCTGCTGCGCGATTGGCAGCCAGATCTCCGTCATCGCGCCTTCGCCACCGGTAAAAGGATCGCGGGATGGCAGCGGCACCTGCTGGATCTTCTCCTTCGACGCACGTAAACGCGACGGCTCATCACGCACGGTTTCCGGGGACATGCCTTCAGGATAGGCGCCAACGGTGAAAAAATCCTCTGAGGCAAATACCTGTTTGTGGCCGACACCCGCCGGGATCAGTACCGCATCGCCTTCACGCAGCGTCACCATGCGACCGCTGTCGCCGCCGAACAGCACTTCCGCCCAGCCAGCCGCAACACCCAGCACTTCATGGGTGTTCGGATGGTAATGCGTATAAGGAAAGATCGGCGCACGCCATGCGGCGGGCCAGCCGTTGCGGGTAAAGGTTTTTTCAAACCAGGCGGCGCTGTCTTCCGTCGGATTTTCATCGTCATACGGCACAATGCCGGGCCAGATGATCAGCGGCAGCGGGCTGTTGGGCACGCCGCCCGACGGCAGCGATAACATCAGATGTTGCGGATTGCTGGAGGATCCAGCGGAAAAGGTGCCGGCGGCGAAAGACATCAGTAACAGCAGGCTGGAGTGGTTGGCAGTCATACTCTTTCTCCGGTTAATCACGATGCTTAATTGTGGCTTACCAAAGTGGCATTGCAATGTGCGCCCACCAACAAAATTCACAAAAAAGAATGATTTAGCTAACTAAAGCCAAATTTATTAGCAACATAATTAACATCTCGTGCGGGTGAATGAGGATCGCCATAACTGGCGCGCATTTATGCGCACCAGGCCGCAAAGCGGCATGAATTTAATGCAAAAAAAACCGGTGGATTTCGCCACCGGCCGAATCAAAAAAAGCGATTCAAAGGCACTGACAGGTTATCGCAGGCGCTCAGCGATAGGTTTCACAACGTTCTCCCCTTCGCGGCCATAAAACTGGAACAGGGTTTCTGCAGCGGCATCGGTTAACACCAGAATTTCAATGCGGCGATTACGCGCACTCATGGGATCGTTATGATCTCGCGGCATGCGTGACGCCATGGCATTAACCTGCAATACGCGCGCACTCTCCAGCCCGCCACGCTCCAGCGCGCGGCGTGCCGCCAGCGCACGATCGCCAGACAGATTCCAGTTGTTGTAGGCGGCGTTGCCACTGTACTGCGCGGCATCGGTGTGGCCGCTGATCATGATTTTGTTGTCGATGCGGTTAAACACCGGGCCGAGCTCGGTAAGCAGTTTCTGGAAGAATGGCGTTAGTACCGCGCTACCGCGTGGGAACATCATGCGATCCTGATCGTCCTGAATCAGAATGCGCAGCCCTTGTGGCAAGGTTTCCAGCATCAGGTAATTTTGCGCGTTATAGCTGTTGATCATCCGTTGCAGCTGGTTGTGTAACAACACCAACTCCGCATCCGAGCGTGACAGCACGCTGTCTAAATCTTCCTGTGGCTTGCTGCCGGCGTTCAAACTGATGTCAGCCTTACCTTGGCTGACAGTCGCTGTTTGCGTCGGCGGGGAAATTGCCATGGTTTCGCCGATAATCGCCGATCCGCCGGAGTTCTCAACGTCAAAAGGATTGAAATTGGTGCCATCAAAAACCGACGTGCCGTTCAATTGCGCGACGATCTCTTTACGCTCCTCTTCACTCACCGCGCCCATGATCCACAGCACCATAAACAGCGCCATCATCGCCAACGTGAAGTCCGCAAAGGCCACTTTCCACGCGCCGCCATGATGCGCATGGTGTGCCTTTTTGCCGCCGCGTTTGATGATCAACTTTGTGGTGGTCACCAAAGGTGCCGAACGTATATCTGAAGTCTCGGCGCGCTTTACGCTTGATGCGTTGCCAGGCAAACAGATGGCGATCGATGCCGATCTCAATGCCGGGTTAATCAATCAGGAACAGGCGCGCACGCGTCGCCAGGATGTGGCAAACGAAGCCGACTTCTACGGTGCAATGGATGGCGCGTCCAAATTCGTACGCGGCGACGCCATCGCCGGCATCATGATCCTGCTGATTAACGTGGTTGGCGGTATTTTGATTGGCGTGTTCAAGTACGGTTTACCGGCAGGACAAGCGTTTGAACAATATGTCCTGCTGACCATCGGTGATGGCCTGGTCGGACAAATTCCTTCACTGCTGCTCTCAACGGCGGCGGCGATTATCGTGACGCGCATCAGCGATGGTGCGGACATGGGCGATGACATCAAGTCTCAGCTGCTGGCTAAGCCAGGTACGCTATATACCGCTGCGGCCGTGATGTTTGTGCTGGCGGTGGTGCCGGGCATGCCTCATCTGGTGTTCCTGGTATTTACCGGCCTGCTGCTGTTCGCTGCGTGGCGTCAAAGCCAGAAAATCAAAGCGCCGACGCAAGATCATCACGCTATGGAAGCGATCAACCAGGCGCTGACGCAGCCGGACGATCAGCCCGCCATCGGTTGGGACACTATCCCGATGGTTGAGCCGATCGGGCTGAATCTCGGCTACAAGCTGGTGACGCTGGTGGATAAAGGCAAAGGTGCGCCGCTGACGCTGCGTATGCGTGGCGTGCGGCAAGTGGTGTCAGAAACCAGCGGCGTACTGCTGCCGGAGATTGCGCTGCGCGAGGATTTCCACCTCAAGCCGGCGCAGTACGCAATCAAGATCAATGGCGTGCGCACCGCCGTCGGCGAAGTGCATGCCGATCGTCTGATGGCAATCCCGACGCCAGAACAGTACGGCGAAATCGATGGCGTATTAGATACCGATCCGGCCTACGGCATGGCGGTGACGTGGATTCTGCCCGAGCAGAAAGCCAAAGCGCTGAACCTGGGTTATCAGGTGGTGGATTGCGCCAGCGTGGTGGCCACCCATGTGAATAAAGTGGTGCGCGAGAATCTGCCGGAGCTGTTTAACTACGATGACATCACTCAGCTGCATCAGCGTCTGGCGAATGTGGCGCCTAAGCTGTCGGAAGATGTGAACGCAGCGGTGAACTACAGCTTGCAGCTGAAAGTGTATCGTCTGCTGCTGAACGATCAGGTGTCGCTGAAAGACATCACCACCATCGCGACGACGTTGCTGGAGAGCGCGGCGATCACCAAAGATCCGATCCTGCTGACTTCCGATGTGCGCTATGCCCTGCGTCGCGCCATGGTGGCGGCGATTGCGCCGGACAACAAACCGCTGTCGGCTTATACGCTGGAAAACAGCCTGGAGAATCTGCTGCTGGCGGCGCTGAATCAGGCACAGCAAGCCGGCAAAGTGGCGCTGGATAGCTTCCCGGTTGATCCGAATATCCTGACGCAGCTGCAGAGCACGCTGCCGGTGATGGTGGAGCAGTTGAAAGCGCAGAACCTGACGCAGGTGCTGCTGGTAACACCGCAATTGCGCCCGCTGATTGCGCGCTACGCCCGTCTGTTTGCCAATGGATTGAATGTGTTGTCGTACAACGAAGTGCCCGATGATGCGAATTTGCAGATTGTGGGTCAGGTGAGTTAGATCGTGCTGGCTGTCACAGATTGTGCTGGCTGTCCCCCATCCCGGCCTTCCCCCGCAAGCGGGGGAAGGAGACGCTGCCACATGCCAGTGCTGAAGCTGCATGTGGCAGCATCTTCCTCCCCCATTTATGGGGGAGGACCGAGGAGGGGGACAGCAAGCACCAACCGAGGAGGGGGACAGCGAGCACGAGCGAATTCGAACACCCGGCACTATCCCATCAACGCCGCCATAATCACCGCAAAAACCGCGTCCGGCTGCAGCATCACCTCATGATTCCAAAATCTCAGCACCCGCCAGCCATGTCTATTTAACCGTTGCGTACGTTCATCGTCATATCTGATAGTTTCACCATGTTGCGATCCATCAAGTTCAATCGCTAGCCGCTTCTCCAGGCAGGCGAAATCCAAAATATACGGGCCGAAAGGGTTCTGTCGGCGAAATCGCATACCGCCACATTGTCTGGCACGCAGCAGAGACCATAGCTTTCGCTCTGCCGGGGTCATGTTATTTCTCAGTCCCTTCGCGCGCAGCACATGATGTCGCATGTTATTCATCCTGAAAAAGCGCATCTTGTTTCCGCAATGGCTCAATCTCAACGCATGCAGTGCAATCTTGAGCAACACATCGCAACTGTTATAAAAAAACACAGCGAATCTGTCTCTAATTCGCTTCACTGTTATGTGCTTTACTGGCAGGCAGTGATAATTAGAGGTGAACAATGGACGCGATCAAACAAATCCTGCTCGACGAAATCGCCACGCTGAACCGCGAAGGACAGCGTGATAATTTGCCGCGCTTTAGCTTTTCCTTCCTCAAAACCCATCCGGGGCTCTGGGCCATTATGTATCTGTGCTACGCGCTGTGCGTGGCGCTGATCTTTTCAACCGACATGCTCGGCTGGCCAGCGTTCTGGTTTGCCACGGTGTTTGTGGTGGTGATGAGCGTGCTGATGCTGATGGATATCAACCCGAAGTATCGCTTCGAAGATATCGACACGCTGGATTTGCGCGTTTGTTATAACGGCGAATGGTATTACGTGCAGCCGGTTTCTCAACAAGCGCTGGATAAGATCCTTGATAACCCCCACACGCCGGAGCGCGTACGCAGCGGCATTGATCGCCTGATGAAGCAGAAAGGTGAAGTGGATTTCTACGACGTTTACTATCTCACCTGGGGCCACCAGCAGGCGGCCCAGGTTTAACCGTTTAGCTTGCCAATCAGTTTTCCCAACGTCTCTACCGCCGCCTCGGCCCGTGCATCCCACGGCCAGGCGGTGTTGAAGCGGAAACAGTGGCTGAAGCCCTCGCGGCTGGAAAACAGCTGGCCGGGCGCGATGCTGATGCCCTGCTGCAAGGCCAAATGATACAGCTCAGTGGTATTGATCTGCACTGGCAGCGCAACCCAGAGAAAATAACCGCCCGGCGTATCGCTGATACTGGCATCGGCCGGCAACACACGGCGCAGCGCCTGTTGCGCCAGCTGCTTACGTTTAGCCAGCGTCTGCCTTAGCTTTTTTAAATGCGTATCGTAGCTGCGCGTGCTGAGGAAATCGGCCAGTGCCAGCTGCATCGGCGCGCTGGTCGAAAGCGTGCTCATCAACTGAATACGCTGCACGCGCTGCGCATGACGTCCGGCCGCGACCCAACCGACACGAAATCCCGCCACCAGATTCTTCGAGAAACTTCCGCAGTGCAGCACGTTGCCATCAAGATCAAAAGCTTTAGCCGGCAGCGGTTTGTCATGGCCTTCATACAGATCGCCGTACACATCGTCTTCAATCATCGCCACGTTGTAGCGCGACAGCAGTTCCACCAACTGCTGCTTGCGCTCGGCGCTCAGGGTAAAGCCGAGCGGATTTTGTCGGTTGGTCATCAGCCAGCAGGCTTTCACCGGCCAGCGCTGCAAGGCCTGCTCCAGCTCATCCAGATCCATGCCGTGTTCGACATCGCTGGCGATGGCAATCGCGTTCAGCTTGAGGCGTTCAATCGCCTGTAGCGCACCATAAAACGATGGGTTTTCGAGGATCACCCAATCACCGGGTTCGGTGACGGCTTGCAGGCTGAGGTTGAGCGCTTCCATTGCGCCATTGGTAATGACGATGTCATCCGGCGACAGCGTGATGCCCTGCTGTGCATAGCGCTGGGCGAGAATTTTGCGCAGCGCTTCATTGCCTGGCGGCAGGTTGTTGAGCGCATCGGTGGGCTTTAAGTTGTGTGAGACTTTTACCAGCGAGCGCATCAGCTGGCGCTGCGGGAAGAGTTCGGGATCGGGAAAGGCTGAGCCAAACGGCATGATGACGGGATTGCGCGTGGCTTGCAGCACGTCGAACACGAAGCTGTTGGTATCCGCCTGATCGGTTTTGCCGATCTCTTGCGTGGGCAGTCGCGGACGGCTTTCGGCGGCGCGCGGCGCCACGTAATAGCCGGATTGCGGCTTTGAGACGATCCAGCCCTGACTCTCCAGCACTTCATAGGCGTGCATCACCGTCATCAGGCTCAACCCGCTCTGCTCCGCCTGCTGACGTAGCGACGGCAGTTTTTCGCCCGGCGGCCAGATGCGCGCCTCGATTTGCGTGCGAAGCTGCTCGACCAACTGCTGATATTTCGCCACCCGAACTCCGATGTAGAGGATTTGGCGGCTAGTTTCCCTCACCCTAACCCTCTCCCGCAAGCGGGAGAGGGAATGAAGGCGTTAAGGCACCTGCTCCAGCGCTAACTCTTCTTGATAAAAATTCGGCAACTCGCCAATGCGTTCCGGCGGCACCGGTTTACCCAGCAAATAGCCCTGCAACGTATCGCAGCCTAAACCGGTGAGGAACGCCTGTTGATCCTGGGTTTCTACTCCTTCGGCGACCACTTTCAGATGCAACGACTGCGCCAGCGCCACAATGGCGGAGACGATGGTGGCATCTTCCGAATGCGCCTGCAGTTCATTAACAAAAGCGCGATCGATTTTCAGCTCGCTGGCCGGTAACCGCTTGAGATACAACAAGCTGGAGTAACCGGTGCCGAAATCATCAATCGAGGCTTTTACGCCCATGTTGGTGAGTTCGGTGAGGATACGCACGCTCTCTTCCGGATCGCGCATCGCCGTGGTTTCGGTCACTTCCAGCGTCAAAAGTTCAGCCGGAATCTGGTGCTGCGCCAGCGCCTCGGTGACGGTTTCCACCAGATTGCTTTGCTCAAATTGTACAGCCGACAAATTGACCGCCACCGACCAGTGCGGGTGGCCCTGCAGATGCCAGGCACGCAGCTGGCGACAGGCTTCGTTGATCACCCAGTTGCCGATGTTAATGATCATGCCGGTCTTTTCCGCCATCGGCAGAAAGGCGTCCGGTGCCAGTAAACCGCGTGAAGGATGCTGCCAGCGCAGCAGCGCTTCAAAGCCAAGGATCGGGCCGCTCGGCGCGCAATATTTTGGCTGATAGAACAGGCGTAACTCTTCGTTATCCAGCGCTTGCCACAGATCGTTGTTCAGCTGCAATTGCGACTGCGCCAGCGTGTTCATTGACGGCTGGAAGAAGGTGTAACCGTTGCGGCCGTTGTTCTTGGTGTGATACATGGCGGCATCGGCGTTGAACATCAGCTCGCGATCATCTTTGCCGTCACCAGGGTAAACCGCAATTCCAATACTCAGCGACACCACCAGCTCATAGCGCGAGATATCGAATGGGCGATCCACCGCTTTCACCAGCGTATCAGCAACCGCTGCGGCATCATTGGGTTCATCAATTTCCAGCAGCAGCACAAACTCGTCGCCGCCCATGCGCGCCAGCGTGTAGTGCCCTTTCATCTGTTCGGTCATGCGCTCGGTCACGCCAATCAGCAGGTTGTCGCCCACGTGATGGCCAAAAGCGTCATTTACCGCTTTAAAGCCATCCAAATCCATAAACATCAGCGCAAACTGCGTTTTCTCACGGTTGGCTTTATTGAGGGCTTGCTCCAGACGATCTTCCAACAAAATACGGTTAGGCAGACGCGTCAGGTTATCGTGTAGCGCCAGCTGTGCCAGCTCACGGTTGGCTTCCGCCAGCGAGTGGGCGAGGATCGAGGTGCGCGCTTGCAGACGTGCATCGAGCATTGAGACCAGCAAAGTAATGCCGAGGATCGCTAGCGTCACCACCGTCACCACCACCGCCAGCCAGTTGCTGTTTACGCCCATGTGCGTCGCATGGCTGTGCATCGGGAAATTGGCCGCCGCCATGCCGGTGTAGTGCATGCCGGCAATCGCACAGCCCATCACCACCGAGGCGCCTAAACGCAGCGCGGTGACGCGGCCATGGCCTTCGCGCAGGTTAAACGCCAGCCAGAGCGCGGCGCCTGAGGCCACCAGCGCAATCGCCACCGATGCCGCCACCCAACCCCAATTCCAGGTGATGCCGGGCGTAAACATCAGCGCCGCCATGCCGGTGTAGTGCATTGCTACAACGCCGGAACCCAGCACCACAGCGCCTCCACACAGTCGCAGCCACGGCAAGGTCGGCGTTGAGCACACCAGCCACAGCGCAAAAACCGAGGCTAATACCGCCACCACCATGGAGGTGACGGTGAGCGTGGGATCATAGCTCATGACCATATCGAGGCTCATCGACAGCATGCCAATGAAGTGCATCGCCCAGATGCCCACGCCCATAGCGAATCCACCGCCGAATAACCAAACCAGCGCCACCTTGCCAGTTGAGGAAGCCACGCGCCCTGCCATATCAAGCGCAGTAAACGAGGCCAGCATCGCTACCAGAATCGAGACGATGACGGTAAACGAATCGTACGAAGTCACTAACATAGTGATTTCCCAAGTAAAAGCCGGTGTAAGTCAGCTGTGGTGTTGTTGTTAAAAAAGTGCGGTCTATTGGTTTTATTGTAGGAATTATCGGCAGCGTAACTGCCGATATGAGTTTTTGAACGATGAAACCTTCCGATGGGGAAGAAACTAAAAATTGTTTATTGCGCGCCCGCCAGCGGCACCACGTTATCGCTAAAGGCTAGCGGCACCGCAAGCGCAGCGGTAAATTCACCGATGCGATCGGCTGGCGTGGGCTTGCCGAGCAGATAACCTTGCAGCGTGTCGAAGCCTAACCCGGTGAGCAAACGCTGCTGCTCCTCGGTTTCGACCCCTTCCGCCACCATGCGCAGGTTAAGCGTTTGTGCCAGCGTCAACATCGCAGTGACTACCGTGGCGTCTTCGCTGCCGGCGCGCAAACTGTTGATAAAGGCGCGGTCGATTTTCAACTCGCTGGCTTCGAGGTGTTTCAAGTGCAGCAAGTTGGCGTAGCCGATGCCGAAGTTATCAATCGCCACTTTCACCCCAAGACGATGCAGTTCGGCAATGCGCTGCTGGCTGAACTGCGGATCGCGCATCGCAATGTTCTCGGTAATTTCCAGCATCAACGCCCCGTCAGGGATTTGATGGCGCTGCAATGCCTGGCGCACGCTCTCAATCAAATCACGCTGCTGAAACTGCAGAGCCGAGAGATTGACCGATACCGTCCAGTCGCCGTTACCTTCATCGTGCCACTGCTTCAGCTGGCGGCAGGCTTCATTGATCACCCAGTTACCCAGCGCGACAATTTGCCCGGTTTTCTCGGCGCGCGCCAGAAACATATCGGGCATCAGCAGGCCGCGACGCGGATGCTGCCAGCGCAGCAGCGCCTCGAAGCCCATCAATACGGTGCCGCCCGCGCGGAATTTTGGCTGATAGAACAGGCGCATCTCCTGATACTCCAGCGCGTTCCACAGATCGTTAGCCAGCGCCAACTGATGCTGCGCCACCGCGCTCATCGCCGGTTCAAACAGGCACCAGCCGTTACGCCCGCTGTGTTTGGTGTGATACATGGCGGAGTCGGCGTTGAACATCAGCTCCTGCTGGCTGCGACCATGCAGCGGGAAGATAACGATACCGACGCTGAGCGAGACGCGCAGCGAATAGCGATCAAGTTCGAAAGGCGCATCAATGATTTGAACCAAACGCTGCGCCAGTTTGGTGGCCTGATGCAGATGAAATTGCGGGCACAGTATGACGAATTCATCGCCGCCCAGACGCGCCAAAAGAATCTCCTCACTCAGTTCATCGCGCAAACGATCGGCTACCGCGATCAGCAAGCGGTCGCCAACGTGATGGCCCCATGTGTCGTTAATGGCTTTGAAACCATCCAGATCCATGAACATCAGCGCGAAGTTTTCATCCTGCAGCGTCGCCTGCTTGATCGCCGTGGTGAGTTGCTGCTCCAGCATCACGCGATTTGGCAGCGCGGTGAGGTTGTCATGCATCGCCAGCTGACGTAGCTCGCTGTTGGCGCGCTTGAGTTTGGCAGCGAGACGCGCGGCACGCAGTTGCGCATCCAGCATCGATATCAGCAACATCAGCCCCAGAATGCTCAGCGTGATAATCGTGACCCACACCGCCATTCCCTCTTCGCTGGCGCCGTGATGTTGCATGCTCACCGGCATAACGAATTCTGCTGCCGCCATGCCGGTGTAATGCATGCCGGCAATCGCAATGCCCATCACCAGTGCTGCACAGGCGCGCAGCAGCAGCAGGCTTTCGCCCTGGCGCAGATGAAACGCCAGCCATAACGCCGCACCTGATGCTGCGTAGGCAATCAGCACCGAGAGCGCCACCAGCGGCAGATTCCAGTAAATCGGGGTGGCAATCATCAGCGCGTTCATGCCGAGGTAGTGCATGACAATGATGCCGCTTCCCATGATAAGGGTGCCGCGAATTAAGCGGCGTCGGGTGAGATGACTGCCCTGCACGCCCTGCGCAAAGGCGAAGATGGCGCTGATAATCGCCACCAGCAATGAGAAGGCGGTCAGCTCGACGTTGTAGCGCATGGTCATTGGCATCATCATCGCCAGCATGCCAATAAAGTGCATTGCCCACACGCCGATGCCCATCGCGGTGCCCCCGCCGATCAACCACAGTGTTGCCAGATAACCGCGTGAAACGGCCACGCGCCCGGCGGTATCTAAGGCGGTGAACGCGGCAATGAAGGCCACGATCAGTGAAACGGTAACCAGAACGCTATCCCAGGTAACCAGCAGCATGTGCGCTCCTAAACTCCACCCGCTGCGGAGCGGGTGCGGTGTCGTCAAAACAAAACAAGAATGATAAAGCGCCGATCAAGGGCGATAAATGTCCCCCTGCGGCGCAGTTCAATACAGAACTGGTCCAGAAAAATCTGGAGTTGTCGTGCGGATTTTTTTTATTTTCATCGTCAGTCGTTAAGCGAAAAATTAATAATATCTGATTAATGCACGAACATAACATTGAACCGAAGCGCGCGGTAGAGGGTGAAATCATCGTCTATTTAGTTTTTTTAACCGCTCGCTACCCCTTGTGATTACTGAGTTATCGGCGAAAAGTGTGAATTGATTAGGGAAAAATTGAACCATCTGCATACAGGGGCCAATTTGCTGATCTATAGTAAAGAAAACTGATATAAATCATTAATCCGCCATCCAGGAATTTTCTTAGGCGGCAGGCGCTTACGCTGTCGAGTCCATTGCGGCTCTTGTTTGATTTCGGATGTATTTCCATAAATGTATGACCAGGTGAAAAAGCACTGACCTTGGATAATCAGTAAGGAATGATTATGAAACTCAAGCTTTTTCTTGTGGCGTCTAGCCTAAGCGCCGCACTGGCACCTCATGCTGTTTTTGCCGCCACCACAACGGGAACCATCAATGCGACGTTGACGCTGACCACCGGTTGTTTGGTGAACGGTCAATCGGCAACGGCGGGAGTGAACTTCGGTACCCTGAACTTTGGTAGCAGCGCAGCCACTTTTGATACACTCAATGCCACCCTGGTTGGCGCAGCAGGTAACGGCATCTTTGTTCGCTGCACCACCGGACAAACTTTCAACGTGCAGGTCACCAGCAGCAACGCTGCACCGGCGACCGTTTACGGCACGGTGAGTGGCCAGCCACGCTACCTGATCCTCGGCTCCAACAATACGCAAGGCATTGCCTATACGCTGTATAGCGACGCCGCATTCACTACCGCCATCGCCAACAACACCAATATCGCTGCCAGTGGTACCACCGATCCCACACTCGGGACCAACTACGCCATTTACGGTCAGGTTGTGGGCGGCGGGTTTAACCCCTTGATTCCGGCAGGGACCTACACCGACACCATCAACGTGGCGGTGAATTACTGAGGGAAAGGATAATCAGGGAGGCCGTGGTGCAGCGTTGGGTGCACAGTGCAGGCGGCCTTGCCCTGCTGATAGGGAGCGTCTCCGCCTGGGGGTTGCCGACCGCAACGTTTCAGGTTTCAGCATCAGTAGTGGCAGGCTGTGTTGTCTCCGGAACCAATACCGGGGTATTTGGCACGCTTAATTTTGGTACCCAATCTGGCGTGGCCGCAAGCAGCGTCAGCGCCAGCTATGTGCAAAGCACCACCATCACGCTCGCCTGCACGCCAGGCACCGCCGTGAGTATGAGCATCAACGGCGGCAGTCATTACACCTCCACGCGCAATCTCAAACACACCAGTAACACCAATACCGTGGCGTACAGCCTGTATACCAATGCGGCACACACCACGGCTATTCCGGTGAATAGCCCGATGGCGCTGAGCTACAGCAATGCCAACAACATCACGTTGCCGATTTACGGCTTATTAACGCTGCCCGGCCCCACGCGCGCCGGGACCTATACCGACACTTTAACCGTCACGCTGAGTTGGTGATGGCGTCACTTAAAAGGAGGAATGATGATGAACCTGCGCGCCCTGATCCTGTTGTTATTTGTGGCCCTAACGCCTGCGGTGCACGCCGCCAATTCGCTGATGGTGTGGCCGATCGATCCGGCGATTGATCCGGAAGATAAAGCCAGCGAGCTGTGGCTGGAGAATCGCGGCAATGCCACCACCATGATGCAGGTGCGCATCTTCAGCTGGCAGCAGGTTAACGGCCAGGAGCAGTATCAAACCCAGCAGCAAGTGGTGGCGAGCCCGCCGATGGTGCGCCTCGAGCCAGGGCAGAAGCAGCTGGTGCGTTTAATTAAGCAAACGCCACCTGAAGCCGGACGTGAAGTGGCCTTTCGCGTGGTGCTGGATGAGATCCCTACGCCGCGCACGCCAGGCGAGAATCAGGCCGGACTCACTTTCCAGATGCGCTATTCGGTGCCGCTGTTCATCTACGGCAGCGGCGTGACGCGCGACACGGCAAAACCGCAGCTGAGCTGGCAGGAAGTGAACAGCGGCGGCAAACGCTGGCTGGAGCTGACTAATCGCGGTAATGGCCACGCGCGCTTAAGTAACGTCACCATTGGCGGACGCAAAATGGGCAACGGCTTGTTTGGCTATGTGCTGGCCAACAGCAGCCATCGCTGGCCGTTAACCCGCAGCGTGAGCGGTGAGCTGTCGGCCGAAATGAATAAAGGTCACTGGAGCAGCGCGGCCGCGCGTTGATGAAGTTTACGCCGCATCCCTGCGCGCTGGCCGTCGCCAGCGTGCTTTGTATCAGTCCGATGAGTAGCAGCGCGGAGACCTTCTCCGAATTGCCACCGCCGCCTGCGCTGGAGAATAATGCCAGCGGTCAGCAATACATGCTGGAACTGGTGGTGAATCAGGGCGAACGTGGCGACATCGTGCCGGTTGAACGTAAGAATGGTGATTTCTGGTTGCGACGCGGCGATCTGCAACGCGCCGGTATTCCGGCCGAGAAACTGCAAGGCCAGCAGATCGATGTCAATCAACTCAGCGGAGCGAAAGTGGAGTATGACGAACGACGCCAGCGCCTGTTATTGACGGTGCCACCTGCCTGGCTGCCGGGTCAAACCATTGGCCAGTTACAGAATGCACCGCGCTTTCCCGGTCGCGCCAGCAATGGCGCGCTGCTCAACTATGACTTTTACGCCACCCGTACCGATAACGCCGGTTCGCGCCTCTCCAGCTGGAACGAACTGCGCTTGTTTGGCCCGGCTGGTCAGTTTTCTACCAACGGCGTTTACGTGCAGCAACTGGAAGGTGGCGTTGCCGGTCAGCAGGAAGGCTATATCCGCTACGATACGTGGTTCAGTAATGAAAACGAGAACGCAGCGATCAGTTGGCGCGCCGGGGATTTGGTTACTGATGCGCTGAGCTGGAGCAACAGCGTGCGGCTGGGTGGCGTGCAGATTGGCCGCGACTTCAGCGTACGGCCGGATCTGGTGACCTATCCGCTGCCCGCCTTTTCCGGCCAGGCGGCGGTGCCCTCTTCGGTCGATCTGTTTATCAATGGCTATCGCAGCACACAGGCCGACGTGCAACCGGGCCCGTGGTCGCTCACCAATGTCCCTTTCGTTAACGGCGCCGGCGATGCAGTGATCACCACCACCGATGCGGTGGGCCGACAAGTCACCACCACGCTGCCGTTTTACGTCTCCAGCAGCTTGCTGAAAACCGGATTATCCGATTACTCGTTCTCCGCCGGTGCGATGCGCGAAAACTACGGCATAAGCAATTTTGATTATGGCGCAGCGGCGGCCAGCGGCTCCTATCGCTACGGGCTGAACGACTGGCTGACGCTGGAGAGCCATGCGGAAGGCAGCGACAGCGTGGCGATGGGCGGCGCGGGTGGATTGCTGAAACTGGGCAGTTTTGGCGTGGTGAATGGCGCGCTGGCGCAGAGCCAGATGGACGGTAATCCCGGCACGCAATACAGCTGGGGCTATCAGTACAACAATAGTTGGTTCAGCCTGGGAACCCAGCACATCATTCGCAGCGTCGATTTCGGGAATCTCGCGCTGGTCGGCAGCCGTGGCGACAGCGCGAACACCAGTTACTCGCTGGCGCGACGCAGCGCGCAATACACCGCCAGCGTGTCGCTAAGTGACTACGGCAGCCTTGGCCTGGCTTATTTTGATATCTCCGGCGGCAACGGTGACCGCACCCGTTTACTGAATCTGTCGTGGAGTAAAAATCTGTGGGGCAACAGCAGCCTGTATATCTCCGCCAGCCGCGATCAGGATCAGGGTAACTGGAGCGGCGCCATTTCGCTGATCATCCCGTTCGGCGAACAGAGCAGCGCCTCGGTAAGTACGGAACGCGATCAGGAGGGCAATAACAGCCAGCGTCTGTATGTGTCGCGCGCGATGCCAACCGACGGTGGCTTCTCCTGGGATGCGGCCTGGGCTAATCAGGCCAGCGACAGCGGCGATTATCGCCAGGGCAGCCTGCGTTATCGCAATAACAAAATTGATACCTCAGCCGGTTTCTACGGCGATAACGACAACACCACGCAATGGGCCGATTTTACCGGCTCGGTGGTATTGATGGATAACCGCGTGTTCGCTGCCAATGACATCAACGATGCCTTTGTGGTGGTGAAAACTGATTATCCCGACGTAACGGTGCGTTATGAGAACCAGACCATGGGCCGCACCGATAAACAAGGCTATCTGCTGGTGCCATCGATCAGCAGCTATTACGGTGCGAAGTACGATATCGATACGCTGGATCTGCCCGCCGATCGCACCGCGCCGAAGGTTGAACAACGCTTTGCGGTGAAGCGCAAAAGTGGCTACCTGCTCAATTTCCCGGTGGAGCGTCTGCGCGCCGCCAGCGTGGTACTGCATGACAGCAATCATCAGCCGCTGCCGATTTCCAGCCAGGTGTTACGTCCGAATCAGGCCACCGAATATGTCGGCTGGGACGGCATTGTGTGGATGGAAGATCTCGGTGCTAATAACCCGATTCATGTGGTGACGCCGGATGGACGCAGCTGCGATACGCAACTGGCTATCGCCGACGGGCAGCCAAAAGCGCTGGAAACTTACGGACCGCTTACCTGCCCGCTGCCACCGCCACCGCAAGGCTCTGCGGTGAGCAGCGCGGATAATTCACCGTCAGGGATTTCACCATGAGAAAGCTTCTGCTCCTGCTGGCGCTGTTTTTACTGCCGGGCACCAGCTATGCGTTGTGTAGCTTATCGGCCCCCGCCGCCACGTTCGGATCGGTTACCACGTTTTCCGTCGCTTCAACGGTGAATAACACCTCAAGCACCACCAACGTGAACTGCGGTTCGGGTACACTTTCGCTGCTGGGCTCCGATAACATTACCTACGCTTTTACCACCGCCTCAAACCTCAGCGGCACGCGCGCCGTGTTGAAAACCGCCAGCGGCGGCACCGATAACATTCCGATTCAGCTGTGTATCGACAGCGCCTGCGCCACCGAATTACAGCAGGGCGGCAGCTATCGCTGGAGTTCAGCCTCGCTGCTGGCGTTGGGAAACACCCTTAACTTCAATATTCCGCTCTATTTCCGTACCATTCCCGGACAGGTGATCGCCGCAGGCACTTACACCACCACTATTACGTTGACCGTCAGTTATACGGTGTGCGCCGGGTTGAACGTGGCAGGATTGTGTGTGGGAACGGTGCAGTCCAGCACCGGTACGGCGATGCCGATTACCGTGAATCTGGTGGTGACCAACGATTGCACCACCATCATTGCGCCCAACGTCAGTTTTGGCAGCGCGCCTTTGGTGGGCAGTTTCTCAACGGTGCAGCAGACGATTAACGTGGTGTGTTCGAAGGGCAGCACTTATACCGTGGGCTTGAGCAACGGCAGTTACTACAGCGGCACCACGCGGCAGATGGCGAGCGGAACTAACCGGCTGGCGTATGACATCTACAAAGGCACCACCACCACATCGCGCTGGGGACCGACCGGCACCGATCGCTGGAGCAGCACCACCTCGACATCGTTGAATGCGGATACCGTGACGCGCAACTTTACCTATACGGCGCAGATTTTGACCACGCAGAATACGCCCGCGGCGGGGAATTATACCGATAGCGTGGTGGTGGATGTGTCGTTTTAGCGGGGTGCGCGCTGTCCCTCATCCTAGCCTTCTCCCGCAGGCGGGAGAAGGAGCTGATCGCGCCGTTACCTAAACATTCCCTCTCCCGCTTGCGGGAGAGGGTTAGGGTGAGGGGAACGGTGTTGCGCTTGATATTGCTTCACCATGCGGCCAATCAGCAGCGTACCGACCAATCCGCATACCGCAGCAAAAGAGAGCCACACGCCCGGCATCGCTTTATCGCCTGTCGCATGAATCAGATAGCTCGACACCGCTGGCGTAAAGCCGCCAAACAGCGCGGTTGCCAGGCTGTAGGCCAGCGAGAAGCCCGAAGCGCGCACTTCTGCTGGCATGATCTCAGCCAGATAAACCACCATCGCGCCGTTGTAGCTGGCATACAGGAACGACAGCCACAACTCGGCCTCAACCAGATGGGAGAAGGTCGGCGATCCCACCAGCCAATGCAGCACCGGCCAGGTGGTGACAATCATCAAGATGGTGCAGATGATCAGCAGCGGACGGCGACCGACGCGGTCTGACAGTGAACCCATCAGCGGCAGCCAGAACAGATTGGAGATGCCGACAAACAGCGTCACCAGGAAGCTCTCTTTATCGCTCATCATCAGCACGGTTTTGCCGAAGGTCGGGGTAAAGGCGGTAATCATGTAGAACATCACGGTGGTGGTCACCACCATCAACATCCCTGCCAGCACCAGCGCCCAGTTCTGCCCGACCGAACGCATAATCTGGCTCATTGAGGGATGATGTTTACGCTGGCTGAAAGCTTCGGTTTCTTCCAGCATGCGGCGGATATAGAACAGGAACGGCACGATCATACATCCCACCACAAACGGAATACGCCAACCCCATTCAGTGACGGCGTCTTTCGCCAGCAGATGATTCAGACCCAAACCCAGCAGCGCGGCGAAGATCACCGCAACCTGCTGGCTGCCCGATTGCCAACTGACATAGAAGCCTTTGCGCCCTTTCGGCGCCACTTCCGCCAGATACACCGAGACGCCGCCCAGCTCAACGCCCGCCGAGAAGCCCTGCAATAAACGACCGAGCAGAATCAGGATCGGTGCGGCGGCACCGAGCGTGGCGTATCCGGGCACCAGCGCGATGGTTAAGGTCCCAATCGCCATCAAGCCGAGCGTTAACAGCAAGCCTTTACGACGGCCATGATGGTCGATGTAAGCGCCAAGAATAATCGCGCCGAGCGGGCGCATCAGGAAGCCTGCGCCGAAGGTCATCAGCGTCAGCATGAGAGAGGCAAAGGGATCATCGCCGGGGAAAAAGGTTTTGGCGATCGCCGTGGCGTAATAGCCAAACACCATGAAATCGTACATCTCAAGGAAGTTACCGCTGGTAACGCTAAAGATGGTTTTGGCACCGCTTTGCGGCGACTTTTGTAAAGAGTGACTCGCGCTCATATTGTCCTTCCTGGTTTTTCTTCCGTTGTAGCGTGCCGGGCCAGGAATAAACGTGATCTTCTTCACCATTGCAGTTTACAAAAATACGACCAATAGTAACAATAAATTAACAAATCGCGTGCAGGCATTAAAAAAGGCCGCTGCGGGAGCGACCTTTACGGCAAGGCTAAGTGGAGTGACGTTACTTCTTCACTGTTTCCATGCCCATCAAACCAATCTTCAGATAACCGGCTTCACGCAGCTGATCCATCACTTCCATTAGGGTGGCGTAATCCACCGATTTATCCGCCTGGAAGAAGATGGTGGTGTCTTTCTTGCCTTCGGTTTGTGCCGTCAGCGCATTCACCAGCGTCTCTTTGGTGACTGCATCGTTTCCGATGAAGATCTGCTTATCTTCCTTGATGGAGAGATAAACCGGTTTTTCCGGACGCGGCTGCGGCGCGCTGGTCGATGCTGGCAGGTTAACGCGCACATCGACGGTAGCTAATGGCGCGGCGACCATAAAGATGATCAGCAGAACTAACATGACGTCGATAAACGGCGTCACGTTGATTTCGTGCATTTCGCCATCGCCGACCGAGTCATCGTTTAAACGCATCGCCATAATACTTATCCTACGCGCAGTTTCTGTGCCGCCGCTGGACGGTTGGCTTCTTTCGCGGTATCAACGTTGCCGAGATCCAGATCGCGGCTCTGCAGCAACATCACCTGCGCGGCGACATCGCCCAGCGACGCTTTGTAGCTGGCAATCATACGCGCGAAGACGTTGTAGATAACCACGGCGGGGATTGCCGCCACCAGACCAATCGCGGTAGCCAGCAGCGCTTCGGCGATGCCCGGCGCGACGACTGCGAGGTTAGTGGTTTGCGTTTTCGCGATGCCGATGAAGCTGTTCATGATGCCCCAAACGGTACCGAACAGACCGATAAACGGCGCAACGGAACCGATGGTGGCGAGGAATCCATTACCGCGACCGGCATGACGGCTAAATGCAGCCACGCGGCGTTCGAGACGGAAGCTGGTGCGCTCTTTGATGCCATCCAGATCTTCAGTACCAGCGGAGAGCTCCAGCTCATTCTGCGCGTCGTTTAGCAGCACAGCGCTGTGGCTGTTGCTTTTGAAGTTTTCAGCAGCACGGTAAGCATCGTTTAATGAGCGGGCTTCGCCCAGCGCTTGCTGCTCGCGTTTCAGGCGACGTTTCGCCCCGCTCAGCTCAGCAAACTTACCGAAGAAAATTGCCCATGTGACAACGGAAGCCAGTAACAGGCCAATCATCACAATCTTTACCACGATATCGGCATGCTGATACATGCCCCAAACGGAGAGATCCGTTTGCATCAAATCACTGGCTACCACGCTGCATCTCCAACTTCTGTTGCACAGTTCACGATTGAAGCGCGGATCATAGCAAAAAACACCACCGAAGTGATAGTGGTTCTCATTACTATTTACAAAGCAAAGATGCCCGCTATTTCCACAAGTTAGCGGATGATATGCGCAATACTGGCCTCACTCTGATAATCCGCAATCAGGCTCAACCCGCTACACTGATTCGTGGTAACGTGAATGTTTTGTGGGAAATGTCAGGAAAGGCAGTGATGGCAACGAAAAAAATAGACACCACGCTTGTCAGCGCGGGACGCAGTAAACGTTACACGCAAGGCTCAGTTAACAGCGTAATTCAACGCGCTTCATCCCTGGTTTTTGACACGGTCGCCGACAAGAAACGTGCTACCGCTGGCCGCGCGTCAGGCGAGCTGTTTTATGGTCGTCGCGGCACCCTCACCCATTTCTCGCTGCAAGACGCCATGACCGAGCTGGAAGACGGCGCAGGTTGCGCGCTCTATCCGTGCGGCGCGGCGGCGGTCTCTAATGCCATTTTGTCCTTTGTCGCAGCCGGCGACCATATTCTGGTGAGCGGCGCGGTCTACGAACCGACGCAGGATTTCTGCTCGAAAATTCTCAGTAAGCTGAACGTCACCACCACCTATTTCAATCACTGCATCGGCAGCGAAATTGGCGAACTGGTGCAGCCGAATACGCGCGTGGTGTTCCTGGAATCACCGGCGTCGATCACCATGGAAGTGCAGGATATTCCCGCGATTGTTGCCGCCGTGCGCGCCAAAGCGCCGGAGGCGATCATCATGATCGATAACACCTGGGCGGCGGGCGTGTTGTTTAACGCGCTGGAGCATGGCATCGATATTTCGATTCAGGCCGGCACCAAATACATTATTGGTCACAGCGACGCGATGATTGGCACGGCGGTAGCAAATGAGCGTTGCTGGCCGCAGCTGCGCGAGAACTCCTATCTGATGGGCCAAATGGTCGATGCCGATACCGCTTATATGGCGAGCCGCGGCATTCGTACGCTGGGCACACGTCTGCGTCAGCACGAAGAGAGCGGATTGCAGGTGGCCGAATGGCTGGCCACGCAGCCGGAAGTGGCGCGCGTTAATCATCCGGCGCTGGCGCAGTGTAAAGGCCACGCATTCTGGCAGCGCGATTTCAGCGGCAGCAGCGGTTTGTTCTCGTTCATCCTGCATGAAAAACTGAGCCGTGAGCAGCTGGCAAATTACCTCGATCACTTCCACCATTTCAGCATGGCGTATTCGTGGGGCGGCTATGAATCCCTGATTCTGGCGAACCAGCCTGAAGAGCTGGCGGCGATTCGTCCGGCGGGCGGCGTGGATTTTGACGGCACGCTGGTGCGTCTGCATATCGGCCTCGAACATGTCGATGACTTGCTGGATGATCTTAAAGCCGGTTTTGCTCGTTTAAGAAGTTAAACAGAAGATAAACCACGCTGTGGCGGCGATGAGAGATCAACGTATGCGATGCCACAGAAGGTTAAAATTAGACTCCTTGTGACTCGATGGAATAGCTGATGGGTGTTTTACATGAGATTGTCCAGGCGCTTTGGCATCAGGATTTTGCCGCGCTCGGCAATCCGGATGTGGTTTGGATTGTCTACGGCGTGATGTTTTTAACGCTGTTTCTGGAAAACGGTTTGCTGCCCGCGTCATTCCTGCCGGGCGATAGCCTGCTGTTACTGGCGGGCGCGATGGTCGCCAAAGGTGTGATGGACTTCGTGCCGACCATTGTGATTCTGACCACGGCGGCCAGTCTCGGCTGCTGGCTCAGCTATCTGCAAGGACGCTGGCTCGGCAACACCAAACTGGTGAAAAGCTGGTTGCTGCATCTGCCCGCGCAATATCATCAGCGCGCGTGGAATATGTTTAACCGCCACGGTTTGATGGCGCTGCTGGTTGGCCGCTTCCTGGCCTTTGTGCGCACCTTACTGCCGACCATGGCCGGGATTTCCGGCTTAAACAATGGCCGCTTCCAGCTGTTTAACTGGCTGAGCGGCTTGTTGTGGGTTGGGATTGTGGTGACGCTGGGCTACGGCATCAGCCATGTGCCCTTTATCAAGCGCCATGAAGATCAGGTGATGGCGATCCTGATGATTCTGCCGATCGCGCTGCTGTTTATCGGCTTGGCCGGCAGCATTGTGGTGATCTGGAAAAAACGCCGCCAGAAACTCTCCTGATTACGACGCGGCGTCAAACGGTAAGGTTTGACGCACGCGGCTCGCCTCTTCTCCCGGCGTCACGCCGAAATAGCGCTTAAACTCACGCGAAAACTGCGATGGACTTTCATAACCGACGCGCACCGCCGCCGCGCTGGCTTTCATGCCATCCTGCAGCATCATCAGGCGCGCCTGATGCAGGCGATAGCGCTTAAGGTATTGTAGCGGCGAGGTTTGCGTCACCGCTTTGAAGTTATGATGAAACGCCGAAACGCTCATGTTCACTTCAGCGGCCAGCATGTCGACGCTCAAACTCTCCGCGAAATGATTTTCGATGCGACGCAGCGCGCGCGCAATCTGGCTGAACTGCGTCTGACGATTGACCAGCGACAGCAGCGCGCCGCCAATCGGTCCGGTTAACACGTAATAGATGATCTCGCGCACCAGCTGCGGCCCCAGCACGCGGGCGTCGCGCGGGTTATTCATCACATCCAGCAAGCGTTCGGCCGCACACAGCATCTCTTCGCTCATGAACGCCGAATGGATGCCGGAAGTTTGTGCCTGCGGCTGGAACTGCTCGTCATCGCCGATATCCATCAGCAAATCCTGCAGGCTGGCGACATCCACGCTCAAACACATGCCGGCCAGCGGCTCCGCCAGCGTGGCTTCGGTTTCGCACTCCACTGGCAGCGGTACGGTGAGCATCAGATATTTGGTGGCGTCGTAGTGGAAAACGGTGCTGCCGAGATAGCCGGTTTTACGCCCCTGAAACAGAATCACGATGCCGGGTTGATACATCATCGGCGTACGCGGCAAGGTTTCGCAGGCATAGATCAATTTGACATTTTCTACCGCGCACAGCGGCTTATGCAGGTCACTCATCAGCGCAACTACGCGCTGCGCTAGCTGGCGGCAAAGGGCGTCGTTTGGCATGCATCTCTCTCAGGCAGCTAAAAATTCAGTTTGCCGCAAGGCTGTGCAAAGCTCCACTATTCTGGAGAATCAGGCAAGATTCTTGCAGAAATCCATCAGGCAAAAGTGCCGCCCGCTTGCCACAATGATCCTGAGGTGAGGTTTGTTGACTAGACTTAAGCACATCTTTTCTACGGTAAGTCCCTGCAACAGATAAGGAGCAATTATGGCAGATCAACCCATTATTAAATTGCGCGACGGCAACATGATGCCGCAGCTTGGCCTCGGCGTGTGGCAAGCGAGCATTGAGGATGCGCGCAACGCCATCCTGGAAGCCCTGAAAGTTGGCTATCGCTCCATCGATACCGCCGCTATCTACAAAAATGAGGAAGCGGTTGGGCAAGCGCTGCAAGAGACCGACGTGGCGCGCGATGACATTTTTATCACCACCAAGCTGTGGAACGACGACCAGACCAACTGGCAACAGGCAATGGAAACCAGCCTGAAGAAGCTGCAGTTAGAGCAGGTGGATTTGTATCTCATGCACTGGCCGTGCCCGGAAAAAGATAACTACGTTGAAGCCTGGAAAGGTTTGATTGAGCTGCAGCAACAGGGCTTAACCAAGAGCATCGGCGTATGTAACTTCCACGAGGCGCATCTGAAGCGTTTGATCGATGAAACCGGCGTGTCGCCGGTGGTGAACCAGATCGAGCTGCATCCTATGCTGCAACAGCGCACGCTGCATGCGTGGAATGCGCTGCACCAGATTCAAACCGAATCCTGGAGCCCGCTGGCGCAAGGCGGTAAAGGCGTGTTTGATCAGGAGATTATCCGCGAGCTGGCGAAAAAATATAGCAAGACGCCGGCACAAATCGTGATTCGCTGGCATCTGGATAGCGGCCTGGTGGTGATTCCGAAGTCGATTACCCCGGAACGCATTCGTGAGAATTTCCAGGTGTTTGATTTTAGGTTGGATAAAACTGAAGTGAGTGAGATCAGTAAGCTGGATAGCGGCAACCGTTTGGGACCGGATCCGGAGGCGTTTAACGGGTAGAATGGCGCGCGTTTCCCCTCACCCTAACCCTCTCCCGCTAGCGGGAGAGGGAACCGTAAGGTGCGTTTTGCTCGCTCTGCTCCCTCGCCCGCTTGCGGGTGTACAGTCCGGGGACATGGTGAACACTTGTTCGGGGACATGGTAGACACTTACAACTAAGGCATAAGAACCCGTTTATGGAGTCGCTTATGTCCTGGGATGCGAGAGATACCATGTC
>NZ_PJRT01000006.1 GCF_002858935.1 Pantoea endophytica | reverse complement strand
AGACGGCGAGCACAGCATCATCGTGATCATCGAAGATCCGGCGGGTAACCAGAGCGACGAGTCCGCGCCGATTGAGTTCATCGTCGACACCGGCAACGTGGCCGTGAGCATCGACTACGCGGTTGACGACGTAGAAGCGCACACCGGCAACATCGCGTCCGGCGCCGTGACCAACGACGACACCCCTACGCTGGTCGGTAAAGCCAAGCCAAACAGCATGGTTGAAATCTTTGACGGCACCACGTCGCTGGGCACCGTGAAAGCCAACGCCTTCGGCGACTGGAGCTTCACGCCGTCCACAGCACTGCCGCACGGCGTGCACCACTTCACCGCGGTTGCGACCGACGCAGCGGGTAACGTGAGCGCACCGACCGCCGAGTTCGTGCTGGATATCGACGTCCAGGAACCGACCAAACCGGGCGATGGCGGCACCGGCGGCGACGGCATCGCGGACGTGATAGACGACGTGGGTCCAATCCAGGGCAGCGTGGGCAATGGCGGCGTGACGGATGACACCACCCCAACCTTAGTAGGTGGCGGTTTGCAGCCAGGTGACATTGTGACCGTAATTGAAAATGGTCAGCCAATTGGTAGCGCGGTTGCAGATAGCAAGGGTGACTGGACATTCACGCCAGATACCCCGCTGAACGAAGGTGCGCATGATTTCACCATCATCGTGACCGACCCAGCGGGCAATAGCTCTGAAGAGTCCGATCCGTATACCGTGATTATCGATATCAAAGCGCCAAATGCGCCAGTGATTGTTGATGCATGGGATGACGTGGCCGGTGGCGTGCATAACGGCGCAATCAGCAACGGCGGCGTGACTAACGATAAACAACCAGAACTGCGCGGTACGGCAGAAGCTAACAGTATTGTTACTGTTTACAAAGCTGACGGCACCGTGATGGGCAGCACCACTACTAACGCGGCGGGTAACTGGTCATTCACGCCGGCTACGGCGCTGGTTGATGCTCCTTACTCGTTCTATGTGAAAGCAATGGATGCTGCGGGTAACGTTTCACCTAAATCCGCTGAGTTCAGTTTAGTGGTGGATACCCTGGCACCAAACGCTCCGAGCATCACCGATGCATGGGATGACGTAGCAGGTGGCGTGTTCAACGGTGCGATTGCCCATAACGGCTTGACCAATGATGATCGTCCGGAACTGCGTGGTAAGGCTGAAGCGAACAGCGTAGTGACTATTTACAAAGCTGATGGTTCATCGCAGGGCAGCGTGAAGGCAGATGGCGCGGGCAACTGGAGCTGGACGCCGGCAACAGCCTTGGGTCAAGGTATCAACAGCTTCTACGTGAAAGCCACAGATGAAGCGGGTAATACCTCGCAGCAATCTGCCACCTTTACATTGAATGTGGATAGCAAGGCACCGAACGCACCGGTTATCACCAGTGTGGAAGATAACGTGGCTGGTGGCACCGTGGGAGCGATTGCCAACGGCGGTCTGACCAACGACAACAAACCAACGCTGAACGGTACGGCGGAAGCAAACTCCGTAGTCACCATTCGTGAAGGCAGCACCGTGCTGGGAAGCGTGAAGGCGGGAGCCGACGGCAAGTGGTCGCTGGAGCTGGCGGGTGCGCTGAGAGACGGCAACCACAGCTTCGTGGTCACGGCGACGGATCTGGCGGGGAACACCTCGGCGCAGTCTAACAGCTGGAGCGTTCTGGTTGACACCAACAGCACCACACCTGCCATCACCGGCGTAGTGGATAACGTGGCGGGTGGTACCGTGGGAGCGATTGCC
>NZ_PJRT01000005.1 GCF_002858935.1 Pantoea endophytica | reverse complement strand
GGCGGGGAACACCTCGGCGCAGTCTAACAGCTGGAGCGTTCTGGTTGACACCAACAGCACCACACCTGCCATCACCGGCGTAGTGGATAACGTGGCGGGTGGTACCGTGGGAGCGATTGCCAACGGCGGTCTGACCAACGACAACAAACCGACGCTGAACGGTACGGCGGAAGCTAACGCGATTGTCACCATTCGCGAAGGCGGCAACGTCCTGGGAAGCGTGAAGGCAGGAGCCGACGGCAAGTGGTCGCTGGAGCTGGCGGGTGCGCTGAGAGACGGCAACCACAGCTTCGTGGTCACGGCAGTTGACCCGGCGGGGAACACCTCGGCGCAGTCTAACAGCTGGAGCGTTCTGGTTGACACCAACAGCACCACACCTGCCATCACCGGCGTAGTGGATAACGTGGCGGGTGGTACCGTGGGAGCGATTGCCAACGGCGGTCTGACCAACGACAACAAACCGACGCTGAACGGTACGGCGGAAGCTAACGCGATTGTCACCATTCGCGAAGGCGGCAACGTCCTGGGAAGCGTGAAGGCAGGAGCCGACGGCAAGTGGTCGCTGGAGCTGGCGGGTGCGCTGAGAGACGGCAACCACAGCTTCGTGGTCACGGCAGTTGACCCGGCGGGTAACACCTCGGCGCAGTCCAACAGCTGGAGCATTGTGGTAGACGCAACGCCTCCAGGAACACCGGTTATCAGCGGTGCATGGGATGACGTAGCAGGCGGCGCGTTTAATGCTCTGGTTGGTCATAACGGCCTGACCAATGATACACGTCCGGAGCTGCGTGGTTCAGCAGAAGCCAACAGTGTGGTCACCATTTACAGTGCTAACGGTCAGGCACTGGCGAGCGTGCTGGCCAATGGCTCAGGTAACTGGGCTTGGACACCACCAGCGGCGCTGAGTCAGGGTCCGAATAACTTCTATGTGAAAGCCACGGATGCAGCGGGTAACAACTCTGCACAGTCTGCCACATTTACACTGAACGTTGACACCAATGCACCAACCGTAAGTATCTCTAAAGTCATTGATGATTTTGGCAGCAGCACCGGTGATATCGCTAGTGGCGGTACAACGGATGATAAAACACCAACGGTGGTAGGTAAGGCTGAAACAGGCGCGACCGTCACGCTGGAGTACAACGATGGGTCTGGTTGGAAAACCGCGACTGTCGTTGTTGCCGACAGTAATGGTGACTGGCGCTGGACGCCGGCAGCCGATATGGCTTACGGCAATTATCAGTTCCGTGCGAGCGGTGTGGATGCCGCGGGAAATACCAGTTCATATTCAAACTTTGACTTGAATATTAAGTCTGGAGTGAGTGTTGAGGAATTCGACCAATTCTTTAACGGCAATGTAACTTTGGCTTCAGGTCTCTCATTGCAGATCCTTAAGGGGCCTGAATATTTACCAACCCCTCCTAATGCGGTGCCGCCATATAATTCGGCAGGTGCTAATAGACAATCATTTAATGATGAGTATAACGTCGCACTGTCGGCGGGAACGATTGTGAAATTCACTATTCCAGGAGGTGCAGAAGAGCTTAGTTACCTGTTGCACGCAACAGCAAATGCTTACACTGGTTATGCAGTACCCGCCACAGCCAAGTATTACTCAACAACCGGGGTGTATTTAGGCCAGCAAATAAATTCAGGGGATACTAGCAATCAGTTAAGAAGCTTTACAGCACCAGCAGGACAAAAGATTGGCTATTTTACAATTGAAAGCGGTATTAACTACGCCCCGCCAGTGGCGGATGGAAAATGGCTTGTTCATAATATTGATTATGTGCAATGGGGTGAAAAAGGCAGCGGTGCAGCGGCCGGTCGTCCAACTTCGAGAATGATGGATGTTGAGGATGATGAGTCAGCGACATTGAGTATTGACGAAAATGGCCATGAGATTAATGTTAATGAGTCTGAAGATCAGTCATTTAACGCTCAGTCGAATTACATGGTAGAGGCAGAAAATAACAACGCAGGCGTCAATGCGTTTGCCTCAGATGCAAACAATCAATCACTGCCAAAAGCAGAGCCGGTTATGCATCTGGAGACCAACACTCATACGTTGGTATTGGAACATGCGGAGCAACCTCTGGATTTCCATAACCTTGTAGCGACTGAAGCACAGGTCACAGTAGTCGATATGGCCAACGGCGAAGCTAACGTGCTGAATATCTCCCTCGGCGATATTCTGGCACACGGTGAAGAACATGCCTTTACGGGTGACGACACCAGGCAGCTGATGATCAAAGGTGATGCAGGCGATGTGGTTAACCTCACCGACCTGCTGCCAGACGGCACGGATCCAGGCAACTGGGCCAAAGCTGAAGGCACCGTCACCGTTGGCGGCGTACAGTACGAGGTTTATCAGCACTCCGGTGCCGATACCGAACTGCTGGTGCAATTGGGTGTGCAGACCAACCTGAACAACCACTAATCCTTTAAACACAATCAAACCGGAGGCTCGCAAGAGCCTCCGTGGAGGAATCATGAAAAAGTTAAATTCTTCGCTGATTGCGATGGTGGTGGCAGGCGGTCTGTTCTCCCTCGCATCACACGCGGCAGTTGAATCAAAAGTGTTCGGCCAAACCTATCAGCCGGTGGCGAGCGTCGCCGCCAGCCAGGCGCAGATCGTCTATTACCGTACCGCGCAAGTCAGTGGTCCTGATGCGGCTCACGTCTATGTCGATGGTGAATACCAATCTGCATTGCTGACTGGCATGTACAGCACCTTCTGCGTGTCGGCGGGCAGCCACTCGCTGGGGGCTTTCCTGAAAGATGCGCCGTACTACAAAGGCAAAGAGGCTCAGCCACACCGCGATAACTTCGAAGGGGGCAAAACCTACTTTGTTAAAGTCGATAGCAACAGCCAGGGCCGTCCTCAGTTGGTTAACGCGCAGCAGGCGAACGTCGAACTGCGCGGCTTACGTGCGCAGGCACACACGCTGGACCGTGCCTCTGCGGTTGAGCAGTGCCGTTATACCGCCAGCAAAACCATGGATTACACCTTGTCGAGCGATGTGCTGTTTGCCTTTGGTAAATCATCACGCAATGACATCACCGGTAAAGGCCGTGACGCGGTCAATGAGCTGATCGGTAAACTGCATAAAGATGGCGTCCAGCTGAACCGTATTCAGGTTATTGGTCATACCGATCCCATCGGTAAAGCAGCCACCAACCTGCGTCTGGGTCAACAGCGCGCGAACACGGTACGAACCATGCTGATTCAGGGCGGCTTGCCCGCGCGTAACCTGAATGCCAGCAGTGCAGGTAGTGACGAACTGGTGGTCGGCGATTGCACCGGTACACGTGCAGAGCAGATCCAGTGCAACGCGCCAAACCGCCGTGTGGTGGTTCGCGTTCAAACGCAGTAACACGATCATTCCGTTGGGTAGCAGGCGTTGCTCAACGGAAGCCCAGTCAACCTTTACACAGTTAAACGGGTCGTTATTTATTGCATGTAGCTAAGGCCAGTGACGTTGTCACTGGCCTTTTTTATTTGTCACATCAATAAACCGCACAAACCCGTAGCGGCACAATTCATTGCGCGATAAATCGCGCCGCTACAAATGTGCGCGCCTGGCAGTGTCCTCATCAAACTCTTCTTGCAACGCAACGGTCAATTCCCGCATCAACCAAGACCCAGCCTGTGGTTGCTTGTAAGACAATTCCGGTACAAATGCACTCCATTACTTACCTGATCCCCGGCACACGGGAAACGAGGCGATTGCGGCAGAGCATCGCCGTAAACGAGGAATTTTCCGATGGTAGACATTAACCTGGCGGTAGTCAGCGGCAGACGCATTATTCAGGCAGAAAACCTGCCGCCCAACCCCAATAAGCCCGTTACGGTGAAAGCCGAGAAAGGGGCGCGCTATGTGCTGGCTGAAGGCGAAAGCCTGACTGGTCCAGACATGATTCGTCTAAAGCGCGTAGGCAATGATCTACAACTCACGCTGCGCGGAGACAATCCTGAAACGCCTAATCTGGTGATTGAGGATTATTACGCGCATCCAGGCGAGATTGTCGGTATGGGGGAAGATGGCCAGTGGCATGCCTTTACGTCAGCCAGCGCCGATGCAGAGATGAACCCAGCGGGATTGCAGGATGGCGACTATTCCACGGTGTTGCTCGATAGCGCCGTATTGCCGCCGCTGAGCAATCTGGAAGTCGACGGCAATGCCGCGTCATACGGTTTACTGGCGGTAGCTGCCGCAGCATCTGTTGCCGCTTTGGCGATGCTGACGCGCAGCAACAGCCACGATAAATCCTCTACGCCGCCCCCGCCACCTGAAGAAGAGAAACCCGAAGAGAGCACCGCTGTACCGGACGACCAAACGCCAGGCGAGCAAGCAGACGCGACAGAGGAAACCGAACAGCCCGCTGAAGAAGAAACTCCCACACCGATCGATGAACAAACCCCAATCGCTGCACCAGAAGCCACGTTGGGTAGCATTCATGATGACGTGGGTGAGCAGCAGGGCGCTTTACTGGACAATGACGTTACCGACGACAACACACCAACGTTAAGCGGTGGCGAGCAACAACCCGGTTCAGTGATCCAGATTATTGATAACGGTAACTTGCTCGGCACCACCATTGCCGATGCTGAGGGTAATTGGTCCTTCACACCTGAAGCGGCGCTGCCCAACGGTTCACATGCCTTTGTCGTGGTGGTTACCGATCCAGCCGGAGTCGTTTCCGCACCCTCCGATCCCGCGGTGATAGTGATTGATGCCGCTGAAGAAGCCCCGATTGAAGCTTTAAGCCTTGGTGACTTGCTACCGGCTGATAGCGATCTCAGTGATTGGGCGCAATTCTCCCTCGCAGACGGCGAACGAGCGGATTACAACACAGCCACGCCAGCCGATGACGTCAGCCGCTTGATTGATGACCTGCTCGGCAACCATCCACTTAATTAATCCTGAAAACTGAAACCCGCGACCGATCGTCGTCGGGGAGGAACCATGAAACATTTAACTCACTCACTGATTGTGGCAGCGATGGTCGCCACCTCCATTTTTGCTATTTCCCACGCCAAAGCTGCACCCGAGGCGCGCGCTTTTGGTGAAACCTGGCAGCCGCAAGCGGCACCCGTAAAAGACCAGGCACAAGTGGTGTATTACCGCGTTGGTGAAGCGGGCAAAAAACCTGCCGCGCTGGTCACTCTCAATGGTGAGCTGCACGCCGCGCTGCTGCCAGGCATGTTTACGCGCATCTGCGTTCAACCTGGCACTTACACCCTCGGCGCACTGCTCGATGCGCCCGATGCGCAACAGCAAAACTTCGCCGAGTTTCAGGCCGCATTGAAACCGGGCAAAACCTATTTTGTGCGGGTAAATACGCAGGCAGATGGCAAACCGCAAGCGGTGCGTCGCATTGAGGCTGAACGTCAACTTCCACTATTGCGTTTACAGCAACATGTGCTGTCGCGTTCTTCAGCGGTTGTTGAATGCCGTTATGACGAAGAGCCAAAGTTGAAGAAAGCCAGCCACTGATTCTCACCCTCCCGCAATTTTTTAACGTCACGCCATTGAATGCGTGGTGTTGCGCGCCCGAGTGAACGGTCACCAACATTGGCGACCCTAAAAGGTCAAGGCGCGATTCAAACATTTTTATGAGGTCTATCGTGTTTAATAAATCCTGGATTGTGGCTGCTGGACTGTTAATGGTTTTGCCAGCATCAGCGATGTTACAAGCGCCTAAAGCCTTTGGCGAAAAATACAAACCTGTGCCGCCCGTAGTTAAAGAGCTGACGCAAGTGGTGTATTACCGCGCGAATAGCGATGTGCTGACAGAAGGCCCAGCCAATGTCTACGTTGATGCGCGCTATCACACCAGCCTGTTGCCCGGCGGATTTACCAGCTTCTGCTTAAAGCCAGGCAATCATACCCTTGGCGCCTTTGTGAATGATCCACTGTATCGCGGTAAAACCGAGCACCTGTATCAAGCAGAGTTACGGGGTGGCCGAACCTATTACCTACGCGTTGATGAACAACAGCATCTTACGGATGCCCCCCGCGCTGTACACCGCCAGCATGGTGAAAAAGAGCTCAAACCGAACCGTCGCCAGGTTCATGCGCATTCCCGCGCTGTCACTATTGTCCCTTGTGTCTTTGACCGCGCGTCTGCGCAGAGTGAAAGCCAATATTTGCTGAGCAGCCAGGTGCTGTTTAAGAAAGACGCGGGCATGACCTTGCTGAGCGATGAGGGGCAGAACTCGATAAACGAAGTGGTTGTCACGCTGCGTCAGCAACATCCCATCATTCACAGTGTCGTGATCCGCCTAATTTCGCGCGGAGAAGCGCAGAGCATTCAGCAGGAAAAAGCCAAGGCGTTACGCACAGCACTCACGCTGGCGGCGGTTCCCAGCGAACTCATTTCCATCCAATTCTCATCCTGCGTTGAGAGCTGTCCGACAGCGGAACAAGACGTACAAATACTCGCGATGTAATGGAAAGATGCATTAAAACAGCAATTTATGAGTTGTTCTTTTTACTCCTGCCCCCTAAGCAAGACCCGGCTCGTATCGAAACTGGCTGGTAAAAGCGAGAATTTTCTTACACCCCGACATGAGCGGGCCGGACTTAACGAAGAAAGAGATGCGGTGAATGAACGCAACAGATTCTGAAAACCAACAACACGAGCAGGAATTGCAGTCACTGGCACGTGTGCAAACGCGTATTGACGATACGCTGCTGCAAAGCGTGGACTGGATGTGCCGTCACTATGGCCTTGGCCGCAGCTTTGACGCGCTAACCGCAGGCCTGCCAAAAGACGTTTTATTATCGCCATCGCTGGCGCTGACATCACTGGAAAGCGCCGGCATTACGCCAGGCCTGGTCGAACGCAGCCTGTGGGATATCCCACAACAGGTCATGCCCACCATTCTGGTGCGCAAAGGCTCTGGCGGTTGCATCTTGCTTGATCGCTCACGCAAGAAAAATGCCGAAGACAAAATGACCTGGTTCTATCAGGTTGTCATGCCAGAAGTAGGCAACCAACCGGTTGAAATTGAACACGCGGAAATCGCCGAGTGGTACAGCGGTTTTGCCATCCTCGCCAAGCCAACGGCCAAGGTAGATCGTCGCGTGGAAGAGGGTCTGCCAGAAAACCAGAAACACTGGTTATTCAGCACATTATGGCGCTACCGCCGTTATTACCGTAGTGCCGCTGTGGCCTCGGTATTGATCAACGTGCTGGCACTGGCAAGCATCTTCTTCACTATGAATGTTTATGACCGCGTCATCCCAAATCAGGCGTTTGTCACGCTGTGGTCACTGGCGATTGGCGTCACCATTGCCATGTTGTTTGAAGGCTTAACGCGTTTTATTCGTGCCCACTTGTTGGATACCGCAGGTAAAAAAGCGGATTTGATTGTCGGCAGCATTTTGTTCCGCCAGGCCATAGAAGTGCGTATGGAGCACAAGCCGGCGTCTTCCGGCACCTTCGCCAACCAGCTGCGTGAGTTCGAATCACTGCGTGATTTCGTCTCCTCCGCCACGCTTGCGGCGCTGGCTGACCTGCCGTTCGTGCTGCTGTTCGTCGGCGTTATCTTTGCGATTAGCGGTCCGCTCGGCTTTGTGCCGCTGCTGATGCTGCCTTTAATCATCATTATCAGCGTCATTATTCAGTGGCCGCTGGCGAAGATCATGAAAGAGAATCTGAAAGATGCCGCGCTGAAGCAGGGCGTATTGATTGAGTCCATCGAAGGTATGGAAACGCTGAAGGCTACTAACGGTCAGGTGCATATGCAACGCCGCTGGCAGAAGTTCAGCGCCTTGCAGGCCAACAGCGGTTCAAAATCCAAGCGTTACTCGACGTTAGCAACGACTTCAGTGACGTTCCTGCAGCAGTTCCAGACGGTGATGCTGATTCTGATTGGCGTCTACATGATTGATGCGGGCGATCTCACCATGGGTGGCTTGATCGGTACCGTGATGTTAGCGGGCCGCGCTACCGGTCCATTGGGCCAGGTCATCGGCTTAGCCACGCGTTATCAGTCATCGAAAGCCGCGCTGGGTTCACTGAACAAGCTGATGGAGATGCCTACTGATCGCGACAGCGAGCAAGAGTACATCGCCAATCCCGAGTTGAAAGGTGATTTGGCATTGAAAGGTGTGGGCTTTTCTTACCCCGCTCCGCCGATGCAGCCAAACCCGGAAATCCTGAAAAACATCAACATTGATATCAAAGCCGGTGAACGTATCGCGATTTTGGGCTCAATCGGTAGCGGTAAATCCACGCTGCTGCGCCTGATGGCGCGCCTGTATCAGCCTACCGGCGGACAATTGTTCACCGATGGTCTGGATGTTAACCAAATCGATCCGGCGGACTGGCGTCGCCATATCGGATTCGTGAGTCAGGATTCACGTCTGTTCTACGGCACGCTACGTGAAAACGTAATGCTCGGCATGCCAGATGCGGCACCCAACGAGTTCTTACGTGTGCTGCGTCTGACCGGGCTGGATCAAATCGCCGCCCGCCATCCGCTGGGTATCAACTTACCGGTAGGTGAAAACGGTTGCAGCTTGTCCGGTGGTCAACGCCAGTTAGTGGCGCTGGCAAGAACATTGCTGAGCCGCCCGGAAGTACTGCTGCTGGATGAACCGACCAGCGCCATGGACAGCCAAACCGAGCAGCAATTCCTGAAGCATCTGCACGGCGCTACCCAGGGACACACGCTGGTGGTGGTCACACACCGTCCGTCACTACTGGCGCTGGTCGATCGCATCATCGTGATTGATGCCGGGAAAGTGGCGATCGATGGACCGAAAGAGGTGGTGTTGGCCCGCCTGAGCGGCCAGCCCGCACCGGTTGCAACCGCCAAAGTCAATCAGGCCGCCCAGCAGCCTGCCGCCAATAACGAGCCTCAGCCCGCTGCAAACCAGCCGGTTGCTGCCACTAAACCTTCCACCCCAATGGTTTCGCGCTCTGCGCCAGCCAAGGCGTCGGACAAAGATGTTGAGGTATCTGCCTGATGGCCAGCTTATTTAAACGTAAACCGAAACTGTCAGCAGTGGACGCCGACTTCTTAGATGACATCCAGTCTTCACTGTTAACCCAACGCACACCGGGGTCACGTGTAGTGCTGTGGGTGGTTATCGCCGTAATTGTGGGGGGGTTGACCTGGGCACATTTCGCCCGTGTGGAAGAGATCACCAAAGGCGAAGCCAAAATCATCTCTAAAAGCCGCGAACAGATCATTCAAAGTCTCGAAGGCGGAATTTTGGCTGAGATGAATGTACGTGAAGGTGAAGAGGTGGCGCGCGGTCAGGTACTGCTGAAAATTGACCCAACGCGTGCTCAGGCAAGCTATCGCGAAACCCTGAATAAAGTGGTGGGTTTGAAAGCCACTATCGCGCGTCTGCGTGCTGAAGCTTACAACCAACCGTTGATCTTTGATGATGAGCAGGTACGTAAAGATCAGATCGTCATTGCCCAGGAAACCAAAGCCTATCAATCACGTAAACGCGCATTGGATGACTCAGTTAGCGCCTTGCAGCGTAGTTATGAACTGTCAATGCGTGAGATTCGCCTGGCACAACCTCTTGCTGCGCGTGGTTTGCTTTCTGAAGTTGAACTGCTGCGTATGCAGCGCCAGGCCAATGAGATTCAGGCACAGATTGTGGAGCGCCGTAACCGTTATCAGGCGGACGCCAACTCCGAGCTCAACAAGCTGGAATTAGAGCTGTCACAAACCAGCGAAAACCTGATTGGTCGCGCCGATATTGTTGACCGCACCACCATCATCGCGCCGGTTAAGGGCACGGTGAAGAACATTCGCTTCAACACCATTGGCGGGGTCATTCAACCGGGTGAACACATTCTGGAGATTGTGCCGCTGGAAGACCAACTGTTGGTGGAAGCTAAGATCCGTCCTTCCGATGTGGCGTTTCTGCACCCGGGATTACCGGCCACAGTGAAAATCACCGCTTACGATTACGCGATTTACGGCGGCTTGAAAGGACAGGTTGAGTTTATCAGTCCAGACACCTTGAAAGATGACGCTAAAGCGGCAGCGGGTCGTCCAGATGACACCTACTACCGCGTGATGGTGTTAACCGATACCAGCGCATTGAATGCCGGCGGCAAAGCGCTGCCGATTATTCCTGGCATGGTCGCGTCCGTCGAAATCCGTACCGGTGAAAAAACCATTCTGGATTACCTGCTGAAACCGGTGATGAAAGCCCGCGAAGCGTTCCGTGAGCGTTAATAGAGGCCAGAATTATGAAACAGATTAAATGTTCACAACGTATGCTTTCATTGCTGATCGGGTCACTGATCGCCGTGCAAAGTGGCACGGCGCAGACCGCCTCGAATGACGATGATGAATTGTTAATGTTCGTGGAAGTTTCGCAGCCTAAACCGGCTGTGAAATCGACGCCGAAAGCCAAAGCCGTCTCAGCAGACGAAATGGCACAAAAACTGGCGATGCGCAGTCAAAGCCTGGTATCACCAACGCCGAGTGTGCAGAAGCCTCCTGTCCAGGCTCCGGCACCGCGGTCTGTACCCGTGGCATCGTCGCAAACCCTGCTGGCAAGCGCATCGGCAGCCAAGCCAGGCGTACCTTCATTGGTCTCGCCGGCACCGGCTGCCACCGCGATTGTCACGACGCCAGCACCGATTCGTCAGGCCGCTGCGCCAACGCCAGTACCGCAACGCCAATTGTTAGGTGGAATGTCGCGAACAGAAAGCAACCTGACGAGCAGTGCAGGTAGCAGTGAATTACCGGTATTTAGGCCGGCAACCTCTGCGCCGCAACTCACCACGTTAACGCAAAATGTGGAACCGGCTCTAACACCAGAGCCACGTTTGTCGGTAGCACGTGCGCCGCAGACCGTGGTACAGGCGAGTCCGGGAGAGCTTGAGCTGCGCAACATTTTCTACAGCGCAGTGATGACAGCCTTACAGCGCAGCCCGCAGGTGCGCAGCACACAGCTGCAGATCGAAGCGGCAAAAGAAGATGTTAGCAACGTAAAAGGTCAACGCTGGCCGCAGGTGGATGTCACCTCCAATTCACGTCGTTACGAATTTGGTAAAGGCAATCGCAATGCCAGCGACAGCAATATGCCCGCGTTCGGCGTCAATGTTGCTACTAATTTGATTGATTTCGGCCAGACCAGTAACACCATCAAGAGCAAAGAGTACTCAGTAAAAGCGGCGGGTTACCAAAATACCGCGCAGATGGAAGATCTTGCATGGCAGGTGAGCAATGGATTAGTGGAACTCAGTAAGCAGCGTTTAGTGATAGAAATGAGCAAGCAATATGTCGCGCGCATGCAGGAATTGGTCACCATGTTGAGCGGCATTGTTTCTGCGGATCAGGGGCGTCGTAGCGAATTAACACAGGCGAAAGGTCGCTTCTTGCAAGCGCAGTCTGCGTTAGATAACGCGGTTTCTAAAGCACGCGACACGGAAATTCAACTCTATCGTCTGTTAGGTGAGACACAGGTACCGTTACCGCCTGCCATGCAGTGGCAGCTACAACCTTCGCAGTTAGACGTGTTGTTAGCGCAGGTTGAGAAACATCCAACCTTAGCCAAAGCGCAGGCACAGTCTCAAGCCGCGTTCGCAGAGGCGGATGCACTGAAATCATCCTCATTGCCAAAAATTAACTGGGTGGTGAGCAAGGACACGGGTAAAGACTATTACGGTCGCGAGCAATCATGGCAAACCGGCATCAACGTCAGCTGGGGTCTGTTCCGTGGTGGTTCGGCTAAAGCAGCTGAACAGGCAGCGGTGCAGCGTGCCAGCGCCATGCGCGAAGAGTCTGAAGAGCAGCGTAACGACCTTGAGCAGCGTGTGCGAGCAGCCGATCAGGATGCCCGTTCGATGCTGCAACGCGCCGACCTTTATCGCAATCTTTCACGAGAATCAGACCGTATTCGTCTGGATTTCTTTGACCAGTGGTATCACCTTGGCAAACGCACGCTGTTGGATGTGCTGAGCGCCGAGTCGGATTACTACAACAACCGTGTGGCAGAAGTAACTAACCGCTTTGATGGTTACAGCTCAATATTCCGTGGCTATGCCAGCGCGGGTCAATTAATGAACTGGCTTAAAAACGTGCCACAACGTTAATCAGATAACACCCGCGAAATGCGGAGCGAAAATACGAGATTAAAATGACAATAACAACTTCACCGATCCGTCTGGTTATTCTGGACGATCATCCGATATTTTTGCGTTCGTTTGACGTGCTATGCGCTGGCGAACAAGGTCTGACTATAGTGGGTAAATTCCAGCACAGCCGGGAACTTATTAACTGGCTGCGAACTTCGCATTGTGATGTGCTGGTGCTGGATTATATTTTGCAGAATGATGAGATGGATGGATTATCATTAATCAAACATCTGTTATTACATTTTCCCTATCTTAGAATATTACTTTCTACTTCCGTGGATAGTCTGGCAGTTATTCGTGCAGCTTATATGTTAGGTGTGCGTGGATATTTATCTAAACGAGAGGAAGCGGCAACCTATGTGTCAGCGATACGCACGCTGGCTAATGGTCAACGTTATGTTCCACAACACATTGCTGAGGGATTGACACAGGTGCCGCTACGAAAAAATGATGAAGAAATTGCCCACGGTATTTATCTGCCTCAAGGCGAAGCCCTTATGCCGGTTAAATTATTGACGCCGCGCGAAGCAGAGGTAGTGAATTGTTATATGGAAGGAATGGAGATTCCAGAAATTGCGGCTAAATTGAAACGCAGTCGTAAAACGGTAAGCGGGCATAAGCAGTCAGCAATGAAAAAGTTAGGTATATGCAGCGATTTGGAATTGTTTAAATATCGCAAGGACCTGTTCAAATAATTAATGCTGTCTGCAGGGTCGCCATTTATGGCGACCGATTTGTGCCAAAAAAGTAAGCTAAAAATATTTAAGGTCAGTATTGCCACTATTAATGATAGCTTGTGACTATTAATAACCAAGACGCGCGCGCTATTGCTCTACTCACCTGCCGGGTATCTTTTGATGAGCTTTACTGTAATTTAAAAGGAACCTATCGATGCAACATTTTACTACTTCTGGCATTAACACCAGCCCCATTCTCGCTATTAATTTTTTACGTACCGAATCTGAAGACTATTTTGTCATTCCCGGCTCGGTGACAGATGAGACACGTCCAGCAGTATATGGTAGCGCTGCACCAAACAGTCGTATCGATCTCTATGATGGACAACATTATCTTGGCAGCGTCGTGGCGAATGAAGCAGGCGCGTGGCGTTTCCAGCCCCCTTCCGAAGCGCCTTTCACTGGCGCGGTGTCACTGCGTGCTGAGCAGAGCGGTGTATCCTCTGCGGCGTTCACCTTTACCGCCGGGGCAACCACCACGCCGCGTGCGCAGATTAAAGGTCTCTACGACGTTGATGCTGCCGATCAGGAGATTCAGCCGGGCAACGCAAGCGCTACGCTCACCAGCGATGCCACGCCGATGATGCTGATCACGGGCCGTCCTGGTGCCACGGTGCAGGTACTGGATAACGGTAAAACCCTCACGACGTTGACGCTGGATGAGGGCGGTAACGCGACCTGGACGATTGCGCCGCCATTAAACGCTGGCCCGCATGACATCAGCCTCTCTTCCACCGATCAAACGGTGGAGACCGCGCCGTGGAAAATTAACGTGGATGCGGCAAATATCATTAATCCCCTTAGCATTGATGACGTTGCTTTCGATAATGTCGGTGAAACTGGTGATATTCGCCAGGGCACCGTTACGGATGATGCGCGTCCTACCTTCAGCGGTAATGCTGCTGCTCTTCAGATCGTGACGCTGCATGATGAAAACGATCGTGTGTTAGGCAGCGTTCAGGCTGATGAGTCTGGTCGTTGGTCGCTTGAATTGCCTGCTAATTTAAGTAACGGCGCCCATCGTGTGGTGGCAAAGGCCGATGATCAGGTTAGCGAAAGCTTCAATTTTACGGTACAGGTGCCTGTTGGCACGCCTGTTACCATGAATACCTACGCCTACGATAACGTGGCAGCACAAGGTTCATTCCGCTCGGGTGGAACGACCGACGATAATCGTCCCAGCTTCTCCGGCACGGCGGGCGCAGGTCAGGTTGTGACAATCTATGATGAGTTTAATCGTGCATTGGGAACCACAACGGCTAATCGTCTCGGCAACTGGTCGCTGGAGATTAGAAACGAGTTAGCGGAGGGCAACCATAAGCTGGTGGCCAAAACCAGTTCTGGCAGCAGCAGTGCATTTGAGCTGACTGTGGTATCACCAACGGCTTTACCGGTCACGCTCGATCAATATGCTTACGACAATGTGGGCACCAAAGGGCGTTTCTATGCCGGTGCAACCACCGATGATACACGTCCTACTTTCACCGGCACCGCAGGCCCAGGCCAGTTGGTCACGCTGTTTGATGAGAATAATCGTGCCTTGGGTAGCGTGGTGGCTAACCGTGTCGGTAACTGGTCAATCGAGATTACCCAGGCATTAGGTAACGGTAACCACACAATCGTTGCTAAAACCGGGACGCAGACCAGCGCCAGCTTTGAGTTTGTCGTATCAACGCACACCGTCACGCCGGTAACACTGGACCAAACTGCTTACGATAATGTCAAAACGTCGGGCATGTTTGGCGCGGGTGGCACCACTGATGATCAACGTCCTACCTTTAGCGGCACCGCAGGCGTGGGTGAGCTGGTGACGTTGTATGACGAAAAAAACCGTTCGTTGGGCAGCGTCGTTGCAGGCTCTGATGGCCGCTGGTCACTGGAAATCATCCGTGATTTGCAGGACGGCCACCATAATGTGGTGGCAAAAACCGCTACGCAAGTGAGTGGTTCGTTTGAGCTGACGATTGCGACACCGGCCAGTACGCCGGTGGTGATCTCGCCTTCAGCGCTTGATAACGTGGGTGAAAACACAGAATTCCGTGCTGGCGGCAGCACCGATGATAATCGTCCGACGTTTTCAGGTACGGCAGGCGCCAATCAACTCGTGACGCTTTACGATGAAAACAATCGTCCTTTGGGCAGCACCGTAGCCGATAACTCGGGCAAATGGTCTGTTGAAATAATCCGTGAACTGAATGTCGGCCAGCATAGCGTGATGGCAAAAACCGCCACGCAGAGCAGCAGCACCTTTGATTTCACTGTGGTGGCACCTGACTTTACCCCCGTTACCCTCTCTCCATACGCCTACGATAATGTGGGTACTTCTGCATCCATACGCTCAGGTGGCGTAACCGATGATGATCGTCCGAGCTTCTCTGGCAGCGCGGCGGCAGGTCAGCTTGTCACCTTATATGATCAGCAAAACCGTGTGTTAGGCAGTACAACGGCTAACCGCTATGGCAACTGGTCATTGGAAATCACCACGCCACTCAATGAAGGACCAAACAGTGTTGTGGCGATGTCTGGTTCGCAGGTCAGCGGCGCATTTACCTTAACGGTGAATACCGCCAACCTTACGCCTGTCACCATTGATAATCAGTATTACGACAATGTGCGCGTACCGGGTTATGTCACGGTGGGCGAGGGCACGACCGACGATACCCGTCCACGCTTCACCGGCACCGGACCGGCAGGAAAACAAGTTGAGCTGTTCGATGAAAATGGCCGTTCGTTGGGTAAAACCGTCACCAACACGGGAGGGATCTGGCGACTGGAGATCACCAAAGATTTGCATGAAGGCGTGAACCAGGTGTATGCAAAAATTGGTAATCAGATCAGCCAGCCAATTGAAGTGGAGGTTGACACCCATATCCCAACACCATTAAGCATCGACAGCACCGCTCTGGATAATGTTGGTGTGGTCAAAAACATTGTGAATGGGAATATCTTGCCTACCGACGATGATCGTCCAACGTTTACTGGTTCTGCACCCGCAGGTGAAACAGTCACGTTGCTTGATCAGCAAGGTCGCGCGTTGGGGTCTACGGTTGCGGATTCTGCAGGCCGCTGGGAGTTAGAACTCAGCACATCGCTGAACCAGGGTTTGAATCAGGTTACCGCGCAGGTTGGCAGTGAAATCAGTAATACATTTGTGCTGTTTGTTCGTTCATCCGCGGTGTTCGGTGCGATGAGTGAGGAAAGCGAATCCACTTTTAGCATTGAGTCGCTGCTGCAGGATGCTCAACCAGCGCTGTTTGCAACGGTAGCGGAGGAAAGCATCGAGGAAGTTTCGCTGGATATTTCCGCTAACGATATGCGCGTTAATAGCGAAAGCGGCGTAGTGGTGCAAACAGAGAATGGCTGGAAGCCAGACGATCGTGAGGAATTAAACACGTTCTAATTAATGACAATGACGGCACATTATGTGCCGTCATTTCTTTTAGCAGGATCGCTCAATCATCGCATCTGGCAATATTGACGCATCAATCAATCGACAAATTATGAATCGCTAACACCGCGCGCGCCGCTTCTTTGCCTTTCTTAATGAAATGCTCGGTATAGAAGTTTTCAATCACATCAACCGGCTGGAAGTTATGTGGCGTTAAAGAAACGGAAAATACCGGTACGTTGGTGGTCAGCTGCACATTCATCAAGCCATCAACCACCGCAGCGGCAACGAAATCATGGCGATAGATACCGCCATCAACCACCAGCGCAGCGCAGACAATCGCATCGTATTTGCCGGTTTCGGCCAGACGCTTAGCCAGCAGCGGCATTTCAAATGCGCCAGGCACTTCCAGCACTTTTAATTCCGCTTCTACGGATTGATCGGCTAATTCTTTTTCAAAACCCACCAGGGCATTATGGACAATTTCTTTGTGCCAGCCGGCTTTAATAAATGCAATTTTAATATTGTTCATGGTTATTCCGACATCACCTGTAATGTGTTCTTGCGCATAAAATAATGTGTTTGTATACCATATGTTACGTTTGTGATCCACAAAGCCTAAGTAGCGATAAATGCCGTGATGCTAAATGCCACGTAAAGCATCCGGTTATTCCGCGCTTGACGGCGACCATCGGCTGCAATACAAATAGACGCGTCGGGGGAGTCTCACCAAAGAGACTGAGAGGCTAATAGCGCACTGCGCGGTTTAGCGACCCTTTGAACCTGACCCAGTTGATACTGGCGTAGGAAGACTGACAGTCTTTTTCATTTGGCTGTCTGGCGCTCAGGCAAGCTCGATGGATGCGCCATTTCCCTTCTCCTGTATCTGCGGGTCTCAGCTAACACTGAGAGGCCGATGTGAATTCCCCCTGTTTGAACATCCTGGAACCGGCGCTGTGAGCCGCTGGAGCGTGCTTGGCTGCGGCGTGGCGGGCCTATGCGTAGCCACTTTGCTGGCGGAACGCGGTGAAGACGTTGAGGTGATGGGCGATGACGCGCGCCGCCCGGCATCGTGGTTTGCTGGCGGCATGCTAGCGCCCTGGTGTGAAGCCGAAAGCGCGCCGCGCGATGTTATCACTGTTGGGCAACACGCCGCCGCGTGGTGGCAACAGCGCGTCAGCAGCGTCGAGCATCAGGGCACGTTGGTGGTTGCGCCGCCGCGCGATAGCCAGGAACTCAACCGTTTCGCCCGCATGACCGAGCAGCATCAATGGGTCGATCCCGCCAACATTGAACCGGCGCTGGAAGGGCGCTTTGCGCGCGGTCTGTTTTTCGCCGGGGAAGCGCATCTCGATCCGCGTCTGGCGTTGCAGGAGATGCGTGACGCGCTGATCGCCCGCGGCGTGTCATTCAGCAATCACGCGCCGAGCGGCCAAATTATCGATTGTCGCGGCATCCACGCCGCGCCGCAACTGCCGCGCCTGCGTGCGGTGCGCGGCGAGATGCTGATTTTGCACAGCGATGAAGTGCAGTTTTCCCGCCCGATTCGTCTGCTGCATCCGCGTTTTCCCTGCTATCTGGTGCCGCGTCGCGGCGGCCACTTTATGCTCGGCGCCACCATGATTGAGAGCGACGATGCCAGCGCCATCAGCGCGCGCGCCATGATGGAGTTACTCAGCGCCGCCTATGCCATCCATCCCGCCTTAGCCGAAGCGCGCGTGATTGAGAGCGGTAGCGGGCTGCGTCCGGCCTATCCGGCGAATCTGCCGGAAATCCACTATCACAATCACACCTTTTATCTCAACGGCATGTATCGCCACGGTTTTCTGCTGGCGCCAATGCTGGCAGAGCAGCTAATGCAACGCATTTCTGGGGAACTTAATAATGAATATTCAGCTTAACGGCCGCCTCATCAACACCCAGGCAACAAGCCTGAGCGAATTGCTGATCGAGCAGCAAATTGATGTGGCCTGCGTCGCTACCGCCTACAACGGTGCTTTTGTGCCAAAAAGTCAGTACGACACGCAGCGGCTGGATGAAGGTTGCCAGCTCGAAGTGCTGTCACCGATGCAGGGAGGTTAAGCGATGTTTTACGATTTTGAACCGCAATCACGCTTCCTGCTCGGCACCGCCGGTTATCCTTCGCCCGCTATTTTGCAGCAGGCGATTGCCGCCGCCGGCACCGACATCATCACCGTCAGTTTGCGGCGCGAAGGCGCGGCAGGCGCGGCTTTCCGCGAACTGCTGACCGGGCTCAACATCCACGTGTTACCGAATACCGCCGGTTGTCACACGGTAAAAGAGGCCGTCACCACCGCGCACATGGCGCGCGAACTGTTCAACACCGCATGGATCAAACTAGAAGTGATTGGTCACGCCGACACGCTGCAACCGGATCCTTTCGCGCTGGTGGAAGCCGCGCGCATCCTCTGCGCAGAGGGTTTTCAGGTATTTCCGTACACCACCGAAGATCTGATCGTTGGCGAAAAACTGCTGGCGGCGGGTTGCGAACTGTTGATGCCGTGGGGCGCGCCGATTGGTTCCGGCCAGGGTTTGCGCAACATCGATGGCCTGCGCGCCATGCGCGCGTGGTTCAGCGACATCCCGCTGATCATTGATGCGGGCATTGGCGCGCCGTCGCAGGCGGCGCAGGCGATGGAAATGGGCTTCGATGGCATTTTGCTCAACACCGCCGTCGCCAAAGCCGGCGATCCAGTCGGCATGGCCAACGCCTTCCGGCTGGCGATTGAAGCCGGACAGGCCGCGCGCGCTGCCGGACTGATGGAGAAGCGCGATATGGCAGCCGCGTCCACGCCGATCTTCGGTCTGGCAAATCTGAGTTAAGGACGGCAACTATGCAACGTTATCAACGCCAGATGATGCTGGCGGAAATCGGCGAAGCTGGGCAGCAAAAGTTACTTAACGCGCGTGTGCTGGTGGCGGGCGCGGGCGGATTAGGCGCCACGCTCCTGCCGCAGCTGGTGGGCGCGGGGGTCGGCTATATTCGGCTGTATGACGACGATGTGGTGGCGCTGCATAACCTGCATCGGCAAACGCTGTTTACGCAGCAGGATATCGACCAGCCCAAAGTGCTGCGCGCGCAGCACGCGTTGCAGCAGCGCAATCCGCAGGTGCAGATCGAGGCGCTGCAACAGTCGCTGAGCGCCAGTAATCTGCAGCAGGCGCTGGCGGGATGCGATCTGGTGATCGATGCCGCCGATAACTTTGCCGTCACCTACCAACTTTCCGATGCTTGCATGCAGGCGGGCATGCCACTGATCAGCGCCTCGGTGCTGGGGCGGCAAGGTTACGTCGGCGGATTCTGTGGCGGCGCGCCGAGCTATCGCGCGCTGTTCCCACGCTTGCCGTCCTCGGCAGCGAACTGCAACACCGCAGGCGTGATGGGCCCGGCGGTGGCAGCGCTTGGCGCGATGCAGGCGCAGATGGCGCTCAGCGTACTGCTGGAATTACAGCCTTCACCGCTCGGTTGTCTGGTGAATTGCGATTTTGTGAACTGGCACTTCCGCAAGTTCCGCTTTGATGATGCTGAAGAGCCGGAATATGCGGTGCCGTTTATCGACCTGCAAATGCTGGCCGCCGATGACTGCATTGTCGAACTGCGCAGCTGTGAAGAAGCGCCGGTCAGCGTGGCGGATGGCGTTGAGCGCATCTTGCCGCAGGCGATCGCCGCGTGGCAGCCGCCCGCCCAGCAGCGCATTGTGCTGGTGTGCGCCAGCGGCATCCGTGCCGCGCAAGCCGCCAGCGCACTGGCGCAGCGCGGATTTCACCAGCTGGCGATTCTGGCGGCCAATCGTCCATGAATCAGGACATTCTCTTCAACGATGTGAGCTTTAGCTGGGGCGATAAACCGCTGTGTCAGCGGCTGAATCTGCACCTGCGCGGTGGCAAAACCACTGTAATGCTGGGACGCAGCGGCATCGGCAAAAGTACGCTGCTGCGGTTGGTGGCCGGTTTACTCCAACCGCAGCAGGGCGCGGTGCGGGGCTTGAGCGGCAACGTGGCGTGGATGGGCCAGCAGGATCTGCTGTATCCGTGGCTGACGGTGCTCGACAACGTGATGCTGTCGGCGCGGCTCAGCGGCGACAAGCCGGATCGCCCGCGTGCGCTGGCGCTGCTCGAGCAGGTAAAACTCAGCGACGTTACGCATGCACCCCCGCATCAACTCTCCGGCGGCATGCGGCAACGCGTGGCGCTGGCACGCACGCTTTATGCGCAGCGCGACGTGGTGCTGATGGATGAACCCTTCGCCACGCTGGATGTGATGACCAAACTCAGTTTGCAAACGCTGACCGCCGGATTACTGCGGGGCAAAACTGTGCTGCTGGTGACGCACGATCCGCTTGAAGCGTGCCGCATGGCCGATGACATTCTGCTGCTGCAAGGCCAGCCGCTGGCTATCGAAAGCTGGCCGGTTCCCGGCGGTGACGTGCCGCGTCCGTTTGATCATCCCGACGTCCTGCAGGCGCAGGCGCAACTCTTCTCCCGACTGAATACCCATGAAAACAGTGTTTAGCGCGATCTACCTGATCGTGGTGCTGCTGTGCGGCTGGTTACTGGCGCGTCACGGCGGCGTGCCGAGTTTCCTGCTGCCCGCGCCACAGGCGGTGCTGGAGGCGCTGTGGCTGCATCGTCAACTGCTGTGGCATCACGCGCTCTATACGATGGCGGAAATTGTGCTGGCGCTGCTGCTGGGCGTCGGCGCGGGAGTGACGCTGGCGGTGCTGATGGCCGCCAGTTCGCTGCTGCGTCGCGTGCTGTTTCCGCTGGTCACCGCCAGCCAGGCAATTCCGGTGTTTGCCCTCGCGCCGCTGCTGGTGCTGTGGCTTGGCTTTGGTATCGCGTCGAAAGTGGTGGTGGCGGCTTTGATCCTGTTCTTCCCGCTGTGCTTGTCACTGTTTGATGGGCTGTGCCGTACGCCGGTCGGTTGGCTGGAGCTGGCGCAAACCTCTACGTCGTCGCGTTTCCGCATCTTCTGGCGCGTGCGCTGGCCTGCCGCGTTACCGCAGTTTTTCTCCGGCCTGCAGATGGCGGTGGTGTTGGCCCCGATTGGCGTGGTGATTGGTGAATGGGTCGGCGCCAGCGAAGGGCTCGGCTATCTGATGATGCAATCCAACGCGCGACTGGAAACCGCCACCAGCTTCGCGGCGCTGCTGCTGTTACTGGTTCTGGCGCTGCTGCTTTCGGGCAGCGTGGCGCTGATGCGCAAGAAAATCCTCTGGCAATCTACATAAGGAAATACCGTGAAAACCCTACGAATGGCATTGACCGCGTTGCTGCTGCTGGCGACCGCTAACGTGCAGGCGGCGGAGAAAGTTCGCCTGCTGCTTGACTGGTTTATCAACCCCAATCACGCGGCGATTTTTGCTGCCCAGCACAGCGGCGCGTTTAAGAAAGAGGGGCTGGATGTGGAGATGATCGCGCCCGCCGATTCCGCGTCCGTGCCGCTGCTGCTGGCGGCGGGCAAAGTCGATCTCGCCGTCAGCTACCAGCCGCAGCTCTACACGCTGGTGGATAAAGAGGTGCCGGTGATCCGCGTCGGCACGTTGATTAATCAGCCGCTGAATACGCTGACCACGGTGTCAGACGATATTCACTCGCTGAAGGATTTCGCTGGCAAAACCATCGGCTACGCGGTGCCGGGCACCGAAGACGTGGCGATCCGCAATATGCTAAAAGCGCAGGGCGTTGATGCCGACTCGGTGAAGCTTATCAACCTGAATATGGATGGCACCTCCGCGTTGCTAACGCACAAGATTGATGGCGCGATGACCATCTTTCGCAACTATGAGCTGCTGGATCTGAAAGACAAAGGCGCGCAGCCAACGGTGTTCAAGCCGGAAGATTACGGCGTGCCTGCTTATGATGAGTTGATCATCCTTGCAAACCAGAAAACTGCCGCGCAGGACAAACGCATTCCGGCGTTTTTACGTGGCCTGGATGCCGGCGTGGCGTGGCTACGCGCTCACCCGCAGGAAGCGTGGCAGGCGTTTATCGAAAAATATCCCGAGCTGAATACGCCGCTCAATCACGAGGCGTGGCAGGCGACGTTGCCATATTTCGCCCAGCACAGTGCGGCGTTTGATCGGGCGCGCTATCAGGCGTTTGGTGAGTATATGAAGGGTAATGGTGTGATTAAGGCTGTGGCGCCGATGGGGCGTTATTCGTTGTAGGTTGGTGCGATTTGCCCCTCACCCCAGCCCTCTCCCGCGCGTGGGAGAGGGAGCCGACCGCGCCCACCTAACCATTCTCTCCACCTAATTATTCCCTCTCCCGCCTGCGGGAGAGGATTAGGGTGAGGGCAACCACGCACAATTTCCCTTGCACCCACACTTATTTTTGATAATGATATTTATTCTCAACTATCAAGTGATGGACAACCTGATGCGTTTCCCCGCTCTTTCTCTGCTGCTTAGCCTGTTTTTCATCTGCACCCATGTTCACGCCAACGCAACCTGGCCGCGCACTATCTCCACACCAAAAGGTCCCTTCACGCTGCAACAGCCGCCGCAGCGCATTGTCTCGACCAGCGTTACGCTGAGTGGCACTTTGCTGGCAATTAACGCGCCGCTGATTGGCTCCGGCGCCACCAGCCGCAATAGCAGCGTATCGGATGCGCAGGGCTTTTTTACGCAATGGAGCGCGATGGCCAAAGCGCGTCAGGTTAAACCGCTCTATATCTCACAGCCGAATGCCGAAGCGATTGCCGCCGAAGCGCCGGATTTGATCGTGATTGCCGCCACCGGCGGCGATTCGGCGCTGCGCCTTTACGATCAGCTGCAAACCATCGCGCCGGTGTTAGTGATCGACTACGGCGATAAAAGCTGGCAGGCATTGACCTTGCAGCTGGGCGAGATTACCGGCCATGAAGCTGATGCCAATAAGGTGATCGCAGCATTCGACCAACGAGTCGAAGCAGTGCGTCACAAGATTACGCTGCCGCCGCAGCCGACCTCTGCGCTGGTCTATTACGAAGATGGACGCGGAATGAACTTGTGGACGCCAGCATCGGCGCAGGGCGCGCTATTACAGGATTTGGGCTTTACGCTGGCCGCGCCGCCCGCCAGTTTTCAGGGCAGCACCAGCATGGGTAAGCGCAATGACATTATTCAGCTGAACGGCGAAAACATGGCCGATGGCATCACCGGTAACACGCTTTTGCTATTCGCTGCTGATGAGAAAACCGTGCCGCAGGTGGCGAAGAATCCGTTCCTCGCCCATCTGCCGGCGGTACAGCAGCACGACATCTTTGCCGTGGGCAACGATACTTTCCGCCTCGATTACTACAGCGCCAGCAATATGCTCAGCAGCATCGAGCGGCAGTTTACCCGTTAAGCGTCTGCGGTGGCGGGCTGCGGCGCGTCCGGTTGTTCACTGAGGCGCGCCGAGCGCAGGCCGCGCGCCGCCAGCGACAGCAGCACCAGCAATCCCGCCGCCAGTCCACCAAACCACAGCACGCTGCTCAGCGGTGCCAGCACGCGTGCCAGCGCCCCCAAACCCAATGCCCCAACCGAATCGCCGGTCACATCCTGCGCGGTGCCGAGGCTGTTGACGCGTCCCAGCAGCGCATCCGGCGTGTGGTGCTGCGTCAGCATAAACTGCAATAGCGAGGCGATGGCGTTGCTGTAGCCGTAACACACCAGCGCCAGCAGCGCGGGCAGCAGATGGCTGTAAAGACCGAGTGAGGCGATACAGGCAAATGCCAGTAGCGCACAACCCATCAGCACCCATCCCGGGCGCGTTAACTGCCGCACCCAGCCGCTGGTAAAGGCACCGATCATCGCACCCAGCGGCACCGCCGAGTACATCAATCCTAATGCGGATGCATCGGCGTGATAGGTCAGCGCCAGCGCCGGGAACAGAATACGCACCGCGCCAACCATGCTGAGCAGCAAGCCAACCAGCACCACCGCGCCCACCACTTTATGCTGGCAGACAAACTGCATGCCGCTCGCCAGCGCGCGCAGCGGATGCTCCGGCTCCTGTTGTTCGGGCTTCATCGACGGTAAACGCACCAGCGGAATCAGCGTTGCTAGCGTACCAATCGCGGCGACCGCAAACGCCCACCCGACACCCGCCGCAACGATGATCATGCCGCCGAGCGCGGGCGACAAAATCGCGCCGAGGCGCACCGTTAGCATACTGAGCGCACCGGCTTCCGCCAGATGTTCACGTCCGACGATTAGCGGGATCACTGCCATTAGCGCAGTCATGCCGAGCGCGCCAAAGAAGCCATCCCAGAAGGCGAGGAAGTAGAGCGCCAGCAATGAAGGCGCTGGGCTGAAGGCGTTGAGGCTGAGCAGCACAAAACCGATGCCACAGGTGCCGCGCGCGAACAGGATTAATTTGCGGCGATCGTAGCGATCGGCCAGCACGCCGCCGAGCAGCAGGCCGATAAACATGCCGACGCCATCAAGCATTACCGCCACGCCAACCTGCAGCGTGGAGCCGGTCATCGCCTGAATTTGCACTGGCACGCCAACCGCCAGCATGCCAAGGGCGAATACCGAGAGCATGCGCGCGCAGAATATCGCGCGGAAGGAGGCGTTGTTTTTGAGTAAACTGAAATCTAAGAATATCGAGGGCTTAGCCATAAATCTCCAACGGTGAATCACATTTGCATCACCCGTAGCGGCGCAATTTATTGCGCGTTTTTTGACAGAACACGATGAATCGCGTCGCTACGGTATGTGCCTTAATTAACGCCGAGCTAACAAACGGTTTATCAAAGGTCCCAGCACCTGCAACGAATCTGCTGAAAGAATATCGGCGTGTTCGCAATCCAGCGGGAAGATCGTCAATTCATCAACGAACGGTGCCCAACTGGCGCGCACATCCATCTCCGGCGGCAGCGTTTTCTCGGCCATAAACAGCGTGGCGAGGCCGGCATAGCGCGGCGTTCGCGCTTCAGCCAGGCGTGCGACGGCGTCTTTGTAGTTCGCGACGATGGTGCTAAACATCACTGCCTTCTCTTCACGCAGTAGCGGATCGCGCTCATCTTCGGTGGCGGCCATAAACTCGGCCTGCTCACGCGCCACTTCCTGTTCCGCTTCATCGGCATCCGGCGTGCGCCAGTCCTGACCTTCTGCCGGATAGGTATCCAGCAGGCCAAGAAATGCCACCGTTTCACCTTGCGTCTGCAAACGTGACGCAATGCCTTGCGCCAGCGTGCCGCCGAGTGAATAGCCGAGCAGGAAATACGGACCGCTCGGCTGCTGCTGGCGAATCGCCTGCAGATGACGTTCACACATCGCCTCCACGCTGTGACAGGCAGCAATCACGCCGTTTGGCCGCGGCGATTGCAGGCCGACAATCGGGAAGTCGCCGTCGAGATAGTGCAGCAGGGCGCTGTACTGCCAGGCGAAGCCGGATGCCGGATGGATGCAGAACAGCGTCGGGCCGTGACCAGCGCGCAAAGGCAGCAGTTCGCCGTTGCCACCGCTTTCACTGTTGGTACCGCCGTCAAGCAGCGCCGCCAGCTTCTCCACGCTGCGCGCGGCGATGATCTGCCCGACGCTGAGCGGCGGCACCTCACGACGACGCAGTTCCGCCGCCAGACGCATCGCCAGCAGCGAATGACCACCGAGCGCGAAGAAGTCGTCATCGGCAAACACGCTGTCGCAACCAAGCAGCTGCTGGAACAGATCCGCCAGCAAACGCTCGTTGGCGCTGTGCGGCAGGCGGCCGCTGCGTGCGCTGAGCTGCGGCATCGGCAGCGCTTTACGATCCAGCTTGCCATTGGCGCTGAGCGGCAGATGGTCGAGCAGCAGATAGCTGACCGGCTGCATATGCGCGGGCAGACGTTCGCCCAGCTCCTGCTTCACCGCGTCGATATCCAGCGCCACGCCCGTTTCGGCCACCAGCCAGCCGAGCAGCTGACGGTTATCGACGCCCGGCGTGGCGTGCTGCGTCAGCGCGCGCGCCGCCACCACCGCCTGCGCCACGCCCGGCAGCGCCACTAGCGCCTGTTCGATTTCGCCCGGCTCGATACGCTGTCCACGCATTTTTAGTTGATCGTCGCTGCGGCCGAGATACTCCACCGCGCCGTCGGCGCGCCAGCTGGCGATATCGCCGGTGCGATACATGCGCTCGCCTTCGGCAAACGGCGCGGCGACAAAGCGCTGTGACGTAAGGTCGGCGCGATGCAAATAGCCATCGGCCAACTGCACGCCGCTGAGATAGAGATCGCCCGGCACGCCAACCGGTACCGGTCGCAGCAGGCTATCGAGAATATGCAGCTGCGTGTTCCACACCGGACGACCAATCGGCACGCCCGGCCCGTTAAGGCCTTCCAGCGCGCTGCCGCTGGCCGGTTGCCAGGTGACATCGACGGCGGCTTCGGTTGGGCCATACAGATTGTGCAGCGGCGCGGCGATCACCTCCTGATAGCTGCGCGCCAGGTCGCACGCCAGCGCTTCACCGCTGCAGAATACGCGGCGCAGCGTTGGGCAAGCTTGCTCGGTTTGCGCGGCGAGATGGCCGACAAAGGCCGCTAACATCGAGGGCACGAAGTGCAGGGTGGTCACGCGATAATCGTCGATCAGCTGCCACAGCGCCTGCGGATCGCGATGCGCTTCCGGCGGCGCCATCATCAGCTGCGCACCGGTCATCAGCGGCCAGAAAAACTCCCACACCGATACATCAAAGCTGCACGGCGTCTTCTGCAACACTACATCGTCGGCGCGCAGCGGATAGCTGGCCTGCATCCAGCGCAGGCGGTTGACGATGGCGCGCTGATTCACCACCACGCCTTTAGGTTTACCGGTCGAGCCCGAGGTGTAAAGCACGTAAGCCGGGCGACTGGCGTCCGCCTGCGGCAAAGGATGGCGCGGCTGAATGTGTTCACCGGCTAAACCATCAAACATCATCAGCGTGCCAAACGTGGCAAAGCGGGTTTCCAGCGCGGATTCGGTGATCAGCACCCACGGCCGCGCATCTTCCACCATGTAAGCCAGACGCTCATCGGGATAACCGATATCCAGCGGCAAGTACGCCGCGCCCGCCTGCAGGATGGCAGTGAGTGCAATGCTGAGACGCACCGAGCGCGGCAGCGCCACGGCGACGATATCGCCTGGCATCACGCCCGCTTCAATCAGGCGATCCGCCAGCAGCGCGGCCTGACGCTGCATTTCGCCGTAGCTCAGACGGTGGTCGACATCCATTAGCGCCAGCGCGTCCGGCGTGCGCGCCGCCTGCTGGGCAATCGCCTGTTGCAGGGTTTCATTTTCCAGCTGCACGCCGGTGTTATTCACCCAGGCGAGCAGCGATTGCTCGGCCAGCGTTTGCAACTTCCACTGCGTCAGCGGCAGATCCGGCGTGCTGACCAGCTGTTGCAACAGCAATAACAGCCGCTCGGCCAGACGTTCCGGCTCGCTAACGCAGTCGCGATACTCCATCAGCAGCGTCAGCTGTTCGCCCGGCAGCACCAGCAGCGTCAGCGGATAGTGCGTGTAACCGCGATTATGGATCGCTTCGCAGCGTACCGCGGCTTTGGCATCCAGCAGCGTTTGGTTGTCCGGATAGTTCTCCACCACCAGCAAGGTATCGAACAGCGTACCGGCGCCGACCAACTGCTGAATCTCGGCGAGGCCGAGGCAATCCTGCTCAATCAGCTGGATTTGCTGCGCCTGATGATCGGCGAGCTGCGCCAGTAACGGACGTTGATGATCGAAACGCACCCGCACCGGCAGCGTGTTGCTGAACAGGCCAACGTGCTGATCGATACCGTCAATCTGACCAAAACGGCCAGAAACCGGCGCACCAAACACCACGTCTTGCTGGCCGCTGGCGACCGACAGCAGCAAGCCCCACAATCCCTGCATCACGGTGTTCAGGGTTAAGCCGCGCGCCCGGCATAGCGCATAGAGTTCCCGCTCCAGCGTGGCATCCAGCGTAATGCGCTTTTCGTTGACCGCGCTGTCGGCGGCCTGCGGATAAAGCAGCGTCGGACGCACGTCTTTCAGGCAAGCTTGCCACTGCTGACGCGCTTCATGGCTGTCGCGCTGGCTGAGCTGACGCACGATGTCGGCGTAGCTGCTGCTGTGCGCGGGCAAGATCTGCTGGCGCAGCGCGCTGAGCAGATCGTTGAGGATCACCGGCGTTGACCAACCATCCACCACCAAGTGATGCGCGTTGAGCAGCAGCGTCCAGCGTGCGCCATCGCGATGGGCGATCAGCGTGGCGTGCAGCATGATTGGCTGGCTAAACAGATCCTGCGCCAGCGCCTGATGTTCCAACGCCTGAATGTCCTCTTCCTCGCCCAACTGAAGCAGCGTCAGCGGCCAGTGCAATTCGCCTTCCGGTATCAGCTGCAGCGGTTGCAGGCTGAGTTCGGCGTCGAAGCGCGCCGCCAGCTGCGGATGACGCTGTAACACCGCGTCGAGCGCGGTTTGTACCGCTGCGGCGCTGATGTCGCCGCTCAGCGTCATGCGGGTTAGTGAGTTATAGCTGCCTTGCTGCGTGGTGGTTTGCGCGTGGAACAGCAAACCTTTTTGCAGCGGTAACAACGGCAGCGCATGGCTAAACGCACCGTGACGCGCATGCAGCTGTTGCAGCAGCGCGTCATCAACGCCTTCCAGCGCCACCTCTGCGGCCACCAGCGTGTGGGCGGCGTGCTGCGGTTGCTGTTGGGCCAGCGCGATCAGCGCCTGCGCGGTAGCCGCCATTGCCTGATGTAAATCGGCAATCGCTTCGGCGTTGAGCACGCCGTCCGCCCAGCTCCAGTTCAGCGCCAGCTGCGCCGCATGTGGCTGCTCCTCAACGAAGACGTTGAGTTCCAACGCGTGCTGCAGCGGTAGCGCGTCATCCTGCAATACCGCGAAAGTGTCACGGAACTGTTGCGCGGTGCGCTGTGGCGTCCAGTCACCGCTGCGCGGTGTAAAGCGCCCGAGGTAGTTAAACAGCACCTGCGGCGCGTGTTGTGCTGCCAATTTTTCCAGCGTCACGCCGCGATGTGCATCGAGCCAGCGCAGCTGCCCGTAGCCAATACCGCGATCCGGCACCGCACGCAGTACCGCTTTCACCGCGCGTACGCACTCATTGAGCGGCGCATGAGGATTTTCTGGCAACGGCAGCAGTAAAGGGTATTCTGCCGTCAGCCAGCCGACGGTGCGCGCCAGATCCTGCTGCGCATGTAGTTCGGCACGGCCATGCGATTCCAGCGTGACGCGCTGCTGTGCGCTGCCGTTGAGCTGGCGCAGAGCGAGGGTCAACAAGGTCAGCAGCAGCTCTTCGCTGGTGGCGCGATAGTACTGCGGCAACGTGTTGAGCAGCGCGTGCGTGGTTGATGCATCCAGCAGCGTGCGTTGATGCTGTTGGCGATCGCCGGACTGAATCGCCCGTTGACCGACAAGCGGCAGCGGCTCGGCCAGCATCTGCTGCCAGAACGGTAACTCGCTGGCGCGCGCCGCAAGGTTCGCCAGCAGCGCGGCAGACCAGTCGTGCAGCGAGGTTTCCTCGGCGGGGATCACCAGCGGCGTGTTATTGAGCAGCGCGTCACCGGCCTGTTGCAGTTCTTCCAGCAATACGCGCCACGAGACGCCATCGACAATCAGGTGATGCAGCGTTAACACCAGCCCACAGCTGGCGCTATCTTGCTGCAGCAGCGTGGCGTGCAGCAGCGCGCCGTTAGCCGGGTCGAGCGCCTCAGCATCCTGGCGGAACGCCCGTTCCGCTGCTTGGTCGCGGTCCTGCACCTCCAGCGCACGCACGCGGGCAGGGCGCGTCGTCAGCGATTCGCCGACAATCAGCTGATCGCCACGCGTAAAGGCGTTGAGCGCCGGATGCGCCTGCGCCAGCTGATCGATCAGTTGTTCCAACTGAACGAGCTGCAACTGCGGCGGCACCGACAGCAGCACGCCGTGAGCAAAGCGCGCATTGATGCCCGCCTGGGCGTTGAACCAGTGCAGAATCGGCAAGCCGCCAATCTCGCCCTGTTGCGCCACGCGCGCGCCGGTGTGGTGTTGTGCCAGCGGCTGCAAACCCCGCGCCATGCGGGCGGCGGTACGTTCGGCAAAGATTTCGCGTGGACGCAACAGATAGCCAGCGCGACGGGCGGCGGTGCTGAGCCCCATCGCTGAGATGCTGTCGCCGCCGAGCGCGAAGAAATCATCTTCCGCGCCAACGCTCTCCAGCCCCAGCAGGCTGCCAATCGCGTGGCAAATCAGCTGCTCCTGCGGCGTGCTGGCGGCACGACTTTGACTTTGCTGCGCCTGTTGCGGCTTCGGCAGCGCCTGACGATCAATCTTGCCGTTAACGTTGAGCGGCAATTCGTCCATCACCATCAGCACCGCAGGCACCATGTAATCCGGCAGCTGCGTGGCCAGTTGCGCCAGCAAACGGGCGTTGAGATCGGCATCGGCGCGCAGCGCATCATCCTGCACCGAGCAGTAACCAATCAGGCGATGCGTGGCGCCCATTACTTCGGCGATCACCACGGCGGTACTGACTTCCGGCAGCGCCACCAGCGCGTTTTCCACTTCACCAAGTTCGACGCGGAAACCGCGCACTTTAATCTGGTGATCGGTACGGCCAATAAACGCCAGCTGTCCATCCTGACGCCAGCGCATCAGGTCGCCGCTGCGGTACATCACATCGCCGTCGCGGAAGGGATTAGCGACAAAGCGTCCGCTGGTGAGATCGGGACGACGCAGATAACCGCGCGCGATGCCGGTTCCGGCGATATACAGCTCGCCAGCGCAGCCAATCGGCACCTGACGCAACTGGTTATCCAGCAAATAGACTTCGCTGTTGCCCACCGGACGACCAATCACCGGCTGCGGTGACGCCATGACGCTGGCACCGAGCGTATCGATGGTGTATTCCGATGGGCCGTAATAGTTGTGGATCTCCATCTGCTGCTGTTGCTGCATCAGCTTCCACAGCGTTGGCGTGGCCGCTTCACCGCCAATCATCACGAAAGAGGGACGATGGTTATCGGCTTCCAGCAGGCCGCTGTCGATCATCTGCGAAAAGAATGACGGCGTGATATCCAGCAAATCAACCGGCACCGCGTTCATCTGCTGAATCAGGCCCCACGCATCGCGGCGCAGCTCTTCGTCGAAGATATTCAGCTCGCAGCCCATCAGCATGCAGAACAGCGGTTCCCATGAAGAATCGAACGAGAAGGAAGCGGTGTGACCGGCGCGCATGCGGCGCAGGCTGCTGGCGCTAAAGCGCGCAATCGCCGGGCCAAACAGATGCTCGCGGTGCGAAAGGAACAGATTGAGCAAACCTTGATGAGTGCTCATCACGCCTTTCGGGCGGCCGGTCGATCCTGAGGTGTAGATCATGTAGGCCAGATCGTCGCCGCACAGTGGGGTATCGGGTCGTGCGGTAGAAAGGGTGCTCAACGCAATCTGATCAATCAGCAGATTTGGCAGCTCCGGCATTTGCGCCAGCGTGCTGGAGTGCGTCAGCAGCAGCTTCGGCAGCGCGTCATCGCACATCAGCGCCAGGCGTTCGCGCGGATAGTCGAGATCGAGCGGCATATAGGCCGCGCCGCTCGCCAGCACGCCGAACATCGCTACCAGTGAATCCACCGAACGCGGAATGCCAATCGCCACCACATCGTCAGCCTGCAGGCCGCGCGCGATCAACAGATGCGCCAGTTGCATCGCGCGATCGGCTAACTGGCGATAGCTCAGGCTGCGCGCGCCGCACACCACCGCGGTTTGCTCGCCGTAGTGCTCAGCGGCTTGCAGCAGGATATCGACGATGGTGTGAGTGGCGACGGGCGGCACGATGGTTGGTCCGGTCGACCAGCGTTGCAGATCGATCAGTTCCTGGGGCGCCAGCAGTGACAGCGCGCCGATTTGCGTGTTGGCATCCGCCGCAAATTGCGTGAGCACGTGGCTGATGCGCTCGGCGTGACGTTGTAGCGTTTTTGCCTCGTAGCGGCGCGGGTTTGCCACCAGCGTCAGCTGCAATGCGCCAGCGAGGAAGCCGACTTCAAACTCGAGATCGTCGACCGGGCCCATCGCCAGCGTGTGCGTTGGAGCTGCATGGCCATCGAACTGCAGATCGTCGTGGTAAACCTTGACGTTAATCACCGGACCATACAGCGCCTGGCTGCTGCCGACCAGACCAAGATCGCGGCGCAGCTGTTCCGCCTCATAACGCTGATGGCGGCGCGCTTTGCGGATTTCGCCTTGCACCTGCTGCACCAGCATCGGCAAGGTCATCTCATCGCTGACGCTGAAAATCAGCGGCAACACGTTGACCACCGGGCCGAGGGCAGAAATCGCAGCCGAACCCATGCGGCGCATAAACGGGAAGCCAATCGACAAACGTTGGCAATTACTTAAGCGCGCCAGATAGGCCACCAACAGCGCGCTGACGATATCGCCTTCGCTGCTGTCGGCGAGTGGATGCTGCTGACGCAGCGTGGTCAGTTGCGGCAGCGTTACCTGACAGCTGATCGGGCGATCGCCGGGATCGCTGACGTTTTCACTGGCAAGCGTCAGGGTTTCCGGCAAATCCGCCGCGTAACTTTGCCAGTGGCTGGCGGAGCGGGCAAAAGCTGGCGAATCCTGCCACTGCTGAATCTCGTCAATCACCGTGGTGAACGGGGTAAACGGCGAGGGCGCGGGCGCTTCGCCGGCGCAAAGGGCGGCGTAGATCGCTGCGACGCGTTGAGTTAACGCTTCAAAGCTGAAGCCATCCACCAGCAAATGGTGATAGCGCTGATACCACAGCCAGCTGCCGTCGCCGATGCGCATCAGCGCGTGACGATAGAGCGGTTTGTCGCCGTCGGCGGGCAGATCGGCAGCGAGATCGGCCTGCATCAGTTTGTGCGCATGGCTGCTGGCATCGCCGCGCTGGCTGAAATCATGCCATTCCGGCGCGACCGGCGCTTGTGCACCAAACCACTGCGCCGGATTGCCCTGCTCATCCAGGCCGAAGCGCGCCTGCACGGTATCGGCTTCCGCCATTGCCTGCTGAATGGCGCTGTCCAGCGCCGCGCGATTGATGTCGCCGTGCAGCACGCTGTAGTGCGCCACGGTAAATTGATTGCGCTGCTGCGCAATGCTGTCAGCGATCCAGATGCCGGGCTGCGCCGCGACTAACGGATAAGGTTGGTTGAACGTTGCCAAAGGACAATTCCTGTCGAGAAAAACAATTTAAAAAAGAGAAAGTTAAAAAAATTTAATGCGCGGTAGACGACGTCTGTTGCGTCGCTGGCCGCATGTCGTGCCAGTTTGCTTCGATAAACTCAATGGCGGCGCTGCGCGTCAGCGGTCCCGCCACGATGTGCCAACCTGCCGGAACCGGGGCAAAAGCCGGCCACAGGCTGTACTGCTGGCGCGTGTTAAGTAGCACCAGAAAATCGAGCGCGTCGTTATCAAACGGATTCTGTTGTTCAGACATGGTGGTTACCTTCAGAGGTTGATGTAGGGGAGAGAAAATCGGCCAGCAGCCAGCGGCAGCCGTCGATCAAACCGCCACGCCAGCACAACGCATCGTGCCCTCCGGCGAAGCGGCGAAAATGTAATTCATGGCCTGCGGCCTGTAGCGCCGGGGCGATCTGTTGGTTGACGTACACCATGTCCGCCTCGCGATCGCCCACTTCCTGGAAAATCTTCAGCTTGCCCGGCGGTAAATCGCCCTGTTGCAGCCGCTCGAGTAGCAAGCCGGGTGCGTGCTGCTCGCGATTGGCGTAGTCGCGGATGTATTGCAGATGCGGCCACCAGAAGGAGCCGGATTGCGTAAGAATGCGGCCAAAACGCTGCGGCCAGTGCAATCCGGCATAGAGCGCGGCGAGTCCGCCATAGCTTTGCCCGGCCACCAGCGTGCGGTCAGCGTCGCTACTAAAGGCCGCGTGCTGGCGTGCCAGCGGCAACAGTTCCTGCTGCACCGCCTGCCAGAAGGTTTCATTGCACGGCAGTTCGGCTTCGCGGTGCTGGCTGTCGATGACATCGATAAACAGCCAGCAGGCGGGCGGCAGTGCGCCATCGGCGGTGACCTGATCCAGCGCGCTGAAAATTGGTTGACCGTACACCCAGTTTTGTCCATCGAGCAGAATCGCCAGCGGACGCTGTTCGGGCTGAGCGGTTGTTCCGGTGCTATAAAGCCAGACGTTGCGCGTGACGTTGAGCAACGCGCTGTGCCACTGCAGGGTTTGCAGCGTATCCGGCCAGGTTTCCGCCATGCCGGCATCCAGCGCGCGCCAGGCCGATTGATCCGGCGCATCCGGCATGTGCGCGTTGCTCAGCGCAAAACGGCGGCTGCTGAGAAACGGCGGCGTGGGATTGAATTTGTCGGGGATCGCCAGCGGCATCAGCGAGATCCACCACTTACGCTGCAGCGCGCGGCAGTCGGCATCATCGCCACAAAACAGCGGCGGTAACTGCTGCGCGGTGGCGGGGATCAGGCTATAACTGCCGCGCCAGTCAGATTCAATGGCAGTCGACCAATGCCAGACGTTGCTGTCGCCGACGCGCACCAGACTTTCTGGCGCTTCGCTGTGGTGATCGGTGACGCCGTTAATATCGATATAAACCCGTTCAGTGGAAGAACGTGCGGAATGTCCTTCGGGATCGCGCCAGAAGAAGTGCATGGTCGTTTGACCGCTTTCGTCACGCTCCACCAGCGGCGTACCGACCGCATATAGCCGCTGCCACCAGCTTTCGCTTCCTATTTCGGCCTGCTGCAACCATTGCGCAACTGTTCCGGCGGGCAACCAAGTCTGCGTTGTATTTTCTGCGCTTGTTTGAAACATCCTGCAACCCATCTCCACATTTTGTTCACTGTCTTTACTTAACCAAAGCTAATGCAAATGCTATTGATAACGATTTACATTTGCAATATGATTTTTCGTGCCTGATAAACCTTCGTAATTTCAGTGGATTATTTTGTGAAGGACGTCACGCAGGGAAATTAGGACCGTCAATAACGCAAGAGACTAATATTTCAATCCGTTACAGCCCTTGTCGTTGGGCGAGGGCGACTGAACGGATTATTTCATCTACAAGGCAGTTTGAAATAGAGATGGCAACTATGTCCGTTAACGCTAAAAATTCAGCAATACCTGCTGTGGCACGGCAGTTCAGATTCAATCCTCTGTACCTTTCTCTGGCCTCAATTTTGTTGGTGACACCAGCCGCCTTCAGTGTGGCTGCCGAAGAGACCCTAACCGTCAACGCCGACACGCGTGAAAGCGTGACTTCGCCGCTGCAGGGCTACGTGGCGAAAGAGAGCGCGGCAGGCACCAAAACCGCGACGCCGCTGCGCAAAACCCCGCAATCCATTTCGGTCATTACCCGCGAGCAGATGGACGATCAGGCTGCGGCCTCCGTCGCCGATGCGCTGAGCTACAGCAGCGGCGTGTTGACCAACTATCGCGGTAACTCCAACCGTAATGATGAGATCATCGCGCGCGGTTTCCGCTATGCGCCGAAATTCCTCGATGGCCTGAGCTACGGTTTATCCGGCCAGGCGGGCGCAGCGGGGCAGATCGATCCCTGGTTGCTGGAGCGCGTAGAGATGATCCACGGCCCAGCTTCTGTGCTGTACGGCCAGGTGAATCCGGGCGGTATCGTGGCCATGACCAGCAAGCGCCCAACTGCGCAGAGCATTCACAAAGTGCAGCTCAGCACCGGCAACCAGCATTTGGGTGAAGCAGCGTTTGATTTTGGCGGCAAGCTGAATGATGACAACACGCTGTTCTACCGCCTGAACGGTATTGCCAGCAGCAAACATGAGTTCGTTAAGGACAACAAACAGCAGCGCATGGCGATTGCGCCAGCGATAACCTGGCTGCCGAACGCGGACACCAGCTTAACGCTGCTGACGATGTATCAGAACGAGCCGAAAGCGGGATACCGTAACTTCCTGCCGGCCAGCGGTACGTTGAAAGAGAGCAGCGCGGGCTTTATACCTTACGATTTCAACGTCAGCGATCCGAGCTTCAACGAAGCCAAGCGCGAACAGACTTCGATCGGCTATATCTTCGAGCACAATTTAAGCGATAACGTCAGCTTCACGCAGAATCTGCGCTACAGCAACATGGACGAATCGTACAAATATCTGGTGTATACCTTTGATGCGGATAACGATCACTCGATCAACCGTCGTCCGCAGCATGACAAGATCAAGTCGAAAGAGTTGGGTCTTGATAACCAGCTGAAAGCCACCTTTGAAACCGGCAACATCGCGCATACCGTTCTCGGCGGGCTGGATTACAAGTGGAGCGACGTGGATAACAAACTGTGGCGTGACAGCGGCGATCAGTACATCCTCGACTGGGCGAATCCGACACGGATCAGCATCAACGAGAGCGATTTGACGCTCACTACCAGCACGCGCAAGAAGCTCGATCAGGTGGGCGTTTATCTGCAGGATCAGCTGGAGTGGAATCAGTGGAACCTGCTGCTCTCCGGACGTCACGACTGGAGCGAAGTGCGCACGCAGGATCGCACCGACGACAGTGAAACCCAGCAGAATGACAACAAGTTCACTGGCCGCGCGGGTCTGCTGTATGCGTTTGATAACGGCATTTCACCGTACGTCAGCTACAGCACCTCGTTCGAGCCAAACCTCAACAGCGGCGCGCCAGGCACCGATCCGTTCAAACCGACCACAGGCGAACAGACCGAAGTGGGCGTGAAGTATCAGCCGGTAGGTTGGGATGCGGTGTTTACCGTGTCAGCGTTTGATATCACGCAGAAAAACATCACCGCTTATAACAGCGTGACCGGTTATAACGAGCAGATTGGTAAAGTGCGTTCGAAGGGCATCGAAACCGAAGCGCATGCGCAGATCACGCCAGAGATCAAACTGTTAGCGGCCTATACCTACACCGATGCGGTGACCAAAGAGAGCAGTATCACGCAGCGCATCGGCCATTCACCGTCGAGCATTCCGCGTCATGCGGCGTCGGCGTGGGGCAGCTATACCTTCCTCGATGGCGTGCTGAGCGGCTTTACGCTGGGCAGCGGCGTGCGTTATACCGGCACCGCGCCAGCGGATGAAATTGGCGTCGATAAAGTACCGCACTACACCCTGTATGATGCGATGGCGAAGTATGAGCTGGGCGAAGCGGCGAACTCGCTGCGCGGCACCACGCTGCAGCTGAACGTCAACAACATCGCGGATAAGCACTACGTGGCGTCATGCAGTAATGAAAGCGCCTGCTTCTACGGCAGCGGTCGCACCATTGTGGCTTCCGTCAGCTACAGCTGGTAATTCCCTCCGGCGGCCTGCGTGGCCGCCGTTTCGTTTCGCATTCCGTGCGACGCGCTTTCAGCCGGGTATTTATTAAGCGGTTTTCGGAAAATACTGTATTTGTGTGACTGTCATCACTCTGCAAGGCACGTTAAAATACGCGCTTCTCATTTAGCAGGGGTTTTTCGTCACGATGTTATCGCGCTTCACTTTAGCCACTTTGATGGCAACAATCATGCTCACCGGCTGCGCCCGCCTTGCCGCCGTTACTGGTACATCTCATGACAGCACTGCGACTGCGGACGCATCCGCCGCTCAGCCTGCAACCGGCGCGCCAATCGACAATAATGATTCGCCTTCTCCATTCGAGACCGGCCCAACGGTGATTAACGTTTCGCACCTGGTGACGCGTACCGATGACGGTTCTTCTGTCTATGTGACGGTAGATGGTCAGGATGCGGGGTTGCTGAAGAAGGGTGAAAAACGAGAAATTCGTGTTGCGCCAGGTAAACACCAGATTGGTGGTTACGTGCAGACGCTGTTTGGTTTTGGCAAAGTGACCATCGCGTCCGTGGATGTCACCACCGATCCGAACAGCCCGAAAAACGTGGTCTATTCTGTAACGCGCCAGAAGCCCGCGTTCAGTGAAACCGACGCCACGCCGCCGAATAATTCCTGATGTATGGGTGCGCACAAATGCGCACCAGTATGGTTTTTTCAGGTCGCCATTCATGGCGACCTCGCTACATCAACTCCGGCTAAACACCAGTTTCAATCCCGCAACTGTGAAGCAGCAAGCCAGCAGCGCATCCAGCCCACGACGGATACGGCGATAGAAAGCCGCCATCACCGCGGTGGAAAACAGCAGCGCGTAACCGCCAAACACCAGCACACAAATTGCCGCGCAGCCTGCAATAATCATCGGCAAGGTTGATGCCGCCGCACCCGGTTTTAACGCCACCGACATGATCGCCACCCACGTCAAAATCGCTTTAGGATTGCCGACGTGCATCAAAATGCCCTGACGAAACATTCTGCCGAAGCGCGCTTTTTCGCTGACCGGTGCGAATTCACTGGCATCTGGCCGACGCAGCGCCGATTTCCCCGCCTTAAACGCCAGCCACAGCAGATACAATCCGCCGCCAATCTTTAGCACAACCAGCAGTTGCGCAAAGGTGGCCAGCACGGTGAGAACCCCGCAAGCCGCCAGCAGCGCCCACATCATTGAACCGCCAATCACGCCGCTCGCTAATGCCAGCGCCGCGCCGCGTCCCTGTTTCATCGCCGTGCCCATAATCGCCATATTGCTCGGGCCGGGACTGGCGGTAGCGACGAAATAGGTGGTGTAGATAAGAATCAGTTCATGTGACAGCGCCATAGGTTCCTCTGCGATGGCGGAAGTGAACCAATGTTATATCGCCTGAAGCTGCATTCTTCCAGAATGGTTTAACTATTCATCCTTGCTGCATCCTTACTCCCCATGCAACTCCTTCCTTAACAGCACCAACTCGCCCGCCAAATCGCGGCACAGCATCGCCGTCATCAGATGATCCTGCGCATGCACCAAAATCAGCGTGACCGGTACTTTACCGCTGCCTTCATCGGCACCAATTAACGCGGTCTGGATTTTATGCGCGGCTTTTGCGGCCTCGTCGGATGCTGCTAAAGCCTCATCGGCACCGTGCCAGTCAGCTTTACGCGCCTGCTGAATCGCCATCATGGCTTGCGATCGCGCCTCACCGGCATTAATCAGCAACTCCATCATCGTTTGTTCAAAATCCATATCCGCCTCACTTATTGGTATGCCAAATTGGTAATAACGATGCTACCGGAATACCAAAAATGAGTTCCGCGAGCATGATCACAGAAATTAACGGCGAATATCGCCATTTTGGTATGCCACGAACCATCAAGCTGATGCATAACACCTAAAACCGCTGAGGGTTGACCAATGTCTCTACAGGAACGTCTTATCGATTCACTGGGTAGCTTTGCCACGCGATTCAACAGCTACCGCTACATTATGGCGATCAAAGCCTCGTTTATTACGCTGATGCCGGTGATCATCGTCGGCGCGTTTTCGGTGCTGATTTCCAACATGGTGCTGGATCCGAAAAATGGCCTCGCCAGTTTCTCTGCGCTGTCGTTTCTCGCCGATCTGAAACCGATCACCAGCAGCATTAACTACGCCACGCTGAGCTTTCTGAATATCGGTGCGGTGTTTCTGATTGGTATCGAACTGGGCCGCATCAACGGCATTAAAACGCTGTTTCCCGGCCTGCTGGCGATCATCTGCTTCATCTCGGTGACGCCCACCACGCTGCAAATGCTGGTGGATGGCCAGATGCACGTGGTAACCGATGTGCTGGCAAAACAGTTCTCCGATACCAAAAGTCTGTTCCTCGGCATGTTTATCGCCATTCTGTCGGTGGAGATTTACTGCCGGCTGGAGCAGGTTGAACGGCTGAAAATCAAAATGCCGGATACCGTGCCGCCGAACGTTGCCGCGTCATTTTCTGCGCTGATTCCGTCGATCATCACCGTCACGCTGGTCGCCACCTTTGGCTTTATCTTCCATCAGATCACCGGCATGTACCTGTACGACGCAGTGTACAAAGTGGTGCAGCAGCCGCTGGAATCGGTGGTGCAGAGCTTGTGGGGCATTCTGCTGCTGATGTTTGTTGCCCAGCTGTTCTGGGTGATTGGTATTCATGGCAACCAGATGGTGAAACCGATTCGTGAGCCGCTGCTGCTGGGGGCGATTCTGGTCAACATGAACGCCTTCGAGCAGGGTAAGGAAGCGCCAAACATCATCACCATGCCATTCTGGGACGTGTACATGAGCATCGGCGGTTCCGGCCTGACTATCGGGCTGTTAACCGCCGTGATGATTGCCACCAAACGCAAAGAGATGCGTGAAATCGCCAAACTGTCGTTTGGACCTGGCTTATTCAACATCAATGAGCCGGTGATTTTTGGTATGCCGATCATGCTCAACCCCATTCTTGCCATTCCCTTCATCATCACCCCGCTGGTAACCGGTTCGATTGGCTATTTCGCCACGGTGATGGGCTTTGCCGGCAAAGCGGTGGTGATGGTTCCCTGGACTACGCCGCCGATCATCAATGCGTGGCTTTCTACCGCCGGTTCGATGGGCGCGGTGGTGACGCAAATCATCTGCATCGTAGTTTCGGTGTTGATTTATCTGCCTTTTGTCAAAGTGGCCGCGCGTCGCGCCGAAGCGGCGGAAGCAAAAAATCTGCAGGCCGAACTGGCACAAAATTAAGGAGGATCTATGAGTAAGCACACCATTGCGCTGCCGCAGGGTTTTATTCTCGGCGCGGCGGCATCGGCCTGGCAAACCGAAGGCTGGAGCGGCAAAAAAGCCGGCCAGGATTCGTATCTGGATGCCTGGTATCAGCAGGATCGCCACGTCTGGCATAACGGCTATGGACCGGCGGTGGCGACAGATTTTATCAACCGCTTCCGCGAAGACGTGGCGCTGATGAAAGCGGCGGGGCTGACGCACTATCGCACCTCGATCAACTGGTCGCGTTTTCTCACCGATTATGAAAACGCGGTGGTTGATGAGGAGTACGCGGCCTATTACGACCAGTTGATTGATGAGATGCAGCGACAGGGCATTGAACTGATGTTGTGTCTCGAACATTACGAACTGCCGCTGCAGTTGCTGGAAGAGTACGGCGGCTGGCAATCAAAAAATGTGGTTGAGCTTTTTACTCGCTATGCCGAGAAGGTGTTTGCCCGCTACGCCGGAAAAGTGACGCGCTGGTTTGTTTTCAATGAGCCGATTGTGGTGCAGACGCGCGTCTATCTTGATGCGCTGCGCTGGCCGTATGAGCAGAACACCCATAAGTGGATGCAGTGGAATCACCATAAAAATCTCGCCACGGCGAAGGTGGTTAAGCTGTTCCGTCAGCAGGGTTATGCCGGCACGGTGGGCACCATTCTCAATCCGGAAGTGACCTATCCGCGCTCTTCGGCGGCGCACGATGTTAAAGCCGCAAAAATCTACGATCTGTTTTACAACCGGGTGTTTCTCGATCCGGCAATCAAAGGCGTCTATCCAGCGGAACTGCTGCAACTGCTGGATAAACATGAGGTGCAGTGGGATGTCACCGAGGAAGAGCTGGCGATCATCGCCGCCAACACCGTCGATGAAGTGGGGCTCAATCTTTACTATCCGCATCGTGTTAAAGCGCCTTCACGCGCCTGGCACCCAGAGACGCCATTCCATCCCGCTTTTTACTACGAACATTTTGAGTTGCCAGGCCGCCGCATGAACAGCTCGCGCGGCTGGGAGATTCAGCCACGCATTGTTTTCGACATGGCGCAGCGCATGAAAGAGGAGTACGGCAATCTGCCGTGGTTTGTGGCCGAGAGCGGCATGGGCATCGAGAATGAAGCGCAGTTTAAGGATGCGCAGGGCGAAATTCAGGACGACTACCGCATCAACTTTATTGCTGAACATCTCTACCAGGCGGTGCGTGCGCGTGAAGCGGGCAGCAACTGTCAGGGCTACATGCTGTGGGCGTTCACCGACAACGTTTCACCAATGAACGCCTTCAAAAACCGCTACGGACTGATCGAGATCGACCTCGACAACCAGCGGCAGCGGCGGATGAAGAAATCCGCGCACTGGTTCCGTCAATTGCGCGACACCCAGCAATTGACCCTCAACATTGACGATGAAGCCAAATAAGGACAACCGATGAAACGTATTATTCTGGCCTGCGCGGCAGGCATGTCGACTTCGATGTTAGTCACCCGCATTGAGAAAGAGGCGGTAGCACGCGGTCTTGAGTACCAGATCTACGCCATTCCGGAACAAAACCTGCGTGAAGAGTTACAAAACTACGGTCAGGACGTGGTGGTGGTGCTGTTGGGACCGCAGGTGCGCTTTAAGCTGGAGGAGAATAAAAAGCTGACCGACAGCTATCAACTGCCGATTGCGGTGATCGATAGCGTGGCTTACGGCACGTTGAATGGTGCAAAGGTACTCGATCAGGCACTGGCTTTGGTACACTAGCGCCCAGATAGCAGTCAGGCTCCGGCTCGCACAGGACGCGGCCGGGCCGAATGCACCATGATGCAAAAGGGTGAGAGCGTGGAAAAAGCCGAAGCGCCACAAGAGAAAAAGCAGTATCAGGAAATTGGTCAGCATCTGCGTCAGCAAATCCTTGATGGTCATTATCCGGTTGGATCACGACTGCCGCCAGAGCGGCAGTTGGCCGAAACCTGGGGCGTGAGCCGCACCATTGTGCGTGAAGCGTTGCTAATGCTGGAGCTGGAAGGCACGGTGGATATTCGTCAAAGTTCTGGCGTTTACGTGATGCGCATTCCTTCGGAAAGTGAGGATGCGGAAGAGGCCTTTTTCCGCAGCGATGTCGGCCCGTTCGAGATGTTGCAGGCGCGTCAGCTGCTGGAGAGCAACATCGCGGCCTTCGCCGCCAAAATGGCCACCAAAGCCGATATTGAAAACCTGCGCCGCACGCTGGAGCAGGAGCAGCGCGCCATTGCACTCAACGACAGCAGCCAGGATAACGACAAGTTATTTCATCTGCTACTGGCAGGCGCGACGCAAAATCAGATGTTGCTCGATACAGTGACCAGCGTCTGGCGTCATCACGAAGCCAGCCCGCTCTGGCAGCAACTGCGACCGCAGTATGAAACCCGCGCCTATCGCCTGAAGTGGCTGGGCGATCATCAAACCATTCTGGCCGCGCTGCGACGCCGGGATGTGATGGGTTCCTGGCAGGCGATGTGGCAGCACCTGGAAAACGTCAAGAACACATTGCTGGAGTTATCCGATGCCGATGCGCCAGACTTTGATGGCTATCTGTTCGAATCCGTGCCGATTTTCCAGGGTAAGTTGATGTGATGAGGTCGCCATTCATGGCGTAATGCCGCTCAGTTAAACGCCGTATCAAATCACCGCTTCTTCCGTAGCGGCGCGATTTATCGCGCAATGCATTGCGCCGCTACAATGTGAGCTCTCGGTAACTAAGGATTTTCACGTCTTAACTGACGAGCATAACGACCTAAATGCGGGCCCCTGTGTGATAGTAATTACAACGCAGCGCGCAAGGTTCAATGACAAAGCTGCACGATAAATCGCGACGCTACTCATGCTGGGTGAGCTTCGCGGTTAACGCACGCAGCGGCGTGCGTAGCACCTCATGCAGCGCGCGGATCGCGGGGGAAAACTGTTTGCGATGAGGGCAGATAAGGTGCAGCGGCGTGCTTTCACCCGGCATCTCCGGCATTACGCGTTCCAGCCTGCCGGCCAGCACATCGTCACACACATCAATCCACGATTTATAGGCGATACCCATGCCGGCGATGGCCCAGCGCCGCGCGACTTCGGCATCATCACACAGCATGCGGCTTTTCACCGTGATCTGGCGGCGCATGCCATCCTGCGGAAAGGTCCATTTGTCGTAAACGTGGCCGCCCATCATAAACAGCAGGCCATGATGGTGCTGGGCGATCTCCTCCAGCTGTTGCGGGCGACCGTGACGATCAAGGTAATCCGACGACGCCACCATCACGCGGCGATTGTCCTCCGCCAGCGGCAACGCCACGTAGCTGCTGTCTTCCAGCTTGCCGTAGCGAATGGCGATATCCACCGGATCGCGGAACACATCGCTGATCTGGTCGGAAAAGGAGAGCCGCACTGCCAGCGCCGGATGCGCGCGGCAAAAGTCAGTGATCAACGGCAGCAAAATATTGCGACCAATATCCGACGGCAGCGCGATTTTCAGCTCGCCGCTCAGCGCATCTTCATCGCTCTGCAAGCTGTCGGCACCGGCATGCATCAGCGCCAGCATCTCCTGCGCAAAGGGCAGATACTTTTCCCCTTCGGCGGTTAAGCGCAGGCTGCGGGTGGAACGGGCGAACAAGCGGCGATCCAGTTCCCGCTCCAGCCGCTGAATCGCCGCGCTGACCTGTCCGGGCAGTAAATTCACCTCGCGCGCCGCGCGTGAAAAGCTGCCGAGTGCGGCTGAACGCACAAACAGAGTGACATCTTCCAGTCGGATCATCTTCTTATTCATCGTGGTAGTCAGCAGGGATTTTCACTCTAAGAGTGAAAGTGTTCACCTGCAACTGGCATTTTTCATTGCGCTGTGGACCGCTATGCTGAATTTACTTCACCAAACCTGCTGATGAATAAGGATCTGCCTGATGAAAGCCATTGTTTATAGCCAAAACGGTTTACCGATTTCCGATGAAAATGCGCTGTATGAGCTTGAGGTTGATAAGCCAACGCCAGGCGCGCGCGATCTGCTGGTAAAAATTCACGCCATTGCGGTCAATCCGGTGGACACCAAAGTGCGCGCCGGTGCGCCGACCGATAAGCCGCGCATTCTCGGTTGGGATGCGGTAGGCGTGGTGGAAGCAGTGGGCGCAGATGTCACGCTGTTCCAGCCGGGCGACGAGGTGTTTTACGCTGGTGATATCACGCGCGCCGGCAGCTATGCCGAATATGGGCTGGTGGATGAACGCATCGCCGGGCACAAACCGCGTTCACTGAATGACGCCGATGCCGCCGCGCTGCCGCTGACCTCGCTGACCGCGTGGGAACTGCTGTTTGATCGTCTTGAGGTACAAGCCGATGACAACGCCGCGCTGCTGATTATTGGCGCAGGTGGCGGCGTCGGTTCCATATTGACGCAACTCGCCAGCAAGCTAACCAAATTGACGGTGATCGGCACCGCTTCCCGCCCGGAAACGGCGGATTGGGTGCGTTCACTCGGTGCGCACCATGTGATTGATCATTCTCAACCGCTGGGCGAACAGCTGGCGGCGATTGGACATAAAGAGGTGCGCTATGTCGCCTCGCTGACGCATACCGATAGCTATTACGATCAGCTGATTGATGCGCTCGCGCCGCAGGGCAAGCTGGCGTTGATCGACGATCCCGAGACGCTGGATGCGGTGCCGCTGAAGCGCAAAGCGATTTCACTGCACTGGGAATTGATGTTTACGCGCTCGCTGTTCCATACCGCCGATATGCAGCGCCAACATGAGATTCTGCAGCGCGTGAGCCAGCTGATTGATGACAAAACGCTGCAAACCACCGCCGGCGAACATCACGGCATGATCAATGCCGCCAATTTGCGCAAGGCGCATGCGCTGATCGAGAGCGGTCGCGCACGCGGTAAGATCGTGCTGAGCGGGTTTTAACCAACTTAACGCAATAAATGATGCAAACCACGCGCAATAAATTGCGCTGCTACGGATATCCGCACACTTGTGTAGCGGCGCGATTTATCGCGCTACAAAGAAAAAGGAATAGGCCATGACACTCAATGATGCAGTCGCTCGTCGTCACACTGTAAAAGCCTTTGAACAAGGTAAAAGCCTGCCGCAGGATGAAATCGAAACCCTGCTGAACGTGCTGCGCAACAGCCCGTCTTCGGTGAACTCGCAGCCGTGGCATTTTGTGGTGGCGTCAACCGAAGCGGGTCGCGAGCAAATCGCCGCATCCACCGATGGCGCCTTTGCCTATAACAGCCCGAAAGTGCGCAATGCCTCGCACGTTATCGCGCTGTGCATGCGCACCGATCTGGATGAAGCGCATTTGCAGAACGTGCTTGATCAGGAAGATGCTGATGGCCGTTACGCCAGGCCGGAAAGCAAAGCGAACAATGACATGGTGCGTCGCAGCTATGTCGATATGCATCGCTATGAATCACGCGATGTGCCGCAGTGGATGGAAAAGCAGGTTTATCTGGCGTTGGGCGGATTGTTGCTGGGCGCAGCGATGTTGGGCATTGATGCCACACCGATGGAAGGTTTCGATCAGCGCGCGCTGGATCAAGCGCTGGGTCTGCGTGAGAAGGGCTTTACCAGCGTGGTGCTGGTGTCGCTGGGTTATCGCAGCGATGCGGATTTCAACGCCGCGCTGCCGAAATCACGTTTGCCACGTGACGAGATTTTTACCTTTATTTAAATATTTCGCGCAATAAATTGCGCCGCTACGGATGGACGCACGTTTCTGTAGCGGCGCGATTTATCGCGCAAGATCAATACGGAAACCGCAACGTAAAGCGATTCACACCCTTCTCGCTATGCATCTCACAACTTCCCTGATGCAAACGCATAATGCTGCGCACAATCGATAAGCCCAAACCGCTGCTGCCCTGATGTCGTGAGCTATCGGCGCGCCAGAAACGATCAAAAATGCGCGCCTGCTGTTCCTCACTTAATGCCGGGCCGTGGTTTTCCACTGTCAACGAATGGTCCTGATTAAACACGCGAATGGTTGAGTTTTGGTCGCCATAGCGCAGCGCGTTGGCGATCAAATTGGCCAGCGCGCGTTGCAGCAGTTGCGGATCAGCGAGCAGTTCGCCGTGCAGCGCCAGATAATCTACGACGCTGTGCGTCTGACTCAGTGCCACTTCAGTTTGGCCGATCAGCGTGCTAATCGGCGTGCGCAGATCGTGCGCCATATCAGTAGAAACCTGGCTCAACTGTTGATAACTCCGTTCAAGGCGCCCCCAGTATCTGATTGAAAGCCGCCACCAGCGGCTGCAGTTCCGCTACCGCCTGTTCAGGCATTCGCTGCGACAAAAGGCGCACGTCAATCGCATCCGCCTGCGATAGCCAGCAGCATGCCCGCTGCAAGGGTGAGTTTGTTCGATTTCATCTTAATACTCCTGATTTGAAGGTAGGCCATCAGGATATGCAATCGGCTCTGACATCAGCGTGAGCGAGTTATGACAAAAGAATGACATGCGCACTTGTTATATAGAAATGACCTAACGTAATAGGTGGATCTAAAATTTGATAATCAGTATCGTAGACCACAGTTACTATAAGGATATAGGATGCAAAAGTTATGTTTAACAGCAGTGAAGTCATCAGTTATCTTCAAGCAAATAAAATTCTCGTAATGAAACTTGACAATGCCGTTGATGCCGTCGGAAAACAGGTGGCGGAATAGGTCAAATCAATCGGTGCTGGTGCTACCCGAGCGTTGTTTTACACGTCCTGTTTCACTGATGAATATAACGATGTATGCCTGCGGCAAAAAAATGAAGATATCCGTTTTCGGGATGGGGTTTACCGACTTCTCAGGCATGGAGATATTGGCTTTGAGATGCTTAAAGTATATTTTGAAGAACTGCTAAAATATAAAACTGCACAGCAATTAGAATACATAAAGAAAAAGCTTGTGACGCTTAATGTTCATATTGCTGCAAGTTCACTGACTAACGCAGGTTTTGCTATGGCGGCAGCCAGCGCCGTTCGCATGGGATTAGACCTGAGTATGGAGATCAGCGCGCTGATAGGGCGAATAGCCGGTGGTGTAGTGGGAGCAGCAGCTTTGTATGGTATTGTTCAGAGGGCAGCAGATAGTGCGCACCGCCTTCAAACTCAATATCCCGTCTATTATTCAGCGCTCTATTTACAGAATCTGGAAATGATGTATTTCCTAATTGAACCCGTAATGCAACGCGCGAGTGCCCTGGATGCTCAGTGGGCAACTGAAGAAAATATTGCAGATATCATTACCCGGTTGATTAGGTAACTATGATTAAATTTATAAAAGACTCAATGTGTTCATTAGTTAGGTCGTTAGTATGGATATACGGACCGGCAATATTGACCATTGTCTTTGCATTACTTCAGGCTCATTTTTTTCCAGGAAGTCCAGTTTGGCCTATTGCGGTTTTCTTTATATTCGCGCTGGTCATCGTGGCTCGTTACATAAAATGATGAAGTTTAAAAAACTGTTAACAGATAAGGATATTGTATGTCGACGCCCGCACATTTATGGCTAGAAGATGAAAATGGCTCGCCTATTGTTGGAAGTTGTTTAATCCCACTGAGGTTAGGTTCTATCGAATTAAAATCATTTTCACACGGCATAACCATCCCAGTAGATCCAAATAGGGGAAAATTGACCGCAACGCGAGTCCATCAACCTATCGTGATAGTAAAAGAGTTCGACAAGACAACACCAATTCTTTATCGCGCTGTATGTGAAGGGCGCACACTTAAAAAAGCTACGATCAAGATGTATCGGATTCTTGAATCAGGCATTGAGTCCGAATATTTCAATATCATTTTGGATAACGTTAAAATCACCACGGTTTCGCCTTACCTTGCCCCAAATGGTCAGAGCAACACTCATGTTGAAACATTAGAGTTGCGTTATGAGGCGATCACCTGGAAGTACACGGAAGGAAATATTATTTACCGCGATACATGGAATGAATACGCTTGCGCGTGACACTATTTCAGTGACCAAAGTTATAAAGTGTATCCAAACTAAGTTTGTTTCCGCATAACGTTCATCTTCGGCATTAAGATTCTCTTACTGCCGAAGATAAAATTTCTTAACCCCTTCTGTTTAATAAGTATTCCCTCTGCATTAAATCCGTAATTTCTGTAGTGAGATCATGTCCACCATGTTATTAACTCTGTATGACGTTGTGAATTTAGCTACCTGCCGGAGATACAATGAAGAAAAGTTTGTCCTTTGCCTTACTGCTTTCACTGAGCGCGTTTAGCCACGCTTCATTTGCCCAGCAAACCTTGCGTTTCGGCGTTGATCCGACGTTCCCACCGTTTGAATCCAAAGCCAGCGACGGTTCTTTGCAGGGCTTTGATATCGATCTCGGCAACGCGATCTGCGCCCAGGCCAAAGTGACGTGCCAATGGGTGCAGATTGGTTTTGATGGCAGCATTCCGGCGCTGCAGGCGAGAAAGTTTGATGCGATTCTTTCGGCGATGTCGATGACGGAGAAACGCCGCGAGCAGGTCGCCTTCAGCGACATGCTTTACGTCACGCCGAGCGCATTGCTTACACCCGCCAAAGCGCCGCTAACGGGAGACATTAACGCGCTGCGCGGCAAAAGAATCGGCGTCGCGCAGGGCACCATTCAGGAAACCTACGCCAAAGCGCAGTGGGCAACCAAGGGCGTGAGTGTGGTTTCTTACCCTAATCAGATGGAGATCTATCCTGATTTGGTGGCGGGACGGCTCGACGCCAGTCTGGCCAATGCGGTTTCGGCAGAACAAGGTTTTCTTAACACGCCAGCCGGCAAAGACTATGTCATCAGTGCCACGCTGGTGGATAAAGAGGTGCTGGGCAATGGCGTGGGCATTGGATTGCGTAAAGACGATGCGGCCAATCTGAAGTTGATCAACAACGCGCTGGCCGAACTGCACAGCAACGGCACTTACGATCAACTGGCGAAGAAGTACTTCAAATTCAAGGTCTATCCGTAAAATTCATCTGCACGCAAGGTCGCCATTGATGACGACCTTGCCCACCAACCGCACCCACACTCACTCAAAAATCATGACGAACTTACCGCACTACCCAACTCAACGCGCCCGCTTTCTCGCCGCCGTCAAACGGCAAAACGGCGCATTAACGTCCTACGCGCATCCGTTACCCGGTCCGCAGGGCGAGGAACTTTTCACTGACGTAGCGATAATCGGCGATGCCAACGCATCACGGCTGATGCTGGTGATCTCCGGCACGCACGGCGTAGAAGGCTATTACGGCTCCGATTGCCAGATCGCCTGGCTGGATACCTTCAACCTCACGGCGCTGCCCGCGGATACTGCTATCGTGATGCTGCATCTGCTCAATCCGTGGGGCGCGGCGCATTTACGCCGCGTCAATGAAGACAACATCGACCTCAATCGCCACTTTATCGATTTTTCACAGCCGACACCCGCCAATCCCGCTTACGCCGCGTGGCATGGCATTTACCACGGGGAACGTGCCCGCGCCGATAAGCTGTTAGCTGACGCGCTCAACAGCGCCGGTTGGCCGGCGATAAAACGCGTGGTGGAAGCGGGGCAATATGGCGCGGCGGACGGTTTCTTCTTCGGCGGCCAACAGCCAGGCTGGTCGTACCGCACGCTGCAAACCATCATCGCCGATCACTTGTCGCAGGCCAAAACCATCATCAGCTTCGATCTGCACACCGGCGCGGGCGCGTGGGGTCATCCGATGCTGCTGTCGATTGCCGAGCAGCGTTTTGCCGCACATGACTGGGGCAAGGAGATTTATGGAGAATGGTTAACGCTGCTGTTCACCGGCGCAGGGCGCGACAGCGAAACCGGCGTGACCGCCACGGCTACCGGCTATGTGTCGCAATTTCTGCTGACGTCGCTACCGAAGACGCAGATTTTGCCGCTGGTGGTGGAGTGCGGCACCTATCCTGGCGAGGAGATGCATCGCCGCGTGCGCGACGATCACTGGCTGCATCTGCAAGGCGATCCAGCCAGTGAAAGCGGGCGGGCGATTAAGCAGGAGCTGGTGGAAGGATTCTGGCCCGCCGACGCTGACTGGCGCGCGCTGGTGGCTTTTCGCACCCAGCAGATTTTTGTGCGTGGCTGGCGGGCGTTAATCGATTTATAAGCGTCCGTAAAAGGTCATGCGGGCGGTTTCCGACAGGGCAATGCCTGGCTCGGTGTTATACGCCAGCACCGCCAGCATGCGGGTGATATCGCCTTCGGTTGGCGTAACGCGATGCAGCGAATTGCGCCCACGGAACAGCACCAAATCCCCGGCATCAATCGCCAGCGCTTCTACCGGTTGGCGCTGATCCAGCACCGCCGCCACACCGTCGAAATTCATCTGACCGGCATCAGCATCGCGCAGATCTTTCACGTACTGGAACACGGCGCCGGCGCGCGGTTTCTGCACCAGCAGCGTGATGGCGAACGACGAGTTATCAAAATGCCAGCCCAGTTCCTGGCCGTCGGGCGCGTAGTGCAGATTGATCGACGAAAGCGGATCGGCATACGGATAGAGCGCCTCTTCACCCAGCACATCGCACAGGAAGCTTTTGAACAGTTCATCGTTGTAGAGCTGGCGCAGCGGCGAATCGGCGGCAATCACATCATCGGTGATGCAGCCTTTGGTGCTAATGACATCGCGATTACGCGGATGATCGGCGCTGAAGGCCTCATCTTTTTTCATCAGATAAACGTTGTGTTTGCTGGCGGTGTGATACGCCAGATGGCGCTGCGCATCGCCTTCGGCAATGATGGCCTGCAGCGCAGCGGGCTGCAGGAACTGACGCAAAACTAAAGCGCCGTGCTGATTAAGTTGCTCACGGCAGGTGCGACGCCAGTCGGCATCGGCCAGCGGATGCAGATCGAAACGAATCAAGGCAGACATAGTTTTACTTCTCATGTGTTACAGGTGTGTAAAGACTGTAACTCGCTGATATGTTAATACGTAACGATAAAAATTTAACACCTTGCTAAGGAAACCTTAATGCCCGCGCCATCACCACGTTTGCCCAAAATCAGCGTCATTCAATCCTTCAAAGTGGCGGCGGAACTGGGCAGCCTGGCGAAAGCGGCTGCGCAGCTGGCGTTAACGCCCGCCGCCGTGAGCCAGCAAATTCGCCAACTGGAAGAGCAATTGGGCAGCACGCTGTTTGTGCGCACACAAAGCGGCGTGATGCTGACGGAGATGGGCAAAGAGTATCTGCGTTATGTCACTGAGGCGTTCGACATTCTGCACCTCGGCCAGCAAAACCTGCGCCATGCGGCGTCGGCACCGCGATTAACGCTCTATTCGCTGCCGGCGCTGGCCTCAAAATGGCTGCTGCCGAACATCGCGCAGTGGCGCGCGCACTGTCCTGAAATTGATTTATCGCTGCACGGCACCCATACGCAAGTGGATTTCAACGCCACGCCGGCCGATTTCGTCATCTGTTTCGGCGAAGATCGCTATCCGCAGCTGGACAAGCAGCTGCTGTTTCTCGATGAGGTGTTGCCGGTGGCGAGCCCGGCACTACTGCATCGTTTTGCCGGTATGGAAGTGTTGCAGCATGCGCCGCTGATTCACCTCGACTGGGGCAACGAAGGGCGTTTCTTACCTGACTGGCGCAGCTGGTTTCAGGCCAAAGGCATTGACGATGCGCCGCCGCAGCCGTCGTTCAGTTTCAATCTTACCTCGCTGGCGATTGATGCCGCCGTGGCAGGCGCGGGCTTGCTGCTCGGTCAGCGGCGTTTGATTGCCAACCAACTGGCGCGCGGCGAGCTGGTGGTTGTCGATCCGCTTAGCTTGCCGCTCAGCAAACCCTATTTCCTCGCCTGGCCGCAGCGCTCGCTCAGCCAGCCGGGCAGCGCTGCGCTAATCCACTGGCTCACGCAGCTGGCGAGATAACGTACCCACTCGTAGTTTCGCCGCTAAATGGCGACCTGGAAAAGAAAGGGAGTTCACCAATGACCACAGATCTCAACTTCTGGCTCACCGCGTTGGTGGTGGGCACCACCATTTTGCTATGGGCCAGCGCGCGTTTGCCGGAATACGTTACCGCTTTGCTGTTTTTCACGGCGGCGATGTTGCTAAAGTTGGCTCCTGCCAGCAGCATATTCAGCGGTTTTGCCTCGTCGGCGTTTTGGCTGGTACTCAGCGGGTTTGTGCTGGGCGCGGCGATCCGCAAAGTTGGTCTGGCGCAGCGCTGGGCGAACTGGCTGGTGGTGCCGCTTAGCCAAAGCTGGCCGCGTATGATTGCGGGAACCGTGCTGCTGACTTATCTGCTGGCATTTGTCATGCCCTCGAATATGGGACGCATCGCGCTGCTCATGCCGGTGGTGCTGGCAATGGGCGAACGCGCGGGAATCAAAGCGGGCAGTCGAGGCAGTATTGGCCTGGCGCTGGCGGTGGGATTTGGTACGTTCCAGCTCTCCGCCAGTATTTTGCCCGCCAATGTGCCGAATCTGGTGTTGAGCGGCGCGGCGGAAAGCGCGTATCAGCTGCATCTGCAATGGTTGCCGTGGTGGTTGCTGCATATGCCGGTGGTGGGCATCGCTAAAGGATTGTTATTGATAGGTTGCCTGCTCTTTCTGTTTCGTGCTCAACCCAAAGCGGTCCATCAGCGCGACAGCTTAACCGCGCTGAGCCGCAGCGAGTGGCGCTTGATTGGCCTGCTGGCGATCACCTTACTACTTTGGATGACCGACAGCGTGCACGGCTTACCGGCTGCGTGGGTGGGATTGGCGGCAGCCTGTATCTGTTTGCTGCCACGCGTAGGGTTTATCACCAGCGAGGACTTTGCCAGCGGGGTAAATTTCCGCACCTGCATTTACATTGCCGGAATCCTTGGCGTCGCCACATTGGTGGTGGATTCCGGTTTGGGACGGATGATCGCCAACGCGTTGCTTAGCGTATTGCCGCTGCACCAACACCCATCCTTCAGCAATTTCGCAGTACTCAATGCGCTGGTGTCGTTGCTAAATTTTGTGCTCACCGCCAACGGGGTTCCGGCAATGGTGACGCCGATGGCGCAAGAGCTGGCGAATGCTTCCGGCTTTCCGCTGCTCACTGTGATTATGCTGCAAGTGTTTGCCTACGCCACGCCGCTGCTGCCGTATCAGGCATCGCCGGTGGTGGTGGCGATGGGACTCGGCAACGTTCCGGCGAAGGCCGGTTTGCAGCTGTGCGCACTGATTTTTCTGCTGAGCGTGGTGCTGCTGTTACCGCTGGATTATCTGTGGTTTCGGCTGCTAGGCTATGCCTAATGTCTTTGCCAGAGATTGCCTATGCCAGCCAATAATGATTGGGTTGATTTTCGTCGTGACGATGAGACTGGAATTGAAAGCGTTAATGCGCACTTTCGCGGACACGCTTACGATCCGCACGATCACGACGAACTGCTGGTGGGCGTGACGCAGCAAGGTTTACAACGTTTCAACTGCCATCGTTCGCTGCACACCAGCACGCCGGGCCGGGCGATTTTGATTGAACCGGGCGCGGTACACGACGGACATGCGCCGGACGCCGAGGGCTTCACCTACGTGATGCTCTATTTGCCGCAGAGTTGGGTGGCGGAGATGATGCAGCGTCGCGGATTGGGCGATGTGTCGAATATCGAAGGCGCTTTCCGCCACACGTTGACTGACGATGCGCTGTTAGCCAGCGCCATTCAGCAAGCCTGGTTTGCCGTGCATCAGGGCGAAGGGCGGTTGGCGCGCGATCAAAGCCTCGATCATTTGCTCACCCTGCTGTCACGCCATCTGGATACCAAACCCAGCCTGCAGCACAGCGAAGCGATGCGTCAGATGCAGCTGTTGCGCGACTATCTGCACGATTTTATGGCGCAGGATATTGGTCTGGATGAGCTGTCGCGCCTTTCCGGCATTGATCGATTCCGCCTGACGCGCCAGTTCAAACAGGCGTTCGGCCAATCGCCGCATGCCTATCTGGTGCGTTTGCGTTTGCGCAGCGCGCGCGCGTTGCTGGCGCAGGGCATTGAGCCGGTGCAGGTGGCGGCGCAGGTTGGATTTGCCGATCAAAGTCATTTGGGCCGTTGGTTCCAGCGCGCCTATCGCATGACGCCCGCCGCTTATCAACGTCAGTGCACAAACGTTCTATACGCTTCCCCGCCTGCTCTTAGATGATGAGGTTTTCGTTGTCATTGGAGAGTTGTTGCAGATGTTTGATACCAAAATCGCCCTGATCGTACGTGATGATTTAGCCACCTGGCAGCGCCTGAATGTGGTGGCGTTCCTCGCTACCGGCGTGGCGTCCGCCGCCCCCGAGATGATGGGCGAACCCTATGTTGATGCCAAAGCGCGACAGTACGGCAACATGGCGGGCCAGCCGATGCTGGTGTTTGCCGGGGATTTGGCCGGTTTGCAGCGTGCGCACCGTCAGGGACTGGAGCGCGAGTTAACCATTATTCCTTACGTGGAAGCGATGTTTTCTACCGGCCACGACGCGGCGAACCGCGAAGTGTTTATGGCGGAGGATGCTGATCATTTGAATCTGGTCGGCATTGCGCTGCGCGGCCCGAAGAAGGCGGTGGATAAGGCGATTAAGGGATTGGCGTTGCACGGGTAAAGCACGTTTTCCCTCACACTAACCCTCTCCCGCGGGCGGGAGAGGGCCAGGGTGAGGGCGCTATTAAACAAACTTATCCGCCGCGCTCAGCAACAAATCTTCCCGCCCACGCAGCGCCAGCAGCTCCAGCCCAATCGGCAAACCTGCGGCGCTGAATCCCGCTGGAATGCTGATCGCCGGTGCGCCGGTCACCGCTGAAATCAGCGCGTTGCTGCCATCCTGCATCTCACCGTGCTTAACCGGCGCACGGCGCACCACCGGATAAGCCAACAGATTGATCTGCTGCGCGGCGAAAAATTCAGCCAGCTGCAAATACAGATCGCGCTGACGCTGCTGCACCCGCCGGTAACCTTCACTCTCAACGCCCGGATGCTGGGCCCGCGTGGTAAACACCGTTTCCAGCTGCGGATGATAGCGCCCGGACGCCACCACTTCCGCCAGCGTGCGGATCTGCGCCTGCGGTTTATCCGCCAGATACGCCGCCAGCGCAGCGGCAAATTCGTAGCCGATGATATTGGCGTCGGCGGCCAACGTCTCCAGCTGCGGATAACTCACCTCACGCGGCGCGAAATCCGCCAGCGCCGCGCGAACCGCCTGATTAATCTCGTCTTCATCGGCTGCAAACCCTTCCAGCCAGATGCCGATGCGCAGCGGCTCATCGCTCTCCGCAAACTGTTGTCCGCTAAGAATTTCAGACGCTAAACGTAAATCCGCCGCCGACCGCGCCAGCGGGCCGGGAATATCCTGAGTTGGCGACAGCGGCACAATGCCGTCGGTGCTGATTGCACCGCGCGTCATGCGCAGGCCAAAAAGATGGTTAAACGCCGCCGGAATGCGCACCGATCCGGCGGTATCGCTGCCGATCGCCAGCGGCACGTAACCGGCTGCGACCGCCACGGCGGAACCGCTGCTCGATCCGCCCGGCGAGCGGCCTTCAACCCACGCATTATGGGTAAATCCGCTTAACGACGACGCGCCGGTAATGCCCGCCGCCAGCTCATGCATGGCGGTTTTGCCGATCAGAATCGCGCCTGCCTTTCTCAGTCGGGTAACCAGCGGCGCATCGTCGCTGGCAATAACCTCACGCAGCAGCACCGAACCGGCGCTGGTTGGCCAGCCCTGCACTTCGATATTGTCTTTAATCAGAACCGGAATACCTTCCAGCGGTCCCGCCGCCTCGCCGCGCTGACGACGCGCATCGCTGGCGTCCGCTGCCGCTAAGGCTTGTTCGGCAAACAGCCAGGTGATGGCGTTGTAGCGCGGTTGATCCACCTCGCCAATGCGCTGCAGCGCGAAGGTAGCTAACTGGCGCGCGCTCACCGTGCGCTGGGTCAGCGCCTGATGTAAATCGTTAATCGAAGCGGTGGGATAATCAGCGTATTGCATTAGGTTAAACCTCCAGCGGAATCCATTGCCCGTCGCGCGTGACGCGTCCGCACGCGCTGCCATTAAAGTGGGTGCTGAACCAGATTGCCTGATGTTGTGCGCACCAGTCCACCACCCGTTGCCGTGAAGTGACCGCCAGCGCTTTATTCTCGCAAAACAGTGAGTTCCAGTGCGGATACTGAAACTGGATGGCATTATGCATCACGTCGCCAGCAAAGATCGCCGATTCACCGGCGCTTTCCAGCACGATCGATGCATGATCAACGCTGTGACCGGGCGTGGAGAGATAGCGCAGCACGCCAGCAAACAAAGGTGAATTCTGAACGTTGATAGTCTCTAGCTGTCCGCTTGCTATCAGCGGCAGAATGCTGTCGCGATAGAGCTCATGCGCCGCCGGATTCTGTTGACAGTGCGCCAGTTCCCGCGCGGAGCAGATATAGCGCGCATTCGGGAACATTGGCAGCCATTCGCCATCACGCTGATGCGTATTCCAGCCAACGTGATCGGTATGAATGTGCGTCATCAACACCAGCGTCACTTCGGCTGGATCAACGCCCGCCTGCGCGAGGTTTGTGGCATACGGCGTGTTCAGCTGGTGAAATAATGGCTTGTTATCGCGATTGCGGCCGTTGCCGGTGGCGGTATCGATAATGATGGTGTGTTCACCGGTGCGAATGACCCAGCTATGAATCGACATTTCGGCGGGCTGCTCAGCTAATTCGTTACTCATCTCCGCGCGATGTGGCGTAAACAGCACGCCCAGCGGGAAGGCGGCGGTTTATTCGCTCACTTTGGTAATCAGGCAATCGCCGACGCGAATCGTCATCAGGTGCTCCTAAATTTTTTGATGGCAGCGAAGAAGCCTCACTATACTGGCGGCTCGATCATTATTTAAATCGATTAGAATCATGCAAAGCATCAACGAAAATGATTTTTCGCGCATCGACCTGAATTTGCTGGTGGTGTTGCTGGTGATGTACGAGGTGCGCAGTGTCACGCAAGCGGCAAATCGGCTCTATCTCGGACAACCGGCAGTGAGCGCGGCGTTAAAACGTCTGCGCGAGATGTTTGACGATCCGCTATTTGTGCGTGCTGGATCGGCAGCTGCAGCAACAAGGTGTGGCGCGGCGCGTGCGCTATGTGACGCCAAATTTCTCCGCGTTGCCGATGCTGCTTAAGCGTTTGCCGCTGTTCGCTACGGTGCCGCAGGGTTTGGTGCCATCCTGGTGCGAATTATACGGTCTGAACGCCGCGCCCGTGCCGGTGAACATGCCGGATTATGAAGTGTCGCTGCTGTGGCATAACGCGCGCAGCGAAGATGCCGCCAACCGCTGGCTGCGGGAGAGGCTGCGCGGGCTGATAAAGAGTAAGCCGCTTTGATGAGGTCGCCATAAATGGCGACCTGCACGTTCACCACGGCACCACACGCCCTAAATAATCCAGATAATGAATTCCGCGTCGCCCAGCGTAGCTTTCCATGGTGTTCAGCAAGTTCGGAATGCTCTCCTCAATGGTCAGGCGCGCTTCCGGGCCGCCCATATCGGTGCGCACCCAGCCGGGTGCCATCAACAATAACGTGCGCTCGCCGCCGCTACGTGCGGCGAAGCTGCGCATAAACATATTTAGCGCCGCTTTGCTGCCGCGATACACCTCGTAATTACCGTTGGTGTTGTTGGTCAAACTGCCCTGGCCAGATGACATCACCGCAATAGTGCCGCTGGGCGTAACGCGATCTTTAAAGGTTTCAATCACCCGCAACGGGCTTAGCGCGTTAGTCACCATCACGCGGGTGAACTCTTCGGTGGAAACATCGGCGATGGTTTCGCGGTCATCATTTTTCACCCCTGCGTTGACGAACAGCATATCGAACTGCCAATCCACCAGCCGCGTATGCAGCGCTGCGACCTGTTCCGGTTCATTGATATCCACGCTTTCCACCGTCAACTGTGCGGGGAAGCGATCGGCCAGTTGTTGTAAATTTCCTGTCGAGTTTTCACGTCCGGTGGCGACCACCTGATAACCGCGCTGCAGCATGGTTTCCGCCAGTGCCAAACCCAGGCCACGCGATGCGCCAATCAGTAATATCTTCATGTTGTTCTCCTCGGTGTTTGCGATAAGAAGAGTGTAGCGCCGGGCGAGGGCAGGCGGAATGCGCAGCACTCGCAGTATTAACCTGCACCAAACGCCTTGTCTCACTGCGCTGAATCGGCGAGGATAAACCGCATGAATGATGCCGACCTGAATCTGTTAATTGCTTTGGATGCGCTGCTGATTGAAGGCAGCGTGATTGGCGCTGCGCGTCGCTTGGGCTTAAGCGAATCGGCGATGAGCCGCACGCTGGGACGCTTACGCGCCACCACCGGCGATGCGCTGTTAGTACGCGCCGGACGCAACATGGTGCTGACACCTTATGCCGAAGCGATCCGCGAGCGCACGCATCACACGGTACGCGAGGCGCGTGCGGTGTTAAGCCCAACGGCGCAGTCGCTGGATCTGCATCAGCTAGATCGCTGCTTCACCCTGCGCACCAATGAAGGATTTGTCGAAGCCTTTGGCAGCGCGCTCATCGCTGCCGTGGCGCACCAGGCGCCGCACGCGTGGCTCAGTTTTGTGCCCAAGCCGGAGAAAAGCGCGCGCGATTTGCGCGAAGGCAACATCGATCTGGAGATTGGCGTGCTGGGCAATATGGGCCCGGAGATTCGCCTGCAGGCGCTGTTCCGCGATAGCTTCGTTGGCGTGGTGCGCGCCGGACATCCGCTCACGCAGCAGCGGGATATCGCCCAGTTCGCGGCCTTTGGTCATATCGTGGCGTCACGGCGCGGTGAGCTTGGCGGGCCGATTCACGATGCGCTGCAGCAGGCTGGATTAACCCGCAAAGTGGCGGCGGTGGTAGCGGCATTCTCCAGCGCGGTGGCGCTGGCGCAGGAATCGGATCACATTGCTTTGGTGCCGCGTTCGCTGTTTCTGCATCATCCGTTGATCAAAAACAGCACCCGCTTAGCGATGTTTGAACTGCCGTTCGCCACGCCAGAAATGACAGTGTCACAACTGTGGCATCCGCGACTGGAAAACGACGCGGCGCATCATTGGTTACGCGGCGTGGTAAAAAATGTTTGTCAGCCGCCGCGCACCGAACCACGCCACACCACATCAGCCTGATACAGCAGGCTTTCGTGCTGCTGTTCACCTTGCGGCGTGAAGCCGGTTTCCTCCTGCTCGGTGTGTATCAACCACTTCACCGCGTCCTGCGCGAACTGCTCAACCGGTTGGGAAAACGTGGTGAGATTGTAGGATGACCAGCCGGCCTGCGCGATGTTGTCGTAACCGATCAAACAGAGATCTTCCGGCACGCGCAGCGCAAAGCGGTGGCGCGCTTCATCCATAAAGCCGCAGGCCACCAAATCGGTGACGCAAAACACGCCGTCGGGTCGCTGATGACGCGTCAGCAAGCGGTGCGCCAGAATCTGCCCGCTCTCGTAAGAGGTGGTACCAAAACGTTCGATGGTCACGGTTAATCCCGCCCGTTCGGCCGCCAGCACAAAGGTGTCTTCGCGCTTTTTCAGGCTCGGCGTGCCCGCCAGCGAATTGGCAAACGCCAGATGCTGACAACCGGCGCGCTGAAACGCCATTACCGCCGTTTGCGCGGCGCTTTCGGCATCGAGATTGATGCTCAGCGAGCCCGGCAACGCTTCATCGCGGTTGATCAAAATGATGCGCTGACCGTGTTTATAGCATTGGCGCGTGATGGTGCGATCCGGCATGCCGGAGAGAATGATTGAGGCATCGGCGCGGAAATTAATCGCCTGCTGCAATGCCGCCGAAACGCTGTTATCCGAGCGGTCGGTGTTGATCAGCATCGCCACTTTGCCTGCTTCCTGCAAAAACTGCGTCAGCCAGCGTACCAGACTGGCGCGATAGGGCGTGGCGATTTCCGAGACGATCAGGCAGACAATGCTGCTGCGATTGCGCACCAGACCGCGCGCCAGATGATTGACGTGATACCCCAACTCTTCCGCCGCCTTCATCACCCGTTCTCGCGTTGCCGGTGACACGCTGGCGCCCGGCGTAAACGCGCGCGACACCGCTGAGCGCGATACGCCCGCGCGTTCAGCGACATCCTGCGCGCTCACCACAGCTTTCTCATGCTGCATGTTCAACACCTCTTCACAATCTGGCTGCAACTGAGTCTGCCTCAGATTGCAAAGCTGTGCAAACTGCTTAAGATCTCATTTGTTGCATTTTTGTGACATCGCCTAACAATTGCGCAGCGTGGTGTTTGACAGGACATTTCTTGTTCATTACTACTTTGCACACACGTGCAAGAAAAGGTGCCAATGAAGCACCAACCCTACAATCCAGGAGAACACTATGCGAGTCACCTCAATGGCCATCGCGCTATCCCTCTGTTGCACTGCCATACCTTTTGCCGCTTCGGCGGCGGGCAATCTGAACATGGTCTGCTCCGCCGATGTGGTGGTGTGCGAGCACATGACCAACATCTTCAGCAAGGCACATCCGGATATCAAAGTCAGCATGGTGCGCCTCTCGGCGGGCGAAGCTTATGCACGCCTGCGCAGCGAAGCACGCAATCCGCGCACTGATATCTGGTGGGCGGGCACCGGCGATCCGCATATGCAGGCGGCGGAAGAGGGGCTGACGCAGCCGTACAAATCGCCGCTGCTCGATCAGCAGCAGGATTGGGCGCAGAAGCAGGCGGAAAACTCCCATTACCGCACGGTGGGCATATACGCCGGCGCGCTCGGTTGGGGTTACAACACCAAATTACTGGCGTCGAAAAAGCTGAAAGAGCCGAAATGCTGGGCCGATTTGCTGGACCCAAGCTTCAAAGGAGAAATTCAGATCGCCAACCCGAACTCGTCGGGCACGGCGTACAACACGCTGGCGACGCTGGTGCAGATCATGGGTGAAGATCAGGCCTTTGATTACCTGAAAAAACTCAACGCCAATATTTCGCAGTACACCAAATCCGGCTCGGCGCCGGTGAAATCGGCGGCGCGTGGCGAAACCACCGTGGGCATTGTGTTTATGCATGATGCGGTGGCGATGGAAGTCGACGGTTTCCCAATTAAGACCGTGGCGCCCTGCGAAGGCACCGGCTATGAGATTGGCTCAATGTCGATTGTTAAAGGAGCGCGCAATCTCGCTAACGCCAAAGTCTGGTACGACTGGGCGCTGAGCGCCGAAGCGCAATCGCATATGAAAGAGGCCAAATCCTTCCAGCTGCCGTCGAACCGCAACGCGGAGATTTCAGAGTACGCGCCGCGCTTTGAGAACATCAAATTGATCGATTACGACTTCAAGACCTACGGCGATTCGGCCAAACGTAAAGCGTTACTGGGACGTTGGGATAAAGAGATCGGTGCCAGCGCGCAGTAAGAATTTGCGCACACCGTAGCGGCGCAATTTATTGCGCGTTGTTCGTCGGTGCATGCGGTTCGAATGTTGAAAAGCAAAAACGCGCGAGAAATCGCGCCGCTACGCATACGTGCACGCAATGACGTTTTGGGGGATTGGATGAATGCAAATAATCGTCGTCTGACAGGCGCGCTGCTCATCGGCGCAGTGGCGTTACTGCTGCTGCCGTGGTTCAGCCTGGAAGCCGGTTTCTTCAGCCGCGGCTGGTTAACCAGCCTGTGGAGCGATAGCGCCAACGCGCCTGCGTTGTGGCAAGTGGGCGAACATCCGTGGCTCATCATCGCCATCGCGCTGTTTGTGCTGTGCGCTGGCTGCGGCCTCCTGCCAGGCGCGGCGCGCAGCCGTTTGCTGCTGCTGTTCAGCGCGCTTGGCGTGCTGTTCCTCATCATCGAAGGTCACGCCATTGGCTACAGCGGCTGGAGCTGGCTGTGGCTGGAAAACCGCTTCGGCGCACTTGCCTCGGGCCAGCCGGCGATGGGCGCAGGTGCGCTGCTGTTACTGACCACTTTCCTGCTGCTGTTCTCCTTCGCGCTGGCCGAACGCGGCGTGATGAAAGGCGACGCCTTTGTGGTGGCGTCTCTGGTGCTGCTCACCGCGCTGGTGAGCATCTTTGTGCTCTATCCGGTGCTGAGCATGTTTGTGGTGTCGGTGCAGGACGTAGACGGCAGCTTCAAACCGGATGGCTTAATCAGCAACATTCAGGATCCGTCGATCTGGAGCCTGTCCTGCTTGTCGGGCGGCACCTGCGGCACCGCATGGCGCACGTTGTGGCTGGCGCTGATGACTGCCGCCGGATCAACGCTGCTCGGTTTGGCGTTTGCCTTAGCCGCCACGCGCACGCCGCTGCCGTGTAAGAAAGCGCTGCGCATGCTGACCATTCTGCCGATCATCACGCCGCCGTTTGTCATTGGTCTGGCGCTGATCCTGCTGTTTGGTCGCTCCGGCGTGGTGACGGAACATCTGGCGGCGCTGTTTGGCATCGAACCGGGCCGCTGGCTGTATGGCTTAACCGGCATCTGGATCGCGCAGGTGCTGTCGTTTACGCCGATTGCGTTTCTGGTGCTGATTGGCGTGGTGGAAGGCGTCAGTCCGTCGCTGGAAGAGGCATCACAGACGCTGCGTGCCAATCGCTGGCGCACCTTCACACGCGTCTCGCTGCCGCTGATGGCGCCGGGTTTGGCCAACGCTTTCCTGATTAGCTTTATCGAAAGCATGGCCGACTTTGGTAATCCGATGGTGCTGGGCGGCAGTCACGGCGTGCTCTCCACGGAGATCTTCTTCTCGGTAGTTGGCGCGCAGAACGATCCAAGTCGTGCGGCGGTGCTGGCGATGATTCTGCTGTGCTTCACGCTGACGGCCTTTGTGCTGCAGCGCTGGTGGCTCGGCGGTAAAAACTTCGCCACCGTCACCGGCAAAGGCGACGGCGGCAAACATGTGCAGCTGCCGCGCGTGCTGCGCTTTGGCGTGTACGGCATGGTGATTCCCTGGGGCCTGTTCACGCTGGTGATCTACGGCATGATTGTGGTCGGCGGCTTTGTGCAGTCGTGGGGATTGAATGATGCGCTGACCATCGAGCATTACGTGCGCGCCTTCGGCGTCAGCTTCAGCGACGGGCATCTGCTGTGGAGCGGCGTGGCGTGGAACTCGTTCTGGACCACGCTGGAGATCGCGCTGATTGCCGCGCCGCTGACGGCGATTGTCGGCCTGCTCACCGCATGGCTGATTGTGCGGCAGAAGTTTGCCGGTCGTCAGACCTTCGAGTTCCTGCTGATGCTGAGCTTCGCCATTCCCGGCACGGTGATCGGCGTGAGTTATGTGATGGCCTATAACCTGCCGCCGCTGGAGATCACCGGTACCGCGATGATCCTGGTAGCCTGCTTTGTGTTCCGCAACATGCCGGTTGGCGTGCGCGGCGGCATCGCAGCGATGAGCCAGCTGGATAAAAGTCTGGATGAAGCGTCATTAACGCTCGGGGCCAACAGCTTCCGCACGCTGCGCAAAGTGGTACTGCCGCTGCTGAAACCCGCCATCAGCGCCGCGCTGGTCTATGCCTTCGTGCGTGCCATTACCTCAATCAGTGCGGTGATCTTCCTCGTGAGCGCGCAATACAACATGGCAACCTCGTACATCGTTGGGCTGGTGGAAAACGGCGAATACGGTGTGGCGATTGCTTATTCAACCGTCTTGATTGTGGTGATGCTGCTGATCATCGGCATATTCCAGTGGCTGGTGGGCGAACGGCGTCTGCGCCGCGTGGCCCGTCCGGTCGATATTGCGGTGCCGCCCGCAACAACCTCATTAACGCAGGAGAGAGCCGTATGACACGCGTAACCGCTGGATCTGTGGTGTTTGAACACGTCTCGAAACGCTTTGCCGGATTTGATGCCATTCCCGATCTCTCGCTGACGGTGGAGCCCGGCACGCTGGTAACGCTGCTGGGTCCGTCCGGCTGCGGCAAAACCACCACGCTGCGCCTGCTGGCCGGGCTCGAGCATCCCAGCGCCGGGCGCATTTTGATTGGCGGCAAAGATGTCACCAACTTGCCCGCCAATGAGCGCGACGTGGCGATGGTGTTTCAGTCTTACGCGCTGTTCCCGCACATGAGCGCGCTCGACAACATCATGTATGGCTTGCAGTCGTCGGGCATGAATAAGCGTGAAGCGCAGGACCGCGCGCGCGAAGGGTTGAAGCTGGTGGGCCTCGAACATCAGGGCCAGCGATTGCCATCTGAGCTCTCCGGCGGGCAGCAACAGCGCATTGCCGTGGCGCGCGCGCTGGTGCTGGAGCCGCAGGTGCTGCTGCTGGATGAACCGCTCTCGAATCTCGATGAGCGTTTGCGTCGCCGGGTGCGCACCGATATCCGCGATCTGCAACAGCGACTCGGCTTCACCGCGGTGTACGTCACGCACGATCAGGAAGAGGCGCTGGCGGTCTCCGATAAGATTATTGTCATGAAAGAGGGGGATATTGCACAGCAGGGCGCGCCGGAAAGTCTTTATCACGCGCCGAACTCGGTGTTTATCGCCGACTTTATGGGCGAGGCCAATATCCTGCCGTGCGAAGTGGAGCAGCTTGATGGCAGCGAAGCGCTGGTGCGACTCGGCAGCCAGCGCTATCGCGTGCGCGGCAACGGCCTGAAAACCGGCGCAGCACAGCTGTCGGTGCGACCGCAATTCATCACCCTGCGCGGAGAAGGCGCAGGTGCACTGCGCGGCGAAGTGACGCACAGCACGTGGCTCGGCGACCATATCGAATATGAAGTCGCCACCGAATTGGGTTCACTGTTTATTGTCGATGCCGAGATGGAGCAGCAGTTGCCGCTGGCCTCGAACGTCGCGATTGATTTTAAACCTCAGGGTTTGGCCCTGATTGCCGGTTAATGTAAGGATGGATGATGAGTGAATTAGACAATGACCCGCTATTATCGCGCCTGATTCTGGCGGAGAAGGTGGCACGCGCCGGCGGCGCGAAGGCGCTGGAGTATTTCCATCAGCGTGAAACCTTGGTGGTGGAGACCAAATACGATTTGCAGGATGTGGTGTCGCGCGCTGACCGCGAAGTGGAGCAGATGATCGACCAGCAAATTCGCGCGCAGTTTGCCGACGACGGTTTCCTCGGCGAAGAGTACGGATTGCAGGAAGGTTCATCGGGTTATACGTGGGTGGTCGATCCGATCGACGGCACCAGCCCGTTCCTTAACGGCATGCCGAACTGGTGCGTGTCCGTGGCGGTGCTGCATGACGGCGTGCCGGTGATTGGCGTGATTTTCGCGCCCACTTATCAGGAGTGTTACGTGGCGGCGATGGGTCAGGGCGCCACGCTCAACGGCAAGCGCTTGCAGGTGGATGCGTCGCGCACGCTGCAAAACCACGTCACCGGTTTTGGTGCCAACAGCCACGTCAGCCCGGATGAAGTAGGAAAAATCCTCGCATCGCTGCTGGCGGCGGGTGGGAATTTTATTCGCATTGGGTCCGGCGCATTGATGCTGGCGTGGGTCGCGGCTGGGCGCGTGGTCGGTTATTACGAACCCTATATGCATGCGTGGGATTGCCTGGCCGGTTATTGCCTGGTGAAGGAAGCGGGCGGCTGGTATCACCCGTTCAATACCGAAGGTGAACGATTGTTGAAAGGCGCACAGGTATTGGCGGTTGCGCCAGGCGCGGAAGCGGATTTGAAGCGGATTGCCGGGTTGTGATGTTGGTTGCGGTCGCCATTTAATGGCGACCTTCTATCAAACCAGAATAAATTCCCGGTAACCCGACCAAATCACATAGATGGCGAAATAAACAAAAATCAAAGCCGAAGCAAGATAGGAATACTTCAGCAAACGCTGCCCCAACAGCTTACCGCCCATGCTACCGACCAGGCACAGCACGCAGGTCCACACTACGCCCGCAATAAAGAAGCCGCCAAGAAACGATGAGGTTGCGGCCGCGCTGCCGTGTCCCATGCGGGAAATCAACGCACCGCCGACGCTGGCAAACCACAAAATCGCGGTCGGCGATGACATCGCCAGCATTACGCCACGACTGAACTCGCGCAGCAGCGATCGATAGGGCTGTTGTTCGGTTTCCGGCAGTGCAGCCTGCTTTTGCAACGCCGCATACAGCATTTTCCCGGCAAACCATAGCAGCATCACACCGCCGCCAATCCACAATACCCAGCGCACGGCGGTGAATTGAAGCACTATCGCCATGCCCGCCAGCGCCAGCACCGCATAGATTAAGTCACCAATGCAGGTGCCAATCCCCAACCAAAAACCGTGAAAATAGCCGCGCTGCATCGCCAGCGTGATCATGGCGATATTGGCGAGACCAATATCAAGGCATAACGACAAACTCAGCAGAAAACCATTTGAAAACTGCAGCATAGCAACGTCAGCATCCCTGGCATGTTAATAGGGCTGTATTAAAGCATGCAGGAAAACGCAGTAATAATGAGAATTACGCATTTGTGCTATTCCGGCTGCCACGTTTGGAGGTAATCGTGCTCTAACGGCGGATAAATCCACGATAATGTGAACACGATCACGCCTGTTCGCCGCGAATCAAAGCAATCCCACTATAGTCGTTATGCGGCCTGCAGCATTGGCCGCAATCACAATAAAAAATCCAACTCTGCGAACGATTTTTATAAAGAACATTCCGATTATGGTGGGTACCACAATGAAAAATCACAATAAAACGGTGTCTGGCGGTATGGCGTCACGTTTAAGCGTGGCATTATCGCTAGCTGTTTTCACATTAGCGGGAAGTGCAATGGCAACTGCAGCGGAACATCATAACCAAACGGCTTTAGTGGGCACATGGACCAGCATCCCGGATGCGCCGTTAGTGCAAAATCCAGGTCATCCCAGCGAAGGTTTATACCGTTTGAAGGTCAATAGCGACGGCACGCTGACGCCGCTCGATTTCATCAAAATGAAAAGCCCATCGTGGATTGTGAAATCGCACGATGGACGTTTTGCCTACACCACTAACGAAGAAAACGCCGGTGCCGTCACTGCGCTGGCGATTGATCACGGCGGCAAGGTGCGCGTGATTAACGCGGTGGATAGCCACGGCCAGCAGCCGACACATGCCACCATTAGCCCGGACGGGAAATTCCTCTTTGTCGCCAACTACTCGGTGGCTAAAGGTGGTGCCAGCGTGGCGGTATTCCCGATTCATCACGACGGTTCGCTCGGCGAGCAGGTACAGAATTTCCCATTCGCCAGCGGCAGCGGGGCGGTGAAAGATCGTCAGGATAGCGGGCATGCGCACTCCACCACCTTCACTCATGATGGCAAATACCTTTACGCTGCAGATCTCGGCGGCGACAAACTGCACGCTTATTCCTATCACGCCGGCAATGCTCAGCCGCTGCAAGCGGATACCTCACGCGATGTCACCTTCCCGGCCGGTTCTGGCCCGCGCCACATGGTGTTTTCACCGGATGGTAAACACGCCTATGTCATTACCGAAATGGCCGGTGAAGTGGTGGTGTTTGCGGTGCAGAACGATCGTCTGCACCAGCAATCCAGCGTCAAACTGAATACGGAAAACAGCAGCGCCGAGTATCGCAGCGGCGGCGGCATTATCCTCAGCCCGAACGGCAAATTTGTGATTGCCGCTAATCGTGGATCGGATAACAGCTTAGTAGTGTTCCGCATTGAGCAGGATGGTTCACTGGGATCGCCGGTGCGCTATAAAGCGGATGGCATTGAACCGCGCGCTTTCGCCTTTGATGCCAGCGGCAAATACCTTTATGTGGCGAACGTGTTTACCAATAACATCACCCTGTTCCATTTCGATGAACAGAGCGGTGTGCTGAAAGCCGCGGGTGAAGTGGCGAAGATTGCCACGCCGACGGATATTAAGTTTTTTAATTGAGTGTTATTGAGGTCGCCATGAAGGGCGACCTCGCACCTCATTGGTGCCCATTGCCATTTAACAGTGCGCACGTTGTCGTAGCGGCGCAATTTATTGCGCGATGAATCGCGCCGCTACGTGAATATGCAGAGTCTAATTAATTTGGCCCACTTCTTGCTTTATTAAAAACAACGCCCCAACGATGTGGCACCCCTCTTGTCAATACAGACAGCGCCGTCTGTAGATCGCTTTTATTCTCTCCGGCCTCCCGGAAACACTCCTGTTTGATCCTTCTCTTTTCAAGAGGTTGCTATGGCTATTAGTCGTCGTTCATTTATCCAGGGTTCAGCCGTTTCGGCATTAGGCTTGGCTGCAGGCGTTGCGCCTAAATTCTCTTTCGCCGCCGACAGCAAGGACGCTATCAAAATCGCCAGTATTCTCGACTTATCCGGCGGGCTTGATATTTACGGTAAGCCGATGTCGAACGCCATTAATCTGGCGGCAGAAGAGATCAACGCGGCGGGTGGTTTATTAGGTCGACCGTTGCAGGTGATTAATTACGATGCGCAATCCAATATGCAGCTTTATGCGCAATATGCGCAGCAGGCGGCGCTGAAAGATAAAGTGGCGGTGGTGCATGGTGGTATTACCTCGGCCTCGCGTGAGGTTATTCGTCCGGTATTGGATCGTTTCCGTTCACTCTATTTTTATCCGGCGCAATATGAAGGCGGCGTGTGCGATCGCAATTACTTCTCATCCGGTTCTACGCCAGCACAAACCGTGGAAAAGCTGGTGCCTTACGCGGTGAAGAAGTGGGGCAAAAAAGTCTACGTGCTGGCGGCGGATTATAACTACGGCCAAATCGTCTCGGCGTGGGTGAAAAAGTCGGTGCACGATAATGGCGGTGAAGTGGTAACGGTTGAATTCTTCCCGCTGGATGTTACCGATTTTGGTGCGGCGATCTCTAAAATCCAGAGCGCCAAACCCGACATGGTGTGGTCAGCGCTGGTCGGTGGCGCGCACATCTCCTTCTATCGCCAGTGGCATGCGGCTGGTATGAGCGGCAAGATCCCGATTGCCTCCACGGTGTTTGGCGGCGGCAACGAACATATCATTCTGTCGCCGGAAGAGAGCAACGGCATTCTGGTTGCCGCCAACTATATGCAGGAAATCCCCTCGCCGGAAAACAAAGCTTTCGTTGAGCGATTCCATGCGCGCTACGGCGCCAATACGCCGTACATCAGCGACCTGGCGATGGGCGCTTATCAGGGCATGTTGATCTGGGCGGAAGGGGTGCGCAAAGCGGGCGATATCGATCGCATGAAGGTGATCGAGGCGCTGGAGTCCGGCGTCACGCTGACCTCGCCGAGCGGCAAGCTGAGTGTGGATCCGGCCACGCATCACTGTTCGCTGGATGTGCATATCGCCGAAGTGGAAAACCATCAGATGAAAATTCTGCAAACCTTCACCGATCAAGCGCCGGTGGATACCGCGATGGTGTGCGATCTGAAGAAAAACCCGCGCGATACCAAACAGTATCAAATTGAGCTGTGACAGGAGCCGCTATGGATCTGTTCATTATCTACGCCATTGAAGTGCTTAATGCCATCGCCGTGCTGGTGATCATGAGCGTCGGGCTGGCGGTGGTGTTCGGCATGATGAAAATCGTCAATATGGCGCACGGCGAATTCATGATGCTGGGCGGCTACAGCGCCATTCTCGCCACCAATCAGTGGTGCGTGCCGATCTGGATCTCGATGCTGGTGATTGCGCCGCTCACTGTGGGGGTGTTTGGCGCGGTAATCGAGCGCGTAATTATCCGTCATCTGTACGGGCGGATGATCGACACCATGCTGGCGACATGGGGGCTGAGTCTGGCGCTGATTGGTGCCGCCACCATGCTGTTCGGCAACACCACGCTGGGCATCAGTTCACCGCTGCCCAGCGTCAGCATCGGCAGCTACAGCACCAGCGGTTATTCGCTGTTCATGATTGTGTTTGCGATCGGCTTGCTCGGCGCGCTGTGGTTGCTATTGCGCTTCACCACTTTAGGTTTGTGCGCGCGCGCCACCATGCAGAATGCGCGCATGGCGGCGGCGCTCGGCAGCAATCCGGGCAAAATCTACAGCCTGACGTTTGGCCTGGGCGCAGCGCTGTCGGGTTTAGGCGGCGCGCTGTTAGCGCCGATTACCGGCGTGATCCCGACCATTGGCGTCAGCTTTATCGCCAAAGCCTTTATCACGGTGATTGGCGGTGGTAGCGCCATCATCGCCGGAACACTCTCCGCCTCGACGTTATTCGGCACCATTTCGCAACTGGTGACGTACTTCTCCACGCCGGTGTTTGGTGCCGTCGCGCTATTGCTGAGCGCCATTGTGCTGCTGCGCTTGCTGCCGCAGGGCATCACCGGACGCTTCTTCAGGAGATCGCTGTAATGAAACTGTTCTCGGAAAAGATCCAGATTATCGTCATCTCACTGGCGATGGTGCTGGTGGCGCTGTGGCTGTCAGGCGCGATTGAGCTCTACACCTTGCTGTCGCTGACGGTGTTTCTGGTGATGGGTTTGTTGTCGCTCAGCCTGGCGTTCATCTGGGGCTACGGCGGCATCCTGTGCTTTGGTCAGGCGGCGTTTTTCGGTTTAGGGGCCTACACCTATGCGATTTGCGCTATCAACTGGGGCGATTCGACCTGGGCGGTGGTGATGGCGGTGCTGCTGCCAACGTTGTTCTCGCTGTTGTTCGGCTATGTGATTTTTTATGGCGGCGTCAGCGATGTCTATCTCGGCGCCATCACGCTGGCGGTGAGTCTGGTGCTGTTTAACTGGGTCAACTCCACCTCCGGCAGCGAATACCACATCGGCGAGGCGTTGCTGGGCGGCTTTAACGGCATTCCTTCGGTGCCGACGCTTAACCTGCCGTTCCAGCCGGAGGCGATTTTATCGCCCGAGGCGATCTTTATGGTCACCGCCGGATGTCTGGCGCTGTGCTACGCCTTGCTGAAGTTCGTGCTGCTGAGCCGTTTTGGCAAAACCGTGGTGGCAATTCGTGAGAACGAGCAGCGCGCCGGATTGCTCGGCTACAACGTGCCGGCGCATAAATTGGCAACCTTCGCCATCGGCGCGGCCATTGCCGGACTGGCGGGCTGTTTGTACGTCAACTGGGGCGCCTTTGTTAGTCCCGGCGTTTTTAGCATCAGCCAGTCGGCGCAGATCATCATCTGGGTGATTGTCGGTGGCCGCGGCACGCTGCTGGGTCCGGTGATCAGCTGCGTGTTGTTGCAGTGGATGGTGACGCGGCTGGGCGCGCAGCAAACCGTGGATGTCAACTTAGTGCTCGGCGTGATTCTGGCGGTGTTTGTGTTGCTGATTCCGGGCGGCATTCTGCCAACGTTGCAGCGCCTGTGGCGGCGCAAGCGTTCCGCCGCGCCCGCCAGCCGCGCGCAGGTCAGTGAGGTGAAACCATGACGACCAACGTGTTACTGGAAACCCGCAAAATGGGCGTCAGTTTTGGCGGCGTGCATGCGGTGAAAGAGGTGGATTTCACCCTACGTGAAGGTGAGTTGCGCTGCCTGATCGGCCCGAATGGCGCAGGCAAAAGCACTTTCTTCAAGATGCTGAGCGGCCAGGTCACGCCGACGCGCGGCGAGTGCTGCTATCGCGAACAGGTGATCTCCGGCAAACGGCCATGGGAAATCGCGCGTTTGGGGATTGGCATTAAAACTCAGGTGCCGAGCGTGTTCGAAGGCTTAAGCGTGCGGGAAAACCTGTGGCAGGCGGCAGCAAATAAGCTGGCGAAAGCGGCGCTGCCGGCGGCGATAGAACAGGTGCTGGAGGATATCGGTCTGGTCGATCTGCAACATGCGGTGCTCTCGGAACTGGCACATGGTCAGCGGCAGTGGGTGGAGCTGGGGATGATCCTGATCTCTAAACCGCAGCTGGTGCTGCTGGATGAACCGGCGGCGGGTATGACGCATCAGGAAGTGCGCAAAACCGCGCAGCTGATCAAGGCGATTAATCAGCAGAGCACGGTGGTGGTGGTGGAACACGACATGGAGTTCATCAGCATGATTGCGCAGCAGGTAACGGTGTTTAACCAGGGCGCGGTGCTGGCGGAAGGCAGCTTCCGCGAGGTGACGCAAAATCCGCGGGTGAAAGAGGCGTATCTCGGCAATCTGGAGATTAAACATGCTTGAAATTAAAGAGATGGTCTCGGGTTACAACAAGATTCCGGTGCTGAACTTATCCGAGCTGTTTGTCGGCGCGAAGTCGTTTACCGGCGTGCTGGGCCGCAACGGCATGGGCAAAACCACGCTGCTGCGCACCATTATGGGCGAACTGCCGGCCTGGCAAGGCCAGATCGCGCTGAACGGCATCGATATTACCCGTTATCAGGCGCACCAGCGGGCGGTAGCGGGCATCGGTTTTGTACCGCAAGGCCGACAGATTTTCCCGCAACTGACGGTGGAGGAAAATCTGCGCATGGGCTGCGTGAAACACTTCTCCCGCGCCGGAGAGATTATCGAGCAGATGCTGGCGTATTTTCCGCGCCTGAAACGCCTGCTGGCGCAGCCGGGCGGTGCGCTATCGGGCGGCGAGCAGCAGCTATTGGCGTTGGCGCGCTGCCTGTGCGGCCAGCCGCAGCTGGTGCTGCTGGATGAGCCAACGGAAGGGATTCAACCGAATATCTGCGAGGAGATTATCGAGACGTTACGACGGCTCCGGCATGAGATGGATATTTCGATCATTCTGGTGGAACAGGATATCGAGTTTCTATACGCGCTCTCTGACCAGATTCATGTGATCGAAAAGGGGCAGATTGTGCAGAGGATCGATCCGAAAACCCAGTCGAGCGCCAGCGTGGCGGAACAGTTTTTGGGGTTTCATGCTTGAGCTGTTTTACCCTTGCCCTCACCCCGGCCCTCTCCCGCAGGCGGGAGAGGGCCGGGGTGAGGGCATCAGCGCGCAGCGGACATTGTCCGCCGTGACACAGCACCCGGCAGCATCAGCAAAGCGTTAACCCATCCGCTCGCTTACTGTGAGCTTTCCTCATTCGGGATGCGCATAGGGTGAACCATGACTGAACAATCATTACTGGCAACGCTTTCTGGTGTCCGGCTGCATATTTTCCATCCTGATTCACAGAGTGTGCGCGCGTTTTGCGCCTCGCTGACGCAGCTGGGCTGTCACGCGCAGCACAGCTGGCCGCCTGCCGCGTCACTCTCCACGGATACGCAGCTGCTGCTGGTGGCGATCGATATGCATCAGCAGCCACTGTTAACCCCGCTGTTTATCAGTGCGCGCGAGAGGGATATTCCCATCATCGCGCTGGCGGATAGCCACAACGCACGGCTGTTTCCGCTACTGCTGCAACTCCAGCCGAATGCCATCGCTGCGCGTGAGCTCAATCCGTTTGCCTTAATTGTGCAAATGATTGGCACGCTAAAAACCGTGCGTCACCAGCAGCGGTTGCGTGCGGTACAGCAGGCGCGTCAAGCGCGGAGTGAGCGACTGGCGCAGGCCAAAAGCGTGCTGATGCAAACCTTCGGGCTGGATGAATCGGGGGCGTACCGCTTGATGCGCAGTGAAGCGATGAACACGCGCAGCAGCATGGAATACACCGCCGAGCGCGTGATCACCACGCTACAAAAGTAGCGGCGCGTCCGGCTGCCGTAACAGGCTGCTGGGCGTATAACCAAAGGTTTTGCGGAACGCCAGGCTGAAGTGCGACATATCGCTGAAGCCGTGATCCAACGCCACCTGGGTGATATTGCGCGCTTTGCCTTCGGCGAGAATGCGATGACACGCCTGCAAACGCTCCTGCCAGAGGAAGTTCATCGGCGTGGTGCCGTGCGCGGCAAACACCCGGCTGATAGTGCGCGGCGAGACATGATGCGCATTGGCGATCTGCGCCACCGACAGCTCTGGCTCCTGCAGGTTGTGACGCAGAAAACTCACTACGCGTGAGTAGAGATCCGGCTTCAGCGCCTCTTCGCTGTGCTGCAAATTGACGCTCACCGAAATCATATTCAGCAGCGTGTTGGCAAACTGCTCGGCCAGAAACGGGTTCTCGCGGTCGGGATTAAACACGAACGCTTCCTGCAGCAGCAGCTTGAGCGATGCCATGCCGGGGCGCGTGAGATCCAGCGTTTTGCCCGCCAGTTTGGCGGTGGCAGGCGCTTCCTTCTCCATGATGTGACGTGGCAGATGCACGATATTGATCGCCACCTTCTCCATCGTAAAATCAAACGGCGTGGCAGCATCGTAAATCACCACATCGCCGGCGCTGACGCGTGATTGATGGCCATTCTGCCGCAGCGTGCCGCTGCCGGCGCAGACGTAGCCCAGATAGAAATCGTGATTAGGATGGCAGCGGATGCATTCTGCTGTGCGTTGCCACATCAGCGCGGTATGCGATACGTGATTGGCAATATCCATGTGACCGAGCGTCGAATAGGCAAAGCTGCCGGAAAAAGTGCTTGAATGCATCTGTCGCGCTTGGGCGTTGATCAGACGCGAGCACACCGCATCACGCCAGGCATCGAAGCGATGACGGTTATCGAGATCGTCGGTGGTGAAAAGCTCTTTCATATCAGCATCCCCTAAACATGGCGAAAAAGGGCGGAAGTCAGGAAGTTGAAGCAAGTTTCAGGCCATGAGCGGGTGAAATGACCGCCCCGAAGCTATCGGGGCGGCAAACGACGCAGATTTACAACGCAGGATGCTGATTATGCCAGTCGGTGACCTGCTGGAAGGCCCACGCGCCCTGAATCATGGTGGTTTCGGCGAAATGTGCTGCCACCAATTGGAAGCCAATCGGCGCGCCGCCTGCGGTTTTGCCGCACGGAAGGGTGATGGTGGGATGACCGCTGGCATCGAATGCACTGGTATAGCGCAGCACGCCGTTAAACAGTGCCTGATCGGTACCAAAACGGGTCATGGTGTCCCAGGTCAATCCGGCATACGCGGTAGCGGGTGCCAGAATCAGATCAACCTGGGTAAAGAGCGCGGAGATATCGCCGCGCAGCGCCGCACGGCTGAGTAGCAAACGTTGATACTCCAGCGCGGTGACGCTGTGACCGAGATCCAGCAGACCAGCCAGGCCCGGACCGTAGTGATCTTTCTGCGCCGGATAAGTGTCTTCATGCGCCAGCGCGGTTTCCACGGCGCAGAGTGCGCTCCACTCGGCGGCGGCTTTTTCGGTATCGGGCAAGGTGATATCTACCAGCGTCGCGCCGAGCGAACTCAAGGTGGCGATCGCGGATTGCAGCGCAGCACGCGTCTCCTCGTCGACTTTCTCCAGCGCCCAGCTTTTATCAACACCGATACGCATCTTGCTGATGCCGCGCGTCATCAGCGCGAGATAATCGGGCACCGGCTCGCTGCTGGAGGTGGAATCTTTATCATCGCGACCGGCAATCGCCTGCAACATGGCGGCGGCATCGGCGGCGTTACGTGCCATCGGGCCGATATGATCCAGTGATGCCGCCAGTTCACAGGCACCGTGACGCGTGACGCGGCCCCACGTCGGTTTAATGCCGGTCAGGCCGTTGGCGTTGGAGGGAAAACGAATCGATCCGCCGGTATCGGTGCCAATTGAGCCGAAGCATAACCCTGCGGCGGTGGCGACGCCGGATCCGCTGGAGGAGACGCCGGTCCACAGCGCGCTGCCCCACGGATTATTCGGCCGGGTGATGTCGGGATGGTGATCGGCGAAGGCGCTTTCGGTTTGCGTCAGTTTGCCGAGAATCACCGCACCCGCCGCGCGGAAGCGCTCCACCACGGTGGAGTCTTCTGTAGGGTAACGATCTTTGTGGATGATCATGCCGTGGCTGGTGGGCGCGTCTTTGGTCCAGATCAGATCTTTGAGCGCGATCGGCACGCCGTGCAGCGGACCGCGCATTTTGCCCTGGGCTATTTCGGCATCGGCTTCGGCCGCCTGTTGCAGCGCACTGTCACGCATCACGTAGAAGTAGCTGTGTAAGTCGCGATCGAGCGTATCAATGCGCGTCAGCAGGGTTTGCGTGACGTCTACCGAAGAGATTTCGCCCGACTGAATCAAGCGGCCAATTTCCAGCAAGCTTTTGTAATGCAGATTATCCATCGTGACCTACCTCGTGAGTGAGAGATGTGTTGATGAATAACCTAAGTCACTGCGTAAAGTACGGCTGTGTTTAGGCGGACAGATGGTATGTCAGAACTGCCAATGCATTTCCCTCACCCGTTCATGGGAGAGGGTTAGGTGAGGGCAAAAACCATTAAAGCCGCTGAACATTTCGCCGATAACTCTCAGCAATAGTACACAACGAGGATTATTTTCATGCTAAATGGGATTGGCAGCAGCGTACTGAGAAATTTAATCGCATCGAATGCGGTGGTGACGCCGGCGGTGAACAACAAATCCGCGCAAAACGCTCTGACGGCGGAAGCGTCGACCAAAGTCACCTTCAGCGAGGCGAGTGATGCCATCGCCGCGATCTACAAAATCGCGCCCGCGCAGGTCAAGAGTTCCGTCGATGTCACCAGCAGCTTGCAAGCGCAGCTCAACGGTGCCGCGCATGCCAGCGGCGTCGGCATGAAAGGTCTCGGCAGCACCTTATTGAGTAATCTGGCCAGCCATCGCGGCGACGTAACCTTAAGCGTGCCAGCGACGGAAGCGGTAGATGGTGCGCGGAGCAGCAGCCAAAGTGCGCTGGCGCTGACCATCACTACCCAATCTGGTGTGCAGGTGAGTTTGCAGATGACGCGTCAACAGGGCGGCATGGTGGTGGAGCTGAAAACCAGCGGTGGCCAGCTCAACAACGTTGAAGCGGCGGCGATGGGTCAGCTATCCACCGGTTTGCAGAAGGCGCTGGATGGCCTGGATGGCAGCACCACCAAACTCGATATCAGCGATCTGATGAAGTTCGACACTTCAGTGTTGAAAAGCGTCGATTTGAAGACCGATCTGCGTAATGGCAATAACGTCACGCAGTCGCTGAACTTGCATGCCGACGATCAGGCACGCTGGCTCGGCTTCCACAACGGCGATGTCAGCATCAAACTCAATACCGATGTTTCGAAACTGACGCAGGCGGGCAGCGCGGCACAGCAGGCAGCGGCGCTGGATCGGTGGAGCAGCAAATTTGATCAGGCCGCCTCGCGCGGTCACGGCGATAGCGACATGCTGACGCTGTTTAAAGACAGCTTCCGCGCGCTCAATACCACAGAAGGTAAGGCGGCTGAAAGCATCAATACGCAGCGCGTGAAGTCGATTGATGCCAATGCGGCGAAGAACGGCGCAATCAGCGGACTGGCGGACTTCTCGGCGAGCTATCAGCAGACGCCGGTTTCCGGTAATCCGTATAAGCCGGAAGAGCATGACACCTTCTCCCTGAACGTGGCGCAAAAAACGGCTACGCAAACGCATGGTGATACCCAGGATTTGACCCAGCAAACGCTGTTTAAACTCAAGGCCAGCTTCCACACCGCGCTGGATTCTGTCTCAGCGGCGAAGTTGACCGAACAGAAGTCGTCGCAAAACTATAAGTATCATCTGATCGATGATGAAGAGCGCAGCCAGACCTCGGTGACGCAGAATAAGAAAGGGGATTTGACCGCGAATTATGCGCAGCAGCTAACGCAAAATGAGACGGTGAAAACCTATCAGCTGGCGAAGTTGATCGATAGCGTGCAGATTCCGCATAGTGTGAAAAGCGAATCCACCCGCAGTTTCGCTGCCGCGCAGTTTGATGCGCAATTAAATAATTAATATTTCGCGCCGCTTTTAAATTCCGCACCATCCGTAGCGGCGCGATTTATCGCGCGTTTTTGAAAGTTAAACATCAACGCGCGATAAATCGCGCCGCTACATTATTTGCGGAATTAAACTTTTCTTAGCGTTATTTGATCTTAAGAATTACTCACTGCTTTTTAATACTCGCTAATTGCCTGCAGCGCCGCCGCTAGCCTGTTGTTGTGCTTCAATAAATCCATAGATTAATAATGGCAACGCATTGCCGGATATAGCATAACCGCGCTATTTACTTGCTTTAACCCCGCTGATTATCATCGCTTTCAATCCGTTATTCATTCCACGGCCTGCTGAGTTTTTCAGTGCAGGCTTACACTTCGCTGTGCAGTAAAAGTGAAATCAGCTATGACGCAAAACAGTGACGAGATTATTAACCGCGCAGCGGTATTAAACAGCGATGAAGAAGCCATCGCCGCGGCACGCCATTTGGCCGGGCAGGCGAAAAGTGGCGCAGTTGAGCGCGATCAGCAACGCATCTATCCCATCGCGCTGCTCAACCAGTTCACCGCGTTGGGACTTGGCAGCATCAGCGTGCCGCGCGAATTGGGTGGTGCGGGTTTGTCGTACCAGACCATGGCCGAAGTGTTTCGTCTGATCTCCGCCAGCGATCCCTCGCTGGGGCAAATCCCGCAAAACCACTTTGGTCTGATCCAGTTCATCCTTGGCGAAGGTTCTGCCGCGCAACAGCAGCGGCTGCTGAGCGCGGTGGTGCAGGGCAAACGTCTGGGTAACGGCGGACCGGAGAAAAACACCAAACATACGCGAGACGTACAGGCGCAGCTAGTGACAACGTCACACGGCGTGCAGCTCACCGGCGAGAAGTTTTACTCTACCGGCGCGCTGTTCGCCGACATTCTTGTCACCACGGCGATGCACGATCAGCAGCCGAAAATGGCCTTTATTCCGCTGCCGACGCCGGGCGTGGAAATTGTGGATGACTGGTCCGGTATTGGCCAGCGCACTACCGCCAGCGGCACGGTGAAGTTGCATCAGGTTGTGGTTGATCCGGCGTTATTGATGTCGTTGCCTCCCGCTGAAAAACCGACGCTGCGCGGCGCAGTTTCTCAGCTGATTCAGGCGGCGATTGATGCGGGCATTGCGCAAGGTGCGCTGGATGAGGCGCTGGAGTTTGTGCGCAGCAGCTCGCGACCCTGGGTGGATGCCAATGTCAGCCGCAATGCCGACGATCCGTACATCCTCGCCGATGTGGGCCGCATCAGCACCGAACTGAGCGCCGCCAACGCGCTGCTGACGCGTGCTGCCCGGATACTCGATAGCATCGATCAACAGGCGCTGACCGCCGAAAACTGCGCACGCGCATCGATTGCGGTAGCGGAAGCCAAAGTGCTGACCACCGAAGTGGCGCTGCGGGCCAGCGAGAAACTGCTGGAATGGGGCGGCAGTCGCGGCACCTTGCTGCGCCACGGTCTCGATCGTCACTGGCGCAATGCGCGCACCCACACGCTGCACGATCCGGTGCGCTGGAAAACTCATGCCATCGGCAACTATTACCTCAATGATGCGCTGCCTGCGCGTCATGCGTGGATTTAAGGAGTAACCATGACGCAGGTATCGCCTAAACAGCGCGCGACGCGTATTGAGAATGCCCAGCAGGCGTTGCAGGTCGCGCAGGAGCTGGCGGAACGTTTTCGTGCCGGTTCTGCCCAGCGCGACCGCGAACGTGGACTGCCGCACACCGAGTTACAGCAGCTGTTTCAATCCGGGCTCGGCGCCATCACCGTACCGCGTGACTTTGGCGGCATTGAGATTTCTACCGCCGAACTGGCCGCGATTTTCGTGCTTTTGAGCGCCGCCGACGGTTCGATTGGTCAGGTGCCGCAGAACCATTTTTACGCGCTGGAAGTGTTGCGCATCAACGGCAGCGAGGCGCAGAAACAGCGGCTCTACGCCGAAGTGCTGGCAGGCGTGCATCACGGCAACGCGCTGGCGGAATTCAGTTCGCCCGCCGCGCATCAGCGTTCTACGGCGGTTTCGCAGCAGGCGGAAGGATTGCGCCTCAACGGCAACAAGTTTTACTGCACCGGCGCGCTGTATGCCGATCGCATTCCGACGCTGGCGATTGCCGATGATGGCAAAGAGCAGCTGGTGTTTGTGCCGCGCCATCAGCACGGCGTCAACGTGATTGATGACTGGAGCGGCTTTGGCCAGCGCACCACCGGCAGCGGCAGCGTGCAGTTCCGCGACGTAGCGATTGCGCCGGAAGATGTGGTGCCGTTCCAGACGGCGTTTGAGCGTCCGAGCACCGTTGGGCCCTTTGCGCAGATTATGCATGCGGCTATCGATCAGGGCATCGCGCGGGCGGCGTTTGACGACATGCTCGATTTCCTGCGTCAGCGCGCGCGGCCGTGGCCGGACAGCGGCGTCGATCGTGCGAGCGACGATCCGCTGACGCTTGATCGTACCGGTCGTCTGGCCGCACGTTTGAGCGCCGGCGATGCGTTGCTGGCGATTGCGGGTGATGCGGTTGACGTGGCGCAGCGCGATCCCAGCGCCGAAAACGTGGCGCTGGCGTCGGTAGACGTCGCCAAAGCCCGCGCCTGGACCACGGACGTGTCGCTGGAGGCCAGCAACCTGCTGTTTGAACTTGGCGGATCGCGTTCCAGCCTGCGCGAGCATAACTTCGACCGCCACTGGCGCAATGCGCGTACCCATACCTTGCACGATCCAGTGCGCTGGAAATATCCGGCCATCGGCAACTACCTGCTGAATGGCGTGTTGCCGCCGCGTCGGGGAACAATATGAGTCAAAAACAGATTCTGCTCAACGCCTTCAATATGAACTGCGTTGGGCACATTCATCACGGTATGTGGACGCATCCACAGGATCGTTCGGTGGATTTCAACTCGCTGGATCACTGGCTGGATCTGGCGCTTTTGCTGGAGCGCGGGCTGTTTGATGGGCTGTTTATCGCCGATATTCTCGGCGTGTATGACGTTTATCAGCAAGGCATTGGCCTGACCGCCAAAGAGTCGATTCAGCTACCGGTGAACGATCCGCTGATGCTGATTTCCGGCATGGCCAGCGTTACGCAGCATCTGGGTTTTGGCGTCACCGCCAACCTGAGTTATGAAGCGCCGTATCCGTTCGCGCGCCGCCTTTCCACGCTCGACCACCTGACCAAAGGGCGCATCGGCTGGAACATCGTCACCGGTTATCTTGATAGCGCCGCGCGTGCCATGGGCCAGCAACAGCTGCTGGCGCACGATCGCCGCTATGATCAGGCCGATGAGTTTCTCGATGTCACCTACAAGCTGTGGGAAGGCAGCTGGCAGGATGATGCGCTGGTGCAGGATAAAGCCAATCGTCGCTACGCCGATGCCAATAAAATCCACCAAATCAATCATCAGGGCGAGTTCTATCAGGTGCAGGGTTATCACCTGAGCAGCCCGTCGCCGCAGCGCACGCCGCTGCTGTTTCAGGCCGGTTCTTCGGCGCGCGGCGTGCAGTTCGCCGGACGTCACGCCGAGTGCAGCTTTGTGAATGCCGCGTCACCGGCAGCGATGCGCGAGCAATCGACGCGCTTGCGCCAGGCGGCGGTGGAGGCCGGACGCCATCCTGACGATCTGCGCATCTTTATGGGCGTCAGCGTGATTGTCGCGCCCACCGAACGTGAAGCGCAGGAGAAGCATCAAAGCTACCTCGCCTACGCCAGCCCAGAAGCCGGCATCGCGCACTTCTCCAGCTCGATTGGCCTGGATTTGGCGGCGTTCGAACTCGATGAGCCGATTCAGACCGGCGACACGCGCGCCATAGAATCGGTGAGCAAAGCCTTCAGCGGCTGGACGCGCCGTCGTTTGCTGGAGCAGCACGCGATGGGCAGCCGCTATCCGCTGATCGTTGGCAATCCGAGCCAGGTCGCGGATGCGCTGATTAAGTGGATCGATGAAGGCGATATCGATGGCTTTAACCTGACGCGCATCCTTAATCCGCAGAGCTACCGCGATTTTATCGATCTGGTGGTGCCGGAATTACAGCAGCGCGGCCGCTTCAAGACCGCGTATCAGCCCGGTTCATTGCGGCAGAAAATTTTTCAACAGCAGGACCGCTTGCCCGATCGCCATCCGGCGGCGCGCTGGCGCGACGGCGTTAACCTTCGTTAATTTAACCTCAGGGATCTGATATGAACATTGCACGTCATTTTGCGCTGGCTGCCAGCGTCGCACTGCTGGCGTTTAGCACCGTCGCCGCCGAAAACTACAGCGGGCCGCTGAAAGTCGGTACTACAGCAGCCTTTGCGCCGCCGCTGGAAACCGCGGTGGCCGAGGCGAAAAAACAGGGTTTGAACGTTGAGCTGGTGGAGTTCACCGACTGGACCGCGCCGAACGTCAGCGTGGAAAACGGCGATATCGATGTGAACCTGTTCCAGCACAAACCGTTCCTGGAGAACGCCAACCAGCAGGGCGGATTCCATCTGGTGCCGTACGCGCCGGCGATCATCAACAACATCGGGCTCTATTCGAAAAAACATACCGCGATTGACCAGATTCCCGATGGCGGCACGGTGGCGATTGCCAACGATCCGATTAACGGCGCGCGCGGCCTGCTGCTGCTGCAAAAAGCCAGGCTGATTAGCTTAAAACCGGGCGCGGGCCTCAAATCTACCGTGGATGACATTGTCAGTAATCCAAAGCATCTGAAGATTATCGAAGTGGAAGCGGTGCAGCTGTCGCGTTCGCTGGATGAAGTCGATTTAGCGCAGGGTTATCCGCACTATCTGCGCCTGTCGAAGACCATCGATCCGAACAACGCGCTGCTGTTTGATGGCCTGGAGCATCCGGAATATGTGATTCAGTTCGTGATCCGCGACGGTCATCAGAACGATCCGCGCCTGGCGAAGTTCGTTGATATCTACCAGCATTCGCCGGTGGTGCGCGCCAAACTCGATGACTTTTACGGCAAGCTGTATCAGCCGGGCTGGAGCCAGTAAGCATGGTGAGCCTGACGCTACCCGGCGAGCGCGATGCGTTGCTGTCACCGACGGCCGAGACGGCAGGGAAAATCCACGTGCAGATTCGTGGCTTGAGTAAACGCTATCCCGGGCAAACTCAGGATGCGCTGAAAGAGGTCGATCTGCAGGTTAAGCGCGGCGAGATTTTCGGCATCATTGGCCGTAGCGGGGCCGGTAAATCGACGCTGATCCGCTGCCTTAATCGGCTGGAAAAGCCTACTCGCGGTCAGGTGGTGATTGACGGGATTGACCTAAGCACGCTGAGCGATCGTCAGCTGGTGGATTGGCGACGCGGTACCGGCATGATTTTCCAGCACTTCAATTTGCTGTCGGCGAAAACGGTGCGCGAAAACATCGAGCTGCCGATGAAAGTGGCGGGCGTGCCTGCGGCGCAGCGGCGGCGCAAAGTGGATGAACTGCTGGCGCTGGTGGGCCTTGAGCAGCGCCAGCACGCGTGGCCTGCGCAATTGTCCGGCGGGCAGAAGCAGCGCGTAGGCATTGCGCGCGCGCTGGTGCACGATCCGGAATTGCTGCTGTGTGATGAAGCCACCTCGGCACTCGATCCAGAAACCACGCGCTCGATTCTGGCGCTGCTGAAGAAGATCAATCAACAGCGTCACATCACCATTGTGCTGATTACCCATGAAATGGACGTGGTGCACGATCTCTGCCATCAGGTGGCGGTAATCGATCAGGGCGAAATCATTGAGCGCGGGCCGGTGTGGCAGGTGTACAGCAATCCGCAGCAAGAGACCACGCGACAGCTGCTCAATCCGCAGTTCAGCGCGCTGCCGGAAGCGATTCAACCGCTGCTGACGCCGACGCGCGAGCGTGGCGATTCGCGTCTGCTGGTGCGGTTGCGCTACACCGGACAGGGCGCACAGCCGGATTTGGCGGCGCTAAGCGCACGAGTTGGCGGGGAACTGACGTTAATGTATAGCGCGGTGGAGTGGGTGGACAGCAAACCGACCGGGCAAATGTTGCTGCTGCTTGATGCGCAGCATGACGCTGACACCGCGCGGACGCTTTTAACTCCGATTGCGGATCAACTGGAGATACCGGGCTATGTCACTGGCTATTGATCGTTTATGGATTGGGCTGCTGGACACGCTGCTGATGGTGGGCGTGTCGTCGCTGCTGGCGCTGGCGCTGGGTTTGCCGATGGCGGTGATTCTGGTGGTAACCGGACGCGGCGATCTGTTTCCCAGCCCGCTGCTGAATCGCGTGCTGGGCTGGGTGGTGAACCTGTTCCGCTCGATCCCGTTTTTGATTCTGATGGTGGCGCTGATTCCCTTTACCCGCTGGATCGTCGGCACCACCTACGGCGTGTGGGCGGCGGTGGTGCCGCTGACGCTGGCGGCGACGCCGTTCTTTGCGCGTATCGCCGAAGTGAGCCTGCGCGAAGTGGATAAAGGGCTGACCGAAGCGGCGCAGGCGATGGGTTTTCATCGCTGGCATATTATCTGGCATGTCTTATTGCCCGAAGCGCGGCCCGGCATTGTGAGCGGCTTTACCATTACGCTGGTGACGATGATTAACGCCTCGGCGATGGCCGGCGCGATTGGTGCGGGCGGCTTGGGCGATTTGGCGTATCGTTATGGTTATCAGCGTTTTGATATGCAGGTGATGCTGACGGTGATTGTGGTGCTGGTGGCATTGGTGACGGTGCTGCAGTTCTTTGGCGACAGGTTGTCGCGCCGGTTGAACCATCGTTGATATTAGGAAAAGCGCAATAAATTGCGCCGCTATGCCAGGTGTGCAGAGGGATAGCGGCGCGATTCATCGCGCGCTTTTGGCCTTATGTTTCTATCTGATCTGCAATCCCTCTAACGCCGCCAGCAACGCATCCACTTTGGGTAACAGCTGCTTGCGGCGCGGCCAAATCAGGGTTAAGGCCAAACCATCCGGCTGCTGCTCGGGCAGAATGATCTCCAGCTCGCCGCGCGCCAGCGGCTCCCGCACCAGCCACGATGGCATCTGTGCCACGCCTAATCCGGCACACAGCGCCTGCATCTGCGCATCCACATCACCCAGCGCCATGCGGTGCGGCAGGTTACGCCAGTGCGGATAGCCATCTTCCGTGGTGAACAGCCACGGCTTGGTGCTGCCATCGACGCGTTCATACATGATCGCCTGATGCTGCAACAATTCGGCTTCGCTGGTGGGCCGACCCACGCGCGCCAGATAATCGGGTGATGCGCAAAACACCATGCGTTCGCGGCCCATCTGGCGACAGCCCAGCGAGGCGGGCAGATCCGGCGATCCACCAATGCGCACCGCAACATCAATCCCCTCATCAAACAGATCGATAAAGCGATCGGAAAAAGTCAGATTGAGCTCCACATCCGGATGCTGGTGGCAAAACGGAATCAGCAGCGGCATCACGCCGAGGCGTCCATAGGTGTTCGGCACCGCTAATCGCAAGCGCCCGGAAGGAATGGTGCGCTGCGCCGCCAGCACCGCTTCGGCTTCTGCCAGCTCCTCCATAATGCGTAAACAGGTTTGGTAATAGGCGTTTCCGGCGTCGGTGAGTTTCAGGCTGCGGGTGGTGCGCTCCAGCAGGCGCGAACCCAGGCGGGTTTCCAGCCGCGTCACGCTTTTGCTCACCGCCGAACCCGTGAGATGCAGGCGCTCAGCGGCGGCGGCAAAGCTGCCGCCCTCGACGCTGGCAACAAAAGGGACAATATCTTTCAGGCGCTGATCGTGCATGGATTCGTGAACTCAGGTTATGAATGCCGTGAATTAATGCCAATGATAGGAATTAAATTCTCTATTAAACTCATCATTACTGAAACCGAGGAGAATTGAAATGCAAAAGCAGGCATTGATTGTAGGCATCAGCGGTGTGATTGGACGTGCGCTGGCGGAAAAATTGCAGCGCGAAGGTTGGCAGGTCAGCGGTTTATCGCGCGGACGTGGCGCAGTGCCTGAAGGTTGCCGCAGCCTGACCGCCGATCTGACGGATGGTGATGCGGTGCGTGCTGCGCTGGCAGAAGAGCAGCCGGATGCGCTGTTCTTTAGCGTCTGGTCGCGCCAGGAAAATGAGAAAGAGAACATCCGCGTCAATGGCGGCATGGTGCGTAACGTCATTGAAGCACTGGGCGAGCGTCTGAAGGGATCGCATGTGGCGCTGGTGACCGGCCTGAAGCATTACCTCGGCCCGTTCGAAGCCTACGGTAAAGGCGCAGTGCCGGTGACGCCATTCCGCGAAGAGCAGGGACGCCAGCCGGTCGATAACTTCTATTATGCGCAGGAAGACGAGGTGTTTGCCGGTGCGGACAAATATGGCTATCGCTGGAGCGTACATCGTCCGCACTCGATTGTGGGCTTTGCGCTGGGTAACGCGATGAATATGGGCCAGACGCTGGCGGTGTATGCCACGCTGTGCCGCGAGCAGGGTTTGCCGTTTATCTTCCCGGGTTCGCCAGAGCAGTGGAACGGTGTGTCCGACGTAACCGATGCGGGTTTGCTGGCGGAACAGCTGCTGTGGGCCGCAACTGCGGCAGAAGCGGCCAATCAGGATTTCAACGCGGTGAACGGCGATGTGTTCCGCTGGAACTGGTTGTGGCCACGTCTGGCGGCTTACTTTGGCGTGGAAGCGGCGGAGTATCCGGCGCAGATGATGCCACTGGAAGGACGCATGCAGGATGCGGCTGAAACGTGGCGCGAGGTGGCGGCACGTTATCAATTGCGTGAAGCGGACATCACTAAACTGGCATCCTGGTGGCATACCGACGCGGATTTGGGACGTCCAATGGAAGCGTTCACCGACATGAGCAAGAGCCGCAAAGCGGGCTTCACCGGTTATCGTTCAACGCTGGATTCATTTACGCAGTTATTTGATCGACTGAAAGCGGAGAAAGTGATTCCGCAGTAAATTTTGATTGAAAAGGGCGGCTCATAGGGGCCGCTTTTGCATAATTAAAATATAGCGACACACCATCCGCTTTATTGTCAGGCAACCGGATCGATAATTTAATTTAATGAAAATAATGCCCCAGCATAAGCTAGGTTTTTAAGCTTATACTGAGGCAAAATGGAAACTTACTTTTTCTTATAAACGATGGCGGTACCATGTATTTTGTTATTGGTATTCGCGGAGGTTACGACAAAGATATCGCCGCCTTTTTCTTCAGCCAATTTAGACAGTTCCTCTCTGGCGCTGGCGGGATCCGTTTCACCTGAGGTGGAAATGTTCCCTACCTCTACATATTGATCTTTTACCTTTTCAAACTCAACTTTGCTCATCAGGTCTGCGGCGAGTGAGCTGAAAGATACCGAGCTTGCTAATAATACGAAAATTAACTTTTTCATACGTATCCTTGGATGAGGTAATTGATGGGAATGTAATTATATTGCTATTATTCTATAGTTTAGAAATAGCGTATTTACAATATGGGTGAGCCGATTTTTAATCTTTTGCATGGAAATATCACACCAAAGAATTAACTTAACCATTGCACTCTTTCACTCGACTCACTTCAACGTCACCCAACGTTTCCCCACCAGCACCGTCATCGCCACAATCGTCGCTATCGCCGCCAGATGCATGACAAAATCCAGCGGATGCAGATGCACCGGATGGCAAAATGCCAGCAGCGTGACCGCCATGCAGGAGACGCCCAAACCGGCCATCGCCAGGCTGCGCACCGGATGCAATGCGCGGCTGCGGCGTAGGCTGGCGATCATCAGCACCATCATCGGCGTGCTGACCACCAGCAGAAAGGTAAAGCAGCGCGCGCTGTCATTGTCATGTTCGATCGGCACTTCACCGGGAATCTGGCTGATGCTCATGCCGAGCCACAGCAGGCCAATTGGCAGTAGCGCTTTCCAGCTGATACTGCGGCGTCCGGCGATGCTCATGTTGAAAGCGCTGCGGATTGCCAGCGTGCCGAGCACAAAGGCCAGCACCAGCTGCAGGATGGCCTGCAGCGCGCCCGGCTGCGCCCAGTCGGTGACACTGCGCTGCACCATGAAGCTGGCGGCAATGCCGCAGGGCAATGCCAGCAGTAGCCAGGTGATAACGCGCCAGCTAGTGGATCGCAGCGGTTTAACCGGTCGCATTTCGCGCCCGAGTTTTTCAATTAACAGGTCATGATCGGTCATGATTGGCTCCAAAGCGGCGCAGATTGGTCAGCGCGCGGTGCAGCAGCGATTTCACCGCGGCCACACTCAGATTGTTATGCGCGGCCGCTTCCGTCAGGCTCATTTCGCGCAGATGCACATGTTCGACAATTTCGCGCTGACGCGAAGGTAGCTGGCGCAGATATCCGGCCAGCTCTTCCTGCGAGTCATGCTGCGGTGCGTCTGGCGCACTGGCGGCTTCCGGCACGATATCGTTGTTAACTTCCCACTGCTGATGGCGGCCACGTCGCCGCAGCGCATCAATCGCGCGCGCCGAGATAATCGCCATCAGCCAGGGTAAAAAAGGGTAGGCAGGATCATAGGTGTGACGCACCCGATGCACCGTTAGCAGCACATCCTGAATCACATCTTCTACCAGTGCATCATCGGCGATCTGTTTGCGTGTTTGCGAACGAATCACCGGCACCAGCGCTTTCAGCAGTCGGGTATAGGCGAGCTGATCGCCCGCCTGCGCCTGTTCCATTAGCGCGGGCCAACCTTCGCGCGCGCTATCGCTTGTTTGCATAATCCGCCTTGTTGTTCTTACGCCTTCTTGCTCGCCTGATTCAGTGCGTTCACCACAATACTCGGTGTCAGCACCTGCGGCAGCACTTTGGGCGGTCCGCCGTCGGCAGGATAGACCAGATACATCGGTAATCCGCCCTGACCAAACTCACTCATGGTGTCATCCACGTCCGGGTTAAATTTAGTGGAATCTGCCACCATGTACAGCGTGCCGGTTTTAGCGATGGCCTCTTTAACCGCCTGGGTTGAGAGCGAGGTTTTTTCATTCACCTGACAGGTGATGCACCAGGATGCGGTGAAATCGACAAAGATCGCTTTCCCGTGACCGCGCTGCGCTTCAACCGCCTGCGGCGTCCATTTGGCTTTGGTCACTTCCGCCGTCAACTGATCGCCCGCCAAGCCTGCGCCGGGTTTGATCAGCGTCGGCAGCGGGGCGATGACCGCGATAATCAGCAGCGCCGTGACGGCATACAGCACCTTGTGACTTTTACCGGCAAAGTGGCGATGTTGCGCCATGCCGTACAACCAGCCGGCGAAGGCGACCACCACGGAAGCGGCCAACAAGGTGGCCAGCGCCGCGCTTCCCGCTTGCTGCGCCAGCACCCACACCAGCCAGGCATACGCGCCAAACATCGGGAAAGCCAGACCGCGTTTCAATACATCCATCCATGCGCCGGGACGCGGCAGGAATTTCGCCAGCGCCGGGAACAGCGATACCAGTGTGAACGGTGCGGCGAAGCCGATGGCCAGCGCAAAGAAGATCACTAAGGCGACGGCGGGCGGTTGCACCAGCGCATAGCCGATGGCGCTCGCCATAAAAGGTGCGGCGCACGGCGTGGCGACGACGATCGCCAGCGCACCGGTCAACGCCGAACGCGTAAAGGCACCGCGACCAACATCAACCGAGCCGACGCGCTGCACGGATAAGCCCACTTCAAACACGCCGAGCAAATTGAGCGCGGCGGCGAGGATCACCAGCGACAGCAAGGCGATCACCAACGGCGATTGCAGCTGGAAACCCCAGCCAACCGCCGCACCACCGGCGCGTGCCGCCAGCAGGATGCCCGCCAGCGCCATCATGGTCACCACAACGCCGAGTAAAAAGCCCAAGCCTTCGCGACGCGCGCTAGCGGCGTTATCGGTATGGCGCAACAGGCCGAGCGCTTTCAGCGAGATCACCGGAAACACGCAGGGCATTAAGTTCAGAATGATGCCGCCGATGAAGGCGGCCAGCATGGCGGTTAACATCGCTGGCCTCTTTACTTAATGAGTTTGCGGGTGAGAAGCGTCGTACTGCTTCACGGCGGCAAGCGCTTTCTCGATATGCGTGTCCGGGTTTCTGTCAGTGTAACTCAGCAGAATGTCGCCATCGGGCGCGATCACGTAAGAGGTGCGATCGGACAGGGTTTTGCCTTTCATCTGCATGGTGGTTTGATACTGCGCCGCCACTTTTGCACCCGGATCGGCGGCGACGGTGAATTTATCGCGGCACTCAAGTTTAGAGAAATCGCTGACCTGATCGGTATTGCCCGCGGTCACGCCAATTACCGTGGCACCCATTTTGCTGAAGCTGTCTGTGGCTTCAGCAAAATCGTGCGCTTCAATGGTACAGCCCGCGCTAAACGCCGCCGGGAAGAAATAGAGCACGACCGGGCCTTTCTGTAACGCTTTCTGCAGCGAGAAGGTCAACGGCTTACCGGCCAAGGCGCCCTGCAGTTCGAAGTTCGGCGCTTTCGCGCCCACCGGCAATGCGGCACCGGCGTTAAAGGCGGAAAGACCCAGCGCTGCTGTCATGGTCAGGGTACAAACGAGGGATTTGATGCGTTTCATTTTTTTGCTCCTGCGATGTATGGGAGTTCCGATTTAGATGTCTCATTAGTTCAGTTCGCTGGGGCAGGGAGGAAAGTTTCGGTGCTGGGAAGAATAATTTAAAAAGGTGCAGTAATGCATTTGCATTGCACAATGCAAATGCATTACTGTGGGTCATCTTGGCGGATAGGCGGCTTTATAAGCGATGTTGCTTTGTGAGCGGCTGAGGAGGAAGAAGTGTTTAAATTTGATCTAGTGGATGTATCACTCCGTGCAGAGTCGAGGCTGACAGAACGGAGTCAAACAACTATTCCAGCGGCAATTCGCGATGCTCTACAGCTTAAACCGGGTGAAATTATCGAATATTCCCTGTTATCGGGCGGCAAAGTCATCATTTCTAAGCAAAATGATGAGCAGGATGATCCCGCTGTACTGCATTTTCTGACTTTTCTCGAACGAGATATGGTGAATAACCCGCAGCATATTCACTCAGTTCCTGTCGAATTTTGGTCAGGTCTGGAAAATTTGGTCGCTGGAATTGATGTTGATTTAGATGCTCCGCTCACGGATGACTAAACTGCGGGAGAAAGGGTGTGGATTACATGGAAATCAACGGATGGAAATTTTATTTCCACGCTTGTTTTACTGCTCAGGTAACGTCTTTAGCGCAGGAAGTGTTGCAGCTTAAAGTTGAAAAACCGCATGAATACCATAAAAAGAAACAGACGAAATTACTGGCAGCAATTTATAAGGTCGTTACAGAAGTTATTGCGCGAGATCCGCTGAATCCCCAGTTTCGACAAGGGGGAACTTTAGGGGATGAAAATCGATATTGGTATCGCGCGAAATTTTTGCAGCAGTTTCGATTGTTTTTCCGCTGTAGCGAACAGAGTAAAACCATCATTCTTGGCTGGGTGAATGATTTTGGCACATTACGCGCTTACGAAAGTAAGAACGATGCATACAAAACATTTAAGAGGATGTTGGATGCCGGACATCCACCGAGTGATTGGGGACAGCTACTGCGTGAATCGACAGGCGAATCGGGTTTTCTTTTCCGGGCACCATTCTCATAATTTATCCCTTTAATGGAATAAATTTGCTTAACTCCAGGTCGCCATGAATGGCGACTCTACAGTGGTTTGACAAAGTTTCGTAGGGTGCGCATTCATGCGCACCTGCATACATAGGCAATTTATTGTTTAAGTGAGCGGTATTACGCCATGATAAGCAACCCTACGAAGTTGGCTGGATCCCCTGACAAAACAAACTCAACGTGTGCTGGACAATGATTTCACGCGAGTAAGCGGGATCGCTGGCAAAGCGGGTAAAGGGCACCAGCACCAGGCTGAGAATCGAAGTCATCAGCAGTTGTGGCTCCAGATGGGGGTTGAGTAATCCTTGCTGCTGCCAGCCTTCAATCAGTTTTTTCACTTCATCACGTTCACCGTGACCAAAGCGCTTTTTGATGTGCTGACCTAAACCGCCTTCACCTTGCATTACTTCCTGCATCCACAGCGGCGCGAACCAGTTGTGTGTGGTGACGATGTCCGCGACTTCACGGATAAAGGCGCTGAAGGTGGTGACGGGATCGCGCGGGTCATCCATAAAGTGCGCCACCAGGCGCTGGCGTAACGGCAAAAAACGCTCCTCAACCACAATATCCAGCAGCGATTCGCGCGACTGAAAATAGTAATTCAGCATCGCTGGACTCACGCCCGCTTTGCGCGCAATCGCGTTGAGCGAGGTTTCGCCGATGCCGTTTTCGGCATACAGCGCTAAGGTGATGTCGAGCAGATGTTCGCGCTGCTGCACGTTGATCGCGCCGCCGCGCGGACGGCCGGGACGGCGGGGTTTGACTGCGTTGGCCATATCGTCAGCAGGGACTTTTCGTGCGGTCATCTTTACTCGCTCACTTGATTCATGTCAGACTGCAAGCAATATTAATTGTGTATTTAATTAATTTCAATTGGTGTCTGTTATGAAACCCCAAACACTCGCGCCGCAGTCGGGCGGCGGGCAGGAGAATCCTCCTTCTGTCCGCTTACTGATGAGCGCTTTATTACTGGTGATGCTGCTGGCGGCGCTGGATCAAACCATCGTCTCCACCGCGTTGCCGACTATCGTCGGCGAACTGGGTGGGCTCGATCGCCTGTCGTGGATCGTCACCGCTTATATGCTGGCTTCGACGATTGTGGTGCCGCTGTACGGCAAATTCGGCGACCTGTTTGGTCGCAAATCGGTGCTGCAGATCTCGGTGATTCTATTCCTGATCGGCTCGGCGCTGTGCGGTCTGGCGCAAAATATGGAGCAGCTGATTTTCACTCGTGCGCTGCAAGGCTTAGGCGGCGGTGGTTTGATGGTGGTGAGCATGGCGGCGGTCGCCGATGTGATTCCCCCGCAAGAGCGGGGTAAATATCAGGGCCTGTTTGGCGGCGTTTTCGGTCTGGCAACGGTGATTGGGCCGCTACTGGGCGGTTTTATCGTACAGCACGCTTCATGGCGCTGGATTTTCTACATCAATTTGCCGCTAGGTTTGTTTGCGCTGGTGATCATCAACGCGGTGTTTAAGACCGACAACAAACGCAAGCCGCATGAGATTGACTATCCTGGCGCGGTGTTTCTCAGCCTGGCGCTGGTGGGTATCACGCTGTTTACCAGCGAAGGCGGCACGTTACGTGAATGGTCCGATCCGCTGCTGTGGTGCATTCTGGCGTTTGGTGTAATTGGTGTGCTCGGTTTTATTTATGAGGAGCGCCGCGCCTGGGAACCGATTATTCCGCTGTCGCTGTTCCGCAATCGCAGCTTCTCGCTCGCCAGTTTGATGGCGTTTATCGTTGGCATGTCGCTGTTTGGCAGCGTGACGTTTTTACCGCTCTATCTGCAGGTGGTGAAGGGCTCGACGCCGACCGAAGCCGGTTTACAGCTGCTGCCGCTGATGGGCGGATTGCTGATCACTTCCATCGTCAGCGGACGCATTATTAGCCGTACCGGCAAATATCGCCTGTTCCCGATTGGCGGTACCTTGCTGGCGACTATCGGCATGGCGCTGCTGACCACGCTGACCATTGATGCGCCGCTGTGGCATATCTACCTGTTTGCCTGCGTGTTGGGGATGGGAATGGGCATGGTGATGCAGGTGCTGGTGCTGGCGGTACAGAACACCGTAACGCCCGATCGCATCGGTGTCGCTACCTCGTCGGTCACGTTGTTCCGCTCGGTTGGCGGTTCGATTGGCGTGGCGCTGTTTGGCGCGGTGTTTAGTCAGGTGCTGAAATCGGGTTTGACCACGCTGGTGGAGCAGGGCAAAGCATTGCCGCGTACGCTCGATCCTGATGCGGTGCACCGTTTGCCGCATGATGTCCAGCAAGCCTATTTGCAGGTGTTTGGCGATGCGGTGCATTCAGCCTTTCAAATGGCGGCGGGTGTGATGCTGCTGGCCTTTGTGCTGTCGCTGTTTCTGCCAGAATCACCGCTGCGCAAGAAAGACGCAGCGGCGTAACGCGGTTAAACCGCCGCGCGTTGCTGCAAGGTTTTTACCGCTTGTGCAGCGTCGCGGCCCAGTTCCGCTAAATCCACTCCGGCCATCACATCATCCTGCACCAGCAGTTTTCCGGCACAAATCAGCGCCTTTAAACTGGCGCGTCCGCCGCTGGCCACCGGGCCAATGGCGGGATCGTGCAAGCCAAAATAGCGCGGGTCGTCGAGCCGATAGATGGCGATATCGGCGGCCATGCCAGGTGCAAGGCGGCCGGTGTTTAAGCCCAAAACCTGCGCGCCACCGGATGTGCCCCAGCGCACCACATCTTCAATGCGGGCGGCGTCGCCACCGCCTTCAAAGGTTCCACCGGCATAACGCGGCTGCGCCAGCATGCCTTTGCGTGCGCGCTGGAGCTGCCAGGCGGCGTGGGCTTCGCTTTGCATATCCGCCGCTTCATTTGAGGCCGCGCCATCAACGCCAATTGAGATCTTCACGCCTGCGTGTTCCATTGCCACCAAATCGGCAATGCCGCTGCCGAGGCGCGCGTTACTTTGCGGGCAGTGCGCGATACCGCTGCCCGCCGCGCCCAGCATGGCGATCTCTTCCGGCAGCAGTTTCACCAGATGCGCAAACCACACGTCATTGCCAATCCAGTCGTGTTCGGCGCAAAACTGCAGCGGCGTCATACCGAACTTCGCGCGTGCGGCATCGAGATAATCAACGGTTTCCGACAGATGGCTGTGCAGGCGAATATCGAGCTGACGCGCCAGGCGCGCGCTCTCGCGCAGCTCCTGCGGCGTGGTGGAGTGCAGCGTGGTGGTCGGCGCCATCACGATGCGGCGCATCGCGCTATTCTGCGGTTGGTGATAGCGCGCCACCAGACGATCAACATCGGCCATCATGCTGTCAAAGCTTTCCGGGCGCAGCGCGGTGGGCAAGTCGCTCTCTAAGCCACGGCTTTGCGTCGCACCGCCGCGACACAGCACGAAGCGCACGCCTAGCTTGTCGGCTTCATCGAACAGGATTTCTGCGCCATCAAACGGCATATCAGGCCAATAAAGATAGTGATGGTCAGCGATGGTGGTGCAGCCGGAACGCACCAGCTCGACCAGACCCACCCGCGCGGCGATGCGAAATGTCTGTTCGTCGAAGGCACCACGAAAGCGATACGGCGTCGCCGCCAGCCAGCCGCCCAGACTTAGATTCAGACCTTGGGGTTCGCCTTTCAGCAGCGATTGAAACAGATGATGATGCGTATTAACCCAGCCGGGATAAACCACGCAATCGCGGGCGTCGATCACGGTTTCATCGGCGACAGCCTCAAGTTCGCCCATCTCCACAATCAGGCCATCGCGCAGTCGAATATCGCGCGCGCTGCTACGCGGTTGCTGTTTATCGCCGGTCAGGATCGCGGCGCAGTGTTGAATTAGCAGTTGGCTCATGAGCACCTCACTCCACTTTCGCCGCGACAAACTGCGTGCTAAACGCGCTCTGCCAGTCGGTGGACGCTTTGAGTAAACCGGCGTTGACCATAAAGTCACGCGTTGCCTGCCAGCGTTTATCCGTCATCACGCCTAAACCTTGCTGCGCGGCATCGCCGCCGTCAATCAGGTGCAGGGCTTTCATCTGCGATACGCCAAAGGCCAAAACCGCGTCGGTCATCTGCGGGTTCTCTTTTTTGATCAGCGCATTACCGGCAGCCGGATTGGCAAGGTAGGATTTCCAGCCTTCCATCGATGCCGCCACAAAACGCTTCATGACATCCGGCTCTTTTTGCAGCAAATCGTCGCGCGTCACCAGAATGCCGCCGTATGCCGGATAGCCATAATCGGCAAACAGATAGAATTTGCTGTCCGGCTGCACCTCTTTAATTTGCTGCACTTCGGAGGTGGCGTAGGCTTGCTGCGCAGTGTTTTTGTCGGCGAGAAACGGTTGCATGTTGAAGGTGTAAGGGCGCGCCTGACCATCCTGCAGCTGATATTTGCCTTTCAGCCACGGCCACCAGCTGGCTTGTCCGCTGGCAGAAACCAGCACGGTTTTACCTTTCAGCTGATCCAGCGACTTCACATCGCCATGGGTGACAATGCCTTGCGGGTCAAACTGAAACGGCGCGGCGATGGCTTTCAGTGGGAAGTTGCGCTCAACGCCCTGCAGCACTTGCAGATCGTAGCTGACGATGACATCAGCACGATTCGCCAGCAGCAGCGTCATGTTATTCAGCTGTGGCCCGCCGGAGCGCACCTCAACAGCCAGCCCATATTTTTTATAGATGCCGGTGGCGAGCGCCTGGTAATAACCGCCTTGTTCAGCCTGCGCGACCCAGGTGGTTTGCAATATCAGTTTGTCGGCGGCGTGCGATAGTGCAGAGCTGCTCAGCAGAGCAGCAAATAAGGAGAAACGGAAACGCGACATTGTCATATAACCCCCAATAAACGTTGAGTTTGTTGTCGTCATCAGGGGCGTAGCGGCGCATGGCGTGCTCACGATGCGTAAAGCGCATCGTCCCCTGACGAGGTACAGCTAATGCTGTAGAGCAATGTCCTGCGTGCATCTGTTGTCACGCTGACCGCTTATACTCAGTGGGGATTTAGCAAAGCGCATGCCATTCGTGCAACCCACTGAAAGCAATATAGTTGATATTGATGGTGCCGGGCTTTTGCTTCATTCACTGATCCGTGATGGGGCAGAACAGCGCGTTTTGCACCGCCATTGTGCAGACCGGATGTGGCAGATTCCCTAACGTATTGATTTTAAGCGGCGCAGCGTGCTGGCACAGCCTTTGCTTGGCTGAAACTGAGTAGAAGCTGTCAACCGTGGTTTCACCCGGTGGGTCATTGCTCGATCGCCTGTGGTATTCAGCAGGCGCGGGGATGACTGCCACGCTGCGGGCGGGTCATCCGTTATCGCTCAATAACGAGGTGCACCAATGGAAAAGACCACTTATGACATGCATGAACTGGCGAAAGAGTCGCGTATGGGCGCGCGCGGCGTAGAAGCTGCACGTGATGTGCGCATCATCGATCTCTCCGATTTCGACCAACGTAAAGCGGAAATAGCCGATCAGCTGTGGCAAGCCGCCACCGAGATTGGGTTTTTCCAGGTTTCCGGCCACGGTATTCCACTCGACGACATCGATGCGGCTTTTGCTAACGCAGAGCGCTTTTTCTCGCTGCCGCAAAGTGACAAAGCGCGTCATCCACTCAGCCGCAATGCCGGCTGGGAATACCGCGCGCAAATCCGTCCATCTACCGGTAAACCGGACCAAAAAGAGTCGTACCAGGTGACGCGTCCGCGCATGGCAGGCTTGTGGCCGGATGAGGCCACCTTGCCGGGTTTTCAGCATGATGTACTGAAGTTCGAGCGTCAGTGCTGGGAAGTCGGCATGCGCTTGCTCTCCTGTTTTGCCCTGAAGCTGGGATTCCCCGACGATTTCTTTGCCAAAGCGCATGAGCCTTCGCACGAAACCTACCAAAGCACGCTGCGGATGCTGCACTACTTCGCCATCAGCGGCGAGCCAGATGGTCCATGGCGCGCCGGGGCGCACACCGATTTCGATTGTCTGACCTTGCTGTTCCAGCGTGATGGGCAGGGCGGTTTGCAGGTGTGTCCGGGCAAAGAGATGGAAGAGCAAATCTGGACGCCGATCCCGCCGCTGGAAGGCTTAATTACCTGTAATATCGGCGATATGTTGATGCGCTGGAGTGATGACAAGTTACCGTCGAACTTCCATCGCGTCAGCAATCCGCTGCCTGGTGAATCGGTGCCGGCACGCTACAGCCTGGCGTTTTTCTGCCAGGCGAATGAAGATGTGATTATTGAAGGACCGGAGAAAAAATACCCGCCTATTTCCGCGAAGGATTATCTGGCGCAGCGTATTAGCGCCAATTTCTCCGGCAAGTATTAAACTTACAGCTGTAAGCCGAAATTGATGTCGTTCTGTGCAGGAGCGCAAATATTCTCCTGCACAGAAAAAGCACAGCGTGGAAAATAGATTTTTAACTCAAATACAAGATGTTACCGTTGCGTAAACTTAGGTAAAATCAACCGACAAATAAAAGATTTCACTGCACGCCTATTTATTTCTGCAACTTTTTTACGGTATAAATCTCTGACCACTGTCTCCCTCAGCGAAATCACCAACACATGATCAATTCTGCCGCCAGCAAAGTTATCGCCTGCCTGTTTGTTTTCACTCTGGCAGGTTGTTCTTCGAAGTCTTCGCATGCGCCTGCTGAGGAAAGCGTTGATACCTCGGCAGACAACGGCAAACAGCCCGATTTAATCCCGGTGATTGCCGCGCTGCACGATCAAATGCATTCGTGGGAAGGGACCAAATATCAGTGGGGCGGCACACAATTAACCGGCGTCGATTGCTCGGGATTTGTCTGGCGCACGCTGAAAGATCGTTTCAATATTCCGATGGATCGCGTCACCACCAAAGAGTTAATTGCCATGGGCAAACCGGTGGATCAGGCGCATTTGCAACCCGGTGATTTAGTGTTCTTCCGCATTAAGCGTGAGCTGCACGTCGGGTTTTATGACACCGATCATCAGTTCCTGCACGCATCGGTGAGTCAGGGCGTGATGCGCTCTTCGCTAAATAATCCGTACTGGAAATCGGTTTATTTAGAGGCGCGCCGCTTGCCGAAAGAACAGAATTCGCAGATTAGTTTCAATTATAAAAACAAGGTTTGATGAGAGGCGCGCATAAATGCGCACCTTTAGCTTTTATTTAAAATTGATACGAAACGCTCATCGAAACACTGCGCGGTGCGCCATAAACGTAGCTGTTCATGTAGCTGTAATATTCGCGATCAAACAGATTATCGACGTTCGCCTGCACCGCCACCTGCTTAGTCACCTGATAGCGCGCAAACAGCGAAACCAGCGGAATGCTGCCCTGATAAACACGCACGCTATCGCCGCTGGCATTGGTGGCATCTTCAAACACGCGGTTCTGCCAGTTGATGCCGCCGCCAACCGTGAGATCCGGCAACATCGGCAGCTGATAACGGGTAAACAGCTTAAAGGAAGTTTGCGGCTGATAGCTGTTGAAACGTCCCTCTTTATCCCGCGCCACGTAGCGTGTGGCACCGAACGTCAGCTGCAGATTATCCGTTAGCGCGCCATTCAGCTCAAACTCCGCACCTTTACTGACCGCACCTTTGGCGGGCGCATAAGCCTGTTCGTTGCCGCTCAGGTAGACGCCATTAATCGCCTGACCCACGTTGTCCTGCTCAATACGGAATACCGCCACCGTCGCGGTTAATCGACCATCATACCAGGCGGACTTCAGACCGGTTTCATAGCTTTTGCCGGTTACCGGCGACAGGTATTTACCGTTGATGTCGCGATCGGTTTGCGGCAGGAAGATCGAGGTATAGCTGCCGTACGCCGACCAGGTATCGTTGATGTCGTACACCAAACCAGCGTACGGCGTGGTGTTATTGTTCGTCATATCACCGCTGCTGCCGTTGGTGCTCCACTGCGTGTAACGCGCACCAATAATCAGCGATAGCGGATCGGCCAGCGAGAAGCGCGCGGCGGTATAAGCCGATTTCTGGCGAATGGTATCGTCGGCATTCTGATACCAACCTTGCCACTGCGGCTCGGCAATGTTGCCGTTCCAGCTGTTATTGAAAATGCCCATATCGTTTGAGGCGATGTTGTAGTTTTCCAGATCGGTAACGCCATCCTGGCTGTAAGTGGCGTTGTGCTGGCGGCTGTAGCTCACGCCCGCCATTAACTGATGCTGACGACCTAACAGCTCAAACGGACCGCTGGCGTAGCCGTCGAACGAATCCATCTGACGTTTACCGCGATCCATGCTGCCGAAGCCGGTGGTGCCTTCGCCGCTGTCCTGATCGGCGCTGCCCATCACATATAGCAGCTTATCGTTGAAGGTGTTCTCGGCGTGCGTGCCGTTGACGTGGATGTTCCAGCCGTTATCGAAGTTATGATCGATGTCGGCGAATATTTTGCGCGAATTGGTGTTGTAGCGCGCCCAGTTGGCGGCGGAGTTGAGGCTGCGATCGTAATGCGTGGTGGCGTTGTTGCTGTAGAACATCGGCAAGCCGCCCCACGTTGGATTGCCGGTGTTAGCATCTTCGTAGTCGTAGCCCAGCGACAGCGTGGTGTGCTCAGTGATGTCGGCATCAATCACGCCGTAGAGGAATTTTTTGGTTTTGTGGTAGCGATCGAGCCAGCTGTCTTCATCGCTGTAACCGGTTACCACGCGGCCGCGCAGGCTGCCATCCTGGTTTAGCGGTGCAGAGAGATCCGCAACATAACGCTGTTTGTTCCAGCTACCGTAGCTGGCGCTGACCGCACCGGTAAAGGTTTTGCTGTCGGCGTGTTTACGTACCATGTTGATCGAGGCTGACGGGCTGCCCGCACCGGTCATCAATCCGGTGGCGCCGCGTACGATCTCAATACGATCGTAAATGGCGGTATCAGAAGCGGCATCACCGTAGTTCCAGTTGTCATTAACTGACGTTGGGATGCCGTCGAACGAGAAGTTGGTGACTTTAAAGCCGCGCGAATAGTATTCCGAGCGCTCGCTGTCGATCAGATTGGTCGAGATGCCGGTGGCGTTGGTCAGCACATCGTTTACCGATTGCAGGTTCTGATCCTGCATGCGCTGTTGCGTTACCACGCTCATTGACTGCGGTACATCGCGTGGCGTCAGCAACAGCTTAGTGCCCGCTCGCGTGGTTTTTACCGCGTAATCCTGCTTTTCATTGTTATCGCTCTCGCCGCTTGCAGATGCCTCGACCACCAAATCCTGCTGCGAATCGCTTGCTGCCTGCGCCAGGCTTGGCGTAAGCAGGGCATGAATCGTCACCGCCAGCAGTGAGACGTTAAAGGTTTTCCTGATGCCAGACATAAAATTTCCTGTTGAAACGCGTGTTATAGGAAGCTGTTTTGCTTCGTTTTTTATCGTTTACGTCGTAACTCATTCGCCCAAATGGGCAGAAGAGCAGGCACGCAAACCGCCACTGCGTATTTATTGAGAAAGCCAATGATAATCATTTGCTTTAAAGAGTCTGCGGAAGGTTGCAACTGTAATTGTAATAATGTGTAAGTAAGTTATGAATCAATGGCTTACGGGTGAAAATAACCTGTTAATTGCTCACGTTTTCCTATTTTTTCAGGCGATATTTGGACGTTTTTAGTAAAGAAAGGTGTGCGGCATGCTGGAATCGATCTACGGCAACGTAAGGAAGATCGTCGAGAAAGTTGCTAAGTTTATGCTAATGCGTATGATTCTCATTCTTCTTGTATTTTCCGTACGCGTACGCGCGTAACGGAGCCGTTCATCCATTGATGGAGTTGAGCATGAAATCGTTATTTAGCCCGCGCAAAGCCGCCGTAGCGGCAGCGATCGTCGCTGCATTCAGCCTGACCGCTTGCCAGGCTCCGGCGAAAAAAGCCGAAGCGCCAGCCGCCGCTGCCAAGCCAGTTGATACTTCTTTGACCCAGCGCACGCTGGGCGATGGCCTGTATGAAATGGCGTATTCGCCTGCTGCGAAAGCGTTATACGTTGCCAGCGCGCAGAGCTTTAAAGACGTTAACGGTGGTGTAATTTATCGTCTCGACCCAACCACACTGGAAACCAAAGGCGTTACGCATACCGATTTGAAAAACTTTGGTACGGCGATCGATGAAGCGGGCAACGTGTTCTACACCACCAACTCGCTGGATGGCGCTATCTCTAAAGTGGATGCGCAGAGCGGCAAAGTGCTGGAACGTTTAGTCTTCCCAGGTAAGAAAGATAAAGAAGGTTATCCTGCGGGCGCGCGTGAAGTGCTGTGGCACGGCAACGAGCTGTATGTCGGTCGCGTAGCCGATCCGGGTTACATCTCGGTGGTTGATGAGAAAACCTTCAAGCTGAAAACCACCATCAAGAATGCAGGCAAATGGGTAACCGGCATCATCTATTCCCCGCTGACTGAGCGCATTTACGCGACCAACGGCGCGGGCGAGATTCTGGTGATCAATCCACGCACCCACAAAATTGAGAAGCGCTGGACCGCCGGCGACGGTAAAGAGTATCTGTTCCTGAACATGGCGGAAGATCCGGCTACCGGCCGTCTGTTCGTTACCGATGATTCGAAAGGCAAAGCCACGCTGGTGTTTGATGAGCGCACTGGGAAAGTGATCAAGCGTATTGAAGGTGATGCGCTGGCGATTAAATTCAACGCTAAGCGTAATGAGATCTACATCAGCCAGCGCGAATCGAAGAAAGTACTGCAGCTGGATGCCACCACTTACGCGGTGAAAAACAGCTGGTCGTTTGATAACAATCCAAACAGCCTGCTGATTGGCCCGGACAACAACACGCTGTATGTCACGTTGAAAGCGGAGTTCAACAAAGACTCCTCAACCAAAGGCCAGGATCAGATTGCGCGCATCGCGCTGAAATAATCCCCGACCTGTAGCGATAATCCATGCCCTCGTAAGAGGGCATTTTTGTTTCTGATGTCTTTGCCGCAGCAGGCCTGTCCGCCGGTTGTGAAGTGTGGTATTCCGTGTGCGGCGGACTGTTTCCGCGCACCGCTAAAGCGCTTATGGATGTGGCAAAAGTTAAAAAGGTCATCACCGAGCTCGAGCTGGCGTAGTGATAATGAGCTGATTAACTGTGATCGCACTAATAGTTAATCTGATAATAGTTTCAATGGTTATTATTGTTTCCATCGAAGGCGCACAGCTTTCAAATCAAACAACCAAAGGAATACGACCATGAAAACTATCAAAACTCTGACTATCGCCGCTGCCGCCGCTCTTTCACTGATGTCTGCTGCCAGCTTCGCACAGACTGTTTCAGCAACCTCGCTGACTCTGGATGGTGCTGAAGCGAAAATCGCTGCGCAGGCAAAACAGAATGGTGAGCAGTACAAAATTTTAGAAGCGAGCAACGGCAACGTCGTACATATGACCGCAGAACTTTACTAATAACGGATGGTTGCATACGGATGTGCCAGAACAGGTCGCCTACGGGCGGCCTTTTTTGTCGATATAACGCAGTAACTGTACAGTTACGTAAGTTATCGTGATCGCACTAATGGTTAATATTGAAACGATAACCTAGGTTATTATTATTCTCATCGAAGGCACACAGCCTTCTCGTTAAACCACTAAGGATTATGACCATGAAAACTATCAAAACACTGTCTATCGCCGCTGTTGCTGCTCTTTCAATGATGTCTGCCGCTAGCTTTGCACAGAGCGTATCTGTTGAGTCTTCTACTCTGGATGGTGCAGAAGCGAAAATCGCAGCGCAGGCGCAAGAGCAGGGCGCACAGTACAAAATTACTGAAGCCAACACTAACAACCGCGTACACATGACTGCCGAGTTATACAAATAAGTTATTTGCACAAGCAGTTGTGTTAAGGCCGCCTTCGGGCGGCTTTGTTGTATCTGAATGTCCGTAAATGGCCGCGCATGTCCCGCCGCACGCCCGGGCTGTGTGTATCATCAACGCAGTTCTCACCCACACGGATATCGCATGAAAACCTACGTCAGCAAAAACTTCTCTCCCGCAAAAGCCTGGGATGCGTTAGACATCGCCAACTTCTTCGGCACCAGCGTGCGTCTGCACTGGACCAATCAACCTTACAAGTGGCACATCAATGATGGCGAGGAAGTGTTTGCGGTGCTGGATGGTGTGGTAGAGATGCATTACCGCGAAGCAGGTGAGGTGAAGAAAGTGCTGCTGAATAGCGGCGACATTTTTTACGCCAGCATCGGCACCGAGCATGTTGCGCACCCGCAAGGCGAAGCGCGCGTATTAGTGATCGAAAAAGAAGATTCGGTTTAACGCCGGATACTGACTCACCTAAACACGCTAACGCATCAAGTGTGTTAGCGTGTTTGAGATTCACAATCGTGTGAAAAGTAACCGCCTGCGCGCATCGGGCGCGGTGTGGTGCGAGGCGAGTTTTATCCACAGGTTAACGGCGACTCTACGCACGGGGATTGTGGATAACCTTAGGCGAGGTGCCTAATGGGCACCTCAAAAATTAATTGATGGCATTCACAAAGCGGCGCGTTATCTGCTGTGGACGCGTAATCGCGCCGCCGACCACCACCGCATGCGCGCCCAGCGCCAGACAATGCGCCGCCATTTCCGGCGTTTCAACATTCCCCTCGGCAATCACCGGCACCTTTACCGCAGCCAACACGTCACGCAGGAAGCGGCAATCATCGGCGGCCAAATAGCAGCCTTGCGTTTCTGCGGTGTAGCCGTGCAGCGTGGTGCCGACACAATCGAAAGCTAATTGCGCCGCCTGACGCGCTTCTTCCACCGTGGCGATGTCCGCCATCAGCAACAGTTGCGGATAGCGTTGGCGAATCGCTGCCACCAACGCCGGCAGCTGCAAATCGCCGGGACGTGTGTGTAACGTGGCATCCAGCGCAATCATCGCCGGATTCGCCACCATCAACTCATCCACTTCCCGCAGCGTCGCGGTGATATACACATCGCTGCCGGGATAGTCGCGCTTAATAATGGCGATAATCGGCAAATCCACGGTTTGCATAATCTGCTGCACGTCGATCAGGCTGTTGGCGCGAATCGCCGCCGCACCGCCTTCCATCGCCGCTAACGCCATGCGCGACATAATAAACGGGCTGTGTAACGGCTCATCTTCCAGAGCCTGACACGAGACCACCAGTTTTCCCTGAATCTGGGCCAGCATCGGTGCTTTCATAGCGCGAGTAACTCCTCTACTTCATTTTTGATAATGGTGACGTGCGGGCCATAAACCACCTGCACGCCTTTGCCACGTTGGATCACGGCGCGTGCGCCGGTAGCTTTCAATGCGTTTTCATCGAGTTTGCTGCTGTCGATCAGCGTGATGCGCAGACGGGTGGCGCAGCAATCCAGTTCGGCGATGTTCTGCTTGCCGCCTAAAGCCGCGATCACCTGCAGTGGACGTTCTCCGGCGACCATCGGCGCAGTTTCAACGCTGGCGTCTTCGCGCCCCGGCGTTTTGAAATTGAAGCGGGTGATCAGCAAGCGGAAAGTAAAGTAATAGAGCAGGAACCACGGCACGCCAACCAGCGGGACATACCACCAATGGGTTTTCGCTTCGCCCTGCAATACGCCGAACAGAATGAAATCAATCAGGCCGCCCGAGAAGGTTTGGCCGATGGTGATGTGCAGGATGTGGGCGATCATAAACGCCAGCCCATCGAACAGCGCGTGGATGACATACAGCACAGGCGCGACAAACAGGAACGAGAACTCAATCGGTTCGGTGATACCGGTAAGGAAAGAAGTCAGCGCCGCCGACAGCAGCAATCCGGCCACGCGTTGACGGTTTTCCGGCTTAGCGGTGTGGTACATCGCCAGACACGCGCCGATCAGGCCAAACATCATGGTGATGAAGCGCCCGGACATAAAGCGCGCGGTGCCAATGTAGAATTGTTGCGTGTGGGGATCGGCAAGCTGGGCGAAGAAGATGCGCTGCGTGCCTTCCACCAGATGTCCGTTGATCACTTCGCTGCCGCCGAGTGCGGTGGTCCAGAACGGCAAATAGAAGATGTGATGCAGGCCGAACGGGCCGAGCATGCGCAGTACGAAGCCGTAAATAAAGGTGCCGAAATAACCGGTGGCATCCACCAATCCGCCCATACCAAAAATCAGCTTCTGGAAATGCGGCCAGACGATGGTCATCGCCGCACCCACCAGAATGGCGACGAAGGAGCTGATAATCGGCACGAAGCGCGAGCCACCAAAGAAGCCAAGGAACTGCGGCAGGGCGATTTTGTTGTAGCGATTATGCAGCATGGCCGTCACCAGCCCGATCACCACGCCACCAAATACGCCGGTTTCCAGCGTCTGAATGCCGAGCGCCATGCCTTGTCCCACCGCGCTAAGGTTGCCCTGCGCCAGCACGCCGGTCAGCGTCAGCAGCGCATTGATGGTGGCGTTCATTACCAGATAAGCCAGCAGCGAGGCCAATCCTGCGGTGCCCTTGTCGCTTTTGGCCAATCCTACCGCTACGCCAACCGCAAATAGCACCGCGAGGTTGGCGAACACCACCGATCCGGCGCTCGCCATGATGGTGAACATGCCTTGCAGCCAGGCGACATCGAGGAATGGATAGGCTTTGACGGTGTTGGGATTGGAAAGTGCGCCGCCAATGCCCAGCAGCAAACCGGCCGCCGGTAGCACGGCGATCGGTAACATGAACGACTTACCAAACCGCTGGGCTTTTTCAAACCAACCCCCTGAAGAGGCACCGCTGAACAGTGATGACATAAATTTTTATCCCTGAAGTGATTTTGTGGTAAAAATTATTATCACAATCTCATTCATAAGATGAAAATTTCCATCATTATTGTGATAGCTTTCACTTATGCCCTAATCTGCTGCACACTGTGCGCCATAATGTCGTGAAGAAGAGGCCGCCATGACGGACAACGAAAACATCTTGCTGCACCTGCGCCAGGGCTTGCCGGGCTACAGTCCGACGCTGCAAAAGCTGGGCGATTTCATCCTCACCGACCCGCAGAAAGTGCTGTATCTCACCATCACTGAATTAGCGCGCGAGACCGACACCAGCGAAGCGAGCGTCACGCGGCTGTGTCGTCATCTCGGCTGCAAAGGCTATACCGAATTCAAAATGGCGCTGGCGCTGGATGTGCAACACAATCAGCCCGCGGCCGTTGCTAGCGGTGACAGCATCGACATGCTGGTGGAGGAAACGGTGCAGGCGCTGCGCGATACCGGGAAATTCATTAACCGCGAGGTGCTTCAGAGCGCGGTGGAAGCGCTGCATCAGGCTAAAACTATCCAGATCTACGGCGTGGCGGCCAGCGCGATTACCGGTGAGTATTTGCACTATCGCCTGTTGCGCTTAGGTAAATCGGCGCAGCTGTTTGGTGATATGCATCGCGCGGCGATGAATGCCTCGACGCTCAGAGAGGGCGATTTGGTGATCGCCATCTCCGCTTCCGGCTCGACTAAAGATGTAATGCATGTGGTTAAGGTGGCGAAGAAGCAAAACGCGCGCGTGCTGATGCTGAGCAACACGCTGCGCAGCCCGATGGGCAGCTTAGCCAATATGCTGTTAGTGGCTGCGCGGCCGGAAGGCCCGTTCAACGCTGGTGCGCTGAGCGGTAAAGTGGGCGCGATGATGCTGGTGGAAGTGTTGATAAATGAGTTGATGACGCATGATGCCCGTTATCAGGCGGCCAGCCAGCAGACGGCAACGGCGACCTTGCCGATGTTGATGTAAAACGGCAAATCCGTAGCGGCGCGATAAATCGCGCCGCTACGGAACAGTGCTAATAGGTTAAAGCGGTAATTCAGTTATTCGCTCGCCAATGCCGCCACCGGATCCATGCGTGCGGCTTTGCGCGCGGGCAGGTAACCAAAAATCATGCCGATAATGGTGGAGCAGGCAAAGGCCGCGCCTGCTGATTGCCATGAGAAGATCGCGGTAATCATGCCGCCCGCCAGCAGGCTGATAATCGGTCCAATCACCAGCGCCAGCGCGACGCCGAGCGATCCGCCCACCAGACAGACTAAAACTGCTTCGATCATAAACTGCTGCATGATGTCGCCGCGCCGTGCGCCCACCGCCATGCGCACGCCGATTTCATGGGTACGTTCCGTTACCGACACCAGCATGATATTCATCACGCCGATGCTGCCAATCATCAGCGCAATCGAGGCGACCAGCAGAATCAGCAGCGTTAACGTTGCGGCGGCTTCTTCAATCGCTTTACGGTATTTGTCGCGGTTGAACACCAGGAAATCTTTGCTGCCGTGACGCGCGGTTAGCAGTTGCGTCAGCGATTCCACCGCCGGGCCGCTCACCACATCGTCCTTCAGCTTAATGCTGATGCTGGTTAGCGCGGTTTGCCCGCTGATGCGATACATCACGGTGCTCCACGGCAGCCACACGCTGAGGCGATTGGGCGACATGCCATCGTTATTATCCGCCACGCCAATCACGCGCACCGGCACCGAACCCAGCACGATCATCTTGCCAATTGGGCTTTCCCCGTGTTCGCCAAACAGTTTATTGCGCGTGTTGGTATCGATAATGATCTCCTGACGTGCGTGGCGTTCATCGCTGAAGTTGCTGCCTTCCAGCAATTTAATGCCCTGAATCTGGAAATACGCTTTGCCGACGCCGTACACCGAGGTTTTGGACGCATTAGAGAGATAGCGAATCGGCTGATTGGCGATCATCTCCGGGCTGACCGCCGCGACAAACTGCTGACGCCCAATCACGTCGGCATCGGCCATCACCAGCGTCAGCACCGGATGCGCTTCATCCTCGACAAAATCACCGCCGGCATAGATCGACACCACATTGGTGCCGAGCCCGGAAATACTCTCCAGCGTTTTTTGCCGCGCGCCCTGGCCGAGCGCCACCACCGTGACCACCGCCGCGATGCCAAAAATAATCCCGGTCATGGTCAGCGCGGTGCGCAGCCGATGCGCGTTCATGGCATTCAGCGCCATGCGCAATGATTCGCGAAAGCGGTCGAGCAAGCCGCGCAGCTTGCTCTGGCTTTTAGGCGCGGCGGGGACATATTGCGCGCGGGTTGCATCCTGTTTGCGGCCGCTGTCGGCAAAAATCTCGCCGTCCTGAATCTCAATAATGCGATCGGCGTGCTGCGCCACTTTCATGTCGTGCGTGACGATGATCACCGTGTGACCTTCGCGATTGAGATCGTGTAGGATGCGCAGCACCTCTTCGCCGGAATGCGAATCCAGCGCGCCGGTCGGTTCATCGGCAAGAATAATTTCGGCACCGTTAATCAGCGCGCGCGCGATACTGACGCGCTGCTGCTGGCCGCCGGACAGCTCGCCCGGTTTATGATGTTCGCGGCCCTGTAAACCTAAACGTGCCAGCAGATCCGCCGCGCGCTGCAGCCGTGCTTTGCCCTGCAGATTGGCGTAGATCGATGGAATCTCGACGTTGCTCAAGGCGCTGAGATCCGGCATCAGATGATAACGTTGGAAGATAAAGCCGATATGCTCGCGGCGGACTTTCGCCAGCGCATCCGGCGACAGCGTGGCGGTGTTTTGGCCACTAATGAAATAGTCGCCGCTATCCGGCGCATCCAGGCAGCCAAGAATATTCAGCAGCGTCGATTTACCTGAACCGGACGGCCCGATAATCGCCACCAGCTCGCCGCTAGCGATACTCAGGTTAATGTCTTTCAGCACATGCAGAGATTGCGAACCGTTAACATAGCTGCGCTGGATGTTTTTCAGTTCGATGATATTCACATCAACACCTCGTCAGCGCCCGCCGTCTGCGTAGCAAGGATCACTTTCTCGCCGACTTTTAAACCGCTCAGCACCTGAATATCAACGCTGTCAGTGATGCCAGTGGTGATGATGCGTTTGACCGGCTGGTTATCCTGATCGGGGATTTCCACGTAGGTTTTGCCATCCGCGTCTTTCTTCGTCGCCTGCACCGGCACCAGCAAAGCATCTTTAGCGGAATCACGCAGCAGGTTGACCTGCGCCGTCATGGAGATGCGCAGCGCGTTGTCGGGGTTTGGCACATCCAGCAGCGCGTTGTAATAGACTGCGGCGTTGGTGATACTGGCTGGCGTGCTTTCGCTGTTGCCCATCAGCGCGTCATCTTTCATCACCGATTCCGGCGCCAGTTCGAGGCTGCGCAGCGTGGCGTTGTAGCGCTTGTCTGGATTGGAGAAGGTGGTGAACCACGCTTGCTGGCCTGGCTGCACGTTGTTGATGTCGGCTTCGGAGATCTGCACTTTAATCGTCATGGTGCCGAGCTGCGCCAGCTTGGCGATGGTTGGCGCGGTTTGTACCGCGTTCACCGTTTGACCTTGCTTAGTGACGATGGCGATGACCGTGCCGTCCATTGGCGCCATGATGCGGGTATAACCGAGATCGAGCTGCTTCTTATCCACCTCAATCTGCGCCTGAATCACGCGCGCTTTTTGCGCGGTTAGCTCGGCGCGTGCACTGCGCCACTCTTGTTCGGCGGTATCAAAATCCTGACGCGAGATCGCATTGGTTTTAATCATTTGCTGCAAGCGCTGATATTGCGCTTGCTGTCGCACCAGCGCGGCTTCGCGGGTTTCCAGATCGGCCTGCGCCACGCTCAGCGCCGCCTGCGCGTTACGCAAATCGCTGCGCTGCGGTTGATCATCAATTTCGGCGATTAGCTGGCCTTTGCTGACGCTATCGCCAGATTTGATATAGAGCTTTTTCACCTGACCAGAAACCTGCGCACCGACGTTGACGCGTTCAACCGCATCCATTTTGCCGGTGGCAGCAATCACGTTTTCGATATTTCCCTGACGCACTTCGGCGGTGACCACCGCGTTAGGTTTATGGCGTGAACCGGCGAAATGCCAGATCAACAGCAGGAGAATGACGGCAGCGAACGTGGCGAATAGCCATTTTTTTGAGATATTGAGCATAAGCGTCCCTTATATGAAGCGAGAATCATAATCACTAAAGGGAACAAACTGGAGAGAATTCGCCGGATTTATCTGGGTAATGCGCGCTGGTTGAAAAATGATTAAAGTTTTCCGCATAGAAAGGGCGGTTAGGTTGTTTACAGCGTATCTGAGTCACTGATTGGGCGTAGGGTCGCCATTTATGGCGTAATGTTTGTCAGTTAAGCCATGAAACCCCCTCATCACCGAGAGCACACATTGTAGCGGCGCAATTTATTGCGCGATAAGTCGCGCCGTTACGGAAGGTGCGGTGATTTGATACAATGCTTAACTGAGCGGCATTACGCCATTTATGGCGACCGTTTCACTGCCGATTTACAGATCGAGCTGGGTTTTCAGCTTCGCGATCTCCTCACGCCACTGCGCTTGCAACGCGGGTTTCTGATGCTTCGGCTTACGCGCCAGATCCTCATCCAGTTTGCTTTCCACCTCTAATAACGCCAGCAGCAAAGCATCTTCATCCAACGCGTTTTCCGTCGCCGCAGGTGCAACAACCTCAGACATGGATATCACCTGTTCAGCACGCAGGCGCTCGGTCACCGCGTCAAAATCGTGCCACTGGCTGAGTTGCTGGTCCTCTATCAGCCAGAAACGATTGCAGCTGTTGGCGATTAACTGACGATCGTGCGACACCAGCAACACCGCGCCCTCGAACTGATTCAGCGCCTCCGCCAGCTCCTCTTTCCCTACCATATCCAGATGGTTAGTGGGTTCATCGAGCAGCAGCAGTGAATAGCGCGCCAGCGTCAGCCCCACAAAGAGTAAACGCGAGCGCTCGCCGCCGCTCAGTGATCCAATCAGCTGCTGGTGACGCAGATACGGAAAACCCGCAGCGATCAACGCCATCTTGCGCTGCTCATCGCTGAGCGGCGCAAAATGCGCCAGCGCATCACTTAGCGTTTCCGCATCGTGCAATTGATGCAGACTTTGATCGTAATAACCGAGGCGCGCGCGGGGATGAAAAAGCGTGCTATCTGCTTGTTGAAATTCACGCCACAAATGGCGCAGCAGCGACGATTTACCGCAACCGTTGCGGCCAACGATCGCTACGCGATCGCCACTTTTCACCTGCAGCGTTGGTAGTGAAAACAGTGCAGGTGCGTCATCGGCCGGCCGAATCGACATCTGCGGCAACGCCAGCACGCGATCGGCGTCCAGCGCTTCACCTTGCAGCTGCAGCCGCCATAGCGATCCTTCGCTCAGCGTGGTTTGTGCTTCTTTCAACCAATTGGCGCGTTTCTCCATCTGCTGCGCTTTGCGCGACAAACCTTCGTTATCGTAAGTGCGGCCCCAGATCGCCAGATGTTTGGCGCTTTTTTCGACGCGTTCGATCTCTTTCTGCTCGGCCTGATAACGCTGCGTGTCAGCCTCATCCTGCTCGATCAGCGCCTGACGCGCCGCGCTGCAGGGCAGACGGAAGAATTGCAGACCGCGATCGCGCAGAATCCAGCTGCTGTTGGTCACCCGATCAAGCAGGGTGCTGTCATGGGAAACCAGCACGAAGCTGCCGCTCCAGCCGTTGAGGAAATTCTCCAGCCACAATAGCGTCGGCAAATCGAGGTGGTTGCTGGGCTCATCGAGCAGCAGCAGATCCGGTTGCAGGATCAGCGCACGCGCCAGCAGCAGGCGCATATGCTGACCGCCACTTAGCGTTGCGGCGGTTTGCGTTTGTTGCTCAGCGGTGAAACCCAGGCTGCCTAGCAGCGCTTCGGCGCGCCAGCGCTCGGCTTGTTCCGGTAAGCGCGCCATCACGCCATCCAGCAGCGACGCGTTGTGCAGTTCTGTTGGCAGATGTTGCTCGATGCGCGCCAGTAAACAGTGATTAGCCGGCGTAACGCTGCCGTGGCTGGCTTCCAGTTCACCACTTAGAATTTTTAATAAGGTGCTTTTACCGGTGCCGTTATCACCCAGCAAACCGATGCGATCGCCTTTTTTCAGGCTGAAATGGATATCGTGAAATAGCGAGCCGAAGGCGTTATCGAAACCGACAGCGTGGGCGGACAGTAAAGTGCTCATGTGCTTACTCATAAGTTGCAGGCGCAAAAAGGCCCGACGTCAGAAATCGCTGACGACAACCCGGTAAGCCGGAGGAAGGGATTAGATTTTCAGTTAACTTCGCTCAGGACGGATTATCGCAGCACGAGTGCGGAAATGCCTGAACGCGGCCAATTACTGTAGAAGTGTGAGTAAAGAAACAATTCACACAGCAGCATAGTAATCCTCCTTAGTTATCAGTAGGTGAATAAGTGAGCTGATAATAGTGGGGGAGATGCGTATTTTCCAGTGAAAAGTGGCGGGAGTGTGGTGGCGCTCGCTATGATGTGCCGGGCAGGGCACTGGCATCGCTAATGAGCCTGTTCGGTGAAAATCGCCTTCAGAGGTCTTCTGCAAAACTCCAGCAAAACTCTTCTGCAAAACTGGTTAAAAAGTGAGCTAATTTTAGGCTAGGGTTTGAAGAATGAAAATCCGAATAACAAGATAATGAGTGAGGCAGAATTGAAGTAAATGCGTAATTTGCTAAAGAACTCTGTTTGTAGAAACAAGGAGCAAGTTAGGACGATTTGTTGTTCCCAAATCCCATACCAAGCAGACGTGGCGAAAGCTCGTGGGAAGTACGGCAATTTAGCTTTTGCATGATGTTTTTTCTGTGATGGCTAATTGTTTTGACGCTGAGCTGAAGCTTACCTCCTATGTCAGTCAGACTTTTGCTAGTCGCTAAAAACCGAAGCAGGCCAAACTCCCTGGCGGTCAGAGCCCCACTTTTACACTTTACGTTTAAGGAAATAATCTCCTCATCCGACCGCGAAGCGCAACTAAATATTTCACTCGCTAGGCGGTGTATATCACAACTCTTCGGAAGCACACACGCATTTGGTAGAAGAGACGTTACGTACTTTATGACGGCTTTTTCCTTGAGGTCTGTGAAAAATATAATTCGAGTTGAGGGGGATATCATACGAAGCATTACGAACAGTTCGGATATTGCCTGTATGTCACGTCCAGATGTATATAGCTCACTTATGACAATATCCGATTCAGCCGCAAGTTTTAGTACTTCATTATCCTGTGCATCAGTCATCACCGTGACTTTAATGTGCCTGTCGTTGAAATACTGGGAAATCCCAGCAGCAATCCACCTGTCGCTGTCCATAACCGTTAATGTGAACATAGCACCTCCCGTTTGCTGATAGCATTTAACGGGGTTTTCTTCTCTAGGGAAATAGGATAATGACAGCCAGGTATGTAGGAATTGTCCTGGTTTTTATATCCAATAATTACAAACGCATGAAGACGTTTTCGAATTCATCAACTGTGGCTTGTGCTTTTTCAATATGGAGGATAATTATCGATGGGTCTTCATCCATCTCTGTCAACTCTTCAAGCATTGCACACTGTTCACCCAGTTCTTTGATTCCGCTAACCCTGAGTGTCCCGGCAACCCTATGGATAATACGGCGTGCCGAAGCTAAATCTTTCTGCATTACCGCATAGCGCACTTGTTGAAGGTCTTTCCGGGTTTCACTGATCGAAAGAGTAATAAACTCTTTCACGGCTTGGGGGCTGTCGGGTAAAAAGGCGGTCAGAGCCTCAAGATCTATCCACTCGGTCAGGTCCGTAACTTTATGTGGATCGTTTAGCTCAAAAATAGCGATCGTTTCAGCCAACCGGGAAAAATCTACTGGCCTGAACAAGCAGGCATTCATTCCAGCGGTAAGGCATCGGTCTCTTTCCGTTTCCTGTGCATCCGCAGTGATACCAATGATCATTACATTCGGATCTTGCTTCCTGATGCTACGTGTCATCTCGATACCATCCATTTCCGGCATATTGCAGTCGGTAAGAATTACATCGGGTCTTTCCTTTTTCCATGCCTCAAGTCCTGACCGACCATTATCTGCAACGCTTGTTCTGTGGCCCATTAGGGCCACCTGCCGTGAAACGAGCAGGCGATTTGCTGGATGATCATCAACTACCAGAATCCGAAGCGACGAATGCAGCCTTGGTGGAATGACCGGAACCGAATCTAAAATGCTGACGGGCCTTGTTTCTACAGGAATATCAAGCGTAAAAGCAGAGCCTTTCCCGGGAACACTTTCAAGACTCAGTGTTCCGTTCATCAGCAATGTGAGTTCGCTGCTAATAGCCAGCCCCAACCCGCTCCCCCCCGAAGCTGAGTGGTCTGCCTGTTCAAAGGGCATAAACATTCGCTTCTGATCATCTTCGGGTATGCCTGGACCTGAGTCCCGCACGACAATTTGCATTCTGCCCATGCTCTCAGTTGGAAGAGAAACACTTATATTTATCTCTCCCTTGTGAGTGAATTTGACAGCATTACCAGTAAGATTTCCTATTATTTGTCTCAGCCGGTTTCCATCAGAAAATATCTCTCTGTCATACTCTGGAAGCGTTAGGCTCAGGAGCAATCCCTTCTGGTGTGCCAGTCCACTGAAAGTCTGAACAACGGCGTGAGCGATAGTTGAGACGCGACACCAGCTGGGATGCAGCGTCACCTTTTCCGATTCGATACGTTCAATATCAAGAATGTCACCGATCAACGCCAGAAGGCTCTGGGAAGATTCGTGGGCCACGCGAATGAGTTCTGTATCTGTGCGTTTTTCCTGAACCTGCAACTCAAGCAAGCCGATTATTGCGCTAAGGGGGGTCCTTATCTCGTGACTCATTGTGGCTAGAAATCGGCTCTTTGTATGACTGGCACGTTCAGCCTCTGCCCGGGCTGTGCTTAACTGGGCCTGCATGTTGAGATATTCAGTTACGTCCTGCCACCCCCCGATAAAACCGCCTGTTGTTCCGTCGTCTTCCTGGAAGGTTGTCATCCAGTGTCGGATTTGCCTTACGAGGCCAGATACATCTTCAAGAGCGAATTCTAACTCCTGTGGCTCATCCCCCGTCGGTGGCATTCTTATGCACTCTTTCCAGACCTCATAAAGTGGGTGTCGACTGTCAAATAATGATAAAGCCAGATATGAGGAGGGGTAATTGCTTAAAAATTTTTCGAATGCCAGGTTGTTGTGGATGATTTGTCCATCTGAAGTCGCCACATAGACGGGACGAGGGGGGCCGTTTATCAGCCTGTCACGAAACAGGATTTCCTGGCGCAATAAAGCTTTAGCCCGTTGAGTGCGCTTAACCTGTCTTCGCAGAACGCCGGCCCATACTGCGGCAATAAGGATAAGCACGACGGCACCCAGAGCCCCACTGTAAAACTCACTGCGATAAATTCTCCAGGTATCGAAGCGCGCTGCAGGTGTAGCCTGCCAGTGTGTCAGTATACTGGTCACCATATCTGCTGGAACTAAACCAAGCGTCTTGTTGAGTATGCTTTGCAGCTCGGGATCAGATCTTCTTACCCCAAAGACAATTGCCGCCTCAGGTACAGCTAAATCCTGTTGTAATTTCAGCCTGTCCTGATAAAGACCCTGCTGAAGATATCGGGCACTTATAAGCGTGTTAAGTGTGGCGTCTACTTTTCCCTCAGCGACCCATTGCATAGCTAGCCCTGGATTACCGATCAAAGTAACCTTCGCCTCTGGAAAGACCTTTCTGAACCAGTCTGTGGCCTCTTGTGCGGGAATCAGGGCCGCGCTGCGGATGTCATCTAATGATTGTTTACCATTGCGGGTGACCATCACGGTGGGTGTAAACATAAAAGGGGTCGTGAGCAAGATGTCCCGGTTTCTTTCCTGACTCCATATCAGCGGCGCGGTCATGGCGGCATCTCCGCCTGCCAGAGCGGCCGGAAGCTTTGTACTGTCACCAATGTCTGAGTAGCGAAACCGAATGCCTGTTTTTAGACTCACCAGCGAAAGTAATTCAGGTCCTATCCCAGTGTAATTCCCACCTGTACCTTTCATGAAAAAAGGGGGATTAAAACTTGAGGCCACAACAGTTACGGTGGGATGATTTTCACGCCAAGTTCGTTCATCAGATGTCAGGTTTAAAGGTTCGGAAATGAAGCGAATGAGATTGCCTTGATCCCAGCGAGAGGCAATTATCTCACCAGCCTGACTTGAACGTAGATTAAGGGTCGCTTCCTTAAGCACCTCATGCAAAACAGGCGTATGCTCCCCGGTAACGAATTTATAAGCTGTCATCGGCTGGGTAGAAAGACCATCTATATTCAGGGAATTAACGTAGTTTCGTTCTGTTACATAGTACGCTTCCCCAGCCGGCAATATGACAGACTGAATCTTTCCCTGATCGAGCGCAGCAAGCAACCTACCAGGCGTGCCACCTGAGATAGTACTTTTATCAGTGATATCGGAAAGAGCCTCGGCGCTTCGTCGCACAACTTCCATGGGATATGCTTCTGCCACATTGACGCTCATAACTGATTGATAATGGGAGGGGGGTTTATCTCCTGCGGGACTAAATATTATGTCAGTGTCGCCCTCGTTAAGCGAGGAATAGGCCAACTCTGCACTATCAAAATGGACGATGCGAAGCGTCACGCCGAGGCTTCGAGCCAGAGTCCAGGAGAAATCAGGGATATACCCGGTAACGCGCTCTGAAGCATCAATCCTCGTCAAAGGCGGTCTGGTGGGACCATAGAGCGCGAGAGTTAATTCGCGCTTTTGTCCGAGCCATCGCCATTGATAATCTGTGAGTGTTGGAGCCGTCACTTCGGGAAGGGCGTCAGGCACATAACTGAGCTTATCGGGGGCGGAGATGCCGTCAACCGAATATAATAAAGCAGCAAATATCCAAAAACGATTTGTGCGCATCAGGAGATATTATTCCTGCGAGTAAAATCCAGTAAGTCACGCTGATTCTTCAGCCCCAGTTTATCCATAAGACGTGCTTTATAGGTACTGACGGTTTTGTTACTGATTTGCATACGTGCTGCGATGTTGAAGATCTCAACCCCCTCACCAAGATACCTCAATACTTCAAATTCTCGCCGCGACAGAAGCCGGAGTTGCTCAGATTCCGAAGCTGTGCTGGTCTTTTCATAATGCTCAGATATGCGCAAGGGAAAATAACCGTAACCAGAGAATACTACCCCTACAGCGTGAGAAAGGTCTGATAGATTATTTTGTTTACTGATGAAACCATTCGCCCCGGCTTTCATGCTGAGTTGGATATAATAGTCAGGATTTTTCCCGCTCATGACGATGACAGGAATTTTTATGCCAGCGGAGCGCAGCAAGGTAATCGCCTCGATGCCATTTATGCCAGGAAGATCAATGTCCATCACCAGCGCATCAGTATTGTGATTCTTAACCAGAGCTAATACATCTGAACCGTTACCAGTTTCTGCGACAACAACGTGGCCTTCTTTCTCAAGAAGCATACGAATGGCCAATCTGGCCAGAGGATGGTCGTCTACAACAATAAACGCAGCCATGTGAACCCTGAATGTTTGGATAATGGTTAATAATATGTTGCTAAGATAAAGGCTGCAAAAATTATTTTGTAGTCCTATCCCCTACAATATTATTCAATTTATCCCAGAGATAATTACGATAGCAAAACAATTAAGAATTAAAACATGAGAATGTAGTCCTTGGATTACACGGCGTCTCTTTGTGTCTGATATTTGCCGCGATTAAAAAATGACACAATTACTGTCAGACGTGCTCACACCTGCGCTGAGCCACAAAGACAGTGAGAAAATCATGAAGTCAATTACTAGTTTCATTGAAATTAACCAAATGCTCAGGCCAGCCGCCTGGCTTTTTGTAACTGCATTTTCCCTTGGTGCCTGGTTTATGGCTGGTGTCATCATTCAGATCATATTCTGATTTCAACCTAAAATCGCGAATCAAACATTATGAATAAGATATTTAAAGTAAAGTGGAATGCTGCCCTGCAACGTTTTGATGTCACCTCAGAATTAACCAAAGGGAAAAGCAAGTCATCTAAAAGCGGAACTAAACATTCAAGTTTTATCCTCATAAGAACAGGCGTGTTATCTCTGACTGCGCTGGCAATGGCATTTGTTATGCCGTCCCAGGCAGCGGATATTACTCTGGACGTTTTTGACTCTAAAGATGGCGGCCATGTTCAGGCCATTACTGGTAACGACAATCTGCTTTCAACAGACTGGAAGTCAATAGCCACTGGCGATAAAGGATATAATATTCTCAAACTGTCAGTACTGGCCGGAATGGGGAAACTCTCCGGTAGTGGTGCCGGATATATTGATAGTGGTGGCTATATCGGTCTGGGACAGCAGGCCGGTTATGACTATATTGACCCGGCAACGGGTAACAGCGCTACTTTTTCTGCATATCAGAATGACCAACTGCGCATGGTCGACCTTGCGAATCAGTATTACAGCTATCATTATGCCGTAGGTGCAGACGGGCAATACGTAGACCGCAATCTGATTAAGGTTGATACAGGCTCCAGCCTGGATGTGAACGTCGGCAGTACCTCAGGCAGTGACTGGTTCAATAATAAAGATAATCAGATCACCTTGTTTATGAAAGGTAAAAACAGCACATCCTCCGTATTTCTAGCAAATGGAGGCACGCTGAATTACAAAAGCAAGACGGTAGCACACCTTGGAAATATAAACAGTTATGCCAAAAATAACACCGACCCTGCTTTGGCATTTTTGGCAGGATTCACTGGAACTTTCGATAGTGCCATTGGCGTGCAAACTGTTGAGAATATTGACGATCTGAAAAACTATAATACTGCGTTAATTCAGGCTGTAAAAGACGGATCATTATCTCCGGGATCGTATGATGCGGAATTTAAGAAAGCTTATGACTCATCAGGCGTTAAACATATTTACGTTGACGAAACAGTGCCAGATGATGATGCAACACGCTTTCTCATTGATCCAACCCGAGTAGCTTACATTTTAGGCAGCGCTGGCACTATTAATATCGATTCTGATGCATCCATTCAGGCATATAATACCGATATATCGGTTGTTAGGCTGACTAATGCGTCAACACTGAATAACTATGGCAATCTGGGGACATTTGCAAGCTCCAGTGCGGGTTCATTGGTCGTGTCTGCACGCGAGAACTCTGTAGTCAATAATTATGGGGTTATTGATGCAGGGACAAACTCTGAAATGAGTGCTTATAAGAATAACTCTGGCAATCCGATTGGCACTCCTTTTACAGGACATAATAATGCCGTTGCCGCCAGTACAGGTAGTACAATTAACAATAACGGGGTGATCAACCTTGCTCCAAGTGGAGCATACGTTTCTAACGTTGGCGTGCAATTATTCAATGACGCAGTGTTGAACAACAACGGCAACATCAATATTTCTGCAATTGAACGCAACGGAATAACAACCTATCCAACTTACAGCATGGGTGTATTGCTTGAAGACAGCGCTGCCTTCAACAACAGAGGTGAGGTTTATCTGGGACGTGAGGCGCAACGCAGTACTGCTGATACAACCACCGATATCGTAGCTGACTCGCCCAACAATCAGCTGGTGCTTGCGCGCGGAACATCAACCTTTACCAATCAGATCAACGCTACGTTGACGCTGGGCAGTAAAACACAGGGTGGATTCGGCGTAATAGTTCAAGGACCCATGGCGCGTGCAATTAATCATGGTGAAATTCTCATCAAAGGCGCAGCGGACGGTGTGGCTGGTCAGCCTCCCCTACAAAATGTTGGCATGAAAGGTTTTGCAAGTGCTGGTGCTGCAGGAGGCTCAGTGCTAAATGCAGCTGACGGTAACATAACCCTGGACGGCATTAATGCTGTAGCCATGATGGCGAGCTCTGTCAGCACGGACAGTGGAACAACCACAGTACGCAACGACGGATTAATTAACATTCTTCAAGGAATTGATGCCATTACTAAAACCGCAAACTACGGTCTGTGGGCCGACGGCGCACGCGCTGTAGCCATCAATGCCGGTACCATTGAGCTTAAGGGGGATGGTGCCATCGGTGCCCATGCGCGTAATGGCGGGACCATTGAAGTAGACAATGCGGGCGTAATTAATTTTGATGGCATCAATCAGACCGGTTACTACGTACTGGGTGCGGGCTCGAAAGTGGTCGATAACAGCACCGGTACGCAAAATGTGACTACGGAAGGATCGACACTGTATCGTATTGATGGTGGCGCAACCTTTGATGGCACCGGTAGCGCATCTGCTGTGGAAAGCAGCGGTAAAAATTCGACTGCTCTGCTTGTAACCAGCAACACCCAGGCAAGTGAGCTTAACACCGGCAACATGACCATCACCGCCAGCGGTGATGGCGCAACGGGTATTAAGGTGATGGGCAATGCCCAGGGCACCCTGGCTAAGGAGACCACCCTTTCAATCAGTGGTGCCAGCAGCACGGCAGGAATTGTAGACGGCAGCTATGCAGATATTACCGGTAATGGCGATCCCGCTTATCGCGGCAATGCGAGGCTGACCAGCTATGCGACGCTCGATGGCAGCGTAGCAACATCGCCGAATGCCATCGGCTACATTGCCCGCAATAGCGGCACTCTGGATCATCGTGGTGATATAAACTTCACCACGGCGAATACCACGGGCGTCCTGGTAAACGGCGGCACGCTGGTGAACAGCGGCGATATTAAGGTTAATGGCATCGCGGTTGATATTCAGGGGGCTACTTCAACCATTTCTAATACCGGCAATATTGAAGCCTCAGATGGCGAAGCTGCGATTAAAGTGGGTAACGGTGCGAATCTTGCCCTTAATGGCCAGGGTGTGGTGAAAGCCAGCGGCAGCGCTCATGGCATTCTGCTTGACACCGGTGCCAGCGGCCTGACAGTGAAAGATGCCAGCATTGAGATGAATCCGGTAGGCAATGGTAATGCTATCGAAAACAAAGCAGAAATTGCGGGCATCAAACTTGATAATACGCAGATAACCGTTGATAACGGGGCTGGCGTGCGCACTGCTGCCAGCATGGCGAGTGAAAACAGTGGAAAGATTACCGTCAACGGTAGCGGATCCGGCTTATTGATCCAGAATGCTGATGGTTCAACAGCTTCCAGCGCCCTTGATATGTCAAACTCACGTAACCTGATAATTGATGTCAACCATGCGGACGGCAGCGGTATCGTCACAAATATCAAAGGGGACGTGAAATCAGGTGCCAGTGTCAACATCAATGACGCTGCTGGCGGACCTGCTCTGAAAGTTGGCGGAACGAGTGCAGTGGTAGAGCAGAGCGGACGTCTGGTGTCGAATTCAACAACCAACCCGGTAGTCGATGTTAATAACGATTACGTGGGGAGTTTCATTAACCGTGGGGACATTATCGCCAACTCAGCTGCACAGGTTGCGCTGGAAATTACCAGCGGTCTTTCAGGCGTTCACTTTGTGAATGCTCAGGGCGGTAACATAGTCGGTCATGTAAATCTGACTACCGCACACGACCACACTGTAGATTTACAGCATGGCAGTACCGCTACAGATATCACCAGCTCAAGCGGTGATGACAGCTATAATCTGGTCAACATTGATGCCACTGACGGCAATTTGTTTGAATCTCTGGATGCGGGTGCGGGCGATGACACACTCAATCTGCGTAACAGTGAGCTGACTCTGGCGCAATCTGGAAAAACAATTACAGGTTTTGAACAGGTTAACCTTGAGAACAGCTCTACCCTGACGCTGGATAATATTCTGCTGCCCTTAGGCGACTCTGCAGATAACGCCGCAGGTACCGGTTTCAATATTGCTCACGGCAGCACCCTGGTACTGAAACAAAACGCTGACACGCTATTTGACAGTAATATCAGTGGCGCGGGCATGATTGCGGCCAGTACGGCGGGTAACACTTTTGAGTTTACTGTCAACAATGCCAGCAACACCTTTACTGGTACGTTAGCGCTTACCGACAGCACATTTGCTCTAGATGGACTGAATACCCAAGCTCTCACTCACGCAACCCTGCTTGCAGGTACCGATAGCCGCGTCACCGTTGCCGACGGCGTGCAGCAAATCGGCGGCCTGAACTTTGACGGTGGCACTGTAGTATTCGATACCGGTACTCCAGGCGATACCGTGGCTAAAGGCGTGGTGCAAACCTCCGGGTTAATGGATATCAGTGGGCGCGGTACGGTAGAAATTAATCCGGGTTCGGTCACCAACCACCATGTGCTGCCAACACAGACCGTTTCATTACTGGAGCAGGATGAAGGTGATCAGGGCATCAAGCTGGCAGGTAGCGCGATTCCGGTGCAAGGCTCCGGCGGAAACCTGGAGCTGCGGGATACCAGCGGCAACCTGATTACCGATCAGTTAAATACCAACGTGCTGCAGGATGGCAATGTGGTGGCCAATGCCACTTATGACTATCGCCTGACCAGCGGGCACGCCGATGACGGACTGTATGTGACTTATGGCCTGACGCAACTTGACCTGCTGACTCAGGGCAATGATGCTCTGGTGCTTAATGCATATGGTAAAAAAGGTAATGCTGCGGATATGAGCGCGAAGCTAACTGGTATCGGCGATTTGGCGATTGATACCGGTACAGGCCAAACCGTCTCTCTGTCCAATATGGATAACAGCTATAGCGGTAAAACGGATGTTCGCAGCGGTAACCTGCAGATGAATAATGACAACGTATTGGGTCAGACTTCAGAGCTTGCGCTGGCGGCCAATACTGGCTTTGACATGAATGGCTACAGCCAGACTATTGGTGCGTTAAACACAGCGGCAGGATCGGTGGCGCACCTCAACGGCGGCACGCTGAGCATCACCCACGGCGGTTCGGTTAACGGCAACCTGCAGGGTAGTGGTGCGCTGAATGTAAATGGTGAGACGTTAACAATCAATGGCAGCAACGCTGGGCTTACTGCAACGACTTCAATTGCTTCTGGTGCTGACGTGCAGTTGAACAACACCATCGGCTTGGGCAGCGGTAATATCGTCAACGAAGGTTTATTAGCATTAAAAAATGCGGCTGGCGCGTTGTTTAACAGCCTGAGCGGTTCAGGTGAAACCAATATCGCGCAGAACAGTGATGTTGTCTTGATGGGTGATAACGATGAATTCGCAGGTAAATTCAGTATTGAAAATGGCTCCGTGTTGACGGCATCAACTCAATCGAGCCTTGGCTCAGCTGAAGTCTCCAATGAGGGATCGTTAAATCTTGCCAGTAGTCAAAGCTGGTTGCTGGACAATACCATTATCGGCAGCGGTGAGTTAAACCAGAATGGTTCAGGTGTGGTAACGCTTAGCCAGCAGGCAGCGCAGTACGCTGGTGATACGCAAGTAAATGCGGGCGGGTTGCAGCTTGGTAGCGCAGATAATAACGTCACGCTCGCTTCAGCCAACCTGAACATTGCCAGAGGGGCAGTTGCTGGTGGCTTTGGTGGTACATCAGGCAATGTTAGCAATAGCGGTACGCTGCAGTTAGGTGAAATCAACCCCGTCACGAATGCAATTAAAGAGGCAATGCGTTTCAACGTCGGCGGCAATCTTGCCAACAGCGGAAACATAATTGTAGGTGGTGCAGGCGCAACGGTAGGCAATCAGTTGCATATTGAAGGCAATTACAGTGGTCATGACGGTCACGTTACCCTGAACACCGCCTTAGGCGATGATAATTCGGTCACCGATAAAATTATAATTGCTGGTGATACCAGTGGTACAACCCACGTAAGCGTCAATAATGCCGGCGGGAGTGGTGCCAAAACTATCAACGGTATTGAAGTTATCAGTGTCGGTGGAATATCAGATGGTGAGTTTGTGAAGGAGGGCCGTATCGTCGCTGGAGCCTATGATTACAATCTGGTACGTGGCGAAAGCGCCAACAGAAACAATTGGTATCTGACAAATGTGCTTAATGGTGTGGTTGACCCTGGTGAAGGTGGCGGGGATGGCAATAAAGATGAAATCATCAAGATTTATCGCCCGGAGTCTGCCGCCTACTCAGCGAATATGGCTGCAGCAAATAACCTGTTCAATACGAGGTTGCATGATCGTTTGGGTGAGACCCATTATGTTGATGCGCTGACAGGCGAAGAGAAAGTGACCAGCATGTGGCTGCGTAACGTCGGTGGACATACCCGCTCCAGTGACAGTAGCGGTCAGATGAAAACTCAGGCAAATCGCTATGTGATGCAGATGGGCGGTGATATTGCGCAATGGACAACGGATGGTGCCAACCGTTATCACCTCGGTGTGATGGCCGGTTATGCCAACCAGCAGAGTAACAGCCGTAACCATCTTTCTGGTCAGAAAGCGGATGGCAGCATCAATGGTTACAGCACAGGTATCTACGCGACCTGGTTACAGGACAACGAAGAGAAATCCGGTGCTTACATTGACAGCTGGGCGCAGTACAGCTGGTTTGATAACACCGTGAAAGGAGATTCACTGGCGGCGGAGTCTTACAAATCGAAAGGGATTACCGCGTCGCTTGAGGCCGGATATACCTGGAAAATTGGCGAGAAGAACGAGCGTGAAAGCTACTTCGTGCAGCCTCAGGCGCAGATCACCTGGATGGGCGTGCAGGCGGATGAGATTCGCGAGCAGAATGGCACTCGCGTGAAAGGAACCGGTGATGGCAACATTCAAACCCGCTTAGGTGCGCGTGCCTTTATCAAAGGCCACAGCTCAATTGATGATGGCAAAGATCGCGTATTCCAGCCATTTATTGAGGCTAACTGGATCCATAATACAAAGGAATTTGGCAGCGAACTAAACGGCGTAAAAGTCACCCAAAAAGGCACGCGCAATCTGGGCGAGTTGAAAGTAGGGGTTGAGGGCCAGATCACCAAAAATATTAACCTGTGGGGCAATATCGGCCAGCAGATGGGTGATAAAGGATACTCCGATACAAGTGCCTTATTTGGGGTTAAGGTCAATTTCTGATTTAAAAATCCATAATCTTGTGGGGATTTAGGTGTAAGTGCTGGTTACTAAGGTAACCAGCACTTTTTTTTTATTTTCCTGAGCATCTTATCCGCATCTTTCGCATGGAATCCGAAAGGTCGCAATCCAGTGTAAACTTTAACTGCCATAGTTCTTGTTACCCTTTCGAGAGAAAAACATGACATTAGCTTTTTAACTAATATACAACTGCTCACTTAAATCATTTATATGCTTAAGATAGCTGCGAACATATGATGTTCACACATGGCTGACATCCGTTTAAATATTTGCGCAACTAATTTGAGTCAAAAGATCAACTTCTTCCATTCACTGCTTCGCTCATCGTTATATTTGTCTGTCATTGCCTGATTTGAGTGCCCCAGAAGTGTTTGCGTATCGATGCCCTGAGCTCTGTAAAGCCGCTCAGACAGAGAGCGCTGCTCATGGAAAGAGGGGGCCTGGCCTTCCTCCCATAACAATCCTGATGCTTCTCTTGCCAGACGAAAATTATCTCGCAAAGAGTGCGGTTTAACTTGTTCGCCTCTTTTAGAGGGGCCTTTATCATCGCGATGATGAAGCAGGTAGGGGCTCAGAATTCTGTCACGACATTGCCCGATGATTTCGCGCAAGCTGATACCTAGCGCATTGCAGTGTAGTGAAAGTGGCAGTGCTATGCGTGCGCCTGTTTTCTGCTGAACGATATGCAGATGATCATCCCACACATCGGAAAACCGCATTTTCGAAATATCACTAATGCGCTGCCCTGAAACTACAGCAAGCAACATGGCGCGTTGCATATACCGGGGTTTTTCTGCATGGGCATAAATCTTTTTCCACGTAGGCAAATCAAGTCTGGCTCTCATGACTTTTGCCCTGGGTGTACGGGTCGAAAGCGCTGGGTTAAAGCCCGGGCTGACTTCCCCTGCGCGTTGCGCCTCCTTAAAGAAATCAATACAAATCGTTCTTACAAGAAGCGCCATACTGTTTTTATTTCGTTCGAGGTAAGGCTCCATCAAGGCGTTGATGTCTTTCACTGTGACTTGATCAAGAGGCTTCATACCGATTTCTGGCACCAGAATGTCGAGCACCAGTTTCTTCTGCTGAATCGTCTTCGTTTTTAACTCGCCTGACTTAACGCGTCGTGTTTGCAACTGAAGATATTTTTCTGACCAGCCTGAAGTCGTTATTGACGTGTTCAGGCTTTCCGCCAGTTTATTCCTCGCTTTGATGAGATGACGCATCTGATTCTCAGATAATCTGGAGTTAGCTTCAATTGCGACGGCTTTTGCTTCCGCTTCATCGGTGCCTAAACCATGAAATTTACCTGTGACCGGATGCTTATATCGCCAGTAAACGCGTTTTGTTCTGGCATCAGTAAAACAGGACAGATTAGGGATGATGACATTATATTTACGTGGTCTGGCCATCCTCTAATATCCTTTTCAATCTCACGTTATCACTTTGCCTGATTTCAGGACTGGACTGTGCACCGATGAATCGCGCAGAGCGTTCAACGCGCCAGATATTCCCAACTTTTACCGGAGGCGGAAATATCATTCCATTCCTGGCATATTTGCTGAGTGTAGCGGAGCCCGGAATCGGATTGCCGAATTCCTCTTCCGCCCAGGTAGATAACTTAATCATGCGAGACATTATATTCTCCGGTTAAAAATTTAATCGGTTACCACGAAGTGGAAGAGTCATTTCTTAAAAGTATCTATCAGGAAAAATATTCTGAAAAATGATGTCTGTTTTTAAGCGTTCATAAATGAAAATTCGCACGCAAGGCGCGATAATAATTATCGATGTTGATTGACTACCCGGATTTCAGTGCTTCTTTCTCGGCTTTCGTGGCGAGGCGGGAGTAGCCCATACGACTGCGAATCAGTGTCGGCTCCTTTTTCTTCCATTTTGCTACATCACGCTCCCGATATTTAAGGGGTGCATTCCCATTAACCGAGGCGATAACGTGTTTCTCATGTACCTCCTTCACGCTGACCCGCCAAACAGAGAGTGTGCTGATGGTTGTATTACCCATCTTATGCCGATACAGCTGCCAGGCCGTATCACCAGGTTTCAGGGAACTAATTTTCATTTGCTCTCCTGTGCTTAATTGCGCGAAGTTCCTTCTCATGATCGCTGCGGCATTCTGGGGCACAATAATGACCCTTGTCGATTGGCTCATCACACCAGAGGCATTTACCGGTGAACATTGCCGTCACACGCGGCCGGTAAGCCAGCGCTAATTCAATCATCTGAAGCTCAAGTTCTGATGCTGCATCTATCGGATCTGGATGTGTCATTTCGATTTCCTGTAGGCAATAAAAAACCGCCTCATTGGGCGGTTTTCGCGGTTTTACTGGCTTCATACTTTCTTCGTATTTCAATCATCCTGATGTAAAAGTCATACAACTCTTTGCGCATGCTGTTTTTCATGTCATCAGGTAGCGGCTCTTGCAATTTCATCCATTCATCAAGTTCAGGTTTGCACTGTACGTAGGCATCATCCACAACTTTCTTAGCGGGTATGGTTGAATTAATGAAGGGAATTGTATGGTCATTCAAACAACGCGTTTCTGGCGTTCCGAATGCTTTGTCGTCCGCTGCCGCAGACATAGAGAGAAATGCTCCCGTAAATAAAATCCATTTCACAGCTTATTTTTCATCCTTCATATTTACCGAGTCCGATCCCCGTGGAAATTTCATCGACTCCTGTCGGTAAAACTTTAGCCTTCACTCATGAAAGCTAACCATTCTGCCCAGCAGTTTTCTGGATCGATATCCCTGTAGCCACGACTCTCTGACATACTCAAAGCCGCTTCAGCGTCCACGGAAATGGCGGTGGCGTTATCCCTGATATCTAATACCTCCAACTCAGTTAGAGGTGAGCCTTTCTCATCCGCTTTAGATAGCAGCAAGGCAATAAGTGAAGGTATAAAGACGATCGTCATTTATCCGCATCCTTCTGATAAACCGGGTCACTGCCACGCGGAAACTGTAGCGCGACATTCCTGTAATGCTGCAGTCGCTCTTTGAAGTAATCACGCAAATCTGCAGGTTGCTGCATTTCTGCTTCATGTGGAACGAAGGGCATGTTTATGTGCTCTTTATATGCAACACCAGACGCGGAAAAATCGACGTTGATCTTGTCACGCTCTTCTCTGCCAAGGGCTGCTAAGTTGTGATTTATGGCGAATCCTATTGGTATATCACTCAATTGTCTGCGTGAGGATAAAACCTGCCGCAGCAGGTTCATTTGTCCATCATTTAATCTGGAATATCACTTCGCCCTCTGGCGATAACTGCCGGGTGTATGTCATGCCTCTCTGCGGCAATCTGCTGATTAGTATCTCTTCCATCACATCCAGCGCATGACGATTTTCATCAGTCTGGCGAGCTTTGAATGTGAGGGGTGTATCTGAGTTTTTATCAGCCGCATCGACCATTGCATTTGCAATGTCCGGGTATGTTATTTCTTTTTCTGACACTACTTAATCTTCCTGTAACCAATCATGCAAAATCGGCGGAAGGTTACATTACTCGGCGGTTTGAATAAACGCTTTTTCACACTGTAGCGCTACACGGTTAATGTGCTGCTCCATCGCCTGCAGCGACTGCACATCTTCAAGCCTCACGTCGAGTTGAATCAGCGCGTGAATGGCCTGACTTAACTTTGTGTAGTAGCCGACCAGTTGCTGCCATTCCTTACCAGCGTTATCGTCTTCCTTGGTGATTTTCTTCTCGCGGATGATGTTCTGATACTGGTCAGCGGTTAGGACGTATTTTTCGCCAATGCCGATTTGCATGGTATTTCTCCAAATTTCGGGCGTAAAAAAACCTGCCGGAGCAGGTCGACTTGAATCAATATTTATTAACCAATAGGCTTGGGGTGGTATTTAAAAATAGCTTGCACTATATCTTCATCAGATGGCTCATCCCCACAGACACCAATCAAATAACCGCCCCTTTCTTGATAGACAGTTTTAACAATAAATGTAGCGTTATAGCTACTGAAAGATAAACGAGCTTGGGATTGGTGAGGTTCTATACTGGATCCAAAAGTTACCTTTTCCACTCCGGGCGCGACTTGTTCTTTCTTTCCATGATGCCCGGCACCGAATAACATAATATCATTCACTTTTGCCCGTCCTCCTTCTGATAAACCGGGTCACTGCCACGCGGAAACTGTAGCGCGACATTCCTGTAATGCTGCAGGCGCTCTTTGAAGTACTCTCGCAAATCTACAGGTTGCTGCATTTCTGCCTCATGTGGAACGACGGGCATGTTCATGCGCTCTTTATATGCAACGCCAGACGCGGCTAAATCAACGTTGATACGATCGCGTTCTTCTCTGCTGCGTGTTGCCAGGTTTTGAGACATGCAGTTGTCCTCCTCACTTGATTATACCGCGCTATCCTTAAAAAGGAGGTGCATATGTGTGGACGATTCGCGCAGTACAGCAGCAGAGATGAATACTTTGAATCGCTCGGCCTGAAGGCTGACGAAATCCAGTATGACCCGGAACCGATCGGGCGGTTTAACGTCGCTCCCGGCACGAAGGTGCTGTTGCTTAATGAATGTGACGAAGAGCTTCATCTCGACCCGGTCTACTGGGGCTACGGGCCAGAATGGTGGGATAAACAACCGCTCATCAATGCACGCGGCGAAACCGCAGCTACCGGCCGTATGTTTAAACCACTCTGGAATAACGGCCGGGCCATTGTGCCGGCTGACGGCTGGTATGAATGGAAAAAGGACGGCAGCAATAAGCAGCCATATTTCATCTACCACAAGAAGAAAACGCCGCTGTTTTTTGCTGCCATCGGTAAAGCGCCATATAGCAAAGATCACGATAAAGAGGGCTTCGTCATCGTCACGTCACCCAGCAACAGGGGCATGGTCGACATTCACGATCGGCGCCCGCTAGTGCTTACTACTTATGCTGTTCGTGAATGGCTCAGTCAAGAAACTACACCCGAGCGCGCGCAGGAGATTGCTGCCGATGCCGCAGTGCCGGAGAAGGATTTTTCCTGGCATCCGGTTAGCAAAAAAGTTGGCAATATCCATAATCAGGGAGATGAGCTGTTGGAAGAGATCGATGATCCCGTGGCGTGATTGTGCGAATTATTAAAGCAGCATACAGCCTGTATTTAGAATCGAGCTCTGACGAATTTTGTCGAGCATCTCTCTGACTTGAGCCTGATACTACCAACCAAAAGATATGCCTGCCGCGACGCCAATGCTTTTATTGCTGTCATAACTCATATATGCGCTGCTCCTGATTTGTTCACTCAGTCTGAATTGTGATCCGAATGATACTGCCCCCTGGCCACCATAAGAACCCGCCCCGAAACCAAAACTAAAACGTTTGCCCTCAACGAAAGGTATGGCCGACATTGACATAGCGGAACTTACACCAGCCATTGCTTTGTGATGGTAGTTACCGATGCGTTTATCCATAGCAGAAAATTTATGTTCGGTCTTCGTTTCAAACCGTTGTTGATTTAAGTCGAGTTGATTAATTTTCGTTGTGTTTTCTGATATCAGGCCGTATGCGTCAGATATTCTTTTGTTGTTTTTGGTGATCTTTTCAGTGTTTAGGATTATTTTCTTCTCCTCATCTTTAATTTTTATTTCATTAATAATGGTGTGCAATTCGTTATTGTTGATTAGCTGTTGCTGCTCTTCGATTTTTTCTTTGCTGGTATTGATGTCACTTTTGTTTTTATCAATAGCTTGTTTGTGTTCATCTATTTGTTGTTTGTTGTAATTTATTTTCAACTCCTGATCATTAACTTTCAATTCCAGAGAGTTAAGCTTAATGCCATCAGTGAAAATTTGGTCACGGTTGTGTTCGATATCCTCTTTCATACTACTGACATCTGTCTTGTGTTTACCGGGATGGAAAATTCTCACATCGGCGTGTGCTGGTTGAAAAATGAACATGGTTGTTGTTAAAACCATTAGTGATTGATTTAGTTTCATAATGAGTTTCTTCTGTTAGTTAGGGGCGTAGAGAAGAGGGGGGTTAAAAATTTGCGATGTTTTTCGCTATCAGATTTCTGCCTGATCGGCTAAAAAATAAATTGTGTGATGGTGAATTGATTTATTGTGGTTATTTACTGAAAGGTAATTAAGGAATTCGATTACAGCGTCGACGTTTTTTAGTAGGATTCAAAACATGGTTGTCAATTTTGGGGTTTTTATTTTCACTCCCCTTTATATTTTTCAAGCCAAAGGCCTCATTACAGGATGAGGCCTTTGGCTTGAAAATGTCTCCGGTAAATGTGTTCCTGAAGGACGGCTGATTTATGTCTACGTTTACCAGCCAATCGATATCCCGGCGGCAATGCCCAGATTCCTGTTACTGTCATAACTCAGGTAGGTGCTACTTCTCATAATCTCGGTCATTTGGAATTGAGAACCAATAGCCAGTGAACCCTGGCCACCATAAGAGCCAGATCCCACTCCAACGCTGACATCCTTGCCATTAACGAAAGGTATGGCATTCATTGCCATTGCAGCACTGATGCCAGCCATAGCCTTTTTATGATTTTTTGCGACAGTTTTATCAATTTTCTGAAATCTGTTGTTTGACAGCTGCCTGAACTCATCAATCTCGCCAGACAACTGGTTAAGTGAATTTGAATTGTTTTGAGTTTCTCTATGAATTTCTTCAATTTTTACTTTGTTTTTCATTACCCCTTTCTTGTTGTTCAGGATTTCTTTTTTGTTTTGTTCGTTAGTGGCCTTGTTTTTGAATGTGTCATCTTTGATCGATTTTATATCTGAATTATTTTTCTTAATATCTTCCTTGTTTTGCTTGATATCTTTCTTTATAACGGGGAGCTGTTCATTGTGATTAAGTACATCTGAATGGGTCTTAATGATGGTTTTCTGTAAGCTTATAAACTGCTTTTTGAGGTCAGACAGATCTTCAAAGCAACTGTTAGCAATGCAAAAGCTTGCGTAAGAAGGTGCAGGTGAATTTATAAAGGCAACAAGCGAGGTGATGAGTATTCGGTTTTTCATTTTAATCTCTTTAGCTAGTTAATATGTTAATCCATGATGCTTATATGGATTACATGAATTTAGGGGTGCTAAAAGTGAATTTTAAAAGTCAGGTAAAAAATTGCTGCCCTCGTTAATCAATCCTCATTATCCGAGAGCGGTGTGAGCAGAAGGTGCCGGAACACCCCTTTACACATATCTACTCTGGCTGTTGCAAATAAAGGACTGATATAGTCGTTTCCATCACAGTGCATGTCGAGATGTTCCATCGCAGCCTGATGAGTTGTAAAAAGAAAATCCTCTTCATCCCTTACGTGCCTGACCATCCAGGCAACGGGAGATGATGTTAAAGAGAGCTTCGCAAGAACATATACAATTTGTTCTCCAGGTGGAGATGACGCATGACTGAGATGGTCATCAATATAACGAAGGATTTTTTTATTCATGTTTTCTTTTTGCCTCAAAAATATTTTAGCTCCACTGATTGTATTTACAGTCAGGGGTTTAAATATTTCAGATATTATTAATCTTGTACTTGATGTTGGGTGCGATGAACTTAACATTGATTTCATCATGGATGAAGTCAGAAAAGTGAATAAATTCTGAAGTTGTATTCCCCTGGTGTTGGCGAAATTAAATATAAGATTATTTTTGAGACCATCCATTACGTAAAACACTCTGGCAATACTGGCTACGATGTTCTGACCATTCTGAATTAACCTGTCTCATGGCCAGTTTCATTGCCTTTGACCAGAGCTTCCCTGCTTTTTCATAGTGTCCAAAGTTCTCCGCAATTGCTGCTGCTTCAGCGGTATTATAATAACGAATGTTACGTATATTTCTCTTGAGGGGCTTCCCTTGTCTCATGGTCATACCTTTTGTAAATCATGATTTCTGACTGGTTGCGGCTTCATCCAGTTCAGCTTTCCTCACCAGAAAGACATCGGTCGCTTTCTCAAGTAGTGCTGGTGTAGAAGCCAGCACTCTGGAGGCATAGGCGTAGCATTTGGCCAGCGCGCTGACGGTTTTGGCGTTCATCGCAGCCTCACAGAAATCGGCCAGCAGCTTATCGGGAGTCCGTTGCTGAACATCCTGATCGTTGTCGAAAACTTTTGCTTTCCCGGCAGAACGCTGTGCTGATTTTTGCTCAGAAGCTGTAACTACGGAATGCTGTGTAGCTGGGGTGGGCGGTGGCGCTGCTGCTGGCGTATCGGATGCGCTTTGGTCAACATCTGATGCTTCAGCTTCAGCATCACTGTGTTCAATTAGCGCCTCGGCTTGCTGCCTGGACTGATTGATCAGTGCGTTCAAGTCGGTCAATGAGGATTTAGCTGGAGTAATATCTCGCTCAACGGTTGGAGCAGTGTCAATTTCATCGGGTGTATAAACGCCCAGGATGACATCGGGGCAATGCAGTCGCGCCCACCGTTTGACGGCGAGATAAGCCAGTTGTTGTTTGGGGTCACTTGCCCACAGCGTGGAGTTGCGCACCTGCGCTTGTGATAAAAGTATTTCCAGCTCGCGTGGCTGTTCCTCATTCTTCATCGTTGCCCAGACACGAACGCCACAACCGGATTCATCGTCCAGTGTCCATCCGGGAGCCGTGTACTTATTTCCCTTTGATGACGTTTTTTCAGTGAATTTGCCGATGACCTTTTCCCACGGACCAAACCAGGCATACTGAATCCGATCGCGTGTAGGGGCCATTGTCGAGATGACGGCGTTAACCAGCTGAGCTTCATAACCCAGCACGCCGTTAACCATGAAGGTTTTCTGGGCCACAGCAAACGGGTTCATGCGCCACTGCACCGCCTGCATTGTGACGGCGAGGCAGTCTGAGGCTTTTCCGGCGAGGTGCGCAGGTACAGTCACCCGGCTGCCGGCCATAATCTCGGCGAAACGCACAAGCTTATCCAGTGCATCCGGGCTGAAAATGGTGGCTGCCGTGCTGGTGTTATCTGACGTGGGGTCCACTGGTTTAATCTGCATCACTGATTCTCCTGTCTGCGTGCCCAGGCCGGGCGCTGGATTGTCTCAATGCCGCCCCAGTAATCATTGAGGCGGCAGTGGTGGAAGGTGTCGAGATTCTGGCGAAAGAGTTTCATGCCTAAATGCATATCATCGTCATGCAGTTCGAACGTCCGAACGGGGTAACGCCCGCAATCGATGGTTTCGCTCACCGCAATAAAGACGAACTGAGGGTATTCCTGGAAGCAACGGTAGAAACCCTCGCAGTACATCGCGGCCTGTACGTGATACCGGAACTCTTCGATGTGACGGGAAAAACGAGACATGTCGGAGACCTTCTTTACATCAAGGATGACAGCGCGGTTGGCCAGATATTTGTCGGGACGGATTCGACATAGCTCATCGGTTTCACTGTCTCGCCAGTAGATTGAAGATTCGCAATACCCCTCGTCTTTCAAAAAGTAACTGGCTGCGGGGTGAGCCATTGCACTGTCTCGCATCAGCAAAAGCTTTCGTCCCTGCTCAGCATCCAGCACGGTCATATTCATCCTGCTGGCATCCCCCAGGAATGTCTGCTCTTCCGCCTTGCCCTGATTTGTGCGGCGGTTGAAAGCGGGGGCAACGATATAGCGCTTATCAAATTCACCGGGTTCCAGCAGCATGCAATGCAGGGCGCTACCCATATCCAGAGCGGCTGTTTTTTCAGGATCGACAGGCGCATCCTTACGCCATTTGTAGATGGCAGGGTTCAGCGCCACATCATCAAGCTGCGACTTACTGACCCCCGGGCCTGCGTGGTAGTCCTCATTACTGATGTTGTGATACACGCCGGGTTTTACTGGCATGGCTCCTCCCATTTCAGTAATACCTGCAGGTCATAGTTTTCATTTGCCTGGTGGTAAGCAAGGTTAAGAATGAAGTCCCGATACTCTTCATTCGCTTTACCGCCGAAACAGCATTTGCTGGCGAGTGGATGAAGCAGGGAAGCCCTGAATTCATCAAGCGTGTCAGGAAAGAAGGTAAGAAGGCGTGCGGCTTCGTCGTCTATCCACTGCTCTTTTAGAATGGCATCCTGTTCTTCCGCATCGAGCTGTTCTTTTCTGCGCTCGAGCTCAATGAATGGCATCATGGCTTGCCCTCCTGAAGAATGATTTTGGTCAGTCTGTCAGTCAGAACCTGCAGTAGCGGTTTGGGAGGACGACGGCTAAAGCTGGCACTGCTCAGAATGTTCTTTCGGCTGAACTCGACAGAATGGATGGGGTGAAAAGGACGTGCGCAGGCGGCATCGCCCCTGATGTTTTTGTTCATCATGGTGAGGTTCCTGTAAGTGGGACTGGAGAGAGGTATTGCTGAGAAAAGGCTAAGCGAGGCTAAAAGAGGTCAGTTCTGGATTTCACTTAGCGTCTGATAACAAGGATTTCAATCACGACCATTTTCAGACTGGCTTTCGTACTGCTGTCCGGTAACCGGGTTCCTCCGGTCATAGCACCCTGCAAATCAGCACCTTCCAGCCTGGCTGTACGCATGTCCGCATCACGCAGATTGGCAGCCATTAACTTTGCATGGCTGAAGTCTGTGTTTAATAAAGTTGTGCCAGAAAGGTCAGCGAACGGCATAAAAGCCCGGCAAAGCAGGGTGTTGTTAAGACTGGCTCCCTGCAAATTTGCGCCTATCATAATGGCGCGGGTCAGGTCAGCGTTATCGAGAGGCGCGCTTCTCAGGTCCATAAAACTCAGATCGGCACGCTTTCCTTTCTGACCCTGTGAGCGGACCCAGATTTTGTGGGCACGCAGTATGATTTCAAGTTGTGAAAGGTTCATGGTGTTACTCCATTGATTAACGGGTAAAAGGTGATGGGCTGACTTGTTCCTCCTGAGTTGGAGGAGAACGGGCGAATGAGAACTTTGCTAACGGGGCTGCGTTCTGGTGTGTGTGTAGCGGAACTGACCAGCGCGCCAGAGCGGAGTGTGTCCACGTAATGAAGACTCAGCAGGTTCGTCGGGTTGTTCAGGGTAAGTAAGACATAGATGCAAAACATTCATTTAAACTCCTCCCGCCTTGCTGCCGCGCGGGCTTCATAGATGGATGATGTTTTGCCAGAAATAATTGTTTTCAGACAAAACACACCAGTTGTCGACACGTTGGCTTCGGATGCCGCGTTGAGGGCTGCATTAGCTACACGTGCATGCTTAAGCAAAGAAAAAATGCAGGATTTAATGACGAGCATGGATTGTTCGCCATTTGTGATGTACGTGATTTTCACAGGGTCAACTCCGTGTAATAACAGGGCGAATAGATGGTGGGGATTAAAGCCAGTCTGGTCTTTCACCTGTTCCCGTATAAAAGTCCAGAATATCCAGGAGTCTCGGATAGAATTTAATTGCGCGTTCGCCGTCCATCGATTCAATTTCTTTTTGTCTGAATCGTCGCCAGTCTTCGATTGAGTGCGTCTGACATCCAGCACTTAATGTGACGCCATGCGTAATTTGAATACTGTATTCCTCACCCATAATAAGCCATGTATTTGCAGGTAAGCGGGTACCGAATAAATGGGCGCCTTTCAGTTTTGTTCCCGTTACATCAGCGAGGCGTAAATTAGCATCATGAAAGTCGGTGCAAAATAAACTGGAATGGCTCAATGACGCGTAATCAAACTTTACGTGAGTAAAATCAGATCTCTCCAGATTACATCCATTCATTGCAGCATGACGTAGTTTTGCCCGGCGGAAATTACAGTTGCTGAGATTGCATTTATTAAAGATACTCTTCTCAAGGTTGGTGTTATAAAAGTTGTGATCAGATAAGTCACTGTGGCTAAGTACTAACCTTTTTCCTTCTTCGCCTGCGGACTGAAGCCAGACGTTATGTTCCTGAAGTAGCGCCGATAATTCCTCTTCTGTCATTGAGTTCTTAGGCGTTTTTACTGGACGAGTTATAATTGACAGGTCATGCATGTTCTTTGATTCCTATTCAGATTTCTTTGTCATAATCGGCGTGACTTAGTAATAACCATTTTCTCCCTCCGTTTTTGGAGAGAAGACGCCAGGAAGGGGTCACGCAGATTGAAAGATAGCCATGCCGGATAGTGCGTCTTGGTTTAATTTGTCCCAGACGCCATTGCCTGAGGAGACATCGAGCCCGGATGTTAACGCGTTCTGGTACCTTGTGTTTATTCATGGTTGGCCACCCATTCATCAGCGCATGACGCCGCAAGTTTTTGGGTAAACACCCAGTCTAAACCTTCGCAGAAATGGACAAATCTCCGCGAACGTTTCAGCGAACTGGCTGTAAATATGTGCCAGCCCCATCTGAATCTGTAAATCATTTGATCTCCTGATTTCAGGTAAAAAAAAGTCCCGTCTAAGACGGGACAGCAGTGTATAAGGCCATTTTTAACCAGCATGATAATACTGAACGGTGTTTTTTATAATTTCTGATCGTGAAATGTCAGGCGAAATACATCACACGTTATTTATGACGTGTAGAAGAAATCATTAACATGAGTAAACGCAATAATCTTATTCAGGCTCATTCGACTTTTCACACCCACAGCATTTGGGGCGTAAGTCCGGGTGTAATGCATAAACAGGTTCCAGAAACTCACTGATGATATAGTCTAGCGCGACCTGCACTTTTTCCATGTATTCCTCCGAATCTTCTTTGGTCACTTTACCTTCGGCCTCATACTCATAAATATAACCCGCTGAGCTACTCAATTCACGTACAACCATTAAAACAGATTGTTTAACGCTGACTGCAGCTTCACGATTTTTCATAGGTGCTCCTTGGTTGATGAGCCTGTTCAGGCTCAGATAACGGGTGGGGGATAACTAACAAACATCGCATGTCAGAAACAACTGGTGGGTTTCAAATCTGGTAGTTCGTTTAACCCGGATAAAAAAAATCCCGCACAAGGCGGGAAAGGGTCAAAGGAATGCAGGTATGCGGTCTGATTACTTACGCCCATCAAGTTGGGCTAAATCGCAACCGCGAATTGACTAGACGAGGAGTCAGAATTACTTCCTGACGAAGAATTTATAATCTAATCGTTGTTCGTTTTACTGAATAAATTCATCCATTCGTTTATTTCATCTCACCTCTGTAATGATTTTTTTGATTAGCAATAATCAAGGCTTGCCAGTTTTCATCACGTAAATCGAAAGGCAGGGTGATTTTTGCTTGAGAGGTTTGCTTTGCCCGAAACAGCTGCGTCGAACATCACGAATCCTGGCCAGATCAAAATCACTGGCATGCCGGTGATAAGTCTTGATGTGGGTTAATGGAGTTCGAGGGTCGAAGCGTCTGTTGCATAGCGGACATACAACGGTAGTGCGTTTCATGCTTCCTTCTCCAACAAAGGACATGGCACTGGCTAGCGCCATCTCGTTTGTTGTGAGTAGGTTGGGTTTTGCCACTTCGGGATATCGCACTCCTGTACTCCTCCCGCCCGACTTTATTGTGCCGTCCAAACTAACTCGTAGAGCATTAGTTCGAGGGTTTCCGTTCCACTAATTCAAAGATCACACGATGTGGCATTAGGTGTCAACACGTATTGTGTGATATTTTTTTGAGGGTCACGTTTTGTTATTGAATTTAATGTAATCTTTTATGCTCATAAACCCGCAGTTTGGGCTTTATGAGCATGAGGGAAGAACTTCGAAGGAGGTGAATTTAAGATGGAAGATAAGATTATTGGCAAGGCTTAAAAAAATTCATCATCCCATTGTGCTTTTACAACCTTACCGAGAATGCGACAATTTTCATCAATTTCGATGCTTTGATATCTCGCTGTAGTATTCATAGGCTCAAGCCACTGCTTACCATCCTCTGTAACAAACTTTTTGAAAGTAACTTCCGTTTTGTCATACACGATACTTACGCAGTAGTGGCCGGACTCGATAGGCGCTTCAGGATCAACTAAAACAAGGATGCCCTCTGGAAAACTGGGTTTAACTCCATAGGGGGAAGTCATTGAATGCCCTGGAACCTGAAACCAAAAGGATTTTTTACTTGCCCGTGTTGTGGAGGAGTAAAACTTAGTATTACTGTCAAAAGCGATTGGATATCCGCGCTCCTGACTTATTAATTGGTCTTTAGTGAGCAGTGGATATTCGTGTTGCTTGTAAACTGTACTTGAATCATCGCCGAACAAAATAAATGCTGGAGTCACCCCTAAAGCCAAAGCCAGTAGTGCCGCGTCATCAGCATTCACTTTTCGTGAACCAATCTCGTAATTGCCTAATCTTGATGCTGTAACCCAGCCGCACTGTTTCGCTAACTGAGCCTGGCTCAGCCTTTTTGACTCTCTGAGCGCCCTTATTCTTTCCCCAATATCGTTAGACATTTCATATCTCAATTTACGGAATTACACATGCCGTGAGTATAGCAGCCTCACACCGTGGTTGAAATTAGATCACAAATTGTGATAGTTAATATGTGATTACACTGGAGGCTTTATGAACAATTTAGCTTTGATTCGAAAAAAAATAGGCATCTCTCAGGCAGTGCTGGCGAAGTCAATTGGCTGGGGTCCATCTCGTATTGCCAATTACGAAAGCAACATCCGAACCCCCAGCCTGGCCAGCTGCCGTCTGATCCTCAAGGGGCTGGAAACGCTCGGTCACACACTTACTATAGATGAGGTATTCCCTCCATAAAAAATGATTTTAAACAGCGCCTTACTCGAAGATTAATTGTCACTAATCATCATCAGCGTCTCCGAAGTTCTTTGCCCGGAAACGCTGTTTCGACCATTTTTAGGAAATTATCCAATGGAAAGAGCAAATGCACGCAAATCAGATGGACTGAGTGTGAATGGCCGTCATCTTCTCTCTTTAGCCCATAAAGCGTTATTGCATACACGGCAAACTGAAGTTGCTAAACGACTTAACGTAGCCGATTCAACAGTGCTAAGGCGAACTGAAAAATATCCAGAAATTATGGAAACGCTGGCAGCAAGTGGGGTAGAGGATTTCGTGTTGAGGGGAGAGATGAAAGTGCCACTGGAACAGTATCGATGGCTTCTCACCGTGGCCATACAGTTTGCCGAGTACGAACTGGAGCGCACAAAAGAGAAAACCCCGGACTGCTGTAACAGTACCGGGGTTTAGTGCAGAACAGTTTCGTCAGAAACCATCCCAATTATGTCAGCAGCAGCCGTGCAAGTAAACGGCTGCGATTTGAGTTAAGGGTCAGGAAATGTTCGCAAAAAAAATGAAGTCGCCAGAAGTTCTCTCATCCCATCCCAAAGTGCATTTGATGGCACAGCATCTCCTGATTCCCCCTCGCTCAGTAAGTGAGGACAGTCACCGTGTTAAGCCGGTAGGCAGTATTCGTGATAAACGCGATATCACTGTGGCTGGTCTGCTTAAGTTCTGGTCTGTTGCGAAACATCATGCCCGAAACGGTGTGATACCTGATGCTGATCTCTCATACATCGATGCTGTCGTGAACCATCCCGGTTTCGGTCAGGCAATGCAGAAAGTAGGTTGGGTTAAGTATGACAAGCGGAGAAATTGCCTGGTGCTTCCGGAAATGAAAGGGGAGCAAAAGAAGGTTGAAGTCAAAAAATCCCAGGCTGCATTGAGGCAACAGCGCTACCGCATGAGGCTAAAGGTCAGGAACTGGATAGTTGAGGGAAGGCGGGCTGCTGCTGAACTTGCTAATAGCTCACGTTTTAAAAATCAGACTGTCGTCATAAAGCATGACGAGGTTTATGACGAGGAGGGAAGGCTGCTTAAGTTAGGGTCAATCACTGTCGATGGCAAAACGACGCACGTTGGTTACTGCTACCCTCAACATAAAACAACACAGAAGCATGGCCGGCCATCCTGGGCATCAGACATATCGATCAGTGATTCATGTGATAAGCCTGGCGTCACCAGTAGCGTAACGCCCGATGATTCAGGCGTAACGCAGAGTGTCACCAGTAGCGTAACGCCCGGTGATTCAGGCGTAACGCAGAGCGTCACCGACAGCGTAACGCCCGGTGATTCAGGCGTAACGCAGAGCGTCACCGGCAGCGTAACATCCGGTGATTCTGGTGCAACGCAGAGCGTCCCCAACAGCGTAACGCCCCGTGTTTCAGGCGTAACGCAGAGCGTCACCGGCAGCGTAACGCCAGCTGATTCTGGCGTAACGCAGAGCGTCACCGGCAGCGTAACATCCGGTGATTCTGGTGCAACGCAGAGCGTCCCCAACAGCGTAACGCCCCGTGTTTCAGGCGTAACGCAGAGCGTCACCGGCAGCGTAACGCCAGCTGATTCTGGCGTAACGCGAAACACTCCTGGCGGGCTCACGCGTGTTATACCTTCGCGCGCGCGCACCCGTTTTAGTTTTTTAAGATCTAAAACCTTAAAATCAAAACCTAAAACAACACACATCGCGCGCGAGAAAATTTCATGGCCTGTGGATAACTTCGACCCCAACAGCAAAATCACGTTGACCCCTGATTGGCTGACTGACTTTCCAGCCCCCTGGGTGAGCAAGTCCTCCCCACGTAAAACCAGGCCCAGCGGTTGTGCCTTCGACGCCATGCGCAACGTGACCCAGAGCGTGACAATCCTGAGAACCGGATACTCCGCCACCTGTGTCACTCGCAAGCGTGCCGCATATGGCTCAACGGCTGGAGGCAATGAACAATCAACTGAGCAGGCTAAATTCAGGCTTGACCCACACTGGACAACCTCAAGCCAGTTTCTCAAACATGCACGGCATATCGGTATCGAGCTGGATTCTGACGTATCGAAATATGAGTTGAGCGAGTTTGTAAATTACTGGATGGAAGAGGGGGCACAGCATACCCAGAAGCAGTGGGAGACCAAGCTGGCACGGTTTATTGGCAAGGGGCGTAAACGGGCCACTAAGCATGCCACACGCCGTCAGGACTTTACAATTCCAACCAGCATGGATTACGCCATCCCGCATGGGTTTCATGGGGGATGATCATGCAGGCAAGATTAAAACAGATCCCCTAGTGAACATGGGAGCCTGGAGAGCTGCTAAGAGCGAAGAGCGGACATATTCATAAATATGGGTAGGCCTGAATATCCTGGAACATTGGCACTCAGTTCAGGCACGCCCGGGAATTGTGTTATCCAGACCCGCACTGCGCCACATTTGGAGTAAGCGATGACGGGAATGGGGATAACTTTCAGGCACAAGCTGAAGAAATGTTAATCGCGTTACTTCAAAATGGCGGAAGGCATTACGTTTTTCACACCATGCCGCAAGTACAATATCACCAGAGAAGTAACCTAAGGCGAAAGGCCATATCGTTCTTTCACTCACATTACCCAGCCTGTCTGTATAGCCAGTCCGGATTTTCTGTCTCCTCCTGATGGCGCTTCGAAGAGAGTTCAGATTTTCAAAATTGTGATGGGCAACCTGAGGTCTTCCAACTAATTGTGTCGATTCATCAAACAGCGTCTTTAACTTTGCGGGCAGACCTTGCCGGATCTTACCCGTAACCTCAGAAGCTGCTTTTGCGATACCTGCGTCACCATATGCTGATACCCAACGCAATCCGAGCGCCAGTGCGTCGAGTTGCTCAGGGGTAAACATCATAGGCGGCAAATGATGGCTTCGTGAGAGGATAAACCCCGTCCCGGCTTCTCCCTGAATGTCAGCTCCCTGAGCACGTAGCGCGCAAATATCACGGTAAAGCGTGCGAAGGCTGACGGAGAGTTCTTTAGCAAGCCAGTTTCCGCTTACCGGATATCGATGCTGATATAAAATCTGTAAAAGATTAAGTAGGCGCTCTGCACGCTTCGGTCCTGATGCTGACATGTTCTGTCAATGCTCCCTGCGATAGTGAAGTCTCTTTATTTTTGACGAGTAACACTCATGATTCCTAACCTGATCATTCTTTATATTGATAACCCAATCATTAGCAGCAGATTTTACCAAAAGCTATTTAATAAAGAACCAGACGTAATGTTTCCAACATGGGCGGCTTTTTCCTTCAAAAATGGACTGAACCTCGGACTATGGTCAACAACGGCGAGTGACTTTGCATCCAGCGGTGAAGGTAACCGAACTGAGCTGAGTTTTATAGTTAAAGATATTAAGGAAGTTGATGCACTATATCAGCAGTGGTTGGAAAGCGGTGTGCAGATAGAACAGGAGCCCAGGCAGGCTGTTTTTGGCAAGACGTTCGTTGCGTTAGATCCCGACGGGCACCGTATCCGGGTGTGTATACCGGACTGATAAAGACTTTTACCTGCCCATGTTTAAACTTGAAACGTGCGCTTTTGGCACTTAGCTGCCCATCAAGACTTTAGGTAGGGGCAGCTGTAAGCGAACAACGGACATTGCTGATAGTATGTTTTCTAAGTCAACTGCGAGTGGATAACCCCCGATATCATTTACTCATCCTGGCTAACTTTTCAATAAGGTTGACGTGTCGAGAATAAATCTTGAATTTCATCTCAGGGCCATTCTGGTATCTGACTGCACTCAATGCGAGAGAAGCTAAGTCAATTTCGGCTTGGTTGAGCAAGTACTTCAAGTCTTCCTCAAGAATCTGATTTTGCACAAGAACGGGAAGCAGTTTTATTAGCGAACAGGAATTGCTGGAAACTAAGGCCAATGTATCCTTTGATGTTGGATAGGCGGCTTGATCAAGCCATGTACAATAATGATCTTCATTAGCGTTCTTAGCTTCAACTGTCCAGCGAAGGCGGAAAATGACTAGGTATTGCTGCATGATTGGCCAAAAGTCTTCACCATACGCATCAATGCTCAACATTTCTGTTGTAGCCTTCCACAGCTCTTGAAATAGTGCGGCGGACTTCTTAAGTCTTTCGAAAGTTTCCTGTGGGTCCGCGGTGCAGATTAGTATTCCTAAGCCTACGTCAACCAACATGCGCATCAGTCTTGAAGCATTTGATGTTCCCCATTCGTTGGAACTTCTATCAATGGGATGAAACTCGAGGATTTCTCTCAGCGCAATGCTAGAGTTCCACATCTCCAGCCATTGATTGAGGAAGTTGTCATTCAATGCGATGGAATAACCCAGCACCCTACAAGCATAGCTGTTGGGCTGAGGGCTTCGAAATTCACTAACATTATTTTGAAGCGACTTACCTTTGGATGAGTTCCACTCGGCAGGTGTTAAATTCCATTCTTCAATAAAGGCACTTACGTCCGGTGTCGGAAACTTATCGGGGTGGTTCGAATGTAAAATTGCCAGCATGGATTGATAAAACCATGACTCACATGAAAAATTAAATTCTTCAGAAATGATTGGGGAATAAGGCAATGGCACTTTCTCAGCTAATGCCAATAATATATCTTGGTTGCTTAGTGGCCGCATCTGATGCGATTTGTTATCAGGAAAGTTAAGATGCTGGCGAGTGAGCCATGTACCCCAACGCTTAAACAGCCCCTCGAAATCGGATCTTTCAGCGACAGTAACTACGAAACAAGCAAGCATTGAACTGACGTGCTGCTCTAACTTAGACGAATTATTCTCTCTGCCATTGGCTAATTGTAAAATTTTCTCACTTCCGTGCCGAAGTAAACTGGGAAGTAGTAGGGCACCATTCCATGAGCCATCGCTTTGAAAACTCAGCGAAGAACCGAGTGTGAAATGCTCCCATAGATCGTAGTTACGGTAAAATTCCGGGCTTTCAAGAACTCGATTGATTAAGGCTAGGCTTTTTGTTGAATTCATCCATATTAATAATTTGTTAGAATCAAGCTTCGTTAGTAATTCAATCCATGGCCAACTGGAATCATCTAACCGGTTGTCCAAGTAATGTCCGTCCCAAATTTCCTTAAGGGTGATTTGATGGGAAGGATCACAACAGTCTTCATGAAGAAGTTTTTTTTCAGCATCGACGAAGTGTTCTTCGGCTAAATTTAAGAGGGTTTCTTTGAAAGAAGAATTTTTTAGAGCTACAACGATTGCCACCTTCGTCCACAATTGCTCAATCCACCATGAGTTTCGGACGAGAGCCCTAAAGGCTGCATACCGGTTTTTGGTTTCTGAGGAGGCCCATGCCGTTACAATCCCGATCACTAAAGCCGTCTGAATTTTCGGATGGTCCGACGCATCGAAGTCCACGTGGACACCACACAATTGGGTAGTAAACCTCTTAAGAGCATTTTTGGCATCATCCTGAACGCAGAAATATTGCGTCACAGCCGTGACCAAGACATCCGGAGGTGCGTAACTACCTTCTGCAAAGTCTTCAATCAAAGACTCGACGATTGCGTACTGTTTCTGCCTTTCAGATTCATCAGTGGGCTGTAATTGCCATTCTTTGGTCATTAGTATTTTTTTCCGTTAGCGTTGGCCATCATCCAAACTGTATCAAAAAACTGCACTGCATCATGAGTGTCAGCATTCCAGCCTCTGCTAACGGCATTAACGTCACGATGAAACCCACCTACCGTAGCGCCAAAATGCCATAATTCGTTATCGATGATTGCAAATCGATCATGAATACAGTTGGCGTTACTAAGGGTAAATGAGAGCTCAATTGTTATGGGCGGGGCGAGTTTGTCACGATTTTCTGTTACGAACAGTTTTAACTCCTCGAAAGCCTCCACGATTATTTTTCTGGAATCGTGATAACCAGTTAAAATCTTTAATGTCTGCAGATGGTCTGTGCAAAACCAATTCACAACTTTCTTAATTCGAAAACTATGGTCGGGTTCCTGACCATCTTCACAAAATAAATGCTTGTCAATTATCCATACCGCTTGCGCAGTACTAATTGCCTCTTCAAATTCCTCTACTAATCTTACATTCGGAGCATCTTGACGGGCTTTGATTGCAACTAAAGAGGGAAAATGATGACGGGATTCATCCCTGTAGGGTGCCTCGCAAGGTATGAGTAATTTCGGGATGAAGCTTGTCTCTACAATCTGCTCAGTTGTACTGACATCGATCTGGGATGATAATTTAATCATTATCAACGTCCTGCGTTCCCTGTGCACCATGGGTCTTAGCGCCCTGTAATATCTGAGCTTCTTTCTCGTCCACCATGGCACGACCGCAATGTGCGCATGATTTCTTGAGCTCCCCTTTGGGGATTTTGAAGTCTTTCAAAGGCACTGCATTATTATATAAGTCTATAAGGTGGGTGAGGATTTTTTCACCATGGGGAATACGCATGGCCAGCGTTGGCCTTATACCGATTGAGTTTAGAGAACTGCCTATCATCCATACACGGTTATCGACTGCGATGAATCGATCATGAAAAAGACTATTTTCCGTATTGGCGACTTTGATTTGAATGCTGTTTCTGTGACTAGCTTGGAAGGTGGCCAAGTTTCTCAGCAATGCCTGGTGTGTATCAAGCGGTGCCTCATTATCGGATTCGGGGCCAGCTTCCGATACTTTAATCTTTTTGAAAGCACTGCTTGAGGTAAGGATTTGTATCTTTACATCGTCTCGCTCAATAGCAAATAGATACTGGGAAATTTGGTTAGCGCTGAAATAGGGATCAGCGATGAAGATGCTTAAATTAGCTTGCTTCAGCTTATCCCTAATGTGTTTTAAAGCTTCTTTGCGCTGGTCAGCTGTAAACCACTTCTGATCATATAGTTTGGCGCTGTAATTAAGGAGTCGCTCGTTTTTAGCATCTAGCAGACGCTTGAAGGCATCAGTTGCGTTCGGTGCGTCACCAAATGTCTGTGAAGACGCTAAAGTTTTTTTATCACTGAAGTACTCAGTAACTGGGCTCTTCTTTTTATCTGTCTCTGGGGCAGAAATTTTGACGCGCCGCTCGATAACCTCAGTCCTCATATTCATTTGACGAAGGAACGTTCGAATAGGTGTTTGAAGCAATACCCCGCGTTCTATGTGGGTGAGGACAAGACCGGAGCTGTGGATAGGAGAGGGCCTTTCAATCACTACCAAACCATCTTCAGGTACTGGAATTTTATCGAAGGAGGTGAGCATTCCTTGTTGTCCCTCCATTACGGTCAAGCTCAAACCTTGGAGTTTACGGCTTGGGTGCGGCTTAACATGGAAGTACAATGATTCGGAACCGTCTTCCTTTGGATCAACGAACTGTCGGACGGAATGAACGTCGCAATCGGGAACAGCAAGTACCATCCCACCCAAATATTCAGGATATTCCCTAAAATCGACATGCATGTGATGTTCCAGGAATTGTAAAGCTTCCTCGCACTGCTTGCTTCTTCCAGCTGTGTCAAGAAAGCTCGGCCATCCCTGACTTTCTGAAATTCGACGCGAATACCTGATAATGCCAAGGTTGCGGAACGGGATTGTTGAACGCTCAGACTTTTGCGCAATATCTTCGCTTTCCATAGGGACGCCCAATACAGGCCAACTTGGAAAGTCACTTAGTCTGCAAGCTGAAAGGGGCTTGCCATCAGAAGCCGAACGGAACCCGTCAAGGGGGACTGGTGTATGAAGTTCTTCCGATGAAGTTCGATACCATTGGATGGCTTCATCGACTGTCATTACTATACGGTCTACCGCAATAGCGCCATCTTTATTAAATCTTTTAATGTAAGGCTTAAGAGGTCTTGAAGTTGCTTGCCTTCCTGATGCAAGCAACCAGACCGATGCGAACAGTAAGCGTAGAGGTAACTGCTCAGATGTAGATTTTGGAGGTACTACTACAGCAATATGTACGACCGCATGTTCGAAGCCGTCAGTCCATTTACTTGAGGGGGCACTGCTTTTGGTACTTTCCATATATGGCTCGCTATCGGCAGAAGGCGCTAAGTTAAGTTATTTCAATTGACCATCGCTATAAGTTGAATTAATTGGGCACATTACGCTGATTTATAGAGAAGAAAAGAGACTGTTAGTTGAATAATATTGAAGAATTATGTCACTTCTTCACTTTGCAACCATCATAAGAGTATTCAGAGGTTTCGGGAAGGTAGTTGATGCGTAGCTGTCGAACGAAGGCCCTGATTGGAAAGAACGGGATAAAAAGATTTACCACTATTGGCAAAGAATGTCTTGAAGAGCGTCTGCCCTGGCATAGAGCATGAATCGCCACGGATAATTTAGACACTTCCGAGCCGTTGATAATACTGGTTTTCATATTCTGCCGGGGACATCTGATCACTAGAGCCATGCCGACGCTTACTGTTATAAAACATTTCGATGTAATCAAAAATATCGCTGCGGGCTTCTTCCCGCTTTCCGTAGATCTTTTTCTTTATCCGTTCGCGTTTCAGCAAATGGAAAAAGCTTTCTGCAACCGCATTATCGTGGCAGTTATCGCGACGGCTCATGCTGCCCTCCAGGCCGTGTGATTTCAGGAACGACTGCCACTCATGGCTTGTGTACTGACTGCCCTGATCCTAATGAACCAGTACCTGTTTTTGGGGATTACGCCGCCATACAGCCATCAGCAGTGCGTTCAGGACAATGTCCTTTGTCATCCGGGATTGCATTGACCAGCCGATAATTTTGCGTGAGAACAGATCAACAACCACGGCAAGATACAGCCAGCCTTCGTGGGTCCTGATATAGGTTATGTCCGTTACCCAACGCTCATCCGGAGCATCCGGATTGAACTGTCGCTGGAGCCTGTTAGGCGACACGATACTGGCCTCGCCTTCACGTGCCCGCGGGCTCCGGTATCCAACCTGAGCCTTTATCCCGACACGTTTCATCAGTCGCCAGACTCTGTTGACTCCGCACTGTTGCCCGCTGTCCCGCAGATCCAGATGGATCTTGTGAAGCATATCAGGCACGCCCTTAACATGCTGGCACCAGGCGGTAACCTGGTGGCGGTATGCGCAAACGGGCCTCGGCAGCAGCGGGTGTTTGGGGATATTGCGATGCATCAGGAGGCGCTTCCTGCATGAACCTTCATCTATACGGAAGTTTCCACCCTGATTGTTCGCATCGATGCGTGAAGCACTGCATGACCGGTTCCGCGGGGGCGGGACGGATTTCTGCCGAAAGTTTTGGCAGCGAATGTCTAAAGCCGCTGATAACAGCTGCGGCGGCTGCGCCGCCACGGCGGTTCTCCTGCAGTCGCATGTGCCTTTCATCTTTGTGGCGCTATCTCAGACTCTCCGTGCTTTGTTTCCAGCTGCTGTTAAGCCTTAAATGATGCAACAGCTACGCCTACTTTCTTTCTGATAACAACCTTCTGGCCCCCTCCGGCTTCCCGGCGCGCCGGGTCGTCAGCCCCACTACGCTAACCGGCACAGCCGGCAAGCTTCGCCGGAACGCGTGGCTTTCCGGGCCATCCGGCTAGGGTCTGATTGCAACGACAAGTGCAAAACCACTGCCATCGACATTAAAACTGAATGTGTATTCTGGTTAGTCTGAGAGTTTCAAAAGGTGATTATAGGGGTTACGAGTTGAAGCGAAGATGCATGTCACTATTACACAAGGGGAGGATGACCTTATGGCTCTGAAGTAGTAGTGATGATCTTGACAATCGAAGGTGGACTTTTAAAACCTATGGTTGATAATTGAAGTTAAATTTAATGGTTTCGAAGACGCGATAAGCATTCAAAATTAAGCCTGATCAACTCTGGCTTATAAAATAAATCAGGCGAGATTAATTAATTTATAGCGATAGGGAAATAAGCATGAACGATAAGGTGACGGGCTGCATTAGCATTGGTGCCACTAACACTGTTAATGATGTTATTAAAGTATTAGATGAAATCCCCAGCAGATTCTATAGCTTAACAGATCATTTTTATCAGGATGGTAAGCTACTTGGGGGAGATGAGTTAAAAAAACTCGAAAGAAGATTTATGATAGAGTTTTCAATTCAATTTTCAGCGCTTTTCAAAGAGCAGGGCTCTTATCAAAAACTCGAATATGAATTCGAAATACCTAAGAGATTCATGTTTGCCGATGACTGTAACATTTCCATACGCAACACATTCGAAAAGCTAAATACTAGGTTTGGCAGAGAAGTAGATATGCTAAAGTATTTTACTACTGAGCCAGACTTTTTAGTTCATGCTGGGCAGTCTGTGATGGATGAGGATGGTCAGAAGCTAATAATCGAGGCAAAGCTGAACCCAAATTTAAATAAGTCAGAAATATTTAAAGATATCTTTCATACTTTTATATATTCAAATCAGTATAATTTTCAGTGCAGTATAATGCTTTTGATTCATATAAATGAAAAAAGATGGTTGAAGACATTTGAGGAATACCTTGATCAAGGCTATTACCAAGGAGAACTGGAGAGTTCGAAGAAAATATTTGTAATTTTCAAGGCATCACCAGAGGGAAAGGCAACAGCTTATAATCTATTCGAATTGCTATCCCCTCCCACCTGTCCGAAATGCCATCAAAAAATGGTAAAAAGAACAGCCAGGAATGGAGTGAATGCTGGAAGTATTTTTTGGGGATGCTCTTCATTTCCTGATTGCAAAGATACTAAAAGTTTAACGGCTAAGGAGGAACAAAATGAAAATGGATTTTCTTGAGTAGTCCTAAGTTGATTACTTATTTTTTCTTTAGGCTCTGATTTGGACTGTCTTTGTGCGAAATGTCTGCTGTTGGCACACTGCGGACGTAATGTTTCATCATAATTCCGATTCAAAGCAATTACGGCGGCCGAGCAGTGCGCAGCCGGCCTTCTGAATGACGCCCTAGCGTCATGGAGGCGCCAAATGACGTGATATATAACTCCGATGGTAAAGGGCGCCGTAGGCCCGGCGTAGCCGGTTGATGACCCATAAAGCCTGCCAGTCCATCCCCCTCCCTTGTATCTAACATTATGTGGTGATTAGCTACCATCACACGAAGCGGAGTGAGCCGGGCCCCTCCCTGAGGACAATCTGAATTACTGATCCTGCCTGACAGCTTGCGGCCCTCCGTTTCACCTTATACGGTAGCACATTTTGTTGAACGGTTACCGTGAGCATGACTCCGGATAAACAAGGCGAACAGGCGTGACGGTCAATGTGAGAAAAGAAGGAAAATGTTTCCTTTAGGTATACGACCTTTGCATCCTCTATGATGGCATAAAGGGTCGTATACGGGCCAAAAAGAAAAAAATGGCAGTAGTGCTGCAGCTAATATCATCCGCTGGCTTCGAATGCAGCACTGTGGCTTGGGGGACGTTCACCTTATTATGGAAGCAACCGGCGTTTATCACGAACGGTTAGCTCTTTCGCTGCATGAAGCTGGCGCATAATTTAACAATATCGCTCAACGGTATAAACCTAAAGGGTCGCGTTATGCTGAGAACAAACAATAAAAAGATATTAACCCTTCTATTCCCCTTACTCTTCGCTCAATTACTGAGCGGGTGCTCACTGACTCGAGTTTCTGAAAAATCGCATGCCAGAGAAGTCGAGAGCCTAAATGTTATCGGAATGAGCTTGGTTTCGGCGAAAGAAAAGTTAAGTAAAGAAGGATTTGATTGCAGCGATTATCCTGAGACCAATAGGGTGCAAACCCAATCTGGCGCACGCACTTTAATACAGCTTGATTGTAGCAAACGAAGCTTAGAACTGATTTGTCCGCAGATACGCTATGCGGTACTCAATGCCGACCCCCAAAGCTTCAAAGTGGTATTGGTGGGAAAACGCATAACTCAACAAGCATGTTTTTGATGATCAATGTTCCTACGTTAAGCCTGTTTCCTAAAGAGACATGACAGGCAACTTTGAGCGAGGAGCGGACATTGGTAATCGTTCTCCAGCAGTAAAAAAAATGCTAACATAACCATGTTTTAGTCATCAGGGAGCAGGTAAATTGTCTGTTACTGCATAGCCTACGAAATCGCATGTCTCTCCTTAACAACTTAAACTGAATAAAATTTTTCACCTATAGAGATTCGTTTTTTTTTAAATGCAATGTTTTTAGCACATCCTGTCATAGTGGTTATGTACGATACCCCATAAACTATCTGATTTTGGTTCTATTTCTGGAGTAATAATGGATTGTGGTTGATTTTCAGACATGGCATCAAAGAAGTAGTGACGAACGAGTTTCGAAGTTGCATAACAAGCAATACCTAGTTTGGCAACGCTTATAGTGGCTCCTGTTTCAGTAAAGTGGGCAATAGACTTGCTGGCTACTGTTAATGCCTCAATCCACATATCTTTTATTTCATATTCAGAAAAATGGTTTGATTTCAGTATCCTGCATGCATCAGTTACTGGAACGAGTGGTTGAGAAAACTTGCTTATATTCAGTGTATAGCCGCTATTAACAATGTCATGATTATCCAGTTTAAGGCCCATAAAATTAAGCAGAGTTCTGTTTGCGACAATCCCCGCATCTAACGCCAAACCAATGAAAATACTTAAATCAGGCTGTTGTAGTTTTGAAGAACCCAAATCAAGTTCAAAAGGGGTGCTTTTATCCTTCCCTGACAAAATCGTATGACACGCTAACGTGCATGCCTCGAGAGACAGTAGTCTCTGCGGTATGTATTCCATCTTATATTTATCTGAAATAAATCCATTAATACCCATACTAACCTCTCTTAGCTGTATAAAATGAAAGCTTGTGAACTTTTATTCATCATAAATGCATCGCAATGGCATACCCTGTTATAGCAAAATTTTTTATAAAAATAATTTAAAATATCTGATTTTTTGAAAGTAACGGAGGTTGCGGATAGCTAGTTTATTAAAATCCCACGGATAATCCAGACCCTTCCGAGCCGTTAATAACACGGGTTTTCATATTCTGTCGGTGGCATCTGATTTTTCGTACCATGCCGACGCCTACTGTTATAAAACATCTCGATGTATTCAAAAATATCGCTATAGGCTTCTTCCCAGGTTCCGTAGATCTTTTCCTTTATCCGTTGATTGCGCTTCCGGCCGAAAGTTATATCTGCGCTTTTCAGTCTCTCCGTGGAGTCAATGCAAGCAGAGTGCCAGCACTGGACAGAATGACTTGAACGTCTGCAGCTGGCACATAGCCGCCTGTTTGTCAGCGGTGAGCGTGGAGTAGGAGTAAGCAATCATTCTCACAGATGTTGGCGGATGCACCTATAGCAAATAATATGTGTTATCGCTTAATCGGCTACAGGCACACCAATGTATGTGAATGCTCAGTTTCGTTTTTCTAAGTCGGTTAATGCATATCTGCCGCGTTCCGCAACTGACGGCGACTTATCAGAAGCCAATATGTTTGCCAGGTTAAATGCTTCATCACCGATGTTATCCAATTCTTTTATGAGCATTTCGCCAGCTATACGCCGAACCATTGGCGAGCGGTCGATTGTTGCCATTCTCAAAGTATCAATAAAGGGGCGAGCTGTAGGTATTATTCGTTCTTTTAAAGCAGGAATGCGCCGCTGTATGCCGTATATTTTGTCAATCCACTGCCATGTCAGCCCTTCAGCCCAAACAAATTTACTTTCAAACTGGCAACGATACGCTTTGGCTCGCAGGGAGGGTTGAATTGATTTTTCTGAAATTTCAGCTAAAAATTTATCCAGCGCTGTTGTGCGCCCTATCTGCCCAAATATAGTAGCGACAGGCCCTGAAGAGGATGTTAGAAGCCGTTTTTTTAAAGCATTCGTCACCTTCTCCATCAAAATCACTTTCATGAGTACCTCTTTCTCGATATATTCCATTCTCCCCCAGGAATGCCAGTAGGGAAGAGTTATAAATAAGACATCAACAATAAACTCAGGATCAGATTCTTCAGCAATCAATGGCAAAGCATCACGGGCTGCAGCTCTTACTTGCGGAACCCAGTCATTTAGCCTCCGAACAACCAAAGCTAATAAAAAACTATTTGGTGCCCCGCCAGATAGCGTCCTTAGCGCTCTTTCGCGTCTGAAACCATCAGTGCTACATATGTCTATCCATCTAAGTGAACCTACTTGCTGTAAATTATTATCATTTTGCTTCTGAATATACTGTCGAAGTGAATAGAAAGCTTCAGCTCGAATTAATCGTTCCCAATCATCGAGGCCTTTTAAGGGTAACTTTGAGGTGGCCGTGATGAATTTTGATATATCAGGCCTTATTCTTTGATATAATATATCGAAAGTGAGTGATTTTTTTATTGATGCAATTATTTCTTGCTGAAGGCTATCCTGCGTCAACATGAACCAGCTTCCTTTATAAAATTTTATAGGCTTAACCTCTTTTAAAGTGATAACATTCTAAAGTCAAGAATCATGTATCTACTAATTTTTTCTTTATATATGGCTCCCCGATTTAAAGGGGACCAAATTCGAAAAATAATAGACTGCACAAGCAGAGTCAGTCTTGAGCTTCCAGACCATGCGTCCGGTTCTGGCACGAAGCTGCCCCTTAAGACGACAGGTAGGGGCAGTTATGATCGAAAAGCAGACGTTGATATGTAAGCAGCACAGCACTATGTGGCTGTTTATTGTTCTGACACTACTGGTGGGAGAGATGTTCTTGCCTTTGAAATCAATTCTTCAATTACTTCCAGAGGAATGTTCTCTTCGTAACAGGTCAAAAAGAATTCGTGAGTAATATCAGAAAAGAAGATCTCTGCAACTTGCCGCAAAGGAGATGTCTCGCTGACGGATAACTCCAGGTACATGCCATCACGTAATACATCGCTTCCACGCCTCATTTCATATTTTATCTCAGACACAAGAGAGTTCCTTTTTTTACGACAACTATGAAGAGGTTTCGCCTAAAGTAAGATCAAAAAAATTGGTGTTAGAACATAGCCAGATAACCTTCTGGTCACAGAATCTTACACTATACGAGCAGTTTTACAGATAATCCTAAAATTGTCTTAACACGTCAACTTCCGCTCCTGCCAAGAAGCTAGCTTATAGTAACTGGCTTAGTCAGGTATGAGCGCAGGCTGTGTGAAAACTGTTTTGGTCGCTTAATCTGCGTAAAACAGGGTTGAAAGCAGCGCTCATACGTAAAATTTGGCTCAGCTAACCTGTCAATTAATTCCAGATTTTGCGTAGATGCACGCACTTCAGTTTTAGGTCAGAGTTTTCACACAGCCTGAGCGATGAGCGTATGTTTAGACCGACTGTTAGCTGACTTTGAGTTGCCGAAAAGGAGCGATCCTATTCATTACTAAAAAGATGGTAATGTTTCATAAAATCTCTTAGACCTTGCAGGAATGGTTTTGAAATGAATGGATCTTGTTTGTGTGGAACAATTGAATTTGAACTTACTCATAAACCAGCAGTTTTTTATCGTTGTCATTGCTCGCTTTGTAGAAAGCAGAGCGGCGTGGGTTACAATCTCGCCACACTAGTCAAAGACAGTGAGTTTCGCTGGATTAAAGGAAAAAACTGCATTGCTTCATGGTCTAAGCCAACGGGGTACCGTACCGATTTTTGCAATGTATGTGGCTCAACTGTGCCTAACAGTCTGCGAGACGTACCTTATGTCTGGGTTCCTGTTGGTTTAATTGACGAACCTCTTGAAATGGAATGTGTAGGAGACTTCTGCACAGATGATGCAATGCCTTGGGATGAAGCGCGCTCACCTAGTGACCATGCTGGACCTGTCGAGTCGCTAGCCTCGCTTTTAAAGTACCTGAAACTCAATTCCTGAGCGTCAGCACTTGGCACTCAGGTGACATAGGAGATGTGACAGGCAGCAATGAGCGAGAAGCGGAAGTTGGTACTTTTACGCGAAAAATCGGTTCCTTCTGCAGGCAGAGGGATAGCTAATTCCGGTAGGAGTTTTTCAGTATGTTTGGCCGAAAGATAATTAATACTATAATTTTTAAAAAGTTAAATTAAGTATGATGCATAAGACGTGAAGCTAAAGGACAGATATGACAGCATATTCAAACTCCGATGCAGCAAAAGATTTACGTTCGGCCTTAGACAAAGCACCCGCTGACGCAGTGACCGGAGATTGGTTGTTTATCACCGAACAGGCTGGAGTCATCTCACAAACAGGAGGTTACATGTATGCAGACGGGAGTCACGTTGCAGAGGGAAACCACGCCTTGCAGAAAGTCCGGGAGGTTGTCGAAAAACTCGAAGCATCCCAGATACAGCCCTTTAATAAGGTTATCGTCCACTGGACAAGGTCTAAAATACCGTTATTAAGGGGGCGCGTAACGGTTAATATACTATTCGATGAGACAATTGTGCCGCGTGGTCCACAGGACCCGATTTATGAGGCAGCTTCAGTAGCAAGGCGAGCCTTTTGGGAAAAGTATGGCAGCGTCCAAGATGGTTTTAAGGCTGAACAAGATGGCGCGAACATACACAACCAGACGGAATGGTTCGGGCCCCATCGTCGAGTACTTACTTTGAAGAGCAACACCCAATTAACGCTGGCCACTGATGGCCTCTCGACACCCTGGGCTGGCATTGCAGACCAGGAAAATGGCGTAGGATGTGAACTTTTCATGGAATTAGACGCTTCGAATATTACCAGCCACCTGATTGATGACTGGACTCATCTCTTGATTAGCCTGGGGGATCTCGTTGCCGATGGGTATCAGGTTGCTGCCGATGTTGAAAAATATGGTGCAATCCTGTTTTGCACTCTTACAGACGAATATAACCCAATGACCAGAATCATCCTCAGCCGTGATGGCCGTAAGATTGATAATTTGCCTTTCGGTTCAGTTCCGCTAATCCGTGTAACGCCGATAGCAGAGTCAGAGATTGAACACCTTGAACAATCTGATGAATGGGCTTCAAGCGCAGCAAGACATGCTCTCGCGGAACGGCAGATAGAAACATAGACAATTAGCGCGACGCTGTTCACGCCCCTTTAGGGGTAGAATGAGTTCGATCACTTCACTTAAAGTAAGAACAGCATCAAATAATTGAACCTTGTTCAGTAGTGAGCTAAGAGCGGAATTTCATAATTCTTTAGACAATCCTCCAGGGCGGTTATGCTAGTAATAAAAAGCTGCAAAGGAAGTAGACATGACATTGTTTGAAGAATGTAAGGAGTTGCTTAAGGCAGATTTTGATGTTGTTGAAGGAGATGACTTGAGCATGGCCATGGATATTTTTCATCAATATCGATGGCATAGCGGTAAAATCATGTGGTCCGAAATGGATTTCAGCGATCATGAAATCACTCATGAGGTGTTTAATGGGAGCGGCTTAGGTAATGAATCTGTATTTGTCATAGCGGATGATGCTAATGTGCCCGTGTTCAGAACCTATCTACAACTCATTGTTGATAATATCTACGATGTCATTGCTATATCACCTAACCTATATATATTTAATGATAACTTGATGATGCAACCATTATTTCCTCATGATTTTATACGATTAAGTTTGCGAAAGTGATTAGCAGAAGTTCTGACTAGTACCCCGAATATTAGTACATTCTGATGTTAGCAACGTCCGCTTCTGGCACTCAGCGGACGAGGTAACGATCCGCTATAAGCGAAGACCCTACGTTCCTAGCCTAAAGTGGATGTCTACGCTTCCACTCAGCAATCACATCACCCAGATTTTTTGGTACGTCATTTCGTATCCAGGCCATAAACTCGCGATCAAACCGGAAATCTGGACCGCACTCATCCATCATGAAACGGCGAACGTTTTGTGTGTTTTTGTAGTCTTTATCCACCATTGTCAAACGTGTTAATGAAGAACTATGCCAGTCGATTTTCACTTGTTGACTCCTGTTTTAAACAAACGGTAGCGGTGTTCAAATTTAACACGCTGACTTTGAAATGCCCGCTTCAACACTTAGCTGAAGTTGCGAATTCTGTTATGGGCAGCGCGATCAATATTAGCTTGATGTAGCAAGCAAGAGGGCGCACAGCACATCCAGAAGCAGTGAGATATCAAGCTTGTTCGCTTTATCTCGAAGGGGCTTAGGCTTTCGGTTAAGACCCGAACTTCACATCGGGATATCAATGTCATGCCCAGAGCTGATTATGCAATACCGGAAGGGTTCAGGGGGTGATGAAGTCATTAAGATGCGCGCTCATGTGAAATGCATAGCCACATGACGCATGTCCGCTCCGTGCCAGAAGCGGTCGTTGCTCAAATTCGCACTGTAATAATCAAGAGTGATAACGGCCACACTATTCGCGTAAATCAGTAACTCTAGGGGCTTTCAGTATGTATTGTGAAAACCATGTCAAAATTTCCAGCTGTTAGAGAAAAATTTCCATAATTTTTCCATATAAATTTGCCTTATGATGTACTCATCATAACCTTATTACTTCAGCAGTTGATTAACACTCGCCTTTTTATTAAAATTTATTTTTATTATTTGTGGCATCTGAAATGAGTGAGCTTGAAGATTTCAAACTTGTAAACAATCTACTGTTAGAATTTATAAAGAAAAAAGAAGTTAAAGCCAGGTTCGCCCACGTGGTTGACAATGAATACAACGATTGGGAAAAGTGGTTTCAAATAGAATTTGAATATTTTCTTTTGAATGAAAAGAACTTTCATACTAGAAGGGAGTTGAAAGCTAAATCTGATAAAAGAAGTAAGTTGAATCGCTTTTACATGTTTGTCGACTTAATTTTCAGAAAGCCTAACACTGCAAAGGATCAGTATATATATATTGAATTCAAGCGAGCGGTGAAAGCAACAACGTTAGTGAAAGGAATGTTGGCTGACATAACCAAGGTTAATTCAATCGTTAAATCACATTATGCTGAAACTGAGATGAAACAGCGTTCATTCTGGTGCGTGGGTTTTTATCATTCCTTCCATAGTTTGACTGTTGACCGTGCAAAGGAAGAAATTAAGCCGTACTCAAAAATCTTTCACGAAGCGGTGTACCTATGCTCGTGTCGAGGAGCATCACATCATGATAAATGCACGAAAATTGGCCTTATATTAATCTAATTATGATCAAGTAGAGGTAACACTTCCCTGACTTATATGAAAATGACTAGGTTCGAGGATAAATAGTTATCAATTGAACCTGCTTATTTTTATTCATCAATACGGAAGAGTTTTTATTAACGGCATTATATTTTAAAGTGATAAGATAATTCGCACTATGTTATAATATAAGATACATGCAAGTGAGTTAGGGTGCTAATTATTAGCACCCATTTTTTAAAACCAAGAACCAAAAAAGCTGGATATTTTGTTGCAAATATAATCTTTTGCTTTCTTAAGAGGTTCTTTAAGTATTGTAGGGATTGGCGCAGAATCAATTACATGATCTAGGACTCCTTTTACAGTTTCATTAAATCCATCCTTGGATTCATTCTTTATCTCGGCAGTCTTATATTCCTCTCGTAGCGTGCTATACACGCCTGCTTTTGACTTTTTTGGCAGTCTAAGCACCATCTTCTTCACAAGGTTACCGATGTTATAATTCAAGGGTGCTGAGACAGCAACACAACCATTGCTTGTTTCAAATAGCCTTTCGTAAATATACATTTCTCTTGTTTCTAAATTTTGTACTTGGGCCGTAGAAGGACTGTTCAGTGAACGATCCCATTCAAAAGATGGCTCAATTTTATCTGCTTGGTTTATGACAAAAAGTATCTTACCTTCAGCCTTGAGTGGTTTAATTACGTTTTTATAGAACTCTTCATCAGGTGCAAGAACTCGGTCATCTGCTTTAATAACCCAAAGGATCAAATCAAGGTTGGGTATCTGCTCCTCATAAAGGGACTTATACTCAACATCTCTCTCTTTGCTTTCCCCCACCCCTGGTAAATCAACAATGGTCAGCTTTCGTCCACCTACATCAATATGCAATTCTTCAATATCTCTTGTACATGCTTCGACGTGACTAACCTTACAGACATCTTGTTGAAAAATAGCATTGCATAATGAAGATTTACCAACTCCCGTTTTACCCATTACACCGATGCGAGGTTCATAATCTATGACTTCAGTGAGTTTCTTTTTCGTATAGCGTGAGATTTCTGGCGGAAGTGTAGATAAAATTTCATCGAGAATTTTAGAGGGGGTAGTTTTGTTTTTAGATGTTTTCCCATTTTCGGTCACGGGACCTTCTGGTTCATTGTTTTCACTTTTTGATTTTTTTAATAACTCACTAGCGCCTTTGAATACTTGTGTATTTAAAACCATAAGTCCTCCATGTCTTGTTATCGATAAATAGTGATTTTGAATCAAAAAAACCTATGACATATAATATCGGCAATTTTAAACAAAACTTTAGGGTCTCAATATTGGCTGGACGTTCTGATGCGTCCATAGTTAACTCATACAAAGTGCTATCTTCAATGTCGTCAGAACGTTCTAGGCTGACTTATACTTTGTTTAAGAGGAGTTGAGCGCTAGGAGCGGAAATTTTTTCTTTACTAATTTTATCAGGAAGTAATTTATGGCACGTCGAAGTGAATTAAAAGGTATAGCTAATGCTATTAATGGGAGTTTTGTTAGCAGAAACAACGACTTTAATGGATACTGGTCAATAGGTCAGATTAAATCATTCGCTCTTGATAACGGCCTTACTTCAGTAACTTTTGCTCTAACCCTTCCTATGACCAACCCTGCATCTAATCTGCAAACCTACACGGTTCACCGCTACGCTGAAATGCTCAAAAGCCTTTTATCTAATCAGAAATTACCTGACCTCTGGGTGAAGAACGCGATCATTAAGATCGATTTTAATGCTAATTCGAAACATGCAAAATTGTACGAAGACACCTCCTCAGGCGAACCTTTTCAGTGTACCTGTAAGATAACTGATGATACTGACCGAGATTACTCATCCATAATATATGGACGTTGCTTGCCGCATTCTATTGTTCGAGAGTTAAAATCGACCCGAGATTCACCATCTGATTAAATTCAGCTTCTCGCTCATAACGGATCTGGCACGCGTATCCGCTTCGCGCCATAAGCGAAGATGAGCAGTATTAAGTTTTCAGTTATTCCAGTAGTCAGCTCCGAATTGCACTGTCTTAGTGGTGGATGCTCGTTGTTGATACAAGCCAAAATTACAGCCAGAAAGTGTAGGTAAAAAGCCCGGAGCAATGGATTCCGGGCGGCAAAAAATGGAGCCTAACATTTCCAACAGGTTGACAGTCGTCTCGGGAAGAAAGTGAGACAAATTGAGCTTAGACAGCCGCTTAGGATTTGTCAGTCCGTCGATAAAAAAAGCCCGCCGGAGCGGGCTAATAAGTTCTCAGGCTAAGTCATTTCGTACGCAACACGTTTGCTGTGTGTTACGAATTAATCATAATCGAGCGGTACTGTTTTGCTATAAGGCGCGCGCAAAATTTCATCGCAAAACCTCAACTTCAGAATTCTGCCATTGAGCCGTTTCTTATATCAAAGCTCAGCTGCAGGCGTACCGTAGAGAAATTACTATAGGAGGATGCATGGACATTGAGGTTTGTGACTTGGCGATGGATGCAGTACGCAGCGTTATGGGGCAGGCGGTTATAAACATGCTTGACGAAGGTATACCGATTACGAACGATTCACTGGTCGGTTATATGGCCGCAATGTTTGAGGATGAGGCCAGGAGTTGCGTGGCAGAGCTGGCAATGTATCTTTTTGGTGTCAGCAAGCACTGAGCCAAAAGAAAACCCGGCACGGCGGCCGGGTCAGTAATTACGCAACGTTTTGTAGCTTAAGTCCATGCTCGTATCCCATTAGGTATGCAGTGAATGCATCCTTGTGGCGAACATAACTTGCCTGACTTTCTGCTAGGTCGGCGAGCACACCGTCATCACTAGCTTTTGGAACGCCAATCATTGCGTGCCACTTACCTAAATCATACGCACAACCAGCGCATTTATGGCGCCCAGTTTGACCTTGGTTCTCCGGAAGAACCTCGAACATCTGATTGCGGCGATGGCCTTGTTTACAAATAATTTTCATAAAGCACCTTGAAAAATAAGGTGCCGAACGCTTTACACGGGATCTCGCTTGAGATAATCTCAAAAACGAGATCTCAAGAAAACATTCAAGCACTGACTGTTTTTATCGGCCCCATGTTGTTGACGCAACTTGGGGCTTTCCCTTATGTGGCGCACACTTACTGACCACATCTTCGGATAATATCCAGGCAGCACAAAAACCTCAATAAAAAGATCAGCTTAACTGCTGTATTTTTTCACATCTGTGTATTCAGCCAGTTTTTGCCCCTCATAAAGTCCACTGCAATATAAATTTCTTTGCCCGCCAATCCCTTCGCAAAAACCTCATGCAATTCACTTGATCGATCCTGGTGATCGATATTACTGTATTTATATACAGTATCTATCAGGGAGGGTGATGACCATGCCCCGCGACTACGAAATCAAAGACGCCTTTAGGTTCGCAATCAAACGCGATGCTGCTGGCCGATACACCGTCTGTACACTCGATTTTGTCACTGAGCTTAAGCGGCTCAACTGGCATTACACGCCACGCGAAGCCAACAACTGGATAGAAGCGCACAAATCAGTTTTCCGGGATATTTCCACAGCGGAAGGTGATGAGCGCGTGTTTCAGGTGTTCAATCCAAACGGTTGAGAATAAATAAAATATTAAATGTTCTTTTAATTTTGTTCTGAAATTCATCAATTGAGACTACAGCCATGAAGTTCTACAAGCCTGCAAAAATCCGCGCCATATTAGCGCTGCCATTATTTATTGAGCGCGTCCCATGTGGGTTTCCTTCTCCTGCACAGGACTATGTTGAACAGCGAATCGATCTCAACAGTCTGCTTGTCAGCCATCCCAGCTCAACTTATTTCATCAGGGTAAGCGGTGACTCCATGATTGACGGTGGCATCAGTGATGGCGATATGCTGGTTGTGGACAGCTCAGTGAAAGCTGATCATGGCGACATTATTGTGGCGGCCATCGAGGGAGAGTTCACGGTGAAACAGCTCATGACCAAACCTTGCCTGCACCTGAAGCCAATGAATCCAGCGCACGCTATCATTCCGGTCAACGATCCTGACCAGTTTGAAATTTTCGGAGTGGTCAAATACTCGATTAAATCGATGGCCCAGTAATGTTCGCGCTGGTGGACGTTAATAATTTTTATTGCGCCTGCGAGAAGGTTTTCCGACCTGACCTGTGGGGAAAGCCAGTGCTGGTTTTAAGTAATAATGACGGCTGTGTCATTGCCCGCAGCGCGGAAGTCAAAGCGCTGAATATCCCCATGGGCGCACCTTACTTTAAGCTTAAAGATGAAATACGCAGACACAAGATTCACGTGTTTAGCTCCAACTACGCGCTGTATGCAGATTTTAGCAATCGCGTAATGACAACATTGGAAGCTATGGCGCCATCCGTCGAGGTGTACTCAATTGATGAGGCCTTCCTGGACCTGACAGGTCTGAGAAATTGCCGGGTTCTTGAAGATTTTGGGCGAGAAGTTCGTGAACGCGTCAGACGCAACACGCATCTGACAGTTGGCGTCGGTATCGCGCAAACTAAAACGTTAGCAAAATTAGCAAATTACGCTGCCAAAAAGTGGACGCAGACCGGCGGCGTTGTTGACCTGTCAAACATTGAGCGCCAGCGGAAGCTGATGGCGCTGGTTCCGGTCGAAGAAGTATGGGGTGTTGGCCGGCGCATAAGTAAGAAGCTAAATGCTATGGGCATCATCACCGCGAAAGACCTGTCGGAGCAAAGCACATATATCATCCGTAAGCACTTCAACGTTGTGCTGGAGCGAACGGTGCGCGAGCTGCGGGGCGAGCCTTGCCTCGCGCTGGAAGAATTTGCGCCTACCAAGCAGCAAATCGTCTGCTCACGATCCTTCGGCTCGCGCATAACCGAGTATATGGATATGCGTCAGGCGGTTTGCTCGTATGCAGAGCGCGCGGCTGAGAAGCTGAGAAGGGAACGCCAGTACTGTAGTCAGGTAGCGGTGTTTGTCCGGACCAGCCCACACGCTGAAGGTGAAGTGTTCTATGGAAACCAGGCGATGGGTAAGCTGCTAACGCCCTCCAACGACACGCGCGACATCATCAGAGTTGCTATGCAGGGTCTCGACCATATATGGCGGGACGGGTGCCGCTATATGAAAGCAGGGGTGATGCTAGGAGATTTTTACAGCCAGGGCGTTTCTCAACTCAATCTCTTTGATGAATTTAAGCCTCAGGCCAACAGTGAGGCGCTGATGCGTGTTGTTGATGGCCTAAACCAGAGCGGGAAGGGGAAATTATGGTTTGCAGGTCAGGGGATCCAGAAATCCTGGGAGATGAAGCGTGAGATGCTGTCACCGGCATACACGACGCGGTATGAGGATCTGCCCGTGGCGAAGTGAAGTTTACTACTGTCCGCTGCAGTAGTCTGAAATGATAACCGAAACCCGGAGCCACGTAGTAATGTCTTTATGATTGAAGTCACCCGGCGACAAATCTCATCTTCCCGGATTTTATGGCTTTAATGGGGCTTTGCCGATATGTATCGCCAGTAGCTGACTGCAAGAGAAAAGAAGGAAAAGCACGCTCCTGTTATGAGGCTGCAGTTGATTGGATCATTCACATTGATGTTAAAAAACAGTGCAACCAGTGCCGAACCCACAATCTGACCCAGCAGCCTCGAGCTTCCTAACAGACCGCTGGCGACGCTGGTATTTTCATCGTTTACTGAAGTCATGATGAGATAGTTATTCGGTGACTGAAAAAGTCCGAAGCCCGCACCACATAGCGCGACTCGCCAGATAATATCAATATTTCCGGGTACCATCGGCAGGGCAGCGGTCAGCAGCATGCCGGCAAACAACAACCCAAGACCTGCGGCTCCAATGATATTACAGTCATATTTTTTCAGCAGATTGCCTGCCAGAACCGAAGTAAACATTGTTGCCAGTGGCCAGGCAGTCAGAAGTAACCCTGTTGACACTATATCGCGATGGAGCACATTGTGAAGGTAGAAGGGCAGCGATACATAGGCCAGCAGTTGTGTTGCATAGGAGAGCGCTGACATCAAAAGTGAGAGGCTTAACGTTTTACTGTGGAAGACGGCTAGAGGTATCAGCGCCTTTTCAACCTTGTGCTTCTGGTTCAGGTAAAACGTTTCCAGTAACAGTACAAAAAAAATCAGGCTCCCCATCGCAAAAAATATCTTTTGCCGCGTCAGGCCGAAAACAGTGCATGAGAAAAGGAGACCAAGCATAAATACGATGATGGCTCCTGTGCGATCAAACGGTCCCTTTTCAGCCGGGCTCTTATTCAGAAAGACTACGCTAATCAGTAACGATACCGCCGCAACAGGTACATTGATGGTGAAGAGCCAGTTCCAGCTCGCCACAGCAAGGATGGCAGAGGCAATAGATGGCCCGGCCGCTGCGGCAACGGAGACCAGCATAACGTTCACGCCCAAACCTCTGCCCAGCAGGCTTGCGGGATAGATAGCTTTGATCAGTGCAGCATTCACGCTCAAAATCGCCGCTGCACTGAAACCCTGTACTACGCGAAATACCGTCAGCATTTCCAGACTTTCAGATAACGCGCAGCCCAGTGATGACAGCGCGAATAAGAGTACGCCTGTATTAAATACGCGCGTGATACCCACAGATTTTCCCAGTGCCGCGAGTGGAAGCAGTGATGCGACCACGGCGAACTGATAAGCATTGACGATCAGAATGGAGTTGGACTCACTTATTGAAAACTCACGCGCAATCACAGGGAGCGCGACATTGGCGATTGTACTGTCGAGCATCGCAATGACCGTGCTTAACGATACTGCAATGATGGCCATCAGGTTCAGTGTGTTACCCGCGCTAACATCCTTATTCATGGGTTTTCCTTGGTCGTATCGGCTTAGTGAGAGAAGTATTAAAACCAGAATATTTCCCTTCCGGGCACAGGTAGCCGGTTCTGGCACTGGCAAATGATGTCGGGAAAATGCACATATTTGCGCACACGAGATGCGTAATCCTGAATTTATCCGGTTCTGCATGAAGGAATAGTTAACTCATGGAGCTGCTGGTTATTCTCGCCCGCGATTAGGGTATGAGAAAAGCATGACGTTGAGGGCGACATTGAGGCATATGCCAATAATACAAATCGTGAGTTGTTTATCAGGAAACATCTGGCATAGATGTTCACTTACATTGAGGCAGGTATAGATTGTCGCTGCAATAGTCCAGCCTTTGATAAAATAATCCATGTGTGATTCTCCTGCAGAGTGCCAGAAATTCTGCTTTCTGATATTGAAAACCTCCACCTGTTAAGCAAAGGCAGTGGAATTTCTCAGGGTTGTGTTAATTAACGCTGTTATGAGCTAACTCACTTTTTTGATGTTAATTTTTTTCGGATTTAATCTTTTTTGTCTGAAAAGGCTAGTGTGAGTCATTTCTGGTTAAGTTATCTGAATTTTCCTTAAGGGTGAATATTGAGTGCTCGTGGCAGTACTGATGTTTTGTTGTGGGTTTTTTTATGCAGAATTAAATAACCTGAGTGTGTTATTGTTGTCCGGGGGATATTATGCCAGACTTGTAAAGCCTCATGATTTGAAGTCTTTAAGATAAACTTAAACGCATTTATTAGTGTGCCCGGCTTGATGCCGGGGGGATTGGACAGCGGACTATGAAGGCACAGGTCAGATGATGTCTGTTATCTGGCTGCAGATGTTTCTATGGGGGCGTGCAGGGCATAACGGCATCAGGGCTTTTGCCGGGCAAGATAAATGTTCATCCTCGGCAGCGCTACATGCTTAATCTAAAAAATATTCCCCGAATGCACTTTCTTCACACCCGCGCTTTGTCATGAAGCGAAAAGCGCAGTTATCCTCTGTAACTACTGTTTTTTTGATTTTTCCCTTTTTTAAATCTTTAAGTTTTTGGTGCTTTCGGCTGGGATCCAGTCGATGGGATTTTGCCTCATCACTAGAGATGTTTTTATCAGGCACTGCAAAGATAAAATTTTCATACCCTTCAATGTAACCGGAATGGACCGAATGAACAGCGTCAGGGTTTAGCCATAAATTATTATCAGGCTCGGCAGTGCATTTAGTCAGTGAATATAATGAGAGAACGAGCGTGTAGACCATTTTTTTAAACATGATGATTCATCTGGTTACTATTAATGGGCGAGGGGATTTTATGTCAGAGTTATGCTGCTGGTCAATTCATCATCCGAAATGAATTATCTAAGAGTTACACCTGTAAGTTACTCTTAAAAAACTCATAGATAAAGTTTGATGTTTTCTGCAATAGCATGAATTCAATGTCCTTAATTTCTTTTATAAAGGATGCGTCAGGATGTAACAATTGGTCAGGCAACCTCAAGATGTATTGATTGAGTGGAATTATCATGTTCTCATCATTAATCCGGGGCAGTATAAATAAGCTCTTCAACTCGACAGGTTAGGGAAGATATTATAGTGCTCAGCAAAAATGGTTACCTTCTTGTGCTCGGTGAGCGAAATATTGAAACATTGGGTTTTTTCAGTCTTATCGATGACCTGAGTTATCTGCATTCAACGCATGCCGTTTATGTCCGGGATGAGCGTGATTTTTTCAGAAGGCAGCCTTGTTTTCGCGAAGATGTTAGCTTCAGCGCGATCGTGTGCATTTCAGCGAACATATTCTTTCCTGGATGGTTTAATACTTTCCTCTTCCTTCAAAGAAAAACGCGTGGGCGGATTTTGATTTATATCAATGATGAACGTTATCTGTGCGACAAAAAAAAACGGCTTATCAGTAGAATAGCTAACACTGAATGTACGCTTTATTCATCTATGCCGGTAAACAGCCTCAGAGTTGCACTCGTGGATGCATTGAATGGCCGAATAAGAAACGATCACGCATGCCACCTGTCGTTGCGCGAACTCTCGATTATCGATGGTTACATCAAGGGGATGAAAGCCCCTGCGCAGTCCCTCCAGTTAAACGTAAATGTCAAAACCATATATCAGCACAGAAAAAACTGCGCTAACAAACTCGGCCTGAAAAGCCTAAAGGACCTGACAAGGATGTAAGACAGTGCAACCCTTACATTCACGATTTCCGGTTAACGTTTTCATCAGAAGTTATGCGTGTTCAGGAGAGCATCGTGCCTTTAGTCAACATCTATAAGACAGACTGGTTCAAAGTGCTTTGTGACATCAGCAGGGCCGGGTTCTCGCTTCAGGCCATTGCTTACGAACTGGATGTCGCTGCCTCAACACTCATCGGCTGGAAGCAGGGCGCAAGCCCCCGCCATCATACGGGTGAAGCTCTGATAGATATCTGGATGAACGTGACTGGCAGGGACCGATCAGAGTTACCCAGGGTCGTCTGCAAGAGGGCGTTTATCCACAAACCGCTTTGCATCGTTTCACCTCATTCAGAAAAGTGAACGTCTCCATCGCTACAGTCCGTTGCCTGTATCACTTCATTCCTGATGCAGTGCAACGGAGTCAACATGAATCTCGAACACCTGATCAAATTTCACAACCCAAAATCTGTATCGCGTGGAGATGTGCCGTCGAAAGGCTCATGTTCATCGCTTACCACCAGTGATGTGATGGCTGCAGCAGGCATGCTGCAGCACCGTGCGGCGCTGGGCTATGCAGCCTTTGCAGGAAAAATGAATCTGAGCAAAACTGAATCGCAGCGTGCGGTGAGCCTTCTGAGTATTTATGCGCGGGAGCAGGCGCAACATATTCCTGCGCTCAATAAGCTGACGCCGGCAGTCAGAACATCAGTCATTAACCACCTGTCGGTGTGTGCTTTTATGGAGTTTGCACGCAGTGCTGCCACTGAGAATCAATGTCCTGTCTGTCGTGGAAAAGGCATTCTTGATAATGGCCTGTGCCCGTGCTGCAAAGGTAAACGGAAAGTTCGCGCTGCCTGTCCATCCTGTAAGGGCCGTGGCGAAGCCGTCAATCGCCGCGAGTCAAAGCTCCGGGGTGTACCCGTTTACCAGCCCTGCAAGCGTTGTAGTGGGCGAGGGTTTAGCCGGATCCCTTCAACCCATATTTTTGGCATTATTAGTCACATCACTACCAAAATATCGCTGGATACATGGCACAAAAGCGTCAAATCATTCTATGAAAGTCTCGTAACCAAACTACTGACGGAAGAATCATGGGCGGAGAAGCAACTAAAACAAATCACTAAGTAGTAAGCGATATGTTTTCTGGCGATTATATAGCTCGCTATTTACATTTCCATTTTATGTGGTATCTTGCGCCCAACCGTGGGGTATTGCCCTTCAGAAAACTACGCCGGATAAGGTAGTGTGCCTGCTAACCTTTTTAATCACGCTTTCGTTTTCATCATAATACTCTGCACAACTACTCTCGATGCCAATTCCCTCATGGCATCCACGATCAGAGCCTCGCTTGAAAGCGGGGCTTTTTGCTTTCTGCATCCAGCAAATGATATGGCCTGAGGCGATATTCATTTTCCTGGTGTATCTGCGCCTCACCTTAACGAGTTAGGGCTCATGACTTTCACAATGGACAGGCTTACCTCTGGCGCTGCTTACAGTACTTCGGCAGGGCTGGTATCCAATGGCATTCTGACCTGGCTCAGCCCGGATGAATGGAGTGCCTTTGGCGTGCTGACCGGGATCGCACTTGCACTCCTCACATTAATGATTAACTGGTTTTATAAGCGAAAAGTAGCCCTCGCACAGATTGAGGCCTTACATCACAAATCTTGCGATAAAGATCCGCGCGAGGAATAAACCTTGGCCATACCACAAGCACTGCGTCGGAAACTGATTGCTGCTGCTGGCGGCGGGGCGCTGATGATTGCCACCGTATTGCTTAGTGGCAGAACCGGCATTGAAGGGCGGGTTTACGAGCCTTATCTTGATGTGACTGGCGTCCTGACGGTTTGCGACGGGCATACCGGTGCCGATATTGGCAGAGGTAAAAGGTACACTGACGCTGAGTGCGATAGCCTGATATGGACTGACCTGCAGCCAGTCAGGCGAACGGTTGATGACCTTGTGAGCGTACCGCTAAACGAGTACCAACGGGCAGCACTGTACAGTTTTACTTATAACGTCGGTACTGAAGCCTTCTCAAAATCCACCCTTTTGAAAAAGCTCAATGCAGGCGACCAAAGCGGAGCGTGCGATGAATTACGACGCTGGAAATTAGCCGGCGGTAAAAAGTGGAAAGGGCTTATAAAACGCAGAGAAATTGAGCGTTCCCTCTGCCTGGCCGGTGGTGCAGATGACCTTTAATTCCGGTGTACTTATCACCTCGTTTGCCTTAAGCAGCGTACTGGCGGCAGGCTCAATAGCCATTTATTACCGCAGCAATGCCATTATCTACCAGAGCGAGCGCGACAAAGCGACAGATGCACTTCAGTCAGCAAATGCAAAGATAGATGACATGCAGGTTCGCCAACGTGAGGTTGCTGCACTCGATGCCAAATATACTAGGGACTTAGCCGATGCTCAGGCGACTATTGACCAGCTGCACGATGATGTTGCTACTGGCAAGCGCCGGTTGCAGCTCAACGTCAAACGTTACAGGGCAAAAGCCACCGGCACCTCCTGCGTGGATGATGCTGCCAGCCCCCGATCTGATGACACCCTTGAACGCAATTATTTCACTCTCAGACGTCGAATCGAAGTTGCCGGAAAGCAAATAGCCGGCTTGCAGCAGTACATAAACGAGCAATGCTTAAAATGACATCTTGAGTTAACATCACCCTAACATGAGGGTGCCCAATGAACTTAAAGCCAAGATTCGAAGATTACTCGGAAGCAGAATTTACTCAGCTGGTCAGTGAGATTTGCAGCGCTGAGGGCAATGAAGCGTACCAAGATGAGTTGCTGGATAACTTCATTGCGGTGGCGGAGCACCCGGAAGGCTCCGACCTGATTTATTATGACGACGATGATGATCTCACTCCGGAGAAAATCGTTGCAACCGTCAGGGCATGGCGTAAGAGCGAAGGGTTAGCCGACTTTAAGAGCTGAGCACATCAAGGCGCATTTACGAGTGCGCCTGATGATGAATCTCTTCGACAAGGGATAGGGTTAGCTACGCTGTGAAGCGCTGCGACATCGGTTTATACTCCAATGAAATACAAACATTGGTGGCAAGATGGCAGATTTAAAGCGCTTTATCGTTTTTGCTTACGATGATTATGAGCGTGGTGGTGGATGTAATGACATTCACTGCGTGACCACGACTTTCGAGGAAGCAGAACAGGCCGCATATAGTGACGAAGCGAGAAATAACAACGACACTGTAGATATTTACGACATACAGAAAGAGAAAGCTGTATGCTCATTTTATCGCACCGTCCAAGGTGAATGGGTTAGAGACGAATAACCCTGTAACACATTCACTGATAATCAAGCCGCCTCCGTGCGGTTTTTTTATTGGAGCCAATATGACAGACACCTACCGCATCACAGTTGTAACAAAGTCAGGTGAAACTCACATCGGCCTGATGAAAAGTTCGCTACCTGAAATAGTAAACTGAATCATTTGTGTTGCTGAGGTGCTAAGGAAGATGGCGCTTGGATTAATCTCGCGCCGGAAGATTTGCTTAAGATGAAGTACGTGCCAGTGCAATCTGAATAAGATCCCAGCGATTTAGATAATTATCGTCGTCTGATTTAGATATTTTGAAAAGCGGCACCTGATGATGCCATGTCGATAAAGCATCTACGTCGTGGCTCGGAACAACATATATCGTAGGGGCTGTTGTGTTGTTAATATCCTCAGACATGTTACAGAAGACATAAAATAAGTCAGGGGAAACTATTGGTCTGTGGTTGCCAACAGTCCATTGCCTTGGAGCAGACCTGGCCCAAGAACCTTTAACCTGAATGCTTATGCTCTTAGAACCGTCAATGGTCGCGATTATATCTACTCTACTTGTACCGCTGGTTGTTAAAGCTGCGCTTATACCAAGGCGAGATAACATGTAGGCAACATAGTATTCACCAGCATCACCGGCATTTTTTGCTGTGCGTTTAACAATCGCTGACATAATTATTCCTTGGGAAAAAAGTTACCGACAATTTAGCTTGGATATTAATTGATCTGCTATCAAATCAACTCTCCTTCCAATGTATCCGGTAGGTCAGGCTCAAAAGAGGCAGCAGGTTCGACACTTTGGTCAATGACTGTAGGGCCATATTGCTCAGCCAAGAAGCGCTCTCTGTAAAGATAATATGCAGCTTCACATACATTTGAAGTGAAATAAGCATTAAATCCGCCGCCCACCACCGCGCCAGCTACAGGTATGATTTGAGCCAGTTTTGCTTTGGTAATCTTGACTCCCAAGCTGCTGGCTATTTGCTGAATAATTTTTACGAATGCATGTTGCTCAAGTTGCTTCCAGGTTTGTTTTTTGGCGACTTGTTGTGAGATTTTTACAAGTTGAGCCATCGCCACATTTTTGGATGCATCTGCAGGCGATGAAGAAAGCGCAAGAATGTTAAAAGCAAAAAGTCTTTCCTCTTGCCTTTCAATGTCAAATCCATAATAGGTTGCATATTCACCAATGGCTCGAAGGTTTAGAGCAATTAGCGTCGGGATATCAATTGCAATTCCAGCTATACCTGCAGCACCAGCGCCAGCACCTTCAGCAAGAGCTAAGCTTTTATACTTCGCAGCAAGCCAGCCGACAGTCTTGTCAGCATCTTCCAGCGATAATCCGGAGACGTCTTTTAGAGATTTGACGTGCACGTGTCCATCTGAGCGATATTCCTCAAGGATAGCTTCTGGCCTGACAGACCATTGTGCCGCATCATTGCATACACTAATAAGCCCTTTAACCGCTTTCTGGATTGCTTCACCCACTAGAGGTGTTGAAAGAACTGCATTACCGGCGGCATTCAAAGGTTCATTAATTACCTTCAGAGCCTTATCAAACCATCCAATCTGAGGGTTTTTCCATTGATGAATCTCTTTAAGTGCCTTCTGATCATACGCCGTAATTTTCATAGCAATCCCTGAGTTGTCCGCATGTTTGTAAAGCAGAATGTATTAACGCCTTGAATGAATATTTATCGGAAGAGATTGCAGATTATTTACTACTAAATTTAGTGGTAGCCCCCTCGTTCGATTCAAGTCAGTTTCTGCAAAGAGCGAGGCGATTATCTGAGGTTTGAATTGAAGACCTTAACTCCTAAACAAGAAATGTTTTGTCGTGAGTACCTAGTTGATCTAAACGCTTCACAGGCCGCCATTCGGGCAGGATACAGCCAGAAAACAGCAAGCCGCATGGGTTCTGAAAACCTCTCTAAACCTGATGTTGCGAAGCGCATCATAGAACTTAAAACAGCCCGAAACGAAAGGGTTGAGATAAATGCAGATTACGTACTGCAGCGGTTGGTTCAGATCGATGAAATGGACGTACTCGACATCCTGAAAGACGACGGTGGCCTCAAACTTGTTCATGAGTGGCCAAAAGTCTGGCGTACGACACTGAGTGGTCTGGATGTGCTGACGACCGTCACTAACTTCGACGAAACCACCACTGAAAACATACTCAAAAAAATCAAGTAGCCGGATAAAGTGAAGAACCTGGAATTGCTGGGTAAGCACATTGCAGTGCAGGCCTTCAGAGAGCAGGCCACGCATGCGCTGACGGGCAAGGATGGAGGTCCCGTTGAAGTTAAACTGCTCTCCCGCGAGGAATACCGGCAGGCTCGCCGGGAAATGCTAGAGGATGACGACTGCTGACTATAAGACTGCTGCACGACGTATAGAGTGTGAAGAGGACGGGATGTACTTCGCCCGTTACTTCTTCAGGCAGCGCACCGGCAGCAGAATGATTGTGGCACCACATCATCAGGTCATACAGCAGACGCTGGACCGGGTGATTGATGGTGACATCCAGCGCCTCATCATCAACGTTCCGCCGGGCTACACCAAGACCGAACTGGCCACCATCAACATGATGGGCCGGGGGCTGGCGCTGAACCGCCGCGCGCGCTTCATGCATCTTTCCTATTCCCACAACCTGGCGTTACTGAACTCCTCTACCACGCGCAGCATCGTGAAGTCAGCAGCCTATCAGGCCATGTGGCCTATGGCACTTCGCGATGATGCGGACAGTAAAACCATGTGGTGGACCGAATATGGCGGCGGGGTGTATGCCTCGTCGGCTGCGGGACAGGTGACCGGCCTTCGTGCCGGGCACATGGAGCCAGGCTGGCAGGGCGCGCTCATTATTGATGACGCAGTAAAGCCTGACGATGCCTACAGCGAAATCATCCGCGACGGGGTGAATACCCGCTTCAACGAAACCATCCGCTCCCGTTTGGCCATTGAGACCACGCCTATCGTGGTCATCATGCAGCGCATTCACTATCACGACCTGAGCGGCTACCTGCTGCGGGGTGGCAGTGGCGAGATGTGGCATCACCTGAACCTGCCTGTGCTGATTGATAACAGTCAGGCCTATTCGGTGCAGTACCCGGAAAATACACACGCGATACCGGTTAAGCATGGCCTGCCTGACGGCTGGTTATGGCCGTATAAGCATAACGAGTCGCACCGGGTTTCCCTGTTTTCACACCGCCGCACTGCCGAAGCGCAGTACATGCAGCGTCCTCGCCGGTTTAATGCCGAAGGCGCACTGTGGACAGAAACCATGGTGTCGGGTGCCCGAGCGCTGGAGATTGCGCTTCAGCTGTCCCGTACCGTTGTGGCTATCGACCCACAGGCCACCAACAGCGAAGAGAGTGACGAAACGGGCATTGTCGTGGCGAGCAGCTACGGGCGCGGTAATGACCGGCTGTTCTCCGTTGATGCTGATTATTCGGGCAAATACTCGCCCAACGGCTGGGCGAAGCGTGCCATCCGGGCTTATGAGGAGCACCGGGCTGAAGCCATCGTTATCGAAACCAATCAGGGCGGTGACATGGCGGAAAATACGCTGCGTAATGCGGGCTATCGCGGGCGCATCATTCGCGTCCATGCCAGTAAGGGCAAATTTGCCCGCGCTGAACCTATCTCGGCGCTATATGAACAGGGGCGGGTGGCGCACCGTGGCAATCTCTATCAGCTGGAGAATCAGCTGCTGGAGTACGTACCTGCCACAGCTAAAAAATCACCGGATCGTCTTGATGCGCTGGTCTGGGCCATTACTGAGCTGTTCCAGCCAAAAGGCACAACAGTCCGTCCATTCACTGCATAACTGAAAATCACCATGAACAACGACGTCCGGAAGCGATCGCCCAGAATTGAGTCGATGGCCGGATGCTGGCCCATGATCAGCGCACTGCTGGGTGGCACGGCGGCAATGCGTAAGGCAGGAAAAACGTATCTGCCACGGTGGCCCAACGAAGAAGATGCGTTCTATCAGAACCGCCTGAGTACGGCCACGCTGTTTCCGGCGTTCAGCCGAACCGTTGAAGTGCTCAGCGGCAAACCCTTCTCCCGCCCGGTGACCTGGGATGAGAAGGTTGTGCCTGCCCGCATCCGAGAAATGTTCGCCGATATCGACCTGCAGGGCACTAATCTGCACTCGTTTCTGGCTGACATCTGTGAAGAGGCGATGGCGTATGGCCTGTGTGGCATTCTGGTTGAACACCCGCCCTCAAATAAGCGCATTTCTCTGGCTGAGGAGCGTCACCGGGGGCTGCGTCCTTATTTCGTGAAGGTGACCGCCAACAGCCTGCTGGACTTCGACTCCGAACGAGTCAATGGTCAGGAGACGTTCACCATGCTGCGCTTTGTCGAGACGGTGAGCGAGCGCGATCCGGACAATGAATTTGTTGTTAAAAGCATTGAACAGGTCAGGGTGCTGAACCCCGGCCGCTGGCGTGTTTACCGTGAAAAACCCAATACCACAACTGGTACTCTGGAGTGGCAGCTGCACGATGAGGGTAAAACCAGCCTGCAAAAAATCACCTTTGTCCCGGTGTATGGCGATAAGCGTGGTTTCATGCACGGCAGGCCGCCGCTGACTGAGCTTGCATGGCTCAATGTCGAGCACTGGCAGTCCCGCAGTGACCAGCAGACCATTTTGCACGTGGCGCGGGTGCCGGTCCTGTTTGGTAAAAAACTCGGCGATGGGCCGATATCTGTTGGGGCTGCGTCTGCCATCATGGCTGAAGAAGACGATGCAGACCTGCGCTATGTCGAGCACAGCGGTAAAGCCATCGAAGCCGGGCGCACTGACATTCTCGACCTTGAGGAGAAGATGCGTCAGATAGGGGCGGAATTGCTGGTGATTAAACCCGGCCACCGAACCGTGGTGCAGACGCTGGCAGATAACGAGGCGGGTACCAGTGCTCTGCAGCGTATGGTCTGTGACCTGACCGATGCCGCTCGTCTGGCGCTGCAGTACCTGGCGGAGTGGATGGGTGAGAAAGACGGTGGTCACGTCACGATATTCAGCGACTTTGGGGCCACCACTCTCGCTGAAGCTTCCGCAGACTTCCTGGTGGGCATGCATAAAGCCCGGGCTTTGTCAGATGAAACGCTGTTCAACGAAATTCAGCGCCGTGGTTTGATAAACAGCGAACTCCGCTGGACGGATGAACTGCTACGTATCCGCGCCATGCCGCCACCCAATAAAGATAAGCCGGTACCAGACCCGGTTTAACCTTCTCAGGCCTGTGCAAACGCATGGGCTTTTTTATTGCCGACCGCTGCGGATGCAGCTCGGTGCAACGAGCCGGATGGCTCTTACCCGGTTGGATGACCTGTATGAAACTTAAACTCGATGAGAACGGCAATGTTGTCGTGAACGATGGTAAACCTGTGTACATGCAGGATGACGGCAAAGAAATCGTATTCGATGCGCCGGGCACTCTGCAGACCATCTCGCGCCTGAATGGTGAGGCGAAGTCGCACCGCGAACGTGCGGAGACGGCGGAGACCGCGCTTAAGACGTTCGAAGGCATCACTGATCCGGCCGCTGCTCTGGCGGCGCTGGAGACCGTTAAAAACCTGGAAGACAAAACGCTGGTGGATGCTGGTGAAGTCGAAAAGGTGCGTACAGAAGCGGTTCGTGCAGTAGAAGAGAAATACGCCCCGATCGTCAAAGAGCGAGACGACCTGAGCGAAAAGCTCACTGCGGAAAAAATCGGTGGGAGTTTTGCCCGCTCTAAATTCATCGCCGAGAAGATGAGTATCCCGGCTGACCTCGTGGAAGCCCGTTTTGGCAGTAACTTCCAGTTAGACGGTGACGCTGTCACGGCATTTGATCGTGAAGGCAACAAAATCTTCAGTGCAATCAAGCCAGGCGAAGCAGCCGGCTTCGATGAAGCGCTGGGCATTCTCGTCGATCACTATCCCTACAAAGACCAGATCCTCAAAGGTACCGGCGCATCAGGCGGCGGCTCCAGTGGAGGCAATGGGAACACCAACCCGAATACGCTTACCCGTGAACAGTTCGAAACACTCAGCCCTCAGGAGCAGAGCGAACGAGCGTGCGCGGGTGTGCAGATTACTGATTAACAGGGCACTCTGAATGTCTAATACCCTAACGCAACTTATTCCCGACCTGTATCAGTCGCTCGATATTGTGTCGCGCGAACTGGCAGGGTTTATCCCCTCCGTCACGCTTGATGCATCGGCAGAACGTGCGGCTCTTAACCAGCCGATCCGTATTCCGCTGACGCCTGCATCCAAAGCGGATGATGTGACGCCCGGCCAGTTACCACCCGATAACGGCGACCAGATTATTGATAACGTGCCGCTGACCATCACCAAATCCCGCATGGTGCCGTTCCGCTGGGAAGGCGAGCAACAGAAAGGCATCAAATCGGGACCAGGCTACCACGGCATTCGTCGCGACCAGATTGCGCAGGCCATGCGCACGCTGGTGAACGAAATCGAAGACGATCTTGGCGATCTCTTCCGTCGTGCCTCCCGTGCTGCTGGTGAGGCCGGTAAAACACCGTTTAAGGACACACTTACCGACACGGCACAGGTGCGTAAAATTCTCACCGATAACGGTGCACCGCTCAGTGACCTGCAATGTGTTATCGACACAACTGCAGGTGCAGCACTGCGCACCATGGCCCAGCTGACCAAAGCCAACGAAGCGGGCACCACATCGCTGCGTGCGCAGGGCACACTTCTCGAACTGCATGGCTTCACATTACGCGAGTCTGCAGGTGTGGCAGAGAATACGGGGGCGAAAGCAGAAAAACTGTCAGTCAGTGACGACCTTGAAACCGGAGCCTTAATCATCCCTGTGGCTGGTGCAAGTGCCAATGTAAAACCTGAAATCCCTGCTTCTGTTGAGCCGGGTAGTGTTGTGCTGCTCGGTAAGCATAAATATGTCGTTGCAGGGGTCTCACCTGGAGAAGCCATCATAATTCATCGACCTGGACTGATGGACAATGTGAAAGCAGGTGCCAAATTTGACGTAATAAGTGAATTCAGTGCCAATTTTGCCTTCAGCCGTTCTGCGATCATCCTGGCCACTCGTGCCCCGGCGCTGCCTGAAGAGGGGGATATGGCAGACGACCGTATCATGATCACCGACCCACGCACCAACATGTCATTCGAAGTCTCGATGTATAAACAATACCGCCGTGTTCGTTATGAAATCGCCGCTGCGTGGGGCTGTCAGAACATCAAACCAGAACACACCGCCGTTTTGCTGGGCTAGCCTGCAGCTGCCATTTCCGGTGGCATTTCACTGAATGAGGTATCTCATGCTGACTCCCCAACAGCAGGCGGACGCACGCCGTTACATGGGCTATCCGATGCTGGGTGATACCACTCCCGACGATCGCTCAGATGTGGCGTACGCACAGGTCACCTCCGGACGCTATCAGACGCTGGCGCATCGACTGAACACGCTGCGGGATGAGGAGGAACTGATAGTTGCAAGTTTCCTCATTACGCTGGCGGGGCTGGAGAGTGGCATTGCCCGCGCTGCGGAAAATCTCGATACGGATAAAGCAGCAGTATGGCAGCGCAACCGATCTGAAGTGGCCGATCGCACATGCCTCTACAACCAGTGGCGACGTCAGTTGTGCGGCTTGCTGGGCATCACTCCCGGTCCTTCGCTGGGCGATAGCTCAGCACGACTGGTCAGGAGCTGATATGGATGCGTTACAGCTTTCAGCCAGGGTAAACATGGGTAATCGCAAGGCAGCAAAACGTCTTGGCTGTATCGCACGTCATTACCGGGCATTGAACCCGTTCAGCCCGCTCAAAACGGGACCATTGCAGGTGCTTGCGGCGTCCTTCACGACTGATTACGGCTACATGCGCGCTGCGCGTTTTGGTCAGGCCGCCCGCATTGGTATTTTTGATGCAACCGGATTTAAAACGGGTGATATCCTGGCCTCAGATGAAGAAGGTACATTTTATGTGGCTGCCATGCCTCTGTTGCAGCCCATCCTGTGTGTGAAAGCAGAACGGCTGATTACTTTACGACGCACCACTGCAGCCCCGGCGAGTGGAGGGTTACAGGATTACGGAGGGACGTCTGCAGCGGATGAAAAAATTATCATGTCTGACTGGCCTGCGAGTATTCTGCACAATCGAAATGGTGAGCACAGCCCGTTAAAATTGCCCGGTGAAACACGCAGTGCGTGGTACAACATTCTGATGCCGGCCTTCGGTGATCTGCATATTCATCCTGGGGATTTTGTTACAGATGATACTGGCCTGCGCTATGTCATTAGCGGTACCGAACTGACAGAGATGGGCTGGCGCCTGACGGCAATGCGGTTGACTGCTTAAGATGGCCAGTGTTGATGATGTCACTCATTATCTGGCTAAGCGGGTCGCGGACGTGCTTTATCCCGGCGGTCCTCTTTTGCCCTGTATTGTTAATACCTCTGTCAGGATTTATCCCGGCTGGCCGGTGTCAGGCGCATTACAGACAGATACCGAAGCAGGCGGTGCGCACGTCTCCGTGTGGCCTCTGCCATCTGAGCGCAAGGTTAACTGTGCGTTAGGCCGACCCTATCAGACGCTGGCAAAAGGCAAACCTACACTGCAACTAAGGGTAACTGACAGTGCGATTGCAGTTTCGGGAGTTGCATCGTCTATAACGAATGTGCAGATTCACCTGAATGGCAAAAAATTTATCTTTCACTTCCAGACAGGTACAACAGCAGAACAGGTAGTCCACATCCTTCAGCTGAATCTCCCCCATGCCTTTATCATGATGGGTCGGGTCATCATCCCCGTTGTTAATCATTTGAGTATCACAGTCACAACCGCTGGCACTGCGGTCAGGGAGCTACGCCGACAGATTAAAGACTTTCAGATTACGGTCTGGGCACCCACATCTCAGTTGAGAAACACGATAGGCACAGAGATTGATGCTGCTCTGTCAGAGCTTTGTCACATTGACCTTGGCGACGGTGTGCCCGCTCAGATGTTCTATGCACGCCAGTTTGATTCGGATGCTGCTGAAAACTGGCACGTGTACCGCCGTGACCTGATTTTCAGTGTTAATTACGCCACGACTCAGACCATCAGTGCGCCTGAGGTGACGGAGATCGCTGTCACCTTAAATAGCCACAACCTCAGGCATTGATGACTGCCTTTCACGCATCAGCTTCAACCCGCTACCCGCATTACTGATTTATTACGGAGTAATTCTAATGCCGATTTATCCTTCGGGCAGCCTTAACACGTCTGCACTGACGGCACCCGATTTGTACGTGCAGGTCGTGCCGCCCCGCACACAGTATATAAATGGCGTACCCACAGATGGACTGGGACTGGTGGGCGTGGCCAGCTGGGGACCGGTAAACAGCGCATTCCGCATCAGTTCCGATACTGACATGGCTTTCTTTCTGGGATCACCCAGGAATCGCCAGTACGATTTATCCACCGCTGCGGCGATCTCACTGCAGCTCGGCGCCTCGAATCTGAACTGTGTCCGCGTTACCAACGGACGGGATACGTCTGCCAGCGCCATGCTCTTTGATAACGGGAGCAAGGCTTCACTGCTGCTTACGGCACTGTACAGCGGCACGCGCGGTAATCAGATCAGCGCAGGCATCAGTAACGGTACCGCCGTCGGTTCACGAAAGCTCACCATCAGCCTGCCGGGTGTCAGTGCTGAGGTCTTCGATAACCTGAAAGGTGAAGGGGATGCGATGTGGAAAGCCATGGCAGAGGCGGTGAACCACGGGCAGATGAATATTCGCGGTCCCAGCCAGCTAGTCAGGGCAAAAGTCACCGAGTCAGAGGCGACGACGCCGTCACCGGCTACTGAGGTCACCCTGAGTGGCGGTACCGATGGCGTAACAGGAATTAATGACACAATTCTCCTTGGACAGGACGGTATTGATACCCCTCGTAAAGGCATGTTTGCCTTGCGAGGTACGAACTCGCAGGTCATCAACCTGATTGATGTGACGGATAAAAATTGCTGGCCTACGATGGCTGCGTTTGCGGAGTCAGAAGGGGCATATATCATCACCCAGGGCGGTGTTTCCACCGACTACAAAACCCTGTCTGAAGCGCTTAACGGTTCTGGTGTGGATGACTGGCACCTGAAACTGATTGTTGGTGACTGGCCGTTCTGGAAGGATAGCGCCAACGGTATAAACCGCATGATTGCGCCAGCCACCTTCGAAGCGGCGAATATTGCATCCCGATCACCGCATATCTCTACCCTGAACAAGCGTATCCCTGGCATCATTGCCACGGAGCGCCAACAGGCGGGGCGTCCCTATTCTGTACCGGAAATCGGCGCGATTAACTCAGCGCGTCTTGATGTCATCACCAATCCCTGTCCGGGCGGCCATTATTTTGGCATGCGCTCGGGGCGGAATACCTCATCCAACCCGACCCAGAATGATGACATTTACACCCGCATGACCAACTTCCTGTCGCTGACGATTGCGGCAAGCTTTGGGGGCGTGGTGGGTGACAACCAGACGGTGGATTTGCGCCGGGAAACGAAAAGCACGCTGGAGTCATTCCTGTCAAACCTGGAAGGGGTGAAGATGATCGGCGATCCGAACGGCGGGCCGGCTTTCTCAGTGCGCCTCGATGCGACCAACAACCCGGATTCCCGCGTTGCGCTGGGCTATATGACGGCCGATGTGCAGGTCAAATATCTGAATGTGGTGCGCTATTTCCTGGTGAATATGGAAGGGGGCGGCAGCGTGGCCATCTCCGTCTCAAACGACTCACACCGCTAATGCTGCTAATGCTGCTAATGCCGCTGCACTATTAATCCGGAGATAAACCATGCCAACCCTTGGCTATACCGTGGGCCGCGATATCGCGGTTGATATCAATACGCACACGGGCAAGCTGCGCATTCCCAAAATCATGAGCTTTGACTCAAAGCCGCAGGTTTCGACACAGAAGATTACCCCGCTAAACGGCATTACTGATGAATTACAAATTCCGGTTGGCTGGCATGGGACCATCACGGCTGAACGTATGGATGCCACGCTGGATGACTTCTGGGCGAAGTGGGAAGACAACTACTACAACGGTATTGATCAGCCGCGCGGCACCATTACCGAAACCATTACTGAAGCGAATGGCACAGTTAGCGTGTATCGCTATGAAGGGGTGTCATTTCACCTCACCGATGCCGGCAACAAGCAGGGTGAGAAAACCGTCAACCAGACGCTGACGTTCACTGCCAGCCGTCGTAAAAAAGTTAACTGAGGTTACTGAGTGAAAGTCACAGTCCATGAAAAACCGAGATCTGATGAACCTTCGGTTGCTGTATCAAATCAGGTAACTGACACTCGCGGTCGCGTTATCCGCTATCGCGAGCTTGACCCGTTACAGGAATCACGTCTGATTCTGGCAATTGGCGCGCAGGCCGCAATGAACCCGGTTTATGTGAATGTGTATGCCATTCCTGCAGCGCGGGTCTCAGACATTGATGGGGATGAGTACGCCATTCCTCAGACGCAGGCTCAGGTAGATGCCATGATCAGCATTCTGGGGCGCGAGGGCATGGACGCGCTGGCCACCCAATTTTTCCCGACCGGAGACTGCAATCAAGGTGATGACATTCCCAGGGCCGCCACAAAAAACTCGCCCTGAACCCTGATTTTCGCAGTCGTTGCTGGCTGCTGAAGAACGGGGTTCCATTCTCAATGGTTTTTGATGTGACAGAGATGGTGATGCACGAACGGCACGCGATGGCGATCGTCTTTTCGGAGCTGGAAGGGGCACAGTTCAACTGGCAGACATGGGCCTGGGAGAAACAGACGTGAAAGAGTTAGAAGGATTCCTCGGTGCGGCACTGCAATTTGCGGCGCTGGAAGTCGCGCTGCACAAGCGACTGGCTGACGGACTCGAAGACGTCGCAGAATCTATCGCACAGACCGCGAAAGATGAAATCGGTTTTTATCAGCCGGCGGTCGGTCCTTTTCAGGACTGGGCTCCGCTGGCTGAGAGTACCGAAGCGGACAAGGCGAGAAAAGGCTTTCCACTGGAAGCCCCGCTTCTGCGTACCGGTGAGTTCCGCGATACGTGGGAGCATGAGATCAGTGGTTTCGAGGCGGTGGTGGGTTCAAAAGATAAAAGAGCTCTCTGGTTTGAATTCGGTACCGTCAATATGCCTCCTCGTCCGGTGCTTGGCCCGGCAGTCATCCACAATGAGCGCACTATCCGCCGGATACTGGGGCGTGCTGCAGTTACGGGTATCACTAAAGGCACAGCCATCCACAGTGTTCTGGGATATGACCGCCAGATATAAATCCCGCCAAGAAACTTCATCGCCAAACTTAAGTCAAATTAGCGCCTCAATGTCATTACGGCCAATAGTTGACCTTCTCACGGGGCCGGCCGATGAACTGTTTCGGGAGTAATTATGCTGAAAGCCCTGATTGTCCCAATGATGTTACTGCCTGCTTTACCTGCACCTGCGCAGATTGTTTCCATCGCACCAGGTCACATCCATCGCGTGCCTGCTCCGGAGCTGGTGGCATATACGCCCGAAAGGGTTCCGGAGACGGAGGCATTAATTCGCAGCAACCTGCTTGATGATCCGCATTCACCGCGAGTCGGGGCGCTGCAACCGGCGCTGACGCTGGTATGTTTTACCGATTACAGTTGCAAAGCCTGTAAATGCCTGGATGAAAAACTGCATCGGTTGCTGGCGCAGCATCCTCAGCTGGCTGTGACTTACAAATTCAGTCCATCCATGTTTCAGCCACTTAACCCTTCGCGTATGGCTCTGACCTTATGGGAACAACAGCCCTCAAAATTTGAGGCCTTTCATCGCTATCTGATGCGTTATCAGGGCTTACTGGATGATTACAGTATCCGGAATGCAGTCCGCTCTGCAGGCTCAACCATTTATCAACTCAGCCCGGATGTCACGCATACACTGGCGCTGAACAAAGCATTGATGAAAAAACTTAATATCACCCACACGCCCGCGACCCTCATTGGCGACACAGTTTTGACGGGCGATGTGCCTTTCAGTGAACTTGAAGAGGCGTTGAAGCGCGCGCAGACGGAAACATGATGAGTGAATACGAACGGAAAGCATTTTTGCGGAAAACTTAATGCTGTCAGTGTCAGCTTATAGTCTCGGCATTTTTCGGGGCGAAAGAGTATGAACTCATTATCAGTATTATCTTTACTGGCGCTGACGATGGTTGGCGCTGGCATGGATGCGAATGACAGTGAAACCTACTACGGAGACAGCTGGGACAACACCATGGCTAAAATTCATGGAACATGCACACGTGTAACATGCCCGCCAGGTACACGCGTCGAAGTGGATGTGGTGCCAGGCGATACCGGTATCGCAGAAACCTGGGACAGAAAGGTCGTCGAACTGCTTAACCTGGTCGGAGTGACGTTCGTGGTGATGGGCACAGATGGACACTCTTCGTCTTCGTGGGTACTGGCGCCCGGCGGTGTGGCCTACAGCATTCAGTGGATGTTCCTGAAAAAAGTGGACGATAAGAAAACACAAGGCTGAAAACAAAAAGCCCGGGAGTGGTGGCAACCGGGCTGGGCACAATCCTGTGCCAAAGAATTCCTATAAGAGCATGGCCTCATTACAGGGAAGTAAGAGACGACTAGAACTTAGTTTGTCTAATGGGGATTGCCTAAGAAGCGATAGCTAAAGTCCAAACAAAAGATAAAATAAACCCGGCCGTAGCCGGGTTTTAATTAGATCAAATTACATCCGCAGACTGGGATTGGGAACACGCGCGAGTTTTTGGGGAATTTCTTCTTACCGTTCTTATCAACAACATAAGGACGGAAGATAACTTCGCAGGTGTTACCACATTTACGACAAACAGTAGTCGGCATAGGGAATACCTCACATCACTGTAAACCCGAACAGTGTTGTAAACGGTTGGGAGACCCGTTATTCTTCGCCTGCTAACGCAAAGTGTAGCGGGGGGTTTGCCTCCATACACACCGGAGATACGGCAAATATCTCCGAACCAATTAAGCCCCGCGGCAAACGGGGCTTTTTTTACGTCTTTTGAGTGTAAATTTTCAATACCGAAGAGATTCTATCAGCCTCTTCACGTGTTAAATCATCGGGAACCCCAGCGATGGTTACTACCACCCCCGATTGAGGTCTTACAAGAATAGGGATAGTAAAGGTGCCCTTGACTGGCGCTTCAGTAGCTGTTTCATTTACTGCCTTATCATCTCTCATCACAGGTAATTCCTCTTGGCCAGTTCCAATTGAATCCTCTCCCAAATCCAAAGTGGATTTCGAGTGCTGCCTGTAAGGAATTGAATCACCCTTTTGATAGGCTATGAATTTCTTAACTGCACTGTCCATGCGGCTCTTGTATGAAGTAATACTGTTTCCATTTGGAGTAGGAGACGTTTCATTCATATAACGTTCCGCCAACTCTTCAACGTCCAGCAAACTTACATCAGCCATCTCATTGTCTCTAACGACAGTGAGTAATCTCGCTGTTGAATTCTTCAGGTTACGTGCGGTTGCATCTTTCACCAAATCGAGCGTTGGAAGGGCTTCCAGAAATTCTTTGAAAGCACTTACGCTTAGGTTGACGTCGCTCATGATGATTCCACCTTCAATTATGACTTGATTTAAGTCTAACCTGAAGTCTCACTGCGCGCAATAATGATCAATCCTTTTTTTTGATTTTCTACTTTGAATGGGGTTGGTGAGCATAAATAACTGTATGTATATACATAAAGATCAGTCATATAGATCATTGACTGCGATGAAATCATTTTGATTCTTCTATGCTTCGCACCACAAATAAAAAACAAATGATTATATGTTGCTGATAACATTATGAATTTAGAGTCCTATAAGGTCGCCGTCAGGCTCAGTCTGACTGAAAACATCTCCGCTGGTTTACTGGCTGTCTCCCGCAGGTTTGCAGACACCCACCAGAAGGCTGCATTGTTTCAGACGCAGATGAAACAGATCGGGAGAATGACGATTGCTGGTGGAGGTCTGACATCTGTTAGCCTGGGTATTACAAAGGGACTGGATGCAACCCTTAAGGCTGCACGAGACCTGGTGCGCGCTCAGACTGATTTCCGCACGCTTAATCTTTCAGCTCAGGACAATGCCGCAGTGACGGGTCAGGCGCAGTTGCTGGCACACCAGACGCTGGGTACCACGATTGCAGGTAATATTCGCCTGATTCAGGACCTGCATACAGCCTTTGGTGATCTGCACCATGCCGTTGAGACCGCGCCAGAATTTGCCCGCTATGAAGCGACAGTACGTATGGCGCTTGGTAAAGGCGCAACTGACGGACTGGTCAATGCCGCAGCGAAGGCTTTAGAGCACCGTGGCGGTGCGGTGATTAATGATCCCGCCCGATTCCTGAATGAGCTGTCAATGATGTCTCAGGTACAGCTTGCATCACGCGGGCGTGTCAGCCCGAAAGACTTTCTTGCCGCCTCGCAGACGGGCAAAGCCGCTTATATGATGCTCGATCCGCAATATCTGTATGGTCAGTTTGCAGGCCTGATGAGCATGGACAAAGGGGGAAATAAATCCGGTACCGCGCTTATGACAGCATTCAGTTCGCTGATTGGTGGGCACATGGACCGGAAGGCAAAGGGTTTGCTCGCTGAAATAGGCATGCTGGAAGAGGGTGTCAGTCCTGTACGACTGAAGATGATGCGCGAAGCTATGCGCAACATGTCGGCTGAAGAGAGGGATTTATACCGGCAGAGTCTTGGCAGTGAGTCCGTTACCAGTGGCGGTCTGAAGCCGGAGTATGCGAGGTTGTTTTCCCGCCCCGATAAACTTGCTGCCGTGATGGCGGATAAAATCCGACAGCGTTACGGCAGCGGGCTTACCGATGATGAAGTCGGAAACATGCTCGGTGAATACCTGAACCGTAACGCCGGACAGTTTTATGGCCAGCACATTAAGAATGCCGCCAAGCTGAGCAAAGACGCCACGGTATTCCACCGTGCGCAGAGTTACAGCGCTGCTTACGACACTTATCAGAATTCACCTGACGGTGCCGCTGTTGGGCTCACGGCTGCCTGGACCAACCTGAAAGCCATCCTGGGCATCCAGCTGCTGCCCACGGTAACCAGCCTGACGTTGGGACTTACACGATTTATCGACAAGCTCAGCCAGTTCGCCGAAGACAATCCATGGGCCACCCGGATTGCGGCTTACTCTGCGACTGCGCTCGCGGGTCTGACACTGCTGTCCGGTGGCATTCTGTTGTTAAGTGCCACCATTGCCGGAACAAGGCTGGTGGGCAGTCTCGGCGTTATAACTTCTGTTGCCGCCATGCTGGGTGGTCCGGTGACGCTGGCCATCGCAGCAGTTGCAGGTGCCAGCGTACTGATTTACAGCAACTGGGCACGCGTCCGTCCCGCGCTTACGGGAATGTGGAGAGAGTTCAGCGAAGTGGGCAGTACCACCTGGTCCGCAATAAAGGGAATGGGGCAGCATTTCATTGGCTGGTGGGAAGGCATTGAGAGCAGGGCGGATAATTTCGGCGAGCGCGTGCAGTCAGGCTTTAACCGGTTGTTTGACTACATCACCGGCCTGCTCAACAACCTGCCTGGCGTCAACATTCCGACAACGGCTCAACGCCAGCTGAAAAAGAGCGCGTACACACTGTACGGTGATATTGAGGCCATAACCCGTGGCACACACGCCCCTGCAGGCCATTCGGCATTAGCGATCGCCATGTCAACGCAGGGAAGATATAAGGGTGGGGTAGATTATGCTAAAGGTATGCAGAGCTTGCATCGCGGTAATGACGTCCCGCCAATACCAGAAAGAATTCAGCAGATGGTTCAGGTTCACAGCAAGGTCTATCTGGACAAAAAAGCAGTGGGCGAGGCCGTAACGCAACATCAGGTACGTGAGGCGACTCGTTCATTTGCAGGGACAAGCGCTTTCGATTCATCCATGCAAATGGTTCATCCCGGCCATATCAGCAGTCTCATAAATCCATAGACCCGTTTCGTTTGATCCACTGCTACGTAAAATAATGCTATGAGCGCCAGCCTGCGCGTTCTGGCCTTGATTTGAAGTCCTCTTTGCTGACTGACGTAAGAGCGCGGATGCCGCGAGTTTTCATGTTGAGAAACGGCATGTTGAAGATGGATTATTATTTGGGTTGATGCTCGCTGGTGTATTCGTGGCGGGTATTGATTTTAAAGGACAAACCATGGACATTAGCCTTTCCATGTAGCCACGGGTGCAAATTGCATCATTGATGTCAAAAATAACTTGTTCCGAACACTCCATTATTCTGGAGCGCCCACGATCATTATCGGCAGTATTGAACCAAGTTGAACAACAGATGGAATAACGGAAGACAAGCCCGCAGTCTGGGGCTTGTGAAATCCACTATTAAATTTTTACAAGCGAATAGATTTTCTAGCCCGTGTACTGGCTGGATTACATTTTTTGCAACCACATTCATGTTGCGTGCTCTTGGATAACTCATGTGCCTCAACCAAAGCCCTAACGGATTTTTTCAACTCTTTAACTTTAGCTTGTGCTGAAGTCTGTTCCGGGTCTTTGAGTTTATTCGCGTCACGATAGATTTTATCTAACCTTGCTTTCATATTTCGCCCCTTAAATGGGGTCATCGATTTTTTACAATTATCCTGAATTTTATCTTCAATATTATTCAGTTCTGAGACAACACGCTCGAACTTAGTCATTACAATCTCCTTTTCATGTCAAGAAAAAAACAAAGCCACATAATTTTAACTCTATGATGCTTCAAGTGTTAATAGAATAATCAACCCATTTTTATTGCTTACTTTCATTTTATTAGCAGTGATACCCCAGTTGAGGTAACTGTTTGTACGATCGTTTTAAGTACATCGGTAGTCATCCCTGAAAGCTTTGACCTGGCCGTTTCTTTATCATGTTCGCTCAGGCCTGAGAGAGCAATAAGGTCTTCAAGCACTACAACGGCTTCTCTGTGAAATTTTATGGTCTGAACATTTAGAATTGCTGAAAGTCCTCCATCATGCTGGAGAAAATCAATTCCCTGAACGGTAGCTCGCATGTTGTCTAAGAAGCTATATGGATCATCGCTGGTTCTGTTTCTGATAGAAATCAGGCCCTGCTCCGCTAGGTAGTTGATGTTAGCAGAAAGTTTAATATCGTCTGTATCGACTAATGAAGCATCAAAGTTTATCCATGACGTATAGTCTGGATAAGCATCAACACAAACCAACAGAATTTCTCTCTGTAAAACCCGATCAAATTTCATACTTGAAGATGCCCCGAAAGAGGTTATTTAAGGAGTGAATAAAGGAGTCTATTGTTAAGTAAATAATGGGGTCTCAGTGACAATCCTCCAGAATGTAACTCATTTCGCACAGGGTATCGACCCGACAGTCACTCGTTTGATGTTGGGTGAATTCGAATTCCTGGACTTAGAAGTTCCCGAGCGCATCGCTGTTCCCGGCAAACAGAAGACAATCCAGCATCAACTTATTGGCGGCAGGCGCATCATTGATGTGCTGGGCACTGAGTACGAACCGCTGGCCTGGTCTGGAGTTATCACCGGCTTGCAGGCCAGCGAACGCGTTAGTGCTCTTGAACGGATTCGGGACCAGGGGCGACCGATAGTGCTCACTTTCGACGATTACCGCTTTACTGTGATCGTCACCCGTTTTGCGCCGGTTTATGAGTATATGTGGCGTCGCCCGTATTCCATTGAAATGGTGGTCATCAGCAATGATGGTTATCCCGACAAAGTTGATGCACTGACGGGCGCATTGCGGGGGCTGATTGACAGTGATCTTGGGCGCGCGCTGGGCCTGTCCAGTATGATCAATATCGATGCTGTCACCAGGGCAGTAAAAGATTTACATAAGGCGGTAAAACAGATTACGGACTTTGCCCATGCTACCGTCGCGCAGATTCAGTCTGTAATCAGACCCCTCATTGCCGCCCGTAATATTATCCAGCATGAGCTGGCATTACTGGAAGCCGCTGCCGGCGATATCACCTCACTCGGTGGCCTGGTTCCAGGTAATCCGGTATCAAAAACTGTGAGTAACCTGCTTATCCATCTGGACTGCAGCACGCGTATTTTAGCGTTGTATCGGTTACAGGAAGTGCTGGGAAGACTGAATAAAAACGTCAGAACAGGTCAGTCTGCGGAGGGGGTTAAAGCCGTTACCCTTGCTGGAGGCAATCTTTATCAGGTGGCATCAGAACAGTATGGGGATGCATCAATGTGGACAAGAATTGCCGAAGCTAACGACCTGACCGATCCGCAACTGAGCGGTATCAACACTCTTCAAATACCCTCAGGAACGACGAGCTAACTATGGACGTCAACGATCCTCTTTTTTTATCCAGCGCCCGCCAAATCAGCGGGCGTTGTCTTTTAAATGGCACTGACGTGCCTTTCATATCGTTTAGTGTTGAGGCTCATGCCTTTCGCGGCGCCGGGGCGTTTGATCTGACGCTGGCCATCACAGCTCTGCCAGCCGCCATGCAGATGCTGAACTGGTGGGCAGTGCAGACGACTATCCGGGTTGAACTGTTCATCTCGGTCAGCACGCGAGCAGGCATTGATGAGAAGAAGCACATCACTGGCAACATTGATACCTGGCACTTCGAACCCGCGCGCTTTGTGATATCGGCTGAAGGACGTGACTTTGCCGCAAAGCTTATTGATGCGAAGACCACAGGGGAAAGCTTTAAAAACCTGACCAGTTCACAGATAGCTACCATGCTGGCCAAACGGCACAGCCTGACGCCGGTTGTTACCGCAACCAGCAGGCGTGTTGGCGAATTTTACCAGATTGATACTGCACACCTGACAGGTGAGCAGACGGAGTGGGACCTCATCACAACGCTTGCGGCCATTGAGAATTTCTTGGTTTACGTGGATGGCGACAACCTGCACTTTGAGCCGAAACGGGATCCGGCTGAAGCTGAGAACTATGTCATTCGATGGCAGCCTCCCGGATTGCTGGCGTATCCACAGTGCAATACCTCCGACGACCTGTCGTTTTCACGCGCGCTGACCATTTCCCGAGGGATTACGGTTGAGGTGCTGAGCTGGAATGCAAAACTGAAAAATAAGCAGTTTGTCGTGTCCTTTCCGGCTTCGGCTAAAAGTATCGCACCAGGAAAAGCCACATCCCAAAAGCAGGTCTATCGGGTCATCCGCAACGGGTTGTCAGAAAAGGGTGCTCACGCGCTGGCGCAATCCATTTACCGGCAAGTGGTACAGCATGAGATGAAGTTCAGTGGATCCATGGCAGGAGACAACTTGCTTATGCCGGGCACACATGTACGTATTGAGGGTACACAGAGTCATTTCGACCAGATTTACCACTGCGATCGGATACGCCGGACGCTGAGCTGGGAAACGGGGTACACCATGGACATATCAGGGAAAAACCACAGCCCAGCGCTGGGAGTCTGGCTTTGAGAGCATTACTGAATATCATTGCGGCGACAGCACACCAGAGTGCCGCCGGTGAAAGTGGCACACGCCAGGGCATCATCACTGCCTATGATCCTGACCATTACGCTGTGAAGGTTCAGTTGCAACCTACGGGTGAAGAAACAGGCTGGATATCACTGAGTTCTCCCTGGGTAGGCAATGGCTGGGGCATGGCCGCTGGACCGATGATCGGTGCAGTGGTGGAGATTGAGTTTGATAGTGGTCTGACAGGCGTCGGCATGGCAGCAGGGCAGTTTTATAACGATGAAGACCGTTGTCTTGGGCCGCCATCAGGCGAGTTCTGGCTGATGCATAAGAGTGGCTCCCTCCTGAAATTCCTGAACAGCGGTGAAGTTCTGCTGAGTGCGAAAATTAAGCTCACCTTTAACGCACCGGCGCATCACTTTATCGGCGGTGATGTGACGGTCGATAAAAACCTCAGGGTCGTTAAAGACATCTTCGACAAAAACGGCAGGTTTGGATCGTTACATCGCATCCGCATTGTTTATGGCGGTCATACCCACCTTGAAAAAGGTCGGGGTAACCGTACTGACCCTCCCGAGCAGCAGATTAAATCAACGCGGGCGCCTTAGTTCATGTACGACATCTATCACTTTACAGGCGGCGACCTCGAGGAGGCGCCAACTGGAGACCTGCGCACAGTTAAAGGAAGCGAGCGCACTAAGCAACGAATATTACGTCGCCTTCTGACTAATCCGGGCGACTACGTTTTTCACCCCCAATATGGCGCCGGACTGGCAAAAAAAATTGGTGAGACGGTTAACCCTGGAGAGTGGAAAGCGCTCATCACCGGGCAGATGCTACTGGAGGAATCGGTGGACAGTAATCCACCGCCGGCAATCAGGCTGACAACCATTGAAGGTGGGGTCAGTGTCTCAATTGCGTACACCGACGCCACGACCAAGGTCAATGAATCTCTCCATTTCGACGTCACGAGGTAAAGCGATGGCTTCCCTTAACACCAGGTCATTCTCTGAACTCGTCAGTGAGCAGGTCACGGCTATTCAGGCCCGAGCGGAAAAACTGCTGGATTTTTCGATCGGTAGCATCCTGCGATCGCTTGCGGAATCCAACGCTGGGGTGGCCATGTGGCTACAGCAGCTGATAGTGAAGTTGCTGGTCACGACACGTGCAGCTACCTGCTCTGGCGAAGACCTGGATAGCTGGATGGCGGACTTCAGTTTTTTCCGCCTTCAGTCCGTTCAGGCCAGTGGAATAGTGACGTTTAGCCGGTTTACTCCTGGCAGCGAGGCATTGATTAAGGAGGGCGCGCAGGTGACAACATTTGACGGCTCTCAGACCTATTCAGTCATACCCAACACTTTGATTAAAGAGTGGGATGCAGTACGGGCTGCGTATGTCATCGCCCCCGGCGTCAGTTCACTAGCCGTCCCGGTGCGTGCGAATATTGCCGGGACTGCAGGTAACGCGCAGGCGAAGACAGTTACTGTCATAACGGGCTCGGTAATGTCGGTTGATGCCGTGACCAACAACGATGCTTTTACAAACGGTAAGGATGCTGAATCCGATGACAGCTACCGCGCGCGCTTTGTGCTGTGGATTGCTTCACTGTCCAGAGCCACGAAAGCGGCTATTGGTTTTGCGATCAGTAATCTGCAGAGCGGTATCAGTTATACGCTGACTGAAAATGTCACGCCGGAAGGAGAGTATAAGCCCGGCTATTTTTATGCTGTGGTGGATGATGGCACAGGGCTGCCCGCACCTGCATTACTGAAAAAAGCCTATCAGGCTATCGAAAATACCCGGGGATTCACGGTGTCGTTCGGCGTGTTCCCCCCAGAAACCATCAAAGTCGATGTCGTCTTAATGGTAACTACCGAGGCCACTGCTAATCACGCGGAGATCGTCAATCAGGTGCGCGCTTCTCTTAATCAATACCTGTCGAGCCTGTCACTGGGCAAATTACTTGCCTACACCCAGCTGGTAAGAGTGGCCTATGCCGCCAGCCCATGTGTAATCAACGTTACTTCTCTGACGGTAAACGGTGGCATGGCGGATTTTGCGGTATCTGCCAGGCAGATTATTCGTGCCGGGAAAATCGTGGTGAGCTGAATGGCTAAAGGTGATCAGAACGACTTTTATAACAGGCTCAGGGTGTTGCTTCCTCCCGCATGGTTTGCAGAGGAAAGCACCATTCTGAATGGACCGCTATCAGCATGCGCTGCGGCGTTATCCTGGTGCTACACCCTGTATCTTTACGCCAAAACTCAGACCCGTATCTCTTCCGCCAGTGATGGCTGGCTGGATATGGCGGCGTATGATTTTTTCGGGAACTCTCTTACGCGGCCTGTGGATATGACTGATGACGTCTTTCGCACGGTGATTAAACGGGCACTGTTACGGGAGCGGGGAACACGACAGGCTATCCACGATGTTCTTGCAGAACTGACGGGCAATTCACCGACGATATTTGAGCCGCAGCGGGTGCAGGACACGGGAGCATATAGTCGGCCGACAATGGGTTATGGCGCGGCTGGTGGTTATGGTTCATCCCTTTTACCCTACCAGGCTTTTGTTACTGTCCACCGGTCAAAGAAGGCGGGCATTCCGTGGGTAGCGGGCTATCGTACTTCTACAGCGGCATACGGGCAATCATCTCAGGGGGAGTATGTTTCTCGTGAGATGGTTGCCGGCAGTATCACGGATGCACAGATTTACGCTGCCATTGAAGCAGTGAAGATGGAAGGCACTCTCGTATGGGTGCGACTGCAGTAAAATAGTCAATTCAGATAAATGGCGTCATTAAGGACACTTAAGCAAATGCCATTTCTATGGGGAAATCATGGATCGTCTCATCGTTTATCCGGGCGCAATTCCGCTCGAAACTGACCTGCTTAACACCAACAAATTCGCCATGACAGGGATGGCCAAACTGGCATCAGTCATTATGGGAGATAATACCTATCTTTATGGACTCGTCTGTACACCAGCTGTTGCCGAATCATTAGCAGTGAGCATAGGAGAAGGGCAGATTTACAGTCTGCACAACACAGACGGTACGCCGTATTCATCGCTTGCAGCTGACACGACACACACACTGCTGAAGCAGGGACTTAATCCTGATCCAGTTACATTCCACCTGTCTGCACCAGCGACGCCCGGCCACAGCATCAACTATCTGATTCAGGTTGCCTATAACGATGTGGATGGCGGCCAAACCATTCTACCTTATTACAACGCTGCAGATCCTGCTATGGCATTTAGCGGTCCTGATAATACCGGCAATGCTCAGAGTACGGTGCGTTCAGGTGCCTGCATTGTTCGTCTCAAAGCTGGAGTAGCTGCTGTAGCCGGCTCTCAGATTACGCCTCCTCCAGATGCAGGCTATACATCTGCCTGGGTCATCACGATTAACTATGGCGATCGTCATGTTAATGCGGAAGATATCCGTCCCGCTGATGGCGCTCCCTTTCTACCCGTAAATGGTCTCATCGGTGCGATTCAGCAGGGCAGGCTAACTTACGGAATGGATTCGGGAACCGTAAATCACTATCAGGTCTCTTATCAACCAGCAATTAGCCATATCAGCGACGGTATGCGATTACATTTTCGTGCGAAAAGTACTAATTCGGGTCCGTCGGCACTGGCAGTAAGTCATTTTCCAGCGGCCAGCATCCTCACTGCTGAACACCAGGAATTACCGCCTGGTCAGATTTTTCATGGACATACTGCGGAAGTTGAATGGAATAGCGCGATCGGCGCCTGGATTCTCAGCTCACCTAAAAGCAGCTACACCAAAGATGAATCGGATCAAAAGTATTATTCCCGCGATGGAGGACATATTAGCGGCGATGTCGTTGTACAGGGCAATCTGACAATCGAAAAAAGTTTGAAGGTAGGGGAGGCCGAGCTGACTGAGGAAGGTGATGTAAGAGGTAAACTTTGGGAGGGGAGTCTGGAAAAATGGCTTAAACGACAGTTGCCTTTCACCTCAGGCTCTCAGAAAGCCTGGTACTATAAATCACCCAATAATCAACTCATTATTCAGGGGGGAATGTTTGATCGCGCCAGCAGCACCACCAGCGTTAGCTTTCCCATTTTATTCCCTTCTGGCTGCTTCAATGTCCACTTTTCGTTGAACAAAACATATAAAAAAAGTGTCTTGAACCCGTATATTAGTGTGATTGATAAAACACACTTTGAGCTGAATGCCGGTTCTGGTGAATCCGGATTCTACTGGGTTGCGTTTGGTCAGTGAGAGCATGGTTGAATGGTATGAATATTGGATTCAGTGCAACAACAAAAGCCTTTTATGACCTGGATGAGAAAGAGGTATACATTCAGAATGGTTCATGGAGTGATGATGTCATAAACATATCAGAAGCGCTTTGGCAAAATTACAATGGGCAGCCTCCACAGGGAAAAATTCGTGGTGCCGATAGGAATGGTATGCCTTGCTGGGCTGATGCTCCTGAACCTTCCGAACAGGAGCGCATAGCGGATGCAGTGAGTAAAAAAAATGCGATGTTAATGACGGCTGACACCGAAATTCGACAGCTGAAGATTGTTGAAGAATTTCATGCATTAACGGATGAAGAAACCCAAAAACTTTTATCATGGAAGAAGCATCTTGTTGATGTATACCGCATCGAACCGGGAAATGTTGGTTCAATTCGCTGGCCAGACGTCCCGGCATAAAAGAAGACATCAGTCCGGTAATTCCAGCTGAAAGAGCTGATGTAATCAGCTCGATGCTTAGAGATATAAATTCGTTAAAAATGATATCCCATACTCAGTGATGCAGCATTCAGGCTGCGGTAATCCTGATTCTTTTCTGCTGGCGCCCCTTCATATCCAGCTGCTAGCGTGAGCGTATCAGTAACATTCAGGATAACACCGGCACCATATGCAACATTGTTATAAGAGTGGGAACCATTTCTTGCCGCCTTTTTTGTAACCGGGTCGTGTATGAGTGGGTTATCCATTTTCAGATGATAAAACCCAAAAATGCCATATACGGTCAAGAGATCGTTAACACGTAATGATGGACCGAACATCGCAGAATAATACTCTGTATCCTGCGTGGCTTTTTTTCTGTTTTGACTCTGATACGTTTGCCGTTGATATTCTTTTCAAAATGAAACTCGTCAGTGTTATCCCATATGTTTCTGAGAGCCGTCAAAGAGCCGACAATACTAAACAGGCTCTCAGGTTCGTAGATTATCTTAAAGTTGGGTCCGTGGAGGCTGCCATAGCCCTCAATTGACCCATGCTCATAACCAAATAACATCGTGGTACGGTCTGGAATATTTTCTGCGCTTGCAGTTATGCAGACAAAACAGGCCAGTGCGGCGATCATTTTAATCAAATTATTTTTCATTTCTGGTTCCGTAGAAATCCAACATGATATGAATGATAAAAGCCCCCATTACGTATATTGAGGGGGCCAGTTTTAATCAGAAGCGATAGCCGGCACTTAGCATGACGGTATTGATCGGATGTGATTCTTCATCAAACCTGACTCTGGAACCTTCATATCCAATACTGAGATTAAGATGGTCTGTTACATTAGCAGTCATGCCAATACCGTAAGCGAATCTGTTACTGTCTGAGGTGGCAGGAGGAGCTTTGTCACTATTTGAATCAGTGAATGAGTTATTATCGACTTTACTATGCGATATGCCAGCCAGAGCATAAATGCTAATGGTCTCATTCAAACGAAGAGTCGGCCCAAACATGGCCGAGTAGTATTCAGCACTCTCAGCTAATTTTTTAGGCGATGAGCCATGATGTTTTTTCATTCTTTCAGCAATTGCGTCAAGGTCTGAACGCAGAGCTGTCACTGACCCTATTATTCCCACAGGAAAATCGGGTTCAAACTGTACCGTAATATTCCCTCCATAGAGTGAACCGAAGTCCCGAAGCTCTCCTAGCGAGTAGCCCATGGAAAGAGTCGTTTTAGTGGCATTAATATTGGGATTAACAGGTGAGGAAAAAACTGAACCACTTGTCATGAAAGCCAATATTATACATGCGAATTTTAATTTTATGTGCATTTAAATACCCTGGAGTTAATAGCCTGATAAATGAGTGATCTTATCCATTTGACAGGTTACAGATATCTTCATTCATAAAAGTGAATGTTTATGGCTTGCATTATTACAAATGCCACCAGTTATGCTCAGCGATATTAACTGCTTGAGATATAAAATTACATTCATTATAAATGTGAGAGTTATGTCATTACCTGTGAGCGTAATGTTGTTTTACTCAGAGGGGTTGAAGGCTTTAATGTAAAACAGGGCTGAATTAGTGACTCACGCATTCGCCACCATAATGTTCATATTTTGCATTGTCATATTAATGTGACTCAATCAATCTTCAAATTTGATTTTTGGAAATGCTAAATGTCAGTTGTCTCTATCAGGATAAAGGGGGGAATATGAAAAGGGCTATAGCTTATCTACGTTTTTCATCTTTACAGCAGGTCCAGGGAGATTCAGTGAGAAGACAAAAGAAACTAATTGATGAATGGCTTAAACATAATGCTGATTATTACCTTGACCCTGTAACATTCGAGGATTTGGGGCTAAGCGCTTACAGAGGACAGCATGCGATTTCAGGCGCATTTTCAGAGTTTATGGAGGCGGTGCAAAAGGAATTGATTGAGGCGGGCAGTGTACTCCTTGTAGAAAGCCTGGATCGTCTCTCACGAGAAAAAATAGGTGATGCGTCAGACAGGCTTCGTACAATTCTTAAGGCGGGAATCGATGTGGTTACCCTCACTGATGGCACACATTATACCCGCGATTCACTTGACGACCCCTATTCAATCATCAAAGCAATTCTGATAGCCCAGCGCGCTAACGAAGAAAGCGAGATCAAATCTAAACGACAGCGAGCAGTCTGGGCCGAAAAGCGTAAACAGGCCGCTGAAAAGGGGAAAATAATGACCCGCCATTGCCCCTCCTGGTTGAAAGTAAACGCTGCTGGTAATGGTTTTGAGGTGATTGAAGACAAAGCAGACATTATCAGAACCATTTTCGAAATGAGACTCGATGGCCGCTCCTTTGAGAAAATCAGTCAGGCACTGAATGTTCAGGGTAAGAAAAATCTTCGGGGAAAAGTTTCACAATGGAATTCAGCTTCAATTGAAAGACTGGTTAAATCTAAAGCTGTGATTGGCGTTCTTTCTCCGTCATATCGCATAACAGTTCCCGATGTTGAGGACATTTCTAATTATTATCCTGCAATCATTAGTATCGAAGATTTTGAGCGGGTAAGACGTATAAGTTACGAACCTGAAAGCAGAAGGAACACCAATTTTAATCCCCATCTAATAAATATTTTTAAAGGGCTGATGCACTGTAAAGAGTGTGGGCATGCCATTATATTGACGGGGATCAGCACAAAAGGCTATGGCTACTATGTTTGCTCAATGCGGCGTCAACACAGATGCAAAACTGAAGCGGTTAGAAGAGATTTAACGGACCGCTACCTAATTACTGGAGTCTTAAAAGGTGCATCAGGAATGGACCTGCATTTATCAAATGAAACTGCATTAACTTCAATGACAGCCAGGCAATTGGAATTAACCGGTAAGCTTCAGAACGTGATTAAGGCGATAGAGCTAGCACCGGATGTCAGAGAGCTAACAGTCAGAGCAGCTGAAATTTCTGCTGAGATAATTAAGTTAAAGAGTGACATGGCTGAAATACAAGATGAGCGTGACATGAAGGCTGCTTCTGCATTAAATGTACTCAACGTAGCCGACCGCAAGGAATTTCAATTAATAGCTCGCAGAATAATATTGGATATCAAAATTGATGGTAAATCAAAAACCTGTGATATCTATCTGCACAACGGGATGAAAGTTCTGAATTATCCCCTCACGAAGTCTACTGGCTGGTCATCTATACTTGATGCAATGGCATATTTAGAACAGACTGAAATTATTCTCTGATAAGCCACAATATTAGAGGTTTATTTAAACAATAAAGGGCTAAATCATTCTCAATCTTTGAGTCATTAAATATGTCAAGTTTAGGTTGTAGGTCAAGTCACCATTAGACTGGGGAATGTTGCATAGTAACTCTTTTGGTTTCTGCAAAATTATAAGTAACGTATTGATATCTTAGCAATAAAAATTCAACAAAAAGCAACCAGAACTAAAGTTTCAAATGGTTTTTTATGCTTTGAATACAGTGAGTTATATTATTACTTAGATCCTTTAGAAGTGTGAGTAAATAAACAATTCACACAGTGGCATAGTAATCCTCCTTAGTTATCAGTGGGTGAATAAGTGAGCTGATGATAGTGGCGGAAAGGTCTGTTTTCCAGTTAAGAATGCCCGAAATGTTGGGAGGGCAGGTTATCCGTATGAGCAATGTGAACAATACCCATACAGAAAACGGTTAATTTCTTTATTTGTCTGGCTCAAAACCCCCTGTATATCGCACTCAGGTAATTTCTGAACTCCACAGGATCGTGTTCATTACGTATGCGAGCGACTGACTGTATAGCGCGCACTTTGACAATTTTTCTGTCGCTTAAGATATGTAAAATATGGGCTTTTAACTGAGAAACGATGGTGCTTCTCAGTGCGGCTTTATCGTTGAGCGATCCAACCGTCAGCTCCGACATGCTATTCAGTGGACAGCGAATCAGCCAGCCGGCATTTTCCGGATTGATTTCCGGCAAGGCTCTGACATTCGTCGTTATTACCGGGCAGCCGCAGGCCTGCATTTCCAGAACGGAAAAGCCGTATGTCTCCTGCCATGTGGGCAGCAGCCCGACATCAGAGGTCTTAATCAACGCCAGTACCGCGTCGTTGGTCAGCGACGTATGGTGCTGGAATAGAGGGCATTCACGAAGTGTATCCTCCACGCTTCTTCTAAATGCGTCATCATCCTGGAACGCCTGGTGAGCCACGTTATGCGTTTTGCCAGGATCACCAACCAGATTTACGCGTACGTCGTTCACACTTATCAGGTTTTCCCTTAATAACTGGCTAAAGGCTAGCACAACTTCTGCCCCTCCTTTGCGATAGAACTCCTTGCCCACGAAGGTAAAATTCAGCGGACCTCTTTCAACCAGAGCATTTTTTTCCTGCAGTACCGGCTGCGGGGGATGCAGTACGTGCAGTTTGGGCCCGATGATAGCCTGCTCCCTGGGGAAATGTTCCAGCAGCCGCAGTTGGATCTGACGTGTGGCTTCTGAGATAGCGATGATACCTTTGCAGCGCGGAGAGCAGACGTACCGGAGTTCCCGCGCCAGCTCGGGGTTGGCAAATTTGGGTATTCCCTCAACGGGAAGAACACGGGGCAGTTCGGTTTCAAAGGTCGCTACCCAGTCGCCTGGCCCCGAAGAAACTTCGTTAAAAAGGTGGATAATGTCCGCATCACCTGAAGACATCAGGGGCAGCGGTCGAAAAATAAACAGTTTATTTTTATGCAATAAGCGCCGCCTTATAACGTTGATCCAGGTCCAGATATTTCTGGGACGGTAATCCAGATAGCGATTTGAAGGGTTTGTAATGATGTTTCTCTTTTCTGGGTAGCCGTTTCCACCGACGATAATCTTCATTCTTCCCCCTGCTGGCGAGTGCAAAAAATTAACAGAATTAATTTAAATATCCTCGTTATTGAGAGGATAAAAGAGTATTTGGGTTATGTAAGGCTATGGTTTTTCAGATAAGCTCTGAATTCATCTTGATTATTCAGACTGTTGATACCAGAGCAAAATCTGCTTTTTGCGACGCTTCCCAACATGTCAAATTATGCACGGCCAAACAGCAAAAATACGTGTATTTGCTGGTGTTTAATCGATTTCCAGAAAATGTCGGGAGGGAGAGTGCCAATGCTGATTAAAGTTTCAGGTTGCTAAGAAGCCTTTATTTACTTCAGGATTAATTAACAGTGGGCGAATGAGAGAGATGATGATATTGGCAGGTATACATATTTTTCATTGAAAACCTTTTAAATTCTCAATGTATCAATAACCGCGCGCAAAGCGGGTGACACATTGCGGTGCGGATAATAGAGAAATGAAGCTTCCAGACGTTGGCTGTGCCGTTGCAGAACCCTGATCAGCTTTCCTTGTTCCAGATCCTCAGAAACCAGCTCTTCCGGGACATAAGCCAGCCCGAGCCCGAGAGTAGCGGCTTTCGCTTCCATATAGCTGTCAGCAAAAACCCATTGCCCTTGCGGCCTATGGGTGATTTTTTTGCCATCCTGATGAAGTTCCCAGGCATAAAGGCTGCCATCGCCTAACTGATAAGCGATGCAGGGATGAACGGCCAAATCCGCGGGGATCTGCGGAAAGCCGTAGCGACGAAAGTGTTCTGGCGTACCGACAACGGCCATCTCCATCTCAGGCGAAATGCGTACAGCGATCATGCCGCTGCCAACCTCCGGCCCCAGACGTACACCCGCATCGAATCTCTCCGCAATGATATCCACAAACCGGCTTTCGCTGATGAGCTCCAGTCTGATATCGGGATAGCGTTGTTTGAATACCGCAAGTTTTGGCAGGAGTACTTTATCTATCGCGTGCTGGCTGGCATTGATACGCACCGTACCGGATGGGGTCTGGCGATAGTGGGCCAGCTTAGCGAGCCCCATATCTAAAGCATCGAATCCTGACTCAACGGTTAGATAAAGCTGCTCACCAGCATGGGTGAGCGATAATCTGCGCGTGGTGCGAACAATGAGTTGAACGCCCAGTCTTTCTTCAAGTTCACGCACTGAACGACTGATACCTGATTGTGCCAGGCCAAGGCGTTTCGCCGCAGCGGTAAAACTCCCCTCGCGCACCACCAGCATGAACAGGTAGAGATCGTTGTAGTTTTCCCGTTTTGCCATCATCCCGCCCTTATGACTACATCGTTATTTGGAACAATTTGATATCAATCTTAGCAAAAATTCCCCTCTAATCAGAACACATGCTGCTAACTAGAATGTGCACATTGCAACAAAGCACAGCAGCGTTGTCGGTATGAAACCTGCCTCTTTGATGTTTATTCAGGAGGATTTTAATGACTGTTTTCACTAAAAAATTGACAGCAGTGTTACCTGCAATGCTGCTATGCGCATCATTAAGTGGAGTTACAACGATGAGTTATGCTGATACCAGCAATCCGAACGCACCTATTTCGCTGGTCAAAAATTGGGATAAAACCTTTGCTGAAAGTACGAAAGTTGATCACCGTAAGGTTACCTTTCAGAACCGCTATGGGATCACTTTAGTTGGGGATCTCTATCTTCCAAAGGATCGCGGCGAGCGCAAGCTGGCAGCCATTGCCATCAGCGGGCCCTTCGGTGCAGTCAAAGAACAATCCAGCGGCCTGTACGCGCAAACGCTGGCTGAAAAGGGATTTGTCACCCTCGCGTTTGACCCTTCATATACGGGCGAAAGTGGCGGCTACCCGCGTAATGTAGCGTCTCCGGATATCAATACTGAGGATTTCAGCGCGGCAATTGATTTCTTAGGTCTGCAAAATGAGGTAGACCGCGACCATATCGGGCTGCTCGGTATTTGCGGTCTGGGCGGCATGGCGTTAAACGACGCTGCGATGGATACACGCGTTAAAGCAGTGGCAACCAGCGTGATGTATGACATGAGCCGCGCGATGGGCCACGGCGTAGGCGATGGCAAAGATCGTTACACCAGCGCCGATCGTCGTGCTGTGTTGCAGTATCTGAACGCGCAGCGCTGGAAGGATGCGGAAAACGGCACTTTCGCGCCCGGTGGTCACGACATCGATGTTGACGAAAAAGGTAAAGTCAGCGCTTCTGAGCGTATTCTGCCGGAAACGTTACCCGCTAATCCAAATCCAGTCTTGAAAGAATTCTTTGATTATTACCGCATGCCACGCGGTTTCCATGCGCGTTCGGTCAACTCAACCGGCGCATGGAATGCAACAATGCCACTGTCATTTATGAATATGCCGCTGCTGAGTTATGCAAATGAAATCACTATCCCTGCGCTTGTTGTGACCGGTGAAAAAGCCCATTCACGTTATTTTGCTGAAGACGCTTTTAAGGCGATCGGGAGTAACAAGAAAGAGCTGGTGATTATTCCCGGGGCAAATCATGTGGACTTATATGACAACGTGGCTGGAAAGATCCCGTTTGCTAAGTTTGAACAATTTTTCAAATCAAATTTAAGGTAATTTTCTGAAATAATTTGCATTTACCATGCCACCCCTACTTCACGGGTGGCATTAACTCCCCTGATGCCGTTCAGTTAAGCGCCGTATCAAATCGCCGCACCTTCCGTAGCGGCGCGATTTATCGCGCAATAAATTGCGCCGCTACAATGCGTGCTCTCGGTAATTACGGGTTTTCATGTCTTAACTGACGAGCATTAGGCATTAACTCGCCTGATGTAACGCAGTGAAATGATGATGTTATTCCCTGAAAAGCGCATCTCCCACTTTCGCCTGAAGCAGGTCGGATCGATTTGAAGGGTAGTTGATAATGTCCACAGTAAATATTAAATCCTCTCACCATAAAACTCAGTCGTATTGGGGGGGCGTTTTTGCCATGACGCTCTGCGTTTTTGTATTGATCGCTTCTGAATTTATGCCGGTCAGTCTGCTAACACCTATTGCCCGCGACTTGCATGTCACGGAAGGATTGGCAGGACAGGGAATTGCCATCTCTGGCGCGCTGGCGGTGATTACCAGCCTGACTATCTCCCGCATTGCCGGGGACCTGAATCGGAAATATCTTCTGCTGGGACTAACGATTTTGATGGCGGTATCGGCAATCATTGTCGCGCTGGCGGCCAGTTATTCGGTTTATATGCTCGGGAGAGCGTTGATTGGAATCGTCATCGGTGGATTCTGGTCAATGTCGGCCGCAACAGCCATTCGGCTGGTACCGCAGCACAAGGTTACCCGCGCGCTGGCGACTTTTAACGGCGGGAACGCGCTGGCCACCGTTGTGGCGGCACCGCTGGGTAGCTACCTAGGGGCGACTGTCGGATGGCGGGGTGCCTTTTTATGTCTGGTACCGCTTGCGATAGTTGCGTTCATCTGGCAATGCCTCAGCCTGCCTTCGATGGAAAGCGATAATGCGCGCAAGCCACAGGGATCGGTGCTTGGTCTTTTCAGAGCCTCTATCGTATCAATGGGGCTGTTGGCTTGCGGACTCTTCTTTATGGGGCAGTTTTCCTTATTTACTTACGTGCGACCGTTTCTGGAGAACGTGACCAGAGTGAGCGCGCCTGGCCTGTCCTGGATTTTACTGGCTATAGGCGCAGCAGGTTTTATCGGCACAACGTTTGTTTCGACCTTCCTGAGCTCAAGGTTTTATCCGACATTAATCTTGATACCACTGCTTATGTCAGCGATTGCCGGTACGTTACTTTTGTTTGGCCACAGCATGTGGATTGTTGCCGTTTTGCTGAGCCTGTGGGGAATGCTTGCGACAGCCGCGCCAACCGGATGGTGGACATGGCTCGCGCGGACGCTACCCGAAGATGCAGAGGCAGGTGGTGGTCTGATGGTTGCTGTCATCCAACTCTCCATTGCGCTGGGATCAACCGTTGGGGGTTTGATTTTCGACAGTCTGGGTTGGCAAAGTGCTTTCGGCTTGAGTGGTTTATTACTTCTTGGTGCGGTAGTCATGACTTTTCACACATCACGTCTAACATGAATCGCAGGCGCTTTAATCATAGAATAAGGCGCAGAGGCCGCTGATTAAAGCACCGTCTTTAATGCCGAACTGATTCTGCTCTGAGGATTGATACATGACCACCTTTCATCAACTTAATGCCATCAGCTTGCGAGGCCAGCCCATCTCTATGGCCGATTACGCCGGGAAGCTGGTTCTGGTGGTAAATACCGCCAGCCATTGTGGATTTACTCCTCAATATGCAGGCCTTGAAGCGCTCTACAAGAAGTACGCGGACAATGGGCTGATGATATTGGGTTTCCCCTGCAATCAGTTTGGCAAGCAGGAACCTGGCGGAGCCGATGATATCGCGCAGACCTGCCTCATCAACTACGGTGTGAGCTTCCCGATGTTCGAGAAAGTCGAAGTTAACGGCGCCGCAACGCACCCCGTATTTCGCTACCTGAAAGCCGAATTACCCGGTGTGTTGGGCGGGCGGATCAAATGGAACTTCACAAAGTTTCTGATCGGACGCGACGGCAAACCGATCAAGCGATTTGCACCGATCACCAAACCAGAAAAAATGGAAGCGACGATCCTTACTGCGCTGGAAAACTAATATGCATTCCGCCATGCTTGATCCAAATTGTGCGAGCTATCACAATTAATACAATTTCTTTTGGTTTGCCGCGCGGGTTTACTCGTTAAACATCCCTCAGATGTCACGGTTTGTGACATGATAAGCGTCATAATTGAATCGTCAGGATGTTTGAATAGATGTTTAACGCCAGAAAACTATCAACCTTAAATGCCCTCGAAAGCAGCGTGCATAATTACATTATTAAAAACATCAATGCCGTTATTTATATGACGATAAGAGAGCTAGCTGATAATTCTGGCGTATCTACCGCGACTGTTCTGAGATTCTGTAAAAAAATGGACTTCAAAGGTTACTCAGAACTCAAAGCCAGTATGAAGTTGCACCTGAACAAAAATAACACATTACTGATTCCTCATGGAGCTGAGGAAATATTGACCTTTTTTAAAAGCATCAGAAACGATGAATTTGATGAGATGATCAATCAGGCGGCTCAATACATTCGTGATGCCGAACGGGTGTTCTTTGCTGGCGCAGGCAGCTCTGGCACGCTTGGCAGGTATGGTGCGCGTTTCTTCTCTAATGTAGGCAAGTTCAGTAATCACATTGATGATCCCTATTATCCGGTGAGTACCGATATGGTGCAGAGTTCAGTGGCTATCTTGCTTTCAGTCTCTGGCGAAACTCCCGAAATATTGAAGCTTGCCAGGCAGTTTGTTATTCACAAGTGCAAAGTGATTTCTATTACCTGCAACCCGGATTCAACACTGGCAAAACTTTCTGACTTTATTGTTCCTTACCATGTTTCTCGCATTTTGATTGAAAGCGAATACGATATTACCACTCAGGTTCCGGTCATTTTTATTCTTGAATCGATAGGCAGAAAGCTGGTGGTGAATAATCTCAGCGATATGTCACGCGGTGTGACATTTTTGTAATTAGCGACCCGTTATAACATATTGTGACCTCGTGACATTGCCGGGATGATTTTCTAACATTGCCGGAATTAGTCCGCTCCTGACGGGCTGAATTCCCTCTGGCAATGGAAGAAAACCATGGCAATAGATTATGCGGATTCTGCGAAAGAGATCGTTAGACTGATAGGTAGCGATAATAATGTGATAAGTGTGACACATTGCGCTACACGTCTGAGGTTTGTGCTGAAAGATTATTCTCTGGTCGAGGTTGAATCACTAAAGCGGGTAAAAGGCGTTATCACCGCGATGCAGGCCAGCGGCCAGATGCAGGTGGTGATTGGTAATCACGTTGGTGATGCTTACCGCGAAGTGCAGAATCTACTCACTATCGACGAAAGTGCAGCGGTACCACAGCCTAATATCGGTATGGTTAGCCGCATTATGGATATCATCTCCAGTATCTTTGCGCCTTTTCTCTATCCACTGGCAGCCTGCGGTGTGCTGCAGGGCATCATTTCGCTGCTGATCGCCATCGACCTAATGGATCCGGCAAGCGGCACTTATCGCATCCTTAACTTCGTTTCGTGGACCGGCTTTACCTTCCTGCCCGTGATGGTTGCGTTTACCGCCGCCAAAAAATTCAACGTCAATCCGTTCACAGCGGTTATCTCCGCCTGCGCGCTGGTGTCGCCGGATTACCTGAATATGTTGACGGCCAACAAAATCCTCACCGCCAACTCAGCCGATCCCGCAGTGCAGGCTTTGATGAAGGGCGCGGTTGAAAATCCCGAGATTTCAAAGGTAATGGTGCAGATCGCTGGCATTCCGCTTGATGCCGCGCCGCTGACCTTTATGGGGCTGCCGGTAGAGTATTTGAGTTACACCTCGTCGGTAATCCCCATTATTTTGATGGTGTGGGGCATGTCGTATGTACAGCGTTTCTTCGAGCGCCTGCTTCCGATGGTGATACGCAACCTGTTCACGCCCATGTTCTGCCTCGCCATCATGGTTCCGTTCACGCTTCTGGCATTCGGTCCGATCGGCAATATGATCGGCGGCGCCATCGGTGGCGTCTATAACACCCTTTATCATCTCAGCCCTGCCATTGCCGGATTTGTGGTTGGTGCCTTGTGGATGCCACTGGTTACCTTGGGCGTGCATTGGGGCATCACGCCAGTGACCGTCGGTAACTATGCCACCCTGGGCTACGACACCTTTACCGGACTGCAAGCCTCCGCGGTATTCGGTATGGCGGGCGCGGTGCTGGGCGTATACCTGAAGGCGAAAGACGCTGAGCTTAAGCGCATGGCGCTTTCTGCGGGTGTAACGGCGCTGTTCGGCATCACTGAACCCGCCATTTACGGTGTGGCTCTGCGTCTTAAACGACCGATGATTTGTGGCTGCCTGGCGGGTGCTGCCGGCGGCATGATCGCCGGGGCTTTCAACGCGGTTTCATGGAGTTACTGCATTCCCGGTATTGCCGTCCTGCCGGTGTTCTTTAAAGAGGGGCACATGACGCAGTTCCTCGGCTTCCTGGCATCCATATTCGTCGCCTTCATATTGGGCATGATTTTCTCCTGGGTCGCGGGATTCAAAGAAAACAGCCAACCTGACGTTCGCTCTGTGCCGCAGCCTGGCACCCTCTGATAAATAGAGATACAGATTATGAATAAGCCATTTCCAGAAAATTTCATGTGGGGCGGCGCTGTTGCCGCTCATCAGGTCGAGGGAGCCTGGGATAAAGGCGGTAAAGGCCCGAGCATAGTTGATGTCCTGACCAGCGGGGCGCACGGTGTTGATCGCGTCATCACCGCCGAGATTCAGGATGACTGCTTTTATGCCAATCACGAGGCATCAGACTTTTACCATCGCTATCCTGAGGATATCGCGCTGTTGGCAGAAATGGGCTTCCGCTGCTTCCGCACCTCAATTGCCTGGTCGCGTATTTTTCCACGCGGCGATGAAGCCGAGCCGAACGAAGAGGGGTTGCGTTTTTACGATGCGCTATTCGATGAGCTGCTGAAATACGGGATTGAACCGGTAATTACGCTGTCCCATTTTGAGATGCCAAACTTCCTGGTCACCGAATATGGCGGCTGGAAAAATAGAAAAGTTTTGGAATTCTTTGTCCGCTTCAGCGCGGTGGTCATTAATCGTTTCCAGCACAAAGTAAAATACTGGATGACCTTCAACGAAATTAATAATCAGCGCAACTGGAAAACTCCGCTGTTTGGTTATTGCTGCTCGGGCGTCATTTTTACCCACGAGCCTAATCCTGAAGAGTGCATGTATCAGGTTCTGCACCATCAATTTGTGGCGAGTGCTCAAGTGGTGAAGTTGGGACATGAAATTAATCCTGCACTACAAATTGGATGCATGATCGCCATGGTGCCGCTCTATCCGTTTTCCTGTCATCCGGATGACGTGATGTATGCTCAGGAAGCGATGAGGGAGCGATTCCTATTCAGTGACGTGCACATGCGCGGTCATTATCCGGCTTATATTCTCAATGAATGGCAACGCAAGGGATACCACATTGCAATGGAAGCCGATGATGCGCAGATCCTACGGGAAGGCTGTGCCGATTATATCGGGCTGAGCTATTACATGAGTAATGCAGTCAGTAAAGAAAATGCCGGCAGCGGGACGGCGCTTTCAGGCTTTGAGGGCAGCGTACCGAATCCGCACGTTAAAGCTTCAGATTGGGGCTGGCAGATCGATCCGGTTGGGCTGCGTTATGTTCTGAATATTCTTTATGAGCGTTACGAAAAGCCGCTATTCGTGGTGGAAAACGGTTTTGGTGCCATCGACAAAATGGATGAAAAGGGCGAGATCAATGATGACTACCGCATCGATTATCTGCGGGCGCATATTGAACAGATGAAGAAAGCCGTGACCGAAGATGGCGTCGATCTTATGGGATATACCCCTTGGGGATGTATTGACTGCGTGTCTTTCACCACCGGCCAATACAGCAAACGCTATGGTTTTATTTACGTAAATAAAAACGATGATGGTAGCGGTGATTTTTCCCGCTCGAAGAAGAAGAGTTTTGACTGGTATCGCCGGGTCATCGCCAGCAACGGCGAAGAACTCTAGCGAAATATGTGCGACAGGGATGTCGCACATTGAGATCCTTATGGCTTCTCTTTTTCGTCTTCAACTGGAATCAGCGGTTCATCAATAGCGATGGATGAATTAGATTTCAGCAGCTGAATATCCAGAATCACGTAGGTCATGGTGGTGATGAACAGTGAAATCACGCTGCCAATCACGCCGCTGGTGGTGAACGTGAAATAGTTATACATCACCACCCAGGTCACACAAATAAACAGCGCTAGCGCAACGTTAATTGCCGATTGCGAATAATCCGTGGTGCGTGATCCCATTTCATTAATCTGCCGACTGAAGTTCGCGCCGCTGTATTTCTCCAGCACAAAAATTCCCTGTTCCCAGTTACGCAAGCGTCGAGCGCCGCTGCGAGTCAGAAATACGTACAGCAGCGAGACGAATAAACCAGAAAAAGCAATCAGTACCGGCACCGCTTCCAGCGCATAAGCGAGGCTTTTATGGCTCGATGCCTGCGGCGTGAGGTCCAGCGTTAACGACGCGCCGAGCGCGGCATATAAAAATACAAAAAGTAGCAGAAACAGCGCGTTGCGGCGCCAGTCGAGGTCGGCTTCGTGATTCTTCTGCTGTCGTGCGCTGTGCAGCGCCTGCTGTAATAGCGTGGCATCGGTCGATGCGGTGTCAATACTCTCAATCTCTTCACCCAACAAACGGTGAATAAACGGCTGATCGGCCGGTTCAATGGTGATGCGCATAGATTTCTCGGTGACGTAACGATCAAAGGCGTCAGTGTAACGTAAATCGTCTGGCGCGCGCAGAATCTGCGAGTAAGCGCGCAAATTTTCATCTCTGTTTCGGCTCAGCTTGCACATCATTTATACAATTAATGCGCGGTTATTACTGACCGCGCAAATGACGACGGAGTAACGAGCTATGTCGTATGTTGATGGTTTTGTCGTAGCGGTGCCGGAGGCTAATAAGGAGGATTATCGTGCCATGGCGGCTAAAGCCGCACCGCTGTTTAAAGAGTTTGGCGCCACGCGTGTTGTCGAGTGCTGGGCAGACGATGTTCCCGAAGGCGCGCAGACCGATTTTTATCGCGCGGTAAAAGCCGAAGAGGGCGAAACGGTGGTGTTCAGCTGGATCGAATACCCATCGCAGGAAGTACGTGACGCCGCCAATGCCAAAATGATGTCCGATCCGCGTATGAAAGAGATGGGCGAGAATATGCCGTTCGATGGTAAGCGTATGATCTATGGTGGATTCGCGATTTTGCTGGAGGCGTAGTTGAGTATTTGCAACTGCAGTGAACCGTAGCGGCGCAATTTATTGCGCGGTAATTCGCACCGCTACAAAATGTACGGTGATTTGATGCGGTACTTAATTGATCGGCCTTACGCGATTTATTGCGCTATTTTTTTAATCATTGTGTGTCTCTTACTTCTATTGTGTGCAATTAATTGCGCCGCTACGATAGGCGCTGGAATTATTCACCTTTCACAAGGAGTCACTATGCTGGATATCACGCACTTTCCGCTTTTCCTCGCATCCGTATTTCTGCTGTGTATTACACCGGGACCGGATTTAGCTTATGTCGTAGGACAAAGCGTAGCGAATGGACGACGTAGCGGTGTGATATCAGCGAGTGGCGTAGCGCTAGGAAGTTGCACGCATGCCATTGCCAGCGCCGTCGGTTTGACGGCGCTAATTACCGCTTCGCCACTGTTATTTACGGTGATTAAATATATCGGTGCGGCGTATTTAATTTATCTGGGCAGTAAGATGGTGTGGGGAACCTTTTTTAGCCGTGAAGAAGAGAAAACACCGCAGGCTGAAATTCCACGCTCTAATACGCGCAGCTTATTAATTCGCGGTTTTATTACATCGATTACCAATCCAAAAGTATTGCTGTTTTTCATCTCCTTCTTTCCACAATTCGTGGTAGTTGATGGCGATCATCATGCCAGCTCGTTTCTGTTGCTCGGCCTGACGTATGCGGTTGTGGGTTTAATGACTGACGTGATATTTGCTCTGGTTGCTGGCAGCGCGGCTAGCGCGGTGTCGCGCAATGTGATGTTGCAGAAATTGCTTGATCGTGTGGTGGGCATCACCTTTATCGGTTTAGGCGTACGCCTGGCGCTGACGCGTCGTTAACAAATCCATCTTAGGAACAACGGCCAGCGATTGGCGCTCGCGGATTATTCGGGTAACGTGGAATGCTTAACTTTGTTACCTACAAATAATTACCGCACGCTAAGTTGCAGGAGAGTCATTTCATGGCCGTTAATTCTAATATCGTCGGCATTGTCAGCGATGAGTTCATCAACCCCCACACCGTAAAGCTGCTTAATGAAGTCACGCGCCAGTTGAATGAGCGTGGTTTTATTACGCTGCTGCTGAATGCGAATTCCCGCGAAAGTTTTCAAAGCGCGCTGCGTAATGCGGCGCAACTTCCTGTTGGCGGCTTGGTTTTTCTGACTTCGCTGTTTAGCGATGAACTGAGTGTGGTGGCCGATATTCTGCCGCAGACGGCAACGGTTCATCTCAGCCACAGCGCCAGCGCGGATGCTAACGTTGTGATTGCGGATGGTTATGATGCAGGCGAAGAGATGGGATTGCTGCTGCTGTCGCAAGGTCATCAACGTTTCGGCTTTATGCACAGTCAGGAAAATAGCGCGCCCGCGCGCCAGATGGACGGTTTTGTCGCTAGCCTGCAAGCTGAACAGAAAGAACTGAATATCGAGCTCTCTGCCGGTGGCAACGATCGCGAACTGGCTTATCAGGCAATGATGGCGTACTTGAAGAAAACGCGCGCTGCCGAGCGCATCAATGCGCTGTTTTGCGAAAGCGATGTGCTGGCATTTGGCGCGTTACAAGCGGTGCGCGACTTCGCGCAAGGCGCACATGTTGCGGTGGTGGGTTTTGATGATGTCGATGAGGCGCGCGCGTCAACCTGGCATCTCACCAGTTGGGCGCAGCGACGGGATTTGCTGGTGGCCGAAGCGCTGAATCGTTTACTGGAAAACCGTGCCGATACCAGTAACGCCTGGCAGCAGGGCGAATTGCAGGTGCGCCATTCACATCACGGCAAACATGTGCCGGGCGAAATGTCGCAGTGCGGATGTGCGATTCGGCATTAATCGCCTGCAGCAGGAAGGAAAATCGGATGCTCTGGCTCATCGCCAAATACGCCATAACCGCTGGCATGGTGGTGCTGATATCTGAAGTGGCTAAGCGTAGCGATCGCCTTGGCGGGCTGATTGCCGCGCTGCCTTTGGTTACGGTGCTGGTGCTGATTTGGATGAAGCTGGAAGGCCAAAGTCAGGCCAAAATTGCCAGTCACGCGTGGTACACCTTCTGGTATGTGGTGCCAACCTTGCCGATGTTTGTCGCCTTTCCATTTCTCTATCAACGCCTCGGATTCTGGCCGACGTTGATCGCGAGTTGCGTACTCACCATCTTGCTATTTCTTCTTTGGGCCACGCTGCTCAAGCGTTTTGGTATTGAGTTGATGTAAGTTTATTAGGAGAACGCTTCACCAATACCCAATCTTGCGATGCATCCATCTGCATTTTAAGAATGCGCTAAGTCAGCAGGCTGCTCTCGGCGAAAGGCGATCCTTCCGGTCCAGTGTGGCGCGCGAAGAAAACAAGCGTGATGTGTTTACATTGAAAAAAAAAGGGCGAACGCGGATCAACCAGCATTCGCCCAACGTTTAGTGCTTGGTTCCATTACCTGAACCGTCACGATTGCGGAAAATATGCGTCACGTTATCGGTGTTTTTGATCGCTATTCCGCTCTGCTGCGGGGTTTCGATATGATTCATCACTTCCGACATCGCACGGCTCAGCGCTTGCTGGCGCGGCGGATCGCGTTCAATCGAAGCCATCACGCGCAATTTATCAAGCAGCGCGCGAGTAGAAACCGGGCCGGATTTTTTCAGCAACTGTAAAATCGCATCGCCCATGATGATGTCGGTGAGCCGTTCTTCATCACTTCTGTACATATATTCTCTCAGATTACCGCGGCAGACCTGCGGCAAATAACGAAGTGGATTCAGTCTAACCAGTAGCTGAATGAGGCGGAAACCACTTGGTTAATTCTCAGGCCAGCGGCGCCTGATTTAGGCTTATCGTTCTACGGAAAACATCAGGCCGATTAATTGCTGATAGTGAATTTCCGCTTCAGTACCGCGTGCTTGCTCCATACGGCACAGCAGCTTGGTACATAGTGTTTTACGGCTTAACGTCCGTCCTGAACGTAAGATTTCAACCACAATCTGCCCCAGCGTTTCCTGCTGCGAAGGCAAAGAGGCTTCTTTGAAGTAGCGTGCAATTGCTTCCGACGCTGTGGAAAAGTTACGATCCTGACGCATGGTTCCATCCTCAAGGTTGACGTATAACTTTAGCCATCAAACTTATACAAGTTTAATTAATATGTACAGGAATATGGCGAATCAGTTGCGTAGTCATTTGGCCAAAAGTGCTAATTTATTGTTAACAATCACTTAAGGACCAGGTCAGGGAGGTTGAGTGTATTTCATACAATGCTCAGTGATGAAGGCTGTTCTTGAGTATATGTATTGCACTTAGTACAATAGGTTTTCATGCCAGGACAAGGAGAGTCCTCATTAAGAACGGAGGGAACACATGGCAATTTATGTCTTAAAGCCATTCGATAGAAACACCAAAGGTGACGCTATCGATAGTGCAAAATTATGCAAAGCGGCGCTGGAAGTCATGGCAGGGATTTATGAAGCCAGTTTCGGCGGGGGAGTTTACAAGAAGCGCATTCCTTTAGTTGCTGGAAAAAGTGGCGGGGCCCGGGCGGTTGTAGCCTTTAAAACTGAAAAACATCTTTTTTTCGTCAACGGCTATGCTAAATCCGCATTCAAAAGTAGTGGTCGAGAGATATCTGAATCTGATCTCGCTCTCTACAAGGAAGTGGCCAAACAACTGTTTGAAATGTCATCAGAACAAGCAAAAGTAGCCATCAATACTGGCAAGATGCGTGAGGTAAAATGTGATGGTTAATCATCTGAAAGATTTACAAGAGATCGCCAAGGATTTTAATGAAATTGGCGTGGTCACCGATGAGCTAAAAGAAAAAATTGATTCTCGTGTGAGATTGCGTGAATTGCGCGCTTCGCTACCTGTCCTGCACATGATGTCGGGAGATGAAATAAATCAGTTACGTCAACGTTATAATCTGAGCCAGGCGATGCTGGCCGCCTACGTCGGCATGTCAGTGGGGACGGTAGTGAAGTGGGAACGAGAAGAGAAAAAACCTAACGGAGCAGCACTGCGATTGCTCAATCTTATCGAGCGAAAGGGGTTGGAAGTGCTGCAATAATGCCTGTCAGTTGAGGGTAAATCGGTCGCCATGAATGTCAGCGTGGCGAGATCTTATAGGGTGCGCATTCATGCGCACCTGAATATCACCGCAATTATTCCATCAGCCATCCGTCGATCGCGTCAGTGCTTCCCAGCGATCAATCTCCGCGCTAAATGATTCCATCTTCTGCCGCACCAATGCCAAAGCATCGCTGCCCAGCAACAGATGCGCCGGTGGATTGCTGCTTTCGATCACATCGAGCATCGCGCTGGCGGCTTTAAACGGATCGCCCAACTGTTTGCCATTCTTCTCTTCACGCGCCTGCCGAATCGGATCGAACAGCGCATCATAATCGGCGATGCTGCGTGCGCTGCGCACCATCGAACGCCCGGCCCAATCGGTGCGAAACGATCCGGGTGCGACGGCGGTCACATGAATATTGAACGGCGCCAGCTCTTTGCTCAGGGTTTCCGAAATCCCTTCCAGCGCAAACTTGCTGCCGCAGTAATAGCTGATGCCAGGCAGGGTGATAAAACCGCCCATCGAGGTGATGTTGAGAATGTGGCCCTGACGGCGCTGGCGCATAAAGGGCAGCAGCGCTTTAATCATCGCCACCGCGCCAAACACGTTGACGTCAAACTGGCGGCGCATCTCGTCCAGTGATGATTCCTCCATCACGCCTTCGTGACCGTAACCGGCGTTGTTCACCAGCACATCAATTGCGCCAACGTGGGTTTCAACATCGGCAATTACCGCCTCAATGGCGGCGAAATGGGTGACATCCAATTCATAGGCGAAGGCATTTTCCGCATGCAAATTTTCAAACTCGGCTTTTGCCGTAGCATTGCGCACCGTACCGACTACGCGATAGCCACGATTTAACGCAACCTGTGCCAGCGCGCGGCCAAATCCGCTGCTGACGCCAGTGATGAATAATGTTTTAACGTTGGACATTTGCGGTTTCTCCTCAAAAAGTAGAGGATGCATAATATTCTGGCGCTGAAACGGCCATAAGGCCTTATTTTGTGTAATGCTTGCCTAATATTATGAATGTGATGTTATCCGATGAAAGAAACGCTCCAGCAGCAAACCGTAAAACTGCTTAAAACGTTAGCGCCGCAGGAAGGCTACAACCTCACCGCGCTGCCGGACGTGCGCATCCTGCGTTCCGATCGGCCGCTGGCGCGTACGCCGGTGCTGTACGACCCGGGCATCGTGATTGTTTGTCAGGGATCGAAACGCGGCTTCTTTGGCGATCAGGTTTATCTCTACGATGAGCAGCACTATCTGGCGGTTGCGGTGCCGGTGCCTTTTACCATGGAAAGCGCGGCATCGGCGGAAAATCCGCTGCTGGCGATTTACCTGCATCTCGATTTCAGCGTGGCGACGGAGTTGCTGTTGCAGCTGGAGCAGCAAGATGTGGCCCTTGAGAGCCAGGCGGCGCAGAGCATGATGTCGAGCCCCATGGACCAGACGTTGCGCGAGACGGTGTTGCGTTTTCTCACAACGCTAAATCATCCGCTGGATGCGAAGATGCTCGGCCCAGCGCTGGTGCGTGAACTCTATTACCGCGTGCTGACCGGTGAGCAGGGCAGCGCGCTGCGAGCGGCGTTAACCTTGCAAGGCCAATTTGGCAAAGTGGGCAAAGCGCTGAGCCACATTCACGCGCACTATGCGCTGCCGCTAACGCTGGGACAACTCGCGTCGCTGGCGGGCATGAGCGTGCCCACTTTTCACACCCATTTCAAAAGCATCACCAATCAGCCGCCGATGCAGTACGTGAAGTCGGTGCGATTGCATCAGGCGCGCATGTTGATGGTACGTCAGGAGATGACGGCGGCTGCGGCCTGTCACGCAGTGGGCTATGAAAGCGCCTCGCAGTTTAATCGTGAGTTCAAACGCCTGTTCGGTTCACCGCCGGCCGAAGAGATCAAACGCATGCAGCGTAACTTTGCCGTGCCGCCGGCGCATCAGGCATCGGCGTTCGTTTCATCGCATTAACGCCAGGTTATGCTATAAATGATAACCATTATCATTTTTGGTATGAGGCAGAGGATGCAGGCAGCACAGGAAAACGCGATAAGCGCGGATTGTTGTATCGTTGGCGGCGGCCCGGCGGGATTAATGCTGGGCTATTTACTGGCGCGCGCGGGCTTACGCGCCGTGGTTATTGAAAAACACCCCGACTTCCTGCGCGATTTTCGTGGCGACACCATTCATCCCTCAACGCTGGAGATCATGCGCCAGCTGGGATTGCTCGATGAGCTGCTCACCTTGCCGCACCAGCGCGCGGAGAAGCTGCAGGCGGAAGTGGCGGGTGAAGAGATCACCATGGCCGATTTCTCACGTCTACCGGTTGAGTGCCGCTTTATCGCCTTTATGCCGCAGTGGGATTTCCTCAACTTTCTCGCCAAAAAAGCCGCTGAATTTCCGGGTTTTACCTTGCTGCAATCCACCGCATTTGATGACTTCATTTATGACGATGGCGTAATCAGTGGCGTGCAAACGTTACAGGGTAACGAGCGTCACACTATTCGCACTTCGTTAGTGATAGGCGCGGATGGCCGCAATTCGCAGGTCAAAGCCAAAGCCGGATTAACCGGGAAAAGCTTTGGTGCGCCACGCGATGTGTTGTGGTTCCGGCTGGAGAAACATCCCGACGATCCGCAACTCGGTATGGGCCATAAAGGGCCGAAGCAAAACTTTATTGTCATCGATCGCGGCGATTACTGGCAGTGCGGCTACACCATCCAGAAAAACCAGTTCGACGAGTTAAAGCTGGCGGGATTGGACGCGCTAAAAAGCACCATGGCGCAGGTGGCTCCGTTCAGCGCAGAGCGCATGGCGGAAGTCGATGAGTGGGACAAACTTAAGCTGTTATCGATTCGCATCGACCGCCTCGATCACTGGATGAAACCTGGCGTGCTCTGTATCGGCGACGCTGCGCACGCGATGTCGCCGATTGGCGGCGTGGGGGTTAACCTGGCGATTCAGGATGCGGTGGCCGCAGCCAATATGCTGACCAAACCGCTGCAGCAGGGCAATGTTGCCTTGCAGGATCTGCAAAAAGTGCAGCAGCGCCGCCAGTTCCCGACGGTCGCCACCCAATTCCTGCAAATCAAAATGAGTAGCAACAAGCGCAAACGCAGCACACCGAGCAAAGTGCCGCAGATCATCAGCCGCTTTCCGTTCCTGCGCCATCTGTTTGGCCGCTTGATTGGCCTCGGATTCCGCACCGAAAAGCCGCGTTATTTATAACCGGCAAAAAAAAGCCCGCTAAGCGCGGGCCAGGTAAAGGTTACCAATCTGAAATTCTCGTAGCAACGCATTGCTGTGTGTTGCGTCGCTATAGTAGCAACACATCGCGATCTGTGCAGGAAATGATCAACGAGTTAATTTTGTTCTCAGGATAAGCATTATGCTTGCTGCACGCGCGTTGACCACCAGCACATCAGCGATCCAAGGCTGACCATCGCGGTGCCCTGCCAGAAGGCGACGGTCAGATGCGAGCGCAGAATAAAGGCGGCGAGAATCGAAGAGATAATCGGAATGAAGTAAGACGCGGCGGCCAAAATGGTCACGTTGCCATGCAGAATGCCGACATTCCATGCGGCATAGCCAAAACCCATCGCCATCGCAGCAAGCGCCAGACTGATACAAACTTCAGGTGATAACACAAACGGCGGCTGGGGTGAGAGCAAAAACTTCAGCCACAACGTCAGCGCAGTCAGGATAAAGAACAGCGTTATACCATTGCTGCCGTTAGCAATTTTTTTGGTTACCACACAATACACCGCCCAGATAACCGCGCCGCTCAGCGCCAAGCCGTAACTCAACGGATTATCCATCACGTTATGGGCGATTTCGCTGAATGAAAAACCCTGGTCGCCGCCCAATACGCGACAAATGCCGGCAACCGCCAGCAACAAACCCGGAACAATCAGCGGATGGGTTTTTTGTCGATTGACTATCACCGCGAAAACAATGGTCAAACTTGGCCACAGATAATTGACCATGCCAACTTCAATCGCCTGGCGACCGCTGTGGGTAAAGCCTAATGAGAGTGACAGGCAGAGTTCATAACAGACGAACAGCACGCTGCCGATAATCAAATAGCTGCGCGGAAAAGTGCGCAACTTTGGCAAGCCTACGGTGAAAATCAGCATAATAGCGCTGGCGCTATAGATAAGCGCCGCGCCGCCCACCGCGCCGAATCCTTCACTGACATTTTTAATCAGTCCTACAATCGCGCTCCACAGCAGAATGGCCAGCAAACCAATCAGCGTCGCCTTCTTTTGGGGCATGACCCGCCACCTTATTTCGCAAATTCGGGCCAAAATCCTATCAAATCAAACGCGCTTTGTATTTGCTCGATTTCTGCTGCGATGCTGGTCGCCATTTATGGCGACCACACTCACTGAAACATTATTTACCACTTCATCTCGCCGGTATTCACTTTGGCGCTCAAATCCAATGAACTCTCCTCCGGCAGATGCGGATAAGCGGCTTTCATGGTCTCGATCACCTGCGCCGAACCTTTGTGCTGCTGCAGCGCTTTCTCAAAGGATTGCAGATAGTTAAGGGTAAAGGTGACAGCCGCATCACCCGCCGGGCGCTCGCCGAGATAATGGCCCGGAATCACCTGCTTAGGTTGCAGCTTTTGCATCTCGCTCAGCACATTGCGCCACTGCTGACGAATAACAGGCGTTTGCGTATCGGCGGTCCAGACGTGAATGCCGGAAGCCACGCCGGTTCCCCCAAGAATCGCTTTGTTCGCCGGGATCCACACGTAAGCCGCGTAATCATTGGCGTGACGCAGTTCCAGCGTTTCACCATCAACTTTAAACGTCGTGGCATGCGTAATCTGCGGAACATACAGCTGCTTTGGCGCGCCGTCCTTCATCTGCGGCCCCCAATATGCCAGCTTGGCGGCTTTACTGGCTTCGATGTGTTTTACCACCTCCGGCGTTGCCACGATCTTCACCTGCGGGAACGCTTTTACAATCGGTTCCAGACCAAAATAGAAATCAGGATCGCCGGAGGTAATAACAATCTGCGTCAGCTTCTTGCCGCTGGCATTGATCATCTGCACCAGCTTCTCGCCGTCTTTGGTGCTGAACTGCGCATCAAACAGTATCGCTTCATGCGGACCAGAAACCAGCGTCGAAGAGACCGGGAAAATGCCGTTCTCCTGCGGGTTATACACGTCTAAATTGAGCGGCGCAGCGAAGGCAGGCAGGGCGGCAAAGGCCAATGCCAGCGTCAACGTTTTCATTTTCATCGAATTTTCCTTTATCCGGCACCTTGCCGTCTTTGAGGGCTTTATTGTAGAGAAATTGCTGGCTGGTAGAATTCCCGAAACTGGGTATGATCAGTTTCATAAAACGATCAGATGGAGACCAAATGGACAGAGTTACGGCGGCAACGGTGTTTAACCGCATTTGCGAGCTGGGCAGCTTAAGTGCTGCGGCGCGTGCATTGGATATTTCGCGGCCGATGGTCAGCCGCTATCTGGATGAAATGGAGAAGTGGGCAGGTGCACGTTTGCTGCACCGATCATCGCGCAAACTGACCATTACGCCCGCTGGCGAGGAGATCCTCGAAAAATCGCGCGCGCTGGCGAGATTGGCTGAAGAGATTGCCGAGCAGGGTGCGGATAGCGAACCGCATGGCACCTTGCGCGTCGCCTGCGCGCACTCCACCGCCACGCATATTCTGGGCCCGATAATTCCGGCATTTCTCGAGCGTTTTCCGGCGGTGCGTATCGAACTGGAGATCAACAATCAACCGGTGAGTTTAATCGGCGAACGCATTGATGTGGCGGTGCGGATTACCGACGATCCCGAACCTGGCGCTATTGCCCGACGTTTAGGCGAATGTGTTTCGGTGGTGTGCGCCTCGCCTGGCTATCTGCAGGCGCGTGGTGCGCCGCAAACGCCTGCCGATCTCGCACAGCATAATTGCCTGCATTACAGCCGTTTCGCCGGGCAGAGCTGGCAGTTTTCTGATGCGCAGGGCGAAACCCTTTCAGCGGCAGTGCACGGGAATTTCAGCGCCGGTATCTCGTCGGTGTTGTGTGATGCGGCGATTGCCGGTTGCGGTTTAGCGATGGTGCCGGAAATGGAGGCACGTCACGCCCTCGACAATGGAAAGCTACAAACCGTGCTGCCGGCTTATCAGCCAAAAACGCTGGCGATCTATGGCCTCTACATGTCACGCGAACGGCAACCGGCGGCGCTGCGGGCGTTTTTAGATGCGGTGCAGCAGCAGTTAACCGCCTGAATTTCGACACGTATCTGTTTCAAAAGAAATTAGATTATTTTCAGTGTGTTATGCATGAGAGCGTATCCTCATAAATCCGATTTCAGCCTGAAATCGCCAAATGAGTGGTGAAACTTTGCTCAGTTATGGTCGATGTAAAATGATGGCGCCTGACCGGTGACGCGACGGAACATGGTGGAGAAAGCGGAGCTGCTGTCATAGCCGAGCGAGAGCGCCACGTCGTTAACGGATTTGCCCGCCACCAGCCACGCCAGCGCCGTCACCACGCAGGCGCGCTGTCGCCAGGCGGAAAAAGACAAACCGGTCTGCTGCAGGAAATGGCGGCGGAAGGTGCTGGGACTCATAAACAGTGTGTTGGCCCAACGATCGGCCGGGTCGTGAATGGTTGGTGCTTGTAAGAAGTTCTGGCATTGCGCCAACAGCGCCGGATGTTGCGGCAGCGGAATATCGAATTCCTGTGCAGGCATCGCCGCTAACTCCAGCAGCAGCAACTGCACCAGCGCTCTATCGCGATCGGATGCGTATAACAGCGGTAAATCAACGGCTTCAATCAATAGCTGTCGCAGCAGCGGCGAGACGCTGATGACGCGACAGCGATCGCTTTCACGCAGAGCTGCCGCACAAACCGGCTCGATATAAAGACTGCGCGTCGAAACACCCACAAACTTCACGCTGTGCGCAGTGTTTGGCGGAATCCACACCGCATGCTGCGGCGGTACCACCCATTCGCCCGCCTGCGTTGCGACGTGCATCAAACCCGTTGCGCCATACAGGAGCTGCGCGCGGCGATGGCGATGCTCTGGCAGCACAAATCTCTGCGCGTAGTCATTGCCCAGCGCCACCACGTCACGATCAATATGGTCGTATTCATCAATGTGGCTATTTCGCATCCCCGACATCCACCGCAAATTGACTGATTTGCAAGGGTAAATGAGCGCTGCGCAAATGGGAAGTGGGCAGCTTGCTGCGTAAGCTGCATCACTCTTTTCATGATGCAGAGAAAGGCGATGAACGAGCTGTTAATAATTGGGCTGGCGGGTTTTGCTACCGGCATCTCCACGGTGCTGTTTGGTTTTGGCGGCGGTTTTGTCGTGGTGCCGTTTGTCTATCAATTGTTGTTGCAGCAGCCGTTACTGGCGGCGCAGGCTATGCATACCGCGGTGGCGACCTCGACCGCCGTGATGATTTTCAACGCCGGCTGGGCCAGTTATCAAAACTGGCGGGCTGGCAAATTAAATACAGATATTTTACTGCCGCTAATCGGGTTTATCGCGCTCGGAGCAGTGATGGGATCGTGGCTGGCGGGCGTGATGAGCGACATTTGGGTGCGCAGGCTGTTTATGTTTTACATGGTGGTGACTATCGCTGATTGCCTGCTGCGGAAAGGCTTCATTAGCCGCACTGCACCGCGAAGGTTGTCACGGTTGACCGTCAGCGCGGGCGGCACAGTGATTGGTGTGATCGCCGCCATGCTCGGCGTTGGCGGCAGCGTAATGACCGTGCCGCTGCTGCGGCGTCATGGTTATGCCATGCGCGACTGCGTCAGCGCGGCCAATCCGCTGTCGCTGCCGGTCGCCGTTTTTGGCGCGATAACTTACGCCATCAGCGGCTGGCAGCAGATTCCCGTCAGCGGTTATCTCGGCTTTATCAGCCTGAGGATATTGTTGCTGCTGGTGGTCGCCGGATTTTTAGGAATTCTGTTTGCCCGGCGCTGTATTCCGGCGGTGCCCGATGTCTGGCATGCGCGTGTCTATGTGCTGCTGTTGTGCATGGTGTTGTTGGCTATCGCGGTTTAAACCGTGGATTGGAAGCCATGCTGGTGCAAGATGAGCTGCGCTGTGGCTGAAGAGATAAATGCCGCCACCAGATCCGGCCACGCCGCGCGCAAACTACCGGCTGTCAGAATATTTAGCATTGTCATGATAGTGCGTCCGATAAAAGCGCTGATACCAGCGATCAGCCTGCTGCTGCATGTCGATGTCGCGGAATTTTTCCGGATAGAGCTTTTTCGCCATCCACAGCTCTCCGAGGCCAATCGCTTCCGGCATCGGATAGCCCCACGCTTTGGCGTATTCCGGCATCAGCCACACCCGATGATTTTTCACCGCATCAATGGTTTGCCAGCGCGCATCCTGCTGGATCTCCTGCACCACGTTGGGATAGCGATCCTGCACGAAGATTACCTGCGGGTTCCACGCCACTACTTGTTCCATGCTGACCTGTTTGAAACCCTGCACGGTCGCGGCAGCGACATTCAATGCGCCCGCATGCGCCATCATCAAGCCAGTATATTTGCCCGAGCCGTAGGTGGTGAGGTCGGGATTCGCCATATAGGCGCGCACGCGCTGCTGCTCAGGCAGATTTTTCAGACGGTCGCTGACCATTTTGCGCCCGGCAAAGGCGGCATTAATCAGCGCCTGCGCCTGTTTTGGCTTGTTAACCACATTGCCAATCAGCGTAATGCCTTCCTTAATGCCGAGATCATAAGCCTGATCTTCATTCTGCATGCTGGGATTGATTTTGCCTTGCTGACCTGCATCATCGTGACGCAGTGAAATCGCCAGTACCGGAATGCCCAGGGCAGAAATCTGGTCGATCATCTCTTTAGGCGCATAGTTGGTGACAAACACCACCTGCGGATGCAGCGCCACCAGCTTTTCGAGATCGACATGCGTCAAATCACCGAGCATCGCTTTGTGCGTCAGTTCCGGCACTAATTGCGCATAACCCTCACCTAGCTGCTGTTTCCAGTTTGCCAAAATCCCGACGATTTTATCGGTGGCGTTGATCTGCACTAGCAGGTTCAGAGTTTGGTGCTGCAGCACCACCACGCGATCAATCTTGTCCGGAATCTCCACCTGACGGCCAATTTGATCGGTGACGATGCGGCTGGCATAGCTATGAAACGAGGTGAGAGTGAGTAATTCCGCCAGAATAATCCGCTTAAAAGAGGTATGCATAAAAGCTCCTGAATTCGATATGCACCGGAGTATATAGCGATTAAGTGAGCGGAGATATGGCTGTTTTTAACATCACAATACATGGCCTCATGTTTGTCAGTTAAGCCAGCGACGAGTGCGCAGGCCGAAGTCACTTTTGGTCCAGCGGTCCTCGCGCCGCTTGCGCGGTACCTTCACTTCGCTCGTCTGCCTGACGGACCGGCGGCGCGAGGAAGGCCCGTGACGCAGCAGATGTGTCAGCGCCCGCTACCTATTACGACAGCGTTGAGATGTAATCGAGATCATGAACCATGACTTTATGCCAGCTCATTTCTTATTGAGCTGGCTGCATAAATCACTGGAGAGTTTATTTTGACAACAGCTAATCAAGTCTGAATTTCACGAGTGGTCTATTTCCACGCGAGCAAAGAACTGATGGTATTGCGATTATCGGTGATTATTATTTTCTGGTTTTGGTATGGCGAAGTGGTTTGAATTCGAAGTTCAGGCGCTGGAACCCATATTTATAAAAACATGGCTGAGTATATTTCCCTACTTCCTCGGTCTCCATGGCAGCAGCTATTTCCTGGGCGTAGTAGAGATGACGACGGTTATTCTGCTCATCGCAGGCTTTAAACGTCCACTGTTAGGTATGATCGGCGCTGGATTGTTGATACTTACCGGGTTAGTTACCTTAAGTCTGTTACCGCAGTTAGGCGGACTCGATTCGTTTATTTTTAAAGATATTATGGTGGTGGCGATTGGTCTGACGTTACTGAAGCGCGATTTAATCCGTTGGAAAAACAACCTCTAACCGCTACGCTATAACGCGTGTTTACTCGGGCATTTAAGAGGGCTTTATGAATAATGTTTACGTGATACTGGCGATATCCATCGTCGCTGAGACGATTGCCACAACCATGATGAAGGCCTCGCAAGGATTCTCACGCCTTATTCCCAGCGTGGTTGTGGTAATAGGTTATGCCATTTCATTTTATGGATTATCTCAAGTGGTTAAACAGATGAATGTCGGCATTGCTTATTCTATCTGGGCCGGAATGGGTATATTTTTGGTGTCGGTCATGTCTTATTTTTTCTACAACCAGAAACTGGATTTCGCTGCAATAGCGGGCTTGATGTTAATCGGGTTAGGCATTGTGGTGATTCAGGTTTTCTCCAAAACCATTCTGCATTAATGAAGTAATAACAGGGAAGCACAGGCTTCCCTGTTAGCGTTAAGGAATAATGCGTGCTGCGCGTAACTGCGCAAACAGAGCAAAGAACATCTCATCCGTTGCCTGATAGCCGTTAAAACCCGCGCGCCGTATTTTACTGCCGTCACCAAACATGTCGTAATCCCAGCCAAAAACAAAATCGGCAAACAGCCCATCATTCAGCTGCAAGATATCCGGCGCGATCAGCTGATGTTCTATAGCGATGGTTTGCCATAGCGCGCGGTAATCCTGAAACAGCTGAGAAAACGACAGATTCACCGCCGGCGCGCTTTCCAGTTCAAACCACCGGGCAATCGCAGGCCACAGCTCACTCCAGCGCCATAAATCGCCGTTGTTAACGTTGAAAGCTTGATTGCGCGCGCCGGGCGCATTGGCCGCCCACAGCGTGGCCTGCGCAAGTAATCCCGCATCGGTATGATCGACCATGCTCTGCCAGGCGTGCGATGAACCGGGAAAACGTAGCGGTAAGCCCTGAGCTTTACACAGCGATGCGTAGAGCGCGATGCTCAGCGCCAGGTTCATGGCATTACCGGGTACCGCGCTGCCGACCACGCCGGGTCGCAAGGCGTGCCAGTGCCAGCTTTTACCGCGCTGAAAGTCACTTAGCCAACGCAGCTGTTGCGCATTGAATTCGGCTCCCGCGACGCCGGGATCGCTTTCACGCGCGGGCGTTTTGAACGCTCCCAGATGCGCGCCATACACTTTGTATCCCTGCATCAAACTAACGCTGCGCAACGGCGCGCTTTTATCGATGTTAACCACCAGATTGCGCAGCATGGTCACGTTGGGTTCGACCATTTCACGCCAGTTGGCTGCATTCAGCCAGGCGCTGTAGAAAATATGCGTGACCTGATTGAGCGGGGCCAGCGCCTGTGCACTGTGCTGCGCATCCAGCAGATCGACATGGATGAAAGGGATATTCTGCGTTGAGATTGCAGGCTGGCGCGTCAGGCCGATCACCTGCCAATCCTGCTGACGCAGCGTTTTTACCAACTCACTGCCGACAATGCCGGTTGCGCCCGCGACCAGCGCGACGTGATGTGTTTGCGACATGATGATTCTCCTGTGAACAAGACAGGCACAGTGTTATCTATTATTTTTATTGCTGATATCCCACTATCCAGATGCCACTTATCAGAAAAATCATTAAATGAATAATAAACTCAATGCCATCAATACCTTCATTCGCGTGGCGGAAGCCGGATCGTTTTCGGCAGCAGCGCGCCTGAGCGGGATGAAGCAATCCGCCGTGAGCCAGCAAATCGCGGCGCTGGAGGAGGAACTCGGCATCGTGTTGTTGCACCGCACCACGCGCGCGATGAAATTGACCGAGCAGGGCAAGCGATACTTACAGCAGATGCAGCCGCTACTGGCCGCGATGCAGGATCTTGAAAGTCAGTTGCGGCCGGCACAGCAAGCGCTGCAAGGCAGCGTGCATATCCAATTACCCAGCGGATTAGGCCAGCGATTGCTGCCGCCTTTGCTGGCGCTGCAACGCGCGAACCCAGAACTGCATCTGACCATCGCGCTCGACGATCGCGTGTCCGAACTGGTGAGTGAAGGCGTGGATATCGCGTTGCGCCTCAGTGAAATGCCGCCGGAGATGTTTCCGGCGAGATTACTGGCGCGTATTGAAACGCCGCTGTTTGCTGCGCCTGAGCGGGTACGCGCAACACCGATTACCTCGCTGGCAGAGCTGGCCGCGCATCCGCATGTTCGCTTTAGCGGTATCGACAAACAGGCACCGCTGCGTCTGATATCCAACCAGGAAACCGTCGCGCTAACCGTGAATACCGTGTTTCGCGCCAACAGCAGCGAAGGGTTGTTGCAGGCGCTGCAGGCGGACATCGGCGTCGGGGGCATGCAGTTACCACTGGTGCAGGAGGCATTAAAATCAGGTTCGCTGGTACGCATCTTGCCACAATATCGTCTGCCAGACCGTTTTCTCTACGCGGTATTCCCCGATGCGCGCTTTATCCCGCTGCACGTCAAACGTGTGGTGGAAGTGATCAAACAGGTTGTGGATGCGTTAATTCCTGCGGCCGATTAAGCCGCTCTTCATTGTGGCGCAAGACTGCGCCATTTTCGTGCTTCCTATCGCAATCGCTGCATTGTAAAGAAACATAAGTATTCGATCTTGTATCCAAGAGCGTATCCCATCTGGCCTGGCCGCTAGCGCCCTCGTTTATGGAATTTTCTGGCACGCAAACTGCAACGTTTCCGATAAGTGATAAATCGGGAGTATTCGCATGTTTGATGCACTGTTGGATGAAGATGCCACTACGCTGGCGGCGTTAATCCGCGGCGGAGACGTTTCGGCGCAGGAAGTGACGCAAGCGGCCATCAATCGCATGGAGCAGCGCGAGCCGCAGATTCAGGCGTTTTGTACCGCTACGCCAAAGCTGGCGCTGCAACAGGCGGCCGCTGTTGATGCAAAACGCGCGCGCGGCGAAACGCTGGGGGCGCTGGCGGGCGTTCCGCTGGTGGTGAAAGACCTGATTTGTACCGCAGGCGTGAAAACCACTTCTGGATCGCATGCCTACGCTGATTTTGTCCCGGAAGAAGATGACATCACCGTTGAGCGCCTGCTGGCGGCCGATGCGGTGCTGCTGGGGAAAACCACCGCACCGGAGTTTGGCTATAGCGGCGTTGGGCACAATCCACTGTTTCCATCACCGCGTAATCCGTGGGATCTCTCTAAAACGCCGGGCGGATCGAGCGCCGGTTCCGGAGCGGCATTGGCGGCGCGCTTGTGTCCGATTGCGCTGGGCAGCGATGGCGGCGGTTCGGTAAGAATCCCCGCCGCGCACTGCGGCGTGTTTGGCCTGAAAGCGTCGATGGGGCGCGTACCCTTATGGCCGGGCTGTCGCGACGAGCGTTATCCCGGCGTTTCCAGCTGGGAGTCGCTGGAGCATATCGGCCCGATGACGCGTTCGGTGCGCGACAGCGCGCTGATGATGTCGGTGATGGCGGGGCCAGATATGCGCGATCGCCACTCGATTCCCTGCAACGACGTGGATTGGCTGGCCTCACTGGAAAAGCCGCTGAGCGGTCTGCGCATCGCTTTCAGCGCGGATTTCGGCTACATCGCCGTTGATCACGAAGTGCGTGACATTGTCACGCAAGCCGCGCGTCGTTTTGCCCGTGAGCTCGGCGCTGAACTGGATGAAGTCGATCCCGGTATCGCCGATGAAGGTGCCACCTTTGCCGCGCTGGTGGCTTTTGAGAGCGATCTCACCGGCATGCGTCACATGCAAGCTGAACTGGGTGCACGCATGTCACCGCATCTCAGCGCCATGCTGCAACGCGACTGGCGCGCTGAAACCTTTACCGACGCCAATACCACACGCAAAAAGCTGTGTAACCAGATGTGGCGCTTTATGCAGCATTACGATCTGCTGCTGTCGCCGACGCTGGCGGTGCCGCCGTTCCCGCTCAATATGCAGGGACCCGAGATCATCGATGGCCGCATGGTGCGCAGCGATCACTGGCTCTCATTCTGCTTCCCGTTCAATTTCACCGGCCAACCGGCGGCGTCTGTTCCTGCGGGCTTTACCGCCAGCGGATTGCCGATTGGCATGCAAATCGTGGGTCGTCATCTGGACGATGGCCTGGTGCTGGCGGCGAGTGCCGCGTTCGAGCGCATACAACCCTGGAATCACATCACACCTGTTTCAATCGGAGTTGCCCATGACTAACAAAAATTCACCAGCTTTAGAGCAGGAGTTCGAGCATGAACCGGTTCCGCTCAGCCATCGCCACTCGACGGGTTCGGTGTCGGCGGTGTGGTTTGGTTTCCCGATGATCCTCACTAATGCGCTATTTGGCGGCATCATTACCTGGCATCTCGGCTTCTGGCCGGCGCTGATTGCCATTCTGCTGGGAAATCTGGTGCTGTTTGCCTATGTGGGTGCGCTGAGCTGGTTCGCCGGTAATACCGGCATGAACTTCGCGCTGCAGGCGAAACGGACCTTTGGCACCAAAGGCTACATTTTGGTTTCGGGCTTCCTTTCTACTGTAGTGATCGGTTGGTACGCCTTCCAGGCCGGGTTAACCGGCACGGTGATTAATCAAACCTTTGGCTGGAATGCACTGGCGGTGACGGCGTTTGCCATGGTGCTGTATACCGGCATCACCTTCCTCGGCGTGCGCGCATTGTCCGTGCTCGGCATGATCGCTGCGCCGCTGTTCGTGGTGTTGGGATTGGTGGCGCTGTGGCTGATCAGTAAGGATCACGATTTCAGCACCATCACGCAGTTTACCGGCAGCAGCAGCGCAGTGGGCGCGATGAGCATGGGCACCGCCGTCACCATGGTGGTGGCCGGTTTCGCCGATTCAGGCACCATGACGGCAGATTTCACCCGCTGGTCAAAAGACGGTAAATCGGCGGTGATTGCCGCGTTCTCAGCGTTCCCGGTGGCGAACGTTATCTCTTATCTATTTGGCGTGGTGATTGTGGCGGTGGGCGCGGCGGTTGATCCGGCGAGTAACGGCGGCAACTTCCTGCCTATGCTAATGGGGCACGGCATGCTGCTGTCGGTGATTGCCTTCCTGTTTGTGTTTATCAATCTCGGTTCGGTGTGTACGCACTGCCTGTATAACGGCGCAGTCGGCTTTAGTCATCTGTTCAGCAGCAAAATGCGTTTGTGGACGGTGATCCTTGGCTTGATTGGCGGGGCGCTGGCGCTGGCTGGCGTCTGGTCCTATTTCCTCGAATGGCTGAGTTTGCTCGGCATCGTGGTGCCGCCGTTTGGCGCAGTGATGATTGTTGATTTGATCTTCATGGCCAAAATCAGCGAACAGCGCCAATTGCGCCGTATGCGCGGCAGCGCCTTTGCCGCCTGGGCGATTGGTAGCTTGTGTGCGGTGATTGCGCACATCGCCTTCCCACAGTTCGGTGAAGCGGTGATTGGCCTGGTGACTGCTGCCGCCAGCTATACGCTGATTGTGAAACTAAAAGGTGAAAGCACAGTAACTGTGATGGAGGAAAAAAATGCCTGATTACGCCATTGATTCAACCCCTTACTCGTGGCCGTATGACGGTCGCTGCAGCCCGCAGGATACCGCACTGATCGTTATCGATATGCAAACCGATTTCTGCGGTAAGGGCGGTTACGTCGATAGCATGGGCTACGATATTGCCTTAACGCGCGCGCCTATCAAGCCGCTGCAGCAGGTGCTGGCAACGATGCGCGAGTTGGGCTTCCCGATCATCCATACGCGCGAAGGGCATCGGCCGGATTTAAGTGATCTGCCCGCAAATAAGCGTTGGCGATCCAGGCGCATGCAGGCGGAAATCGGCGCGCCCGGTCCGTGCGGGCGCATTCTGGTGCGCGGTGAACCGGGCTGGGAAATTATCCCGGAACTGGCGCCATTGCCGGGAGAAGTCATCATCGATAAACCGGGCAAAGGCTCGTTTTACGCTACCGATCTCGAACTGATTCTGCGCAGCCGCGGTATTCGCAATCTGATCATCAGCGGCATCACCACGGATGTCTGCGTCCACACCACGCTGCGCGAGGCTAACGATCGCGGTTTTGAGTGTTTGGTGTTGTCAGATTGCTGCGCGGCGACGGAGCTGAAACACCACGAAGCGGCGCTTAGCATGATCCATATGCAGGGCGGAATTTTTGGTGCCGTAGCCAGTTCGCAGACCTTGCTGGCGGGATTAATTAGCAAGCAAACGGTTGAGGTGGATTAGCTCTTTAACCACTTTTCGTAGTGCTCTGGCCACGCCATGGTCGGCGTGCCAGGCCTGCCCATACCAAATCCATGTCCGCCGCTGCTGTAGCGATGCATCTCAACCGGCACATGCTCACGCTTACAGGCGTCAGCCATAATCAGCGTGTTATGCGGATCGGAGATCGGATCGTCCTCTGCCTGCACCAGAAAGAAGGGCGGCGATTGCGGATTGACAAACTCCTGCACTGACCATGCGGCGTTTTCACTGGCGGGCGCGTGGTTACCAACCAGCATTTTGTGGGTTGAAGTGTGGGTGTAAGGCGCTTCCAGCGTGATGATGGGATAGATCAGCGCCGCGCGATCGGCCGTGGCGGGCAGGTTATCCAGGGCATCGGTTGCCCTATAAGATCGAAAATCTGCTCGCGTGACCGCCATACCGAGCAGATGACCGCCAGCGGAAAAGCCTAACACGCTGAGATATTTTTCCCGTTGCCGCACCAGGCGCAGCGCGCGCTGTGCATCCTGCAGTGAAACCATCGCACCATCTTTCCAGCCTTCATGCGGTAAACGATAACTCAGCACATAAACGGTATATCCGCGCGCCGTCAGCCAGGCTGCGGCAGGCCAGGCTTCTTTACCCATTTCAATGCGCGAATAGCCGCCACCTGCGGCAATCAATACCGCGCGACCATTAGGCGAGGGCGGCGTTAATAAGGTGAGTGTGGGCTGCACGATATTACGCTGCGCGCCTTTAGCTGAAATCACCAGAGCGCCAGCAGGACCGCCACCGCCCGGCGGTAAATCTGGCCATAGCGGCAAGATGTGGGTTGTTACGTGTTTAGAAGCAGCCCAGATTAGCCCGCTGCGCACTGTCAGCGTGGAAAGAGTGAGATACGACAAAAAATGGCGGCGCTCCATGGCAGCTCCTCATGAAATTGGAGATTTATTGAAGCAGAAAAATCAGCAGAAAAGATGAAAAGGGCGTTGCTATGTATGAACAAATGCGACGGGAAAAGCATTAGGGTTTGTAGTTACAACATACTTTTAATTGTTTTCTTAATCGTGAACCTGGCAGCAGTGCGGTTGTCGTAGTGACAGTGAAGCGCGGCTATAGATGCTACGACGAAAGTGACAATGGCCTTGGCTGCGTCTGGTACTTCGATTGGTGCTAATGATGCGGAGATCGCCAGACATGCCATTGCGGCAGGCACAATTTTAGTCCCTAACAATACTCGGGAATTCGCTCGGGTAGTTGATTTAGATCTTCAGGATTGGGCTAGCTAGCCACCAAAGAAAAGGGCGACCAACGTCGCCCCCAAATCAACCTCAACCACGCATCGGTTCAGCGCGGACCGGTTTATCACCGGCAACAAAGTAATCCGCTTCGCTGCGCGGCAGCGGCTGTCGACCACGAATGTTATCTGCGATTTTCTCGCCGATCATGATGGTCGTCGCGTTCAGGTTACCGGTGATGATCAGCGGCATGATTGAAGCATCTACCACGCGCAGGGCTTCAACGCCGTGAACGCGGCCTTCACCATCGACGACAGACATCTCGTCGTTACCCATTTTACAGGTGCCGCACGGGTGATAAGCCGTTTCGCCGTGATTTCGCACAAACTCATCTAACTGCTCATCGGTCTGGCAATCCAGGCCAGGGCTGATCTCTTTACCGCGATATTTATCCAGCGCCGGCTGGTTGATGATCTGGCGCGTAATACGAATCGCATCGCGGAACTCCTGCCAATCCTGCTCATGTGACATGTAGTTGAACAGAATCGCTGGATGGCGACGCGGATCGCGTGATTTCAGGCGCACATGACCGCGGCTCGGTGAGCGCATCGAACCAACGTGGCACTGGAAGCCGTGCGCTTCCACCGCGTTCGAGCCGTTGTAGTTAATCGCCACCGGCAGGAAGTGATACTGAATATTCGGCCAGCTGAACTCTTCACGGCTGCGGATAAAGCCGCCGCCTTCAAAGTGGTTGCTGGCGCCGACGCCGGTGCCATTAAACAGCCACTCCGCACCGATTTTCGGCTGGTTCCACCACTTCAAGGCCGGGTAGAGCGAAACTGGCTCTTTGCACTCATATTGCAGGTACATTTCGAGGTGATCCTGCAAGTTCTCACCCACGCCCGGCAAATCATGCACGAGCGGGATATCGAACTGTTTCAGCAGTTCAGCGGATCCGACCCCGGAACGCTGCAGAATCTGCGGCGAGGCGATGGCTCCGGCGCACAGCAGCACTTCACGACGTGCATGCGCCTGGTGCGAGGTATTGCTGGAACCCAGCAGATACTGCACGCCAACCGCGCGTTTACCTTCAAACAGAATGCGGTCGGTGGTCGCATGGGTGACGATTTTCAGGTTCGGACGGGTTTTCGCGGTATCGAGATAACCGCGCGCGGTGCTGGAGCGGCGACCTTTCGGCGTCACAAAGCGATCCATTGGCCCGAAACCTTCCTGCTGATAGCCATTCAGGTCATCAGTGCGCGGATAACCTGCCTGCACGCCCGCTTCAATCATCGCCGCAAACAGCGGATTGTTTCCAGGTTTACAGGTGGTAATGCTCACCGGACCTTCGCCGCCGTGATAATCATTGGCACCGATATCGCGCGTTTCTGATTTGCGATAGTAGGGCAGGCAGTTCAGGTAGCTCCAGTTTTCCAGGCCAGGCTCCCTGGCCCAGTTATCGAGGTCCATCGCGTTACCACGGATGTAACACATGCCGTTGATCAGCGACGATCCGCCCAAGCCTTTACCGCGCCCGCACTCCATGCGGCGGTTGTTCATGTACGGCTCAGGTTCGGTTTCGTACGCCCAGTTGTAGCGTTTTCCCTGCAGCGGGAACGCCAGCGCCGCGGGCATCTGCGTGCGGAAGTCGAAGCGGTAATCTGGGCCGCCCGCTTCTAAAAGCAGCACATTGACGCTGCTATCTTCGGTCAGTCTTGTTGCCAAAACGTTCCCTGCGGATCCGGCTCCGATAATGATGTAATCAAATTCCATTAGTCGTTCCTCAGGTTAAAAGCCAAAATTAAAATACGGACTGAAAACGGGTCATTTCGAGCTGCACAGATTTCACCTGCGTGTAGTTTTGCAGCGTCATCAGGCCATTTTCACGGCCCACACCCGAATGTTTGTAACCGCCCACCGGCATTGCGGCGTCAGATTCGCCCCAGGTATTGATCCAGCAAATGCCCGCTTCAATCTGGTGAATTACGCGGTGCGCGCGGTTAAGATCCTGGGTTACCACACCGGCCGCCAGGCCAAATTCGGTGGCGTTGGCGCGGCGAACCACTTCTTCTTCGCTTTCATAAGTCAGAATCGACATCACTGGCCCGAAGATCTCTTCACGCACAATGGTCATCTCATCGCGGCAGTCGGTGAACACGGTCGGTTCCACCCATGCGCCGTTATCGAAAGCCGCACCGCTCAGACGTTTACCGCCGCACAGCAGGCGCGCACCTTCGCTGATGCCGGATTCAATAAAGCGCATCACGTTGTCGCGATGCGCGAAGCTCACCAGCGGACCGAAGTTGGTATCTGGATGGTTGAGATCGCCGGCCTTAATACGCGCCACGCGCTCAGCGATTTTGGCTTCAAACGCCGCTTGCAAATTAGCCGGGATAAACACGCGCGTGCCGTTGGTGCAAACCTGGCCCGAGCTGTAGAAGTTCGCCATCATCGCGATGTCAGCGGCGAGATCGAGGTCAGCGTCATCGAAAATGATCAGCGGAGATTTGCCGCCCAGCTCCATGGTGACATCTTTCAGCGTCGAACCGGCCGCATTGGCCATCACTTTCTTACCGCTGGCAACGCCGCCGGTGAAGGAGACTTTATCGATGCCCGGATGATCGGTAAGCAGCTGGCCGGTGACCGCGCCGCGACCGTTTAACACGTTGAACACGCCGTTCGGCACGCCCGCTTCAGTATAGATTTCCGCCAGTTTCAGCGCGGTCAGCGGCGTGACTTCGCTGGGTTTGAAGATCATCGCGTTACCGGCGGCCAATGCTGGCGCGGATTTCCACAGCGCGATCTGAATCGGATAGTTCCACGCGCCGATCCCGGCTACCACGCCCAGCGGTTCGCGGCGGGTGTAAACGAACGAGGTATCGCGCAGCGGGATCTGCTGGCCTTCCAGAGAAGGAATCAAGCCCGCGTAGTACTCGAGCACGTCGGCACCGGTGACGATGTCCACGTATTGGGTTTCGCTCAGCGGTTTGCCGGTGTCGAGGGTTTCCAGCGCGGCCAGTTCGTCATTGCGCTCACGCAGAATATCGACCGCACAACGCAAAATGCGCGAACGTTCCATCGCGGTCATCGCCGCCCAGATTTTCTGGCCTTTTTTCGCGGCGGCAACAGCGCGATCAACATCTGCGCGTTCCGCTTCATGCACGTCGGCCAGCACTTCGCCGTTCGCCGGGTTGATGGTCTGGAATGTTTTACCTGCCGCAGCGGGAACCAATGCGCCATCAATATAAAGGTGTTGCTCGGTGAATCGGGACATGATTTCTCCTTCCTCAGTGATTCTGGTCAGCCAATTGCTGACGAATGAATTGGGTGGTGAGCTGTCTGGCGATAGCCAAATCGAACGGTTTGCCGCTGAGCGCCGCGCGCAGCCACAGGCCATCAATCAATGACGCGAGGCCATGTGCCGCCAGACGCGCCTTTTCGCGCGGGATAACGCGACGAAACTCGGCGGCCAATGTGGAAAACAGGCGCCGGCTGCTCACGCGTTCTAAGCGGCCCAACTGTGGCTGATGCATGCTGCTGGCCCAGAAATCCAGCCAGGCTTTCATTGCGGCGCTGTGCACCTGAGAATCATCAAAGTTGCCTTCCACAATCGCCAGCAGGCGCGCTTCCGTTGTGGCGTCTGCCAGCGGTTTTAACCTTGCTGCTACCGCATCACGTAGCTGACGTGTTACGTCACGCATCGTGGCTTCCAGCAGACCGTTCTTGTCTTTGAAGTAGTGGCTAATGATGCCTGTCGATACGCCAGCACGTCGCGCAATCTGCGCAATGGTGGCATCGTTGATCCCGACTTCGTTGATGGTGCTCAGGGTCGCATCAATCAGTTGCCGACGACGTATCGGCTGCATTCCCACCTTTGGCATAACACTCCAGCTCCACTTCAATCTTAGAACACTATTAAAACTTTTTTTGATTGCACGTTCAATATAAAAAAGAAATTTGTTAGGATGCTGTGCTTGGATTGTTACAAAAACGAAGCGGGGAATCGAAGGGACTCAGCGGATGCGTATGCACGCGCATCCCACGAAAACCGCATTTTGCCTCGTCGGGATGCCGTTAATGGCGATCTCCGCGAGCTTCTTTGGCACGTACTACAGGAAATTAACCAGAGGTAATCGATGATTAATCCACCTGCCAGTGAAAAAGACAGAATCAATCCTGTGGTGTTTTACACCTCCGCCGGACTGATTCTGACATTTTCACTTGTCACGATTTTTTACAGCGAACTCGCTGCCAGCTGGCTTCTGACCGCCGTTAACTGGGTCACCTCCACGTTTGGCTGGTACTACATGCTCGCTGCCACGCTGTACATCGTGTTCGTCATCTATATGGCGTGTTCGCGCTACGGCGCCATCAAGCTGGGGCCGGAGCAATCTAAACCCGAGTTCAGCTTACTGAGCTGGTCGGCGATGCTGTTTGCCGCTGGCATAGGTATTGACCTGATGTTCTTCTCGGTTGCCGAGCCGGTAACCCAATACATGCAGCCGCCAGAAGGTGCAGGGCAGACCATGGAAGCCGCGCGTCAGGCGATGGTGTGGACGCTGTTCCACTACGGTGTCACCGGCTGGTCGATGTACGCATTAATGGGCATAGCGCTCGGCTACTTCAGCTATCGCTACAATCTGCCGCTCACCATCCGTTCGGCGCTCTATCCGATTTTCGGCAAACGCATTAATGGCCCTATTGGTCACACGGTGGATATCGCCGCGGTGATCGGCACCATCTTTGGAATCGCCACCACGTTGGGGATTGGTGTGGTGCAGTTGAACTACGGCCTCAACGTGCTGTTCGATGTGCCGGAAGGTTTCACGGCGCAGGCCGCGCTGATTGTGCTGTCGGTGATCATCGCCACCATCTCAGTAACATCCGGCGTGGATAAAGGCATCCGTATTCTTTCTGAGCTGAACGTCGCGCTGGCGCTGGGCTTAATTCTCTTCGTGCTGTTTATGGGCAAGACCGATTTCCTGCTCAACGCGCTGGTGCTGAACGTAGGTGATTACGTCAATCGCTTTATGGGCATGACGTTGAATACCTTTGCCTTCGATCAGCCACGCGAGTGGATGAATAGCTGGACGCTGTTCTTCTGGGCGTGGTGGGTTGCCTGGTCGCCCTTTGTCGGTCTGTTCCTCGCACGTATTTCGCGCGGTCGTACCATTCGTGAGTTCGTGTTGGGTACGCTGATTATTCCGTTCACCTTTACGCTGCTGTGGCTGTCGGTGTTTGGTAACGCGGCGCTGTATGAAATCATTCACGGCGATGCCGGCTTTGCGCAGGAAGTGATGGCGCATGCCGAACGCGGCTTCTATAGCCTGCTGGCGCAGTATCCGGCGTTTAAATTCAGTGCTTCGGTGGCCACCATCACCGGCATGCTGTTCTACGTGACGTCGGCGGATTCCGGTTCGCTGGTGCTGGGTAACTTCACCTCGAAGCTGAAAGACATCAACAGCGATGCACCGAACTGGCTGCGTATCTTCTGGTCGATTGCGATTGGTGTGCTAACGATGGGCATGCTGATGACCAACGGGATTTCTGCCTTGCAGAACGCCACGGTGATCATGGGCTTACCGTTTAGCTTTGTAATCTTCTTTGTGATGGCCGGGCTGTATAAATCGCTGAAGGTGGAAGATCACCGCCGCGCCAGCGCCAGCCGCGACACTGCGCCGTACATTTCAGCCAGTAACGATCGCCTGAGTTGGAAGAAGCGCCTGTCGCGTCTGATGAACTATCCGGGCACGCGCTATACGCAGAAGATGATGGAAGAGGTGCTGTTCCCGGCGATGCAGGATGTGGCGAAAGAGCTGGAGCTGCGCGGTGGACGTGTATCACTGGAGCGTGCCGAGCCAGAAGAGGGGCAGCCGCTGGGCCACCTTGATCTGCGCGTGTTGCTGGGCGAGGAGCAGGATTTCGTTTATCAAATCTGGCCACAGCAGTATTCGGTACCGGGCTTTACCTATCGCGCACGTAGCGGTAAATCGACCTATTACCGCCTGGAAACCTTCTTGCTGGAAGGCAGCCAGGGCAATGATTTGATGGACTACAACAAAGAGCAGGTGATCATCGATATTCTCGATCAGTACGAACGTCACCTGAACTTTATCCACCTGCATCGTGAAGCGCCGGGCAGCAATATGACCTTCCCGGACGTGTGATCTCAGCCAGGTGCGCCTCGATGCGCACCTGGCACTTTCTCCGATCGCAGCTACACTTTCACGCTGATTAAACGGGGGATGAAATGAAATTAGGCTTTGCTTGTAAGTATCTGGATCAACAGGCTAAACAGCCGTATCCCTTCAAAAGCACCACCCGCACGCGCTTTCTCGGCCTCGATGATGAATCACGCATCACGCTGCTGAACCAGCTGGCGCAAAACAATCTGCAAAATCTCACTCTCACGCTTGAAAAGCTGGCCACGCAGCCTGACGCGCTGCGCATGATGCGCATCGGCAGCGATCTATTGCCGCTTTACACGGTGCCGCAAGCGACTCAGCTGTACGGTGAATTCTTGCCCGATCTTACGCCGTTACTGCGCCGCTGCGGCGAGCTGGCGCGCGCTAATAATATTCGGCTTTCATTCCACCCCGGCCAATATACGGTGCTGGCCTCCGATAATGACGGCGTGGTCGATCGCGCGATTGAGGATGTGGAGTATCACGCTACCTGTGCGGTATTAATGGGTTATGGCCGACAGTTTCAGGATTTCAAAATCAACATCCATATGAACGGCAAAAAGGGCTTTGAGGGATTCCGCGCCGCGTTTCTGCGGCTCACCCCTGAAGCGCGCAATATGCTGACGGTGGAAAATGATGAAATATCCTGTTCGCTGGACGATGTGTTGCAGGCGCGTGAGTTGTGTCCGGTAGTGCTGGATATTCACCATCATTGGGTGAAAGAGAATCACTATATTCAGGCTGATGATGCGCGCATCGCGCTGATAAAAGCGTCGTGGCGCGGTGTGCGGCCAGTTTTGCACTATTCGATTGCGCAGGAAGGTTTGATTCCCGATCACGGTTTCCCGGATCAGCAGGATTTAGCGGTGTCGAAAACCAAACTTCGCGCCCATGCCGATTATTACTTCAATCAAAGCTTAAATGATTGGGCGCTGTCGTTTGATGCCTTCGATATTATGTGCGAAGTGAAAATGAAAAATTTAGCGCGCGACCGTTTGTACGATTATGCAGTCGAGCGCCAGATCATCACGGCGCCGTAATCACAATCGCCACGCGGCGGTTTTGCGCACGGCCCTGCGGGTTATTATTGCTGGCAATCGGCGCGCTCATTCCTAAGCCGCGCGTAACGATATTTTCGCGCGGAATTGCTGCGCCTTGCGCCCATTGTGTCGCAACGGCGTTGGCTCTTTTCAACGACAGCTGCTGGTTGTAATCCGCTTTGCCGTAATTATCGGTATGACCATCAATACGCACATGCTTAATGCCGGTCGTCGCCAGATTTTTCGCCATTGTCTGAATGGTGTTTTTACTGGCGGGAGTGAGTTCAGATTCGTTAACGCCAAACAGAATTTTGTCCGACAAACCTAATCCCCAACCTTCGCTATTTTGGCTGAAACCGGCATTACGCATCGCCGCGATCTGTTCATCGCTGAAACGTCCCTTTGCCTGGCAACCGACCAGCGCCAGCACACACACCATCAGGAAAATTTTCATCTTCATCTCCGCACCTTACTCTTTCCCTTATTTTTGTACATGTTCGTATCTGCGCGTTCCAGAATCGACTCAACCGTATCGCCGTGCTGCGACCAGGCGTAGCCAATGGTCACCGAGGTGGAAATCGGAGTGCATTCAGCAATAACTATTTTCTGGCTGATGGCTTCATTAATATCCTGCATCAGCAACTGCAATTGCGCCTCGTTGGCGCGGCTGCTCACCAGCATGGCGAACTCATCGCCGCCTAAACGCGCGACTAAATCCTGTTTATATGCCAATGCGGAAAGGCGCGAACCAATCGCTTTAAGTACTTCATCACCGGCGGCATGGCCCCAGTTATCATTGATGCTTTTAAAGCGATCGCCATCGAGAAACAGCAAAGCAAAGCGCTCTTTCGCCAGTTGCTGATCGAGCAGTTGGGTTAAACGCGCCACAAAGGCGGCGCGATTGGCGAGGCCGGTTAGCGGGTCTTCCAGCGCTTTGGCGGCCAGCGTGCGATTATCGCGGATCAGAGAAGCCTGCAGCGTCTGCATCTCTGTCAGCAACGAGTTGAGGTCATTGGAAAACAGCTGAAACTCGCGCGTCGGGCTTTCCGGGATACGTAAGGAAAAATCACCGGAATGGATCACGTAGTGGATCGAGCTGGTGATATTACGTAGCGAGGCAAGTATGCCGCGATGGAGAAATTCACTCAGCAGGAAGGAGATGATTAACACGCACAGCATGCCGCTGGTCAGAATCATCAGCGAATAACGGATGAAATCGGCCGCACCGGTAACGGTGCCTTCCAGCGTCAGCGTACCGACATTGGCTTCCGAGTGGTTAATATTAACGCTGAGCGGTTTAAGATAAATCCACTCACGCAATAATCGCGGATACCAGCCGGTCTGTTCTTGTCGATCATGCCAGTCAACTAAAACAGTGTGATCGTCAGTCACCAGTTTGGCGGAATCGAACATGCCTTCATTGCCTAGGCGCGCGATTTTATTATGCGCGTCGTAGCTGTCTTCAAATACCGTGGCGGCCGTCAGCGTGGTGCTGAGCGTGGCGGCAATTAATTCCAGATTTCTTTTCTCGTAGCTTTTAATAAACAGCAGGGAAGTCGACGAGAGTAGCAGCCAGCACAGCAATAAAATCACCGCAGAGTTGATGGTGCTAATCTTGCGCAGCTTGTTACGAATCGATGATTTGTCATTTAGTGAATTTTCTATTTTCATCTTATTTGCTTCCATTGCGGGACAGCAACAGTACGTCCGGACTCACCTTGACGCCGCTCCTGGCAAGCGAATCAAGGTTGACTGAGAACAGCGTGTGGTCGGGTTTAAAAATCAGGCAGAAGGCGGCGCCAATGGTACATTCCGCATTGTTTTCAGCGAGGGTTAATACCGCCTTACCTTTGAGGTGATTAAAAAGTTCAACCTGTTGTTGCGGCGTCTGATCGCCAAAATAGACCGCATCGCAATGCTGCGTTGCCAGTTCACTTTCGCTGGAGAGATAAACCACGCTAAACGGAACGGCTGAAGGCACACTATTTTGTGGCAATGAGAGATGTTGCGCGGAGGAAAATACGCAGAGTTGTGGCGCGCCGGTTAAACCCGGCCAATGGGTAAAACTAATAATACCGCTGACAATGCGATTGGCTTTATCGTCTTTTATTTCAGCAATTGCTGAGCGAGAAATAAACAGCAGCAGAAATAGGGCAGTTACGACGATTTTGCAGATATGGAGCAGGGAGAGCAGGACGTCGGCTTCCCGATGAAGTTGATGTTTACGTAACATACTGCGTTCCCGAGAGTTCTTCGCATTATTCAGCGCGCAAATAGTAGCACCGCTACGGTTAAAAATGTACCTACAGTTCGTAGGGCCGATATTCATGGCGACTTTTCTCGCAAAATGCTCACCCGAGCATTCCACAAATTTCTGCGATATTTGTAGACGGCATTGCGCGAAATTATTTTATGGATAAACGACCAAAAAGGGCGCACTTCACCAAAGTGTGATCCAGCACACATTTATCGGCCTGATAACTGCTACGCGTTAAAACGGCTTAAATCGCTGATGCCGGATAAATTAGCGACAAAACCGCATCTTTAACGTGGATTTTCATTAGCCGTGCTTACGCATCTGCGCCACGTGCAAACCGCGCGATGAACATGGTTTTCGATTACGAAATAATTCGACATATTTATCGAGGTGAGGCTTTTTCACATTCTGGCAGGATACGCAACATTCAGTACATCCTGGTCACCGTGTCATGCAGTGGTTTTCAAAAAACGCCTTTTTTTTTGCTGTAAAAACCTGTCTGGCCGCCTTTCTGGCACTTTATTTCGCACTCGAACTGAATCTGGATAAACCGGCGTGGGCGGTGACCACGGTATTGCTCGCGTCACAGCTCTATTCCGCCTCAACCATTTCCAAATCGGTGTTCCGTCTGCTGGGGACACTATTGGGCGGCGTATTCGTCTTCTTTATCTTTCCGCCGACCGTGCAGCATCCGCTGCTGTTCTGTTTCAGCATTTCGTTATGGGTCAGCGTTTGCCTCTATCTTTCACTGCACGACCGCACGCCGAAGAGTTACGTGTTTATGCTGGCCGGTTACAGCGCGGCGATCATGGGTTTTCCGGAAGTCACCACGCCGCTGTCGATCACCAGCACGGTGATTTCGCGTATAGAAGAGATCACGCTAGGCATCGTCTGCAGCAGCCTTGTGCATGCGCTGTTGTTTCCGGTATCGATGCGCAGTCTGCTGGAGCAGAGCGTAAGCCATTGGTATCTCAACGCGCGCAAACTGTGCAGCGATTTGCTTTCCGGCATTCCCAGCGACAGTTCGCCCGAGCGTGACGATATTCTGATTCGCATGGCAACGCATCCGCAGCAGGTGGAAGTGCTGATCACCCACTGCGTTTATGAAGGTGACGCCGCACGGAGACTGATTCGCCTGGTTAGCGTGCAGTATCAACATCTCTCCTATTTGATCCCGACGCTGACGGCTATCGAGATGCGCCTGCAGCGGCTCTCGATACTGCAAATCGCCTTTCCGGAAAACGTGGCGCAAACCTTTAAGCTGTTTCTACAGTGGCTCAATGATGGTGAAGCGGTAGGGGAAACCAGCGGCATCCAGCAGACGTTAAGCGCTTGTCAAGCTGAACTTAACCTCGCCTGGCAAAACGGCGAATTGCCTACTGAAAACTGGCTGCTTTTTACCGGATTAATGGAACGGCTGGCGGATTTTGTCCGTATTGCCGGGGCCTATCAAAGCGTTGGTGGATTGGTAAGCGACCTGTCGGGCGACACTACACTGGCGCGCGGCAAACGCACGCACCGCTTTTTTGATAAAGGGTTAATTCGGCTTTCGGCGTTAACCGCGTTCTGTGCCACCTTCGGTTCCTGCTTGTTATGGATGGGAACGGGCTGGCGTGATGGCGCATCGGCACCGGTGATGGCGGCGATTCTCTGCTCATTGCTCGCCAGCCAGGATACGCCGCTGACCTCGATGAAGCTGTTTGTGCGTGGCGTAATCGTGGCGATCATTATCAGCGTAATTTACGTGGCGCTGCTGCTGCCGCAAGCCACTTCGTTTGAGGCGCTGATGATTTGTCTCGCGCCCGGACTGATGATTCTGGCGCTGATGATCGCGCGGCCCTCGACCAACATGATAGGCCTGAGCGTAGCGATTCAGATCCCCGGCTTTATCGGCCTCGGCCACCATTTAAAACCCGATTTGGTGCTGCTAATCAATAACGCGATTGCCACCATGGCGGGCGTGATGTTTGCGGTAATCATCACCGCCATCATGCGTAACAAACGCCCATCATGGACCGCGCGCCGCGCCGTGCGACAAGGTCTGCGCGAGCTATTGCGCTTTATTAAAGAGACCGAACGAAACGGTTCGTCACTGCTGGGACGGCAACGTTTTATCAGCCTGATGCTGGATAAAGTGAATGTGGTGTTGCCGCGCTTACGGCTCGATCCGCATCCCGATATGCGTTCAGCCGGCATGTTGCTCAAGGAAGTGTGGCTGGGCGTGAATAGCTTTGATTATTACGCGCGCCACAAAGAGCTGCTGCAGCAATATCATCTGGATAGTGGACAGATGTTTCATGAGCTGGCGCTGTTTCTCAAACGCCGCCTGAAGTCACTGCAAACCCCACCGCATGCGGATTTGCAGGATGAGCTGGATTTACTGTTGCTGAAGCTGGAACAACTGGCGAAGCGCGACGAAAGGGTGCTGACGCCGCTGTTTCATCTGTTCAGTATTCGGCTCTATCTGTTCCCGCAACAAGCGTGGCCAGCCGCCACGCCGCGTCAAAGGGAAGTTTTGCAGCGTCAGGCAGCCACTTAGAGTCGTCAGCAATGTTAGCGGCGAGCGCGCAGGCCTGGGTCACTTTTGGGCCCCCGGCCTGCTCCGAACCTTCAATGCGTGTTGTTGAAAACCGCACATTTGCCAGAGGCGCAGACGTGTCAGCGCCCGCACCAGAACTAAAAATGCTTTTTAACTGACAAGCATTAAGCCATTCATGGCGACCACTTATTTACAGCGCCTCCAGATTCCGCCCGTTGCTGGCGATCACTTGCTTGTACCACCAGAATGATTTTTTGCGGATGCGTTCCAGGCTGCCGTTGCCTTTGTCATCACGATCGACATAAACAAACCCATAACGCTTACTCATTTCGCCGGTCGAGGCCGCCACCAAATCGATGCAGCCCCACGTGGTATAACCGATCAGCGGGATACCATCGGCAATCGCTTCGCCCATCGCCTGAATATGCTCTTTCAGATAGCTGATGCGATAATCGTCGTTAATCTCGCCGTCGGCATTGATTTCATCGTGCGCGCCGAGGCCGTTTTCCACCAGAAACAGCGGCTTCTGGTAGCGGTCATACATCATATTCATGGTGATACGCAGACCGAGTGGATCGATGCCCCAGCCCCAATCGCTGCGTTTAACATGCGGATTGGTCAGCGATTTCACCACGTTGGCGGCGCTGCTGTTTTGCTCGTTCATCTCTGCCGAGGCGCAGCGTGAGGCGTAATAGCTGAAGGAGACGAAATCAACGGTGTGACGCAGCGTAGCGGCATCTTCCGCTTCCATCGCAATCTCCACGCCTTTCTCGCGGAATACCCGCGCGGCATACGAAGGATAAGCGCCGCGCGCCTGCACATCGATAAAGAACAGGTTTTCGCGATCCTTCTCCAGCGCGGCCCATACATCCTCCGGCTTACATGACCACGGATAGAAGTTGCCACCCGCCAGCATGCAGCCGACCTGGTTTTCCGGGTTAATTTCATGGGCGATTTTGGTCACCAGCGCGCTTGCCACCAGCTCGTGATGCGCCGCCTGATACTTCACCTGCTCCGGGTTTTCGCCCGGTTCGAACACCAAACCTGCGCCGGAAAACGGGCTGTGCAGCAGGATATTGATCTCGTTAAAGGTCAGCCAATACTTCACCAGACCGTTAAATTCTTCAAAGCAGGTACGCGCATAGCGGCTGAAAAATTCGATCATTTTGCGATTGCGCCACGAACCGTATTCGGTCACCAAATGCATCGGTACATCGAAGTGGCACAGCGTCACCAGCGGCGTGATGCCATATTTCTGGCACTCTTCAAACAGGCTGCGATAGAACGCGATGCCTTCCGCGTTAGGCGTCAATTCATCGCCTTGCGGATAAATACGGCTCCAGGCAATCGAGGTACGAAACACGGTAAAACCCATTTCTGCCATCAGCGCGATATCGTCTTTGTAGCGACGGTAAAAATCGATGGCGTCATGGCTTGGGTAATACTCATCGCTGCGCAGTTCGAAGCGCTTTTCCAGGCCCAACTTTACCGGCATGCGATGCGCGCCGTGGGGGATCATATCCACCGTGGTTAAACCTTTACCACCCGCCAGATAGCTCCCCTCTGACTGATTAGCGGCTAATGCGCCGCCCCACAAAAATCCCTCTGGAAATGTCACTTCAGACATAAAAACCTCATTTACACCTTGGATAAATTAACGTTGGCGGGTTTGGCATCATCCGTCACCGGCTTTGGCTGTGCGGGCTCGGTGACCGGGATATCTTCAAAGCCGAGAATCAACGTCAGAATGAAGGAGAGCACCACCGACAGCACCATCACGCCAGCGACCCACACGATGCTCATCGGATTGGTGGGATCGAAAAACTGTACGCTGGTGAACAAGCCTGGTGAGGCCATTGAATGGCTGGCAAGCCCACCAATCCCTGCCACTGCGCCGCAGATAAAGCCGCTGATCAGGCTGGCGATCAGCGGACGTTTCAACCTGACCGCCACGCCATACAGCGCCGGTTCAGAAATGCCCGCGACAATCGCCGATGCCGCTGCTGCAAACGCGGTTTGACGCAGTTCAGGGTTCTTGGTCTTGAATGCCACCGCCAGCGAAGAACCGCCCAGCGACAGGTTGGCCCCGATCTCCGATGGCATCACCATGCCTTCTTTGCCGGTTTCGGCGATGGTTTGAATGATGGTGGGGGTAAATACGCGATGCATCCCGGTCATCACCAGCAGCGGCCACAGCGCGCCCATAATCGCCACCGACAACCAGCCAAGATAGCCGTGAATGGTGTAGACCAGCGCGGAAATGCCGCTACCAATCCAGATGCCGAGCGGTCCAATCAGCACAATGGCAATCGGGGCGGCCACCAGCACAATCAGCATCGGCTTGAGGAAGTTCTTGGTAACCGCAGGCGTGATGCGATCAACCCAGTATTCGATATGCGACAGAATCCACGTCATCACTAACGCCGGAATAACCGTGTAGGTGTACTTCACCGCCGTCACTGGAATGTAAGCAAATTCCACCGCCTGGCCTTGTGCGGCTTTCGCCATTAAATCGACAAAGTTGGGATGCACCAGCACACCCGCGATGGCAATCGCCAGCGACATGTTGGTTTTGAATTTCAGCGCGGCGGAGGCGGCCACCATAATCGGCAGGAAGAAGAACGCGCCGTCACCTATCACGTTGAGGATGATCAGTGTGGAAGAGCCTTTCTCCAGCACGCCGCTCATCTCCAGTACCATCGCCAACAGCTTTACCATCGAGCCACCAATAATCGCCGGGATCAACGGTGACATGGTGCCCACCAGCGCATCAAGAATACCGGCACCGATGCTGCGCAAGGTGATTTTGCGTTTCACTGGCGCGGCGCCTTCGCTGTTCGGCGTGCCGAGCTTCAACACTTCCTGATAAGCGAGGTTCACATTGTTACCAATGATCACCTGACACTGCGTGTCGGTGTGCACCACGCCCATCACGCCGGGAATGGCTTTCAGTGTGGCGTTATCAATGCTGGCGCTGTCTTTCACCACGAAACGCAGGCGCGTCATGCAGTGCGTCACCGCTTCGATATTGTTCAGGCCGCCGAGCGCAGCCACGATGGCGCGCGAGACATCCGCATAATTTTTAGCCATGGATTTTTAATCTCTGATTATTTGGTAGGGGTATAACGGTTTCTGCGTGATTTTTCATCATGAGAAACCGGTTTCACAAAATCATGAAGATGCAATGTAATCCAGGCAAGAAATTTAAAATTCGATAGTTGAAAGTGTGAAGTTGATCGCTTTGACTAATTGGACGGCTATGCGGTAATGGCAGAAAAATTGCCGCCTGTTTCGGAGCTTAGGTACACTGCTGCGATGAGGATGGAAAAAGAGTAAATCATGGCGACGATTATCGAGGTGGCAAAAGTAGCAGGCGTTTCCAAAGCGACTGTGTCGCGTGTGCTGTCTGGCAACGGCTATGTCAGCCAGGAAAAACGCGAGAAGGTGTATCAGGCGATTGCCGCTACTGATTTCCGCCCTAACTTGCTGGCGCGCAATCTGGCGACCAAATCCAGCCAGACCATTGGGCTAGTGATCACCAATACCCTTTACACCGGCAGCTACTTCAGCGAGTTGATGCAGCACTCTGCGCGCCTGATGGAACAGCAGGGACGTCAGTTGTTGCTGGTGGATGGTAAACACAGCGCCGAAGAGGAGCGTGCGGCCATTCAGTTCCTGCTCGATTTGCGCTGCGATGGCGTGATCATCTATCCGCGTTTTCTCACCACCGATGAAATGGACAGCATCATTGCGCAGCATAAACACCCGATATTGGTGATCAACCGCCGTCTGCGTCAGCACGACAGTTACTGCATTTACTCGGATCAACAGCGCAGCAGCAGCGTCGCGGTGGAGCAGCTGATTGCGCTGGGCCATCGCGACATCGCCTTTATCACCGGTTCACTGGATTCGCCGACCGGCCGCGAACGTCTGGCGGGCTACCATGCCGCGCTGACCAAACATGGCATTGCCGTTGAAGATGCGCTGGTGGTCGAAGGAAAATGGCAGGCGCAAAACGGCATGACAGCGGTACAACAGTTACTGAACCAGGGCAGAAATTTCACGGCGCTGGTGGCCAGTAACGATGATATGGCGGTGGGCGCGCTCAAAGCGCTGGCGGCCGCGCAGATTGCGGTGCCTGCACAAGTGGCAGTGATCGGTTTCGATGATATCCCGCTGGCGCCGTTTACCATTCCGGCGTTATCCAGCGTGAAAATGCCGGTAACCGAGATGATTCAGGAAACCATTGAACGCCTGATTTCCATGCTGGATGGCGGCGAAATGCGCAACGACAAAACCTTTGCCGGGGAATTAATTATGCGTGAATCAGTTGGGCCGGGACCGCATCACCATCAGTGATGAAAAATTGGGGTTTCTTATTCCAGTCATTTAGCCACTGATGTTATGTGGAAATTTATTTCTCTATTAACAGGCTGAGGGGAAAACGGGTTCCCCCCGCACCGCAATCCGGTGCGGGAGCGTAATTTTGCCCTGTTTAAACTCTTCTTCAATATCGATACCTAAAGCTTCACGCATATAAGCGTGGCGCGTCCACTCCATATAAAACGGATAATAAAGGCCATCGACCACGCCCTGAAAATCGATATGCTTTTCATCCACCTCATACTGCTTTGCAAACATTTTTATATCCTTATCTGAGAGTTAGGGGAATAAGGAGGGTGGTATACCTCAGAACGCACGTCCGGTAAACGCCGGTTAGTCGGCAGGTGATGATGTTCACAATTTAATGCTAAAAATCATCACCGTTAGCTCCTTCGGATTTTTCAAAGCAACACCTCGGTTAATGCTGTTTTCGCTGCCAGGCGTAGGAGGGTATACCTTGCGAAACCCTTTTTCGCAGAGCAGGCCAGCATGACCACACATACTCGCATCCGTAAATTCAACACCAAAGAAACCTATCCCAATCAGGCGCTGGATAACGATCTCTGTCAGGCGGTGCGCGCGGGCAATACCGTGTATGTCCGTGGGCAGATTGGCACCGACTTTGCGGGCAACCTGGTAGGATTAGGCGATCCCGCCGCGCAAGCCGAACAGGCGATGAAAAACGTTAAACAGCTACTGGAAGAAGCGGGCAGCGATTTATCGCACATCGTCAAAACCACCACTTACATCATTGATCCCCGCTATCGCGAGCCGGTGTATCAGGTGGTCGGCAAGTGGCTGAAAGGTGTGTTCCCGATCTCCACCGGTTTGGTGATTTCCGGTTTAGGTCAGCCGCAATGGTTGATGGAAATCGATGTGATCGCGGTTATTCCTGACGACTGGCAAGCGGAATAAGAGGCGCGAAACGATGACGTTATCCATTGTGGGACGCTGCGACGCAACCGGTCAAATCGGCATTGCCATTAGCTCATCCAGCATTGCGGTAGGCGCACGTTGCCCATGGCTACGCGCGGCAGTGGGCGCAGTATCAACCCAGAACATTACCTTACCCGCGCTAGGCCCGCGCATTCTTGATCGCCTGCAACAAGGCGACAGCGCAGAAGCCGCGCTCAAAGCCGGGCTCGCCAGCGACGACTCTTCCTCTTATCGCCAGGTGACGGTGTTAGCCGCCGATGGCCAAACGGCCTGCTTTAGCGGCGATAAAACGCTCGGCATTCATAACGCGCAAACCGGTCATCACTGTGTTGCGGCGGGCAATCTGCTGGCTAATCCTGAGGTGATTCCGGCGATGGTAAGCGCCTTCGAACAGCATTCCGGTCATTTAGCCGAGCGCTTAATGGCGGCGATGCAAGCGGGCATGCAGGCGGGCGGGGAAGCGGGGCCGGTGCACTCTTCTGCCTTGTCGATCGTTGATGATCAGGTGTGGCCGATTGTCGATCTGCGTGTTGACTGGACGGATGGCGATCCAATTAGCAAACTCGACCAGCTGTGGCTGGCTTATCAACCGCAAATGAACGATTACGTGACGCGCGCCATCGATCCAACGCAGGCACCCCGTTATGGCGTGCCGGGCGACGAGTAGGAGTTTCCATGTTTACCAGCCGACAACTGCTTGAAAAGCTGGTGGCGTTTGACACCACCAGCCGTGAATCCAACCTGGCATTGATCGATTTCGTCTGGCGTTACCTGAATGATTTGGGTGTAAGCGGTGAGCTAATTCACAACGCGGAACGCAGTAAAGCCAATTTGTATGCACGTCTTGGACCCGCTGGCGATGGCGGCGTGATGCTCTCCGGCCACAGCGATGTGGTGCCGGTGGAGGGACAAAACTGGAGCGTGCCACCGTTCGCGCTCACCGAACGTGACGGCAAGTTATACGGGCGCGGCACCGCTGATATGAAAGGTTACATCGCCTGCATGCTGGCGGCAGTGCCCCATTTTCTGGCACAGCCGCTAAAGCAGCCGCTGCATCTGGCAATCTCCTATGACGAAGAGGTCGGCTGCCTGGGCGTGCGCACCTTGCTGGAGGCGCTGTCGCAGCGCCCGGAAAAGCCGTCACTCTGCCTGATTGGTGAACCCACCGAATTGCAACCGGTGCTCGGTCATAAGGGAAAACTGGGTGTGCGCTGCGAAGTGAAGGGCGCGGCTTGCCATTCTGCCTATGCCCCGCAGGGTGTCAATGCCATCGAATATGCTGCGAAGCTAGTTCACCAATTAACGGCGATAGGCGAGCGCCTGGCGCAGACTGAACAACATGACACACGTTTTGATCCCCCTTTTACAACGGTGCAAACCGGCATTATTCGTGGCGGCACTGTATTGAACATTGTGCCCGCGGAATGCGTCTTTGATTTTGAAGTGCGCACCTTGCCCCAGCATGACGCGCAAGCCGTTGCCGCTGAGATCGACACCTTCGCGCAATCAGAGCTGGTGCCGCGTATGCAGGCCGTCGCAGTGGACAGCGCGATCCGTTTTTATCCTATCAGTGGCTACCCCGGGTTATTAACCGATGCGCAAAGTGACGCTGCGCGATTGATCGCCTATCTCACTCAATCCAGCGACTTCAGCACGGTAGCCTTTGGCACCGAAGGCGGCTTGTTCCACCAGGCCGGTATTCCCAGTGTCATTTGTGGGCCTGGCAGCATGGCGCAAGGTCATAAACCCGACGAATTCATCAGCATCGCTCAGTTGGATGCCTGTGACGCCATGTTGCAGCGCTTAGCCGCATGGATGCGTCAATAATTACTGTGACAACGTCACACCAATTGTTTTGGAGAGTTCATGGTTAGTGCAGAAATCACCCGATTCCCACAACCCGATATGCCACGCGCCGCAGTAAAAAGCAGCAACATCGCCGTGCAATTAGACGGTGTGCTGAAAAAGTTCGGCGACGCTATCGCGCTGCACAAAATTTCCCTGACTATTGATGAAGGGGAATTTATTACCCTGCTCGGCCCCTCGGGCTGCGGCAAAACCACGTTGCTCAATTTGATGGCCGGTTTTGCTGAAGCTGATGGCGGCGAGATTTTTATTGATGGCGAATTGGTCACGGAAATTCCCCCTTACCAGCGTGAAATCGGCATCGTGTTCCAGAACTACGCGCTGTTTCCGCATATGACGGTGGAAAAAAATGTGGGTTATGGTCTGCGTATGCGCGGGGTGCCAAAGGCCGAAATCGCGGAGCGCGTTGAGCAAGCATTAGCGTTGGTCAAACTGGCGGGTTACGGCCATCGCAAACCGCGTGAACTCTCCGGCGGACAACAGCAGCGTGTGGCACTGGCGCGTGCGCTGGTGATCCGTCCAAAAGTCTTGTTGCTGGATGAGCCATTTTCCGCGCTGGACAAGAATTTGCGTTTATCGATGCAGGTCGAACTGAAAGCCATCCAGCGCAAGTTAGGCGTCACCACGGTGTTTGTCACCCACGATCAGGGCGAAGCGCTTAGCATGAGCGATCGTGTGGTGGTGATGTCAGCGGGGCATGTGCGTCAAATCGGTACACCGGATGAAATCTATCGCCAGCCGCGCGATCCTTTTGTGGCGGGCTTTGTCGGTGACGTCAACATCTTGCCTGGACGTTATGCCGGGCGCGATCACGCTGCGGTGCTTGAGCTGGGCGGCAACGCGCTGCGTCTGCCGGCAGAACGCGTGCAGGCGAGCGTTGGCGAGCGACTCGATGTGTACGTGCGTCCGGAAAACATTCAATTGGGGCCGCTCTCTTCGCATTGTTTCCTGAGCGCCACGGTGATCACCCATGTGTTTCAGGGCGATCACGTTGATGTGCATCTTGATGTGCCAGCCCTCGGCAGCGCCTCGCTGTTTGCGCGCCAGTCGGGTCTGGAATCCCTAACCCGCTGGCCAGTGGGTAGCGTAGTGGGCATCACCTTTGATGATGAAGGCGTGTGCGCCTTTACCGCCGCTAAGCAAGGATAAAATCCGATGGTGCCTGAAATGATGAACGCGGTAATTGCCCGCCAGCCGGGCGGCGCAGAGGTGTTAACGGTGGTAGAACGTACCGTGCCACAACCTGCGGCGGGTGAAGTATTGATTCGCGTCGCCAGCGCGGGCGTTAATCGTCCTGACATTATGCAGCGTAACGGCATGCCAATCCCACCGGGCAGCTCAGATGTATTCGGTCTGGAGGTAGCAGGTAACGTGGTGGCATTAGGTGCAGGGGTTAGTGGTTTCGCCATCGGCGACGCAGTAATGGCGCTGCTGAACGGTGGCGGTTATGCCGACTATTGCGTGGCGCGCGCTGAGTTGTGTTTGCCGGTGCCCGATAATCTGCCTTTGGCGCATGCAGCGGGCATCCCCGAAGCGGCGTTTACTGTGTGGCACAACCTGTTTGAGCTGGGCCGTTTAGCCCCCGGTGAAACCGTACTGATTCACGGTGCCGCCAGCGGCGTTGGCACCTTTGCCATCCAATGTGCGCACGCCTGTGGTGCACGTGTGGTGGCCACCGCAGGCGGTGCCGACAAAATTGCGGCGCTGCAACAGCTTGGCGTCTGGCGCGCCATTGATCGTCATAAAGAGGATTTTGTCGCGGTGATTGCAGCGGAAACCGCAGGGCAAGGCGTGGATGTGGTGCTGGATAACGTGGGTGGTGATTACGTGGCGCGCAATCTTAGCGTATTAGCGCAAGGCGGACGTCATGTGAGCTTGTCATTTATGCAGGGCGCGAAGATCGAGCTCGATCTGCAATTGGTGATGCGTAAAGGACTGAGTTTGACCTCTTCCACGTTGCGCCCCAAAAGCGCTGCTGAAAAGGCGCGCCTGGCGGTGTGCATCCGCAAACATCTGCTGCCGCTGATCGTAGCAGGCAAAATCAAACCCACGCTGCATCAAATTTTGCCGCTGGCGCAGGCGGCGGATGCACATCGAATCCTTGAGGCCAACGCCAACATTGGCAAAGTGTTGCTGAGCGTGGTTCAGCAAGGAGCGTTGGCATGATGCAACTGTTTTACGCCACCACGTCTGCCTATGTGCGCAAAGTGATGGTGACTGCGCATTGTCTTGGGCTCACGAATGAGATTGAGCTTCTGGATTCGGCGGCGCATCCGGTTGAACGTGATGAGCGCATCGCCATCGTTAATCCGTTAGCCAAAGTGCCCGCACTGCGAACCGAACAAGGGGCATGTCTGTACGACAGCCGCGTGATTTGCGAATACCTCAATGCCCGCGCGAAGGGCGACTTAATCCCGTCACAGGGTGATGCGCGCTGGTTGAGTTTGTCGCGCCAGGCGTTAGGCGACGGTTTGATCGATGCCGCCTTGCTGGCGCGTTACGAGTTCAGTGCCCGCCCATTGGAAAAGCAGTGGCAAGGCTGGGCTGATGCTCAGCTGAAAAAAGTCCATGCGGCATTACGCGAAATTGAGTGTCAGGTTGCGGGTTTTAGTACGCAGCCTGATGACGTGGGTTTGATTGCCATCGGCTGCGCGCTCGGTTATCTCGATTTTCGCTTCGATGTTCTTAACTGGCGGGCAAACCATCCGCGGACTGCCGCGTGGTTCGCCCTGTTCGATGCCCATCCCGCGATGGCCGCCACGCGCCCGCATTGATCGCCATTAATCGTCATTCGGTCACCCTTTCGGGCGACAACTGCACAGTGACTCAGGAGCTCAGATGACACAGCAGATTTTTTTTCTTAACGGCCCGAACGCTAATCTGTACGGCATGGACAAGAACGGCACTTACGGCAGCGAAAGCTTTGCCAGCATTGATGAACGCTGCCAGCGCCGGGCAGCATCACACAACATCACACTGCAATTTCGCCAAAGCAATCACGAAGGCGTGCTGGTTGACTGGATTCAGGAAGCGCGTCAGCAGGCTGCCGGATTGATCATTAACGCCGCCGGTTTGACCTACACTTCGGTGCCGATTCTCGATGCATTGCTGATGTTTGATGGCCCGATCATCGAAGCGCACATGAGTAACATTTGGAAACGCGAGCCGTTCCGCCATCATTCGCTGGTATCAAAGGCCGCCACTGGCGTGATTGCAGGCTTGGGCGTGATTGGTTACGAACTGGCAATAGATGCGGTAGTTGAGTTGATCAAGGCGAATGCGGCATGAGTATTTTGGTCTTTTACAGCGAGTTCGACAGTTTTGAACAGTGGTCAACGTTGCTCGCACCGCATCTGCCGGGCGTAACGCTTTGCCGGGCGGAAGAGGTGCAAAACGATGATGAGGTGCATTTCGCGTTGGTGTGGAAGCCGCCGCACGGTTTTTTCGCCCCTTATCGCAACCTGAAACTGCTTATAAATCTGGGTGCGGGCGTCGATTCGCTGGTCGGGCGCGATGATTTACCGGATATCCCCATTGTTCGTTTGTCTGACCCGCATATGGCGCGGATGATGGCCAGCTTCGTGCTGTTTGCCGTGCTGCGTTATGTGCGTGACATCCCGGCTTTTGAGCGGGCACAACGTGAACGACGCTGGCATTACCTGCATCCGCGGTCGCCGGAAACCGTGCGCGTTGGCGTGCTGGGATTGGGTGAATTGGGCGCGCACACCGCGCTTGAGCTGGCGCGCCAGGGATTGGATGTGCGCGGCTGGTCACGATCGCAGAAAAACATCGACGGCATTACCTGTAGCAGCGGAATAGACGCGCTGGATGCTTTCCTCGCCGGCAGCGATATTTTGGTAGTGATGCTGCCGCTCACGCCGCAAACCCAGGGCTTACTAAGTGCTGAACGACTGGCACGGTTACCGCACGGCTGCGCGTTTATCAATGTGTCGCGCGGAGCGATTGTTGATCAGGTGGCGTTAACGCAGGCGTTGCAGCGTGGACAGATCGCCGAGGCGACGCTGGATGTGTTTGACCGTGAACCGTTGCCGCCCGAAGATGCGCTGTGGGGTATGGAAAATGTATTGATCACGCCGCATTTGGCTTCGGTTGCCATTCCGGCCAGCGCGGCACCGCAGGTCGCCGCGAATATCCAGCGCGCCGCACGCGGCGAAGCGGTATTGCATCAGGTCTTCCCGCAGCAGGGGTATTAACCGTTGGTCGCCATTCATGGCGACCAGGGATCTCACGCCACTCGCACCACTTGCGGATCGAAATAACTCGGTGCCGCCATGCCGGGAATATATTGGTCGGAAATAAACATGCGGCAACGCTCGGCAAAAGCGCTTACCACCCTGGATTGCTGTACCTGCGCCATGGTGGCATAACCCAACTGCATCGCCTTGTTAACCCCCGCCAACCGCACGCGAATCAAGCGTTTACCATCCTGCGACAAATGCGCTTTAGGTCGTACGTTAGCGATACCAAAGCCGACTCCGTTGGCCACCATCGCGCGCACCGTTTCCATACTGCTGGATCGCATCACCACATTCGGCGTCACCCCGGCTTCGCTGAACAAGCCAAGAAAATATTCACGACTCCACGGCATATCCAGCAGCACCATCGGCGCAGCAGCCAGATCCTGCATCGAAACCGCGGACTGTGTGGCGAACGGATGATGCTCGCCCACCATCACGTAGGGCGGCAGTTGCGCCAGCGACTGGAAAGTCACATCGCTGGCGGGAACCAAATCATAGGTGAGGGCGATATCGATATCCGCTGAGCGCAGCTGTTTTAACAGCAACTCATGATTGCCTTCCACCAGCGAGATACGCACGCCGGGAAAGGCGCGGCCGAAGCCAAACACCAATTCCGGCGTCAACATTGGCGCTAACGTATCGAGGCAACCAACACGCAGCGGGCCGCGTACGTTGTTCATTGATTCCGATGCAATGGTGTAAAGGTTCGACATCTGTTCGAGGATCAGTTTGGCCTCTTTTAATACCTGGTGGCCGATTGCAGTGAGTGAAACGCCCTGGGCATGGTGACGCACAAACAGCTGCACGCCAAGCTCAGACTCAATGTGGGTGATGGCGGCGGAAATCGACGGAGAGGAGACGTGAATACGCTCCGAGGCGCCAATAATGCTGCCCGCTTCACCGGAAGCGACAAAATATTCCAGCTGACGCTGGGTGATGCGACTGAGCATGCAGGTTCTCCTGAGATCGCTGACACGCTCATGTCGCGTCAGTCATTCTAATAAGGTCGATTCAACTCAAGCATTTCTTATGCCAAATTCCGACTTACAGCATAATCACCTGTCCTTGCGCCAGCGACCATTCGCGTCTTCCTCACTCCTGCTTCAGAAAATCCTTGTTAAGCAGGCCACTTTTTTAGCCTCAGAAATCCTGATGCAACAGCGAGGGAAATGCTGTTTTACCCCATCTCACCGCAACGGCATTATCGCTTCAACACCCGAGAGCCGCCTTCGCACTGTTTTAGAGCATTGCGACGCGATGGACCAGACGGTGGTGCAAAGCAGCGACAACAGCCATTTCATTCATTGGGGACAAGAATATGTTGCGTAAGATAGGTGCCTTAACGTTATTGACCACGTGTGTATTAAGCGCAGGGAATGCAGTGGCCGCAGATAAGCTGATTGTCAGCACCTGGGGTGGCAGCTTTAAGGATCTGATTGATCAAACTATCGCCAAAGAGTTCACCAAAGAAACCGGCGTAGAAGTGCAGTTCGTCACCGGCGGCACCATCGATCGTTTGAACAAAGCCAAGCTGGCGGGCGGTTCGCCGGAAACTGACGTCACCTTTACCACCGCGCATGTCGGTTATCTGTATGCCAATAGCGGCCTGTTTGAAAAGCTCGACTTGAGCAAAATCCCTAACGCGGTGAATCTGGTACAGCAGGCCAAAGTCAGCCCGTATCACCTTGGCGTGTGGGGCTACGTTTACACCATCGGCTACCGGCCAGATTTAGTGCCGAAGGGCGAAGAATTTACCAGCTGGAACGATCTGTGGCGTCCGGAACTGAAGAGCTCGATTGCGCTGCCAGATTGGGATCCGAGCCATATCATCGCGGTGTCCGCCAAACTTTCTGGCTCGGACGCAGCGCATTGGGAACAAGGCCAGTCCAGGCTGAAAGCGCTGATCCCGAACATCAAATCCTTCTATACCGATGATGCCAACAGCCAGCAGCTGATCTCCACAGGTGAAACGCCGGTACAGGTGATGCTGTCGATGAACGCCTACAGCATGATTGCAGAAGGCGTCAACATTAAGCTGGCAGTGCCAAAAGAGGGCGCGATTTTGGGCGTTGATACCGTCGGTATCAATAAAGGCAGCAAACATGCGGAACTGGCCTACAAGTTCATAAATATTGCGCTGAAACCGGAAATCCAGCAGGAAGTGGCGAAAATTTATCGCGGCAGCCCAACGGTGACCAATGCGCATATCGATCCAGAACTGGCGAAGCTGCCTGGCATGCTGACCACGCCTGAGCAGTGGAATGCCACCATCAACACCGATCCGCAACTGCGCGCGGAGAAAACCGCCGAGTGGCGTCAGTGGTTCTCTGAAAACATCATGTCACATTGATAAATAGCGGCGGCCGATTGGCCGCCCGGTGAGTCGCAACACTTTATTCAGGCAGCAACGTCTATGACGAAAAAACCGACATTCTTACCCTGGTTCATTATCCCCGCCACGTTCACGGCGCTTGGGCTGGTGGTGGCCATGTTTGCCGTGATGCAGTTTAGCGTGCGGGCCTATATTCCAGGATCGCTTGATGTAGGCGGATTCACGCTGGCGAACTTTAACGGTCTATTCAAGAAAATCTATGCCGATGCGTTTATCAACACGGTGATGCTCAGTGCGAAAACGGCGATTTTTGGGCTGCTGATGAGTTATCCGCTGGCGTATGCGCTGGTGAGAACGCGCACCACCTGGATCAAATCCACCATCTTGATTATCGCCATTACGCCGCTGTTTCTCGGCGAAGTGGTACGGACATATTCTTGGATCATCGTGCTGGGTAATAGCGGCTTCCTCAATAGCTTGCTGCTGGCGATGGGTCTGATAAACAAGCCGATCCAGTTTATGTTTACCCAAACCGGCGTGGTAGTCGCGCTGGTGCATGTGACCATGCCAATCATGGTGATGATGCTGGCGACTGCGCTGTCGCACATCAATCCTGATTATGAGAAAGCCGCGACCAGTCTGGGGGCGGGGCCGATTCGCACCTTGCTGACGGTGACCATTCCGTTATCGATTCCCGGCATCGTTTCCAGCCTGACCACCGCGTTTGCCTGGACGTTCAGCGCCTTCGCTACGCCGCAGCTGATTGGTGGTGGACGCGTCAGCACCGTGGCTACCATGGTGTATCAGCTGGGTTTCTCATCGATGAATTTTCCGTTTGCCGCTGCGCTCAGCATAGCGGGTTTGATTCTGACCATTCTGCTGCTGATGGCGCTGAAACGTATGAGCCGCTTCCTCCATGCGATGGGAGACCACTGATATGACCCGATCCCTCAATGATAAATTGATTACCCTGGCGGGACGCTCGCTGGTGATTGCGATTTTGTTGTTCGTGTTGCTGCCAACCATTGTGGTGTTGATCTCTTCCTTCAGTAGCACCTCGGTGCTGTTCTTCCCACCGAAAGGCTGGTCGCTGCGTTGGTTTGAGCGTGCGGTTAACTACGATGACTTCCGCCACGGCTTCTATTCGGGGTTGATTGTGACAGCATGGGCCTCAACGCTGGCGGTAATTATTGGCGCCACGCTGGCGATTGCCATTGAACGTTACACTTTCCCCTGTAAACAGGTGCTGGAAGGCGTGCTGTTGTCACCGTTGTTTATTCCGCACTTCACCATTGGCCTCGGCTTACTGATGCTGGTCTCGCAGTTAGGCATTGGACGCGGTTATTCACTGGTGATCTTCTGCCATGTCGTGCTGGTACTGCCGTTTGTGCTGCGCAGCGTGTATGTGTCGCTGAAAAACCTTGAGCAACGTATTGAAATGGCGGCTGCAAGCCTCGGCGCTTCGCCGTTGCGCGTGGTATGGACCATAACCGTGCCGTTGATTTTACCGGGCTTGTTTGGCGGTTGGTTATTTGCCGCAATCCTCTCCTTCAACGAATTTACCGCTTCGCTGTTTATTACCACGCAAGCGACGCAGACCTTACCGGTGGCGATGTACAACTATGTGCGTGAATTTGCCGACCCAACGCTGGCTGCACTGTCGGTTATTTATATTGCCGTAACGGCGACGATGTTAATTATCGCGAATAAGTTTTTAGGCTTGGGGAAAATATTGAACGTCGAAGCAGGGCATTGATGTATTCGCACGGAATGCTGTGCTTATTGAATAGCACAGCATTTATTAATCTGAATAGTAGTCATCCGACACCTGATTACTCTTTTCCATGAAAAGATCGGGGTCGATCATCTTAGGGATCTCACATGTCAGTAGAAAAAATTAATACCGTGGTGGTCGGAGCGGGTCAGGCAGGTATTGCGATGAGTGAACATCTGTCGTTAATGGGCGTGCCACATGTGGTGTTAGAGCGTAGCCGTATTGCTGAGCGCTGGCGTTCAGAACGTTGGGATTCATTGGTGGCCAATGGCCCAGCCTGGCACGATCGTTTTCCTTCAATGAAATTCGATAATATTTCCCAGGAAGCGTTCCCACCGAAAGAGCGGATGGCGCAATATTTCGAAGACTACGTAAAAATGCTCGATGCGCCGGTGCGCACCGGCGTTGAAGTCCATTCGGTTGAGCGTCTACCAGAACGTAGCGGTTTTAAGGTACTGACGTCGGCCGGTGAATTTGAAGCTGACAATGTGGTGGCGGCTACCGGTCCTTTCCAGAAACCCGCTTTTCCGCAGATCGTGCCGGAAAGCGCTGCGCTGCATCAGATCCATTCATCGGCGTATAAAAATCCGCAGCAGTTGCCGCAGGGCGGCGTGCTGGTGGTGGGCGCTGGTGCTTCAGGCTCACAAATTGCGGAAGAGTTGCGTAAATCTGGCCGTGAAGTGACGCTCTCCATCGGCGAACATTACCGTCCGCCACGTTCCTATCGTGACCGCGATTATTGCTGGTGGCTGGGCGCGCTGGGCTTATGGGATGAAGTCAAAATCAAGCCGAAGAAACAGCACGTTGCTTTTGCCGTGAGTGGTTATGAAGGTGGCAAAACGGTCGATTTTCGCCGACTGGCGCACATGGGCATTACGTTAGTGGGGATCACCAAAACCTGGGATAACGGCGTGCTGAGCTTTGCTGAGGGTATAATGGACAATATTGCTGAAGGCGACAAAGCGTATTTCGACGTACTGCGTGATGCCGATGCCTATATTGAACGTAATGGCCTGGACTTACCGCCCGAGCCGCAAGCATGGGAATTATTGCCAGATCCAGAATGTTTAATTAATCCATTATCAGAACTGGATCTACAGGCCGCAGGTATTACCAGCATTATCTGGGCCACCGGTTTTAAATTTGATTTTAGTTGGCTGAAAGTGGATGCCTTTGATGCTAATGGTGCGCCGTTCCATAAACGCGGTATTTCCGCCGAACGGGGTATTTACTTCCTTGGCTTGCCCAATCTGGTGAATCGCGCATCATCGTTTATTTATGGCGTATGGCACGATGCCAAATATATTGCCGACCATGTGGTTTTACAAAACGCCTACACCGATTATAAAAAGTCGTAAAAATCTCCGTGAGATCGTCGTTAATGGCGCCCCTAGAAAAGACAATAAAAAAGCCGGACAGTGTCCGGCTTGATTCACTTCTGGCGGGAATTACAGCGCCATATCCTGTTTGCCTGATTCGGTACGCGGCTTAGCCTGCGTTGGCGCAACCGTCTGATCACCCATGTTGATGACCGGCGGCTTGGTCAACAGCAGCGTCGCTGCGGTGTTGTCCCAAACTTGCTGCGTCAGCGCGGTGTTGCCGTTCAGCTTCTGACCGAAGCTTGGCACGATAGCGCGGATCTTCTGCTGCCACTCTGGCGAAGCGAACTGCTCTGGGAACAGCTTTTTCATCACGTCGAGGGTGATTGGTGCAGCAGTCGATGCGCCCGGTGACGCGCCCAACAGTGCCGCCAGGGTTTTCTGCTGATCGGTCACGATTTCGGTACCCAGTTTCAGCAAGCCACCTTTTTCGGCATCTTTCTTGATGATCTGCACACGTTGACCCGCCTGAATCAGTTTCCAGTCCTCTTTACGCGCGTTCGGATAGTACTCTTTCAGCGCAGCAAAACGGTCGTCGTCATTCAGCATCACCTGACCAATCAGGTATTTCACCAGATCGAAGTTGTCGATGCCCACATGCGTCATCGGCATAATGTTGCTGGTGGTGGTCGCGCTCAGCAGATCGAACAGCGAACCGTTTTTCAGGTACTTGGTGGAGAAGGTAGCGAAAGGTCCAAACAGCACCACTTTCTTACCGTCGAGGGTACGTGAATCGATGTGTGGAACCGACATCGGTGGCGCACCCACAGAAGCCTGACCGTATACTTTTTCCAGGTGACGATTAGCGATCTCTGGGTTCTCGGTCATCAGGAATGAACCGCCGACCGGGAAGCCGCCGTAGTTATCTGCTTCCGGAATGCCGGTTTTCTGCAGCAGCTTAATCGCGCCGCCGCCTGCACCGATGAACACGTATTTCGCATCAACTGAACGCTTATCGCCGCTCTTCACATCTTTGATGGTGACGTGCCACGAGTTATCACTGTTACGCTTGAAATCAGTGACTTCTGACAAGGTTTCCAGTTTGAAGTTCTGATCTTTCTTCAGGCTACCGATCAGCTGACGGGTGATTTCACCGTAGTTAACATCGGTACCGACTGGCGTCCAGGTTGCCGCAACTTTCTGGTTCGGGTCACGACCTTCCATCACCAGCGGCGCCCATTGCTGGATCTGCTGATGATCGGTAGAGAATTTCATGCCCTGGAACAGGGTGGTTTTCTGCAGCGCATCGTAACGCTTTGTCAGGTACTCGACGTTTTTGTCGCCCCAGACGAAGCTCATGTGCGGCGTAGAGTTAATGAAGGAGTGCGGATCGTGCAACACACCGCGCTGCACCTGCGACGTCCAGAACTGGCGCGAAATCATGAAGGATTCGTTAATTTCCAGCGCTTTGCTAACGTCGATTGAACCGTCTGCACGCTCGGGCGTGTAGTTCAGCTCCATGTTAGCAGAGTGACCCGTACCGGCGTTGTTCCAGCCGTTGGACGATTCCAGCGCGACGCCGTCCAGCTTCTCAACCATCAGCTGTTTCCAGCCCGGTTGCAGCTCTTGCAGCCAGGTGCCGAGCGAGGCGCTCATGATGCCGCCGCCAATCAGCAGAACGTCAGTTTTTTCTGGTGCGTCTTCAGCGCGAACCGCTGATGAGACAAGCAGCGCTGCCAGTGATAGGGCAGACACGATCTTTTTGGTGTGAGTCATTCCAGTCCTACTTATTATGCAATGCAGGTGAACGTTAAAAATTCGGTTTGCACATTAAGAGATTGTTACGGAATGATTAACTTGTTTTTAGTTAATAAAGTATTGGTGTTAATTAATTAACTTAAAAAAATAAAATAGCGTGAAATATAGGCAGAAGAGGAAATAAGTCGGGGATAACCGCTTAAGCAGCGCGGTTATTCTTTATATCGGGAGACGCGACTTAGGTCAAATAAAACTCCTGCTATTTTATGCACATTGCGTAGCGGCGCGATTCATCGCGCAATCAATTGCGCCGCTACAAAGCGTGCGCGATGTTTTAGCTGTTCATGGCGACCAACTTACCTACTGCACATTTCATAAAACATCACTTCACGGAGCGTGTTCATTCCCCGCGTACAAACTGGTTTACCCTAACGTCTCTAATGACTTGTGTGACTTTTCGCGTGGGCAACGGCATGGCTAACAAAACACTGTATGAAAAACTGATCGATCAGCATGTGGTTCGTAAGTTAGATGATGAAGGGCATGTGTTGCTCTACATCGATCGCTCGATTCTCAATGAATACACCAGCCCGCAGGCGTTTAGCGGCCTGCGCGATCACCAGCGTCCGGTACGTAATCCGGGCACCATTTTGCTGAATGTCGATCACGTCAACCCGACGCGCCCCGAGCGTGATGATGCGATGACCGATGCGGGCGGGCAGTTACAGGTCGATTACTTTCGCCAGAACGCCGCGCATTTTGGCATCGAACTGTTCGATGTGCTTGACCCGCGTCAAGGCATCGAACACGTCGTCGCACACGAGCAAGGCCTGGTAATGCCCGGTATGGTGATTGCCGCAGGCGACAGCCATACCACCACTTACGGTGCGTTTGGCGCGCTCGGTTTCGGCATCGGCACCTCGGAAATCGAGCACCTGCTGGCGACGCAAACCCTGATTTATCGCACCCTTAAAACCATGCTGGTGACGGTGAGCGGCGAGCTGCCGTTTGGGTGCTCGGCGAAGGACATCATCATGGCGCTGATCGAGCAGATTGGTGCATCAGGCGCAACCGGATTTGCCATTGAATTTGCCGGTGTTGCCATCGAAGCGCTGAGCATGGAAGGGCGCATGACGCTGTGCAACATGGCAGTGGAAGCCGGTGCGCGCGGTGCGATTATCGCGCCGGATGAAAAAGTGTTTGCCTATATCGCCGGCAAACCGCAAATGCCGACCGGCGAGTTGTGGCAGCAGGCCGTTGCGGAGTGGCGCGATTTACGCAGCGATGCGGACGCGCGTTTCGACAGCCGCATCGCTATCGACTGCAGCGATCTTGAACCCAAAGTGACCTGGGGAATCAGCCCGGATCAAGCCAGTGCCATTACCGGCCACGTGCCCGACCCGGCGCAGGAAGCAGATGCGGTGAAACAGCAGACGCTGCGGAGCGCGCTGAAATATATGGGGCTGGAACCCGGCACGCCGTTAGCGGAGATCGCCATCACGCATGCCTTTATTGGTTCCTGCACCAACGGCCGCATTGAAGATCTGCGCGCTGCCGCCGCGATTATCGACGGACACAAAATCGCGCCGCACGTGCGTGGCATTATCGTGCCGGGATCGACGCAGGTGCGTCAGCAAGCAGAAGCGGAAGGGTTAGCCGCGATTTTCGTCAACGCCGGTTTTGAATGGCGTCAATCGGGCTGCTCAATGTGCCTGGCGATGAACGAAGATGTGTTAGCGCCCGGCGATCGCTGTGCGTCCGGCACCAACCGCAATTTCCCTGGCCGCCAGGGCGCGGGTGCGCGCACGCACTTAATGAGCCCGGCGATGGTCGCCGCCGCCGCGATTGCCGGCCATCTGGTTGATGTCCGCAAATTCATGACTGCAGAGGTTTGAGATGGAAGCATTTAACAACATGACGGGCACGCTGGCGCCACTACCGGCGGCCAATATTGATACCGATGTGATCATGCCAAAGCAGTTTCTCAAAGGCATCGATCGTAAGAATTTGGATCGCGGTGTGTTCTTCGACCTGCGCTTCCTGCCCGACGGCCGTCCAAATCCCGCTTTCATTCTTAATCAAGCCGGTTGGGAAAACGCCACCTTCTTACTGGTGGGCGCCAATTTCGGCTGTGGATCCAGCCGCGAACATGCGGTTTGGGGACTTAATCAGCTCGGCATCCGCGCCATTATCGGCACCAGTTTTGCCGGCATCTTCGACGATAACTGCCAGCGCAATGGCGTTTTGACGCTGACGTTAAGCGAAGAGGATTATCAGCGCCTGAGCGAGGTTGCGAACAATGCCGCCAGTAATCGCATTACCGTGTCGCTGGAACAACAGGCGATCCTCTTCGATAATCAACGCATTGCCTTTTCGGTCAGTGCGTTGAAACGCGAGATGTTATTGGGCGGCGGCAGCGCGGTGGACTGGACGTTACAGTACGAATCTGACATCACCCAGTTTGAAGCGCAGCATTTTTCCCAGCGTCCGTGGCTGAAGCGCGATCAAATCCAACAGGATGCACCAGCATGAGTGAGATTACGCCACGCGGTGATTCACCCTTTATTGACGGCTTTACGCTGAGTGATGTGCGTCTGGCGAACGGCGTGACGCTGCGCGTTGCGATGGGTGGCGAAGGTCCGCCACTGCTGATGCTGCACGGACATCCGCAAAATCATCTGGCGTGGCGCAAAATTGCGCCGCAGCTGGCGCAGCATTATCGCGTAATCCTGCCAGATCTGCGCGGTTACGGCGACAGCGACAAGCCGCCGAGTGATGAGACGCATCGCGCTTACTCGAAACGGGTGATGGCGCAGGATATCAGCCTGTTAATCGAGGCGTTGGATTTAGAGCGCGTAGCGTTTGTCGGGCACGATCGCGGTGCGCGCGTGGGCCATCGGCTGGCGCTTGATCATCCGGAAAAAATCTCCTGCTGCGTATTTGTTGATATTGCGCCGACCGCGACCATGTACGCCTTAACCAACAAAGCGTTTGCCACGCGCTATTTCTGGTGGTTCTTCCTGATTCAACCTTATCCATTACCTGAAACCCTGATCGGCCACGATCCGGCGTTATTCCTGCGTAAACACATTGACGGGCAATTAAAAACGCCGGGTGCCACCGAAGAAGCAATATTCAACGATTACCTGCGCTGTTATCAAAATAAAGAGATGATTCACGCGGTATGCGAAGATTATCGCGCCGCGGCGACGATTGATTTAGACGATGATGCGCAGGACAGCGCTAAACGCATCGAAGCGCCGCTGCTGCTGTTATGGGGAGAAAAGGGCACGGTTGGCCAGTTATATAACGTGGTGGAAACCTGGCGGGACAAAGCGCGCAATATTCAGGGCAACGCATTACCTTGCGGTCATTCACCGCATGAGGAAGTGCCTGAACTGTTTTTAAGTCAGCTTCAGTGCTTTCTGGATTCTGTGTTATAACCGGCTAAATTTCGCTAACGCCGTGATGGTGATGAAAATACTGCTTGCCGGAAAAAGTTATCAGAAGCCGCTTCAGGGTTGGCCGTCGGTCGAAGATCTGTATGTCTTTATCAGCGTAGCGCGCTATGAAGGTTTTGGCCGCGCTGCGATTGAGCTCGGCCAGTCGCCATCCTACATCAGCAAGCGGATTGCCATCCTCGAAAAGCAGTTGGAAACCCGGCTGTTTTTCCGCACCAACCGCGTGATGCGCCTGACGCCAGAAGGTGAAAAGGCGCTAGAAGGTGCATTGCACGTGGTGCACGAAATGGATTCCTTCCTGAATAACTTTCAGCAGTGGCGCGGCGAATTAACCGGCGATTTGACTGTGGCCTGTTCATTTGGCTTTGGTCAGGATTATTTGTCCGATGCGATTGCCGAATTTATGACGCGTCATCCGTCACTGAACATCAAATTGATGCTCAGCGATCGCGATATTGATTTATTGCAGTCAGGCACTGACGTCGATATTCGGGTGGGTGATGATGTGAATCACGCCTACATTGCGCGAAAATTAGCCGCCAATCGGCGTATTCTTTGTGCTACGGCAGATTATTTAGCCCGGTCACGTCCGCTGGAGACGCTGGATGATTTAATCGATCACAGCTGTCTTATTATTAATGAGAATAATAATACCTTTGGGCATTGGACGTTAACGGACGGCGAAAATAAAATCGTTTGTCGCCTGAATAGCCATTATTCATCGAACAGCGGAAAAGTGATTCTGAATTGGGCACTGAAATCGCACGGTATTGCGTTGCGTTCTGCCTGGGATGTGGCGCCGTATTTAAGCGAAAACCAATTGCTGCACGTATTACCGCAATGGTATCAGGAAGCAAATGTCTGGGCGGTCTACACGCAGCGCGCGTCTGAATCGCCACGCATTAAAGTGTTTATTGATTTTCTTGTCGACTATTTTGCAGAAAAAAGCCTGCCGACGATGAAGGGCAGGCTGTGATTTAAGCAGATCGAAGATAAACATTAGCCATAAGCCACTTTGCTATTGATGTGATAAAGGGTGGCAGTGGCGGCCATGACGTGCTGACCATCGTGCGCCGGTTCGTGGGATTCCACTTCGGTGATGTGATAACCCACCGCACCGGCAGCAACGGCTTTCTGCACAAAGGCGTCATTCAGCTCTTCCATTGAAGTCGCCCAGCTCACCGAAGTAAAGCCTACCGGATGAATCGATGAAAGTTCGCGATGGGTTAAATCGCCGCGAATTAAAACCGGTTTAACAGATTGCGGTGTGAAAATAGATATTACGTCATTAATTAATTGTTTCATGGCGATACTCCTCGCAAATAATAACTGAGCCAATGGCCGCAGCTACGAATCTTTCAATTGTTGGTAATGTGCTGACACCCTAAATGTTTACGGCGAGTGATGATTGCCGGTGAAGTTAATAAACACCTTTTCAAGTTAAGCGTTTTAGCTTTAATTGCTAATTAGATGTTAAGAAAGATTCAGCCACAACTCATTCAACCTTACGCGACTATTTTTGCATCTGGTTACATTTGGTGTGTTAACCCTAACAGTCGACAGGAGGTTGAATATAACGCCTGAACAGTAGCGGCGCGATTTATCGCGCAATGAACTGCGCCGCTACAATCCCTGCGCTTTATGTCATCTGCAGATTAAAATTCGCGCTGCCCGCCCAATTCAATGACCCGATTCGGTGGGATATTAAATTGCTCATGTGCGCGCTGCGCATTGCGCTGGCAGAAGTGGAAAATACCGCCTTTAATGCGCATCAAACCTTTTCTCTTCTTCATCACCAGCGTGTCGTGCGAGGTAAAGAACGAGGCTTCATTGACGGTACAACCCATTCCTTCCAACCCGCACAAATGCAGGATCTCGGCCATCGATGGCGTCTCGCGCCAGCCGTAAGCGGCGGTCACTTGCCAGAAGGTTGGCGACAATTGAGTGATGCTCAGACGCTTCTGGTTGTAGACGCGCGGGATATCGGTGGTGCGAATATGCAGCAGCACCACACGTTTATGCAGCACGCGGTTGTGTTTAAGGTTATGTAGTAGCGCCTGCGGAATCTCATGCTCTTTACGTGAGAGGAAGATTGCGGTGCCCGGCACACGACTGGGCGGATGGGTTTCCAGCGATCGCACCAGCGCCTGAAGGCTCTCAGGATCGTTATTCAACTTGCGGATCAGGCGATTACGCTCGCTGCTCCAAATGAGCATCAATCCCATCATGCTCAGCGCCAGCAGCACCGGCACCCAACCGCCGGACAGCAGTTTCATCAGGTTAGCGCTGAACAGCGGCACATCAATGCTTAACATACACAGCAGGAAAACCAGCGCCACCGGCAGCGGCCACTTCCAGTTACGCAGCGCTACCACGCCCGCCAGACACGCGGTGATCACCATGGTGCCGGTCACCACTATGCCGTACGCCGAAGAGAGCGCTGATGATTGTCGGAACGCCAGCACAATCACCGTCACCGCGACAAACAGCAGCCAGTTCACCACCGGAATATAGATCTGACCGGATTCCGTGTGCGAGGTGAAGATGATGCGCATCGGCGGTAGAAATCCCTGACGGATCGCCTGATGCGTCAGTGTATACACGCCGGTAATCACCGACTGCGCGGCGATCACCGTGGCCAGCGTTGACAGCACAATCAGCGGGATCTGTCCCCAACCCGGCGCGAGATTAAAGAACGGGTTATTGAGGGCCTGCGCATCGGCAATTACCAGCGCGCCCTGCCCAAAGTAGTTAAGCACCAGCGCGGGCATGGCGATCACCAGCCAGGCCATGCGAATCGGCGCTTTGCCCAGATGTCCCATATCAGCATAGAGCGCCTCCGCGCCGGTCACCGCCAGCACCACCATGCCCAGCGCGGCAAACGAAAGCGCTTTGTGGCTAAGCAGGAACGTCAGCGCATAGGAGGGATTCAGCGCGTATAGCACTTCGGGATTAAGCAGGATGCCGCGAATGCCTAACAGGGCAATCGACACAAACCAGACAAACATCACCGGGCCGAACACTTTACTGACCTTCTCGGTGCCGTGTTTTTGGATCATAAACAGCAGCGTGAGAATCGCCACTGCCAGCGGCACCACATATTTATCCAGCTCAGGTGACACCACTTCGATACCTTCGATCGCCGACAGTACCGAAATCGCCGGCGTGATCACGCCATCGCCGTAGAAGAACGCGCCGCCAATCAAGCCTGCTAACACAATGATGTGCGAGGCTCTCGGCCCAACATGCTGGCGTGCCAGCGACATCAGCGTTAATACGCCGCCTTCGCCATCATGATCGGCGCGCATCACAAAGCAGACGTATTTCAGCGTCACGATCAGCGTCAGCGCCCAGAAAATCAGCGACAAAAATCCCATCACTGTGGTGGTGGAGACGGCGCCATTAGGCAAAATGGAGAGGCACTCTTTAAGGGTATAAAGCGGGCTGGTGCCGATATCCCCAAACACGATCCCCGCGGCCGCCAGCATGCCAGCAGGCAAGGACTGTTTTTCACTTTGACTCATAAATTTCCTGTGGTTTATCAGGGTTGAGGCTAATGAGGGCGAACATACCTGTTTGCGACCGAAGCGAACAGTGGCAGGCGAATTTACGTACAGCATTTTTACGCGTAACGCCGATATTTTTACACCATTTTTATATCGCGCTCATTTTTCACGCTGAGCGTAGTGGAATATTTGACTGCGCACTGAGGCCCAAATATCACATTTAAACATATATAAACCAATGCTCACTGGAGCGGTTTTACCCGCAGGAAAGCACAGGGCATTTATTCACCATTTACCCACGCGAGCATAGATTCTAGCCAGCTAAATGCACAGTTTTTCCTGTAACGAACCGGTGGGTTAAAAATATGAATACAGTACTCATAACGGGTGCAACTGGATTTTTGGGCGGTGCGGTCGCGGTTAATCTGCTCAAGAAAAGTGATCATTACCGACTACTTTTATTAGTGCGGGCTAATAGTCAAGCTGCAGGATTAGAGCGAATTAAGGAAAACCTGATTAAATTTGGCGTTGCAGCCGGTCAATTAAACAGGCTCACCCACGAGAACATCTTAATAGGCGATCTTGCTGAGCCGGAACGGTTTATTGACGATGCGCGCTTGACCAAGGTTACGCATGTGCTTAACTGCGCCGCTGTTGCCTCGTTTGGCGCGAATCCCCTGATTTGGAAAGTCAATGTAGAAGGCACCTTTGCATTTGCCAGTCGTATGGCGCGGGTGAAAGGGCTCAAGCGCTTTGTGCATGTCGGTACCGCTATGTCGTGTGCGCCCGAAGCCAATTCGCTGGTGGTGGAAAGTGAGTTGAATACGCTGCGCGAACAACACGTTGTGGAATATACGTGGAGTAAAGCGACGGTGGAAAGAATGATGAGCGAGATGTTACCTAATCTGCCCTTAGTCATCGCGCGACCATCCATTGTGGTGGGGCATTCGGACTGTGGCTGTGCGCCGTCGCCAAGCATTTTTTGGGTATTTCGCATGGTGCTCACCTTAGGCAAATTTATGTGTGAGCTGAATGACCGTATTGATGTGGTGCCGGTCGATTACTGTGCCGATGCGCTGGAGTTGTTATTGACGGCTCCCAACGTGGAGAAGACGATTATTCATATTTCAGCGGGTGAAAATAGCAGCGTCACGTTTGCCGAGATTGATCAGGCGATGGCACAAGCCTCGGGACACGTTGCGGTGGCCGAAACGTATCAGAAAGTGAATTACCGTGAACTGGCAGCGAGCAGGAGCTCATTTTCTACCCTGTTTGGTCCCTGTAATGAACGCATCTTATTACGCGCCATGAATCTGTATGGACATTTTTCAAAACTGAATGTGGTGTTCAGCAATGAAAAATTGCTGGAGCTGGGTATGCCGCCATCGTCAAAGTTTACTGACTATTTGCATCATTGTGTCGCTTCAACGTGTAATGCAACTATTGCGGAGTTGATGGAGGTCGATTTTAAATAAGCTGAAACTGCGCAGTTAATATCTGCGCAGTTTTCGCCGAATTACCAGCCTTTAATAATATCGCCTTTGTAGATCTCGTTGGCTTTATCCAGCACTTCCTGTGACTGGAAGGCTTGTTTCAGCTTCTGCACGTTGGCGCTGTCTTTATTATCTTCACGCGCCACAATCGCATTCACGTAAGGTGAGGCTTTGCCTTCCATAAACATACCGTCACGCGAGGCAGAGAGATTAACCAGCGCGGCGAAGTTGTTGTTGATGATCGAAAGATAAACCTGCGGATCGTCCAGCGTACGCGCCAGCTGCGGTGTATCCACCTCAACAATTTTCAGCTTCTTCGGATTGTCGGTGATATCCAGCGTGGTTGGCAGCAAGCCCGCTTCCGGTTTCACTTTGATCAAGCCCTGCGCCTGCAACAGCAGCAGGCTGCGGCCGAGCGTGGTGGCTTCGTTGGAGAGGGTCACGGTGGCGCCGTCAGGCAACGCTTTCAGCGATTTTATCTTGCGCGAGTAACCTGCAATCGGGAACACGAAGGTGTTGGTGACCACGGCGAAGTGGTAGCCGCGCTCTTTGGATTGCATCTCCAGATAAGGCAGGCTCTGGAAGGCGTTGGCATCGACATCTTTGTTGAACAGCGCTTCATTCGGCTGCACGTAATCATTGAAGGCCACCACATCGACATCCAGCTGATATTTGTCGTGCGCCACTTGCTTCACGGTATCCCACAGCGCCTGGTCTGGTCCGGTATTAATGGCCACTTTGATTTGATTTTCATCGTCTTTGTTGCAGCCACTAAGCAGCGCCACGGATGCAGCCAGCAGCGTCGTGAGTAAAATTTTCTTCATTGCGCGGATTCCCTTTAAACGTAGGGAACGGACTATAATGGATGTTTAGACGTCTGTACATCCATCCACGGCGCGTTTGCTTACAATTCGTTCAGGAGAGAGACTTCTGCAAGCAGGCAATATATTTCTCGCCCGACTGCATCACGATCCGCTGCGCGTCAGTGAGAATTTGGCGATGCTCGAATGCGCCGTATAAGCGCGAAAATTTTAGCGCCGCCAGCCGACGCATAATATCGCTGACTGCCGCCGCCGGTAACGGCAGCATATTTGGATAGCTCCACATAAATGACACCGCATCCGCGCCAGGCGTGACTTGCACGATATCGCCACTCAACAGCACGCCGTCATCGTGCGTCCAATGCAATACGCATCCGCCGGCAAAATGTCCGCCAAGGCGAACCAGTTTCACTTCCGGCACAATTTCCAGCTCGTCATTGTGCCAAAGATGAATATGCGGGCTGTCGCGCATAATCCATTCACTATCGTCAGCATGCAGATAGATCGGCGCGTCGAATGCCGCTGCCCAATCCTGCATGGTGCTGTAATAGTGCGGATGCGAAATAGCGATGGCGTGAATACCGCCGAGCGCGGTAACAATCGCTTTGGTGGCATTATCGAAATTAGCGATGCAATCCCACAGAATATTGCCGTGCGGCGTTTGCAGCAGAAACGCGCGTTGATTAATAGCAAAGCTGGGCACGGTTTGCAGACTGAACACGTTGGCAGCGTGCTGCTGCCATTTATTGCAGTGTGTGGCTTGCAGGCTGTTCAGTGGAGTCCATTTTTGCCCGCTGGCCGGCACAAACTGTCGTTCGTCTTCACATATTTTGCAGTGTTCGATTTGACTCTGTTGCTCATCGTAAGATGTGCCGCAGGCGGTGCAGACTTTGATCATCATGAATTCCTCTCGTCTATTTGAGATTCATTCTAGAAGCCGAAATCAGGACGCGCGCAGATCATTACAGATTGTATTGAGGACGTTGCATCGCATTGGGGGTGGAAGAGGAAATCGGGCGTAAATACTGGCATTGTGAAGTTAAAGTTGCGGCTGCAACTGATAAATCCACGCCGTGATCAGCTCGCCATTGCTGGTGGTGACATCAACTTCCACGCGATCGTAGCCATCTTCAAACTCATCGAGCATCGGCCAATGCGGTTCAAGTTTCTCTGAGATAAACAGATAACCCGGCACGCGTGGGCCGTTTTCCTGCAACACAATGCCGGGGAAATCTGCTGCTGCGCCCCAGCCGCGTTCATAAAATGTGCCTGAAACCGTTCCCGCCAGCCATTCGCCACCGATGTTTTCCAGAATATGCGCATTTGAATGGCCGGGCTGGAGCGTACCGTAAACAAATAAACGTTTCATTTTCCCTCATAAAATCAAGCAAAAGCGTTACTTTAACTCTCGGCGTTAGCGAAGTCATCAACCGCCCAATATGCGATGTGCGTTGCCGTAAAAGTGACTATTCTGAAGGACCCGCGATGAGAGGTAAAAGATCAATGTTGAATAGTTCGAGCATTTGTCGCTGCAATATAAAACGCTATCCGCAATCCGCTCAGTTTGATGGCAAAAGGTTTAACAATAAGATCCCACGCCAGCAGTTAGGATTAACTGAGTTCGCCAAACTATTCTGGGATTTTGCCTTTAACAAACCGAAAAATACCGCACCTGAATCTGCGCTGCCGCTCATCAAACTCGACGCGCAGCAACTTGCGGCTGCGGCGGATAACAGCGTATTTCGCCTTGGCCACTCATCATTGCTATTTAAAATGCAGGGCAAATACTGGCTGACCGATCCGGTATTTACGCAGCGCGCCTCACCCTTTAAGTGGTTTGGCCCGAAACGCTTCCAGCCTGCGCCAATTGCGCTTGAAGATTTGCCGCCCATCGAAGGGGTTATTCTTTCGCATGATCATTATGACCATCTGGATTATCACACCATTTTGCAGCTCAAAGATCGCGTGCGCTATTTCCTGACGCCGCTGGGTGTCGGTGATTTACTGATATCCTGGGGCGTTGCGTCGGAAAAAATCACCCAGCTGGATTGGTGGGAATCAAAGAATATCGGCGGTATTCATTTTGTCGCCACGCCATCGCAGCATTTTTCTGGCCGTGGCATGTTCGACAGTAATAAGCGGCTGTGGTGCTCATGGAGCATTATCAGCGATGATTTCCGCCTGTTCTATGGCGGGGATTCCGGTTATTTCGATGGTTTCAAACAGATCGGTAATAAATTCGGCCCGTTCGATATGGCCTTTCTGGAAAACGGCGCTTATGACCGTCGCTGGGCCGATATTCATATGCTGCCACAAGACACCATCAAAGCCTTTATTGACCTTAACGCGAAATGGCTGTTCCCGATTCACAATGCCGCTTTCGATTTAGCGTTTCATGCATGGAATGATCCGCTTAATCAAATCGTGACGCTGGCGCAGGAACAGCAGATTAATGTGTCGATGCCACAACTCGGGCAGGGCGTGCAATTTTTGCAGCCGCAGCAAGAGAAAAAGTGGTGGTAAATGATGCCCGATTGCCAGGCAATCGGGTTATCCGGTTATTTCGTCAGTTCGCCCGCGAATGAACGCATTTAGCTTAGTGCGGCAGGCGGTGATTGCCGACATCAGCAGTGAATCCTGCGCCATCACGCTTACCCGGCGTCGCTGGATTTGGGCGGATTATTCTCTGGCTGCGGACGCGTTTCACCTCGCTCATCACGACGACCATGCCAGTCGCAGCGATCGTGATGACCACGATGACCAAAGCGATTGCGGCGATGCTGCATAAACTCTTCGCGCTGTTCTGGCGTCATCTGCATCCAGCGTTCGTGCATGCGGCGACGCGCCATGCCGAACATGCCCGGACGGAATCCCAAACCGCCAAACAAGATGCGGCACAACGCCAGCAAGCCCAGCGCCTGCCAGAAACCGATGCTTTTCACGCCGATGATGCCCGGCAGCAACGCATTCCACAGCGACATCACCAACAAGCCCAGTGCGGCGATAATCACCGCGCCCATCAGCAGCGGTTTCGCCAGGCGATGACCGCCAAAATGATCCCGATGACCGCGTCTGTGCATATCAAAATCTCTCATTGTTTTGTCCTCATTACATTAACGGATAACTGCTGGTGATGAGGTAGACGAATGAGCAGTGAGAATATTGCTAAAAAAACGTAAAAAAGAAAAAGGCCGCCGGATGGCAGCCTCGCATTACGGATTTTTTACTGCTGAATCAGCGCCTGGCTTTATCGCGGCGTGGACGAATCACAATATCTGCAATCTGCGTATCTTCCGGGCTATCCACAATAAACCGCACGGCGCGCGCCACCGAACTCGCATCGAGATACTCCTGCGGATTGATCGGTGCATGGTTACCCGCGCGGGCACGCGAGGCTTGATTCATCGGCGTATCGGTTGGGCCGGGCGCGACTGTCGCAACCCGCACGCCATGTTCGCTCTCTTCGCTACGCAGCGCATGCGCCAGCGCGGTAAGGGCAAATTTGGAGGCGGAGTAAATGACGTGTCCCGCTAACGCCAGCGTCCCGGAGCCGGAGTTGATAAACACCACTTTGCCCTGCGAGGCGCGCAGGGCGGGCAAGGTTAAGCGCGTGAGTTCTGCAGGCGCAATGACATTAATATTCAGGTGCTGTTGCCACAGTTCTGGCGTGGCGGAGAAGGTGGTACTGAGAATCGAGATCGCCGCCGAATGCACCAGCACATCAACCCGATTTAATGTGGCGGTGAACGCGGCCACGGCGGCAAAATCTGTGATATCCAGTGCAAGCGGAATCACATTGGTGACCTGTTCTAAAGCCTGCAACGTTTGCTGATTGCGCCCAATCGCGTAAACCTGATGATCGGCCGCCAATAACTTCACGGTTTCCAGGCCAATGCCGCTGTTGCCGCCGGTGACAATCGCGACCGGTAGTGCTGATGCTGTCATAGGTTCCTCTCCTGTTGATGATTTCAAGCTATGGAAAAGGATGGCCGCAGGCAAATGCCGAAATTGACTATGAATTGCTGGCTTTCGCCATACAGCTTTTTTAGGGTGCGCATTGATGCGCACCAGGTCGAAATTTACACCTTTCTCAAGCTGCCAAACGTCTGTTTGCCGTTAAAGAACGTCGCCATCACCGGCGCGATGTGCGCAACAGCTTCCGCAGAACAACTGGCGTTAACCAGCATCATGGTGGCGTGGTCCTGCGCTTTCGGCCATTGCTGTTCGCCGTGGCTATTCAGCGGCAACACCTCGTTGGTGGCGATACCTAACGCGCGGCTCAGAGAATACTCATCCGGCCCACGATAGAGCTGCGAATAGACGTTGGCTTTCTCCAGCATGCTGCCGCTGCCAAAGGGCTGCCAGTGATCGGCGATGGTGTCGGTGCCCGACCACACCGGCACGCCAGCGGCGCGCAATTGCGGCAGCGGCATGATTACGCGACCAATCGGTACGGTGGTGGCGATACTAAACTGCTGCTCTTTCAGCTCCTCAATCATCGTCGTCAGTTCGTTACCCTGTAACGTCCCCAGGGCAAAGGCGTGGCTGAGGGTGACTTTGCCGTTCAGCTGCGGATTGTCGCGCACCGTTTTTAGCATGTAGCGGATCGCCGCCACGCCGTGCGGCTCGGTTTCGTGCAAGTGAATATCGATCGGTGCAGCGAAATCGAGTGCGATGCTGAACAGGGTATCCAGTGACTTTTCCATCGCGCCGTCAACGTTGGTTGGATCCAGTCCACCTACATAGTTCGCGCCCATCTTCATCGCTTCACGCATCATGCCTTCAACCTGTGAACGCAATAATCCGTGCTGTGGGAAGGCGACAATGTCGGCATGAAAATCATCGCGATGGCTGGCAATCGCCTGCTGCAGATGCTCCAGACCGTGTAATTTGCTTACCGGATCGATGTTGCAATGGCTGCGTGCAGAACTGCTGCCTTTGGATTGCAGCAGGCCAATTAGTTTCCCGGCACGGATTTCAGAAGTCGGCAGCAGTTCGGGCAGGATCTGCTCTTCCTGATGAATCATATCAATCACGCTATGGCGCGGCAGCGGGGCGCGCCAGCTTTCGCCGTAGAAGGTTTTATCGAGATGGATATGCATGTCGCGCGTGGCGGGCAGCAGCAGATAACCTGCGGCGTCCCACGTTGGCAGATTAAGGCTGACGCCCGCAGGATGAACGGCGGCAATCTTGCCAGCATTCACCTCAACATCATAAAAACCGGTTTGCGTGGCGGTGATGACATCCTGTTTGCGGATAAAGGCTTCTTCCAGGCGCACATTGCGCAGCAAAAAGTGCGTGGCATCAACGCGGCTGGCAGGCGCCGGTTGGCAGGTTTCTACCGCCTGAATGCTACGGCTCATGCCCGCGCTGAGCAAGGTGCCTGCGGCGGTGAGTTTCATGCCGGCGGAAAGAAAATCCCGGCGATTGCCGGGTGATAAGAGGCTCATGAATTATTCTCCTTGTAGGGGAGAATAACCCTAAAATAGCCGCTGGCAGGGCGCTGCGATATTTTCCACTGCTGGCTATGGTGAAAACTAATGACCTTAGTGATTGCTACTCAGCGAGATGAATTCGTACCTGATGATTCCCGACGTCGCAGCTGAGTGTGATGGCATCATCGGCACTCAGCACATCATCCAGCCACAGCTGATAAGCGCCAGGCGTGCGCAGCATCTCAATCTCATAGCGCGCGGCCCCTTCGTGATAAATCACCTTCGCGCCCGGCCATGCTTTGGGCAGACGCGGACGCAGCCGCAATGTATCGCAGTGGCGCGTGATGCCGAGCAGGCTTTCGATGATCAGCTGATAAGTCCAGCCCGCCGATCCGGTGTACCACGTCCAGCCGCCGCAACCTTCATGGTTATCGGCGCTGTAGACATCCGCCGCCATCACATAAGGTTCGACTTTGTAAGTTGCAACAGCATTCGAATCCAGGCTGTGATTGATCGGATTGATCAGCGCCAGCAACGCCCATGCGCGCTCGACCTGGCCCATCTCGGCGAACGCCATAATTGCCCACAGCGCGCCGTGCGTGTATTGCCCACCGTTTTCACGGATGCCAGGCAGATAACCGCGAATGTATCCCGGATTGGGGCCTGCGCCATTGAACGGCGGCGTCAGCAGTTTAATCAGGCCGTTATCGCTATCCACCAATTGCTGATCGAGCGCCTGCATTGCCGAGGCGCATTTGTCGTGATCGCCAGCCGCAGACAGCACCGACCAACTCTGCGCGATGGCATCAATGCGACATTCTGCGTTGCGCTGCGAACCCAGGGTTTCACCGTTATCGAAGTAGCCACGCAGGAACCATTCACCATCCCAGGCGAGCTGATTGAGCGCCGTTTTCAGCTTCTCCGCCTGTTTTTCGCACAAGCTGGCGGCTTCCGGCTGATCGATACGGGTGGAGAGCGCGGCAAAGCGCGTGAGCACGCTGTAAAGGAAAAAGCCGAGCCAGACGCTTTCACCTTTACCGGCAATACCCACTTCGCTCATGCCGTCATTCCAGTCGCCGGAACCCATCAGCGGCAAACCATGCTCACCAAACCTCAGACCATGCTGAATGGCACGCAAGCCATGCTGCCACAGGTTTTCCTGCAGCTGACTGACGTTCGGCAGGCTGTAAACTGACTCTTCTTCGGCGGTGAGCAGTGGCGCTTCAAGATAGCTAATCGGCTGTTCTAACAGCGCAAGATCCTCCGTGGCGGTGATGTAGTGGCAGAGTGCAAAGGGCAGCCAGAGATAATCATCTGAGCAGCGGGTGCGCACGCCGCGTCCGGCAGGCGGATGCCACCAATGCTGCACATCGCCCTCGAGGAACTGTCGGGAAGCGCACAGCACCAGCTGATCGCGCAGTAAGTTTGGCGCGGCGTGGGTGAGCGACAACGTATCCTGCAACTGATCGCGGAAGCCAAACGCGCCACCGGACTGATAATAACCGCTGCGCGCCAGCAAACGGCTGGCCAGCGTTTGGTACAGCAGCCAGTTATTCGCCAGCAGATTCACCGCTGTATCGGGCGTCTGCACCTCGACTTTGTTTAACAGATTGCGCCATTGCTGCTGCACTTTCGCCAGTTCGGCTTCCGCCTGTTCGCTGGGAAGAAATTGCTGCATCAGCGTCAACGCCGCTGCGGTATCTTCCGCCGCGCCTAACACGAACACCAGCGTGCGCGTATCGCCGTCAATCAAGGTGGTCAGCGTTTGCAGAGTGGCGCAGGGATCGAGTCCCGCGCCGGTGTTACCCGACAAGCCTCGCGCTTGCATCATCGCGGGCTTACGTGTCGAGCCATTGCGGCCCAGACACTCAAGGCGATTACCGCTGAAAGCAATCTGATTGCCGGATGCGGCGAAGAAGGCGGTGCGCATCGATCCGCTGCTGGTATAAGGATTTACCGCCAGAATGGCGCTGCCATCTGCCACTATCGCCGAAGAAGTTTGTACATGGCGGGCAGATTGGCTCACCAGCTCACCCAGCACCCATTCGACGTAGCCGGTGATCGACAAATGACGGGTTTTGCCAGACAGATTACTGAGCTGAATCAGGGTGATTTTCGCCGCCTGCTCGCCAGCTACGAAGGTGGTGAGCGTGCTGCTAATGCCTTGCTCCTGATGCATAAAGCGGCTGTAACCCATGCCGTGCTGCGTCAAATAATCTCCGGCGCCGCGCATCGGCAGCGGCATAGGTGACCAGACATCGCCGCTCTCCTCATCGCGCAAATAAAAGGCTTCGCCCGACGTATCGCTGACCGGATCGTTGTGCCACGGCGTCAGGCGGTATGCATGCGCATTTTCATACCATGTGTAGGCCTGACCACTTTCTGAAATCACGCTACCAAACTGTTTATTTGCCAGCACATTGCACCAGGGCGCGGGCGTCTGCTGATGTGGGGACAACAAAATGTGATATTCACTGCCATCGGCGCTGTAGCCGCCGGTGCCATTAAACAACTGCATGTTTTCCGGCTCAGCGAGGCGAGCGGGCGCAGGAAAGGCCTGTTTATGCGCCAGGAAGCGGCAAGGCGGCGCCACCGGCTGCGGTTTTAACAGCACCGTCAGCTGGTCGGCCAAACTGCCGTTGCAGCCTTCCAGCACCACGGTAGCTACGCTGAGTAGCAGCGTGACATCTTCGGGCGCAAAGTGCTCGCTTTGGCGCAGGAAGATGCCGCCAGGCTTATCGGTCAGCATCTGCATCTCGCCTGATGAAATCATTTTGATCAGCTGATTTTGCAACAGCTGCTGATAGCCGATTTGCTCGCCGTTGAGGATCACCAAATCTACCGTCAATCCTTTCTGGCGCCAGTATTGATGCGCTTTGATCATATTGCTCACCAGGCTGAGCTGGGTACCGTTTTCGATGCGCACCAGCACGATCGGTAAGTCGCCAGACAGCGAGTGTCGCCACAGCGACGATTGTCCCAGGCGATTCTGCTGCAGACGCTGGCTGTCGCCGCGCATTTCAGGGCTGGCAAAAATCACCGCGCTGGCGAGCTGGTTATACAAACTGGCATCTTCAGCGAGGATATTCAGCTGGCGCAGCGCCACCTGACTGTGCGAGGCCGCCATTTCAAATACCCGATTGGCGTAGACATTGTTGCGATACTTCTCTATCAAGCCAAGGCAGGCATCACGCTGCGTGGTGACGCCATACACCAGATCGAGGGTGACGGATTTACCCGCTTTGATGGCGATTTTCTGGCGAATCGACATCAGCGGATCGAGCACCGCACCGGCGCTGCCGCTGAGTACGCCATCGGCTGCCATCGCCTGCGGATCGGCGGCGGTTCTGCCGCGACCAATAAACTGTGCGCGGTCAGTTTCATAATGCGTATCGCGCTCGCTGGTGCCGTGAATCAGCAGGGCGTGGAACATCCACAGCGGCTCGGTTTTCTCATCGCGCGGGCGGCGATGCGCCAAAATCGCTTCCAGTTCAGTGACGATTTCGGTTTGCACAAACAGGTTGCTGAACGCCGGATGCGCTATATCGCTGGCGGCAGAAGCCAGCACCACTTCCGCATAGCTGGTGATGTCTATTTCACGCAGCTGGCGTGAATGGTTGGTCAGGACGATGCGGCGGATTTCCACATCATCTTCTGGCGACACTACCACCTGAGTGCGGGTGCTGAGCGTTTCCATGCGCGATTCAAACTCCGCGCCGGCGTCGATAAAGCGCGCAATGTGCTGCGGGCGCGCATCACCGCTGGGCTGGAACGTCGGGCTAATCAGCTCGCCGGATTGGCGATCGCGGATGTAGCAGAAGATACCGTGCTGATTGCTGGTGCCATCGGCGCGCCAGCGGGTTAATGCCAATCCTTTCCACTGGCTATACCCGGTGCCGGATTGCGTCACCATCACATGATAATTGGCATTCGACAGCAGCTGGATTTGCGGCAGATGCGCCGCCGAGCCGCTGAACTCGCGCAGTTCGGGCGTATCTGAACGCGGTTTGATCTCGCTGGTGTCAACGAACTGCCGACGCGGGGTATACAGCTCAATGTCATCCGGCACGCGCTCCTGCAGCAGCAAGTAGGAAGACTGGAAGCGCGCACTCGACATAAACCGCGCCACCATCGGGGCTTCATGCAGCAGGTGCGAAATCGCCAGAAAACCCATGCCCTGGTGGTGCGCCATGTAGGTTTTCACCGCGACAAATTGCTGGCCGCGCGCCAGGCGCTGCGCGGTGAAATCGAGCGCCTCGTAGAAACCGTATTTGCCGCAGGCACCCATTTTCTTCAATCGCATCAGGTTGTCGGTGGCCTGATGCGGCAGCACCATCAGCGCCAACAGCGAGGCGTAGGGCGCAACCACATGATCATCGTTGAGGCCACGCTTCAGCCCTAACTCTGGCGTACCAAAGGCTTTGTATTGATAGTTTTGGCTGTCATCGAACGCGGCGTAAGCCGACTCGGAGACGCCCCACGGAATCTGCGCGGCATCACCGGACGCGATCTGCTGCTTCACCGCCGACAGTGCCATTTTTTCCAGCAGCGTATCCGGGTAAACCGGCATCACCAGATGCGGCATCAGGTACTCAAACATCGAGCCGCTCCACGACATCACCGCCGGTTTGTTATCCAGTTGGGTGAACAAACGGCCCAGCACGAACCAGCTTTTTACCGGCAGCTGATTAGCAGAGATGGCGTAGTAGTGCGTCAGGCGCACTTCGGACGGGAAGAGATCGTAATGGCCTTTATCGAGCGCGCCGCTGTCGAGATTGTAACCCACGCTGAGCAGCGCGGTTTTATCAACATAGAGAAAGCGGAAATCCATTTTTGCATGATCTTCCAGCCGTCCTTCCAGCTCCAGCAAGGTCGCCATGCGTTCACGTGCGGCCCACATCACAGACGCCGCGAGCTGAGAATGGAGGCCGGGGCGATGACGCTCTAACTCACTCAGCCACAGCAGAGAAGGCAAGGCGGCAGGCAGATCATCACCCGATGTGATCCAGCTGAAAAACAGCGTCCACTCCTGCTGCAAATCGCTGAGCTGGTGGATAAACCGTTCAAACCATTTCACCTGCAACGGCGGCAGCGTCATCTGCGCCAGCAGAATGTCACTCAGCGCGATCAGCGACGAGAGATGGTTGGCAATCGCAGCAGGCGCGGCCTGTTGCAGCGCAGCAAACTGCGCGGTTAACTCATCCCAGCGATCGTTACGCTCTGTGCCCATCTGCGCTTTCGCCAGCAGCAAGGTGTCATGCAGACCGGCCATAATCACTGGTAAGGTGAGCACCGGCAGATGCTTCCACTGCGCAAGTCCGGCCTGCAGGGTGGCGAGGTGCGCGGCGAGATTGCCGCTATCGACGGTGGAGACGTAGCGCGGATTTAATGGCTTCAACGTGTAAGTGTCATACCAGTTGTAGAGATGTCCACGAAAATGCTCCATGCGATCGAGGCTATCCAGCGCGGCGAGCGAACGGGCTATCACCGGTTTCTGCGTAATGTAGCCAAAATCCCATGCGGTTAAATTGGCCAGTAGCGACAGGCCGATATTGGTCGGCGAGGTGCGATGCGCTACCACCGGCTGCAACACTTCCTGAAAGTTATCCGGCGGCAAGTGGTTATGTTCGGCGGTGACGAAATCTTCAAACCAAGCCCAGGTGTGACGCGCGGTGTGGCGCAAAAACTGTTGCTGCTCAGCGGAGAGCTTTTTCTGGCGCGAATGGGCCGGTTTACTCAACTGCCACAACAGCCACGGCGTGATTAGCCACAGCAGCGAGATCGGCAACGCCAGCGCAATCAATTCAGGATTAACCAGCGCGGTTAAAAGTGACAGTGCAACGCCAGCTGCTGGGTTAAACCACATCGCCTGATAAAAATGGCGCAGTGACGGCGTGGGCGACGAACTGCCCGCCGAGGCGCTTTTCCATTCATGGAGAAATTGCCCGCTCACGTTGAGTCGCCACAGCGTGACGATAATCGCCTTCAGCGACCAGTAACTTTCATGCGGTAGTGTCGCCAGCGTCAGTCCCGCGCGGCTCAGGCGCATTAACGCATCCAAAGACAGGATAGAGAGATGATGCTGCCAGGCGCGCGTCTTACTTTTGCGCATGCCTTCCATGCTCAACGCTAAGGCGCTGGGCAACAGCAGGAACAGCGCAATGCAGCCGAGCCAAAACGGCGGATTCGCCACCCAACTAAATGCCAGAAACATCAGCAGCAGCAAGGCGGGCGCAATCAGGCTGCGACGCAGGTTGTCGAACAATTTCCAGCGCGACAGTGCACTGAGCGGATTGGCCTGATAGCCGCCATCCTCCAGACGCACGCGCAGTTTCAGCCAGTTTAGCAGCTGCCAGTCACCGCGTACCCAGCGGAAACGCCGCGCGACATCGCTGAGATAGTTATCCGGGTAGTGTTCGTACAGCACCACATTGCTGACCACGCCAGAACGCGCATAACAGCCTTCCAGCAGATCGTGGCTGAGCACCAGATTTTCCGGGCAGGTATTACGCGTCGCGCGGGTAAAGGCCGCCACATCGTAAATGCCTTTGCCGACAAACGAACCTTCGCCAAACAGATCCTGATAGATATCGGAAGACATCGATGAATACGCATCGTTGCCCGGCACGCTGCTGGAGAGACGCGCGTAGCGGCCCTGGCCGAAGGGCGGAATCTCCTCCGCCAGACGGGGCTGCAGAATGGCATAACCTTCCACCACGCGATTCAGGCTGTCATCAAACACCGGCGCATTGAGCGGATGCGCCATAATGCCAATCAGCTTGTGCGCGGTTTCTCGCGGCAGAATGGTGTCGCTATCGAGGGTAATGACGTATTTCACCGTGCGCATTTGCGCCTGGCTGGCGCCGACGATGACGTTAAACATCTCCGCTTCGCCCTGCAGCCAGCGATTGAGCGCATGCAGTTTGCCGCGCTTACGCTCATAACCCATCCACACGCCCTGCGAAGGGTTGTGCACGCGGTTGCGATGCAGCAGAGAAAACAGCACATCATTGTGCGACTTGCTGCTGTATCGGCGGTTGAGCGCCTGAATTTTCAGCACCGCATAACCGATGATTTCAGCATCATCGTCATCGTGTTCGGCTGCGCTGTCGGTGAAATCGGCCAGCAGCATAAAGCTGATGTTGTCGAGCGCGTTACCGAGATAGCTGGTTTCCAGCGACCGCAACAGCGCATCGGTGCCATGTTTGCTGCTGATTAAACAGGGGATCACCACCAGCGTGCGTTCGCCATCCGGTACCGCCCGCTCGTAATCAAGTCGCGGAAGCGGTACCGGATGGCGGGTGCGGGTTGTCACTTCGCTGAGCAGCTGCAGGGCGAGCTGGCTGCTGATTAAGATCACCGCCGGCACCAGTAACAGCCACAGCACCACCGACATCGCGGATTGATGAGTGAAAAACAGCGCTTCGGCGCTGAAAGCGGTGGTCAATAAAGTCAGGCTGCCCAGCCAGGAGAGCAGCGGCGTTTGGCTGAGATGATGGCGCGCCTGATTCAGCCAGGAACGGCGCGGCTTTAGCTGTTGCTCAAGCTGCGCACGTCCTTTATCCAGTAGGAAGTAACCGATATGCTGTTGGCGCGCTGGCAATGCGGCCTGACGGCTCAGCGCCAAAACCTGATTGGCCACGTTTAGCTCGTCGAATTCGCTCTGGCGAGCCAGCTCTTCAATCACATGCCGATATTGATCGCGGCTGTCAAAATGCATCTGGGGATAAATCCCGGCGGGATCCTGCGCCAACACCTGCTCGACCAGGCTCAGCGACTCCACCAAATCCTGCCAGTTGATTTCGCCAAGCTGGCGCAATCCGGCAATGCTGTTGCTGACCGAGAGCTGACTCAGTGCCAGCTGGCGGTTGAATTGTTCAATCACATCCGCAGTATTACGCCCGGTGTTCAGCAGGTGTTGCTCCACCCACGTTAGCGCCAGCGAGTGATTCTGCCCATTCAGTTTGCGCGCCAGTTCGGCGACAAACGCGCCGGAAAGCTGAGCGTTTTTGTGCGCCATATCGGCGATCACCTGAATCACGCGAGTGGCGTCCCTGGCGGAGTGATGAACGATCTCATTAATCCACGCTTCGGCCTGGCTGCGCTCCTGATGAATCTCAGCAACGCCTTGCGCAATACGTGCGAGGTTATCGAGCAGCGCAAAGCGCAGCATGGCGGGAAGCGCCCAGAGTTCACCCATTAGCAGCGGCGTCACGCGTTGATAAGCATGAATAAAGGTCGCCAACACTGCTGACTCTAAGCGGCCATCACTGTGGCTGATCATCTCATCCGCGATCGCCTGAATACGCAAATAGTGCGCGGGGTCTTTCAGCGCAGGTAAACCCTGACCAAATTTGGTGGGCAACAGATGGCGCACCATCCGAATTTGCTCTTCGATAATATAAAAATTATCCAGCAACCATTCGCCAGCCGGTGTCAAATTACGCTTCTCACCGGTACTTAATATTTCTGCGCTTTTTATCAGCGCCTGTTCGTTTTCCGTCAGCCGCTGCAATAATTTATAGCTTTTTTTGGCGTCGGAAAGATGATGCGTTTTTGCCAGACGCTCGCCATATATTTCCATTTGCCGCTCGGAAAAAACATCTGGCCGGTTCGCCTGGTAAACACCGCTGTGATGTAAAAACTCAAAACTACTGCGTGTCGTTGCTGGAAGCGCACTACAGCTAATGAATGGCCCGGTGGAAAGTTTATTTTTCATAATGGCGTCGCAAAAAATCCAATGGATTATAAAAGTCAGCACTATCAACAGGAAAGTTGACGGTATAAGAGAGGGCGAGGGAAAATATTTGTCTGTTTTGAGTATAGTGCCAAATCGATCTTACGGTTGGTTTATAAAATAAAAGTTAATTTAGAACATTTAACTGAACGTAATGATGGGGTTGAGGATCTTTAACGTGGTTGTCAAGTGTGAGTGGCAATGAAAATAATCAGGTGTGTTAGAATCAGTTAACGGAAAAAGGAAATAAATTATGAGCTGGTTAAATCAATTTTTAGAAAGCTTATCACGCCGGGAAGTCAAAACTCAGTGTCCAGTCTGTAAAAAGTTTTGCCCACAATCTTCCTTAAAGCAAGCGCGCGGACAGGCTATGTTGTGCCCGCACTGTAAATCACTGTTTATTGCCGAGGAGTAAGCGAATGCGCCATATTCTTGAATGGATTGATGTAAATGAACAAGCGCCCGGCTACAAGCAGGAGTGCATCGTGCAATTTGAAAATGGTGAGGTGCAGGGCGGCTGGCTTTATGGCGGGCAATCGCGCAGCGGCGAGCATATTTTCCTTGAAGCGCATGCGGAATATGAAACCAGCATGGAGGTGAATTTCTGGATGTCATTGCCGCCAGCGCAACCGGACCAACTCGCTGCGTTTCACTCGCCGATATGAAAGAGCACAAGATAATATTATCGCTCATATTCGATAAATGACCGTTGCGCTTCAGCCTGATCGACAAACTGAAAAGCGTAAGGATGTATCAGTTGTTCATCACAATACCAGCAGTCATTAACACGTTTAAAAACGGCACCCTGATGAAAGGGTTGAGTTTTATCCAAACGCATAACGGCATATGTGCCATTGTTGAAGGTAACTTCATACAGAGAAATTAATCCGAGCGGCATTAATCTGCGTTCGTGAATAATTTCGCCGTTGAGATCTGGCGGCCCTGGCTTTTTCATTATGTTCTCTCCGATTGACCTGGTTTAAGTCTGGCAATGATTTAAACAATGCGGCGAGTTTATTTTCAGGCTTCGCTTGTGAATTGTCTATTGTCCGCCAGGATTAAGTCAGGCTTATGTGCCGGCGTAATTACTTATTCACTCTCGCCCACGTTTTTACCTACCTGATATTCTATTCTACTAAAAGGCCATATTATGACGATTAAAACACTGCAAGATCTGTTTGTGCATGATCTCTCTGATATTTACAGCGCAGAAAAACAGATCACCAAAGCGTTACCAAAAATGATTCGCGCAGCCTCTGATCCTAATCTGGTTGCGGCTTTTAAACAGCACCTCGAAGAAACGCGCGGACAAATTGAACGTATTGATCAACTGGTTGAGCTCACGGATGGCGTGCAGATCAAACGAATGAAATGCCATGCGCTGGAAGGTCTGGCCGAAGAGGCGCAGGAAATTATCGATGAAGTAGAAAAAGGGCCGGTTTGCGATGCTGGACTGATCGGTGCCGCACAGAAAGTTGAGCACTATGAGATCGCCACCTACGGCACCTTGCGCGCCTTAGCCCTGAAGCTGGATTATCAGGATGCCGCCAGGTTACTGGGCGAAACGCTGGAAGAAGAAAAAGCCACTGATGAAAAACTGACGCTGATTGCTGAAGAGCAGGATTAATTCCCCGTAGAAGAGGTTGATGCATCGGCTAAAAATGTCCAACCTTTTCGATCCTGAAAAATCCGCTTGCGAATTCCTGGGTTAAAAATCACTTCATTCTCAGTATGCTAATCCCTCTTTTTTCAAACTAACGTTTGAACACTGTTCTGAATACAGAGGGATTTGCATGTCTGCTCATCATCACTCCGCAGAGCCCAAAACGGTTTTACGTGCTGGGCGCTTCTTATTGATGCAGAAACTATTACGCCGCGACAAAACGCCCGTTGCACTATTACTGCTGGCTGCGCTGGTCGGTGTGCTAACCGGTTTGGTTGGCGTGGCCTTTGATAAAGCGGTGAATTTTGTGGGGCAGACGCGATTGAGCTGGCTGGCGGATGCCGGTGACAATCTGCTGGTGAAAATAATCGGTGCGTTTTTCCTTTCGGCATTATTAGGCGCTATTGGCTATTTCCTGGTGCGACGTTACGCGCCAGAAGCGGGCGGATCGGGTATTCCTGAAATCGAAGGCGCGCTGGAAGAGCTCCGACCGGTGCGCTGGTGGCGCGTACTACCAGTGAAATTCATTGGTGGCATGGGCGCGTTAGGTTCAGGCATGGTGTTGGGTCGCGAAGGGCCAACCGTGCAACTGGGTGGCAATATCGGCGGCATGTGTGTCGATTTGTTCCGCGTTAAATCTTCTGAATCTCGCCACACGTTGCTGGCAACCGGCGCTGCCGCCGGTTTATCGGCTGCCTTCAATGCGCCGCTGGCGGGCATCCTGTTTATTATTGAAGAGATGCGTCCGCAGTTTCGTTACAGCCTGATTTCCATCAAAGCGGTGTTTGTTGGCGTTATCGTCTCCAGCATTGTTTTCCGCGTGTGTAATGGTAATGAGGCGATCATCAATATTGGTCAGTTGCAGGATGCGCCAACCAATACGCTGTGGCTTTATCTGGTATTAGGCGTGTTATTCGGTGGCTGCGGCGTGGCATTTAATCGCTTCATTTTCCTCGCGCAGGATCAGTTTCAGCGTTTGCACCAAGGTCGCGTGGCACCTTGGGTGATGTGGGGAAGTTTACTGGCTGGCGCGTGCGGCGTGATTGGCCTGGTGCTGCCACAAGCCATCAACGGCGGGATTGCCCTGATCCCCGATTTCTCCAGCGGTAGCTATAGCGCGCTGGCCTTGTTTCTGCTCTTCGCACTGCGCACGCTCATCACTGTCTGCTGTTTCTCTTCCGGCGCGCCAGGCGGTATTTTCGCCCCGATGCTGACGCTAGGCACGCTGCTCGGCACCTGCTTCGGCCAGCTCTGCATGCAGTGGCTGCCGGGTTTACATCTGGAGCCGGCAACCTTTGCCGTGGCCGGAATGGGCGCGCTGTTTGCGGCGTCGGTGCGCGCGCCGCTGACCGGCATTGTGCTGGTGCTGGAGATGACCAACAATTATCAGCTAATTTTGCCGATGATCATTACCTGTCTCGGCGCAACGCTGGCCGCGCAGTTCTTCGGCGGCAAGCCGCTGTACTCAGCACTTCTTGCGCGCACGCTGGCGAAGGCGAAACAAATAGCGTAAGGCCTGGCTTACGTGCGGGCGCTGACACATCTGCTGCGGCGCGAGGACCACCGGACCAAAAGTGACTCCGGCCTGCGCTCTCGCGCTATAAATCACGTGTTCGTTTAATTAGTGCGCACCGGGCAAAAAGGTATTCATCAACCAGCCAGAAAACGCGGTCATCGCGGCGCTTTCGTGCCGCGATTGCAAACGCGTTAACCAATAGCCGCCGAGATCGATTTCAGCGGCGAAAGGGCGCACCAGCTTCTCACTTTGCAGCAGGTGATTGAAAATCCTCACCGGTGCCAGCGCAATCCCCGCACCTAACAACGCCGCTTCAATCATCGTCAGCGACGAGTCAAAAATCATCACCGGATGCGCAGGCGATGGCGCATGTTCGTTCATGCTTTGCAGCCATTGGCTCCACTCATCACGGCGGAACGAGCGCAGCAGGGTAAATTTGTGCACGTCTGCAGGCTGTTGCAACTGCCGGGCAATGGCCGGATTACACAGCGGTGATAACGGTGCAGGACAAATACACTGCGCCTCGGTGCCGTGCCAGGCGCCGCTACCAAAGCGAATGGTGTAATCGTGGCCTTCGGCAGCCGGATCGACGCGATTGTTGTGGGTGGAGAGTTGCAGCTCAATGTGCGGATAACGGCGGTTAAAATCCTCTAAGCGCGGCAACAGCAAGCCGGTGGCAAAGCTTCCCACCACACCAACTTTCAATTTTTCGCGCATTTGACCGGATGAGAAACGATCCAGCGTATCGGCAATCCGATCGAAAGAGTCGTTGAGCACGGGCAACAGGCTTTCGCCTTCTGTGGTTAGCATCAATCCGCGCGAGACCCGCACAAACAGCTGGCAACCGAGCTGCTGCTCCAGCGATTTTACCTGCTGGCTCACGGCTGCATGGGTTACGTGCAGCTCAATCGCCGCATTAGTAAAACTTAGATGACGTGCAGCGGCTTCAAAGGCTCTAAGCGCGTTTAGGGGAATATAGGGTCGTGTCATGCGCCTACCTGTAAGATTTTCTATTGTCTGACGCTAAAATTAACAGTTTGTTGCACCCTGTCAAAGTGGTCAAACTGCCTGCGGAACAACAACCCGGAAGGTTAATTACAGTGAAATTGATTTCTCAAACATTGATAGCTACAGCGCTGACCTCGGCGTGCTCCATGGCGTTTGCCACCACGGCAGATGTGCAGGCAACCGTTGATCGGGCGATCAAACCGCTAATGCAGCAGCAATCGATTCCCGGCATGGCGGTGGCGGTGGTGGTTAAAGGCCAGCCTCACTATTTCACCTGGGGCATGGCGGATGTCAAACAGCAGCGCCCGGTCACCCAAGACACGCTGTTTGAGCTGGGTTCGGTGAGTAAAACCTTCACCGGCGTGCTGAGTGGCGTTGCGGTGAATAAAGGCGAGATCGCGCTGAGCGATGCTGCCAGCAAATATTGGCCAGCACTGAACACGCCGCAGTGGCGCGACATCACGCTGCTGCAGCTGGCGACTTACACCGCTGGCGGCTTGCCGCTGCAGGTGCCCGATGCCGTGACCGAAGAAAAGGCGCTGGCGAACTTCTATCAACAGTGGCAACCACAATGGACGCCGGGCAACACGCGTCAATATGCCAACAGCAGCATCGGCTTATTTGGCTGGCTGGCGACGAAACCCAGCGGGCTGACTTTTGAACAGGCAATGCAACAGCGCGTATTCACGCCATTGCAGCTCAAGCACACCTTTATAACCGTGCCTGACGCCGCGAAAAATGCTTACGCATGGGGCTACCGCGAAGGCAAACCGGTGCGCGTGTCGCCGGGCATGCTGGATGCTGAAGCCTATGGCGTGAAGTCGTCGATTAAAGATATGGCGCGCTGGATGCAGGCCAATATGGATCCGCAGCAGGTTAACGATAAGCCGCTGCAGCAGGCGCTGGATTTCGCGCAAACGCGTTTCTATCGCACCGATGCGCTCTATCAAGGTTTGGGGTGGGAGATGCTGGATTGGCCCGCTCAGGCGGAGATGGCGGTGAAGGGCGCGGATAACAAGGTGGCGCTTGGGCCGCAGCCGGTGCGGGATGCCGAATCACATCCGCGTGTCAGCGCGTCGTGGGTGCATAAGACCGGCGCAACCGGTGGGTTCGGTGCTTATGTCGCCTTCATCCCGGAGAAGCAGGTCGGCATTGTGATATTGGCAAACAAAAATTATCCCAATACCGAGCGGGTTAAAGCCGCGATGCAGATTCTGAAAGCGTTGCAGTAAGCGTATGGGGCGAACTCCTCGCCCCATCAACTACACTTAATGGGTGATCAATAAAGGAGCTTCAGATGAGCAATCACCCTAAAGATAAACGCGATGTAAATGATGAAAAGCATCCCGCCAAGGACAATCCCAGCGAACACGGTGAGATCCCCAGAACGCGCGATGACAGTGAAGACGACAAAAAAGATCCGTTTAACGACGAATAACAAACATCATCAGCAACGGCAGCGCGGCAAACAGCGTTAATGCGGTTGACGCGCCTGCCAGCATATAGAGTTGTCCAAACAGCAGCGATCCCATCACCTGACCCGCCGCCAACACAAAGAACAAGATGCCTACGCCAACGGCGGGGGCATTGTTGGTTGCTTCTGCGCCCCACACCAGCAACACGCCCGAGAGCGTAACATACGCCGCGCCACCCAGCGCCACGGCGGGAAACAGCCAGGCTGAATAGTGATGGCTGAACGCCAGTAGCAATAAGGGCACGGCAAGGCAGCATTGCGACAGCCAATAAACCCGCTTCATCCCCATCCATTTCGCCATCGGGCCGGTGAGCGCGCCGATAATGCCTGCTGCGCCAGCGATGAGCCACAACAGGCTAACCATGCGGTCGCTGACGTGAATGCGATGCAGCAGATCCGGGCCGAAGCTCCACCAAGCCGCGCTGGCGACGCCGCTGAACAGTGCAATGAAGATAAGGCGCTGCAGCGAACGCTGCCGCAGGTGGCTTAACCAGGATTCACGTTGAGCGTTTTCATTGTGATTGGGTAGCTGGCGCCAAATCGGCACCAGGCAGATCATCGCCAGCGCGGCAAAAACCGCACAGGCGATGCGCCAGCCGCCGGGCAGCCAGTACAAAATTGGCACTGACAACATAATGCCCATGCTAGTTCCGGCATTGATAACCGTGTTCATCTGCGGCTGTTGCTCAGCCTCAATACGCTGGCTGACGGCGCTCGCTAACGCAGGCGAGGCGAGACCGGCGCTCATACCGGCGATAAACAATCCCACGCCGAGCATCCACGGCGATACCGCGCTCGCGATGATCAACAAACCCAACGCGGCACACAGCGCGGCAACCGCAGCAGGAAATCGCGGCCCGGCGCGGGCGGTCATCATCGGCGCGATCAACACCGCCACACAGTAAGCGGCAAAGCTACAGGCCGAAAGCACGCCAGAAACGCGCCGGGTAAAGGGGATGTCGTGCATCACCTCGGGCATCATCAAGCCCCAGGCGAAACGCGCCATACCGTAGGTCACCGCGATAAGTGCAAATCCGGTGATGCCGAGCGCCGTACCCTTCATGTCTGTTCACTGAACGCGATAAGCTGCAGCGCGGCGTTTTTACCGGCTTCGCACGCCTGCGCCGCGCCGATGATCAGCGCGGAAGTCAGCACACCTTCAAACAGCAGCCAAACCGCATCCGCTAGCGCGACATGCTGCTTGCCGAGCGCCTGCTGAATGGCGCGTGCAATGTAATCGCGCATCTTGTGGCGGTAAGCCAGCGCCTGTTCAGCTAACGCGGCATCTTCTCCGGCGTATTCGCCCCATGCCTTGAGAAACAAACAGCCATTGTTGCCGTATTGTTGCATCCAGTCGGCCATCGCATCGAACGTGTGGCTGACCGCTTGCGGATGGTCCGGCGATTGCAACGCGGCGAAGAAACGATCCTGTCGCGCCTCCAGCACCGCGGCCGTTAGCGCTTCACGCGAGGGGAAATAGCGATACAAGGTGCGCGTCGAGACATTCGCCTCGCTGCAAATGCGATCGGTGCTGATGGCGTGAAAGCCGTTGAGATAGAACAGCCGCTCGGCGGCATTGATGATATCGAGTTTCTTTTTCATCCTTAAAAAGTAAACCGATCGTTTTACTTTTGCAAATCTAAGGATGTTGGAGATTTACTTAGAGAACAGTTAATGCTGACTCCAGCCGATCCAGCGCAAACAAAATGCCGTAACGGCGCGCGTGTTGCGCTTCCGGCAGCGGCAGCCAGATATCGGCCTGATTGGCGAGATCTAATGTCTTCGCACAAAGCGCAATCACCGGCGTTTTTTGAATGTGCGCATGGTGTACTGCGCTAAGCACGTGGCTGTTAACCGTATCAGGCGCGAGAATCAACAACAGATCGTCCGGTTGCAAACGGCTCAGCGTCATGCTCAGCAGGTTGTCATCCTGAATCCACGCGCTGGCCAGTCCGGCGTTTTGCAGGCGCTGATGGACGTCCGCCACCAGCGTAGTTTGCAGCCCCGATGCGCCAATCAGCAGTACGCTTCGGGCTTTACGCAACAGCTCTGCGGCACGTTGCCAGGTCGCCGCTTCCGCTTGACCATATTGCTGGGTTAACGCTTGAGTAATAGCCTCAATCGGCGCAATCGCGTGAGGGGGTTGTCTCTGTGGCGCGCGCGCCAGCCGCATACGCAAATCGCGGATATCTTCGCAACCCAGCGAACGCGCAAAGCGGGTGATGGTGGCGGCGCTGACTTCTGCGCGGCCGGCAAGTTGCTCGATGGTGGCGGAAGCGGCAAAAGCAGTGTCGCTGAGAATCGCTTCGGCAACGCGTTTCTCCTGCTGACTCAGCGACGATTGCCGCTGGCGGATGACATCAATAAATTCAACATCCTGCTGCTGACCGGCTTTCCGCACCTGATGGAGAAAATCATCGAGATCCTGACAGCCCGCCGAGGTGGCAAAGCGTCTTAGCACATCCGGACTCACACCAGCCTGTGTAGCCAGACTCTCCATGGTGACGTGTACATTGGCGTGCAGGTTCGCCAGAATAAAACGCGCCAGCCTCGATTCCTGCGCATCCGCGCGCTCCGACTGCTGTCGTAATTGCCAGACAATATCCATTAGCTCATCACATCCTCAGTAGCGAAGGTCCATCATGCATGAAATTATTTTTCATGTTGAGTTTTTTTTCATCTCATCGCGGGGTGTTAGCGCCGTTTGTTGGGCTTTTTACTGTTAAATTACGGTTAAGATCACACTCATGAAAAATATTTTCATGACGATTTTAATCGTATCCATCTGACTTGTATCAATAAATTATCTATCCATCAGAAAATCCTCTGCCCGCAACCACTTTACAGCGTCTCTGAGACAGGTCTTAAATGACCGGGACAAATCACAGGAGAAGAAATTATGCGCATCGTACTTTGCTGTGCTGCAGGCATGTCAACCAGCATGCTGGTGAGCAAAATGCAGCATGCCGCTGCAGGGCGCGGTCTGGAGATTGACATTAAAGCCGTGCCGGTGGCGGAATTCGAACGCATTCTGCCAGATGCCGATGTGGTTCTGCTTGGCCCGCAGGTGCAGTTCGAAGCAGCCCGTCTTAGCGCTATTGCCGCGCCGCAAGGCAAATCTGTCGCCGTCATCGACATGATGGATTACGGCATGATGCGTGGCGAACAGGTGCTCGATAAAGCGCTGGCCTTACACGCTTCTTAAACGTCCTTTTTAACCCATCCAACTGACATTACACGGCGTTGTGCTGTGGGGGATTCTGCATGTCTGAAATCGTGGCTATCGAGTTTGAAGAGGAAATTATGCTGTTGCTGGTGCAGGCCGGCGCAGCCCGCAGCGCGGCCATCAGCGCGCTACGACTGGCACGAGAAGGGCGCTTCAGCGAGGCGCAGCAACAGCTGGCGGCGGCAGGCGAAAGCATCAGCGCTGCGCACCAGCAGCAGACCGCGCTGATTGGTCTGGATGAAGGCAGCGGTAAGTTGCCGGTCACGCTGATTCTGGTGCACGCCCAGGATCATCTTATGAACGCCATGCTGATTCAGGATTTGGCTGGCGAAATCATTGAACTCTATCGCCGCACAGCGGCAGGAGGCACAGATGCTTAAGATCGCAATTATTGGTGGTGGCAGCAGCTATTCACCGGAGCTGGTGGAAGGGATCATCAATCGCTATGCGCAGCTGCCGGTGACGGAACTGGCGCTGGTGGATATCGAGCAAGGGCGTGAAAAGGTTAATGTCATCGCCGATCTTACTCGCCGCATGCTGCAGCAAAACGGGCTGGAGCAGGTAAAAGTTAGCGTCCATTTTGAGCTGGATGACGCGATTCGCGGTGCTCGTTTTGTTCTGACGCAGCTGCGTGTGGGATTGTTGGCCGCGCGCGCGGCGGATGAGCGCCTCGGGCTGAAATATGGTCGGCTCGGCCAGGAAACCACTGGCGTTGGCGGCTTTGCCAAAGCGTTGCGCACCATTCCGGTGATGCTCAAGGTAGCGCGCAAAGTCGAGGAACTGGCACCGGACGCCTTCATCATCAACTTCACTAATCCGGCGGGAATTGTGACGGAGGCGGTGTCGCGCTATAGCAAGGCGAAAATCATCGGGCTGTGCAATGTGCCGGTGAATATGCATCACATGATTGCTGGCATGCTCGACGCGCCCTGGGATGACGTGCAGCTGCGCTTCGCCGGGCTCAATCATCTGGTGTGGGTGCATCAGGTGACGTGCCGGGGCGAGGATGTGACCGCGCAGGTGATCGAGCAACTGTGCGACGGCCAATCGCTCACCATGAACAACATCAAAGATATGCCGTGGTCGCCGCAGTTCCTGCGCGCGCTCAAGGCGATTCCGTGCCCGTATCACCGTTATTACTGGCAAACGCCGCAGATGCTGGCCGAAGAGCAGGAGAAAGCGCAAAACGGTCATGAAGGCACGCGCGCGGAGCAGGTGATGAAAGTGGAAGCGGAACTGTTCGCGCTGTATGCCGACCCGCATCTGGCGCACAAACCCGAGCAGCTGAGTTTCCGTGGCGGCGCGTATTACTCCGAAGTGGCGGTTGAGCTGATCAGCGCAATTCACAATAACAGCGGCAAAAATCTGGTGGTGAACTGTCGCAACAATGGCGCGATTCATGGCCTGCCGGATGACGCGGTGGTGGAGGTGAACTGTCTGGTTGATGCGCAAGGCGCGCATCCGTTGGCGTTTGGTGAGTTGCCGCCGCTGATGAATGGTCTGACGCAGCAGATCAAAGCGTTTGAACGCCTGACTATCGAAGCCGCAGTGCATGGCGATCGTGAGCAAGCGCTGCTGGCGCTGCTCGGCAATCCGTTAGTCGGTGATGTCGCGACCGCCGAAGCTTTGCTTGACGAAGTGCTGACCCTAAACAAGCCGTGGCTGCCGCAGTTCGCCACGCCATAATCCGTTGCGCCACTGAGCCAGAGGAACACCTATGTCTAACCGTACTTTTATAGACCGTTATGTCTTGCCCGTCGCACTGAAAATCGCCGGTCAGAAGCATGTGCTCTCCGTGCGCGACGGCATCATTCTCAACATGCCGTTTATGCTGATTGGCAGCTTCTTCCTGATCTTTGCCTATCTGCCGATTCCGGCGTGGGGCCATTTAATGGCGGATCTGTTTGGCGAGACGTGGCGCAACAAACTGCTTTATCCGGTGCGCGCGACCTACGACATCATGGCGCTGATCTCCAGCTTCGGCATCGCTTACCGCCTGGCGGAGAAGTATCGCACGCTTGATCCGCTCACCAGCGGCGCGATGGCGTTAGTGGCATTTGTGATGACCATTCCGCAGCAGACGCTGTTTACTCCGGTGGAAGGCGCGCCGACGCAGTTGGTCACCGGCGTGTTGCCGATTTCACTGATTGGCAGCCAGGGTTTGTTTGTGGCTATCGTGGTTGCGCTGCTATCGACCGAGATTTACCGCTTTGTGCACAACCGTAATCTGGTGATCAAGATGCCGGAGGGCGTGCCGCCTGCGGTGGCAAAATCCTTCCTCGCGCTGGTGCCCGGTTTTTGCGTGCTGGCGGTGGTGTTGGTAATTCGTCTGGCGGTGGAAGCGTCGCCGTTCGGCGATATCAATAACCTGATTGCTACTGTAATTGGTTTGCCGATGCATCACGTGGGCGGCACCTTGCCTGGCATGATTTTCTCGGTGCTGCTGATTGGGATTCTCTGGACGCTCGGGCTACACGGTGATGCGATTGTGCTGGTGTTTATTCAGCCGGTTTGGCTGTCGAATATGAGTGAAAACCTCGAGGCGTTTCAGCACAACCAACCCATCCCGCACATCTTTACCCAGCAGTTTTATGATTTGTGGATTGCACCGGGCGGCACCGGCGCGCTACTGGGATTGGTGATTTTCATGCTGATTCGTTCACGCAGTCGCCAGATGAAACAGCTCGGTAAAATTGCTGCGCCGGCGGCGCTGTTTAACATCAGTGAGCCATTAGTGTTTGGCATTCCGCTGGTGATGAACCCGTATCTGTTCCTGCCCTTTATCCTGACGCCGGTGGTGCTGGTGATTGTGTCGTGGGCGGCGATGAGCACCGGTTTGGTGGCGCCTCCGGCGGGGATTGCGCTGCCGTTTACCACACCGATTTTTGTCAGCGGCTATCTGGCCACCGGCGGGCATATTTCCGGCACCGTTTTGCAGGTGGTGAATCTGACAATTTCGCTGGTGATTTACTATCCGTTCTTCCGGGTCTGGGATCGTCTGAAGTTCCGCGAGGAAGAGGCCAGCCTGCAGCAAGCAAAAGTGGTGAGCGGCGAAGCGGTAACGCCTTGAACATAGGGGCAGAAGCGCATCAATGTGCGCTTCTGCAATCTGTAAACCGATAAACAACAATGCGCATTAATCACCTAACAGGACTAATTTACAATTCTCTTTGGACTCTAACTATCACTCAACTGACTGTTATCGCTGATTTTATTCCAATTGCTTAAAATAACAGCGGTTTTATTAAAAGAAACTTCTGTACTCTTATTACGTGTTTGTATATTTTTGTGATCAAGTGGTGACATAACTTCTTTCACCCCGAAACCCACGCTACTCAATGTAAACGTCAGCAGGCTCTCTTGATAGACATTTTCTCTAAAATTAACAATATTCCCCTTTTATTAAATTCAATCAGCTTAACGAGATCATTTGCGATCTCATTTTTCAGACTATTCCATTAATTTTTTATTACTCCATAAAGTGCTGGCACTAACGTCGCCAGGGGAAACGCATGCAAAAAATGAATATCAGTACCGATTTTATCGCCTATTTCAATTGTGGTTCTGTAAAACTGAAATCTGAGGCCGAAATATTGGGTTCAATTATCACCGCTATCATAAAAGACAAAAAAACTGTTACCAATAAGAGCATTATTGCCTATCTGCTGGCAGAGCTTGAGAGCACCAATGATGTGATTTTCCAGGATTGCCTGCGGAATACGCTGCAAATCGTGGTAGGAAAGACGCCGGATGATGACGGCTTTTTCAGTTAAGATAATCTCCCATAATTAAGAACGTGGGTTTTAAACTGATTCAATTTTAAAAGTTCAGGATTTATCTGACAGTATCAGGCCATGAGAATGGCGTTATAATTACTGGCCCGACCAGAATAATCTGGCACACAGATAAATCCAACAATAAGTGATATTTTATGAATTACAGCAATTTTTCAGCAAAAGTGAGTTTCTGGCCCAATATGCATTTCACCGCAATTGAAATTGTACAGTGCGGCGATCTTTACGAAATATATGCGACGGACATTTCCCGTCTCGCTAAAAGTAAGCTTTTTGTCGGGCGCACCCATGATAAAAATTTAGCGGATTCCTACGCGAAACAGTTCGAAGAGTGGTTACCTAAAGTTAACCGTGAAATGAAACTGCGTGACATTGCGCCGTTAACAGGAAATATGCCGTCGCAGGTTTTTTGTAGAAAACGGGATCTTGAAATTTTGCCGAGCCAGGCAGAATTTTTGCGTAACCCTCATCAATGGTAGTCCTTGGTAATAAGTCTTAAAAATGCGAGCTTGCGATTAAGATTATTACTCTTCTAAAGGCGGTGCTGCCCATCACCGCCATCAGAAATAAAATTTTACTCATTCAACGGTTAAATCGTATACGTTTAGCCTGCTCATCGCTTTCGCATTATACAAAACTGAACCAGGCTCAACATGTCATGGTTAATTATGTATACAAGCGAGGAACGAATGGATTTTGTACAACGCACGATTGATTTAGCAATGAAAAACGTTGAAGAGGGCGGTCGCCCATTTGCAACAGTCATTGTTCGCGATGGCAAGGTAATCGCTGAGAGCGCAAACCAGGTCGCACAGACGAATGATCCCACGGCTCACGCTGAAATACTGGCCATCCGCGAAGCCTGCCGTGAATCAGGCAGCGAAAACCTCACCGACTGCGACATTTACATTCTTGCCAGCCCTTGTCCAATGTGTCTGGGGGCACTCTATTATTGCAGTCCAAAGCAGGTGATATACATCACCAAACGCGAAGAATACTCGACGTATTACCGTGACGATCGTAAATACTTTGAACTGGACACCTTTTACGCTGAATACAGCAAGCCAATTGAACAACGTCGCTTGCCGATGCAATATCAGCCTCGACCGCAGGCGCTCGACGTCTATAAACACTGGCAGGTTTTAAATAAATAAAAGCGTGTCAGTTGCTCGCGGCTTAATCCCTCCCAAGATGATCAACACCCTTGCCACGTACCCAACTGGTGCAGATCCCCTCGATTTGCACCAGCAAAACGCATAATGTCCACTTATTACCCCGCACAAAATTCATTTAATTCAGCGCATTAATAATCTGGCACGCGCGTTGCTATACGATTGGTAGAGATGTTGGACCAATTAAGGCATTGCCATGCAGATACCGGCTGAGCTTCATCCTATTTCCACGCCGCGCAGCGATACGCTGATTCTCGATGCGCTAACGCGCTATATGGCGCAGTCGGGTGCGCAGCCCGGCAGCCGCTTGCCGCCGGAACGCGTGCTGGCGGAGAAGCTTGGCGTCAGCCGCAATACGGTGCGTGAAGCACTCAAACGCTGGGAAGCGCTAGGCATTATCTTGCGTAAAAAGGGCAGCGGGACTTTTTTGCAGGCGGAAGTGGGCGTCAACGACAGCTTCTTATCGCTGCGCTTTAAAAACGATTCGGCCAACATGCTGTACGCGCTGGAAGTGCGCCGCATTATCGAGTCGGAATCCTGCGCGTTGGCGGCTCAACGTGCCTCGGCTGCCGATCTGATCGAAATCGAGCAACGTCTAAATGAGATGGAAAAAGTGCATCTGGCGATCGGTTCTGCCGGTGCGGAAGACTGGGCATTTCACGCCAGTATCTATCGGGCTGCCGGAAATCCATTGCTGCTACAAATGCTCAACGGCATTTACGACTCATTTCATGCATTTTTCGAATCACCGCCGGAACAGGCGCTGTTTTCAGACTCTTTCCCGCTGCACCGTGAACTCTTAAACGCTATCCGCCAGCGCGATTGCACGGCATCGCGCGCGATCTGCCATCAAATTCTCGATATCACCGAACGCGACATGAAGGATGTAATGAATGCCAAACGATAAGTTGATTTCGCAACAAACGCTGCTCACTCACGATCAACGCCATGAAATGGGCGCGGTCACTACGCCGATTTACCAGTCTTCGCTGTTCACCTTCAGTGATTACGACAGCATGATCGCGCGCTTTCGCGGCGAGAGCGATCAGCCGCTCTATTCGCGCGTCGATAACCCGACGGTAAAAGCGCTGCAGGACAAGATGGCGGCGCTGGAGGGCGGCGAAGCCTGTCTGGCTTTTGGCAGCGGCATGGCGGCGATCAGCAATGCGATTCTCAGCGTGGTGGCGCCGGGTAAAAAAGTGGTGTGCGTTAATCACGTTTATCCCGATACCTATCGCTTTCTGCGTGGCTTCTGTCAGCGCTTTGGCATCGTCACCGAGTTTGTCGATGGCGATGACGAAGCTGCAATTGGTGCGGCCTTATCGGATGCCAGCCTGCTGTATCTGGAAAGTCCCTCAAGCTGGGTGATGAGTGAACAGAATCTGAATCAGCTCGGCGCGATGGCGCGCGAAGCGGGCGTGGTCAGCATGATCGATAACAGCTGGGCTTCACCGATTTTCCAGCAGCCGCTGCTGTGCGGCATCGATATCGTGGTGCACTCGGCGTCGAAATATATCAGCGGCCACAGCGATGTGGTGGCTGGTCTGGTGATCGCCAGCCAGCAGCACATCAACAACATTACGCGTCACATCAGTCCTTACCTCGGCGGCAAACTTTCGGCGCATGAAGCGTCACTGCTGATGCGCGGCCTGCGCACGCTGCCGCTGCGCATGAAACACCACCACCAGAGCGCGCTGACTATTGCTGAGAAACTGGCGGAGCATCCGCTAGTGACCGACGTCTGCCATCCGGGGCTGAAACCGCAGTCGTGGTCCACCTTGCGCGGCTACAGCGGTCTGTTTGCCTTTGAAGTGGCGGAGCAGGTGGATATTCCACAGCTGTGTAACGCGCTAGAGCTGTTCCACATGGGCGTGAGCTGGGGCGGATTTGAGAGTCTGGTGATGCCGGCGATTTCGGTGATCAACCAGGCCAGTGAATTTAACTCGGCGGTGGATTTCGGCGTCTCGCCACGGCTGATCCGCATCTCGGTCGGCCTTGAAGAGACCAACGATTTGTGGGCCGATTTGCAGCAAGCCCTTGCCAGCGCGAATCGCGCGTAATCACTCACTGGAGAAAAGTCATGACGCAACGTTTTGCCGTGAAAGCATTAGTGTTAGCCGTGGGTTTGAGTGCAGCGATGAGCAGCCTCGCCGCCAAGCTTACCGTAGTGGAAGTGATTACCAGCCCGCCGCGCACCGCGCTGCTGCAAAAAATGCTCGATGAGTATAAAACCCAGCATCCCGGCACGGAGATTGAACTGATTTCTCTGCCGTGGGGCCAGGCGTTTGAAAAGCTCGGCACCATGCTGCAGAGCGGTCAGGTGCCGGATGTGGTGGAGATGCCGGATACCTGGCAAGGATTGTATGCCAGTAACAATATGCTGGAAGACCTCGAGCCGCGCCTGAAAAGCTGGGATGCCACGCCACAGCTCACCGATAAAACGCTGGCCATGGCGCGCGCCGCCAACGGCAAAGCCACCATGGTGCCGTACGGCTTTTATCTGCGCGCGCTGTTCTGGAATAAAAAGCTGTTCCAGCAGGCAGGATTAAGCGAACCGCCCAAAACCATGGAGCAATTCGCCAGCGATGCCCAGCGCATCAGCAAATTGGGGAATGGCATCAGCGGCTACTGCATGCGTGGTGGCGTGGGCGGCACCAACGCCTGGATGATGTTTATGGCGGCGATGAACGGTTCACCGGAGTTCTTCGATAAACAAGGTAACAGTACGCTGACCGAGCCGGGTGCGATGAAAGGCGCGCAGCTGCTGGTGGATATGTATCAAAAGGGTGGCGCCTCGAAAGACAGCGTTAACTGGGGCTTCAATGAGATCGTTTCGGGCTTCTATTCAGGTAAATGCGCAATGCTCGATCAGGATCCCGACGCGCTGATCGCCATTAAAAACAGCATGGCGGCCGATGATTTCGCTGTGGCTCCGATGCCGGTTGGCCCGTCAGGCAAAGCTTTCCCGACCATTGGCTATACCGGCTGGTCGATGTTCAAGCAGGGTAAACAGAAGGATCTCGCCTGGCCGCTGATTACCTTCCTCAGTGACAAAACCAACAACCTCGCATGGTCAAAATTCGTCGGCACGCTGCCGATTTACAAAGGTGCCGAGCAAGACCCGTTTTACCAAACGCCGCAGTTCGCCGGCTGGTTCAAAGAGCTGAACGATCCTAACTATGTGCCACTCACCATGCCAACCCATCTCAAAGGCTGGGGCTATTTCAACTCGGTGATTGTGAAAGAGAGCAGCCAGGAAACCTTGCTGGGTGAGAACGATACCGAAAGCATGGTGAAAGATTGGGCGAACTATCTCAGCAAAGAGCAGAAAGCCTGGCTTGCTACGCAGTAACCTTTAACCACGCGGAGTGTGATTATGATGCTTGATGCTTCTCTGCCCAACAGTCCGGCGCGCCGCCGCCTCCGCTGGAGTCGGCTGGCTGAGCCGTGGTGGTATCTCTCGCCTGGCCTGTTGCTGATCGCTTTGTTCATCTTTGTGCCGATGGCGATCGGCATCTCCTACGCGTTTCAGAGCATTAACCTGCTGAATCCGCTGGAGGCCGGTTGGGTCGGCTGGGATAACTTCAGCGAGATGTTTGATGACCGGCGCTTTTTCAAAGCGCTGGGCCACACGCTGAACTGGACGCTCAGCTCGCTGCTGCTACAGTTCTTTTTCGGTTTGGCGCTGGCGCTGCTGCTCAATCGCGAGTTCCGTTTTCGCCGTTGGGTGCAGGCGCTGGTGTTCTTGCCGTGGGCGGTACCGGCATTTCTCTCTGGCTTGACCTGGTCATGGTTGTTCAATCCGGTCGTCGGGCCGCTGCCGCAGTGGCTGAGCGATTTGGGCGTGCTGAGTGAGCCGTACAACATCCTGTCCGATCCGCAGCTGGCAATGTGGGGACCGGTGATCGCCAACGTCTGGTTTGGCATTCCATTCTTTGCCATCACGCTGCTGGCGGCGCTGCAGTCGATCCCCAAAGACCTGTACGAAGCGGCCTCGATTGACGGTGCCAGCGGCTGGCAGCAGTTTCGTCGCGTCACGCTGCCGTTTCTGGCACCGATGATCGCCATCACCGTGATGCTGCGCACCATCTGGATCGCCAATTTTGCCGACCTCATTGTGGTGATGACCGATGGCGGTCCGGCGGGATCGACCTCGATTCTCTCCAGCTACATCTTCACCACCGCCTATCGCAAGCTCGACTTTGGCTATGCCTCAGCGATGGCGGTGTTTCTGTTACTGCTGATGACCTGTTATGCGCTGGTGTTGCTGCGCATCCGTCATCAGCTGCTGAAATAGGAGGCGACGATGCGACTCTTACCGCTGATTGGCCATCGCCTGAGTATTGCGGCGTATCTGCTGTTCGCGCTGTTTCCGCTGTATTGGATCATCAAAATCTCGCTGACGCCGGACCAACTGCTGTTTAGTCAGGGCGTAAGGTTATTGCCGAGCGGCGTGACCTTTGGTCATTTCAAAAAAGTGCTGACCGACAGTGATTTCCCGACCTTTTTTACCAACAGCCTGATTGTCTCGTTTAGCACCGCGTTTCTTACCACGCTGATTGCCGCTGCGGCCGGCTATGCCTTTTCGCGCTTCCAGTTCCGCGGCAAAGTGCTGATCGCCGGACTGCTGCTGTTCACGCAGATGTTTCCGCTGGTGATGATCATCGCGCCGATTTACAAGGTGATGGCGCCGCTGGGCCTGACCAACAGCTTGCTGGGGCTGATTCTGATCTACACCGCGTTCAACGTGCCGTTTGCCACCTTTCTGATGCAATCCTTCTTTGATGCGATTCCCAAAGATCTGGAGGAGTCGGCGATGCTGGAAGGCTGCACGCGTTTTCAGGCGCTGTATCGCGTGCTGGTGCCGCTGACCTTGCCGGGCATGGCGGCCACATTGGGTTTTGTGTTTACCGCAGCGTGGAGCGAGCTGCTGTTCTCGCTGATGCTGATCAACAAAAACGAAGTGATGACCTTCCCGGTTGGGCTGCTCAGCTTCGTGTCGAAGTTTGCCGTTTCCTGGGGCGAGATGATGGCGGCGGTGGTGCTGGCGCTGATCCCGGCCTGTCTGTTCTTCGCCTTTATTCAACGCTATTTGGTTCAGGGACTCACCGCCGGTGCGGTTAAGGGGTAAATCATGGCTGAAATCACGCTCAAACAGATCGACAAGCGCTATGGCAACGTTGAGGTGCTGCGCGATATTAACCTCACCATCAAAGACGGCGAATTCGTGGTACTGGTGGGACCTTCCGGCTGCGGCAAATCGACGCTGCTGCGCACCATCGCCGGACTGGAGCTGGCGACCGGCGGCGATATTCGTATCGGCAACCAGCTGATGAACGATGTGGCACCCAAAGATCGCGATATCTCGATGGTGTTTCAAAGCTACGCGCTCTATCCGCATCTAACGGTGGCGCGCAATATGGGCTTCAGCCTGGAAATTCAGAAGCGTCCGCGCGCGGAAATTGAAGAGAAGGTGAGGCGTGCGGCGGAAATTCTCAGCCTGACGCATCTGCTTGATCGCCGACCCAAAGAGTTATCCGGCGGTCAGCGGCAGCGTGTAGCCATGGGACGCGCCATCGTGCGTCAGCCGCAGGTGTTTCTGTTTGATGAACCGCTGTCGAACCTGGATGCGCAGCTGCGCGGTCAGATGCGCGTCGAGATCAAGAAGCTGCACCAGCAGATGAACAACACCATTGTGTACGTGACGCACGATCAGGTTGAAGCCATGACGCTGGCGGATCGCATTGTGGTGCTGAACAACGGTGTGATTCAGCAGGTCGGTACGCCGCTCGAGCTGTATGACACACCGGCGAACAAGTTTGTCGCCAGCTTTATTGGCTCGCCATCAATGAACTTCATCAATGGCATGATGACCGCGCAGGGCGTGCGTATTGGCGATAGCGCACAGCTGCCGTTGAATCAGCATTGGTCGCAGCATCAGGCTGGGCGAGCGGTAGTTTACGGTATCCGTCCCGAAAACGTGGCGATTGCTGAAGCGGGCGCGATGAATGCGCTGCCGTTAGAAGTGTCGCTGGTGGAGCCGACGGGATTATCCGAGCTGATTCATGGATCGCTGTTGGGGCACGACATTATGCTGTTCACCACGCAACGTTCTGGCGCACAGGCGGGGGATATTCTGCCGGTGACCATTGATGCGGATCGCGCGATGCTGTTTGATGCGGATTCGCAAAAGCGTTTATAACGCGTTTTACAGCTGCCTGTTTGCACAGGCAGCTCAGGGAATTACTTAGATTGCTGCTGTTTGCTGTCCGCTTCTTTCTGCTTTTTGTTCGCCATATGGTGACCAACCGCACAACCCGCTGCTGCACCCGCAACGCCGTGATGCGCCACGTGGCCCGCCACGCCGCCGACAACCGCTCCTTTGATGCAGCCCTTCGCTTCGACCTGAGAAGTGACCGACAGCAGCACGCCCGCAGTTAATACAATCAGAGAAAATTTACGCACTGGAGTTATTCCTTATAAAGTTAATAGCGTGCAAATACACGCTCCCAGTGTAGTAAGTGGAATAAATCCTACCGTTATAAACTGTAAACAAAGATATTTTAGCGAAATACCCTAATGCGGTTTAGTGAACGCTTTTTAATCGGCTTATTTAACATTATTAATCATTGATAAAAGTCACAGACGAATGGAATGCGCTGGCGAGTGTTTATCACGCCTGTAGAAGAGAGTGCAGCCTCCTTGCTGCCCGCATTATCGTTAACGTTTCAGTCTGGCCCAATCGACAAACTGGCCATCCTTCATCACCGCCGCTTTTTCCGGAAAATAGTGATAGAAAATGACGGTCAATCCATCGCCTTGCATAACACGCGCAGAGTCGGTGGTGGCTATCTCCGCCATCATCTTGCCGTCGCAGGTGACTTCATGATTCTTCACATTAAAAGTGAATTTTCTGAACTGATAGATTTTCAATTTCGCTGCATCCTAACCGATAACAGTAAGGCAAAGTGAGGTGAGAAAAGCAGGGGTTGCGGCTTTCATACTATTTATTTCCTGTGGTGATTATTCGCCATGAAAACGTACGCGAGGCCACTAAGACTTTTCTTATCTTTAATCAAGTTGGATGAGCTTGTTTTTATCGGGGAATGTCATCGCGCCGCGGCGATCATTTTTTATGCGGCAAGACTTGCTGATAGCGCTGCTGAATTAGATTGGATTTTACAAAACAATTGTTTTCTCTTAACCTGACTGACGCACGTTGATTTTCTCAAGATAACAACGCCATTGGTTAATAACTCTTAAGCTTGAGTAAATATGACTACACAGAGAATTAAATGACCAGCAGTTATGATGAACAGATGAAGGACCGAATGATTGGTGAGGCGCTGCTTGCTCTTTTAGAAGACCAGGTTGCAGTATCCTCTGCGGCGCTTATAGCCAAACTTGAAGAGATGGCGGAAACAGAAGAGGAAAGCTACAGGCGAGTTGCCTGCCAACGCGCACTGGCGGATGTCAGAAATCATAGCGTCAGGACCAGCACGCAACGCGACGGAGAAGATTTCAGTAGTGAGAAGCATGCTAATATCCCGAATCAGAAAAAGCACTGATTACGATGCTAAACACTTTTCCGCAATCTTACTCATCGCGTTGACATAATCCTGCTTGAGCTGAACGGGCGCGGCTTCTTCTTGCTGCTTCAATAGCGCAGTAATGTGATCAAGTTGCAAAGGTTGATCGGATTTAAGCAGGCATGACACGGCGTGACCAATGACAGCATGAATGTCATCCATATTTTCCGCTTTCTCGTCTGACATCACCTTCTCCTTAATCCCTTTGCTAATTAACATTTTTCAGCTTGCTCCAAAGCATTCATAGGAATGTATTATTTCGCGCCCTCAGGGCAGGGCATTGATCAGTTTCTGGCGCAGCGTGGTTACACGTGCAGTGAGATCGGCCAGTTCTTCATAAGGCGTATCCATCACTGACACCATGTCAGCCGGAACGCCGGCCGCCGCGATCTTTAATTCTTGTCCCTGCTCAGTGACGGAGATCAACACTCTGCGCTCATCGCCACCGACATCGCGTTTTCTACTGATAATGCCAGCCTGCTCCAGTCGTTTTAAAAGCTGGCTGAGCGTGCCAGAATCCAGCTGCACGCGCGCGCCCAATTCTGAAACGGTGACATGGTCTTTTTCCCACAGCGCCAGCAGCACCAGATACTGCGGATAGGTCAAACCCAGTGGTTTCAGTCGCGACTGATAAAGTTTGGTCATCGCAAGGGACGCGGAATAGAGCGCGAAGCAGAGAAACTGGTCGACAGTCACCGGCGCTTCACTCTCAGGACCTACACAGCAAACTTCATCGTTTAACTCTTTCATATCACCACTATTTTTAAGGCAGAGTTGCAGTCGTTAAGACTGAAAAACGTGAATATATTGACATAAATTAGATTGAAGTCAATCTAATTTGGATTGGCTGTTTTTTGTTAATATCTATTATAAATCATATAATTAACTATAATTTCATTAACAATCGATGGTAACGCAAGGTTTAAAACTTCTATGGATTCAGCAACGCCCGGCATTCTCATCCTCGCGGCAGGTAAAGGTTCGCGTTATATCGCCAGCGGCGGCAGCGGCAATAAGTTGCTGGCCAGCATGGGCGACGATGCGCCGGCGGTAATTGAAACGGTGATCGAACAGGCAAAGCTGAGCGGGTTGCCGGTGGCGCTGGTAACGCGTCCCGACTATCTGGCGGTGCGTCAGCATGCAGTAAAGGCGGGCGTGCAGCTTGTGCTGTGTGAAAGTGGCGGCAGCGGCGAATCCATTGCGGCGGGTGTGGCGATGACCGCTCACTGGAACGGATGGATCATTACGCTGGGAGATATGCCGTGGCTAACGGTGGATCATTATTGGCAAGTAAAAGAGGCGTTAGAAAAGGGCGCGGCGCAGGTGCGTCTTACCTATAAAGGTAAACCCGGCCATCCGGTCGGGTTTGCTGGATGCTACGCTGAGGCGTTACGCAATTTGCAGGGCGATGAGGGTGCCAGAGCGTTACTGGACTCGCGCTTACTGGTCACACTTGAAGCGGATGCTGCTGTACAGCGCGATCTCGATGTGGTGGCTAAACCACGTTGAGCCGAGCCGCCGCGACATCCGCGACAATTGATAGCGCTAGCGTGCGCGCATCGCGCGCCTGGGCAAAGATGCCTATAGGCGCTTTGATACGCGCAATCTCTTCCTCACTAAACCCGAGCGACAGCAGTTTCTCAATACGCGTTGCATGCGTGCGCCGACTTCCCAATGCTCCGATATAGAAGGGCGCAGAACGCAGCGCTGCCAGAAGCACTGGGAGTTCGCGATCGAGATCGTGATACAGCAAAATCACCGCCGTAAAGGGATCAACGGCCTGCGCCTGCACATCCTCGCCAGAAAGCACCTCGTAACCAGCGGCCTGCGCAATCGACGCCGTCGCCAACGCTTCGACTGAACGTCCATATACCGCCACGCGTGTTTTTGGCAGATAGCCGGTGATAAAGGCATCCTCCTGCCAGCCGGTTATCTCAGTGCAAGCAGCGCTCGCCAGCCGCTGAAACGTCGGCAGATAGCGCAGCGCTGCGGGTTGACGTTTTGCCAGCAAATCCAGCACGTTTCTCAGCGGTTGCGCGTCACGTAGCTGATGGAAAGCCAGCGTGATGCCGCCGCCACAGGGCAGCACAATGTCCAAATAAGGCGATCCTTCGCCATATCTCACAAAGCGATCTTTGCCAGTGGCGATAACTTGCAACGCTTCATAAGCCGCCGCCGCTTCCACGCAGCCGCCGGAAACATAGCCGCAATAGCGGCCATCTTCCCGCACCACCATCTGCGCACCCAATGCCCGCGCCGCGCCACCGCGAATCTCAACCAGCGTGACCAGCACGGCAGCGGAATCTGCCTCCATTGCTTCAAGCGCGAAGCGCAGGATGCTTTCACTGTCATCGGTCTGTAAAGCCTGCTGCGGCTTGATCTGCGGATGCAGATCGTCGTCAATCAGTAGCTGCTGCAATGCGCTTCTCCTCAGCTTTAGACAAGGGCAGGCAAGCCTTTAAGTAACTTATCCAGCGTCACCGGATAGTCGCGCACGCGTACGCCGGTGGCGTTGTAAATGGCATTAACGATTGCCGCGCTGACGCCGCACAAGCCCAGTTCACCCACGCCCTTTGCTTTCATCGGTGAGGAGATGGGATCGGTGTCATCAAGGAAGATCACCTCCTGCTGCGGGATATCGGCGTGAACCGGCACTTCGTAGCCCGCCATATCGTGGTTGACGAAATAACCGAGGCGTTCATCGACGAACAGCTCCTCCATCAACGCGCCGCCAAGTCCCATCGTCATGGCACCAATCACCTGACTGCGCGCCGTTTTGGGATTGAGAATGCGTCCGGCGGCACAAACCGCCAGCATGCGCCGCACGCGCACTTCACCGGTAGCGACGTCCACGCCGACTTCAATGAAGTGTCCGGCGAAAGTGGATTGCTGATATTGCTCGTCAAGGTCGCCAAACTCGATGGTGTCTTCCACAGTGATGGTGGCTTCAGCGGCGGCCTGGGCGAGCGGTGCGCTCTGGTTTCCGTCATGCACCTGACCGTCGCTGAAAGTAGCGCGTTGCGCATCAAAGCCCAGTTTGCTGGCGACCGCTTCACGTAATTTCACGCAGGCGGCGTAAACGCCGGATGTTGAGGTGTTCGCGCCCCATTGTCCGCCGGAACCGGCAGAAACCGGGAAGTCTGAATCGCCTAAACGAACCGCCACACGCTCAATCGGTACGCCCATCATCTCCGCCGCCGTTTGCGCGAGGATGGTGTAGCTGCCGGTGCCGATGTCGGTCATGTCGGTTTCAACGGTGATGATGCCGTTATTGTCCAGATGCACACGCGCACCGGAAGGCGCCACCATGTTGTTACGAAAACCGGCCGCAACACCCATGCCGACCAGCCAGCGTCCCTCTTTGACCATTGCCGGTTTGGCGTTGCGTCGTGACCAGCCAAAGCGCTCGGCGCCGGTATTCAGGCACTCAACCAGCTGGCGGCGTGAGAAAGGGCGCTCGGGTTTGGCCGGATCGACCTGCGTGTCATTGAGGATGCGGAAGGCGATCGGATCAATGCCCACTTTTTCCGCTATTTCATCAATGGCAATTTCAAGCGCCATGAGTCCAGGCGCTTCACCCGGTGCGCGCATGGCGTTACCTTCGGGCAGATCCAGCGTCGCCAGTCGTAATCCGGTAAAGCGGTTAGCACCGGCGTAAAGCAGTTCCGTTTGCTGCACGGCGGTTTCAGGTGTGCCTCCCGGCAGGTTCCCCGACCAGCTTTCATGCGCGATGGCCTGAATCTTGCCGGCTTTATCGGTGCCGATGCGGATGTGCTGAATGGTGGCCGGTCGATGTGTGGTGTTATTGGCGATTAATGGCCGAGGCAGCATCACTTTGACCGGACGCTTAACCGCGCGCGCACCCAGCGCAGCTAACACTGCATCGCTGCGCAGGAACAGCTTGCCGCCAAAGCCGCCGCCAATATAAGGCGACACGATGCGGATCTTCTCCATCGGCATGTTGAGCGTGGCGGCCAGATCGGTGCGGCACCAGTCAATCATCTGATTCGAGGTCCAGACGGTGAGTTTATCGCCTTGCCACGTCGCCATCGAGGCGTGCGGTTCCATCGCGGTGTGGCTTTGGTCCGGCGTGGTGTAGTGCGCATCCAGCTTGACGTCAGCTGCAGTAAACGCACCGGCGAAATCACCGACGGATTTATCTGGCGTATCTTCGGGCGCGGAGGTAACGCCCGGCTTTTGCTGCGCGAGATCATAAGCGCCGCGCTCACGCTGACAATCCACCTTCACTAAACTCGCCGCCGCACGCGCCTGCTCAAACGTCTCCGCCACGACCAGTGCGACGGCCTGGTGATAGTGTTCGATGGTATCGCTGGCCAACAGGCGAGCGGTATTTTTATCGCCTTTGCCCAGTTTTCCCGCGTTGTTAGCCGTCACCACCGCTAACACGCCCGACGCATTTTGCGCTGCCTGCACATCAATGGCGGTGATTTTTCCTTTGGCGATCGGCGCGCCGACCACATAGCCGTACGCCGCATTGGGCGCTTCGTGATGCCATTCGTAGGCGTAATGCGCCAGGCCGGAGGTTTTCAGCGGTCCGTCGATACGATTGAGTGGCTGACCAACTACCTTGAGCTGATCAATTGGGTTATTGCCTGCGGATTTTTCGAATTTCATCAGTTATCCCCTCGCTTCTGCCAATACGGAAGCGAGCGTTCGCTGCGCCAGAATGATCTTAAACTCGTTTTCAGCGGTAGGTTGCGCCGTGGCGAACAGCCGATCGCTCACTGCCTGCGCGCCCTGAATCAGCGCATTGTCCGCCTCTGCCAACCGCCACGGCTGATGTGCCACGCCACCGAGCGCCACGCGACCGGATTTATCCGGCTGAATGATGGCGGCAACAGAGACCAGCGCAAAAGCGTAAGACGCGCGGTCGCGCACCTTGCGGTAAATGTGCGTGCCGCCCAGCGGAGCCGGCAGTGTAACGGCCACAATCAGCTCGCCAGGAGTGAGCACGGTTTCCAGATGCGGCGTATTGCCAGGCGCACGATAGAATTCAGCAATCGGGATTTTGCGCTCTCGCCCATCCGGGCTGACCGTTTCCACTACCGCATCCAGCAAACGCATCGCCACCGCCATATCGCTCGGATGGGTGGCGATACAGGCCTGGCTGGTTCCGACCACCGCATGCTGGCGACTGAAGCCATCCAGCGCCGCGCAGCCGCTGCCGGGTAAACGTTTGTTGCACGGTTGGTTGGTGTCATAGAAGTAGGGGCAACGCGTGCGCTGCAGCAGATTACCTGCGGTTGTCGCCTGATTACGTAACTGGCCGGAAGCGCCAGCCACTAACGCGCGCGACAGCACGCCATAATCACGGCGAATACGCGCATCGGCCGCCAGATCGGTGTTACGCACCAATGCGCCGATGCGTAATCCGCCATCGGCTGTGGCCTCGATTTTGTCCAGCTCAAGCCCATTCACATCAATAAGATGCGCGGGCGTCTCAATCTCCAGCTTCATCAGATCGAGCAGATTGGTGCCGCCGGCGATGAATTTGGCATTGGTATGTTGCTGGGCGCTGGTAGCGGCTTCAGCCGGGGTTTTGACCCGCTGGTAAGTGAAGGCTTTCATGATTCCAGACCCTCCGCGTACTCTTCAATCGCCGCAAGAATGTTGGAATAGGCACCGCAGCGGCAGATATTGCCACTCATGCGCTCACGAATTTCATCCGCAGTCACGTTGGGCGCGGAAACCAGATCGTGGGTGACGTGGCTGGGAATGCCCGCTTTGATCTCTTCCAGCACCGCCATCGATGAACATATTTGCCCAGGCGTGCAGTAGCCGCACTGGTAACCATCATGTTTGATGAACGCCGCCTGCAAGGGATGCAGCTCATCCGGATTTCCCAAACCTTCAATGGTAGTGATTTCTGCATCCTGCTGCATTACCGCTAAGGTCAGGCACGCGTTGATGCGACGTCCGTTGACCATCACCGTACAGGCACCACATTGGCCGTGATCGCAGCCTTTTTTGGTGCCGGTCAAATGCAGGTGCTCACGCAATGCGTCCAGCAGCGTAGTGCGGGTATCAACGTTTAATTGCTGCTGTATACCGTTGACTTTGAAGCTGATCGGCGCCATTGACGGCACAGGTGTTGTTAAGTGTTGGCTGCTCATGCCAAACCTCCAGTAAAAGGGTTAAATGTTGGGGTACAACTTATTTTTGTATGGTTTTAGAAGGGTAAGCATAGTCGGCATCTGCGAAAGCATTATCCGTAATCACTAAATGGGTTTATGAGCGGGAGTAATAAAAGCAGGTTAGGGCGCTGAATGGCCCGAGAAAACGGCGCTTTTTTGGGGCCGCAGCGGCTAACTATTTCGCCAGGTTTTTGATGTTTTCGTCAATGCGCGCCTGGAGAAAGCGTAGCGTTTCCGCAGTGATTTGCTCTGGGAACAAATCGGCCGCTTTGCGGGCAAAGCCAGATGCAACCGAACTGTAATTATCGATGATATCGCCTACCTGCGCTGGCGTGAGTTCAGTTTCCTGTTGCCCGAGCGCTAATCCCGCTCTGGCCGCGACATCCGCCTGCTTCATCCGCTCAACAGCTTGACGATTTCTTTGGTTTTGCTGAGTGTTAAATCCAGCATATTGTGTCTTATCGTCCAAAAATGACTTTAACACCCAATATTATAGAGTTAATCAACGCTTTCGGCGAGTTGTTGTTCCAGAAAGGCAATAAACGCTCTTACCTTTGCATTCAGCGCCGAACGCTCGTTGACGCAGGCATAAATATTCATCGGTGAAGCCACTACGTCGCTTTTCTCACCTTGATCTGAGTGGAATAAAGGTATTAGTTGACCACTCTCGAGCAACGGCTGAGCAATAAAACTCGCCAGCCGGGCAATTCCACCGCCGTTTTCGGCAATTTTCGCGATGATATCAATATCATCGCTGATGAATTCTGGGTTGAGCTTTGCATTCACCGGCTGGCCATTGACCATAAACGTCCACGGAAGAAAGCGTCCGTCGGTTGGATAGCGGAAAACCAAACAGGCGTGCTGGCTCAGATCTTCAGGCGTTTTAGGGATGCCCGCACGCGCCAGATAAGCGGGTGCCGCGCAGAAGATAAAGGGTAATGAGGCAATTTTGCGGGCGATCAATTGATCGTTCAGTTGCGCCTCAATACGAATACTGACGTCAACGCCTTCCAGGCGGTGGTCAACATTGCGATCGGTACTGATCAGTTCGATATCAATATCGGGGTAAGTTTGTTTAAAGGCAGGCATCAGTAGGGCGAGAATGTGTCTGCCAAATGCCGCCGTGGTGGCGATGCAAAGCGAACCCTGCGGTTTGGTTTCAATCGCTGCGGCCTGCGAGGCAAGGTCAATATCATGGGGAATGTGTCGGACTTTTTCGAAATAGCGTTTACCGCTTTCGGTTAACGTCATGCTGCGGGTAGTGCGGGAAAGCAGCCGCACACCCAAATGCGTCTCCAGACGCGCAACACTTTGGCTTACCGCCGCTGGACTCATTCCTTTCGCCCGCGCGGCGGCGGCAATGCTGCCGTTCTCAACTACGCGAATAAAAGTGTTGATCAACCCCAGTAAATCCATAGATCCCTCAATGCGTGATTCGTTACTTTTACTTAATAATGATTAAAGCAGAAGCGTTCTACTCGCATCCTGATTCACTTGATAGGTTAGCGGCTGTTTTGCTTAAACTTACTGAAAAGGATCACGCTATGACAATAGCAACCGAGAAAAGTAGTGCTCGTCTACGCCTACCAAAGCACGTTTCACCTTACATCTTCGCGTTTTATATGGCGACTATAATGGCGTTTCTGATGAGCCTGGTCATTACCTTCGCCGAATTTGGCATCGGGCCGCATTATATGGAAAATGTGATGAATGCATATCAAGTTGCGATGCCCGCGGCTTTTGTTTGCATACTGGTAGTGCGCCCGATTGTGGTTCGGTTGGTGGGATTAACGGTGCATGGTCATTGAGTCGTTTGATGCTCCCTCACATCAGTTTTATTGGGGGCTTCCAACTCTGCTCTGTAAAAAATCGATGAACGCTCGTACTTTTTCAGGTACATGGCGCGTGTTGGGGTAAAGCGCATAAATTCCTTGACGGGGAAAATGATGATCTGGCAGTAGTTGGATCAAATTCCCCAGGCGCAACTCTTCCTGCACAAGCCAGGCAGGTAAGAGGGCAACACCAGCCCCTCCAAGAGCAAAAGCCAAGAGCGAAGCAGCGTTGTCAGCCATGATCATGGCAGGACTATGTACGTTGAAAACTACGCTCTCACCTTCGGGTGTTGAAACTTGCAAACCTGAGATGTCCAATATTCTGTAATAACATATGATTTAACTTTGGCTCTATTTTATTTTTATCCTCAAAATCAGTTATGCTGACCTGCATTGAAAATGAAAAAGGAATTATCCATTGCGTACCCGTGATTCTGCACGTTTGCTTATTATGAACTTCCTTAATCAGGTCTTATTATTCAAGTTCAGGCATGAGAAGGATGCGCTGGCAGGTAAAGTATACTGGGCAACTCCCGGTGGAGGCGTGGAATCAGAAGAGACTTTTGAGCAGGCAGCCATTCGGGAACTTAGAGAAGAAACAGGCATTTATGTTAATGATGTAGGACAGGCGTTAACGGAGAGAACCTTTGAAATGACTCTGCCCAGCGGTGAGGTGGTTCTGGCACATGAGCGATTTTATTTTATTAAAATAGGCGATGAAGATATCAGTACCAGCGGATGGACTGAAAATGAAAAATCAGTCATCAATAGTTATCATTGGTGGGATCTTAATGAACTCCGAAATACTGACGACGTTGTTTATCCCTCAAATATCCCTGATATCTGCTCAAATGCCTCATCAATCTAAGTGCGTATAATCATGATTATGTTAAATCAAGCATCTCATCGCGCACTCATACCACGTCTAAACCCGATATCAACCGTCACCCTTTCAAGTGACGTTTTAGGTTAAACACCCGCGTTAAGGCGGCTGGTAATAATCTCAAGGCCAATCTGTTGGCCGTATGAAAGTTCAAGCGTGTTGCCGTCGGGATCGGCGAAGAATGCCCAATAACCGACGGGAGCGGCTGATTGTTGCGCTGGGCGGCGTAACACACCTTCGCATTCAGCCTGAGCAACCCTGGCATCAATCTCTTCTTTACTGTCACACGCAACGCCTATATGACCAAACGGACCCAGAGGCGTATCCACTGTGGTTTGAGATTGCACCAACACCAACGCAAATGGACGCGTTAAATCAGAAAGCCATGCGACTTTTTGCGCTTCTGCAATGCCTGGTGCCCGCTCATGGATCACCTGCATCCCTGCGTAACGTTGATAGAAATCGATGCTGCGTTCTATATCTCTCACTTGCAGCGCTATGTGGCTAAAACCAATATCGTGCTCTTTCATATTCCAATCCTGTAAAATAAGCAGAATTGGAATATGACATAAAATGTTGATGGCACTTGTTCACGAATGCCTAAAGATGAAGCTCATACACCACGCAAGGCACATCGTAGTGTTGCTCAATCGCTTTGTAGGTCATGCCAAGCCGCTGCATCACCTTCTGCGAAGCGGCATTCTCAGGATCGGCCACCGCAACCAAATATTTAACGCCAACCTGTTCTACCGCAAACTTAACTATCGCCTGCGCGGCTTCGGTGGCAAAACCTTTGCCTTGATAATTGGCATTGAGACGCCAGCCAATTTCCAATGGCGCACCATCCTGATTGGCTAAATGCTGCAGACAGCAAGCACCGACGATTTCGCCAGACTCTTTTTCCCGCATCGCCCACCAGGAAAAACCATATTGTTGCCAGCGCGATTGAACGCGTTCAATACTCGTCAGGGTCTCTTCTGGCGTTTTAACTACGCCATTGCTGATGTAACGCATAATTTCCGGATCGCTTTCCATCGCTCGCAGTCCGTCAAAATGCGACAGCTCAAAGGGTTCCAGCCGCAGTCGGGTTGTTTCTAATTCCATCATTCCTCCACTTTATGAAGAGCCTACACCAGCGTCATCGCATACGGTGACGCTTCAGAAATATCCAGCTGCTGCGCCAGTTAACTATGTCGGCTATTTTACCCAACAGCAAATGAAACGCGCCAGGCTGATACACCACCCGCTGCCGTTCCTGGCTGTGCATCGCTGCATGTTCTTATTTTTGGTTCACATTTTTTTCAGTGGCAAGCCCGATGCAAGGCTAACGCCCAGCGCGGCCATACGTTCACCCAGCGGTTATATCTCAACAACACTGACATGCCTTTAAATCTGTAATCGCGAATTTGGGAAATTTCGTACAAACCTCCCTTCCCCAGTCCGATATTCATAGCACCGGGATCGCGCTTTAATGCCAGCATAATAAAGATGGGGATAACTATGTTGTCATTAACACTGATAGACAATAACAAATGGATTACTGAAGGGATTTCGCGTTATTTTGCCGGGAAATTTATTCATGTAAAAAATATAGATAGTGACGATATTGACTCAGCGCTGAGTAAGATCGCAGGAACGGATTTGCTCATCAGTGAATTAACCGCTTATGGCCGCGATGTGCAATTCTTTACCGAATTATTGCTAAAAGTCCAACGAACTTCGCCAGACACGCGGATTATCGTGCTAACCGATTTGCATGAGAAAGCGGTCATAAGCTATGTGGTCAGTTTGCTTCCAGGTGTTACTTTTCTCTCTAAAAAGTGCAGTCTGAAAGCGCTTTCTGATGCTGTATTAGGTTTACCGTTGGCTACAGAATTTGAGGCGGATGTTCGCCGCACCAAGCAAACCCTTTCAGCGCGGGAGTTCGGCTTATTGCGCATGCTGGGGCAAACCAGCAATCTCACCGATATTGGATACAAACTGCATCTCAGTTGCAAAACCATCAGCCATCATCGGCAGAGTATTATTCGCAAGCTCAACTGCGCCAACAATAAAGAGTTATTCAGCCGGTTAAGCCGGATGGGATATCACAGCAAACCGGTTTGAACAAAGGGGCATGGCATCGAATATTGTGTGATTACGGTTGCATTTCCGTCAATGATTGCTGGTTAACTGCGCACGCCGAGGCGCAGAATGGAATATATAACCATATATGAATATATATTCAATGACGCAATCATCTGAGGAGAAGGTCTAATGAGTTCCTACACGTATCCGAAATTTGGTGCCGGATTGTGGCACTTCGCCAACTATATCGATCGCTACGCCGTAGATGGTTACGGGCCAGCGCTTAGCACCCTCGATCAGATTAAACTCGCTGGCAGCGTCGAGGACCTATCCTATGTTGATGTGCCCTATCCCTTCACCGAAGGCGTAACCGTAGCGCAGGTTAAACAAGCGCTCGCCGATGCCGGATTGAAAGCCATTGGCGTGACGCCAGAAATCTATCTGCGCCGCTTTTCACGCGGTGCTTTCACCAATCCCGACGCCGCCATTCGCCAACAGGCGTTTGATTTGATGCACGAAGCCGCCACCGTAGTGCGTGAGCTGGGGGCTAACTACGTGAAAGTCTGGCCGGGTCAGGATGGCTGGGATTATCCGTTCCAGGTCGATCATAAAAACCTGTGGAAGATGGCCGTAGAGGGTATGCGCGAACTGGCGAGCGCCAATCCAGACGTCAAATTTGCTATCGAGTACAAACCGCGCGAACCACGCGTGAAAATGACCTGGGATTCAGCTGCGCGTACGCTGCTTGGCATTGAGGATATTGGACTGGATAACGTTGGCGTGCTGCTCGATTTTGGTCATGCACTGTTTGCCGGTGAATCCCCAGCGGATTCCGCCCAGCTGATTATCGATCGTGGTCGTCTGTTTGGTATGGACGTCAACGACAACCTGCGCGGCTGGGATGACGATTTGGTGGTCGGTACCGTGCACATGACCGAGATTTTTGAGTTCTTCTATGTTCTGAAGATCAATAACTGGGACGGCGTGTGGCAGCTTGATCAATTCCCGTTCCGTGAAGATCATGTTGAAGCCGCCAATCTGTCGATTCGCTTCCTCAAACATATCTATCGCGCGCTGGATAAGCTGGATATCGCCGCGTTGCAGGAAGCGCAGCGTGAGCAAAACCCGCTGAAAGCGCAAAGAATTATTCAAAATGCGTTGCTGACCAGCATAGAACAGTGATTTTACGTCGTGGGTCGTCATTTATGGCGTAATGGTGATCAGTCAAGCGCCGAATCAAATTACCGCACCTTCCGTAGCGGCGCGATTTATCGCGCAATGAATTGCGCCGCTACAATGTGTGCTCTCGGTAATTACGGGTTTTCATGTCTTAACTGAGGAGCATTACGTCATTTATGGCGACCTCAAATGCGAACGCCGTACTCGCATTTCACCCCGCCGCCAATGCTCATCCGCACTCTCGCGACCATCAATCAATCGATTTAACGCTTCGGCGATCAGCAGATCAATACGTTGGCTAAAGGTGGTGAGTTGGCAGCCTGGCGCGCTGGCTTCTTCAATATCATCGAATCCCACCACCGCAATCCTTGGCCTGGTCGGGGCGGCGCGCATCGCTTCCATCGCGCCGAGCGCCAGCACATCGTTTTCACAGAACAGCGCATCAATTGCGGGCGCATCCGGTTGATGCAGATAATCGCTCATCGCTTGCCAGCTGCGTGCACGATCGTAGCTGCCGGCTTTAAGCAGCACATCAATTTGACAGCCCGCTTGTTGCAGCGTCGCTTCAAATCCCTCTTTGCGCAGCAGATGTGACGTTGGTGTATCCGGACCTTGCATAAAACCAAACCGTTGCGCGCCCTGCGCCAGCAACAGCTCGGCGATTTGCTTGCCGGCGGCATAACCATCAATCGCCACCACATCGATGCCCTGCGCATGCGTATTGCGATACAGCTGCACCAGCGGAATGTTGTACATATCCTCCACCAACGTAATCAGCTGCGCCGATAACACCGTACCGAGAAACAAAATGCCGTCGATCTGCAATTGATCCGCCTGCGTCATTACCGATCGATACGGCTCGCCGTCGGTGATGTTGAGGATCAACGCCATATAGCCGCGACGTTGTAGCTGCTGCGTAGCTTCATTGAGAATCATCAGCGTATGCGGATTTTTCAGCTCGTCGATCACCACGCCAATAATATGCGTTTTCTTCTTTACCAGACTACGCGCCAGCAAATTGGGCCGATATCCCAGCTCTTTAGCGATGCGCATCACCTTCTCGCGCGCCTTCTCAGAGATTGAAGCGCCGGGCATAAACGCGCGCGATACCGTCCATTTCGATACGCCGGCAAGAAGCGCCACATCGCTGGCCGTGGCTTTTTTTACTGTTCTCGTCATCGGCTCCCTTCCGCAAATTAGCTGGCAAAAAGCGAGCATAGAGCGATTCCTCATGTAAGCAAGAGGCGATTTTTGCAAACTTTGCACCCGGTTGCATTTTTGTAATGCACTCGGGTGCAAATCGTGATGATTTTGTGATCGTGGTGATGAAATCGCTTTTTGCTGCGTTGACTATTTTTCAACCGTGCCAGAGAGTGAATGCAGCACATCGCGTTGTCCGTCTGAACATGATGTCAATCAGCGGGACTCATCCCGTTGATTTTGCACCCGGATGCAAAATAATTGAAACCTCCCCTACAGAGATAAAAAAATGAAATTATTCAAAGTACTAATGCTTATCTGCGGTTTGCTCAGTGTGTTCACTACCCAGGCGAAAACCTACATGGTTGGCGTCGCTCTGGCTAATCTCGATCTCAATTTTGTTTCCATCTTACGAAGCCAGATGGAAAAGCAGCTTAAAGACAAAGGGCTTAACAGCCAGTTTGCCGATGCCAAAGGCGATGTATCTCTGCAAATCCAGCAGGTGGATGATTTCATCAATCAGGGCGCAGACGCGATCATCATCAACCCGGTGGATACGCAAGGCGTAATGCCGGTTATCGCCGCCGCGCAAAAAGCCAATATCCCGCTGATCTTCGTGAACCGTAAACCCGAAGTGAAACTGACCGGTAAAATGGCCTATGTCGGTTCCGACTCAGCGTTAAGCGGCAAAATGGAGATCGAAGCTTTAGCCAAACGTCTGGATAACAAAGGAAATATCGCCATTCTGATGGGCGCCCTCTCCACCGAAGAAGCACGTCAGCGCACCAAAGCGGTTGAAGATTATGTGAAGGATCATCCCGGCCTGAAAGTGATTCAGAAACAGAGCGCCAACTGGCAGCGCAACGAAGCGGTCGATAAAACCCTGTCATGGTTGCAGGATGGGAATGATATCAACGCCATCATCGCGAACAACGATGAAATGGCGATCGGGGCGATTATGGCGCTCGATCAGTTGAAGAAAAACAATGTGTTAGTCGCCGGCATCGACGGCACGCCGGATGGTTTGCAGTTTATTAAGAACGGCAAAATGGCGGTGACGATCTTCCAGGATGCGAAAGGCCAGGCGACCGGTGCAGTCGATGTGGCTTACGACATGCTGAGCGGTAAAAAGACCGAAGCCTACAACTGGGTGCCATACCAGACGGTGACCAAAGAAAATTATCAGGAATTCACCAGTAAAAATCAGAAGTAACGCCGCTCTTGTTGGGTCGCCGATCATTCATGGCGACCTGCTTATGACCATTGCCTTTAAAGCAACGCTAAGTGCGAATTTTGTTGCTTCCATTGCACTATTAACCCGCTATGTTGGGGTTAAAAATGGAGGTCAACATGCTCAAACCGTCTTCGCCCTGGTGGTGGGATCTCTCAACCCGGGAATTCAGTGAACTTGATATGGCGAATATCGTCGCCGTGCTGCCGATTGGCGCAGTTGAACAACATGGCCCGCATCTGCCGGTGCGTGTGGATGCGGCGATCAACGCCGGCATTATTCAACGCGCGGTGGAATTATTGCTCGACGATCTTCCTTTGCTGGTGCTGCCCGCGCTGCCGATGGGTAAATCGGATGAACATCTTGCCTATCCCGGCACCCTTTCGCTGCCGTATGACGTGTTAGGCAAAGTGTGGTTCGAAGTCGCGAAAAGCGCCTGGCGCGCCGGAATTCGCAAGCTGATTTTCTGGAACTCGCACGGCGGACAGCCGCAGCTGATGGAGATCGTCTGTCGCCAGCTGCGCATCGAACTGGGCATGTTTGCCGTCAGCGCCAGCTGGTTCCGTACCATTGATGCATCGGATCTCTACAGCGCGCATGAACTTAATCACGGCATTCACGGCGGTGAATCAGAAACCAGCATGATGCTGCATTTGCACCCTGAACTGGTGCAGATGCTGCACGCCGCTAATTTCGTTTCCACTTCGGTGGCGCTTGAAGCGACCGGCGGTATTTTAACGCCGGAAGGCGGCATTGGTTTTGGCTGGATGGCGCAGGATCTGCATCTGTCTGGTGCCACCGGCAACGCCGCAGCGGCGGATGCTGAGCGCGGTGCGATTGCCACCGATCGTGCTGCGCATGCGCTGCTGAAGCTGGCACGCGAAGTGAACGATTTCGATATTCATTTCCTGACCGATCGCACCGCAGTCTCGTAGGGTCGCCATGTAAGGTGACCAAGTGCGCATTAATGCGCACCCTACGATTAACGCAATTCCGACATCATCCCTTTAATGGTTTCGGCGAACACGCTACCAATCGCGCTGGTACCACGATCGTGGCCGATCAACATCAGCGTTTGCGTGTGCTGCGCCAGTTCGCGCACCGGAATATAGATTAACCGGCCGCTGCGCTGGTCAGATTCAATGTCAATCGGCGTGAGAAACGTGAGAGTTTGATCCATCATCGCCGACTGGCGCATTACCTCGATCGAATTGGTTTCAATAACTGGCTGCATATTGATCGAGGCACGCGCGAACACTTCATTTAGGTAAGGCCGAATCACCATCGATTTGTCGGCAATCACCACCGGATACGGCAAGCAATCACTCAAACGTAAACTGGACTTCTCCGCCAGCGGGTGCCCCGCGCCCACCACCGCGCCCAATCGCACCGGCACGCTGGCAATGTTGCGATGTACCGGCTGCAGGTCGAAATCAAATCCAATCCCCAAATCGGCCTCGCCACTTGCCACCGCGTTAGTGATGTTCTCGCCGGTGGTGAGTTGTTGCAGCAGCAATTTCACCCGCGGATTGGCGCGGCGAAACTCCGCTGCCACGCGCGGAATCAGGTTCGCCGCTAATCCACTCATCATCGCCACCGTCACTTCGCCGCGCCGCAGTCCTTTCAGCTCTTCGATTTTCATCTGCGCGATTTCAATCTCTTTAAAGCTCTGCCGCACATGATGAATCAGCGCTTCACCGGCGGCGGTAAGAATCATTTTACGCGGCAAACGCTGAAACAGCGGCGTGCCCAGCTCCTCTTCCAGCGCAATCAGCTGGCGGTTAATCGCCGACGCGGAGATGTGTAGCCGTTCAGCCGCTTTGCGAATTGAACCGCTGCGCGCCACCTGATCGATATACACAAACAAACGATGTTGCAGCATATTCCCCCTGCGTTGCCTTTTAGGCATCGGTAAGTACTAAAAATGATGCTTTTAAGATAATGCTCTTCCGGTGATTAATACATCAAAACCACACCAGGAGAACACATGATGGCAGACGTATCCCGCAGAAAGTTTGCGAAGTTAGTGGCTGGCGCACTGTTGTTACCCGCGCTGGCACCGATGTTGTCGCGCAAAGCGATGGCGGCGAATAACACCATAAAAATCGCCCTGCTATTGCCCGGCTCGGTTGCCGATGGCGGCTGGAGTTCGCTGGCGTATGCCGGATTGCAGAGCCTGCAAAAAGCCGGTTTCAGCGTGGCGCACAGCGAAAGCGTGTCGCAGGCGCAGATGGATCAAACCATACGTGGCTACGCCGATGACGGTTACACGCTGATCATTGGCCACAGCTTTGAATACGGCTCGGCGTTTGCCGAAATCGCGCCGGAATATCCTGACACCTATTTCTTCGCGTCCACCTTCAAGCCAGGCGAAAAATCACCGGACAACGTGGAATACGTCAACCTCGCCTATCTGCAAGGCGCCTATGCCGCCGGTGCGCTGGCGGCGCTGATCTCCGAAAAAGGCAAAGCGGTCGGCTTTGTGGGCGGCGGCGATAATCCCACGCAGCAGGCAATGATGCGCGCCTTTATTCAGGCCGCTGAGAAAACCCGTCCGGGCATCAAAGGCATGGGCGTGGTGACCGGCGATTACGACAACGCCGCCAAAGGCCGTGAAGCTGCCACCACCATGATTGGCAACGGCGCGGATGTGATTTGGCATGCCGCAGACGTCACCGGCCTCGGCGCGATGCAAGGCGCGGCAGCGGCGAAAGTCAAAGCTATCGGCTGCTATGTCGATCAGCGTGATGTCGCGCCAGATTATGTTGCCTGCAGCTTCCGCCAGAACCTCGACTGGATGGTGGAACAGGTTGGCGAGTCGATGGCGAATAAAACCTTCAAAGGCGGCGACGAATGGCACCCCACCGTTGGCAAAGCCTGGTCGGTGGTCAATGGCAGCGAACATTACAACGCCAAACTCGTGAGTGCCAGCGCATGGGCTAGCTTCCAGCAGATCTGGCAGCAGCTTGATAGCGGCGCGCTGAAGCCAGTGGTTTAACCATCATGACAGCAACAGCAAACATCCGCGTCGCGCTGAAAAATATCACCAAACGCTTTGCGCGCGTGGTGGCCAATGATGACGTGTCGCTCAGCATTAAAGCCGGCGAAATCCACGCGCTGCTGGGTGAAAACGGCGCGGGCAAAAGCACGCTGATGCAAATCCTTTACGGCCTGTATCAGGCCGATGAAGGCAGCATTGAGGTGGATGGCCAGGCGCAGCGTTTTCGCGATCCCAGCGATGCCATCGCCTGCGGCATTGGCATGGTGCATCAGGAATTCATGCTGGTGCAGCCGATGAGCGTGGTGGAAAACGTGGTGCTGGGATTGAAAGAAGCCGCCAGCGGCGTACTTGATCTGCGCGCGGCGGCGGCGCGTTTGCAGGCGCTGTCGGATAAACACGGGCTGGCGATCGATCCCTGGGCGAAAGTGCAGCATTTGCCGATTGGCGTGCAGCAACGTGTGGAGATCCTCAAGCTGTTGTACCGTGATGCGCAGGTGCTGATTCTCGACGAACCGACGGCGGTGCTGACGCCGCAGGAGAAAGCCGGCCTGTTCGCTACCCTGAAATCACTGTGCGCAGAAGGCCGTTCGGTAGTGATTGTCACTCACAAACTGTATGAAATCATGGCGATTGCCCATCACGTTTCGGTGATGCGCGGCGGCAAAATGGTGGATTCGGTGGATATTAAAGACACCTCGGAGCGCGATCTGGCACGCCGCATGGTTGGGCGCGATGTGGTGCTGCGCGTCGAAAAAACGCCGTGCCAGCCGGGCAAAACCGTGTTGCAGGTGGATAGCATTGCGGTGCGTGATGCCAGCGGCCAGCAGAAAATCTGGCGCGTGTCGCTCAACGTCGCCGCTGGCGAAATCCTCGGCATTGCCGGTGTGGAAGGCAACGGTCAATCGGAGCTGGCGGAAGCGCTCCTTAACCTGCGTGAACTGGAAGCAGGCCGCATTCTGCTGAATGGCGAAGACATCAGCGACGATTCCCCCGCTACGCGCCGCCATAAAGGCATCAGTTTTATTCCGGCGGATCGGCGTGGCGTCGGTTCGGTGACCGATTTATCGATTACCGATAACGCCATGCTCGGCCGCCAGCGCACCTTTACCCGCGCGGGCGGCTGGCTGCTGGATCGCCAGCGCATTAGCCAGCATGCGCGCGACATCATCGCCCGCTTTGCGGTACGCACGCCGGATGCCGATTTCGAAGCCGGAAAACTCTCCGGCGGTAACCTGCAAAAGTTGATTCTCGGGCGCGAAGTCGCCAGCAATCCCTGCTTATTAGTGGTTGAACAGCCCACGCGTGGGCTGGATGTCGGCGCGATTGAGAGCGTGTGGCAGGGTTTGATGGCGGCGCGCGATCGCGGCTGCGCCATTCTGATGATCTCCGCCGAGCTGGAGGAGATCATCAATCTCTCCGATCGCATCGCGGTGATGTACAGCGGCCAGATTGCCGGAGAAATGGACGCCGCCGACGCCACGCCAGAACGCCTCGGCGAACTGATGGCGGGCGCGCACCTGAAAAAAACCAGAGGCAACCATGAAGAAGCTGCTTGAGCGACGTCTGGCGCCCGCCGAATCCAGCGGCGCGCTAGTATTAACCAGTTTTTGCGGCATCCTTGCCGCTTTCATCATTGCCGGCTTGCTGTTTATCCCGTTTGGCGGCAATCCGCTCTCGGCTTATGGCTTCCTGTTTGATGCCGCTTTTGGCTCGCTGCGCAGCTTCGGTCTCAGCCTGGTGCAATCCACGCCGCTGATGCTGATCGCGCTGGCAACCATCGTTGTGTGGCGCGCCGGGCTCGGTTATATCGGCTTCGAAGGCTGTTTTCTGCTGGGTGCCGCGGCGGCCAGCTGGATCGCGCTGTCGGGTACGCCGCAAGGCTTTCCGTGGGCGATTCCCGCGCTGCTCTACTGGCCGATGGTGCTGATTACCGCCTTCCTCGCGGGCGCCATTTGGGCCGGTTGGGTTGGCGCGTTACGGGTGAAATTTGGCGGCAACGATGTGCTGATTTCGCTGATGGCCAACTATGTGGCGCTGTTCATGGTGCAGTATCTGGTTTCCGGCCCAATGCGCGCGCCGGGCGATCTGCCGCAGACGCCACGTTTGCCGGTGGAGAGCTGGCTGCCGTTTGTGATGAACGGCATGCGCGCACATTGGGGCATCGCCATCGCGCTAGTCGCCACGCTGTTTGTCTTCTGGCTGATGCGTGCCACGCCCGCCGGTTTCGAAATCAAAATTGCCGGGCTGAATCCGCGCGCGGCGCGCTACAGCGGCGTGGATGTCAATCGCCGCCAAATGGGCGCGGTGCTGCTCGGCGGCGGATTGGCTGCGCTGGCGGGATTGTGCGCGGTATTAGGCGTGCAACATCGCCTGATGGAAGGCATTTCCGGCGGCGTCGGCTTTATCGGCGTGGTGGTGGCTTTGCTGGCACGCCTCAATCCGCTGCTGGTGATCCCGACCGCCATTCTCTATGGCGGGCTGGAAGTGGGCGGTAGCGCCATGCAGCGCCAAACTGGCTTACCCACTTCGGTGGTGCTGATTCTGCAAAGTCTGGTGGTGCTACTGATTCTGGCGGGCGATCTGCTGCGCTATTACCGCATCAACCTGCCCGGCGGGCGTAAATCGCGCAGCCATCTGGCGGAGGAACACTCATGAATCTGTGGATGAATCTCGATACCGCTTTTTTCGTCAGTTGGCTGGCCGCCGCAGTGCGCCTTGCCGGTCCGGTATTACTGGCGGCGCTGGGCGAGATCTATGCCGAACGCTCCGGCGTACTGAATATCGGTATTGAAGGCACTATTCTGCTGGGCGCGCTTTCCAGCCACATGACGGCGGTGGAGAGCGGATCGACCGCGCTGGGCTTTATCGCCGGTGGCGTCGGCGGACTGCTGGTTGGCTGCGTGCTGGCGGCGCTCTACCTGCGCGCCCATGCCAGCCAGATTGTGGTGGGCATCGTCTTCAATATATTGGCAGCGGGATTAGCCACCTGGATTTACGCGCTGGTGATGGGCAATGCATCCTCGCCCACCATCCCAATGCTCGAACCCTGGCATGTGCCGCTGCTCTCTTCGCTGCCGTTTATTGGCCCGATTCTGTTCCAGCAGCCGCTGCCGCTCTATCTCACTTTGCTGCTGGCGGTGCTGGCGCACTTTGGTCTGTTTCACACCCGCTTTGGCCTGTCGCTGCGTGCGGTGGGCGAAAACCCGTGCGCGGCACATGCCGCCGGGCTCAACGTGTTGAAGATCCGCACGTGGGGCGTGCTGTTCTCCTGCGTGGGCGCTGGATTGGCGGGCAGCTATCTGGTCACGGCGCAGATCGGCCTGTTCCGCGACAACATCGTCAGTGGACAAGGTTTTATCGCGCTGGCGATTGTCATCTTTGGACGCTGGAGCCCGCTTAAAGCGCTGGTCGCCGCTTTTATTTTTGGCGCCGCAGATGCCCTGCAACTCTCGCTACAGCTGTTTGAAAACACGCTGCCGCCGCAGGTGCTGCTGGCGCTGCCTTACTTGCTCACCATTCTGGCGATGTCCGGCGTGGTGGGACGCACATTGCAACCCGGCGCATTAACGCAGCCTTATCGAAAGGAATAAATTATGAAATCGTTTCGTTTCAACAATCTTGCGGATGTTAAGGCGTTCCGTATCAGTGCGGACAGCAGCAACTATTTCGCCATCTTGTTCGACAAGCCGTCAGACGGCATTGAGAACATCTTTGTGGTAGAGATCTTCAACGTCGGCGGCGCGACGCCACCGAATGAACACGCCACCGCGCACGAGTTCTTCTATGTGCTGCACGGCGAAGGCGTGGCGCGCTGTAACGATGATGAACTTGAGATAAGGAAAGGCGATTCCCTGCTGCTGCATCCGGGCAACGATCACGCCATTCGTAATACCGGCAACAGCAAACTCTATACGCTGACGGTGATGACGCCGAATGAAGGCTTCTCCGAACTGATTCGTAGAGGTGACCCTGTCACGCTCGATGCTGAAGATATCCGCGTGTTAACGGGAGCCTGATATGCCGGAGAACGTTTTAGGCAGCAGTCGACACAATCAATGGCGCGTTTCAGCGCACGTGGTTGATACGCGGCGTCCAGCGCAGGTGTCGCGCAGCGTGCAGCTTACATCGCGTGAACGTTCAGTGATTTTTGATCTGCAGCGCACGGCGATCCTGGTGATTGATATGCAGAACGACTTTTGTCATGCCGAAGGCTGGCTCGGGCATATCGGCGTCGATGTCACGCCCGCGCGCGCGCCAATTGCGCCGCTGCAAGCCTTGCTGCCGACGCTGCGCGCTGCACAGGTGCCGGTGATTTGGCTCAATTGGGGCAATCGCGCTGATAAACTCAATCTCAGCCCTGCGCTGCTGCACGTCTATAACCCGAATGGTGATGGCGTGGGATTAGGCGATCCGCTGCCGGTTTCCGGCGCGCCAGTGTTGCAGGCCGGCAGTTGGGCGGCGGAAGTAGTGGACGAACTGACGCCGGATGCCAATGACATTCGCGTCAACAAATACCGCATGTCCGGATTTCAGGACAGCGAACTCGACAGCATTCTACGCAATCTCAACGTCACCACGCTGCTGTTTGCCGGTGTTAATGTCGATCAGTGCGTGCTTTGCACCTTACAGGATGCCAACTTTCGCGGTTACGACTGCCTGCTGCTGGAAGATTGCAGCGCCACCACCTCGCCGGCTTATTGCCGCGATGCCACGCTGTATAACGTGCAGCAATGCTTTGGTTTTGTGGTCAATGCCGCTGAATTACAGCAGCAACTGGAGAACGCCTCATGAGTTATCTGCTGGCTGACGGCTGGATTATCACCATGAATCCGCAACGCGAGATTCTGGAACAGGCCAGTTTGCTGATTGAAGATAAAACCATTCGCGCCATCGGCACGCGCGACGCTTTGCAGCAGCGCTATCCTGAAGCCGAAATTATCGACTGCCGCGAACGCATTATTATGCCGGGCATGGTGAACACGCATACGCATCTGTTTCAGACGCTGCTGAAAGGTCTCGGCGATGACATGGTGCTGAAAAAGTGGTTCACCTGCATGACCGGACCCAGCGCCGTGGCGTTGACCGAAGAGGATGTTTACGCCGCCGCGCTGCACGGCTGCATGGAATCACTGCGTTCGGGCGTCACGTCGCTGGTCGATTTTATGTACGCGCATCCGCGTCCAGGATTAACCGCCAAAGTGATCGAGGCCTTTGAAGTCAGCGGCATTCGCGGTCATGTGTGTCGCGGTTTTCTCACCAGCGGCGCTGAGCATGGCATTCCTGCCGAACTGATCGAAACGCCTGAACAGGCGCTGGCCGATGCGCGCGCGGTGATCGATCGTTATCACCAGGTCGATGGCCGGGTAAAAGTCGGTCTGGCACCGAGCATGATTTGGGCGCTGGATGAGAAAGTGCTGCGCGGCACGCGCCAGCTGGCGGATGAAACCGGCGTGCTGATCACTACGCATGTGGCGGAAACCGATTTTGAGATCGAGCAGACAAAGCTGCGTTTTCAGGCCAGCGATACCGAATTCCTCAGCGATATCGGTTTCCTCGGCCCGGACGTGCTGGCGGTGCATTGCGTGCAGTGCAATTCGCGCGACATCCGCGCACTCAAACATCATGACACGCGCGTGTCGCACAATCCCTGCAGCAATCTCTACCTCGCTTCCGGCGTGCCGCCGATTCCGGAGATGCTGGCTGCCGGCTTAACCGTTGGTTTGGGGTCAGACGGCCCGGCCAGCAGCAACAATCACAATCTTTTTCAGGCGATGAAAGTGGCGGCGCTGCTGCAAAGAGGCGTGCACCGCGATCCCACCATTATGACGGCGGAAAAAGTGCTGGAGATGGCCACCATCGACGGTGCGCGGGCAATTGGACTTGAACATCTGGTGGGTTCGCTGGAAGTCGGCAAACGCGCCGATGTGGTGATCGTTGATACTTCGCATCCTGCGATGACGCCAATCCATCATCCGGTTTCATCGTTGGTCTACTCGGCGCTCGGCCACGAGGTCAGCGATGTGTTTGTTGATGGCGCTTATCTGCTGCGAGCCGGGGAGTTTACCCAGCTCAATCAAAAAGAGGTGATGGCGCGTTCGCAACGTGCAGCGCATTCACTGGCGGTGCGCACCGGCAATGATAAAGCGCGCGGCTGGCGATAGGCGGCGTTTTAAATTAAAGTGCTAATATTTTATCTTTTAGGTTCATTTAATGCTAATTTATTAACACTTTTTCGTTTTTTATTTAATCATTAAAAATGGAAGACAGATCGAAAAAGTGCTAATATTTTATCCATTAACCCCATTTAAAGATAAAATAGTGACACAATGGCACAGCGAACTTCTCTGCTTCTTCCTCAAACGAGCGAAATGCTTGCCGCTTTTGGAGAGCGATTAAAACTCGCTCGTAAAAGAAGAAAACTTACGGCTAAACAGGTGGCGGAACGCGCGGGAATGACCCCGATGACGTTGCGTTCGCTTGAAGCGGGTAGCGCGGGTGTGACTATCGGAGCCTATCTGGCTGTGATGCAGGTGTTAGGACTCGAACAGGATCTCAATCTGCTGGCTGCTGAGGATACTTTGGGTCGCCAACTACAGGATGCACGTCTTACCTCAACGACTAAATTATTTGCTGCTAAATCAGCGTATAAGGTTGATGAGGGTGAGAACAGCACGCAGGTAGCTGAGGCGAATGAGCGCGGAGTTGAGCAAAAAAACGCTCAGACAGTCACCTCTGCCGGCCTCGCCTCACTGCTAATTTCAGGGAAGAAAAAATAGGACCCGACAATGACCATGATTAGCGTCTACGCCGACTGGAACGGACTCAAGCAACCAAAACGTCTCGGTTATCTGCATATTCGCCGCAGCCGGGCGCGTGAATCTTTTGAATTTCAGTATGATCCGCAAGCGCTTAGCGATCCCGATTTGATGTTGATCCAGTTAGATCCCGGCATCCACTTATTCGAAGGGCCACAATATCCTGCCCACAATCGTGCTGGATTTGGAGTGTTTGGCGATTCCAGCCCCGACAGATGGGGACGCTTATTGATGGAGCGTCGTCTGGAACGCGATATCCGTGGCGGATTATTGCCTTCCGGCACGCGCATGTTTGAATCCGATTTTTTACTGGGGGTTCATGACCTGTATCGCGTGGGTGCTTTGCGTTACCGGCTGGAGGATCAGGGGGAATTTCTTGATAACAGATTGGAAATTGCGGCTCCCCCATTTACTGAAATCGCAGCACTTGAACGTGCAAGCCGCGCGCTGGAAAGCGATCCGGATAACCGTGCTGTTCAGGGACATGAATGGCTCAGGATGTTGATCGCTCCAGGCGGTTCTCTGGGTGGCGCACGGCCCAAAGCCAGTGTGGTTGATGAGGAAGGTCAGCTATTTATCGCCAAGTTCCCCAGCATCCGCGATGAATATGATGTGGGTGGATGGGAAATGGTCGTCAATGCTCTCGCCACGGCTTGTGAACTTGACGTTGCCGCTGCGATGGCGAAAAAATTTGCCAGCGATTATCACTGTTTCATGGTGCGCCGTTTCGATCGCACGCCCGAAGGAAAGCGTCTGCACTTTGCCTCCGCGATGACCATGACTGGCCATATTGATGGCGAAGATGCGTCTACCGGAGTGAGTTATCTCGAACTGGCAGAAGTATTGATTCGTCATGGCTCCCAAACCAATGCTGATTTACGCGAGCTGTGGTCGCGGATAGTCTTTAATATGCTGGTTTCTAACAGCGATGATCATCTGCGTAATCATGGATTTATTCTGGTTCCAGACAAGGGCTGGCGGTTATCTGCCGCCTTCGATCTCAATCCAGTGCCCTATGCTGATGGCCTAAAATTAAATGTGACGGCAGCTGATAATGCGCTTGATCTCGATTTGGCGCGGGAAGTTGCGCCCTATTTCCGGCTGAAGGCACGTGAAGCCGAAACTATCATTGAAAAATTCAGCAGCATTGTTGCGCAATGGCGCATAGTCGCCAGACATTTGGGGTTATCACAACGTGAGCAGGAAAAAATGTCTGATGCGTTTCGACTTGCGGCGGCACATTCCGCTTAACTTACTTTTTGCTACAACATTCAAACTCATAGCCCTCTGCAAAATGCGCTTTTCGCCCTAAGCTTAAAGCCATTCAGCCACTGAAGATGAGGTTTCAATGAGTTTACTGTTTAGTACGACGCAACTGGGTAAGTTAACGCTCGATAATCGCATCGTCATCGCGCCGATGTGCCAATACTCTGCGGAGGATGGCAAAGCCAGCGCCTGGCACCGCATTCATCTCGGGCAACTGGCACTTTCCGGCGCCGGTTTGCTGATCATTGAGGCGACAGCAGTGGAAGCCGCCGGACGTATTTCTCCGGGCGATTTAGGCTTGTGGGATGATGCAACGGAAGCGGCTTTAGCCAGCGTTCTGCAAGATATCCGTCACTATTCTGACACTCCCATTGGTATTCAACTCGGTCACGCCGGACGCAAAGCGTCCTGCGCCGCGCCGTGGCTGGGCGGCAATCAGCTGTCGCTGGAGCAAGGTGGCTGGCAAACCGTTGCACCATCCGCGCAAGCCTTTAATCCTGAAGATCGCGCACCGGTTGCGCTAAGTAAACAGGATCTTGAGCGCCTGAAACTGGCCTTCGTTGACAGCGCGCAGCGTGCGGCGAAACTCGGTATCCAGTTGATTGAACTGCATGCTGCGCACGGCTATTTGCTGCATCAGTTCCTGTCGCCACTGAGTAACCAGCGTGAGGATGAGTACGGCGGCTCGCTGGAGAATCGTCTGCGTTTCCCTCTGGAAGTGTTCCATGCGGTGCGCAGCGCCGTGCCAGATTCAGTGGCGGTAGGTGTGCGCCTCTCTGCAACGGATTGGGTTGACGGTGGCTGGGATGTTGAGCAGTCGATTGTCTTCAGCCAGCAACTCGAAGCGGCGGGCAGCGATTATGTGCACGTCTCCAGTGGCGGCTTGTCACCGCAGCAGAAAATCACGGTCGGTCCCGGTTATCAATTGCCTTTTGCACGCGACATCCGCAAACAGGTAAAGATTCCGGTGATTGGCGTAGGCTTGATTACGGAACCAAAGCAGGCAGAACAAGCATTGCAGGTAGGTGACGCAGATTTGATCGCGCTGGCGCGCGCAGTACTTTACGACCCGCGCTGGCCGTGGCATGCCGCCGCTGAATTGGGCGCGCAGGCCAAAGCGCCACCGCAGTATCTGCGCTCCGAGCCGCACGGCCTGAAAGGCACGCTAATTTCGAATAAAAAGTGATTATTTGAGCCGGTGCGCATCAATGCGCACCGCTCCAACGTAGGGTCTCCATTTATGGCGACCGATTCCCACCTAACCTGCTACTTCCGACTTCATGGTCTGCAACATATGCTCAGCCAAACGCAAGCTCAACGCCGCGCCGGTCAAGGTTGGGTTCATGCATGACGCCGACGGCATCACACTGGTTCCGGCAATCCACATATTGGGATGATCGTGCGTGCGGCAATCGCGATCTACCACTGAATTGTGGGGATCATCGCCCATAATGGTGGTGCCCATGATGTGCTGGCGATCCTGAAACTTAGTATCGATCGATAATATTTCCGCATTCAGCAGCTCTGCAAACCTGTGAAAATCTTTGATGCCCGCTTCTTTCCCGGCATGCCAGTAATCCGTCACGCTGTAATAAATCTCCGGCAACGGAATACCAATCGCATCTTTTTTCGTCTTGCTCGGCGTAACGCGGTTTTCCGCCAGCGGCAAGGTTTCAAAATCAATAGCGAAGTTCAGCGAGCGCGCCGACTGGCGGCGGATTTCAGCATCCAGTTTGGAGCCCAGCACGCCTTTCTCAATGAGCGATGCAGCATAATCTGCAGTTGGCACCGTGTTACGCACTTTGATCTTGTAGCTGGGGAAATCCTTGCGGAAGGCGCCATCGCGGTTGTTCAGATACACCAGTAATTCAGTCGGCCCCTGACCTGGCCACACATCTTCCGACATCATCACGTTCATACTAATGCCGGTGTGGCCCATCAAATTGCGCCCCACCTGATCGGAAGAGTTTGCGATGCCGTTGGGATATTTCTCCGACGTCGACATCAACAGTAGCTTGGGCGATTCGATACCGTAGGCCGCCAGCACAAAGTAGTCGGCGGTTAAATGGTGCTCGGAACCATCCGGCTTTTTATACCAAATGCCGGTGATTTTGCCGTCATCCGCCGCTTCAATACGGTAGACCACCGCGTTATCCAGCAGCCTCGCTCCCAAACGTTCCGCTTCATCAATATGCATCGAGCCATCATATTTGGCGGCGATGGGGCAAACCGGATTGCAGTTATTGTTGCCGCCACACATCGGGCGCTTACCCCACGGCTTAGTCGCGCGACCGTTCGGTTCCAGTACCGGGTTATAACCGCCTTTACCCAACATCTCGGTTAGGCGATCAAACAGATAACTGGTTGGTAAACCCGGCATCGGGAATGGCGTAGATCGCGGTGGCCAGGCTTTGCCGCCCTGCCCACTTTCATCTTGTCCATCGACGCCTGAAACGCCCAGCTCATGCTCGGCTTTGCCATACCACGACTCCAGCTCGTCGTAACCAAAAGGCCAGTCGCGGCCACGACCGTAAAGGGTGTTAAGTTTGAAATCGTTGGGGATCATGCGCCACAACGCGGAGCCAAAGTGCCAGGTCGTGCCACCGACAACGCGCAGGTATTTGGTGGGATATTTAACCGGCCCAACCTGCTGCAAATAGTCACCGTAGGTGGACGGAATATGCGGCGGATTGGGGTAAGGCGAACCCACGCCCTGTAATTTGATGTTGGTTAACGACATCTTGAATGGGGAATTACGGAAACGTTCGACGATTTCCTGACGAGAGACTCGCGGGCCCGCCTCGAGGATGATCACCGATTTACCCGCTTTCGCCATCTGGCAGGCGATCAACCCGCCCATCACGCCCGAGCCAATGATGATCACATCGGCATCGACTTTTTGTGCACTCATGCGCCTTCTCCTGTGGTTGCCACTTTGCCATCTTGCGTTACTGCCCAGTAGAACGGCCCGCCGCCATAGGTTGGGACCACCAGAATATCTTTGGTGGGCAGGTACATCATCGCATCGGCATACGCGATCAACTCCAGATCGCTGCCGTCACCGACCACGCCGGTGTACCACGCAGAAATGATGCGTTTTGCCGTTTGCCAATCAGAATTATCGGCCCCAAATGCGGCAAGAAATTCGTCGACATGAGCAAAATTATGCTGCTGCAACAATGCCTGCAGGCTGCTAAGCCGGTGTGTGAAGTCGGCATTATGGCGATTTAAGGCATCGAAATAGCGCTGCCCCAAAATCGGGCCGACCGGGAGACTCACCAGGAACTGCGAAACGGTCAGAAAACCATTTTTAGCCAGCTGATCGGCAGCCAGAGCGCGCGCCGGGAACAGGGAATTACACATCGCGCCGAGTGACAAAATACCCATGCCTTGCAGCAAACGACGTCGGGAAAGGTTATGCGCCATGCTTTTTCCCCTTACGCGAAATTGAAACCAGCAGCACCAGTAAAATAATGACAACTACCGCGCCACCGCCCCACACAGTAGGCTGCGCCAGGCGTGCAATCAGCGGGCGCTGGCCGCCTTCACGCACGGTTTTCACCTGTTCAGGCGTTACGTTCAGCTGAGAATTACCAAAGTTTTTCAGCACGTAGTTACTGACGTCGGCAATTTGCCGATCGCTCAGTCGATCGGTAAATAATCCATCCGGGCCGAAAGCGGGCATTACCACATCTTTGCCATCAATCTGGCGATGTACGCCGTAGACAATGGTGGCAATCAGGTTATCGGCCTGCGGTGCGCCAGTGGCGGTGTTATGAAACAGCGAAGGATAGAAGTGATTGCCCGCACCATCCGCCTGATGGCAGTTAGCGCAAGAGCTGGCGTAAACCTGCCAGCCCGCATCAGGATTTTTAACCGCGCGCAGCGCCGCTTCATCTGTTGCAGGTTTGCCAAGCGCGTCGCGTGGCGAATGGGTGGCCTGAGTCACTGCGGGGATCTGCCGCAGATAAGCCACTATCGCCTTGATATCGTCATCAGATAGATGCTGTAAGCTGTGCTCGACAGCTTCCGCCATCGGACCTGCTGCCTGCGCTTTGCCTGCAACATGGCCCGTTTTGAGATATTGCGCGATCTGCGCATTGCTCCAGTTGCCAATGCCGGCTTGTTGATCGGGAGTGATATTCGGCGCATACCAACTGCCCAGGCTGCCACCGCTGAGGGCCTGAGCATTGTTTTGCCCCATCAGCGCGTTACGTGGCGTATGGCAGGTATCGCAGTGCGCCAATGCATTGACCAGATAATCACCGCGATTAACCACATCAGATTTATCTTTTGCCGGAATAAACGGCTTATTATCGGCAAACAGCATATTCCAGAAGAACATACTTGAACGAATATTAAACGGGAAAGGCAAATCCGTTGCTGGCGGTACATTATCGTCTGCTTTTACACCGTGCATAAAATAAACATACAGCGCATGCATATCGGCATCAGAAATTTTCGCATATGAGGTGTAAGGCATCGCCGGATAAAGATGTTGCCCCTGTTTATTAATGCCACTTCGCACGGCTTTAACAAAATCTTGTTCGCTATAATCGCCAATGCCGGCGGTTTTTGATGGCGTGATATTACTGGCAACAATATTCCCCAACGGCGAGGAGATAATATAGCCACCCGACATTTCCTTGCCCTGATTCGGTGCGGTGTGGCAAGCTCCACAGTCCGCAGCAATAGCCAGATACTTGCCTTTCGCAATAAGAGCTGCAGACTCAGCTGCATCTTCAGCGTGAGCTGAAAATGTGGCAGACATCAGAATGCTCAACGCGAAAGGCAGACAACACTGTCTCACCTTTCTTGCTTTCATTGTAATTACTTCCGGTAAATAATTATTAGTATGGTAAAAACAATAATGCACTTCTGTGGCAACCCACAGAAGTGCACATTATCAGACAACGTCAATTCACAAAATACAAACAGTGCTATAACAATTCATAATCATTGAAGATAATATTCTCGCCACTTGCGGCCGTTATATCGACTTTACCTGGCTCGGTTAAAAAGGCATCGCCGGGATGTACCCAAACTTCTTTTACCCGATTGGTATGAGTTTGATCGGCAATCAGTACCCGCCCTTCGGTGAAGAACACGCGCACGCCAGGCCCGTGTTGCGTATATTCGCCGGTACTGGCGCCAGGCTTAAGCGTGACCTTCCAGCCTCTCACGGTTTTCTTATCCAGCACCTGACTAAATGCGGCATTGGCAGGCCGGGAAGCCTTACCGAAATGTTGCGGGCCTGGGATGTTAATTTCGAACGCCACCTGATGATTGACGTTATTTCCGGTATTGGTGACCTTATCCGTATCCGATTTTCCTTGATGCTCACCGAATTTAACATTGCCACTTTTCATTTCTGTTATGTTAACCGGCTTGTCGGGATATTCTATTTTGACCGGGCTACCCTCAATGTGGGTATTAACATAATCCAGATGCTGCTCATGAAATAGCGTCGATTGTCCAGGTTGAATTAATACGCGCATCACTGTGACATATTTATTTTCCAGAATGACGTGGTGCAGTGGTTCCAGATCGGTGGCAACCCCTTTTTCAGCCGCCAGTGTCGGTAATCCAACGCTTAACAGCGTTGAGCAAAATAATGTGCTGAATAATGTTTTGCGAATAGTCGACATAAACAATCCTTTTCTTACGAATGAATTAAGTAGAGCAGAAATTTACTCAACGATAGTGACCCAATTAGCGCCCTTGCCGGTGGGGACGCGCTCAATTAATGTCAGTTTGCCAGTGGTTTGATCTATGGAATAGAGCGAGATTTGTGTCGACTTCTGACCCGATTCAATTAAATAGCGCCCGGAATTATCAATAGCAAATCCACGCGGCTGAGTTTCTGTTGGCGTGCTATTAATCAACGTCAATCGACCATCGATCGGTGATACATGAAACGCAGTAATATGACTGCTGGTGCGTTCGGTGGAATAAAGGAAACGTCCATTCGGCGTGATATGAATATCGGCTTGCCATAAACGCGGTTTGGCGGATTTTGGCAAATCATCATCGCCGGTCAGTGGTCGCGCTTCGCCACGCTGCATGTTGGCGGCAATGGCTGGATCGAGTGACGGTGTCGCTTCATGTTCCGTCAGGGTGCCATCTTTATTCAGCGTCAGGCGCGAGATGTTGCCGGCCATTTCGGTCAGCAAATAGAGATTCTGCTCACCCTTTTGGTCCCGCTGCGGTGCAAAGGTGAAATGACGCGGTCCGGTTGCCGACTCGCGTTGGATATTCACAAACGCTGGCGTGTTCGCCGTAACGGTTCCGCTGTGGCTATCGAAACGGTATTGCAGCAGTTGATCGGCACCCAGCAGCGGTACATAGAGAAACTGGTTGCTGGGATCGGTCTGAATGGAATGTGCACGTTTTCCGGTATGCACCACCTGCACCGGCGCACTCTCAACTTTACCATCCGCGGCAATGCGATTGATGCTAAACAGATCGCCGCCGTAAGAAGATGAAAGCAGGAATTTCCCGCTCTTATCCAGCGCGACATACGCCATCGCCTCTGGCAGCGGCGTATCCGCAAAATGCTGCAGTGAGCCGTCAGGTTGAATATGCCAGGCCGAAACATGGTAAGGCTTACTGCGAACGGAGACATAAAGTGTCTTGTTATCCTGCGATACCATCATCGGCATACTTTTCAGGCCGCTGGGGTATTCACCAATCGGTTTCAGCTGGCGCTGCGCCTTTTGCAGTTCGTAGGCCGTCACCGTGCCGCTGTCGCCGTTGGATACGTAGACAAAGGATTTCTCCTGCGCCAATACCGTTGATGCAAAAAGCATCATGCCTGCGGCTATTACCGTCTTTTTCATCTTAGATCTCGTTTTTGTAGGGACAATGCGGGTATTACCAGCGCGTATTAAAGTGTTCGCACAGCTCCAATACGGCTTGTTCTGGCAGCGCGGCGGGCTTATCCACGCAGTTCAGCCAAAGGCGCGCGGTTTCTTCCAGCTCTTCAAGGGCAAAGCTTACCGCTGAAACGGATTTGCCCCACATCACCGGGCCAAGTCTCTCCAGCATCACGCCTCGCACGTCATTGGCCAGTTCAGCCACCTGCGCAGCCACATCGGCATGGCCTGGGCGGCGATAGTCGATTAACGGAATCCGACCGACTTTCATCACCTGATACGGCGTCAGCGGCGGTAAAATGCTGTCGCGCTGCCACACACCCGCTAACGTCAGTTGCACCAGATGCGTCGAATGGGTGTGCACCACGCCGTGCGCCTCCGGGTTGCGATCATAAATCTGGCGATGTAACAGCAGAGTCTTCGATGGCTTGTCGCCCGAAACCCATTCACCGGCGCGATTAACCTTGGCAATCCGGCCGGGCTCCAGATGTCCCAAACAAGCATCGGTTGGCGTAATCAGCCAGCCATCTTCCAGCCGAGCGCTGATGTTTCCCGCGGTGCCGGTGGTATAGCCGCGGTTAAACAGATCGGCTCCTACCTGGCAAATCTCTTCTCGCAAGACCTGTTCGTTTTGCATGTGGTTTCTCCTGTTATTGATTGGCGGTGGCAATGACGTTGGCATCAGATTTGGGGCTGATCGGTAAGGGCTCCAATTTGCCGAGCACAAACATAAAGGTCAGCGCACCCAGCACACAGATGCCGCCCGCGACCAGCAACGGCACCACAAATGAACCGTGGCTGAGGCTCAGCATTAAGCCGGTGAAGGAAGCCGTAACAATCCCGGCCAGGTTACCGGCAAAGTTCTGAATGCCGCCCAGCGTGGCCACATAATTACTGGCGGGCGCAACGTCGGCTGGCAGCGTCCAAATGTTGGCGGCGGTAAAAGCTAAACCGGCGTAAGTGATGGAAAACAGCGTCAGGATCACCGTAATGCTGTCGGTGAATGCGGCGAAAGCAATCACGCTGGAAAGCAACATGCCGCTGATAAGACAAGTTTTACGCGCCGCCGTCAGGCTAAATCCTTTGCGATACAGGGTATCCGACACAATCCCGCCAAGCAGACTTCCCGGAATCCCCATCAGCGCAGGGATCGCACCCAGCGTTCCCAATTCTTTCAGCGAGAAGCCATGTGCCACAGTCAGATAGGTTGGGAACCAGGTCACAAAGAAATAGGTAGCGAAGTTCATGCAGAAGAAACCAATCATCATTCCCCATACGTTGCGATGGCGGAACAGTGACCACAGTTCAACTTTGGCGTCGGCCTGCGTGGTGGGCAAAGCACGATCTTCCAGCAGATTTTGCCGCTCAGTTTCATCAAGGCCTTTCATCTCTTCAGGCTCACGATAGAAGACTAACCAGATCACCACCCAAATCAGTCCTAATGCGCCAGTCACGATGAAGGACGTTTCCCAATCCCACACGCTGATCAGCCAGGCAACCAGCGGCAGCGCCAGCGCACTGCCAGCACGCGGACCGGCATCAAAGATCCCGCTGGCCGTTGCACGCTGTTTTTTCGGGAACCAGCTGTAAACCACTTTGACACAGCCCGGATTTCCCCCTGCTTCGCCCAGGCCTAATGCTAAGCGCGCCGCAAAAAGAGAAGTGAATCCTTTACCAAACGAGGTAAACACCGTAAACAACGACCACCAGCCGACGGCGATGGCCAGTCCGGCACGCGCACCGAGACGATCGAGTAGACGTCCGGCCGGAATTTGCATCAGCGCATAGGTCCAGAAGAAGGCGCCCAGAATCAGTCCCATGCTGGTGTCATCGAGGCCTAAATCTGCTTTGATGTGCGGTGCGGCGATCGCGAGGTTGATACGATCGATGTAATTGATTGCGATGGCGAAAAAGCAGAACACGATCATCAGCCAGCGAATTCGTGGATATCTGCGCATGGTGAATTCCTTTATGATTTATATAGGGTTAACGAGGTTCTGCGGCCGTAGAGCGGCTGCAGCCCGCGTTGGGGTTAAATTTGGGGGTGACAGTTCGCGAACCTGTTAAAAAAACGTGAGCAGGCACACCCAAACTGATAACATGATGTCAAAAGTAAGCGATTACAAAATTCAGTCAAGCCAAAAGTAAGCGCTTTCAAAATTGATTGTGAGTTGTCTGCAATTTTTGTGGGCAAGCTCACTCTTTCTGCAGGAGTGACTTGATGAGTGAGAAGCAAAATGGATCTGGCCGCGTTTCACTGGATGATGTTGCGCGTCTCTCTGGCGTTTCAACGGCGACGGTTTCACGCGTATTGAACGGCAGCACCACGGTCAAAGCATCACGCCGTGAAGCGGTGGAAAAGGCCTGCGAAGAGTTGGGATATGTGATTAATCGCGCCGCGCGCACCCTTGCCTCGCGACGCAGCATGACAATTGGCGCGGTGGTCCCCACGCTGGCGACAGAAACCTTTTCGCGTCCGCTGGCGGCGTTTCAGCAACTGATTCATGAAGCCGGCTACACGCTGCTATTGGCCAACTCCAACTTTGATCCGGAAACCGAGCTGAAAGAAGTCAATAAGCTGATTGAGTACGGTATCGATGGTTTGATGCTGGTGGGCAATACCCATCATCCAAAACTGTGGGAGCGCATCATTCAGCAGGATATCGCCTGCGTGCAGACCTTTTCGCAAGACAGAGAAAGACCTTGTGTCGGTTATGACAGCGAGGGTGCGGCTGAAACCCTGGCGCAGCATTTGCTGGGATTAGGGCATCAGCGCTTTGCGGTGATTGTCGGCACGCCGCCTTCGAACGATCGTATTTCAGAACGTCTGAACGGTACGCGCCGCGCCCTGCAGCAGTATGGATTGACGCTGCCGGATACGCATTTAATTGATAACGCCTTCACCATGAATGATGCGCGCAGAGCGGTGTTTCGTTTACTCGATGCGCCGCAGCCGCCCACCGCCATCATCTGCGGGAACGATCTGCTGGCGTTTGGTGCCATGCGCGCGGCGAGCGAGCGTTATCTGCGCATTCCGAATGATATCTCCATCGTGGGCTTCAACGACTATGAATACGCCGAGCATCTTGAGCATCCGCTGACCACCATGCGCGTGGATTTAGCCTCGATTGGTGAACACGCGGCGCACTATTTATTGAACACGCTGAATAACTTACCTGCGCAAACGCAGACGCAGATAAGTACCGAGTTGATTGTCCGGGGCAGCAGCGGCTCGGTGCCCCGTCAGGAACGCTAATCGCGCCTGTCCATGCCAAAACGGTTGAACACGTCCGTGACTGACGGCGTTTTCAGCCAGCCCAGAAATGCCTGCGCCCGTTCCGGTTGTTGGGCGTGGCTTAACACCGCAGCCGAGAGCGAAATCGCCTGCTGCGTACCCGCTGGCAGCGGTCCAACAACATCAATGCCCTCCACCATCAGCAATTCGCTGATCTGCTGTACTGCCAGGTCAGCGTTGCCCTGCACCAGTTGCTCGGCGGTGAAACCAGCAGGAATCACCGTGCCACGCGCGCGCAGTTCCGTATCAATGTTGAGTTGTTTCAACAATTGCGAGAACCAGACACCGCTGGCTCCGGCTTCTGACCAGGCCACCGAACGCGCAGCCAACAAAGTCTGAATCAACGTTTCGCGATTGCTGATATCAGGCTGTGCAGCGCCCGCCCGCACCGCAATTCCGATGGGAGAATCGACCAGTTCGATGCGCGTGCCCGCTTCCGCCAAACCCGATTGTGTCAGGCGGTCTAGCGTCTCAACCGTAGCGATCACCACATCCGCTTCGGCGCCGGCGTTGAGCTCTTTTTCGATGATGGTGCTGGGATGCCAGCGTATCGCCAGCGGTATATCGGGATGTTGCGACTGCCATTGCGCAACCAGCGTGTTAAACGGCGCGCTCAGTGCGAGCGCACTATAAATCGTTAACGCCATGATTAATCCTCGCGTGCGAAAAAGGGTGCGCGACGCAGCAGCGCAGCATTAAGTTGCTCAGGCCGTGTCACGCCAATCAGCGCTAAATCGCGATCGATTTCATCCCGCAGGATATGCATGGCATGTTCAACGCCCGCCTGAGCGCCAATCACCGCGCCATACAGGAATGGACGACCAAGAAACACGAAGTCCGCGCCCAGCGCCATCGCTTTCATCACATCGGTGCCGCGACGGATGCCGCTATCAATAATTACCTTCATATTGCCCTTCGCCGCCGCGATTTCAGCGAGCGTATGCAGCGGTGGCACCGTGTGGTCCAGCTGACGGCCGCCGTGGTTGGAGAGAATCACCGCATCGGCGCCAAGATCACGCGCGATGAAGGCATCATCCGGCGACATCAGCCCTTTAATTACCAGATTGCCTTTCCATTTTTTACGGATCGCTTCAACGTGCTTCCAGCTCAGTTTGTCGCGTGCATTGGTGTTACGCACTTTGCTCGACATCATCGGCGGGCCGCGTTCAGCATCGGTATTTTCGAAGTGCGGCGCACCATGACGCAGGAAGGTTTGCGCCACCGTGCCCAGCAGCCAGCGCGGACTCATGGCGCTTTGCCACATCACTTTCGGCGTGATTTTTATCGGCATGCTGAAGCCGCTGCGGGTGTTGTGTTCCCGATTACCCAGCATCGGCGTATCACCGGTCACCACCAGCGTTTTATAGCCTGCGTGTTCAACGCGATCGACTAATCGATCGATGCGCGGTTGATCGCCCGCCAGATAGGCCTGAAACCAGGCGTCCGGATTAGCGGCGATCACCTCTTCCAGCGGAATCAGCGATGAGGCGCTCAGGATCATCGGCACATTCATGGCCCGTGCGGCTTTCGCCAGCATTAAGTCCGCGCGATAGCTGACAAACGACGCCCCACCAAGCGGAGCCACACCGAAGGGATGCGCCCAATCATGGCCCAACAAATTCACCCGCTGATCCCGGCCCGAAACATCGCGGAACATACGCGGTACAAAGACATATTGCTGATAAGCCTCATGCGCGGCAGCAAGTCCTCTGCCGGTTTCCACACCGCCTTTTACATATTGATAAATCATATTCGGTAACCGCTTACGCGCATGGCGTTCAAAATCTTCCAGCGCCAGCAAATCACGAAAATGGCGTGGCACCGTATTCGCAGGGCGCACCTGCGCTTCGGGTTTCACGTTAACGTTAATTGCGGTGGTTTCTCCACGAATGGTCATAGTGCGTTCTCAGGGTTAGCTAAAGTAAGCGATTTCAAAATAGGCATTCAGACGAATGCATTCATTTCTATCCTGACAGATACGCAGTTTTTTTGTGTGACGAGCATCACCTTATGAAGACAAATGTAAGCCCTTACATTTTCATTTTGCCTCAGGTATGGTGTGCTGTAATTCACTTGTGTATCGCTGGTGTCGGAGAAAATGATGAGCCAACGCATAGTTTTACTGCATGCCACGCCGGTGGCGATGCCCCCTATTCAGGAAGCCTTTAACGATCTTTGGCCAGAGGCTGAAGTGGTGAATTTGCTGGATGATGGTTTGACGCTGGATCGCGCTAAAGAGGAACAGCTTTCGCGCCAGTTGATTGATCGCTTTGTTGCTTTTGGCCGCTACGGTTATGCGATGAATGCGCAAGGTATTCTGGTGACCTGCTCAGCTTTTGGCCCGGCGATTGATGAACTCTCTGCGGCTTTGCCGGTGCCGGTGCTGAAACCGAATGAAGCGATGTTCGAGGCTGCACTGCAGCAAGGCGAACGTATCGGCATGCTGGCGACCTTTGGCCCGTCATTAGTGACGATGTGCGATGAGTTTTATCACTATGCCGAACAAATTGGCTCATCCGCGACGCTGGAAAGCGTGCTGGTTCCGGATGCCATTGACCTGCTGCGTAAAGGCGATGTCGCCAGCCACAATCGTCTGGTCGCAGAGTTCGCGCCGCAGTTGAGTCACTTCGATGTAATTATGCTGGCTCACTTCTCCACCTCGCGCGCCGCCGACGCCGTGCGTGAGAAAGTCTCGATTCCGGTGTTAACGGCACCGCATGCTGCGGTGAAAAAAATGCAGTTAGCGATTGGAGGCTCATCATGCTGATTGGGGTCATCGCCGATGATTTTACCGGTGCCAGCGATATCGCCGTCACGCTGTCGAAAGGATTGGAGGGCGAAGGCGGATTGCGCACGACGCAATATCTTGGCGTACCGCAACAGCCTGCCGAGGAACAGGTGGAAGCAGGCGTCATTGCTTTGAAATCACGCTCTTTGCCAGCACAGGAAGCCGTTCAACAATCTCTGGCTGCTTGTGAATGGCTGTTGCAGCAAGGCTGTGCGCAGATCGTGTTTAAATATTGCTCGACCTTCGACTCGACCGATGCTGGCAACATTGGTCCGGTACTAGACGCGCTGGCTCAGCGATTAGCGGCGCGCAATGTGATTGTCTGCCCGGCGTTTCCCGCGATGGGCCGTACGCTTTATCAGGGCAATTTGTTTGTGCATGACCGTCCACTGAATGAATCAGGCATGGAGCATCATCCTCTGACGCCAATGAAGGATGCGGACATCCGCCGTTTGCTGTCGCGCCAGGCGAAAACGCGCGTCAGCCACATTGGCTGGCAGCAAGTGGTGCAAGGCAGTGAAACACTGCGCGAGATACTGCAAGACCAAACAGATGAGGAAACGCAATTGGTGGTGGTGGATGCCCTCAGCGATCACGATTTAACGCTGATCGGCATCGCTGCTGCGGATGAGAAGCTGATCAGTGGTGGATCGGGCATCGCGCTTGCCCTGCCGCACAATTTTATCAGCGCCCGTAAAGCGCAAGGTAACAACAGTGAGTTTCCTGCCATTAAAGGTTCCAGCGCCATTTTAGTTGGCAGTTGTTCAGGTGCGACGCGCGGACAAATAGAGGAACACCAAAAACAGCATGCGGTGCTGGCCATTGAGATTGAGGATGTGATGGCGGAACGTATTGATGCTGACGATCTCGTGGATTTCATCCTCACCCATCAGGACCGTTGCCCGCTGATCTATTCCTCAGGCGATCCGGCAGTAGTGAAGCAAGCGCAGCAGCAGTTTGGCCAACACAACATCTCGCAGCGACTTGATCGCTTATTTGGCGATACGGCACGCAAGTTGGTGCTTGAAGCGGGCATTCAGCGTTTAGTGGTTGGCGGCGGAGAAACTTCGGGCGCGGTGGTCAGCGCGTTAAATTTGGGTTCGCTGCAGGTTGGAAGTGAAATCGATCCTGGCGTGCCCGCCCTGTTTGCTCAGGGCGAGCGGCCGCTGGCGCTGGCGCTTAAATCGGGGAATTTTGGTCGGCGCGACTTCTTCTCGCATGCCCTTAACGTATTAGCCGGTTCTACGCATTAAATTGAAGACAACGTCGCGCTGACGTTGTCTTCTTCTCACTCTAACGGCCACCAAATTCCGGTAACACCCCAAACCAGCTCAACAGCCAGGCCAATATATTCATCGCGCCAAACACCAACAGTAAAACCACCGCCAGCGAACAGCGTTGCTGAGATTTCCATGCCAGCAGCGCGGGGATGATGACCGCCCACAAGGTGGCAAACAGTCCGGCAAAACCAATCGCGGCGACAAAGCCATTTGGCCACCAAATCGAGGCGAGTAACGGCGGCAGGAAAGTCAGGCTGGCGGTTTTCAGACGTGCGACGGGTAAATTCGCGAATCCCAGACGATCGGCGATGAAATCAAACAGACCGGCGGTGACGCCGAGGAATGAGGCAATCACGGCGAAATGCGAGAAGATCGACATCATCAGCGCCAGCGCATTGACGTGCAGATGCGCACGCAGCGCCGCCATCAGCGCAGCGATATCGCCGCCCTGCTTCACAATCTCAGGAAACGCGTCGCGCGGTAGATTTCCCATGGTGCTGGTCAGCCAAAACAGATACAACGCCAGCGACAGCAGCGTTCCCAACACCAAAGCGCGCGTGATGTTTTGCTTATTACCGCCGTAATAACTCACCAGACCGGTGATGTTGCCGTGGTAACCAAACGAAGCGAGACAAAACGGCAGCACGCCGAGTGCATAAGGCCAGTAACGTTCACCGGCTGCGGGTCCGCTCATTAACGACGGCACGTTCACCTGCGTCAGAAGGCCACCAAACAGCACGATCAACAGCAGAATTTTCGCCAGCACGCAGAAGGTCATCAAACGGCTGACGCCCGTCGTACCGAGCCAAACGACGACGGCGACGCACAGCGTCAGCAACACCTTGGCTTCTGCAGTTGAGATGGGTAATCCCAACTGACTGATTGAGTGCTGATAGACCGGGCCGCTGGCTGAAATGTAGGCGTATGTCAGGATGCCAAGGACGAATAAGATGCTGAGGCCGTTCAGCGCCGCCCAGCCGCGTCCAAGCAAATCTTTGGTTAAAGTGTCGTAACCCGCGCCCGGCGGATACGTAAGGCTGACGCGCATAAACAACAAGCCGGACAGCAACATGCCGCCCCAGCTGATCAGCAGTAACATCATCGCCCAGCCAAACCACGCGCCCGCCATCACCACCGGCAGCGTAAACATCCCTGCGCCCACCACGGTGCCGCAAATAATCATCGCGCCCCACCATACGGAAGGCTGGCGGCGGGACAATGTCATCTCCGTCATCACTTATTCCCTACAAAACATCTTAAAGGCGGCGATGATACACGGGAAAACGCTGAGAAGAGAGTGTGATACGCGATAATACGCGCGCCAGTTAAACCTGACGCGCGTTTAAGGAAGGGAAAACAACTTAGTTATAAAACGCCGGTTTCACTGGCATAGTGACCGGTACGATGTCTCCGGATTTTTGCGCCGCAACACAGGCATCGGCAGCAACCGCCGCAGCGAAGCCATCCCAGGCAGACGGGCCGGTCATCTCACCCGACAACACGTTATTGATGAAGTCCTGCAACTCCACGTCATAGGCATCGATGAAACGCTTTTTCCAGTCGGTAAGAATGCGGGTGGAGAGTTTGGCCGCGCTGCGCGTCTGTACCGACATCGGTTCAGGCAGGCGCGCAATACCGCTTTCGCCGACCACTTCACACTGAATATCGTAGCCGTATGTGCAGTTAACGAAGATTTCGACGTCGATGCGTACGCCTTTGGCGGTTTCCAGCAGCACGATTTGCGGATCTTTTAGATGCGAGGCGGCTTTACTGGTTGAGCGCGGGTAGATCACCTGTGCACTGACGTAATCATCTTTCAGCAACCAGCGCAGCACATCGAGCTCATGAATCAGCGTATCGGTGATCGCCATATCAGTAGTGTAGGAATCGCCGACTTCGGGATTGCGATGCGCGCAGTGCAGCATCAGCGGTTCGCCGATGTCACCGTTATTAATCACCGCCTTCAGCGCGCGGTAGCCCGCGTCGTAAGGACGCATAAAGCCGACCTGCACTAGCTTCTTACCGGCGGCGATTTCCGCTTCCACGATGTTCATACAACCCTGCGCGGTGACCGCCAGCGGCTTTTCGCAGAACACCGCCTTGCCGGCTTTGATCGCTGCCAGCACAAACTCTTCATGGGTTGGGCCCCACGAGGTGACCAGAATCGCCTGCACCTCTGGCGCGTTAATCAGATCATGTGCGTTGTCGTAAATCTCCGCCTGAATGCCGAGATCGTGGATGATCTGCTCGCAGTTGCTGCGATTGATGTCATTCAGCGCCACTACACGCGAATGTTGCAGTACCTGGCTACAACGACGAATGTGTTCGCGACCGATCGCGCCCGTGCCAATTACACCGATATTGAGCGTCATGGAAGTGTTCCTTAGTTATTCAGGTAAGCAATGCTGGAGTGGATTTCACGAGCAATTTGTTCTTCGCTCCAGTTATCCATCACCGACGAAAACGGTTCGAAAGCGTAAATGCCGCGATAGCCCATCTCTTCCAGACGCTGCACTTGTTGTTTCGATTTCAGCACATCGTCGGCGCTTAACATGATGCGCTCTTCGTCGGTTAACTGATGCGTTGGGCGCGCGTCGGTCACGCCGGACAAATGCACCAGCCCGATATTGTTGACGTCGACGCCGCCAGCAAAGTCTTGTTCAGCCCCTTCGTACAAATGATGGTGAAAGGTATCCAATACGATTTTGAACGGCGCGCCGGCTTGTTTGATCAGCTGCTGTGCCAGAGCCGCTGAACGCAGCGAGCTTTGCGGGAAACCGAGCGGCTCCACCAGACCGGCAATGCCATATTCGGAAAACAGTGGCGCCAGCGTTTTTAACGCATCGACGGTTTGCTGCTGGGAAATAACGGTGCCGTCATTCAGTGGGCAAAGGACTAACGCTTTCGCACCGGTGGCACGCGCGTCTTTTAATAAAGCGCGCGTTTTCTCCAGCACGTCATCGCTTAATTGGTTAAACGGATAAACCGCATTAATAGTTTCAATGGTAAAAGCATGCTGCGTCGCGAGATGGCGAACTTCTTCGCCTGTTAAATCATCGGTCACGCTACCACTTTTCATATCATTGCGGATTTCGACTTTATTTAATCCCAGTTTTTCAACCAGCGAGAAAAAACGCTCGAGACTAAGATTAGGCGCGATTTTACGATTAACGCAGAGTCGGTCATGGCTTATTTTGTAGGTCATGGTGTGTTCTATCCTGAAAGAGTAATATTTATTAGCTTCTGTTTTGTCATGTCGCGTCGATATCTTGCGATAGTAAGCGATGTAGTTTTGCTGCTCTGCCAGAACCTTGATTGATTTACATCAATGCAACATCATTTGTACAACTCATGGAAATAGTGCTCGACCTGTTCCAGGCTGCGTCCTTTGGTTTCCGGGATGGTGCGCAACACGAACATCGATCCCCCAATACCAATCACGGCAAAGGTTAAGAAGGCACCGGCCAGACCAAATGCCGCCAACAGCAACGGGAACGCCATGGAAATGGCGAAGTTGGCCATCCATAACGCAAATACCGCGCCGCCCATGCAAATACCGCGCATCCGCGCTGGAAAGATCTCGGAAAGTAATAGCCAGGTAACCGGCGACAACGCGCCTTGCTGGAAGCACAGAAACATCAGCATGCCCGCCAGCACCAGATAGGCGCGCAGCAGATTGACGTCGCCTGCCGGGTAATATTCCGGCATGAAGAAACACACCGCGGCGATAAAAAACAGGCACGCGGTGCAGCCCATCTGACCAACCAGTACCAGCGGACGACGGCCGATTTTGCCGATCATCCAGATACCGATCAGCGTCATCAGCACCGAAATCACGCCGTTGGCGATGGTGGCGAACAGCGCGGCATCGTTGCTCAAGCCGGTTGCCGTCAGCATGGTCGGCGCGTAATACATGATGGTGTTGACGCCGGTCAGCTGCTGAATCGCCGCGATGCCGATACCAAGCAGGAACACTTTGCGCAGCCACGGCGTACGCAAATCGCGCAGGCGGCCTTTGCCCTGTTGCCGGTTCTCTTCGATGGTTTCTTCTATCTCTTCCAGCTCCCATTCGACGTCATCGGCCGCGCGGGTTTTCTCCAGTACTTTGCGTGCTTGCTGGCTATTACCGCGCATTACATGCCAGCGCGGGCTTTCCGGCATAAAGATCATGCCCAACCACAGCAATACTGCGGGCACAGTTGAGATAGCGATCATCCAGCGCCACGTGTGTTCTCCCCCCCAGATTTCATTGAAAGTGGCGTTGGACACGTACGCCAGCAACTGACCTGAAACAATCATCAGCTCCTGCAAGGTCACCAGTTGACCGCGCTTGTTCGCCGGGGCAATTTCCGCGATATACACCGGCACCGTGGCCGCTGCGCCACCGACGGCGATACCGAGGAACAGACGTGAAGCAATCATTGAGATGACATCCGGCGCGAAGGCCGAACCGATGGCGCCATGGGCAAAAATAAAGGCCAGAGAAATGATGATCTTGCGGCGTCCCAGCGCGTCCGCGAAATGACCGGCGAGCAGCGCGCCAAAAGCGGCGCCAAACAGCAGTGAACTGGTGACTAACCCGGTGGTAAAGGGCGTGAGCTGTAGATCGTCACGCATAAAGAGTAAAGCGCCTGATACTACACCGGTATCGTAGCCGAACAGCAATCCACCCAGCGTGGCGACCAGCGCAATAATTTTAACAAATGGCTCGGTGCGCGTGGCGCTATTGGGGCCGGAAGCGGTGTTAGTGGATATATAAAGTTCTCTTTCCATAATACCTCCTGGTGAAAAAAATTAAGGAAATACGGCAGAACAAAACAGAGCACTCACGCTAGCGGTGTTTTTATTTCATGTTAATTTTTATTTGAAATTTGTTTTTCGAAGTGTGAGTTCAAGCATTTTGGGATTTTTATTTTGATGGATTTACATCAGGGTGATGTATTTATTTAGGGATGCCTTTGAGGGGATAAATAAAAAAGATCGCCATGAGTGGCGTAATGCCTTTCAATTAAGCGCCGTATCTCATCACTGCACCTTCCGAAGCGGCGCGATTTATCGCGCAATAAATTGCGCCGCTAAGGTATGTGCATAAATAAACACCATCACCTACGGCGCGGCAGCGAAACCAGCATTAAGCCAAACACGATCAGCACCACGCCAGCAAAGCTACTCCAGCGGAAGGTTTCGCCCAAAATCGGCAAGGAAATCGCGGCCAGCCACACCACTACATAACTCAAACTGAGCAGCGGATAGAGCCGGTTAAGCGGCAGCTGGCGCAGCGCCAGCATCCAGCACAACATCGACAGCGCATACGCCCCGAGGCCCATCGCCAACAGCAGCAGCGCTTTCCAGTGCTGCACACTCAGCAATTCACTTAATGGCGGGAAATCCAGCATCGCCAACCGCAGCACCAGTTGCGCCAGCGATACCAGCCACACGCTGCACAGCGCCAGCATCACGCCTTTCATAGATGACTTCCCATCAGCGCCACGCCAGCAACAATCGCCAGCGTGCCGATCCACTGCTGCACGCTGTAAGTTTCGCGCCAGATCAGCCGCGCGGCGATGGCCACCAACACAAAGTTGAGACTCAACATCGGATAGGCCACGCTTACCGGCACCACGCGCAGCACCGCCAGCCACAGCAGCATGCCGATACCGAGCAGCAGGATGCTGAGCGCCAGCCAGGAAATCCCCTTTTTGATACCGAGATGGGCCGCCTGCTTTTGACACAGCTGGGCGGCACAGCTCAGCACGCTCACCAGTAAAATCAGCAGCAGATTCATGGTTTAGCATCATAGCCGTAGTAAACCAGGCGGCCCTGACGATAGACATCATCCGGTTCCGGCAGGTTTTTATCCGGCGTGCTGTCGCTGGCATTCAGCATCAACACCAGCGAAACCTTGCCCAGACGACGATGGATACGCAGCCAGTCGGCAAAGTTATCCGCATCAATATAGTGTGACTGTGCATCCGGGTAGCTCAGGCCATATTGCAACTCACCTTTGGCATCGTAGAAATTGATGTCGCTGCGCTGCAGTTCCCAGGCCACCGCTGATGCCACGCCAGGATTGTTTGCCAGCAGATAACGGCTATCCGCCAGCTGAGCGTGTACAGCGCTAACAAAACTTTGTGGCTGCTTTGAATCGCGCACCTTGTCAGGAATGGCAAATCCCACCAGTAACGCCAGCGCCAGCGGACAGAGCGCGGCTAACTGCCAGCGACCCTCCTCCGGCTTGCGGCTCAACCAGCCCATCACGGCCCAACCTATAAAGGAGAGCGCCGCACAGAGCACGCCCATCCCTTCATCGCCGCTATAAATTGGACGATGCGCAACGCCCCAGGGTGCCAGCACTACTAAAACCACAATGGTGATGACCAAACCGAACAGCAGATTGATCCAACCATTCACCTTTAGCGCTGTAACCACCTTTGTCGAAGCGCTGTGCGCGTAATGCGCCATCAGCAAGGCCAGCGGCGCGAAGCACGGTAAAATGTAGGTCGGCAGTTTGCCTTTAGCGATGCTGAAAAACAGCAGCGGTAACAGCACCCAGCTCAACAGATAAATCGAACCCGCTTGCTGGCTGCGCTGACGCCACGCACCAACCAGCGATCCCGGCAGCAGCGCCAGCCACGGCAAACAGCCTGCCAACAGCACCGGAATGTAATACCAGAATGGCGCTTTGTGCTGCGCGTCCGACTCGGCGAAACGCTTTATATGCTCGACCCAGAAGAAGTAATGCCAGAAATCGCCTTCCTGCTGATGAATCGCCAGCGCCCACGGCGTGCTGAGCAGCGCAGCGATCACCATCGTCAGCGGTCCCCAACGCAGCAGTTCGCCAAAGCGACGTTGCCAGATGGCCCACGGCAGAATCGCCAATACTGGCACCGCCAGCGCGAGAAAACCTTTGGTCATAAAACCCATCGCGCAGGCCGCACCCAGCAACACATATCCGATCAATCGTTGCCGCGTGCTGCTGGCCTGTGACGCCAGCCAGTAACTGCACATGGCCGCGACCAGCCACAGCGTCAGGATCGGATCGAGCACCGCGTAGGTGCCGACGCCGTACACCAGCAACGAGGTGAGAAAAATCATGCTGCCGCTCAGCGCGATTTTACGGCTGGCGAACATCTGCGTGCCGAGCCAATACACCAATACCGCGCTCAACGTGGTGCTGAAAATCGATCCGGCGCGCACGCCAAAGTTAGTGTGACCAAACAGCAACTGGCCGAGGTTATTGACCCAATAACCGGCGATCGGTTTCTCGAAGTAGCGCAGATCGAAGAAGTGCGGCACTACCCAATTGCCGCTAAATAGCATTTCCCGGCTGATTTCGGCATAGCGGGTTTCGTCCGGCTGCCACAAGGCGCGGAACTCAATCGGGATCAGGTAAAACAGCGCGAAGAGCGCGAGGGGTAACGCGGTTTTAGTGACTGTACGCATCCGTGGTTCCTGTAAAAATTAGCGCTGGCAGCCTAGCCAGCCTTCACGCCCGGGAATATGCCCGCGCACGATGTTGCCCCGTGGCAGCGTAGTGAGATCGTCGGGTAACAAGGCGCTGAGTGGACAAAACTGAATGTCTTGCTGCTCCGCACGCTTCAGCAGATCGGCGAACGCCTCAAGCCCGACAATCCCTTCCACTTCGGCATGAATGGTGTAAACCGGCGAACCGCTTACGGCATGGATCTGCTCGAGGATGAAGTCGTTATAACCTTCCGCGCTCACCGATTGCCCAACCACTTCATCCCAGGTCGGCAAGGTCACCGGGATTTGTACCGTGCCGGGGCTGCCATCACTGAGAATCGGTATAAATGGACCGCTGCCGCGACAATCACTGTTGTAGCTGAAACCAAACTGCTGCTTGGCAGCCACCACGCGGCCATCAGCGCGCCAGCCCGCCACCGCTGAACAGGTGACATTGTCACCGATGATCGCTTCCAGCGCCTGTTTACCGCGCGCAATTTGCTCAACCAGTTTCTCTTGCGGCCACACGCCCGCCCAGGTTTGCCAGGCAAAGTGATCCCACGCATGCAAACCGACTTCATGATGATCGGCGGTGGCGCTGATGATCTCCTCCAGACCGCGACCAATCTGACGTCCCGGCCAGGCGGTGCCGGCCAGCAAAATATCCCAGCCGTAGAGTGATGCGGCGCGCGACCGCAGCATTTTCCACAGGAAACGCGGTTTTAACAGGCGCCACAAGTGGCGCCCCATATTGTCCGGCCCAACGCTGAAGAAAAAACTGGCCTGCAGCTGATGCAAACTGAATTGCTCCAGTAACGCCGGCACGCCAAGTTGGGTGCCGCGCCAGGTATCGACATCGACACGCAAACCGACTTTCTTCATGGTTTATCCTGTAGCTCAACGGTGCGCAGGAAGAAGTCCAGCGTGTTATCGATGGTGGTATCCATCTCTACGGTTGGCGTCCAGTTCAGCAGACGACGCGCGTTTTTGATCGACGGCTTACGGTGTTCCACGTCCTGATAACCTTTGCCGTAATAGCTGCTGCTTTCCACTTCACGGAAGCCAGCAAACGGCGGGAAGTTGCTGCGCAGCGGGTGACGTTCGAAACTCGCCAGCAGACGCTCGGCCAACTCTTTGATGCTGGCTTCGTTATCCGGGTTACCGATGTTGACGATCTGGCCGTCGCAGTTGTTCTGTTTGTTTTCGATAATACGGAACAGCGCTTCGATGCCGTCGCGAATATCGGTGAAGCAGCGCTTCTGTGCGCCGCCATCAATCAGCTTAATTGGTGAGCCTTCCACCAGATTGAGGATCAGCTGCGTGATAGCACGAGAACTGCCGATACGCGCGGCATTCAGATTATCGAGGCGCGGCCCCATCCAGTTAAATGGACGGAACAGCGTAAAGCGCAGCCCTTCTTTCTCACCGTAAGCCCAAATCACGCGGTCCAGCAGCTGCTTAGACACCGAATAGATCCAGCGCTGTTTATTGATCGGCCCAACCACCAGATTAGAGTGATCCTCATCGAAATGCTGATCGGTACACATGCCGTACACTTCGGAAGTCGATGGGAAAATGATGCGCTTTTTGTACTTCACGCAGTCACGAATGATTTTGAGGTTCTCTTCAAAGTCGAGCTCAAACACGCGCAGCGGATTGCGTGTGTACTCAATCGGCGTGGCGATGGCCACCAATGGCAACACCACGTCGCACTTCTTAATGTGATACTCGATCCATTCTGAGTGAATGCTGATGTCGCCTTCGACAAAGTGGAAGCGTGGCTGATCGAGGAAACGGCTGATGGCGTCAGAACCGATGTCTAAACCGTAGACTTCGAAGTTATCATCCTGCAGCAGACGCTCGGTGAGGTGGTTACCGATAAAACCGTTCACGCCGAGAATCAACACGCGCGTGCGTCGTTTCACCGCCGCCACTGGCTGAGAATAGAGCAAGGCGCCCTTCACCATACCGAGGTTTTGCGCCAGCTGGCTGCCGTTCATAAACACGCCGTTATCGCTTTGACCGGTCACCACTTCCAGCGCGCCTTCAGCGCAGGCGATCAGGAATGGCTCAACAGAAAGCACGGTACCCGGTTTGGCCTGATGTTCAGTGCTGTGTACGCGACTTTTCCACACCACGAATTTCACCGTTCCGGCATAGGCGAACGCGCCTGGCCACGGATAGGTCACCGCGCGCACCAGATTATTGACCGTCTGCGCCGGTTGTTCCCATTTTATGCGGCCATCTTCTGGCGTGCGGCGACCCACAACCGTGGCTTCGCGCTCATTTTGTGGTGTGGTAACAATATCGCCGCGTTTCACCGCCGGTAATGCGCCTTCCAGCACCTGCGTTGCACAGGCAACCAGCTTGCGATGCAGCGTTAACGCATTGTCCTGCTCGTCAATCGCCACGCGCTGTTGCGCCACGATGTCACCGGCATCGGCGCGCTTCACCATGCGGTGCAGCGTTACGCCGGTTTCGGTTTCGCCATTGACCAGCACCCAGTTCAGCGGTGCGCGGCCACGGTATTTGGGCAGCAGCGAACCGTGCAGGTTAAAGGCCCCCAAACGCGCACTGCTGAGAATGCTGTCGTTCAACAAAGCGCGGTAATAGAAGGAGAAGATGTAATCCGGTGCCATGGTTTTAATGCGATCGACCCACAGCGGATGATTGACATCCTCCGGCGCATAGACCGGAATGCCCTGCTCAGCGGCTAAACGCGCAACGGAGTCGAAAAAGTGGCTCTCAGTTCCTGTGTCTGAGTGGGTGAAAATAGCCCTGATTTCATAACCAGCGTACAGAAGTGCAGAAATACCCGCACAGCCCATTTCGGCGTAGGCGAAGACGACAGTTTTCATTGCTCAATTTCCTGTACAGATGAGGCGTTTTGCTGTGGGTGAATCACACGTTGGATGAAGTAGCGCGGACGGGCGCGTACGTCGTTGTAAATGCGGCCGATGTATTCGCCGAGTAATCCCATACCGATGAACTGCGCGCCGACAAAAATAAACAGCACCGCGAACAGCAGGAACACGCCGTCACCGGCCCATACCGCGCCGAGGAACAGACGCAGCACAATCAGAATCAGCGAGAAGGCAAAACCGGCCAGCGCAATCAGGCTTCCGACGATACTCAGCAAGCGCAGCGGCGTGGTGGTCAGGCAAGTGACCAGGTCATACATCAGGTTAATCAACCGCATAAAGCTGTACTTTGAATCGCCAAATTCGCGCTCGGCGTGCGCCACCGGCAGCTCAATGGTGCGGCGCGCAAAGGTGTTGGCGAGGATGGGAATAAAGGTGCTGCGTTCGTGGCAGTTCAGCATCGCATCGACGATATGGCGGCGATAAGCGCGCAGCATGCAGCCGTAATCGCCCATCGCTTTGCCGGTGACGCGCTGAATCAGATGATTGATGGTGCGTGAGGCGCGACGACGGAACCAGCTGTCCTGGCGGTTTTGACGCACGGTGCCCACCACGTCATAACCCTGCTTAGCCGCTTTCACCAGGTTCGGGATCTCTTCCGGCGGGTTTTGCAGGTCGGCATCCAGCGTGATGATTAAATCGCCGCTGACGTGGCTAAAGCCCGCCATGATCGCCGAGTGCTGACCGTAATTACGGTTCAGCAACACGCCAACCACATGGCTGCCCGGCATATCGGCGGCATCGGCAATCATCTCGCCTGAGCGATCGCTGCTGCCGTCATCGACCAGCAGAATCTCGTACGCCAGATTTAATCCCGCACAGGCCGCATCGGTACGACGCACCAGCTCCGGCAGGCTCTCCTCTTCGTTGTACACCGGGATCACCACGGAGACTTTGCGAATGGCTTTTTCTTCCAGCATGTCAAACTCCAGCGATATGACGTAATGCGCTAATCACGCGCGTGACATCTTCATCGCGCATATCAGGGAACAACGGGATTGAGCAGATGCGATCGCTATTCCATTCGGTGTGCGGCAACGAGAGTTGCGGATAGCGTTCGCGGTAATATTTGTGGGTGTGCGCGGCACGGAAATGCAGCCCGGTGCCGATATCCTGCGCTTTCAAGGTTTCCATAAGCGCATCACGGCGCGCCTCATCAACGCGAATAATGAACAGATGCCACGCGTGTTGATGTGGCCATTCTGGCTGCGCCAGCGGCAGAAACGGCGTATTCGCCAGTTCAGTGAGATAGCGCTGCGCAATCGCCGCGCGGCGCTGATTGATGGCGGGCAACTTTTTCAGCTGCACCAAAGCAATTGCTGCGCTGATATCTGGCAGGTTGTATTTGAAACCCGGCATGATCACTTCGGCCTGCGGCTTGCGGCCGTGCGTGTGGCGATCGTACGCATCGACGCCGAGTCCGTGGAATTTCAGACTGCGCATGCGGTCGGCCAACGCCGCATCATCGGTGACAATCAAGCCACCTTCGGCGCAGGTCATGTTTTTGATGGCGTGGAAGGAGAAGATCGCCGTGCCCTGCTGGCCAACGTGCTTTTCTTTGTAATAACAGCCTGCGGCGTGCGCCGCATCTTCAATCACCGGAATGCCATGGCGCTCACCAATAGCGCGAATGGCATCTATATCGGCGGGCGCGCCAGCGTAATGCACCGGAATGATGGCGCGCGTACGCGGCGTGATCGCCGCTTCAATCAGCTCCGGCGTTACCATCAAGGTGTCGCGGTCGATATCGATCATCACCGGCGTCGCACCCAGTAGCGTGATGATGTTGATGGTGGAAACCCAGGTCAGCGAAGGCGTGATCACCTCATCGCCAGGCTGGATGCCCAGCGCCAGCAGCGTGACGTGCATCCCCGCCGTGGCGGAGCTGACAGCAATCGCATGCTGATTGCCAGTGAGCTGGCAAAAAGCCTCTTCCAGTTCGGCATTTTTCGGGCCGGTGGTGATCCAACCCGACTCAAACACCGATTTAACGGCGGCTAACTCTTCTTCACCCAACGAGGGCCGTGAGAATGGTAGAAAATTCATTATGTTACCTTGGAATTAAGCACTATTTAACGGCCATTTATTCCAAAATACGCGGGTTAACTTAACGCAACATTAAATGAGAAGGGTACTAAGTCGGCTTTTTCTGACACGTTGAGGATTGGTAGAGGAAGGGTCAAATTTGCCGGTTTATCATCATGAACCAGCACACTTCTTAAGGTTAAATTAAGGTTTTGACCCTATACTAAGTCAGGATATGTCTTATAACGTCTGGAGGATAATGCGATGAGTACGGCTACTGACAGACTTTCTCAGGCAGCGCTGCGCCGCCACCATATTGGGGTGAAAACCAAAGGATTGCGCTATCGCGGCGATCTATATGTGTTCCGCTATAACGCCGGCCACTACGATGTGTTCCTTAATAACGACCGCGTAATGTCATTGAATACCAGCAATGTGCAGGAAGCGATTCAGCTGTTCAAGCAGCAAGCTTAATCTTCTCCTCTCCATTTCTGGAGCCCGCTCTGCAATCCCGATGTATGCCGCTGTAACGCCCTTTTACCTCTCGCACCTATCCTCGCTTCGGCGTAAAGTCCTGGCAACGACAAGCCTGGATGGCGCGAGGTATGAGTAATGGAATACGTATATGGCTTAATTAGTGGCCTATTAGGATTGGCCGTAGGCAGCTTTCTTAACGTGGTGATCTCGCGGTTGCCATTGCAAATAGTGCACCCGAACACTCCGCTAAATGTGTGTTGTCCGCCCTCTCACTGCCACCAATGCACCACCGCGCTGCGCTGGCGCGACAACATTCCGCTCATAAGTTGGTTACTGTTACGCGGTAAATGCCGTTATTGCCATTGTAAAATCAGCGGGCGTTATCCACAGGTGGAGATAATTACCGCGCTTCTGACGCTGCTGCTTATCTGGCTGATGCCAGTCAATATGCAATTGCTGGGCGCGCTCATATTGTTCTGGGCGTTAACGGTATTAGCCTTTATTGACCTCGAACATCTGCTTTTACCGGATGTGATTACGCTGCCCTTGCTGTGGATTGCGCTGCTGTTTAAAGCGATGGGATGGCTACCCGGCTCATTACAAGAAGCGGTATGGGGATCCATAGCAGGATATTGCTTGTTGTGGGCGCTATCAATTTTATATCAATGGATTAGAGGGATTGAGGGATTAGGGATGGGCGATGCAAAACTGCTGGCGGCAATCGGCGCCTGGTTGGGCTGGTCGCTTTTACCCTGGGTGCTTTTATTGGCTTCGGGCGGCGCTATTTTATGTGTTTTGATTTCCAGAGTTAGCGGGCAGCGCGAGCTCAATCACGTCATCGCCTTTGGTCCGTGGATCGCCTTAGCGGCTATAAGTCTCTTTATTCATTCGATTATTTTTTAACCACCCCAACTGCGGTGCGAAATTAAGTGGCCAATTTCTGGCCAACGCTCTGATTCATATATGGAAAGAGTAAACAAATCTAAACAAAATTAATCATTGTGATGTAGGTCAAAAGGCTCTATATTGGCCGCGTTTTTTCACAGCTGTTACTTTTTTGTTCAATTAGTCAATTGGCGAGCCTTACGTGCCCCGGTTGAAGGAGAGATATGATGACGGATAAAGTCCGTATTGATAGTTTTGGTGCCAATGCATTCAACGGAAATAACGACGCATTCTTAGCCCGTCAGGCTGAGTTTGAATCTAACGTCAGGAGTTACCCGCGCAAACTGCCTTTAGCTATCGCTAAAGCCCATGGCGTGTGGATCACAGATGTTGAGAATAAACAATATCTTGACTGTCTGGCTGGCGCAGGGACGCTGGCACTGGGTCACAACCATCCTGATGTTCTCCAGAGCATTCAAAATGTCATTACCAGCGGCTTGCCGTTACATACTCTTGATCTGACTACTCCACTGAAAGATCAGTTCTCTGAGTCTCTGCTCTCGCTGCTGCCAGGCCAGGGTAAAGATTATTGCCTGCAGTTCACCGGCCCTTCGGGTGCCGATGCGGTTGAAGCCGCGCTGAAACTGGCCAAGAAAGCCACTGGCCGTAGCGGCGTGATCAGCTTCTCTGGCGGTTACCACGGTATGACGCACGGCGCGCTGTCCGTTACCGGCAACCTGGCACCGAAAGAAGCGGTTGATGGCATGATGCCAGAAGTACAGTTCATGCCTTACCCGCATCAGTATCGTTGCCCGCTGGGTATCGGTGGTGAAGCTGGCGTGAAAGCGCTGACCTACTACTTCGACAACCTGATCAACGACGTGGAAAGTGGCGTGCGCAAGCCTGCAGCAGTGATCCTCGAAGCCGTTCAGGGCGAAGGCGGCGTGAACCCAGCACCGGCTGAGTGGCTGCAGCGCATCCGTAAAGTAACTCAGGAACACGGCATTCTGCTGATCCTCGACGAAGTTCAGGCTGGCTTTGCCCGTACCGGCAAATTCTTTGCCTTCGAACACGCCGGTATCGAGCCAGACATCATCGTGATGTCTAAAGCTGTGGGCGGCGGTCTGCCACTGGCTGTGCTGGGTATCAAAAAGCAGTTCGACGTTTGGTCTCCGGGTCATCACACCGGCACCTTCCGTGGCAACCAGCTGGCGATGGCAACCGGCCTGACCACGCTGAAAATCCTGAAAGAGCAGGATATCGCGGGCAAAGTGGCCGCGCAGGGTGAATGGCTGAAACAGCAGCTGGCCGCGATGCAGAAACGCTTCCCGGTAATCGGTCACATTCGTGGTCTCGGCATGATGATCGGTATTGAGATCGTTAAACCGAACGAAGCGGCCGATCACATGGGCAGCTTCCCGGCTGACGGCGAACTCTCTGCGCTGCTGCAGAAGAAGTGCTTCGAAGCTGGTCTGATTCTGGAGCGCGGTGGCCGTCATGGCGCGGTTCTGCGTCTGCTGCCTTCACTGCTGATCACCAACGATGAGCTGGCGATTTTCCTGGATAAATTTGAGCAGGCGCTAATTGGCGCTGGCGTCAAACCTGTTTGATTGGAAGAGTAAATGTCTGAAGTAAACCCGATTCTGGCCGCCTCTGCACAGAGCATTGAGGCGTACCAGCAGGCGATTGCCCAGAGCAGCGCCGCGGTTGTGCAGTGGCTGCAACAGCCTGAGATGTATCAAGGCAAAAGCGTTGCCGAACTGCGCGAGCGTATCACGCTCGACTTCAATCCAAACGGCCTGGGTAACCAGGCCGCGATTGAACGCGCGATTGAATATTTCCTGAAAGACAGTCTTTCAGTGCATCACCCGCAATGTGTAGCGCATCTGCACTGCCCGAGTCTGGTGGTAAGTCAGGCGGCAGAAGTCCTGATCAACGCCACCAATCAGAGTATGGATTCGTGGGATCAGAGCCCTTCTGCCACCATCATTGAGATCAAACTGATCGAATGGCTGCGTGCGCAAGTGGGTTACCCTGCTGGCGACGCCGGTGTGTTCACCAGCGGCGGCACCCAGAGCAACCTTATGGGTCTGATGCTGGCACGCGACGCCTTCTATCAGCGTCAGGGTCACTCGGTGCAGCAGCACGGGATCACTGGTGATCTGCGTAAGATCAAAGTGCTGTGTTCTGAAAACGCGCACTTCTCCGTACAGAAGAACATGGCGCTGCTTGGCCATGGCTACCAATCTGTGGTGCAGGTGAAGTCTGATGAGTTCGCCCGTATGGATGTGTCAGACCTGAAAGCCAAACTGGCGCAGGCCGACGCTAACGGCGAAAAGATCCTGGCGATCGTGGCGACCGCCGGTACCACCGATGCCGGTGCTATCGATCCGCTGCGTGAAATTGCCGGCATTGCTGCCGAGCGCAACATTTGGGTACACGTTGATGCAGCATGGGGCGGCGCGCTGCTGCTGTCCGAGAAGTATCGCGACTACCTCGATGGCCTGGAGCGGGTGGATTCCGTCACTTTGGACTTCCATAAACAGTATTTCCAGACCATCAGCTGCGGTGCGTTCCTGCTGAAAGATGAGCGTCATTACGAGCTGATGCGTTATCAGGCGGCTTACCTGAATTCTGAGTTTGACGAAGAGGCCGGCGTACCGAATCTGGTATCCAAATCCCTGCAGACCACGCGTCGTTTCGATGCGCTGAAGCTGTGGATGGGTCTGGAAGCGCTGGGTCAGAAACAGTATGCGGCGATCATCGATCACGGTGTGACGCTGGCGCAGGAAGTGGCGAAATTTGTTACCTCTGAACCACGCCTCGAGCTGGTAATGCAGCCTCAGCTGGCGAGCGTACTGTTCCGCTATCGTCCAGAGCAACTGACCGAAACTGCCCAGATTGCGCTGTTCAACCAGCGTATTGGCGATGCGCTGCTGGATTCAGGTCGCGCCAACGTAGGTGTGACCGAGAATCAGGGCGTAACCTGCCTGAAGCTGACCTTGCTGAACCCAACCGTGACGCTGGAAGATATTAAACTCCTGCTGGCGCTGGTTGAGAAAACCGCGAATCAGCTGCTAAACGCATAATTACCTGTGATGCGAATAAGCCGATAACTGGCAACGGTTATCGGCTTTTTTTCGCTTCTGCACCTGAATTCAGTTCGCGCACATAATCCAGAAACGCCTGTAGCGGCGCCGGAATCAACCGGAGATCGTTGTAATAGAGCCAAAGGCCAGAGAAGCTTTGCCACCAATCCGGCAGAATCGGCTGCAGGCTGCCATCACTCAGCGCCGGTCTAATCCAATCCTCAAATAAGTAGACCACGCCGCAGCCAGCGATTGCCGCTTCTACCGTCAAGTCCATCGCCGCGCCGATACTGCAAATCAGCGGACCTTTCGGCTGCAAGCGCACGGTTTCCTCGCCGCAGGTAAATTCCCATTCGGCAATCACGCCAGTCGCATAGCGTCCGTGTAAACAGCGATGCTGCACTAAGTCGCGCGGATGTTGCGGCGTACCGAACTGCGCCAGATACGCGGGTGATGCCGCCAGGGCAAAGCGCTGGGTGCGCGGACCGATTGGCAGCGCCACCATGTCTTGCTCCAGATGATTGTCATAACGAATGCCGGCATCACAACTATCGCGGAACACATCCTGCACATTACTTTCCGCCACCACTTCCAGCTGGATATCGGGATAGCGCTTTAGAAATCCCGGCACAATCGCCGGTAACACAATGCGCGCGGCGCTCACCGGCACATTTAAGCGCAAGGTGCCGCCCGGCGTATCGCGGAACGTGTTCAACGCATCCAGCGCCGCATCCACTTCGTTCATCGCCGGAAGCAGGCGCGACATCAGCACCCTGCCGGCTTCTGTTAACGCCACGGTGCGCGTGGTGCGATTAAACAGCCGCACGCCAAGTTGCTCTTCGGCACGCCGCACCGCATCGCTCAAGCGCGACGGATTACTGCCGGTCATGCGCGCCGCCTCACGAAACCCGCCCGCTTTGGCCACCGCCACCACCGCGTGCAGCAAGGCGATATCCAATGCCATTGTTCGCTACCTCGTACACTGTGTCCCAATTTGTACGGATAGTTGCACAGCGTTTTGGCGATTACAATCTAACCACACACTGACGAAGGAGCTTTCCATGTCTCATCCAGCATTGACTTACACCCTTGGCGACCGCCAGGTTGCACGACTCGGTTACGGTGCCATGCAGTTAGCCGGTCCCGGCGTGTTTGGTCCGCCGAAAGATGAAGCGCGTGCTTTGCAGGTGCTGCGCGATGCGGTCGCAGCAGGCGTGAATCACATTGATACCAGCGACTTCTACGGTCCGCATATCACCAATCAGCTGATCAAAAAAGCGTTACACCCTTACGCCGACGATCTGGTTATCGTCACCAAAGTGGGCGCGCGCCGCAACGATAAAGGCGGCTGGTTACCGGCATTCACGCCAGAAGCGCTAACGCAAGCGGTGGAAGATAACCTGCGCAATCTAGGGCTTGATGTGATGGAAGTGGTGAATCTGCGTTCGATGCTGGACGTGCACGGACCGAAAGAGGGTTCGCTGGAGCCGCAGGTTGAAGCGATGATCAAGCTAAAAGAGCGCGGGCTGGTTCGACACATTGGTCTGAGCAACGTGACGGCTAAACAGGTGGCCGATGCCCAGGCGATGACGCCGATCGCCTGCGTGCAAAACCTCTATAATCTGGCTAATCGACAGGATGAGGCGCTGCTCGACCAGCTGGCAGCGCAAGGCATTCCTTATGTGCCATTTTTCCCCCTCGGCGGATTTTCACCGCTGCAGTCGGATCAGCTGAGCGAGGTAGCGAATGAGCTCAATGCTACGCCGCTGCAGGTGGCGCTGGCGTGGCTGCTGCAGCGTTCGCCTAATATTCTGCTGATTCCGGGCACGTCATCGCCGGAGCACCTGAAGCAGAACCTGGCGAGTAGCGAAGTGAAACTTACGCCAGAAATTGTGCAGCGGCTAAACACCATCGGCCAGCGATAGAGCACCCTTCGTAGCGGCGCAATTTATTGCGCGTGTTTTGCCATATACATTGCGCAACAAATTGCGCCGCTACGGATTATTCACTGTTTAAATGATTTTTGCCTCGACCAGACAACCTTTGAGAATACCAAACGCATCCTGACACTGCCGCTCATCGACGCAGGCAAAACCCAACAGCAGGCCGCGCCGCTCCTGCGGATGCATATAATATTGCGACAACGGCCGCACCTTCACGCCGCGCCGTAGCGCCAGCGCGGCGACCGCCACATCGTCGCAGCCGGTTGGCAGATTCATTACCAGGTGCAATCCCGCCTCATGATTCACTACCGGCAGAAAATCGGCGCCCAGATAACGCTCAATCAGGCTCACCATAAAGCGCCGCCGCTGGCTGTAGAGCTTGCGCATGCGGCGAATGTGCGACATGTAATGCCCTTTTTGGATGAACTCTGCCAGCGCGCGCTGCACCAGCAAATGCCCGCCGCGATAGAGTTCCGCCGCCGCCACACGCAGCGGCTGCGCCAGCGCTTTTGGCACCACCAGATAACCGAGGCGCAGCGCCGGATAGAGCGTCTTGCTAAAAGTGCCCATATAAATCACCGGCGCATCCGGCTCAAAGCCTTGCAATGACGGGAATGGCTGGCCGGAGAAGCGAAACTCGCTGTCGTAATCATCTTCCACCAGCCAGGTTTTGTGTTTGCGCGCCAGATCGAGCAGCTGCTTGCGTCGCTCCAGGCTGAGATGCACGCCCAGCGGATATTGATGTGACGGTGTCACGAAAATCATCTTCGGTGCACGACTGCGCGGTGGCAAATCGGGGATCAATCCCTGCTCATCCACTGCAATGGCGTTGATTTTCAGTCCGTTAATGCGCAGCAGATTGCGCGTCCCCCAATAACCAGGCTCTTCGATCCACACCTGATCGCCGGGATCGCACAACACGCGCGAAACCAAATCCACCGCCTGATGAATCCCTTCAGTGATGATGATTTGATCGGCATCAGCGCGTACCGAACGCGCCACGCTCAGGTACTCCGCCAGCGCAGCACGCAGCTGTGCACAGCCGCCGTTGCTGCTGTAGATCAGCCGTTCAATATCCGGTTCACGGTTTAGACGCGCCTGAATCTGGCTGAAGAGTTTATGCGGGAACTGCGTGACATCCGGCGCGCCAGGCACAAAAGCGCCCCACTGATATGGCGAGGCATTGGCATGGCCGAGCAGCGAAGCGCCGCGTTTGGAAATCGCCGCCGGTTTCGCGCTTAACGTTTCGATCGGCGCCACGTTGCGCGGCGTGTTCAGCGATCCCTCCGGCAAATTTTCTGCAATCCATGTTCCGCTGCCGGTACGCGCCGTGACGTAGCCTTGTGCCATCAAATTCTCATACACGTTCAACACCGTGTTGCGCGACACCGACAGCTCGCGCGCCAAATCGCGCGTGGCGGGCAAGCGCGTGGCGCGCGGAAAAATGCCTTCTGCAATAGCGGCTTGCATACAACTCAGCAAACGCTGCTGCAACGTCCCTTCCGGCATAAACTGCATGCGCTCTAATACATGATCGGCGTACAAACTTCGCAATTGGCTCCCCTCTTTTCACTGAAAGTGGCTCTGGCAAGATAACTCAGCGCAGGCATAAATAAGCGTGTTTGTCGTGATTTGTAAAGACGCTTATCGCTAAGGAAAGGTTATGGAAGGTAAAAACAGCCAGTTGCAGCAACGTAAAGATGATGCCCTGCCACGCGGCACCGGTAATCTTTGTCAGTGGTACGTAGAGCACGCGGAGAACGCCACGCTGCGCGATGGTGAAGGCAACAGCTGGATCGATTTCGCTGGCGGCATCGCGGTGCTGAACACCGGGCATCGCCATCCGCGCATCGTGCAGGCGATTGCCGATCAGTTAGAGAAATTTACCCATACCGCATTCCAGGTGACGCCGTATGAGAGCTATGTGGCGCTGGCGGAACGCCTCAATCGCGTGGTGCCGATTGCCGGTAAAGCCAAAACTGCGTTCTTCTCCACCGGCGCTGAAGCGGTAGAAAACGCGGTAAAAGTGGCGCGTGCAGCGACGCGCCGTCACGGCATCGTCACCTTCGGCAATGCATTCCACGGTCGTACTTTTATGACCATGGCGATGACCGGCAAAGTTGCTCCCTACAAACGCGACTTCGGTCCGATGCCCGCGTCGGTGTGGCACGCGCGCTACCCCAACAGCATCACCGGCATCAGCGTTGATGATGCGCTGGCCAGCTTGCAGGATATTTTCACGCAGGACATCGCGCCACAGGATGTTGCGGCTATCGTGCTGGAGCCAATTCAGGGCGAAGGCGGCTTCCATGTCGCGCCGCCTGAATTCTTCAACCGCCTGCGGTCGCTGGCCGATGAGCACGGCATTCTGCTGATTGCCGATGAAGTACAAACCGGCTTTGCCCGCACCGGCAAATTGTTCGCGATGGATCACTATACGGTGAAACCGGATCTCATCACCATGGCGAAAAGCCTCGCGGGCGGCATGCCGTTATCGGCGGTCAGCGGCCGGGCCGAGATTATGGATGCGCCGGGTCCAGGCGGCCTGGGTGGCACCTACGCTGGCAATCCGCTGGCGATTGCCGCGGCGCATGCGGTGCTGGACGTGATCGCCGACGAGAAGCTGTGCGAACGTTCTCAACAACTCGGTACGCAGTTAACCGATTTCCTGCACAGCGCACGCAGCCAGTGTTCCTCCATCACCGACATTCGCGGCCTTGGCTCGATGATTGCGGTGGAGTTCGCCAGCGCGCAAACCGCGCAAACCATCCAGCAACACGCGATGGCGCGTGGGCTGCTGCTGCTTACTTGTGGCCCGCAGGGCAATGTCATCCGCTTCCTCTATCCGCTCACCATTCCTGATGCGCAGTTCGGCCAGGCGCTGGAGATCCTCAGCAGCGTGCTGAGTCAACACGCCGATTCGTAACAATCTACCCAGCTCGCGCGGCGGGCTGGGCTTCTCACCTGTTGTAACCCGGCTGCGCGTCGCGCGGCCTGAGAGACGCTTTGGAGAAACATTGATGAGTTCACAGAATGCCGATGTATTGGCGCAAGGCCTGAAGCCGCGCCATGTACGGATGTTATCGATTGGCGGCGTGATTGGTGCCGGATTGTTTGTTGGCTCTGGCCATGCGATCGCCGAAGCCGGCCCGGCGGTACTGCTGGCCTACATCGCCGCGGGCGCGTTGGTGGTGCTGATTATGCGCATGCTGGCCGAAATGGCGGTGGCATCACCGGATTCCGGCTCTTTCTCCACCTACGCCGACAAATCGCTGGGCCGCTGGGCCGGTTTCACCATCGGCTGGCTGTACTGGTGGTTCTGGGTGTTAGTGATCCCGCTGGAAGCCAACGCCGCTGGCACCATCCTGCATTCGTGGTTTCCACAAGTTCCGGTATGGGAATATACGCTGGCGATCACCACGTTCCTGACCATCAGCAACCTATTCAGCGTCAAAAACTATGGCGAGTTTGAATTCTGGTTCGCCCTGCTGAAAGTGGTGGCGATTGTCGCATTTCTCTGCGCGGGTAGCTTAGCGGTGTTTGGTTTGATGCCGGGCAGCAGCACGCAGGGGATCTCACATCTGTATGACACGCAAGGCTTTATGCCGAATGGCATCGGCGCGGTGCTGGCGGCCATTCTGACCACTATGTTCTCATTTATGGGCACCGAGATTGTCACCATTGCCGCCGCCGAATCGCGCGAGCCGAAGAAACAAATTACGCAGGCCACCAACTCGGTGATCTGGCGCATCGCGCTGTTCTATCTGCTGTCGATCTTCATCGTGGTGGCGCTGGTGCCGTGGAATACGCCGTCGCTGATGAAAGCAGGTTCTTACCAGACGGCGATGCAGATGATGAACGTGCCTTACGCTAAGCAGATTGTTGATGTGGTGGTGTTGATTGCGGTGTGTAGCTGTCTCAACTCTGCGCTGTATACCGCATCGCGCATGATCTATTCGCTTTCACGTCGTGAAGATGCGCCTGCCGTCGCGTCGCGCACCACCCGCAGCGGCACGCCGTGGGTAGCGGTGTTGCTCTCCACGGCGGCGGCCTTCCTCGCGGTGATCGCTAACTATCTGGCGCCGAGCGCAGTATTTGAGTTCCTGCTCGCCAGTTCCGGCGCCATCGCGTTGCTGGTGTATCTGGTGATCGCCGCGTCTCATCTGGTGCTGCGTAAAAAGCGCGAAGCGCGCGGTGAAATCCTCAGCTATCGCATGTGGCTGTTCCCTGGCCTGACGTGGGCGACGATGGTGTTCATCGTTGGCGTGTTGGTTGCCATGCTTTTCAACCAACAACACCGTCCAGAGATTATCGCCACCGGCCTGTTGACGCTGGGTGTCGTCGCCGCCAGCCGTATTGTGCATCGCAAACGCGTGGCGCGGAAAAACGAGGAGATGGTGGCGTTACGTTCGTAACGCATGACTTCCAGGCAAGGATGCCGCGGAACTTAGTCGTACTGCACGTCGATGCTGATGGCTTCTTCCTGCACGTTGAGGTTTATCGCGCATTTACGCCACACCGGCAGACCGTTGGTCATATTGTTATCCACGAAGTACTGCTGAAAATCTTTCAGCGCCTCCGAGAGATCGCCTATCGCGCGCGCATCGGGTTCAAACCAATCCGGTTCACCGTTTTCATCGATGTAATCGAACTGAAACTGCCCGCCATCATCGTCCGCAAACAGTTCAGCCTGAACGATCAATTCCCGCGCACCTTGCGGGCCACAGCTAAAGATGATCTGGCCGATACGGCGATAAAGGTCTTCGTATTGCATAGGTTTTGGGTTCCTCAAATAAATTTACTGCGTGCAATTCATTGCGACGCTACAAAATCCCGTACTTATCAGTAGCGGCGCGATTCATCGTGCAAACCATGACACCATTATTAACTTTAGTTCGCATGATAAGAGAATGAGGCTCTTCGAACAGAAAGTTGCAAAAAAGGGAGTTTATCATAGCCTGTTCACATCGTTTTCCCTGGGTTAACACCTATAAAAAATCCGCTGCGCTGGTCGCCATTGCTGTCGCCCTCTCACTGGCCAGTTGCTCCTCGCCGCCACCGAAATCGCTGGTCACGCCGTTGCCGACGGTCACCAAACCGCCAATGCCGACTAAACCAGCGCTGAGCAAAGAACCGGTACGCGGCGTGTGGCTCACCACCGTTTCACGCCTCGACTGGCCGCCAATCAATTCCGTGAATGCCAGCCCGGCCAACCGCATCCACCAGCAGCAACAGGCGTTGACCGATAAGCTAGATAAACTGAAAAGCCTCGGCATCAATACGGTATTTTTCCAGGTAAAGCCGGATGGCACCGCGCTGTGGCGCTCCAGCATCTTGCCGTGGTCAGATATGCTCACCGGCAGGATTGGTGAAGATCCCGGCTACGATCCGCTGAAATTTATGCTGGATGAGGCGCACAAACGCGGCATGAAGGTGCACGCGTGGTTCAACCCATATCGCGTCTCGACCAACGTCAAACCTTCCACGGTTAACGCGCTGAATAATACGCTTGCGCTGCAACCGGCCAGCGTATTTGTGCTGCATCGCGACTGGATCCGCACCGCCAGCGACCGCTTCGTGCTCGATCCCGGCATTCCCGCCGCACGCGACTGGATCACCAGCATCGTTGCGGAAGTGGTGTCGCACTATCCGATCGACGGCGTGCAGTTCGATGACTATTTCTATACTGAAACGCCCGGTTCAACCCTCAACGACAGCGCCACGTTCCGCCAGTATGGTCAGGGTTTTGCATCGAAAGCTGACTGGCGGCGCAACAATACGCTGCTGTTAATTGAGCAGGTGTCGCGCACCATCAAGCAACTGAACCCGAACGTAGAATTTGGCGTCAGCCCGGCAGGCGTGTGGCGCAATCTGTCGCATGATGCGGCGGGCTCCGACACGCGCGGCGCGGCCGCCTACGACGAAGCCTACGCCGATACGCGTCGCTGGGTGCAAATGGGACTGCTGGATTACATCGCGCCGCAGCTTTACTGGCCGTTTGCGCGCCAGGCCGCCCGTTACGACGTGTTAGCCCACTGGTGGGCGGACGTGGTGAAGCCAACGCACACTCGGCTCTATATCGGTGTGGCGCTATATAAAATTGGCGAAGCGTCGAAAAGTGAACCTGACTGGACGGTGAACGGCGGCGTGCCGGAGTTGCAAAAGCAACTCGATCTCAACGAGTCGCTACCGCAGATTAACGGCACCATTTTGTTCCGCGAAAATTACCTTAATCAGCCACAAACCCAGGATGCGGTGAATTATTTGCGCAGCCGTTGGGGCGATTAACATTATCGTAAGGTCGCCATTCATGGCGTAATGACGATCAGTTAAGCGCCGTATCATATAACCGCACCTTCTGTAGCGGCGCGATTTATCGCGCAATGAATTGCGCCGCTACAATGTGTGCATTCGATAATGAGGGGTTTTCATGCCTTAACTAACGAGCATTACGCCAGCAACTCCTCACTCTGCATCAGTGCAAAAAACGACTCCAGCTCGCGCAGCATCATCGAAGCGGCAATCGAAAGCTGGCGCTGCGGCGCAACACACAGCGACAAGGTAAATGGCTTCAGCACCGTATCGATCAACGGGATAAACTTCAGTTCACCGCGCCGATACTCATCAACGATATCCAGCCAGCACATCAGGCTTATCCCCACATCATCACGCACCAGTGAACGCAGCATATGAATGTTATTGGTGCGCGCCACTTCGTTGATCTTAATGCCCGAACTGTTGATCAGCGCCTCCAGCGGATCGGCCAGCATTAGCGGCGCGGCGGGCACGATAAATGGCCAGGATTCGCAGTGGCTGAAACGGATCGACTCCAGATTGGCTAGCGGATGTTGACTGCTCACCACAATTCCCAAACGTAAATCGGCAAACGACTTCACCAGCAACTCGCGCGAACTTTGCGGATTAAGCATGATGCCGAAATCCGCATCGCCCGAGGTCAGCGCATTGGCGATGTGGATGTTGCTCATGGTGGTCAGCGTGAAGGAGATGCCGGGATAGTCGCTGCGAATGCGCTGCAAAATCGATGAAAAAAAGCCGCGATTAATCGCATCAATGGTGGCGATATGCACATGGCCGTGACGTAATCCGCGCAAATCATCCAGCTGCGTGCAGACGCGACCAAAATCCCGCTGCCAGTTTTTCGCCGCATTCAGCAGGATCTCACCCGCTGCGGTCATACGTAATCCTGATGGATGGCGCTCAAATAGCGGCATATCCAGCTGTTCCTCCACGCGCAGGATCTGCCGATCAATTGAGGATGCCGAGACGTGCAGCACCTCAGAAGCCTTGCGCAGCGAACCCTGGCGGGCCACCTCAGTGAAATAGAGCAGAAATCGGGAGAAGGCGAACATAAGGGGTGCTCTCTTTTTTGCAACGCATCATTCGAATTAAACAGATGGACGCTTACACATGGGCAAAATAATAATCGCTGCCATGATTAAAACAAGGGTTTGCGCGGCCTTCCAGCCGACGACATCCCTGCTCAGGCAGATAGATGATGAAATCCACTCCTCTCGCCGTCACCGTCATCGCAAAGCAGTTCAACGGTGCAGGCAATGTGTTACTGACGCTGGCGAATCGCAGCGGGCAGCCGCTGCCTGCTTTCACGCCCGGCGCGCACATCGATGTCATTATTCCCAACTGCGGTAAACGCCAGTATTCACTCTGCTCTGCGCCAGCCGATCATTATGAAATCTGCGTACGTCTGGATGAGGGTTCAACCGGCGGATCGCGCTGGCTGCATCAGCAGTTAACCACCGGCGATAAGCTAGAGATATCCGCGCCACGTAACCACTTTCCGCTGCCGCACGCGTCGCGCACGCTGCTGTTTGCCGCCGGCATCGGCCTGACGCCGCTGTTGGTGATGGCCGAAGCACTGGCGGCGCGTCAGGCGGATTTCACCCTGCACCTTTACCTGAAACATGCCGACCAACTGGCTTTCAGCCAACGTCTGTGCAATCTCGGCGCGTGCGTGGTCATCCACTACAGCAGCGAAGGCGACAGCCTGCGCCAGCGCGTTCCCGACGATCTCACCCAGCCAGACAACGCTGCGCTGGTGTTCTGCGGCCCGGCGGGGTTTATGCATCATCTGCAGCAGCTGGCGTTGCAACATGGCTGGGACGAAGCACAGCTGCACAGCGAGCGCTTCCAATCCACATCTTCGCTGATGGCTGGCGCTGCCTTCGAAGTGCAGCTCGCCTCCTCCGGCGCACGCTTTGCCGTGGGCGAGCAACAAACCATCGCTGAAGTACTTGAAGAAGCAGGGATTGAGATTGAACTCTCATGCGAACAAGGCATGTGCGGCGCCTGCATCACCGGCGTGTTGGCGGGCGAGCCGGATCACCGTGATGATGTGCTGAGCCAGCAAGAGCGTGCGGCCAACGATTGCATCGTGCTGTGCTGTTCACGTGCGCGTTCACCCTTATTGGTACTGGATCTATGAGCGGCTATCCGGGTGCGACCGGCGCACGTTTACCCCGCTGGCTGCTGCCAGAAAACTGGCCTGAAGCCAACAATCAACCGCAGCTGGCGACCTTACATTTCCACGCCGCGGGCCTGCAATTCGAACCCGACCATGCAGCAGCACCCGCTGATTATCTGCCGCTTCACGGCGCGCTGGTGCTGCCCGCGTTTATCGAACCGCACGCGCATCTGGATAAAACCTTCACTATTCAACGCAGCCCGGCGCAACAGCCCGGTTTGCTGGCCGCGATTGCTGCCATGCATCAGGACCGCGCGCACTGGAACACAGCAGATCTGCAGCATCGCGCTACGAAGGCGCTGCGCTGGGCGGTAGAAGCTGGCGTCGGTTTGCTGCGCACCCACATCGACTGGTTCTCCGTTGATGCACCATTAGCGTGGCAAGTGATTGGCGATCTGCACCATCCGCTGTGCAGCATTGAGCGCGTGGCCCTCGCGCCACTCACCTTCTTTGCCGACGCCAGCGATGCGCAGCATATTGCCGCGCAGGTAGCAACCAGCGGTCCCGGCGCGCTGTTGGGCGGCTTTATTCACAGCAGCAACTGGGATGCGCAGGCGTTTCAGCATCTGATGGAAGCCGCCGAATTGTGGCAGCTGGATATTGATCTGCATATTGATGAAGAACTTAACGTCGAGGCGCAGGGATTGCGCTGGCTGGCGCACTATTTGCAGCAGCATCCATTTAGCGGCGCGATCACCTGCAGCCACAGCTGCGCGCTGGCGCAGCAGGACGATGCGCAACAGATTCTTGCCTTACTGGCGCAACACAATGTGACGTTGATTGCGCTGCCGCTCACCAACCTGCTGTTACAGGACGCGGTGCCCGGCCGCACGCCGCGTTTGCGCGGTTTAACGCTGGTGAAAGAAGCGCAGGCGCTGGGCATTCCGCTGCTGCTCGGCGCGGACAACGTGCAGGACGCGTTCTGTCCGTTTGGCAGTTACGACCCGCTCGATACGCTGTTTAGCGGTTTGCTGAGCCTGCAACTGGGCGCGGCCTTTGATCAGGCTTCCGCGCTGATCTGCCAACGCCACGCGCTGCAGGCCAATGATTTGGTGATTTTTCCGCATGTCGATGTGGCGAGCTGGCCATTGCGTCAACGTCAGCGCTATCGGCTGAAAAGGGGTGTGCGTTATGGATAAACAACAGATGGCGCTTGATGCAGGAGCGGGAAAACCGCTGGCGAAATATGCCGCGTGGCGACGCGCGGGCGACTTTATTTTCCTCTCCGGCATTATTCCGGTGAATCCGCAAACCGCCACCATTGTGCGCGGCTACGACGACATTCCCGCAGCGGCGCAACAGCTGCTTGGCCGCACCGGCGAGTTCTCCACCGATATTAAAGAGGGGCCGATTCTGGCGCAGAGCTGGTACGTGCTGGAGAGCATCCGCACCACCATCGAAAGCGCCGGTGGCCAGATGAGCGATGTCTTCAAACTGGTGCAGTACTTCCGCAATCTCGACCATTTTCCCCACTACAGCCGGGTACGTAAGCAATTTTTTCCCGATGCGCCGCCGGTTTCTACCGTGGTGCAGGTGAGCGAGATGCTGCCGAGTCCGGACGTCTTAATTGAAGTTGAAGCCACGGCGTGGTTGCCGCAATAACACGAGGAGTTCAAATGTTTCATGGTTATATTCCGGCAAACCGCTTTTTGCCGTACCTGAGCTGGACCGACATCGCCACGCTGGAAAATAAAGCCAACACCGTGATCGTGTTGCCGACCGGCGCGATTGAGCAGCACGGCCCGCATTTGCCGTGCGCGGTGGATAGCGTGATCGCCTCCGGCGTGGTCGGCCATGCGCTGGCGCGCTTACCGGCGGAAATCCCGGCTTACGCCATTCCGCCGATCACCTATGGCAAATCGGATGAGCATCTGCATTTTCCCGGCACGCTAACGCTGACCGGCGAAACCTTGCTGCACACCATTCTGGAGATTGGCGAATCACTCTATCGCGCCGGTTTCCGCAAGTTCCTGATGGTTAACGGCCACGGCGGCCAGCCGCAGCCGTTGCAGATGGCGGCGCGCGAACTGCGTCTGCGCCACGGCGACATGATCATCATCATGCAAGACACCTTCAAAGTGCCGAACTGCGCGGAAAGCTTTATGGACGACAAAGAGCGGCAGATGGCGATGCACGCGGGACATGCCGAAACCGCGCTGATGCTGGCGCTGGCGCCCGATACCGTGCAGATGGAGAAAGCGGTGGCTAATTATCCGCCGGCATTCCCCTGCCCGACGCTTTCGACCAACAAACCGATGGCGGCGTGGGCCTCCTACGATTTCGGCCCGAGCGGCGTGATTGGCGATCCTTTGCCCTCCACGCTCGAGCAAGGTGCAGCCATCCTCGATTCGCTGGCAGAAAGCTGGGCGCAGGTGATTACCGAAGTGCACCAGATGACATGGGTAACCCGCGCCGAACCGGCGTGGGGCACCGGCCAGTGGCAAGGCAAAGTATTAGATCACCACGACGCAGCCGCCTTTTTAACACCTCGCTAGGGAATAACGATGAAAAAAACATTGAGCACTATTGCCGCGCTTGCGCTGGCACTCTCGGCCCCGAGCATGGCGGCGGAGAAATTCACCTTTATGACCAACTGGTATGCGCAGGCCGAACACGGCGGCTTCTATCAGGCGCAGGCGCAGAATCTGTATCGCGATGCCGGCCTCGACGTCACCATCAAGATGGGCGGTCCGCAGGTGCATACCATGCAGCTGATGGCGGCCGGTCAGGCCGACTGCATCATCAGCGATAACATGCAGGCGCTGGAAATCTGGCAGCAAGGCGTGCAGGCGATGCCGGTTGCCACCACCTTCCAGCACTCGGCGATTGCCTTTCTCACCCATCCGGATGTGAAAAACCAGGCCGATTTGCAGGGCAAAACCTTCCTGCTGGCGGCGGAAGCCTACACCTCATATTGGCCGTGGGCGCAGAGCGCGCTGAAGCTGAAAAATGCCCGCGTGCGACCTTACACCTTCAGCATTCAGCCGTTCCTCGCCGATAAAAATCTGGTGCAGCAAGGCTATATCACCTCCGAACCGTTTGCGGTGCAAAAAGCCAATGCGCAGGCCAATGTTTACCCAATCAGCGATTGGGGTTATCCGCCGTACGGCAACAGCATCGTGTGCATGAAATCGACCATTGAGAAACGGCCGGCTGCGGTGGCGGCGTTTGTGAAAGCGTCGATGCAGGGCTGGAAAAACTATCTGCAAGATCCTGCCGCTGGCAACGTGCTGATCAAGAAAGAGAACCCGCAGATGAGCGATGAACAGATCGCTTTCGGCATCGCGCAGATGAAGAAATACCAGATGCTGACCGGCGGCGATGCGCAAACCGGTGGCATCGGCATCATGACCGAAGCGCGCCTCAAGCAAACCTGGCAGCTGCTGGTCGATACCAAGCTGATCGATGCGGCCAAAGTGCCGTTTGACGGCAGCTACACGCTGAAATTTATCCAAGACGTCAAGGTTCTGCCATGAATAGCGCCAGCCATCTAACGCTGCTGCATCCCGATGCGCAAGCGGTGCCGCGTTCTGCGGCGCCACCGGCGATTGAGGTGCTTTCAGCGGAAAAAATTTATCCCAACGGTACGCGCGCACTGCTGCCGGTCGATCTCACCATTCGTCAGGGCGAATTTGTCTCGCTGCTCGGCCCGTCCGGCTGCGGCAAAAGCACCTTGCTGAAAATGATCGCCGGGCTGATTGAGCCCACCGATGGCAAGTTAATGCTGTTTCGTCGCGATCGGCGCGAAAATCAGCGCGATCTGCCGCTGTCGTTTGTGTTTCAGGAAGCGACGCTGATGCCGTGGAGCAACGTGCACAAAAACGTGTGTCTGCCGCTCGATTTGGCGGGCGTGCCGCGTGCCGAAGCGGACACCCGCGTGCGCGAAATCCTCGAGCTGGTCGGTCTCGGCCAGTTTGGTCACGTATTGCCGCGCGAGCTTTCCGGCGGCATGCAGATGCGCGTGTCGATAGCGCGCGGTCTGGTCACGCGCCCGAAGGTGCTGCTGATGGATGAGCCGTTTGGCGCGCTGGACGAGATCACCCGCAACAAGCTGGACAGCGATCTGCTGGATTTGTGGCAAGAGCAGAAGCTGACGGTGGTGTTTGTCACCCACTCAATTCAGGAAGCGGTGTTTCTGTCGCAGCGGGTGATTATGATGGCGGCGCGCCCCGGACGCGTGGTAGATGACATCCGCATTGAAACCACGTTGCCGCGCGACGATGAGTTTCGCGTCAGCCAGGATTTCACGCATTATGCGCAACAGTTGCAACGCGGCCTGCTGGCGGCGAGCAAGGAGAGTCAATGATGAAACCCTTAGCGTCCCATCGACAATTTCAGCAGTGGCTGTTCCCCGCCATCGTCGCGGTCGCCATGCTGCTGCTGTGGCAGTTTCTGGTCACCACCTTCAAGGTGCCGGTGTTTCTGGTGCCGTCGCCGCTAGTGGTGGCGCAAAGTCTGGTGCAGAACTTCCCGACGCTGTTTATGTCATTGCTCTACACCCTGAAAATCACCGTTATCTCCTTTGCGGTGGCGATTGTGATTGGTTCGATTGTGGCGTTTCTACTGGTGCAAAATCGTTTTATTGAGACCGCCCTTTTTCCCTACATCGTGTTCTTGCAGGTGACGCCGATTGTCGCTATCGCGCCGCTGATCATCATCTGGGTGAAAGACACCACGCTATCGCTGGTGGTGTGCGCCACCTTAATGGCGGTGTTTCCAATAATTTCCAATACCACGCAAGGTCTGCGTAGCGTGTCGCCAGGATTGCTGAGCTATTTCCGCCTTAATCATGCGTCACGCATGCAGATTCTGCTGCGCCTGCGTATTCCTTCGGCGCTGCCGTACTTCTTCGGCGCGCTGCGCATCTCCAGCGGCTTGTCGCTGATTGGCGCGGTGGTGGCAGAGTTTGTCGCTGGCACCGGCGGCACCGATACCGGGCTGGCGTACCAGATTTTGCAGGCCGGTTATCAGCTCAATATCCCGCTGATGTTTGCCGCGCTGCTGCTGATTTCACTGGCAGGCTTCCTGCTGTTCGCGCTGATGTCGTGGCTAACGCGCCGCGTGCTGGCGGCATGGCATGAGAGTGAATTGAGCCCCAGTTAAGAAACACGCATGCGCCGTAGCGGCGCACTAACCCTTTTCACACAGGAAATAAACATGTCTGATTCCGATCGCCAGTCTGCACTGGCGGCGCTGGTCGCGGCGTTGCCTGAACTCGACTGGATCAAAGAAGCGCCGAAGGTCAAACGTCTGTCGCGCGATTTCCACTGGTTCAGCCCGGTCTTGAAACCGCAGCTGGAAGCGAAGTTTGCCGAACTGGCGGTACGTCCGCGTGATGAACAGGAGCTGGCGCTCATCGTCGCGGCTTGCACTAAACAGCGCGTGCCGCTCAATTTGCGCGGCGGCGGCACCGGTAATTACGGTCAGTTGATTCCGCTGCACGGTGGCGTGATGGTTGATATGACGCGCCTCAACGCCGTCACGGCTGTCGGTAACGGCACGGTGCGTGCGCAGGCGGGTATTCGCCTTGGCGACCTCGAAGCGCATACCCGCCCACTCGGCTGGGAGCTGCGCTGCATGCCCTCCACCTGGAAACTGGCGACGCTCGGCGGCCTGTTTGGCGGCGGATTTGGCGGCGTAGGTTCGATTAATTACGGTCCGCTGGCCGCGCCAGGCAATGTGTTGTCGGTGCGCCTGATGACCATGGAAGAGACGCCGCGCATTATCACCCTGCAAGCGCCGGATGCGCTGCTGCTGCATCACGCGTACGGCAGCAATGGCATCGTGCTGGAGATTGAACTGGCGCTGGCACCGCGTCACGACTGGATCGAACGTCTCGACACTTTCAACGACTTCCCTACGGCGATGGCCTTTGCCGATGCGCTGGCCCGTTCGCCGGGCATGGTGAAGCGCCAAATCGCCGTGTTCGCCGCGCCGATGCTTGATTACTTCAGCGATCTGGCCGATGCCGATGTGGCGGGCAAACATGGGGTGATTTCCGTGGTGGGCAGCGAAAGCGACGGGCTGTTACCTGCGCTGCTGAGCCAGCATGCGGGCCGCAATGCGCTGCATTTTGCCGCAGGGGAAAATAGCGGGCATTCGCTGATTGAATATTGCTGGAATCACACCACGCTGCAGGCGCTGAAAATCGATAAGACGCTAACTTACCTGCAAACTGCTTACACGACGGATAACTATTTGCAGCAGGCGTTAACGCTGGAAGCGCAATTATCCGATGAGGTGATGTCGCACATTGAATTCTTACGCGATATGAACGGCAGCATTACCTGTAGCGGTTTACCGTTGGTGCGTTATCAGGACGAAGATCGCCTCAACGCGATTATGGCTACTTACCGCACGAATGGCGTGAAAATTAATAATCCACATGTGATTCATATTGAAGATGGCAAACAGGGCATGGTGCGTGCTGATGTGGTGGCGATGAAACGCGCCTGTGATCCCCACAATTTATTAAATCCCGGCAAATTGCGCGGCTGGGAAGTACGCGATAAGTTGCCGGATGTGCATATCCCTGGCGTGAATTAACCACGTAGATTTTATTATTGTCGAGCCAGCAACCTCGATTGCTGGCTCGATAAAATTAATAGGGATCGGTAGCACTGTGCAATTCAATACTGCGCTCCGTTCCATTGACTCGAACTTTTAAGAAACGACGCGTTCTCCATGATCCATCGGGATTTTGCACGCTCTTTTCGAACACCGGACCATGCAATAACAACTCTTTATTGTCGTTGTACCCAAAGCCAACTTGTTTATTACCAATCCAGTGCTGTTCAAAGGCAACAACTTTCTCCGCATTCAGTCTGGTGCTCTCTTCGGCGCTACAGGCCGTGAAGCTTTTACGGAAAATAAAGCAATTTCCAGCCTGGTATCGGTCTTTGCCATTGGTATCGACTAGCGCAATGGAATAGGCGGTAAAGCCCGCAATTTTCACATAGAGTTTGGTTCGGGCACCATTACCCGAAATATGCACTTTGGTCACCGGACTGGAACCCTCGCCGTACCAGCTGCCAATAGAATCTGCACCATTTCTTGCCTGCAGATAGATATTTGCCACGCCTTCCGGCGTACGGCTACTAAAGTCAGTTTGGGTTTCACTTTGTGAGAGGAATTGTGCGGTGCCAATAATTCGCACATGTATTTGCGAGTTGGCATTAGAGAAGGCGAATTCCCCGACATAAAACCACTGTTCAGCCTCCTTCCCCTGATTATCCATGTGATACTGCGAGGAGATATAGTCATAGCTCAATGAACCTTGCGCAACGATTCCCCAATCCGACATCTCCAGTACGCCACGATCGCCTTCACCGATAAGCGTCCACGCCTCAATACCTTCGGTACTGTAATCGAATCCGGCACTTTGGTTATGAATACTTTTTTGAATAATAGTGGCGCGGCAATAACCCAGTTTTAATGGGTTATCGGTGGATTCAATGGCTAATCCCTCAATCACCCACTGGCCATTGGAGAGATCACCGGCGAATTCGGAGTGTTCAATCCAGCCGTTGCGAATAAAGGATTGCGTACAGCGCGGAAGATCCAATACTGGCTTCTTCGTGCTGCCTTGTAAGTTAAAATTCGACAGCTCAATTGCCGTAGAGTGATCCCACGCGCCTTGTTGGCGATCGGACCAACGAGCATAAACAATGCTGTCCTGACAACCACGGGAATAGAACTGGTCGATTTTACAATCCAGCGTATCGATAAGATCAAGCGCACGTCCGCCCAAATAGCGGAATTCCATACTGCTGACGCGCAAGAACTGGCCGCCGATAATGGTGTTGGCATAGAAACCGACATTATTGAACGCCGTGCCGCCATCACCACCGCTGTCCGAACTCATGCCTTTCACAACCAGCCCAGAAATTTCGGCATAGCGTGCCTGCACTTTAAAGAAATGCTGACCGCGAGGTATGGTATCCCAGTCAAAAAACAACGTCGTTGTTGGGAAATAACCGAAATTGACTGCCGCACCGGTCACCTTAAAACGGTTAATTTCTTTATCTGAGATATCAAACGTCGACATACTAAATTCGCCCGCAGTAAAACGTATCCCTGCTGATGGCAACACGCGCTGCGACCAGTTAAACATACGTTTTACCGCCTCGATGCAGTCGGTTTTCCCGTCAGGCACCGCGCCAAAATCCAGCACGGTGACCGAGTTATAATCCAGTATCACCCTTTTCCAGCGTTTCTTTCCCGCTGTCACAATCACCAACCCACCATCGTCTGGCGATGTGGTATCTGTTGCGTCATAAACAAATACGCCGCCGCCAGCTTTTGTTCCGCGCTTATACTCCAGCACCGTAGCGAGTTCACCGCCGGTGGTGGGTTCGGTGGCTTTAAGCTGTTCGATATCTATGACCTGAATAACCGGTGCCGCCGCCGTGACAGTATTTTGTGGTGTGGTATTCGTATTGCTGGACGCATTCGCCATGGTGTACCCCTTAATTATTAAGAGAAAGTAACTGCACCATCGAGTATAAGTAACTGAAAATTAATGTGTTGATGCGTACCACTCTAACTGGGGCATTTGACTTATGTGATTTTTGCATGGCCAGACAACAATATGATTAATGGAAAAAAGCGTAGCGGCAGCGAGGCGATTTACAGATTAATCGCAGACAACTTCTTTATTTACATGGCACGAAACAGGAGAGGTTACGCGGAATTACAAGGTTGATTGCTAAGCAGAGAAAGCATTTGTGATCGTTATAAATTAACAGGCCAGCAACTAACAGTTACTGGCCTGCATGCTTAGAACGTGGCGTTCACACCGACATTCCAGGTCACCTGATGGTAATCGCTATTCCCACCGACGGTTGAAACCCCGGCAAACGCATTCACGGTTTCGCCGAGCGGCACGTTGGCACCTAGCGACAGATCCAGCCAGTTTTTATCGCGCGCCTCAACGCTGCGTTCAAACGAAGTACGCGTCGATTTCAATCCGGCACGCACCGTGGAATCGGTATCGCCAAACTGATGGTTGTAGCTCACCTGTGCCCAGGGATTAACCACCCACTGTTTGCTGTCGATGCGCCAACCCACTGAGCCAATCTGTGAATGGGTGGTTTGATCGGAGTAGCGCATCGCGGTGCTGCTATCACTGTTCTCGCTGTAGCCGCCGACGCGACCGTAATCCAGCGCGTAACTGGCGACCGGCCCGGTGCTGAGATTATCAGTAATTGGCAGCGTCCAGCCAGTCTGCACGCGCATGCCGAGCAATTTACCGCTGGTGCTACCCTGCTCGGTACGTTTGGCCGGGCCGATGTGGATATCACGCTCGATGCTGTCGAAATCGAGATCGGCATAATGCAGATCGGCGTTAATCCAGCCCTGATCGAACACCGTCAGCTGGCTGTAAAGCGCCACCAGATTGCCGCGTAGTTTGTAGTCGTAGTTCGACGAAGGTTCCTGGCGCTGATTGGTGTTGGAGAACAGCACACCCGTTTGCCAGTTGTCGGTGATCTGATAGCCGATACCCAGCGTTAAGTTGGTGGTGTTGGCATTTCCGTCGCTCCAGCTGTCGCCCTGATAATCGACATGTTGCCCGGCATAGCCGCCAAATACCGTGAACTTTCCGGCGCTGGCGGGCTGTTGACGCTGCTGCTGCAAATGTCCATCCAGCGTGTTTTGCGTATCCCGCGCCATCATCAGTGGCGATTGTGATAACGCCGCCACCTGCGCTGGCGCATCCAGAATCGACTGGATGTAATCGGCAATCATCGCGTGCACCGCTGGGCTCGGGTGCAGACGATCGGCAAACAGATAATCCTGCGCCGTGGAGAAGCCCGGCGTGCTGGATTGACACTCATCCGCTGAGGTGCCAATCGGACAAGCGATGCCGATGGTGTTGGTTAAGCCATATTGGGTTGGATTGGCGATCACTTCATCGAACAGCCCGGCGATATCCACGCGCACAATATTGCCATTCAAGGTCGCCAGCCCCGCTTCTTCCTGCTGGTTATAACCGTCGGAGAGCGCCGTGACCTGCTCGCTCAGCTCCTGCCATGCGTTATAAAGCTGTTGCGCTAGTGCGTCACGCACCGCTGGAACCGACGAAACTTCGCCTGCCGCTTGCGTGAAGGCATCCTGCACCGCTTGCTGTCGCGCGGCTTTATCTGGCGTGGTCACGCCATCCAGTGACTGAAACGCCGCCACCATCGCTGGTGTGGCTTCACTTCCCAGCACGCGCAGCACGGTTTGAATCATATAGGGCGTTGAGCCGAGCTGCGGCACGGTGGGCACAATCACTGCGCCTGCGCCGGCATCCAGCAGGGTTTTAATTTGCGCAACCGATTGATTGGCGCTGTTGCTGATGGTTTCACTGGCGGTTAAGGGATTGGTGACGGCAACGGCGATGTCATTGGCACCGACCCAGTGAATATACAAACCGTTGCTATCCGCGCGACCGCCGGTTGAAGCGAGATAACCCGCCAGCTGATCCTGGGTGTTTAAATCAGGATCGAGCTTGGGTACCGATACCGCGCCACCCTGCGCATAATTGCTGCCGCCTAACGTTGAGCGCTGTAAATCCTCCCCCAAATGCGCGGCAAGAATTTCATCATATAAAGGATGTTGTGCACCGTCGAAGGTAAAGCGGCCCACATTGCCGCTATCACTCAAGCTATCGCCAAACACGGTCAGCCTGTCCCATGCCAGCGCAGGTGCGGGCGTCAACAACGCAGTGAGTGTGGCGATGGCGACGGCAGAAAGCGCAGATTTGTGGTTGTTCATCATCAACTCCGTGATGGGCCAGAGATGCAGCGTCTGACCGGCAAAAGGTAAGGTCCGCGCATCAAGCGAACCCGCAACATCGCATCAGGAATGCGTTAAGAAAATATCAAGGACGTTTAACTATTTAGTCAGGAAGGGGGCGTTATGCCAGTTTGCAGCGGCAAATAAACTTAAGTTTATTAACAGCCCTTTTACATGCATTTAAATTAAACCTTTAAATAAGGCCGCCGATAACTAGTGTTGCGGAGTGCGAGTACGCTCTGAACGGTACATTTCGAAAACATCAGGTAGGTTAATTACATACCCCGTGCGGCGCTGCGGCGCACAGAGACACTTAAGTGTACGGCGAAGGGGAATCTGCGGGCAGCTCAGGTGACGCATGTTGAGCGTGACCAATTTTGCACTGCACGCATTACGTTCAACAGCACAATAATCACCTGAGGCTTCCCATGTTTGGTGTGAAAAAGTCGAGTCTTTCTTTGCCGTTTTATAAAAGTGGCGATGTGGCTAAAGATATCAATGCGATCAAACAGCATGTGGCATGGATTGAATTTACGCCTAACGGCGAGATTCTCACCGCCAATCACCTCTTCCTTGCCACCACCGGCTACCAGTTAAATGAGATTCAGGGGAAGCATCACCGCCTCTTCTGCAGCCCACAACACAGCCAATCCTCGCGCTATCTCGCCTTCTGGCAAACGCTGGCGTCTGGCGAATCGGTGACCGGCATTTTTGAGCGCTTCAATAAGCTAGGTCAGCGTTTCTATCTCAGCGCCACCTACTTCCCGGTGAGCGATGACAAAGGCCAGGTTTACAAAGTGATCAAGGTGGCATCGGATATCACAGAACGTCATCAGGAGCTGGAGCATAAAGAAGCGGTGATCACCGCGCTGGATCTCTCCATGGCGGTGATTGAGTTCACGCCGGACGGACAAATCCTCACGGCCAACAATAACTTCCTTAAGCACATGGGATATGAGCTGGCTGCGGTTGTAGGGCAGCATCATCGCATGTTCTGCTTCGATAATTTCTATAGTGAAAATCCCGACTTCTGGCGCAAAATGGCCAAAGGCCAGCACTTTGTCGGCCGCTTCGAACGCAAAACCGCCGGCGGCGAACGCATCTGGCTTGAGGCCAGCTACAACCCGGTTTATGACGCCGATGGCAAGGTGTACAAGGTGATCAAAATCGCCTCAGATATCACCGCGCGCGTGGAAGCCGCCAAGCGCGTGGCCGACATCGCGCTGACGACCTCAGAAGAAACGTCACAAATTACCGACAACGCCAACGAGGTGCTGGACGAAACCATCCGCAATTCAGGGTTGGTGGCGCTGCAGGTTAATGCAGCAACGGCGATCGGGGGCGAGCTCAACGCCTCGGCGAAAAGCATTAGCGAAGTGGTCGAGACCATCAACCTGATTGCCTCGCAAACCAATATTCTGGCGCTGAATGCGGCAATTGAGTCTGCGCGCGCCGGTGAAGCAGGACGCGGATTCAGCGTGGTGGCGGGCGAAGTGCGACGTTTGGCGGCGTCCACCTCCAGCGCGACGAAGCAGATCACGCAAGTGGTGGAACACAACGCCAGCCTGATTGCGCAAATGGAGCAGCAGCTTAATGAGGTCAAGCAGTTTGTGGTGACCGAGCAGGACAAAATCAGCGTGTTGTCACGCAGCCTGCGAGAAATTAACAGCGGCGTACATGAGTTTGTGAACGTGATTCATCGGTTGGATGTGTAATGTTCGGCCGGTGTGCAACAACGCGCACCGGCCCACCCTCACATCATCTGCGGTTCACGGATCGCCTGACCTTTGGCGAACCGCGCCAGGCTGTACGGCTTCACATCAGTGAACAGCGGTTTGTTATTGACCATCTGCGCGCACAGCAAGCCTGCGCCTGGCCCAATACCAAAACCGTGGCCACTGAAGCCGGAGGCGATAAACAAGCCCGGTATTCTCGTCATCTCATCAATCACCGGCACTAAATCCGGCGTGGTATCAATCCACCCGCCCCACGCGTAATCCACCTTAATGCCGTTCAACTCCGGATAGAGCTGCACCAGCGCCTGCATCGCTTCCTGCACAATGCCGTTATCCGCTGCCGGATCGAGGGTGCGGATCTTTTCGAACGGCGACTCGCTTTGATTGGACCACGAACCGGCGGCTTCCGGGCCGTTGAAAAACGAGCCGTTGATGCGCACCTTGAGCTTCTTAGCGATCTTGCTGCGATACATCGCATAGAACCTGGTGGCGTAACGGATATTTTGCGGCGCGAGATCAATCTGCCCGCGTCCGGCGAGCGCCACGGTGTAGCTGCCATCCTGACGACGGCGAATACACAACCCGCCGGTGCTGAGACAGCCTTTGATCACTTCAGGCGCCGCCGTGGTTTTGAACGCGGTGCCCAGAATATTGGCGCTCGGCAGTTCGATGCCATATTGCTTGCAGAAGCGCGAACTCCACGCGCCGCCGCAGCAGATTACACGGTTAGCTTTCACCAGGCCGCGCTCGGTCCAGACGCCGGTGACGCGTCCGCCAGATACATCGAGGCCGCGCACCGCGCAGTTTTGCTGGATGGATGCGCCGAGATTTTTCGCGCCAGTCGCCATCGCCGGCGCTGCCAGCGACGGCTCTGCGCGACCATCGCTGGGCGACCACACGCCGCCAATCCACGGCGCATTGTTGCCGATGCGCTCGCGCGTCTCTTTTGCGGTCATCAAATGGCTGACGAAACCCAGTTGCTGCGCCTGCTTGCCCCACGCTTCCCAGCGCGCCAGATCGCTTTCACTCTGCGTGCCGTAAGTAATGCCCTGCCGCGAGAAGCCGAGATCGAGGCCAATTTCACTGCTCAACTCGTCCCAGCGCTGCAAACTGCGCATCGCCATCGGCAGTTCGTACAGGTCGCGGTTTTGCTGGCGAACCCAGCCCCAGTTGCGGCCGGATTGCTCGCCGCCGATCACGCCCTTCTCAAACAGCGCCACGGAAACGCCCTGCTTTGCCAGTTCGTAACTCACTGACGTGCCAATGATGCCGCCGCCAATCACAATCACATCAACGGATTCGGGAAAGCGTTCACTGTCTGCTACTGCATTGATTTTGATGCGCATCGTCTTAAATCCTGTCCGCTTTTTGTTGATGTAACCATATTTAATGTTTTAGGGGAAATGCTGTTTAATTCCGTCTTTATGACACTTGCCCCTTTCGTAAATTTTTGTCTTTACACTGGCGTTGTGAACAAAAATGACTCATATAGATAGCATCAGCTATATATTATAGCATTGGCTATATTACTCTGGAGATGATCATGTTCACTCAACGCCTTTTGCCTGCGATTGCCGTCCTGTTGTCACTCAGCGCATTTACCGCGTCAGCGGCTGAAAAACTCAAAGTGGTCACCACCTTTACGGTGATCGCCGATATGGCGAAAAACGTCGCGGGCGATGCGGCGGATGTGACGTCGATTACCAAAACCGGCGCAGAAATCCACGAATACCAACCCACGCCAGGCGATATTCGTCGCGCGCAGGGTGCCAATCTGATTTTGGTAAACGGCTTTAATCTGGAACTGTGGTTCAGCCGGTTTTACCAGCGCCTTAACGATGTACCGCAGGTCACCGTAACGCAAGGCATTGAGCCGATGGGCATTACTGAAGGTCCGTACAACGGTAAACCGAATCCGCATGCGTGGATGTCGCCGGATAACGCGCTGATCTACGTCGATAACATCCGCAACGCGCTGCAGAAATACGATCCCGCCAATGCCGCAATTTATCAGGCCAACGCCGAGCGTTACAAAGCGCAGATTCAGCAAACCATCGCGCCGATGCGTGCCGCTGTCGACAAGCTTCCCGCCGATAAACGCTGGCTGGTGACCAGTGAAGGTGCCTTCTCTTATCTGGCGCGCGATTTCGGTCTGAAAGAGCTCTATTTATGGCCGATTAACGCCGATCAGCAAGGCACCCCGCAGCAGGTGCGTAAGGTGATCGATGCGGTGCGCGATCATCAAATTCCTGCCATCTTTAGTGAAAGCACCATCTCTGCCAAACCCGCTCAGCAAGTGGCGCGTGAAGCCGGCATTCATTACGGTGGCGTGTTGTACGTCGATTCGCTGAGCAACAGCGATGGCCCGGTGCCGACCTATCTGGATCTGCTGCGCGTCACCACCGAAACCGTGGTGAAAGGCATCACAGAAGGAAGTCAGAAATGAACCCAGCCGCAGGATTAATCGTCGAGAATGTGGGTGTTACCTACCGCAACGGCCACACGGCGCTGCGTAAAGCCTCTTTCAGCGTGCCCGCAGGCAGCATTACCGCGTTGATTGGCGTTAACGGCTCCGGCAAATCCACACTGTTCAAAGCGATCATGGGATTTGTGCCGCTCACCTCGGGCGCGGTAACGCTAGCGGGTTTACCGGCCAATAAGGCCCTCAAACACAACATCGTTTCCTATGTTCCGCAGTCCGAGGAAGTGGACTGGAGCTTCCCGGTGCTGGTGGAAGATGTGGTGATGATGGGCCGTTACGGCTATATGGGCATGCTGCGTATTCCGCGTGCCGCCGATAAACTCAGCGTTGATCAAGCGCTGGAGCGCGTGGGCATGAGCGCTTATCGCCACCGGCAGATTGGCGAGCTGTCGGGGGGGCAGAAAAAACGCGTTTTTCTGGCACGCGCGCTGGCACAAAGTGGTCAGATTATCCTGCTGGATGAGCCGTTTACCGGCGTGGACGTCAAAACCGAAGCCGCGATCATCGCCCTGCTAAAAGAGCTGCGCGACGAAGGCCGCACCATGCTGGTTTCCACTCACGATCTCAACGCCATCCCCGATTTCTGCGATCGCTGCGTGCTGGTAAAAAATACCGTGCTGGCGAGCGGCCTGCTGCATGACACCTTCACCGCCGATAATCTGGCGCAGACTTTTGATGGCGCGCTGCATGAGCGTAACGCGGTGTTAATGCAGCTGATGAAAGACAAAAATCCTGACCGGGGAGCGAACCATGTCGTGGATTATTGAACCGTTTGGCTATCAATACATGCTGAATGCGATGTGGATCGCAGCGCTGGTCGGCGCGATTTGCGCCTTTCTCTCCTGCTTCCTGATGCTGAAAGGCTGGTCACTGATCGGTGATGCGCTGTCGCACTCAATTGTGCCCGGCGTGGCGGGCGCGTACATGCTCGGACTGCCCTTTTCCCTCGGCGCGTTTCTCTCCGGCGGGCTGGCGGCGGGCAGCATGCTGTTTCTCAATCAGCGCACACGCTTAAAAGAAGATGCCATTATCGGCCTGATCTTCTCGTCGTTTTTCGGCATCGGCCTGTTTTTGGTTTCACTCAATCCCACGTCGGTGAATATTCAAACCATCGTGCTGGGCAATATTTTGTCGGTCGCGCCCGCCGATATCTGGCAGCTCGGCGCGATTGGCTTTATCACCCTGACCATTCTGCTGCTGAAGTGGAAAGATCTGATGGTGACCTTCTTCGACGAGAGCCACGCGCGCTCGCTCGGTTTGAATACGCTGCGGCTGAAGATCCTGTTCTTTGCCCTGCTCTCGGCGTCCACCGTCGCTGCGCTGCAAACCGTCGGCGCGTTTATGGTGATTTGTCTGGTGGTGACGCCCGGCGCCACCGCCTATCTGTTGACCGATCGTTTTCCACGCCTGTTGCTGATCGCCGTGACCATCGGCAGCGTCACCAGTTTCCTCGGCGCATGGAGCAGCTACTTCCTCGATGGCGCGACCGGCGGCGTAATTGTGGTCGCGCAAACGCTGGTCTTTTTAGTGGCCTTTGTTTTCGCGCCAAAACATGGCGTACTGGCTTCGCGACGCCGTGCGCGTCAGACCATGGAGGACGGCGTAAATGGCTGAATTATTGTTGAGTCCGTTCCAGTTCGAATTTATGAACATGGCGCTGATCACCACCTTGGTACTGTCGCTGCCGTGCGCGATGCTGTCGGCGTTTCTGGTGCTGAAAGGTTGGTCATTGCTCGGTGATGCGATGAGCCACGCGGTATTTCCTGGCGTGGTGATCGCCTGGCTGATTGGTTTGCCGTACGCCATCGGCGCGTTTGTCGCTGGCATGGTGTGCGCCGTCGCTACCGGCTACATCAGTGAGAACAGCCGCATCAAACCCGATACGGTAATGGGCATCGTCTTCTCCGGCATGTTTGGCGCCGGTTTGGTGCTGTATCTGAAATTGCAGCCCGAAGTGCATCTCGACCACATCTTGTTCGGCGATATGTTGGGCATCAGCCTGGCGGATATTATCCAGACATCGGCTATCGCGCTGATTGTTAGCCTGTTGATTGGCATCAAATGGCGAGATTTACTGCTGCACGCATTCGATCCCAATCAGGCGCGCGCCTGCGGCATCAACGGCAAACTGATGCATTACGGCTTGTTGTGTTTAATCTCGTTAACCATCGTCGCTGCGCTGAAATCGGTGGGCGTGATTCTGTCGATTTCCATGCTGATCGCGCCTGGCGCTATCGCTTTGCTGCTGGCACGTCGTTTCGTGCAGGTAATGTTGCTGGCGATTGGCATTGCGGTGGTGACAGGTTTCAGCGGCGTGTACGCCTCGTTCTTCCTCGATAGCGCGCCGGGCCCAACCATTGTGGTGATCTACGCGGCGCTGTTCGTGCTGGCGTTTTTGTATGTCACGGTGAAGGATCGGCGCACGCAGCAAGTGCCTGGCTAATGTTTTTGGTCGCCAGGAAATTAAATCACCTCTAACCCCTCATCTTTGAGGGGTTGAAAACCACTTATATTGACGCACTCCAGCATGCGCGATGGACAGGCTGAATTTTAAAACGACCACCTCACGCCCGCGTTATAGCGCCAGCCTTTGGCGCCGTTGCCGTCGATCTCTTTGCGGTAATCGGCTTCGGCATACAGCGCAACGTCGTTATTCAGCGTGGCGCTGCCGCCTAAACCAACGTCCCACATCTGACCAAACTTGCCACTTTCGAAGATTTGACTGCCTTCAGTATCCGCCGCACCGATTTTGGTTTTCGCGGTGCCGCCCCAGCCTTTGTAGTAATTGGCGCGAACGTACGGCGTGTAGGCGTTCTGGCTGGTATCCAGCCAGGTGCGATCGAGGCGTGCGCCGAGTCGGCCGATGGTTTGATCGTAATCGTTGTACGACACGCGCGTGCGATCCTGATCGGTGAAGCTGTCCATCTTCATCTGCAGCCAGGTGATTTGCGCCTGCGGTTCAAGGCGCACGCCGTTGGCGAAGGTGAACGGATAGCCCGATTCCACCGACGCCGTCCAGCCTTTGCCTTTCGGTGTTGCCACCTCTTTCTGCCGGGCGATGTCGGTTTCACCGCGATACCAACCCCAACTCAGCGAGCCATCGAGGTAGAATCCGCTGTCGCGCAGCCAGGTGCCGTACAGCGAAATGCTGTCGCTGTCGAAACTGGTGGAGCTGTAACCGTCGGCTGCATGAGGACGAATGCGCGTGTTGCCACGCGTGTAGGCCACGCCGCCGCGCAAGCTGTCTTGTGGGCCGTCGGCGCGCAGTACGTTGCCGCCCAGCTGTACCGCGCTGTAATCCAGATCGAAGTCATAGCCGTAATCGGCCAAACCGCGATTGCTTTGATACTTCAGGTTGGAGCCGAGATAGCGGATAAACATCTCGCCGCCCACGGCATCGGATGCGGTTTGCTGCTGACGCAGTTCGCCAAGACGTTTATGCAGATCGTCGGTCACCGCCAGCGAGTAATACGCCAAACCCACCGGCGCGGAGATGTAGGACGGCACCTGCGGCGTCACGGCCAGCCGCGCGGCACGCTGATTGCTGCCCGCTTGTGGCTGGCACAGCGAACCGTCTTCACAGACAAAGGTGTTAGCGAGTCGATAATCCCACGCACCGGATGTTGAACTGCCCGGCGCGAAGCTGGCCAAACCATATTGCCACGGCCCGGACGCCACATAGCCGCTCTTGAGCGCAAAACTGGTTGCGCTGGCGCTGCCGGTTACCTGCGCCAGCGACACACCTTCGCTGGCGGCAATCACGCCATCGCGATTGCTATCCAGCTGCGGGCCGCCGATCAGCGTATCGTCGATCAAGGTGGTGCCCGACACATTGCCGTTTACGCGCAGGTTGTCGCTCTGCGTGGCGGTAGAGTTGAGTTTCAGGCTGCCGCCCGCCGATGCCAGTTGGCCATCAATGGTTAAAACATTCGCCGCCGCGTTGCCGCCGTTAGTGAGATCCAGCGTACCGGCGTTATTTACCACCAGCGAATCATCGGTCGCGCCTTGCAGCAGCGGATTGACGTTATCACCGGCAAACAGCGTACTGCCGGCGTCGATATTGATGGTGCTGTGCGCTAGCTTGATGTTGTCGGTTAGCGTCCATTGGGTGGCGAAGAAGTTGAGCGTGCTCCAGCCCGCGCCGAGGTTGGTGCCTTTGCTGACATCATCGCGGGTAAACGAGCCGCCGCGCGCCGTCAGTTCGCTGAGATTGAGCGTGCTGCCAGCGCCGTTTTCGGTGGTGATGTGACGGGTATCGGCCAGGCTGACTCTCTGCACCGTCGCCTGATTCGCCGCACCATTGCCCATCGTCAGGCTGCCGTTCAGCGTGCCGCCGGTCACCACCAGTTCATCGTTGCCGCTGCCGGTATTCACATCGCCGACCACCGCACCATCGAGCAGCGCGATCACATCATTGCCTGCGCCTCCGGCTACGACGACCTGATCCGGGAACGGCGCGGAGATGGTGCCCTGGTTGATAAATACCGTATCGCCACCGCGCAAATCGATCAGCGGAGAGACGCGGCTGAGTGAGGCAATCGAACCCTGATTGATCACCTGGCTGGCGGTGCTGGTGACAATCGCCGAACCGCCGTTGAAATCGCGAATGCCAATTGAGCCCTGCGAAATCACTTTTCCGCTGGTGTTAGCGCGAACGCCGGTACCCTGGCCGGAAACCAGAATGGCGTAATCCTTGCCGATCACCAGATCGTTGCTGGTGGTTGAGCCATCGGCATTTTCGAAGCGATAACCGGTAGCACCACCGCTGACGTTGATTAACGCGCGACCATTAGGATCAAACGAGGTCGCCGAACGCACGCCGTTGCCGCCGCTCACATCGAGCATCACGTTATCCAGCGAGATATTGCTGGTTTCCGCGCGGTTGTTGATTACGCTGCCGCTGCCATAAGCGCCGAGAATGATGTCGTTGGCTTCAAAGCCCTGCGCGCCATTATCCAGCAACAAGCCATCGGCTTTGCCCATCGCATAAATATTGCTCGCGCCCTGCCCGTCGCCGTAGATTCTCAGCCAGCCGCCGTTGCCAACGCGTAACGCTGCGGTGCCGTCATCAACGCGCAGGGAACTGTCCACCGGTACGTATTGGCCGTAGCCGCTGCTGACATCCACACCGATGCCCGACGCGATACGCATGCTGCCACGGTTAATGAAGTTACCGCCGTCATGCACGCGCGCGCCGGTGCTGTTTGGTCCGGTGAGATCGACGACGCCTTGATACTGATTAAACAACCGTGCGCCACCGCTCACATCAAAAGCGGTGCTATTGCTGCCGTTACCGATGATTTGCGAGGCGGCGTAGATTTCCGACTCATCGCCGCCGACCACCGCCGCGGTGCCGTTTTCGCCATTCAGGGCAATGCCGCTGGTGATCACGCCCTCGGCGCTGCCGCTGACGCGCATCACGGTGGCATTTTTGCCGGTCACGGTGTAATTGTCGGTGCGGGAAACCATCGCGTCGTATCCGCTCACCTCCATCCCAGTGCTGTTTTCCCCGCTGAGCGTTACATTGCCTGGCGTTTCGGCATACAGCCACGCGCCGTTGACAATCTCGTATAGTCTGGAGTTTTCAGTGCTGACATCAACGCTGCCGCCGTGGCTGATCAAACGCGTGCCGGGATCTGCGGCGCGAAAACCGTATTGGTTCCTGTCGTGGAACACCACGCGATTGCCATCACCTAAATCAAGTAGTCCACCGGCAAACACCGCGCCCGCCAGCGCGTTTGAGCCAAACAAATTGATGGTGCCGTTTTGATAGAAGCGCGCCAGCTCGTGATAAGAGATCAATCCTCTGCTGGGTGAGAAACTCTCGGCATCCAGGTTATACACATTGAGCAAACCAATATTGATAACCTCGGTCGGCGTTACGCCATCGGTGTACTCGGGATTGCCGTACGCATACAGACCGGTGCTGCTGCGCGTCACGGTGACATCGCCACGGTTGAAGGTAAAGGCACCATTCTGCGCATAAATACCGTTGGTGCTCTGACCGCCTAAGGTAATGTCGCCGGTATTGATCAACTGGGCGTGATTGCTGACAACCAGCGCCTGCTGATTGTCAGCAACGCCGCTGAGCGCCGCATGGTTGACCAGCAGCGTGTCCGGATTGAACTGGGTTTGCGGATTGATCGGGTCGCCTGTCAGGGTGAATTTATTGCCATCCGCCACCGCGCCGGTCGCGCCGTTGCTGAGCAGCCTGATGCGGGTCGCCGCATCAATGGTGGCGTGCGCGCCATCACTGATCTCAATAGCACGCGCGTAATTGCCGGCAACGTTGAAGGTCGCGCCATTGGTGTTGACGTCGGTGAACTCACCGCTGCCGTACACGCCCGTGGAGAACGAGTTGTTCATGGAAAGCGTGCGGCCGGTGCCGTCAAAATCTGCACCATCTGCAACACGGAAAATATTGCCGTACGGCACGGTTGCGCTGTAGCTGCCGTTGGCGGGCAAGTTGATTCTGGCGTTGGGGCCAAGGGTATAAAAACTGATATGCCGTGCGGTATACACGTTGGGATCAGGCACGGATAGCGGCACCGCATTAGCGCTGACATCAACCACAGCAAGCCCTTCTGCACGAATACCAATATTCGAGTTTCCGCCGAGCCGGATCGGTCCGGTCAGTTTCGCGTAAGCTGTGCCGCCCGGATCGCCCTTCACCCATACCGCCGTGTTAAAGGAGTTAACAAACCGATCGCCATCGCCAGGCACGTTGATCGCGCCGCTGGAAAATGCCACGGAGTCATTGCCATCGCGCGCGATGACTTTTAGGCCAGTGCTGTTGTAGCCGTTGACATTGATGGTGCCGATATTGCCAACCTTGCCAAGGCTGCCGGAATCCAGCACCAACATGCCAACGTTCTCGGCGGGTTGAACTTGCGCCTTGCCGTTAACGTCGATGACGCCATTGTTCAGCGTAACCGCGTGAGGCGCGAGCTCCACCTTCATCCCTGCCGCGTTTTGCACTTTGGATCCAATCACGATGTGGCCATTATTCACGGCTTTTGAATCAAGAAATTGATAGATGCCGCTGGCGCCGCCACTTAGATTGACGGCGACATCTTCGGTGGGATCATTTTTGCGATTTTGCGGTGTGCGCCCGATGTAGATGGTGCCATCTTTGGCGTTAACGAAACCGCCTTTGCCGTCGCTGCTCAGCAATACGCCCGCTGCTGTGCCGCCGCTGCTGACATCGCTGACGCCAACGTTGATGTTGCCGTGGTTAACCACTTTGCTGTTATAGGCATTGATGCCGGTACTGAAGCCCGCGCCGGGTTGCAGGTTGATCACGCCACGATTAATAAAGCGACTTTCATAACTGACGTCGACCGCGCTGCCGCCCGCGCCAACCGTGCTGATATCGACGCCTTTGCCATTGGCGTTATTAAGAAAACCGGCGTTGATGACGCCGTTGTTGAAGCCGCGCGCGCCGCTGAGCAACTCGAGGCCAGAACCGGTGCTGGCAAGTTTGCCATCGACTATCGCCTTCGCCCCGTTGCTGGCGCGCATCACCGCGCTGTTGCTGTTCACCACTTCCAGCGTTTTGCCGCGATTGATTTTCACTGTTGCCTTCGGACCATCGGCGCTAAGCACCACCTGATCGAATATCGGTAGCGCCACTTCATCATCGAAGTTGTTGGTGCTCATGCGATACACCACGCGCCCTTCGCGCAGCGCGTAGGCCTTATTGAATTCTGTGTTGTAACTTTCGGTGCTGAGGTTGGCGTTGGAGAGCTGATCGATCAGCCAGTCGTTGTAATTGCGCAGTTCATTGAGATTAGTGACGTTGAACGTGTTAGTGCCGCCATCCAGTGTATTGACGGTGAATACACCCGCGTATTCCACCACGTTGCCGACATCGTAAGCCAGGCGATCGCCACCGTACGGCGTGGTGCCGGCGGTGAAGGCGATACGGTTATTGGAATTCCAGTTCAAATTGCCTTTTTTGCTGGCGGTAAATAACTGGCTTTGCTTCGCCGCCATCGACCAGCTATTACTGGAGGAAGTCGTCGCCGCGTTATGCTTGCCAATATCGATATTCAGCGTGCCATTACTGACGGAAGCGACACGCGCGTTGATATATTGTTTGTCGTTTACATCAAAATAATCTGGCACCACGGTATCCAGACCTACTGCAGGTAAATCGACCAGTTCTGCAGTATTAAATACCTGATAGGTGGTGTAGGTATTTTCTTCGTAATTGGGGATGCCAATAGCGTAATTCTGCGCACCGATTTGCAGCCGCGCCGCGCCAATCACGTTGTCATTGATAATTCGCCCAATATTGCGCAACTCACCAATCGTTACGCTGCCCGTACCGTTTTCACCCGGCGCGAACTGCGGCAATCCGCTCAGCGTTTGCGTGCTGCCATTACATAAACAGTAAGCACCAACCTTATTGTCATTAATTTCAGGCGTATAAGGCTTTAATATCGCTGCCGTTGTCGGCAACACAGGGAACATCACGCCTTGCGCAGCCACAAGGCTTAGTAACACCGGATTTAATTTAAACACAATGTTTTCCTCAACAGAGAAAAGACAATACGCGCACGGATTATTACCGTTGCGCTTTAGGTTTGTTTAAGTAATCGAATTATTTTGTTTCAGCTTTTTAATGTTTGAAATCGGGTGAAATGAGTATCTACGCTTTAGCTGGCAAGCGTCCAGTTTGAGTTAAGGATTTGTGAGGTGGGAGAAAGGATTTAGGAATTAAGCCAGGGTGATTTTATAATTATCCGGACCTAATAGTCGTAAAGATGATGATATTGAAACATCAAGTAAGCAATATGGGATTTAATAAAACTCTCATGAATTCATTGTGATTTATTCGAATCTTTTATTCAGCCAAAGGCCAGGCCGCTAATCCCTTTAATTCCTGCAGTACAAACATACTCTGCATCTCCAACTGCGCGATAAATCGCGCCGCTACAAAATGTGCGGAATTTATACTCCAGCGATCGCTTACTTTTGCATTCCCACTCAAGGTGAAATACTCAACATGGATTTCGACGCAAACACCCATCGCTGCACCATCTTGATTGATCAGCAACTGCCCGCCGGATTGGCAATGAACGCTGCCAGCATTATCGGCATTAGTTTTGGCAAATTACCAGGAAATTTGGTGGGGCCGAATCAGCAAAGCCAGGATGGCGTTGATTATCCCGGCGTCATCTACGCGCCGCTGGCGCAATCCTGCAAAACCTACGAAGAGTATGGCGAGCGTATTGCTGACGCGCACAGCGATCAGATTGAGTTGGTGGCGATCGGTTTGATCGGTCCTAAGAAAAAAATTACCCGTTTAACCGGCAATTTTAAGCTTTATCGCTAAACATCCTCTTCGGCGGCGTACCACGCTAGCGGCTGGCCGACGTAGCGACTGAATGCCACGCTGAAGGCGCTGGCGGAGCGATAGCCAACGCGCTCCGCCACTTCAGCCACCGCCATGCTTTTACCGCGCAGCAGATTTTTCGCCAGCGCCATACGCCACGTCAGCAGGTAGACCATCGGCGCCACGCCAACCGCTTCGCGGAAACGCACAAAGAAAGAGGAGCGTGACAGCGCGGCGGCTTTCGCCAGTTCGGCCATCGTCCAGCTGTGCGCAGGATTGGCATGAATGGCGCGGATTGCCGCCGCCAGCCGTTCGTCAGCTAACCGCTCATCACGCCCGGACACGCATTGCAGATCGGCATTGATCGCAGCGCTTCGATTAACAGCAGCTCTAGCAAGCGTTCCAGTACCACATGACGCGCCGGACGCTGTGCGCGGCACTCATCCATCACCAACTGCACCAGCGTGGTCAGGCGCGATTCTCCGCGCATGGAGAACACGCAGCTTGAGCCGTATCAGCCGCTGTTAGATGGCGTTTTCAGCACGATGCAGCAGCCACAACCCACCACCAAGGCGCTGGATGTGGCGGAAGCTGTGTGGCGTGCGGCGACCGATCCGCATGCTCCGATGCGCATTCCAGCTGGCAAAGATGCGGTGGCGCTGGCGAACGAAGTGGGTTAACTGTGAATTTCGGCGACTGCCATGGTGAAAACCAGCGGCAGTTCGCCGAGGTTCGCATAACTGTGCGGTGCGGCGGTTTTCGCCACCGCTGAACTGCCGCGCGGCACCTGCAACTGCTGTTCATCAACCGTCAACGTAAGTTCACCTTGCTCGACATGCAGCAGTTCGTAAGTGCGCTGCGGATGGCCCGGCGAGGCGAACTGTTCGCCGGGGAACATCTCCCAACGCCATAGCTCGATCATATCCGGGCCTTGCGTGCCCGCCAGCAAACGCGCCGTACCGCCCTTGTCCCCTTGCCAAAGTATTGGAATGTCCTCTTCAGCAACCAGATGCGCCAGCGGATCGGCGGTGACATTCACAATATCGGCCACCGATATTCCCAGCGCTGCCGCCACTTTGCACAAAATGGCGATGCTGGGATTCGCGCTGCCTTTTTCAATCTCAACTAACATGCCTTTACTGACGCCCGCGCGGCGCGAGAGCTCATCCAGCGACAGTTTTTGCTGTTGGCGGAAACTTTTGACGCTGGCTGAAACGGCGGCGCTGACATAGTCGATATCAGAACCTGCTTCGGTCAATTTATTGACTTTTGTCTTCATCGGTCACTATCATGGAATAAATTAGTCATTACAGGATTATGTTATGTTCGCCTTAAGCCCGTCAATCGATCCTTCCGTTTCTGCCTTAGCGCCTGACTTTACCGCGCTCAGCATTTTAGTTCAGGCTGCGCCAGTGTTGCGTCCGCAAGTTGGTAAAGAAGCCCTCGTACAAGCTTGTCTCGATATGCTGCAGGATGATTTTCCCTGGGCAGAAGCACATCTGACGCAATGGGCGGAAATGTTCAAACATTTTGGTGCCAAACCGAAACGCACGCCCTGTTCGGCAGATGCCTTGCGCAAGCGCGTGCAGCGCGACGGATCAATGGCAGCCATCGATCCAATCGTGGATCTCTACAATGCGGTGAGCATTCGTTTCGCCATTCCGGTTGGTGGTGAGAATGTGGCCGCTTACGTGGGCAACCCGCGGCTGACGCGCGCCGATGGCAGCGAACCCTTCGATGTCTATAAAGAAGGCGTCTTGAGCCATGAATCTCCCGAACCTGGCGAAGTGGTGTGGCGGGATGACGCAGGCGTAACCTGTCGTCGCTGGAACTGGCGACAAGGTGTGCGCACGCGTCTCAGTATTGAGCAAACGCAGATGTGGTTTGTGCTGGAGCGATTACCGGCGATGCCACTCGAAGCATTGCAACATGCGGGCGATATGCTGGAGCAAGGTATTCAGCAGATGATGCCCGGCGCTATTATTGAACGCAGTTTGCTTGGCAATATCAATCACTAATCGCTATGTTGTCACTCTCGCCCGCCACCTTTTAGGAATCGGAATGCACATCAGCCTGCTGGCACAACAGCCACAGTTTTTGGATGCGGTGACGCAAATGCTGCATCAAGAATGGTCAGATTTCCCCAACTGGCGCGATGCGGCAGTGATTGAGCAGCGATTACAGGCGCGCAATGCCGTCGAGGCCAAAACGCTGACGCTGGTGGCCACCACAAGCGACGGCGAATTGATGGCGATCGCCAGCATTATCCATTACGAACTGCACGATATCGCCGAGCGCGAGTTTTGGCTCGGCGAAGTCATTACTGCCGCAACACACCGTGGAAAAGGGTTGGCGAGTGGCCTGGTGACGCGCTTAATTACCGAAGCGCGTCAGCGTGGGATCACCGCGTTGTGGCTGTATACACCGGATCAACAAGCCCTGTATCGCCGCTTCGGCTGGCAGGATGTGGAGCAGCGCGAGATTGCTCATGAAGATGTTACGGTGATGGTTCTAAACATTGTTTAAGGAGAAGCAGATGCTGATGCGTAAAAACTATCCGCAATTGGGTGAAGTCAAAGCGCCTTATGTGCACGCGGTAAAGCACAATGAAACTTTATATGTCTCTGGCTTGACCGCTTTCGGTACGCCAGCGCAGCAGGCCGATATCGCTACACAAGCAGAAACTATATTCCAGCAGTTGCATACCATCGCGGCTGAAGAAAAGAGTTCGCTGGAAAAGCTAATTAAGGTGACGATTTTTATCACCTCATTCGATGAGATCAACGCCTTACGCGGCGTGCTGTTTAAACATTATGGCGAACATCTTCCGGCGAGTTCGCTGGTACAAATTAGTCAACTTTTCTCGCCGGATTTAAAGATTGAGATCGAGGCGATTATCGCCCTGTAGCCAACGCCTGCAGCGCCGCCAATCCGTCGCGTGCCATCCATGTGCGCAGCGGCGCAAACAGCGGTTGCGGCAGATTGTCTGGTACGAACCATTGCCAACCGTGGCACTTTTCAGGCTCCATCAGTTGTGGTTCACCGATTGCGTCCTGCGCCACCATCAGTAGCGTAATGTAGTGCTTGTTGACCTCGGGAAACACATCGCTAACGAACGCGCCGTTTTGCAGTTCACCAAGCTGTAAGCCGGTTTCTTCCAGCACTTCGCGACGCGCGCAGGCTTCCGGCGATTCGCCAAACTCCAGATGCCCGCCCGGCGCAGACCAGTCGCCCGCGCCGTGGCTGCCTTTGCGTTGCCCTAATAACAGTTTTCCATCGCGGAAAATTAAAACGCCGATTCCCACTTGTGGCGACATGGTTGCTCCTTGGTTTGCCAGGCCGTCAAAAATGACGGCCCTGCGTTAAAAATTGCCCCACGTTTTATCACATTCTGTGCCGTGCGTTTATCGCTGCGTTTTAAACCGCAGCGCCATCACCATCAGCAACATAATGCCTACGCTCATGATTATCCACGCGCTATCGAGCGAGGCGGCGCGGTCACGCACGATGCCAGCGATCAGCGGCATCAACGCCGCCAGCAAATAACCGCCGCCCTGCACGAAGGATAGCAATGCGCCCGCTTCTTCCGGCGTGTGCGCGTGATCGAGCGTGACGATCAGCGAGAGCGGGAACAGCGCGCCAATGCCTAATCCGAGCAGCAATGTAGGCAACCACGCCTGCGCCCCACCAAGCCACAGCAGACTGATCAAGCCCAGCAGAATCAAAGTTAACACCACCAGCAACGGACGGCGACGATCGCGGAAGCGATGAATCAACGCCGACAGCACAAAACCCGCGGCAACTTCCGTCAGCGTGAGCGCGCCCAGCACATAGCCACTTTGTTCAGGTTGCCAGCCGTGCTGCATGTAAAATGGCGGCAGCCACGCCAGCACCAAGGTGTACGCGCCGGTGCCAATGCCAAAGAAGATCATCAACAGCCAGGCACGCGGTGAGCGAGCAGTGCGTGGAGCCTGGCTGCTTTGCATTGGCGTTACGCCGCGTGAAAACGTCAACCACAGCAACAGCGCGATGACTGCGGGGACAACAGGAATTGCCAGCGTTAACGCTAAACCTTGCGATTTCGCCAATGGTGCGGCGCTGGCGGCGGCAATCGCTGCGCCCGCCATAATCCCGGTGGTGAAGAGCGCCATCAGCGTGCCTGCTTTCGCACCAAAGTGACGTTTGATCTGCGCTGGCATTAAGGCCTGAATCAATCCGATTCCGCAACCCGCCACCAGCGCGCTGGTAATCAACGCTGTGGCAGATTGCTCGAACCCACGCGCGACGCTCGCCAGCGCCAGCAACAGCAATCCGGCAGCGATACCGCGTACTTCGCCGAGCCGGCACAACAGCAGCGGCCCGGCCATCGCCGCCAATCCCATCATGATGACCGGCAACGTGGTCAGCAGGCTAAGCTGCGTGGCGCTGAGCTGCGCGTCGCGCTGCAGGAGTGGAAAGAGCGGTCCCATCGCCGCCATAATCGGCCGCAAATTCAGTGCGATAACAAAAACCAGTAAGGCAAACATCCCAACCGCAGGTAAAGTACGATTCACTTTGCATCTCCATGCTCATTAAAAGTATCTTAACGTTAAGATAATTTTCGCAGCAGCAACAGCCCATGCGCACAAAGCAACAAATGGGGATGAGATGGCGAATATTAATCACCGCACAATCCGTAGCGGCGCAATTTATTGCGCGATGAATCGCGCCGCTACGGATTGTGCAAACAGGCAACAACAGCATCAGGAGAAATCAATTTGACCGATCACGTCGATTTTGTAGTTGAACAGTGGGCCAGCGCGATGCCGGAGCTGGATGCATCGTCGATGGCGGTATTTGGTCGCATGCTGCGTATCATGAAACATCTGGCGAAAACGCGCGCTGAAGCGCTGGCACCGTTTGGATTTCGCGATGGCGAGTTTGATGTGCTGGCGACGCTGCGGCGCGCGGGTGCGCCCTATCGCTTATCGCCGACCCAGCTGTATAAATCATTGCTGGTGACATCGGGCGCGATGACCAATCGCCTCAATCGGCTGGAAGAAGTGGGGTCGATTGTGCGCGTTGCCGATCCCGACGATAAGCGCAGCATGCTGGTGGCGCTGACTGAAGAAGGATTAGCGAAGATCGAGCAAGCCCTGCTGGTACACACGCAAACGCAAAATAGCCTGCTGGAAACGCTGGATGCAGCGCAGCAAGCGCAGCTGAAAACCTTGCTGAGTCAATTGTTGGTGGCAACAGAAGCGGAAAGGTAAAAACGCTGTTGCTGATGTGTCAAATAATGAATTCATTCAGCGCATTTTCCATTAAAGTAACCGTCCCGCCAGGCCTTTTTACGGATTAAAAATGAGCAATAAATACGCCCCATCGCAGATTTTTCTTCACTGGTTGACCTTCCTGTTGGTCGTCACTGCGTATTGCACCATGGAATTTCGTGGACTGGCGACGCGCGGTTCGTGGCAAGGCTTTGCCATGATTATTGGTCACTTCAGCGCAGGAAGTTGTGTGCTGGTGATTATGCTGTCACGCATCCTGCTGCGTTTCCGCCATCGCAGCCCGGCGATTTTGCCCAAGCCGCCGCACTGGCAAACCGGCCTGGCGCATCTGATGCATCTGGCGATCTACGTGTTTTTCATTGTCTTACCCACGCTGGGCATTTTGTCGCGCTTCTATATGGGCCGCACCTGGTGGATTTTTGGCATTCCGATGCCGGTGAGTGGCGATCCGGATCCGGATTTCGCCGACATGATTGCGGACTGGCATGAAACCCTCGCGCCTTACGGATACTGGCTGATCGGCATTCATGCCGTGGCCGCGCTGGCGCACCATTATCTGTTCAAAGACAATACGTTAGTGCGCATGATGCCTGCGCGCCGCTCGGGCGCTAAAACGTCAGACTGAAGCTGTCATCCAGCAACGCCAGAATCTCGCTATCCGGTAAGCCGTTCTCCAGCGTGATGCTCAGCCAATGCTCTTTGTTCATGTGGTAAGCCGGATAAACGCCGGCCAACTGGCGCAGCGACCCAATCAGTTCAGGTCGCGCTTTGATGTTCATCACATCAATTACCGGCCCATCCGGTAAACCGAGTTTGTGACTCTCCAGCGGGAACACCAGCGCAAACCATTTGCGGTGCCGCGGATGACGCAGCACCGCATATTCACTGTGCTTTTTCCACGGATAATCGGGTTCTACCTGATAGTGCTGAATGATGTAGTCGAACAGCTGCTGGCGTTGCATGCATCCTCCGTGGTGTATTGCGCCTAAAAAAGTACGTGCGAAGCCATGATAGTAATCAGTTACGTCTACACTGCGTATAGATTTCTTGCGCTAAATCAGTGCCCTTAAACCAGGGAAGTGAATGATGTTCCATCTGATTTTCAGCATACCGAGCTGGTATGTGATCGCCCGATTTTTGTTCCCGTTAGCCATGCCCTTGCTGTTAAAAATCATCCTTTCTCTGCTGGTGTTGCTGGCTTCGCAATATCTGCTGGTGAGCCGTTTTACCTCTGGCAGCATGTTCTCGCCGGAAATGCCGCGCGCCATCGTCATCCTGTTCAACTGGGGTTTCAGCGCCGTTTTATTCCTCGCGCTGACGCAGTTTGTGATTGATGGAGTGGCGCTGGTTTCGCTGTTGTTCCGCCATCCGTTCGAAATCGTACCCGCGGTGCGTTATGTGGCGGCGGCGTTTGCCTTGATTCTGGCCACGGTTGGCGTTTATCAGGCTATCCGCGTTCCGCCGATCAAAGATGTGACCATCGAAATCGACAACCTTCCGCGCGAATTCGAAGGCTATCAACTGTTGCAGTTAACGGACATGCACATCACCAAACTTTTTAATGAGAAATGGACGCGCGCGCTAGTGCAAAAAGCCATGACGCTGGACGTTGACTTGATTCTGGTCACTGGCGATGTGATTGACGGTACGCTGCAGAACCGTCGTGCGGACGTCGAACCGCTGCGCGGATTACACGCCCGCGATGGCGTTTTCGCCATCACCGGCAATCACGAATATTTCTTTGAGCAGGAGCGCTGGACCGCACATCTGGCGTCGCTAGGTCTGGAGCCGTTACTCAATCGCCATACGGTGATTAAGCGCGATAACGCCGAGCTGGTGATCGCCGGCATGCCGGATACGTCAGCAGCACGACGTGGCGCAGTTGGCCCCAATTTGGAACTGGCGCTGGCCGGTGCGCCGGAAGACGCTCCGGTGATCTTGCTCGACCACCAGCCGCGCAACGCCCGGCAAAACGCATTGAAAAACATCGATCTACAGCTGTCTGGCCACACGCACGGCGGCCTGATTGTTGGCTTCGATCGCCTATTTGCCAAACCCAACGCGGGTTTCGTGTCGGGTTTGTATCAGGTCGACGGCATGCAGCTCTACGTCAACAATGGCACCGCGCTCTGGCCTGGCATGGCGGTGCGTTTGGGCCGCCCCTCAGAGTTGACCCGCATTACGCTGCAGCGCAAACCGTAACGCACTTAAGATTGTGGGAGTGCCCGCGAGGCATCCCACAATCTCATCATCTGTGCGATTCCGCGCTCAACTTCGTGGAGAGGAACGTCATCGCGCGCTAGCGTTGAGATCCCCAGCATAAAACTGTTGAAGCTGACCGCCAGCGAAAGCGTCTCCTCCTCATCCCGCAACTCACCGCTGCCAATCCCTCTTTCAACGCAATGCTTTATCCCTTCACGGGTGCGCATGCGCGATGCTTCAAGCGGTTTAAGCACGTGGCGATTTTCTTCAGAACATGAAGACATCACGCTTAGCGCCACCATGCATCCACGCGGATGCGCAGGATCGTACTGCATTCTGGCGGAGTTGAGCAGCGCGGTTTCCAGCGCCTGCCGAGCGGGCACGCGGGTATCCCACAAAGCTTCCGTGACCTGAGCATGGGTTTGCAAATAACAGTTCACGGCTTCAGCAAAGAGTGCCTCTTTCGATCCAAACGCGGCGTAGAAGCTTGGCGCGGTGATGCCTTTGCCTATTGAGGCTTTGAGCTGCGCCAGCGAGGTTGATTCATAGCCGTTTTCCCAGAAAAGGTGCATCGCTTTGATCACCGCTTCATCCCGGTCAAATTGTCTTGGTCTGCCTGTTCTCATCATCACATCCTCCGCCATTTATACTAATCGATACAGAATTCATTGACAACGCACAGCTCGCCTCCGCAATATAAATACCGATCGATACATATATCCATGGCGCTTCGCGGCGCTGTTGCAAATCAAGAGAAGGCTAAATAATGAATTCAACGTTTAAGCACGAAGAAGCCCAACGGCTGCCCATCCTGGCGCTTTTGGCGCTCGCAATGGCAGGTTTTATCTGCATCCTGACTGAAACCATACCCGCCGGATTGCTGCCACAAATCAGTCAGGGGCTTAATATTTCCCCCTCGCTGGCCGGTCAATGGGTTACCGCCTATGCAGCCGGTTCGCTACTGGCCGCGATTCCGCTCACATTGCTGACCCGAAGCTGGTCGCGCCGGGTTGTGCTGCTGAGCACCGTGTGTGGATTTCTGCTGTTTAACACTCTTACCGCCGTCTCTTCTGACGTTGTCATCATCTTAATAGCGCGATTTTTTGCTGGTGCGTCAGCCGGTTTGGCGTGGAGTCTGATTGCGGGCTATGCGCGAAGAATGGTGGTTCCATCGCTGCAGGGACGTGCATTGGCGCTCGCCATGGTGGGCACGCCAATAGCTCTTTCACTCGGTGTTCCGGCAGGCACATGGATGGGTTCGTTGCTGGGATGGCGTCTGACATTTGCCGCCATGTCGGGTCTCTCTCTCATTCTTATCGGCTGGATTCTGCTGGCCGTGCCGAACTATCCCGGCCAATCTGCTACGCAAAAAATGCCGCTCGGCGCAGTGTTACGCCTCCCCGGCGTAGGTGCCGTGCTGGGTGTGGTGCTGACCTGGATGCTGGCGCATAACATTCTCTATACCTACATTGCACCGTTCATTGCTTCAGCCGGTCTGGCGCATCGCGTGGATGTGGTGCTGCTGATCTTTGGTATGGCGGCATTGGGGGGAATATTCATCACCGGTAAGATCATTGATACGCATCTGCGCAAAGCGGTGCTGCTGTCACTCTCCATCTTTGCTGCGGTGTCGGTGATTTTTGGTCTGAGTACGCCAACACCCGCCGTGATCTATGCGGGCATAGCCGTTTGGGGACTCACCTTCGGCGGCGCCGCGACGCTGCTGCAAACGGCTCTGGCAGATGCCGCCGGCGAATATGCCGATGTCGCGCTCTCCATGAATGTCGTCACTTGGAACAGCGCTATCGCCCTCGGCGGTTTGACCGGCGGAATGTTGCTGGAACATGTCGGCTCCCAATCTTTTCCGTGGGCGATTCTGCTATTGCTGTTGGTCGCGTTGAGAATTGCGCTGCGTGCTAAGCAGGGTTTCCCGGCTGCGAACAGCCGGGCGAAAACCTCACTCAGCCCGGCCAGCGAGACTGACGGATAACGCGACAGAAATTGAGCGGTGAGAAATCCGGCTCTTTATCCTTAATCACATCAGCTTTTACATTGCCAAAGGTGGTATCCGGTTTATGCCGGATGCCATCGTAAAAGGCCTGAATGATCGCCTCCTTGAACGCCGCCGGGCGCGGATAGTTCGCCGTCACGGCGACAATCTCCTCTTCCGCGAACTTTTCATAACCGATGCCCAGCACGTCCATCTCCACGCCAGCGGTAACCAGCGCTATTTCTGGTGCCATAAACTCCGGGATTCCCGGCGTGGTGTGCAGTGCAATCGCGGTCCACACTTTGTCTATATCGCTGCTGGCGATGCCGTAGCCCTGCAAAAATGCCCGCGCGGCATTGGCGCTATCTACTTCAAAACGCTTATCGCAGCTGCAGTGTTCGTGCGTCAGGCCGATGTCATGGAACATGCAGCCGATATACAGCAGCTCGCGATCGACGTTAACTCCACGCTGCTGCCCCGCTAGCGCGCCCCAGTAAAAGACGCGGCTGGAGTGGTTAAACAGCAACTCTGATTCGGTATCGCGCACAAACTCTGTCGCTTCACGGGCCATTTTGCTGTCCGGGATGCGGATGCCGGTAATGTTCACGCTCATTTTTTCTCTCCTGTTGGTTGTCTTTTTCAACCATAGAGCGCAGGCTAAAAGTCTTAAAGCACCCAATACAGACGATTAAAGACATTGTGATGTTTTGCGACATGAGGAAATGAATGCGTCATGAAATAGCGATTCTGGCGGTGCCGGGCGTGCAGTTACTCGACGTTTCCGGCCCGCTGGATGTGTTTGCCGAAGCCAACCGTCTGCTGCAGCGCCAGATTTACACGCCACGCATTATCGCGGTTGAGGGCGGTGAGATTCACGCATCATCCGGCGTGCGGCTGAGCGCCGATATGCAGCTGGCTGAAACGCAGAACTATGCGCCGCACACCTTTCTGATCGCCGGCGCGCCGGGCATAGAAAATTTTGCTGCCGATGACAACCTGCTGCATGCGCTGAGCGGTTTATGCCAGCGCAGCCAGCGTTTCGGCTCGGTGTGCAGCGGCGCGTTGCTGCTGGCGCGCACCGGATTGCTGGCCGGAAAACGCGTCACCACGCACTGGGAAAGCGCCGCTTTGCTGGCTTCACGCTATCCGGAGATCACCGTAGATGCCGATGCGTTGTGCGTTGCAGATGGGCGAGTGCGTACCGCCGCGGGGGTCACGTCTGGGCTGGATCTGGCGCTGCGCCTGGTGGAAGAGGATCTTGGGCGTGAAGTCGCGATTGAGATTGCCGCGCATTTGGTGATGTTTTTCCGTCGTCCGGTCAATCAGACGCATTTTATGCGCAGCGACAGCGCGTCGTTGAGCGGCCGTTCGGCGTTGCAGGAGTTACAGCGTTGGGTGATTTCGCATCTGGCGGAAGTTAAAACCGTGGTGATGATGGCCGAACATATGGCGATCAGTGAAAGGCATCTGACGCGATTGTTCCGCAATGAATTGGGGATGACGCCGGGACAATGGCTGGAGCGCGAGCGCGTGGCGAAAGCAAAACAGCTGCTGGAACAAAAATCGCTGCCCGCTAAAACGCTGGCATTGCAGTGCGGATTTTCCGGCGCTGACGTGATGCGGCGGGCGTTCAGCCGGGTGACAGGCATTACACCCGCCGCTTACCGCAAAATGACGGAAAATAACGAATAAAATAAAAATATTGAATATCTCGTAGCGGCGCGATTTATCGCGCAAATAATTGCGCCGCTACGATTCGTGAACTCGGTAATTTACGCTTTCGCAAACGCCAACAAATCAGGATTAATCTGCTCAGGATGCGTCGCGAACATACCGTGCGACAAGCCTGGGTAGGTTTTCAGCGTGCCCTGTTTCAGCAGCTTAATCGCCTTATGCGCCGAATCATTAATCGGCACCACCTGATCGTCTTCCCCGTGCAGCACCAATACCGGCACCGTGATCGCTTTTAAATCTTCGGTAAAATCGGTTTCCGAGAACGCAGCGATACAGTCGTACTGCGCCTTAGCGCCGCCCGCCATGCCCTGACGCCACCAGTTATCGATCAAACCCTGGCTCACTTTCGCACCCGGACGGTTAAAGCCGTAGAACGGCCCCGCTGGCACATCGATAAAGAACTGCGCGCGGTTAGCGGCCAGCGCCGAGCGGAAACCATCAAACACCTCTTTCGGCAAACCTTCTGGATTGGCGGCGGTTTGCAACATGATTGGTGGCACGGCGCCCATCAACACCGCTTTCGCCACGCGACCTTTTTCGGCATGCGCCACATAACGCGCCACTTCGCCGCCACCTGTAGAGTGACCGATATGGATGGCGTTGCGCAGGTCCAGCGCTTTGGCCAGTTCTGCCACGTCAGCGGCGTAAGTGGTCATATCGTTGCCGCTAGCGGTTTGGTCGGAACGTCCGTGGCCGCGACGGTCGTGGGCGATAACGCGATAACCTTGTGCCAGGAAGAACAACATTTGGTTATCCCAGTCATCGGCGCTTAACGGCCAGCCGTGATGAAACACTACCGGTTGGGCGTTTTCTGGGCCCCAGTCTTTGTAAAAAATTTTGGTACCGTCTTGAGTGGTGATGATGCCGTTGCTCATGAGTAAGTCCTCTGTATGTGATTGTCTGCGTTCGATGGGCTTATTGTTATGGAAAGCGGCAGCGGCTAATATTGTCAAATATGACACATTAAGGGCCGTAACTGACAAATGAAAAAAACTGACGAAAGCAGCGTTGTCGCGGAGATTGGCTTGGTGATCTATCCCGATTGCCAACTCGCGGCGATATATGGCTTAACCGATATGTTCAGGATTGCTGCGGAATGGGCCGAGAATATATCGGGTGAAGAGCGTAAGCGGACGATTCGTGTTTCACATTGGCAGATCGATGCGCACAGCGATCACATGGTTTGCGTCTGGGATAGCCATCCCGATACAGCACATCGCCTGAGCCACGTGATTGCGCCGCCAAGTCTGGTGGTGCCAGCGAAAATGGTGCCCATGAAGGTGCCCGCCGACTGGATGAGTGAGCTTTATGACGCAGGCGTAACGCTCTGTTCGGTGTGCGCCGGTGCCTTTGTGCTGGCCGAAACCGGACTAATCGATCACCGTCGCGCCACCACGCACTGGGCCTTTGCGCAGACGCTGTCGGAGCGTTTTCCTTCGGTAGACGTCGCGGTGGAAAATATGGTGATTGACGATGGCGACATTATTACCGCCGGTGGGATTTTGGCGTGGACCGATTTGGGTTTAACGCTGATCGAAAAAGTGCTCGGCACCGGCACCATGCTGGCGACCTCACGCTTTTTACTGATCGACCCGCCGCGACGCGAGCAAAGCACCTATTCGGCATTTATCCCCAATTTCGATCACGGCGATAGCCAAATTCTGCGCGCGCAGCATCATCTTCATGCCCATGTTGCCGAGCATCACAGCATTGAGAGCATGTCGGCGCTGGCAAGCATGACGCCACGTACTTTTCTGCGCCATTTCCAGAAAGCGACCGGCCTGCGGCCAACGGATTATTTGCAGCAGGTACGCATTATGAAAGCGCGCGACGCGCTAGAGCTGAGTAATCGTTCGGTCGATCAGATCGCCTGGGAGATCGGCTACAGCGACCCTTCCGCTTTCCGCAAAATTTTCCGCAAACTCACCGGCGTCACGCCCGGCCAGTATCGGCAGCGGTTTGGTACCCGGCAACATAATTAACGCCCATCACAGCAGGAAAATTGCCGTTTTCCTGCCATGATTACGTTCGTCCCGTTCCGATTACTTGCTAAGGATTCCTATGCCACTGCGTTCGCTTCAGGCTCTGTGTCTGGTTAACTTTTTTATGGCTGACGTACGAGATGGTCTTGGGCCTTTTCTCGGCATATTTCTGACAGAACGCCACTGGAATGCAGGAGATATTGGCTGGGTGATGACCGCCGGTGGCCTTGCAGGTCTGGTTGCCACCCTGCCGGCGGGTTTAGCCACAGACGCTACTCGCCATAAACGATCGTTGTTGCTCATCGGTTCACTCCTGATCACCCTATCCACCTTGCTGCTGTGGTATTTCCATCAGGGATGGATCGTGGTTTTATCGCAGATTGTGACTGGCCTTTCCGCCGCGCTCATCGCGCCGATGTTGACGGGTATTACCCTTGGCCTGGCCGGTCCGCAAGGATTCAGCCATCAAATGGGGAGAAATGAAGCCTTCAACCACGGCGGAAATATGACAGCCGCCATTATTGCGGGTGCTTCAGTGTGGTTGTGGGGAACGGGTGCGGTGTTTGTACTCATGACGACGATGGCGCTGTGCGCAGGTGCAGCCGTGCTGGCTATTCGTCATAACGACATCGATAACCTTGCCGCGCGCGGGCTTTCTGGCAGCGAATCGGCCAGCAACGTCCCGCGTCTTTATCAGATTGCCCGTAATCCTGCCGTCATTATCACGGGAGTCACGCTGTTACTCTTCCATCTTGGCAATGCCGCGCTATTACCTATGCTGAGCCTGCGGGTGGCGGCAGCGCACAACGCAGCCATCAGCCCTGGACTTTATGCTGCCGCCACGGTGGTTATTTCACAATGTGTGATGATTCCCATGGCGCTGTATGCTGCACGTCACGCACCGCGTTTTGGCTACCCCGTGCTGATCACGGCGGCGCTGCTGGTGCTGCCATTACGTGCGTTGATTGCCTCCGCTTTTGACGGCGCTTATTTCATGATTCCGGTACAGATTCTGGATGGCGTAGCGGCGGGTCTGCTGGGCGTGGCGGTGCCGGGTTATATCGTGAAGGTGCTTGAGGGCAGCGGACATACCAATGCGGGTCAGGGTTTTATCATGCTCATGCAGGGCGTCGGCGCGGCAATGAGTCCCGCGTTGGCGGGAAACATTGCCGCAGCCTATTCCTATCGCAGTGCGTTTGCCGTGCTAGGCGCAATTGCCCTGGCGGCGCTGATCACCTGGTGGATAGGCAGCCGTTATTCAGAGAAAAACGGCGTGCCACGCTCAGCGCGTTCTTAGCTGAGGCTCGATTAACTCAGCTGGAAACGCCCAACGGTGTTCGCCAGCTGCGAGGCCTGATCTTCCAGCGAACTGGCGGCGGCAGACATCTCCTGCACCAGAGCGGCGTTCTGCTGCGTGGTGCTGTCCATCTCGTTGACCGCGATGGTCACCTGGCTGATGCCGCGCGCCTGCTCATCGGAAGCAATCACGATTTCACCGATAATGGTGCGCACCGAATTCACCGCCTGCGTCATCTCCTGCATGGTCTTGCCCGCATCCTGCACCAGCTGCACGCCGCTGCCGACGCGCTGCGTGGATTCTTCAATCAGCGCGCCGATATCTTTCACCGCATTGGCGCTGCGTTGGGCCAGATTACGGACTTCCGACGCCACCACGGCAAAGCCGCGTCCTTGTTCTCCGGCACGCGCCGCTTCTACTGCGGCGTTAAGCGCCAGAATATTGGTCTGGAAGGCGATGCTATTGATGATGGCGGTGATGTCGCCAATTTTCTTCGCGCTGTCGTCAATTTGCGCCATGGTTTGCACCACTTCGCCCACCAGCGTTTCACCACGGCTGGCAATGTGCGTGGCGTTGTCGGTGAGCGTTGTCGCCTGATGCGCGTTGGTGGCGTTGTGTTTCACCGTAGCAGTGATCTGCTCCATGCTGGCGGCCGTTTGCTCCAGCGCGGCAGCTTGCTGCTCGGTACGCGAGGCGAGATTGAGGTTGCCGCTGGCGATTTCACCCGCGCCCTGACGCACCGACGAACTGGCATCCTGAATCTGTCCCACGATATCGCGCAGCTGATTTTGCATGGTATGCAGCGCATAGAACAAGCTGCTGTTATCGCGCCCTTTCAACGTGATGACGTTATCGAGTTTGCCATCGGCGACGGCCAGCGCGATGGTCGCGGCTTCCAGCGGTTCGCCACCAATCGGCTTCAGCACTTTGCGGCTGAACAGCATGCCAAGCAGCGTACACACCACCAGAATGCTGATGATCATCAGGATCACCGCGTTAATAAGTTGACGATGCGCCGCCGCCATCACCTGGCTGACCGGCGCAACCACGCCGAGATACCATTTCTGATCGCTATTACCAATCACCACCGGCTGCCAGGTTACCAGCGCATCTTCACCCAGCAACGCATCATGATGTTCCATCACGCTGCTGCTGAAGTTATGGGTGTCACCTTTCCACGGCTTGCTGGTCTGGCTTTTATCCGGATAAGAGACCACATTACCCGCGCTGGAGAGCAACATCGCATAGCCGCTGCCATCCCACGGTTTGATTTTGTTGACCTTTTCCTGCAGCGACGCCAGCGAAATATCGGACGTCACCACGCCCCACAGTTTGCCCTGGCTCACAATCGGCGCCGCTACCGAAGTCAGCAGCGTCGGCACGCCGTTGTAGGCGTAGCTGTAAGGTTCAATCAGCATATCTTTCTGACTTTTTTGCGGCAGCAGATAGTAATCGCCCTGCCCTGGCGTGAAGATCGAGGTCAGCGGATGCAGGTTAAAATTGCCGGTTTGATCGCGATCAACGAAGAAGGCGTAGCGACCTTTCGGTGCCGCATTGGCTTGGGTGGCGAACTCCGCGTCACGTCCGTCGAAGGCATTCTCTTCGAAGATCACCGAGATCGACAGGTAATCGGGATTATCGCGCAGCGCCGATTCCATCAGCTTATCAGCAACTTTACGGTCCTGAATGCCCGCCGCTGGCAGTGAGATCAAGCTGTGGCCGAGGTTATGCGCCACATCGCGCGCGTAGCTAAGTTCATGCTGAATTTGCAGCGCCTGGCTTTGTGCAATCTGCTGCAGATAGCTTTCGGCCAGCGACTTTTGTTCGTTACTGGATTGCCAGCTCAGCACGCCGATGGTTACGGCAAAGCCGAGTGTGATGGTTAAGGCGCCCGTCAGCAGCATCTGCGTGCGGGTGCTCATTGTTTTCTTAGGTGATGCGTGTTTGGCCATTATGGCGCTCCTGGAGTTGACACTTTTCGGTATTCAGAACCACTCCCTGTGCGCGTGCATCCCTTTGAACACTCTATCGGCGCGCGTCGGTAGAACTTGATGGCAAGGTGCCAAACTCCGGTGGATTGCCATTGATGGTCACCGACATTAGCTCAGCGCCAGATGCCTGCAAGCTCAGCTGGTCAATGAGCCGATTACAGACTATTATTCAGCTCACCATATGAGCCGAATAGCCGTTCTATTCAGCTCATGCGATTCAGGAGTGACTTTATGATGTGGATTTGGCAGCAGCCCGATTGGCCGCAGTTTCGCTGGCAGGAAGAGAAATTACTGCCGCGCCTGCGCCAGCTGCAGCAGCAGCGCGGCGTCTTGCTGGGCCGCGCTAGCGTGCAAGATAACAGCGATCAACAAACGCTGGATACGCTACTCAGCAATATCCTCTCTTCCTCAGCGATTGAAGATGAGCGCGTCAACGCGCAGTCGGTACGATCGTCCCTTGCCCGCCGTTTAGGCGTTTCGCTCGATCAGCCTTACCCGGTTTCCGAACGTTCCGAAGGTTTGGCAACCATGATGATGGATGCCATCACGCAACGCGATCAGGAACTCACGTTGGCGCGTTTATGCCAGTGGCATCGCTGGTTATTCCCCGCAAGCGAATGGACCATCAAGCGACTGAATGTCGGCACGCTGCGCGGTGATGAACCGATGCAGGTCGTTTCGGGGCGTATCGATCGGCCAACAGTACATTTCGAAGCGCCGCCGCGCGCCGGGCTGGAGGCACAGCTTGAAGAATTTATCGCGTGGTTTAATCACAGCCGCGCGGATCCGCTGCTCGATCCGCTGTTGCGCGCCGCGCTGTGCCATCTGTGGTTCGTTACGCTGCACCCGTTTGATGACGGTAATGGACGCATCACCCGCGCCCTGACCGATTTGGCGCTGGCGCAAGCGGATAGCCAGAGCATCCGCTTGTATGCCATGTCCGCATCGATTCTGGCGCAACGTGCCGATTATTACCGCATCCTGCAGCAGACGCAGCGCGGTGCGCTGGACGTCACCGATTGGCTGCTGTGGTTTTGTGATGTGCTGAATGACAGCCTTGAGCGCGCGCTGGAAACCGTCACGCGCACGCAAAACAAAGCGCGCTTCTGGTTAATGCACAATGCTGCTGAGCTGAGTGCGGAGCAAACCCGCGTGCTGAATCGCTTACTGGATGGCGGTGAACAGGGATTTAACGCAGGCATAAGCGCCGGCCAGTATCAGAAGGTGGCGAAAGTGAGTAAAGCCACGGCGACGCGACATCTGACAGAACTGCTGGCGAAAGGTTGTCTGGAGAAATTACCCGGCGGCGGGCGCAGCACGCGCTACCAGATTAAACATTGATGAGTAACCAGGTGCGCATCAATGCGCACCTGACAAAACGGCTTACGCCGCTTTAACCGCGCGGACTTTCTTTTCCGGCGCTACCGCTTCCGCTTCGCTCTCGGTTTCCGCAGCGGCTTCAGGCGCTTGCGCAACTTCTTCTGCCTTTACAATATCCGGCAGCTTGCTGGTGCGCAGGATATGCTGCACCGCGTCTTTCTGTTCAGCCAACAGCAGACCCAATGCTTCGGCCTGCGCTTCACCCAACTCTGGCTGATGTTGCTGTAGCCAATCGGTAAAGGCGTCTGCCATATCGAGCATTTTGTCCCAGGCATCCGCGTCTTTTTTATTGGCAAACGTCATCTTTTCTTCACCCTTTCTGACTACAACATATTTGGTTTCGACTGCCATGATGCACCTCGATTAACTGTATTTATATACAGTATATTCTGATCAAACTTTTCCAGGCAATGACTTTCTGCTGTTAAGCCAGTAATTCTTCCAGGAACAGCGCCAACGCTTTGCGCGGATCGTCCTCTTCAGAGACGATCATCTCAATGCCCCACTGCCCTAATACCTCTTTTGCCACCGGGTTATTGCGGTTGGTGAACAGGTACGATTTAGGACGCGCGGTGGCCAATCCGGTTCGGCCCCACATTTTTGTCAGGCGGTAGAATAACAGACGAATATTGAAATCGCTGATGCTGTAGCCCACAAACAACACCGAGTTGCCCATGACGTCGTGCGTGAGTTTGATATCCAGCGGCGAATCAAAATAGAGGCGTTCAAAGTAGCTGCTTTCATCCAGCACAATTGACGTATCGTCGTCGAAATCACCATGCAGTTTGATGATGTGGCGCTTATCTTCAGTCAACGACACCAAATCTGCCGCGTTCGCTACTTTACTGTAAGGCACGTTGTGCGCCTCATGCGCCATTTCAAGCCAGCGATCGTAATTGGTGGTGTAGATGCGTGAGAAATTGCCTTGGGTGATCATGGTATGGATTTCAGAACTGCGCACGTCAATATCCGGACGATGCCATTCGCGATCCATCCAGCTGCGCAGCGGTCCCAGCGAGCCTTTACGCTGCTTGTAATACTCCGCCAGCGACAGATGCGTGCCGTAGGTATTGAAGATTTTTGGGTCGTAGCCCAGCTCTTTAGCCAGGTGCGCAATCAGCTCATGCCATTCCGGCAGGCCAAGATTGCGTGAAATGCCTGCACCGGCGAAAAGGATCAGTTTACCGGCGTCGTAGGCGCGTTTTAGCTCGGGTTTCATGCCAATCCCCGCGATGTTTTCAAAAAGGTTGCGAAGCGATCCAGCGCCAGGCGACGCATCGAAATCTCATTTTTCAGCTCGCCCATTTCGGCGAAAGTTTGCGTGTGCCCTTCCGGGATAAACACGCAGTCCCATTGAAATTCGCGTGGACCAGCAGGCTCGGTGGCGATGGTGCCGCGCAGTTCGCCTTCGAACTGATACATTTTTTGCCCATCGCAATAGCCAAGCACGGTTTTTGCCGTGACGCAGGCGCTATCTAAACCGTTCACCAGTTTGGTGAAGCGCTCGGCATTCAGGCGGCTCCAGAAGATGCGCGTCAATCCGGCCGGTAAGCCGTTCAGGCCATCCAGATAGAGCCCGGTGTGTTCGACAAACAGCGGACGACCAATAATAGAGAACGCTTTGGTGAGCTTGTCGCGCACCAGTTCAACCTCATTTTCAGTCTGAATCTCTTCAATACGGCGTGCGATGGGCAGCACTTCGACACCGACCGGCTCAAGGATGGTACGCACCTCGGCCAGCTTTAGTTCATTGGCAGACAGGAATCGTATTTTCATTGCAATCAGTATGTTGAAGGTGAGTTTAAGCTTTGTGAAAGCCTTTCCGTTGGTCGTTGATTCTAGCGCGCCTACCGGGCACTGGGTAGGAACAATCTCTGATAGGAGAAAACAAAATTATGACTTTATCGATGCAAGAATCTAGAATAATTATGCGATTCAATTTAATAAATATGACAGTAAAAATGAGAACCTCAGATGATTTCTTATTTTAGCTCCAGATATTCCATGCTAAAAGATTTACCCTTCATTTTGCAGGGTGATAACCCAGAAAAAAAATTGCGCTTAACTCTGCTCATTGCTGGATTTTCCAGTATCCTGGCGGGTTTTTATATGGTAGCGACGAATTTCATTAAGGGAGAAAATGGTGTTTCCGCCTTATATTGCCTGAGCACCGCGATGGGATTTTATATTGTCATTGCGGCATTCCGTGACAAGCTGAACAAACATCTCTACATCATCGTGCATGCTTTGTTACTGATCATAATGCTGTTGTTTCTGCTGGATAATGACCACAGAGTAGAAAAACACTCAGAGTACAATTATCTGGTGGCATTAACCGTCGGCTCAGCATTGGTATTACGCCAGCAAACACCTTACTTAAGTAAAATATTCCCGTTAATCTGCCTGGTGGTTTATCTGTTTTTTATCTCGACAGGATTAACCTGGCAACATAGCGCGTTTAAGCTCAATATTCCGCATGAATCCGGCTTTTATATCGTCAACTGTGCAGTGCCAATGATCGCGCTGTTGTTGACGGCATTCACGCTGCGCGGCAACTACTCCGAAACCGATTTGATCAAACGCGAACTTTCACAAGCCATCGAAAAGAATCAGCTGGAGCTCTATTACCAGCCACAAGTCGACAGCAATAAAAAGCTGATTGGATTTGAAGCCCTGCTGCGCTGGAAGCATCCTGTTAAAGGCTTTATCTCACCCGAAGTGTTTATTCCAGTGGCCGAAAAAAGTGGCTTGATTATCGACATTGGCAAGTGGGTGATGGAACACACCTTACAGCAAATCGCCGAATGGGATCGCGGTCAGCACCTTAGTGATTTGGTGTTTTCTGTTAACATCAGTCCGCTGCAGTTAATACACCGCGATTTCACCCAGGATACCTTGTTATCGCTGTCACATTATAAAATCCGCCCCGAACGCCTCAAGTTTGAAATTACTGAAACCACCTTTGTCTACGACCAGAAGCGTATTGGCGACGTAATCAGCCATTTTAGCCAATTAGGTGTTAAATGGGCGATTGATGACTTTGGCGTCGGCTATTCATCGCTTAAATCGATCAGTGATTTTGCCATTGATGATATTAAGATTGATAAATCATTAATCATGCAGATTTTTAAAAATGAGTCATCGGCGATTGTGGTGCAGAAAACCATCGAGTTATCGCGTGAAATGGGTCTGAATGTGCTGGCTGAAGGCATCGAGAGTGAGGAGTATTTCACCTACCTGCGCGATAAAGGCTGCCATCTGTTTCAGGGCTACCATTTCGCCCGCCCGCTGCCGCCCGCAGATGCGCAGGTATGGATCAAGAAAGCCAAAATATAATCTCCTGTTTTGCAGGGTCGCCATTTATGGCGACCGGCACACGAAATATTAACTAAAACAGCAGTTTCGCAAGTGAAAGACCCGCTCCTAAGGTTACAAATTGGGTAGTCACCATCCATTTGGTTTGTGTAATCATTGCTTTATATAAATCGACCTTTATCGCCGTAACATCCTCCCTGGTAGCGTAATTAGACTTGATCACCGCTACATCCGCTTTCACGGCAGCCACATCCTCTTTAGTCGCATAATTTGACTTGATTACCGCTACATCCGCTTTGACCGCTTCGACATCCTGTTTCGTGGCATAGTTTGACTTAATCACCGCTACGTCAGAAACCAATACGGTAACATTGTCTTCCAGACTTTTAACACGCTCTTGCATTCCTTTACCTCCGCTCGGTGGTTGTCCGCCTTGTTTGCATTTACGTTGACGGCACGCATAATTGATAACACTTTTATTTAACGGTTCAGCTAACATTATTTCACCCCAATCGTTTTCATTTTTGATTGGGTAATGCAGGTTGACGGTAGGCCATATAATCAAACTCCCTTTTGCAATGGTAAACGTTAAACACCGCACTGGCCCAAAACCCTGAACATCTTAACACCGGTTTTTTTCAAAAACATTAGTGGTTTGAATAAGAAAATAAAAATAACTGTCAAAAAAACAAAGAAGATAATCAATTAACTGAGCAAGTAACAATCTACCGACAATTTAATGTGGGCCGACCTAAAACCCAATGAAATAAAAAAAAGCTCACAACTTTCACATCGTGAGCTTTCTCGCAAAATTAAGCAGAACAGAAAATTACTGGTAAACAATCCCCGGCGGATTTACCTGCGAGGTTTCCACCGCCTCTTCCTGTTCGCCCCAGCGTGCCAATACTTGTTTGTACTCGCCGCTGGCAATCGCGCCATTAATTGCCTGCTGCAGTGCCACATCCAATCCATTACCTTTTTTAGTGGTCACCGCTACCCAAGCGCGGAACGGGCCGTGGCCGACGATTTTGGTCTGCCCGCGCGAAGCGACTTTCCATGCTGCCAATGATTGAGGGCCAAACGTTGCATCCGCACGTCCCGAAAGCAGCGCCAGCGTGGCCGCCGCATCATCGTTGAGATAGATCGGCTGCACCGGCGCTAAGCCCTGCGCGCGGTTCTTCTCATCCCAGCTGAGTAAAATCCGCTCCTGATTGGTGCCCGAACCCACAATGATGCGCTTACCCGCCACATCTTCGCGGCCCTTAATCGCGGTTATCGCGCTGTTGGTTTTCACCGCAAAGGCGTGGTTATCCGCGCGATAGGTGGCGAAATCGAACTTCTTTTTGCGCTCTTCGGTGACGGCAATATTGAACATCGCCACGTCATACCGTCCAGCGGTAATACCCAGCGGCCAATCTTCCCACGCGGCTGGCACCAGCTTCAGCTTTAAGCCCAAACTGTCCGCCAGCAGACGCGCAATATCCGGATCGCTGCCGATCAGCGTTTTATTATCCGACGCCCACAAACCGATCGGCGGCGAGTTCATCGCCGTAGTGGCGACGGTCAAATAACCCGGATTCACAAAGTGAAAACCCGCCGGAATTTTCGCGATAGCCTGGGGATTCGCGGCTATATTGATCGGCGTTTCGTTGTTTTTGGCATCCAGCGTTTCTGCTGCGATGGCTGGCGCGCCTGACATCACTATCAGCAACGCCGCAATAATCACTCGTTCCATTAAAGTACCCGCGCCAGAAAACGTTTGGTGCGCTCGTGGCGCGGCTGATTCAGTACCTGATTACTGCTGCCCTGCTCAACAATGCGTCCATCGACCATAAACACCACGTTGTCCGCCACTTCACGCGCAAAACCGACTTCGTGCGTGACAATCACCAGCGTGGTGCCGGAACGCGCCAGCTTTTTGATCACATCCAGCACTTCACCCACCAGCTCGGGATCGAGCGCTGACGTCGGTTCATCAAACAGCATCACGCGCGGATTGAGCATCAAGGCACGCGCAATCGCGATACGCTGCTGCTGGCCGCCCGACAAATGGCGCGGCCAGGCATCGGCTTTGTGACGCAGGCCAACCACATCCAGCAATTCACCCGCACGATCAATCGCTTCATGGCGTGACAGTTGACGATGCGCAATCGGCGCTTCAATTAGATTCTCCAGCACCGTCAGATGCGGGAACAGATTGAAGTTCTGGAACACGTAGCCAACGTTGATGCGCTGACGCAGAATTGCCTGCTCTTTCAGCTCATACAGCTTGTCGCCGCGACGCTGATAACCGATGTAATCACCATCGATCTGGATATAGCCTTCATCAACGCGCTCCAGATGGTTAATGGTGCGCAGCAGCGTCGATTTGCCCGAGCCAGACGGCCCGAGAATCACCGTCACCGATCCCGGTTCCAGCTCCAGTGACACATCATCCAGCGCTTTCAGTTTGCCGAACGACTTGCTCACGCCGGTAATGCTAATGGCGCCAGCGGTATGCAGATTGCGGTAATCAATGGCTTCGGACATGGGAAAGCTCCTCGGTTGCAGGTTTGGCGCTGCGGTTACGCCATTGACGCCAGCGCGACGGCTGCGGTTCACGGGTGACACTGCGCGCCAGCCAGCGCTCAACGCTGTGCTGCAGCAGTGACAGAATGGTGGTGATGATCAGATACCAGGCCGCGCCGACCATCAGCAGCGGAATCACCTGCTGTGTGCGGTTGTAGATCATCTGAATGGTGTAAAACAGTTCCGGCATCGCCAGCACGTAAACCATTGAGGTGCCTTTGGCGAGGCTGATGATTTCATTAAAAGTGGTAGGAATAATCGCGCGCAGCGCCTGCGGCAGAATGATGCGGAAGGTACGGCGCGTGGAGGATAATCCCAGCGCCGAAGCCGCTTCAAACTGGCCGTGATCGACACCCAAAAAGCCGCCGCGAATGATCTCAGCACTATAAGCGCTCTGCACCAGCGTCAAACCAATCACCGCCGCCGGGAACTGGCCGAGCACGTTGATGGTCTGGAAATGGCCCCACGACAGCGCGGTAAACGGAATGCCGAGCGACAACGTGTCGTACAGATAGGAGAAGTTGTAGAGGATGATCAGCACCACGATCAGCGGCAGCGAGCGGAACAGCCAGATATAGCCAAACGCCAGCGTACTCAGCAGCCAGGATGACGAGAGACGCGCCAGCGCCAGCAAACCGCCAAAAATCAGGCTGAGTATGGTGCCAAACAGCGTCAGCAGCAGCGTTTGCCCCAAACCGCTGAGGATCACCGGATCAAAAAACCATTTGGCGAACACGCCCCATTCCCAGCGCGGATTGAACGCAACCGAATCAATCACGCTGGCCAGAATAAACAACGCGACAATCGCGCCGACGGTACGTGCCGGATATCGCGCCGGCACCACGGTTAAACGTTGTGGTTCATTACGCATTACAACTCCTTAGCTGGCCTGCGCCACGCTATGTACATCAATCACTTTCAGGAAGCGCAAGCGTCCATCGTGTGGCGGCTGGCTGTAGACCTCCATATCCTCCAGCAGCTCAAACTGCGGCTGATAACCGTGGCCGATATACAACTTCACCGCTTCCGGCTGGCGGAAACCGGTGGTGAGAAACACGCGCTGATAGCCCGCACGCAGCGCACGGCGCTCCAGTTCCTGCAGGATTAGCAGTGCCAATCCCTGACGACGCAGATCGCTGCGCGTCCAGATGCGTTTAAACTCAGCGGTCACCTCGTCGTAGGGTTTATACGCGCCCATCGCGATGATCTCGCCGTCACGCTCCAGCACGATAAACAGCCCGCGCGGCGGTAAATACCATTCGGTCAGCTCCACCTCTTTTTGGCTGGTGAAGAACGCGCCGTAGCGCGCGGTATATTCACCAAACAGTCCGGTCAAAATCGGTTGCAGCTCAGGCGCTTCCGGTGATACTTCGCGGAACAGTTGCTCGCTCATGCGGCCTCCTTAATCGCCCAATCCGGCCGGATTGATCTCTGAACTGTCGATACGCTCCACGCCTTCACCCCAGCGCTTCAGCACCTTGTCGTAATCGCCGTTTTTGATCACGCCATTCAGCGCGGTGTTGATCGGCTGCACTAAACCGCCATCTTTCTTCACTGTCACCGCGATGTGCGCCGCTTTCGGCCAGCCGCCATCGACGCTGCCAACCAAACGCGTCTGCTTGGTCAGCGCCGCTTTCCAGGCGCCAATTACGTTCGGACCAAAGTAGGCATCGGCGCGGCCTGACTGCAGCGCCAGCGTTTGGGCCGCATCGTCTTTGGTATACACCGGCGTAAACGGCTTCAACCCTTTGGCCTGATTCTCTTTATCCCAGGCCAGCAGGATCGATTCCTGATTGGTGCCAGAGCCGACGATAATACGCAGTCCGGCAATATCTTCGGCTTTGGTCAGCGACTTAATTGGACTGCTGGATTTGACGTAAAAACCGAGTGAATCTTTGCGATAGGTGGCGAAATCGAAGCGCTCTTTGCGCTCTTTAGTGACGGTCACGTTACTGATCGCCGCATCGTATTTGCCCGATGCCACGCCCAGCGGCCAGTCTTCCCATGAAGTTGGCACCACGTTGAGTTTCAGACCCAGGCTGTCGGCGACTAAGCGGGCGATATCCACTTCGCTGCCGAGCAGGGTTTTGTTGTCATCACTGAATACAGTTAATGGCGGCGAATTCAGCGCGGCGACCGCTACGGTGAACGAACCCGGCACGGCAAAGCGATGTCCAGCCGGGATCTGCGCCACTGCGGCGTCATTTTTCGCGGTATTGATCGGCGTTTTGTTGGCTTCAACACTGATGTTTTGACCGTTAACCGCCACATCTTCGGCGAATACGGCGCTGCTCATGCCCAGCAACAACAGCGCAATAAGGGATTTTTTCTGCATAGCGTTTATTCTCGAGTTTTATTTTTGTGTGTATTGGTTAACCGGATCTTTCAGACCAAAGCTGGCGCGCAGCGTGGTTCCGGGGTATTCGCTGCGGGTCAAACCGCGCGCTTGCAGAATCGGTACCACGCGATCGACAAAGCGTTCGAATGTATCTGGTGTGCCGCCCTGAATGATGAAGCCATCGGTCGCTTCGCTCTCAAACCACAGCTGCAAACCGTCGGCTACCTGCTCTGGCGTGCCGTGGAACAGCGGACGCGGCGTCGCGGCTTCCAGCGCCGCCTGGCGCAGCGTGTGGCCATGCTCGCGCGCCTTACGTTTGATTTCGTCGGTGGTGCTGCGGAAGCTGTTTTGCCCGATATCGCCGAGTTCCGGGAACGGCTCATCCAGCGGATATTGTGAGAAGTCGTGATGATCGAAGAAGCGACCGAGATAGTTGAGCGCATCTTTGATGGAAACCAGCGCGGCGGTGGTTTGATACTGCTGCTCCACATCTTCCGCACTGTCGCCAACAATCACACCGACGCCCTGGAAAATGTGCAGATCGCCCGGTTCGCGGCCATTCGCCACCAGCTGTTTTTTCACATCGCGGTAGAACGCCTGCGCCTCTTCGCGCGTCGGCTGATGGGTAAAGATGGCGTCGGCGTGTTTAGCGGCCAGCTTGCGGCCATCTTCCGATGCGCCCGCCTGAAACACCACCGGACGTCCTTGCGGCGTGCGTTCGATATTCAGCGGCCCTTGCACCTGGAAGAAATCGCCGTGGTGATTCAGCGTGTGCAGCTTCTCAGGATCAAAGAACTGGCCGCTCTCTTTATTACGCACGAAAGCGTCGCCTTCCCACGAATCCCACAGCCCTTTCACGACTTGCAGATACTCATCAGCGATGCGGTAGCGCAGCGCGTGTTCCGGATGCTGCTGGCGCGAGAAGTTCTTCGCCGAACCTTCCAGCGGCGAGGTCACCACGTTCCAGCCCGCACGACCGCCGCTCAGATGATCGAGGCTGGAAAACTGCCGCGCCACGGTGAACGGCTCGCTGTATGAGGTGGAAACCGTGCCGACCAAACCAAGATGCTCGGTAACGCCCGCCAGCGCCGACAGCAAGGTCAGCGGCTCGAAGCGATTGAGGAAGTGGGGAATCGATTTTTCATTAATAAACAGGCCATCGGCAACAAACAGGAAATCCAGCTTGCCCGCTTCCGCCTTGCGCGCAATATGTTTGGCGTAATCAAAATTGATGCTGGCATCGGCCAGTGCCGCCGGATGACGCCACGCGGACATATTGCCGGACGCGCCATGCAGAATGGTGCCCAATCGCAGTTGTCTTGCAGTCATAATGTTCTCTCTTTTGCCAAGGCGCAGCCTGACGGCGACATGCCTGTCGCCGTACAGAACCGGAATTAAAGGGTGAATCGCGTTAGTTCAGAATGGCGTCACGACATCGCGCGTTGAGGTGCTGCAACGCTTGCTGAGCCAGTTGCGTAAAGTAGTGTGCAGCGGGGGCAATCAGCGCTTCATCAGGATTGAAGCCGCCATGATGCAGACCAAATTCGCTCGCGCTGCCAATGCTGACAAACGCGCCGGGGATCTGCTGTAAGTAGTAAGCGAAATCTTCGCCGCCGAGATGTAACTCAGCGGTCTGCACGCGGTAGCCCACCTGCTGCGCCACATTGCTGGCAAACTGCGCCCAGCGCGCATCGTTCTCCAGCACCGGCGGACCGGGATGCCAGCTAAAGGTGGCGCTGGCACCGTTGGCGGCGGCGATATTCTCCACCAGCGTGCGGGCGCGCTGCTCCAGCTCCGCGCGCACCTGTTTGTCATGGGTGCGCACCGTGCCGCCAAATTCGGCCTCGCCGGGCAACACGTTCCAGGTTTTGCCGGCGTCGATGCGCGTGACGCTGAGCACTAAGCTGTCCAGCGTATTGAAGCTGCGGCTGGTGAGCGATTGCAGCGCCTGAATAATCTGGCTGGCGACCACAATGCTGTCCACGCCCTCTTCCGGATGCGCGGCATGCGCGCCTTTGCCGGAAACGCGCACGATAAATTTATCCGCATTGGCGTAAAACGCGCCGCCGCGTGTGGCGAAGGTGCCGGTCGGCAAACCGGGTTCATTGTGCATGCCGAAAATCGCCTGCACACTGTCGAGCACGCCCGCATTGATCAACTGGCGTGCGCCGGTGGCGTTCTCTTCCGCCGGTTGGAACAGAATACGGATGCGCCCCGGCAATTGATCTTCAACGGCTTTCAGCTGCAAGGCCGCGCCCAGCATCACCGCGCTGTGAACATCGTGGCCGCAGGCATGCATTACGCCGCTGTTGCGCGAGCGGTAAGTGAGTCCGGTGGCTTCGTGAATCGGTAGCGCATCGATATCGGCGCGCAGCGCAATCAACGTGTCGCCGTGCCCCACTTCCACGATTACGCCGGTTTCCAGCGGATAATCCAGCAGACGCAAACCGGCGTCCTGTAACCAGCGGCGCAGGCGCGCGGTGGTTTCGACTTCGCGGCCGGATAACTCCGGCCAGCTGTGCAGCTCACGTCGCCAGTCAATCAGCTGATGTTCGCTAAATTGCGTCATACCTGCCTCCGGAAGCAGCGAATCATGCGGTGACTAAACGGTGAGTGGCCAACAGTTCGAGTGATTTCACGCGCGCCTGCTCTTCAGCCACCGGCGTATCAATCACGAATTCTTCAATGCCGAAATTCTGATGCAGCGCATCCAGCTTGGCATGCACCTGCGCGGCGGTGCCTTTCAGCAGCGATGGCGTGCGCGGTTCAATCACGTAATCGGTATAACCGCCCTGACGCACGTAGCGTTCGGCCTGCTCGACGCTGCCGACGTTAACGCTGGGGCCATCCTTCACGTTGACGTGATAAACGCGCAGGTTATCCACCAGTAGATCGGCTTCCGCCGGCGAGTCCGCCACCACCACTTGCACCGCCACCAGCGCGCGCTGGCCGTTGCTGTGCTGGCGATAGCTGTTAAGGACTTTTTCCATCAGTTGCGGATCGCCGTTGTGATGCGCCGCAAACACCAGCTGCCAGCCGAGTTCCGCCGCCAGTTTGGCGCTCTCTTCGCTGGCACCCAGCAGGAAGCGATTGGCCGGACGCGGCGGCTGTGGCGTAGCGCGCAGAATCTCTTCATCGCCCACTGGCGGCACTTGCAACCAGCTATCCAGCAGCGTCAATTGCTCGGCGAAGCTGCCTTTCTCTTGCAGATGCACACCGAGCTGCAACGCACGCGTTGAGAGCGGCAAGCCGCCCGGCGCTTTGCCGACCCCAACGTCAATGCGGCCCGGCGCTAAGGACGCCAGCAAGTTGAAGTTTTCCGCCACTTTGTAAGGGCTGTAGTGTTGCAGCATCACGCCGCCGGAGCCGACGCGAATATGTTGTGTCTGGCCGATGATCCAGGCGATCAGCAGTTCCGGCGACGGACTCGCCAGACGATCGGTATTGTGGTGTTCCGCTAACCAGAAACGGTGATAGCCCCAGGCTTCCGCCTGCTGCGCCAGCTGTAACGTGCGGTGTAGCGCGTGGCTGGCTGTCTCTCCGTCGGCAATCGGCGATTTATCCAGCAAACTCAGTCGGTATGACATGCGCCTTATCCTTTTCGTCATGAATATGGCGAGTAGTTTGTGGCGGAGAAGGCGGATTCGTAAAACATGATATTGTCGTATCTATATTTACTTTATGCATATCAGGGAGATAGATTGGACCATGTGGTTTAAACTCCTTTGAAAACACATAATTATCCCCACAGGATATGGATTGTTGTGGTGATGTTTTGAAAATGTGACACTCAATATAAAATTATTAAAACATCGTTTCAAAATGTGACGTAATTCATCCAATCGCCATTCCCTTATTTTTCCAGCCACTATTTTCTCTATGCTGACACCACGCGGCATCCTTCGACAAATTAATGCGCCGCACCTTCCTGCCTCCCCTTAGCTGGAGAAAAAGCATGACGTTTAAAAAATTACTTCTGGTCGTTTCGTTATCCTCTGCGGCAGCGTTTTGCCCGGCAGTGTCTTCTGCCAAGGTCATTAAAGTGGCCGAAGTTCAACCGGCGGGTTATCCCACCGTGGTGGCGCTTGAACACATGGGCGAGAAGCTAAAAAAAGCCACTGATGGCCGATTAGAAATGAAGGTTTACGCCGGTGGCGTACTCGGCGATGAAGACCAGACGCTGCAGCAGGTGCAACTGGGCGCCATTGACATGATCCGTGTTTCGCTGGCACCGGTCACCACCATCGCGCCAGAAACCAGCGTATTAACCTTGCCGTATGTTTTTCGCGATGAGGATCATATGCACAAGGTGCTTGATGGTGATATCGGGAAAAATATCGTCGAGAAATTCGATAACGATCCTAACGCCCGCATGATATTCCTCGGCTGGACCGACGCCGGTGTGCGCAACATGATCACCAAAAAGCCGATTGCCAAACCCGACGATCTTAAGGGTATGAAAATCCGCGTGCAAAACAGTGCGATTTCGTTGGCGACCTTAAAAGCCATGGGCGCAAACCCGGTGGCAATGGGCGTGAGCGAAGTGTTTAGCGCCATGCAAACCGGCGTGGTGGATGGCACTGAAAACAACCCGCCAACCTTTGTTGCCCACAACTATATGCCCGTCGCTAAGTACTACACCCTCACCGGCCACTTCATTCAGCCTGAAATGATTCTCTACTCTAAACCGTTGTGGAATCGCCTCTCGGCTGACGACCAGGCGTTGCTGAAGAAATTAGGCAAAGAGGCGCAGGAGGAAGAGCGTCAGCTCTGGGCAACTTACACCCAACAATCCATCGAGAAGATGAAAGCCGGTGGCGTGACCTTCCAGGAAACCGATCGTGAAACCTTCATGAAAGCCACCCAGCCAGTGCGCGATCAGTTTGGCGGGAAATATCAGGATTTGATGAAACAAATTGCTGATGTGAAGTAATCCTCCCCACGCCACGTGCCTACGTGGCGTTTTAATCAGGTAAACATTATGACTGCATACTCTCGTCTGATGGATGGGCTTTATTTGCTGTGCATGGCGATCGCCGCCGTTGCCTTGTTGATTATGGTGACGGTGATTCCCATCGGGATTTTCACCCGCTATGTGCTGAACGACGCGTTATCCTGGCCAGAACCGGTCGCCATCATTTGCATGATCATCTTTACCTTTATTGGTGCGCCAGTCGGGTTCCGCGCCGGTACGCATATTTGCGTCTCGATGATGACCGACCGGCTCTCGCCGGTGAATCAGCGCTGGCTGCTCAAGTTGTCTGACGCGCTGATGATCATCACCTGTCTGGTGATTTTCCGCGCCAGTTACAACCTGTGTGAAGCGATGTGGGTGCAAACGCTGGCCTCACTACCGGTGGTGACCTATGGCGAAATGTATCTGCCGATCCCAATCGGCGCGATTTTCACCCTGCTGTTTGTCATTGAAAGATTGGTTTTTGGCGATCAAAGCCAACGCGCCATCGTGACTCTTGGCGGCACCCACTAAGCGGAGAAGAAAATGGACGCACTGATTTTGATAGGCAGTTTGGTGGTATTACTGCTGGTGGGTTTCCCGGTGGCATTTGCCGTAGGATTGAGCGCGTTTATCGGGGCATGGTGGATCGATTTACCACTGGAAGCGGTGGTGATTCAGATTACCAACGGCATTAATAAGTTTTCACTGTTAACCATTCCGTTCTTCATTTTGGCTGGTGCGATTATGGCGGAAGGCGGCATTGCCCGGCGGCTGGTCAACTTTGCCTATATTTTCGTTGGTTTTATTCGCGGCGGTTTGTCGCTGGTGAATATTGTCGCCTCAACCTTCTTTGGCGCGATTTCGGGTTCTTCGGTGGCGGATACCGCCTCGATTGGTTCCGTGATGATTCCGCAGATGGAGGAGAAAGGCTATCCGCGTGACTTCGCTGCGGCGGTAACGGCCAGCGGCTCGGTACAAGCGGTGTTAACCCCGCCCAGCCACAATTCGGTGATTTATTCGCTCGCCACCGGCGGTGTTGTCACCATCTCATCGTTGTTTGTCGCCGGCATCATTCCTGGCCTGTTACTGGGTTTTTGCTTAATGGTAATGTGCCTGGGATTTGCGCGTAAACGCGGCTATCCCAAAGGCGAGCGCATCCCTTACAAGCAGGCGTTGAAAATCTTCTTCGATGCGTTTTGGGGATTGTTCACCATTTTCATCATTCTCGGCGGAATTCTGTCCGGCGTTTTCACCGCCTCGGAATCGGCAGCCATTGCCTGCATCTGGGCGTTCTTTGTCACCATGTTTATTTATCGTGATTTCAAATGGACGCAATTGCATATCCTGGTGTTTCGTACCATCAAAACGGTAACCATTGTGATGGTGTTGATCGCCTTCGCCGCCGGTTTTGGTGCGGTAATGACCTTTATGCAATTACCCACCATTATTACCGAAGCCTTTACCCAATTTTCCAGTAACAAGTATGTGATTTTGATGTGCATTAATCTGCTGCTACTGGTGGTGGGGACGCTAATGGATATGGCACCGCTGATCCTGATTCTGACGCCGGTACTATTACCGGTAGCCACCGCACTCGGCGTCGATCCGGTGCATTTCGGCATGATAATGCTAACCAACTTAGGCATCGGTTTAATTACGCCACCGGTCGGCACGGTATTATTTGTCGCCAGCGCCGTGAGTAAGCAAAAGATTGAGCAAGTGGTCACCGCCATGCTGCCTTTCTATGGCGTGTTGTTTATTGTGCTGATGTTGATTACCTATATTCCGGCGTTATCGCTATGGCTACCGCGTTTAATGGGCGTGATGTAACAACCGGTCAAATCATTGTGCTTTAAATCTGCTGCGGGCTCTGACACATCTACTGCGTCACGGGCCGTCCTCGCACCGCTAGCGCGGTACCTTCGGCTTTCACGTCGTGCCGACGGATCATTCGGGGATCGGCCGTCCTGGCCGGCCCCGAACTGCCTCACGCATCCCTGCGTGAGGCTCCTGGCCCAACGTAAAAGCCTCAGCGCTGCGGATAGCCCTTTTGCCGCAGCAGACGCGTCAGCGCCTCTGGCAAATGTGCCCTTTTCAACAACACGCACTGAAGGTTTGGAGCAGGCCGGGGCCGCTTTTGGGCCGGCAATCCGCAGCGCTGAACGAAGCGAGGAAGCCAGGAGAGCCCGCAGGACGCGGGCGAAAGGCGGAGCCGGGACAGGACGTCCCGTCTCCGCCGGTCCGTCAGGCAGACGAGCGAAGTGAAGGTACCGCGTAAGCGGCGCGAGGACCGCCGGACCAAAAGTGGCACCGGTCAGCGCCATCGCCAATGGCTTAGCTAATAAGCATTACGCCATTTATGGCGCCCCATCGTATGAATAGAACGCCTATTTATTTTTTTTAGCAAAGCTTAGTGCAATTCCTTGGTTCAACTCCCGTGTGCGGCATTCAATGATGAAAACCGCCCGTCGGGCTATTGATTAAAAAGGGAAACACCATGACTAAGCATTTTCACTTGCAGGCGTTGAGTTTGGCCCTGCTATCAGGGATTTTTAGCGCCCACGCGGCAGACACGCCCGTCAAAGGCGGCACGCTGGTTTACCTCGAACAACAGGCACATACCAACCTTTATCCACCCGCCGGTGGCTTTTATCCCAATGGCGGTATTCTGAATCAAATTACCGATAAGCTGACGTGGCAGAATCCTGAAACCTTAAAAGTGGAACCGTGGATTGCCGAAAGCTGGAGCAGTAACGCCGATAAAACCGAATATACCTTTAAAATTCGTCCCGGCGTCACCTTCTCTGATGGCACGCCCTTAGATGCTAAAGCGGTAGCCAAAAACTTTGATACTTACGGTCTGGGAAATAAAGCCCAGCGCCTGCCGGTTTCCGAAGTGATCAATAATTACGACCGCAGTGAAGTTATTGATCCTCAGACGGTGAAATTCTATTTCAAAAAGCCATCTCCCGGTTTTTTACAGGGCACCGCTACCATCGGTTCAGGCCTGGTTTCCCTCAGTACGCTGCAGCGTAGCTTCGACCAACTCGGCGATGCGCGTCATATTATTGGTTCCGGTCCATTTGTGGTCAGCGATGAGAAACTCGGCCGCGAGGTCGATTTAACCGCGCGCAAAGATTATCAATGGGGCCCGAAAAACCTCGCCCAGCAAGGTCCCGCCAATCTCGACGGCATTAAATTCATCGTCACGCCGGAAGACAGCGTGCGTATTGGCGCGCTGCTGGCCGGTCAGGCCGACTTTATTCGTCAGGTGCAAGCCTACGACGAGAAGCAGGCGCAGCAGCAAAACTTCCCGATTTACGCTGCACCCACGCGTGGCGTTAACGACAGCATCAGCTTCCGCCCGGATAACCCGCTGGTCAGCGATGTGAAAGTACGTCAGGCGCTGCTGCACGCCACCAACGCTCAGCAAGTGGTGCAAACCCTGTTCTCACCGAACTATCCGCAGGCCACGTCGGTGATCGCCACCTCGGCGGCCGGTTACGTCAATCTGGCCGACAAGCTGAAATTCGATCCGGCGTTATCGAAAAAGCTGCTGGATGAAGCGGGCTGGAAACCGGGCAGCGACGGCATTCGCGAGAAGGATGGCAAGAAACTGGCGCTGACCATTTATGAATCGCTGCCGCAGCCGCAGAACAAAGAGGTGCTGCAGCTGGTGGCACAGCAGTGGCGTCAGGTTGGCGTCGCGCTGGCGGTGAAAGCCGGTGATGCCGGCAGCCGCGTGCTGGATAACCTCGATCCGCTGAAAACCCCGCTGGTGGTGTCCGAAGTGGGACGCGCCGATCCTGACGTGGTGAAGAGCCAGTTCTATCCGACTAACCGTGATGCGCTGCTGCAAAAAGGCGGCTCCAGCGACAAGGTGCAAAACTTCCGCGACGACAAGCTGAACACGCTGTTGCTGGGGATCTCCTCGGAAGTCGATCCGGCGAAACGCCTGGCGGTGACCGGCGAGGCGCAGCGCTATCTGCTCGATCAGGCCTATCTGATTCCGATCTTTGAAGAACCGCAGGTGTTTGCCGGTGCGCCGTGGCTGAAAGGCGTGAATTTTGAAGCCGTGGGTCGTCCGTCGTTCTACGGCGCGTGGCTGGAAAAACACTAAGGCAGGTTAATGATGCAACGTTCACTGCTGCGAAGAGTGGGTCAAAGCGTTTTGGTGCTATGGGCCGCGTTTACCCTGTCGTTCTTTCTGCTGCAGGTGCTGCCCGGCGATGCGGTGCTGATCAAGTTTCAGAACCCGGATCTGGGCCTTAGCCCGGATCAAATTGCCGAGATGCGACTGGCTTACGGCGCGGATAATCCGCTCTGGCAGCAGTACGTGCACACGCTGCTGGCGATGGTGCGCGGCGATTTTGGTTACTCGGTGCAGGCGGGCGTGCCGGTCAGCGAACAGCTGATCAGCAACCTGCCCGCCACGCTGCAACTGGCGCTGCTCGGCTTTGCGCTGGCAACCCTTATCGCGTTCGCGCTGGCGGCGTTATCGCGCTTGCCAGCGCTGCGCTTCCTGCGTTCGGTGCTGCAATCAATTCCGGCGCTGTTTATCTCGCTGCCGACCTTCTGGCTCGGCATCGCGCTGATTCAGCTGTTCTCCTTCCAGCTGCGCTGGATCCCGGTGATCAATCCGTCGGCGCTACAGGGTTTGATTCTGCCGGTGATTACCGTGGCGATCCCAATCTCCGCGCCGCTGGCGCAGATTCTGTTGCGCAGCATCGATCAGGTTTCTACCCAGCCGTTCGTGGCGGTCGCGCGCGCTAAAGGCGCCAGCGAAAGCCATGTGCTGTGGCATCACGTGATGCGCAATGCGCTGCTGCCGGTGCTGAACGTTGCCGGTTTGCTGCTCGGGGAACTGATCGCCGGTGCGCTGATTACCGAAACCGTGTTTGGCCTAAGCGGCGTCGGTCAGCTGACGCAGCAGGCGGTGAATAATCAGGACGTCGCGGTGTTACAGGCGGTGGTGATGATCTCGGCACTGGCGTTTGTGCTGATTAACCTGCTGGTCGATGCGCTGATGCCGCTGTTCGATCCGCGTCTGCAATCCATTGCCGGAGGCAACCGATGAGTCTGGTCGATTACTCAACTGCGCGTCAAAGCAACGGCAACGCACGTGCGTCCCGCGTGCTCAACATCCAGCCAGGTTTGTGGCTGGCGTGGGGCGTGATGCTGTTGGCGCTGCTGGCGGCATTTGCGCCTGGTCTGTTTACCCATTTCAGCCCAACGGAAGGCGTGCCTGGCGCACAACGTCTGCCGCCGCAGGCCGCTTACTGGCTCGGCACCGATCAGCTGGGCCGCGATCTCTACGCGCGCATTATTTATGGTGCGTCACAGTCGCTGTCGGCGGCGGTCGCAGCGGTGGCGATGGGGCTGATTGGCGGCACCACGCTCGGCGTGCTGGCGGGCGCGATGGGCGGTCGCACTGAGAACTGGCTGATGCGCTTAGTGGATGTGCTGCTGTCGATTCCCTCGCTGCTGCTGTCGCTCAGCATTCTGATTCTGCTGGGTTTTGGCACCGTGCACGCCGCGCTGGCGGTGGGCATCGCCTCGATTGCCAGCTTTGCCCGCCTGGCGCGTGGCGAAGTGGTCCGCGTACGCCGCAGCGAGTTCGTCGAAGCGGCTTACGGCAGCGGCGGCAGTTTCTGGCGCGTGTTGTGGCGTCATATTTTACCCAACTCGCTGACGGCGGTGATCGCCTTCGCCGCCTTGCAGTTTGGCCAGGCGATTCTGGCGTTATCCACGCTCAGCTTCCTCGGCTACGGCACGCCGCCGCCGACGCCCGAATGGGGATTATTGATCGCCGAAGGACGTAACTATCTGGCGACTGCGTGGTGGCTCACCACCTTCCCCGGCATTGTGGTGGTCGCCGTGGTGCTGGCCGCCAACCGCATCAGTCGTCAACTGGCCGGAGGTGACGCATGAGCGCGTTATTAGCCATTGAAAATTTAACCCTCAGCTATCGCCAGCGCGGCGAGTGGCGCGCGGTGGTTCACAACGTCAGCTTCGAGTTGCAGCCGGGTGAAATGGTGGCGCTGGTCGGTGAATCCGGATCCGGCAAAACCACCACCGCGCAGGCCATTATTGGTTTGATGGCAGAAAACGGCCGCCGGGACAGCGGCAAAATTGTGCTGAACGGCACCGATATCGCCGGTTGGTCTTCTAAACGTCTTGATAGCCTGCGCGGCGTCAGCATCAGCTTAGTGCCGCAGGATCCGGGCAACTCGCTCAATCCGGTGAAAACCATTGGCGATCAGGTCGGTGAAATGTTGCAGCTGCACCTGAAAATCAGCAAAACCGAACGTCAGCAGCGCGTACTGGAGCTGCTGCAAAAAGTGGGGCTGAGCCATCCGGAACAGCGTCTGACGCAGTACCCGCATCAGCTTTCCGGCGGCATGAAACAGCGCGTGCTGATTGCTATCGCCCTCGCCCTGCGTCCGCAGATTATCATTGCCGATGAACCCACCAGCGCGCTGGATGTCACGGTGCAAAAACGCATTCTCGATCTGCTGGATGTGCTGCGCCGCGAATCCGGTACGGCGGTGCTGTTTGTCACGCACGATTTGGCATTGGCGGCAGAACGTGCCGATCGCCTGCTGGTATTTCGTCATGGCGAAGTTCAGGAACAAGGCCCGGCGGCGCAGGTGATCAACGCGCCTAAGCATGCTTACACGCGGCAGCTGTTGCAGGACGCCGATCCGGGCGACAGCGCGCTGTCCGTGCCGACACATGCCAACTTCTCGTCGCCAGCGATTCAGCTCTCCGGCATCAATAAACAGTTTTCCCTCGGTCGCCAGCAGCAGCTGCAGGTAGCGAAAGAGGTGTGCGTCACGGTGGCGCGCGGCACCACGCACGCGCTGGTCGGCGAATCCGGCTCGGGGAAAACCACGCTGGCGCGCATTCTTTTAGGCTTTGAGCAGGCCGATAGCGGCCGCGTGGTGATCGATGGCATCGATGCCACCGCGCTGCGCGGCGAAGCGCAACGTCAGCTGCGCCGCAAGATTCAGTTTGTGTATCAGAACCCGTTTGCCTCGCTGGATCCGCGCCAGACGCTGTTCGCCATCATTGAAGAGCCACTGCGTAACTTTGAGAAACTCAGCAGCGACGAGCGCCGGCAACGCGTCGCAGCCGTGGCGCAGCGCGTGGCGTTACCGCTGGAGCTGCTGACGCGTAAACCGCGCGAGTTGTCCGGCGGCCAGCGTCAGCGCGTAGCCATCGCCCGCGCCCTGATTCTGCAACCGGCGATTCTGGTGCTGGACGAAGCGACCTCAGCGCTGGATGTCACGGTGCAGGCGCAGATTCTGCAACTGCTGCAACAACTGCAACGCGAGCTCGGCCTCACTTATCTGTTTATTACCCACGACCTCGCCACCGTGCGCCGCATTGCGCACAGCGTCACCGTGCTGCGCGCCGGTGAAGTGGTGGAGAAAGGTGACACTGTCACTCTATTTAACGCGCCGCAGCATCCGTATACCCGATCGCTGATTGACGCGATACCCGCTTTCCGTCCGCTGATTAAGGAGTCTGCATGACGCGCAAACGCATTGGTTTTTTCACTCGCCTGCTGGATGACACTTCCGCACAGCAGCGCTATCGCCTGGCAACTGAACAGATTCAGCACGCCGAGCGCACCGGTTTTGACAGCGCGTGGATTGCTCAGCACCACTTTCACGAGAAAGAAGGCGGCTTGCCGTCACCGCTGCTGTTTCTGGCCCACGTTGCGGCGCACACCCGCACTATTCGGCTTGGCACCGGCATCATCACGCTGGCGATGGAGAACGCGCTGCGCGTCGCCGAAGATGCAGCGGTGCTGGATTTGCTGAGCAACGGTCGCCTAGAAGTCGGTTTAGGATCGGGCGGTACCGCGACCTCGTTTCTGCCGTTCGGTATCACTATCGACCAGCGTGCCAGCGTGTTTGCCGATCATCTGCATCAACTGCTGAGCGCCTGGCGCGGCGATACGTTGGGCCACCCGGAGAATCATCTTTACCCCGCAGCGCCGACGCTGGCGCAGCGCGTGTGGATCGCCACCTTCTCGGTGGAAGGTGCGGCGCGCGCAGGCCTTGCCGGGCACGGTTTGATGCTGTCGCGCACCCAGCCGCGTCCGGCGGGCCAGCCTGATTTGCCACTCCACCAGATACAAAACCCGATGATTGATGCCTATCTGGCGGCTTTACCAGCAGGCATTGCGCCGCGCATTCTGGCATCGCGCACCGCTTTTGTGGCCGATTCCAACGACTACGCGCGCCGTCTTGCCGAGCCGGGCTTACAGCGCCAGGCGCAGCATTTCCGTGAATCGGGACACGTGATTGGCAACACGCTGGACGAACAGGCGCGTCAGCTGGATGCGCACTTCGGCGATGCCGACACGGTGCGGCAATCGCTGCTGGCCGATACGTCGCTGCAACGCGTCACCGATATCAGCTTCCAGGTGCACTCCATTGATCCGCCACACACCGACATTCTGCGTTCTATCGAATTGATTGCCGAGTATATTGCGCCCGCGCTGCGTGCGCTAAGCCACGCTTAACAGGAGAATTTCATGTCTCAACCGTTTGATTTACTGGCCGCGCTGGCGGATATCGATCCCGCGTCTGAACTGGCGCAAGCCCGCGCCGAGCGTCACGCCGCCACCCAGCACACGCAAGGCAGCTATGACGTGCTGTTTTCACAGGATGATGAGGATTTGCCGTTAGCAGAACGTTTCGCCCTCGCCGCGCAGGTCGCGGCCTGGCATGGCGCGTCGAGTCTCGAAGCGCATTACCGACAGCCGGATCAGCCCAACAACGCACGCTTCGCTGCGGGTCTGGCGTTTGCGGAACTGCTGAGCTTGCATCCGGTCGATGCTGCGCCGCAGCACATCGAGACGCTGCAAACTGCCGGATGGTCGCCACGTGGCATCGTCACGCTGGCGCAGCTGATTGCCTTTGTCAGCTTCCAGAGCCGCTTGCTTGCGGGTTTGCGTTTGCTCAACGGTGAAGAGACGGCGTCGCAGCCGCATGCGGTGGCCGGTAAATGGCACGATGCGCCGCTCACCGTGAGCGGGAAAACCGCCCTCACCGCCTTTACCCAACAGGAACTCGGCTGGGAACCGTGGCTGGCGGCAAAACCGCTGCAGGAATTTAGCGCTGAAGAGCAGGCAACGCTGGCGAAATTCGGCCACAGCGACTCTGATTACTTCCGCCTGCTGGGCCGCAATCAGCCGCTGCTCGAGCAGCGCACGCTAACCGATAAAGGCATCTTCTACACCGCAGGCGGACTCTCGCGCGCCGAGCGAGAACTCGCCGCCACGGTGGTGAGCAAGGTCAACGGCTGCATCTACTGCGCCTCGGTGCATGCGCGCAAAGCCAGCCAGCTGTCGAAAGATGAACCGGAGGTGCAGAAGCTGCTGAATGTCGCGCCGGGCGCTGAGCTGTCGCACGGACAATCGGCGCGCTGGGCGGCGCAGATCGATCTGGTTGCTACCTTATCGATTACGCCTGCCGCCACCAGCCTGAAACAGCTGCAGGCGCTGCGCGCTCAGGGATTCAGCACGCTGGAGCTGCTGGACCTGATTCAATCCGCCGCCTTCTTTGCCTGGGCGAATCGCCTGATGCTGACGCTCGGCGAACCTTTCTTACCTGAACACACACAAGGATGACCATGACGGATCTTTCCCATCAACAGCTGGTGCGCTGGCGACGCGAGCTGCATCAGCATCCCGAACTGTCGGATCAGGAATTTGCCACCACCGAGCGCCTTACCCGCTGGTTGCAGGAACTCAACGTCAAGCTGCTGCCGCTGGATTTGAAAACCGGTGTCGTGGCAGAAATCGGTCACGGTGAACCGCTGATTGCGCTGCGTGCCGACATCGACGCCCTGCCCATCGACGAGCAAACCGATCAAGTATGGCGCTCCCAACAGCCGGGCGTGATGCACGCCTGCGGCCACGATCTGCATAGCAGCGTGATGCTGGGCGTCGCACAGCAGTTGCAACGCATCGAATCCCAGCTGCCTGGCCGCGTGCGCATTCTGTTCCAGCCTGCCGAAGAGATTTTTACCGGCGCGAAACAGCTGCTGGCGGCGGGCGCGCTGAAAGAGGTGCAGGCGATTTTCGGCCTGCATAACGCGCCGGATCTGCCAACCGGCACGCTGCGGACGCGCGGCGGTGCCTATTATGCCAACGTTGATCGTTTCCAGATCACTATCAACGGCAAAGGTGCGCACGCCGCGCGTCCGCATGAAGGCATTGATAGCATCGTGATTGGCAGCCACATCGTCACCGCGCTGCAAACGCTGCCGAGCCGCGTGTTCAGTTCGCTGGAGTCGCTGGTAGTCAGCGTGACGCGCTTTACCGCAGGCAATAGCTGGAACGTGCTGCCACAAACGGTGGAACTGGAAGGCACGGTGCGCACCCACAACGCGGCGATTCGCGCGCAGATCCCGCAGAAAATGAGAGCGCTGATAAACGGGATCGCCGCCGGATTTGGCGCACAGGCGGAGCTGGTGTGGCAGGAAGGTCCGCCTTCGCTGGTCAACACCCCGCAATGGGCCGATTTCGCGCTGGATCTGGCCGCAGAGCAAGGCTATCAAACACAGGTCGGCACGCCGCAGATGGGTGGCGAAGACTTCGCCTTCTACCTGCAGCAGCTGCCGGGCGCGTTCGTCAGCATCGGCAGCGCCAGTGAATTTGGCCTGCATCACGCCGGATTCGCTCCGGATGAAGCGATGCTGGAACCGGCGGTGCATTACTTTACCGAGCTGGCCCAACGCGCGCTGCTGACGCTGCGCCAACAACAGGCGCTGGCATCGTGACCATGAGAGCAAGGAGAAAAGCGATGGCGATTTCTGTACCTGTTCCACGTCTCGACCATGTGGTGATCAATGTTGCAAGCCAGTTGGATGACGCCAGCGCGCTGTTTCGTCGCCTGGGATTTCAGCTGACCGAGCGCGGCCATCATTCGCTCGGCTCCAGTAATCATCTGGCGATTTTTGGAGATAACTATCTGGAGCTGTTGGGGTTTGAGCCTGGGCGCGGCAATCTGCGCCAGGATTTGTGGCAGTCGCCGATTGGCCTCAGCGGATTAGTATGGAAAACTGAGGATGCCGATGCGGTGTGGCGCTATCTGGAGAGCCAGGACATCGACGGCGATCTGCCGGCGAGCTTTTTCCGTCCCGTTACTTTGCCGGACGGCACCGAGCAGGAAGCACGCTTCCGCACCGTGCGATTGCGCCCGTCGCTGGTTGCGAACGGCCGCAGCTTCTTTTGTCAGCACGACACACCGGATTCGGTATGGCAGGACGCGTGGCGCGTCCATCCGAATGGCGTGAGCGATATCGTCGAGTTCGTGGTGGTGGCGCAGGATCCCGCCGCCGCTGCTCAGCCCTACAGCCGTTTATTCGGTGCCGATAAACTCACCGCCTGTCAGGAAGGCGCGTTTGTGCTCAAAGCGGGCGTGGCAACGGTACGCTTTGCCGCCGCGGAATACGTTACGCAGCGCTTCGCCGGATTGCCGATTGATTACGACGGCAGCGCGCGCATGGCCGGATTGAGTTTGCGCACCTCGGATCTGCGCAAAGTGAAAGCCAGCCTGCTGCTCGGTGATGTGCCGTTCCGCGAAGAAGAGTCGGCGATTATTGTTGGTGCCGAGCAGGCGTTTGGTGTGGCGTTGCGGTTCCAGTTGTGATCCCCCGCGCGCATTTGTAGGGTCGCCATTTATGGCGACTTGGTTTAACGTGATCCACTTTCATCCATAAACGAAGGTGAAATGTGACCGCTAAACTGCATCTCGATACGCCCAGACTCACCTGCTCGCAGATCGCGGAAGACGACTGGGACTTCTTCCGCCAGCTCCAGCTCTCGCCTCACGTCATGCATTACGTCGCCGATGCAAAATCTGAAGAAAAAATTCTCGCTGATTTCACAGCAAGATTGCCGCGCTGGTCGCCTCGCAGCGCGCATTGGCTGTGTCTGGTGGTGCGGGAGAAACAATCAGGTAATCGCATCGGCGTCAGCGGCTATATCCATCGTGAAAATAACTGCGCCGAAGTCGGCTTTCTGTTCGCGCCAGAAGCGCAAGGCAAAGGCTATGCGCACGAGTCGCTTCGGGCGATTTGTGACTATGCGTTCAGCGACGGCGGCATCCGACGCCTGAGCGCCACCGTCACCGCAGGCAATACGCCCTCTCGTCGGCTGCTGGAAAAAGTCGGATTTAAATTAGAGGGCGAACTGCGGGAAAGTTACTGGCTGAGAAATGCGTGGCATAACGATTGGGTATTTGGGTTGTTGTGTGGGGAATATGGGTTGTAGTATAGGTGTTATCCACTTGGTGGTAGTCGGATTTGGTTAGCGACTTAACGATATGCTATAGGGAGAGCATAAGTGAGGCGGCTTTCTGATAGAAAAAGACATAAAAAACTCAGATAGGATTGTTTTTAGAGACTGCTTTTTAGAAGCCTCACTACAACCGGTTAGGTACGCAATCGACCTTATAAAAAACATTCCGATTTTAATTTTAATTTTAATAATGAATGACAACATATACACGAAAAATTTATTGGAAAAATCAAGCACAATCAAAGACTGTACTTGATTTAATTGCCAACTTAATTTTCATGTATTTTGAAAATTGAGTGCGACATCCGAGTGCCTGCACCAACAATTCTAGCAAAAACCTTTAGTTGTTCCTTAATGAAAATACTTTCACTTTCTTTTGGATAGTTAACTGCGTGGTCAATTTCCCCCCAAACCTCCTCAAATAACGTTCTAACTTGAACCTCGCATGTTATTTTACTTGTAGTGTTAGCTTTGAAAACATAGTGAACACTAGTATAGAAGCTTTCTTTTTGCTCTGTCGTTATACCTTCATCTCTAAAGAATGATGCATACTCAGGATCCCATGTATAAGCTTTGGGAGTTTCATATAAAGCCAACTCGCCATCATCGACATACTTCATAAGTCGTTTGTGTATAGCATCAAACTGTCCTTGATGTAAGTGAAGTATCCTTATACCTACAATATCGGTAATCAAATCCATTACATTATCTTTATTAATTTCCAAATGACCTAATTCTCTTAGCCTGTCATTCTTTCTGGTTATTTTTTCATTTAAATGCTCTATGTCTTTTGTTCTTTTTTTATGGCTGTGAACATTATTTTTAAGAATAGGATCCCTCGTGATATAAGATACAATCCTATCTGAGAATATCTCATAATCATGAATATGTTCATTAATACTTTGAATGATATCTTCATTTTTCATATTCATTTACTAATCTCCTCTACGCGTAAAAGGACTTCATTAGCAAAAGATGTATACACTTGACGAGTAGCGAGATATTCATCCCTTCTTCCATTAATCGTGCTTCTATCCTGGGCATCGTAAATGGAATCACTTGATGGAAGAAGCCACATAGGTTTTTTATATTTTTGGGCATTCGCAGGCATTGTAGCATGACCATATATAATGGAATTCCCACCAATGAATTGCTTTATTGTATCTTTATGGATAGGGGCATAGCATTCTTCAGGTATATGATCCAAAATTTTATTTGGTAGCTTTTCTGCCCAGTTATAATGTGCTTTAGCTATTTTAAGTGGATTGGATGCATCCTCTCTTTTTTTAGCATTATATATTGTATACCCTATTAACTTTACAAATTTGTTAGGGAGGTACGTTTTTTTAGAATTAGGAAGCAATGACATCATTGTATCAAAATCTTTTTTCCATGTCTTAAGTGCATTCCCTATATTTTTTATTCCATAACCAGAAAACATATCAGGAGCGCAAGGAATCAAGAAACCGTCTGAATTTGATATTATTACTTTATTTAAAATACCTAGACATCGGAGATGTATCAATCAATATCACATCAAAGCCGAGTTTCTCAGTATAAATCTTACAAATTCTTCTTATGGCTGTGATAACACGAAGGGCTTGAGGTTCCCCCAAAAATGCTTCACTCCATTGCTTTGAAAGTTTGTTTTCAAACAGATGCAATGTCAGCCTACCCGGGATTAAATGTAAGTTATTATTAACTCTTATACTGGGTGGCAGTTGTTGTTCTTCTGACTGACCATCTTCTGATGGTTTCAATATGTAATGAATTGATCGTGGCGCATTATGTATTTTTCTGAATTCAACATCAGAAGAATCAGATTTTGCTTTCTCATAATCTTCAATGAATGGATCTTCTGCATCCCAAATCTCTTCTATCTGCTCATCGTCAAGGACGAAAAGACTTAAATTAGACTGAGGATCTAAATCTATCATCAATGTTTTTTTTCCTGACTCTGCTAAGGCATAAGCCAAGTGATAAGTCATTGTAGATTTTCCCACCCCGCCTTTATTATTAAAAATGGCTATAGATGACATGCTAGAATCTCCTTAAAAAAATAATATAAACACATACATTGCTTTTAACCAATCTAAGCTAATAATCCTAGATCCTGTAACATCCCTTGAGCAAAGCATTTTTTTGCAGATCGCACTGAACTTGACATACTTCACTTTTTTTAAGCCATTATACACAGACATTACCTTCGATGGTTAAATCACGACGGATTATCAAGTTACTTCAGGCTTTCCTAGTCCAAGTTTACTTCCACTATTCGCTCAAGCAAACTAATAAGCCTGCATGAAAGTAGACGGTGGGCGGATGAACAAACAACCAATACACATCGTTCAGCCGCCGTCATAACCCTGCCAGCATCCTAAATACCAAGATTATTCGCAAGTTGCTTCTCATCCTCTAAAGTTCAAGCATAAGAGGACGAAAATCCTTTTAGACATTCTGGAGGATAGCGTATGTGTAAAGTATTGGTTTTTACTGTCAGGCTTGATGATGCTGTAAACGGCGATGGCCGCTGATGGCACGATTAGCTTCAGCGGTGCGATTATGGAACCGTCCTGCACCACGGCTACTCAGCTGCAAGGAACGTCTGTTACCTGCACGCGCGAAGGTGTTGATAAAGTGCGTACGATTGCACTTAATCCATAACAACAAATGCTGTCTTATCAGACTGGCTCCGTACGCGTTAAATCGGCCAACAATCATAAAATCTTTTAAGTGACCTATAAATAATTAAGACCTAATTTCGCCGCTTATTATTAAATGCCTCAGTTTTATCACTGAGGCATTTAACACATCGTACTGATCAACTTATTGCAAATCCACGTTCAACGCCGGGGCACCAAAACTGACTAACTCCGCATTCGACGCAGTAAAATAGTCGCGCCAGAATATCTCCAGTTGCTGAATGATTTTCCCTGAGCGATAATTATTTTTCGCGTCGGTATCAATCAATCCTGCACCTGCGACAAATACCTTAGCGCCGGCAAAATCCGCTAACAAATTCTGCTGTTTAACCTGCTGCAACGCTTTCTCAGGCGAAAGCAAACGCAGCGCGTTATTGCGGTAGAAGCTATCAAAAGCGCTGTTTTCCAACATATCGGAGATCAGAAACAGAGTGCGTGAGGCGTTTTCATCCTGCTCAAGATCGTGACTAATGCGTTTCAGGCTATCGAGGATCTCGCTTTTAGCGATGTTATCGCCCTTCTCAGCGAAACTTTTTGACATCAACCCACCCATTGCGCTCGCGAAATATTGCTTTTGCTCACTCAGGCATTTGTCGAGGTTCTTCAAACTCTCCATGCCTTGATTGTCGCGGATCTTCTTGTCCGTGAGTAGCGGCTCCAGACGTCCATCAAATAAGCGCTGCATGAAATTGTTCTGCAGCAACGCCGAGAACTGATACAGCACCACATGATCGCCGGGCTGGCTAAAACGCATGATCTGCTGCCAACTGGTATTTTTGATCTGCAGCGGCACTTTAACCGTTTGATCAATAATCACCACCAGCTCACGACCGCTGTTGGCCGGGCGATATTGACTGAGTTTGGCATAGTCATAACAGCTCGGGATATCGTTGCGATCCGCAGCCTGCGCCATGGCACTCACCCCGGCTAACAGCAGCAAACACCATTTGCTGATCTTCACCTGATTATCCTCTGGCCTTATTAAGCACGCGCTGCACTTTACGACGACTGATCAGTGCTTCCATTGACAGATCCAAATCCTCAGCCACCAAACGCAATTCTTCATCATCTAAGGCTGTCAAATCGCCCAACTCCGCAATGCGCGCCTTTTCATCGGCGATAGCAGCAGGTGCCGTTTCCAGTGCCACCGGTGCAGGTGTTGGCGTTGTAGGTTCAAATACCAAAGCCGGTTCTGGCTGATGTACCGGGCGCTCTGGAGCAACGGTAGCGCGTGTGGCGTTAAATTGCTGATGCTGATCGTCGGCCAGTGCTTTATCGCGCTGCTTACCGCGCACGTAATCGTCGAAGGTCCGAACATCAGTTTGTGCAATGCTGGCGCTACTGGCGCGTTGCATCGCCATACGATTCTGCAAGCATGCCAGTTTATCCTGCGCATCACGCTCTACGCGCTCACGGCGCATGGCGTACCACGCGGCAAACTCTTCAGAGCTACTAAAATTACCAATATATTTCGCCGCCAGGCGCGATTCGATGCCGACCAGAGAACGGTAATAACCAATCAAAATACCGATAATCTGCACGCCAATGAAAATCACCGACAAAATAATGAAGGTCAATTTGGAGGCGAACACGCGGTTGTCACTGACCTCTTGCGCCGCTTGCTTATCAGCCTGCTGATTATCTTCCACCGCTTGCTGTGGCAACTCAAAAGGTGAAGCGTTGCTCGCCGCGCTGGTTTGGCTGAACGGCGTGCCATTGACGGCCTGGGTTTCGGCGGCATTAATGGTTGCCGCGCGAATGAAATAGGCACCTACCGCAAAGGTGAAGATCAACAGCAGCGTCACAACCGTTTGTACATATTGCGGTTTTGCGCCAATACCGTGGTTCACTCGGTTAAGCATTTGCAAATAGCTAGGCGCATCATCGTCAATGCGGCTGTTTTCCAGTGAGACGCGGTTGTCTTTAACCAACGCCTGCGCATGGCCTTCCAGACGCGCTTCTTTATGCCAGTAGCGGATTTTACTCAGCAGCGTATTTTTGTGTAACTGCGTGCCCATTAAATGCGTTGCGGGCACTAAAATCACACCAATCAGCACCGAAACCACAATCGCCGACAGCTCCGCCTGGTTCGCAGAGATGTTGTTGGCAATGAATGGCGAAAGTACCAGCGCAAAGATAAAGGCCTCCAGAATGACGAGGGCGATACTGCATAACCACAACACCACGCTGGTCGGTTTGCGGCCCCGCTCATCCACTTTGTTCAGATAGTTAACGCAGCGCAGATAAAAATCGGCATCGCGGTTTGAAATGCTATGAAATTGATAAAACTTGCCACACAACGCTTCTTCAGCCGGATGCCAGATGCGTCCGCCGGTGCCCGCACGGCGAGATTCATGGCTACGCGACAAACGGGTGATGTGGCCAAAGAGCGGTAGGGAACAAAACAGGTTGAAAAAGAAGTAACGAACTTGATCCCACCATTTGATCACGCCAAGTGTTAGCGCCAATAGCCCGAAAAGCGGCCAGAAGATGTAGCGATAGGTGGCGATCGCCTGCATTAAGGTATCTAAAATTTCCATAAGAGTGTTATCCGTTTATCCACGCTGAGGAGCGTAATTGGCCAGCCACGGCTGACGATGATTGCTATAAAAGAGCTGTCCTTGTTGCGCAGGCTTGCCCGATTTCGGCAGCAAGAGGTCGACGCACGAGATCGGTTGTTGCTGGGCATCGGCGATGTAGACGCGGTAAAGAATGCTGTCTTCACCTTCCCAACTGTTGGCGACACTTGCCATGCCTTGTAGCACCTTGCGGTTGCCCTGCGCATAATTTGGCGTGATGAGCACTTGTGGGTTTTGCGTCACCACCGCACCCTCTTTGAGAACAAACACTGGCGTCAATGTCACCAGGTTGCCATTCACCAATCCAGCCCACGCGCGCCCGTTCATATTGGGCAGATATTCCCGCGTATCATGCTGATCGATCGCCTTACCGCTGGCTAAATTCTTAGCCAGCCCACTGACGCGAGGAAGATCGGTGAGACAGCTACCGCTGACACTGCTGGCCTGCGCCTGACTAATCAGGCTGAAACCTTGCGACAGCGGCTTTAAGTTGCTGGCGAGACCCGTAACCTGTGCGCTGGTGGGCTTGCCACCAAAATCGACAAAGTTAACGGGATTGCTCTCAGCAATGGCTTGAGTGGGTTGGGTCACCACTTCCGGCGCTTTTACTTCAGCGCTTTTTGCCGCAGCCTTCTTGCTCGCTTTACGTGGTGCCGCCCTGGCGGTTGAAGTACGCGCCAGCGTATTTTCAGCAGTAGAGCTGTGGCGCAAATACAGTGGATTATTGCTTTCCAGCGCCAGACGCTGGCGTAACAGTGTTTCATTCGCTAACGCCACGATTTCAACCCGGCGGTTTTGTGCCCGACCCGAAAGGGAATCGTTATCCGCCAGTGGACGTGAGGAACCCACGCCCTGGAAATAGAGTTGGCTGGCTTTAATGCCGCTTTGCTCCAGTACCAGCCCAACGTTGCGGGCACGCGCTTCAGAAAGTTGCTGATTGTGTTCGGCGTTGCCAGTGGCGTCCGTATGTCCCACCACCAGCAAAACATCGCTGGAGGATTGCTGGCCGCCTTTCATCGCTTTGGCAATTTTTTGCACCTGACGCATGCCGCTGCTGGTCAGTTCTGCACTGTCGATGGCGAACATGGTACCGTCCTCAACTTGTGCAACAATCCCAACCGGCTCCTGCTTGCTGTTCTCCTGCGCCTTAAGCGCCTGAGTGCTAATGCGAATTTTTTCTTCCTGGGCGACTTTAGCCAGCGCCTGTTCACGATTCTGCCAAACGTTTCCGACCACGCATCCCGCTACGCCGCCCGCTAGTCCACCCACCAGAGCTTTCTTTGCGTCGTGAGTCACCAGATAAGTGATGCCGCCACCCAGTGCGGCACCGCCGATACAACCGGCAGCGGTACCGTAATCACGAGCAAAGTCATTCATTGAGGCACAACTGGAAGTCAGAGAAGCGGCGATCAGCACGGATGCAGCTTTTTTAGAAAAGGGTAAATTCACATCAAATCCTTGATTGAAAAATCCTCTGTCGTGCGGAGGAAACAATGATTAATGGTTGAGGCTAATTGATAAAAAAAATTCACAGGTTTGTATCGGCAGCAATGCCGATGACTTTAGACCTCAGTGGCGAATTTCTTCTATTCAAGGAGATAGAGGATTAAAACGGATTGACGCAGGAGGAAGTGATGAAATTACGTTAGTAATATTATCTAATCACCGCGCGATTTATCGCGCAATAGGTGTTTGATGAATATGGACACGCGTGGCAAGTTTGACCAAACGCCAATCCTGATGGCCGTTAATCATCGGGTTCGCCTGCGCTTTTGCCGGCTCAACCGCCGGTTTGCCGTTTTGAGTTTCCTGCGTCAGGAGGCGCACGCGATTATCGGAAAGATCTTCGATCAACCATGCATGCAGCACGTCCAGACGATCATCGCTGCCCCACCCTGGAAATCTCACGTTAACCACTTCTGCGCACAGAATCACGCGCTGGTGTCTTATCTCGGCGGGAATTTTCACGGCGTCACAGATGCGGCTTTGAATGCGATGGGACGCGCGCGCCGCCGCTGGAGATTCAGGCTTCACCAAAACCGTGGAGTAGCATGAAAGAACGCACCGCGATGCCGGGCATCGCTGGTTGCGCGAATTATTGTTCACCACGGTCAGCCGCAATGATGCTGTCTAAAGATAAATCTGCCTGACAGGATTCAGCCTAAGGTTGACTTAACCTTCATTTCTTAATCTGGCGCCATCTTCACTGTTACGGATGGACCAATGACGTTTTCGCTGCGCAAAAGACCGACGCTAAGTCGGCTGACGTTTATTTCGCTATTTTCAATTTATGTTGCGGTGTTCCTGAATATTGCCTTTTATCGTCAGGTGATTGCAGCAATGCCACTCGATACGCTGCGCACGATATTCGTCTTCGTCTCAATGCCGCTGGTGGCATTTAGCGTGATCAATATTATCGCCACCCTCGCCTCTTTTGTTTGGCTTGACCGGCTTATTCTTGCGCTGTTCGTATTAGTGGCGGCGGCTGCGCAATATTTCATCTGGACGTTCGGTATTGTTATTGATCGCTCGATGATCGTGAATATTCTGGATACCACACCGTCCGAGTCCTTTGCTTTATTGTCGCCTAAGTTAATTATCACGCTGGGTGGCAGCGGCCTGCTCGCTGCCCTTTTGGTATTCTGGATTCGGATTAAACATAACGAACCTCTGTGGAAAAACATCGCCAAACGCGCCGCGTCAATTGTGGTGTCGGTCATCTGCATCGCCCTGGTGGCGACACTTTTCTATAAGGATTACGCCTCGCTGTTTCGTAACCAAAAAGAGCTGATCAAGTCGCTCAGCCCGTCGAACTCCATTGTGGCGACACTTTCCTGGTATCACCACAGCCGCACCGCCAATTTGCCGCTGGTGAAAATTGGCTTAGATGCCAAACAAAAGCCGCAGATGCTGGCGGGTGCAAAGCGCAATCTGACGATTTTGGTGGTGGGTGAAACCACGCGCGCGGTGAATTTCCAGCTTAATGGTTATGGTCGCGAAACCACGCCGTTGCTGGCGAAAGATGACGTCTCTTATTTCCCTAATACGAAATCCTGCGGTACCGCTACTGCGGTCTCTTTGCCATGCATGTTCTCGAATATGCCGCGCGCGCATTATGACGATCAGCTCGCTGATCATCAGGAAGGCATGCTCGATATTATCCAGCGCGCCGGCGTGCAGGTTTTGTGGAATGATAATGACGGCGGCTGTAAAGGTGCCTGCGATCGCGTCCCGCATCAGGATATGACCAGCCTGAATCTGCCGAATATGTGTCACGATGGGGAATGTTATGACGAGGTATTATTTCACGGTATCGAGGACTCTATTAAAAACCTTAAAGGCAACGGCGTGATCGTACTGCATACCATTGGCAGTCACGGCCCAACCTATTACAACCGTTATCCTCCGCAGTTTAAAAAATTCACGCCGACCTGCGATACCAATCAAATTCAGGATTGTTCGCAACAGCAGCTGGTGAATACCTACGACAACACCATTCTGTATATTGATTACATTGTCGATAAGGCGATCAATGTATTGAAGGCGCATCAGGATCAATACACCACCAGCCTGGTGTATTTATCGGATCACGGTGAGTCGTTGGGGGAAAATGGTGCTTATTTGCACGGTATGCCGTATGCAATTGCACCGGATGTGCAGAAACATGTGCCGATGCTGATTTGGCTGTCACCAGATTACCAGCAGCGTTATGGCGTGAGTAAAAGCTGTGTCGATAAACAAGCGGCGCATCAGAGTTATTCTCAGGATAATCTGTTCTCCACCCTGCTTGGATTGACGGGGATTCAGACCAGCGAGTATCAACCTGCGGATGATATTTTGGCCGGTTGCCGGATCGTGCAGGGTTAAATGCCAGAAGGTCGCCATGAATGGCGACCCACATCACGCAGCTACCCGATCCGCCCCCAACAAATCCAATATCCTGCTGCGCAGCGCCACCAGCTGCGGATCATCGCGACGGCGCGGCCACGGCAGATCCACCTCGATCACATCCACCACTTTCGCCGGTCTTGGGCTGAATACCACCACGCGATTCGCCATCACCAACGCTTCTTCAACATCGTGCGTCACCATCAGCGTGGTGAACTGCTGCTCCTGCCACAGGTCGACAATCTCCTGCTGCATCCGCAATCGCGTCAGGGAATCGAGCTTGCCGAGCGGTTCATCCACGATCAGCAAACGCGGCACGTTAACCAGCGCGCGAGCCAGCGCTGCACGCTGCGCCATACCGCCCGAAAGCTGATGTGGCCACGCGCGAGCAAACTGCCTGAGGCCGACGCGATCCAGCATCGCGTTAATGCGCTGTTCGCGCACCGGCCGGCTCTCCCCACGAATCTGCAAACCGAGACCGACGTTGTCATAGACGGTGCGCCATGGATAGAGCGTGGGATCCTGAAACACCACCACGCGCGACGGATCGGGCGCGGTTATCGCTTTGCCCTCCTCCGCCAGTAACCCGCTGGCGGGCGGTTCGAGGCCGGCCAGCAAACGCAGCAGCGTCGATTTGCCACAGCCGGACGGCCCCAGCAGCGCGACAAATTCACCGGCCTCTACCTGCAAATTAATATTCTCCAGCACCGGTAAATCTTCGCCTTCTAAGGTGAAGTGATGATTCACCTTCTCAATCGCAATATTAACGCCCGCCGAAGTGGTAGCCATATTTTCGCTCCTGCTTGATTTGCTAAGAAATAAAGCATAAGCCTCGCCTTTCCCACATCGAAATAGCCATTTCGGCAAACCTATCCGCAAATATTCATAATGAAAAACTGCATGATGTCATGCGGGATTGTTATTTGGTCGCGCTAATTGCCTTTGCCATAGTGCCTGTGAACTTTATCTACAAGGAAGACAGGATGGCATTGCAACAATTCTCTCTGAGCCGCCGCGCGTTATTACGCGGGCTGGGTCTTTTTAGTGCCGGCATGGCGGTGAATCCGTTGCTGAGCAGCAACGTGTTAGCCGACGATAAATCCCTCAAAACCATCAAGCTGGCCTGGGGGCAAACCGCAGTGTGTCAGTCACCGATTTCGGTGGCGCTGAAGCAAGGCTTCTTTAAAAAGTACGGCTTGAATGTTGAGCCGGTGAACTTCAGCGGTCCCACCGATGCGCTGTTACAAGCGATTGCCACCGGCCAGGCCGATGGCGGCATCGGCATGGCGCTGCGCTGGCTGAAACCGCTGGAGCAGGGTTTTGATGTGGATCTCACCGTTGGCACGCACGGCGGCTGCATGCGTTTACTCGCGCCGCAAAATAGCGGCATCCGCGATGTGAAAGATTTGGTGGGCAAATCGGTGGCGGTCAGCGATCAAGCTAGCCCGATTCGCAACTTCTTCGCCATTCAGCTGGCGAAACAGGGCATCGATCCCGATAAGCAGGTCAACTGGCTGCAATATCCGCCCGACCTGTTTGGCGAAGCGCTGCGCAAAGGCGAAGTACAGGCGCTGGCTACCGACGATCCGCAGGGCTGGCTGCTGAAGAAGCAGCACAACCTGGTGGAAGTTGATAACAATCTAAAAGGCGAATACGCCAACCTCACCTGCTGCGTGCTGGGCCTGCGCGGCTCGCTGGTACGTGACGATCCCGCCACCGCGCGTGCTATCACTCAGGCGATTGTCGATGCGCAGCAGTGGACCGCCGAACATCCGGACGAGACGGCGAAAATCTTCCAGCCGTTTGTGCCCGGCTCCGTCGCGGTGGAGGATATCGCCGCGATGCTGAAAGAGCACACTCATAGTCATCACTCCACCGGCGTGCAGCTGCGCAAAGAGGTGGCGGTTTATATCGATGAGCTGAAAAAAATCAACGTGATCCGTCCGGATACCGATGCGCAGCGCTTCGCCGAACACTATGTGCCGGAGCTGTTGCCGGCGGAATCCGCCCATCAGCACGCCAGCAACATGGCGCACATGAGCAACATGTCGAGTTAAGGAGACGAGAATGGCCAGTGAAACCCTGACGATTGCCCGCAACCGTGATGTGCCGCGCCGCCTTCAACCGGCGGTTTGGGGTGCGCTCCTGCTGTGGTGGGCGCTGGTCGCGCTGATGGTGACGGTGCCGGATAAGCCGCAGGGTTTTGCCGCCCCGCGCTTTGTCAATGAAACGCACGAGCTGTTTGCCGCCATCGCGCTGCTTCTCACCGGGCTGGCGATTGCCTCGGGCCTGTTCCCACGGCTGACACTACTCGCGCCGCTCAAACGCAGCGGTCCGTGGCTGATGGTACTGGCGCTGCTGATCGGCTTGTGGGAAACCGTCACCGGCAAACTGGCGCTGCTGCCCGCGCCGTTTTTCGCCCCGCCGCGTGCGCTGGTCGAAGCCTATGCCACCGACTGGCCGCGCCTGCTGGATAGCGTGCTCAATTCGCTGCGTCTGCTGGCCTTCGGCTTTATCTACGGTAGCGTGGTTGGCTTTATTACCGGCGTAGCGATTGGCTGGTCGCGCGGCTTGGGTTATTGGGTGCATCCGATTCTGCGTTTCCTTGGCCCGGTGCCTTCTACCGCGCTGCTGCCGCTGTCGCTCTACTTCTTCCCGTCAAGCTTCTCGGCGGCGGTATTTCTGATTGCGCTGGCGACCTGGTTCCCGGTGACGGTGCTAACCTGGTCGGGCGTTTCCAGCGTTGATACGCGTTATTACGATGTGGCGCGCACGCTCGGTGCCAATTCGCTGTTCCTCGTGTTGCGCGTGGCGGTGCCGGCAGCGCTGCCGCACTTGTTTGTCGGCCTGTTTATGGGTTTGGGCGCGTCGTTCTCGGTGCTGGTGGCGGCGGAGATGATGGGCGTGAAGTCCGGGCTCGGCTGGTATCTGCAGTGGGCGCAAGGCTGGGCGGCTTACGCCAATATGTACGCCGCGCTGATTGTGATGGCGCTGCTGTTCTCTTCGCTGATCTCCCTGCTGTTCCTGGTGCGCGATCGCCTGTTGTCATGGCAGCGTAGCGCGGTGAAATGGTAACGACATACATTGCGTAATGAATTGCGCCGATCCGGTATGTGCACCCATCCGTAGCGGCGCGATTTATCGCGCAATCATTCAGGCTCATCTCATCTATTTATGAGGTCGATTATGGCTGCAAAAATTTCTGCTTCTATCACTGAACTGATTGGCAACACGCCGCTGCTGCGCCTGTCTCGCTACGCACAGCAACACGATATTCAGGCCGATTTGGTCGCCAAACTCGAACTGTTTAATCCCAATCACAGCGTGAAAGATCGCATCGCCCTCAGCATGATTGAAGCCGCCGAACGCAACGGCATTATTCAGCCCGGCGATACGCTGGTTGAAACCACCAGCGGCAACACCGGCATTGGGTTAGCGGCGATTGCGGCGGCGAAAGGCTATAAGTTCCGCGTCTATATCAATGATTTCGTTAGCATCGAACGCAGCCAGATTATTCAGGCGTACGGTGCCGAAGTGGTGCCGTTCAGCACCATTGAAGGGTTCAAAGCGTTTTACGATGCCAGCAACGGCGATTTCGTCGCCGCCACCAAATGGCTGGCCGAGCAGGTCACCGCAGCGGAACCGGAAGTGCACTTCCTGCTGCAGCTGGATAATCCGGCCAATCCGGCGGTGCATGAGCGCACCACCGGGCCGGAGATCTGGCGCGACAGCGGCGGCGAGCTGGATATCTTTATCGCCGCCGTCGGCACCGGCGGCACGCTCTCCGGCACCGGACGCTATCTCAAACAGCAGCATCCGGAATTACAGGTTATCGCCGTGGAGCCGGGCGTGGGTTCACAGCCGAGCGAACTGCGTCCGGATCCACTGGAGATCACCGGCGTGCATGCGTTCAGCAACCAGACGCCTGAGCGTATTCCTGCCAATCTCGATCACCGCGTTTACGATGAAGTGATCGCGGTGGAAACCTGGCAGGCGTATAAAGCGGCGCGGCAGTTGGCGCTGAGCGAGGGCGTGCTGGTGGGGGATTCGTCCGGGGCAGTATTGTGGGCGGCACAACAGGTTGCAGCGCGACCAGAGAACCGTGGCAAGCGCATTGTGGTGTTGCTGGCCGATGGCGGCAGCAGTTATTTAACCACCCAGCTGTTCGCGCATCAGGTACCAGCCGAATCGCTGAAGCTGGCGAGCGCCGTGCAAACCTCCAGGAAAATCGCCTGAAAATAATGCGCGATAAATCGAGCCGCTACAGAATCCTGCATGTATTCGTAGCGGCGCGATTTCAATTTAAACCAGCACGTTGCTGGTAATCCCCTTAGCAAACAATAGCGGATCGGTTTCCGGTCGTAACACGTTGATCGCCTTTAAATCGCGCGCATACACGTCGATCTCATTCACAAACGCGTTCCCCACCGAATAGTGTCCGTGCGTATGTGTTTTCAGCACGCTGGCGATCTCTTGCGGCGTGGTGTTGAGTGCCTGGCCGTTAAACTCGCTGCCAATCGCTTCGGGATGTTTGGCCGCATAAGCATGCGCCTGCAAAATCGCGTGGGTGATCGCCGCCGCCACTTCCGGCTGCTCGCGAATCAAACTGCCGCGCGTGCCCACCACACAGCAACTCAGTCTGGCGTACTCGTCCATTAAGTTGGTGCCAATCTCGCGGTAGCCTGGCTTCTGGGTTAAGCGCCACATCACCGGATCGGAACCGCTGGCGGCCTGAATCTCGCCCTTCTCCAGCACCATCGGCAGCAAATCCTGCGGGAACACGCGCCAGTCGACATCGGTATTGGGATCGACGCCGTGCTTTTTCAGCATCAGTGAGAAGAAGTTTTTATCCGCGCCCGCCATGTCGGTGACGCCAATGGTTTTGCCTTTCAGTTGCTCCAGCGTGGTCGGCCCGCCATCGCGCGCCAGCAGGCGCATACAGCCGCCATGCGTGCCGGCGGTGAGTTTGACGTCAAAGCCCTGCTCCAGCGCTTTCAGCCAGCGCAGCGCCATGCCGATGGCAGCTTCGGCTTTGCCGGTGGCGATGGATTCCAGCAGCAGTTCGGTGGAGTTGCCGAAGTTAACGAACTCCACTTCCAGGTTGTGCGCTTTAAAGAAGTTATGCTGATCGGCCACCACTACCGGCGCAAGGCAGATGGCGTTAAGATTGACCGCCAGACGCACATGCGTTGGCTTCGCCAGCGTCCATTTTCCGGGGCCATCTTGCAGTAAATCGCCGGGCATCTGCATGCCCGCCATATGATCATCGGCAAACACGCGGCCCGGTAACGTTGCCGCCATCGCCGCTGCGGCGGAATATCCCAGAAAATGCCGACGGGAAACTAAATAATTATTTGGCATTAAATGACTCCCAAAAGTAAATGCAGGTGAAGGTGTTGACCCTAATTAATGGCTCGCGCAGAAACAGCCATTGCAAATTAACACTTCCACCGGCGGCAGAATTATGCCGATTCCGCATGTATATAGCCGGTTTATTGCTTTTACAGCGGTGGCAGAACAGGAAACAATTAAGCCTGATTTAATAAGGGGATTAATAACGCATGGCAAATAACCCGCCCTTTCTGGCTGAAATATTGCCGGTGATTATTCAGGCCTTAGAAAAAGAAGCTGAAGAGGTTGATCGCAGCGGCGAATTTCCCAAAACCGCTTTTAGCGTGTTGCAGCAGCATGGCTTGCTGCACTTTGTATTGCCGACGGCGTCGGGCGGCAGCGGCGGCGATCTGCTGGCAAGCCAGGCGATTATCCAGGCCGTGGCGCGCGGCGAACCTTCTGCAGCGCTGATCCTCATCATTCAGTATCTCAACACGCGTCGCCTCGACGACAGCTCAAACTGGCCAGACGCGGTGCGCCGCAAGGTGGCGGAGAGCGTGATTCGCGACGGTGCGCTGATCAATGCGCTGCGCGTCGAACCAGAATTAGGCACGCCCGCGCGCGGCGGATTGCCCGCCACCCGCGCACGCCGCACCGCTGAAGGCTGGCGCATCAGCGGCGAGAAGATTTACTCCACCGGCAGCTATGGGCTGAGCTGGTTTCTGGTGTGGGCCAGCAGCGACGATGCCGATCCGCTGGTCGGCAGCTATCTGGTGCCGGCCAACGCGCCCGGCATCCACATTATTGATGAGTGGGATCACCTCGGCATGCGCGGCACCTGTAGCCATCGCGTGGTGCTGGACGAGGTGCTGATCCCGCTCGATCACGCGGTCAACGTCGCGCCGTGGAGCACGCCGCGAGCGGGCCTCAACGAAGAGGAATCGCTGTGGATGGCGGTGCTGCTCGGTTCGCTGTACGACGCCATTGCGCACAGCGCGCGCGACTGGTTTATCGCCTTTTTGCAGCAGCGCGTGCCGGCCAATCTTGGCGCACCGCTGGCATCATTGCCGCGCTTCCAGGAGCTGGTTGGCCGCATCGATACGCTGCTGTTTACCAGTCAAACTATGCTAAGCAGCGCCTCCCACGGCCACATCGCCAGCGGACATGCCGCGCAAATCAAACAGGTGGTGACTGAAAATGCCATTCGCAGCGTGCAGCTGATGGTGGAAAGCATTGGCAACCACGCGCTGACGCGCCACCATCCGTTACAACGTCACCTGCGTAACGTGCTTTGCGGCCGCATACATACGCCGCAGGACGACGCCATTTTCACTTCCGTGGGCAAATCCGCCCTTTCTGCTGAGAGGAGTACATCATGACGCTGGAATTTATTGGTCTGGTTGGGGCGCAGGAGAGCAGCGAATCGGTGGCGGCGCATGGGCCAACTGTCGATGTGCCGTTTATCAAAGCCTTTTCCCACGCGCAGGAGTACGCCGGATTTGACAAGGTGCTGCTGGCGGTGAATACCCGCGCGCCGGATTCGATGATCATCGCCAGTTATGTGGCGGCTTTTACCGAAAAATTGGGCTTGCTGGTGGCGCATAGACCCGGCTTTCAGGCACCGACTTTTGCCGCCCGCCAGTTTGCCACGCTCGATCAGCTCAGCCAGGGACGCGCGGCCATCAATGTGATCACCGGCGGCGACAGCGGCGATTTGCAACGCGACGGCGATTTCCTTAGCAAAGATGAGCGTTACGCGCGCACCGGCGAATATCTCGACATCATGAAACTGACGTGGGAATCACGTACGCCGTTCCGCTATGACGGCAAGTTTTACCAGGTGGAAGATAATCTCACCGAGGTTAAACCCTGGCAGCAGCCGCGCGTGCCGGTCTATTTCTCCGGTGCTTCAGAAGCCGCCATCGATATCGCCGCGCGTCACGCCGACGTGTATATGATGTGGGGCGAACCGCTGGAGCAGGTGAAAGCGAGAATTGAGCAAGTGCGCGCGGCAGCGAAGAAATATGGCCGCGATAAACATATTCGTTTCAGCCTGTCGCTGCGCCCGATTCTCGGCGATAGCGATGAACAAGCCTGGGCGCGCGCCAATCGACTGCTGCGGGATGCGCAGTCCAACATTGGCGGCAAGGCGATTCAGCCTGATAGCAATACCGGATCGCAGCGACTGTATCAGCTCGCCACCGCGCGCAAAGTATACGATAGCTGCCTGTGGACGGAGATTGCGGCGCTGTCCGGCGCGGCGGGCAATTCCACCGCGCTGGTGGGTTCAGCGGATACCGTGGCCGATGCCGCGCTGGAGTATTACAAGCTCGGCATCACCACGTTCCTGTTCCGTGGATTTGATCAGCTGCGCGATGCCACCGATTACGGACAACATTTGTTGCCACGCATCCGTGAGCGGGTGAAGACGTTAGCGGCCGCGGCGGCGTAGAAGGCCAATGGCGCGCGATAAATCGCGCCGCTACGGAGGTGCGCGATGGTCCGTAGCGGCGCAATTTATTGCGCCATTGCGGGTTAAGATGCGACGCCACACCAGCGCACTAACGTCAATGCTATGGCTTTGGTGCAGGCTACCAGATCGGCGATTGGCACATGCTCGTTGGGTTGATGCGACATCGCCGGATCGCCCGGTCCAAAGTTCACCGTTGGCGTCTGCCCTAGTGTGCTCGGCAGTCCAATGTCGCTGTGCGCGCCGAATCCGGCCAGTTGCGGATTGAGTGCCGCATCACTGACGCCCTGCTGGAAGGTGGTGACAAACGGGTGATCCGCTTCGATTTCGGCGCAATCGGCATCCAGAATCCATTCCACTTTGGCCGGATGTTGCGCCAGATAAGGATCGAGCGCACAGACTTTAGCAACGTGCGCCTCAATCTCTTTTTTGACGTGTCCGCCCAGCCCCATCTCATCCTTCTCGCCGGGCAGATATTGCACATCAATCACAATCTCGGCGCGGCCCGCAATCGAGGCCGGATGTTCACCCACTTTCAGCTGCGTAACGATAATCTGGTTTGGTAATTCCATCAGCGGATGGTTTTTGCTCGGCTGCGTCTGCCAGCGGCGATTCAGCACATCCAGGCCATCGAGCATCTGGCGGCACAGCGTCACCGTATCCACCGGGCCGCTGCTGTCCCAGCTGTTGGGCGTCAGCTCCGCGTGGCCGCCGATGCCGTCGAGAATAATGCGGCCCCACAAAATGCCGTGGCAGATTGGCGAGATGCGGTTGGCGGTCGGTTCCGTCATGATGCCCGCATCGGCTCTGAATCCGCGATCGACCATCGCCAGCGATCCCATGCCGCCGATCTCTTCATCCACCACCGTGGTAAACACCACGTCGCCCGCCAGACGAATGTTGAGATCCTGCAACAACTCGACCGCCATTAACATGCAGGCCACGCCGCCTTTCATATCCACCGCGCCGCGACCGTACACCGCTGCGTTTTTGATCTCCGGCACAAAGGGATCGGTGAGCCAATGTTCCGGCGGCCCCGGCGGCACCACGTCGATATGACCAGTCAGCATCAGCGATTTGCCGCCGCCCGCGCCAGTTAACGTGCCGCCGAGATTGGGGCGACCTTCAAAGGTGCGGCCTTTATTGGCGCCCGGTCGGCCCTGATACTTGGCGTAGAGCGCCGGACCATCCGGATCCCACAGATCGGTTTCCATCCCCAGCGATTCCAGACGCTGCTGCAGATAGCGCTGGCAGTCGCGCTCGCCCGGCCCAGCTTCGCGCGGATCAACTTTGACGATCGAGGGAAACGCCAGCAGATCGCACAGCGTGTTGGCGATGCGTTCGGCGCTCGCCTCAACGTGCGCGCTGATTTGTTCAGTCAGATTCATTAGTTATCTCCGATAGATAAAAAGTCGTTGTGCCATCAATACGATAATCAACAGAATGCCCACCACGCCGAGTTGCCAGACGCTGTTCAATCCCAGCTGCAACATGCAGGTTTTGAGGGTGACCAGCATCAGCGCGGCGGCTAACACGCCGATTACGCTGCCGCGTCCACCAAAGATCGCCACGCCGCCGAGCAGAGCCGCGGTAAGGGATTCGAGCTCCAGATTGACGCCGATTTCCGGGCGCGCGCTGCCCAGCCAACTGAGCGAAACGAATCCCGCGCAGCCCGCCAGCAAGCCGCTCAGGCAGTACGCGAGAAAGCGCAGGCGATCGACCGGAATGCCGACCAGCCGCGTGGCGTGTTCGTTGAAACCACAGGCGTAGATCCATTTGCCCCATGCACTTTTGCTGAGAATCAGCCAGGCGATGAGGAATGCCGGAATCACGCAGGTGAGAAACGGCAAAGGAATAAAGAACTGCGCGCCGCGTCCCCATTGCGTCAGTTGCGCAGGCACGCCGGCGACGGCGGCGCCGCCGGTTAGCGCCAGCGCCAGACCGGAAAACAAGTAGAAGCTGCCGAGCGTGACAATCAACGGCCAGAGACGCAGCCGCGCGATCAGCCAGCCGTTAATCGCGCCTGCCAGCGTGCCGGTGATCAGGCAGATCGGCGGCAGCCAAAGCGGATTGATGCCCTGATTGAGCGCCAGCATGCCGATCACCGCCGAGAGCGAAACGTTGCCGCCCACCGAGAGATCGATACCGCCGCCGCCGCTCATCACCACCAACGATTGGCCGAGCGCCACCAGCGACAGCAAGGTCGCAAACTGCAGTATCGAGGTGATTGACCAGCCAGCCAGCATCTGCGGCAGCACCAGCACAATGCCGATGGCCAGCAGCAGCCACAGCGCGCTGAGCAGCGTCAGGTCGGGAGATTTGCGCCATAACGTCATGCGATCCTCCTGAAGGCAAAAACGCGACCGCTTGCCGCTTCACTGCTTAGAACGATCAGCAGCACCGCGCCGGTGACCACGGTTTGCCACAGCGACGGAATGCCCACCAGCAATAAGCCGTTTTGCAGAATGCGCAGCAACAACACGCCGAGCAGCGTGCCCAACAAACTGCAGGCACCGCCGGTAATGCGCGTCCCGCCCAGTACCACCGCCGCGATGGCTTCCAGCGCCAGACTGCCGCCGACCGTCATTTCGACGTTGCGATAGGTAGCGATGTAACAGGTAGCGGCGATGCCGCACAACAGGCCGCTGATCATAAAGGTCGCGATGCGCACCTGAGTGACCGGAATGCCCGCCAGCCGCGCTTTCTCCTCTGAATTGCCCGCCGCCAGCAGCCACAAACCGTACGGCGTGTGACGTAACACCAGCCAGACGCTCGCCCACACCAGCACGATGACCCACGCCATCACCGGTAAACCCAGCAGCGGATGCATCAGGCCGCTGGTTAAGCTGCCGGGCAACCCGGATAACCACTGTCCGCCCAGCAGCGCAAACAGCCCGGTGCGCCACACACCGAACAGACCAAGCGTGCCAACAATTGCCGGAATGCGGCCTATCACCACCACCAGCGCGGTCATCAAACCCAGCAGCAAACCGAGCAGCGGACCGGCCATTGCTGCCAGCCACGGCGATTGCAGCAGCAACAGCTGGCCGACGCCCCATGCGGCAACGCCCATCACCACGCCCACCGAGACATCCACGCCGCCCATGGCGATCACCAGCGTCATTCCCAGCGCAATCAACAACAGTTCACTGCTGTTGCGCAGAATAGTGAGCAGGTTATCGACGGTGGCGAACCAGGGTGAAAACCAGGAAAAACCGGCGATGGCTAACATGGCAATCGCCAGCAAGGCGATCTCCCGTGAAGTCATGTGCATGCGAAGCCCCGTTAGAATTTGAACTGATCGACATTCTCTTTGGTGAATACCGCTGGCGAACCGAGCAGCAGCACGCCGGTTTTGCTGTCAAACTTCACCGCTTCGGCGAAGCCCGGCACGCGGTTTTCCGCGCTGAAGGCTTTGCCATCAATCAGCTGTTTGCCTGCCCAAACGGTGAGATAACCGAGCTTCTCCGGATCCCACAACACGGTGTAACCAAAGGCGCCGCTTTTCAGGTAGGCGCGCGCGGTGTTAGGGCTGCAGAAACCGCTGCCGATCACTTTGCCATTTTTGCCTGCGGTCTCAATCGCCTGTGCCACGCCAGGGCAAGTGGTGGAGGCCATAGCGATCAGGCCTTTGATATCCGGATTCGCCGACATCAAATCGGTGGCGATCTGCGCCGCGCGGCTGGCGGAACCGCCGGCATATTGCGGTTTCAGCAAGGTGATATGGGGATATTTGCTCTTCACCCGCTGCTGCATAAAGCCAATCCAGCTGTTGAGGTTGGAGGCGGTGGCTTCGCCGGAGACGATGCCGATTTTGCCGTGATCGCCGACGCGCTTGACCATCTCATCAATGATGGTGTCACCCAAACCCTGATCGGTGGCCTGCGCCACATAAACCGGGCGTCCGCTGTCGGGCGCGTCGCTGTCGCTGGTAAACAGATGCACATTGTTGGCTTTCGCCTGCGCCAACACCGGCGCGATGCTTGAGGCATCGAGCACGCTGATGCCAATCGCATTCACTTTCTGCGCGATCAGGTTCTGCACAATCTGCAATTGATCCATGGGATTGGTATCCACCGGACCGCTGTAAACGAACTCGACGCCCAGGTCGCTGGCCGCGCGTTTACCGCCCGCTTCCATCGCCTGAAAATAGGGAATACCGATGATCTGTGGCACAAAAGCCACTTTCTCGGCGGCGAGGGCATAACCTGAAAACAGTAATGAGAGAGAACAGACTGCAGTGGTAATTCGACGCATCTTTATTTCCCCTGGGTTAATGGCACAACAATTACTGATTCTCAAAGGCGCGCGCATCGGGATGCGCACCGGTAATTAATGAAACGATTTCATCGGGCGAGGTTTCGGCGTGACGGCGCTCAGCAATTTTTCGCCCCCGGCGGAACACCACCATGCGATCGGCCACCGCGAACACGTCGCTGATGTTGTGGCTGATCAGCACCACCGCGCAGCCGCGTGCGGCGAGTTTGCGGGTGAGCTGTAACACCTTCTGCGTTTCAGCCACCGCCAGCGCGGCGGTCGGTTCATCCATGATCACCAGCTGCGCGTTGAGGTTGAGCGCACGACAGATCGCCACCGCCTGGCGCTGTCCGCCCGAGAGGCTGCCAACCGAGGCTTCGGCATCGGAGATATGCGCGTCGAGATCCTTTAACAGCTGATCAACCTGCTCGCGCATTTCCCGGCGACGCAAAAACGGAATGCCCAGCACGCGCCGCTTGAGCTCACGTCCAAGAAATACGTTTTCCGCGATGCTGAGGTTCTCCGCCAGCGCCAGCTCCTGATAAATGGTGGCGATGCCGTGTTCAGATGCCTGGCGCGGCGAGGTGAATTTCACCGCTTTGCCATCGATCCACAATTCGCCGTCGCTGGCGCTGTAGGCGCCCGACAACACTTTGGTAAAGGTGGATTTGCCCGCGCCGTTATCCCCCAACAGCGCCAGTACTTCACCGCGATGGATGCTGAGATTGACCTGATTGAGGGCGGTTAAGGCGCCAAAGCGTTTGCAGATGTTGCGCGCTTCAATAAAACAGCTGCTCATCTCGCCTCCCCGCTGCTGAGATAGGCGGCGCTGTGGAAATCGATTTCCCACTGCAGCACCTGCGCGTAGAGATTGGATAAGCGCTGCTTCTCCTCTTGCGTCAATGCCAACGCGGCGCGATCCAGCTCAGCTTTCAGCCACCGCGCCTGCTGGTGAAACTCCTCTTCGGCATGCATATCGACCCAATGGCGAATGTCGTCATCCAGCAGCGGCTGGGCACTGACGCGCGCGCACCAGTGGTAATACATCCACTCGGCACCAAACATCAGCGTGAGGATCTCGACGAAACTGCCCTGCTTTGCCACGTTAAACATGCCATCGCGGAAGGCGGTGACGCCGGGCAGATCGTCGGGATAATCCAGTGGGTTAATATTGCGGCGCGCCAGCACCGCTTCAAACCAGGCGATTTGCGTGTCCACCAGCGCATTCAGCACGCCGATTAACCAGCGCTGCTGACGGATATCCGGCGCTTTGCTTACCGCCAGCGCGAAGATGTTGATGGCGGTGGCGACAAAGTTGCCTTCGAATACCAGATAGCGATTGAATACCGCGTCGGGCAGCTGATTGCGCTCGATATCCAGCACAAACGGATGCTGCTGCATCGCCTGCCACAGCGTGTGGTGCTGCTGTAAAAGCTGGTCAGTGAAGCTGTTCATTACGCCTCCTCCAGCGCCGCTTGCGCCACGGACATAAAGTGCTTCACGCGTTCCAGCTCGACCTCATTCCACCACACGCCATCAAATTTCAGGGTGCTGGCGACAATCACGCCTTGAGTACGACCAAGAATCTGGCAGACGTTGGCAGGCGTGACGCCGGAACCGACCAGCAGCGGCAGCTCGGTGGCGGCGCGGATTTCGTCGATCTCATTCAGCGTGGCGCTGTCGCCGGTGCGTTGCCCGGTGGCGATCACCGCATCGGCTTCAAAGAAATCGACGTCGCGCGTCAGCTCCTGAATCGAGCGATCAGCCACAATCGCGTGGCTGCCGTGTTTGACGTGGCTGTCGGCAAACACGCGAATGTGTTCGGCGCGCAGCTGGCTGCGGTAGCGCAGCGCTTTCGCCGCCGCACCTTCAATAAAGCCTTCGTTGGCGATATAGGCGTTGGCCCACTGATTGACGCGCACAAAATCCGCGCCGCCGGCTAAAGCGGTGGCAAAGGCGGGAATCGCGGCGTTCGCCAATACGTTAATGCCCAACGGCACGCCAAAACGCTCGCGGATCTTTTCGGTGATCACCGCCATAAAAGCGGCAGTTTCCGGCCCAATATCGTCTGGTTTGGCAAACGGAATATCGCCGTGGTTTTCGATAATTAACCCATGCACGCCACCGGAAATATAATTCTCGGCATCACGCAGTGCGCGCTCAATAATAGCTGGGAGCGGTTTGCCGCGATATTTAGGTGCACCCGGAAAAGCATCACAATGCACTACGCCAATCACTGCTTTCTTTCTGGAAAAAATATCTTGTATTGCGCTGGTTTTTCCTGCTGATATAGAAACCATCTTCTCCACCTTATTAACGAGAACCATTATGCAAATTTATGTTGCAGGGAATATTGTTGTTGATGAAACCTGGTCGATTGGCGATCTGCCGCAAAAAGGCGCATCGATCCACGGCGTAAAAACCTCGCAGGATATTGGCGGTAAAGGCGCGAATCAGGCGATTGTTATTGCACGCTGTGGTCTCGATACACGATTAATTGCCGCAATCGGTCACGACAGTAACGGACAATGGCTGCGTGAGAAAATAGCGCATGAGCCGGTTAAGCTATTTCCCACTCAATATTCTTCACCACACAGCGACTCCTCAATTATTCTTAACAGCAGCGATGGCGATAACGCCATTATTACTACCACCGCTGCGGCAGATGCATTAACCGTCGAACAGATGCTGCCTTATTTAGCCGATGCAAAGAAAGGCGATATATTGCTGCAACAGGGCAACTTCTCGGTTGAGAAAACCCGTGTTCTTTTTCTCTGGGCAAAAGCCAACGGCATGAAAACGGTCTTTAATCCTTCGCCGGTCAATGCTGATTTCGCCCAACTTTGGCCGCTAGTGGATATCGCGGTGGTTAACCAGCTGGAAGCTGAGCGGCTGCAACCGGCTGGCGTCAGCACCTTAGTGATCACCCAAGGCGCACAAGGCGCGTGGTTGATCACCGAAACCGAGCGCCACTTCTGTCCGGCAGCGGCGGTAAACGCGGTGGACAGCACTGGCGCGGGCGATACCTTCCTCGCCGTGCTGCTCGCCTCCTCGCTGTTACGCGGAGTGGAGCCCGATGCGCTTGCCCTGAAGCATGCCAGCCAGGCCGCCGCTATTACCGTGAGTCGTACCGGCACCGTTAACGCTTTCCCCACACAACAGGAACTCGCTGCGCTGCTGACTTCGCGCAGCGAGTGATCGGTTACTTAAACAGCGAACGGTAACTGTCGACGTTCGCTTTGGTGACCACGGTGGCCGGCACCAGAATAGTTTTGTTCACCGTTTTGCCTTCGGAGAGCGCGTTGAGGGCTTTCAGCGCCTCTTCACCCATCTTTTTCGGATCCTGCTGCAACACGGCGGTGACGTAGCCGCCATCGATCCCGCTGATGGCTTTGGCCGTCAGATCCCAGCCAAATACTTTGATATCTTTCTGGCGGCCCTGGTTTTCGACCGCCGCAATCGCACCCAGCAGTGCCGGTTCGCCGGTGGCGTAAATCGCGGTTAAATCAGGATTGCCAGTGATCAGATTTTCTGCGGCCGTCATGGCGTTGTCCTGAATATTCTGGCCATCCACCACATCGGCAACGGTGATTTTGCTGTTGCTTTTGATGGTCTCTTCGAAGCCTTTCTGACGCTGGTTCTGAATCGCCGAGTTCAATGCACCAACAATGCCGAGACGCGCTTTGCCGCCCATCTCTTTCGCTACGTAATCGACGAAATATTTACCGAGGATTTTGCCGCCTTCGAGATTATCTACGCCAACCTGCGCTGCTTGTGGACCGGCCGGTAATACAGCATCAATGGCGATGACCGGAATGTTAGCCGCTGCGGCTTCTTTAATGGCGGGCATAATGCCGTTGACGTCAATGGCATCAACCAAAATACCTTTCACACCTTGCTGAATATAGTTTTCAATTGCATCGTTCTGCGCCACTGGATTATCGGTGGCGTTAAAGATAACCAGATCTTTTCCGCTGGCTTTTGCGGCTTCCTGTGCGCCCTGATTCATCAGATTAAAGAACAGCGCCTGCTGATTAATTTGCACCAACGCATACGTCGGCGCAGCCTGCGCCAGCGAGAAAAATGAACCCGCAGTAATTAAGGTGGAAGCCAAAACCAATGAACGCAGTTTTCCGGTGAAAGATAACATCATGGTGTTCCTCGTCGGGAATAAATAATAATCAGCGTTTCCCAGCGTTAAGCACTGAGATTATTTTTGGCGGGCGAATATCGATGACGTGATATACACACTGCATAAGTGCAGTGTTTTTATAGCGACCTGCTTAAGTTTGTTTCGGTAACCCATCCGCTAGGAATACCCGGTGAAATAACTTAAGTCGGCTTGGGAAGTGATTCCCGGTAATGCGGTAAACTGTGCATACAATTCGCTGAGTAAATATTTTTGTCAAGTGTTTATTTGGTTGGCGATGTGTAATGATTAACGCGTAAGGTCGCCATTCATGGCGACCTTGTAACCACTACACGATGATCCCGATGTAATAATGGCGAGGAACATGAATTCAAAACGCGTGTTGTTAACCGACGTGGCACAATTAGCCGGGCTCTCTAAAGCCACGGTCTCTCGCTATATGAATCACAGTATCGTGTTGCCGCAGGAGACAATTGACCGCATCGAAGCGGCGATTCGCCAGCTCGATTATCGCGGCAACAGCCTGGCGCGACGCCTGAGCAAAGGTGGCAGCGAAACCCTGGGTTTGGTGCTGCCCGATATCACCAACTCCTTCTTTGCCGAACTGGCTGATGCCGCAGAAGAGGCGGCGTCGGCGCGCGGTTACAGTTTGGTGCTGTGCATCACCCGCAACAATCCCGACAAAGAAGCGCAGTTCATTCGCTGGCTGGATACGCGTCAGGTTGATGGCCTGCTGTTCACTACCAACCGACCGGATAACGGCCTGTTACGTAAAGAGATTCAGCGCCATCAGCATATTGTGTTGCTCGATGAAGATATTCCCGGCAGCAGCGTGCCGAAAGTGTTTGCCGACAATGTGCAGGGCGGACGCATCGCCACCGAACAGCTGATCGCCGCCGGACATCGCCACATCGCCTTTATCGGTGGCCCGGAACAGTTGATGAGCGTGCGCGAACGTTATCTCGGCTTCTGCACCGCCATGAAGCAGGCCGGTTTATCGGTGCCTGCAGAATGGGTGATGTACGGCAACTACGAGCGCGAGTTCGGTCAGCAGGCTTTGCAGCGGCTGTTCAGCCAGTCGCCGCGCCCTTCCGCAGTGTTTGCGGCCAGCGATTATCTGGTGCTGGGATTGCTGGACGGTTTACGCGCCAGCGGCTTGCAGGCACCGGATGCCCTTTCGCTGGTCGGCTTTGATGATGCTAACTACACCGACCTGACGCAGCCGCGCATCTCCACCATCCGCCAACCCGCGCGCGAACTGGGTTATACCGCCGTGGACATCATGCTGCGCCTGCTGAATAACGACGTGAATATCCCGCTGGAAACACGCTTACCCGTTGAATGGGTGGGACGCGATTCGATTCAAATCCGCCTACCCTGATCCACCGTGGCGCAAAATTGCACAGATTTGGCGCAAAAGTTGATCAATCAAGTGAAGTTCAGTACTTCGAGGTAAACCGGTTTACTGAACAATAAAATTTTAACCTGCTGAATCTTCACGCGTTTGATGCAGGCCAAACTGACTAAATTCTAACCTGGCACAGAAGCTGCAACGTTCCCAGCGGCAAACAAATATCGTTGTAACCCATTGCTCTGGAAGTGCGGCCAGTGTTTTAACTGACAGGTAAACCGGTTTACTAGAGGGTAAATCGTGTCAGTTAAAGCATTGCTGCGCTAACAGGCCAAGTTCCCGGTAACCGATTGGGAGTGTTCAGATGCAGCAGCCTCATGCTACCCCAGCGCGGGTAGAGATGATTAACATCACCAAAACTTACGGTTCGATACAATCCCTACGCGGCGTCAATCTTCAACTGGCACCGGGCGAAGTGCTGGGCTTAGTCGGCGACAACGGCGCGGGTAAATCGACGCTGACCAAGGTGCTCTCCGGCGCGGTGGTGCCCACCAGCGGCACCATTCGCATTGACGGTGAACAGCAACACTTCACCAATCCGGCCGATTCGCGCCGCTGCCATATTGAAATGGTCTATCAGGATCTGTCGCTATGCGACACGGTGGATGTCGCCGGCAATCTGTTTATGGGACGCGAGCCGATGAAAAGCGTGCTCGGCATTCCCTTTCTCGATCAGGCAAAAATGCACGCCGAAGCGCGCGAGATGCTGAAAGGTTTGGGCATTTCGATTCCGGATACGCGCTTGCTGGTGCGCAATTTGTCAGGCGGACAACGCCAGGCTATTGCCATTGCGCGCGCCGCCGCCTTCGAACCGAAAGTGCTGATCATGGATGAACCGACCGCTGCCTTAGCGGTGGCAGAAGTGGAAGCAGTGCTGGAGTTGATTCGCCGCGTCTCGGCGCGCGGCGTCAGCGTTATCCTCATCACCCATCGCCTGCAGGATCTGTTCCTGGTGTGCGATCGCATCATGGTGATGTACGAAGGCACCAACGTGGCGGACCGGCGCGTGGCGGATACCAGCTTAAGCGATATCGTTAATTTGATCGTGGGTGAGAAATTTACCGCTCACTCAGCGGCTGCACACTGAGGTAACGGGATGAGCATCATGAATTTAAGCAGTTCGCGCATGATCCAGCATTCGCTACCGCGTCGCCTGTTGCACAACCATTCGGGCGTGGTAAGCATTGCGCTGTTTTTCATCTTTTGCTGCGTGGTGTTTTCGCTGATCACCAGCAATTTTCTCTCCAGCAACAACTGGCTGAACATCATTCGCCAAAGCGCCCCGCTACTGATCGTCGCCACCGCGATGACGCTGGTGATCACCACCGGCGGCATTGATTTATCGGTGGGTTCAACGCTGGCGCTGGTCGGCGCGCTTTCGGCTATCGCGCTGAATAACTGGGGATTGCCGTGGCCGGTGGTGTTAATTGGCGGACTGCTGCTGGGCGGATTGGTTGGCGCCATCAACGGCTTCTTTATCGCCTTTGAGGGGATTCCGGCGTTTATCGTCACCCTGGCTACCTTGGCCGTGGTACGTGGGATCGCTCTGCTGGTCACTCAGGGTTATTCGATTCCGGTGCCGGCCGACAGTCTGTTTACCTTTATGGGCCGCGCATGGGTGCTGGGCATTCCGATGCCGGCGCTGATTGGCATTGTGGTGCTGTTCGCCGGGCATATTGTGCTCAACCACATGTGCTTTGGTCGCTACGTGACGGCGATTGGTTCGAATGCCGAAGGCGCGCGTCGCAGCGGCATCAATACTAAATCGGTCACCATGAAGGTCTATATTATCAGCGGCATGGCGGCGGCGCTGGCCGGGATGATTATCACCGCGCGTCTCGGCAGCGGCTCATCCAATCAGGGCGAAGGCTTTGAGTTGCAGGTGATCGCCGCCGTGGTGCTCGGCAGCACCAGCCTGTTTGGCGGCTTCGGCACCATTATCGGTACGCTGCTGGGCGCGCTGTCGATTGCGATTATCCAGAACGGGCTGATCCTGTCGCACATCTCGCCGTTCTATACGCAAATCGCAACCGGCACCATCATTCTGCTCGCCATCTGGCTCAACACCCGCATTCTCAATCCCACTCGCGCACCGGCAAAAGGATAGCTCATGAAAGGATCGATTTTTCGCCATGCGGATCCGTTACCGCTCGGCGTGAGCAGCGGACATGTGATGACGGTTTTAGGGCCGCTGCCGCTGGCCGAGATGGGCGTTACCTTGATGCATGAACACATTCTGTTGGATGCATCCGGCAAGTGGGTGCCGCCCTGCTGTTGCAGCGATCGTCATATCGCTGAGATGCCGGTGAAAATGGAGAATCTCGGTGAACTCAACATGAACCCGCTGATGAGCCGCGATAACTGCCAGCTGTTTGACGTCGATATGGCGATTGACGAGCTGATGAAGTATCGCGCGCTGGGCGGCGAAACCATCGTCGATCCTACCAACATCGGCATTGGCCGCGATCCCAAAGGGCTGCAACGCATCGCGCGCTTAACCGGACTCAACATCGTGATGGGCACCGGCTTGTATCTGGAGCCGTCGCATCCGGAATGGGTGAAGAGCATCAGCGTTGAGCAACTCACCGAGAAGCTGATTTTTGACCTTGGCGGCGCAGCGGAGAAACCCGAGGTGATCGCTGGATTGATCGGCGAGATCGGCATCTCCAGCCGCTTTACCGCCGATGAAGAGAAATCGCTGCGTGCCGCCGGACGCGCCAGTGCGGCAACCGGCGTGCCGATTCAGGTGCATCTGCCGGGTTGGGAGCGTTTAGGTCATAAAGTGCTGGATATTCTGCAGCAGGAAGGTGCCGATCTGCGTCACACCGTGCTGTGCCATATGAATCCCAGCTTTGCCGATAAGACCTATCAGCGTGAACTGGCCGACCGTGGCGTGTTCCTGGAATACGACATGATCGGCATGAGCTATTACTACGCTGATGAATCCGCGCAATCGCCTTCCGATGAAGAGAACGCGCGCGCCATCTGCGAGCTGATTGATGACGGCTACATTCAGCAGATTTTGCTGTCGCAGGATGTGTTCCTGAAAACCATGCTGACGCGCTTTGGCGGCCACGGTTATGGCTACATCCTCAAACATTTTGTCCCGCGTCTGAAACGTCACGGCGTTAGCGGCGAACAACTCGAAACCTTAATGATTGCTAACCCGCAGCGCGTATTTGGTGGGTAAAAGGGAAAATATCATGCAGAAACAAGTCTTGCTGGTGGGCGAATCCTGGACCAGCACCTCGAACCACATCAAAGGCTTTGACCAGTTCTCCACCGCCACCTGGCACAGCGGTGCCAACGATTTTATCGCGGCGCTGAAGGATAGCGATTACGCCATTACCCACATGCCAGCGCATGCCGCCGCCACCGATTTCCCGCTGACGCTCGAAGGGCTGCAAAAGTGGGATGTGATTATTCTGTCGGATATCGGTGCCAACACGCTGCTGCTGCATCCCGATACCTGGCTGAAAAGCCGTCGTACCGCTAATCGCCTGGCATTGATTCATGATTACGTCGCCGCTGGCGGCAGCCTGATGATGATCGGCGGCTACTTCAGTTTTCAGGGCATCAACGGCGGCGCGCGATTCCGCAATACGCTGGTCGAAAAGGTGTTGCCAGTGCGCTGCCTCGCCTGGGATGACCGCATTGAAACGCCGGAAGGTTCTACGCTGGAGATGACGCAATCACATGCGCTGTTCGATAACATCTCCGGCGAATGGCCGTGGATGCTGGGCTACAACGAGGTGGAGATGCAGCCCGAAGGCACGCTGCTGGCGACCGTCGCCGGCACAGCGCATCCTTTATTAGCGGTGCGGGAATATCAGCAAGGCCGTTCGCTGGTGTGGACCAGCGATATGTCGGCGCACTGGCTGCCGGAAGAGTTTACCCAATGGCCCGGCTATCGCCAGCTGTGGATTAACTGCTTCGACTGGCTGACGGAGCGCGCCTGATGCAGCCCGCTTCACTGGCACTTGCTCAGCAACTGCTCGGCTTCGACACCATTAATCCACCGGGCAACGAAGCTGCCTGCATGGCGTTTTTTGCCGCGTGGCTCAGCGATCAGGGTTTTGAGGTGCAGCTATCGTCGTTTGGCGAAGGTCGCAGCAATCTGGTGGCGCAGATGCGCGGCTCCGCTGCGGGCAAACCGCTGGCGTTTACCGGACATCTCGACACCGTGCCGCTCGGCAATCAGCCGTGGCAGCACGATCCTTTTGGTTCGGAAATTGCGGACGATCGGCTTTATGGGCGCGGTTCGAGTGACATGAAAGCGGCCATCGCCGCTTTTGCCCACGCCTGCATCGAGCAGCAACCGGCGATTCGCGCCGGGCGTGGCGTGGTGTTGCTGATTACCGGCGGTGAAGAGACCGGCTGCGATGGCGCGCAGGCGCTGATTGCGGCCGGAACGTTGCCAGAGATTGGCGCATTGATCGTTGGTGAACCCACCGCCAACTATCCGGTAATTGGTCACAAAGGCGCGCTGTGGCTGCGCTGCGAGACGCGTGGCAAAACCGCGCACGGTGCGATGCCGGAATTAGGCATTAACGCCATCTATCTCGCTGCCGATGCGTTAGGCAAAATCCGCCACTTCTCGCCGGGCGCGCCGCATCCTTTAATGAAGCAACCGACGCTGAACGTTGGCCACATTCAGGGCGGCCTGAATATTAACTCGGTGCCGGATCGCACGGCGTTTGATGTTGATATCCGCAGCGCGCCAAACCTGCAACACGCCACTATTCGCCAGCGGTTAGGCGAATTAATGGGCGAAGCAGTGCACATCACCACTTTGGTCGATCTGCCTGCGGTGTTGAGTTCCGTAGAGAATCTGTGGATTCAGTCGATCTACCGTCATTGTCAGGCGTTTTTCGAGCAGCCGTTGCAAGCGCGCGTGGTGCCCTACTTTACCGATGCATCGTTGCTGCTGCCCGCGCTGGGTGATCCGCCGTGCATTATTTTAGGTTCGGGCGAACCGACGATGGCGCATCAAACCGATGAGTATTGTCTGGTGAGTAAGCTGGGGGAAGCCGAGCAGTTGTATGGGCAGATTATTGCGGAGTGGATGAAGGGTTAATATCGGTCGCCATGAATGGCGACCGCCGAGAATTGCTGGGTACACAGTCCTGCGCACCCAGCATCTTTATCAGAAACGATAGCTCGCCGAGACAGAGAAATTACGTGGATCGCCGTACACGATGCCGCCGTTGCTGACATTGGTGTCGTACTCTTTGTCGAACAGGTTGTTGATGTTTGCCTGCAGTGAGACGTTTTTGGTGACGTCGTAGCGTGCGAACAAATCGACCACCGAGTAGCTGCCCTGACGTGCGCGCCAGGTGCCTTCGCCATCTGGACCGCCAATGTCACCGTAGGTTTTCGACTGCCAGGTCACGCCACCACCCAAAGTCAACTGATCCAGCATCGGCAAGCGATAGCTGGTGAAGAGGTTGAATGAGGTGCGCGGCAGCTGAGAATTGTAGTTCTCGCCTTCGCGATCTTCCGCCACATAGCTGGTACCGCCGAAGGTCATCTGCCAGTTATCGGTTACCGCGCCGTTGACTTCAAACTCCACGCCACGGCTCACTACGCCACTTTTACCCACATAAATGGCATTGCCCGTTTCCGGGTTGGTTTGTCCGGTCGCTTCGCCAACGTTATCCAGTTCGGTGCGGAATACGGAGATAGAAGTAGTCAGGCGGCTGTTAAACCAGTCTGATTTCACGCCCGCTTCGTAGTTTTTGCCAATCACCGGCGCCAGGAATGCACCTGAGGCATCCTGATAATCCTGCGGCTGGAATACCGAGGTGTAGCTGGCATACGCCGACCAGTTGTCGTAGAAGTCCCAAATCACACCACCGTACGGCGTGATGTTGTTCTTCTCCATCTCTTCGCTCAGCGTCTGACGATTCCAGTTGGTATAGCGCGCGCCGAGAATCACATGCAGCGGATCGGCCAGCGAGATGCGGGTTGCCAGATAAGCAGATTTCTGACGTACCAGCTGTGTATCTGAAGCCGGTTCGCGCGGATCCCAGTTAGATTCCGGGAAATCGCCGTTGTAGTTATTGAAGTTACCCAGCTCTGCTGATGAGATGTTCTCCCACGAGCTGTAGTACTTGTTGTCCTGACGACTGTAGTTAACGCCAATCATCAGCTCATGCTGACGTCCCAACAATTCGTATGGGCCGCTGGCGAAGGCATCCACCGCATCCACTTTACGTTTACCGGTGTTATAGCCGGTGCCGCCGATAACCGGATAGCCGGCGTAAGAGGAAGAGCCCGCGCCGGTGGTTTTATCAAAGAAGCCATCGATATACAGCTGTTTGCTGTCGAGGAACATTTCGTTGTGCGTGCCGTTAAGCGTGATGTTCCAGCCGTTATCGAAGTTTTGCTGCAGGTTAACAAAGACCTTTTTGTTTTCTTTGTTGTTGTAAGCCCAGTCTGGCGCGGTGTTGTAACCACGACGCGCTTTGATCTGAGAACCGTCGGTATACCAGCGCGGGGAACCGCTCCACATTGGCGAATCGGTGTTTACCTGGGTAAATTCGTAACCAACCGACAATTTGGTGGAGTCGGTCAGATCAGCGTCAACCACGCCATAAACGAACTTTTTGTCTGCGCCGTAGCGTTCGATAAAGCTGTTTTTGTCTTCATAGCCCGCAACCAGACGACCACGCACGTTCCCTTCAGGCGACAGCGGTGCAGAGAGATCGGCAACGTAACGCTGCTTGTTCCAGCTGCCGTAGCTGGCGGAAACATCACCGGTGAACTCTTTGCTATCGGCGTGCTTGCGCACCATGTTGATGGAGGCGGAAGGATTGCCTGGGCCAGTCAGCAAGCCGGTGGCACCGCGCACCACTTCGACGCGCTCATACAGCGCCATGTCGCTCTGCGCGTCGCCAAGGTTCCAGCGTGAGGCGAAGGCAGTTGGAATACCGTCGACCATATAGTTGTCGATCAGGAAACCGCGCGAATAGTAGTTAGTGCGGTCCATATCAGAAGAGACGCCGTGGATACCGGTGGTGTTCTTCAGCACATCGTTCAGCGATTGCAGCTGTTGGTCTTGCATACGCTGCTTGCTGACGATTGAAACCGATTGCGGAATATCGCGCGCGGTGAGCGCCATTTTGGTACCGGCACGCGTCACCGGTACGCTGTAATCCTGTGCCGCCTGCTGTTGCTGATCGGCGTTGGCGCTGGCATCCACGTTCAGCGTCTGTTCGGTGTTGGTGGTCTCTGCTGCCTGCGCGATACCTGACGCAACCATCACAGCCAGTAAAGAGAGACGTAACGCACGCTGAGGCGCACTGCCGGGTTTCCTGACGCGCAAATCACTGAAAGACATACGATTCCTCAATCAACTTATCGTTATTTTTTTGCGGCACCGCTGCTGACGTCGGAAAGAGGAACGACAGTAAGGAAGCCGTTAAGAAAGCAAATGAGAAATATACGCATTAAGATTTCCAATGCAAGAAATTGTTACCAGTTTACTGACACTTTTACACTTGGTGAAAAGCCTTATTCTTCAACGAGTAATAGTTGACTTACGTTATTTTCAGGAAGGTTCATGGCGGGGCTTTCGGCAACTATGTGAAATTGAACAGATTCTTATGTGTACGGTACCATTTATGGCGACCTTCACACGCACCGCATACACACGCATATTAAATCACCCACTATTATTCTCCTTACTCTCCCGCGTCACGTGAATAAGCCAAATAGCTCGATAAAGCGTCACGGAATATAAAAGAATCTCTGATCACCCGGATATTTTACAGACAATTCTGCCCACGTTTGATTATTTTACTTTGGCAAAAAATCTCGTAGAATGCTTCCCTTTACACCAGTTAAATAAGTAATAAGGATTAATACATGAGCGATGCACTTAAAGCATTGAACAATCTTCGTACGCTGCGTGCCGAGGCGCGTAATATTGACGTCGCAGCATTAGAAGAGATGCTGGAAAAATTCGCCGTGGTCGTCGCAGAGCGCCGTGAAGAAGCGGAAGCAGAAACTGCAGCTCAGCGCGAAAAAGAAGAAAAGCTGGCGCTGTATAAAGAGATGTTGTTGAAAGATGGCATTGATATTAGTGACCTGGCGCAATTAACTACCCAGGAAAGCAAACCCAAGTCGAAACGTGCTCCGCGCCCCGCGAAGTATAAATTCATCGACGAACAGGGGAACGAGAAATTGTGGACCGGCCAGGGCCGTACGCCATCACCGATTAAAGCCGCACTGGAAGCGGGCGGTTCAATGGATGATTTCCTGATTTAATCGGTGACTTGCTGTACAGCGCATGAACAGTAAAAACGCAGCGTAAGTGCTGCGTTTTTTCGTTATTACTTCTGCGCGTTAATCTGTTTGATATACGCTTTTAAAACGTCGTAAACATAATCCTGGCAAGCGATACCGTATTGCGCATCATACTTGCCGTTAAGTCAGATAATCCCCCGGAAATATCTGACGTCTTTACCAGTAAGCTTATTTCAGAACCGCGCAGGCCTGCGCAATTCTGCGACCCGCTTCACGCACCGTTTCAATGTCGGTGGCAATCGACAAACGGAAATAAGGTGATAATCCGTACGCGCTGCCCGCCACGCCAGAGACACCGCTTTCCAGCAGATAATTCATCACATCCTGCTCGCTTTCGATCTTCTGACCATCGGGACGCGTTTTACCTAATAAACCGGCGCAGCGACAGAAAATAAAGAACGCGCCATCAGGATTAAGCACGTCAATTTCCTGCACCGGCTTTAACAGCGCCATAATCGCATCGCGGCGATCCTGATAAGCCGTGCGTTGCGGCGGCAGAAAGTCGAGTCCACCGTTATACGCCGCCACCGCCGCAGCCTGGCTGATCGCGCTGGCACCGGAGCTGTTTTGCGACTGCACCACCACCATCGCGTCGATCAACGCTTTAGGCCCGGCACCGAAACCGATGCGCCAGCCGGTCATGGCGTAGGTTTTCGACACGCCGCCCACCAGCAGAATACGGTCGGCTAAATCCGGCGCAACGTGCAGCAGGCTAATATGTTCACGGCCATCAAACAGAATATGTTCGTAGAGTTCATCCAGCATGATCAGCACATCAGGATGATCGCGCAGCACCGTCGCCAGCGCGGTCAGCTCATCTGCGCTGTACACCATACCAGAAGGATTGCCGGGATTGTTCAGCACCAGCCAGCGGGTTTTGGCGGTGATCGCCTGCGCCAGCTGTTGCGGCTGCAACTTGTATTCCTGCTCCAGCGGACACGCCAGCAGCACCGCTTCGCCGCCGTTAAAACGCACGCTATCCGGGAACGTCGGCCAATAAGGCACAGGCACAATCACCTCATCGCCTTCATTCAGCGTGGCGGCAAAGGCGTTGAAGATAATCTGTTTGGCACCGTTGGCGATGCAAATTTGCGCCAGCTCATAATCGAGCTGATTTTCATTTTTCAGCTTAGCCAGCACCGCTTTGCGCAGCGGCGTGGTGCCATTGGTCGGCGTGTAGCGCGTCTCACCGGCTTCCATTGCCGCCACCGCCGCCTGGCGAATATGCGCGGGCGTATCTAAATCTGGCTCACCGGTGGTGAGATCGAGAATATCCACGCCCTGCTCTTTCAGCTGGCGCGTCAGTTGACGCGCCGCCGCATTGGCAGAGAGCGACACGGACTGCACACGCTTTGATAAGGTGACCATGTTGAGCTCCTGAAGGGGTTAGACCACCGGCAAGCCGAGGTTTTCACGCAGCGTGGCGAACTCGTAATCGTCACGGAACAGGCCGCGACGGCGCAGTTCAGGGATCACCAGCTCAACAAACAGATCCAGCTGCTCGGACATGATCGCCGGCATAATATTGAAACCATCCGCGCCGCCCTCGTTCATCCACAGCTCGAAATCGTCAGCGATATCTTCGGCGGTACCGACAATCACGCGATGTCCGCGTGAACCAGCAGCCACCGCCGCCAGCTCGCGCAGCGTCAGATTTTCGCGTTTCGCCATATCGGTCATCAGTTTAACGCGGCTCTGGTTGCCCTCGCCCAGAGGCACTTCTGGCACCGGACCATCCAGCGGGAACTGGCTGAGATCCATGCTGAAACGCAGCGACAGCTGACGCAGACCGTTTTCGATGTCCACCAGCGTGTTGAGCTCTTTCCACAGTGCTTTGGCCTCTTCACGCGTGCGGCCCACAATCGGCATCACGCCCGGCATAATCACCACATGATCCGGATTACGACCAGCGGCAATGACCTGATCTTTCTGCGAACGGTAGAAGGTTTGTGCTTCTTCGAGGCTGGCAGCCGCGGTGAAGATCACTTCCGCGGTTTCCGCCGCCAGTTTCTGACCATCAGCGGAGGATCCGGCTTCGATGATCACTGGACGACCCTGCGGCGAACGGGTGATATTCAGCGGACCCTGCACCTGGAAGTGCTCGCCTTCATGGTTAATCGGCTGGATTTTTTCATCAACAAAGTACGCACCGGTCTCTTTGTTCGGCTGCACCGCGCCCTCTTCCCAACCGGCCCACAGCTTGTCAGCCACTTCGAGGAATTCGCGCGCACGCGCATAACGCTCGGCATGGTTTGGCATATCGTTGCGGCTAAAGTTACGCGCTACATCGGTAGAGAACGAGGTCACCACGTTCCATGCCGCGCGACCACGGCTGATGTGATCCAGCGAAGAGAAGCTGCGCGCCATGGTGAACGGATCGCTAAAGGTGGTAGACGCCGTTGCCGCCAGACCAATGCGTTTGGTATTCACCGCCAGCGCCGACAGCATGGTCAGCGGCTCAAGGCGCGCCATGGTCGAGGGCAGACGATACATGCTGGTGGCCAGCGCATCGCCTACGAAGAACAGATCGAATTTACCGGCTTCGGCTTTTTTGGCGATGGTGATCAGCCAGTCGATGTCAGTTGGATCGCCGAGCTTTTCCGTCAGACGCCAGCCGCTGACGTGTTGTCCTACCGGCTGCACGAAAAGGCCTAAACGGATGCGGCGTTGTTGTTTTGAGTTAGCCATTAATTTGTCCTGGTCAATAAAAAGTGGTGCGATTTAAAACGTGTTCTCGGTCGCCAGCAGCGCCTGTTCCAGCGCATCGGCAGAGATGCGGAATGGCAGACGTTCGGCGCTGGCCGCCGGAAATTTAATCTGTTCTGCGATGGTGCGAATCGTCGCCGCGCGGTCACCGGTTAACGGCGCTAAGGTCAGCGGCATGTCGTACGCACGCAGCAGCGTCAGCAGATCGGCATCCGGCACGCCGTCATGCTCAATCAGCGATTGCACCAGCAGGCTGTAACCCACTTTTTCACCGTGCAGCCATTGATGCAGTTCCGGCTGATGCGTCAAACGATTGTGAATGGCGTGAGCAAAACCTGGCGTCGGCAGCACATCGCGCACGCTGTTGGCTAATCCGGCCAACACGATATTGGCATCGATGATTTTCACCAGCTCCGGCGTGACCTGCTGTTGCTGGTTAGCGGCTACCGCCGCCGGGCCCAGCTCGCGATAAAGATCCAGCGCGCGTTTGGCGGTCATCACTTTGAGATCCAGCGCCAGATCGTTGGGATTGTTACGCTGATACGGATAGAACTCATAATATTTTGCCAGCGCATCAACGATGCCGGCCTTCAGGTAACGCACGTCGCTGCGCGCGATAATCTCGCTATCGACCAGTACCAAATCCGGCATTTTGCCCAGCGGCTGGCTGCGCACATGGCCGCCCTGCTCGTTGTAAACAATCGCCACCGGCGACCAGGCAGCGCAAGTCGCGGCAACCGTGGCGAAGTTGATCACCTTGAGATCGGGCAGCTGGCTACCCACCGCTTTTGCCGCATCCAGCACGCGCCCGCCGCCGATCGCAAACAGCAGTTCAGCGCCCTGCCGCTCGACATTGTGCTTCAGGGTTTCAATCGCGGCATCGGTGCATTCACCGGTCAGATACTCTATTTCCCAGCGAATATCATTGGCTTCAAGGCTCTGGGTTAATTCCGGATTAACGGCCTGCCAGGCGCGGGGGGAAGTAAAGACGCGAATATGGGAAGCGTAAGGTTTGATAAATTCACCGGCGCGCGCACGCAAACCGGATTCATGTGCATATGCACGCGGAGATTTGATCGCTAACACGGCGTCACCCTGATTAAGAATAAGGCTATAACGGATTAAATTAAGATAATTCAGAGGGTTAATACAGAATAGTTATAGCGCTATGTATTTTCTGCATACTACGGTAAATAACGATTTAAGCAATGCAAAAGGGGCGATTTCATTTTCACAAATTCGCATTAGCTTAGTTATTTTTCACATATAGCGGGGAATGGCTTTGCTGGTAATCTGAACCCTTATAACAGACGAGCACCTTGCGTAGCGGCGCAATTTATTGCGCGATGAATCGCGCCGCTATGGAAGGTGCCTGCTTTTTGATTCTCCGCCTGATGGCGGTTTTTTCCCCGGGGATGTCTATGTCACTTGAATTTCGTCAGGTTAGAGAAGACGAGGTGGAAACCTATCAGGCGCTGATGCATGCCGCGTATGCACCCACGCTGGCGCTCGGCATTAAATTTGATGCCGCCACCGCCGACCTTGCCAAGACACTGCGTCATCTGCAGAGCCACGGTGTTTATGCCCTGTATGCCGATGATGTGATGGTCTCATCCGTTACCGTACGCTATCCGTGGGGACCGCTGCCCGGCCCGTTTGGCCTGCCGCATATCGGCTGGTTTGGCGCGCATCCCGATTATCCCGGCCAGCAATTTGGTCGTCAGGTGCAGGATCGTCTCGAGCAGGAGATCTTGCTGGGCCAGTTACGCGCGCCTGCGGTGTCGCTCGGCACCGCCACTAGCCATCCGTGGCTGATCGAGATGTACAAAAAGCGCGGTTTCCAGCTGATGCACACCACCGATCTCGGCAAAGGGCATATCACGCAATATATGAAGAAAGTACTGGATGAAAGCGCCCACGATGCGTGGTTAACACGCCAGGCGGCACAACAAGGAGTAAAAGCATGAGCCAATCTCTCGACACCTTAGGCGAACAGCTGATCGCTTTCCGCCATGAACTGCACCGTTTTCCCGAGCTCTCCAATCAAGAGTTTGAAACCACCGCACGAATTCGTCAGCAATTAGAGCAACACCAGATTCGCGTGCTGGATCTCCCGCTCAAAACCGGTTTAGTGGCGGAAATCGGGGCGGAAAAAGGCCCATTGATGGTGTTACGCTCCGATATTGACGCGCTGCCGATTGAAGAGCAGTCAGATGTGAGCTTTCGATCTGAACGTCCCGGCGTGATGCACGCCTGCGGCCACGACTTTCACAGTTCGGCGGCGCTGGGGGCAGCGATTCTGCTCAAACAGCAGGAAGATACGCTGCCAGGTCGCGTGCGTATTCTGTTCCAGGCCGCTGAAGAGACCGGCCAGGGCGCGCCCGATGTGATCGCGACCGGCGCGCTGGATGATGCTGTGGCAATCTTCGGCATTCACAACGATCCGTCTCTGCCGCCTGGCGTGATTGGCAGCAAAGCCGGTCCGCTCACCGCAGCGGTCGATCGCTTTGATATCAGCATCACCGGCATGGGTAGCCACGCCGCCAAACCGCATCAGGGTAACGATCCGATTGTGATTGCCGCGCAAATTGTCTCGGCCGCACAAACGTTGATTAGCCGCAATGCCCCATCCGGCGATAACGCGGTGGTCTCGATTACCCAGATTCACAGCGGCAGCACCTGGAACGTGATTCCTGATAGCGCCTGGCTGGAAGGCACGGTGCGCTCCTTCTCGCAGGAAACGCGCGAACGTCTGGAGCAGCGCTTCCGTGAAATCGTGCAAGGTATCGGCGCCGCTTTCGCCGCCGAGGTGAAATTCAACTGGCACGCGGGTCCGCCATCGGTGGTAAATGATGCGCATTGGGCGGATTTTGCCTTGCAGCAGGCCAGCGCCAGCGGCTTTGAGGCGCGCGTGGTGGAAGCCAGCCCAATCGGCGAAGACTTCGCGTTCTATCAGCAACAGCTGCCGGGCGCGTTTATGATGATTGGCACCGGCGAGCCTTACGCGCTGCACCATCCGGCGTTTCGCATCAATGATGATGTGCTGTTGCCGACGTCGCGCTATCTCGCCAATCTGGCGGTCGCAGCGCTGAAGAGCGTGAGCTGATGAGCCTCACTGCCGCGCTGGCTGAGCGCATTGTTCACAGCCAACCGGACGCCGCCGCACGTAATGCGGCGCGCGAAGGGGTGCGTGATTTCCTCGCCGTCAGCTGGCCGGTACTGCAAGGTCAGGTGCCAGACAGCGGATTACCGGCGCTGCGCAGCGTATATGGCGACGGCAGCGCGCGATCCAACGCGCTGCTGCTCGGGTATGCCAGCCACGCGCTGGATTACGATGATTTCCATGCGGATTTTCGCGGGCATCCCAGCGTGGTGATTCTGCCTGCGCTCTTTGCCTGGCAGCAGTTGCAGCCCTCTGAGCTGGATCAGTTTCTTGATGCCTATGCGGTCGGCGTGGAGGTTGCCGGACGTTTAGGCCTCGCCGTCAGCCAGCAGCATTACGCTTTAGGTCATCACAATACCGCGACGCTTGGCACAGTTGCCGCTGCCGCCGCGCTGGCGCGTTTGCTGGCGTTAGATGTGGCTGCCACCGCAACGCTGCTCGGCATCGCCACCACGCAGGCCAGCGGCTTACGCGCGCAGTTTGGTTCGGCGGTAAAGCCGCTGCATGCCGGGTTTGCAGCTGAACGCGCGGTGAGCGCCGCACAGCTGACGCTGGCAGGCTTTGATGGCAAGCAGGACGGCGTGATTGACGCTTTCATCTCCGCCACCAGCAATGGCCAGGCGCAGCCGGAAAAACTGATTGAGCATTGGGCGCAGCCGTGGCGCATCGTCGCGCCTGGGCTGGAATTCAAACCCTTCCCCACCTGCGCCGGTACGCACAGCGCCGCCGAAGCCACGCGCATCTTGCGCAATCAATGGCTGGCGAGCGGTAAATCACTGGAAAGTTTGCTGGAAAACATTAGCGAAATTAGCGTGGCGTTTCCGCCGGGCGGTGATATTGCGGCATCGGTGCGCGTGCCAACCAACGGCATCGAAGCGCGTTTCAGTCTGGAATATGTGATCGCCGCGATGCTGATGTATGGCGATTTGCGTTTGCAGGATTTTGCCGAAGGCGAGTTGAATCAAGAGGTGATGCCGCTGGCAGCAAAGGTGCGTCGTACGCCAGATGAAGGTGCGCCACCGGATGCGATTAACCCGGCGCTGCGTTTTCATCTGGTGACGATTACGCTACGCGATGGCTTGCAGTTGCAGCATCACCGCACACGTCAGCAATCGCTGGCCGATGCGGTGGATGTCGCAGGCAAGCTGCGCGCGGCACTGCAGCAGGAATCCTCGCTACGTCAGCAACAACTGCTGAACAGCAGCGAGTTGGCTAACAGCGCGCACCTGGCGCAGTTAACCCAACTGCTCGCTTAAAGCGTTTCGACCGGCTCCAGCGCATCCTGAATGGCATCGGCCAGATTTGCGATCTCATTGGCAACCGCCTGCAAATCCCACGATGCCTTTGATCCGCTGGCAGAGGTTGAGGCGCTAACTGACTCTTTTGCCACCGCTAATGCCGCCGCAACTGCAACGGTGCGTTTATGCTGCTCAACCGTGACGCCAATCGGTGGCTGTGTGAAATAGTCGTTGACCATCGTATCTCTCCCTTAAGTGTTAAAAAAATAAATGAATCCTGGAGAGGTATTATGGGGGAATTACAGCAGAGTGCACTCTAAATAGTGAGCCGCCAGCGGCGGCTCGACTGATTTTCAGATTTTAGGTTGCTGATCTTCAGGGAATTCAGTATCGCGGGGTAAATCATCATCTTCGTCGGGTAATGTTTCATCATCACCTGGCAGTGGAATTACATCATCATCTGGACGTTCTGACATACGTACCTCCGTAAACCCGAATTGGGTTAATTAAAGTGTAGTAATGAAATAAATTAAACATCGCCCTTCTTTTCATTATGTGAGTTAAGCGTAAGAAATCGCGCAACAATAATATTTTCATTTCTTCATGCCGCTTCACTTAAATAAGAAAAATTCACGCTGGGCTTATTTTCTTTTCAGCTCAACCATTTGCGCTAAGCCAAAGCGTGGTTATAATTTGAATTAGGTTCAACAGTCGATTTCCCTGGTTGCCTTAAATGGCGCCCCTATAACACGATTAACTTCTTTTATTTATTGCTATTTCCTGAATGTTATTCCGGGGGAACATCATGTCGCCATTTTCCAGCTTTTGGCAAGCCGGTTATGAGGGAGCGGATCATATCAATCCCTTCGGCGAGCGGCTTTCAATGAATGCGTTGACCGACCATTTATCGCAACACCATAACGATTACGCCGCGCTGCAGCAGTTTGGCATTACCTCCGCCCGCGAAAGTATTGGCTGGCGACTGGCGGAAATGGAACCGCAAACCACGCTCGAAAGTTTAAAAAAACGCATGAATTCGGCGCGCTCCTTTGGCGTGCAAATTAACTGGACCTTTTGCCATTACGGCTGGCCGGATGACTTAACCTTATTTTCCAGCGAATTTGTGCCGCGCTTCGCCGCTTTTTGTCAGCGCATGGCGGGCTTCCTCGCGGAATATTATGAAGACGCACCCATTTATTCGCCGATGAATGAAATCTCGTTTATGGCGTGGGGAATTTCTGTCGGCCTGTTTGGTAATAATGCCCATACCGATCCCGATGAGATTAAACGTCAATTGATTCGCGCCACGCTGGCGGGTTGCGCCGCCATTCGCCTTGCAGATCCGCGTGCGCGTTTCCTGCACTGCGACCCGATTATTCACGTGGTGCCGGATGAAGACAGCGATGCATGTCGGCAGCGCACCCGGGATATCAACGCTTCGCAATATCAGGCGTGGGACATGATCGTCGGTTTGCGCGAGCCGGAACTCGGCGGCAAACCGCACTATCTCGATGTGGTTGGCGCCAATTATTACCACGGCAATCAGTGGCTCACCGCGTCCGGCTGCCGACTGGAATGGCATCTGGGCGATGCGCGCCGCGTGCCGCTGCATCCGCTGCTGGCGCAGTTAACTGAGCGTTACCAGCGGCCCATTTTGCTGGCGGAAACCAGCCACGTCGGCAGCGGACGCGCCGCCTGGATCGCCCAGGTGACCGCCGATGTCGCGCAGGCACAGCTGAACGGCTGTGATATCCGCGGCATCTGTCTTTATCCGATTATCGATCGCCCACTTTGGGAAGATCTCGAACACTGGCCACGCAGCGGATTGTGGGATGTCGATCCCCACAAAAAGCGTCTGCTGAACCCGGTTTATGCCGCGTCATTACAGCAATCACAACGATTATTAGCCCGTTTTAAGGGTCTTATCACCGCGGCCAGCAGGCCAGAGGAAAGCGTCATGAAACAATCCGTATTAGTGGTATTCAGTCATTTACGTTGGGGATTTGTCTTTCAACGTCCACAGCATCTGTTGTCGCGCCTCGCCCAGTTCCACCGCATTGTGTTTATTGAAGAGCCGATTTATCAGCCCGGTGAAGCCGCGTTACGCCAATATCAGCCCGCACCAAACGTGACGGTGATCGAACCGCATACCGATGTGGCCGCGCCTGGCTTTCACGATAGCCAAATCGCCGTGCTGCAACCGCTGCTGGCCGAACTGCTTGATGACGATGAAACGCCGCTGGTGTGGTTTTACACGCCGATGGCGCTGCCGCTGCTGGCCTGCTTTACACCGAGCGCGATTATCTATGACTGCATGGATGAGCTCTCCGCCTTCAACCAGGCGCCGCGCCAGCTTCAGCAGCGTGAATCTGCGCTGTTGAGCCGCGCCGATTTGGTGTTCACCGGCGGCACCAGCCTGTATGAAGCGAAGAAACATCGCCATCCGCAGGTTTTCTGCTGCCCAAGCAGTGTCGATGCGGGACATTTCGAACAGGCGCTGGACCGCACTAACAGCCATCCGCTGCAGGAAAACCTGCCAAAACCGCGCCTCGGCTATTACGGCGTAATTGATGAACGCCTCGATTTGACGCTGATTGCCGCGCTGGCGGATGCGCATCCCGACTGGCAGATCGTGATGGTTGGTCCGGTGGTGAAAATTGATGCCGCCAGCCTGCCCCAGCGCAGCAATCTGCACTGGTTCGGCCAGCAACCGTACGCCGCCTTGCCGCACTTTCTCGCCGGCTGGGATCTATGCCTGATGCCGTTCGCGCTCAATGCTTCGACGCGCTTTATCAGCCCCACCAAAGTGCTGGAGTACATGGCGGCGCAGTTGCCGATTGTCAGCACCGCGATTGCCGATGTGGCGCGACACTATGCCGACGTAGTGAGCATTGCCGACTCGCATCAGAGCTTTGTTCAGGCCTGTGAAGCGGCGCTCAGCATGCCGGTGGAAACCCGCTATCAGCTAGCGAAAAACATGGCGACACGCGTTGCGGAAACCTCGTGGGATCGCACTGTCGATGAGATGCAGGCGCATATCGTGGCGCTGACCCAACGTCAGATTTCCCATCCCGAAATAGCCGCCGCCCCTCCGCCCGCGCTGGCGCACAACACCGTTGCGTGCTTGATTTTGGGGGCCGGGCCAACGGGGTTGAGCGCCGGTTATCACTACGGCGCGGGCGCAGTGTTGCTGGAGAAAAATGCCACCGTGGGCGGCTGGTGCCGTTCGGTCGAGGATCAGGGATTCACCTTCGATCACGCTGGCCACATTATGTTCTCCAACGATCCTTACGTGTTGCGCCTGTACGATATCCTGCTGGGCGACAATCAGCACTGGCAAACGCGTGAAGCCTGGGTTTACAGCCATGATGTTTACACCCGCTATCCGTTCCAGTCGGCGCTGCATGGTTTGCCTGCCGAAGTGATTGGCGAGTGTGTGTTAGGCGCGATTGAAGCGCGCTATGCGTCGCCTCCCGCTTTACAGGCGGTGGCCACCGAGGCGCGGCGTGATTGCTGCGCCGATGGCGCCATCCCGGATGGTGAAAGCCTGGTTTGTCAGCCGGAGAGCGAAGATTTCGAAAGCTTTATTTTCCGTACCTGGGGCAAAGGCATCGCCCGCCATTTCGCCCTGCCGTATAACCAGAAACTGTGGAAAACCCCGCTGGTGAATATGGAAACCTCATGGCTCGGCGGACGCGTGCCGCTGCCGGATTTGGAGCAGATCATCTCCGGCGCGCTGGCGCCGCTGGATAAGCCGGTCGGCCCCAATGCGCGCTTTGGCTATCCGCTGCGCGGCGGTTTTCAGGCGCTAATGGAAGGATTTCTGCCACATCTGGACTGCACGCTGGAGATGGAAGCGGGCGTCAGCGAAATTCAGCCGTTGCAACGGCGCGTGCTGTTAAGTGATGGTCGACAGTTTCATTATGACCAGATGATCAGCACCTTGCCGCTGCCAGAACTGGTGCGATTGATGGGCAGCTTTGCACCAGAAGCGGTGCAGAAAGCAGCGAAGCAACTGCGTCATATCTCGGTGCGCTGCGTCAATCTGGGCATTGGCCGCGCCAATATCAGCGACAAACACTGGATTTACTATCCCGGCAACACGCTGTTCCACCGCATCTTTTTACAGGGCAACGCCAGCCCGCACTGCAATCCAGAAGGCGGTTTTGGCCTGACCTGCGAAATGACCTATCGCGACGATCAGCCGCTTCCTTGCGAAGGCGATGCGTTGATTGAACGCTGCATTGCGGATTGTATTCGGGTCGGCATCATCAATGCCGATGATGAGATCGTTACCGCCAGCGAAGTGGATATGCCGTACGCTTATGTGGTGTACGACCATCAACGCACCGCCAACGTCACGCTGATTCGTAGCTGGCTGGCGACGCAAGGCATCCATCTTTCCGGGCGCTACAGCGAGTGGGAATATTACAACTCGGACCACGCGTTCCTCGCCGGTAAACGTGCAGCGGAAACGGTGAAAGATTTGACCCATAACCGGAAAACCACGGCTTAACCAAAGGTGCGCACCAAATCCCGCCTAAACCGTAAGGTCGCCATGAATGGAGTTAAGCAAGCATTTTGCTTTTAATCTGGTGCGGGCACTGACACATCTGCTGCGTCACGGGCCGTCCTCGCGCCGCTTACGCGGTACCTTCGGCTTTCACGTTGTGCCGACGGATCGTTCGAGGATCGGCCGTCCTGGCCGCCCCGAACTGCCTCACGCATCCCTGCGTGAGGCTCCTGGCCCAACGTAAAAGCCTCAGCGCTGCGGATAGCCCTTTTGCCGCAGCAGACGCGCCAGCGCCTCTGGCAAATGAGCCCTGTTTAGCAGCACTCACTGAAGCTCCGGCCTGCGCACTCGTCGTTGGCTAAACTGACTAGCATTACGCTATTCGTGGCGACCTTTTTGCATTTCCCCGCCGAAAATCATTATCAACCCGGCGGAATAAACGCCTGTACCGGCGTCACTTCGCCGCGATATTTACGCACCTGCACGACGGTGATTTGTCCGCTGCAACCTTGTGCCAATGAAGACGTGCCGATATCCAGCGTCAACACATTGGGATTACCGTGACGGCACAGCGGACGCAGCGCGGTAGGATCGACCGGATCATACCAGGCGCCGGTCGGCAACTGCACCACGCCGCGCATGATGGTTTCGGTGAGACGCGCACTGGCGAGCACGTGGCCGCGCGCGTTGTAGAGCTCGATAATATCGCCATCATTAATGCCTGACGCCGCCGCATCCGCCGGATGCAAACTGCACACTTCGCGGCCATCGCGTTTGCCGCTCAGGCTGTAATCACCAAAATCGAGCTGGCTGTGCAAGCGCGTCGCCGGCTGATTGGCGATCAACCAAAACGGATGATCGGAATTCGGTTTTTGCTGCGGTTCACGCCACACCGGATGTCCCGGACAGTTTTCGTAGTTAAAGCTGGCGATGGTGGCAGAGAAAATTTCAATTTTCCCGCTCGGCGTCGGCAGCGGCGACGCTTCCGGGTCGGCGCGGAACGCGTTGATCATACGACCGCCATCTTTCAGCTGCGGCAACTCCAGCACGCCTTGTTGCCAGAACTTCTCGAAGTCGGGAATCTCAACCTGATGCGCCGCCAGCTTCTGCTGCAGCTGGGCGTAATGATGCTGCAACCAGCCGCGCGTATCGCGCCCTTCGGTGAAGGCCTCTTCGCGGCCTAAACGGCGCGCCAGCTCGGTGAAAATCGCGTAATCATCTTTGGCTTCACCGAACGGTTGCGCCACCGGTTGCATGGCAAACAAGTGGCGATCGGTGGGTGCGCCGCCAATGTCTTCGCGCTCCAGCGTCATGGTGGCGGGCAAAACGATATCGGCATGGCGCGCGCTGGCGGTCCAGGCGATCTCATGCACGATCAGCGTATCCAGCTGACAAAAAGCCTGACGCAAGCGAGCGAGATCCTGATGATGATGGAACGGATTGCCGCCGGCCCAATATGCCAGACGGATGTGCGGATAGGTTAAGCGGCGACCATTGTAATCAAACGGCTTGCCGGGATTGAGCAGCATATCGGAAATTCGCGCCACCGGAATCAGGCGATCGATACCGTTTTTGCCCTGCGGTAGCGCCGGAAAACTCACCAGATTGTGATGCTTACCGTAATGGCCTAGCGCACCCAGCGCATAGGTGTAGCCACCGCCCGGCAAGCCTGGCTGACCAAGCGCTGCCGCCAGCACCAATCCCAGCCACACCGGCTGTTCGCCGTTTTCGGCGCGCTGCAAGGCATGCGCCACCGTCACCAGCACGCGTTTGCCGTGCAGCTGGCGAGCAAAATCGCTGATGAACGCAGCACTCACGCCGCAAATTTCTGCTGCCCACGCCGCATCGCGCGGCGTGCCATCCTCTTCGCCACGAATGTAGGCCGCCATTTCTGGCCAGCCCACGGTGTAGCGCGCGAGGAAAGCCTCATCGGTCAGCTGTTCAGCGATCAATACCGATAACACGCCGAGGATGAAGGCCGCATCAGTGCCCGGACGCAGCGCCAGCCATTCGCCCTGCGCTTCTTCAGGGAGATCGCTTTGCAGCGGACTGACCGAGATAAAGCGAGTGCCGCGCTCAGCCGCCTGCTGCATAAAGCCGCGCTCGGTGTGTTCGCTCAAACCGCCGCTGGCGACCTGCGAGTTTTTCAGCGCCAAACCGCCAAATGCCACCACGATTTCGCTGTGCTGGGCGATCTCTTCCCAACTGACGCCGCGACGGGCAATTTCATTCATGTCGCCGACGATATGCGGCAGCAACACCGACGCGGAGCCGGAACTGTAGCTGTTGACTGAACGCACGTAGCCGCCGAGCGTGGTGTTGAGGAAGCGATGCACCTGACTTTGCGCGTGGTGGAAGCGCCCCGCGCTTGACCAGCCGTAAGAGCCGCCGAAGATGCCTTCCGGGCCGTACTTATCGCCGACGCGTTGCAGTTCGCGCGTGACCAGCGCGTAAGCTTCATCCCAGCTCACCGCGACGTACTCATCGTTGCCACGACGATCGTCCGCGCCCGGGCCGTTCTCCAGCCAGCCACGGCGCACCATCGGACGGGATACGCGCGCCGGATGGTTTAACGCAGTGTGGAAATTTTGCAGCAACGGGCTGGGATCGGGATCGCCCTTGAACGGTTCGATGGTGAGCCGATCGCCCTGTTGCTGGGCATGAAAAGCGCCCCAATGGGCGCTGTGCATTACCGGTTTTTGCGTCATCACTGTTCCTGGCATCAAAAAAGAAAAACGGTGCCTAAAGCACCGTTGCAATAAAGTTTCTTACGCGCCCGTTTTCCGGGTCGTCGAGCACTTGCTGGGTTGGCCCCGCCGCCACGATTTTGCCGCTTTCCATAAACACAATGTTGTCAGCAACCTCGCGCGCAAAACCAATTTCATGCGTCACCACCACCATGGTGATGCCGGAGTGCGCCAGCTGTTTGATCACCTGCAGCACTTCGCCAACCAGTTCGGGATCGAGCGCTGAAGTGGGTTCATCAAACAGCATCACGCCGGGATCCATCGCCAGCGCGCGGGCAATCGCCACACGTTGCTGCTGTCCTCCGGAGAGATTCTGCGGCCACTCATCTTCGCGGCCAGACAAACCCACTTGCTTCAGCAGCGACAGCGCTTTGCTGGTCGCCTGCTGACGACTCTGCTTCTTGACGCGCATCGGCGCATCGACGATGTTTTGCAACACGGTACGGTGCGGGAACAGGTTGAATTGCTGGAACACCATGCCGATTTCGGCACGCTGACGTGCAACTTCACCGCTGCTCAACTCGTACAGCGCCTGGCCTTTCTGCTTATAGCCGATGATCTCGCCGCCGATGCGAATGGTGCCGCCATCCAGTTTTTCCAGGTGGTTTATGCAGCGCAGCAGCGTAGATTTCCCCGAACCCGACGGCCCAAGGATCACCGTGACTGAACCGGCCGGAATATCCAGATTCACTTCATCCAGAATGGTGACGCCAGAGAAGCGCTTAGTGACTTTACGTAAGGCGATCGCTTCACCCATTGCTGACGCTCCTTTCTGCTTTTGGCGCTGAGAAGCCCGGCAGCGATTTCAACAGGCTGCGTTTTTCCCGGCGCGAAACGCCACGGCCAAAATAGCGTTCCACATAGAACTGACCCACCGACAGCACCGAAGTCATCAGCAGATACCACAAGGTAGCCACCAGCAGCAGCGGAATCACTTCATAGGTGCGCTGGTAAATAATCTGCGCCGAGAACAGCACGTCCTGCAGCGAGATCACTGAGACCACCGCCGTGGTTTTCAGCTGACCAATGATTTCGTTGCCGGCGGGCGGCATGATGGCGCGCATCGCCTGCGGCAGCACGGTGTGACGGAAAATCTGCGAAGGGCGATAGCCGAGCGCACGCGCGGCTTCCAGCTGGCCGTTGCCGACGCTTTGGATACCCGCACGCACAATTTCGGCGGCATAGGCAGATTGGTGCATCACCAGCGCGATCACTGCCGCGCTGAATGGGCTCACCAGCGCGTTCGATTGCGTGCTCCAGACTTCGCCGAGGCCCGGAATCGATAGGGCGATGGTGGGATAAAGCGCCGCGATGTTGTACCACAGGAACAGTTGCACCAACATCGGTACACCACGGAAGAACCAGGTGTAGAACCAGCTCACGCCCACCAGCACCGGATTGGAGGAGAGGCGCATCAGCGCCAGCACCGTACCGAAGGCAAAACCCAGCACCACAGAGATCGCGGTAAGCTGCAGCGTCATTAATACGCCTTGCAGGATCGATTCGCCGGTAAAGTTCTCCGCAATCACGCTCCATTCGAAGCGTGGATTGTTAATCATCGAGTTCGCCATCGCCACCACGCACAACAACACGACCAGCGCACTCAGCCAGCGTCCGTAGTAACGTTTGCCGACGATTTTCAAGTCGCCGGTGTGGTCGTGAATGTCACTCATTGAAAGATTTCCTGATTGCGTTTGGCTTGTTTAACAGCACCAAAGCCGATGCCCCAGTTGTCGAGGATCTTGTTATAGCTGCCATCTTTGATCAGCGAGTTAAGCGCGGCCTGTACGGCGGGCTCCAGCGCGGAATCTTTCGGGAAAGCGACGGAGACTGGCGCATCGTGTACGGTGATTTCGCCGCTCATGGTCAGCGGTTTAATCACTTTCACCTGCCACAGCAAACCTTCATACGGGCCGAGGAACATTGGCACGCGACCGCTTACCACCGCCTGCACGCCAGCTGGACGATCCGGGAAGACGGAGACTTTGATTGGCTTTTTACCTGCCGCTTCACAGGCTTTGCTGGCGTCTTCAAGGCGCGTAACCTGGGTGGTGCCGGAACCGGCGCCCACTTCTTTACCACAGACATCGGCCAGTTCTTTGAATGGCGCGATGTTGGCATCTTTGCGCGAGATAATGCCGAGGCGGCTGGCATCGTAATAACCCACGAAGTCGATGATTTTGGCACGCGCTGGCGTGGCGTTGATATTGGAGAGCGCCACATCGTAACGACCGGTTTTCAGGCCTGGAATGATGTTGTCGAAACCACCGGTGTCGCGCCACTGAACCTGGATTCCCAGACGCTCGCCCACGGCATTCATGATATCGATTTCACGGCCGGCAAGCGTTTTGTTGTCTTCTTTATAGAAGGTGGTTGGCGGCGTGTTGGGGTTGGTTCCGGCAACAACATAGCCACGTTTCACCACATCCGCAGGCAGCAGGCTTTTCAGCGCAGGATCGGCCTGCACATGGATTGAGCTGTCAGTTGGGACGTTTTCATCGGCGGCGAACGCGGTGTGTGCACTCAGCGCGAGCGCAAGAAGAGTCATGCCTTTGGCGAATTTCACTGGAACCTTTCTCCTGATTTATAAAAAGTTTCCCCACAGGGAAAAGGCGTTGAGGTAGCGATGGTTTTGTCTCCTGACTCACCTCGCGCGAGCGGCGTGCGGTGAGTGGAATTGTCATCCTCATATACCCTAAATAATTCCAGCTGCAACAAGGCGGCAAGTGTGTGAATCCCCGGGAGCTTACTTAAGTAAGTGACTGGGGTGAACACGCGAAGCCAACGCAGTTGCGGCTGAAATTATGACGGGTATTTACGTCCCGATTAGCATTCTCTGGAAGATAGATAACAATCACAAATGCGAAAAAAACATATCTATTGCCGAAATATGGCAATAGCCGCAAGCACGGTTGCAAGGCGGGATTTCCGCCCCAGATTTGGCACGTAACACTCAGCAGAATTCAGAATTTGCTAGTGAATCAATAGTCTGCTTATCCAATATTCATCGACACATTTCTTCTTACTCATAACGGTTTCTTCTAAGCAAATGAGAAATTCCCCTCTCCGCAACTCATACCCCGCAACCGAACAACCTTTGTAAAGGTTTGTATTGTCAGGCATGATGCCGTCTCACTGAATGGACAATGAGAAACGTTATCATTATCATGCGCATTTACTTACAATTGTTAACGTTACAGGGAGAAAACTTAAGTGTATGTAACCATGCGTGGCAAAAAGCGTCCAATTGCGCTTTTTTTAGCGGGAATGCTAACGTCGCCTGCCTTTGCAGCTGAAACCACCGAAAAGCTGGCTGACGATGAATCAATGATCGTCACCGCCGAGCAGGAGCTGAAACAGCAACCGGGCGTGTCCACCATCACCGCTGAAGACATCAAAAAAAATCCCCCTGTTAACGATCTCTCCGACATCATTCGCAAAATGCCCGGCGTAAACCTTACCGGTAACGGCGCCAGCGGCAGCCGCGGCAATAACCGGCAAATCGATATCCGTGGCATGGGCCCGGAAAACACCCTGGTGATGATCGATGGCGTGCCGGTTTCCTCTCGTAACTCGGTGCGCTACAGCTGGCGCGGCGAGCGTGATTCACGCGGCGATACCAACTGGGTGCCAGCTGAAATGGTTGAGCGCATTGAAGTGATTCGAGGCCCGGCCGCTGCTCGATACGGTTCTGGCGCGGCGGGCGGCGTGGTGAACATCATCACCAAGCGTCCCACCAACGACTGGCACGGCTCGCTGTCGCTCTATACCAGCCAGCCGGGAAATAGCAAAGAAGGCGATACCCGACGCGCTAACTTCAATCTCAGCGGCCCGCTGGCCGGTGATGCGTTGACCATGCGCCTGTACGGCAACATCAACCGCACCGATGCCGATGCGTTCGATATCAACACCGCAGAAAACGGTTCATACGCGGCGGGCCGTGAAGGCGTGCGCAACAAAGACATCAATACCGTGCTGTCGTGGAAAATCACGCCGCTGCAAATCATCGACTTCTCTTGGGGCTACAGCCGTCAGGGCAATATTTATGCCGGTGACACGCAGAACAGTAACAGCAACGCCAGCACCGACGGTTTAGTAGAGTCGCTGTACGGTGATGAAACTAACCGCATGTATCGCCAAAGCTACGGCATCGCGCACAACGGTATCTGGGATTGGGGAACCTCGAAGCTTAATTTCAACTACGAGAAAACCAATAACACTCGCCTGCAGGAAGGCACCGCCGGGCGTACTGAAGGGATGATTAATAGCGATACGTACGCCACCAGCCGCCTGGAAAGCTATCGCGCGGGCGGAGAGATCAACTTCCCGCTGCAGCTGCTGGTCGACCAAACCGTGACGCTGGGCGCGGAGTGGAACCGCGATGAGCTGAACGATCCAGCATCAATGCTTGCGGCCAGCGCGAGCGGCGTGAATTTGCCTGGCAGTTCGGGCGATCCATCGCAGCGCAGCAGTAAGAACAGCGCCACCATCAGTTCACTGTTCTTCGAAGACAACATTGCCGCCACCGATAGCACCGAAGTGATTCCTGGCCTTCGCTTTGATTATCACGATCAGTTTGGCGCCAACTGGAGCCCAAGCCTTAACCTCTCACAAGGTCTGGGCGACTTTTTCACCCTGAAGGCCGGTATTGCACGGGTGTTTAAAGCGCCAAACCTGTATCAGTCAACGCCGGGGTATCTGCTCTCCACGCGCGGCAACGGCTGCCCGATTGGGCTCAGCCAATGTTATCTGCTGGGGAATAACGATCTCGATGCAGAAACCAGCGTCAACAAAGAGATTGGACTGGAGTTCAGCAACCAGGGCTACGTCGCGGGCATCACCTGGTTCCGCAATGACTACAAGAACAAGATTGTGTCCGGCACCGAGCCGGTTTATTCCAGCACTCGCCCGGTTTACAACGTGCTGCGCTGGGAAAACGGCGGCAAAGCGATTGTGGAAGGACTGGAAGGAAATCTGACTATTCCTTTGATCGCCGATACGCTGGAATGGCGCTCCAACGCCACCTACATGTTCCGCTCCGAGAGCAAGAAAACCGGCAATCCGCTGTCGGTGATCCCGGAATTCACCATCAACTCGCAGCTGGAGTGGCAGGCGACGCAGGATCTCAGCGCCAACATCAACTGGACGCAGTATGGCCGCCAGAAACCGCGTCAGAATGTTGAGACCAATATCGATACCTCGAGCATGACGACGCAGGAAATCAGCCCGTATTCGGTGTTTGGTTTGAACGTCAATTACGACATCAGCAAAAACCTGCGCGCCAATGCCGGTATCAATAACCTGTTTGATAAACGCATTTACCGCGAAAATTCGGGTGCTTCGACCTATAACGAACCGGGCCGCGCCTATTATGCCGGTGTAACGATGTCGTTTTGATTGAGCGGTGTTTAGTCGCCAGACATGGCGACCTGACGTTTAATTAAAAAACTCACTCAACGCCTCTGCCAGCGCCTGCGGTTGCTCATCCGGAATGAAGTGACCGCAGTGCGCGATCTTAATTCCCGTCACATCCGCAGCGAATTCTCGCAATGGTAAGGCCATATCCGGAATCGAACCCTGATCGGCGCTGATCGCCAGTAACGGCAACGCTAATTTGCCGCGCTCTTTCAGCAACGCACGGTTTTGCGCCGCCGAAACCGTCACTTCACGATAAGTCGCCATTCCGGCGCGTATCGCGCCCTTCTGCTGAAAAACGGGTATATTCCGCCATATCCTCATCGCCAAACACCATCGGACTGGCCGCTTTGCGTTTCAGGAACCATTCGAGATAGATCGCTTCGCGCCCTTCTATCAGCGCCTCTGGCAAATCCGGTAAGAGATGAAACGCGAAGTGCCAGGTTTTCCACGCTTTATCCGGCGTGGCGGGCAGCGATTCTGGCAACGTCACGCCAGGAATACCGGCATCAAGCAGCGCCAATTTCTTCACCTGATCGCTAAACAGCGTGGCATACGGCCAGGCAACCCACGCGCCGACGTCGTGCGCGGCGAGGTAATAGCTTTCATGACCCAATTGCTGCATCAAGCCCTGTACATTCTGCGCCAGCGATGTGGTGTCGTAGCCGCTGAGCGGTTTATCCGAGTCGCCCTGACCGGGTAAATCCGGCGCGATAATGAAATAGCGATCGCCCAGCAGCGCCATCACCTGGCGCCAGGCGAACCAGCTTTGCGGAAATCCCGCCAGCAGCAGCAACGTTTCTCCATTTGCATTGCCGCCGCTGACGTAGTGCAAACGCACGCCGTCTACCGTGGCGTAATGATGGGAAAATCCGTCTAACGCGTTGAATGGCTGCGTCCAGCCCTGTGCGTGCTTGATAACTGATGCTGACATTTTCGCTCTCCGCATATATAGGAAATGATCAATTCCTAAATACTACCTGATGATTGCGCTGCCTGGGAATATTTCTGCAAAGCGGTAATCAGTCGCCGTTAATAGCGGCCCGACGGAGCGGGTTATTTGCTATTCTGTGCGCGACTCTTTCTTAACAATTGTGAAACTTATGCGAACATCGGATTTGTTGCGGCTGCTGCTTTTAGCGGGGATTTGGGGTGCCAGTTTTCTGTTTATGCGCATTGCGGTACCGGCGCTGGGCGCGGTGAACACCGCGTTTTTACGCGTGTTTTGCGGCATGTTGGGTTTATTGATCATTATGGCGGTGATGCGCATTCCACGCCGCTTTGAGGGCAAATTAGGTTGGGCGATGCTGCTGGGCGTTATCAACTCAGCGATTCCGTTCCTGATGTATTGTCTCGCGGCGCGCGTGCTACCGGCGGGCTATTCCGCGATTCTTAACGCCACCACACCGTTAATGGGCGTAATCATTGGTGCGGCCTTTTTCGATGAAAAACTGACGATCACCAAAGTTCTCGGCATGATAGCCGGCTTCAGCGGCATCATTATCATCAGCACCACCGGCGAAGCGCATCTGAGCAGCACTTTAATCGGGGGCATTTTGGCTTGCCTGGTTGCCACCGCCTGTTATGGATTTGCCGGTTTCCTGACCAAACGCTGGATTGGTGCACGCGGCGGACTGGATGCCACCAAAGTGGCTTTTGGCAGCCAACTGGGTGCATCGCTGTTTTTACTGCCGGTCTTTGCCTTTAGTGCTCCGCAAACGCCCGCCAGCAGCTGGCAAATCCCGGAAGTGTGGGCTTCTATTTTGGCGATTGGGTTTATCTGTACCGCGCTGGCCTACATTATTTATTTCCGCCTGCTGGCCGATATTGGCCCGCTGCGCACGCTGACCGTCACCTTTATGATTCCGCCGTTCGGGATTTTGTGGGGCTGGTTAGTGTTGGGCGAGCAGATCAATCAGGGCTTTATCGGCGGTTCGCTGCTGATTGTCTGCGCGGTGTGGCTGGTGACCAGCAACGGCTTTGGCAAACGCGCCGTTGTAAATAGCAGCGCCAGCAAATAGCGTTACTTTTTGCCGGATGGCTTCAGCGATCGATTGAGATCCTGAATACGCTTCATGGTTTTTACCGTACGCGATGAGGTCGCGGAAGCCACCGACAATATCAACATCTCCAGACACACCAACACCGTTCCGTGCAGCGGCATGCGACCATTCTCGCCACCGCGCGGCACGTTAATAATGACATCCGCCTGTTTAGCGAAAGCCGAATCAAGCGCATTAGTGAGCAAAATCACCGGCATGCCGAGACGCTTCGCCTCTTTCAGCGCGGTCATGCCTTCACGATGCGCCGACTTCTGCGCCATCATAATCAGCACATCGCCGCGTTGCAGCCCAATCAACTGTTCCGCTAGCGCAATCCCAGAGCGATTGAGCGTTACCGCCGGAATACCAATGCGCGTGAACAGACGCGCGCTGTAATCCGCCAAAATCCCGGAGGCATTAATGCCAAATAGCGCCACCTGACGCGCGTCAATCAAGTGCGTTACCGCTTTGGCGACGGCTTCACGATTGTGCGGTTCAGACAGCGTATCGCAGGCATGTTTATGGCCGCTCAACACAAAATCGATGCCGGAATTGATATCGCACGACAGTTCGCTGACGGTGGCGCTCATCTTCTCTTCAGAGTTCATCGCCGGTCCAAACCAGGCGTTCAACGTGGTTTTTAAATCGCGCAAACCGGCAAAACCTAATGCCTGCACCGCGCGCACTACCGTCGCATCCGAAGTATTAGTGGCATTGGCAATTTCCAGCGCCGTGGCATCCAACACCACCTCGCGATGGTCGTGGATGTAACGCGCCACCGCTTGCAGACCGGATGATAATGTCGGTGCGCGTAACCGATAGCGTTCACCCAGCAAATCCACACGACTTTTAATGCTATTTCGACTCATCTGCTGATTGCTCTTTAAAGTGTCAGAGTTTTACTGAAGGTTTGTAGTGAATTACCCACTTACTACTTAGATCTAAGATGTAAGCCAATGAATTTAAGATAATAAAAATGTAACGGCTTCGTAATCATTTCCATTTACTACTACATTACAACATGATTGAATGATTCTCAATTGCATTGCACCAGGTTAATAAAGAATGAATAACAACAAGCCGTCGGCTTTTGAATCTCAACGCCATCCCGCCATTCTGGCTGCGATTTACGGCGTCAGCATTTGGGCTTCCACCAGCAGTTTTGCCGCAGAGGAGAGCAACACGCTCACCGTTTCGGCGCAGGAAGATAACGCACAAGGTTACAACGTCACTAATAGCGCGATCGGCAGTAAAACTTCCACGCCGCGCATTAACCAGGCACAGTCGGTCAGCGTGGTTACGCAGCAGCAGCTGGAGGATTATCAGGCGTCGAGTCTTGCCGACGCGATGCGTTTTGTCAGCGGCGTTACGGAAGGCAACACGCTGGCCGGCACCGAAGATGGCTTCGTGCGTCGCGGCTTTGGCAGCAACTCGGATGGTTCGATCTATCGCGATGGCGTGCGCAGCAGCCAGGGTTTGAACTTTGATGCCACCACTGAGCGCGTTGAAGTGTTGAAAGGCTCCGCATCGCTGCTGTACGGCATCCAGAATCCGGGTGGCGTAATCAATGTGATAAGCAAAAAGCCGCAGTATGAGTGGCACAGCAAAGTCAGCGGCCGAACCTCCAGTGAAGGCGGTGGCGCGGGCACGGTGGATGTCACCGGACCGCTTGGCAACGGCTTCGCCTTCCGCCTGATTGCGGAAAAACAGAATCAGGATTACTGGCGCAATTTCGGCAGCGAAAAGCACACGCTGATCGCGCCCTCGCTGCAGTGGTTTGGTGAGCAAGCCAGCTTCCTGATTAGCTATTCAGATTATCAGTACGACATTCCTTACGATCGTGGCACCGCATTCATTAACGGTAAGCCGCTGGATATGGGCTACAAAGATCGTCTGGATGACAAAGCCAACCATGCATGGGGCCACAACAAAACCCTCAACGCCCATTATGACTGGCAGTTTAATGATGACTGGAGCACGCGCGTCACGCTCGGCTGGAACCAGCGTCAATACGATAATAATGAAGTGCGCGTCACGGCGGTCAATGCCAACACTGGCGTGGTGACGCGTCGTGCCGATGCCAATCGCGGTTTTAACCATAAAACCAAATACGTTTCGTGGGACGTGATCGGCTCACAGCAAGTGTTTGGGATGACGCACGATCTGGTGCTGGGCACCGATTACGAGATGATCCAAACCTATCGCGCGCATCAGTATCAGGGCAAAGCCAACACCGGTTTCAACTTCACCGATCCGCAGTACGATATTCTGTCGCCTGTTACCAACAGCAGCACCGAAAACAGCGCCAACGCCAATAACCTCAACCGCACGCACAGCCGTTCAATCTATGCCAAAGACAGCATCAGCCTGACGGAAAACTGGATTGCAGTGCTGGGCGGACGCTATCAGCATTACGAGCAACGCGCCTCGAAAGGTTTTGATCCGGTGGTGCAAACGCTGGACAGCGAAGGCAACAAATTCCTGCCGCAGGCCGGTTTGATCTACAAAGTGACGCCGGACGTTTCGCTCTACACCAGCGTGAGTAAATCCTTCACACCATCGACCGATGTTGATGATGATGGCAACGTCGGTAAACCGGAACAGGGCACCACATGGGAAGTCGGCAGCAAGTGGCAGATTTCACCGAAGCTGTTTGCCAGCGTCGCGCTGTATCGCATCAACGAGCGCGATATGTCGCTAAGCATTAACGGCACCACGCGCGCCATCAATAAAGCGCGCTCCAGCGGCGCGGAATTTGAGTTAAATGGCGAAGTGCTGCCGGGCTGGGATCTCAGCGCCAACTACAGCTATGACAAAGCCGAGATCGTGGGTGACGGTGTTAACGCGGCTAATAACGGCAATCGCCTGCAGAATGCGCCGCGCCACGCAGGCGCGCTCTATCTGAGCCATAATCTGGCGATCTCCGGCATTCCGGGCGATTTACGCGTAGGCGGCGGTGCGCGCTATGTGGGAACGCGCGCCGGCGATCCGGAAAACAGCTTTACCCTGCCCGATTATGTGGTGGCGGACAGCTTTGTCGCCTGGAACAATCAGCTGTTTGGCGAGAAAACCCAGCTGAAGCTCAATCTGAATAACCTGTTCAACAAACATTATTACACCTCCAGCGGCGGCAATCTGCGCGTGCGTGAAGGAGAAACCCGCAACCTGATGCTCGAGGCCAGCGTTGAATTCTGATTCGATATTTGTACGACGTGCGCCAGGCTTGTCCGGCCCGATGTTGGTGGTACTGGCCTGTTTTCTGCTGGTGCTCAACAGCGTGGCCTGGGCAAAAACCATCACCGATATCGACGGTAATCGCGTTGAAATCCCCGATCGTCCGCAGCGTATCGTGCTAGGTGAAAGCCGCATGCTGTATACGCTGGCGTTACTGGAGCCTGGCGATCCGTTTCAGCACATTGTGGCGTGGCCGCAGGATCTGAAGAAGTACGACAGCCAAACCTGGAACAGTTTTGCCCGTCACTTTCCCCAGATGCTGAAAATCCCGTCGCTGGGTGCTGGCGGGCCGAACGCCATCAATCCCGAGCAGATTCTGGCGCTGAAACCGGACGTGGTGATTTTGCCGAGTCTGGCACGCTACGATGATGCCGACCTGCGCCTTGTCACCATGCTGAAAGCGGCGCACATTCCGGTGGTGAAGATCGATCTGCGCGTGCATCTGCTGAAAAACACCCGCCGCAGCGTGGAGATATTTGGCGAAGTGCTGAATCAGCAGGCGCGGGCAGAAGCGTTTAATCGTTTCTACCAGCAGCATATGCAGGTGATTCATGATCGCTTAGCCAGCTATCAGGGCGCGAAACCGTCGGTGCTGCTGCAACTGCATCTTGGACGCCGTAACGAATGTTGCGTGACGGCGATCAACGGCAGCCTCGGCGAATTACTCAACGCAGCGGGCGGCGACAATATCGCCAACAAAACCCAGCACGGCGTGTTTGGTCGCCTGAGTGAAGAGAGTGTGATTGCCGCTCAGCCGCAGTACTATTTTGCTACCGGCTTTGGCGATAACGCCTCGCAGGGCTTACTGAAATTAGGGCCAGACGTGGCACCCGAAACCGTGCTCAGCAGTTTCAGACAGCTCACCGCGCAGCAAAACGGTTTACGCGAATTATCAGCATTGAAAAATGGTCACTCGGCGGTGATCTGGATGAATTTCTACCTCAGTCCGTGGCACATTGCGGCGACAGAATTTATGGCTAAAACACTCTATCCACAGCTGTTTGCGGACCTGGAACCCGAAAAGACCCTGCAGCAGATTTTTCGTGATTTCTTACCGATTCCTTATAGCGGCACTTATTTTATTAACATCCCGCCAGCGAGCAATAAATAATCACTTCCGCTCCGCTTGTGATTAATCCGAACCTCGCTAATCTTAAATTGCAGCACGGGCATGGCGTTGAAGCCCTTATTTCCGCCATGCAACAACAACTCACGAGAGGATGTTTTATGGCTGAGCATAGAGGCGGTTCCGGTAATTTTGCTGACGATAAAAAGAAAGCATCAGAAGCCGGTAAAAAAGGCGGAGAAAAAAGCGGTGGTAGTTTCAAAGATGACCCCGCTAAAGCATCAGAAGCAGGTAAGAAAGGCGGCAAGAAGTAGCCAACCATGTTTTAAATAGCACATAGCACCTTGGAAATCCGCCAGGGCACGGACGCCCTAAGCATTATCCCCTTCTGCAGTCGCACCTCGATAAATATTGTTAATTACCTCACGTTACTGCTGCACTCTTTAACCCCCTTTCGTTTACCGTTTCGTCTTAATAAATCTGATTGTTCACTTTCTAACGTGACAAACATCACATTTATGCCAGGCTTAGTTTATTCACCTCATGCGACAAGGAGATATATATGACATCGCAAACCACAAATAAAACCCTTATTACTGAAACGTATCCGGTTCCGCCATTTAAAAAGCAGACGCAACCGATGCCGGGTTTGGCGAGCAAAATGGATCCCCGTCCCGATCATGGTGAAACCAGCTATCGTGGTACCGGTAAATTGACCGGTCGTAAAGCGCTGATCACCGGTGGTGACTCCGGTATTGGCCGCGCCGTGGCAATTGCTTATGCCCGCGAAGGTGCGGATGTCGCCATCAACTTCCTGCCGGAAGAAGAGGCTGATGCGGCAGAAGTGGTAAAACTGATTGAAGCCGAAGGCCGCAAAGCGGTGGCGATTCCGGGTGATATTCGTTCGGAAGAGTTCTGTCAGAAGCTGGTGGATCAGGCTGCTGAGCAGCTAGGCGGATTGGATATTCTGGTGAATAACGCCGGACGTCAGCAGTTTAATGAATCCATCCTGACACTCTCTACTGAAGATTTTGACGCCACCTTTAAGACCAACGTCTATGCGATGTTCTGGATCACCAAAGCGGCGCTGAAATATCTGCCAGCTGGATCGTCCATCATCAACACCTCGTCGGTGCAGGCGTATCAGCCAAGCGCGATCCTGCTGGATTATGCGCAGACCAAAGCGTCGATTGTCGCGTTTACCAAAGCGCTTGCGAAACAGCTGGGTGAAAAGCAGATTCGCGTCAACGCGGTTGCGCCTGGCCCATACTGGACCGCGCTGCAGGTGAGCGGCGGACAACCGCAAGAGAAAGTGGAGAAGTTCGGTGAATCCGCACCGCTGGGTCGTCCGGGACAACCGGCTGAAATCGCCCCGCTGTACGTCACGTTTGCCGATGTGAAAAACAGCTTCACCTCCGGCCAGGTGTGGTGCTCTGATGGCGGCACCGGCACGCTGTAATCATCTTTGGGGTCGCCATTCGTGGCGATCCCGCTCTACCCGTTCAATCGTTCAGGAAACACGTCCCTCAGCCATCCGATAAATACCCGTAATCGCTGCGTAAGATGACGATTCTGCGGATAAACCACATGAAATGGATAATTCCCCGGACGCCACGCCGCCAGAATCTCAACCAATTTCCCTGCCTGTAAATCTGCTGCCGCTGCATAGCGGAAGGTCTGAATAATCCCTAAACCCGCAACCGCTGCCGCCAAATGCGCGTTACTTTCATTGACGCCAATCCGATGCTCACTCTTAATCTCAAGCTGCTCTTCGCCCTGAGTAAAACGAAACGGAAACGCTCTGCCGCTCTGCGGTGACAAATAGCTCACCACGCGATGTCCATTTTTCAGCTCCTGCGGATAAGCCGGTACGCCATAGGTTTTCAGATAGCCCGGCGCGGCGCAGGTAATCATCTCCGCATCCCCCAAATGACGCGCCACCAGCGACGAATCGCTAAGCGGACCGCCGCGAATCACGCAATCGACGTTACCGCTGATCAAATCCACCGCGCGATCCGCAACGCCAAGATCGATACGAATGTCCGGATAGCGGGCAATAAAATCGGGCAGCGCCGGAATCAACACATCGCGCGCGGTTGAGCCGCCAATATCAATACGCAGATAGCCGCCAGGTTTGGCGCTTTCCGCATTAAACGAGTGGTCGATATCTTCCAAATCGCGCACGATGCGCAGCGCTTTTTCATAGTAATCGCGCCCTTCTGGCGTCACCGTGACGCGCCGCGTGGTGCGTTGCAGCAAGCGAATGCCGAGATGCGCTTCCAGTTCCTGCACCAGTTTGCTCAGCGTGGCATTCGGCATATCGATCGAATCCGCCGCACGCGTAAAGTTGCCCGCTTCGACGACGCGCGCAAAGGCCTTTATCGCCAATAACTGATCCATGCTGTTTTCCGCCGCCTTTAATTATCCACACACAGAAATAGTCATTTCGATTTTACACTATTTATCAGCAAACGCCGTGAAGATAGATTGCTTCTCATGCACTGCAAGGCAGTCATCAAAACCTCATCACCGATTGGAGAAGCAAACATGAACGCACTCAACGGCAAAATCGCATTGGTAACTGGCGGCACAACTGGCATTGGTCTGGCATCCGCGCAGGAGTTGGCGAAACAAGGCGCACGCGTGTTTATCACCGGTCGTCGTCAGGCGGAGCTTGATGCGGCAGTCGCCAGCATCGGTGCCAGCGCCAGCGGTATTCGCGCTGATGCTGCGGTGCTAAGCGACCTCGACAACGTTTACGCAGAAATCGCCAAACAAGCGGGCCGCCTCGATATCCTGTTCGCCAACGCCGGTGGCGGCGACATGCTGCCGCTTGGCGCCATCACCGAAGAGCATTTTGACCGTATCTTTGGCACCAACGTGCGCGGCGTGCTGTTTACCGTGCAGAAGGCGTTGCCACTACTGAGTGACAATGCCTCGGTGATCCTCACCTCGTCCACCACATCGGTTCAGGGTACTGCCGGATTCAGCGTATACAGCGCCAGTAAAGCCGCGGTGCGCAACTTTGCCCGCTCATGGGCGCTGGATGTGAAAGATCGCGGTATTCGCGTTAACGTTGTGAGTCCCGGCCCGGTGCGCACGCCAGGTTTGGGTGGTTTGGTGCCGGAAGATCAGCAGCAAGGATTGTTTGATGCGCTGGCGGCGCAGGTGCCGTTAGGTCGTCTTGGCGAACCTGGCGAAATTGGCAAAGTGGTGGCGTTTTTAGCGTCCGATGCGTCCAGCTTTATTAACGCCGCTGAGCTGTTCGTCGATGGCGGTATGGCGCAGGTCTGAAAGCTATTTTGTAGGTCGCCATTTATGGCGACCACGCTCTCAAGCCGCACTGGGTTCCGCCTCCACATACAAATAACCAATCCCCAGCACCTGCCGCGCTCGATCCAGCTGACCAAAATGCACATTGGTGCCTTTGCTTTTCAACGCATCACGCGGATCGAAGGGATTAAAATCGATCTGCCGCACAATGGTCTGCAACCAACTGTCACCAAAGGTACAGCTGCGACCATATAACCAAATCTGATTAATATTCAGCGTGTTGAGAAAATTATATAAGCTCATACCAATCGCTTCGGCGGCGCGCTGTGCCCACGCTACAATCCAGGGTTCGCCCGCTTGCCACGCTTGCAATAACTGCGTGCTGCTGGGCTGCGGCGCTTCGGGATCGCGCTGATGAGCCGCCTGTTTTAAGGTGCTGAGTGAGGCCACCGTTTCCAGACAACCCTGACGGCCGCAACTGCAGCGCTGACCGTTCGGCTCAATGATGGTGTGGCCGATTTGGCCGCTGCCGTACAAATTGCCGCGAAAAATCTCACCGTTGATCACAAATGATGAGCCGATGCCGTAATCCACATTGATGACGCAGAATTCGCTGAGCGCATTGCGATTTAACCACTTCTCAGCCAGCGCCAGCATCACGCAGTCGTTATCCACACGCACTTCCACGCCGAGCTTCTCCTCCAGCAGAAATTTTAACTGCAACGGCGTTTTCCACGCGGCTTGCGGCATATGCTGTGACACACCGGTGACCGGATCGACCTGACCATGCACTGCCAGCGCCAGATTAATGCGTCGCTTCGGCCACTGTTTGCAGGTTTTCCGCCACACCGCCTCAATCTCACTGAGCAATGCTTCCGGCGTTTCCGCTTTGATGGCGACTTGCTCAAATTCTCCCTGCGCTACCAGCTGCGCATCGGCCAGTTGCCGTTCAATGCTGCTCGGCTTGACGCATAAACACAGCGTCCAGGCACCGTTGGATGGCAGTGCAAAACTGCCATTACTGTTACCGCGAGCGCTCATTAGCGCCTCAGAGTGTTGCAGTTTTCCTTCATCCAGCAGCGCCTGCAAAATTTTGCTGGTGGCTGGAATGGTTAAGCCGCTGAGGTGTGCCAATTGAGATTTACTGAGTTGTTTATGCCGCCACATCAGCGACATAAACAGCGCCTTATTATGTTTTCGCACCTGCAAATTGTTCAAACCAACCGGCTTCATTTTGTCTCCATCACACCCCATCCGACCCGTTTACTAAACAGAGTTTACTGTCTTTTGTGATGGTTTCGCCATCCTCTTTACTACCGTTGCCTTAAAGTTCGTGCTCATCCCAATAACAAAAAAATATCCTCACCTCTCAAGAGACATTGAACATGACAACATCACCTGCAAACCATCCGTGGCTGATCCGCCTCGGTATTCCACCCGCGCTGGCCTGGGGCTACGTCGCTGTATTGCTGTTTATGATTGGCGATGGCGTGGAGTCGAACTATCTCGCGCCTTACCTGCATGAAAATGGTTTCTCACTCAATATCGCGGCGGCGGTGATCGCCTTCTACGGCGTCACCGTTACGCTCGGTTCGTGGCTGGCCGGTTCACTCTCCACACTCATTGGCCCGCGCAAAGTGATGCTGGCAGGCGGTGTGATCTGGATTGTGTTTGAAGTGCTGTTCCTCGCCATCGCCTTGCCTTCCCATAGTGTGGCCTTGCTGGCGTTAACCTACGGTTTGCGCGGCGTTGCCTACCCCATGTTTGCCTATGCGTTTCTGGTGTGGATTCAGGCCGCCGCACCCGCCGATATGCGCGGTTCAGCAACCGGTTGGTTCTGGCTGGCGTTTACCGGCGGCTTGCCCACGCTGGGATCGCTGGTGGCGATCTTCTCAATACAGTTGATTGGTGAATATGCCACGTTCTGGTTGTCGCTTGGGCTGGTCGCGTTGGGATTGCTGGTGATGGTGATCGCGCTGAAAGAACGCAGCGGCTATCAGTCGTTGCTCGATGAGCAACACCGTCAGCAGAGCGTTGCGCGTACGCTGATGGGCGGCATCGATATTTTGTGGCGTGAACCGCGCATCGCCGCGGCTGCCGTGGTTCGTATCATCAACACCACGCCTTACTTCGGCTTCTTTATTTTCCTGCCGGGCTTTTTCACCGAGCAGATCGGATTTACGCAAACCGAATACCTCAGCCTGATCACCATCATGGGTTTAGTCGGCATGAGTTTTAATCCCATTGTCGGCAAGCTCAGCGATCGCATCGGCTGGCGCAAAGTGCTGACAGTATTTGGTGGACTCGGCTCCGGCATCTCAATGTTGCTGATGTATTTTGTGCCGCAATGGAGCCACGGCAGCTTTGTCCTCAGCGTCATCTGCGCGTGTTTATATGGCATCACCTTGTGCGGCTATGTTCCCGCTGCCGCGCTGTTCTCTTCCCTGTGCCAGCCAAAAGATAAAGGTAACGCGATGGCGATTTACTGCTTTGCTGCCGGGCTTTCCACTTTCTTTGGCCCCGCGCTCTATGGCGCCTTCAACGCACTGTTTGGCACCTCGGGCGTGGTGTGGGGTTACGCCGCGTTGTACTTAATCAGCGCCATTGTTTCCTGGTGCTTCCTGCTCAGCCCACTGGATCCCGGCGAGCAGCATAATCCCGAGGCGCAGCGCCTGCGCCGTTTAGATTCTGTCGCTTCAGAGTAAAGAGAGAACCATGAAAGAGTTTGATTACATTGTGGTGGGAGGCGGCAGCGCCGGTTGTATCGTCGCCGCCAGGTTAGTCACGGAAGGCAACGCGCGCGTGCTGCTGCTGGAAGCCGGGCGCGATGAGTATCACCCGGTGCTAAAGATGCCCGCAGGTTACATGAAGTTTCTCGCCAGCGACAAATTCCTCACCATGCACCAGACCGAGCCGCAGCCGCAGCTCAACGGACGCGGCGTGATTGTGCCACAGGCGAAAGTGTTGGGCGGCGGGTCGACGGTCAATGCGATGGTGTATATGCGCGGCCATCGCCAGGATTACGCCGACTGGAACAGCGCGCTCGGCAATCAGGGCATCGACTGGTCGTGGGATGCGCTGCTGCCGCACTTTACCGCCATCGAGGATAACGATCATCTCGGTGCGCCCCATCACGGCGTCGGCGGGCCAATGAAAGTGTCGCATCTCGGCCACTTCAGCCCTCTGAGCCGCGCTTATGTGAAAACTCTGCAGGGATTGGGCATTCCTTACACGCCGGATTTCAATACCGGCAATCCGTTTGGCGTAGGCTTTATGCAGCACACCATTAACGGTCAGACGCGCCAGCGCTGCAGCGTGGTGGATGCCTTTATTACGCCGCTGCGCCATGACGCGCGCTTGACCATCGTCACCGGCGCGCAGGTAGAAGAGATCCTGTTTGAGGGCGCAAATGCCAGCGGCGTACGCTACACACAAGATGGCCATCCGCAACGTGCCTGCGCGCGTAAAGAGGTGATTCTGGCTGCCGGTGCCTATCAAACGCCGAAGCTGCTGATGCTCTCCGGCATCGGTCCACAAGCCCAGCTAAAACAGCATGGCATCACGCTGCGTCAGCATTTGCCGGGTGTCGGCAAGAATTTGCAGGATCACTATGAAGTGCCGGTGGTGGCCAGCACCAACGGTGCCTTTGGCTATTACGGCCAGGATCGTGGCTGGCCGATGGTCAAAGCTGGCTTGCAATATATGTTGTTCAAAACCGGTCCGGTCACCACCACCGGCGTGGAAACCTGCGCCTTCTTTGACCCGCTCGATTTCGGCGCCACGCCAACGATTCAGATGTTTTGTGTGCCCACGGTATATCTCGACCGCGACGTGATGGGCGCCGATCCCGGCCATGGCGTTACCGTCAATTCGCTTCTGCTGCGCCCCAAAGCGACCGGCGAGGTCACGCTGCGCGATAGCAGCGCCAGCAGCTTGCCGATTATCGATACGCAAATCTTTGGTCATCCCGACGATTTGGCGCGCACCATCGCCGGTTTCCGTTTTGCGCGTAAGGTCATCACCGCGACGCCCATCGGCGCGATGGTGCAGCAAGAGATCTTCCCTGGTGCAGAGATTACGTCAGATGAAAAGATTGCCGAACACTGCAAACGCATGGTGAAAACCGGCTATCACCCGGTTGGCACTTGCCGCATGGGCCACGATAACGATCCGCTGGCGGTGTTACACGACGACCTGCGCGTGCGCGGCGTTAACCGCCTGCGCGTGGTCGATGCCTCAATGATGCCCAACATTATCAGCGGCAACACCAATGCCATTGTGATGGCGGTGGCCCATCGTGCTGCTGAATTGCTATTGCAGACGCAGCAGAGCGAGAGCAAGGAGCACGCTTATGAGTGAAAAATTATCCCGCCTGCAGCGTGCACTCGCCTCCTGGCAACTCGATGGTGTGCTGCTTACCCGGCGCGATAACATCGCCTGGCTGACCGAAGGTGCCAGTTTTTACGTGGTGGAACGCGCTGAAGTCGGCGTGGCCAGCTTGCTCATCATGCAGGACAAGGTTCTGCTGCTCGCCCCTGAAAATGAGATGCCGCGTATCCTCGCCGAAGAATCGCTGCCGTTTGCCTGTGAAACGCTGAGTTACCCGTGGTTTCAATCGTTAAATACCCTGTTGCCTGAGGGCAAATTCGGCAGCGATACGCCGCAAAACGGCATGTCTGATATTCAACAAGCGATGGTGGCGCTGCGACAGGGCCTGAACAGCAATGAGCAACAGCGATTCAAAGCGTTGGGGCGCGAAGCCGCGCAGATTGTCGAAGGCGTGGCGCACCAGTTAAAAGCAGGCGTAACGGAATGGCAAGTGGAGGCCGAGCTTGTCGCAGCCTGTCTGGCACGCGGTATTCGTCCGATGTGCACCTTAGTAGCGGCCGATGAGCGTATTAGCGCGTTCAAACATCCGGTGCCCACGCAGAAAAAGCTGCAGCAACACATGCTGATCACGCTCGGCGCCGAGCGCCACGGGCTGCACGTGAGCCTGACGCGGTTAGTGCATATCGGCCAACCTGAACCCGCATTACGCCAGCACCTCAACTCGTTGTGCCAGATCCACGCCGATATTCTCTGTGCAACGCAGCCGGGCCAAAGCTGGTCAACGCTATTTCAGGCAATTAAAGATGCCTATCAGCGGCACGGACATGGCGATGCGTGGCGCAATCATCATCAGGGCGGCCCGGCGGGTTATGGTTGCCGCGACGTGATCCTAACACCAGATACGCGCGGCGATATTCAGCCTGATATTGCCGTGGCGTGGAATCCCACGCTCAGCGGCGTAAAAAGCGAAGATACCTTTTTACTTACCGCTGAGGGCTGCGAAGCCTTAACGCGCAGTGGCGAATGGCCAATGATTACTGTGCAGCGCGGCGAGCGCACGTTGTACTTCCCAGACTGGCTGGCATTACCGGCATCTTCATAAGGAGGCGATTATGTCATCACGCTTAGCTAATAAAACCGCGATTATCACCGGTGCTGGCAGCGGCATAGGCAGCGCAATCGCTACAATGTTTGCGCAACAAGGTGCTCGCGTGGCGCTGTTCGATCTTGACGGTGAAACCACCGAAGCGCTGGCGGCAGAGTTGCAGCAGCAAAGTGGTCAACACTGTATTGCCTATAGCGCAGATGTCACGCAACCCGAGGAGGTGCAGCGGGCGGTGAGCGAAGCGCAGCAAGCGCTGGGCCCGATTGATATTCTGATCAACTGCGCGGGCGTGAATGTGTTTCGCGATCCGCTGGCACTGGAAGATGACGACTGGCAGCGCTGTATGGAGGTCAATCTGAAAGGACCCTTCAACCTGATCCGCAGCGTGCTGCCGGGCATGCTGGCGCGCCAGTACGGCAATATCGTTAACGTCGCGTCGGTACACGGGCACAAAATCATTCCCGGCGCGTTTCCCTATCCGGTTGCCAAGCACGGTTTGATTGGCCTGACGCGTTCGCTGGGCGTGGAGTACGCCAGTCAGGGCATTCGCATTAATAGCATTTCTCCGGGTTTGATCATGACGCCCGCCGCTGAAGCCTGGCTGGCAAGCTGTCCCGATCCGCAAGCCGAGCGTGAACGGCAGGCCGCTTTGCTACCGTGCAAACGTATTGGTGAACCGCAGGAAGTGGCATATACCGCGCTGTTTCTCGCCTCGGACGAAGCGCGCTTCATCAATGCCACCGATATCCTGGTTGATGGCGGACGCAGCCAGATTTATCACGAGTAATAAATGATATTTTTATCGGGTCGCCATTCATGGCGACCACGCTTAATCTAACCCTCAATCACCGGAATCTCATCCAGTTGAGTAAAGATCGCCATCCCCCGCTCCTTGCCAATCCGCACATCGTTATCAGCCCCCTGCGACGCGCCCGGAATGCGTAAAATAGCATCGCAACAGTGAATCAAACGATGCGCCACCGGATAGAGAAAAGATTCACTGATTTCATCGCCAATTGTCTGCGAACCGGCGGCGCTCGCCAGCGGCAACGCCAGCCACTCACCGATCACCGGCGTATGTCCGCGCTGGTAGACCTGCAGGGCAATCTGGTCTAATTTCTTAATGTTTTCATGAATTAACACTTGATTGCCGTTGGTGCCGCTGCGTACGGGCCCTGCTATAAGAATCAACATTGCGTTTCTCCAAAAATTTGATGGTGTGGGCAAGCGTTTTTTTGCACGATTTGCCCGGCGATAGGTGACAAAATCTACGCTAACATGCATAATCGTGCAAATACAAGCAAAAACATGAATGAGAAAATAATGCTCTCCAGCCAACGTAAACAGTACATCCTCGCCATTCTGAGCGAAGAAAAACAGGTGATGTCGAGCGAGCTTAGCCAGCGCTTTGCGGTGTCAGAGGACTCAATTCGCCGCGATTTGCGTGAGCTAGCCGCCGAAGGATTATTGCAACGTGTACACGGCGGTGCGCTGCCGGTTTCTGCCGCTATCGCACCGTTTGAAACACGCAAAAGCGTGCAGATTAGCTCTAAACGCCTTATCGCGCAGAAAGCGGTCCAGCTAATCCAGCCAGGCCAGGTAGTGATTATCGATGGCGGCACCACTACCGCCGAGATGGTGAAATTGCTGCCGCCGGATCTGGCATTTACCGTGGTGACGCACAGCCCAAGCATTGCCGTGGCGCTGGTGGATTATCCACAGGTTGACGTGATCATGATTGGCGGCCTGCTCTATCGCCATTCGGTGGTGGCGATGGGTGCGGCGGTGCTGGAAGGCATTGCGCGGATTAATGCCGATCTGTTCTTCATGGGCGTGACCGGCGTGCACAAAACGGCGGGATTAACCACTGGCAACTACGAAGAGGCCGGGGTGAAACGTGCGCTTTCCGCACGCGCGGCGGAAACGGTGGTGATGGTGTCGAATGAGAAGCTGAATTCCGCTTCGGCGTTTGCCATCGGCGAATTATCACTGGCCAGCACCTTGATCGTTGATGCTCAACCCGATAACGAAATGTGCCAACTGCTGCGGAAAAAGCACATAACTGTGCTGTAAACGGCTATTCTTCGCTGCTAAACATTTAAGGTCATCGTACGCTTTCCAATCAAAGCCTATCCCGTAGCGGCGCGATTTATCGCGCAATGAATTGCGCCGCTACGATCCCTGCAAGCATTTTGATAATCAGGAGCTTAATAAGATGTCTGAGAATCCCACCATCGCCCTTATTGGACCGGGCGCGATTGGCACCACCATCGCAGCGGCGCTGCATGAAGCTGGACGCACGCCCACGATTTGCGGGCGTACCGCACATCCGCAGCTGGAGTTGCGTCACGACAGCGGCAAAATTATTGTTCCCGGCCCGGTGCTCACCAATCCCGCCGAGATCGCGCAACCGTTCGATCTGGTGTTTGTGGCGGTGAAAACCACCCAGGTTGAGGATACCGCGCCCTGGCTGGCGGCGCTGTGTGATGAAAATACCGTGGTGTGCGCGCTGCAGAATGGCGTGGAGCAGAAAAGCCAACTCGCGCCCTATGTCAATGGCGCGACCGTGCTGCCATCGGTGGTGTGGTTCCCGGCCCAGCGCGAACCAGACGCCTCGGTGTGGCTGCGAGAAAAGCCGCGCCTGACGCTGCCAGAAACGCCGCACGCTGAGTTGGTGGTTGCGGCACTGCGCGACACGCGCTGCGCGGTCGATCTCTCCGCCGATTTCCTGACCATCGCCTGGCGCAAACTGCTGCAAAACGCGGTTGCCGGTTTGATGGTGCTGTCGAATCGTCGTGCGGGCATGTTCCAGCGCGACGACATCAGCGCGCTGGCGCTGGCCTATTTGCAGGAGTGCCTGACGGTAGCACGCGCTGAAGGTGCCGCGTTAAAGGATGAGGTGCCGCAGGAGATTGTAGAACGCTTCCACCGCGCACCGACTGATTTAGGCACCTCGATCCTTGCCGACCGCCAGGCCGACCGTCCGCTGGAGTGGGATATCCGCAACGGCGTCGTGCAGCGTTATGGCCGGGCGCGCGGCATTCCTACGCCAATCAGCGATGTGATTGTGCCGCTGCTGGCGGCCGGTAGTGAGGGGCCAGGCTGATAATCTACATTCACGGTCGCCATCCATGGCGACCTCCCTCAAGCATGCTATCTACCCGTGTTTTATCCTGCCAACTTGCGAGATGTTAAAATCTTTACTAGGGTTTGCGCTTCTTCTGCCTCTTATAGCTTTCTTTTCCATTTATGAAATTACGGCTGCGAAAGCTATAAGATCGCGCCATTTTCTCAACTGGGGAATTTATGAGCACAGGAACGGATACAACACACTCAGCCACAGCCAGTGGCTTAACCGTTGATGACATCACCGTTATCGACAACAAATTGCTGAAACGCGCGGTCGGTGCCGCCGCATTGGGTAATGCGATGGAGTGGTTTGACTTCGGCGTTTACAGCTATCTCGCCGTGATCATTGGCCAGGTCTTCTTCGCCGATGCCAGCGCTGCCGCGCAGCTGATCGCTTCGTTCGGTACCTTCGCCGCGGCGTTTTTGGTGCGTCCGATTGGCGGCATGGTGTTTGGCCCACTCGGCGACCGCATTGGACGTCAGAAGGTGCTGGCGTTGACCATGATCATGATGTCGATCGGTACGTTCTGTATCGGTCTGATTCCGAGCTATGCCAGCATTGGTATCGCTGCGCCGATTCTGCTGCTGCTGGCGCGCTTGCTGCAAGGGTTCTCCACCGGCGGTGAATATGGCGGTGCCGCGACCTTTATCGCGGAATACTCCACCGACAAACGTCGCGGCTTTATGGGTAGCTTCCTTGAGTTCGGTACGCTGGGTGGCTATCTGCTGGGCGCCAGCCTGGTGACAGCAATGATCGCTTTCTTACCGCATCAAACCATGATGGATTGGGGCTGGCGTGTGCCGTTCTTCCTCGCCGCGCCGTTGGGTCTGTTCGGTTTGTATATCCGCTTAAAGCTGGAAGAGACGCCCGCGTTTAAAGATCACATGGATAAGCGCGAAGAGATGGAGCACAACAAGCCGCGCCTGAGCGTGTGGCAGATGCTGCGCGATCAACGTAAACCGCTGCTGAAATGTATTGGTCTGGTACTGTTGTTCAACGTCTCCAATTATATGCTGACCGCCTATATGCCGAGCTATTTAACCGGCGTGCTGGGAATGAGTGAATTATCCGGCCTGATGTTGGTGATGGTGATTATGTTTATCATGATGCCGCTGACGTTAATGTGGGGATATCTCACCGACCGCATTGGTCGCCGTCCGGTGATTGGTTTAGGCGCGTTAGGCTTAATCGTGCTGGCGATTCCGAGCTACATGTTGATTGGTTCCGGCAATATGCTACTGGTGTTTGCCGGACTGGCGATTCTGGGCTTATTGCATACTTGTTTCAGCGGCACCATGCCGGCAACGTTACCGGCGCTATTTGTCACCGATATTCGTTATAGCGCACTGGCAATTGGTTTTAACTTATCGGTTTCGCTATTTGGTGGCACCACGCCGCTGATTACCGCATGGCTGGTGGATACCACGCACAATAATCTGATGCCGGCGTATTACATGATCGGTGCCGGGATTATTGGTTTGCTGACGGTTTTAACCTTGAGTGAAACGGCCCGCAAACCGCTGAAAGGTTCATCGCCTGCGGTGGCAACAGAAGCGGAAGCGCATCGTTTGATCGATAAATTGCGTAAACGTAAGGTTAAGCATAAACCGGCGTAGTTTCGAGTCGGCATTAACAAGGGCCGCAGTCCTGCGGGATTTAAAGCGATTTTGAGTTAAGAATACGCACGACTGCTGCAGCGCGGATGTTGAGGCGACATCCCAATCCGCTGAACGAATGAGGGATTCCAGGGCGAGCCGCAGGGATGCGGCGAGAGGTGGCGCTGAGCAGGAGCGAATCGCCGCCGGTCCGTCAGGAATCGTGAATGAGTGAAGGCACCGCGCAGCGGCGGGTTGGGCTGGCGCAAGGCCCGGGAGTGCAGAGGGCGCGGCCAGGCGTCCTCTGCTCGGTCGCCGCACGAAGATACTGCAACTGCCTCAGCATAGGGCGAACGAAAGTCGCTCGGCGCTTAACTGAGCAGCATTACGCCATTCATGGCGACCTCATCTAACCGAAGCGTAAAAATCCCCCGCTAATTCGATAATTTCTTAAACCCACCTGAAATCCTCTCGCGCGCGCCAGAAAACGCCAAAATATCGACTATGATTTGTTGTCCGACCTAACTTTCATCCCAAATTATTTATCGTTTTCAGCCAGTAGCGAATCGCTTGATGTCGTCCATTGCCCCTGCGTGGGCTAAACGAGGCAATTGAATGGAATTCAGATCATTTGAAAAATCCTGGGGCGCTGAGATTCTTGCTGATGACAGCGTCCGTTTTCGTGTTTGGGCACCAGGGCAGCAGCACATCACCTTAAGACTTGCCGATAACGACACCGCCATGCTCGACGCAGGCGACGGTTGGTTTGAGCTGCAAGTCAGCGGCGTGGCGCCCGGTGCAGAGTATAACTTTGTGCTGGACGATGGCACGGTGGTGCCGGATCCCGCCGCGCGTGCGCAAAAGGCTGATGTTAACGGCCCTTCACTGGTGGTCGATCCGCAAAGCTATCGCTGGCAGTACACCGAATGGCAAGGTCGTCCGTGGCATGAAACGGTGGTGTATGAAATGCACATCGGTACCTTCACGCCCGAAGGCACTTTCCAGGCTGCGATAGCTAAATTGCCGTGGCTGGCCGAATTAGGCATCACGCAGCTGGAAGTGCTGCCGGTGTCGCAGTTTGGTGGCAATCGCGGTTGGGGCTACGACGGCGTGCTGCTCTACGCTCCGCATGCGGCTTACGGATCGCCGGATGATTTCAAAGCCTTTATCGATGCCGCGCACGCGCACGGTTTGTCGGTGGTGCTGGATATCGTGCTCAACCACTTTGGCCCGGAAGGCAACTACCTGCCGCTGCTGGCGCCGGCGTTTTTCCACCAGGAACGCATGACGCCGTGGGGCGCAGGCATTGCATATGATGTCGATGCTGTGCGGCGCTACATTGTCGAAGCACCGCTCTACTGGCTGCAGGAATTTAATCTTGATGGCCTGCGTTTTGATGCCATTGACCAGATTGAAGACAGCTCCAGTAAGCATGCGCTGATTGAGATTGCCGAACGCATCCGTCAGGACATTCCCGAGCGCCCTATTCATCTCACCACCGAAGATTGCCGCAACGTTATCTTCCTGCATCCGCGTGACAAACAGGGCAACGCGCCGCTGTTTACCGGTGAGTGGAACGATGATTTCCACAACGCGGTGCACGTGTTTGCAACCGGTGAAACTCACGCCTATTACGAAGATTTCGCCGACGTGCCGGAGAAGTTGGTGGCGCGTGTGCTGACTGAAGGCTTTGCTTATCAGGGCGAACTTTCACCGCAGAGTGGGCAGCGGCGCGGCGTGCCAAGCGCCAGCCAGCCGCCGGTGGCGTTTGTTGATTTCATCCAGAACCACGATCAGGTGGGTAACCGCGCGCAGGGCGATCGTTTGATCAGCCTGGCGGGCAGCGATCGCACCAAAGTGCTGCTGGCGACGCTGCTGCTGTCACCGCATATTCCGCTGCTATTTATGGGCGAAGAGTATGGGGAAACGAATCCTTTCCTGTTCTTCACCGATTTCCACGGCGATCTGGCCAAAGCGGTGCGTGAAGGGCGCGCGAAGGAGTTCACCGGGCACGCCGGGCATGACGAAGAGGTGCCGGATCCCAACGCCGAGCAGACCTTTGCCAGCTCAAAACTTGACTGGGATAAGTTACAAACGCCTGAAGGCCAGAGCTGGCTGGCGCTCACGCGCGAGCTGCTGGCGCTGCGTCAGCAATATATCGTGCCGCTGCTGGCCGATGCGGGCGGCAACAGCGGCAAGGTGCTCGCCACCGCTGAAAGCTTTGTAGCCGTCAGCTGGCATTTCCCACAGGGCGAACTGTCGCTGGCGCTGAATATCGGCAAGCAGACGCAATCTTTACCCGCCACGCCAGGTCGCACGATTTTCGCCTGGCCGCAAGAAACTGAAGCATTATCACAAAACGCCATCGTGGTGCGTTTGGATCAGGGAGCAACAAAATGAGTATTCCAACCGCGACGTATCGCATTCAGTTTCGCAACGGCATGACGTTTGATCGCGCCGCGGCGCTGGTGCCCTATCTGCAACGCCTTGGCATCAGCCATCTTTACGCGTCGCCGATATTTAGCGCCACCGCCGAATCCACCCACGGTTACGACGTCATCGATGCCAATGAGATCGAACCGGCGATTGGCGGCCGCGACGGCTTTAATCGTCTGGTTGAGGCGTTGCAGGACGCGGAGATCGGCTTGATTCTCGACATCGTGCCAAACCATATGGCGGCCTCGCTGGAGAATGCCTGGTGGCGTGATGTGATCGAGTATGGCGAGAGCAGCCGCTACGCCAATCATTTTGATATCGACTGGACACGCCGTCTGACGCTGCCGTTTCTCGGCGACAGCTTCGAGAACGTGCTGGAAAACGGTGAGCTGAGCATTAAAGCACATCCGCAAACTGGCCATCCCGCGCTGGCGTACTACGACAGCTTTTACCCGCTGACGCCCGCCAGCTGGCAGGATCGCGCCGACGAGGTGCTGGCGATGACTGAAGCCAAAGCGATTGCTGAACTGCATGAGCAGCAGCCGTGGCGTTTGATCAGCTGGCGCGATGCACGCAGCGAGCTCTCTTATCGCCGCTTCTTTGAGATCACCGGTCTGGTCGGCGTGCGCGTTGAAGATGAAGCGGTGTTTGCCGATTCCCACCGGCTGATTCTTGAACTGGTGCGCTCGGGCGCGGTCAGCGGCCTGCGCGTCGATCACGTTGATGGCCTTGCCGATCCACAAGGCTATTTGCGCCAGCTGCGCCAGGCCACCGGCCCGGATTGCTATATCACGGTGGAAAAGATCCTCGCCGAAGGAGAAAAGATCCCTGACGATTGGCCCATTTCCGGCACCACCGGCTACGAATTTATTGCCGCGCTGTCGCACGCGCTGGTGGATGATTCGCAGATCGATACGCTGCATCTGGCCTATGAAGCCACCACCGGACAACGCAACGACGTTGAAGGCGGACTGCGCGTGGCGCGTGAATTGATGGTTGACCGCAATTTCGCCGGTGAGTTTGCGCGTCTGCTTAAGCTGGCGACGCAGATTGCCGGTTCCGAACATCGCAACCTTGGCGAAGCGGAACTGCACGTCGCACTGCGCGAAATCCTCATCGCCTTCCCGGTGTATCGCACCTACGGCCAGCAGGACGGCATGCCGCTCGAAGGCGAAGAGCTGCTGCAACAGGTGCTGGAAACGGTGAAAAACAGTGCGTCGCCAACGGTGTTGAGTTTGCTGCAGGCGATGCTGCTGGGCGCGGTTTCTGAAGAGAGCGAAAAAGACGCGCACGAATTCCGCATGCGCTTCCAGCAGCTGACCGGACCGCTGATGGCGAAATCGGTTGAAGACACGCTGTTCTTCCGCAATCACGTCGCATTAGCGATCAATGAAGTGGGCGCAGAACCGCTGCCGCACGCCTTCTCGCTGGCGCATTTCCACAGCGAGATGCAAACGCGGCTGCAACAGCAGCCCGATGGCATCTCTTCCACCTCAACCCACGACACCAAGCGTGGTGAAGATGCGCGTGCGCGGCTGTATACGCTAAGCGAAGCCCCCGCGCTGTGGGCGGAACACGTAGCGCGCTGGCGGCAGATTAATCAGGCGCAGGTAGTGGAACTGGACGATGGCGCCGCGCCGGAACCGGCAGTGGAATGGATGCTGTATCAGGCGTTAGCTGGCGTGTGGCCGACCACCTTGCAGCCGCAGGATGCCAGCCAACTTGAAGAGCGCTTTATTCCTTTTGTCGAAAAAGCGTTACGCGAAGCCAAACTGCGCACCGACTGGGCAGAGAGCAACGAAGCCTACGAAAAAGCGGTGCTGGATTACGCGCGTCATCTGCTTTCACCGGCCAATCAGTTGTTCCTCAGCGATTTCAGCCACGCGTTGCAACCGTTTATTCAGGCCGGATTAATCAATAGCCTGACGCAAACGGTAATTAAACTCACCGCGCCGGGCGTGCCGGATATCTATCAGGGTAGCGAAGCGCTGGATTTCAGCCTGGTCGATCCCGACAACCGCCGCACGCCGGACTTCGCGCTGCTGGAGCAGCAGCTGGAAGAGTCTTCTTCGCCCGACTTTAACGACGCGCAAAACTGGCTGAGTGGCAAACTGAAACAACAGGTGATTGCACGCCTTCTGCATCTGCGTCGCGATTATCCGCAGCTGTTCCGTGTGGGCGATTATCAGCCGCTGGACGTCAGCGGTGAACATCAGGAGAAAGTCATCGCCTTTGCGCGTCAGGACAGTAACCACGCGCTGCTGGTCATTCTGCCGCGCCTGAGTTTTGACAACGCGCAGTGGACGCAAACCGAAGTGGTACTGCCCGAGTCACTCGCCCATCGTCACTATCGCAACTTATGGAGTGGCGAAACCGTGACGATTGGCGATTACATCGCGCTGGATGAGGCGGCCTCAAGTGCGCCGTTAGTGCTGCTGAGCAGCTGATGCATTACCCGATTAATCTGTGTGGAGAATAATGGATGACAAGTAAGCCTCTAGAAATTACAGCAGGTTCGGGACAAGTGCTTGGCGCTAACTATGATGGCCAGGGCGTGAACTTTGCGCTGTTTTCGGCCTGCGCTGAGCGAGTCGAACTGTGTTTGTACGATGAGAGCGGCGAAAACGAAATCGCCCGCTTCGATTTGCCGGAATACACCCATGAAGTGTGGCACGGTTACATTCCCGGCTTGCAGCCCGGCGCGCTCTATGGCTATCGCGTGCACGGCCCGTACGAGCCGGAAAATGGCCATCGCTTTAACCCTAACAAACTGTTGCTCGACCCTTACGCACGCGAACTGGCGGGCGAATTGCAGTGGGACGAGTCGCACTTCGCGTATGACCTGCTGCATGAAGATAAGGATTTGAGTTTCGATACCCGCGACAGCGCACCGTTTACGCCCAAATGTGTGGTCATCGATCCCAATGAATTTGACTGGCAGGATGCTAATCGACCGAATATTCCGTGGTCGAAAACGGTCATTTATGAAGCGCACGTTAAAGGTTTTAGCCAGCTTAATCCGGCGGTGCCCGAAGAGATGCGCGGCACTTACGACGGTTTAAGCAATCAGGCTTCGATCGATTACATCAAAAGCCTGGGCGTAACCACCGTGGAGCTGCTGCCGGTGCACGGTTTCCCGGACGATCAGCATCTACTGGATCGCGGTCTGAAAAACTTCTGGGGCTACAACACGCTGGCGTTCTTCGCCCCGGCCACGCGCTACTTTGGCCCGCGCGGGATTCAGGGCTTCCGCGATATGGTGCGCGCCTTCCACGATGCTGGCCTCGAAGTGATCCTCGACGTGGTTTACAACCACACCGCCGAAGGCAATGAACTCGGCCCCACGTTGTCGTTTAAAGGCATTGATAACTACTCTTATTACCGCACGCTGCCGGATCAGCATCGCTACTACATCAATGACACCGGCACCGGTAACACCGTGAATACGTCGCATCCGCGCGTGCTGCAGATGATTCTGGATTCGCTGCGTTATTGGGCCGAATCCATGCACGTTGATGGCTTCCGTTTCGATCTCGGCACCGTGCTGGGCCGTGAACCGGAAGGCTTTGACCAGCGTAGTGGCTTCTTCGATGCCATCATGCAGGATCCGGTGTTGTCCAAACTGAAATTGATCGGTGAGCCGTGGGATATTGGGCCGGGCGGTTATCAGGTTGGCGGCTTCCCGCCGGGCTGGGCGGAGTGGAACGATAAATATCGCGATACGGTGCGTGAGTACTGGAAAGGTGACATGGTCACTAATGACTTCGCCGCGCGCCTGCTGGGTTCTGGCGATCTCTACGATCAGCGCGGTCGCCGTCCCTGGTCCAGCATCAATTTCCTTACCGCGCATGATGGCTTCACGCTCAACGATTTGGTTTCGTACAACGAGAAACACAACGAAGCTAACGGTGAAGACAATAATGACGGCCATAACGAGAACCGTTCGTACAATTACGGTGCGGAAGGCCCGACGGACGATGAAGGCATCAACGCGGTACGTGAGCGGCAGAAACGCAACTTCCTCGCCACGCTGCTGTTCTCGCACGGCACGCCGATGTTGCTGGCGGGCGATGAGTTTGGCCGCAGTCAACTCGGCAACAATAACGGCTACTGCCAGGACAGCGAGATTTCCTGGCTGCATTGGGAAAACCTGCCGCCTTCTGCTGATGCACTGCGCGACTTTACCCGGCATATTCTGGCGTTACGCGCTCAACAACCGCTGCTGCGGCGTGAAAGCTGGCGCGATGGTATGGAAATCAAATGGTTTAACGCCGGTGGCGGCTTCCAGCAGGATGATCAATGGGATGATGGCACCACGCTCGGGGTGTATCTCGGTCGCCCGGATTTAGTGCCGGAGGAAGGCATCTGGCATGACGTGTTGATGCTGTTTAATCCATATGAAGGCAATGTGCCGTTCAGTATTCCACAGTTTGGTGAAGGCGGCTGGGTGCTGGAGCTTTCGACGTCTGACAGCGTTGAGAAAGGGTTAGTGATTACCAAAGAGAAGGATTTCGAACTGGAAGGCCGCAGTATGGCGCTGTTCCGCAGGCCGTAATTATATAAATTTGCTTAATAAACTGCGCCGCTACAGAAACATGCACGCATTCGTAGCGGCGCGATTTTTCAAGCGATTTGTGTTATCAGAAATTAACCTTCACGCCCACCATTGCGCTGGTATCGCTGTAACCCTTATCACCCATCTGCTGCCCCAAATTGCCCCACAGATTAACGGTTTTATTCAGCTTCGCATCGACGCCCAGCTTCACTTCACCGAGGTTACGCGCCCCGGCTTGCTGCACGCTGATGCCATTCATGCTGCTGCCAAAGGTTTCGGTGTTGTGCACCCAGTTGGCTTCGATAAACGGCTCGAAGGTGCGGTTTTTACCATCATCAATGGCATTGTGGCCTTTGATGTAAGCGCGAACACCCAGACGCGTTTGCAGGTTGTTGTCGCCTTCACCTACCACGCGCGTGCCGTTTTGCTCTTGATGATCCTTGGCTTTCACGCCCATCCAGGTCGTCTGCGCCTTCGGCTGCAGATAGACGCTGGAACGCTCGCTCATCTCCGCGACTTTGAAGCTGTAACCGGCTTCCACTGACGCGGTGATGCCTCTCGATTTGTAGCTCTCTTCCGCGATGCCATCACCTTTCACGCTGTTATCAAACCAGTTGTAGAGCATCCAGCTGTCTACATAAGCTCCGGTCTTGTCAGCGTTGTCCTGCAACCAGGTCGCGTAAACGCCCGTGCTGTAACCGTGCACCTGACCTTTTGCGGTGTAACCCGTCACGTTGGAGTGTGTGTTACTTTGCGCATTAGCGTAGCCGCCCATGACACCCAGATGGAAACGGTCCGCACCATTACTGCTCCACTTGGCGATATCGCCGCCTAACTGCATCACATAACGGTTACCGGTGGTTTTCAGCTGGCCGGAACTATCGCTGAAGCGCGTGTGTCCACCTGCGTTACGCAACCACAGGCTGGTGGCGTGTTTCTTACCATCTGCACCAATGTAGTGGGTCTCACCCAGACGATCATCCAGCGAGGTGGTAAATAAGGTATTCGCCGCAGCGAGGTTAGCCGCATAGCTGCCCGCTTCCGGACGCGTAATCGGGAAGCCTTTAACCGGCTTGCCCACATCGCCCGCATTACCTGAACCACTGCCCGGCGTGCCAGTATCATCGCCTGGCGTGCCGGAGCCGTTGTCAGGATCGCCAGGATTAACCGGATTGCTGCCTGGATTGCCCGGTGCCACGTTGTTGCTGTTGCTCTCCAGTACCCATTTATTGGCATCCTGCACCAGATGATAATCGTAAGCACCGGCCACAATACGGCCCTGCTGGGTGAACGTACCGTTTACGTTGCCATCGACGCGAATCAGCTCGATACCATCGATGGTTTGCGCGCCGGTGCCGCCGGCGTTCTGCACCACCACGTTGCTGTTACCGGCGTAATCACCGGTGATGTGCAGGTGATCGGTCTCTGAATGATCATCCATCAGATGGGTTTTGAAGTCGATGGTACCGTTGGTGCTGTTCAGGCTGCTCAAGGTCACCTTGCTAAAGCCGGTGCCGGCCGCGGTCATATTCAGCGTGGCGTTATTCAGCGTCAGATTATCCACCGCAGAGCTCGACGTAACATTCCACTGGCTGCCATTCGCCAGGTTCAGATTTTCCAGTGAGCTGGTCGCACCACTCCAGACGGAGTTGTTATCGAGGTTGATGATGTTAGTCGCGGTGTTGGCGCGATCGATGATGACATCACCGTTAAATACTGAGCCGTTATCACCGGTCAATGTCACATTGCTAACCGTGCCTGTGCTGCTAACGCCAGTAGATAACAGCGTCGCGCCGGATAATAAAGCACCAGAGGCGGTCACCTGTGCATTCGCCGTATCAGTGACTTTCATGGCGATGCCTTCACTGGCAGTGACGGCGCTGTTAATCAGTGACAAGTTATTAGTATTGTTAGCTGTAGATTTGAAAAGTAACGCTGCGCTATTCGTGCCTTGCATAACGATCTGGGAATTTTCCATCGCCACGTTATTGTCGCCACCATTTGATCTCATGGTAAGACCAGAGGAGATGTCCAACCCTTCCTGGCTTTGAATACTCATGCGCAAATTATTTGCAACAATATGACTGCCGTCGTATGCCTGCAGGCCGGAGCCTCTGACAGCGCTGTTAATTTCGACATTTTCCAACGTTGAGTTATTACCAACCAGTTGAATACCGAAGATATTGGTTCCCGTCGTATTAATTTGGACATTTTTGGCGTTCAGCGTTGTGCCTACACCATGAACAAACACACCCGCCGCATTAGTCGCCATTGACCCATCATTATTGATAATGACGTTATCGAGATTAATTGCGCCAGTTGCATAAGCATCAACTGTTGTTGCTCCACCGTTAATGGTGGCATTACGGATATTTAATGTCCCGCCATTGAATGCCTGAACCGTTATTGTACCTCCAGTGGTGGTAATGGTGCCGCCATCATAATTCACCACTGAATTGCCTCCATTGGCACGCAGACCGTAGTTATTAATGCGATCGGTAAAGATATTGGTGTTAGTCAGATTAACCGTACCGCCGTTTTGCGCATATACCGCTTCGGAGGATGAGCCCGCCGTGCTGATCTCGCTGTTATTAACATTAACTACGCTGGCGTTTCCTGCGGCCTTAACGCCATTAGTCATGTGGCCTTCTGCTTTGATGACGCTATTGTTAATTGTTATCTCGCCACCAGTGGCGTTGACCGCATGAGCACCATCGCCCGTGGTACTGATGCTGCTATCACTGATGAAAAGATGCCCAGCACCCGCTGCCGCAAACGCACCGAAGGAATTGGCTCCGCTGGTTTTAATGGTGCCGTTAGTCAGCGTGATATCACCATCGCTGGTTTGGACCCCGTATGAACCTTTGCCAGATGTAATGATATTGATACCGTCACCAGTGATAGAGCCGGCACCGCGCGCATAGAGTCCATGCGACGTGGCTGCAGAGGTTTTGATATCGATATCTTTTAAGGTCACCCCAGCGCCAGTATCTGCGAATGCACCGTGCCCATAGGTATTTGAAGTGGTGATGGTACCAGTGGTGAAATCAACTGTCCCATTATTTGTGGCGCTTACGCCGCGCACATATTGGCCGGTTCCCGCACCTACAATATCCTGATTATTTACAATGACCGGATTGTCATTAGCAATGATGGTTCTGGCAGCGATTGCCGTTGTAGCATGCAGAGCCACTGTAATTGCCAGCGCCACACCGGTTAACGCCATGGCTTTGCTTGCGGACGGCGTTAACACCGAAGAGGAATGGGATTTAACCTTGCCCTTAGCCAGCTCCGAGGCCACCACATAACGCTGCGTTGCAGCATGCCAAATCACGCGGAAAATTTTATTCATGGGATTTTACTCTCTTTAAGTTCAGAAACTTTCACGATTTCCGAAATGTTAGAGAGCGGGTCTGTAAGGCAATATCGGAGGGAGCGCGGAGTTTTGGTGTCCTTTACTTATCCGATGCAATACAGCGCTGGTATCCGGCAAAAATGTTAAAAATTAGCGTGATAACCAGTTGAAGACTTAAACCCTGAATAAAAAAATTAACTAATTTCCTCAATCTGCCGATGGTTATTAATCTGCCCTCTTCCCTACGCGGCTTTTGCCGGGACGCTTTAAGATTAAGGATAATAAAATGAACATCTCTCAACGTCTGTTTGCCACCTTTTCCATACTGTTTAGCGCCATCATCCTGCAAGCGATACTCGCCATTTCCTTACTCTCTGGTTTTCAGGATCGCTTTGAATATGTACAGGCCAATGCGATTCCCTCGATCAAAGATCTGGGGAAACTGATTGATGGCAGTAACCAGTTGGCGTTAACGCTCTACAAACACAAAAGCCAGACCGACGACAGCAAAATGCCGGCTATTGAGGACGAGATCCAGAAACAGCTGGCGGATTTGAAGGCGCAGACCGATTACTACATGGCGCACGATATCTCCAGCGATGAAGATAAGCGCTTAACCGAAGTCGCTTATGCCAATATTCAGCACGTCACCGCCGCACTGGCGCCGTTTATCACCGCCTCGCGTGCGCATCAAAATGATATCAGCCTCAAGCTGATTGATGGACAAACCGGTATCGGAGCCGCCATTCGCCAGCTAATTAGCGATTATCAAAAACAGCTGCAGCTGAATATCACCATTGGCGATGAACTGCGCGCCACCAACCGCAGCACGTTCCACTCGGTGTTATGGACCACCATCACCGGCGTTATCGCCACCGTGCTGATTTTTGGCGTGCTGTCGCTGTTCACCGTATTGCGCATTCGTCGCAGCTTGTCTGCTGCGGGCAAAGTGATGATGACTGCCAGCGAGAACCTCGATTTAACGCTGAAAGCAGATGAGAGCCGTCGTGATGAAGTGGGCAACATGGCGCACTCGTTTAACGTCCTGATGGATCGCGTATCAGGCGCGCTCTCCTCGGTGCGTCAGGCGTCACAATCAGTGAGCAGCGCATCGGTACAGATTTCCGCGGGCAATGAAGATCTCTCATCACGCACCGAGCAACAGGCGGCATCGCTGGAGCAAACCGCGGCCAGCATGACCGAGCTGAGTGAAACCGTGCGTCAAACCGCCGATAACACGCGCCAGGCCAGTCAGCTTGCCGCTAACGCCAGCGGATTGTCAGAGAAGAGCAGCACGTCACTGACTACCATGCTTTCAACCATGGATAACATTCGTGGTAGCTCGCGCAAAGTGACGGAAATCGTCTCGATCATTGAAGGCATCGCCTTCCAAACCAACATTCTGGCGCTGAACGCCGCCGTTGAAGCCGCACGTGCCGGTGAACACGGCAAAGGCTTCGCCGTAGTCGCCGGTGAAGTGCGCAACTTGTCGCAACGTTCAACCACCGCCGCGCGCGAAATCAAAACGCTGATCGAAGAGTCACATCGTCTGACCGAAGCCGGTGCTGCGCAGGCCAGCGACGTAGGCCGTAATATGAGCGTGATGAACGATGCCATTCATCAGGTAAGCCAACTGGTGGAAGAAATTGCCGCTGCCGCTGTCGAGCAGAGTCAGGGCATCGTGCAGGTGCAGCAAGCGGTGAATCAGATGGACGACGTTACGCAGCAGAACGCCGCGCTGGTGCAAGAAGCCTCTGCCGCTTCGCAATCGCTGCAGGAACAGGCCGGGAATTTGAATCAGCTGGTGGGTAAATTCCATGTCGCGGCGGCTGGCGAAGTTCAGCAAAAGCAGGCTGTGGTGCGTACGCCTTCATTCGTTAAACCCTCGCGCGTTGCGGTGGTGAATGATGCGGATTGGCAGAGTTTTTAAGCTGATTTAGCCGGTGCGCATAAATGTGCACCCTACGAAAACGCTGGGTCGCCAATCATGGCGACCACGCTGCCTTTGCCAGGCAAACGCTGCCATAGTCTCCCTAAACTCTCCAATAGTTAACCCGCTATTAGTGGTTCCACTCCTCTCTTTTGAACAAAAAATAGCGTTCATCACGTTGTAATCTGGCCGCCTGTAATTCAGGGAGGATGATTATGGATACGGTTGAGCAGCTTAATGGGACGTACTTTTACAAAGGAGTCAGCAATGTTTCAGCTGGTGAATTATTTTTTTGGATACTTTTGGACAAAATTGATGAGCATGTAGGTGGCATCAATAACATTGTTGCGGTGAGCAGCATCATTCTTGGTCTTCCTATTCTGGGTACAAGAGGTAAGCCCGGCAATGCTACACCTGGTACTTCGATCGCCTCTAAATATTCGCGTCAAATTCTGAATGTGAAATTGCCCAGACCTTTGCCAACGTTCACTAATACCAGCATTAAGTTACTCAAGCCGATGTGGACAAACAATCTTGGGGCTTTTGTTGGCCGAACTGTGCCGGTTGTAGGATGGGTCTTACTGGCAAATGATCTTTCTCAAATAGTCTATAAGACTGTTTCAACCTACAACATGATCGTGAGAGAAGAAGATCGAGTATGGTAGACGAACATCAAATATTAGATTTTTTTCGTGGCGAGTTATCTCTCATGACTACATGGAGTTTAAAACCCATTCCAATCGAATTTGATACTCCATTACAAGGCTACGCCGGATGGGATGAGTTGCCCTATGCCATTCAGGATTTTGGTAAAAAATATCATGTCGATACAACAGTTATAAATTTTGATGCTTATTATCCCTGGAAAACAGAAACAGTTTTCCGAAAATACTTTTCTAAGGATCCAATTCAACAAGACGTTAAACCACTAACTGTACGTATGTTTGTGGAGTCGGCTAAAGCTGGACGCTGGTTGTATGACTAACTAAGGAGATTCACATGGCTATACCCGTTCATATGTTTATTAAAGATGATGGCGGCGCAGTAATCAGAGGCGGTTCAGACGTGATGCACCGTGAGGGCAGCATTGAATTACGGGGTGTACAGCATCTTCTCTCTATTCCCACCGACAACAATACCGGCAAGCTAACAGGCACACGGCAACATGCTCCATTTATGTTTGAGAAAGAAATTGATTCTGCGTCACCTTATTTATACAAGGCTGTGGCAACAGGTCAGACGTTAAAAGAAGCTGAAATCAAATGGTACCGCATCAGTGATGCTGGTCAGGAAGAAGAGTACTTCAACATATTAATGGAAGACGTAAAGGTCATATCGATATCGCCGATCATGCATGACACGCGTAATTGTCCAGGAACCGGACATATGGAAAGCGTTGCGCTGCGTTACGCGAAGATTACGTGGAAATATGTTGATGGAAATATTCAATTCACCGACGCATGGAACGAAAGGCCAACGGCATAATCAATGCGGAAATCCTGCGTGAGGATTTCCGCTGAGAATTAATCACAATATCTTCACACCTTAAGCATTTTCACCGTGGCATCAATATCAATTTCATCCGCCGTGAAAATCAAAGTCGTTCCCTGAAAGGTGGTTACCGCCAGTTTTTTCAGTGAGCGCGTTTCATCCGGCTTAACGTCTGTTTTCGGCTTGATGCTATTCATCAGAATACCTACCGACAGCACGGTATTCTCTTTATCGATGCGCGTTTCAACCGGCACGTCTTCGCTGTAAACCACATAAGATTTGATCGAGGTGAGCTTCAGGCGCTCGCCGGCAATATAGATGTATTTGCTCTCAGGCGAGACCTTCACCGCATACGCTGACAAACCTTTATTATTGGTGGTGGGTTCAAAGGTCACCGCCGCGTCTTTCTTAATCAGCTCAGGGTTAGCGACCTTAATCACATGGAAATAGCGGTTATCGCCATTTTCATCTTTGATAAATCCAAAACCTTTATCCTGAAACCAGGTTGTGATCGTTCCGTTCATCGCCATTGCCGCCTACCTAATCGTTATCTACTCAGTTTTTTCAGCGCGCAGTGTAAAGCACATTGCCTGCGCAGACCACGTCTTTGCTTTAAGTCTGGACGATAAATTTCGCCTGAGCGAATAGACACATGCCCGGATTCGCCAGTTGCCGCAAAATTCGCTATTATCCGCATCCCTTCGCCAGCCGGGCAGCCTGATGTCTACGATTATCGATACCTTTATTGCCCCGCAATGTCTTGAAGAGATTGAGATTCTCTACCAGGACGATCATCTGCTGCTGATCAATAAACCAGCTGGTCTGCTCAGCCTGTCGGGGAAGAATCCGCGCAATCTCGATTCTGTGCATCATCGGTTAGTGAAGCTTTTCCCCGGCTGCACGCTGGTGCATCGTCTGGATTTCGGCACATCAGGGTTAATGGTGATTGCCCGCAATAAGGCGATCAATGCCGCAATTTGCCAGCAGTTTAGCCAGCGCAGCGTGACCAAGATTTATCGTGCACTGTTGTGCGGGCATCTGCATGACGACGAAGGTGTGATTGACGCGCCGATTGCCAAAGATCCGACGCTATTTCCATTGATGTCAATTTGCCCAATCAATGGTAAGCCAGCTCGCTCACGCTATCAGGTGATTGAGCGCACTCATCACCTATTGGAAGATAAGACGTTCATGCCATTAACGCGGGTGGAACTTACGCCAGAGACTGGACGCACCCATCAGCTGCGTATCCATTGCCAGCTGTTGGGCCATCCGATTTTGGGTTGCGACCTGTATGGCGGTCTTATGCTGGCGGGGACCGAACACACCCCGCGTCTGATGTTACACGCCAGCGAGTTGAAGTTTGTTCATCCGGTCAGCGGCGAGTGCATGAACGCCAAGTGTGCCTGCCCGTTCTGACAGCGCAACCGGCGTTGTGCTTACCACATTAAATCATCAGGCACTTTGAAATCAGCGTACGGATCGTCTTCATCCTGCGCTTCCTGACTCAATGCACTATTCAACACGATGCTGTTCGCATCACGCTGTGCAATTTTATCGGCGACGCTGGCGGGAATAATCGCGTACTGGCTCTCGCCTTTGCTATCGACGGCCAGGCGCGCAATCGCCAATCGGCCATTAATCAGTTGCGTCTGCGTTTGCTTATCAACGTCGATTTTTTTGATCAGATTATTGTCGGTGAAATTAAAACCAATATTGCCTTTAGAGATATCGATTTTGTTCATTTCGATCAGCTGCTTAACCTGCGCTTTGTACTCTTTCGATAACGCCGCTTGCTTTTGCTGTTCGCTCAATTGCTTATCACGCTCAAGCTGAGCCTTTTTGTTCTCTTCCACCGCTTCTCTGGCCTCACGAGCCTGAACGCGTGATTTCTTAGCGGTTCTCTGGACCTTGTCCATTTTTTTGCTGCTGACTAAGCCTGCTTTCAGCAGCTGCTCTTGTAAGGTGAGTTTTGCCATTGTCGTGTCTTAACCGGTTAAAAATTTGTGGAAGAGTATACCTTTAATTGTAGAGCCTCTGCCAGGTTGAACAGGCTGGCTACAGTGAGCGCCGTTCATCCTCCCCTCCTCATCATGAAATTCCTTCATGTTCGATGAAATTAAATCACTTTTTTTCAACCAGTGACTCAGGCATAAAAGTACCATTGTTAATAACTTAAAATAATATCAAGCCTGCTGAATGAAAGTACCCTGCAAAAGCATTGGGAAATCCTGAAATCCAGCGACAGCATGGCTTTTTATTGTTAACCGGGATAGCAGACTAGAATGAACAACGCCTTTACTTTTACGGTTAAGAGCCTTCGTTTCGACGAAAATTACAATCCTTCTGGCAATACACGCATCACCACCAACTTTGCTAATTTGGCGCGTGGTGAGAAGCGTCAGGAGAACCTGCGCAACGCCTTAGTGATGATTGATAACCGTTTCAATTCACTGGCGTATTGGGACAACCCTAAAAGCGATCGTTACGCGGTTGAGCTAGAGATTATTTCTGCTGAGCTAAATCTGGGTGCCGAGGGCAACAACAGCACCTTCCCGGTGATCGAAATATTGAAGACCAATATCGTTGATAAAAAAACCAACGAACGCATTGAAGGGATTGTTGGAAATAACTTCTCTTCTTACGTGCGTGATTATGATTTCAGCGTTTTATTGTCTGAGCACAACAAGAACCATACTGAATTCCGCACGCCAGATAATTTTGGCGATCTGCATGGCAACATCTTCAAGAATTTCGTTAACTCAGAAGCTTACAAAGCGAATTTCAATAAAGCGCCGGTTATTTGCCTGAGCGTATCCAGTAAAAATACCTATTACCGCACCGGTAATGAACATCCGGTGTTGGGTATTGAATATCAGCAGGATGAACTTTCTCTGACTGACGAATATTTCGGCAAAATGGGCCTGCGGGCACGCTATTTCATGCCGGCAAACAGTGCTGCGCCTCTGGCCTTCTATTTCCATGGCGATTTACTCAGTGATTACACCAATCTTGAGCTGATTAGCACCATCAGCACCATGGAGACGTTCCAGAAGATCTACCGCCCTGAGATTTACAATGCGAATTCTGCAGCTGGTAGACACTATCAGCCAAGCCTGAGCCATCAGGATTATTCTTTAACGCGAATTGTTTATGATCGAGAAGAACGTAGCCAACTGGCTATTGAACAAGGAAAGTTCACGGAAGAGCGCTTCATCAAGCCATATCAAACTCTTCTTGAGCAATGGTTTACTCCCGTTCTTTGATTACCGATAAAAATATAAGGTCACCTGCTATGAAAAAATTATTACCGACTTCCACTGCTGGTAGTTTACCGAAACCATCGTGGCTGGCTCAGCCGGAAACGTTGTGGTCACCGTGGAAATTGCAAGATCAGGAATTAACCGACGGCAAACAAGATGCGCTGCGTTTGTGCCTGGACGATCAACAGCAGGCAGGAATTGATATCGTCAGTGACGGCGAGCAAACCCGCCAGCACTTCGTCACCACCTTTATTGAACATCTCAACGGCGTAGATTTTGAGAAGCGCGAGATCGTTAAAATCCGCGATCGTTATGATGCCAGTGTGCCAACAGTTGTGGGTCCGGTGAGTCGTCAAAAATCAGTGTTTGTTGAAGATGCAAAGTTTTTACGTCAGCAAACGGATCGTCCTATTAAATGGGCACTGCCGGGTCCAATGACCATGATCGACACGCTTTATGACAACCACTATAAAAGCCGCGAAAAACTGGCATGGGAATTCGCTAAAATTCTCAATGAAGAAGCGAAAGAGTTAGAAGCGGTGGGCGTCGATATTATTCAGTTTGATGAGCCGGCATTTAACGTCTTCTTCGACGAAGTGAATGATTGGGGTATCGCAACCTTAGAAAGAGCCATTGAAGGGCTGAAATGCGAAACCGCAGTGCATATTTGCTACGGCTATGGCATCAAAGCGAATACCGACTGGAAAAAGACGCTGGGCACAGAATGGCGTCAATATGAAGAGATATTCCCTAAACTGCAAAAGTCGAATATCGATATCATCTCACTGGAGTGTCAAAACTCGCATGTGCCAATGGAGTTGATGGAACTGATTCGCGGCAAAAAAGTGATGGTTGGTGCCATTGACGTGGCAAGCAATACCATTGAAACGCCAGAAGAAGTTGCAGCAACGCTGCGTAAAGCCCTGCAGTTTGTTGATGCTGATAAACTCTACCCTTGCACCAACTGCGGCATGATTCCTCTGCCACGCGGTGTGGCAAGAGGCAAGCTAGATGCATTGAGTGCAGGTGCAGAAATTGTTCGCAAAGAACTGTTGAATAAATAACACCAGATAAAAGCTCAGTCCGGGATTATTACCCACCCGCAACCGGACTGAGCCATTGATTTAAGGTTTATTAATCTGCCCACCCGATTTTCTGAAATCAATCACCATCGTTTGCCCATCCTGAAAGGCGTCAAAATCGGGTCCCTGCGCCAGATAGTGGCGCGGTATAATTACTCTCATCTCATCCGTTGCTTTCACCGCTTTCAATCTCAAACCTACATGTTTGATCAGCGCCAGCCATATCCACGGTTCAGACTCACCCAACATTTTCATGCGGATATGTTCGATGATGGGGAAGTTACGAATATTGGTTTGTACTTCTGGAGCATCATTCAACTGCCCAATAAAGGCAAGTGAATCAATCGATTGGGCAGCGGGAGCAGAAAGCGTGATTTTGATCTGATTCATCACCTCCATTTGATAACGTTGATCGTTAACTACAGTGTTAAAAGTGACCAGCATCACCACCAGATGATAAAACAGCAATATCGCACTCAATCCCGCCAGCCAGCTTCTTATTGCAGGTAATGAATAAACGGCTACATAGAAACAGAACAGGAAAGTAATGCTGCATGCGCCCAGCATACGCGGTGCAAATAACGGCGTGGCTAAGGCCAATGAAAGCCCGGGGATGGCGATGATGACGATCAATCCCGCACTGAACAGCATTAAGACCGCACTTAGCGTCAACTTCTGCTGCTGTTTTAAGTTTCGAACCATCACAATAAGGCCTGAAAACATTATCAGCATAGGCAGCCCTATAAATACCATCATGCCGCGCGGATAAGCGCTGAGAAAAAGGTCACTGAACGCCTTAATAGTGTTGATAAGGACTTGCAGAGAATCGGAATTCAGTGATAACAGCTTGCTGTGTTTCATGCTGTACCAGTCGATCTTCACTGGCAATAAATAATTCATCGCGAGTTTATAAGCCAGGATGGCAATGCCCAGCGCCACTATTTTCCCGCACAGCCACTTCCAGCTGGATTGATCATTTACCAGTCGAGAGACGACCAGCAAGGCTACGCAGGCAATATAGACATTGAGCCCTGGCTGATAGAGTGTCTGAATCAGCAATAATATCAGCGCCGTGTAAACGATCTCCTGAAAAGGCTTTGCGCGATTAACCATGCTTGCCAGCATGGCGCCTGCAAATGACAGAAGTATGGTGAGACTGTCATAGGTATAGAGCATTCCCTGCGTCAGAAAGGGATTAAGAATGACAAATAGCGGCGGGAGAAATGACCAGAAACCCGCCAGCGGAATTCTCAATCTTTCCGTGAAAAATACCGCAGCAATACTTAGCGCCAGCAATCCGAGCAGTAAATTAAGCGGAGAAATATCGCTGACCGTATCACCAAAAGAGATCAGGGATTGTAATAACCAGGTGCCCGGCCTCCCGTTACTTAGCCATGTTGATCTATCCCCATCTAATATCCGGTAAAGATCATCCCGATAATAAATTTTGTTGGTCCATAGAGGGATAGTGGCCAGCAATGCCACCATCATAGTCAAAGCGATACGCTGCATCCGGCTTACCGACGGAGAATCATTAACGGGCATCATTTTATGAGTGAATTTCCATCGAACGGGGTCGGGCGGCCTTTTATTTCCGCGTAGTTACAAACTAGTGTAGGCGGTTTTTTAGAACGGATGCTCAGGAATGATAAACATCATTGGCAGCTGCGGGATGTGCAGATAACATGTCGCTTTATCTCTTTCTAACAGGCAACGTCGGCAATGGCTCTGATCCCTAAAAACTACTCGCGGCTGGAAAGCGGCTATCGTGAGAAAGCATTAAAAATCTATCCGTGGGTATGCGGCCGCTGCTCGCGTGAATTTGTTTATTCCAACCTGCGCGAATTAACCGTTCACCATATCGATCACGACCATACCAATAACCCGGAAGATGGCAGTAACTGGGAGTTGTTGTGCCTCTATTGTCACGATCACGAGCACTCGAAATACACCGAAGCGGATCAGTACGGCACGCGTGTTGTGGCGGGTGAAGATGCGCAGAAGGATGTTGGTGAAGCCACCTATAATCCTTTTGCCGATTTGAAGGCCATGCTGAATAAGAAAAAGTAAGGCTAGTTTCAGAAATAGCGATCGCCATTTATGGCGACCGCTTTACGCTTACTTATTGGTCTTTGTACTATTGCTGAACTGCTCGGTGAGATAGTTGCTGGTGTTATTCAGCACGCTGACCATCTTATCCAGATTGGTGAACTGCTTTTTATACCGCGCAATCGTGTCATCAATACGTTTGCTGGCGGTATTGTACTGATCGGTTAGCGTATTCAGTTTTTTACTGATCGAATCCGTCGCGCCCTGCAACACACCTTTACTGCTGAGAAATGCGGTGAATGTGGTGTTCAGCACCGTCGAAACACCGGTTTTTTGCCATCACCGACAAACATGTCCCGAATCGCTTCTGGTTTCACTTGCAAGCTGGTGGTCAGTTTGGTGGCATCCAGCTTAAGTTGGCCGTTAGTGGGATCGGTAGTAATGCCCGCCTGAGATAGCGTTTTATAAACACCTGAACCCGAGCTGTTGGCCAGAATACTTTTCAGTTGCACCTGAATATTACGCAGTGTGCCATCACCGAGTAGCGCTCCATTCTTCCCGTCCGGATCCTTACCCGCATCCACTGGCGTGTATTTAGTCAAACTCGCCATCGTATCCTGCAGCGAGTTATAGGCATTCACCCAATCGGTAATGGCGGTTTTCGCCTTGTTGGTATCGCTGCTCACCGTCAGCGTTTGGTTGCCGCTGGTTTCATCGTTAAGCTTCAGCGTGATGCCTTCCACCGCGTCGGTGATAACGTTGCTGCTGCTCTCAATCGCCACATTGTTTACGGTCAGCTTGGCATTCTGCGCCTCGACGCTTTGCGCCATGCCGCTGCTGGCCGCATCTGATGCATCAAAGCCGATAAAATCCTGCAAGGTATCATCGCCGGTCACGCTCAGCGATTTCACCGCATTGGCGGTGCCGGATGCCGATGATGTCAGCGACAAACGGTATTCCGTGGCGGAGACCTTGATCAGGCTTGCAGTAACGCCAACGTCGGATTTGTTAATGGTGTCACGAATCGCCGAAAGCGAAGTCTGATCTTTGGTTAGCGTAATGCTTTTCTCTTTACCTTCCGCGTTAACAAATTTCAGGGTTCTGGACGCGGCATCGCTACCTATCGCCGCTTTGATATCGGTTTTTGTCTCGCTGGTTAGCGTCTGGGATTGCGCCAGCTTCTGCACGCTGATGGTGTATTTTCCCGCCAGCGCATTGCCGTTGGAATCGGCGCTAAACGCACTGGAACTGGATGCTGTGGTCGTCGAAGTATAAAGCGCGGCATCGTTTAATTTATTGTTTGCCGTCTGGAAGGTCTGAATTGCGGTTTTAAGGGTGCCGTAGGCGGACAACTTCGCGGTCGCAGCGGATTGTTGTTTGGAAATCGGTGCCAGCGATTGTTTTTCTGCCGCGGTCAGTTTGTCGAGAATGGTGCTTAAACCCAGTCCTGAACCGACGCCTAATGTTGAAATCCCAGTCATGTACGCAACTCCTGTTAATTTAACGTTACGGTACTATCGGCAGCCTTAACGCAAACTTTATAGAAATCTGATCATTTCCTTACGCTATCCTTACATTCATTAAATTGCGCCATCAACGCATCTGATTAATTGCGCTGGAAATATGATGCGTTTCACATTTAACTGTCGCTCTGCTTGTCGGGAAAGCAGAGCCGATTATGATCTGGCGAGATTGTTACTGCGTTCAGCGCAGGCAAAACCTGACACGCCGTCCTCCCGGTGGGTCAGGTTTTTTATTTTCAGGGCAGATAAAAATGAAAATCGCGAAAATCCTCAACAATAATGTCGCGGTGGTGCTGGGCGACAACGGCAAAGAACAGGTGGTGATGGGACGCGGTTTGGCGTTTCAGAAGCGCGTTGGCGACGAACTGGATGCACAGCAGATCGAAAAAGTGTTTGCGCTACAAAGCGACACCTTAACGGGCCGGCTCAGCGAACTGCTGTCGGATATCCCGCTCGAGGTGATCACCACCAGCGAACTGATCATTGCCAACGCACGTCAGCAGCTGGGCCAGCCGCTGCATGAAAGCCTCTCCATCGCACTGTGCGATCACTGCCATTTTGCGATTGAGCGCCACCAGCAAGGTATCCCGATTCGCAACGTGTTGAAGTGGGAGATCAAAACGCTCTATCCGAAAGAGTTTTCATTGGGTATCGAAGCGTTGGAACTGATTAACCAGCGGCTGGGCGTAGCGTTGCCGGAAGATGAGGCCGGATTTATCGCGCTGCATCTGGTGAATGCGCAGCTTGGTAGTGATTTCGCCGATGTTTCTCACATCACGCAATTTATGCAGGAAATCCTGCATATCGTGAAGTATCGCCTGCAGCTGGATTACCGCACAGAGAGCTTGAGCTACAACCGTTTCGTCAACCATCTGAAGTTCTTTGCGCAACGCATGTTGGGCAAACGCGGCGTGTGGAGCGAGGATGAATCGCTGCATGATGTGGTGCGCGACAAATATCCGCTCGCCTATCAATGTGCAGTGAAGATTGATCAGCACATTCAGCAGAAATACCTGTATCAGCTCTCCAGCGAGGAACGCATGTTCCTCACCATTCACATTGAGCGGGTACGCAAAGAGACGCTGGCGTTGCAGGATGATGCGAATGAGGCATAACCAAATTTGTATCGCGCACGTTGCGTAGCAGCGCGATTTATCGCGCATTTCAATGGCGGCACCGTGCCCATCCCGACTTTGCGCAATAAATTGCGCCGCTACGATATGTGCGGCGCTTAATTATTCACTGGCTATTTCAACGCTGCACCATGGCTACGAATCACGTCCTGATACCAGAAGAAACTCTTCTTACGTGAACGCGCCAGCGTGCCGTTGCCCGCGTCATCGCGATCAACGTAGATAAAGCCGTAACGCTTGGAGAACTCGGCCTTTGACGCGCTGACCAAATCAATCGGTCCCCAGCAGGTATAACCCAATACCTCGACGCCATCTTCAATCGCTTCACGCACCTGCACCAGATGATCGTTGAGATACTGGATACGGTAATCGTCGTTAATTTGCCCGTCCGCTTCCACCACATCTTTGGCACCAAGCCCGTTTTCCACGATGAACAGTGGCTTCTGATAGCGGTCGTACAGGACGTTAAGCAGAATGCGCAGCCCTTCAGGATCGATCTGCCAACCCCAATCGGAACTCGGCAGATGTGGGTTCGGCACCATCGAGAGAATGTTGCCGCGCGCTTTCTGATTCTCCTCTTCGTTAGTGGTAACGCAGCCGGTCATGTAGTAGCTGAAGGAGATGTAATCGACGGTGTTTTGCAGGTCGCGCTTATCGGCCTCGGTGATCTCGATGCTGATGTTACGATCGGCGAAGAAGCGCTTCATATAGGCCGGATACGCGCCGCGCACCTGTACATCGCCAAAGAACAGCCATTCGCGGTTCTGTTGCAAGGTTTCCAGCACGTCCGCCGGACGGCAGCTCAGCGGATAGAGCAGCGCGCCCAGCAGCATGTTGCCGATTTTGCCGTCCTTAACGATTTCATGGCAGGCTTTCACCGCGCGCCCGCTCGCCACCAGCTGATGATGAATCGCCTGATAGATTGCCTGCTGATCGCTCTCTTCCGCCAGACCTACGCCGGTGAACGGCGCGTGCAGCGACATGTTGATCTCATTAAAGGTCAGCCACAGCTTCACCTTGTGCTGGAAGCGGGTGAACACCGCGCGCGCATAGCGTTCAAAGCAATCAATGGTGATGCGATTGCCCCAGCCACCGTACTTTTTGATCAAGCCGTACGGCATTTCGTAATGTGACAGCGTCACCAGCGGCGTGATGTTGTATTTCGCCATCTCATCGAACAGGCAATCGTAATAGGCTAATCCCGCTTCGTTAGGTTCCGCTTCATCGCCCTGCGGGAAGATGCGCGTCCAGGCAATCGAGGTACGCAGCACGGTAAAGCCCATTTCGGCGAACAGTTTGATGTCCTCCGGGAAGCGGTTATAGAAATCGATGGCGGTATCCTTGATGCCAAAATCGTCATCGCTGCGCTCGACGCGTGCACCAAATATGCCCTTGGGTTGCAGGTCGGAGGTCGATAAACCTTTGCCACCTTCCTGATACGCGCCTTCAACCTGGTTTGCGGCAACGGCGCCGCCCCATAAAAATCCGTCAGGGAAACGTTTAGTCATCTGTTTGCTCCTCTATTATTTCAGCACGGCCAACAACGGAGCGCCTTCGCTCACGGCCGTGCGGCTCAGGGTTAACACATCCACAAAGTCATCGCTATTACTCACCAGCACTGGCGTAGTGAGGTCAAAGCCTGCGGCTTTAATCGCATCGAGATCGAACTGCAGCAGCAAATCGCCCACCTTGACCGGCTGATCGTTCACTACTTTCGGAGAGAAATAGTGTCCATCGAGCTTCACGGTATCGAGGCCAACGTGGATCAACACTTCTGCGCCCTGCGCCGATGTCAGGCCAATCGCATGGCCGGTTCGGAACATTGACGACACCACGCCATCGATCGGCGATACCACGCGGCCCCGCTGCGGGATAATCGCCGCGCCTTTACCGAGCAATCCGCTGGCAAAAGTTTCATCTTTAACCTGATCGAGCGGAATGACATCGCCCGCCATCGGACTGACCACGCTTTCGCGGCGCGTCAGGCTGGTGGGCGGAGCAACCGCTGCCGGCGGCGCAACCGCTTCGGTTGCGAGCTCGGTCAGACCGAACAGATAGGTGCTGACGCAAGCGAAGATCAGCGCCACCGCCGCACCGGCAAATGCCGCCAGCACGCTGGCATCAATGCCGCTGTTTGGTACCACCTGAATAAAGGTGAACACACTCGGGAAACCAAAGGAGTAAATGGTGGTGTGCCAGAAGCCAAGGATCGCCGCGCCCAAGGCGCCACCGATGCAGCCGAAGATAAACGGACGACGACGCGGTAGCGTCACGCCATATACCGCCGGCTCGGTGATGCCGAAGATGCTGGCGGTAAAGGCTGATCCCGCCATCGCTTTCAGTTTCGCTTCGCGGGTGCGCAGGAAAATACCAAGCGTGGCGCCCGCCTGGCCCAGCACCGCAGGCATCAGCAAGGGCAGTAGCGTGTCGTGACCAAAGTTGGCGAGGTTGTTCAGCATGATCGGCACTAAACCCCAGTGCAGACCGAAAATCACGCACACTTGCCAAATCGCGCCCATCACCGCACCCGCAATCATTGGGCTCAGGCTGTAAATCCACAAATAACCTTCGGCCAACATGCGGCTCAGCCAGGTCGCCGCCGGACCAATCGCCAGAAACGTCAGCGGCACGGTGATCAGCAGGCAGCACAACGGCGTAGTGAAGTTACGCACCGCGCTAGGAGAACGCGGATGCACCCAGCGTTCAATCAGGCTGGAAACCCAGGCCGCGAAAATAATCGGAATCACCGACGAGCTGTAGTTCAGCACTTCGAGCGGGATGCCGATGAAGGTCAGCGCATTGCCCTGCTGCTGCTGTTGCAGCACTTCGAGAATCATTGGATGCACCAGCGCAGCGGCAATCGCCATGCTGACAAAAGGATTACCGCCAAATTTTTTACCGGCGCTGTAGCCGAGCAAAATCGGCAGGAAGTAGAACAAACCGTCGCTGGCGACAAACAGCACTTTGTAGCTGCCGCTGTCGGCACTCATCACGCCGAGCACCAACGCCAACGCCAGCAACCCTTTGATGATGCCGGTGGCGATCATCACGCCGATAAAGGGGGTGAAGATGCCGGAAACCAGATCGATAAAGCGTGCAAATAAGCCTTGCGGTGCAGCGTTATCTGCGGCCTCGCTCTGATTATCCAGCCCGTGACGTGACGTGATTTCGCGATACACTTCCGCTACCTGATTGCCAATCACCACCTGATATTGGCCGCCGCTCTCCACCACCATGATCACGCCAGGATTGTCTTTTAACGCCGCAGTTTGCGCTTTTTGACTGTTTTTTAGTTTGAAGCGTAAGCGCGTGGCGCAGTGCATCACGCTGATGATGTTCTCTTTGCCGCCAACACCGGCAAAGATGTCATCCGCCAGTTCCTGATATTGCATCACTCTTTCTCCTGAACAATGCCCTAAACTCATGCCCTGAATTTCGCGCAAAAAAAAACCTGAGACGCGCCCTCTTCAACTGAAAAAGGGCGCGTCTCAGGTTTTGCCTGCCGAACAGTAACAATCCTTAACGGGCGCTATCATGCTAACAGCGCGGAAAAAGTGGCAAGCAGTTTTAGCGAACGATGCGGAAAACTGTGAAGCTGCTCACCGATCAGATCCGTTGCAGTGCCGCCAAAGCCAGCACGCTGAGCAGCACACCGATCACCATCAGCAGCAGATAACTCATCCACTGCAGCAGCCAAATCCCCAACACACCGCCGCCCAAAAACGCCAGCACGGTGTAAAAATGCAGCTTAAGCCGCTCAATGTAAAGCGGCGCATCTTTGGGGGATTCTTTGCGGCGCAGCACATCAAACAGCATCGCCAGCTCAATGCCGATATCGGTCGTGGTGCCAGAAACGTGCGTGGTGCGCACGCGGGCGTTGGAGATGCGCGTCACAACGGCGTTTTGCAATCCCATCAAAAAACTCAGGCTCAGCACCAGCAACACGCCAGAGCCGCTAAAGCGAAACCAGCTTTCAATCACGCCGAGCAGCAGCAAAGCGATGCCTTCAATCAGGATGTTGATGGCGTAGATGCCGCGAATCTGGCGCCGTCTGCCGGAGTTGATTATCAGCGTTGAGACAGAAGATCCGGCGATAAACAGCAGCACGATGAGCAGAAAAAACAGGCCGACGTGCAGATTAGCTTTGGCCAGATGGTCGGAAAGTGAGGAGACATTGCCGGTCATGTTCGCCGAGAAGAAGCCGACCGTTTCAAACGCTGCGGTGTTAAGTGCGCCCGCAACGGCGGCCAGCGTGCAGGCCAGGCGAATGTCGGTATTGAAGGTGCGCGTGTTCTCGGCGGTGATTAGCATGGGAAATCCTGGCCCGGTGAAAGATGCGTATCTTCCTCCCGTGACCAGGAATTCTCAAGCGCCGCTACGCGGTTTGCTGATCCTGCTCCTGCTCGCTGAACCGCTCGCGCATCTCATTTTCGATCTGCTCGAGCGATTTGCCTTTGGTCTCCGGCAGCATAGTGATTACGAAGATCAGCGAGCCGACGTTGATGGCTGCAAAGATAAAGAACGCGCCATTGCCGGTGGCGGAGAGCAGCGGCGGGAAGGCAAACGCCACCGCCGCGTTACAGATCCACTGGAACGAAACCGCAGCGCCGGTCAGCACGCCGCGCACTTTCATCGGGAACAGCTCCGACATCAGCAGCCAGTAAACCGGCGAAATGCACATCTGCATAAAGAACAGGAACACCAGGATCGCCGCCAGCGCGAAGATGCTTTGCGTCATGTCCTGTGGCATCAACAGCAGCACGCAGCCCAGTGCCAGCTGCATGGCGATCACTACCGACAAACCGGTCATCAGCATGGTACGACGACCAAAACGTCCCACTGCTTTGATGCCCACCATGGTCGCCAGCACCGAAACAATCCCGTTACCGATGGTCGCCGCAATCGAGGCGTTGGTGCCCATGCCGGTGGTTTTCAGAATCACGGGCGTGTAGTACATAAAGGCATTCACGCCGGTGAATTGGATAACAATGCCGAGCCCCGCGCCCACCAATAATAAGCGAAGAATCCATTTCTCTTGCAGCAGTTCACGCGCTGAGGGCCCCTGACGCGCCGCTTTAGCGTGCTGGCGCATCTCCGTCATCTCCTTTTTCACTTCGCGCGGCGTTTCACGCAGTTTGTGCAGGATACGGCTCGCTTCTTTGATGCGCCCTTCTGCCACCATCCAGTGTGGCGACGCTGGCACAAAGAAGGTGCCGATAAACAGCAACGCGCCAGGAATCATCGCCATCGCCAGCATATAACGCCACAGATGCGGATCGTTGAGCGTGAAACTCATTACCGCGCTGACCACATAAGCCAGCAGCTGACCGGAAACAATCATCAGCTCGTTGCGGCTCACCAGCGGCGCACGCCGTTTTGGCCCGGCAATTTCGGCAATAAACACCGGTACGGTTGAGGAACCGCCACCCACCGCAATCCCCAGCAGAAAACGCATCGCCACCATTACGTGCAGGTTTGGCGCTAACGCGGTACCAATCGCGCCCAGCACAAAAATTAGCGCCAGAGAACGCAGCGTAATGCGTCGGCCAAAGCGATCGGAGAAATAACCACTAAGGAAAGCACCCAGCGCGGCACCGAAGATCAGGGATGAAGTGACTAAACCTTCGGTGAACGGTGTGAGGTCAAGACCGCCCTGATTAGGCGGCAAGGTCATAAACGGCAAGGCACCCGAGATAATCCCGGTGTCATAACCAAAAGCCAGAGCACCCATTGTCGCTACGAGTACCACAAAGAAGATGCGCTGTTTAACGGTGAGATTACTTAGCGCTGAATCGTCGTCACTGTTTTGCTGCGATGTGTCCATTCCTGTTCCCTGCATATTGAACGCGCCTTGTAGCGCAAAGGTTGAAACCCAAAAGGCAGAAGTATAGTCAGGAATTGTAAATTGTGACGAAGGTCACTATTAATTCGACAAATTTCATCGCGCTTAATGATCATTTTCAATGATCGGCGTTTACGGCCTGGCTTTAACGCAACGGCGAACTAAAATTGCAGCGTGACTAGCTAGTCCTCAAATCTAACGGAACATTGATAAGAGGTCTTCCTATGAACAAACAGAGCTACAGAGGCGGCGCAGGGAATTTTGCTAACGATCCAGAACGTGCGAAAGAAGCTGGCAAGGCGGGAGGCAAAGCCAGTGGAGGCAACTTCAGAAACGATCCTGAACGCGCCGTTGAAGCGGGACGGAAAGGAGGCAAAATAAGTCGTCGTCCTCCAACGAAGTCTGAGTAAGGCGCCTTAGGATTTTGTCCGCCATGGATTGGCTTCACCCCCTTTTTGCATATCCCAGCCTAAAACGGTAACCTATATACATATCACATACGATTCATATATAGGTTGCACCATGGGCATCGTAAAAATCTCTGACTTAATGCATGAGAATCTGCGCATCGCCAGCACGGCGATGAGCCGTTCCATCAACGCGCAGGCGGAACACTGGATGAAGATCGGCATGCTGGCCGAGATTTATCCGTCACTCAATCATCAGGAATTGACGCGCTTGCTGATGCGCGTTGAACGCGACAGCGGCGCGGATTTAGCGCAACTGCTCGACCATCCTTTATTCACCTCGCAGGGAATCGCGTAATGAGCATCAAACTGCACACCGCTGAAGAGATCGAACTGGCGCGTGCCGCTGGACACGCCGCCGCTAAAGTGCTGGAGATCATCACTCCGTACGTTAAACCGGGCGTCACCACCGATCAACTGGACGCGATTTGTCATGATTACGTGGTAAACGAGCTAAAAGTGGTGCCAGCAAATATTGGCTATCACGGTTACAGCAAAACGACCTGTACGTCGGTGAATCATGTGGTGTGCCACGGCATTCCGGGCGAGAAAAAGCTCAAGGATGGCGACATCGTCAACATAGACGTCGGCATCATTAAAGATGGCTGGTACGGCGACACCAGCCGCATGTATTACGTTGGCCAGCCGTCGGTGCGCGCCAAACGTTTGGTGGATATCACCTACGAATCGATGGTGGCAGGTATCAAAGTGGTAAAACCGGGCGCGACCTTAGGCGATATCGGGGCGGCCATTCAGCAGGTAGCGGAAAAAGCCGGTTTCTCGGTGGTGCGCGAATATTGCGGTCACGGCGTTGGCGAGGTGTATCACGGCGATCCGCAGATTCTGCATTACGGCACGCCAGGCACGGGATTGGCGTTACAGGCGGGCATGATTTTCACTATCGAACCGATGATCAACGCGGGTAAAGCCGGCACCAGTGTACTGTCCGATGGCTGGACGGTGGTCACCAAAGACCGCTCGCTGTCAGCGCAGTGGGAACACACCATCGCCGTGACCGAAACCGGCTTTGATTTGTTGACGCCGTGGCCAGAAGGTACCGGCGAATATCCGGCAATTTAAAAAAAGATCCAGAACGCATATGCCGTTCTGGATCACCCTCGCATTAAGCGGTTTGACGCAGCGTAAACACGCTTACGCTATTCACCATATTCGCCGCCTGCTCGCTCAGCATCGCCGACGCCGCCAGCGATTGTTCCACCAGCGACGCATTCTGCTGCGTGGTGATATCAATCTGGCTAATCGCGGTGTTGATTTGGCTGATGCCGTCTGCCTGCTCACTGCTGGCCTGATTGATCTGCACCAGCAACTCTTTCATCTCAGCCACGTTCGACATCATGCCGTTCATCAATTTATTGGCATCCGTCACCATATCGCGCCCATCGGCAATACGGGTGGACGACTCCTCAATCAAATTACGGATCTCATGCGATGAGGTGGCGGTTTTCTGCGCCAGCGCGCGGACTTCCTGCGCCACCACGGCAAAACCGCGACCATGTTCACCCGCGCGTGCGGCTTCTACCGCAGCATTAAGCGCCAGAATATTGGTCTGGAAAGCAATGGAATCGATCAGGTTGATGATCTCCGCCATGCGGCTGGCAGAATCATTGATTTCGGCCATTTTGCTGGCGACGTTGTCCATCATGCTGGCATTGCGTCCTACCGTGGTTTCCGCCTTAGCGGAGAGATCGGCGGCAACGTAGGTATTATTACGCGTGTTGCTAATGGTGGCACTGAACTCCTCCACCGAGGCCGCCGTTTGCTCTACCGAGCTGGCCTGCTCTTCCGTACGCGCCGCGAGATCGTTGGTGCCCGACATGATTTCACTGGCACCGCCGGATATCTGTTCTGCGCTAATGCGAATATGGCTGACAATATCCGACATCTTTTCCTGCATCTGCTGGATGGCGTTAATTAACTGCCCCATTTCATCCTTTCGCTGTTCATGAAAATCAGAACTGAGATCGCCATCCGCCACTCGACCAAGAAAGGCGATCACTTTTTTCAATGGCACTGTAATCGAGCGAATAATAATCCAGCCAATAAATGCTGAAAGTAAAATAGCCACTACAAAAATAATCAGCATGGAAATTTTAGTTTTGCCGTATGACGCCATAAAATTATTATAGGAGCCATCCATTTGCTGCTCTTGCAGGGTAATAAACCCCTCAACCTCATCGATATAATTTCTTTGCGCTGAGGCAAGCGTAGAAAAATAGAAATTCACTGCTTTTGTCACATCACTATTCACTAAATCGAAGAATACATTTCGCTCTTTAAGGAACTCTGCTCGCCTCACTTCCACGCGCTTGAGAAATGCGATTGATTCATCATCGGTAGCCAGCTTATTTAACTGCTTGTAGGTTTCGGTAATTTTCTTTGAGGCATCCTGAAGATTGCTCTGAATCGTTGTCCGGCGTTGCGCATCAATCGGGCTCAGCAGCAGCGCCTGCTGCTGCACCGTTACGTTGATCTCATCAATTAATCGGTTGCCCAATGCAATAGTGGGATAATCGTCTTTCATCATGCCGTTAACGCCGGTTTCAGCTAAGAACAGCGAATTTAATCCGAGTAACGCCACTAAAAGTAGCATCGCGATATTGAGCATAGAGGATATTGTAAGTTTGGTTCGCAACTTTACATTACGTGAAAATCTTTGAACTACGTCCATTTAGAAACCTCAATGATTTTGATTGAAAAGTAGTGAAGACAATAATGTTGTTTTAAAAAAAACAGAAGAGGCTACGGGCGTTAATCGGCAGCATCTCTGCTGTTATCGTCAGCAATTTCATTAACATTAGAGACGATGATTGATAGGGTCACATTTCAAATATCAGACGCGGAGTGTTATTTTGCTGAAATCGATTTCATTGATCAGTTCCATTTACTGATAGGGAATAACATAAAATTCTAAGCCTGGTTTTTTTACTTAATTTAGAATAAAGGTTCTCGCCAGGCTAACAAATAGCAAAGAATGATCCTGATTTTATTATTTGCAGCAATTTGACTAAGGGAAAACAGTTAGTTTCTCTGTAGCGTTTAACCTGCAAGCCAAATTGAGCGGTCAGCAGAGCAAGGCTGCCGACCACTTATAGTTATCCGTCAGACTGCGGCTACCGCGCTATGCAAAATGGCCTCGTTCGCCACGTCCGGCAGCTGATGAAGAAGCCAATCTGCCATCTGGATTTCATGTTGCAGGATCAGCTGGAAAGTCTTAATACCTTTGCTGTCCGCCGCCTGTTGCGCTGCGGCCAGTAATGCGGTGTAGGTTGCCACTTTATAGTTACAGAACACGTAGCTGCTCACCGCAATGCGCACGCCCTCTTCATTGCGCAACATATCACTCGCGGCTTGCCCAACGATCGACAATCGTCCTAACGCGTCTTTCAGCGCTGACCAGTTACTGTCGTAGCGTTTCAAAACGTCTTTCACCCACCGCTGCTGTTCAGCGGTTTGTTGTGCATATTGCTTCATACGTGCCTGCAACAGCGGGAACTCCTCCAGCCGCAGCGTAGCTGCCTGCAGCAAAGGCTCTGCATGTTTTTCCATCGCATGCGCATCGCGCAACCAATCCAGATATACAAATTCCTTGGTCATCAATTTGCTCCGGTAGTGAGAAGAACATCGACAGTTAGCTGCCTGATGGGTATGACATCAGCTCATTTAGGCTAATTGAGCAAAATAAGCGAAGCGTTAATTTAGGCTAAACAAGAAGATTAATTAAACGTAGCAAGCAAGCGTCAAGCTGCAAGTAATGTGCGCAAGAATTGCGATTGAGGTTATAAGTAAATGTGCTTACCGCTTCGCTTATTATCTGGCTAGAGAAGCTTTCTTTTTAATGTTAAAAATCTTAAGCAAGTAACTAATGGTAGTTACATTTAGAGAGAAGTGAAAATTTAACTGGAAGTAACATAAGCAAGCCTCTTAGAATTAAGACTTACGAGAAACCCAGGCTTGAAACTGGAAAAAATGGCACTACATTTATTTTGCATCATGTTGGTATTTATAAAAGAGGAGAACCAATGACGGACGCTAAGAAGCTACCCGATGAGGAAGAAAAAAAGCCGCAACGTCGTGGTGGTGCAGGCAACTTCGCAGAGAACAAGGAACGCGCGGCTGAAGCCGGGCGCAAAGGCGGTCAGGCTAGCAGCGGTAACTTCAAAAACGACCCGGAGCGCGCCATTGAAGCAGGAAGAAAAGGAGGGAAAATCAGCCGACGCAAATAACATTCTTCCCAAAAGAATAAACATCTAACATCGTTTTACTTCTGCACAACACTCTCCTGATACTGTATTTACGCTTCGCTTAAATACAGATTTATCCATGTCAGGAGGGTTATTTCCAGCTAAAAATCCGTATAATCGATTATTTCTTGATCAACTTCAATTTATTTACCGCTTCGCTTATCCAGGCTTTACCCTTCGCTTATTAACCACAAAATTACATTTGCAAGCTAATAATAAATGCCTGACTCAAAATTATATATGTACATGTTACTTAAACTGGTACAACTTTTAGAGAAGAATTCTGACAGATGACTCAGAATAATCGGAGGTGGATTAGCGTAGTTGTCGCTCGCTGGTAATTAAATTAACCGCCATTTGCACTGAGGGAGTGACAACAACAATGACCTGCATTACGTATGCTCGCCCTTCATGGCAACCAGGTTTGCATCAATGCCCGCTAAGATGTCAGCACTTGGTAGATTGCTCGTCAGATCTCAGAAATTTCACATTTAGTCTTATCAATTATGATTTTGTTGTCGAAGCATCCAGGATTGCAGCACATTCACCTGCTTAAAAAGGATATTTTAATGAAAACTCTCTTTACCTCAGCCAGCGCCATCCTGATTGCGACCAGCCTGTCAGCGGGAGCAGCACAACCGGCAGCACCAAAAAATCCGCTCAGCGTACATGTTTTGAACCTGCAAACAGGCTCGCCGACAGCGGGTATTGAGGTTGAACTCGATCAGAAACAGAACAATAACTGGGTGAAATTAGCCAGCGGCAAAACCGACAGCAACGGCAGGATTAGCGCGCTGTTCCCGGAAGATAAAACCGCCAGCGCAGGCAGCTATCGCGTGGTGTTTAAAACCGGTGACTATTACAAAATGAACAACCAGAAAACCTTCTTCCCGGAAATTCCGGTCGAGTTCAATATGGAAAGCACCGGCGAGCACTACCATATTCCGCTGCTGTTGAGCCCGTTTGGTTATTCGACTTATCGCGGGAATTAAATGTAAAACGGTCGCCTTTAACGGCGACCCACGGAATCTATTGTGTTACCCCTCTTTCACTAAATGACTTGCGCCAGTTGGTCGGGGTAGTGTTGAGCCGCTGTCTGAAGTGATGACGTAAGGTTTCTGGCGATCCAAATCCCGCCTGTTCAGCAACCTGATCAATGCTCAGCTTGCCGCTCTCCAGCAGTGCGCAAGCTTTTTCCAGCCGCATGCTCAACATCCATTCTCCCGGCGTGGTGCCGGTAGCGTCATGGAAACGGCGTAAAAAGGTGCGGCGGCTCATGCCAGCTTGCCTGGCGAGTTGGTCAATCACCAGCGGCGTATTGAGGTGATTACGCAAATCATCAAGTAACGGCGAGAGATTTTTTGCCGCACGCTGCGGCACCGGCTGCTGAACCAACTGCGCCTGATTGCCTTCGCGCAGCGGCGGTGTCACCATGCGGCGCGCGGTGCGGTTTGCCACTTCAATACCATAATCACGGCGGATCAGATGCAGGCACAAATCCACGCCCGCTGCGCCACCCGCTGACGTAATGATGCTGCCCTCATCAACATAAATCATACCGTGCTCAACCTGCACCTGCGGGAAGCGTTGCGCCAGAATCTCGGTGCTGTTCCAGTGTGCGGTCGCGCGCTTACCATTTAGCAATCCGGCAGCGCCCAACACGAAACTGCCTGCACAGATCGAAACAATACGCGTGCCGTTGCGATGGGCTTTTTGTAACGCGGCGATAAGTTGATCCGATGCCGGTTCATGTACGCTGCGCCAGCCGGGAATCACGATAGTGCCCGCCTCTTCCAGCAGCTCAAGTCCGCCGTCGACCACCAGCCGCACGCCACCTTGCGCGCCGAATACGCCCTCTTCCACCGACGCCTCGCTCAAATCGTATAAAGGCTGGCCGAACACTTCGTCGGCACGCCCGAAAGCCTCAACGGCGATGCCGAACTCAAAGGTACACAGACATTCATACGCCAGCAAAACCAGTCGGCGGTTGAACGGTGCAGGCGAATGGCCATGAAGCGGAGCAATCATTTGCATTAAAGGTCACCGGAGAAATTGGCACGATCTTGACGATATATGGCATGCAGGCAGATTTCCACTCGCACGCCAATCTTTCATGCTGGCACGCTCTTAACGTATCGCAGGGATTGAGTATGAAGAACATGTTGGCGCTGATGGCGGTTTGTCTGGCCGCATTGATGTCGGGACTGGAGATATCCAGCGTACCGGTGATTTTGCCGGTGCTGGAAAGGGAGATGCACGCCAGCTTCCGCGAATTGCAGTGGATCATGAACGCCTATACGCTGGCCTGCACCGCGGTGTTAATGGCAACCGGCACGCTGGCCGACACTTATGGACGCAAGCGCATCTTCATCATCAGCATTATCGCCTTCGGCGTGACATCGGTGATGTGCGGACTGGCGGGCAATGCGCTGTGGCTGATTGTCGGACGTTTGCTGCAAGGATTAAGCGGTGGCGCGATGTTAACCTGCCTGATTGCCATTCTGTCGTTCCAGTTTCCGCAGGGCAAAGCGCGTAGCCGTGCGTTCGCCGCGTGGGGCATTACCTTTGGCTTTGGGCTGGGATTCGGACCCATCATCGGCGGCATGCTAGTTGCCTGGTTTAGCTGGCAATGGGTGTTTCTGGTACACGGATTTATCGCGCTGCTGACGCTGATCCTCGCGCTGAAAAATGTGGTCGAATCGCGCGATGCTGAAGCCCAAAAGCTCGATCTCAGCGGCCTGATTACCTTATCGCTCAGCGTGGTCGGCGCCACCTATCTCATTACGCAGGGCAGCAGCCTCGGCTGGAACAGCGTCGCGGCACAACTGATTTTGCTGCTTACACTGCTGAGCGCGCTGCTATTTGTATGGATTGAGAAGCGCCATCCACATCCGATGTTTGATTTCTCCGTATTCCGTTTCCGCGCCTTTTCCGGGGCATTAATGGGCTCGATTGGCATGAACTTCAGCTTCTGGCCGCTGATGATTTATCTGCCGGTCTATTATCAAAGCGGCCTTGGCTACAGCAGCATGGCAACCGGTTTGGCGCTGCTGACTTACACTTTGCCGACCCTACTGATGCCGCCGCTGGGCGAGAAACTGGCGGTGCGCTTTGGCGCGCTACGGATGCACCCATTTGCTGCTGACTAGCGCGCCGTCGTCGGTGTAATTCAGCAACGCTCTTTGATTATCTTCCCGCGCCAGCAGGCACCAATCCAGTTGGGTAATTCGGATTAGCAACACGCCAAAATTATCCTCGGCGTTAGCGACATCATTGGATTGGTGGTCAATGTCACTTCCCGGCGCAGCGCCAGCATAGGTTTGCTGCGTCCGGCGCGATAATCGTTGCCACGCCGCTTCAGCTACTGCGCTGTGCGCGGCGTGCAGCTCGACCGTTCCCTGCAACCGCAGCTGCGTTTTTGCGCTGTATCCCAGAACCGTAACGTCTGGATTAACCGCCAGCGCCTGCCATTTCGGGCTACGCATATCAGTGTGCAACTCCAGCGTGCGTTTGACGCGGTCAACCGCGCGCAGCACCAGCGTCCTTGCCTGCGGCTTGCCCTGTTGATCAACCGACGCGAGTGTTAAGAAGTGAAAACCGGCATCGGGTTCGCTTGCGCCGGTCTCCAGTTGTTGCCAGCAATCGCTATCAATCTCGCGTAATGACATCTGTTGTTCCTGTTGGCTGGATAAAAGGTTACTGGTGACGTTCCACCAGCGCCAGAATCAGCGCCTGAAGTTCGGCTAATCCTTGCTGCTGGCTGATGTCACCGCACACCACCGCATGGGAAATCGCATCGGCGGCGCCTAACATTCCCCACATGCTGGCTTGCGGCAACGTTGCCTCCGCAAACCAGCTGCGGAATTTTTCAATGAAATCGAGCTGATATTTACGTTTCACTTCCGCCAGTTCCGGCGTGCTATCGAGCGCCGACAGCACATCGGGAATTTCACGTCCCTGCGTTAACACGCAATCGACGTAACTCGACGCCACCACATTAGCCCGCTCGGCAAGGCTGGCACCGGCAGCGTGCATCGCCGCCTCGATAATCGCGTTCTGGCGCAGATCAAAATCTTCATACAGCGCCGCGAGCAGACCGTGGCGCGTGCCAAAATGATCGTAGACCACCGGTTTACTGACGCCCGCTTCTTCCGCCACGCGTCCTAACGTCAGCGCATCGCTGCCCTGCTCGCGCACCAGGTTCCACGCCACGCCAATCAGTTGCTGACGACGCGCCTGATGCGTCATGCGCTGGCGAGTGGGTTGATTCATGCCATTTCCTTCACGTTAAAAAGTCGCTGTCCGAGTTGGTTTGCCAGCGTGTAATGCGCGTCGGGATAATGTTCATCGGTTGGCAGCAGCAATTCGCTGGTCACCACCGGCGCGCCGCAATAGCCAAAAATCCCCTCATCGATCTGCGTGCGCATGCTGCTGAAATAGCCCCGACGCACATAGGTGCGCTGGCTCGCCGCGCCTAGCGCCAGCAAATGCACCTGCAAATGGCCGAGCTTTTTCACCACAGTTTGGCCATCATCATCGTACGCCCAACCTTGAGTGAAAACGCGATCGATCCAGCCTTTCAGCTGCGCCGGAAACGACCACCAATAGATGGGATAAACCAGAATCAATGCATCGGCGCGATCCAGACGTTGCTGTTCCGCCAACACATCTGTCGGCGATGGCGCACCACTTTTGAACTGATCGAAATCGGCCTGATTGAAGCGCGGATCGAACTGCTCCGCCGCCAGATCGGCAATTTCATAGCTGTGGCCACCAGCAGCAATTCCTTGTGCCACCTGCGAGACGATGTGGTGCGTGTGTGAATGTTGGTCCGGATGAGCAGTAACGATCAGAGCATGCATAGCGACAACCTCCGTTATGAGTAAGCTACTAGTAGTAACTTACCATTGGTAGGTTGTCAAACTCACAGCATTTTAGCAAAACAGATCGATTCGTTTCTTCCGACGTAAGGTTCGTAGTTCTGGATTTGCGCGTAGCCGCAACGGTGATAAAAAGCCACGGCACGGCTATTGATTACGCGGGTCGATAGCCGAATTTCGCAATATCCCATACTTTTGGCCCACGTTTCCAGATACTCCAGCAGCGCAGCGCCAACGCCTGGCACGCTACGATCGGAGTACATACGTTTTACTTCAGCAATTTGTTTTGCAAGTGGTCTCAATGCTCCGCAGCCCACGGCATTGCCCGCTTCATCTCTGGCAAGCACCCACAAAGAATGCTGATTGTTGAGCTCCTGGGCGTTGAAATGACTTTTGCCGTTATCGCCGGTTATGACGGCGAGTTCGGCTGATAACTTCTCAACCAGTAATTGGGATTCTGATGAGTGGGGATCGGCTTGCTGGATTTTAATGTTCATGAAAAGCGTCAGCTCCTGATTTTGTTACAATATAACATACTTTAGGCCCAGCAACGATTGAACTGTTCCCCAAATCCACCCTCTCACTTAAGGTTGTCAATTTTCAGGCAAGTGATTGAGTTGTTTATTATAAGAACGGGGAACACATGTTTATAAAGGGTTGGGTTAAACAGTTTTATCTACCGGCATTTATTTCGCTCTATATCGGCGTACTGCTTAACATTCCGATTTTTATCCGCCGCTATACGCAATTGCAGTTTGATAATACCCTTTCATTAGTGACTGAGGTCATCGCTGCATTTTGTTTGGTGATGCTGTTAACGTTGTTAACCTCATTAACCGGAAAATATCTGTCGCGCGTATTGATGACCATGCTGGTGATTTTCTCCAGCACGGCCAGTTATTACATGATTTTCTTTAATATTGATATTGGTTATGGAATCATCGCCGCCGTTTTAGCCACCGATTCACTGGATCTTTCTAAGGAATCCGTTGGCTGGCACTTTGTGCTGTGGATGGTAATTATCAACGTCATTCCGCTATGGCTAATCTGGCGCGGAATGCGCAGTAAACCCGTTTCAAATATCAGCAAAAAGCGTTATTGGTCTTATAAAACTATCGCCATTGTGATTGCCGCATTGGGTTGCTGGTTACCGTTGAATTTAATGGGCAAGGTGCAGGATGAACAGGACAAGAAAAATAACCGCATGATGGCCAGCTACGGCGGCATTGTGGCCGGTACTTATTCACCGTCTAACTGGTTATCAGGCGTTGGCTTGTTGGCATACAGTTCATTCAGTCAGGCTGAAGACAACCGTAATCTATACGATCCCGCTGAACACTTTAAATACGTCCCACCGAAAAATGCGGATAACTTGTATATCGTATTTGTGATTGGTGAAAGTGCCCGCCGCGATCATATGGGTTTATACGGTTACGATCGCGACAACACACCTTATCTCGATCACGAGAAAAACCTCGTTCACTTGCAGGGTTATTCCTGTGATACCTCAACCAAGCTCTCGCTGCGCTGTATGTTTGTCAGAGAAGGCGGTGCCTCAGAAGCTCCGCAGCGCACCCTGAAAGAGATGAATGTGTTTACGGTGATGAAGAAGCAAGGTTTCTCGGAAGATCTCTATTCCATGCAGAGCGAAGCCTGGTTCTATAACAAAGTCATGGCCGACAGTTATTCAATGCGCGAATCTATTCAGGCGGAGAAGCGTAATGTCGGTAAGCCGGTGGATGATATGGCGTTAATTAATGAACTGCAGGACTCCATTCAGCGCCATCCGCAGGGTAAACATATTGTAATTCTTCACACCAAAGGTTCACATTATATGTATACCGAACGCTATCCACGGGCATTCGCGCGTTACACACCGGAGTGTCAGGGCATTGATGATGCCTGTAGCACGCAGGAGATGATAAATTCTTACGATAATAGTCTTTTGTATACCGATTATTTTCTTAAGCAGACGTTCGATAGCCTGAAAGATAAAAATGCCATCGTGTTTTATGCCTCCGATCACGGAGAATCGATTTCCGACAACCTGCATTTCCACGGCACGCCACGCGATCATGCGCCGATGGCGCAGCGCACGGTGCCAATTATGGTTTGGGCATCCGATAAGTTTTTAAGTGACAGTAATAACAAAGCGTCGTTTGCCAAACTGCAGCAATTGCAGAACGACAAAACGCCGGTATTCCATGAGAAGTTATTCGACTCGATATTAGGCTGCGCTGGCTTTACCTCACCAGATGGCGGAATTAATTCAATGCGAAACTGGTGCGATCATTCTACTATTCAGAAGTAATTTGACGTTTCTTAGGGAGGAACTATGACGCCAGAAATCAAAACGCAACGATTAATCCTGAAGCCCCTGGAAAGCGGTGATGGGCAGTCGGTGCAAATCGCCTTTCCGCGCTGGGAGATCGTGCGTTATCTCAATGCTGCCGTGCCGTGGCCTTACCCTGAAGGTGCCGCACAGAATTACGTTGATAACGTGGTGTTGCCCGCCGTTAAGGAAGGTCGAGGCTGGTGCTGGAGTATCAGACGTCAGGAGAAGCCTGAGGAATTGATCGGTCTGATCGAACTGCGCGATGGAGAAAATGATAACCGCGGATTTTGGCTGGTACCTGAGTGGCAGCAACGTGGCTATATGAGTGAAGCGTGCAACGCCGTGAATGATTTCTGGTTTAAAACGCTGGGCCGCGAAGTATTACATGTGCCAAAAGCGGCGGTGAATACAGGCTCAGTGAAGATCTCACGTAAATCCGGCATGCGTCTGATAGAAACTGGCAAAAAAGAGTATGTCGCGGGTGTTCTCGATTATGAATTGTGGGAATTAACCCGCGATGAGTGGCTATCAAATTAACATCAAGAGGGAACGTGTTCCCTCAATGCCGTCAGTAAGCGGCTGACCAGCGGTTTGGCCTCATTTCTCCGCCATATCGCATAGAGATTCACATACAGCGCCAGCCAGGGTACTTCAACAACAATGACAGACGACGAAGCAAGCCGCGCAAGACTTCGCTGAATAAAGGTAAATCCCAGCCCTGCTTCAACACAGGAGAGCGCCGCCAGTGGTCCGCTAACCTCAAGCCGAATATCAGGCGTAAACCCACTCACTTCACACACCTCAAGCAAGCGGTTGGACACTGCCGTATTTAGACTTTGCTTATCGGCGATCCAGCGCTTCATGTGTAACTGCTCAGGTCTGGGATCCCTAATTGCCTGTTCTATTGGCATAGCCAGCACCACCGGCTCAACTAACACGCTTTGAAAGGCAAAACAGTCATCCTCTTCCGGCTCGTTATAAACCAGTGCCAGATCCAGCGCATGATTCGCTAGCGCATCGATTTGTGCCTGTGAGCGTAAGGCATGGAGCTGTATATCAACTTTTGACGAGCAATTTAACCGGGCAAGGCTTTCAGGAAGTAGAAGTGAGTGAATGGCCGCTTCGACATAGCCAATATCAAGCCTGCCCGACTGACCATTCTTCAAACTTTTACCCAGTCCATTCAGACGATCATGGTGCAAAAGCAATGCCTTCACTTCTGTCAGGAACTGCTTGCCCTCGGCGCTGAGATAGAGGCGTTTCTTTTCCCGATGAAAAAGTGCCACACCTAACTCATCTTCCAGTTGCTGAACCTGGCGGCTCAAAGGGGATGCTGAAATATGCAATTTCTCAGCTGCCTGACCGATGTGCTCGAGTTCGGCGACGAGAGCAAAAGAGCGCAATAACTTAATGTCCATAACTTTTCCGGTCACAACTCAGTCGAGAATGATGATAGCCACACAATAAATATTGCCGCAACATCTTAAGTAATGCGACGTTTAATTAAGCAAACAGAGTCATCTTCTATTTTTATTATCTACATTTGACGAGGTAATTTTGACGAACGTATTCAGCACAAGGGATATCGGCAATTATAAGGTCACTGCGCTTAGTGATGGCGTGATGAAAGCCAGCCTGAGCCTGTTATCTGGAATAGAACCTGAAGCAGCGGTAAATATACAGCAACACGCCGGAATAAAAGCAGCGGATGATATCCAAATTAATAGCTATCTCATCCGTGGAGCGGGACGAATAATATTGATCGATTCGGGTATGGGAAACCTCAATCATATCGGTGGAGAATTAAGACGAAACCTTCTTTTATCCGGCATCATGCCTGACGAGGTTGATACCGTGTTGTTGACCCACGCACATCCCGATCATATTGGCGGTCTGCTGGATGAGAATGGGCGACCCGCTTACCGAAATGCAGCACTCTACATTAGCAAAGCAGAAGCAAACTTCTGGCTGGATAATGAAAAATTAACTAGCCTGAGTGAACGCGCACTGATGAATGGTTCGCTGTTTCGTCGCACGTTCGAAGCTTATTCAACTGTTCGATTTACGGAAGAAACAGCGATTGCTGAAGATATCACCGCAGTCAGCCTACCGGGACATACGCCTGGTCACAGCGGCTACCTGATAGATTCCCGCGATGAAAAATTACTGATTTGGGGTGATATTACGCATTATCCGCATATTCAAATTGCCCATCCGCAAGTTTCAATCGCCTTTGATTACGATCCTGACCAGGCAGAGCAAACACGAAGAGCAATTCTTGAGCGCGCTTCACGAGAAAACCTATTGATTGCAGGTATGCACTTGGGCGTGTCTGGGTTTGCATATATCCGCTCCCCTTCAGAGGGACATTATTTTCTGGAATATGTCTGAACCGCGAGCCGCTGTCCGCCTTAAACATACCCCATCATCCGCAGCATCGACTGCGCCTGATTCATCGCTTCCGCGCGGTGCGTCACGCCGAGTTTTTGGTACAGATTGCGGATATGCGTTTTGATGGTGGTAGCAGCGACATCCAGCTCGCCAGCAATTTGGTCGTTGCTGTATCCCGAATAGATCAGCCCCAAAACCTGCCATTCACGTTGGGTTAGCGGGCTGGTGCGGATCAGCTCCGGCACATCGGGATGATTAATCAGGCGGCTAACAAAGCCCTCGTCAAAATGGGCAAACTTATGACGATGATATTTATTAATCTCGCTGAGAATGCGTCTGGCGCGATGATTATCGAGTTCATCCAGCGTGTTGAGCTGAATCAGCTGACGCAGCTGCTGCGCCATCGCTTCACCTTCGATCACAAAATGGCTGACGAAACCGGTGCTGCGCGCCAGTTTCAGCGCTTCGGTTAGCGCCTGCTGCGCTTCCGCTTTGCGCTGGGTTTGCCAGTAAATCTGATTTAACAGCAGCAGATTGCGATTCATATCGCTCATCAGGTTGAGCGCGCGCGCATTGTCATTCAGCTCATCCAGCACCACTTCGGCCTGGCTCATATTTCCCAGCAAGATCTGCGCGCGCGCGACATTGCGCCACTGACCTTGCAGGAAATGATTGTTGGCAAACTCCGGTTTCACCGTCTGGCGCATCCAGCTACTGGCGCTTTGGCTGTCGCCGGTCATCTGCCAAAAAATCACTCTCACCTTATCGGCATTGGCGATCCAGTCGCTGTGCAGCGATCCGTTGTTAAGCAGATTCTCCAACCGACTCAGGTGGCTGCGGGCATTATCGAGATTGCCGCGCGCCAGCGAACACTGCACCAGCAAACCGAGGCACTGAATCTGCTGCTGCGGCTGATAGCCTTTCAGCACTTTTATCCCTTCGCGCGCCGCCTGTTCTGCTTCGTCGAGTCGGCCCCACGCCCACAACAGTTGCGCGCGAATTCGCAGCAGGAATTCATGCATCGGGAACTGTGTCAGATGCTGCTCTTTCACCAGCACAAATGCCCGCTCCTGTATCTCATATGCGGACTGTAAAAACCCCTGCGCAAAGAGAATCTCACTCTGCTGAATCAGGCTCCACAACGCGTAATTCCACGCTTCCTCGCGGCGCGCCATCTGCTCGGTCTGGCGCATCAACTTCAGCGAACTGCTCAGCTCGCCTTTGCAGTGCATCACTTCGCCCAATACCGACGTCGCCACGATGCAGCTGTATTGACGGCTTTCCGGCAGCGCGTCGAGCGCCAGCAACGCCAGCCGCTCGGCTTCTTCGGCGTTGCCATCATTTATAGAAACCTGCGCCAGCAGCGCGTTGAATTCGCCGCGCAGCACATCATCAATCTGTTCGCTGCAGGAGTGCTCAAAGCGCGTGAGCAAACTGCTCACCTCGGAAAACCGGTGCTGGCTTTGCATCAGCCACGCCTGTAACAGCACTAACTTTGGATTTTCCAGCAGAATTTCCCACGGCAGCGCCTTGAGAGAATCTTCCAGTAGCGTGAGTTCGCTCTGATTAAACAGCGTCCAGGCGTATTGCAGCAGCACGTCGCGCAGCATCAACGCATCACCAGCCGCCAGCGCATGATGGATCGCTTCGCCAGGGAAACCCAGCCGCATCCAGCTTTCTGCCGCCGCGCGATGCAGCGCAGGCAGTTCCGCCGCCAGTTCCCACTGACAGCGCTGACGCAAAAAACTGCCAAACAGCGGATGATAGCTAAACCACTCGCCCGAGTTATCCATGCGCTGCAAAAACAGGCCCTGACGTTCAATCTCCTCCAGCCGCATCTGCCCTTGTTCTTCGCCGGTTACGCAGGCGATCAGCGTATCGTTCATCGATCGCAGCAGCGCGCTTTTCAGTAAGAAATGTCGTGTGGCGCTATCCACGTTATTCAGCACCTCCTCAACCAGATAATCCGCCAGATGGCTGGCGTTAATGCCGGAAAGACGGCGCGCGGAATCCTGAGCGGAGCTCGCGCCCTGACGCGTCGAGAGCGCGATCAGCTGCAGCGCCGTCGCCCAACCCGCCACGTCATCGCACAGACGCCCGCTCTCTTCCGATTCCAGCGGCGTTGTCAGGCGGCAATCAAAAAACTGTTTGGCTTCGTGATGGGTAAACGCCAGCTGCTGGCTGCCTAACTCAATCAGCTGTTCGCGCACGCGCAGGTTGGCAATGCCGAGCTGCGGCAAATTACGTGACAGCAAAATCAGCGTCACATTTTCCGGCTGATTGCGGAGAAAGAAGCGCATCGCGTCGTGAATCGCGGGATTAGTGATGTGATGGTAATCATCGATGATCAGCCAAATCGGTTGCTGCCACGCCGCCAGCTCACTGAACAACTGGGCGAATAGCGCGTTCAGGTTAATATACTGCCGTTTCTGCGCCAGCGCTTCGCTGGAGGCGCAGCCGCCCTGCGTTGCCTGCTGCAGAGCCGCGATGAGGTAATCGACGAAGCGTTCTGGCTGATTGTCGCCCTCATCCAGCGAATACCAGCCCAGATTGGCTTTCCCCGCCGCCCATTGCGAGATCAGCGTGGTTTTGCCATATCCCGCCGGACTGGTCACCAACACCAAACGGTAATTGCCCGCCGCGCCGAGTTTTTGCATCAGGCGCTCGCGCGCAACCGTGTTCTCAAGGCGGACCGGTCGGCTAAGTTTGGAGGGTATTAACATCGGTAAACGCTTCTCCCTAAACGTGGCGCATCATTATTTTACGCTTCGTAATTAATAGTCACATACGTTCAGATATTCGTTTACCTAATGCAAGCTAACCCATTAAGCAGTCTTAACAAAAGCGACGGTTATCACATTCCTGTCACACTTTAAGATTTCCCTCAGCCTCTCCTCCCCGCTCATCCTCCCCGCTGAATTTGGTGCAGGAGGAGGAGCGCGTCATGGCTGACGCGCAGAATGAAGCACACTCACCTCCGCCCTGACAGGACTGATTATGAAATTTGACCGTACCCGTTTTAAACACGCGCTAACCCGACAATGGCAACGTTTTGGTCTGCACGATGCGCAAGAGATGACGCCAAACCAATGGTGGCAGGCGCTGAGTGGCGCACTGGCCGACATGCTGGCGGAGATGCCTGCGCCACCAGCGGCCACGCCGCAGCGTCACGTTAACTACATTTCGATGGAGTTTTTGATTGGTCGTCTCACCGGCAACAATCTGCTCAACCTTGGCTGGTATGACGAGGTGAACGAGGCGCTGGCCGAGTGGAATATCACGCTGAGCGACGTGGAAGCGTGTGAAACCGATCCGGCGCTGGGCAACGGCGGTTTGGGCCGGCTCGCCGCCTGTTTTCTCGATTCGATGGCAACCGTGGGACAACCCGCCACCGGCTACGGACTCAGTTATCAGTACGGTCTGTTCCGCCAGCACTTTGTTGATGGTGCGCAACAGGAGATGCCGGATGACTGGCAGCGCGACAGCTATCCGTGGTTTAACCATAACGCGGCGTTAACTGTGCCGGTGCATCTCGGCGGCAAAGTCATCACGCACAATGGCGTTGCGCGCTGGGAGCCGGCGGTGCAAATTCTCGGCGAAGCCTGGGATCTGCCGGTGGTCGGTTATCAGAATGGCGTCACTCAGCCGCTGCGCTTGTGGCAGGCGAAACATGCGCAGCCGTTTAATTTGCAGCGCTTCAATAACGGGGATTTTCTGCGCGCCGAGCAGCCGGGCATTGAAGCTGAAAAACTCACTAAAGTGCTCTACCCCAACGACAATCACGACAACGGCAAAAAGCTGCGCCTGATGCAGCAGTATTTCCAGTGCGCTTGCTCGCTGGCGGATATTCTGCGCCGTCATCAGCGCGCCGGCCGTAGCATTGCCAGCTTGCCGGATCATGAAGTGATTCAGCTCAACGATACCCATCCCACGCTGGCGATCCCCGAGCTGATGCGCCTGCTGTTGGATGAACACGCGCTGAGCTGGGACGAGGCGTGGCATATTACCCAGCACACCTTTGCCTATACCAATCACACCTTGATGCCTGAAGCGCTGGAGTGCTGGGATGTGCGCATGGTGCGCGCCCTGCTGCCGCGCCACATGCTGATCGTTACCCAACTAAATGCTCAGTTGAAGAAGCAGGTGGAAGCGCGCTGGCCGGGCGACGAAGTGACTTGGGCGAAACTGGCGCTGGTTCACAATAACCAGCTGCGCATGGCCAATCTCTGCGTCACCAGCGGCTTTGCGGTGAACGGTGTGGCGGCGCTGCACTCGCAGTTGGTGGTGAAAGATCTGTTCCCGGAATATCACGCGCTGTGGCCGGAGAAATTCCATAACGTCACCAACGGCATCACACCGCGCCGCTGGATTAATCAGTGCAATCCGGCGCTGGCGGCGTTGATCAGCCAAACCCTCGATCAGCCGTGGCTCACCGATCTCGATCAGCTGAAAGCGTTAGAAACCTACGCCGATCACGCCGCATTCCAGGCGCAGTATCGCGCCATCAAGCAGCAGAACAAGGTTGCGCTGACGCATTGGATTGCAGAACGCACCGGCATCCAGGTGAATCCTGAGGCGATGTTTGATGTACAGATCAAGCGCCTGCACGAGTACAAGCGTCAGCATCTGGCGCTACTGCACATTATCGCGCTGTGGCAAACGCTGGTGAGCGATCCGCAGGCCAACCTGACGCCGCGCGTGGTGCTGTTTGGTGCCAAGGCCGCGCCGGGTTATGTGCTGGCCAAAAACATCATCTATGCGATTAACAAAGTGGCGGCCACCATCAACAACGATCCGCGCATTGGCGATCGCCTGAAAGTGGTGTTTGTGCCTGATTACAACGTTACGGTTGCCGAGCGGCTGATCCCGGCGGCGGATCTCTCCGAGCAGATTTCTACCGCTGGCAAAGAGGCATCCGGCACCGGCAACATGAAGCTGGCGCTGAACGGCGCCTTAACCATCGGCACGCTGGATGGCGCCAATGTGGAGATCGCTGAGCAGGTTGGGCGCGACAATATCTTTATCTTTGGTCATACCGTTGATCAGGTCAGCGCGTTGCAAGCAGAAGGTTACTCGCCTGACGCGTGGCGCAAAAAAGATGCGCAGCTGGATCGGGTATTGAAAGCGTTAGAAGACGGCACCTTTAGCGACGGCGACGTCACCGCGTTCGAGCCGCTGCTGCACAGCCTGAGCGCCAAAGGCGGCGATCCTTATCTGGTGCTGGCCGATTTTCGTCACTACCTCAACGCGCAGGCGCAGGCAGAAACCTTGTGGGCCGATCAGCATGGCTGGACGCGCGCCGCGATTCTCAACACCGCGCGCTGCGGCATGTTCAGCGCCGATCGCGCCATCCGCGACTATCAGCAACGCATCTGGCAGGCCGCGCGATGAACAGCACCATGACGCCAACCGCCGAAATCGCCAGCGAATACATCGACGCGCACGGCCAGCTGCAATCGGTTTCTGCCGTTACCCGCCAGCGTTTGCTGGCGGCGATGCATCCCGCGCAACCGCACGCTTCGCCGCTGCCGCCGGTATTGATCGTTCAGGGAGAACAGGCGGAGATTGTGCTGCCTGCGCCCGGCATAACAGGCGAATGGCAGCTGATCGCGGAACAGGGCGAACGCTGGCAAGGTCGCGCAATCGCCAACCGGCCGATCGCTTTGCCTGCGCTGCCTTTGGGTTATCACCAGCTCAGCTTTAGCGTCCAGCAACAGGCATTTCACTGCCGGATTATTGTCGCGCCCGTGCGCTGTTACGAGCCGCCAGCCATCCAGCAAGGGCAATCGCTGTGGGGCGCCTGCATTCAGCTGTATACCTTGCGGTCGGCGTCCAACTGGGGAATCGGCGATTTCAGCGACTTAAAGCAGATGCTGGTTGAGGTTGCGCAGCGCGGTGGTGCCTGCATTGGCTTGAATCCACTGCATGCGCTGTTCCCGGCAACGCCGGAAAGCGCCAGTCCGTACAGCCCTTCGTCGCGGCGCTGGCTCAATATGCTGTATATCGATGTCGCCGCCGTTGAGGATTTTACGCTGAGTGAAGAAGCGCAACGCTGGTGGCAGGCGACCAGCACGCAGCAGGCGTTACAGGCGGCGCGGGACGCTGAGTGGGTCGATTACTCAGCGGTTACTCACCTCAAGCTGGAGGCGCTGCGTCTCGCCTGGCAGCAGTTCAGGCAGCGCGGTGCGGATGATGGCCTGGTTGTCGCCTTTGAATGTTTTATGCAGCAAGGCGGTGAAAGTCTGCTGCATCAGGGCGTGTTTGATGCGCTGCACGCTGCGCAGATCGCCGAAGCCCCTCAGCGCTACGACTGGACAACCTGGCCTGCGGCGTTGCAGTCGCCAGACAGCGCAGCGGTGCGGGCATTCCGCATCGAACACACCTATGAAGTGCGCTTTTATCTGTGGCTGCAATGGCTGGCCGCGCGCCAGTTTGCTGATTGCTGGGCGGTGTGCCAGCAGCAGGCGATGCCGATTGGCTTATACCGCGATTTGGCGGTGGGCGTGGCGCAGGGCGGCGCGGAAACCTGGAGCGATCGCGAGCTTTACTGCTTGCAGGCCAGCGTCGGCGCGCCGCCGGATATCCTCGGCCCGCTGGGCCAGAACTGGGGATTGCCGCCTATGGATCCGCAGATTATGCAGGCGCGCGCCTACCAGCCATGGATTGATCTGCTGCGCGCCAACATGCACGACTGCGGCGCGCTGCGCATCGATCACGTGATGGCGCTGCTGCGACTGTGGTGGATCCCGCAGGGCGAAAGCGCGGCCGAAGGCGCGTATGTGCATTATCCCATCGACGATCTGCTGGCGATTCTGGCGCTGGAGAGTCAGCGTCATCACTGCATGGTGATTGGTGAGGATTTGGGTACGGTGCCGGAGAAGATCATCGGCAAGCTTTACCAGGCGGGCGTTTACTCCTACAAAGTGCTCTATTTTGAGCAGACGTCCAAAGTGGCCTTTCGCGCCCCCGACCACTGGCCACGTCAGGCGATGGCGGTCGCTACTACCCACGATATGCCGACACTGCGCGGCTGGTGGCAAAGCGACGATTTACGGCTGGGCAGCGAGTTGGGGCTTTATCCTGATAAGCAAATTCTTGCCGGGCTGAATAAGTCACGCTTAGCCGCGCGCCGCGCCCTGATTAGGAGCCTGCAACGCAGCAATTGCTTGCCCGAACAGGCCGAACCGCAGGTGATGGATCGCGCGTTAAGTGCGGCGATGCAGCGTTATCTGGCCGACAGCAATAGCGCGCTGCTCGGCCTGCAACCCGAAGAGTGGCTGGATATGGCTTCCCCGGTGAATATTCCCGGCACCACCCGCCAATATCCCAACTGGCGCCGCAAACTCAGCGCTTCGCTGGAGGCGATGTTTGCTGACCCGCAGATCAATGCGTTGTTGGCGGATATCGATCAACGGAGGCGTAATGCTTAGTCGCTATTGGTTGCCTTGCATAGTTGCAGGCCGGGGTCACTTTCGGTCCGGCAGCCTTCGCGCCGCATGCGCGGTACCTTCACTTCACTCGTCAGCCTGACGGACCGGCGGAGACGGGACTTCCCTGTCCCGGCTCCGCCTTTCGCCCGCGTCCTGCGGGCTCTCCTGGCTTCCTCGCTTCGTTCAGCGCTGCGGATCGCCTGCCCGAAAGTGACCCCGGCCTGCCAATGAGCTCGAGTGCCTGCTGTTAAATGGGCACATTGCTAGCAGCACTGGCGTATCTGCTTCGGCATAAGGGCTATCCGCAGCGCTGAGGCTTTTACGTTGAGCCAGGAGACTCACGCATGGATGCGTGAGGCAGTTCGGGGCCGGCCAGGAAGGCCGATCCCCGAATGGTCCGTCGGCACGACGTGAAAGCTGAAGGCACCGCGCTAGCGGCGCGAGGACGGCCCGTGACGAAGCAGATACGCCAGTGCCCACTCCTGAAAAAAAGGTGCGCCGAAGCGCACCAGATGGGACAAATCAGCACTGCCGGGGCGGATTACCCCTTGCCTTTAACACTGCTGATAAACACCTGTCTGGCCGACGTGGAGCCTAAACGCTCGGCCTCGTCCAGCAGCTTCAACGCCTTATCGATATTGCCCTTCTCAACCGCCTCGCGGATGTTCTGATTAAAGTAACCTTCGGTATCCGTCATGATCGGTTTAGGTTTTGCATCCGAAACCGGGGCAGCACGATAAGTCGCCGGCGCAACCGGCTGCGTATTGCCCACCGTTACCGGCGCAGGACTCGATGACCCAAACAGTGGTCCAACCAAAATGGATGAACCTGAACTGGTTTTCACTTTCAGTTTCAGGGTGCCATCGCGGCTGTGCTGCGCAATCGGATCGGGAATATCCGGCACCGCATTGCCAGTACCGCGTGCGTAGGCTTTCGCCGGATCCAATAACGTGGTGGTTTCGGTTAAATCCTTATCGGTGGTGAATACCAGCAGATAAATCTTTTGTTGACCCAGCGCAGGCGTCAGTTTCATCACGCCTTCCAGCCGATCCGCCGCCATCACGCCCGGCTGCTGGTAGGTGAAAAAGCGCGCCGGGAACCAGGCCGCCGGACGCATGTTCTCATCCAGCACCAGCACATTCGGTGCGAACACCTGATTTTGTTTCACTTCACTGCTCAGCGTAATGGTGAGTTCACCGATATTGGCTGGCAAGCTGTAGGCCGCCACCGAACCCGTCACGCCCGCTGCATTCAGGTTGCTGTGGCTCCCGCTCAGCGTGGTGACCTGCGTGCGGGAAGTATCGACCGGCAGCCAGCTCAGCGTTTGCAGGCTGGCGGCGGGGAATGTGGGCGCGGCAGAGAGATCCTGTGGCACCAGATTGACATCCGCGAGCGCCGGTAAACTTTGGCCGGCCAGCAGCGCGGCGCTCAGGCAGAGCGCAAAAACCGTTTTTTTCATTCTCATTGTATAACCTCAAAAACTGTCAGGCGGCGGCGCGAACCAGGCAATGGCGCGCCGCGCCGAAAAGAGATCGTCTCAGTTAAGCCACATGCGGGAGCATTACCACCAAATCTCCATCTGCGCCCCGAATGTCACCTCATCGTCGTTGCCACGGCTGTTGGTCAGAATGCCGTTGCCGCTGCTGTCGTTAGAAGCAAAGGAGGTTAAATCACCTGAGCTGTCTTTGCTGTAACCCCACTTCTCATCCCACTTGGCGTAGGTTGCGAACAGACGCAGTGCCGGACGCGACCAGATGCTGTCGCCCGCCTGCCACTGTTGCGCCAGCGTCACTTTGTACTGGCCGTTGCGCTCGTTCACCTGCTGCGACTTCACGTTGTCGTAGCCCACTTCAAGTAGCGTGCTCATGATTGGCGTCCATTTGTACATGGGGCGCACGCCCACGGTGTACCACTCGGTACCACGGTTGTTATCGAGATCGGTGTTCTGGTACATGGCGACGTACATCAGATCCCAGCGATCGGCGAGGCTAATTGCACCGTGATCGAGTACGCGATACATGCTGCCGCTGTTGTTGATGTTGGTGCCCTGCGGCAACCCTTTGCCCTGTGAAGTCAACGCATCGGTGGCGTACTGCAGCACGAATTTGTTGTAGCCCTTCAGCATGCTCTGCGTGTGTTCGGCGGTGAACATCCAGCCATCTTTGGAGGCGTTATCTTCCAGGCGATAACCGTCACGCGCGTTGGCGCGGCCATAATCGACGCCCAGCTCCAGCACGCCGTTCGGGTTGGTTTCAAAACCTGCCAGGCGCACATCAAACACGTCGTTGGCGGTGCTGGTGGCGTAATCACGGATCTGATCGCTGGAGAAGGTGTAAGAGCCGCCCGCTTCGGAGGAGCGCGTGGCGGCAAAGGAGAGTTTGCCGAAGCCGAGATCGACATCTTCCAGACCGGCACCGGGACCGGAAATATCCCAGTAGTAGAAGTCGATCATATGCACGTCATGACGCTGGTAGAAACGCTTACCGGCCCAGATGGTGGAACCCGGCAGCGATTCGATCAGGTTTTTGCCCTTGACGTTGGCTTCGCGGAACGCGGGCGAGGTCGCTTCCCAGTCATTCTGCTGAGAAACCGAATAGGCGACGTTGGTATCGAAATAGAAGCTCTTATCGCCCTCTTTCCACACTTCCTGGCCCAGCTTCAGCTCAGCGTAGGTTTCACATTCGTTGCCCAGACGGTATTTACTTTGAGCGCCGGTGGCCTGAAAACATTGCTGTTCCCCGCCGCTGCCGGTCCAGCCGATGCCGGAGCGGGCATAGCCGGTAAAATCGACTGCCATCGACGGGGCAGCGAGCGTGCCTGCCGCGATAGCAACCGCGATAGGGAGTTTGCGCAGAGTTAACATTTTCTATCTCCTGAGGTCATTGCTTTTATTGTTTTGCAGGGCTAAACACCGGGTTCCTGATGTAGCCGGCGACAGGCGCTGCCATCTTCACGGAAAAGATGGCAACGCTCTGGCGGCAGGCCGATGCCCATCAGGGCGCCCTCTTCTACCAGCACGACGTCCTCCTGGCGATAAACCAGGCTTTGACGAATGGCGGGAATCTGGATGTGAATTTGCGTTTCGTGTCCCAGCTGCTCCACCACCGTCACCTCGCCTTCGAGGGTGACGTCAGCGATATCGCTGGAGAGCAGATGTTCGGGACGAATGCCTAACGACATGTTGCTGCCCACCTGCACACCGGCGCTGTCGACCGGCAGCCACACCAGCTGGGTATTGGGTAAACGCACCTGAACCTGATCGATGGCGGTGGCGGTGACTTTTACCGGTAAGAAATTCATGCGCGGTGAGCCAATAAAACCGGCGACGAAACGATTGGCGGGATAGTGATACAGCTCGAGCGGCTTGCCGACCTGGGCAACGTGGCCGCCATCCAGCACCACGATCTTATCGGCCAGCGTCATCGCTTCGGTCTGATCGTGGGTGACGTAAATCATGGTGCGCTTCAAACGCTTATGCAGGCGTGAGATCTCGATGCGCATCTGCACGCGCAGCGCCGCGTCAAGGTTGGAGAGCGGCTCATCGAGTAAAAACACCCGCGGTTCCGCCACCAGCGTTCGGCCAATCGCCACGCGCTGACGCTGACCACCCGACAACGCTTTCGGACGGCGATCCAGCAGATGCGCCAGCTGCAGCACTTCCGCCACCTGATTGACCCGCTGCTGAATCTCCGCTTTGCGCGTGCCGGCCAGCTTCAGGCCGAACGACATGTTCTCAGCCACCGAAAGGTGGGGATACAGCGCGTAGGACTGAAACACCATGCCGATGCCGCGCTCGGCGGGCGGCACCTCATTCATGCGTTTGTCGCCTATAAACAGGTCGCCGCTGGTGATGGTTTCCAGACCGGCAATCATGCGCAGCAGCGTCGATTTGCCGCAGCCTGAAGGTCCGACAAAAACCACGAACTCGCCTTCGGCGATCTCAAGGCTGATGTTTTTCGACACCTCGGTTTCGCCCCACACCTTGGAGACACTGCGCAACGTAACGCTCGACATGATGCTTTCCTCTCAGCTTGCTATTCCTTGTCCGCAAGTCGGCGGACAGACCCCGGCGACCACTATGGGCAAGGAGATAACCGCCGACATCCTCCACCGCATGGCGTCAGCGTGGGGGAGGAGACGGGAGGAGGAGATCTTGCAGACCTGTCTGATAAAACGCGGCAGGCAACCATTTTTGTGAGCTATGACGCAGAGCAGAGCGACGATTGTGTGCGCTAGCCCGTGATAACCGGGTGGTTTTGCAACGCAGATCACATCAGGTGATAAGCAGGCGTAGAGCCGGGGAGGATGAGAAGCGGCGGCAGATACTCACAATGTAGCAGGTAAAACGATTTCCGTTTCCGCTAACAGGATGGAGTTATGACAATGAAAACCGGTGCACGCATTTTTGCCCTTTCCGCCCTGACGGCCGTGCTGTTTTCAGCTTCTGCCGTTGCAAAGATTGAAGAGGGAAAGCTGGTCATCTGGATCAACGGCGACAAGGGCTACAACGGCCTGGCTGAAGTGGGTAAAAAGTTTGAGCAGGAGACCGGCATCAAGGTGACGGTTGAGCATCCGGACAAAATGGAAGAGAAGTATCCGCAGGTGGCCGCCACCGGCGACGGCCCGGACATCATCTTCTGGGCGCACGATCGTTTCGGCGGTTATGCGCAGTCAGGCTTGTTAGCGGAGATCTCCCCGGACGCGCGCTTCCAGGAGAAAATCTTCCCCTTCACCTGGGATGCGGTGCGCTTCAACGGCAAGCTGATCGGTTATCCAATTTCGGTTGAATCCTTATCCCTGATCTACAACAAAGATCTGCTGCCTGAGCCGCCAAAAAGCTGGGAAGAGATCGCCGCCATTGATAAGAAAATGCGCGCGCAGGGCAAGAGCGCCATGATGTTTAACCTGCAGGAGCCGTACTTCACCTGGCCGCTGCTGGCGGCGGGCGGCGCTTATGCCTTTAAGCTCAACGATGGCCGTTACGACGTGAAAGATACCGGCGTGGATAACGCAGGGGCAAAAGCGGGCATGAGCTTCCTTGTTGATCAGGTGAAGGCCAAAACGCTGAATGCCGATACTGATTACTCCATCGCTGAAGCCGCCTTTAACAAGGGGCAAACCGCCATGACCATTAACGGGCCGTGGGCGTGGAGCAACATCGATAAGAGCAAAATCAACTACGGCGTCACGCTGCTGCCCACGCTGCATGGCAAAAACTCCAAAACCTTCGTCGGCGTGCTGAGTGCCGGCATCAATGCCGCCAGCCCGAATAAAGAGCTGGCCAAAGAGTTCCTGGAAAATTACCTGCTGACCGACGCCGGTCTTGATGCGGTCAACAAAGACAAACCGCTCGGCGCGGTGGCGCTGAAATCGTTCCAGCAGACGCTGGAAAAAGATGAGCGCATTGCCGCCACCATGACCAACGCGCGCAACGGCGACATCATGCCAAACATTCCGCAGATGGCCGCCTTCTGGTACGCGATGCGCACCGCCACGCTGAATGCGTTGAGCGGACGTCAAAGCGTCGATGCGGCGCTGAAAGATGCGCAGGCACGACTCAACAAGTAATCCTCTCTACCAGAGCCGGCGCAATCCGGCTCGTTACTGGCTGTTAAGGAAAACCGCATCATGTCAGGAAAACCGAAAACAGCACGGTTCAGCGCCGTGCTGAAGGCTCTTTTTCTCGGTATCTGCTGTCTGCTGGTCGGCTATCTGCTCGTGCTGATGTATGCAAAAGGTGAATATCTGTTTGCGCTGGTGACGCTGATTATCAGCGCCGTCGGCATCTGGATTTATGCCAATCGTCGCGCTTACGCCTGGCGCTATGTCTATCCCGGACTCGCCGGCATGGCGCTGTTCGTACTGTTTCCGCTCGCCTGTACCGTGGCGATTGCCTTTACCAACTACAGCAGCACCAACCAGCTGACGCTGGAACGTGCGCAACAGGTGTTGCTGAGCCGTCAGTATCAGGATGGGTCGGCGCTGAACTTCTCGCTGATCCCGGCGGGTGATCGCTGGCAGCTGGTGCTGACCGAAGCCGCCAACGGGCAAACCTTCGTCTCGCCTGCATTTGCCTTTGGCGGAGCACAAAAGCTGAAACTGACCAGCGCCCCGCCACCGCCGGGCGAACGCGCCACGCTGCGCATCGTCACCACCAACCGCCAGGCGCTGAACCAGATTCAGGCCGAACTGCCGGATGGTCGTTTGGTGGTGATGAGCTCGCTGCGTCAGTTCTCCGGCACGCGCCCGTTGTATGTACTGCAAGCCAACGGCGACCTGAAAAATCAGCAAAGCGGCGCGCTTTATCAGGCCAATCGTGAAAGCGGTTTCTATCAGAACACGAGCGGCGAAGCGCTGAGTCCGGGCTTTACGGTGAATACCGGCTGGAAGAATTTCATTCGTGTGTTTACCGATGAGGGGATTCAAAAACCGTTTCTGGCGATCTTTGGCTGGACGCTGCTGTTTTCGTTCGTGACGGTGATTCTCACCGTGGCGGTCGGCATGGTGCTGGCTTGCTTAGTGCAGTGGGAAGCGCTGAAAGGCAAAGCGGTGTATCGCGTGATGCTGATTTTGCCCTACGCCGTGCCGGCGTTTATCTCGATATTGATCTTCAAAGGCTTATTCAACCAGAGCTTCGGTGAAATCAACGTGATGCTCAAAGCGCTGTTTGGCTTCCAGCCCGCGTGGTTCAGCGATCCGACGCTGGCGCGCACCATGCTGGTGATCGTCAATACCTGGCTCGGCTATCCCTACATGATGATTCTCTGCATGGGGCTGCTGAAAGCGATTCCGGACGATCTCTACGAAGCCTCGGCGATGGACGGCGCCGGGCCGCTGCAGAACTTCTTCCTGATTACCCTGCCGCTGCTGTTGAAGCCGCTGATGCCGCTGATGATCGCCAGCTTTGCCTTTAACTTCAATAACTTTGTGCTGGTGCAGCTGCTGACCAACGGCGGACCGGATCGTATCGGCACCACCACGCCAGCGGGTTACACCGATTTGCTGGTCAATTACACCTGGCGCATTGCGTTTGAAGGCGGCGGCGGTCAGGACTTTGGTCTGGCGGCGGCGATTGCCACGCTGATCTTCCTGCTGGTGGGCGCGCTGGCGGTGATCAATCTCAAAGCCGTGCGGATGAAATTCGATTAAGGAGGCGTTATGGCTATGGTGCAACCCAAATCGCAAAAGCTGCGTCTGTTGATGACGCATCTGCTGCTGCTGACGTTTATTGCGGGAATTCTGTTTCCGCTGCTGATGGTCTTCGCTATCTCACTGCGCGCCGGTAACTTCGCCACCGGCTCGCTGATCCCGGAGCAGATTTCCTGGGAGCACTGGCAGCTGGCGTTAGGTTTCAGCGTGGAGCACGCCGATGGCCGCGTGACGCCGCCGCCCTTCCCGGTGCTGCTCTGGCTGTGGAACTCGGTGAAAATCGCCGCCATCAGCGCGATTGGCATTGTGGCGCTTTCTACCACCTGCGCGTATGCCTTTGCGCGCATGCGTTTTGCCGGGCGCGCCACGCTGCTTAAAGGCATGCTGATTTTCCAGATGTTTCCAGCCGTGCTGTCGCTGGTGGCGCTCTATGCGCTGTTTGATCGCCTGGGACAATATTTGCCGTTTATCGGCCTGAATACGCATGGCGGCGTGATTTTTGCCTATCTCGGCGGCATCGCCCTGCACGTCTGGACCATTAAAGGCTATTTCGAAACCATCGACGGTTCGCTGGAAGAAGCCGCCGCGCTGGATGGCGCCACACCGTGGCAGGCATTCCGGCTGGTGCTGCTGCCGCTTTCGGTGCCGATTCTGGCGGTGGTGTTTATTCTGGCATTTATCGCCGCTGTCACCGAAGTGCCGGTTGCTTCATTGCTGCTGCGCGATGTGAATAGCTACACGCTGGCGGTCGGCATGCAGCAATATTTGAACCCGCAAAACTATCTGTGGGGCGACTTTGCGGCAGCGGCGGTGCTCTCTGCAATTCCGATTACGCTGGTGTTCCTGCTAGCCCAACGCTGGCTGGTCAGCGGCCTGACGGCTGGTGGCGTGAAAGGCTAACCCGTTTATTATCCTCCTTCCTCAATGTTCACTGCAGTTGAGGGTTTTGGCGGCCTTAGGGCCGCTTTTTTTATGGGTGTGGGGTTATTAAAGATCCTTTTGTCACCCGATATAGACTGAATCAATGCGGTCGCGTCAAATTTGGTTAGGGTTTCCGAGTAGTAGAGGCCGCGATCATCTTCTCAAACAATAGGTGTAACGGGTTGAAAAATGAATGTTGCGCTCATGCGACGCTGTGTTTGGAATTTATCAAAAGCGTCAATCGGGCTGACATTTTCCAGATTGCTAAAGTTGAGCCGTTCAAATAAATAACGTTCAATACGTGAGGATAGGATGTATTCATCATTTAAGTGCCCGGTCTGTTTACTGATTCGCTGAGTAAAGCCGCTAATGATAACGGTATTAAATGGCAGCGCGCAAAAAGCCATACCAGCCAGCCGCAATACGATACCGTGCACATGCAAAGCATAACGTTCTCGCATCGCCTTTTGTGACAACTCTTTTTCAATAATCTCTGTTCCACGGGTATTCACCCGTACTGATGAAGTAGGCAGCATTTCATATTCTGGCAAATCTACTTCAATGAGAATTTCAGATGTGGAGGCATTCACCTGAAACGACACCAGCGTCTCGCGTGGCCAGTCTGCAGCTTGAATGACTTCGGACAGAAGTGATTCGAAATAGCTGTTATCGGTGGCGAATTGCGATTCAATATTTGCCAACTTGCTTGCAATCTTCTTTTCATGTTCAGCCGCATCGAATTTCCAGTTAGCGTATAGCTCCGCCCAGCGCTGACGCATCGCCTGATATCGCTTCAGAAAAAGTTCGTTTTCCTGTTCGCACTCTTTTACTTCTCGTTGCCATTGCTCAATATTACGTGTTTGCCGATCCTGGCGAGCAGAAGCTGATTCAAATATTCGTCCAATAAGACCACGACCTTGATTGTCTTCAGGTTGTTCAGGTGCAATAAGAGGAACGGGCTTTTCGGGACGGACAGGTGCAGGCACATTGTAGGGCTGCAACATCAACTGCCGATAATGCGCTTCGAGCTCGGAGTAGGAATGCACCGTACGAGGATCAGGTGTAAGGAGATAGATATTCACAATATCGTCTACAGCCTGATTAAGCGCTTCCACCTCTTGCTCAAGCTCTTGCCGTAAATAGGGATCCTCTTGTCGAGAAGCATTGCGTTTTCTGCTCGCTGCACTTGCTCGATCTAAACGAGTTCGATAGCTCAATCCCGTCCCTGGAAGTCCCAGATTGGCATAAGTACCGCGTTTGCCGAACGAAACGGATGCCCCTCGCGGCCCAACACTCATGCTCGCACCCGAGGAGCTCAGGTTCATCCTTACACCGGGAATAATGCTTATCGATTTTCGAAATCTAAACCCCATGTTATTAACCATTCCTTTTGATTATTGAGTAAGGGTAAAAAAATGCCATTTTTCCCGGCTTAAGATGGCGATAAGATAGCCATCAATGTTGTCTAGCCAACCGTAAATATATCGTTATTCGAGTGCGGCTGAATGAAATTATACAGAACTTTATTGCCCAAGCATTTTTGAATACAGGTCGTAATTTTCCTCATCAAAGCAGACCAAATTGACTTGCTCGATATTGGCGTTCTCACGCAAACACTGATCAATCACGGCTAGTGCGATTTCAGCCGCCAGCACTTTCGGAAATCTGTATATACCAGTGCTGATATTAGGAAACGAAACGGTTTGGATGCCATATTCTTCTACCAGTTTAAAACAGCTCAGATAAGCATTTTTTAACAGCGTTTCTTCGTCATGTCGTCCGTCATGCCAATGTGGTCCAACGGTGTGAATGACGTATTTTGCTGGCAAATCACCCGCCGTGGTGATCACTGCATCTCCGACTTTGCAGCCACCTTGTCGATTTCTGATTTTCTGACACTCAGCCAAAATCGCTGGCCCGCCCGCACGATGGATGGCGCCATCAACTCCGCCGCCGCCAAGCAAGGAGGTATTGGCGGCGTTCACAATGGCTTCCACTGGGACCTTGGTTATATCGTCTTTGAGCAATACTATTTTGTTCATGTATTTCTAATCCTCAGCGTCAGCAATCTTAGCCAGAAGCTAAGCAATCATCCTCTCATTCCATCCATCCTTAAACACGATGTTACCGTCCACGTATTTCCATGTAATCGTTTCAGATCGTAGCTCAATATTTTCCAGATGCGTGCTGGTCTGGCCGTTTGGCAGCAGAGCCGGTGAGATGCTGGAGATTTTGACGTTATCCAGGCGGATATTAAATACTCGACCTCAATACCCGCTTCGTTAATTCGGTACATCTTGATGGTCGCTGATTTCAGCGTTCTGGCCTGACACAATGCACGAAACAGCACCGGCGTTGTTCTATCGAACTCCTTTTGAACGGATATTGGTGCATGAATTCTTGTGGCCGTAAGCCTTCCCGTGTGCGGATCCACCGGGATGGTAATGTTGTGCATGACGGAGTTGAGCTCTATCGAACCGAGTCTGGTCGGCATCATGCACGAGCCCACAATCGGCGAACCGCTTTCATCTTCTAACCAGATATGTGCTGGAGTTGACATATTTAATCCCTTAAAGTTTTCGACATTTATAAACAACAAAAATATACGCGCACAGGTAAACTATACATACACTCATCATCCCACTCTCAGGATAGAAATAAAATTTCAACATACCAAACACAAGCGCACATAAAACGGGAACGTATATGCGTAATAGAAATTGCAATTGCGTTATCAACCACCGATTTAAAAACCCTCTCATAGTTTTACTCCAACCTACTCGTATACAAGTCTGACGAGCATTTACACCTAATTACATTGAACATATGCTATTTCTCTAAGAGTCTTAAATTCACAATCAAGAACATATGTTTAGCCTGCAAAAATAGGCACCTAAACAAAAATACTTCAAACTTAAATTTAACGACATTTGTAGATGACAAATGATAGTGAGCACAAATAAAATATCCCCACACCTAACATACTGCTATCTGGGAAAAAGTAAATTTGTAGTAACGCAAAAAGTATTGTTAATACTATCGGCACGTAAGTGCAGATCAGGAACTTCGATTCTGATATTAACCATTGCTTTAAAAATTTCTTCATCATTTCCCCACTAACTTCATCAATACTCCAGCGACTTCGTAATCTGAAAGCCATTGATTTTTTAGCGCACCAGCCCGCATAAATGAAGGTTCAATAAGGAAATACATCATTTCGAGTTCTCGCATATACAATGCGTGGTAAAAAGGAGGGTGCATTATTTGCAAGCGCTTTGCGCTGTCTGCTGCGTTTTGAACTATGGCATAAATTCCCTATACTGACGCTGCCGCACCAACTGCAGTACCAACATTACGGCCAACAGGAAGCGTTATATTCATCCCCATGACGACAGCCATAGCCGCTCCAGCACCAAATGCGCGCGTAGTTAGTGTGCTGGCTGCAATGTGAATGTTTGCTCGCATTAGATGAATTTTAATTGCTTCGAGTTGGCGATAAGATCTGCCTCCAAGCTGATAGTCTATGTAGGTTTGCAACAGTGCAAAAATAATATCTCTGTCTTTTATTAACCGAACGACTGCTTTTCTAAAACGATTATCTTCCAGCATCTGATTTTTACAGACGTCCATGTATTCATCAGTAAAACACGATGCATAAAATGAAAGCCGGGTCGCCCCTTTATTGATCTTACTGACCTGATCCGAAACTACATCAATAACGCCGGAAACGGCATTGTCGAGCTTTTCTGCCAGAATCCTTTGCGCCTGTAGCTGCCGTATCACCGCATCACTGTGGTACATAAATATCCCTATAGTTAATCCCGTTAACCACGCAAACCATAGGGGAATAATAAAATTCAGTGAAGCGAAAATTTAGCCAGTTGTGATCCCTATTCATAAAAAAAACCGCACTTACCAGTGCGGTTTACTCGTTTAACTAAAGAATTTTCTGAGAAAGACCCGTAAACGCAATATCCATTATTTATCACGCAACGATCCCATTATTTCCCCATCACGGCGGCGATAACCGAACAATCTAACTCAACTTCACCAGCCCAATCGTTTTCTCAATTACCATTAAAATCAGCACCGCGAAGATAATAAAGATTACCGAAATCGCATTCACCGTAGGATCGAAAGTCTGATCGACGTAATTAAATACCCGAACCGGCACGGTGATGGTGTCTGGCGCGCTGAGAAACAGGCTCACGGAGACTTCACCAAACGAGGTCACCGCCGCAAATACCGCTCCGGCCAGAATGCCGGGCTTAATGAGCGGCAGCGTGACGTGGCGAAACGTATACCAGCGCCCCGCGCCCAAACTCATCGATACCGCTTCGAGCCGCTTATCCATTGCCGCCAGGCTCACGCTAACGGTGCGCACCACATACGGCAGCGCCACCACCACATGGCTAATCACCAGCCCGGTGATCATCCCGGCGATACCCGCCGCCGTCAGCACATAAAGCAGCGCAATGCCCAGCACCACTTGCGGAATCATCAGCGGCGACAGAATAAACGCCTGTAAGGCTTCGCGATAGCGGAACTCCAGCCGCGCCAGCGACCAGGCGGCAAACGTACCCAGCACCACGGTGATTGGCGTGACGATCACCAGCAGCAAGGCGCTGATCCACAGCGACGCGATCCAGCCGTCATCCTGTAAAAGTGCACTAAACCAGCGCAGCGAAAATCCCTGCGGCGGAAACTGCGGATACGGCTCCGGGCTAAACGCCGAGAGCACAATCACCAGCACCGGCAGCGCTAAAAAGGCGTAAATCACGATGCCCGCCAGCGTCACGCCGAACTGCGTCAGCCGCTGTGCCAGGCTTTGCGTGTTATCCATGATTTTTCTTCTCCCAGCGTTTCAGGAACGCGCCCGCAATCCCGGCGACTATCAAGGTCATCACCAGCAAGGTCAACGACAGCGCCGCCGCCAGCGGCAGGTTAGCGATCTGCATCGCCTGTTGATAAATGGCAATCGGCAGCAGCGGCTGTAAGCGTCCACCAATCAGCAATGGCGTGATGTAGCTGCCCGCCGCGAGGGAAAAGACGATGATGAAACCGGTCAGCATGCCGGGCAGCGTCAAAGGCAGCACCACGCGGCGGAAGGTCATCGCGGGCGTAGCACCCAGACTCATCGCCGCCAATCGCAGCGAGGGCGCGATTTCATTCAGCGAGGTAATCAGCGGCAGCACGGCAAACGGCAGCATCACCTGCACATAAGCGATGATCACCGCATTCATGTTCCACAACAGGCTCAGCGGCTGTGGAATCAAACCGGTGAACAGCAGGAAGCCGTTGATCAAACCGTTCTGCGCCAGCAGCACAATCCACGCGAAGGTGCGGATCACCACGCTGGTGAGCAGCGGAGAAATCAGGATCACATACAGCAGCGTGCGCCAGCCGCGCCGCTGCGTCGTCACCAGCAGCCACGCCGCCGGCCACGCCAGCAGCACGGTAATCGCGGCGGTGAGCAGCGACACCCACAGCGTGGTCCAGAGCGCGTGCAGATATTGCGGATCGGCAAACACCGTCACATATTGCGCCAGGCTGTAACCGGGCAGCGGATTGAGCAGGCTATCAACGTTGGTCAGGCTTTGGTCGAACAGCAGCAGCAGCGGCACCAGCAAAAACAGCAGCAGAAAAAGTAGCGATGGCGTCAGCAGCAGCCAGGGAAACAGATTACGCGTAGCGATCTTCATCAGGCGCGCTCCTGCGCGGGCAGCACGATGACATCCGCCGCTTGCCAGTGCAGATAGCAGCGATCGCCCGGCGCGGGCAGCTGTGAAAAGTGCGCTTCTGCTGGCTGCACGCGGATCTCGCCGCCGCCCGGCAGCTGGCACACCAGCCGCAAGGTCGCACCGGCAAAACTCACTTCTTTCACACTGGCGGCGCTGCCGTTGCTGGTAAATTGCTGCGGCTCGCTGGAGAACTGCACGCGCTCGGGACGCACAATAAGCAACGATGAGGCACTTGCCGGTTGCGCGGCGCTGAGTTGCAGCGCTGATCCGGCGGCTACAAAGTGATCGCGCGCCTGGTAAAGTCCGTTGTGCGCAGAGGCATGGAACAGATTGGCCTGTCCGACAAACTCCGCGACAAAGCGATTCGCCGGTTGCCGGTAGAGCGCGGCGGGTGCGCCAATCTGCTGCAGCTCGCCCTGCCCGAGAATGCCAATGCGGTCCGACAGCGTCAGCGCCTCTTCCTGATCGTGCGTCACCAGCACCGTGGTGATGCCGACGCGCTGCTGCAACGCGCGCAGTTCGTCCTGCATCTCCTTGCGCAGGCGCGCATCGAGGTTCGACAGCGGTTCATCCAGCAGCAGCACCTGCGGTTCAATCGCCAGCGCGCGCGCAATCGCTACGCGCTGCTGCTGTCCGCCGGAAAGCTGATGCGGCATGCGCTGCGCCAGCCCTTCCAGTCGCACCTGCTTTAGCGCTTCGGTGACACGACGCTGCCGTTCGCTGCGCGATACTTTGCGCACCTTCAGCCCGAACGCGACGTTATCGCCCACGCTCAGATGCGGAAACAGCGCGTAGTTCTGGAACACCATGCCGATGTGGCGCTGATACGGCGGCAGCGCGGTGACATCCTTGCCACCAATCAACACGCGCCCGTTATTCGGCGACAAAAATCCGGCGATGATATTCAGCAGCGTGGTTTTGCCGCAGCCGCTCGGCCCGAGCAGGGAGAAAAACTCGCCCTGCTCGATGGTGATGCTGACGTCATTCAGCGCGCGGTGGTTATCAAACTGCCGCGCTACGCCGTCAATGACGACTGAACTCATTTGGCACCACCCAGCGCCTGGCTCCAGCGACGCGTCCAGTCCGCCAGCTGCGGCGTGGCGGTGCTGTAATCAATCCAGATCAGTTTGCTGTAGGCTGCTTCGCCCACTTTCACCTGCTTCTTCAGGTTGTCGCTGTACTGCACGTCTTTATTGGTCATGCCATACAGTGATTTATCCGAGAAGGCTTTCTGCACGTCGGGCGCAGACATGGCGTTAACCACTTTGTAGGCGTTGGCGAGGTTCGGCGCGCCCTTTGGAATCACCCAGTTCGCGGCACCGACAACCGGGCCATCGGACGGATAGACGAAATCAACTTTCATGCCCTGCTGCTTGAGCGCAAACACGCGGCCATCCCAGTACGGTACCACCCACGCATCGCCACGCTCCAGCAGGGTTTGAATCGCGCCCGGACTGTCCGGGAACGCCACCGCGTTGCCGCGCAGTTCCGCCAGTTTGGTGAAGGCTTTGTCCACGGCGGCAGGCTGATTAAGTTCGCCGCCCAACGCGTGCACTAAGCCCGCGAAGAACTGCAAACCGGCGGCGTAGGTCGGCGATGAAATCGCTACGTGGCCTTTGTATTCCGGATTCCACAAGTCGAGCCAGCTTTTCGGCGGGGTTTTCACCAGATCGCTGCGATAAGCGAGGCCAAGCTGGCCGAGGCTGAAGGCGGCGGCGTAGGTTTGATTGTCATACACAAAGCGCGACTGCACGCTCTGATACAGATTATTCAGGTTGGGAATATCTTTGGCATCCAGCGGCTGCAGCAAGCCCGCCGCCTGCGCGCGCTGCACGGTATCGGGCTGGAACACCACCACGTCATACGGCGAACGACGGCCTTTGGCGGCGCGAAGCTTGGCAAACCATTCGGCATCCGCGCCCGGCACTACGGTCAGCTTCAGGTGATTATCTTTGGCAAACTGCTCCAGACCGGACGCGCGGATATTTTTCTCCCAGTCACCGCCGTAAACGCCAACGATCACCGAGTCTGTGGTTTCAGCCGCGCTCGCCGCACCGCTGATCAACATGCCCACCAGCGCGGTGAGCAGGATTTTTTTGTTATTTAACTGGCGCATGGCCATCTCCTGGTATTGAGGTCATTGACGCTGAAAGTTCACTCTCCAGCGCGCGCAGCGCAGCGGCAAACGCCTGGCGCGCCGTCGCGATAGCTGGAGAAGTTGAACGAGGAAAATCTGCCGGTAACTGCGCTAACGCGGCGGCAAACACCGCAGAGCGATGGCGCTGGCGTTCGGCCGGACTGAGTGGATAAAGCAGCTGATTGAGCCGCGTCAGCAGATCGCCATCAAACAGCGTTTGCCAGTTCTCGCGCGCCGCGCCGAAAGAAGATGACGCTGCACGCGGTTGGCTGCGCAAGGCGGCGGTGGCCGCGGCATCAATGCCGTGATCGGTAAACACCACGCCATAGTGCTGCGCCGCGTCGGCGTGGCTCAGCAAATGGTTATCGACATCGTTTTGCACCGCCAGCGCATCGCGCTTGAAGGGATCGCCCCAACCGCCGCCGCCGGGCGTTTGCAGCAGCACTTCGTCACCGGCGTTGACGCTCAGCAGATCGATCTTGCCGAGTGGCTGGCCGCCCGCGACATCAGGATTAAGCGTCAGCGTGGTCGATTGCCCCGGCTGACCGCCCTGCACGCCCCACGGCTGGAACAGCATGCGCTCCATGCCGCGCGCCAGCAGCGTGCTGTCATCTTGCAGAATGCGCACGCGGATCTGCTGGCCCATGCCGCCGCGCCATTGTCCTGCGCCGGCAGAACCCGGGCGCAGCGCGTACTGGCGGATTTCGATATGGGTTTCCGCTTCCACCATCTCCACCGGATTGTTCGCCAGATTGGAGATGCTGTTGTCGCGGCCGTCGATGCCGTCATGCCTCCAACGCGCCCCGCCCCCGCCGACCAGCGGTTCGATCACCTGCACATTTTGCTCGCGGCCATTGCGCGCCACTTCGGCGATCACCAGCGGAATGATGGTGCCACCGCTGGCGGCGGGCATTACGTCCGGCAACGGCTGACCCAGCAAACCGTTCAGCAGATCATTCACGCGCACCGCCGCCGCATGGCGTACGCCAACTGCCGCCGGATAGTGCGGATTGACCAGCGATCCGGCGGGCGCAAACAGCGTCACCGGCGCGAGTAATCCGGCATTCAGCGGCACGCCTTTGTCCAGCGTGCACACCAGCGCCAAAATGCGCAGCGTCAGCCAAGCATGTGGATCGCCGTGGCTGGGAATGTTGATCGCCGCCGCCACCTGCGCATCGCTGCCGGTGAAATCGAGATGCACCTTGCCATCGTTAAAGGTGGCGGTGATGGCGAGCCGCACCGGCAAGCCGCTGCCTGCGGCGTCATCGAGGTAATCTTCAAACTGATACACGCCGTCGGGAATGCGGCGCAGCACCTGGCGCGCGCGGATCGCCGAATATGCCTGCAAATCCTGCTGCGCCTGCACCACGTCCGTAACGCCATGCTGCGCCACGATGCGATTCAGGCGATCGCGACCGGCATTGAGCGCGGCCAGCATCGCCTGAATATCGCCAGCAATCGCCTCCGGCGTGCGGCTGTTGGCGGTGAGAATGTTCATCACATCACGATTGAGTTCACCCGCACGCACCAGCTTGACCGGCGGAATTTGCAGCCCTTCCTGATAAATATCGCTGTTGGTCGGCGAGATGCTGCTCGGCACGCGCCCGCCAACGTCGGAGGCGTGTAAAAAAGCCCAGCCCCACGCCACCAGTTCGCCATCGACGAACCACGGCGCCAGCACCTGCAAATCTGGCAGATGCGTCGCCAGCCCGCGCGAGCGCCAGGGATCGTTAGTCAGAATCACATCGCCGGGCGCAACCTCGCCGACCGCCTGAATCGCGGTTAGCGCGTTCAGCCCGACAAAACCGGAAACGCCAATACCTTTCGGATAGGCAAAGAAGCGGCCTTGCAGATCAGCCACCGCGCAGCAAAAATCGGCGGTTTCCTTGACGTACAGCGTGCGTCCGGTGCGCTGCAGGATGTGGCACATCTCTTCGGTGAGCGCGGTGAGTTTTTGGTTGAGGATTTCGAGAGTGATGGCATCCAGTTTCATGCTGCGTCTCCCGTTACGCGCGCGATCAGCAGATTGCCGCTGCTATCGGTGCACGCCGACCAGCCAGGCAAGATCAGCGTGGTGGTATCCTCTTGTTCGATCACCGCCGGGCCGAGAATGAGGCTCTGCTTACCGATGTTCACACGTTGCCAGATGCGCGCATTCACCCAGCCGCCGCGCAGATAAAGTGGGCGCGAAACTGGCTCATCAATCTTAACGTCTGCGTTAAAAGGTTTATCGGTTGGGCGCGGCAAAACGGCATTCAGCGACAGGCGCAGCGTGGTGAGTTCAATGGCCGCGTCAGGCGTGTTAAAGCCATAACGCTGCTGATGCAGCTGCTGAAAACGTTCAAGCAGTTGCTGATGCGTGATGCTTGCCGGGCTGCCGAGAGTGACGCTGAGTTCGTAGGCCTGTCCGGCATAGCGCATATCCGCTTCCACCCGATAATGGGCGCGCTCGCTGAGGCGGCTGGCCTGTTCGGCAAACCACTTTTGCGCCAGCTGATGCAGCTCCGCAACGGTGGCGGCGATTTTGCCGTAGCTCTCCGCTGTAACGTTGATGCGCAGGCTGCGCACAAAGTCGCGGCGGATATCAGCGCTGATCGCGCCCTCGGCGCAGAACGTGCCGGGACGCAGCGGCACCAGAATGCGGTTGATGCCCGCCTCTTCGGCAAAGAAGTTGGCGTGGGTCGGGCCCGCGCCGCCAAAGGGAATCAGCGTCAAGCCATCGGCGGTCAATCCGCGCTGCGCCAGCGCTTTGTTCAGTTCGGTCGCCATCTGCGCGGTGGCTACTGCGATAGCGCCGCTTGCCACCTGTTCGGCCGCCAAACCTAACGTTTCGCCCAATTCGCTGAGTGCGCGAAGTGCGGCGGCGTGATCCAGCGTGATGGTGCCCGCCAACGCCGCGTCGGCGGATAAGATGCCGCTCACCAGATAGCAGTCGGTGAGCGTGGGTTGCGTGCCGCCGCGCTGATAGGCAACCGGACCCGGATCCGCCCCCGCACTTTCTGGGCCAACCTTGAGAATGCCGAAATCATCGACATGCACGATGGAGCCGCCGCCGGCACCAATCGCCGATACGCCCACCACCGGCAAAATCAGCGGCAGGCCGCCAATCTCGGTGCGGTTAACGCGTTCGATTTCGCCCTGCTCCGACAGCGAGATATCGCTGCTGGTGCCGCCCATATCGAAGGAGACAAAACCTGTACCGGACGCCAGATGCGCCGCAGCAATCACGCCGGATGCCGGTCCGGAGAGTAGCGTGTCCACCGGGCGCTGATGTGCGGCGTCCAGCGGCAGCACGCCGCCGTTGGACGCGGTGATCAATAAGGGAACGTCAATCGCCTGCTGCGCCAGTAAATCGCTCAGGCGGTTAAAGTAGCGCTGCATCAGCGGCTGAATATAGGCGTTCAGCCCGGCCACCAATGTGCGTTCATACTCACGAATCTCCGGCCACAGCTGCGCCGAAGAGAGCACCGGCACCGTGCCTAACTTTGCAGCCAGCGCGCTTGCCAGTTCCGCTTCACGCGTGGGATTGGCATAACCATTGATGGTCACCAGTGCCACCGCGCTCACCTTGAGTTGCAGAACCTCGGATACCACCGTCGCCAGTTCGGCCTCAGTTGGCCACTGCGTCACTTCACCGGCGGGACTAAAACGCGCCGGGATCTCCAGCACGCGCTGACGCGGTAAAAAAGGCGGCTCGCGGTCGGCATGAAAATCAAAGGAGGACGGCATACGCGCACGCGCGATCTCCAGCACATCGCGGAAACCGGCGCTGATCACTAGCGCGATATCCGCGCCGCGCCGCTGGATAATGGCGTTGAGGCCCAGCGTGGTGCCGTGCAACACCAGCGATAGCGCGCTGGCGGGCAAACCGCTTTTCAGCAGCACGGCGCGCAGCCCGTCACTTACCGCCAGAGCGGGATCGGCGGGCGTGCTGGGCTGTTTATGGAAAAAGCGTTGCTGGCGTTGCGGATCAAATAAAACAAAATCGGTAAAGGTTCCTCCGACATCCACGCCGACTGTCGCTCCGGCTGCGGGGCTGTTATCCACCTTAATTCTCCTGCATTACTGGTGACTTAGCGTCGTAGGGCGTTAATCTCCGTTGCTTTGCCATGCAATACGAGCAACAAAAATAGCTAAGCTTTGCAGGAATGCGCATGAAGTGGCGCTTAGCTGCGTGGTAGCAATGGTTCGCGCAAATGCGTCTAAGCCGACGCGGTGGAATGTTTTATGTTGTGCATAAATTGAAGGAGAAGCCTTATGTCCGCGTCGTTATCACCTCAGGAAAGCGCGCTGTTGCCACAGATCCAGCAATGGATTGCGGAGCACCGCGCCGCATTAACCAATGATTTGGCCGAATGGATTGCTATTCCCAGCATCAGCCGCGCCGACCGCGCAGCGCCCGGCGCGCCTTTTGGCCCCGAGTGCGCGCAAATCTTGCAGCAGGTGTTAGATCAGGCCGAGCAGGCCGGTTTCAAAACCGAGCAGCATCAGGGCTACGCCGGTTCGGTGATTTATGGCGAGCACGCGCGCGACATCGGGCTGATCAACCACCTGGATGTGGTGCCAGCGGGCGACAACTGGACCTTTCCGCCCTTTGCGCTAACGCAGCACGGCGATTTTGTGATTGGTCGCGGCGTGGCGGATAACAAAGGGCCCGGTGTGCTCAATTTCTATCTGTTAAAGCTGATGCGCGATCTGAATATTCCGCTGCATCACAATCTGCGCATCGTTTATGGTCTGGCGGAAGAGACCAACATGGCCGATATGGCGTGGTTTGCGGAGAACGGTCCGGTGCCTGATTATTCGATTGTCACCGATGGCATGTTCCCGGTGAACAATGCGCAGAAAGGACAACTCAGTTTTACCCTGAATGTCGCCGAATCGGGCGTGCTGGCGGATATTGTTGCCGGATCGGCCAGCAATAGCGTGCCGGATTTCGCCAGCGTGCGAATTGCACAGGCCGATCAGCATGCGGTTAGTGAAAAGCTGGCGCTGCTGCAGGGCATTGCCGCGACCTATGTGTCGATCAAGCCGGAAAACGATGGCGCTTTCACCCTGAAAGCGCGCGGCAACGGCGGGCATGCCGCCTTCCCCGACGGCACGCTGAATGCCACGCAGGTGCTGCTCACCGCACTGATTGAGCTGGAGCTATTGGGCGATCACGAACGTCAGCTGGCGGAAACGCTGGTACAGCTGTTTGCGTCGCCGTATGGCGAGAGCGCCGGATTGGGGCTGGAAGATGCGGAGTCCGGCAAACTGACGCTGAACGCGGGCGTGTGGTACAGCCATCGCGCCGACACGCTGAGCATTGACTGCGATATCCGTTATCCGGTTTCGTGGCGCGGCGAGCAGATCGTCGAGATGCTGCAACAGCAGTTAGCCGCTACTACCATTACGCTCGATCCCGGCTGGCGCGACGTGGCGCCGTTCTTCCTGCCGACCTCACATCCGGTGATTTCGCTGCTGCAGCAAGTGTGGAATGACACCACCGGCAATGACGATCGCCCTTACGCGATGGGCGGCGTGACCCATTCGAAGAAGCTGCCAAACGCCATCACCTTTGGGCCCGGCTATCGGAAAACCGCAGCAAACACGCCCGATTTTTTACCCGAAGGCCATGGATTGCCGCACGGTGCCGACGAGACAATCCATCTGCCATCGCTGCTGGAGGCGTTGCCGAAATATGTGATCGCGTTGATCAGGTTGGATAGTTATTTGCTTGCGCAGGGCTAAACCGATCGCCATAAATGGCGACCGTACGGTTCAATTCATCACTAATCCGCCATCGACGTACAACGTTTGTCCGGTGACAAATTCGCTCCAGTCGGAGGCGAGAAACAGCACCGGGCCGGTAACATCTTCCGGTCGCGCGATGCGCCGCAGCGGGGTTTGCGCCGTGAGAGAATCGCGCACCGCTTCGCGCGTTGCCTGGCTGGCATCGGTGGGATACACCAGGCCGGGCGCCACGCAGTTCACGCGAATCCCCAGCGGGCCCAGCTCCGTCGCCAGCGTGCGGCTAAAGCCGGTTAGCGCCGCTTTCGCGGTGATGTAATCGTGGTAAGGCACCGAAGGACGCGCCACCAGATCGCTGGTGAGATTAACGATACTGCCGCGCACGCGCGCGCGCATTAACGGCAGCGCCGCCTGACAAACGTTATAGGCGGCTTTTACCGCGCCATCGAACTGCGACTGATAGCCCGACCACGACGTTTCCCAGAAACGTGAACGATTTTCAGTGTCGAAAACGTAAGGTGCGAAAGCGTTGTTGATCACCGCATTGAGGCGACCTGTGGCGTTGACGATCTGCTCCATCATGGCGTTGACCTGCTGCTCACAGGTGACGTCGGCAACAATCGCCAGCGCGTCGCCGCCCAATGCGCGGCACTCCTCAACCACGCCCGCAGCGGCAGCTTCATTGCGCAGATAGTTCACCACCACAAACGCGCCCTCAGCGGCGAAGGCTTTAGCGATCGCCGCACCAATGCCGCGACTTGCGCCGGTCACCAGAACTGTTTGATTAGAGAATTTCATTATGGCTCCATGTTGATATGGTCACGCAAAATCTGCAGCGGCGCGATTTATCGCGCACAGCGGATTGATGCGCAATAAATTAGCCGCTACGGTATGTGCGATCTGTTATCGCGTCACTCCGCATACGGTGCGTAACGCTCGGTGGTCGCTTCTGCGCCCTGCTCGATCTCCGTGATGGTCACCAGATCGAGCAAACTAAAACGTCCATCGTGATGCCAGCCCGCTTCCGGCGAGGTCATATTGCCGAACGCCGCGATGCGCGTAACGCCCACTTGCCCGAGCAGAGCCGAAATGCCGAACAACGCCTGCGGCGCGGCCGCCACGCCTGCGGTTTGCAGAAAATGCCGCTGCGGCGCCACCAAATCGACCACTTCCTCCAGCGCATCCACGCACACCACTTTCAACGTACGGCCCAATGCCGCCGGCGATAAAGGCTCCGCATGATCAACGCTCACCACTGCCCAATCGTCTGCCGCCTCGCCGTAAAGCCTACGATCGCCGCCCAGCGCGCGAATCTCCTCGCCATTACGCCACGCGGCAATGCTGTTGATCTCTTCGCTCGCCAGCGGACGGCGCGGATGTTTGTGCGCCAGCGCGGCGAGTTCATGGGCGATGTAGCTGGCGAACTCATCCGGCGACACCTTGCCGCCGCGCTCGACAAACAGCATTTGCGGCGAGTAACAACCGGCCTGGTCGTAACGCATCACGTCATACGCCACGCAACGCGCCAGCTCCGCGCCTTGCCGTACATTCAGCGCCGAACGCGCCACCATTCCGAAGCTGATTTTGTGGCCGTGCGGCAGAAAGCGCGTGGTAACCGGCAAACGCTGTTGGATCGCCGCCAGCGTTGAATTTCCGCCATAAGCCACCAGCGCATCGGGCTGACGCAGCCACGTTAGTTCGGTTTGCGCATCGCCGCCTTTCCACCACACCACCGCGATACATTCGCCCAGTTTTGGATCGATCTCCGCCAGCAACTGCGCGAACCAGCTTGCCATCAGCGGCTCATTGCCTGGCAGTTTACCGATGGTGCCCGCCTTAACCAGCAGACCACAGATCAAACTCCACAGCGGCAAGCCCGGCACGTTGCCCGCCCAGATATGCATTAACAATTGCGGGCCAAATGCGCGCGCAAAGCCGCCTTTGGGGCGCGGCTGAAAATCGTCGAGCATCTGCGCATCGGCGAAATCCTCCGCTAGAAAGCGCTTTAACTGCGGTTGACGAAAGGTTTTCAGATAGCCGGTAAGGCCAGGCCGCACCATCTCGGCATCGTAACCGGTGACGATGGGCAGCAGCTTTTCGGCCTTGATGCGCACTGGATGATGACGATCGAGCAGTCGCGCCACCGCTTCATCAATGATGCCCATGATCTGCGCCACGCTCAGCTGCTGGAGATAAGCGCGGGCGTTGGTGCGGATGCGCGCTGCGAGCGCCTTTATCTGCGCGTCATCAAGTTGCGGAACGCAAACCTCGAGGCTTTCGCCACGATGATTGAAACTCAGCGTGTGCCAATGCACTTCGTCAGCGGAGAGGCCCGGCAGATGTCCGGCAATTTCTTTCACGACTGTGCCTGCGCGCTGGCGAGAAACGCTTCCATGGTCAGCGAACAGCCTTTGGCATCAGCGCCGGTCGCGCGTCCCAGCAGATGGAATCCACCGGGCACCATCACGCCTGCATCTTCCGTTAACAAAGCGGACACCGAGTTGAAATGCGCCAGATCGTGATGCGCCAGCACGCCAACTTCGCCGTCCGGCACATCATCACCGGTAAGCGGATTGACCACGCGCGTGCGGATCCAGTGCGGCCCGGATTTCACCGGCGGGCAGCACTCGTTGCCCGCGTCGTAAAACTGCGTGCTGATTTCCGTCATGCCGTACATGTTGATGCAGTGGGAACGCGGAATGCCGAAGGCATGAGAGAGCGAAGCGTAGAATTCTTCCGCGCCCATCTCGCGCGACTGGCCTTTGAAACCGCCGGTATCGAGAATGCGACTGCCTGCCGGCAGCGCGAAGCGGCGTTTTTGGCGCTGCATGTCATCCAGCAAAGGCACAAAGCTGTAGCTGGCGCCCAGGAGCGCGTAAGGTTCGCCATCCGCTTCAGCCTGTTCCAGCGCAGTGAACAGACGACTGGTTTCGAGGCCATGCTCGCCCACCATCACTTCGCTGTCCGGCGTGCCACACTCCTTCATCGCCAATTTAAGATAGGTCGCCAGCGAGGAGTTCGGCATCGCCACGGTATCCGGGAACAAAATGCCCATGCGGATGCGATCGCGGCCCGCCATAAAGCGACGGCGGAAGTTGAGCAGCATCGATTTTTTCCACACTTCCAGCGTCGAATGGTAACTGCGCCCTTTTACCGTGCCGGTGGTGCCGCTGGTCATGAAGATCTCGGTAATTTGCTCGGTGGGACGGCAGCTGAGCGTCAGATCTTTGAAGGCATTAATCGGGATGGCGGGAATGTTGCGCCAGTTTTTCACCGTCAGCGGCGTGCGTCCGCGCTGGGTGGCGAAGCGGCGATAAGGGAAATTGTGTGCGAACTGATAAGCGAAGATTTCGAGGGCCAGTTGGTTGAAATCGTCGTCTGAGCTATCTTCGCGCTGCAGAAATGTCAGCAGAGCCTGGATGATGTGTATTTCGTTCATGTGCGTCGCCACCTTTGCGATTGCGCAGAGACTCTCAGGCAACGCCTGAAGAGCGCGAACTGTCCGCTACAAAGCACAAAGAGGGAATCAGGGCGCGATATCGCCCTGCGGTTCCGCATCCCTACGCCGGTATTAGCCGGATCAGGTTCGGAGGGTCACTACGTTGCTCGCGCATACACGCCAGCCGGTAGAATCTCAGCCCCTTAACAGAGCACCCCTTGGAACAAGCCGCAGTCTAGGATGGCGCGCGATGATGTGTCAACCATGTTAAATACGCGTGAAAATTTGAGCTGCCCGGCACAAATCACGTCATGTCTTATACTCAGAGCATCAGTATTTGCGGAGGTGAAGTATGGCTGGCGGTTGGTCAGAAGACGGTGCGGTGCACAAACAAATTGATGCCACGGTGGATGATGCGGTGGCCCGCGCTCGTGAAAATCTCGGGCACGGTGAAAGTGCTGAATTTTGCGACGAGTGCGGCGAACCGATCCCGGAAGCGCGTCGCGCAGCATTGGCTGGCGTGCGTTACTGCGTGAATTGCCAGAGCAAGATCGATAAAAAACAGGCGGCGATCAGCGGTTATAACCGCCGTGGAAGTAAGGATAGTCAGTTGCGGTAGTTATTTACATTAGCAATTCAGGTTAATGGATATTCCAGAATTTCATTTGCACTCATCACTTTTTATTAGAATTACCATTAACCTGAAGCAAGACCATTCGTATATCTCCCGATTTTTCAAAGTTAAATACTGCAGCACTAATGCTGGAGCCGAAAATAGCGCCTAAATTTACAATCTTTATGGCTTGGATTTCACCTTGAGCAACTTGAGTTTAGCCAGTAATGCTGATAAGTTAGCCACACAACTCAACCCTGTACGCAGCGATTCAGTTCGCTGGCCGTTAGGGTGAAAAAACCGGCTCAGGCCGGTTTTTTCGTATCTTAAGGAAGGATAAGAGTGCGTACTGCAGTTTTTATTGACGGATACAATGTATTTTATGGACTGCTGGCAGGTACGCCTTATAAATGGCTCAACTTGTCATTGCTGCTTTCGCATATATGTCGGGTACAGGATCCGGCTGCAATAATTGAAACAGTAAACTATTACACCTCCTCGGTTATTCCCCATCTCGCCACACGCGGCATCGAATCCCGACACGCTCAGGATACTTATATTCGCGCGCTGAAGACGACCGGAATTAATATCTTCACCGGACGTCATCGACTTGAGCACGCTCGGGCTCCGCGTTTCATTAGTAAAAAACTACCCGCATCACGTCTCGATAAGGTAGATATCTGGGAGCTGGAAGAGAAAGAAACCGACGTGAATATTGCCATCAGCATGTATCGTTTGTTTGCTAAACAGCAGACGTTGCCAATAGAAGAGAGGATCGCGCAACTGGTGTTAGTATCGGCTGACACCGACATGACGCCAGCACTCAAGGCTATTCGCGAAGATTTTCCCGACATTCGTATCGGGATCATTTTACCGCACCGCCAGGGCAACGTACGTGGTGTTCCGGGTTCACTGCAAAATCATAGTCACTGGATACGCAGAACGATCACCAATGAAGAGCTTGATGCATGCCAGTTTCCTGTTCGGGTTGCGACGCGTAAAAACCTGCGGTTAAACCCGAATATTGGTAAGCATCAAACCACGCCATTTGATGCGCCTCGCGGTAAATGGCATAGCTCGCGATGCTCTCCGTGGTGGCCTATTTCATATCGAAACGTAATGCGGGAACGGTTAGTGATAAATCATTCAGTTCAACGTCCTGCGTCAGGCTAAATCCTATCAGCTCTCAAAGCGCTTAAACCTGCATTACGCGACCTCAACCGGCTGGCAAATCTCCAGAATGGCCAGCAGATAGATGCGCACCATATCGAGGAATTCACTGATTTCAACGCGCTCATCCGGCATGGTGTTGTATTTGCCGCCTGGCCCACAGACGATCCCTTCCATGCCCGCATGCTGATAGAGATGTGCCGCATCGGTGCCGAAGAACGCCGGAGGCGTGATCACGCCGGTGGGCTGTTCGGTGCCGCGCACGGTTTTCCAGCCGCGATTCACCGCTTTGACGATGGCGGATTCCGGTGACACTTCGAACGGCAACATGGTGGGTTTATCACGGATGCCATCATCATAAAGCTCGGCTTTCAGTCCCGGATAGCGCTGGCACAACGTGTTCAGCAGCGCCTGCAGATCGGCGAGCACACCTTCCACCGTTTGTCCTGGCGCGAAACGTGCCGAGCCTTTTAAGCGCACAAAGTCAGCCACCTGCGGCGGTCGCCACTCTTCCAGATCGCGGCCTAACGCGCCATGCACGGTACCGATATGACCACGGTTAATCTTGCGATGCTCAGCGGTTTTCGCGCCGCTAAAGGTCATGCCGTTAATCTGCGGGATCAGCTCGACGGCGGCGCTGATCGCATCCACCGCTTCTTCCCGTTTTGACAGATGGCGCGTATCGCCGGTGAGCTCAATAGTAAACATCAGCGAACCGGCGTGCATGGTCAGAGCTTGCAGATCGGTGGGTTCGGCATTGATGAAGTAGTCGGCGCGCACACCTTGCTCAATCGCCGCCAGCGTACCAATGCCGCCCTGCAACTCACCCACCACATAGGTCAAAATCACATCGCCTTTCAGCTTTACACCGGCATCAATCAGTGTTTTCAACGCGCAAAAATAGGCGGCATCGCCCGCTTTCATGTTCGAAACGCCGATACCGTAGATAAACTGTTCGTCGATTTTTCCTTCCCAGGGATCGACAGTCCAGCCTTCGGTGACCGGATTGGTATCCAGATGCCCGTTGAACAGCAGGCTATTGCCGCCGCCGCTGCCTGCCAATCGTCCGATGGCATTCAGCCTGTCGCCGGGCACATTCTGCAGTTCGGTTTCCAGGCCCAGCTGCGCCATCTGCGCGGCCATATATTTCGCCAATTCACGCTCGCCATCGGTGGCGCTGTAGCTTTTGTGCTGCACCATTTTTGCCAGGAATGAGAGGCAAAAATCGCGATCGATATGATGAATCAACTGTTCAGGCTTCATGTTTCTCTCGTCATGCAACGGACTTGGATAAGTCGGGAATATGCACCGCATCAAGCAGTGCACGGGTATAAGGATGTTGCGCCAGCGCCGTCATGTTGTCGCCGGGCAGCACTTCCACCACGTCACCGCGATACATTACGGCGACACGATGGGCGATTTGGCGAATCAGGTTGAGATCGTGGGTAATAAACAGATACGCGGTGCCGTAGCGGCGGCGCAGTTCCAGCAGCAGTTCGATAATGGTGGCCTGCACCGAGACGTCGAGCGCGGCGGTGATCTCGTCACAAATCACCAAATCCGGCGGATTGGCAAACGCACGGGCGATTGCGACGCGCTGCTTCTGCCCGCCCGACAGTGCATGCGGATAACGCTGCGCAAACTCCGCCGGCAAACGCACTTCCTGCAGCAGTCGCGCTACCGCCTGCGCTTCGGTTTCACCTGCGGGTACACCATACAATCGCAGTGGCCGTGCGATGATTTCGCCAATAGTCATGCGCGGATTCAGCGAGGCATCTGGATGCTGGAAAATCATCTGCACGCGGCGGCGATACTCTTTATCCATTTGCGCCCGGCCATGTAGCGCGTAGCCACAAAAGTCGAGCTCGCCGCTGAACGGCACCAGGCCGGTAATGGCTTTACCGAGCGAGGATTTGCCGGAACCCGATTCACCGACCACGCCGAGAATTTCTCCCTGATGAACGGTGAGCGCAACCGCATTGGCGGCGCGCGTGGTATTGCCTTCACGCTTCAGCAGACGATCAAGAAGACCGTGTTTGCCGTAATCGATGGTCAGCTGTTTCAGGCCGAGTAACGGTTGGTTGCCGGGCGCGTCCTGCACCAGCCGGTGCTGCGGATTGGGTACCGCCTCAATCAGCTTGCGCGTATAGGCGTTTTGCGGCGCGCTAAACAGGCTGCGCGTGTCGGCCTGTTCGACAATGCGTCCCTGTTCCAGCACACAGACGCGATTGGCCACTTTGGCCACCAACGCCAGATCGTGCGAGATGTAGAGCGACGCAACGCCGGTCTCCTCGCGCAAACGCTCGTACAGATCGAGGATTTGCGCCGAACTGATCACATCCAGCGCGGTGGTTGGCTCATCAAAAATCATGCAGTCCGGCTGGCAGGCAAACGCGGTGGCGATCAGGATGCGCTGCTTCTCGCCACCCGACACCTGATGCGGATAGCGGCGCATCATGCGCGCCGGATTTTTAAGTTCAACGTCACGCAGCAGCGATTCGCCCATCTCCTGCGCTTCACGCGCCGATAAACCGCGATGGCGGCGTAACACTTCGGTGACCTGCTCACCCAATGTCAGCGTGGGATTGAGCGAGGCGCTGGGATCCTGAAAAATCATGCCGAGTTTGGCACCGCGCAGCGCTGTCAGTTTGGCCGCGGATAAAGTCAGCAGGCTCTCGCCGTTGAGACGAATATCGCCCTGCAGCTCGCGCGCATTGCCCGCCAGCCAGCGCATGATCGCCCAGCCGAGCGTGGTTTTGCCGGAACCCGATTCGCCCACCAGCCCCAACACTTCGCCGGGCATCACCTGCAGGTTGATGTCACGCAGTACCGGTAGCGCATGTCCTTTGGCTAACGCGTAATCGAGACTGTAATTTTCCACCGACAGCACCGGTGTAAGCTTGTCACTCATCAGTGGCTCCTTGGGTTGAGCACATCACGCAGCCCGTCACCCAGTAAATTAAACCCAATGGCGACCAATGCGATGGCGAGGCCCGGAATCATCATCATCCACGGCGCATTAAAGAAGTAAGCGCGCGCTTCAGAGACCATCAATCCCCATTCTGGCTCTGGCGGCTGCGCGCCCAAACCCAGAAAACTCAGGGTGGCAAACAGCATGATGGCGAAGGCAACGCGAATGGTGGCTTCCACGATGATCGGCGCCAGAATATTCGGCAGCATTTCTCGCAGAATGATGTAGTGCCCGGCTTCGCCGCGCGCGATGGCGGCGTTGATGTAATCCTGCTGGCGGGCGGCCAATGCCACGCTGCGCGAGATGCGCACCATGCCCGGCACAAAGGCGATAGTGATCGCCAGCACCGCGTTCATGCTGCTCTGCCCAAGCGTGCTGACAATCAGCAACGCAAACAGCAGGCTGGGAATCGCCATCACCGCATCCATGGTGCGCATCATGAACTCATCAAATTTGCCGCCCAGATAGGCGCTGGCGGTACCGAGCACCGAACCGATTACCATCGCCAGCGCGGTCGCCAGTAGCGACAGTAGAATGGTTGAGCGTGCGCCCACCAGCACGCGGCTGAAGATATCGCGGCCCATCTGATCGGTACCAAACCAGTGTTCCGCGCTGGGCGGCTTATAGCGCGTCAGGATGGAAATTGATTCAGGATCAAAAGGCGCGACGTGGGCACCGCCCACCACCATCAGCAGCGCCAGCAAGATAATCAGCACGCCAGCGGCACCCTGCGGTGAACGCAGCAAACGTTTCAACATATCAGGCATAGGAGATCCGCTTATCGAGAGTGACATAGGCCAAATCAGCCAGGAAGTTCACCACTGAATAGGTCGCGGCGAGAATCATCACGCCAGCCTGAATGGTGGGCAGATCGCGCGCCTGCACGGCGACAATCAGTTCGCGGCCAATGCCGGGAATGGCGAAGATCTCCTCCACCACCACAATGCCGCCCAGCAGATAACCAACATCCAGCGCCACAATAGTGATGGTCGGCAACAAGCCGTTACGCAGCGCATGTCGCCAGAGAATGCGGCGACGCGATAAGCCTTTCAGCCACGCGGCGCGGATGTAATCGGTATGCAACACATCAACCATTTCTGAGCGCACCATGCGCGAGACGTGCGCCACCAGAATCAGCGCCACGGTCACCGAAGGTAGAATCAGGTGCTGGATCCCGCTGACGACGTTCTCACTGAGCGGCACATAGCCGGTGGCGGGCAAAATCTGCCAGACATCAGCAAACAGCAGCAGCACCAGCGTGGCGGTGACGAACTCCGGGAAGGAGATGCCGGTATAGGAGATGACACTCACCAGCACATCGGCGGTTTTGCCACGGCGCACCGCCGCCCAGATGCCGAGGGGAATCGCGATGATCAGCATCAGAATTAAGGCGCACACCGCCAGCAGCAGCGAGCGTGATAATGCCGTCAGCAGCGTCGGCGCCACTTCAAGGCCATTGCGCATCGATACGCCAAAGTTGCCCTGCAGCGCCTGCGTCAGCCAATGCCAATATTGCAGCCACGCTGGGGCATCCAGCCCCAGACGTTCACGCACCGCCGCTAGCGCTTCCGGCGTGGCGTTTTGTCCCAGCAAGGTGACAGCCGCATCGGCCGGTAACAGTTGCGTGATGCCAAAAACCAGCAGCGACACCACTAACAAGGTGTAAACCATCAGCAGAAGGCGTTTGAGCAGATAACTTGCTGTCACGTTCGCTCCTTATGCTGCGCGCTTCGGCGCTTTGTCGGTTAACCAGATATGGTCAAGACGGAATACCGCACCGCGCGGATGCAGATGATATCCGCCGACATAATCGCGGCTGGCGGCGAGCAGATCGAAGAAGGTCGGGATCACCGATGGCACTTCGTCATGCATCAGCTGCTGCGCTTTGCCATACAGCGTTGTGCGCTGTGCTTCATCACGGGTTTCACGCGCCGCACTTACCGCTTTATCAAACTCCGCGTTGTTCCAGCGCGTTTCATTCCACGATGCGGTTGAGGTGTAGAGCAGCGAGAACACCGCGTCTGGCGTCGGCTGCATGTTGTAGAAGCCAACGTAGAAGTTGCCCTTCTTCCACACCTGATCGAGATAGGTGCTGTGCGCCATGGTCTGCACGTTGATGCGGAAACCGCCCTGTTTCGCCATCTCGCGCAGGGCAATGCCCAGCTGCGTGCGGGTGGCCGGTTTGTCGGAGGCGATAAGTGTTAAATCGATCCCGTTGGGGTAACCGGCCTCCGCCAGCAGCGCTTTGGCTTTGCTGTAATCCACCGCTTTTTTCGCCAGGTTGGCGAAGAACGGATACGCGCCGTTAATCGGCGTGTCGTTGCCCGGTGAACCCAGGCCATCCGCCACGAAATCCACCGACGCCTGACGATCAACGCACAGTGCCAGCGCCTGACGTACCCGAACATCGTTAAATGGTTTTTGGTCGCAGCCCATGTTCACATTGAGGAACTGGCCGGAGGCCACGCGCAGCGGCAGCACGCCGGAAGATTTGGACAGGCGCGCGAACTCGCTCGACTGCGCGCTGAGCATCAGATCGGTGTCACCGGAGATCAGCGCGGAGCTCTCCGCGATGCCATCGGGATAGACCACCACTTCCACGCCATCCAGATAGGGACGCGCCGGATCGTAGTAATGCGGATTGCGCTTCACCACAATTTTGCGTTCTGGATCGTAGGAGACCAGCTGGAAAGGACCGGCGCCGAATGAGGCTTTGCTAAGCTTGTCATACTGGCCTTGCGCGATGCTGGCGGGGATGATTTTCGCATCCGGATAAGCCAGCATCACCGGCAAATCGGCGTAAGGCGCATCGGTTTCAATCAAAACCGTGTTGGTATCTGGCGCGCTGACGGCGTTAATCGGCCCAATGTTATGCAACGCTGGCGAGGCATTTTTCGGATCGAGCAGCGCCTGCAGGCTGGCGACCACATCGGCGGAAGTCAGCGCGGAACCGTCGCTGAACTTTAGGTTCGGGCGCAGGGTAAACGTCCACTGTTTAAGATCGGCGCTGGCCTGCCAGAATTGCGCCAAATCGGCTTCGGCTTTCATCTCCTGCGTCAGACGCGTTAAGCCGCTGTACAGCAGTTCCGCTACCAGATATTCCGGGTTGACGCGCACCTGATGTGGATTTAACACGCCGACGGCTTGATCAACGCTGATGCGCAGCACACCGCCTTTACGCGCCGTGCCGCCCGGCGTGGCGCTCGCCACCTGCGCGGCATGGGCCGAGAACGACCAGGGCAGCATCGCTGCGCCCGTCAGAGCGGTAGAACTGGCGATAAACTGTCTGCGGTTTAACCCTTTCATTGCGCACATCTTCTCTTCCTCGTGATTAGTTAATTACCCTGGGTTGGCTGAAAATCATCGGCGAGATACGCCAGAATGGACTGCGAAAGTGCGATCACATCTGCCAGCGTGGTGTACTCATCGGCGGCATGAATGCGGTTGTCAGGACGGGCGAGGCCGCCGAGTAAAATCTCCTGAATCCCGGCTTGCTGGACCCAGCCCATATCGGAACTGGTGGACGATCCCCAGGGTTTGAACTCGCTGGGTTGGAAGCCAAAACCCTGACTCAGCGCCGCCTGCCAGCGTGGCCAGTGCGGACCGTCTGGATTAGCGACCGGCGCCAGATGGCCAATCATTTGCAGCGTGACGTCGAGCGCGGGGCTGTCGCGCATCGCACTTTCCACACAGTGCGTCAGCTCCTGCCACACCGCGTCAAAGCGCTCTTCCGGCGCGTAGCGGCGGTTAATCAGCAGCTCAAACCGTTCCGGAATGGTTGATCCTTTGCTGCCGCCCTGCGCAGCGGCCAGCGTTAACAGTGACGTCAACGGTTTGCCGTGATAGTGCGGCGGAGAAGGCATCGCCGAGGTGCGTTGTTCCACCTCGAGCTTCAGCTGATAAAGCGCGTTCATCATTGGCAGCGCCACTTCAATAGCATTAATGCCGTTAACCGGATCGCCGGAGTGCGCCGAACGTCCGGTGATAATCACTTTGAGATCGATGCTGCCAAAGCAACCGGCCCAGATGCGCGGCACCGCGCCGCCGTTGAAACTGAGCAGGTGACCGGAGAAAAGCTGTTGTTCCGCCAGATAACGAATGCCGGGATACAAGCCGCCCTCTTCATCGCTACACAGCAGAAATACCGGATTAAAACGCAGCGGGATGGCCGCCGCCTGTGCCGCGCGCACTGCCGCCATCGCGGCAACAATGGTGCCTTTCATGTCTGCCGCGCCGCGCCCAAACAGCTTGCCTTCCGCTGCGGTCAGCGTGAGCGCTGGAAAACGCCAGCCATCGCCGGCGGGCACGGTATCGGTGTGGAAATAGAGATTGCAGTTTTCAGCGGCACCGGCATCAAGCGATGCCAGCAAATTGACGCGTTCACCGTACGCGCTGCCGTCCGGTGCCTGCCATAAATGTTCCGGCACGGAGACGCGCGCAAAGTGAAAATCCAGCGGTGCTAACAAGTGCGTCATCACGTCAGCAAATGCGCCATAACCGTTGCCCGGCGGGAAGCAGGTATCCACCTCCAGCATCTGTTTAAGGTCATCCGTCATTTGCGCGCCGTCATGAGCAATCATCGCTAATGCGTTGTTAAAGCGTGGATTTTGCATCATAGGATTATCGTCTGTTGTATTTCTATATAGTTTATAGATAATGCAATTCAACGACTGAGGTCAATCGGTAATCGGAAACATGCAAAAAAACTATGACGCGAACCACGCTCAACCTTTCGCCAGACTCAGCGAAGGTGAAGGTGCGCCGCTGTATGAAGTGGTCAAGCGCCATATCAGCGAATCGATCCTGCAAGGTGAACTGCCCGCGGGCACGATTTTGCCGAGTGAAAATAGCCTGGCGGCGAAGTTTGGTGTGTCGGTGGGCACCGTCCGCAAAGCGCTGGCGGCGCTGACCACGGAAGGTATGCTGATGCGACGCCGCAAAACCGGCACCGTGGTAACCGGCTGGGCGCCGCTGCACAATCTCAGCCACTTTTTCCAGTATTTTCGCCTGCACGATAAAACCGGCGGATTGCTGCAATCCGATACCCGATTACTGGATTATCAACTGAGTCATGCCAGCGCCGAAGAAGCAGAGAAACTGCAAATTGGTCAGGGCGATGAAGTGATCCGGCTGAAGCGTTTGCGTCGCGTGAAGGGCATCGCCGCGATGCATGAAACGCTGGTGTTGCCCTCGGCGCGTTTGGCCGATTTCCCAGCAGCCGATCAGTTACCGCCGCTGCTTTATCGCTATTTGTTTGAGCGCTACGACCTGCGCGTCGCCGCCGTGCGTGAACAAATTACCGCTACGCTGGCGAATGAAGAGGATGCGGCGCTGCTGGAGCTGAGTTTGCCGCACGCCGTGATGGTGATTGATGAAGTTTCATTTGATCAAAGTGCCCTGCCGGTAATTTTGGCGCACCACCGTTTTAGTACTGAACACTTTATGTATGTGAATGAGATCCGCTAAGCGCGCGGCATGAACCGCCATCTGAGTCGGGTTAAACAGCGCAGATGCGCCGGGTTTCTGGCTGTTTCGGGAAAATGTTCTAAGCTATTTAGGTAGTTAAAACTTATTCCACTGAAAGGAACTCATCACGATGAAAAAAACAGTACTGGCAACGGCATTTCTTGGCACTTTTATGGCAATGACATTGACCGCTTGCTCTTCAAATCAGGCGATTAAGACCACCGACGGACGCACGATTGTGACGTCTGGTAAGCCGCAAATCGACAGTGACACGGGCCTTGTTTCTTACAAGGATGCGCAAACCGGTAAAACTGAGCAGATCAATCGCGACAAGATTACCAACATGAGCGAACTGGATAATTAATATCCTTTTAACAGCCTGGAGAGACTAATGAAAAAATCAATTTTGCTTTCTATTACTGCGCTTATTGCCCTGTCCGCTTTAACCGGATGTACGCGTACCTCGTACGCCATCCACACCAATGATGGACGCACCATCGTCACCGATGGCAAACCACAGGATGCTGAAACCGGCCTGCTGGGTTACGTCGATGCCAATGGCGTGAAGCAGCAAATCAATAAAAGTGACGTGAAAGAGATCTCTGAAGTTCCGCATTAATAATCTTTCTCACTCAAGCCGCCCGCTGTAGTGGATTTCCTTACAGCGGTGCGGGCTTAAACACCATTCAAATCTTAAAACGTATAGGTCACCGCCGCTGTTGCGGTCAGCTGATTCTGCCTGAACACGATGGGACTGTCCGCCGCGTGATCGTCCAGCCACGTGTAGCCCGCGCTCAGCGCCCCGCCCCAGTGCTGGGTAAACTGATGACTCCATGTCAGGTCGGTTTCTACCCCATAAAATCCCGCTGCCGGTGAGTAAGTCGCATAGCCACTTTTCACGCTTTGACGCGCACTGACGCCGTACCAGGTTTGCATGTAACGCGCATCCCCAAATAGCGCGGACGTCTGCAAGGAAAGGCTATCCTGCTGGCTTTGCAGCGGAATTAACGTTACCGAGGTGCGATAATTCACGCCCTGACTGTCTGTCAGCGGCAGCACGGCTTTCGCTTCGAGGACCAGCCACGGCGAGACCGCCCAACCGGCCGCAATAGCGGTGTTGAGCGTGGCATTTATTGTGCCCATGCCACGCAGCTTGTCAGAACCGTCGCGCCAGTCGGAATCCTTGTCTGCCCTGCCCAGGCCATATCCCAGCGAATGCTCCAGATACAGGCCGCTGTCGTTTTGCAGATCGTAGCCGACCCCCTTTTGCGAATCGACGAAAAAGGCACCTTTTCTGGCCTGCAACATCGGCACCGCTTGCCAGCGTTGCTTGTCCGCGCCGCTGTATGTCGGCGTGGTCTGCGCGCCCACGCCAATCATCACGCCATCCTGCGCTGCGCTGTCATCAGCGCGGCTGCTGGTACTGATACTGACCAGTAACAAACAGCCACTGTACAGCGCCTTTTTTCTCGTTATCATCGTGTCCCCTCAGTTACCCATCTGTTTTTAGCCCCTTGCCCGGGCGTTGCGTCACGGATTGGAGTATCCCGAAGCATTGTCAATAACGTGCCAGGGATTTATGAAGAAACTGTCAAGGTGAGCCATGAACAACAGACGAGTATTGGTTATTGAGGATGATGCAGACGCGGCAGACGTGCTGGAAGCCTATCTGCTACGTGAAGGATACGCCGTGGAGATTGCCGGCGATGGGCATAGCGGACTTGAGCGCGTTGAGAAGTGGAAACCCGATCTCATTCTGCTCGATATCATGTTGCCCGGCATGAACGGCACCGAGGTGCTGGCTGCCGTGCGACGCCGCGCGGACACGCCGGTGATTATGATTACCGCGATGACCGACACGCCCGACAGAATCGGCGCGCTGCGCTTAGGCGCGGATGACTACGTCGTGAAACCCTATCATCCGGGCGAAGTGGTGGCGCGCGTGCAGGCGGTGCTGCGCCGCAGCCGGGCGGCCGTTGCGGAGGATGAAGTGCTGCGCTGGCAGGCGCTTGAGGTCAATACTGCCGCGATGACTGCAATGGTCGCGCAGCCAGAGCAACAGCCAACACGCGTTGAACTCACGCCAACCGAATTTTCCCTGCTGGTGACCCTGATGCGAGCGCCGGTGCGCGCACTCAGCCGTCACTATCTGATCGAAACCTGCATGCCTGAAAGCGAGGCGCTGGAAAGGGTGATCGACACCCACGTCTACAACCTGCGTAAGAAGCTCGAAAACGCCGGTTTGTCCGAGATATTACTTAACGTGCGCGGCGTGGGTTACAGGTTCAGACAGCCATGAAAAAGTCACCTCCTCAAACGCTGTGGCGCTGGATCTGCGTGCGTATTTTGACGCTGGCGATCGTCACGGTGATTGCCGTTGCCGGGATTATGTTCCTGCGCTTTGCGCTGCAAAACCTGTGGATCATCCACCATATGCCGCCGGAGATGCGCCAGGAATTTCTGACGCTGCGTGCGCATCCGCAAACCAATCTGCCGCGCTTCCACGAGATCGTTGATGAACGCTGGGGCGTGCGCTACTCCGATCCTTCGGTGGGTGCCGCTGACTGGCTGATGGTGATCATCCTGATTTTCATCATTACGCCGTTTGTTGCCTTCACCGTTCTGCGCAACGCCCGCCCGCTGGCGTTGCAGTTTAGCCACCTGAAAAAAACCGCTGATCGGGTATCCGAAGGGCAGTTTGGTTCCGCCGCCACCATTGTAAAAAGCGCGCCGGCGGAGCTGTTGCACTTCGCACACGACTTTAATCGCATGAGCCAGCAGCTGGCGCTCTACGATCGTGAACTGCGCGCCTCGCACGTGGCGCTGGCACACGAACTCCGTTCGCCGCTGACGGCCGCCATTGGCCGGTTACAAGGTCTGCTGGATGGCGTGTTTCAGCCGGAACCGCAGCAGCTTGAGATGATCATGAAACAGCTGCGCCACATGAGCCGACTGATCGATGAGCTCCACCTGCTGTCGCTGGCCGACGCCGGGCAACTCAAGTTGGATCTGCATGAGATCAACCCCGGAGAACTGGCGCGGGAGCGCGTGGCCTGGGTGCGACCGCAAGCCGAAGCCAGCGGCATGATCATCAGCGTGGCAGCAGACAGCACGCTCACCTGCCGCGCCGATCCCTTCCGCCTGGGCCAGGTGTTTAGCGTGTTGATTGAAAATGCCTTGCGCTATGGCAAGCCTGCGGGCCAGTTGCAGATTACTGCCCGCGCGGTGCCGGGAGGCTGCAGCATCGAATTCAGGGATGATGGCCCCGGCGTGGCGCCTGAATTTCTGCCCGAGATGTTTGAACGCTTTACGCGCGGTGAAACCTCGCGCGCGCGCCACTCAGGCGGCAGCGGGCTAGGCTTGTCGATCGCTCGCGCCATCTGCGCGGCGCACGGCGGCAGGATCAGCGCCAAACTACCCAAAGAGGGCGGCCTCAGCCTGGCGATTTTCCTGCCGGACGTCAGTCCGGCACCGTTTTAAGCGCTCTTGACAGGATCTTGACTCGCCGTACAACGAATCTCGACAGTTAGCCGTTTTAATGGCGCCAAATCCTTGTACGGAGTGGCGCCATGACTGACTCTTTCACCGGCCTGGTCAAACAGGCCGCCGATCATCTTATCGATGCACAACGCCTGATAACGTTACTGCCATTGTTGCCATGCATGGTGGTCATCGCCTTGTCGCTGACTGCCTGCGGGCCACGCGATCCCTTACCACCCGCGCCTCCCCGACCGGTAAAATTCATCACCGTGAAGCCCGCCCTGCAAGGGCAACAGGTGCAGATGACCGGCGATATTCATGCCCACGACGAAACATCATTGGGTTTCAGGCTGGATGGGCGGATTCTGACGCGCCCTGCCGAAGTGGGCGATCGTGTTGACGCCGGTCAGGTGCTGGCAACGTTAGAGAGCAGCACTACCGCCAATGCGTTACGCAGCGCGATGGCGGACACCGACAGCGCGCGGGCAGCTGAACGCGTTGCGGCGCTGAATCTACATCGTATGAAACAGTTGATGCCTTCCGGTGCGATTGCACGGGCGCAGCTCGACAGCGCACAATCCGATTGGCAATCCGCTGCGGCGCACCTGCAAAGCAGCGAAGCCGCACTTAATAGCGCGCAGGAAAATCTACGCTGGACGCAGCTAACGGCTCCTTTCAGCGGCGTGATCACCGCCGTCAGCGCCTCTGCCGGACAGGTCTTGAGCGCCGGTCAAACGGTGATGGCACTGGCAAGCGGTGCGCGGCGGGATGTGGTTCTGGATGTGCCTTTCCCGGCAGCATTTTCCTCGCTCCCCAGCGATGCCTTTCGCGTAACTCTGCTCTCTTCACCGGCGATCACCGCGCAGGCGCATCTGCGCGATATCAGCCCGCAGGCCGACCCGCAAACGCGGACCTGGCGGGTTCGATTAACGCTAGACGATCCACCGCCAGCGATGCTGTTGGGCGCCAGCGTCAGCGTGGCACTACCGGAGAGCGATCCCCGCACCTTTATCCTTCCTGCATCCGTGCTGACGCGCCTGGCGGACAAACCGGCGGTGTTTGTGCTGGATGCGAAGCGCGGCAAGGTCACACGCCGCACGGTGGTGATTTCCCGCTTCACCGCCAGCGAAGTCTATATCGCCAGTGGTCTCACGGCAGGCGAAAGCGTGGTCACGGCAGGCGTCAGCACACTGCGCGATGGCGAAGCGGTTGCGCGGGGAGATGAGCAGCCATGAGTGAACCTTCCGCTCGCGATAAATTCAACCTTTCCGCCTGGGCGCTGGCTCATCAACAGCTGATGGCTTTTCTGATGCTGATGATCCTTGGCGCTGGCGTGCTCAGCTATCAGGCGCTGCCGCGCAACGAAGATCCCGCCTTTACCATCAAAACCGCCGAGGTCTCCGCGCAGTGGCCCGGTGCCGATCTCGACGATACGGTGCAACTGCTGACTGAACCGCTGGAGAAAAAGCTGCAGGAAGTGCCCTATCTGGATTACGTGCAGAGTGAAACGCATCCCGGCAAAACCGTTATCTTTGTCAATCTGCGCGACAGCACGCCGCCCGGCAAAGTGCAGGACATCTGGTATCAGGTACGCAAGAAAATGCAGGATGTCAGCTCCGCGCTGCCTGCGGGCGTTGCGGCACCGGCGGTCAATGATGATTTTGACGATACTTTTGGCACGATTTACGGTTTTACTGCTGAAGGATTTAGCACGCGTGAACTGCGCGATCGCGTTGAGTCGATTCGCGATCGGCTGATGAGCGTACCGGATGTCGGCAAAATTACGTTGCTCGGCGTGCAGGAGGAGCAGATTGTGGCGAGCTTCTCTCCGCGCACGCTCGCGGGAATGGGCCTGAGCCTGCAACAGGTCACCGATGCCTTGCAGGCGCAGAATGCCTTGTCACCCACAGGCGTCATTCGCACCGACAGCGATAACATCGCGCTGCGCGTCAGCGGTGCCTTCAACTCGGAACAGAGCCTGCGCGCCGTGACGCTGCACATCAGCGATCGCTACATTCCCCTGACCGATATCGTCACGCTGACGCGTGTGGCGGCGGAACCGCCAACGCCGCTCTATCGCGTCAACGGTAAGCCAGCGATTGGGCTGGCGATCTCCATGGCGCCGACCGGCAATATGCTGGATTTTGGCCACGCGTTAACGGACAAAATGTCGCGGATTGCCAGCCAACTGCCGCACGGGATTGAGGTAACGAAAGTAGCGGATCAGTCGCGGGTGGTCAGCGACGCGGTCAGCGGATTTGTGCGGGTGCTCGGTGAAGCCATCGTTATCGTGCTGGCCGTCTCTTTCGTCTCGCTCGGGCTGCGTGCCGGTTTAGTGGTGGCGGCGGCGATTCCTCTGGTGTTGGCGATGACCTTTACCGGCATGATGCTGGCGGGCATTGGGCTGCAACGCATTTCACTTGGCGCGCTGATCATCGCGTTGGGGTTGTTGGTGGATGATGCGATGATCGCGGTGGAGACCATGGTCGCCCGACTCGAAGCCGGTGATTCCCGCTGGCGCGCCGCTACAGTAGCCTTTGAAACCACCGCATTTCCGATGCTCACCGGCACGCTGGTGATGATTGCCGGTTTCATTCCCGTCGGCTTCGCCGCGTCCGGCGCGGGGGAATATTGCTACTCGCTGTTTGTGGTGGTGCTGATCTCGCTGCTCAGTTCATGGGTCGTTGCGGTGTTGTTCTCTCCGCTGACCGGCAGCTGGATCCTGGCATCAAGGCCAGGTAAATCGCACGCTAAGCCCGGTTGGTTGCTGCGCCTCTATCGCCGTCTGGTTTCACAGGTGTTACGCCATCGAGGCTTGACGCTCGGCCTGGCCGGCGCATCGCTGCTGCTCGCCATCTGGGGCATGAGCCACCTGCAGGGCGAGTTTTTCCCGGCATCCGATCGCCCGGAGCTGCTGGTCAGCCTCACGCTGCCCGCGAATGCCTCGCAGGCGCGCACCTTAAGCGTGGTAGAACAGCTCGAAGCGAAACTCAGCGGCAACACCAATATCGACCATTTCTCCTCCTATAGCGGCAGCGGCGCCGTGCGTTTTTATCTGCCGATGGACGTGCTGAACGATGATGAAAACATCGCCCAGCTGGTGGTGGTAGCCAAAAATCTGGCGGCGAGGGATCGGTTGAAAGCTGAACTCGATCGCCTGCTGGCACGCGATTCCAGCGATGTGGTGACGCGCGTATCGCCGCTGGAACTGGGTCCGCCGGTTGGCTGGCCGATCCGCTATCGCATCAGCGGGCCGCACTACGAGCGGGTGAAACAGTATGCGGAAAAGCTGGCCAGCATCCTCGGGCAATCCCACGCGACGCGCAGCGTAAACCTGACCGCAGGCGAGCCGGAACGCGTCATCACCTTTGCGGTGAACCAAACCGCAGCCCGCGCGGCTGGCGTCTCTTCACAGGATATCGCGCAGCTGCTGAACCGCGTGTGGTCCGGTCAAAGCGTGACTACCGTGAGAGATCATAACCGGCTGGTTGATGTGGTGTTGCGCGCCAACGATGCTGACCGGCTGGACTTAACGAGCCTCGCTGCGCTGAAACTGACCACCGTGTCAGGCGCGAAGATTGCCATCGGCCAGGTTGCGGCACTGCAGTGGGGATTGCAGGATCCGGTGATGTGGCGTCGCCAGGGTTTTCCCTATGTGGTGGTACAAACTGATGTAGCGGCGGGCATGCAAGCGGAGACCACATCCTCGCAGCTCAGCGCAGATGTCCAGAAGCTGCGTGCCGGATTAGCGCCAGGTTACACCCTTGATGAAGAGGGCACGGTTGCCGAATCGGATAAAGGTAACGGCTCAGTGTTTGCCGTTTTGCCGGTGACGTTGTTTGTCATGCTGATTCTGCTGATGGTGCAGCTGCAACGCGTATCGCGCATGTTGCTGGCATTGGCGATGGCGCCTTTTGGACTGCCTGGCATTGTTCTGGCGATGCTGCCCAGCGGCACGCCGATGGGATTTGTCGCCCTGCTCGGTATGATTGCGCTGGCTGGCATGATCATCCGCAACGCGGTGATCCTGATCATGGAAGCCGATAGCAATCTGCGTGCTGGCATGTCGCGCAATGATGCGGTAAGCCTAGCGGCTGAGCATCGTGCCCGCCCGATTCTTCTCACCGCCTGCGCCGCGATATTAGGCATGATTCCCATCTCACATCAGGTGTTTTGGGGGCCGATGGCCTACGCCATCATTGGTGGATTGCTGGTGGGAACGCTGATGACGCTGACGGTATTGCCCGCTGCGCTCAGTCTGGTGATGCAGCGTGAATCAGCGTCTTCCGCTGAATGAAAAAGGGTTGGCTGGCATGGCGCCAGCCAACATACGTTAACGGGCCAGACGCCAGCCGCGTGTCAGGCGCTTCTCTATCTCCACCAGCACAAAGATCCCGGCGCTCACCGCCAGCGAAATCAGCCAGTATTTGAACGGCAATGGCGCGGTGCCAAACAGCGTATTCATCAATGGAACATAGATAATCATCGCCTGCAGCGCGATAAGCACCACGGTGACCAGCCAGATGCCACGATTTTTCAGCAAGCCGGCATCCAGCGAGAATCCGTTACTGTTGCGGCAGTTCAGCATGTAAACCCACTGCGCGGTGACCAGCATCTGCAGCAGCACGGTGCGGATGAACTCCGGCGTGTAGCCGCGCGGCTGGAGCCAGGCTTCCAGCACAAAGGCGCTAATCGAAATCAGCAGGCCGACGAAGATCACGCGCCAGATGGCGTAAGCGTCCATCACCGGGCTGCGTGCGTTACGCGGCGGGCGGCGCATGATGTTGCGCTCTGCCGGTTCAAATGCCAGACCAAACGACAGCGTTGCCGAGGTCGCCATGTTCATCCACAGAATCTGCACCGGCGTTAGCGGCAGCAGGTTGCCCATCAGAATCGCAATGATGATCAGCAATCCCTGCGCGAGGTTGGTCGGCATGATAAACAGAATGGTTTTCTTCAGGTTATCGTAGACGCGTCGTCCCTCTTTCACTGCCGCCGCGATGGTGGCGAAGTTGTCGTCGGCGAGGATCATATCCGCCGCCTCTTTGGTCACTTCGGTGCCTTTGATGCCCATCGCGATACCAACGTTGGCCTGCTTCAGCGCGGGCGCATCATTGACGCCATCACCGGTCATGCCGACGATCTCACCGCTGCTCTCCAGCGCTTTCACCAGACGCAGCTTATGCTCGGGGCTGGTACGGGCAAAAATGTCGTATTCACGCGCCGCCACGCCCAACTCGGCATCGTCCATATGCTCTAGCTGGTAACCGGTGATGGCAGAATCGCTGTTACCAATGCCCAGCATCTGGCCAATCGCCATCGCGGTTTCCGGGTGATCGCCGGTGATCATCTTCACGCGAATCCCTGCCTGCTGGCAGTCGCGAATCGCGGTGATGGCTTCCGGACGCGGCGGATCCATCATGCACGCCAGGCCCAGCATCTTCATGCCGTTGCGTAAATCCTCATGATCGATGTGGTGCTGCGCTTCCGGCAGCCAGCGCCACGCGGCGGCAACCGTGCGCAACCCTTCGCTTGCGTAGGTGGTGATCGCCGCTTCCCAATACTCGCGATCAATCACTTCCGCATCGGTAGCACCCTGCTGCTGTTGACACAGCGACAGCAACACATCGGGCGCACCGGTCATCAGCAGGCACGGTTTGCCATCAATCAGGCAGCTCACCGCCATGTATTTGTAGGCCGAGTCAAACGGCAGCTTGCTCAGAATCTGCACCTTGTCACTGTGAATGCCCGCCTTGGCGGCCAGCACTTTCAGCGCACCTTCGGTTGGGCCACCCACAATGCCCCAGTTGCCGTGGGCATCCTGACGCAGCTGGCTTTCGTTACAGATATCCACCACCTGCAGGAAGCCCTGCATCAGCGCATCGCTCTGCTGGCCCGCTTCAAGGGTGAATTCGCCTTTGGGTTCATAGCTGTTGCCGCTGATGCGCCACTGGCTGTTCGCCAGCACCATCGCTTTCACCGTCATCTCGTTCATGGTCAGCGTGCCGGTTTTATCCGAGCAGATCACCGTCATGGCACCGAGCGTTTCGACCGTCGGCAGCTTGCGAATGATGGCGTGATTGCGTGCCATCGACTGCACGCCAAGCGACAGAATGATCGAAATAATCGCCGGTAAACCTTCCGGCACCGCCGCTACCGCGAGGCTGATCACCGACAGCAGCAGCTCCGTCACCGCGATGTCGCGCAGCAGATAACCAAACACAAACAGCGCCGCCATCATCAACATGATGATGCCGAAGATGGCTTTTCCGAGTTTGTCGATCTGCACCAGCAGCGGGGTTTTCGCCTCTTCAATCGCGGAGATCATCGCATTGATGTGGCCCAGCTCGGTGTCGCCGCCGGTGGCGATCACCACGCCCAGCGCGGTGCCTGAACTGACGGTGGTGCCGGAATAGGCCAGATTCAGGCGATCGCCGAGCCCTTTTTCACCTTCAAGTGCCACGGTGTTCTTTGATACCACCGTGGATTCGCCGGTCAGAATCGCCTCTTCGACGCGCAAGTTATGTACCTCGAACAGCCGCAAATCCGCCGGGATCTTATCGCCTGGGCGCAGCATTACCACATCGCCGACCACCAGATGCTGCGTAGCGACGGTGATCTGCTGGCCGTCGCGCAGCACCATGGCATCGCTCGACATCATGTTCTGGATGCTTTTCAGCGACTTTTCAGCGTTGCTTTCCTGAATGAAGCCGATCAGGGCGTTGATCACCGCCACGCCGAGAATCACAAAGGTATCCACCCAATGGCCCATCACCGCGGTGATCACCGCCGCAGCCAGCAGGATGTAGATCAGTACATCTTTGAAATGCGCCAGAAAACGCATCAGCAGTGACTTATCCGCCTTTTGCGGCAGCACGTTCGGCCCGTTGGCATCCAGTCGTTGCTGTGCGTCGGTGCTGCTCAACCCCGCGGGTGAGCTGTTGATGGCTTTAAATACGGCGGCGTTATCCTGCTGATAATAGGGACGCGCGGATGCTTCCGGACGTTTTGGCTGAATAGGAATAACGGTCATAATTAACCCCGTGACATTGAATTGAAAATAAAAAAGCGTGCGAAAATAAAAACCACATTTTAATTATATTTTCCCGAAGCATACTGACCGTGGTCATGTTTTTACCGATTCAGAAGTGTGATGCTAATAGTGATAGCACTGATTGCGTAATGTTATTATTTAAACGCAAATAGAAAGGCAAATGACGCATATTAATTTTAGTTTCATCTCGAAATGTATTAATCATAGGGGGAATTATTATGAATAAATTACACAACCTGACAATACCGATGATCATTTCCTTTATTATCATTGCAGTATCATCAGCTACCGCCATCGGCTTACTCTCTTATCATGTGGTTTCGCGCATGGTGGCATAATTGATTTCGCCAGACATCGCTAAATTAAACCAACCTTAAACGCACATAATTGTTTCCACCTAATGACCCTTACTTTGCGGAGGGTCATTATTCTCTCTTTCAGGCAATGGCATATTCCCGCCCTTTCTTTCTTATTGAGGCAGGGGCATGAATAATTGGCCAGTGCTGGGTGCACTTGTAATTTGTTTGGTTTTGATCGGTTGTGACAATAAAAGCGGTGATGAACTCAGCGCACCTCGCGTAATTAAAGCGCTAACACTGACGGAAAATACCACAGAGAAAGTCAGGGTATTTCCAGCGCGTATTTCGGCGGGCGATTACACCGAATTGGCGTTTAAGCGTACCGGGCGGCTGGCGCAGTTGCAGGTGCGTGAAGGCAGCCATGTGAAGGCTGGCGAGGTGATTGGTCGGCTGATCGATACCGATGCGCAGCTGCGCGTCAACGATCAGCAGAACAGATTCCAGCAGGCGGATCGTCAGTATCAGCGCTTCAGTGCGCTGGCCACGCGCAGTGCGGTTTCGCAGGCAGATATGGATGTGCAAAAGGCCAATCGCGACTCAGCCGCCGTGGCGCTCAACATCGCCAAACAGGAGCTGGATTATCACACCTTGCGCGCACCGTTTGACGGCATCGTCACCAGCGTGGCCTCACAAAATCATCAGGTGGTCACCGCCGGACAAACGGTGGCGGTGATCAGCTGCAACGATGTGCTGGATGTGATTTTTAGCGTGCCGGAAAACCTGTTCACCAGCCTTGACGTGCAAAACGTGAGTTATCAGCCAGAGATCAGCCTGAATGCGCTGCCGGGCCGCACGTTTCGCGCGGCATATAAAGAGCATCGCGCAGAAGCTGATGCTGCCACGCTAACCTGGCAAGTAGTGCTGACGATGCCGCGTCCGACGGATTTACCGCAGGTCAGCGGACTGAGCGGCACAGTGAAAGTGCAGATGCATAACCTGCCCACTTCCGACGGCACGCCGCTGCTGCGCGTGCCGGCCAACGCGGTGTTTAACCCGGATCACAGCCTGCCGAATCAGCCTTACGTGTGGCTGATCAGCGGTGAAGGTGATGTGGTTAACGTTCAGCAGCAGCCGGTGGTGGTGGGAAAACTCAATGCGCAGGGCATCGAAATTCTCTCCGGCCTGCAAGTGGGCGATCGCATTGTGGTCGCGGGCGTCAGCGATCTGCGTGATGGTCAGGCGGTGCGCCTGTGGACACGCGAGCGAGGTCTGTGATGCGCCTGCTGGAACCGTTTCTCAAATACCCGATTCGCAGCTGGCTGGTGATCCTGCTGCTGGGCGTGGGCGGCATTTTTGCGCTGCTCAACATTGGCCGCCTGGAGGATCCGCTTTTCACCATTAAATCGGCGGTGATTGTGACGCACTATCCTGGCGCGTCGGCGCAGCAGGTGGAAGAGGAAGTCACGCTGCCGCTGGAGAACGCCTTGCAGCGCTTGCCATCGCTCGACAACGTCAGTTCGATCTCCAGCAACGGTTTGTCGCAGATCACCGTTACGATTCACAGCCACTATCGCGCCGACGACTTGCCGCAGGTGTGGGATGAATTGCGTCGCCGCGTTGACGATGCCACGCGCCAGTTTCCACCCGGCGTCAGCGCGCCGCTGGTAAATGACGACTTTGGCGATGTCTACGGCTACTTCTTTACCCTTTCCGGCGAGAACTTCACCAACAGCGAGCTGCGCACCTACGCCGATCAATTGCGGCGTGAGCTGAATTTGGTACCTGGCGTGGCGAAAGTGGCGATTGCCGGTAATGAACAGGAGCAGGTGAATATCACGCTCTCCAGCCAGAAGATGGCGGCGCTGGGCGTGACGCCACAGCGCGTGGCCGCTTTGCTCAACAGCGTCAATGCCGTCTCCGATGCGGGCCAGATTCGCCTCGGCAATGAAGCGATTCGTTTCCATCCGACCGGCGAGTTTCACTCACTGGATGAGATCGGTGCGCTGCCAATCTCTGCGCCCGGCAGCAGCCAGCAAGTGTTGCTGCGCGATATCGCCACGCTCAGCTACGGCGTTACCGAACGGCCGGGCAATCTCTATCACGCCAACGGCAACGCCGCGCTGGCGATGGGCGTCTCCTTTGCGCCTGGCGTCAACGTGATTGATGTCGGCGATGCGTTAAGCGCCAAAATTCAGCAGCATCAGCAGGCCAAACCGCTCGGCATCGATCTGAACGTGTTTTATAACCAGGCGCAGGAAGTGAAGCAGTCGGTGGATGGTTTCATCAATAACTTTCTGATGGCGCTGGCGTTTGTGGTGGGCACGCTGCTGCTGTTTATGGGCGTCCGCAGCGGTATGGTGATCGCCGCCTCGCTGGCGCTTAATGTGCTGGGCACGCTGCTGATCATGTATCTGTTTAAGCTTGAGCTACAGCGCGTGTCGCTGGGTGCGCTGATTATCTCTCTCAGCATGCTGGTGGATAACACCATCGTGGTGGTGGAAGGCATCAAGGTCGATCGCCAGCGCGGCAAGCCGTTGCAACAGGCGATGATGCAGATGGTGAAACGCAGCGCGCTGCCGCTGCTCGGCGCCACGGTGATCGCCATCATCGCCTTCGCGCCAATTGGTTTATCGCAGGATTCCACCGGCGAATACTGTAAATCGCTGTTCCAGGTGCTGCTGATTTCTCTGCTGCTCAGCTGGATTACCGCGCTGACGCTGACGCCGGTGTTCGTGCAGTGGATGGATGGTCGCCAGGCGATCAGCAAGCAAGACGCACAGCCGTATCAAGGCGTGGTGTTTCGCCTGTATCGCCGCGTACTCACCACGCTGCTGCGCTTCCGCATCACTACTTTAGTGCTGATGGCCGCGTGCCTGGCCGCCTCGATCTATGGCTTCGGCTACGTGAAGCAGAACTTCTTCCCCGCCTCCAATACGCCGATTTTCTTCACCGATCTGTGGCTGCCGTATGGCACCGACATCCATTACACCGCACAAACCGCGCGCGAGGTTGAAGGCTGGATTAACCAGCAGCCGGGCGTCAGCAGTACCGTGACCACCATTGGTCAGGGCGCGATGCGCTTTACGCTGACCTACGATGCAACGCGTCAGTACAGTAATTACGCGCAGATTATGGTGCGCGTGCAGGACGCCAGGCAGCTGGAAATGCTGGCGCAGCACACCGAGCAGCACATCGGCGAGCACTTCCCACAGGTGACGGAGCGCATCAAACGCATCAATTTTGGCAGTGCCAGCGACAGCGCCATTGCGCTGCGGATTACCGGCCCCGATCCCATTACGCTGCGGCAGATTGCCAGCCAGATTGACGACATTTTCCTCGCCGAGGGCAGCGCGTTTCCGCCGCGTAATGACTGGCAGGCGCGCAGTAAAGTGATTCGTCCGCAGTATTCGCCGCTGCGCGGTCAGGAGCTGGGCGTGGACAAGCGCGATATCGACCGCGCGCTGCGTATCAACTTCAGCGGTGATAGCGTCGGCTTGCTGCGCGAAGGCTCGCGGCTGATGCCGATCATGCTGCAGACCTCCGAGCTGGAGCGGCAGAATATCGACCATCTTGGCAATATTCAGGTTTGGAGTCAGGCGCAGCAGCGCTATGTGCCGCTGGCCAATCTGGTGAGCGATTTCCAGCTGGAATGGGAAGATCCGCTGATAATGCGCCGTGACCGCATGCGCGTCTTGACGGTGCAAACCGATCCCGATCCCGCTAGCGGCCGCACCGCCGCAGAGATTGTGGCGCGCGTGCAGCCAGCCATCGAGCAGCTGAAGTTGCCCGCCGGCTATCATCTGGAATGGGGCGGTGAGTTGGAGAGTTCACGCGATGCCCAAAGCGGCCTGCTTGGCTCGCTGCCGTTAGGTTTCCTCGCGATGTTTGTGATTACCGTGCTGATGTTTAACTCGCTGCGCGATGCGCTGGCGATCTGGATTACCGTGCCGCTGGCGCTGATTGGCGTCACCTGCGGCTTCCTGCTCACCGGCATTCCATTTGGCTTTATGGCGTTGATTGGTTTGCTGAGTTTGTCAGGCATGTTAATTCGTAACGGTATCGTGCTGGTTGAGGAAACGCACCGGCTGGCGCGGCATCAGCCGTTACAGCAAGCGATTCTCGACGCCGCAACGTCGCGCCTGCGCCCGATTCTGCTCACCGCCTTTACCACCGTGCTCGGCCTGCTACCGCTGCTGCGCGATGTGTTTTTCCAGAGCATGGCGGTGGTGATCATTTTCGGTTTGGGATTCGCCACGGTGCTAACGCTGCTGGTGTTGCCGGTGCTGTATCAAACCTTTTATCGGGGTAGAAAGTCTTGAGCGTGAAATTTTGCCTTGAGTCCGTATTATCCGTGTGGGCACTGACGCATCTGGAAATTGAGCCGTTTTCAAAACCACGCATGGAAGCTAAGAAGCAGGCCGGGGCCGCTTTTAGGCAGGCAATCCGCAGCGCTGAATGTAGCGAGGAAGCCAGGAGAGCACGCAGGACGCGGGCGAAAGGCGGAGTCGGGACAAGGAAGTCCCGTCTCCGCCGGTCCGTCAGGCTGACGAGCGAAATGAAGGTACCGCGTAAGCGGCGCGAGGACCGCCGGACCAAAGGCGGCCCCGGCCAGCGTATTCGCCATTGAAAAAAACAAGCATAACGGCATTTATGGCGACCTTTTTGGAAAATGTTCTCCCTGCTTTTCGTTCCCAGCGCTCGCCAGTAATATCTTTTTCAACATAAACGTCAGCGGAATTGCCAGAATCGCACCGATGATGCCCAACAAGGATTGCCAGATAAGAAACGCCAGCAGTTGTGTGGTAAGTGCCATATTCAATCGTTTGCCCAATAACAACGGCTCAATGACTGAACTCAGAATTAAATTCAACGCCACGAAGAACAGTGCGACCACCAATGCGGTTTGGATATCGTACAGCATATAACTTTGCAGCACTGGCGGGATGGCCGCCATAAATGAACCCAGCACCGGAATATAGTTGAAGACAAACATCAACACACCCCAGAAAAAGGCGAACTTCAGGCCAAGAAGATGAGCACCCGCCCAGACAATAATGCCGCCGACAATACTGGTCAGGGTTTTAACCTGAGCATAAACGATAACGCTTTGCACACCCTCTTCAAGCGCCACGTAGTAGCGCTGATATTTCCCTTCGGCCAGTTTACGCAACAGGATTTTTAAATTTCTCATCTCATACAGCATGAAAAACAGCATCAGAAATACCATCAGCCACCAGGAAAGAATGCTGGGTATTTGCGTGAGAAAACCCGTGACAAAGCGCACCACCGCACCCGCATCAACAAACGCCAGCATGTCGTTAGGCGTTAAAACCAGGCCCAAATGACTAAACGTCTGCGTCACCGGCTCGAAGCGTTCGGCCAGTAACTGCGGTGCCTGACGGCTCAGCTGGATTAAATCGGGGGTTAATACGGTGAGTTTGATGATGGTGAACACAATCACCAATAACAGCAGCACAATCACCAGCAGCGATGACAGCAGACGCGGCACGCGTTTTCTTTCGAGCCGACTGATTAACGGATCGAGCATAATCGCCAGAAACAGTGACAGCATCACCTGATTAATTAATGCCGATGCCAGATAGATACCGGTGAGAATTATGGTCAACGAGGCGAGAATTATCAGTACGCGCAAAAGCCTTGACCATAAAGGAAACTCGTTCAGTCCCATTATTAAGATCCTTCATCCTATACAAAATGTATTATAGAGAAAAACCTGTGCGCTGGGCCTTGTTTGAGGTCAAGTGACGAAAAACATTCAGGCCGTAAGAGAAGCGGCCTGAATGTCACGCGCTATTAATTGATTCTGAATCTCCGCGTTAATGGCTTTTCGATTTCGACAATTAAAAACATCACGAAGCCAATGATCAAGGTAATAATCCAGTAACGTAACGGTAGCGCGGTGGTACCAAACAGCAGCTGCATAAAGGGCGCGTAGATAATCAGCAATTGCAGAACTAACAGCACGCCGCTGACGATCCAGATGCCTTTATTCATCAGCAAACCTTTGCTCAATGAGAAGCCGTCGGAAACACGACAGTTCAGCATATAAAACCACTGCGCCGTTACCAGCGTTTGTAATAACACGGTACGAATAAATTCCGGTGAATAGCCGCGCGGTTGCAGCCAGGCTTCCAGTACGAAGGCGCTGATGGCGATCATCGAACCGACAAAAATCACGCGCCAGATGGCGAAACCATCCATCACATGTAGCTTGGGATCGCGCGGCGGACGACGCATGATATTTTGCTCACCCGCTTCAAACGCCAGGCCGAAAGAGAGCGTGGCGGAAGTCGCCATGTTCATCCACAGAATCAACACCGGCGTCAGCGGAATTAAGTTACCCGCCAGCAAGGCAATGATGATCAGCAAGCCCTGCGCGAGGTTGGTCGGCATGATGAACAAAATGGTCTTTTTCAGGTTGTCATAGACGCGCCGCCCTTCCCGCACCGCGCTGGCGATGGTGGCGAAGTTATCGTCCGTCAGCACCATATCGGCGGCTTCTTTGGTCACTTCGGTGCCTTTAATCCCCATGGCGATGCCGACATCCGCCTGCTTCAGTGCGGGCGCATCGTTCACGCCATCGCCGGTCATCCCGACCACCTCTTTTTTGCTCTGCAGCGCCTGCACCAGACGGAATTTATCTTCCGGGCTGGTACGGGCAAAGATGTCGTACGCCTGCGCTGCTTCGCTCAATTGATGATCATCCATCACTTCCAGCTCGCGTCCGGTGATGGCGGTGCTGGCGTTACCGATTCCCAGCATCTGCCCAATACTCATCGCAGTTTGCGGGTGGTCGCCGGTGATCATTTTCACGCGAATGCCGGCTTGCAGGCAGTCGCCAATCGCGGTGATGGCTTCCGGTCGCGGGGGATCCATCATCCCGGCGATGCCCAGCAGAATCATGCCCTGATGCAGATCCTGATGCGTCAGCTCAGTTTGTCCTGGCGTGGCCGGTTTCCAGGCCGCCGCCACCATGCGTAATCCTTCGCGCGCATACTCCTCAATTTTGGCTTCCCACCACGGCAGATCGATTGGCTGCAATCCGGCTTCCGTTTGCTGCTGCTGACAATGTCTGAACAGCACGTCCGGCGCGCCAGTCAGCAGCACGCACTCTTCATCGCCGATCAGGTAGTGCGTCGACATGTATTTGTATTGCGAATCAAAGGGGATTTTATTGCGCAGCTCGGTGGTGACTGAAGGCAGATGTCCTTTGGCGGCTAGCACTTTAAGCGCGCCTTCCGTCGGGCCGCCGGTGATTTTCCACAGTCCGTTTTCGTCTTTAATCAGCTGGCTGTCGTTACACAGATCGATGGTGCGCAGATAGCGCTCGAGGATCGAGCCTTGCGCCACTTTCACCGGCACAGCGTCATCGGCTTTATGGATGGCGCCTACCGGTTCATAGCTCACGCCATCAACGCGGTAAATCTGATCGGCGGTGATAATCGCTTTCACCGTCATTTCATTCATGGTCAGCGTGCCGGTTTTATCTGAGCAGATCACCGTCATCGCGCCCAGCGTTTCCACGGTAGGCAGCTTGCGGATGATCGCCTGCTGCTTCGCCATGGTTTGCACGCCAAGCGACAGAATGATCGAGATAATCGCCGGTAATCCTTCGGGAACCGATGCCACCGCAAGGCTAATCAGAGACAGCATCAGCTCTGAAACCGGCATATCGCGGAACAGCAAACTAAAGACAAACAGCGCGGCCATCATCGCCAGGATGATCAGGAAAATGGCTTTACCAAGTTTATCCATCTGCACCAGCAGCGGCGTGCGGTGCTTTTCGATATCGGACATCATCTGGTTGATGTGCCCAAGTTCCGTGGCGCCACCGGTAGCGACCACCAGCCCTTTACCGCCGCCCGAACTGACGGTGGTGCCGGAGAACAGCAGATTGGTACGATCGCCCAGCGGCAGCTCGCCGATGAGCGCGTCCGTGCCCTTCTCGACCACGGTGGATTCGCCCGTCAGAATCGCTTCTTCGACACGCAGGTTATGCGCCTCAATGACGCGCAGATCCGCCGGGATGCGGTCGCCGGCGCGGATCACCACCACATCACCTGGCACCAACTCGGTGGTGGGCAGCGTCTCGTGATTACCCGCACGGATCACCACCGTTTCGCTGGAGAGCATATTGCGGATACTTTGCAGGGATTTTTCCGCATTGCTCTCCTGAATGTGGCCAATCAGGGCATTCACCACCGCCACGCCGAGAATCACCAGCGTATCAACCCAGTGTCCCATGACGGCAGTTAGCAGCGCAGCGGCCAACAAAACGTAGATCAGCACATCGTTGAAGTGAGCGAGAAAACGCAGCCAAACCGGCTTGCCGGGTTTCTGTGGCAGGGCATTTTCCCCGTACTGTGTTAGGCGCGCCGCCGCTTCAGCACTACTGATTCCCTCGGTGGAACTTTGCGTACTGGCCAGCGTTTCATCGACAGAAAGTTGATAATAGGTACTTTCCGGTTTAGCAGTATTCATCGCTTTCTCCTCAAATCCTGTTTCGGAAATCAAGGCGGTGATATCCCGTATTTAACAAGTCGCCATTGAACGAAAAGATCAGACCTGACTTATCCGGTTGAAGAAGCGGTCCGTTTCAGATTGAAAAATATGTCGTTAATGGCTGCTCAGCGGCAATGGAGCAGCCCTATTTTCTATACGAAATTGAAAGTTTTTTGTAAAATGAACGCTATAAACGTAGCACAGGGATATTCAACGCATTCATTTCTCAATAAAAGTCGTAAGGCGAAAACAATTTATCTCACCAGACTTATCCGATCGCGGATAATAATAAAAATATAGTGTGATAATTCATAAGGCTGGGTAATTTAAAGCCAATATTCAGGTTACTTTAATCTGATATTTTATATCGATATTGCGGATTAAATATCCATGAAAATCAGTTTTATTAGATTTAAATCTGGTTAATTTCATCAAAAATATTACAAGCTATTAGGCTTTACTTTTTTTGACATCTGCGTCTATGCTCATCGATAACAAAAACATCCTGTTAATACTTCTCACCTTTCAAGACGATGGCGCAGTTTTTCTGTGGTCATGGTTAATGGAGGCAACGATGTATGGTTATAGCCTGCTCCGTCTGAGTCTTTATGTTGTCATTGCGATCGTTACCTGCTCCGCCGTAGGACTATTCACCTACGCGGTTGTCTCTATGCTTGGTAATTAAATTATCCACTCACATTATTGCCAACAATGGATTCGTTGTTGCTGAGGATAAAACAGTGACTCGTTATATTACGCTGGCTGCCATTGTTATATTTTTAACAACGGGTTGCGATCAAAAAAAACAGGAAGTCACGCCACCGCCACGCATGGTGAAAGTCGTTGAAGTTGTGGCATCCGGCGAATCTCAACAACGTATCTTCCCGGCGCGCATTGAATCCGGCGACTCCACCGATTTGTCGTTCAAACGTGCAGGACAGATTGAATCGCTGGATATTCGCCAGGGCAACCGCATCGAGCAGGGCCAGCTCATCGCCAGGCTTACGGCGCGGGAAGCGCAGCAGCGCGTTAATGAGCGCCAGACCGCCGCCACGCTTGCACAGCGGCAATTTGCCCGCTTCCAGACGCTCTCCGGCCGCCAGGCGATTTCGCAGGCAGACATGGATGTGCAGCGCGCCAACCGCGATGCGGCCAATGCCGCGCTGCAAATTGCCCGTGAGGAGTTAAGCCAGATGACGCTAACCGCGCCGTTCAGCGGCGTGGCCGCCGTGGTTAACGTGCGCAATCATCAGGTAGTCGCCGCCGGACAAACCATCGCCACCTTGACCCGCAACGATCTGCTCGACGTGGTGTTTAGTGTGCCGGAAAACCTGTTTACCGCGCTGGATATGCGCAACCTGACCTATCGCCCGGTGGTGCGCATCAACTCATTGCCGGATCGCGAATTCCAGGCCGAGTACAAAGAGCACACCGGCAGCAGTAACAGCAACTCGCTGACGTGGCAGATTATTTTAACTATGCCGCGCCCGGCCGATTTCCCGGCGGTGGGCGGCGTCAGTGGCACGGTGACGATTAACCTCGCCAATCTGCCCGCCAATGTGAATCGCGAATCGTTAGTGGTGCCGGTGGAAGCGGTGTTCAATCCCGATAACAGCCAGCGCAATGAACCGCATGTTTGGGTGGTGCAAGGCAGCGGCGATCAGCTGACGTTAGAAGATCGCAAAGTCAGCGTGGGTGAAGTGACCGATCGCGGCGTGGTGATCACCGCCGGGCTGCACGCCGGTGAACGCGTGGTCGCCGCTGGCGTCAACGAGCTGCATGCTCAGCAACCGGTACGCATCTGGACGCGTGAGCGAGGGCTGTAATGGATATCTCCCGGCAGTTTATCGATAATCCGGTCCGCGTCTGGCTGGCGATTCTGTTACTGGGCGTCGGCGGCATTTTTGCTCTGCTCAATATTGGCCGTCTCGAAGATCCGGCTTTTACCATTAAGACCGCTGTGGTTGTCACCCAATATCCCGGCGCGTCTGCGCAGCAGGTGGAAGAAGAAGTCACCTTGCCACTGGAAAATGCGCTGCAGCAGTTGCCCTATCTGGACAATGTCAGCTCCATCTCTTCCAACGGCCTGTCGCAGATTACCGTCAACATTGACTCGCGTTACCACTCCAACGCGTTGCCGCAAATCTGGGATGAACTGCGGCGCAGAGTCGGCGACGCGGCGCGTTTCTTTCCTCCCGGCGTGGCCGCGCCGTTCGTAAACGATGATTTTGGCGATGTGTTTGGTTTCTTCTTCGCTATTTCTGGCGACAACTTCAGTAATCCGGAACTGGTGCAATACGCGGAACAGCTGCGGCGTGAATTGGTGCTGGTGCCGGGCGTGGGCAAAGTGGCGCTGGGCGGCGTGATCCCGCAGCAAATTAATATCGATGTCTCCTTAACGATGATGGCCGCGCGCGGCATTACGCTGCCGCAGCTCGCCAGCGTGCTAAGTCGCCTCAACGTGGTCTCCAATGCGGGCGACATCAAAGCCGGCACGGAATCGATCCGTCTGCATCCAACCGGCGAGTTTCAGAACATCGAGGAGTTGGGCGACTTGCTGGTCAGCCCGCCGGGCGATCGCGCCACCACCCGATTGCGCGATATCGCCTCGCTGTCGCGCGGGCTGAGTGAATCGCCCTCCAGCATTTACCACGCCAGCGGACGTCCGGCGGTCACCATGGGAATTTCGTTTATTCCTGGTGTGAATGTCATTGATGTCGGGCGCGCGCTTGAGGCCAAACTGCAGCAGATGTCGGCAGAAAAACCGGCGGGTATTCAGATCAACGTGTTTTACGATCAGGCCGCCGAAGTGGCGCACTCGGTGAATGGCTTTATTACCAACTTCCTGATGGCGCTGGCGATTGTCGTCGGCGTGCTGCTGATCTTTATGGGTGTGCGCAGCGGCATTATCATCACGTTGTCGCTGGCGCTCAATGTGCTGGGCACGCTGCTGATCATGTATCTGTGCGGCATTGAGTTGCAGCGCATTTCGCTGGGCGCGCTGATTATTGCGCTGAGCATGCTGGTGGATAATGCGATTGTGATTGTCGAAGGTGTGTTAATCGCGCGTCAGCAAAACTCGCCGCTGATGAACACCATCCACTTTGTGATTCGCCGCACCGCCTTCCCGCTGCTGGGCGCGACGATAATCGCCATTCTGGCGTTTGCGCCGATTGGTCTTTCGCAGGATTCCACCGGCGAGTACTGCAAATCGCTGTTTCAGGTATTGCTGATTTCCCTGCTGCTAAGTTGGTTCTCGGCGCTTACCATCACGCCGGTGCTGATCAAATGGTGGCTGTTTAAAACACAGGAACCTACTAAAGCTGCGGCTGAAGTTTCACCTCATGACGGCGGTTTTTATCGCTTTTATCAGCGCATGTTGCTGGTGTTGCTCAGGCAAAAAACCCTCACGCTTTCGCTGATGGCGGTGCTGCTGGCGCTGGCGATTTGGGGCTTTGGATCGGTACGACAAAACTTCTTCCCTTCAGCCAATACGCCGATCTTCTTTGTCGATCTCTGGCTGCCGTACGGCACCGATATCAACGCCACCGAGCAGATGGCCAGCGACATTGAAAAATCGATTACCGGGCAGCAAGGCGTGGTGTCTACCGTCACCACCATTGGCCAGGGCAGCATGCGCTTTATACTCACTTACAACGGGCAGCGTCAGTACAGCAACTATGCGCAAATCATGGTGCGCATGGACGATCAGCGTAATATCGGGGCGCTGTCACACCGTATTGATGCCTACATCGTGCGCCAGTATCCGCAGGTCAATGCCAGCACCAAACGGGTGATGTTTGGTCCTTCGGGCGGTAGCGCAATTGAGGTGCGTATCAAAGGTCCCGATCCCGACAGAATGCGCCTGATCGCCAGCCAGGTCGGCGACATCCTCACCGCCGATCCCGCCACCGACAGCGTGCGCAACGACTGGCAAAACCGCAGCAAAGTTATTCGCCCGCAGTTCAATCTGGCATTAGGCCGCGAGCTGGGCGTCGATAAGCAGGAGGTGGATAACGCGCTGGAGATGAATTTCACCGGCAGCCGCGTTGGGCTGTACCGGGAAGGCGCTGACCTGCTGCCGGTTATCGTGCGGCCACCGGCCAGCGAGCGGCAGGACGCCAATCATCTCAATAACGTGCTGGTGTGGAGCCAGAGCCAGCAGCAGTACATCCCGCTCAGCAACGTGGTGAGCGGTTTTACGTTGCAATGGGAAGATCCGCTGATTCTGCGCCGCGATCGCAGCCGCGTACTCACCGTGCAGGCCGACCCGAATCCGCTCAGCAACGATACGTCCGGCGATATTGTGGCGCGCGTGAAGCCGCTGATTGAGCAAATCTCGCTGCCGCACGGCTACAGCATTGAGTGGGGCGGCGATGCGGAGAGTTCCAGTGAAGCGCAGCAAGGCGTGTTTACCTCGCTGCCGCTGGGTTATCTGGTGATGTTTGTGATCACCTTGCTGATGTTTAGCTCGCTGAAAAACGCCGTCGCTATCTGGCTGACGGTGCCACTGGCGCTGATTGGCGTGACGCCGGGCTTTTTGATCACCGGAATTCCGTTTGGCTTCATGGCGTTAATCGGCCTGCTGAGTCTGAGCGGTATGTTGATTCGCAATGGCATCGTGCTGGTCGAAGAGATTGAACAGCAGAAGCTAGTAAAGCCGCAGGCTGACGCGATCATCTACGCCGCCACCTCGCGTCTGCGCCCTATTCTGCTGACCGCCTTCACCACCGTGCTCGGGCTGGCGCCGCTATTGCGCGATGTGTTCTTCCAGAGCATGGCGGTGGTGATTATGTTTGGTCTGGGCTTTGCCACGGTGCTGACGCTGCTGGTGCTGCCGGTGATTTACGCCTGCTTCCATCGCCAAACGGTGGCTAGCGCATCATGAATGTGACCGGCCTCAACGTGATTAAAACGCTGGGATGTATGACGGCGGTGACATTTTTCACCGTGTACAACACCTGGGATCGCTACGATTACGATTATCACTGGATTCTGGCGTTTCTGACCTTTATCTCCACCATCGCCACGCCGCTGTTTTTTGTCGTCGCCGGGATAATGGATGCCCGTTCCGAGCAGGATGTTAACTGGCAGATAGGCAAGATTCGCAATCTGGTGATCGTGTTTCTGTTCTGGATGACGGTCTATTACCTGTGGGAACCCTATCAGCGCGGCTACCTGATCCAGCCATGGTTCATCTTCTCGTTCATTATCATCTACAGCTTTCACCCGCTGATGATCTGGCTTAGCCAGCACCGACGCGCGTTCGTTGCGCTGGTGTTTGCGTTGCTGGCGTTCTCATATGGCTACGATTTGCTGGCGGTGCTGCATCCGGACGACCCGCTGTTCCGGCTTGAACCGCAGTATCGGCTCTGGACCTGGCTGCTGTTTTATTTAACCGGCCAGCTGCTGTGCGATCCGCTGATTAATGACTGGATCGAGCGCAAAAAAGTGGCGCGCGGCGCGGTAATCGCCCTGCCCTTTATCTACCTGTTTACCTGGTTTTATGAGCAGCACTTCTTCTTTGCGCTATTCAAAGCCGATCGCAACGCCTTTATTCTCACTGGCTCGCAGATCTATCTGCTGGTGGTGGTGCTGGTGATCGCCGCCAGTCAGGTGCGCTTTCGCCGCAATGTGGCGGTTAAAGAGACCATTCTGGCGACCATCAGCAAAACTATGACCGGCGTCTATATTCTTCACTACTCGGTTTTCCATCTGCTCACCGTGCTGATTCCCATCACCTCGCTGGCGACTAAGCTGACGCTGATTGCCGTGACCTTTGCCGCTTCGGTGCTGCTCTCCAGAGTGATCCTCGCCAGCGGCTGGCTGAAAAAAGTCATAACCCTTTGATGCAGGCCGGCAGATTGCTCTGACTGCTGCAGTCAATGCGCCCCTTGATTTGCAACATCATGTAATCGAAAAACGGATTGGAGGTGTTGCGCATCAGCGTATCCAGCCCAACGATCAGGCTGGCGGTTTCACCGCGCAGCGAGATGGTGCCAAAGCTAATGCCATAACGATTCTTTTCCGTTGGCTCGCGGCCATACAGCGAGTCGCTGAGTGGGAACGGCACGGCAATGTGCGACAACGAATAGGTATCCTGCGGCCAGGCTTCATGCATCGAACGCACGATCTCTTGCGTTTGATCTGCCGCTGTAATGCGCGCCACGGTTTGATAGGTGGTCGGTGACGCGTTGGTGATGACCGTTGAGGCATAGCGGCGCGGCGCAGGCGGCAACAAATTATTGACCGCTGAGTAGAGCGCGGGCCTGAACAGCGCGCGCAAGTTCGCCGCCTGGTTGACGTCGAACATCACCAGTTCACTGCCGTTATCCGGCAGATAGCGATAGAACGCATTGACCACCGCGCGGGTGCTGACGGTGGAATCCAGCACTGACTGGAAGGTCAGCACCGGAGGAAACGCCGGCATGCTGCCGCCGCGAATCACATGCAGCAGCTGATCCTGCATCGCCTGAGTCAGCAGCCACGATTGCCGCGCCGCGCGCACCGGGAACGAGTTGTACTTGAAAGGATTGTATTCGGGGATGATGCTCAGCCACGCCGCTTTGGCGAAGCCGGGAATGATAGCGGGCCAGCCGGCTAAGCCAGCAAACCGCGCATAGGCGGTGACGCCAATCATCGGCGACAGCAATACCAGCTGCTGCGGCTTGCGCAGCGCGTTATTTTGCAAGGTATCGAGGCTGTATTTCACCGCCAGCGCGCCGCCGTTCGAGTATCCAACCAGATGCAAAGGTACGTTGCTACCCGCCAGGCGTGTCGCTTCGCGCACCGCTAAGCGGGTTGCCGCCATCCACATTTGCCAGTCAACTTTGGTGAGCGAACCGGGCGCCGTGCCGTGTCCCGGCAGCCGCGGCACTACCGCCACAAAACCCTTCTGCTGATACGCCTGCGCCAGATAGCGCATGCTGTACGGCGAATCGGTTAATCCATGCAGCAGCACCACCGCACCTTTCGCTTTTCCTTCCGGCTCGAGGATATAAGAGCGATTCCAGTCGGTGTCGAATCGCGCCGGATAAACCGGGCTTTGCGCGTTAAAGCGGTTGAGCGCCGTTTTCTCATCGTCACTGAGCTGGTCGGTCACGTTGAGCTTCATGTCGTGGAAAATCGCTGCTTCACGCGTCAGATAATCCGCGAAGCTGGCGCGATCAATCTCATCCACCGACATTTCATCCGCCGACCACGTATGCCAGCGATGCAGCGGCGGTCCCTGTTCGGATTGATAACCACGGATCACCAGGAACATCACCAGCAAAACCAGCAAGCCTAACGCTACGCGCTTGAGCACTTTGCTGATGCGATCTTTATGCAACGCGTTGGCGGAATCAGAAGGCATAGCGAACCCAGGCAAACAGCACGTTACCGTTATTGTAAGTGCCGGGAATATAGGTGAACTGCACGTTGAAACGTTTATAACCAGCGGAGAACAGCGGCAGCACGATAGGCAGCGGCACGTAATTGGCGAAGTCATCGCGCGCGGTGATACCGGCGGTTAGCCCAAGTCCGAGACGAAAATCACGCGATTGATCCAGATACCAGCCTTTCTCCCAGCCATAACCAATGATCGGCTGCCATTCGTTATGGGAATCTTTAAACGCCATCGCGTAGAGCGCGCTCCAGTTACCGTCTTCATTGATGCGCGAGACGCCCAACCCGCCGCCCCATGGCGTTTCATTGTAGTTATCGGTTTTATCTTTATCGTAAGCAAAACGGGCATGCCAGCTGATGAAAGGCAGATAGAGATCGTAATACTGCGGTTCCTGCCAGGTTTGTGAAACGTCCTGCTTGAGCCATTCCCAGCCATCGCTGATCGTGTTGGCCGCCGAGGCGGGACAGACAAACAGGGCCAGAGTAAGCAACCAGGCCGTCTGAAGAGTACGCATCATGTATGCCTCTGAAATTCACCGCCGCGAAAAGGAGTGGAAAAGCTGATGTGCTCACAAAGCAGATCAAGCCACTTAACCGGTGAGATTATAGTTGCTTGTTATTGCTATAAGTAGCATCACCACGCAGATAACAAACCACCTTGTGATAATCGGCGCGGCAAAGCGCAGCCAAAGATGAAGCGTAACCGGCCGTTCAGCCGTCCAGGTCTTTAAATGGTTAAAATAAATAAACATATTCGTTGCTAAATTATTATCGCTATGTCTTAATGCGTCATCGGTTTGGAACACAGACCTTATGAAAGCAGTTTTAATAAAGCAGTCCTCAGTTCAAGTGTTATCCCTAGATATCCTTCTTCGAGAGCCTCCTCCTAAGTGCCCAATAAGTAAATCTTTCACTTCAGGCCAATTTTCGCCGCTACAAGTGGCTCATCAATTAAGGAATTATCTATGTCTAACAAAATGACTGGTTTAGTAAAATGGTTTAACTCTGATAAAGGTTTTGGCTTTATCACTCCTAACGATGGCAGCAAGGATGTTTTCGTCCATTTCTCTGCTATCCAGAGCGACAACTACAAAACTCTTGATGAAGGTCAGCAAGTTTCCTTCACCATTGAAAATGGCGCCAAAGGCCCAGCAGCGGGCAACGTTACTCCGCTGTAAGCCGCGCTCATTATCAGCAGCGCTTACAATAGCGATGAAGACAATAGTCTGAGCAGATAAGCACCGCTGATAATAAAAAAACCCGCCTCGTGCGGGTTTTTTATTGCCTGAAATTGGTGTGACTAAGGTTTGCGTAGTGAATAAAATGCTCGCCAGCGGAATTTACGTAGTGGCAGCGCCTTCCAGTCGTTAAAGCTGCAATGCAGGTAATGTACGTCGGTGGTTATGCGACTTTACTTGGATCGAATGTGGCATTAGCCAGTATCTGGCGCACAGCTCAAGCCCAACTCTGCATAGAAGATTACGGTTTTGAATCGAAAAAAAATGAGGTAGGTTTTTTGCCTTATCCACAAGCGAAGAGCTGTAAAAACAACGATGTTAGAATTGCTTGTTTACGAAAATCTTTTTAAGCGTAACTTTGATGGTTATATTTAGTACAATTTGATTATGTGCATAGCTAGGAAGTTACCGCTAATCCAGGTATCTAACGTAAACCAAGGGAATGAAATTAATGAGAGCAGTCGAGTTATTGCAGTACATTCTGAAGCCAGGCACTGGACGAGAATTCCATACAATCATGGTTGAAATAAGTGCTCCTCTCCATCGTGGAGCGGGTATCGACATCATTGCATTTGGCAACTCGATTCATGATGAGGATTCTTACTTTCTGATTCGGGCATTTGATGATGTTGAACATATGAAAGCGTCTCAGGAAAAATTTTATATGAGTGATGAATGGATAAATGGCCCTCGAGAAGCAATCATCGAACGAATTCAAACCAGCGTAAAATCGGTATTGATACTTCCGACTATGGCAATTGATGGGCTTAGAAGTAATTAGAAACAAGGTGATAAAAGGGACATTACATGCATTGTTGATATAAATTACCTTGTCGCTTTGGATGATGAAGCGTGGAAACTATAAGATATCACCAGATATTAGTTATGAGATACCTCGCATCACTCATGCCGGACAGCGTTAAACGCTGTCCACTTTGGCCAGAAGCGGAGGCTGTCTGTATTAAGGCATCATCAGTGCCATCAATTTTGGGAACACAATAAAGCTACTCAATGGTGGCTTAAGTGCGGATGATGCATTTAGAGGTATTCGATAATTTCAAACCCTTCGTCAACTGTAGGTTCTGAGAAATAACTCGTAATGGTATTGAACTGTTGATCTGTAGCTGCAAAGTCGTGCGTACCTTCTGCGTTACGGGCGTGTAACCGGGCTCTGCAGACTTCATCAGATACGTTCAAATAATGCAGACGATTATCAGCACCTGACTCCTTAATAATACTCATCATCCATTCACGCTGTGCCCGTGTGTTTGCCGGAAAGTCCAGAACAACGGATAAACCCGCTTTGAGTAGTGCCACCAGGTGGGGCTTCATAGCCCTTCTGAGCTTTGAAGAACAATGAATATAATCCGCCAATGATTGCATTTCATTTTCATAGATCGCAGCCAGCCAGTTGTCCTCACTAACAATTACGGAGCCAGGTAAAGTACCTAATTTTGCAGATAATGTGGATTTGCCTGATGCAATTTTTCCGCATAAAAGATGCAGGGTTGGTTTTGCTGAAGTTGCCACTGTGTCGAAGTCCATATTTACCTCAATGGTTTGTTCGTTAAGGCCCATTTTACTGGCGGGAAATGGCGAACGTAATCCCACCTAAAAATTGGAAGTGATGATAATGAGTGGGTGAGATTGTACTGAGCCGGTTGCTGCATTTTTCCAGGCTAACAGGCGACAACATAAAAATCAGCTTTTTTTTAAATTTTTACTTTTAAACGTCCGCTGCTCGCTCAAAGCTGCCCATTAACGCCTCTCTGCTTAAATAACAAGCGTACAGAGAGAAGTTTTCCTTTTGCTAATCGGATCCCCTAAACTCCATCGTGTAGATCGCAACATATGGGCATTGACCTTAAATGAATTTACCATCAGAAAATGAGACTCGTAACTTAAAGCCATTGCCACAATGTCCATCAGTGTCTGTTATGAGAGCCTTTCATTTAGTTCACGCTGACGCGCCAGACAGCTTCACCGGACGTAGAAAGTGGACACCGGTTAATAAGAAGGAAATAGGATGCTTTTGCCCGATTTGAATTTCACACAAACACTACATCACCCGTCATTTCGACTATGAGCCGTCCACTGTTTGTTTCTCTGGATGGACCCAAAGGCGTCGGTAAAACCACGCTACTGGAAGCCATTACGAAAGTACTCAGGTCAGATAACATTAAGGTAATCCGGCTTTGCGAGAAAAAAAGCGACCCCTTCAGGAGAGAAACAATGGCTCTGGTGAACAGGCTGGCCAGAAATCCCTCCATGGTTTTAGAGCGGGAAGTTTGTGCGCGCTTTGCTGATAGCCGTGCATGGATTTCCCAACATGTGCTGACTAAACAGCCACCGAACAGCATCATTTTGATGGATCGCTGGTACCCGTCGGATGCCGCGTTTCGCCGGATGGTTCCATTTGCTGAGATTTTACAGTTAAACATTGATCGAAACGTGCAAGCGCCGGACCTGCATGTCGGGGTTGTTACTGCGCCTGAAATTTCATGGGCAAGGGCTGCGGCCAGAACGCGCGGGTTGAGTAGTACGGTGGTGCATAAGCTGGAAGATCATGTCGCTTGTACTCAGTCGTTCGAGCGAGCCGTTGCAGAACACGGCTGGGTTTTATGTCGTAATGAAGGGATGATCGAACACGCAACCCTGCAGGTTGTAAATGAGATCTACAAACTGCTGAATGACCTTTAGGCATCAGTTCTGAGACACTTTTTCTGCCGCATCCCGTTAGACCTAATAGTGGAAACTTATCACTCTGACTGAGCACTGAACACATTCGTCTATGGTTATCAGTTGCTACTCGGGCAACCTATACATCGGGGCAGTCCCTGAAAGTTCTACAGACGCACGTCTTGTGGATACGCTATGGCTGGGTGGGGGCTCAAGATATAACAGCGCGGTGCATAATATGCAGCTGGTGTCCGCCAACTTCCGCGTAATAAGCTGGCTATCCGTAAATGTAACGAAACCAATATCGTTACCTGCAAAGGATTTTATTGCATCCTTGCGCTTTCATATTTATACAGCTGTTCACGGATTACTTTAGAATTAAATATATCAGCCCTTTTTGTAGTGCCTTCCCATTATTTCACCGAGTTAATATCCATCATTGAAAAGCGCTTAACGCCTTTAACATTAAACCTCTTTCATGCAAAGTTGTACATAATATCACCCTGCATTAGCACCTAATAACGGCAGTGAACAGTCACTTAGAAAATATATAAATCTAAGATTTCATGACTTTTAGGAATTAACCTTTAGCTAAATCCGTCATAGCGCCTACAGTTTAAGTCGAGGTTGTCATAAACGTGAAAATGGAGGATGGTTAATGTCTTTTCAACACGACGGGAAAGGCTACGTCATTATTGGCGAAGCGGCACTGAGTATTGCCTTGGGACAGAGAGTTGTCAGCGTAAAATCGCTGATTGACGAACTGGAACATATGGCAAATGCAGGCGGCAGCAAGGCAAGGTTGTCTGATATTTCTGAAGCCACAAAATGGTTGAAGAGTTTCGAAGAGCCCGATCGCGCTGTCCATAATGTGCCTTACCTGCAGACGCTTGCAGGCTTGAACGACGAAACGAACTGACGCCTAAGGACGTAGTCCGGCTCTGGCCGGAAGACGACGACGAAGATGACCTCAACGGTCGCGTTTAACGTGTACCGGCTGGAGAAAATGTCAGGGACGACACTCTCCCCTTCCTTAATTAATCCCCACCGGTCATTTGGCAATATTCATTTCCCATTCCCAAATTACGTATCAAAATCTTCATTAATTGAGGCAAGTTTTGTCTTGAAAACGATTTCATTATTTTCCCTCGAAATTTGAGACTTTTCTTTATCATTAAGCAATGCGTTTACATCTGGCATAATTTAAGATAATTATCAGCAAGTTGAGCAGCAACATTAACATGCATAATTTGATAAACCGAAATCTCTAAACAATCTTAAAGACCTTAAGGACGTTTGTTACTACACTATTCTTACGGTAATCGAAAATATTGGAGGAAACGCAGTGTTATTTCATGACGAAGAACAAGGCCATATCATTATTGGCGAGGCAGTGATTAATCTTGCTGTGAGTCAGAAGGAAATCAACATTCACTCCCTCATCATTGAGTTGGGCACCATGGCCGAAGGCGATGCCAGCGACAATAGACTTGCTCAGATAGCCGACGCCAGACGCTGGCTAAAAGCCTTTGTCGAAACCTCCCCACGAAACCGCGAAGAGCTACGTTGGCTTTCAGCATCCAGACATTTACGCGCTATCAACAATGATCGTTAATGGGTGACTAACGTTGATTCAGGTTAAGGATGCGCCTCAGGGCGCTCCGCATTATGTCGATAAGTAAGTGAGTTAAACAGACTTCATTCCCTGAACCTTTCAATACCCCCTCCTCCAGTTAATCGCCTCCTCTCTCTTTGTACAAATTTACCCTTATCTTCAACAACCAGAACCCGACAGCTGATCTTACAACCAAACATAACTACCTGAATAAAAAGGATAAGCATCTTTTGCTTGAAAAGAAAATCTGTACAGATAAATTAATCCTGTACAAGTTTTAAAAGATTGTCTAACTTTATGTTCAGACAGAATCGACTATCCCAACTTTTACGAGGTTCGCATGCGTCAGAGTGTTTCTAAATTTCCCGATACAGCCAGCGATATTGCACATTATTTTAGCAAAGCAAGCGCGCCAACTCAGCAAGAAACGCTAGGTCAAATTGTTGTCGAAATCCTTCGGGCAGGCAAGAACCTTAATCGTAAGGCTATCTGCACTAAACTGTTAAGACGTCTCGAAGTCGCAGCCACTCAAGAAGAAGAACGCCATTATCAGACATTAATCGGCATGCTGTTTGATCGCTAAGTTTTATCTGTTGGCGAGATAAGCCAGTCACGATCCCGTCGAAGGGATTCAGGCTTTAAACCGCTCATTAATGGATTTTTATCCATGAAAGGCGTGCCATAACAGAAATATGCGCTAAATTTAGTTTTGAATGACTTTTAACTGGGTAAATAGCCCAGAAAGCATGGGTTTGTTTAGCCAACACCCAACGCAATAGCGTAAACATCTTTCAAACGTTGCCGCAGAAATATCTGATCACAAGGAGAGAAAATGCAACAAAGCGCACAGCAAACGTCCCGCGAAATAGACATTACTGACTATCTCCAAAACGCAGGTGACAACCTTTCTGCGGAGAAGACACTGATTGACTCCGCCATCCAGACGCTTGAGAGTCAGGGTAAGAGTGTCTCCAATAGCGCCATTATTTTGTACTTCATCTCGGAAATTGAAAATACCACGGACCCGTTGCAACTTGACGCGTTACTCAACGCGTTGAAGATGGTGGTGGGCTTTACTCCGGGTGAAGAAGAACGTTGGGCATTTTTTTACTGGTGAGTAAAGTCTCAGGGACATGAGGATCAGTATTTTTAATATGGATGTAGCGGTCAGAAAAGCGGGGAATTGACACAACTCTCCCCGCTGATAGGCAAATAGAATAGTTTGTTTTATTAATCATCATCATTAGGCGTACGGCCTACAACGATTTCAAGGCAGTTGCGCAGCACATCGAGTTGCTCAATATCTGTCGCACTCTCCAGCTCCGCTATCAGACTCATGATGATGGCCTTGTTCGTCACTCTTCCTCTCTCTGCGATCAATGACTTTACGATGATACCAATGACTTCTTTTTCCTGTGCATACTGGTCACCGGTGCTGTGTAAATAACTCTGCAGGTCTGACTCGATAGTATTCTGCTGCATAAAATATCCTTACTGAGTTGCGCATTTTTGTCTCTCTTCCACGCACTTAAGCCCTTAGCCGGCGTTAATGTCGGGTTGAGTCGTCATTACCGAATTTGTCTATATCAAAATTTGCCATGTGCTCCCGGTCTTCAACTTTAGGGGATTCACTCTCGGCAATTTCTTTCTTAACATCCTGCATAGCGAGAAGTATTGCGCGCGCGCGTTCTTCATCCTTTTCGGCTTTCAGCATCCATTCAAGTTTCGAGAGGAGCGCACGTCGCGAGATGCCGGCTTTTTCGCGCAGCAATGCTATTACCGCCTCGCCGATGAGAAGATCACTCAACTTTTGTTCATGGTGATTTTTCATATCACTCTCTGTTCAACATTTAGTGTTGAGAAGAGAGAGAGATGCGGCTGAAAAACGCTGCAATATCATTTACTGAATGGCATTTTCCCAGGTTCTGTTGCAAGGAAACCTCACGTGTTCATAATTTAATCAGATCGTCATGCAGTAAACTTATACAATGATCGCAATGTTGTACAGCTTTATTGGCGTGAATTGATGAATATTTAATATGAGATAGGGCAAGTAAAAAGGATTGGACTTTTATGGCAGGAAAAAATGACCTCTGAAAGTGGAAATCTCTAACGCTTTCAGAGGCGATGCAAAGCATCATTCGTTACGTGCGGAGAGTACCGCTGGGTCAATTTATAGGAGATTAAAAAAAATGCACGGGTTATATTTTTTTATTTTAGCTCCTATTACAGTCATTTAAATTGCATCTTTATCAAAATGAAACCGCTTCGGTTATTTATGGACTCAATCATCAAGAATATTGATAATTTTTATTTGGCCATTCCAAATAAATGCCATTTATTAATCGATTTCTCATTTTTAAAAGACCACGTTGATAAGTAACGCTCGGGTTTTACTGACGAGGATAAACGAAGCCAGGCAGTGATTTCAGGACTGTCTACCAGACCATTACTGTGATGATTGAAGTGATAAAGGCCTCGTGCCCGAGCCTTTTCATTTTTATTTGTGGACCTGAGTTGCAGGCGTTAAATACTGCTACTACTCTTTTATCGCTTCATACTTGGTACGAAGGTTACACACAGCACGCACAGCGTGCGAGAGTCTTTGCATATTGTTCATACTTCCTTCCCCGCTCCAGGCGGGGATTTTTTTCAGCATTAGCCTACCTGACACGGAACCAGATGGCATACATCGCCGGTAAAAACACCAGCGTCATAATAGTGCCGCCCAGCGTCCCGCCAATCAGCGTGTAAGCCAGCGTGCCCCAGAACACGGAGTGCGTCAGTGGAATAAATGCCAGAATCGCCGCTAGCGCTGTCAGCAGAACCGGCCGGGCGCGCTGCACCGTTGCCTCAACGATAGCCTTGAAAGGATCGTGGCCTTCCCGCTCATTCTGATGAATTTGTCCGATCAGGATCAGCGTATTTCGCATCAGAATCCCTGACAGCGCGATCAGCCCAACCAGTGCATTGATGCCAAAGGGCTGCTGGAATAGCAGCAGCATGGGCACAACGCCAACCAGCCCGAGCGGCGCGGTCAGAAAAACCATCACCATCGCTGCCATGGAACGCACCTGCAGGATGATGATCAGCAGCGTCAGGGCAATCATAATTGGGAACAGCGGCAGCATCGCTTTAGTCGCTTTACCCGACTCCTCAATCGAGCCCGCCTGTTCAATACGGTACCCCGGCGGCAGTGACGCGATTAATGGCTGAAGTTCCCGGCTCAACGCACTTGAGACATCCGGTGGCTGCAATCCGTCAGCAATATCGCCGCGCACCGTTATGGTTGGCGTTCTGTCGCGGCGGCGCAGCAGCGGATCTTCCATGCGGATGTCGATTTCACCGAGTTGCGAGAGTGGAATGCGCTGCCCATCGGCTCCGGCTAACGTCAGAGCGTCAAGGCGCGCGGGATCGAGGCGCACCTCTCCGGCTGCACGACCAACCACTTCCACAGATCGGATATCTTCACGAATCGCCGTGATAGATGCCCCGCTCAGTAGGAACTGCAGTTGACGAGCCGCTCCGGCAGGCGTTAGCCCCATCGCCTGCAGCCGATCCTGATCCAGCCTGAAATGCATTACCGGCACGCGTGAACCCCAGTCGGTGTTGACGGTACGCATCATCGGGCTGGCCTGCATCAGTACTTTCACTTTCGCGGCCAGCTGGCGCAGTACGTCTGGATCGGGACCCATCACCCGGTAAGCGACCGGATAAGGCGAATAGGGACCGAAAACCAGCTGTGTTACGCGCACCTGCGCTTCAGGCGCGAGCCCATCTGCTGCCGCTTGTCGCAGACGCTGCTTCAGCGCATCGCGATCGTGCTCGCCGTTGGTCAGCACCACGATTTTGGCAAAAGAGGGATCCGGCAATTCCGGGGCCATCGCCAGATAGAAACGCGGCGCACCCTGCCCGATATACGCGGTTACCGTGCGGGTTTCTTTTTGCTTTTTCAGCCAGTGCTCAATTCGCGCCGTGGTCTGGCTGGTCTGCTCTATTGAGGTGCCGTAAGGCATTTGCACTTCAACCAGCACCTCAGGACGATCGGAGGTTGGGAAGAACTGTTTTTTCACCAGCCCCATGCCCATGATGGCCAGCACAAAGCAGCTAATCACCGCGCCTGCCACCCACCACTTATGCGCGATGACTTTGGTTAGCAGTCGTCTGAAGCGATTGTAATGGCGGGTGTTATAGATTGCCGCGTGGCCACCGACTACCGGCTTGATGTCGGGCAGCATCTTCACGCCCAGATAAGGGGTAAACAATACTGCCACCACCCACGAGGCAATCAGGGCAATCCCCACGATCCAGAACATATTGCTGGTGTATTCACCGGCGGTGGACTGCGCAAAGCCGTTGGGCATGAAGCCGATCGCGGTTACCAGCGTGCCGGCCAGCATCGGCGCGGCTGTATGGCTCCAGGCGTAGGCCGATGCTTTGATGCGGTCATAGCCCTCTTCCATTTTCACCACCATCATCTCTATCGCAATGATGGCGTCATCAACCAGTAAACCCAGTGCGAGGATAAGTGAACCCAGCGTGATGCGGTCAAAGTTTTTTCCCGTGGCGGCCATCACCACAAATACCACGGCAAGCGTCAGCGGAACCGCGGCAGCAACCACGATGCCAACGCGCCAGCCCATGCTGACAAAGCACACCACCATCACCACCAGCAGAGCCACGAAGAACTTCACCATGAACTCATCGACAGCCGAACTGATGTTAACCGCCTGGTCGGAAACGTTGGTGAGCGTCATGCCCAGCGGCATGTCGCTATTTATATTTCGGACCTCTTGTTCCAGCGCCTTACCCAGCTCAAGACCGTTCCAGCCTTCCCTCATTACCACGCTCAACATCAGTGCAGGTTCACCCTCATTACGGATGAGAAAATCGGGCGGATCGACATAGCCACGTTCGACCTTGGCCACGTCGACAAGCCGTAGCGTGTGATTACCGGAGACGACCGGTGTGTTGCGGATTTTTTCGAGCGTATCCAGCGCACCGTCGAGGCGGATAAACACCTCGGGCCCGCGCGTTTGTATCGAACCGGCGGGTGACAGGGCATTTTGCCCGTTCAGGGCGTTAAATATCTGTTCCGGTGTAATGCCCAGCGTAGCGAGGCGATCGCTGGAAAAGGAGACATAAATACGTTCTGCCTGCTCGCCGGTAATGGTGACTTTTTTTACGCCCGCAACGTGTAGCAGCTGCTGACGAAGTTTTTCGGCATCACGAGACAGAAATCGCTGCGGTTCACCCTTTGCTTTCAGTGCATAGAGGGCAAAAACCACATCCGAGAATTCATCGTTAACCATCGGCCCGATCACACCCGCCGGCAGGTTGCGCGCCTCATCGCTGAGCTTTTTGCGTGCCTGGTAAAACTGCTCCTGCACTTCAGAAGGTGGCGTGCTGTCCTGTAGGGAAAGCATGGTGTATGCCATTCCGGGACGAGTATAGGTCTCGGTGCGGTCATACCACTTCAGCTCCTGCAGCCGCTTCTCCAGCGGCTCAGCCACCTGATCCTGCATCTCCTGCGCGGTGGCGCCAGGCCAGGCGGTGATCACCGTCAGCTGCTTGACGGTAAACGGGGGATCTTCCGCTCTTCCCAGACCCAGAAAAGCCACTACGCCAGCGACCGTAACGAGAATGATCAGGAACAGCGTGACCGATCGTTCACGCACCGCCAGCGCCGAGAGGTTAAAGCGGTTGCGGCTCATGGCGTGGCTCCTTGCGACCCAGGCATTCCGATGCGGACGGCTTCACCTTCATGCAGCAGGTGTGCGCCCAGCGCGGCTACCTGTTCCCCGCTCTGAAGCGGACCCGACACGCGCGCACTGTCGTCGCTGATGCCGAGCAGCGTCACGGCACGCCAGGTGACTTTGGCGGGTTTGCCTTCCACCAGCCAGACGCCAGCACCACGTCCCGCATCCCACACCGCACTGAGCGGTACTGACCAGGATTCTGGCGTCGCCGCAGATTCCGGGATACGCAGGGTTACGGTTGAACCCAGCGGAGCACCGGCTGCGGCACCGCTCAGCACATAGCGTGCTTCGTAGGTGCGGGTTGCTGCATCCGCCGAATCTGACAACTCGCGCAGCCTGGCATCATTCTCGATCCCACTGCCATACAGGATGGCTGTAGCCGGCGATCCCACCTGCGGGCGCAATGTCTCCGGCAGACTGACCATCGCCTCACGCTGACCGGCGCGGGCGAGGCGCACAACCGTTTGACCGGCGCTAACCACCTGACCTGGGTCGGCCAACGTATCCACCACCACGCCATCGGCATCAGCACTCAGTACGGCATATTGCGAGGCGTTGAGCGCCACGCGTGCCTGCGCCTGCGCGGCGCTCAGATCGGCACGCGCGGCATCTGCCGCTGCACGTATTTGACTGTAAGAGGATGCAGAGACCGCGCCAGAACCCACCAATCCACGATAGCGTTTCTCATCATCGCCGGTCTGGCGCGCGCGTGCCTGGGCGGCGTTTACCGCACCCTCCGCAGCGCGGACCTGCAGCGCGAGATCAGCCGGATCGAGCCTCATCAGCAGCTGGCCGCGTTTGACGCTTTGCCCCTTATCAACCAGACGCTCAAGCACCTTGCCCGACACGCGAAAACCCAGGTCGCTCTGAAAACGTGCGGCCACAATGCCGGTAAAAACGCGAGATTGACCCGCCGCAGGCTCGACGGTCGCCGTCCTGATGAGTGGCGGCCGGGAGCGCGGATCGTCAGCGGCTGATAGAGGTTCGCCGCAACCAGTCAGAATGACCGGCAGCAGGCAGATGACGGACAACAAAGGGAGATGCCGGAGCATGGGTTACCTTACTCAAGGGAAGTATGAGGACGCCATTCTCTGACTAGTGACCAATTATGTCAATGGTCACAAACTACGGAGCGAGACTTCTAAGTACTAATGCAGCCAATTGGCTTGCATCTTCTCCGGCCGTATCAAGTGAGGATTGCAATTGAAGTGGATCGGCAAGAGGTCTGAGTACCAGATAGACGGCGGCGGCCGTTTCATCCAGCGGCGTTTTACGCTCAAATTCCCCGGCAGTGCGTCCTGCGCGCAGGATGGCGAGCACGATTTCACGCAGGGAATCCTCATATTGCACAGCAGCAGGCCAGTGCTCACGCGAGGAAGCGGCGGCGATGTCATACAGCCGACGTTCGCGGAAGAACAGCTCGCAGCCTGCCACAGCAAGCGTCTGAAACAGCTGCTTTATTTTTTCCGTGGCGGAAGGTGACTGCTCCAGCGCAGCGTTCAGCCTTTCCGTGATATCCGTAAGGCAATTGGCGCAGATGACTTCACCGATTTCCTGCTTAGAACCGAAAAACTTGTAAATGTAGGCTTTTGAGAAGCCAATTGATCGCGCGAGATCGGATACGGTGGTTTTCTCAAAGCCGTAATGGCTAAAGTACTCCATGGCGGCAGCCACAATCTGATCGCGGATGGTGTGGTCGGAAGGCCCACGCGTGGCGGCGGTAGTTTTTTTCTCTGTCATATTTCAACTTTGCTCGGTGAGCTGATGTAAACGATGAGTGACCAGTGGATATTTTGGTCACAATTTCTCATCGCTTCAAGGCCTGATTGCTATCATCACAATCTCAGCGGAATCTCTGAAAAACCGCTTTCGGTAATGTCGTGCGCCCTGCCCGACATAACGCTGGCGTAAATTGGCCGGGCTGCGGGAATTATCATCTACGCTTCTTAAGTGAAATTTAACTTTTACCCGGAGAACGTAGTGCCAACTTTGAATTCCAGTCCTCAACCCGATCTGAAACGTTCATTCATAGCCACCCTTCCATTGGGAATCGGTATGATGGCGGCAATTGATGAAGTGGTATTTCATCAGATTCTGGCCTGGCATCACTTCTTTGACTGGGGCACACCCGCGTTTAGCCTGCTTTCAGATGGATTATTGCACGCAGGCGAGCTGATTCTTTTCGTGCTTGGTTTTTTCATGTTTGCGGACCTGCGAAGCCGTGGAAAACTCAACCGCGCGGCAGCATGGGCAGGATTCATTGTGGGTTTGGGGGCTTTTCAACTGTTTGATGGAATTGTTGATCACAAGCTGCTCAGGCTGCATCAGATCCGCTATGTTGATAACGTGCTGCTTTATGACCTCATCTGGAATCTGTCTGCTGTGCTGTTATTGGTGGCAGGCTTGCTGATTTATCGTCACGCGCGGTCTGCTCTATCCGCTAAAACGGAAGTTTGATCCGTGGATCCCATGATGCATCCTGCGGCGATGCCCCATTCAGTCGCGCTATTTATTCTTTTGGTCATAGCTCCTGCTGTCATTCTCTTTTTTTATTTGATCGCCGCTGTCCGTTTACGGCGGGTTGCCCACTGGAGCGCCTGGCGCATGGCCAGCTTTACCGCCGGCATCGTCATGATCGTGGCATCCATGCTGCCGCCTTTGGCTAACTGGGCGCATCATGACTTACGCGGTCATATGTTGCAGCATCTGTTTCTTGGAATGTTTGGACCTCTCGGATTGGTGTTTGGGGCGCCCGGCTCACTGATATTACGCACTCTATCCGCACAGTGGGCGCGCGCTATGATGACTATTCTCCGCACCCGCCCGATACGCTTTTTAATCCATCCATTTACCGCTGCTTCGCTGGATATTGGCGGGATGTATCTTCTTTATCTCACTCCGTTATATGCGTTGAGCATGGCCATTCCTGCCCTGTTTATTTTCCTGCATCTGCATTTTGTCCTCTCCGGCTACCTGTTTACCTGGTCTGTCGCCGGGCCCGATCCCGCGCCTCACCGTCCATCGAGAACTGTGCGTCTGGCGGCAATTTTTTTTGCTACTGCCGCTCACGCTATTCTCGCGAAGTTGATGTACGGCTTCGGATACCCACGTGGAACCTTAGCCAGCGCTGAAGAAATTCAGCAGGCTGCGCAGTGGATGTATTACGGCGGAGATATTGCCGAGTTTTGCATTATCGTCGGCTTTTTTGCCGCGTGGTTCCGGCAACGCAGCACGCTGCCAGAAATGCTGGCGGGGAAATAATGACCATTGCATGGCAAAATTATTTGCCAACATGAGAAGTAATAACATTTGTAGGTAAGACGTGGTTACCGTAATCAATAATGTGGCTATCATTGCCCTTTGAACACCCGCTAGCTCCAAAGGACTGTCTGCTGCTATGCCTGTAAACTTTGACCTCAACGATCTTTATGCCTTCCGTGCGCTGGTTGAATACAGTAATTTTCGGCTTGCCGCTGAGTCCATCTGCCTTTCACAGTCAGCATTGAGTCGTAGGATAGAAAAGCTGGAATCCGCGTTAGGGATCAAGTTGTTCGACAGAACGACCCGGCGTGTCACGTTGACACTGTATGGACGGACCTTTGCTGAACGCTCAGACCAGCTGCTGGCGAATGTTGAACTGGTATTAGCGGATATTAATAAGGTGAGTCAGGATCGTATAGGGCTGGTCACCGTTGCCACTGTGCCCTCGGCAGCCTACTATTTTATGCCCGATGTTATCCGCCGTTTCCAGACACGCTATCCACGGGTGCGTGTGAAAATCATTGATAGTAGCGCTGGAAACGTCATTGAAGCAGTGGCCAGTGGTCAGGCAGACTTTGGCATCTGTTTTGCCAGAGATCTGCAAACCACTATCGAATTTATACCCTTGACGAGCGATGTCTACGTGGCGGCCTGCAGGCGGGATCATCCATTAGCCAATAAAAAAAACCTGACCTGGCGAGAGTTTTATCAGCAGGATTACATTGAGCTGGATAAGACCTCCGGTAACCGCCATCTACTTGATAAGATGCTGGATCACATCGTTCCTGAGCGCCCCAGTATCTGCGAAACCCGTCATGTGACCACCATGCTAGGTATGGTTGAAGCGGGTATCGGCATGGCTGCCGTACCCGCTATGTCGATGCCGATGTCAGAGCATTCAGTACTCACACACCTTTCACTCACTGAGCCGGTGGTAAAGCGTACGGTTGGCCTGATCAGGCGCAGTGGCCGTATGCAATCCTACATTGCAGCTGAGTTAGAGAAGCTGATCACTGAACAGTATCGTGTTGTTTAACCGGCCGTTCAGCCGTCACCGATCGCAATCCGGTAGCGCGCACAGTATCTTGCGCCTCAGCCGAAGAGAGGAAGTTGAGTAACGCTTTGCCCTCATGCCCGTTTGTTGCCTTGGCGGTCACCGCACCGGCAAAGCGGGTAACGTATTGCACATCTTCAGGCAGTTCACCCACAAAGGTGACGCCCGGCACAGGTAGCAATTCACTCACTTGTTGGAAACCGACGGCATAAGTGCCTTTAGCCACTTCGGATGCCACCGGAATGCGCTCTACCCTATGCGCTTTTGTTTTTACCTGGTCTTCTATTCCCAGTTTTTTAAACAGTTGGCTGCTGACATAGCGGCCGCTGGCACTGTCAGAATAAGCAATAGATTTGGCCTGCAAAAGGGCATTACGCAGATCTGCATCCGTTTTAATATTTAGTTTAGGCTCACCTTCTTTAACGACCATACCAATTGAAGAGTCGGCTAGCTCAACGCGCGAGCCCGGCTGAAGCCAGTTATCCTTCTCCAGGTTTTTTAGCGCATCACCGACCATAATCACCACATCCGCCTTCTCCCCGCGCGCCAGGCGCGCTGGAATCGCCTGAGGCGTTCTCCCCATCGAGGGGCCAGAGATCAAAATGATCTTGTCGCCGCTTTTTGCTTCAAATTGTGGGGCCAGTTTTTCCAGCGCCGCTTTAAATCCGCCCGAAATCATAACGGTGACATCTTTGGCCGCCGCTGAAAAACTAACGGAACTCACTAACAGCGTAATGAGAAGTGAACGATGTATTTTTTGCATGATGTTATTCCTGAACTAACCAGCGGTTTGAAGTGATAACGCGCTGCGACGGTATAAATAGAGGGTGGCCAGTAATGCACAAATCGCAGCAAAGCTCATCCAGTAGCCGGGTGAAGCTTTATCGCCGGTGTACTCAATCAGTGCAGTTGAAATGACTGGCGTAAATCCACCGAAAATAGCCGTAGCCAGACTGTAGGCCAGAGAGAAGCCTGCAACTCGCACTTCTACCGGCATAATCTCTGTTAATGCCGGGATCATGGCGCCGTTATACAGACCGTAAAGGAAGGAGAGCCACAACAGCACTGTCAGCATCATGGAAAAGCTGGGTGCTTCAGCAAGCAGGTTAAGTGCCGGATAGGCAGTCATCAGCGCTAACATCGCCATGGTCACCAATACAGGCTTACGGCCATAGCGGTCTGACAGGGCTCCCCCAACCGGTAGCCAGAAGAAGTTTGATACCGCAACCAGCAGAGTCACCAGCAGGCTGTCAGAAGCGCTCAGCATCAGCACTTTTTTACCAAAGGTAGGGGCATATACGGTGATCAGATAAAACGCGGTGGTGGTCATGGCGACCATCAACATTCCGGCGATAACCACCTGCCAGTTTGCTAACAGCGTTTTAAACACGTCTCGCATCGCCAGGTGGTTGCGGCGAGCAGTGAACGCTTCGGTCTCCTCCAGTTTACGGCGCAGAACAAAAATGAACGGAACAATCAGGCAGCCGAACAGGAAAGGCAAACGCCATCCCCACTCGCGAAGGGTGCTTTCTTCCATAGCCGTATTCAGTGCAAAGCCCATGGCCGCTGCCACCATAATGGCCACTTGCTGGCTGCCAGATTGCCAGCTGGTGTAAAAACCTTTACGGCCGGGCGTGGCAATTTCTGCCAGATAAACGGATACGCCGCCTAACTCTGCACCCGCTGAGAAGCCTTGCAGTAAGCGACCACATAGCACTAAAAAGGGTGCCCAGAGCCCAATCGTTTGATAAGACGGAATGAGAACAATCAGGAATGTCCCCGCCGCCATGATCGACAAGGTAACAATGAGCCCTTTACGTCTGCCGACTTTATCAATATACGCGCCCAGCACAATCGCGCCGACCGGACGCATTAAAAACCCTGCGCCAAAGACCGCAAAGGTCATCATCAGCGAAGCAAATTCACTGCTGGCCGGAAAGAAAGTATGGGCGATATAAGTGGCATAAAACCCGAAAAGGAAAAAATCGAATTGTTCCAGAAAGTTGCCAGAAGTCACCCGCAGTATCGCACTGCATCGGGTTCGGGCCGTCATGGGTAGGTTAGAGGAATGCATGTTTATCTCCAGTTTGTCATTAGCGCTTTTACAGCGCCTGCTTCTGCAGACTGGATGAGCAAAACAAACTATATAAGCGCAATAAACTCATGGGTTGATGCGTTTGATGCATTAATCTGCGTTAACAAATTCATTAACAAGCTGCAACGGGCCTTTAACAGCCCCTCACTTCTTAGCGTTACTTTTTGAGGGCTAAAAACGTCATACGTATTTTGTGACAAGGCTCATATCCGGTGAGGATGAAAATGACGTCGGTCGGGAAACGTCGTTTGCGGAATCTTAAAATCGCCAGGAATGCGCTGCTGTTCACATTCCGTGCAAATAAAATTTCTGGCACCGCCTTCTTCGCTGCAAGAAAGATACGACGCGGTCAAATATTTCTCTTTTGTTACTTTATTGGAAATAAATTGTTAATAGAAACACCCCATCACCTCTGAAATTCGGGATGCCGGGAAAGGGAGGAGTGTTTATTTACTTTTTATTAACACAAGTAATCTTTAAATTTAACAAAACTGGGCATTGTTCACATTTTGATCACAATCATGCGAAAACCGGTGTCTCCTTCAGTTAATCTCTGAGTGTGAATTGAATACCAACCGTCCGCTCCCTACTGCAAAACATCATAAGAAAGGTATCGCAATGAAATTTAACCTCGCATTAGTCAGTGCATGTGTGGTTTCAGCATGCATGTTATTCACAACACCCTCTTTCGCCGCTAAGCCTTACGATATTGCCGTGGTCGCCAAAGTCACCGGCATTCCATGGTTTACCCGCATGGAAGTCGGCGTGAAAGAAGCCGCGCAAAAACTGGATGTCAACGCTTATCAAGTCGGCGGCTCCACTCCAGACCCGGCCCAGCAAGTCAAAGTGATTGAAGATTTGATTGCTAAAAAAGTCGACGCCATCATCGTGGTGCCAAACGATGCCAAAGTATTGGAGCCGGTATTAAAGAAAGCGCGTGACCAGGGCATCGTGGTATTAACCCATGAATCGCCGGACCAGCAAATTGGTCAATGGGATATCGAAACCATCGACAGCCAGAAATATGCTGAAGTCAATATGGACGAACTGGCAAAAGATATGGGTAGCAAAGGAGGGTACGCCATTTATGTCGGATCCCTGACTGTGCCGCTGCATAACGCGTGGGCGGATGCTGCGATCAAATATCAGAAAGAAAAGTACCCGGATATGCATGAATTAACGTCTCGCCTGCCGGTGGCAGAAAATATTGATAAGTCATACTCCACCACATTGGATTTAATGAAGACCTATCCCGACCTGAAAGGGATTATCGGTTTCGGTTCGCTCGGCCCGATTGGTGCGGGTCAGGCGGTTCAACAGAAACGCGCTAAAAATAAAATCGCCGTTGTTGGTATCGCTATGCCCGCTCAAGCTGCTCCATATTTAATGCGCGGTGATATTAAGAAAGCGCTGCTGTGGGATCCAAAAGATGCCGGCTATGCCTTAGTAACGGTCGCTGATCAGCTGTTGCAGGGTAAAGAAGTCACCAAAGATCTGACTATCGAAGGGCTGGGGAAAGCTGACGTAGATATGGATAAAAAAGTCATTCGCTTTAATAAAATTCTGGAAGTGACACCAGAGAATGCGAAATCACTTGGATTCTGATCAGGCTTTTTAATTCAGGTATTTTCTGGAGACAGATTATCTCCAGCGCCACACCAGGCTAAGAGAAATAAATACGGCGTTGTATGTTGTGCCGTATTTAGATCTCGAATCAGACATGAAAATTTATACCCTAAATAATTCCAGCAGGGCAAAGCGGCCAATGCGCAAACATAACCCATTGATTAGCTCTAAATTGCGCAGCCAATGCCCACTGGAATTACAAAGGATATGCTTAAGGATCGGTGATGAATACGCTTAATACGTCCCCTGCCCCTTATGAGGCCTTTATCAGCCTTGAAAGAATCAGCAAAAAATTTCCCGGCGTACTAGCATTAGACAATGTCAGCCTGACGTTAAATAAAGGCGAAGTGCATTGCCTTGCTGGTCAAAATGGCTGTGGCAAAAGTACCATCATTAAAGTCATTTCTGGTGTTTATCAGCCGGAAAAAGGCGCGGCCATTACGCTGGACGGAAAACTATTTCATACTCTGACGCCGCAGCTCTCTTCGTATTACGGCATTCAGGTTATTTATCAGGATTTGTCTTTATTTCCCAATCTGTCGGTAGCCGAAAATATTGCCATTCACCGTTATTTACCAGGCGGAGATTTTTGGGTACATCGCGAGGCAATGCGCAAAAAAGCAGTGGCAGCGATGCAACGGGTCGGCGTCTCTCTGGATCCGGATCGTAAAGTCGAAAAGCTGTCGATCGCCGATCGCCAATTAGTCGCCATATGCCGCGCTATCGCCGCTGACGCCAGTCTGGTGATTATGGATGAACCGACCGCATCGCTGACTCGTACTGAAGTGAATGGTCTGTTGCGCGTGGTGAATGAGCTCAAAGCCGCCGGTATCTGCGTGGTGTTTGTCAGCCACCGTCTTGATGAGGTGATGGAAGTGGCCGATCGCATCAGCGTGATGCGCGACGGCAAACTGGTTGGCACCTATCCGGCCAGCGAACTCGACAGTAATGAACTGGCATTCCTGATGACCGGACAACGTTTTACCTACAGTCATCTGCCGCATCGTGCGCCAGCCAACGTAACGCCACTCCTTGAAGTCAGCCAACTAAGCCGCAAAGGTCAGTATCAGAATATTTCACTGGCGCTGCGCCAGGGTGAAATCACCTCGATTATTGGCCTGCTCGGTTCGGGCCGGACGGAACTCTGTCTGAGCCTGTTCGGCATGAGCCAACCAGATAGCGGAGAAATCCGCGTTAACGGCAATGTGGTGCAATTCCACAGTAACCGCGACGCCATCCGTCACGGCATTGCTTATGTTTCAGAAGACCGTCTGACGCAGGGTCTGATCATGGAGCAATCCATTTATGACAACACGCTGGTGTCCATTTTCGACAAGCTGCACACCGGCGCAGGATTAATGGACCATCAGAAAGCTGCAGCGGTGGTAAGAGACCTGATCCGTGATTTGAACATCAAAGTCTCGGATAGCCAGTTACCCGTTAAAACCCTTTCCGGTGGTAACGCGCAGCGGATCGCCATCGCCAAATGGGTAGCAACGCGACCCCATATTCTGATCCTCGATTCGCCGACCGTCGGCGTAGATATTGCCAACAAAGAGGGAATTTATCGCATCGCACGCGATTTGGCGGAATCTGGCATGGCGGTGCTGATGATTTGCGATGAAATTCCGGAAGCCTATTACAACAGTCATCGCGTGCTGGTGATGCGCAAAGGCGAACTGGTAGCGGAATTCGCGCCGCACCAAAGCAGCGAAGCGCAGATTGCGGAGGTGATTAATGGATAATAAATCTCTGTCGAAACTGTTTTCCCAGCACGAATTCTGGCTGGGATTACTGATTCTGCTGCTGGTGATTGGCTTAAGCGTCGGCACCAGTGAATTTATGACCCTTGGTAATCTGACTGACGTCGCCACCAGTTACGCCATTCTCGCCATTCTGGCCTGTGGTCTGTTTGTGGTGTTAATTGCCGGGGGCATCGACATCTCCTTCCCGGCCATCACCTCAATCGGTCAGTACGTGATGGCCAGTTACATCATCCATCACGGCGGTAGCTTTCCACTGGCATTTGCCCTGTCGATGGGCAGCGGGTTGCTGCTCGGGCTGGTCAACGGTTTTCTGGTGTACTGGCTGCGCGTTCCGGCCATCATTATCACCATTGCCACGTTAAACCTGTTTTACGGTCTGCTGGTGTATGTCACCAATGGCACCTGGTTATACGGGTTTCCCGACTGGTTTATGAACGGTATTAATTGGTTCTCCTTTACCGCCGCCGACGGCTACGACTATGGCCTGACTCTGCCGCTGCTTAGCTTGCTGGGTGTGATCATCGCCACCGGCGTGTTGATGAACCGCACACGCGTGGGACGCCAGATTTATGCCATGGGCAGCAACCGTGACGCTGCGTCGCGTCTCGGCCTGAACATCCTGCGACTGCATTTTTATGTATACGGATTTATGGGATTGCTGGCGGGTATAGCGGCCGTGGTTCAGGCGCAAATCACCCAGTCTGTCGCGCCTAATTCCCTGCTGGGTTATGAGCTGACGGTGCTGGCGGCGGTGGTATTAGGCGGCACCAGCATGACCGGCGGCCGTGGCTCGCTGACCGGCACCATTCTGGGAGTAATGCTGCTGGCCTTCCTGCAAAATGGTATGACCTTGCTGAGCATTTCATCTTACTGGCATCAGGTTTTCAGCGGCGTGATCATTTTGGTCAGCATCAGCAGCACCGCGTGGAATGAAAAACGCAAACTGGCAAAGGGAATGTGACATGACAACCTTAAACCGCTTCTTTCCGGGCGATCACATCATCCGCTTGCAGTTATTGATCATCGTCGCCGTTGCCGTGCTGTTCTCGTTCACGCTGGGCGGCAGTTTTTACAGCGTCGGCAATTTCCAGTCGATCTCCTCTCAGTTACCGATTCTGGGCATGCTGGCGCTGGGTATGGGTATCACCATGCTCACCGGCGGTATCAATCTTTCGGTCATTGCCGGAGCCAATGCCTGTTCGCTGGCGATGGCGGCCATTCTGGTGGCGCACCAGAACCAGCCAGAATATTTCGCGCTGGCGATGCTCGCGGGTCTGGTCATCGCTGTGCTCATTGGCGCGCTCAATGGCGCACTGATCGCCTATATCGGTGTTTCGCCGATTCTGGCGACCCTCGGTACCATGACGCTGATTGGCGGGCTGAATATTCTGCTAACCAATGGTGCTGTGATTTCCGGCTTCCCGGCAGCCATTCAGTATCTCAGCAACGGCAGCCTGCTTGGCATTCCGGTGGCGCTGCTGTTATTCCTGCTGGTGGCGCTGCTGTTGTGGGTGTTACTGGAACATACCACGCTGGGACGCAGCCTCTATCTGATGGGGTCCAACGAACAGGCCACGCGGTTCAGTGGCGTCAACACCCACAAAGTTACCCTCGCGGTGTATGTGCTTTCCGCGCTGCTCGGATGGGGCGCGGCACTGCTGATGATGTCCAAATTCAACTCGGCCAAAGCAGGCTATGGCGACTCCTATTTGCTGGTGACCATTCTGGCTTCTGTACTTGGCGGAATTAATCCCGACGGCGGGTTTGGCCGGGTCATCGGCCTGGTACTGGCGTTGATCGTCCTGCAAATGCTCGAGAGCGGCCTTAACCTGATGGGCGTCAGCAGTTATCTGACCATGACGCTGTGGGGTTGCGTTCTGATCCTGTTTATCGCTCTGCAAAACAGAAAATCATAAGCGAAAGATTTTTACGAAGGGAAAAAACATGGCGACATATTTTATTGGAATAGACGTAGGAACCGGCAGCGCCCGCGCAGGCGTCTTCGATATGACCGGCCGCATGGTCGGCCAGGCCAGCCGTGAGATCACGTTGTACCGCCCGAAAGCCGATTTCGTCGAACAGTCTTCCGATGAGATTTGGCAGTCTGTCTGTAACGCCGTAAAAGACGCGGTTAATCAGGCAGATATCAATCCTATTCAGGTGAAAGGCATCGGTTTTGACGCCACTTGTTCGCTGGTGGTGCTGGATAAAGAAGGTAAACCGCTGACCGTCAGCCCGTCCGGGCGAAGCGAGCAGAACATTATTGTATGGATGGATCACCGTGCTATCACGCAGGCAGAACGCATCAATGCCACCGGCCACCGCGTGCTGGAATTTGTCGGCGGAATCATCTCACCAGAAATGCAGACGCCAAAACTGCTGTGGCTGAAGCAACACATGCCGACGACCTGGAGCAACGTCGGGCATCTGTTCGACCTGCCTGATTTTCTTACCTGGCGCGCCACGCAGGACACCACGCGATCGTTGTGCTCTACCGTCTGCAAATGGACGTATATCGGTCACGAAGACCGCTGGGACTCGAGCTATTTCCGCCAGATCGGTCTGGAAGATTTGCTGGAAAACAACGCGTCAAAAATCGGCAGTGAAGTAAAAACCATGGGTGAGCCGCTGGGGCATGGATTAACTCAGCGCGCCGCTGCAGAAATGGGGTTGATTGCCGGTACGGCGGTCAGCGTCTCCATTATTGATGCCCACGCGGGTAGCCTCGGCATTCTGGGTGCCAGCGGCGTATCCGGCGAATCAGCGGATTTCGATAATCGCATCGCGCTGATTGGCGGGACGTCCACCGCTCATATGGCGATGTCGCGTAGCGCGCGCTATATCGGTGGGATCTGGGGGCCATATTATTCGGCGATACTGCCGGATTACTGGCTGAATGAAGGCGGACAATCGACTACCGGCGCGTTAATTGATCATGTCATTCAGTCACACCCGTGTTATCAGGATTTACTCAAACAGGGAAAAGACAGTGGCAAAACGATTTATGAAATTCTGAATGGTATTTTGCGCAAAATGGCGGGTGAGCCAGAAAATATCGCGTTCCTGACCAAAGACATTCATATGTTGCCCTATTTCCACGGCAACCGCTCACCGCGTGCCAATCCAACACTGACGGGCACGTTGACTGGCCTGAAATTGTCTCGCACGCCGGAAGACATGGCGCTGCATTATCTCGCCACCATTCAGGCGCTGGCGCTCGGCACTCGTCATATTATTGAAACCATGAACCAGAGTGGTTATTGCATTGATACCATGATGGCGAGTGGTGGCGGCACTAAAAACCCGATTTTTGTGCAGGAGCATTCCAACGCGACAGGTTGCGCAATGCTGTTGCCGGAAGAGAGTGAAGCGATGTTGCTCGGCAGCGCCATGATGGGCACCGTTGCAGCGGGTGTCTATGATTCGCTGCCAGAAGCCATGGCTGCTATGAGCCGCATTGGTAAAACCATCACACCACAGACCAACAAAATCAAAGAGTATTACGATCGTAAATACCGCGTATTCCACGAGATGTATCACGACAGCATGAAATATCGAGACCTGATGCAGGGGAAAACCGAATGAATGCGGAAGAAGAATTTACTCAGGCATGTCAGGCCTGGCAGACCTATAGCGAGGAATTACTGGCGTTACAACGTAATCTTGATGCCGAAACCTGGCATCAGCTCGTGATGCTGGTTACCGGATGTCACGGTAAAATTGTTGTGACCGGTGTTGGCACCTCGGGCATTGCCGCGCGGAAAATCGCCCACATGCTGGCATGCGTCGAGCAACCGGCAGTGTACCTCAACGCTACCGATGCAGCCCACGGTGACCTGGGATTTATGCGCAACAACGACCTGATGATCCTGATTTCACGTGGCGGTAATTCTGAAGAACTGACGCGCCTGCTGCCGACGCTTAAAACCAAAGGCGTTGCTATCATCAGCGTGACGGAAAACCTGGACTCAGCGATTGCCGACGCCGCTACGCTGGTGGTGAAAACGCATATCCAGCGGGAGATCGACCCGCTCAATATGCTGGCTACCACTTCTATCATGCTGGTGCTGGCGGTGTTCGATGCGCTGTGCTGTAACATCATGCTGCGTAACGGCTTCGATCAGCAGCGGCTGCTCAACGTCCATCCGGGCGGAAATGTCGGCAAAATACTGCGCGAACAGGATATGTGATCGACACCTTCACCCTGTAATTTCTTCCGCTAATAACATGCCAACACTATTTAATCATTTTGGGAGTGATACCCGATCGACATCACTCCATAAAACCGTTAATGCTGACTTCAGGCAGTGGTGTTAATGTTGCGCCCAATTGCAGGGTTTGCAGGCAACTGAGGAATCGAATCCAGAATGCCGCTCGCCATCGATTGCTGATTATCTAATGTCTTTTTCAGTACTAACGTGCTTAATTTATTAGCCAGTTCCATGTTATCAAGGCCGGTAGCCAGTGATGTAATTTGTGATACATCCATCTTGCTCTCCTGATTAATACGAATATTGAGTACAAAAACAGCTTTTAAAAGCCTGAAACGATTATCGGCATGTGCACGCAGTACTTTAACGTTCATTCGTAAGGCGATTCCGCAGAATCGCCCCTCAAGACACTCAACGCATTATGAATGTCTGCGCTACCTCAACGCATAGGCCAGCACCACAACAAAGCTCAGCTGCAGCAGGCTGTAAGCCACAGCGGTACTGACGTGGTCAGAAATCAGCCCCATGAAATAGGGCATAATCGCGCAATCAATTGCGCCGCTACACTGTGTGCTCTCGGTAATTAGCCCCGTTAAAGAAAATCATGATCATCATCACAATATATAGAGTCGAACACGATTAAATAATGGACTCAATATTTGAAAACGCACGTCATTAATCTGATTAATAAAAAAACCCTTCACTAATTGGATATCAGCAGCCACACTGTCAACCAATTAATTTAGCCTGCAGAATAAACAGTAATATTGGGTGTTTTTTATATGAATATTTCGCAATAATACACAACATTAATGCATATAGAAGAAAGCTTCATTTTTTGCGGATGGCTTATAAACAGTCCTTAACGCTATCAACACAGCTCTGTAGATGAGAGACATGCAATGTACTCTAACTCAATATGGATCATGTTAGAAAAGTCAGTCAATATCATCGGGCTACTGTATATTAATGCGCTGATGGCAAAATACGTTGGCCCTGAAGACTATGGCAAAATAAACATTTCAACTTCTCTGTTTATATTTGTGCAAACGCTATCGTGGTTTGGCGGTCAGAACATCATCTTTAAACGCATGAGTGAAAAGAGTAAGTCTGGGATCGCATTAGCGATACACACACAAAATCAACGGCGATTTTTCTTTCTCCTGTCATCAAGCGCGGTATTGATCTACCTCTACTTCTTCACTGACATCATTGTGTTTCTATTTGGTGTGGCCAACTGTATTGCCACTTACTACATTGTGATGGACTTCTTTTCCATCTACAACAACACGCAATTAAAATCAAAAATAAACACTATCACCAATGTGATCGGCTTATCTGTTGCCTTGTTGATTCGATTCTCTATTTCATACTTCAAAATGCCCGTGTACTACTTCACCATTCCTATTGTTATCATCCCGCTCATACCTTATTTCCTGCGTCTTATCTATTTTAACTACACCACAAAAATAAATGAGAATCGTAAAGGCGCCGGAATGTATAACCGTCATATGTTATTCACCGGCGGTGCGCTGATTTTATCGAGTCTATCGGCTAACATCTATACGCAGATATCGAGCATTTTTTTGGCAAAAATCCTTTCTTACTCAAATCTGGGCGTTTATAGCGTCGCGTTAACTTTAGGAGGTGCCTGGTCATTTATCGTATTGGCATTAATAACAAGCTTCTTCTCAAAGATATACAGTGAAAAAGATCAAATCACCGTTGAAATGCTACTCATTAAAATCAACCGAATTGTCATCTTGTGTTCGCTTATAGCGTTAGCTGGATTCTACTTTTTTGGTGAATACTTCATACATTTACTGTATGGCGATAAGTATATGGATTCCGTGAGTATCATTCCCATCATTATCATCGGCACTATGTTCTCTGCATTAGGTACAATTTGTTATCGCTATATGATCAAAGAGTCCGGATACAGTTACCTGGCTAAAAAGATGTTTTTATGTTGTGTCTTAACCATACCGCTTTCATGGCTAATGATTAATTCCTTCGGCATTAATGGGGCCGCATACTGTTTTTTGATCGTTGAGATTATGTCTTGCACTTTACTCAATTACTTCTTCAGAAATAAAACAATCATCAAAATGCATCTTAACATTTTCAAACTGAGATAATTTTAATGAAAATGATAAAACACACAGTCAAATCAGCGTTAAAAATCAGCGCATATATGTACCCAGAATTTTGCGCTAAAACACATTACTATATTAAGTTCAAGAAAAAGCTGAACTTAACCAATCCAATCAATTTCAATGAAAAAATTCAGTGGCTCAAATTCAATGAGTTAAATGGTGATATTTATACCTTGTGCGCGGATAAGTATAAGGTTCGGGAGTATGTGATAGCGAAAGGGTGTGGTGAAATCCTGAATGAACTCTACGGCGTGTATGATGACCCAATGGATATTGACTACCGCGCATTACCCAATAAATTCGCACTTAAGTGTAACCATGGCGCAGGTTACAACATAATCTGTGATAGCAAAGCATCGCTGGACATCGAAAAAACCAACAAGCAACTCAGTAAGTGGTTAAAGCAGGATTTCTCCTCCCATTTCATTGAGCCGCAGTATAAGAAAATTGACCGCAAAATCTTATGCGAAAAATACATTGAGAATGAACGTGGTGGGTTTCCAGAGGATTATAAATTTTACTGTTTCAATGGAAAACCTTATGCGGTAATGGTGTGCATGGAGCGGGAGAAAGGCACACCTAAATTCTATTATTTTGATATGAACTGGCATCCGCTTCCCTTTGAAGATACTGTTGAATTAATCAATACCAACAGCTATCCCAAAATGCCGGAAGGTTTCAATAACATGAAAGAGTATGCGGTTAAACTGGCCGCTGATTTTAAATTTGTTCGTGCTGACTTCTACCTTCTCAACGGTAAGGTTATTTTTGGCGAATTGACATTTACGCCCTCTGCGGGCCTCGATGTGACACTGCAGGAAGCCGATGCTATTTTAGGCAGCCAGCTAAAGTTGTAGTTTCAAAGTGATTGATTTACCTCCTTTCGTAACAGGTGCGCATCAATGCGCACCCTACAAAAACCTCGCCAAACTGCCTAAGGGTCGCCATTTGTGGCGACCGATGCATACGCCACCCATCCCCTGCCTGCTACAGCGTCTATACTGATAAGTATGAATAAATAATCTGCAGATAACCGATATCAGAATGGTTACTGAATTTTTTGACTTATCTGACAACCACGGTTGTTGGCTTAATAAAAGGGAAAGTAATGCCATTATTATTTGATGAGTTATCTGGTGCTCCAACATGGGTGCCTGCTGTTATGCTTGTCACTCTCTCACTCGCAATAGGATTTCTGGCGCGATTTATTCTCCTTAGATTTATTCGCTACTGGCAAAAACGTGACAGAAAACTGTTCAAGTCACTGGAAAAGCATCTGCGCGGATCGCTGTTTCTGTTTATCCCTTTATTGTTAATTAGTGCTGGACTTAGTTATGTTAATATCCAGCCAGGATCCCTGAGCTTTATTACCACCACCGTTAATATTTTCATTATCTTATCCTTTTGCTCGGTGCTTATTCGATTGATCAATGTGGCGCAGGATATGCTATTTATTCGCTATGACATCAATCTTTCGAATAACCTTCGTGCGCGAAAAATTCGCACGCAGATAATGTATGTGAAAAAAGTCGCGATTGTCGTACTGGTGACACTGTGTCTTTCGCTAATTTTGCTCAGTTTCCCTGGCGTGCGAAAATTCGGCACGACCATTCTCGCCGGTGCCGGCGTTGCCGGTATAATCATTGGCTTTGCCCTGCAGAAATCGCTGGTTAACCTGTTCGCCGGGATTCAGATCGCCTTTACCCAACCGATAAAAATTGATGATGCTGTGGTGGTGGAAAATGAATGGGGCTGGATTGAAGAGATCAACCTGACTTATGTTGTGGTGCGTATTTGGGATCTGCGTCGTTTAGTTTTGCCCATCACCTACTTTACCGAAAATGCTTTCCAAAACTGGACGCGTAATAACGCCCAAATATTAGGCTCTGTTTTTCTTTACCTCGATTATTCGATGCCATTAGATCCTCTGCGTAAGCATTTTGAAAAAGTCCTCAGTGAAACTAAACTCTGGGATCAACAAACTCAGGTGCTTCAGGTTACGGATACCACTGACAAAACCATGACCATCAGATTATTAATGACGGCGCAGAATTCCCCTACCGCCTTTGATTTACGCTGTTACGTGCGGGAAAAGATGATTGAGTTTATTCAGCAAAATTATCCGCAGAGTCTTCCTCATGTGCGGGCGACATTGACTGATGCCGGGTTTAGAGAGGCGAGTCAATAAAGTTGTTGTGGAAAATCTTATACAGCACATGCTCAGCTAGTGCGTGATCGGAAGGTAACGCGGGATGGAGAAAGATAGTTTGTTTCTGCATCCCCAATCGCTGCATCAGCTTCTCAGATGGCGTGTTATGAGTACTGGTGAACGAAACGACCTCGGGAAGATGCAAAACATTAAACGCGTAAGCCAACGATGCCTGGGCGGCTTCTTTGGCGATTCCCTGCCCCCAGAACTTTTTATTAATACGCCAGCCAATTTCCGTGCAGGGAGAAAAATCGAAGCGATCTGGCTGCTGTGCTAAACCCACGCTGCCGACAAATTCGCCGGTGGCTTTCATCTCAACGGCCCAAAAACCCCAACCCTGGTTTGCACCAATCATCGCCTTAAATCTTGCAACGACGTTGTCGCTTTCCTGACGACTCAGCGTTTTCGGGAAATACTTCATCACTTCGGGATCGGCATTGAGTTCGGCAAAGGGTTGTAAGTCTGTTTGCTGCCATTGTCGGAGGATCAGGCGGTTTGTCTCTAACATGGTAAATTTTCCCTTAAACGTTATCCGATTCCTTAAGTTTACCTAACAGCTTTCGCTATAAACAAATTACACGGCCCCTATCCTTTCACGAAAATCGATATCACCGATCGCAGGCGTTGTAGCAGCAATTCCTGATAGTCTGCTGATGTCATGTTCATTTTAAAAGGAGCATCAGTAATGGCAGCAAAAGAACACTATTATCAGGTCACGGTGCGCTGGACCGGCAACCGCGGCAACGGCACCGCATCTTATACCGCTTACGATCGTAACGCGGAGCTGATTGCCGCTGGCAAAGAGACGATAGCGCTAAGCGCCGATCCAGCGTTTCGCGGGGATGCCACGCGCTGGAATCCGGAAGAGTTATTGCTGGCTTCGGCCTCGGCATGCCACAAATTGTGGTATCTGCATTTATGTTCTGACGCCGGAATTGTAGTGGAAGCTTATGAAGATGCAGCAGAAGGGACAATGATTGAGGGCACGCGCGGTCGGTTTACCAACATCACGTTGAAACCGCGCATTGCGCTGCGCGATCCGGCGGATGCGGACCGCGCGCGTGAACTGCATCATCAGGCCCACGAAGCCTGCTTTATTGCTAACTCGCTTAACTTCCCAGTGAACTGCGAACCCGAGTTCGTGTAATTCAGGCCGCGCCGGCCAGCGACGGTTGCCACAAGCGCACGCCGTTGCGTCCGGCACGTTTCACCTCATACAGCGCTTCATCGGCATGCCGCAACCAGTGACGTATGGATTCTGCATGCGCTGCTGATGCAATACCTATACTCACCGAACAACGAAACTCCGCCGATGCCGGTAAACGCACCTGCGCAATCTTTTCCTGCAAACGTTGGGCCAGCGCCACCACCGATTCGTCGCTGGCATGATGCACAATCACGCCTAGCTCATCGCCGCCAAAACGCGCTGGAATATCCTGCAATCCCACATGATTTCGCAGCAGCGATGAAATTTCCGCCAGCAGGAAATCCCCCGCTTCGTGGCCCCAGGTATCGTTTACCGATTTGAAATAATCGAGGTCTATGAGCAGTAAATAGCCAGCGCTGTCGCCACGACGCGTGCTGAGAAATTCGCTCTCCAGCCGACGTTCAAACAAGCGACGATTGGGAATCCCCAGACCGGGATCCATCAGCGCAATGCGCTCCAGCTCGCGGTTGCGTTTGCGCAGTTGCCAGGTGAGATTGTACGAGGTGACGCTGAGTACCAACATGTAGCAGGTTGCCAGCGGCAGGCTCAGCCAGACGGTTCGCGTGCTGAACGCCAAATCAACGCCTGCGCCATCCACCAGCCATACCAGCACAAAGGCGCAGAGAAATGCCTGCATCGCTGCAATCAACTGGGCAGCACCGCCCGCAGCATAGCGGTCCGAGGCTAGCACCGCCATGATGACAAAGGAAGGTAGCGGACTCAGCGCCATCAGCGCTACCCAAATGCCACCAAAGGCGGCATCAAGGGTTAAGTTGTGCCGCTCGGTAGCGGTGGAATCTTCGGCCCGCAGCGCGCGCTGATAAGCCAGCCACGGCCAGAGAAACGCATTCACAAATAACAGGGCGCTAAACGCCAGGCCACGATCCCGCTCCATCAGTACTGAGAGAATCGGGAAAAAACATAACATCGTGCCGAGCTGACGCATGATAAACATGCGGCGGACGAAGCGTTGGGAGCGCCGCTTCAAATGGCTATCGTCAGGTGAGTAATAGTTCATGCAGGGAAAGTATCAGGACGACAAGAATTGCAGTTTAACGGGAAATATCGGCGGCAGATCGCTTTATTTTAAGAATATTTACCTTGCATTTCTGCGGCCGCAAAAAAGTATTGCAAGCTGACCCAAAGAAAGACCGTGGAAGTAAATCTGGAGCTACTTCCACGCTGTTTTTCTAACGTGCAGCACCTTGCAGGCGGAACTGCGACACCAATCGCTCCAGCATCAGCGCCTGCTCTTCCAGGGAGTTCGCCGAGTGCGAAGAGGCGCTCACCAGCGTGGCGTTCTGCTGCGTGGTGGTATCCAGCTCGCCGACCGCATGGGCTATTTGCTCGATGCCGCGGCTCTGTTCATCCGACGCGGCGGAAATCTCTTCCATGATTTGATTCACGCGCGCAATGCTGCCGAGAATCTGATCCATGGTTTCACCGGCACGCGCCACCTGCTGGTGGCCATTGCTGATGCGTCCGACCGATTCATTGATCAACTGTTCGATGTCTTTCGCCGCCCCGGCGCTGCGCTGTGCCAGATTGCGCACTTCGCTGGCGACCACGGCAAAACCGCGTCCCTGCTCGCCGGCACGCGCGGCTTCTACCGCCGCGTTCAACGCGAGGATGTTGGTCTGGAACGCGATGCTGTTAATCACGGCGGTGATATCGGCAATCTTCTTCGAGCTGTCAGAGATTTCGCCCATGGTGTTCACCACATCACGCACCGCGATGCCGCCTTTATTGGCGTTGTACGAGGCTTCCGCCGCAATCTGACTCGCCTGTCGCGCATTGGCGGCGTTGTTTTTCACCGTGGCGGTGAGTTGCTCCATGCTGGCAGCGGTTTCCACCACCGCCGCCGCTTGTTGTTCGGTGCGTGAAGACAAATCGAGGTTGCCCTGATTAATGGCGCTGGCCGCCTGCGATACACTGCTAACGCTGCTCAGCACATCGCCGATCATGCTGCGCAGCCGTTCGTTCATGCGTCCCATCGCCGAAGTCAGCTTGCCGAGTTCATCATGCCGATCGGTGGCAAACTGCGAGCTGAGATCGCCATTGGCAATGCGCTCCGCCAGTTCGAGGTTATGGAATACCGGACGCGTGATCTGACGAATGATGTACCACGCCACCAGCACGCCGAACAAAATCGCCAGACCACCAATCAGCAGCGAAATTGCCGCCGAGCCGTTGGCCAGTTCATCGTTACGCGCTTTGACGATGGTAATGATCTGTTTGATCGCTGCACTGCTCTTGTCGCCCGCCACTTTGACGGTGTCTTCCGCCGCACGCAGCTGGCCATAGGCATCCGCCGCTTGCAGACTCAGGCTTTTGAATTTCTCGGTGTCCTGCCACAGTGCGGTGAATTCGCCCTGCTGTTCCGGCGGCAACTGCGCCAGCAGCGCTTTCATGCCTTGATCCGCCTGCTGGAAATGATTCTCCAGCGTTTTACGCAGCGCATCGCTGACGTTAAAACGCAGCGCCCAGGCTTCTTCGCGCACATTGCTGATAGCGAACAGCTGCTGGTAAATTTGATTGGTAAGTTCAGGATTAGTAACCGGTGTGCGAATCAGTTGGGTGTAGCGCGAAGTCATATCTTGCCGGCTTAAAGCGTCAAGTTGCGAGCGCAGGCTATTGAGTTGCTGCGTGGCTTGAGTCATCGCGCCAATGCTGTTCTGGAAACTGGCGAGGTGCGTTCCCAGTTCATCCACCCGCGCTCTGGCACCTTCCGACCATGAAAGCTGCTTCGCATCGCTGGTGAGTTGCTGCGCATGCGTGACGTAATTTGCCATCACCTGGCCGGATTTGTCATCGCCATACAGATATTTGAGGCGGTTAATTTTGGCCTGGAACACTTCAATGTTGATGTCATAAATCAGGTTGGTTTTCTGATAGATGTCATGAATGGCGTTAAAGCGCTGCACGCTTAATCCGGTTGCCAGCGCCACTAACAACAACACGATGCCGAATCCTGCCGACAGCTTACGCGTGATGCGCACGTTACGTAATCGGGATACCAGCCCCATCTTCCCTGCTCCTGCGTTAATTATTTTTGTATGGTTTGTAAGGGAGTTATCGGAGCGTTGCGGGAAATGTTTATTCAGGATGGTGCAAAAAGTGATTGCAGGATGTGACGCGCTATTGAGAGCAGTGCGCAAAATTTAGGGGCAAACCTGTTGCGCTAACTGGCTAAAACCTAAACGGGGTGGTAACCCCATCACCCACGACTTTTCTTTTTTTCCTGACTAACCCAAACCAGCTCGTCAGCAAAAGTTTGCTCTATTGGTTAGCATTTCACATTAAAGTATGTTGTAACTATATGAGCTAAAATCTACGTTTGTCGAAAATATTGGTCTGGCTTGCTTTAAAATTCAATGCTATCAGCAGTTTGTGTCTCTGCAAAGATGGCGATTTCAGGATGAACTCGCCTGCGGAAAAGCGCAGGCGTTAATATTTTTACCAGCGTGTCGCTTGCATATCGATAACGAAACGATACTTAACATCGCCCTTCAACATGCGCGCGAAGGCTGTTTCGATCTCTTGACCGGCAATCACTTCAATATCAGCAGTGATATTGTGCTTGCCGCAGAAATCCAGCATCTCCTGAATTTCCTGAATGCTGCCAATCGATGAGCCGCTAATGCTCAAACGACGATTTACCATCGGCGTCACATTTGGAGACTGGTGCGGTTGCTCCGGGATACCCACCAGCACCAGGCGACCGTTGGTTTTCAGCGTGGCAAGGTAAGGATCGAGATCGTGCGGAGCCGAGACGCAGTCTACGATGAAATCCAGTGAAGTTTGCGCGGCGGCCATCTGCCCGGCGTCACGTGAAACCACCACGCGCGTCGCACCCAAGCGCAGCGCATCTTCACCTTTGCCGGGTGAAGTGGTGAAAAGCGTGACTTCCGCGCCCATTGCGCTCGCCAGCTTAACTGCCATATGCCCTAATCCGCCCAAACCGACTACGCCAACTTTATCGCCGGCTTTTACGTTAAAGTGACGCAGCGGCGACCACACGGTAACGCCCGCACACAGCAGCGGTGCAACGCCAGACAGTGGCAAGGTTTGCGGTACGGACACCACAAAGTGCTGATCGACCACCACATTCTGCGCATAGCCGCCCCACGTGCTGTCGCCGGTGTATTTGTCGATGCCGTTATAGGTCGCCACAAAGCCGGATTCACAATATTGCTCTTCTTGCTGCTGACAGAAATGGCATTCGCGGCAGGAATCGACCATTACGCCGACGCCAACTACATCACCGGCTTTGAAATTCGTTACGTCCGCGCCGGTTTCAACAACGCGTCCGACAATTTCATGTCCCGGCACCAGCGGATAGCGGCTGACCGCCCATTCGTTACGGGCCATGTGCAGATCCGAATGGCACACACCGCAATACAGAATTTCAATTTTGACATCCTGCTGTTGCAGCGGTCGCAATGCAATCTGGCCTGAAGAGAGCGGTTGGACCGCGTCGTGCGCGACTAATGCATTGATTTTCAAAGGGCCTCCGAAATGAGTTGGCTTTGGCTAGCTGAAGGCGGCAGACTATAGTGAACATGGTGCAAAATTGATAGTAGTTACCTTTTGGTAACCATTCAGGAGACGAGAACTATGCCCGCGATGGTAGACGGTAAACTGTTTTTTTATGCGGATTCGCCGCCGCGACGGTTAATGGATCTGTTTTCGGTGAAATGGAGCAGCATGGTTCTGCATGCGCTCTATCATTGGCCTAACCATCGCGCGCGCACCGGCGAGCTCCAGCGCAGTCTGCAAGGAATTTCGAAGAAGATGCTGTTTCAGACGTTGAAAGAGCTGGAGCAGCGCGGGCTGATTGCGCGTCACGTTTATGATGTGGTGCCGCCGAAAGTCGATTATCGCCTAACACCGCTCGGCATGACGTTCGCGACACCGATCGAGCAGATGTATCAATGGGGGCTGGAGAATCAGGCGGCGCTGGATGAGATGGAAGCCCACTTTCGCGCCGCTACGGACGTGCCATCAGCCGCGCCACACATTCCCGATCGTGCTGGTGACGCGGATTAAACACCACCAGGCTTAAACCCGGTTTACCTTCAACCGCAAAGGTGCTGTATTCCATCTCAAGCACGCCTTCGTCCGGCAGCCACAGCTGTTTAATACCTTCGCCATGCTGACTCACTTCCTGTGATTGCCACAGCTGGCGGAAGGTGTCGCTCATCTCGCACAGCTCCTCCACCAGCGCGCGCACATGCTCGCTGGCGCCGGTGCGCGCCACATCTGCGCGGAAGTTGGCCACCATACCGCGTGTCACTTTATGCCAGTCCGGCAGACGCTTTTTCATCTCCTCGTTGCGAAACATCATCAGCAGGATATTGCGCTGGGCAGGCGGCAGTTCAGCGTAATCGACAAACACTTTGGTTGCCGCACGGTTCCACGCCACCACTTGCCACTCTGCGGTTTTGACCAGCGCTGGCGTGTTCTCCATGCTGTCGAGCACGCGCTGCAGCGATGGCGAAACATCCACACCCGCCTGCCATGTCACGCCAGGCAGACGATTTTGCGCCAGCAAAAACAGATGATCGCGTTCGGCGGCGCTCAGCTCTAATGCGCGGGCTAAGCGTTCCAATACTTCTTCCGATGGCGCGCCGCCTCTGCCCTGCTCCAGCCACGTATACCAGGTAGTGCTGACACACGCGCGCACCGCCACTTCTTCCCGGCGCAGGCCCGGCGTGCGGCGACGAAGTAGGGTGTAACCAAGTTTCGCCGCATCCAGCCGCTGGCGACGTTCACGCAGATAGTTGCCGAGCAGGTTGTCATCTTGGGGAGTCATGCCTTTATCCTGTTAGTGCGTATACCTGTATAAGCTCACGACTTTTCGTCGCGTTGCAGACTTTTATGATAGTGCTTCAACTTTGAAAAAGTGGAGCACCAATATGCGAATTTTTGTGACCGGGGCGAGCGGCTTTATCGGTTCCGCCATTGTGAAAAAACTGCAGGCACGCGGTTATCAGGTGCAAGGTCTGGCGCGCAGCGAAGTTTCCGCAGAAAAACTTCAGCAGCAACGTGTGCAGGTAATTCGCGGCGATCTGCAAGATCTCGACGGCCTGCGTAAGGCGGTCGAACAGAGCGATGGCGTGATCCACGCAGGATATATTCATGATTTCAGCCGCATGGATCATGCCGCCGAGGTCGACCAACGCGCGATTCTTGCGATGGGTGACGTATTGGCAGGTTCAGATCGCCCGCTGATTGTCACCACCGGCACCGCGCTGGTGTCGCAGGGACGTCTCGCCACCGAACAGATTCAACCAGCAGCGGGCGCGCATCCACGTTCCAACTCCAACGTCGCCGCGCTGGCGCTGGCCGACAGCGGTGTGCGCGTGGCGCTGGTGCGTTTACCGCCAACCGTACATGGCGCAGGCGATCACGGATTTATTCCGATGATCATCAATATGGCGAAGGAAAAAGGTGCAGCGGTGTATGTCGGCGAGGGTGAGAATCGCTGGCCCGCGGTGCATCGCGATGATGCCGCTGAACTGTTTTGCCTCGCGGCTGAAAAAGCTGAGCCGGGCGCGATTCTGCATGCAGTACAGGAAGAAGGGGTGCCATTCCGGCAGATTGCCGAAACCATCGGCACCGGATTATCACTGCCGGTGAAAAGCCTGACGCTGGAAGAAGCAAAAGCGTGGTTAGGCTGGATGGCATTTTTCGCGTCTACTGATAATCCGTCATCCAGCGCGTGGACGCGTCAGACGTTTAACTGGCAGCCGAGCGGGCCGGGGTTATTGCAGGATATGCGTGAAGGCGGGTACTTTGCATAAGGTTTAAAAGAATGAGTAGCGCACCTTGATTGGTGCGCTTATGTCTACTTTCATTATCATAAATTTCAAAAATATGGCGCAGTTAAAAAAAGAGAATTGGTATGTTAACTTTCATATTCATATCATGAATATGATAATCATCAGGGATAATATATCGATCATTCAGATTACCTGGCTCAAGTTCTTTCATTACAAAACTTTCAACTTCTTGCTTATAAGTTGCATCATCCTCGATCTCTTCAAGCCCTTCTATTTCCTTAATAAGGGCATGCAAGCCAGTCAAACACTTTTCAAAATCCATTATAGCTTTGCCAGAAGAATCGCAAATGCTAATACCATGCCCTCGGCGTTTAAGCCAGGAGAACAATAAAACCCCAGTTGCCGCATCAAAATTACTCGTCGCATCGTGTTGAGCAGGGTAACGGACCAACCTCTCAAATAAAATAAACTCGGTCACTTCTCGCCACCAAGGATAATGCTGCTGTTGCACTCTAATAATGGTTTGGCAATCAACTTTTATTTCTTCTAAAACACCTACCCAAAAATTCATTTTAACGTGAATATTTTTATTAAAAGGACGGGGTCCGCAGTGGTGATAATAGTCGTGCAAGTATCCCCATACCGAGCGCGCTGCATAGCAATTCTCTGCGCTTAGTAAATGAGATGATTTCCCTTCAAACTCCAATAATGATTCTACTCTACGCAATGTGTCTTTTTGATAGATAGCATGAAATTTATTAAAAAAGAACATCGCAAAATGTTGTTTAACAACCCTATTTTTTTTTAACGTTTTCTGGAAAGAAGACTAAGCAGTGTCCAACACTGAAACCAGAAGACGAAGCAATCAGGTGCATTGTTTGGCTGACATTTTGTGGATGTGGTAAATCAGACATAATTGGCAGCAAGACATCGGGTTGTTTTCGTTGAGCCAAAAAGCACTCCAGCCAATATCCTTTTTCTTTATGACTATTAGGTGTAATGATTGTAGCCAGGTAAAAAGTTTTGCCGCCATCTACAGGTGGTTCATAGCTATCTAATGACCGTTTAAAACATGGTACAGTATTTAATCCAGCTCTTTTCCATTCACGAAGGTCGGTATTCAATTGTAGGGCATAATCGGATTGTTTCAGAGCAGACAATATCTCATCAGCCAAACCTATAATTTCATCCAGCAAATACTCAGCTTTATCTATGTTACATACTACCGCGCCTGTAGCACTTTGCAATTTATTGAACTCATGTATTCGAGGACATAATTCAATAATAACCTTATCCTTAACCCATTCCATAAAAATTCTCCTTAGCGTCTATGACCATGAAGAGTGAAACACATTGGCACTTCACCAAAGTCTTGAATGACCTTTAAATTATTATCTTGTGCAGCTTTTAATGTTGTTATACACGCGGAAGCCTTTCCACTAACACACTCCAGCGCTGCCTGTACATTACTTGATACAAAACGAACATCCTGGCTGTATGTATACGCGAGATGGGATGGCGCTGGATGACAAACAATTGTAAATTGTTCCATATTTGACGAACTACGATGATTTTTTGCTAATACCATGTTCCATGTTGGCATTACAAAACTATCCTGAATTTCTAAAAAGTCTAAGTTCTCAAATACAATTTTATGTAAGTCTGGATAGACGGCACATCCTAATAATAGATCATGTGTATTCTTCCTGACTTCAATGAGAGCATCCTCAAGAGTTGAATAAAGCTTAACATCACCATAAACCTTCTTACTTTCCAGCCAAAGATAACCTGCTTTCTCACAATTAGTTCCTTCTGGCCCTAAAGTGTGGATTATTATTTTACGATCCATATCATTCTCCTTAACTATGGAATCTATGAATATTTTATTTTTAGATTTTTTTGCAAATCGTTATAAAAAGATTCACAAGCTTCATGGTCAGTATGACGTGTTAAAATAAATCCTGGGTAACCTGAAAAATGAGGGTATGGAAGAACTTTATGCCCAGGCTCCATAAATTCAAAAACATATTCCACCTCAGATTTCTCACGGGCATTTGCTAATCCATCAATCTCGACAAAGATTCCATCCCCCTGCACAGGAATAATATAATTTCCGGCAGTAGATATCGGTTTTACTAATGCCCCCATTTTTTGGGAAAATTCCATACCTAAAGCGTGGCAAATAACCAACTGCAGGAAGTTTATATCCGTGCTTGCTTTCACAATATAATGTGATATTCCGGATCCACCCACGCGTGGTGCGACTTCTATAACAAAAGGCATTTGCTTTTGGTTAATACGCAGTTCCACATGTGCTGGTCCCTCATTAATTCCTAACGCCTTAACTGCACGTCTAACTTCATCTACGATTTCATCTCGCAGTTTCTCATCAATATCAGCAGGTGCAATATAAACACCTTCTTCAAAGTATGGACCTTTGCCATTACCTTTATCGCCGATTGAGAGCACTGTTACCTCACCACGATGCGAAAATGTTTCGATTGCGAACTCCGGCCCATCGATAAATGACTCAAGTAAAACACCACCCTTGTCATAGATGAAATTTTTCAATTGCGTGCGGTTAATTTCCCATACTTTATCAATAGCATTTCTCAATTCATCAGGGTTGTTAGCTCGTGTAACACCTTGACTGGAAAATCCATTAGTAGGCTTCACTACAAGCGGAAATTTTATTTGATCAATGTCTGGGTATTCTCCTTCTTTAATCTCAATAAAGGAGGGTGTGTTTAGGCCGTTATCATGCAGAACGCGCCGAGTCATATTTTTGTTTCTACATTGTTCTACTACGAATTCAGGTAAGAAAGGTAATCCCAACCTGTTAGCAATTTTAGCGGCGAAATCTAACGCCGGTTCAAATAGTGTTAAAACACCATCAATTCGGCGCGCTTTATTTTCTAACATGACTATATCTAGTGCTTTATCTTCATCTTCAAACAATGGCAAAGCAATGCTTCTCACAACACCGGGAATTTCCGGCGGTGGAGACTCATTATCGTTATAAAAAAATGTAATTTCGACACCCATTGCCTTAGCTTCTTCAAACACAAATGGTAGCTTTCTATTCTGACAGATTATGGCCAGGTTTTTTTGTAGAGTTGACATTAAGAGTTTCCTTTTCGCGTTTTGGCAAAACGATTAACATTACTCCGAGAACAACAACCGCGGTGCCTATAATCACAGTCGTGGTAATATTTTCATCAAGAAGTATGAAGCCCATATACAATGCAATAACTGGGGAGATGAATAAATGAGATGTAGCTTTAGAAATATGCCAATGTTTAAGCAAAGTAATATTAAGCGTAAATCCTAATACTGATCCTATTACTGCTAAATAAAGGAGCGCTCCTAAGCTCTCCCCATAAAAGAAACGGTTACCACTTTCAATTATTAAGCTCGTAATCAAGAGTAAAAAACCACCACTCAGCATGGAAAATGCAACAAAACTAAGAAGTGGAAGAGTTTTAATATGCTTTTGAACTTTGAGCGTTATAGCGGCTGAACTGCCCATGGCTCCTAACACTGCTAACATAGCAATTATACTTTTTTCATTGCCCGGTAAAGATGCTCCTTCACCAAAAACCACACATACACCTATGATGGCAAAGAAAACACCTGATAATTGCCTTCCAGTTGCTGGCTTTCCGCGTAAGAAATGGTTTAGAAGTAGTGCATATACGCTAATTCCAGAAGCTAAAACAGCTACCAATCCACTAGGTATATATGTTGATGCCCAATAAACTGTTCCAAATGGAATCGAAAAATAAAACAGGCCGTTAGCTGCAGCAAGACTGAAAACGGCGTAATTAATATAAATTCTTTTACTTAAAATTAAATAAAAAATAACAATTACACTTGCAATCAAAAACCGCATCCCTGCTGACCACAATGGAAGGCTATTATTTAGCCCAAGCTTTTGCAGTGCCCATGTTGTGCCTCCAATAAAGCAAAGAAGGATGAAAAACATATAAACACGAATTCTTATTATAAAGTTAAATGGAGATGACATAACTCGAGCACTCCTTGCGTTGAATATTAATGCATAAGATTGAATAAAGATATCCTCTTAAGATTAAAATCAATCCTCTACGATCTAAAAGTTAACCTCAGCTTATCAAAGCATAATTAAAGCTGTAACCATTATTTAATTACTTTTAAATTAAAAGAAAAAAACACTCAGTTAATCGAGTCAGCATCGAGTATTAAATTGCCTTTCAATTGTAATCATTATTTTTTCAACTGGATGAACTTATAAAAACAGAGTAATAAGTTAATTCGAGGGAATTTTCCTACCCATTTATAAGACAAGTGAAGTTATCGCGAGATGTGTTGAAGGTAAAAAAGCCCTCAAACCATTGCATTATAATGCTTTTATTTTATCAGTAAATTTCGGATTCAATTCCAATAATACTTTATTGTCTTATATATAAAGGAAAGATTAGAGCGACAACATTGGTCACTTTTGACAAATCAGGCGGGTTTATGCGTTATAACCCTTTCTCAATGAGGTATATGACGGGTACTAGTAAGTGAGATGAATTAACAACTAGCATTCTGCTTGAGCGTCATTGCCTGCAATGACGCTCCGCATCAATAACATCAGCCAAACGGCACTTCGCGCGCCAAAATGCGGGCGATCACGTTAAGCGCGCCTTCGTCATTGTTGCTTTCGGTTCTGTAACGCGACACGGCGCTGACTGGCGCGGCGGCGTTCGCCATTGAGAAGCTGTAGCACGCCTGACGCAACATTTCGATGTCATTGGCGCTGTCGCCTATCGCCACCACTTCACAATCATCAATGCCCCATTTTTCCTGCAGCAGCGCGATGCCATGCGCTTTGTGGCAGCCGGGAATGATCAAATCCACAAACCCAAAACCGCTGGAAACCGGATGCATGATGTTTTCAATCGCGCCCAACTCAGCGTGCAGACGTTCCATCAAGGCATCAACGCCTTCGTGCGCCAGATTCAGCGAGAACTTAAAGATGGTGTCGTCGATATCGTAAAGATTGTCGCGCTTTTCCAGACGATGATAGTGATTCGCCAACATGGCAATCACTTCGTCGGACATTGAGGTGTGCACGTACGCGCCGTTGCGGCCACAGACCACGGTGCTGATGTCCGGCTCTTTAGCGAGGATGTCGAGGATTTGATGCACGCGCTCCTGCGCCAGTTCGCCGCAGAAGATCTCTTCATTGCTGTCAGAAACCCAGGCGCCGTTTTCCGCAACAAAAGCGATCTCGTCTTTGATATCAGGAAAGTAGCGCAGCAACTGATAATACTGATTGCCGCTGGCGACCACGAAACGAATGCCCTTCTCTTTCAGCAACGCATACTGACGCGCAAAGCGCTGCGCATTGTATTGTTTGTTGTCATCGAGAAAAGTGCCATCCATATCCACCGCAATCATCTTCACTGCCATTTTGCTCTCCCGTTTGCTCATTCGGCTCTATAAAGGTTTTGTTAAGCTTACTCGCGGTGTGGATTATTGAGAATGTGAATAATGAGTTTGTTAACCGCTTTCAGAGATTTCCAGTCCATCTTTTACTGTAAATCGGCGCCTTTTTCCCTGATCCAGGCACAAAACATCGCCGCCATCTCTTGCGCGTAAGCCTGAATCTCAGCTGGCGTGCGCGGCGATTCGGAAAAATGTTTCCCAACATTGCCCAGCGTACTGTTCAATAAATCTGCGGCGCGCGATCGTTCACTTTCCTCCGAGAGCGGTAATACTTCACGCAGAAAATCGCTGATGACATTTTCACCCGCCGCGCGCGCTTCCTGCACTTCCGGCGCATCACGATACAAAGGTGCGGCGTCATTCAGCGCGGTGCGCATCGCCGCCTCTTCACATTCCGAATGCAAAAACGCCAGTGTGAGATCGTGCAGTCGTTGACGCGGCGTGTTGGCGGTATTGCGCAGAATCGCACCTAACAAATCGCTAGTGCGTAGCCATTCTTCGCTTTGTAATCGGAAAAGAATAGCTGCCTTATTGGGAAAATATTGATACAGCGATCCAATACTGACGCCCGCGCGTTCCGCCACCCGCGCCGTGGTGAAACGCGCGGCGCCTTCCAGCTCCAAAACCTGAGTAGCCGCCTGCAAAATGGCGGAAACCAGCTCGCTGGAACGCGCCTGCCTGGGTCTTTTTCTCTGTGAAATCTTAATGTTACGTGGTTCAGTCACTATCATCTCCTGAACACGAATAGTGAAATGCGAATAATTCATCGTATTCTGTTGGCACAGCAAAATCCATTTGTCTGCACGGAGAACAACATGAATACCTTAACCTCTGCGCCACTAGCGCCGCTGCTGAATTACCTGTTTGAACTGGCCGATAATATGGCGCATCCAACCAATAACGCCTTCAGAACCATGACTGACGCCGAACAACATCGCCTGCTACACAGCAAAACCGATTACCTGGAACTTTATGGACATCTAAAAGAGGTGCCGTTAGCGGTATCACGTGAAACCGGCAAGTTGCTGTATATGCTGGCGCGCAGCAGCAATGCCCAAACCATCGTTGAATTTGGCACCTCATTCGGCATTTCCACGCTGCATCTGGCGGCGGCGCTGCGCGATAACGGCGGCGGTAACATCATCACCTGCGAGTTTGAACCGGGGAAAGTGGCGTTAGCTCGTAACCATTTCGCCGATGCCGGCGTCAGCGATTTGATTGAGGTGCGCGTGGGCGATGCGTTGCAGACATTGAGCCGCGATCTACCGGCCACCATCGATATGCTGGTGCTGGACGGTGCAAAAGCGATTTACCCGGAGATTGTAACGTTGGTGCAGCCGTTTTTGCGTCCCGGCGCGCTGATTGTTGCCGACGATGCCGACTTCAGCCCGGAGTATCTGGAGCTGGTGCACAGTAATCGTGGTTTTATGTCGCTGCGGTTTAACGATGGGGTTGAGGTGTCGATGTGGGTTGGGAATGTGTAATTATGAAGGTCGCCAGGAATGGCGACCTGACTAATCAGTTAAACCATGGCTGGAACGGGTCGGGGAATTCCACCCAGTTATCGGGTCCGAGCGCCATTTCCTCATCGGTTAACAGCGCCTGTTCCAGTTTGCTACGCAGCGCGTTTTCATCCATTTCTATGCCGATAAACACCAGTTCCTGTCGCGCGTCGCCGCTGCCGTCAACCCAGTTCTCTAAGATGTAGCCAAGGTTTTCCGCATCTTCCGGCCAGCGATCTTTTGGCACGCTGGCCCACCACAGGCCGGCTAAACCCTGACGCGATACGCCGCCTGCCTGCGACCATGAACCGGCATGACGCGGACGGCTGGCAAGCCAGAAGTAGCCTTTGGAACGCACCACTCCGTGCATCTCATTTTCAATCAAGTGAGCAAAGCGCATCGGATGGAACGGACGACGCGCGCGGAACACGAAGTTACGAATGCCGTACTCTTCGGTCTCGGGCGTGTGTTCTCCACGCAACTCCTGCAGCCAGCCCGGCGCCTGCGCGGCGGCATCAAAATCAAACAAACCGGTGTTGAGCACCTGATCCAATCCCACTTTGCCGAATTCAGAGGTGATAATGTTGGCGCGCGGATTGAGCGACGTCAGGATCGCCATCAGCCGCGCTTTTTCCGTCTCGTTAATCAGGTCGGTTTTGTTAAGAATCAGTACATCACAGAACTCGATTTGATCGACCAATAAATCCACCACCGTGCGCTCATCCTCAGCGCCCAATGATTCTCCGCGCGACTGAATGCTCTCATTCGATTCATAGTCACGCAGGAAGTTAAAGCCATCGACCACCGTCACCATGGTGTCGAGCGAGGCAACTTCAGACAGACTTTGCCCCTCTTCATCGGCGAAGGTGAAAGTCCCCGCCACTGGCAACGGTTCAGAAATGCCGGTCGATTCGATCACCAAATTATCGAAGCGGCCATCTTTCGCCAGACGATTGACCTCCAGCAGCAAATCTTCACGCAATGTGCAGCAGATGCAGCCGTTACTCATTTCCACCAGCTTTTCGTCGGTGCGCGACAGCTCTGCCCCGCCCTCGCGCACCAGCGCGGCATCGATATTCACTTCCGACATATCATTGACGATCACCGCCACACGACGGCCTTCGCGGTTATTGAGAATATGATTAAGCAGCGTGGTTTTACCTGCGCCAAGAAAGCCGGAAAGCACGGTGACGGGAAGTTTTTTGAAACCATCCTGATTTTGGGTTAATGCTGACATAGCAACTCCTCTAAATGACAAGGTTCACAAGACGTATAGGCATACGCGCAATGGTGTTTTTAGTTATGTTATAACATAACAATTAACGTTGTCATTGAGGAATGTTGATGGAGCGGATTGGTCGCCATAAATGGCGACCTTACGGCGAACGGGGAAAACCTGCGATTACTGGTTGTCGGGATAACTCAAATCGATGGCGTTATCCGGCAACGTGGTGAAATTTTTAACGATGGTGCGGAAATCCGCGTTCGGTTTGAGATCGGCAAACTGTTGCGGATAGAGATCTTTCGTTAGAATTTCCATGCCGATGATGTTGTACGGATGATTATAGAAGTGGTGGTACACGCCATATACGCGGCCCTGTTTCACCGGCTCGATCTGCGCCAGGCCGGTGCGCTTCAGCAGCGTCTGGAAGGTGGCTTTCACTTCTTCCGGCTGCACGCCATAACCAAACGGCAACACATTGGCGTTTGGACGTTTCGATCCGGTCATGATGTAGACATCCGGTTTCATGGCGATGATTTTTTCCAGCGCCACAAATCCGGCATTGCCCGGCAGCAGTTCAGAGCCGATATTTTTGCCGCCCACCGCTTCCACCAATCCGCCCCAGCCATTGTGGCTGTGCGTAAAGCAGCAGTTGTCGCTATTCCCGGCTATCGGCTCGATAAATACCGTTGGCTTCTCTTTTACTTGCGCCACGCCTTGGGTGATGCGCGCGAATTTCTGCTGATAGAAATCGGTATAAGCCCTGGCCTGGCTTTCGCGGTTCAGCACTTTACCGAGCAGCGTCACGCTCGGCGCGGTGTTCTGCGCGGGATGCAGTTCATAATCCAGGAACACCACCGGAATATGCAGATTCTGCAAGGTGCCGAGCACGCCCGATTGCTGTAACGCCGGTTTGGCTCGCAGTTGCGCAATCATCAAATCAGGTTTCTGCGCCAGCACGCTTTCGAGATTGACCTGGCCCTGATCGTTAAAACCCATATCGACGATTTTCGTCGCTTTCGGCCAGCGCCCTTTCAGTACATCCCAGGTTTGCGTGTCCTGTTTTTTCGGCAGATTGTTCCACGCCACCACGCGCTTAAACGGATCGTCGCGATCCAGCAGCGCCAGCGTCAGAATGTCGCGCCCATCCTGCAATATGATGTGCTGCGGCTCTTTGTTGATGGTTTGCGTGTTGCCGTCCATGTCGGTGACGGTCAGCGGATACGTGGAGGCAGTCGCCGCCGTTGAAGCCAGTAATCCCATTGCCAAAAGCAGGCGCGTTTTCATGCCAAAACTCCGAGGTAAAAAGAATAGTTATTATTATCAATTACCTTAACACAACCTTAAGTGGCGAGAATAAACGCCACTTCAATCAGTTGTAACAGAGTTTTATGCGGATGCTGTTAGGTGAAATCAGAGAGTTTTTGTCCGGAAGTGATCAGTTCCTGCAGCAGCATCTGGCGACGCTCCTGCGGCGTATCGCGGCTGACCATAAAACAGATTGCCGCCACCGCCTGACCGCTGCGCGAACGGATCGGCGCCGCCATACAGCAGGTGAAGCTTTCCGATAATCCTTCGGTCATGCAATAACCGAGTTTTCCGGCGTGATGGATTTCATCAAGAAACGCCTGCTTATCGAGGATTTGGCCGCTGGCGAGGCGATAATCCTCCTCCGGGATTAGATCCAGAATCGCGCTGTCCGACCAGTTACTCAGCAGCAAACGCCCGGTCGCGGTCCAGGTAATCGGCACACGCACGCCGATATCCGAAGTGATTTTGAAAGGATGCGCATTACTTTCAGAAAGCACCACGGTGTATTTATTACCTTCCAACATACAGAGCTGCACGGTTTCGCCATGGCGCGCCACAATCTCCACCATGAGTTGATGCGCCCGACGGATCAGATCGTTATGCGCCATATAATCCGCACCGTAATAGTGCATCTCACGGCCAAAGAACACTGCGCCTTCGGCATCCAGCTCCACCAAACCGGCTTCACTTAGCAGGCTGACTAATTCATAGATGCTGGAACGGGGTGCGCCGGTGGCGTCGATCAACGCGCGCATCGACATCGGCTGACGTGCGCTGTGCAACTGCCGAAAGATTTCAATAACCCGGTCAACTCCGCGCGCCCGCGAGGGTTTTTCGTCCGGCATAAACTCACTCCTTGATGGCATGGGTACAACAGCTAAAGGCAATGAAAGAAGGGCATGATACACCGCGCATCGGCTTTTACCCATCCCGGATTAAATAAATATTAATTACCTGCCATTAATTAGCACGATCAATTTTGGTGCCTCATTATGGCGCAATACGCTCACTCAACGTTTATAAAACTACGATAACGATCACACTCCAATATAAACACAGACAAAAGTTAATTTTATTTTGCGATCCCGACGACATCACAAAAAATTAAATCGCTGTGCACATATTGCAAAAGAAAATTTCCTGTGCAAATCTTGCCCTATCCAGTATTGCAGATAGCAGTCTGGTATATCAGACAACACAGTAAGCAGATTTTGCTGCAACAGGAGCAGAAAGGGATGACGATTAAACGTTATGGCGTAGAAGGCGGAACCGGTACCGGCGGGCAGAAACTGCCGTTTGCCCGCGCGGTGGAAGCCGATGGCTGGCTCTACATCTCCGGCCAAACGCCGATGCGCGACGGTGAAGTGGTGGAAGGTGGCATCATCGAACAGACGCAGCTGGCGTTCGAAAACTGTCTCACCATCATGCGCGAAGCCGGTTATCGCGTCGAGGATGTGGTGCATGTCACTGCGGTATTAACTGATGCGCGTTATTTCAGTTCATTTAATAAAGTATTCAGTGAGATATTTAGCGGAAATCCCCCGGCGCGTATTTGTAGCGTGCAGGATTTAGTCGTCGACTGCAAAGTCGAAGTCGATATGAAATGCTTCCGCGCCGATCGTAAATAAATATTACGGTTAAAACAGGCTGGTGAATGTTTACTTTCTCCGCCCACACCAGGACAGCCTGTTATTAATTGATGCCTTTCTATTTTGCTGTGAAATAACGGTATTACACCGTCTCGTCAAAATTTCTAAAGAGAGCATAACAATGAAGACAACATCGCTAAAAGTGAGCCTCAACGCGCTAGCCGGCGCGCTGGTATTACTGACGCTGGCGGGCTGTACGCCAACTGAAGAGAAAAAAGAAGCGGGCGCCGCGCCGCAATCAGCGCTGCAAACCGTGTTGCAACGTGGCACGCTGCGCGTCGGCGACTGCCTGAGTTTCGCCCCGTTCGGCTTTTACGATAAAGACGGCAACCCGGACGGCTACGATGTTGATCTCGCCAAAGCGCTGGCCAAAGAGATGGGCGTGAAACTGGAAATGGTCAACACCACCAGCGCCAACCGCATTCCTAATCTGCAAACCAATAAAGTGGATGTGGTGTTCTGCAACTTCACCCGCAATCTGGAACGCGCCAAAGAGATCGGCTTCACCAACCCGTATGTGGTGGCAAGTGAAGCGATGCTGGTGCGCAAGAACAGCGGCATCCAGTCCGCACACGATATGGGCGGCAAAACCATCGCCACGGTGAAAGGCTCGACCAACGGTGACGAAGTGCGCAACCTGGGCATTGACGTGAAGATTCAGGAGTACGACTCATCGCAGGCTGCCATCCTCGCGGTGAAACAGGGCCAGGCTGATGCGATGATCGAGGATAACAACTTCCTCGCCTATCAGGCCAAGCTCGACCCAACGTTAACCGTGACCAATGAAGCGCTGGTGCCGCTGGAATACAACGCCTTTGGCGTGAAGCAGGGCGATCAGGTCTGGACCAACTATCTCAACGAATTCCTGTTTGAAATTAACGCCTCCGGTGAAAACGCCCAGCTGTATCAGAAATGGTTCGGCAACAAACCGCGTTATCCGCTGAATCCGCAATATTGATCCCCACGCGGCGCGGCAACTGCTGCTGCGCCGCCCGAAGGAGCAGAACCATGAGTTATCAATGGCTAACCCTGTGGCGCTACGCCGACACTTTTCTTGCCGCCGCGTGGCTCACCTTGCAAGTGACATTGCTGGCGTTTGCGCTGGCAGTGGCGCTCGGTTTGCTCTCGGCGCTGGCGAAAGCGTCGCCGCTGGCCCCGCTGCGCTGGATCAGTCACTGCTACGTTGAGTTCATCCGCAACACGCCGGTGCTGCTGCAGATCTTCATCATCTTTTTTGGTCTGCCGTCGCTCGGCATCACCATGAGCGCCTTTACCGCTGGCGTGCTGGCGCTGGGGATTAACGTCGGTGCCTACCTGTCCGAAACCTTCCGCGCAGGCATTCAATCGGTGCCGAAAGGCCAGCTAGAAGCCGCATGGGTGCTGGGCATTCCCCGTCGTCAGGTGTTTCTCACCGTGGTGCTGCCGCAGGCGGCGCGCGCGGTGTGGCCCGCCATTATCAACAACCTGATTCAGCTGCTGCTCGGCACCTCTTTGCTGTCAGCGATTGCGCTGCCTGAACTGACCGGCACCGCCACAGTGATTAATGCGCGCACGCTTCTTTATATCCAGACATTTAGCGTCGTTGCCCTGGTCTATCTGGTGCTGAGCAACCTGTTCTCCTGGCTGGGAACGATGGCAGGACGGCGCATGTTCCACCCGCCGCTGGTGACCCCGGTAAAAAAGTCCGCCTGGTGGTGGGCAAGAAAATGGCTGACTAATCCAGTGAAACGGGAGAACGCGCTATGAACGAGTTAATCATTAGTTCGTTACCGATTCTGCTAAAAGGGCTCGGTATCACACTGCTGCTGTCGGTGGCCGCGATCATTGGCAGCACGCTGCTGGGCTTGCTGGCGGCGGTGTTGCGCACCAGCCGCTTGCCCGTTCTGAAGCAGATTGCGGTGATCTACACCGAGCTGTTTCGCGGCACGCCGGTACTGATCACGCTGATGTTCATTTACTTCGGCGTCGCCTATTTCGGCTATGACATCAACCTGTTTGCCGCCGGTATTCTTGGTCTGAGCATCTATCAGGGCGCGTATATCGCGGAAGTGTTCCGCGCCGGCATCGAAGCGGTGCCAAAAGGCCAGTGGGAAGTGTCATGGATTTTGGGCCTGTCGAAGCGTCAGACCTTTATGAGCGTGATCCTGCCGCAAACGCGCGGCATCGTGCTGCCGCCGCTGGCGGGCCAGTATCTTTCGCTGATCAAAGACACCTCGATCGTCAGCATGATCGGCATGTCCGAACTGATGCATCAGGGCCAGGCGATTGTCGATCGCATCGGTCAGCCGGTGGTAGTTTACAGTCTGGTCGCCCTGCTCTACTTCGCCGTCTGCTTCCCGCTTTCCCGTTGGGTTCAACATCATCAAACCAGGAGCCAAATCTCATGAGCAAATCCGCGATTACCTTAAGCCGGATAACCAAATCGTTTGGCGCAACCCAGGTGCTGAAAGAGATCAGCCTGGATGTTTCACCGGGCGAAGTGCTGGTGCTGATTGGCGCATCCGGCTCTGGCAAAAGTACCGTGCTGCGCATCATGAGCGGGCTGGAAGTGGCCGACGGCGGTGAAGTGTGGGTCAACGACGTGCCGCTGCACCAACGCAAGCGCGCCAGCGAAATCTGCGGTCACGTTGGCATGGTGTTCCAGCAGTTCAACCTGTTCCCGCACAAAACCGCGCTCGGCAACGTCACGCTGGCGCTGATCAAAGCGCAAAAGCTGTCGGAAGCCGAAGCCAATAAACGCGGCATGGCGGCGCTGACGCGCGTCGGACTGGCCGAGCGCGCGCATCACTATCCGGCGCAGCTTTCCGGTGGTCAGCAGCAGCGCGTGGCGATTGCCCGTGCGCTGGCGGTAGAACCGAAAATCATGTTCTTCGATGAAGCTACCTCGGCGCTGGACCCAGAACTGGTAGGCGAAGTCATGGAAGTGATGCGCAGCCTGGCGCGTGAAGGCATGACGATGGTGGTGGTGACACACGAAATGGGCTTCGCGCGCAAAACCGCTGACCGTGTGGTGTTTATGGATCAGGGCGTGATTGCCGAGCAAGGTTCGCCCGAGCAGATTTTCGTCAATCCACAGAACCCGCGCACGCAGCAGTTTTTATCGCGCGTACTTGAGCACTAACAGGAGGATCTATGTCGATTCGCTTTCCGCTGCAGGCGGATGGATTACTGGATGCGCAGCAAACCGCGCCACGTTTTAAATCGGTTGCCGGAGCCGGCGAGTCGCCGCTGGCTCTCGGCACGGCGGTGCTGAGCAGCGATCAGGTGTTTTCGCCGCTGATGATCATGAAACAGTCGGCGCTGGAGAACAATCTGCGCCAGCTGGCAGACTTCTGCCGCGAAAACGGCGTGATACTGGCCGCGCACGGGAAAACCTCGATGTCGCCTGCCGTTTTGCGCCGCGCGATTAGCGAAGGCGGCGCCTGGGGTTTGGGTGCCGCCACGCCCGCGCAGGTGCGCGCGCTGCGTCAGTTCGGTATCCGCAATGTGTTTCTCGCCAACGAGTTGGTCGATCCGGCGGGTATTCGCTGGATTGCGCAATGGCAGCAGCAGCATCCCGATCATGGCTTCCTGTGCTACGTCGATTCGCTGCAAGGCGTGAAGCTGTTGGCGCAGAACCTCGGCGACAGCCAGATTTCGGTGCTGCTGGAGATGTCTGTCAGCGGCGGCCGCACCGGTTGTCGTTCTCAGCAAGATGCGCTGGCGATTGCCGAAGCGATCGCCGCCTGCCCGGCGCTCAAGCTGGTGGGCGTGGCCGGTTATGAAGGCGCGCTCGGTGCAGGCCGCGATGAAAGCGGCATTCAGCGCGTGAAAGATTACTGCCAGATGATGATCGCTACCGCTGAATTGCTGGCGGAAAAGCAGCTGTTTGCCAGCGATCACATCATCCTCAGCGCCGGTGGCGGCGCCTGGTTTGATGTGGTGACAGCGTGCTTCACCGCGGCGAAACTGCCGCTGCCGATGACGCCGCTGATCCGGTCCGGCGCCTATATGGCGCACGACAGCGGACTCTATGCACGCATCGCGCCCTTTTCTCAGCCGGGCGCAACGCATCATTTTGCTGCCTCGCTGGAGATTTGGGGCCGCGTGTTGTCGCGTCCGGAGCCGGGCCTGGCATTCGTCGATTTTGGCCGCCGCGATGTCCCGTTCGATCAGGATCTGCCCAATCCGCTGTGGATCCGCAACGCCGATGGCAGCGCGCCACGCGCGGCGACGCATTTGCGTATCAGTGATGTGAACGATCAGCATGCTTATCTGTTATTGCCGGAGGATGAGCCGCTGCAGGTAGGCGATTGGGTCGGCTGCGGTATTTCGCATCCTTGTACCGCCTTTGATAAATGGCGCTATCTGCCGCTGGTGGATGATGATTATTGCGTCACAGATTCACTGGAAACAGCGTTTTGATGGGTAATTAGTCGGTGTTCGTAGCGGGGCAATTTATTGCGCGATAAATCGCGCCGCTACGGAATGGTGCATCTGTTGTAGCAACGCAATTTATTACATCAACGCCAACCCAACTCCGGTGCAACGTGGGTCAAAATGCTCTCAATCACGTGCGCACAGTAATCCACGCCTAACTGATTCGGGATAGTCAGCAACAGCGTATCCGCTTCGGCAATCCCTTCGTCCTGCGCCAGCTGTTTGATCAACTGATCCGGCTCGGCGGCATAACTGCGACCAAAGATGGCGCGGGTTTTCTCGTCGAGGAAACCCACCGAATCCCGATCCTGTCCACTGCGACCAAAGTAGGCGCGGTCGGTGTCGTTGGTCAGCGCAAAAATGCTGCGGCTCACCGAAACACGCGGCGTACGCTGATGGCCCGCCGCTTCCCACGCCTGACGATAGGCACGAATCTGCTTCGCCTGCTGCACGTGGAACGGTTCGCCGGTTTCATCATCTTTCAGTGTAGAGCTTTGCAGGTTCATGCCCTGCTGCGCCGCCCAGATAGATGTCGCGTTGGAGCCAGAACCCCACCAGATACGCTCACGCAAACCGGCCGAGAACGGCTCAAGACGTAACAAGCCCGGTGGATTGGGGAACATCGGCTGCGGATTGGGTTTAGCAAAACCTTCACCGCGCAGCACTTCCAACAGTTCATCGGTATGGCGACGGCCCATATCGGCATCGCTCTCACCGTTTTGCGGATCAAAGCCAAAGTAGCGATAGCCTTCGATAACCTGCTCCGGCGAGCCACGGCTCAGGCCGAGCTGCAGACGACCGTTGGAAATCAGATCCGCCGCACCGGCATCTTCCGCCATATACAGCGGGTTTTCGTAGCGCATGTCGATCACGCCGGTACCAATTTCAATCTTTTTGGTGCGCGCACCGACCGCCGCCAACAGCGGGAACGGCGAGCTTAACTGACGCGCAAAGTGGTGCACGCGGAAGTAAGCGCCATCGGCACCCAACTCTTCAGCGGCGACTGCTAAATCAATCGATTGCAGCAGCACGTCCTGCGCCGAACGGGTGGCGGATTGTGATGATGGGGTCCAGTGACCAAAAGATAAGAAGCCAATCTTTTTCATGCTGAAATTCTCCTCGTGAGCCGCGCCGGCTCGAACGTTTCCAATGCAGCAAGGTTACGCCACAGACGAGGTGACTGATAGCCAATAGATTTCGCGCGCTTCATCAACTTTTTTGCATAACTAAGAAAAAGAGATTCTTTGTGTTCATCACGGTGATCAATCATCGTCAAAAGCCTAATCACTGTTTACAGGTTCGGCTTCACCATGAGTAAAGGGACATCCGCCTATCTCAGTGCGCAACAGCGTGACGTGGTGCATCAACTGGCGCGCAGCTGGCTGTGGCGTAGCGAATTGCCAACGTGGCTATTGATGGTGGCGGTGTACGGCGGTTGGTTCGCCAGCGTTGTCTATTGGCGAACGTTGGGGTTAACGCTGAGCACGCTGCTGCTGGTCCTGTTTACCACCTGGTATATGTCGCTGCAGCACGAGTTGATTCACGGCCACCCGACGCGTTTTCCCCGTCTCAACCAGCTGTTCGGCACGCTGCCGCTGGCGGTGTGGTATCCGTATGGCTTATACCGCGACTCGCATCTGGCGCATCACCGCAACCACACGCTGACCGATCCCGATGAAGATCCGGAAACCTACTACCTTTCGCCGGCGCGCTGGGCGCAACTCAAGCCGTGGCAGCAGCAGGTGATTCATCTGCGCAACACCTTTCCCGGACGTTTACTGATCGGTCCGCTGCTGGATATGGGCGCGACCCTCAAAACATTGGTGTATGCCTTTATCCAGCGCGATAAACCAGCGATGGCGATGTGGATTATTCATCTCACCTTACTGAGCGTGCTGTTTTACTGGATGACGCTGCATGGCTTCTCGCCGCTGTGGTTGGTGCTGACGGTGAGTTATCCGGCGCTGATGCTGACCAAAGTACGATCCTTCTACGAGCATCGTGCCGACGAGGAGCCGCTGGCGCGCTCGGTCAATAACGAAGCCGCGTTGCCATGGCGTTTGCTGTTCCTCAATCTCAACTATCATTCTGTACATCACGATCTACCCGGTTTGCCGTGGTACGGATTACGCAAAGTCTATTTGCTGTATCGCGATGGTTATCACCAGCGTAACCACGGTTTTCGCGTCGCCGGTTATGGCGAATGGATAACCCGCTTCTGGCGCAAATCGGTCGAGGTTAATGCCCATCCGGGTACGCAAAAGGATGCACAGGATGCCCACTCTTTCGTTACCGATGTACGACATCAACCATCAGGCGACTCTCGGCCTGACCTCAGCGCTAACAACGCTGCTGCAACAACGCGGCGTGCCAACTGAAGTTAGCTGGCCGCAGGATTTACTGCCGCACTGGCGCGATGACCAGCTGCTGCTGAGCCAAACCTGTGGTTATCCGTTGGTGGAGCTGCTGCCCGATGTGCAGCTGGTTGGCACCTTCCTCTCCAGCGCCCAGGGCTGCGACGGCCAGCGCTATCGCAGCTGGCTGGTAGTGCGCAGCGCAGATGAGAACCTGACGCTGAGCGATTTCCGTGGACGGCGCGCGGTGTGCAACAGCAACGATTCCCACTCCGGTTTCAACTCGCTGCGCTACGTGATTGCGCCGCTGGCGCAGGACGGGAAATTCTTCAGCGCAACCCGCTTCAGCGGCAGCCATCGTCAGTCGCTGGCGGCGTTGCGCGCGGGCGAGGCGGATATCGCGGCGATTGATTGCATCACCTGGGCGCTGCTGCGCCGCAATTTCCCGCAGGAGCTGGCGGGGCTGGAGATCATCGGCGAAACACCGCTGTGCGCCGCGCTGCCGCTGATTACGTCAGCCAAAACCGATGCAGCAACCCTTGAGAAATTGCGCAGTGCGTTGAGCGAACTGACCAGCGATAAGCGTTATCAGGATCTGTTAGCGGAAAGTTTGATTAGTGGATTCAGCGTGAGCGATCGGGCGTTTTATGACGAAGTGCGGGAGTGGAAAGATCGCGCCACCGCGCTGGGCGTGACGGCGTTGTGATGTTCAACATTGCGCGATAAATTGCGCCGCTACGGAATGTGCGGTGATTGATTACCGTACACATAAAGCGCACATATTCGTAGCGGCGCGATTCATCGCGTTCATTTGACCTTTAAGCCACTTCGACCCTGTGCCGCTGCGCCGCAAACTGATTCTCGGGTTCGGGCAAGCCGAGATTTTCACGCAGCGTCTCGCCTTCATACTCTTTGCGATAAATACCCCGCGCCTGCAACAGCGGAATCACCTGCGCCACAAAATCATCAAACGCCGTTGGCGTACCGCCACGCACGATAAAACCGTCGGTTGCGCCCTGCAGGAACCAGTTTGCCAGCCCTTCGGCAACCTGCTGCGCCGTACCCAGGAAAGTCGGACGCGGCGTCGCTTCTTCCAGTGCCGCCTGGCGCAGCGTTAAGCCACGTTCGCGCGCGTTCTGTTTGATCTTGTCGGTGGTGCTGCGGAAGCTGTTGCTGCCCAGCTCGCCAATGTCCGGGAAAGCTTCATCCAGCGCGTACTGGCTGAAATCGTGATGCTCGAAGTAGCGACCAAGATACTCCAGCGCTTTATCGATGGTCACCAGCTCGGCGGTTTGCTGATAGCGGCGCTCGGCATCCTGTTCCGTTTCGCCAATAATCACGCTGATGCCCTGGAACACACGGATATCATCGGCATCGCGCCCGCGTGCCACCAGCCGGCGGCGCACGTCTTCACGAAATTCGCGCGCCTGCTCCAGCGTTTCCTGGCGCGTATAAATGGCATCGGCGGCTTCGGCGGCAAAGGCTTTGCCCGCTTCCGACGCGCCCGCCTGGAACACAATCGGGCGGCCCTGCGGCGAGCGACCGACGTTGAGCGGTCCCTGCACCGAGAAGTAATGTCCTTTATGATTTAGCGTATGCAGCTTGTCGGCGGCGAAGAATTCTCCGCTCTGTTTGTCGCGCACAAAGGCATCGCCTTCCCACGAATCCCACAGCCCTTTCACCACCTGCAAATATTCGCTGGCAACGCGGTAACGCTCGTCGTGTTCTGGATGGGTGCTGCGCGAGAAGTTTTTCGCCGATCCTTCCAGCGGCGAAGTCACCACGTTCCAGCCGACGCGACCGCCGCTCAGATGATCGAGGCTGGCGAACTGGCGCGCCACGGTAAACGGCTCGCTGTAGGAGGTGGAAAGCGTAGCGACCAGACCGATTTTTTGGGTCACCAGCGACAGCGCCGACAGCAAGGTGATCGGCTCAAAACGGTTGAGGAAGTGCGGAATCGACTGCGGCGTGATGTACAAGCCATCGGCGACAAACAGGAAATCGATCTTCGCCTGCTCAGCTTTGCGCGCCAGATCCAGCACGTAATCGATGTTAATGCTGGCATCCGCCACCGCATCGGGATGACGCCATGCCGACATGTTGCCGGATACGCCCTGAATAATCGCGCCCAGCCGCAGCTGGCGTTGTGTCTGACTCATTCTGCTCTCCTTAATATGCGTTCGCGGGCTGCCAGTCAGGAATGACCGGCAGCGCCTGTAACAGTTTTTGCGTCCACGGATGCTGCGGCGCGGCGAACACCTGCTGTAGCGCCCCGCTCTCCACCACTTGTCCGTTCTGCATCACCAGCACGCGATCCGCCAGATGCTGTATCACGCCAAGATCGTGAGAGATAAACAGCAGTGCGGTGCCGTGTTCAGCCTGCATATCGGCCAGCAGATCCAGCACCTGCGCCTGTACCGAAACATCGAGCGCGCTGACCGGTTCATCGGCCACCAGCAGCGCCGGATTCGGTGCAAAAGCGCGCGCAATCGTCACGCGCTGGCGCTGACCGCCGGAAAGCTGTTGCGGATAACGCTGCAGGAAGCGGTCGCCGAGCTGCACTTCATCGAGCAGTTGACGCACCCGCTGACGCCGCGCATCGCCGAAAATCCCGGCACTATCGAGGCTTTCGCCGATAATTTTCTCTACCGTGTAGCGCGGGTCGAATGAGCTGAACGGGTCCTGCGCGATCAGTTGCAGCCGCGCACGCCGGGCGCGGCGCGCTTTCTCCGGCAGACGATCCCAGCGCTCACCTTCCAGCAGGAGGGTGCCGCTGTCCGGTTCGGTTAAGCCCATCACCACTTTCACCAGCGAGGTTTTGCCGGAGCCGGATTCGCCGACCACGCCAAGCGTCTCTCCGGCGTGCAGCGTGAAGTTGATGTCGTTGAGCACCAGGCGATCGCCATAGGCTTTATGCAGGCCGATGCCTTCCAGCAACGGTGCGCTGCTGCATGTCGGGCGCGGCGGCAGCGGCGTCGGCTCAGCCGCGCTCAGGCGCAGACCGCGCGTGGCGGGCGTTGGCACCGCGCGCAGCAGGCGCTGCGTCCAGGCGTGTTGCGGACGATGGAGCAGCGGACCGCTGTTGCCCTGCTCCACCACTTCGCCATCGCGCATCACCAGCACGCGATCCGCCAGTTCCGCCACCACCGCCAAATCGTGGCTGATCAGAAGCAGGCCGTGGCCGTCGCGGCGGCGCTGCGCCAGCAGTTGTAGAATCTGGCGCTGCACCGTCATATCCAGCGCGGTGGTCGGTTCATCGGCGATCAATAAGGTTGGCGTACCGGCCAGCGCGGTAGCAATTAACGCACGCTGGCGCTGGCCGCCCGAGAGCTGATGCGGATAGCGTTCGAGGCGGCTTTCGGCATCGTGAATGCCCGCCGCCTTCAGCAGTGCGAGGCTTTTGTCCTGCAAATTGTTGCGATGACCGGCGGCGCTTAGGGCATCACTCAGCTGCTGACCAATGCGGCGCAGCGGATCGAGCGAAACCAACGCGTCCTGCAACACATAGCCAATGCGGCGACCGCGCAGCGCGCGCCAGTCGCTGCGGCTGGCGTGGCGCATATCGCGACCGTCGATGGTGAAACGGTCAGCGGTTAACACCGCGCCTTCCGGCAGCAGGCCAAGCAGGCTGCGCGCGGTCAGGGTTTTACCGGAACCAGATTCCCCGACCAGCGCCACCGATTCGCCCGCCGCGACCTGCAGGTCAAGGTTTTTCACCACCTGTTGCGGCCCGAAACGGATCGAGAGATTCTGGATATCAATAAACGGCTGGCTCATGCGGATCGTCCTTCAAAACGTGCCTGCCAGTAACGACCCAGCGTATTCACCGCAATCACCGTCAGCGTGATAAACACGCCCGGCCACACGGCGATCCACCATGCGTTACGCAGATAATTGCGTCCTTCCGCCAGCATCAGGCCCCATTCGGCGGTCGGTGGCTGCGGCCCCATGCCGAGGAAACTCAGTCCGGCGGTACCGATAATCGCGGTGCCGAGCCCCAGCGTGGCCAGCGCCGGCACCTGCGCAATGGCGTGCGGCAAAATGTGGCGCGTGATCAGCGTGAATCGTGACAGGCCAAAGGTGCGCGCCTGTTCAACATACCCGGAGGTCATCACGCTGTAGGTTTGTGCCCGCACCACGCGGGCAAAACGCGGCACCGACGCAACGCCGAGCGCGATAATCAGGTTGTTGGTGCCGGGCCCGGTAAAGGCGATCAGCATCAGCGCCAGTAGCAGATCGGGAAAGGCGGAGATCACATCCACCGCACGGCTCAACAGCTCATCAACCACGCCACGCGCCAGCGCCGCCACCAATCCCAGCAAGGTGCCAAACACCACCGCCAGCGCCATCGCCGCCACGCTGATCAGCAGCGAATAGCGGCTGCCGTAGATCACGCGCGTCAGCAGATCGCGCCCCAGCTGATCGGTGCCCAGCCAGTGCTGCGCCGACGGCGGCAGCTGCGCGTTAACCGGATCGGCCAGCAGCGGATCGCTGTGCGCTAGCCATTGCGGCGCGATCACCGCCATAGCCAATACAATGAGAAACAGAATCGCTGCCCACACCGCGGCGGGCAGCGCAACCGGAAGACGTTGCAGCACGGCAATCATGATTTGCTCTCCCCGCGCAGACGCGGATCAATCCACAGCGACAGGATGTCAACCAAGGTGCTCATCACCACATAGATCAGCGCAGAGAGAATGGCTACCGCCAGCACCACCGGCAGATCCTGCGCCAGCACCGCATCGACGGTCAGTTTGCCAAGGCCGGGACGACCAAATACCTGTTCAGTAATCACCGCGCCGCTCAGCAATCCGCCTACCAGCCAGCCGGTTAACGTGACGGCAGGCAGCGCCGCATGACGCAGCGCGTGGCGCAGACGAATAGTGGTTTCCCCCACGCCCCATGCGCGCAGCGTGAGGGTGAATGGCGCATCCAGCGCGCGCTCCAGCTCGCGGCGCAGCAGTTGAGCGATCACCGCGCCCTGCGCCAGACCGAGCGCCAGCGCCGGTAGCACCAGCGACGACAGCGAGCGATCGCCCGCCACCGGGAACCAGCGCAGCGTGAAGCTGAAAATAAACAGCAGCACGATGCCCATCCAGAAAGAGGGCGTGGAGGCCAGCAGCAGCTCGACACCGTTAGCCACGCGGCGACCAATGCGACGATGCGCGGTGCCGACGGCAATCACCACCGCAAAAATAATGCTGACCAGCAGCGCCGCCAGCGTCAGTTTGATGGTGGGCCACAGCTGCGTGGCCAGCAGATGGCTGACTTCAGTGTTGAGCATGTAAGAACGGCCAAAATCGCCGTGCAGCACGCGCCACATATAGTGCAGATATTGCCACCACAGCGGTTCGTTCAGGCCCCATTCGGCGCGGATCGCCGCCTCAATGGCTGGCGTACGCAGCTGCTCACCGATCAGCAGGCTGACGATATCGCCCGGCGCCAGATGCACGCCGAGAAAGGCCAGCGAAACCGCCGCCCACAGCACCAGAACGCCGCCCAGCAGGCGGCTGACGATGCGGCGCGTCAGGTCGCTGCGCCACACCGATGGCCGACGCGCGCGTGGCGTGCGGGTGACAATGCTTTCCAGACTCATCTTCGCCTCCTGATTAGTGGTCGCTGAGCCAGATGTCGTACGCGTTCTCCGGCATCTGTTTAAAACTGCGGAAACCGGCACCGTGCACGTAGCTGGCGGTGGCGATCTGGTCTTCTGGTTCATACAGCGGGATCGCCAGCGCCTGCTGTAGCAGCGCGTATTGCTGCAGCTGGCTGTAGAATTTACGGCGCTGATTAATATCCAGCGTCGCTGCCGCCTGATCGAGCCAGCCGTTGATTTGCGGGCTGTTGACGCGGCTGTAGTTAATCGGCCCGCCAGCTTTCACCGGGCGATAGTGGTTTTCGATATCGATGCCGTCGGTTTCGGTATTCGAGTTAGCAATCGAGCCGAAGTGGCCGGTGTTGCGCACCTCGGTGTAGGTGCCAGAATCGACGTAGCGCAGTTTGATCTCCACGCCGAGACGCTGGCGCGCCTGCGCCTGAATCGCCTGCAGCAGCACATCGCGTTGATCGCGCACCGTTGCCTGCGCCTGAATCACTTCAATGCTCAGGCGCTGGCCGTCTTTGGTGCGGAAACCGTCGCTGTCGCGCGTTTGCCAGCCCGCTTCATCCAGCAGCTGGTTGGCGGCAGCGGGATTGTTACCATACTGACCTTCGAGATCGTTGTTGTAGAGCGGATCGACCGGCGAAGTAATCCCCCACGCGCGAGTGCGTTCGCCGCGATACACCGACTTCAGCAGCGGATCGATATCCAGCCCTTGTAGTAATGCCTGACGCACGTTCACATCCTGCGTCGGGCCGTATTCCATATTAAGGAACAGTGAATATGGCGTGCCGGTATTCAGCGCGTGCTGATAAGTGAAGTCGTGATTGTCTTTGAATTCACCGGCGTCATTGCCGGAAATCCCTTCAATCGCATCCAGCTGCCCGGACAGCAGCGCGCCGGTACGCACTGAGGATTCCGGCAGGAAGCGATAGGTCACGCGTTCCAGATAGGCCGGGCCTTGATGCTTAGCGGTGGCGGGCGCCCAGTTGTAGTGCGGGTTGCGTACCAATGTCACCTGTTGGCCTTTTTCGTAGCTCTCGATAATGAACGGCCCGGTGCCCGCAATCTCTTTGCCACCGGCTTTCAGCTGCGGCGAGTTCCAGCTGGCCGGTGCCAGAATCTGCAATCTGGCGGCGAACGACAGGAACGGCGAATAGCCCTGCTTCAGCGTGATGGTGACGGTGTGATCGTCCGGCGTCGCCACGCTGGCAATTCTCGCGCCCAACGCGCAGATGCTGCTGCCGGCGCAATACTTTGCATCCTGCACATGGCGGAAATTCTCGGCCACCGCGTTGGCATCCAGCTTCTCGCCGTTGGAAAAGGTGACGTCGCGGCGCAGGCTAAAGCGATACGCTTTGCCGTCCGGACTGACCTCATAACTTTCTGCCAGCCAGGGTACGAAACTGCCGTCGGTTCGACGCGCCAGCAGCGATTCCCACACGTTACGCAGCGTCACTTCCGCTTTGGATTGCCCATTTAGCTGCGGGTTAAACGGCACGGGTTCAGTTTCGACGCCGAAGGTGAAGCTGCCGCCGCTGCGCGGTTGCTCAGCGGCAAAAAGAGATGCGCTTCCCAGCAGGCAGGTCACACCCAGCGCGAGAGTGATTGAATTCGCTTTCATAAGATCCTTGGTGGTTGCAGGTGCTTTTTTAGTTATTCAGGCGATTTTGGCGATGGGTTGATCGGCTGGCGGGTTGAATTCCTTTTTCAGAAACACCAGCGCTTCGCCTAATGGATTGGTACGGTGATGGAACGGTTGATAACCGCGACGCAGATAGAGCTCGCTCAGCCATGGATGCTTGATGGCGGTGGCGAGATAGACGCCCGGCGCTTTCAGCGTCTCTTTCAGCAGGGTTTCTTCGGCGTAGGTAATGATGTCGCGGCCGTAGCCCTGCCCTTTGTAATCAGGGTCGACGGCGAACCAGTGGATAAACGGCAGCGACGAAGGCGCATGTTCATCCTGCTGCCACGGAAAACGCACCGTGACGGTTGCCACCGCGCGTTTCCATTTGCGTAGCACCAGCACGGTTTCCTGCTCGATGACGCGGCGCACCTGCTCGACGTTGCCCTGTGAAATGGTGAAATGCACATCCAGCGCCACCAGCGCAGCATAGGCGCGTTGCAATAGCGCAAATATTTCTTCCGCATCGTCGGGCTTGGCAACTTCAATTAGCTGACTCATGGTGACCATTTCCTTATTCAATCCTGCCGAAAGTATTAAAATCCGGCGGATTAAAGTAAACCGAGAATAACGGCAATCGATTTGTTGAATATGGCAATGCAATAATTTAGCGGCAGATGAAACTATTTAATTAATGCACATATCGTAGCGGCACAATTAATTACGCTGTTTTGACTTTTAAAAATCAACTGAGCACGATAAATCGCGCCGCTACGAATATATGCGGTTTTTTTAGTGCTTGCTCACCCACACATCGTAAACGCTTTCTGGCATCTGCTTATAGCTGCGGAAACCGTAGCCGTGCACGTAGCTGGCGGTGGCTAACTGATCTTCCGGTTCGTAGAGCGGCACTGCCAATGCCAGTTGCGGTAATGCGACCTGCTGCAGTTGGCTGTAGAAATCGCGGCGTTTCTTAAGATCCAGCGTGCTGGCGGCTTTATCCAGCAAGCCATTGATCTTCTCATCGTTGACGCGGCTGTAGTTAATTGCGCCGCCCTGAGCGATCGGACGATAGTGGTTTTCGATATCCACGCCATCGGTTGGCGTGTTGGAGTTAGCGATGGTGCCGAACTTACCGCTTTTACGCACATCGGCATAAGTACCAGAATCAACGTAGTTCAGCTTGAGATCCACGCCAAGACGCTGACGCGCCTGCGCCTGAATCGCCTGCAGCAGCACATCGCGCTGGTCGCGCACCGTTGCCTGTGCCTGAATCAGCTCAATGCGCAGACGCTGGCCATCTTTGGTGCGGAAGCCTTCACCATCACGGGTTTTCCAGCCCGCTTCATCCAGCAGCTTGTTGGCCGCATCCGGATTGTTGCCGTATTTGCCCTCTAGCTCTTTGTTGTAAAGCGGATCGATGGGTGACGTGATGCCCCACGCGCGGGTGCGTTCGCCGCGATACACCGACTTCAGCAGCGGATCGATATCCAGCCCTTGTAGTAATGCCTGACGCACTTTCACATCCTGCGTCGGGCCATATTCCACGTTGAGGAACAGAGAATATGGCGTACCGGTGTTCAACGCATGCTGATAGATAAAGTCGGGATTGGCTTTGAACTCACCGGCATCGTTACCGGAAATGCCTTCAATGGCATCAACCTGACCAGATAGCAGCGCGCCGGTGCGCACCGAAGATTCCGGCAGGAAGCGATAGGTCACGCGATCGAGATACGCCGGTCCCTGATGCTGCGCGGTGGCTGGCGCCCAGTTGTATTTTGGATTTTTAACGTAGGTCACCTGCTGGCCTTTCTCATAGCTTTCGAGAATAAACGGCCCGGTGCCCGCCAGATCTTTGCCGCCCGATTTCAGCTGTGGAGATTTCCAGCTGGCCGGCGCCAGAATCTGCAAGCCCGCAGCGAAGGACAGAAACGGTGAGTAGACCTCTTTCAGGGTGATCACCACCGTGTGATCGTCCGGCGTTTCAATCTTCTCAATATGCGAACCCATCAGGCACAAACTGGTGCCGGCGCAGTATTGCGCGACCTGAGTTTGACGGAAGTTATCTGCCACCGCGTTGGCATCAAACTTCTCGCCGTTAGAGAAGGTGACGTCCTGACGCAGATTAAAGCGGATCACTTTACCATCCTGGCTGGCTTCATAACTCTGCGCCAGCCACGGCACAAAGCTGCCATCCGGGCGGCGCGCCAGCAGTGATTCCCAGAAGTTACGCAGCGTGATTTCCGCTTTGTCCTGACCGTTAAGCTGCGGGTTAAAAGTGGTCGGCTCGGTTTCAACACCGACCGTCAGGCTGCCGCCGCTTACCGGTTGGTCGGCGGCTACCGCGTTAATCGTGCTTCCCAGGAGGCTAAAACCTAATGCCAAAGCTATTGAAGTTAATTTCATAGTGTCCTTGGTAATTGCAGGTAAATATTATGTAAGGCCTTAATCTGGCCTGTATTAATTCCCGCTGAATTATTAAAACCCGGACAAATAAATGTAAAACGACAATAGTGGCAATCGATTTGTTGGATTTGGCAATTCACCAGTCAGCGAAAAAGCAGATTATCGTGACAGGCTCGCCGGTAGCTGAGGCACGCCAGTTAAACCGCGCAACCCGTACTCGACCATCGCCATATAGACCGCAAAATAATCCAGCGCCATGTGCATAAAGGAGAGATGCAAAATGAGCGTATTACTGGTTTTATTCAGCGTCAGCAACCCGGCTGCTTCAGCGTCCTGCAGGCAGCGTTTAATGTGCGAGCGCGAAACACCACATTTCACTGACGCTTTCAGGTAGTTGTACTCAATAACAGTGGTTTTTTGTTGCAGACTCTCGATGTACAGATCCATCAACAGCATGTGCCCGGCATCCCTGAAAATGAAGGCTTTACTCTCTGGCACCATATCGAACAAGTAAACATGCTTGAGCGTGATTTCAGCGTATTTTTTGAAGTATTCCGCATGAAAGTTTTCCATTTTCAGGCAAGCCGAAACATCGAAATCGTCGTACAACATACCGTAAGGAATCATCATGGTATTAATTAAAGCCCGCGTTTCATCCAGCGCTTTGCGGGTCACCGTGTAGGTTAATTTTCGTTTATCCTGCGCGTCCTTTTTAACTTCCATACGCCCCCCTACCCGAATAAAGAGCAGAAAGGAATCAATAGTGTTGTCGCTAATCAGACCGGTTTTTTTACAAAAGTCTTTAACATCACGCAGCGTTGGGTTTGCTGAGGTGAAGGCGTACGCCATGATGGCCGAGCCAATAATAAAGCGATTAGCTTTGAAAATGACTTTAAAATAGAGCGGCTTAGTCAGATACAGTCTGAACAACAGTTTGTAATGCTTCTGCATAACTAACGAGATGTTGTCATTTGACTTAATCTCGGCTGCGCGTTGGTGAATTAATGCTGTGAGTTGCTGTTTGCTTTTCATATTGCTGTGTGGTGTGCCTGGTTATCAATTATAAAATTTTTAGAAAATCACTCTCATGCTCCTGGATTTATTTAAATCCTGTTGAGAGGCGGTTGATGATGCTTTATGGAGGTATTATTTCTGAGGTTAATATTTTAAGATTAACATGGGTCTTTTTGCCCTTCTGGGCACGATCTTACCATCAATGGACTATTTTATGTAAAGCTTGATTTATTCTGAGCTGACATGCCCATTTCTAAGCCTGAAAATTGATCTTTGTTTTTACAATTATTTCATTAAATTAGGTCGCGATATTTCCTCATGTATTCCCTTTGTAGCACGGCTTAAAAAAATTAACCACAAAAATGGACAGTGACTTAACAAAGCCCCTATGAGAACTTTCTTAACGCACGGTTATTCCACTTGGTTAAGTGAGACTGGTTTATAGCTAAGCCGATTCACACAGGGAATTTCCGACAGATTTTTGATGGAATTTATAAGGATTTATCATGGACGACTCACCGCATAAGACACTGCGTCACGGCCTTTCAATGGCTATTTTAAGCCATAACACTCTGGTGAAAAAACTCGCTTACCCACTGATTTTAATGGTTTTTATTTCCATGCCAGCGGCATGGGCGAATATGAGTGTCTATCCGATGGAAGTCACCCTAAATAATCAGGGTGCGGCACAGGTGCAGACATTATCGCAAAGCGGTGAAGCGCAGTTTATTCGCGTCAGCATCAAGCGAATTGAGCGCCCTGCAACACCGTTTGAAAAAGAAATATTGGTTGAAGATGCCGTTTCGCCATCGCTTATCGCCACTCCGGATAAATTCGCGCTGGCTTCCGGTTCACAACGCATTATTCGGCTGATTTCATTACAACCGCCAGAAAAAGAGACTGCCTGGCGCGTTTACTTCGAGGCCGTGGCTGCCCCGGATGAATTGAAAGATAAATCGCCGCAGAATAATAACATCAGCAACCAGGTCGGCATCAATTTAGTCTGGGGCGTGCTGGTACATATTCCGCCGCGTAATGCCAGATTATCGCTCACGCAATCAGCATCAGGCGAAGTCAAAAACGCTGGCACGGTTCGCGTAGTGATTCGTGAGGTCGCGGTTTGCTCAAAACAACATAGCAGCAGCAGCTGTCAGTGGAAAAAAGAACACGCCACGGTTTATCCGGATGAGACATTGCGTTTTAAAGCCTGGAGTTCGGCAGAATTAGCCGCTGCCCAGGAAGTCAGAATAAAACATGTTGATCTCAATACGCGGAATATCGCCGAGTACGTTATCGGACACTGATCAACACGTATTAAAGGAATAACAACCTGTTTGTTATAAAGCAGTTCATTACCCATGAGACGGTCATTTACGGCCAGTACAAGGATTTTCACGGAGCTACAAATGCAAAAATTAATCAAACCACTAGTCATCGCTGCTGCGTTAACGGCTGTATTTAATGCACAGGCGGTGCAGAAAGATATTACGGTGAATGCGAATGTTGATTCGACGGTGGATATGACGCAGGCGGACGGAACCGCATTACCCGGCACCATTAATATGCAATATATTCCGGGCCGTGGTTTATCTACCTATTCTCTGGACACCAAAATCTGGTCGAACTCGCAAACTGCCAATATCAACGTTGCGCTGGTGAGTGCCGCTCAGCTTAACAATACCGTTACCGGTACAGCGGTACCTTTGACCGTCACGCTGGGTGCGGATTTAAAACCGATCACCACCACGAACACGGCCCTGACTTACGCCTCGCTGTTCCCGGCGGGCACCGCAAACGGTTCGTCAGTATTGCCACTGAAAATTTCGCAGACCACGCCGGGCGTGCTGGCAACCGGCACCTATTCCGGCGTTGTGAGCCTGTTAATTACGCAGGCCACCACGCAGAGCTAATTTGTCGGCATTGACTGATCAATTATTTCGGGGGCCGCTCGGCCCCCTTATTATTCTTTTTCAGCAGGATGCTGTAATGAAGGTCAATATTCACGTCGCTTTAATAGCCTCTTTCATTACCCTGATCCCTTCTCTTGCTCCTCGTGCTGCCACGCAGGTTCCGCCTGGTTTTGAATCGCTGGTCACCGGCCAGACGCTGTGGGTCAACCTTTCTGTTTACGGGCAATCGCTTGGCTTGTTTAAAGCTTCTGTTTCGCTGGATAGCGTCAGGTTCTTGAAACCGCATCAGGTTGCGCGGGCGGTGATGCAGCATTATCAAAAGGATCCGCAGCAGGAAAAGCGCTTAGACCATCTCATCAGTGAACCTTTAGCACGCAACGGTAATAAGGCATGCAGCAGCAACGGCGGCGCAGCGGGCTGTGACTATCTGGAGACCGATTCCCTCGCGCTGATCTATGACGAAAATAATGCCAAAGTGGCGCTGTTTCTCGGCCCGGAATTTGTGCCGCTTGCGGCTGACAACTCATCGCCCTATTACCAGCAGACCGCCGAAACGGAAGCGGCGTTTATTCATCAGCAGAATATTAACTTCGTCACCAACCGCGATGACCAGACGTTATCGCTGCAGGGGGCGGGCGCGCTAGGATTCACTGAAAACAGCTATGCCGGAATTGACTGGGACTATCTGGCGCAAAAATACCGGCAGCAAAGTCATCAGGAAGTGCGTTTTAACAACGTGTTTCTGCGCCGCGATCTCGGCAAGCGCTATTATGTGCTGGCCGGACGCATGGATTCGCGCGATATCTTCAGCAACGCCGGCGGCAACATTACCTTAAGCCAACTGCCGCTCAGCACCATCGAAGGTGCGCGCGTCGGTTCGACGCTCGCCTGGATGAACCGCGCACAGGCGGCGCAAGGCACGCCGGTCACTGTCTTTGTTACGCGCCCGTCGCGTATTGATGCTTATCGCGGGCAGCAACTGCTTGGCACCTTTTACCTCAATGCCGGCACGCAAAATCTTGATACCAGCGCCTTTCCCAATGGTAGCTACAGCGTGACGCTACGTATCTATGAAGATAATCAGTTGTCGCGTACCCAACAGGTTCCTTTTAGCCGCACCGGTAATGCCACCAGCCAGAACATTGAATGGTTTGTGCAAGGCGGCTCCATTCCCGATCGCGAGATGCAGGGCAACGGCGCTGCATCGCAATCGGGTGCCGATCGCCGTGTGATGCAGGCGGGCATCAAAGTGCCTGTGATGCAAGACGCTGCGCTGACCGGCGGTGTCGCCGTGACCAACCGCAACCGCTTTATCGAAAGCGCACTCGACTGGAGCCACGGATTTGATAATCCGCTGCTCGACGGCATCCTCACCACCCGCTTTAGCTACCTGAAAGGCAGCGAAGGTTCGCGCGGCAATATCCAGCAGGTCGCTTATAACGACGGATTCTCCCTCAGTTTCTACCGCAGCGCCCTGTATGCGCAGGATTGCTACAGCAACAACGGTGGGCAATACGGTTTTAGCGGGTGCTACCAGAGCAGCAGCCTAATGTTCAGCGTGCCGGTGAAAAGCTGGTATCTGAATGCCGGTTACAGCGCCAGCAAAAACGAGGGCCGCAATGTGCTTCCGGTGCAGTGGGATGATAACGCCGTCGTGCCGCAGTGGACGCGCCGCAACATCTACAGTAAAACGCAGACCACCACCTGGCAGGCTGGCCTGGGGCGCGGCTTCAGCGTCAACGGACTCAATATTAATACCAGCGCCAATCTCTTCACCCGCACCAGCAGCAGCGGAACTCAGCGCGACAACGGTGGCTTCCTCTCCGTCTCACTCTCGCGCGTCAGCACGCCAACCATCAATTCACGTTCGAGCTACAGTTCGCTCGGCATGACCTACCAAACCGATCGCAACAACAAGGATCAGGTTGGCTATAACGTGGCGCAAAACTGGTATTTCGATGCGCAGAATCAGCAGGAGATCGGCGTGAACCTTAACGGTAATCAGGAAAATACTTTGAATGCTTCCGTTTACGGCAAAACTGCGGGCGAATACGGCAGCGGCAGCCTGGCATTCAGCTCTGCGTCGTCCGGTTCATCCGCTCAGCGCTTCAGCAGCAGCGGCAGCTACAACTCCTCATTGGCGGTAGCGCGTTCCGGCCTCTATTGGGGCAAATGGGGCAACGGCCTGCCCGGGGCGGCGGTGGGCGTGCATGTGGCAAGCAGCGATGAAAGCCGCGACACACGCGTGGATGTCTCCGTTGATGGCGCGGGCAGCGCCAGCCTGCATGGCACCGGCCGCACTTTATTCAGCGTACCGGCTTACACCCAGAGCGCGATCAGCATCAACGATTCCATCGAATCCACCGACGGTATGCGCAGTGAAATCACCCAGGGTGCCGGACGACGCACGCTGTTTATCGCGCCGGGCCGCATGCTGGTGAGCAAAGTGAATATTGTTTCGCGCTACACCTGGCTTGGCAGGCTGATGATCAACCAACAGCTTCCACTGGAAGGCGCCACGCCGCTGAATGTCGCCAGCTGGTCCGGTTTAGGCCAGGGCGGATTCAGCGCTGAGACCGATCACCGCATAAAAAATCTGTACATGGTGCGCGGCATGCAGATGTACCGCTGTGAAATGAAGGTGAAAAGCACCCATGACGTAGTGCGCTATGTCGGCGACAGCGACTGCAAACCCATCGAGCTGGCTTCAGTGCCGCAGGATGTGCAGCAACGAGCAAAAATGCTGATTGTCACCCGCCAGGCGGATGAGGTTCCGCTGGCGCGTACCACGTCGTCTTCGCCGGAACAACAATAGGGATTTTAAATGAAAAGTAGAGTTATTCGCGCGTTGACGCTATTGGCCCTCGTCGCGGGCATGCAGGTGCAGGCCGCCATGCTCACGCCTTCAGGGCGCAATACCAACGTTGCCGTAACCTTTGACCGCATGTCAGTACCGGCGCAATTGCCGATCTGGACCAATGAAAATGGCGGTTACGATACCAATGACGCACCAAAATGGGGCCGCAATACGCTGGTTTGCCAGTCGCGCACCAGCAATCAATATGGTGCCTGCCTGACATTACCTGTCTGGCTTGAAGCGTCGCCGTCACCCTACCCCGTTCCACTGTTGTTTACCGAAAGCAGCACCAAACAGACGTTGGTACTGAATGTCTATCTCACCAAAAGACGCTCGCTGAATAATGTGGTGGTGGCGACCAATCTGGTACCAATGAATGCGTTTGGCGGTGCCGTCACGCCGCGTGGCGATGGCACCGATTATTCGGCCTATCTTCCCTCTTCCGAGCTGAGTAAATTCCCGTCGGCGGGCACCTGGAGCGCAACGCTGAAAATGTCGCTGATGCAGTGGCCAGTGACGTCCTGCACCGGAAATTCGCAAAACGTAAACGTGGGTTGTACCAACGTGACGAAAATGGGTGACTGGATCGCCAACATGACCTTTAAGGTGACAGATTACGGCAACCAGCAGATCTATCTGCCGGAGTTCGGCAATGCAGCCGCCACTGTGGATCTCGGTTTAAAAACCTTCCCCGGTGGGCGCGCCACTACCACCGTTAGCGGCAGCCGTTCGCTGGATATGTGCCTGTACGACGGCAATAATTCTGACAGCAACCGGGTTAGCCTGTTGTTTCAGGACGAAGGTGCAGCCGCGCCCGGCCGGGGAACGGGGTTGTTTTCGCTATATCGCACAGGCGCGGATAAAACTCTGGCGCAAAATCGCCTCGATTATGCGATTGAAGTAATCAACCCGCTGACCAAAGCGCGCCAGGTGGTTGAGAACGGCAGTGAAGTTATCTGGAGCGGCACCAACAGAGGTGTGTTGCGACGGGTGGTGTTACCGGGACAGAGCAATTCCGTGCTGTGCGTTCCTGCGCCGATGCAGCTTGTTACACCCGCCTTCACGTTATCGTCAAAAACAGCGGGCCGTTATCAGGGGACGTTGAGAATTATTTATACCCCGACGACGCAATAATGGCGCGGGCGGTGATGTCATAAAAACTGCAATTACCGAGCGCACACACTGTAGCGGCGCAATTTATTGCGCGATAAATCGCGCCGCTACGGAATGTGCGATGATTAGACGCAGTTATCAAATTATCGACATTATGCATTAGATTAGTGATTTAAAAATTATTGGTGAAACGCTGATAGAGGTGCAGGCTGTTTTTCAGATTGAGTTTTTTAACGATTTTATTCTGATGGCTATAGAGCGTTTTTTTATTTATCCCGGTTATTTTCGCCACATCTTCAATCGATTCATAAATGAATAAGCATCGCAGAAAGTTAAACTCTTTCCTGGTTAAATGATTATTTAATCCGGGAGCCGTCATTAGCTGGTCGCTTTTGTGCTGGCACAGCATCATTGCCAGCTTAGTACTAATGGTACCGGTTGAAGATTTTTTATCGATAAAACAATCGGCTGCGATGGCATGGCTGCTATAGTTAATCTTGTTTTTCACTGAATCTGAAAAGAAAATCAGCGTCGCGTTCAAGGTGATTTTTAGTCTGGTCAGATAATCTATCTGAGCCAGCGCCGCGCGGAAGTTTTCTGGCAGATCAAAAATAATGATTGGCGAAAGAGTGGCGGTTTTTTCCCTGTCACGCATCAGCGCCTTCATTTCTCGAAGCGTATTACAGCACGTGATATTTGAATGTTCCAGCAGCGCAATTAAGCCCTGCTGGTGATAGCAAGACTGATCCAGATAAATGACATCCATGATTAATTTCCGATAAATATCCCTGATTCTGCGAATACTATCGGCTTCCTGGCGGAAATTAACTGTCCATTTTTGGTGCTAAATGACTCACGCGATCGACAGGTCGATTTAAAAGTAGGCCGGGTACAAAGTGTTACCTCTGTGCCCGGTCTGATTTCACACTAAAGCTTAGGCGCGCGCGGCGATGATGCTCTCAGCCACGTTGCGGGGTGCTTCCGCATAGTGCGCAAACTCCATGCTGTAAGTGGCGCGGCCTTGCGACATCGATCGTAGCGTGGTGGCGTAGCCAAACATCTCGGACAGCGGCACTTCGGCGCGAATAATGCGTGCACCAAAGCGTTCATCCATGCCTTGCAGCGTACCGCGCCGCGCCGATAAATCGCCCATCACGCCACCGGCATACTCTTCCGGCGTTTCCACTTCCACCTGCATCAGCGGTTCGAGGATCACCGGATCGGCCAGTTTCGCGGCGGCTTTGAAACCAAAGATCGCCGCCATACGGAATGCCATTTCCGATGAATCGACATCGTGGTACGAACCAAACGTCAGCGTGGCTTTGATGTCCACCACCGGATAACCAGCCAGCACGCCGCTGTTCAGCGCTTCACGAATCCCCTTCTCCACCGAAGGAATGAACTCGCGCGGCACCACGCCGCCTTTGGTGGCGTCTTCAAAGGCAAATCCGGCCCCCGCCTGCTGCGGTTCCAGCGTCAGCACCACATGGCCGTACTGACCTTTACCGCCAGACTGGCGCACAAACTTACCTTCCACCTCGCGCACCGTTTTGCGGATGGTTTCGCGATAGGTAACCTGCGGCCGACCTATGTTGGCTTCCACGCCAAACTCGCGCTTCATGCGATCCACGATAATCTCCAGATGCAGCTCGCCCATGCCGGAAATAATCGTCTGGCCCGATTCCTCATCGGTGTGCAGACGGAACGACGGATCTTCGGCCGCCAGCCGCTGCAGCGCCAGGCCCATTTTCTCCTGATCGCTCTTGGTTTTCGGCTCAATCGACAGCGAAATCACCGGATCGGGAAACGCCATTCGCTCCAGCGTGATCACCGCATGGGGATCGCACAGCGTTTCGCCGGTGGTGACCTCTTTCATACCCACGCAGGCGGCGATATCGCCGGCACGAATCTCTTCGATCTCAATACGGTCATTGGCCTGCATCTGGACGATGCGACCGATACGCTCTTTGCGCCCTTTCACCGCGTTCCACACGCTGTCGCCTTTACGCAGCACGCCGGAATAGACGCGCACAAAAGTCAGCTGGCCCACGTAAGGATCGCTCATCAGCTTGAACGCCAGCGCCGAGAACGGTTCGCTGTCATCCGCATGACGTTCATCGTGTTCGCCCTGCTCGTTGACGCCGCTCACCGCCGGTACGTCGAGCGGCGAAGGCATCAGCTCAATCACCGCGTCGAGCATGCGCTGCACGCCTTTGTTTTTGAACGCGCTGCCGCACAGCATCGGCTGGATTTCACCGAGCAAGGTGCGCTGACGCAATCCGGCAACCACCTCCTCTTTACTGAGATCGCCCTGCTCCAGATAGCGATCCATCAGTGCTTCGCTGGCTTCTGCCGCCGCTGCCACCATGTTCTCGCGCCACTCAGCAGCGAGTGCCTGCAACTCAGCAGGAATCGGCGCATAACTGAAACTCATGCCCTGGCTGGCGTCGTCCCAGTAAATAGCGCGCATTTTGTTGAGATCGACCACGCCGCTAAAGTGCTCTTCCGCGCCGATGGGAATGACAATCGGCACCGGATTGGCGTGCAGGCGATCTTTCATCATCTGCACTACGCGGAAGAAGTCCGCGCCTTGACGGTCCATTTTATTGACGAAGGCGATGCGCGGCACATGATATTTGTTGGCCTGGCGCCACACGGTTTCAGACTGCGGCTGCACGCCGCCAACCGCGTCATACACCATCACCGCGCCATCAAGTACGCGCATTGAGCGCTCAACTTCAATGGTGAAATCGACGTGTCCGGGCGTATCGATGATGTTGATACGGTGCGGCGTAAAGCTGCCGTCCATGCCTGGCCAGAAGCAGCTCACCGCCGCCGAGGTAATGGTGATCCCACGCTCCTGCTCCTGCGCCATCCAGTCAGTGGTTGCCGCGCCATCGTGCACTTCACCTAACTTATGGCTCATTCCGGTGTAAAACAGGATGCGCTCGGTGGTGGTGGTTTTACCGGCATCGATGTGCGCGGAGATGCCAATGTTGCGATAACGTTCGATGGGGAGGGTTCGGGGCATGATGCGTCCTTAGTCATTCGACTCGTTCTGCGGCGCGCACCATTGCCCGCCGCTGCGCAACAGCCTAAACCTATTGTACGAGTAAATACGAACAGTTTGAGCCTTTTTTTTGAGCTTTACTGTTCTAAACCTATAGATTCAAGTGGGGATATACATTTATTAGCATTTTTATTTGAATCGATATCAATTAAATGACAAGGGTAGAGTTCATCCAAACTACTCAACAATCTATTATAATTCTTTGTGTCACTATCATTTCTTGTCTCTTTTGAAATACACATGATTACTTGCTTGTTAATTTTTGAGGAGTATTTTAAAAGAGAAATCATACTTTCTAAATTCATTGCATGTTGTCCGGGCTCATCAAACACAACAAATCCTGGATGATTTTTGGAGATCTTAAGTAAAGTTAAATAAAATGCCCATTGTACTCTAATAAAATCACTTGCAGAAGAACTAAGGCGAACGTTTTGTACATCACCTTTAATCTCTACTACTGGCAGTAACCTTGAAGGAGATTTATTCTTGATTGTTATATTTTCAACTTCATTGCTAGTGTAGTAAAAATAATCTTTATAAAGTAATCTTTTCATCTCCTCTTTGAAAACGTTTATTTTAATGTTATCACTTTTATCGGAAATTTTAAGTTCATCTTTTTTATCATTAATTTCATCTAATTCAATTAAAAGACACTTTAGGTCTGATTTTATTTTTTCAAAATCTTTCTTTATCTTCAAATGATTTTTAATATCATTTTCAATAGAGATTGTTTTATACACATTAAGTCTTACAAGTGAATGGTCAACTGAGTTCACATCTTTCATAATATATTTAAGTTCATCTTTTTTATCGGCAATCTTAGAACTTATAAATTCGTTTATACCTTCGAAATCCTCAATAAGTTTATTGTATTTAACAAAATATGATTCGTACAAATTTCTTTGCGACTTCAAAAACACTAATGATTCTTTAAGATCAATTTTAGAATCAGCTATATTCAATCTTTGATCTAATGCAAGTTCATTATCGCATAGTGGACAATTTTCAATATTTTCAGACAATGAGTAGAAATCCTCCAATTTTATAGCACTATCGATTCTCTGAATTTCTATATTTATTTTTTGCAATGAATCTTTATACGAAATAAATTTCAACTTTTCATTTGCTATTTCCTTATTGATAATCCCTAATTGCCTATTAAATTGAGATAGCTCATACCTCACTCTGCCAACATTTTTTTTAACTTCAGAAGATAATTCATGAGAAGTTATATTTTTTGACTCCACCACTAAGACATTTTTCTCTTCTATTAACTTTTCAATATAAGAATCTAATGATAAAGCATCATCACTAACTGCCTGTCTCAGTTTCGCTGAAAATATTTTTCTTAAAGTATTAGATGATATATCCGGATCAATACCCCTAATTATTAGACCATTTGAATTACATATTTTTTCAATGTTAGAATAGCGATCAACCCACTCTTGCTTAACTTTTGTTTCTTTTTGCTTTAGCACGTCGTATTGGAATTCATTTTTCAAACTCTCAAGGTCAAGAAGAAATTCCACAAGTTTCTGCTTGGAATCTTTAATCCCAAAATTAGGCATTTGTGCAAAGAAATCAGACCAACCTTTAGTTTGTTCAATTAATGCGCATGGAAAAATATTCTGTAAGTAAATTGTTTTTACGATGCCATTATCTATATCTTCAACTTTTGGGAGTACAATTCCAATAAATTCGCACAACCACTTATAAAATCCCTCGTCACGTTCATGATCTCCTTGAGAGTGCAAATAAAAGCTTTTTTTAATTCCACTTTCTGTAATTATTATTTTATTCTTAGATTCATCATCAAATGATTTTATATATCTTTTTAAAGTCGCCTTTCTATCCAAATTTTTTATAGTAAGTTCAGTAGTAGATTGCAGAACTTCATATGACCGGCCAGAAAACTCAAATTTCTTTTGTAAACTTAGATCTAAAACGGAAGCCCTATTACCGCCTAATAATTGCTCCATACCCAGGCAATAATAAATACTTGAGATAATTGTCGATTTACCACTTGAATTGTGACCCGATATAATATTCAATCCTGATTTGAAATTCACATCAAAACCAAATTGTCTTATATCATTTTTAACGTCTAATCTCGCACTGACCTTTACTATTTCCATTTTTATTCACCAAATAAACTTTTGCTTATTCAACTTAACCGCACTTATTTTTTGAGTCACGGAGGCGGCACTTTCATTTATTTCTGTAAACAAGGAATTTTGCATTATTTCATTAAGATATAGAATTCCGTATTCGGATATAAGTATTTCTAAATTGTAGTTTTTAACTTGAAAATTCAATAAACCTTGCTTTACCATCATTATTAAAATTGGCTTTAATGATTTATTTATACCCCATGGCTTGACGAATTTGACATCATCTAGCACATCTGAATTAATAACACTTTCAAAACAAAAATATAGATAATCTAAATTCACCGATTTCCTTTTGCCCTTAAGCGCATGGAATACACAAAACATGATTATCACAACAAAAATATCTGTAGTATTATGGCTATCTGAAACCACACGTCTTTTACTTATTTTCATATTAATCATATTTAGTCCTACTTGATAAAATCTAGATCACAATTCCCAAGCCAAGTCGCTATATCTTTACTACTCAAAAGAAGGATTTCATCACGACTCATTCCTAATGGAATCAATTTATCTGCCAATATATTCATATAATCATTATGTATTTTTTTATATTCTGCATGTGCGCTACTTGCGTCACTAAAGAAAACATTCAGATCTCTTCCATCGAAAATGACATTTGCTTGTTCATAGGCAGATTTAAGAAAATTAACCTTTGAAATTTCATTTAACAAACTATTTCCATTAAGCAAATTGCATACTATTTTTATTTTTTCAGCGGTGACTTTATAATCAGGCAATAATTCATTTATTTTACGATCAATATTATTGGAGAAAATAACATTTTCAGGATTAGACTCCCATGATGAAATTGTTTTCTCCATTGTTTCTCTCCGAATTAATTCTATGTTGAATAACAAATTATTGATTCCATAACCTGATTGATCATCATGTTTTTTCAGATTAGGTTCTAATTTTATCAAAGCTGATGTACAGCAACACTTTATTTTACCCAGCATAGCTTCATCTGGAATTGATGAAATAATACCGACTAAAACAAGAGAGTTATGTTCCATTAAAAACACGCCTGAACCTGAGATACCTTTTAAGGCTGTAGCACCAACATCTCCACTAGAATTTTCCATGAGTGCTTTGTCAGTTGTAAAAAGAAAAAAATCATTGTTGACATTTTCATTTTGATGTAAGGAAAAGATAGCGGAAGGTTGTTTAATACTATTACTTTTAACCCTAGACATTAATTTGAAATGTGGTTTTGGTGATTCTGACAAAAAAAACAGATCCCGTAAACCATCAATAGGACCATTCAAAATACACATTACAATATCTGTTTTTTCCCAGCTTGATTTATCTGATCTAATGCTTGAGATAGAAAAAAACCTTCCGTTTTCATCTTGGATTGCTATACATTCTAAATTTATAGGTTCGTGCATGATGATAGGCTTTACCACATGGAAAGCTGTAACCAAATAAATAATATTATTATTAGAAAAAATTATGGCACACCCAGAAAAAATTCCGTTTAAGTAAACATGGGCACATACATCTTTCATTATATTGATTGAAGTCCCTATCATAATATCACCTCTACACATACAATTTTATAAATTTTAATGTTTAAATTATCTTCATTTAATATGATAAAATCAGAAGCTCTTTCATAATTAAAATATAAATACAAATCTTCAAAACCCTGATCTATCGCTGAAGCTATTAACATTGATAATGTTTGATGATGCGGGTGATTATATGGTTCACTACCATCAGTTGAGATTATGAATCTATTGCACTTTAATACTGAAAGCAACTCATTAGAAGTGTTATATCTACTACCATGATGCGATAACTTTATTAGATCCACATCTAAAAATTTTTCGCCTCTACAATCGAGTAATTTTTTGACGTTATCATAAACAATTTTTGGATGTGAGTCAGCTAAGAACATTACTCTTTTTCTTTCATGTTCAAATAAAAATGCAATTGATGTAACGTTAATTATATCATTTTCTAAATCAAGCATTGGCGTTAAACTCTCATTTACTAGTTCAACATAAAACTCTTTATCGTTAACAGAAACGTATTCATTTTCTATTTTAAAAGATTCATTGGATTTTATATGACCATCCCACTTTTCCAATAACAAATCTAAATGTTGTCTTTCAGGCGAGAGAACCGTTAATAATGCTCCATTTAGTTCGAAAAAATTACCACTAATCATTCTATTACTGTCTAATCCGAGTCTAATAAGCTCATCCTGAAGTAGCACTCCATGTTTAAACCCTACAAACTCGTCATTATCGATCGAGATATTTTGAAAGCAATTTCCATATATGACCATCTCCTTTTTGAAAGGATTAACTTCCGATTTGGAAATTATTTTCAAAAATCCGCCGATATGATCATAATCAATATGTGTGAAAATACAAAAATCTAAACATTCTGTAGAGGGAAAGTTGTGATTCTTCTTTTTATTTATTGTTGATGGGGTACCACTGTCAACAAGCATTTTATTATTATTCCACTCTACGAGCAGCGAATCTCCTTTTCCAGCTTTAAAAATGGTAATCTTCATATTTGTCATCCATGAAATAATAAGGACTATAAATCTTATCATTAAGTATGTTCAATTAGTACTGTTCAAAAAAACACTGTACATATAATCACTACCCTGTAATTCTATTTAGCCTTCTGAATATGATATCAATCACATCAAGTGGTCATCATGACCTTTGATTGTCTCACTAATTGTAAAAACTTGCTCAATTCGAGCTTGAATCAAATTAATTGTCTTATTACCAAATAAATGTTCCATAGAAGATTTTCATCTCGCCAATAAAAAGCTAAATAGAGTTAAAATCTATAACTTCATATGATTCTTAATTGCGCGAGAACTTCTTGCACTTTAAGGTAAGACTTTCACTCTCAACGGGAAAATTGACCATGCGTATTCTGGTAGTGGGCGCCGGCGCCACCGGCGGCTATTTTGGTGCACGTCTGGCGCAAGCAGGACGTGATGTGACTTTTCTGGTGCGCGAGCGCCGTTTTCAACAGTTGCAGCAAACCGGTCTGGTGCTGAAAACGCCCGGCGGCAGCGAAGTGATTCAGCCGCAGCTGGCGCAGGCCGGTTCGCTTGATGGCCATTACGATCTGATTATTTTGACGGTGAAAAGCTTCGCGCTGGATCAGGCGATGAATGACATCGCGCCCGCCGTCGGTCCGGACACGCTGATCATGCCGATCCTCAACGGCATGCGGCATTTCGATACGCTGCGCGCGCGCTTCGGGGACAAGGTGATTGGCGGCTTGTGCAAAATCAACGCCACGCTGGGAGAAAATGGCGAAGTGATGCAGATGACACCGCTGCATATTCTCTATTACGGCGCGCTGGACGGTCACAACGATGCGCGTTTGCAGCGCGTGGATGAAGCGCTGCGTGCGGCGCAGTTTGATACGGTGTTTGCCGACAACATCATCAGCGAGCTGTGGGAAAAATGGTTGCTGCTCAGCACGCTGGGTGCGGTGTGTTGTATCGCGCGTGGCAATACGCAACAGGTGCTGACGTCACAAGGTGGCGAAGCGCTGCTGCAAGGCGTTTTTGGTGAAGTGTTGGCGGTGCTAAGTGCGGACGGTTATCAGCAGCGTCCGGCGGTGACGGCGAAGATTTATGAGACGCTGAACAATCCTCAAGCGGCGATGACCTCGTCGATGTACCGCGATTTAACCCAGGGCTTTGAGATTGAATCCGATCAGGTGATTGGCGATCTGCTGGTGCGCGGGGCACGCAGCGGCGTAGTGACGCCGTTGCTGAACGCGGTGTATGTCAATTTGCAGGTGTATGTGCAGAACCGATAACGTTGGTCGCCATTCATGGCGACCGAAACATCACAACCGTGACTGCACGCCGGGCAACTGCTTCAGGCGTTGCCAACCGGCTTCCACCGCTTCTGGCACCTCGACGTGGCCAAGAAAACCTTTTCCGCGCGGCCCGTAGCCGTTTTCATCGTCGCGCAGGCGCTGGATTTCACCCATCAGCAGCGACAGAAAACGCTCCATCGACCACAATCCTTGCGGCGGCGCGCCGATGATGCGCAGCATGCCCGCGTCCATCATCACCTGCGGCATAAATACCGGCCAGCTGATAAATTCCGGTGCATCCGCACGATCGCGCCATTGATAGCGGAAGGTTTCCCAGGTGCGACGCTGCATCAGCGGATCCTGCACCAGCAGCACACGCTGCGGCTGCCAGCTGTGCTCATCCAGCAGCTTTTGGCTGAAGGCGGCGTTTTCCCCGCAGTTGCGTGAGGCGGTTTCCAGCAGCAGCAAATCGTCCGGCAGCGCGGCAAATACGCGGGCGACATCGCCCAGCAACTCGGCTTCGCTTTTGCCTTTGCTGTCGATTTGGCGATACAGCGGATGTGCGGCGAGCATCTCCACCAGCAGCGAGGTTGAGTGACCGGTGCCGCCGCTGATCAATAACGGTAGCTGATACTTTTTCGCCACGGCAATCACCGCTTCCACGTTCGGCAGGACCGCGTGACCAGCGAGAATGGCTAAATCGATGTCGAGCGTGCCATCTTGTGGCATCTGATCCAGCGCCAGCCAGGCCGCCAGGGTGTTGATATCCTGAATCTGATGGTTATTGAGCTGCATCCGGTTCTCCTCTTTTTACCTTTGGCAGTGTAGCGGCTTAAGTGCGTGTCGGCAGGGAAAAATTTGCTACACTCGCAGCTTAATCTTCAGGAGAGATTCATGACTGCGCGCTCCGTAACCCTCGATGATGTTGCTCATCTGGCTGGGGTTTCTTATCAAACCGTTTCCCGCGTCCTCAACCATTCCGAGCAGGTTTCGCCGCGCACCCGCGCCAAAGTAGTAGCCGCGATGCAGCAGCTCAACTATGTGCCGAATCGCGTGGCGCAGCAGCTGGCGGGCAAAAACACCCGCACGCTGGGTCTCGCCACCAGCGATTTAGCCTTGATGGCGCCCGCGCAGATCGCTTCGGCGATTCAGCAACGGGCGGCGGCGCAGGGTTATCATCTGGTTATCGCCATGGCGAATCCCGATAATGCGCCGCAGGATACAGTGAATGAACTGCTGGCGCAGCGCGTGGATGCGCTGCTCATTAACCTGCCGCTCGATGCGGCGCAGGCTGCGCAGATTCAGCAACAGTGCGACAACAAGCCGGTGCTGTTTCTCGATGTGGAGCGCAGCGCTGAAGTGGCGCAATGCCAGTATCAGAGCGAATCCGGTGCGCAGCAGGCGGTCGATCATCTGGTGGCGCTCGGCCATCGCCAGATTGGCGTGTTAAATGGACCGGAAAGTTCTGCCTCGGCGCGCGCGCGTTTCGCCGCGTGGCAACAGGCGCTGGCGGCGCATCAGCTCAAGCCATTCTGCGTGCTGAGCGGTGACTGGAGCGCGGCATCGGGTTATCAGGCGCTGCTGGCGCGGTTGCCCAACACTCTGCCGCAAGCGCTGCTGGTGGCTAACGATCAAATGGCGCTCGGCGCGATGCGCGCGCTGCATCAGCACGGCGTGAAGATCCCGGCGGAGATTTCGCTGATTGGCTACGACGATACCGCGGAAAGCGCGTGGTATCAGCCGCCATTAACCACCGTGCGTCAGGATTTGCAGCAGTTGGGCGCGGTAAGCGTGGATCGCTTGCTGGCGCAGCTGGAAGGTGGCGATATGGCAGAGGAGACGCTGGAAACCGAGTTAGTGTTGCGGGAAACCACCGCGACGCCGCAGCAAGATGAGGTGGATGTGGCGGAGATTGCGCAGCAGTTGCAGGTGTTGGCGCGCAAGTTAAAGCGCACCTCATAAATAAGTTTAGGTGCGCGAATTTGCGCACCTGGTCGTAATTACCCGAGTGCGAGTTTTACGGCGTCTTCTGCGTGAATCAAGGTGGTATCGAACAGCGGCACGCTGGCATCTTCCGCTTTTACCAGCAAGGTGATTTCGGTGCAGCCGAGAATGATCGCCTCTGCGCCCTGCTCCACCAGCTCAGCAATAATCTTGCGGTATTGCGCGCGAGATTCATCGCGGATCACGCCAAGACAGAGTTCCTGATAAATGATGTCGTGCACCACTTTACGACCGGCTGCATCGGGAACCAAAACGTCGATCTCCGACTGATTAAGTCGGCCTTTGTAGAATTCCTGTTCCATGGTGAACGCCGTTGCTAGCAAGCCGATTTTTTTTACGCCCGCCTGACGAATGCGTTGTGCGGTGGCATCGGCAATATGCAGCAGCGGAATGCGGACCGCATCAGTGATCTGCTGCGCGACTTTGTGCATGGTGTTGGTGCAGAGCACAATAAAATCCGCGCCGCCCTTTTCCAGACTGAGCGCCGCTTCTGCCAGGATCTCGCCCGCTTTTTGCCACTCGCCAGCGGCCTGTAGCTTTTCGATTTCATGGAAATCGACGCTGTACATCAGGCTGCGCGCGGAGTGCAAACCGCCCAGCTGCTGCTTCACCTGCTCATTGATAATACGGTAATAGAGCGCGGTGGATTCCCAGCTCATCCCGCCAATCAAACCGATCATTTTCATCTGCTTAACTCCGTTTTAAACATGCTGCTCAGCACTGTAAGCGAAAAAGACAAACTGCGCGATAAATCGCGCCGCTACCGAAACGCGCAATGTTCGTGTAGCGGCGCAATTTATTGCGCAAACTTTTCCGGCCAGCGCGCTGCAGGAAACAACGATAAGCGAATATTGAACAGGTGGAACATTGGCGCAAACAGCGTGTTCTCCTGCAACGCTGCCGCTTCCAGCCGCAGCAACAACGTATTCAATTCCGCTAACAATTCCGGCTGCGGCGTGGTTTGCAGCGATTTTAACCGACGCTTAAGAAACTGGCTCAGCTCATGGAACATCGCCGCGCTTTCGATGTGATGCGCCAGCAGCAGTTCACGATGACGCGTGTAATAGTCGTAGCAGTTTGCGCCCAGCCAGGCTTCGGCAATCAGATTGCCGCCGGAGACCAACTCTGGCACCGGATCGACACGCTTACGCGGCAGAATAATGTTGACCTTATCCAGCGTGCGCGAAACAAACTGCTGACGCGCGGTCAGCGTGACGCTGTTGAGCCGCACCGTGGCGATAAACTGCAGCAGCTCGCGGATACCTTTGCGCACCGCGCGTTTGGCGGTCCACGACGGGCGCTTGTTGCGGATCAGCGCCTTGATTACCACCGCGAAGGTAATGCCCACCAGCGTCGAAAGAATAGCGTTCACTATAAGCTGTAGATCGGGCTTGAAGTTGTGGCTCATGCCAATCAGCCCGGGAATCTGCGTGGCGACAATCAGACCAATCAGGTTGGTTGACGGATTGGCGATAACCAATCCCAGCGCCAGCAAGCCCGGCGCAAGGCAAATCACCAGCGCTTCGAAGGTCACCGCCTGCGGAATCAGCAAAGTGATATATAGCAGGCTGATCACCACAGAAATCAGCACCCCTTTCAGGAACAGTTTCATCGGCGCAATCGGGCTGTCCATGCCAGCAAAGAAGGAGCACAGCACCGCCGCCATCATCGGTGCGGTGGCACCATCTACCCAGCCGCTGCCGATCCAAAATACGCAGGTAACGAAGGTGGCAATAAATGCGGTAAACGACGACAGCAGCAACAAACCCTTATCGACGTGTTTGTGCGCGCGCGCCATTTTTCCGGCTTTAACCGCGGGCGTCCATTCACTGACGCGCTCGCTCACGCTTAGGTAGGCATCAACGATGCGCACAAAGTTGAGTAGGCGCTCCAGCAATCCGCTCAGCAAAATGCTCTCTTCACTGTTGAGCCTGCCCTGTTGCCACGCCCGTTTCAGCTGATCTTGCGCGTGGCTGAGCTGGTCGCGCACCGGCAGCTGATCTTCACCATTTAGCCACAGCAAAAATTGGTGAAACACCTCGGCGATAAAGTCGGGAAAACGGATTTGCTGCTGCGCCAGCAAATTGAGGCGCGATTCAATTGCCGTCAGCGTGGGGATGAAATAGGAGAGATGCTGATACTGCACGCTGACTAAGCGCACCAGACGCCGCGCGTCATCGCCTTCATACACGCAGTGCGTGATGAGCGTTTCGACGTTAAGCGGATAGTTGGCCATCTGAATCAGGATATCTTCGCGCTCCACCGACTTCTCAGCGGGCATCGCCGTGACCAGTTCGCTGCACAGCTTGCGCGCGTTCTGATACCACAGGTTCACGCTCTGCTCTAACAGATTGCGCATCGAGACCGGCCACAGCACGCGATGCACCAGGCTGCTGCAGACGATGGCGACGGTGATCTCCTCAACACGCGAGATCACCGTGTAGGTGATGGCCGATGGCGACACCACATCGGGAAAACCCATGATCGCCGCGCTGTAGCCCGCCAGCATAAACACATAGCTCTTCGGCGTGCGGTCATGCAGCGAAAGATAGAGGCAAACCGCCACCCAAAGCGAAATGCACAGGCTGAACAGCAGCGGATCTTGCACCGTGGCGGGGTAGATCAGTAGCGTAAACAAGCCGCCCAGCAGGGTGCCGAAGAAACGGAAAACCGATTTCGATACCGTCGATCCCGAATAGAGCTGCGAGGCAACGTACACTGTAGTCAGTGACCAGGCCGGTTTATCGAGATTGAGTTCCAGAGCAATGTAAAAAGCCAGAAAGGCAGCAAGACAGGTTTTGGCAGAGAACAGCATTGCGCTTCGTGAAAACCACTTCATAGAACGGGTAAAACCTTATGCAGGCAGCGGAATGGCTTATCCTGACAGAAGCATTTGGCAATGGCATTTTGATTTGTTATACAAATTATTAACGTGCTAATTATATGGGCATCTATGGAAATGGCGGACGCGTTTGCTGATTACAGTGAATGATCCAGATCACATAGATAATAGTTATAAGCGATCGAAATTAGTTATTTATTGGTTATATAAGGGCTTTGCTAAGGTGGCAAAAAAACCACTCGAGAATCATCATGAAAGCAAAACTTCCTGTCCTGAGCGCTTTAGCTCTCAGCTTTGGCCTGCTCTCCACGCACGCTTTTGCCGCTAACCCAGAAACCGTCACCATCGGCTATCAAAAAGCCAACATCTTTGCCCTGCTGAAATATCGCGGCACGCTGGATGAAACCTTCAAGAAGGAAGGTATCGCTATCCGCTGGGTGGAGTTCCCGGCGGGCCCGCAGATGCTGGAAGGCTTAAACGTTGGCAGCATTGATTTGGCGGCAACCGGCGATGCGCCACCGGCCTTCGCCCAGGCAGCGAAAGCCGATTTGATCTATCTTGGGCATTCACCGGCTAACCCAAAAACCGAAGCCATCGTGGTGCCAAAAGATTCTGCCATTAAGAGCGTGGCGGATTTGAAAGGTAAACGTGTCGGTCTGAACAAAGGCTCTGACGTTAACTATCTGCTGGTGAAAGCGCTGGAAGATGCGGGGCTTAACTACAAAGACGTGACGCCGGTGTATCTGCCGCCCGCCGATGCACGCGCGGCTTTCCAGAAAGGCGCGATTGATGCATGGGTGATTTGGGATCCGTACCTTGCCGAAGTGGAAGCCAATGCCGGTGCGCGTGAAATCCGCAATGCGGAAGGATTAGTGCCACATTACACTTTCTATCTCGCCAGCCGTCCTTTCGCGGAAGGTCATCCTGATACTGCGAAACAGGTTGTCGATGAGTTGAGCAAACTCAGCGATTGGGCCAACAAGAACCCGGATGACGCGGCAGCGATTCTGTCGAAATCAACCGGCCTGGATAAAGCCATCTGGCAAACCACCATTAAGCGCCTGCCTTACGGCGCGTCACGCATGTCGCCGCAGGTGTTTGATGAGCAGCAGGCGTTAGCGGATACCTTTACGCGCGTGGGACTGTTGCCGGTGAAAGTGGATGTGCGCAGCGCGACCTGGTCGCTGGATAAGAAGTAAGTCATTACCAACAACCAGGTCGTCATGAATAGCGACCTTACATGCCCGGTGCGCATTTACGCGCACCGGGTTTTATCAGCCCTCGCCCCTGCCAATCTGCCAAATCCCCGTCGGTGCGGTGCCATTCACTTTCCAGTCGCCGATATCACGCGCTTTGTACACCACCGGATTATGTGATGACAGAGTTCGCGCGTTGCGCCAGTGACGATCCAGCGCTTTGCTGACGCGCGTATCCGATGCGCCCAGTGCGTTAAACAGCTCGGTGGCGGCGCGCGTCACCCATTCGCTGGCAATCACCTGCGCCTGCCCCGCTTCGGCTTCGGCCAGCACATTCGCGGCGGCAATTTGCGCTTCATCGTTGCTGACGTGGGCAACATATGCTGATTGCAGTGAATGTGTCGCGCGGATCACCGTGGCTTCCACCGCAAACGCCAGGCTGGTGATTTGCCCGATCACCTGCAGAATCTGCGCATCCTGACGCGCAACACCGCCGTTGCCGTGACTGTAAACCCGATTTCGCGCCGCCACCGCCTGCGCACCGTCGCGCGCCACCGCACGGCCAATTCCCGCCAGCGTTGCCAGCAAGACATGCTGATAAAAGGCGGTTTGATAACGGAAGCGGGTGGCGAAATCGTAGACGTGTTCCTGCTCGACATGGGCGTTAGCGAAACGCGTGGTGCCGCTGCCGGTTAAGCGCTGGCCAAAGCCGTCCCAGTCGTCCTCACGCATCACCCCGGGTTGGTGAGTGTTCACCAGAGCGATAACGTCGCCCTGATTGTCATTGCGGCGCGCATAGACATCAATCCAGTCGGCGAACAGCGTGCCGGTGCTGTAAAACTTCTCGCCGCTCAGCGTCCAGCCGCTTTCGCCTGGCGTGACGCGCGTGATGACATCGCCAAGTTTTACCGTGCCAATTTCCGTCCAGCCGCTGCCCACCAGCTCGCCATCAATAAAACGGCCAAACCAGCGATCGCGTTCCGCGCTATCCGGCTGATTCAATCGATCTTCGACAAAAGCGAAATGCGCGCGCAGCGCCTGCGGCAGATTCGAGTCGGCTTCTGCCAGCTCGGTTAACAGCTGGAACAGCTGCGGCAGCGATGCGCCCCAACCGCCCTTCTCTTGCGGAATGCGCACCGTGCCGAATCCCGCCTCTTTCAGCCAGCTAATCGGTTGATGCGGCAAAGTACGTTCCCGCTCGCGTGCTACCGTTCCTTCAGCGATGCGCGCGAAAATCGGCCGGAAGTGCGCCGTCAGCGCCTCATAATCGGTGCCTGTTGCCAGTAAGCTCATGGTGACTCCTGAGGTGAAAGATCGTCGATGTCATGCAGCGTGGGCTCGTGGCGCACCGCCAGCAGGAAGAAGATCGGGATGATCGCTGCCAGCGATACCACCCAAAACATATTGGTGCCGAGCACGGCTTGCAGAAGCGGCAGGATGAACAGCGCTAACGCGCTACCGATGCCGGAAAGCGCGCGGCTGAAGCCCACGCCGGTGGCGCGAATTGAGGTTGGATAGGAAAGCGCTGGATAGACCATCAGCTGCGCGCCCGGCCCGAAGCCCTCGGCAAACAGCCACAAGCCGAGCATCAAAACTGCAAAGACGATTCCGGCGATGGCTTGCGGATGACCAATTAACGCCAGCGCGATCAGCGTAAAGAATTGCAGGGCAAAGCCAGCAATCGCGACGTGGCGCGACGGATATTTCCACGCCAGACGCATGCCAAGCAGGCCGCCGGTAAAGGCGAACAGCGCGTTGAGTCCCAGCGATGCCGAGATGGTTTCAAACACGCCCGCGCCGAGGAACTGCGCCAGAATCGACGGCAGGAAGAAGGCAATGGCGGTGTATTCAAACGAGATACAGATGTTCATCACGCCCGCGACGATGGTGCGTTCGCGCCACGGTTTCTCAAACAGCACGCGGAAACTCACTTTCGGTGCCGCAGCAGCCGGTGGCGCTTCGTGTTCCGCTTCGTGGGCGTGAATGCCGTAGGAATCACGCAGGATGCGCACCGCGGATTTCAGATCGCCCTGATTCGCCGCCCATAGTGGCGATTCGTTCATGAATTTGCTGCGCACCGCGATGATCAGCAGCGCCGGTACCGCACCGAACAGCAGCGACGCGCGCCACAGCCAGTCAAGATGCTCTTTCGGCAGCAGGAAGTAGAGCGCGAAGATCAGCAGGAAGCACAACGTTGAGGCGGCGTACCACATCGGGCACCAGGCTGCGAGTCGGGATGCCTTGTTGCCTTTACCAGCGAATTTGGAGAACTCCGCCAGATATGACATCGCCACCGGCAAATCGATGCCGACGCCCACGCCCATCAGGAAGCGCGCGCCAATCAGCACCCACACGTTCGGCGCTAACCCCGCCGCAATCGCTGAAACCACAAAGAACAGCATGTCGGCCATGAACACCGAATAGCGGCCATATTTATCCGTCAGCCACCCGCCCACCAGATTGCCGACGATGGTGCCAACCATAATTGAGGAAGTGACTAAGCCGGTGAGCAGCGGCGAGAGCTGAAACTCGCGCACCACATCATCGATGCCGTACGACAGCGTGGTGAGATCGTAGGCGTCGAGGAACACGCCGCCGAGCGCGAGGAACACAATCATGCGCGCGTAGTTGTCATTTTTGGTGCGAGTGTTGATCAGCCTTGCCACATCACTGACCGAACGTACCGGTTCGGAAACCGGAATGGTGTTTTCTAAAGGAAGAGAACTCATAACGCCTCACGTTGTTGTTTTGTAGTGCAGGTGAGGTTGTTATAAGCGTTTTTCTTCCTGCGCCAAAACAACAATTCTTGATATAAATTTACATTAAAATCAATTAGATAAATGGTTTTTAGCCAACACAAAAACCCGGACACGCCTGACGCGTCCGGGTGTTCAAACAACAACAATTTATTCGGCTGAGACCGGCACCAACACGCCTTTTACCAGCGGATCGTCGGTGGTCTTCAACCACTGCTGGACGCGCGGATCGGAGAAGGCTTTTTTCAGCTTCTCAATGTTTTCCTGGTCCAGATAAGGCGTGCCAATCACCAGCTGTGAGGCGAAAGTGCGCGGCGCAGGCGGGAAGAGAATGCCTTTTTCGCGCGGCACTTTACCGGCATCAAATTGCGAAACGTAACCAATCGCCGCATCCACCGAGTTGAGCGCACGCGGCATGGTCAGCAAATCGAGCTCTTTAAACACGAAACCGTGCGGATTGCCGACAATGTTCTTCAGTTTGGCCGTGCGCGGCTCGACGTTGGGATCGAGCGTGATTAAACCCTGACGCGCCAGCAACCATAATGCCTGGCCCTGATTGGCGCCATCATCCGGCACCACGATGGTCGCGCCCTGCGGCAGATCCGCCACCGATGTGTAGCGATCGGAGTAGATGCCAAACGCCCACTGGAACAGCGGCAGCGTTGAGGTGAGCGCAAAACCGTTGGCATCCACCACTTGCTTTAGCCACCACTGATGCTGATATACGGTGGCGGCATACTGCCCTTCCGCTACCGCGCGGTCGGCTTGCACCGGATCCTGCACGCCAACCGCCTCCAGCTTCAGGCCGTAATCGGGCGCGATGTGCTCGCCAACGTATTCAATCAGCTTCTGCTCGCCCGCCATCGCCGGTTCAAAATGCACCTTCAGCGTGGTGCCAAAGACCACCGCCTGCGCCTGTTGGCTGCGCCAGAACCAGCCGCCTGCTGCAAGTACAACGACCACTATAATCAGTAGCAGCCACGGCCAGCGGCGGGTTTTACGCAGCTCGAAATCTTGTGTTGTCATAACGATGTCCCCTGAGGATGGCGTAATGCGGTGACCAAACGGTCGCCGAGAAATTGAATGGTTTGAATTAAGGCGATCAGCACCACGATGGTGGCGATCATGATGTGGTTGTCGAAGCGCTGATAACCGTACACCACCGCCAGATAGCCGATACCGCCCGCGCCGATGGTGCCGGCAATGGCGGAGTACTCAATCATTGAGATCAGGTTGAGCGTCACTGCCGCCACAATCGCCGGCAGCGCTTCGCTAAGTTGTGCCGAGCGGATGATCTGCCAGCGCGAACCGCCGCACACCAAGCCCACCGCCGTGACTTCACCGGGCAGCTCACGCAGCGCGTTGTCCACCAAACGGCCAAAGAACGGAATACCCGCGGCGATCATCGGCACAACGGCGGCGGGAATGCCGATGGTGGTGCCGGTTAGCCAGAAGGTGAACGGAATGATGGCCGCCATCAGCACCAGAAACGGCAGCGAACGGCCCATGTTGACGATCCAACTCAACACTCTATTAATGCCGCGATGCGGAAACAGACCGCGCACCGAGGTGTTGAACAGCACCACGCCGACGATGCCGCCGAAGGTGACCACGAACAGCATCACGATCGCCACCATCAACGCGGTTTCGCCCAGAGCGGGCAGCATCAGCGCCGGGATTTCTGGCCACGGCGTATCCTGACTCATCACTGATACGCTCATACCGCCTCCCGCAATGGCAACACGCTGCCCGAAACGCTGGCAACTAAGCCCAGCTGTTCCAACTGCAATAGCAAACGCGCCAGCGGCACGCGTTCCTGTTGATAGTGAATGCCCACCTTGAGGCGGCCAGCTTGCAGACCATTCACCTGCTCAACGTGCGCGCCGAGCAGATCAATACGCAGACCAAACTGCTGGCTGAGGCGCGAAATCCAGTCGCTGACAACCGGCACATCGGTGCGATAGCTGAGCTGCAACACCAGCTCGGCATCGCCCGCCTGCGCTGCCAACGGGAACAGGCGCTGCCCCAATAGCGAATCGGGTTGCGCCAGCAGCTCTTTCACCACGCCATACTGCACGATTTGGCCGTCGCGAATTTCCGCTACCGCATCTGCCGCCTGACGCACCGCGTCCATTTCATGGGTGATCAGCACAATCGCCAGCTTGTAGTCATCACGCAGTTTTTTCAGCAGGTCTAGCACGGTGACGGTGGCTTCGGGATCGAGCCCTGAAGTGGCTTCATCTGCCAGCAACACCGACGGGCGCAACGCCAGCGCACGCGCGATACCAATACGCTGCCGCTGACCACCGGAAAGCTGGCCAGGATAGGCTTTGGCTTTGTGGCTGAGGCCGACGCTATCGAGCAGTTCGCCCACGCGCGCGGCGATATCGCGATCCACCACGCCAAGATAGTGCAGCGGCAAGGCGATATTCTCCCACGCGGTTTTGCGTTGCAGCAGCGCGGAAGACTGGAATACGGTACCAATTGAGCGACGCGCCTGACGCAGCGCTTCGCCATTCAGACGAGAGAGATCGCTGCCGTTAACGCGGATGCTGCCGGCGCTCGGTTGCTCCAGCAGGCTGATGCACTTCGCCAGCGTCGATTTACCCGCGCCGCTCGGCCCAACTACCGCGGTGATGTTGGCTTGCGGTACTTGCAGGCTGATGGATTTCAGCACCTCGGTGATGCGGCCGTCGGGCGCGCGATAGTGTTTGCTGAGCTGTTCTATTTCGATCATGAGACCTCCTGCGGCGTGGAGGATTTAACGCGATAGCCCGCGCCCGGATGCGGTGCTTGCAGCTGCGGGCCGGCGGAGAATAACTTCTCGCGCAACGTGCCCTGCGCGTACTCTTTTTTGTAGACGCCGCGCTTTTGCAGCTCCGGGATCAGCAGCTCCACCACATCTTCAAAGGTTTCATGCGTCAATGCGTAGGCGAAGTTGAAGCCATCTACGTCGGTCTCTTCAACCCAGCTTTGCAACTCATCCGCGATGGTTTCCGCGCTGCCGACAATCAGCGGACCAAAACCGCCGATGCCGACCCAATCCGCCAGTGCTTTTACCGTCCACTGACGATCGGGATCGGCGGTGGAGAAAGTTTCGACCGCCGATTGAATGGCATTGGTGTGGATATATTTCAGCACCTGATCCGGCTGATACTGGCCGAAGTCGATACCGGTCCAGCCTGATACCAGTGCCAGCGCGCCTTCGTAGCTGACCCAACTGGTGTACTCTTTCCATTTCGCCTGCGCCGCCAGATCGGTTTCGCCAACAATCACGGTTTGCAGATTGAAGATTTTGATGCTGTAAGGATCGCGCCCCGCTTCCGCCGCGCGGCGGCGAATATCGGCGACGGTTTTCTTCAGCAGCACTTTCGACGGCGCGGCAACAAATACGCATTCGGCATGTTCTGCGGCAAACTGTTTGCCACGACTCGATGCGCCCGCCTGATACAGCACCGGCGTGCGCTGCGGTGATGGTTCGCACAGGTGAATGCCCGGCACGTTGAAGAAGGTGCCCTGATGATTGATGGGATGGATTTTACGCGGGTCGCTGAAGATACGGCGTTCGCGGTCACGCAATACTGCATCCTGCTCCCAGCTGCCTTCCAGCAGCTTGTACACCACTTGCAGATACTCGTCGGCGTAATCGTAGCGGCTATCGTGATCGGTCTGGGTTTTGTGCCCAATGTTGCGTGCCCCGCTCTCCAGATACGAGGTGACGATGTTCCAGCCGATGCGGCCTTTGGTCAGGTGATCGAGCGTGGATAAGCGGCGCGCAAACGGATAGGGATGCTCAAACGACAGCGACGCCGTAAGACCAAAGCCGAGGTGTTCGGTCACCAGCGCCATTGGCGTAATCAGCGCTAACGGATCGTTGACCGGCACCTGCGTCGCCTGGCGGATCGCCGCATCGCCGTTGCCGTTGAGTACATCGTAAACGCCGAGCACGTCAGCGATAAACAGGCCGTCAAATTTGCCGCGCTCCAGCAGGCGCGCCAAATCGACCCAATACTCCAGATCTTTATATTGCCAGGAACGGTCACGCGGATGCGCCCACAGGCCCGGCGACTGGTGTCCGACACAGTTCATATCAAATGCATTCAAGCGAATTTCACGTTGCGATGGCATAGCAATCTCCATAGCGAGGCCGTGATCGTGTTACGACCCGGCGTTCGTCAGTTAATTTTTAGGATGTTGAGAGATTAAAGCGCTGAAGGGGGACATCGCTCGGCGGGAGCGATTTGCAGTTCTTGTAAAATATGTTTCGCCACAGCGGCGGCGTGATCGGCAACCTGCGGCAAACCCATCAGTTCACCGAAGCGCGCACGCGCAGCGGGACCGACGACAAACAGGCGCGCATTGGGTTGGCCGGTAACATTGAGCGTGTGCGACTGGCTGTCGACATCAATACCAAAACCGAGCAGGTCAGCACGGATTAGCCCTTGCCGGCTGAGCGACTGCAGCAGCGGCTGGCTGGCAGTTAAGGCTTCATGGCCGGGACCGGTGGTGACAATCAGATGATCGAGGCGGTGGGTTTCGCTGGCGCCCTCGCGCGTGCGTAGCGTGATTTGCAGTTGGATGCCGACATCGGAGATTTCGCTAAGGCGCGCGGCCAGCACCTTCAAACTGCCCTGCTGACGTCGTGCGCTGATCACCGCTGACACCTGCGGCGCGATGCGATAGCGATACACATCCCACCACGAGCGCAAATGACGGACAAAACGTTGCTGTTCACGTAGCGGCAGCGATTGCCAGATATCCTGACCTTGCACGCGCACCTGATCGAGCACGCGCTGCCACGGCAAATCCTGCTCAGCGGCACGCGCAACCTCGGCGCGGATATGTCGCAGCCACAGACGCGCGCTGGTCGCATCCTGCGGGGCTAATGTCCATTCAGGCCATTCACCGCTCAGGTTATCGCGCGAGAGCTGCCCACGGCGCGAGAAGGCGATTAACGGGCCACGATGCTGTCTGGTGCTCAACGAAGCCACCACGTCCGCCATGCTCAAGCCGGTACCGATAATCGCCACCGAGGATTGAGGATCGATGGCGTCTAATACGCCGTGCTGCCACGGATTGGCAATCAGCGCCGGATGCGCCGAGAACGGTTGCAGCGCACGCGGCAACGATGGTGGCGGATGACTGATCGCTAACGCCAGTACATCACCCCGCAACATTTCGCCGTTGCTGAGCAACAGCTGCTCGCCTTCCCAGGCCACGGCGCTGGCCTGAACATGGCGCAGCGTGACGTGCGGATACGCCTGCGCAGCTTGCGCAAACTGTTCTGCCAGATAGCGACCGAACAGGCTGCGCTGCGGATAGACCGCGCCGTCTTCACAGTGTGCTACTGAGTCCAGTGAACATTCCGGCTGTTGGCGATACCAGCGGTCAAACGCGCCCTGCTCTTCACCGCTCAACTGCATGCGCGAAGCGGGTACGTTGATGCGGTGCGCAGGCTCCTGCGTGGAATAGGCAACGCCGCCGCCGAGATTGGCGCGCGGTTCGACCACTGTAATCAGTAATCTGCTCGATGAGGTTCGTGCGAGATGAATCGCCAGCGCTGTGCCGCTAAAGCCACCGCCAACAATGATTACCCGTGCCATTGCCTTCTCCTGCATTAGCTGGCGCTCGTCTGTTTTGACGGACGCTTATCGCCGCCAATGGTTTCACCAAACGGGCCGGTGTTAATGGTGCGTTCACGCTGCTGCTGTGCGTTAGCCAGCGGTAGCAGCGGCAACAGTAATTCGGCCACGCGATGCGCTTCTTCCAGATGCGGATAACCGGACAGAATGAAGTTGGTGACACCCAGCGCCTGATATTCGCGGATACGCTCAGCCACCTGCTCCGGGCTGCCGACCAGCGCAGTGCCCGCGCCTCCGCGCACCAGACCCACGCCCGCCCACAGATTCGGCGAGATATAGAGGTTGTCGCGCGAGCCGTTGTGCAACGCGCTCATTCGTGCCTGACCGGCGGAATCCATACGCGCAAAGATTTTCTGCGCCTGCGCGATGGTCTCTTCATCAAGATGACCAATCAACTTATCTGCCGCCGCTTTGGCTTCTTCTTCGGTCTCGCGCACAATCACATGCAAACGAATGCCGTATTCCAGCTTACGTCCGCGCTGTTCTGCACGTGCGCGCACCACTTCCAGCTTCTCGGCAACCTGCGCTGGCGGCTCGCCCCAGGTGAGATAGGTATCGATCTGTTCCGCTGCTACATCAATCGCCGCCTCAGATGAACCACCAAAATAGAGCGGCGGCCCCTTTTCCTGCACCGGCGGAAACAGCACTTCTGCGCCTTCAACGTGAATGTGTTTGCCTTCGTAATCCACTTTCTCGCCGCGCATCAGGCGACTGTAGACGTCGAGGAACTCTTTGGTGACTTCATAACGTTCACTGTGGTTGAGGAAAATGCCGTCGCCTTTGTTCTCAATCGGATCGCCGCCGGTCACCACGTTAATCAGTAAACGCCCTTCAGACAGACGATCAAGCGTGGTCGCCATGCGGGCTGCCAGCGTTGGCGGCTGCAGGCCAGGACGCACCGCCACTAAATAGCGCAGACGTTTGGTGATCGGCGCTAACGCCGAGGCCACCAGCCAGGAATCTTCACAGCTTTTGCCGGTAGGAATTAATACGCCGTAGAAGCCAAGATTGTCGGCGGCGAGCGCCACTTGCTGCAAGTAGGGTAAATCGACCGGGCGTCCGCCTTGCGTGGTGCCGAGGTAGCGTCCATCACCGTGCGTCGGTAAAAACCAGAAGACATTAATTTTATCGTTCGCGGAATCGGCCATTATGCTTTTCCTATATAACTTTATTAAAAAATGATCATTTTGAACTGCTTATTTGGTTATATAGCTGTTAGCAGAAAGCGTGCCAGGTTGTTAACGGGCGCGAATCCCCGTATTTCAGGCGGTTAGCCTTGTCGCCGTCAACCAAAACAGTTGCATTTGCGACTCTGGCGCAACAGCAATTGCTGCATATGCAACTGCTTATGCTTTTTACATGGTGTTAATAGTCAGCGTGAGCATTTAGGTTAACGATATGCTCGTTACAGGACTCAATGCCATGTTAACCACCTATAATCCCACCGATTCACCGCGCTTAGTCGATCCCGCTTCTCTGGCGTTTCAATCGCTGCTGGATAAGTTCGCGCCCACAGATGCCACCGTGCTGATTGTCGGCGAAACCGGCACAGGTAAAGAAGTGGTGGCGCGCTATCTGCATCATCACAGCCAGCGACGTCACGGCCCTTTCCTCGCGGTTAACTGCGGCGCGCTGACGGAAAGCCTGGCTGAAGCCGAGTTGTTTGGCCATGAGAAAGGCGCTTTTACCGGCGCGACGCAGTCACATCCCGGCTGGTTTGAATCAGCGCAAGGCGGCACCTTGCTGCTGGATGAGATTGGCGAGCTGAGCCCTTCACTGCAGGTTAAATTGCTGCGTGTGCTGCAGGAGCGTGAGATTACGCGCGTGGGCTCGCGAAAAGCAATCAAGGTGGATGTGCGGGTTATCGCGGCTACGCATGTGGATTTGGCGCAGGCGATTCGCGAGCGACGCTTTCGCGAAGATCTGTTCTATCGCCTGAATATTGCGGTGGTGCCATTACCGCCGCTGCGTCAGCGCCGTGAAGACATTCCGCTGCTGGCACAGCACTTCCTCGCCCTCTACGCACGACGTTTAGGGCGCCCGGCACGGCGTCTTTCTGCTGATGCGCTTGAAGCGCTGCGCGAATACAGCTGGCCGGGCAATATCCGTGAACTGGAGAACACGCTACATAACGCCGTATTGCTGAGCCGCGAAGAGACGCTGACACCCGCACAGTTGCGACTTGCTGGTTACAGTGAACATGGCTTTAACGAGTCAAACGATTCAACGCTCGACAGTTTTCTTCAGCAGCAGCTAACCAGTCAGCCGCAACAACTGTTTGATCGCGTTATCAGCAGCCTTATTAGCAATGCGCTATCGATGACAGATCACAATCAAACCCAGGCTGCGGCGCTATTAGGTATCAGCCGCCACACATTGCGCACGCATCTGGCGAATCAGGGAATGATTAAAGGACGGCGAAAAGCGCCGGTAACTACGTCGACATCTCATACACACGGGACGCAGGAGCGTGAGCTGCGCATTGGCTACCAGAAGTTTGGCAATCTCGGGGTGTTAAAAGCCCGTCAGAGCCTCGAACACTGTTTCGCTCAGCAAGGCATTAGCGTGTTATGGAGTGAGTTTCCCGCCGGGCCACAGCTGCTGTATGCGCTGCAAAACAACGAAATCGATTTTGGTACGACCGGTGAAGTACCCCCGATCTTCGCCCAGGCGAGTGGCAATGCGGTGACTTATATTGCCTGGGAGCCGCCAGCGCCAAGCAGCGTTGGCATTGTGGTACTGCATGACAGCGATATTCGCACCATCAACGATCTGCGCGGTAAGCGCATATCGGTTAATAAAGGCTCGAACGTCCACTGGCTACTGCTGCAGTTACTGGAGGAAGCGGGCATTGGTCTGGATGAACTCAAAGTGGTGTATACGCCGCCGAAATATCCGCTCACCGCCAGTGATTATCTTTCGGTTGATGCCTGGATGATGTGGGATCCGTTGCTCAGCGCTGCGGAAAGCAATCCCGAGCTGCGAGTTTTGGTCAATGGTGATGGGCGCGTACGTAATCATCAGTTCTATCTGGCGCGGCGTGATTACGTTGAACAGCACCATGACATCCTCAGACAGCTGGTGGAGAGTTTGCAACAAACGGGTTTGTTCATCGATAGCCATCGCCACGAAGCATCAATGTTATTGGCTCAGGAGCTTGGATTGGAAATCGCATCAGTTGAACGTGCCTTGACTCGCCGCAGCCACAAAACACGTGCGATGGCCTTCGAAGTAATCAAAGAGCAGCAGACCATCGCCGATCGCTTTTATGCGTTGGGGCTGATTAATAAACCTGTGCGCGTGCGCGATGCGGTCTGGCAATTTTCATCAGCTTTAACGTTAATTGAGTAAGGTGAATCTTGAAAGTTATCCACGTTTTCTGTGGATAAATCATTGAATATCATCTGGCTAATCTCGCTTAGGGATTTTTGAGGGTGGCTGAAACTAAAAGTTAATTGGCGATTTCAGCCTGAAATTTTAGCTAAAAATCCTTAAATTTCATAACAATAGAGATGAAATCGATTAGGCGAGCAGATGACATTTCACTCGCTGGCTGGACGGCAATTCTGCTGTTGCTGGCTGTTGTCGCTTTCGCGCACAGCTGGTTAAATTGGCTGCAGTCAGTTAATCGGTATTGGTGATTTATTAATGGATACCTTGAGCTGCTGGCTAAAACAGTGGCGATTTCAGGCTGAAATTCCCGCGGCGATAAGCTACATTTCATACAGTTAGCGATGAAATTGCGCTGGCGAGGCATTGAGAAGGGCATAAAAAAACCGCCCGGAGGCGGCATTTCAATTACTGATTAAGATACTTATTGAGCGTCTCGTTAATCACTTTATCCAACTCTTCCTGCAACTCTTTTGACTGGCGATTAAACTCGTAGCTGAACATGCGTCCGCGCGTTTTCTTACGCGCAAAGCGGTCTTTATCGGCGAAACTCCATAATGGCGTCGCCACGGTTTTATCTTTTGCCGGTGACTGAATCAGCGTTTGGCTGCCGTTACGCACTAAACGCAGAATGCCATTCTTCACTTCGTCTTCCGCCAATCCATCGCGCGCGCATACGGTATCAACATCCATACCTATAGTATCGATTAGGGCATCAACCGTTTGTCCGGTTTCCTGCAGCTTCTCATACGCCTGCAGCAGCGATTTATAGTCAGGATAGGTCAGCTCTGAATGATTCGGGAACAGCGTTACCAGCTCAAGCGGCACGCTTGCCGCTTGCAATGCACGCGTTACCTTGGCCTGCGATAAGCCTTCGCTTTGCGCAATCTCTTTCTGCGACAATCCACTCTCTTTAAGCGATAGCAGACGCATGCCCACTTCACGCAGATTGTGCTCGCGCGCGGTCTGAATATCCTGGGCTAAACGACGCGCTTCTTCCGCCGAGATAGCCACGTCTGTAACCAACACATCAAGCCCAGTTTTGCAGTGCAGAGCCGCTGCACGACGGCGTGAACCATCGAGAATCTCAATGCGATCGTCACGCTTTACGCCAATCGCCGGGGAAAACTGCTGCAATTTGATGGTGCGAATGATGTCGCGCAGCGATTCTGGCGTCAGGCCAGACTGATCGCGGCCATTGGTTTCCATCTTAACGAAGGTTTTCTCTTCAATTTCCTTCGCCGGGATGTGCTCCAGCGTGAACAGGGCGCGTTTACCCGTCGCCAGAATAAATGTCTGAGAATGGCCATCGGCGCTTTCCTCAGTCTGCAATGGTGTCTGGCTGAAGGTTCGGCCAATAGTGATTCTTTTTGCGCTCATAGTAACCTCAGTTCAGGCGAATGAATTCAATACGGTCAAATACGGCTTTCGCGAAATCTTCCGCCGCTGAACGCGCATTCTTTAAGGCTTCGGTGCTGCCCACGTAGGTTGATGGGTTGGCTGAGATAACCGTATCAAACGACTCTCCGCAGCGCTCAAAGCCATCCAGACGCGGCAACGCAGCATCAAGCATGTCGCCGCCAAATATCTCTTTCGCCAGGCTGTGACACAGCTTGTGATCCGCTTTATTCGACAGTTTAGACATAAAGCCAATGTTGCCTTGCAAACGGCAGGCTGCGCCCGATTCCTCTATGATCCCAATCAACTCCGGCAAACGCGTTAAATACTTCAGCGTGGAGTGGAAATCCACCTGCGCGGGCGGCACTGGCGTCATCAGCAGGTCTGAAGCAGCAATGGCGTTCTTCAGGAAGGCATCAAGATGCGGGCCGCTGTCGATAAAGATAAAGTCGTAATCTTTCTTCAGCTTGGCCACTACATTGTCATACAGCACCGCGTGGATGTTTTGTTCGGGCAGGTGAGCGGCACACAACTCTTCCCAACGCGAGGCAATAAAGGCGTCATCAATTGACGCCGGCAGCACATCGACGCCCGGAATAATCGAGGAAACGATAAACTCGTTGAGTAACTCTTCGCGGCTGACGTTCTGCAGCATCGCCTGTGCGGCGGTCGCTTCTACTAATCCCACTGAACGTTGATGGTTCAGGAACATGGTGGCGGAAGATTGCGGGTCCAGATCGATGACCAGAATACGCAGATCTTCAAATAGCAGATGCGGATGCGCACGTAATGCGTGTGCCAGCGAAACGGTAGAGACCGTTTTCGAAACGCCGCCTTTGAGGTTGCCAACAAAGATGCTAAAGGCTTCATGGTGGCGATCGCGGTACTTGGGCACACCGCGATGGTGATAGATATCGATGATATTCTGGATCGACATCGCATACTTGGTTGAGCTGCCCGCTGCACGCTTATCGAACGGATAACCATTTTCTTCCATTTCGTTGACAGCGTAATCCACGCTCGCACGCGTCAATTTGGGCAGTTTGGCTAACGCCGCTTTAGCGTAAACCTGATAGAACGTGTTTTCCCGCAATTCTTCTTTCTGCGCCTGAATCTGTTCAGTCAGGCTCATCAGCATTCTTTCTGAACGTTGTGCGACCTTCAGAACTTGCTTCTCATCGTTAGCCATACTTGCTCCACACATGTAGGATTTATGACTTTATACATAAATCCAGCACACGAGGCAAATATATCTCTTCTGCTCAGGAAGAATAAGTTATGTGAAAAGACCTTGATTAAGAGCGATTTAACGCAAAGATTCACTGTAATCAGCGTTCATAATTTAGCCATATTGTTTTTTTGTTCAATATTGAACGGCTGATTTATTGTTGATTGGGAGAAAGATTCACTGTAGTCAGTATCTGATTTCTACTCTGTATGCTTTATGTAGAGAAAGGAGAAGGGTTGTGGCGGCTGAAATTGCTTGAACGTTCACTGTAATCAGCCAGCAAAAATTCGTCGATGACCAACGTTCACTGCAATCAGTAAAAGGTTCACTGTAATCAGCGAGCGGTGGCTGAAGATTCACTGTAATCAGTAAATGATGCGTGGAAGTAAAAAGCTGGCGAGAGAGCAACGATAAGTGCCATGCTGGTGAGATGTTCACTGTAATCAGCAAATCCTGAAGACGTTTTCACATAACGCCAAACGTTCACTGTAATCAGTAAAAGCCTTGTACTCTTCATCGGCAAAGATTCACTGTAATCAGTAGACGTTGTCGCACTGCGATAAAACGTTCACTGTAATCAGTAAATCAAATTGGCCAGACCGAGATAACATTCACTGTAATCAGTAAAAGTTATGACGCTGTACAGAACGTTCACTGTAATCAGTACAGCGTGATAAGCATGATAAGACGAACGTTCACTGTAATCAGTAGAGTGTTATTTGCCTACAAGCTGATATGCCCGGAATCGCCATATGCGATACAGCGAAATATCCACAATGTCGTCAACAACATTCACTGTAATCAGTAAATACACGCTGCTAATTAAAACGCCCAACGTTCACTGTATTCAGTAAAAAAAAGACGCGCTGAGCGAGTTTGTTTCATGCTGCAAACCTGGCAGGGCAGGGGACGAGTTGGTAATGTTCACTGTAATCAGTGACAGCGTGACATGTTGTTCAAGCAGTATATGAGCGTCAGCACGAACGTCTCACGTTTCAGTTCGCTGTAGTGAGAAGGCAAACCAAACGTTCACTGTAATCAGCTTAGTAACCAACCCTGTCACTTTTACTGGCTGTATTCACAGTTAAATTGCTGATTACAGTGAATCAGTTCGAAACAGGCGTTTTTAATATTTATAAATCATTAAGTTGCAGTTGATCGTTCACTGTATTCAGTATGCAGCCTCTAATTCGCATTCACTGTAATCAGTGATAGCGAGCGCTCCAACAAACGTTCACTGTGATCAGTAGAAAGGCAGTGAAAAAAGGAAGTTGAGTACTACGCCACCGCCCTTGTAAGTGCTCACTATCTTTATAAGTCGCTTAGAAAGCCTACAACGTGGTGCAAAACATCGCAGAAGACACTACAAAAGCAGAAGGTTTCTGATTACAGTGAACGTTGCTGATTACAGTGAATCACGCGAGAACCGCTGATTGCAGTGAATGTTGGCGGAGGAGCATGTGTCACTTTTGCTCAAAAAGTGACACAGCTTGAGGAGAATTGCTGATTACAGTAAGCGGGCAACATCATTCATCGAACTCAATATCTTCCAGCGAATCGATGCTTTCGAGATTGCTGATGCCGTCGAGTTTTGGCGTCCTGCTGTGAATGATGAAGAACACCGAACGGCCACGTTTCACTTCCGAATAGTCGAGATAACCGATCTCTTTGAGCTGCTCCATCGCACGTCGCACCACGTGGTTTTGCGTGGTGGTTTTCGAGCCCAGATTTAAACGCATACGCAAACGCGCCAGAGAGATGGGCGCCGGATTCGTTGGCAAACTTTCGAGATAGGTATACAACGCCTGAGCCGATTCTTTACGTTTTAAACGCGAAATGGCTCGCAGCTGCAGTAACACTTTATGGTCGAAGTTGTAGAGCTCGAACAACTTTGGATCGGCCTGGATACGCACCAGATCCTTTTCACGATCGTAATACGCCGATTGAACAAGGTGAGTGTGATAGGCTTTGCCATTACCTTCAAAGGACAACGTATTGGTAGCAATGCGTCGCAGAGAGGCATCTAAGCGCTTACGTAGCGCAGCCGAAGAGTTTGCCGATGGGATCCCGCACATCTTGACGAAATCGATAAATGGCAGCGTCACGGTGTCGCCCTTAGAAGGATAACGCGAGAAAGACTGAATAATACCGGCCCAGGTTTTGAAATCATTATCCATGTCCAGCCTTGCGCCGGTAATGGTAATCTTTTCATAACCTTCCGATTTCACTAAAGAAAGGTTCTTTAGCTCTTTCGTTGCATCGGTCGATGCCATTGCGCCTGATTTACCGCGCGCGGTGGACTTCAATGTAGGAACAAACAGACCCAGGCGCATTAAAGCGACCGGTTGTACGGTGTTATTTTTATTGGGATGGAGTTGAATAACTTCACCGCTATTTTTTGTCACCGACAGAAAAGGCTCGAGTAACGCCTTGTTTTCACTCTCTTTATCTGCCATAGCCTGAGATCTTCATTCTGTGGATGAAAAGGGTCGTTTTCTGATTACAGTGAACATTAACACTGTTTATAGTGAACATTCTACTCTCTATAGTGAATAAACTACTGACTCCAGTGAACACTTTACTCATTATAGTGAACGCGATCACCTTCTGAGCCCTTGTGGGGTGCGGCCTGCGACGATCGGGGATCTCTTAGGATCTCTTTAAGATCTCTATATGATCTTTCTTTAAGATCTATTCACTGTATAACTTAATAACGCCCGGACTGACGCGGCTTTAGACCGGCAAAATGTTTAAAACAGCTCCATTGCAATAACATCCCCTTTGATCCCACCAAATCATCAGTTATGTGCGATCAGGATCCTTCTGCTTCTTCATAAATGAACAACTTCCTCATTATTATTCATTTTTAAGAAACTTTATCCCGGCGTAAAGTGAACTTCATCGAACAATACATCACTTATGACGAGGTTATATTTCATGACTGACAACGTTATCTCCCGCAACCCTACTACCGGCGACATCCTCGCAAGCTATCCGCTACAGAGCGCAGCCGAGTTGGAAGCCGCATTGCAGCAAAGTGCTGATGCCTATGCAGAGTGGCGCTATACCGCAATGCCACAGCGAGTGAAAGTGCTGCGTCAACTGGCTGAACAGATCCGCCAGCGTCAGGATGAGCTGGCAACCATGGCCACACTGGAAATGGGCAAACCGATCGCTCAGGCACGTGCTGAAGTACTGAAATGCGCCAATCTGTGTGACTGGTATGCAGAGAACGGTCCGGCGATCCTTGCCGACAAACCAACATTGGTGGAAAACCAGCAAGCGTGGCAGTCATTTCGCCCGCTTGGTGTGATCCTTGCTGTAATGCCATGGAACTTCCCTTACTGGCAGGTTCTGCGCGGCGCAGTCAGCATGTTGCTGGCGGGCAATACCTACGTGCTCAAGCACGCGCCGAGCGTAATGGGATCCGCCAACCTCATGAAGTCGCTATTTGACGCCACTGAACTGCCTAAAGGCGGCTTTACCGTGATCAACGTCGATAACGATGGCGTTTCGGCCGCGATCAAAGATCCACGTATTGCCGCTGTAGCGGTAACCGGCAGCGTGCGTGCAGGCGGCGCAATTGCAGCACAAGCCGGTGCGGTACTGAAGAAAACCGTGCTGGAACTGGGCGGCGCTGATCCTTTTATTGTGCTGGCGGATGCAGACCTGGATGCTGCAGTAGCCTCAGCGGTCACAGGACGCTATCAGAACACAGGACAGGTCTGCATGGCAGCCAAGCGCTTCATCATTGAAGAAAGCGTCTCAGAAGCGTTTGAGGCGCGTTTCAGCGCAGCGGTACAGGCATTGAAGATCGGCGATCCTTTGGCAGAAGATACCTACATCGGACCAATGGCGCGTTACGATCTTCGTGACGAGCTGGATAATCAGGTGCAGCAGACCATCAAGGAAGGCGCACGTCTGGTATTAGGCGGCCATAAAATTGACGGCCCAGGCAATTATTACGCACCGACGATCCTCGCCGATGTCACGCCAGCCATGACCGCTTTCCAGCAGGAAATCTTTGGCCCGGTCGCAGCAATTAGTGTCGCTCGTGATGCACAACATGCCCTTGAGCTGGCGAACGACAGCGAATTCGGGCTGAGTGCAACAGTGTGGAGCGGCAACGAAGCGCTGGCCAACGAACTGGCGGAAAAACTGGAGACCGGCGCGGTATTTATCAATGGCAATGGTGCGTCAGATCCGCGAGTTGCGATTGGTGGCGTGAAGAAGAGCGGCTATGGTCGTGAACTGTCGAGCTTTGGCGTCCACGAATTCTGCAATATTCAGACGGTATGGAAAAACCGCCGCTAAGTATCACAGGGCGCGTCAGGCGCGCCCTTATTCCCATCCTCCGCCTCCAGATACCTCGCATCTCATACCGTTGCCCATCATTTAAAATGTTGTGGACCAGTTCAAAAAATCCACCAATGGTATTATAAAGGTATTATTTCCGGTGTTAGATTTGCCTCCACCTACACCGGGGAGTCCTTTTAAATGAAAACAACAATCCCAAAACTGTCGTTCATGATGTTTCTTGAGTGGTTTATCTGGGGCGCCTGGTTTGTACCGCTCTGGGCATTTCTCAGCAAAAACGGCTTCTCGCCGGTTGAGATAGCCTGGTGCTACGCCTGTACTTCGATAGCCGCCATCCTGTCGCCGATCCTTGTCGGATCGCTGGCCGATCGCTTCTTCCAGGCGCAGAAAGTGTTGTCGCTGCTAACAATCGTCGGATCGATTCTGATGTTCTTCGCAGCTCAGCAAACGCATTTCGGCGGTTTCTTCCCGTTGCTATTGCTGTATGCGCTCACTTACATGCCCACCATCGCCTTGACCAATAGCATCGCGTTTTCGCACGTCGCGGATGTGGAGCGTGATTACCCGCGCATTCGCGTCATGGGCACCCTTGGCTGGATCGCGTCCGGCATCGTTTGTGGTTTCCTGCCGCCGCTGCTGGGCTATGGCGATATCTCAGCCAGCAACGTGCCGTTATTGATCACCGCCGCAAGCTCGCTGTTACTGGGAATTTTTGCCCTGACGTTGCCCGCCACCGAGCCGAAAAGCACCGGCAAATTCAGCCTGCGCGTCGCGCTTGGTCTGGATGCGCTGCATCTGCTGAAGGATCGCAGCTTCCTCGTGTTCTTCGTCTGCTCCTTCCTTTTCAGCATGCCGCTGGCGTTTTACTACATTTTTGCCGAAGGCTATCTGACGGAAGTCGGCTTACCGCACGCCACCGGTTGGATGACGCTCGGCCAGGTTTCGGAAATCTTCTTCCTGCTGGCGCTGCCGTTCTTCATCAAACGCTTTGGCATCGGCAAAGTGCTGCTGCTGGGATTAACCACCGCCGCACTGCGCTACGTGTTCTTCGTGTTCGGTGGCGATCAAAACATGCTGACTTACGGCTTGCTGTTCATGGGCATTCTGCTGCACGGCGTCAGCTACGATTTCTACTTCATCACCGCTTACATCTATGTTGATAAGAAAGCGCCAGTGGCGATGCGTAATGCTGCGCAAGGGCTGATCACGCTGGCTTGTCAGGGCATCGGCAGCCTGCTCGGTTATCGCCTTGGCGGCTATCTGATGCAGGAAATGTTCGCCTACGACCAACCCCGCAACGGGCAGACTTTCAACTGGGCCGGCATGTGGATGTTTGGCAGCGTGATGATCGTAATGATCACCATCGCCTTTATCGTCCTGTTCCGCGACGGCAAAAAACGCAGCGATGAACTTACCGCTTTCGAAAATTCAGCAACCGCTGACAGCCATAAATAAGGGATTTCACCATGACGATGACAACGCAAGAAAAACGGATTTTAGGCGCGTTTTACGGCCAGGCGCTGGGCGATGCGATGGGCATGCCATCGGAATTGTGGCCGCGCTCACTCGTGAAGCAACACTTTGGCTGGATCGATCGCTTCCTGCCCGGTCCGGCTGAGAACAACGCCGCCTGCTACTTTGGCCGGGCGGCCTTTACCGACGACACTTCGATGGCGCTGGCATTGGCTGATGCGATCGTCTCGCACGATGGAGAGATCAACGTGGAAACCATCGGCGCGAATATTTTGCAGTGGGCTGAGTCGTTTGATGCCTTCAACAAAAACGTGCTTGGACCGACCTCAAAAATCGCGCTCAACGCCATGAAAGCCGGCACGCCAGTGTCGCAGCTGGAAAATAACGGCACGACTAACGGCGCAGCGATGCGTGTGTCACCGCTCGGCTGTCTGCTGCCAGCACGCGATTTACCGGCTTTCATCAATGCCGTCGCACTGGCGTCGAGCCCAACGCATAAATCGGATGTCGCAATTTCCGGCGCGACGGTGATTGCGTGGGCAGTTTCACGCGCCATTGACGGTGCCAGCTGGGCAACGATCCGCGATGAACTGCCCGCGATCGCTCGCGCGGCGCAGGAAAAGTGTGTCACCACCTTTAGCGCATCAATGGCGGCACGCCTCGAACTGGCGTTAAGCGTGGTCGCGCAGGGCAGGGGCGTGGAATCCACCATGCAGCAGATTTACGATTTGGTGGGCACCGGCACCGGCACCATTGAATCGGTACCGGCGGCGATTGCGATGGTGGAATTGGCCGAGACCGATCCTAATCGCTGCGCGATCCTTTGCGCTAACCTCGGCGGCGATACCGATACCATCGGCGCGATGGCGGTGGCCATTTGCGGCGCGCTGCACGGCATCGACAGCATCGACGTTGCCTTGAAAGCCGAGCTGGATGCCGCTAACGGGCTGAATTTTACTCGTTATAGCGCTGCATTCACGCGTTTCCGCCAGCAGCGCGAGGCCGCTTATGTTGACGCCTGATGATCTGCAGAGACTTGAAAGCCGTCTGCCAGTGCTTGTGATTGGTGCGGCTGTAGTGGATGTGATTGCTGATGCTTACTCGTTGCCCCATCGTGGCAGCGATATTGAGCTCCACCAGCAGGGCGTCAACGTGGGCGGCTGTGCGCTGAATGTGGCGATTGCGCTGCACCGGCTTGGCATCCCGTCCATCAATGCGCTGCCGCTCGGCAACGGCACTTGGGCCAGCATTGTGCGGCAGAAGCTGACGGAATATGGCATTCACAGCGTGTTGGAAACGGCGAAAGGCGATAACGGCTGGTGTTTAGCGTTAGTGGAGCCCGACGGTGAGCGCACCTTTCTGTCAGTCAGCGGCGTGGAAAATCAGTGGGATGCAGCGCTGCTGAACACGTTGCCGCAGCCGGCCAATCGCTGGATCTACCTTTCCGGCTATCAGCTCACCAGCAAAAGCGGTGATGTGCTGATCGCCTGGCTGGAGCAGCAAAGCCAGCCGTATCAGTTGCTGGTGGATTTCGGTCCGCGTCTGGCGGATATCGGTGATGCGCATTTCGAACGCGTTATGGCGTGCCATCCACTGATTACAGTGAACAGACAGGAAGCCGAACTGCTGTGGCATGAACATTTGAATCAAACGGAACCCTTTGATGCGCATCAGTTAATGACGTGCTGGCAGCAGCGATTCGATGGCGCGATGGTGGTGCGACTTGATAGCGAAGGCGCCGGTTTCGTTAACGCGGAAACACAGGGCTGGATGCCGGCGCTGCCGACAAAAGTGGTCGATACCATCGGCGCAGGCGATAGCCACGCGGGTGGATTACTGGCGGGATTAGCTTCGGGTTGGTCGCTGGCAGAAAGCGTAGCGCTGGGCAACGCGGTGGCATCTTATGTGGTGTCACAACGCGGCGGGGATTGCGCGCCCGATCGCGCCACACTAACAGCTTACTGGCAGCAGCGCCTTACTCCGCAATAAACACATACATATCGCTACGACAGTAGCTAATGCTGTACTCCAGCGGATTGCCCTGCGCATCTAACGCCAGCTGCTTGATCACCAAAACAGGTACGTTATCGGGTAGGGCGATCTGCTGCTGCAGCGCCTCATTAGGCATGCGAGCACTCACTCTGCTTTGCGATTTTACCGGCAGAATTTGTTGCTGGTGGAAATAGTCGTAAAGCGAAATGCCAATCTCATCCGCATTAGTGATATAGCGCGCCGGTACCCAGGATTCTTCCACCGACACCGGTTGTTGATCGACATAACGAATGCGCTTCAGCAGATACACTTCGCTGCCTTTGTTCAGCCCCAATTTCTCTGCGATTGCTGCGTCGCATTGGATTTTGCTTTTGTTAATCCACACGGTATCGGGCTTTTTACCACGCAACACTGCTTGCTGGGACAAGCCTTTCGGCTCTTTCAGTGAGTACTCGAACTGGCTGCAAATCTGCGTACCGTAGCCTCGAGAGCGCAATACCACGCCCTCTTTTTCCAGCGCATCCATGGCTTTACGCACAGTAATGCGCGAAATGTTCAGCGACTGGCTGAAGTCACGCTCACTCGGCAGGATCTCTTCATGCACTAACAAACCATCACGCACCGCATCTTTGATCGCAGTGGCAAAGCGTCTGTACAGCGGCGTGCGGCTGTCATCAGCAAGGGTAGAAGTAAGCCGCGAAAATAGTGGAGTTTGGTCGGTCATAATGTGCGTGTTCACCTAATCCGGTAAGCGGATGAAAGCGTTATGATACTGACTTTTAAGCGGTCGCGAACCATTTTTGGGCTCTTTATCTTAGAGTTAACAAATAGTACAATACTTAAAATTTCCAGACCCGTTAAAGATATGAAATTTATAAAAAAAATTAGAGAATTAAATAGAAAAAGAAATTATTTCAAGAAAAGGTTGAAGTATAAAATTGCTTTGTATAAAGCGACAAAAAAATGGCATCGAGAGCCATCAGTAAAAATTTCACCATCGGAAGTACGTACAGTGCTGATGATTAGAAATGAAGGTAAAATTGGTGATGCAATCGTATCAACCTGCATACTTCGAACAATGCATGAAGCTGGGATAAGTATTGATGTTTTAGCGATTAAAGCAAATGAAATGATTTTCTCAGATAACCCTTTTATCAGGAAAATTTATTTAACGGAAGAAATGGATTATCAAGATAGGTATAACCATGCTATTCCCGATGACTTAATTAATACATTGAAAGAAAATAACTATGATTTGATGATTGATACGGGTATTTGGGATACAGGGCTATATATGCCGCATATGATACAAGCTATCTCACCCAAAATTTCATTAGGTTTCAATAAAGAAAAGTGGCTATCGCATTACGACGTAAATATTAGGTTCAATCACTATGAACATCATGTAAAAGAAATTTATGCTCGTATTATTAACTACCTTGGCGTCCCAGGTGCTTCGCAGCAAAGGTACGAAGTGTATTATAAGCAATCAATCACAGATGAAGTTAAAGCAATCGATTTTTTTAAAAAAGAGAGTAAAAAAGTTATTATAAACATGTACGCAAGCCACAATGATAGGAATTTAACACCCCAACAAACACAAGAAATAATTAGTGGTGTCTTATCAAAAAATAAAGATGCAGATATTATAGTCCTGGATTATAAAAAAAAATTCATCAATGACTTCTTCCACGGCGCTTACGTTTATCATGTGCCCTCTTTTTATCATGCTATGGCAACGATAAACTTAGCCGATCTGGTCATATCACCTGATACGGCAGTTGTACATGTTGCAGCTATGTATGACAAACCGTTGATTGGTATTTATCGCGATATCTCTGATAACAATAAATTATGGTCGCCAGGTTATAGGAATGGTCATCAAATTTTCACATCAACTTTTGTTGTTGGAGAAGATGCATTATTGGTCGATAATGTTTTAAATGCTATTGACAAATTTGACTTTAATTAGAGCAATCAGGCATAGAGTGAGCATTATAAATTCGCAAATTTTTTAGTTTTGTCTTGCACTCTATGCCTGTTATTTCTGTTCAGATTTAAGCCTAACTTAGCGCTATTCTAGCGCTCATCAAACGGCACGCCACCTTTCGACTTATGATGTTTTGGCGTTTCGATGATGGAAACCGTTACTGAATTAGCATCGATCTCAAACGAATCAGCCACCGCCGCGGTGACGGCTCTCAACAACTTCTTTTTCTGCTCAATCGTGCGACCTTCTGCCGCATACACAACGATTTCTGGCATCTCTGCTGCTCCATAAAGTAAACGTTCGTTTTCAGCATAGCGCAGCAAAAGCACTGCGCGCAGCGTCAATCACCTGTCTTTGCCAGCAATCTGTGTTGAAATGTGTATTGTTATGTTATAACGTAATTAACTCACATAATTTGTAGCGGCTTCAGTCGGAAATCTTAATGAAATCAATGAAAAATTTGCTTATCGCTTCGGCGTTAGGCCTGGCTTCTTACGCCTCAATGGCGGCTGAACATCAGGATAAAACGGTGCGCATTGCGGCACCGTTTGAAATCAAAGGCGCCGATCCCGCGCTCTCCGGCGACATATTGTTGCGAATGGATGTGGTGGAAACGCTGGTGGAAGTAAACGAACGCGCCGAGCCCATTCCGGCGCTGGCGCAAAGCTGGCAGGTATCGGCAGATGGACTGCAATGGCAATTAAATTTGCGTCCCAACGTGCGCTTCCATGATGGATCGCCATTGGATGCGGCCGCGGTGGTGAAATCACTCAACACCGCGCGCAGCAAAGCGGGTCTGCTGGATAAAACGCCGATCACCGCTATCAGCGGGGAAGGGCAACGCGTCACCATCACCTTGAGCGAACCATTTACGCCGCTGCTTTCGGTTTTAGCAGAGAGCCGTTCCCAGATTCTGGCGTTGGCTAGCTGGGATGCGCAGGATAACATCACCCGCATCATCGGCAGCGGCCCGTTTATGCTGACGTCATTCCAGCCACCGCAATCGCTGGCAGTAAAACGTTTTGACGATTACTGGGGCGAAAAGCCGGCGATTGCGGCCGCCAGCTATCTCTCTTCCGGACGCGCCGAAACCCGCGCCTTGCTGGCGGAAAGCGGCGACGCGGATTACGTATTCAACCTGGATGCTGCCAGCCGTCAGCGTTTATCGCGCAAGCCAGCGCTACAACTGCCGGCCATTCCGGTGCCGCGCACGCTGATGCTGAAACTCAATGCGGGCGATCCGCTGTTAGCCGAACAGCCGGTGCGTGCAGCGATCAGCATGGCGATTGACCGTAACGCGCTGGCGATGGCGGTATTGCGTTATCCGGGCGCGGCCACTCAGTTATTCCCGCCGAATATGGGTGAATGGCACAACAACGCACTGCAACCGTTGCAATTCAATCCGCAGCAGGCGGCACAGCAACTGCAGGCGGCGGGTTGGAAAATGGGTTCAGATGGCGTGTTAGCACGTAACGGCCAGCGCTTTAGTGTGACACTGTTGACCTTCCCCGATCGTCCCGAACTGCCGCTGATGGCGATGGTTATCCAGCAGCAGCTGCGTAAAGTCGGCATTGAAGTGAAGATCAACTCCACCAACGCCAGCGAAATTCCGGCGCAGCATCACAGCAATCGTCTACAACTGGCGCTGTTTTCCCGCAACTTTGCACTCACGCCTGATCCCACCGGCACGTTACTGCAGGATTATGCGGAAAAGGGCGGCGACTGGGGCGCGATGAACTGGCATCCGGCCGGTTTTAGCGCGGCGTTGCACACCTTAACGCAATCCACTGACACGGCAGAACGTGCGCAGGCACGTAACCTGATCACTGCCTCGTTACAGCAGGATCTGCCAGTGATCCCGATTGCCTGGTATCAGCAATCGGCCGCGATTAACAGCAAGCTGAAAAACGTCACGCTCGATCCGTTTGAACGCCACTTTGGTCTGCGTCAGATGCAGTGGGAGCAATAATGTTCAAACTACTTGGCTGGCGCGTAGCGCAGGCGGCTTTTGTGGTGTTGGCGGTGGGACTACTCACCTGGTTTTTGGTGCAGTCCTTGCCCGGCGATATGGCATGGCGTATTGCCAGCGGTCGTTATGGCTACGATCGGGTGGATGCCAGTGCGGTGGCGCGGGTGCAGCAGGAGCTAAGTGACTCGCTGCAGCAGGGCAGCGCGTTGCTGCACTGGCTATTCGATCTGATGCAGTTCAACTTTGGTCGCTCGCTGGTCTCCGGCGAACCGGTGATGGATGAACTGCGCTGGCAGCTGAGTCAAACGCTGGCGCTGGCAGGTTCATCGCTTTTCCTGACGATTCTGTTCACTTTGCCGCTGGGTATTTGGGCGGGATGTCACGCCAATGGCAAGCTCGACCGCGCGTTATTCTGGCTGAGCGCGCTGCTGAAATCGGTGCCGCATTTTGCGCTGGGCATGCTGCTGATTGTCCTGCTGGCGCTGCAGCTCGATTGGCTGCCCAGCGCCGGGCATGGCGAGCTGCGTCATTTTATGTTGCCATCGTTGACGCTGGCATTGTCGTTAACCGCGGTGGGCGTGCGCGTGGTGCGTGAAGCCACGTATCAGGTTGTCAGCTCGGGCTATTACCGCTGGGGCGCGCAGAAAGGATTAGCGCCCGCAACGCTATTGCGTCGTCATGGATTGCGCAACCTCGCATCGCCGGTATTGACCTGGTTCGGCATGCAGTTTGTCTGGCTGGTGGAAGGTGTGGTGGTGGTAGAAACGCTGTTTGCCTGGCCTGGCATTGGTCACGCGCTGGTGCATGCCATCTTCGCCCGCGATGTGCCGGTGATTCAGGCCAGCGCCATGACGCTCGGACTGCTGTTCGTGCTGCTGAATATGCTGGTGGATGCGGGTTGTCATCTGCTTGATCCCAGAGGAACGCGCGCATGACAATTTCATTTTCGCGTCTTATCGGCCTGCTGCTGTTGTGCTTGCTGCTTGGTTTCGCCTTCCTGCTGCCCCTGATTCATCACGGCGATCCGCTGGAACAGGATCTGCTGCAGATGCTGCACGCGCCGAGCGGCGCCAATCTTCTCGGGTTTGATCATCTTGGTCGCGACATGCTGCCGCGCCTCAGTGCCGCGTTGCGCCTTTCGCTGGGTCTCGCGGCGCTCTGTGTGATGAGCGCACTGCTTGCGGGCGTGCTGGCTGGCGTATTCAGCGCACTGTATGGCGGCTGGCTGGATCGTCTGCTCAGCATGCTCGGCGATATGTGTCTGGCGCTGCCGGGATTGCTGCTGGTACTGCTGTTAGCGGCGATTGCGCCGGATTCTCCCGGCATGTTGTGGCTGGGGATTTCGCTGGTGCTGTGGGTGGAGTTCTTCCGCGTCACGCGCGCAACCCTGCGCCCGATTGTGCAGGCACCCGGCATGCAGGCCTCAAAGTTGCTCGGTTTTTCGGCGTTCTACCGTTTCCGCCGACACCTGTGGCCAGCGTTAGCGCCGGTATTAACCACGTTGACTCTGTTCTCGTTCAGCAGCGCCATCATGGCGGTCTCCGCGCTTGGCTTTATCAGCGTCGGCGTACGTCCGCCGACGCCAGAACTGGGTTTGATGATGACCGAACTGCTGCCGTTTGCCTGGGAAGCACCGTGGCTGCTAATGCAGCCGGTAATCGCGCTGTTTCTGCTGTTGATCAGCCTGAATCTGTTAATGAAAGAGGAGCGTAAATGAAAGGATTACAGGTTATCGGCATCAGCGTCACAACCGCCAGCGCTACGCTGGTGGAACCGGTTGATTTCACCCTGCAGCCCGGACAACCGCTGACCTTGCTGGGTGAAACCGGTTCAGGTAAAAGCCTGCTGGCACAAGCGATCATGGGCATTTTGCCTGACGATTTACAGGCCAGCGGCACGCTGATCATCAACGAACAATGTTTCACTCTGCCACAGGATGCCGAATTGTTGCGTGAATTATGGGGCCGCACATTAGCGTCGCTGCCGCAGGAGCCGTGGCTGTCGCTGGATCCCACCATGTCAGTGCTTCAGCAGATTGCGGAAGGCTATCGTTATGTACGCGGACAGGCGAAATCCACCAGCGCACTGTCGGCCCAGCGCGATTTACAACAGCTTGGTTTACAGGATGCGGCGCCGCGTTTTCCGTGGCAACTCTCCGGCGGGATGGCGCAGCGCGCCGCCTTTGCCGCCGCACGAGCAGGTGGCGCGGAGATACTGATTGCCGATGAACCAACCAAAGGGCTGGATGTGGCGCGTCGTGATGAGGTAGCGGCCTTACTGCGCCGGGAAGTGGCCGACGGCGGCACACTGCTCACCATCACCCACGACATCGCGCTGGCCCGCCAGTTGAGCGGTGAGGTGATCGTGATGCATAAAGGCAAGGTGATCGAGCAGGGCAGGGCGGAACAGGTGTTACATGAACCGCAGCAGCGCTATACGCGTGAATTACTCGCCGCCGATCCCACCGCCTGGCCTGCACGGCAACAAACCGTTATGGGCAGTAAACCGGTGGTGAGCGCTGAGGGCATCCGCTTGCAGCGCGGCGGTAAATCGCTCGGCGTGCCGCAAGACTTCAGGCTGCACGCCGGAGAAATCGTTGGATTACACGGTGCCAGCGGCAGCGGTAAAAGTAGCTTTGGCGATGTGCTGCTCGGCCTGCTAACGCCGCAGCAAGGCAAGGTGACGCGGCATGCGGCGGTCGATGGGCTGAAATACCAGAAGATTTATCAGGATCCGTCTGCGCTGTTCCCACCGACACGCACGCTGGCGCAAAGCCTGGACGATGTGTTGCGCCGTCATCGCATCGCCTCCACGCGGCGGGATGCGCTGATGGAGCAATTGGCGCTGACGCCGGAACTGCTGACGCGTCGTCCCGATTCACTGTCGGGCGGCGAGCTGCAGCGCTTCTCGCTGTTACGCGTGATGCTGCTGGATCCGGTATTTCTGTTTGCCGATGAACCTACATCGCGTCTGGATCCGCTGGTGCAGCAGCAAACCATCCAGCTCATCACCTCGCTGGCGCGCGAGCAGCAGTGCGCGGTGTTGCTGGTGAGCCACGATCGCGATCTGCTGGAAAAGGGCACGCATCGTATGATCGCGATGGAGGCAGTCGCTTAACGTTCTGGCGGCTGGCTGTCGCCGTGACCGAGTGAACGCTGCATCACTACGGTATCCAGCCAGCGGCCATGTTTGAATCCCACCGATTTCATTACACCGGTGTGCTCAAAACCGAGCGCCCGGTGTAATCCCAGCGATCCGGCATTCGCGCTATCGCCAACAATCGCGATGATTTGGCGAAATCCCGCCGCTTCCGCCAGCGCAATGGCTTTTTGCAACAGTGCGCGACCAATGCCTCTGCCGGTTTGCTGCTGATCGAGGTAAATCGAATCCTCCAGCGTAAAGCGATAGGCATAGCGCGGGCGATACGGCGCCAGATAGCAGTAACCCAACACCTGATCATCCTCCTGCGCCACCAGCCAAAAACCGCCGCGCTGCTGCACATCCTGCACGCGATTCTGCATTTCGCTCGCCGAAGGTGGTTCAGTTTCAAAGGTCGCGGTGCCGTGCAGCACATGCCAGGCGTAGATTTTCTGAATGGCAGCGGCGTGATGAGGTCGGGCGGGAATAATGTCCATATGTTCCTGATTCTTAGCGGCGAAAACCACAGCATGCCACCGCGCCGCACGCGAATCATCGGATTTAATAATAGGAAATTCTGATGGTCACTCTGCAATTCCATAGTGGCGCCATTTATGGCGACCTGACCCACCGACACTCAATTCTGCTCCGACAACTGCACCGCCATGGTATCCGCCTCTAAGGCTTCGAACACATGCGGTTCGTCAGCGGGATAGCAAATGTAGTCGCCGGGATGCAGTTCGACCGGCGCATCGCGCGGCCCAACCAGCGCCCGGCCACGCGCGATAATCACATGCTCCACCGAGCCCGGCGGATGCGGTTTTGAATCGCGCGGCGCGCCCGGTTGGCTGGTGACCAGATAGAGATCGCGGCGTCCGCCGGGCGGGCAACTTGCCAGCAAAGCTGCCTGATAATCCGCCATCTCCGCCGAGACGATCATGCCTTCGCCACGGCGAATTACCTGCAATCGCTTCACTTCCGGCTCCATCAAACGCGCGAAAGGAATGTTCAGCGCCACACACAGCGCCCACAACGTTTCAAGGCTGGGATTGCCATTGCCCGCTTCGAGCTGCGACAGCGTAGATTTGGCGATACCGGCGCGACGCGCCACCTCTGTCAGTGAAAGCCCCGCGCGCTGACGTTCGCGCAGTAATCCGACAGCAATAATATCAATTGGCGTAGTCAAACCCTCTCCTGTTCTTTATATCGAACGATTTGTTCGTCTTGTAAAACGATTCTGGCGCGTTCATTATAACGGCTTTCCTGTTCGATATGAGATCAAATTGTGATGCGTCTGGGTGTAGTACCGCTTGATCGCGGAGTAATAAAAGCCATTTTCCTGGTTTGTCTTGCCGACGGCATTGTCGGGCTCTCTTACGGTTCGCTGGCGGCAGCGGAAGGGTTTCCGCTGTGGGTGCCGATTGCACTATCAACGCTGGTGCTGGCGGGCGCGTCGGAATTCCTGTTTATCGGCATCGTGGCTGGCGGCGGCAGTCCGTTAACGGCGGCGGCGGCGGGTTTGCTGGTCAACGCGCGTCATCTGCCGTTTGGCATTGCGGTGAAAGATCTGGTTGGTAAAGGCAGCCGCAGTTTGTTGGGATGCCACATCATGAATGATGAAAGCGTGGTGTTTGGTATTTCCCAGCCAAAACTGGCGCAACGTCGTGCCGCGTACTGGATTTGCGGATTAGGTATTTTCACCATCTGGCCGCTGTCGGTCATTGGCGGTGCGGTGATCGGGCGCTTTATTCCCGACGTATCGGCCATTGGTCTGGATGCGGTGTTCCCAGCGATCCTGATTGCCCTGATATTCCCGGCGCTGCGTCAGCGTCGTACGCTGATCCCCGCTACGCTCGGCACCGCGCTGTCTGTGCTGGCGACACCGTTTGTGCCAGCGGGCATGCCGGTGCTGTTTTCACTGTTGGGATTACTGAGCTGGCGGGAGCGTAAAAATGCAAAATAATCTGATCATTGGCGGCATCGCGCTGCTGGCGGTAGGCACTTATGCGATTCGTTTCGCCGGTTATCGCCTGGGCAGCCGCATGCAGATGTCGGATCGCGCACGCAATATGCTATCCGATGCTGCCACCGTTTTGCTGCTGGCGGTGGCCGTTACCACCGCGCTGTTTGAAGGCACGCATTTTGCCGGCGTGGCGCGCATCGCCGGCGTGCTGTTTGCGGTGTTTTTGGCCTGGCGCCGCACACCGCTAATACTGGTGATTATCGGTGCCGCGCTAATGACCGCGTTGCTACGTTACTTCGGCGTGCCCTGATCGCGCCAGGTTTGCGCGCGTAATTCATATACCAAACTGGCGGGCGCGCCCGGAACATCGTGAACCTGGCCGTAACAGCGCAGTCCCGCCTTTTCCAGTACCTGCTGTGATGCTATATGATCCTGACGCACCGCCGCATCAATAACCGGAAGCTGGCATTCATCGAAGCCATAAGCGATAACCCTTCGTGCAAACTCGGTGGCGAAACCTTTTCCCCACGCCTCTTTCGCCAGACGATAGCCAAGATTGTTTACCGGCTTGCCAGCAAACTCGCGCACCGATAAACCACCAAATCCGATAACCTCATCCGGCTGTTCCCGCAGGCAAATTGCCCAGTTACCAAAGGGAAAGGATTGCCAGTGCGCCAGCCAGCGATTTAACACCTCCTCTGCAAAGGCTAAATCGGGAAACGGACCCGCCGGATTGAACATATTGGTAGCGGGATCGCCATAGATGGCAAACAGGCGCTGAACATCGGTGGGTTCAACCGGACGAAGAAACAAACGTGATGAAGTGAGTTGCATTGTCGTAACCTTTTGTAGCCGGAACCGGCGTTATCTTCCTGATGAGTTTTGTTACTGTGATACTCCACGGATTACTAGCATAGAGGAAAACGTATGAAACCGCGTTTAGCCCGCTGTGATGAAACGGCCACGTTGTGGCGCATCCGCAACCTTGCCATTCGCCACGGTTGCCGAGGTGTTTATCCCGCTGATGTTATCAGCGCATGGACACCCGATGCGTTACCGTCCGGCTATTTCGAGGCGGTCAGAAGCCATCCGTTTTATGTGGTTGAGGATGCTGAATATGGCGTGGCCGCGACCGGATTTCTTGACTTGCACAACGGCAGCGTTGAAGCGATCTTCACGCTGCCCGCCTGCAACGGCAAAGGTTATGCCAGCGCCATCATGCAGGTAATCATCGATGAAGCGCGTCAGCGGGGTTTTGATAAACTGACGCTCGCCGCCACGCCCAACGCGAGCGGCTTTTATCTGCGTCACGGTTTTCGTGTGGTGCGTGAGACGCTTTATCCCTCAGCGCTGGCGCAAGCCGATCTTCCCTGCGTCGAAATGGTACGCGAGCTTTAAGGCTAAAATGAAAAAAAGTGAAAACAACAAGGACGGCGCGAATATGGTCATTAATTGCGTAGCGTATCGCCACGGTAAGCGTGAAGAGCATGTCGACATCGCTGATATTAGTGAAGTATTAAAAGAAGAGAAATCCTTCGTCTGGATGGGTTTGTACCAACCCGAACCGGCCTTTATGCAGACGCTGCAGCAGGAGTTCAGCCTGCACGAACTGGCAATAGAAGATGCGCTGGTAGCGCATCAGCGACCAAAGATTGAGCAGTACGGTGATTCGGTATTTATTGTGGTAAAAACCGCGCACATGGACGATTTGCAGCGCATCACCTTCGGCGAAACCCACTTCTTCCTTGGCAAAAACTTCCTGATCACCGTGCGTCACGGTTCATCGGAAGGTTATGCCGACATCCGCACCAAAGCCGAAAAGAACCACGCATTACTGTGTGAAGGTCCGGGTTATGCGCTCTATTGCATCCTCGATTTCATCGTCGATAACTACAGCAAAATCACCGAATCACTTAACGATCGCATTGGCGGGCTGGAACAGGGCATGTTTACTACGCGTTTTGACAGCGACGCGTTGCAAAACGTCTATCATCTGCGCCGTGAACTGCTGGCGCTACGCAATGCGGCGCTGCCGGTGACGGAAATCTGCCAGCAGCTGGTGCGCTTCCACGAAGATATCATCCCGAAAAATCTGCGCGCCTATCTGCGTGACGTACAGGACCACGCGCATCATGTGATGATCGATGCGGAAGACATGCGCGAAATGCTCACCAGCGCGATGCAGGTGAATCTGGCGCTGGTGTCGGTGCAGCAAAGCGAAGTAAACAAAAAGCTCGCCGGTTGGGGGGCGATCCTGATTGTGCCCACCATCATTTTCAGTATGTACGGCATGAACTTCCCCGATATGCCGGAGTTGCACACGCACTTTGGCTATCCCGCCGTGGTGGGCATTACTGTTGTTATCTGCTGCGTGATGTGGTGGCGGCTGAAAAAGGCCGGTTGGCTTTAACCGCTGAATGCCTGCATTTTTTACAACTTCCTGCGATCTGGAGCGAAAGATGTCCTTTAATATTGGTCTGATGCTGTTCCCCAACCTCACGCAGCTCGATCTCACCGGTCCGTGGGAAGTGTTTGCCCGCATGCCCAACGCTAACAATTATCTGATTTGGAAAGATCGCCAGCCGGTGATGTCGGATCGCGGTCTGGCGATCGTACCCACCGTGACCTTTACCGATTGCCCGCAACTCGACTTGATCTGCATTCCCGGCGGTCCCGGACAAATTGCGCTGATGGACGATGACGAAACGCTGGATTTTGTCCGTCGTATGGCGGAGAACGCCAAGTGGGTAACTTCGGTGTGTACCGGTTCGCTGATATTAGGTGCTGCGGGATTGTTGCAGGGATATCGCGCGACGTCGCATTGGGGTTCGCTTGATCAGCTGAGCTTGCTCGGTGCCACGCCGGTGGCCGAACGCGTTGTGCGCGATCGCAACCGCATCACTGGCGCGGGCGTCACCTCGGGCATTGATTTTGCGTTAACCGTAGCGGAAGAGCTGCTTGGACGTGAAATCGCAGAAAATATCCAGCTGCAGATGGAGTACGATCCGGCGCCGCCATTCCATTCGGGTTCACCGCGCAGCGCCTCGCCGCAGCGTTTGGCCGAGGCAAAAAGCCAGATGCAGGATTTTATTGCTCGTCGACGTGCGGCGACAGAAAGTGCCGCTGCGCGGCTCAAGCGCGAGGAGTGAAAGCTGGCGATTTCAGCCTGAAATCGCCACGGTTGTTACTGCTTAATGTGCGCTGGCAGTAGGGCGCACGGTGATTTCACTGGTATCCACTTCGCCAGGTTGATCGATGGCCCAACTCACCGCGTTGGCAATCGCTGCTGGCTGGAGCGCGATCTGGCGATAGCTTTTCATCGCTTCACGCGCGGTGCTATCGGTGATGCTATCCGCCAGTTCAGATTCGACTACGCCGGGATTGATCACCGTAACCCGCAGATGTTGCGACTCCTGACGCAGGCCATCGGAAATCGCGCGTACGGCGAATTTAGTGGCGCAGTAAACGGCGGCGGTCGGCGAAACGGTTAGCGCGCCAACCGAGGCGATATTAATAATGTGACCAAACTGCTGCGCCTGCATGGTCGGCAGCACCGCCGCAATGCCATACAGCACGCCGCGAACATTGACGTCGAGCATCAAGTCCCATTCATCGACTTTCATTGAACTCATGGGTGACAGCGGCATGACGCCGGCATTGTTGATCATCACATCAATACGGCCATATTTTTCCCGTGCAAAATCGGCCAGCTGCTGGATATCAGCGCGTTGGGTGACGTCGGTAGCGAGATAATCCACGTTCGCGCCGCCAAAGCGCAGCTCTTCACTTAACGCTTGCAGACGATCGGTGCGGCGCGCGCCAAGCACCAGTTGATGACCTTGCTGCGCCAGATGACGTGCAATATCTTCGCCTATGCCGCTGCTGGCACCTGTCAAAATAATCACTTTCTTGGCTGTGTTCATGGTGTACCCCTCGTTGAATTGACGAGGCTATTGTTGATAAATCACGCAATGCGTAACAGACCGGATTGTGGCGCATCTTTGCCTGATCCTCTCGCGTGCATTGTGCAAACAGCAGCTTGATGGCTATGCTTTGCCTGAATATCTCAGTGGAAATTATTTATGTCGCAATCCGTGCAACAGCGCACCTGCGCTTTACTCAGCCAGCTGGCGCGTCAGGAAGGCTATACCGAATCACTGCTTGATAGCGTGCGCTTTATGCGGGCCGATCGGCAGTGGGCGCGCACGCCGGTACTGTATGAGCCGAGCATCATTATTATTTGCCAGGGATCAAAACGAGCTTTCCTCGCCGACAAGATGTATCGCTATGATGCGCAGCACTATCTGGTGTTGTCAGTGCCGCTGCCGTTTTCTGCCGAGACGGAAGCCACATCAGAAGAGCCGCTGCTGGGCATCGCGATTCGTCTGGATGTTGCCATGGTAGCGAGGTTGGTGGCGCAGCTGGCCAGCAGTGAATCGGCGGTAACCGCTGCGCCGGCGGGCATCATCTCCACACCAATCAATGAAATCCTGGCGCAGAGCACACTGCGTTTATTGGAAGCGTTGAGCGATCCGCTTGAAGCCAAAGTGTTGGGACCCGCGCGGGTCGAAGAGATCTGTTTTCGCGTATTAATGGGCGAGCAGGGTGGCGCGGTGCGTGCAGCGTTAACTTATCAAGGCCATTTTGGTCGTATCGCGCGGGCTTTGCAGCGTATACATGCCGACTGGCGTCAGCCGCTGGATGTACCGCATCTGGCAAATGAAGCCGGGATGAGCGTGCCGCGCTTCCATCTGCATTTCAAAACGGTGACGCAAACCTCGCCGATTCAATATCTAAAATCGCTGCGATTGCATCAGGCGCGTCTGATGATGATCCGCGACAATCTTACCGCCGCAGGTGCCGCAGCGCGCGTCGGCTATGAAAGTGATTCGCAGTTTAATCGTGAGTTCAAGAGGCTGTTTGGTCGCAGTCCGGCAGAAGAGGCGCGGGAGATGAGGCGGGCGTTTGAGTTGTTACCGCCGGAGCAGCTGTCCGGCCGATTACAGGCGCATTAGCTTAGCGAATGCTCATGATGGCGACGACCATCAAAATCCAGAATATCGCGCAGCCGGTAAACATCATTTGCCAAACTACACGGCGTTCGACTGTCAGAAAAGAAGAGAAACGTGAACGTAAAATCGATTGCATTGCGACCTCAAATCAGAATTTAAGAAGAAAGTTCGTTGGCTGAAGTAAGAAATCCCTGTCAGCGAATCAGACTATTCTGTCTTTTATGAGGTAATGAAATCGACGAGACCAGTCTTGTTTTTGGTCTGGAATGTAAACCATAAATAAAAGAAAAGCCGCGCAGGGCGCTGATCCCTGAGCGGCTGAACACTACGCATTTACTCGCTAAACGTTGCGCGTCACGCCACCATCAACACGAATATTCTGAGCGGTAATATAGGCTGCGCCAGGCGAAGCCAGGAAGGCGCTGGTCGCCGCCACTTCTTCAGACGTACCGTAACGCTGTAATGGCACACTATCCCGACGTTCATCGGTTTTCGGCAAGCTGTCGATCCAGCCAGGCAGCACATTGTTGATGCGGATGTTATCGGCCGCGTAGGCATCAGCAAAGATTTTGGTGAAGGATGCCAGGCCGGCGCGGAACACCGCTGAGGTCGGGAACATATCGGTTGGCTCAAACGTCCAAGCGGAGGAGATGTTGATAATGCTGCCGCCGCCTTGTTTCTGCATGATTGGTGTGACCAGACGCGTGGCGCGTACCACATTTAAAAAATAGGTTTCCATGCCAAGCTGCCACTGCTCATCGGTTAACGCCAAAATCGGCGCGCGCGGACCATGACCGGCGCTGTTCACCAGCACATCTATTCGGCCCCAGCGCGCCAGCGTTTGATCCACCAGTTTCTGCAGATCCGCTACCGACTGATTAGAACCGGTCACGCCCAAACCGCCCAGACGCTCCGCCAGCGCTTCACCTTTGCCGGAGGAGGAGAGGATTGCCACTTTATAGCCATCGCTTGCCAGTTTCTCAGCCGCTGCTGCTCCCATTCCGCTGCCACCGGCGACGATTATTGCAACTTTTTCTACTGTCATCATTGATCTTCCTGTTAATTAAAAATCGATTAAAACCAGTATAAAAGGTAATTTTGGCAGCAGAGAGTCAGTCTGTTTGCCAATTGACGATAGGAAAACTACAGGATGAGTCAGGGATTCAGCGAACTACCGCCGCTCAATGCGTTGAAAGTGTTTGAAGCGGTGACGCGCCATCTTAACTTTCGCCTGGCGGCAGAAGAGTTAGGCGTCACACAGGGCGCGGTGGCGCAGCAAATTCGTGGTCTGGAAGCCAGCCTTGGACTGAAATTGTTTGATCGATTGCCGCGCACGCTGGCGCTGACCGGCGCGGGTGCGGGCTATGCGGTCAGCATTCGTCAGGCATTTGAATTGATCGATGAAGCCACGCGCACGCTGCGACCAGAACCGAATCGCTTAACGCTGAGCGTTACACCCACCTTTGCCAGCCGCTGGATGCTGCCGCGTTTACCGGGCTTTACCACCGCATGGCCGGATATCGATCTGCGCGTGTTGGCTTCTGAGCGGCTGGTGCAGTTTCATCATGAAGGCGTCGATTTAGCGGTGCGTTATGGCAGGCCACCGTTTGGCGCGGGTCTTGATGCCACTTTGCTGTTTAGCCAAACGGTATTAGCGGTGGTTAGTCCTGCGCTGTTAGCCGAGCTTGGCGATCCGGCAGCAAGCGACAACTTTCAGCGCTACGCCTTGTTGCACGATGGTCACCATCTGTGGCCTGCATTTCTCGCGTTTACCTTCCCGAATTTATCGCTGCATCATCAGCATCACCTGCGTTTCAATCAAACCGCGCTGGCGCTGGAAGCGGCGATCAGCGGGCAGGGCATTGCGCTCACCAGCCCGCATTTCGTGCAGAACGATCTCGCCAGCGGACGGTTGGTGCCCGCGTTTACGCAGCAAATGCCCCTGGATGCCGGTTGGTATCTGGTGTGGCCGCGCCGTCCGCGCCAGCAGGCGCCGGTGATGGCGGTGCGTGATTGGCTTTTAGCGCACGTTAGCGGCTGATATTTGTTCAATAACGAAATCAGTAAAACTGATGATCCACGCAGGATCATGAATGTTATAACTGCTTAATGATGCAGACATGGGGTTTTATCCTGTCAAGGCAGTGAATTAGCAAAATATCGCGAAAATTCAGCAAGTAAAGCAACGGATTGCGCGTTGCATTCTGCCGGGGGCTGTGAATAAATACGGAGTCAATTTTAATAAAAATGCCATAAAGGCCAGGTTTACGCCTGAAAAAGATCTTTGCATATGACCGATCATAAAGATGTTTTAGCCAGGGATATTAGCGCCAAAAGTGAAAGCATGCAGGCGCATCTCATCGCCATCCGCCGTGATATACACGCGCATCCGGAGCTGGGTTTCGACACCGTCCGCACTGCCCACATCGTTGAGCAGGAACTGCTGCGCCTGGGTCTGACGCCGCAAACCGGCGTTGGCAGAATTGGCGTGATGGTTGATATTGTCGGCGCGCATCCCGGTAAAACCGTGCTGTTACGCGCGGATATGGATGCGTTGCCAATCCACGAACAAACCGGCTTACCTTTCAGCAGCCAATATCCCGGCAAAATGCACGCCTGCGGCCACGATATTCACACCGCGACGATGCTCGGCGTGGCGGCGATAGTGCCGCACTATCGCGCGCAGCTGCATGGCACGTTACGTTTGATTTTCCAGCCAGCAGAAGAGACGCTCGATAGCGGGGCCGAAGCGATGATCGCTGATGGCGCCGCAGATGGCGTCGATCTGGCCGTCACGCTGCACAACAAACCGGAACTGGCCGCCGGTGAAATCGGCCTAACGCGTGGCGCCAGCACCGCTTCCAGCGATGAGTTTGATGTGGTAGTGCACGGTAAATCAACGCACGCGGCCCGTCCGCACATGGGAACCGATCCGATCATTGCTGCAGTCAATCTGGTGAGCCAGCTGCAAACCATTATTTCGCGCGAACTCGATCCCGCCAATTCAGCGGTGCTGACCATCGGCCATATTCATGGCGGTACCACTCACAACATTATTTCCGATAGCTGCCTGATTCAGGGCACTGTGCGCGCCAAATCACCGGCGGCGCGTGCGCACATTGAAGAGGCGTTCAAACGTATCTGCGCGGGCGTCGCGCTGTCGCTGAATGTGCGCGTTGAGGTCAATTATCAGCGCGGTGTACCGCCGTTGATGAACGACGATGCGTTGATTGATGTGCTGGAACCGATTTTGTCGCATCAGTTTGGTAAAGCGATTATCGCCAAACCGAGCGCCAGCTTTGGTGCCGAAGATTTCTCGCTGTTTACCGAGCGCGCGCCAGGTTGCCAAATCCACATTGGATCCGGTGCACCGGGACGCGACGACCATCTGCATAATTCGGATTACCAACCCGACGAGCGCAGTATCCATGCCGGCACGCAGGCATTAGCCCGTTTAGCCATTGATTTACTCTCAAAATAACGAACTTCGAGGTTTTATGATGATGCGTAAAGGACTGTTTACCGCTTCTGTGGGCATGCTGCTGCTTGCCTCTTCCGCTCTGGTGCAGGCAAAAGATTTTGGCACGCTGAAATTCGCCACCGAAGCCGCTTATCCGCCATTTAACCAATCTACGCCGAACGGCAAAATCGTCGGTTATGAGCCGGATATGGTGGCTGAAATCGCTAAACGAGCCGGTTTCAAATACGAAATCGTGGCACAGAAATGGTCCGGTATGATTCCGGGTTTAGTCGACGGCAAATATGACGCGGTAATCGATGCCGTGACTGTCACGCCGAAGCGTGAAGAAGTGGTAGATTTCTCCCGCCAGTACACCGTCAGTGTTTCAGGTTTCGTCACCCTGAAGGGCAGCGCGGTTGATACTTTGCCAGGCAATGGCGAAGTGGTGCTGGCGGATGACGAAGCCGCGATGACCAAATCTATTGATGCACTGAAAGCCAAATTCAAAGGCAAAACCATCGCGGTACAGGTTGCCACCATTCAGGCGGACTTCCTCAACAAATATCTGGCGGATGTGGCGACGATTCGCACGTATCAGGCCGGCCCGGAAACCTTCGCCGATCTGCTGAATGGCCGCGTTGATGCGGTAATGGCATCACGCACTAACCTGAATGCCTATGTGAAAAAGCATGCGGATACGGTGAACAGCACTGGTTACGGTTTCTCGGGCGGCGTGTTGGGCCAGGGTTCCGCTATCGCGATTCAGAAAAACAATCCGGAGCTGAAAGCGGCGCTGGATTCGGCGTTAAATTCCATGATCAAAGATGGCACGCTGAAGCAGCTGTCTGAAAAATGGTTCGGCGAAAACGTCGCACCTAAAGAGTAATTCCAGGCGCTTATGGCTATTGATTGGCAAATCTTAGGTTTTGGTGACGAAGGTTGGGGCGGCGTGTTGCTTAACGCCGCCACGGTAACGGTCACCGTTTCATTGTGTGCATGGCTGCTGGGCGCAATTCTTGGCAGCCTGCTGTGTTGGATGCAGATTGCTGGCGGCCGCTGGCAGCAGCGGCTCGCCAACGGCTACATCACGCTGTTTCGTGGTGTGCCGGAGCTGCTGGTGATCTACCTGTTCTATTTTGGTGGACGTCAGGTGGTGTCGTTTGTCGGGGAAAGTCTCGGCTTGCAAGGTCCGTTCGACGTGAATGGCTTTGTCGCCGGCGCGATTGCCATTGGCCTCATCTCCGGCGCATATCAAAGTAGCGTGTTCCGCGGTGCGTTCTACGCAATCCCGAAAGGGACGCTGGAAGCCGCAACGGTTACGGGCATGGGCCGTTTGATGCTGTTCCGCCGCATGATTGTGCCGCAGGCGCTGAAAACCGCGCTGCCGGGCATGGGCAATCAGTGGCAATCGGTGATCAAGGAGTCGGCGCTGGTTTCGGTCACCGGTTTGGTGGAAACCATGAACCAGATCTCCACCGCCTCCAACTCGACGCAAATGCCGTTCTTCTTCTACAGCGTTGGCGCGGTGATCTATTTGATCATCACCACCTGTTCCGATTTTGTTTTCCGCTATGTGGAAAAAGTGGCCATGCGCGGGCAACAACGCGCGCGGTTGTAAGGAGCCACGATGGATGTCACTTTCCTGCAGCACACCTTAGCTGCACTGCTGCGCGGCCTGCCGCTGACGCTGAATCTGGCGCTGCTGTCACTGTTGGGCGGCGGCGTATTGGCGCTGCTGCTCAATCTACTGCGGCAGAACCGCTTTGGTAGCTACGTTACGCGCTTTTATGTCTGGGTGTTTCGCGGCACGCCGCTGCTGATTCAGATCTTCATGATCTATTACGGCCTTGGTAGCTTGCCGGCGGTGCGCGAAAGCGTGATGTGGCCGCTGCTGCGCGATCCTTATTGGTGCGGTTTGATTGCATTAATTCTTAACGATGCGGCTTACACTTCCGAGATTCTGCGCGGCGGGCTTAACGCGGTGAGCGTTCAGTCACTGGAAGCCGCCAAAGTGAGCGGCATGTCGCGCTTCACCACGCTGCGCCGTATCACGCTGCCGCTGGCGGTGCGTCAGGCATTACCGGCTTACAGCAATGAAATTATCTCGATGATTAAATCGACCTCGCTGGTCAGCACCATCAGTTTGATGGAGATGACCGGCATTGCTGATTCAATCGTCTCTGAGACCTTTCGCGCGCTGGAGGTGTTTATCAGCGCGGCGATTATCTATCTGCTACTGACCGTGCTGGTGAGTAAAGCGGTGGCGCTGCTGGAGCGCCGTTTGTCCCCTTATCACGTTGGAGCACGTCCATGAGTAAACCCACTATCGCACTGAGTCATCTCAGAAAAAGTTATAGCGGGCACGAAGTGCTGCACGATATTAGCCTGACGGCGCAGGATGGTGACGTGATTTCGCTGATTGGTGCCAGCGGCTCTGGCAAAAGTACCTTATTGCGCTGCATTCCATTTTTAGAAGTGCCGCAGGGCGGGGAAATCGCGGTGGGTGACGAAGTGGTCACTATCGATAATCCCGATGAGAAGCTGAGCCGCGAGCAGCAGCGCCGTATCAAGCTGATGCGTATGCAGCTCGGTTTTGTCTTCCAGGGTTTCAACCTGTGGCCACACAAAACCGTACTGCAGAACATCATCGAAGCGCCAATTCATGTGCAGAAGCGCAGCAGTAAAGAGGCGATTGAAGAGGCCGAAGCGCTGCTGCAAAAAGTGGGATTGTACGAGAAGCGTAACGCGTGGCCATCGCAGCTTTCGGGTGGTCAGCAACAGCGCGTGGCGATTGCCCGTGCGCTGGCGCAGCAGCCGAAAGCCATTCTGTTTGATGAGCCAACCTCCGCGCTTGATCCTGAGCTGGTAGGCGAAGTGTTGCGCGTGATTCGTAGCCTGGCGGAAGAGGGGCGCACCATGATCATCGTCACACACGAAATGGGCTTTGCACGCGATGTCTCGAACAAAGCGGTGTTCCTGCATCAGGGCAAGATTGAGGAAGCCGGTTCGCCGCAGCAGGTGTTCAGCGATCCCCTTTCCGCGCGCTGTCGCGCATTTGTGAGTAGTCACTTACAGCGCAATAGTTAACAACAGTTTCATTTCCCTTCGCACCAGCAACGAGAGTGAGCTGGTGCATTTCTTCTGCGTCTCATGTTTTACCTAAATTTCTTCCTAATTGAAGCCATTGCTCTAGCAACGGGTGGTCCGGATAGCAGCAATCACGCGCCAGGCACACTTCTGAAAACACGCGACGACCGGGAAAAGTCGTTGAATCCCTCTACGGTGCGGGTTAAAACGTTTGACTTTAGTCAGGCCTCCTTTACTGGAGTACTTCTTTACTGCATAACCACGGAACTCTATGCCGCACACTTACCGACCATGGATGAAAAGGTATTGGCTGGTCTGGCTGCTGTTAACGCTGATTACCTTGATAGCGTTATTTACCGATCAAATTTTGCAGCAGCAGCGTGTCGGCGAGGCGCAATTTAATCAGCAGTTTAATCGTCTCGCCGCCTATCAAACGCAGAATGAAACGCTGTTGCCGCTGCTGAATGGCGATGAGGAACTCGCCTCTTTGCAGAGCAAATTCCCCCAGCTTGTCCTGTTGGAACACACCGTAAATCGTCCGTTAACCGCGCCGCGTTTTGAAGAAGTGAGCGGTGGTCGCTATTGGCTCTACAATCCTTACCGCCAGATTCGCATGCTGATCGATTTGCATTTTGCCCTGCAAACCTCGGATGTGGCGCTGGCGCTGGCTTTTCATATCCACGCACCGCCCGCCATGCAAACGGTGAACTATTCGGACACCGCGCGCTGGCAATGGCAGCGGCCGTTCATCAATCACTATCAGCCATTCTTGCTGAAAGGCAGCGCCAATCCCGACTGGCGTGCGCTGCATGCGCTGCCATTTATGCTGGCGCTGCTGGTGTGGCTGGTAATTGGCGGTTTGGGCTGGTGGCTGCTGCGTCACTGGCGTCAGCACGTGGAGATGCGCCTGCGCGCGGACTATTTCCAGCGGACGCGACGTGAAGCATTGGGCGAGTTTACCGCTGGCATCATTCATGAAATTAATCAGCCGCTGACAGCCATCAACACCTGGCTGCACAGCAGTGAGCTGCTGCTGAAACAGGGCAAGTACGAGAATCTGCCGCAGGCACTCAACGCGATGAACCTGCAAACCGAGCGCCTCGCGGCGTTGCTGCAACGCTTTCGCGACATCGTGAGCGAACGTCCGGTGGCGATGACCGCCGTGAATCCGGAAGCCATCTGGCGGCGCGTGACGGTGCTGCTGCAACAGGAACTGGATGATGGCGATGTCACGCTGCGTCAGCAGTGGCAGCACGGTCAGGCAAAAGTATTGAGCGATCCCCAATGGCTGGAACAGGTGTTCCATAACCTGTTGCAGAACGCCATTCACATGCAGCAAGGACGTCCCGATGCATGGGTGAACATGGCATCTGAACCTATTCCTCACGGCATCAAAATCATCATTAGCGATAATGGTCCCGGCTTCTCGGCGGAAGGATTAGCGCAGGCTTGCATGCCGTTTTACAGCTCGCGCGCCAATAGCATGGGATTAGGCATGACGCTGGTCGAGAGCTTGATGTTACGCATGAACGGCCAGCTGCGGCTGGCAAATCGCGCTGCAGGCGGCGCGGAGATTACCTTAATTTTCCAACTGGCGGAGTAACGGAATGGTCGCAAAGGTTTGGTTAGTGGATGATGATTTATCCGTGCGTGAATCGCTCGGTTTTCTGCTTAAAACGCTGGATTACGACGTGGTCGATTTTGCCGATTTGGCCACATTTGAAGCGGCTACGCAGGCGCAACAACCGCTGCGCGGCTGTTTGCTGTTGGATGTGCGCATGCCGGGCATTAGCGGTCTGAGTTGGCTGGCGGAGCAGGGCGATCGCCATCCGCTGCTGCCGGTGATCATCATGACCGGTCACGGCACCATTGATGCCTGTCGTCGCGCATTTCGTCAGGGCGCATTTGAGTTTTACACCAAGCCGCTGGAGATAGAACCGCTGTTGGAGACCATTCATCTGGCATTCAGCGAAAGTGAGCAGCGTGCCGATCGCTGGCAGTCGCAGCAGGGTTTGCAGGCGCGGTTTGCGCTGTTATCGGCGCGTGAAAGTGAAGTGATGCAGTTGATGATTGCCGGGCAAACCAGCAAAGAGATCGCGCGTGATTTATCGCTATCACCGCGCACCGTGGAAGCGCATCGCGCGGCGGTGTTTGCCAAGCTGGAACTCAATAATCTCGCACAGTTGATTCACGCCTGGCAGCAGTTGAACCAGGTATAACTACCTGGCCGAACGGGTAATCGCCCGAATATTTCTTTTGCCCGCCGCGCTTTACAGTGTCACTCACTATCAAACAGGAGTGACACATGAACATCCGCCTTTCTCTGATTGCCGCTGCGGCGGCCCTGGTATCCTTCGGCAGCCACGCTGCATTAACCGAATCCAACCTGTCCCTTGCTGACGCACAGAAGCTGGCGAGCGCCGCGGTTCAATCGTGTGCGGCGAAAAACTACAACGTCACGGTGACCGTGGTGGATCGTGCTGGTTTGGTGAAAGCGGTGCAGCGCATGGATAACGCCGGTCCGCACACCGTTGAAGCCAGCCAGATGAAAGCCTATACCGCGCTGAGCACCAAAAACCCAAGCGGTAAAGTGATGGAAGCCGCACAGAATAATGCTGGTGCGCAGAACATGCGTGATATTCCAGGCTTCCTGCTGCTGGCGGGCGGTGTGCCGGTGAAAAGCGGCGACCAGGTGATTGGCGCAATCGGCATCGGCGGCGCACCGGGCGGCCATTTGGATGAAGCCTGCGCGGTGGATGCGTTGAAAGTCATTCAGTAATACGCACCAGGTCGCCATTGATGGCGACCTGGTTAGTTACGGCGCGACAGTGCAAAACAGACTAGCGGCATCGGCGAGGTAAACAGCAGCAGTTCGACAAGCAACCGTGCCCGATCGCGTGCCTGTGACAGCATAATTAGACAGATAGCGATTGTCGGAGTTAAGGCAAGCAGTGCAAGCGAAAATCTATCGCGAAATCATACTAAAGGCCCGCCGCAACGGGCCAAAGGCGTTAAGCGAGGATGCGTTTCGCCCAGGATTCAATCTCGTCGCCGCTGCCGATATCCAGCTGCACCAAACCATTGGTGATGAAGGTTGGTGAAACGTGGATACCGTTTTGCCGCGAGTATTTGCTGTGCCATTTGATCTCATTCTGCAGCTCGGCACGCAGAAAAGGTTCGCGCGCGTTAACGCCGCTGTATTGCTCCAGACGATCAAGGATCTGATTCGGCGTGGCATCCATATTCGGGCCGTGGCTGTGATCGGTAAACTCGAACTCTTCACGATGATCCGCCACCGCTTGCAGCACCTTTTTGGCGGCTGCTTTGCCCTCCGGCAAGGTCGAGGCGGCAAGGATGTAGCGCACAATCACGCCGGAATACATATGCCACGGCTGTGATTGCAAACGAATTTTTAATGTCATCTTCTCTTCGCCCACCCGTTGCAGCAACGCGTCCAGCTTGTTGAATGCGCGCACGGAGAACGGGCAGGTGGGTTCCAGAAATACCTCAAACACTTTCGGGCCGTGGCCCCAAACCAGCGGATCGGCGTGTAATGCGGTGGATTGGCTCATGGTCATTCCCTGTTGCAGCGATAAAGTTGTCTTACTTTGGCAAAGCGCGGCGCGAACAGCCAGCGTGGGCTTGTGCTTTTTTGTTACAAAGCCATTCGATTGCTGCAAATGTGGCGAAAGGAAAATCGTTTTATAGATCCGCGAGCTACAAGAAACTCAGCCTGCAACCGCCTTGCACAGAAAATAAGCGGCTATAGTTAATCCTGTTTCAATCTTCTTACTTGTAGCATTTTTGATTCATTTGCCTGGAGCCAAACGTTAAGAGCATCGAGGTTCAATGTGTTTGCCAATCTCTCCTGGAAAATCATTCATCAGGTTCTTAATGAAACCATTGCCGAGTTAATGGATGAACACCAAACGCTGGACGTTCCCACTTTGCGCGAGCGGCTGCTGGAGATGGCGGAAAGCGAATCCGATGAACTTATGGTGTTGTGTTACTGGCAAGCGAGCAAAGTGCTGACGCGCTTGCCGCCCACGGTGACCGCCAGCCAACTGATTGAAGAGGCGCGCGTAGCGTACCGCACGCCGCTTAATCACGATCCGCTTTAACCCTTGATGCTTTTCGGCGGTTTAATCGCGTTAAAGCGGCTAAGTGACGGATTAATGGTCAAGAGCGGGAAACACGCTCTGCTAGACTTGCCCTGTCAAAAACGTGGATACAGAGGACAGTAATGAAAATCAAAAGTTATGCCGCCTTGAACGCGGGTGAAGCGCTGGTGCCTCATGAGTATGAAGCCGGTGAACTGGCTGCTGAAGAGGTGCAGGTTGAGGTCGATTACTGCGGTGTTTGTCACTCAGATTTGTCGATGATTGATAACGAGTGGGGCATCTCCTCGTTCCCGGTGATTGCCGGCCACGAAGTGATTGGTCGCATCAGCGCGTTAGGCGATGCGGCGCAGAATAAAGGCTTGAAAGTGGGCCAGCGCGTGGGCATCGGCTGGACGGCGAAAAGCTGCCAGCACTGTAATGCCTGTATCAATGGCGAGCACGTTAACTGTGAGAACGGTTCGGTGCCAACCATCATGAACAAAGGCGGTTTTGCCAGCCATCTGCGCGCCGACTGGCAATGGGTGATCCCGCTGCCAGAAGCGATGGATTACACCTCGGCGGGTCCGCTGCTGTGTGGCGGCATCACCGTGTTCAAACCGCTGTTGATGCATCATGTCACCGCCACCAGCCGCGTCGGCGTGATCGGCATCGGCGGCCTGGGCCACATGGCGATTAAATTGCTGCGTGCAATGGGTGCGGAAGTGACGGCATTCAGCTCCAACGCCAGCAAAACCGAGTCAATTAAAGCGATGGGTGCGGACCGCGTGGTGAACAGCCGCGACCCGCAGGCGCTGAATGCGCTGGCCGGTCAGTTTGATTTGATCATCAGCACGGTAGCGGTGGATCTTGACTGGGCACCGTACTTCCAGGCGCTGGCTCCGCACGGTAAATTCCACACCGTCGGCGCAGTGATGAAGCCGTTCGAAGTGCCAGCGTTCAGCCTGATTATGGGCGATCGCGCGGTGACCGGTTCCTCTACCGGTTCGCCAGGCCAGCTGCGTTCACTGATGAAACTGGCGTCGCGTGCGGATATCGCACCGCAGGTGGAAGAGTTCCCGATGTCTAAAATCAATGAAGCGCTGGATCACGTACGCGCGGGCAAAGCCAATTACCGCGTAGTGTTGAAAGCCGATTTTTAAATCTCAATGACCAGATCGCCATAAATGGCGATCTCAGGCCGTACGGTGCGCATTCCTGCGCACCGTTAAACTCCACGCACTTATCCCCGATCATCCTTTTCGCCGAGGAAGAAATACCACAGCGGAATCGACGTCAGCGCGGTAAATACCGTGGTGTACAACGCAATCATAAAGCCCTGCGTGATGTACATGGTCAGCGACCAATGGCTGAACGGAATGCCATATTGATCGATAACGCCGCCGATAATCGCATTGCTCATCACCGTGCCGACAATCAGCGCCAGGATAAACAAACCGCGCAGGAAGTAGCGCATCTCTTTACGCTTCACGGCAAATCGCGCGCGAATAATGCCCAGCGGAGATTGCTGTGAAGCCAACAGCGCGGCTTCATCGAGCGGTGCGCGTTGCTGTTTGCGCCAGCGCAGGATGTCCAGCAGCAGGAACGCCAGCAAACTCGCGCCCATCACCGGCAGCGCATAACCCAGCGCCAGCGCCACCATTAACCAGGCGACTTTGGCGTAATGCGGTAACGCCATCCAGGTTTCGGTTAGGGTCTGTGCCGGATTCGCGTCGACATCTTTTGGCCGACGAATCCACCACATGCGATAACCGAACACGATCATGCTGCATAAACCTAGGCCAAAGAACGCCAGCAGCAGCTGATTGGGTAAACCAAACAGCACGCCCATATGCGCATCCACGCCCCAGCGCGTCAGCTTCGCCACCAGCGGGAAACGGGCAAAGTAGACGTGATCCACCACGCTGAAATCATGCGGATTCACTGACACCGCATCAACTCGCGTAGGCCAGCTGCGATCGATCTCCGTCACCGCCCACGCGTTATCTGCGCTTTTCGGCTGACGCAGTTCGAGCTTCGCCGCGCTCAGTCCATCCTGACGCGCCGCATTTAGCACGCGATCCCAGTCGGCATCAGCGGCGTTATTGCGCGCCGGTTTGGCGGGCGCTGCCGTTGGTTTGGTCATCGACGACATCGGCATACTCATGCCCCGCATATCTCTTTCCGGCATGTGATCGGCGTGCGGATTGGCCGGTGCAGCAGGCGCATCGCTGTTGAGCGAGGTATTCACCTGTGGCGTCAGCCAGTTCAGTTCGGTACGCATGCGATCGATATTGCCGCCCGCCCACTGCGACCACGTCAGGCCGGTCACCGAGAAGAACACCAAACCGATCGCCAGCGTCAGACCGAGCGTAATGTGCCAGTGGCGGCTGAAGGCGAAACCGCTGCGCGGTTGCTTCAGCTTACGTTTCGGACGCGTTCCCAGCCACAGCACCACGCCGCCGAGAGCGGCCACCCACAGCCAGGACGCCGCCAGTTCGCTGTAGTTACGACCGAAATCGCCTAGCAGCAGGCTGCTGTGCAGTAAGTCGATGGTGGTGCGCAGCGGCAACACACCGCTGGTGCCGTAAACCGGCATATCGCCTTTCACTTTCAGGCTGTAGGGATCAATAAACACCGCGCGCGACAGTGATGCACCGAGCGTGGCGTCGCTGAACTGCACGCGCGTGGTATCCGTTGTGCCCGGCGCAGGACGCACGGCGTAGATGTGCTGATTTTCGCCCGCATAGGCACGGGCTGCGCTGATTTGTGCCGACAGCGGCTGCGCGTTGCCTTGAGGTTCAGCGGTTAGCGCATCGGCATAAATCAGGTTTTCCAGCTGGGGCGTCAACACATAAAGCGTGCCGCTGAGCGCCGCAACAAAGATGAACGGGGCGACAAACAGACCAATATAAAAATGTAAGCGACGTAGCAAATTAAGCACCGCGCCGCGCGGTGCTGCAGAGTGAGCAGCAGACAAAGCCGTCTTCCTTCCAAAAAGAAATTGTCTTAGCACATCGCTCAGGCTGAGCGTGCGCTGCAATAAATGAGGTCAGTAGGAAAGCGGTGCAGGCGGGGCGCGCGGACGATGAATGCTGCTAACGCGACGCACAATCGGCGCAACCACGTGGGGCAGCGGCGGGGCGCGCGAGATCACCATGATCAGCCAGATAAACGGAATAAACACCCACATCAGGAGCGGGACATGCACCAGCAGATCACAATAGCCGCAGGCAAACTCGCCGTCGTCCATCATGTGATGGCTCATGCCGGGCATCGGCATATCCGCCATCATCATTTCATGATGGCTCATTGAGCTATCCATCATGCTGTGCTGCGGCATCGCCAGCAGCTGGCTTTGACGCTCCATCAACGTTTTCGACACAATCGGCGCAACGAACAGCAGCAGCACCGCCACAATGGCGACGCAGGCAGTCAAACGCTGGCGGAAGTGGTGTGTAAACGTCATGGTTGCTAGTGGATGATTCCGTAAATGAGGCGGAAGTGTAACGCGATTGACGTTGATGGGTTAAAAAATAGAGGCTATTTAAGAAAAAATTCGCACCTTTTGAAAATAGTCACTTAAAGAGATGCGGCTGTTAACGTTAATGCAACCTGATAAAAACAGAGCGGAAACATAATATCGCGTCAGGAAAATACCATTGATGACAAAGGTCAAGAGAAGTACCTTTCACCTGTACATGTTGGAGGTATTATGAACAAGTTTACTTATACCAGCGCCAGAGAGAATTTATCTCAGGATTTGGACCAGGCGATTGCAGGCGAGGCCGTTGAAATTACTCGACGCAGCGGTGACTCAGCGGTTGTCATCAGCAAAGCCAGTTTCGAGGCGTATCGAAAAGCCGTACTGGATGCTGAATTCGCAGAGTTAATGGGTGAGTTTGATGCATCTAATAAAGCGTTAACAGATAGATGATTCACGTTTCTGCTGTGGAGGTTATCGCACTTCACGATTACCTTTTAAAGCGTTATGCCGGTGTTGCAGGAATGCCCGATCCCGGAAGAGCAGAAGCTATTGTTGCCCGCGTTATTAATCGTGAATATTACGAAGGGATTCAGGATATTTTTGAGCTTACAGCAACCTTGTGGGTGGCAATCTCACGCGGGTATATTTCTGCCGATGCGAATAAGAGAACCTCGCTTAACGTAACCATGTTGTTTTTAAAGCGTAATGGAATACGCGTACATGACCGGCCTGAATTAGTCGAATTGACGGTCATGGCAGCAACTGGCGAAGCCGGAGTGCCTTATCTGGCAAACCAATTGCGCGCATTCTTCGGATCGCACTAACCACATTGTCTAAAAAATCGATCTTCCCAATCGCTCGGTAAGTTTCTCCAGCATTGCGGTGCCCGCTAAAGAGTTGCCCGAATGATCCAGCGCCGGCGACCAGACGGCGATACTCATGTCACCGGGGATCACCGCAACAATGCCGCCGCCGACGCCCGACTTCGCCGGCATGCCCACGCGCCAGGCGAATTCCCCGGCACCATCGTACATGCCGCTGGTCATCATCAGCGCGTTCACCTGACGTGCCTGGCGCGGTGAGATCACCGCCGATTCATCATCCTGCGTGCGGCCATGATTGGCGAGATAGAGAAAGGTGCGCGCCAGTTCTTCGCAACTCATCGCCAGCGAGCAGTAGTGAAAATAGGTTTCCATCACTTTGCTGACATCGTTATGGAAGTTGCCGAAGGATTTCATCAGCCAGGCGATGGCAGCGTTGCGCGCCGAATGTTCGTATTCGGAGCGCGCGACGACGCGGTCGTAATGGATGTCATTTTGCTGCGCCAGACGGCGCACAATTTCCAGCATGCGCTGGCGTGGTGCTGTCAGGCGGCTTTCCAGCAGATCGCACATCACCAACGCACCGGCATTGATAAACGGATTACGCGGTTTGCCCTGTTCCAGCTCCAGCTGCACCAGCGAGTTAAATGCCTGTCCCGACGGCTCTTTGCCGACGCGTTGCCAGATTTCACCCTCTTCATACAAGGTAAGCGCCACGCTGAGCGACAGCACTTTGGAGATCGATTGAATGGAGAAGCGCGTCGCGGCATCGCCCGCCTGAAAACAGCGTCCGTCGGGCGTGCAAATGGCGATGCCGAGCTGATCGGCATCCACGTCGGCCAGCGCCGGAATGTAATCCGCCACCTTTCCCTGCTGGGTGAGCGGACGAACTTCGCTGACAATCTCTTCTAGCAATGCATTACTGAGTTCCGACACCTTCACACTCCGTGTAACCAATATTGGCCAGGATGATGGTGATTAGCGCGCAGCGCGTCAATCGGCGGCGCAAAATTCTGTGAGCCTTCTGGGTGAAGCCTGCGTTACAGTGCGGGCTGATTTCATTAAATGTCGAGCCCGCGCGATGATAACTAACCTGTTTCGCGATTTCCCCGCCGCCGCACAGAACGGCAACGCAGAGACGTTTGAAGCGCTGCTGACGCAGCCCAATCTGCATATTGAACGCATCGTTTCTACCGGACAAGCCAGTCCGCCCGATTTCTGGTACTGCCAGACGCAAGGGGAATGGGTGCTGGTGTTACAAGGATCGGCAGGATTGCAGCTGGAAGGGGAAACGCAGGAGCGTCACATGCAGGTCGGTGATTTTGTCGAGATCCCAGCTGGCTGCCGCCATCGCGTCAACTGGACCGACAGAAAGGGCCCAACGGTGTGGCTCGCGGTGCATTACGGTGCGATTCCGGTTAGCACAATCTGAAGTGAGAACCTCATCACATGCGAAAAATTCATTCCATGATATAAAATATGGAAAATTTATTTCAAATTGAGAGGATTCTATCATGTCATCGCTGCCGTCCTTAGAAACCTTGCAGCAGCAGGAAGCCGAGCATCGTTTACCGCAGTTTGATTTCGATTTAGCGTGGCAAATCGGCCAAAGCATCCAGCAGCGCGCGCGTGAAGACAATGCGCCTGTGGCTATTGAAGTCAATGCGTTTGGTCAGGTGCTGTTTCTGGCGGCGTTGCCAGGATCCGCCCCAGAAAATCTGGAATGGATGCGTCGTAAGCGTAATACCGTGCTGTTGACCGGCCACTCTTCGATGTATGTGGGGCTTTTGAATGAACAGAAGGGCGAGCGTATGGCGCAGCAGCGCAATATCCGCCAGGAAGATTACACCGATCACGGTGGTTCTTTCCCGCTGCTCACTGCTCAGGGCGCGATTATTGGTGCAGTCACCATCAGCGGTTTACCGTCTGCAGACGATCATGCGTTAGCGCTGTGGGGGATTACTCAGCTGCTGCGTTGAGGCATCGATAAAAAGGTCGCCATAAATGGCAACCCTTGTATCCTGAAAGTGTTGCTGGTTAGCGACCAGCAACGACTCTGAAAGGTAACCAGAAGCTCGGTGAAGAAACGCTATTTCATCACCGGTACTTTCAGCTTAGCGCCTGCGCCGGTGGCTTTGCGCAGATCGGCGACCTGGCTGGCTTTCACCTCGGTAGCCTGATTACCCCACGAATTCCTCACGTAGTTCAGTACATCTGCCATCTCCTGATCGTTAAGCTTCCAGGAGAATGCCGGCATGCCTGCGGACGTTGGGCGGCCTGCGGTGTGCGGCGCGCGGGCACCGTCCAGCAGTGCGTGGATCATGTTGGTGGGATCGTTCTGCATCGCGCCATTGCCCGCAAAGGCGGGCACCATGCCGGTGATACCTTCACCCGACAACCCGTGACAAGCCGAGCAATCCACTTCATAGCGCAGTGCGGCCCGATCGTGACGCGTTTTATCCATCACGAATCCGGCGGCTTGCGGCGTGGAAGAAGCCGGTAAGCTGCGCAGATAAGTGGCGATAGCGTGCAAATCACGATCGTTAAAATACTGCGTCGAGTGCTCGACCGCTTCGGCCATTGGACCCGCCGCCACGCTTGCACCGTTCGAACCGGTTTTCAGGTAGTCAGCGATCTGCGCGTCGCTCCATTTGCCAATGCCAGCATGAGGATTCGGCGAGATATCCGGCGCGTACCAGCTTCCCAGATTGCCACCTTGCAGATAGTGGCTACTGATTTCGCCGCCCAGCGCGTTGCGCGCGGTGTGACAAACGCTACAGTGCGCCGGACCATCAACAATATACTTACCGCGATTCCACTCATCATTCTGCGCGGTTTGCGGCTTGAACGCGTTGTTATCGAAGAACAACAGGTTCCAGCCAGCCATTGCCAGGCGAATGTTGTAGGGGAAATTCATGCCCGCATTTTCATCGATGGCGTTGTGCACCGGTTTTTGTGCCGAAAAATAGGCCCAAAGATCGTGCATATCATCATCGCTCATCTGTGTATAAGCGGTGTACGGCATCGCCGGATAGAGGAAGCCGTGTTCGCCGCGTCCCTGACGCACCGCGTTAAAGAAATCGCGCTCGGTCATGTTGCCGATGCCGGTTTCACTGTCTGGTGAAATGTTCGAGGTTTGCAGCGCGCCAAAAGGCGTATCGATTGTGTAGCCGCCGGAGAAGTCCGCATTGTGACAGGCGGCACAGTCGGCGAGGCGCATCACGTACTCACCGCGTTTAATAGCGGCATCGTCATTGCTGTGGAAATCGGCCAACTGCACGTTGTCGTCGGCAACGTTTGAGCGCGCGCTGTCTAACACCACCCACAAACGGCCCGACGCCGCGATGCCCGCAATCACCGCCAATGCGGCGAGCGTATAAGTTATCTTCTTTGCTTTCGCCATGATTACGCCCCCACCAGCGGTGCCGGATTATGGATGTACTTCTGGTGGATCGCCTGCGCAGCACGCACCGCCAGCGCACCAATGGTGATGGTCGGGTTATAACCACCGTTGTTCGGGAAGGCGGATGCGCCGACCACAAACAGGTTGTGCGCATCCCAGCTTTGCAGATAGGGATTGAGTGCGGAGGTGCTGGGATCGCTGCCCATCACCGCGCCACCAATGGTGTGCGAGCTGTGCTGCTGGTACGGATTCCAGCTCTTCTCCGCCTGGTTATCCACCACGATATGCTGGCCGCCGGTCTCTTTCATGATGTCGATGGCGCGATCGGTAACGAATTTCGCCATGCGCACATCGTTCTGGTTCCAGTCGAATGTGGTGCGGATCAGCGGCTGGCCGTGACGATCTTTGTAGTTGGGATCGAGATCGAGATAGGCTTCGCGCATCGGCATCGAGGTGCCCTGACAGAAGATGGTACCGGCGGTTTGGTAATCGCGCTTGTAGCCCGCTTTCCACTCGCTGCCCCAGCGTTTGGTGCCGGGACGCAGGCCGTTCATGTTCTGAATTGGACGACCGTTGGTGGAGAAGCCCATGATGCCCGCGCCGCCGATGAAATCGAGATCGCTGTGGTCGAAGTTATCGCCGTTGAAGTCATCAATCTGCACCGCCAATGCGCCGCCGCCGATGAACGGGTTCATAAATTCGTTATCGAAGAAGCCGGTGACGCTGGAGCAGGTTTGATAGTTGTAGTTACGGCCAATGGTGCCGCGACCGGTCAGCGGATCGTATTGTTCACCCACGCCGGAGAGCAGCATCAGACGCACGTTATCCATCTGATAAGCGGTGATGCAGACGATATCCGCCGGCTGGAAGCCCTCCACGCCATCCTGGGTGATAAATTTCACACCTTTCACCGTTTTACCGTCGTCATGCTTTACGGCGTGCAACACCTCGGTTTCGGTCAGCAGCGTGAAATTTGGACGTCGCATCAGTACCGGCAGAATGCACGCTTGCGGCGATGACTTGGAGAAGTTGCCGCAGCCGTGGAAGTCGCAGAAGCCGCAATAGGTGCACGGACCCATGCTGACGCCGAGCGGATTGACATAAGCTTGCGACAGATTACCGGCCGGCACCGTGAACGGGTGATACCCCATGCTTTCGGTGGTTTTGCGATACTTGCTCATCCAGTGCGTATCTTTCAGCGGCGGGGTTGGATAGTCGCGCGAACGTGGGCCTTCGAAGATATTGCCGCCTTTTTGTGGCTGGCCGTTGAGATTGCCCGCGATACCGGAAGTGCCCGCAATACGCTCGAAGCGATCGTAGAACGGCGCCATTTCGTCGTAGGTCACGCCCCAATCCTGCAGCTGCAAACCCTGCATCTTTTTCGCGCCGTAACGTTCGCGGGTTTGCTTCGCCACTTCAAAATCCCACGGCGTAAAGCGCCATGACATGCCGGCCCAGTGCGTGCCTGCACCGCCAACGTTCCAGCCAAACTGAAACGCTGACCAGTTACGCACCGGCGCTGCTAGCTGATCGCTGCGGTTGCGGAAGGTGGTGGTTTCCACGCTCATCGGCTGCAGGATTTTGCGGCGCGTGTGGAAACGCAGTTCATCGGCATCAATGGCGACCGGGAAATCGGTCGAAGTATCGCGCCAGGCACCGCGTTCAATGGCGACCACGTTAAGTCCCGCGCGGGTAAGCTCTTCCGCCATTACCGAACCGGCCCAACCTAAGCCGACGATGACCACGTCAGCTTTATTTCTAACTAATGACATTGACTCAGCTCCGGCTATTTAATCGTTAGGAATGAGGCTGACGGGAATAAGCGCCAGATTTTCGTTGCGGCGTTCGATATAAGGGCGATAGTCATAGCGTGCGCCGGGAAAACCGATCATCTTCCAACCCACCATATTTTTATTTCCGCCATAAATCGGATCCGCTAAATAGCTTTCGCGCGCGTTTTGCAGCATTAATTCAAACAGCGCCTGGCTATTCACGTCTTTTCCTAAATCGATCTTGCCGTCTTCCATTGCTGTCAGGAATGTATCGATCTGTTCAGCTGATAAGGTATGTAATGAAGCCTGATGCTGTTGCTGCGCCCACTTTTCCAGCGCGGCTAAACCGGTTAAGTAGCGCGCTTTTGGCGGGGTAAGAAATTGCGGGCTGCCCATCAATGCCGCTTCATTTTCCGGATGCAGCGGCGCCTGCAAATAGAGCGCCGCGCCAGAGCCATAATCACCGGCTAACTGGTTATCGAGGAATTCAATCGCGCCCGCTTCACTGGCGGAAGGGCCAAGGTCATCGGCGGGGATTAGGCGGTCAAAAATGGCTGCCAGATTCAGGCGATCCAGCGGATTGGTGAGCACCTGATAACCGTCTTGCCATGCCGGTTGCGGCAGGTGATCGGTGCTGAGTTGGGTTTCCAGCGGGACATTGTGCAGCTCTTTCGCCCGCAGCTGCGGCGCGACGGCGAGGGATGCCACAATTCCACTGAGCGAAAAGAGCGCTTCTCTTCGGTTCATACTTTTTATCCCTTAAACTTCAATAGATGAATATTGACAGAGCACGACGTTCAGATATTTCAGACGCAATGACCGTGCGCAAATAGCGCGCAGGCGCTAGCGACGAATCTGCGTTCGTTATTGTTTTTTCAGAGGTAGGGTAAATATACGGTCGCCATTTATGGTGACCGTATTTACGGGAAACCCGTTTATCGGGCTCCCTTTATGTTAATGAATATATTTATTCATATCTTCATAGCAGTGACGGGAAATATCCCATAAATCGTCTTCCCAGTTTTGCGGGCTTAATAATTCCGGTGACCAAACGCCGTCGTAGCCGGTAGCTTTTACCGCCGCCACCCAGGCGGCAATATCCACATCGCCCTGGCCTGGTGCGTAGTCGCGCTGTACCCACTCATCCCAGGCTTCACCCGGCTTGGCCGCGCGGCCATCGCAGAAATGCACGCCGTAAATCAGATCTTTATCCATGCGCGCCACTTCAGCAGGCGTGGTGCCGCCGCCGGCATGCAGGTGCCAGAAATCCACCACCACGCCAAGATTGTCTTTGCCGCTCTGTTTAATCAGATCCAGCGCGTGTTGCAGCGAATTGAACGCGGTGAAGGCGACGACTTCAATCTGGAATTTAATGCCGTGTGGTGCGCCGATATCGGCGATGGCGGAGATATTCTCCAGCAGGATGGCATCACGCTCGGCGGCGGAAAGATGATCGAGTTCGGTCAGCGCCATGATTTGCACCACCGGACAACGCAGTTCCACCGCGGCCTGGCAGATTTTTTCCGCTTCGCGCAGCAGCTCAGCTCGCGCTTCCGGCTCATGGCGGCCAATACGTTTCAGCGCATTGATGCAGGTAATATCGACGCTGTATTTCGCCATCAGATCGCGGTAGGCAGCATAGCTGCCACCGTTATCCAGATAGCGATACAGATGTTCTGGCAGGATCTCCAGCCCGCTAAAGCCAGTCTCATGGGCGATGCGTAACTGAGTGACGGCATTGCTGTACCAAACAGACACGCCATGCAACGACAACTTCATCTCTCCTCCTTGTTACCTTACGGCTTCAGGTGAGAGCGTCGAATACGCAATTCTCCCTGAGACCAAACGCCACCCGGAGTGGCACGTTCATCAATCAGCCGGTTCAGGGCTTCAGTGATGATCAAATCAATACGCTGGCTGAAGGTGGTGAGCTGCCAGTTGGGCAAGCTGGCTTCATCGATGTCATCGAAACCCACCACCGCCATGAATTTGTTGCCTGCACCTTCGCGCAAGGCCGCCAGCGCGCCGAGCGCCAGCACATCGTTTTCGCAAAACAGCGCTTCAACCCGCTGGTCGGGCGCGTGCGCGTTGAGATACTCAGTCAACGCCGCGTAGCTGCGTTCGCGGGCGTATTCACCGGCGGTGAGCAGCACTTCCAGCGCCAGGCCAGCTTGGTTCAGCGCAAGTTGCAGACCTTCCAAACGCAACGTGTGATGGCTGCTGGTGGCCGGGCCCATCATGTACCCGATGCGCGTATAACCTTGCGCCAGCAGCAGTTCGCCCAGCTGTTTGCCCGCCTGCAAGCCATCGATATTGACCACTTCAATATCCGGCTCGTCATTGTTACGGCACACCTGCACCAGCGGAATGTGGTGCATTTCACGCGCCACGGCGACCAGCTCATCACTCAGCACCGTGCCGAGAAACAGCATGCCATCGACCTGCAGCTGATCGGCCAGCGACAGCACCGCGCGGTAGTTTTCACCGCTACCAATATTCAGCAGCAGCGCCATGTAGCCGCGCTGCTGTAGCTGGCGGGTGACGGTGTCGAGCATCAGCATCGAGTGCGGATTTTTCAGCTCGTCGATCACCACGCCAATAATCTGTGTCTTCTTCTGCGACAGGCTGCGGGCCAGCAGGTTAGGGCGATAACCCAGCTCGGTGGCAATCGCGATTACGCGTTCGCGCGCTTTCTCGGAAATTGACGCGCCGGGCGTAAAGGCACGCGATACCGTCCATTTCGAGACGCCAGCCAGTCTTGCCACATCGCTGGCGGTGGCTTTGTGAGATTTTGCGGTTGGTTTACTCATAGCACCTGCATAGGGGAAAAAGCGGAGACCCCCAGCATTGAACGTGAAACCCAACGGAAAATAAACACCTAAGCGCACGCAATTGGCGTAAAGCGCGACAAATAACCCTATTTTTAGGATGTTGCGATTATGTTTGATCTTTGCACCCGATTGCAACGTTTTTTGCAATCGGGTGCATTTCATTAACTTTTTGTGATCGATTTCGCTGATTTGCACTTTGCCAGATTGACTAAAAAGTCGTCTTAGCTGACATTTTGCTCACCACTACAAAGCAAATCTCATTTTTATCTAACGTGTGTCGCTTAATTTGCACCCGGTAGCAAATAGTAAAACAGCTAAAATTTAATCTCTGACCTCTTACCTCAAACCATTTTGCACCCGAGTGCAAAATAAACAGGAGTTGTTATGCTCATCGGTGAAAAGAGTATTCCACGCCCACTGCGCTGGGCCATGATCGGTGGCGGCCGTCTCAGCCAGGTGGGTTATAAACACCGTTGCGGTGCGCTGCGTGATAACACGGCGTATCAGATGGTGGCCAGCGCCTTTGATATCGATGCCGAGCGTGGCCGCGATTTCGGTGTCAACTTAGGGCTCGATGCGGATCGCTGCTACGCCACTTATCAGCAGCTGCTGGCCGAAGAGGCGAAGCGTGAAGATGGCGTTGAAGTGGTGTCCATTGCCACGCCAAACGGCACCCATTTTGAGATCACCAAAGCGGCATTAAATGCCGGTATTCACGTCATTTGTGAAAAGCCGCTGTTCTTCACTACCGCCGAAGCGCTGGAAATTAAAGCATTAGCGGCGAAAAAAGGGCTGATCGTTGGCGTGACCTACGGTTTCTCCGGCCATCCGCTGCTGATGCAGATGCGGGCGATGATCGCCAACGGCGAAATTGGTGATGTGCGCATGGTGGAGCTGCAATACACCCACGGCTTCAGCGCCAATGACAGCGCCGACAAATTTAGCGAAGCGCAAAAATGGCGCGTCGATCCTAAGATTGCCGGTCCGTCTTTTGTGCTCGGCGATATCTCGACGCACACCTTCTACATCTCCCAGCTGGTGTTGCCAGAACTGAAAGTGAAATCGCTGCTGTGCGATCGCCAAAGCTTCATTCCGTCGCGCGCGCCGTTGGAAGATAACGCCATGGTGCTGATGCATTACGACAACGGCGCGGTAGGACGCATGTGGGCCTCATCAATTAATGCCGGTTCGATGGACAGCCAAAGTATTCGCGTGATTGGTTCGCGCGCAAGCCTGGAGTGGAGCGACTACAACCCAGGCGAGCTGAAATATGAAGTGCAAGGCCAGCCGAATCAGATTATGCATCACGGCATGCCGTACCTGCATGAAAGCGCCCTGGCCGATGAACGCCTGGGCGCGCTGCACACTGAAGGCCTGGCGGAATCCTGGGCCAATATCTATCTGAAATTTGCTATCGCCATCCACGCCACCCAACAGGGCGACCAAACCACGCTTGATAACCTGATCTATCCCGATATTAACGCCGGAATTGAAGGTGTGCGCTGGATTGAAAACTGCGTGCGTTCTGCGGACAACGGCGCGAGCTGGGTTAACTACGAATAAGGATTGCCATGAAACTTTCGTTTTGTACCGATAGCCTGGGTCATCTGCCGTTTGAACAGATGCTGGATAAGTTGCTGGAGCTAGGTGTTTACGGCGTTGAGATGACGACCGGCGGCTGGTCACCAGCGCCGCATCTGCGTACCGAAGCGTTGCTTGGCAGCGCCACGCAGCGTCAACAGTTGTTGCAGGCGCTGGAGAGCCGCGGCATGTCGATTGCGGCGCTGAATGTGTCGGGTAATCCGCTCGATCCAGGCGAATTAGGCAACAAACATAAGCGCGATACGGAAAACGCGCTGGCGCTGGCCGGAGAACTGGGGGTGAAGAAAATCGTCATGATGAGCGGCTTGCCGCCCGCCAGCCCGCACGACACCATTCCAAACTGGATCACTTACACCGTAAGCTGGCCGCCGACGCTGAAAAACTGCCTCGATTATCAGTGGAATGAAGTGGCGATCCCTTACTGGCTAGGGCTGGTGCAACGCGCTAAAGAGAGCGGTGTGGAGAAATTCGCGCTGGAGAATTTCAGTTCGATGCTGGTGTGGAATCCGGAAACCTTGTTCCGTCTGCGCGACGCGGTGGGTGAGATGGTGGGACTCAACCTCGATCCCAGCCATCTGCTGTGGATGGGCGCGGACCCGATTGCAGCAGCACGCGCGCTCGGCCCGGCAATTCATCACTGTCACGGCAAAGATGTGCGTCTGGAGCGCGGGCTGGTGGATATCAATGGTCTGTTGGAAACCAAACCGGTAGAAGATGTCGCCAATCGCGCCTGGAACTATGTTGCCGTTGGTTGCGGCCAGGATCTGCAGTGGTGGAAAGAGTTCTTCTCGGTGGTACGCATGATGGGCTACAACGACTGGGTATCGCTGGAAATGGAAGATCTCACCATGTCGGTGGAAGCGGGCGTAACCTCCTCAATTGCGGCACTCAAGCAAACCCTTAGCCAGTAATGTCAAATTCACGGCGGGCAACCGCTCGCCGTGTTCTGTACATCGAGCCTTGCCTGCCTGATAATCCGTGGTTCACCCACTATTAAGAGGCACGCCATGCTGGAAAACCATCCACAGCGCGACGAAATCAGGCTGGAGAATGTGCTGGCGGCGTTGGGCAACCCGATGCGCATGACGGTAATCAGCATTCTGGCGGACGGCGGCGAACATACTTGCGGATCGCTGCTGAAAGGCGTCTCCAAATCCACGTTGACCCATCACTGGCGCGTACTGCGCGAGGGCGGCATTATCTGGCAGAAACCCTCTGGACGTGAAAACCTGCTGTCGTTGCGACGCGACGATCTCGATGCCCGTTTTCCGGGTCTGCTCGATTCGCTGTTAAGCGCCACCCAGCAAGATCCCCTGACCCGCACCACGCTGGATGATTTCCAGATTAAATAACCCGCGCACGCCCAGCCAGCGTAGCCACAATCATCTGCAACCCCGCAATCACCAACAGCAGCATCAGCGGCCACTGCCAGTTGCCGCTGACATCATGCAGCAGGCCAAAACAGAGCGGGCCCAGCGCCGCTAATCCGTAACCGACGCACTGTGCCATGCCCGACAATTTCGAAGCCTGCAAATGATCATGGGTGCGCAGATTAAACAGCGACAGGCAAATCACCATTGATGCACCGGCGCCCAGTCCCGCCAGAATCAGCCACGGCAGTGCGTATTGCGGTGCCATTAACAGTCCCGCGACGGCGATAAAAATCGATAGCGATGCGAGAAAACCAATCATCCGCTGGTCGTGCATTTTTTTCAGTGCGCTCATGCAGGCCAGGTTCGAAACGATGGCCACAATCTGATAGACAAACAGCATGCCACCCGCTTCCAGCTGGCTAATGCCGCTGTCTTGCGCAAAAGGCGTAAACCAGCCGATCAAGGTGTAGAACACCAACGACTGGCAGGCCATAAACAGCGAAACCTGCCAGCCTAAGGCCGCGCGCCACGGTGAGCGCGTTGATGCGCCGTTGGCGCTGTTTTTGGTCTGAGGCGCAGGTTTTTTCAGGTACGGCAGCCAGGCCAACAGAGCGATAATCGCCGGAATCAGCCACACCGCTAATGAGAGTCGCCAACCCGCGCGACTCAGCTCTGCCAGCGGCACCACCACGCCCGATGCAATGCTGGCGGTGATCGCCATGGTCATCGCGTACAAGCCAACATATCGCGCGGTGTGTTCGGTGAAATCACGCTTAATCAGCGGCGGCAGCAGCACGTTGGCCGCCGCAATCCCCGAGCTCAGGATGATCGTTCCCACCCACAACGCATTTTCACTGCCGCTGATACGCAGAATCGATCCCAGCGTGATGAGCAGCAATGCGCCCCATAAACTGCGCTCAAGACCAAAACGGTTGCCGAACCATGCTGCGGGTGGCGCTAAGGTAGCGAACATCAATAGCGGCAAGAAGTTGATCACGCCCGCCGCACTGGCGCTCAAGCCAAACGTCAGACGGATGTTTTCCAGCACCGGGCCAACCGCGGTAATAGGCGTGCGCAAGTTGGCCGCTGTCAGCAGCAGTAAGAACAGGAAAAAACCAGAACGACGCAGAGCAGGATTCGCAGATAAAACGGTATGGGTCATATTTTCGCACCATAGCAATGAGGCAGAGCGAGTCTGCTTATGGTGCGTTGGTTGACGTTAACGCTTACGCAGCGGCGATTAACTGCTGAAAGGAGGGCAATACTAACGAGGGGCTTTTAGGATGTAAAGTATCAAAACCCATCAAAGACAAAATCAACCGAGTCTTTAATCCGCTGGCGATACACACGTGCATCCATCACCTGATCGCCTAGAAGCGACACGCGCACACTGGCCATTTCGTGAGTCATGACCAGAAATTCCTCGCCTTCAACCTTGATTACCGGATTAAGTCGTTCAACTTGCTTTTTTTTAAACTGCTTTAGAGGGTAGAGCGGGATAACGATTCGTGACGCCAGTTCGCCGATAATCTCACTTTGAACGTCTACCAGATAAGGGTACTCGCTGTTCCTATTGGTATTGCGATAAATAAAATATTGCATGTCTAAAACGTCCTGTATTCATCCGACAATAAACCGTGTTCTTCGGTTATGCGATTGAGTTCCTGCAAACCTTCACTGTTTTCACGCTTCCATCTTTCCGCTTCGGTTATGCGAATTTCATGTTGCAAAGCTTTAGATAGGATGGCGGATAAATTGAGCCCTGCTTCTCTAGCCTGCTCGAGTAATGCAGGTTCAAGTGTCACACTGACAGTTTTTTTTTGTCTTACGGCTGTAGAAGGCATAAATCCCCCGTGTAGTTAACACGTGTATAAATCAGTGTGGTGAGTATGGGTGAAATCTGCGCTTTCTGCAATGCAGCTTTCTAACGTGTTGTGGACTTTTAAAATTTCTAAACATGGTAAACCTTGCGCCATCGCTCATCCGCGTCCACCTTTAGTATTTCCCTTTTCCACAAATGGACGAACAATGATCTGGTTATGGAACGTGCTTATCTTGCTGGCAACCGTGGTGGTGATGGAAATCGTCGCGGCGCTGTCGCATAAATACATCATGCACGGTTGGGGTTGGGGCTGGCATTTGTCGCATCACGAACCGCACAGCGGCAAGTTTGAACTTAACGATTTGTATGCGGTGGTGTTTGCGGTGCTGGCGATCGTGCTGATCTATGTCGGCGTGCAAGGCATGTGGCCGCTGCAGTGGATTGGTGCCGGGATGACGACCTACGGCGCGCTTTACTTCATGGTGCACGATGGCCTGGTGCATCAACGCTGGCCGTTTCGCTATATCCCGCGCAAAGGCTATCTCAAGCGCTTATACATGGCGCACCGCATGCATCATGCAGTGCGCGGGCGTGAAGGCTGCGTGTCGTTTGGTTTCCTCTACGCGCCACCGCTCAATAAGCTGCAAGCCACGCTGCGTCAGCGCCACGGGAGAAAAATCAACGAGGACGCTGCCACAGACCAGCCGGACGTGGCGCCGGACGAGCCACACGCGAAGTGATCGCCAGGCCGGCCCCTTTCACCAGCAGCGCCAGTTTTTCGCCGCGGCTGGTGCGCTGTCGTGAATCCCAGGCGTGAACACCGGCGTGCTGAACTTTCACCCCGATTTCGCGATAAACACCGCGTGCCGTCGCGATGGCCCACGCCGAGCGCAGCGGCAAACCCGGCAAGCCGGACCGCGCCGAGTGATAATAGGGTTCCGCTTCCGTCACTAAACGCGCTGCCAGCGTGGCCAGCGCCGCACGATGTTGCGGTGCTGTCAGCATATCGCCGCGTAATCCCGCCTGATCGAGCCAGGCTTGCGGCAGATAGCAGCGACCATTTTCGGCATCTTCGACGATATCGCGCGCAATGTTAGTAAGCTGGAACGCCAGCCCTAAATCGCAGGCGTGATCGAGCACCGCTTCGTCGCGCACGCCCATTACGCGCGCCATCATCAAACCGACTACGCCCGCGACGTGATAGCAGTAACGCAGCGTATCGTCGAAACTCGTATAGTGTTCGTCGCGCGCATCCATAGCGAAGCCTTCCAGATGGTCAAACGCCAGCTGTTGCGGCAGTTGATGGATAAGCGCCACTTCCTGAAACGCCCTAAACGCCGGTTCATCCATGTGTGCGCCGCTGTAGGCGCGGCGGGTTTCAATCTGCAGATGCTGCATGCGTGCCTGTGCATCTTCGACGGCATGCTGCGTGCCGCCTTCACCCAGCGTTTGCCCATCAATCACATCGTCGCAATGACGACACCATGCATACAGCATCAGCGTGCTGCGGCGTGTCGGTGCATCAAACAGCTTGGCGGCGGTGGCGAAACTCTTCGAGCCCACCGCCATGGTTTGTGTCACTTGCTCGAGTAAAGGCTGTCGATTCATTCAGTGCGATCCTCCAGCATCAGCTGAGCGGTGGCCTTGGCAGAACCAATTACGCCGGGCACACCCGCGCCCGGATGCGTACCCGCACCCACCAGATAGAGATTGCTGATATCGGCATCGCGGTTATGCGGTCGGAACCAGGCGCTTTGCGTCAAAATTGGCTCCAGCGAAAACGCCGAGCCGTGATGGGCATGCAGCGTGTCGCGAAAATCAAACGGCGTAAACATTCTGTGTGTCACTAATTGCTGACGTAATCCCGGCATGTAGTGCTGCTCCAGATAAGCAAAAATTCGATCGCGCAAGCGCGGTCCTTCCTGTTGCCAGTCGATGTCAGCGGTGCCGAGATGCGGCACCGGCGCTAACACATAAAAGCTGCCGCAGCCGGGTGGTGCCAGCGACGAATCGCTGCTGCAGGGCGCGTGCAGGTAGAGTGAAAAATCCTCTGCCAGTTGGCTGCTATTAAAAATCTCATCAATCAACTCGCGATAGCGCGGACCAAAACAGACGGTGTGATGCGCGAGCTGTTCATGCGGCTGATTGAGGCCAAAATAGAGCACAAACAGCGAGTTGCTCATGCGCTTACGCTTCAGCGATGTCGCACGTTTCTTAGCCTTCGGATGATGGCGTAGCAGCTTGTCGTAGGTATGCACCACGTCGGCATTGGAGGCTACGGCTGCAGCATCGAAGCGTCGTCCATCCTTTAACTGGACGCCGCTAATACGATTTTCATTGGTTTCCAGCTGGCTCACTTCGGCATTCAGTAACAGCTCGCCACCCAGATCCTCAAACAGTCGCGCCATGCCCTTCACCAGCGCGCCGGTGCCGCCGCGCGGAAACCATACGCCCCATTCACGTTCCAGCGCATGAATTAAGGTATAGATTGATGACGTTGCAAAAGGATTACCGCCCACCAGCAATGAGTGGAAGGAAAACGCCTGCCGCAGGTGATCGTCCTGAATAAATTTCGCCACCATGCTGTAGACGCTGCGCCACGCCTGCAAACGTCCCAGCTGCGGTGCAACACGCAGCATGTCACGCACCTGCAGAAACGGCACCGTGCCGAGTTTCAGATAACCCTCTTTGAATACCTCGCGCGAATAGGCGAGGAACTGACGATAACCGGCGACATCCTGTGGATTGAAGGTAGCGATCTGCTGCTCCAGCAACGGCTGATTGTTGTCATAGTCGAGCTGTTTGCCATCTTCCCAACACAGGCGATAGAAGGGCGTGACCGGCATCAGCTCGACGTAATCGCTGAGCGATTTTCCCGCCAGCATGAACAACTCTTCGATAGCGCTGGGATCGGTGATCACCGTGGGCCCGGCATCAAAGGTAAAGCCGCTATCTTCAAACACATAGGCGCGTCCGCCCGGTTTGTCGCGCTGCTCGAGTAAGGTGGTTGGTATGCCCGCCGCTTGCAGGCGAATCGCCAGCGCCAGGCCGCCAAAGCCTGCGCCAATCACATAAGTGCGTTTCATTTTTTCTTCCCTGGTTCGACAGAATTCAACAGCGCGTGCAGCGCTTCACCGATGGGCACCGGCGGCTTGCCGCACAGAATCCGCGCTTTATCATGCAGACGAAGTTGTCCGGCGTAAAAACGGCTAATTAACCCGGCATTGAGCCGGTAAAAACGTTGCATTACACGCCAGCGCTGCTGCGGCTTACCGGCCAAAAACAGCATGCGGTTCAGCAGGCGGAAAAATCGCTGCTCGCGCCACTGCTGACGGGCAAAGCGTTCGATGTGTTGACTGAGCGTGCGGGCATCGGTGGGCAACAGCGTGGCTATCAACTCCGCCAGCGCCACGGCGGACGGTAAAGAATAACCGGTTGTCGCGTGAAACAGTCCGGCGCGCAGGCCGCTGCATGGCTGGCCGCGCTGCTGTTGCCAGAATCGATCAATATCGCCGCTCAGGGTAATCGGTAATATGCCATGCTCTTCACGCAGCAGCGTGCCAGGCCGCCAACCTTGCTGTTTGGCATAGTCAGCGATGTGCTGACGAGCGGAGTTCTCCGCCAGCGTAGGTTGATTAACGTAATGCGTATCTTCAATCAGTAACCGATCGGCGCTGAGCGGCAGCGTGTAAACAAAACGATAGCCCGCTTGCTGATCGACGGTGGCATCCATCAGGATCGGCTGCTGCAGGCCGTGCGGCTGCGCCAGCTGCCACTCTTGTCCAAGAAACACCTGATAACCCAGCTGCAGATGCGGCGTTGGCTGCAGGCCGCGGCCATCAATCACCACCTGCGCATCAAGTTCACGGCCATCCGCCAGCGTCACCTGTGTGGGTTTTACCTGTTTAACGGCAGCATTTGTCCACAGATCGTCACCCATCGCCGCGAGTAGATGCCGGGCAAAATCGCCTGACGCGATGGAACAATAATCCCCGTCCAGGTTGCGGCGCAACGCGGGAAAACGCACCTGATAGCCAGGCCAACGCGCCGTGATCAGCGGCTGCAGCCAGCGCAGCTGATCGGCGCTAAGATCGCTCTGATGAAATGACCAGGTATGATTGCCTGCCGGATGTGCGTCGCTCTCCAGCAACAGGCATTTGAGCTGCGGCTGCAGTTGCCGCAGACGCAGCGCAATCAAACCGTTTGCCAGTCCGGCACCGACCAGAATCACATCGTAGTGCGCACGCATCAGGTGGCCTCCGCCAGCACAACTTGTTGTTGGCACAGCGCTTGTTCGACGATGTCGGCCGCACGCTGGCAACCGCCTGCGCGCTGCAACTGTGCCTGTATCGCTGACATCCGTAACGCGTAGCGATCGTCGGTAAGTAATTGTCGCAGATGCTGCTCCAGTTGATGAACGCGGTTAAAGCGCGATGCGCGCCGTCCAACGCCATGCCACTCAATGCGCGCGGCCACGCCGGGTTGATCAAAGGCAATGGGCAGCGCCAGCATTGGCGTACCGCATTCCAGTGCTTCCAGCGCGCTGTTTAATCCGGCATGAGTAATAAAAAGCTGCGCGTGTTGCAGGGCGGCACGTTGATCGACAAAATCCGTCACCCACGCTGCACCAGCCAGTTGCAACTTGTGCACCTGATCGGCGTTCAATCCCCCACAATGAGCGATCACCAGCGAAAGTTGCTGGCGGCGGCACGCCTGTGCCAGATGCAAAAACAGGCGGAAGCGATGGCCTTGCAGCGTACCCAGCGAGGCGTAAACCACCGGCTGGCGCAGCGCCGGCCAGGGCGCATTGAGCGGCGCTGCCGCAACCGGCGGGCGCAGTTGTCCGACGGCGTGATAGCAGGCGGGCAGTTGCTGACGCGGAAAATCAAAGGCGGGCACCATCTGGCTGATTTGTGCCAGCGGTGAAAGGCACTGATGCAATCCGCGCCGCTCCGTCAAATTGAACGCCCGCGCGTGTTTGAGGATGACGTCGCCGTGACGACGCATGATGCGATCATAGATATCGCTGCTGGCCTGAAAACGTTTCAGCGCTTTTTCATCCTGAGCATAACGGAAGGGCATCACCGCCAGCGGAATGCCGGCTTCACGGTTGACCGGTAGGGCGCAGGCCACCGAAACAAACGGCAGATGCAGCGCTTCAGCGACTAATCCGCCTGCTGCTTCCATTTCATCAGCGATCACACCATCAATGTTCAACGATTTCAGTACCGCTGGTAGTTCTCGGCACAGCATATCGGTGCAAGAGGCGAGATCGTTGATTACGCGAAACAGCGACAGGCCGCCCGGCGAAGCCAGCCGATGCAGCACGGGCGCCAGCGAACCGGCCGGATGCGTTTGCTGGCCTACTGCAACGAAATTAATGCGTTCGTCGCTGAGCAAAGTGCGGGCGTCGGCTTGCTGGATGAAGGTGATGCGATGGCCACGCGCCAGCAGCGTTTGTGCTAACGCCTGCAACGCGTGAAAGTGGCTGTAAAGCGGCGGCGCGATCACCGCAAAGTGGCCCAACGGCTTAGCCGCGCTCAGTTGAACATCGCTAGCTGTTGATTAAACAGCGCGTGCATGTATTGGCGAGTGGCGATGCCGCGATGGCAGGCGCAGGCAAGGTGTGCATCGGCACTGCGCAGATGATCGCGCAGACGACGTTCTGCGCCGTCAGCCCCGAGCATCTGTACCAGCGTGGATTTACCCTGATCCTGATGCACATCTTTGCCGGTGTGTTTGCAGCCGTCTGCGAGGTCGTCGAGCAGCTGAAACGCCTGGCCCAGATCCTGAGCAAAGAAGCTAAGACGTTGCCGCACCTGCGGTGAAGCGTCAGCGGCAATCGCCGCCATTTGCAGCGTGGCGCGAAACAGCACGCTGGTTTTCAGTTCATTGGTCAAGGCGATCGCTTCCGGACTGCGGCTCTGCGTGCCGTCGTGCAGATCCTGAAACTGCCCTTGCACTAATCCCTGCAGGCCGACGGCGGCGGAGAGTTCGGCAATCGCTTCAGATTTGTGCACCGCAGGCAAATCGGGTGCGATGGCAATCACTTCAAATGCGCGGCTCAGCAGCGCGACGGCGGCGAGAATCGCCACGTTTTCACCAAACTCGCGATGCACGGTGGGACGACCACGGCGCATTTGCGCGTTATCCATTGACGGGATGTCATCCAAAATCAGCGATGCCGCGTGCACCATTTCCACGGCACAGGCGAGATCGAGAATGCCATTTTGCGTCAGCTCGCAACCCATATCGCGCGCTGCCAGCATCAGTAATAAAGGACGGATGCGCTTGCCCTGCGCCAGCGTACCGGCACGCATCGCGGCACGCACGCGATCGCTTTGCTGTCCTGCAGGCAGTAAATGTTCGAGATGCGCCTGTAAAATTTGCTGCAGCTGAAGCAGTTCGCTTGTCTGATGCGCTGTGCTATCGACATGGGTGGTCATAATGGCTATCCATGGTTGATGAAATTATTATGCTTTTTGATTAACCGTAGACTGCGGAAGGTGAGTTTGCCAGCGAGGGCCTTGACTTTGTAGCGTGCGCCTTCATACGCACCAGGTAAACATCGTAATAATACTATGCGTGATCTTATCAGCGAAAAAAGTAACAGCAACGCCGTAACATAAATAACTCCGTTAGGCTGGTGGTCAATAAATACCGCTTACGGAAATAAAATGACGAATACCAAACCTGCCGTGCTGATTATTCAGCCGCTAATGCCGCAGTTAGATGAAAAGCTCACGCAACATTTCCATTGCCATCGTTTATATGAGCAGCATGACGCAATGCTATTTATCCAGCAGCATGGTAAAGCGATCAACGCCATTGTTACGCGCGGCGATGTCGGGGTGGAAACGGCACTGCTGGAGCAACTGCCGGAGTGTAAAGTCATTGCTGTATTCGGTGTCGGCACCGATCGTATTGACCTGAAATACACTGCCGATAACGATATTCAGGTCAGCATCACCCGCGACATTTTGACTGACGATGTTGCCGATTTGGCAATGACAATGACGCTGGCGTTCTCGCGTAATTTGGTCGCTTACCATCAGTTTGCGAAATCCGGGGCATGGGAAAATAACGGCGTCGAACTCTCCAGCCGCGCCAGCGGAAAAAGAATTGGCATCGCCGGGTTAGGCGCGATTGGCTTAGCCATCGCGCGCCGTGCCGAAGCCTTTGGTATGGAAGTGGCGTATACCGCGCGTTCGGCGAAAGACGTCAGCTATAAGCGCTGCGATACGATCGAACAGCTCGCCGCCTTTAGCGATTTTCTGGTGCTGGCACTGCCGGGCAGCAAAGAGAATGTGCAACTGGTCAACGCGAAGGTGCTGGCGGCGCTCGGCCAAGAGGGCGTGGTGATCAACATTGCGCGTGGCACAGTAATCAATGAACCCGACTTGATCGCTGCACTGCAGCAGGGAATCATTAAAGGGGCGGCGCTGGATGTGTATCCGGATGAGCCAAAAATTAATCCCGCGCTGCGTGAACTAAATAATGTGCTGTTAACGCCGCATATTGCCAGCGCAACTCACGAAACGCGTGCGCAAATGACCAATAATGTGCTGGAGAATTTACGGGCCTATTTTGCCGATGGGAAGATTCTGACATCGGTATAATTTAAGCATCCGGATTAAGACGAAATTCTTATATCCTGCGTAATAATCCCTATTTAGCGATAGCAATTTTCGTTCAGCCAGGCTGTTATGATATCGGCACTTAATTCAGGAGCCCATTATGACAGCACAGAAAATTGCAATTATTGGCGGCGGCGTTATCGGATTAGCGGTGGCGCGCGCCTTAGCGTTGCAGGGCGTTGAAGTCACCGTTTTCGAACAACAGCACATTGGCGCGGGCACCAGCAGCACGACGTTTGCCTGGGTAAACTCCAATGGCAAACAGCCGCGCAGTTATCACCTGCTTAATGCGCTCTCGATGGAAGAGCACCTCAAACTGCAGCAAGCGCAGCCGAACGGATTGCGCTGGCTGGAAACTGGCGGTACATGGGAGTGGGCCGCCGAGGGCGATGCGCAGCAACGTTTGCTGCAGCGTGCCACGTCGTTGCAATCGGCGGGTTATGCGGCGCGTGAAGTGTCGCCAGCAGATGTGCTGCGCGATATTCCGGAGCTGCGGGTGCAGGCCATCAGCGGCAGTGTGTGGCATTTCCCGACAGAATCGGTGCTGCATCCGGCGCTCTATCTGGCGCGCTTATGGTCAGAAGCCAAAGCGCGCGGTGCGGTGCTGTACCAGCATCAGCGCATCAATAGCATCAGTGAAAGTGCCGATCGGGTTACGCTGCAGCTGGAAAATGGCGAGCAGTGGCAGGGCGATCGTATTGTGTTAGCCACCGGACGCTGGGCCAATCAGCTGCTAAATTCACTGGGACTCAATCTGGCGTTGCTGGATACCAGCAAACCGAACGCGGTGGCTTGTAGTTTCCTGGTGCGCACCGCGCCGCAGCCGTTATCGCTCAATGCCAATCTCATCTCTCCGCAACTTAACGTACGCCCGGACGGCGGCGGACGTTTGCTGCTGCAAGCCTTAGAGTTGGATCACCTGGCCGATTCTGCTGCGCCACCCTCAATCACCAGCGATATCGCCGCGCAGTTCCGCGAGCGTTATCACGCGCTGTTTGCGGATGCGGGCGAGTTGCAGATTGAACAGATTGTGGTGGGGCAACGCGCACGACCTGCCGATGGTTTACCGGCGCTGGGCTATGTCACCGCGCATCATCGCGTCTATGTGGCGGTGACACACAGCGGTATCACCCTTTCGCCATTGATTGGCAAGCTGGTGGCTGAAGAGCTGATCGGTGATGTGGCAAGTGAGCTGCTGAGCGATTTCCGTCCGCAGCGTCTGCTGGGCAAAAGCGTGGAAGCGTTTGCGCCCATTAAGCGTAATTTCCCGGCGGCGCAGTAACGCGATGATTGCCGTTCGCAGGCGGCCTCATCCATTTGCATCAATAACGCAGTCGCCCACTGAAACCATTCGAAATTATCGCACCTGATTTCAGGGTTAAATCGCATTCCTGTTCTCGCGGCTGCAGCGCGTTGATGAAGCTATCGGCCCATTTGTGGCAATCATGCAGATGCAGGTTTTTTAGCAGGCTGGCGTGACGTTCGCGACGCACCGAAAGCGGCATGATAAGCGCGGTATGAATGGCATCGGCGATGGCATCGGGATCGTAGGGATTGACCAACAGTGCGCCCTGCATCTGTTCGGCGGCGCCGGCAAACTGCGACAGAATCAGCACGCCGGGATTAGCATGATCTTGCACCGCCACATAGGTTTTCGCCATTAAACTCATTCCGGCTATCAGCGGTGTGACCAACGCCACACGCGCTGCACGGTAAAATCCGCACAGTTCTTCATGTGAATAATGGTTGCTCAAATAACGCACCGGATACCAGTTCAGCTCGCCATGCACGCCGTTCATTTCGCCGCAGCGGGTTTCCAAATCGCGCGATAACTCTTTAATGCGATGGCTGTAACCTGACGCCGCTGAAGCCAGTTGCACCATGGAAAACTTGTGGTGATACTCCTCGTGTTGACGCAGTAAAACTTCTATGGCGCTGATGCGGTAGGGCGTGCCGGTGCTGTCGTCAAAATGGCCACCGCTGAGGATGAGATTCTCCGGTAAGGTTGCGCGACATTGCTGCTCCATATACTGGCAGCTGTTGCTTTCAGCTAGCGCGCTGGTTTCCACGGTATCAATGCCTACCGGGAATACGCCTACGCGAATCTGACGGCCGTGGATACGCAGCGTGTAAGGCGTTAGACGCTCGCAACGGAAGCGGGATTCAATCCAGGCGGTGAAATTGTTCATGTCTTGGGTGGTCTGAAAGCCAATTAAGTCGGCGCACAATAATGCATCGGCCAGATAGCGCCAGTTCGGCACCGATTCAAAAGATTGTCCTGCTGGGAAAGGCTGATGGAAAAAGAAGCCGATACGATTTATCAGGCCGGCATCGCGCAGCATTTTAATGCTGGGAATCAGGTGATAATCCTGCAACCAAATATCATCATCGGGCATGGCATATTCACTGATGGCGCGCGTATAGGTTTCATTCAGTTTCATATAACCGATTTGGCTGCTGGTGGAAAAACGCGCCATGTCGGGGCGCTGATGAAATACCGGCCACAATCCCTGATGAATATATTGATGATAACCTTCTTCATATTCTGCTTTGGTTAAGCGAAATGTCAGCGTATCGAATGCTTTGCCGCTAGTAAAATTCAGCTCACGATGAGGTTCAGTGGTAAATGATTCAAACTCGCCACTCCATTTCACCCACATGCCACCGCGACGCGTCAATATGCTTTCATAAATGTTAGAAAGCGTTGAGTGATTATTTTGATTGTGTGATACCAAAATCAAGCCTGACATAGTTTTGACCCGTTGCTTAATCTGCCCATGAATCGTTGGCAGAGAATTTAAAAAAGGTTGGCGCAGTAAAAATTGCAGCATGCCGCTCATGATTTACGCTCACAGGCGTTAATGGACCGGTGCGTGTTGACCGCTGACGTTATGCGGATGAACCGCTATTAGTGAGTTCGATACTTTTCATCTCGCGCTACCTCTCCGAATCCTTCAGGGCTGTCGATGAAATTAATCTAACCGACCAACCCGTAAAAATGTCGTAAAAAAGACGCTGAGAGTTATAAAAATTTAATAGATTTTATTTAGAACCCAGATAAATGTTTTCGTTAATTTTTTTTGATCACTTTACATGGCGACTTTAATCGTTTGAGGAGGGCACTTATGCGCAAAGACACATTCGGCCTGTTAGAATGACCGCCGTTCATAGAGGAATCTAAGAGGTTTAATCGTGTCAACGTTAGTATTTAGAGAAGCCAGGCTGGCAGATGTGGATCGCTGTTACGCGATTGAAATTGAGGCTTACGAAGGTGATGAAGCCGCCACGCGTGAAAAAATTGCTACCCGCATTGCGCAGTATCCACAGGGATTTTTATGTCTGGAAACCGATGGCAAGGTGATTGGTTTTATCAACGCCGGTTGTGCGTGGGAGGTGGTGATGTCGGATGAAGCGTTCAAAGAGTTAATCGGCCACGATCCGGCAGCATCCAACGCCGTGATTATGTCAGTGGTGCTTGATCCCGCTTATCAGGGCAAAGGTTATGCGTCGCTGCTGATGCGCCAGTTTATCGAGCTGATGAAGAAAATGGACAAGCGAACCATTCATCTGATGTGCAAAACCCAGCACGTTGAGTTGTATAAAAAATGGGGCTATCAGTACATCAAACCGTCTGAGTCAGACCACGGTGGCATGGCGTGGCATGAGATGCTGATGAAACTGTAATTCAACAGGTAAATATAACGCTAAGCATTCAATGATCGCACATTCCCTGGCGGCGCGATTTATCGCGCAATAAATTACGCCGCTACGACACCTGCGCACACTTTATGCAGCCACACCTTTCGGCTGAGCCGACAGATGTCCCGCCCATAAACTGGCCACCCATTTCACGCCTTTGGCGGTGAAACGCGCTTGGGAGAAAGCATGCTGATTCTCGCCACGTCCGGAGCGCAGGGTGAAATATCCCGCCTGTATATGGTGCTGCTGCGGTGCCAGCGTGCCTTTTTCGCGATACATAATGTTGCGTTCTAACAAAAACTCACGAAATTCAGTTTCCTTTACCTTCAACATCTTGCACAGCTGACGAAAGCCGAGCGAATCTTCGATCTCGACAAAGCGATCAAAAAATTCAGCCTTAGGTGCCGACAACGCAAGTTGCTGCTCAGCCGCACGGCGCTGCTCAAATTGCTCCGCCCAGGCGCGGGCCGCTTCCGCCGGATTGGTGAAATCAGGCAGATGGGTAAACTGTTCACGCTGCTGCCAGAGATCGAGTAATTCCGCAGTGAAGCCAGGCGAAAGCCGGGCAACGGCGAGTAATGAATCGCGCTTGTTAAGATGAAACTCCTGACGCACTTCACCCTGATGCTCATAGAGATTCACCGTCAAAGGCTGGGAAAGACGCTGTGCAGTTTCCAGGCTTTTCACCAGGCGCTTCACTTCGCCGTGCGTAATGCCCGTGACATGGGCAATTTCGCGGCTGCTCATCATCATTGATGCATTCAAAGCAGACAGACTTTCCGTTGAGATCATCATCATTATCACCTCTTGAAGACTTACTCAGCCTCGTGGCTGTTGAATAAGTATACGCAACACTGTTTATATATCCAGTATTATTTTTAACCGTTCACCTAAGATGTTCGGCTTTGCGTAACGTTTCACAAAGCCAGATTTCGCAAACCCTGCGCTCTACGTATTCTCTTAAAGTGAGGTTTTAGCGGTTTATTAAATTGTCGCGCTGAGTGCTGTTTGATAATTTTGAGCCAATTTTCCGGGCTTTTGTCGGCTTTTGCAGCATTAGGTGCAGGGCTGATGTGTGCCTTTTTTAACAGCAATAAGTAGTTAACTGGCGGCTGTGCTGCTGGAGAAACGATGAAAAAGAATAAAATTAAAACCCATTTGGTTTCACTAGGTTTACTGGCGGAAAAAAAGCTGACCAAACGCAGAACGCTGCCCGATTACAATCCTGCCGCAGAGCAGGATATCAATTTAGTTGCACGCCAGACCGCGCCCGCGGCCATTCCGCGTCAGATTTGGATGTACTGGGAAAGTGAAACGCTACCGGAAGAGGTGCAGATTTTTGTCGATAAAATCGTGCGCGAAAACCCCGGCTATCAGGTAACCGTCATCAATAACCTGAATATTCAGCACTATCTGCCCGATCTGCACTTCGTGCATCAGGATATGCGCCCTTCACATAAAAGTGACGTAATTCGGCTGGAACTGCTGTATCGCTATGGCGGAATCTGGATGGATGCCACCATCATTCTCAACCGCACGATGGACGAATTGTTAGCGGTGAATGTTGACGATGGTTATGACTTGATCGCCTTTTATCGCGACAGTTCGACGCTGGATAAAGCCTATCCGGTGATTGAATCCTGGTTCCTGGCCGCGCCAAAAAATAACGCCTTTATTGCGCGCTGGTTGCACTTTTTCCGCCCGATTGTTGAAGTGGGCGCCGACGAGTTTTTCCGTCGTTTGCTCGCGCTGCCCAATTACGAAACTATTGTTCAGGGCATCACGCCACCAGATTATTTGGTGGTGTATATCGCGCAGCAGCAGGCGCTGCGTGAGAACAATCAGTACAACTTCTATCTGCGTAAATGCGAAGCCAGCGCGTTGCTATATCAAAGCCTGGTGGAGTGGCGTCCGGTGAAGCTGAGCCGCATGCTGATGGTCGATCGTCTGCCGGCCGTCTTGCCGCCGCTGACCAAACTGACGGGATTTGATCGTAAATATCTCGACACCAACCTGAAATATGGCGTGGTGAACAAAGACAGCTTATTGGGTCAGATTCTGTTAAACAGCCAGAAGGGCGCCCACCCGCAAACACCGGTTCCGGCACTGACGAGCAAGGCATAACGCATCACGGATTGATCAACTGCTGGAGTGCTGCGGCGCTGATTTCATCGTCCGGCACATATACCAGCAGGCGATCGCCGTTGCGTGACGCGGACCACCAGTTATTTTGCCGCAGCGTCATTTCACCCACTTCGTCGCGGTAAAAACGTTTAACGCGATTCTCCACCTGGCCCAATTCATAGCGCTGCCAGGTGTGAGCAAACTCATCTGAACTGTTCAGCAAACGAGCAAGAAAGCTTTCCCAGTGCGGATCGCCAAGGTGCTCGCCCATCTGCCCGCGAAACATCGCCACCATCTGCGGCATCACTTCATCCCAGTCATTCAGCGCTTTGCGCCAGGTTGGGTGGTTGAAGGCCAGCCAGATGCAGTTGCGATCTTCAGGCGCGATTTCGGCTAAATCCACGCCCATCAAGGCACACCACGCGGCGTTGTAACCGATAATATCAAAGCGCGGCGTCTCAATAATCGCCGGTAACTGGATCGCGTCGAGCATCTGCTGATTGTGCGCGGCAATTTTGCAGCAGGCGGCCACCACGCGCACCGAGGGCAATGCGTGCCCGGCGAGCGAAAACAGGTGCTGCGTTTCCACATCGTTGCACTGCAACGCGCTAGCGATCGCCGTCAGGGTTTTCGGCGAGGCTTTGATATCGCGTCCCTGTTCCAGCCACGTATACCAGGTCACGCCAACATCCGCTAACTGCGCGACTTCTTCGCGGCGTAAACCCGGCGTGCGGCGATGGCGCATGCGGGGTAAACCGAGTCGATTGGGATCGAGATTTTCCCGGCGCGTGCGCAGAAAGGTGCCGAGTAATTTACGGTTGTTTTGTTCGGTGGTAACAGGCGCGGATGCCAGGTTCATAAGCAGATCCTTCGACAAGACGGGTAGTATTTATACCATGATAATTAAGAACTGGTACCCGTTTAATGGTTAGGTGATGCTATGCCGTACTGACAGCAAAAACAAGGTAAAACCGATGCAGACATCGCAACTTCAACGCACAGGATTGATGGTCCTGCTTGCCGGGCAGCTGCTGCCCATGATTGATTTTTCTATCGTTAACGTAGCGTTAGACGCGATGGCCCACACGCTGCAGGCCACGGCGATTGAGCTGGCGCTGATCGTCGCGGTCTACGGCATTGCCTTTGCCATCTGCCTGGCGATGGGCGGACGGCTCGGGGATAACTACGGCCGCCGTCGCGTGTTCCTTGCCGGAGTAGGGATCTTCGGTATTGCATCTTTATTATGCGGCATCGCCAATAGCGTTGGCCTGTTGATGTTTGCCCGCGCGCTTCAAGGCGTGGGCGCGGCCTTTATCGTGCCGCAAATCCTCGCCACGCTGCACATCACGCTGAAGGGCAGAGCGCATGCGCGCGCCATCGGTTTGTACGGCGGCATTGGCGGGCTGGCCTTTATCATCGGTCAGGTGTTGGGCGGATTCCTCATCAAAGCGGATATCGGCGGCTACGGCTGGCGCAGCGTGTTCCTGATTAACCTGCCAATTTGCCTGTTTGTGCTGATCACCGCGCGCCGCTTTGTGCCGGAGACGCAAAACACGCAGCGCGTACCGGTGGATGTTAGCGGAACCTTGCTGCTGGCGGGCGCGATTGGTTGCCTGATGCTGGCACTGGCGCTCGGTCCGCTGCTGCATTGGTCGTGGCCGTGCATTTTGCTGCTGGTGCTGTTCCCGCTGTTTCTGCATCGTTTGCGCCAGAGTTCGCTGCGTTTGGAAGCGGCCAACGGCGCGCCGCTGCTGCCGCCTTCACTGCTGCGTCTGCCGAGCGTGCGTTTTGGCCTGACGTTAGCGGTGCTGTTCTTCTCCTGCTGGAGCGGCTTTATGTTTTCCGTCGCGCTGACGCTGCAGGCCGGTTTAGGGCTGACGGCGTTTCAATCCGGGAATGCGTTTATCGCGCTGGGCGTGGCCTATTTTATCGGGGCGATGCAATCCACGCGCATCGTCGAGCGTTTAGGTAAGCGCGGCGCCTTATTGATGGGCTGCGGTATTCAGATGGTTGGATTGGTGGCCCTTATCGCCACGCTGCAACTCGCCTGGCCGCAGGTCGGTATTTTCACCCTAATTCCCGCCACGGTGCTGATTGGCTTTGGTCAGTCGTTTATCGTCAGCACCTTCTACCGCATTGGCATGAGCGGCGTGCCGCATCATCAGGCGGGCGCGGGCAGCGCGGTGCTGTCGACGGTGCAGCAATCGGCGTTAGGTTTAGGCCCGATGCTGCTGGGCGGTGTATTCACGCAGATTTATACGCACGGCAATCATCTGGCGGCGATCACCGGTACGCTCGGCGTTGAGCTTGTAATGATGGCATTACTGGTGATCTTCACCAGCCTCAATCGCCGTACGTTTCAGCCGGTAACGGCAGAAGGGTAATTCTTATGCGGAGATTTTGGCAGGAGCGATGCAGCTTATTGTAAAACAACCGAAAATCCGCGAGTCGCGCTGAATTTACCTTTGGCTCAGCGGTCTTTTTTCCGGAACATATCGCCGCAGTTAACGGGCTGAACCGCGTGTTCAGCCCGTTTTTATGTGGTGCGGAAGCAAGGCGCTTGAATCAGGCACAGGAAAAACGGCAGGCTCACAACAGATGAAGAAGATGTTAACCGGGTTACTTTTAATGGTAACCACCACTGCCTTTGGTGCAGATGATTTCACTCTAAAGGATATTCACTTTGCTGGGCTTCAGCGCGTCGCACCCGGCGCGGCGTTGCTGCATATGCCGCTGCGTGTTGGCGATCGCGTCAATGATGATGATATTCGCAACAGCATCCGCGCGCTGTTCGCCACCGGCAATTTTGACGATGTGCAGGTGCTGCGTGACGGGGATGCGCTGCTTGTCAAAGTCAAAGAGCGCCCGGCGATTGCCAGCATCTCATTCTCTGGTAACAAAGCGATTAAAGAGGATCAGCTCAAGCAAAACCTTGATGCCTCGGGCGTGCGCGTGGGTGAAGCGCTGGACCGCACCACGCTATCGGATATGGAAAAAGGGCTGGAAGATTTCTACTTCAGCGCCGGGAAATATACCGCCAGCGTCAAAGCGGTCGTCACGCCGTTGCCGCGCAACCGTGTCGATCTGAAGTTCATTTTCACCGAAGGCGTGTCGGCGAAAATTCAGCAGATCAACATTGTCGGCAACCACGCTTTTTCCGCTGATGAACTGATCTCGCATTTCCAGCTGCGCGACGATGTGCCGTGGTGGAATTTGATCGCCGATCAGAAATACCAGAAACAGAAACTCTCAGGCGATTTAGAGACGCTACGCAGTTATTATCTCGATCGCGGTTACGCACGCTTTAACCTCGATTCCACACAAGTCAGTTTAACGCCGGATAAAAAGCATATTTACGTCACGATAAATATTCATGAAGGCGATGTTTATCATGTTAGCGGCGTAACGCTGAGCGGAAATATGGCCGGCTATTCCGCCGAAATTGAAAAACTGGCGCACATGCCGGCGGGCAGCTTATACAGCGGGGCAAAAATCAGCCAAAACGAAGAGGCGATTAAAAGCCTGCTCGGTCGTTACGGCTATGCGTTCCCGCAGGTGAATACGCAATCGGAAATAGACGACAGCGATAAAACCGTGCAGCTACACGTGAATGTCGATGCCGGGCGGCGCTTCTCAGTGCGACAGGTGCGTTTCTCGGGCAATGACACCTCGAAAGATGCGGTGCTGCGTCGTGAAATGCGCCAGATGGAAGGCGCGTGGCTGGCGAGCAATCAGGTGGAGCAGGGCAAGGCGCGCCTTAATCGTACCGGTTATTTCGAAAGCGTAGATGTTGATACGCAGCGCGTGCCGGGCAGCCCGGATCTGGTGGACGTGGTGTACAAAGTGAAGGAGCGCAATACCGGCACCTTCAACGTTGGACTGGGTTACGGCACCGACAGCGGCATCAGTTATCAGCTTGGTGTTAGCCAGGATAACTGGATGGGCACCGGCAATACTGTGAGTTTCAGCGGCACGAAAAACAGCTATCAAACCTATGTCGAAATCGCCGCTACCGATCCCTATTTCACCGTGGATGGCGTGAGTCTTGGCGGCAAACTGTTCTACAACGATTACAGCGCGGAAGATAACGATCTTTCCGAATACACACTGAAGAGCTTCGGCGCGAGTAGCACGTTAAGCTTCCCAATCGGCGAAAACAGCAGCGTGAACAGCGGGCTGGATTACGTCTATAACCGCGTCAGCAATATGGCGCCGCAGGTAGCAATGTGGCGCTATCTGGGTTCGCAGGGCATTCATCCAAAAGTCATCACCAGCAATGACGACGATGACGATGCCACCGTGGCGGACAAATTTACCGCCAACGATTTCTTCTGGAACATAGGCTGGAGTTACAACTCGCTGGATCGTGGCTTCTTCCCCACCTCGGGCGTGAGCGCCGGTTTCAACACCAAAGTGACCATTCCAGGTTCCACCAACAGTTATTACAAAAGCACGCTGACCGCCAACGGCTATTTGCCGCTGAGCAGCGACCATCGCTGGGTGCTAATGGGCCGTAGTAAGGCCGGTTACGCTGACGGTTTAGGCGGCAAAGAAGTGCCGTTCTACGATAATTTCTATGCCGGCGGTTCGAGTTCGGTACGCGGATTCTCCTCCAATACCATCGGGCCAAAAGCCGCCTATTACCGCTGCAGCGGCAGCGAAAGCAGTTACGGTGCTTGCCCGGTGGAGAAATCGGATGATGCGGTGGGCGGCAATGCGATGGCGGTGGTAAGCGCGGAGCTGATTGTCCCTACGCCGTTTATCAGCGAGCGCTATGCCGATGCGCTGCGCACTTCATTGTTTGTTGATGCCGGCACCGTGTGGGATACCGGCTGGCAGAATACCGCTGCCACTAAAGCGGCGGGGATTCCCGATTATGGCGATCCCAGCCAGATTCGCGTGTCGAGCGGCGTGGCCTTGCAATGGCAGTCACCGCTGGGTCCGCTGGTGTTTTCGTATGCGTTGCCGATTAAAAAATATGAGGGAGATAAGTCGGAGCAGTTCCAGTTTAATATCGGAAAAACCTGGTAAATGTATTTAATTCGTTAAAGGTTGAGAGGGGTTTTACATTATCTTTAAACGGTGAAGACGGAATAAAATAGCCAGCAGAGTACAATAGCCGTTGTGAAATGCTTAAGGAATGAGTGTTCGCCAATATCGTTGTTATGCATGTGATAAATTGTATTTCGCCACCCAGGTTTGGGTGGCTTTTTTATTTGTTAGGTAAGAACGTGCGTTTCAGTCGGAAAAGGCGGGCGTTGCGTAAAGACGGCGTGAATACATCCCTGTAGCCTCGGCCGCCGCATCCTTGCGGCGGACGCTTTACTCCACTGTCCACCTTTTCCTCCTTGATGGCGATTAATTGCGGTTTTCCAAATCGCACCATCAACAGCGATGTTCATCTCAACGGGTTGGCCTTTTCAGGCCTGAGCACCAACCTAGAGCGACTCAGCCAACCTCAGCCCCGTCTCGGCATCAAACAGATGAATTTTCTCGGGGTTGAAGCCCAGCATAATGCTCTCGCCGCTCACCGCCGTGTGGCGACCGGCAATCTGCATATGCAACGGCTGACCGTGCCATTCGAGATGCAACAATGTGGATTCGCCGGTGATCTCCACCACTCTCACCAACGCTGCGGCGTTGTTGCTAGCTTCCAGCAGATCGTGCGGGCGCACGCCGAGCGTCACGGCTGCGCCAGCACGTTCGCGCGCCGCCGCTTGCCAACGCGCGGGCAACGGCTGCCACAGATCCTGGCACTGCACGCCGGGCACGCCATCGCGGGCGATCAGCTGTGCCGGTAACAGGTTCATCGGCGGTGAGCCGATAAAGCGTGCGACAAAGGTATCCGCCGGACGGTCGTAAATCGCCAGCGGCGCGCCTTGCTGCACGATGCGGCCATCCTTCATCACCACAATTTGATCGGCCAGCGTCATCGCCTCAACCTGATCGTGCGTCACATAAACCATGGTGGTTTTGAAACGCTGATGCAGCGATTTGATCTCGGCGCGTAGCTCCATACGCAGCTGCGCATCGAGGTTCGACAGCGGCTCATCGAACAGGAACACTTTGGGATTTCGCACCATCGCGCGGCCCATCGCCACGCGTTGACGCTGTCCGCCTGACAGTGCACGCGGATAGCGTTGCAGCAGCTTATCGATGCCAAGAATTCCGGCGATACGCGCAATTTTAGTGTGCTGCTCCTCGCGCTTCACCTTCTTCACCTGCATGTGGAACGCCAGATTCTCCGCCACGGTTAAGTGCGGATAGAGCGCATAGCTCTGAAACACCATGGCGATATCGCGATCGGCTGGATCGCGGTCGTTGATTTGCACTTTATCCATCAGGATCGCGCCATCTGACAAGCTCTCCAACCCGGCCAGCAAGCGCAACAGCGTCGATTTTCCGCAGCCGGATGGGCCAACCAGCACGGTAAAACTGCCGTCAGGAATGGTGAGATCGAGCGGATGCAGCACCGACTGTTTTGCGTAGCGTTTGGCCACTTTTACGAGTTCAACACTGGCCATAATTTAAAACTCCTGGGAAAGTTGCAGTTGATGCCAGTCGGGGTAACGACGCGGCAAGGTGCTGATAGCCAGTGACGCCACCGAAATCCCCCATTGCAAAGCCGTGGTGAGATCTTGCTGATGCAGCAGGGCGGTGAGAAATCCGGCGTTGAAACTGTCGCCCGCGCCGATGGTATCCACCACCGTGACAGGACGTGCAGGCTGACTTACTGAGTTATCTGCCTGCCAGCAGCGCGCGCCATGCGGGCCACATTTCACCACGCAGCCGCCGCGTCCGCTCAGCTGTTGCGCCAGCATTTGCGCGCTGGCGGGCAAGTCGTCTGACGCCGCCAATCCCAGCGTTTCCACTTCATTGAGCAGCAGCCAGTCGCACAGCGGCAGCCAATGCGTGATCTGCTGACGCACTTCGTTTGTCCAGCCCTGCGGCGGCCAGCCGGTATCGACGGCGGTGACAAAGCCGCGCTGCTGTAGCTCGGCGAGCAGCGCCGGATAATCGTCATACAGATGCAGACACAAAAAGGTGCCGCACAGCAGCACGATATCGCCGTCAGATGCGGTAGCCGGCAGCTGATCCAGCACATCCTGCGCGGTGAGTTGCACGATATGGCCGAGATTACTCAGGAAAGAGCGTTCGTGATCCGAATGCGTCACGCCAACGGTAAGCGAGGTTTCGCAGCTGTAGCGCGTCCAGTGCGCAGCGCTGTGCGGAAAATGACTCGCCAGCCAGGCGCTCAGGCCATCATTGCCCTGATTGGCGACCGCGCGATGGCGCACCTGCATCGCTTCTAGCGCCAGCGCGCAGTTGCCCGCCGAGCCGCCAGGACGCAGTTCGCTGTGATTCAGCATCACTTCAGTACCGCGCTGCGGCCAGTTATCCAGCGTGCCCATGATCAAATCGACATTAATGTTGCCCACCACATACAGCGTGGCGGTGAGTTTCTGCTCCATCATCCTTTGCTCCCGCCACTGGCAAGGCCGCTAACCAGCGTCTTCTGCAGCCAGATGGCAATAAACAGCGGTGGCACCGACGCCAGAATGCCAACGGCAGCGATCAAGCCATCATCGGTGGCGCGTCCGGCGGTAAATCCGGCAATGGTGACCGGTAAGGTTTGTGCGGCGATATTGCTGATAAACAGCAGCGCATAGAAAAATTCGTCCCACGCCAGCAGCCAGCCAAACAGTGCGGCGGCCCCCAACACCGGCTTCGCCAGCGGCAGCGTAATGCGTAACAGCACTTGCCAGACGCGCAGGCCGTCGAGCCGCGCCGCCTGCTCAATATCCTGCGGCAGCGTATCGAACTGGTTTTTCAGCATCCAGGTAAGGAACGGCAGAATCAGCGAGCAGTAAACAATGATCAATCCGGGCCGCGTGTTGAGCAGATCGAACTGCTGCAACAGGAAGTAGAGCGGCAACACGAATGCCACCGGCGGCACCATATAGATGGCAAGTGAGGCAAACAGCCAGCCGTCGCGCCCGCGGTAGCGCGAGAAGCTGAACGCTGCCGGAATGGCCAGCAGTAAGCAGATGATTGTCGCGCCGGTGGCGACTAAAAGGCTGTTGCCGAGTGCATGCAGAAACAGTACGCCCGGCTGGCCCGGCTCCAGCGACAGCAGCTTGCCGTAGCGGGTGAAATCCCACTGGCGCGGCAGCCACTCCAGCGGTACGCGGGTGAGATCGCTGGCGGCGCTGACGCTCATCAAAAACAGCCAACCCATCGGCGCTAACACCGAGAACGCCACCAGCAGCGCGGCGGCGTATTTACCGACATGGCGCAATTTAACCTTCATGAGCGCTTCCTTTGCGGCGCTGCCGCCACAGTAACAACATGTAAAGCGTGATCAGCACCGCGCACAGCAAGGTCATCAACATCGCGTAGGCCGCGCCGCTGCCAGCACGCAAGTAGCTAAACGACTCCTGATACACGTAAAAACTCAGGGTTTTGGTGCTATCGACCGGACCGCCGCGCGTCATTACGTAGATGATGTCGAAAATTTTGAAGGCGTCGATGGTGCGCAGCACCAGCGCCACGCTGAGCGGGCCAACAATCGCCGGGAAGGTGATGGCACGAAAACGCCGCCAGGCCGATGCGCCATCCAGCCGTGCGGCTTCGAACAGATCGTCGGGGATCGATTGCAGCGCCGCCAGCACCAGTAAGGTCACCAGCGGATAGTTTTTCCAGATATCGGCGAACATCACCGCGTTGAGCGCCGAATCCGGCGAACCCAGCCAGCTGCGATAGCCATCAATGATCCCTAACTGCGTCAGCAGGGCGTTGATGCTGCCGTAATCCGGGTTGAAATTCAGACGCCACATCATGGCGTTAACGATGGTCGGCAGCGCCCACGGCAAAATCACCAGCACGCGCAGCACGTTGCGACCGGCGAATTTCTGGTTCAGCAACAGCGCCACCAGCACGCCGATCACGCCTTCAATCGCCACCGACACCACGGTGAAATAGAGCGTGCGCCACAGCGAACTGCGGAAATCCGCATCGGTGATGGCGAACAGATAATTTTCAAAGCCAATCCAGCCCGGCGCTTCACCGCTGCCGATCAGGGCGGCATCGGTGAAACTCAGCCAGATGGTGCGTAACAGCGGCCATGCGGTGAGCAATAGCATCACCAACAACATGGGTGCCAGCAGCACCCATGCCTGCCGTTGTTCGCGTTGACGCAAACTCAGCATTGTTGCCCCTTAGCGCAGACGCGCCGCACTCTTATCTACCGCTTGCAGCGCGGCATCTGGCGTTGCGCTGCCCACCAGCACCTGCTGCAACTGCTGCTGCAGCGTGTTGGAGAGACGCGAATAGTCAGCCGTTTCCGGACGCGACAGCATCACGTTAAGCGACTTATCCGCCGCCGCGATCAGGCTTTCCTGGTTTTTCAGCACCGCCGGATCCTGATACGAGCTTTTCCAGATCGGCAGACTCAGCGTGGCGTATTGGTTCTGTACCGGCTGTGAAGTCATGTAGCGGATGTATTGCCATGCCTGATCCGCATGCGTGCTGCCTTTAGTGATGCCAAGGCCCATCGAACCATTAACGGCACCGAATTTGCCCGGCGCATCGCCTGGCGCGGGAACGATGCCCACCTGGCCGGCGACCTTACTTTGTTTAGGATCGTTGGCCATGTTGTACATGTAGGTCCAGTTGAGCGCGAAAGCCGCATCGCCATTGGAGAAGGCTTTACGCACATCCTCTTCCAGATATTCGCGTGAAGCCGGATTGCTCAAGCCTTCATCCAGCGAGCTTTTCATCAGCTTCACCGCTTGCAGCGAGGCCGGGGAGGAGAAATCGAGTTTGTCGTTGTTATAGAACTTGCCGCCGAAACCTGATACCAGCGTGGTGTAATCGCACACCAGCGCTTCCGCCTGCGACCAGCTCCACACCAGCGGATATTTCACGATGTTTTTCTGCTTGATGATGCGCGCGTCATCCATCACCTGCTGCCAGGTTTGCGGCGGCGTGGTGATACCGGCTTTTTCCAGCATCGCTTTGTTGTAATAGAGATATTTGGTATCCAGGATCCACGGCATGCCGAGGGTTTTGCCTTTGAACTCAACGGTGTTCATTGCGCCGGGGAAAATCTGCCCTTTTTCATCAGCGCTGATGCGGCTGCTGACGTCCTGCAACAGATCGAACTTAGTGAATTCTGCCGGCCAGATGGCATCGAACAGCACCACATCGTAGCCGTTACCGCCCGCGCCACGCGCCGCAACAATTTTGTCATGCAGCGCTTCATACGGCACAAACTCAAGATTAACCTGCACGTCTGGGTGCGTTTTCTGAAACGCCTGCGTCATGGCGCGGATATCATTTTCGCTATACGCCGCCTGCGTCATAAACAATGCATTCAATGTGGTTGCCGCTGCCGCGCTGCCTACGCTGGCTAACAGAACTGCTGCAAAACAACCTTTTATGACTGGGTTGAATCGGATTTTCATGGTGTTTTCCGCCTTGATGCAAAAAGAGGGTGTTTTATTAAATCAATTTGATGGATTTAATAACGCGCACAGGTTGTCAGGTTGCTGCGGCTGACATCGGTTAGCTAAAGCAATTGACATGCCAGGGCATAAATCTCGTTTGCCGCTGGACATTACTTTGCACAGATTTTCGCCGCTGTCAGGTAAACAGATTGTAAAATGTGTGGCCGATCATAGATATTCATGTGGTTTTAAAAAGGAGGACAGTTGTGAAAAGTGCCGATCAGCTTTTTGCCGAATGCATTGTTTAGGTGCAGTTGCGTTGGGGCTTGCTGCATGAAAGCGCATCTCTTAACGGCGAAATGCCGTTATCAGTAGCTGGTTAGGATGAGATTTTCGGCTGATAATACAGCCAAAAGCGGACGTCAAAATGATGACGGCCTAGTTAGTTCTGTCACATCAAACATAACACCGCATCTTGAACCTAAGCACCATGTGCTGCTGGCGTTCCCTGGTGAAAAACCAGAGTCCACGTTCCTTCCTCCGAACTTAAAGCAACCTGAGCTTTTCCAGAAGCATTCTGCTTATCCTCAAGTGATCCTACCGTATGCTCTCTTCTAACATAATAGTGCTTCACTGAATCGCTGCAGCCCCTTTGCGCGATTGGAAATTAGAGACAGCTTTAGACGAAAGAGGATATTCGCAATTTATCGATAAAGGATGCAGACTTGTAAAACGTTCGCGCATTTATGGTGTAGAAATAAAGCATTCTTTTTATATAGTTGGCTGATGGACTTTCAAAACTCAGTAGGTAATCACATGATCTTAAGTGTCAATCACGTTGGTTTTTCAGTTAAAAATATTGAAGACTCATTATTATTCTGGACTCAGATTCTTGGCGGTAAATTATTACGTGAAGGAAAAATGTCTGGGCCTATAATCGATGAGGTTACAGGTGCAAGGGGAGCTGATGTACGGATGGCTTTGCTTGAACTGGCTGATATCCAAATTGAATTACTCCAATACAATAACATTGAGCAGCCAGAAGAACCTTCAGCGCCCTATATCCCAGGCTACGCTCACCTTGCTTTTATGGTTGAGGATCTTGATACGCTCTTAGGCAAAGTATCGGACTACGGTTGGAAGACGCCGGGTAAACCTCAAACAGTGTCGTCAGGACCCATGCAGGGTACCAGAGTAATATATTTACAAAGTCCAGATGGTCAGACGCTTGAATTGATGGAACGCAGCCAATGAGACCCACATATTATTAGCTGTTATCCTTTAATTAAAACCGTGATGTTTGCAAAGCCCTCTTAGTGAAAAGAGCGGACGACGCCAGGCCAATTTCTGTTTTTAGCGAAAAGCGTACATTAACGCTGCCCTTATAAATAATAAGGGCAGCGTTAAATCACAGCGAATTAATTAACGTGTATAGATCAGTTGTGTAGCGGTAATGTGCCAAGCACGATGGCGCCTGACAGCATGCACAATACTGTTCCCACCGCCCATTTAAGGCTTGCGCGCTGATTCAGCCCGTAATCCAGATTAAGAATGCCGACAAGAAGGTAAGTTGACGCAACAAGCGGGCTGAGCAGATGAACAGGTTGTCCAATCAGTGAAGCAACGGCCATCTGCATAGGCGAGATTCCGTAGCTTGTCGCTGTCTGCGCAAGAATGGGTAAAACGCCAAAATAGAACGCATCGTTTGTCATGAAGAAGGTGAACGGCATGCTGATCAGCGCCGTGAGGATGCCGAGCCAGGGGCCGGCTGAGGCTGGCAGTGAATTTACAAGACTGTTAGACATGGCATCTACCATACCTGTTCCGGACAGGATGCCGGTAAAAATTCCTGCTGCAAAAATGAGAGAAACAATGGCAAGCGCGTTCTCTGCATGTTTGGCAAGGAGCTCCTTCTGATGCTTCAGGTTAGGGAAATTCACTAGCATCGCCACTGCAAAGGCGATCATAAACAGTGTTGCCATAGGAAGCATGCCCAGAATTAACATAACCAGTAGGGCAATGGTCAGCGCTGAATTAAAGAGATAACGATAATTAGTTACAGATGTAAGCTGCCCGGTCTCTTCACTCAGATCGATTTTAATCACCCCAAGCCGGCGACGTTCGCGCAGTACAAAAATAACGGCAACCAGCACTACCCAGGCAAGGCCACAGATCATAATGGGCAGAAGCAGCATAAAGAGCTCTCCAACGTCTACCTTCATGGCGCTGGCAGCGCGCGCTGTTGGTCCTCCCCACGGGAGCATGTTCATTACGCCGATTGAAAGCAGCAGTACGGTGGCCATGTACTGAAGCTTTATTCCCAGCCGACGATACAGTGGAAGAAGTGCTGCCGTACAGATGAGATAGGTGGTGGCACCATCGCCGTCGAGCGCCACGCTGATACCAAGGATAGCAGTGCCGATCATCACTTTAAGCGGATCGCCTTTTACAATACGAACAATGAGACGGATAAAAGGATCAAAAAGCCCGGCCTCCCGATAGGTTCAGGATCATGGATGTAGTCACCATCAGCTACACTAAGGGCATCAAAATAGGTATCTCTGTTCTGGAACTGTGTGAATCTTCCGCACATAGGTTGTTCCTCCTTATGGAAGGATAGCTCGTTTAGCGCTGTTTCAATGACGAGGAGATATGTGCTGACACCATATGTTTCGATTCGGTTTTTTGGTGGACTGACATGAAATATACGCATTGAATAAAACTACCGGCAGCATAGGCAAAGCTTTGGGATTATAGGTAATGGCTTGGTCTGATAACTATAAACCCGGCTTACATTAGGCGCTTTGTAAGGGATCTCTTCTCTGCTTCACTATGTGAAGCAATTGCCGGATTTGTTCTTTGATTGGCTTCACGCTATCTCTCATCGCCGGCGCAATATCTCATCAAAATTCATACGCTAACTTCCAAGACATGACGCGCCTTCCTATGGCGCGACATTAACCCTCTGGAGGTCGTATGGAAAATTCAACCCGTCAGTATGGCGGTGAGTACGTGGCGACAAAAACCAATAATCCGCCAAAGCGTACTGCCAAAATCATGATGGCAGCCGGGATTGGTCATTTTATCGAGTGGTTCGATTTTGGCTTATACGGCACCCTGGCGGCGATTATTGCCAGCAACTTCTTTGTCAGTTCTGACCCTGCTACCGCACTTCTGAAATCTTTTGCTGTATTTGGATCCGGCTTTTTAATGCGTCCGCTGGGCGGCTTCTTTTTCGGTTCCATGGGCGATCGTCTGGGACGACGCAAAGTGTTGGTGACGGTAATTGTCATCACCTCAATATCTACATTTGTGATGGGCATTCTGCCGACCTGGCATCAGGTGGGAATTGTCGCACCGGTGCTGTTGGTGATGACTCGATTAGTACAAGGATTCGCCGCAGGTGGTGAGAGTTCCGGCGTAATTACCTATCTGGCAGAAAGCGCTGAGCCGCATCGTCGCGCCACGCTTACCTGCTGGAGTGAGAACTTCAGTTTCATGGCGTTTGTTTGCGGCTCTGGACTGGTGCTGCTGTTGACCTATTGGTTGGGTGAGACGGCAATGAATGACTGGGGATGGCGCATTCCTTTCCTGCTCGCAGCACCGCTCGGATTGGGTGGGTTATATATGCGCCGCAACATGGAAGATTCGGCTGAATTTCACAAGTTAAAAGCCACCGGCAAAATCGAAAAATCGCCACTGCGCACTGCCTTGAAAACCTCATTGTCGGCGTTGCTGTTTTGTACCGGTTTCGTCGTGATCAAAGCGGTCAGCAGCTGGGTGCTGCAATCCTTTATGCCCGGCTATTTGTCTACGCATCTGCACTACAGCCGTACTGATTCTTATCTCATCACCACGCTGGGCTTACTGAGCGTCGCTATTTGCATGCCAATCACGGGCTACTTGTCTGATAGATGGGGACGACGGCCGCTGATGCTGGTGGCATGCGCTGGTTTCATCCTGTTGACCTATCCCGCCATGCTGCTAATGACACAGGGATCGGTGGGCAGCTCTATCGCGGCAATGAGTGTATTGGGTGTGTGTGTTGCGTTGTTTAACGGTGGCTGTGGCGCAGCAATGGTCGAACTGTTCCCCACAGCGATTCGCTATGGCGGCATCGCGATGTCCTACAACCTGACTGTGGCGGTGTTTGGCGGTGTAACACCCCTGGCATCCGCCAGCCTGATCTCCTTAACGGGAGATCCGCTGTCACCCGCCTGGTACGTGATGATCACCGCACTAATTTCATTCATTGCAGTGTGGTTTGCAAAAGAAACTGCCGGAAAAGTGTTGGATTAATGGAAACTGGAGCCTTTATGCACATAACGAAAGTGGAGTGTTTCCCACTCAAAATCACCCCGGAACATGCCTACCTCGGCGGTAAGCCGGACGGAACCGGTCCGGATTATTACTATCGTCCAGAATACCGCTGCGTCTACTCACGCAAGATGGAAACCTGCCTGGTGAAAATTACCAGTAGCGAAGGGCATGTAGGATGGGGAGAAGCCCTGGCGCCGGTGGTGCCTCAGGTGATCGCAGAACTGATTAAGCAGCTGTTCGCGCCATTGTTGATAGGGGAATCGCCATTCTCTGGCGGCGTGCTCAACTCAAGGATGTATGACTCCATGCGCGATCGTGGACATACCGGTGGTTATCATATCGACGCTATTGCAGGTGTGGATATCGCATTGTGGGATCTCAAGGGAAAAATTCTTGGTCTTCCGGTCCATCAACTACTCGGCGGTGCCTTTCGCGATGTGATCCCTTGCTATGTCTCGGGTTTACCTGAGCCTGATATTGAAAGCCGCAGCCGCCTCGCCAGGCAATGGCAGGAGAAAGGCTTTAATGCCGTTAAGTTAGCTCTGGGCTACGGCGTGCGAGAAGACATTAAAAATATTCGAGCCATTCGTGAAACGCTCGGCGATGAGGCGCAAGTCTTCATTGATGCGCACTGGAATTACGGTGTGGCAGACGCTACTGATTTAGCAGCGCAACTGCACGCGCTGGGCGTCGGCTTTCTCGAAGCACCACTGCTGCCAGAAGATATCGCCGGCCATCGCGAATTACGTGCCAAAAGTGCGGTCAGCATTGCGTTAGGTGAAACCGAGCGCACGCGTTATCAATTCAAAGCGGTGATTGAGCAGCGCGCTGCAGATATCCTTCAGCCCGATGTCGGCAGAACCGGCATTAGCGAGCTGATGCATATCGCGTCGCTGGCCGAAACATGGAATTTACGTGTGGCACCGCATTTAAGCGTGGGTCTAGGTCCTTGCATCGCCGCATCGATCCATGTTGCCGCCGCCATACCCAACCTGTTTATGCTCGAATATCAGCCGCCAGTTTTTGCCATCGCTAATCAACTGCTCAAGCAGCCACTGATTTGCGAACGCGGTGAGTATCACCTGCCGCAGGGCGCAGGGTTAGGCATTGAAATTGATGAAGATCGCGTGCGCGACGTGATGATGGAGGCTGCATGTTAAAAGGTAACATACCCATTCTCGCCACGGCATTTGATGAGCAGGGCCAGCTGGATTTGGCATCCATTGAACGTCTGGTGAAATTTCTGCTGCAACAAGGCATTGATGGTCTTGCATTGTTTGGCAATGCTTCCGAAGGCTACGCCTTAACGCAGGATGAAAAGCAGATCCTGTTCTTTTGCGTCAAAAGGCTGATGGGGGATTTACCGCTGGTGGCTGCTGCTGGCGGTGCTTCATCCGCTGTTGCCATTGAAGAGATCAACCGGGTGCATCGCTGGGGAGCTCAGGTGGCGATGGTCAATCCGCCTTCGGTGGTTAAGCCCGGTCCGGAGGAGATCTATCACTTCTGGCGAGACATATGTCAGGCCTGCGAAATCGATATCATGATCCAGGACGCACCTCTGATGACGGGCGTTAACATTCCCGTTTCGACGCTGGTGCGTTTGTGTCAGGACTTTCCCGCCATCAGGTATATCAAAGTGGAACAACCGCCGACGACGTTGAAAATCACTGCGTTAAAACAGGCGCTTGGAGATAGCGTAGGCCTGTTTGGCGGCTTGAACGCAGGTTTCCTCTTTGAGGAGTTATGCCGTGGTGTAACGGGCACCATGCCTGCTTGCGAATTCCCGGACGTGATTAATGCCATCCTGGCGGCATGGCAGCAAGATCGTCAGGAAGCGCAAGCGCTGTTTTATCGCTATCTACCTTTCCTGCGCTATGGAGTGCAACCGGGGATCGGGGTAGCCATACATAAAACAGTGCTGCATCAGGCAGGGATTTTTGCCAGCGATTATGTACGTGAGCCGGCGAAAAGTCTGGATGACGCCACGCGTCGGGAATTGAAAGAGATCACGGATTTCCTGCCTCTCGCCGTGTTAGGAGGACGTCCATGAACTATATCGCGGTGGATTGGGGTACCAGCAACTTTCGCGCCCTCAGCGTGCGCGATGGCGTAGTGATTAAATCTGTGCAAGACAGCTGCGGCGTCGGCAAGTGCCAGCGCTCAGCGTTGCCTGAGATTTTAAAGCAGCAGCTGCATCGGCTAGAGGATGCTTACGATGAACAAATACCCGTGCTGCTCTGCGGCATGATTGGCAGCAATATCGGTATTGCTGACGCCGGTTACCTCAATATGCCACTTAGTTTTTCGCAACTACTGGGTAAAGGCCTGGAACTGCCGGGTATCCTGCCAAATCCGCTGACCATACGGCCCGGTATTTGCGATAAACGAGTGAATGAGATCTGCCGTGGTGAAGAGATGCAACTGGCGGGTGCGCTCACGCTTTCTGATGCCTCCACATTCGCCGCCGTCGGCACCCACAGCAAATGGCTGTGGGTTGAACGCTCGCAGCAGCAGGTCACTGAGATGCAGACCTTGATGACTGGCGAACTTTATCATTTGTTACTCAATCAATCCGTGGTGGGTAAAGGGTTGCCGGAGCAAGTTCACTCACCGGCCGCTTTTCAGGCGGGTGTCGAAACCGCGCTATCAGTGGTGCATGATAAAGTTGAACTGGTGACGGAACTGTTTCGCTGCCGGGGCCGTTATATTCTTGGTGCTTTGGCTGAGGAACAGGCCGCTTCCTGGCTTTCCGGATTGCTCATTGGATACGAAGTTGCATGCGGACACCCTGGCGGCAATAAAACGGTATGCTTTATTGGTAGTGAAATGCTTTTGCCACATTACCAGTTGGCATGTGAGGTTTTGCATCGTCGTTATGAACTCTTAGCTGCTGAAGACGCAATCATTGCCGGATTAAATGGGGTATTTAGTTATGGTGGATAATCAGCAAATCATCGCTATCCTCCGCGGGATAACGCCAGAAGACGCAGTGCCGCATATTGCCTGCCTGGTTGAGCAGGGCATTCATCGTATAGAAATCACTACCAATTCACCTAACTGGGAAATCAGCCTGCGACAAGTCCGCCATCGCTTTGGGAATGATATCCAGCTTGGCGTGGGAACTGTCACCACAGAAGATCAGGTGCAGCGCAGTTTTGCAGCCGCTGCGGATTTTATTCTGACTCCTAATTTAAACCCGGCTGTGATTGCGCAGGCTAAACTATATGGACTTGTAGTGTACGCGGGGGTGTTTTCGCCGAGTGAAATATTCACTGCTATCGATCTGGGAGTGGATGTGATGAAAGTTTTTCCGGCCTGTTCGCTACCGAAAAATTACCCTCAACTGGTGAAAGGTCCACTCTCTCAGCCCGTAAGCTTTTCAGCCGTGGGCGGGGTAGGGGTGGAGAATGCAGCTGAGTTCCTGCGTTATTACGACAGTGTGGGACTGGGTTCTACGCTATATAAAACCGGGCAGCTCGTGTCTGAGACAGCTGCTCGTTGCGAGTTACTGCTGCAGCATCGGCAGTGATTCTCCGCTAATTTTCTTCGCTGCCGACGTAAGGTACAAACGTAAGCTCTCAATATCCATTTTTTCACTGCTGATATTCGATAGTGCGATCGCTGCCTGCATGCCGGGAATATTACATGCCAGACGGTAATCTCCCGCACCAAAATTTTTGGCAAACACCTGATGCCGACGCGACTCGTCAATATCATTTCTCAGCAGTTGATAATCGTGGATACCAATCTGGCTGATAATCTCTTCGTCGCTCATCGCTGATAGAAGCTTAATGCCGATCACCGAATCATGGACCGGATAGGACTCATAATTGCCTATGGCACGCGCAATACTCTTTCCGCCGCGGGTATGAATCAAATAGACCACCTTATTTCCACTTAGAACACCGATCACGATGGAGATGGCGTGATTCCCGCTCTCTTCAAGTAAGTCCATTACCGCATTGTAAAATGCTGAATTGTGAATCGCGTGAGCCGACAAGCGGTGGATACCGATACCTAAACTGTATTTGCGGTTGGCATCGCGCTGTACCATATCCAATGTCAGCAAGGTCTGTATCAATCGCGTAACCTTAGCTGAATCCAGTCCAAGCTCCCGTCCCATTTCACGAATTCCATGCGGACGAGTCGCTGTCGCAAGTAAGTTCAGGCAGCGGAAAGCATCGTATACTGTGCTATTCATAGATGGCCTCATTGATAACTATGGTTTGAAAATGATAAATCCTATTGTTTCAGCGTGATATGAATTCAGAAAGAGATTGTGATGCACGTAAGAAGAAAGCATTAAGAGGGATAACCAGCTTAACAACCCCGGCTCATCAATATTAGTTAGAACCGCATAGCAAATGGTGAATAATGCTCCATTCGAAAGCCCGCTACATGCCATAAAATGACACTGATCAAAAATAATAATTTAACTGGCATGTGACGTATTAATCCACTTGTTATTTTTTGAGCTATGCCATAAAACCGAATAGGAGGGCAGCCCCTCTTAAATTAGAAGGATAAATATCATGGGTCTTAAACCTGGTCCAAAACCAATAGCTAAATCGACAGGAAAGCCTGATCAGCGTCGGCGTGACAACAAAGATACTCCCGGAAATACTCCAGGATTAAAACCTAGTAAATCCACTGGGAAATAATAATATGGGAGGGTGATAAAGGTTAACTCCCTCCTATTCCCTAATTAATGGACACTCGCATCTTAAATCCTCCCACTTATAAATCGCTGTCCCCTAGGCACATCACTCACTCTTTTCAAAAAATCTCCAATCGAAGCCTCAATAACTGGCACACTAAGCGCCTCAGCATCAACAACCATCCGTAGCCCATGCCCATAAGCGAACCCCGGCAGAAATTGATAACTACAACATACATCCTGCTGTTCATCTTGTCCTATTTCCTGCTCACGCTTCTCAACAAACTGCCAAAATGTCAGCCCACCAAAAATCGCATAAGCCTGTTTTTCTCGGTGTAGAAAGGTACGGCTAACGATTTTGCCTTTGCTATTCACATTGGGAGTTGTTTCATATCGCGCCTCTTCTTCTTGTTCCTGCTGACTGAGCATCGCCCAGGTTTCATTGAATGCGCGATCATGTACCGCATCTTGAAATGCCAACTTAGCTGTAATGATTTCAGCGTTCCAGAGATCGGCGGGATCGCGGCCGACAAAATAGATATCACTCCATGCCCAAGTATGGTCAGGGTTATCTTTGTAGTATTGAATATCGCAATCATCATAGAACAACCCGCCACAACGCTGACGTTCACGATAGATACGGTTTTTAAGCTCGATGACTTTTTTACGACGCTGACGACGAGAAAGGGAAATGAAGGGGCGGTGTTTGTTGAAAGGCGACATGGAAACTCCTTAACCGGTAACGCTAATGCGGCTGGAAGCAGTCCAGCCGCATAGGCTAGCAAAAGGCGAGGTTGAGGAACAGTCGTCACGGAAAGAAAATTTAACTGTGCACCACCACGGTAATCCCTTCATCCGCATGCAGTTAGACAAAGTATCGGCTGCGCATAGGTCGCTGCAACCTCGGGAAATCCGCTATGAGCGAACAGCGGACATAATTAGCTACCTTAAACTTTATATTCCGTTGATTTTATTTTGACATTATTATGAAAATTATTTTGTCATACATGGAGTTAGACTAATGAGTATCTACGTAAGAACAGCTCAACTCTCTGATATCGAGGGTATGTTCGACGTCAGAACATCGGTAATGGAGAATCACCTGAGTCGTGAAGAGATGCGGCAGATGGGTATTACCGAAGGCGTCGTAGGCGATATGATTGAAAAAAGTCTTTGCGCATGGGTTGCGACTGAAAATAACAAAATTATTGGCTTCTCCATGATTTTGCCGGATGAAGGCTGTCTATTTGCAGCCTTTGTTCTGCCTGAATATGAAGGCAAAGGAATAGGTCGCAGGCTTGTTAGGCTAGCTGAGCAGGAGTTATTCCAACATCATGAGATTGCCTGGTTGGAAACCGATAAAAATAGTCGAGCGGCGAAATTTTATATGCAGCTCGGTTGGGGTAATGAAACAGATCTCAATGGCACTGACATCAAATTAGAGAAATCTCGTGGCGTTTAATTCACAGCAATTTTAATCGATGCCCGCTTCTGGCACAAAGCGGACATGCTCGCGTGGCAAGGTCTACTATGAGCGAGAAGCAGACCTATCGGCTCTCAATGTAGGCTGCAATATCACGTTGCAGCTTTCTTGAAGAGAGTTTTAACATGCAAAAATTCCTCAAGTCTCTTTTTGCCATGTTGTCACCAAAAGATTCAATCATCGTCATACTGTGCTCTTGTTTCCCGGAAATAGCTTGCGGATGTAATAATCCAAGACCATAAAGGTAGCATCCGCAGAAGCATTTCTTTTCCCATATCTGTAATTGCATAAACCACCCGGGGCAACTTTTCCTCATAATCATAGCGAGATATAAGCCCGTCCCGCTCCAGATGTCGCAGTGTTCGCGTCAGCATTCTTTGAGTGACACTCGTAAGGTAGCGGCGTAACTCTCCGTAACGAAGAGGTCCGTTAGTACCAAGAATATGCAGCACGCCTAGCGACCAGCGATTACCTGCATGAGCCAGGATCTCACGTTTTAGGCCCTCATCATCGTTGCTTAATTCCTCACAAAATTCCCTGGAAAATTGCAACAGTGCTTCCCGCTCAGACTCCATATCACCTCCGGTATCATGCGTGTGCCTAATTGAACCAGGTCATGTCAGCTGTCAGGATGACGTTTTAATACAACAGGAAGCAACAATGAATACTGAAAAGAAACCTAAAGATACTGTTTTAGTACTCGGTGCAGGCGAGCTTGGTATTCAGGTATTGAGAGCGATGAGCAATAAAGTGCAGGAACATACCGATGTAAAAATTAGCGTGTTACTCAGAAGCGAAGCCGCTTATGCCATTTCTGGCTCGCGCAAGGCACGGCTGGATGAACTGACGAAACTTGGAATCGCTGTAGTAGAGGGCGATCTGCAGGAAAACAGTATTGATGAACTGAGTGAACTATTTGCTGCTTTCGACGCCGTCATCAACTGCAGTGGTTTTGTCGGCGGGCCAGGAACACAGATAAAAATTACGCAGGCGGTATTCAAAGCGGCTGTAGCCCGCTACTTCCCATGGCAATTTGGCGTTGATTATGACGTAGTGGGTAAAGGCAGCGGTCAACAAGTTTGGGATGAACAGCTCGAAGTTCGCCACCTTTTACGCCAGCAAAACGCAACATCGTGGGTCATCGTATCCACAGGCATTTTTACCAGCTATTTGTTTGAGCCCGGTTTTGGTGTGATTGACGCGCAAAGTAAAACCGTCTGTGCTCTAGGAGACTGGAAGCACGCGGTAACGCTAACCACACCAGAAGACATTGGCAAGCTGACTGCGGACATTTTCTTCCATCAGCCCACTTTCAAAAACGAGATTGTCTATATTGCAGGTGATACGCTGACTTACAGCGAGCTTGCGGATTTAATGAGTGCTTACTGGGGCATCAAATTAAACAGAAAATTACTGGACAGGCAACAGCTTCAGGGTGATGCGCAGCACAATCCGCAAGATATTGGTGCAAATTACCGAATTGCTTTCGCACGGCCAGACGGCGTAGCCTGGAGTAAGCGCAATACTTACAATCACCGTCAGAGAATTTCAACTACAACGGCCAGTCAATGGCTGGCAAAACAGCACGGCATGTAGCACTCCGGTACTGTTAAGCTCTATTTTAAGCAGTGCAGAACAAAATCAGATGCCGACGTTGTGAATATCTATTGCTCTTGTCTTCAGAGAAAAAAAGCCACTGCAATTTTGCTGAAATTGCGGTTTACCCACCTATCCATAGAGCCAGAGCTTAAAATGAAAGCCCTAATATATTTAGGGCCCGCCTTCGCCCTAAATCAATTCTTCAACGTCTGCTTTTGGCACAAAGCGGACTGACTTGGATGCAAGGTCCGCTATGAGCGAATAACGGACATTTAAGAAGTCAAAGCCGGAAAAAATTTATTCGTATCGCACTTAGTGTTGTGAGCCGCCTTTTCCCCGACTAAATCTGACCGTCTACGAAAATTTCCCACAGCTCTTCAACTGCACGAGACATTCTTGCCGCAGGGCGGAAAAGCCGGATATCAATGGGCACCCAGAGGCCGCTGTCTTTACCCGCAGCAACGGCAATCTCGCCAGCATCAACATCCGGTGCAGCCAGCGTTTCCGGTAGCCATGCGATGCCGTCACCCGCCCTGACCATAGCCAGAAGCGTTGCAGCAAGATCGGCGGTGAAGGCTATATCCATACCTCGCCTGGCACGGTTGACCTGTGACGTATTTGATAGGATCCGGCCAAGTCCGGACTCAGCAGAAAACGAAAGAAACGGAAATTTCCGCCCTCCTGTTGCCTGCCAGATAGGCTCACGGGTTGCAGTATCACAACGTGAGTAAGGCAGTAATGTTTCCTGCCCAAGTCGGACGCTGAGGTATTTGGACTGGTCCAAGTTAATGTGCATGTGAGGGTGGTAATAGCAGAGAAGAAACTGGGCATCACCTTTTTCAATCATCCGTTCACATGCGCTTAGCGTGTCAGACAGCAGGCGGAATGAGCCGAAACGTGCAATTTTCTCGTTGTTACGCATCAGTGCAGGAAAAAAAGAAAATGAAAGGGAGTGCGTTGCCGAAAAAATAACGTCAGGCCGGGTTTCTCCTGCTGCCTCGATAGCTTCACTTCTCAGGGTGTAAAGCGCACGAATGAGATCAGGTATTTGCGTAACGAAAATTTCCCCCGCCCGCGTCAGACTGACGCCACGTCGGTTTCTTTCGAACAATGGCGTTCCCAGCCACTCCTCAAGGGAAACAATCCTCCGGCTGAATGCAGGCTGTGTCACATATCGTGAAGCTGCTGCACGTGAAAAATTAAGTGACTGCGCCAGCGCAACGCAGTCCTCAAGCCATGTTAACTCTAAGTGATGCCGATTTTGCATTACAACCTGCCTCTTTGGCATTAGAACAGCATGTGAGAACTGCTTAGGATGGGTATCAGAAAGGACGAAATGGTCCTTAGGTACGACGAAAATGCATTATGCCAATAAGTATGTGGCATGACATAACACATTTTTTGGCAAACATATCTGACCGATCCCGACTGAGAACTTCCGGAGAGAACATGCGTATCCTTGACGTTGTTGAAATTACCAAACCGATTGCTTCCCCTATCCGTAATGCGTACATCGATTTCAGTAAAATGACGGCGAGCCTGGTGGCCGTTGTGACTGACGTTGAGGTAGATGGACGCCGCGTGGTGGGATACGGGTTTAACTCTAACGGCCGTTATGGTCAGGGCGGCCTTATCCGCGAACGCTTCCGCGATCGTATCCTGCAAGCTGAACCCGATAGCCTGCTGAATGGCAAAGGTGACAACCTGGATCCGCATAAAATCTGGGACGTAATGATGAGCAATGAAAAGCCGGGCGGTCACGGTGAACGTTCGGTCGCCGTAGGCACGCTGGACATGGCCATCTGGGATGCCACGGCAAAAATCGCCAATAAACCGCTGTTTCGCCTGCTGGCAGAAATGAAAGGGGTTGAAGCCAATCCACGTGTCTTCGTCTATGCGGCCGGTGGTTATTATTATCCTGGTAAAGACCTGAGCGCACTGCGCCAGGAAATGCGCGGCTATCTTAACCGTGGTTATAACGTTGTAAAAATGAAAATTGGTGGCGCATCGCTTGAAGAAGATCGTCGCCGCATTGAGGCGGTTCTTGACGAAATCGGCAGTGAAGCCCGCCTGGCAGTGGATGCTAACGGCCGCTTCGATCTGGAAACCGGGATTGCCTACGCTAAGATGCTGCGCGAATACCCGCTCTTCTGGTACGAAGAGGTTGGCGATCCACTTGATTATTCCCTTCAGGCTGCGCTGTCAGAATTTTACCCGGGCTCAATGGCAACTGGTGAAAACCTTTTTTCACATCAGGATGCGCGCAATCTGCTGCGTTATGGCGGTATGCGCCCGGATCGTGATTACCTGCAATTTGACTGCGCGCTCTCTTACGGCTTGGTTGAGTATCTGCGCACGCTGGACGTGCTGGAACAGTTCGGCTGGTCACCGTCACGCTGCGTTCCGCACGGCGGCCATCAGATGTCCCTGAACATTGCTGCGGGTCTCGGTCTGGGCGGGAACGAAAGCTATCCAGACCTGTTCCAGCCATACGGTGGCTTCCCGGATTCTGTGAAGGTTGAGGATGGCCACATCATCATGCCGGAACTGCCGGGCATCGGTTTCGAAGGCAAATCCGACCTTATTAAAGAAATGCGTGCGCTAGCGGAATAATTTCAGCCGGGTATATCGATTTCCTTAATCACTTATTGTGCCTCCCGGTGCAGAACCGGAGGCACCGCGGAAACTTCCTATGAAACTTTTAAATTACCTGACGCCTGATGGATATAGAAGTTACGGCATCCTGAAGTTTGAAGGGATTATAGATTTAAGAAGCCGGACCGATATAGACACTCCTGACCTGAAAAGCTTTATCCGGGAGAAAGGAGTAGCCACTGCCGATAACTATATCAATGCAGACGTTGATTATCAGTTGTCTGAGATTACTTTTTTACCGGTGATTGAAAATCCGGGGAAAATACTGTGTGTGGGGATGAACTATCAGGATAAGCGAACGGAATTCAGCATTACTACTGATGCACCGACAATATTCATTCGTTTTTCAGATTCTCAGACCGCCCACCTCGGAGAAATCGTTAAGCCAGCCCAGAGCGATCAACTAGATTACGAGGGTGAGCTTGTCATTATCATCGGGAAGTCCGGTCTTAATATCTCTGAAGCAGAAGCGGCGGACTATATTGCCGGCTACTCCTGCTACATGGACGGTTCTGTACGCGACTGGCAACATACCTGGTTCACCGCCGGTAAAAACTGGAGCAAGACGGGTGGCTTCGGTCCGTGGCTGGTGACCAGTGATGATGTTACTGATCCGCAAAATCTCCTGCTTAAAACCTGGCTGAATGGCGAAATTGTCCAGCAGGACAGCACCGCGAATATGGTTCATAAGATAAATAAAATTATCAGCTATATGAGCACATTTACTCAACTTTCTCCTGGGGATGTCATTCTTACGGGATCGCCAGGCGGCGTGGGGCGCTCGCGTAATCCACCGCTTTTTCTTAATGACGGTGATGTCATTGAGGTCGAAATAGAATCTATCGGGCGACTTACTAACTATGTCGTCTCACCATCAAAATAATAAAAATCTGAACTGGCTGATATTTAAAAGGAGCTGAAATCAGCATTTCCTCCCCCTACATAAGTACCAAATGAGGAAGTTATCATGAGTGACAATGCTCTCCGCGGTAATACCATTATCGGCAGAAAACGCTGGACGATAATATTACCCGCCGTCTTTATTATGTACACCATATCATTCTTTGACCGGGTCAATATCGGTATGGCGCTGCCGCACATCACGGCTGAAATGGGGCTCAGTCCGGTTGAAGCTGGCTGGCTTGGCGGCGCATTTGCATGGGGCTATGTGGCTACGCAGTTTACCGCGGGATGGCTGGCGCTCCGCTTTGGTTCGCGAAGGATCATTGGCATCAGCCTGTTTCTGTTTGGTGCCTGCGCCATGCTGACCGGTCTGACGCGGAACTTCAGCGAGCTGGTTGCTATCCGTTTCTTCCTGGGGCTGGCCGAAGGTCCCATTCAGGCCGCCACGGCGATGTTTTTAGCGCAATGGTTTATGAAACCGGAGCGAGGACGGGCTTTTGGTATCTGGAACCTGAGCCTGGGCGCCGGCGCGTTTCTGGCAGGTCCGATTTCCGGCTGGATTCTGGCACATCATGACTGGCGTTTGATGATGGTCATTGAGGGCGCGCCGGCGTGGCTATTTTGCATCATCTGGTTTTATCTGGTTCCCAAAAGCATTCAGGCTGCAAGCTGGCTCAGCGCAGGTGACCGTGACCACATCCAGAAAGACCTGGCTGCCGAACAGTCAAACTATGTGAAAGAGAAATCAGACCCGTGGTGGACCATTCTGAAGATACCCGCGCTCTGGCTGATGCTTATTGGTTACTCACTGCATAGCATGCTGGCTTACGGCTTCACGTTGTGGCTGCCGACGGCGCTTAAAGGTTACGGCACGCTCAGTGAATTTATGGTCGGACTGATTAGCGGCTTGCCGTTCCTGATGACTATGGTCGGCATCTGGTACATCACCCGACGCTCCGATAAATACAACCAGGAACGACGTCTGCACGCAGCGATCCCAACAGTTTTGTGTGGTATTGCGCTGTCGGCTGCGGCGTTTGTCCCTCTCTCTTATTACTGGGTGCAGATTGCCCTGTTTATGTTCGTCGGCCTGACGATGAAGATGCTTGTTCCGCTGGTTTATGTGCGGCTCACGGAAATTCTGCCCACCCGTAAAGCGGTACCCGCAGTGGCTTTTGTTGGCGCTTGCAGTAACTTCATCGGACAGTTTGGCGGGCCACTTGTCGCCGGGTACCTCAAACATCTGGGTGGCGGAACGGATATGACGCTGGCATGGAGTGTGCTGGGACTTTTCTCCATTGTGGGCGGAATACTGTTTGCTCTGGCCGTAGGGAACACAGAGAGCGTCTGGAATATCAGACAGGCGTTCCGGGTTTCGTCACGCCGGCACCTTCCCGCCGGAGATTAACGCATGCCAGCCTGTGACCTCTGCGGTAAACAGGCTGGCATTTTCTGGATTTGATTTTTGCGACATGAGAAGGGAATGAGGCTTTATTTCAGGGAATCTCTAGCATGTTATTCAGGGACAGGGCGCACACTTAGCCAGCAAAACCGGCTCAAAATCAATCAGGTCATAAATTCCTGCGGATATTCAATGCTCCATCTGGGACCCTATCTCCACGGAGACGGTAACGACAGTAAATGTGCGACTACGTTAGCCGTTCATGGAACCCGGAGAGACCTCCTGACTGAACACGGCATTACCATAAATGATGAGGAAGGGGCTCAATTTGCGGTTATAAATGGTCTGAACAGCGCCTCTCTGGTCATATCGGTCAGTGAACTATGAATGCTCACCTTTTTGGTCTAAGCCGCATAGAGACCTTCCGTCAGCTTATTCCGGCCATTGGCGTACTTAAAAGTGGTGGGGTGGTATCGGATTTGCAGCTGTCTGCAGTATTCGGCAGTCCATTTGAGGGAAGAGCAAACGACGCCATGGTTCTTCAGCTTGTTGATTATTTTTGTCTGCTGGGAATTGAAGGCGTAACACTTCGGGATTCTTCGGGGGCAGCCTCTCCCGCTGAGACGGCTGCGCTCTGCCGCCGCATTGTTCAACTTTATCCCCATTTGACGGTCACACTTCATCTTAATGATGCGACTGGCCTTGCCGCGCAGATCAGGCGTGCTGCTGCTGATGAGGGAATAGTGCGTTTTGGCCTCACCGGAAGGGAACTGGCTTTGCCCGGAAATATGAATATGGACCTGCACATCGGTACATCTTTACGGTACAAAGCTGAAGTTGAAAGCTATGGTTTCAACACCGGAATTAGTGCTGAGAATCTTAGCCAGATTATGCAATTTGGATCAGTAAATATCTAATGAGTTTCATCAGAGCCCGTTTAGGTTTATAAAAAAATATGTCCGCTTTTGGCACAAAGCAGAAGACCGTCTTAGACAAGGTCCGCTTAGAGCGAATTGCGGAAGTTGACAATTGTAAAAACGGTCAAGGTTGACATCTTTTGTATTTTCGTGAGTTGATTTGCAGGTAGAAAGTTAAAGTGAGTGAACAGAAAATGAGAGTTAATGAATTTTATTTGGATGGAGCATGCGTCCTATATGAAAAAGAATTTCATTCTATTATTTCTTTATCTTTAAACTTTTGACCCTACTATGGCAAAAATCTTGATGCATTGTGGGACCGCCTTAGCACTGATATTGAAAGGCCAGTAAAAATAATATGGCTGAATTCTGATCTATCCAGAGGGGGGCTTGGCAATTATTTCGACAAAATAATCGAGGTTTTTGAAAGGGTAAAACTGCAAGATCTGAATTTCAATTGGGAAGAAAAATTCGATTATGAATTGAAATAGCCCGTGCTAGCAGGGCTTTGGTCTGCTCCGCATTAGCCAATGCAATACGGGCTTCACAATGTCCGCTTCTGGCACAAAGCTGCCTTTGGAGAATGCATGTCCACTATGGGCGAAACCCGATATATGTGGGTTGCTATTTGACCAACCTTGTTTAGGTGGCTACTTTCGGACTGCACCAATCACGGTATCCGGCTGCATCAGTCCTGAAAAATCCCAGGAAGGTAGGCGCTGGGCGGAGACAGGCGGGCAAAAGTGCATGATTAATAGCTTACCCACACGGCAGTATGGGTAAGCACGATCCGCGAATCAGTTGAATACCATTCCGCCGTCGATCAGTAGTGATTGGCCGGTCATGTAGTCGGAATCCGGTCCCGCCAGAAATGCGACGCATGCGGCTACATCTTCCGGTTCAGATAGCCGGCCCAAAGTAATACGTTTTGCAAATTCCTGCGTCCCAAAGCCAGCCGGTTTACCTGCCGCTTGTGAAATTTGCCTGTCTATCGATTCCCACATGGGGGTTTTGACAATACCCGGACAGTAGGCATTGACCGTAATGCCTTTCGACGCAAGATCTTTAGCCGCTGTCTGCGTCAGCCCGCGAACGGCAAATTTGCTGGAGCTATAAACTGCCAGCTCCGGATTGCCAACATGTCCTGCCTGAGAGCAGGCATTAATGATTTTGCCACCGTGCTTCTCCGCGGAAAAAGCGCTGATCGCCGCCTGCATCCCCCAAATCACACCCTTAACGTTGACGTTATAAACCTTATCAACGATCTCCTCGGTGATATCGGTAATCGGTGTTGATGGCGCAATACCGGCGTTGTTCACGATGACGTTGAAATCACCCAGCGCATGGCGCGCTTCTTCAACGGCGTGAAAAACGTTATCGCGTTGGGTGACATCAACCTGCAGCGCGATGGCCTTTCCTCCTGATGTGACAATCTCATCAGCGACATGCTGCGCCGTTTCAAGATTGAAGTCCGCGATGGCTACGGAAAAGCCGTCTTTTGCCAGGCGTAAGGCAATGGCTGCGCCAATGCCCTGTCCGGCGCCGGTTACAAACGCAACTCTGTTTTTCATAATCATATCCTTTCAATTAGAGAATTTGACTCAGGTGTAACTGACTCATCAGTAGCGGGTTATCGCTGTAGTCGACCGGAATTGCGACCACAGCGGGGCCGCTGACATCCATTGCTTTGCGCAATGTTGGCTCAAGTTCTGCCGCACTGTTAACGGAGAAGCCGGCTGCGCCAAAGGCTTCGGCATAGGCTTTAAAATCCACCGGACCGAAACTGACGCCTGAAATGCGCTGATACTTTTTCTCTTCCTGCATGGCGACCATGTTGTAGGCGTTATCAACCCATATGATGTGCAGGATATTGGCCTTCAGCCTGACGGCAGTTTCCAGTTCCATGCTTGATTGCAAAAATCCGCCGTCCCCGGACACCGATACCACCTTGCGTGAAGGATCAACCAGCCAGGCACCAATAGCCCAGGGTAGGGCGACACCCATGGTCTGTTGACCATTAGAGATCATGATTTGGCGCGCACGGAAGCTATACAGATAGCGCGCTATCCAGATATGAAAGCTTCCCATATCAACGGTAAGGCTGATGTCAGAGTTAATGATGTCTTGCATCGCATGCACGATGCGCAGGGGATGCAGCGCAAATTGATTTAAGCTGGCACCTTGCATCGCCAGTAATCGCCGTTGCTGCTGGCGGTCTTCCAGTACTGTGGCCGCAGCGTGACTTAGCGTTAATGGTGAGAGGATACGGGCGGCAATCTTGCATACGGTCTGCGCAATGTCGCCTACCAGTTCTGCGTCGGGCTGGTAGCGGTTATCCGTATCAGCCGGTAGCACATCAATATGTACCAGGATGGCTTTGCCGCTGTTCCACATTGCCGGCTCATACTCAACCGGGCTATAACCGATAGTGATGATCAGGTCCGCCTGCTGTAATAGCCGGTCTCCAGCCTGGTTGTTAAATAATCCAACCCGTCCGGCAAACCTTGAGAAGTGCTCCTGTCTGACTGCGCCTGCAGCCTGGTAAGTACTGGTCACGGGGATCTGGCTTTTTGACAGCAGTTCATGGATTGCGGCGCTATTTTCTGGTTGGCTGGCCATCAGGCCCAGCAGGATGACCGGATTTTTCGCCCGGCTAATTTCCTGGCTGACAGCCTCAATTAGGGCATCGGGGGCCGCGCCCAACTTAACGTGTCCACTATTTTGCAAAGGGCTGCCGGAAACCGGCTGATCAACAATATCCTGCGGCAGGCTGATAAAGGCACCTCCACCGCGTCCGTTTTCTGCATAACGAAATGCGTTAGAGACACATTCGGTCAGCGCGGAGGGGGCGGTGACCTCAACAGCATATTTCGTTACCGGACGAAACATCGACACGGTATCCAGGCTCTGGTGAACCTGTTTGGCGCTATCCGATCGTTTTACCGCTCCGCCAATGGCCACCACCGGATCGCCTTCGCTGGTGGCGGTTGCCATGCCGGTAACCAGATTCGAGCAGCCTGGTCCGGAGGTCACAAGTGCAACACCGGCATGTCCCGTAAGTCGGCCTACCGCTGCGGCCATAAAGGCAGCATTTGCCTCATGCCTGACAGGAATGAGCTGAATGGGAGAATCCAATAATGAATCAAACACTTTGTCGATTTTGGCTCCGGGGATGCCAAACACGTGGTTTACGCCTTGTGCTTCAAGCTGCGCGACCACGAGATCGGCGCCGCTGTTCCAGTGGGTGTGGGTTTTTAACGTTTTCATATTGCCCCCTATTGTTAGCTTTCGACGGCGCGAATGGCTTCATCAAGATTGTGCGGCGTGAGCTCTGCCTGAAGAAATTCGGTATCCCGGGGAAGATCAATGACAAGCTTGTTAATGGAGCCAAAGGTCAGCATTCCCTCCTTCAGCACATAATCGAGGATGTGCCCACCGCCTTGCCGGTCATCCGTAATAAAGTGCTCGTGATAACCCGCCACGTTGATTCCCTGCATGTACTGCGGCGTACGGAAGCCAATCAGTTCACCCTGCGTCTCTTTAAATGCGAAGGTTGGCTGATCGCCCAGCACTTCCGGCATCGAGCGATAAGGGCGACATTGGCAGGGAACGGTTCGAGTCCGTACGGCATGAAAGCGACCACTGATACGCATGGCACAGAATTGGTTATCTGAAGTGATTTTGCTGTCGATAACCTGATGAACCTCTTCTCGCGTGGCGGTTTCGGTAAAGCGGTGGCGATGTTCAGGTTTGAAAAAAGTCATCACAGCAAACGGCGTTTGTTGCTCGGGCTGGGCAGGATTGGCGCTGCCATCGGAGCGTAACTGATAGACCTTGCTGTCGAAGGCAATGAGTTCTCCATCCAGCTGGTTGAACGTACCCAGGCCAAAATCGCCTTTCTTTAACAGCTCGGACACCGTGGTGGATCCTTCATAAACACCGCTCAGCAGCGCGCTCATCAGTGAAGTCTGATAGATAACCTTTTCTGGTGAATCATCATGGAGTTTAAAGACGGTTTCTTTCAGCTGTTCCTCGCATGAACAGGCAGATACAAAATTACACATTTGCCACCTCGCAAACCAATAGTTAAGCCGTGTTAATATCATGGTGGGCTTTTTGGCTTACCGAATCCAATAGCGAAACCTGTTAACTTTGAGACGTTTTTGATATGGAACTTCGCCATCTGCGTTATTTTGTTGCTGTCGCCGAGACGCTACATTTCACTCGTGCTGCAGAAATGCTTGGCATTTCTCAGCCACCGCTGAGCCAGCAAATACAGCGGCTGGAACATGAGATTGGGACACCATTACTGAAACGCCTGACGCGCGGCGTTGAACTCACCGATGCGGGAAGGGCATTCCTAAATGACGCCAATGAGATTGTGCAGCTGGCCGACCATGCGCTTGAGAAAGCCCGTGGTATGGCGCGGGGCATAAGCGGACAGATGTCGCTCGGGTTTGCCAGTTCTGTCGCTTTCGGGGCACCCGTGTTTGACCTTCTTCAGCGTTTTAGAACGCGTTATCCGGCAATGGAACTCATTGCCAGGGAGGAGAATATGGCTTTGCTGATGCAGGATCTGCGGGATGGGTTGCTTGATGCGGCGTTTATTCGTTTGCCGTGTGAAAGCAGCAAAGCGTTCAATTTGAAAGTCATCGCTACCGAAAGAATGATGATTGCGTTACCTGCGGGCCATGCATGTAGCTCCTCTGGCACCATTGCATTAGCGCAGTTGGTGGACGAAACATTGATTATGTTTCCGCGTGAAGTCGCACCCAGCCTGTATGAGCTCATCGTCAGCACCTGTCTGCGCGCGGGGTTCACCACAACACGATTTATTCAGGCTCCCCAAATCACCTCGTCTCTCGGCATGGTCGGAGCAGGTTGCGGCATCGCGTTGGTACCAGAGTCCATGTGCTGTGTGAGCAACCCGCACGTTACGTTTTGCGAAATAGAGAATAACACCCTGTTTACCGATATCGCCTTTGCCTGGCGGCGCAACAATCCCTCCAGGACGGTGATGCATCTACTCAGTTTGATTAGCCAGTGATACGGCTAACTCTGTGACATTGATGCAGTGCCTGACCATTGAATTGAAATGCTCAGTCTCTTTTGTGCAAAACGCGTGAGGCCATCGCAGTGCTTGATCTTTATCGAATGATACGGACAAGGCAGCTTACTTTTTTTGTTGCGACACCAGTGCAAAATATGGATGTTGCCCAGCCAGCAACAATAACAATTCATATTCGCCCTGGCTGAGCTGCCCTGGATTCTTCGCAGACTCTTTCGACTGCCAAACACGCAGGCTAAGATCGAAACGCTCAGCGGCACTCTGTTGTGAAAGGCCAGCGGCAAGCCTGAGATCACGGATATTATGCTGTATGGCCACGGGCCGCTCTAAAAGTTGATTTCTCAAAGAAAACTCCTTAAATACGGGATGGAGTGAATTTGGGTGTATCGCTCACCCGCCTCTAAACATCACGTTAACTTGACCTGGATGCAGTGTTTTAATTTTCTCATTTATCAGAGGCTTATTAAGAAGAAATGAAAATAATTATTTTTTAGTTTAATGAAATAGATATTGTTAACACATGTCAGAATAAATCGCTGGCCTCGCCAGGATTACTCTCCTTTTTTATCCCCACCTCAACAGCAGGAATATTCCTCTATTTTATCCAGGGTGATTGTTCAATATAGGGAATTTATTGCGCTGGCAAGCCTCATGCCGGGCGTTCCTACATAAAACAGAAAAGGATAAAAATAATGAAAAACCGTCAATACATTCAGCGGCGTATTCCCGCAGACCTCAGTCAGGTAGAGATACGCGAGCAGTGGCAAATCACGTTCTGGACTCTGAAGTTAAGCACCACACAAGACCGACTGAGTCAGGCCCTGCGCGAAGTCGGGCCGGACCTGGAGAACGTGCGCGCGTGGCTTGAGACAACCCCCACTTCTCGCCCAAAACGTTAGTGCCGGTCAACCGTTAACCACCCCCGTGAGGGTGGCGAACGGACCTTGTGGTAGCGAAGTGCTGCTTATAAACGCCCGCGATAACCTGCGGTGCGTCGTAAACCTGCCCAACAAAAGCGTGTGTGCATAAGGTTTTCCCCGGTGTTGTCACTATAAATAAGAATTTTTATCATTTATATATGTCGCGTGCTTTATAATAGCGCGCTATTTATGTAGCTTTTTTATTGTGACAGTTAGCTGGAAAAAGTAAAACGTTTGCACGATGAAATAAATGTATCGTCATTAGATAATTATTTCGTTAAAGAAAGTACAAATGACGGCTTTCCCGACGGGACACTCTTTACGTTCCAGAATAATCATTCAGGCACGCCTTCCCTAAGCGGCAATACACTTCCACTGAGTAGATAAATTGAAATTCCGGTCGTTGCTCTTGGCTAGCCAGTCAGAGGAATGAATTAAAAAAGTAACCAATTGATAACCAGCGTGGGAGATCTGTTTTTTTTGCTACCTTGAAACTATCCATAACATCAGTGGATGAAGGGATATTCAGGCTCAGGTAACACCTGCACATATCGCTGTTACGTTAAGCAACCTCCACAGGGGCTGCAGCATCATAAATTACATTCACGTGAGCCGAATTTGTATGAGCAAAAAAAATCATCGCACAGTACCAGGCGTACACCCCTATGATGGCCCGGCGGGCGGTTGGGGAGCACTTAAGGCAACCGCAATAGCCGTTAAAAACCAAATGGATACCTTAAAAGCGCCGCCTACGCTGATGCGCACTAATCAGCCCGATGGGTTTGATTGCCCCGGATGTGCCTGGCCGGATAAGGATCATGGCTCAACCTTCCAGTTCTGTGAAAATGGCGCTAAGGCGGTCACATGGGAAGCGACCACCAAGCGCGTTACGCCGGCATTTCTTGCCGAAAACACTATTACGTCGCTGCTACAGCGTTCCGATTATGAGCTGGAGGGATACGGCAGGTTAACCACGCCGCTGCGCTATGATGCAGCAAGCGACACCTTCATCGAAGTGAGCTGGGAAGAGGCTTTTACGCGTATTGCCAATAAGTTAGCTGCACTGCCGCCAGATGAGGTTGAGTTCTATACCTCCGGTCGCGCATCAAACGAGGCGGCCTATTTGTTCCAGCTTTTTGCCCGGGAGTATGGTACTAACAATTTTCCTGATTGTTCAAATATGTGCCACGAGGCAACCAGCGTAGGTTTGCCTCAGTCGATTGGGATCGGTAAGGGCACCGTATCACTGGACGATTTCGATAGCGCAGAGCTTATTCTCTCAATGGGTCATAATCCAGGAACCAATCATCCGCGCATGATGGGAACGCTGCACGAGCTGGCGCGCCGTAACGTACCGATTATCGTGTTTAATCCGCTGCGCGAACGCGCGCTTGAGCGTTTTGCCGACCCGCAGAATGTCATGGAGATGGCAACCAACAGCTCAACCGATATCGCGTCAACGTATTATTTGGTCCGTGCCGGTGGCGATTCGGCTGCGCTTAAAGGTATCGCCAAAGCGGTGCTGGCGATTGAGGCTGAAACCGGTACGGCACTGGATCATGACTTTATCCGCGAGCACACAGAAGGGTTTGAGCGCTTCGCGGCGGACATCGAAGCCACATCCTGGGCATTAATCGAGCAAGACTCTGGCCTGAAGCAGGCAGATCTCAGGCGCGTCGCTGAAGCTTACGTCAAATCGAATGCCACTATCCTGACGTATGGTATGGGCATTACACAGCACAACCGCGGTACGGATAATGTGCGCCTGTTGGTCAATCTGCTGCTAATGCGAGGCAATATAGGTAAACCCGGCGCAGGCGTTTGTCCGTTACGAGGCCACTCCAACGTGCAGGGTAACCGTACCGTGGGGATAACTGAGAAACCGTCGTCCGATTTTCTCAATAAGCTGGAAAACGTGTTTGGATTTACACCACCGTCGCATCATGGTCATGATGCGGTGCAGGCGATGAAAGCGATAGTCGATAAGCAGTCGAAGGCGCTCATTTGCCTCGGAGGAAATTTTGCCGTGGCGCTGCCCGATTCAGACGTGACCTTTCCGGCGATGCGTGAACTTGAACTCAGTGTTCACATCGCGACCAAGTTGAACCGTACTCATCTTCTGACCGGGAAAGAGACACTACTGCTGCCGTGCCTTGGCCGTACCGAACTGGATGAGCAGTCTGGCAATCGCCAGTCGGTCACTGTTGAAGATTCCATGTCGATGGTGCACGCCTCTTCCGGAAAGTTGAAGCCAGCGTCGCCGCTGCTGCGTTCTGAACCGGCCATTGTTGCCGGGATGGCCATCGCGGCTCTGCCGAGAACGCGGGTTAACTGGAATGAGTTGATAGCCGATTACGATCTCATCCGCGACCTGATCGAAAAAACCATACCCGGATTCGATGATTACAATGCCCGCATTCGCCAACCCGGTGGTTTTCAGATGCCACTGCCGCCGCGGGATCGCATCTGGCCGACCCCGAGCGGTAAAGCGATGTTTTCGCTTTATCAGGGCACGCATGAGGACCTGACGGTGCCGGGCGACGACGTGCTACGTCTGATTACGCTTCGCAGTCACGATCAATACAACACGACGATTTACGCCATGGATGATCGCTACCGCGGAGTATTTGGTCGCCGTGATGTCCTGTTTATGTGTGACTTTGATCTGGAACGTCTGGGGCTTGAGCACGGGGATGTTGTGGATCTGGAGTCAGCAGTGCCGGGCTACCGTATGCGTCTGGAATCCATGACGGTAATTCGCTATGCCATCTCACAGGGATCGATTGGAGCCTATTATCCGGAGGCTAACGTTCTGATTCCACTGGACTACATCGACAAGGAGAGCGGTACGCCATCGTATAAATCTGCGCCGGTACGTATCACACTGCGGTCACGCGACGTTGTCACTCCGCAGGCTGTTGAATCCCATTAAAGTGAAAATAAGGCAGGCGCCAGTTTGCAATGTCTTGAGGTCTGCTATGAGCGAGGAGCAGAGCCCTCATCGTAAGGACAGCAATTGTTTGCGGGAACGGGGCCACTCCAGAATGTGAACAAGCCGGTATGACATGGAGGGGACAGCAACTTATAAAAGGAGGAATAATTATTTGACAGCGCAGCCTACCTACTAGTAGATTTATCGAGCGTCTTACATGACTTCTGAATGTCATCCAGTTATTAAAAGCAAAATCTTAATGATTACGCCCGGATGAACAGTGAACTAAATTCTGCAATGTTGAGTGTTTTCATGAATAAACCTTTTCTTTCTGTCGGTCATAAAATAGTGCGCTTGGCGATAATAATTGTGATCCCATTACTGCTGATCGCCTTGTTCGTGTGGGCGGGCGGGTGGCTGAATACTGGCAGGCTGACATCGGATAAGCTGATTACTGCCTTAGAAAAATCTAATGGCAATCACCCGGGTTATCGCCGTAATCATGCAAAGGGCGTTTGTATTCTGGGGGATTTTTCTGCCAACGGTAACGCCAGCGCCCTGTCACGAGCTGCACTGTTTGCCTCAGGCGTTACGCCTGTGGTGGGCCGTTTAGCTATCGCAGGCGGAAATCCCAATGCGCCTGATTATGCAGTACCGATACGCAGTATGGCGCTGGCTTTCTATCAGAAAAATGGTGAACAGTGGCGCACAGGCATGAATGCAATGCCTTTTTTTCCGGTACAAAGCGTGCAGGGCTTCTATGACCTGCAGACCGCCACGCTGCCGGATGCAAAAACCGGTAAACCTGATCCGGCCAGAATGCAGGCTTTTGTACGTCAGCATCCAGAGATCAAACCTTTCTTTGCCTGGGCAAAGCAATATGTTCCCTCTTCCAGCTGGGTCCGCGATCAATTTAACAGTTTGAACGCCTTTAATTTCATTGATAAAGAGGGCCATTCCCACCTGGTGCGCTGGAGTATGGTGCCGCACGCTGACTATCAGGCGATGGATGAAAATGAGAAAAACGACGCCAATTTCTTGCAGCGTGATTTACAGCAGCGGCTAGCGAACGGGCCGCAGAAATGGGATCTGATGGTTACAGTGGCGGGCTCTGGTGATAAAGGCAATGACGCATCGATTGGCTGGCCTGCCGATCGTCAGGTGATTAATGCCGGAACGCTGACAATTAATAAGACAACGGCACAACAGCAGGGCGTTTGTAACGACATTAACTATGACCCGCTGATTTTACCTGATGGTATTACGGCTTCGGATGACCCGCTTCTTAATGCCCGCTCATCCGCTTACGCTAAATCCTATAATGCACGCACTCATGAACAGGCCGGAGCCCACTGATGAAACATAACAACACTTTTCACCCGGCACTGCGCGTACTTCACTGGGTGATGGCTGCGGCTATTATGGCCATGTTATTTATTGGTGTCGCAATGGTATCCACGGTTTCATCATTGCACGGCCTGCTGGTTGCGATTCATAAGCCGCTGGGTTTGATGATTTTAATGCTGGTCATTGTGCGGCTTTGGCTGCGATTCAGCACTGCTAAGCCAGCACTTCCAGCCACGCTGTCTGCCTGGCAGAAATTCTTAGCGCATCTGTCTCATTGGGCACTGTATGCCATGATGCTGTCTCAGCCCCTGATCGGTTGGGCGATGCTGTCAGCGGCGGGGTATCCCGTCACACTGGGTCATGTTGTGCTGCCGCCCATTGTTCCGATCAGCAACAACGCTTATGCCATTTTACGTCCGCTTCACAGCCTGGTAGCAATGGCGCTTTTCATCACTGTTATGTTGCATCTTGCCGCAGCTCTGTACCACGCTTTGATTCTGCGCGACGGCGTATTTAGCAGTATGGCGGGTGCATATAAACGCAAACGCTTGACGCGCGGTGCGCTTGACAATCCGGCTGACGCTGAGTAGGTTCGTGGCCGTTTATCGATTTGCAGTTATTTTACCGTTGCTGCTGGAGCAAGCATGAGTACAGAACGTTCACAGAAAGCCGAAGAGATTATGCACCACACCAGAATTCTGCTGACAGCAGGCGGTTATAACAGCTTCAGTTATGCTGATTTAGCCGAGCGGGTGCAGATTCGTAAGTCGAGTATTCACCACCATTTCCCTGGCAAAGCGGATCTGGTTCAGGCAGTCGTGAGTGATTATCGACAGCAGGCACAAGCAGGAATGGCGGCAACCAGCCAGCATTTCTCTGGTGATGCATTAGGTGAAATTAACAGCTACGTGAATTTCTGGGCGACCTGCATACGTGAGAACAATTCTCCTTTCTGCATTTGCGTGATGCTGGCTGTTGAATTAACGATTTTACCTAAAGAAGTGGCTAAGGAAGTCAGTGGGCATTTCAACGATCTCACTAACTGGCTCACTGATGTACTGAGCAGAGGTGAAAAAAATGGCGTTTTTATTCTACGGGAAAGTGCAGCTACAGAGGCCAAATCGCTAATGGCTACGGTGCATGGTGCAATTATATCTTCGCGTGCCTTTAATAACGCTGATGTATTTCAGCAAATTGTCGAGCCAGTGATTAAAAGATTAACGAAAACCAGCTGAAGTAACTCAGACAATAAAACGTTACTAGCCGAACTCTTCAAGTGTTCGGCTACTCGGGCTGAAATAGTTGATGGGCAGTCTTTGTACCGGTTAGATATTTAAACATTAGAGCGATTTAGTTGACTGGATTTCGTGATGTTGAATGAAATATCCGGATCATACAAAGAATAACTGCAAGTGGCATTGTAGTAACTCAGCCTATCTTCTAGTAGGTATGTAATGCAGTGTTTGTCCGTACTAATGTAAGCATGATTTGGAGGAAGTGATATAGCCAGCGAAGACTTTGATTGAGGCTATTTCAATGTGACTTTACTTTGATGGAGAAATTATTAATGAACACTATCCGCGCTTTGCATTCAATGCCGGACCTGGCAGCATTAAACATAGAAAGAATGAATTCCCGATCTTCTGTTACCACTGCGTCAGGTTTTCAGCCCTTTTTACAGACTCAGCTCAAACTCTCCGGAAATTCTGGATTGAATGAGTCAGCAGTATTAAAGCAATCGATCAGTATGCCACCTCACCTGGCAGACATCGACTCGCTGGTTGCTCAACTACTCGCTAGCAGGAAGATGTTATTACAGCCATTCAGGTCAGTTTCTTTTTCAGGAAAACAGTATTGTGAACACCTTAGACAACGTAGCGTAACTGGCGGTTTTTGCAGGGAGATAGCTGACGTCAGTAAGGCGGAATATGTTCCTGAATCCTTTTCTGATTCGTGTGTGATAATGAACAAAAAACATCCTGAAGTACGCAGAGATCCCTGCAGTTATTCACTTAATACCGATTTCAAATATGAATGTCAGCAAACGATTCCGGTTGCTGTGATGGCGCCTTTAACCTACTTTTTTATCGGGATTTTTCCTGACTTAGTCCGGAGCTCTGTGTCAGGTTACATAAGGCAGCCCTTGCGTTTACGCAGACTACGTAGGTTAGACAGAACAGGTTACCGCCAGAATGCTTGCGACCTAAACCTATATCGTTAATCCAAGACTGTATAAAAAATTAAGATTAATTTTTTGACACAGTGTCGTTTTTTTATCGAGCAACATTTTTATACGCTCTGTTTTTCCTTAAAAAGCGTGTTTTTATAAGCTTTACACATTTTGTTAATCCTACGACTGATTAATTGCCGACTCTAATTCGGCCATCAATCGTCTGGAATATTCTGTGAAGTCCAACCTATTTCGGAGAATCATAATGAAATCCAATTTCGCTACATCTACCTACATTCAAAATCAATGGCTTCAAGCTTATTATTATATCCGTGCTGCAGGTTCAATTGTCTGGATTGCACTTGCGCTATTCATTGGCAAACACAATCCCATAGTTGGTGCCATTCTGCTTGTTTTGTATCCTACATGGGACGCATTCGCCAATTATCTTGATGCAAGACAGTCAGGGGGCTTAGCACTAAACCCACCCCAAAAATTTAACTTTATCGTTAGCCTGGTGGTCGCAGCGGCTATTATCTGGGCTCTTTCTATCAGCATGAATACAACCATTAAAGTCTTTGGAATATGGGCGATTTTTTCTGGTGTATTGCAGCTTTCTGCTTCCATCCGTCGCTGGAAAAATTCAAATGGACAATGGGCTATGGTCTTGAGTGGAGCACAATCTGCATTGGCGGGTGTGTTTATGTTTAAACAGGCGAGTAGTAATGCTGCTCTGGATGTCACCACGGTTGCACCTTACGCCGCTTTTGGTGTTCTCTATTTCCTGATTTCAGCCATCACACTGACCATAAAGAATGGGCGTAAAAAATAAAGCTGCCTGCTGAGCGTTCAGGAAAAATGGTGTGACTATTAGTATTTAATGGGCGGCTTAGGGCGAACTTGATAACCCGGCACATCAGGCTATTCCTGTTCTGAAGCTAACATAATATCTGCGATATCCAGCAATGCGCGCAGGCGATCCATATGACGAAGATCCTGATGGTAGCCGACCCAGATGTCTCTTGAAGGGGGAATGTCAGGCATTTCAATACGCTGCAGCCCGGTGGTGGCATCACCCAAAGGCCGTGGCAGCACGGCTACGCCAATCCCCCGCAGACACATCTGCGCCTGAACCGCACGGCTTGTGCTTTTAAAGGCAGGTTTTGACTGCGGGAAATGATCAAGAAGCCATGAGACGTCAGGAAAATGTGACTGCCCAGTATTCATCAGGATCAGCCCCACCGAAGAGGGGGCTGTGAGCAGTGCCTGTGCATTCTGTGGCGTGCCATAAAGTGCGTAGGGCACACGCATCAAACGGCGCTGAACAATATTCGGATCGGTAAAGGGTACGATGCGAAACGCGATGTCGGCATCACGGCGCGACAGATCGAGCAGGCGGTAACCTGCAATAATTTCCGGCACAATCGCCGGATGACGACGTGTCAATTCACTCAGCACGGGGGCCAGCACATAGTTAGTGAACCATTCTGCTGATGATATTCTCAGTATTCCTTCAAGGCGATCGTGATTGCCTGCCAGACGACGTTCCATGGCAAGCGCGGAATTTTCCATCGCTTCTGCTAGCTTCATGATCCCGTCTCCGGCATCTGTCAGCACCAATCCCTCCGTTGTCCGGCGAAACAGCGCCTGCTGCGCTTCATCCTCAAGCGCCTTGATACGGCGTCCTACTGTAGGATGACTTACGCCCAGACTCAGGGCTGCTTTCCCGAAAGAGCCGTTACGCATGACCGCAAGCAATACCTGAACATCCCCCCAATCCATGCTTCGATCCCACCGTTCAAAAATGAACATCCAATATACAAAAGTGTCAGTTCTCAAACAACTTTGCAGGCATCACCATGGCTTCTTTAAATTCGTCGCCTCAGGCGACACGAACAGGAAGCTGAGATTATGCATAAATTAAAAGACAAAGTTGCTCTGGTTACCGGAGGTTCAAAAGGTATCGGAGCAGGTATAGCCCGTCAGCTGGCAGCTGATGGCGCCAGGGTTATCGTCAATTACGTCTCAGATAGAGACGCTGCTGAAAAGGTTGTTGTCGATATTAAAGCCACCAAGGGTGAGGCTGTGGCAGTCGCAGCGGATGTCACCAGTCAGACTGAGGTCGAGGCACTAATTAATACCAGCATTGCTCTTTTCGGGCGGCTCGACATCGTGGTGAACAACGCCGGTGTTTACCAGTTCGCCAAAATTGAAGAGAGCACTGAAGCGCTGTACCGCAGGCAATTTGATATCAATGTGCTTGGACCCTTGTTAGTAAGCGCCGCGGCCGCACCGCACCTGGGTCACGGCAGCAGCATCATCAATATCAGTTCATTCGTCACCCGAGTCTTTATTGCTGAAAGTGCCATCTACAGCGGTGCTAAGGGGGCGATTGATGCCATTACCGGTGTGCTTTCACTTGAGCTCGGTCCCAGGGGAATTCGCGTGAATGCGGTCAACCCGGGCCTGATCGAAACGGAAGGAAGCCATAGCGCAGGCGCAATAGGCTCGGACTTCCAAACCTGGAATGAAGAGCAAACGCCGCTTGGCCGTATAGGTCAGGTGGAGGACGTCGCCCCAATCGTCTCATTTCTCGCCTCCGATGAGGCCAGGTGGATTACTGGGGAGATTATTCTGGCTTCCGGCGGCATGCGCTGATCGGATCGGTGTTGCGCTTCCCCGAGGCGGCGTCACCTGCACTGATTGGTCAACTGCGCATTCTGCGATGACCACACATCCCTAACAGGGACCGTACCGTTCCATAAGGAGTGATCTATGTCGGCACATAGCATCCTGCAAGCCGAGCCACGCCGTTGGGCTATGTTTGTCATTTTATTGGTAGGTGCATTTTTGCCACCGCTCGATTTTTTTATCGTTAATGTGGCACTGCCTGCTATTCATAATGAATTGAGCACATCTTCCTCAGCAGAACAGCTGGTCATTTCATCGTACGCCGCTGTGTATGCCGTGACATTAATCACCGGAGGTCGTCTGGGCGATATTTATGGTCGGGGAAAAATGTTCTTTCTTGGGTTGATCGGTTTTACCGCGGCATCATTGCTGTGTGGATTTGCCTGGTCATCATGGATACTGATTGCTGGACGCATATTACAGGGCGCCACGGCCGCCATTATGGCTCCTCAGGCGCTCGCCGCCGTGCAGGTCATTTTCCCCGAAGCGGAGCGACCCTTAGCGCTCAGCATATATGGAGCCGTGTTTGGTCTGGCCTCCGTTATTGGACAGGTTCTGGGCGGCATTCTGATATCAGCCGATCTCTTCCACCTTGGATGGCGGACGATTTTTCTTGTTAATCTGCCTGTGACGCTGCTGGTGATTCTCTTTGGCCTGCCACTGCTGCAAGAAAAACGGCCGCGAGCTGCTCAGCGACTTGACCCCGTTGGCACACTGCTGGCCACATTAACGCTGAGTACACTGATTGTGCCGCTAATAGAAGGGCGTGAGGCGGGGTGGCCTTGGTGGACGTGGCTGTTATTTTCTGCTTTCCCGCTGCTGGCCTCACTGTTATGGCGATATGAGCACCACCTCAGTCGCAAAGGGGGATCGCCACTGCTCAACCCGAAGGTGTTACGTGCGCCAGGGCTGGGCCAGGGACTTATGATTGTTTTATTGTTTTATTCAATCGGCGCGTTCTTTCTTCTGTTTTCTGTCTATCTGCAGAGTGCCTTACATTTAAATGCCTTGGTTGCAGGCACGCTTTTTCTACCCTTTGGTGTCGGATTTCTCATTGGTCCGTTACTGACACCGTATCTGAGGCAGTATGCCGGAAATTACCTTAGCGCCATCGGAATGGGATGTGAAACCGCAGGTTTGGCAGGTATGGCAGGATTGATCGCTACGACGATGCCCGGTCACTCTCCCGCGATGCTGCCGCTCGCCATGCTGCTTTTCCTGACTGGGCTGGGGCAGGGGCTGGCGATGCCAACTCTGGTGCGGATGGTGACAGGCCGGGTCGCGCCACAGTTTTCAGGTATGATTGCTGGCGTAACCAGCTCGACATTACAAATTAGCACTGCGTTAAGTGTCGCGGTTATCGGCGGCATTTTTTACAGCATGCTGGGGAACGGTAACAGCGTCGCAATAATTACCCATGCTTTTATCGTCGCGCTTCTGACGATGGCTATCTGCCTGGCTGTAGGGGCAGGGTTAAGTATCAGGCTAATTCGGCGCTCCTTTGATCGCTCCATGACTCCGGATGGCTTATCTCAAAGGTAACGCGACAGTTCTCAGCTGACGGTAAGCGCCATATAATTAGGCAGCAAGCTGAGAACTTTTTTTATTTTTAGTTTCCTGACAGGCTGTTCAGTTTCTGCAGTTAATATGCACAACGATAATTCTTCGTTTTGCACGTACTTCAGGCAGATTATTTATTTTATCGTATCAGGGATTCATTCGGTATTCATGAATGAATCGTGACATAAGAGTCGTCCGCTACTGGCACAATAAGGATATGCGCGCATGGCAATATCTTCTATGCTCAATGAGCAATGGGTGGATAGGTTGAACATCCTGAGCGCTGAGAGCATTTAATGTTGTAAATGCTGACATTTATTAACTCATCAACTGGTGATGAAATTATGAAAAAATCTATCGTCCCTGAAGAATTTCAACACTATTTCGATGATTGGCACTTTTCCCCCGTTATCGAAGCAGATGGCACAGTATATCTTTCCGGTGTTACCGCAGCACGAAGAGATAAACCTATAAGTAAGCATCCTGAAGAACAATTTCATGATGCCTTTTATAAGCTTGGCGTTTATTTAAATGCCGCTGGTTTAAACTATGAACACATACTTGAGATGACCACTTTCCACATTGACCTCAAAAAACATATCGACGTTTTTTCCAGAGTAAAAGATGAGTATGTAAAGGCGCCATATCCAGCTTGGTCAGCTATAGGCGTGTCAGAGTTCATTCCTGAGAATGCCCTTGTGGAAATGCGGATTGTGGCCAAAAGATAGTTTTAGGCGTGGGCACTAAAATAATAGTTGTGTCGGTTTCTGGCATTAAGCGGACCGGTATGTCAGGTCCGCTATGAGCTGTGAGTTCAACGGGTCGATGCAACGCTATCCTTAATCAAGGGGGGGCGTTGCCATGAAACGAAGAACTCGGATTAACTACACGCCAGAGCAGAAGACGATTATCTGGGACAGATATAAGCAAGGTGATTCCCTGCATGATATCGCCAGAATGTTCGACAGATATCATTCTTCTATTATGCCCACTATCCACCAGACTGGTGGATACCGCCCCCCTGTCCGAAAGCGGCATCCGTTAGCGCTTTCACTTGATGAAAGAGAGGAAATATCCAGAGCGCTGGTAGCAAAAATCAGCATCAGGGCGATCGCAAACAAACTATCGAGAGCCCCCCCAACGATTAGCCGGGAGATAAAGAGGCACGGTGGTGCAAATCAATACCGTGCATCAAAAGCGGATACTGCTGCGTGGGAAAATGCTCTGAGACCAAAACCTTGCAAGCTAATTGAAAGACCCACACTGTGTAAAATCATCGCAGAGAAGATGCATCAGGACTGGTCGCCGGAACAAATCACCGGTTGGCTGAAACGCTGTTATCCGGATAATCAGGAAATGCATGTGTCACACGAAACGATATATAAAACGCTTTTTATACAAACCCGAGGTGCATTAAAAAAAGAACTGCAGCAATGCCTCAGAAGCGGAAGAGTCGTGCGTAGATCCAGAACATCATCGCTTAAAGGGAAAGGATTAGGGTCAATCCCGAATACGATCTCTATCAGCGAAAGGCCACCTGAAGCCGCCGACAGAGCCATACCAGGTCACTGGGAAGGTGACCTGATCCAGGGCTCTAAAAACTCCTATATCGTCACCCTCGTAGAACGTCATTCCCGTTTTGTTATGCTGGCCAGGATCAGGGACAACAAGACCATAACGGTTATATCTGCACTCATCAAACAAGCCCGGGAATTACCTGCTGAGCTTTATAAAACATTAACATGGGACCGGGGTGCTGAAATGACTAACCACACCCGGTTTACTGTAGCCACAGATATCCAGGTTTACTTCTGCGATCCCCAATCCCCCTGGCAACGCGGCTCCAATGAAAATACAAACAGATTGCTTAGGCAGTATTTTCCAAAAGGAACTGACCTATCGGTTCACAGCCAAGAAAGACTAAACAGCGTTGCCAGACAGCTCAACGAAAGACCGAGAAAAACGCTAGACTATGAATCACCCGCAGAGCGTTTTAACCAATGTGTTGCATCCATCAGTTGAACTCACAGCACAAAGCCGACATGCACACTGCACGATCCACTTTAACCGCGAAGCGGGTCACGTGTTAACAGCTCGGAGAGCGATGAGAAGAAAGCAAAGTATGATGACTCAATACTCACCTATATTTGCCCGACTGAAGACGGAGCGTTGAATATTGCCTATGCATTTTCAGTCGCGCCCACGCGTATGGCATGAGCATCATATGTCGCTGGATAATACCTGCTCGATAAAAAGCACGAAGCGAAACGCCGTGTCGAGGTCGGCGATGTTTAATGCGGGTCACTAAAGATCCTGAACTCATCAGCCGATAAATAGAGATCAGCTTTTGCGGCCCTAAGATGCCTGATAACAGGCTCTGGCAGTGCTGCGATGAAAAGCATGACGTTATCATTATCAGGCACTTTTTTAGCACCTGATGGGTTTTAGCAGCAGAAATAAATGTGTTCAGCATCATCGGCAAACAACGGAATCACCAGCATGAATATCGCGATCAAACCCACACTTTCTGCCGTTTGGTCGACGGATGCACGGGGCATTTGCATTGCCAGCCAGGAAAGCCCTGAAGGCTTATTGCCACTACTTAAAGGCATAACGCTTGGTGAGTGGCTTAGCCTTGCGCTGGTAGAGGAAGATGCAAAAATTGCGATGCAGCTGACAGCGGCATTAGAGCTTAAGACGCCATTTAATATAGAGGTGCCGATCAAGTGTCTGGATGGAACGATGCGCCATGTGATTGTTTCAGGTCTGCCGGCATGCCAACCAAGTGATTCTCATACACAGTTTAGCGGCTTCGTTTTAGATGTTACCGGACAGCGCAAAGCCCTTCAGGACGCGCTGCGTACGGCGACAGAATATCGTCTGTTGATAGAAAACAGCACTGATCTGATCGCCCACTGTGATGCGGATGGTCGGTACGTTTCGATCTCTCCTTCGTATAGCGAAATGATAGGCTGGTCAGCCGATGAAATGGTGGGCCAGCTGGTGGTGGACTTCCTGCATATCGACGATCAAAAGCCTGCTGCGGCAGTTCTGGCAAATATCTTCAACGGTGCTGAGTTACCAGACGTCGTCGAGGTGCGTAAAAGGCATCGTAACGGTCACTACATTACACTTGGCACTAAGGCCTGCGGCGTAAGCGATCCCTCTACAGGTAAAAATATCGGAGCAGTGCTGGTTTCGCGTGACATCACCCGGGATAAAGAAAAGATGTTGATGCTTGAGCTGCTAGCGACCCGCGACACCTTAACCGGACTGCCAAACCGAGCCTGGATCAACGACAAAGTGCAATCCATGCTTACGCACGTAGAAGATCCTGCGTATACGACTGTCCTGTTTATCGATCTGAATGGATTCAAAGCAGTTAACGATTCGATGGGGCACGCAATAGGGGATATGTTGCTGCAGCAGGTAAGCGAACGGCTACAAAGTTGCATGCGCCAGGGCGACTCGTTAGCACGCCAGGGAGGAGACGAGTTTGTCGTGGCAGCAACGTGCAGTAGTCATGATGCTGCAGCCGCTATTGCACTGCGCCTCATAGACGGCCTGAAAGATCCTTTTGCTATCAATGGCGTAGAAGTAAAGATCGGCGCATCGATTGGCATCAGCCTGGCACGATTTGGGACAAAAACGGTAAAAACCTTATTTGAAAATGCCGATACAGCGATGTATCAGGCTAAAGCACGACGTGATGGGTCATATCAATTTTTCCAACCTGATACGCTGCCAATGTGAGATTAAGCCAGCCCGTTTCACATGCTCTCTTCGGCGCTCAACTTCTTTTCCATTTAGCATGATCTTCAAGTATGTGATGAAGTTGGCCAGAGGAGGGCATGCCGGTCGCCGTTACCACGGTTAGGGCAAAATAGACCAGACTTTCAGTATGATTATGGCGTTTGCTGGTATTACAGGAAGCTGTCGTTTCCTTTTCAATCCAATCTGAGTAATGGTAAGAGCGTAACATAAGTTAAATTTTCTCGAAGTAAGCGTGTTTTTAAAACACGCTTCGTTTTTAAAATAATGTAACTAAAAAAATATAAAATATTTTCCCTAAAATAAAGGTTAATTTAAATTGAGTTATTTACGGAGTTAAATTAATCCAAAGCATTTAAAAATGCCAAATTTAACTTAAGTAATCCGTGATAACTCAAGCAGTTCTTATATTTTCCGTGCGTGATGAATTTGAGTGAAGCCCTTATTAATTTGTCGCGCAGGCAGGGTTAATTTCACTGTCTATAATTCCTCTTCTTCGGCAAAGCATCTTGAACTTTAAGAGAATTATAAATGAAAATATCTACACGTCTGGCTGCGGGTTTCAGTCTGCTCATTATTCTTTTCGTATTGTGCACGGGGGTTGCTCTGAACGCATTATGGCAGGCGCGGGATGGGATGGAAGATACGGTCAATAACAAGATGAAGCGCTTTACGCTGGTTCAGGATATGCGGGGAATTGCTCGAGATATGGCCATTGCCGTTCGCAACCTGGCTTTACTGAGCGATCCCGTAGAAATGCAGCCTGAATGGCAAAGATTAATCTCGCAGCAGAAAAATTATATCGAGAAGCGCCGTGAGCTGGTGGATAGCATGAGGATCAATGTTTCCTCTCACGGGAAGGAGGCTCTTGAAAAAGTCGTTGCCTCTGAGAGCGCCGCGATGGAGACGTTAATGATCGCAGGTCAAATGGGCCTCGATAACCGTCAGCAAGAAGCAACGGTTTACCTCATGAAAACTGCGCGACCGGCGCAACAGGCATTAATGGGATCGCTGGATGCGCTAACGAACATCGAAATGACACTCAGCAAGGATACGATGGCTGAGAACAGTGCATCCACGACACGTACAGCGTTTATTTTATTAATAATGGCGGCGCTCTCGGTGATTATTTCTGTGGTGACCGGTTATTTAATCGTACGTGTACTGATGCGTCAGCTAGGCGGCGAGCCCGCCCAGGCACAGGCACTGGCGGCAGCCATCGCCGCGGGGAATCTGACAACCTCAATAACCTTGCGCCGTAACGATAAACACAGCCTACTGGCATCGTTAGATCGTATGCAGGAGAGTTTACGTGGACTGGTATCACAAATTAAAGACTCGGCTGGATCCGTTGCTTTAGCCGCTGATGAGATATCAAAAGGCAACACTGAACTTTCATCGCGTACTGAACAGCAGGCCGCTGCGCTTCAGGAAACGGCCGCGAGTATGGAGCAACTCACGGCAACGGTGAAAAGTAATACTGCAGGTGCACAGCAGACGGCACAAGTTGCACGTGGGACAGCAGAGCTGGCGCGAGCTGGTGAGGCGGATGTGCAGAAAATGTCGGATACGATGAACGAGATTTCTCTCAGCGCGACAAAAGTGAGGGATATTACTTCCGTCATTGAAAGCATTGCCTTCCAGACCAATATTCTTGCACTCAATGCCGCCGTTGAAGCTGCTCGCGCCGGTGAAGAAGGAAGGGGATTTGCCGTGGTTGCCGGTGAAGTCAGAACGTTAGCACAACGAAGTGCGACTGCTGCACGGGATATCAAACAACTCATTGAGCAGGCCGTAGGGCAGGTGGAAAGTGGTGTGAACGTGGCGACAGGAACCGGGCAGAGCATCATGAAAATCGTCAGCATGGTAGGTGAGCTTGCGGATGCGATGGACGAGATATCTCTGGCTTCTTCTGAACAAATGCAGGGAATTTCACAGGTCAGCATTGCCGTCAGCCAAATGGATGGCGTAACACAGAACAATGCTGCATTGGTTGAAGAGTCCTCCTCTGCGTCGCAAGAGCTTTCTGCTCAGGCACATGCGTTACGAGGCATGGTTGAAGCGTTCCAGGTTTAATATTTTCATTTACATTGGGGCTCTTATTTAATCTGGGCCCCGCATTGTTTGAATTCTTTTCGTTCGACTCCGTGTGAAAACAGCCTTAGGCAAGCTTACTCTGTGGCTCTTCCTGTTAAGGATGGGTCGCTGAGATGGCGCTAAATACCTTGTCAGTGACGATGGCCGGGTATTACCGAAATATGAACTGCTCAGTGAACAATAATCACGATGCCAACAATGTCCGCTCCTGCCATAGTGGACGCTGTGCATGACAGCGTCCACTATGAGCGAAAAGTGGGTCGTCGCGTTTAAAGCAGGGTTTATTAACATTGTCGATGAATGGCAATGCAATCAACTCAGGATTGCCTGGGCTTAGCATTCAGCCTTTATTTACCCTTTTCAGCAAGCCGCTAAGTTTTTGCACAGCCGATGTGATAATCACAAAAAATACGGGCACAAAGAAGATGGCCAGCAGCGTACCGCTAAGCATCCCGCCGAACACGCCTGTGCCAATCGCATTCTGGGTGCTCTTACTGGCACCGTTTGCCATCATCAGGGGAACCACACCAAGAGTAAAAGCCAGTGACGTCATGATAATTGGCCGCAGGCGTAGTCGGGCTGCTTGCTTCGTTGCCTCAAGCAGCGGTTCACCCTGCGCATAAAGTTGTCGCGCAAACTCTACAATGAGGATGGCGTTTTTGGTTGAAAGCCCGATTAGTGTGATCATACCGACCTTGAAAAAAACATCGTTGGACATACCTGCGAGAAATACCGCCAGTAGAGCGCCAGCCATACCCAGCGGAACGACAAGTATTACTGAAAGCGGTACTGACCAGCTCTCATACAGCGCGGCAAGCACCAGGAAAACAATAAGAACGGATAAGGCGATCAGCAGCGGCATTTGAGCCGCTGAGCTACGTTCCTGCAGCGAGGTGCCAGTCCACTCGGCGTAATAGCCTGCTGGAAGAGAAGCGGCAAGTCGGTCCATTTCAGCCATCGCTGCCCCGCTGGAGTAACCAGCAGCGGCGCTGCCAGTGATTTTAATCGCCGGATAGCCCTGATAACGACTGAGCTGCTGCGGCGACTGGGTCCAGTCCGTCGAGATAAAGGCCGACAGCGGCACCATCTCACCCGAGGCATTCCTGACGTAAAGCTTGAGTAAATCTGCCAGCTGCATACGGTAACGGGAGTCCGCCTGCACAATAACCTGTTGTACTCGCCCGTTATCTACGTAGTCATTGACGTAGTTTGAGCCAATCGCGACTGACAGCATCTGATTAATGTCGTCAAAGCTGACGCCCATTGCCTGCGCTTTTTCTCTATCTACCTCAAGAGTGGCACTTACACCCGCAGGTAAACCCTCAATGTAGACATCACTGACCACGCCACTGTTATTGGCTTTCTCCGTTAGCTCTGAGGCTGTCTGCAACAATGCTGCAAAACCGCGGCCGGCACGATCTTCGAGGTAGAGATCAAAACCCGATGAAGTCCCCATATCAGAAATCGCGGGCGGCATCAGGCTCATTACCGTGGCGGCGGGATCGTCATTCATCTTCGTCTGGACAAATTTTGCTTCACCATCAGCGGTTGCGCCTTGCCGTTCGCCCCATTCTTTCAGGGTGGTAAAGGCCATCGCGGTGTTCGGACCGGATCCGGAAAAACCAAAGCCAAAGATGGAGATATTACTGGCAATGCCGGGCCTTTCCATGATCGTTTTTTCAAGCCGATCAACCACATGACGGGTTCTTTCTTGTGTGGCATCTGACGGCAACTGGATCGACGTCATAAAGTAGCCCTGATCGTCTTCAGGGATAAAGGATGAAGGCAGCGCCAGATAGGCAGCAAAAATCACCGCACTCAGCATGGCATAAATCAGCATGACGCGGCCGCCACGGCGCAGCGTGGCGTGCAATGCCCGCTCATAGCTTGTCGTTAGGGCACTGAAGCGGCGGTTAAACACGCCTGCAAAGCCTTTCTTTTCTACGCCGTGCTGCGCAATCGGCTTCAGCAGGGAAGCACACAGTGCAGGGGTCATCGTCAGCGCAAGAAAAGCCGAGACCAAAATGGAAACAGCCATCGAAAGTGTGAACTGCCGATAGATGACGCCAACCGAGCCGGTGGCGAATCCCATGGGAATAAATACGGCGGTAAGCACCAGCGTAATACCGATAATCGCTGGTGTAATCTCGCGCATCGACTCACGTGTTGCTTCTTTTGGCGACAGGCCTTTTTCAGCCATCAGGCGCTCAACGCTCTCCACTACCACAATCGCATCGTCAACAATGATGCCGATAGCCAGCACCATGCCAAACATGGTCAGCACATTAATGGAAAATCCGCTCATCAGCATTACGGTAAAAGTGCCGAGCAGCGCCACCGGCGCGACAATTGCCGGAATAAAGGTGTAGCGCAGATTCTGCAGAAATAGCAGCATCACCAGGAATACCAGCACCATGGCTTCAATAAAAGTGTGGATGACTTTCTCAATCGACAGCTTCACAAACGGCGCGGTATCAAACGGCACCGAGAACGCCATGCCCTGCGGCAGCACCGTTGAGAGTTCATTTAGCCGAGAACGCACGCCCTCCGCTGTGCTGACGGCATTGGCACCCGGCATCAGCTGGATCGCTGCGGCAGTAGCCGCATGGCCGTTTTCACGAATCGCGTACGCGTAGCTCTGTAGACCCTGTTCCACGCGCGCCACGTCAGCCAGCCGGACGCGCGAACCGTTACTTAGCGCCTTAAGCGTAATGTTGCGGAACTCTTCCTCAGAACTGAGCTGCCCTCGTACGTTAAGCGGGTAGGTCACAGCTTGTCCGGGCTGCGCCGGTTCATCGCCGATTCTGCCCGGCGAGACCTGGGCGTTCTGCTGGCTTAGCGCGGTGGTAACGTCGCTGACCGAGAGCTTATAGTTAAATAGTTTGACCGGGTCCAGCCATACGCGCATTGCTTTCTCAGCGCCGAACAGCTGTACTTTGCCAACGCCTGGCACGCGGCGTAGTTCCTCAAAAACGTTACGCGCAAAATAGTCGCTCAGGTCCTGTTCGCTGAATCGACCCGAGGGCGAGCGCAACCCGACGATCATCAGAAATCCCGCGTTGGCCGCCTCCACGTTCAGACCGTTCTGACGTACGGTCAGCGGCAGCCGGGATTCAACCACCTTGATTTTGTTCTGCACATCAACCTGAGCGAGCTTGATGTCCGTTCCGGGTTTAAAGGTCACTGTAATGCTGGCAGTGCCTGACGTATCACTTGAAGACTCGAAGTAGAGGATGTCGTCAACGCTGGAGATTTCTCTCTCGATCAACGAAATGACCGACTCATTCATCGTTGCTGGCGTGGCGCCGGGATAGGTCACCGTAATGCTGACGCTCGGAGGAGCCACAGCGGGGTACTGCGCCACGGGCAACCGCGGAATGGCAATTATGCCTGCCAGTACAATAAACAGGGCGATAACCCATGCAAAAACAGGCCTTTCAATAAAAAATTGCGGCATCGGAATATCCGGGAATAAGCAGTAAAATTTGCAGTGTGCGTTAGGATCAGATTTGTTCCGTATGGACGCGGCGGCCGATATCACTCAGCTGGGAGTATTTCTCCAGCAGTTGAGGGCCATTATCCAGGCTGGTAGCGAACATCCACATATAGGTCATGACCGAATAAATGTGCCCGGCACTGATCCCCGTTGTATGCGTCATCCAGATAATGGTCAGACTAAATAGCATGGCGACAAGCACGCCGATTGACAGATATCCCATTGCCTCGCGATCGGAGAGGCGTATGCGTAATCTGGCTAGCGTGGAGTAATGTCGCTGTAAAGATAACGATGTCGCCCTGCTAACAAAATCAACCTCTTTTTCCAGCCGATTATTGAGTTTGTTATAGAGCACTTCATTTTTACGGGCAAAACCAGGCAGGAAACAGGCCAGTAAAGCCAGGATGACCAAACAGGCAATACCCGCCCAGAATTCGATAATCAGCAACATTACTGCGGCACCCATCATCGAAAACAGCGAAGTGATGAGCATAGGAAAGTGCAGTTCAAAAAAATCAACAAACTCTCTCGACAACACTACCCGTGCTGCAACGGTTGAATGATTAAAGTTATTTTTACGTTGAGTCTTAATCACGGATACGGCCAGGGCCGCATAAATCCTGGCAAAAGTGCGGGTATCAACGCTTCTGCGCGCTGCACCCAGACACCAGATAAATAAGATCAATACGCCATAGAGCATCGCATTTATCGTCTGCCCGGACATGATGGCGTTAATGGAGACGCCAGCCAGGATCGGATACAACAGATAAGTGACGTTTTCGGCAACGACCAATAAAAAAGTAAAGAACAGCTTTTTGCGGTAGCGGTTAGCCAGTGATTTCAGCGTGCCGGAGGCGCTTGTGGTCGGGGAGATAGCCTTTATATTTTCAGTGTTCATGAGTGGTACTTCTGTTAAAATAGAGCAAGTGCTCAATAATGTTATATGTTATTTGAGCAATTGCTCAAAGTCAACTGAGGTAAGAGATGAACGCTAAATCTGAGCTAATGAAAGAGAAAATTCTAAATGCGGTTATTGAGTTATTTACAGAGAAGGGTATTGATAAGGTTAAAACGCGAGATGTGACAGAGTATCTGGGCCTGTCACGAAGCCATATTTACCATTATTTTAAAGACTGGCAGTCGCTGAGTCTCGCGGCAGTAACAAGTTTTATCAATGCAGAAATCAAGGAATTTCGTTTCATCATTCAGCCTTTATCCGCCAGGCAAAAATTGCAGGAATTTATTAACGGGATGATTACCGATGCCCCCGACCCGACCCGTAAATTATATGGTTCCTTATGGTTACTCTCTACTCATGACGAAGCTTACGCGAGTCTGATGCAAACCTTTCTGGATGAGTGGCATGAGGTTCTGGCAAACATTATCCAGACAGGCATGGACGAGCAGTCGTTCCGAATTGTTGATGTGCACCGCGTAGCGCGCCAGTTGGATGCAATGCTGTTTGGTTATAGTGAGCAGATCTTAACCCTGCCATCTAAAGGCTTAGTAGAGCAGGCGAAGGAAGATATCGACGATTTTATCCATAGAAACATACTGACATGCTGATAAAACATTAATTTAGCGTGACGGCTCTGAACTGCAAGGGTGGAGCGGTCAAGACTTAGGGGCGGCAGAAGCGTTTTGCTTCAACTCTGTCTCCTGCAAGCCCCCGGATGGATATGTTTAAATTATGAAGTGGGCTATTAAACGGAAAATTAGCTGTACCAGCAACATCCACTGCTGGGATTAACCAAATACAAATACAGCGCCATGCCCGTTCATCAATTATTTCAGACGACAACTCATTCATTCGTAACAGGCGCGGTTTTCGCATCGTTGTTAATTGGCCTGGTAGCCGTGTCAGGTTGGTTTTTTATCAAATAAGCGTTGGGATGGTCACCAAGGGTTAAAATTATCGACATCCCCGCCTCAACCATTCACCTGCCTGAAAGGGTTGTAAAATGTGTGTACGATCAGGGATATTGATGCGGCTATTCGCAGCGCAGGTGACGAAAGGGAAGGGATCAAGGTGAAAACGTCGGGAACCAATCTGGAACACGCACGGGCGCACAATCGCCGCGTGATCATTGAAGCTATTCGCCTGCACGGCGAATTGACCCGCGCCGAGCTGGCTCGTCTCACCGCGCTGACGCCGCAAACCGTGTCGAATATTGTGGCGGAGCTGGAGCAGGCCGAACTGCTCACCAGCCGCGCGCCGCGCAAACAAGGACGCGGGCAACCGGCAATTCCGGTGACGCTTAATCCCGCCAGCGCCTTTTCGATCGGCATCCATCTTGATCACCAAACGCTGCTGATTGTGCTGGTGGATCTCACCGGCGAAATTCATTTTCGCCGCCTGATTCTGGTACAAAAACCCCAGCCGGATGCCACATTAGCGCGCATCGCCGATGTGCTCAGCGAAATTAAAACGCAGCTGGGCGATCGCTGGCAGAAAGTGCTGGGCATTGGCGTGGTGATGCCCGGTCCGTTTGGTGTTGAGGGCATCTCGTCGATGGGGCCGACCACGCTGCACGGCTGGGAACAGGTGGATATCGAAGCCAAACTCGCCGCGATGAGCGGCGTGCCGGTGACGTTGGAAAACGATGCCACGGTGGCAGCAATTGGTGAGCGCTTTCATGGCGTCGCGCGTCAGCTCAATTCGTTTGTCTATCTCTACATCGGCACCGGTTTGGGCGCTGGCATCATCATGGATGGCCACGTCTATAGCGGCCATGCGCATAATGCCGGCGAAGTCGGGCATGTGGTGGTGGAGCCGGGCGGACGCGAATGTTACTGCGGCAATCACGGCTGTTTAGAACGCTATGTTTCACTGCAGGCGGCGTACGAGTTTTGCGGGCTCGATCCGATGACCGCTTTGCCGGAAGATTTGCTGGAAGTCGATCCGGCGCTGTTCGATAAATGGATCGATACCGTGTTAACGCCGCTGCGTCAGGCGATTAACCTGCTGGAATGCATCTTCGATGCCGAAAGCGTGATAATCGGCGGCATGATGCCTGCGGTGCTGCTGGATAAAATCATGCGTCGACTGCCGCCGCTCTATCAGTCGGTGCGCGGTCGCTACCTCACCAGAACACGCGTAAAGATCGGTATGACCGGCAGCGATACCGCCGCGCTGGGTGCCGCCGCGCTGCCGATTTTCGACGAGTTCAATCCACAGTTTAACGTGTTGATGAAGTAGCGGCCTGATCATGCCGCGACCTTCACTGCCGTTTTCCGCTTCTCCTTCATCTTCCAGCACAGCCACAGCGCAATGAACCACACCGGCGAAGCGGCTAGCGCGGCGAGCGTGTCGGAATCAAATATCATGATCACTACTGAAAACAGGAAGAACATCAGCGTCGCCCACGCCATCATCCTGCCGCCGGGCATCTTGAATTTGGATTTTTGATGCAGATCCGGACGCTGCCGGCGGTACACCAGATAAGAGACCAGAATCATACCCCAGCAATAGATCACCAGAATGGCGGCCAGCGTCGAAACGATGGTGAACAGTGTTGTCACATTCGGCACCAGGAACAGCAGCAAGGTGCCGCTCAGCATGCAGAAGCAGGAGAACAGCAGGCTGCGCAGCGGGATACGCGTGGTACGTGAAAGAATACGAAACTGCCAGTGGGCATGCTTCTCGACGGACAAGCCGTATAGCATGCGGGTGCTGGAGTAGACGCCGCTATTGGCGGAAGACATCGCCGAGGTGAGTGCGACGAAATTAATGATCGCTGCCGCCGCAGGCAAGCCGGCTTTGGCAAACAGCGTCACGAACGGGCTGGTATCCGGCGATACCCCTTGCCAGGACGTCACCGCGATGATCACCATCATCGAGAGCAAGTAGAAAATCACAATCCGCAGCGGCAGAGAGTTGATCGCGCGCGGCAAAATTTTCTCGGGATCGCGCGTTTCTGCCGTCATGGTGCCGAGCAGCTCAATGCCGGTGTAAGAGAAAATCGCGATCTGGAAACCAGCCAGAAAACCGGTGATGCCATGCGGCATGAACACCGCAGGATCGGTGAGGTTGTGCACCGAGGCTTTAACGCCATCCGGCGAGGTCCAGCCGGTAAATATCATCCATCCGCCGGTGATGATCAGCGCGATGATGGTGATCACTTTGATCAGCGCAAACCAGAATTCAGCTTCACCAAAAGCCTTCACCGACAACATGTTAAACAGACACAAAATACCGAGGGTGAACAGCGCGGGTATCCACGCCGACATTTCCGGGAACCAATACTGCATATACGCGCCGCATACCACCACATCGGCGATGCAGGTCACCACCCAACTTAGCCAGTACGACCAACCGAGAAAGAAGCTGGCTTTGGGGCCGAGATAATCACTGACAAAATCGGCAAACGAGCGATAGTCGAGCCGACTAAGCAGCACTTCCCCCATTGCCCGCATCACCATATAGCTAAAAAAACCCACCAATAGGTAGATGATTAATATCGAGGTTCCGGCTACCGCAATATTGCGTCCCGCGCCCATAAACAGCCCGGTACCGATCGATCCGCCCAGCGCGATCATCTGAATATGGCGTTCGCTCAGCCCTCGCTGCAGTTTTTGCGGGGCGTCGTGAGCCCGAGCAGGCTGAATCTGCCCTTGTGTAGGTTTGTTAGACACAATGATTCCTTCAGTCTGGCGAAAAGACGCATGACGATGCCTGCCCGCAAGCATCAATGGCAAATATGGGTTAAACCTTAAAGAGGCACGTTTAAATAGATGAAAGAAAAACGAAATTAATAAAACGCTAATTCATGATGGAGGTTTCCAGCTGGGTTTTACTCATCGTGGTGGCGTGTGTTAACAAAGTCAATGCGGAAAAATAACAGTTTATTCACTTTTTGATGACCATCAAAGAACTGAAAAATAGGGATAAAATCAAAATTTATGCAATTAAGTGCATAATCAATGCATGGATATGCGCCATATGTGGCTCTTTTTTAATGCTTAGTTATTCATTTATTCAGGCATTTTTGTGTCGAAAAAGTTAAACCCCTCTTATTTGGCCTGACCCGCTTGTCTGAAAAGGTGTTAAATTACTTTCCGTCTAGTGCAATGCATTACCTTTCCACGTCTTTTCAATATAAATAACTCTGAACCTACAGGCTTCTCATGGAAAAGTTATCTTACGCTTCTGAAAGCAGTACATCTCCCTGGACTACCTACCTGAGCCAAATTGACCGTGTTGCGCCTCATCTTGGTGAATTGTCTCGCTGGATAGAAACCCTGCGTCACCCCAAAAGAGCACTGATTGTCGACATCCCGGTGCAGATGGATGACGGCTCGATTCGCCACTTCGAAGGCTATCGCGTACAGCACAATCTCTCACGCGGGCCGGGCAAAGGGGGCGTGCGTTACCATCCTGCTGTCGATTTGAATGAAGTGATGGCGCTATCCGCCTGGATGACCATCAAGTGTGCGGCGGTTAACCTGCCTTATGGCGGTGCCAAAGGCGGCATCCGTGTCGATCCGCACTCGCTGTCTGAAGGTGAACTGGAGCGATTAACCCGCCGCTACACCAGTGAAATCGGCCTGATTATTGGCCCGCAGAAAGATATTCCCGCACCCGATGTCGGCACCAATGGCAAAGTGATGGCGTGGATGATGGATACCTACTCCATGAACCACGGCACCACCATCACCGGTGTGGTCACCGGTAAACCGATCCATCTTGGCGGCTCGTTAGGGCGTGAGAAAGCGACGGGGCGTGGCGTATTTATTACCGGTCGGGAAGTGGCACAACGCTCCAATATCACCATTGAAGGCGCACGCGTGGCGCTGCAGGGCTTTGGTAATGTCGGTAGCGAAGCCGCGCGTCTGTTCGCCGAAGCCGGTGCGCGTGTGGTGGTGATTCAGGATCACACCGCAACCTTATTCAACGAAGGCGGTATTGATTTAGCCGCGTTGACTGCATGGCAGATCGAACATAAACAGATTGCCGGTTTCCCTGGCGCGCGTGAGATCGACAGAGAGCAGTTCTGGACCACCGCCATGGATATTCTGATCCCGGCTGCGCTGGAAGGACAAATTACCCGCGAGCGCGCAGAAGTTATTAGTGCCAAACTGGTACTGGAAGGGGCAAACGGCCCAACTTATCCGGATGCAGATGATATGCTCGCGAGTCGCGGCGTGCAGGTGGTGCCAGACGTAATCTGTAACGCTGGCGGGGTAACGGTGAGTTACTTCGAATGGGTGCAGGATATGGCGAGTTTCTTCTGGAGCGAAGATGAGATTAACCAGCGTATGGACCGCATCATGACCGAAGCCATGGTTCACGTTTGGGACAAGGCCGCCGAAAAGCGCTGCTCGCTGCGCACTGCCGCTTATATCGTTGCCTGCGAACGTATTTTACTGGCACGTAAAGATCGCGGTATTTATCCGGGCTAATTAATTATATTTTAAGTTTATTTAAATTAAAGGATAAACGCCTTCGTAGTGGGCAGAGGGCGTTTATCTTCGCTATTAAGCGAGGTTTACGCCGCGTAAACCTGACCAGCACCTTGCGGCGGATTGAGTAATCATCACCGAAGGATCCTCACTGAACTCGCTCACCAAAGTCACCACCCGGTCGGTTAAACTCCTTATATTCTCGCTGCCTACATAAACGTATTCATTGGTGGGTAACACATAAGTGTAGCCTTTCTCGCACACCAAGCTACGCGCGAAACCATTCTCAAGCATCGCATAGAGCAATTCAATTTGCGCGCCAGCGGTGGGTTCTTTCAATTCGATACGGATAGTATAACTGAGCATGATATTATCTCCGGTGGCTTAATTTAAGTTTACTTAAGTTTAATTGACCAGAAATGAATTTCATTTTTTTAAGATAAATCTTAGCGCGAATTTATAAGTGATGACCGCCGTTAACAGTAAATACTGGCCCTATTAAGCGCAGCGACAAAAAGGGTTAAATAATAGTTATTAAATTACTCTTTTATTACGTTCGGCTTAAATAAGTTTATTTTTAATTAAAGACAGCCGACTCCACGCAGACTATAATTATTTTATGGCTCACTTTGGGCTGATTACTAAAAAGTGTACAAATAGTATCCGCAACGGGCGATTTTAAAGATTTTTATTAATTAGTATTTATCTCTGCCCATGAGGAGTAGCGGATGAACTTAAGCATCACGGATTTTTATGTCTTTAGTCAGGCAGATACAGAAGGGTGCTGCAATCTACACCGCGATAGTTGCCGCCTGGCTCCTGCCTATGATAATCGTGTGTTCATGGGATCATTTTATTCTCCTGACCATGCCTGGCAATATTTCCACACGCATTATCCCAACAGCCGAGCGGTATTTTGCTTGTTATGCATGAAAGAATAATGTGTGAAAAACCTTCTGCCTGAAAAATAGCGGCAGAAGGTTGTATTTAACTTTAACGAGCAGGACAGAAACTGGCCAGCAATGGATGTTTTACCCGCTAGCACAACGCATCTAAGCCGTTCCAACCTCACTGTGATGAATATAGCCTGCCACCGCACGCCGCGTAAGCTGCGCCAGCATCTGCTGCGCACCATCTGCTGCATTGTGCTGACACAGTGCGATGCCCATATTTCCCGCCGCGGGCCGCAACGCATTCAGGTGATTGAATCGCTGGCGGCGCCGCGCTTTATCTACGATCGCCACTATCTCAGCGGTGGTCGTAGCGATCGCTATGTGTTGCTGAACATCGTGGCAGGGAAACCGCGCAGCGCGGAGCAGAAGCGGGCAACCTATTGGGTGTTGAATGAACGGCTGCAACAGCGGCTCAATCTCGATCCCAATGATTTAATGATCATCATCCAGCAAACCCAGCCCGAAGACTGGAGTTTTAGCGGCGGGAAGATGTTTGATTTGGGGATGATAGTTTAAAACCGCACAAATCGTAGCGGCGCGATGTATCGCGCATTGGTGCATAAGCTTCATGCGCAATAAATCGCGCCGCTACAGCGTGTACGCTTTGTAAAAAGCGCTTATTCCATTACCCAATGCCCCTCACTCACCTCACGATAACGTCGCGCTTCGGGCACAAATCCCAATGCACGCACCGGGCTTTTCAGCTCGCTGATGTCAATCTGGCGCTTCACATGACGTCGCGCCGGATCGGGCACCGGCACCGACGACAATAATTTGCGCGTGTAATCATGCTGCGGATTTTCAAATATTGCCGCGCGCGGGCCGATCTCGACGATTTCACCCAGCAGCATCACCGCCACGCGATGACTGATGCGCTCAACCACCGCCATATCGTGGGAAATAAACAGATACGACAAGCCAAGGCTTTGTTGCAGGTCGAGCAGCAGATTGATGATTTGCGCTTTCACCGTGACATCCAGCGCCGACACCGATTCATCGGCGATGATCATTTTCGGATCGAGCATCAGCGCGCGAGCGATGCAGATACGCTGGCGCTGGCCGCCGGAAAATTCGTGCGGATAGCGTTTCATCATGTCAGCGGATAACCCGACGCGCTCCATCAGCGAGGCGGCTTTCGTGCGCGCCTCGGTTTTGCTGCCTAAACGATGTTGCAGAAAAGGCTCGGTCAGCGCTTCCAGCACCGACATGCGCGGATTGAGGCTGGCAAACGGATCCTGAAAAATCATCTGCATGGCGCGGCGCAAAGTGCGCAGCTCATGAACAGAAAGATTCAGTACGTCGTAACCATCAAAGGCCACTTCACCCGCGTCGGGTGTGACGAGGCGCGTCAGTGAACGTCCGGTGGTGGATTTTCCACAGCCCGATTCACCAACCAGCGACAAGGTTTCGCCCGGCATTAGATCAAACGAGATGTTCTCCACCGCATGTACCGCGCCGGTTTTGCGGCTGAATACGCCTTCGTGGATGCTGAAGCGGGTGCTGAGATTTTTAACCGACAGCAGCGGCTGCTGCGATGTCGATACAGCGTTGGTCTCAGATGCGTCGCGCTGGTCAAAGGAAAACTTACGCGGTCCAGTAATGCCGCGCATCGCACCAAGCTGCGGCACGGTCGCAATCAGCGTGCGGGTGTAATCCGCAGCGGGCGCGGAAAAAATCGCGGCGGTGGTGCCGGTTTCCATCACATCGCCTTGATACATCACCAGCGTGCGATCCGACACCTCTGCCACCACGCCCATATCGTGGGTGATAAACAGCACCGCCGTGCCTTCCTCTTCCTGCAACGTCTTAATCAGGTCAAGAATCTGCCCCTGAATGGTGACGTCCAGCGCGGTGGTCGGTTCATCGGCAATCAGCAGTTTTGGCCGCAGCGCCAGCGCCATCGCAATCATCACGCGCTGGCGCATGCCACCGGAAAAGTGGTGCGGATAATCATTGAAGCGTTTCGCCGCGTTGGGAATACGCACTTTCTCCAGCAGCCGAATGGTCTCTTCACGCGCGACGCGTTTACTGATTTTGCGGTGATTGATCAGCGCCTCAGCAATTTGATTGCCGATGGTGAACGACGGATTCAGGCTGGTCATCGGCTCCTGAAAAATCATCGCCACCGCATTGCCGCGAATGTCACGCATGGCGGATTCGCTCAGCGTCAGCAGATCGACGCCGTTCAGCAGCACTTTGCCGCTGACGCGCGCGTGGCGCATGTTGAGTAAGCGCATGATCGCCATCGAGGTGACGCTTTTCCCCGAACCGGATTCACCGACAATCGCCAGCGTTTCACCGGCATTAACGGTGAGCGACAGGTTCTTCACCACCTCGCGCCAGTGATCCTCAACGCGAAAGGCGACGGTCAGATTTTCGATGCGCAGCACCGGTTCGACTGCTGAAGCGGGCGCGTTCATTTCGCTGCCATAAAGCGTGCCGATAAGTGGCTAACCGGCAGATAAGTGAAATCGGTATCGAACGGATAGGCGGGCTGCAATTTGCGCTTGCGAGTTAAGCGTTCCACATATTGATCAACCACGCCTTCCGACAGCGCCATCAGGTTGGGATTGGCCAGGGGTGCCAGCTCCGGCGACAGATAACCGGACTTCACTACCACGATTTTGGCCGCTGCGGGATCGAGGCCGAGCAGGGCGAAATCCGCCAGGTTGTGATAAGGACGGCGACGGTCGGCGACCACCAGCGTAATGCCGCCGGTTTGCAGCAGCGCCTGTTTCGCCAGCGAACGCGCATCATCGCTGAGATGTTTCACCACAAATTCGGCCTGCACTTTGCCGCCGGCCGGATCGAGTGAAGCGCCAACATTCAGCGTTAAGCTTGCGCCAACGCCAGCAGCAAAGGCCGCGTCAGTGGCCGGTTTATCGGTGATACCAGCCACGATCACCTGCTGCGCACCCTGGCGAATCAGTTCCGCCAACACATCCGCGCGATCGCCGACGCCGCCGCCGGTGGGATTATCCCCAGAATCAGCCAGAATCACCGGCGCGGTTTCGCTGGCGATGGCCATGCTGACGCACTCTTCAATGCTGCCGGTGACGCAGCCAAAACTAAATTCATCGCGCGCCTGCCAGTAAGCCAGCGCCAGTTTAGCCGCCTGTTCCGCCAGCACATCGGCATCGGTGCCGGTCATGATCGCGGCGGCGGTGGCGCGCGGTTCATCGGCCCAGACGTAACCGACCATCAGCGACGCATCCCAGACGTGCTCCAGCTGGTTTATCGCGGGCAAACGGGCATACAAACTTTTGGCGGGTTCATCTTCGGTGCTGGTGCGTTCACCGGGTAACACCACCGGAATCGGCGCCCACACCACGCCGGGTTTGACGCCGGTTTGCAGGCTTTTCACCAGCATCGATACCGAGCGGCGCATGGTCTCTTCGACATCGATGTGCGGCGCAGTGCGATAGGTCGAGAACATATCGATGGCATCAATGATGCGTTGCGTAACGTTGCCGTGCAGATCGTAGCTAACGGTGATCGGGCACTCCGCGCCGACCAGCTCGCGCGTGGCGCTGATCCAGTCGCCTTCGGCATCTTCCATGCCTTCAACATAAACCGCACCGTGCATCGCGAGATAAACGCCATCCACCGGCAAATGTGCCGCGAGGCGCGTCAGGAAATCCTGCTTAAAATCGTCGTAGGTGACGCGCGCCACCGGACCACCGGCGATGGCGCGCGCGTGGAAGGTCGGCAGAAACTCGGCATCATAATCCTGCAAAAAGGCGAAATAAGGATTGGTGGTCAGTTCATCCCCGCGCACGATGCGGAAGTCGTCGGCATAATTCAGCACCGGATTATAAGTACTGCACTCAGTATGAATGCCACCAAAAGCAATGCGCATAGCAGCCTCCGCTAGTCGGGTAAGTGAATGATAAAACGATACGCCGCCACACTGGCTGCGGCTCTGGCCCAGCTCTCTTCGTTGATCACCATGCTGGCGATCGGTGTTTTGCCGATAATCGACGGCAGCACATGGCTGTCGATGGCCTGCATCACCACGGTTTTAAGCAATCCATCAAACGCATTGGGCTGATGCGCAATCACAATCAACTCGGGATCGTTCATCTGGATAATATTGGCGATGGATAAGCCCAGCGCATGACCGGCCTGATGCAAAATGGCAATCGCCGCGCTGTTACCTTTCACCGCCAGCGCTTCCAGTTCGGTAATCGATTCACATTCCAGCGCTTTATCACGCACGCTTTCGCGGATGGCGGTTAACGAGGCCAGCGTATCGAGGCAGCCGCGTTTGCCGCAGCGGCAGGGACGTCCGCCGGGCTCGATGGTGCAGTGGGCGATTTCACCGGCAGCGCCGTGCGCGCCCCGATGCAGTTGGCCCTGAAAGAAATGCGCCGACCCAATGCCATCACCGTGCGAAATCAGGGTGAAGTTGCGCGCCTTTTTTGCCACGCCGAAAATCTTCTCGCTCACCGCCAGCGCTTTGGCATCGTTTTCTAACGACACTTCCAGCCCGGTTTGCTGTTTCAGCAGTTCCGCCAGCGGCACGTTCTTCCAGCCCAGCAGCGCCGACTGCACGCAAATCGCCTGATGTTCATCGACAAAGCCGGAAAGCGTCACGCCCAGGCCAATCAGCTGATCCTGCGTAATTGATTTCTGCGCAATCAGGTCCGGGATCGCCGCCGCAATGGTTTTGGCCAGCTGCGGCGGATCGAGATTCAACGGCATCTGGGTGGCGGCCAGCGTGCGGCCGTGCATATCAATCAGCACCAATACCACGCGTTCGTCCAGCAGCGAGGCACCGAGAAAATAGGCGCTGTCGGCACGCATTTTTAATAACACCGATGGGCGACCCTGGCCGCTGGATTCCGGAATACTCTCTTCCAGCAATCCGGCCTGCAGCATCTCTTTCACCAGCGTGCTAATTGCGGCTTTGCTTAATTTCATTTTTTCCGCAAGCACGGTGCGGCTCATGCCATGCGACGCAATAAGTAAGCGCAGAATTTGTTGCTGGTGGGCATTGAGCATTGAAGTTCTCACAGCGTTAGCACTATGCGCTGACAATAATAAGGACAGAAAACAAATACAACGCTATTTAGTTAAATTTCTGAATGTAGATCTGATTATAAGTAAATTATATGAACCAACCTATTGGCTTTTGTTTGGTGAGTGTGGCTTATATAGCGTGGATATTTCACCGATCGTTTCAATGATTCATTGAGGGCCTTCATGGAAAGCAAAAATAAGCATTTCAAGGTACTGACGCTGGCCGGCTGTTTACTGGCGTCGATGGCGAGCGCCTCCGTTTTTGCCAGCCAGCTGGTGATCATGCAGAACGAACCACCGCGCAGCATGGATCCTGGCAACCAAACCGCGACCTTCACCGGCACGGTGCTGGACCCAATGTACGAAGGCCTGACGCGTCTCGGTGATGACGGCAAAATCATTCCGGCATTGGCATTATCCTGGACATCCGATGACAGCGGACTTAACTGGACCTTTACCCTGCGACCCAATGTGAAATTCCACGACGGCACGCCCTTTAATGCCGATGCGGTAGTGGAAAACTTCCAGCGTCATTTAAATACGCAGCGCGGTTTAGCGGGTAGTGGGAAAATTCGCACCTTTATTCAGGACGTGAAGAAAAAAGACGAACTTACCGTCACGTTTCAGCTGAAAAAAATTAATCCGGCTTTTTTAACTGTTTTAGCCTCCGGCCCAGGATTAATGGTGAGCCCAAAAGCGGACAAGGCGGGCAGTATTAACAATAAAGCCGACGGCACCGGGCCTTATAAACTGGTGCAGTACAAATCCGGTGAATATGTACTTGAACAAAAGAATCCCGACTATTGGGGGAAATCTTCCGGTCCGGATGAAATTAAATGGACGTGGAGCAGCGAGCCTTCAGTGATGAATATGGCGCTGCAATCGGGTCAGGTTGATATTATTAACCCGGTGCCGCCGCAGTTTGCCGGCATGTTAAAAAACAACGCCAACGTAAATCTTAAACAGTCGCCGGGCGCGGCGGTGTTCTGGGTCGATCTCAATACCCAAAGCAAAGCGCTGAGCGATGTGCGCGTGCGTCAGGCGCTGAATTTCGCCACCGACCAGCAGGCGCTGGTGAAAGCCATCATGTTTGGTTATGCGCAACCGGCAAACTCCGCGTTGGCACCGGTCGATCCCAACTACGACAATAGCTTGCATAACTATCCGTACGATCTGCAAAAAGCCAAAGATCTGCTGAAAGCGGCGGGCTATGCCGACGGTTTCCCGATGTCGATTGCGGTGCAGGCGCCGGATGCGCGTACCGCACAAGTGCTGCAGGGCATGTGGAGCAAAATCGGCGTGAAACTTAACGTGCGCCAGATGGAGAGCGGCGTGTGGACCAAAGCAGCATTTGCTGATGGCAAAGAGAAAGCCGCGCAGGGCACCGATGCGGTGCTGGCGTCCTGGTCTTCCGGTTTATATGGCTCGGATCTGCAGCTGCGTCCGCTGTATCACACCAGCAGCTTTGCGCCGGGCGGGGCTAATCTGGGCTTCTTCAGCGACAAGCAAACCGATGATCTGATCGATACCGCCGCATCCACACTCGACGATGCCAAACGCAAAGATCTCTATTTCCAGGCGCAAAAACAGATCAGCGGATTAGCGCCGCAGGTGTTGCTGTTCTATCAGGACGATCTCTATGCCGCACGTAAAAATATCAGCGGCGTGGTTATGCAGCCGGGCGGACAAATCGTCGTGCGCGACGCAGTGAAGCAATAACCTCATGGCTGATGTGATATGAAAGCGTACGTCGCAAAAAAGGTGCTTTCGCTGCCGTTAATTATTTTCGGCGTGTCGATTATCGTGTTTATCGCCATCCGCGCGCTGCCGGGCGATCCGGCGCGGCTAATGGCGGGACCGGAAGCGCCGCAGGAAGCGGTGGACAGTATGCGCGTGCGGCTGGGGCTCGATCAGCCGCTGCCGCTGCAATATGTCAGGTTCGCGGCGGAAGCGCTGCACGGCAACCTTGGCTTGTCGTTGCAGTCGCAGCGTCCGGTGATGACGGAGATCAGCGAGCGTTTGCCGTACACCTTATCGCTGGCGGCGCTGGCGTATCTGCTGGCGATTGCGATAGGTGTTCCGGCGGGCATGACCGGCGCCATTTATCGCCAGCGTATTCCGGATCAAATCGTGATGGTGCTGACCATTGCCGGTGCGTCGATTGCCAACTTTTGGCTGGCGCTACTGGCGATGAATTACTTCGCGGTCGAGTTGGGCTGGTTACCGCTGCTGGGCGCCGATTCGTGGAAAAACTACATCATGCCCACGGTTACGCTGGCAATCCTGCCGATGGCGATGATCGCCCGCATGACGCGTTCCAGCATGCTGGATGTGCTGAGTCAGGATTACATCCGTACCGCCAAAGCCAAGGGATTATCCTCCGCCAGCATTAACTGGAAGCATGCGCTGCGAAATGCACTGATCCCGATTGTCACCATTGTGGCGCTCAACTTCGGCAGCTTGATTGGCGGCGCGGTGGTCACTGAATCGGTGTTCAATTGGCCGGGCATTGGCCGCTTGCTGGTGGACTCGGTGCGCTACCGCGATTATCCGGTGATTCAGGGCGTGACGCTGGTGGCCGTGACTGGCGTGGTGCTGATGAATCTGGTGGGCGAAATCCTGATTGGCTTGCTCAATCCAAAAATAAGGTTCGACTGATGAACAGCATTGATACTTCCGTGCTGCCGCCGCGTTCGCGCAGCCGACACCTGATCAGCACTTTACTGGCAAATCCGTCCATTGCCATCGGCGGTGCGTTAGTGCTGCTGGTGGTGCTCGCTGCTGCGCTGGCTCCGCTGATTACCCATTGGGATCCAGTGGATCAGGATCTGCTCAACACCTTGCAAGCGCCATCGGCCGCGCACTGGTTTGGCACCGACGATTATGGCCGCGATCTTTTTTCGCGCGTGATTTACGGCGCGCGTATCACGCTGTTTGAAGTGAGCCTCAGCGTCGCGATCTCCATGGTGATCGGTATTCCGCTCGGCATCATTTCCGGCTTAGCGGGATGCAAGATGGATGCGCTGATCATGTGGGTAATGGATATCATCTTCGCCTTTCCCGGCATCGTGCTGGCGATTTTGATCGTTAGCGTGCTCGGCGAAGGACTGACCAATATGCTGATCGCCATTTCGCTGTTTTCGATTCCGGTGTATGCGCGTCTGAGCCGCAACCTGACGCTGGGCCTGAAGAACATGGAGTACATCGAAGCGGCGCATATGCTCGGGGTGCGCTATCCGCGCATCATTACGCACTACATTCTGCGCAACTCAATTGGACCGCTGATTGTGCAATCCACGCTGACGGCGGGCGCGGTGGTGCTGTCCGCCGCCAGTTTGTCCTTCCTCGGTTTAGGCGTGCAGCCACCGATGCCGGAGTGGGGCACCATGATGAGCGATGGGCGCAACTTCCTCGGCCTGAATATTTATGTGTCACTCTTCCCCGGATTGGCGATTTTGATTACCGTGCTGGGCTTCAATGTGTTGGGCGACGGTTTGCGTGATGTGATGGATAAACGTTTATGAGAAGACAATCTGCGGTGATTTGCCTCGATCTGGGCGGCTCTTTTATCAAGCTAGGCGTGATGAATGCGCAGGATCAATTAATCCTGCTCGATCAGCATAAAATTCCGGCTACCAGCTGGGACGATTTCACCGCGCTGGTTAGTCGCATGATAGCCCAGCATCACCTGCAGTTTACCGCCAGCAGTGCGGTAGCGATCTCCACCGCGGGCATTGTGGCACCCGACTCTGGCGAGATATTTGCCAGCAATATTCCCGCGTTTCACCAGCGCAGTTTGGCGAACGAGTTGGGTGCGCTGCTGCAACGCCAGGTGATTGTGCATAACGATGCCGACTGCTTCACGCTGGCGGAAGCGCTGGCGGGCGCGGGAAAAGGTCACAAAGTGGTGTTTGGCGCGATTCTGGGTTCGGGCGTTGGCGGCGGATTGGTGGCAGATGGCCGCATCATTACCGGGCAAAACGGATTGACCGGCGAATGGGGACATGGGCCAATCACATTAACCGAAGTGGAGATTGATGGCGTCACGCGGCGACTGCCGCGTAAGGCGTGTCCATGCGGGCAAAAGGGCTGTCTCGACAGCTACGGCGGTGCGCGCGGGCTGGAAAATCTGCATCAGACGTTGCATGACCGCACGGCGAGCAGCGTTGAGATTATCGAATGCTGGCAGCAGCAGGATGCGCTGGCGCAGCAAACCGTTCAGGCATGGCTGCAAATTGTCGGTCAGCCGCTGGCATACACCATCAATATCACCGGCGCGTCGCGCGTGGCGGTGGGCGGCGGATTGGCATCGGTGGCTCCGCTGATCGCGGCGTTAGATGAGGTGGTGCAGGGTTACGTATTGCGCCGCACCGTACATCGTCTGGTGGTGCCAGGTGAGTTCGCGCATCACGGCGGCATGATGGGCGCAGCGCTGTTGGCGCTGCAGAATACGCACACTCTGTAGCGGGGCGATTTATCGCGCAATGAATTGCGCCGCTACGGAAGCGGGATTTTGCGCTATCATAAGCCGCTCACTCTGCTCAGTCCTGACGATGATTGTTTCAGGCAATCACGATCCTGACTGAGTTCTTCACTTGCGGTTCGGAAAACTCATGTCATCAGTACAACCCCAACTTACTCAGCTGCCGGATGAGGCATCGCTGCCGCGTCAGAGCGTGCTAAAAGCTTTGTTCGCGCTCGGCACCGGCGGCTTTGCCATTGGTACCGGCGAATTCGTCATTATGGGACTGCTGCCTGATGCAGCCAAAGGTCTCAACGTATCGATCCCCTCGGCCGGGCATCTCATCAGCATCTATGCGCTGGGCGTGGTGATTGGTGCGCCGCTGCTGGCGGTGCTGGGCGCGCGCGCTTCACGTCGTAATTTCCTGATGACGCTAATGGGCCTGTTTGCCGCCGGCAACCTGCTGAGCGCCATAGCGCCGGGATACTACTCGATGCTGCTGGCGCGTTTCCTCGCCGGTTTCCCACATGGCACCTTCTTCGGCGTGGCGGCGCTGGTCGCAGCCGGTTTGGTTGAACGGCGCAAACGCGCGCAAGCGGTCTCGATGGTGCTGTTCGGCCTGACCATCGCCAACTTACTCGGCGTGCCCGCCGTCACCGCTATCGGCCAATGGTTTGGCTGGCGCGATGCCTTTGCCATTGTCGGCGGTCTGGCGCTGGTGACCTTGCTGCTGATCTGGCTGTGGGTGCCAAACGTAGCGGGCGACAAAAATGCCAGCCCGCTGCGCGAATTGTCGGCGCTGACGCGCAAACAGGTACTGCTGACGCTGGCGATTGGCGCGGTGGGCAGCGGCGGTTTGTTTTCGGTGTTTAGCTACGTGAAGCCGACCATGACCGAACTGGCGCAGATGCCGGTGAGCTGGATCCCGGCGGTGCTGGCGTTATTTGGTTTAGGCATGATCATCGGTAACATCGCTGGCGGTCGTCTGGCCGATCGCGGCATTGAAAAGACCATCCGCATTTTGCTGATCTGGTCATTTTTGGTGCTCAGCGCCTTCGTATTTGCCGCGCATTATGCGCTGGCAGGTGCCATCAACGTCATGCTGGTGGGCACCATGGTGGCGCTGGCGGCGGTGTTGCAGATCCGTTTGATGGATGTTGCCGGTGATGCACAAACCATGGCGGCGGCAATGAACCATTCGGCGTTTAACCTCGCTAACGCGCTCGGTGCATGGCTGGGCGGCGTGACCATTTCCGCTGGTCTGGGATGGCAATCCACCGGTTGGGTGGGCGCGATTCTGGCGGTGTTGGGTCTGCTGATCCACGCGGTGGCGATGCGCGATGCGCGCCGTAAATCGATTACCTTCGCGCACGAAAGTCATTAACACCCTACCTACCGTAGCGGCGCGATATATTACGTATTGCCGGGCTGGGCACATTGCCGCCCTTAATATGCGCAATAGATCGCGCCGCAAGGGTAATTAATTATTACGCCAACTTCTGCTGCAAAAATGTCATAAACACCCGATTGATCTCACTGCGCTGACGGTGCTGCGGATAGAGCGCATTGAGATGGAGCGAGGTCGGCTGCCACTCTTCCAGCACCTTCACCAGCTCACCGCTCGCCAGCGCTGGTGCCACAATAAACTCTGGCAGCATAATCAGACCCAATCCGGCCACTGCTGCGTCGCGCAGCATTTCCCCGTTATTACTCACCATCGGCCCATGCACACTAATCACTTTGCGCTGGTCGCCGTTAAACAGTTCCCAGCCGGTCTGGCTTTCGCGCCCGTAGCGCAGACACAAATGTTCGCTCAGCTCCTCCGGCGTTCGCGGTGCGCCTGCGCCCTGCAGGTAGGAAGGGCTGCCGCAGATCACGCGGCGAAACTCGCCCAGTCGCCTGGCGATCAAACTCGAATCTGGCAGCGTACCGATGCGAATCGCCATATCAAATCCTTCACCCACCATATCGACATGCCGATCCGCCAGTTCAACCTGAAACTGCAAACCCGAATGCTGGCTGAGAAACTCGGCAATAAACGGCGACAAATGGCTGATACCAAACGACATCGGCACGCTCAGGCGGAAGCTGCCCTGCAGCACCTGACGACGCCCCGATACCGCCAGCTCGGCTTCCTGCACATCATCAAGAATGCGCTGCGCGTGCTGCGCAAACAGCTGGCCGTTATCGGTTACCGACAACTTCCGCGTGTTGCGATTCAGCAGCCGCGCGCCAAGCGATTCCTCCAGCGCGGCGATGCGGCGGCTGACATACTGCTTCGACAGCATCAGCTGTTCGGCGGCAGCGGTGAAGTTGCCGGCTTTGATGACGGCTACATAAATACGGAGATCTTCAATCTGCATATTGTCCACTTATCGGTGACAGTCATTGTCATTTTGACGCATTGTTAGGCAAATCAGTTTACGTATACTTGTTTGCAACGGGAAGGGCAATCGCCCCCCAACAGCAAATTTGAGGAGCAGACCATGATTGAACAACGCCTGTCAGAACAACGCGGAGTGGGTGACCACGGTTGGTTGAACTCGCATCATACGTTCTCTTTTGCCAGTTACTGGGATCCAAAACAAACCGGCTTCTCAGATTTGCTGGTGATCAATGATGACCGCGTTGCACCGGGTCGCGGTTTTGGTGCGCATCCGCACAACAACATGGAGATCATCTCCTACGTGCTGGAAGGCGCGCTGGAGCATAAAGATTCCATGGGCACCGGTTCGGTGATTGTGCCGGGTGATGTGCAGCTAATGAGCGCCGGCAGCGGCGTCACGCACAGCGAGTTTAACCACTCGAAAACGGACAACGTGCACTTCCTGCAGATCTGGATCGTGCCTGGCGAGCGTAATTCGCCTCCCGGTTATCAGCAGATTTCAGTGGCGGAACGTGACAAACGCGGTCAGCTGCGCCTGATTATTTCGCCGGCAGGGGATAACGGTTCACTCAGCGTGCGTCAGGATATTCGCGTTTATGCCGGACTGTTCGACGGTGTCGAGCAGCAAACCTTCGCGTTGGATGCCGATCGTTACGCCTATATTCACGTGGCTCGCGGCAGCATCGAAGTGAACGGCGTGAAGTTCAAAGAGGGCGACGGTGCACGCGTTCGCAACGAAAGCGCGCTGCAGTTTGCTAACGGTGATGATGCGGAAGTGCTGGTGTTTGATCTGCGTCCGCTGGAAGTGAATCATCCACAGCGTTAATGATTAAAATGCCGTAAAGAGCAGTGCGATCTATCGCGCTGGTGATGGCGGGGGAACTTTACGCTGATGCTACCGAAGACGTGTGATGTTTCTCCCTCGAAATGGCGCAAACGTAAGCAGGAAGTCATTTGATTGGATAAGGAAGTAATTTTAACAACATGTTTTAGAAATAGGTTATTAAAAAAAAGGAGCCTTTAAGGCTCCTTTATAACCATGACTATATCATCATTTTATACATACGTATGATACCCCGGGCTCCATTCTCGGTCCTGTAGGTCCAGTATTTACACCGCTTAAGTCAGCGCTGTAGTTCCATTCTCCGCCGAGAGAGTAACGGATATTTGAAAATTCGACGGTAGGTGAAGAAGAACCTGAAAATCTTTTGAAATCACCGCCGTTGCTCAAAAACGATTCAATATCTGTGCGATTGGCAACGGTACCTCCGCGTAATGAACAAGCAGCAATTGCTGTAGACTCAACGTTAGTCAGCGCAAAACTATTTTGGGTCCAATACATTCGACCATTCAAAGAATAAACATTCATTATTGCAATGTTTTTGTTAAGCGATGTTCCATTAATCGTTGCAGTAATCACAGCTGTTTGCGCTGCAGGAGCATTAAGTAATACAGGTTGGAGTGTAATATTGGCGATACCATTGTCATCCGTCATTGAGTTGCTTCCACTGAGCATGCCATTGACTGCACCCCATGTAACACTCGTACTGTTGATTGGATTTCCGTGAGCATCACGAATCGTTACACGCAACTCGGTAGAATCTTCGTTATTACCTACAATCTGTTCTTTTACAGAATCGATGGCAGCCACTCTGGCCGTCGCTGCGTCCGCAACAAACGTAACTGGATTCGCGTTAGTAGCAACAGCATTCACTGTTGCTGTCACTGTAGCTAGCTCGGCGACAGTGTGGCGCAATTCAATAGTTGCTTTACCATCCGGTCCGGTCAACGCGCTGGCACTGCTTAAGGTGCCTTTAGTGGTGCTCCAGCTCACGCTGTGATTCGCCACAAGGTTGCCGTTGGCGTCTTTCACCAGTGCGGTATAGGTCGCCATGTCGATATTGTTGGCTACCACCGTGGTTTTATCCACGCTCAGATCGCCACTGCTGATGACAGCGGTGCTACCGTCAGCCGTAAAGCTGACCGCTGAGGCGGAGGCTGTGCTGCCGCTGCCGGGTGTTGCGGTCACGGTAGCGCTGCCTGCTGTTGGTGAAGTTAGCGTAATGGTCGCTTTACCGTCTGCGCCGGTGTTGCTGGTCGGGGCGCTTAGGTTGCCGAGGTTTTTGCCCCAGCTCACCGTAATGCCAGATACCGGATTGCCGCTTGCATCTCTAACCTGTGCTGTGTAAGTCACCGCTTCAGTGCCGTTCGCTAACGCCGTAGTTTTATCTGCTGTCAGGTCGCCGCTGCCAATTTGTGCGCTGCTGCTGTCGGCGGTGACGGTTACCTGCGGAGCATTAACCGCCGCGTTGCCGTTCACTTGCGCTTTAACCTGGGCGATGCCCGCGGTTGTGCCGGTCAGTCGAATGGTCGCCGCGCCGCTAGCGTTGGTGGTGCTGCTTGCTGCATTGAGGCTACCGCGATCGGTGCTCCAGCTGACGTTCTGGCCCGCTAACGGGTTGCCGTTGGCGTCTTTGACGATGGCGGTGAAGGTTGCCGCATCTGCGTTGTTGCCGACGATGCTGCTCTTGTCCACAGTCAGGTCGCCGCTGCCAATCTGTGCGCTCGCGGCATCGGCAATAAAGCTAACCTGCGGTGCATTTACAGCGGGTTTGCCAGTAAGGCTGGCGGTAACCTGTGCCGCCGCTGCCTGTAACGATGTCAGAATAATCGTGGCCTGACCGTTAGCATCGGTGATGCTGGACGCTGCGTTCAGATTGCCGACGCTGGTCAGCCAGTTAACCGTCTGGCCAGCCAATGGATTGCCGTTGGCGTCCTTCACCATGGCGGTGTAAATAATGCCATCTGTACCATTCGCGGTAGCGCTAGCTTTATTCACAGTGAGATCGTTCTGACCAATGCCACCACTAGCAGCGTCAGCACCAAAACTGACGACGGGTGCGCTCACTGATGCACGGCCTTCTGGTGTTGCAGAAGTCTGCACCATCTGCGCAGCGGTGCTCGACAGCGTAATGGTCGCTTTACCGTCTGTGCCGCTAACACTGCTGCTACCGGACAAGCTGCCGCCGTTAGCCGACCAGTCAACGCGTACATCGGAGACAAGGTTGCCATTGGCATCTTTAATCACGGCTATAAAGGTCACTTTATCGCTGCCATCAGCGACTGCACTGATGCGGTCAACTGTCAGGTCGTTTTCGGCCAGGGTTGCGGTATTCTTATCGGCTATAAATGTTGCGTTAACTTTGGCACTGCCATTGTTCGCCGTGTTTGCGGTCACACTAACGGTTTCCGCAACTTTGCTGATGAACTGCACCGTAACGTAACCGTTTTGATCGCTAACAGCGGCCAGGCTGCTGCCTGGCGCAACTTGTGCGGAGCCGCTCAAGGCAAATGTCACTGCCACGCCGGCCACCGGGTTACCCGTGGCATCCGTCACGCGAGCCTGAGCGCTGTTAATCGCGCTGGCATTCGCCACGGCGTTGTCAGCAATCAGTTTTAAATCACCCTCTTTAACCTGTGCGGAAGCGGCGTCGCTGATCTGATTCACTGCGACGGAATGCAGAGCGATTTCACCCAGTGTCGCGGTTAAAACTGCCAGCATCGGGCGTGTACCTGAGGTTAGCGTTACGGTGTAAACACCATTGGCCTGTTCAGTGACATCACTGATTGAGGCCGATTTTGCCGTTACCGCTTTAGATTTGGCTTTTGCTTTCAACAGCGGAGTGTTGGCCTGTTCCTCTTTCAACGTCACGGCAATGTCCGCTGCCATCCCGGTAACAGGAGTGCCGGTTTCGTCATTCAGTGTAAAGCTGACAATTGAGGTTGTTGTACCATCGGCCAGAATGGTTTCAGGCGAAGCGGCGACGACACTTTTTTCAGCGCTTACCTGAGGACGGGTTACGGTAACCATGGTTGCGGCGACTTTAGAGGCATTATTGCGTGCATCATAAGCCACACCACTCAGCGGCCAGCTGTTTATTGCACCCGCGCTGTATTTCGGCAGCATCAACTGATACTTTCCGCCACCGAGGTCCTGCATTTTGCCACCGGCAGCCACAATAGATGCGTCATTCCAGACGATTTTCGCCAGGGCGTATTTACTGGTGAGTTGATAATTCACGGGCACGGTTTTGCCACTTTGGCCGCTAATCTCTTTCGGCAGCACCAGATCAATCAGTTGTTGTTTGCGGTATTCGAGCACAATGTTGTTGTTACGCTCAACCAGATCCATCCCGCTGCCTGCCAGCGTACGTTTCATATTTACAGCAGAGGTGTCGAAGTGGCTCGCCAGCGATTGACCGAGCTGATAAGTGAGCTGCAGACCAAAACGAGTATCATTCTGGCTACCACCGCGTTTATGGTCGGCGGTGAAGGAGAGTAGCGGGACGGGCGTGTAACTCAGGCCAGCAGTTATTGCATCAGGGTTTTTTTGGCGCTTGTCTTTACCGAATAGCGCAACCTCGTTGCCGTAGTATTTTTCATACATCAGGCGGCCACCGATAGCAGCGTAGGCGGGAAGCCAGGCTTCAGCACGTAAATCAAAGCCGTTGGCCGGACGCGCATCGTAATCTTCCACATCACCTGAGTTGCGCCAATCGCTGAGACGGTAATAGCCATTACCAGAGAGTTTAAGGTAGTCACGCCACGCTTCAACGCCACTGCCCAGACGCTTATGGTCCCGGCTGAAATTTTGATCATAAAAGGCGTTATAGCCGATCATCCAGTCATCAGTGAAATGGCGCTGGCCGAGGCCAAAGTTGCCAGTGATTTGCCCATTGACGTTGCGCACACCGTTTTGTGTGAATAATAAGCGCTCAGGACTTTTGTATAGCGGCAGTAATAAATCTACCGCGCCAGATCGCGGTTTAAAGTGACTATCGGTACCGAACTCAACGCGTGCAGTGCCGAAATTGTTTAACCACTGCTGCAATTCCTGCGAAGCCATGCCAGAGGTTTGTTGGACGGCATAACCATTAAGGCTACCCGACTGCACAGCCTGGCCGAAGACACTGGCGTGTTGTGCAGTGCCGCTAAGCATATGTTCTTCAGCAGGCTGCTTTGATGCGGCATTAACCGTCACGGCGTAAAAAGGTGTGAGTGCCATTCCGGCCTGTACGGCTATTTGTAGATAAATCATATGGCGTGCCCAGGTTGGGCAAGCGGTTGAGTTTTGCGACGTAGTCTTCACCAGGATATTCCATAAATAAGTTAATCGGGACTGACAGAAAATACTGACGGTAAGATTAATAAATATGGGATTGGACAACGCCAGGCCGCGTCTTGGATCAATCCGTCGAAGAGCGTTAAATAAGGAACGATTATTAGACATAAAAAGGTCTTAATATCCGGCCCGGTCTTGGATTGTTTGTATAGCGCTGTATTTGAGTTTTTTCACTCAAGCGAAAGCATAAAAAAAGGTATTGTTCATGCCTTGTTTGCACATACTGATTATTACATAGAGGCAATATGCTTAAAATTCTATTGGTCGACGATCATCCGGTAATCCGTTACGCGGTGCGGATGCTGGTTGAACAAAGCGGCAATACGGTGCTAGCCGAGACCGAGAATGGTGCCGATGCGTTGCGCTTAACGCGAGAGTTACGCCCGGATATTGTTTTACTGGATATCGGTTTGCCTAAAATTGACGGTTTCCAGGTGATTGAACATTTACGCAATCAGACGCATTCACCAAAGATTTTAGTGTTAACGTCTCAGGCATCACCGCACTTTGCTCAGCGTTGTCAAAAAGCGGGGGCGAACGGCTTCATTACTAAAACTGAAGAGCTTTCAGGTTTAATTGAGGCGATCAATGTGGTGGGACGCGGCTATACTTACTATCCGCAACCGGGTTACATGGAAAACTGGACGGATAATGAACGCACTCCGGCGCAGGACAGCATGGTAATTGCGCAACTTTCCGATCGGGAAATGAGCGTTTTAACGGGCTTGGTCAGCGGCTTGAGTAACAAGGAAATCAGTATCAGGTTGGCGCTGAGTGAGAAAACCATTAGCACGTATAAACATCGCTTGAAAATGAAACTCAATGCGCGTTCCATTATTGACTTAATTGACTTTGCCCGTAGGAATCAACTGATTGAATAAACGTCTCTGCTCAATACTGCTAAGTTTGCTCTTGATGGTGCCTGTCTCCGTCTTTTCAGAGCAGATGGACCATCTTAACTTGCTGACGCATACGTCCTTGAACGATATCAAGCCATTGGCGTTGACGCCTGATCAGCGTCAGTGGCTTCAGCAAAAAAAGGTACTGAGAATGGGCGTTTTTGCTTATGACTCGCCTCCTTATAGCCTCATTACATTGCCTGATAATTACGAAGGATTGAATGCGGACTATATCAGCATCATAGGTAAGAAACTGGGGTTGGAGGTTCAATTAGTCATTTTCCAAAAAGCGGAAGAACGATTACGTGCGCTGAGAAATAATGAAATCGACGTTATTCCCAACAGCACCGCGCAGTATAATTCTCCCGGAATAGTATTTAGTGAGCCCTATAATATCGAATATCCCATTCTGGCAGTCAGCAATGGAACGAAGGCTGGATTGCCTGCCGATCTTGATAATTTTTCAGTAGCTGTCGCTGCAGGCTACTGGCCACTTAATGAACTGAAAAAAATATATCCTAAGGCCATTTTCAAAATTTATGATAATTACCAGCAAGCGCTCAGTGCTGTAGCGTTTGGAGATACGCAAGTTTATCTGGGGCCGAGTTTTTTGGTGAGTCGTAATTTCATTAATAATTTACGCATTGAACGATTTTCTCTTCTGCCTCCGCGCAACACAAGTTTTTCTCTCAATAAATCCTCCCCGCTAGCAGAACTCATTAACTCTGCTTTGAATGCTGTTCCAGTTGAAAAAAAACAGGAAATGCAAGAAGCGTGGATGTCTAACGAGTTGAGACGAATCAATCAGCCACTGGACTTAACTAAAGAGGAAAGAAATTGGATCAGCCATAATCCTAATGTCAGTGTTCTCCTTTATGGAAGGGATAATTTGGCACCAGTAGCTTTTATTGATAATGATGGTACGCTGCGCGGAATTGCTACCGACGTTTTAAATATCGTTACCATCAAGACTGGCCTGAAATTTAATTTCAAAGCCATATCTACATTGGGTGAGTTGGAAAAACGAATTCATTCTCGTGATGATGATATGGTGGCTGCTATGACACCCAGTAACGAACGTGCTGGTCAGATGCTGTTCACTTACCCCTACATTCGTACGGCTTTTTCTCTTATAACTAATAAGAAAAATAATGAAGTTAAAAATCTTTCTGATTTGCGCGGGAAAAAACTTGGGATACTTAAGGGGGCGGCGTTAATAGACTATATAAGTGAAAACTATCCTGAAATTAAATTCGTGATCTTCGATAACGATGAGAAGATGTTCAGTAGCGCAGCGAATAATAGCGTTGACGCTATTGTAGGCTTATTGATAACCTCGGATTATAAAATTAGCCTTGGCTATCGAGAACGTTTGAAAGTAGTCAACGTGATTGGCTCTGGTGCTGCGTTTGTGTCATTTGCTTTAGGCAAGGATAAGCCGGAACTAAAAAGCATTCTCAATAAAGTATTGATAAGTCTGCCGCCTGAGGAGCTTTCAATAATGGCCAACCGTTGGCGGCCTAATAATTTATTAATAGTAGATGATTTCTGGGGGCGCAATCGCATCTTGCTGATTACCCTCACTTCATTGCTTTCAGCCATTCTTATCTTTGTCGTTATACGAAGCATATGGCTGCGAAAGAGTGTTTCGCTGGCCGCCGCTCAGGCGCAGATGCTTGAAAAATTGCTAAATGATGTTCCTTTCCCCATCAGTCTGCGTGATTTACAAGGCCGCTTAACCTATTGCAATCAGTATTATCTTTCTCTGGTTAACGTTCCTTTTAATGAGATTAAAGGAACGCTACTGACCGATCATCCAAGAAATATCACTTATGAGCAGGCAGAATTTTTTCAACAGAAGGCTGACGAAGTCATCGCTTCATCATTACCGTATATTGAGGATATAGAAGTTTCTATTGTAGATCAGCATGACAATGAGCAAAAAAAGATTACTGCTAATATCTGGATGCTCCCATGGCGTGATGGGGCCGGAAAAGTGATTGGTGTGGTTGGAGGCTTATGGGATGTGTCAGAACGGGCCACGCTGTTACAACAACTATCTGAAGCTTCCGACCGCGCTGAAGCCTCGAATCGCGCCAAATCTACTTTCCTTTCAACCATGAGCCATGAAATTCGCACACCGATGAATGCGATTATTGGCATGCTGGATATGGCGATCAAAAAAGGGCGTAAAGGCGAGCAGGATCTTCAAGCGCTTGAAGTTGCACAGCAGTCAGCCGAAGGGCTGGTAGGATTGATAGGGGATATTTTAGATCTGTCACGAGTGGAAGGAGGAGAATTAGAATTCCGTCCGCAGCGAATTAATCTCGGGATGCTAATAAATCAGTTGTTAGTTATTTTTAACGGATTGGCCATCGATAAGAATATTCTTCTGCATAAAAACTTCCCTTCTGAAGCAATTCCCGATGTGATGGGGGATCCGCTACGTATTAAACAAGTGTTGTCTAATGTGTTGGGTAATGCGATTAAATTTACCGACACCGGTGGTGTGACTTTAGATCTTCGCCAGGAAATTAGGGAGGATGGCAAAACTATACGCTATACCATTGATGTTACAGACAGCGGTATTGGCATTGACGAAAGTCAGCAGGCTAAGTTATTCCAGCCATTCTCTCAGGCAGATAATCGCCGCGCAGGCACCGGTCTCGGTCTGTTTATCAGCCGTAATTTATGTAAGGTGATGGGCGGCGATTTAACTTTGTACAGTGTGCAATATCAGGGAACACGCGTTCAAGCGGAAATCGTGTTAACGATTGCAGAAGCCATTGATACGGTTCCGGAGAAGGTTGAAACCAATACGGATAGTACTGAAGAAAATAGTAAGCAGCTTAGTGTACTGGTGGTTGATGATAACGCAGCAAACCGTATGTTATTAGCTAAACAACTCGCCTGGTTAGGTCACCATGCTCATATTGCCGAAGGTGGTGAGGAGGCGATTGAATTATGGCGACAACAAACCTTTGATGTCATTATTACTGATTGTAATATGCCGCGCATGAATGGCTATCAGTTCACACAATTTATACGTGAAAATGAGCGAATCAAAGGAATGCAGCCTGTATGGATACTTGGCTTCACCGCAAACGCGATGCATGAAATTATTGAGCGCTGCCTGGCTTCAGGCATGAATGGTTGCTTGTTCAAGCCTTGCACTATTAACAGTTTGTCTGATGCGTTAAATAAACGTGGAAAACTTAACGTCGCTGCAGACCAAATCAATCTATCAACATTGACCTCACAAGATAACGTATTACAGCAGGAGCTCATGCACCGCTTAGAAACCAGCCTGCGAGAAGATTATATTTCAATGATGGAAGCTGTTGCGCATCAGGATTGGGTTTTACTCGCTGACCTTTCCCATCGCGTCATGGGAAGTGTACGGATTATGCGTGAATCAAGATTAGCGGAAGCCTGTCAGCAAGTTGAGACTGCCTGTCTCGCGATTCCTCTGGATGTTCCAGCTTGCTACAAAAAATGGCAACAACTTCAACAGCAGATTGAAAGTTGGCTTGCTAACGTGGCTTCGGAAAAATAAAAATATTAGCAGAGCGGAACAGGCATTTCCCTGGCAATAATCACTTTATTGATGCCGCCGCCCTGTTATTTAAAAACCATGGCGGCGTGCAATATCCATAATTTCTCGGACATCATTAGTCTTAAATTTATCCATGATATTACGCTTGTATGTACTGATGGTTTTATTACTGAGACTCATCTCGTTCGCGATGGTTTTATTCGTTTTTCCTGCACCAATTTCACGTAACACCTGCATTTCACGTCCAGTCAGGCTGCGTAACAGTGACGCAGCCTGGGATGTGAAATGGTCGTTTGACCTCTCATGCTGAATATCAATTAGCAGCGAGCGGTGCTGTGGCGGCTTGCGCAAGATATCAAACAGTTCATCCAGAGGCTGACTTTTACTGAGATAGGCCATCCAGATTAGACGATGTCCGCGAAGAATATGATACACACTCTCGGAGCTGGCAAAGATAACAATCTGGATACCTTTTAAAAGGCTTTTTACTTTACACAGCTTGGTCAGATACTCCTCTTTCATTAATGACGGATCCATGATGACAAAATCAGGACTTAATAATAAAATCGCGCGAATCAGTTCATCTGGGTCAGTTGTGCCACCTACCACCTCAAAATTTTGTTGAGTTAATAAATGTTTAAGTCCGGCGATCAATACCGGATTGTTATCATAGATAACAATTTTTTTGGTCATAGCCTTGTCCTCATGTTGGCTCTCTAATAGCCAAACATATTCCAGTGATAATAAATACAGGACCCTTCCTGGGTCGGTTGAAATTTTTCAATATAATGCAGAAACAGTCCTGAAAACCTTTTATTCTAACTTCCTGTTCAGTATTACTTTTGTTCGTTCGAGTTCCTTGAAAAGTGTTTCCGCAAGGGATTCAATTACCTCTGCCGTGAGATGCTGCCCACAGGCTTTTTCCACGGCCTCGCAAGAAGAGTAAAATTGTTCATCATGAAATAATGTTGCTGCGCCTTTGAGGCGGTGCGCTACACGCCCCACGTGCACAAAATCTTGTGCTGCTAGCGCATCGCGCAATTGCGCTTCATCCTCAACATTTATCTGCATCATCTCGCGCAATGTTTCAGGGTCATCTGTTATTGATTTCTGCGCTGTAACGTTTATCGGATTGAGCTCGCTGAAATAGCGTTGCAGTACCGTTAGTAAAGCGGCAGGAGAGAGCGGTTTTATCAGACATTCATTCATGCCGGCAGACAGGCATCGCGTGGTAATTTCAAAACCCGTCATAGCGGTAAGGCCAAAGATGGGCAAAGCAGGCATTTCAAGGCGTTGCTCTTCTTCACGTATCAATCTTGTAAGACTAAAGCCATCAATGACGGGCATAGTGCAGTCAGTAATGATGAGATCCAGCGTTGCGCCTTGCTGCTGCCATAATTCCAGCGCTTGTTCGCCGTTGTTAGCTTGCAAAGTATGATGTCCCCAGCCTTCGAGTTGCTGCTGCAATGCGCGACGACCTGGCGGATAATCGTCGACAATCAAGATGTTCAATACTCTCGCCGCTTGCGGTTGCGTGGTCGGGCGACTATCCAAAGAGGGTTTGGCGTTAAAATAAAAGCTGATGGTTGTACCTTCATCAGCATCGCTTTCAATACTCAATTCTGCACCGTTTGCACTTGCCATTACCTGGCAAGCTGACAAATTCATACCCGTTTCTTGCCAGCCCGTTTTTACATTTTCTGGCTCTGCAACCCGCTGATCGTCCGCATTGATTTCTCCTTCATTGGAGACTTCAATTACCAGAGGAACGTTTTCATCGTCATCCTGCCGTCCCTGATACACCGCAACGGAGATGATTCTTCCCTGGCTATGCTTAATGGCATTACGTAAAAGGCTTGAGAAAATACGAATAATTAACAGGGAATCAGCTTCAAAGCGCGGTGTATTGAGTGCTGTCTCAACCTCCAGCGTGAGTCCTTTTTCTTCCAACTGCTGACGATATAAAGCCACTGTGCTCTCAATCAGCTGCGGCAGATTCACGCTACGCACCATACCGCGCAGCGTCAGATTATCCGCGCGGAAAATATCAAAGACATCACCTATCAAAGACAATAAATTTCCCGCTGACTCCCAGATTAGCGGTAAGTTTTCACCCGTTGGTTCACCCTGCTGCTGATTCTGTATTTCAAATTCCAGTAAGCCGATCATGGCATTCAATGGGGTCCGAACTTCATGACCCATGGTTTGCATAAATGCCGCTTTACTGCGATTAGCCTGCTCCAAATCCTCTTTAACCTGTTTTAAACCGGCAATCAGTGCCTCTTTCTCTGTAACATCCAGCCAGCCGCCGACTAAACCGCCAATTTCACCGCGATTATCGCGCCAGGGCACCGTCCACCCTTCAAGATAATGCTGTTCATCATCGAAGAGAAAAGGTCCGGACCACAGTTGCGGCTCACCTTTTTTCAGTGCTTGCTGATATTGCTTTTCAAGTTTTACAGCGGTTTCCGCATCCATGCTGCTAATTTCGGTGATGCGTATCCCTTTGTGTTGCTGACCGTCAAGTTTGACAGTGTCACTCCAGTGCTGGTTGCAATCCATCAGTCGGCCTTCTGTATCACGCACATACAAGGCCACGGGCGCATTGTCGATCAGCGCGCGAGTGAAATTGTATTGATCAGTTAAAGCTTCCTTAGCTTGCTTTCCACGTTTAAGCGCGGCGCGTAAGCGGCGTATCCACAGAGTGCTAATTAATAAAGTGAGTGCCGCGACGCTGCCAGAAACCAGAGTTAAGCCGAGTTGCCTATCACTTACGCCCGGTACAAGGGAGTTATTACGTTGATGCCATGAGGTTGTAAGCTCAATCACATTTTCTGGCGGCAAATCAGCCAGGGCTTTATTAATAATCTGTAGAGGAATAGAGGGCGAGTGATCGGCATTAATCACAAGGTGCGCTGTTGAGATCGGTACCGATATAGCAATCTGCCATTCATTGTCACCCTCGGAATCAACCAGGTAGCGCGCAACGATTTGCGGCGCGATAAATCCCCGTACCCGGTTGCTGCGTAACAACTCTGTCGCCTGATATAAGTCATCAGTGAGCGATAATTCAATCGAGGGATACCAGGTTTGCAGCCAGGATACCAATGGATTGTCGCGATTAATGGCTATTCTTTCGCCTTTGAGATTATCAAAGGAATCGGGTCGGCCATTTGATTGCTGCATCACCACCACCATTGGCGAGGTCATTAAGGTTGATCGCAATGCTGCATTCTCTTCAGGTTCTGCTAATCCTGCTAACAACCAGTTATTGGCCTGAAGCGCATCGGGATACGATTGCTGCAATGACATAATCGAATTTTTGTCATCGGCAACTAATAACCTGAAATTAAGGCCGTAGCGTTGTGTCAGGGTATCAAGCATGTCGACAATTAAACCAGCAGGCACACCATTTTTTAGGAAGCTGATGGGTGGCCGGCGGCTATCAATAATGACTTGAATGCGTTTGTCGGTGTGCAGCCAACGCTCTTCTTGTACGGTAAGGCCCAGCGGGTTGCGCGTAATGACCGCCTCGCGATTCAGCCCCCAACCGGTAGCGATACGCATGCGTGACACTAATGGCATCTGTTGCAAGGTGCTATCAATGGCTGATAGCAACAGCGGGAGCTGTCGGTCCACGCCAAAACTTAAATTTAGATTGGGCAGGGCGGTACTGGGGGTGGTTTTGAGTCCCGTCATGTGCTGATAGCGCATGAGGTAGTCGGCAGTGTTTTTATTCAGCCAAAGTGAATGGATTTGTCCATAGGAAACCGCATTCATGGCTTGATCAAAATCTTTGAAATAGCGCAGCAGGCTGCCTGGATAGTTTTCGCGCAACTGGACGGCATTCATACCGTCAGGAATGACACCCAAGGATAAATTTTCAAGAGATGAGGTGGTTGCATCATCGTTATCGCGTGTGATGACTACCGACTTATCGAGCAACCATGGCGCGGACGCTTTGGCGGCAGAGCTTGGCCAGCGCGTCGGGTTCCACATCGCAACCATATCAATATCATGGCGGCCCAGTGCTGCCATCGCGTCATTGCTGTCCTGATAATAGTGCAGGACAAATTTAACCTGGAGGCTATTTTCCAGCATGGCAAGGTAATCAGCTGCGATGCCCTGATACAGCCCATAGTTCATGCCATCGCCAATGGGGGGATGAGAGGGGCCCCAAACACCGACATCAATTTGCGCGTTATCTTTTAGCCATGCTTGTACATCATCGCTGAGGGTGACATGCGGTGTATTCACCTGAATACGCGGATGCAGCAGCAGTTCCGCAGCGTGTAACCATCCACTGAACATAAAAGAAGTGATAAACGTTACAACGTGAATAGTTCTTACGCGCTTATTCAAAACATTATCCTGATTCTAGAGGTTTGACATCTCGTCAAAATAGATGAGCAAATTGCCATGGTAACAACAATATTTTTACAGCATAGTGGTAAATATCTGATCAGATGATTCCTGGTGCAGTAAAGTTTTACTTCACATTTTTTCAGCCTAAGCATTATTTCTGACTAAGATAAACAGTGCGCCAGGCAGTGTCCTGGTTAGCTGAGTTTTCTCACTTTTAGTCCATCCAAGACCTGGCTGGTAGGAATTGTCTTGCTACGACGTCAGACTGAACTCATCAAATTAACCGCACGCCATGTCGTGCTGACCTGTTCAGAGGCAAACTATGTCACTTTTTAATACAAAGAAGATTCGTATTGCACTGCTTGATGACCATCCTATTACCCGCCGCTCGCTGGAAGTTGTGACTGCCTCTGAAGCAGATATGGAAGTGGTAGGCAGTTTTGGTCACAGTCGTGATCTTCAAGCATTTCTCCGTAACAACAGCGTTGATGTGCTGATTCTGGATTACATTCTCAATCCAGATGAGCTTGACGGTTTATCTTTGATAAAACAGCTACGTGCGCACTACCCTGAACTGAAAATATTGCTCTCCTCGTCTATTGAAAGTATTGCGGTGATTCGCGCCGCCTTTTTAGCCGGTATTAAAGGCTATATCGGTAAACGTGAAGATGCCCCAGCTTATTTCAGTGCTATTCGAATGGTGTCAAGCGGTCAGCGCTATATGCCCTCAGACGTCGCGATTGCGCTCTCCATGGTGCCAACACGCAAACGCGATGAAAGCCTATTCGATGGATCTGAGCCAACTGGAGAGGCTGCGCCGATTGCTGAACTCAGTAAACTTTTGACCCAGCGTGAAGCCGAAGTGATTCGCTGTTATCTGGATGGTATGGAAATCATCGAAATTGCGGCCAAGCTAAAACGCAGTCGTAAAACCATTAGTGGCCATAAGCAAACCGGCATGAAAAAATTAGGACTTAGTTCAGATTTGGAATTGTTTAAATATCGCGATGATTTATTCCGCTAATATTTCAGATAAAAAGGCCTGTCTTAGACAGGCTTTTTTTTAAGTAAAGTCTGGACCCAATTGCAGTGGCTCAATCTGTGCTGTCTCAGCGAAAATCATCGGCATATCTGATGAATTTGCTTCCATGTTATGTGAAACATCCATCACCGCTTCTGCATTTAATAACACAGATTCAGAAGTTGGCATCACAGCGTGCTCTATCTCAGCGAACAATGATGGCTCGACATTCTGCAGCACCATCGACAATGCAATAGGGTGGATGGCTGGAGCAGTTGGTGGCGATGGCTCACTCTCGAGTTGGGCGAAATCAAAGGTCGGCTCTGCCAGCATTAAACTCATCTCTATCGGCAAGCCAACTTGTGGCGCAACCGGCATGACTATCACGTCATCCAGCCAGACATCAGAGCCGCCTTTCATATCACCCACTGGCACGATCGACAAGCTTGCGTTTCCGACATGGGGAGCCATAAATGCAACACGCAGGATGTAATTGTCGCCGTCACGCACCGCATCCATAGGATGTGCTTCACCGTTAACGTTCAACATGAACTGCGAAGGCTGGGAGCCATCTGCGGTGTGAACTGACATCTGAAATTGATAGCTTTGATCAGCAACCAGCGCCATTGATTGCGATAACACCGGTTGACCCTCTGCCAGATTGTCAGCAGAGAAATGCAACTGACCGCCTTCCAATACTTGATCAACACTTAAATCGCCGCCCAGGCTCCAGCCGCCTAGCGTGCCATCATTAAAATCGGTGATGAGTGAAAGGGGGAGCGCGTTAGTCTCGACAAAGGTTTTACTGGAGGAGACTTCAGATGAATTTATTGTTGTTCTATCGTCGGGTGAAAGAGGCGAAAGGTTTTGAGTCACAACGTCCGTTTCCGCATGCGCGGCGGTGAGCTGAATTGTTGGGGATTCATTATCGATGGAATGCCCTACGATTGGCGTAGTTGATGCTTCTGCGGATATTGGCTGCGACGCGGCAGTAACAGGCTCGACAACGGGTGCCTGTGAGCCAGCATTCAGTGTCATCGTGGCACTATCACCTTTAGGAATGAATAAAGGTTGGTTTGGTTCCATAACGGTTGCTTGAAAATCTTGAGCGAAATCGACGGTGTATAAAGTTTGCGCGCAGCCACTAAGATGGTGACGAAGCGTGTAATGTTCACCATGACGCTCTCTAAATTCAAGCTCGTCGAGCGAACTTTCGTTATCGGAATGTAATGCAATTAGCTCCTCTTCTGCCTCGTGTTGCAGGGGAGATGCTGAGCGCTGAGAGTGTTGAATATTTCGTGCCATTTTTTAGCCTCACAAACGAATAAAACAGGCGCAATGGACACCTGCAATCATCGTAAATTGTACTAAAAATAAGCATGTTAGCCGTCAGGCCAGGTCTTGGTTGGGTCTTGGTTTTTGAATGTTCAGCCAGAGGAAATGGGTTTTACATCCAAAAAATAGGGGGCAATTGACCCAGCATAAAAGGCGCTTCATCGCTATCAGGCATCGCGACCAGACTGTCACTCGGCGCTTTAGCGTAAGGAAGATGAAGACAGGCGCGGGTATCCAGATGTGAATCCGCCTTCAATCGAATAAACAATACCGAAGACAAAAACTTCTCTTTGCGGGCGGCAGCAGAATGGTCATAAGCAGTAGGGCAGCAGAACATGGGATTCTCCGAATTAATTAAAGTGGGAAAAGTCTGTGTATTTTGCCCATAATACCGCACTACCACGACAAGCCAGGTCTCGGATGAATTGTTAGAGCGATTATGTTATCAATTAAATTCAAGGCGAAAAAAACCCGCCATGAAGGCGGGTTTGGCAATTATCAGCAGAATGAAATCATTAGTGATTATCGAGGTTAACCGTAACGTTCTGCTGCACCAGCAGGTCGGCATCCAGACCGGAATGCTGATACACCTGATAGGTCACGCCGCCCACGATAACGTCGCCCGCGATGTTCCAGTTGCCGGTATCGGTGCCATCCGGCAACAGGTCAGAGAGGTTCACCACGTCGCCAGCGTCGCCGGTAATCATCATCTGTGAAGCACCGTCGTTGAGGAACAGGTCGTCGCCTCCCAATGAAAGAACGTCACCCAGCGACAGGGTCAGGGTATTATTGCCGTGTCCTTCCAGAGCCACATGATTGATCTCATCAGCATCAACACTTAGCTGAGAAAAATCGAGATGCTGCTCATCGAGGTTGATGCTTAATGATCCCTGATCGTAAATGAATACGGGGTCCGCCGCGGGGGTGTATTCATGAGAAAGAACCAGATTATCCAGACTGAAATCATTGCCCCAGTTTTCGGACTGATTATTAAACATGGTAATACGCACCGAACCATCCACGGTTGCAGTCCAAGAACCGGACAGCGTAATCCACTGCCCGATGGTGTCGAGCGACGTAGGAGGAATTACATTATCCCCGTTGAAATTGACACCCAGAATACCGTTGGCTAAGTTCTGGGCATTATATACATCGAAGCTGAAGTGATAAGTTTCTCCCGCCTTAACAATAATGTCCTTCCATAAGAAGTCACCGCTTTGATCCACTAAGGTTGTCGGTGTATCAATCAAAAGCTGGCCTGGAACCTTGAATTTAGTATTCGTTGCGTGATCCCTTAATACCCAGCCATCCATATCATCATTAGTAAAGTCGGTGACGTTGGTTTCCAGACCAAAGCTTGGGTTGTTCTCGCTCAGATTTCCGGCTGCATCCTGAACCACCACGCTGAAAGTGCGATCGCCGCTAACGGGCGCCGAGTCAGATTTCCATGTCCACTTGCCATTTTCATCCGCCTGCGCAGAGCCAATTTGAGTGGTGCCATCCATGATGAGCACCACCGCATGGGCTTCTACACTGCCATCTGGGCCGCTTAGTGTGGGAACTGGGCCTTCCAGCGTAATATTTTTGGCAGCATCAGGAGCTTGGCTATCGACATTCAGCGCGAATGTATCGGTGCCGGTGGCGGTATTGCCCGCCGGATCTTTAGCATCAATTCGCAGCGTCAGTGCCCCGTCATCCAGCGCTGCATCAGGTGTAATACTCCAGTTGCCGTTCTCATCCACCAGCGCCGATCCCAATGTCTGACCGCTGATGTCATCGACCAGATAAACGAGGTCGCCGTGCGCGCCAGTTCCACGGAACAGCGGATTTTTGTCGTTGCTGTAGCCGCCGTCACTGATGGCATCGCCGTTATTTTTTTCAACGCCGATGATGCTGACTGTATCCGGTGGCGTCACATCATAACTGATGGTGGTGCTGTCTGAGCGGTCGCTAACGTTGCCGGCGCTGTCTACTGCCTCGCTGCGGAAGGTGTATTCCCGCTCCTGCGTCAGGGTATAGTCAAATGACCATGCGCCGTTTTCGTCCGCCGTCACGCTGCCAATTGGCGTGCTGCCGTCATAAATGATGACGGTGGCGTGCGCTTCGGTCTGCCCATTCAGGCGGATATCCGACTGATTGATAGCGGGATCGGTGATGGCGCTACCATCCTGCAGGCCGACTCCAGGCGCGATAGGCGTAGTCGGTTTAGTGATATCAAAGTTGAATTCAATTGCTTCAGACAGGCCGCTGCTGTTGCCCGCCGGATCTTTTACTTCGGTCTGGAACGCGTAGTCGCGCTCTTCGGTCATGTTCGCCACCAGGCTCCAGTTGCCGCTGGCGTCGATGACTGCGGTACCCACCAGATTGCCGCCGTCCCGCAGGTAAACGGTGTCGCCCGGCTCGCCGGTGCCGCGGAAGGTCAGGTCACCGTTCACCGCGCTGCCGCTGGCGACCGGATTGCCCGCCGCGTCGGTCACGTCAGCCGATGTCTGCGCCGGCGGCGTAAAGTCCACTTCGAGGCCAAAGCCGTCGGATTTTTCGCTGACGTTGCCCGCCGGATCGGTGATCTCGGTGCGGAAGTCGTGGCTGCCACCCTCCAGATCGGAGACCGGGATCGACCAACTGCCATCCGCACCCACCAGCGCAGAACCAATCAGTTTGTCGCCGTCATACAGCTTAACCAGATCGCCTTCTTCCGCGCTGCCACTGAACACCAGATCGCTGACGTTGGTCACGTCGTCGGCGGTGAGCGGGTTGCCGCTGCCGTCGGTGACGCTGACGTCATCCATTGACGGCGTGGCCGGCGGCGTGGTGTCAAATTCAAAGCTGAAGTCTTCGGAGCGGCCCAGCTCTTCGCCTGACGGCGCGGTCACAATCAGGCCAATAACCTGCTCGCCCTGGTCGGTTTCGGGGATCACCAGCTCAAACTGCCACTCGCCGTTGTCACCGACCACCGCGGAGCCGGCGGGCTGGCCGTTGCGGATGATGGTGACGATGTCGCCGGGATTGCCGTTGCCGCCCATGTGCATCGGGTTGGTGTTGTAGGCGCCGCCGGGCTGCAACGGGTTGCCGTTGCCGTCGGTGAGTTCGCCGAAGGCTGGCACGTCAACCAGCGTGTCGTCGATGATCACCGGGCCGAGACCCACCGGCAGGCCGGCGTTACCAGCCGGGTCGACCACGATAACGGTGAAGTTGTGCTCGCCGTTGGCCAGCGCCGGGGAAGGGGTGAAGCTCCAGCTGCCGTCGGCGCCGACCAGCGCGCTGCCGATCAGCTCGCCGTTGTCGCGGATTTCCACGGTGGCGCCGGCCTCGGCCTTGCCGGAGAAGATCGGGCTGCGGTCATTGATGGTATCGCCGGCGGCAATGGCGCCCTGCGAGGCGCCTACGCCGTCGGCGATAACCAAATCAGAGACGCGCGCCGGGGCGGTGAGGTCAAGCTCAAATCCAAAGCCCGGTGAGCGCTCGCCTTCGACGCCGTCATGGTTCACTTCAGAGAAACTGAGGTCGTGCTGACCGGCGGCGAGGTTGCTTTCCGGCTGCCACTGCCAGCGGCCGCTGTCGTCGATAACGGTGCTGCCAATCAGCTGGCCGTTGTCATAGATGCGCACGACGTTGCCGGGCGTGCCGCAGCCGGCCATGACCGGGCGCGCGTCGTCGGTGGTGCCGCCGGCGCTGACCGGTCCGCCGACGCTGCCGACGCCGTCGGTGAGGGTGAAGCTGTTCATATCAACCGGCGCGGGAGCAGGGGCAGGCTCAGGCGGGTTATCGTCACCGCCTTTACCGCCACCGCCGCCGCCCGCTGCGGCAGCCACGCCGCCAAGCGCCAGCAGTCCGCCGATGGCGCCGGCAATCATCCAGCCCATGGACATGCCGCCCGCGGCTGCGCTTGCCAGGCTCAGGCCGCTGAGGCCGGCGGTGGCGCTGCTGCTCATCAGCAGCGGGGTGGCCGCGCCGTCTTCCAGCATCATAAAGGCCTGCGAGTCGGTGCCTTCGGTAATGAAGGTGTGGTACTGGCCGTCGCTGCCCATGCCGGCGAGTTCAGCCTGATTGCCGTAGTAATCTTCAATAATCAGCGCGGGCTGGTCGTCGTTGTTATCGAGAAACACCTGCAGGTTTTTACCCGCGCGCTTGACGATGATGTGCTCGTTCACCGCGCCGTCTTTGCCGCTGGTGAAGAGGAATTTAGCGCCTTTGACGGCTTTCATGCGCACCGGTGCGCCGTTAGCGGCCTGCGCAAGCTCTGCGCTGCCGGTGATGTTTTTGCCTTCCACGATGATGACGTTGATAGGTGTACTCATAACTGACCTCAATAAAGTAAGAAAATAAAATGCACTGAGAGGGCGGGGAAAATTCCCACGCCGTAACTGAAGTGAATTGTGCGAAAAAGCTGAGGAAAAAAAGCCAGGCCGGGTCTGGGATGAAAAGTACAGGGCAAAAAAACCCGCCAGAAGGCGGGTTTTGAGGGGGTTGAGCAGGATTTAACTATCAGTGGTTATCGAGGTTAACCGTGACGTTTTGCTGCACCAGCAGGTCGGCATCCAGACCGGAGTGCTGATAAACCTGATAGGTCACGCCGCCCACGATGATGTCGCCTGCGTTGTTCCAGTCGCCCACGTCCGAGCCATCCGGCAGCAGGTCAGAAAGGTTCACCACGTCGCCAGCATTACCGGTGATCATCATCTGCGTCATACCGTCGTTGAGGAACAGGTCGTCGCCTCCCAATGAATGAACGTCACCCAGCGACAGGGCGAGGGTATTATTGCCGTGTCCTTCCAGCTCCACATGATTGATCTCATCAGTATCAATACTTAGCTGAGAAAAATCGAGATGCTGCTCATCGAGGTTGATGCTTAATGATCCCTGATCGTAAATGAATACTGGGTTCGCCGCGGGGGTATATTCATGAGAAAGAATCAGATTATCCAGACTGAAATCATTGCCCCAGTTTTCGGACTGATTATTAAACATGGTAATACGCACCGAACCATCCGCGGTTGCAGTCCATGAACCGGACAGCGTAATCCACTGCCCGATGGTGTCGAGCGACGTAGGAGGAATTACATTATCCCCGTTGAAATTGACACCCAGAATACCGTTGGCTAAGTTCAGGGCATTATATACATCGAAGCTAAAGTGATAAGTTTCTCCCGCTTTAACAATAATGTCCTTCCATAAGAAGTCACCGCTTTGATCCACTAAGGTTGTCGGTGTATCAATCGAAAGCTGGCCTGGAACACTGAATTTAGTATTCGTTGCGTGATCCCTTAATACCCAGCCATCCATATCATCATTAGTAAAGTCGGTGACGTTGGTTTTCAGACCAAAGCTTGGGTTGTTCTCGCTCAGATTTCCGGCTGCATCCTGAACCACTACGCTGAAAGTGCGATCGCCACTAACGGGCGCCGAGTCAGATTTCCATGTCCACTTGCCATTTTCATCCGCCTGCGCAGAGCCAATTTGAGTGGTGCCATCCATGATGAGCACCACCGCATGGGCTTCTACACTGCCATCTGGGCCGCTTAGTGTGGGAACTGGGCCTTCCAGCGTAA
>NZ_PJRT01000004.1 GCF_002858935.1 Pantoea endophytica | reverse complement strand
CCATTTTCATCCGCCTGCGCAGAGCCAATTTGAGTGGTGCCATCCATGATGAGCACCACCGCATGGGCTTCTACACTGCCATCTGGGCCGCTTAGTGTGGGAACTGGGCCTTCCAGCGTAACATTTTTGGCAGCATCAGCTTGGCTATCGACATTCAGCGCGAATGTATCGGTGCCGGTGGCGATGTTACCCGCCGGGTCGATGGCCTGCACGGTCAGCGTATGCGCGCCTTCGTCAAACTTATCGGCACCGGAATACTGCCAGCTCCACACGCCTGTGGTGATGTCGGCATAAACGCTGCCCACCGCCGTCGTGCCGTCGTAAATCGTGACCAGACTGCCTTTCTCAGCGCTGCCGCTGAGCAGCGGACGCGCATCGTTAGTCAGGCCGGTGCCGTCATTAATAATCGGGCCGACCGTGCCGCCGGTTACCGAATCGATGACGGTGGCCAGCACCGGCTTGGCAATCTGCGTATCCACGGTGATGACGAAGCTTTCAGACAGCACTGAGGTGTTGCCCGCCGGATCGACGGCCTGCACGGTCAGCGTATGCATGCCTTCGGTGAACTTATCGGTACCGGTGAACTGCCAGCTCCACGCACCGGTAGCGGCATCGGCGTAGACGCTGCCGAT
>NZ_PJRT01000033.1 GCF_002858935.1 Pantoea endophytica | reverse complement strand
AGACGGGTGCTACGAGGTATGGTGGTACAGCACAAAAGTGGGGGTGATCGACCTGAAGAAAAAGTCGATCACCATGGGTAAAGGATGTTAAAAAGTGTTCACCATGTCCCCGAACACCTGTTTACCATGTCCCCGGACTGTACAGTGGGAGAGGGTTAGGGTGAGGGACAACCCGCACCACCCAATGCGCCTTTATCGCTCACCCGATAAAGGCGCATTTTTTTTACTGTTAATTTCTTTAGTTATAAAACACTGCAATCATGCGTAAACGCAGAGTTTTAATTCGTAAAGTAGCTCAAGCACCCTGAAAAATTCAGATTGCCGGTCGATAACTGGGGGAGCCGAAACGCATCCCTGGAGATCCCATGTTAAAACGAATCAATGTAGTGACCAGTTTAATCGCCGTATTGCTGGTGTTTGGCGCTTTACAATTACTGTCGGGTGGCCTGTTCTGGTCCGCCTTACAAAAAGATAAAGAGGCGTTTGCGGTAGCGCAGATCTCCTCCAACAACGTTGGCGCGATGTCAGACGCCTGGATTGAACTGAACCAAACCCGCACCGTACTCAACCGCGCCATGTTGCGTATGCAGGGCACCATGGCCGCGCAGTCGAATGGCGGTCAGCTGAGTGCCTTAATCGCCCAGACGGAAAAACAACTCAATGTGGCTGCCGGCCACTATCAACGCTACTACGACTTGCCAGCCACGCCGGGCTTGCCAGACGCGTTGCGCGATAAGCTGGAAGCGAACTACGCCGCTTTCAACGACGGGTTGAAAGCGATGCTGGATCGCCTGAAAGCCAACGATCTGCAAGGCATGTTTGCGCAGAACATCGAAGCTAAACAGGTCGCGATGAAAGCCACTTACGAAGAGTGGCGGACGGAGCAAAGCATATTGGCGACAGAAGGCGTGGCGCAGAATCAGCGCGCCTTCCACACCATGATGTGGCTGCTGGCGTCGGTGGCGCTGGTGGTGATTGCGGTGATCATTGGCTGCTGGTTCGGCCTGCGTAGCGTGCTGATTCAGCCGCTGCATCAGCTGCTGGCGCATATTCGCCATATTGCTGCGGGCGATCTCACGCAAAATATCGTGGTGGAAGGGCGCAACGAAATGAGCCAGCTGGCGGGAAGCCTGCATGAAATGCAGCAGTCGCTGGTCAGCACCGTGGGCAATGTACGTGACGGTTCCGATGCGATTTTCACCGGCGCCAGCGAAATCGCCGCCGGGAATAACGATCTGTCGGCGCGTACCGAAGAGCAGGCCGCCTCGCTGGAGCAGACGGCGGCCAGCATGGAGCAGCTCACCGCGACGGTGAAACAGAATGCCGAGAATGCGCGTCAGGCGTCGCAGCTGGCACTCAGCGCGTCCGATACCGCACGCAAAGGTGGCGAGGTGGTCGATGGCGTGGTGCGTACCATGCAGGATATCGCCGGCAGCTCGAAGAAGATCGCCGACATTATCAGCGTGATCGATGGCATCGCCTTCCAGACCAATATCCTGGCGCTGAACGCGGCGGTAGAAGCGGCGCGTGCCGGTGAACAGGGCCGTGGATTTGCTGTGGTGGCCGGTGAAGTGCGTAACCTGGCGCAGCGCAGTGCGCAGGCGGCGAAAGAGATTAAAGGCTTGATCGAAGACTCGGTGAACCGCGTCAACAACGGCTCGCAGCTGGTCGGCACCGCCGGAGAAACCATGAACGATATCGTCGGCGCCGTTACGCGCGTCACCGATATTATGGGCGAAATCGCCTCGGCATCGGATGAGCAGAGCCGTGGTATCGATCAGGTGGGACAAGCGGTGACCGAGATGGACCGCGTCACCCAGCAGAACGCCTCGCTGGTGGAAGAGTCCGCCGCCGCCGCCGCATCACTGGAAGAGCAGGCGAGCCGCCTGAGCCAGTCGGTATCGGTGTTCCGCATTCCGCGCGCCGCACAGGCGCAACCGAAGGCGAGCACGGTGCGCCAGATCGCCAGCGCACCGCGTAAAGCGGCTGCCGCGCCGGTGAGTGACGGTAACTGGGAGACGTTTTAAGTTCTGAGTTGCTTCCCCTCACCCCGGCCCTCTCCCGTAAACGGGAGAGGGAGACGCTGCCATATGTTAGCTCGATCAATTCCCTCTCCCGCCTGCGGGAGAGGGTTAGAATGAGGGACAGCGAGCACCCATCAACCCCCCGCTGGTCCAACCCCTGCGAACACACATAAAGATCCCCTCAGAAAAGCCGATAACAGAGGCGATCCGCCAACCAATGAGGTGTTTATGTTTAGTCGTATTCGTGTTGTATCCGGCCTGCTGTGCGTGCTGGCGCTGTTTGCCTTACTGCAGCTGTTCTCCGGTGGAGTGTTCTACTCCACGGTCAAAGCCGATAAAGAAAATTTTGCCTATAACCAGCGTCTTAGCACGCTGCAGCGGGCAATGGGCACCTCATGGGTATCGCTGGTTCAGGCGCGTAACACGCTGAACCGTGCGGGGATCCGTTACCTGCTGGACAGTCAGCAGGCTGGCTCAGGCGCAACCGTGAAAGATCTGGTGGCGCTGGCGAGTGAGGAGTTGAAGCACGCTGATGAGGGTTTTGCCGAATTTAACGCCAACCTGTCTGAAAAGGGCAAAAAGGCCGAGAACGTGCTGACGCTACAGGCCAACTACAACGCCTATCGCGGAGCATTGGGTGAGTTGATCGATTTCCTCAGTAGTGGAAATTTCAAAGGATTTGTCGATCAGCCGACGCAGGGATTCCAGGACAAGTTTGCTAAGGATTACAACGAATGGTTGAGCTACAACATTGTGCTCGCCAATCAGGGCATTGCAGCCAATGAGGCGGCGTATAACCAATCCATCATGCTGGTGGTCGGCACGCTGCTGGTGACCTTGCTGGTGATTGCGCTGGTGTGGAGCGGCATGCGTACGGTGCTGATCCGTCCGCTGAAGCAGAGCATCGAGCACATTCGTCACATCGCGCGTGGCGATTTGACGCAGCAGGTGGAGATCACGGTGCGCAACGAGATGGGCGAGCTGCTCACCTCGGTGCAAGAGATGCAGCAAGAGCTGGCGCGGACGGTGCGTACCGTGCGTGACGGTTCCGATGCGATCTACACCGGTGCGAGTGAAATCGCCATGGGCAACAACGATCTCTCCTCGCGTACCGAGCAGCAAGCGGCTTCGCTGGAAGAGACCGCTGCCAGCATGGAGCAGTTAACCGCCACGGTGAAGCAGAACGCCGAAAATGCCCGTCAGGCGTCACAGCTGGCGCTCACCGCCTCGGAGACCGCGCAGCAGGGCGGCAAAGTGGTGGATGGCGTGGTGACTACCATGAAAGAGATCACCGGCAGCTCGAAGAAAATCGCTGACATCATCAGCGTGATCGACGGCATTGCCTTCCAGACCAATATCCTCGCACTGAACGCTGCGGTAGAAGCGGCACGCGCCGGTGAGCAGGGACGTGGATTTGCCGTGGTAGCGGGCGAGGTGCGCAGTCTGGCACAGCGCAGCGCGCAGGCGGCGAAAGAGATTAAAGGATTGATCGAGGATTCGGTCAGCCGTGTCAACACCGGTTCCGTGCTGGTGGAGAGCGCCGGGGAAACCATGACCAACATCGTGAATGCGGTCACGCGCGTCACCGACATCATGGGCGAAATTGCCTCGGCGTCGGACGAGCAGAGCCGTGGTATCGATCAGGTCGGTCTGGCGGTGAACGAGATGGATCGCGTGACGCAGCAGAACGCCGCGCTGGTCGAAGAGTCGGCAACGGCGGCGGCCGCGCTGGAAGATCAGGCCAGCCGACTGAAACAGTCGGTTGCGGTGTTCAATATCGGTAAAGAATTTGTCGTTCAGGCCGTTAACGTATCTACAGCGGCAAAAAATTTGCGTTCCGGCACGCCAAAAGCACTGGCACCGGCAGGCGCACGTAGCACTGACGATAACTGGGAAACCTTTTAATCCTTGTGGCCGCCGCAAGGCGGCCCATGAGAATGGCGCGACTGGCAGCACAGTAGCAACCGCAGTATCACAATTTAAACAGTTTGTTGCCGGGTGACCTGAAATGAAGAAATCGACGTTATTGGATCAAAGTGAAGCGACCACGCTGCTCTCGCAAATGGTGCAGCGGTTACCGCTCTCAGATACGCATTTTCGTCGCATTAGCCAGCTGATCTATCAGCGCGCGGGCATTGTGCTGGCCGATCACAAACGCGAGATGGTTTACAACCGTTTAGTGCGTCGTCTGCGCATGCTGAATATTGATGACTTTGGCCGCTATCTGGCGCTGCTGGAGCAAGACCAAAACAGTGCGGAGTGGCAGGCGTTTATTAACGCGCTCACAACCAACCTGACCTCTTTCTTCCGCGAGGCGCATCACTTTCCGATCCTCGCGGATCATGCGCGTAAGCGCACGGGTAACTACAGCGTGTGGAGCACCGCCGCCTCAACCGGCGAAGAGCCGTACTCCATCGCCATGACGCTGGCGGAAACGCTGGGCACCGGTCCGGGTAAATTCCAGGTTCACGCCAGCGATATCGATACCCAGGTGCTCGAGAAAGCCGTGGCCGGCGTGTATCGCCAGGAAGAGCTACGTACGCTATCGCAGTCGCAGCTGCAGCGCTTTTTCCTGCGCGGCACCGGTCCGCATGAAGGTATGGTGCGCGTGCGTTCCGACCTCGCCAACATGGTGAACTATACGCAACTGAATTTACTGGCACACGACTGGGCGTTGCCGGGTCCGTTCGACGCAATTTTCTGTCGCAACGTGATGATTTATTTCGATAAAGAGACGCAGGAACAGATTCTGCGCCGTTTCGTGCCTCTGCTGAAACCCGGCGGTCTGCTGTTTGCCGGGCATTCAGAGAACTTTAGTCAGATCAGCAAAGAGTTCTGGCTGCGTGGACAGACAGTCTATGGACTGAGCAAGGAAAGACGATGAGCAAAATCACCGTGATGTGCGTGGATGACTCTGCGCTGATGCGACAGTTGATGACCGAAATCATCAACAGCCATCCCGATATGGAGATGGTCGCGAGTGCGCCCGATCCGCTGGTGGCGCGGGATTTAATCAAACAGTATAACCCGCAGGTATTGACGCTGGATGTGGAGATGCCGCGCATGGATGGCCTCGATTTCCTCGAGAAGCTGATGCGCCTGCGTCCGATGCCGGTGGTGATGGTCTCCTCGCTGACCGGTAAAGGTTCAGAAGTGACGCTGCGCGCGCTGGAGTTGGGTGCGGTGGATTTTGTCACCAAGCCACAGCTCGGCATCCGCGAAGGCATGCTGGCGTATAGCCAGATGATTGCTGACAAGATCCGCGCCGCCGCGCGCGCCAAGCTGCATGTGCGTGCCTCCACGCCGATGCCGGTCACGTTGAAAGCCGGCCCGTTGCTGAGCAGTGAAAAGCTGATCGCCATCGGCTCTTCCACCGGCGGCACCGAGGCGATTCGCCATGTGCTGCAGCCGCTGCCGGCGACCAGCCCGGCGCTGCTGATTACCCAGCATATGCCGCCAGGCTTTACGCGCTCGTTTGCCGAGCGTCTGAATAAATTGTGCCAAATCACCGTGAAAGAAGCGGAAGACGGCGAGCGTATTCTGCCCGGCCACGCCTATATCGCGCCGGGCGCCATGCACATGGAGCTGGGCCGAAGCGGGGCCAACTATGTGGTGAAACTGAATGACGGTCCGCCAGTGAACCGACACAAGCCATCGGTGGATGTGCTGTTCCGTTCGGTGGCGGTGCACGCAGGACGAAATGCGGTGGGTGTGATTCTGACCGGGATGGGTAACGACGGCGCGGCCGGGATGCTGGAAATGCATCGCGCGGGCGCCTGGACCATCGCGCAGGATGAAGCCAGCTGCGTGGTATTTGGTATGCCGCGCGAAGCGATTGCGATGGGCGGCACCAGTGAAGTGGTCGATTTAGGCCACATCAGTCAGCACATGCTGGCGAAAATTAGCGCCGGACAGGCATTGCGAATTTAACGAGCCCGTCCTGCTGGACGAGACAACACGGGAGTAGATATGGCTGATAAAAATATGCGCTTTTTGGTGGTGGATGACTTCAATACGATGCGTCGTATTGTCCGTAACCTGCTGAAAGAGCTTGGATTCAATAACGTTGAAGAAGCAGAAGATGGCGTCGATGCGCTGACCAAACTGCGTGCCGGTGGCTTTGATTTCGTGGTTTCCGACTGGAACATGCCGAACATGGACGGTCTGGAGCTGCTGCAAACCATCCGTGCTGACGCCACGCTGAACAAACTGCCGGTGCTGATGGTGACCGCGGAAGCGAAGAAAGAGAATATCATCGCGGCCGCGCAGGCGGGCGCCAGCGGCTACGTGGTGAAGCCGTTCACGGCGGCCACGCTGGAAGAGAAGTTAGGCAAAATATTCGAAAAACTGGGTATGTAAGGAGATGTGATGAGCGACCTTCCGAAATCAACCGAAGAAGCCTCGGCACACGACATTATTACCCGCATCGGCTCACTGACGCGCATGTTGCGTGACAGTTTGCGTGAGCTGGGGTTAGACCAGGCAATTGCTGAAGCGGCGGAAGCGATTCCTGATGCGCGCGATCGTCTGGATTATGTTGTGCAAATGACGGCGCAAGCGGCAGAACGTGCGTTGAACTGCGTTGAAGCAGCGCAGCCACACCAGGACCAAATGGAAGCCGGCGCCAACCAGCTGAAAGGCCGTTGGGATGCGTGGTTTGAAAATCCGATTGAACTGACAGATGCGCGCGAGTTGGTTTCGGATACGCGCCAGTTCCTGACTGACGTTCCGGGACACACGTCGTACACCAATAAGCAGTTGCTCGAAATCATGATGGCGCAGGATTTCCAGGACCTGACCGGTCAGGTGATCAAGCGCATGATGGATGTGATCCAGGAGATCGAGCGTCAGCTATTGATGGTGCTGCTGGAGAATATGCCAGAAGCCAACGCCGCGGCGCGTAAAGAGGGCAACAGCCTGCTGAACGGTCCGCAGATCCACGCCAATGCACCCGGCGTGGTGGCGAACCAGGATCAGGTTGATGACCTGCTGGATAGCTTAGGGTTTTAAACACGTTTGCCCTCACCCTAACCCTCTCCCACAGGTGGGAGAGGGACCGTTCGGGCCTGCATATGGCAGCGTCTCCCTCGCCCGCTTGCGGGAGAGGGCCGGGGTGAGGGACAGCGCGCACCGCTCCTTACACCGCGCGCTTCTGCGTCAACACCGACTGCGCCACCAACACCTGCACACCTAACGCCTCAAACGCCGCGACCTGCGCCGGCGAAATGCCGCTATCGGTAATCAGATAGTGAATATGGCTCCAGTCGCACGGCAGCGCGAACATCGACACCTTATCGATCTTGCTGGAATCCGCCACCACATACACGCTGTTAGCCGAATTGATCATCGCCATTTTCACCTTGATATCGGTCTCGCTGGGAAAGCTCAAACCGAGACGCGGCGAGATACAGGCCGTGGCAAGAAACAGCTTCTCCGCCAGCACGTTTTCGAAAAACGAGGCGGCTTTCTCACCCGAAGTCGAAAGCGTCGGAAACTTAAAAGTGCCGCCGGTCAGCAAAATATTGATGCCTGGCTCACCGCCCAGCTTCAGCGCGATATTCACCGCCGTGGTGATCACCGATAAACGACGAATATGGCTGATCGCCTCGGCAATCGCCGTGGTGGTGGTACCGGAATCGAAAATCACCGTGTCGCCATTTTCCACATGCTGCGCGGCAAGGCGACCAATCGCCTGTTTTTCTTCCAGATGTGTTTGACGCTCCAGCAACATCGCGCCGGTATTCTGCTTGCCGGTCATCAGCGTGGCGCCGCCGTGATAACGCTGTACGTGCCCCTCTTGCTGCAACATGCGCAAGTCGGTGCGAATGGTGGCTTCGGTCAGGCCGAAGGTATCGGTCAGCGCTTTAACCGTGACGGTGCCGTCTTCGCGGATCATCTCCAGAATCTTCTCACGGCGCTGCTGCATATCTGCCAGCTGCTCAGTTTTGCTTTTCAATCGAAATGCTCCCTCTTTCCAATCACGGTCGGGTTTCGCCAATAAGGAAACCCGAGCTGATTTTACTCTGCGATTTGGCCATTTGCGAGGTAGCTTCCAGAAACATTCATTTTCGAATGAAAATCATCATTTGCTATGCGATTGATTTCGCAGAAAGCCGTCAGCAGCTCGCTCCATGTCCTGAACGCGGCGAATTTTGCAAATTCAACAAAATCATGAAGATAATTTTTATTGCTGCGATTTGTATGAAATTTGATCTCCTCCACAAACCATTATTAATCGATAGCTTATATTTTTGTTCGAAAATGATATGTGTAAAAACGATAACCCGGCCAGCAATAACCAGCGCCGCCGTACACCATTATGGAGAGAGACGATGAGTGGGGAATATGATGTTAACCTGCGCTACGGCGTGAACATTGAGCAGGATTTAACCGGCAAAGTGGCGGTAGTCACCGGCGGGCTGGGCGGGATTGCGATGGCCAGTAATGCCATGCTGCTGGAGAAGGGCGCACGGCTGGCGCTGCTCTATCCGCCCTTCGAAAGTGACAAAGTGGCTGGCGTGCAGGATCAATTTGCTGCCGATCGCGTGCTGCTGGTGTGCTGCGACGTGACCGATCCGGCCTCGGTTGAAGCGGCATTTGATCGCGTCGAACAGCATTACGGTCAGATTGATATCCTGGTGAACTGCGCGGGCTACGTGATGTTGCAACCGGTGTTAGAAACCGATTTTGCCGAGTGGCAGAAGCAGATCGACGTCAATCTCACCGGTCCTTTCCTCTGCTCGCAGGCGGCCGGTAAACGCATGGTGCGCGCCGGTAACGGCGGCAAAATCATCAACATTGCGTCGCAGGCCGCCTCCATCGCTATCGATAACCACGTTGCTTACACCTCCGCCAAAGCCGGTCTGCTCGGCATGACCAAAGTGATGGCCAAAGAGTTCGCTCCCTATCGCATTAACGTCAATACCTTATCGCCCACCGTGGTACTGACGCCGATGGGTGAAAAAGCCTGGCGCGGTGAGAAGGGCGAGCAGATGAAAAAGCTGATCCCGCTGGGACGCTTTGCCTATACCGACGAAATCGCCGCCGCGGTGCTGTTCTTCGCCAGCAACGGCAGCGACATGATCACCGGCGCAGATTTGATGATCGACGGTGGCTTTACCATCTGGTAAGCCGCGCCAACACCAGAACGGCTGACCCTGCGTGACCCACTATAACAATGAGAGAACCTCACCATGAAAAAACGTACCCTGCTGTTAACTGCTATTGCCAGTTGCCTGATCTCCCAAGCCAGTTTCGCTGCCGATAAAGGCACCATCATGATTCTGGTGAACTCGCTGGATAACCCCTATTACGCCTCCGAAGCCAAAGGTGCCAACCTCAAAGCGCAGGAGCTGGGCTATAAAACCAGCGTGCTGTCGCATGGCGAAGATGTGAAAAAGCAAAGTGAACTGATTGATGCCGCCATCGGCAAAAAGGTGCAGGGCATCGTGCTGGATAACGCCGACTCCACCGCCAGCGTCGCCGCGATTAAAAAAGCCAAAGATGCCGGCATTCCGGTGGTGCTAATCAACCGCGAAATCCCGGTGGATGACGTGGCGCTGGCGCAGATCACCCACAACAACTTCCAGGCCGGCTCCGACGTGGCAAACGTGTTTGTGGAGAAGATGGGGGAAAAGGGCAGCTACGCGGAACTCACCTGTAACCTTGCTGACAACAACTGCGTCACACGCTCCAAATCCTTCCATCAGGTGCTCGACCAATATTCCGATATGAAAAGCGTGGCGCGTCAGGATGCCAAAGGCACGCTGATTGACGGCAAACGCATCATGGACAGCATTCTGCAGGCGCATCCGGATGTGAAAGGCGTGATCTGCGGTAACGGCCCCGTGGCGCTGGGCGCGATTGCGGCATTGAAAGCCGCAGGCCGTAACGATGTCATCGTGGTCGGCATTGACGGCAGCAATGATGAACGTGACGCGGTGGAAAAAGGGGATCTGAAAGCCACGGTGATGCTGCAGGCGCAAGCCATCGCCGCGCAGGGCGTGACCGACCTCGACAACTTTATTCAGAAAGGCACCAAGCCTGAGAAGCAGCGCGTGATGTTCCGCGGCATTCTCATTACGCCAGACAACGCCAAAGGCGTGCAGGACTTTAACTTCAAGTCGTAATCAATGCGGTGCGCCCGTAGATCGGGCGCCCAGGAGAATGTGATGCACAGACGACTCTGGTTACTGCTTCCTGTCGTGATCCTTAGCGGTTGCCGCATTGTGTCGCAGCAGGAGCTGGCCGACCTGAAAAATCCTCCCAATCCCAAAATGGGCAATATTGCCCAAACGTGGCAACAGAAACTGGTACCGCAAGTTCAACATGATGCGAAGCCGGTGGCTGAGTTGTTGAATGCGCTGAAATCCGCCAAAGATTTTGACAGCGCTTGTAAAACCTACGGCTATCGCAGTCAGGAAGAGAACCCGTGCGTGTTCAGTGTCAACGTGAGCGGTGAAATCACGGCGGTTAACACCACGTCGCGTAATGGTCGGATGACAGTGAAAGATGTGTCCGGTGACACCGTCACGGTGCAGGTTGGTCCGATTTTTCCCGGCACGGTGTTGCGCGATGCCTACAAAGGTGCCAGCTATCAGGACTTTAACGATCAGGTGCTGTTCGGCGATTACAGTCGCGCGATCAATCAGCAAGCGGCGAACATGATGAGTGCTTTCAAGCCCAAAGTGGGTGACAAAGTGCAGCTGGCTGGCGTGTTTAGCAGCTTTGATACGCCGGAGCAGGTGCCGAATGTGACACCAGCGGCGATTACACGTCAGTAAGGAGCGGATATGCAACAGCCTCAACATGACGTGATTATTGAAACCCGCAACGTGTCGCGCATCTATCCCGGCGTCACCGCGCTGGATCAGGTCAATTACCGCGTCTATCGCAATAAAGTTAACGTACTGATTGGCGAAAACGGTGCCGGCAAATCCACCATGATGAAAATGCTGGCGGGCGTGGAGATCCCGTCATCCGGCGAGATTCTGCTGGACGGCGCAGCGGTGTCGCTGAGCTCCACGCATCAGGCGGAAAAACAGGGCATCAGCATTATTTTTCAGGAGCTAAACCTGTTTCCCAATATGAACGTGATGGACAACATCTTCATGGCCAATGAGTTTTTCCAGCGCGGCGTGATCAACGAGAAGTATCAATATTCGCTCGCCAAAGCGCTGCTGGAACGGCTGGAGCTGGATGTCGATCCCTACGCGCCGCTGGCTGAACTCGGTATCGGCCATCAGCAGCTGGTGGAGATCGCCCGCGCGCTGTCCAAGGACACGCGTGTATTGATCATGGATGAACCGACCAGCGCACTTAGCCAGTCAGAAGTGAAAGTGCTGTTCAACGTCATCGACCAGCTTAAACGGCGCGGCGTCACCATTATCTATATCTCACATCGGCTGGAAGAGCTGATGGAGATTGGCGATCACATCACCATCTTCCGCGACGGACGCTTCATCAGCGAACGCGAAGTCCGCGACGCCTCGATTCCGTGGATCATCGAGCAGATGGTGGGCGACAAGAAGAAACACTTCGATTATCAACCGGCGACGCAGGGTGAAACGGTACTCAGCGTCAACGGGCTGACCGCGCTGCATCAAAACGGCGGTTACAAGCTCAATGATGTCTCTTTCTCGCTGCGAAAAGGCGAAGTGATTGGCATCTACGGTTTGCTGGGCGCCGGGCGCACCGAGTTGTTCAAAGGGTTGATTGGCATGATGCACTGTCAGTCGGGCAGCGTCAGTCTGAACGGCGAAGCGCTGGAGAAGCGCAGTTTCCAGCAGCGACTGAAAAAAGGCATCGCGCTGGTGCCGGAAGATCGTCAAACCGAAGGCGTGGTACAGCTGATGTCTATCACCGCCAACATGACGCTCAGCGATCTCAGCCTGCGGGGTTTCCGCCGTTGCTGGCGCAAGCTCAATCCGCACAACGAGCAGCGGCGCGTGGATGAAATGATTGGCCATCTCGCCATCAAGGTCAGCGATCCCGAGCTGCCGATCACCTCCTTAAGTGGCGGCAATCAGCAAAAAGTGGTGCTGGGCAAAGCCCTGATGACCGGGCCGCAGGTGGTGCTGCTGGATGAGCCCACGCGCGGCATTGATGTGGGGGCAAAAACCGATGTTTATCACCTGATTGGCAACCTGGCGCAGCAGGGATTGGCGGTGATGTTCTCCTCGTCCGAACTGGATGAAGTGATGGCGCTGGCTGACCGTATTCTGGTGATGGCGGATGGTCGCATCACCGCCGATTTACCGCGCGCGGCGGCCACGCGCGAAGCCCTGATTAGCGCCTCAACGCCACATGATTGAGCCCGCTGGAGAGTAAAACGATGAATCAAAAATACCTAATCTATATGTACCTGCTTAAGGCGCGTACCTTTATTGCCTTGCTGATCGTGGTGAGTTTCTTCAGCTTTATGGTGCCTAACTTTCTCACCACCTCCAACTTGCTGATCATGACGCAGCATGTGGCAATTACCGGCTTGCTGGCGATTGGCATGACGCTGGTGATCTTGACTGGCGGCATCGATCTTTCGGTCGGGGCGGTGGCAGGCATATGCGGCATGGTGGCGGGTGCGCTGCTCACCAACGGCGTACCGCTGTGGGGCGGCAACGTACTGTTTTTCAATGTGCCCGAAGTGATTCTGGTGGTGGCGCTATTTGGCGTGGCGCTGGGATTGATTAATGGCGCGGTGGTGACGCGACTCGGCGTAGCGCCGTTTATCTGTACGCTCGGCATGATGTACGTGGCACGCGGCGCCGCGCTGCTGTTCAACGATGGCAGCACCTACGCCAACCTTGTCGGCACGCCAGCACTGGGTAATACCGGCTTCGCCTTGCTCGGTTCGGGTTCGATATTGGGCGTGTATATCCCGATATGGATGATGCTCGGCTTCCTGCTGCTGGGGTTGTATCTGACGCGTAAAACACCGCTGGGTCGTTACATCTATGCCACCGGTGGCAACGAATCGGCGGCGCGCCTGGCGGGTGTGCCGATCATCAAGGTCAAAGTGTTTGTCTACGCCTTTTCCGGCTTGTGCGCCGCGCTGGTCGGTTTGATTGTGGCGTCGCAGCTGCAAACCGCGCACCCGATGACCGGCAACATGTTTGAGATGGACGCCATCGGTGCCACGGTGCTGGGCGGCACGGCGCTGGCGGGCGGACGCGGTCGCGTTTCAGGCTCGATTATCGGTGCTTTTGTCATCGTGTTTCTCGCCGATGGCATGGTGATGATGGGCGTCAGCGATTTCTGGCAAATGGTGATTAAAGGCTTAGTGATTGTCACTGCGGTGGTGATCGACCAGTTCCAGCAAAAATTACAAAGTAAGGTGGTGCTGCTGCGCAGACATGAAAAAAAGCAGCAATCGGCCGCCCTGCCTGAAGCGACACATGGATAACAGGAGGCAATATGACACGCGATTTTAGTGGAAAGACGGTGGTGATTACCGGCGCCTGCCGCGGCATTGGCGCGGGCATTGCAGCGCGCTTTGCCCGCGACGGGGCGCGTTTGGTGATGGTGTCGAATTCGGAACGCGTTTTCAGTACCGCGCAGGCCATCGAACAGCAGTTTGGCAGTGAGGTTCTGGCGCTGCAGGTCGATGTTACCGATGAAACGGAGGTGCAGCAGCTTTATCAGCAGGCGGCTGAGCGCTTTGGCAGCATTGATGTGTCGATTCAGAATGCGGGGGTGATCACCATTGATCGTTTCGATGCGATGCCCAAAAGCGACTTCGAGAAGATCCTCGCGGTGAACACCACGGGCGTGTGGCTGTGCTGCCGGGAAGCGGCGAAATATATGGTGAAGCAGGGCAGCGGCAGCCTGATCAACACCTCGTCCGGTCAGGGACGGCAGGGTTTCATTTATACGCCGCACTATGCCGCCAGCAAGATGGGCGTGATCGGTATTACTCAAAGCCTGGCGCTGGAGCTGGCGCCGTGGCATATCACGGTGAATGCCTTCTGTCCGGGCATCATCGAGAGTGAAATGTGGGACTACAACGATCGCGTGTGGGGCGAGATCCTCAGCAGCGATAAAAAGCAGTATGGCAAAGGCGAACTGATGGCCGAATGGGTGGAAAACATCCCGCTTAAACGCGCAGGGCAGCCGGAAGATGTCGCTGGCTTGGTGGCTTTCCTCGCCTCTGACGATGCGCGCTATATCACCGGGCAGACCATCAATGTGGATGGCGGTTTGATTTTCTCCTGATAGTTCGCTTTTGGGTCGCCATTGATGGCGTCATGCTAAACACTAAGCCTCATGGTCGCACCTTCCGTAGCGGCGTGATTCATCGCGCAGTGAATTGCGTAATGCCGATCAGTTAAGCGCTGTATCAAATCTCCGTACCTTCCGTAGCGGCGCGATTTATCGCGCAATGCATTGCGCCGCTACAATGTGCGCGCTCAATGATTTGAGATGTCATCTCTTGATGGGCAAGCAGGGCACAACATATTGCGTCACCTGCTTACCTACATTCTGATTTTTTCGTTTTCTGCCTTAATCGAAACCAGACATGTCCGGCACTTGCATCAGAATATGCTAGGGTAGACTTATGCAGTTTTGTGAGCCACCTCTAATTCTGAACCGGGTCGAACCCTATTTTTAGCTATGTTATTTACTTTGTTATCACCTAAAAGCGTGCGTCATCTCTCTGGTTTTTCACTACTTGCCGCATCCGCGCCTGCGCTGGCGTTGATCTCTGACACTAAACTCGCCGATGCGCCGTTTAGCGATCCCACACGTTTCCAGAAAATGGCCGATCAGTTGCCTGCATTGGGTTACCAGGATGAAACGGAAGCGTTCAACAAAAAACTGGCGACCATTGCCAAAAGCATTGGTGAAGCCAGCCAGAACAGTACGGACGACAATGCCCTTGGCCAGCAGGCGGGGCTGTGGGCCTTTAACCATTTCCGCGATGAAGTGGGCAATCGACTGGTTGATGAAGGCCAGTCGCTGTTGTCACCGTATGGCAATGCTCAAATCGATTTCAATGTGGATATGGAGGGCAATTTTGCCGGCAGCGGTGCTTCGCTGCTGACACCCTGGGCGGATAACTATCGCTACCTGACCTTCAGTCAGGTCGGCTTTCATCAAACTGATGATGGGCTGGTCGGCAATGCTGGCCTCGGGCAACGTTGGGTGGCAGGAAAATGGCTGCTGGGCTATAACGGTTTCGTCGATCGCATGTTCAGCAGTGGCCTACAGCGCGCTTCGCTGGGTACCGAAGCGTGGGGCGATTATCTGCGCTTCTCCGCCAACTACTATACGCCGCTCTCAGGCTGGCAGGATCGCAATCCCTTCCAGCAGCAGCGCATGGCGCGCGGCTATGATTTCACCACCCAAGGCTATTTGCCGCACTATCGTCAACTCGGTGCGTCGGTGAGCTGGCAGCAATATCTGGGTGATAACGTCGATCTGTTTAGCTCCGGCAATCGCTACCACAACCCATCGGCGTTGACCTTTGGCGTCACCTACACGCCGGTGCCGCTGGTGACCTTATCCGCCAGCCACAAAACCAGCGACAGCGGTGAGAGCCAGGATCAGCTCGGCTTGCGTCTCAACTATCGCTTTGGCGTGGCGCTCAGCCAGCAGCTGAGTCCGGATAACGTAGCGGCTGCGCACTCACTGCGCGGCAGTCGCTACGATAACGTGACGCGCAGCTATACGCCGGTGCTGGAATATCGCCAGCGTAAAACGCTGTCGGTGTTTCTCGCTACGCCGCCGTGGCAGCTGAATGGCGGAGAAAGTTTGCCGCTGAAATTGCAAATCCGCAGCACCAATCCGATCGCTAAAGTGATGTGGCAGGGCGATACCCAGGCGCTGAGCCTGACGCCGGGTGCCAATCCCAACGATCCACAGGGCTGGAGCGTGATCCTGCCCGCGTGGGATAGCTCGCCGGGTGCGCGTAACAGCTATCGACTGTCGGTGGTGTTAGAAGACAGCAAACAGAACCGGGTCACCTCGAACGAAATCGTCCTGCAATTGCAACCGCCGTTCTCACTGGAACAGGGCGATGATGAGCGCTTTGATTTGATGGCGCCGTAATCGCCTCGCACCAATAAAAAAGGGCAGCTTTCGCTGCCCTTTGCGCATATTCAGCCGACACTAGCCGAACAGCCATGAGGGTATTGCCACTTAGAACTGGTAAATCAGACCCACAGCGGTGACATCATCAGAAGCGATGCCCAACGCATTATCATCTTTCAACAGGTTGATCTTGTATTCAGCATACACTGACATGTTTTTGTTGAAGTAGTAGGTTCCACCTACAGCGACGTATTTGGTGAGATCGACATCACCAATATTTTCAATCTCTTTGCCTTTCGATGAAACATAGCCGATTGAAGGACGCAGTCCGTTAATGAACTGATACTGCGCAACGGCTTCAAAGTTAACGGCTTTGTTAGCGAAGCCACCAGTGATTGGGGTTGCGTTGAGCGTTTCGCCGTACATGGTTGCCAGGTAAATCTGGTTCGCATCGTATTTCAGGCCCGCAGTCCAGTGCTGTGCTTTCTCGCCTTCGCCACGTAAGGCCTGGTTCTGCGTATTGGTACGATCCAGGCTCGCGTAAGCGCCAACCAGGCTCAGACCGAAATCGAAATCATAAGAAGTGGAGAGGGCGAAGCCATCACCATTCGAACGGCGTACGGCAATGTTTGCATCGTTACGATCGTTTTTCCCTTCATACTGAGCAGCAACGTTCCAGCCTTTCACCAGACCGAAGAAATCTTTGTTGCGCCAGGTCAACACGCCACCTGAGCGGCTGGACAGGAACCCATCAGAGTAACCTTGATCGCCACCAAAGAAGGGCAGCATATCGGTGTAGCCCAGCACGTCATAAATTAAACCGTAGTTACGACCGTAATCGATCGAGCCGAACTGACCAAACTTCAGGCCAGCAAAGCCCAGGCGGGTTCTGTTACCGCTGTTGGCATCGCTGCCTTCAGAGTTGCTCAGGCTGTACTGGTACTGCCATTGACCGTAGCCGGTTAGTTGATCGTTGATCTTGGTTTCGCCTTTAAAACCAATACGGGTATAAGACGAGGTATCACCATTTGACCCTTCGTTATCGGAGAACAGATGCGAGACGTTAATTTTGCCAGTCAGGTCCAGCTTGTTGCCATCTTTGTTATAGATTTCGGCGGCCTGAGCCGAAGAAAGTCCCAGCAGTAAAGGCATCACTGCTGCCAGTAAGGAGCGCTTCATCATTTAATTTTTACCCTGTGATATTTTTTAATTTTGTCCCCATCTGCGGGGTGAAAAGAAAATGACACAAAAGGTTCAAGATCGACAGTGCAATATATGTAACTAAATATTTCTAGTTAACTTTTTGTGTGATTTTTAATCTTAAATTCCATTATGTGGAATTTTGTATTGGTTAAACTTATCCATAAGACAACATGTGTAATGATGATTTTAATATTTATCTGTATGATTTTATTGAATAACTTTAAATTTAAAGATGCGTAAATAAAATCAGTAGCTTGTTCGTGAAATAGCACAAGCCTATGCATTATTGTTCAATAGCAAATATCTGAATCCAGCTAATCATTAGCAGAGTAATTATCGCCTTCATGGCTTTGTGTCCTTTTATTTCTGTTCTGATAATAACCTTGGTCACAAAATGTTATTTAGCTTTTCGCTTAACAATGAACTGGCGAAATAATATTCAATTCAGTGAGGGAAATGTTAAAACCCGATTAATTCGCGCCATGCTAAATTTGCACCGCGCTATCACTTTCCTGCACCAATCAGGCACATTGCGCCCCAAAAAAGTGCGTTTATCGCATTAATTTGGCGAAATATTTCCTGCCCGATCACAAAAGCAATATTTCATTTTGCCGATGCATAAATCCGCTAAATAAATTACTGCTATTCAGCCTGCATCAGACTGATATTCACTTTTTATGCAATTAAAGTGAATATCAGTACCTGTTAAGTTATTGATATTCCGTAGTGGTAAGACGGTTATGCAATTTTGCGGCTGGCTGGCACGCTATCTGCAATATACAGTAGAGCTGCCACTTAACATTTTTAACAATTTCAAAACAAAAGGCTTCACCGGGTGTGGAGCAGGAGAAAGGGCTATGTCACTGCAGGTTTCACGTCAGAATTTCGATCAATGGATGATGCCAGTTTATGCACCCGCGGCTTTTGTTCCGGTCCGCGCGGAAGGTTCAACGCTGTGGGATCAGCAAGGCAAAGAGTATATCGATTTTGCCGGTGGCATTGCGGTTAACGCATTGGGACATGCGCATCCGGCGTTGCAGCAGGCGCTGATCGAACAGGCCGGCAAACTGTGGCATACCGGAAATGGCTATACCAATGAACCTATCCTGCGTCTCGCCAAACAGTTGATTGATGCCACTTTTGCCGATCGCGTGTTCTTCTGTAACTCCGGCGCTGAAGCGAATGAAGCGGCGCTGAAACTGGCACGTAAAACCGCACACGACCGTTTCGGTGCTGAGAAAAATGGCATCGTTGCTTTTAATAATGCTTTTCACGGTCGCACGCTGTTTACCGTGACAGCAGGCGGACAACCGGCCTATTCCCGTGATTTTGCGCCGCTGCCACCGGCGGTCGAACACGCTAATTTCAACGATCTGGCCTCGGCGGCCGCGCTGATCAATGACCAAACCTGCGCGGTGATCGTCGAGCCGATTCAGGGTGAAGGCGGCGTCCTGCCAGCCGATCCCGCTTTCCTGCGCGGACTGCGTGAACTCTGCGATAAACATCATGCGCTGCTGATTTTTGATGAAGTGCAGAGCGGCGTGGGTCGCACCGGTTCGCTGTATGCCTATATGCATTACGGCGTGACGCCGGATGTATTGACCACCGCCAAAGCGCTGGGTGGCGGCTTCCCGATTGGCGCAATGCTGACGCGTGAAGATCTGGCGCAGGTGATGGGCGTGGGCACGCACGGCACCACCTACGGCGGCAACCCGCTGGCGGGCGCAGTAGCGGGCAAAGTGATGGAGCTAATTAATCAGCCGGAATTTATGGCCGGCGTGGCCGAGCGTCATCAATGGTTTGTTACGGCGTTGCAGGAACTGAACAGGCGTCTGCCGGTATTTAAAGAAGTGCGTGGATTGGGGCTGCTGATTGGCGCCGTGCTAAACGACGATTTCGCCGGTAAAGCCAAACAGTTCAACCTCACCGCGGCCGAAGAGGGCGTGATGGTGTTGATTGCGGGCGCCAACGTGGTACGTTTCGCGCCAGCGTTGAACATCAGCGAGCGCGAAGTAAAAGAAGGTTTGGCGCGCTTCGAACGTGCCTGTGAACGCGTGCTCAAAGGAGCCACATCATGATGGTGATTCGCCCCGTCGAACGTGACGATCTCTCGCAGTTGTTGTCGCTGGCGGGCAAAACCGGGGGCGGCTTAACTTCGCTGCCCGCGGATAGCGAAACGCTCAAAGCCCGTATTGAGCGTTCGCTGCTCACCTGGCAAGGTGCCTTGCCGCCTGCTGAGCAAGGCTATGTGTTTGTGCTGGCCGACAGCGAGGATAATCGTGCCGTTGGCATTTGTGCCATCGAAGCGGCGGTGGGTTTGCAGGATCCCTGGTACAACTTCCGCGTTGGCACACAGGTGCACGCTTCGAAAGAGCTGAACGTGTATGCCAGCCTGCCGACGCTGTCGCTGAGCAACGATCACACCGGCAGCAGCGAACTCTGCACATTGTTCCTCGATCCCGATTACCGCGATGGCAAAAACGGCCATCTGCTTTCGAAGTCGCGCTTTCTGTTTATGGCCAACTTCCGCGACCGCTTTATGAAACACGTGGTGGCGGAGATGCGTGGCGTCAGCGATGACAGCGGCCACTCGCCTTTCTGGGACAGCGTCGGCAGCCGCTTCTTCTCGATGGAGTTCAGCAAAGCCGATTTCCTCAGCGGCACCGGCCAGAAAGCCTTTATCGCCGAGCTGATGCCCAAACATCCGCTCTACATTCATTACCTGTCTGAAGCGGCACAAAAAGTGATTGGCGAAGTCCATCCGAAAACCGCGCCCGCGCGTGCGGTGCTGGAGGCGGAAGGTTTCCGCTATCTCAACTATGTCGACATCTTCGACGGCGGCCCGACGCTGGAGTGCGAAATCGATCGCATTCGTGCCATTCGCAAGAGTCGCCAGTTAACCGCTGAGAGCGGTGCAGCCGATGAAAGCTGGCCGCTGTGTCTGGTAGCCAACGCGGATTACCAGCATTTCCGCGTGGCGCTGCTGCCGGTGGATATGGCATCCGGCACGGTAAAACTGACTGAAAGCCAGCGCGCGGCGCTGCATTGCAACATTGGCGATCAACTGCGTGTGGTCACGCTGTGTCGCGAGGAGAAAAAAGCATGACGCATTTTATTCAAGGTCAATGGGTGACCGGCGGCGTTGACGCCCTGAGCAAACAAAATCCGGTAACCGGCGAAACGCTGTGGCAGGGCAAAGCGGCATCGGCAGCGCAAGTGGCTGCGGCCTGCGAAGCGGCGCGCGCGGCGTTCCCGCAGTGGGCGAGAAAACCGTTTGCGGAGCGTCAGGCGCTGGTGGAAGGGTTTGCCCGTCTGCTTGAAAGCCATAAAACCGCGCTGGCGGAAACCATCGCCCAGGAAACCGGCAAGCCGCGCTGGGAAACGCTGACCGAAGTGCAGGCGATGATCAACAAAATCGCCATTTCGATTAAGGCCTATCACAGCCGCACCGGCGAACAGGCCGATGGAGAGAGCTCGCTGCGCCATCGTCCGCACGGCGTGTTGGCGGTGTTTGGTCCGTATAATTTTCCTGGCCATCTGCCGAACGGCCATATTGTGCCAGCTTTGCTGGCGGGTAACTGCGTAGTGTTTAAGCCGAGCGAGCTGACGCCGCTGACGGCGGAGAAAACCGTGCAGCTGTGGCAGCAAGCGGGTTTACCGGCGGGCGTAATGGCGCTGCTGCAGGGCGGTCGTGAAACCGGCCAGGCGCTGGCCAATGCGGCACAAATTGATGGCCTGCTGTTTACCGGCAGCGCCGCCACCGGCTATCACCTGCATCGTCAGTTCGCCGGACAGCCAGAAAAAATGCTGGCGCTGGAAATGGGCGGCAACAATGCGTTGATTGTTGAAGATCCTGCGGATCTTGATGGTGCGGTACATATCGCTATTCAGTCGGCCTTTATTACCGCCGGACAGCGCTGCACCTGTGCGCGTCGTCTGCTGGTGAAGCGCGGTGCGGCGGGCGATGCCTTCCTGCAGCGTTTGGTTGAGGTTAGCGCGCGCTTGCAGCCTGGCGCGTGGAATGCCGAGCCGCAGCCGTTTATGGGCAGCGTGATTTCACCCACCGCCGCCGGACATATTTTTGCCGCCTGGCAGCAGCAGGTGGAAAAGGGCGGGAAAGTGTTGCTCGGCATGCACTGGCCGGATCGCGACAGCGCCATCATCACGCCGGGCATCATTGATGTGACCGAAGTGAAAGATTTAGCGGATGAAGAAGTCTTTGGTCCGTTGCTGCAGGTGATTCGTTACGACAGTTTCGAGCAGGCGATTGCTATCGCCAATAATACCCGCTATGGCTTGTCGTGCGGTCTGATTTCGCCGCAGCGCGCGCAGTTTGATCAGCTATTGCTGGAGGCGCGCGCCGGTATCGTTAACTGGAACAAACCGCTGACCGGCGCGGCCAGCACCGCCCCCTTTGGTGGCATTGGCGCATCCGGGAATCATCGTGCCAGCGCGTGGTACGCCGCCGATTACTGTGCATGGCCAATGGCGTCGCTGGAGAGCCCAAGCCTGGCGCTGCCGGGCAGCTTAGCGCCGGGCCTCGATTTCTCCGCGCAGGGAGCGAAATAATGCAAGCATTTGAAGCGAACTTTGATGGGCTGGTCGGCCTGACACATCATTACGCGGGATTGTCGTTTGGTAACGAAGCCTCGACGCGCAATCAGCTGCAGCCCTCGAATCCGCGTCTGGCGGCGAAGCAGGGTTTGCTGAAGATGAAAGCGCTGGCGGATATGGGCTACGTGCAGGGTGTAATCCCGCCGCACGAACGTCCTAATCTGCCGCTGCTGCGCCAGCTCGGCTTTGGCGGCAGCGATGAGCAGGTGCTGGCGCAGGCGGCTAAGCACGCGCCGCAGCTGCTGTCGGCGGCCAGCTCAGCCTCAGCGATGTGGGTGGCGAATGCCGCCACGGTGTCGCCGTCGGCGGATAGCGCCGATGGTCGCGTGCATTTCACCGTCGCCAATCTGAATAACAAATTCCATCGCGCCATTGAGGCACCGGAAACTGCCGATCTGCTGCGCGCGATTTTCCGTCATCCGCAGCACTTCTGCGTGCACGATGCGCTGCCGCAGGTGGCGCAGTTCGGTGATGAGGGCGCGGCCAATCACAATCGTTTCGGCAGTGATTACGGTGATGCGGGCGTGCAGCTGTTTATTTATGGCCGTGATGGTCAGCAGCAGGGCGCAACGCCAGCACGTTATCCGGCGCGTCAAACGCGGGAAGCCAGCGAAGCGGTGGCACGTTTGCATCAGCTTGATGCGCAACGCACGCTGTTTGCCCAGCAAAATCCAGCGGTGATTGATCAGGGCGTGTTTCATAACGATGTGATTGCGGTGAGCAATCAGCAGGTGCTGTTCTGCCATCAGGATGCCTTTGTGAACCAGCCGCAGTTGCTGAGTGACATCGCCGCCCGCGTTAGCAGTTTCCAGCCGATTGAAGTGCCGCGCGATAAAGTATCGGTAACCGATGCGGTCAACACCTATCTGTTTAATAGCCAGCTGTTGCAGCGCGCCGACGGCGGTATGCTGCTGGTGCTGCCAGAAGAGTCACGCCAGCATACAGGCGTGTGGCGTTATCTTACCGAGCTGGTGGAGAGCGGCGGGCCGATCCGTGAACTGAAAGTTTTCGATCTGCGTGAAAGCATGTTTAACGGTGGCGGTCCGGCCTGTTTGCGTCTGCGCGTGGTGTTAACCGAAACCGAGCGTCAGGCGCTGAATCCGGCGGTACTGATGAACAATCGCCTGTTTGCCACGCTCAACGATTGGGTGGATCGCCACTACCGTGATCGCTTAACTCAGGCCGATTTAGCCGACCCGCAACTGCTGCGTGAAGGGCGCACCGCGCTGGATGAGCTGACGAAGCTGCTAGACTTAGGCAGTGTCTACGCGTTTCAGCGTTAACGCCGGGGTGAGAGGTTCGCCCCACGTCGTTAAAAAGGAGTGAACATGCAGGATTTTTTACAGCAGACCTTGTCTGGTGAGCCGCCACAGCAAAGAGAGGGCAGCAACGATCATCTCAGTTGGCAATGGCATAACGAGGGACTGATGTCCCTCACGCCGCATACGCCCACACAGCAGGCGCTGGTGCTCTCTGCGGGCATTCACGGCAATGAAACCGCGCCGGTTGAGATTCTCAATTTGTTGCTGACGCCACTCTTAAAAGGCGAGAAGCCGCTGGCAGTGCGCTTGCTGGTGATTTTGGGTAATCCCGCCGCGTTGCGCAGCGGCAAGCGCTATCAGCAACATGATATCAATCGCCTGTTTGGTGGACGCTGGCAGCAGGTGGCCGATGTACCCGAAGCGCAGCGCGTGCTGCAGCTGGAGCAGGAGCTGGAGAGTTTCTGGCGCGCCTGTCTCGATCATGAAGTGCGCTGGCACCTCGATCTGCATACCGCGATTCGCGGCTCGTATCATGCGCGTTTTGGCGTGATGCCGCTGAATCCCAATCCGTGGCCCGAGGCGTTTATGCACTGGCTGGCGGCGGCAGAAATGGAGGCGCTGGTGTTCCATCGTTCACCGGGCGGCACCTTCACCCATTACAGCTGCGAGCACCATAATGCGGCGAGCTGCACGCTGGAGTTGGGCAAGGCTTTGCCGTTTGGTGAGAACGATTTAAGCCAGTTTGCTGGCGTACAGCGGGCGCTGGCGGCGTTGCTGTATGGCGATGCCTTGCCGGAGGTGCGTGAGCAGCCGCGACATTATCGCGTGGCGCAGCAACTGACCCGGCACGGCGATAAGTTTGTGTTGCACATGGGGCCGGAGACGCTGAACTTTACCGCTTTCCCGCAGGGCACGCTGCTGGCGGAGGAGGGTGACCGGCGTTACTACGTGCAGCAGGCGCGCGAGTATGTGCTGTTTCCCAATCCGAATGTCGCGCCAGGATTGCGCGCGGGGCTGATGCTGGTGGAGGAGAATGAACAGACGCAGGCGCTGGCGTTGTGATTTTCCCTCACCCTAACCCTCTCCCGCAGGCGGGAGAGGGAACCGAACGAGCGAATATTTGTATTGAGTTACATGTGGCAGCGTTTCCCTCTTCCGGTGGGAGAGGGCCAGGGTGAGGGCATCAACGCGCCGACATTTCCCTTCCTGAAAACCGACAATACCGTTACACTCCTCCTTAATTCCTGCGTTTTTCCCTTGATTGTCATAAACTTTTTCAATTCCTCACGCATTTCTTCTCTTTCTCTCCATGATTGCCTGATCTCTGTCTTTTATGCTTTCAGGGTTTTACTCAGCCTCTGAGTAGTTGACGTTCAGCGTCGTATGCTTGTTTCCGAAGACGCGACACAAGCTGTCGTCATTAAACTGATAAGTAAGGACAATATTATGCGTAAATTAACTTCTGTGTTCCTGGCTACCGCAATGGCTTTTGGTGCTGCAAATATCGTCCATGCAGCGGCAGACAACCTGACTCAGCCGCCAGCAGGCAGCGAAAAACCGATGCATAAGCCGCCGATGCGCCACCACGGTATGGAGATGATGTTTAAAGGTCTGAACCTGACCGATGCGCAGAAAGCGCAGATCAAAACGATTCTGCGTGATGGACATAAAGAGATGAAACGCCCGTCGCTGGAAGAGCGTCGTGCCGACCATGCCATCATCGCTTCCGATACCTTTGACCGTGCGAAAGCCGAAGCGCAGGCTGAGAAGATGACGGCGAATGCCAAAGATCGTGCGCTGCAGATGATGGAAACCCAGAACAAGATCTACAACGTGCTGACACCAGAGCAGAAGAAACAGTACAACGCGAACTTTGAGAAGCGCTTAACCGAGAAAGGCCCGCACGATGGCAAAACGCCACCACCGCCGGCTGATGCTGAATAAGTTCCTTCACTAACGGAATAGAGACCGCCGGGGTTGTCCATCGCATCTGATGCTTTGGGCAACCTCGGCGGTTTTGTTTTTACAGCTCGATCAGCGGGAACACGCCAGAAAGCAGCGGGCGGCAGAGAATTTTATAGCCGTCATGATCGAAGCCGTGCGAGGCGCGCTGCAGCTGGCGCGCTTCGGCCTCGCTGCTGACCGATCCCAGCCAGAACCAGTGATCGATCACATGGATTTGCGTAATGTTTGTCCCCGTTTCCACCATGCCAACCGGGCCTTGCCACGGCCAGCATTGAATGCGCATCTGCTCTAATGCCGCATGCAGGCGCTGCTGATGCTCAGCAACCGACTCGTTACCACAGCAGGCACCGGCGCAGCGTTTTAGTGCAGCGCGAAAACAGCCGCGTCCCGGACGCAACGACTCCAGCCCAAGCAAGCCGTGGCACAAGCGCTGCTCATCGGCGATGGCTTTTAGCTTCTCCAGCGCGGCAAAGCGACTGCGAAACAGGCCATAAAGATTGGGCGAGCGGGAGAAGTCGAGATCCTTTGCATACACCACCTGCGGCGCACCGTCGCCCAGCTGCAGCGAACAGAGCTGGCGGTTCTTACGCAGGCGCTTATTAAACAGCGGCTGTTGCGTTTTGATCATCTGCGCTTCCAGCAGCTGAGCGCCGACGTCGCCAGCGGTGGGGATCCAGGTGACGCGCCGCGCCTGACGCAGCATTTTGGCTTCATCCGGCGCCCGGAAATGCGCCATCACCCGACTGCGCAGGTTGACGCTTTTGCCGATATACAGCGGCAGATTTTCGCTTTCACCGTGAAAGGTATAGACGCCCGGCTGGTTAGGTAAACCTTCCAGCCACTGACGTAGATGTTCGGGATATTGATAGATGGCTGCCGCATCGAAATCGAGGCGGTGGCTGGCTGCACGTCTGACCAAAGCACACTCCAATTACTGGTTGTCCATCCAGTGTATCAAACTGTGCTTTTTCTCGCCAGTCAGCGGCGATGAGAAAGTTTCCCGCCCGGACGGCGGGAAACGCCATGCACTTACTTCTTCCAGAAGTCGTCGAACACGGTGATCGGCGGACGACGTTTGTGCTCGGTTTTCAGATACCAGCCTTCAATGGTTTTTGCCGCGGCGGCATCGATGGTTTTGCCTTCCAGGTAGGCATCGATTTGCTGATAAGTCACGCCGAGCGCCACTTCATCCTGCAAGCCGGGACGATCATCTTCCAAATCGGCGGTGGGATGCTTGAGATAGAGGTGTTCCGGGCAGCCCAGCGTTTTCAGCAGCTGTTTGCCCTGGCCTTTATGCAGGCGGAAGATCGGGTTGATGTCGCTGCCGCCGTCACCGTACTTGGTGAAGAAACCAGTGATTGCCTCTGCCGCATGGTCAGTACCGACCACCACGCCTTTGGTCATGCCGGCGATGCTGTACTGCGCTTTCATGCGCTCACGCGCTTTTTCATTGCCGCGCACGAAATCCGACACCGTAATACCCGCATCTTTCAAGGCACGTTCGCTGGCCAGGATCGCTTCTTTGATGTTTACCACCAGCGTGCGATCGGGTTGGATAAATGCCAGCGCATCCTGACAATCCTGCTCATCGGCCTGCACGCCATACGGCAAACGCACGGCAATAAAGGTGTAATCGTTATCGCCGCTCTCTTCACGCAGTTCGCGAATCGCGGTTTGCGACAAAATGCCGGTCAGTGTCGAATCCTGGCCGCCGCTGATGCCGAGTACCAGCGTTTTCAAAAAGGGATGGGCTTTCAGGTAAGACTTCAGAAAATCAACGCTGACGCGGATCTCCTGCTGCGGGTCGATAACCGGTTTTACACCAAGGGCTTCAATGATTTCCTGTTGCAGTGACATGAACCTCTCCTCAAGTCAGTAGCCTGACGGCACAATGCGAATCATCTGCTAAAGCTAACGCCTCTCCCCACAAACAACAAGCCGCACGGCTGGTTGTTCAGGTTATTTGCTGGCAAATCAGACGTTTTTTGCCTTCTGCACCAGCAGATTGAACGACACAATCGCCAGCATAAAGCAGCCAAAGATGGTGCCGGTCATGCTCGCGACCGAGGTGCCGCCCAGGCCGGTAATGGGTACGCTGATGGCACCAAAGGTGAACATGCCGACGCCAATCACCGCCGAGGCGCTGCCCGCGCGCTGGCCCTGGCTCTGCATCGCCAGCGAAGAAGCGGTGGTGGCGATCACGCCATTACTGGCGATGGTGAAGAACAGCGCGACCAGCAGAACTGGCAGCGCTGCGCCGGTAAGTCCCGCCAGCAGCAAGCCGCTCGACGCAACAAACGCCAGCGTCAGGCCACCTTTCAGTACGCGATATTCTCCCCACAGCGGACAGAGGCGCGCACTGGTTTGTGATGCAATAATCAGGCCGAAGCCGTTGGCAGCGAAGCAGAAGCTAAAGGCTTGCGGCGTCAGGCCATACAGCTGTTGCAGTACAAACGGCGAGGCGCCGATATAGGCAAACATGCCGGACATCATAAAACCTTGCGTCAGGCAGAAGCCCATAAACTGCCGATGCGTGACGACCTGGCCAAGCGCCGCCCAGGCGGAAAAGATCGAGCCCTGACTGCGGCGCGCTGGCGGTAAAGTTTCGTGCAATTTCCAGCGGGCAAGGAAGATCAGCACGACGGCAATGCAGCCGAGCACCACGAAAATGCCGCGCCAGTTAAGCACCGTCATCAACGCGCCGCCCAGCACCGGCGCACCAATCGGCGCTAAACCGTTGACCAGCATCAGCAGTGCAAAGAAACGCGTCAGCTCATGGCCGCTATACATATCTCGGGCAATGGCACGCGACAGCACCGCGCCGCCGGCGCCTGCCAAACCTTGAAACAGACGCGCTACCAGCAGCGAGTGGATGTCTTTTGCCAGCGCACAGCCAATCGAGGCAATAAACAGCAGCACCAGCGATAACAGTAGCGGACGGAGGCGACCAAACTTGTCGCTCATTGGCCCAAACAGCAATTGACCCGCACCTAAACCCAGCAAGCCAGCGGTGAGGCTCAGCTGCGCCGTGGCGGTTTCGGTGTGCAGATCGCGCGCCAGCTCCGGTAGCGCCGGCAGATATAGATCGATACAAAGTGGCCCGAGCGCAGCGAGCAGGCCCAGCGTGATGGCATAAACCAGCCGATGAGAAGGTGCAGGTGTCATTAATCCTCTGTCTTTATTCATTGCTATAGGTATTTTTTCGCGGGTGATTATACGAACCGTAGCGCATCAACACAGCATTTTTACCAAATCCTAACGCTTCGGAATTTAGCTAAATTTATCCCATAAAGTTGATAAATCTGGATTTATGTTCCAGGCTAATTTCACACGGACAAAAAAACGAGGAACAACAACATGAATAAAGTGATGGGATGTATCGCTGCCGCTATGACGCTGGCAGCCCTGTCTGGTTGTACGACTTATGACAAAGCCGAAAGCTACGTAACCAAGCCGGTAGTGAAGGATGTTAAGAAAGGCATGACGCGCGATCAGGTTCGCCAGATTGCCGGCCCAGCGTCTACTGAAATCACCATGGTTCACGCCCGCGGCACTTGCCAGACTTACGTGATTGGCGAGCGCGACGGCAAACCGCAGACCTACTTCGTGAGCTATAACGACACCGGTCGCGTCATGAACTACGGTTTCCAGAGCTGTAAAGACTACGATACCGATCCGCAAGCGGCTCAGTAATCGCAGCAGAATAAGAAACGGCCCGTCATTGACGGGCCGTTTTTCGTTGTGGCGCTTATAAACCGTAAGGACGCGGCACTTCGATATACTCGCCGCCGATCTCGCGCTGGTAGTAATGACCTTCCTGCACGTAATAACGCTTGCCGTTGAAATCCAGCACGCGCATACCGCCGCCCGGCGGGGCTTCAGGCGGCTGCACCACTACATAGGTGTCGCCCTGACGCTGATAGTAGTTACCGTTCAGCATGTAATAGGTCAGACCGCCCAGCAACACGGCGGTTGCTGCTTCGGGTAGGAAACGCAGCGGGCCGGGACCGCCCCAACGTGGACCTCCACCCCAATGCGGGCCTGGGCCGGGGCCCCAACCGCCGGGATGGGCAAAACTGATGGCTGGTGTTAATAAGGTTAACGCCAGCACCGAGGCGATAACTGTTTTCATCGGTGATTCTCCTGCTGTGATTAACAGCAGAATTGGCCTTCCTGAGCGAAAACTCAAGCGAAAAGCGGCTGATTTTTCCTCTGTTTACCATGCTTAACGCTTTCCTGACGCTAGCGCCATGATTGGGTTGAATTGGGGAGGAAAGCGGGTAAGGTCGTCATAAACGGCGACCTTATGGAGCATATCGCAGGCATAAAAAAACGGCAGACCTTGCGATCTGCCGTTGTTGCAACTCATCAATTTAGCGGTGTGCCAGTTCGGCGTGTTCGTCGCTCTCCAGCACTTTCTTGTCGGTCAATCCGAGCCAGCGGCTGGTGAGTGAACCGGCGGTCATTGAACCATTAACGTTGAGCGCGGTACGCCCCATATCGATCAGCGGTTCGATGGAGATCAGCAGCGCGACCAGCGTGACCGGCAGGCCCATCGCTGGCAGCACGATCAGCGCGGCGAAGGTGGCACCGCCGCCGACGCCAGCCACACCGGCAGAACTCAGCGTCACGATACCTACCAGCGTTGCAATCCACATTGGATCAAACGGGTTGATGCCCACGGTTGGCGCAACCATCACCGCCAGCATGGTGGGATAGAGACCGGCACAGCCGTTCTGGCCGATGGTGGCACCGAATGACGCCGAGAAGCTGGCGATCGATTCTGGCACGCCCAGGCGACGCGTTTGAGTCTCCACATTCAGTGGAATACTGGCGGCGCTGGAACGGCTGGTGAAGGCGAAGGTGATCACCGGCCATACTTTACGGAAGAAGCGCATTGGATTGATGCCGTTAACCGACAGCAGCAGCGCATGTACGGCAAACATGATCGCCAGACCGAGATAAGAGGCCACCACAAAGCCACCCAGCTTAATGATGTCCTGCAGGTTGGAACCGGCTACTACTTTGGTCATCAGCGCCAGCACACCGTACGGCGTCAGCTTCATGATCAAACGCACCAGCTTCATGACCCAGGATTGCAGGGTATCGATCGCTACCAGCACGCGCTCGCCTTTTACCTTGTCATCTTTCAGCAGTTGCAGGGCCGCCACACCGAGGAAGGCGGCGAAAATCACTACGCTGATGATCGAGGTGGGATTGGCGCCCGCCAGATCGGCAAACGGGTTTTTCGGAATGAAGGAGAGCAGCAGCTGTGGCGTGCTGAGATCAGCCACTTTGCCCACGTAGTTGCTCTGAATCGCGCTCAGACGCGCGGTTTCCTGCGCACCTTGCACCAGACCTTCAGCGCTAAGGCCAAACAGGCCGGTCACCAGCACGCCGACCAGCGCGGAAATCGCGGTGGTAAACAGCAGTACGCCAATGGTCAGCACGCTGATTTTACCCAGCGATGAGGCATTGTGCAGACGTGCGACCGCGCTCAGAATCGAGGCGAACACCAGCGGCATCACGATCATCTGCAACAATTGCACGTAGCCGTTACCGACGATATTGAACCAGCCAATCGACGCTTTCACGGTTGGGCTGTTTTCGCCATAGATGGTTTGCAGCGCCAGACCAAAGGCCACACCGAAAACCAAACCGGTCAGCACGCGTTTGGACAGGCTCCAGCTTTGGTTGCCAATCCGATTCAGCAGAATCAGGAGTGCGATAAACGCCACGATATTAATAATGAGGGGAAAATCCATGCTCAACTCCAGAGTGTGACGCGCCATCCTGGGATGGCACGAAAAACAGTAAGTTCCCGTTAGGGAATATTTGGAATGTTATCAGTTCAGCGTGGGGCGGGCTTATACCCAAAAAGAATGCTTTATAACTTTAACGCTTGATTCGACTGCTTATTAACCGTTTTGACCATTAACCAACCGACCGACGCCATTTTGTAGCGTATTGAACAGTTGCTCCGGCCAGCCGTTGGCACCAAAAGAGGGCATGCCGGGCGGGAACCATAACGCATAACCGACCAGCGCCAGACAAAGTGCGCGCTCCAGCTGGTTACCTTTTTGACTATTCAGGATGGGCAAACGGAAGCGCCAGCGGCAGGGCCACAGTAGCGGCACGCCGGCGGGCGTGAGCATATCGGCGACAATATGGCTGAGATAGCCGAGCGTCATGCCTTGCAGCACGTCGGCGGGAAGAAACCAGTCGGCGGGTACATTGATCTGGAATAGCCACAAACTCACCGCCACCGCCAGCAAACTGTGGGTAAAACCGCGATGACCAAAGATGCGGGCGATGGGATGCGATAGCCACCTTAAGCGCTGGCCTAACACGGATTTAGGGTGATCGATATCGGGCAGCAGGCAGGTTAACAGCGCAGCAGGCACTAAATGCCACCAGTCGGCGCTGGCCAATACTGGCGTCAGCTCCGCGCGCTTGGCAAAAATGGCGCTGGCAATGGCAAAAATGATATGGCCTTCGGCCGTCATGATGAAACCTGGCTGCATAAAACTGTCGATGCATCCAGTATAGGGATTTATCCAGTGAATGAGAATGGTGACGCTGTAACGAAGCGTTAATATTTTTCACTTTCCCGCGTCACAATGACGCGGGAAAAGAACGGGTTAGCCTAGCGCGCTAACCATCCGCCGTCGACGGCCAACGTATAACCTTGCACATAGTCGGAGGCGCTGGAGGCGAGGAACACAATCGGGCCCATCATGTCGTCCGGGATGCCCCAGCGACCTGATGGAATGCGGCCTAAAATCTCCTCGTTGCGTGACTCATCGCTGCGCAGCTGTTCCGTGTTATTGGTGGCCATGTAGCCCGGTGCAATGGCGTTAACATTGATGCCGTGCTTCGCCCATTCGTTGGCCATCAAACGAGTCAACCCCATCACTGCGCTTTTTGATGCGGTATAAGAAGGCACGCGAATGCCGCCCTGGAACGACAGCATCGAGGCGATATTGATGATCTTGCCGCCATTGCCTTGCGCGATAAACTGCCGGGCGACCTGCTGTGACAGGAAGAACAGGCTTTTGCTGTTGATGTTCATCACATCATCCCAATCCTGCTCGCTGAAGTTAAGCGCATCTTCGCGACGAATGATGCCGGCGTTATTCACCAGGATATCAATGCGACCGGCAAGCGCCACCGCCTGTTCAACAATTTGCGGCACGATGGACGGCTTGGTCAGATCGGCCTGAATTGACCAAAAACGGCGGCCTAACGCCTCAACTTTGGCCTGCGTATCATCCGGTCCGGCGCGGTTAACGCCAATAATGTCACATCCCGCCTGCGCCAGACCCAGCGCCATACCTTGTCCTAAACCGGTATTGCAGCCGGTGACCAGCGCGATTTTGCCTGCAAGATTAAATGCGTTGAGTATCATGATTCGCTCCTTGTTAGCGCAGTGCGCTGATATTGACGTGGTCCATGTCATCAAATACCTGGTTTTCACCCACCATGCCCCAGATAAAGGTATAGCGCTGCGTTCCCACGCCCGCATGAATCGACCAGCTCGGTGAAATCACCGCTTGCTCGTTATGGACCAATAGATGACGCGTCTCCTGCGGCTGGCCCATCATGTGGAACACGGCGCTGTCGTCGGCCATATCGAAATAGAAATAGACTTCCATGCGGCGTTCGTGGGTGTGACACGGCATGGTGTTCCACAAGTTGCCGTCATCAAGGCGGGTTAATCCCATGGTTAACTGGCAGGTTGGCAACACGTCGGGCACGATGAATTTGTTAATGGTGCGGCGGTTCGAGGTGGCCGCGTCGCCGAGCGTGGCTTTCACTGCCTCGTCGAGGGTGATTTTTTTGTCTGGATAATGGGTGTGTGCCGGCGCGCTATTGTAGTAAAACTTCGCCGGGCGGCTGGCATCGCTGCTGCGGAAAATCACGCTCTGCGTGCCTTGTCCGACATACAACGCTTCCTGCTGACCAATCTCCCAGGATTTACCATCCACTTCAATCACCCCGGGTCCACCGATGTTGATTACGCCGAGTTCTCGGCGTTCGAGGAAGTAACTTACGCCCAGCTGCTTACCCACTTCATGGCCGATAGTCACCGGTTTCTGCACCGGCATCACGCCGCCGATAATGATGCGATCGATTTGGCTGTAAGTGAGGGTGTAATTGTCGGCGTCGAAAATCTTGTCGATCAGAAACTCACGGCGTAAGCCGTCCGTGTCCAGGGTTTTGGCATGCTCGCTATGAATGCTTTGACGAATGTCCATCTCAGGCCTCTCAAGAGTCAAAGGAAGTGGTCCCGATGCGGGTCTTTGGGCATCTTAGGCAGGATGAGATGTGAATTCAATAAAAATGAAACGATGTTTTATTTATTTGCGTGCGCGATCAAGTTGCATAAAAAAGCCCGCGTTAAGCGGGCTGCGATTAACCGTGCAGATGTTCGGGTTTGAGCTGGGTTAAATCATCAAGAATCACATTGGCCAGCGCCCAACGCGCATCTTCACGATGCTCGGCCGCCGGCACCACAATTGAACGCATGCGTGCGGCTTTGGTAGCGATCATGCCGTTGAAAGAATCTTCCAGCGTGACGCAGTTAAGCGGATCGATACCCAGTTTGGCTGCGGCGTCGAGATAGACCTGCGGATGCGGCTTGCTGTACGGCAGCGCTTCCGCGGACGCCAGCACATCAAAGTATTTGCGCAGGTCAAACATCTCCAGCACGCGCTCCAGCATGTGCAGCGGCGAGGCGGAGGCGAGGCCGATTTTCAAACCTTGCTGCTGGCACAGTTGCAGCGCCTGCTCCACGCCAGGCAGCAGCGGACGCGTCTCTTCCACCAGCGCCAGCGCGCGGGCGATGATGCGTTGCGTCACTTCCTGTTGATCCGGGCCGCTCCACGGCAGCGCTTCAAACCACATGCGCACGGTTTGATCGATGCGCAGACCCAGCGTATCGGGCAACTCGTGGCGGCGGGTGATATCCACGCCAAGGCTGGCGAAAATATCCAGTTCCGCGCGATCCCACAGCGGTTCTGAGTCGATCAACAATCCATCCATATCAAAGATGGCGGCCAATACAGGACGACGATATGACATATAACTGCTCCCTTAGAAATTTGGCTTACCATAGCACGAGAGCCGGATAAAGCCGACTTGCGGCAGGCCACGCATTTTTCAGGAAAAATTGCAGTAGTGCAGGTAGACTTAGGCAAAACTATTTTTGGTTCAGGGAGACACCATGACTTACCAACAGGCTGGCCGCATCGCCATCCTCAAGCGAGTGGCTGGCTGGGTGATTTTTATACCCGCATTGTTATCCACGATGATTTCGCTGCTGGGCTTTATGTTTAAGCACAGTGAAAAGCAGCCGGGCATTGATGCCGTGATGCTCGATTTTGTGCATGTCATGGTCGACATGGTGAAGTTCAATACGCCGTTTCTTAATGTGTTTTGGCAGAACTCTCCGGTGCCGGAATTTAACGGTGGCGCGAATATTGGGTTTTGGCTGATCTACATCCTGATCTTTGTCGGCATAGCGCTGCAGGCTTCAGGTGCGCGCATGTGGCGTCAGTCGCGCCATATTAAAGAGGGAATTGAAGATCAGCTGATCATGGAACAGGCCAAAGGCAGTGAAGGGCGCACGCGAGCGCAACTGGAAGAGAAAATCCACATCCCGCGTCACACCATTTTCTTGCAGATTTTCCCGCTCTATATCCTGCCGATCATTATCGCTATCGCGGGCTACTTTGTGCTGAAACTGCTCGGCATGCTGTAACACGTTAGGCCGGTCTGGCCTGACGTCCGCCCAACACATCTTCATCTAACAACTGGCCGATGGCGAACTGCGCTTCGCCCGTCCAGTTGCCGCCGAAAACATTAGCGCGATTCAGCAGGTAATAGAGCTGATACACCGGCTGACGCTGCGAGAATCCGTCTTCCAGTGGCCAAACAGCCTGGTAGCCATCATAGATCTGGCGCGGCAAATCGGCGTAGTAACTCAGCATCGCTAAATCGCATTCGCGATCACCCCAATAGCAGGCGGGATCAAACAACCACGGACCCTCTGCGCTGCCGGCGCAGTTGGCGGGCCACAAATCGCCGTGTAATAAAGAAGGTTGCGGATGGTGGTTGGCTAACGTGCGCTGCACACAATCAACAATCAGTTCGGTATCGCCATAGTGCACGCCTTTTTCCGCGGCCAGTTGCAGCTGCCAGCCGATGCGCTGCTCAGCGAAGAACACTGACCAGCGGCGTAACCAGCTATTCGGCTGAGGTGAGGTGGTGATGTTGTTGTCGAAATCGAGACCAAATTGCGGTTGCTCGCTCCATTGGTGTAGATGCGCCAACTGCTGGCCGAGCTGGAAAGCGCTCTGTGCGGTAAAGGGATGAGGCGGAATATATTCCAGCAGCAGGAAGCTGGTATCACGATCATTGCCAACGCCATACACTTTCGGGACGCGAACGGTTTGCGTGCGCGCCAGCAGGTCGAGTTGATCGGCTTCCCAGCTGAACAAGGTGAGCATATCGCGGGTGTTACATTTGACGAACACATCCAACTCGCCATAGCGGATGCGCCAGGCGGGATGGACATCGCCACCGGGAAGTTCCTGACGGTCGGTGATTTCGGCATCACCGGCGTACTCGCTTAACAGACGACTAATGGCTGACCACATCGGGTAATCCTCTTTGTTCGCTGCGTGAGTTCGATTGTAACGCGCAAAACCTGAGCAAACCTGGCGTCGATGCCGTTTTTTGCACTGCGTCAGGATTGTTGTTTCAGAAACGCCTCTAACGTGATGACGGTGACCTCAGGTTTATGATCGAGCGCGATTTGGGCATATCCCGCGGCTTGCTCTGCTATTTCATGCTCCTCTAACGCGCTGACAATACCGAAGCTATTGGTGCCCAACTCATGTGGATGACCTTCATCATCGCTTAAGGTGGTGCTGTATCCGCCATTGATCATGGCGCTGTTCACTGACTGCACGTCGCCGAGTCCACTTTCCTGATATTTCAACGTGACAATGTAACGTTTGACATCATGGTCACTCATTATTCACCTCATTGTTATCGAACAGATTTCAGCGTAGACCAGCGCGCTGTATAGAGCGAATTTTAGCCAATTCATTAGTTAAAATAGCAGGTAAAGCTTTGTCAAAAGAGTTCAGAAAAATCTTGTAGCCTTCAGGCTGCTATTTGAGTAATTGCCCCCTATAATGCGCAGCGAAAATGGGAAAAGTCCCATTAAAAGAGCGGTCCAGCGGCTTTCCTGGTTTTTTATGCGGATACATACTTTTTTACAAAACTTACGGTAAATTGCATTGATTGGCCGGAGAAACGCTTCAGACTCTTCGTTTTTTAAACTGTCGTACGGATTACTTTTAATGAAAGCCTTTAACAAGCTGTCCGCTGTTTTATTGCTCTCTGCTGGAGCATTTTGTCACCAGGCCTTTGCAGATAACGCCGTTTTCACCTCCATGGATGACCCTGCAACGGCGAAAAAGCCGTTTGAAGGCAGCGCTTCAGCGGGTTACCTGGCTCAAACTGGAAACACCACCAGTTCTTCGCTGAGTGCGTCTACCAATATGACGTGGTATCAAACCAATACCGCATTGAGTCTGTGGGGCAACGCCGCAAACAACTCCTCAAATGATGAGCGTTCATCTGAGACTTACAATATCGGTGGCCGTAGCCGCTATAACCTCAATAGCGCTGATTACCTGTTTGGCCAGGCAAGCTGGCTAAGCGACCGTTTCAACGGTTATGACTCACGCGATGTGCTGACCGCCGGTTACGGTCGTCAGATCCTCAGCGGCCCGGTTCACTCACTGCGTGCTGAATTCGGTCCGGGTGTGCGTTACGACGATTTCCATGATGGCGGCCATGAAACCAAAGCATTGGGTTATGGTGCAGTGAGCTATCAATGGCAGCTGACAGATACCACCAAATTTATCCAGGGTGTTTCTGTGCTGAGCAGCTTCGGTGAAGACACCACGCTGAACTCAGAAACCGCGCTGCAGGTGGCCATCAATGCCCATTTCGCGCTGAAGCTGGGCTACAACGTGACCTGGAACAATAATCCGCCAGAATCTGCGCCGGATCGTACCGATACCAAAACCACGATCCAGCTCTCATACTCAATGTAAGCGAGACGGATGTGAATCACCGCTGCCAGGCCTGTGCCTCGCAGCGGTTTTTTTTATTTCTCTTTAGCTTAGCGAATCTCTGCACGGGTTTTGATCGGCGGCGAAAGCTGCTATTATCATCGCCGCTTTACATTCCTGGCGTCATTCCGACAACGTGGGTCTGACATCACGCCGGGTTACACACTATGAAACTCATTTTTGCATGTAGGCTTTCGTGTGGCTTACCACTGCAATTAAGGATATGAAATGCCAGTAATTACTCTTCCTGATGGCAGCCAGCGCAGCTTTGACCGTCCGGTCAGCGTGATGGATATTGCGTTGGATATTGGACCGGGTTTGGCGAAAGCCTGCATCGCGGGTCGCGTGAATGGCGAATTGGTTGATGCGGTTGATCCGATCACCGAGGACGCTCAGGTCGCGATTATTACCGCTAAAGACGACGCCGGTTTAGAAATCATTCGTCACTCTTGCGCGCACCTGTTAGGGCATGCGATTAAGCAGCTGTGGCCAAACACCAAAATGGCGATCGGCCCGGTGATTGATAACGGTTTCTATTATGACGTTGACCTGGAACATACCTTAACCCAGGAAGATCTTGAGCTGCTGGAAAAGCGTATGCACCAGCTGGCTGAAACCAACTACGATGTGGTGAAGAAAAAGGTGAGCTGGCAGGAAGCACGTGACGTGTTTGCTGAGCGTGGCGAAAGCTACAAAACCACCATTCTTGACGAGAACATCAGCCACGACGATCGTCCTGGCCTGTATCAACATGAAGAATACATCGACATGTGCCGCGGTCCGCACGTGCCGAATATGCGTTTCTGCCATCACTTCAAACTGCAGAAAATCTCCGGGGCTTACTGGCGCGGCAACAGCGACAACAAAATGCTGCAGCGTATTTACGGTACGGCCTGGGCGGATAAAAAGCAGTTGGCTGCCTATCTGCAGCGTCTGGAAGAAGCGGCGAAGCGCGATCACCGTAAAATCGGTAAGCAGCTCGATCTCTACCACATGCAGGAAGAAGCACCGGGCATGGTGTTCTGGCACAATGACGGCTGGACCATCTTCCGCGAGCTGGAAGTGTTTGTGCGTACCAAGCTGAAAGAGTACGACTATCAGGAAGTGAAAGGTCCGTTCATGATGGACCGCGTGCTGTGGGAGAAAACCGGGCACTGGGAGAACTATAAAGAAGCCATGTTCACCACCTCTTCAGAGAACCGTGAATATTGCATCAAGCCGATGAACTGCCCAGGCCACGTTCAGATCTTTAATCAGGGTCTGAAATCCTACCGCGACCTGCCGCTGCGTATGGCGGAGTTTGGTAGCTGCCATCGTAACGAGCCATCAGGTGCCTTGCATGGTCTGATGCGCGTGCGCGGCTTTACCCAGGATGATGCTCACGTCTTCTGTACCGAAGATCAGGTACGTGATGAGGTGAACAGCTGTATCCGCATGGTATACGACATGTACAGCACCTTCGGTTTTGAAAAAATCGTGGTGAAGCTGTCGACCCGTCCGGAAAAACGTATCGGTACCGACGAAATGTGGGATCGTGCGGAAGTGGATTTGGCAGAAGCGCTGAAAGAGAATGATATTCCATTCGAATATCAGCCGGGAGAAGGTGCCTTCTACGGCCCTAAAATTGAGTTTACCCTGTACGATTGTCTCGACCGCGCCTGGCAGTGTGGTACCGTTCAGCTAGACTTCTCCCTGCCGAAGCGTCTGGACGCGACTTTTGTCGGCGAAAACAACGACCGCCAGACACCGGTAATGATCCATCGCGCAATTCTCGGTTCAATGGAACGCTTTATCGGCATCCTGACCGAAGAATTCGCTGGATTCTTCCCGAGTTGGCTGGCGCCGGTGCAGGCTGTGGTGATGAATATCACCGACAGTCAGTCAGAATACGTCAGTGAATTGACGAAGAAATTGCAGAATGCTGGCATTCGTGTCAAAGCAGACTTGAGAAACGAGAAGATAGGCTTTAAAATCCGCGAGCACACATTACGTCGCGTCCCTTATATGCTGGTTTGCGGTGACAAAGAGGTGGAAGCAGGCAAAGTTGCCGTGCGCACCCGCCGTGGTAAAGACCTTGGGAGCATGGACGTAGATGTGTTTGTTGAGAAGCTGCAACAAGAGATTCGCAGCCGACATCTTCACCAATTAGAGGAAACAGGTTATTAAAGGCGGAAAACGAGTACAACCAACACGTCCGAACCGTATCAACGGCGAAATCCGTGCCACCGAAGTGCGCTTAACTGGCGTAGACGGCGAGCAACTTGGCATTGTCACCCTGCGTGAAGCCATTGAGAAAGCTGAAGAAGCCGGCGTAGATTTAGTTGAAATCAGCCCGAACGCCGAACCGCCGGTTTGCCGTATCATGGATTACGGCAAGTTCCTTTATGAAAAAAGCAAGTCTTCTAAGGAACAGAAGAAGAAGCAGAAAGTTATCCAGGTTAAGGAAATCAAATTCCGTCCTGGTACCGATGATGGCGACTATCAGGTCAAACTACGCAACCTGATTCGCTTTCTGGAAGAGGGTGATAAAGCCAAAATCACGCTGCGTTTCCGCGGTCGTGAGATGGCGCACCAGCAGATCGGTATGGAAGTGCTTAACCGCGTCCGTAAAGATCTGTGTGAAGACATGGATCTGGCGATTGTCGAATCCTTCCCTTCGAAGATCGAAGGTCGTCAGATGATCATGGTGCTCGCTCCTAAGAAGAAACAGTAGGCCTTCAAGTAATAATGCCGCGCAGCGCTTGCGTTGTGCGGATTTTTATTCGCCTGTCTGATTCATTTTATTAACAATGCGAAGTGGATATTTGTAAAAATGCCAAAGATTAAAACTGTACGTGGCGCCGCTAAGCGCTTCAAGAAGACCGCTTCTGGCGGCTTCAAGCGTAAGCACGCGAACCTGCGTCATATTCTGACTAAAAAGTCTACTAAGCGTAAACGTCACCTGCGTCCGAAAGGCATGGTGTCTAAAGGCGATCTGGGTCTGGTTATTGCCTGCCTGCCGTACGCATAAGTAAATTTTTTTTAGTTTAATTCCCCGAAAGATTTCGGGTTGCAGCAAGGCGGCAACTGAATGAATCCCTTAACTTACATCAGTAAGTGACTGGGATGAATGAAGACAGCCAACGCCGCTGCGGCACGAAAGATGAAGGGAAATCACAGAATATGATATAGGAGAGCTCACATGGCTCGCGTTAAACGTGGTGTAATTGCTCGCGCACGTCACAAGAAAATCTTAAAACAAGCTAAAGGCTACTATGGTGCACGTTCACGTGTATACCGCGTTGCCTTCCAGGCTGTTATCAAAGCTGGTCAGTATGCTTACCGTGACCGTCGTCAACGTAAGCGTCAGTTCCGTCAACTGTGGATCGCGCGTATCAACGCTGCGGCTCGTCAGAACGGTATCTCTTACAGCCGTTTCATCAATGGCCTGAAAAAAGCCTCTATTGAAATCGACCGTAAGATTCTGGCTGACATCGCTGTATTCGACAAAGTGACATTTACTGCACTTGTTGAAAAAGCAAAATCAGCTCTGGCGTAAGTCAGTTGAAAAAGGGAGCTTGCTCCCTTTTTTATTACCCGCAACTCACGCAAAAGATTGACATTTTGGCCGCTGCGCATTTCAATAGTGCGGTTTCTAAATATGACAAGGTAACGCAAGCATGAATGCTGCTATTTTCCGTTTCTTTTTTTACTTTAGCGCCTGAACATCAGGGGCTTTTGCGCATAAGAAAAGAAACGAAAAATCGCGCTGAAAGCCTCCCTCGTGGAGGCTTTTTTGTTTCTGGCGACACTTAATCGGATCATCTGATCCCAACGAGAACTGACCAGCCCGGCTGGAAGAAGAGGAAATCATGTCCCAACTCGCAGACCTGGTGGCTCGTGCCACGGCCGCCATCGACGAGGCGGCGGATATCGCTGCTCTGGACGCCGTGCGCGTCGAATTTCTGGGTAAGAAAGGGCATCTGACGCTGCAAATGACCACCCTGCGTGAACTGCCGGCAGAAGAGCGCCCGGCTGCGGGTGCGGTCATCAACGAGGCCAAACAGCAAGTGCAGGACCGCCTTACCGCGCGCAAAGAGACGCTGGAAAGTGCGGAGCTGAATGCGCGTCTGGCTGCGGAAACCATCGACGTGTCGCTGCCTGGCCGCCGCGTTGAGAATGGCGGCTTGCATCCGGTGACCCGCACTATTGATCGTATCGAAACCTTCTTCGGCGAACTGGGTTTCGCGGTGGTAACAGGTCCGGAAATCGAAGACGACTACCACAATTTTGATGCGCTGAACATTCCCGGCCATCACCCGGCGCGTGCCGATCACGACACGTTCTGGTTTGATGCCACGCGTCTGCTGCGCACCCAAACTTCAGGCGTGCAGATCCGTACCATGAAAAACCAGCAGCCGCCAATCCGCATCATCGCGCCAGGCCGTGTTTATCGTAACGATTACGATCAGACGCACACGCCAATGTTCCACCAGATGGAAGGTTTGATTGTCGATAAAGACATCAGCTTTACCAACCTGAAAGGCACACTGCACGATTTCCTCAACAACTTCTTCGAAGAGAATCTGCAAATTCGCTTCCGTCCTTCTTACTTCCCGTTCACCGAACCGTCCGCAGAAGTGGACGTGATGGGTAAAAACGGCAAGTGGTTGGAAGTGCTGGGTTGCGGCATGGTGCACCCGAACGTATTGCGCAATGTTGGCATCGATCCGGAAATTTATTCGGGCTTTGCGTTTGGCATGGGCATGGAGCGTCTCACCATGCTGCGCTACGGTGTGACCGATCTGCGCGCCTTCTTCGAAAATGATTTACGTTTCCTCAAACAATTTAAATAAGGGCAGGTTATCCAATGAAATTCAGTGAACTCTGGTTACGCGAATGGGTAAATCCAGCCCTGGACAGCGCTGCGCTGTCTGAGCAAATCACCATGGCCGGCCTTGAAGTGGACGGCGTGGATCCGGTTGCCGGTGCGTTCCACGGTGTCGTGGTGGGTGAAGTGGTTGAGTGCGGCCAGCATCCGAACGCCGACAAACTGCGCGTCACCAAAATCAACGTCGGTGGCGATCGCCTGTTGGATATCGTCTGCGGCGCGCCAAACTGCCGTCAGGGCCTGAAAGTGGCGGTGGCGACCGTTGGCGCTGTGCTGCCGGGCGATTTCAAAATCAAAGCAGCAAAACTGCGTGGCGAGCCGTCTGAAGGCATGCTGTGCTCCTTCTCTGAGCTGGGTATTTCCGACGATCACAATGGCATCATTGAGCTGCCAGCCGATGCGCCAATTGGCACCGACATCCGCAGCTATCTGCAGCTGGATGACAACACCATTGAAATCAGCGTCACGCCAAACCGCGCCGATTGCCTGGGCATCATCGGGATTGCGCGTGATGTAGCAGTTTTGAACGGTTTGCCGCTGACGGCACCCGCAATTGAGCCGGTAAAAGCCACCATCAACGATACCTTCCCGATTCGTGTTGATGCCACCGCCGCGTGCCCGCGCTACCTTGGCCGCGTGGTGAAAGGTGTCAACGTTAAAGCCGCTACGCCATTGTGGATGCGTGAGAAGCTACGTCGTTGCGGTATTCGCTCAATCGATCCGGTGGTCGATATCACCAACTTTGTACTGCTGGAGCTTGGCCAGCCGATGCATGCCTTCGATCTCGACCGCATCGACGGCGGCATCGTGGTGCGTATGGCAGAAGAGGGCGAAGTGCTGACGCTGCTGGATGGTACCGAAGCTAAACTCAGCAGCGACACGCTGGTGATTGCCGATCACCACAAAGCGCTGGCGATGGGCGGCATTTTTGGTGGCGAGCATTCCGGTGTCAATGAAGAGACGCAAAATGTGCTGTTCGAATGCGCCTACTTTGATCCGCTGGCGATCACCGGCCGCGCTCGCCGTCAGGGCCTGCATACCGACGCGTCACATCGTTACGAGCGTGGCGTCGATCCAGCGTTGCAGCACAAAGCGATTGAACGCGCGACGCAACTGTTGCTCGACATCTGTGGCGGCGAAGCGGGCCCGGTCATCGACCAAACTGACGCGAGCGCGCTGCCGCCACGCGCCACCATCACGCTGCGCCGTGAAAAGCTCGATCGTCTGATTGGCCATGTGATTGCTGACGAACAGGTTACTGACATCCTGACGCGTTTGGGTTGCGAAGTGAAAGTGAGTGCAGGTGAGTGGCAAGCCGTTGTGCCAAGCTGGCGTTTCGATATGGCTATCGAAGAAGATCTGGTCGAAGAAGTGGCGCGCGTTTACGGCTACAACAACATCCCTGATGTGCCGGTGAAAGCCAGCCTGATCATGACGCAGCATCGTGAAGCCGACCTGTCGCTGAAGCGTGCGAAAAATCTGTTGGTAGATAAAGGTTATCAGGAAGCGATTACCTACAGCTTCGTTGATCCCAAACTGCAGCAGTTGCTGCATCCGGGCGAAGAGGCGCTGATCCTGCCCAGCCCAATCTCCAGCGATATGTCGGCAATGCGCCTGTCGCTGTGGACCGGTTTGCTGGGCGCGGTGGTGTATAACCAAAACCGTCAGCAGGGCCGCGTACGCCTGTTTGAAAGCGGTTTACGCTTTGTTCCTGATACACAGGCCGATCTGGGTATCCGCCAGGATCTTATGCTGGCCGGCGTTTTAAGCGGCAATCGCTATGAAGAGCATTGGGATCTGGCGCGTCAGACGGTTGACTTCTATGATTTGAAAGGCGATTTAGAATCGCTGCTGGATTTGACCGGTAAACTTGATGAGATTTCCTTCCGTGCGGAAGCCAATCCGGCGCTGCATCCAGGACAAAGCGCCGCAATTTATTTACGCGGCGAACGAATCGGATTTATCGGGGTGGTTCATCCAGAGCTGGAACGTAAGCTGGATCTGAATGGTCGCACCTTAGTGTTTGAACTGCTTTGGAATAAGGTCGCAGACCGCGTCCTGCCTGATGCGCGCGAGATTTCTCGCTTCCCGGCAAACCGTCGTGATATCGCCGTTGTGGTGGCTGAAAATGTGCCTGCAGCAGATATCATTGCGGAGTGTAAGAAAGTTGGCGTAAATCAGGTAGTTGGCGTAAACTTGTTTGACGTGTACCGTGGTAAGGGCGTAAACGAAGGTGAAAAGAGCCTAGCGATTAGCCTGATTTTGCAGGATACCAGCCGGACACTCGAAGAAGAGGAGATTGCCGCGACCGTTGCCAAATGCGTTGCGGCATTAAAAGAGCGATTCCAGGCAACCTTGAGGGATTGAACCTATGGCGCTTACAAAAGCTGAAATGTCAGAGTACCTGTTTGAAAAACTCGGGTTGAGCAAACGCGATGCCAAAGAGTTGGTAGAACTTTTTTTTGAAGAGGTTCGCCGCGCGTTGGAAAACGGAGAACAGGTAAAACTGTCCGGATTTGGTAATTTTGATCTGCGTGACAAAAACCAGCGTCCGGGCCGTAACCCGAAGACGGGGGAAGATATTCCTATCACCGCGCGCCGAGTGGTGACATTCCGTCCGGGGCAGAAGTTGAAAAGTCGCGTCGAGAACGCGACACCCAAGGATGCTGACTAATTTCAGTACGACAAAAAGGCCGCTTAGCGGCCTTTTTTTTGCCTTAAATTTGGCCGCTCCACACGATTTATTCATGATGTAAGGATTTAGTAAGTATCCGGAAAATAGGGCGAAAATCGGTCCTCACCGATAGTGACGGCATCAACACTTTTGTTATAACAGCGCCATCACAGAGCAAAAGGTTCGAATAATGAAAAAGACAGCAATATTATTAAGTGTCTTGTTAGGCATGCCGCTGCTGGCTATCGCCAATGTTTCCTTCAACATCAACACGCCGGGCGTTTCAGTGCATATCGGCGATCAGGATAAGCGCGGCTACTATTGGGATGGTTACGACTGGCGTGCGCCAACGTGGTGGAAACAGCACCATAACCAGCGCATCGGCACCAAAGGTCCGCACGGTTACTGGAACGGTAACGGCTGGCAGGCGCAGCATCCGGGCAATGGACCGCACCGCGACGACAAACGTCAGCCGCAACCGCAGCATCACGACCAGCGTGACAATCAGCAGAAGCGTGATAATCATGGTCAGCCGCTTCCTCCGCATCAGTAAGGCTTCTCCAGCGGCGCCTCCACAGCGCCGCTTTCTTTTTGCTGTAATCCCACTACAATCAAATCTCTGTTTTCTCAGCCAATCTTATCTATGACTCTGCTGGATCAGCTTGCTTCCCAGGCAAATCGCCGCAGCCAGCGCTGGCTCATCGCACTCATTGCGCTGCTATTGCTGCTCATCGGGCTTAGCCTGTGTGCCGGCGACAGCTGGATCTCCCCCACACAATGGTTTTCGGCGGAAGGCGATCTGTTCGTCTGGCAACTGCGCATGCCGCGCACGCTGGCGGTGCTGCTGGTGGGTGCAGCGCTGGCGGTGTGCGGCGTAGTGATGCAGGCGCTGTTTAACAATCCGCTGGCGGAGCCCGGCTTACTTGGCGTGTCTAACGGGGCGGGGATTGGTCTGGTATTAGGCGTGATGCTCGGTAACGGTTCGCTATGGAGCTTAGCGTTGGCGGCCATGGCCGGTGCGCTGCTGATCACGCTGATGCTGCTGCACTTCGCTCACAAACAACTCTCAGTGAGCCGCTTACTGCTGACCGGCGTGGCGCTTGGCATTATCTGTAGCGCCATCATGACGTGGGCAGTGTACTTTAGCACCAGCCTCGATCTGCGTCAGCTGATGTACTGGATGATGGGCGGCTTTAGCGGCATCGACTGGCGCTATGGCTGGATGATGTTGGCGCTGCTGCCGGTAACGCTGCTGCTGATCGCCACCGCACGCACGTTGAATTTGCTGGCGCTGGGCGAAACCTCGGCACGTCAGCTCGGATTACCGCTGCTGCTGTGGCGCAACCTGCTGGTGCTGGCGATGGGCTGGCTGGTGGGCGTGAGCGTAGCGATGGCGGGTGCGATCGGTTTTATTGGTCTGGTTATCCCGCATCTATTGCGTCTCAGCGGTTTTAGCGATCATCGTTATTTGTTGCCTGCGGCGGCGTTAGCCGGTGCCGCAGTGCTGCTTGGCGCGGATATTATTGCGCGGCTGGTGTTAACCTCTGCCGAACTGCCGATTGGCGTGGTAACGGCCACGCTCGGCGCGCCGCTGTTTATCATGTTATTAGTAAAGTCTTCGCGCTAGCTTTGGCTGGCAACGTGTTATCAACAACAGGAATCGACGATGAGCATTTATCAGACAGAACTGGTTACGCTGGACGGTGAAAAAACCACGCTGGCGGCCTATGAGGGCAAGGTGCTACTGGTAGTCAATGTGGCATCCAAATGTGGCCTGACGGCGCAGTATGAGCAGTTAGAATCGCTGCAGAAAGCCTGGCAGGATAGGCCGTTCAGCGTGCTTGGCTTCCCATGCAATCAGTTCCTCGAGCAAGAGCCGGGCAGTAACGAAGAGATCAAAACCTTTTGCAGCACCACTTACGGCGTCACTTTCCCGATGTTCGATAAAACCGATGTCAACGGCGAGCATCGTCACCCTCTCTATGCGCAGCTGACGGCGGCGCAGCCGGTGGCGCAACGCCCGGAAGGCAGCGGTTTCCTCGAGCGCATGGAGAGCAAAGGGCGCGCGCCGAAAGCGCCAGGCGATATCCTGTGGAACTTCGAAAAATTCCTTATTAATAAGCAGGGCAAAGTCATTGCGCGCTTCTCACCGGATATGACGCCAGACGATCCCATCATCCTGAAAAGTGTAGAGCAGGCGCTGGCCGAATAAATGCTATTGCAGTGTCAGGGAGTCAGCGTCACAGGGCGGCTGGCTCCCGTTGAATTGAGCGTTAACACCGGTGAGTTAGTGCATCTGGTAGGACCGAACGGCGCCGGCAAAAGTACCTTGCTCAACGCGCTGTCCGGTTTGTTGCCGAGTCAGGGCAGCATTCTGCTGGATGGCGCGCCGCTGGCTACGTTGAGTGGAGCGGCATTGGCCCCGCTGCGCGGCTGGCTGCCGCAACAGCAGATGGCACCGGGACAAATGCCGGTGTGGCATTACTTACGCATGCATATCACCGCACAAGCGGCGGAAACAGACTGCGTGTTACAAGAGGTGCTCGCGCAGTTAGCGCTGCAGGACAAACTGACGCGCAGTCTTACGCAGCTTTCTGGTGGCGAATGGCAACGCGTGCGGTTGGCTGCCGTGGTGTTGCAGGTTCATCCGGCGATCAATCCACGCGGAAAACTGCTGCTACTGGATGAGCCGATGAGTGCACTCGACGTGGCGCAGCAACGCGCGGTCGATAAGCTGCTGGCTGAACTGTGTTGCAGCGGTCTGGCGATTGTTGCCAGCGGGCACGACCTCAACCACAGCCTGCGCCATGCCGATCGCGTGTGGTTAATGCATCAAGGCGCGGTTGTCCGTCAGGGCAGGGCCAGCGAGGTGCTGACCGCTGCGCATTTAGCGCCGCTTTACCAAACCCCGTTTGAACAAATTGATACCGCACAAGGCCCGCTGCTGTTTATTCCCTGACAGAGGATTGCGTGCCGTGGCGCTTTGCCGCTACAGTGTCTGCCGGACAAGGGAGAGAGGGAAAGGCGGATGCGGCTGACAATTTTGATTTTGGCACTGTTGCTGGCGGGCTGTAGCCATCATGCACCGCCGCCGAATGGCCGTTTGTCTGACTCTATCACCGTGATTGCCCAACTCAACGATCAGCTGAGCCGCTGGCGGGGAACGCCGTATCGCTATGGCGGATTAAGCCGCGGTGGCGTGGATTGTTCCGGCTTCGTCTATCTCACCTTCCGCGATAAATTCGATATGCAGCTGCCACGCTCGACCATTGATCAAACCGACATTGGTACGCGCATCGACAAAGGCGATCTACTGCCTGGCGATCTGGTGTTCTTCAAAACCGGCAGTGGAGAAAACGGTTTGCACGTCGGTATTTACGATACCGACAACACCTTTATTCACGCCTCGACCAGCCAGGGTGTGATCCGCTCGTCGCTGGATAATGTTTACTGGCGTAAAGTATTTTGGCAGGCGCGTCGCATCTAAATAGCGTTGTTATCGCTTAATAAAGACGCGAAAAAAGAAAGGGTATTTCACCCTGAATTAAATCTGAATTCTGCCGATATTTAACTATCATTTAAAATGGCACTTTACCCGCCATCGATTTAATACTAATAATAAAGCTAAATTTATTTAATTGGTATGGACATTAACCCCGGCTTATTTGGCTTAAGTATTATTTGCGGTTTAAATCAGCGTAATAAGACCTAAAACGGCACCTCTTCAAACGTTTGGTCCTATTGCCTGGTGGTATTCGTTGATATACGATGCGCCAATTGCCATTGCTTCTGGCTTGAAAAATGAAAGTCCATTTGTCTGCCGACTATCAGTCGGAAACCTGGTTTTATCCAGTTTACTCTCTGGCGGGCCAGCTGACTGCGGTCGAGCTGGTGACGCAATTTGTCCACGACAGCGCACCTATTACGCTGCCGCAGGATTTGCTGTTGCCGCAATTGGACGATGCGCAGCAATTACGTTTGCTGCAGAGCCAGCTTTCATTGCTGGAAAAGTACCGCGACTTTTTTGAGATTAATCAAATTACCGCGTTGGTACGTATTGATGATTCTATGGCCAATACACTTTTAGCCAGCGAATTTCTGTTAAGGAAATTCCGACAAATCCCTTTTATTGTTTTAGATATCAGCGAAACGTTTCCGCAATTATCTTTGGGTAAATCCCATCCATTGCTCGCAGCATTACAAAGTGAATTTCGTTTATCGCTTTCACAATTTGGCGCAGGAAAAGCACCAGCAACCGCGGTGTACGATAATCTGTTTAGCGTGTTAAAACTGGATAAAGCCTTTATTCACAACCTGGCCAAGCGCGCCTCGTTTACGCCTTTTATTCAGACAGTTATCAATAATTTTTCCGATTTTGCGGACCAGATCATTATTTGTGGTATTGACGATAACCACATGATGGAAAAGATGACCACGTTGAGTGGTGCGCAGCTACAGGGCAGCCTGTTCCCGGTGGTGAAAGCTGAACGTCTTGACGATCTCATCTATTCCGACCTGAATTTACACACGCCTTCGCAGCAGTAACCCTTTCGCCTGTCTTCCGCGCCGCGTCGGCGTTACACTCTCTGTTATCTTATAACTTATTGCGGGTGCCTGATTTAAGCGCACCTTCCGGAGTGTCGATGCAATTTACCAATAGCTGGCAGCAAGAATTACCCGGATTCTACACCGCGCTGGACCCAACGCCATTAGCGGGTGGACGGCTGTTTTATCACAATGCCCCGCTGGCACAAGAGATGGGTTTAGACGATGCGCTGTTCGCCGGCAGCGGGCATGGCGTGTGGTCAGGACGCGAAATGCTGCCCGGCATGTCGCCGCTGGCGCAGGTTTATAGTGGCCATCAGTTTGGCGTCTGGGCCGGACAGCTGGGCGATGGGCGCGGCATTCTGTTGGGTGAACAGCAGCTGGCCAACGGTCGTAAGCTCGACTGGCACTTAAAAGGGGCCGGATTAACGCCCTATTCGCGCATGGGTGACGGTCGCGCGGTGATCCGCTCCAGCGTACGCGAATTCCTCGCGTCTGAAGCGCTGCACCATCTTGGCATTCCCACCACGCGCGCGCTGGCGTTAGCCATTGGCGATGAGCCGGTGCTACGCGAAACCCAGGAACGCGGTGCGATGCTGATGCGCATTGCCGACAGCCATCTGCGTTTCGGTCATTTTGAGCATTTCTATTACGGCGGTAAACAAGACAAAGTGCGCCAGCTGGCGGATTACGCCATTCGCCATCACTGGCCGCAACTCAAGGATGAAGCGGATCGTTACCTGCTGTGGTTCACCGATATCGTTAAACGTACGGCGAGCCTGATCGCCCATTGGCAGAGCGTTGGCTTTGCGCACGGCGTGATGAACACCGATAACATGTCGATTCTGGGCTTAACGCTGGATTACGGTCCTTACGGTTTCCTCGACGACTATCAGCCGGATTACATTTGCAATCACAGTGACTATCAGGGCCGCTACGCTTTCGAAAATCAGCCGATGATTGGCTTGTGGAACCTTAATCGCCTGGCGCATGCCTTGTCGGGCTTGATGACCACCGAGCAGCTTAAGCAGGCGCTGGGTCATTATGAAGGTGAGCTGATGCGCGTTTGGGGGGAGAAAATGCGTGCCAAACTCGGCTTGCTGACGGCGGATGCCAATGACAACACGCTTCTGACCGGCTTGCTGTCGATGATGACGGCGGAACACAGTGATTACACTCTGACCTTCCGCATGCTGAGCGACACGCAGCAAGATGAAAGCCGTTCGCCGTTGCGTGATGAGTTTATTGATCGTGAGGCCTTTGATCGCTGGTACAGCGATTATCGCCAGCGTTTGTTGCAAGACCACGCCAGCGATGCGCAGCGTCAGGCGGTGATGAAAGCGGCGAATCCGGCGCTGGTGTTACGCAACTATCTGGCACAGCAGGTGATTGAAGAGGTCGAGAACGGCGAGACCACGGCGTTAGCGAAGCTACATGGCGCGTTACAGCAACCGTTTAGCGATGCGGCCGTCAGCGCAGAGTTGCGCCAACGGCCACCAGAGTGGGGCAAAACGCTGGAAGTGAGTTGTTCCAGCTAGATCAGCATTAAAAACGGCTGTCGACCGCGGCAGCCAGTTTTGCCAGCACCTCGGCGCTGTCTTCCCAGCCGAGGCACGGATCGGTGATTGACTGACCATAGGTCAGCGCCGCACCGCTCACCACTTTCTGATTCCCTTCCTGCAGGAAACTCTCGATCATCACGCCCGCAACCGCGCGCGATCCGGCACGGATTTGCGCCGCCACATCATCGGCAACGTCACGCTGACGACCGTGCTGCTTCAGGCAGTTGCCGTGGCTGAAGTCGATCACCAATTGCTCCGGCAGATTGAAGTCGCGCAGATTGGCCGCTGCCGCCGCCACATCTTCGGCGTGATAGTTCGGCTGTCGACCGCCGCGCAGGATCACGTGACCATGCGGATTACCGCTGGTTTGATAGATGGTCATCTGACCGTTTTTATCCGGTGACAGGAACATGTGGCTGGCACGCGCGGCGCGAATCGCATCGACCGCAATTTGCACGTTGCCGTCGGTGCCGTTTTTGAAACCGACCGGACAGGAGAGCGCTGACGCCATTTCACGATGAATCTGGCTTTCGGTGGTACGCGCGCCAATCGCGCCCCAGCTGATCAGGTCGGCAATAAACTGGCCGATCACCATATCGAGGAATTCAGTGGCGGTTGGCATGCCCAGCGCGTTGATATCCAGCAGCAGTTTGCGCGCAATGGCGATGCCGCGGTTTACATCGTAGCTGCCATCCAGATCGGGATCTGAGATCAGACCTTTCCAGCCAATCACGGTGCGCGGTTTTTCGAAATAGGCACGCATCACGATTTCCAGACGATCTTTATGGCGCTCACGCAGCACGTTCAGACGTTCAGCATACTCAATTGCCGCTTTAGGATCGTGCAGCGAGCAAGGGCCAATAATCACCAGCAGACGCGGATCTTCACCGGTCAGAATGCGCGCGATGCGCTGGCGGGAAGCGGTGACGTTGGCGGCAATCTCTGCCGAAATAGGGTGTTCATGCGCGAGCGCAGCCGGAGTCAGTAGGCTACCGATGCGCGCGGTACGCAGTTCATCAGTCTTGTTCATTGAGATTCTCAAAAATTTGTTCTTCGCAGCGGTGAAATACCGGGAAGTGATGGTGATCACAATAAACTAATAGCCTGCGAATTCAACCTGCTAAAAACAAAGGTCTTAAAACAGACGGAAGCCAGACTTTACGATTGCAATACAGGCCCGGTATGTGGCGGGAGGTCGCCACTTATGGCGACCGGCAGAGAAACCTAATACATGCTGCGGCTCAGACCCATGATATCGAGGATTTTGGTGGCGATCTCTTCCACCGAATAGTTGGTGCTGTTGAGATAACGAATCTGGTTGGTGCGGAACAGCGCTTCCACTTCGCCTACTTCGAGACGGCACTGGCGCAACGAAGCGTAGCGGGTATTTTCCGCGCGCTCCTGGCGAATCGCCGCCAGGCGTTCCGGGTCGATAGTTAAACCAAACAACTTATGCTGATGTGCACGCAGCGCCGGCGGCAGTTTCAGGTTATCCATATCATCGGCGATAAACGGATAGTTAGCGGCACGTACGCCAAACTGCATTGCCAGATACAAGCTGGTGGGCGTCTTCCCGCAGCGAGATACGCCGAGCAGAATCACCTGCGCATCTTCGAGGCCGCGCAGGGAAATGCCATCATCATGCGCAAGGGTGTAATCGATGGCGGCGATGCGCGCGTCATATTTACCGAGGTTGCTGGCGGTCAAACCGTGCGTGCGGTGCGCCACCGGCATTGACGCCACGCCGAGTTCGCTCTGCAACGGTGCTACCAGCGCCTGCACGATGTCCTGACAAAAGCCTTCGCTTTCGAGAATAATTTCACGGACGTCGGGTGTGACGATGGAGAAGAACACCAGCGGGCGCACGCCGCTCTGCTGGTAGAGCGCGTTGATCTGCGCTTTAACCGCCTGAGCGCGTTGCACATTCTCGACAAATGGCAGCGTCACGCTGTGGGTCATCACCGGGAACTGGGACAACACCGCATGGCCCAGCACTTCGGCGGTAATGGCGGTGCCATCAGAGATGTAGAATACGCTGCGTTCAGTGTTCATAGTGCAAATATCCTCTTGCCTGGCAATGCCCAAGTTGTCGATGACAATATTTCATTTTAAATAATATTAAAATGAAATATCCATATTGTCCGCTATTGCGCTCACAAAGATGAATCAGCGAATAATCAATATTAGATGAAATGCTGTTTTGAAAAGCATTATTTTCGCGCATTTTCCTTTTCGCGCATGAAATAAAGTGTGAAGGCGTTGCGCAACAAAAATCAATCGCTAACCCTCTGAAAAGGGGAAAAATATCGCTTCAGCAATCTATTAGCGTGAAATAGGGCGGTTGCGCAACACAATTAATTCTAAGTACTAATCCGATTTTGTCTTTCTTTTCCTGCTTTAACGATTCAACACTTAGTCTTTATTAATCGGTTGTGCCAGGCTGGTTTGGCGAATAGCAAAATGTTCCATGTGTATTCACATCATTTAAAAGGATAATCTCAATGTCCAATCAAGACCAACAGTCGCTAGTGCTCTGGTACAACCAGCTTGGCATGCATGATGTTGATCGGGTGGGAGGCAAGAATGCTTCCCTTGGAGAAATGATTACGAATTTGTCGTCGCTGGGTGTTTCCGTACCAAACGGTTATGCGACCACATCTTACGCGTTTAATCTGTTCCTCGATCAAAGCGGACTGAACCAGCGGATCTATGATTTGCTGGATAAAACGGATGTTGATGATGTTGCTGAGCTCGCGCAAGCGGGTAAACAGATTCGTCAATGGGTGATCGACACGCCATTCCAGCCTGAACTGGAAGCGGCAATTCGTAGCGCCTACGAACAACTCTCTGCTGATGATGCCGACGCCTCCTTTGCGGTGCGCTCGTCAGCCACCGCCGAGGATATGCCCGACGCCTCGTTTGCCGGCCAGCAGGAGACTTTCCTTAACGTGCAGGGTTATGACGCGGTCATCATCGCAGTGAAGCACGTTTATGCCTCCTTATTTAACGATCGTGCCATCTCCTACCGTGTGCATCAGGGCTACGACCATCGCGGCGTGGCGCTCTCGGCCGGTATTCAGCGCATGGTGCGATCGGACCTCGCCTCGTCGGGCGTAATGTTCACCATTGATACCGAATCGGGCTTTGATCAAGTGGTGTTTATCACCTCCGCCTTTGGTTTGGGCGAAATGGTGGTGCAGGGCGCGGTGAACCCCGACGAGTTCTACGTGCACAAACCAACGCTGGCCGCCAATCGTCCGGCGATTGTGCGCCGCACAATGGGCTCAAAAAAGCTGCGCATGGTGTATGCGGATTCGCAGGAGCATGGCGAGCAGGTGCGGATTGAAGATGTCGAGCAGGAACAGCGCGATCGCTTCAGCTTAACCGATGATGAAGTGCAGGCGCTGGCGCGTCAGGCGGTGCTGATTGAGCAGCACTACAAACGCCCAATGGACATTGAATGGGCGAAAGATGGCCACACCGGCAAACTGTTCATCGTGCAGGCGCGTCCGGAAACGGTGCGCTCCAACGGTCAGGTGATGGAACGTTATACGCTGCAGGGCAAAGGCAACGTGGTGGTCGAAGGCCGCGCCATTGGTCATCGCATCGGTGCTGGTGAAGTCAAAGTCATCCACGACATCAGCGAGATGCATCGCATTGAAAAAGGCGACGTGCTGGTAACCGACATGACCGATCCCGATTGGGAACCGATCATGAAGAAAGCCTCAGCCATCGTCACCAATCGCGGCGGTCGTACTTGCCATGCAGCGATCATCGCGCGTGAGCTGGGCATTCCGGCGGTGGTGGGCTGTGGCGATGCCACCGATCACCTGAAAGATGGCCACAAAGTCACGGTTTCCTGCGCCGAAGGTGATACCGGTTATGTCTATGACCAACTGCTGGACTTCGAAGTGACCAGCTCGCAGGTCGATACCATGCAGGAACTGCCGCTGAAGATCATGATGAACATCGGTAATCCGGATCGTGCGTTCGATTTCGCCTGCTTGCCGAACGAAGGTGTTGGCCTGGCGCGTCTGGAGTTCATTATCAACCGTATGATTGGCGTGCATCCCAAAGCGTTGCTGGAGTTTGATCAGCAAACGCCGGAATTGCAGCAGCAGATTCGTCAGATGATGAAAGGCTTTGATGACCCGATTGAGTTCTACATCGGCCGTCTAACCGAAGGGATTGCGACGCTGGGTGCCGCATTTGCGCCGAAGCGCGTGATTGTTCGTCTTTCCGATTTCAAAACCAACGAATACGCCAACCTGGTGGGTGGCGAGCGTTATGAGCCGGAAGAAGAGAACCCGATGCTCGGTTTCCGTGGCGCCGGTCGCTACGTTGCTGACAACTTCCGCGACTGCTTCAAGCTGGAGTGCGAAGCGGTGAAGCGCGTGCGTAACGAAATGGGGCTGACCAACGTTGAAATCATGATTCCGTTCGTGCGTACCGTCGATCAAGCCGAAGCGGTGGTCGCCGAGCTGGCGAAAAACGGTCTGAAGCGCGGCGAGAATGGCCTGAAAGTGATCATGATGTGTGAGATCCCGTCCAACGCCTTGCTGGCTGAGCAGTTCCTCGAGCACTTCGATGGCTTCTCCATCGGCTCTAACGACATGACACAGCTGGCTCTGGGCCTCGATCGTGACTCTGGCGTGGTGTCCGCGCTGTTTGATGAACGTAATGATGCCGTGAAAGCGCTGTTATCGATGTCGATCAAAGCGGCAAAAAAACAGGGCAAATACGTCGGTATTTGTGGTCAGGGACCGTCGGATCATCAGGACTTTGCGGCATGGTTAATGGAGCAGGGCATTGATAGCCTGTCGCTTAATCCGGATACCGTGGTTGAAACCTGGTTGAGTTTGGCAGAGCTGAACGCATCCAAACATTAACCAGGCGGTAATTTGATGCATCAGATGAGAATCTGATGTGTCATTAGTGTAATTATCAAGGTCAGCGCCGCTGGCCTTATTTTTTTGTCTAAAAAAAAGCCAAAAAAAAGCCCATCACAGGGGATGGGCAAAGACTACACACAGCAATTCTTCACTTTACTCAGGGGAATAAGGTTGTTTAGAAATCAGTAGCTTGATTCAAAACATAGGAAACATGTTATTGATCAGGCTCGCTGGCGTCTTTAAGAATCCTCTTATTAGTTTAAAGCTGATAACCTTTCGTGGCCTTTTTCTTCCCTGCTAAGCGGCAATTCAGCTGTAAAAATAATCATTCCGTAAGAGAATTCCGCCTAAAGCGCCTAAAACTGCGTTTTTTCTTAAAAATCGCTTAAGGAAAAAAATTATTATCAGTAAGAAATGCGCGGGGGCGAAGTTGGGGCATTAGGCGGGTTAAAGTAAGGCCAGTGTAAAACTGAGAGATCGTGTATCTTCGCTGAGTGGGAGTTAATGTGAATGAGGTCGCCATAAACGGCGACCCGGCGGGGATCGCTTAATGTAGTTCTTCTTCGTGATCGGCCAACGCTTCGATGGCGGTCTGCACATCGTCATCCGGTTCGGGCGCTTCATGCATCCACACTGAAACCAGACGATAAGAAACCGCCAGCACCACCGGACCGATAAACAGCCCAATCATACCGAAAGCAATCAATCCGCCAATAACGCCGGAAAGAATCAGGATCATCGGTAGATCGGCACCCATGCGAATCAACACCGGACGCAACACGCTGTCCAGCGTACCGACCACGCAACTCCACACCAGCAGCACCGTGCCCCACGTGGTATCGCCGCTCCAGTACAGCCAGATGATCGCTGGCACTAACACTACCAGCGGCCCGAGCTGCACCAGGCAGGTCAGAATCATCAACACGGTTAACAGCGTGGCGTAAGGAATGCCGGAAATGGCTAAACCAATACCGCCGAGCACGCCCTGAACCAGCGCGGTGACCACCACGCCTAGCGCCACAGCACGAATCGCCTGACCGGCCAGCAGCACTGCGGCATCGCCACGTCGTCCACTCATGCGATAGGCAAAATGACGAATGCCGTGGCCCACCTGCTCGCCGCGCCAGTAAAGCAGCACGCTGAACAACAGCATCACGATGAGGTGCATCATAAAGCGGCCGAAGTGGCCGGCCTGCGCCACAAAGAAGCCGGTGGTGCGACCAATATAAGGCTGCACCTGATTCAGCATCGCCGCGCCGCCGCCATCCACTAATTTGTGGTAGCTCGAGTAGAGTTTCCTGCCGACGTAGGGAATCTGTCGCAACCAATCGAAGTCAGGCATTACCAGATGGCGCTGCGTTGCCCAGGCGATCACCGGCGCACTGTTATCAATCAGGCTGCTGACCAGCAGGGCGATAGGAATAATAAACAACAGTAATAGCAAAATGGTCATGGCGATCACCGCCAGCGAGCGGCGTCCCCACAACATGTGCTGTAGACGAATCATCAACGGCCAGGTGGCGATCACCACCATGCTGGCCCAGGCGAAGCCAAGAATAAAGGGCTGCACCACCCACAGACTGGCGATGATCATGATTAGAATGAACATCAGTGAAAACAGCATTTGCGGTAAATCCATACCGCGTTGCAGGTCTTTCATCACAACGGTTAACCTCGATTGAATCCTTCAGAGTGGGGCTGAACAGCCCTGATTAATGATGATCTATTTCCTGAAAATTAAACAGGAAAAGCAGCGACGGCGGCGCGCTTTCCTGAAAAAACAGCAGCCAGCAGAAAAGTATGATAAAACCAAGGGCTGAAAAAAATCACGACGCAAACGTTTACAACATCTCGGTCACTCAATAATGATCCCACAGATTTCTCAGGCACCGGGCCTCGTTCAACTGGTGCTGACATTCCTGCAGTCCTTGAAAGAGCAAGGCTTTACCGGCGATACCGCCACCAGCTATGCCGATCGCCTCTCGCTTGCCACCGACAACAGTATTTATCAGCTGCTGCCTGATGCGGCGTTGTTTCCGCGCTCGACGGCGGATGTGGCGTTGATTGCGCGCCTTGCCGGTGAAACCCGTTTTACCAGCCTGGTGTTTACGCCACGCGGTGGCGGCACCGGCACCAACGGACAGTCGCTGAATCAGGGCATCGTGGTGGATATGTCGCGCTACATGAACCGCATCCTGGAAATCAACACCGAGCAAGGTTGGGTGCGGGTTGAAGCGGGCGTGGTGAAAGATCAGCTCAATGCGTGGCTCAAGCCGTATGGCTTCTTCTTCTCGCCGGAGCTCTCCACCAGCAACCGCGCCACGCTCGGCGGCATGATCAACACCGATGCTTCAGGCCAGGGTTCACTGGTGTATGGCAAAACCTCCGATCACGTTGAAGGCCTGCGCGCGGTGCTACTGGGTGGCGACATCCTTGATACGCGCGCCATGCCGACTGAACTGGCGGAACAGCTGGCCAGCACGCCGACCGCAGAAGGGCGCATTTACCAGCAGGTGTTGAGTCGCTGCCGCGAACAGCGCGATCTGATTCTGGAGAAATTCCCCAAGCTCAATCGCTTCCTGACCGGCTACGATTTGCGTCATGTGTTCAGCGACGATTTGCAGACGTTTGATTTGACGCGTTTGCTGTGCGGCGCGGAAGGCACATTGGCCTTTATTACCGAAGCACGCCTCGACATCACGCCCATCCCAAAAGTGCGCCGTCTGGTCAACATCAAATACGATTCGTTCGACTCGGCCCTGCGTAACGCCCCTTTAATGGTGGAAGCCAAAGCGCTGTCGGTGGAAACCGTGGACTCAAAAGTCCTGAATCTGGCGCGAGAAGATATCGTCTGGCATTCGGTAAATGAATTAATTACCGATGTGCCAGATAAACAGTTGCTGGGGCTCAACATCGTGGAGTTTGCCGGTGATGATGGCGAACTGATTGAGCAGCAGATCAGCACGCTATGTCAGCGCTTAGATGAGCTGATGCAGCAGCAGTTGGGCGGCGTGATTGGCTATCAACTGTGTGACGATTTAGGCGGCATTGAGCGCATCTATAATATGCGCAAAAAAGCGGTTGGCCTGCTGGGGAATGCCAAAGGGCGCGCCAAGCCGATTCCGTTTGTGGAAGATACCGCGGTGCCGCCAGAACAGCTGGCGGATTATATCGTCGATTTTCGCGCGCTGCTCGACAGCCACGGCCTGAGCTACGGCATGTTTGGGCACGTGGATGCTGGCGTGCTGCATGTGCGTCCGGCGCTGGATATGTGCGATCCGCAGCAGGAGCTGCTGATGAAGCAGATCTCTGATGAAGTGGTGGCGCTGACCGCGCGCTACGGCGGTTTATTGTGGGGCGAGCACGGCAAAGGTTTCCGCGCGCAGTACAGCCCGGAGTTCTTTGGCGAAACGTTATTCAATGAGCTGCGCCGCATCAAAGCCGCGTTCGATCCTGACAACCGCATGAATCCCGGCAAAATCTGTACGCCGCTCGGCAGTGATGAACCGATGATGCAGGTTGATGCGGTGAAACGCGGCACCTACGATCGGCAGATTCCGGTTACGGTGCGCAACGAGTGGCGCGGTGCGATGGAGTGTAATGGCAACGGTTTGTGCTTCAACTTCGATGCACGTAGCCCAATGTGCCCGTCGATGAAAATTACCCGCAACCGCATTCACTCGCCGAAAGGGCGCGCCACACTCACGCGTGAATGGCTGCGTTTGCTCTCCGAGCAGGGCGTGGATCCTACCCAACTTGAGCAGGCGCTGCCGAAACAGGGCGCCAGCTTGCGTACGCTGATTCAGCGCACGCGTAATACCTGGCACGCAAATCAGGGCGAATATGACTTCTCGCACGAAGTGAAAGAGGCGATGTCGGGCTGCTTGGCGTGTAAAGCCTGCTCGACGCAGTGCCCAATCAAGATCGATGTGCCGAACTTCCGTTCACGCTTCCTGCAGCTGTATCACACCCGCTATCTGCGCCCGATGAGCGATCATCTGGTAGCCACCGTGGAGAGTTACGCGCCGCTGATGGCCAAAGCGCCTAAGGTGTTCAACTTTTTCCTCAAGCAGCCGTGGATGCGCGAGCTGAGCAAAAAGCATATCGGCATGGTGGATTTGCCGCTGCTGTCATCGCCGAGCCTCAAGCAGCAGTTAGGCGGCCATCCGGCGATGAACCTGACGCTGGAGCAGTTAGAAGCGCTGGATGCGGCGCAACGCGAAAACTGCGTGCTGGTGGTACAAGATCCCTTTACCAGCTATTACGAGGCACAGCTGGTCACCGATTTCGTCAAGCTGATTGAGAAACTCGGTTATCGTCCGGTGCTGCTGCCGTTCTCACCGAATGGCAAGGCGCAGCATGTGAAAGGCTTCCTGCAGCGCTTTGCGCGCACCGCCAGCAAAACCGCTGATTTTCTCAATCGCGTGGCAAAACTGGGCATGCCGATGGTCGGTGTCGATCCGGCGACCGTGCTCTGTTACCGCGATGAGTACCATCAGGTGCTGGGCGAGCAGCGCGGCGAGTTTAACGTGCAGCTGGTGCATGAGTGGCTGCAAACCGCCTTGTCGGCACGTGCGGAGCAAACCGCCAGCGGCGAAGCCTGGTATCTGTTTGCGCACTGCACCGAAGTGACCGCGCTACCGTCCACGCCGAATCAGTGGCAGAGCATTTTTGCGCGCTTTGGTGCGAAGCTGGAAAACGTCAATGTGGGCTGCTGCGGAATGGCGGGAACCTATGGCCATGAAAGCGTAAACCTGGAGAATTCGCTGGGGATTTATGAGCTGTCCTGGCATCCGCAATTGCAAAAGCTGCCGCGTCAGCGCTGTCTGGCAACCGGTTTTTCGTGTCGTAGCCAGGTAAAACGCGCAGAAGGCAATGGCATGCGTCATCCACTGCAAGCATTACTGGAAATGATGTAAACAAATTGTAGGAGACGTCACAAAGCTGGATTAGAATATCCAGCCTGCGTGGCGAACAAAATCACTCTGCAGGCGGGTGGCTTGATCCCACTCGCCGCTGAGCGCCAGTTGATGACACAAGCGTGTTAATGACAGGCGCGCCAGTTGATAGGCCTGAATCCGGAACAAACGGTCACGATCGGCATTGCCCATCTCCTGCACTAAGCGGTGATGGAGCTTGCCCATGGCATGCAGAAAGCTGTGATCGTCGCCGTTGATTTCGCAGATTTCTGCCATATCAAGACAGGTGTCGTTAAAGCGACGCAGTTGGTCGAGTGTGCAATCAGTGCGGTTGAGCTTTGCCTGAGCCATGTAGAAGTCAACGGTGATATCACGCACCGAAAACTTATATTCGTCGATTTTATGTTGTAACCAGGCTGAGACGGTAAGCGTCATATCGCCACCTTTTTAGGTTAATGATAATCATTATCATATTAAACCGCGTCAGGAATGCAATTCCCGCTGTGAAATTTTATTGATTTCCTCTGCCTGTTACTAAAATCGGTAATAACAATTTCTTTACATAGTGGAAAGGCGTAACCTATCAATCAGGATGGAAACGTAAAATTGATTTTGGAAATTTTACGACAATTTAACGGGTTACGTTGGTCAGGCGCGCACGGGAATGCTGCCGTCAATCTGCTTTGAAGCGACTATGCTTAATAAAGCAGCAGTAAAAAACAGCACGAGATGATTATCCCTGCAAAACAAGAGGTTGAAGTGATATCTGATATCACTACCATAGGGGGATAGCCTGAAAAGGCCCAGACATACGAGGTAGCACAATGTCATCAGTAAATGCCGACTCTTTTTCACCCGAAGATTTCGTCTGGAAAGGGCTCACGCTGACCGAATCGGCAGCGAAACAGATTCTTAACCTGGTAGAACAAGACCCTGAAGTCAAGGGCTTGAAACTGGGTGTGAAAACGTCCGGCTGTGCCGGTTTTGGGTACGTTATGGACTTGGTGAAAGATCCTGCCGATGACGACCTGCAGTTTGAGCAATTCGGCGCAAAACTGTTTGTGCCACTTCAGGCGATGCCGTTTGTTGACGGTACCGAGCTGGATTATGTCCGCGAAGGTCTTAACCAGATTTTTAAATTCAACAACCCTAAAGCTCAACACGCCTGCGGGTGCGGTGAAAGCTTTGGCGTCGAGTAAGTGAAATATGTCACGACACAGCGAAGCATCTGACGATGTACAAATGTGGGAAGGTAAGCTCAACTATAAAGAGGGCTTCTTTACCCAGTTACAAACTGAAGAATTTGCCCACGGCATCAATGAAGATGTGGTGCGCGCCATTTCGGCTAAACGTAACGAACCTGAATGGATGCTTGAATTCCGTCTCAAGGCGTTCCGCGCCTGGGAGCAAATGGAAGAGCCGCACTGGCTGAAAGCGCACTACGAGAAACTGGATTATCAGGATTACAGCTATTATTCCGCGCCGTCCTGCGGCAACTGCGATGACAGCTGTGCTTCTGAACCCGGTGCCACGCAAACCTCCGGCAGCGTCGCGTCCAGCGACTACCTGACGAAGGAAGTGGAAGACGCGTTCAACCAGTTAGGCGTTCCGGTGCGTGAAGGTCGTGAAGTGGCGGTGGATGCGATTTTCGACTCCGTCTCCGTTTCAACCACCTATCGCGGCAAGCTGGCGGAGCAGGGCATCATCTTCTGCTCGTTCGGCGAAGCGATTCACGATCACCCTGAGCTGGTGCAGAAGTATCTCGGCACCGTCGTGCCGCCAAACGATAACTTCTTCGCTGCGCTGAACTCCGCTGTGGCCTCTGACGGTACCTTCGTTTATATCCCGAAAGGCGTACGTTGCCCGATGGAGCTGTCGACCTATTTCCGTATCAACGCGGCAAAAACCGGTCAGTTCGAGCGCACCATTTTGATCGCCGATGAAGACAGCTACGTCAGCTACATCGAAGGTTGCTCTGCGCCTGTGCGTGACACCTATCAGCTGCACGCCGCAGTGGTAGAAGTGATCATCCATAAAAACGCTGAAGTGAAATATTCCACTGTACAGAACTGGTTCCCAGGCGGCGAAGGCGAGGGCGGTATCCTCAACTTCGTGACCAAACGTGCCCTGTGCGAAGGCGATCACAGCAAGATGTCCTGGACGCAGTCTGAGACCGGTTCGGCGATCACCTGGAAATATCCAAGCTGCATTCTGCGCGGTGATTACTCGATCGGTGAGTTCTACTCGGTCGCACTGACCGCAGGCCGCCAGCAGGCGGATACCGGTACCAAGATGATTCACATTGGTAAAAACACCAAGTCGACCATCATCTCCAAAGGTATCTCTGCCGGTAAGAGTCAGAACACCTATCGTGGCCTGGTGAAAATTATGCCAACCGCGACCAACGCGCGTAACTTCACCCAGTGTGACTCGATGCTGATTGGTGCCGAGTGCGGTGCGCACACCTTCCCGTATGTGGAAACGCGCAACAACACCGCCCATCTGGAGCACGAAGCCACCACCTCGCGCATCGGTGAAGATCAGATGTTCTACTGCCTGCAGCGTGGCATCAGCGAAGAAGATGCGATCTCAATGATCGTCAACGGCTTCTGCAAAGACGTTTTCTCCGAGCTGCCACTGGAATTCGCCGTGGAAGCGCAAAAATTGTTAGCTATCAGCCTTGAGCACAGTGTGGGCTGATGCCCGTTGCCGGAAGCAATGTGAAGGAAAGAGTATGTTAAGCATTAAAGATTTGCAGGTTAGCGTTGAAGACAAAGAGATTTTGCGCGGTCTAAACCTCGAAGTGAAACCGGGCGAAGTCCACGCCATCATGGGACCGAACGGTTCAGGTAAAAGTACCCTGTCTGCAACGCTGGCTGGCCGTGAAGATTACGAAGTCACTGGCGGTTCTGTCACCTTCAAGGGCAAAGATCTGCTGGAGCTTGAGCCAGAAGAGCGTGCCGGTGAAGGCATCTTCATGGCGTTCCAGTATCCGGTGGAAATTCCGGGCGTCAGCAACCAGTTTTTCCTGCAGACCTCGGTCAACGCGGTACGTAAATACCGTGAGCAGGAGCCGCTGGACCGTTTCGACTTCCAGGATTTCATCGAAGATAAAATCCAGCTGCTGAAGATGCCAGAAGATTTGCTGACCCGTTCAGTGAACGTGGGCTTCTCTGGTGGTGAGAAGAAGCGCAACGACATCCTGCAGATGGCGGCACTGGAACCTGAGCTGTGCATCCTGGATGAAACCGACTCCGGTCTGGATATCGATGCGCTGAAAATCGTGGCAGAAGGCGTAAACAGCCTGCGCGACGGTAAGCGTTCATTCATCATCGTGACGCACTACCAGCGTATTCTTGATTACATCAAGCCGGACCACGTACATGTGCTGTATCAGGGCAAGATCGTTAAATCTGGCGACTTCTCGCTGGTGAAACAGTTGGAGGAGCAAGGCTATGGCTGGCTTACCGACCAAGAGTGATAACGCCCTGCAGCAGTGGCATCATCTGTTTGAATCGCGCGGTGACGTACGTTCTTTGCAGGCGCAGCAGCACTGGCAGCAACTGATGCGTGTCGGCCTGCCGACGCGTAAGCATGAAAACTGGAAATACACGCCGCTTGATGGCCTGTTGGCGCAGCAGTTTGTGCTGCCGCAGCCGCAGGAAGTGAGCCCGGAACAAGTTGAAGCGCTGGCGCTGCCGGTTGATGCGGTGCGTCTGGTGTTTGTTGACGGCAGTTTTCAGGCTGAATTGAGCAGCCGTGATACCGGCCTGTTTGAAATTCAGCATGCGCAGGCTTCTGAGCGTCGTCCGCTGCCGGCACCGATTCAGCCAGAAGTGTTTCTGCATCTTACTGAAAGTCTGGCAGAAGAAGCCACGACAATTCGTCTGGCGCGTGGCAAATCAGCGGCTAAACCGCTTTATCTGTTGCACATCACCAGCGGTCAGGACGCGGGCACCAACACCGTGCACCATCGCCACCATCTACAGCTGGAAGCCAGTGCAGAAGCGGAAGTGATTGAGCACTATGTCACGCTGAATGACGTGGCGCACTTTACCGGCGCGCGTTTCACTTTCGACGTGGCCGACAATGCCAAACTGCAGCACATCAAACTGTCATTTGAGAGCGAGAAGGCTTACCACTTCGCGCACAATGATGTGGTGATGGGCCGTGATGCGAATGTGGCCACCACTAGCTTCCTGCTGGGTGCGGGCCTATCGCGTCACAACACCAGCGCGCAGCTGAATGGCGAAAATACCAATCTGGCGATCAACAGCTTGTCGTTGCCGGTGAATCAGGAAGTGTGCGATACCCGCAGCTATCTGGAACACAACAAAGGCTACTGCACCAGCCGTCAGATGCATAAAGTCATCGCGCGCGATAAAGGTCGTGCGGTGTTCAACGGCATGATCAAAGTGGCGCAGCACGCGCTGAAAACCGATGGACAGATGACTAACAACAACCTGTTGCTGGGCCGTCTGGCTGAAGTGGACACCAAGCCGCAGCTGGAAATCTATGCGGATGACGTGAAGTGCAGCCACGGTGCGACCATTGGTCGTATTGATGAAGAGCAGATGTTCTACCTGCGCTCGCGCGGCATCGATGAGAGTGCCGCACAGCGTATGATCATCCATGCCTTTGCCGCTGAACTCACCGAAACGCTGGAGAATCCGGTATTGCGTCAGGTGGTGCTGCAGCGCATTGCCGCGCGTATCCCGGGAGTTGAGTCATGAGTTTCGATCTCGAACGCATCAGAGCGGAATTTCCGATTCTGAAACGTGAGGTCAACGGACATCCGCTGGCCTACCTTGATAGCGCGGCCAGCGCACAGCGCCCGCTCGCGGTCATCAATGCGGAAAGTTATTTCTACCAGCACGGCTATGCGGCCGTGCACCGTGGTATCCATTCGTTGAGCGCGCAGGCGACCACCGACATGGAGAACGTACGTCATCAGGCCGCGCGTTTTCTTAACGCCGCTTCGCCAGAAGAGATTATTTTCGTCAAAGGCACCACGGAAGCCATCAATCTGGTGGCGAACAGTTGGGGCGGCAGTCAGTTGCAGCCGGGCGACAACATCATCGTCACCGAGATGGAGCATCACGCTAACATCGTGCCGTGGCAGATGGTGGCGCAGCGCACTGGCGCAGAAATTCGCGTTTTGCCGCTGAATGCGCAGGGCGAGCTGGCGCTGGAACAGCTGAGTGGTTTGATCGATAGCCGCACCCGTTTGCTGGCAGTCACCCACGTTTCTAACGTGCTCGGCACCGTCAATCCCGTAAAAGCTATCGTGGCACAAGCGAAAGCCGTTGGTGTGATTACGTTGGTGGATGGCGCGCAGGCGGTGATGCATCACAAGGTGGATGTGCAGGATATTGACTGCGACTTCTACGCTTTCTCCGGCCATAAGATTTATGGTCCGACCGGCATTGGTGTGTTGTATGCGCGTAAAGCGTTGCAGGAGATCATGCCACCCTGGGAAGGCGGCGGTTCGATGATTTCGGAGGTTGTGCTGCCAACCGGCACCACCTTTAATACTACGCCATGGCGTTTCGAAGCCGGCACGCCGAATACCGGCGGCATCATTGGTTTGGGTGCGGCGTTAACGTGGATCAGCGAACTGGGCCTGGACGTGATTCATCAGCGCGAATCGATGCTGATGCGTTATGCGCTGGACAAACTGGCTTCGGTGCCGGATCTGGTGATTTACGGTCCGGAAAGTCGCAGCGGCGTGGTGGCCTTCAACCTCGGCAAACATCACGCCTTTGATGTCGGCAGTTTCCTTGATCAATACGGTATTGCGATCCGCACCGGCCATCACTGTGCGATGCCGCTGATGCGTCATTATGCGGTGCCGGCAATGTGTCGTGCCTCCTTCGCGCTGTACAACACCGAAGAAGAAGCCGATCGTCTGGCCGCAGGTTTGACCCGTATTCATCGTCTGCTGGGCGGTTGAGCAGACTTCAGGAGTGATTCATGGCGAATTTGCCAGATAAAGAGAGATTAGTGCGTAACTTCAATCGTTGCGCAAACTGGGAAGAGAAGTACCTCTACATCATTGAACTCGGTGGGAAATTACCAGAATCCTCCGAAAGCTTACAGCAGCCGGAACACGTGATTTCAGGTTGTCAGAGCCAAGTGTGGATACGCATGACCCCGCAGGCCGATGGCACCATCGCCCTCGAAGGCGACAGCGATGCCGCCATCGTTAAAGGGTTGATTGCAGTGGTATTTAGCCTGTATCAAGGGCTTAAGGCGTCAGAGATTCTCGATCTCGATGTGCGCCACTGGTTCGGCGAATTGGCGCTGACCTCACATCTCACTCCCTCGCGTTCGCAGGGGCTGGAAGCGATGATCCGCGCGATCCGGCATAACGCTCAGACCCTCAGCTAAGTTACACTCTCCAGACCCCGGCTTGACCGGGGTCTGTTCTATCCGACAAAGAGAAAATTGCATGAAACCAGCCTTACGTTTAGCCGGTGCATTGCTGTTGTCCTGTTGCGGACTCTCTGCACCTGCATTTGCTACGGAATATCCCCTACCAGCCGATAACAGCCGTTTGATTGGCGAAAACACCCTGACCACCGTGCCGGATGACAAGCGGCCGCTGGAGAGCATTGCCGCACGTTATAAGATAGGCATGCTCGGCATGCTTGAAGCTAATCCAGGCGTTGATCCCTGGCTACCCAAGGCTGGCACACAATTAACCGTGCCACTGCAGATGCTGCTACCCGATGCACCACGGGAAGGTATCGTGATTAACCTCGCGGAACTGCGACTTTACTATTATCCGAAAGGTGAAGATCGTGTGGTCGTCTATCCGATCGGGATCGGTCAGTTAGGCGCTATGACGCCAACCATGGTCACCAGCATCAGCCAGAAAATCCCGAATCCTACCTGGACGCCAACCACCAATATCCGCAAGCGCTACGCCAAAGAGGGTATTACCTTGCCGGGCGTGGTGCCAGCCGGGCCAGATAACCCGATGGGGCTGTTTGCGATGCGTCTGGCGCGTGGGACCGGTCAGTATCTGATTCACGGCACCAATGCTGACTTTGGTATTGGCATGCGCGTAAGTTCTGGCTGCATTCGCTTGCGCCCGGATGATATTGAAGCGCTGTTCAACAGCGTGCCGAAAGGGACGCGGGTGCAGGTGATCAATCAGCCCATCAAATATGCGATTGAACCCGACGGTAAGCGCTACGTTGAAGTGCATCAGCCGTTATCACGTAATGATAAGGACGATCCGCAAACCATGCCGATTGCGCAGTCAGCGCAGCTTAAAGCCTTCTCGAAGAGCGAGAAGAGTGATACGGCGTTGATCAAGGAAGCGATAGCCCGACGTTCAGGGATGCCGGTATTAGTGAGCAGCGGTGAGCCGGTGACAGATGAAAGCGCAGTACCAATGGAGCAGCGTGGTGAGGCCGTGGCGCAGCCCTGAATTCGGACCAGAGAATCGCAGAATCAGGACAAAAAAAATGGTGCCACATGGGCACCATTTTTCAAACCAGAACTCTTACTTACGGTAAGAGTGAGCCTGGTTGTCCAGACGCTGGTTAGCACGAGCTGCGTCATCTTTAGCAGCCTGAACGTCAGAACGGATTGCGTTCACGTCGTTGCTCAGCTGATCAACTTTAGCGTTCAGAGTCTGAACGTCTGAAGACAGTTGGTCGATTTTAGCGTTGCTTGAGCAACCAGCCAGCATAGTTGAAGCCAGGATTACAGCGCCCAGTACCAGTTTAGTGCGATTCATTCTTTATACCCTCTAGATTGAGTTAATCTCCATGTAGCGTTACAAGTATTACACAAAGCTTTTTGAGTTGAGAATAAATTTTTGATGAGAACATGCTTAAATTTGATCGTTCGCTCAAAGAAACAGCATTTAACAGAACATGATGAAAATAATTAGCTAAAACAGAGAGATTTAATCGGACTAACCTTAATCATACGAGATTTTGAATAGTTAATTTCGATTGGAAATTTCTGGCTTTTGTATTACCTCGGCAATAAAAAAAGCGCCTTTAAAAGGCGCTTTTAAATAAAAATTCAGTTGCTAATCAGATTACATGTACAGACGCGGTGTTTGTCGTTCCGCTTGGTACTAATGCACCTGAAACCATTACCACCACATCGCCTTTCTGCGCATATTCGCTTTCCAGCGCCATTTCTTTACCAATGCGGTAGAAATCATCAGTTGAGGCAATTTCTCTCACCAGATGAGTTTCGATACCTTTGCTCAGAATCAGCTGACGAGCGGTGGTTTCGTTGGTGGTGAGCGCCAGAATGGTGGCATCCGGGAAATACTTACGGATAGCTTTAGCAGATTTACCACCTTCGGTGGCTACAACAATCAGTGGTGCTTCCAGCTTCTCTGCAGTCTCAACGGCACCGCGGCATACCGCTTCGGTGATGCGCAGCTTGCGTGAGTCCTGCAGCGAGTCAATGCGCGATTTCATCACGCGGTCGGTACGCTCACAGATGGTCGCCATGATGGTGACCGACTCCAGTGGATAACGACCTTTAGCACTCTCACCAGACAGCATGACCGCATCGGTACCATCGAGGATGGCGTTCGCCACGTCGCCGGCTTCCGCGCGGGTAGGGCGTGGGTTCTTGATCATGGAATCCAGCATCTGCGTCGCGGTGATGACCACTTTGCGTGCTTTATTACATTTCTTAATCATCATCTTCTGCGCGAAGATCACTTCCTCAACCGGGATCTCAACGCCGAGGTCGCCACGAGCAACCATGATGCCGTCTGAGGCTTCGAGGATCTCGTCGAAGTTGTTCAGGCCTTCCTGGTTCTCGATTTTCGAGATGATCTGGATATGCTCGCCGCCATGCGCTTTCAGGTGCTCACGGATTTCCAGCACGTCAGAACGCTTACGGATAAACGAAGCGGCGACGAAATCAACGTTCTGCTCGCAACCAAAGATCAGGTCGCGCTTATCTTTTTCCGCCAATGCAGGCAGCTGAATGGAGACACCTGGCAGGTTAACGCCCTTGTTCTCACCCAGATCGCCATTGTTTAGGACATTACAGATTACTGAATTCTCAGTCACTTCTGTGACCTGCATACCGATCAAGCCATCGTCGACCAGAACGGTGTTACCAATTTTCAGATCTTCAGTGAAGCCGGCGTAGGTCACGGCAACACGTTCGCTGTTACCAATGACTGACTGATCGGTGGTGAAGGTGAAGGTCTGGCCGGCTTTCAACGACACATCGTTGCCGCCTTCCAATTTCATGGTACGAATTTCCGGACCTTTGGTGTCCAGCAGAATAGCGGCCTGACGACCGGTTTTTTCCATAACGGCACGCATGTTGGTAATGCGTTGGCCATGTTCAGCGTAATCCCCGTGCGAGAAGTTAAGGCGCATCACGTTCATGCCCGCTTCCAGCAGTTGGGTCAGCATCTCTTCAGATTCGGTTTTTGGACCGATAGTACAAACGATTTTGGTCTTTTTCATGTCAGGTTTTCTATAAGTTGTGATGGATGATAAAGGTCGGGATTCGATGCGCACGGCACCGAAGTGAGAATATTTATGGTGTTGGATCGGATTTCACAGAAATAAGAATAGGAGACGAAAGCAAAGCGTGCAGAGAAGTTATGCAGTACGCGAGGGAACTGAGTGATCAGTGTTGCGCAAATCATTGGAGTTGTTTGCATAGGCACGTTAGCGCTGAAACCTTTCAGGTGGAACAACGCGGCATAGTATAGTCGCTAAGTATGCGAAAACCAATATAAAAGCGGTGCGATATAGACGATGCAGATCAAGAAAAAGGTGTTGCGCAAGGAGATAAAACCAGAGTGGTGCGCTCTAATGGACTCGAACCATCGACCCCCACCATGTCAAGGTGGTGCTCTAACCAACTGAGCTAAGAGCGCATTGAGGAAATTCACAAAATTGGTGCGTCCGAGTGGACTCGAACCACCGACCCCCACCATGTCAAGGTGGTGCTCTAACCAACTGAGCTACGGACGCACTTGGTGCGCTCTAATGGACTCGAACCATCGACCCCCACCATGTCAAGGTGGTGCTCTAACCAACTGAGCTAAGAGCGCAACACGCTGTCAGGGCGACAGCGGGGACGAATATTAACGGCAGGCCGTGATGCTGGCAAGGGGAAAAAGTGTTTTTCCCCTACGACTGACCAGCAACTGTGCTATGCGTCGTTTTTTTCGCCGTTACCAGCCACTTAGCGCGCAGCGCGCGCCAGGATGACCTGCGCAGGCAGGCGCTGCAAACGACGGATGCGCCAAATCATCATCACCGCTGCGGAGGTCAGGCCGATAATAAAGCCACACCAGAAACCGGCGGGACCCAACTTCGGCAAGACCCAATCCGTCATCGCCAGTACATAACCCACCGGCAAACCCAGCACCCAATAGGCGATAAAAGTAATGAAGAAGATCGAGCGCGTGTCTTTATAACCGCGCAAGATACCGCTGCCAATCACCTGAATTGAATCTGAGAACTGATAAATCGCCGCCAGCAACATCAGCTGTGCCGCAAGGGTAATGACTTCTGGATTTGCCGTGTACAGGCCGGCGATATCGTGACGGAAAATCACGGTAAACAGTGCGGTGATGGCCGCCATGCTGATGCCGACGCCTTGCCCGGTCCACGCAGCAACGCGCGCTTGTTCGGCCGAACCTTGTCCCAGCCGATAGCCAACGCGAATGGTAGTGGCGACGCCGAGCGACAGCGGCAACACGAACATCAGCGAACTGAAGTTGAGTGCAATCTGGTGTCCGGCCACTTTCACGATACCGAGCGGTGACACCAACAGCGCCACCACGGCAAACAGCGTCACCTCAAAGAACAGCGCCAATGCCACCGGCAAACCCAGCGTGAACAGGCGTGACAAAATCGCACGTGACGGTGCAGACCAGCGCATTTTCATACGGATGTCGCGCATGCTTGCCATGCGTTTCACCCAGAAGCGCATCACCAGGAACATCACCCAATAGACCGATGCCGTCGCCACGCCGCAGCCGACGCCGCCTAAGGCCGGCATACCAAAATGGCCGTAAATGAACACATAGTTGAGCGGAATATTCACCATCAGGCCGAGGAAGCCGAGCAGCATCGCCGGTTTGGTTTTCGACAAACCTTCGCATTGGTTGCGCATCACCTGGAACAGCAGGTAACCCGGTGCGCCCCACAGCAACGCATGCAGGTATCCTTCGGCTTTGGCGGCCAATTCAGGATCGATATCATGCATGGTGTTAATCAGATAACCGGCGTTCCACAGCACCACCATAATCAGGATTGCAACACCGATTGCCATCCAGTATCCCTGGCGTACTTGTTCCGCGATACGTTCGCGTCGTCCTGAACCGTTGAGTTGCGCAACGGTAGGCGTCAAAGCCAGTAGAAGACCATGACCAAACAGAATGGCGGGAAGCCAGATAGAGGTGCCGACAGCGACGGCGGCCATATCCGTGGCGCTTACCGCACCGGCCATAACAGTATCTACAAATCCCATCGCAGTCTGGGCCACCTGAGCAAGGATGACCGGGATCGCGAGGGCCAGCAATTGACGCGCTTCGGTAAAATACTTCTGCACGTTACACCTGCTTAATTAATGAAGAGAGCGGGGCGAAATCCCCAAAGAATGCGCGCACAGTGTAGCGGCAGCGCTGGCTTCCGCCAAACGTTGATCGCATTTTGTTTAGCAATTTGTGTAAAGTTTGAACTCCGCCAAATTAAGCTGCCGCCGACAAGCTGTGATAAACTGACGCAAACTTTGCAGAGGCTAAGATTATGTTTACTGGAATTGTGCAAGGCACGGCAGAAATTGTCGGCATTGAAGAGAAAGATCTGTTTCGTACCCATATTGTGCGCTTACCGGATGACCTGTTACCGGGACTGGCGCTGGGCGCATCGGTAGCCCACAACGGCTGCTGCCTGACTGTGACTGAGATTAATGGCGATCGGGTTAGCTTCGATCTGATTAAAGAAACATTGCGCATTACCAACCTGGGTGAATTACAGGTCGGGGATGTGGTGAATATTGAGCGTGCAGCGAAGTTCAGTGATGAAATTGGCGGCCATTTGATGTCTGGCCATATTATGACCACGGCGGAAATTTGCAAAATCATCCAGTCAGAAAACAACCGCGAAATCTGGTTTAAATTACAGGATGCCACGCAGATCAAATATATTCTGCATAAAGGTTTTGTGGGTATCGACGGAATTAGTTTGACCGTTGGCGACGTTACCAAAAGCAAGTTCTGTGTGCATCTGATTCCGGAAACCCTCGAGCGCACCACGTTAGGCGCGAAGAAGTTTGGTCAGAAGGTCAATATTGAGATTGATCCTCATACGCAGGCCATTGTGGAAACCGTTGAACGCGTATTAGCGCAGCGTGAAGCCGCTGCACTGGCGCAGATTGCCAGCGCAGAATAATGGCGCTAAAAAAGGCGCCCTGCGGCGCCTTGATTTATTTCTGCAAGCTCATTAACGCGCTACGCGTAATCCGCCATCCTTGCCACGACTGAATACCACCTGCCACAGCTGAATATCACGGGCACGAAACGCACCGGCGCAGGCGTTGAGATAATAGTCGAACATTCGTTTAAAACGTTCGCCATATTTCTCAGCCAGCTGCGGCCACGCCGCCTGAAAACGTTCATACCATGCCATTAACGTCGTATCGTAATCTGCGCCAAAGTTATGCCAATCTTCCATGACGAAATGTGGCTCACTGGCATCAGCGATTTGACGGACCGACGGCAGACAACCGTTCGGGAAGATATATTTATCAATCCACGGATCGACATTCATATCCGTTGTGAGGGCACCAATGGTGTGCAGTAAAAATATGCCGTCTGGTTTGAGATTGCGGTCAGCAACATCAAAATAAGTGGCATAGTTTTTCGGCCCGACATGTTCAAACATTCCGACAGAAACAATGCGATCATATTGATTATTCAGGTCGCGATAGTCCTGCAGTAAAATAGTGACATCCAGTCCTTCACAGCGTTGTTGTGCCAGTTTTTGTTGCTCTGCAGAAATAGTGACGCCATGCACCGTGACGCCATAATGGCGTGCGGCATATTCCGCCAGTCCGCCCCAGCCACAACCGATATCCAACAGCGTCAAGCCCGGTTCAAGTTGTAACTTGCGGCAAATCATATCCAGTTTGGCCTGCTGCGCGTTTTCCAACGTATCAGCATCTTTCCAGTAGCCGCAGGAATATTGCATATAGGGGTCAAGCATCAGTGAGAATAGATCATTACCCAGATCGTAATGCTCTTTACCCACAATCCAGGCGCGTTTTTTCGATTGCAAATTAGTAAGACGCGCGGCGGCGATGCGCAACGTATCTTTAAAATGCCGCGGTAATTGTTTATCCAGATGGTGTTTTAAAACGCGATGGAAGAACATATCAAGCTGTTCGCACTCCCACCAACCATCCATGTAACTTTCACCTAATCCGAGCGATCCTTCCTCGAGCACGCGTTTAAAAAAATCTGGATGCTTTACCTGAATATCCCAGGGACGAGTGCCATTAACTGCAATATCAGCACGCTCTAGCAGTTCATTGACGATCCGAAACCAGTGGTTTTCTTCAAGGCTCACTTCTTCTATAACAGATGAACTCATAGCTTCTCCATCACCTTCCGATCTGAACCTGAGAAAAAGAATAGCCAATTTCCCAAGACCTGTGAGAGAACTCACGGAAAATCCGTGCGCCAGAAATCCGACGTTTTACAGAGGCATGAATTTGAATAGAAAAGTTGGACGCCGCACTGGAGTATCGTGCAGACGCCATCCCGCGACAGTGTCGCTAAAGGTATTACATTTATATTATTGATTTAATACAGAATTACTGACCCACTGAGTATATGCTCACGTGGGTCAATATTCAACGGGTTATCGTTAGTTTGCTAACGAAAAGCGTTGGCTTAGAGATTATCTTCGCAGGGACGGGAAGTGTGGGCAATATCACTTTGTGCGTTTGCCGATCGCTGGCAGACAAAGCCCACCCACGCCAGTACCACGGTGGCCACCATCACTAATGTGGTGTTGAACAGCGCCTGCTCAAGGCCGGCGGAGACCAGCAGGCTGGCGACAAAGCACAATCCTAACTGGAATAAATTCTGTAATCCTGCCGCTTTACCGGTGGCGTGCGGGAAGGGCGCTAATGCGCTGGCCACCACTATCGGATAGATCGCGCCATTGGCCAGCGCCATGCCGCAGAAGGGCATCAGCAGCACAAACAGCGGCGCTGAAGGCATCAGGGCGATGACAAACAGACTTAGGATGCTCAGACTGTACAGCACCAGCAACCACGGCAGCAGTTGCGCGCCCTGATAACGATTTAACAGCGTGCGGCAGCCAAAGCCGCCAATCAGAAACGCAATGGTCTGCGGAATATAGCTCAGGCCAATATCACCCGGCGTCAGGCCAGCTGCGGCGAGAATGAAAGGTGAGCCCGTCAGCCACGCGAAAAAGCTCGCCGAACATGCCGAATAGATTAAGACGTTACCGCTGTATACGCGGGTACCCAGCAAAGTCAACCAGCCGGGTTGTTTGCCTGAGGCAACTTTCTCGCGCTTAGGCGAGGTTAATTGCAGCGTACCGATCAGCAACACTACGGCAACCAGCGTCAGCGTGATAAAGATGCTGCGCCAGTGGAAGTGGCCGATCAGCCAGGCGCCGAGCAGCGGTGCCAGCGCCGGCGACAGCGCAACCAGCGGCATAATCGTTGCAAACACTTTATTGGCTTTCGCTTTTGGATAGTGATCCACCACCAGCGCCTGCCAGCTTACGGCAGCCGCACACACGCCAATCGCCTGCATAAAACGCAGCGCCAGCATCAGGCGGACATCGGTCACCCACAGCATTCCCAGACAACCGAGGGCGAAGATGGCAAGGCCCGCCAGCAAAATCGGCTTACGTCCATAACGATCTGATAGCGGTCCCCAAAATACCTGGGCACAGGCAAAACCGCCGAGAAACAGACTCAGGCTGGCGCTGATGGTGCCGGGTGCGCTAGCAAAATCACGCTGCATATCGCCAAAGGCGGGCAAATACATATCCGTGGCAAGAAAGCCGAGCATGCTGAGCACGGCGAGATAAGGCATAAATGCTTTAGACGACAACATGTTGATTCTCTTTTGGGCAGGGTGAACGCCGGGGAGTGTAAAAGGATGCGGCGCGCTTTGTGAAACGCTAATATTTGCATGGTGCTGTTAAAATTTTTGAAGGCAAATTTATGTGGTCAGAATATGCGCTTGAAGTGGTGGATGCAGTAGCGCGCACCGGCAGTTTTAGCGCGGCAGCGCAGGAACTGCATCGCGTGCCCTCTGCCGTCAGTTATACTGTGCGCCAGCTGGAAACCTGGCTGGCGGTGCCGCTGTTTGAGCGCCAGCATCGGGAAGTGGTGATGACAGCGGCGGGCGAGCATTTTGTGCGGGAAGGCCGATCTGTTATCAAAAAAATGCTGGCCACTCGCCGACAGTGTCAGCAACTGGCAAATGGCTGGCGCGGCGAGTTGAGCATCGCGGTTGACTGCATTGTAAAACCGCAGCGCACGCGACAGTTAGTGAAGGACTTCTATCGCCATTTTCCCGATATGGAGCTGATTATCAGCTACGAAGTGTTCAACGGCGTGTGGGATGCGTTGGCTGATGGTCGGGTGGATGTGGCGATTGGCGCAACCCAGGCCATTCCGGTGGGCGGACGTTTTGCCTTTCAGGATATGGGCGCGCTGAACTGGCGTTGTGTGGTGAGCCCTGATCATCCGCTGGTTAACAGCAAGGAGCTGGATGATGAAACCTTGCGGGCGTGGCCATCGCTGGTGCTGGAGGATACCTCGCGTGCGTTACCGCGCCGTATGACATGGACGCTGGATAATCAGCGGCGGTTGGTGGTGCCAGAGTGGGAAACCGGGATGGATTGTTTGCTGGCAGGATTGTGCGTCGGCATGGTGCCTGGCCATTTGGCGCGTCCACTGCTGGACAGCCAAAAACTGGTCGAGCTGGCGCTACCGCAGGCGTTTCCGGACAGTCCGTGCTGCGTTAGCTGGTCAGAACAGCGCGCGTCACCGGCGCTGGCGTGGTTACTGGCTTATCTCGGGGATGCGGAAACGCTGAACCACGAATGGCTCAGCGAAGTGTCGGCTTAGCGGCGGTAGTCGCGGAACGGACCGTACGCCACCGAACGGCGTTCAATCAGCGTTGGCTGGACTTCGATAGTTTGCGGATCTTCGCGCTTGCTGGTGATGCGATCCAGCAGCATTTCCAGCGCTTTTTCGCCCAGTTCAGCTTTCGGCTGGTGCACGGTGGTGAGCGCTGGTGTGAAATAGCGCGCGTTGCGCACGTTATCGTAGCCAATCACCGAGATATCCTGCGGTACGCGCAAACCCATCTCATCAGCAGCGCAAATCGCGCCCATCGCCATGATATCGCCACCGCAGAACACCGCGGTTGGACGCTGTTTCTGATTTAAGATCTGTTGCATCGCCAGATAGCCCGATTCAGGCTCAAAGTCGCCCTGAACCACCCACTCCGGACGCACTGTAATGCCCGCTTCGTTCATTGCCTGCAGGAAGCCAGCATGACGTCCACCGCCGGTGTTGCGCTCCATTTGGCCAGGAATGGCACCGATATCGCGATGGCCACGTTCAATCAGATAACGCCCGGCGAGATAGCCGCCCTGAAATGCATTGTCCTGCACAGTATCGGTGAAATCACCGCGTGACGCGCCCCAGTCCATTACCACCATGGGGATATTGCGGTTCTCTTCCAGCATCTGCAGCAAATCGTCTGGATATTCCGAACACATCACCAGCAAGCCATCGACGCGCTTTTGCGCCATCATTGACAGGTAAGCGCGCTGCTTTTGCAGATCGTTGTGCGCATTGCCGAGAATCAGCGTATAGCCGCGTTCGAAGCAGCGGTTCTCCACCGCTTCGATAATTTCAGCGAAGTAGGGCGCTTCGCTGGAGGTCGCCAGCAGACCCAAGGTTTTGGTGTGATTGACTTTAAGACTACGCGCCACGGCACTTGGCGAGTAATGTAATTCTTTGATCGCTTCCCATACGGCGTTACGCGTCTCTTCCGCAACGAAACGCGTTTTGTTGATGACATGCGAAACCGTGGTGGTTGAGACACCCGCGCGTTTTGCGACATCTTTAATTGTTGCCATGAAAATGGTGCTCCTGGGCTTATCGCAACTTACTGATAAGTATATTGTTAAACGTTTGCGTCTGCTAATGCTTTTACAGCCCAAAAAAGCGGGCAAAACGGTATGTTCTAGCAGGTAAAATCACTTCATCACGCTGTAAATACAGCCTGCGCAAAATCTGTTGCGCAACGAAAGGCGGCGATTCTAGCAAGCTGGCGCGGATAACACGAGATTTTTGCCTATTGCTGTGCGAAAATCGTCTTAACCCTAATAATTGTGTGACTAAGGAGTTGTGATGAATACCGACCTGAAGCTGGCGCTAATGACCACTGTTGGCGCACTGTTGATGATTATCGCCTTCAGCTTTACCGCGATCATGCACTAACAAAAAAGCCGGAGCTGAGAACAGCATCCGGCTTTTTATGTCTGTTGCGCAACAACTAGCGAATGGTTTTTGGCGTCATCATACGACGCGCGCCCACATAGTGCTTCTGCCAGTAATCCTCACCCAATGCGCTAATCTGAATATCTTTGCCGGTACGCGGCGACTGAATGAATTTGCCATTGCCAAGATAAACGCCCACATGGTCGGCGGTACCGCGATTGTTGATGCGGAAGAACACCAGATCGCCTTTCTCCAGCATTTCACGCTTAATCGGTGCCGCATCACGCAGGTGATACATCTCATTGGCGGTGCGTGGCAGTTTGAATTTCACCAGATCTTTATAGGCGTACCATACCAGGCCGCTGCAATCGAAACCGGTATGTGGCGAAGCGCCGCCCCACTGATAAGGTTTGCCGAGTTGACCCATTAATTTGGTCATCGCCGTTTCACGCGCTTTTTGATAACGCTGACGGTGCGCTTTACTCATTTTGATGCCGGTCAGCGCTAACGCTTCATCATCGACGGCGATCTCGGGCGTTTTCTTCGCTAAACGTTGATGACCGTATTTCTTAGCAGAGAGTTTCAGCGGGGATTTTTTGCTGGTGGTTTTGTGCAGCGCGATGTCTGTTTTGGTCTGTTTTTTGAGTTTGAATTTTTGAACAGCGGTCAGACGCGATTTTTTGGTGGTGGTTTTTACCGGACGTCGTTTGCGGCGCTCGTCTTCACGTGCGCTCTTTTTCTCTGCTTTAAGCGAACTGGCGTTAACGGGCGCATGCGGAGATGCAGCGGCCACATTAAAGAACAGTTGGGCGAAAGCCAGTATGAAAAGCGTAATTAGTAGACGCATAATCCGGTTACAGGTTAAGCAGGCTGAATCATAGCAGACTGCGTAAAAGTGAGAGAAATCTGATCAAGTGACCAGCGCCGAGGCAATTCTAATCCACTTTTTTTACAAAAGGTAAGGCCTTTTTCTATTAATCTGTTACCAGATTGATTCTGTAGCAAAAATGAGCGATTTCAGCTGGTTAACACAACGAAATTATTGCTAATTATTAATTTATTAATGCCAATTAATGATATGAAAATGTTATTTGTCATGCGTTAACTTAACAAACATGGCGATTAACCCGTGCAAAGGCAAAATCCCGTTTTCAGTCCGGGAGCGAAATCGCTACAATAAACAAACACGAAGTAGAAGATTAAGGAAGGCAATAATGAGTACTGTTGAAAAAATTCAGCGTCAGATCGCAGAAAACCCGATTCTGCTGTACATGAAAGGTTCGCCAAAGCTGCCAAGCTGTGGTTTTTCGGCGCAAGCCGTGCAGGCGCTTTCTGCGTGTGGCGAGCGTTTCGCTTACGTGGACATTCTGCAGAACCCGGATATTCGCGCTGAAATGCCAAAATACGCTAACTGGCCAACCTTCCCGCAGCTGTGGGTCGATGGTGAACTGGTCGGCGGCTGCGACATCATCGTTGAGATGTTCCAGCGCGGTGAACTTCAGCCACTGCTGAAAGAGACCGCTGAGAAGTATAAAGAAGCGGAATAATGCAGAAGGCCGACACATGTCGGCCTTTTCTTTAGTTACTCGGCAGACGCCTCGTCTGCGGATTCTTCACTAAAAGCCAGCGGCCAGCCGCCCAGGCGTTTCCAGCGGTTTACCAACTCACAGAACAGCGTCGCGGTTTGCTCGGTGTCATACAGCGCCGAATGCGCCTGCGTGCTATCAAACTCCATTCCCGCCGCTTTACAGGCTTTTGCCAACACGGTTTGCCCCAGCACTAAACCGCTCAGTGCCGCGGTATCAAAAGTGGCAAACGGGTGGAACGGATTGCGCTTCAGGCTGGCGCGCTCGGCGGCCGCCATCACGAAGTTGAGATCGAAAGTGGCATTGTGCGCCACGATAATGGCGCGATTGCAGCCGCTATCTTTGGTGCCTTTGCGCACCATTTTAAAAATCGCGTGCAGGGCTTCATATTCACTTACCGCACCGCGCAGCGGATTGGTGGGATCGATGCCGGTAAACGCCAGCGCCGCAGGATTCAGAATGGCGCCTTCAAACGGTTCCACATGGAAGTGCAGCGTTTCATCGCGGTGCAACCAGCCGTCTTCATCCATTTTCAGCGTGGTGGCTGCAATTTCCAGCAGTGCATCGGTTTGTGCATTGAAACCCGCGGTTTCAACGTCGATCACAACAGGATAAAAACCGCGAAAGCGTTGGTGGAGAGCGTTTAAAGCGTTCGATTCAGACATCAGGATCTCATGGCAATAAATAGGGCAGCGCGCATTATGGCAAAAATCGCAGGAGGGTGCAGCAGGAGAGGGAAGTCAGCCTGCAAATAGCAGGCTGACGGGCAACCTTAGTTGCCTAAGCCGTGACCGGCATGTTTGTTTTCAATCAGCTCGATTTTATAACCGTCTGGATCTTCAACAAACGCAATAATAGTCGAACCGCCTTTTACCGGGCCCGCTTCACGCGTTACGTTGCCGCCTGCGCTGCGAATGCGTTCGCAGGTGTCAGCGACATTGTCCACGCCCAGCGCGATATGGCCATAAGCGTTGCCGAGATCGTATTTATCCACGCCCCAGTTGTAAGTCAGCTCAATCACCGCGCCTTCGCTCTCTTCGGTGTAGCCAACGAATGCCAGGGTGTATTTATACTCGGTATTCTCGCTTTGACGCAGCACGCGCATGCCGAGCACGCGGGTGTAGAAATCGATAGAACGTTGCAAATCGCCAACGCGTAACATGGTGTGAAGTAAACGCATAACATCCTCTTTTTTAAAACGTCATCAGTGCATGACAAGCAACTTAGTATAGACACTGATGAAACAACGCTGCCGCCTATCCGCCGCGGCAGCCATTTTCTTACAGGGTTGGATAATCGGTATAACCTTCCGCGCCGCCACCGTAAAAACTCTCAGGACGCTGCGGATTAAGTGGCGCATCCTGCTGCAGACGGGCAACCAGATCCGGGTTGGCGATAAAGTCGCGACCAAAGGCCACGGCGTCAATCAGGCCACGCGCAATCAGATCGTCGGCTTTCTCAACGGTGTAAGCACCGGCACCGATGATTACGCCAGGGAACAGGGCGCGCACTTTTTCACGGAATGCATCGCTGTAAGGCTGTCCGCCCGCCCAGTCTGGCTCAGAAAGGTGCAGATAGGCGATGCTGCGTTTGCCCAGCTCGGCGATATACCACAGCGCCGCTTTTTCTTCTTCCGGGCCATTGTCCAGATTCTGGAAAGCACCGATTGGCGAAACGCGGATACCAATACGATCGGCAGACCAGTTGGCAATCGCCGCATCCACCACTTCCAGCGCGAAACGGCCACGCTTTTCAATCGAACCGCCGTACTCATCGGTACGCTGGTTTGAACCTGGTGCGAGGAACTGGTGCATCAGATAGCCGTGCGCGGAGTGCAGCTCCAGCAGGTCGAAATCGGCTTCGCGCGCATTGGCGGCGGCCTGACCAAAATCTTTTACGATTTGCTGAATTTCAGCCACTGACAACTCGCGTGGCACTGAGGTGTCTTCACGATAAACAGAACCATCCGCGGCGCGCAGGGACGTGCGCGTACCTGCCGCTAGTGGGGATGGGGCGACCGGCGCTTTGCCTTCGGGCTGCACGCTGTTATGAGATATGCGGCCGGTGTGCCACAGTTGTACAGCGCTGTGACCGTTGGCGGCATGAATGCCTTCGTTAATCACTTTCCACGCGGCAATTTGCTGCTGTGTGTGCAGACCCGGCGCACCGGCATAGCCTTTCGCCTGGAAAGAGACCTGGGTGGCTTCGGTGATGATCAAACCGGCACTGGCGCGCTGTTGATAATATTCTGCCATCAGCGGCGTAGGGATATCGCCCGGCTCAATGCTGCGCAGACGCGTCAACGGGGCCATGAAAATGCGGTTCGGTACGGTAATCGCGCCCACTTTAAGTGGGGAGAACAGCTGCTTACTCGCCATATTGATTGCTCCAGGAAGACCGGTCGTCTAGTAAATGGGGTTTTAAAAATCAGTGACTTATCAGCCACTGTTCGATGGTGTCGAGTGCCAGGCTAATCGGGCCCGGCTCTCGGGAAATCTTGCTCTGCAAACTTGCTCCGAGCCACAGCAAGTAGCAGCGCTGCGCCAGCTGCTGCGGCGTTTGCCCAAACGGCAGCGGCTGCTCAGCCGCCACCTCAGTCAAACAGCGCGTGTAGGCAGCGATAATGGCGTTGGCACCCTGTTGCAGTGCATCGCGCATCGGCTCAGAGAGATCGCACACTTCGGCTGACAACTTTACGCCAAGACAGCCAACAATATGACCTTGCTCGATAAACAGCCGTTCGCCATAGCGGAAATGCGCTAACAGGCGCTCGGTCGGCGTTAAATCGGGCAGACTCAACTGCTGATCAATCTGCTGCTGGAAATGGCTGAAGTAGCGCTCAATCAGCGCCACACCAAAGGCCTCTTTTGAACCAAAATAGTGGTAGAACGAGCCTTTCGTGACTTCCGCCAGCGCCAGCATCTCGATCAAACCCATGCCGGTAAAGCCGCGCTGTAAACAAACCTGCTCGCCAATAGCGAGCAGGTGTTCACGGGTATCGTTGCGTTGCAGAGTCTTATTCATGGGGGGCAGGTTATTAGACCAGTCAGTCTAACGCAACCCTCAGGCGGCAGTTTGGCACGATCTGATCATGTCTAGCTGCGGCTGATACTGCTGCGTCTGGATATTGAACATGCCTAAAACCGTATGGAAAAGATTATCTTGCGAAACCTTGGCGTCAGCCGCTTGCTGGCGTAAACAGGTATCATTGATGTGGTACGCCGCCGCGTATCCCGGTGACATCCACATCAGCAGAGGAATGTGTGTTTGCTGCGCAGGCGCAAACAGGTAAGGCGCGCCGTGCAGATACATCCCGCTCTCGCCAAGCGATTCGCCATGATCGGAGAGATAAACCAGCGCCACATTGAAGCGATCGCTTAGGCCTTTAAGCTTATCGATGGTGCGGCTCAGCATGTCGTCGCTATACAGCAGCGAATTATCGTAGGTGTTCACCAGCGCCTGATGATCGCAATCCTGAATCTGCTTGCTGTCGCAGGTGGGCGTGAAACGGCGGAACTCAGCCGGATAACGCTGATAATAGGCTGGGCCGTGGCTGCCCATCTGATGCAGCACGATAATGCCGTCGTTGTGCAGGCTGGCAACATAGTTATCAAGACGATGCAGCAACACCTCATCCTGGCAAAAACCATCGTGACAATATTGCGGCAGTTTCCACTGCGTCATATCGGTGTGCGGCACGCGGTCACAGGCGCCTTTGCAGCCACCATCATTTTCGCGCCACAGTACGCTTACGCCCGCATGGGCGAGGATGTCGAGTACGCCTTCCTGGTGGTGCGCCAGATTGGCGTCGTAATGCATGCGAGGCATATTCGAGAACATACAGGGCACCGAGATGGCGGTTTCTGTGCCACAGGAACTGGCGTTGGGATAGTAAATCACCTGCTGTTTTTTTAGTTCTGGATTGGTCTCTCGCGCGTAACCACCCAACGAGAAGTTCTCGGCGCGCGCCGTTTCACCTACCACTAACACCACCAGCGTTTTACGGGTTGCGGCGGAGATTAACGCACCTTTATGAGCATCTTCACCGATTTTCACCAGCGCCTGGCTACCTTGCAGATAGCGTTGATCGACATAGTGGCCGGTGCCGCTGACGATATTGGCCGGAGTAATCATCTTGATCAGGTTTTTATTATTGCGAATCAGCGAGGCGTAATCTTTGTAAAACAGCGCCGCCATCAGCAGTATCACCAATATTGCGCCCAGTGCGCCCGTCAGGCGTTGCAGCAGATTCCACCACCAGCGCGGTCCACGACGAATACGCACGCCGCAAATCAACGCCACCGGCACCATTCCCATCAATAGCATCCAGAGTAGATAGCGGCTGCTAAACAACGCTGAGGCTTCCTGCGGGTCGGATTCAAAGACGTTTTGCATCATATTGGTGTCGATCACCGTGCCAAAACTGTGCATGAAGTAATTGGCGGCGGCGCTGACGAACACCAGCACAATCAGCAACGGCTTGCGCAGATAAGGCCAGGCAGCAAGTGAGAAAATAAAATAGAAAGCCGAGGCCAGCACCAGCGGAATACTGGCGGCGAACAGATAATCGTGGGGATGATCGTAAGGAATCATTTCCCAGGCACGCAGCAAGAACAGGGCATTTAAAACTAGTGCGAAGAACAGCGCAGCAATAAGGTTAAATCCGCTGGTGCCGCACTGCAGGGTGGTCGGGAATCTCATGAAAACTCAACGGTAAGAAGTCGTGTGACAATCGTATGAAGACAAGCTGAGGAAAACCTTAACCAAGAGTAAACATAAACCATCCAAAACCGATAAATGCTGGCTATTTGGTAAACAGGCGTAACCAGACAGCGTAATGGCTTGATTATGCGCAATGGGCGTCTACGCTTTGCACAATGTCATTAAGCTGTTATCAATGTGATATGAGATGTTAATTGCGGAGTGGATGTGGCCGAGCAACTCGAGTTCTTCCCTGTTCCCAGCCCGTGTCGTGGTATTTGCCAGAGTGACGCGCGTGGCTATTGTCGTGGCTGTTTACGCAGCCGGGAAGAGCGCTTTAACTGGATGAAATTCAGCGATGCGCAAAAGCGCGATGTGCTGCGCTTGTGCCGGCAACGCTTTTTGCGCCTGCAGCGGCAGCAAAAAGTGGATGAAGATCATGATCCACAACAACCGGAACTGTTTTAAGAAAACGATGATTTGCCTTTCCGTTATACTCCCGCTTTCGTCATCTGGAACCGTGTTTTGGGAGTTTAACCATGTTACAAGCGCAGGCTATTGCACCGCAGGGACCCTCATTTTCACCGCTGATCGCCGGTTACTGGCGTTTAATGGAGTGGGGCATGACGCCGCAGCATGTGGTGCAATTTATTGAGCACCATTTAGCGCTGGGCATCACCACCGTCGATCACGCCGACATCTACGGCGATTACCAATGTGAAGCCGCCTTTGGTGCCGCGCTGCGCCTCGCGCCGGGTTTGCGTGAGAAGCTGCAAATCGTCACCAAATGCGGCATTGCGACGCGCGCGAAGCCTGAACACCGTATTGGTCACTACATCACCGAAGCCAGCCACATTCTGCACAGCGCCGAAAACTCGCTGCGCCATTTCCATACCGATTACCTCGATTTGCTGTTGATTCATCGCCCGGATCCGTTGATGGACGCTGATGAGATTGCCGAAGCCTTTACGGCGCTGCATCAGAGCGGCAAAGTACGCCATTTTGGCGTCTCCAACTTCACCGCCTCGCAGTTCACGCTGCTGCAATCGCGTTTGCCGTTCAGTCTGGTCACCAATCAACTGGAGATCTCTCCGCTGGAGCAAACGTCGCTGCTGGATGGCTCACTCGATCAGTGCCAGCAAAATCGCATTCGCCCAATGGCGTGGTCATGCCTCGGCGGCGGTCGCCTGTTTAACGATCCGCATTATCAGCCGCTGCGCGATGAGCTGGAGCAGGTTAAGCAGGAGATCGGCGCCAGCAATATCGAGCAGGTGGTGTATGCATGGGTGATGAAGCTGCCAAGTCGTCCGCTGCCGATTATTGGATCAGGTAAAATCGAACGTGTAAAAGAGGCGGTTGGCGCGTGCCAATTGACGCTGGATCGCCAGCAATGGTTCCGCATCCGTAAAGCCGCCATCGGCTACGATGTGCACTAAAGCGTAAAGCTGCGTCAAATTACGGCAGCCTGGATGAAAGCAGTCCAGGCTTAGAGGGAATCTAACCGTAAGGAGACGTTATGAAGAAAACCCTCATTGTTATGCTGGCTCTGGCCTGCGCCGCGGGTGCGCAGGCGGCGTCAGAAGAAGTCACGCTGCATGAAACCACGGCGCAAGGCATCGGGGCAGCGATTGGCACCGTCACGCTTAGCGAAACGCCATACGGTGTGCAATTTACCCCAGCGTTAAGCGGCCTGAAACCCGGCATTCATGGTTTCCACGTCCATGCTAAAGGCAGCTGTGAACCGGGCGAGTCGGACGGTAAAACGGTGGCGGCCGGTGCGGCGGGCGGACATCTCGATCCGCAAAAAACCGGCAAGCATCTTGGCCCGTATGCCGATGGTCACCTTGGCGACTTACCCGCGCTGTTTGTCACAGAAGATGGCAAGGCGACGTATCCGGTCGTTGCGCCACGCATCAAATCCCTGAGTGAAATCAAAGGTAAAGCCTTGATGGTGCATGTGGGCGGCGATAATCATGCCGACCATCCGCAACCGCTTGGCGGCGGCGGGGCGCGTTTTGCCTGCGGCGTAATTTAATGCTTTGGGCGGCAGCAGCTTGTCGCCCCCTTTCCTCACGCTGAAAAAAGTTGACCCATTTTCTTGCTACTCTCCGCGGTTTTTCCATCCTATGATATTGATTCAGGAATAAAACCTTCAGGGGCAGGAATGAAAGCGCGTGGGATGATGTTGTTATGTTTATTGCTGGTGGGATGCGATCAACCCAACGACACACAGCTGCGTTTAGATGCCAGTCGACAACTGCAACGCACCATTGATACCAATCCGCTGCGCGTCGGCTGTGAGAAGATTGCGCGTGGTCGTGAATGGCTGACTCAGCACACCCTTCATCGGCTCGAAGCCAATGGCTGCGAAAATGTCTTGCGCAGCGCCACCGAAACCAACTTCACCCACAGCGAAACTTATCGTCATGCGATGACAGTGGTGTGCGGCGGTATTCAGGGCAAAAGTTTCACCGGCACCACTTTGTATCGCCGCTTTATCTACTCTTCAGAAGAGAAGGCGCTGGTGATTGAACCGATGTCCGATCAGGATAAAACCCGCTTTGAAGGACAGAAATCGCTGCAGCAGTTGCAGGATGATTTTAATCGTCAGACCACGCAATATTGCCAGTAATCAATCCGGTACCGCCTGCGCTAACTGGGCCAGTGAGCAGCGCAGTCGCCACAAAATGCCCGCCAGCGTATTGGCTTCGCTCTCCTGTTGCTGCTGCAGTTGCTCAATCAGGGTTTCCAGCTCATCCAGCGTGGCCTGCAGCGCGGTGTGATGCACCCCGCGCAGACTTATAATTCGTTGCAGATCCTGCAGGCTGCTATCACGCATTTGCCTAAGCGTAGCCGACGTCGGCTGCCATTGGCGCAGCTGCCAGACAATGTGGGAACAGTTCAGTAACACCACGCCCCAGCGCAGCAGCCAGACGCGCGCCTGCTCGTCACGACTGTTACTGAGCTGACTAATATGATGATAAATCTGTGATTCGAAGTGGCTTTCGCTCAGGCGCGGATGGCGGCGAAGCTGGTCGAGAAACGCATGGCGCAGGGCACGAATATGCCGACGACTGCGACGCGCATCGGAACTGGGACGCAGCACCTGAAACGCCAGCCACGCCAGCATTACGCCGCACACCTTGGCGATATTGTCATTGAGGAAGCTTTGATAATCCCAGTCCGGCGGATTGGTGACGGCGATAAAGGATCCCATAAAAACAATGAATTGCCCCCACATCCCGGCGCGTTTCTTCTGCTGCAGTTTGAACAACTGCAAGGTGAGCAGCAGCGGGAACAGCACCAGTAAAAACTGCCACAGCGCGCTGATTTGCACCATCAAACCAAACTGCAGCACAAAGCTAAACAGCGACAGCCACAGCAAGGTTTTCAGCAACAGCGAGACGCTGCCACTGGGCGAGGGCGCGGAGGAGTAAAGCACGCAGGCGATGGCGGTAAGCGTCAGGGCGGCGGCACCGGAATCCCATTGCGTGGTGATCCAAAAGGCGCAGCCCAGCATGATGACGCTGAAGGTGCGCAGCGCGCTCCAGCCGGCTTCAGCACTGTCGCTTTCGCGCGCCAGCGAGGGCGTATACGGCGGCTGAAAACGGGTATCGGCATCGGCGCGTTCAATCAGGCGAATCCAGCGATTCACATTGAGATACACCCAGCAGAAATAACGCAGTCGCTGGACGAAGGCGCGTTGACGGTAATCACCGGTTGCTGATGGCGTGATGCCACGCAGAATCAGCGCCAAACGGTATTTGTCGCACTGCGGCTGCGCCAGTTCCTGCAACAGTTTGGCCATGGCGTCGTAAAGTTCGGGTGGCGCATCGGGCCAATTCAGCAACATGCGGCGCAGGCTGGAGAGTACACTGGTGAGACGCAGCTGCTGGTGCAGTACATAGTTCAGCACGTTGTTCTGGCGGCGGAAGCGATAGTGGCTCCAGAACGCCTGAATGCGCAGCAGGTTCATGGTGAGAATCTGGCTAATGACATTCTCATGGGCGGTGCGCACGTTATCAGTGCTGCTTTGCTGCAGTAATAACACCGCATGATCCAGCAAACGCGCGTGCATCTGACGCAGTGAACTCATCAGCGCGTTGCCATCTGAGGTGCTGGGCAGAATCATCATCATCAATCCGGCACACAGGATGCCGGAGATCACTTCGCACACGCGCGCCTGGGCGATATCCCACAGCTGAGTGACATCGGTGATGTTGACGCTGCTAAAGGCGATGATGGCGGCGGTATAACCCGCCAGCGAAAACGCGTAGGCCACGTTATTTTGGTAGTGATTGGCGATCCAGGTACAGAACGCCAGCCACCCGGCCATGAAAAAGGCAAACAGCCAGGGTTCGTTCAGCGTGTGTCCGGCGATCAGCAGCGCGGCGCTGGCACCGAGCAAACTGCCAACGATGCGCCCCAGACTTTTACTGATGGCGCCGCCGACGGTGGGAAAACTCACCACCGCCGCCGAGGTCATGGCCCAGTAAGGTTGATCGAGTTGCAGCGCATAGGCGATGGTCAAGGCGAGACACATCGCGATGCCATTACGCAGCGCGTAGCGCCACTCGCCCCCACTTGCTTTTATCCACGGCAGATTTTGCCACGCCAGCCACTGAAAATTCATCACAACCTCAGTGGGCGATGGAGATGGTGCAGGTGGTGCCCGCCACCAGCGGCACACCTTCCGGCAACGCGTCTAAGCGAATACGCACCGGCACGCGCTGCGCCAGGCGCACCCAAGGCACGTTAGGCTTGATATCGGGCACCAGCCCGCCATCGCTGGCGACGCTTTGGTCATAAATGGCGCGTCCGATACTTTCCACTGAACCCTGCAAGTGCGCGCCGTTGCTGTACAACACAATTTGCGCGGCTGCGCCGGGCTGAATATGGCGCAGCTTAGTCTCTTCGAAATAGCCCATCACGTAGTAAGAGTGGCTGTCGACCAGCGCAAACAGTGGCGTACCGGCGCTGGCATAGTTGCCGGTGCGCAGCGTCAGGTTGCTGATCCAGCCATCGGTGGGCGCGGTAATGGTGGTTTGCTCAAGATTCCAGCGTGCCTGATCGAGGCTAGCCTGCGCCGCTTTTGCCGTCGCTGCGGCAGCATTGGCGGTTAAGCGGGCGGCATCCATATCTTCCGCTGAAATGACGTTGCGCGGCAGGCTGGCGCGGCGATTGGCTTCATGCTGCGCTTTGGCCAGATCGGCCTGCGCTTTAGCCAGTTGGGCTTCGGCATTGGCCTGCGCAATTTGCCACGGCACCGGATCGAGCTTCAGCAGCACGTCGCCTTTATGCACAAACTGATTGTCGCGCACTTCCAGAGCGATGATGCGACCGGACACTTCCGGCGTGATATCCACCAGCTCGGCGCGCACTTTGCCGTCACGCGTCCATGGCGATTGCATGTAGTAATTCCACATCCACCATCCGGCAAGCAGGGCCAGCGCAAAAATCACCAGGGTTGAAAAATACTTAAAAGGGTTGAATTTCATAGTGATTTATCCGAGGCTCAGTAACCACAATGCGCCAGCGACGCACAGTACAAACAGGGAAAGGTCCATCAAGGTGGGATGCCAGACATCGCCAGAGTAGATCCAGCCGCGTATCAGCGGGTGAATCAACAACCAGAAAAAGAAACCGAGTAACACCGCTTTAAACAGCGGCGGAAAAAACAGCGACGCACCGAACACCAGGTCGGTAAGCGGGGCGCTGGGGGAAAAGGCGGTTAGGGACACGTGTCATCATCCTTTTTGACCGGGAATCATCTAAATAGCGCGTAGACGGCAAGCGTATATGCAGGCCTGGTATTTGTAATTTGCCAGGTAAACTCGCAGAATAGTGTAAAATCTGGCTTAATAGCTAGCAAGCTAATTATAAGGAGATGCAATGGATACGCCCTTGGGAACCGATCTGTCTCGTCTGGTGCGCATTTGGCGCGCGTTAATCGATCAGCGTTTAAAACCGCTTGAGTTGACACAAACACACTGGGTGACGCTACACAATATTCATCAACTCCCGCCAGAGCAGTCTCAAATTCAGCTGGCCAAAGCGATCGGCATTGAGCAGCCTTCACTGGTGCGCACGCTGGATCAGCTGGAAGAGAAAGGATTGATCACCCGCGCGACCTGCGCCAACGATCGTCGCGCCAAGCGCATCAAGTTGACCAAGCAGGCTGAGCCGATTATCGAGCAGGTTGAGAATGTAATTGATGCCACGCGCGATGACATTCTTTCCGGCATCAGCCTGGAGGAGATCAATCAGATGGTGACGCTGATTGCGCGGCTGGAAAAAAACATTCTTGAGTTTCATAACCGCGAGAAATAAAAAAACCGACGCCAGGCGTCGGTTTTTTTTATCTGTTCGCTTAACGTGGCGAAACGGTAACCTGGCTGCCGTTTGACGCCATCACGACGCGCTGGCCAACCGAGTAACGGGTGGCAGCTTGCTTCTGCACCACCATGATGGTGTTGCCATCATCCTTGCGGATCTCCAGCTCGACACCGTCAGATTTGTTGACCGCACCCTGAACGCCCTGACCGGCTACGCCACCGAGTACCGCACCGCCAGCGGTTGCCAGACTGCGACCGCTGCCGCCGCCAATGGTGTTACCGAGGAAACCGCCCAGTACTGCACCACCAATTGCGCCAATCACGTTGTTTTCATCGCCGCCCTGGATTTTCACCGGACGAACAGAAACCAGCGTGCCATAGGAAACACTTTGTACTTGTTTAGCTTCGCTGGCGCTGTAAACGTCACCGGAAAGGGTGCTGTCGTTGGCACAACCTGCCAGAGTTAAGCCGGTCAACGCCACGGCTACAAAACGCTTAATCATCAGAACGCTCCTTAATGCAAAAAAACGCCATATTTCTCATCCTGTACTGCACAGAGTATAAGACAGAAAACTGGCAAATGACGCTAAGTCCGTATAAAACGCGGCTGGGGCGAAGCATAGACCATCGTCCCTCAACAAAAATTCAATTACCCAACGAAAATATTTTTGAGCTGGAATGCACTGTGCAGTGACGCTGAAAAGCGGAATTTTATCATAGAATTAGACCCGGTAATTTGCCAGGCTTAAGCCAGACGATGTTAAGGGAGTGAACCGCTATGAAATCAGGACGCTATATTGGCGTGATGTCCGGCACCAGCCTTGATGGCGTGGACGTGGTACTGGCGGCCATTGATGGTCAAATGGTGGCGCAGCAGGCCAGCTATTGTCATCCCATCCCGCAGGAATTGCGCCAGCAGGTGCTGGCCATTTGTCAGGGGCAAACCTTGACGCTGTCGCAGCTCGGGCAGCTGGATACGCGGCTGGGCAAGCTGTTCGCCGAGGCGGTTTTAACCTTGATGCACCAGCAGTCGCTGGAGGCCAGCGACATTATGGCGATTGGCTGCCACGGACAAACGGTGTGGCATGAGCCGCAAAGTGATGCGCCGAATACACTGCAAATTGGCGATAACAACCAGATCGCGGCGGCAACCGGCGTCACGGTGATTGGGGATTTTCGTCGCCGCGATATGGCGCTCGGCGGGCAGGGCGCGCCGCTGGTGCCGGCTTTCCATCAGGCGCTGTTGATGGACAGCGTTGAGCGCCGCATGGTGCTGAACATCGGCGGCATCGCTAATCTGTCACTGCTGCTCCCCGGCCAGCCGGTACGCGGTTTTGATACCGGGCCGGGCAATATGCTGATCGATGCGTGGATTTGGCGCAACAAAGGTTTGCCGTACGACAAAGATGCCGCCTGGGCGCGCAGCGGACAGGTGGTTCCAGCGCTGCTGGAGTTGATGCTCAGCGATCCGTGGTTTGCACTGCCGCCGCCAAAAAGCACCGGGCGCGAATATTTCAATCTCAGCTGGATCGAGCAGCAGCTGCAGCGTTTCCCGGCGCTGGCACCACAGGATGTACAGGCCACGCTGACCGAGCTGACGGCGTTAACCATTGCGCAGCAGGTGCAGCTCAACGACGGTTGCGATCGTCTGTTGGTCTGCGGTGGTGGCAGCCGAAATCCACTGCTGATGGCGCGGCTAGCCACGCATCTGTCGGGAACGGAAGTCGGTACCACCGACGAAGCGGGCATCAGCGGTGATGATATGGAAGCGCTGGCCTTTGCGTGGCTGGCGTTTCGCACATTAAATGGGTTACCGGGCAACCTGCCAGCGGTAACGGGTGCGCGGGACATGAGCGTATTGGGCGCAATTTACCCCGCCAATCCCCGACTTGGTCGTTAAGAGGTAAAAATGAAAAACATAATGATGATACTGAGCAGCGTGGCGCTATTAAGTGGCTGCGGCATGATGCATAAGCAGGAAGAGACACCGCAACAGCTGCGCTATCAGTGCGGGACTTTGCCGCTGACGGTCACTCAGGATAACGCGAAGCAGCAGGTGAGCTTTATTCTGGATGGTAAGCCCCTGACGCTGGCACAAACGGTGTCGGCCTCTGGCGCGCGCTACAGCGACGGCACTTACGTCTTCTGGTCAAAAGGCAATGGCGCTTTTGTTGAACGTAATAACAAAATCGTGATTAATGATTGTGAACTGCAGAACGCGGATACCTCCGTTCAGTAAACGTGAGAAAGAGAAACAGCATGAGCGACAGTGACAGCTTGCAACATATTGCCCATCTGCGTCGTGAATACACCCGCGGCGGGCTGCGACGTAAAGATCTGCCCGATAACCCTTTGGCGCTGTTTGAGCAGTGGCTGCAGCAGGCCTGCACCGCGCAGTTGCCGGATCCGACGGCAATGACGGTCGCCACCGTTGACAGCAGCGGCCAACCTTATCAGCGCATCGTGCTGCTGAAGCATTACGACGAGCAAGGCATGGTGTTCTATACCAATCTCGGCAGCCGCAAGGCGCTGCAGCTGGCAGAGAATCCGCGTATTTCGCTGCACTTTCCATGGCACTTCCTTGAGCGTCAGGTGATGGTGCTGGGCGAAGTGGAAAAACTGTCGCCGCTGGAGGTACTGAAGTACTTCAGCAGCCGCCCGCGTGATAGCCAGATTGGCGCATGGGTGTCGAAGCAATCAAGCCGCATCTCGGCGCGCGGCGTGCTGGAAGGCAAGTTCCTCGAACTCAAACAGAAATTCCAGCAGGGCGACGTGCCGCTGCCGAGTTTCTGGGGCGGCTACCGTGTCAGATTCCACACCGTGGAGTTCTGGCAGGGCGGCGAACATCGTCTGCACGATCGCTTCCTCTACCAGCGTAATGACAATGGCTGGTCGATTGACCGTTTAGCCCCGTAAAACTGCGTTTTATCCCCTTTCAACGCTGGCGCAGTTGGCGTCAGCGCTTTATGCTATAGCCCTCTTTTTTTCGTCTCCGCACGTCAGCGGAAAGCTGTGTACCAGCCTAGGTGCAGTCTGATCAATTTGGAGTCAGTGATGACCAGCAGTAACCTGATACAACAATTGCAAGAAAGGGGCTTAGTCGCCCAGGTAACGGATGAAGAAGCGTTAGCAGAGCGACTGGCGCAAGGGCCAATTGCACTCTATTGCGGCTTCGATCCTACCGCTGATAGCTTGCATTTGGGCCATCTGGTGCCGCTGCTCTGCCTGAAACGTTTTCAGGATGCCGGACACAAGCCGGTCGCGCTGGTGGGTGGTGCCACCGGTCTGATTGGCGATCCCAGCTTTAAAGCAGCAGAACGTAAACTTAACACCGCTGAAACCGTTGGCGAGTGGGTGGATAAGATCCGCAACCAGGTCGCGCCTTTCCTCAGCTTCGATTGCGGCGACAACAGCGCGATTGCCGCGAACAACTACGACTGGTTTGGCGGCATGAACGTGCTGACCTTCCTGCGCGACATCGGTAAGCACTTCTCAGTGAATCAGATGATCAACCGCGAAGCGGTGAAACAGCGTCTGAACCGCGAAGATCAGGGCATCTCTTACACCGAGTTCTCCTACAACCTGCTGCAGGGTTATGACTTTGCGGAGCTGAACAAGCGTCACAATGTGGTGCTACAGATTGGCGGTTCCGATCAGTGGGGCAACATCACCTCCGGTATCGATCTGACGCGTCGTCTGCATCAGCAGCAGGCGTGGGGCTTGACCGTACCGCTGATCACCAAGTCTGACGGTACCAAGTTCGGTAAAACCGAAGGTGGCGCAGTGTGGCTGGATGCGAAGAAAACCAGTCCATACAAGTTCTACCAGTTCTGGATCAACACTGCGGATGCCGACGTATATCGCTTCCTGAAGTTCTTCACCTTCATGAGCATTGAAGAGATCAATGCGCTGGAAGAAGAAGACAAAAACAGCGGCACAGCGCCACGCGCGCAATACGTGCTGGCTGAGCAGGTGACGCGTCTGGTGCACGGCGAAAGCGGCTTGACTGCGGCAAAACGCATCACCGAGAGCCTGTTCTCCGGCAGCCTGAGCGCGATGACCGAAGCGGACTTCGAGCAACTAGCGCAGGACGGCATGCCAACCATCACGCTGACGGCAGAAGACGATTTGCAGCAGGCGCTGGTGGCGGCTGAGCTGGTGCCATCACGCGGCCAGGCGCGCACCATGATCGGTTCTAACGCGGTATCGCTGAATGGCGAAAAACAGTCAGATGCGGAGTACCGTTTCAGCGACAGCGATAAACTGTTTGGACGTTTCACGTTGTTGCGTCGCGGTAAAAAACATTACTGCCTGATTAACTGGCAGTAAGCGTTCAGGGCCGGCTTCCGGCCCTTTTTTATGGCAAGACAGCAGTACAGGGCAAAATGAAAAATATTCTCGCAATTCAATCTCACGTTGTTTACGGACACGCCGGTAACAGCGCTGCCGAATTCCCGATGCGCCGCATGGGCGCAAACGTTTGGCCGCTGAATACCGTGCAATTTTCTAATCACACCCAATATGGACACTGGACCGGCACCGTAATGCCCGCCACGCATTTGACCGACATCGTTAAAGGCATTGCGGCAGTTGACCGCCTGAAAACCTGTGATGCGGTGCTGAGCGGCTATTTGGGATCGGCGGAGCAGGGCGAACAGATTCTGGAAATCGTGCGTCTGGTGAAAGAAGCCAATCCGCATGCGTGGTTCTTCTGCGATCCGGTGATGGGCCATCCGGAGAAAGGCTGCATCGTGGCGCCGGGCGTGGCGGAGTTTCACTGTAAAATGGCGTTGCCCGCCAGTGACATCATCGCCCCGAACCTGCTGGAGCTGGAGATGCTCAGCGGCCATGAAGTGGCCAACGTCGAGCAAGCGGTGGTTGCGGCACGAGAACTGATTAGCAAAGGCCCGAAAGTGGTGCTGGTGAAACATCTGGCGCGTGCCGGACGTCGTAGCGATCGTTTTGAGATGCTGCTGGTGACCGCCGATGAGTGCTGGCACATCAGCCGTCCGCTGGTGGACTTTGGCGTGCGTCAGCCGGTTGGCGTGGGCGATCTCACCAGCGGTCTGCTGCTGGTCGATCTGCTGCACGGCAAGTCGCTGCAGGATGCGCTCGAGCACATCACCGCGGCGGTTTATGAAGTGATGCTGAAAACCCACGAAATGGGCGAGTACGAATTGCAGTTGGTGGCCGCGCAGGATGCGATTGCCAAGCCGACACAGCATTTCGCCGCTGAAAAGCTGTAAATTCCCCGTGAGGTGCGCAGTCCTGCGCACCTGCCATTCAGCTCACCATGAATGACGATCCAACGATCTGGGGCGTACGCACTGATAGCGACCCGACGAAGAATAGCGCCGGATTAAACCAAACCTTCCGCCTTCAATGCCGCCTGCACCACTGGGCGCTCTGCAACCCGATTAAACCAGGCTTCCAGCGCATCCAGCCCCGCTAAATCCAGCTTGATGGCTTTAGCCCAGCGCGTCACCACGAACAGATACACATCGGCAACGGTAAAGCGTAATCCCAGCAGCCACTGTTTATCCTGCAACGCCTCATTCACCTGCTGATACTTTTTCTCCAGCTGCGCACGGGCAATGGTTTTGTACTCTTCCGGCGTATCCGGACGGAACAGCGGGCTAAAACTTTTGTGCAGTTCGCTGCTGACAAAACTCAACCACTCCAGCGTGTGATAGCGCGTCAGGCTGCCGGTCGGTGCCAGCAGGTGGCGATCCGGCTTAAGATCCGCCAGATATTGTACAATCGCCACGCCTTCGGTCAGGATGCTGCCATCGTCAAACTGCAGCGCCGGCACTTGTCCTTTCGGGTTAATCTGCCAATAATCTTCTCCCTGCTCGGTCACTTTCTTCTGCAGGTCCACGTTCACCTGGGTGAAGTCGAGCCCGCATTCCAGCGCGACAATATGCGGTGATAGCGAACAGGCACCGGGCTTACAATAGAGTTTCATCATGGCTTCTCCTTGAATGTTGTGGTGATCAAAGCAGCATAAGTCTGCCAGGGATATTTACCCGTGACTGCGATCAGGAATTGCGGTCACCGTTCAGGTTTATTCAGCAAAGCATGGCAGTAACGGCAGCTTTTCGAGCGCAAAATCCCAAAATTGCCGCACTTTAGGCGTCATATTCTTCACACGCTGGGTCACTAACTGCACCGGAAGCGGCGCGGGTTCCCATTCTGGCAGCAAGCGCAGCAGTTTCCCGCTGTGGATATCGTCAAGAACCTGATACGACAGCAGCCGTCCGATGCCGTGTGCGCTGCGCAGCGCTTCCAGCTGGCTCTCCACGTCATTAACCCGCAGACGCGGCGTGATGCGCACGCGCAGGTCGTGAGCGAAGCGCCACTCGCGCGTATGGCGCAAGCTCGTCACTAACGCATGTTGAGTCAGTTCAGTGGGATGAATAGGCGTGCCAGCCTGTTGCAGATAGTCGGGGCTGGCAACCAGCGTTGAACGCACAGTGCCAACCTGACGCGCCACCATCGAAGAGTCCTGCAGTGCACCAATGCGCAGCGCGATATCGAGGCCGTTCTCGATCAGGTCCTGATAGCTGTCGCTGAGCACCAATTCAATCTGCATCTCCGCATGCTGTTGCAGGAAGGCATTCACCAGGGGCATGACGTGGCGACGACCAAACTGCACCGGCGCGGTTAAACGCAGCAAGCCATGCAGGCCGCTGTGGTGAGCGCTGTCGATGGCGCGCTGATAATCGCTCAGCACGCGCTGTGCCTGCTCAAACAGCTGCCAGCCAGCTTCGGTGGGTGCCAGCTGGCGTGTGGTGCGTTCAATCAAAGTGGTGGCGAGGCGGGCTTCAAGGGTGTTGAGGGTGCGCGTGATGACCGGTGGCGATCGCTGTAACAAACGTGCGGCGCCAGCCAAACTGCCTTGCTGGATAACCGCGACAAATACCTCAAGCTCATCAAACCTGTCCATGCTTATTCCACTCAGATTAACAGTGAGCCGACATCATGAAGTTAAGCGAGCAAAAAGCGAAGTGTGGGTAGCAGAAATCGTTAAAGGAAATGTGAATGGCGGCGAAATAGTCGGTAGAAAAAAGCCGGGACATGCCCGGCTTTCTGCTTACTGATTGGCGCTGGCGCGTTTCAGTTCAGTTTGACTATCATCCTGCGTCATGCGGTTCAGCAGTGGCGCGGTGATTAACATCAGCAGGGCGATTACGCCGGTGGCGATACCAATCTGCTGGAACACATGGCTGTAGACCGCCAGTGACGTGTGTGGATCGGTCACATCATTCGGCACCGCCATCAGGTTCGCGACTTTACCGGCAATCATTGCCGCACCCGCGGTGGTCAGGAACCACGAACCCATGATGAAGCCCATTAAACGTTGTGGTACCAGCTGTGCCACCATTGCCAGGCCCAGACCGGAAATCATCAGCTCGCCAATGCTCTGCAGCGCATAGCTAAGGATCAGCCAGTTCACTGAGACGATACCGGCTTCGTTGGCAAATTTGGCACCAAACGGCAGCACCAGGAAGGCCGCTGAACACAGCACCATACCGAAGGCGAATTTGTGTGGCATCGGCATTTTATCGCCAAGCTTGTTGTACACCGCGGCCAGAATCGGGCTTGCCAGCATAATCCAGAACGGGTTCAGCGCCTGGAACTGCTCCGGCTCAAAGGTGATGCCGAGAATCGCGTGCTCAACGTTGCGAATAGCGAAGAAGTTAAGTGAGGTCGGCATCTGCATGTAGAGCACGAAGAACACAATCGCTTCAACCATCAGCAGGAAGGCCACGATCATCTTACGACGTGCTGCCCCCTTCAGCGCGAAGGCTTCTTTAGCGAAGATCACCACGATACCTGCGGCGATGACGCCCAGCGTCATACGTGCGATGCTCTGGTGATGCAGCAGCCAGGCCGCCAGCGCAATCAGTGCTACCACGCCAATCAGCGTCATCAGCAGTTTACCCATCTGCAGCGGGGCAAAATCCGGCTTGGATCCGTAGTTTTTCACTACACGCTGGAAGAACAGGAAGTTCAGCAGCGTGATCACCAGACCGACAACCGACAGCGAGAACGCGGCGCCCCAGCCATATTTCGCGGCCAGCCACGGCGTCAGCATCATCGAGAACAGCGAACCGATGTTGATCGACATGTAGAACATAGTGAAGGCACCGTCGAGGCGCGCGTCATCTTTCTCGTAGCAGGTCGACAGCAGGGAAGACGGGTTAGCTTTAAACAAACCGCTACCTACCGCGATAGTCGCCATGCCGATATACACCATTGAGGTGTCATGGCCGGAGAAGGCAATCAGCGCATAACCCAGCGCCAGCACCATTACGCCAAGCACGATGACGCGTTTGGTACCCAGCACTTTATCGCCGAGCCAGCCGCCGATAGCGACTAAACCATACACCAGCGCGCTAAACGAGGTGAACAGCGTAATGGAGTCCGCTTCGGACATGCCCAGCTGTTTAACCAGGTAAACCGCCATGATGGCTTGCAGGCCGTAGTAACCAAAACGTTCCCACAGTTCGATGGAGAAGATCAGATAAAACGCTTTCGGTTGCTTAAAAGCGTTGAGGCTTGGCGCCCCGTCAGTGTGTTTGTTTGCAGTTGACACGTATACCTCAGTTTTAACATAGCCTGTTTTGCGACAGGAATTAAGTCTGCGTCGGGCTGGGTAATCCCGCGCAACATTGTTATTAGAAAGGAAAAACGGCGACTAATTTGGCTGAATCAGTCCAACAGGGCAAGCATTTTTTGCACGCTGAAATACTTGCAATAGGTAGGGTTAATGCCGTTATACAAAGTTGTAAATTAGTGTTAAATCTCGCTTGAGGGCATTATATCAGGATAAACAGGTGAAATGCAGATCGGGAAGATCATTTTCCTGATATAAACTGCTCAGAGCGGATTTATCAGAACATAACGCTAAAGACCATAATTTATACAGAGATTATTATTGCCGTTGCGCACAATATAAGCACAACAGCTTGATTGGTGAGCGTAATAAGCAGTCAAAAGATTCCAGAACGCTAATTAGTTGATCCTGCGCACAAAACCACGAATTAATTATCAGGGTAAAAGAAGAAAACGTTTGCGTAGCTGACATCTGGCGAAGATTAGCGCGGTCCGACACCTTATTTGGCAGATAAACAGGCGTCCATAAGCGCAATGCGTGGAAACGAAAGCCGCATAAATCGACGTTTAAAGGCGTTTAGACAGCGGGTTAACTTTGCTGTAACCTCCTTTTTTCCCTGAAAGGACGTAGTCATGATGAAGTCGATTCGTGTCGCCCTGATTGGCGATTACCGTGCTAATGCCGTTGCGCATCAGGCCATTCCTCCCACTGTACAACTCGCTGCAAAAACCCTTTCACTCAACGTCAGCGCCGACTGGATCGCCACGCCGGAACTCAATCAGCACAACCTCAATGATTACCAGGCGATTTGGCTGGTTCCGGGCAGTCCTTATCTCAATGATGCGGGCGTGTTTGCCACCCTTCGCTGGGCGCGGGAAAGCGGTAAGCCATTTTTGGGCTCGTGCGGCGGATTTCAGTACGCCATCGTTGAGTACGCGCGCAATGTGCTGGGCTGGGAAGATGCGGCGCATGCGGAAACCGATCCTAGCGGTCGCTGGGTGATTGCGCCACTGGCGTGTTCGCTGGTGGAACAGCGTGGCAGCGTGACCTTCCAGCCGGGTTCACGTATTGCTCGGGCTTACGGTGCGTTACAGAGCGATGAGGGTTATCACTGCAACTTTGGCGTCAACGCCGAGTTCAGCGCAGCGCTGGCGACGCAGAATCTGCAGATCACGTCGTGGGATATGGAAGGCGACGTGCGCGGCATTGAATTGACCGATCACCCGTTCTTTGTCGCCACCTTGTTCCAGTCCGAGCGGGCAGCGTTACAAAACCGGCTGTCGCCGCTGGTGGTCGCCTGGTTGCAGGCCGCCGCAGGTTAAATACGCAGCTTGTCTATGGCGTAATGCGTGTCAGTTAAGCCAGCAGCGAGTGCGCTGGCCGGGGCCCGCTATGAAGCTTTAGTGCGCGCAGTTGAAAAGGGCACATTTGCCGTGACGCAGCAAATGTGTCAGAGCCCGCGATTCAGAGTTCGGTTTTGGCGTCGAATTCACACAGATCTTCGATCAGACAGGATCCGCAACGCGGTTTGCGCGCCACGCAGGTATAGCGACCGTGCAGAATCAGCCAGTGATGGCAATCGACTTTAAACGCCGCCGGCACCACTTTCAGCAGCTTATCTTCCACTTCTTCCACATTCTTGCCCGGCGCAAAGCGGGTGCGATTGCTGACGCGGAAAATATGGGTATCAACGGCGATGGTCGGCCAGCCGAAAGCGGTATTCAGTACCACGTTGGCGGTTTTACGCCCGACGCCCGGCAGCGCTTCCAGCGCCGCACGATCTTCCGGCACTTCGCCACCGTGCTGTTCCAGCAGAATGCGGCAGGTCTTGATGACGTTCTCCGCCTTGCTGTTAAACAGGCCGATGGTTTTGATGTACTCCTTCACGCCATCCACGCCCAGCGCCAGCATCGTTGCCGGGGTATTCGCCACCGGATAGAGCTTCGCGGTAGCTTTGTTGACGCTGACGTCGGTGGCTTGCGCGGAGAGTAATACCGCAATCAACAACTCAAACGGCGTGCTGAAGTTCAGTTCTGTGGTCGGATGCGGATTCTCATCACGCAGGCGCGTCAGGATCTGCGCGCGTTTCTCTTTATTCACACCGCTTTCCCGGTTGCGCCTTGCGGCTCCGCTTCAGGCGCTGCTGCACGGGTGGCCGCACGCTGTTTCATCTTCTGATCGATCAGGTATTTTGCTGCCAGCAGCATGCCAAGGCCGATAAAGGCGCCCGGTGGCAGCATCGCCAGCAGCATCGGGGAATCAAAGTGCACCACTTCAATACGCAGCGCTTTGGCCCACGGCCCCAGCAGCTGATCCGCCCCGTTGAACAGTGTGCCGCTGCCAATCAGTTCACGAATCGATCCCAGCGTCACCATCGCGCAGGTTGCGCCCATGCCGATGGCAAAACCGTCCAGCGCCGAAAGCGGAATGCTGCTCTTTGAGGCGACCGCTTCGGCGCGACCCACCACAATGCAGTTGGTGACGATCAGCGGGATAAAGATGCCGAGCGACTGATACAAACCGTACGCATAGGCGTTGATCAGCATCTGCACGCAGCTCACCACTGAAGCGATGATCATCACGTAAATCGGAATACGGATTTCGGCCGGCACCCAACGACGCGAGGCGGAAATTGCGCTGTTGGTGATGGTCAGCACCAGCGTGGTCGCCAGGCCTAAACCGAGAGCGTTGGTCGCGGTTGAGGTCACCGCCAGCAGCGGACAGAGACCGAGCAGCTGCACCAGCGCGGAGTTATTTTTCCACAGGCCGCCGACCAGTAAATTTTTGGCTTCACTCATTTGCATCTCCACATTCAGGCAGCGAAGCAAGCTTCGCTGGCAGTGTTTCAATCAGCAGCGCGGTGCGCTTGGTGGCGTTGACCACCGCGCGTGGCGTAATGGTTGCGCCGGTAAATTGGTCGAATTCACCGCCGTCTTTTTTCACCGCAAAATTTTTGTCATCCGCGCCGTGGATCACTTTGCCATTGAAGCTGTTAATCCAGTCTGAAATACGCAGTTCGATTTTATCGCCGAGGCCCGGCGTTTCATGGTGCTCAACCACGCGCACGCCCAGCACTTTGCCGTGGAAATCGGCGCCGACCAACATCTGAATCGCCCCAGAATAGCCGTCTGGCGCGGTGGTCTCAAGCGCGGCGGCCACCGGCTGATCGCCTTTGCGCGCTAAATAGAGATGGTGCGGGCGATCATTGCCCAGCGCCAGCGCATCGGTCACCAGATAACACTCTTGCTGGATGTGATTGTCGTACAGATCGGTCGGCACCACCTGATCTAACAAATTTTTCTGTTGCAGCGCGGTCTGATGCTCCACCGTCGGCTTGGTGACATAGTTAACCACCGCCGTCACGCCAGTGGTGATCACCGCAAAGGCCGCCAGCGTCACCGCATTTTTACGAATAGCTTCGATCATCTTCAATCCTTGCGATGGCCGTAAACGCGCGGCTGAGTGTAGTAATCAATCAGCGGCACACAAATATTGGCCAGCAATACCGCGAAGGCGACGCCGTCCGGATAGCCGCCAAAGCTGCGAATCAGCCACACCAGCAAACCAATCAGCGCGCCGTAAACCAGGCGGCCGCGATTGGTGGTGGAGGCGGTCACCGGATCGGTAGCAATAAAGAACGCGCCGAGCATGGTGGCACCGGAGAACAGGTGAATCAGCGGTGAGTTAAGCGACTCCGGCGAGAACACCCAGCCCAGCGTGGCGCAGAACGCCAGCGAGACGAGGAAACTGACCGGAATGTGCCAGCGGATAGCATTCTTTGCCAGCAGCAGCGCACCGCCCAGCAGATAACCGAGGTTAACCCACTGCCAGCCAACACCGGCTAACACGCCACTATAAATCGGCTCCGCAAGCAGCTGTTCGGCGCTGTGCCCAGCACGCAGGCCGGTTTTAAAGGTATCGAGCGGTGTCGCCTGGCTGACGCCATCAACGCCGAGCTGCAGCTGCTGCATGGTTTCACCGGCCAGCGTGTGGTGGGTGAAGATCATACTGAGCGAATCCAGCAGGCCGGGTTTGATCGCCTGCAGGCTATCGGGCGGCAGCCAGCTGGTCATCTGCACCGGGAAGGAGATCAGCAGCACCACGTAACCGACCATTGCCGGGTTAAACGGGTTTTGCCCCAAACCGCCGTACAGCTGTTTGGCGATGACGATGGCGAAAATGGTACCTAACACCACCAACCACCACGGCGCGAGCGGCGGCAGGCTGATGCCCAGCAGCAACGCGGTGAGCAGGGCAGAGTTATCGGATAAGGTCGGCACCACCGGCGTTTTACGCAGGCGCAGAATCGCCCCTTCGGTGGCCCACGCGGTGGCGGTGGCCAGCAAAACCTGAATTAAGAAACCGACGCCAAAGAAATACCATTGTGCGGCCATGCCCGGCAGCGCGGCAAACACCACCAGCAGCATGATATTGCCGGTGCTGCGGCGGTTGTGGGTATAGGGAGAACTTGCAATACGAAAAGCCATTTAATCCTCAGTCGTCGAAGGCTGCTGCTGCGCTTTACGCGCTTTGGCACGGGCGACCGCAGCGGCAATCGCCGCTTTGCGTGGGTCGGCGGAGTCAGGAGAGGCAGCAGCCTCCACTTCAGGAGATGTGGCTTCAGCCTGCTGCGCGGCAGCCGCGGCTTTCTTCGCTTTGGCGCGCGCAATCGCCGCTTCAACGGCGGCTTTGCGCGGGTCAACTTCAGCAGCAGGTGCATCAGCTGACGGCTCGGCGGGTGCCGGTGCAGCGGGTTGTGCGGAAGCGGCGGCTTTTTTGGCTTTGGCGCGCGCAATCGCCGCTTCAACGGCGGCCTTGCGCGGATCGACTTCAGCAGCAGGCGCGACGGCTGGCGGCTCAGCGGGTGCGGGTTCTGCCGCAGCGGCAGCTTTTTTCGCCTTCGCACGCGCAATCGCGGCTTCCACCGCCGCTTTACGCGGATCGACTTCTGCCGCAGGCGCATCAGCTGGCGGCTCGGCAAGCGCGACGTCAGCCGCCGGTGCGCCCGCTTTCTTCGCTTTCGCACGGGCAATTGCCGCTTCCACCGCCGCTTTACGCGGATCGCCGGACTGACGACTCAGCGCCTGCGTTTCAGCTTGCTTCTCGGCCTGCTGCGCTAAGGCTTGTGCATGACGCGCTTCGCGTTCCGCAGCATCCTGCTCCGGCGTTTTTTCCTGACGCGCTTTCACGCGTGCCACGGCGGCGTCGAGTTCACCCTGATCGCTACGCGCCACGCGCTGTTTAGCCTGTTCATGACGCGCTTCACGCGCCAGTTTTTCGCGTTCCAGGCGTGCCAGACGCGCTTCGAAACGCGCTTTCGCTTCGGCGGTACGTTTCGCTTCAAGATCGATGGCGCGCAGTTCGGCTTTTTCCTGGCGGTAATATTGCACCAGCGGAATGTTACTCGGGCAGACGTAAGCGCAGGCGCCGCACTCAATGCAGTCATCAATATTGTGCGCGCGTGCTTTTTCGTGATCGCCGCCCTGGCTGTACCAGAACAGCTGCTGCGGCAGCAGTTTCGCTGGGCAGGCATCCGCGCAGGCGCTGCAGCGGATACAGGATTGCTCTTGCTGATCGTTGCCCATTTCGCTGGCCGACGGCGCCAGAATACAGTTGGAGATTTTCACCAGCGGCACGTTCAGCGACGGCAGGGTAAAGCCCATTAGCGGACCGCCCATGATCACCATCTGGCGCGATCCCGGCGTAAAACCGGCATGCTGCAGCAGGTGGCTGATCGGCGTACCGAGCCGTCCCCAGACGTTGCGCGGGCGCGCCAGCGCTGCGCCGGTCAGCGTCACCACGCGTTCGGTGATCGGTTCGCCGTCTACGATGGCGCGTTTTACCGCCCACGCGGTGCCGACGTTTTGCATCAGCACACCGATATCGGTGGAACGTCCGCCGTGTGGCACTTCGAGGCCGGTGAGAATCTGCGTCAGCTGTTTCGCGCCACCAGACGGATACTTGGTAGGAATCACGCGAATCTGCAATTCACGATCGCCGCCCAATGCCTGTTTCAGCGCGGCAATGGCTTCCGGTTTGTTATCTTCTATGCCGATCAGCACGCGTTCCGCCTGCAACACCCACGCCAGAATGCGGCAGCCTTCCAGCACTTCGGCAGCACAATCCTGCATTAAACGGTCATCGGCAGTGATGTACGGCTCGCACTCGGCGGCGTTGATGATCAGGGTTTTTACGCCGCGCAGGCCGCCGCGCAGTTTGGTGGCGGTCGGGAAGCCCGCGCCGCCTAATCCGGCGATGCCCGCATTGTGAATGCGTTTTACCGCTTCTTCACGCGACAGGGCGCGAAAATCGGGCTGCGGATCGAGCGTGGTCCAGCGATCTTCGCCGTCGGCACGCAGGAAAATGCACAGCTCGGAGAGGCCAGAAGGATGCGCCGTCATGTGTGGCGCAATCTCTTCGATGGTGCCGGACGTTGGCGCGTGCACCGGCAGCATGCGTCCGCCGCCAAAGGTCAGCGGCTGGCCGCGCAGCACTTTGTCGCCGGGCGCCACGCAAATCTCGCCTTCATGTCCGATATGCTGTTTTAACGGAATGATAAAGCGCTCAGGCAGGGGTAACTGGCTCAGCGGCGTACCGTTGGACTGTGTTTTCATCTCAGGCGGATGGATGCCGCCCTGAAAATCCCACAACTTCTCTTTGCGGAACAGGTTTAACAAATTAAGCATGGGTTTCTACCGGGATCACCCGTACAGGAATGGTGTCGAGATTCCACTTCCAGTTGGCCGTGGTGGTGGCAACCGGGCGCATCTCAATGCAGTCGGTCGGGCAAGGCGCAACGCAGAGATCGCAGCCGGTGCAGACATCGCTCAGCACGGTGTGCATGGCGCGCGTGGCACCCACGATGGCGTCCACCGGGCAAGCCTGAATACATTTGGTGCAGCCGATGCAGTTCTCTTCATCGATCCATGCCACGGTACGTATCGGCTCCAGCATGTCTGCGCCGCCGTCGAGCGGTTGCGGTTCAACGTTGAGCAGCGCGGCCAGCTTGAGCATGGTCTGCTCGCCGCCGGGCGCGCACTTATTGATCGCTTCACCGTTGTTACCCACCGCATCGGCATACGGGCGGCAGCCGGGATAGCCGCACTGACCACACTGGCTCTGCGGCAAAATCTCATCGATCTGCTCAACAATCGGATCTTCTTCCACCTCGAAGCGACGTGAGGCGTAACCCAGCAGGGCACCAAACACCAGGCCCAATGCAGCCAGCGCGATAATCGCAATCCAAATCGCGGTCATTAGAATTTCACCAGCCCGGTAAAGCCCATAAAGGCCAGCGCCATCAGACCTGCGGTGATCAGCGCAATCGAGTTACCTTTAAACGGCGCGGGAACATTCGCCAGCACCAGACGCTCGCGCATGCCAGCGAACAGCACCATCACCAGCGAGAAGCCGAGTGACGCACTGAAGCCATACAGCGCCGCCTGCAGGAAGGTGTGATTGAGGTTAACGCTCAATAATGGCACGCCCAGCACCGCACAGTTGGTGGTGATCAGCGGCAGGAAGATACCCAGCAGGCGATAGAGCGACGGACTGGTTTTACGCACCACCATTTCGGTGAACTGCACCACAACAGCAATCACCAGGATATAGGCGAGGGTGCGCAGATAGACCAGATCAAGCGGCACCAGAATCAGGTGATTCACCAGCCAGGCGCAGATCGCCGCCAGCGTGATCACGAAAGTGGTGGCAAGTCCCATGCCAATGGCCGTTTCCAGTTTTTTTGACACGCCCATAAATGGGCAAAGGCCGAGGAATTTGACCAACACAAAGTTGTTCACCAGCACTGTGCCAACAAAGAGAAGTAAGTAATCGGTCATTTTTTAACCTGGGAAGCCGAAAGGCGTCTATTATCCGGAATTGAGAGGTGCATCTCAACCTTCAACGGGTTTGTGTGAGCATTGAGAGCACTCAGAATTAAATTGCTGACGAAACTCACGTCATTATGGCTGGATAAACGTCTGTTTTACGCGCTGAGAACGTTTGAAATAGGGCACAAACACCGCAGCCGCCAGCAGCGACAGCAGCAAAGTCTGAATCGCTTTGCCATCGGCCACCGGTGTGAAGGCAAAGGTTTTTAACGCCAGCAAGATGGTCATCAGCAGCCACAGGATGTAATGGCGCGGTAAGCGACGCGAACGTTTACAGAAAATCCAGCACACCCAAATGCTATACGCCCATACCACCGCAGCAGTCAGCAGCGAGATCGACCATTGCGTCAGCAAAGTGCCGCCGTGTGAGAACAGCGTCGTGCGTAATTCGGGTTTAAACAGCGGGCTCAGATACATTGCCACCACCAGCGCACTGGTCAGCATGGTCATGATCAGCCACGCCAGCGGCAGCAGTAGCCAGCCAGCAATACGTGGCGGGTTCACCAGTTGGGTCATCGACAAGATCCTGTTTGCAGAGAAGAGGGCGATGCAGAGCGTATCATGTCCAAACGGGGCACGCCCGACCTGGACAACGCAAGAGCGCAGATAGAGAGGGGATAAATCAATTAGATCACGTAACGCCAGACGGTTTTCGGCACGCGGCCCATATCGAACAGACGTCCGCCAGAGACCAGTTCAGCACGTCGATGGTCGGCGGCGCGATACATATTGATGATCTCTTTATCATCAGTCAGCGAATAATTCAGATGGTCGTAGAGTTTTTCCAGACTATCGAGATTATTCACTTTGCGGAATTTCAGCAGGTAATCTAATGCAGTCATGATTGCCATTTAAATATAAAGTACTTGGAAGTGCCCAAGTATAGGGAGCACGCGGCGAGAGTCCATACGCGACTCATAAAAAAATACAAAATTCAGACAACATGCGCTAATTCGCTCATGAAACGACACTTTTTTGCCTTTTACGCGTTTTAAACGCGCATATAAAGTACGATTTAAGGCAAATTCAGGCCGGTATTTAGCGGGCTTGTGAGAAAATCTCACGCTATTAACGCATGATTGGAAAGCCGTTATTTCTCCGTCTCTATAATAGGTATTTGCGATCGTGCTGCGAATGAATCCGCTGTTTATTCCGCTCTGGTCAGCAAATTAATGCACACGCCGTGAAACCGGCACTCACATTCTGTGCGAGCAGTCACAAAACCAATAATTGATTGTCGCTGCAGACAATAACCATTCTTTACGCGCCCGCTGTAATCGTTTCCAGAAGTGAGAAGCATAACCGATTCTGTTTATTACATTTATTTAACGCCCTCCGCAATAATTAGCAGGCATTTTGTCCATAATGCCACGATCTATAAAGCATTGCCTGTTCACGTAACTCCTTTAATTCACTCTGATTTGTGAAGTATGTCGCGCTTGTTTACGCGCTTTTCAGCCAGGCTTAATTCGCGTTTTGTACCCCTACAACACACTCCCTTCAGAGGAATGAAATTATGTGGAAACGTTTACTCTTGACCGCCATGATGAGCTCGGCACTGAGTACGTCGGTGTTGGCTGCTGATATGACGGTGGGCTTCTCACAGGTTGGGTCGGAATCTGGCTGGCGTTCAGCAGAAACCAATGTGGCAAAAAGTGAAGCGCAAAAGCGCGGTATCACGCTGAAAATCGCCGATGGCCAGCAGAAACAAGAGAACCAAATCAAAGCGGTGCGCTCGTTCATCGCGCAGGGCGTTGATGCCATTTTCATTGCGCCGGTGGTGCAAACGGGATGGGAACCGGTGCTGGAAGAAGCCAAAGACGCCAAAATCCCGGTGTTCTTACTCGATCGCGCCATCGTGGTGAAAGACAAATCGCTGTACATGGCGGTGGTCACTGCGGACAACGTGCTGGAAGGCAAGTTGATTGGCGACTGGCTGGTGAAAACGGTCGCGGACAAAAAATGTAACGTCGTCGAGCTGCAAGGCACCGTCGGCGCCAGCGTGGCGATTGACCGTAAGAAAGGCTTCGCCGAAGCCATCGCCGGCCACGACAATATCAAAGTGATTCGCTCGCAGTCCGGTGACTTTACCCGCAGTAAAGGTAAAGAGGTGATGGAGAGCTTTATCAAGGCGGAAAACAACGGCAAGAACATCTGCATGGTTTACGCGCATAACGATGATATGGCGATCGGTGCGATTCAGGCGATTAAAGAAGCTGGCCTCAAGCCAGGCAAAGATATCCTGACCGGTTCGATTGATGGCGTGCCCGATATCTATAAAGCGATGCTGGCCGGTGAAGCCAATGCCAACGTGGAGCTGACCCCTAATATGGCCGGTCCGGCATTCGACGCGCTGGAGAAATTCAAGAAAGACGGCACGATGCCGCCGAAAATCATCAAAACAGAATCGAAACTGTATCTGCCGGACTCCGCACAGGCGCAGCTCGATACCAAAAAAGGCATGGGTTACTGATCCCCGCAACCGCCCTTCGGGGCGGTTTTTGATGACGTAAGGCGAGGTAGAACCTGATGAGCACCTCCGATGAAACCGCACTGCTGACCATTAGCGGCGTCAGCAAAGGCTTTCCCGGCGTGAAGGCGCTGGATAATGTCTCGTTCAGCATCCGTAAGGGCGAGATCATGGCGTTGCTGGGCGAAAACGGCGCGGGCAAATCCACGCTGATTAAAGTTCTGACCGGCGTGTATACCCGTGATGCCGGCACGGTAACCCTGAACGGCAAGGCGATTACGCCGCATAACACCGCTGATGCACAGGAGATGGGCATTGGCACGGTTTATCAGGAAGTGAATCTGCTGCCGAATATGTCGGTGGCGGATAATTTGTACATTGGCCGCGAGCCGCGTCGCTTCGGCATGATTGATCGCAAGCGCATGGTGCGCGACGCCGATGCGCTGATGCGCAACTACGGCTTTGTACTCGACGTAACGCGTCCGCTGGGGCATTACTCGGTGGCGATGCAGCAGATCATTGCGATTTGCCGCGCGGTCGATCTCTCCGCGCAGGTGCTGATCCTTGATGAACCGACCGCCAGCCTCGATGCCAATGAAGTCGAAATGCTGTTTACCCTGATGGCGCAGCTAAAAGCCAAAGGGATGAGCCTGATTTTTGTTACCCATTTTCTCGACCAGGTTTACCGCATTACCGATCGCATCACCGTGCTGCGTAACGGCCAGTTTATTGCCATGCGCGATACCGCCACGCTGCCGCAGATTGAACTGATCAAGTTGATGCTGGGACGCGAGCTGCTGGAAACCGCTTTGCAGCGTCAGGGCAGCACACTGCGCAGCAATCAGCCGGTGGTGTCATTTGAAGATTATGGCAAGAAGGGCACCATTGAACCCTTCAACCTGCAGGTGCGCCCGGGTGAAGTGGTGGGACTGGCCGGACTGCTCGGTTCAGGCCGTACCGAAACCGCCGAAGTGCTGTTTGGCATTCGCCGGGCCGATCGCGGCACCGCGACCATCAAGGGCAAAGTGCAGAACATCCGCACGCCCGCCAAGGCTTCGCGCCTCGGTATGGGTTTCTGTCCGGAAGATCGTAAAACCGACGGCATCATTGGTGGCGCGTCGGTGCGCGAAAATATCATTCTGGCGCTGCAGGCGCAGCGCGGCTGGCTGCGACCGATCAAGCGTCGTGAGCAGCAGGAGATCGCTGAGCGCTTTATCAAGAGCCTCGGCATTCGCACGCCGCATGCCGATCAGCCGGTTGAGCTGTTGTCCGGCGGCAATCAGCAGAAGGTGCTGCTGTCGCGCTGGCTGGTGACCAAACCGCAATTTCTGATCCTCGACGAGCCAACGCGCGGCATCGATGTCGGCGCGCATGCCGAAATCATTCGCTTAATTGAAACCCTGTGCGCCGACGGATTGGCGCTACTGGTTATCTCCTCTGAACTCGAAGAACTGGTGGGCTATGCCGATCGCGTGTTGATCATGCGCGATTTGAAGCAGGTGGCCGAAATCCCGCTGGAGCAGCTGTCGGTGGCCGCGATCGTCAACGCCATCGCCGATGGAGGAGCACAACATGCTTGAATCCCCTATGACACATGACAAACCCGAACGGCGTAAGCCGAAGCTGCCGCCTGGCATGCCGCAGATAGTGGCGCTGATTCTGGTGCTGCTGGTGGATAGCCTGGTGGCGAATAACTTTTTTGCCATTCACATTCAGGATGGCCGTTTGTTCGGCAGCCCGATTGATATCCTCAATCGCGCCGCGCCGGTGGCGCTGCTGGCGATTGGCATGACGCTGGTGATTGCCACCGGCGGCATCGATCTGTCGGTGGGCGCGGTGATGGCGATTGCCGGCGCAACGGCGGCGACCTTGACGGTGGCGGGGCATAGTTTGCCGTTCATCATTCTGGCGACGCTCGGTACCGGCCTGGCCTGCGGTTTATGGAATGGCATTTTGGTGGCGCTACTAAAAATTCAGCCGTTTGTCGCCACTTTGATTTTGATGGTGGCGGGACGCGGCGTGGCGCAGCTGATTACACAGGGCCAAATCGTTACCTTCAACAGCGATAGCCTGGCGTGGTTTGGTAGCGGTTCGCTGTGGCTGCTGCCGGTGCCGGTATGGATTACGCTGCTGGTGGCGCTCGTGGTGTGGCTGCTGACGCGCAAAACCGCGCTCGGACTGTTTATCGAAGCGGTCGGTATCAACCTGCGCGCGGCGCGCAATGCCGGTGTGAATGGCTGGCTGGTGGTGATGTCGACCTATGTGATTAGCGGCATGTGCGCGGCGGTGGCGGGCATGATCGTCGCTGCGGATATTCGCGGTGCCGATGCTAATAATGCCGGTTTGTGGCTGGAGCTGGATGCCATTCTGGCGGTGGTGATTGGCGGTGCTTCGCTGATGGGCGGGCGCTTCAATCTGGTGCTGTCACTGATTGGCGCGTTGATCATTCAATCGATGAATACCGGTATTTTGCTGTCCGGCTTCCAGCCTGAACTCAATCAGGTGGTGAAAGCGGTGGTGGTGATGTGCGTATTGCTGCTGCAGTCGCCACGCTTTATTGCCATGTTGAAACGGAGACGCCCGAAATGATGAAACGTCATCTGCCATTGATGATCACGCTGCTGGTGTTTGTGGCGGGTTATCTGTTTTGCCTGAGTCAATTTCCCGGCTTCGCTTCAACGCGCGTGATCTGCAATATCCTCACCGATAACGCTTTCCTCGGCATTATCGCCGTGGGGATGACGTTCGTGATTTTGTCCGGCGGGATTGATCTGTCGGTGGGCGCGGTGATTGCCTTTAGCGGCGTGTTCCTGGCACGGGTGATTGGTGATTATCATCTCGATCCGCTTCTGGCGTTTGCGCTGGTGCTGGCGATGGGCGCGCTGTTTGGCGCGATGATGGGCTGGCTGATCGATGCGCTGAAAATCCCGGCGTTTATCATTACGCTGGCGGGGATGTTTTTCCTGCGCGGCTGCAGCTATCTGGTGTCGGAGAATTCGATTCCTATCGATCATCCGCTCTATACCACGCTGTCGAGTCTGGCGTGGAAGATCCCTGGCGGCGGACGCCTGAGTTTGCTGGCGCTGATTATGCTGGTGGTGGTACTCGGCGGGATTATTCTGGCGCACCGTACGCGCTTTGGTAATCAGGTGTATGCGATTGGCGGCAGCCTGACTTCGGCGCAGTTGATGGGCGTGTCAACGCGCGCGACCACCATCAGGATTTATATGTTGTCGACCACGCTGGCGACATTAGCGGGCATTGTGTTCTCCATTTATACCTCGGCAGGCTATGCGCTAGCGGGATTGGGTGTGGAACTGGACGCGATTGCCTCGGTGGTGATTGGCGGCACCTTGTTGTCTGGCGGCGTGGGCACGGTGTTGGGCACGCTGTTCGGCGTGTTGATTCAGGGATTGATTCAGACCTGGATTAACTTCGACGGCACCTTGAGTTCATGGTGGACCAAGATCGCCATCGGCATTCTGCTGTTTGCGTTTATCGCGCTGCAACGCCTGCTCACCGTGATGTGGGATCGCCAGCAGAACGCACCTGTTAAGCGTTTGACCTCTTAACTTCTTCACCCGCCTTTCCCTCACCCCAACCCTCTCCCGCGCGCGGGAGAGGGAGCCGCCGGTGCAGCGATAAGCAGCACTCTTACCTGAAAGCAAAAGCAGACGTTGAGTTCGGAGTGACAGCGTTTATAAAACGGTTCCTTCTCCCGCTTGCGGGAGAGGGAGCCGCCGGTGCAGCGATAAGCAGCACTCTTCCCTGAAGCAAAAGCAGACGTTGAGTTCGGAGTGACAGCGTTTATAAAACGGTTCCTTCTCCCGCTTGCGGGAGAAGGTTAGGATGAGGGGAATATCGCAGAGGACGAAATCAACGTGCCAGGCGGTAATACGCCTCATTCCAGCGCAGCGCATCTTTAAATGCCGGTAAGCGCGTCTCCTCATCAATCACCAGCACTTCAATGCCATTCAGCTCGCCGTACAGATACATATCATCCAGATCCAGCGCCTGGCTGAACACCGTGTGGTGCGCGCCGCCGGCCAGAATCCAGGCTTCTGATGCGGTGGCCAGCGACGGCTGGGCACGCCACAGCGCACGGGCCACCGGCAATTTTGGCAGCGGTTTGGGCTGTTCGATCGCATCCACCACATTCACCAGCAAACGGAAACGATCGCCCAGATCGATGACGCTGGCATTCACCGCGCGTCCGGCCGGCGTGGAGAAGATCATGCGCGCCGGATCGGCTTTGTCGCCAATGCCGAGGAACTGCACATCAATCAGCGGCTTCTCCTCTTTGGCGATGGACGGGCACACTTCCAGCATGTGCGAGCCCAGCACCAAATCATTGCCCGGTGAGAAGTGATAGGTGTAATCCTCCATAAAGGAAGTACCGCCCGCGCGTGTGCCGGCCTGGATCTTGAGAATGTGCAGCAGCGCGGCGGTTTTCCAGTCGCCTTCACCGGCAAATCCATAGCCCTGGCCCATCAAGCGCTGCACCGCCAAACCGGGCAGTTGCGTCATGCCGTGCAAAGTCTGGAAGTTGGTGGTAAAGGCTTTGCAGCCCTCGGCTTCGAGGAAACGTTTCAGACCCAGCTCAATGCGTGCCGCATCCAGTACGTTTTGACGTTTATCGCCGTTGACGGCGGCGGCATCGGTGAAGCGATATTGGCTTTCGTATTCATCGATCAGCGCGTTGACGTCGCCATCGCTGACGCTATTCACCACCTCGACCAAATCGCCCACGCCCCAGCCATTCACGGAGTAACCAAACTGAATCTGCGCCGCGACTTTATCGCCTTCGGTCACCGCCACTTCGCGCATGTTGTCGCCGAAGCGCGCCACTTTCAGCTGCTGGCTGGCCTGTTTTGCCAGCGCGGCATTGATCCAGCGTCCGATGCGCTGCTGGCTGGCTTTATCCTGCCAGTGACCGGTAACCACGCTGTGCTGCAAACCCATGCGCGCGCCGATAAAGCCGAACTCGCGACCGCCGTGCGCGGTTTGGTTAAGGTTCATAAAGTCCATATCCATGCTGTCCCACGGAATCTCCGCGTTGAACTGAGTATGGAATTGCAGCAGCGGCTTATTCAGGATGCTCAGGCCGCCAATCCACATCTTGGCCGGCGAGAAGGTGTGCAGCCAGGTAATGATGCCGACACACTGATTATCGTGGTTAGCGTCGCGGCACAATGCCAGCGCTTCGTCTGGTGATTTCACCAGCGGCTTCAGCACCAGCGACACCGGCAAGGTGCCGGCCTGATTCAATCCGTCCATCACCTGGCGAGCGTGCTGTTCCACCTGACGCAAGGTTTCCGCGCCGTAAAGGTGCTGCGTACCAATAACAAACCACACCTGTCGTGCGTTGTGCTGTTCCATTAAATCTCTCCTTTACTGAGCGGATGCGGTGCGCGCGGCGTACTGCGGTTCAGCAGCCTGGCACCAGTTTTGATAACGTTGATAAAGTTGCTGATAAACCACCACGCGCGCGGCGTTGGGTTGCAGCGTCACATCAATCGGACTGGCCATTACCTGCTGGGCGGCAGGCACATTGGCATACACGCCCGCGGCCACGGCGGCAAAAATGGCCGCACCGAGCGCACAGCATTCGTCAGAGGCGACGATATCCAGCGGACGGTTCATGACGTCGCAGCACGCCTGCATGATGGCGGGGGATTTACGGGCGATGCCGCCGAGCGTCAGGATGCTCTGCACCGGAATCTGCTGCTGTTCGAAACACTCCATAATGGCGCGTGCGCCAAACGCGGTGGCGGCGATCAGGCCACCAAACAGCGCGGGCGCATCGGTGCCGAGATTGAGATCGGTGATCACACCTTTTAAGCGCTGATTGGCGTCTGGCGTGCGGCGGCCGTTGAACCAGTCAAGCACCACCGGCAGATGATCGAGTTGCGGATTGGCCGCCCAGGCTTCGGTGAGGTTGCGGATCAGATCTTTTTGCAGCGCGGCTAACTGTGGTTGCAGCTCCGGATGGTGCTGCGCCGCCTGCTGCAGTGGCCAGCCGAGCAGGCGGCTGAACCAGGCATAAATATCGCCAAACGCCGACTGACCGGCTTCGCAGCCAATCGCGCCCGGCACCACGCTGCCATCTACCTGGCCGCAGATGCCTTTGATAGCGCGGTCGCCAACGGTGTCGCTGTCGGCAATCAGAATGTCGCAGGTTGAGGTGCCAATCACTTTCACCAGCGTATAAGGCTGCGCACCGGCACCAACCGCGCCCATGTGGCAGTCAAACGCGCCGCCCGAAAGAATCACCTGTTGCGATAAGCCGAGGCGCTGCGCCCATTCGCTGCTGAGCGTGCCCACCGGCACATCGGCGGTCCAGGTGTCTGCGAATAAGGGGGAATCGAGCTGCTCGACCAGCAGAGGATCGAGCGCGCGGAAGAAGTCAGCCGGCGGCAAACCTTGCCACTCCGGATGCCACAGTGATTTGTGCCCGGCGGCACAGCGTCCACGACGCAGCTGCGCGGGTGCGGTAGTGCCGCTGAGGAGCGCGGGCACCCAATCGCACAGTTCCACCCAAGACACTGCCGCTTCACGTACCGCAGCATCGGCGCGTGACACGTGCAGTATCTTGGCCCAGAACCACTCCGACGAATAGACGCCGCCAATATAGCGGGTGTAATCGTTGAAACGACCGCTACGACACAGCTGATTGATCTCTTCGGCTTCTTCAATCGCGGTGTGATCTTTCCACAGCACGAACATCGCGTTGGGGTTGGTGGCGAATTCCGGGCGCAGCGCCAGCACGTTGCCATCACGATCGATGGGCGCAGGCGTCGAGCCGGTGGAATCCACGCCAATCCCCACTACGGCGGCGCGCTGTTCAGGCGTTAAGGCGTTAACCACGGTGACAATCGCCTGCTCTAACGCATCGATATAGTCCTGCGGATGGTGACGAAAGCGGTTGGCGTGCGCATCGCAAAATTCGCCGTTGGCCCAGCGTGCATAGTTGACCACCGCTTTTTCCAGCTCTTTACCACTGTGACAGTCCACGGCCAGCGCACGCACCGAGTCACTGCCAAAATCCAGCCCAATTGTTATGGCGCCAGCACCCATTGGGATTCTCCTGTGTGAGTTATCTGGCTCTATCCTGGAATGGGGCGGCAGAAGCGGTTAGTCATCAGTCGCTGAGAATATGCACTTTTCTGCCATCGGCGGGGATGTGTGATCCACTGCAAAAGTTAACGACCGGTTAAATTTGCTGAATATATGGAGGATTTTGTCATCGTTTTGGGATGTGATACCGCTCTACATTTTTCCCGTCCATTCCCGCTACAACTAGCCCAGCGTTTGCGCAGCCTTTGTACAACCTTTGCGCTAACGCGCTGATTTTTAGCTGTACCCCACAGAATGATTTGATTGGTAGCGTTTACACCGATTGGTTAATAACAGCCTAAAACAACATTATGCCGGAGAGCATCATGCATAAATTCACTAAAACGCTGGCGGCGCTAGGTCTCGCTGCGGTTATGTCACAATCCGCTATCGCCGAGACCATGAAACTCGGTTTCCTCGTTAAACAACCGGAGGAACCCTGGTTCCAGACTGAATGGAAATTCGCGGATAAAGCCGGCAAGGATCTCGGCTTTGAAGTGATCAAAATTGCCGTGCCCGACGGTGAGAAAACCCTTAACGCCATCGACAGCCTGGCCGCCAGCGGCGCGAAAGGCTTCGTCATCTGTACGCCGGACCCTAAGCTCGGCTCCGCGATTGTCGCCAAAGCGCGCGGTTACGGTCTGAAAGTGATTGCCGTCGATGATCAGTTCGTGACCGCCAAAGGCAAGCCGATGGATACCGTGCCATTGGTGATGATGGCGGCAACCAAGATCGGCGAGCGTCAGGGGCAGGAACTGTATAAAGAGATGCAGAAACGCGGCTGGGATGTGAAAGAGACCGGCGTGATGGCCATCACCGCGAACGAACTCGACACCGCACGCCGTCGCACCAGCGGTTCAATGGACGCGCTGAAAGCCGCCGGTTTCCCGGAGAAGCAGATCTATCAGGTGCCAACCAAATCCAATGATATCCCAGGCGCCTTTGACGCCGGTAACTCGCTGCTGGTGCAGCATCCGGAAGTGAAACACTGGCTGATTCTCGGCATGAACGATAACACCGTGCTGGGCGGCGTTCGCGCCACCGAAGGCCAGGGCTTTAAAGCGCCCGATGTGATCGGTATCGGCATTAACGGTGTTGATGCGGTGAGTGAGCTGTCGAAAGGATCCGCCACCGGTTTCTACGGTTCGCTGCTGCCAAGCCCGGACGTGCACGGTTATAAGAGCAGCGAGATGCTCTACAACTGGGTGACCAAAGATCAGGAGCCGCCGAAGTTCACCGAGGTCACCGATGTGGTGCTGATTACCCGCGATAACTTCAAAGCCGAGCTGGATAAGAAAGGGCTGAAGTAATCACGTTGTTCGTTGTTTGAGCAGCACCATCTAAATGTTTAGCCAAAATGATTCGTGCTGTAACAAGGCGGCAAGTGCACTTATCCCCGGGAGCTTACTTTTATAAGTGACCGGGGTAAGTTCACGCAGCCAACGCAGTTACAGTGCGAAGCATGAAGGCTTAGAGGAGTCACCATGAACACTGATCAAGCCTTTCTGTCGTTTCATGGCATCAGCAAAACCTTTCCCGGCGTGAAAGCGCTGCAGGACATCTCATTCAGCTGCCGTTCCGGCGAAGTGCACGCGCTGATGGGGGAGAACGGTGCCGGTAAATCAACGCTGTTGAAGATCCTCAGCGGTAGCTACCAGCCCAGCGGCGGCGAGATCCGCATTAAAGGCCAGCCGAAGAGTTTCAACACCACCGTGGATGCGCTGGATGCCGGCGTGGCGATCATTTACCAGGAACTGCATCTGGTGCCGGAAATGAGCGTGGCGGAAAATATCTATCTCGGCCAGCTGCCGCACAAGCGCGGTCTGGTGAATCGCAAACTGCTGCGCTATGAAGCCGGTTTGCAGCTGCAAAATCTTGGCATGGATATCGATCCGGACATGCCGCTGAAATATCTGTCGCTCGGACAATGGCAGATGGTGGAGATCGCCAAAGCGCTGGCGCGTAACGCGCGCATCATCGCTTTTGACGAACCGACCAGCTCGCTGTCGGCGCGCGAAATTGATCACTTGTTCCGCGTCATCCGTCAGCTACGCGAGCAGGGCCGCACCGTGTTGTACGTGTCGCATCGCATGGAGGAGATTTTTGCCCTGAGCGATGCCATCACCGTGTTTAAAGATGGCCGCTACGTGCGCACCTTCACCGACATGAAAAACACCCATCACGATGATTTGGTACAGGCGATGGTGGGGCGCAATCTGGGGGATATTTATGGTTACGCGCCGCGTGAACTGGGCCCGGTGCGTCTGCAGCTGGACGCGGTGGAGGCGAAGGGCGTGCGCACGCCGATTTCGTTGACGGTGCGTGCCGGTGAAATCGTTGGCCTGTTTGGTTTAGTGGGCGCGGGACGCAGTGAACTGATGAAAGGGCTGTTCGGTGCCACTAAATTGCGCGGCGGCAGCGTGACGCTGGATGGCAAAAAGCTCAACATTCGCCAGCCGATCGACGCCATCCGCGCCGGCATCATGCTGTGCCCGGAAGATCGCAAATCTGAAGGCATCATTCCGGTGCATTCGGTGCGCGATAACATCAACATCAGCGCGCGTCGCCACAATCTCACCGCTGGTTGCCTGATCAAACCGAGCTGGGAAGCGAAAAACGCCGATATCCACATTCGTTCACTCAACATCAAAACGCCAGGCCCGCAGCAGCTGATCATGAATCTTTCCGGAGGCAACCAGCAGAAGGCGATTCTGGGCCGCTGGCTGTCGGAAGAGATGAACGTGATCCTGCTCGATGAGCCGACGCGCGGCATTGACGTCGGTGCCAAACACGAAATCTACAACCTAATTTATCAACTGGCGAAAAAGGGGATTGCGGTGCTGTTTGCCTCCAGCGATCTGCCGGAAGTGATGGGATTAGCCGACCGCATTCTGGTGATGCGTGAAGGTTCCATTGCCGGTGAACTGTCCCATGACACGGCCACAGAGCAGCTGACGCTGAGCCTGGCGATGCCGAAAACCACTCAAGCGGCCGCCGTGGCCTGATGTAAAGGAGAGTAATAATGGCTTCATCTACCACTTCCAACACGCCACCGGTGCAGCGCAACGGGCTGCAACTGGGGCGGATTTGGGACAACTTCGGCATGCTGGTGGTGTTCGCACTGCTGTTTATCGTGTGTGCCATTTTCGTGCCGAACTTTGGTTCTATCATCAACATGAAAGGGCTCGGGCTGGCGATGTCGATGTCCGGCATGGTGGCGTGCGGCATGCTGTTCTGCCTGGCTTCCGGCGACTTTGACCTGTCCGTGGCGTCGGTGATTGCCTGCGCCGGTGTGGTCACCGCGGTGGTGATCAACATGACCGAAAGCCTGTGGATTGGCGTGGCAGCGGGTTTGCTGCTCGGCATGGCCACCGGTTTTATCAACGGCTTCGTCATTGCGCGGCTGAAAATCAACGCCCTGATCACTACGCTGGCCACCATGCAGATTGTGCGCGGCCTGGCTTACATCTTCTCCGACGGCAAAGCGGTGGGGATTGAAGACGAGCGCTTCTTTACCCTCGGATACGCCAACTGGCTCGGCGTGCCGGCACCGATTTGGCTCACCATCGCTACCATGGTGCTGTTCGGTTTCCTGCTGAACAAAACCACCTTTGGTCGCAACACGCTGGCGATTGGCGGCAATGAAGAAGCAGCGCGTCTGGCCGGCGTGCCGGTGGTACGCACGCGCATCATTATCTTCATTCTGTCCGGTTTAGTGTCGGCGGCGGCGGGCATCATTCTGGCGTCGCGCATGACCAGCGGCCAGCCCATGACCTCGCTCGGATACGAGCTGATTGTGATTTCAGCTTGCGTGCTGGGCGGCGTCTCGCTGAAAGGCGGCATTGGCAAAATTTCCTATGTGGTGGCGGGCGTGCTGATTCTGGGCACGGTTGAGAATGCGATGAATTTATTGAATATCTCGCCATTCTCACAGTATGTAGTGCGCGGTTTGATACTGTTAGCGGCGGTGATTTTTGACCGCTACAAACAGAAAAGTAAAGCCGCCTGATAACCCAGGCTGAGCGTGCCGGAAAGTGGGCACGCTCAGCGCCGCGAAACGGAAAAGTGAGGGCATTATGTACCATCGCGAACCCCCAAGTGAGCAGCAGAATCCCTTATTGCCGGGCTATGCGTTCAATGCCTGGCTGGTGGCAGGCTTAACGCCGATTAATGCCAATGACGCACTCGATTTCTTTATCGATCGTCCGCACGGCATGAAAGGCTACATCCTTAATCTGACCATTAAAGGTCAGGGGCGCGTGTTTGATGGCGAATCTGCCTTCGACTGCGAGCCGGGCGATCTGCTGCTGTTTCAACCGAAAACCCCGCACTATTACGGCCGCGCGCCAGACAGCCCGTGCTGGTTCCATCGCTGGGTCTATTTCCGCCCGCGCGCTTACTGGACCGATTGGTTGCAGTGGCAGGATGAGAGCCAGGGCGTGGGGCGCTTGCATTTGTCAGAAGCGCAGCGTGCCGAGTTTGATCGCCTGTTCGCCAGCATCGAGCAAACCCACAACTCCGGACGTCGCTTCGCCGAAGAGCTGGCGATGAATCTGCTGGAGCGCTTGCTGCTGCGCGCGGTGGAAGAGGATCCGCGTAGCCATCAACAGATCCGCGATCCGCGCGTGATTGAAGCTTGCCAGTACGTCACCAATCATCTGGCGGGTGAAGTGAAGATTGAAGAAGTGGCGCGCCATGTTTGCCTGTCGCCGTCACGGCTGGCGCATCTGTTCCGCGAGCAAATGGGCATTAATCTGCTGCGCTGGCGCGAAGATCAGCGGGTGATCCGCGCCAAACTGCTGCTGCAAACCACTCAGGAACCGATCGCTTCCGTCGGGCGTGAAGTGGGCTACGATGACCAACTTTACTTCTCGCGCGTATTCCGCAAACGCGTTGGCGTCAGCCCCAGCGACTTCCGCCGCCGCAGCCAGGATGCGCAGGATGCTTTGGTAGCGCACGAGAGCTGGCAATCCGCACGGAGTGCTATTTCCTGAGTTTTCAGGTGATTCCGCCTTGTTCTTATAGATCGATTCGTCTTAAATCAGTCTGGTAACGAACAAGAGGAATGAGAATGAGCGATAAATTACGTGTCGGCCTAATCGGCTACGGTTTTGCCAGCAAAACCTTTCATGCACCCTTGATCGCCGGTACGCCGGAGGTTGAGCTGGCGGCGATCTCAAGCAGCGATGCCAGCAAAGTGCATGCTGACTGGCCGTCAGTGCAGGTGGTTTCCGATCCACAAGCGCTGCTGGACGACCCGACACTGCAACTGATTGTTATTCCGACCCCGAATGACACCCACTTCCCATTAGCCAAAGCGGCACTCAACGCCGGCAAACACGTGGTGGTCGATAAGCCGTTTACCGTGACGTTGTCACAAGCACGTGAGCTGGATGCGCTGGCCAAAGCCAAAGGTCTGCTGCTGTCAGTGTTCCATAACCGCCGTTGGGACAGCGATTTCCTGACGCTGAAATCCCTGCTGAACGACGGTACGCTGGGCGAAGTGCGTTACTTCGAATCCCACTTTGACCGTTTCCGTCCGGAAGTGCGTCAGCGCTGGCGTGAAATGAAAGGCGCGGGCAGCGGCATTTGGTTCGATCTCGGACCGCACGTGCTGGATCAAGCTTTGCAGCTGTTTGGCACGCCGGTTGCGATCAATGTCGATATGGCGGAACTGCGTCCGGGCGCGCAAACCACCGATTACTTCCATGCGGTGTTGACCTATCCTACGCGTCGCGTGGTGCTGCATGCCAGCATGCTGGTGGCGGCGGAATCCGCGCGCTTTGTGGTGCACGGTACGCGCGGCAGCTACGTGAAATACGGGCTGGATCCGCAGGAAGATCGTCTGAAAGCGGGTGAACGTCCGCCGCAGGAAGATTGGGGCTACGACATGCGCAACGGCACGCTGACGCTGGCGGAAGGCGATGTGATGGTGGAGAAAGAGCTGCTGACCTTGCCAGGTAACTATCCGGCGTACTACGCAGGTATCCGTGATGCGATTGCGGGCACAGGTGCGAATCCGGTGCAGGCAGAAGAGGCGATTCAGGTGATGGAGTTGATCGAGCTGGGCTTGCAGTCCGCCGAGAAGCGTCAGACCCTGTCGTTGCGTTAATTCTGTTAAAAGATCGCCAGGAATGGCGACCCTACGATCTAAGGTGCGCGTTATGCGCACCTTTTTTTATCCCGCTACGCGCGCGCGCAGCGCGGCTTTCTCTGCATCACTCAGGAACGCGATGGTTACACCATTATCCTGTGCCTGACGCATCTCTTCTGCCGTCAATCCCGCTTGCGGTGCCGCCACTTCATACTCATGGGCCAGCTCAACGCCCTGAACCGCCGGGTCGTCGGTGTTAATGGTGGCGAGAATGCCGTGCTGCAGGAAGGTTTTCAGCGGATGGCTGCTCAGCGACGAAACGGTGCTGGTCTGAATATTCGAAGTGAGGCATGACTCAATCCCAATGCGCTGCTCAGCAAGGAAATCCATCAATGCACGGTCTTCAATCGCCTTCACGCCGTGACCAATACGCTCCGCGCCCAGCTCGCGAATCGCTTGCCAGATGCTTTCCGGGCCTGCGGCTTCACCGGCGTGAACGGTAATGCGGAAACCGGCGTCACGCGCACGATTAAAGTGGCTGAGGAATTCACTGCCTGGGAAGCCGAGTTCGTCACCGGCCAAATCGACGGCGGTGATGCCCTCGCGATGTGCCAGCAAAGCTTCCAGCTCACGCAGGCAAGCTTCTTCACCAAAGGTGCGGCTCATAATGCCGGTCAGGCGTACATCAACACCGTATTGCTGAATGCCGGCGCGCACACCATCAATCACCGCCTCAACCACGCCGGCAATCGGCAGTTGATGCGTCATCGCCATGTAGCCCGGTGAGAAGCGCAGTTCCGCATAGTGAATGCCAGCGCGCGCCGCATCTTCGACGTTTTCCAGCGCGATACGACGACAGGCATCAAGATCGCCCAGCACTTTCACGCCCCAGTCGAGTTTCTGCAGGAAACTCACCAGATCCGGTTCATTAGCCGTGACCTGCACATGCGGACGCAATGCATCAAGCGTTTCAGCGGGCAGCGCAAGATTATGCTGACGACCTAAGTCGAGAATGGTTTGTGCGCGGATATTGCCATCAAGGTGGCGGTGAATGTCGGTAAGGGGGAGTTTTGGATCAATCATGGCGCACTCGCTTAAGTTTCATAAAGTGCAGAGGATTATAAAAACATCTTGCGCAACAGCGCCAGCGATTTGCGCAAACAGCAAAACGGATGCTGAATTAATCAGCATCCGTGGCATTTTAGAACGATTTTAGCCCGGCAATCAGGCGATCCAGCCCATCATCCAGTTTGCTGCGCGGGCAACCGGCGTTGAGACGCAGATAGCCGCGACTCGCCGCGCCGTAGGTCGAACCCGGCATGATCGCCACTTTGTGTTGATGAATCAGACGCTGTTGCAGCGCCTGTTCATCAATGCCAAGCGGATTGAGATCGATCCACGCCAGGTAAGTCGCGGCGGGCGGTTGCCAGTTAAGCTGCGGAAACGCCGTGTTCAGGCGCTGCGCGATATGCTGCATGTTGCCACGTAGATGGTCGCGCAGCGCATCCAGCCACGGCGCGCCCGCGCGATAAGCGGCGATGGTAGCGGCAAGCGCCATTACCGCTGGCGAGGATAAGCCATCCTCATGCTTCAGCGCATGGAACCACGCCTGACGATCGCGCTTATCAGGAATGATGCCCCACGCGCCGGTCAGCGCCGGAATGTTGAAGCTCTTGGAGGCCGAGGTGAACAGCGCCCAGGCGGACTGCGCGACCTGGCTCCAGGGCGTATGCTGCGCATCACTCAGCACCATGTCCATATGAATTTCATCGCTAATCACCTTAACGCCATGCTTTTCGCACAGCGCCGCCATCTGGCGCAGCTCATCTTCGCGCCACACTTTGCCGCTAGGATTGTGCGGACTGCACAGCAGCATCACTTTACAGCGCGGACGCGCCAGCAAACTTTCCAGCTGCGTCATGTCACACAGCCATTCGTTAGCGTGGCGCTGCAGCGGCAGCTCCAGCACGCGACGCTGATTGCCATTGATGGTGTTATAAAACGCATCGTAAGCGGGGGTGTGAATCAGCACTTCATCATCCGGCTGCGTCCAGTGGCGCAACAGCTGCGCCACCATATAAATCACCGACGGGCCATAAACCAGCGATTCTGCCGCCACTTCGGTAGCGAAACGGCTGCGCATCCAATGTTGAATGGCAGAAAGAAAATCATCATGCTGCCAGCGGCTGTAGCCAAACACACCGTGTGCGAGGCGCTGTTGCAGCGCCTCGAGGATGCATGGCGCGGTAGCGAAATCCATATCGGAGATAGTGAAGGGCAGCAAGTCCGCCACGCCGAAACGATCGGCCACGAAATCCCACTGCGTACACCAGCTACCGTGGCGATCCACCACCTGATTGAAAGCGAAATCCTGCATCATTACACCGTCGCGCTCATCAAGTGTGCCATCTCATCTTTGACCGATTGCACCTGCGGGCCCATCACCACTTGCAGATTGGTCGCATTAACATGCACCACGCCAATCGCACCGTTGGCTTTCAGTGTTGCATCATCCACCTTGCTCATGTCGACCACGGTAATGCGCAGACGCGTCAGGCAGTTATCCAGTGAGGCGATGTTTTCCACGCCGCCCAGCGCCGACAGAATCGCTGGCGTATTAAAGCCGGATTTACCCACAGCCGCGCGATTAACCTGCTGCGCTACGCTGTTGGTTTCCACTTCGCGGCCTGGCGTTTTGATGTTGAAGTGACTGATAGCAAAGCGGAAGATAGCGTAATAACCCACGAACCACACCGCAGCAATCACCGGCACCCAATACCATTTGGTGGAGAGGCCGTGCAGCACGCCGAAGACGAAGAAGTCGATCACGTTGCCGTCGGTATTACCGATAGTCACGCCCAGCATCGCCATTACGGTGAAGCCCAAGCCGGTCAACAGCGCGTGGATCAAATACAGCACCGGCGCGACGAACAGGAACAGGAACTCCAGCGGTTCAGTGGTACCGCCCACCACGCAAGCCACCACGCCGGAAATCAGCAGGCCTTTAATTTTATGACGGTTTTCCGGACGGGCGCAGTGATACATCGCCAAGGCCGCACCCGGCAAACCCCCGAGGAAGGCCGGCATTTTACCCTGCGACAGGAAGCGCGTGGCGCTCTCGGCGAAGCCGTGGGTATCCGCACAGGCCAATTGCGCCTGGAAGATAGTTAACGCACCGCTAACACTTTTACCGCACACATCCATGGTGCCGCCCGCATCGGTAAAGCGGATGATTGCCACCAGAATGTGTTGCAAGCCAAAAGGTAAAAGCAGACGTTCGCCAGTACCGAAGATCATCGGACCAAATTCACCGGCGCTGTTAATCACCCAGCCGAGGCCGGTAATCGCGCGTGCAAAGAATGGCCAAATCAGCGGAACCACCAGGCCCAGCACGCCCATCGCCATCGCCGTAACGATCGGCACAAAGCGCGTCCCACCGAAAAACGCCAGCGCATCTGGCAGGCGAATGTTGTGGAAGCGCTCATGTAACCAGAACACCACGATACCGACGATCACCGCGCCGAGAATACCGGTGTCGATGGACTGAATGCCGAGGATGTTTTGTACGTTATTGGCTTTCAGCACCGCCGCATCAGTGGTTGGCAGAATGCCGTTGATGTTGAGCCAGAAGTTGATACTCAGGTTCAGTACCGCGTAGCCAACAAAACCGGCAAAGGCGGCGACGCCTTTATTCTCGCGCGCCATACCGAGCGGAATGGCAATGGCAAACATCACCGGCAGATAGCTAAAGGCAAAAGAGCCGATCTTCGCCAGCCAGATAAACAGGTATTGCAGGAAAGGCTGATCGAGAAGAGGAATTAGCGTCAGGACGTCATGACTGCTGAGAGAACTGCCAATTCCTAACAGAATGCCGCAGAACGAGAGCAGGGCGACGGGCAACATAAAGGTTTTACCCAGACTTTGGAAAAACTCCCAAAGTGACATTTTGGGGCGGCTGGCGGGCATAGATTCTCCTGGCAATAAAAAGTGAAAGGCTTCAATGTGGTCAAGGATGATAAAACGTTTTACCACTTATTTTTGTGGCTATAATCACAAAGAGTGACTAATTGCAGGCTTTATTTTTGGTGCAATCAGTGTAACGTTTTATCTCTTTGATTTGGACGTCGGTAACGGAACACTATGTCCCAGCAGAAAACCACTATTCATGATGTGGCGTTGGTCGCCGGGGTGTCGGTCTCTACCGTGTCGTTGGTGCTCTCCGGCAAAGGGCGCATCTCGCCCGCTACGGCCACACGCGTTAATCAGGCGATTGAGCAGCTTGGCTACGTGCGTAATCGCTCAGCCTCGATTTTGCGCGGCGGCGAAAGCGGCGTGATCGGCCTGATCGTGCGCGATCTCAGCCAGCCCTTTTATGCCGCGATGACGGCCGGACTCAGTGAAGTGCTGGAGCAGCAGGGCAAAGTGCTGGTGCTGACACAAAGCGGTCAGCACGGACAACACCTTAAACGCTGTTTTGACACGCTGGTGGCGCAGGGCGCGGAAGGCATTGTGCTCGGCGGCGCGGCGGCGCAAGCAGAAACGCTGGTGCCGCAGGCGCAGGAGCAAAACATCGCGTTGGTTTGCGCTTCGCGCGCCAGCAGCCTCGACAATGTCGACTCACTGCGGCCCGATAACAGCCAGGCGGCGCGCATGGCGACGGAGTATCTGATTCGGCAGGGACATCAGCGCATCGCCTGGATGGGCGGTTTGGGATCGTCACTGACGCGCGCCGAGCGGATTGGCGGCTATTGCGCCACTTTGCTGCAATATGGCCTATCGTTCCGGTCCGACTGGATTATCGAGTGCGACGATCGCCAGCAAAGCGTGTCCGCGTTAACGCTGCAGTTGTTGCGTCAACATCCCGGCATCACCGCGATTCTGGCGCATAACGGCAGCACCGCGCTCGGCTGCTATTTTGGCGCGTTACGCTGTGGGCGAACCTTTGGTGAAGGCGCGGTGGATAGCTACTACACGCAGCAGCTGGCGCTGGTGGGCTTTAATGACGATCCGCAGCGGGAGTTGCACGATCCCACCATGACCTTTGTCAGTAGTGAAGCGCGTGATGTGGGGAGAAGAGCGGCGGAGCGGATGTTGCAGCGGCTGGCGCAGCCGGAAGCGGAGATTCAGAGTTTGATTGTGCCGCCGCAGCTAATGCGCGGCGAAGTGTAAGGGCGGCCAATTGGCCGCCCCATGAATTACTCTGGCATACCTTCGCTGGTTGGTGCGCCCAGCATATAGCGTGACAGAAACTGCTCCAGCGTCATCTTGTCGCCATTCATGGTGACCTGGCCGTTACCGTATTGCAGGCTGGTGACGATGTTGTCATCCTGCTGCTGGGTCAGGCGGAACATCTGGCCCATTGCCGCTAAACCTTTCACCTGCTGATCCGCCAGTTTCTGCGCATCGTCGCCCTGATAACCTTCCGCTAAACCGACATGACGCATGGTCTCGGTCGCCATTGGCATATTGATCGCCAGCTTGCCGTCGAGGGTTTTCAGCACGCGATCCACTGCGGCACCCAAACTCTGCGCCTCGCCGCTCACGGTGGCCGGATCGTTAAAGCCCACGTTCAGGTTAAAGGTGCTTTCACCTTTATCATTTTTCCAGCTCAGCGGCGCGATGCTCAGCGTTGGCGAGCCTTTCAACAGCGTTGGCAGGTTATTACGCAGAATGGTTTGCACGCTGGCCTGATAGCGAATCGGATCTTCCGCCACGCCCGGCTGGTTAAGCAGATCCTGCATCTGCGCGTTGTAAGTATCGGAGAAGGCTTTCACCGCCTGCGCATCAAACTGCGCAAACTTCATCGCCAGCTTAGCTTCACCAAACGGCTGCTTCTGCAGGGTAATTTTGTCAACATCGACATCTAACTGCCCACCAATCTTGCCTTCTTTATTGTCGAAGGATGAGGTGGTTTTCAGCTTCTCCAGCGACAAACCTTCCTGGCCGTTAATGCTGGCATCCAGTTTATCCAGAGAGATCGACTGATCGCCGACGCGCACGCCTTCCGGGCTGAGGTGAGTATCGCCGCTCAGCTTCAGGCCATTCAGCGTAAACAGCACCGGCAGTTCAACCTGATTTTTGCTGGTGACCGCGATGCTGGAGAAGTCGCCGTCGAGGCTGACTTTGTCACCTTTGCTGTCGGCGCTGATGTTGAGCGTGCCGCCATTGGTGGCCAGACGATCGCCGGTCTGCGGATTGTTGTAATCCACCGCCAGCAGGTTGAGATCGGTATTGGTCGCACCGCTGTAGCCGACGCGGGTATCAGCGTTGACCAGCGATTTGCCATTGGTCAGTTCAAACAGTTTCTTCACCGCATCGGTGTTTTCCAGTTCGGTATGCACAGACGCCATACTTGGGATCAGGCTGCCGCTCTTCAACTGGGCGAACGGGAACGGACCGTGATCGATCGTCTCGTTCAGCACGATGCTTTGACCAGGCTTCAACAGCGGATTGTCATTGGTTTGCGAGCTGGCCTGTACCACCAATTTGGTTTTGCTGCTGAACACGCCGCGCTGATAATCCTGATAGCTCAGCGTCAAACGGCTGTTCGGCGCGTAAGCATTCAGCTGCGCGTTGGCGTTCTGCAACATCTCATCCATATGGCTTTCCAGTTGTTTACCGGTAAACCATGCAGCACCAGTCCAAATCACGCCGAGCGCCACAATCACACCTACGGCAACCTGGGTCTTTTTCATCGCTGTGTCGTCCTTATCCTTGCGTCCGCACGCCTCTGATCGGTGCGCGACGGGTGAAGAAAAACGCCCGCAGGCGTTTTAAATTAATAGTTTAAAAGAATAGCAGTTAATGCTGACAGCGTCAGCCGGATCTCAGTTGAGCGTATTAAACACGCGCGCCAGACGTCCGGTGCCTGCCGCGTTGACCGGCGACTCATTGGCGGCCACAAAGCAGGATTCACCCGGCTTCAGCACCAGCTGTTGCCCGGACTTCTCAATTATCGCCTGACCTTCAATGCAGAACAGCAGAGCCGCGCTGTTTTGTGCCAGCGTTTGCGGCGCAGCGGAAAGCCCATGAATGGCAAAGGCAAAGTCCTCTACCGGAATCGGGAAGTTCAGGGTTTCGCCGTCGCGCTGCGGCTGCGTTAGCAGCGTCGCGGCCGGTTTTGCCTGAAACTTCAGGTTAGCCAGCAGTTCCGGGATATCGATGAACTTCGGCGTCAGACCGGCGCGCAACACGTTATCGGAGTTCGCCATCACTTCCAGCGCCACGCCTTTCAGATAGGCGTGCGGCGTTTCGGCAAACAGGAACATCGCTTCGCCTGGCTGCAGGGTAATGACATTGAGCAGCAGCGGCGAAAACAGACCGCTGTCATCCGGATAATCGATGGCGATAGATTTGATGGTCTGCCACGGCTCGCCTTCACGCGCGTTAATCGCCGATTTCAGTACGCCGATGGCGCGCGATTTGGCCTCGTCTTGCAGCGACAGCAGCGTGGCGAACAGTTTGGCCAGATTGGCTTCGTTAGCGTTTTCGAGGAAATGGGCGATTTGCGGATGGGCACCGGCCACCGGTTCGAGCAGCGAGACAATCTCATGCAGCTCACGAAAACCGTTCATCGCCTGGAAGGGTGTCAGCGCATACACCAGCTCGGGCTTGTGATTAGCATCTTTATAGTTACGTTCGGCAGCGCTCAGCGGAATGCCCGCGGCATTTTCACGCGCAAAACCCTGTTCGGCAGCGGCTTTGCTGGGATGTACCTGAATCGACAGCGGCTGATCGGCGCACAGCACTTTAAACAGGAACGGCAGCTCGCCGAAACGTTCAGCCACCGCTTTGCCGAGCATGGCGACTTTGTCGGCATCAATTATCTCACGCAGCGAACGCACTTCGCCGTTGACCTCAACGGTAGACGGGCTTTTCGGGTGCGCGCCCATCCACAGTTCTGCCATCGGCAAACCTTGTGGATTTTCGATGCCATAGAGTTCGGTCAGCGCAGTTTTGCTGCCCCAGGCGTAATTTTGCAGCGAATTGTTCAATTTTTGCATCGTTTACCCTTAATAACCGTAAGTAAATAGGCTTATTAAAGCAGAAAGTGCCATAGAAAATACACGAACAAGTGCAATAAAGGCGATAGGCTCGCATAATGTTAAATTCTTGTATGTGACAATCTTGCTCGCTCAACGGCGTCGCGGGAAGGCGTTTAGAGCGGAAACCTCAAAATCTGAGCTAAGGAGACGTAGTCATGGCAGCCAATCGCATTGAAAAAGACTCAATGGGACCGATCGAAGTACCGGCAGATAAGTTGTGGGGCGCACAAACCCAGCGTTCGCTGGAACATTTCAAAATCTCAACCGAGAAAATGCCCGTGGCATTGGTGCATGCGCTGGCGCTGACCAAGCGCGCGGCGGCGCAGGTGAACCAGGATCTCGGCTTGCTTCCGGCCGACCGCGCTCAGGCGATTCTTAAGGCCGCCGACGAGGTGCTGGCCGATAAGCACAGCGAGGAGTTTCCGCTGGCAATTTGGCAGACCGGCTCCGGCACCCAGACCAACATGAACATGAATGAAGTGCTGGCCAACCGCGCCAGTGAAATTCTTGGCGGCGAGCGTGGCATGTCGCGTCTGGTGCACCCAAATGACGACGTGAATAAAAGCCAAAGCTCCAACGATGTGTTCCCCACCGCCATGCACGTGGCCGCGGTCATCGCCGTGCGGGAGCAGCTGATTCCGCAGATTCACGTGTTGAAAAAGACGCTGAGTGAAAAATCCGACGCCTTCAAAGATATCGTCAAGATTGGTCGTACCCACTTGCAGGATGCGACACCGCTGACGCTCGGTCAGGAGATCTCCGGCTGGGTAGCGATGCTTGAGCACAATCTCAAACACATTGAGAACAGTATTCCGCACGTAGCGGAGCTGGCGCTGGGCGGCACCGCGGTCGGGACCGGCCTGAATACCCATCCGGAATACGCGGTTCGCGTCGCTAAAGCGCTGGCCGATTTGACCAAACAGCCGTTTGTCACCGCGCCGAACAAGTTCGAGGCGCTGGCGACCTGCGATGCGCTGGTGCACGCGCACGGTGCGCTGAAAGGCCTGGCGGCTTCGCTGATGAAAATTGCCAACGACGTGCGCTGGCTGGCCTCTGGCCCGCGTTGCGGCATTGGCGAACTGGCCATCCCGGAAAATGAGCCAGGCAGCTCGATCATGCCAGGCAAAGTGAACCCCACGCAGTGCGAAGCGCTAACCATGCTGTGTTGTCAGGTGATGGGCAACGACGTGGCGGTGAACATTGGCGGCGCGTCCGGCAACTTTGAGCTCAACGTATTCCGTCCGATGGTGATCCACAACTTCCTGCAATCGGTGCGTCTGCTGGCCGACGGCATGGACAGCTTCAATCACCACTGCGCGATCGGCATTGAACCGGTACGCGAGCGCATCGATCAGCTGCTGAACGAATCGCTGATGCTGGTGACCGCACTGAATACCCATATCGGCTACGACAAAGCGGCGGAAATTGCCAAGAAAGCCCATAAAGAAGGCCTGACGCTGAAAGGCTCAGCGCTGAAGCTGGGCTATCTGACCGAAGAGCAGTTCGATGAGTGGGTGCGTCCGGAAGAAATGGTTGGCAGCATGAAGCAGTAAACCGCTGTTAAAAACTGGCAGACGTAGCACCCTCGTAGCGGCGCAATTGATTGCGCGATAAATCGCGCCGCTACGCAATGCGCGGTGATTTACAGCTGCCCGCTATACAACACCGGACCGGTTGGTTGCCCGGTTGGCGAGCCGCCGCGCGGTTCAAGGCTGATGGCAATGATGCCTGAGCGGGAAATCGTGCTATTTAACGCAACATCCGTTGCCTTCTGATTATCCAACAAACCCAATGAAATCGGCGCTTTGCCTGGCGGAATCAGCCACAGCTGCAAACTGTTGTTATCGGCGATGGTCACAGGATGTAACGGCGTCAGGCTCAGCTGCGCCAGTTTGCTGTCCGCGCTGACCACCCATTGCTGTTGATGCTGGGCGTCGTTCAGTACCGTCAACGGCGTTAACGTCGGCTGCTGCAGGAACAGTGAGGCGAGCAGGGCGAACGCCGCGACACTGGCAGCCGCCAGCCAGCCCGCATAATGGCGTTTGGGTTGAATGACGCGTTGCTCGGGCAAACTCAATGTAATCTTTTTCCACACCTTTTCCGGTGGCGTGACGGGCGCAAGCTGATTATCCAGGCCCGCCAGCAGGGCTTGCCAGCGCGCAACATTAGCCGCGAGCGCGGGCTCGTTTCGCAACCTGCGTGCAAAGCGCAAACGCGCCAGCCCACTCAAGGTGCCCAGCGCATACTCGGCTGATAAGGCCTCATCGCGTTGTAATTTATCGTTCATAGGCCCACACACTCCCGCAGATGCTCCAGCGCGCGGCGAATCCAGCTTTTTACCGAGCCAACCGGCTGTTGCAGCCAGGCGGCAATATCACTGTGGGACATCCCCTGATAATAGGCGAGCGTGATGCTTTGCTGCTGTTCGCTGCTCAGATGGCCAATGCAGTGTCGCAGGCGATCGGCTTGTGCCGGATCGTGCCAGTTATTCTGTTCGTCTTCGCTGGTGATTGGTAGCAGGTCGCTAAACTCTTCTGCCTCCAGCATCAGGCGCGCCTGTCCGCTGCGTAACCCGTCAATGCAGCGATTGCGCACAATGTGCGTCATCCACGTCATCGGCGCGCTCAGGGCAGCATCGTAAGAGGCGGCGCGGTTCCAGATGGTGAGGTAGCAATCGTGCAGCACCTCTTCCGCCCAACCTTGCTGACGCAGCATGCGCAGGGCGAGGGCGAACAGGTGCGGCGACGTAAGTCGATACAGTTGCTCAAACGCGCGGCGATCGCCTTTTGCGATCGCCGGCAATAAGTTGTCTAACCGTTCTGCAAGCCTGTTATCCATCATCTTCCCGGTTGGCTAAAATGCCCAATCCGAGTATAGGCAATTACTTAGGCATCAAGACGGTATCAATCACATCAATCACACCATTTTTCTGATTGACGTCATAAGTGCTGATATTCGCCACATTGCCTTGACCATCTTTCAGCTGAATATTGTGCGGGCCATTATTCATAATCCACAACGGTTGGCCGTTGACGGTTTTCAGCTCGGCATGTCCGCCACCTTGCTTAATTTTTTTCTCCAGCGCTTTCATGTCGTATTTACCGGCCACCACATGATAAGTCAGGATGCTGGTCAACTTCGCTTTGTTCTCCGGTTTGACCAGGCTATCAACGGTGCCCGCAGGCAACTTGGCGAAGGCCGCATTGGTTGGCGCGAAGACAGTAAACGGACCTTTACCTTCGAGGGTTTCCACCAAACCCGCCGCTTTAACAGCAGCAACCAGCGTGGTGTGATCTTTGGAGTTCAGCGCGTTTTCAACGATGTTCTTTTGCGGATACATCGCTGCGCCGCCGACCATCACGGAGTCATCATTCATGGCGGCAAATGCACCTGCGGTGAACAGTAAAGTGCTGGATACGACTGCAATGCTCATTAGCTTTTTCATCATAAATCCTCGTAGTAGGGAGCGAAGAAGTTGCTCACACTCTGATATACGAGGGCAGCCTGCGAATTGGATGCAGCGATTTAAAAATAAATTTTACGCCAGCCGATCGCTCCACAAATGCAGGCGCGGAATGATCAGATGCAGCGGCTCGGCCAGCGGTTTATGACGCCAGGCAACGTTATCGGCATCGTAGTTCAGCAGTTCTCCCAGAATCGGCACCTGCGTGCGATCGCGGCACAGCACCAGCAGCGGAGAAGGGCAGGCAAGCTGCACCTGTTTCTTCTCGCTGGCGCGCCATACGCGGGCAATCGGCTGCACCTTCACCGGACGCTTGATTTTCAGCTTCGCACCGGCTGGCAACGCGAGGATTGCTTCCAGCTCTTGCTGCACTTTCTCCGCCCACTGTTCCCGCGTCCACGGTGCCTGCGCACGATTGGCCTTCAGGCTGCGCTCCAGCTGTTCTACCACCGCATCACGCGTGACGTTTTTGATGATGTTTTTATTCGCCCAGCCAAAGCGCAAACTGTCCGGCGCGTTGAGCAGCGTGACGCTGCGGTAGGCGTTAAGCGTAATTAACCCGCGCAGATGCTGGTGGACGAACTCAAAGCGCGCCTCGCTCGGCAAGCCCGACTCCACGGTGATCAGCTGTTCCAGCCGCTGCTTCAAAGTATTAATCTCGGCAACCTGCTGCGTAATCTGCGCATGCACATCGCCGTCGGCTTCAATGCAAATCGCGCCCGGCAAGCGCACGGCGGCTTTGGTGCTGAGCTTTTCCGATTGATGCTGCATAAACAGGCGGCAGTAATGCATTAGCGCCATGTCGCGTGCCGTTTTACCAAGATGCTGCGTCACCGCGATGCGTTCAATTTCATCATGTTCGCGGCCTTTCTCGATTTCCGGCAGACTAAACACGCGCGCAATCAACAGCGGTTGCTGCTCAATGTGTTGACGTAACGCGCCCAATCCCGCCTCCAGCGCATTAACGCATTCGTGCAGATCGGCAACCAAATCATAACGAGCCATAAAACGCCTCCATAGTTACAACATGCTTTCAGTGTACTGGCTTGGGTGCCGGTCTGCCAGCATTGCGCAGGGATTTTGTTAAGCAGGGAAACGTGGGATTTTTCAAGCTGGATGAACGTGTTATAACAATGCTTTGCCTGCTAACGGAATAATGTTGTGAAGCCTCAGCCAAAGCCACCTGCCGCCGCCATAGTTACGCTTGGCGTAGTACAAATCCTGTCGTGGGGCGGATCCTTCTATTTGATGGCGGTGATGGCCAATCCGATCGTGGCGGAAACCGGCTGGTCGCAGCAATGGGTGTATGGCGCGCTATCGCTCGGCATGCTGATTTCCGGTTTGCTGGCGCCGCTGAGTGGGCGACTGATTTCCCGCTCCTATGGCCGCGCATTGCTGGCGGCGAGCGGGGCGGTGATGGCGATCGGTCTGGTGATCATGGGATTGAGCCACAATCTGCCGCTGTTTCTGTTTGCCTGGCTGATTATCGGCGTAGGTATGGCGATGGGCCTGTACGATGCGCTGTTTGCCACGCTCGGCACGCTCTATGGCGGCCAGGCACGCGGCGCGATAACCGGCATTACGCTGATTTCTGGCTTCTGTACCACTATCGTGTGGCCGGGCACCGCGCTGCTGATTCACTGGCTGGATTGGCGTAACGCCTGTTTTGCCATCGCCGGATTGTTATGTGTTTCAGTGTTGCCCGCCTATCTCTACGCGCTACCCGCGCCAGAAGCGAAAATCGCCGCCGCCAAAGCAAAACCGACCGCGCAGGGCAACGAACTGGCACCGACACTGTTTTGGCTGCTGTGCAGCATTTTCACGCTCGCATCGGTGATCATGACGGCGATTTCGGTGCAGCTGATCACCTTGCTGCAGGCCAGCGGTCACACGCTGGCGTCGGCGCTGGCCATCAGTGCGATTCTCGGTCCGTGTCAGGTGGCATCGCGCATCGTAGACATCGCCTTTAAGCGCGGTCACCCGATCTGGACCACCTTTTTCTCGGTGGGATTGGTGGCGCTCGGCTTGTTGCTGCTGGCGTGTTATCCGCAGTTTGCGGTGCTCAGCATGGTGCTGTACGGTGCCGGAAATGGTTTGCGTGCCATTGTGCGGGGAACTTTACCGCTGGTGATGGTCAAACCAGAGGCCTACGCGATTGTGGTGGGGCGCATGGCGCGTCCCGCCTTAATTGGCCAGGCCTTGACGCCGCTGGTTGGTGGCTATGTGTTCCAGCACCTCGGTGCCAGCGCCACGCTGTGGTTGTTATGCGTTCTGGCGTTGATTAACGTGCTGTTGGTCGCGCTTTTGCAGCAAAAATTGCCGCAGGCCAGCCCACAGTCGGAAAGGGGAGTGATAAACTAAGCAGCCTGTGCGCTTCTGCCCGATTAAATGGGGAATACGTGCCTGGATCACGGGCGTTGACTTCTAAAAAGCAACAGTGTTTGTTATATTTATTGCTCATTGATTACTCACTGTCGCGGCATAAAAACAACAAGATAACCGCAACTCAGGATATTGAAATGCTTGATTACCGCTTCCCGACAGCTTTGCAGATGGTTTTGAGCGTAGCGATGGCGGAGCAACTGGGCAAACGCTCGACCAGTGCCATATTGGCGTATGGTCTTGAAGCGAACCCCAGTTTCATTCGGAAACTTATGGTTCCGCTCACGCGTGACGGCATCATCGTCTCAACGCTTGGCCGCACCGGTTCCATTCATCTGGGGCGCCCGGCCGCCGAAATCACACTGCGCGACATTTATACTTCTGTGATTGAAGATAAAAAACTCTGGGCGTCACGTCCCGACGTGGCACCGCGTTGTCTGGTCAGTGCCAACCTGTGTTGGTATTTCAAATCGATTGCTGAAGAGGCTGAAGAAGCGTCGCTTAAAGTGCTGGAAACCCGCACCGTAGCGGACGCGCTGGCCGAACTGAAGCATAACGACACCAGCAACTGCGAAGAGTTGCCCGATCTCGAACTCGCCGACCTGTGTAAAAAAGGCCGCTAAAACCACTCTCATCCGTAAGGGCGTCATTCATGACGCCCTTTTTTATTGCCTCAATCTGCACGCAAAAAAAATCCGGGCACATCGGCCCGGATTGTTCATTTCACCTAAAACCCTTACATAGTTTGCACTTCCGCCTGTGGTTGCTTGCGCGTCACCAGCTTACGCAGCGTCACATAGAACACCGGCGTCAGCAACAGGCCAAACAGCGTCACGCCCAACATGCCGGAGAACACGGTAATCCCGGTTACGCCGCGCACTTCTGCGCCTGCACCTTCACCAAGAATCAGCGGAATAGTACCGGCGATAAAGGCAATCGAGGTCATAACGATCGGACGCAGACGCAGACGACAGGCTTCCAGCGCTGCATCGACAATGCTCTTGCCTTGCATCTCCAGCTCGCGCGCAAACTCGACGATAAGAATCGCGTTCTTACACGCCAGTCCCATCAGCACTACCAGCCCAACCTGCACAAACACGTTGTTATCGCCACCGGTCAGCCACACGCCGACCAGCGCCGAGAGCATGGTTACCGGCACAATCAGGATCACCGCTAGCGGTAGCGTCCAGCTTTCATACAGCGCCGCCAGCACCAGGAATGCGAGTAAAACCGCGACCGGGAAGACGATCAGCGCGGTATTGCCCTGCGTTGATTGCTGATAGCTCAGGTCGGTCCATTCAATGTTCATGCCGTTAGGCAGCACCTGCGTCGACATCTCCTCCAGCTTCTGCATCGCCTGCGCCGAAGAGAGCACGCGCGGATCGGCATCACCAATCAGGTCAGCCGCCGGATAGCCGTTATAGCGAATCACCGGATCCGGGCCGTATGTAGTGGTGATATTCACCATGCTGCCAATCGGCACCATTTCGCCGCGATCGTTGCGGGTACGCAGGTTACCGATATCCTGCACGCTATCGCGGAAATCGCCGTCCGCCTGCGCCATCACGCGCCAGGTGCGACCAAACTTATTGAAATCGTTGACATACGACGATCCGAGATAGGTTTGCAGCGTGCTGAACAGTTCGGTCAGCGACACGCCTTGCGCTTTGGCTTTATCCCGATCCACCTGCACATCCAGCTGCGGCACGTTGGCCTGGTAGGATGAAATCGGGAACATCATGCCCGGCGTCTGCAACACCGCACCGGTCATGGTGTTGATGGCGGTTTGCAGCGCACCGTAACCGAGCCCCGCGCGATCCTGCACATACAGCGAATAACCCGAACCTTGTCCCAGACCTAAAATCGGCGGTGGCATAATCGAGAAGCCAAAACCTTGCTGGATTTTCGAGATCTTAGCGTTGATCTCAGCATTAATTTCCGCGGCGGTGCGCGTACGTTCACTGAACGGCTTCAAACCGAAGAACACCGTGCCGGTATTCGGCGTGTTGGTGAACTGCAACGCGTTCAAACCGGGGAAGGCGACCGAATAAGCCACGCCTTCAGTGTTCATGCCGATCTCGCTCATCTTGCGAATCACTTCATCGGTACGCGCCAGCGACGAACCTTCCGGCATCTTCACGCCGCCAATCAGGTAGAGCTTGTCCTGCGTCGGAATAAAGCCGCCCGGCACGGTATGGAACATAAAGCCCGCACCGGCCAGCAGCAGCACGTAGACGCCGAACACCGCGCCACGACGACGCAAGGTTTTACCCACCAGCGATTCATAGCCATCCGAACTGCGCTGGAAGAAGCGGTTGAACGGACGGAACAGCCAGCCGAGCAGGCGATCGATAATGCGCGTCGGCATATCCTTTGCGGCATCATGTGGCTTCAGCAGCAGCGCCGCCAGCGCCGGTGACAGTGTCAGCGAGTTGATGGCGGAGATCACCGTTGAAATGGCAATCGTCACCGCAAACTGCTTATAGAATTGACCGGTCACGCCGGACAGGAACGCCATCGGCACGAACACCGCACACAGCACCAGCGCGATGGCGATAATCGGCCCGGATACTTCCCGCATCGCCTGATGCGCAGCCGCCGTCGGCGACAAGCCTTGCTCGATATTACGTTCGACGTTTTCCACCACGACAATGGCGTCATCCACCACGATACCGATTGCCAACACCAGCCCAAACAAACTTAAGGTATTGAGCGAGAAGCCGAGCAGATAAAGGATGCTGAAGGTACCGACCACCGAAACCGGCACCGCCAGCAGCGGGATAATCGAGGCGCGCCAGGTTTGCAGGAACAGAATCACCACCAGCACCACCAGCACAATCGCTTCGAACAGCGTTTGCACCACGGCACGGATCGAGTCACGCACGAACACCGTTGGGTCGTACGGCGCGGCCCACTGCACATCGTCCGGGAAACGGGTGGCCAGTTCGGCCATTTTGTCGCGCACCGCATTTGACAGATCGATGGCGTTGGCGCCCGGCGCCTGGAAGATACCGATGCCGACCGCATCTTTGTTGTTGAGCTGCGAACGCAGCGCGTAGCTGCCAGAACCCATCTCGATGCGCGCCACGTCACGCAGTCGCACCAGCGTGCCGTCGTCGGCGGTTTTCAGGATGATATTGCCGAACTGCTCTTCGCTCTCAAGACGACCTTGGGTGTTGATCGACAGCAGAAAATCGCTCTGTTTCTTCAGCGGCTCCGCGCCAAGCTGGCCGGCAGAAACCTGCACGTTCTGCTCCTGCATCGCGCTGACCACATCGGAGGCGGTCAAGCCACGTGCCGCCACCTTATTGGGATCGAGCCAGACGCGCATCGCGTATTCACCGGCACCGAAGATCTGAATCTGACCGACGCCTGGCAGGCGCGCCAGTTCATCCTTCACCTTCAGGGTGGCGTAGTTACGCAGATAGAGGGAATCGTACTTGCCGTGCGGCGAGAACATGTGCACCACCAGCGTCAGCGTCGGCGACATCTTCTGCGTGGTGAGGCCGAGTTGGCGCACCTCTTCCGGCAGACGCGCTTCAGCCTGCGCCACGCGGTTCTGCACCTGAACCTGCGCCTGATCCGGATCGGTGCCCGGACGGAAGGTCACGGTGGTGACCAGCACGCCATCGGAACCCGCCACGGATTTCATGTACATCATGTTTTCTACCCCGTTGATGGCTTCTTCCAGTGGCGTCGCCACAGAATCTGCAATCACTTTGGGGTTGGCACCGGGATATTCCGCGCGCACCTGCACGCTCGGTGGCACCACGTTGGGATATTCACTGATCGGCAGCAGCGGAATGGCGATCAGTCCGGTGGTAAAGATCAAAATCGACAGCACCGCGGCGAAAATCGGTCGGTCGATAAAAAAGCGGGAGAAATCCATAAAAGGCAGTCTCGAAGGTTATTGAGCGGAGCGCATCGCCACCGGTTGGGCGTTCACCGGCATGCCAGGCATAAAGACTTTCTGCAAGCCGTTAACGATCACCTTGTCGCCGGGCTTCAGGCCTTGCTGCACAATACGCAGACCATCGGCTAACTCGCCGGCCTGAATATCGCGGCGCTGGGCTTTACCTTGCGCATCGACCACGTAAACGTACTTACGATCCTGATCGGTAAGCACGGCTTTATCATCAATCAACAGGGCGGTGAAGTCGGCGCGGCCCGGCAAGCGCACGCGCGCAAACAGGCCCGGCGTGAACTGACGCTGCTGATTATCCAGCGAGGCGCGCATGCGGATGGTGCCGGTGCTGGCGGTCAGCTGGTTATCGAGGAAATCCACGGTGCCGCGATGCGGAAAACCCTCTTCGCCGGTCAGCGCTACTTCTACCGGCAGCGACCCGCGATTTTCGCCTTTACGCGCCATCGCCTGATAATGCAGATAGGTGGCTTCATCGACGTCGAAGTAGACGTACATACGATCCTGCGATACCAACGTGGTCAGCACGCTGGCGCTGTCACCGGCGGTCACTAAGTTGCCGGTGGTGATCATCGCGCGGCTGGCGCGACCTTCAATCGGCGCGGTAACGCGGGTGAAATCAAGATTCAGCTGCGCCATATCCACCGCCGCCTGTGCTGACAGCACGCTGGCCTGCGCCTGATTAGCCGCCGAGCGACGCTGTTCCCACTCTTCCCGTGACACGACATTGGTGCCGATCAGTTTATCGGTACGCGCCGATTCACTGCGGGCCAGCGTAGCCTGGCTGCGCGCGTTGGCGAGTTCGGCCTGCGCCTGCTCGAGCGTGGCGCGGTAGGTGCGATCGTCAATGGTGAACAGCACCTGACCTTTTTTCACCTCATCGCCTTCGCGATAATTAACCTGATCGATATAGCCCGAAACGCGCGGCCGCAGCTGCACGCTCTGCACCGCTTCGAAACGGCCATTGAAGCTATCCCATTGGCTGACTTTCTGCTCTACCACCTGCGCGACACTTACTTCGGGCGGCGGCGGCGGGGCGTTTTGCGCCACACCGCGATCGCAACCGGCCAGCAGGCTTCCCAGCAACATCACTCCTGACAGGCTTACCGCCCATTGAACCCTGTACGTTTGCAGATGCATTGTTGTTATTCCGCTTTGGTGAAAATGAAAGGAGACGTACGAAAAATCTGCAACTTTTATGATTGCATTAAAACGCCACGAGTGTAGGCTTGCTCAAACTGCATCTGCAAGAATATCTGATACACTTTATGTGCGGTTTTGATCATTACGTTGCAGAAGGATCAAAGCCCCTACGCGCAGTGCGGCATTTAATGCAATAATAAAACTTGCATTAACTGGCATAGTCGTTCAACCTTAAAGTGTAATTGCAACTGATACTGATACTGTTCGCAACGGCGACCGGAGAAAACGAGATGATGACCACCGCATTTATTCACGATTTGATTGACTGGATTGACAACAATATTGAAACGCGTCTGGATCTGGATACCGTAGCGGGGCGCGCCGGTTATTCGAAATGGCACCTGCAGCGTATGTTCAAAGAGCACACGGGTTTGCCTCTGGGCGAATACATTCGTGAGAAGAAGCTGAAGAAGTCAGCGGATCGCTTGACCACCAGCAATGAACCTATTCTTAACGTGGCGATTTCACTCGGTTTCGACTCGCAGCAGTCGTTTAACCGCAGCTTTAAACGCCAGTATGGCGTAGCGCCGGGAGCATGGCGTCGTCACGCCGCGCCATCCGCCAGCGCGATGCAGTAAACCCCGCCAGGGCCAGCTCTGCTGGCCCGCGTTTTTCCCTGCCCTAAATCTGTTATTATCGTCGTCCTGTTTTTCAGGATGCCACCATGTCAAAAAAACTCTGGATTGCCTTAATTCTGCTCCTGGCCGCGTTGTGGCTCGGGCTAAAACCGCGTTTGTCCGATAAATGGTCAGCTAGCCACCCCGATATTTCGCAGCTCACCGATGCTAACACCGTGGCGCGTTGGCTGCAGCAGCATCACACATTACCCGATCTCTATCTCACCAAAAATGAAGCGCGTCGTCAGGGCTGGAATCCCAGCAAGGGCAACTTGTGTGAAGTGTTGCCGGGCCGCGCGATTGGTGGCGATCGCTTTAGCAACCGCGAAAGAAGGCTGCCGATGCAGGCGGGCAGGCAATGGTATGAAGCTGACGTGAATTACGATTGCGGCCACCGCGATGCCGATCGTCTGCTTTACTCAAATGATGGATTGATTTTCCTCACCACCGATCACTATCGCAGCTTCAAACAGGTGCCTTAACCATGTTGACGCTCCATTTTGACTTTGCAAGCTTGTCAGATCGCCAGGCGTTTTACCGCGCGCTGGTGCAGCAGAGTGCCTGCCCAGTGGATTTCGGTAACAATCTTGATGCGCTATGGGATTGGCTGACCGGCGGCATGGCGCTGCCGGCCACCTTCTATTTAGCGCATGCCGATGACGCCAGCGAGAGTGCCGAATTCGCGCCAGTGCTGGCGTTACTGGAAGAGGCGCAGCAGCAGTTAGAAGGCGAGCTGCGCCTGGTGCGTGGAGAATAAATTACGCGTGCAGCGGTAACAGCAAAATTGCCAGCATCTGGCGGGCATTCGCGGGCAAATCGCCGCCGCCGGTGTAGCCATTGTTCTCAACGATCACCGAATTCAACCCCACCAGCCAGTCATAAATGTAGTAAGCGGTATGATTGGCGGGCGCGGCAGACAAGCGCGTCAAACGTTGTCCCGGCGAGAAGCTGACGCTCGGCGCAGGCGGACGGGCAAAAATGGTCTGACCGCGATTGACGCGGCTTTCAGGACGTTCGCTCTCCGGGCGCTGTAAAAAGCCCAGCCACGCCACAAAATCCCCCAGCACCGTCATGGCGCGTGAAACCTGACGATCGGTACGCGCTTCATGGGCGCTGGCCTGCGCATCCGGCTCGTTAAGCGCGCTTTGCAGTTTGCTCAGCACCTTGAGACGGAAACTGGCGGTTATTAACTCTTCCACCAGCATCTCCAGCGTCGGCTTATCAACGTTGAGCAGCGCCAGCAGGCTGCGGCTCTCCGGCAACTGACGCAAATGCTCCAGCCACAGCGCAAACACCTGCTGCGGGAACTGCTGATCGCGCTGACCGCCCGAACTACGCGGCTCAGCGGCAGCTACCGGCTCATCTTTAAACAGATCAAACTCGAAGCCGATGCCGAAATAGCTCTGCTCAGCAGCCGCCGTTTTGGCGCTGTGTTGAATGTGATGGCTGCTGCTCTGGCTCAGCCACAGCTGACGCACCGCTTCACGCGACGGCTGCAAACGCTCCAATAGTTCGCCGTGCAAACCGGTGCGATGTTGCAAGCATTTCAGCAGCGTATCGGAAATCGCCTGCTTGCGAGCTGCCTGTTCTGGCGTGGCGCTGGATTCGGTCCACGGCTGCAAACGTTCCACCAGCTTGTGCTGTAGCGCGCTGAGCTGCAACGCTAAACGCTCACGGCGCGCTTCCGGCTGCATCTCATCCTGCAACCAACTGCCCATGCGATCGACGCCCGCGCGATCCAGCGCCAGCATCGAACCCCAACTCTGTCCCGGCTGACCAATCTGGCGTTGTACCGCTTCGTCAACATTAATCTGCTGCTGCTGATAGCGCGCGTCATGCGGCGTGATCGCCCAAATCAGACGCGGCTTCTCACCGCTGGCAGCGATGGTTTGGTGTATGTGCCACTCGCGCAGCGCGCTGGCGGCGACATCGGTGTCGTGACGCTGGCTGGCAGCGGTACAGATCAGCATGAGATCAATGCCCTGACGCGCGGCGTACAGGCCCGGCAGCAGTGCGCGTTTCTGTTCCAGCAGTGTGGCGCGCAGCGGATCGCGTTTGCGCAGCTGGGCCAGTTCATCCTGTTGCGCGCGATCGGCTGGCGTGCCCGGTGCAGGTAGCTCCAGCATATCTGCATCATCGTACAGCGCCTGACGCGGCGTGGAGCTGAGCGGCAAGGTGATCTCCATCGTCAGCAGCGACAGCAATCCCAGCGGTACATGCTGCGCTTTCCCCACGCGATTGGCGACGATCGGACACACTTCGATCATCTCCTGCCAGTCGGCATCATTGCCAATCAGTTTTTCTGCTGGCAGCGCGGCATCGTCCACCAGCACGCTGAGCGGCGCTAACACGCGCGGTGCATGGCGCAGCTGGTGGCGCAAATGCATCAGGCTGCGCAGGCTTTCGTTCAGCGCGTTTTGTCCCGGCCACAGCAGGGCAAACAGCTGCACGCGGTCGTCCACGTTGAGCCACGGCGCCAGCGCTACCGCCTGCGGCCAGAAGTGACGATCGAGAATCTCGGCATGACGATGGTGACGACGGCTCCACGCCCACAGCGTGATCAGCGCATCACTGTCGAGGCCAGGCTGCGCTTCATCCTGACGATGGCGCTGCAAACGCTGCAACGCGGCATCGATCTGCGCCGTGTCCGGCTGCAGCTCGGTGTTGGCACAGGCCAGCATCAAACGAATCAGTTCCACTTCGCTTAGCAGCGTCATCTCCAGCGGCCAGGCGTTGGATTGCGTTTCACGCTGGTGGCTGAAGCGGGTGGCGATGGCGAAATCGAGATTGCCGGGATTGATGTTCTGGAAATAATTCAGGGTTTTATCGCCAAGGCGCGCGATTAACTGGCCCTGGGCATCACCGACCATCTCACTCAGCAGCCAGGCTTTGCCCGCCTGCGACTGGCCAAACAGCGCCAGCGTCACCGGACGCGCCAGCTGGCGCGCCAATGCATGGCTCTCCACGCGCGCGCGGCGCAGCTGCAGCGTCAGAGTTTCAGCTTCCATTGCCAGACGCGGTGCGTGCGCCTGATGGGTTTCCACCCAGTTCAGCGCGCCATCCAGCGTTTCCTGCATCAGGCTAAGACGTTTCGCGGGCGTAACCGGCGAGGCTTTTTTGGCAGTTCTCATCGTTTGCAGACGCTCCCGCTGTCGATCCAATATTGCGCATTCGCGTTGCCGGTGGCGGAGAGAGTATTCAGTTTCAGACTCAGCTGCTCCAGCGGCACGCGCGTGCCGTCATCCATGCGTGCATCGCTTAACACTAAGCGTTCAGGGCCGAGATTATCCGGCCCGGGCTGCACCGCCAGCTTAATGCGCAGTACGCTTTCGCCAGCAACCTGACGCGCCAGCGCCGGGTCAACAATGCTCAGGCTATACAGCGGCGAGGCCGGCCAGCGATCGTTCTCCAGCTGGCGGAAGCCGAGGCAGACGTTGCCGCGAATGCGGAAGCTGCTTTTGCGATCCAGCGCGAAACTGTTGCTGTCGAGATCGATCTCGCTGTAACACAGATTATCGTCGCTGAGCGCCGAGGTCTCATCCAGCACGCCAAGATAGCGAATGGTGGAGTAAGGTTCGAAATCACCGGCGCGGAACCAGAAGCTGCTGAGGCGCAGATCGAGCGCCAGCAGGCACAGCATCGCGCCGACTGCGGCGGTGGATTTCGGGTTATCAATGCGGCCTTGCTTGTTGAACGGATACCAGTCGCTGGTGTGATAGCCTTCCAGCGACAAAATACGGCTGCCCGGCAGCGGTTGCAGATGGCGCACCAGCGCCTGAATGCCAGGAAAGCGTGACGGACGACCGGTGAGCAGCAGCACATCGCACTGATACAGCGACACCACTTCACACATCGCGCGCAGCGCCGGAATGATCGCCATACGGTGTTGCAGGAACTCGCCGTGCAACTGCGCCATGCTGACCACCAGCGGCACTTCGAGCAGATCGAATCGGCTGTCGCCGCCGAGCGTGCGCTGAATTTCGCCATTCACAAACGCCAGCACGCTGCTGGCCGGTTTTTGCGGCACCAGCTCGCCGAACAGCGCGTTGATCTCGCTATGGCTGTCGAGCGGATCCCAATTTTCATACTGCTCCAGCACCGCCTGCGCCAGCGGAATAAACAGCTGTAGCGTCACTTGCTGACGCAGCGTGGCTTGTCCGTCCATACGGCTGTCGTGACCAAACAGCTTGTTCATCAACGGTTCGGCCAGCTGCAAACCAGCTTTCTGCAAGCTCTGCTGCAACGCTGGCAGAATCCACAGCTGAATCACGTCCAGCAGAATATCGTCACCGGCGACTTTGAAGCCTTCGCGGAACAGCAAGCGCGGGGTGATTTTGACATTGTTGCCCTGGCCGTCATCGAGGCGATATTGGGTAATGGCTAAATCGGTGGTGCCGCCGCCGATATCAATCGAAGCGATGCGTAGGCTTTTACCCGGCAGCTCGTCAACTTCACGCGGACGATCCGGGCGCGCCATGCTGCTGAAGAAATCTTCTGCGCGGCCGGCAAAGTTGACCTGGGTTTCGTTGAATAGCCACACCATTTGACCACAGGTGGCTTCGTCCCACTCCATCTGCACATCCGGTACCGGACGCAGGCTGTTTGCCTGGCTGGCGGCGTTAAATTCCTCTTCGGCCGGATGCCAGCCCTCGGCTTTCCATACCAGCGCGATGGCTTCCTGCATGCGGCGACGGAAAATCTCACGCTCCGGCTTCGGCATCGCTGACGGTAGCGTCAGGATCACATGACGCAGCTGGCGCGGCGCCTGGCTTTGCGGCATGCGCTGGCGCTGCGCCACGCTGTTCATCTGCATCATCGCCTGCGCCAGCAGTTCGCACAGCATAAAGGTCATCAGCGAACTGCGGCTGTAGCTGGCGGAGAACACCGGCAGACGATCGTCTTCCGCCAGCGCGTGCAGCGGCTGGCCTTCGTCATTGATCAGTAAAGTGAACGGCAGCGCAGTCGCCTGTGGCTCATCGCTGCTGCCGTTGGCGTTGAAGCGCCAGCCTGGCTGATAGCGCGCTTCATCCCACAAGTAGCGGCGCGGGCTGGATAACCCGGTGCTGCCTTCGGTGCCGGCACGCAGCAACGCCAGACGGCTGGCTTCCCGGCCTACGCGCGTCAGCGACGGCCACATAAAAGCGTTTTCCCGGCCGCTCTCCAGCGAGAAGTTGGCCTTGCCGAAACGGGTTTCAGCAAACTCCAGACGGCTGTCGAACAGCTCGTTGTAAACCTGATGCGGCTCGGAGAGATCGCGCAGCTGCAGCTCGTAGGTTTGACGCAGGCCGCTGCTCTCTTCGGCGTGATCTTCCACCAGAATGCCGCAGGTATGCGAGTTGCCGACGTCGAGAATGATATCGACGTTGACCGCCGGGGTTTGCAGCGAAGTTGCCTGAATATAGATTTCCGCCAGATCGAGCTGCTCGCCCAGCAGTTCCAGCAGGTTGAGATAGTGCGCCTGATATTCGAATTCACGCAGCGCCTGGTTCAGCTCCTGCTCACGGCGTGATTCCAGCGCATGCACCTGCTGACTAAAGGTTTCACGCAGCCAGCCATCAACCCATGTATGGTCGAGGAATTCACCCAGCTCGTAGTTGTGCCAGGCGAGGGCGAAACTGACGCCGTTCTGCGCATCGGCTTTGCTTAAACCGTGCTGCTCGCCGCCATCCTGCTCAGACACAATGCGCGTATCAAAGGCGAGGGTGATGCGATGGGTGTTGCCTGCCGCGTCGGGTTGCGCCAGCGGCGCCAGATGCAGACGTGCCCAGTTGTCCGGGCCGCCGATAAAACGACGTCCGCTGGTGCAGCGCAGCACCGGCAGCGGCAGCCATTGATGAGCCAGCAGCTTCAGGGAATCGGCTAGCGCGATATCCGTTTCCGGACGCACCACTTCCGCCGCGCCGCCATCTTCCGGATAGAGCAGGAACTTGCCGCTGTTGCCGTCGACGTTGAGACGCAGCAGCGGGCCGTTGGCGGTTTGCCGCACGAACTGACGACGTGCCTGCAACGCAGGTAAACGCAAACCAAAATCAAGAAACTGCACACCGCTATCTTCAATCAGCGTGATTTTCTGTTTGTCATCGATGAGGGGAGCCAACATGTTTACTTACTCTCACGCTTAATCGTCAACGGGAAGACCTGATCTGCGCCGTATTGCGCAGTACAGCTGGCGATGCCATCACCGGCTTTACACACCAGTTCCGGCATGCGGTAACGCGATTTATCGCTGCAGGTCGCAGTATAGCGGCTGCGCACTTCCATGCTGCCGGCGCTGGTCATCGCGGCGGTGACATCGGCTTTACAGCGGATGTTGTCGCCCTGGGTAATGGTGGCGGTGCCTTTGCCGTTGCGGATTTGATAGCGCAGGCTTGGCGGTTTGCCGGTCGGCAGATTGGTTTGACGCAACGTGACGCGCCAGGTGCCGTTAATAAATTTCACCGATCCAACGCGCGCATCTTCGGTGGTCATCACCAAATCATCGGCTTTGGCCGGTTCGGTGTGTTCAGCCACCACCTCAGGCGGCGCGACAGGTGTGGCAACCGGCGCGGCGGCAACGACGGTGGCGGCGGTTTGTGGCAGTGTGGCGGCGAGTTTTTCCGCTTTAACCATCACGGCAGGCGGCTTACTCACCGGCACCGGCACATCCGCAACGCTAATCGCAGCAGATTGCGGCGCGCTGTGCAGCCAGTAGGCGACGCCTGCAGCCACCAGCGCCGCAACCGGCAACAGCAGCATCAGCGGACGCACGGCAAAGGCGCGACGTGGCGGCGCGACAGGTTCGGGTAGCGGTTCAGGCGCGGCCTCAGCAATGACTTCAACCGCCGGTTCTTCGGCTTCAGGTTCCGGCTCAATCATCGGTTGAGCAGCAGCAGGCGGCACCTCGATCAGCGGCGCAATTACCGGCGCAACCACCAGCGGAGCAGGTGCTGGCGGTTCTGGCAGCAGCGGCGGCAGCGCATCTTCCAGCGAATCGCGCAGGCAGGCCAGCGCGTCATCACGCGAACGCGCCTGCGGATCAACAAAGCCCCAGAAGGTGATCACCGGTTTGCCATCCACCAGATAAACGTACTGCTGATCCGGGAACTGCAACGTTTTACTGAGCAACGCACCAAACAAGCGCATCGCCGGATTCTCCGCATCGCGTGCACGCAGGCTCAGCGCCTGCAGATCCTGCTGGTTTAGCGTCAGCAGTTCCAGCGCCTGACGGCGCTCGTGATCGCTGGCACCCAGCCAGGATTTTACTTTGCCAGTAAACGGGGCGTACCAATCGAGGCGGTCACCGCGCTCGTTGACCTGCGGGATCGCGAGGCAATTGGCCAGCGTGGTTTGGCGGCGCAGGCGCAGGGTTTCACGGATTTGCAGCGCGGACGTCCAGACCGGCTGGCCGTTTTCACCCAGTGCCAGTACCGTGTCCAGATTGCCGCTGCGCAGAAAAGTTTTTGCCACTCGTTGGGCCCTTATCGGTGGTTGTCTGAGGCAGAACAGTGTGTGTTTTGGCGATGATAGTGATCTTAAGCCAAATGCAGCGAAATCAAACGGCTGATAAAGGGGGAAAAACAGGGCGTTTTTCCCCCGTGTGGAGAAGATTGCTGAAATTTTAAGCGCGGCTGCGCGGGGAAAGGATCACATAGGTCAGCATGCCGCCGAGCAAACCCCAAAAGGCGGAGCCGATGCCGAGCAGCGAAATACCGCTGGCGGTGATCAGAAACGCCACGATGGCGCTGTCGCGCTGATCCGGTTCGGCTAAGGCGCGCTGCAAACTGCCGGACAGCGTAGCCAGCAGCGCGAGACCCGCCAGCGTGGCAATTAACACCGGCGGCAAGGCGCTCAGCATGATGGCGATCAATCCGCCGGTAAATCCGGTCAGCAGATAGAACACGCCCGCCAATGCCGATGCCATCCAGCGGCGCGCCGGATTCGGATCGACATCGTCGCCCATACAGATAGCAGCGGTAATCGCAGCGATACACACCGAAAACCCGCCAAACGGCGACAGCACTAAAGCGATAAAGCCGGTCCAGCCGGTGAGCGCAGATACCGGCGGCTGATAGCCGTGCGCCTGCAAGGTGGCGATGCCGGGCGCATTTTGCGACGCCATGGTGACGAGAAAATAGGGCAAACCCACGCCAATCAGCGCCGCCAGATTAAACTGCGGCATGATGAATTCCGGCCGACTGATCGCCAGCGCATGCGGCGGAAAGTGGATCGATTGCTGGCCGAGCGCCACCAGCACGCCCGCGATCAACGCCAGAATGATGGCGTAGCGCGGCAGCCAGCGGCGGCTCAACAACCACACCAGACACATGCTGCCACACAGCGCGAAATTGCTCTGCAAACCGCTAAAGGTGCCGATGCCAAATTTCAGCAGAATCCCGGCCAACATCGCGGCCGCCAGCGATTGCGGAATGTGATTCATCAGGCGGGCGAACAGACCGGTGACGCCGCACAACACAATTAACAGGTTGGTGGCGACAAACACGCCCACCACTTCATTCAGCGTCAAACCCTGCACGCTGGTGGCGAGCAGCGCCGCGCCAGGCGTCGACCAGGCTGCGAGGATCGGCATGCGTGTCCATAGCGATAAGCCGAGCGAGGCCAACCCCATACCTACGCCGAGCATCGACAGCCAGCCGCCAATCTGCGCCGGCGAAGCGCCCGCCGCCTGCGCCGCCTGGAAGATCAGCGCTGCCGTGCTGCTGTAGCCCACCAGCACGGCGATAAAACCCGAAATCAGCATCGGAAAAGAGAAGGCACTGCGTGTGGTGGCGGTGGTCATCAGGTCACATCCGATTGTGCGTTATAACGCACATTGTGGCATGGAGCGTTATAGCGCACAAGTGCTACACTGCGCGCGAGCTTTTCGGGAGAACACATGGAAAATTTGCATCAACATTTGAGTCTGGCGCTGAAACAGCTGCGTCAGGCCAACGGCTGGAGCCTGACGCTGGCAGCGGATCGCACCGGCGTGAGCAAAGCGATGCTCGGCCAAATCGAGCGCGGCGAATCGAGCCCCACGGTGGCGACGCTGTGGAAAATCGCCACCGGCTTTAACGTGCCGTTTTCCTTCTTTGTGCAGGGCAGCGATCAACCGCCGGGCAGCGTGGCGACCTTCAGCCAGCCCAACGCGCAGATGCAGGTCAAGCCGCTGCTGCCGTACGATGCCAGACTGCGTTTTGATTTGCTGGAAGTGACACTGGCGGGTGGCGCGCAGAGCGATTCCTCGGCGCATGAAAGCGGGGTGATTGAGCAGGTTGTGGTGCTGGAAGGCGAATTGTTGCTGGGCGTGGAAGGCACATGGCGCCGCTTGCTTTCGGGCGAAGCCAGCCAGTTCGCCGCCGATACGCCGCACAGCTACCGCAATCCCCTCAGCACGCCGCTGCGTTTCCACAGTTTGATTCATTATCTGCAGCGCGCCTAGGATCGCCATGCATGGCGACCACCTAACAATCTGGCACAATTACAAATTGATACGAAGGTAAACTACACAGTTTGCCTTCGTATTTATATACTCGCGGCTCATCAGTAAGGAGAAGGTGCCATGAGCGACCTCAACAGCGCGGCGGCGTTACTGCGCAGCATCAATGGCAAACTGGCGCGTCGCCTGCGTGAATCGGCGCCGCCGGGCGATCTTACCTGGCCGCAGGTGTCGGTACTTGGCTATCTGGTGCGCGATGGCGCGATGACGGTAACAGAATTGGCTACGCTGGAAGGGGTGCGCACGCAGTCGATGGGTGCCACCGTGGCGAGCCTGCAGAGGCTGGGTATGGTGCAGGGCGCAGCCGATCCGCTGGATGGCCGCAAAACCCGCTATCAACCCACCGATGCCTGTCTGAAACTGATTGCTGCCAACCGCGCACAGCGTGATGACTGGCTGCTCAACAGCATCGCAACGCAACTGAACCCGCAGGAACAGCACACGCTGCTGGCCGCGCTTCCCTTACTGCAACGACTTGCCGACCAATAATCCTGAGAGGACTCAACATGGCTTTAACTACCCTTGACGACAACACCGCGCTGATTGTGATTGACCTGCAAAACGGCATTGTTGCGCTGCCGGTCGCACCGTTAGAGGCGCATGACGTGATTGAGCGCTCAGCGCGTCTGGCCGATGCATTCCGCGGGCAAAAGCGCCCGGTGGTGCTGGTCAACGTTGCGGGCGGCGCGCCTGGCCGTAACGAACAGCCGAAACACGCTGGCGATCTGCCCGCCGATTGGGCGACGTTGGTGCCGGACCTGGCGCAGCAGCGCGGTGACATCATCATTACCAAAAAAACCTGGGGCGCTTTCCATAACACGGATCTGCACGAGCAGCTGCAGCAGCGCGGCATCACACAAGTGGTGATTTGCGGCATCGCCACCAGCATCGGCGTGGAATCCACGGCGCGTCAGGCGTATGAGCTGGGTTACAACGTCACGTTGGCAACCGACGCCATGACCTGCCTGAATGCCGAAACGCATAAAAACAGCGTCGAGCGTATCTTCCCGCGCCTGGGCGAAACCGGCACCACCGATGATGTGCTGGCGTTGTTGAAGTAAGGTTCATCGTAAGGTGCGCATTCATGCGCACCTGCTTGCAGGACGCCATGAATGGCGAGCCTACCGTTCCTGCCATGGATTCAGCAACATCACGCCAGTGGTATCAAAATCCCGTACGTTACGCGTGACCAGAATCAGCTCGTGATGAATCGCTGTCGCCGCGATCAGCGCATCGGTATGTGGGCGTTCATCAGGAATATGCAGCTGAGCGCAAAGGCGGGCCACGCTGCTATCAATAGAGAGTGTACGCCAGGCAAATTCTGTCAGAACCTGCTCTTGATACCAGCGCTGTAAATGATGGGCTTGCTGAGGGTCTTTACGGGCGAACTTAAGGATACCTTTTTCAATTTCCATCAGCGTCAATGCTGAAATAAACATCTCTTCAGCATCAATGCTTTTAGCCCAGGCAATCACCTGAGGATTGGCTTTAGGCGTCCCTGCCTTACGTAATTCTGAAATAACATTGGTATCCAGCAAATAGCGCATTAGAACTCCACATCCCTGTTGATTATGGTCGCACGTTCTGGCTCAAAATCGATATCTACGCCGTCCGGCATGGCGAGTGAATCTACGATGCTTCGGTTTGAACCCGTGAGTTTTTTATACGCTTCAAATGTCAGTAAAACATGTGCAGGATTGCCACGGTCAGTAATATAAACCGGGCCTTCCTCGGCGGCTTTCTTGGCCCGGGATACCTCCTGATTAAAAGCTCGACTGCTGATTCTCGTCACTGTCATCACGACCTCCATGATATGTAGAGATGTTGCTACATAACTATAAAGCAATATGCCGTGCTGGACAATATTCAACCAATAAAAAGCCCCGCAAGCGGCTTGCAGGGCTTTAATATCATCTATCCAACGCGTTTATTTACTGAAACGCATATCTCACCGTCAGGCCCACGCTGTAATTGCGACCCGGCGCCGGTTCGTAATAGCGACCGTTGCTTTCATTCACGATCACCGAACCGATGTAGTTGCGGTCAAACAGGTTATCGACGCGGCCAAATAGATCCAACGTCCAGTTCTGCACCAGCCACTTATAACCGCTGTTCACGCCGACCACGGTATAAGACGGCGCTTTCACGTCATTCTCATCATCCGCCGCGATATCGCTCAGGTAGCGCACATCGGTTCCGGCATACCAGCCTTGATCGGGCGCGTAAGCCAGTCCGGCGTAAGCCATGTTACGGGCAATGCCGGGAATGCGGTTGCCGTCGCAGCTTTCGGTGCCGCAGGCGTTAGAGCGGTAGCGGGCATCCAGCAAGGTCCATGCGGCTTTGAAGCGCCAGCTCTCGCCGAATTGCTGGTCGAGGCCCAGCTCCAATCCACGACGGCGGGTTTCACCGGCGTTTTTGTAGCTGGTGCGGCCTTCAAAGCTGCTGTCAGAAACGATCTCGTTTTTGGTGTCAGTCTGGAAAATCGCCGCCGTTAACAGTCCGTTGCCGATGCGTTTTTTACTGCCCAGTTCGACCGTTTCGCTGGTGGCAGGTTGCAGGTTGAGATTCAGCCCGGCCTGATCGGCGGCGCGATAGGACAACTCATTCAGCGTCGGCGTTTCGAAGCCGCGACCAGCAGAAACGTAGGCGTTCCAGCTGTTATCAATGGCGTAATTCAGCGCAGCGGCAGGCAACCAGCGGTGATAGCGACGATTGCCGCTGTCATCGGGATCGCTGTCGGTGACGTAATAGTCATTGGAGTCGAAATTCACCGTGCTGAAACGCACGCCAGCATCCAGTGACAGTTTATCGGTTAGCTGCCACGCGGTTTGCAGATAGGGATCGAGGTTCCACATCAGATTGCGTTCATTACGACGCATCTCGCCCTGTACGCCCAACTCGTCGCCGCTAAAGTTTTGATAACCTTTACGCTTCTCAGTCATGGTTTCATAGTCGAGCCCGGCAGTGAAGGTTACCGGAATGGTGAACAGCGCGTCGCGGTGCGTCCAGCGGGTATCAATGCCCTGATAATGACGCGACAAAGCAATCACGCCGCCGGGATAACCTGCGCGCAGCTGAGTGGCTTTAGGAATGGATTGATACTGCGTGGTTTCACGTTCACCCGCGTACATCATCACGCTCAGGTCGTCGTTTTCACTCATCTGGCGCTGATAGTGCAGGCCTGCTTGCGTCTGATCGACGGTTTTACGCGCGTCGTACAAGCTCACGTTGCTGGCGACCTGGCGTGGATTATTTTTCCATTGTTCGGCGGTCAAACCGCCCGGGTCCTGCGCTTCAACGTGCACGCTGTTGAACAGCAGCGTCAGGGTGCTGACATCGTCGATGCGCACGCCGAGTTTGGCGTTGCCGAGGTTTTTCTGCGCCGAGCTGTGATCGCGGAAGCCGTGCGTGGTAAAACGCGAGGCGGAAACCGTGTAGTTGACGTCGCCGGCTTGCGTACCGTCGCCGGTTGCACCGCTGGCTTTAACGCTGTTGCGCCAGCTGCCGTAACTGCCGTACCAGCTGCTGGCTTCCAGCGTGGTGGGTTGCTGTCCGGTTTCGGTTTCAACGTTAATCACGCCGCCCGACGAGTTGCCGTACAGCGCCGAGAAGGGGCCGCGCAGCACGTCGATGTGATCGATGGAGCCGATATCGATGTTGGAAGTTTGTCCCTGGCCATCGGGCATGGTGGCGGGGATCCCGTCGACGTACATACGAATGCCGCGCAGGCCAAAGGTGGAACGCGAACCAAAACCGCGCACCGAAATCTGCAGGTCCTGCGCATAGTTCTGGCGGTTTTGAATTTGCAAACCGGGCACGCTGCTGAGGTTTTCTGACAAATTGACGCGCGGTGCCGCGTGGCGCATATCGTCGCCGGACACCACACTAACTGCCGCTGGCGTATCCAGTTCAGACAGTCCGGATGCGGACGGCGCCGCGCTCACCACCATGGTGTTGCTGGCCGCGTTTGCCGCCAGCGCCGAGACCGGTAACATCGCAGGCAGCATCAGCAGCGAAGCCTGTCGCAGTAAAGCTATTTTCATTATGAAAGACCGTAAAAAGGGCGTGGAATGTACCGAATGGAACATTAATGGCGCGTATGTTAATCGTTTTATCATTTGTTTGAAAAGCGTAAATAGTATGACGGATTATTCATCATTGCGGCGTTGAAAATGTTTTTTCATCGCATCTCTGGCCTGGCTGCGTCAGGGAAATTCTGTCAGTCTGGCGGTTTTGTCTTAAGGCACAAAAGAGAGGGAATGATGAGCCAACAACCTGTGGTCGCGGTACTGGGATTGGGCGCGATGGGGCATGCGTTTGCCGCTAACCTGTTGAAAAAAGGCTTCACGGTGCGCGGCTGGAACCGCACGCGTGCCAAAGGCGAAGATCTGCTGGATGCAGGTATCACGCTGGCCGACAGCGCTGCGCAAGCGGTGAGTGGCGCGGATGTGGTGATCGCCATGCTGGCCGACGGCGATACCACGCGTCAGGCGCTGAACGACGCCAGCTCCGCGCTCAAGCAGGGTGCGACAATTTGCCAGATGGGCACCATCGGCGTGGCCGCCACCGATCAACTGATCGCGCAATTCAAAAGCACGCGTCCGGACGTGGTGTTTATCGATGCACCGGTTTCCGGCACCAAAGCGCCAGCAGAGAATGCGCAAATCCTGGTGATGGCCAGCGGCGATCAGAGCAACGCGCAGGCCGCCGAGCAGGTGTTCGCCGCGATCGGTAAAGGCACGCAATGGCTGGGCGAGGCGGGCGCCAGTTCGCGCATGAAGCTGGTGGTGAATAGCTGGCTGATTGGTCTGATGCAGAGTCTGGCGGAAAGTACGCGTCTGGCGGAAGAGTTTGGTTTCAGCACCGACGATCTGTGGAAAGTGCTGGATGGCGGTCCGCTGGCGGCACCGTACGCCAAAATGAAACTTGGCATGATTGCCAGCGGCGATTTCACGCCGCAGATGCATCTGGTGTGGGCGCTGAAAGACGCCAAACTGGCGCTGGATGCGGCGGGCGATAGCAAACTGCCGGCGCTGGAAAACATTGTGGATGTCTGGCAGCAAGCGGTAGATGCCGGTTACGGCGAGCAGGATCTGGCGGCGGTTTATCAATATCTGAAACGCTAACATGAGTGCGCGGCTCAACTTCGACTTCGCCTATCGTCCGCTGGTGCCCTATGCGCACGATTATGCGCATGGCGACGCGGAGCCGTGGCATCACCACGCTTGCGCCCAGCTGATCCACACGCTGAGCGGCGTGGTGAAAGTGGAAACGCAGCACGGCAGCTGGATTGTGCCGCCGAGTCGCGGCGTCTGGCTGCCGGCGGGGACGCGTCACGCGCTGCACATTGTTGGCGCGGTGGCCGCACGCACGCTGTTTGTGGATCCGCTGGCGCGCGCCGATCTGCCCGCCAGTTGTCAGGTGGTGCAGATTTCGCCGCTGCTGCGTGAGTTGATTGTCAGCGCGCTGGCGCTGCCGGAGCAGTACGTTCCCGGTAGCCGCGCCGAGCGGATTTACGAGCTGATCCTCGATGAGATCCGCGTGATGGATGTGCTGCCGTTTGGTCTGCCGCTGCCGGAGAGCGAGCGGCTGCTGAGTTTGTGCCAGCAGATCCAGCAAGCGCCCGGGGAAAACTGGACGCTGGCCCGCGCGGCTACGCAACTCTGCGTGGCCGAACGCACGCTGGCGCGCCATTTCAGTCGCGAAACCGGGTTACAATTCAGCGACTGGGTGCGCCGCGCGCGACTGAGCGTGGCGTTAACCCGCTTAGCGCAGGGCGATAGCGTGCTGACGGTGGCGCTCGATCTCGGTTATGACAGCCCGAGCGCCTTCAGCGCGATGTTTCGCCGCGTGCTCGGCGTCACGCCAGCGAACTACTTTCCTGCGGCAGAAAAGCGTGCGCTGCGTTGAGCAGCGCCTGCAGTGAAGCGCGCGCCACATCATTATCAATGCCTACGCCCCATGCGCGTTCCCCGCGTGCATTAATGCAACTGATGTAGGTCACCGAACGACTGTCGCTGCGTTTGCCCAGCGTGTGTTCGTGATAATCCTCAATGGTGATGATTACGTCATAGCGCTGACGCAGCGCGGCAACGGCGGCTGAGAGCAAGCCGTTGCCTTTACCTTCCAGCATCAACTGCTGCGCGCCCTGTTGCAGCCGCGCCCTAAGGCGCGTTTCGCCTTTATCGTCGCTGTGACTTTCCGCTTCCAGCAAACAACGCACGGGCTGCGTTAAGCCGTAATGCTGACAAAACAACTGCCACAGCGCGTGATGGGTCATCTCCTGACCGTGCTGGTCAGTTTGCTGTTGCACCAGACGGCTGAAATCCTGCTGCAAGCCGCGCGGCAGCTGCAGACCGTGATTCTGCTCCAGTAGCCAGGCGGCGCCGCCTTTACCCGATTGACTGTTAACGCGGATCACCGCTTCGTAGCTGCAGCCGATATCCAGCGGATCGAGCGGCAGATACGGCATCTGCCAGATTGCTTCTTCACGCTCAGCACGGGCGGCAAAGCCTTTGCGTATCGCATCCTGATGCGAACCGGAGAAGGCGGTAAACACCAGTTCACCGGCATACGGATGACGCGGATGCACTGGCAGCTGGTTGCAGCGCGTCACCACTTCCAGCACCTGCTGGATATCGCTGAAATCGAGCTGCGGCGCGATGCCCTGAGTGTAGAGATTGAGCGCCAGCGTAACGATATCGACGTTGCCGGTGCGCTCGCCGTTGCCAAACAAACAGCCTTCCACGCGATCGGCACCCGCCAGCAGCGCCAGCTCGGCGCAGGCGATGCCGGTACCGCGATCGTTATGCGGATGCACGCTGATCGACAGCTGCGATCGCTGGCTGAAGTGGCGACAGAAAACCTCAATCTGATCGGCATAGACGTTCGGCGTGTTCACTTCGACGGTCGCGGGCAGGTTGATGATCATTGGACGCGCCGGGCCCGGTTGCCAAATCGCCGCCACCGCTTCGCAAATCTCCAGCGCAAACTCCGGTTCGGTAAAGCAGAAGGTTTCTGGCGAATACTCGAAGGTCCACGCGGTATCCTTTTGCGCTTCGCAACGGGCGCGAATTTGACGCGCACCGGCGCAGGCCAGTTCGATAATCTCGGCTTTGCTCTGGCGGAACACGCGCTCGCGGAACAGCGGCGCGGTGGCGTTGTAGAGATGAATAATGGCGTTCGGCGCGCCACGCAGCGCGTCGAAGGTGCGATCAATCAGATCGCTGCGCGCCTGGGTCAACACCTGAATCGCCACATCGTCTGGAATGTGCTTCTGCTCAATCAGCAAACGGACAAAATCAAAATCGGTCTGCGATGCCGCCGGAAAGGCCACCTCAATCTCCTTAAAGCCACAGCGCAGCAGCAGTTGCCAGAACTCCAGCTTGCGCGTGCTGTCCATTGGTGTCGCCAGCGCCTGATTGCCGTCGCGTAAGTCGGTAGAGAGCCAGCGCGGTGCCTGCGTCAGTTGGCGCGAGGGCCACTGACGATCGGGTAAGTCGATAACCGGAAACGGGCGGTATTTTGTAGCGGGTTGCGTGAGCATAACGATCTCCTTGTAATGTGGCGTTCAGTCTCGCCCAGCATCGCGTGGCGCGGCTCGCGCATTGCTGACAATCATTCGCGCAAAAGTGACAACCGGGTTCAGACACTTGCGCGCACACTCTGTAGCGGCGCGATTGATCGCGCATTTTTCAGGCGACACCGCGCTCCTCCCGACATTGCGCAATAAATTGCGCGGCTACGATAATTGCGGTGATTGCATGCACAGTCTTTATGCGCCACGCGGCATATCTCATGCGAAATCGGCATCGGTCATTTGGCGCGCCCGGGTTAGGCTGGGGTTTTGCGCGATGAGATAAAACACAATGAAAAGAGCAGCTTTGGCACTATTAATCGTGGCAGCCAGCGGCGCGGCGGCGGCAGAAACCGTGACGCTGCGCATTGCCGATCAAAAGGGAAATATGCACGCCGAAATGGAAGCGGCGCAGCAGTTGAACAACCTCAATTATAAAATCGAATGGGCCGAGTTCCCGGCGGCGGCACCGCTGGCGGAAGCGCTAAATGCCGGTGCGGTGGATGCCGGTATTATTGGCGATGCGCCGCTGCTGTTCTCGCTGGCGGCCGGTTCGCAGGTGAAAGCGGTGGCGGTGAGCAAATCGGTGCCCGAAGGATTGGCGGTGCTGGTCAGCCCGGATTCACCCATCAAAACCGTTGCTGAGCTAAAGGGCAAAAACATCGCTACCGGACGCGGATCGATTGGTCACTTTGAGGCGCTCAAAGCGCTGGAGCAGGCGGGCGTCAGTGATAAAGAGGTTAACTGGCGCTTCTTAACGCCGGCGGATGCGCGCATCGCGCTGGCAAATGGCTCGGTGGATGCCTGGTCAACGTGGGATCCTTATACCGCGCTGGCGGAAGTGACCCACACCGGACGCGTGCTGGTGAACGGCGTTGGCCTGTCCAGCGGCAACAGCTTCCTCGCCGCCACCGACGCCGCGCTAAACGATGAAGCCAAACGCGCGGCGCTGCAGGATTACGTCAATCGCTTAGCCGCCGCCGATCGCTGGGCCAACAGTCATGTCGATGAGTACTCCACCACGCTGGCAAAAATCATCGGCTTCCCGAAAGAGGCGGCGGCGAAATCCTTCTCACGCCGCAAATCGCACTGGCAGAGCATTGATGATGCCACCATCGCCCAGCAGCAGGAGACCGCCGATTTCTACCAGAAATACGGGTTGATCCAGCAGCATCTTGATGTGAAACCGACTTTTTATCACGGCTTAAAGGTTGCGCAGAACTAACCCTTTGTGCGCCCGCATTTGGCGAAACAGCAGCGCGCGCGTAGCATGGCGCCATGTTGTTTCGTCAAAGATCCCCTCATGTTGCTAAAAACCTTCGACGGTCATAACGACCTGCTTCTCAATCTGTGGCTGCATCATCGCGAGGATCCGGCGCAGGCCTTTTTTCACGGCATCGAAAAGGGCCATCTGGATTTTCCGCGCATGCAGCAGGGCGGTTTTGCCGGTGGGCTGTTCGCGATGTTTGTGCCGCCAGCGCGCTATGTCAAAGAGGTCGCGCCGCAGCGAGCGGAGGAAAATCTCGAACCGCTGGCGATTCTCTGGCAGCAACTCGACATCCTGAAAACGCTGGCGGCGCAATCTGATGGGCGGGCGCGGTTATGCCTTAACACCGCTGATATTGCCGCCTGTCGCGCTGATGGCGTGCTGGCGCTGGTGGCGCATATTGAGGGCGCAGACGGGTTTGATGGCGAGGGTGAAGCGCTTGATGCGTTTTACCAGGCGGGCGTGCGCAGCATCGGGCCGTTCTGGAATCTGCCCAATCGCTTTGGCGAAGGCGTCAGCGGATCATTCCCCAACTCACCGGACAGCGGGCCAGGCTTGACCGAACAAGGTGAGCAGCTGATCGCCGCTGCCAATCGCCATCGCATGCTGATCGATATGTCGCACATGAACGAGAAAGCCTTCTGGGACACCGCGCGCCTGTCAACCGCGCCGCTGGTGGCGACGCACTCCAATGCGCACGCGCTTTGCGCGCAACCGCGCAACCTGACCGACGATCAGCTGCGCGCCATTCGCGACAGCGGCGGCGTGGTGGGCGTGAATTTTGGCAACGCTTTTCTGCGCAGCGACGGAAAACGCGACAGCGACACCGCATTGATCGAAATTGTTAAACATGTTGAGCACCTGATCGCGATAATGGGCCGCGATCATGTGGCGCTGGGCTCCGATTTTGATGGCATCAGCGTGCCTGAGGCGCTGAAAGATGTGAGCGGATTACCGCATCTTTATGCGTTGTTGCGTTCGTTCGACTACGATCAAACAGCACTTGAGCAGCTTGCATGGGGCAACTGGCAGCGCGTGTTGCAACAAATTTGGCAGGATTAGCACCATTCCCTTACCGAATCAGGGTTGATCTGCTCGCTACATTGGCGCAACATCTGCGCGCGTACGGATTGCGATGTGATCTAAGTCACAGCCGCAATCCTCTTCAGCAGAGATTTCTCTGCGTTTTTGTTTTATGAGGAAGACCATTATGTGGAAAAAACCTGCGTTTATTGACCTGCGTCTGGGCCTGGAAGTGACTCTGTACATCTCCAACCGCTAAGACTTCTGCCCGCCGTTCGTGCGGGCATTTTGTTTTCTCTCTTTGGTCAACGTTCATGTTTATTAAAGTCCTCGGTTCAGCGGCGGGCGGCGGCTTCCCGCAGTGGAACTGTAACTGCGCCAATTGCAGCGGCCTGCGTAACGGCAGCATTCAGGCGCAGGCGCGCACCCAATCTTCGATCATTGTCAGCGACAACGGTGAAGATTGGGTGCTGTGCAACGCCTCGCCGGACATCAGCCAGCAAATTGCCCACACGCCAGAACTGATCAAAAAGGGTGTGCTGCGCGGCACGGCGATTGGCAGCATCATTCTCACCGACAGCCAAATCGATCACACCACTGGCTTGTTGAGCCTGCGCGAAGGCTGTCCGCATCAGGTGTGGTGCACGCCGGAAGTGCATGGCGATCTCACCAGCGGTTTCCCGATTTTCACCATGTTGCAGCACTGGAATGGCGGCTTGCAGCATCATGCATTAACGCCGCTGGAGCCGTTCCGCGTCGATGTCTGCCACAGTTTGCAGTTCACCGCGATTCCGATTCTCAGCAACGCGCCGCCGTATTCGCCGTATCGCGATCGCCCGCTGCCGGGCCACAACGTGGCGCTGTTCATTGAAAACACCGCCAACGGCCAAACGCTGCTCTACGCGCCGGGACTCGGCGAGCCGGATGCGGTGATCATGCCGTGGCTGCAAAAAGCCGATTGCCTGTTGATTGATGGCACGGTGTGGCAGGACGACGAGCTGCTCGCCACCGGCGTTGGCAAAAATACCGGCAAAGCGATGGGCCACTTAGCGCTGGCCGAAGAACAAGGTTTAATGGCGTTGCTGGCTGCGCTGCCGGCCAAACGCAAGATTTTGATTCACATTAACAACACCAATCCGATCCTTAATGAGCAATCGCCGCAGCGCGCCTATTTGACGCAGCAGGGCATTGAAGTGAGTTGGGATGGCATGGCGATTCATCTGCAGGAGTTTGCATCGTGATCATCACCGAAGCATTATCGCCCGCCGCGTTTGAGCAGGCGCTGCGCGACAAAGGCGCGTTCTACCACATTCATCACCCTTATCACATTGCCATGCACAATGGCGAGGCGACGCGCGAGCAGATTCAGGGCTGGGTGGCGAACCGCTTCTATTATCAGACCAACATTCCGCTGAAAGATGCGGCGATCATGGCGAATTGCCCGGATGCGGCGACGCGGCGTAAATGGGTACAGCGCATCCTCGATCACGACGGCAGCAACGGTCACGAAGGCGGGATTGAAGCCTGGCTGCAGTTGGGTGAGGCGGTGGGGCTGGAACGTGACGTGTTGCTGTCAGAGAAGCTGGTGCTGCCGGGCGTGCGTTTTGCGGTGGACGCCTACGTGAACTTCGCGCGCCGTGCTAACTGGCAGGAAGCGGCCTGTAGCTCGCTCACCGAGCTGTTTGCGCCGCAGATTCATCAGTCGCGTCTCGACAGCTGGCCGCAGCACTATCCGTGGATCAAAGAGGAAGGCTATTTCTACTTCCGCAGCCGTTTGAGCCAGGCGAACCGCGATGTGGAGCATGGGCTGGCGCTGGCGCTTGAGGTGTTTACCCGCGCCGAACAGCAGAACCGCATGCTGGAGATCCTGCAGTTTAAACTCGATATTCTCTGGACCATGCTCGATGCCATGACCATGGCGTATGCGCTGCAACGTCCGCCTTATCATACGGTCACCGATCAGGTGTCCTGGCACAGCACAAGACTGGTATAACAACATGAAAGATAATGTGATTCCGGCTTTCCGTCGCGGCTACCGCATGCAGTGGGAAGCGGCGCAGGATAGCCATGTGGTGCTCTATCCGGAAGGCATGGCCAAATTGAACGAGACCGCCGTGGCGATCCTCGAACTGGTGGATGGCAAACAGGATGTGGCGGCGATCGTTGCCACGCTGGATGCGCGTTTTCCGGACGCGGGCGGTGTCGGCGACGACGTCAAAGAGTTCCTGCAATCCGCCATCGAACAAAAATGGATACAGTGTCGTGAACCCGAGTAAAAGCGTGACGCCACCGCTGTGGCTGCTGGCAGAACTGACCTATCGCTGCCCGCTGCAGTGTCCGTATTGCTCCAATCCGCTGGATTTTTCCCAGCAGGAGAAAGAGCTGACCACCGAACAGTGGATTGAGGTGTTTCGTCAGGCGCGCGCCATGGGCAGCGTGCAGCTCGGTTTTTCCGGCGGCGAACCGCTAACCCGTAAAGACCTGCCGGAGCTGATTCGCGCCGCGCGCGATCTCGGTTTCTACACCAACCTGATCACCTCCGGCATCGGCCTGACGGCGAAAAAACTCGACGCTTTTGCTGACGCCGGACTCGATCATATCCAGATCAGCTTCCAGGCCAGCGATGAAACGCTGAACGCGGCGCTGGCCGGGTCAAAAAAGGCCTTCCAGCAGAAGCTGGAGATGGCGAAAGCGGTGAAAGCGCACGGCTATCCGATGGTGCTGAATTTCGTGCTGCATCGCCATAACATCGACCAGATCGACAAAATCATCGATCTCTGTATCGAACTGGAAGCCGACGATGTCGAGCTGGCGACTTGCCAATTCTATGGCTGGGCGCAGCTCAATCGTGAAGGATTGCTGCCGACGCGCGAGCAAATCGCCAACGCCGAAGCGGTGGTGGCCGATTATCGTCAGCGCATGGGCGCCAGCGGCAATCTCACCAATCTGCTGTTCGTGACGCCGGATTACTACGAAGAGCGGCCAAAACCCTGCATGGGCGGATGGGGATCGATCTTCCTCAGCGTCACGCCTGACGGCACCGCGTTGCCGTGCCACAGCGCGCGTCAGCTGCCGGTTGCGTTCCCGTCGGTGCTGGAGCGCACGCTGGACGACATCTGGTACAACTCGTTTGGTTTTAACCGCTATCGCGGCTTTGACTGGATGCCGGAACCCTGTCGCTCCTGCGATGAGAAAGAGAAAGACTTTGGCGGCTGTCGCTGTCAGGCCTTTATGCTGACCGGCGATGCCGATAACACCGATCCGGTGTGCAGCAAATCGCCGCATCACGGCAAGATCCTCGAAGCACGACGTGAAGCCAACTGCAGCGACATCAAAATCCAGCAGCTGCAGTTCCGCAATCGCAGCAACTCCGAACTAATCTTTAAGCAGCGCGTCACCTGATGCACGCGCGCCAGCTCACGCTCGCCAACGGCCTGCGCTGCCATCTTTATCATCAGCCCGACGCGCATGAGGCGGCGGCGCTGATGCGCGTGCAGGCCGGCAGTCTGGATGAAGCGGATCGCTGGCCGGGTTTGGCACATCTGCTGGAACATCTGCTGTTTTGCGGCAGCGAAGCTTTTCACGGCGACGATCGCCTGATGCCTTGGCTGCAGCAGCAGGGCGGCCAGGTGAACGCCACCACGCAGTTGAGCCGCAGCGCCTATTTCTTTCAGCTCCCAGCCGCAGCGTTGTCAGCGGGCGTGCAGCGGCTGTGTGACATGTTAGCGGCACCGTTGCTGACGGCGCAGGCCATTCAGCAGGAAGCGGCGGTAATTGAGGCTGAGTATCAACTGCTGCAAAACCATGCCGACACGCTGAGTGAAGCTGCCATGCTGGAAAAGTTGCCGGGACGTTTCCAGCGTTTCCGCGTCGGCAGTCGGCAGGCTTTTGGTGACAATGTCACGGCGTTGCAGTTCACACTACGCGATTTTCATCGCCGTTTCTATCGTGCTGAAAACATGGAACTTTGGCTGCAAGGCCCGCAATCACTGGATGAGCTCGAACAGCTGGCGGCACGCTTCGGCGGCAGTTTGCTGGCGGGTGGAGAACGCGCTGCGCCTGTTGAAGCGACGCTGTTGCAAGGCGATCGTTTATTGCAATTAGCCGGTGAAGAAAATTTCTGGCTGACGATGTTGGTGGCGGGCGATGAGCAGACTGTGCGTGACAATGTCACCTTATTAACAGCTTTCTGGCAGGACGAAGCGCCCGGCAGCTTGCTGGCGCAGTTGCGCGCTGAGGCGTTATGCGAAACCTTTGATGCGCATTGGTTATGGCAAGATGAGCAACAAGCGTTACTGGCGCTGCGCTTTAGCGCCAGGCGCATTTCCCCGGCGCAGGCACAACAGATTGAGCAACGCGTTTGGCAGCATCTGGCTGCGTTAGCTGAAAGTACGGCGCTTCAGCTGCAGCACTACGCACAGCTCGCGCAGCAGGATTTCGCGACCTTGTCGCCGCTGGAACAGTTGCGCGGCCGGGCGTTGGGCTTCGCGCCGGGTTGCGCGCTGCCAGACAACTTCACGGATTTTGCCGCAGCGTTGCCAAATTGTCCGCGCACGCGTCTGCTCACGCAGCAACAGATTGACGGCGCACCGCATCACACGCAGGGCTTTACCTTGCAACTGGCCGAGTGGCTGCCGCCGTCGTTGGCTGCGACCAAACCCGCAGCGTTTCACTTCTATCCTGCTTCAGCCGCTGTTCCGCTCCCTCGTCTCTCGCCCGTGGCGCAGCCGTTGCCGCTGATTGCACCGGTAAAACAGGTTGAAACGCTGCTGCTGCGTCCGGCGTTTTATCAGACCTTGAGTGAGGAAGACGCGCAGTCGCGGCAGCGCCAGTTACGCCCGTTGCTGGCGGAATTGCGCCACGCGGGTGGCAACGGCAGCTGGCAACAGACGCATGCCAGCTGGCAGCTGCTGCTCAATTTGCCTGCATCCGCCGATCGCGCGTTGTTTAGCGTGCATCAGGCATTACTGGCGCTGAACACGCCGATGCTGGCGCAACCCGCAGCGAATACCCCTTCGATTGTGATTCGTCAATCGCTCGCCGCGTTGCCCACTCGCTTGATCAAGCCATTACCCGCGCCACAATGGCTGGCGGCATGGTGCGGCACCAATACCGCATTAAGCCAGCGCGTGGCGCATCTGCTCAGCGATTTTACGCCGGATCTGGCGCGCGACACGCCGCCGGCACGACTGCAACACGGCATCGTGCCCATCGCCTGCGACGGGCGCGATCAGGCGCTGCTGCTGTTTATGCCGTTACCGCAGGCCGATGATGCCAGCCTGGCCGCTTTACGCGTGCTGGCGCTAATGCTGGAAACGCGCTTCTTCCAGCGGTTGCGCGTGGATCATCAAATTGGCTATGTGGTGTCGGCGCGCTATCAGCGGGTGGCGGATGTGGATGGCTTGATGCTGGCGCTGCAATCACCGGATATCTCCTGGCGCGCGCTGCTGGGTCATTGCAAACGCTTTATGCGTGAGATGGTCGCCGAGATCGCGGCAATCTCGCCGCAAAAGCTGGCGGCATGGCAGGCGAGCTTAATGACGCAGTGCGTAAGCAAAGATAATGGCGAGGCCGCACTCGAAACTCTGCGCCAGCAGCACGGCCTGGCCACTCTCAAGCGCGCGGCTATTCAGGCACTAACGCTGCAGCAACTCGAGCAACTGCATCAGCGTCTGCTGCGCGAACGGCATCGCTGGTTGATTTTGGTTAATCAAAGCTGAAAGATTCAACCGAAACGTACGTGAAATCATTCGTCATTACGTAGGGTCGCTATTTATGGTGACCGAGTGCGCATGAATGCGCACTCTACGTGCGATGCTACATCTCCCGCCAAAACTTCTTCTTACTTGTTTTACCAATCCCTGGATTACAGCTGTTGGTGGGATCATGCTGTTTCCAGTGCGCGACATGCTCACACGACGCCTGATAAAGGTGCCCAACATTGTGCTCGGCGGGATATTTCGCGCCGCGCTGTTCCAGATACCGTTTCACCTCTTCCTTAAACACTTTTGCGTCGTAGCCGGGTTTCAGCACGTAATCCTGATGATTGACGAAGCAGAAGAAGTGCCCGCAGCACGAATCAACCTGTACCTGCGCCGCCAGATGATCGGGCAGCGTCAAACGCCATGCATCGTCATTACGGCGCAGCGCCACATCGAAGGCTACCAGCCGCTCGTTGGGGTTGTAACCCAGCGCGTCGCAGTAGGAAATGGTGCAGCCGCCCACGCCGAAACGCACCAAAAACGCATCTGCCGCTTCACGCGCATTGCAGCGGAAAAAGCCGCCTTGCTGCTCAGCAAAGAATTGCTGCAGTAAACTCTGCAACTCGGCGGTTTGCGGCGACTCCACTTTGATCATCAGATGATGTTGATACTCGCTGCGGTAATCCATGATGCGCGGCGCGATAAAGCTCGGCGTCAGCTGGTTGAAGAATTGCAGCACCCGATCAACAAAATTGCGCGGCAGGAATTTCAGGTGGCTGACGCGCACATCCCATTTGGCTTTATTGGCCATCATCTGCGGAATGGCCTGCGGGCCCAGTTTGCGAATCGCCAGATACATATGCTTGGCGTAGCGCACGGTTAAATCGAAGGCATTGCGATGGATATATTCCGCCTGCAGCGGCAGTTCGCTCATTTCGGTTAGCAGGAAACGGCGCAGCGCCACCAGCACGTTCTCATTGTTAGTGCCGATGTAGAAGGTGTCGCTGCCGGCGCTGGCTTCGAAGGTGGGCAAGCGTACAGCGAAAACCACCACTTTACCGGCGCTGCCCGAGCTGTCGTGCAGGTAGCGCAGATCGCCATTGAAGCGTGCTGGGGAATCCGCGGTCACATCTCGTAAGCGGTCGGCGTAGTCATCGGCCCAGATTTTACCCTGCCAGTCGGCTTGCTCGCCGGTTTGATACTGCTGCTGCGTGAGATTTGCCAGCATCACTTCTGGCGTGTCGCCCAACTCGATGCCGAGGTGATTAACCATCTCTAAGCGACCATCCTCATGAATACGGGCGAACAAGGATTTTTCGGTAAACGCGGGGCCGCGCCGAATCAGCGAGCCACCGGAATTATTACAGATCCCGCCGACCACCGACGCGCCGATGCAGGATGATCCAATCACCGAGTGCGGCTCTCGACCGAGCGGCTGTAAGGTGTGCTCCAGTTCGGTCAAGGTGGTGCCGGGGAAGGCGATCACCTGGCGCGCCTGATCGATCACCTGCACGCCTTTGAGCTGGCGGGTGCTGATGATCACGATATCGCGGTCGTAATCATTGCCGTCGGGCGTTGAGCCGCCGGTGACGCCGGTATTTGACGCCTGCATCAACACAATCACATCGTGCGCCACGCACACCTGCAGCGTTTGCCACAGCTGCAACAAGGTTTGCGGTAACGCCACCGCCAGCGCGTCACCGCGCCCGACGCGGAACCCCTTTATGTACCAGGCTTTATCATCCGCATGGGTTAATAACTGTTTGTCACCCACCACCGCGGCCAACTTCCGCAACATATCCTTCTGCATGCTCATTTTTCTCTTCTTTATTCTTTATCTGCCACGGTATTGGACAAGCGCAGCTGCACTGAGTCAATCATTCACTGGCCCTGACGCGTAAATAACGCACGGAATCATTATCCCTTTTTACTTTACGGAATAACCGGCAGGAACCGATAAAAATGCGCGGAAAATCACAAAATAGATCGAAATAAAAATCGCCAAGGGCGCGTTTATTTGGCTTGCTGATTTTACTGCGCAAAATAAATATAAACCTATGATTTTATTTGTTATTAAGGTTTTAAGGTGAAAAATGCCATGTGATTTATATCACAAAAATAAGCCTTTGTTGGATGCTGTCAATTATCTCACTCGGGAAATTCATCGCAAAAGTGTGACATTCGTTGCAAATAACAATGCGGTTAATCGGAAGAATGAATTCCAGACGCACAGCATAAAGGATGATGACAATGAGAATTGGCATGGTGATCAGCGGTGGCGATGTCACCGGGATTAATAACTTTGTGTATCAAATATCGCGCTTAACTCAAGCGGAAATGGTGTTATTTAATGGTGGTATTCCAGGCTTGCTGGAAAACAATCATCAGGAAATATCCCAACGTGATTTAGTGGATTACGCCATCGCCGCTATTCCGGTGATGCAATCGGGACGAACCAGCAGGAAATTAATTCGCCCGGAATATGAGATGATCGCCAAACACCTTAAATCGCTGCGCATCGATGTATTAATTATGGCGGGCGGAGATGGTTCATTACAATTCCTGCATACGCTGAGCGAATTTGGTGTCAACTGTTTTGGCGTCGGCATGACCATCGATAACGATGTCTTTGGCAGTGATTACAGCATCGGTTTCTCCACCGCCTGTGAGCAGGTGTTAAAAGAGGTGGCGAAGTTACGTAATACCGGCCGCGCCTTAACCGGTCGTGTATTTATGGTGGAGCTGCTGGGCGGTTATTGCGGTGAATTAACCTTGCAGTCAGCGATCAAATCCAATGCCGATTTCGCGCTGATACCGGAATGCCAGATTGCACCGCAGGAGCTGGCGGAACGCATCACGCAGCGGCTGGCGGCCCAGAACAGCGTGATAATTTTGTGCTCGGAAGGCTATACCCGTGAATATTCGCCGGGCTTTCAGGGCGCTATCGATACCTTAATTAAACAAATTGAACCGTTAATTGGTGTGCGTATTCGTAAAACGATTATCGGTTATGGCCTGCGTAATGGCGATCCTACCTGTGAAGAGATTTATCAGGGCACCATTATGGCCAGTGAAGTCGCGCGTTGTATTCAGTCGGGAATGCGCAATAAAGCGGTGATTATTAATGGCAGTAATCGACCGATTCCGATTGATTTAATAAGCATGAAAAAACGCCTGGTCGATACGGAAGGGCATCATTATAAACTCGCTAAACAACTGCAAATTCTGTGAGGAAATAGCCATGCTGAAAATATTATGTGTCTGTGGATGTGGTTTGGGTTCAAGCTTTGCGATTGAAATGAGCGCCAAGTCAGTATTAAAGAAACTCGAAATTGATGCTGATATTGATCACACCACCATTTCTGAAGCCAACGCCTTTAAATCCGACATGATTTTAACTCAGAAAGCCTTTGCTGATGTGTTAAATGCCGATGCCAGCCCGGAACAGATCAAACGGGTGATTATTCTCAATAAGCTGACCGACAAAGCAGAAATTGAAGAGAAAATCGTGGCGTTTATGAAAGAACGTAACTTAAAGGTTGCTAATCATGAATAGTGTCATCGACTTCCTGGTAAAAGACTTATTGGGGCAGGCATCGATACTGATCGCCTTTATTGCCCTGATTGGTCTGCTACTGCAAAAAAAATCGGCGGGCAAGGTGGTGGAAGGCACCTTTAAAACCCTGCTCGGTTTCTTAATTATGATGGCCGGTATCAACATTATTGTCGGTACGCTGACCTTCCTGAACACCATTTTCACCCACGGCTTTGGCATGCAGGGTTATATCACCGACGTTGCCGCCATTGCCGGGTTAGCAAACCGCGAGCTGGGTTCAGAAGTGGCGCTGACGCTGTTGGTGATCTTTATCGTCAACATCATCATTGCGCGTCTGACACCGTTCAAATACATCTTCCTTACCGGACAGGCGCTGCTGTGGATGGCGACCATCGGTGCGGTGATTGGCTATAAAGCGGGGCTGACAGGTTTACCTCTGATCCTTACCGGCGGCATTTTTGGCGGCATTATGGCGGTGGTGATGCCTGCACTGGCCCAACCGGTGGTGCGCCGCATCACCGATTCTGACGACGTGGCGCTCGGGCACTTCTGCACTATTGGCTATCTGCTGACGGCGGCGGTGGCAAAGGTGGTGGGCAAAGGGTCGCGCTCCACCGAAGATCTCAAACTGCCCGACAACTTTAAATTCCTGCAGGACACCTATCTGTCGATGGCGGTGGTGATGGTGCCGATGTACCTGATCCCTGCGGTCGCCGCCGGTCCGGAATTTATCGGCCAGTACAGCAACGGCATGAACTACCTGATGTACGCCTTTATGCAGTCGATTCAGTTCGTGTGCGGTGTGTTCGTGCTGTATAGCGGCGTGCGTCTGTTGCTGAATGAACTGGTGCCGGCTTTCCGTGGTATCGCCATGCGTCTGGTGCCGGATGCAAAACCGGCGCTCGACTGCCCGGTGATGTTCCCGTACGCCCCGAACGCGGTGATCGTCGGCTTCCTCGCCACCACGCTGGGTTCGGTGGTTGGCATGCTGGTGTTCCCGATGTTCGGTCTGGCGATGATTCTGCCAGGATTGCTGACTAACTTCTTTGCCGGTGGCACCGCAGGCGTGTTCGGTAATGCGCTCGGTGGGCGTCGCGGCGCAATGATTGGCGGTTTCGTGCACGGTCTGTTCATTACCTTCCTGCCGGCGATTCTGGTGCCGATGCTGGAAAGCTACGGTTTTACCGGCGTCACCTTCAGTGATTCGGATGTCATCAGTACCGGCCTGGTGCTCGGCCATGCATTCCAGAATAACTGGCTGTTCGTCGCGCTGTTTATCGCCTTTATTACTCTCATCGCCTGGTTTGTTAACGGAAAATCCACCAAGTCTAAATCCCATGAGGAAAAGCTCCATGAAACTTTATAACTTTACCGATCTGTTACAGGTGGCTAAAGAACGTGAATTTAAAGCGCTCGGTTCCTTTAATTTGCACTGCCTGGAAATGTTGCCCGCCTTTTTTAAAGCAGCGGAGAAAACGAATAGCCCATTAATGATTCAGATCTCAACCGGAACCGCCAAATATCTCGGACATAAATTATTGGTAGATGCGATTCGCTCATTGTCGGAAAGCCGTAACGTGCCGACCTGTTTGCACCTCGATCACTGTTCGGATTTAGACGCTATCCAAACCGCGCTGGATGCGGGCTTCAGTTCAATTATGTATGACGGTTCACATTTGCCGATTGAAGAGAACATCGCCAATACGCGCCGTGTTATTGATATGGCGCGCCCGCTGGCGGTTTCGGTTGAGGCGGAACTGGGCGCGATTGGCGGTTCGGAAGATGGTAAAGAGGTGGAAATGAACGATGCGGCTTTTACCACCGTCGATGAAGCCAAACGCTTTGTCGATGAAACCGGCGTCGATATGCTGGCGATCTCCATCGGCACGGTGCACGGCTTGTACACCGGTAAAGCCCATATTCAACATCAGCGCCTCGCGGAAATTACCGATGCTACGAAAACGCCGCTGGTGCTGCACGGTGGTACCGGCGTCAGCGATGAGGATATGCGTCTTGCGGTGCGCAGCGGGATTGAGAAAGTCAACGTTGGCACCGAGATGAATGTGCAGTGGGTTGCAAACTGCAAGCAGACGTTTGAAAAGGGCAAGGTCAACGACAGCGTGCGTAATTTCCTTGTGCCGGCCAACGATGCCGTGACCAATGTGCTGGTAGAAAAGATTCAACTGTTCCGCTAATTCCGACTTACTCATGACGTAATAACCTGAGGTGCCCGGCGCCATTCGGGGCAGGAGATGCTATGTTTGGATTCTTGAAAAAGGGCTCTGATAATAAGAGCCAGGATTCACAGGAAATAGATCTTCAGGCTGAAACCATCAGCCGGAAAATAAGCGAACTGGAACAACAGTTGGCTAGTAATCCGCAGGCGGCAGACACGCAAAAACAATTAATGCTGGAATATAATCGTGCATTAAATATCTTTGCCAAAAGTCGACACTATCGTCAGGAAATTGATCCGTTGTTTGTCAAAATTGATGAACTGCGTAACACCATTCGCAAATCGTTTTAAGGAGGCAGTATGAGTATTAAACAGCTGCTGCAGGAGGCAAGTGCGATTCAGGTGGGGATCAGCGCCAGGGATTGGCGCGAAGTGATCGCGCTGGCGGCGCTGCCGCTGGTGAACGGCGGTTACATCAAAGCCAGTTACCCGGAAGCGGTGATCGCTAACACGCTGGAGCATGGCGCCTATTACGTGTTTGAGGAGGGCATCGCCATTCCCCATGCGCGGCCGGAGGCCGGCGTGCTGAAAGATTGTTTCAGCATGATTGTGCTGGATGAGCCGATCTCATTCGACGGCAGTGACAAAGCCGACATCGTGATTATGTTCGGTGCGCGTGACAGTAACGCCCACATTGAAGAGGGCATCCGCGCGATTGTTACGCTGCTGGAGGATGAGGAGACGCTGGTGCGACTGCGAAAGGCCAGCAGTGCCGCGGAGGTGATAGAAATCCTATGACAACCGACACTGAAGAGAAAATTGTCGTGCTGGTGAACGGCATTCCGGCTTCCGGCAAAAGCACGCTAACGCGCGCGCTGGCCGAGCATTTCGGCTTTCCGGTGCTGACGCTGGATAGCCTGAAAGAGCCGTTTATGGCCAGCTTTGCGCCGGTGGATCGCCTGCGCAATCGCCAGTTAGGTTGTGCGGCGTATCAGGCGATCTGGCAAGTGGTGGCGCAAGCGCCGACGCGTTGTATCTATGTCATCGATGCCTGGTTTGGCTTCCAGCCGAAAGAGGTGCTGCAGCAGGGATTGCAGCAGGCGGGCGTGACGCGGGTGCTGGAGCTGTGGCTGGCGATCACGCCGGATGAGGCGGTAGCGCGTTATCAGGCTCGTTTAACCGATCGCATGCCGGGACATCCGGGCGCGGAGTATCTGCCAGAACTGCGCAAGTTAGCAGAAACCGCCCAACCGATGGCGCTGGGTCCGGTGTTGCAGCTTAACGCACGCAATCCGGATCAGGCGGCAGCCTGCGCCTGGTTGCAGCGTCAACTGCGGCTGCCGATCAGCGCTCAACCGGCTTTATCGGCCTCGGGCTAAATAATGTCGGCAGCAGGCTGAACGTACATTAGCCCTGCAGCCGACAGCGCCATCGCATGATTCGTCAATGCATCTTCTCCTGCCTGAACCAGGCTTTGTGATTACGCTCACAGAGGAAAGCATGATGAATATCGATTTACACGGAAAAACAGCCTTAGTTACCGCATCAACTGGCGGTATCGGTTTTGCCATTGCACAAGGTCTGGCAGCCAGCGGGGCGGAAGTGGTGCTGAACGGGCGCAGTGAAGCCTCGGTGAGTCGTGCGCGCGAGAAGCTCAACGGATTAGTGGCGGGCGCCAAAATTCACACCTTTATCGCCGATCTCGGCAGTGCCCAGGGCGTTAAGCAACTGCTTAACGGCTTGCCGCCAATCGATATTCTGGTGAATAACGCCGGGATTTACGGTCCGCAGGATTTTTATGAAGTGGATGACGACACCTGGGACGCCTATTGGCAAACCAACGTGATGTCCGGCGTGCGCCTGTCGCGGGCTTTATTGCCGGAGATGGTGAAGCGTGGTTGGGGCCGCGTGGTGTTTATCTCCTCTGAATCAGCCTTGAACATTCCCGCCGATATGCTGCATTACGGCGTGAGCAAAACGGCGCAGCTGTCGCTGGCGCGCGGTCTGGCGAAAGTGGTGGCGGGCAGCGGCGTGACGGTAAACAGCGTGTTGCCCGGCCCAACGCTCTCTAATGGCTTTGCCGCGATGATGGAAGATGAGGTGAAGCGCACCGGTAAGCCGCTGGAAGAGCTGGCGAAAGAGTTTGTGATGGTGCAGCGGCCAAGTTCGGTGATCCAGCGCGCCGCCACGGTGGAAGAGGTGGCGAATATGGTGGTGTATGTTTGCTCGAAACAGGCGTCGGCGACGTCCGGTGCCGCGCTGCGCGTCGATGGTGGCGTGGTGGATGATATTGTTTAACGCCGTGTAACGATAAAATATTGATGGCCGCAATCATCGTAGCGGCGCCATTTATTGCGTCGTGTTTAGGTGGGTAATATGCCTTCGTTGAGATGCGCGATAAATCGCGCCGCTACGATGCTGGATCTGGGTTGAGCACCACAAAGACAAAAGTTTACACAGCAAAGCTTGGTGTTTCTGCTGCAGATGCTTAAAATGTCCGCACTTTTCTCTGAGGCTGCGGCATGACGATATCGCTATCACGCGCAAAATGGATTCTGGCACTGGTTTGTCTGGTGCTGGCGTTTTGTCTCGTCCAGCGCAGCTTCAATTTGCCTTCCGCACCTTTAGCGCAGGTCAGCGCGTCCGCGCACACCAACAGCAGTGATGATGCCAGCGGCAGCGAAAAACCCTGTGCGCTAAGCGCCAAATCGCTGAGTGCCGCCGCGCCAATCCTTGATACCGCATTGCCTTTCCTGCTGTTGCTGCTGGCACTGATCGCCACTTTCACACAAACTACCACTTGCGTCGGCTATCGCCGCGCACCGCTGTTTCCGCCTCTGCGACGGCGGCATCTGACCTTTTGCGTCTTCCGGGAATAACACCTGCGCGTTACATCGCGTAAACCCTGTTATTCACTGGAGAATTCACATGACTGTATTGATCAGGAGCCTGCTGCTCCTGCTGGCGAGCTGCGCAATCACTGCGCAGGCGGCAGACACCGGCTGGCTGCGCAATGCGCAAAACAGCCACGCCGAAGTGCGCTTGCGCAGCGCCAGCCACAACGATAATCAGCAACTGCTGCTGGATATTCGCCTGCAATCCGGCTGGAAAACCTACTGGCGCACGCCTGGCGAAGGCGGCGTTGCGCCGGAAATCCGCTGGCAAACCCCGGCGGTCAAGGCGCAATGGTTCTGGCCCGCGCCCGAGCGTTTTGACGTCAGCGGCTTGACCACGCAAGGCTATAAAGGCGATATCACGCTGCCGATCGAGCTCGCGAAACTGTCGAGCCAGCAACTTGCGGGAACGCTGACGCTCTCAACCTGTAGCGACGTTTGCATCCTCACCGACTTCCCGTTCAGCCTCGATCTGACCCAGCCCGCAGACGCCGATTTTGCCCGCGATTTCGCCGAGGCGATGGGGCGCATCCCGGCGGCTAGCGGCTTAACCGATCAACTCCACGCCAGCTTTGTAAATGGCGAATTGCAGATCCGCGCACAGCGTCAGGGCGGCTGGCAACAACCTGAACTGTTCTTCGATTATCCGCCGGGCAGCATGCTGGCGGCACCGACGATTCGTGTGAATGGCGACACGCTCAGCGCGCGCGTAGCGGTCACCGATGAATGGGGCGAAGCGGCACCGGATCTGCGCGGCAAAACGCTGTCGCTGGTAGTTGCGGATGCTGGCATTGCGCAGCAAAGCGCGATAAATATCGGCGCGGAAACGCTGGTGTCCGGCGATGCGGCGCAAACCTTATGGTCGGTGTTGCTGCTGGCGCTGCTCGGCGGCTTGATCCTCAACCTGATGCCGTGTGTGTTGCCGGTGCTGGCGATCAAGCTCAGCAGCCTGGTGCAGCAGCAAGGACAAACGCAGCGTCAGACGCGCCAGCAGTTTCTCGCCTCCAGCGCCGGGATCATTTTCTCCTTCCTGCTATTGGCGCTGCTGATGACGGGACTGCGACTCAGCGGTCAGGCGCTGGGCTGGGGCATTCAGTTCCAGAGCAGCGGCTTCCTGCTGGTGATGGTGCTGGTGATGTTCCTGTTTAGCGCCAGCCTGTTTGATCTGCTGCATTTCCGCTTGCCGTCGGGTTTGAATACCAAACTGGCGACGCAGGGCGGTGATGGCTTGCTCGGTCACTTCGGCCAGGGCGCGTTTGCCACCTTGCTGGCCACGCCATGCAGCGCGCCGTTTCTCGGTACGGCGGTGGCTTACGCGCTGACGGCACCGCTGCCGCAGCTGTGGCTGCTGTTTGTCGCGCTCGGCGTCGGCATGAGTTTGCCATGGTTGCTGGTGGCGGCGTTACCGGGCATGGCGCGCTGCCTGCCGCGTCCGGGGCGCTGGATGCTGCATCTGCGCAGCGTGCTCGGCCTGTTGATGCTGCTCGCCACCTTCTGGCTGGTGACGTTGCTGGTGCCGCATTGGGGCTGCACCTTCGCGCTGGTGCTGGCGGGCGTGTTACTCGTGGTGTTGTGTGGCTGGCTGGTGAAACGTCGCGCGCTGCAGCAGGCGGGCGTGGTGTTTATCACCCTGACGCTGGCCGGAGCGCTGTTCCTAATGACGCGTATCTCGCCGGAAGAGGAGACGCTGCACTGGCAGCCATTGACCGAAGCGGCGATCCATCAGGCACTTGAGCAGGATAAACGGGTGTTTGTCGATGTCACCGCCGACTGGTGCATCACCTGTAAAGTGAATAAATCTCGCGTCCTGAATCAGCCCGATGTGCGTGCTGCGCTCAAAGCCGATGATGTGGTACTGCTGCGCGGCGACTGGACGCAGCCCGATCCCGCCATTGGTGAATTCCTGCGCCGCCGCGACCGCGTGGCGATCCCTTTTAACCAAATTTATGGCCCGGCACTGCCGCAAGGCCAGATTTTGTCACCGCTGCTGAGTCGTGAAGCGGTGATCTCCACTCTCTCTGAGGCGAAAAAATAATGAAGAAATCCCTGTTACTGCCACTGATGTTCCTTGCCATGCCTGCACTGGCGGCCGCGCCTTTTACGCCTGAGCAGGAGGCGCGCATCAAAGAATTGATCCGTGAAACCCTGGTGCAGAATCCGTCGATTCTGGCGGAAGCCGCTGATGCCTTTGATAAAGAAGCAGCGCAACAGCAGCAAAACGTAGTGGCGCAGATGGTGAAGAAAAACCACGATGCGCTGTTTAACGACGCCGGTTCACCGCGTATTGGCGCTGAAAAACCGGCGCTGACGCTGGTCTATTTCACCGATTACAACTGCGTGTTCTGCAAGAAGTTTGAAGCCGATATCGAAAAACTGATTAAGGCTTATCCGCAGGTAGCGGTGGTGATTAAACCGCTGCCGTACCGTGCTGAAACCTCTCTCACCTCGGCGCGTCTGGCGCTCACCGTGTGGGAGCAACAGCCGAAAAACTTCCTAAAGCTGCATGAGCGTTTGATGGCGAAAAAGGGCAATCACGATAACGCCAGCATCGACGCGGCGCTGGAGAAAACCGGCATCAAGCTGAAAGAGCCAAGCAAACTGAGCCTCGATACCATCAACAGCAACCTGACGCTGGCGCAGCAGCTCGGCGTTCAGGGCACGCCAGCCACGCTGGTGGGCGACCAGATGATCAGCGGCGCGGTGCCGTATGAGCAGCTGGAAGCGGCAGTGAAAGGCGCGCTGCAGGCGAAGCAATGAGTCGATTAAAGCGTTGGCTGCGTGAGGCGCTGCTGCTGGTGCTGATTGTCGCGGCTGCGCTGTGGGGCATGGATTGGCTGCGGGCACCGCAGCTGCCTGCCGACCTGGCGCAACAACCGCTGACCTCGCTGCAAGGCGAGGTGAATCTGGCGGAACTCAGTCAGCATCGGCCACTGCTGGTGTACGTCTGGGCAACCTGGTGCGGCGTGTGCAAACTCACCACGCCAACCGTAGCGGCGATGAGTCAGGAAGGTGACAAGGTGGTGAGCGTGGCGCTGCGTTCCGGCAGTGACGCGCGCGTGGCAACCTTGTTGGAGAAGAAAGGGCTGCAAGGCGTGGCGATCAATGATGAGAGCGGGGCGATCGGCCAGCGCTGGGATATCAACGCCACGCCGACCTTTATCGTGCTGCATCAGGGCAAAGTCATCAGCACCAGCAGCGGCTGGACCAGCGGTTGGGGGCTGAAACTGCGACTTTGGTGGGCTTCCCGCTAATCGTTCTGGCGGCACGTTACGGTGCCGCCAGAAAATCCTCGCGTTGCGGCGTAAAGGTATCCAGCAGTACGCCCGCTTCCAGACACACGCAGCCGTGCACAATATTCGGCGCTTTATACAGGGTATCGCCGGCGCTGACTTCTTTCGTCACGCCATCAATGGTGAAGGCAAAACGTCCGGATAGCACATAGGTGAGCTGCTCATGCGGATGGTGATGCAGCGGACCGACAGCACCCTGCTTAAAGGTGACTTCCACCGCCATCAGGGTGCCGCCGTGCGCCAGTATTCGGCGCGTTACGCCGTTACCTAAATCGTCCAGTCGGGTTGCGCTTTTAAAGATAAACATGATTTCTCCTTGCAGGTTGCATCGTCAATATGTGACTTAACTCACAGTCAAAAAGGCATTTAAAGGCTGCATTTTAACGTTCTTTGATTAAAATGAAACGGTGTTTCAATTTAATCTGAGGATGGATCATGAAAATCGCTTTGATGATGGAAAACAGCCAGGCTGCGAAGAACGCAACGGTGTTGAAAGAGCTTCAGTCTGTGGCGCAACCGCTCGGGCATCAGGTGTTTAACGTCGGTATGAGCGACGAACAGGATCACCATCTTACCTATATTCACCTCGGCATCATGGCCAACGTACTGCTTAACAGCAAAGCGGTGGACTTCGTGGTGGCCGGTTGCGGTACCGGCCAGGGCGCGTTGATGTCGCTGAACCTGCATCCCGGCGTGGTGTGCGGCTACTGCATCGATCCGGCGGATGCTTACCTGTTTGCGCAAATCAACAACGGCAATGCGCTGTCGCTGCCGTTCGCCAAAGGTTTCGGCTGGGGCGCGGAACTAAACCTGCGCTTTATCTTCGAAAAAGCCTTTACCGGTGAAAAAGGGCACGGCTATCCACCAGAGCGCAAAGAGCCGCAGGTGCGCAATGCCGGCATTCTGAACGAAGTGAAAGCGGCGCTGCTGAAAGAGAATTACCTTGATTCACTGCGCGCCATCGATCCCGAGCTGGTGAAAACCGCCGTGAGCGGCCCGCGCCTGCAGCATTGCCTGTTTGAACATGGGCAGAATCAGGAGATCGTGAGTTTTGTGCGTGAACTGACGCAGTAATCAAAACGGTTTGAGCGAAGCCAGGGAAACCTGGCTTTGTTGTTTATGTCCTTCTTCATTTGCACTCCGGCATCAAAATGTCGGAGGAAATGTCGGAAAAAATATCGGAGAAAACGCTAAGAGTTAGGCAGCTTCAGAGTCAGTGAAGCACTCGACTTTGTTATCCCTTCGATTCAACAGTCACGCGTATTTATCCTACCGACCAACCGTTGCAGACGTCTCGATTGTTCATTTAAGTCACCACAGACGACGTAATGCATGTCAGTTAAGCCAGTGACGAGTACGCAGGCCGGTGCCACTTTTGGTCCTGCGGTCCTCGCGCCGCTATCGCGGTACCTTCACTTCGCTCGTCTGCCTGACGGACCGGCGTAGACGGGACATCCTTGTCCCGACTCCGCCTTTCGCCCGCGTCCTGCGGGCTCTCCTGGCTTCCTCGCTTCGTTCAGCGCTGCGGATTGCCGGCCCAAAAGCGGCCCCGGCCTGCTTAAACTTCAGTGCGTGTTATTGAAAAGGGCTCATAGGTTAGAGGCGCTGGCGCGTCTGCTGCGGCAAAAGGGCTATTCGCAGCGCTGAGGCTTTTACGTTGGGCCAGGAGCCTCGCGCATGGATGCGCGAGGCAGTTCGGGGTCGGCCAGGGAAGGCCGATCCGCGAACGGTCCGTTGGCACAACGTGGAAGCCGAAGGCACCGCGCTAGCGGCGCGAGGACGGCCCGTGACGCAGCAGATGTGTTAGAGCCCGCTACCTATTCAAAGCAAAATGTCCTTATCAGTAAGGATTACGCCATAAATGGCGATCCTACGCTAAAACCCCGTTATCCTGCCGGCTCGCATCCACCAGCATCTGCGTATACGCCACCTGCGCGCGATTGTGCACCAGCGCATCGACATCCAGCGTCTCCAGCACTTTGCCATGTTGCATCACCGCCACGCGATGGCACAGATGCGCCACCACGCCGAGATCGTGCGTCACTATCAAGTAGGTCAGCTTCTCCTGCTGCTGCAGATCACTAAGCAGATTGAGGATCTCCGCTTGCACCGAGACATCCAGTGCCGAGGTCGGTTCATCCAGTAGCAATACGCGCGGTTCGAGAATCAGCGCCCGGGCGATGGCAACGCGCTGGCGCTGACCGCCAGAAAGTTGGTGCGGATAGCGGGTTTGCCACGCGCGATTGAGGCCAACTTTCTCCAGCATGGCGATAACGCGCTGCTGACGCTGGCCGATGCCGTGAATCTGCAGTGGCTCCTCGAGAATATCGCCGATGGTGTGGCGTGGATGCAGCGATCCGTACGGATCCTGAAACACCATCTGCACGCTGCGGCAGCGCTCGCGCGCGATGCGATGCGCCAGCGGCACGCCATCAATCGCCAGCTCGCCGTGCCAGTGGGTGAACAGCCCGGCGAGGCACTTCAGCACCGTGGTTTTGCCCGATCCGGATTCGCCAACCAGGCCAAAGATTTCACCCTGATGAATCGACAAATTGACGTCGAACAGCACCTGATTACGTCGCTCCTCCTCACCAAAACTGAGGTTGAGATTACTTACGCGGATCATCTCGTTCATCATTGCTCCTTAGGGTTGCAGCCAGCTGGCCTGACGTTGCAGCACCGGCAGACGGGCGCGACGCTGGTCCATATCGGGCAGCGCGGCGAGTAGGCCCTGCGTATAGGGATGCTGCGCCTGAGCGAGTTCGCTGGCCGCCAGCGACTCCACCACGCGCCCGGCATACATCACCAGCACGCGGTCACAGAAACGCCGCACCAGATTGATGTCGTGACTGATAAAAATCAGCCCCAGACCGCGCTGTTTCACTAAATCATCCAGCAGCGCCAGCACCTGCAAACGCACCGAAACATCCAGCGCCGAAGTGGGTTCATCGGCAATCAGCAGCTCAGGCTCGGTAATCAGCATCATGGCGATCATCACGCGCTGGCCCTGACCACCGGAAATTTCGTGCGGATAACATTGATAGATGCGGCCCGGATCGCGCACCTGCACCACGTCGAGCATCTCCATCGCCCGCTGCCGCGCAACCTCGCGCTGGCCGGGATGATGACTGCGCCAGGCTTCAGCAATCTGCTCACCCACGCGTACCACCGGATTCAGTGAATATTTCGGATCCTGCATAATCATGGAGATGCGCTTGCCGCGAATGGCGCGCATCTGCGCCGGCGTGGCACACAGCAGGTCCACGTCACCAAACTGCATGCGCTGCGCCGTGACCTGCGCGCTGCGCGGATGCAGCTGTAACAGCGCGCGGCCAACGGTGGATTTGCCGGAACCGGATTCACCCACAATCGCCAGTTTCTCCTTGCCCAACTGGAAGGAGATGCCGCGCACGGCGGGCGTCACCAGCCGGCCATTGACGAAATTGACCTGTAAATCCTGCACGTCGAGCAACGGTGCAGCGCTATTCGCTGCGGGGATCGAGGATGTCACGTAAGCCATCTCCTAAGAAGTTGAACGCTAAGCTGTTGATCAGAATCGCCAGACCTGGCACCGTCACCACCCACCAACACTCCAGCATGTATGTGCGGCCGCTGGCGATCATCGCGCCCCATTCCGGATCCGGCGGCTGCGCGCCCAAACCGAGAAAACCGAGTCCGGCAGCGGTGAGAATGATGCCCGCCATATTCATGGTGATGCGGATAATCACCGAAGGCAGGCACAGCGGCACAATGTGTTTCCACAAAATGCGCAGTGACGAGGCGCCCTGTAAGCGCACCGCGGAGACAAAGTCGGCCTGACGCAGCGACAGTGCTTCAGCGCGCGCCAGGCGGGCAATCGGCGGCCAGGCGGTGAGAGTAATGGCGATCACCACATGCTCCAGCCCCGGACCGAGTGCGGCGACAAACGCCAGCGCCAGCACCAGGCTAGGAAAGGAGATGAAGATGTCGGTGACGCGCATCAACACGCTATCCACTTTGCCGCCGAAGTAACCGGCGGTGACGCCGAGCAGCAAGCCCAGCGGACCCACGGTGATCGACACCAGCAGCACGATATACAGCGTGATGCGCGCGCCCCACACCAGACGGCTGAAAATGTCGCGGCCAAATTCATCGGTGCCAAACCAGTGCTGCGCGTTGGGCGGCGTCAGCGCGTTGTTGAGATCCTGAATCAGCGGATGGTAGGGCGCGATCCAGGGTGCGAACAGCGCCACCACCAGCAGCAGCAAAATGATGCCGCCGCCAATCGCGGTTAGCGGGTTGCGCGCCATTTGCCCGAGAAAATGGCCGATGCGCGCGCCGGTGCGGCGACAGCGCGCCAGCCGTTCGCGCGTCTGGCTGGCTAATGGCGTATCGAGAGAAATCGTCATACTTTGGTCCTCGGATCGAACACCTGATAGAGCAGGTCAGAGAGAAGATTGAGCAGCACGAAAATCAGGCCAACCACCAGCACGCAGCCCATCACCGCATTCATATCGCCGAGCATCAAACTGCCGGTGAGATAGGACCCAAAACCGGGCCATGAGAACACGGTTTCAATCAGCACCGCGCCTTCCAGCAGCGAGCCGTACGCCAGCGCCACCACCGTGAGCAGCTGCACCAGAATATTGCGGAACGCGTGCTGCCAAATCACCTGCCATTCGCTGAGTCCTTTCACCCGCGCCGTCAAAATGAATTCCTGCGACAGTTGCGCCAGCATAAAGCTGCGCGTCATGCGGCTGATGTAAGCCAGCGAGTGAAAGCCGAGCAGGGACGCAGGCAGAATCAGGTGATTGAGCGCATTGCTGAACACCGTGAAGTCGCCCACCAGCAAAGCATCGATCAGCAGAAAACCGGTGCGACGCGGCACAATGCCATCGAGACTGAAATCAACACGGCCCGCGCCGCCGACCCAGCCGAGATGGGCATAAAACAGCAGCAGACCCACCATGCCCACCCAGAAGATCGGCGTGGAGTAACCCGCCAGGCTGATGATGCGCACCAGATAGTCAATCACGCTGTTGCGGCGTGCGGCGGCCCACACGCCCAGCGGGACGCCGAGGCCGGTACCAATCACAATCGCCAGCGTCGCCAGTTCTACCGTGGCCGGGAAGACGCGCAGGATATCGTTGATCACCGGCTGCCCGGTCAGTAGCGCCAGCCCAAGGTTGCCGTGCAGCAGGCCTTGCAGATAGATACCAAACTGCACCCACAGCGGTTTATCGAAGCCGAGTTGGTGATAAACCTGCTGATAGGTGTTGTGATCGGCATCCGGCCCGACAATCGCCAGCACCGGATCGAGCGGCATCACGCGACCAATAAAGAAGGTCAGCAACAGCAGGCCAAACAGCGTGATCGCCACCTGAACGGTGCGGCTACGCAGGCGCCGCCAGTGGCTTTTTGTCAGCTTCATTGCGCACCTCCCGCCAGGCTGTCTGGCGTTTTCCATACGTCACGCAGGAAAGTGGTGGCCGACGGATGCGGCACGTAATCCCGCACCCGATTGTTCACCACCACCGAATCGGTCATTTGCGAGATTGGCATCAGCGCCGGAATCAGCTGGTCGTAGCGCTGCTGGATAGCGAAGTAATCCTGCTGCTGCTGTTTTACATCGCGCTCCAGCAGCGCTTTATCGATCATGCTGTTCAGCTGCGCGTCATAAAAACCGGTGCGCCAGCCCTGAAAATTGGTGAGGCGCGCGCTGTCGGCGTTGTTGGGGTTGTACACCAGCGCGCGCAGGCTGGAGTGCGGATGCGGCTCCACGCCGCTGCCGCCGCGCCCGACCAGCAGATTGAACTGACGATCGCGCATCGCACCGTAAATCTGGTTACCGGTGCCGGTAATGATTTTGGCGCGAATGCCGCCCTGCATCAGCGTGGACTGAATCGCGATGGCGACATTGAGGAACGGCTGATCGGCCAGCACGCGCAGCGTGGTATCAAACCCGTTGGGATAACCGGCGGCGGCCAGCAAGGCTTTGGCGCGCGGCACATCCAGCTTGTAGCCAGGATCGGGCAGCGTTGCCGGCATGCCGGCTTGAATTGGCCGCTGATGCAGCGTGCCGTAACCGGCCATCAGCGTTTTGTTAATCCCCTGATAATCCACCAGATAACGCAGCGCTTCGCGTACCTGCGGATGGGCGAAGTGATCGTCCTTCATGCTCATCGCCAGGTAATAAATCGTGCCTTTTTGTACCGCGTCGATGGTGAGATCGGGATCGTGGCGCAGCGCTTTTACATCGGGGATCGCCATGTTGCTGGCAACATCGAGATCGCCTTTCTCCATCATCAGACGCAAGGTTTGCGACTCCTGCAGATGACGGAACACCACACGCGTCAGCTTCGGCGCACCGCGCCAGTAGTGGGCATCGCGGCTGATGCGCAGCACATCTTTGGCCTGCCACACATCCAGGCGGAACGGTCCGGAACCCGCTTCGTGGGTGGTGAGCCAGCGATTGCCCCAGTCGTTATTCACCGCCTGCGCCTGCACGGTTTTGCTGTCGAGTACCACCATGCTGCCGAGCGCCGCCAGCGAATAGAGCACCAGCTTGGGATCGTTAGGCTTGGGCAGGCGAATCACTACCGTGTGCGCATCCGGCGCGCTGATCATCTGATCCACGTTCTCTTTGCTGAAGCCGTAAGATTTCCATACCGAGGCCTGTGCCAGATTCAGGTGCAGCACGCGGCGCATCGACCAGATCACATCGGCGCTGCTCAGCGGATTGCCGGAGTGGAAGGTGACATTGTCACGCAGATGAAAGGTGAGTTGACGATTGTCGGGGCTGATCTCCCAGCGCTCCGCCAGCGCCGGGCGCACGTTGGTGAGCTGTTGCGGATCTAACTCGACTAAACCGTCATAGAGATTGACGACAATGCCGACCACTTCGTTGCCGGTCATGGTGGCGGGATCGAGCGTGAGCAGGTTATTCATGTTCATGCCCACAATCAGCTGGTCGTCTGGCGTGGCCGCCAGCAACGATGGGCTACAGGTGAGCAGCAACAGCGCGGCGCACCACGCTCTGCAGGGGTTCATCAGGTTCATAAGCAAAGTCCAGCAGGTCAGAGGTTTATCGTTTTTATGCCGTACTGCTTGTGTTGGGCGCTTACCAGCGATTTAGCGTGTGTGTCTCAATCCACGCGAAATTGATGTCCTCCCCAAGTCCGGGACGCGTTGGCAGATGGACAAAACCCTCTGCGTCCATGGGATCGACCAGCGCGTTGAGATAGGCCGGCGGCTGTTCGTAATCAAGGAACGGATGCAGCAGACCGCGTTCGTACCAGCGGCAGTTGCGGATAGCGCCGACCACCGCGATGCTGGCGGCACCGTTGCCGTGTACTTCGCAATCCATACCAAAGGCTTCGGCCAGGCTGGCGACCTTCATGGTGGCGGAGATGCCGCCGACGCCGTTAGCGCCAGCGCGTAGAATGTCGCAGGCACCGGCGCGCACCCAATCGGCGCGGCTGTGGTGTTTGCCGCCGAGACTTTCCGGGCCGAGCACGTCAATGCTGAGGTTTTCCGCCAGCCACGCGTACGACGCCATGCTTTCCTCTTCCATCGGCTCTTCGAACCAGGCGAAATCGAGTTTTTCCAGCGCTTTGCCGATGGTGAGCGCCTCGCTGCGGCTGTACCAGTGATAGCCGTCGAGCATCAGGGCGATGTCCGGGCCGACCGCTTCGCGCACCGCGGCGCAGGCTTTGATGTCCATTTGGGTGCTGGGCGCGAACGACACCGGCGGCATCCAGGTGTGCAGTTTGATGGCCTGATAACCGCGCGCGACCAGTTTTTCGGCAAACTGCGCGTATTCATCGGGCGTGGATAAACCGCCTTCCAGCTCATCGCCGCACATGGTGCTGCCGTAAGCGGGAATTTTCTCGCGATAACCACCAAGCAGTTTGTGGACCGGTTGTTTGAGCTTGCGACCAATCAAATCCCACAGCGCCTGTTCCACCGCCGATAACGCACGTTCGGTGAGCTGATGGGCGCTACCGCGCTGCCAGTGCACCAGATCCTGCCACAGACGCTCGCGATCAAAGGCATTTTGCCCAATCAGCACTTTGCGGAAGAAGGCGTTCACCACATGCGGCCGAATCACTTCGGCGGGGGCAAACGCGTAGCCGCAATCGCCATCTTCGCTGGCGATCGTTAGCAGCGCCATTTGGGCATCGGTCTCTGCGCCGGGATGCGAATGTCCGGCGCTGTCAGAGACGCGTCGCGTGGGGTAGCTAAACAGGGTGACATCAATGGCACTGATCTTCACGGTAACTCCTCCTTCAACTCAGTGGCTTGCCCAAATCAGGCATTAACATAAAAAATAAAACATCGTTTCATTTTGTAATTTAGCGTTCGCATTTTGTTTACGCATTAGCCAAAGCGCGGGATAGCGCGGCGATTAATTGGGCATTTGCCCGGTAAGCTGTGAGGTTTTTCACGAATGAAGGGCATTTTGTGAGCGATTGCACAGTGGGAAAAAGCGCGGGGAATGTAAAAAAATGTGTATCCAGGGCTTTTCATTTCCTGTCTGCCAGGTAATAGTGACGCCGCGAAATTTAAATAATAATCATTATCATTCTAGGTGTATTAAATGAAATCATGGCTGATAGCACTGGGATTACTGGCGGTGACGGGTCACGCTGCGGCGAAAACCATTACCGATGTGGCTGGACGACAGGTCGAGGTCAAGGAGGAGTCTAAACGCATCATTCTCGGCGAAGGGCGTCAGATGTATTTGCTGGCGGCGTTTGACACCGCTGCGCCGTTCCAGCGCGTGGTGGGCTGGCGTGACGATTTCCATAAAGCCGATTACGACGGCTATCTGGCGTATGAAAAGAAATATCCGCAGATCAAAAAGCTGCCGACCTTTGGTGGCGCGAAAGATGGCACCTTTAACGTCGAACAGGCGCTGACGCTGAAGCCCGATTTGGTGCTGATGAACCTCGAATCCAAAGCCGCGACAGACGAAGGCAAGCTGATCGAGAAGTTACAAGCGGTGGGCGTGCCGGTGGTGTTTATCGACTTCCGCGAGAAGCCGATGGAACATGCTGAGCAAAGCATCCGCATCATGGGCGAGCTGGTTAACAATCCACAGCGCGCCGAAGAGATCGTGGCGTTCCGCCGTGCGCAAATCGAAAAGGTGACCGATCGCCTGAAAAACTTTAACGGCACGCGCCCGAAAGTGATGATTGATCGTGCTGGCGGCTACAGCGACGAGTGCTGCATGTCGTTTGGTAACGAGAACTTTGGTCAGATGGTAGAACTGGCGGGCGGCAGCAATATCGCCAAAGCGTTGATTCCAGGCACGTTCGGCACACTCAATCCCGAGCAGATCATCGCCAGCCGTCCCGATGTGGTGGTGGTGACAGGCGCGAACTGGAAAAACTACAACACCGTGGGTAAATGGGTTGGCGTGGGGCCCGGTGCGGATGTGAAAGAAGCGACGGCGCGTTTACGCCTGCTAATGATGCGTGATGCCTTCAAAACACTGCCGGTGGCGCACAACGGTAACGCGCATGCCATCTGGCATCAGTTCTACGACAGCCCGTATCAGTTTGTCGCGATCCAGGCGCTGGCGAAGTGGCTGCATCCTGAACTGTTTGCCGATCTCGATCCGGACGCCACGTTCCGTGAGTTTCACGAAAAGTTCTTGCCCTTGCCGTATAAACCGGGTTATTGGGTAAGCCTGCCGGCAGATAAGTCTTAAGTTAGAGTGTGTTAGATAAGTGTTAAACGTTACTGTTTATCTTTACTAATATTTCACAGGTGGCTGCACGTTGTTTTATAAAAGCGAAACGCGTGCACCATCTGACAATAATACGGTAAGGGAGAGAGTAATGTTTCATACCTCAGGAAGATCGGTGTTCGGTGTGACGTTGTATACGCTGCTGGAACCGTTGCCGCTGGGCTTTTTTGTCGCCGCCTGGTTTTTCGATATCCTCTATTTGCAAACCTTCGTCATCATGTGGACCAAATCCGCCAGTTGGCTGATCACTATCGGTCTGGTGCTGGCCATCCTGCCACGTTTAATCAGTTTGGTTTATTTATTCCGCGGCGCGCGGCCGACCGAGAAAACCCATTTCTGGCTGTCGCTGCTGGCGATCGTGCTGGCGGTGGTGAATGCCTTTATTCACAGTCGCGATGCTTACGCGGTGGTGCCACTGGGCATCACGCTGTCGACGCTGGTGGTGGCGCTGCTGCTGATCGCTAACGTGCAGCTGGTGTTGCGCGAACGTCGCACGCAAGGAGGTCGCGTATGAAACACTTACTCAGTGCGGTAGCCATCGCGATGCTGCTCAGCGCCTGTGACGACGGGGCGCTGATCGATCCTCAAAAGCAAATCGGTGCGAATCCTGAACTGCCGCAGGCGCAGAACTTCTTTATGCCGCCGATGCAGGTGCCGGAAGGCACGCCGTGGAAAGCAGGTGAAATGCCGAAAGTGGCAGACGGGTTAAAGATCGAAAAGATCGCCGACAATCTGCAGCATCCGCGTCAGGTGCTGGTGCTGCCGAACAATGATGTGCTGGTGGCGGAATCCAATGGCACACCGAAACCGACCACCGCACCGAAGCAGCTGATTATGGGCATTGTGCAGAAAGCGTCTGGCAAGGGCGGCGAGGGCGGTAATCGCATTACCTTGCTGCGTAATGTTAACGGCAAATGGGAGCAACATCGCTTTATCGACAACCTGACGGCGCCGTTTGGTATGCAGCTGGTGGGCAACACGCTGTATGTGGCGAACGCCGATAGCCTGGTGAAATTCCCGTATGAAACCGGGCAAACCGAGATCCGCACCCCGCCGGTGGAAGTGACCGAGCTGCCGGGCGGGCCGATTAATCATCACTGGACCAAATCGCTGCTCGCCAGCCCCGACGGCAGCAAGCTGTACGTTGGCGTAGGTTCGAACAGTAACGTGACGGAAAACGGCATTGGCGAGGAGTATCGCCGTGCGGCGGTGCTGGAAGTGGATGCGGCCAGCGGTGCCAGCCGGATTTATGCCAGCGGCCTGCGCAATCCAACCGGATTGCAGTGGGAGCCGCAGAGCGGCAAGCTGTGGGCGATTGTGAATGAACGCGACGAGATCGGTTCTGATTTAGTGCCGGATTACATGACGTCGGTGCAGGACAAAGGCTTTTACGGCTGGCCGTACAGCTATTATGGCCAGCACGTGGATGAGCGCGCGCAGCCGCAGAGGCCGGATCTGGTGGAGAAGGCGATTAAACCGGATTACGCCCTGAGTTCGCACGTCGCACCACTCGGTCTGTTGTTCTACGGCGCGGATAATATGCCGCAGTATCGCGGCGGGGCGTTTATCAGCGAACACGGCAGCTGGAACCGTACGCCGCTCAACGGCTATCAGGTGGTGTGGGTGAAATTCGAGAATGGGAAACCGGTGGGACAACCACAGCCGGTGGTGACTGGTTTCCTCACCGACGATCAGAAGCAGGTGCGCGGCTTGCCGGTTGGTTTAGCCACCGATCGGCAGGGCGGCGTATTAATTGCCGATGATGCGGGAAATACCATTTGGCGTATCAGTTCCGCCAGATAATTAATCGCAGGTAATAAAAAAGGATTTGGCATTAAGCCAAATCCTTTTTTTTATGTTCGCTAAACGGCTGGTAACCGCGCCGCGAACGGGGTGCTCAGCACTCCTCACAACAGCGATAATAAAATGTGCGGCGAGATATTTCAAGTTTTGCCATAATACTGTATGGTTATACAGGTGTTGAGTGACGAGCGAAGCCTCATTGTTTTTCTGATGACTCCAGGGGCGCGGATAGTTAAATCCCGGCAGGTTTCAGGTGGTGCTGGCCTGTGGCTTTTACAATGAGAGCCGCTCAGCACTCCTCACAATTGTGCTTAGGCGGTCGGCGGGTGGAGTCAAAGCCCCGGCAGCTGAAAGGCGCGCTCCTCTCAGAGGAGAAGGAAAGTGATGGAAATTGTTCGATTGCTGCTGGACATCGTCCGCATCATTCTTCAAATCATCGTTGCCCTTTTGCAACTGACCGGTCAGGCACACTGACTGGAACTTGAGACAAGGCGGAGCTCACCCCTCCGCCTTTTTTCGCGTGGATCAAAATCCGTTGCGCTAAAAACGCGACTATCCTCATCTCATTCTGTAATGCGAGGAAGTGCATCATGGCAATCACGTTCGGGCCGATTACCGCGCCGATGACGTTCAGCGACGTTGAACCGGTTTTTCTCACCGATGATACGCTTGTGCAGCGCAAGAACGCGCTGCTGGCGGGCATGCAGCGCGAGGGTTTTGACTGGCTGGTGATCTATGCCGACAAGGAACACGGCGGCAATTTCGAATATTTGACCGGATTTATCCCGCGTTTCGAAGAGGGATTGCTGCTGCTGAATCACTCCGGAGCTTGCACGCTGGTGCTGGGCAACGAAAACCTGAAAATGGCGCGCTTTTCACGCACAGCGGCCGCGCTGCTGCACACGCCGTACTTCTCGCTTCCCAATCAGCCCATGGACAATGAAGTGCCGCTGGAAAGCCTCTTCAAAGATGCGGGCTTAGCGAACGGCCATAAAGTCGGACTGGTGGGCTGGAAGATGTTTACGCCCGCCGCCGGCAATGGGCGTGCGATGTTTGATCTGCCGTACTTTATTGTCGATGCCATTCAGCGCACGCTCAGCGATGACGGCATGTTAGAAAATGCCATCCACTTGTTTATTGGCGATAACGGCGCGCGCACCACCTGCAATGCCAATGAAATCGCCCATTACGAATATGGCGCAAACCTCGCGTCAAAGTGCATGCTGGAGGCGCTGAATGCCATCGAGGTGGGCGTGCGTGAAACAGAATTGGGCGCGTTACTGCACGCCGAAGGGCAATGCAACACGGTGGTGACTATCGCCGCCACCGGCAACCGTTTCGACAAAGCGAACCTCTATCCCACCGACAAAAAAGTGCAGCGCGGCGATCCGCTCTCGCTAACCACCGCCTTCAAAGGCGGACTCTCCAGCCGCAGCGGCTTCGTCATTGCCGATCAAAGTGAGCTGCCGCCAGGCCAGCAAGATTATCTGGAGCGCATCGCCAAACCCTATTTCTCAGCCGTGGTGGCCTGGCTGGAAAACATTCGCTGCGGCATGAGCGGTGGCGAGCTGTATCAGCTTATCGAGCAGGTTTTGCCGAAGGCCCGTTTTGGCTGGCACCTCAATCCGGGACATCTGGTGGCGGACGAAGAGTGGATGTCGTCGCCGATTTATCATCAGTCCACCGAATTGCTTAAGAGCGGCATGATGCTGCAAATTGACATCATCCCGTCGGTGCCGGGCTACAACGGTGCCAGCGCCGAAGAGTGCGTGGTGCTGGCCGATGCGGCGCTGCAAAGCGACATCCGTACTGATTATCCGGAGCTGTGGCAGCGCATCGAAACCCGCCGCCGTTATCTGCGGGAAACCATCGGCATTCAGCTCAGCGATGAAATTTTGCCGCTGTCGAATAGCGTGGCGTATTTAAGGCCGTTCTTTTTAGCAAAGGATCAGGCGTTAAGCGTGGTGAGTTGATGTCGTGAGGTCGCCCTGAATGGCGTAATGCCGATCAGTCAAGCGCCGTACCGAATCAGCGCACCTTCCGTAGCGGCGCGATTTAGCGCGCAATGATTTGCGCCGCTTCAATGTGTGCTCTGGGTAATTAGCCTTACAAGGTAAGTCGTTAACGCACACTAGTTTGGCGGATTATGGGTGGCGTACAGCGGCCATGACTCAAACAGATAACCATCGAAATCGATATCATCAACGTCTGAGAACTCCAGCAGCCGTTGTTTCACGTTTTCCAGATGTTGCCACATCGCCAGCTTGGCGGCGCGCGCGTCTTTTTTGATCAGCGTCGCGAGGATTTTTTTGTGATCGTCGAGCCACTGTTTGCGGTAATCGTTATTGACCAGATGGCGATGCAGTTGGCTCCACATCACGTTATCTTCGCGCCACTGCCAGGATTGCTTAAACAGCTCAACCAGCATGCTGTTATGGGTGGCTTCGGCAATCGCCAGATGGAAATTGCGATCGCCGTTTTCACTTTGGTTGACCGCACCCGACGCCAGCTCTTTCTCTTCCAGCTCCAGCGCCTGGCGCATCTTCATGATGTCTTCACGCGTCGCCTGCAGCGCGGCGAACTCGGCAATATTGCTCTCCAGCAGCTGACGCGCCTGCAACATCTCGAACGGTCCGGCATCGTTGCTGGCTTTGTGAAGCGAAACAGGTTGCTGCGGCGAATCGTGAATCACATAGATGCCCGCACCGCGACGTACCTCAATTAATCCTTCCAGCTCCAGCATAATCAGCGCTTCACGCACCAGCGTACGCGTCACATTCAATAGCGCGGCGAGTTCGCGCTCCGGCGGCAGCCGTTCGCCCACCGCATACTGCTTCTTCGTGATCATCTGGCGGAGCATTTCCCCGACTTCCTGATAAGGGCGCTGTGCTGAAGTTTGAGTTTTCATCGTGCTCTTTTCTGTGTGTTAAAGGATTCACAATCTCTGATACAGCCTCACTCAGAGACGCGCACTATAGCATAGCGAATAAGAATCGGCCTGGTCACGGCGCGCAGTGACCAGGCCACCATCACTGGGCTTTCAGCGCGAAATAGCGTTCGGCATTGTTAAAGCAGATGTCGCGCAGCATGTTGCCGAGCATCGGCTCATCGTGCGGCACAATGCCGTCTTTTACCCACTGCGCCAGCAGATTGCACAGAATACGGCGGAAGTATTCGTGGCGCGTGTAGGAGAGGAAGCTGCGTGAATCGGTCAGCATACCGACAAACTGGCTGAGCAAGCCGATTTGCGACAGTTGCTCCAGTTGACGCAGCATGCCGTCGCGCTGATCGTTGAACCACCAGCCAGAACCGAACTGCACCTTGCCGGCAACGCCCGCGCCCTGGAAGTTGCCCGCCATAGTAGCCAGCACTTCGTTATCGCGCGGATTGAGGCAATAGAGAATGGTTTTCGGCAGCTGATCGTTGAGGTCCATCGCATCCAGCAGGCGCGCCAGCGGCCAGGCAATATTGTTATCGCCAATCGAATCAAACCCGCTGTCTGGCCCGAGCTGGCGGAACATGCGCGTGCTGTTGTTACGGATCGCGCCGATGTGTAGTTGCATTACCCAGCCGCGCCGCGCATATTCGCTGCCGAGCCACACCAACACCGCGCTGCTGAACTGGGCGATTTCCAATTCATCCAGCACATCGCCACGGCGACGTTTGGCCAAAATCGTATCGAGCACGCGGTCGTCCGGCACCGGCGCAAAGCGCAGGGTTTCAATACCGTGGTCTGAGGCGCGACAACCGTGGGCGGAGAAGTGGTCAAGGCGTCGTAACAGCGCGCGGCGTAGCGCATCGAAGCTGTCGATGGCGACATCGGCGGCGGCTTCCAGGCGAGCAAGATAGTCGACAAAACCCTCCAGCTCGATTTTGAAGACCTTGTCCGGACGCCAGCTCGGCGCAACGTCAATATCAAAGCTGCGGTCATCGGCGATTTGGCGGTGATAGTGCAGTGAATCAACCGGATCGTCGGTGGTGCCGACCATGCGCACCTTCATCTGGCGCATGATGCCGCGCGCGGAAAATTCCGGCGTCGCCAGCTGTTCGGCGCAGCGCTGCCAGATCGCAGGCGCGGTGTCCGGGCCAAACAGCGTATCGGTGATGCCAAACGGGCGCCGCAGTTCAAGGTGCGTCCAGTGATAGAGCGGGTTACCGAGGGTTTTTGGCACCGTTTGCGCCCAGGCGAGATACTTATCGTAGTCGCTGGTGCTCTTGCCGGTAATCAACGACTCATCGACGCCCGCGGCGCGCAGCGCGCGCCATTTGTAGTGATCGCCTTCCAGCCAGATTTGGCCGAGGTTGGCGAAGCGACGATCTTCAGCAATCTCCTGCGGATTGAGGTGACAGTGATAATCGTAGATTGGCATATCCGCAGCGAAGTCGTGGTACAAGCGCCGCGCGATGTCGCTCTGCAGCAGAAAATCTTCATCCATAAAGCGCATTAGTGGGCTTCCTGAGCAAAATAGGCGCGGTGGATCGCCAGTTCGACGCCGCGAATTTCCGCCAATCCTTTCAGGCGACCAATCGCCGAGTAGCCGGGATTGGTTTTCTTCTTCAGGTCATCCAGCATCTGGTGGCCGTGGTCGGGACGCATTGGAATCAAATCTTCCTCCCCCGCGGCTTTACGTCGCTGCTCCTCTTCGGCAATCGCCTTGATCACCGCAAACATATCGACATCGCCACCCAAATGCGCGGCTTCGTGGAAGCTGTTGGGGTTCTCTTCCCGCTTGGTGGAGCGCAGATGCGCGAAGTAGATGCGTGGGCCGAAGCGCTTGACCATGCCGGCTAAATCATTCTGTGCCAGCACGCCGTACGAGCCGGTACACATGGTGAAACCGTTGGCGGGGCTGCTGACGGTATCGATCATCCATTGCAGATCGTCGGCGTTGGAAACGATGCGCGGTAAGCCGAGAATTGGGCGTGGCGGATCGTCCGGATGTACCGCCATGCGTACGCCCACCTCTTCCGCAACCGCGACAATGGCGCGCAGGAAGGTGGCAAAATTCTCACGCAGCTCGGCTTTACCGATACCTTCATAACGCGCCAGCTGGGCGCGGAATTGGTCCAGCGTGTAGCCTTCCTCCGCACCCGGCAAACCGGCGATGATGTTGCGCATCAGGCGGTTACGGTGCTCTTCACTCATCGTTGCAAAGCGTTTATCAGCCTCGGCGATCTCTTGCGCACTGTAATCCTGCTCCGCGCCGGGACGCTGCAGAATGTGCAGTTCAAACACCGCGAACTCAATTTGATCAAAACGCAGGGCTTTCGCGCCATCCGGCAGCAGATATTCGAGATCGGTGCGCGTCCAGTCGAGGATCGGCATGAAGTTGTAGCACACGGTTTTAATGCCGCACTGCGCCAGGTTGCGCAGCGACTGCTGATAATTGCTGATCCAGTGCTGGCAGCGGCCGCTGCCGGTTTTAATCTCTTCATGAATCGGCACGCTCTCCACCACCGACCACACCAAACCAGCGGCTTCCACCAGCGCCTTGCGCTGCATAATTTCGTCGACTGACCACACTTCGCCATTAGGGATGTGGTGCAGTGCGGTGACGATGCCGGTTGCGCCCGCCTGGCGCGCATCGGACAGAGAGACAGGATCGTTGGGGCCGTACCATCGCCAGGTCTGCTTCATGTTGTTACCTCACTCACTATTGGTTGACCAATATTCTTTATTAGCGCGCTACATCAGATAATAACTACGCGATTCCGGATTAAAACTCTGCTCTTTACGGGGTTAAGTCAACCTGGTAAGTGATTTTGGTTAACCAGATCACATTTGCGACATCAATCTGGCGACCACTTTTCGCAACTGTGGTTCACTCCTGGCGGATGGTTAGAAATGACTCACTAACGGAGAATCAGATGAACCGCAGTTTAAACCCAGGGATAACCGCCGTAGGCACCAAACGCACCTTGCGCAATCTGCGCTGGTGGGTATTGGTGCTGTTCTTAGCAGGCGTCACGGTCAACTACATCACCCGTAACTCGTTGGGCTTGCTGGCACCGGAGCTCAAAACCAGCCTCAACATCACCACCGAACAATATTCCTGGATCGTCGGCGCATTCCAGCTGGCGTATACCTTCTTTCAACCCATTTGCGGCTGGCTGATCGACGTTATTGGCCTGAAAGTCGGCTTCCTGATCTGCGCCACCATTTGGGCCGTCGCCTGTTTGTTCCACGCTGGCGCGGCAAGTTGGGTGCATCTGGCTATCCTGCGTTTTGTCATGGGCGGCGCTGAAGCAGCAGCCACGCCCGCTAACGCCAAAGTGATTGGCGAATGGTTCCCGAAAAAAGAGCGTCCTATCGCCGCCGGATGGGCGGGCGTGGGCTTCTCGCTTGGCGCGATGCTGGCACCGCCGATTATCTACTTTGCGCACGCTTCCTTTGGCTGGCAGGGCGCGTTCCTGTTCACCGGCTGCCTGGCGTTGGGTTGGGTGGTGCTGTGGTGGTTGTTCTATCGCGATCCGGAGCAGCATCCCAATCTGCAGGCCTCGGAACTGGAATTTATTCGTCAGGATAACGAACCGCCAGCAGTGAAACTGCCGTTCTTTACCGCGCTGAAAACCGTGTCGAAAAACAAACGTTTTTACGGCATCGCCATTCCCGCCTTTATGGCTGAACCTGCCTGGGGCGTGCTGAGCTTCTGGGTGCCGCTCTATCTGGCGAAAGAGCTGGGTATGGATCTGAAGCAGATTGCTATGTTCGCCTGGCTGCCGTTCCTCGCCGCCGATTTAGGCAGCGCGGCCAGCGGCTATCTGACGCGGCTCTACACCAAAATCTTTGGTTTTACTCAGGTTAATTCCGTGGTGGCGAGTTCGGTGACCGGCGCTTTCCTGATGCTGTCGCTGGCGCTGGTGGCGGTCACTAAAGATCCTTACGTAGCGATTGCGCTGATCTCGATTGGTGGTTTCGGCCATCAGATCATCTCCTGCATGCTGAGCGCGCTGGTGGTGGAGAAGTTTGATAAAGGCCAGATGGCCACCGTCAACGGCATGCGCGGCTCGTTCGCCTGGATCTCCAGCTTCCTGTTCTCACTGCTGATCGGCGTTACCGCCGACACCATTGGCTTTAATCCGCTGTTTGTCGCCATGGGCTTCTTCGACCTGATTGGCGCCGTATTCCTGATTGCTTTTATTGCTGAACGTCGCGCCCAGCGCGCATGAAAAAGTAGGTAACGATGAAAACGTTAAAAAATTGGTCATTAGCCGGTTCCGATGCACACCACGTGGCGTTAAACGTCGACGGCAAACACACGCTGTGTCTGTATGTGCTGGAAACGGGCATGTTCCGCGTGGCGATTAAACGTCATGGCGCATACAGCCTCGATCGCACCTGGAGCATCGCGCCACAAAGTGATGTGCCGTGGGAAGGGCGTCAGCGTGACAGCCTGGCCGGATTCACCTTGCCATCGTTCACGCTGGAAGAAGAGGGCGACACGCTGGTGGTGGCCACCGATAAGCTGCGGGTGATCGTCCATCAACCGCTGGCGCTGGAGTGGCAATATTGCGACAGCCACGGCGCATGGCAGCTGCTGACCTGCGACCGCCCAACCAGCGCTTATCAAATCAACGCGCACGGCGATGGCGTGGCGCACTATCAGTGCCGCATGAATGACGATCGCTATTATGGTCTGGGCGAGAAAACCGGCGATTTGCAGCGTAATGGCCAGCGCTATGAGATGCGTAACCTTGATGCGATGGGCTACAACGCGGCCTCCACCGATCCGCTGTACAAGCATGTGCCTTTTACCATCACCCGTCGTACCGATGTTAGCTTTGGTCTCTATTACGATAACCTCAGCAGCAGCTGGTTTGATCTGGGTAATGAACTCGATAACTATCACCAACCGTATCGCCGCTGGCAGGCGGAAAGCGGTGATATCGACTATTACCTGTTTGTCGGTGACAAGGTGCTGGATGTCACCAAAGCCTTCGTGCGTCTCACAGGTAAAACGCTGTTCGGCCCGAAATGGAGCCTCGGCTACAGCGGTTCAACCATGCATTACACCGATGCGCCGGATGCACAACATCAGCTGATGAACTTCATTCGTCTCTGCGAAGAGCACGATATTCCGTGCGATTCATTCCAGCTCTCGTCCGGCTACACCTCGATTAACAACAAGCGCTACGTGTTCAACTGGAACTACGACAAAGTGCCGCAGCCGGAGGTGATGAGCCAGGCGTTTCACGACGCCGGCTTGCGCCTCGCCGCCAATATCAAACCGTGTCTGTTGCAGGATCATCCGCGTTATAACGAAGTGGCGGAACAAGGGCTGTTTATTCGTGACTCCGAAGAAGATGCGCCTGAACGTTCGGTGTTTTGGGATGACGAAGGTTCACATCTCGATTTTACCCATCCGCAAGCCGTCGCCTGGTGGCAGGAAAACGTCACCAAACAGCTGCTGGAAAAGGGCATCGATTCCACCTGGAACGATAATAACGAATATGAAGTGTGGGACGGCGAAGCGCGTTGCCACGGTTTCGGCACGCCAATTGCCATCAAACACATTCGCCCGGTGATGCCGCTGCTGATGATGCGCGCCTCGATGGAAGCGCAACAGCGCTTCGCGCCGGAAAAACGTCCTTTCCTGATTTCCCGTTCGGGTTGCGCCGGGATGCAGCGCTATGTGCAAACCTGGAGCGGCGATAACCGCACCAACTGGACCACGTTGCGTTACAACATCCGCATGGGATTGGGTATGAGCCTGTCCGGTTTGTACAACGTGGGACACGACGTCGGTGGCTTCTCCGGCGATAAACCAGATGCAGAACTGTTTGTGCGCTGGGTACAAAACGGCGTGATGCATCCGCGTTTCACCATTCACTCGTGGAATGACGATCACACCGTCAATGAACCCTGGATGTATCCGGCGGCTACGCCTGCGATCCGCGCCGCGATTGAACTGCGTTATCGTCTGCTGCCTTACCTCTATACGTTACTGTGGCAGGCGCATGCTGACGATGAACCGATGCTGCGTCCGACTTTCCTCGATCATGAACAGGATGCGCAGACGTTCGCCGAGTGCGATGAGTTTATGCTGGGCCGCGATCTGCTGGTGGCCAGCGTGGTCGAACCCGGCCAGCGCGAGCGTCGTCTGTGGCTGCCCGACAACCAAACTGGCTGGTATGACTTCGCTACCCAGCAATGGTTCAGCGGCGGTCAATGGATCACGCTGGCGGCTCCGCTGGAAACCCAGCCGATGCTGGTGCGTGCCGGAGCGGGCTTACCGCTCAGCGAGCGCCTGCGTCATGTTGACACTAAAACTGACGATCGCCGCACCTTGCAGCTGTTCCCGCTGAAAGGCAAAGGGGTTAGCCACGGTATGCTGTTTGAGGATGATGGCGAAAGCTGGGGTTATCAGCAGGGCAATGCGCTGTGGCTCAACTGGAAAATGCGGAGCGATGCTGAGGCGATTCACCTCAACTTCCAGCGTAAAGGCAGCTTCCAGCCAGCCTGGCAGACGCTGAAGATTATGCTGCCGCCGGGTGAACAGCGTCAGCTGTTTATTGATGGCGTAGCGGTGGATAAGGCGCAGGCAGAAGCGGTGTTAGCGGATATTGCTGCGGAGTAATCGGTCGCCCTGAATGGCGGCACTACATCGATGTTGTATTCGTAGGGTGCGCATTCATGCGCACCTGGAATAAAGCAGAGAGATCAGTCGATTAACCCTTTCGCCCGCGCCAACAGAAACGCGGTAACCGTTGTCGCGTCGCTGATCTTTCCTGCCAGAATCAGTTCAAGAAATGCGTCGATTTTAATTTTCTTCGCGGTTAGTCCCACCTCTTCCGCATCCAGATTTTGCCCCTGATTCGCCATTCACATTTTCTGAATTAACGTGCCATCGCCTGTTTTAGGGCGTTTAGAAAAACCGTGACGCGCGTTGGCAGATGCCGTGCGGTGGGAAACAGCGCCCAGACGCCGAGCAGCTGCGGTTGAGCATCTCGCAAGGTAATCTCAGTCAGTTCACCTGCCGCCAACTCTTGCTGCACATCCCACGCAGAGAGCTGGGCGATGCCGCTGCCCGCTACGCATAAGGTACGCACGCCTTCCACATTGCTGCCGCTAAAACGGCCCTCAACGCTGACACTGGAAATATGGTCGTCGACTATAAAACTCCATTGCGGCACGCCGGATAAGCGCAGGCAGTTATGCTGATGCAAATCTGCCAGCAGTTTTGGCGTGCCGAAGCGCGCCAGATAGTCTGGAGAAGCACAGAGCACGCGCGGATTATCCGCCAGCCGCTGCGCGACTAAGCGCGAATCCCGCAGCGGGGCGATGCGAATGGCGACATCGTAGCCCAGCCCAACAATATCGGTGACGTTATCGCTGAGCTGGAAATCGATCTTCAGTTCGGGATTCTCCGCCATCAGCGCGGGCAGCAACGGAATAATGGTGCGGCGGCCAAAACCAGAAGGTGCGGTGATGCGCAGCTGGCCGGTGGCGCCCTGTTTATTCGGCGAGAACAGATTGCGCGCGCTCTGTTCGGTTTCCGTCAGGGTTTTGGCGTAGGGCAGAAACTCTTCACCTTCATCTGTTAACGCAATGGCGCGGGTGGTGCGATGCAGCAGGCGCACGCCGAGATCTTCTTCCAGCGAGGCGAGTCGGCGTGAGACCGTCATTGGCGTGGTGTTCAGTCGCCGCGCAGCCTGCGTCAGGCTGCGCGTCTGGGTGACCATCAGAAATACCTCAACATCTTTTGAGTTCATTGTAACGATTTCCGTTATACAGACGTATCATCATCGGCCATTTTTGTCCCTGTGGCGACCGAATATACTGCGCTCTGTAGATAATCCGCATCCAGAGAGCAATATGAGTGATAAAAATCTTTTTCAGAGCGGCACACTGAATCGGCTGGCGCTGAAGAATCGCATTATGGTGGCGCCCATGACGCGCATCTCCGCCAGCGTTGACGGCATACCAGGCGAACGTATGCAGCACTACTATCAGCGCTTCGTGCGCGGCGGCTTTAGCGCCATCATCACCGAAGGCATCTATATCGATGAAGCCTGGTCGCAAACCTATGCGTTTCAGGCGGGGCTGATTAACGCTAAACAGAGCGCCGGCTGGCGCGCGATCACCGATCGGGTGCATCAGCATGGCGGCAAAATCATTGCGCAGTTGATGCATGCCGGGGCGATATCGCAGGGCAACATCTATCGACCGGACACGCTCGCGCCCTCAGCGGTGCAGCCGCGCGGGGAACAACTCGGTTTCTATCACGGTCATGGCGCCTATCCGCTGCCACGCGAAATGAATGAAGAGCAGATCCAGCAGGTGATCGACAGCTTTGCGCACACTGCGGCGCGGGCAGTCGGCGAAGCGGGTTTTGATGGCATCGAAATTCATGGCGCTAACGGCTATCTGCTTGACCAGTTCTTTACCGATTACACCAATCAGCGCAGCGATCGCTGGGGCGGCGATATCGTGGCACGTTTGTCTCTGACGCTGGCGGTGATCGCCGCGGTGCGCCAGCGCGTAGGCAAGGATGTTACGCTGGGAATTCGCCTCTCACAGGGCAAAGTGAATGATTTTCATCACAAATGGCGGGAAGGCGAAGTGGGCGCGCGCCTGGTATTCGCCGCGATTGCTGAGGCCGGCGTGGATTATCTGCATCTGACTGAATATGACGCGCTGCAACCGGCGTTTGCCGATTCGCCGCTGTCACTGGTGCAAATTGCGCGTCAGGCGGCACCGAAATTGCCGATTATCGCCAATGGCGCGTTAAGTGATGCCAGCACGGCGGCGCAGGCGCTGGAGCAGGGCGCGGATTATGTGTCGATAGGCAAAAGCGCGCTAGCCAATCCCGACTGGCCGATGCGTATTCGTGATGGCGTGGCACTGCGCGAATTTGATAAAAATCTGCTGGCGCCATCGGCGGATGTGAAAAACTGCGAATTGGTTTAACGCTGAAAGGGCGCTGATGGGTGAATGGGTCGCCATGAATGGCGTAATGCCGATCAGTTAAGCGCCGTATCAAATCACCGCACCTTCCGTAGCGGCGCGATTTATCGCGCAATAAATTGCGCCGCTACAATGTGTGCTCTCGATAATTAAGGGTTTTCATGTCTCAACTGACGAGCATTACGCCATGAATGGCGACCACACGATTATTGCGCAAAAGCCCACGTCAGTTTGCCATTGTCAGAGACCAGCTTCTCCAGCTTCTTCTCGTTCACTTTCTTGCGTGCGCCTAACCGATCCGCCGTCAGCGGGCCGCTATCGCTGTGCGCAATCACCGTGTCTTTCGGCACGCTGGTCATCTTCTCAGCGATGGTTTCCAGCGCTTTGGCGTAACCGTTGCGGTTATTGAGGTCAAAGTTCTTCAGCGGCAGCTGCGTTTCCAGCCATTTGCCCCAGTAGAACTCGAGGAACGGCGGCGGATTCTGCTCCTTCTCAAAGCCAATATCGCGCACGAAATAGACCAGCGAGCGATATTCATCATTCTGCATATGCTGGCGGCCCAACTCTTTCGGCAGCGCGTCCGGTTTAATTTTGCCAGCTGGCGTATCCAGCCACACCAGATGTGCCGTTTCCATTTTTTGCCAGAAGGCGGACATGGTTTTCAGGCTGCGGAAGTCATCGGTGATGCGCACTTGCACCGGCGTGTTAAGACCGGCGATATCGGCGAAATTGCTGAAAGTATGATGACCATCGGTAAGGTACAGCACGTTATCCGGCGCAATCACCGCCGTTTTCATCGGCCCCGGTTCGCTGCCGACCGGCGCTTTACAGCTGAAGCTGCTGGGCTGCGAGAGACGTGATTTATTGTCAATTTTATCAACGCCTTTCTGCCCCATACTTTCGCAATAATCATCGAACAGCTTTTTCGGTTCGGCTTCATAACGATGCTGTTTGTAATCCAGCTGACGATAGCCAATCGCAGCCTGCGTTGGATGGAGTTGCGCTAACTGCACTTGCACAATATCACCGGCCTTGATGTCGGCGGGCAGCGCGGCGGATGCCTGTCCGGCTGACCATAACAGCGCCAGTATTGACCACGGTGTTCTCATTCCTTTTCCTCGAATCGCCTGAAACAGATACGCACAATAGCATTAGTGTCATTTTGCCGCTGTAGTGTTGTCGCTCGCGGTTGCCCAGTCGCAACCGGTCATCCAGACATCTGACCACACGGAGCTTTGATTATGGCACTTGCTGCTGTGCAACCGACAAAACTGCAACACACTGTTATCGATCCCAGCGTGCGCATGCGCGAAACCCAGATTGGCGCGCAATGTGAAGTGCTGGCCGAAACCTATATCGAATACAGCGAACTGGGCGACTTCTCCTATCTCGGAGAACATTGCTGCGTCGCCGATGCGCAAATCGGACGCTTTACCGCCATTGCCAATCATGTACGGATTGGCGCACCCAATCATCCGATGGATCGCGCCTCGCAGCACCGTTTCACCTACTGTCCGGAATACTACGATGCGCAGGCGGAACGCGATAATGGCTTCTTTGCTGACCGTCGCGCCGATCGCGTGATCATTGGCAATGATGTGTGGATTGGGCATGGCGTGATCGTACTGCCGGGCGTGGCGGTGGGTGACGGCGCGGTGCTGGCGGCCGGTGCGGTGGTGACGAAAGAGGTGCCGCCATACACCATTGTCGGTGGCGTGCCAGCCAAAGTGATCCGTGCACGTTTCGCGGTGGATATTGCCGCGCAGCTGCAGGCGATTGCCTGGTGGAACTGGCCGCTGGAGAAGCTGATGGCGAATCTGGCCGATTTCCAATCCTCCGATCTCCGTGCATTTTGCCAGCGGCACGGCAGCTAACCGCGCTGCAAGCGCCATTTGTCGTCGCAGCGAATCTCAAGTAAACTCAAAATACCCTGTTTTTGAGATTGCTTGAGATGAAGCTGCGCCGCCCACCCGCTCAACTTATTGATTCGCTGAGTATCAGTGAGATTAATTCGCTCCTCGCCAGTCATGCCGAGTGGGATGAGCGCTATCTGCATTTCGATGAGTTATATCGTCGTGTCAGTGATAGTCAGACGCGTGAGAAAGTGTGGAGCGCACTGAAATTCAAGCGCCGCAGCAGCGCGCAGCACTTTGTGATCGCCGATCAAACCGTGACCTGTAATCTCACGGCCAAAATCACGGCAGCGATGTCGACAGTCGATCGTATGACCTTTGCGCGCAATGGCGAACCAACGGATGAGGACGCGGCTTCTTACCTGATGTCACAGCTGATCATGGAAGAGGCGATTTCATCCAGCCAGCTGGAAGGCGCGGCGACCACCTCGCGCGTGGCGATGGAGTTGCTTGCGGTGGGGCGTGCACCGCGCAACGAAGATGAAAGCATGATCATGGGCAACTGGCGCTTGATGCAGCACATTGCCACGCTGGGTGACGCGCCGCTGACGCGCGCCGATATTCTGGAAATTCATCACATCGCCTGCGCCGGTATTAATGATGAAAAATATCGGCCCGGCGCCGTGCGCGACAATAACGATGTGTTTGTTGCCGGGCGCGAAGGCGAAATCATTCATCAGCCGCCGGATTATCAGCGGCTCAATAGCCTGCTGGACGCGTTATGCGCCGAAGTTGCGTGGCTGGAGCAGCAGGGCACGCATCCGTTGCTGGTGGCCTGCGTGATGCACTTTGCTATCGGCTACATTCACCCGTTCAATGATGGCAACGGGCGCACCGCGCGCGGGCTGTTCTACCATCATCTGATTCGTCACGGTTACAGCGCGTTCCGCTACATCTCCATCAGCAAGCTGTTGAAAGCCGCGGCGGTAAAGTACGGCATTTCCTATCTTTACAGCGAAACTGATGAGATGGATCTGACCTATTTCGTGCAGTTTCAATGCGAAGTGGTGATGCGCGCGGTGACTGCCTTCACCGAGCAAATCGCCACGCTGCATAAAGAGCGGGAACGTTTAGTGACGTGGGTGGAAGAGCACATGACCTTAGCCAAAGGTGAGCTGGATATCATGGCCATCGCGCTGAATGCACCGGGTTCGTTACTCAGCTCTGCCGGGATTAAATCGCGGCTCGGCATCGCGGATAACACCGCGCGTGCGCGCCTGAAAAACCTCACTGAACAGGGATTGTTGCGTCCACTAAAGGAGGGGAAAGGAACGGTGTATCAGGCGCCTGTTTCACTGCGCAAGCTGCAGGAGTGGCTGAAAAAGCGCGAAGGGTAACAGCGTTATCGCAAGCAATCTCAAAATGCCCTATTTTTGCGATTACTTGCGATGTGGATTAGATCGGCGGATGCATTACCATCGCCGATAGCACCGCTTCCTGCGGCAACCCGACATGCAGCAAAATCTGCTGGCGATAATGATCGTCGGCGTCGCGCGCATCGTCGCTGAGTAACACGCCCACTTCATTGACGTTCTTGCCAGCCACCTGCACCTTGTCACGCGCGGCACTGCGCATCCATTCGTACTCGATATCAATGTGGCCGGTATCAATGCAGCGAATGCCATGCTGGCTGAGATCGTAAGCCAGCACCGTGGCGGTGGGGCCGAGCGACATCAGCACCATATCGTAATCGCGTGCGTGCGCCAGCACCGAGCTGTAGAGCTCGTTGTAGACCGAGAAGGCGTTGCGATTGAGCGTGGTGATGCGTTTAATCTCCCGCGCGCCATCAAGCAGATCGTTACCGATGCCGAGACGCGTGCCGCTGCCTTCCACAATTAATATCTTTTTATCGCTGAACAGCTGCTTGAACTTATTAAACACGCGAACCGCCTGCTGCTTGTCCTTATAATCGTGATAGGGACGCGTAACGGAGGTGTTGCCGTAACGGTAATCTTTCTTTAATAAGCTTTCATAATGGCGAAAATAAAATGCTTTATGAAAAAACCAGAATAGGGCCGAACCAAAACGCATATTCGCGGTGCCGCGAAAGGCATCGGGCATACATAATAAACACGGATTCTTCGGCTGACTTCCGCGCCGTAATATCTCTTTAAGGCGAATAGAGAGTCGTTCATCAAAAGATTGAAAGCCGATATTCTTGAACAAAGTCATTTCCAGTTCGCCGTCGCCATAGCGGCTTACGGAGAGCTTGTGGTTGCTAAGCAGCAGGTCAATGGTCTGTTCAGGCGACATCACCTGATATTGCCGGGCTCGCGCATTGGCAACCGGAAACTTAAAAGCAGCGTGTGTGAGTTTAAAAGGAAAACGTAATTTACGATAAAAGAAATCTGCGCTGATCATCATAACCTTCTTTTTATTAGCGGCCTTGCCGCAGAGCAGTTACGTGATTTATATCACGCTTAATCCGGGATAACAGGCTGAGGAAACTCTCAAAAAGTCATTGCGGCGCAATGGCTAATCAATTTAAAAAGATTAAATGAAGAGGGAATAAATAAAACTGTAATAAAACCGCACTTATTCGCGCTGCTATGATAATTGTTGCCAGGAATAATCGCAGCAGCGCATTAATGATTAATTAAGTTATTTCAATTGATGACGAACGGTTAAAGCAATTTTCCGGCTTTACTAAGCCTAAACGATCGCGCAGCGTGCCCGGTTGATAGTCGCTGCGGAAGACGCCCGCAGCCTGCAGGCGCGGGACAACTTGTTCGAGGAAGCGATCTTCGTTCTCGTCAATGTAGGTGGGCAGAATGACAAAACCGTCGCAGGCCTGATGCTGATACCAGTCAATCATCTGCTGCGCAATGCTATCCGCTGTGCCGGTCGGTGCCGGGAACGACAAGCTCTCGGCGTAGCGTTTCGCCATCTCGCCCAGCGTCAGGTTCTGCTCAATGGCGCTGGCGATCACATATTGAAAACGGCCTTTGCTGCCGGTGATCTTTTCACGCAGGTCAGGCACCGGCCCGTCAATGGGGTACTGCGACAGATCGATATTCATGCTGGCCGAAACAAAGCTGAGGCCCGATTCCACGGTAATCAATGATTTCAGGTACGCCGCACGCTCCTCGGCATCGCGCTGCGAGTTGCCGACAATCGGCACCATGCCGGGCAGAATGCGCAGTTGATCGGGCTGACGCTGATACTGCAGCGCACGCTGTTTCAGGGTTTGATAAAACTGCTGCGCGCGTTCCCGATTGGGTTGCACCACAAACAGCACTTCCGCCTGTTGCGCGGCCAGATCGATAAAGGCTTCCGATACGCCAGCCTGGATCACCACCGGATGACCTTGCGGCGGACGCGGCAGATTAAGCGGTCCCTGCACGTTGAAAGATTCACCCTGATGATCAAGCCTATGGAAGCGTGCCGGGTCGGCAAAGTGCGCCTGCGCTTTATCCAGAATCAGCGCGTCCTCTTCAAAGCTGTCCCACAGCGCTTTCATGACATCAATAAATTCGGCCGCGCGGCGATAGCGAGCTTCATGGCTGAAGTGCTCGCTGCGACCAAAGTTGCGCGCTTCGGCGTGGCTCAACGAGGTAACCACGTTCCACGCTGCGCGCCCGCCGCTAATATGGTCGATGTTTGCCAGCTGACGCGCGGTGGTGTAAGGCACCGAATAGGAGGAGGAAACCGTGCCGCCGAGGCCGATGTGGTCAGTCACCGCCGCCAGCGCGGCTAATAATGTTAAGGGTTCAGACCAGCCAACCTGACGATGCTGCACGGTGTGCGCCAGATGCCCGCCGTAAACATCATCAATCGCCAGCTTGTCCGCGACAAAAATCATGTCCAGCTTCGCGTCTTCGGCGCGCTGGGCGATTTTGCGGTACAGCGGCCAGTTACTGCCGCCGGTCGCAGCTGAATTGGGATGGCGCCAGCCGCCCTGATGAATGCCGGAGTCGAGGTAGAGCGCCAGATTCATCATGGTTTGGCGGCTCCGTTGACGTTGAAGAAGGAGGCATCCACCAGTTTGTCGGCTTTTAAGCCGGGTTTGATCAGGCCGCCACGGGTGAAGGTATCAATCGCCAGTTGCTGGCGTTTCTCTACCAACGCGTAATCTTCTACCGGCGCGTTGTTTTCACGCTGTACTTTACTCAGCGCCACCGCATCTGGCAGACGCAGCAGTTTGGCGATCTCGCTGGCGTAGGCTTGTGGATGCGCCACGCCCCACGCACGTGCGCGAATCAGGCGCTCGCGGAAGTCCATGAGCTGTTCACGCTTGCTGGCGATGGCGCTATCGGTCGCCACCAGATAGTTTGAAACTGGCGAATTTTTGCCGTCGATGGCGATGCGATCGCCGGACTGCGCCACGGCAAAGGACACATAAGGTTCCCAGGTTGCCACCGCATCCACCGCGCCATTATCCAGCGCCAGCGTCGCTTCCGACGGCGTGGTGAAGACAAAATTGACGCTGTCGTCGGGCAAACCCGCTTCGTGCAGCGCATTCAGCACCATGTTTTGCCCGGCCGATCCTTTTACCGTCGCCACTTTCTTGCCTTTTAAGTCGGCGATGCTGTGCAGGGCGCTGTCCTTTTTCACCAGGATGGCATTGCCGAGATATTGCGATGCCTGAATGGCGCGGATCTGCGCGCCTGCGGCCACGGCAAACGACAGCGGACCATCGCCGACTAAGCCGGCATCCAGATGCTGGGAGTTGAGCGACTCCAGCAGCGGCGCAGCGTTGGGGAACTCATACCATTTGATTTCATACGGCACATTGTTGAGCTCGCCAGCGGCGGACATCACCGCGCGAGCATTGCCTTTTTGATCGCCGACGATCAGTGGGTTGGTGGCAGCGTGAGAAGTCACCGCGAGGAGCAACAATGAGCTGGCTAATAAAGTGATTTTCATAACGTTTCCCGGGTAAAAAGAAAACAGCGTAAGTTTTCTACTACAGCGGGCGTAGTAACAAATCTGCGCAAGGTTATGTCTCAGGCGCAAATTCCCCCAAATCGCGCATCCTCGCCATTTTTCGTTATCAAAAAATGCGAATTTTCCTCACCAATGATTAATTCTCTCAACGAAAATGAAACGTGATTTCAGTCACACATTGAACCAGGCGGTAGCTGGCAGCCATTAGCCAAACTACATTCATTAGCGGAGCTAACGACATACCTCGCAACGGGTTTTTACTAAACGGTAACGTACGTTAAAATTCTGTTGATTTTATGTGGGGTTATTTTTGAGGTTTTTCGATGAATATGGTTGAGGGATTAGCATGGTTAACAAATTAACCAGTATCGTGCTCGCGATTCTGGCGATTGCCTTGCTGTACATGGGCGGCAAGCTGTTGATGCTGGGCGGCAGCGCCTTCTATGCGCTGATGGCGGTGGGATTACTTATCACCGCAATATTACTGTTCCGCAACCAGCGCAGCGCGCTGGCGCTGTATGCGGTGCTGATGTGGATTACGCTCGCCTGGATTATCTGGGAAGTGGGCTTTGATAAATGGCAGTGGATCCCACGCGGTGACCTGTTCGGCGTGATCGGCCTGTGGCTGGCGATGCCGTGGGTGGTGAAACCGCTGTATCGCGGCGAACGCCGTTTCCACGGCTTCCTCGGCGGCACTGTGATTATCATGATCGTGGTGGTGATTGGTCTATGCTTCTACGATCCGGTTCCGCAGCAAGGCACCATCAGCAATGCCCGCGAGCAAAACAGCGAGCAGGGCGCCGCTAACGACTGGACCGCGTACGGTGGTTCGTCTGACGGCCTGCGTTTCTCGGCGCTGAATCAGATCAGCAAAGAGAACGTCAAAAACCTCGAAGTTGCATGGACCTACCACACCGGCGATCTGCGCCAGGATGCGGATGCCACCGAATACACCTTCGAAGCTACGCCGCTGAAAGCCAACGGTATGCTGTATTTCTGTACGCCGCATAACGAAGTGCATGCGCTTGATCCGGAAACCGGCGCGGTGAAGTGGAAATTTACGCCAAATAAAGACCGCTCTTACCTGCAGCAGCATCAGACCTGTCGCGGCGTAAGCTACTACGAAGAAACCCCGGTTGCCGCACAGGATAGCGCCGCAAATCCGGCCATCTGCCGTAAGCGTATCTTTAACGCCACCACCGATGCGCAGCTGATTGCGCTGGATGCCGATACCGGTAAACCGTGCGCAGATTTCGGTCAGAACGGTGTGGTTGATCTGCACGCCAACATGGGTGAAGTGCGTCCACATGCGCTGATGCAAACCGCAGCACCGCTGGTGGCGGGCAAGCTGGTGATCGTTGGCGGTTCCGTGATGGATAACGGCTTCAACAGCGGCAACCCGTCAGGCGTGATCCGTGCCTATGACGTGCAAAGCGGTCGTCTGGTGTGGAACTTTGATCCGGCCAACCCGGATAACACCGCGCCAATTGCTGCCGGTCAAAACTACCCGCAGGACACGCCAGTGGCGTGGGGCACGCTGAGTGCTGACCTGAAAAACGGCGTAGTCTATGTGCCATTTGGTAACGCTTCACCGGATGAAGTGGGCATTGAACGCGATCCGAACAGTAACACCGAGAAGTTCCGTGATGCGCTGGTGGCGCTGGATCTACAAACCGGTGCGTTCAAATGGCGCTATCAGAGCTCCAACCACGACCTGTGGGACCGCGATAATCCGTCACAGCCTTCGCTGGTGGACATCGATTATCAAGGCCAGAAGCAGCCTGTGGTAATCCTGCCGACCAAAACCGGCAACCTGTTTGTGCTGAACCGTCTTACCGGCCAGCCGGTGTATCCGGTGAACCAGGTGAAGGTTTCGACTGAAGGTGGCGTAGCGGGTGAGAAATTTGCGGCGACTCAGCCGGTTTCCAGCCTGAACTTCATCCCGCAGCCGTTGACCGAGAAGTCAATGTGGGGCATCACGCCGTTTGACCAGATGTCATGCCGCATGGATTTCCGTAGCCTGCGCTATGACGGTAATCCGTGGACGCCAGCAACAGAAGGCGGTTCACTGATCTTCCCTGGCAACATTGGTGTGTTCAACTGGGGTTCGGTTGCGGTTGATCCGCAGCGTCAAATGCTGATTGCCGCGCCAGTGCGTCTGGCCTACAAGTACAACCTGATCAAACGCACCGAGCAGACCGCCACCGAGCGCCTGTTCACCAAAGATGGCACGCCATACTGGAACGAAAACTTCCACGGTGACTACGCGATCCATATCCAGCAGATGGCGTCAGGCCTCGGCATTCCCTGTGTTGCGCCGCCTTGGGGCCGCATGGTGGGCGTGGATCTGAAGACCGGTAAAACCGAATGGCTGCGTCGCGTGGGCGTCACCAAAAACCTGAAGACCAGCTTCCTGCCGGGCCGCTTCCCCATCGGCTTCCCGATGGGCATGGTGGCGCACGGTGGTCCATTGCTGACCGCAGGGGATTTGGTGTTCCACGGTGCAACTGCGGATAACTTCTTCCGCGCCTACGACAGCACCACCGGCGAGCTGCTGTGGCAGACCGAGCTGAGTGCCGGTGCGCAAGCCACGCCGTCTACCTTTATGGGTAAAGACGGTAAGCAGTACGTGGTGATTGCCGCAGGCGGTCACGGTTCGCTTGGCACCCAGGCGGGTGACAGCGTTGTGGCATTCCGTTTGAAGTAATTGCAGTGAAATAGAATAAGGCGCCCGCTGTGGCGCCTTTTTTTGTTTTTGTCAGGTTATATTGAGCATCCCTAAGAGACGCCACTGATCAGGAATTCTATGACTATCGCCTGCCTGCATACCGCCGCCAGTAATATCGCTATTTTCGATGACGCCGCGCACTCATTGGGCATGAGCAACGGCGCACTGAGTCATATCGTGATGCCGCATTTGCTGGCGGAAGCGGAGCTGACCGGTGCCATGACCGCTTCGCAGCAGCAAAAGCTGGAACAGCTGTTACGCAGCCTGACGCCGTGGTTCGACGCGATTCTGATTACCTGCTCGACGCTGGGTCCGGTTGCCGATGGTTTTTGTGTTGAAGGGCATGATTGCCCGGTGTATCGCACCGATCGCATGCTGGCCGATGAAGTGCACCGTTTGCCGGGTAAATCTCTGGTGCTGTGTGCGGCGGAATCCACACTGGCGGCGACGCGAGCGCTGTTTTGCCCAGCGACGCTGCCGGTTGAACAGCATCCTGTTGTGCAGCTGATTCCTGGCGCATGGGCGGCGTTCAAAGCGGGTCATCAGGATGCGTATCTGCAAATGATTGCGCAAGCGGTGGCAGACGGGAAACAGCAGGGCGCAGATCATGTGGCGCTGGCCCAGGTTTCCATGGCGGCGGCGTCCAGGCTGTGTAGCGCCGATAGTCAGCCGTTAACCAGCCCGCAGCTGGCGTTAAAGGTGGTACATAAATTTTCGTAGGGTGCGCATGCAAGACCGCGCATCGGGTTAACGTTTACTCTCATGTAAATAATAATCATTTGCATTAATGGTTATAACTCATTATCGTTAGCAACACTTTGTAACCTATCGCGATTTAACCTTTAAAAATCCTCAATCAAAGAGGACGCTATTCTGCTGTCGCTTTTCAGGAGCGCTCTTTTCATTTTCCTGACATACGCCCACATCCGCGATTTGGTAGACTCTCGATTGAGAATGAACGTTCACTACAGGATTATTCATGAAGAATTTTCAGCGCACGGCCATCGCCGGGCTGGTGTTATTGCTCGCCGCCTGTGACCAAAATAGCGCCCCGCCAGCGGGCGACATGACCACCGAAGTCGGCGTGAAAACGCTGCAAACTGAGTCGGTGACGCTCGATAGTCAACTCACCGGACGCGTGGTGGGCAGCATGGTGTCGGAAGTGCGTCCGCAGGTGGACGGTATCATCCAGAAGCGCCTGTTTACCGAAGGCGACGAAGTCAAAGCCGGTCAGGTGCTGTATCAAATCGATGCAGCCAGCTATCAGGCCAGCTACGATCAGGCCGTTGCGCAGTTGAAAAATGCGCAGGCGTTAGTGAAAAGCAGCCAGTTAAAATCCGCGCGCTATAGCGCGCTGGTGAAAGAGAACGGCGTATCGCGTCAGGATGCCGACGATGCGCTGGCAACCTATCAACAGAACGTGGCGTCGGTTGATCAATATCGTGCCGCCGTCGAAAGCGCCCGCATCAACCTCAACTACACGCAAATCAAAGCACCGATTTCTGGCCGCATCGGCATCTCGTCAGTGACGCCGGGCGCGCTGGTGACCTCGGCGCAAACCACGGCGCTGGCGACCATTCGCGCGCTCGATCCGATCTATGTCGATCTCACGCAATCCAGCGTGCAACTGCTGAAACTGAAGCGTCAGCAGGCTTCCCTCCAGCAGAGCAGCGATGTGGTGCCAGTAACGGTAAAACTGGAAGACGGTAGCAATTACGATCATCCCGGCAGGCTGGAACTGACCGAAGTGGCGGTTGATGAAGCCACCGGAACCGTTACGCTGCGCGCCATCTTCCCCAATCCGCAGCATGAATTGTTGCCGGGCATGTATGTGCGCGCCAGCGTCACCAACGGTGTTAAAAACGATGCGATTCTGGCACCGCAGCAGGGCATCACGCGTGATGCTAAGGGCAACGCCACGGCGCTGGTGGTGGATAACGAGAACAAAGTGCAAAGCCGGGAAGTGGTGACCGATCGGGTTATCGGCAACACCTGGCTGGTGACCAGCGGGTTAAACAGCGGCGACAAGCTGATTGTCGAAGGCACCGCCAAAGTGCAGGCCGGGATGACGGTGAAAGCAGTTGAAGTGACGCCAAACAGCGCCCGCAGCGGAGGCCAGTAACTATGTTGGCTCAGTTCTTTATTCGCCGCCCGGTATTCGCCTGGGTGATCGCCATCTGCATCATGATGTTTGGCGTGCTCAGCATTAAAAGCCTGCCGATTGCGCAATATCCCGACGTCGCACCGCCGCAGATCAGTATTCAGGCCACTTACACCGGCGCGTCGGCGGAAACGCTGGAAAGCAGCGTCACGCAGGTGATCGAGCAGCAGCTCACCGGCCTCGACGGCTTGCTTTATTTCGATTCCACCAGCACCGCCTCAACCGGCCAGGTAAAAATCAGCGTCACTTTCCAGCAGGGCACCGATCCGGATATTGCGCAGGTGCAGGTGCAGAACAAAGTGCAGCAGGCCGAAAGCCGCTTGCCGACGTCCGTTACCACGCAAGGCGTGACGGTGGAGAAGGCGCAAAGCGACTTCCTGTTGATTCTGGCGCTGTACGATAAAACCAACCAAAGCACCTCGGCCGATGTGGCGGACTACATGGTCAGCAACATGGAAGATACGCTGGCGCGCGTGCCGGGCGTCGGTAGCGTGCAGGTGTTTGGTGCCGAATACGCCATGCGCATCTGGCTCGATCCCGCCAAACTCGCCTCCTTTTCGCTGATGCCGTCCGATGTGACCAGCGCGCTGGAGAGCCAGAATACCCAGGTTTCCTCCGGTCAGCTGGGCGCGCAACCGGCCAGCAAAGAGCAGCAGCTGGTGGCGACCGTGCGTTCGCGTTCACGTCTGCAAACGCCGGAACAGTTCCGCAATATCGTGTTGAAAAGCCAAAGCGACGGCTCGGTGGTGCATCTGAGTGATGTGGCTCGCGTAGAAATGGGTGATGAGGATTACAGCGCCAACGTGCTGGCGAACGGTCATCCGGCTTCAGGGATCGCGGTGCAGCTGGCGTCCGGCGCCAATGCGCTGTCAACCGCCGAACAGGTGAAAGCCACCATCGACGAGTTCCGCAGCAGCATGCCGCCGGGCTATGAAGTGGCGTATCCGCTCGACAGTACCGACTTTGTGAAAATCTCGATTGAAGAGGTGGTGAAAACCCTAATCGAGGCGGTGATTCTGGTGGTGATCGTGATGTTCGTGTTTCTGCAGAACATCCGCACCACGCTGATTCCGGCGATTGCCGTGCCGGTGGTGTTGCTGGGAACCTTTGGCGTGCTGTCACTGTTCGGGTACTCGATCAACACCTTAACCATGTTCGGCATGGTGCTCGCCATCGGGCTGTTAGTGGATGACGCGATCGTGGTGGTGGAGAACGTCGAGCGTGTGATGCGCGAAGAGGGCTTGCCGCCGCGTGAGGCCACTGAAAAATCGATGAAAGAGATCACCGGGGCGCTGATTGGTATCGCGCTGGTGCTGTCGGCGGTGTTTCTGCCGATGACCTTCTTTAGCGGCTCAACCGGTGTTATCTATCGTCAGTTCTCCATCACCATTGTGTCATCGATGGTGCTGTCGGTGATTGTGGCGTTAACGTTGACGCCGGCGTTGTGCGCCACGCTGCTCAAACCGCACAACGAAGAAGGCGGTCAAAAGGGCTTTTTCGGCTGGTTTAATCGCAGCTACGAGCGCGTGCAGACGCGTTATCACAACGGCGTGGGTCATGTGCTGCACAGTTCGGTGCGCTATCTGCTGCTCTACGCGGTGCTGCTGATCGGTTGCGCGGTGCTGTATATGCGTTTGCCGACCGGCTTCCTGCCGACTGAGGATCAGGGCTATATCATGGTGCAATACCAGCTGGCACCGGGCGCGACGGAAAACCGCACCAGCGCGGTTCGTCGTCAGGTGCAGGAATACTTCGCCACCAAAGAAAAAGACAACGTCAACGTCAGCATGCTGGTGAATGGCTTCAGTTTTGCCGGCAGCGGCCAGAACGCCGGGATTGGCTTTATCTCGCTGAAGAACTGGAGCGAGCGTAAAGGTGCTGAAAACAGTGCCGATGCCATTGCCGCGCGTGCAATGGCCAATCTTGCCAGCATTCGTGATGCGCAGATCTTCGTGCTGTCGCCGCCGTCGGTGTCCGGTTTGGGGCAGTCAGACGGATTCACCTTTGAGCTGCAGGCGCGTGGTGCCACCGGGCGCGATCAGCTACTGCAAATGCGCAATCAGCTGATTGCTGAAGCCAATCAGGATCCGCTGCTCAGCGCGGTGCGTGCCAACACCTTGCCGGATTTGCCGCAGCTGCAGGTCAATATCGACGATGAAAAAGCGCAGTCGCTGGGTCTCACCATCAGCGACATCAACGACACGCTCAGTGCGGCGATTGGCGGCAGCTACATCAACGACTTCACCGATCGTGGCCGCGTGAAGAAGGTTTACATGCAGGGCGATCAGCAGTTCCGCAGCAAGCCGGAAGATATTGATCGCTGGTACGTGCGCGGCAGCGATAGCAACAGCAATACCACCATGGTGCCGTTTGCGTCGTTTGCCTCCTCAGAGTGGGCGTACGGCCCGGATGTGCTGTCTCGTTATAACGGCCTCGCGTCCTACGAAATCGAAGGTTCGGCGGCGGCCGGCAAGAGTTCCGGGGATGCGATCAGCGCGATGGAAAAACTGGCTGCGAAGCTGCCGGCGGGCACCACTTTTGCGTGGAGCGGCTTGTCGTATCAGGAAAAACTCTCCGGCAACCAGGCGATGTCGCTGTATGGCATCTCGCTGATTGTGGTGTTTCTGTGCCTGGCGGCGTTGTATGAAAGCTGGTCGGTGCCGTTCTCGGTGATGATGGTCGTACCGCTGGGGGTGATCGGCTCGCTGCTGGCGATCAGCCTGCGCGGGCTGGAAAACGACGTCTACTTCCAGGTGGCGCTGTTAACCATCATTGGCTTGTCGGCGAAGAACGCGATTCTGATCGTTGAGTTCGCTGAAGACAATTACCGCAAAGGGGAAAGCCTGGTGAAGGCGGCGACGCACGCGGCATCGATGCGCCTACGGCCCATCATTATGACTTCGCTGGCATTTACCGCTGGCGTATTGCCGCTGGCGATTTCCACCGGCGCGGGCGCCAACAGCCGTATTGCGATCGGTACCGGTATTATTGGCGGCACGCTGACTGCTACCTTGCTGGCGATCTTCTTTGTACCGCTGTTCTTTGTTCTGGTGCGTCGCGTGTTCCCGGCGATACCGCATGACGATAATCATGCATCTGTGCCCAAGGCGGGGGAATAACATGTCGGCAAAACTCTTAATGGTATTGGTTCCCGCGCTGCTGTCGGGTTGTGTGTCGCTCGATCCGCACTATGAGCGCCCGCAAGGCGCGGTCAGCAGCCAGATGCCGAGCGGTGAAGCCTATCGTTCATTGCAAGGCACGCCAGCCAGCAACTACCGCGACCTGAGCTGGCAGGATTATGTGCTCGACGCCAAACTGCGGCAGGTGGTGGCGATGGCGCTGGATAGCAGCCGCGACTTGCGTGAAGCGGTGGCCAGCGTTAAATCCGCGCATGCGCAATACGGTGAAGAGCGCGCCAATCTGTTCCCGGCTATTAGCGCCGGCGTGAGCGGCACGCGTTCGCGCGCGTTAACAGGCGAAGGCAATCAAACCGCCATCAGCAACAGTTATTCAGCAGAAGGTAGCGTCAGTTCGTTTGAACTCGATCTGTTTGGCAAAAACCAGAGCCTGACGCGCGAGCAGTATGAAACCTATCTCGGCACGCTGCAGGGCGCACGCAGCACGCGCCTGACGGTGTTGTACAACACCGTGGATTACTGGCTGCAGCTCGCCGCCGATCGCAGCAATCTGGCGATTGCTAAAGAGACCGCCGAGAGCGCGCGACAATCATGGCAGGTGACGCGCAAGCAGATGGAAAATGGTATCGCCTCAATGGTGGATGTCTCGTCTGCGGAAACCACCTATCAATCCGCGCAGGCCGATGTCGCCAGCTACAGCACGCTGGTGGCGCAGGATAAAAACGCGCTGGATTTGGTGGTGGGCCGCAGCGTGCCGGATAACCTGCTGCCTGACAGCATTGAGTCGATCGGTAACGCACTGCGCGAGGTACCTGCGGGCGTCTCATCAGATGCGTTGCTGAATCGTCCTGATGTGTTGCAAGCCGAGCATAATCTCAAGTCTGCCAACGCCAGTATCGGCGCGGCGCGTGCCAACTTCTTCCCGAGCATTACGCTGACGGGCAGCGGCGGCGTCGGCAGTAGCGATCTGTCGACGCTGTTTAAAAACGGGGCGGGTATTTGGTCATTTGCGCCGAGCATTTCGCTGCCGATTTTCCAGGGCGGCTACAACGTCTCTTACCTGAAATACACCAAAGCACAGAAGGAATATTACGTAGCGGCGTATGAGAAAGCGGTGCAAACCGCCTTCCAGGAAGTGGCGGATGCGCTGGCGCGTCGTGGCACCATCAACGATCAGCTCAGCAGTCAGCAGCGTAATGTAGCGGCATCGCAAACCTATTATCATCTGGCGGATCTGCGCTACCGCAACGGTGTTGATAGCTACCTCAATGCGTTAACCGCGCAGCGCACGCTGTACAGTGCCCGAACCAATCTGGTGAGTATGCAGCAAGCCTATTACCTGAATTTGATCACCTTCTATAAAGTGATGGGTGGCGGCACGGCGTTGAAAGAATCTGAAATAATGAGCGCGCAATAATTGCACTTTTCGTAGCGGCGCGATTTATCGCGCAATAAATTGCGCCGCTACAATGCCTGCGTGCGGGGAAGCAAGAATTGGAAACATTGTCTGGGTTTCTCACCGGAAACGCATCACGTATGATGACGGGAATAAACGCTAAATTCTTTTTCGGAGCCAATGTGAGTCACTCTGAACATGACGATTTTCTCTTACAGCGTCAGCAGCAGGTGATTTCTGCGGCGAAAGTCTGTTTTAGTCGCTCCGGATTTCATGGCGCCAGCATGGCGGATATTAGCCGCGAATCAGCGTTAGGGGCAGGGCAAATATATCGTTACTTTAGCAGTAAAGAGCTTATTGTAATGGAAACCATAAAAAGCATCGCGCAGAACTGGCGCCTGTTTTTAATACAATATTTACCCGCACAACAATCGACTCAGGATATTATCAACGCTGATTCGCCATTCTGGCAGCATTGGCCGAGTCAGGACCGGAAATTATTACTGGAAATGTATTCTGAGGCGTCGCGTAATGAATCGGTGCGTACCATTCTGGCCCAGCAGGAGCAATTATTACTTGCTGAGTTAGCGGCTATTTTTCGCGCGCAACAACCTGATATCGATCCAACACAGCGCGCCAATCGCATTCAATTTTTATTGTTGCTGGTCGATGGCGTCGCCTGTCGCGCCTTCGGCGATAGCGACCTGAACCAACGTGAAATGCAGCGGGTGAACGGCGTTCTCAGCCAGCATCTGTTCGGCTGAATTTACATCGCACCGTGCGGATAGACATCATTCACCACCGCATTGAAAAACGGCATAAAGCCCGGCGCCATATCGCGCTGCTTCATGCAGCGGCGAATAATAATGCCGTCAATAATCAGCGACATCACATATAAGCGGGTGTGAATGGAATTGGCATCCTGCTCGGGGTGCAGCGCCTGCTCCTGAGCAATAAAATTATTTTTAAGCTCATGCCAGGCATCGAGCATAATTTGTCGGATGCGATTATTACGCGTGGCTTCAGATGACACTTCCATCAGCAGAATAATACTGTTTTCCACTGCCGCCGGCACAATATCTTCCGCTTCGTGATAATGTCCTTTCATATGCGCGATACGTTCAAAGTCGGCATTGAGTAGCGTGATCATCCGCTGCACTACATTGGTGACTAATGCCTCAATGATCGCCTCTTTGTTTTTATAGTATTTATAAATTAAACCAATGCTGACGTCGGCCTGGCTGGCAATATTCTGAATCGATGTCTGGTGAAAGCCTTTCAGCCGCATGCATTGCTCGGCGGCGGCCAGGATCTGTTCGCTTCGGTTCATGATTATTACACTCGCAGAATAAAGCGGCTATTTTACGCAATTAAAGCTGTACTGGCGATGAATAAAAACATTAACCCGACCTGATTATTTCGGCGCTTTAGCGTTGTTCAGTTTTTTTGATTTAAGCGAGCAGTTTTGCCTGCTGTTCATGATTTTTCAGACCTCTATGATGGTGGACAGAAAAAATCATCAAGGAATAACATCATGAACATCCTGCGCGCCCAACGCGATCAGCTGTTTGAATATGGTCCTTTTACCATTCGCCGTCAGCGTCCCGGTGAAGCGTTTGGACCGCTGGCGATTGTCGACCAAATGACGCTGCAACTGGATGCCACTATCCCGCTGCATTCTAATCAGGATAGCGAGATTTTCAGCTACGTTTGGCGCGGTTCGCTGCTGCACAGCACCGAGCAGGGTGAAACGCACTCCCTTAACGCCAAACGCGCGCTGCTGCTGAGTGCCGGTAGCGGCATGCGCTTTGCCGAGTCTGCGCCTTTTATCGAAACCGACATGTTGCAGGCCACCATCATTCCAGCGCAAACCGGCGGTGAGCCGCAGGTCAATACCTTTACCCGTGCGGACGGTGCGGCAGTAAACGCATGGACGTTACTGGCAGGGCCGCACGGCAGCGAGGCGCCGCTGGCGCTGAATCAGGCGGTATACATTTATGACCTGAAACTGGAGCGCGGCAAACAGGTGAATGTGCCACGGCGTGAAGGTTTTTCAAGCTGGGTCAACGTGCTGGACGGCATTGTGCGTATGGATAATGAACGGTTGCACAAAGGCGATTCCGTCAGCGATAACAAGGCTTTGCCGGCGTTGATGGGCGAGCGGGATGCAACGCTGATTGCGTTTCTGGTGCAGAAAAGCCTGTAAAGCCCCATTCATGGGCACCTAACCCATCCTCCTTATAACATCGTGTTATCATCTGCGGATAAAACACCGGAGGAGGGTAATTCAATGAAAAAGAAAGAGTTCGTTACCCAGGATTTGCTGAGCAAGATCTATCAGGAAGATACCTCCGCGCCACGCAAATTACCGCCTGAACGCCAGCTGGCCGAAGAATATGGCGTATCGCGTTTCACTATCCGCCAGGCACTGGAGAAACTGGTGAGTATCGGCGCGGTACGTATCGTGCAGGGATCAGGTATCTGGATTAATGAAACGGTACGTAATAACCCGCTGGTTTATAATTCGATCACCGAAAAGCGCTTTGATCAGATGCATTACCGCTCACTTAGCCTGCGTAAAAGACGCCCCGATAGTGATGAGCAACAGATATTTGCCATTAACGATAACGCCTTTATCTGGGAGTTTTCCCGCCTGCGCTATGTCGATAATGTGGCAGTACAAATTGAAATATCGCGTATGCCCGCAACCTTATTTACCGATCTCAACGGTGAGATTATTGAGCGCTCGATACAGCAATATGTGTTGTCCAAAGGCTACCAAATCTCACATTTACTCACCAGCTATCGTGCGATTAGCGTTAACCGCGAACAGGCGACGCTACTGGGTTGTAAAAAAGGCAGTCCGGCGATGCACATTATTAATCGTGGTATTTTGCAGGGCGGGCAGGTGTATGAAATCAGCGACATCGTAGATATTAATTACACCTGCACCTATCTGATTCCGCATAACCCGGATAATCTGCGTTTCCGCCAGCAACAGCGCTAACTTATGGCGTGTGCATGGTGCCGTCTGGCAGGCGACTCTGCGTCCATTCATGCGGACGATAAACTACCGGATATTTTTCCGCTAACGCCTGATCAAAGCCGACGCCAATACCTGATGCTTGCGGCGGATAGAGATAGCCATTTTTAATTTCCGGCGCGCCAGGGAAAATGGCATCCGTCAGCGTTGAGCGTGGAATAAATTCCTGAATCGCAGCATTGTGCAGATGAATATTCAGATGTGTATTAACCGCCACGCCAATCGGCGTCATATCGCCCGGTCCGTGCCATGCCAGTCGCACACCAAATGCCTGACACAGTGCAGCCAGTTTCAATGCCGGCGTAATACCACCAATCTGCGAGACGTGACAACGAATAAAGTCGATGCGACGATTGACAATTAATTCGTGCCATTCTGCGGGATTATTAAATAATTCGCCTAACGCTAACGGCACCGCGCTTTGCTGACGCAACTGCGCTAGCCAGCCAGTTTGCGCGGGTGGGAGCACATCCTCAAGGAAGTAGGGCATATACCGCTCAAGCTGTTTTACCAGCTGAATGGCCTGCTGCGGGAATAAGCGCTCATGCACGTCATGCAGTATTTCAAAACAGTGACCGTATTTCTCCCGCAACGCGCGGAACATCTCGACCGTATTCGTCATGTACTCTTGCTGCGAGTAATAAGCGCCGGAGGTGCTATTTTCCGGTGCGTGGAGTTCTTTCGGCGTTCCGCCGTAAAAGCCCAGCTGACAGCGGATATGGCGATAGCCTTTCTCTAAGGCGTTATCAACGGAGGTATAAAGTTCCTCCAGCGTTTCACCGCTGGCATGGGTGTAAGCTGCAATCGCATCGCGCGCTTTGCCGCCCCACAGCTGATATAAAGGCATATCGGCTAACTGCGATTTAATATCCCACAGCGCCATATCCACGCCCGAAATGGCATTGTTGGTCACCGGACCGTTACGCCAATAGGCATTAACGTTCATCATCTGCCACAGGTCTTCAATATTGTTGGCATCGCGTCCAACTAATAGCGGCACCAGATACTCATCCACCATGGTTTTTACCGCCAAAGGACGCTGTTGAAAGGTGGCGCAGCCGTGACCGGTAATCCCTTTATTGGTGGTAACACGTACGGTAATAAGGTTATGGCGATCGGGGCGGGTAATAAAACACTCAATACTTTCAATAAGGGTTGGGGTCACGTGAAATACTCCTGTGGCGCAGTCACTGCGCTCAATTTCAAGGCCTGTTGATAAGCTATTTTGGCGTATCATTACCGGGTTTTTATTGAGACGCAAACCCTTTTTCAGCCAAGAAACATTGGTCAGTAAAAAAGAGTGTTTATCGCGATAAAACAGACCAATTTGCTATTTTAAAACTTAATAGTCCTGTTGCAGCGGGTTATGTGATCGCAGTCAAGATTTATTGGTTTGTTTTGTTGAGCGTCATTTATTACCATCCAGTGCAGATTTCATCAGGCTGTTTTTCTTCCCTCAGGAGCACGTATGGGAACGCAGGAAGTAATAAAAAATATAATCCACTTAGTGGGTGGGAAGAATAATATCAATAAAGTCTGGCATTGCATGACGCGTCTGCGCTTTGACCTTATTGATGACAATAAAGTTAACCAGAGCGAAATTAAAACCTTGCCCGGCGTATTGGGCGCGCAAATGCAGAGTGAACAATTCCAGATTATTATCGGGCCCAAGGTCAATAGCTGGTATGAGCAAATCGTTCCGGTATTAAATAACGACGGCGTTCAGCCCGCGCAAAACGAGAAAGCGCGCAAAAGCCTGGTATCGCGGTTTATGGATACCGTTTCGGGCGTATTTGGCCCGATTGTTCCCGCCATTGCTGGTGCCGGGATGATCAAAGGTTTGCTGGCCGGATTAGTGGCGTTACAGCTGGTTTCGGCCAAAAGCGATACGGTAATGGTGATTGATTTAATCGCCAGCGGCGTATTCTATTTCCTGCCGTTCTTTTTAGCGGTCTCCGCCGCCAAAATCTTTAAAACCAACGAGTATTTAGCCGCAGCCGTGGCGGCGTGTTTAATGTATCCCTCTTTAATTGATGCGGCAAAATCGCTGGCGGCGCATCAGGAGGGCGCAGTAAGCGCATTTTGGCTGATGGGCGTGCTGCCGGTTTCGGTATTTAATTATGCTTCCAGCGTTATCCCGGTCATCTTCTCTATTCTGGCTCTCAGCTATATCCATCGCTGGGTGGATCGTATTATGCCGGAAGTATTGAAAACCGTATTTACCCCAACCTTAACGCTGTTCCTGGCGGCATTAACCGCGCTGGTGGTAATTGGCCCGATGGGTATTTGGCTTGGCAAAGGTTTGGCGCTGTTTATTGAAGGCTTATTCAGTATCTCAGCGAGCTTTGCTGGCTTAATTGTCGGTGCCATTCGCCCCGTTGCGGTGCTAACCGGCATGCATCACGCGATGACACCGATTGCGTTACAGAATTTCAGCGATCGCGGTTATGACATGTTGATGCCGATGATGTTTATGGCAAATATGTCGATTGCCGGAGCCACATTTGCTATCTGGAAATTGACTAAAAATCGTCAGGACAAAGTGGTCACACTTTCAGCCGCCATTTCAGCATTATTAGGCATTACAGAACCGGCGTTGTTTGGCGTGCTAACGCGCTACAAAAAAGCCTTTATTGCGGCAACGGTTTCCAGCGCGCTGGCTTCGGCCTTTATCGGTTTCTTTGGCGTGCGTTTATACGGCTATATTCTTTCCAGTATATTCAGTTTGCCGGCCTATATTGGCCCGTACTTTATCTGGGCCATTTCCGGCGTCGCCATTGCGCTTATTATGTCGTTTAGTCTGACATTGATGTTGGTAGGCAAAGAACCGGATTTAGTCGCACAGCCCGAGAATAAGTAATGTTTGGTCGCCATTCATGGCGACCGATTTACGCTTAGCTCACACTCGCCACCAGCCAGCTTTCCAGCTCGCTCAGCTCATTCATCTGCTGAGGATATTCTGCTTTCAACTGCGCTAATTGCGCCAGTATGGTTTCAGGTCGATACACCGCGCCCTGCAGACGCAACGCCAGCGCTTCTAATGGCGAAGGGTTCAGGCTGTCGGTGAAAATCTGGCAGCGAGAAATCACGCCGCGTTCGACATCAAAGTGGATCTCAACGCCGCCCCAGACAAAACGCTCATTCAGCAGATGCGAGAAATCCGGTGCGTTACCAAAATTCCATTCCCAACTGCTTAGACGCGCAAACTGCTCTTCAAAACCAGGCAAATCAGGCAGTGCGGCGGGGGAGATATGCTCCGGCTCGCACTCTTCCTGATAGTAATCGTAATAGGCGGCAATCACCTCACGGCAGATCGCCTCAAAGCTGATGCCTGGCACCAAATCAGCAATGTTGGCCACGCGCGATCGCACCGAGGTAATGCCTTTCGCCTGTAACTTTTTGCTGTCTGGATTGAGGTAATCGGCGAGACGCGACAAATCAGCATTCATCAAAAAGGTGCCGTGATGAAAACCGCGATCCGGCGTTTCACGGTAAGCAGATCCGGAAATCTTGCGCACCTCGCCATCCACGTTCACCACGATATCGTTGCGACCGGAGGCTGTTGCCGGAATGCCGAGCTGTTCCAGCGCGCGCAGGATAATCGCCGTGGAGACTGACTTATCGTATTCCGGTTTACCGGCCATAAAGGTGAAGCAGCAGTTGCCCAAATCGTGAAACACCGCGCCGCCGCCGCTGCTGCGTCGTGCCAGCTTGATGCCGTCTTCCGCCATGCGTCGCGTGTTGCACTCTTTCCACGGATTCTGGGCGCGTCCGATAACCACGGTTTCGGCGTTCTGCCAGAGAAACAGCACGCGCTGCGTTGTCGGCATCTGGCGGAAAATACACTCTTCTACTGCGAGGTTGAACCAGGGATCGTGTGAGTCAGAAATGAGTAATCGTAGTGTGGACATGATTTTTTCGGTTCCGTGAGAAAGGGCAAACCGGGACAGAGTACGCTGAAGCGGATCGAAAGGTAAGAAACAGCAGCGCATTCCATTTCAATAATAAAATGAATTAACCTCTAGACGACTGGTCTATTAGCTGTTACTTTGAATTCAAGCGCTAGACGACTGGTCTAGTTTAGACGTTTAATCCAGCAAGCAGGAGATTGATGATGAAGATTCTTATGGTTCTAACCTCACACGACCAATTGGGTAACACCGGCCGCAAAACCGGTTTCTGGCTGGAAGAGCTGGCCGCGCCTTACTACGCCTTCAAAGATGCTGGCGCAGAAATCACGCTGGCGTCACCGAAAGGCGGCAATCCGCCGTTAGATCCTAAAAGCAATGAACCCGATTTCCAGACGGAGCAAACGCATCGTTTTGAAGCGGATGCCGCAGCAACCGCGCAACTCGCCGCCACCGTGCGTCTGGACAGCGTATCACCAGCCGATTTCGACGCGGTGTTTTACCCAGGCGGTCACGGTCCGCTGTGGGATTTAGCAGAAGATCAGCACTCAATCGCGCTGATCGAAGGCTTCCTTGCCGCCAACAAGCACGTTGCACTGGTGTGTCATGCGCCAGGCGTGCTGCGCCACGTCAAAACACCGCAAGGAAAACCGCTGGTAGCAGGCCGTAAAGTCACCGGTTTTACCAACAGCGAAGAGGAAGCGGTCGGCCTGACACAGGTGGTGCCTTTCCTGGTGGAAGACGAGCTGGTTGCGAAGGGCGGTCTGTATTCGAAAGGCGCGGACTGGAGTTCCTATGTCGTCAGCGATGGTTTGCTGATTACCGGACAAAACCCAACGTCTTCAGCAGAGACGGCGCAACAGTTGATCAAGCAACTGGCGCAATAAACGCATCGGGAGGCGAACCGCTGTCCGCCTCCCTTATTGCAGCAGTAAACGCATGTTCAGCGCCTAGACGACTGGTCTAGTATTTGGTAATCTAACGCTATGACGACTACATCCCAATTGCATAGCAATGAAATCCGCAATCACATCCTTGCCACTGGCCAACGCATTATGGCCGGCAAGGGTTTTTCGGCTGTCGGATTAAATGAAATCCTCACCGATGCCGGTGTGCCAAAAGGTTCGTTCTATCACTACTTCAGCTCGAAAGAGGCTTTTGGGGTGGATATGCTGGCGCGCTATTTCGATGATTATCTGGCTGAGCTAGACGCGACATTGAGCCAGCCGGGCTTGACGATGGCGCAGCGGCTGATGAACTACTGGCAGCTGTGGCGTGAATCGCAATCGTTCTCCGATTGTCAGGGCAAGTGTCTGGCGGTGAAGCTGGGCGCGGAAGTTGCCGATCTGTCGGATAGCATGCGCGTCACGCTACAGACCGGTACGGCCGGCATTATCGCGCGACTGGCGGATGCGTTAGAAGCGGGTATTGAGGAAGGTTCGCTGTCTATCGATGACAAACCGAGCCGCGTGGCGGAAAGCCTGTATCAGCTGTGGGTGGGCGCCAGCGTGATGGTGAAAATCGTGCGCAATACCGGCCCATTTGATTCCGCCATGAGCATGACGCAAAAAATCATTCGTATTACCGCGTAGTAAAAAGGGCGACTCAACAGAGCCGCCTTTTATTTTGTCGGGGCACCATTTAGCGATCGCCTATCACAACACCGATCTCGCCGTGTTAACCACGTTCTCAACCGTAAAACCAAACTCTTTGAACAGCTGATCCGCAGGCGCCGACTCACCGAAGGTGGTCATGCCGACGATCGCGCCGTTCAGGCCGGTGTATTTGAACCAGTAATCCGCGATACCCGCTTCAATCGCCACGCGTGCGGCAACGGCTTTTGGCAGCACGGATTCACGGTACGCCGCGTCCTGCTTGTCGAAGGCGTCGGTGGATGGCATAGACACCACGCGCACCTTGCGGCCTTCCGCCGTCAGCTGCTCATAAGCGCTCACTGCCAGCTCCACTTCAGAACCGGTAGCGATCAGGATCAGCTCTGGCGTACCTTCGCTGTCCTTCAGCACGTAACCGCCGCGCGCCACGTTGGCCAGCTGCTCAGCGCTACGATCCTGCTGCGCCAGGTTCTGACGCGAGAAGATCAGCGCCGACGGGCCGTCCACGCGTTCAATCGCGTACTTCCACGCCACCGCTGACTCAACCTGGTCGCACGGGCGCCACAGGCTCATGTTTGGCGTCACGCGCAGGCTGGCCATCTGCTCAACCGGCTGGTGCGTCGGGCCATCTTCGCCCAGACCAATCGAGTCGTGGGTGTACACCATGATCTGACGGATTTTCATCAGCGCGGCCATGCGTGCGGCATTACGCGCGTACTCGACGAACATCAGGAAGGTGGCGGTGTACGGCAGGAAGCCGCCATGCAGCGCGATACCGTTGGCGATCGCGGTCATACCGAACTCGCGCACGCCGTAATGGATGTAGTTGCCCGCCGCATCTTCGTTGATTGGCTTCGAGCCGGACCACATGGTGAGGTTGCTCGGCGCGAGGTCAGCGGAGCCGCCCAGATATTCCGGCAGGATTTTACCGAAGGCTTCAATAGCGTTCTGCGAGGCTTTACGGCTGGCGATTTTCGCCGGACTGGCCTGCAGCTGCTCGATGAACTTCTGCGACTCGCTGGCCCAGTTCGCCGGCAGCTCATTGTTCACGCGACGTTTGAACTCGGCAGCCAGCTCCGGATGCGCGGCGGCGTAGGCGGCAAACTTCTGGTCCCATGCGGACTCTTTCGCCTGGCCGGCTTCTTTGGCATCCCACTGCGCGTAGATGTCTGAAGGGATTTCAAACGGACCGTGGTTCCAACCGAGCTGCTTGCGGGTCAGCGCGATTTCGTCGGCACCCAGCGGCGCGCCGTGCGAGTCGTGCGTACCGGCTTTGTTCGGCGAACCAAAACCGATAACGGTTTTGCACATCAGCAGCGAAGGCTTGTCGGAAACCGCTTTGGCTTCTTCCACCGCTTTCTTAATCGCGTCGGCATCGTGACCGTCCACGCCGCGCACCACGTGCCAGCCGTAGGCTTCAAAACGTTTGGCGGTGTCGTCGGTGAACCAGCCGTCAACGTGACCGTCGATGGAGATGCCGTTGTCATCGTAGAAGGCAACCAGTTTGCCCAGCTTCAGGGTGCCGGCGATGGAGCAGACTTCGTGTGAGATGCCTTCCATCATGCAGCCGTCGCCCATAAACACGTAGGTGTTATGGTCTACGATGTCATGACCCGGACGGTTGAACTGCGCTGCCAGCGTGCGCTCGGCAATGGCAAAACCCACTGCGTTAGCGATGCCCTGACCCAGCGGGCCGGTGGTGGTTTCAACGCCGGGCGTGTAGCCGTATTCAGGATGCCCCGGCGTTTTGGAGTGCAGCTGACGAAAATTTTTTAATTCACTGAGCGGCAAATCGTAACCGCTCAGGTGCAACAGGCTGTAAATCAGCATTGAGCCGTGACCGTTCGATAAAACGAAGCGGTCGCGGTTAGCCCAGTGAGGATTGCGTGGATTGTGCTGCAAAAAGTCGAGCCACAACACTTCAGCGATATCCGCCATGCCCAGCGGGGCGCCCGGATGTCCCGAATTGGCTTGTTGTACGCCATCCATACTCAAAGCGCGGATGGCGTTGGCTCTTTCCCGGCGTGTAGACATAAGGTTCTCCAGAGGTGCGACGTCGGCGCTTATTTAGCGTGGGATACTTGTTCGTAGTAACCGATCTTGTCTACTTTGGCGGTTGAGCCGCCACCTTCAAATTCCGATGCCAGCCAGGCATTAACAATGTTCTTCGCCAGCTCAGGCCCGATGACGCGCGCGCCCATGGTCATGATCTGCGCGTTGTTGCTCTTGCGAGCACGTTCGGCAGAGAAGGTGTCGTGGCATTGCGCCGCGCGCACGCCTTCTACCTTGTTGGCGACAATCGCCACACCGATGCCGGTGCCGCACAGCAGAATGCCGCGCTCAAATTCGTTCTTCTGGATGGCGGTGGCGAGCGCAAATGCCACATCCGGGTACATCGGACGGTCGTTTTGCGCGTCATTGGTATAATCCGTCACCACATACTCTTTCTCTTCCAGCAGCTTTTTAATCACATTTTTCAATTCGATAGCCGCATCATCGGCGCCAATTGCGATAGTTTTCATCGTCGTTCTCCAGCAGGGTGTGCAATGACGCCTGCACGTTTGTTCAGCAGGCGAGAAGATGTTCATAGTTAGCCTGCCACAAAATCAATCATATGTTCAATGGTTGTTCATATGAATTGCCTTCAGGATCGCGCCTGAATGCCTCAGAAAACCCTGTTAAACCGCCTGTGTCGAGCCGTATGGGCGCAGTAATCCGATAAATTGACCAAAATCAGATCTCATGAAGCCGCTCACACTTTCGCGTGTTGCAGTTGAGAGATGCACAATTATCCGTGTAGTGTTCATATGTTCGCATGACTATACCAATGTACAAGAAGACCCATCGAGGACTCGAACATGTGTCATTTACACCGTACCTCTCAGTACTCCTGCAGCCAGCGCCTGTTTGGCGATTGGTCAACACCACATAAAGAAATGATCACTCACGCACGTCGTGGAGGTGCGTTATGAACCAACCATCAATGACAGCGGTGGAACAATCCACCATCAGAAAAATCTCCTGGCGCTTAGTGCCGTTCGTGGCGCTGATGTTCTTTATCAACTTCCTCGATCGCACCGCGATTTCGTTTGCCGGCCCCAACGGCATGACGCAAGACCTCGGCCTCACCGCACTGCAGTTTGGCCTGGCATCGGGCATCTTCTTTATTGGCTACATTCTGCTGGAAGTGCCAAGCAACCTGGCGCTGCATAAGTTCGGCGCGCGTCGCTGGCTGGCGCGCATCATGATCAGCTGGGGCATTGTCTCGCTGCTGTTCACCTGGGTGAGCAGTGTGGAAGGTTTGTATACGCTGCGTCTGCTGCTGGGTATCGCTGAAGCCGGCTTCTTCCCAGGCGCGATTCTCTACCTCAGCATGTGGGTGCCGGGACGTCATCGCAGCAAAATCCTGTCGCTGTTCTATCTTGCCCAGCCGCTAACGGTGGTGTTCGGTGCGCCATTAGCCGCGTCCCTGATTCAGCAGCACGGCCTGTTCGGCATGGAAGGCTGGCGCGTGATGTTTATGGGCGTGTCGATTCCCGCGATTTTGATTGGTATCGTCGCGCTGTTCTGGTTGGTGGATTCGCCACGTCAGGCCAAGTGGCTGACCGCCGAAGAGAAAACCTGGCTGACCACCGAACTGGAAGCCGAGCATCAACAGAAGCAGGGCCATCAAAAACACAGCCTGCGCTCGGTGATGGGCAACGGCCGCGTCTGGATGCTGTGCCTGATTTACTTCGGCTTTATTTATGGCCTGTATGCGCTGGCGTTCTTCCTGCCAACCATTATCGCGGGCTTCCAGCAGCAGTTCGGTACCACTTTTAACGTGATGCAGAAAGGGCTGATTACCGGCGTGCCGTATCTGATTGCGGCGGTGGTGATGTTCTTCTGGTCGAAAGATGCCACGCGTCGCGGTTGTAAAACCTGGCATATCGCCATTCCAGCGCTGGCAGGCGGCATCAGCGTGCCGCTGGCGCTGTATATGGATTCGCCGTTCACCACCATTATGGTGATTGCGATCACCGCCAGCTCCATCTTCGCTGCACTGCCGAATTTCTGGACCTTACCAACGCAGTTCCTGACCGGCGCGTCTGCCGCCGCAGCCATTGCCTTGATCAATACCTTAGGAAACGTAGCGGGCTTCTCCGCGGGCTACATCACCGGCGCGCTGCATGACGCCACCAACAGCTACGCCTTGCCGATGTTTGTGGTGGGTGGATTCATGCTGCTGTCCGCGTTCCTCATGCTGTTACTTAATCGCCGTCGCTCGCCGTCTCAGCCGACCTCTTTAGCTCAGGAGCATTAATATGACGTACCTGTTTAACCAACCTTCAGCCTTTGCCGCTGAGCTTATCGAAGGCTTTGTCGCCGCCAACGCAGATAAAGTCCGTCAGGTCGCCGGAGGCGTGGTGCGCAGCACCCGCAGCCAGCCGAACACGGTGGCGGTGATTGTGGGCGGCGGGTCCGGTCACTATCCGGCATTCGCCGGGTTGGTTGGACAAGGTCTGGCACACGGCGCGGCGATGGGTAACTTATTCGCTTCGCCGTCGGCACAACAGATCTACAACGTAGCGCGTGCGGCCCATAACGGCGCGGGCGTGTTGCTGATGTTCGGTAACTACGCCGGGGATGTGCTGCACTTCGGCCAGGCGTACGAGCGTCTGCGGGCGGAAGGCATTGCCTGCGAAGTGCTGGCGGTGACCGACGATATCTCCAGCGCGGGTAAAGATGAGCTGGAGAAGCGTCGCGGTGTGGCTGGCGATCTGTGTGTGTTCAAAGCCGCCTGCGCCGCGGCTGAAGCGGGTCACGATTTATCACAGGTCCTGCAGCTGGCACAGCACGCGAATCAACGCACGCGTACCTTTGGCGTGGCGTTTTCCGGTTGCAGCCTGCCGGGCGCTTCGCATCCGCTGTTCGAAGTGGAAAAAGGGCGCATGGCCTTGGGACTTGGCATTCACGGCGAGCCGGGGATTAAAGAGACCGACATGCCAAGCGCGGATGAGCTGGCTGAGATCTTCGTGGAGCGCCTGCTTAATGAACTGCCAGCCGATATCCCGCAGGCTGAAGGTCAGCGCGTGGCGGTAATCCTTAACGGTCTGGGCTCGGTGAAATATGAAGAGCTGTTTGTCGTCTATCGTCGCGTCGCGCAACTGCTGGAGGCCGCCAAACTGCAGGTGGTTGAGCCGGACGTCGGCGAGTTTGTCACCAGCTTCAATATGGCCGGTGCGTCACTGACGCTGATGTGGCTGGACGATCAGCTGGAAACTTTATGGCGCGCGCCGACCAATACGCCAGCGTACCGCAAAGGCAGCGTATTGGTGGCGGAACCGCTGAGCGCCGCAGAGCGGGTTGAAAGCACGGAAGAAGCCTTGCCAGCAGCAACAGCGGAATCGCAAGAGAGCGCGAAGCGCGTACTTCAGTTACTCGAATCCGTGGCGGAAACATTACAGCGTAACGCTGAGCGCCTTGGCGATATCGATGCGGTGGCCGGTGACGGCGACCACGGTATCGGCATGGAGCGCGGCGTGCTGGGCGCGGTTGAGAAAGCGCGTGAAGTCGCTGCGCGCGGTGCCGGGGCGGGCAGCTTGCTGTGCCGCGCGGCGGATGCCTGGGCGGATAAAGCGGGTGGCACGTCCGGCGCGTTGTGGGGCGTGGCGCTCACTGCATTGGGTACCGCGCTTGGCGATCGTCAGACACCAGATGCACAGCGTGTGGCCACCGGCGTACGTGAAGCAAAAGAAGGCATTATGCACTTTGGTAAAGCGCGCGTTGGCGATAAAACCATGGTGGATGTGCTGGTGCCGTTCAGCGACAGCCTGAATGAGGCGGTTGCCGCCGGTGCGTCGTTAACGGACGCCTGGCTGAAGGCGGCGCAGGTGGCTGATAAAGCTGCGCAGGACACCGCGCAGCTGGTGCCAAAAATGGGGCGTGCGCGTCCGCTGGCAGAAAAAAGCGTAGGCACGCCGGATGCCGGAGCCATTTCGCTGGCATTGATCGTCAATACCGTCGGCGATCTGCTAAAAGAACACAGTGCCTCTGAACAAGGAGCTTGAAGCATGTCTCAGCCAAAAATCTGGCTCGGCGTCAGTTTAAAAATGTATTTCGGCTATCAGCAAACCTTGCAATGGTGTCGTGATGTAGCGGCATTAGCCGACCATGCTGCGGTGAAAAACGGCGACGTGGGCTTGTTTGTGTTACCGGCTTATCCGGCGATTCCGGCGGTTGCAGCCATCTTCGCTGACACGCCGGTGCGCTTCGGCGCTCAGGATGTTTGCCAGGCTGAGAACGGAGCCTGGACCGGCGAAGTCAGCGCCAGTATGTTGCAGGAGTTAGGCTGCTCGCTGGCCGAAATTGGTCACGCCGAGCGCCGTCGTCATTTCCACGAAGACAAAGTGCAAATTGCCGCCAAAGTGGCGATGTCGCTGCGTCACGGCATCACGCCGGTGCTGTGCATCGGTGAAGAAGTGCAGGCAGAACCGCAGCAGGCAATCGCGCTGTGTCAGCAGCAGCTGGCCGAAGCGCTGGCCGAGTCGGCGCAGCAGGGCTTAAAGGGCGAAGTGTTCTTTGCCTATGAACCGCAGTGGGCAATTGGTGCGCCGCAACCGGCACCGGACAGCTACATCCGCGCCGTGTGCGCCGGATTGCAGCAGCTCGCCACGCCGCCCGGCATCACCCTGAAAATCATTTACGGCGGCAGTGCCGGTCCGGGGCTGATTCAGCGCCTTGGCGCGGACGTAAATGGCCTGTTTCTGGGTCGCTTTGCCCACGATCCCAAAGCGTTGGCACAAATTATTGATGAAGCCAGTGAGCTGGCTCAGGAGCGCCGTTAATGAGCCGTATCGGACTCAGTACCTACGCCTTTTTCTGGCGCATGTCGTCGAAAGTCCCTCATCCGCTGACGCTGGAGCAGATGCTGCAACAGACCGCCGAACTGGATGTGTCGGTGTTTCAAATCTGCGATTACCCGGCGATTGAAAGCTGGACTGACGCACAGCTGCTGACGCTGCGTCAGCAGGCTGATGCGCTCGGCATCACGCTGGAACTCGGCACGCGCGGCCTCGGCACTGCGCATCTGCGTCGTTATCTGCATATGGCGGAAATCCTTGATGCGCGCGTCATTCGTTCGATGTTCTACACCGCCGATCACCGTCCCACGCTCGACGAAGCCGCCGAGCTGATTGGCGCGGTGTTGCCGGATTTTGCCCGCCAGCAGGTGCGTCTCTGTCTGGAGACATACGAGCAGGTGAACAGCGGCGCGATGATGTCAGTGATCAACAAGTTCCTGTCGCCGTGGCTCGGCGTGTGTCTCGACCCCGCCAACTGTGTCGCCGGACTCGAACTGCCAGAGCAGGTGATTGCCAACACCGCCGCGCGCGTCGGCAATCTGCATATCAAAGACTTTGCCTTCACGCGCCGTGATGGCTGGGTCGGCTTTACCTTTGCTGGCTGCCCGATGGGCGAAGGCTTGCTGGATTACGACCGGATGATCGCCAGCGTGCGCCCGGCGGATAAAGGCATTAACCAAATCGTCGAACATTGGTTGCCGTGGCAAGACGATGCCGCTGTAACCTGCGAGCGAGAAGCCGAATGGACTCGCCGCACCGTTGAATTCTTACGTAGTAAACAAGATCAGGAGTAACAACATGAGCGTGCAACTGAAAACCATCACCGTGATTGGCGCGGGCGGCAAAATGGGTATGCGTATTTCTGCCAACTTCCAGAAAAGCGATTACCAGGTGTTTTACTGTGAGAACTCACCCAAGGCGCAAGAGCAGGTGAGCGCGCAGGGGCGCGAACTCTCTGATGCGGCCTCCGTGGTGCCATTGAGCGACGTGGTGATTCTGGCGGTGCCGGATATCGTGCTGGGCAAAGTGTCTGAAGGCGTGGTGCCACAGATGAAACCGGGCGCGATTCTGCTGACGCTGGATCCGGCGGCGGCCTACGCCAATCTGATCGCCCATCGTGATGGCATTGAATACGCGGTGGCGCATCCTTGCCATCCGTCGGTATTCCTTGAGCGTTACACCAAAGAAGAACATGCCGATGCCTTCGGCGGTATCGCGGCGATTCAGCACGTGGCGGCTTCCTATGAAACCGGTTCTGATGAGCAGAAAGCCGAGCTGAGCAAGGTGATCAGCGTGATGTACGGCCCGGTGGAGCAGGTGCATTGGGTCACCGTGACGCAGCTGGCGTATCTGGAACCGACGCTGGTGGAAACCGTAGCCTGCATGGTGGGTGCGTTTATGAAAGAGGCGCTGGATGAAACCGTGAAGCACAGCGGCGTGCCGGAAGAAGCGGCTAAAGCGATGTTGTACGGCCATATTCAGATCGCGCTCGCCGTGGCGTTCCGCGCGACCAACCCGTTCTCGGATGCCTGCATGATCGCCATGGAGTACGGTCGTGAGAAGATTGTGAAACCTGACTGGAAACAGATCTTCGATCAGAAAGAGCTGGATATCGTGATTGCCCGTATGCTGAAAATCGACGCCATCAAGCGCTAAGCGTGACGCTCGATCGACTCGCGGCGCTGTGGTCTGGCGAAGCGAGTCGTATCAATGATATAACTCCCTGCCAAAGTCAGATCTCGCCCCATTTTGTAGGGTCGCCATTTATGTTGACCTGGTGCGCATCAATTCGCACCCTACATGGCGCGGTCGCAACATCTTCATATAACGCCCAAAAAGACAGGTTACGGATGGAAAAAAACACGCTTTCTCAGGACTCCGAGCTGCTGACGGAAATAGCTGTTGCCTATTATCAGGACGAAATCACCCAGGAGGAGATTGCGCGTAAGTTTGGTATTTCCCGCATTAAAGTTGGCCGGCTGCTCAAACGCGCACGCGAAGAGGGCATCGTCGAAATCAACGTGCGCTACCATCCCGTCTTCAGCACCCGCCTCGAACAACAGCTGCAAAATCGCTTCCCACAACTGCAACGTGCGCTGATAGCGCTCGATCAGCCCGATCAGGAAGAGCAGCGACGTCAGGTCGCCGCGCTGGTGTCGTCACATTTAGCGCAGTCGCTGAAAGACGACGCCATTGTTGCCGTTGGGCAAGGACGCAACGTGGCCGCTGTCGCCGATTATCCCGGCCAGGTGCCGACGCGTAATTGTCTGTTTATCAGCGGTATTGGCGGCACGCATCGTCCCGGTGATGCCATTAACGCTGACCATATCAGCCGTCGTCTGGCGAAGAAGTTCGGCGGCATCAGCGAAACGCTTTACGCGCCCGCTTATGTTGAGAACCGGGCGTTGCGCGATGCGTTTATGCAAAACGGCACCATCAAAGAGACGCTGGACCGCGCGCGTAAAGCCGACGTGGCGCTGGTGGGCATCGGCGACATGAACGAAAACAGCTATATGGTGAAACTCGGCTGGTTCACACCGCACGAAATCATCGACGCCAGCGTGAATCAGGGCGTGACGGGCGATGTCGCTGGCTACGACTTCTTTAATTCGCAGGGCCAGCACGTGGATACCGTGATGAACGATCGCGTCATTGGGCTGAGCATTGATGAACTCCGCAAGATTCCCTGCGTGATCGCCATTGCCGCGGAAAATACCAAAGCGATGGCGATCCTCGGCGCACTGCGCACTGGCGCGATTGATATTATCGCCACCACCGCGCAGAACATCCGCACCATTCTGAGTTTGTCGCAGGAGAAAGTTTAGTTAAACGGCCAACCATTGCTTCGCGTCGTGTTTGATCTTCTGCTCCAGTTCACTGCCGCGCGTGGCAAATACCCGCTGTAACGGAAAGCCGCTCTTTTCCAGCAAATACGCCAGCGTGGCGTATTCACGCGGATATTTCGCCACCACCGCCGGATCTATCTCCACCAGACCCAGCGGGAAGGTAAAGGTCCCCATATCGTAAATACTTTGGCGACGTACCAGTCGCCAGACGCCAGACGCCGTCGCGTTTTTCAGCCATGTCATAAAAGCGGTTGTGGCATTCACAGCCGATATTCAGTTTTACATTCTCGGCGATGATCATCGCATTGGTTTCAAGAATCGGTTTGCTGCCACTTGCACTGAAGGTAATCGCCGGAGCGGCAATCAAATGTTTGGTGCGCAGATCGGATTTACCCATGCGCATTGAAACTGCGACAAAGTCACTCGCCAGCCCTTCAAATCTGGTAATTTCTATCGTGCCATCGGGGTGGAACAGATCGCGTAATTGCTCCCATTCACCCAGATCGAGGTGCATCCTCCTTTGGCACTGTAATGTTCCACTTATTATCAAGTCGGCCAGCTTTGGCAAGTTCACGTTTTCCGCTGCCAAAATCATATGCCTCCGGATGCAGGTGTTTAAGCCAGGCATGATTATGTCTTTCCGCCAGCCACATAAATAATCGCTTTGCTTTAATACTGGAGCAGGCTCGCAAAAGTGCGTCTATTTTACGCGGTGACAGCGTTGAGAGTCCTTGCATAAGTTGATCGGCATGTTCAAAGCTGATCGTTTTGGGTACGTCGTTTAACACTTCCAGCATGGCTTTTTCGGATCCGGAATAGTGCAAGGCTGGCAAAGAGTCATGCCACACCTCTTCGCGGAGGAATTTCTTCTCATGCATGAGTGATTCTGGCCAGATTTTACGCGTACTGTGGTAATCAAAATGCGTATTGATGCCGAGTTTGTTTAACCAGGTCGGCATCGGCGCCGCCGAGTAGAGCTGAACACTAACTAACTTGCCACGCGACTGATAGTGCGCCAAACCGTCTAACTCCAGAGCGGTTAATCCGCCGACATGAACCGGATGTTCCTGCATTCTTTGCAACGAAGTGACCACGCCTTTCCACAGTAGAGGTGCAGGTTCACGCATATAAACACCGGGTTTAAGCGATATCAACGTGCCGCTCTTCACTGCATTATCAATGAAGTGCGGGTTTAAATCGTTCTCCTGCAGCCATGTTTTCGTCGCGATTAAGCCAGCAGGAATCAAGCTTCTCAGCCGCTTTCTACTTTCAGCATTCAGCATAAGCCACCCGTTTGCGAATCATGTAATTGGCGGCGATTATTGCCGTCGATATGAAATAATATAAACCAATGATACAAAAAAGTTTATCATTTTACGATTCAACGGCAATCATCGCCGTTAATACGGCGTATTTTAAACCCGGCGTACAGCCTTATTCCGCCACGCGCAGTGCCATAACTTAACGGTCTTGTTCGTGCTATGTTCAGGATATATCCTGTATTTTTCCTTGTTGAGAATCCCTGCCTGATGACTAACGCGCGCTTGCTCTCGGTTGAAAATCTCTCGCTGCACACTCACGATCAGCGCTTGCTGGTGGATAACATCTCTTTTCATCTCGATCGCAAGGAAATCCTGGCGTTAGTTGGCGAATCGGGATCTGGCAAAACCTTGACCTCGCTGGCGCTGATGAGTTTGTTGCCGGCGGGCGTGCAGCAGAGTGGCGGCCGCGTGGTGTTCAATGGCGAGCCGCTGGATGCGCGCACAACCCAGCAATTGCGTGGTTGCCGCATCGCCACGGTGTTTCAGGAGCCGATGACCAGCATGAATCCCACGCTGCGTATTGGTGAACAGATTGCCGAAGTGCTGGTGCGTCATCGTCAGTTTGGCTGGAAACAGGCGCAGCAGGAAGCGATAGCGCTGCTGGATCGCGTCGGCATCGTCAATCCAGCGCAGCGCGCGCGGCAGTATATTCATCAGCTGTCGGGTGGCATGCGGCAACGGGTGATGATCGCCAGCGCCATCAGCGGTCAGCCGGAGTTATTGATTGCCGACGAGCCGACCACCGCGCTGGACGTTACTATTCAGGCGCAGATTCTGGCACTGTTGCAGGAGTTGCAGCAGGAGATGGGCATGGGGATCTTGTTGATCACCCACGATCTCTCGGTGGTAGCGCGCTACGCCGACCGCGTCTGCGTGATGCAGCAAGGGCAGCTGGTTGAGCAGGGCGCGGTGCTGAGTACGCTCGGCGCGCCAACGCATCCTTACACGTGCAAATTGATTGCTGCTTCGGCAGCGCAAATCCCCGAGGCGACTGCGCCGGTTGCACAGCCGCCGCTGCTGGTGCTGCGCGACATCAGTAAAAGCTATCCGCTGCCGCGCCGCATGCCGCTGTGGCCGGCCAAACGGCAAACCGTGTTGCATCCGGCGAATCTGTCGATTGCGCAGGGCGAAATTGTCGGACTGATTGGCGAATCCGGCTCCGGTAAAACCACATTGGGCAGTGCGGCGATTGGCCTGATTACGGCGGATGGCGGCGAAGTGCATTTTCAGGGGCAGCATTTGCAAGGACGTCAGCTGCATAGCTTACGTCGCCACACGCAGATTATTTTCCAGGATCCTTATGCCAGCCTGAATCCGAAAATCCCGGTCGGTGAGCAGATCGCCGAACCGCTGCGCGTCTGGCAACTGCGCAAAGGCGCGGCGGTGGATGCGCGAGTCAAAGAGCTGCTGGCGTTGGTGGGATTGAAAGCCGAACATGCCACCCGTCTGCCGGGCGCGTTCTCGGGCGGCCAGCGTCAGCGTATTGCCATTGCGCGCGCGCTGGCGATGGAGCCGAAGCTGCTGGTGGCGGATGAAGCGGTAGCGGCGCTGGATTTATCGGTGCGCGGGCAGATTCTGGCGCTGTTTAATACGCTGCGCCACAAGCTGGGATTATCGGTGCTGTTTATCAGCCACGATCTCGGCGCGGTGCGTCAGTTGTGCGATCGCGTGGTGGTGATGTATCACGGCAGGATTGTGGAATCGGGCGCGACCGCCAGCGTGATTAACCATCCACAGGACAATTACACCCGCCAACTGCTCGCCGCTGCGCCGGACGTGCAGCAGGCGCTGGCGCTGCGATCAGCTGCCGTGTAACAGCGGCAGTTCGTGATGTTCAGCCCATTCGTGCCAGGAACCGACATACACCGAAACATGGGGATAGCCCGCCAGTTTTAACGCCGCCAACACCGTGGCGGCGCGGGCACCACGATGGCAATAAACCTGCAACTTCGCGTTTTTACTCAGTCCTGCCGCCTCGGCGCGTGCGGCAATCTGCGGCGCTGATAAGAAATGGCCGTTGGCGATGACATCTTCCCATAACAGTAGCTGAGAATGTGGAATCCGTCCCGCGCGCTGACAGCAGGCATGCGCAAAGCTGCCGTCAAACTCGCTGGGGCGACGGGCATCCACGTTGATCACCGCCACGCCATCCGCTGCTAACACCTGTTCCCGGCTGCACACCAGCTCGCGATTCCACGCGGGTGCGTTGGCTGCCGGTGGATGCGCCACGGTGCGGCTTAATCCCAATCCCGGCGCGAGTTCATAGCCTGCCGCAATCCACGCATCCACGCCGCCATCCAGAATCAGCGCATCATCACGCTTGAGCAGCCATGCGAACCAGGCGCCGCGCGGTGAACGCATGCCAACCTGCTGCTCGAAAAACACCGGCGTGGCGTTGGGATACGCGGTAAACATCGGCTGCAGCGCGGTGGCGGCTTCGGCTGCCATCACCGCTAAACCTGTCTCGCTGCAATCCTCAATAAAATAGTCGTAGACGTTACAGTGCTGCGCGCCAGGCAAGGTGGCGCGTTGCCAGTCGGCAAATTCGCGGACATCGATCAGCAGAAACGCTTCGCCGTGCGCCTGGCGCTGATGCAGTGAAAGCACATCAATGATCATGCAGGACTCCTGAAAACAGCGACTGCAACGAACCGAGCTCGTCGTGCTCGGCGGCATGCAACACGCGGGCGGCGAGGGCGATATCAAACACGTTGAGGCCAAACGAGGAGAAATAGACGCTGTTATCGGGCTGTGGACGCCAGTGATCCAGCAGCAGCGCGGCGAGATCGGCCGCCACATCCTGCTCAGCAAACTCCCCGGCGCGGAACATCTGGAACAGGCTTTTGGCGCTGCGCTGGGCAAAATCGCCCCACGCATCCACCACCACCTTGCTGCTGGCTTTGATGGCGGCAAAACTCACTTCGTGATAACCGACCTGCACAATGATCCTACCGGGACGTACCGCTGCGGCGTCGACAATCGGCTGGTCGGCGCTGGTACAGGTCAGCACGGCGTCATAAGGCTGCGCCAGAGCGAGCGGCAGATCGGTTTCGATTTGCACTTCGCGCAACGCACTGAGTTTAAAAGGAGAGCGATTCCACACGCCAATCTGTTCCAGCTGCGGAAACAACTGCTGCAGCATGCGCAGATGTGCCTGAGCATGTAAACCGGCGCCGAGCAGCAGCACGCGCTTTACCGGACGCGGTGCGGCCAGCTGTAACGCCAGTGCGCTCACCGCCGCGGTGCGCGCCGCAGTGAGTGCTCCGCTGGCCAGCAAGCCGCGCGGAATGCCGCTCTGCGCATCGTTAATCAGGGTCAAGGCTAGGGCGGCGGGCAACGCATCCGGTCGCTGTGGACGATGTGCCGTCCACTTCACGCCTGCGGCATTGTAGCTGCCGCCAACGCGCGCCGGTAAGGCATACGCTTTACCGAGCGGCGTACCGAGGTCGATGTGATTTTCGGCGGGCATCTGCGCCTCGCCGAGACGCATCAGCTGAATCACCGCTTTGACGTCTTCCAGCGCCAAAGCGACATCCCCGCCGCCTAATTGCGCGACGGTGGCTTCATCCAGTACACGCAATAAGGCTTCCATTACGCCTCCAGCAGGCGATCGGCGAAGGGATAAAGCGCCGGAGAACCGCCACAATGCACGAAGGTCACGCGCGATCCCTGCGGAATGCGCCCCTGTTCGACCAGCGAGAACAGGCCGTGCATCGCTTTACCGGTGTAGACCGGATCCAGCAGCACGCCTTCCAGTTGGGCGAGTTGATAGATGGCAGCGATGCCGCCGTCCGATGGCACGCCGTACGCCTGACCGACATAACCATCCTCAATCCAGATATCCTCCGGCTGCCACTGCTGCGGCCATTGCAGCAGATCGGCACAATCCTGCGCCATGCCGGCAATGCGTGGCTGGAACCAGTCGGCTTTGGCGCTGACGCTCACGCCAATCACCCGGGTATTGGGCCAATAGCGACGCGTACCCACATGCAATCCCGCCAGTGTGCCGCCGGAACCGGTGGGCGCGACGATGAAATCGGGTGCGGGCGTCTGGCTGGGTGCCAGCTGCGCCGCTATCTCTTCCACTGCGCGTACATAACCCAATGCGCCGAGTGGCGTTGCGCCACCCAGCGGAATAATCATGGGGGTTTCACCTTGCGCGAGAGCCGCATCCGCGTGCGCCTGCATCGCACCTTCAATCTGGCTGAAATAGCCGTCGGGATCGAGGAACTGCACCTCGGCCCCGAACAGCTTATCCAGCAGCAGATTCCCCTGCCAGCTTGCGGGCGGATTGCCCCGCAGCACCAGCACCGGACGCATACCAAACTTGCGTGCGGCGGCAGCCACCATGCGGGCGTGGTTCGACTGATGCCCGCCGGTGGTGATCACCACATTCACGCCTGTTTTGCAGGCCTCCGCCATCAGATACTCCAGCTTGCGGACTTTGTTGCCGCCGCCGCCGAAGCCACTGTAGTCATCACGTTTGATCGTCAGCGTAATCCCAAGTGCCTCACTGAGCCGCGGCAGCGGCTCGTGAGGAGTGGGGAAGAAGCCGAGCGGAACGCGTTCAAACTCTTCTACTGATTTCATTATTTACTACCTTTATTTTTGTGTACTGCGGTGTTTCCCTGGTGTGACGCGACCCGGCCAATGGCCGAATCATTGAATGCGTTGAGCCATAAGCTCATGGATTGCTGGAAGCGTTCGAGCCCCGCCAGCGTGACAAACTCATTGACGGCGTGCGCGTTGCCGCCGTGGCCTAATCCGCCAATCAGAAAGGCGGGCGCAACGGCCGCGAAAGCGTAGGCGGGCGCACAGCCCGGCGCCCACGGCCAGATTTGCGGTGCCGCGCCCAGCGTTTGATAGCTGGCGATTAGGGCATCGACGCCGCTGGCGCTGCGACTAAAGCGCACGCCGGGATAGCGATCAAACAGGTGCAGCTCGCTGCCGGCTAAATCGGCTTGTGCCAGCCGCTGCTGCACGTCGGCAATCATCGCGTCCTGATCGAAACCCGGCGGGATGCGAAACGCCAGTTCCGCGCTGGCACGGAACGGGATGACGCCGCGTCCGCCCGGCGGATCGCTGTGCAGTTCTGCCAGCGTTAACACCGCGCTGCCGAGCAGCGTTTGCAGGCAGCTCAGCGTATCGCCGGCGATCATCAGGCGCTGACTGCGACGGAACTTCAGTTCGTCATCGATGCTGAATTCGGCGGCTAAGGTCGCCAATAATTGATTCGCCTCATCGTCCGTGGCGTGACACGCCAATACGCCGCTGTGTTCTGCTGGCGCGATGGCATCTAATGCCTGTACTAAACGCCACGCCGGATTGGCGATCCAACCGGCATTGCTGGCATGAATCGCGGAGGACGGTCCGCCCCATGCGCCGCCGGTGACGCTGAGGCGTCCGCTGGCCAGTCCGGTAAAGCCGAGATAGACGCGCGGTGCGCCGCCACCGTATTCACACAGTGACGGAAACAGCACGGCTTCAGCGGGAGCAATCGGGCAAGGCTGTTGCGCCAGATAACGCCGCAGCGCGCCGCTGCCCACTTCCTCTTCACCTTCAAGCAGGATTTCGATATTAAAATCGAGCTGCTGGCTCTGCTGCAGTTCACGTAGCAGAATCAGCAGGGCGGCGACCGGGCCTTTATTGTTCTCTGCACCGCGTCCGACAAATACCGCGCCGAGATCGTCCCAGTGACACACGCCACCGACAAACGGCGGCACATCCCAGCCGGCCTCATCCGCAGGCATTACGTCATACATGTTGTACAGCACCACGGTTTTGCTGCTGCCGTTATCGATGCGTACATGGACCAGCGGCGGGACATCATCGGTTTGAGACGCCACCGGATAGACGATCGCGGCATTCAGCTGCGCCACCATCCACTGTTCCAGCCAGGCGGCCAACCCGCGCTGCGAGGTTAACTGACCGGCCACGCTTGGCCAGCGCGTCAGTTCACTCAGCAGTTCAAGCGTGGCGTCAAGGCGACTCATAAACGAATCCTCGGGTTCAGCACCAGATAGAGCAGGTCGATCAGCAAATTTATCGCCACAAACACCACGGCGGCGAGCAACACAATCGCCTGCACCAGCGGGAAATCGCGGTTTTGAATCGCCTGAATCGCCAGACGACCAATGCCGGGCCAGGCAAAAATAATCTCAGTCACCAGTGCGCCGCCAAGCAACGAGGCGAAATACATGCCCTGTACGGTGATCACCGGAATCAGTGCGTTACGCAAACCGTGGCGTACCACGATGCGCCAGGCGCTGAGCCCTTTGGCGCGCGCGGTGCGGATATAATCCTGTTGCAGCACATCCAGCAGGCTGGCGCGCGTCAGGCGTGCCACGGCGCTCATGTAAAACGCACCCAGACTGAGCGCCGGCATTACCAGCGCGGCGAAAGTGCCGTAACCGCTGGAGGGCAGCCACTGTAACTTCAGGCTGAACAGCAGAATCAGCAGCAGCCCGAGCCAGAACACCGGAATCGCCTGGCCGGAGAAGGCCAGCAGGCGACATAACAAATCCCACAGGCTGTGCGGCCGCAGGGCGCTGATAATGCCGAGCAGCAGACCGAGCAGCGAACTCCATGCCAGCGCACTCACCGCCAGCAGCGCCGTCGCCGGCAGACGTTCGGCAATCAACGCCAATACCGGCTGGCTGTAGCGCAGCGATTCACCAAAATCCCCGTGCAGCACGCCGCCAAGATAGTGGCTGTATTGCCACAGCAGCGGACGATCAAAGCCCATGCTATGACGAAAAGTAGCGATCTCCTGCTGGCTGGAGCCGGGCGGCATCATCAGCGCCGCCGGATCGCCCGTCATGTGCAGGCTAAAGAAAATCAGCAGCGACACGCCGAGCAGCACTAATACCGATTGGCCAAGGCGATTGAGCAGAATGTTCAGCATCTTAATCCAGCCTCGTATGCGTGCGACGTAGCAGCGCATCGCCGAGCAGGTTGCAGCCAATCACCAGCGCTGCAATCACCAAACCGGGATAGAGCACCAACCATTGCGACAGCAGCATGTAAGAGCGACCTTCGCCAATCAGATTGCCCAGCGTTGGCGTGGGTGGCTGAATTCCCATACCGAGAAAACCCACTGAGGCTTCGAGCACGATCAGGCGTGGGATATCCAGCGTTAGCAACACCACCAGCGGCGTCAGCAGATTGGGCAGGATATGCCGTAGCAGTATGCGCAGCGGCGAAAAGCCCATGGCGCGCACCGCCTGAATATATTCCAGTTCCCGAATCTCTAAGGTTTTGGCGCGCGCCACGCGGGCATAAATCGCCCAGCTGGTGCAGCCCATAATCACAATGATGTTGGTCAGTGATGCGCCCATCAGCGCAATCACTAGCAGAATCAACAGAATAAACGGCACCGCCAGCTGGATGTCGATCAGTCGCATGATCAGCGCATCAACCCAACCGCCGGCGTAACCGGCGATCATACCGAGCGCGACGCCAATCACCGCGCCAATCGCCGCCGCGACCAACACCACCAGCAGCGACAAGCGCGTGCCGGAGAGAATGCGCGCCAGCAGATCGCGGCCCAGTTGATCGGTGCCGAGCCAATGCGTGGCTTGCGCACCGGGCGAACCCGGCGGCAGGAACATCTCATTGAGATTGTTACTTAAGGCATCGGGCAACGGCAGCCACGGAGAGAGCAGCGCCGCGGCAATCACCACGATCAGCAAAAGGCTGCCGATCACCGCATCGCCGTAAATCAGGCGGCGCGGACGGCGCTGCAGCACGGTGCCCGGTGAAATCATTTCAGCCTCAGATCAAACAGCGGGATGCGGGCATCGACGCGGCCTTTGAAGTTGAGCGACGTGCTGTGCGCATACAAGGTATCTTCACGGTACAGCGGCAGCAGCGGCTGTTGTTCCGCGACGCGTTGCTGAATCTGCTCTAACACTTTTTTGCGCGCAACGGGATCGACAATCTGACGGCTTTGATCGAGCAGCTTATCCAGCTCTGCATCATGCACGGTGGAATAGGGCTCGCCGCTGCGCAGGATGGGGAACAGCGCGGCATCAGCATCCAGCGTCTGCGTGGATCCCCACGCCAGCATATACATCGGAGCCTGTTTCTGGGACGCGACCTGCTGGGTGTAAACCGACCATTCCGGTACCTCCAGCTCGGCTTTCACGCCAATGGCGGCTAAATCCTGCACGATGGCTTGGGCTACATCGGCGCTGGCAATATAGCGGCGCGGCGCCTGGAAGCGCAGGCTAAAGCCGTTTGCGTAACCGGCTGCAGCCAGCAGCGACTTGGCTTTCGCCACATCCTGCGCGGTGGCCGGAACCGCCAGATAACCAAAGTCATTAGCACCGGCCATGGTGCCGGTTGGCGTACCGAAACCGTGCAGCAGCTGTTGGGTATAAGCCTGACGGTTTAACGCCAGCGAAAGCGCCTGACGGACGCGCACATCACTCAGCGGTTTCTCATCATCTTTAAGGCCGAGGTAAATCGTCAGCCCGCCGCCTTTTACCTGTTCCAGTTCGACGTTGGGGCGATTTTTCAGCGCTGGCACTAAATCGGCTGGCACGCTTTCAATCAGCTGCACTTCGCCGGTCAGCAGCGCGGTGAGGCGTGCGGTGGCTTCGGGAATCGGACGCCAGGTAACGCGATCAATCGCCGGTTTGCCGCGCCAGTAGGTTTCATTGGCGACCATCACCACTTTTTCATCCGGGATAAAGCTATCCAGCTTGTAAGCGCCGCTGCCTACCGGTTTGCGTGCGAACTCGCTGGCGCCGACTTTCTTCACGTACGCTGGCGGCACAATGTAAGCCGGGTAGCGGCTCATGCGCGTGGGCAGCAGAGGATCCGGGCCGTTGGTGTGGATCTGCACCTGATAGTCGTTGATCACGTCCACCGATTTGATGGTGCGGATATAGGAAATCGTCGGTGCGTGATTGGCGGGGTCTAAAATACGATCGATGGAGAACTTCACCGCTTCGGCGTTCACCGGCTCGCCATCGGTAAATTTCACGCCCTGGCGCAGGGTAAATTGCCAGGTGGTGTCGTTAATCGCTTTCCACTCAGTGGCTAAGCCCGGCTGTAATGACATGTCATCGGCGCGGCGCACTAAGGTATCGAAGAGGTTGTCGACTAAGGTGGCAGATTCTTTGAGAAAGCCGGGATCCATCGCCGTGGCAGACGTGGGTTGGCCAATGGTCAGTTCCGCTGCCTGTACGGCTGGCATCAGAGCAAATAGCAACGCGGTGGTGGCAAACTTCACTGCAGGTAATCTCATAACGTTTCCCAAAATTGCCAACGGCAAGGTAGTGAAAAGAGTGGATACTGCCAGAATCAAGACTGTGCTTATTTGTAATACATGATATATCCTATAATCTGGCAAGTTGGCAATAAAACATTAAAAATAACTTACCATTTGCGAAATTCAGTAGAAGGCCCTCAACGTATGATCGAAATGGATAAAGCGCAGCGCATGAGTTTGACCGCGCAGGTGGAATCGTCACTGCGCAGCGCGCTGATTGTTGGCAAGTTAAAACCTGGCGCACGGCTGGTGACGCGCGATTTGGCGGCTCAATTGGGTACCAGCATCACGCCGGTGCGTGAAGCCTTGTTGCGACTGGTTTCTGCCGGAGCATTAGACGCCACGCCAGCTGCGGCGTTTCTGGTCCCGGAAATGACGCGCCAGCGCTTTGATGAGATTACGCTGATTCGTAAGCAGCTTGAAGGTTTAGCGGTGAGGGCGGCGACGCCATTTTTGGGAAAAAAACAGATTTCCGAGCTGAAAAAACTCTGCGCGCGCTTTATGCAAGCCAAACAAAGCGGTGATGCCGAGGCGGCGTTAGAAGCTAATCGCGCGTTCCGTTTTACGCTCTATGGCTATGCGCAAATGCCAACGCTGGAGGCGCTGATCGAACAGCTTTGGGTGCAGATCGGTCCGTGCTTTAACTATCTCTATCCGCAGCCGGCCGAGGTGGTGAATGGGCATCATAACTATGATCACCTGCTGGAAGCGTTACAGGCCGGCGATGCGGTCACCAGTGAAAAGATATTGATGAAAGCGATTGATGATGGGGCTGCGATTTTGCATCAGCACTATTTCAATCAGTAAAAAGCAAAAGAGCGCGTGAACCTTGCCGCTACTAAGCGTGCAATTATTTGTAGCGGCGTAATGCATTGCGCATCTGATTAACCGCGCGGTCACCGCAATGACATAAAACCTTCATTTCCTTCCGCTAGCTTACCGCCATTCTGATTTCTGGATTGCGGATGCATGAGCCACCTTTCGCTTCACCACATCACTAAAGCCTGGGGCGAGAAAATCGCCCTGGACGACATCAGCTTCGACGCGGCAGAAGGCGCGTTTGTCGCGCTGCTCGGTCCTTCGGGCTGCGGTAAATCGACGCTGCTGCGCACCATCGCCGGACTGGAAACTGCCGATCGCGGGGCGATCCACTTTAATCATGCCGATATCACCCATCTGCCGCCGTCGCAACGCAAGCTATCGATGGTGTTTCAGTCCTATGCGCTGTTTCCCCACCTTAACGTGCGCGAAAACCTGCTGTTTGGTTTGAAAGCGCGCGGCGAGGAGAAACAGTCGTTTGCTGCCCGCCTGGATAATGTCAGCAAGCTAATGGAGCTGGATAAGCTGCTGGATCGTTTGCCATCACAGCTCTCCGGCGGACAACAGCAGCGCGTGGCGCTGGGCCGTGCGGTGATCGCCAATAACACGCTGTGTTTAATGGATGAGCCGCTGTCGAACCTCGACGCCAGGCTACGGCAAAGCATGCGCCGTGAAATCCGCGCGCTGCAGAAGAAACTCGGCTTGACCATGCTGTACGTCACACACGATCAGACCGAAGCGATGAGCATGGCCGACAGCATTATCCTGCTCAACGATGGCCACATCGAACAGCACGGCACGCCAGACGATCTCTACAACAATCCCGCCAGCGTGTTCGCCGCGCAGTTCATTGGCGCACCGCCGATGAACATCCTGCCGCTGCAGCGCAATGGCGCGCATCACTATCTGCTGCATCTCACCGCGCCGGTGGTGGAATACCGCGACGCGCCGCTGAGCCTTGGATTGCGTGCCGAAGATATCCAGCCGATCGCTGCAGAACAGGCGGCGCTGACCGCGCGGGTGATCAGTTCTGAATATATGGGCGCTGATACCTTGCTGGTGTGCCTGCTTGCTGGCATCAGCGAACCGCTGACCATCAAAGTGCCGGGCATGCAGCGCTTCACCGATGGCAGTGAAGTGGGATTGCAGTGGTCCGCCGCGCGGCAATATCTGTTTCATCGCGAGAGCGGTAAGCGCTGCGTGCCAGCCGAACAACAGATGTTTGCTTCACAGAAAAAATACGCTGTTTAACCGTTGTCATTTGCCCAAGGGAAAATCATGTCTGCGATTCGTTATTCACGTCTTTCTGCATTAGTCCTCGCCATCACCACCTCAGCTTTTGCGGCTGAACCGGTCAAGCTGCAAATGTATTATCCGATCGCGGTGGGCGGCAAAGTGAGCCACACCGTGGATTCGCTGGTGGCGGATTTCCAGAAAGTGCATCCGGACGTGAGCATTCAGCCGGTGTATACCGGTGATTACGCCACCACCGTGACCAAAGCGCTGACCGCATTTCGTGGTGGTAACGCGCCGCAGCTGGCGGTGATAGGCGATATCGAAGCGTATTCGCTGATTGATGCCGGTGCGATTGTGGCGGCCAGCGATTTAGCGCAGGGCGAGGAAGGCAAAAAATGGATCGACGGTTTCTATCCGGCGTTTCTGCGTCACATTGACGGTAAAGTGTGGGGCGTACCGTTCCAGCGTTCAACCGTAGTGATGTACTGGAACAAACAGGCGTTTGAAAAAGCCGGTTTGAATGCCGATACGCCACCGGCCAACTGGCAGCAAGTGGTCGAGTTCAGTAAGAAACTCACGATCAAAGATGCCAACGGCGTCAGCCAATGGGGCATCGAGATTCCTTCCACGCCAAACGGCTACTGGAACTTCCAGGGCTTGTCCGCCACCAACGGCGGTCGCCTGGATAACGGCAAAGGCACCGCGGTGCACTTCAATACGCCGGGCAACGTGGAAACGCTGCAGTGGCTGACCGATCTCGGCCAGAAAGAGGACGTGTCGCCAAAGGGTGCCATTGCGTGGGGCACCACGCCGCAGGACTTCATCAGCGGCAAAACTGCCATGATGGTGACCACCACCGGCAACCTGACCAACGTGCGTGATAACGCGAAATTCCCGTTCGGTGTGGCGATGCTGCCGGAGAAAACCCAGCGCGGCAGCCCAACCGGCGGCGGTAACCTGTATGTCTTTAAAAATGCCTCACCAGAACAGCAGAAAGCGGCGATGGAGTTTATCCGTTGGGTAACCTCACCCGAGCAGGCGGCGCGCTGGAGTATCGCCACCGGTTATGTAGCGACCTCTCCGGCGGCATGGGATACCACGGTGATGAAGGATTACGTTAAAGAGGTTCCTCAGGCATTGGTGGCGCGTGAACAGCTGAAGTATGCGCAGCCAGAACTCTCGACTTACAACAGCGTGCAGATTCAGGATGCGCTCAATCACGCGGTAGAAGCGGCGGTGACGCAGGCGAAAACGCCAGCCGAAGCGCTGGAAGGCGCGCAGAAGCAAGCCGATCGTCTGCTGAAGTCTTATCAATAATGACGAGCACGATTCTCACCGTCGCGCCGGTTCGTCGTCCCCGGTTATGGTCGATGCAGCTGTATGGCTACCTGCTGATTTTACCGGCACTGAGTTTTTTACTGCTGTTTACGCACTATCCGGCGGTTGCGACCGTATGGGAAAGCCTGTTCAGCGCAGCACGTAACGGTCGTCCAGCCCATTTTGTTGGGCTGGATAACTATCTCGCGCTGCTGGATGACGACATCTTCATCCAGTCGCTGTGGAATAATCTGCTGTATGCGTTGATCACCATTCCGCTGGCGGTCACGCTGGCGCTGCTGATGGCGCTGGCGGTCAATCGTCATATGCGTGCCAATGCGCTGGTGCGCACCGCGTTCTTTATTCCTTCGCTGCTGCCGATGATCGCCATCGCCAATCTGTGGCTGTTCTTCTACACGCCGCAGCTGGGTTTGCTGAATAAGCTGCTGGCGCTGTTTTCGCTGCCAGCGATGAACTGGCTCGGCGAACCGGGTAGCGCCTTGTACTGTTTGATGGCGGTATCGGTATGGCGCGAAGCGGGCTTCTTTATGATCTTTTATCTCGCCGCTTTGCAGCAGATCGATCCGCGCCTGAGCGAAGCCGCGAAGATAGAAGGGGCGTCACGCCGCTATTTCTTCCGGCGCGTGCAGTGGCCGCTGCTGATGCCTACCACGCTGTTTGTGCTGATCAATGCCTCGATGAATGCCTTTCGCATTGTCGATCAGGTGATCGCGATGACCAACGGCGGGCCGAATAACAGCAGTAGCTTGCTGCTGTTCTACATCTACCGCACTGCCTTCAGCTTCTGGGATATGCCCGCCGCAGCGGCAATGACGGTGGTGCTGCTGGTGATCCTCGCCGCGATTGCGCTGCTTAAATTCAACCTGCTGGACAAGCGAGCCCATTACCAATGAAGCCGACAATCACGTTTGGTCGCCTGTGCCTGAATACGGGCATTGGGCTTGCCGCGTTGCTGTGGTTTTTACCGATTCTGGTGGCGATCTGGGTGGCGATTCATCCGGCATCCGATCAGGCGAGCTTTTCGCTTTTTTCGCCGCTGACCTTGCAGAACTTCGTTAATGCCTGGCACGCCGCGCCCTTTGGTCGCTACTTCCTCAATACCAGCTTGCTGGTGCTGATGATTGTGGTGGTGCAGCTGATTCTGGCGACCATGGCCGCTTACGCATTAGTGCGCTTCCGCCTGAAATTTTCCGGCGCGATCTTCGCGCTGATCCTGCTGCAGCTGATGATCAGCCCCGACGTGCTGATTCTGAATAACTACAAAACCATCGGCGCGCTGGGTTTCCGCGATACGCTGACCGGCATCGCGCTGCCGTATTTCTCCTCGGCCTTCGCCATCTTTCTGCTACGCCAGACCTTTAAAAGTATTCCGCTGGTATTGGAAGAGGCGGCGATTGTGGAAGGTGCCAGCCGCTTTTACATTCTGCGCAAGATTTACATCCCGCTGGCGAAGCCGATCTATGTGGCGTTTGCGCTGGTGTCGATCAGTTTCCACTGGAATGATTTCCTCTGGCCGCTGGTGATCACCGATTCGGTCAACGTGCGGCCGCTCACCGTGGGCCTGCAACTGTTCTCGGCGCCGGAGCAGGGCGTGCAATGGGCATTGATTGGCGCTGCTACGTTAATGACCACCTTGCCGCTGTTGGTGCTGTTCCTGATTTTCCAGCGTCAGTTTATTCAATCTTTTATGCGTGCTGGTATTCGCTAAGGAGTGCTTTTCGTGTCTTATCCGCATCCGCTGACTGAACTGCAGCGTGAACTGCTGGGCGATGTCGCCGAGCTCTATGCCTTGCCCGATGTGCGTTCCGCGCCGCTGAGCAGCACGCTGCGTTTTGGTTTGATTGCCGATCCGCAATATGCCGACATCGACGCCGATATGGCGAAAAATCTCTACTATCGTCACGCGCTGCATAAGCTGCCGCAGGCGATTGCGGTGTTGAATCAGCAGCCGCTGGATTTTGTCGTTACGCTGGGGGATTTAGTCGATCGCGACTGGAACAGCTACGCGGCGATATTGCCGATTTACGATCGCCTCGAACATCCACATGCGGTGGTGCTGGGTAATCACGATGCGCAGACCATCGCGCAGCATCTCAACGAAGCCGCTGCGCTACCCAAAAGCTATTACGCCTTTGGGCTGCAGGGCTGGCGTTTTATTGTTTATGACGGCAACGACATCAGCCTCTATTGCAACATGCAGAACGGTGACGATCGCAAGCAGGCGGAGGCAATGCTGGTGGACCTGACCGCGCGCCAGCAGCCGCAGGCGAAACCCTGGAACGGTGCGGTAGGAACGCAGCAACTGGCGTGGATTGAGCAGCAGCTGCAGCAAGCCCAGCAGCAAGGGGAGAAAGTGGTGGTGTTTGGCCACTATCCGCTGGCGCCGCACAACAGCCACAACTTACTCAACGGCAGCGTGCTGGCAGAGCTGCTTTCTAGTTACAACATACTATGCTGTTTCTCTGGACACGATCATCGCGGCGGCTTTGCGCGCATCGGTCAAACAGGCTTCTATACACTCAAAGGGATGCTGGATGGGGCAGAAGAGGTGCCGTTTGCGGTGGTTGAAATTGAGGGCGATGAAGTCATTGTGAAAGAATACGGTGTAGCGTCGCCATTTATGGCGTAATGCCGATCAGTTAAGCATCACATCACGGCACATTTCGTAGCGGCGCGATTTATCGCGCAATGAATTGCGCCGCTACGATTTGTGCGCGCAATAATATGTGTTTTTATCTCTCAACTGACAAACATTACGCCATTTATGGCGACCACTCATGATGATGCCGGCATCTGCCCGCGCTGACGATGTGTCGCAATCTCTTCGGCGCGTTGCAGCAACTGCTGCAAATCATCCTCATCGATATCCAGCACTTCACCGCTCTCCAGCGCCTGATGCAGGTCTTCACGCGTAATCGCTACGTCGATCACCACAGGCGGCGCTTTGGTTTCCGTTGCCGCCAGCGGATGCGGATAACGACGTCCGGCGAGATTGTTAAACAGCAACGCCAGCAGCGCGAGGCAAACCGAGTTCAACAGCACCGGCGTCAGAATAAAGTGGTAACCCAGCTGCTGGACGCCGTTACCGCCCAAAATTGCGGTCAGCGCCACCGCGCCGCTCGGTGGATGCAAACAGCGCAGTTGAAACATCAACGCGATCGTCACACAGGCCGCGATACCACACGCCAGCGCGGGATGGGGAACCCACAGCGCGGTGGTGACGCCAACAACGCCCGCCACCAAATTGCCGCCGACAATTGACCACGGCTGCGCCAGCGGACTGTTCGGCAGACCAAACAGTAATACCGCTGAAGCGCCCATCGGCGCGACAAACCACAGATTCACTCCACCCAGCAGCCAGTGGCTGGTCAGGCTGGTCATCATTAAACCCAATCCCGCGCCAATGCTGGCGATGACCATCTGCTTTCTGCCTCCCGGTAACGGATGGGGCCAAAGGCGGGCCAGAAAGGTGCGCACGGAGGTTATCCACGTCACCGATGGCTGATTTGTCATTACGGAATCACTCTGTCATAAGAAAAAACGATGGGTGCGAATTGTCGCTGATCGATCCGTTGACAACAACCACATTGTTAGTGTGCTGTTATATCGTGGTAAGAGAAATGCTGATGATTGTCGCGAGGCTTAACCAACGCCTAAGGTTGCTGTATAGTCCGTTTTTTTTCGGAGGAACCATGCTGCCTAACTCATCCACACGCCTGAACAAATACATCAGCGAGAGCGGAATCTGCTCACGCCGTGATGCCGATCGTTACATCGAGCAAGGCAACGTTTTCATAAACGGTAAACGCGCTGCCGTCGGTGCGCAGGTGTTTGCAGGGGATGAAGTCAAAGTGAACGGGCAGCTGATTGAGCCGCGTGACGAAGAAGACTTAGTGCTGATTGCGCTGAACAAACCGGTTGGCATCATCACCACCATGGAAGAGGGTGAGCGTGACAACATTGGTGATTTCGTTAATCACAGCAAGCGCGTGTTCCCGATTGGTCGCCTGGATAAAGATTCGCAGGGACTGATTTTCCTCACCAACCACGGCGATCTGGTGAATAAAATCCTGCGTGCCGGAAATAACCACGAAAAAGAGTATGTGGTCACCGTTGATAAACCGATCACCGATGAATTTATTGCCGGAATGGGCGCGGGCGTACCGATGCTCGGCACCGTCACCAAAAAGTGCAAAGTTAAAAAAGAGTCGACCTTTGTCTTCCGCATCATTCTGGTTCAGGGGCTGAATCGTCAGATTCGTCGAATGACCAAGCACTTCGGCTTTGAAGTGACCAAGCTTGAACGTACGCGCATCATGAACGTCAGCCTGAAAGGCATTCCGCTCGGCGAGTGGCGCGATTTGACCGATGACGAGCTGATTGATCTGTTCAAACTGATTGAAGACTCATCATCCGAAGATCAAAAAACGCAGAAGACGCAGGCGAAAAAGAAACCCGCCAGCGCGGCGAAAAAGCCCGCGACGGTTGGCGCTAAACCGGGTGAGAAAGCGGGAGCAAAACCGGCTAATCGCCAGCGTTTCGCCCAGCCAGGTCGTAAGAAGAAAGGGCGTTAATTTTCTTTCCCCGCGCACAGCGCGCGGGGAAAAGCCGTCACTTGTCGTTGCCAAACCCTTGCTTCTTCAGCGCGTCCAGCACGTGCGGGAAGTAAATCTTGTGATAATAACCGCTAACGCTTTCACTCCAGCTCTCGCCATCCTCACGTCCGGTATTTTTCCAGTGCTGCACCATCTCCTGATTATAGGCAGCGATGTGTTGCTCCAGTCCATCACGTTGATAGCGCTCTTCATGACGGAAGGTAGCCAGCGGCAGACGCGGCTTCTGATGCGCAGGCTGATCGACATGGCCAATCACCACGCCCGCTACCGGGAATGTATATTCCGGCAAATCCAGCAAGCGGATTAACGCCTGCGCATCGCGACGAATACCGCCAATCGGCACAATGCCCAAACCTTCTGCACGCGCTGCCGCCATGATAGAACCCAACGCAATACCCACATCGGTTGAGCCCGACACAATGCTTTCGATGCTCTGCTGCGCGATCTGCTCGCGGTCGATAGCGTTCATCGCCAGACGCGATTTATGCATATCCAGCACCAGGGTAATAAACACCGGCGCTTTGGCAATCCACGGCTGACCGCCAGCAATCTGGGAGATTTGTGCGCGTCTTTCAGCATCGCGCGTCACCACCAAAGAGACCTGCTGCGAGTTCACCGAGGTTGGCGCGCGATACGCGGCCGAAATGATGCGATCCAGCACCGCATCCGCAACGGGAAGGTCGGTAAAACTGCGATCGCTTTTATGACTGGTGAAAATATCGATTAATGAACTCATGGATCCTCCTGATTGGGAGGCGAGAGCGTAGCAGAAGAGAGAGTGATGTGACTTAACCGTTGTTGCCGTGGCTAACTACTTCTTTTGAATAAGCAAAGTGCGGAATGGGATAAGCGATGAGACCGGTGCATAAAGCACCGGCTAAGCGACTCTGGCTTCAGCGACAGCCGGATGAACGCTGCGATCGGGTCCGCTCAGCATCACCGGTTTACCGGAGCGTAATCCGCGCTGGAACTGGGTCATGCGTTCATGGCTGATCCCGGCACCGCACCACAACAGGTGATGATCGTGGCGGCTTTCTGAACTGTACAGCATCGGTTGTGAGGTTTGATCCACCTCGACGCAGAACCCTTGTCCGGTAAGGCGAATGGCTTCCAGCCACACTTCCGTTTCATCGCCGGTGCTGACCACTTCCAGTAACAGTGGCATCTGCTGCTGACGGGCTGAAGCGCGTTTTACACAGTCGCTGTGATGAACGATCGCTTCATGAAAGCGCGTTAACCGACGCGATGCGCCGCGACGCGTATCATCACGCAGCCAGCGGTTGAGCGGTTTCATCAGCACATTGACGAAATCGTCGCTGCTGTAATCGCCCGCCAGATTGCGCACAGTACGCGCCAGTTCTCGATCAGAGCCTAACTCCAGTTGCCGTAACAGATCGCCGCGGCGTGCCACCCAACCAGACCAAGAGTAATCGAGCCCGCAGTGTCGGCCTTGATAGATTTGCCACAGCGTGGCGCCACCCGAGGTCAATGCCATCATGGCGAGCACTTCATCAACCTGATGTCGGCTCCAATCCTTATTGACGTGATTCTCAGAAATTAATCCACCGCGCAACCAGCGACGTAAATTGGCGCGGTTGGCACCGGTAATGGCGCAAACGGTTTCAGTTGAATAAAAGTTCATTACGAGCCCTCAGATAGAGGGTGAATGGCCGTGGGTGCTAATCCAGGATGAGTGACCATCCTGAACCTTATCTGTATGGATTACCAGTATCTTTACGTAACTGTGCATAAAAAACCGACAAAGCGCAGCGGGAAAAAACGCACCGAACTAGTGCGTATTGGCTATTACCAATCGCCAGCTAGCCTAAGGAGAAAATAGCATTATGGATAAAAAATGGCTGTGATAATTTTTATTTCACACGCCAGATAACAGGCGTCACACAACATTATTTTATTGTTTCCAGGGATATTAAGAATGAAAAAGCACCGCCTGGCAGGTCTGTTATTGGCTTCTCTATCACTATTATCAGGAATGGCGCACGCCGAGGATCAACCGATTCCGTCGCTGGCGGGTAAACGCATTGGCATTACCGTCGCGGGTACCGATCACTACTGGGATTTGAAAGCTTATCAGGGACAAATCGATGAGGTGAAGCGCCTTGGCGGAACGCCGATTGCGCTGGATGGCGGGCGTAAAGAGTCGCAGCAAATTGCGCAGATTCAGACGCTTATTGCGCAAAAACCGGATGCCATTATTGAAACCCTTGGCACAGCGTCGGTGCTGGAACCCTGGCTGAAAAAAATCCGCGAAGCGGGCATTCCTTTATTTACCGTTGATACCGCCAGCCCATCCAGTATTAACGTCACCACATCGGATAATTTTTATATTGGCGAACAGTTAGCATTAAAACTGGTAAACGACCTGCGCGGCGAAGGCAATATTTTGGTATTTAACGGTTTCTATGGCGTGCCGGTAGTCGCAATGCGCTACGACCAGTTAAAAGCCGTGCTGAAGTGGTATCCGAAAATTAAAATTATCCAACCTGAATTGCGCGATGTCATCCCGAATACCGTGCAGGATGCGTATGCGCAAATCAGTCAATTACTAAATAAATATCCGAAAGGTTCGGTGCAGGCGATTTGGGCGGCGTGGGATGTGCCGCAAATCGGCGCCACGCAGGCGGTAGACGCTGCCGGACGCAACGAAATCAAAACGTACGCGGTGGATGGCAGCCCGGATGTGGTGTCGCTGGTTAAAGATCCCAAATCCAGCGCGGCAGCGGTGGTGGCGCAGCAGCCGTATGTGATTGGCCAAACGGCGGTGCAGAACGTAGCGAAATACCTCGCTGGCGATCGTTCGTTGCCGCCCGCAACCTATGTGCCGTCGATTCTGGTGACTAAAGAGAACGCTGCCGAAGCGCAGAAAACCCTGGGTCAAACGGATGGTAAATAACGCGCCGCTGTTGCAACTGCACGCCATCAGCAAAGCTTTTGATGGCGTGCCTGCGCTGCAATCGGTGTCGCTCAGCGTGCATGCCGGTGAAGTACACGGCTTGATTGGCCATAACGGTGCGGGTAAACGACGCTGATCAAAGTGTTAGGCGGCATTCACGCCGCCGATCGCGGCAGCATCGAGCTGGATGGCCAGCCGCTTACGCTCGCTACGCCCGCGCAGGCGCAACGCCAGGGCATCGCCATCGTGCATCAGGAGCGATTGTTGCCCGGCTCGCTAACGGTGGCGGAAGCGCTGTGGCTTGGCAACGAACCGCGCTTAGCCGGTACGCCGTTTATCCTGCGACGTCGTATGCGCCAGCAAACAGAGCAGCAGCTGCAGCAGCACTTTGGTTTGCAACTCGATCCTGATGCGTTGATCGCCACGCTGAGCGTGGCGGAGCAGCAACTGGTGCAAATCTGTCGCGTGCTGCAAAACGCGCCGCGCGTGGTGGTGCTGGATGAACCGACCGCCGCGCTGGCGCGCCATGAAGTGCATGCGCTGTTCCGGGTAATTGAACGCATGCGCCAGCAGGGCATCGCGCTGCTTTATGTTTCGCACTATCTCGATGAAATTCAGGAGCTGTGCCAACGCGTCACGGTGCTACGTGACGGCAAAGACGTGGCGCAGTTCAACGCAGATCAACTATCACCGGCGGCACTGATCGCGGCGATGGTAGGCGACGCGCGTCATGAACTGGCACCGCGTCAGTCGCGCCGCGCCGGTGCGCAAGTACTGCAGGTTACTGCGCTCAGCGCGCCCGGCAGTTTTCACAGTGTGTCGTTCACCGGCCGACAAGGCGAAATCATCGGCATCACCGGCTTGTTAGGTTCCGGCGGTAAAGCGCTGATTCGCGCGCTGTTCGGGCTGGAAAACGGCGTCAGCGGCAAGGTTACGCTGGGCGAAGTGAGCGGCGTGCCGGCTTCTCCACATGCCGCAGTGAAGCGCGGTATCGCCTTTGTACCGGAGGATCGCCGCGCCAACGGCGTCGCGTTAAATTTGTCATTGCGTGACAATGTCACCTTAACCACGGTGCAACGCTTGCTGCGCTGGGGCGGCGTTTCGCGTCAGGCGGAGAGCGAACTGGTGGCGAAGAACATTCAGCAACTGGATATCCGCACGCCGGGGCAGCTGGCGGCGCTGCGTCAGCTTTCGGGCGGCAACCAACAGAAAGCGGTGCTGGCCAAATGGTTAAACACCGGTGCGCGTCTGTATTTGCTGGATGAGCCCACGGTGGGCGTTGATATTGCGGCTAAGGCGGCGATTTATCACACATTGCAGCAGTTGGCTGATGACGGCGCCCTGATTCTGGTGTTCTCCACCGATTTACTCGAACTGCAAACGCTGGCCGATCGCATTATGGTGCTGGCGCGCGGCGAACATGTCGCCACGCTGGAGGCACAGCACACCAGCCATCAGGAAATTCTCTCCTGGGCTTCGGGCACCGGCGCGTTAACGGAGCGTGCTTCATGAGTGATGTTACCCAATCTGCACCGCTTGTAGCACCGCGCAGCGTGCGTGGTCAGCAGTGGCTGCAACACGTTTCGCTGCTGATTATTGTGCTGGTTTTAGCCGTCTTTGCCTGGCTGTCGCCGTTTTTTCTTACGGTGATGAATCTTGGCAACGTGCTACAGCAGACCGCGGTGGTTGGCACGCTGGCGCTTGGCTTAACGCTGGTTTTAAGCGGCGGCGGCTTGCAGGGTATTACCGGCGGCATTGATCTGTCGATTGCCGCCAACCTTGGCCTAAGTGCGGCGGTGTTTGCCAGCCAGCTCAACGCCGGTCAGCCCATCGCGATTGCCTTGCTGCTGACGCTGTTTACCGGTGCGGCTGTGGGTTTGTTTAACGCGCTGGCGATTGTCTGGCTGGGGATTTTGCCGCTGCTGGCAACGCTCACCAGCATGAATATCGCTATCGGCCTGGAAATGGTGCTGACCAGCAACGCCTCGGTGTCGGCCAGCAGCGATCTGCAAAATCTGTTGTTAAGCAACGGCCCTTTAGCGGTGTCGTGGCTGGGCTGGTCGTTTCTGCTGCTGGCGTTTGGCATGATCGCCTTGAGCCGCCTGACGTCCTTTGGCCTGCGCTTGCAGGCGGTGGGCAGCCATCCGCAGGCGGCGAATGCGGCGGGCATCGGCGTTAAACGCTATCAGGGTTTGAGCTACGTGTTGTGTGGCGTCAGCGCGGCTATCGCGGCAATTGCGTCGGTGTCGCTACTAAGCGGCAGTTCGCCTGGCGCCAACGACAATCTGTTGATGGTGATCGCGGCGGCGCTATTGGGCGTGGTGTTTTCCCGTCGTCTGGTGCCGACACTTGGCGGCGCACTGATTAGCGCGCTATTTCTCAGCCTGATTGCCAACGGCTTTCAGCTGATCAATGTCTCAAGTTACTGGATAAACGGCGTCGAAGGCGTGTTGATCCTATTAGTGGTGGCGTTAACCGCGCTGTTACGTCGTCGCCAGTCAAGGAGAACGCAAGGTGTCTGATTCTTTGTTATCACCTGTCGCGCCACGCCCGCGCCAGACCGGCTGGCTGCGCGCCATCATCGTGCTGACCTTTGTAGCGCTGCTCGTGTTCTTTATTGTCGCGGTGCCCGCTTTTGCCACTGTCTCAAATATTCGCAGTGTGTTGCTCAATAACGTCGCGCCGCTGGCGATCGTCGCCCTGGCGATGACGTTGGTGACACGCATTGGCGCGATTGATCTCTCGGTGGGCACGGCGATCGATATTGCCTGTCTGGTTTTGGTGACACTGGTGCTGCATCAGGTCAGTTTGCCAGTGGCGCTGTTCGCGGCATTAATTGCCGCGCTGCTGGTTGGCGTGTTTAACGCCTTTTTGGTGACACAGTTGGGCGTGGAGCCGTTTCTCGCCACGCTTGGCACGCTGTTTATCGGACAAAGCGTGCAGCAGCTGTCGTCAAATGGCGGACAACCGGTTTATCTGCTGAGCCAGAAACTGCCCGATGGGTTTTCGGCGATAGGTCACGGCGCGCTGCTCGGCATTCCGCTGCCGTTGTGGCTATTGTTGCTGGTAGCGCTGGCGCTCTATCAGTTGCTGCATCGCAGCGCCACCGGCCGTTCATTGCGGGTGATGGGCGAGCAGTACAGCGTTGCGCAGCATTCGGGCGTGCCAGTGAAACGACTCACTGCGCTGGCGTTTATTCTCGCAGCGTTGATTGCCGGTATCGTCGGTTTGATTCTGGCGGCCAACGTCAAAGCCTGGGTGCCGCTGTCGGGCAATGCCTATCTGCTGAATGCGATTGGTGCCAGTTTTATTGGCGCCACCTTCGCGCCATCACGTCGGCCCAATGTGTTAGGCACGCTGCTTGGCGTGGTGCTGCTGAGCTTTATCGCCAACGGCTTGCTGCTGGTCGGCTGGAATTTTTACTGGCAACAGGTCGCCACTGGCGGATTAATTTTCATTGTGCTGGCCGTCGGGGCTCTGCGCGCGCGTCGTCACAGCTGAGAGAGGTCAAAGATGAGCCGGGCACCGTTTTTACTGTTTGGTTTTATGATGAATGTGCCGGGCCACATCTCCGCAGGATTGTGGCGGCATCCGCAGGATCAGGCTCATCGCTATACCGAACTACATTACTGGACCGATATTGCCCAACAGCTGGATCGCGCCGGGTTTGATGCGCTGTTCATCGCCGATGCGTTGGGCCAGCTAGACGTGTGGCAAAACAAGCCGGACGCGGCGCTGCGTCTGGCGACACAAATGCCGGTTAACGATCCACTGTTGCTGGTTTCTGCAATGGCAGCGGTGACGCAACATTTGGGCTTTGGTATTACCGTTTCCACCACCTACGAACAGCCGTATCTGCTGGCACGCAAATTCACCACGCTTGATCACCTGAGCAACGGGCGTATCGCCTGGAATGTGGTGACGTCAATGCTGGATTCAGCGGCACGTAATCTGGGGCTGACGCAGCAAATTCCGCACGATGAACGCTACGATCGCGCGCAGGAGTTTCTCGATATCACCGGCAAGTTGTGGGAAGGATCGTGGGAAGAGGACGCGGTGCGGCGCGATAAGCAAAACAGCGTGTATAGCGATCCGGCCAAAGTGCACGCTATCAAACATGCCGGGCGCTGGTATCAGGTACCGGATGCGCACCTAAGCGAGCCCAGTCCGCAGCGCACGCCGGTGCTGTTTCAGGCGGGAACCTCCAGTCGCGGGGCGCAATTCGCTGCACGCAACGCGGAAGTAATTTTTCTCGGCGGCGTTACGCCGCAGGCCATTGCTGCGGATATCCAACGTATTCGCCAGTTAGCCGCAGCAGAAGGGCGCAATGCGGCTTCGCTGCGTTTCGTCACGGCTATCACGGTGATCACCGCAGAGAGTGATGAAGCCGCGCAGGCTAAATATCGCGATTATCAGCAGTACATCAGCGAAGAGGCCGCGCTGGCGCTGTTCTCTGCGTGGACCGGTATCGACTGTTCACAGGAGGATTTGGATACGCCGCTAGCGTTTCGTGAAACCGATGCCTGTCGCTCAGCCTTAGCCAGCCTGACGCGCATTGACGATCAAAAACGCTGGACGCTGCGTGATGCGGCGCGCTACATCGGCATTGGCGGATTGCATCCGCTGCTGATCGGCGGCCCAGAGAGCATTGCCGATCAGCTGGAACAGTTTGCCGCGGAGTCGGGTGTTGATGGTTTCAATCTGGCGTGGGCGATTAGTCCCGGCAGCTTTGAGGATTTTATCCAGCATGTGATGCCGGTGCTGCGTAGCCGAGGGCTTATCCGTGAAACGCCCGCGCAAGCCGTGACGTTGCGCGAACGGTTGTTTGGTCAGCCGCGACTCACGGCTGACCATCCAGCGGCACGTTTTCGCCACCGTTAATTCCAGGCATGGCGCGGCGGCGGGGTGCCATTGAGGTAATAATTGCCAACGTGGTAATACTTCCAGCGCACCGGATCGTGCAAGGTGTGGGTGCGCGCATTGCGCCAATGGCGATCGAGGTTGAACTCCTGCAGCGTTGAGCGCGTACCCGCCAGTTCAAACAGCTTGTTGCCTGCCAGAATAGCGATTTCGGTGGTTAACACTTTGGCTTCAGCGGTAGCAACCGTTGCTGCTGCAACCGTGCTTTCATCGGGTTGCTGCAGCGCCAGATCAATCGCTTCGCCAGCGCGCCACAGTAAGGCTTCAGCGGCGTGCAGGCGAATTTTCAAATCCCCGACTGCCGCCAGCGTAAAGTGATCATCGGATGCGCGCTCCTGGCCGCTATCAATCCACGGACGTGACCGCTCGCGCACAAAATGCAGCGTGTCTTCAACAGTGCCGCGAGCAATGCCCACATCCACCGCCGCCTGAATAATCTGCGAAATCGGACCGGCGGCAGTCGGGCGTTCAAACGCCTGATAAGCCGGGATCACGCGGGATAGCGGGGCGCGCACGTTCTCCAGCAGCACGGTGCCCGATGCCGTGGTGCGCTGACCAAAGCTCGACCAATTGTTAATGATGGTCACGCCCGGCGTGTTGCGATCCAGCACAATCAGATGCGCGCGATCCTGATCGTCGAGCGCCACTGCGTGAATTCGATGCGCCAGCAGTGCGCCGGTGGCGTAGAATTTCTCGCCGTTGATCACCACGTCATCACCTTCACGCTGAAAACGCGTCTGGAAATCGGCGACGGTGCGCGAATTCTTCTCGGAGAAAGCGTTGCCCCAGCGCAAGCCAGCCAGCACTTCGCCCAGTAGTTCTTGTTTCTGCGCCTCGCTGCCATCCGCCACCAGATGCGCCACGCCGGCTAAATGGTTCTGCGGTAGCTGACCGAGCGCGGAATCTGCCGCCGAAATGATGGCGATGACTTTCGCCACCGTCACCCAGGATACGCCCGCGCCGCCATAGATTTTAGGGATCGCCATCGCCCACAAGCCACTTTGTGAGAACGCATCCAATTCGTTAAGCGGCAAGATGCCTTCGCGGTCGCGCAGTGCGGCGTCACGCGCAAACTCTGAGGCCAGAGGTTGAGCAATCTCAATGGCTTCGGCATCATCACGAATGATATGCGCCGGTTCAGCAGGTAAGGGAACGGGTGCTTCAGGCTGTTGGGAATTGACCTTCAGGATGTGGGTTTGGCTGAGCGACATGAGAACTCCCGATAATGACGATGTAGGGAAAATATCTTCTCATGCGCTCAGCGCGCGCCATATCTCAATTGCGGCTATGCAAAGTGAAAAATAGCGTTAACACAACGGCTTACTGCGCGACTTTCACCACGGTTTTACCGAAGTTTTTGCCTTTCAGCATATCGAAAAACGCCTGCGGGGCATTTTCCAGCCCGTCGATCATGTGCTCGCGGTAGTGGATTTTTTGCTGCTCCACCAGCGGCGTCATCGCTTTGAGGAATTCAGGATAACGATCGCCGTAATCCTGGAAGATGATAAAGCCCTGCATGCGAATACGACGTTTAAGAATGCCGCCCATGATTTGCGGGGTGCGATCCGGTCCCGGCGGTAATTCGCGGCTGCTGTAACCAGAAACCAGGCCACACACCGGCACGCGCGCCGCGGTGTTCAGCAACGGGAATACGGCATCAAACACTTTGCCGCCAACGTTTTCGAAGTAGATATCAATGCCGTCTGGGCAGGCAGCCGCCAGTTGTTCCGCAAAGTCGTCACGATGGTGATCGATACAGGCGGAGAAACCGAGCTTCTCAATCGCATAACGACACTTCTCTTCACCCCCCGCAACGCCGACGACATGGCAGCCTTGGAGTTTCCCAAGCTGACCCACCGTTGCACCGACCGGGCCGGTAGCCGCCGCGACCACCAGGGTTTCACCCTGTTTTGGCTGGCCGATATCCATCAAGCCCATATAGGCCGTAAAGCCCGGCATACCGAGAATGCCCAGCGCCCAGGAAGGATGGGGCAGATCGCCCAATTTCGCCACGCCGTTTCCGTCCGAAACCGCATAGCTTTGCCAGCCGCTTTGCGCGAGGACCACATCGCCTTGCTGGAAATCCGCGTGTTTAGATTCCACCACTTCGCTCACCGTGCCGCCAACCATCGGTTGGTCGAGTTCAGCAGGTGCAGCATAAGATTTGCTGTCATCCATGCGCCCGCGCATATAGGGGTCGAGCGACAAATAGAGCGTGCGCAGCAGGATTTGGCCGTCCTTCACGTCAGGAATGGGCTGCTCCACCAGGCGGAAATTCTCTTTTACCGGTTCGCCATGCGGGCGTGAGGCTAATAGCCAAGCTTGATTACGTTGAGTAGATTGCGACATTTTTACCTCTATTAGCGTTTCCACGTGAGGCAAGTGTAGACGAGGAAAAGGCATTAAGGCCGCCTGTGCAGAACTTAAGTGTTGCTATATGATAACATTTTGGTAAAAATATAGACATTGTTATCATATACCAACAATAGAGGTTTTATGTTGCCTGGTTTGCAAGCAATAGGCGCTAAATGTCAGGAAAGGCGCAAGGCTAACCGTTGGACTCAAGCCGACGCTGCGACGCGTGCAGGCATTCATCGCACGGTTATTTCACAGATTGAAAATGGCCATTACGCGGGATCGTTGAAAGCATTTACTCTTTATTTGACGTCACTGGGATTGAAACTTTCAGCCATTGATTTCTCATTTCCACAACTAGAAGACCTGGACACTTTATTTGATGAGGGTTGACCTCATCCTTGCATGAATTTTCAATATGTAACTTTTGAAGTTACTTGCTTTATCGGGAGGATTTGTCCTTCAGGTAAATTAATTATCTACATTATCTTAGTTTTCATAGCTGTAACTACCCGAATGTCTTCAAACAACAACTTATGAGAAAGCACTTTATGGAACCTGGGCCATTTGTGTACCAGGTCACCATAAATGGTGACCCTACGGGATTTATAGCGATGGTGAGTCAAATTAATGCATTGATGCAGCAGCGCGGGTGTTGAGGCGACATCCCAAACCGCTGAACGAATGAGGGATTCCAGGGCGAGCCGCATGGATGCGGCGAGAGGCGGCGCTGAGCAGGAGCGAATCGGCGCCGGTCCGTCAGGAATCGTGAATGAGTGAAGGTACCGCGCAGCGGCGGATTGGGCTGGCGCAAGGCCCGGGAGTGCAGAGGGCGCGGCCAGGCGCCCTTTGCTCGGTCGCCGCACGGCAAAACTGAAACAATCTGAGCCTATGGCGAACGAAAGTCGCTCAGTTTAATGTGAGGTATGCTCAGGCACGGGGCCCGTCGTGAGCCAGCGCACAAACCAAGCGTAAACTTTTCGACGCGAATTAATATAACACCATGAATTTTAACAATCATAGGGCATTTGCCTAAGCGGTCTCGGGCAATGCCACATACACCTGGCCACACTCTGCTGCGTATACCTATAGCGATGCTTTTCTCCCTACAGGTGACGCATGACACAACAACAATACGTATTATCGCCCGATCATGACGCGCATATCGCCTCGGCTATCGGCAAGTTCTTCCGCCGCATCATTCCGATGCTGGCGCTGATGTTAATTGTGAACCAAATTGACCGGGCAAACATCGGCTTCGTAAAAGCCGAACTGCAAACGGATGCGGGCATTAGTGCGGCCGCCTTCGGCTTAGGCGCGGGGCTGTTCTTTATCGGCTATGCGCTGTTTGAAGTGCCGAGCAACATGATGCTGAAGAAACTCGGCGCACGCGTGTGGCTGACGCGCATCATGATTACGTGGGGCATGGTGGTGGTGCTTACCGGTTTTGTGAGTACGCCGCTGCATTTCTATCTGCTGCGTTTCCTGCTCGGCGTGGCGGAAGCCGGCTTCTTCCCTGGCGTGCTGTTCTATTTTCGTCAATGGGTGCCGAATGCGTGGCGCGGACGCGCCACCGCGATGGTGTTAAGCGCTACCGCCAGCGCTTTTCTGTTCTCCGGTCCGCTCACCGGTGCCATTCTGATGATGCATGATGTTGGCGGCATCGCGGGCTGGAAATGGGTGATGTTTATGGAAGGCGGCGGATCAATGGTGATCGGCTTGCTGGCCGCCTTTGTGCTGGTATCCAAACCGCAAGGCGCGAAATGGTTGAGCGATGCCGAGAAACAGGCGCTGGCGCAGCAGCTAGCGCTGGAAGATGATGCGCGCGAAGAGCACGCGGTGAAACACGGCCGCTGGGGCTTGATCAGCGATCGCAGCCTTTTGTCTTACTGCCTGATCTTCTTCACCATGACCATGACCGGCTACACGTTAGTGTTCTGGCTGCCGCAAATCATTCAGCGTATTCAGGGGTTCAACAGCTTTGAAACCGGATTGCTGACCGCCGTGCCGTGGCTGTTTGCTATCGTCGCGCTGTTTCTGCTCGGCAAAGCCACCGACCGCTATCGCGATAAACTGGATAAAGGGCTCGGCATCGCCATGCTGATCGCCGCATGCGGCACCTTTATGGCCACGCTGGGAACGCCGTGGTTTGGCTTTGTGGCGATGATTGTGGCCTGCATCGGCTCCAAAGTGAGCGCGGCGTTCTTCTGGCCGATGCCGCAAAGTGAATTACCCGCCTCGATTGCCGCGCCCGGCATTGCGCTAATCAACTCGATTGGCAATCTCGGCGGCTTCTTTGCGCCCACGGTATTCGGCTACCTCGAAATGCACACCGGCAGCACCACCGGCGGACTTTACGCGCTAACCAGCGTGTCCGTGGTTACCGGACTCTATTTGCTGCTGCGTCGCAAACCTGTACCACCCGCTTTCGGTCACACGGAGAGAAACCATGTCAGACAGTCCAGTCATTAAATCGATGCGCATCGTGCCGGTTGCCGGTTACGACAGCATGTTATTGAACATTGGCGGCGCCCATAACTGCTACTTCACGCGCATCATCGTGATACTGACCGATTCCGCCGGACATACCGGCGTAGGCGAAACGCCGTGTCATGCATCCACCTTGCAGCTGCTGGAACAGTTTCGCCCGCTGATAGAAGGCAGTTCGCTGCTGCGTCTCAACGCGACACTCAGCCAGCTGTTCAGCAGCGAGGCACGTCAGCAACAAACCTCTCACACCAACGACATTCATATCCCGCAGATGAATCCGGAGAAGTTTTATAACGCCGCCGCCGCCATTGAAGCGGCGCTGCTGGACCTGCAAGGCAAGCTGTTTAACCTGCCGGTAGCGGACCTGCTTGCCAGCGGTAAACAGCGCGATCGCATTCCGGTGCTGGGCTATTTGTTCTACATCGCCGATCGCAAGCGCACCAATATGCACTATCGATCAGGGGAGCATGAGCAAGAAGGCTGGTTCCGTCTGCGTCATGAAGCGGCGATGGACAGCGATGCCGTGGTGCGACTGGCCGAAGCGGCAGTTGAGCAATATGGCTTCCGCGACTTCAAGCTCAAAGGCGGCGTGCAGGCAGGCGAAGTGGAAGTGGCAACGGTGGAAGCGCTACTGTCGCGCTTCCCTGAAGCACGCGTCACCGTCGATCCTAACGCCAGCTGGTCGCTGGATGAGGCGATTCGCTTTGGCAAGCAGCTGGCGGGAAAGGTGCCGTATCTGGAAGATCCTTGTGGCGCTGAACAAGGCTATTCCGGCCGGGAAACGCTGGCCGAGTTTCGCCGCGCCACCGGCGTGCCGGTCGCGACTAATATGATCGGCAACGACTGGCGCCAGCTGCACCATGCGCTGCAACTGAATGCCATTGATATTCCGCTCGCCGATCCGCACTTCTGGACGATGCGTAACGCCAACGTGGTGGCGCAGCTGTGCAACGAATGGGGGCTGACAACCGGCTGCCACTCCAATAACCATTTTGATATTTCGCTGGCGATGGTGGCGCACCTGGGGGCCGCCGCGCCTGGCGATCGTCAAACCGCCTTTGATACGCACTGGATTTGGCAGGATGGTCAGCAGCTTACATGTCAACCGCCGCAAATCCGCGATGGTTATCTGGAGTTACCGCCGGGGCCGGGATTGGGCATCGAGCTGGATATGGATCGCATCGAACAGGCGCATGCGCTATATAACGCGCTGCCGGATAAAAATCGCAACGATGCGCTGGGGATGCAGTTTTTGATCGATAACTGGCGCTATGACGCCAAACGTCCGTCATTGGTACGCTAAGGAAGCAGCATGAAGAACCTATTACGCGCGGCAACGCTATTAGCGTCGTTGGCCGCCAGCGCGCCGTTGCTGGCACAGACTTTTGTCTACGTTTCAGAAGCCGATGATGGCACCATCGCGCGCTACGCGCTGAATGAGCAAACCGGTGCATTGCAACTATTAGGACGCACTCAGGTCGGCGGCAAAGTGATGCCGATGGCGTTGAGCGCCGATCATAAACATCTGTACGCCGCGATTCGCAGTAAACCGCTGCAACTGGTGAGCTGGAACATCGACAGCAAAACGGGCGATCTCAGCCCGTTGAATAGCGTATCCGCTGCGGCCAGCTATCCCTACATCAGCACGGATCCGCAGGGTCGTTTTCTGCTAGGCGCTTCCTATGATGGCGATGTGGTGCACGTTTATCGACTCAATAGCGACGGCAAGCTGATTGCGCCGCCGGTCGGGAGTTACAAAACCGGACATGCCGCGCACTCGGTGATTGTTGATGCGAGCGGCGAGCAGGCTTATGTCGGCAATCTCGGCACCGATCGCGTGCTGCAATTGAAACTGAGCGCCGAGGGCGAGCTTTCGGGGTTAGGCAACGGCTATGTTAAAACGGCGACAGAAAACGGACCGCGCCATTCGGTGTTGTCGCCGGATAATCGCTATCTCTACAACATCGGTGAAATGGGCGGCATCATTACGCAGTTTCGTCGTGAAGCCAGCGGTGAGCTGGTGAAAGTGGCGGAGACGCCAAATGCGGTAGCGGAAAAATATCAACTGCAACACGGCAAAGAGCGACCGCCGGGCTACAGCGACACCACGCCGCGCATCTGGGCGGCCGATATTCGTCTGACGCCGGATGGCCGTTTTCTCTATGTCAGCGAGCGGACCAGCAGCACCATCAGCGGATATCGGATTAACAAAGCAAACGGCAAACTGACGCTGATTGATAGCTGGCAAGTCGAGAAACAGCCGCGCGGCATCGCGATCACCGCTGACGGACGTTGGTTGATTGCCAGCGGCGAAAAGAGTGCGGTGACCGGCAGCTATGCCATTGATCAAGAAAGCGGGGCGCTAAAGCGCGTTGGCGAAGCACCGGCCGGCGGTGACGCCAATTGGGTGACGGTGGTGAGTTACAAATAATCCCTAAGGATTGCCATTAATGGCGACCAGGTGCGCCTTACAGTTGCTTATATTTCTCGTTAGTTAAAGTGTAGCGGTGGGCTGGCTGAATGATAATGCGCTCAAAGTTGCAAGCACTTGTGAGCGCGATTCATTAATATGACATGCGTGACAATGTCACTGATTGGGGTAAACAGAGTGCGACAAGGTCCCTCGACGATCGACCTTTCTTGCGGCTAACCACAACAGTGCGGTGACAATCCAGCCAATAATCCACGACACATCATTACCGGCAAAAATCCAGGTTAACGAACCGTGATGCAGTGGATTATCAATGAACGGCAACTGTACCAGCACGCCGCAGAAGTAGACAATTATGCCCGCCCAGTTCCAGCGACCGTAACGTCCGTTGGGCTGGGAGAGTGCCGGTACATCGACTTTACCTTTGGTGATCAGGTAGAAATCGGTCAGGCTGATTGCGCTCCACGGCACAAAAAAGGCCAGTAAAAACAGCAGGAAATGGGTGAATGATTTCAGGAAAGCGGGTTCGCTAATCAGCGCAATCACACAAGAAATCGTCACCATCAACACCACAAACAGAATGCGGCCGCCACGACTTAATGCGGTTTTCTGACGGAAGCCAGAAACGATGGTGGTGAGTGACATAAAGCTGCCGTAAGCATTCAGCGTGGTGAAAGTGATTTTGCCGAAGCAGATCGCAAAATAGATCACCATCGCCATCGTGGCGCTGCTGCCTAAACTGACAATATAGCCAACCTCGTTGCCAGAGAAAGCCTTACCGGCAATCGCCGCGACAATTACACCCAACGTCATTGAAGCCTGCGTTCCTAAAACCGTGCCAAAGAAAACGCAGCTGAAAAGTTTTTTGGCTGAGACGTTAGCCGGTAAATAGCGCGAATAGTCAGAAACATACGGGCAAAATGCAATCTGCCATGACGACGACAACGAAACCGCAAGCAGGAAGTTAGCGACCGTGAAATGCTGGTTCTGCCACACCGCGGACAGATCATGGGTTGAGAGCAGCGTGATAAACAGGTAAACAAAGGCAAGCACGCCAATCACGCTGGCTACTTTACCGAGCTTGTGAATCACGCGATATCCCAGCACCGCAATGACGACGATAATCGCACTGAACAGGATCATGCCTGACGCATTGCTGGTATTAATCAGTTTGGCGAGCGCCTGTCCGGCCAACACCGTGCCGCTGGCAGAGAATCCGACATACATGATGCACACCAACACCAACGGAATCACCGCACCGTATACGCCAAACTGCATGCGGCTGGTAATCATTTGCGGCAATCCGAGACGCGGTCCCTGAATGGCATGCAGTGACATGATCGCCGCGCCCACAACTTGCCCAACCAGCAAGCCGATGATCGACCACACCACATCGCCGCCCAACACCACGGCCAGCGCGCCGGTTACGATGGCGGTGATCTGCAAATTGCCACCAAACCACAAGGTGAACTGGCTGAATGGATGTCCGTGGCGTTCGCTCGGAGGAATGTAATCAATGGATCGCGTTTCTGACAGGCGCTGTTTCTCTGCGCCGGCGTAATCTGCTGCAGGTGATTCGGCTGACATAGTTTCCTCGCTAAAACGGCTAAAGATGGGAAATTATTGTTAGTATGATGTGGTTTCTCTTGGTGGTACATGTATATACATGTAGCGATATTGTCATGCAGCATGGAAACTTACAATACGATCGGTCATTGGAAAATGTGATGACGCGGGCAAGGTTGGGAAGCTATGAAATGGAGAGAAAGGAGGAGTTGATATGACGTCGCTACGTGAATTCTGCAAAAAGAGCAGGGTGGAAGTTGCCGAGAATTCACGTAGCGCTGCCGGTTTTGTCGCCAGAAATTACTGATCTTTGCCTATAGTCCAGGGATTTGGCGCGGAATCATCTGCCTTATCCGCAGCAAAATCATCCAGTGAATCCAGATACAGTGCTTCAACCTCAGCGCGTGCCCAGGGTGTGCGGCGTAAAAACTTCAGGCTCGATTTAACGCTTGGATCGCTTTTGAAGCAGTTGATATTAATGAGCTTACCCAGTTCGGCCCAGCCATAATGGGCGACCAGCGCATTAATTTGCATCTCAAGCGTGACGCCGTGCAAGGGATCTTTGGAGCGATGATCGTTCATAGGAAATCCTTAAAATGTTGACGGCAAAGGTTACAAGAAAGCCACGCGAGCGGCAATGGTGCGATCGTCATTGCCGGTAAATGCTGTACACTTGTTGCCAGAAAATCACTATTGGACGGTACGCTATGAACGACAAGAAAATGATTTCCATCGATCAGTTCAATCTCAGTGAACGCGTTGCAGTAGAAGAAGCGTTTAAGGGATTGATGGAGAAGTATCGCCAGCGCACTGGCAAAGAGCCGGATGCAAAGAAAGAGAAAGAGTTCACTGCGGAAGCCCGGCAGCAGATTATGACGACGAAACTGGCCAAAGAGAAAGCGCTGGCTGAAAAGTCAAAGAAAACGCCAACGCGCAGGAAGAAACCTGAATCGTTGAAAGAGAGCGAAGTCAGTGATTTCAACTGGAAGGCGTCGGTGATTAAAGGGCGCAGATAACGGCAACGTGCGTTCAACAATCCGTCGCCGGGATGATCGCGGGTTACGGATTGTTGGTGACGGAGGTGAAAGAAGGCAGGTGATGAGCGGATAATGGTTGAAGTGCGCAATGAGTTACTTCATTTAACATAATATACATTATGCGCCCTTTGGTTTGTAACGGCTAAATTCGGATATTCGCCTCAACATCATCATTACGGATAAAATTCATGAGCCATTTCACCTGCGGATGCCTTTGCGGAAACGTTCGATTCGAAGCAACCTCAGGACGTTTTGAAAACTAAATAAAAGAGGAACCAATCAGTGGTTCCTCTCGAATCATCAATACGTTTACGGACGTGCCGCCGTGCCATCTGGCAGACGCGCGTTAGTCCAGTCTGGAATACCGCCCGATACCGGATATTTTGCCGCCTCTTTCAGATCGATATCCACGCCCAGCCCCGGCCGATCGCTGAGGTAGGCATAACCGCGATCAATCTCCGGACAACCTGGGAACACTTCCTGCAGCGCCTCATTCACCGGCGTGTACTCCTGAATGCCAAGATTGGTGATGCTCAGATCAATATGCAGGTTTGCCGCCACACCAATCGGTGATATATCGCCCGGACCGTGCCACGCAGTGCGCACGCCAAACAGTTCCGCAAAAGTCGCCAGCTTCTTCGCCGGTGTAATGCCGCCAATGGTACTGACATGGCAGCGAATATAATCGATCAGCTGGTTTTGAATTAATGGCTTCCACTCGTTGATTTGCGTAAACAGCTCGCCCATGGCAATTGGTGTGCTGCTTTGGCTGCGTAATTTTCTCAGCCAGTCGATATTTTCTGGCGCAACCGGATCCTCAAGGAAAAACAGCTGATACGGTTCGAGAGATTTTGCCAGCTGAATCGAAGCGATTGGCGTGATGCGCTCGTGCACATCGTGAATAAACTCAACGCCAAAACCGAGCTTGTTGCGCAGATGATCAAACAGGCGCGGTACGGCACGCGCATAAGCATCCGGATCGAAATAGATGCCGTGAGTAGGATTACGCGGTGACACCTTCGGCTGGATATTGCGCGCCTTGGCCAGCTTGCCGGCGATCAAACGCAAATCATCGGTACCCGCGCCGCCATACATGCCCATCTGACAGCGCACATATTGATAGCCCTCCTCCATGCGCGCGCGGATGTTGTCTTCAACTTCTATCTCATCGGCACCGTCGCAGTGGCGATAAAGCGGCACGCCATCACGACATTTGCCGCCAAGCAGCTCATACACCGGCAGGTCGGCAACTTTGCCCTTCAGGTCCCACAGCGCCATATCCACACCGGAGAGCGCATTATTCATCACCGGACCGTTACGCCAGTAACCGCTGACCGCCGCCGATTGCCAGATGTCTTCGATACGCGCCGGGTCTTTGCCGATCAAAAACGGCTTCATGTAGTTTTCAATCGCGGCGGCGACCGCGTAGATACGCTGAGTAAAGGTGGCGCAGCCCAAACCGTATAAACCGGGTTCGCTGGTTTCGATTTTTACCACCACCAAATCAATGCCGCCTGGCGCGGTAAGGATGGTTTTTACATCGGTAATTTTCAGGTTACTCATCATGATCCTCACAGTATCTGGATAACATGCTGTATGATGTCCTACATGTTATGTGTATTAAAAAGCCCTGTGCAGGGCTTTTGGTTATTCAGTTATGGCGTACATCCTCGATGGCGTGCACGTTATGTGTCATCGCGCTATTAAGCGTCTCGGCTGCCAGCGAGGCATCGCGGTTTTTCAACGCCATAAAGACTTTAATGTGGGCTTCAACGCTTTCCAGCGTAATGCCCAATACGCGGTTCAACTCTTCGAGGTAATGCACATAAATCCCCTTGAGGGATTCCATGACGTGGATGAACACTTTGTTGTGCGAGGCTTTCACAATCGCCAGATGGAAATCGTAGTCCGCCAGCGAGTACTTCTTGTAGTCATCTTTACTCACCAGCATGCGATTTAGGGCGCTTTCCAGCACTTTGACATCCTCATCTGTGGCGTTCTGCACTGCCAGCTCCATACATTTGAACTCGACGGTCTGACGGAAAACCCGCATATCATCAAACTCTTCCTGCGAAAGGTGCAGAATGGGCTGGTTATCGCTGAACGATCCGTAGCGCGCCACTTCGCGGGTAACATAGGTACCCTTCCCTTGATGCGTCACCACCACGCCAAGGTCTCGCAGCTTCTGCACGGCACTCCGCACGCTGACGCGGCTCACCTGAAAGGTTGCGGTCAATTCCGCTTCTGACGGCAACTTACAGCCCGGCTCCCACAGACCATCCTGAATGTTCTTCTTCATCTGCTCGTAGATGACATCAACCACATTATGTTTTTGGATACTTTCCAGCGCCACGGCTTTACTCACTTGTCCTACATGTCTACCGCTTTTTAACGCGTCACTGCTTGCAACACAAGCAGCAATTTTTCGCGCAGCAAAAGCGATACTGCAAAACCCCGAAATTTAACTATTACTTTCATTAAGTTAATCATCAAAGGTAGATAATTACCTTCTGATGATGACATTAATAATTTGTGAGATATCTTACAAATCTCTCGCCTGCCAATTGCTGCCTTTCTGCGCATAACGTAAAAGTAACTCATCCAACTTGTTAGTCATGTTACATGAAGGACGTTTTGTTATGCAGACCTTATTTAACCTCTCCGGGAAAACCGCCCTGATTACCGGCTCAACGCGCGGTTTGGGATTTGCTTATGCACAAGGCCTGGCACAGGCCGGCGCAAAAGTGCTCCTGAATGGCACGCGTCAGGAGCACATGGATAAGGCGCTGGAGCAATTACAGCAACAAGGATTTGATGCCCGAGGCTTTCTGTTCAATGTGGCAGATGAAGCCGCGATTGAAGCGGTATTCCAGCAGCTTGATGAAGAGAACATTCACGTCGACATTGTGATCAACAACGCAGGCATTCAGTTCCGCAAACCGATGCTGGAACTGGCATTGAGCGACTGGCAGCGGGTGCTGGATATCAATCTCACCAGCGCGTTCCTCGTCTCACGTGCTGCAGCCAAACGCATGGTGGAACGCCAGCGCGGTGGGAAAATTATCAATATCGGATCGCTGACCAGCGAAGCCGCGCGCCCTACCGTCGCGCCCTACACTGCGGCAAAAGGCGGCATCAAGCTGTTAACCAAATCGATGGCGGCTGAATGGGCGCCCTTCAATATCCAGACCAACGGCATTGGGCCGGGCTATATCCTCACCGATATGAACGAAGCGCTGATCGAAAACGAAGAGTTCAATAAATGGGTCTGCAGCAGTAATCCTTCTGGTCGCTGGGGAAAACCCGACGAACTGGTTGGTACCGCCATCTATCTGGCGTCCTCTGCTTCCGATTACGTCAATGGCCAGATGATTTACGTGGATGGCGGCTGGCTCGCCACCTTATAACGGGCTGATTTAAACGACCTAAGCTGGGCATCAAGACTCAGCTGTATCCTACTCAAGCGACCTGAGGTCATAGCATGAACCAGAATATTGCAGGGATTTTACCGGCCAGTCGGTGGGGAAAACTCATCCCGATTGCCTTTATTACCTATAGCCTCGCCTACCTCGATCGTGCCAACTACGGTTTTGGTGCCGCCGCAGGTCTGGCTGAAGATCTCAATATCACGCCCGCCATTTCGGCATTACTCGGCGCACTGTTTTTCCTCGGTTATTTCTGTTTCCAGGTGCCGGGCGGCATTTACGCTGAAAAGCACTCGGCGAAGAAGCTGATTTTCTGGAGCCTGATCCTGTGGGGCGCATTGGCCACCGCCACCGGCATGGTGCACAGCGTGGCGTTGCTGGCGGTGATCCGCTTCCTGCTCGGCGTCGCAGAAAGTGTGGTGATGCCGGCGATGCTGATCTTCCTCAGCCACTGGTTCACGCGCGCGGAGCGTTCCAAAGCCAACACCTTTCTGTTCCTCGGCAATCCGATTACCGTGTTGTGGATGTCGATTCTCTCCGGCTATCTGGTGAACGCCTTTGGCTGGCGCGGCATGTTCATTATTGAAGGCGTGCCTGCCATCTTATGGGCATTCATCTGGTGGAAAATTTATGCCGACCGACCGCGTGATGCCAAATGGCTGAGCGAGGCCGAAAAGCGCGCGGTGGAAAACGCGCTGGCGGCAGAGCAGCAGTCGATCAAACCGGTTAAGAATTACCGTGAAGCTTTCCGCTCGCCTAAAGTGCTGGCGCTGGCGTTTATCCACTTCTTCTGGAATATCGGCATGTACGGTTTCATCATGTGGCTGCCTTCCATGCTGAAGAGCGCGTCCGGCATGGGTATTGTCGCGACCGGCTGGCTCTCAGCCGCGCCCTATCTGCTCGCCGTGCCGCTGATGCTGACCGCATCCTGGTTCTCCGATAAATACCAGCAGCGTAAAAACATCGTGCTGCTTTTCCTTGGGCTGGGCGCGGTGTGCTTCATTGCTTCCTTTACGCTCGGTGCGACGCACTTCTGGTTCTCATGGGTGCTGCTGGTGATCGCGGGCGGTGCGATGTACACGCCGTACGGGCCCTTCTTCGCTGCGATCCCTGAGATGCTGCCACGCAACGTTGTGGCGGGCGCGATGTCCTTCGTGGTCTGCTTCGGTGCGTTGGGATCCTTCGTCGGCGCATGGATTGTGGGCTATCTCAATGGCCTGACCGGCAGCCCAGCGGCCTCTTATGTATTTATGGGCGGATCGCTGGTTGTGGCGGTATTACTCACCGCACTGACCACCTTTAGTAGCCTGAGCACGCCAACGGCACAAACCCGCTCTGCACACTCATAGAGAATGAAGTCATGACCATGAAACCCACGCGCACGCGTTTAAGCGTTTTATTCATGCTGTTTATTGTCACCGCTATCAACTATATGGATCGCGCTAACCTGGCGGTAGCCGGTTCCCATATTCAGGGCGAGTTTTTCTTATCCGCCACGCAGTTAGGTTTACTGTTTTCGATGTTTACCTGGTTTTATGCTCTGAGCCAGATTCCGGTCGGCTATCTGCTTGACCGTATTGGTTCGCGCTGGCTGTACGGCAGCGCGATTGTGCTGTGGAGCCTGTTTACCCTGCTAATGGGATTGGCGTCGCATCACTTTTTCACCACCGCCACCGCGTCATTTTTGATGCTGTTGGTGTGCCGCGCGCTAATTGGCGTAGCGGAAGCGCCCTCTTTTCCCTCCAACACCAAAATCATCGCCACCTGGTTTCCCGACCATGAACGTGCGCGTGCAACGGCAACCTATTCCAGCGCGCAATACATTGGTCTGGCGCTGCTGACGCCGGTGCTGTCGTTTATCGTCTCTCAATGGGGTTGGGAGATGTCATTTTATCTCTCTGGCCTGGTGGGCATTGTGTTCGGCATTTACTGGCTGATTGTCTATCGCGACCCGCAGCACAGCAGCAAAGTGAATGATGCGGAACTCGATATCATCCGCAAAGGCGGCGGCCACGGTTCAGTGAATCAGCAAACCGGAAACGGCAAGGTTAACTGGCTGTCGGTAAAATACATTCTGCGCCAGCGCACCACCTGGGGTTTATTTATCGCGCAGTTCGCGGCCTCATCGACGCTCTACTTCTTCCTGACCTGGTTTATTGTCTATCTGGAAAAAGGGCTGCATCTGTCGATCGATAAAGCGGGGATTGGCGCAATGTTCCCTTATCTGATGGCGATGGCTGGCGTGCTGTGCGGCGGAACGCTGAGTGATTTCCTGCTCAAGCGTGGCCGCAGCCGCACCTTTGCACGCAAGCTGCCGGTAATGCTGGGGATGTTGCTCACCTGTTCGATTGCGCTAGTGAATTTCTTCCAGGACAGCCCGATAATTGCCATCGCTATTCTCTCTATCGCCTTCTTCGCCAACGCCTTCTCTAATCTCGGCTGGGTGGTGTGCAGCGATGTGATTCCGCGCCACTTAATCGGCACTATTGGCGGCTTTCTGAATATTTTTGGCAATCTCTCCGGCATTGTCAGTCCGATCATCATCGGCGTTATTTTGCAGCGCACCCACAACTTCCAATACGCGATGTGGTACATCGCTGCCGTCGCACTGATGGGCTTTTTGGCCTACCTGCTGCTGGTTGGCAAAATTGAAGTGATGACGCCGCCCGGCGAACAACCGGCTGAAAATAAGAAGAAATTTGAAACCCCTTCAAACGCATAGAGAGAAGCATAATGCAGCAGAAAAGAGTGAACGCGGTGATCGTCAATGCCGCACATGATGTGCGCTGTGAGTCGCGGGAAATTGAGTGGAACGCGCAGCAAGTGTTAGTCAAAGTTGAACGTGGCGGGATTTGTGGCTCGGATATTCACTATTTCCAGCATGGCCGCGCGGGCATGTCAGTACTGAAAGCGCCGATGATTTTAGGCCATGAATTTGTTGGCATCATCGAGCAAGTGCCAGAAAACAGCGACCTGAAGGTTGGCCAGCGCGTGGCGATAAACCCTTCCCAACCGTGCCAGCTGTGCGCGCTGTGTCAGGAAGGAAAACAGAATCTTTGTCGCTCAATGCGCTTTATGGGCAGCGCGCAGTTTTTCCCGCATGTTAACGGCGGATTTGCCCAATATGTGGCGGTTAATCCCGTGCAGTGCGTACCGTACAGCGATGGCGCGGATGCCAAAGTGATGGCCTTTGCCGAACCGCTGGCGGTCTGTATTCATGCGGTACGCCAGGCTGGCGATCTGACCGGCAAGCGCGTGCTGGTCACCGGCGCCGGACCGATCGGTTGTCTGGTCATCGCGGCGGCACTGGCTTCGGGTGCCACCGAAGTGGTGGCTACCGACATCAGCGAACGTTGTCGTCAGTTGGCGATCAATATGGGTGCCAGCGCGGCGCTGGATCCGCGTGACGAACAGCAAATTGCGCGCTGGACAGAAAATGGCGGCAGTTTTGATGTCTGTTTTGAAGCTTCCGGCGCAGGCGCGGCGGTGGCTTCGCTGGTCGCCTTTACCCGTCCGGGCGGCATTATCGTGCAGCTTGGCATGGGCGCGGCAGAGGTAAACTATCCCATCGGGCCGTTGCTGGTCAAAGAGATACAGTTACGCGGATCTTTCCGCTTCACCAGCGAATTCACTACCGCAGTACGCTGGCTTGAGCAAGGCAAAATCAATCCGCTGCCGCTGCTTTCAGCCGAAATGCCCATGCAGGATGCCGCACTCGCGCTGGAGCTGGCAGCGGATAAAGAGCGTGCGGCTAAAGTCCAGCTGGTTTTCTGAAGGATAACCGGAGAGAAAGCCTCTCCGGTTATTTCCTGAAACGGACTAAATCCTTCAGGGTGGCGTGCTCGAATTCGGGTAATGCAGCAAAAATGCCATCACCTTGCATGTCATAAATTTGCTGAAAATAAAATTTTGCGCCATCAACTGCGCCCAGAGCATAGAGCGCACGCGCAAGCGTCATTCGGGAAAGTATTTGGTTTTGTTGCGCTTCCCAATCTAGGGCTTCTTTCGCCGCTTCAATTGCTTCTTGATAGCGCTGACACTGGATTAATATTGCGCCATAGCCGCTCATAATCCAGAAATAGATATCGTCATCTCGCAGATGCGCTTTGGCTAATTCAGCGGCTGCACCCCATGAACAGGCTGCAGCCTGATGCTCACCCAGCGAATCAAGTGAAATACCTCGATTCGCTAAATCGAAGGCTTTCTCATGCCAGTTTTTACGGTGGAACTCCATGTCATCACCTCATTTTGCGGTAGGAACAGTATTGATATCCTATGCAGCATAAATGAGAGTGAAATAAAGTTCATAGTTACGCGAGAATATTTCCTTACCTGCTAACTTCGTGTCCGATTAAACCACCGATCGCCGCGCCACCCAATGTACCGAAGGTGCTACCACCGGTAAGTACCGCACCGCCTACCGCACCAACACCGGCACCAATCGCGGTATTTCTGCCACGATGCGACATGCCACACGCGGTAACAGAAAACATGACCAGTACGACAATAGCAATATTACAGCTGCGTTTTAAAAGCATACAAAGCCTCACTGCCATGAATAGATGGCATGCAAAAGTGTTTATTTGATTGTTGTTAAAATACCCAATCTGTTGTGACTGGCACTGCTCGTCGGCGTGAATTTAAGGTGTTTTATGATGAGACGGAAGGTAAAAATTCTTATTTGCGGGTGGCACTAGCGAGGCGGCGAAAAAGTCGCCGCCTTGCACACGCTCCATCATGTCAGGAAGCAGCTCGCTTTACCCGTGCCACCGTTCTCACCATCGCCAATGTGGCAACAATCAGCAGTATGCCGCCGACCATCGACATGGCTTTAAAACCTAGATGTTTAAACATCATCAGGCCGACAATCCCGCCGATCAGGAAGGAAAATATCGTAGTCAGATGCGTGAACAGCTGACGTTTCTGGCCTGAGAACTGTTTTGACGGATCGCGGCGGAACAGCGCGGCTAATACCGATGCCAGCGAAATTCCGGCATCGGTTAACGTGCCGGTAATATGGGTGGAGCGCACGCGGCCATTGGATAACTGCGTAGAGGTTGAATTATGCACGCCCATCAGGAAGCCCAGAATGACAATAACTTCCCGGTTGTTGGCCGACGAATAAAAGAACATTTCAAACAGCGATAACGCTATTAAGGCCAGCCCTTCAACCCACAATATTTGGCAGAATATAATGCGATTGCCATTGGCTAATCCGCTGATCACCACCATTCTCGCCGTGACCGCACCACAAACAAAGGCAAACAGGATGGTGGCTAAAAAGGTGATATCACGGAAATTAACGTTCGATACTTCACTGGATAATTGAGAGGTATTACCTGACATATGCGAGGGGAAAAAGCCAAACGCCCCCAGGGCGATTGCATTGAGCACACCGGCGGCCGTGGCGAGCCACATTGCCAGATTTCTGTCCTCATCATGCGTTCGTGTGCGTTTAAGTTTAATCAGCATCAGATACCTCATTATTCTGAACCAGGGCCGAATAATAACCATAGAGCACTACGCAGCGTACATAACCAGGAAATCCCCGAATAAGACGCTAAGCAGATTAAAGAAAGTAAAAAAAATCAACGAGGCGGGATATATTTAAATTAATGTAAAGATTGGCACGTCATATAAAGGTCGCCATTTAGGATGCCCGCCTTTTCAAGAATTAACCGAATGATTTATTTTCATCGGGGCGACCACCACATTCACGCCTAAATCCTGCATACGCCGCAAAATAGGCACTGGCGTGCCCTGATTAACAATTACCACATCGAATTCACTCAGATGCGCAAAACGGTGCAGCGCCCGGCGTTCAAACTTGGTGTTATCCATCATCAGAATGCGCTTCTGCGCGGCATCAAACATCGCGCGTTTGGTCTCTACCGTTTCTGCGGATTGGTGGAACACTGCATCATCGATAATCGCTGACATGCTGACGAAAAACACGTCGGCGCGCAGGCTGGCAATTTCATCCCGCGTCATGCGGCCCATAAAAGCATTGCACCAGTGATAGAACTGTCCGCCGAGGCCCATCAAAGTGATATCGCGGCCATTGCGCAGCTCGTTCATGAGGGTCAGGGAGTTGGTGATCACCGTCAGCGGCGCGCGCGCCGAGAGCAGCCGCGCCATCTGCTGCACGGTGGTGGAATCATCGAGGAAAATCGCCTGTCCCGGTTCGAGGTAGGTCGCGGCGACATCGGCAATCGCCTGTTTCTCTTCCAGCTGACGCGTGGCGCGATAGATATCGCTGGATTCAACCAGACTAGTTGGCGTCGCGGACACCACGCCGCGCGATTTATGCAGCAGGCCGCGCTCAACCATTTCGTCGATATCACGATGGGCGGTCATCAAACTAATGCCGAAGCGATCGGTGATGTCTTCGATGCGAATCGCCCCTTCTGCCATCACCGCTTCGGCGATTAACTGGCGACGGGCCAGTTGCCGCGCCTGGCGGCTATCGCTGGGTAAGGTTTCGGCCATAAATACGCCAAGTGAAGAGTCCTGCGGGTTATGCGCCATATTTCATCCGGGAAAGTGAAGCGAGAAGCGTTTTCGGCACTCATTACAGCGTTTAATACGGATTTTGGCAAATTGCGACTAACGTTACACTGCGTGATAAATCGCGCCGCTACGAATACGTGCGTTTCAAAGGTGGTTGTTATAAAAAACGCACATAGCGTAGTGGCGCAATTTATTGCGCAACTTTTACTGCTTCAGAACAAACGGTGAAGCAAAGTTACCGGCGTTCTCTTTAGTGATCAGGATGCAGTCAAACAGCTGCTTCTCCGAGGCCGCACCGGTCTTACCGGTTTTCAGGAAGCTATCCGCCTGCTCTACCGCTTTCTGCGCGAACTGCGCCACCGGCTGCATCACAGTGTAGGCCAGCGTACCGGCTTTCACAGCGTCAACCGCATCCGGTGAACCGTCAAAACCGCCGACTTTGATCTGATTCAGCTTGCCAGCTTCTTTCAACGCAGCGATCGCGCCCAGCGCCATTTCGTCGTTGCCGCTGATCACGCCTTTAATGTTGGGATTGGCTTGCAGCAGTGACTGCATTTTGTTGAAGCCTTGTGTGCGATCCCAGTTAGCCACTTCCTGACCGACTTTCTTCAGCGTGGGATATTGCGACAGCACCGTATCAAAACCGTTGGCGCGGGTAGCAGCGTTATTATCTGACGGCGGGCCGACCAGCTCGACATAGTTCGCACTATCACCCACCTGCTTCACCCACTCCATTGCGCCAACCGCCGCTCCCTGCGCGTTGTTAGAAACCAACTGCGCTTTGGCGAGCCCGCTCTGGTTCAGTTCGGCATTGATGATAAATACCGGAATATTGGCGGCGATGGCCTTTTTCACCGAGCCGACCGAACCATCGGCGTTCGCCGGATCGAGAATAATCGCCTTCGATTTATTGGTGATCGCCGTATCAATCAGTTGACTTTCGGTATTGGTATCGCCTTTGTGCGCACTGACTTTGGCGCTGTAGCCCAGCTTTTCCGCCGCTTTCTGCGCTACCTGGCCTTCCGTTAGCCAGTAAGGGTTGGAAGGATCGTTAACGATGATGGTCATTAACCCGTTATCTGCCCAGGTGGGTGCAGCAAAAGTGGTGATGGCCATAGCCGCAGCCGCGATGAAGAGACGTTTAGTGAACATAGTTGGTGCTCCGTTATTATTTGGGGTACAGGTTTTACGGATATCCGCGCGCTGCTGAAACAGCGCGCGTGAGTTAGCGAGCGCGTCGTCCGTATTGCAAGGTGTTGAGCAATACCGCCAGCACGATCACGGCACCAGTGAACACCGTCTGCCAGTAAGCAGAGACGCCGATAATCACCAGGCCATCAGAGAGAAAACCAATCACGAACGCGCCAAGCAGCGTGCCGCGCACGTTGCCGCGTCCACCGGTCAGGGCCGCGCCACCAATCACCACTGCCGCAATCGCAGTCAGTTCATAAGTGGTACCAGCGGTTGGGCCGGCCGAGGTGAGCTGTGAGGAGAGCACCAGCCCGGCGAGTGCCGCGCAGACGCCAGACAACACATAGACGCTGATTTTGATGCGCTTCACCGGCACACCCGACAGATCGGCCGCACGTTCGTTACCACCCGACGCGTACAGCCAGCGACCAAACGCTGAGCGGCTAAGCAGGAAACCACACGCCAGCGCCACCACGCCCAGCACCAGCACGCCAACCGGGATATTGAAGAGGCGATTAAAACCGAGCCAGTCGAAGCCGGTATTCCCCAGCGCTTCGCTGCCGGAGAGTTTGTTGTAGGTCAGACCATTAGTGATCAGCAGCGCAATGCCGCGCGCCACATACATGGTGCCGAGCGTGGCGACGAAGGCCGGAACGCGGAACCAGGCGATAAGCACGCCGTTGACTAATCCCACCAGCGCGCCCACCACCAGCGTCAAAATCGCCACCGCCCACACCGGTAGATAGAGCACCACGCCGAGCGCTTCGAGGTTGATGCCCTGCATCATAAATCCGGCCATCACTCCAGCGAGACCCAGCGTGGAGCCCACCGATAAATCAATGCCACCGTTGAGGATCACCAGCAGCATGCCGATCGCCGGCAAACCGAAGATCGCCACGTGCGACGCCATGGTGAGAAAGTTAGCGCCGGTAAAGTAGTTGGGCGACAACATGGAGAAGGTAGCGATAATCACCAGCAGCGCGATGAATGCGCGCCCTTCCAGCAGCAGGCGCGCCACATTCAGCTGCTTGTCGCTTTTTTTCTTGTTTACCACCGGCGGCGTGTCCAGCGTTTGGGTTCTGTCAGTCATACCTTTTGCTCCACTTTTCATGTCATGCCACCAAAGACTCGCCTGAAGCGGCCATAATGCGTTCTTTACTGACGCTGGCGTCGAAGATGGCGGAGATGCGCCCTTTGCTCATCACCACAATGCGATGGGCAATACTCAGGCATTCGCCCACTTCCGAAGTGGTATACACCACCGCCAGCCCCTTTTTGGCGTTCTCTGCCAGCAGGCGAAACACTTCCGCTTTAGCACCGATGTCGATGCCGCGGCTCGGCTCATCCAGCAGAATCACTTTGGGACGGGTGGCGAGCATTTTGCCGATCACCACTTTTTGTTGATTGCCGCCGGAGAGCGATCCAATCGCCGCATCGCCGCCAGAGGTTTTCACCGTCACGTTACGAATGCTGTCGTTGACCAGCTGTTTTTCCCGGCTTCTGGAGAGCACCAGTCCGCGTACAAAGTCGCCGATGCTGGCCAGCGACAGGTTTTCCCCCACCGACATGGTTTGTACCAGGCCATCGCGCTGCCGATCTTCCGGCACCAGCGCCAGCCCAATTTGAATGCGTTGTGAGATGGTAAGCGCGGAGATATCGGTGTCCTGCAGCAGAATGTGACCGCTGCTTTGCTGCAGACGTCCGGCGATGCACTCCAGCAGCTCGGTGCGCCCCGCGCCCATCAGCCCGTAAATGCAGACAATCTCCCCGGCTTGCACCGCCAGCGATAAGTTGTCCACCAGCCGAATGCCGGTTTTACTTTTCAGCGTCAGATCTTTCACCGTCAGCGCCGGCAGCCCGAAGTCGTAGCCCTGCGGCGGCGATCCCAGATCAAAGTGATCGCCCACCATGTTGCGCACGATCCATTCGAGATCGATCTCATCGCGTTTGGCATAGGCGGTCATCACGCCATCGCGCAGCACCACCGCCCGATCGGTAATCTCCAGCGCCTCTTCCAGGTGATGCGAGATATAGACAATCGCGACGCCCTGGCTGGTTAAATCACGGATCACCTGAAACAGCACCGCCACTTCCGCCGCGCTCAGTGCCGAGGTCGGTTCATCCATGATCAGAATCTGCGAATTCACCGACAGCGCGCGGGCAATCTCCACAATCTGCTGCTGTCCGAGGCGCAGGTTTTCCACCGGCGTCAGCGGATCGATCTCCTCCTCCAGCGCCGCCATCAGGTGCGCCGTCACGCGCGCCTCTTCGGCATAATCGACGCCGCCCGGCTTCATGATTTCGCGGCCCATAAAGATGTTGTCGCGCACGTTCATATTCGGCGCGAGATTCAGCTCCTGATGGATAATCGAGATGCCACAGTCACGCGCTTCGGTGGCGGATCGAAAGGTCTTCTCCTCGCCGTGTAGCAAGATTTCCCCGGTTGTTGGCGTAATCACACCAGACAAAATTTTCATCAGCGTCGATTTACCCGCGCCGTTTTCACCAAACAGCGTGGTCACTTCGCCACGACGAATTTCGAAATTGACGCCCTTCAGCGCGTGCGTGGAGCCGTACACTTTGCTGACGTTGCGCGCTTGCAGGATCACTTCGCCTTTCAGCAAGGCGGGATTGAGGTTGAACGGTTTCATTTCACCTCCATGCTGACCGGCGTCACCATCCAGTTTTTCGCGTTGAGTAAGCGGAACACGCCAACCACCTGCACGGTTTTTCCCGGCAACGCATCACGATCCAGCTTGTCGAGCACCGCGCTTTTCATCGCACGATTGATGGCGGAACCGGCATTTTGATATTCGATTTGGTTCGTGAAATCACCGAACTGGATCTTGCCGTTAGCGTCACGCAGATCGGTGCCGGTAATCGCCGGACCGGTTTGCAGCCGCACCTGCATATCTCCCGGCAATCCATCGATTTTCATCGGGAAGATGCCCATCTGCCCGGCTTGCACCACGCCGGAGAACTTGACGGCAAAGACCGGCAGCGGTGCGCCAACGCCATATTTCTGCACCGCTTCCTGCTGATTAGTTTGCAGCGCATCGGCTAACGTTTTGGCATCTACTGCGCGTGATGCCACATCCTGCTGGATGGTCGGGAAGGTTTTCTGGCCGTAACTGTCGGGGGAGAAGCCTTGCTCCTGCGCATCTTCGGCGGAGCCCATTTTTACCACTTTGGTGTCGAGCGCCATCGCCGCGATCAGCGCAATCACCACCACGCCGAGGGTGGCGTAACGCTGGACGCGCTTGCGGGAAATTTGCTGGGCCTGGATTGAGACATCGGACATAACGTGACCTCTCACTGACATCAGCTGCGATAATCGCGCCGATAATGTTATAAATGTGATAACTTGTGTGATGAGAATTGTGCTGATGTGACTAAATTGTCAACAGGTGACGCGCAATTTTTTCAGGAGAGCGATCTGGATCGCTTAATTGATGTCGGCCCCATCACAAAGCGCAATAAACCCCGCTCTATCAGCCTGTTCGCCGTGTTATCTCATTTCAATCTTTAAGGTTTTGACGCCTGATTCGTGATCACAATCGCTATTTCAGGTGAAATTTATTGGTTTTATCGAAAAATAATACAGTTGATATGTTATCTCAGTGAGAAGTGGTGTAAGACATTATTTAGCAAATTCATCACAGCCCGTTAACACCTTTCGGTGTTGGCGGCGATGAATTGAACTCTTCTTCTTTCGGAGGTGTATGTGGACAGTGGCGATATCATTCTGGGTCTGGATTCCGGCACCTCAGTGGTTAAAGCGGTGGCGTTTGATCTGGAAGGCACGCAACTGGCATGCGCATCGGTGCGTAACCGTTATTACCGCAGCGAAGGCGGCGCGGCGCAGCAGTCAATGAGCCAAACCTGGCAGGATGCAGTCACGGCGATACGCAAACTGGGCGAGCGTGTCGACAACCTGGCCGCGCGGGTGGTTGCCGTGGCCGTCACCGCGCAAGGCGACGGCAGCTGGCTGGTGGGTGCCAATAATCAGCCGGTCGGCGATGCCTGGATCTGGCTGGATGCGCGTGCGGCACCAACGGTTGAAAAACTCAATCATCACCCGTTAGCCGCTGCACGCTTTCGCGCTACCGGCACCGGACTCAACACCTGTCAGCAGGGATCGCAGTTGGCGCACATGGCTCACTTCTATCCCGAGCTGTTAGCTAACAGCGAAGTGGCGCTGCACTGCAAAGATTGGCTTTACCTCAATCTCACCGGCATCCGCGCCACTGATCCTTCTGAGGCCAGCTTTACCTTTGGCAACTTCCGCCACCAGCGCTATGACGATCAGGTGATTGCCGCGCTAGGCCTGGGACAGCATCGTCATCTGCTGCCGGAGATCATTGAAGGCACAGAAACCACGCATCCGTTAACCGCGGAAGCCGCGCAGGCCACCGGTTTACGGGCTGGCACGCCAATCTGCCTCGGCTATGTCGATATGGCGATGACCGCGCTTGGCGCTGGCGTGCATACCGGCGAAGCCAATACCGCCTGCTCGATTGTTGGCTCGACCGGCGTGCATCTGCGCAGCGTCGCCATTGATGAGGTGTGGCTGAATCCGGCACAAACCGGCTACGTGATCCCGCTGCCGTGGCCGGGCTATGTCACGCAGGTGCAAACCAATATGGCATCAACGCTCAATCTTGACTGGCTACTGAATCTCGCCAGCGATCTGCTTAACAGCTTTGGCTGTGAAATCGATCATGCCCGTTTGGTGGGCCATATCGATCGCTGGCTCAATGCGGCGAAGCCCGGCAGCCTGCTCTATCACCCGTATATCTCGATTGCCGGTGAGCGCGGGCCGTTTGTTAATGCCGAGGCGCGCGCCAGCTTTACCGGCCTGAGTTACACCCACAATTTTGGCGATCTGGTGCGGGCGATCATTGAAGGCATCGGTTTTGCAGCGCGCGATTGCTATCAGGCGATGGGCAGTTTGCCGGGAGAAATCCGTTTAACCGGCGGCGCGGTGCGTTCGCAGCCGTTACGCCAGATTTTATCTGCCTGCATTGGTGCGCCGGTGCGCATCAGCCAGCGCGACGAAGCCGGAGCGGCCGGTGCCGCGATGATGGCGGCGGTGGCGATTGGCGCGTATCCGTCGATGGAGAGCTGCGTCAAAACCTGGGTAATGCCGCTGCTGGATGCGCCCGAAGCGCCAGCGAGCGAACTGATGCAGCGCTACAACCAGCTGTTCCCCACCTATCAGCAGCTGCGTAACGATCTTCCTGCCGCCTGGCACGCGCTAAAACAGTTTTAAGGAGTAAATCATGAGTGAACACATGCTGGATCTGTTTGTGATTGGCGGCGGTATCAACGGTGCTGGTATCGCGCGTGACGCTGCCGGTCGCGGATTGTCGGTAATGATGTGTGAGAAAGATGACCTCGCGCAGGGCACGTCATCGCGCTCCGGCAAGCTGGTGCACGGCGGGCTGCGTTATCTGGAGTATTACGAGTTTCGGCTGGTGCGTGAGGCGCTGATCGAGCGCGAAGTGCTGCTCAACGCCGCACCGCATATCATCTGGCCGATGCGGTTTGTCTTGCCACACAGCCCAACCGATCGCCCGGCGTGGCTGGTACGCCTTGGCCTGTTTCTTTATGACCACCTTGGCGGCCGTCAGAAACTGCCGGGCACGCGTTCGCTGGATTTACGCCGCGATCCTGAAGGTGCGCCGCTGCTGGACAGTTACAGTAAAGGATTCGAGTACTCCGATTGCTGGGTGGATGATGCGCGGCTGGTGACGCTGAATGCGCTGGATGCCGCCGAGCGCGGCGCCACCATTCTGCCGCGTACCCGCTGCGTATCGGCGACACGTCATAACGGCAAGTGGGAAATCACCCTGCAGGATGCCAGCGGTACCTCACGCACCGTGTTTGCCAAAGTGCTGGTTAACGCCGCCGGACCGTGGGTGCTGGATATCGTCAATCAGGTCACGCACACCACAAGCAGTCGCAACGTGCGGCTGGTCAAAGGCTCGCACATCATTGTGCCGAAATTCTGGGAAGGTCAGCAGGCGTATCTGGTGCAGAACACCGACAAGCGGGTGATCTTTATCAACCCGTATGAAGGCGATAAAGCGCTGATCGGCACCACCGATATTCCGTGGCAAGGCAAAGCGGAAGCGGTTACCGCCGACGACAGCGAGCAGCAATACCTGATCGACGTGGTGAATCGCTACTTCAAGGTGAAACTGCGCGCCAGTGATGTGATCACGCGCTTCTCCGGCGTGCGTCCGCTGTTTGATGACGGCAAAGGCAATCCATCGGCGGTGACGCGTGATTACGTGTTTGACCTCGACGATCAACAAAATGCCCCGCTGCTGCATGTGTTTGGCGGCAAGATCACCACCTTCCGCAAGCTGGCTGAACATGCGATACAGAAACTGGCGCCGTTCTTCCCCAACATGGGCGCGGACTGGACGCGGGGCGCCACCTTACCGGGCGGCGATATGCCACATGCCGATTTCGACAGTTTCTTAGAGCAGGTCAAAGCGCGCTGGCCGTGGCTACCGCAGGCGCTGCGCAAACACTATGCGCGGCTGTATGGCACGCGTATCGATAAGCTGATCGGTCATGCCAATGCGCTGGGCGATCTTGGCCGCCACTTTGGTGGACAGCTGTACGAAGCCGAGGTGCGTTATCTGGTGGAAAACGAGTGGGCGCAGCAGGCCGAGGATGTGTTGTGGCGCCGCACCAAGCATAAGTTGCACCTCGATGACGCGCAGCAACAGGCTTTCACCCTGTGGTTCAACGCCACCTTTGCTTCTCCCGCGCCGCTGCGTACGCATGCCGGATAAGAGGTGAATCATGCCGTTAACGCTGTCACTGAATACTAATCCGTTGGTGAACCGCTTTGCCGACCCGCAGGATTTGATTAACACCGTGGCGCAGCAGATCCGCATCCGTGATGTGCAGCTCACCCATGAATTTATCAATCCCGGCTGGCCTGCTGCGACCCTCACGCGCATGACGCGCAAGATGCAGCAGGCGCTGCGCGCCACCGGCGTGCGCGTGACCTCCGGCATGACCGGCCCCTATGGTCGCCTCAACCATTTTGGTCATCCTGATGTCGAAGTACGCCGCTATTATGTTGGCTGGTTTAAAACCTTCGCTGATATCACCGCCGAGCTGGGCGGCGACGCGGTGGGTTCGCAGTTCGCCATCTTTACCCAGCAGGATTTCAACGATGTTGCGCGCCGCGACGCACTGATCGACATCGCCATTGATTGCTGGGCCGACGTTGCCGAACACGCCAAAGCCGCCGGATTGAAATACCTGTTTTGGGAACCCATGAGCGTGGGCCGCGAGTTTGGCGAAACCATTCCGGCCTGTCTGGCGCTACAGCAGCGTTTGAGTACTGCCTCAATGGCGCTGCCGATGTGGATGATGGCGGATATCGATCACGGAGATGTCACTTCCGCCGATCCGCGCGATTACGATCCTTATGCGTGGGCCGAAGCGGTGCCGCGTTACTCGCCGATTATCCATATTAAACAGAGCATGCTGGATAAAGGCGGACACAGACCTTTTACATTGCAGTACAATGCCGGCGGCCGCATTCAGCCGCAGCCGCTGCTGGACGCGCTGGCGCGCGGCGGTGCGCAGGATAATGAGATCTGCCTTGAGCTGAGTTTTAAAGAGCGCGAGCCAACCGATAGCAACGTGGTGGCGGAGATCGCCGAAAGCGTCGCCTTCTGGGCCGGGCATATTGATACCGGCGTGCAGGATCTGCATTTGGCGGAGTGAGGGGCGCGGTTTCCCCCTCACCCTAACCCTCTCCCGCAAGCGGGCGAGGGAACTGTCCGCGCACGCTGCTCGAACGGCCCCTTCTCCCACTTGTGGGAGAAGGTTGGGATGAGGGCTTAAGCGCACCATATAAACCAAAGGACAACCCATGAAACCGGCACCAACCTCGACTGAACGCGACGAATCTCTGGCGCTGCGCGCCGCCTGGCTGCACTACGTCGGCGGTTTAACGCAGGCGGAAGTGGCGAAACGACTCGGGCTGCCGTCGGTGAAAACGCACCGCATGATTGCGCGCATGGTGGCGGAAGGCGCGGTGAAGGTGTCGATTGATGGTGATATCGTCGCCTGCGTCCAATTAGAAGATCGTCTGCGCGCGAAATTCGCGCTTAACTTCTGTCATGTCGCCCCCGATCTTGGCGAAGAAGGCTTGCCGGTGCGCGCGCTGGGCATGGCGGGCGCGGATTACCTGCGTAACCTGCTCACCGCGTCGCCTTCTACCACCTTAGGTCTGGGGCATGGCCGCACCCTTTCCGCCGCCATCCATCAATTGCCACGTATTGATGCGCCGCATATGCGCTTTGTCTCGCTGCTCGGCTGTTTAACCCGCAACTACGCGCTCAATCCTCACGACGTTATGCACCGCATCGCCGAGAAAACCGGTGCGCAGGCCTACATGATGCCCGTGCCTTTCTTTGCCAATACCCAAGAAGATCGCGAAGTGTTACTGGCGCAGCGCGGCGTGAGCGAGGTGTTTGCCATGGCGGCGCAGAGTGAAGTCAAACTGGTGGGAATTGGCACCGTGGAACCCGCGGCTCAGCTGGTTGAAGCCGGCATGATTGATGAAGCGGAGATCAATGATATCTCCTCATCCGGCGCGGTCGGCGAGCTGCTGGGCCACTTCTTCGATGCCAACGGACAGATGATTCACACCAACCTAACAGCCCGCACGTTGTCGGTGGATCTCGATCTCTCGCATCGCGCAGAGATTGTCGCCCTGGCGGGCGGCGCCAGTAAGGTCGCCGCGATTCGCGCAGTGCTGGCCAGCGGTCTGGTGACCGGTTTGATCACTGATGAGGTCACCGCGCAGGCATTAGTGGGCTGAATTGCAATGATGAAATGTTCACTGTGTAGTACCAATAAGCGTAATTGGTACTACACAGTGAACATCTCTGACATTATGCGCCGTTGAAAAAACCCTTCATATCAGGCTAAGATGTTCCATATATAGTACAAATTACGTTTATTGGTACCCTGTATGGAACAAGTCATGGCTTCTATCACTTCACCCACCTCACGCTATGCTCAGGAAGCGATTGCCCTATTAGCTTCCTTGATTCGTGCTGAACGTATCGAGAAGCAAATTCCAGTATCTGAGTTAGCAGAAAGAGCCGGTATTTCGCGTGGGACTTTACATCGCATTGAGCAAGGCGACGTGAAATGTCAGATTGGCAGTTATTTCGAGATTGCGGCCATATTGGGCATTCCCCTGTTTGATGCAGAGGTGTGTTTGCCATCATTGGTCAGCCATCGAAATCGTGTTGAGGAAAAGCTCAAGCTGTTACCCAAACACACCAGTAAAAAAAAGAGTAGCAGGAAGGTGAAGGATGACTTCTGAAGCGCGTTTTAGAGACGCTTACGTATGGATATGGCTGCCTGGTGAAACATCACCAGTGGTGGCGGGCAGGCTTGAGGCTGAAGGCGATACGCTGCTTTTCAACTATGGTCGTAGTTATCTGCAGCGAGAAAACCGCATTCCGCTCAATCCCAATGAACTTCCTCTGCGGACTGGCGTTATTCCGCCGCTGAATGGGTTAAACATTGCGGGATGTATCCGTGACAGCGCACCTGATGCCTGGGGGCGCCGTGTCATTATCAACCGTCGAATGGGACGGAAAGGCGCCAACGTCGATACCGGAATACTCGATGAGCTGACGTATCTCATTGAGTCCGGTTCAGATCGCATTGGTGCCCTGGATTTCCAGCACTCAGCAACGGAATACATTCCGCGCTCAACTGCGAATGTCACCCTTCCTGAATTACTGGAGTCGGCTGATCGGGTTGAAAAAGGCGTGCCGCTAACACCCGAACTGGATCAGGCGCTTTTTCATGGGACGTCGATCGGTGGCGCGCGGCCAAAAGCGCTGATCGAGGCCGAGGGAAAAAAATACATCGCGAAATTTTCTGCCAGTGCGGATATCTGGAACGTGGTGAAAGGCGAATTCCTGGCGATGCGGTTGGCGCAGTTGGCAGGATTGCATGTCGCTCCGGTGAAGTTAGTCAAAGTAGCCGGACGCGATGTGATCATGATTGAGCGCTTTGACCGCGAACATAAAGCCGATGGATGGACGCGAAAAGTGATGCTTTCGGCGCTGACCCTATTTGAACTCGACGATATGCTGGCGCGCTATGCCAGCTACGAAACACTCGCTGAAATTATTCGTCAACGTTTTGCCGCGCCCAAAGAGACTTTGCTGGAGTTGTATAAACGGCTTTGCTTCAATATTCTCAGCGGCAACACCGATGACCATGCCCGCAATCATGCCGCCTTTTGGGATGGTAACAACTTCAGTCTTACGCCTGCTTATGACATTTGCCCGCAAGGTCGTGCTGGCAACGAAGTCTCGCAGGCGATGTTGATTAGTGGCAACAATAATCTGAGTCGTATGAGCAGCTGCCTGGATGCCGCTCATCACTTTGCTTTGAGTCGTGCTGACGCGCATGCGCATTTCATGCTGATAAAAACGTCGATTGAAACCTATTGGCATCATGTTTGTGATGAAGCCGATTTGAGCAAGGTGGATCGGGAAAGCTTGTGGCACAGGCAGTTCATCAATCCTTTTTCACTTGAATAGCTGATTGCGTGAGCTAGACCAAACTCACTTCCACGCCCTTCTCACACAGCGCTTTTTGATAGCTCGCCTCCAGTTCGGCATCGGTAATCAGTTGTTTAAACGGCTGAAGCGGTGCCAGCGCAAACGGATGAATCTGGCCAAACTTTGAGGAATCCGTCAGCGCGATGGTGTGTGTAGGTTTTTCCATGATGGCGTTGACCACGTCACAGCGCAGCATATCGCGGCCGGTAAAGCCGGTGACCGCATCCCAGCCATCAATACCGATAAACGCCTTGTGGAAATTGAGGTGCTGAATACACAGACGCGTTAGCGGCCCCACCACCGATTCACTGCTTTTCTGGAACAGGCCGCCAAGGATGATCACATCGCCGCCCTTTTCGCGCAGCAATCCGGCGATGTAATGGCTCACGGTAATGATGGTGATATCGTTGCGTTCACTCAGTTCACGCGCCAGCAAAGCGTTAGTACTGCCGCCTTCGATAAACACCGTTTCACCGCTGTTCACCAGCGACGCCGCGTACTCGGCGAGACGCTTTTTCACCGCGAAGCGGGTTTGCATACGCGCGCCAACATCATCACTTTCTGGCGCCACGGCGGAACCGTGCACGCGGCGCAGAAAGCCGCCTTTCTCCAGAAGATTGAGATCCTGACGCACCGTCACTTCTGAGACGCCGGTGGTGTGCGCCAGCTCATTTACGCTGACGCTGCCGCGCTCGCTAACCAATTGGATAATCTGTTGATGACGTGCGTTCATAACACCCGCTGCTGTGAAATTTTTGTCAAGCTTACCAGAAATTTAGCCCAATCCCAGACTGCGGCGACCATTGGCATTCAGCGCGTCGAGGGTGAAGCGATCGCGCCACTGCGTTTCATAATCCTCCTGCGGGAAATCGCCAGGCGACGCACCGCTGGCCAGCGCCTGCGCCACTTTGGTAGCGTAGGCGGCATTTTTCTCACACAGCGGTGCGGCGGGAATGTACATTACATTGCCCCAGCCTTGCTGATCCTCTACCGGCGCGACCGAGTGGATCACATCACAATGCCACCAAACCGAATCGCCCGCCTGCAACGCGGGAATCGAACACAAGCCCTCAATCAGTTCCGGATGCCACTGCGCTGAAACCGGCAGCACTTTGCCCGGCGCAACGCCGCAAAGCTCATCTTCTGGTACATCTTTCAACAACGGACGCAGCAACAAATAGGCCATCGCTTCCGGCACCGGCACCACATGCAGCAAGCCCTGACCAGTCCGCATATCCGACAGCGCGGTCCAGCCCTGGAAGGTACGGAATACCGAGCACTTGGTGGTAGTCCCTGATTGATACTCATTCACTTCAGTGCGATGCGCCGCATCCCAGGGATCGTATTGATCAAACTGGTTGGTGAAAATTTTGCTGAACACCTGTTGATACGCCGGCAGTAACCAACGCTCCAATGCGCCTGAATCAGTGTGCGCGCCAAGACCTTTGGAGGTGGTGCCCGGCAAGCGGCGACGAATACGATCGGGATAAATGATACTGACGTCAGGTTCAAACCAGCGCGTGCCGCGCGACTCAAACGTCCACAAGCGATTGAGGAAAGATTGCGTCTGGGCCATGGCATCGCTTTGGCGCGCTGACATCTGCGCATCGCTCCAGTAAATCGGATAGATTTCCGGACGTGACGCATCAAGATTGCCGAAGAAGTTATCGCCCGGCCCTTGGTAGACGTTGTCGAAATCATTGTCATCGAGGTATTTGAGCATTGATTCATCCCAGGCCAGCGCCTGATCGCGCGGGAATGTCTGCTTCACCACTACACAACCGCGTCGACGAATATGATCCTTCACCTCATCGGTGATACGTCCCGCCGCAATATCCTGCTGACTCACCTGCGGCCACGCGCTGCCGTTTTGCGCCTCTTCCGCGCGAGCAGCGGCAATTTCGCTGACGATTTTGCTTCTGACTTGTTCAAACAGACCTTCGACATCGCCGATCTGCTCTCTTAGCACCCTTTTCATCAGGCATACGTTTTGTTTGAAATCATCAGGTTGTTGCAGTGAAGTGAAAGTATTATTCATGACATGCTCCGATTCGTTAACTTACGAGTTTCATTCGAAACTAAAATACGCTTCATTCATAACAAACGCGCAGCAATAAACAATAATGCAACCGCCGAATCCGGAGGTTGATCACATTAAGATCGAAGAATGGGTTTCAGGTGAAAGTGGCGGCGCGTTTTACGCCACCACTGAAAGATCAGGATTGTGACATTTTAGGCAGCGCTTGTAGAATGGCATCCACGCACTGCTGCGCCGAGAGTAAGGCGCTATCAAGCTGCAAATGATCGCGCTCCCAGGCTTGATATTCGCGCTGTTCAACTGCCTGCCAATCCGGCAGCTTCAAACCTTTAATATCGGAAGCGCGATTTTCGACGCGAAAGCGATGTTTGTTACGATCGGAACAGATTACTTCGACTTCCAGCAGCGGCGCACCGCTCAACAAGGCGATATCGCGATAAGCGTTGCGGATCAGTTGCAGGTCGTTAACCGAGTCGGTAATAACGGTGGAACCGAGCAGCAAATTGTCGCGTGCCAATCCGTAGATAACGAAATATCCTTCCGGCCCGATCGCTTTCTCGCTCTCTTCACCCGATCGCAACGCCTGTTCGATAGTATCGACGCGTAAATACACCGCGCCGATCTGCTGCGCTAATAAGCGCGCAATGGTGCTTTTGCCGGTGCCGGGTAATCCACTAAACGTGATGAGCATTAATTAATTCCTATTTTGCATTGATGTTCAATCGTGATTAGCCTGACGGTGAATGCGATTTTTATTATCACTGCAGGCCAGGTTTCCTCTTTCCTGGCTGAACGTCCCAGTTGGCACGTTTGCAGCGCTGGATGCGTAAATAGCTTTCGTCACTAAATGTGTAAAGCGGTAAGAGCCCCTTGCGCAATTAGTGAACGCACTCACAAGTCAGAAACAATTCATTAACCAACGTTTGATCTTTTCCCCGCCAGCTTTTATACCTTTTGAAAATTATTTCATGCATAAGAAATAATTTTCAAGGTTAACCCCGGCTCGTTTTTCCGCGTTTTGTCGTCACGGCTGAGCCATACACATTCAGCGTCAGTTCCGGGGAATAAACATGAAAAAAATCACTGTTCTACTCGCCAGTTTATTCATGGCGGGCAGTTTCACCAGCATCACGCAAGCAGCGGATGCGCCTCAATTTCGCTGTAAACCCGGCGAAACTTACTACATGAACGTGATGGTGACAGGCGTAGAGTATTGGTTCCCGGTTTACGAAATGTTCAAGCAGGCTGCGCATCAGCTGGGCTGTAAGACCGTATACGGTGGCACACCCGCTTATGACGTTAACCAGCAACTCTCGAGCTTTGAACAAATCCTGGCACAAAAACCCGCCGGTATTTTTCTTCATCCGATGAATCCTGACCCCTTTATTGAGCCCATTAATCGTGCTGCTGAAATGGGCATTCCAGTGGTAACGTTTGCCGCCGATTCACCTAACAGTAAACGCGTTGCTTATATCACCTCAGACAATTTCCGTGAGGGTAAAGCCGCAGCCGACGAACTAGGGAAAGCAATGGGTAAAGGTGCCGAATTTGCGGTGCTGGAAAACCCCGGTCAGGATAATCACGATAGGCGTGTCACTGCGTTTATTAATGAGATGAAAACCGCCTTTCCTGACAGCAAATTAGTCGCACGCGCTGCGACGAATCAGGACCCTTCGAAAGCCTATAACGCCGTACTCTCAATGTTGCAGGCGAACCCCAATCTGAAAGGCATCTTTATGCCGGAAGCCAGCTCTGCGATTGGTGCTGCGCAGGCAGTGGCTGAAAACGGCGGCAAAGTGAAAGTGATGACCGTGGATGTCAACGCTAAGGTGCTGGATATGATTAAAAGCGGTCAGGTATTTGGCGCAATCAATCCAAATCAGGGCATCCAGGGCTATATGGGTTTTATGACCTTGTTCCTTGCTGCCCATCCTGAACTGATCGATCCGATGAATGACGCCAAACGCAACGGGACCAATCCTTTTGCCTTCCCAATCCTTGATAACGGTTATGCGGTGGTGACTAAAGACAACGCCGATGATTTCCGCTGGGATGCTTATCTGAAACGCCGCGGCACTAAAGGCATCAATGAGTAAGGCGACGATTATGACAGCACTATTGGAATTACGTGGCATCACTAAAAGTTTTGGCGCGGTACGGGCTTTACAGGGGGTAGATCTCACCCTCCGCGCGGGAGAAATTCATGCGCTGGCCGGAGAGAATGGCGCTGGAAAATCAACGTTGATGAACATTATTGATGGCATTTTGCGTCCAGATGGTGGCGAGATATTGCTGTGTGGCAAGGCCGTGACCATTCGCTCACCACGTGAAGCACAGAGTCTTGGCATTGGTCTGGTACATCAGGAAATTGCTCTTTGTCCTGATATCAGCATTTATGAAAACATTTGGATGGCGCATGCCGCTGGCCAGCGCGGCGTGCTCATGCCGCATAAAGTACTACGTGAAAAAGCGCAGCAGGTGATGAATCGACTCGCGCCGATAGCGGTGACTAAAAAAGTGGGTGAACTTTCTCTCTCTCAGCAGCAACTGGTGGAGATCGCCAAAGCGCTGACGCTGGATTGTCGCCTGCTCATTCTGGATGAACCCACCGCCGCGCTAACCGAACCAGAGGCTCAAACGCTGTTTACGATTGTGCGCCAGTTGCAGGCGCAAGGTATTTCAGTGGTCTATATCAGCCATCGCATGGCAGAGATTTTTGCGCTATGCCAGCACATCACCATTCTACGCGATGGCCTTACGGTACACAGTTCAACGCTGCAAAACATGACGCCCGATGAAGTGATTACACGTTTGGTCGGACGAGAACTGTCGCAACTCTATCCTGATAAACGCCCAGTTAGCGCCGCTTCACCATTGCTTGAAGTGCGTGAGCTTGGCGATGGCAAACACTTCCACGATATCAATTTTGATTTGCGTCCCGGCGAAATCCTTGGCATTGGCGGTTTGATGGGGGCAGGACGCAGCGAAATTGCGCAGGGTATCTGCGGTTTACTGCCCATCAAACGTGGCGCAATCCGTATCAAGAGCAAAGCTGTGACATTGAGGGATTACGCCGCGAGTATTGCGCTGCGCATGGTCTATTTGTCGGAGGATCGCAAAGATGCCGGACTTTTTTTAACGATGCCGATCGAATGGAACATTTCGGCTCTGGATGTCAACGCAGTCAGTCATCATCGTTTGTTGCTCAGTCCACAGCTTGAGCGTCAGCAGGCAGAGGCGCTGGCAAAGCAAGTGAAACTCAAGCTTGCCAAATTAAGCGATCCGGTGTCGTCGCTATCGGGTGGGAATCAGCAGAAAGTCGCGCTAGCACGCGTGTTATCGGTACAGCCGGAAATTGTGTTTCTTGACGAACCAACACGTGGCGTGGATGTCAGCGCCAAGGCTGAGATCTACAGTATTCTCGCCAAACTGGCGGCCAGCGGTGTGGGTTTAATCGTGATTTCATCAGAGTTACCGGAACTCATTGGCCTGTGTGATCGCATCATCGTGATTCATGAAGGGCGCATGAGCGGAGAAGTGACCGGTGAGGCAATGAATGAAGAGAACCTGATGCGGCTAGCGGCTGGCATCATTCCAGAAGCGGAGGCTGTATGACAATGAATACCACCTTGCCTACACTGCAAAAATCGCGTTGGTCTCTGTTTGGCGGCATTCATAAACAGCGCGAAGTGGGACTGATTGCGATCATTGCACTGATCTTCGTGGTGATGAGTTTCACTTCCCCCTACTTTCTCACCTGGGCCAACATGAAGGCGATGCTACTGTCGTTTTCAATTGAAGGCATTGTGGTGATTGGCATGACTATTCTGCTAATAGTTGGCGGTATCGACCTTTCGGTTGGCGCAGTGGTTTGTCTTTCAATGGTGGTCGCTGGGCAGCTATTTCTTAGCGGCGTGGATCCCTGGCTGGCTGGCGTAGGCGGCATTGCGGCGGCGGCGCTGATTGGCTTTTTAATGGGGCTGACGGTAACAAAAATCGGCCTCAGTCACTTTATCGCTTCGCTGGCGGCGATGGTTATCGTGCGCGGCCTGTGTATGATCGTCACTCAGGGAACGCCGCTATCATTATTTACCCTGCCCGTGAGTTTCAAATTTATCGGCCAGGGCGCTCTGTGGGGCGTTCCGTTCGTTATCCTGCTGTTCTTCGTGCTGGTCGCACTGTTCGACTTCTTGCTGCGTAAAGCCACGTTATTTCGCAAAGTGTTCTACACCGGCAGTAATGAACGTGCCGCCGCCTATTCCGGCATCAACATTAATCGCATCAAATTGTGGGTCACAGTACTGACCTCTACGCTGGCAGGACTCGCCGGCATTATTTATATGGCACGTCTTGGCTCTGCAACGCCAACCTTTGGTGTCGGTATGGAACTGAATGTCATTGCAGCGGCGGTCATTGGCGGCGCGAGTCTGAAAGGTGGCACTGGCTCAATTCTTGGCGCGGTGCTTGGTGTTGCATTGCTGTCGATCGTCACCAGCTCGCTAATATTAATCAACGTCTCCGTTTACTGGCAGGAGTTGATTAAAGGTTTGATTTTACTGGCCGCCGTCTCAATCGATCACTTACTGAATAAATACCGTGCTGCATAAGGAATTATCGCCCATGGAATTCGCTAATGAGCACCCTGCGTTTCATAGCGCGCGTCAGATTTACCAGGTTCTGGTGATGTATTACCTCGATGGCAAGAAACAGTCGGAGATTGCGGTTGAAACCGGCTTATCGGTTGCCAGTGTTAATCGTCTGATACGTCAGGGCAAGGAGAGCGGCATGGTGGAAATCACCATCAAATCCCCCTGGCTTTCAGCACATCAACTGGAGAGCGATCTGGCTGCCCTCGGTCAGTTGCAACAGGTGGTGGTGGCGCCGAACGTTGCACGCAGTGAGGATCATAGTCTGCAAATGGTCGGCGCAGCGGCGGCAGAATATTTGTTATCACGTCTAAAGGATGGCGATGTCATTGCTATTACTGGTGGCAAAGGTGTAAGTGCGCTGGTTGAAGCATTACAGCCCTCACGTAAATACGATGTTCAAGTGGTACCCGCGCTGGGCTGCGTGCAAGGCAAACATTACACCGACGTCAATCATGTGGCCTCGGAAATGGCGGCGCGTCTTGGCGGACACGCATGGCAGATTCACGCCCCGCTGTTTACTGATTCTGCCGATGAACGCGACATGCTGATGGGCATTAGCGCCGTCGACCAGGTGCTGGATAAAGCGCGTAACGCCACGTTAGCGGTAGTGGGTTTAGGATCAATTCATAGCGACAATTCCAGCTACTACGATCTTAACCTCTCGGCGCGCCATGCTTCCTCCAGCATTGAAACCAGCGGTGCGCGCAGTGAACTGTTAGCCTGGCTGCTGGATGCTAACGGCCAACCGGCTCCGTTCGATGCCAACCGGCGTTTAGTTGGCCTGACGTTGCCTGAACTGCAACGCATTCCCTTCTCAATGGCGGTGGTGGCTGGTCGTGACAAAGTGGACCCGATTGACTGCGTGCTGCACGGTCAGTGGCTGAAAGGCATGGTCACTGATGAATCGACTGCGGCAGGCGTACTGGAATTGGCCCTGAGCCGAGGAGCATCTCATGGATAACATTAAAACCCGCGAACAACGCCTGAGCGCCCTGCGCCTGCGTTCATCGACACCGGTGTTGATTGTCGGCGGCGGCATCAACGGCATCAGCACTTTTCGTGAGCTGGCGCTGCAGGGCATTCCGGCGATTCTGGTGGAAAAAGGCGACTGGTGTCAGGCCGCCAGCGGTGCGCTGTCGCGCATGATTCACGGCGGTTTGCGGTATCTGGAAACCGGTGAATTTACGCTGGTCAAAGAGTCGGTCACCGAGCGCGATCGCCTGCTGAAAAATGCTTCGCACTATGTTTTCCCCCTACGCACCACGGTGCCGATCGATAATCTCGCTGGCGGTTTAGTGAATGCTACCCGCCGTTTTCTACGCCTGAGCGATAAACCGACGCGGCGCGGGGCGTTGCTGATCAAAACCGGGCTTAGCCTGTATGACATTTACACCCGCCAATATGGATCGATGCCGAAGCATCAGGTGCGCAATGAAGCCGCCACGCGTGACCGCTGGCCGGGATTCGCGCCCTGGGTGAAATACAGCGCCAGCTATTACGATGCCTGGATCAGCGCGCCGGAACGGCTGGGATTTGAGCTGATTGATGATGCCGAAAAAGCCTGTCCAGAGGCGCTGGCGCTCAATTATCTGCAGCTGGTCAGCGCCGAGGGCGAAACGGTTATTTTGCAGGATGCGTTAAGCGGTGAGCGATTTAGCCTGCAACCGCATGTGCTGGTGAATGCCGGTGGCGCCTGGATCGACCAGCTTAACCAACGCATCACCTCCAACCGCGATCTGCCAAAGCTGATTGGCGGCACCAAAGGTTCGCATCTGATCCTCGATCATCCCGAATTGCTGCAGATGCTGGACGGCGAAATGGTCTATTTCGAAAACCAGGAAGGCCGCGTCTGCATCATGTTTCCGTGGTTTGGCAAGGTGCTGGTGGGTTCCACCGATATCCGCGTGGACGATCCCGATGCAGTGGTGTGCGAAGAGGAGGAAAAGAGTTATATCCTGGAGTCACTGCGCTTCGTCTTCCCGCATATCGAGGTGGCGGATTCCGCCATCGTTTACACCTTCTGCGGCGTACGTCCGCTGCCCGCCAGCGAGGCCAAACTTAACGGCCAAATCTCGCGCAATCACTCGTTAGTGGTGTTGCCAGCTGACGCCAATCGCGCCTGGAGCACGCTCTGTTTAGTCGGCGGTAAATGGACCACTTTCCGCCAGTTTGGTGAAGAGGCGGCGGATCGCGTGCTGCGGCTGCTCGGCGAAAAACGTCAGGTCTCCAGCGGTGATGTGCCGATTGGCGGCGGACGTGATTTCCCCAAACCTTCTGGACAAACCGCGTGGCTGGCGCAACTGGCGCAGCGTTATGGCGCGCCGCTACCGCGCGTAATGCAACTCGCCAAACGTTACGGCAGCCGCGCCGTGCCGCTGCTGGCGCTGATCCAGCAGCACGGCGAGCAAATGTTGCAGCATCACGCCGCCTACAGCGATGTCGAATTGCGGTATCTGATTGAGCACGAACAGGTTTGTCAGCTGGAGGATTTGCTAGTGCGCCGCACCTCGCTAGCGATTTGCGGTGAACTTAGCGCGCCGCTGGTGCAGGAGATCGCGCAGATCATGGCCGCAACGCTCGGCTGGAGCGATAGCGAACGCGCGCAGCTGCTGCAGTGCGGCTGCGCCAATCTGGCAAGGTTGCACGGCCTTACCGGCCTTTACCCCACGGTTTTTCAGGAGGAAACACGACATGTTAGTAACCAATAAAGTGCGCATGCAGCGTCTGTTTCAGCACGGTAAATGTCTGGATGTCGCCATTGATCACGGTATCGCCAACGAGCCCGATTTTCTCATCGGTCTGGAGAATATTGAGGGCGTGATGGATAACCTGATCGCCGCGCAGCCGGATGCGATTCAGGTCAACTACGGTCAGGCCGATCTGCTGCAGCGTGTGGCGGGACGTAAACCGGCGCTGGTGTTGCGCACCGATGTGGGCAATGCCTACAACGCGGCGCGTCATCGGGAAATGTGGGCGGTGCTGCACAATCCGGATGAACCGATTCTTGCCGCATTGCAGATGGACGCCGCCGCAGTGGTTGTAAACCTCTATCTGATCCCGGATGAACCGGGCATTTTCCGCATGTGCGTCGAAAATATTGGCCGCTTGCGCCAGGCTTGCGATCGCTACGCCATGCCGCTGATGATTGAGCCGCTGGTGATGGCCCCCGCCGGACAAGGCGCGGCTTACGGCTCACTCGGCGATGTCGAGAAAATTGTGCCGCTGGTGCGGCTGGCGCGTGAGTTAGGTGCCGATATCATCAAAGCCGATCCCACTGAGAACGTGGAAGATTTTCATCGCGTGGTGGAAGCGGCGCGCTGTCCCACGCTGGTGCGCGGCGGCGGCAAAGGTGAACTGGCTGGCGTGCTGACGAAAAGTGCTGCGCTGATGGCGCAAGGTGCCAGCGGTATGGTGTATGGCCGCAATGTTTATCAACACGATAATCCGTCACGCGTGGTGAAAGCGCTGATGGCGATTATTCATCAGGGCGTCAGCGGCGCGGACGCCCTGGAAATCTATCAGCAGGGTTGAGCCTTACCTGCACCGGCGCTTAAGCGGTGCGCCGTCTTCGCCAGTTGCACGGAGTCGGATATGAAGATAGTTGGTATTGATGCCGGAAACACCATGATCAAAGCGGTGCTGTTTGATCTCAGCGGTCGCGTATTGTCGGTGGCCGAGTGCGCGGGAGAAACCCATCGTCCGCAGGAAGGCTACGCCGAACGGCCGGTGGCGGATATCTGGCATGGCGTCAGCGATGCGGTGAGCCGTTGTCTGCAGCAGGCGGAGACGCCCGCCAGCGATGTGATTGCGGTTGGCGCGGCCGGCCACGGCAACGGTTTGTACGCGCTGGATAAGCATCAGCAGCCGCTGTTTGGTATTCAATCTATCGATCATCGAGCTTGTGACACGGTGCACGCGCTGGAAATGAGCGGCGCGGATAAGCGCATCTACCAGATTTCGCTGCAAAAACCCTGGCCTGCGGCAACGCCGGTATTGATCAGCTGGATTAAGCAACATCAACCCGAGCGCTGGGCGCAAATCGGCCATTTACTCTGCGCGAAAGATGTTATCGCCCATTTTCTCAGCGGTGCGATTAGCGCTGATTTTTCAGATGCCGCCGGTGCCGGCTTAATTGATTATCGTGCGCGCAGCTACAGCCGTGAATTGATGGCGCTGTACGACATCGAAGAGGCGCTCGCCCTGCTGCCCAAACTGCATGAATCCTGCGAGGTGGTTGGCCATGTCACGGACCGGGCTGCTCAGCTCACCGGATTACCGGCGGGCATTCCGGTGGTGGCGGGCATATTTGATGTGGTGGCCAGCGCCGTGGGTTCAGGCGTGGTGAACACCGGTGAAGCCTCAATTGTCGCCGGTACGTGGAGCATCAATCAGGTGGTGGTGGATAAACCCGATTATCTGCGCCCGGTATTTATGAACTCCATTGTAGAGTCCGACCGTTATATGGCGATTGAGGCCAGCGCCACCTCGGCGGCGAATCTCGACTGGTTCCTGCGCGAATTTGACGATGGTCGCGGCGGTCAGGGCGCGGTGCGCAGCAGCGATAGCGTGGCGCACGTGCAACCCAATGCCCAGCTACCGCTCTATCATCCTTATCTCTATTCCGGACGCAAATCGGAACCGGCCAAGGCCGGGTTTTATGGCTTAGGCGGCTGGCATACGCGCGCCGATATGCTGTTTGCGCTGTTTGAAGGCGTGACCTTTGCCCATCGGGCGCATATTGATCGCTTGCGTGCGGCAGGCATCCCTTTTACGCAGGCCATTTTGTCGGGCGGCGCGGCGCGCAGTTGCGTCTGGCCGCAGATGTTTGCTGACGTGTTAGGCATACCGATTCGCGTGGCGGAGTGCAAAGAGACCGGCGCGCTGGGCGCCGCCTTGTGTGCCGGTGTGGGCGTCGGCGCGTGGCGCAATCTTGCCGAGGCCGCGCAGCAGGCGGTGCAGATCAATCCCGGCGAATTGTTGCCGCGACCAGAGCGCGTTGCGTTTCACGACGTACGTTATCGGGTGTTTAAAAAGCTGGAGCTGGCGATGCGCGAGATGTGGCAGCAAGCCAGTTGATTATTGTTTATTAACAATGCATTAGTTTTAAGATCGTATAAAAAATGACAACCCCTGCGCAGTGATGTACACTTGAGCTATCAAAATGTTCAAATGAACATTGTTCAGGAGGTTGTTATGACAACTGCATCCCCATTCAATCACGGCAATGCCGCACGCGTCTTCGATCCCACGCTGATCCAGCACGCTCAGCAATCGTTTATGGATCAAATGGGCTTACCGCGTAATCCGCTGAAAGCGCACCAGTTGATCACCGAAGGTCTGGATGTCGGCATCGTTGAACGCGCGGCCACGGTGCTGAAAGCAACGCCGCTGGATGTGGCCCAGATGGTGTCTATCGATCGCAATACCTATCGCCGCCGCGAGAAAGCCGGATCGCAACTTTCGGTGGAGCAAGGTGCGCGCGTGTATCAGGTGTTCGAAATTCTGGATGCCGTATTGCAATTATTTTCCGGTGACGTTGACGCTGCCATGCGCTGGATGTATCAACCTGCGTTGGCACTGGATGATGCATTGCCGATGGAGATGCTGAGCACGCCTGCGGGTTGTGATGCGGTGTTAACGCTGATTGGTCGCCTGGAACACGGAGTAATTGTGTAATGACGCAACGGAAGGAACCGGATGCTCCCTATCGGCTGTTTTATCGACTCGTGAAAGAAGAGTACGCCAGCGAGGCATTTAGCGGCGCTGGCGCTGAAAAATGGGGCGGACGCTGGAATCCGCCCGGCATTAAGACGGTGTATCTCAGCAGTTCAAAGGCGCTCGCCACGCTGGAACTGGTGGTGCATGCCGGTAAAGCGATGCTGGAGAAAAGTCGCTTTGTGATTTTTACTCTGCCGATTCCTGAAAGCGAAATCATGGCGCTGGACAGCAATAAACTGCCCGACGATTGGCAGAAGTATCAGCAGCAAGAAGAGACACAGGCGATTGGCGCCGCATTCCTCGATGTGCAAGGCGGCTTTCCTTTGCTGTTAACGGTGCCCAGCATTTTGACCGGCGAAGACAACGCCATTCTCAATCCCGACCACCCCGCCGCTGCGGCCCTATTTGCACAAGCTACTTCAGCGCCCTTCGCGCTTGATCGCCGGATTAAAGCGTGACGAGGGTATTGCTTCAGTGCGAGTTGTTGAAAAGGACACATTTGCTAAAGGCGCTGGCGCGTCTGCTGCGGCAAAAGGGCTATCCACAGCGCTGAGGATTTTACGTTGGGCCAGGAGCCTCACGCATGGATGCGTGAGGCAGTTCGGGGCCGGCCAGGACGGCCGATCCCCGAACGGTCCGTTGGCACAACGTAGAAGCCGAAGGCACCGCGCTAGCGGCGCGAGGACGGCCCGTGACGCAGCAGATGTGTCTGCGCCCGCACCGAATTTAAAGCAAAATATCAACGCGCCGGTTTCGCTAAAGCATACGCCGCCGTTAAATCCACACGTTGCCAGAATGACTGATCTGCATCATTGCCAGACAGCGGATAGCCGTTTGGCAGCGCGCTTTTCACCATCAGGCTACGAATCTGCGCATCAGACAGCTGCGGCAACGCGGTTTTTAGCAGGATCTCCGCGCCCTGCGGGACTTTGACAGGCGCGTTCTGCACATTGGCTCTCGGCAGGTTGTAACTCATGGTGAAACGATAGAACTGCTTCATCGCCGGTGAGCGATATGGATCGTCCTTGCCATTGCTGCGCGCACACTCTGCCAGCGACGTGCCACACTCTTTTTCCAGCGCGGCACGCAACTGATTACGCGCTTCCCTAAACAGTGCCTGATAGCGCGCATCGTTGAGATAATTCGCCACGTTGCGCTGCGCTACCATGCGCGAACCCATCACATCCAGCGGGTAATGCACGCCCAACACTAAACGCGAATAACCGTAGCGTGCGCCGCGCGTCACCAATGCTTCAAAACGTTCCGGCACCATTTCGGCCAGCAACAAAGCATCGGTATAACCGGTGTTGGTGTGACCACTCGGGAAAGAGCCGCCGTCGGCGGTGTAACGCACGTTATCCTTCACCACTACATCGTCCGGCACCAGATGGATGCTGTTGCCTTCACGCAGGAACGGCCGCGGATAGTTAAAGTGCTTTTTCGCCGCGCTGGTGCTGACTTCACTGGCTTTAATTAGCGCGGCGGCCTTACCTATCTCACCTTTGTCGTAAGCGGCGAGGAAGGCTTTGCCAAGGCGCGGACCAAGCGCATCGGAGAGGAAATAGAGATAGCTGATGGCTTCTGCATCGGCCAGAGCCTGATGACGCACATTTTGCGTGGCGTTCAGGTTGATGTGGGTGACGGTGGCTTGGCTGGCATCAAGTACGCTGGCGGGCAACGTGCTAAAGCCCGAAAGCAGCGCAATTCCGGCCTGCTGGTTCTCTTTCATTTTGAAATCGTAGCCGCTGTTTTTCAGCCACTGCGTGTCTGCCTGTTTCGCGGTCTGTTTGGCTTTTTCCAGTTGCTCGCGCGTCAACGTGCTGCTGTCACCTTGCAGCGCCTGACGTTCAGCCTGTAGCGATTGCTGCTCGAGATCGCTATAAGCGGAGGTGGAACCGGTAGAGGTTAAGCCTGCCAGCGCGGCCGCATCGGGCAGTGAAACCGCATGTGCCTGCTGTGCCAGCAGAATAACCGTTGCAATCAAAGTGAAGCGGGTTTTCATTATTTTCCCCTGTTATCAGAATATTACCTTGCCGGGGAAACACGCTAGCACTCGGTTATGACAGATTTATTTCACTTAACGACACTGACTGGCACAGTTTTGTACGCAAATTTGTGCCAGCGAGCCGCAGCCGCCGTTATTGTCATTTTTACACTGTGATTGCTGCACATAGCAGTTTTGCTGACAGGCTGAAACATCGCACTTCGCGGCAATCGGCGTCAGCTGCACCACCGGTGCTTTTCGCTCCGGCTGCCATTGCGGTTGTGCCAGCACGCTGGCGCTGAACAGCAAGGTAAAAGCCATTATCCATTTCATGATTGAGTCCTCGCAGAACGGGTGTAATGAGTATGGCTGCTGCGGGGCCAATTACCATGCTGAAACAATCGATTCACTCTTTCACAGAAGTTGCTCTGCTGCAGTGCATGGACGTGCGCCACTGTAGTGCAGAGCGGCAAGATCAGATGCTGCTTCGTTGATTTTAAATCAATGAGTTAGCCTCCATTCGGCCAACCTTCCAACCTGGTACAAAAGTTGCAGTCTTTAATGCATAGCAAAGGAGACGGATATGAAAGCGATTGTGATTGGCGCGGGCATTGGCGGTATGAGTGCTGCGATTGCGCTGGAGAAAGCGGGTTTTGACACCGCCGTATTTGAAGCAGTGAAAGAGATGAAGCCGGTGGGTGCGGCGATCTCTATCTGGCCCAACGGCGTGAAATGTCTCAACGCGTTGGGCATGAAAGAGCCGCTGCGTGCACTGGGCGGCAACATGGCGTTTATGGCTTATAACGATGCGCACAGCGGTAGCACGCTCACCCGCTTCAGCATGAAACCGCTGGTGCAGCAGGTGGGGGAATATCCCTATCCGGTGGCGCGCGCCGAATTGCAGGCGATGCTGATCGATACCTACGGACGTTCGCGCATTAGCTTTGGTAAACGCGTCACGCAGGTTGAGCAAACCGAGCATGGCGTCACCGCCTGGTTTGATGACGGTAGCCAGGCCGAAGGTGATTTTCTGATTGCCGCCGATGGTACGCACTCGGTGATCCGCCACTATGTGCTGGGTGAAAGCGTGGAACGTCGTTACGCCGGTTACGTCAACTGGAACGGCCTGGTGACAATTGATGAAGCGATTGCGCCCGCCGATCAATGGACCACTTTTGTCGGCGAAGGCAAACGCGTGTCGCTGATGCCGGTCAGCGATAACCGCTTCTACTTCTTCTTTGATGTTCCGCTGCCAAAAGGCTTGCCGGAAGATCGCGCAACGTTGAAAAACGATCTCAAAGGCTACTTCAGCGGCTGGGCCGAACCGGTGCAGCGTCTGATTGAACGCCTCAATCCGGAAACCACCAACCGTGTGGAAATCCACGACATCGAACCGTTTAGCCGTTTTGTTAAAGGTCGCGTGGCGTTGCTGGGCGATGCCGCACACAGCACCACGCCGGATATCGGGCAAGGCGGTTGTGCGGCGATGGAAGATGCGGTGGTGCTGGCGCAGACGCTGGCGTCACACTCTTTAGGGATTGAGGATGCGTTGTTGCGTTATGAAGCCCGTCGTGTGGAGCGCACCAAAGATTTGGTGTTGAAAGCCCGTAAGCGCTGCGATGTGACCCACGCTAAAGACGCGGAAGTGACGGCGGCATGGTATGCAGATTTGAAAAACGAAACCGGCGAGCGCGTGCTGGCCGGCATGTGCGATACCATTGAAGGCGGTCCGCTGGGTTGAACCAGCGTCGCCATCAATGGCGGTTCTACGACTCTAATCCACGATTTTTCAGCATAGGGCCGATCTCCGGCTCTTTGCCGCGCCACGCCAGCCACAGATGCTGCAAATCGGTGCTGTTACCGCGTGACAGAATATGTTCGCGGAACTGCTGACCGTTTTCACGTGTTAATCCACCGCGTTCAACAAAGGCTTGATAGCCATCATCGGCGAGCATCTGCGTCCAGATATAGGCGTAATAACCGGCTGCATAGCCGCCGCCCCAGATATGGCGGAAATAGCTGGAGCGATAGCGAGGCGGAACCGTCGCCAGCGCAATGTTTTCGGCAGCCAGCGCCTGCAGCTCGAAGTGGCTGACGTCCTGCGGATTGTCGTGCGTGGTCAGTGAATGCCACTGCAGATCCAGCAGCGCGGCGGCCAGCAGCTCGGTCATGTCGTAACCTTTGTTGAACTTTGCGGCGCGAACCATCTTGTCACGCAGCTCAGCAGGCATCGCCTCGCCGGTTTTGTAGTGGCGCGCATAGTTGGCAAACACCGCCTCGTTGCTGGCCCAATGCTCATTAATCTGCGACGGGAACTCGACAAAGTCGCGCGGCGTGGCGGTGCCCGACAAGCTCGGATAGCGTTGCGTGGCGAACAAACCGTGCAGCGCATGACCAAACTCGTGGAACAGCGTGATCACTTCATCCCAGCTCAGCAGCGCCGGCTGGCCTGCCTGCGGCTTGGTGTAGTTGCACACGTTGTAGATCACCGGTTTGGTGCCGAGCAGCGTGGTTTGGTCGACGAAATTACTCATCCACGCGCCGCCGCTTTTGTTATCACGCTTAAAGAAATCGGTGTAGAACAGCGCCAGCGGCGTGTCGTCGGCATCGAAAATCTCGTAAACGTTAACGTCCGGATGATAAACCGGCAGATCGTGGCGCTGGCTAAAGCGAATGCCAAAAAGCTGGCTGGCCGACCAGAACACACCTTTTTCCAGCACGTTATTCAGCTCAAAGTACGGGCGGATTTGGCTCTCATCCAGCGCGTATTGGGCTTTACGCACCTGCTCGGCATAAAAACTCCAGTCCCAGGCGCGCAGCGGAAAACTGTGATGCGCGGCTTCAATGGCCTGCTGAATGTCGGCGGCTTCGCGTTCCGCGCGGGCCCGCGCGGCAGGGACAATATTGCGCATAAAGGCAAAAGCCGCCTCCGGCGTTTTCGCCATCTGATCCTGCATGCTCCATTCGGCATAGGTTTTGAAACCGAGCAAACTCGCCTGCTGCGCGCGCAGTTGCGCCATGCGTAACACGATGTCGCGCGTGTCGTTATCATCGCCCTGCTCGCTGCGTGTTAGCGCCTGCTGGAACAGCGCTTCACGCGTGGCGCGCACTTCCAGCGCCTGCAGCGCCGGTTGCTGCGTGGTGTTTTGCAGCGCAATCAGCCATTCGCCGTGCAAGCCGCGTGCTTCGGCCGCCGCTTTGGCATGCGCCAGCTCTTCTTCACTTAATCCGGCCAGCGCCGCAACATTGCTCACCACGTAAGCACCGGCTTTGGTGGCCGCCAGCAACTTATTGCCGAAGCGGGTGCTGAGGCTCGCCAGCTCCTGATTGCAGGCGCGCAGCTGGGTTTTATCCGCTTCGCTCAGGCTGGCACCGGCCAGCTGGAAATGCTGCCAGGTGACTTCCGCCAGACGCATCGCTTCGGCATCCGGGCACTGCGAACCGCGATGCTGGTAAACGGTATCGAGGCGAGCAAACAGCTGGCTGTTCAGGTAGATTTCATCATTGAGCGCGGTGAGTTGCGGGGTAATCAGCTCATCGATTTCCTGCAGCCGATCGCTGGTGTTGGCGGAAGTCATGGCACCAAACACCAGATTCACGCGCTTCAGCAACTGGCCGCTGCGTTCCAGCGCCTCAAAGGTGTTGGCGAAGGTTGGCGCGTCAGGATTGCTGGCGATCGCCGCCACTTCGCGCCGTTTCTCTTCAATCCCCGCTTCCAGCGCCGGCAGAAAATCCTCTTCCTGAATCTGGTCAAATGGCGGGGTTTGATACGGCAAGGTGCTGGCGGTGAAAAACGGATTGGCTCGTGAATTCATTATCGCTCCTGATAATCAGCAACGCCGCACGGTGGCGGCGGGATGGTTCTATCCTGGCAGTTTCCTCGTCACTCAACAACTTATCGCCTGCTGTTGATAAACGCTGATGATTTCTCCCGCCACCGCGACGGCAATTTCCGCCGGTAACTTGCCCTTCACATCCGCCAAACCAATCGGGCAGCGCAAACGTGCGAGGGAATCTGCCGCAATGCCTTTGCCCTCTAAGCGATAGCGAAAGCGCTGGGCTTTAGTGGCAGAACCAATCACACCGGCATAGCGAAAATCGCCCCGGCGCAAGATCGCTTCGCTGAGCGCCAGATCGAGTGGATGATCGTGCGTCATCACCACAAAATAGCTGTCGGGCGCGGCTTCCTGCACGCAGTCAATCGGATCCTCAACCTGACGCACCGTCACGCCGGGCGGCACGGCGCGAAACTGCGCGGCGCGGCTGTCAATCCACGTGATGCGGCACGGCAAAGTGGCAAGCAGATTTACCAGCGCCTGGCCAACGTGACCTGCACCGTACACCTGGATTTCCGGCTGCTGCTGCATCAGCGGTTCAAACAGCAAAGTGGCGTGACCACCGCAGCATTGGCCGAGACGTGCAGCCAGCGCAAACTCTTCACTGCGCGGTTGAGTGCAGCGCTGCTGCAGCATCTCTCGCGCCTGCGCAATGCATTGATATTCGAGATGGCCGCCGCCAATGGTGAGAAAAGTGTCAGTGGCGCTGACCACCATTTTGCTACCGCGATCGCGCGGCACAGAGCCCCGCTCGCTGAGCACGGTAATCAGTACGCAGCTTTCGCGTTTTTCCCGCAGGCTGTGCAACACGCTGATCCAGTCATGATAAATCATGGTCCGCTCCTGATAAGCGCTGAATCCCCCAGAATACTCGCTCCGGCGTGGCGGGTGCGTCCAGCTGCGGATGGCGACGATAGTTATCAACGCTGGCAACCGCATCCTGCAATGCGCACCACACGGCGATGCCCAACATGAACGGCGGTTCGCCGACGGCTTTGGAGTGGAACACCGTGTCCTGCGGGTTTTTGCGGTTCTCAACCAGCGTGACGCGCAAATCACTGGGCACATCGCTGATCGCCGGGATTTTGTAGCTGGCCGGGCCATCGGTGAGCAATTTGCCCTTGTCGTTCCACACCAGTTCTTCGCAGGTGAGCCAGCCCATGCCCTGCACAAAACCGCCCTCAACCTGGCCGATATCAATGGCCGGATTCAGCGACGCGCCCACGTCATGCAAAATGTCGGCGCGCAGCAAGCGGTATTCGCCGGTCAGCGTATCCACCAGCACTTCGCAGCAGGCCGCGCCGTAGGAGAAGTAATAGAACGGTTTGCCGCGTCCGGCGGCGCGATCGTAATGGATGCCCGGCACTTTGTAGAAACCGGTGGCAGAAAGCGGCACCTGATTAAGCCACGCTTGCTGTGCAACCTGGGCGAAGGTGAAGTGTTTCTCGCCGACTCGCACGATTCCGTTGCTGAAATGCACCGTGTCAGCCGCGCATTGATGTTGCTGACACAGCATCTCGGTCATGCGATCGCGCAGAATTTGCGCCGCATTTTGCGCCGCTTTGCCGTTGAGATCGGCCCCGCTGGACGCTGCGGTTGGCGAGGTGTTGGGCACTTTGCCGGTATCGGTGGCGGTCACCTGAATCTGGCTGATATCAATCTGCAGCACTTCCGCCACAATCTGCGCCACTTTGGTGTTTAAGCCCTGGCCCATTTCGGTGCCGCCGTGATTGAGCTGCACCGTGCCATCGGTGTAAATCAAAATCAGCGCGCCGGCCTGATTGAGGAAGCTGGAGGTAAATGAGATGCCGAATTTCACCGGCGTCAGCGCCAGTCCGCGTTTCATAAAACGGTTGCTGGCGTTAAATGCGCTGATGTCACGACGCCGCGCGGCGTATTCGCTGCTGGTTTCTAATTGCTCCGTCATCTCATCCAGCAGATTGTCTTCCACCTGCTGGTGGTAATGGGTGATGTTGCGATCGGTTTTGCCGTAATAGTTACGTTTGCGCAGTTCGAGCGGATCTACTCCCACTTCGCGCGCGACGTGATCCATGATCTGCTCAATCGCCACCATGCCTTGTGGCCCGCCGAAGCCACGGTACGCGGTGTTCGAGGCGGTATGTGTGCGGCAGCGATAGCCGGTAATCAGTGCATCGCCGAGGTAATACGCGTTATCGGCGTGGAACATCGCACGATCGACAATCGATCCGCTAAGATCGAGCGAATAACCGCAGTTGCCGGCCAGATCGATCTTCACGCCGCAGAAGCGACCATTATCATCGACGCCGACATCGTAGCGGACAAAAAACGGATGGCGTTTGCCGGTGATCTGCATATCGTCGCGGCGCGCCAGACGCATTTTTACCGGTTTTCGCAGCTGACGCGCGGCGATGGCACACAAACACGCCACGCCCGCCGCCTGCGTCTCTTTACCGCCAAAGCCACCGCCCATGCGCCGCATATCAATGGTGACTTTGTTCATGGTGATGCCCATCACTTCCGCCACCAGTTTCTGCACTTCTGTGGGGTTTTGCGTCGAGGAGAACACCTGCAAGCTGTCATCTTCGCCGGGGATCACCAGCGCCGTCTGGGTTTCCAGATAGAAATGTTCCTGACCGCCGATGTGAAATTCGCCCTGAATACGGCGTGACGCCCGCGCCAGCGCAGCGTCAGCATCACCGCGTTGGTGAATGTGCGGCTGCTGTACAAAGAAACGCTGTTCCAGCGCTTCACGCACGTCGAGGACGGCCGGTAGCGCTTCGTACTCAACGATCGCCGCTGCGGCACCGGCACGCGCCGCTTCGGGTGAATCAGCGGCGACGGCAATGACGATTTGACCGAAATATTCGATTGTGTCCTGCGCCAGCAGCGGATCGCCCGGTTCGAGCGGACCGACATCGTTGAGGCCCGGCACATCGCGCCACGTCAGCACGCTGACTACGCCCGGCACCGCGTAACATGGCTGCACATCCAGTTTGGTGATGCGCGCATGCGCATGCTCGCTCAGACGCGGATAGAGATGCAGCAATCCCGGCAGATCCGGCTTGTCGTCGATATACAGCGCTTCACCGGAGACATGCTTGTCGGCACTTTCATGTTTATTGCTGCGCCCGACGCCCGTTTGCATGTCGGTGGCAAACTGGGCTTTGAGCAGCGTTTCGTTCAGTTCCGGACGGTTATGAGACATAGCGCGATACCTCAGTAATGGTCAGCTCGCCAGACGCTTGTGCGTAGTAGCGGCGCAACAGATTGCGCGCCACCTGCAGGCGATAATCGGCGCTGGCACGGAAGTCGCTTAGCGGCTGGAAATCCTCACTCAGCGCGGCGCAGGCTTTTTCGATGGCGCTGAGATGCAGCGGCTGGCCCAGCAGTTGTGCTTCAGCCGCCAGCGCGCGTTTCGGCGTGGCGGCCATACCCCCAAAGGCGAGCCGCGCTTTCACAATTACCCCTTCCGCGATGTGCAGATTGATAGCGGCGAAAACCGCGGAAATATCATCATCCAGCCGCTTAGCCACTTTCCACGCCGCAAAGTTGGGTGACACCGTCACTTTGGCGATGGTGATGCTGCGAATGAATTCACCCGGCAGCAAGACCGTTTGGCGATATGCAGTAAAAAAATGGTCGAGCGGGACTTCTCGCCTCTTTTCACCCTGCTGCAAAACCAGACGCGCATTTAAAGCCAGCAGCATCGGCGCGCAATCACCAATCGGCGATGCGTTACCAATATTGCCGCCGAGCGTGCCCTGATTACGAATTTGCAATGAGGCAAAACGCTCCAGCATGCTGCTAAACGCTGGAATGTGCTGTGCTAAAAACTGATAGCAATGCTGCAATGAGGCGGCAGCACCGAGATAAAGATGCGTTTCATCTTCGTGGCAGACCTTCAACTCATCAATCTGCTCCAGCGCGATCAGCAGCGGCAAGCGCTGATATTGCTGAGTGATTTGCAGCGTCAGATCGGTACCGCCAGCCACCAGACGGGCTTCAGGATATTGCTGATAGAGCTCGGCGAGTTGCGCTACTGTTTTCGGCAGATAGCAGCGGCTGCCCGCGGCTTCGATGATCTGTACTTCATCGTTGCTGAGCGCCTGTAAACGCTGTACTAGCGCGGGTCCATTGGCGCTGAAGGCATCTGCATCAGGTTGTTCACACGCCTGCTGCGCCGCATCCATGATCGGACGATAGCCGGTGCAACGACATAAATTACCCGCCAGCACCTGTTCTGCCTGATGTCGGTCCCAGCCAGCGCTGTTTTTCTGCAGAGTAAACAGCGACATCACAAAACCCGGCGTGCAGTAGCCGCATTGCGAGCCGTGGCAATCCACCATCGCTTGCTGCACGCTGTGTAGTTCGCGGCCCTGCTTGAGATCTTCCACGGTAATCAATTGCTTGCCTTGCAGGCTGCTGACCAGCGTCAAACAGCTGTTCACCGCCTGATACTGCATCTGCCCATCGACGACTTTACCGAGCGTGACGGTGCAGGCACCGCAATCGCCAGACGCGCAGCCCTCTTTGGTGCCGCGACGCTGCTGCTGGCCGCGCAGGTAGTTAAGCACGGTGAGATTGGGATCAAGCTCGTGTTCGGTGACTAAACGATCGTTGAGTAAGAATTGGATCATGCGATTTGCTCCTCACTTTCGCGCTGCCAAACCGGCTTGCCGCTCACCCAGGTTTGCGCGATGTTGCGGTCGTCGCCAAGCGTCATCATTACAAACAGCCGCTCCCAGATGTCTTTGCTGTTGGCATTGCGCAGCTTCTGCAGCGGCGACACCGCCGCATCGAGTACCACGAAATCGGCCTCTTTGCCGGGGTTAAAATTGCCGATAACGTCATCCAAATCGAGCGCGTGCGCGCCGCCTAAGGTGGCGTGATAAAACGCTTCGCAGGCGCTGAGTTTGTATTGCTGTAGCTGGCCGACTTTGTAGGCTTCGCCCAGCGTTTGCAGCAGATTAAATGTGGTACCTGCGCCAACGTCGGTGCCAATGCCCATGCGCACGCCCTGCTGCCAGCAGCGTTTGATGCTGAATAAGCCGCTGCCGAGGAACAGGTTTGAGGTCGGGCAGAAGGCAATTGATGAATCGGTGTCATGCAGGCATTGCCACTCTTGATCTTCCAGATGCAGGCAGTGCGCGAACACACTACGTTTGCCGGTAAGTTGGTGATGATGATAAACATCAAGATAGCCTGCGCGCTCCGGGAATAGCGCTTTTACCCAGGCGATCTCCTGCGGATTTTCACTTAGGTGCGTGTGCATCCAGACATCAGGAAACTCCTCGCGCAGCTGACGCACTTTATCCAGCAATTCCGGCGACGAGGTCGGTGCAAAGCGCGGCGTGAGCGCATAGCTCAGGCGACCGCGCTGATGCCAGCGCTCAATCAGTTCACGCGTGTGCTGATAACTCTCTTCCGGGGTTTCGGTCAGGTATTCCGGCGCATTGCGATCCATCATCACTTTGCCAGCAATCAGCCGCATATCCAGCTGCTGCGCGGCGCTGAACAGCGAGTCGACCGACTGCTTATGCACGGTGCCGAACACCAGCGCGGTGGTGGTGCCATTCGACAGCAGCTGATGCAGGAAGAACGCCGACATTTTTGCCGCGTGATCGGGACAGTGATATTGGCTCTCCACCGGGAAGGTATATTGGTTGAGCCACTCCAGCAGCTGTTCGCCAAAGGCGCCGATCATCTCGGTTTGCGGATAATGAATATGGGTGTCTATAAAGCCGGGCACAATCAGTTTGCCGCGCAGATCGGTGACGTGCGTGGGATCAACGCGCCCTTCCGCGATTTGCCAGCTTTCCAGGCTGACCACTTTGCCGTCACGCAGCGTTAATAAGCCATCTTCGAGATAGCGCGCGTTGGCAGCGATGTCGTCTGGCTGCGCGGCCAGAGCGGTGAAATCAAAGAAGCTGGCGCGCAGCAGCGTTTCGGGTGCGTAAGGCATAATGGTTCCTTGGTGCTTTTTTATTAGTGCAGGTGATTGCCTTAAAGATAGTTTGCAAAGCGCATGCCAATGCAAAGAACAAAAAATACTGTTTACTTTCAATATAATAGGTTGTTCTGATGCGTTTTTGTGTCAAGCTTAACGAGCAAACGTATGCGCAACCGGTTGCCTGCAATCGCAAACGGTTGCGATTTAACATTGCGGCGAGTTTTGCCGGGCATGGCGTGTTTATCGCCTGTTGAGATGCGTCTTTGTGGTGCGCTAATGCACTCGTAATGTGCAGGAAAAATCCTGCAACACGCTGCTTTGGGTTTTCATGAGCATGGGTTCGAGGTTAATGCTAAGGTGTGGCTGATAACCTGAAATCGTATAAGGAACAGTGAGATGATTATTTTTGTTACTGGCGCAACTGCTGGTTTTGGTCAAAGTATCACCCGCCGCTTCATTGCTACAGGTCACAAAGTGATCGCCAGCGGACGTCGCGCTGAGCGTTTAAAAGAGCTGAAAGATGAGTTGGGCGATAATCTGTATACCGTTCAGCTGGACGTGCGTAATCGCGCCGCCATCGATGAAGCGATCGCCTCCCTGCCCGCTGAATGGCGCAATATTGATGTGCTGGTTAACAATGCTGGCCTGGCGTTGGGTGTGGAACCGGCGCACAAAGCCAATATCGAAGACTGGGAAAATATGATCGACACCAACAACAAAGGTTTGGTGTACATGACGCGTGCGGTGCTGCCGGCAATGGTTGAACGCAATGTTGGTCATATCGTGAATATCGGTTCGATTGCCGGCAGCTGGCCTTACTTGGGTGGCAACGTGTATGGCGCGACCAAAGCGTTCGTGCGCCAGTTCAGCCTGAATCTGCGTACCGACCTGCACGGCACCGCGCTGCGCGTGACCGATATCGAGCCAGGTTTGGTGGGCGGCACCGAGTTCTCAAACGTGCGCTTCAAGGGCGATGACGATAAAGCGGGCCAGGTTTATGAAGGCACCACCGCACTGACGGCGGAAGATGTCACCGAAGCGGTGTATTGGGTGACGACGCTGCCGAAGCACGTCAACATCAATACGCTGGAGATTATGCCGGTGACGCAAACCACCGCGGGACTGAAGGTGCATAAAGGTTAATCGCGGTTACACGCTGTTTGATCGAAATATCCGGGGCGACCATCCTGTGAGGCGCTCCGGCGGCTTTTGCCGCGACGATCTCATGGGGATGTTTCCCCCTGATATCGCACGCCGGTGTGGCCGATGATTACGCGCGGCCCCAACCGGTTACGATAATCAACATGCCGCTCAAGGCGACCAGCGCGCCAACCCAATCCCACGTACTCAGTTTTACGCCATCCACCACGCGCAGCCAGATTAGCGCCGTCAGCACATATACGCCGCCATAGGCCGCATAAACGCGCCCGCTCGCGGCAGGATGCAACGTCAACAACCAGACAAACAGCGCCAGACTTGCCGCGGCTGGCACCAGCAGCCACGCCGTCATGCCCTTCTTCAACCACAGCCACGGCAGGAAACAGCCAACAATTTCCGCTATCGCAGTGATAAAAAACAGCAAGGCGGTTTTGACCAGCATAGAAAATCTCTCGCTAAGCTAAACAAAGCGCTCACCGCTGGTGAGCAAAGAAGCAGCGATGATATACTAGCGGCCATGGTTGTTACAGCCGCGATCCCGGCTGTGCTGGTGTTAACTGAAGGAAATGACGATGAAAAAACTGTTTTCCGCCCTGCTGGCTACCGTGGTGACGTCGAGCCTGTTAATGGCTGCGCCCATCGCTGCGGCCAAAACCGATCGCCTGATTATTGAAGATGGCAGCAGCGCCTCCAGTAATGAAGCCGCGCGCCAGAGCAAAGAGCAGTGGAACGATACCAAAAACCTGCGTAACAAGGTCAATACGCGCGTTGAGAAAGAGTTCGATAAAGCGGACAAAGCCTTTGATACACGCGACTCCTGCGAAAAGAGCTACAACGTTAACGCCTATTGGGAACCGAATACGCTGCGCTGCCTCGACCGCCGCACCGGACGTCCAATTGCACCTTAATCGTTTATCACTGCTATAGTTTTGACAGGATTTCTGACCAAAGGAGTGAATGATGAAAAAACGTAATGCAGTTCTGCTGATGGCGATGTTGTCGCTGCCGGTATTGGCGCAGGCGTCTTGTGAAAGCGTCAAAGCGGACATCAGCAAAAAAATCATTAACAACGGCGTCGCCGAATCGGACTTCACGCTGGATATCGTGGCCAATGATCAAGCCGATCAGGTCGGCGGCCAGGTTGTGGGTCATTGTGAGAACGACACACAGAAAATCGTCTACAAGAAAAATGGCCGTGATGGTGACAGCACCGTGCCAGACAGCGTGGGCAGCTCTCAGGATACGCCAGCGCAGTAAACTTTCGGGCGGCTCTCTGGCCGCCCTGCTTTTACTCCACTTCCGGCCTTTGCCGCGGCATTATCCACGCCACCCACAACGTTAGCAGCGCAATCAGCAACGACACTACAAACACCCAATGTAAAGAACTGGCGATTTGTCCGGTCCAGTCATGCAATGTCGCCTCCGACAGCGCCTGACGGCTTTCAGGCGACATGATTTTCTGCATCGGATCGTCAGCCTGCGGCAGACGCAGCGACAAGTTAAGGTTCAGCACTGCGCCCAATAACGCGGTACCAATCGCCGAACCGATCATGCGGCTGAACATGATTGAGGCGGTGCAAATGCCGCGAATGTCGTAATGCGCATGGTTCTGTACCGATACCAGAAACGTGGTGCTGGTCATGCCCATGCCGGTGCCAATCACAAAGGCGGTGAATCCGGCCTGCACGATTGAGCTGTCGCTGCGCAGTAGCAGCAGTAATGCGCTGCCCGCAATCAGCAGCAGCGCGCCCAACTGCGCGGTGAAGCGATAGGAGGTGATAAGCATCAACCTACCGCTCAATGTACTGGCCAGCGGCCAGCCAATCGACATCATCGCCAGTGCGCTGCCGGCCTGCAGCGGCGTGCCGCCGGTGATGCCCTGAATCCAGGTTGGTAGAAAGGCGCTGATGCCCATCATACTGGCACCGATGATCAGGTTGCCGATGTTGCCAGCAACGATGAGCCGGCTGCGCCAGATTTCCAGCGGGAACAGCGGCGCATCAGCACGCTGTTCATGCTGTTTTAAACGCCAGGCAGCAATGACCGCCAGCAGCAGGAACGGCACCAGCCAGAAACCGAGCACTTCTGCCTGCAGCAGCGCGACCAGCAACGCCGTTACGCAGATCATCAGCCAGCAGCTGCCGGTGAGATTGAGCGTGGTGGCCTGATTTTGTTCACGCGATGGAAGAAAACGCGCCAGCAGCAGCATGGCGATGGCGCCAATCGGCACGTTGACCCAGAAAATCACCGACCAGCTAAAGTGCTGCACCAGCCACGCGCCGCTCAGCGGACCAATGATTGCCGCCACGCCCCAGACGCTGGAGAGCCAACCCTGGACGTTGGCGCGTTCGCGCGGCGAATAGACGTCCGCCACAATGGTGGACGTTAGCGGCATAATCGCGCCGGCACCTAACCCCTGAAAAGCGCGAAACAGGATCAGCCACGCCATGCTGTGGGCAAATCCGCACAGAATCGATCCCAGTAAAAATAGCGAAACACCGATAAACAATAGCCGTTTGCGGCCCCACATATCTGCCAGTCGGCCATACAGCGGCACGCTGACGGCTTGCGTCAGTAGATAGATGGAAAATACCCAGCCAAACTGCGAAAAGCCGCCAAGATCGGCAATAATGGTCGGCATGGCGGTGGCCACGATGGTGACTTCAATCGCCGCCATAAACATAGCGAGCATGCAGCCGATAAGAATCCAGTGGCGATGTTCCGTGTTCAATTCTGCAGTTTCAGTCATACGTCTCCTTAATTTCTAACAAGGCTAGCTCAAAATTCGCCAGACCAGTTTCCTCTGCGTGCGACCTATCTGTGACGACGTCACTTATTTCGATGAATATTTTTTATTGTCGAATGATGCCTTATTCCACGCGGGTTAGATGGCGTTTTTTATTATTTCTATCTGTCTGATTTTGCCGCAAAAACTAGCGCTTATCGACAAGCATTGCTATAGGTCTAAGCGGTGCTTTCCAGATATTCACTGAAAAAGCATCTGATAACAGTCATTTTAACTGCAATTTAACGGGGTGAAGGATTTTCGTATGTGTGCGTTTTAACACTGCGCCGTCATCCTGGGAATGACATTACCTATCGAACGATTTCTTGAATCAGGGAGACACTGGCTATGCAAAATGCATCGCTCGCCCGCCGCGCTGGGCTGGCTCTGCTCGCGATTGTTGCGGTGATTGCCCTGCTGGTTTGGGGGCTGGGGCTGAATACGCTGCGCGACCGGCGGGAAGATTTGGTTTATCTCGGGCAGCAGCATCTGTTTTTAGTGTTTTGGTCAATGTTCTTTGCGTTACTGGTGGGCATTCCCAGCGGCATCCTGCTTAGCCGTCCGTTCGCTCGTCGCTGGGCAGAGTACGTGATGCAAATTTTCAACGTGGGTAACACGCTGCCACCGCTGGCGGTATTGGCGCTCGCGATGGTGATTGTCGGTATCGGCGATCGTCCCGCGCTGATTGCCCTGTTCCTCGCCTCGCTACTGCCAATTGTGCGTAATACTTTTGCCGGTTTAAGCGCGGTACCGCCGTCGCTGATTGAAGCCGCCAACGGTATAGGTATGACGAAGTTTCAGCGTTTGCGTCAGGTGGAAATTCCCAATGCGCTGCCGGTGATTCTGGCAGGCGTGCGCATCGCCACGGCGATTAACGTCGGTACCGCGCCATTGGCGTTCCTGATCGGCGCCAGCAGTTTTGGTGAGCTGATCTTCCCCGGCATCTACCTCAACGACTTCCCTACGCTGATCCTCGGCGCTGTGGCCACCGCGCTGGTTGCGCTGGTGCTCGACATGCTGCTCGCGGCATTGGGACGTTATCTCAGCCCGCACTCTGCGGCTTAACACAAGGAGCTTTGTGATGGCCACTGCCAACAAACTGGCGCGCTGGGTTAAACGTACTGCGCTGGCACTCACCGCGACGCTGGCAATCAGCCAAAGCGCCGCGGCTGCAACACCGATTACCATGGCAACTAAGAGCTTTACGGAGCAGCACATCCTCTCCGCGATGACAGTAATCTGGCTGCAAAAGAAAGGTTTTCAGGTGATCCCCAAGACCAATATCGCCACCACTATTGGTCGTAACGCGATGATCAATAAACAGATTGATATGACATGGGAGTACACCGGTACTTCGCTGATCATCTTTAACCACATTAATAAGCCGATGTCGACCGAAGACGCGTATAAAACGGTGAAACAGCTGGATGCGAAGTTAGGGCTGGTGTGGCTCAATCCTGCACCGATGAACAATACCTATGCGTTTGCCATGCAACGCGATCGTGCGGAGAAAGAAGGCATCAATACCATGTCGCAACTGGTGGCGAAGCTGGAAGAGGTACGCAAGAACGATCCGGATCATAACTGGAAACTGGGTTTGGACCTGGAATTCTCAGGCCGCTCCGATGGTCTTAAGCCATTGCAGAAAGCCTACAACATGCCGCTCGATCGTCCGCAGATTCGCCAGATGGATCCCGGCTTGGTTTACAACGCGATTCGCGATGGCTTTGTTGATGCCGGTTTGATCTACACCACCGATGGCCGCGTGAAAGGGTTCGAACTCAAAGTGTTAGAAGATGATAAGCACTTCTTCCCAAGTTACAACGTCACGCCCGTAGTGCGTCAGGATGTGCTGGAGAGCCATCCGGGTTTGGATACGGCGCTCAATCAACTCTCCGCGTTGATTAATGACGAAGCGATCACCGAGATGAATAAGCGTGTCGATATTGATCATCAGTCGCCGCAACAGGTGGCGCGTGATTTCCTTCAATCCAAGAACATGCTGTAAGGAGGCGCTGTGGATACCTTGCATTACATCATGAATAACTGGCACACCTTGATGACGCTCACCTGGCAACACACGTGGCTGGTACTGGTGGCGGTCGGTTTCGCCATCATCGTTGGCGTACCGCTGGGCATTTTGATTGTGCGCTTTAAGTGGCTGGCCACGCCGGTGCTCGGCATCGCCACTATTGTGTTAACCATTCCCACCATCGCGTTGTTTGGTTTGATGATTCCATTGTTTTCTATGATCGGTCAGGGCATTGGCGCCCTTCCCGCTATCACCGCCGTGTTCCTCTACTCGCTGCTGCCGATTGTGCGTAACACCCACACCGCGCTGGAGAATTTGTCTCCCGGACTGCGTGAAGCCGGTCGCGGGATTGGCATGACCTTCTGGCAGCGTCTGCGCTGGGTAGAAATTCCGATGGCGCTGCCGGTGATTTTTGGCGGTATTCGTACAGCGGTGGTGATGAACGTCGGCGTGATGGCGATTGCCGCCGTGATTGGTGCGGGCGGTTTGGGCCTGCAACTGCTCGACGGGATCAGCGGCAGCGATGTGCGCATGTTGATTGCCGGTGCCTTGATGATTTGTTTGCTCGCGATTGTGCTTGATTGGCTGCTGCACCGTTTGCAGTCGGCGCTGACTCCTAAGGGGATTCGATAATGATAAAACTGGAAAACCTGACGAAAACCTTTACGCAAAAGAACGGCACATCACTCAATGCCGTGGACAACGTCAGCCTTGAAGTGCCTGCCGGGGAAATGTGCGTGCTGCTCGGCCCATCGGGTTGTGGCAAAACCACCACCCTTAAGATGATTAACCGTTTGATTCCCTCCTCAAGCGGCAGGATTTTGATCAACGGTGAAGACACCAGCGGACAAGATACCGTCACCCTGCGCCGCAATATTGGCTATGTCATCCAGCAGATTGGTCTGTTCCCGAATATGACCATCGAGGAGAACATTACCGTGGTGCCGCGCATGTTGGGTTGGGATAAGAAGCGCTGCCGCGAACGCGCCACGGAATTGATGAGCATGGTGGCGCTCGATCCGACCAAGTTCCTGCATCGCTATCCGCGCGAAATGTCCGGCGGTCAACAGCAGCGTATTGGCGTGATTCGCGCGCTGGCCGCGGATCCACCGGTATTGCTGATGGATGAACCTTTCGGCGCGGTCGACCCAATCAACCGTGAAGTGATTCAGAACGAATTCCTTGAGATGCAGCGCCAGTTAAAGAAGACCGTGATGCTGGTTAGCCATGATATTGATGAAGCGCTGAAGCTCGGCGACCGCATTGCGGTGTTTGGTCAGGGGAAAATTGTGCAGTGCGCCAGCCCGGATGAGCTGTTAGCCAAACCGGCGAACGACTTTGTTGGCTCCTTTGTCGGTCAGGACCGTACGCTGAAACGTTTGTTGCTGGTGCAGGCCGGCGATGTCACCGATCAGCAGCCCACCATCACCGTGCAGCGTAATACGCCACTGCAGGAGGCCTTCGCCACCATGGACGATAACGATATGCGTTCGGTGACGGTAGTTGATGAAGATGGCAAGCCACTGGGATTTGTGAAGCGGCGTGAAGCGCGCGGCGCCACTGGCCGCTGCGAAGAGATGCTGCATACCTTTAAAGTGACCGGCAAAGCGGAAGAAAACCTACGCGTGGTGCTGTCGAAGCTGTATGAGCACAACACGGTGTGGATGCCGATCGTCGATGAGGAAGGTCGTTATAGCGGCGAGATATCGCAGGATTACATTGCCGATTATCTCAGTTCTGGACGTACGCGCCGTCGGTTGAATCCGTAAAACCCTAAGCAGTCGCCGAGGGGCATATGGCAGATCGTAAAGTCGCCATAAATCATCCCTGAGGCTCAGCCCGCGCCTTCCCTGGCGCGGGATGCTTTACTCCTCTGCCATATGCCCCTCGGCTATTTGACTCCGTGCGCTTTGTTAACGCGACTCCTCAGCCGTTTTTGCCGCCACTGCTTCGCTGCGCTCTGAAGGCAGCACGACATTCAAAATAATCGCCAGTATCCCGCCAGTAGTCACCGCGTGACCAAACAGGTTGCTGATCAGTGTCGGGAACTGTTTCAGCACTTCAGGTACCGCTTCGACACCCAAACCGATACCAAACGACACGGCAACAATCAGCATCTCGCGACGGCCAAGCGGCGTTTGCGTCATCACGCGGATGCCGGCCGCCACCACGCTCCCAAACATCACGATGGTCGCGCCGCCCAGTACCGGCGGTGGAATCTGCTGCAGCATATAGCCAATCGCCGGGAACATACCGAGCAGCACCAGCATCACGCCGATCACCATGCCAACATAACGGCTGGCAACGCCGGTCATTTGGATGACGCCATTATTTTGCGCAAAAGTGGTGTTGGGAAAGGCAGAGAACACGGCGGCGAGCAAGCAGCTGATGCCATCGGCGAAAATACCGCCCTGCATGCGGCGCTCAAACGCTTCGCCTTCAATCGGCTGCTGCGACAACATGCAGTTCGCCGTGAGGTCGCCCACCGCTTCAATCACGGCTATCACCGATACCAGCGCGATGGGAATGAAGATGGTCCAGTCGAAGGCAAAACCAAAACGGAACAGCGCCGGCATTACCAGCCACGGCGTATCATCCATTGGCTTAAGGGTGAGATGGCCGGTTAACGCTGCGGCGATACAGCCCGCAGCAATGCCGGCCACCACCGCAACCAGCCGCGTCCAGCGATTTTGCGAACGGTTAAGTACGATAATCACCAGCAGCGTCAAGGCACCGAGCGCCAGATTGCCGGGCGCGCCAAAATCGTTGGCGTTATGGCCGCCAGCCCAATCGGTGATGCTGACTTTAATCAGGCTGATACCAATTAAGGTAATAACGGTGCCGGTAACCACCGGCGTCAACACTTTGCGTAATGGCGCGATGCAGCGGCTGATCAACATCGGAATCATCGCCGCCACCAGGTTGCAACCAAAGATCATCGCCATGATCTCTTCTGGCGATCCGCCGCGCGCTTTGACCATCAATCCGCCCGACAGAATCACCCCGAGAAAGGCAAAGCTGGTGCCCTGCAGGCAGATCATGCCTGCGCCAATGCCCATAAAGCGGCGCGCCTGCAGGAAAGTACCGAGACCGGAAACGAGCAGTGACATACTGATCAGATAAGGGATCCATGCCTGTAATCCCAACACGGAACCAATAATCAGCGGCGGCGTAATGATGCCCACTACGCTGGCCAGCACATGTTGCAGTGCGGCACAAAATGCAGGCAATGGACCGATGCGGTCATTCAGCCCATACAACAAACCTTTCTCATCTGATTGCGACATACAGGTGCTCCGGCAAGATATTCATCAGAGCTGCTGATGCATGAATCACGCCAGAACAAGGGGTTTATTAAAAATTGGAAATAAGATATTGAATATTCTGGCAATTAATTCAGTAAAGAGGAGGGCTGAATCTGAAATCTTAGATTCAGCCATTGATCATTTGCGGCTTTTTGTTTCATCAAGCCGCAGGCTTTGCACTGTTGTCGTGCGTAATATTGTCATCGAGCAGTGAAACATCCAGATAACCACTCAGTTCCCGCTGTTCTGCGCGCGGCAGATAAGGCAACTCGCCTAGTAAAGGTGCGCCTAGCTTTTCTCTCAAAACATCAATAATTTCAGCGTAATGCGCCAGACCGGGATTAATACGGTTGGCTACCCAACCCACGAGTCGCAATCCATCCTGCGCAATCGCCTCGGCGGTCAGTAAAGCGTGGCTGATGCAACCTTCTTTAATGCCGACTACCAACACAACGGGTAAATGTTCCTGCCGCACCCAGTGGGACAAAGGCTGTAAGTCGTTCATTAAACTGCGCCAGCCGCCGGTGCCTTCTACCACCACGCGCGCGGCGCGCTGCTGCAAATCGTTTAGACTGCGGCTGAGCAACGGATAATCTATACGCTGCGACGCGCTGGTGCTGATTTCATCCTCTTGTAAGGCGATAGGATTGACGGCGGAATAATCGAGAGCGAGACCTGAAGCCTGCTGTAATAACAGGGCATCTTTATTACGTAAGCCTTCAGATGTGAGTTGCGCGCTTTTGGCGACAGGTTTGAAGCCTGCGGCGCACAGATTCGCCTTGGCAAAGCACTGCAATAATGCGCGTGATACCACGGTTTTACCCACCGCGGTGTCGGTACCGGTGACAAAAAGCGTTTTCACCATTCTCCTCCTTCATTAAAGCGATGTGTAACGTGCGAAGGAGGCAGTTTAAGGAAATGTTTTCGCGGGCAGATTGCGTTAGGACAAACTTAAGGTGAGCTGTAATTATCCCTGCAACAGTTTTACCAATAAATGGCCGCTATAGAGCGCGTCTTTTATCAGTGCGGCGCCGCCAAAGGTGCCGGGATCGCTGAAAGCCGTTGGTGTGAGCTGGATTTCACTGCTATATGCGGGCAAGGCTTGTTGTCGAATGGTACTGCTCACCGCAGGGAACAGCACATCGGCGGCCTGATTCAGCGGCGAACCGATAAGGATTTGTTGAGGATTAAAGATGTTTACCATCATCGCCAGCATACGGCCAATATGGTGTCCGACGCCCGCAATCACATCACGCGCCAGGCGATCGCCCTGCTGCGCGGCTGCGCATAAGCTCTCAATCGTCAACGGCGTCTGATGCAATACACTGTCCGGCTGCGACGGCAAACGCTGGGCGGTGAGATTAAGCAAGCTTCCGATGCTGGCGACGGTTTCCAGACAGCCATTATTGCCGCAATAACACTGCTGGCCGTAAGGATCGATTTGCGTATGACCAATTTCCACCAGCGTACGACCATTTTTGTGCAGCAGTTGTCCGCCGCTGATCACGCCCGCGCCGACGGTTTCATCAATCACAATCTGAATCACATGTTGCGCGCCACTGGATGCGCCAAACAGCGCTTCGGCTAACGTCCAGGCGGAAATATCATGCTGCACGAACACCGGCAGACCGGTGCGCTGCGCCAGCGTTTCTCCCAGCGGCATATCCTGCACGTCATAACCCGGCATACGATGGACCACGCCAGAAGCGGCGTTGATCAATCCTGGCAAGGTAATGGCGATGGCGGTCAAACGCTCCAGCTTGCTTTGGTGGCGAATAAAGAAGTCATTCACTGTCTCGTGCAAGGTTTGCAGCAGTGGTTTGTCGGCGCTGGCGTGCAGCGGCAGGCGATCTTCCTGCAGCGCGCGGCTGCTGAGATCGCGCAGCGTCAGCGTAATAAATCCGGGCTGAATGCGCACGGCGAGATAGTGCCAGGCGAGCGTATCGAGGATCAAACCAATCGCGGGACGACCGCGACTGCCCGGTTCCTGAAATTCAGTTTCCTGAACCAGATGGGCATCGAGCATTTCACGCACGATTTTGGTAATGCTGGCGGGTGCTAACTGGGCACGTTTAGAAAGCTCAATACGCGAAATCGGGCCGTAAAGGTCAATCAGTCGGTAAACCACACCTGCGTTGGTCTGTTTTATCTGATCAATATGACCAGGTTGACTGTACAGATTCACGCCCAGCTCCCATTATTTTCGCGCTTCTAAATAAACAGCAGCTATGGTGATGCAGATTGACCAGCAGCGTCAAATATTTGATTAGAAATGTGATTTATCGCACATAAAGTTTGGGCCCTCATTCAACTGCGGACTCAATTCTCTGCATTTTGCAGCATCAGCGACATCATATTGGTCATTTGCGCCGTTGGTTCTCGCGTCGCTGACCAGACCAGCCAAACTTCAGAAATCGCGTCGCACTCCTGCAATGGAATCCACACCACATCAGCCAGACGTGCACGGCTGAATGACGCCGGCAGAATAGACACGCCGAGTCCGGTCGCCACCAGACCAAGAATGGTCATCGCCTCGCCCACTTCCTGCGTAATAAAAGGTTTGATTTGATAGCGATGCAGCAGCGCCAGGATTTCACCGTATAACGCAGTGCCGCCTTGCGGATCGAAAAATACAAACGGCTCGTTGGCTAATGCCTGAATGGAAATCGACTCTGCATCGGCCAGCGGATGCGCCCAATGCACTACCGCGCATAGCGGCTCACGCAGTAGCACGCGGTGCTGCAGATCGCTGGGGAGCGGCGTATTGCGCATCACACCAAGATCGAGTCGAGCATCATGAAGTGGCGCAAGCTGCTGCCGCGTGTTGTTCTCCTGCATCTGAATGTGTACTTCTGGCCAACGCTGACGGAATTGGTACAGCGCGTCAGAAACCAGACCGGTAAACGGCGCTGAGGAGGTAAAGCCGATGCGCAACTCGCCCTCCTGCCCGCTATGCACGCGTGCGGCGCGGCGGGCGGCCTGCTCGACCTGTAACAAAATGGCACGCGCATCCTGCAAAAACAGTGCGCCGGCGGGCGTGATCTGTACGCTGCGATTGGTGCGGGTAAACAGCTGCGCGCCAATTTCCTGCTCCAGCTGCTGAATCTGCTGGCTTAGCGGCGGTTGCGAAATATTCAGGCGCTGCGCGGCGCGGCCAAAATGCAGTTCCTCCGCGACGGCAACGAAATAGCGTAAATGACGCAACTCAACATTCATATTTTAAACGTCTCATTTGAGATTATTAATATATTGTACAACCTATTCGCCCTTTCCTACAGTAACGGCATGATTGTTCAAACGAGGATGTTCCGTGAGTCGCTCTTCTCAGGCGGTGATACTCGATGAAGACGAGTTGTCCGTAAAGCCTGTTCCAGCTGCAACCCCTTCAGAATGGATTGAACGCGGATCGCCGCAGTTTATGCGCGTGACGCTGGCGCTGTTCTCTGCCGGTCTTGCCACTTTCGCCCTGCTGTATTGCGTGCAGCCCATTTTGCCGGTGTTATCGCAACAGTTTGGCGTTTCTCCAGCGCAAAGCAGTATTTCTCTCTCGCTATCGACCGGCTTAATGGCATTGGGATTGCTGTTTACCGGGCCGCTGTCGGATGCGATTGGGCGTAAATCGGTGATGGTTACCGCGCTGTTGCTCGCGGCTATCTGTACCTTGATTTCCGCCACCATGAGCAGTTGGCAGGGGATTTTGCTGATGCGCGCGCTGATTGGCTTATCGCTGAGCGGGGTTGCGGCGGTTGGCATGACCTATCTGAGTGAAGAGATTCATCCACGCGTTATCGCCTTTTCCATGGGGCTGTACATCAGCGGTAACTCGATTGGCGGCATGAGCGGACGCCTGTTGACGGGCGTATTGACCGATTTCTTCTCGTGGCGCGTTGCGGTGGGCGTGATTGGCTGTTTCGCGTTGGCGGGCGCGCTGATGTTTTGGAAAATCCTGCCTGCGTCGCGTCATTTCCGTCCAGCTTCGCTGCGTCCGCGTAGTTTGCTGATCAACTTCCGTTTGCACTGGCGCGATAAAGGATTACCGCTGCTGTTCGCTGAGGGCTTCCTGCTGATGGGCGCGTTCGTCACGCTGTTCAACTACATCGGCTATCGCCTGCTGAGTGCGCCCTGGTCGCTGAGCCAGGCGGTGGTGGGATTGCTGTCGGTGGTCTATCTGACCGGCTCCTGGAGTTCACCGAAAGCCGGCGCGATGACCAGCCGCTTTGGACGCGGTCCGGTGATGATTGGCGCAACTGCGATTATGCTGACGGGATTGCTGCTGACGGCGTTTAACTCATTGTGGCTGATTTTACCCGGCATGATGTTGTTCACCGCCGGATTTTTTGCGGCGCACTCTGTTGCCAGCGGCTGGATTGGCCCGCGTGCGCGTCGGGCTAAAGGCCAGGCATCGTCACTCTATCTGTTTAGCTATTACGTTGGATCCAGCGTGGCGGGTACATTGGGCGGCGTGTTCTGGCACAGCTATGGCTGGATGGGCGTTACGGCATTCATTAGCTTGCTATTATTAATGGCTTTGCTGGTCGGCTGGCGATTGCAGTGCCGGAAACTGTAATACCTTTCATCTGTTAAACGGGGCTAATGCGCCCCGTTCTCTCATCAAGTCCACGCCATCCGGTGATCTCACAGTCCCAGATAAAACAAAACGGCCATTCGTCGCTATAATTCATTCCATTCCAACAATAGTTAGACTTTTATTATTTCACAGCAATGAGGACGATAGATGGGACTCTATTATTACGTCGATAAGCATGCCGGCTATAACGACAACCATGTAGTACACGCAACGGGATGCCCGTACCTACCCGCCGATGAGGCACGCCGTTTCCTTGGGACTTTCTACACGCCAAATGCCGCCATTCAGCAAGCGCGTAAATTTTATGCCAGCGCGCTGGGCTGCGAGCACTGCTGTCCGGTGGGATTAAAAAAAAACATGACGACTCAAAATAGTGTGGCACTAAAACACATGGTGCGACTCTGATAATCATGATGTGAGAGTGGTCAGCAGACCTAACTCTTTTGTTAAGCAGCACTGCGGCGTTTCATAATAACTATAAATTTAAGTGTAATAATAACTGGACCTTAAGGCGCTCAAAGTGGTGTCAGGTCCAGTTGCTTCTTTCACCCCGTTGTTAATCTTGCTCGCTCTCGTATTGATGACAGAAAGCGTAAAAACCTCAGGCTATTAATTACGCCACTCTTGATAAAAAATATTCAGTAATAAAAGCCCGACAAACGGTTTCCCTCCGCTCATTAATGCTCCACAATAGCGGCAATTTGTGACTCCGGTCACTTTCTGGGGTGCTTTTTGCCCTTTCATTTGCCGTCTGACTGATTTGAACTCCATGCAATCTACTACTGTTTCCCGTAAAACGGCCTGGCTACGCGTTGTACTGCTGGCTATTGCTGCTTTTGTCTTTAACACCACAGAATTCGTGCCTGTCGGTCTGCTGTCGGATATCGCCGCCAGCTATGACATGAAGACTGCCGATGTTGGCATTATGCTGACCATCTACGCGTGGGTTGTCGCGCTATTGTCGCTGCCGCTGATGCTGTTAACGCGCAATATTGAGCGTCGCCTGCTATTGGCCGTGTTGTTCATCGTGTTTGTTGCCAGCCATGTGCTCTCGTCTTTGGCATGGGATTTCACCTCACTGGTTATCTCGCGCATCGGTATTGCCTTAGCGCACGCCGTGTTCTGGTCAATTACCGCTTCGCTGGCCATTCGCGTGGCGCCTGCAGGCAAGAAAACTCAGGCGTTGAGTATGCTGGCAACCGGTACCGCGCTGGCGATGGTGCTGGGCGTGCCGATTGGGCGTATCGTCGGTCAATATCTTGGCTGGCGCACTACTTTTGGCATGATCGGCTTGTCTGCTTTGGTATTGCTGATTTTGCTGATGCGCATACTGCCGCGTCTGCCGAGCGAGCACACGGGTTCACTGAGCAGCGTTCCGATGCTATTCCGCCGTCCGGCGCTGGTGGCAATGTACGTTCTGGTTACCGTGGTGGTGACGGCGCATTACACCGCTTACAGCTACATCGAACCGTTTATGCAGGTGGTGGCTAATGCCGATGATAATTTCACCACGCTGCTGTTACTGCTGTTTGGATCAGCGGGCATTCTCGGCAGCGTGCTGTTTAGTACGCTGGGCAATAGATTCCCTTCTGCGATGCTGATCGCCGCGATTGCGATGATCACGCTAAGCATGGGCTTGCTGGTGTTTGCTGCTGTACGTCCCGCTGCAATCACCGTGCTGTGCATCGTTTGGGGCATGGCAATGATGATGATTGGTCTGGCGATGCAGGTGCGCGTTTTGGCGCTGGCACCGGATGCCACCGACGTCGCGATGTCGCTGTTCTCGGGTATCTACAACATCGGTATCGGCGCGGGTGCGCTACTGGGTAATCAGGTCAGTTTGCATATGCAAATGTCGGATGTCGGTAACGTCGGCGGCATTATTGGCCTTGCCGCACTGTTCTGGTGTATCGCTATCTTCCGCCGCTATCCACAGCTGCGTTCTAACGGATAAGAAAAAAGGCTTCAGAAGGTTATCTTCTGAAGCCTTTTGTTCACTTCCTGCGGAATGCTTAATTGCCCTCCGCTCAATTCTCTTAGTTATAAATTACTGCTGTGCCATTTAGCTTGTTGTTGCCAGAGGTCGAAGTGATGCGGAATGACTTTGCTCCGGCAGCACTGGCCTTTTCCGCTAGCTGATTCTCCAGCGATGTCAGGTTAGTGCTACCTGATGCGCTAACCACACCAATTTGTTGTTGATTCAGCGGCGCTTCGTTTACTAAGTCTGCAGCCATGCTACCAAACGCGATTGAAGACAATGCTACAGCGGCCAAAGTCAGTTTGATGCTTTTCATAATTTTGCTCTCTTATACAGATGAATTGGGGTCGGTCGCGATTAAGTTAACAACCGTTAATTAAATGCTACTGCCGAATGGACCCGCGCGTCAATCATTTTATTAACGATCATTATTTTAATCGGAAGTGGCGTGATTATGGGCTTCCCAGCCCTTTTTGACTTATCCATTTGGGTGCTTTCGCAAGCAAAAAGCACAAACGGGCAAAGACGAATAGACTCATTCCGGGCTGCGCTTGCATATTTATTTAATGATCGGTAATTTAATGGAGTATTTTACGCTTTGAGGTGCCCAATGACCGAAGTTATCGATGTGGTGAACAGGAAAACGCGCGGCCGTCCGAAAGTGTTTGATCGCAACGATGCCCTGGACAAGGCAATGATGTTGTTCTGGGCGCATGGCTATGAAGGCACTTCGCTGTCCGATTTGGTTAACGCTACCGGCGCTAAAGCCCCAACCCTTTATGCTGAGTTTGAAAATAAAGAAGGGTTATTCCGTGCGGCGATGCAGCGATACATTGAAACGTTCAGCGCGCAACGCAACGCCGTGCTAAATGATGATGCTTTAGACGTGAAAACGGCCATTGAAGCCTATTTTCGCGCAACCGCCGCATGCTTCACCGCATGTGATAAGCCTGCTGGCTGTTTCTTCATTTGTACCTCGAGCGCGCTCTCTTCCGGCTCAGAAGAAGTGGCGCAAATGCTGGCGCAGCAGCATCACGCTCAGGAATCAGCGTTAAAAGCATTTCTTGATACCCGGCAACAGCGCGGCGAGTTACCGCAATGTGCCAATAGTGAAACGTTAGCCCGCTATCTGGCGTGTTTACTGCAGGGAATGTCGGTGCGTGCGCGTGAAGGCGCTAATCGTGAGGATCTTGACCAGATCGTGGATACGCAGATGGCAATCTGGCCCGCTCTGGCGGGATATTGTGAATTGAGCACCAAATAAAATTCAGGCCGACTTCCGTGTCGGCCTAAAATTATTACCTCAGTACCAATACTGAGGGGAGCGCGCGTTAAGGCAGGAAAAACATCGGTTTTAACGCCGCGCTCACCGGACTGTTATCCGGATTCGATGGCATTAAATCCTTCATTGATGCCCACCAGCGCTGACACACTTCGGTTTTTGCCACTGCTTCCCAGCGCGCTTCAGACTCAATTTCCACGCTGGCAAACAGCAGATTGCGTTCAGCATCCAGCCAGATAGCGTAATTGTGCGCACCATGCGCTTTTAGCGTCTCGGCCAGTTCCGGCCAAATTGGCGTATGGCGGCGCAGATACTCATCGTGGCAGTGTGCATGCACCTGCATCACAAAGGCTTTACGCAACATCGCTGCGCTCCGCCTGCAGCGCGGCTTGCCACGGCTTAACGTTGAAGCGTTCACCCAGCGCGATCAGCTGCTCAGTAGTGATGCTTTGACGAATACCGCCCATTGACAGTGCTTTTACCACCACTTCGGAGGATTTCTCCGCCGTATCGATCAGGCCGAAAGTCTCGTCGAGGTTTGGACCCGCGCCAAAGATGCCGTGGAACGGCCACATCACAATGCTGTGATTTGCCATTGCGTCTGCCGTTGCCTGACCAATTCCATCGGTACCGGGCACCATCCATGGCAGAATACCTACGCCATCCGGGAACACCACCAGACATTCGGTGCTGCCTTCCCACAACAGGCGTGTGAATCGTGCGGAATCCAGATTTACCACATAGCTCAGCGCCATAAAGTTGGTGGCGTGGCAATGCATGATGACGCGATCAATGCCGTTTGAGACCTGCTTGCGCACGCTGTGCGACTGGAAGTGAGCTGCCAACTCTGATGTTGGCAGGCCGCCGTTACTCAAACCCCAATGGATTTTGTATGACAAGCCTTTGTCATCCACCTGCAGCAGCGCCAGACAGTCGGCCGGGTCGAGCTGAACGTTACGGAAAAACTTACCCGATCCGGTGACCAGGAACCAATCATTGGCCAGCGCTGGAGCAGGTTTGGTCAGCTCAATACAGCGCGGCTCGGCATAGAAATCACCGGCGAAATCTTTAACTTCTTCCGGCAGTAAACGTAAGCTGACGTTGCCGCCATTACGCTCATCCCAGCCTTTCAACCACATGTCGCTGGTCGCTTTAACCATTCCCTGAACAAAAGCGGAAGAGAGGATATTTTGCATGGTGTGTCCCTTAACGTTGACGCAGTGTTTGTTGTTCATAATGACGGACTTCGCTCAGCCAGCTGGCATCAGCAGGGACATCGTGGCGCAGACACCAGGCTTCCCACACCGCTTGCCATGGCAACGATTTTTGTTCTTCCAGCATCGCCAGGCGGCCGGTGTAATCCCCTTCGCTCTCCAGCTTGCGTAACTGGTCGGTAGGTTCCAGCAGAGCACGCAGCAGCGCTTTTTTGGCATTGCGTGTCCCAATTACCCACGCCGCGATGCGGTTGATTGACGCATCGAAGAAGTCGAGACCGATGTGCACCTTGTCGAACAATTTGTGGCGTGCGATTTCGGTAGCGATGGCCTGGGTTTCATCGTCGAGAATCACCACGTGATCGCTGTCCCAGCGCACCGGACGGCTTACGTGCAGCAGCAGGCGCGGCACATAGAGCATGGCCGTGGAAATTTTGTCGGAAATCACTTCGGTTGGATGGAAGTGGCCGGCGTCCAGAGTCAGCGCGGTCTGGCGGCTGCTGGCATAACCCAGGCAGAATTCATTGGAACCCACGGTGTAGCTCTCTGCGCCAATGCCAAACAGTTTGCTCTCTACCGCATCAATGTGGTGCGCAGGATTGAGTTTTTCACTGATCACTTCATCAAGCGCACTCGCCAGGCGTTGACGCGGTCCTAAACGATCGACGGTGAGATCTTTCATTCCGTCCGGCACCCAGATATTCATGACGGATGCGGTACCCAGTTGCTCACCAAAGTGTGCAGAGATACGACGGCTGGCCTTGCAGTGTTCAATCCAGAACTGACGAATCCCTTTGTCGGCGTGTGACAACGTAAAACCATCGGCGCTCAGCGGATGGGAGAAACAGCTTGGATTAAAATCGAGGCCCAGCTTGTGCGTTTTGGCCCATTCCACCCAGTTGCTGAAGTGTTTCGGTTCAATCGCATCACGATCAACCGGCTTATCGCTCTCCAGATAAATCGCATGCAGGTTGAGGCGTTTAGCACCCGGAATGAGTGACATCGCTTTTTCAACATCAGAGCGCAGCTCATCAGCATTACGTGCACGTCCCGGATAGTTGCCGGTAGCCTGAATACCGCCGGTCAGTTCACCGTTCGGATTTTCGAAGCCGCGCACGTCATCACCTTGCCAGCAGTGCATCGAGACCGGAATGCCATCCAGCTGCGCCATTACCTGTTCCACATCCACACCGATGGCGGCGTAACGTTGTTTGGCCAGTTCGAAGGCCTGTTCAATCAGCTTAGTCATATGCAAGTTCCTTAGCAGGTTAGCTGAGCGCGGCAAAGCGTGCCTGATGGGCAGCGAAGGCGCTGTTGTTCAACGGTTCAAATTTTTCTAACGGGAAGTTTTGGCTAATGCAGCGGCGTAAATCGCTGACGTCACGCAGTTCGCCCAAAGCAATGAGCTGGCAGCCGACGTTGCCGAGCGTCGAGGCTTCAATCGGCCCCGCCAATACCGGCAGCTGACAGGCATCGGCACACAATTGATTTAACAGCGGGTTCTGACTGCCGCCGCCCACCACATGCAGTTGACGCAGCGGTGCCGCGCGCAGTGTGGCGAGTTCGCCAATCACCTGACGATAGAGCAAGGCCAGACTGTCAAAGATGGTGCGAGCCAGCGCAGCCGGCGTCTGCGGTACGGGCATGTTCTGTTCGGCGCAGGCGTTTTGAATCTCCTGAACCATGCTGTCTGGATTGATAAAACGGCTGTGATTGGGGTTTACCAGCGCACGACAGGCGGGCCCTTTTGCGGCGTCTTTGATCAGCGAACAGAGATCGGTAATTTGCAGCTCAGTGCAGACACGTTGCAGCAGCCACAAACCCATAATGTTTTTCAGAACGCGGTAGCCTTCTGCTCCACCTTCATTGGTTACGTTGGCATTGAGCGCCGCCGTGCTGACACAAGGCTGCAAGCTCTCAATCCCCATCAGTGACCAGGTTCCCGAGCTGAGATAAGCGGCATCATCCTGCATTAACGGTGTGGCCAAAACCGCGCTCGCCGTATCGTGAGTCGCAACCGCGATCACCGGAATGTGGTTGCCGCTGGCGCTGGTCCAGTAACCGACAGTGTTACCTGGCGATGTTGGTTTGCCGAACCACTTAGCCGGCACGCCAGCCCACGCAAGCAAATCGCTGTCCCATTCGCCGCTGTGAATATTGAGCAGTTGTGTGGTGGTGGCGTTGGTGTATTCCCAGTTCATCTGGCCGGTAAGGCGATAGTGCAGATAGTCAGGAATCATCAGCGCATACTGCACTTTTTCCTGCCAATCTGGCTGCTGCTGATGCAGTGCGTGCAGTTGATAAAGGGTGTTGAACGGCAAGAATTGAATGCCGGTGCGCTGATAGATTGCTCCTTTGCCGAGATCGTTAATGGCCTGAGCCATGTGCCCTTCTGTACGCTTATCGCGATAACTTACCGCCTCGCCGACGCGTTCACCGTTGGCATCCAGCAACACCAAATCAACGCCCCAGGTATCGATGCCAATGCTGTCCGGCACAATGCCTTCATCATCAAGCTGGGCCAGCCCTAAACGAATCTCTTGCTCCAGTCGCTCCAAATCCCAACAATCATAATCTGCACGGCGCACACGCTGATTGGTGAAGCGACGCACTTCGCGCAGGCTGATCTGCTGATTCGCTGAACTCCATTGTGCGAGCATCACGCGCCCGCTGGATGCGCCTAAATCAATGGCAACAATGTTACGCATACTCATGGCGTGTTCTTCCTGTAATGAGATGACTACAGATTAGAAATCTCCGCTTTTTGCCACCTTCCCCTTACTGCCAGTGCGTAATAGTCACTGGCAGGCTGACAAAGAAGTTCGTGAGAAAGCTCACAGAACCACACAAGTGGCGAGATGTGAGCCTTGCCGCATTTCTGTCAATCGCCGGTGAGATCTTGAAAAATTAGCCATTTTCCTGCGTCACTAAGATGAAAATTCAAGGTAAGGTGCGGGGCGCCTGCGTAGACTCGGCAACGGTTGAGTTAATTAAGAGGCGAATCATGACCGTTCTACATATCGCAGATTTCTTCCCTGAAGGGAATTACGCCATCGCCATCGAGCCGCGTGTGCCGCAGCAGGCATTTCCGGAGCACCATCATGATTTCCATGAAATCGTGTTGGTGGAACACGGTTCTGGCATTCATGTGTTTAACGGTCAGCCACAAGCTTTATCCGCAGGATGCGTATGCTTTGTGCGCGATCACGATCGTCATCTTTATGAGCAAACGGAAAATTTGTGCCTGACCAACGTGCTGTATCGCAGTCCGGCGTCATTTCGTTTTCTCTCGGGTTTGCAGGCGCTCCTGCCGCGCGAAGAAGAGGATCACTACGCGTCGCACTGGCGCATTAATCACAAGGTGATGGCGCAGGCGCTGCAAATCGTTACACAGATGAAGCAGCAAGATGTGTGGTCACTGGAACGTCACGCACGCCAGGAGCAACTTTTTCTGCAACTGCTGGTGTTGTTGCGCGAAGCGGCTCACAACGATCAATTACAGGATCAGGAAGCACGCTTACATCGGTTGCTCGACTGGCTCAATGAGCACTACAGTGAAGAGATTGTGTGGGATGCATTAGCCGATCGTTTTTCATTGTCGCTGCGCACTCTGCACCGCCAGATGAAGCAGCAAACCGGTAATACACCGCAGCGTTACCTTAATCGGCTTCGCCTGTTACAGGCGCGGCATTTACTGCGTCATAGCGATATGCGCATTACAGACATCGCCTACCAGTGTGGATTTGGTGACAGCAATCACTTCTCCACGCTGTTCCGGCGGGAATTTGGCTGTGCGCCCAGAGCGGAGCGCCAGCAGATGCTATAACTGGAGCGTTTCCTCATGTCGCTGATCTTAACGCGGGAAGACTATTTTCCGGCCTCCAATCTGCCGATTGCGGTGGCCGAGCGCATGCCGCAGCCCTCCTTTCCTCCGCACCGTCATGAATTCAGTGAAATCGTTATCGTCTGGCGCGGTAACGGCCTGCATGTGTTGAACGATCGTCCATGGTTGGTAACCTGCGGCGACGTTTTTTACATTCACGATAACGACTGCCACAGCTATGACAGCGTCAACGATTTGGCGCTGGATAACATTCTTTACTGCCGCGATCGCTTTCGTCTTGGCCTTGACTGGAGCCAGTTGTTGCCGCCGCAAGAAGAAAATTCGCCGGGCTGCTGGCGTTTGACCACCCGCGGGATGGCGTTAGCGCGCGGTGTGATTAGCCAGCTGGAACGCGAAAGCCGCAAAAGTGATTCGCTATCGATTCAACTCTCTGAGGCGCTGTTTTTGCAATTAGCATTGATTCTGCGCCGTCACGGTTATGCTGCCGATCGGCCCTGGGCATTACCTGAAGGAGAACAATTAGATCTGCTAATGTCGGCGCTGCAAGGTGCCATCAGCCGTCCATTCGATTTGGCAGTGTTCTGCCAGCAGAATCAGTTGAGCGAGCGTGCGTTGAAGCAACTGTTTCGCCAGCAAACCGGTATGACCGTGGGACACTATCTGCGGCAACTACAGCTGTGTCAGGCGAAATATCTGCTGCGGACGCAGGATTGCTTAATCAGTGAAGTGGCCGCGCGTTGCGGCTTCGATGACAGTAACTACTTTTCGGTGGTGTTTACGCGGGAAACCGGTTTAACGCCGAGCGCGTGGCGGCAGCGTTTCCTGCCGCAGCGTGAATTCTCAGCAGAGAAAGTGAAGGCCTGACGTGCCGTAGCGGCGTCAGGCTTTACATCAGGCTGCCATGCCTAATCCAACGATGTTGGCAGCAATGATAATCACCACACAACCCAGCGAGAGAACGCGAACCGGACGTTGACCCGCCGATTTCCACTCTTTTAGTACCAGACCAACCAATCCACCGCACAGCACGTAGAGGCTCATATGCAGCATCCAGCTGATGAAGTCATACTGTGCCGGAATTTTGGCGTGTCCCCAGGCGTAGAAGAAGAACTGCAGATACCACATGGTGCCGCCCAGCACGGCAAACGCGATATTGGCCAGCAGCATTGGTTTAGCGACGGAGAAATCACGGCGTACAGAAATATCGGTTTTTACCGCCAGACGGATAAAGCAGTAAGCCAGATTGATTAACGCACCACCGCCCATAATCACCACATAGCTTGGCAACGCAACATAGAGTGGATTGATACCCAGATTGGCTGCGGCTTCGTGCATCGGCTTGGCGGCATCCATCGCAAACGACATGCCGGCCGAGAAGATGCCGCACATCACGGCCAGAATCAGCCCTTTTTTCAGGTTGAACTCTTCGGCGTTGATGCCCAGCGCCCGCTCTTTTAACAGACCGGCACGCGATACAATCCCTACGCCGATCAGGGCAACTAACACGCCGAGCAGCGTCATGCGTCCGCCGGGTGAGCTGAATAGCTCGACAAAGCGGCCCTGCAGCAGCGGCGTCATCAAGGTTCCCACCACTAACGTGATACCGATGGCAATACCAATGCCCATCGACATCCCGAGGTAGCGCATGGTCAAACCATAGTTGATGTTACCGATGCCCCACATGGCACCAAACAGAAATACCGGCATCAGTTGAGAGAAACTAAAGCTGCCGTAATACGCCCAGAAGTTCGGCAGTAATACCGCACTGACTGCCCAGGGAAGAATCAGCCACGACATAACGCCGCCTACTGACCACATCGTTTCCCAGGACCACTTTTTCACCTGCTTAAATGGAGCATAAAAACAGGCGGCACTGGCGGCACCCACCAGATGCCAGAAAATACCTGCAATGATGGCACTGTTCATTGTTATTCCTTCGTAAGGTTGAGGCCAACAGGAAACCGGCGGTTTCCCGATTACCGGCAGTCTACGGTGGGCAGCTTTTCGTCAGCCTTTGGATGGCTGCCGGAAAGCGGAGGTTGCTGGCAAAATTCGGTGGGTCGTCAACATAAGGATCACAAAATCGCATTCGCAGGCAGGTCACGGGGTGATTTTTATAAGTGGCTTATTCTTCAACATATTTTTCTATTATGCTGTGCCGATCAGCACAGTTTTTGATTCACTGCCACTGCAACAGTTAACATGGCAGTCACACAAAGCCGCGTACCAGACTTTCCCCGCAGGCGTTTAATCCGTATAACGTTGGGAAAATCATCAGGACGAAGGATTGAGATGAATACCAAAAGATTGCGACTGTTGCTGTCACAATCGGTGAGCCGCGTGATGCTGGATGACATCCGGGCCATCGTGCCGGCGCAGGCGCTGAACGTCTTTATTAATGGATTAGATGAAGCACATTACGCCACGCTGGATTGCGTGCAGAGCGAGGAGAATTGCGCCCTGCTGGCTTCGGTGATTGTGGTGTGGCGACAGCTGGGTCACGTTCATGCGATTCATTATCAGAAAGGTGAGCATCTGCGTCAGGTCGACGACGCCACGCAATTCCAGCTGTTCAGTATGATGAAAACCCATCGCGCGATCGTGCAGATCGCTTAACTCTCGGGATGACTATGAAAATCGGACTGCTTTTCCCTATTGCCATCATCATTGCTGGCGTCAGTTTTTTGGCGTGGTTTATTGTCAGCGGCGCGGCGATGCCAGGTTCCTGACATTTTTTAACATACCTTAAATCACTGCTAAGCCGCTGAAAGCGCGGCATTTCGCCAGGAATGCTGCGTCTGTCGTGTTGTTCTTCCCTTCTTTGCCATCCCACAAGTTGCATTGGCAATAGCAAAAAGGTGCTATGCCCTGATCTGTTTCACTCTGCAATTCACAAATCTTTAACGAAACCGATCGCGGAGAACCTGCACATGACAACACACCATCAACATTATATTAATGGCGCGTTTGTTGCCGATCAGAACGATAAGTGGATAGAAGTGATTAACCCAGCAACTGAGGCATTACTTTCGCGCGTGCCGGAAGGCAGTAAACACGACGCCGCGCAGGCCATCGACGCTGCTGAAGTGGCGCAGCCGGATTGGGAAGCGCTCCCCGCCGTTGAACGCGGCAACTGGCTGCGCAAAATTGCCGTCGCTATTCGTCAGCGTGAACCAGAACTGACCGCCACTATCGTCGCCGAAGGCGGCAAAACCCAGGGTCTGGCGCAAACTGAAGTACTGTTTACAGCTGATTATCTTGAGTACATGGCCGAATGGGCACGCCGTTATGATGGCGAGATCGTTAATAGCGATCGTCCCAACGAAAACATCTTTGTGTTCAGGAAAGCGATTGGCGTCACCACCGGCATTCTGCCGTGGAACTTTCCCTTCTTCCTGATTGCACGTAAAGCCGCGCCCGCGCTGGTAACCGGCAATACTATTGTTATCAAGCCAAGTGAGCTGACGCCTAACAATGCGGCGATTTTTGCGCACATCATCCATGAAATTGGTCTGCCGAAAGGCGTGATCAACTTTGTTTACGGCTATGGCCCGGAGATTGGCCAGGAGCTGGCAGGCAACCCGAAAGTCGGCTTAGTCAGTCTGACCGGCAGCGTCAACGCCGGTATCGCCACCATGGAAGCCGCAGCGAAAAACGTCACCAAAGTCTCGCTTGAACTGGGCGGAAAAGCGCCAGCCATCGTCATGGATGATGCCGATCTCGATCTGGCGGTTAAAGCGATTGTTAGCTCTCGCGTGATCAACACCGGACAGGTGTGTAACTGTGCTGAGCGCGTTTACGTGCAGGAAGGCATCTACGACCGCTTTATCAGCGCGCTGACTGCCGCCATGCAGCAGGTGAAGTTTGGTAATCCGGCCGAGCAAAACGATATCGATATGGGGCCGCTAATCACTGCGGCCGCGCTGGAACGCGTTGAGCAGAAAGTGGCGAACGCGGTCGCGGATGGCGGCAAAGTAGTGCTAGGCGGGAAGCGTGCAGGCAGCAAAGGCTTCTATTTTGAGCCAACCATTATCACGGGCGTGCGTCAGGATATGGAGATCATGCAGCAAGAGATTTTTGGTCCGGTGCTGCCAGTAATGACCTTTAGAACCCTTGATGAAGCCATAGCGCTGGCGAATGACTGTGAATATGGTCTGACCTCATCGATTTACACTCAGAACCTCAACACCGCGATGGTTGCCCTGCGTAAGTTGAAATTTGGAGAAACCTATATCAACCGCGAGAATTTCGAAGCGATGCAAGGTTTCCATGCGGGCTGGCGTAAATCGGGCATTGGCGGTGCTGATGGCCGTCACGGTTTGGAAGAGTTCTTACAGACGCACGTGGCATATTTGCAGTTCTCGTAGGATCGCCATTCATGGCGTAATGCTTGTCAATTAAGCCAACGACGAGGGCGCAGGCCGGTGGCACTTTTGGTCCGGCGGTCCTCGCGCCGCTAGCGCGGTACCTTCACTTCGCTCGTCTGCCTGACGGACCGGTGGAGACGGGACGTCCTTGTCCCGGCTCCACCTTTCGCCCGCGTCCTGCGGGCTCTCCTGGCTTCCTCGCTTCGTTCAGCGCTGCGGAATGCCTGCCCAAAAGTGCCCCCGGCCTGCTTTAAAGCTTCAGTGCGTGTTTCTGAAAAGGGCACATTTGCCAGAGGCTCTGGCGCGTCTGCTGCGGCAAAAGGGCTATCCGCAGCGCTGAGGCTTTTACGTTGGGCCAGGAGCCTCACGCATGGATGCGTGAGGCAGTTCGGGGCGGCCAGGACGGCCGATCCGCGAACGGTCCGTTGGCACGACGTGGAAGCCGAAGGCACCGCGTTAGCGGCGCGAGGACGGCCCATGACGCAGCAGATGTGTCAGAGCCCGCACCAGATTTAAAGCAAAATGGTTTCTTAACGGACAAGCATTACGCCATAAGTGGCGACCTGTAACCCTGTAACCCTGTAACCCTGAAACCTTTATGAAACCCGTTTCTGGCTGCGCAGCAGCGCCAGGCCGCTTAACACCGACATCGCCATCAGATAATAACCGGGCGCCAGACTGGTGCCGGTCACGCTAATCAGCAGTGTACAAATCAGCGGTGCAAAGCCACCAAACACCGTAACCGCCACGTTATAGCTGATCGCCATGCCGCTGGCGCGCGTACCCATCGGGAACAGATCCGCCATCACCGACGGCACCGTTGAGAAGTAGATCGACTTCAGCAGCGCCATCCAGCACACCAGCAAAATCAACGTAGTCGGCGTGGTGTGATCAACCACCAGCTTAAAGGCCGGATAGATGGTGACGATCAGCAAAATCAACGATCCCCACATCAGCGGCACGCGCCCCACCCGCTCGGCCCATAACCCCATAATTGGCGTGACCACCGTCAAAATCACACCCGCCAACAAGGTAGCAGTAAACGCCACGCTGCCCGACAGGTGCAGATTTTTGGTGGCGTAAGTCGGCACATAGTTCAGCATGTAGTTCACCGCAGTCGAAATCACCATCAGGCCGATCGCCAACAGCATCAACTCCTTCTGGCGGCCAAACAGGCTTTTCAGCGGCGCGGCTTCCGGTTTGTGCTCAGCAAAGCTCGCCGGTTCATGTACGTGACGTCGAATATAGATCCCCAGCGGGCCAATCAGCAGGCCGAAGGCGAAGGGAATACGCCATCCCCAATCCTGAATCTGGCTTTCGCTGAGAATCTGCGTCAGTCCGAGTCCAAATGCCGACGCCATCAACGTACTGGCGCCCTGCGTGGCGAACTGCCAGCTGGCGATAAAGGCTTTGCGCTCCGGGAAGTGTTCAACCAGGAACGCCGTCGAGCTGCCAAATTCGCCCCCGGCGGAGAAACCCTGCACCAGACGCGCCAGCAAAATCAGCAGCGGTGCCATCAGGCCAATGCTGCTGTAGCTCGGCATAAAGGTGATGACCGCGCCGCCGAGCATCATCAGGTTGATCGATAACAGCAGCGCTTTTTTTCGACCGTGACGATCGGCATAGTTGCCCAGCACAATCGCGCCTAGCGGACGAATCAGGAATGACACACCAAAACTGCCAAAGGTGAGCAACATTGAAACCGACGGATCGCTGGTAGGAAAGAAAGCATGCGCAATGTAGCTGGCAAAAAAGCCGTACACGGCGATATCAAACCACTCCAGCGCGTTACCGATACAGGTCGCGAACAGCGTTTTGTGCAGATTGGGCTTCGCTGCGTTCAACGGCATCGTGGTATTTAATGTACTCATTGGCCACCTCCAACGTGCGCACGATGCTGCGCCACCAGTTCCGTTCCCTGCTCGCCGAGATCCCACAGCAGACGCGTCATAATCTGCAAACCTTCGCGGGCAATCGATTTCAACATATGCTCATTGACGCCATGCTGGCCGCATGCTGGATACGAGTGCGGCACCCACAAGGTCGGCAAACCGAGAATGTCGGAGAACACGTCATTGGGCAGCGAGCCGCCGAGGTTAGGCAGCAGCGCCGGTTTCTTGCCGCTGGTTTCCGCCATGCTGGTCAGCACCCAATTGACCAGCGGATCGGTGGGATCAAGGCGTGTCGCGGGCGATCCGCGCATAAACTCCACCTCCACATAGTCAAAACCGTGCTGATGCAGATGGGCGCGCACATGCTGGGCGAGATTTTCCCAGTCGGTACCCACCACAAAACGCAGCTGACACACGGCGGTGGCGCTGCCCGGAATAGCATTCATTGGACGCGCCGGATTGCCGGTGAGAAACGACAACACTTCCAGCGTGTTCCAGCCATACAGGCGTTCGGTTGGCGTCAGTCCCGGCTCGCCCCAGTTCACGTCGATATCGGGATCGCCCGGCATGCCGCCCACCTCGATATCGCCGAGAATATCGCGCACCTGCGGCGTCAAAGAGTTGGGTTTCAGCGCCTCGACCTGCAACACGCCCTGCGCGTTGACCAGCGAAGCGATGGCGTTGGCCAACTGCGTACCCGGATTGCTCAACAATCCGCCCCAGTTGCCGGAGTGATAAGCGTTGTCACGCGCGTTAACGGTCAAACGGAAATTAACCGCGCCGCGTGAGCCCAGGAACAGCGTCGGACGAACCGCATTGAGACGCGGACCGTCTGAAGCAATAAACAGATCGGCTTGCAGCAGTTCGCCATGCTGCTGGCACAACTGCGCCAGCCCTGGCGAGCTGATCTCTTCACCCATCTCGAACAGTATTTTGCAGTTAAAGCCCAGGCTACCGCCGCGCAACGCAAACACCTGCTCCAGCGCCGCCAGATTGACGCAGTGCTGGCCCTTATTATCTGCGCTGCCACGCGCATACCAGCGATCGCCCTCTTCAACCATATGCCATGGCGATAAGCCGTCGCGCCAGTTTTCATCATTACCAAACACCACATCGCCGTGACCATAGCTGAGCAAGGTTGGCAGCATGGGATCTTCAATGCGTACCGCCACGAGGAACGGTCGATTAGCGGCTTCCGGGTTGTCGATGAAATGCAACGTGAAGCCCAGAGCGATCAGCTGCGGGCCGATCTCATCCTGCAAATAGCGCTGTAATTCGCTGTCACGATCGTCGCGCTGGCTTTCGGTACGTTGCGCCACGCGACGTGCCAAAATTCGTTGAAACTCCCCGCTGTCAAAATAAGCGGTGGCCTGTTGAACCGCCTGTTGTGCCGTCATGTTTGCCCTGTCTTTTATTGTTTTGTCGTTAAGGCATCTTTGCGGAAACACTGCTTTGCCACAATTATCAATTTATCGAGTAAGATTTGCTTTTATAGCAAAGCTAGCCTGCCCGATTTCGAGGCATGCACCACCATGAGGCATCCGCATGTTAAGCAGTGAAATCCGCTATTTTCTCGCCGTCGCTAATACTGGCTCGCTCAGCGCCGCCAGCGAACAGCTGTTTGTGGCGGTGTCGGCGATCAGCCGGCAAATTCAGCGGCTGGAAGATCAGGTTGGCGTGCCGCTGTTTGCGCGTCACGCGCGCGGCATGGTGTTGAACGAAGCGGGGGAAATCTTTGCACATCACGTACGTAAGAATCTGCTGGATATGGAGTATGCGCTGGCGGAAATTAAGGGACTGAAAGCGGTGCGCCGCACGTTGATTCGCGTGGCCTGCACCGATGGGCTGGCGTTTACGCTGCTACCGCGTTTGATCGCAGATTTTCGCAATGACAATCCGGGCGTGCTGTTTGATGTGAAAGTCGCCAGCACGCAAGGCGTGGCGGAAGCGCTGCGCAACGGCGAGTGTGACGTGGCGCTGCAATTTAGTCTTCACGCTGAGCGCGGTGTGGAAGTGATGGGTTCGTGGCCGGCACCGGTATTAATCGTGATGCATCAAACGCATCCGCTGGCCAACGCGCCGCAGGTCACGCTCGCCGATCTCAGTCACTATCCGCTGGCCTTGCCGCAGCAAAACACCACCGTGCGGCAACTGTTTGAGCTCGCCAGCCATATGAACGGCAGCCTGGTTGAGCCGGTGATGACCTGCGATACCTTTTCGATGTTGTTTCAATTCCTGCTGCGCACGCCGCAGGCGGTGACAATTTGCAGCGCCTTTACCGTGCTACAGGAAGCGGAAACGCACGGTTTGATATTGCGCTCGGTAGGCATCGATCAGCTGAGCCAACGCACCTTGCAATTGCAGACGCAATCAGGGCGGCCTCGCAGTGCCGCCCTGAATGTGTTTCTCACCTTTATGCTGCAACAGCTGGATGCGTTAGAGGAACCGCTGCGCCAGCGCTGGAAGCCGTGACTCAGTTCTTGATATCCACCGGGTAGAAGATGTGTTTACCGAACGGATCGACCTGATAACCAGTCACCGATTTGCGCACCGGCTCAAAGATGGTTGAGTGAGCAATCATCACCGCTGGCATTTGATCATGCATAATCTGCTGCGCTTGCTGATACAGCGCCACGCGTTTGTCGTGATTTTGCTCGGCGCGCGCTTCGGTAATGATCTTCTCAAACGGCTGATAACACCATTTCGACGAGTTGGAGCCGCCATTTGCCGAGGTGCAGCTGTAAAGCGGACCGAAGAAGTTATCCGGATCGCCGGTCGCCGTGGTCCAGCCCATCAGCGCCGCCTGATGCTCACCGCCTTTCACGCGCTTGAGGTATTCGCCCCACTCATAACTGACGATATTGGCTTTGATACCCACTTTGGCCCAGTCCGCCTGAATCATCTCCGCCATTCGTCGCGCATTCGGGTTATACGGTCGCTGTACCGGCATCGCCCACAGGGCGATTTCGGTGCCTGGCTTAATCCCCGCCTCCTGCAGCAGCGCTTTGGCTTTCTGCGGATCGTAGTCGTAATCCTTCAGATCTTTATCCGCACTCCACACGTCCGGCGGCAGGATGTTTTTCGCTACCGTGCCAGTACCTTTGAAGATGGCATCAATGATCGCCTGTTTGTTAATCGCCATCGCCAGCGCCTGACGCACCTTGACGTTATCCAGCGGCGCTTTGGTGGTGTTGAACGACAGGAAACCGGTATTCAGGCCCGATTTCTGTTCCAGCGTTAAATCGGGATTGGTGCGCATCTTCTCCAGATCGGCCGGATTGGGGAACGGCATAATCTGGCATTCGTTTTTCTCCAGCTTGGCATAACGCACCGAGGCGTCCGGCGTGATCGAGAAGACAATACGATCGAGCTTCGCCTTGCCCTGCCAGTATTCCGGGAAGGCTTTATAGAGAATGCGCGAATCTTTTTGATACTGCACCAGCTCAAACGGCCCGGTGCCAATCGGCTCCATATCGACCTTCTCCGGCGTGCCGGCTTTCAACATCTGGTCGGCGTATTCAGCCGAATGGATCGAGGCAAAATACCAGGCTAAGTCGGCGAGGAATGGCGCTTCAGCGTGAGCTAAGGTGATGCGCACGGTATTGTCATCGACCTTCTCAATACTGGTGATCAGCTTCGCCAGCTCGAGACTTTCGAAGTTGGCGTAGTTACCGCCGGAGACATTGTGGTACGGGTTTTTGGGGTCCATCTGACGCATAAACGAGAAGATTACGTCGTCGGCATTAAAATTGCGCGACGGCTTAAACAGCTTGTTGCTCTGGAATTTCACCCCTTTGCGCAGATGGAAGGTGTAGACCTTGCCATCCGGGCTGATATCCCAGCTCTCGGCGAGGCTGGGCACCAGTTCGGTGGTGCCGGGCGTGAAGTCCACCAGGCGGTTAAAAATCGGCACTGCGCTGGCATCGACGCTGGTTCCTGAAGTGTACAACTGCGGGTTGAAGTTCTCTGGCGATCCTTCTGAACAGTACACCAGCGTTTTTGCCGAAACCCCGCCCGCGACCGCCAAGCCGATTGCAGTGAGAGTGAGATTTGCCATCATTTTTTTCATCATGATCCTCGCTTTTTATTGACTTCCATGAGTCTGCTTCGTTATGTAATGTTCATCTGATTAATAAATAACATGATTTAACCAGCACGCGTACTACAGACGCCGCAATGCTAATAAGGAATTGTGATGACAGACCAACTTGCCAGCCAATTGACCCAGCGTTTCTACCGTTATCTGGCGGTTTCCAGCCAGAGCGATGCCAAATCAACCACGCTGCCGAGTACGCCGTCCCAACATGCGATGGCGGAGTTACTGGCAAAGGAGCTGGGCGAATTGGGATTGCAGGATATCGTGATTGACCAGCACGCCACGGTCACCGCGGTGAAACCTGGCAATCGCCCTGATGCGCCGCGCATCGGTTTTATCACCCATATTGATACCGTGGATGTCGGCCTTTCGCCAGACATCCACCCGCAAACCCTCAGGTTCACCGGTGAAGATCTGTGCCTTAACAGCACGCAGGACATCTGGCTGCGCGTGGCGGAACATCCGGAGATCAAACCTTATCTCGGGCAGGAGATTATCTTCAGCGACGGCACCAGCGTGCTGGGCGCCGATAACAAAGCAGCGGTGACGGTGGTGATGACGTTGCTGGAGAACCTGCGCGGCGATCACGGTGATATCGTGGTGGCGTTTGTGCCCGATGAAGAGATTGGCCTGCGCGGCGCTAAAGCGCTGGATCTGGAGCAGCGCTTTAACGTCGATTTCGCCTGGACTATCGACTGCTGCGAGCTGGGTGAAGTGGTGTATGAAAACTTCAATGCTGCCGCCGCTGAGCTGGTGTTTACCGGCGTGCCGGCGCATCCGATGTCGGGCAAAGGCGTATTGGTCAATCCGCTGCTGATGGCGCATGACTTCATCTCCCGCTTCGATCGCTTAAAAACCCCCGAACATACCGAAGGCCGCGAAGGTTATATCTGGTTCAACGATATGAATGCCAACGCCAGCCGCGCGGTGTTGAAAGCCTCGATTCGTGATTTCGATTTGCAGGGTTTTGATGCGAAGAAACAGCAACTGGTGGAAGTGGCCGATGAAATCGCCGCGCGTTATCCCACCGGCCATGTAGCGCTGACGATTAACGATATTTACAGCAATATCAGTAATGCAATTGGTGAAGATCGTCGTGCGATTGACCTGATTTTTGCCGCGTTAGAGCAAGTGGGCGTGGAACCGAAGGTGATTCCGATGCGCGGCGGCACCGACGGTGCAGCGCTGTCAGCGAAAGGGCTGCTGACGCCGAACTTCTTCACCGGCGCGCACAATTTCCATTCGCGCTTTGAGTTTTTGCCGGTTCCCTCGTTTGTGAAGTCGTATCAGGTGGCCGAAGCGTTGTGTTATTTAGCCGCGAAATAAAAAAAGGTCGCCCTTCATGGCGTCATGCTCGTCAGTTAAGACATGAAACCCTTCATTAACGAGAGCCCACATTGTAGCGGCGCAATTCATTGCGCGATAAATCGCGCCGCTACGGAAGGTGCGGTGATTTGATACGGCGCTTAACTGATCGTCATTACGCCATTTATGGCGACCTCGTTTAGTTATTTACTCGCTGAAACATCAATCCCAGGGAAGAATTTCGCCGCCAGCTTAGTGACGGTGCCATCGGCTTGCACCTTGGCGATTGCCGCATCCAGCTCTTGTTTCAGTTTGTCATCGCCTTTACGCAGGCCAAAACCAATACCGGTGCCGAGAATAGTGTCATCTTCTACCGGCTTGCCGGCAAAGGCGAAACCTTTACCCTGCGGCTTTTCGAGGAAGCCCGATTGACCGGCAGCTGACATCACCAGCGTGCCGTCAAGACGACCGGCAACCATGTCGTTGTAAACCTGGTTCTGATCCTGATAAGAGGTCACTGTAACGCCCTGCGCTTCCCAGTGCTTCTTGGCATAGGTTTCCTGGATCGAACCCTGCAGCACCCCGATGTTTTTCCCTTTCAGTGATTCGGCGGTTGGCAGCAGCTTCTCGCCCTCTTTCACGATTAACATGGTCGGAATGCGGTAGATCGGCTTAGTGAAGTCGATGCTTTTCGCCCGCGCTTCGGTGATGTTCATTGCGGAGTTAATGGCATCAAATTTTTTCGCCTGCAGCGCCGGAATCAACGCATCAAAGCTGCTTTCCACCCACTTACAGTCGAAGTTGCCTACCTGACAAATCGCTTTACCCAGTTCGATATCGAAACCTTCCAGTTCGCCCTGCGCGTTGCGGCTCTCAAATGGCGGATACTGCGATTCAAGACCATAGCGTAAGGTTTCCTGCGCCAGCGCGTGCGCCGAAGTCAGCATGCCCAAAGCGACAAACAGTGCGTTCAATTTTTTCATTATATTTACCCCTAAGTTACCCTTTGACCTGGCAGAGCGCTTCTGCACCGGCCTGAAGTGTTGCGTCGTCTTTTGCGAATGACAGGCGAATTAATTTATTGTCAGTGCCGTCCATATAAAACGCCGACAACGGAATGGTGGCCACACCGTGATCGACGATGAGACGTTTTACCATTTCGCTATCACTTTCGTCACTGAAATGTCCGTAGCTGGCCAACATAAAGAACGAACCGGCGCTCGGCAGCAGTTTAAACGGCGAATCCTCCATCAAGGTCAGCAGACGATCGCGCTTCTCCTGATAGAACGGCGACAGCTGCAGATAGTTCTGCGGATTTTGCAGATAGTGAGCAAAACCGACCTGCATCGGCGTATCGGCGGCGTACATCATGAACTGATGGACTTTGACGATCTCTTCCATCAGCGCTGCCGGTGCCAGCGCATAACCCACGCGCCAGCCGGTGACATGGAAGGTTTTACCGAAGGAGGAAACCACCACGCTGCGCTGCGCCAGTTCCGGATGCGTTGCCATGCCGCAGTGCGTACGGCCATCAAACAGGATGTGTTCATAGACTTCGTCAGACAGCACCACAATATCGGTGTTGCGCGTCAACGCGGCTAACTGATCCAGATCCGCAGCTGACAGCACCTGCGCGCTGGGGTTGTGCGGCGTATTGATGATGATCATGCGGGTGCGCGGCGTAATGGTGGCGCGCAGTTCGTCCCAATTGATGGCGAAATCCGGCACCTGCAACTTCAGGCCAATTGGCGTAGCGCCCTGCAGACGGACCACCGGCGCGTAGCTGTCAAACGCCGGCTCGAAGAAGATCACTTCATCGCCTGCGTGGACCAGCGCGGAAATCGCCATGTAAATGCCCTGGCTGGCGCTGCCGGTGATCAGCACTTCGCTGCCGGCATCATAGTGCTGGCCATACAGCGTGTGAACTTTCTCCGCCAGCGCTTCACGCAGCGACGGCAGGCCGGTCATTGAAGCGTATTGGTTATGACCGTCACGCATCGCCTGGCTGACCAGCTCAACCAGCTGGGGATCACACGGGAAGTTTGGTGCGCCTTGCGACAGGTTAATGGCTTTATGCTGCGCCGACAGCTGGCCAATGACGCTAAAAATCGTCGTGCCGACATCGGGCTGTTTGGAAGAGATGTTCACACTGCTGTTCAAGGTCATCGGTGCCTCGTAAGGTTGCATAACCACGTATCGAAAGTAGATTTCTATTCAACGGTGTGCGGCTTGAGTCGACAAGCGAATTGTTGTCATAATAGCCATGATTTAAAATCATAGCTTGAGGTTGTTATGTCCCGCTCTGCTCTGCCGCTCAATGCCATCCACGCGTTTCTGGTCACCGCGCGCCATCTCAATTTGACGCGTGCCGCCAGCGAGCTGTGCATCACCCAAGGCGCGGTGAGCCGTAAAATCGCCACGCTGGAGAGTTGGCTGGGCTTCGCGCTGTTTACCCGCCACGCACGTGGTCTGCATCTCACCGAACAAGGTGCCGCGCTGCTGCCGGAATTGCAGCAAGGTTTCGCCATGCTGGTGAATGCCACAGAAAAAGCCAGCCGCAGCAATGCCTCGATTCGCCTGAAAGCGCCTACCTGCGCCATGCGCTGGCTGGTGCCGCGTCTGGTGGCGCTGGAACAGCAGCGGCCAGATATTCACGTAGCGTTGACCACCACACTCGATCATGGCTCGCAGCTCGATAATTTTGACGCGGCGATTGTGTTTGGCCCGTCGCCAGCCGGTTCGATTTGCCTGTTTGAGGAGCGTTTAACGCCGGTGATGGCCAGCAGCGTCACGCCGCCCACGCAGATTGGCGAACTGGCGAAGTTTACTTTTCTGCATCCCACGCCGGATTCACGCGACTGGCAGCTTTGGCTGGCCGGGCTGGATGCCGCGTTACCAATGGCGCGCAATCAGCATTTCGCCACCATGGATCTCGCGATCAGCGCTGCGATTCAGGGATTTGGCATCACGGTGGCGGATGTCACCTTGGTGCAGAACGATGTGGTGAATGGGCGACTGATTGCGCCGTTTGCCACCAGTGTGGCGACCGGCGCAAGCTACAGCCTGTTACAGCGGGCGGAAAAAGATGCGCCACCGTTCCTGCCGGAACTGGTGGCGTGGTTATCTGAGGTTTAGAACGAGACCCATTCGTCAGAGGCTGATTTCGGCTGTGCAAGGCCTGCGCCGGTCAACACCGGCCGACGCAGCACGGTTGGCGATACCACGGCCTTGTTCACAGGCGCGCTGTCCGACAGACGGAATTTCGCCACCGAGGCCTGCAGCTCCTGCGTCTGGCGCTCCAGCGCGCTGGCAGCGGCAGAAACTTCCTCAACCAGCGAGGCGTTCTGCTGAGTGACGCTGTCCATCTCGGTGACGGCGGTACCGACCTGCGAAATCCCTTTGCTCTGCTCTTCTGACGCAGCAGCGATGTGCTTCATGATTTCATTCACATCCTGCACCGACTTAAGAATGTCGTGCATGGTGCTACCCGCGCTGCTCACCAGCGCCGACCCTTTTTCCACGCGCTGCACGGAATCTTCGATCAATGTGGCGATCTCTTTCGCCGCACCGGCGCTGCGCTGTGCCAGATTGCGCACTTCACTGGCCACCACGGCAAAACCGCGGCCCTGTTCACCGGCGCGTGCGGCTTCTACCGCGGCGTTTAGCGCCAGGATGTTGGTCTGGAAAGCGATACTGTTAATCACGCTCGTGATCTCAGCGATCTTCTTCGAGCTGCCTGAGATGCCTTGCATGGTGGTAACCACTTCGCCCACCAACCGTCCGCCCTGCTGTGCGGTGCCGGTAGCGGTTTCGGCCAGCGAACTGGCCTGACGCGCGTTGTCGGCGTTGAACTTCACGGTGGCAGTTAACTGCTCCATGCTGGCCGCCGTTTGCTCCAGCGCGGCCGCCTGCTCTTCGGTACGCGATGAGAGATCGTTGTTGCCGGAGGAGATCTCCGCTGCGCCGCGATAAATGTTTTCAGTGCCGCTGCGAATCGCGCTTACCGCTTCGCGCAGGCTGTCCTGCATGGCACGCAGCAGCGGCACCAGTTTGCCGACGCAGTTACGGCCAAAATCTTCCACCGGCTGGCTGAGGTCGCCCTGCGCAATAATCGTGAAATGGTTACGGATGCGCTCCAGTGGTTTCACCAGCATCGCCACCAGATAGCGATCGGTAAACAGCAAGATAAACAAGCCAATCACTACCGCCACCAGAATAATGACTTTAGTGATGCTGGTGAGCTTATCGACGGTGACGCGCGTCTCATCCAGTTTGCTGCCTGCGGCTTTATTGAAGGCTTCCGCGCTGGCACCAAACGCACGACTAAGTGGCGGCGTGACGTTATTGGCTTGCGCACGATAGGCTTCAAGCGTGCCCTGCTGCGCCAGCGAAACCTGCGGTGCGATGCCTTCATCGAGCAGTTTTTGCCAGTTGGTGATGACGCTATTGGCGGTCTCCGCATCCATCGGACCTGGCGCCATGGTTTTAAACTGCGCCAGCAGCGTTTTCATATTGTCGAGCGCTTGTTGCACCGGGGTAAAAGCATCAGCACCGACTGCGCTGCCTGAGGCGCGGCCTTCCATCACGCGAGACAGACGCGTAACGACACGAAAATATTGATCATTTCCTTTGCTTAAAATGGTCATTTGATTGACCAGTTGGCGGTCAATCTCGTTGCCCTCGCCGAGGGCGTTCAGTGAGTGGACGCTAAACAGCCCAACGGCACACCACAGCAGGCAAAACAGCCCAAGAATGGTGAGCAATACGGCGCGGATGGTGAAATTTTTTAAGATACCCATACATAATCCCTTGGTGTGAAACGCGAAGGAGGCCCGATAAAATCGGGCATATTGCGTTTATCGGCATCGGATCGGGAAAATGTAACGGTTTTGTAAGCTAATTAATTGCTTACTGACGCGGGTGAGGAATATGCGCTTTTAAGATTTATCAGCAAGATAGGCGAAAATTTGCCTTATAAATTGATTTGCCAGATTACACCATTAGCACGCTCATTAAAGCTTAACGTGGCTGCGCATCATCAAACGGAACAAACGCAGCCGTCCACGCATAAAGCGCGCCTTCACCACCGCCTGGGCTTTGCCCTGATCCCCCAGCGCCAGCGTCAGATCGTCGCCCGGTCGCCAGGCTGGCCAATCTACTTCACCCGCTAAGTGCGAGCTGAACTCGCTGGCTTCACGCGCGAAGGTGACCCAATAAGCGCTGACTGTGGAGGCGAACGCTTTATCCTGCTCGCTGTAGCTGCGTTCCGCTGGCGGCGCTAGCGTATCCAGCGTGTTAAAGACATAGGGAATTTCGTTGCCGTGCCATGTTCCATGCGGATAGAGGTCGCGCGCATTTTCGGAGACGTAATCGAACCAGTAACGCCATGCGGGCAGGCCGATATTGTGCTGCGCCTGAGCGATGATTAACGGTAACACCGTGAACGCCATATCGCGCGCCACCGCACGTCCCAGCAGCGCATCATCATGAATGTCGTACAGCCACTTCATCAGGCGATAACTGATGCGGTTTTTGCTGCGCATCTGTCGCAATACTGCCGTGGCATCCACGCCAAAATAGTCCAGTACGCTGGCTTCATCGCTGTTGCTGCCGATCATTAACGGAATGCGATGCTGCTTGCCGGAGATAAACGTGGTTAACATCGGTTTCGGCAGTACCGCATCGCCGCTGATGGGCACCGGGCCGAGCGCCAGCGGGCGTTCTAACGGCCAGAATTGTTCGGCTGGTAGCTCACGCAGTTGCTCGGCGCTGGCATCTTCGGGTAACGCAAAATGCGCCGCGACCTGTAAACCTATCTGTTGTGCCTGCTTTTGCGGGATGTCGGGCAAGCTGTAGGCGCTTTGTACGATGCCCTTGTGAAACAGCGCCTCGGAGAGCGGCGAGCAGCACAGCGATAACACACTACGCGCACCGGAGGATTCACCAAACAGCGTCACGTTATGGCGATCGCCGCCAAAGGCAGGAATGTTGCGCTGAATCCACTGCAAAGCAGCAATTTGATCGAGTAAGGCAAAGTTGTTGATCACGCGCCCGTCGGGGTATTGCGCATCCAGCGCCGGATGAGAGAAGAAACCGAAGTGACCAAGGCGATAATTGAGCGTTACCACCACCACACCTTGCGCCGCCAGCGCTTTACCGCGATAAGGATCAAGATTACCGGCGCCGATGGAAAATCCCCCGCCATGCAACCAGACCATCACCGGCAACGGCCGCGAAGGCTCAACATCCGGCGTCCAGATATTCAGGTAGAGACAATCCTCACTAAAGCGACCGGGATCGCCACCGCCGGCGGCCACGCAATAGTCACGATTTTGCCAGCTTGCTGCGCCCCATTCGGTCGCATCACGCACCTCTTGCCACGGCTGGACCGGCTGCGGCGGTCGCCAGCGTAAAGCGCCAGTAGGTGCAGCTGCGTACGGTATTCCTTTAAAGACAAAAAGATCTTCGTCCATCAGGCCTCTGAGTTCCCCTTCTGCGGTCATGATCCTCAGACGTCGTTCATTTTTCATCTCGGGTTCCCTGATAATGCATCGTTCCATTATTTGCAGGCCTTGGACGAATGTCCATGTTCTGAAAGCATTTGCAGATTAAGCCGAAACGCGGCGCGATTCTTTGAACAACTCCATCAAATATTTTGGCTAACCCCATCGAGGCCATTTGTTTTAAGGTTGCAAGTTAACCTGGCGCGACGGAGAAACACCATGTTTGGTGGCATTAATCAAATGTTCAACCGGATGTGCGATCACCCGGACCTTGGCAAACTGCTTTTGCGCCTGACGTTTGGCGGATTGCTGCTGTTTCATGGGGCGTTCAAAGTGGTGCATGGCGTGGGTTGGATTGCGCACATGCTCGCCGTCAAAGGAATGCCAGGTTTCATCGCTTACGGTGCTTACATCGGGGAAATAGCGGCACCTGTAATGGTGATCATCGGATTTTTGACGCGCCCTGCGGCGTTCATTATTGCGGTGAACATGATTGTTGCGACACTGCTGGTAAAAATGGGCGCTGTCTGGCATCGCACCGACGTTGGTGCGTGGGCGCTGGAGACAGAAGCGCTTTACCTGCTGGGTGCGCTCGCCATTATGTTTTTGGGTGCCGGGAAGTACACGCTGGTGCGTGACGCGCGCTTGCAATAACCACAAGAAAAGCAGCCGGTCTGCTGAATTTCAGACCGGCTGTAACATTTCTCCTCAGGCTACGCCACAGCGTTCCAGACTGCGCTGCTGCATCTGCTGGTACAACGCCATTTCATCCTGCACCGTGCAACCTAACGCGCTTTCAAAATCCGCTCGGCTGGCATTCCCCGCGCTGCGTGTTTGCGCCACGTCGCCCAAATTCGACTGGAAAATCCCCGCGGCACTGACCGGCAGGAAATCTTCATAAACGATCGGTTCGGCGCTCAAACGCTCTTCAGCCAGCAACTGCGTCACGCTTTCGCCCGCGCGTGGCGGCAGATGCTCGCCTTTTTCGGTCAGGCGATAGCGGAACCACGCCAGCTGCTGCTCGCGCAAAGACTCTTCGTCGTCGGGGAAATCACTAAACACCGCGCTAAGATGTTGCTGGTGATGCTGGTTATCGCTGCCGGTACCGGCTTCGGCCAGCAGACGATCGTAAAGTTCGCGTCCTTTCGGGGTGAGCGCCGCGCCGCGCTGTTCGATCTCACCAAAGCGCGCGGTGTGCGTCCCCGGCGTACCATCGTTAAAGTGCACCGCTTCTTCCAGCGCTTTGAAGCTGGTCTGGCGCAGCAGAATCGGTACTTTACGCTGCGGCGGGCCTTCAATCAGGGTTTTGGGATCGATGCCGCGTGAAGGCATCAACGCTTGCACCCGATCAATATCCAGCGTGCGCGGCGTCAAATGGTTGATGTGACAACCACGGAAACACACCACATCGGCAATCAGACGATGCTGCTGGCTCAGTGCGCGATAAGTGGCGCTGTCTACGGTGGTGTGCGCATGCCAGCGGAAGGTTTCCAGCGCTTCCTGCACGAAAGTGGCGGCATCTGCGGCGTTCAAACCGCCCTGCTGCTGATGCTTAGCGATCAACGCGCGGCAACCTGGCGTAAAGATATCGCGCGCGGCGAGAATTGCAGCGGCCTTCTCGCGCAGCGCCGCATCATCAATCAGTTCCAGACGCAGCAACGAAGTGAAAACGCGGAATGGATTATGGCGCAACGCGCGATCGCTGACCGGACGAAACGCCGTGGAGTGCACCGGCACACCGGCTTGCGACAGGTCGTAATACCCCACCGCTTCCATGCCCATTACGGCGAACATCTGGCGCAACGTGCTGAGTTCATCAGCCTTGCCGACGCGAATCGCACCGTGACGCTCGACGCTCAGGCGACTCAGTTCATCGGCGGCCGACAAGCGGTTTTTTAACTCGGGATTGGCTTCCAGCGTACGTTCATTAACAGCGGTGACCAACTGCGTCAGCGTGCCGTATTGCGGCACTTCCTGCTGATACAGGGTCGACATTGCCTGCGAGAACAGCGTGCGGATGGCATCGCTGCTGAGAAAGTTTGGCATCATCATCACCTTGGGCTAACGGGTTGTTGCTACTGTAGATCAACCCTTTAGCGGCGGGTAACAATTTCATGGAACTGTGATCGCCTTGTCACTCGGTGAGGTTTGACTGGTCACCAAAGCGACATTTCAGCACCAGCATGATGGTGGTTAACACGGCGGGAATCGCCAGCAGCAGGAAGATCTGACTGAACGTCCAGCCAAGCGTTAACAACTCGGCACCGACAAAGGCGCTAATGATGGCGCCGATGCGCCCTATGCCGTGCATCCAGCTGGAGCCGGTGGCACGCGCATGAGTTGGGTAATAACTGGCGGAGAGCGCATTCATGCCGGTATTGGCGCCGTTAAAACAGAAGCCGCTGCAGAAAGCGATGGCGCTCATTAAGCCGACCTGCGCGGGTGAAAAACCCAGCGCCACAATGGCAATGCCACCGCAGAAATAGATCACCGCCAGCGCCAGATTGGCGTTGATGCGGTCCATCAACCAACCCGCAAACAGCGAGCCAAGGGTTCCGCCGGCCTGATACATCGCCGTGACAATCGCCGCTTCCGTCACCGACATGCCGAGCGTGCTGATCAATGAAGGCATCCAACTGCCAATCAGGTAAACGAGGAACAGCCCCATAAAGTAGCCGCCCCACAACATCAAACTGCCGAACAGATATCGGCGCGACACCACGGTCGCCACCGAGCCTTTACGCGCGGTCGGCAGCTCAGTGCTTTGATAATGGCTATCCGGCTGCACGCTGCCGGGCAGCATACGTTCGAGGATGGCGTGAATACGTGCGGCAGGCGCGCGACGGCTAATCAGAAAACGTACCGATTCCGGTAAGCCGCGCACTAAAAAAGGCAGCACCAGCAGCGGCAGCACGCCGCCCATCAGCATAACGGAGTGCCAGTCATAGCGCGGCAGCAGCCACGAAGCGGCAAAGCCTCCCGTCGCGGCACCAAAGGTAAAGCCACAGAACACCACGGTAATAATAAATGAGCGGCGACGTTCGGGCGCGTATTCGGCCACCAGCGTGCCCACGTTGGGCATCGCGGCCCCAAGCCCTAAGCCGGTGAGAAAGCGGAACAGCATCATCTGTTCGATGTTCTGCGCCATCGCCGTGGCCAGCGTCCACAGACCGAAAAACAGCACGCTGATGAGGATCATCACGCGGCGACCATAGCGATCGGCCAGCGGTCCAGCGACCATCGCCCCCAATGCCAGACCAATCAGCGCCGCGCTGATCACCATGCCGAGTTGATGATTCGTGACGCCCCAACTGGCTTTCAGCGTGGGCGCAATAAAGCCCATCAGCGCAATGTCCATGCCGTCCAGCGCCACCACCACGAAGCACAGCGCGATTAAGCGCTTCTGCCAGCTGCTAAGCGCACTCTTATTGATAAGCTGGCGAACGTCTACTGCTTCAACGCTGGTCACGTAACGACTCCTGCACTTTTAACCGTTTAGGGCATCAGTTTTAGTAAAAAAAACGGCGCTTATCATAGCTCATCGTTAACAATAACAGGCACTCTTTTTGGATGTAATTGAGAATTATTCAACTTTTTACGCTGTATGTTATTGATTTTATAGCGCGTGAATAGGCTGCAAAAAGTGTCTTTTTCAGCTTTACTCATAAATACATCAGGTTAGCGGCGAAGCTTGCATAGCGGTGTTTTTGTTAATATAAATTTGCAGGCAAGTTAACATAATTAACGTTTCCTCATTGCTGCTCCTCGGAATAACTCATTATGTTGGGCGTATGGACAAAAATATCCTTTTCAATCAGCGCATTCGCTTGCGTCATTTACATACCTTTGTGGCGGTGGCGCAGCAAGGCACGCTCGGTCGTGCCGCTGAAACGCTCAATCTGAGCCAGCCCGCTTTATCGAAAACACTGAATGAGCTGGAAGAGTTGGCGGGCGCGCGACTGTTTGAGCGCGGACGCCTCGGCGCGCAGCTCACCACGCTGGGCGAACAGTTTCTGGTTCATGCGGTGAAAGTGCTGGATGCGCTTAATCATGCTGGTCAGAGCTTCAACGCGCCCCAGCCGGGCCGACCGGTGGTGATTCGGCTCGGCGCGCTGACGACTGCGGCGATGGGCATGCTGCCGCAAATTCTCGATCGCTTCCATGAACAGCAACCTAACACCACGGTGCAGGTTGCGACATTGCATAACAACGTGTTGTTGGCCGGTTTACGTGCCGGTGAGTTTGATGTCGGGATTGGTCGTATGGCGGACAGCGATATGATGGCCGGACTCACTTATGAATTGCTGTTTCTGGAATCACTCAAACTGGTGGTGCGCCCCGATCATCCGCTATTAAGCGAGAACGTTATGCTGTCGCGCGCGATGCAGTGGCCAGTAGTGATTTCGCCGGAAGGCACCGCACCGCGCCGTATCGCGCAGCATATGCTGAATGAGCAAGGTTGTACCTTACCAGCAAACTGCGTCGAAACTTCATCGACATCGCTGGCGCGACAGCTGGCACTGCGTTACGACTATGTGTGGTTTGTGCCTTCTGGCGCCATCAAAGAAGATTTGAATCACGATGCGTTGTGCGCGCTACCGATTGCCTCGCCGGGGCCGGGCGAACCGGTGGGCATAATTACGCGCAGCGGCAGTCCATTAAGCCTGAGCGCCGAAGTGTTGATGGCGACCATCCGCAAATTCCACAGCTAGCGACTGTGTTTTGCATGACGCTCACGGTTCTCAAGGCGCGCCTGTTCGGTTTTTCGTAAACCGACATAGAGCGCGCCCGCCCCACCATCTTTCGGCTGCGCCGTACAAAAGGTCTGCACTTCTGCAAACTCCGGCAACCATCGCGCCACATAGCTGCGCACGATATTGGCGTGCGACTCATCGTCGCGCCCTTTTCCATGAATAATCAATAGATTGCGCAACCCATGTTTATTGGCCTGCCGCATAAAACTGAACAGCGCCTGACGACAGGTTTCCACTGGCTGACGCAACAGATTAAGGCTGGCTTCAGGCGGATATTTGCCCAGTCGCAGCTTATCCAGCACGCCTTGCTGTACGCCTTCAACTTTAAATTCCAGCGGTGTTGTCAGTGGAACGATGTCGAGATAGCCACGCGTGAGGAAATTTTCCTGCTCGTCACTTTCCTGCGGCGCACGCGGCGCTTTAGGCGAAGGTGCGCGTAGCCATTGGGTATTAGCGCAATTTTTTAATGGTGTCACATCACCCATGGCATCACGGAAAAGGTCTTCATCATCAAGGTTCATGGTGTTTCCTCTCGCCTGGTGTTTGCCTGCGCGTCCAATTCGACGCTAAAGCAAAAGAGTAGCAAAGGATTATGGGCAAAACATCTGTCACTTTTTGCGCTGTATTAAGCGCGCTATAGCTGTAAACCTGGCAACAAAACGTTCCAGATCAATAAATGCGCTTCAATCAGACCAGCGCAAACCGCGTAATACCTGACATTTGTGGGGTTTTAAGGACATTTACTGCTCGGATGAGTTCCCTTCGCTTAGAAAAATGTTAAAATTGACCGCAGTCAACAATCATCGAGCGTAACTATATGATCCAGGAAAAACGCAGCATTCGACGTATTCAGTCTGGCGGTTGTGCCATCCATTGTCAGGATTGCAGTATCAGCCAATTGTGTATTCCCTTCACGCTGAACGAGCACGAACTGGATCAGCTGGATAACATCATTGAGCGCAAAAAGCCGATTCAGAAAGGCCAGACGCTGTTCAAAGCCGGTGATGAACTGAAATCTCTCTACGCAATCCGCTCCGGCACCATCAAAAGCTACACCATCACTGAACAAGGCGACGAGCAAATTACTGGCTTCCATTTGGCAGGCGATTTGGTGGGTTTTGACGCCATTGTTGGTGCCAAACATCCAAGCTTTGCGCAAGCGCTGGAAACCGCGATGGTGTGCGAAATCCCGTTTGAAACGCTTGACGACCTCTCCGGTAAAATGCCGGCGCTGCGTCAGCAGATGATGCGTTTGATGAGCGGTGAAATCAAAGGCGATCAGGATATGATTCTGCTGCTGTCGAAGAAAAATGCCGAAGAGCGTTTGGCGGCATTTGTCTGGAATCTGTCGCGTCGTTTCGGTCAGCGCGGCTTCTCACAGCGTGAATTCCGTTTGACCATGACGCGTGGCGACATTGGTAACTATCTGGGACTAACCGTAGAAACAATCAGCCGTCTGCTGGGTCGCTTCCAGAAAAGTGGCATGCTGGCCGTAAAAGGCAAATATATCACCATTGAGAACCACGCTCTGCTGGCAGAATTAGCTGGCCAGACCGAACAGGCCGCGTGATTCTGTGCCGGGTTAATAAAAGTTATTTTATTGATCCGGCAACAACTTTTCCGCTTCTGCCCTGTCGAAACTTAGGCTATCTTTAACCCAACTTGCTTTGGTTTAAGGAGATCGGCTTATGTCCCGGTACCAAAATATTCTGGTGGCTATTGATGCCCAGCAGGACGATCAGCCCGCGCTGCGTCGTGCGGTTTATCTCAATCAACGTATTGGCGGAAAAATCAAAGCTTTCCTGCCTATTTACGACTTCTCATATGAAATGACCACGCTGCTGTCGCCCGACGAGCGCTCCAATATGCGCAAAGGGGTGATCAGCCAACGTACCGAATGGATCCGCCAACAGGCCCAGGCATATATTGAGGCTGGCGTTGAAATTGAAATCAAAGTGGTTTGGCATAACCGTCCGTATGAAGCCATCATCCAGGAAATTCTGGCACATCAGCATGATTTAGTGTTGAAAATGGCGCACCAGCACGATCGCCTCGAAGCGGTAATATTTACGCCGACGGATTGGCATCTGCTGCGTAAATGTCCATGTCCGGTATGGATGGTGAAAGATCAGGCGTGGCCCGAAGGCGGCAAAGCGGTGGTAGCGGTCAACTTAGCCAGCGAAGAGCCGCATCATGATGAGCTGAATCAGAAGCTGATTCGTGAAACCACGCTGCTTGCCGAGATGGTGAATCACACCGAAGTGCATTTGGTCGGCGCTTACCCCATCACCCCGATCAATATTGCTATCGAACTGCCCGACTTTGATCCCAGCGTTTACAACGACGCGATTCGCGGCCAGCATTTAGTGGCGATGAAAGCGCTGCGTCAAAAATTCTCAATCAGTGAAGAGTTCACCCACGTGGCGAAAGGTTTGCCCGAGGAAGTGATTCCGGATATTGCCTCGCATCTGGACGCCGGCATTGTGGTGCTCGGCACCATTGGCCGTACCGGTTTGTCAGCCGCGTTCCTGGGTAACACTGCGGAACAGGTGATTGATCATCTGCGTTGTGATTTGCTGGCGATTAAGCCAGACGATTTCAAATCGCCGATTGATCACGATGACGAAGAAGATGAAGACGATTGATTAAAAAAAGGGCGGCTCGCCATGACCGCCCTACTTATTTCTACTCAGGGCGGTGAATCACATCACCGCCCTGCTTTTTTACAGCGCGCGCAGAATGCCTTCCACGCTCGCTTTTGCATCGCCAAACAGCATCTGCGTATTGTCTTTAAAGAACAGCGGATTCTGGACACCCGCATATCCGGTGCTCATCGAGCGTTTAAACACAATCACGTTCTGCGCTTTCCACACTTCCAGCACCGGCATGCCAGCGATTGGACTGCGCGGATCTTCCAGTGCGGCTGGGTTAACGGTGTCATTCGCGCCGATCACCAAAACGGTATCGGTATCGCTGAAGTCATCGTTAATCTCGTCCATTTCCAGCACCACATCGTATGGCACTTTCGCTTCCGCCAGCAGTACGTTCATGTGACCCGGCAAACGACCGGCAACCGGGTGAATACCAAAGCGAACTTTGATACCGCGCGCGCGCAGCTTTTCGGTAATCTCCGCAACCGGATACTGCGCCTGCGCCACCGCCATGCCATAACCCGGCGTGATCACTACAGAAGAAGAGGCTTTCAGCATTTCTGCCGTCTCTTCCGCCGTAATTTCACGGTGCTCGCCCACTTCATCGCTTTCGCCGCCTACGCTTACGTCGGTACCAAAACCACCGGCGATCACGCTAATAAAGGAGCGGTTCATCGCTTTACACATGATGTAAGAGAGGATGGCACCCGAGGAACCGACCAGCGCACCGGTAACGATCAGCAAATCATTGCTCAGCATGAAGCCTGCCGCCGCCGCCGCCCAACCGGAGTAAGAGTTCAGCATCGAGACCACAACCGGCATATCCGCGCCGCCAATTGACGCCACCAGATGCCAGCCAAACACCAGCGCAATGACGGTCATCAGCAGCAGCGCAAACACCTGCGCACCGGTGCTATCAGTTTGTACGAACCACAGCATCAGCAGGAAAGAGACCACCAACGCCGCGAGGTTCATTTTATGACGATGTGGCAGCATCAGCGCTGATGAGGAGATCTTGCCGCGCAGTTTGCCAAACGCCACCAGTGAACCGGTAAAGGTCACCGCACCGATGAAAATGCCGAGGAACACTTCGGTCAGATGGATATTTTCCATCACCGGCGCGAGGCCCGGCGCGTGATCGATGTAGCTGTTGAAGCCCACTAACACCGCCGCCAAACCCACGAAGCTGTGCAGAATGGCAACCAGTTCCGGCATTTCGGTCATTTCGACTTTTTTCGCCAGACGCAAACCAATCGCACCGCCGATCACCATCGCCAGCAGAATCCAGGCAACGTTCCCGGTGTTCGGGCCAAAAATGGTGGCGAGCAGCGCAATCGCCATGCCGCTCATACCAAAAATATTACCCTGCTTTGAGGTCTCGTGTTTCGAGAGACCGGCAAGGCTGCAAATAAACAGAATCGCGGCAACAATATATGCTGCAGTAACTAATCCGCCAGACATGTTGCTACCCCTTAATTCTTACGAAACATTTTCAGCATGCGCTGGGTGACGGTGAAACCACCGAAGATATTGATGCTGGCGATCAGTACGGCGATAAACGACAAAATCGTGACCCAACCGCCGTGGCCCATCTGCAGCACCGCACCCACCACAATAATGCCGGAAATGGCGTTGGTGACGGCCATCAAAGGCGTGTGCAATGCGTGACTCACGTTCCACACTACGTAATAGCCGACCACGCAAGAGAGCGCGAACACGGTGAAGTGTGACAGGAAGTCCGGCGGCGCGACGTTGGCCAGGCAGGCAAACAGCACCACCGCCAGCGCCAGCAGCAGATACTTGCGCCATGGTGAAACCGGTTTGGCTTCGGCCTTCGGCAGCGGCTGTGCGGCGGGTTGCGCTTTCGGCGCGGCGGAAACCTGAATCGGCGGCGCTGGCCATGTCACTTCGCCATCACGAATCACCGTCACCCCGCGCACCACCACGTCGTCGAAATCCACGGTAATTTCGCCGTTTTTCTCTTTGCACAGCAGTTTCAGCAGGTTGACCAGGTTGGTGCCGTAAAGCTGTGAGGATTGGGTTGGCAGGCGGCTTGGCAAATCGGTGTAACCAATAATCTTCACGCCGTTAGGGGTTAAGGTCACCTGATCGGCCACCGTCAATTCGCAGTTACCGCCAGTTTGCGCAGCCAGATCGACGATTACGCTGCCTGGTTTCATGCTGGCAACCATCTCGGCAGTAATCAGCTTCGGGGCCGGACGGCCAGGAATCAACGCGGTGGTGACGATAATGTCGACTTCTTTCGCCTGCGCGGCAAACAGCTCCATCTCTGCCTTGATAAAGGCTTCAGACATCACTTTGGCATAACCATCGCCGCTGCCCGCTTCCTCTTCAAAGTCCAGCTCAAGGAACTCGGCGCCCATACTCTGCACCTGCTCTTTCACTTCCGGACGCGTATCGAAAGCACGCACGATGGCACCTAAACTGCCTGCCGCGCCGATGGCCGCTAATCCCGCGACGCCCGCACCGATCACCATCACTTTGGCTGGCGGCACTTTACCGGCAGCGGTGATTTGGCCGGTGAAGAAGCGGCCGAATTCATGAGCGGCTTCAACGATGGCGCGATAACCCGCGATGTTCGCCATTGAGCTCAACGCATCCAGCGCCTGCGCACGAGAAATACGCGGCACCGAATCCATCGCCATCACGGTGACGTTGCGTGCTGCCAGCTTTTCTAACAGCGCGGGATTCTGCGCAGGCCAGATAAAGCTCACCAGCGTGCTACCGGCGCGCGTCAGTTCAATCTCCTGATCGTCCGGCGCATTCACTTTCAAAACGATGTCCGATTGCCACACATCATGAGTGTTAGTAATTGTGGCGCCGACGGCGATAAAGCTTTCATCATCAAAGCTGGCGCGAAGTCCTGCGCTCTGTTCAACGGTGACGCTAAATCCCAGCTTGATCAGTTGCTCAACGGTCTTTGGCGTGGCGGCCACGCGCGACTCGTTGGCTAACCGTTCTTTGGGTATCCCAATTAACATACTGTTTCCTTTCAACAATTAAAGGATGAGGTTCTGTAAGTGGCAAAAAGCTCAAAAGCCGAAACAGTGTTTCAGCTTTTTATGAGCAAAATGCACAATGTAACAAAGTCTTTATAACCTACTGAAAATATGAAGAGTGATCCACAGCGATAACGCCCACTTATGACATTCACACAAATATTCAGACCCAAAGATTGAATGCCATGTTTTGCCACTGCATTTGGTGTTTATTAAAAAATATTCTGCTGCGCAAAATCGTGTCATGTCGAATTAAGTGTTTTTAAAAACCTTTAATTAACAATGCGTTAACTATTATGGCACTAAGTGTTACCAGAATAAGTGGTTATCTGTGCAAAAAAGAGCCGTAACAGAAGTCAATGACAGGTCGATGAATAAACGGCAGAGATTGTCAATGTTATGCGCTTAAATTGGCTGAGACAGGCCGATTATTACATGCAATAATCAACGGCTAATCTGTTATACATCAAGAGTCCAGCACGTTTTCGTACTCATTTTGCGTAAGGCGAAGGATCATTTTTATGAAGCTGAAGAACACCATTCTGGCGTCAACCTTGTTATCACTGCTGGCAGCGAATGCGTTTGCTGCTAAAGAGTTAACGCCAGAGCAAGCGGCCGCGTTGAAACCATTCGAACGTATTAATATCAGCGGCCGTTTCAATGCGATTGGCGATGCAACTGATGCCATCTCCAAACAAGCCGATGCCAAAGGCGCTGACTCTTTCTATGTTCAGGGTATTAATGATAGCAACGGCAACGGCGGTAACTGGCGCGTAACGGCTGATTTGTATAAAGCTAACGCACCAAAAGCGGATGACTCCACTAAATATCGCACCTTCTCAGGCGTGAAAGAGCTGCCGAAAGCAGAAGCCTATCGCCTTGAGCCGTATGACACCGTGTCGGTAAATGGCTTTTTCTCCAGCCAGCCAGATGTTAATGAAGCGATTGCCAAGGCAGCCAAAAATAAAGGTGCGGCATCGTTCTTTATCGTGCGTCAGGTTGATGCTAATAACGGCGGCAACCAGTACGTGACCGCGTATGTTTACAAGGCTGATGCGCCAGAACGTAAAGTACAGAACACCTCTGATTCAATCCCAGCAGATTCTGAAGCCGGTAAAGCAGCATTGGCCGCAGGTGGCACCGCCGCCACTAAAGTGGCCATTCCTGGCGTGGCCTCTTCGGATACCCCAAGCCGCAACGTTGGTCGTTTCTTCGAAACGCAAAGCTCAACCGGCCAACGTTACACGGTGAAAACTGCCGATGGCCGTAGCGTGCAGGAAGTGAATGCGATTACTGCTGCGCAGATGCAGCCGTTTGACACCATCACCTTCTCCGATCACTTCGGTACCCCAACCGAAATCTCGGAAGCGGTTGGCAAACGCGCAGTGGAAAAAGGCGCTAAGTACTACCACATCACGCGTCAATGGCAGAACCAGAGCGGCGGCAACCTGACCGTCACCGCCGATCTGTTCAAGTAATAGCGATTAAGGGCGGCGTCCGTCGCCCTTTTCAAAATCTCCTTGATACTAACTGCATAATCTGTGCGCAGATTTGCATAGTCTTGCATTGCCTTCCCCGTTTGCACTCCGTAAAATCTGCCGCCTGTTTTTAGGGGATTCCGTTTCAAAGTTGGCTCATTGCCACGCGACACTCCAGCGGAATCGTCACCACCCAGCATACTCTGCTGTTTAGGATGGGCGTTTTGGATAAAAAATTAGGTCTTAGTGCGCTCACCGCGTTGGTACTCAGCTCTATGCTGGGCGCTGGCGTGTTCAGCCTGCCGCAAAATATGGCAGCGGTTGCCGGCCCGGCGGCGCTGCTGATCGGCTGGCTCATCACCGGCGTTGGCATCATCTTCCTGTCGCTCGCCATGCTGTTGCTGACGCGGCTGAAACCAGAGTTGGATGGCGGCATCTTTACCTATGCGCGCGCCGGATTTGGCGAGCTGATGGGCTTCTGCTCGGCGTGGGGATATTGGCTGTGTGCGGTCATTGCCAACGTCTCTTATCTGGTGATTGTCTTCTCGGCGCTGAGTTTCTTTACCGACACGCCGGATCGCGTGGTGTTTGGTGATGGCAATACGTGGCAGGCGATGCTCGGCGCGTCGGTGCTGCTGTGGCTGGTGCATTGTCTGGTGCTGCGCGGCGTGCAAACTGCGGCCAGCATTAATGTGCTGGCGACCCTGGGAAAACTGGTGCCGCTGTTGCTGTTTGTGGTGCTGGCGCTGCTGGCATTCAACTACGATCGCTTCCGCTTTGATTTCAGCGGCGTGGAACTCGGTCAGCCGCTGTGGCAGCAGGTGAAGCAAACCATGCTGATCACCTTGTGGGTATTTATTGGAGTGGAAGGCGCGGTGGTGGTTTCTGCGCGTGCGCGTAATAAACAGGATGTCGGACGCGCCACGCTGATGGCGGTGCTGGCCGCGCTACTGGTCTACTTGCTGGTTACGCTGCTGTCGTTAGGCGTGATTCCGCGTGCCGAGCTGGCGCAGATGCGCAATCCTTCTATGGCGGGTTTGATGAAGCATTTGCTCGGTCATTGGGGCGATGCGGTGATTGCGGTCGGATTGATTGTTTCGGTGTGCGGCGCTTATCTGAGCTGGACGATTATGGCCGCTGAAGTGCCGTTCCTCGCCGCACAACAAGGTGCCTTCCCGCGCAGCATCGCGCGTCAGAACCGCCACAACTCCCCTTCGGCGTCGTTATGGCTGACCAACGGCAGCGTACAGGTTTGCCTGATTTTGATCGCCTTAACCGGTGCGGATTACAACACGCTGCTGACCATCGCTTCAGAAATGATTTTGGTGCCCTATCTGCTGGTGGGTCTGTATCTGATTAAGGTGGTGCGCGGGCAGAACAAACCCTGGGCGATGTTTACCGGCGTCGGTGCCAGCGCGTATGGCGTTTGGCTGCTGTATGCATCGGGTCCTTTGCATTTGCTGCTTTCAGTCGTGCTCTATGCGCCCGGATTGCTGCTGTTTCTGTACGCACGACGCGGCGGCCGTGGCGACAAAATGTTGTCACAGCTGGAGCGTATCGCGATTGTGTTGTTGATTGCGGCGTCACTGCCCGCGTTGTGGCAGCTAACGAATTAGTGCGGCTGGACGGGAATGGAAACGCACAGCAGGTCATCCTGCTGTGTCAGATTGAGCGGCTTACGGTATTCCTGATGAATAGCGTCAAGCTGCTCCGCTGACAGCGGATACGGCAGCTGAATATCAAAGCGGCTGATGTGTTGTTGTTCGGCCAGGGTGATCAAACGCGCGATATTAATCTCGTCGCTCACCTGTGTTGAAATGATTTGTAATGCTAATTCTTTCAGATGGTCGTCGCTGGCCTGAAGATTGTGCGCCGATTTACGCGTCACCATGCCAAAAATAGGCATCACGCCATAAATGGCATCGACAAAACTCCAGCGTTTTTTGCAGGAAGCGGAGAGAAAATCACTGTAATTGAAGCAGATGCGATCACTGTATCCGGCTGAAGCCAGCTCTTTATCAGACACTCTCGCGCTCCTCCTGTTTTTCGTTACGGTTCCGAACCTTGCGCGACAACGCGCCGCTAATGATGGCACATTTCACGGTATACATACCAGTCACGCAGGGATATTTCGTGCGATAGCGTAGAGCTCAGGACCAGGAAAAGCTATGCTGCTGAGATTCTCATCCGTCACAGTGAATTATGAACAAAATCGTCTATGTGGAAGATGAGCCAGAAGTAGGCGAACTGATCGCCGCTTATCTTGGCCGCCACGATATTGAAGTTATTGTTGAAACGCGCGGTGACCGCGCCGAAGCCACCATCGCCCTGCACGATCCCGATTTAGTGATGCTGGATATCATGTTACCCGGCAAAGATGGCATGACACTGTGCCGCGATCTACGTGCCAGCTGGCAAGGTCCGATTGTGCTGCTCACCTCGCTCGATAGCGACATGAACCACATTCTGTCGCTGGAGATGGGCGCTAACGATTACATCCTCAAAACCACGCCGCCGGCGGTGTTGCTGGCGCGCCTGCGTTTGCATCTGCGTCAGGCGCATGCCGGTCAGCCGGAAGTGACGCCCGCCCTACAAAGCTCACAACGCGTGCTGCGTTTTGGTTCCCTGACCATCGACTCGCTCAATCGCCAGGTGACGCTGTTTGAGGAGAATATTGTGCTATCCACCGCCGATTTCGATCTGCTGTGGGAACTGGCGAATCACGCCGGACAGATCCTCAATCGCGATGCGCTGCTGAAAACCCTGCGCGGCGTGACCTACGATGGCATGGATCGCAGCATCGACGTGGCGATTTCTCGCTTACGCAAAAAACTCTACGACAGCGCCACCGAGCCATTCCGCATCAAAACCATCCGTAACAAAGGCTATCTGTTCGCGCCGCAGGCCTGGGATACCCGTTCCGCATGAGAAAGCTCTTTATTCAGTTCTATTTGCTGCTGTTCGTCTGTTTTCTGGTGATGACGCTGCTGGTGGGGCTGGTGTACAAATTCACCGCCGAACGCGCCGGGCGCCAGTCGATGAACGACTTGATGGCCAGCTCGCTTTTTTTGATGCGCAGCGAACTGCGCGAGATCCCACCGCGCGACTGGAGCAAAACCATTCGCAGCCTCGATCTTGACCTGTCGTTTGATCTGAATATTGAACCGATGAGCAAATATCAGCTGGGTGATGCAGACATGAAGCGCCTGCGCGCCGGGGAAATCGTGGCGATTGACGATCAGTACACCTTCTTACAGCATATTCCGCGCAGCCACTATGTGCTTTCCGTTGGCCCGATTCCGTATCTTTTCTATCTGCATCAGATGCGCATTCTGGATATCGCGCTGCTGGCATTTATCGGGATGTCGCTGGCGCTGCCGGTGTTTATCTGGCTGCGTCCGCATTGGCAAGAGATGCAGCGGCTAGAGAAAGCCGCGCAGCGTTTTGGCCGTGGCGAACTCGACGTGCGCACCCATTTTGAAAGCACCTCCAGCCTGCACAGTCTTGGCGTAGCGTTTAATCAGATGGCGGAGAACATCAACACGCTGGTTGCCAGTAAGAAACAGCTGATTGACGGCATCGCGCACGAGTTGCGTACGCCGCTGGTGCGACTGCGCTACCGGCTGGAGATGAGCGATAACCTCACCGCCACGGAATCCGCCGCGCTGAACCGCGATGTGGGCCAGCTGGAGAGTTTGATTGAGGAGTTGCTGACGTATGCGCGCCTCGATCGTCCGCGCGTTGATCTTCATCTGCAATCCTTCGATCTGGCGCAATGGCTGCGTGTACATATTGAAGACGTGCAAACCATGAATCCGCAGACGCAGATTTCGCTGGATATCCCGCAGCTGGAGAACGTCGGCAGCGCTGATACGCGCCTGATGGAGCGTGTGCTGGATAATCTGGTGAATAACGCCCTGCGCTATGCGCAACAGCGCCTGCGCGTCAGCTTATGGTTTGATGGCGCGTTGGGCTGTTTGCAGGTGGAAGACGACGGTCCGGGCATTCCACAGGAAGAGCGCGCCCGCGTGTTCGAACCTTTTGTACGCCTCGATCCGAGCCGCGATCGCGCCACCGGCGGTTGTGGTTTGGGTCTGGCGATCGTGCACTCCATTGCGCTGGCCATGCAGGGAAAAGTGTCGATTGAGAGCAGCCCGCTTGGCGGCGCCAGCGTTCGCTTTTGCTGGCCGGTTGATCTACCCTTGCGGGACATTGCGCCACGCTTACCGTCATAAGGAGCTTTTTACGTGACTTCAGCTTATCAAGAACTTAGCCGCACTTTTCAGCGTCTCTCCCGCTTTGGCCATTTAGGCGCCATTGCCGGTGTCGATATGCAAACCACTATGCCGCCGGGCGGCAGCCAGGCGCGCGGTGAAGCGATGGCCGAACTGAGCGTGTTCATGCACGAAGTGCTGACCGATAAACGCCTCGGCGGGCTGTTTGATGCCGCGCAGCAGGAATCATTGAATGATGTCGAGCAGGTTAACCTGAGCGAGATGCAGCGCGCCTGGCAGCAAGCGACGCTGCTGCCCGCCTCATTGGTGGAAGCCAAGTCGCTGGCCGGTTCGCGCTGTGAACACGCCTGGCGTCAGCAGCGTCCGGCGAACGACTGGCAAGGTTTCTCCGCCAATCTGAAAGAAGTGGTGAAGCTGAGCCGTGAAGAGGCGCAGCTGCGTGCCGATGCACTCGGCGTATCGCGCTACGACGCGCTGCTGGATGTGTTTGAGCCTGGCATGACCAGCGCGCAGCTGGATCAAACCTTTGGCGATCTGAAAAGCTGGCTGCCCGACCTGCTCCAAAAGGCAGTGGCGAAGCAGCAGCAAACCCCGATCGCGCAGCCGGTGGGTCCGTTCGCTATCGAATCGCAGAAACAACTCGGCCTGAGCGTGATGAAAACGCTGGGCTTCGATTTCAATCACGGCCGTTTAGATGTGAGTGCGCATCCGTTCTGCGGCGGCGTGCCGGAAGATGTGCGCATTACCACGCGTTACAACGAGAACGACTTCCTCAGCGCCATGATGGGCGTGATCCATGAAACCGGCCATGCGCGCTACGAGCAGAATTTGCCAAAACAGTGGCGCGGTCAGCCGGTGGCGCAAGCGCGTTCTACCGCAATTCATGAGTCGCAAAGCCTGTTTATGGAGATGCAGCTGGGGCGCAGTGAAGCCTTCCTGCAACATATCCATCCGCAGGTGGTGGCGCTGATGGGCGATCAGCCTGCGCTGGCGCTAAACAACTTTATCCGTCAGGCGCAGCGCGTGAAGCCGGGCTTTATTCGTGTCGACGCTGATGAACTGAGTTATCCGGCGCACGTGATTTTACGTTACGAGATCGAGCGCGCGCTGATTGAAGGCGAGATTGAAGTTGAAGATATCCCGGCGCTGTGGGACGAGAAGATGCAGCAATCGTTGGGCATTGATACGCGCGGTAATTATCGCGATGGCTGCATGCAGGATATTCACTGGACCGACGGTGCGTTTGGCTATTTCCCAACCTACACCTTGGGTGCGATGTATGCAGCCCAGCTGTTCCAGGCGGTGAAGCGTGCCATTCCGCAGGTTGAGACGCTGATCCAGCAAGGTGAGTTGCAGCCAGTGTTTGACTGGTTACAGCAGAACATCTGGCAGCACGGCAGCCGTTTCCCAACGCAGCAGCTGCTGATCAATGCCACCGGCGAAGCGCTGAATCCGCGCTATTTCCGTCAGCACCTTGAACAACGTTATCTCTCTGAGTAAACTGCGCGGCGGCCGATGCGGCCGCCCTTTTCGCTTCCTTTACGCCGCTTTGTACAATCCGTTACACGCCGATACCAATGCCTCACGGAAAGCCTGAATTGTTTTTCATATAGTGTTTTCACCGGCCCCGCAGTGGGCTACACATGAAAAAATAGTTCGAGGATTTTGCAATGAAAAAATTATTTGCACTGGTGATCGCCGCTGCTATGGGTATGTCTTCTGTTGCTTTCGCTGCTGAGACCACAGCTGCTCCAGCAACGCCAGCAACCACTGCAGCGCCAGCGAAACACAAAGCAGTACACCATAAGAAACCTGTTGCTCAGAAAGCGCAGGCTGCTAAGAAGCACAAAAAAGTAGAGAAGAAAGCGCCAGCTGCACAGAAAGCTCAGGCCGCTAAAAAGCATCATAAAAAAGCAACCAAGCCAGCGGCACAGAAAGCCCAGGCTGCGAAAAAGCACCACAAAAAAGCAACCAAGCCAGCTGCACAGAAAGCCCAGGCTGCTAAAAAGCACCACAAAGCAACCAAGCCAGCTGCACAGAAAGCTCAGGCTGCTAAAAAGCACCACAAAGTAACCAAGCCAGCTGCGCAGAAAGCTCAGGCTGCTAAAAAGCACCACAAAGTGAAAAAAGCAGCAAAATAAGATCGCCTTTAGCGCCAACACCGTATTGATGATTGAAAACACCCGGTTATGCCGGGTGTTTATTTACTGGAGTAGCGAAAAATGGTGCGTCGCTATCGCTTCGAAATTATTCTGATTGTGATGATCCTCTGTGGCATAGTTGCAGCCAGCTTTTTTATCTAGTCGTTGTAGCGTGCTGATTACTCCAATATTTCTCCCTTTTTCACCGCTCACCGACTATAGTTATCGCTCAAGCGTGATGACAACAACTTCTACTTATTCTCGCCATTGAGAGAACTATGCGCCTGGCTATCCTGTTACTCGTTGGTCTTTTCAGTTTTACCCACACAGCACATGCCGATGATGAAGATGGGCCAAGCCCGGAAGACATCAAAACGTTGTTCTTTGGCAAAGATCATCGCCAGGCGATTAGCGACGTGAGCGCCGCGCCCTGGGATGCCATCGGTCAGTTAGAGACCGAAAGCGGTAACCTCTGCACTGCCACCTTGATTTCTGCCCATCTGGCGTTGACCGCCGGACACTGTTTATTGGCTCCGCCCGGCAAGTTTGATAAGCCGGTGGCGCTGCGTTTTATGGCCACCGCGAAAGGTTGGCGCTACGAGATTCATGATATTGATGCGCGCGTTGAACCCTCTTTAGCGCGCCGGTTGCAGGCAGACGGCGAAGGCTGGATCGTGCCGCCGGGAGCCGCACCCTACGATTACGGACTGGTTATTTTGCATAATCCGCCCTCCGGCATTGTGCCGATTCCATTGTTTGAGGGTTCGCGTGGCGATTTAACCGCCGCATTGAAAACCACGCAACGTAAAGTGACGCAAGCCGGATATCCGGCCGATCATCTGGATACGCTCTATTCGCACAGCGATTGTTTAGTGACCGGTTGGGCACAGCGTGCAGTGTTGTCGCATCAGTGCGATACCTTGCCGGGCGACAGCGGTTCGCCGCTGCTGTTGAAGAACGGTGATGAGTGGCAGTTGATTGCGGTACAGAGTTCAGCACCCGCGCCGGCCGATCGTTACCGTGCCGATAACCGCGCGATTGCGGTGCCGTCCTTTAAAGATAAGCTGGAAGAGTTAGCCCAGTAATTCTGCGCTCTCAGGCAAAAAGGCGGGGCCGCTACGTAACGTCGTCGTGGCCCATCCCTGGGGCCGCTGCCCCGCCTTGCCGTTTTCTTCGCGAATTGTGCGATGTTAAAACCGCGCTGTTTCGTAGCGGCGCGATTTATCGCGCCATCCAACAATTAACTCAACTGCTCCATCGCCTGCAGAATACGCTTATCCGAAATTGGATAAGGCGTGCCCAGCTGCTGGGCGAAATAGCTAATTCGCAGCTCTTCCAGCATCCAGCGAATCGCCTGCACGTCGGCATCATCCTGACGCTGGGGCGGCAATTTATTCCGCCACGTCTGCCATGCTTGCTCCACCGCCTGCACTTTCAGCATACGCGCACGATCGCTGTGAGGATCGACCGGCAGCTTCTCAAGACGACGCTCAATACCTTGCAGATAGCGCAGCGTATCACCAAGACGCGACCAGCCATTGCCGGTGACGAAACCGCGATACACCAGGCCATTCATTTGCGCTTTGATATCGCCTAACGCCAGCGCCAGCGACATATCCACGCGTCCTTTAAGGAACTTGTTGATATTGAACACGCAGGTCAGGATCTGTTCGACCTGTTTAGCGATGGTGACCACGGTTTCATTCAAATCAGCACGCACTTTGTCGCGCAGCTGTTCGAAGTTTTCCTGTTGCCACGCCGGGCCGCCCGCCTCCGCCATCAGCTTATCCACGCCGCAGGCGATACAGTCATCGATCAGTTCCAGCACTTTGCCGTAGGGATTGAAGTACAAACCGAGTTTGGCTTTGTTCGGTAGCTTCTCGTGCAGATACTTGGTTGGCGACGGAATGTTGAGCAGCAGCAGGCGACGCTGACCGCGCCACATCATTTTCTGCTGTTCCACTTCGCTATCGAACAGGCGAATCGCCACGCTGTCCTTTTCATCCACCAGCGCCGGCCAGGCTTTGACCTGATAGCTGCCGCGCTTCTGCTCGTAGCTTTGCGGCAAATCGCCAAAGCTCCAGATGTGCAAACCGCTCTGTTCCAGGCCATCATCCGCCACTTTCGACAGCGTTTCCTGCACTTTGCCTTTCAGCAGCAGCCGCAGCTGATGCAGATTTTTGCCTTCCTGCAGCTTACGGTTGTGCTCGTCAACCACCCGGAAAGTCATTTTCAGGTGATCGGGCACCTGATCCCACTGCCAGGCTTCCCGGTTAATGGTTACGCCGGTCATGCGGCGAAATTCGCGTTCCAGCGCATCCAGCAACGGCAGTTCCATCGCCGTAACGCGGCCGAGAAACGCTTCGGCGTAGTTGGGCGCGGGTACCAGATTGCGGCGCACCGGCTTGGGCAGCGATTTGATCAGCGCGATAACCAGTTCGCGGCGCACGCCCGGAATTTGCCACTCAAAACCGGTCTCTTCGATTTGGTTCAGCAGCGGCAGCGGAATGTGCACCGTCACGCCATCGGCATCCGCGCCCGGTTCAAACTGATAGCTCAGTTTGAGTTTCAGGTCGCCTTGATGCCAGAAGTTGGGGTAATCGAGCTGGCTGACTTTGTCCGCGCCGTCTTTGATCAGCATTTGCTTATCAAAGCTCAGCAGATCCGGATTTTCTTTGCTGGCTTGCTTCCACCAGCTATCGAAATGGCGTGCAGACACCACGTCGCTGCCGATGCGGCGATCGTAGAAAGCGAACAGCGTTTCATCATCGACCAGAATGTCGCGTCGACGCGATTTGTGCTCCAGATCTTCAATTTCGTTGCGCAGTTTCAGGTTATTGCGGAAGAACGCGTGACGCGTCTGCCAATCGCCCTCCACCAGCGCATGACGGATAAACAGCTCGCGGCTCAGTTGCGGATCGATGCGGCTGTAATTAACCTTACGCGCCTGCACAATTGCCAGGCCGTAAAGCGTCACTTTTTCCGTCGCCATCACCGCGCCCTGTGCTTTTTCCCAGTGCGGTTCGCTGTAACTGCGTTTAATCAGATGCTGCGCCAGCGGTTCGATCCATTCCGGATCGATACGGGCGGCAACGCGGCCCCATAAACGGCTGGTTTCCACCAGTTCCGCCACCATGGTCCACTTCGGCGGCTTCTTAAACAGCCCGGAACCGGGGAAGATGGCGAAGCGCGCGTTGCGAGCGCCGGTAAACTCCTGCTTGTCGTTATCTTTCTGACCAATATGCGACAGCAAGCCGGTGAGCAAAGCGCAGTGCACTTCACGATACGGCGCGGGTTCGCTGTTGACCGGCATCCCCTGTTCCCGCACCACCTGACGCAGTTGCGTGTAGATATCCTGCCATTCACGCACGCGCAGATAGTTAAGGAACTCGGTTTTACACAAGCGGCGGAAGTGATTGCTGGAGAGCGCTTTTTGCTGCTCCTGCAGGTAATTCCACAAATTCACGAAGGCGAGGAAATCGGACTCTTTATCCTCAAAACGACGATGTTTTTCGTCAGATGCCTGCTTTTTATCCGAAGGACGCTCGCGCGGGTCCTGAATCGATAGCGCCGCGGTGATGATCATCGCTTCACGTACGCAGCCAAATTTTTGCGCTTCCAGCACCATGCGCGCCATACGCGGATCGACTGGCAACTGCGCGAGCTGGCGGCCCGAAGGCGTCAACTTGTAGGTTTCGTCTTCACTCAGCGTGATGGCGCCCAGCTCTTCCAGCAGGCGCACGCCATCCTGAATATTGCGCTTGTCCGGTGCTTCGACAAATGGGAAGGCAGCAATATCGCCCAGTCCCAGCGCGGTCATCTGCAGAATCACCGACGCGAGGTTAGTACGCAGAATTTCAGGATCGGTAAATTCCGGACGGCTGAGGAAATCATCCTCGGAATAGAGGCGAATACAGATACCTTCCGAAACGCGGCCGCAGCGCCCTTTTCGCTGATTAGCGGAAGCCTGCGAAATCGGCTCAATCGGCAAGCGCTGCACTTTAGTGCGGAAACTGTAGCGGCTGATACGTGCGGTGCCAGGATCGATAACATATTTGATGCCAGGCACGGTCAGCGAGGTTTCCGCCACGTTGGTCGCCAGCACGATGCGGCGTCCACTGTGCGACTGGAACACGCGGTTTTGCTCGGCGTTCGACAGGCGCGCATACAGCGGCAGAATCTCGGTGTGCGCAATATCGCGCTTCATCAGCGCATCGGCAGTATCGCGGATTTCGCGCTCGCCGCTCATAAAGATCAGGATATCGCCGCGGCTCTCTTGGCCCAGCTCATCGACCGCATCGAAAATCGCCTGCAGCTGATCGCGATCGGTGTCGTCAGCCTCTTCCACCATTGGGCGATAACGCACTTCGACCGGATACGTCCGGCCGGACACTTCAATCACCGGCGCATTGTGGAAATGGCGTGAGAAGCGCTGCGGATCGATGGTCGCTGACGTGATAATGACTTTTAAGTCGGGACGACGCGGCAACAGTTCGCGCAGATAGCCGAGCAGGAAATCGATGTTCAGACTGCGTTCGTGTGCTTCATCGATAATGATGGTGTCGTACTGCAGCAACAGGCGATCCTGCTGGATTTCTGCCAGCAGGATACCGTCGGTCATCAGCTTAACCTGGGTGGTTTCGCTCACCTGATCGTTAAAGCGCACCTTGTAACCGATGGTGCCGCCGAGCGAGGTTTCCAGCTCATCGGCAATGCGGTTGGCCACGGTGCGCGCCGCCAGACGACGCGGCTGAGTATGACCAATCAGCCCTTTAACCCCGCGCCCCAGCGCCAGGCAGATTTTCGGCAGCTGCGTGGTTTTACCCGATCCGGTTTCACCCGCAACGATCACCACCTGATGCTGACTGATCGCATCGGCAATGTCCTGCTGCTTCTGACTTACCGGCAGGTTGTCCGGGAAAGTGATGCGCGGTGTCGCCGCCGTGCGCTGCGCCAGGCGTTGCTCCGCCGCGACAAATTCCGGCTCCAGTTCAGCCACAATGCCCTGCTGCGCCGCAGGATTTTTCACCTTTGCAGCGCCCAGCAGTCGACGTCGCAGACGTTGACTGTCGCGCAGCGTCAGATTATCGAGCCGCGGCCAAAGGGAGGCTAAAGGTGAAGAGTCGGATGATGACATAGCGATGCGTACCTGTTGTTGCAGCGGGCAGATGATTTCCCGGCGGATTCAAGCAATTAATGGTCGGCATCATAACACAATTTGGAACACCTGCCTGAACGGGACGTGCGAGGTTATTCAATTATTTCGAACATTGATCTCGAAATATTGCGCTTTTACCTCGCGGGCTAACTCCGTACAGTGTAAAGCATTGAGCGGTAAGCCAACCGCGTAACGCACAGGAAAATACCATGAGCAAAGTTTTAGTTCTGAAATCAAGCATCCTCGCTGGTTACTCTCAGTCAAATCAACTGGCTGACTTCTACGCTGACGAAGCACGCGCTAAAGATGACTCGGTTACCGTACGTGATTTAGCCGCGCAGCCGATTCCGGTGCTGGATGGTGAGCTGGTTGGCGCGCTGCGCCCATCCGATGCCCCACTGTCACCACGTCAGCAGGAAGCGCTGTCTCTCTCCGATGAGCTGATTGCTGAACTGCAAGCCCATGACACCGTGGTTATTGCCGCACCCATGTACAACTTCAACATTCCAACTCAGTTGAAAAATTACTTCGATCTGATTGCCCGCGCTGGCGTGACCTTCCGTTACACCGAAGCAGGCCCGGAAGGTCTGGTGACCGGCAAACGTGCGGTGATCCTCTCCAGCCGTGGCGGCATCCATAAAGATACGGCCAGCGATCTGCTGACCCCATACGTGAAGCTGTTCCTCGGCTTCATCGGTATCACTAACGTGGAGTTCGTGTTCGCGGAAGGCATCGCTTATGGTCCAGAAGTGGCGACCAAAGCGGCTAACGATGCAAAAGACGCCATCAAACAAATTGTTGCTGCGTAATCATTTTTTTCGCATGATCAATGCCCGTCAGGCTTAACTGGCGGGCATTTTTTTTGCTGTTATTTTCAGCACAGCGAAAGGAGATGAAGTGACACAACACAATCAATATGGTCAGCCTATCGGTTTTGCGCTACCCGACTGGCAACCCGCAATCTTCCCGCCCGCTGCTATTCTCACTGGCCGCTTTTGCCATCTCACACCGCTTCAACTCAATCACGCGCCCGCTCTGTTTGCCGCCTTTTTGCTGGCACCCGACGATCGCGACTGGACCTGGCTTGGCGCATCGCAGCCGCAATCGTTAGCCGAGATGAACGATTGGATTGCTAACAAAATAGGTGACCGTGGATTGGTCAGTTATGCGGTGATCGATCAGGCTAATCAGCAAGCGGTTGGCGCGGTCTGTTTCGCCAATATCGACGTGCAGAACGGCGCGATTGAGATTGGCCATGTGACCTGGTCGCCGCTGATGCAGCGCAACGTATTGGGCTCTGAAGCGTTATATCTGCTGTTGCAGCAGGCCTTCGCGCTCGGTTATCGCCGCGTGGCGTGGCGTTGTGACTCCCTAAATCTGGCTTCCCGACGCGCCGCTGAACGCATCGGCTTTACCTTTGAAGGCCGCTTTCGTCAGGCAATGACGCGCAAACAGCGCAATCGCGATACCGATTGGTTATCAATCATTGATGGCGAATGGCCGCCGATTCAGCAGGCCTTAAGCCAATGGCTGGCGGTGGAGAATATGGATCAGCACGGACGCGAAAGGCAAAAGCTGCGCTGCTTTTTCCCCGCAGATTGACGTTGGCTATACTGACTCGCTGTTATCCACGCAATTTAAGAGGTACTCATGTCCAAGGTATTTATCATTGGCGGCGCAGGCAACATTGGCCGTCGTCTGGCATCACTGCTGGCCGCAAACGGGCACGTTGCGCGCCCGCTGTTTCGCAAAGCAGAACAGGAGCAGCCTTTGCGTGAACGGGGTGCGGAGCCGGTTAACGGCGATTTAACCGCGCTGGACGCAACATCGCTGGCCGCGCTGATGAAGGGCAGCGATGTGGTGGTCTTCACCGCCGGTGCCGGTGGCAAAGGCGGTGAAGAGATGACGAACGCCATTGATGGCAAAGGATTAACTACCGCAGTTGCTGCCGCGCAGCAGGCCGGCATCTCACGCTTTCTGCTGGTGTCGGCTTTCCCTGAAGCCGGCAGAAACAAAAACCTCTCCGCCAGCTTCGAAAATTACATGCGCGTGAAGAAAGCAGCCGATGTCGAGCTGGCGCAAAGCGATCTGGATTGGGTGATTTTACGCCCCGGCACGCTAACGGATGAGCAAGGCCAAGGCCGGGTGCGTGCTGGTTTGGCCATCCCGTATGGCGATATTCCTCGCGATGACGTGGCGGCAACGCTGGCTGAAATCATTGATCAACCGGCGGTCAGCCGGGTGATCATTGAGTTAACCGGCGGTGAAGTGCCGGTGCATGAAGCGGTTAAGCAACTGGCAACACGCTAGCGTCTTCAACCATCTGCTTCATCCAGCGAACGCAGATGGTCTTTTTTGTTTAGCGTCATCAGCGCCGGAATACTGATTGCAGCCGTGACCATGATGTACCAGGCGGGGATATCCAGATTCCCCGTTTGCTTAATCAGGGAGGTGATAATCAGTCCGGCACACCCCGAGAAAACTGCGTTAGAGAGTGAATAGGCCAGCCCCAGCCCGGTATAGCGGACGCGCGTGGGGAACATTTCAGCTAACATTGCCGGGCCCGGTCCTGCCAGCAATCCCACAATTCCACCCGCCACAAACACCACCAGCGCCTTGATCAACAGCGTTGAGGAATCGGCCTGCAACACTTTCAATAACGGTAATGCCAGCACCAGCAACAAACATGCCGCGATAACCATCACGCTGCGGCGTCCGATTTTATCGCTAAGCATGCCCGCTGGAATGATGGTGGCGGCAAAGCCAAGATTGGAGATCACCGCAATCAATAGCGCCTGGTTAAAGCCGGTGTGCAGCGAAGATTGCAGATAGGTTGGCATGATCACCAGATAGGTATAGCCCGCCGCTGACCACACCATCACGCGGCTGATTGCCAGCAAGATAATCCTGAGCGTCGCGCCAAAACTGGCGCTGACCGCCATTGGCTGATGCGCTTTTTGCGTTTGCTGCTGACGCACGAAGCTGGGCGTTTCTTCCATGCTATAGCGCAGCCACAGCGCCACCATCCCCATCGGCAAGGCGAGGAAGAAGGGAATGCGCCAGCCCCAACTGTGCATCTGATCCACACTCAACACCGCCGACAGCAACGCGACAATGCCAGCGCCCGCCAGCAGGCCCAACGCCACGGTGAATGATTGCCAGGCACCGTAACGTCCTCGCTGCCCTTTGGGGGCAAACTCTGTCATCAGTGACACCGCACCGCCGTATTCCCCCCCAGCAAACAAGCCCTGCAGAATACGCAGACCGGTAATGATCAGCGGCGCCGCCACGCCAATGCTGGCATAGGTGGGAATAATGCCGATCGCGGTCGTTACCAGCGTCATCATGATCAAGACAAAAATCAGCGTCGGCTTGCGCCCAATACGATCGCCCATGCGGCCAAAAAATATTGCGCCCAACGGACGGAAGAAAAAGGCGATGGCGAAGGAAGCGTAGGTCAAAATAATGCCGGTCAGCTCGGCTTCGCCTTGCAGGCGAAAGAAGTTCTGCGCGATCACCGTCGCGAGAAAGCCATAAACCGCAAACTCGTACCATTCAATGAAATTGCCCACTGAACCGGCGATTAAGGCGCGCTTCTGTGCATCCGTTGTCGTTTGAGGCATTGGCATTTTAAGCTCCCAAAAAGATTATCTGCGGATAAACCTTACTTACGCAGCCACTGCCCATTGATGCCGCGCACATACTCGCCGCTACCTGCGCGGTTCACCAGCTTTTCGCCGGCGATGCGCGCCACTTCGCTGGCAGTCAGGTTATTTTGCTGCGCCACGCGCTGATATTGCTGCAGGCGGCCATCGTTGATGCGCTTGACCAGCGCCAGCGTTTCTTCGTCCTGCTGACGCGCCGCCACATAGCCGCTGAGCGTTTCGCCCACGCGCCCCTGTTGACGCGCCTCATCCAGCGTGAGCGCCCAGGCAGACGGCATCAGCAGCAGCGCCGCAAGCAGCGCGATCCCCTTGCGTTTCATCATGCTTCTCCTCAAAACAGTCCGCTCTGATTCTTCAGCAGCGCTTCCACATCTTTATCCACCTTGATGTGAATCTCATGCTCAATTTTGACGTTCATATTGATGGTGATGGGCTCTTTCGGCGCCGCAACTTCAATGCGCGGCACGCAGCCAATCAGCGGCAGCCAGGCTGCCAGCACCAGTAATGCCCTGAGGCTCATGGTTGGGGATCCTTCTTCGAGGGTAAGGTGGCATTTTGCTCCACCCAGGATTGCAAATTATCGCCAAAGCGCAGGCTGCGCCACAGCTGGAACAAATTTTCCTGATGCCGGTAGTTCAGATTAACGGTCTGTCGGCGGTTACTGAACTGGCTAACGCCTTTCACTTCCGATTGCATGATTAGATTGCCGAAGTTATCCAGATCGATAGTGGCCCATGAACGCGAGATTTCCATGTAGCGCAGCCAATCCAGCGCCGCTCCGGCCGCAAAGTTATTGCTGACAATCGCGTCCGCCATATCTTTATCCAGCCGGAAGGTGAGCGGACCGCTGTTGGCGATCCAGCCCTTTTCAACCAGCCATTGCGGATTATTCACCCACAGCGGCAATTCGCCATTGACCTTGCCAGACATGGCAAACTGCTTGGGTTTGATCGCGCTGACCAGCTTGCTGAGATTGATCTCCTTCAGCGAGACGCGCGCCGCTTGATGCTGTGGCATGCGCAGTTCGGGCATGCTGACGTGTCCGCCTAACAGATCGAGATTGACGTTGCTGAGCGTTAACGGCTGGCGCTCCTGCCATGGATAGTGACCTTGCAAATCGGCGGTGATGTTTTGCAGCGAGAACTGATTTTTTACTTCGGCGATACGCAGTGAAACCGGGCCGCGCCGTCCAAGCTGCCATTGATGATCCTTCAGCCGGAACGGCAGCGAGAAATCGATGCCGTTGATTTCACTGTCCGGCATCCACAGGCTGCCGTTTTTCACCGTCCAGTGACCGCCCGCTTCAAAGCCCTGCTCGCTGGCCGCCGAGAATGCCACCTGCGCGCGCAGTTCACCCGATTGGATACGCATTTTTAAATCGCTGCTGAGCAGCGGCTGGAACACCGTCAAAGATTGCGCCGGCCACCAGGCTTCGCCGCGCAGACGTTCGCCGTCCCAGCGGCCATGCACGCGTACCGGGCCAATATCCTCCGCCGTCAGCTGACCGCGCCAGATAAACTGGCTGGGATCGCTGCCTTTGGCTTCAAAATTAAGTTCTGATGGCGGCAGCCAGCCGCCGTAGCTGAACTGGGTTTGACCGGATTTGAGCGTGAAGCCACCGTTAAACGCCGGATGCGAGGGATCGCGCTGCCAGCGCACCGGCGCATTGAGCGTCAGGCGCGGTTTAGCCACTTGCACCATGCCGTACGCCAGCTGATCGAAACCGGTATTCAGCGTGTCGAGGCTGATCAAAGTGTCCTGCCAGCTGCCGGTGCCCTTCACGTCCCATTTGGCGGTGAGCGGCTCGATCAGGCCGTCCCCCCAATAACGCCAGTTCCACACGCCGCTGTCGGGCCAGAAATCGCTGGCGCGGCCATCGAGATGCAATCTGAAACGACCAAAGCTGGGATCGTGTGCCTTAAGTATTGCCTGCAGGCGACCATTAATTCCGCTCGACGCCACCGTCACGCCCGCCAGCGGCCAGCGCGCTTCATCCACTTCCAGCGTTGAGAGCAAGCGACCGCGCAAACGCAGCAGCGCGCCTTGTTTCAGGGTCAATTGCGGATCGGTCAGCACGCCGTGCAGTAAGCCCGGCATGCTACCAAACAGCTGCAGATCGGCGAATTTGCTCTCGCCGGTCAACTGGAACGGCAAGGCGCTATCGACCATGCTCAGTTTGCCCGGGCCAACGCTTAATACCAGATTGCCTTTGCCGCCGCGCCCTTGCGTCAGCAAATTAAATCGCCCGCTGACCAGCGTGTTTTCCAGTCCTTGCTGCCAGTTTTCCAGCGTTAGCGCCATGCCACCTGATAGCGGCTGATCGGCCTGCGGCCAACGCCATTGACCTTGCGTAATACGAATCTGCCGCTCATCGACCTGCCACGGCAGCTGCAGCAGCGGCTGATCGTCATCCTGCTGTGTCACCGTCAGGGTGCCTTGCTGTTGCTGCCAGTTGAGCGCCAGCGCCAGCGGCTGCGGCCACTGCACAATATTGAGGTCAGCGCTGAGTTCGCCCGCTACCGGCAAGCCATCGGCAAAGGTTGGCAAGGTGACATCGCCATGCAGGTTGAGCGGTTTGGGCAGTAAAGGATGACTGAGCTGCAGCTGGGCAATCTGCAGCAGCTGGCCTTGCAAACGCGCATCCACACTCAGGTTGTCGCCCTGATAATGCAGCCGCTGCACATCGTTATTTAAGGTGAGATCGAAACGGCCGGCATATTGTTGCCACGGCAGAATGGTGATTTTTTGCAGGTGGACATCGGCGCCAGGCAACATTTTCTGCCAGTCAGCCAGGCTGCGCGGCGCACCGCTCGCTTCGCTGTGCGGCAGCGATTGCAGGCAGTCGCTATTGAGTTGGACTTCTCCCGCGCTAAGTTGCCAGCGCTTTTGCTGCCAGCCGAGCGCCGCATCGCTGACGTTTGCCAGTACACAATCGCCCGCCAAATAGCGCACCGCCGGGAAATGCAGCGCGCCTTGCTGCCAGCGCGGCGTGCCGTTGAGTTCCACTCGGGTGTTTTCAGGCAGCCAGATACCGGCCAGACGCGGCAACCATTGCGTGAGCGTCAGCAGCAATCCCAATAGCAGCAGTATCAGCGCCAGCAGCGCAGCAAGTGTTCGGCGAAGGCCACGCGTCATGGCAGTTAACGTTCCTGTTCTTTACACAATCCTGACGAGGAGCCAAATGATGGCATGTTACGTCCGGCAAATGAAGGTGTTAGCGACATAGTCTGGCTGAAGCACAGCAAAATGACGCGGAAAACGTTATCCTGTTGTGATACCGACGTTGCATTTTTCAGGAGCGAAACAATGAAAGTTGCGGTTTACAGCACCAAGCATTACGACCAAAAATACCTTGAACACGTCAACGACAGCTACGGATTTGAGCTGCAGTTTTTTGACTTCCTGCTGACACCGGCGACGGCAAAGAACGCCGCGGGCTGTGATGCGGTGTGTATTTTCGTCAACGATGATGCCAGCAAAGAGGTGCTTGAAGAGTTGGCGGCGCTGGGCGTGAAGCACGTTGCGCTGCGCTGTGCCGGTTTCAATAACGTCGATCTGGCGGCGGCGAAAGCGCTCGGCTTAAACGTGGTGCGCGTCCCGGCATATTCGCCAGAAGCGGTAGCGGAACATGCGGTTGGCCTGATGATGACGCTGAATCGTCGCATTCACCGCGCCTATCAACGCACGCGCGACGCAAACTTCTCGCTGGATGGCTTAACCGGTTTCAACATGCATAACAAAACCGCGGGCGTGGTCGGAACCGGCAAGATTGGTATCGCGGCGATGCGTATTCTCAAGGGATTTGGCATGCGCCTGTTAGCGTTCGATCCCTATCCAAGCCAGGCGGCGCTGGAGCTGGGCGCGGAATATGTCGATCTCAAAACGCTGTTCGCTGAAGCCGATGTGATTACGCTGCACTGTCCGCTTACGCCGGAAAACCACCATCTGCTCAACGCGCAGGCGTTCAGCCAAATGAAAGATGGCGTGATGATCATCAACACCAGCCGTGGCGGTTTGATTGATTCACAAGCGGCAATTGATGCGCTTAAGCAGCAGAAGATTGGTTCGCTGGGAATGGATGTGTATGAAAACGAGCGCGATCTGTTCTTTGAAGACAAATCGAATGACGTGATTCAGGATGATGTGTTCCGTCGTCTGTCGGCCTGTCACAACGTGCTGTTCACCGGCCATCAGGCTTTCCTGACCGCCGAAGCCTTGACGGCAATTTCAGAAACCACGCTCAGCAACTTGCAACAGCTGGAACGCGGCGAAATCAGCCCGAATCAGGTCACCGCCTAACCCTTCTGCGCCTGCCTTAGCGGGCGCAGCTTCCACCCATCAGCGCCTGTTCGTCACAGCGACGACCATTCGCCAACTGGCACATACCGATGCGTGAACCGTCTAACTGACGCGAAAACGCCAGCGATCCCCCGGCATTACTGCAATTCACTTCAGCCATTGATGACATCACAACGCGCGGTTGTACGTGGGCGGCAGTAGCTTGTTGCGGCGGTTCGTTGTCACTGTTACTGCTGCAGGCAGAAAGTAACAAGGTGGCGCCAGCCAGCAGGAAGAGAGCGGCTTTCATCGATGGGGCTCCGGGGATTGAGCGAAAAAGTCGCACCAGCATATGTCAGGTGCGCTGAGGGATCGATAGGCGACACAGCTTTTTACAAAATTTAATTTCATTGTTTGCAAGCAGAATTATCCTGTTTGAGACGTTTCCGCCCTTTTCGCCCGGCAGAGGGTTTGTTTTTCAATAACTAAGGAGAGAACGATGTTGACGGATATGCTTATCCGCATCGCGCTGGCTGGAATTCTCGGCGGACTGATTGGGCTAGAGCGGCAGCTGCGCGCCAAAGAGGCCGGTTTGCGCACCCATATCCTGGTCGGTATCGGTAGCGCGATGTTTATGCTGGTATCGAAATATGGCTTTGCCGATATGTTAGTCAGCGACCATGTAGCGCTCGATCCCAGCCGTATTGCGGCGCAGGTGGTGAGCGGCATGGGCTTCCTCGGCGCCGGTACCATCATCATTCAAAAGCAAGTGGTGAAAGGTCTCACCACCGCCGCCGGTTTATGGGTGACGGCGGCGATTGGTCTGGTGATCGGTAGCGGCATGTATGAAATCGGTATCTACGGCACCGTGCTGGCGCTGGTGGTGCTGGAGACGTTCCGTCGCATCAGTCACTGGCTGATTGGCCGTCACCATACGCTGCTGGTGCACCTCAAACCGAAAAGCGTGCCGCTGGTGCTGCTGGTGCTGCAACGCGAAAATGTGCGCTACGGTCACATCGCCGTAGTGAACCGTGATGAAGAGGTTGGTCTGTGCGAACTGAGCGTTGAGGTGACGTTGTCACGACGTACACCAATGCATAATATCTATGACAAAGTGATGGAAATCAAAGGCGTTCAATCGCTAGAGATGATGTAAAAATCATCAATGTTAGATTGCGGTGCGCTGCCATCTCGCTAGCACACAGATGAAAAAGTCGCGTCCAAGCCCTTTGCTAAACTGAACTGATAACCCCCGTAAAGTTTGCGGGTTTCTCAGCGTAGCAAAGGACGATTTATGATTACCGTCGACGGTAACGGTGCAGTGGCTTCAGTCGCCTTCCGCACCAGCGAAGTGATTGCCATTTATCCCATCACGCCCAGCTCAACCATGGCCGAGCTGGCGGATAGCTGGTCCGGCGAAGGCCGCCGTAATATCTGGGGCGATGTGCCGCGCGTGGTCGAGATGCAATCTGAAGGCGGCGCGATTGCCACGGTGCACGGCGCGCTGCAAACTGGCGCACTCTCAACCACGTTTACCTCTTCGCAGGGATTGCTGTTGATGATCCCGACGCTCTACAAACTGGCGGGCCAGCTGACGCCGTTTGTGCTGCACGTCGCGGCGCGGACCGTGGCGACGCACGCGCTGTCGATATTTGGCGATCACTCCGATGTTATGGCAGTACGACAAACCGGCTGCGCGCAGCTCTGCGCCTCCAGCGTGCAGGAAGCGCAGGATTTTGCCCTGATTGCACAAATCGCCTCACTGAATAGCCGCATCCCGTTTATCCACTTCTTCGATGGCTTCCGCACCTCGCACGAGATCAACAAGATCGTGCCGATCAGCGATGAAACCTTGCAGGCGCTGATGCCCGCCGAGGCAATTAACGCCCATCGCGCTCGTGCATTAACGCCGGATCGCCCAACGATTCGTGGCACATCCGCCAATCCTGATACCTATTTTCAGTCACGCGAAGCCACCAACCGCTGGTATGACGATTGCACCCAGCACGTTGAGGCTGCAATGACCGCGTTTGGCGAAAATACCGGCCGCCATTATCAGCCGTTTGAGTTTTATGGCCATCCGCAGGCCGAGCGCGTAATGGTGATGATGGGCTCCGGCTGCGGCACGGCTGAAGAGGCGATTGATGAGATGCTGCAGCGCGGCGAGAAAGTCGGGCTGGTGAAAGTGCGCCTCTATCGCCCGTTTTCGGCGGCGCATTTGCTGCAAAAGATCCCCGCTTCCGCCCAGCGGATTGCGGTGCTCGATCGCACCAAGGAGCCCGGCGCGCTCGGCGAACCGCTATTCCTGGATGTGATGACCGCGCTGGCTGAAGCTTACAGCCGTGGCGAGCGGGCGTCGCTGCCGAAGGTGATCGGCGGTCGCTATGGTTTGTCATCGAAAGAGTTCGCACCCGATGCGGTGCTGGCAGTGTTTCGTGCCTTGCTGCGCGAAACACCGCCAGCGCGTTTTACCGTCGGCATTTACGACGACGTCACCCATCTTTCGCTGCCGCTGGAAGCCAACATCGTGCCGAATCGCGCACGGCTTGAAGCGCTGTTTTATGGTTTGGGCAGCGACGGCAGCGTCAGCGCCAGTAAAAATAACCTGAAGATAATCGGTAACGCCACGCCGTGGCAGGTGCAGGGCTATTTCGTCTACGACTCGAAGAAAGCCGGCGGCCTGACGATTTCCCATCTGCGCGTCAGTGAATATCCGATTCAATCCGCCTATTTGATTCAGCAAGCCGATTTCATTGGCTGCCATCAGCTGCAGTTTATCGATAAGTATTCGATGCTCGATCAGCTTAAACCGGGCGGGATTTTTCTACTCAATACGCCCTACAGCGCTGAGGAAGTGTGGCCGCGCCTGCCGCAGGAAGTGCAGAGCCAGCTCAACGATAAACAGGCGCGATTTTATGTGATCAACGCTGCGCGTATCGCGCGCGAATGCCAGCTGGGCGCACGCATCAACACCGTGATGCAGATGGCCTTTTTCCAGCTGACCCAGATTTTGCCGGGCGATAGCGCGTTAACTGAACTGCAAAACGCCATTGCGCGCAGCTACAGCAGCAAAGGCGAAGAGCTTGTGCAGCGAAACTGGCAAGCGCTGGCGATGGCACAACAAGCGCTACAGACGGTGCCGCTGCAACCGGTAGACGATCGCAGTCCGCATCGCCCGCCGGTGGTATCCGATAGCGCGCCGGATTTCGTCAAAACCGTCACCGCAGCGATGCTGGCCGGCCTTGGCGATAAACTGCCGGTTTCGGCGCTGCCGCCTGATGGAACCTGGCCAGTTGGCACCACGCAATGGGAAAAGCGCAATATCGCCGAAGCCGTGCCGATCTGGCAGCCCGAACTCTGTACGCAGTGCAACCATTGCGTCGCCGCCTGCCCGCACTCGGCGATTCGCGCCAAAGTGGTTGATCCTGCAGCACTGGAAGATGCGCCAGCTTCGCTCGCTTCACTGGATGTTAAATCGCGCGATATGCGCGGACAGAAATACGTGCTGCAGGTGGCGCCTGAAGATTGCACCGGCTGCAATCTGTGTGTGGAAGTCTGTCCGGCCAGCGACCGCCAGCATCCAGAAATCAAAGCCATCAACATGAAATCACGCCTGGAGCTTGTTGAGACGGAAAAGGTCAATTACGCTGCCTTCCTCGCGCTGCCGGAGATCACCGCCGAGCAGCTGGAACGTATTGATATCCGCACCTCGCAGCTGATTACGCCGCTGTTTGAATATTCCGGTGCCTGCTCGGGCTGCGGGGAAACGCCCTATATCAAACTGCTGACGCAGCTGTATGGCGATCGCCTGCTGATTGCCAATGCCACCGGCTGCTCCTCCATTTATGGCGGTAATCTGCCTTCCACGCCTTACACCACCAATGCTGAAGGTCGCGGTCCGGCGTGGGCAAATTCGCTGTTTGAAGATAATGCCGAATTTGGTCTGGGCTTCCGCTTGAGCGTCGACCAGCAGAAACAGCGCGCGCTGAGATTACTGGATCAATGCGCTGCGCAGCTACCGGCGGCATTGGTTGACGCATTAAAAGGTGACAACGTCACCATCTCGCAACGACGCGAGCAGATTACACAGCTGCGCGCCCTACTAGCGGCTTCACCGCAGCCTGAAGCCAAAGCGTTAAACGAAGCAGCGGATGCGCTGGTGGCGAAATCGGTCTGGCTGATTGGTGGCGATGGTTGGGCGTACGACATTGGCTACGGCGGCCTCGATCACGTGATGAGCCTGAGCGAAAACGTCAACGTGCTGGTGCTGGATACGCAGTGTTACTCCAATACCGGTGGCCAGGCATCAAAAGCGACGCCGCTCGGCGCGGTGACCAAGTTTGGCGAACAGGGGAAACGCAAGGCGCGTAAGGATCTCGGCATGTCGACGCTGCTGTATGGGCATGTGTATGTGGCGCAGATTTCGCTGGGCGCGCAGCTCAATCAAACCGTGAAAGCGATTCAGGAAGCGGAAGCCTGGCCGGGACCCTCGCTGATCATCGCTTACAGCCCGTGTGAAGAGCATGGCTACGATCTGGCTTATAGCCACGAACAGATGCGCCTGCTGACCACCAGCGGTTTCTGGCCGCTTTATCGTTTTGATCCTCGACGCGCCGAGCAAGGTAAAGCCGCGCTGGCGCTGGATTCGCGTCCGCCGACCTCGGAACTCGAACAAGCATTAATGAACGAGCAGCGTTTCCGCCAATTGCAAACTCAGCGGCCAGAAGAAGCGTCGCAGCTGTGGCGTGATGCAACGGAAGCCGCCAGTCAGCGTTATCAGCGGCTGGCCGAGTTAGCCGGGAAAACCGAGAAAAGCGAGTAGATGAAAAAGCCCGGCGCGATTGCCGGGCGTTTCTTTGCTGGGTTAATGTTGATGGATTAACACGGCTTGAGCTGAACGATGGCCATCTCTACGGCCCGATTCGGTGAACCGGTGAGTTCACGATAGCGCAACTGTAGATTGCGCAACTCGCTGGCTAACACCTCTTTTTCGGTTGCTGCGCCACGCTGTGCCAGCTCCAGATAACATTGCCCCACCAGCCGACATGCCTCTTCAAAAACCATATCGTACGTTTGCATTTGCCGCTCCTCACCTAAAGAAAGTAAAAAAAGCACTTCGGCCATCCTGTCAGGCCCAGATGAGGTAAATATTTGCCCAGATCAATAAATAGCCAGATTGTTCTGACAAAGTGTGCGCCTTTGTCTCAAGCGCAATGAGTTATCATCAGAAAAGAGATCACTTCAGGCTAGCATTCGCGCCCGCAATCCGTACCATACGCAGTCATGTTTATAGGGTTTATTACCGTTGAAGATTGCTTCAGCCGCTAACGGCCCTCGCCTTCACTCTCAAGCGTGAAAATAATGTCAGAAAATCAAGAAGTAACAAAAAAAGAGCAGTACAACCTCAACAAACTGCAGAAGCGTTTGCGTCGCAACGTTGGCGAAGCCATTGCTGACTTCAACATGATTGAAGAAGGCGATCGCATCATGGTTTGTCTGTCTGGTGGTAAAGACAGCTACACCATGCTGGAGATCCTGCGTAATTTGCAGCAGAGCGCGCCGGTGAACTTCTCGCTGGTGGCGGTGAATCTCGACCAGAAACAGCCCGGTTTCCCGGAGCATATTTTGCCGGCCTATCTGGAACAACAGGGCGTTGAGTATCACATCGTTAACGAAGACACTTATTCCATCGTTAAAGATAAGATTCCTGAAGGCAAAACTACCTGCTCGCTCTGTTCGCGTTTGCGCCGGGGGATTCTGTATCGCACCGCCACCGAGTTGGGTTGTAGCAAAATCGCCTTAGGTCATCATCGCGACGATATTCTGCAGACCATGTTCCTCAACATGTTCTACGGCGGCAAGATGAAAGGCATGCCACCAAAACTGATGAGCGATGACGGTAAACATATCGTGATTCGTCCGCTGGCATACTGCCGCGAGAAAGACATCATTCGTTTTGCGGAAGCGCGCCAGTTCCCGATCATTCCGTGCAACCTATGCGGTTCGCAGCCGAATCTGCAACGTCAGGTGGTTGCCGATATGCTGCGTGACTGGGATAAACGTTATCCGGGCCGTATCGAAACCATGTTTACCGCGATGCAGAATGTGGTGCCATCACACATGGCCGACATTAATTTGTTCGATTTCAAAGGCATCAAACACGGTGATGCCGTGGTGGATGGCGGTGATTTGGCGTTTGATCGCGAAAGCTTGCCGGTGCAGCCCGCGGGCTGGCAGCCAGAAGAGGATGATGCGCCGAATCTCAGCGTACGTCTTGATGTGCTGGAAATTAAGTAATCGGTTTTGCTGTGAAAAAGGCGCGTCGCTTCGGCTACGCGCCTTTTTTATTAACGGTGCGGCGGAGGATCCTGGATCGGTGGGAATTCGGGATCGTGCGGTGGCTGTGCGGGTGGTATCGGCTGCGGTTGTGGAATCGGTTCGGGAATCGGTGGTGGATCGGTAGGAATCGGTTCGCTGGCAATGATCTCTTGCATGCCCTTCTCCTTGTCGCTGAATGTCCTTTAAGCATAGGAAAGGTTGGCCGAGCAAGCCAGGCGGACAAAAAAAAGCCGGCGGATAAGCCGGCGTCGTACGAATCAAATGTGCTATGCAGTAATTCAAAAAAGGAAGTAAGACAATATGGAGCGCAACGCCCATCGCTTGACGTTGCATTCACCTGCGGGGAAGAGTTTGCCCCGATTGCGCTGGCGGGATATTGATATCGATCAGGTTTAATCCGCTTTTCTGCCTTACAACCATTTCCGCCGTTTCAGCCATATTGCCACGCCGCCAACCATCACCAATAGCAGCACGCAGAAAGCGGTAAAGCCCAGCACCCAATTGCCGCCCGGAATGCCGCCGAGGTTGACGCCGAATAAGCCGGTAAGGAACGTGGCCGGTAAAAAAATCATCGCCATCAACGACATGGTATAAGTGCGGCGGTTCATCGATTCCGCAAGTATTGACGCCACTTCATCCGCCAGAATCGAAGTACGCGCCACGCCGGCATTGAGATCGTCCAATCCGCGACCTAAGCGATCGGCAACTTCTTGCATACGGCGACGATCGTCGTCGTTCATCCACGCCATCTTCTCGATAGCCAGCCGCGCATAGACATCGCGCTGTGGTGCCATATAACGACGCATCACAATCAGCTGCTTACGCAGCAGCGCCAAATCGCCGCGCGCTGGTACTTCCTGATTCATCAGCGCATCTTCCAGCTCGATAATTTTATCGTGCATCTCTTCGATAAATTCGCTGGCGTGATCGGTTAACGCATCGCACACATCCACCAGCCAGCTGCCGCCGTCAACAGGACCGTTACCTTGTTGTAGATCGGTCAGCACGGCATCAATGGCGTACACTTTGCGCCGGCGCGTCGAGACAATCAGCTTATCGTTGATAAATACGCGCATCGCCACCAGCTGATCGGGACGTGAATCGGCGTTATGGTTCACGCTGCGCAGCACAATCATGAAGCCGTCACCGAGCCGCGTCACGCGCGGCCGCATGCTGTCGCCCGCCAGCGCATCACGCACCGAATCGGGGATCAGCGGCGTGTTTTGCAGCCATTCCGCACTTTGCCGTTGGGTGTAATTGAGGTGCAACCAGCAGGGACGTTCGCAGTTGATGACGTCTTTATCTTCGATGGGAATCATGCCGCCTGCGCCATCCAACTGACAGGACACAATGGCATCGGATACTTGTAACGCTTTTCCTTCAATGACGTTCACGAACTCGCCTCACTATCAAAATCAATACGATACAGTCTAGCGTGGCGCAGACCAGTTGCAATCATCAGGCTGTGAGCAAAGATGACAGGCGGTGACAATCACCGCCTGCGGATGTGCGGGGTTAATGCTTCTCAATCCACAGCTCGCGGCTGTACGCCACGTCTTCAGGATTGGTGATCGGATAACCTTTCACCCACGGCTTGATTAAGCGGCCGTTGGTGTATTGGTAGATCGGCGCGATCGGCGCCTGATCGGCGATGATCTGCTCGGCTTTGTTGTAATCGGTGTTACGCGCCGCCACGCTGGTTTCAGTGCTGGCTTTGGTGATCACCGCATCGTAATCCGCACTGCGGAAGCGCGCGATATTGCCGGTGTGGGTCGAGGTCAGCAGACTGAGGAAGGTTGAAGGCTCATTATAATCGCCGATCCATGACGCGCGGATCACATCGAAACTGCCGCTATTACGGCTGTCGATATAGGTTTTCCACTCCTGATTTTGCAAGGTGACATCCACGCCAAGATTCTTCTTCCACATTGAAGCCACCGCGATAGCAATTTTCTGATGGCTTTCCGAGGTGTTGTAGAGCAGCGTCAAATGCAGCGGTTTGCCCGGTCCATAACCTGCCGCTGTCAGCAATGCTTTGGCCTGCGCGTTCAGCTCCTGCTGGCTATGTTGCTGCAGATAGCTCTTCATCGGGGTGAAACCGGCGGTAACGTCCGGCGTGAAGTGCCAGGCCGGTTTCTCGCCGGTGCCCAATACTTTCTCCGCAATGATGCGACGATCGATGCTCCACGACAGCGCCTCGCGCACGCGTACATCAGCGGTTGGCCCTTTCTCGGTATTGAACGCGTAGTAATAGGTGCCAAGCTGATCCGGCGTATACACCTGACCAGGCAACTCTTTTTTCAGCAGCGCGTACATGTTTTTCGGGAAGGATTCGGTGATATCGATATCGTTGGCACGATAGCGTTTGGTAGCACTGGATTCTTCATTAATCGGAATAAACGTGACTTTCGTCAGCACCGATTTTTGGTCATCCCAATAGTTAGCGTTGCGCACCAATACAATTTTTTCGTTCACCACGCGATCCTGCAGCTGATAAGCGCCATTGCCCACCAGCTTGCCCGGTGATGTCCAGCTGTCGCCCTCTTTTTCAATCACTTGCTTCGATACTGGATACATCGCGGCGTTGGCGACCATGCTCGGGAACCACGGTACAGGACGTGACAATGTCACCTTAAGGTGAGTCGCATCGGTTGCCGTCACGCCCAGCTTATCGGCGCTCATCTGTCCTTTGGTGATTGCTTCGGCGTTTTCAATGCCGCTCAAGGCGGCGAACCAGGCAAACGGCGAACTGTTCTTCGGCTCAACTAAACGTTGCCAGCTGTAGACAAAATCCTGCGCGGTAACCGGCTCACCATTTGACCAGCGCGCATCTTTGCGCAGGGTAAACATCCAGGTTTTGTTGTCGTTGCTGCTCCAGCTTAGCGCCACGCCCGGCACGATTTTTCCGTGGGCGTCCTGATTGGTCAGCCCTTCAAACAGATCGCGCATCACCTGAATTTCTGGCAAGCCAACCGCCTTCATCGGATCGAGTGAAGCGGGTTCATCTTTAATATGGCGAACAATTTCCTGGGTGCTGGCCAGCTGTGCGCCCGACGGCACGTTGGCGGCGAATGCGGGTGAGACAGCACTGGCTACAATTAAGGCAGTCAGCGTTTTGCGGAACGTTAGTTTCATCACCACTCCTTTACGCGAAAAAAATGGCGACCGCGAAGAGATTGTGTCGCCAGCAACTTTTGGCACTTTATCGCAAATTGCTGATTGATATATAGCTATTTCCCCGCAGGCTATTTACCGTTATGTTGAGGCTGGATTCCCGGTCACATTTTTACCTTAAGCGCCAGAAGGCTTTTGGCGGTGTTGGAAGCATTTCATAGAGGAACGTCATGTCGTCATACCATCCACGTCCGCTGCGCGGCAAGCTGGACGCTGTCTGGCAACAATACGGGCAATCGGTGCTGGGTGCACCGCTGCTGTGGTTTCCGGCACCCGCCGCCGATGCCGAAAGCGGGCTGATTATTGCTGGCACGCACGGCGACGAGAATGCCGCGATTGCCACCTTATCGGGCGCGATGCGCACCTTGCCGGACGCGCTGCGGCGTCATCACGTTGTTCTGGCGGTCAATCCCGATGGTTGTCAGTTGGGGCTGCGCGCCAACGCCAATGGCGTCGATCTCAACCGTAATTTCCCCGCCGCTAACTGGCAGCATGGCGACACGGTGTATCGCTGGAACAGCGAAGCGGATGAGCGTGATGTGGTGCTTTCAACCGGATCAGCGCCCTCTTCCGAACCAGAAACCCGCGCGCTGTGCCAGCTGATTCATCAGATCAAACCGCGTTGGGTGGTTTCGTGGCATGAACCGCTGGCCTGTATTGATGATCCGCACCACAGCGAATTAGCGCAGTGGCTGGCGCAGCAGACCGCGCTGCCGGTGGTGAGCAGCGTGGGTTATGCTACGCCGGGTTCGTTTGGCAGCTGGTGCGACGACCTCGGCCTGTTATGCATTACCGCCGAGATGCCGCCGATTTCGGTGGACGAAGCCACCGAAGTCTATCTGGAAGCGATGATCAATCTGCTGCGCTGGCAGCCAGCGGCTTGAGTACGCCGTGAGAAAAATGCAGCGACGGTTCAACATCGGCCGCAAGCCAGGTTGGACCGTCGAGATCCGCGAAGGTCGCGCGCGCCGTAAGCGGTAATGCCGCACGAATCGCCCGCGAGGTGCAGAGCATGCAGCCGAGCATAATCGCGAATCCCTGCTGCTGCGCCGCCTCTGCCAGCGCCAGCGCTTCCGTTAATCCGCCGGTTTTATCCAGCTTGATATTCACCATCTCATAGCGCCCTTTCAGCTGCGGCAGGCTTTCACGCGTATGGCAGCTTTCATCGGCGCAGATTGGCAGCGGATGGATAAAGTTGCCCAGCGCGCTGTCTTCTGCGGCCGGTAGCGGCTGTTCCAGCATCGCGACATTGAGGTCGGCCAGCAGCTGACAGCGTGCCGCCAGGCCTTCGGCATGCCAGGATTCGTTGGCATCGACAATCAAAGTCGCGTCCGGTACCGCGCTGCGTATCGCCACCAAACGTTCGCTGATCAGGTGATCGTCCATTTTAATCTTCAATAAACGCGCGCCATGTTGCCACAGCGCCTGCGCGCTGCTGGCCATCGCATCTGGCGTATCGATGCTGATGGTATGTGCGGTGACAATCTCTTCAGCCAGTTGCACCGCGCACAATTGCACCAGACTTTCGCCCTGCTGCTGTCGTGCCAGATCCCACATTGCGCAGTCAATCGCGTTGCGTGCCGCGCCCGCCGGTAACGCCTGTTGCAGCGCTTCTCGCGTCATGCCGCTTTGCAACGCGCTTAGCTGCGAGGCGATCTGCTTGAGCACCGACTCCTCACTTTCACCGTAGCGCGCGTAAGGCGTCGCTTCGCCAACACCTTTAACGCCATCTTGCTCGATTTCCACTACCACAACATGCGCCTCGGTGCGGCTGCCGCGCGAAATAACAAACGGCGAATGTAACGGCCAGGCTTCCGGATAACTCTTCACTGTTCTCATTATTTCTCCTTAAATCCGTCGCTTTAATGCGAGCCGGCTCGATTATCGCCAGGAAATGCGCTCGTAAACCCTTAAAAATTATGTCATAAACAAGCGCTATACCTGTTCTGACGTTCCAAAAGTCAGATATTTCATCGTTAAAAAAGGAAATCGCATGTCTCAGACTGTTCACTTTCAGGGCAATCCGGTGCCGGTTGCAGGCCAGTTCCCACAAGTTGGCGAGCAAGCTAAACCTTTCAACCTGGTCGCAAAAGATCTTACTGACGTATCCCTGGCTAATTATGCAGGCAAACGCAAAGTTCTGAACATTTTCCCAAGCATTGATACTGGCGTGTGTGCGGCATCGGTGCGTAAGTTTAACGAGCGTTCAGGTGAAGCGAACAACACGGTTGTGCTCTGCATCTCCTCCGACCTGCCTTTCGCCCAGTCACGCTTCTGTGGCGCAGAGAACGTCAGCAATGTGATCACGCTCTCTTCCCTGCGTGGCGCCGAGTTCAAAGAAAACTATGGCGTGGCGATTGCTGATGGCCCGCTGAAAGGCCTGACCGCGCGTGCCGTGGTGGTGCTGGATGAAAACGATAAAGTGATTTACAGCGAGCTGGTGAATGAAATCACCGAAGAGCCAAACTACGATGCCGCGCTGGCTGCGCTGAAGTAAATCTCTCGCCTGCCAGGCGAAACAAAAAGCACCGAATGATTAACGCGTCGGTGCTTTTTTTATGCTCACCTTCAGGATGGCTCAATTTTCAACCTGTTGATTTATCGCGATACGTAGCACTTATTCCCGCCATGTTGCATTTTTACTGTGATTCTTGTTACCCGTATCACATTAATTAAAAAACATAAAACCTGTAACAAATCCCGCAATTGTTCCCATCAGCATCGCTACCTATAACTAACCGTCAATTGCACTTAAGCGATTTAAAGACAGGCGGGAATCTTTATGCAAGCAAGCTTATCCATTAAAGAAAAGTTTAGTTACGGCCTCGGTGATATGGCCAGCCATATCGCCATCGATAACGTCATTATTTTTCTCACCTTTTACTACACCGATGTGGTGGGTTTGCCCGCAATCTTTGTTGGCACGCTGTTTTTACTGGCGCGCGTCGCCGATGCGGTGATCGACCCGGCGATGGGGATGGTGGCTGACCGAACCCGTTCACGCTGGGGCAAATTCCGTCCCTGGCTATTGATGCTCGCGGTACCGTTCGGCGTCAGCTGTATGTTGATTTATGCGGTGCCGGAAAGCCTGTCGCTGACTGGCAAGATGATTTACGCCGCCGTGACCTACAGCCTGATGATGCTGATGTACACCGCCATCAATATTCCTTACTGCTCGATGGGGGCGATTATCACCGCCGATGATAATCAGCGCATCTCCCTGCAATCATGGCGCTTCTTCCTCGCCACGCTGGGCGGCGCGATGTCCACTTTCCTGATGATCCCGCTCGCCACCTTGCTGGGCGGCGGTAACAAACTGGACGGTTACTTCGCAGCAATGTCGATAATGGCGACGCTGGCAACCCTGCTGTTTTTTATCTGTTTTCTCAATACACGCGAACGCATCAATGCTCCCGCTAACCACGGCAACTTTCTTGCCGATCTGCGCGATTTGCTGCGTAACGATCAGTGGCGCGTGGTCGCGTTGCTGGTGTTCTGCAATATCTCATTCGGCGTGGTGCGGCTCGGCGCGATGATGTACTACGTCACCTATTTTCTGGGTGATGCCAGCCTCTTCATGTGGCTGCTGGCCGCGCATATTGTCGGCAAAAGCGTCGGTAGCGTGCTGGCGAAACTGCTGACGCGCCGCCTGAACAAAATCACCGCCTTTACGCTCAGCGCCATTACTGCTGGCGTGCTAAGCATCAGCATCGTGTTCCTGCCCGGCTCGCTGGCGCTGTTGGTTGGCATGACATTCATCGTCTCCAGCTTCTATCAGGTCACCACCACGCTGATGTGGGTGATGATGGCCGACGTGGTGGATTACGGTGAATATCGTCAGGGAAAACGCCTCGATGGCACCGTCTTCTCGACTCTGCTCGCCGTATTGAAAATGGGCATGGCCATCAGCGGTGCGATTGTCGGCTGGACGCTTGGCCTGAGCGGTTACGTCGCTCAGGCACCGCATCAGCAACCCGCCGCCATGATGGCCATCGTGGCGCTGTTTTCGGTGGTTCCCGGCCTGCTGTCGCTGTTAAGCGCGCTGGCGATGCGCGGCTACAAACTTAACGATGCCACCATGCGCACCATCAATCAGCACAAAGTGTCAGCCCAACCGGCTGCCACTGCTTCCCCCCTTTTACAACCACAGGAGTTGTCATGAGTGAATTACGCGCCGAATCCCAGCGTATTATCTGGACATTTGACCGTCAGACGCTGGTTATCGAACCCTGGGGCGCGCATAGCCTGCGAGTACGAGCCACCTGTCAGCCCGAACTGATCGACCATGACTGGGCGTTGTTATCGCCTGCGGCTTGCGAGGTGGAGATCCAGCGCGAGCATGAATCTCTCAGCCTGCGTAACGGCAATATCACCGCCACACTGAATATTCGCGGCCAGCTGGCTTTCTATAATCAGCACGGCGAATTGCTGCTCGAGGAGTTCTGGCGTCAGCGCAGCACCGTGGGCATCGGTGCCAGCGAAAAGAGTCAGGACAAATACATCAGCGCCCTGAAGCTGGATGCGCGCGCCTTTCGACCGATTCCGGGAGGGAAATATCAGCTGAGCGTGCGCTTTGAAGCGCGTGCCGAAGAGAAAATCTATGGCATGGGCCAGTATCAGCAGGATTGTCTCGATCTGAAAGGCTGCACGCTTGAGCTGGCACAGCGCAATTCGCAGGCCAGCGTGCCGTTTATGGTATCCAATCTCGGCTACGGCTTGCTGTGGCATAACCCGGCCATCGGCGAGGTGACCTTTGGTAAAAACGGCACGCGCTGGCAAGCCGAAGTAACCGATCAGATGGATTACTGGATCACCGCAGGCGACACACCCGCTGAGATCGTGCGTCAGTATGGCCGCGCCACTGGCACAGCACCGATGATGCCCAGCTTCGCGACCGGTTTCTGGCAATGCAAACTGCGCTATCGCACTCAGCAGGAAGTGCTGGAGGTCGCGCGCGAATATCGCCGCCTGCAGCTGCCGCTCTCGGTGATCGTCATCGACTTTTTCCACTGGCCAAATCAGGGAACCTGGTGTTTCGATGCGCGCGACTGGCCAGATCCGCGTGCCATGGTGCAGGAGCTGAAAGAGATGGGCATCGAAACCATGGTGTCTGTGTGGCCCACGGTGGATAGCCGCAGTGATAACTATCGTCTGATGAAATCCAAAGGCTTGCTGGTTAACAGCGAGCGCGGCGTATCGGTGAACCTTGATTTTATGGGCAACACCACTTTTTTTGACGCCACGCATCCCGCCGCACGCGAGTTCGTCTGGCAGGAAGTTAAGCGCAACTATTATGACCACGGCATCCGCACTTTCTGGCTCGACGAAGCAGAGCCAGAATACCGCGCCTACGATTTTGATAATTACCGCTATCATCTCGGTCCGGTACAGGAAGTGGGCAATATCTATCCGCAGCTGTTTGCCCGCGGATTTTATGAAGGTCTGCAACAACAGGGCGAGAGCGAGATCGTCAATCTGGTGCGCTGCGCTTGGGCGGGCAGCCAGCGTTACGGCGTGCTTGCCTGGTCGGGCGACGTTCACTCCTCGTTCCATGCCTTACGTAATCAGTTCACTGCCGGGCTGAATATGGCGATGGCAGGTATTCCATGGTGGACCACCGACATCGGCGGTTTTCAGGGCGGGAATATTCATGATCCGGCGTTTCATGAACTGTTGATCCGTTGGTTCCAATGGGCGGTATTCTGTCCGGTGATGCGTTTGCATGGTTACCGCGAGCCACAAATTGCACCTGAAGAAGCCTGGCGCGATGGTATTGCGCAGTGTAACAGCGGCTCACCCAATGAGGTATGGAGTTACGGTGAGGAGAATTACGCGCTGATGAAAAGCTGCCTGCTGCAACGTGAGCAGATTCGCCCCTATATTGATGGCCTGATGCGCGAAGCCCATGAGCTCGGTGATCCGGTGATGCGCCCGCTGTTCTATCACTACCCGCAGCAGCCAGAGAGCTGGCAAGTGGAAGATCAGTATCTGCTGGGCCGCGACCTTCTGGTCGCGCCGGTACTGCACGCCGGGCAGCGTGAACGTGAAGTGTGGTTACCTGCTGGTGAACAATGGATTACCCGCAATGGTGAGTGCTATCAAGGCGGCCAACGCATCAGCGTCGCCGCGCCACTGAGTGAAATTCCGGTGTTTACGAGAGCAGGAAGTCAGGTAGACATCCGCGTGCCAGAGTAGATGCAGATTTACGAAAGGTCGCCATGAATGGCGTAATGCTTGTCAGTTAGAGAGCATGTTGCTTTAAATCTGGTGCGGGCACTGACACATCTGCTGCGTCACGGGCCGTCCTCGCGCCGCTAGCGCGGTACCTTCGGCTTTCACGTTGTGCCAACGGACCATTCGGGGATCGGCCGTCCTGGCCGGCCCCGAACTGCCTCACGCATCCATGCGTGAGGCTCCTGGCCCAACGTAAAAGCCTCAGCGCTGCGAATGGCCCTTTTGCCGCAGCAGACGCGCCAGCGCCTCTGGCAAATGTGCCCTTTTCAACAACACGCACGGAAGCTCCGTCCAGCGCACTCGTCGTTGGCTTAACCGACAAGGATTACGCCATAAATGGCGACCGCAGACAGAACGGCGTTGCGAAATGCACGCGCTCTATTACTCGCTCTCGTTGCGCTTCTGCCCTAACCCATATTCACGCAGCTTATTGGCAATCGCGGTATGCGACACGCCGAGGCGTTTCGCCAGTTTGCGCGTGCTGGGATAAGAGAGATAGAGACGCGTCAGCACCGAACGTTCGAAACGGCTGGTGATATCGTCCAGCGAACCTTCCATCGCCTCTTCGCCCAATGACACATCCAGCGCCTGCTCTGGCAACACAATATCTTGTGGTCCCAGCTCGTAACCTTCCAGCTGCGTCAGCGCGCGGTACAGCGCATTCTTTAACTGGCGTACGTTACCGGGCCAGTTATAACGCGTCAGGAATGGCGTCAGCTGCGATGAGAGGCGCGGACGCGGCAAGCCTTGTTCATCGGCGAAACGCGCGACAAACATTTCGGTGAGCGGCAGAATATCCAGTGGACGTTCACGCAGCGGCGGCAGATTGAGCGTCAGCACATTCAGGCGATAAAACAGATCTTCGCGGAACTCACCACGCTGCACCAGCTCAATCAAATTCTTCTGCGTGGCGCAAATCACGCGCACATCAACGTGGACTTCATGCTCTTCACCCACGCGGCGGAACGTGCCGTCGTTGAGGAAACGCAATAGTTTGGTCTGCATGCGTGGCGACATTTCGCCAATCTCATCCAGCAATACCGAACCGCCGTTAGCCTGCTCGAAGAAGCCTTTCTTGCCTTCCAGCGCATTGGGATAAGCACCGGCAGCGTGACCAAATAGCTCGCTCTCCGCCACATCATCCGGCAATGAGGCGCAGTTCAGCGCCAGGAACGGTTTTTTGCCGCGCGCGCTACGCAAATGACAGGCGCGCGCCAGCATATCTTTGCCGGTGCCGGTATCGCCCACGATTAACAGCGGCGCATCGTGCATCGCCAGCTTGCGCGCCTGATCGATCACCTGACGCATTTTTGGCGTAACCGCCACGATATGATCGAACTCCGATTCATCGGTAACGGTAAGATTCTGCAACTGTCGGCCCATACGCGCCGTCGATTTCAGGGTGATCATCGCGCCGACCGGCAGGTCGCTCTGGCCCTCTTCTTCTGCCAGATAAATTGGTCGCGCTTCCATCAGGAAATCGCGTCCCTGAATCACCACATGCTGCGCCTGTGCGTCAACGCGATCATTCTCCAGCCAGCGCTGGAAATTGAAGCCGGTGATTAAAGTGCCAACGTTTTGATTGCGCAGCTTCTGTTCATCAAGGGTAAACAGATTTTGCGCTGCCGGATTGGCCAGCTCGACTTTGCATTTCAGATCGATGGATAACACCGGTTCTGGCATCGCCACCAGCAGCGCGCTCAATGCGCGATGCTCGCGTTCAGAGGGCATAAACGAAACGGTACGCACATCTGTCACGCCAGGTGTACGGCGGATTTCCGCCATCAGATTGCTGAAGGGTTCAAACTCCAGCGCGGTAAAATTGAGGTAAATGCGACCGAGTGGCGCAATTTCGATGCCGCGCAGGTCGATATTGCGGGCAACCAGCAGGTCGAGCAACTCGCGCGCCAGACCGATTCGGTCCTGGCAGAAAACTTCCAAACGCATTGCGATGAGCCTTAGTCAGGTTTTGATTTTAGTGATAATACGCTAACTTGCAGCGCCTCAGAAGAGGCCTGTCAGGAAAAGTTGACAGCCAGAGGCAGGTGATAAAGGGAAGTGTAACGGAGCGACCAACAAAAATCCCGCCGAATATGCGTGGTAACACAGATAATTTTACCTTTCACGCCAGTTGCAGCGTGAAAGGTACGCAAGTGCTGATTATTTAGCAGCCTGCCCTGCTTTATCCCCACTTTTTACCAGGGATTCTTTCAGCTGACCGATTAACTCGCGACGGAAATCGCCCAGACGCGGCTTATCATCTTCCAGCCACGGTAACGGGCGACACAGCTCCATCGCTTTAATGCCGAGGCGTGCGGTGAGCAAACCAGCACCGATCCCTTGCGCAGCGCGGGTTGACAGGCGCGCGGCAAGATCCTGTGACATCCAATCCATCCCGACTTCGCGCACCAGTTCGGAAGCCCCGGCAAACGCCATATTGAGCAGCACTAAGCGGAACAGGCGGATGCGGCTAAAGTAACCCAGCTCAATGCCATAGATCGCCGCGATGCGATTGACCAGCCGCAGATTGCGCCAGGCGATAAACGCCATGTCTACCAAAGCCAGCGGGCTAACGGCGATCATTAACGTCGATTCGGCGGCGTGACGGCTTATTTCCCGGCGCGCCTGACGATCCAGCACCGGCTGCACCAGTTGGGCATATAATGTGACAATTTCACGATCGTTGTGGGTTTCATGCAGCGCCGCATGCCAGCGCTGCAGTGCAGGATGCGCCTGATCAAGCTGCGCCTGTTGCGCCAGCTTTTCACAGAACGCACGACCTTTGCCGACGCCGTGACTGTGCAGCAATTCGCGGCCAATATCGCGCTCTTCGGCCCGCTGACGCAGACGATATAAACGCCGCCATTCGCCAATCAGCGCACCCGCCCCCGCGGCGACAATCAATGTGCCCGCCACGCCGGTGCCGAGGGTAAACCAGTCGCGCAGCAGCCACGCATCGTGCAGCGTTTGCGCGCCCTGCGCCACCACGCTGACGCCGAAAATAGCGAGGCCAACGCCCACCATTTTACGCCACAGGCTGCGCTTCGGCCGCAGCGCGGCTTCCACCACTTTTTCGCCTTCGCCCTCTTCCAACGGCTCGGCTTCCGCCGTGGCGAGAAAGGCTTTCTCGCTGTCCGCGCTAAAGGTTTGTGCGGCGCGCAGCGGTTTTTCCGCTTCCACCGTCAGCGGACGGGCAAAATCAATGCGTCCTTTCAAAGGTGTTTCGTCGCTCATCGCAATTTATCTCCCAGTAAAAATTCCAGCGCGGCATCCATGCGAATATGCGGCAGCGGGCGATCAACATCCAGCTGCTGCGGCCGGAACTGTTCAAACTGAAATCCCTGCTGCTGCCAGAAATTGTGGCCAGGCAAGCGTGGCGGCACTTCGCCGGGATAAAACGTCAGCGCTTCATTATCGGCAAGACGATGACCGCGCAACGCCGGTAATTTCTCGCCACGATGATCAACCAGCCCACTTTCTGTGGCCTGCACCGAGGCTAAACCGAGGCAATCCATATTGATGCCTTCGAACGCCGCATTCTGCCACGCGTCCTGCACCAGTTGCTGCAGCAGCGACACCATATTGGCGTGCTGATCCGAAGTCACATGATCGGCTTTGGTGGCAGCAAACAGCAGCTTATCAATCACCGGAGAGAACAGACGGCGGAACAGCGTGCGCTGACCGTAGTGGAAACTCTGCATCAGTTGCGTCAAGGCGAGGCGCATATCGTTGAACGCTTGCGGCCCGCTGTTAAGCGGTTGCAGACAATCGACCAGCACGATTTGGCGATCGAAGCGCAGGAAATGATTTTTATAGAATCCTTTCACCACGTGCTGGCAGTAATAGTTGAAACGCTGCTGCAGCATGGCGAAGTTGCTGCCTGCTGGCGCTTGCGCCAGCTTGCTAACCTGCATCTCGTCGACCTGCGGCCACGGGAAGAACTGCAGCGCGGGCGCGCCGGCCATATCGCCCGGCAATACAAAGCGGCCCGGCTGGATAAAGTGCAAGCCTTCGCTTTTGCATTGGTGCAGATAGTCGGTCCAGGCAGCGGAAATCGCTGCCAGACGATTTTCATCGGCGGGCGCAAAAGGATCGAGATCGGCGCACAAGCTGCGCCATTGTGCTGACCAGCCTGCGCGATCGCCCTGCAGCAAGCCCACCATCTGACGTGACCAGCTGAGATAATCCTGCGCCAGCATCGGCAGATCCAGCAGCCATTCGCCAGGATAATCGACAATTTCAAGGTAGAGCGTGGCGGTATCTTTGAAATGGCGCAGCAGCGATTCATCCGGCCGATAGCGCAGTGCCAAGCGCATTTCGCTCACGCCGCGCGTCGGCGTCGGCCACATCGGCGGCGTGCCGTACAGTTGCGCCAGACCTTCGTCGTAGGTGAAACGCGGCGTGCCGAGTTCACGCTGCGGCACGCGCTTGACGCCCAGCAGGCGATCTTCGCGCACCACGGAAAACAGCGGCAAACGTGCGCCGCTGTGGACATTGAGAAGCTGGTTAACCAGCGAAGTGATAAACGCGGTTTTGCCGCTACGGCTTAAACCGGTTACAGCCAGGCGCAGATGGCGGTCAACACCGCGGTTCATCAACGCCACAAATTCATTTTGCAGTCTTTTCATCGTTCTCCCTGATGAATCGTGCCGATAAGCGTTTAAACGCTTTGCTCAGCAACGGTTCCAGGGCGGCCGCCAGCAACAGGCGCAGCGGACGGCGCGCCACCGATTTCACCGCCCAGCCAGCGATACCGCCGGGCCCGTAAGTTACTGCACTAATGATGATAAATTTCCCCGCCGACATCAACGCAGGTGTCGCGCGACGGCGCAGAGCAGTAAAACGTTGAGTTTGCATAGAGCCTCTTATCACAATAGAAGAAGTGGGCCCGAAAGCCCGGGAATTTAGATCTGGCGGAAGCGGCTGCGCACGCTAAACGTCTCTGAAGTGACGTAGCGTTCAACTTCACGCACCTTTCGCTCATCGCTTTGCAGCGTTGTTTCCAGCTCGTCGAGCAGTTCACGTGCGCTGGGTGCCCGTTCAGATGTCGCATCAACGGGTTTCTCGTCCAGCACAAAGCCCAGAATAAAATAGGCGACGATGGTGAACATAAACAGTCCAAGGAACAGCGACAACACCACAATCACACGCAGCAAGCGCACCGGAATGTCGAGGTACTCGGCGATACCCGCGCAGACGCCGCGTACTTTGCCCTGCTGCGGAATGCGCCACAGTTTACGACCATTCATCATGGTTGCCTCCAGTTTGGATGTTCGGCATCCAAAATGGCTTCCAGTGCTTCAACACGCTCACGCATGCGGCGCGCATCCTGGGTAATTTGTTGCAAACGCTGCAGGTCACTGGACGATAGATCGGCGCCGCCGTTGCGTTTGTTGCTGTAATGCAGCCATAACCAAATTGGTGCGACAAACAGCACGAAAATCGTTAAAGGTATGGCTAAAAAAAGTGCGCTCATTGACTCTCCTTAATCACTAACACCATTTTTAACTCGGGCCCGCAATCAGGCCCGTGGCGATCACTCAGGGCGATTCATTTTGGCTTTCAGCGCGGCCAGCTGCTGGCTGATTTCATCATCGGCTTTCAGCTCGGCGAACTCCTGATCCAGACCTTTTGGTTTACCAAAACGCTGGCTTTCTGCTTCTGCTTCCATGTGATCGATGCGACGTTCAAAGGATTCGAAGCGTGCCATCGCATCATCAATCTTGCCGCTGTCGAGCTGACGACGCACATCACGTGATGACGATGCTGCCTGATGGCGCAGCGTTAACGCCTGCTGACGCGCACGGGTTTCAGTGAGTTTTTTCTCCAGCTCACCGATCTCGCCTTTCATGCGGTCCAGCGTCTCTTCAACCTGAGTCGATTCCTGCTGCAGCGCAGCAATCAAATCGGTCAGCTTTTGCTTCTCAATTAAAGCAGCACGCGCCAGATCTTCTTTACCTTTATTAATCGCCAGCTCCGCTTTTTCCTGCCATTCGGCCTGTTGAATTTCAGCCTGCTCGCTGCGGCGCAGCAGCTGTTTCTTTTCGGCCAGCGCACGGGCTGAGGTTGAACGGACTTCTACCAGCGTATCTTCCATTTCCTGAATCATCAGGCGTACCAGTTTCTGCGGATCTTCGGCGCGCTCCAGCAGAGAGTTGATATTAGCGTTCACGATGTCGGCGAAACGAGAAAAAATACCCATAATGATGTTCCTCAAATTTTGTGTGTAGGTGCGCGAGGCGCTCTTCACTAATACAATTCGCGTGCCAACTTTTAATTTATTGATTTTACGCTATTTGTTTATTTTACATCCGCCAGAACATCGCTTAAGGTAGTGAAATTGATTAATCAGTGGCGAATTTCATCATGGCGAACAGTTCAGACAACCTGTTAGGCGAATCGAATAACTTTCTGGAGGTACTGGAACAGGTTTCGCGCTTAGCGCCGCTGGAAAAACCGGTGCTGGTGATTGGCGAGCGCGGCACCGGCAAAGAGCTGATTGCCAGCCGCCTGCATTATCTGTCAAACCGCTGGGAAGGTCCGTTTGTTTCGCTGAACTGCGCTGCGCTAAATGAAAACCTGCTCGATTCCGAACTCTTCGGTCATGAAGCGGGCGCGTTTACCGGGGCGCAAAAACGCCATCTTGGACGCTTCGAACGCGCTGATGGCGGCACGCTGTTTCTTGATGAACTCGCCACCGCGCCGATGCTGGTGCAGGAGAAATTGCTGCGCGTGATTGAATACGGACAGCTGGAACGCGTTGGCGGTAATCAATCTTTGCAGGTGAATGTGCGTTTGGTGTGCGCGACCAATGAAGATTTGCCGGCGCTTGCCGCCGCCGGTAGATTCCGCGCCGACCTGCTCGATCGCCTCGCCTTTGATGTGGTGCAGCTGCCGCCGCTGCGTGAACGCCGCAGCGACATACTGGTGATGGCCAACCATTTCGCCATTCAGATGTGCCGCGAACTGGGCTTGCCGCTTTTCCCTGGCTTCAGCGATCGCGCCCAGCTGACGTTGCTGAATCACAGCTGGCCCGGCAACGTGCGTGAACTGAAGAACGTGGTCGAGCGTTCGGTTTATCGCCATCACAGCGCCGACGATGAGCTGGATAACATTATCATTAACCCGTTCGCCCCCCGCACGCCGCCCACCGACGTCATTGCCCAGGCGGACGTATCTGCCTTGCCTTCCCTGCCGCTGGATTTGCGTCAGTGGCAAAATCAACAGGAACGCGAGTTGGTTGAAGCGAGTTTACAGCAAGCCAAATACAACCAGCGCCGCGCCGCCGAGTTATTGCGTGTGACGTACCATCAGTTGCGCGCCATGATGAAAAAGCACGGTATTCAGGCACGCGACGAGGATTAGCCAAATCGCCATAAACGTCGCCTATACGTATTCATTTGATTTTTCTTTTTTAAAGCAAATCGCACGGTGTTTTTTTCTAACTGTTTCGAGTGGATGCAAGGCGGCAAGCGAGGACATCCCTGGGAGCATACATAAGTATGTGACCAGGGTGGACGAGCGCAGCCAACGCAGCAGCCGCTCGAAACAGGACGAAAAAAAGCCCGCGGGTTAACGCGGGCAACTAATACTGGAAGCAATGTGAGCAATGTCGTGCTCTTCTTCGGTAGAGCCACCGTCGAAGCGCAGAAGAATAATAATCATTCTTATTATCATCTGTAAACCCCTAATTGAGAATTTTTCTCATCTCCACACAGAGATTGTGATTACCCCATCGCCAGTTTGGCGAAAAACACAGCAGAAGCGTCGCGAATTTGGGGAGTACGTGGCGTTTAAGATACACTCACGCTATTGCCTCAGAATCGTTGAGTTCTATGCCAAAATTATTCCCCTCTCTGCTGCTGGGTCTCAGCATAATGAGCGCGTCAGCGTGGGCCGCGCCAACGGACAACATCCGCAACAGCGGTTTTGTCTATTGCGTTAACGGCACGGTTAATACCTTCAATCCACAAATGGTTAGCAGCGGATTAGTCGTTGATACGCTGGCGGCGCAGCTTTATGACCGGCTGCTGGACGTGGATCCTTATACTTATCGGCTGATTCCCGACCTCGCCCAGAGCTGGGAAGTGCGTGATAACGGCGCAACCTACCGTTTTCACCTGCGTAAAGATGTCGCCTTCCAGCACACCAACTGGTTTAAACCGACGCGGAAAATGAACGCCAATGATGTGGTGTTCAGCTTTGCACGCATGTTTGATCGCAAGCATCCGTGGCACAACGTCAACGGCGGCAGCTATCCCTATTTTGATAGCCTGCAGTTTGCCGATTCAGTGCAGAGTGTGAAAAAGCTGGATAGCGATACCGTTGAAATCCGCCTGAACAGCCCGGACGCCTCATTCTTGTGGCATATCGCGACGCATTACGCGCCGATTTTGTCGCAGGAGTACGCCAATAAACTCAGCGCTAAAGGCCAGCAGGAACAGCTGGACCGCGAACCGGTCGGCACCGGCCCGTTCCAGTTGAGCGAATACCGTACCGGGCAATATCTCCGCCTGGCGCGTAATCCGCAGTACTGGAAAGGCGTGCCGCGTCTGCAGCAGGTGGTGATCGATTTGGGCGTCGGCGGCACCGGAAGGTTATCCAAACTGCTGACCGGCGAATGCGATGTGCTGGCCTATCCCGCCGCCAGCCAGCTGAGCATTTTGCGTGACGATCCGCGCCTGCGCATGACGCTGCGTCCTGGCATGAACATCGCCTATCTGGCGTTCAACACGCGCAAACCGCCACTGGATCGCCCGGAAGTGCGTCACGCGCTGGCGCTGGCGATCAATAACGAACGCCTGATGGAGTCGATCTATTACGGCACCGCCGAAACTGCCGCCTCCATTTTGCCGCGTGCGTCCTGGGCGTATGACAACGATGCGCGCGTCACCGAATACAATCCAACTAAAGCGCGTGAAGAGTTGAAAGCGCTGGGGCTGGAAGATTTACATTTACGTTTAGTGGTGCCCTCTTCCTCGCAGTCGTGGAATCCCAGCCCGCTAAAAACCGCTGAATTGTTGCAAGCGGATTTGGCTCAGGTTGGCGTGCGCGTCACTATCGCGCCGGTGGAAGGCCGCTTCCAGGAAGCGCAGTTGATGGAGATGAACCATGACCTCACGCTCACCGGCTGGGCAACCGACAGTAACGATCCCGACAGTTTCTTCCGTCCGCTGTTAAGCTGCGCGGCGATCCGTTCGCAAACCAACTACGCACACTGGTGCTCGCCCGCCTTTGATGAGGCTTTGCAGCATGCACTGTTGTCACAGCAGCTATCGGCGCGCATTGACAGCTATGACAAGGCTCAGCAGATTTTGGCGCAGGAGTTGCCGGTGCTGCCGCTGGCGTCATCGCTGCGTTTGCAAGCCTATCGGCATGATATCAAAGGCCTGGTGTTGAGCCCGTTTGGTAACGCTTCGTTCGCTGGCGTTTACCGCGATGAGAGCAGCGAGGAGTAAGCATGATTATCTATATTCTGCGTCGCGTGGTGCTGCTGCTCATCACCCTGTTTTTGCTGTCGCTGGTGAGCTTCAGTCTGAGCTACTTCACACCAAATGCCCCGCTCGAAGGCGCATCGCTGTTTGATGCGTGGTGGTTCTGGTTCAAGGGCTTGCTGCAGTTCGATTTTGGCGTCTCCAGCACCAACGGCCAGCCGATTGATCTTCAGCTGCGCGAAGTGTTTCCCGCCACGCTGGAGCTGTGCGTAATGGCATTTATTCTGGCGCTACTGGTGGGGATTCCGCTGGGAATTTGCGCCGGCGTGATGCGCAAAAAATGGCAGGATAAAGCCATTAGCGCACTGGCGCTGCTTGGCTTCTCGATGCCGGTATTCTGGCTGGCGCTGCTGTTTACGCTGTTCTTCTCGTTAACGCTCGGCTGGTTGCCGGTGTCCGGACGTTTCGACCTGCTCTATCCGGTGCAAAACGTTACCGGCTTTGCGCTGATTGATGCCTGGCTGAGCCCGTCGCCGTGGCGTCATGAAATGCTGGTCAGCGCCTTAACGCACATGATTCTGCCGGTGGTCGTTCTCGCCGTTGCGCCTGCTACCGAAATGATCCGCTTACTGCGCAGCAGCACCAGCGATGTGATGGACAAAAACTACGTCAAAGCCGCCGCCACGCGCGGCCTGTCGCGCTTCACGGTGATCCGCCGCCACGTGCTGCACAATGCGCTGCCGCCGGTGATTCCGCGCCTTGGGCTGCAATTTTCCACCATGCTGACGTTGGCGATGATCACCGAGGTGGTGTTCAACTGGCCGGGCCTCGGCCGCTGGCTGATTAACGCCATTCGCCAGCAGGATTACGCGGCGATTTCCGCTGGCGTGATGGTGGTGGGCGGTCTGGTGATTCTGGTCAGCGTGTTATCCGATATTCTGGGTGCGGCGCTTAACCCGCTGAAACATAAGGAATGGTATGCCCTTAGATAATGTCTACGACGAGAAGCGGCTGCCCAGCACGCTGCGTCGCAGCTGGCAGCGCTTGTATCGCGATACCAGCGGCATGGTCGGCTTATACGGCTTTGGCCTGCTGCTGTTCCTGTGCCTGTTTGGCGGCCTGCTGGCGCCGTATGGCATCGATCAGCAATTCCTGGGTTATCAGCTGCTGCCGCCATCGTGGTCGCGCTACGGCGATGTCTCCTTCTTCCTCGGCACCGACGATTTAGGCCGTGATGTGCTGAGCCGCCTGCTGAGCGGCGTAGCGCCGACCGTGGGATCGGCGATTTTGGTGACGGTGCTGGCGGCAATTTGTGCGCTGGTGCTTGGCGTGTTTGCCGGTATCACGCACGGCATGCGCTCGGCGGTGATGAATCACGTGCTGGATACCTTACTGTCGATTCCCTCGCTGCTGCTGGCGATTATCGTGGTGGCATTTCTCGGCCCGCGCCTGGAACACGCGATGCTGGCGGTGTTTCTCGCGCTGATCCCACGTCTGGTGCGCGAGATCTATACTGCTGTGCATGATGAGATGGAAAAAGAGTATGTGGTGGCGCTGCGTCTTGATGGTGCGCGCAACCTGAATATCTTGTGGAATGCGGTGCTGCCTAACGTGCTGCCGCTGCTGGTGAGCGAATTTACCCGCTCGCTGTCGATGGCGATTCTGGACATCGCCGCACTCGGTTTCCTCGATCTTGGCGCGCAGCTGCCCTCACCCGAATGGGGTGCGATGCTGGGTGACGCGCTGGAGCTGATCTACGTTGCGCCGTGGACGGTCATGCTGCCGGGCGTGGCGCTGATGGTCAGCGTGTTGATCGTTAACCTGCTGGGCGACGGCATTCGTCGCGCTGTAGAAGCGGGAGTTGAATAATGCCGCTACTGGATATCCGTAACCTGACCATCGAATTTATGACCGCTGACGGTCCGGTCAAAGCGGTTGATCGCATCAACCTGACGCTAAGCGAAGGCGAAATCCGCGGTTTGGTGGGTGAATCGGGTTCAGGCAAAAGTCTGATCGCCAAAGCAATTTGCGGCGTCACCAAAGATAACTGGCGCGTCACCGCCGATCGCATGGTGTTTGATGATATTGATCTGCTGCGCCTGTCACCGCGCGAACGCCGTCGGATCGTCGGCCATAACGTGTCGATGATTTTTCAGGAGCCGCAATCCTGTCTTGATCCGTCAGAAAGTATTGGTCGCCAGCTGATGCAGGCGATTCCGCGTTGGACGCACAAAGGCCGCTGGTATAAACGGCTGTGGTTCTGGCGCAAAGTGCGCGCCATTGAGCTGCTGCATCGCGTCGGCATCAAAGATCATAAAGACATCATGCGCAGTTTCCCGTATGAACTCACCGACGGCGAATGCCAAAAGGTAATGATCGCCATCGCGCTGGCCAATCAGCCGCGTTTACTGATCGCCGATGAACCAACCAATGCGATGGAGCCGACCACGCAGGCGCAAATTTTCCGCCTGCTGAGCCGCCTCAATCAGAATAATAACACCACTATTTTGCTGATCAGCCACGATCTGCGCACCATGAGCCACTGGGCCGACCGCATTAATGTGATGTATTGCGGCCAGACGGTGGAGATCGCGCAAAGCGAAGAGTTAATGGAGTCACCGCATCATCCTTACACGCAGGCGCTGATCCGGGCGATGCCCGATTTCGGTAGCGCGCTGCCGCACAAAAGCCGCCTCAACACGCTTTCTGGCGCGATTCCTTCACTGGAACATCTGCCGATTGGCTGTCGTCTGGGGCCGCGCTGCCCGTATGCGCAGCGTAAGTGCATCGAAACACCGCGCCTGACCGGCAATAAAGCGCATCTCTTTGCTTGTCACTTCCCGCTGAATATGGAGAGCCAGTAAACATGGAAACGCTGCTGGAAGTGCGCAACCTGAGTAAAACCTACCGCTATCGCACCGGTTTGTTCCGTCGTCAGCACGTTGAGGCGGTGAAAGGCGTCAGTTTTACCCTGCGTGAAAAACAGACGCTGGCGGTGATTGGTGAAAACGGTTCGGGAAAATCGACGCTGGCAAAAATGCTCAGCGGCATGATCGAGCCGAGCGAGGGCGAGATGCTGATTGACGATCATCCGCTGGAGTACGGTGATTATGGTTATCGCAGCCAGCGCATTCGCATGATTTTTCAGGATCCCTCAACCTCGCTGAATCCGCGCCAGCGCATCAGCCAGATACTCGATTTCCCGCTGCGCCTGAATACCGAGCTGGATGATGACGCGCGTGAAAAACGCATTATCGCCACGCTGCGTCAGGTCGGTTTGCTGCGCGACCACGCCGGATACTATCCGCACATGCTGGCGCCGGGCCAGAAGCAGCGTCTGGCGCTGGCGCGAGCGCTGATTCTGCAGCCAAAAGTGATCGTCGCCGATGAAGCCCTCGCCTCGCTGGATATGACCATGCGTTCACAGCTGGTAAACCTGATGCTGGAACTGCAGGAGAAGCACGGCATCGCCTATATTTATGTCACGCAGCATCTCGGCATGATGAAGCACATCAGCGATCAGGTGCTGGTGATGCATCAGGGCGAAGTGGTCGAGCGCGGCGGCACCGCCGATGTATTGGCCTCGCCGCTGCACGATCTCACCAAACGCCTGATCACCAGCCACTTTGGTGAAGCCTTAACCGCTGAAGCCTGGCGCCGCGAGCGTTAAGGCGCCGAAAACGCGGTGCGATTTACCGCATTTATAGAGACGTGCTAGACTTCGCACGAGATTAACGTCGGTCGCCTGTTTTTCAACCATCGCGACCGCCAACAACAATGACCAAAAGGATTACAGCTATGGGTTTTCTTTCCGGTAAGCGCATTCTGATTACTGGCGTTGCCAGTAAACTCTCAATCGCCTACGGTATTGCGCAGGCGATGCACAAACAGGGCGCAGAACTGGCTTTCACCTACCAGAACGACAAACTGAAAAGTCGTGTGGAAGAGTTTGCTAAAGATCTGGGTTCAGACATTGTTCTGCCATGCGATGTGGCTGAAGACGAGAGCATCACTGCGCTGTTCACCGAACTGGCAAAAACCTGGCCGAAATTTGACGGTTTCGTTCACTCCATCGGTTTCGCACCTGGCGATCAGCTGGATGGCGACTACGTGAATGCTGTTACCCGTGAAGGCTTCAAGATCGCTCACGACATCAGCGCGTACAGCTTTGTTGCGATGGCGAAAGAGTGCCGTGCGATGCTGAACCCGAATTCCGCCCTGCTGACCCTGTCTTACCTGGGTGCAGAGCGCGCCATCCCGAACTACAACGTGATGGGTCTGGCGAAAGCGTCTCTGGAAGCTAACGTACGCTACATGGCGAACGCAATGGGTCCAGAAGGCACACGTGTTAACGCCGTTTCTGCCGGTCCAATCCGTACGCTGGCTGCATCAGGCATCAAAGATTTCCGTAAAATGCTGGCGCACTGCGAAGCGGTTACCCCGATTCGTCGTACCGTTACTATTGAAGACGTGGGTAACTCAGCTGCATTCCTGTGCTCTGATTTGGCGGGTGGTATCACCGGCGAAGTGGTACACGTTGATGGCGGCTTCAGCATTGCCGCAATGAACGAGCTGGAACTGAAATAAGATTTACCTAAGGTCGCCTTTCATGGCGACCTCCTCTTCAAATAACGCCCTCCTTATACTCGTAAGCTATTAATTATTCCCCAACATTCTTTTGCCGTGGACAGCCGTTCAGCGACGATAAGCTAGCCCTTTGTTGCATGCCTGCTTTTCAGATTCGCACGCTGTGCAGCAAGTCCGTTTTTAGCGCAAGGAATGACCATGGAACAACGCCGTTCTCCCGGCCATGACCACTGGTTTTATGAAAGCCAGACTCGCCCGAATAGCACCGCCACTGCGCCGCTGGTGCCCGAAGCCGCCTATATCGACGATCGTTTCTTACTCGGTTTGCAACAGGAAGCGACCGCGCTACAGCCGCTGCTGTCGCGTTTTCAGCCTGCGTTATTGGCCGCGCGCGATCTCAGCCAGATTCTGTTTCCCGATACGCTTGCCACCAGTTTGACCCACACCTTAACGCTGTACGATCGCCTCAGCACCGCGCTAACGGTGGCGCAGGTCGCCGGCGTGCAGCGCCTGTGCAATCACTACTCAGCCCGGCTCAATCCGTTGCCGGGTCCGGACTCATCACGTGAAAGCAATAATCGCCTGACGCAAATCACCCAATATGCGCGTCAGCTGGCGATGCAGCCGGAACTGATCACCGCCAACAGCATCAGCGCGCTGGACGCGGTGGGCTTAACCGAGCCCGATATCGTCACGCTGAATCAACTGGTGGGATATGTCAGCTATCAGTCACGCGTGGTGGCATCGCTGCAGGCGATGATGGGCTTGCCGGTGCGCTGGATTCCGGGCGTAACACCGCCGCCGGACGCCAGCGCAGCGCTGTTTACCGGCAACGACGGCTGGCAGCACGCGTTGAAACCGGTTGAACTGCGCTATGCCAGCGCCGATCAACTGGCGGCGGTTACTTTCTGTCAGGGTATTGAGGGATTGGATGATGCCATTTGGCTGCTGGTGCACGATGCGCAAGCGCTGTATGGCTTCGCCACGCTAAAACAGCGGCTGAGTGAACATTTTGCCGGGGATGAAGCGCTGGCGCAGGCGGTTAGCGCACGCGTGCTGGGTTGTCGACGTCAGTTTGATTTTGTTACCGATGAATGGCGTGACGCACTGCTGCAGGATGTCGAAAGCGCTGGCGCAGCATCGCCAGTGATTTCACTCAGCGCCCAGCTCACTCGCCTGCCCGACCGCTTCAGTGCTGCGCATTTGCAGCCGCTGCTGAACACGGGCTGGGGCAGCGAACGCATCTTCACGCTGTTGCAAGCGGTGGCTTTCGCCAGCTGGCAGGATCGCCTGCTGATGGCGCTCGGCGAACCCCGTTAATCGGGCAGATGTCGCCGCGCTTCATCAAAGAAATGCTGAGCCAGCGGCGATGCTCTGCCCGGCTCGGCAATCACTAATGCCGCCTGCCGGCCCATCGGCGCCATCTCAATCGGCCGCCGCGCCAGATTCTGCATCAGCTCCGGCAACAGATGCCCGCGTGGCGACACCATCACGCCCAAACCAACCTGCGCACTTTGCAGCAGTTGCATAATCGACGCGCTCTCAACGATCACACGTGGGATCAAGCCGGTTTCCCGCAGCTGCCCATCAAGATAGCGTCGAAAATAGCGCGTAGGTTCCGCCAGACAAAGCGGCTGGCAGGCAAGCGTGGCGAGCGAGATGTTCTCTTGCTCGAGCAGCGCCGGAAAGTGCGCCGGATTGAACAGCGCCTCGACACCCGGATCTTTCAACAGCGCAGTTTGAAAATGCAGCTCGCGCAGTGACGTCAGTTCAAAAAAGCCGATACCGCCATCCACGGTGTGGCTGTTGAGCGCTTCCAGCAGCTGATCGGCGCTCATCGCGGCCACGCGATAATCCAGCTGTGGATAACGCGCTTCAACCGCTTTCAACAACGCTGGCAGCGCCACGCTGCACTGCGGCATCACGCCAAGCCGCAAGGTGCCGTTGACGCCATGCTTGAGCGACTCCACTTCCAGCTTCAATCCCTGATACACCGAAACAATTTCCCGCGCCCAGGTCAGTACGCGCTCGCCTTCTGGCGTAAAGCCATCGAAATTATTACTGCGATTGATCAGCGACAGCCCTAATTCGCGTTCGAGGTTTTTCAGGCGCATCGATAGCGTCGGCTGGCTGACAAAGCTGACCTCTGCCGCGCGGCCAAAGTGGCGTTCGCGTTCAAGATTCGTCAGATAGATTAATTGTTTGATGTCCATGGAAAGCAGAATTGGCTGGAAAACAGCAGTGTATCATGGCGGTTGCCGCTGCGCTGCGCCCACGCGCAGCGGCTATTGTGTTACGCCACACCCAAGGCACTTTTTACGTCGTTGGCGATCTTCTCGACCTGCGGGCCATAAATCACCTGGATATCGTGTTCGCTGACGCGATTGATGCCGTTCGCGCCGGTGGTCAGTAACGTTTGATCCACCACCTCATTCATCTGTTTGACCCGCACGCGCAGCCGGGTGAAGCAGCAATCGACGTCCTCTATATTGGCTTCGCCACCCAGCCCGCTGATGATCACTTTGGTGCGCTCATCCGCCGCCACCTGTTCGGGTTTGTGCTCCTCATCGGATTCCCGTCCCGGCGTTTCAACCCGCATCCGCGTGATGACAAAACGGAAGCCGTAGTAGTAAATCGGCACATAAATTACGCCGAGCACAATCGTCCACCACCAATGCGTTTTGCTGCCACCGAGAATGCCGAACACCACCAGATCGATGGCGCCGCCCTGCACGTTGCCAATCATCAAATGCAGCATCGACATCAACATAAATGACAGGCCGGTTAATAGCGCATGCAGGATATAGAGCACCGGCGACACGAAGATGAAACAGAACTCCAGCGGCTCGGTGATGCCGGTGGTAAAGGAAGTCAGTGCACCGGCCAGCACCAGCGCTTTAACGCGCTGCTTATGCTCAGGGCGCGCAGTGTGGTAGATCGCCAGCGCGGCGGCTGGTAAGCCAAACATCATTACCGGAATTTTGCCCTGCGCGAGGAACTGCGTCGCGCCGCGCACCGTGTCGTCCGGGATGGCGCCGGGATGCGTTAGCGAGGTGTTGAAGATGTTCAGCGCGCCGACGATGCTTTGTCCATCAACCGTTGCCATGCCGCCAATCGGTGTGAAGCGCACGGTTTCGTTGAGGATATGGTGCAAACCGGTGGGAATCAGTAAGCGTTCGCTGGTGCCAAGCAGGAAGGCGCCGTATTGCCCGCTTTTACCAATCATCAAACCCACCCACGCGATGCCTTCGCCGATGGTCGGCCAAATCAACGCCAGCAGCACGCCCACCAGCGGCAGCACCACCACGGTCACGATCGGCACAAAGCGGCGTCCACCAAAGAAGCTGATCGCCGTCGGCAGTTGCTGAGTGTAAAAACGGTTATGCAGCAGCACGGTAATCAATCCAGCAATCACGCCGCCCAGCACGCTCATGTTGTAAGTAAAGATGCCGAGCATGTCGATGTATTCGGCCGACGTCATCATCGCTGCGGTTTGATCCATACCCGCTTTCTGCAGCGCTTCTGGCGTGGTGGTAGCGGCTGTCAAACCTTTCGACGCCAGCGTGGAGCTGATACCAACATTCATGGCGATATAGCCAATTACGGCGGCAAAGGCGGCGGTCGGTTTCTCCGCTTTCGCCAGCCCGATGGCGCTGGCCACCGCAAAGAACAGCGGCAAATTGGCGAACAGCGCGCCCGCCACCTTGCGGATAAACCCGATAATCAGCTGTGGCACCTGCAGACTGGCGAAGGCATCGCCGGTGATGGCCGGATTTTGCATTGCGGCGGCCAGGCCAAGAAAGATCCCTGCGGCAGCAATCACCGAGATGGGCATCATTAAGGCTTTACCGAAGGCGTGAATTTGGCTTGCCAGATTCTTCATGCTGCGTGCCCTTTTCAGAATGGAAAGAGCAATTATTAGTCAGTTATCTCAGCAGCACGTAACTGCCGCCCCTTAACAGCCGGGGAAGTTTGACTTAGGTCACGCTTTGCGTGCGTTTCACGATAAACGCCACCTATCGCACCATTAAACCAATCAATTAGACAACTTTTAAGGAGAGTCGCACACTTCCCGCTAACAGAAGACATATTCTGATAACAACTCATAAACAAATAAGCCTGCAACTATGAAATTTAAACGTAAGATTCAACCCTATCGCGCTGCTGCGGGCGGCTGGGGTTCATTGGAAGCCACCACCCGTTTCGTCCTTGATAGTAAAGCTGCCCTGAAGAACATGCGAAACCTGATGCGCATGAATAAAGCGCGCGGTTTCGACTGCCCAGGTTGCGCATGGGGCGATGACAACAAAAGCACCTTCAGCTTCTGTGAAAACGGGGCAAAAGCGGTGACGTGGGAAGCCACGCGTCGTGTGGTTGCGCCGGAATTTTTTGCCCAGCACAGCGTCAGCACTCTTTATCAGCAGAGCGATTACTTCCTTGAGTACCAGGGACGCTTAACCCATCCGATGCGCTACAACAGCGCGACCGACCACTACGAACCTATCAGTTGGGACGATGCGTTAGCCTTGATTGCTCGCCATTTGAAGGCGATGGATCATCCAAATCAAATGGAGCTTTACACCTCCGGCCGCGCCAGCAACGAAGCGTCCTGGCTCTATCAGCTGTTTGGCCGTGTGATGGGCACCAACAACTTCCCCGACTGCTCGAACATGTGCCACGAAGCCAGCGGCACCGGCCTGAAACGCAGCATCGGCGTGGGTAAAGGCACCATTCGTCTGGACGATTTTGATCATGCCGACGCGATTTTCGTGTTGGGTCAGAATCCGGGCACCAACCATCCGCGCATGCTGCACAGCCTGCGGCACGCGGCCGATCACGGCGCGAAAATTGTCACCTTTAACACGCTGCGCGAGCGCGGCCTCGAGCGTTTTGCCGATCCGCAAAAGCCGCTCGAGATTGTCACGTCGATGGCGGGCACCATCAGTTCCGCCTATTACCAACCTAATCTGGGCGGCGATATGGCAGCGGTGCGCGGCATGGTGAAAGCCCTGCTTGAGCTACAGCGTGCACGTTTAGCTGCCGGTGAAGAAGGCATTTTCGATCAGGCGTTTATCGATGCCAACACTCATGGCATTGACGCGTATCTTGCCGCCGTTGATAACACCCGCTGGGACGATATCGTGCGCCAATCCGGTCTGAGCGAAGTGCAGATTCGTGAAGCGGCGGCGATCTATCAAAGTGCTGAACGCGTGATTGTCACCTGGGCGATGGGCATTACTCAGCATAAACACTCGGTGGATACCGTTCGCGAGATCACCAACCTGCAGCTGCTGTTTGGTCAGTTGGGCAAGAAAGGCGCAGGCCTGTGTCCGGTGCGCGGCCACAGTAATGTGCAGGGCAACCGCACCATGGGCATCGATGAGAAGCCGGGCAAGCCGTTCCTCGATGCACTCGGCGCGCACTTTGATTTCGAACCCCCGCGCGAGCATGGTCACAACACCGTTGAAGCGCTGAACGCGATGCTGCGTGACGAAGTGAAAGTGCTGATTGCGCTGGGCGGCAACCTCGCGGCGGCCGCACCGGATTCACCGGTCACCGAAGAAGCGTTGCAGCATTGCGGTTTGACCGTGCACATCAGCACCAAACTCAATCGCAGCCATTTGGTGCCGGGCCACGAAGGGCTGATTCTGCCAACGCTGGGCCGTACCGAACGCGATCGTCAGGCAAGCGGTAATCAGTACATCACCGTGGAAGACTCGTTCAGCATGGTGCACGCCTCAGAAGGCGTCGGCATTCCCCTGGCAGAGACGCAGCGTTCTGAAACCGCGATTGTGGCTGGCATCGCCCATGCGACATTAGGCAGCGATAAAATCGACTGGCTGGCGATGGCAGGCAATTACGATCTGATTCGCGATCACATCGCCGCCACCATTCCCGGCTTTGCTGATTTCAATAACAAGTGCGACATTCCGGGCGGTTTCTACCTGGGTAGCGCTGCCGCCGAGCTGCGCTTCAATACGCCAAGCAAACGTGCTGAGTTCAGCGCCGCCGACCTGCCAACGTCGCTGTTCCCGCAGTTGGGCGATGTCGCGGTGCCGTTCACGCTGCAAACGCTGCGTTCACACGATCAGTACAACACCACGATTTACGGCCTCGATGACCGTTATCGTGGCGTGTACGGTCAGCGCGAAGTGGTGTTTATCCATCCGGATGATATGACGTCGTTGGGCTTCACTGAAGGCCAGTTGGTGGATATCGAGACGCTGTGGAATGACGGTTTAACCCGTCGCGTCAGCGGTTTCAAGCTGGTGCCCTATAACATTCCGCGCGGTAACCTCGCGGCGTATTATCCGGAAACCAACCCGCTGGTGCCGCTCTCGAGTTTTGGCGACGGCAGCGGTACGCCGACCTCAAAATCGGTGCCGGTGAAGCTGGCATTAAGCGCCGCCACACCGTCACAACGTATCGCCTGACCAAAGCGTTATCAGAAGGTAAAAAGCCGCGTAAAGCGGCTTTTTAGCCTGTTTTGGCCTTGCCGCGCGGACCCGATTCGCGTAAAACTGTCAGCCGCTCTTAGGCCACGAAACTATATAAATTATGTTCCAGGATAATCCGCTGCTCGCGCAGCTTAAAGAGAAGCTTCACGCGCAGACTCCGCGCGTCGAAGGTGTTGTTAAAGGTACGGAAAAAGGCTTTGGTTTCCTCGAAGTTGATGCCCAGAAAAGCTACTTCATTCCGCCACCGCAGATGAAGAAAGTGATGCACGGCGACCGTATTTCAGCCGTGATCCACACCGATAAAGACCGCGAGAGTGCCGAGCCGGAAACCCTGGTTGAGCCGTTCCTGACCCGCTTTGTCGGCCGCGTGCAGAAGAAAGACGATCGCCTGTCAATTGTGCCGGATCATCCGCTGCTGAAAGAGGCGATTCAGTGCCGCGCCGAACGTGGCGTGACCCACGATTTCCAGAACGGCGATTGGGCGGTAGCAGAGATGCGTCGTCACCCACTGAAAGGCGATCGCGGTTTCTATGCTGAACTGACCGAATTCATTGTCACTGCGGACGATCACCTCGCGCCGTGGTGGGTAACGTTGTCGCGCCATAACCTCGAACGTCAGGCTCCGGACGTCGGTTTTGGTGAGATGCTCGACGAAAATTTGCAGCGTGAAGATTTGACCGCACTGAACTTCGTCACCATCGACAGCGCCAGCACCCAGGATATGGATGATGCGCTGTACGTGGAAGAGGCTGCCGACGGCAATCTGATCCTGACCATCGCTATCGCCGATCCAACCGCTTACGTGGCAGAAGGCAGCGAGCTGGATAAGCTGGCGTCGAAACGCGCGTTCACCAACTATCTGCCGGGCTTCAACATTCCGATGCTGCCGCGCGAACTCTCTGACGACGTCTGTTCCCTGCGTCCGAACGAGCGTCGTCCCGCGCTGGCTTGTCGCGTTACCGTGCTGAAAGATGGCAGCCTGGCTGATGACGTGCATTTCTTTGCTGCGTGGGTCGAGTCGAAAGCCAAGCTGGTTTATGACGAAGTTTCCGATTGGCTGGAAAACAGCGGCAGCTGGCAGCCTGAAAACGACGCCATTGCTCAGCAGATTCGCCTACTGCATCAGGTTTGCCTGGCGCGCAGCGAATGGCGTCAAACCCACGCGCTGGTGTTTAAAGATCGTCCAGACTACCGCTTTGTGTTGGGCGAGAAAGGCGAAGTACTGGATATCATCTCTGAGCCACGTCGCATCGCGAACCGCATCGTGGAAGAGTCAATGATTCTGGCTAACGTCTGTGCCGCGAAAGTGCTGCAGGAGAAACTGGGCTTCGGTATCTATAACCTGCACACCGGTTTCGATCTGGCCAATGCTGAGCAGGCCGCTGGCGTGCTGGCGGGGCATGGCATCACCGTGGATCCGCAGGCGATTACCACGCTGGAAGGCTTCCGCCAGCTGCGTCGTCAACTCGATGCGCAGCCAACCCAGTATCTGGATAGCCGCATTCGTCGCTTCCAGTCGTTTGCAGAAGTCGGCACCGAGCCGGGCCCGCACTTTGGTCTTGGCCTCGAAGCCTACGCGACCTGGACTTCGCCGATTCGTAAGTTCGGCGACATGATCAACCATCGCTTGCTGAAGGCGATCGTGCGCGGTGAAAGCACTGGCCGTCCGCAGGATGAGCTGACCACCATCATGAGCGAACGTCGTCGCCTGAACCGCATGGCCGAGCGCGATGTTGGGGACTGGTTGTATGCCCGCTTCCTTGCACCGTTTGCCGCTACCGATCGCAAGTTCAGCGCCGAGATCATCGACGTGTCTCGCGGCGGCATGCGCGTTCGTCTGCTGGAGAATGGCGCGGTAGCCTTCATTCCTGCGCCGTTCATCCACGCGGTGCGTGATGAGCTGGTGTGCTCGCAGGAAAGCGGCACCGTGCAGATAAAAGGTGAAGTCGCTTACCGTGTCACTGACATCATCGACGTGACCATCGCCGAAGTGCGTATGGAAACCCGCAGCGTGGTCGCGCGTCCGGCCGCCTGAGCATGAAAACTCGCGGGATAACAGCCGTTATCCCGCATTTCTCTCCGCCCGCTTTAGCAAATTTTAAATTTGCTTTCCGCTTCACATTTCTAATGCCTTTGTCTGTCGTTAACAATTCATTACATTACTTTTAACTTGTTGTATTCGATCGTCTCTTTTCCCGGTCCCTACAAGGAGTTAACTCATGAACAACGTCAAAACCAGTCTCATCTGGTTAGCGGTGGCGTTAATTGGCGCGGGCGCATTTGCCATGCTGGCCCTCAGCCGTGGCGAACACGTCAACGCGGTGTGGCTGGTGATTGCCTCCGTCGCCTGCTACAGCATTGCCTATCGCTTTTACAGCCTGTTTATCGCTAAGCGTATTTTCGAACTGGACGATCGCCGTCGCACGCCGGCGGAGCGCTTAAGTGACGGCCTCGATTATGTGCCGACCAATAAATGGGTGCTGTTCGGCCACCATTTTGCGGCGATTGCCGGTGCGGGCCCGCTGGTTGGTCCGATCCTCGCGGCGCAGATGGGCTTCCTGCCGGGCACCATCTGGATTCTGGTTGGCGTAATGTTTGCCGGTGCGGTGCAGGATTTCCTGATCCTGTTTATCTCAACGCGTCGTGATGGCCGCTCATTGGGTGAGATGGCGCGTCAGGAGCTCGGCTCATTCGCTGGCGTGGTCACCATGCTCGGCGCGCTGGGTGTGATGATCATCATCCTCTCCGCGCTGGCGCTGGTGGTGGTGAAGGCGCTGGCCAACAGTCCATGGGGTTTGTTCACCATTGCCGCAACCATTCCGATTGCGCTGTTTATGGGCGTGTATATGCGCTTCCTGCGTCCGGGAAAAATCGCGGAAGTGTCGATCATTGGCTTCGTGCTGATGATGGCGGCGATTATTTACGGCGGCAATGTAGCAGCCGATCCCTATTGGGGCCCGCTGTTCACGCTGAAAGGCACGGAGCTGACGTGGGTGCTGGTGATCTACGGTTTTGTCGCCTCTTCGCTGCCGGTGTGGCTGCTGCTGGCACCACGCGATTATCTCTCCACCTTCCTGAAAATTGGCGTGATCATCGGTCTGGCCATCGGCATCGTGTTTGCCATGCCCGAGATGAAGATGCCCGCAGTGACCAAATTTATTGATGGCACCGGGCCGGTCTTCTCCGGTGCGCTGTTCCCGTTCCTGTTTATCACCATCGCCTGTGGCGCCATTTCAGGTTTCCATGCGCTGGTTTCGAGCGGCACCACGCCGAAATTGGTGGAGCGCGAAAGTCATATCCGCTTTATCGGCTACGGCGCGATGCTGATGGAATCCTTTGTGGCGATCATGGCGCTGATTTGCGCATCGGTGCTTGATCCGGGCGTCTACTTTGCCATGAACTCCCCTGCCGCGCTGATTGGCACCACGGTGGAAAATGCGTCGCAGGTGATTAATGGCTGGGGGTTCGTGGTGACGCCCGAGATGCTGAGCGGCATTGCGCGCGACGTCGGCGAAAGCACCATTCTTTCGCGTGCTGGTGGTGCACCAACCTTTGCGGTCGGCATGGCGCATATCATCACCGAAGTGTTTAACAGCCGCGCCATGATGGCGTTCTGGTATCACTTCGCCATCTTGTTTGAAGCGCTGTTTATCCTGACCGCTGTGGATGCCGGCACCCGCGCCTGTCGCTTTATGGTGCAGGATCTGGTGGGCACCGTGGTACCGTCGATGGCGAATAACCGTTCATGGTTGGGCAACATGGCGGGAACCACCGTCGCGGTGGCGGGCTGGGGCTTCTTTGTGTATCAGGGCGTGGTCGATCCGCTCGGCGGCATCAATACGCTGTGGCCGCTGTTTGGTATCGGCAACCAGATGCTGGCGTCAATGGCGTTGATTCTCGGCACCGTGGTGCTGTTCAAAATGAAGAAGCAGCGTTATGCGTGGGTGACGATTGTTCCAACCGCCTGGCTGTTCATTACCTCGATGACCGCAGGCTGGCAGAAGATTTTCCACGAAAAATCTTCGATTGGTTTCCTGGCGCAGGCCAACAAGTTCCGCAAAGGCATTGATGACGGCATCGTCATCGCCCCGGCGAAGAGTGTGGCTGACATGCAAACCATCGTCTTCAGCAATCAAATTAACGCGGCCCTGTGCGCCTTCTTCATGCTGGTGGCGGTGACCATGCTGGTGGCGGCCTTCTTCGTGATTCGTCGGGCGCTCAACAGCACGGTGCCAACCACCCATGAATCCGAGATCTCACTGCGTAAAGAGGTGCGAAATGTCTGAGTCCATTTATCACTGGAGAAAACCCAACGGGCCGTGGCACATTCAGCAGTGCTTACCAATCGCCCCCGCCACGGCTGGGCAAAATCTTACGCGCTGGCAGCGCATCTGGCAGGGATTGCAGCAAAGTTTTCGTTTAATGGTCGGCGTTCATGACTATCAAACTTATCTGAAGCATATGCGCGAACATCATCCAACGATCGCCCCCATGGATGAGCGCGCTTTTCACCGTCACTGCCTCGATGCCCGCTTTCCCAGCCAGGCCGGAAAACTCGGTAAGTGCCCTTGCTAACAGAGATTAGCCCCGCTTGTCGGGGCTTTTTCGTGCCATTCTTTAATAAAAACAAAAATATATTTGGATTGCATCTTGTGCTGACGCAGGAGGTTGAATACTGTTGCTAAAATAATGAGATACCGCCCGCTGAGCATTCCCCCGGAGGAAGTTTCCATGACCGATGAACAAGGGCAAACATTGCTATATACCTTGTTTGGCACCACCAGCCCTCATTGGCGTTTAACTTCAGATAGTGATGCTCTGCATTTTGCCGAAGATGAGAACGCAAACACCAATATGGCGGTGCCGCTGACTCCAGCACAAGCCAGTTTATTACGTGCGATGACGGTCATTACCTCAAGTATTAACCTCACGCTGTCGCTGCATGGCGAACCTGTTCCGATGCATTTTGTCGGCCGTAAAGTCAATCAATCTACCTGGGCAGGCACCTCGTCAGCCTGGGGCGATACGTCGTCTGTCGCGCGTGATTTGACGCTGGGTTTATCCTTCGCCGAGCAAGTGGTTTCTGAGGCGAATTCCGTCATCGTGATCCTCGATCAACGCGGCAATATCCAGCGTTTCAACCGTTTGAGTGAAGAGTACACCGGGCTGAAAGAGCAGGAAGTGATTGGCCGCAACGTATTCCAGCTGTTTATGACCAAGCAGGAAGCGCAGGCATCACGCCGTAATATCGCCGGTTTCTTCCGTGAAGGCAGTTCTTACGAAGTTGAACGCTGGATAAAAACCCGTAAAGGTCAGCGACTGTTTCTGTTTCGTAATAAGTTCGTTCACAGCGGTAGCGGAAAAAATGAAATTTTCCTCATCTGTTCCGGAACCGACATAACCGAAGAGCGCCGCGCTCAGGAACGTCTGCGCGTGCTGGCCAATACCGATACCGTCACCGGCTTGCCCAATCGCAACGCGATTCATCAGCAGATTAGTCTGGCACTGGAGCTGGCGAATGGCAGTCAAACCGGTGTGGTGTACCTCGATTTAGACAATTTTAAGAAGGTGAACGACGCTTACGGCCATATGTTTGGCGATCAGCTGCTGCAAGCCGTGTCGCTGGCCATTCTCAGCTGTCTTGGCAAAGACCAGACGCTGGCGCGCCTTGGCGGCGATGAGTTCGTGGTGCTGGCGGAACACACCAGCCAGGCAGCGCTGGAAGCGATGGCGTCGCGTATTCTTGAGCGGCTGCGTCAGCCATTCCGCATTGGCCTGATTGAGGTTTACAGCGGCTGCTCGCTGGGTATCGCCCTCGCCCCGCTGCATGGTGAAGATCGTGAAAGCCTGATTCGTAACGCCGATACCGCGATGTATCACGCCAAAGAAAACGGCCGCGGCAAATTTTGCGTGTTCGCTAATGAGATGAATCAGCGCGTGTTTGAGTATCTGTGGCTCGATACCAACCTGCGCAAAGCGCTCGAGCTGGATCATCTGGTGGTGCATTACCAGCCAAAACTCAATGCCGAAGGCGAAGTGCTGAGCGCCGAAGCGCTGGTGCGCTGGAATTCTCCAGAGCGTGGTCTGGTGCCGCCGGGCGATTTTATCTCCTACGCCGAAGAGTCCGGTTTGATTGTGCCATTGGGCCGCTGGGTGATGCTCAACGTGCTGCAGCAGATCATTAAGTGGCGCAGCGAAGGCATCTTTCTGCGCGTCGCGGTTAACGTCTCGGCTAAGCAGCTGATCGACCAGAGCATTTACACCGATCTGAAACAGGCATTGAATGAAGCCGGTTTGACCGATTGTCCGATTGATATCGAACTGACGGAAAGCTGTCTGATTGAGAATGAAGCCGGTGCGCTGATGCTGATGAAACAGTTCCAGGAGCTGGGTGCGCAAGTGCATCTCGATGACTTTGGTACCGGTTACTCCTCACTTTCTCAGTTGGCACGCGTCCCGATTGATGCCATTAAGCTGGATCAGAGCTTTGTACGTAATATCAACAAACAACCCGTGGCGCAGTCGCTGGTGCGTGCGATTGTCGCGGTGGCCAAAGCCCTGAAGCTGCAGGTGATTGCCGAGGGCATTGAAACCAAAGCCGAAGAGAAGTTTGTTATGGCCAACGGTGTTGATGGGCGTCAAGGTTATTATTATGCAAAACCAATGCCCGCAGAACAGCTCGGGCATTGGCTGGCTAAGCATCCTGCCCGCGTTTAACGCTGGTCTGCGAGATTAGCCGGCTTTGCGCAAGGATGCGCTATGACGGTTCTGCAGTTGTACCAGTCGTTCCATGTAAGCAATGTCTTTAGGTTCCAGTGTGAAGGCATAATCGACCCAGTCCTCCGTGATATCCATTAGCTCAGCGCGTGATAACTGCAATACGCGTTGACGCGCTTTCAGCATTGCCCGCACGCCGTTCAGTTTTGGACGTAACGTATCGATGAAGGTGCGTGTGGTGCGATAACCATCGCCCGGCTGGAACACCTTGTCGACCAGACCACGCGTTTCATACCATTCCGCGCTGTGTGACTCACCTTCCATAATCAGCTCTTCGGCCAGCTTCATGCCAGACCGACGCGCCACTAACGAGTAGCCGCCCATGCCGGGGAACAGGTTGAATGCGATCTCCGGGAAACCCATGCGCGCGCTGTTCTGCGCCAGAATGAAGTGATGTGCCAGCGCCGCTTCAAAGCCGCCGCCGAGCGCACTGCCCTCAATCATTGCCAGCGTAACCGCACCGGTATCGAAACCCCGCGCTGCGGAGTGGATGCAGTCGACACAGGCACGCGCATAAGCGCGCAGTGCTTCACGACGGTTGTTGCGAATGCATTCCACAAAGAAACGCAAATCGCCTCCGGCGTTAAACATCTGTGGCACTAACGAACCCGTCACCCAGAAATCAATCGGCAAACCGGAACGTTGAGCGGAATAGCTCAGGTTCATGATCTCCTCAATTAATTCGTGGTTAAAACTCGGACGGGGTTGCGCACGCAGCATCATCCACATGGTGCGGCGACCCTCTTCATAGTAGGCCGCGAGCTGTGTGGTTTGTCCAACTTCGGTGAACAGTCTGCATGTTGGTTGGTTAATTACTGTCATTGTCTCATCCTCTGTTTATGTTTATGTAGTGCGTTAAACGCCACATCAGCGTAATCCAGAGTGAGGCCAGACCAAATGAGAGATTGATTTATAAAGCAAAATCCAGAGATATCCCCGACCAGCGGCCGGGGAAGCATTAGCGGGCTTACTTGATGGCAGCGCGTTGCCCCACAGCAATATGAGAACGCTTAACGCGTCGTGAATAAACCGCGGTGATGATGGGGACAATGACGGAGGTGACAATGACCGAAGTAGCAACTAATGCCGTTGCGGCGGGTGCGACCGGTTTAAACTGTGGCAGCATCTCGGCGATCAACACTGGCGTGGCTACGGCAGCGCCTGCGGTGCTGGATGCCGCAATCCCCGCTGTCCCATCGCCACCGCCAATCAGTCGATCGGCAATAATCAGCGGAATGCCGGTGACAATGATCACTGCGACACCCAGCATAATGCCCAGCAGGCCAGTTTGCGCGATGACGGTCAAATCAATGGTATTACCCAACGCGAAAGCAAAGAACGGAATCAGCGTGTGTACCGCTTTGCCAAAGAACTCGCGCAGTTCGGGATCGAGATTACCCAACGCGAACCCGACGATAAACGGCAGTACTGCGCCAACGAAGACATGTGGCTCAAACGATGCGATGCCTGCGGTGCCGAGAATCACCATCGTCATCAGCGGCCCGGACTCCAGCGACATCAAGACAAACGCACCAGCCTCTTCTTTCGAACCGTATTGCTGCATGATGGATGCGTATAAACCGCCATTGGTCATATCCATCGCCGCCACTAACGCCAGCGTCGAGAGACCGGCAAACATACCCACTTCCACGCCATTTTCCGGCATCACACGTGAAGCAATCGCCGCGACCACCCACGCCACCGCAATCTTGGTGAGCACTAGCGTGCCCGATTTACGCAGTACTGTGCCGGTGGCGCTGAGTTTGATGGATGCGCCCATGCAGAAGAACCACACCGCAAGAATCGGCACGGTGCCGGTCATCAACCCATTGGTGAACGAACCAAAGTATTTACCTGCGCCCGGAGAGAACGTATGGCACAGCGCGCCCAAAAACAGCGGAATCAGCATCATGCCGCCAGGAATTTTATCGATTGCACGTTTGATATGCATAAAGGTGTCACCTTAACTGAGCCAGAGGGAGGTGTTTTTATGAATTGCCAGATGGCATGGCGAGCAAGATAACGATTGGCAGAAAGGAAAAAAGTGATCGCAAATGCATTTATGAAACGCTGTTTTATTTTTATTGATTGATCATTTTGTATTTATGACGTGAATCGCCATACCAGATGATTGGAAGTTAAAAGAGAGGAGCCGGGAGGCGTTTTTGCTCAAAAGATGGATTATCTTTGCGGGCGCTGACACATCTGCCCTTTTCAACAACTCGCACTGAAGCTTGTGAGCAGGCCGGTGACACTTTTGGGCCGGCAATCCGCAGCGCTGAACGAAGCAAGAAGGCCAGGAGAGCCCGCAGGACGCAGGCGAAAGGCGGAGCCGGGACAAGGATGTCCCGTCTCCGTCGGTCCGTCAGGCAGACGAGCGAAGTGAAGGTACCGCGCTAGCGGCGCGAGGACCGCCGGACCAAAAGTGCTCCCGGCCTGCGCGCTCACCATTAGCTTAATTAACTGGCATTACGCCAGCAGGCGTATATGTTTCAGAATTGACTTTAATTCTGCCCATACCAGGCATTTTTACCGTGCTTACGCAGGTAGTGCAGATCAAGCAAAGTTTGCGAAATCGGCGGTAACTCAGTGCGCAGCTGCTCGGTATGCAATGCCATATAGGCCACCTCTTCTAATACCACCGCGCTGTGTACTGCAGCATGCGCGTCTTTACCCCAGGCAAACGGGCCGTGGGAGTTCACCAGCACGGCGGGGATTGCCGTTGGTTCAATTCCGCGCTGCGCAAAAGTTTCAATGATCACCTGGCCGGTATTCCACTCGTATTCCTGCTCAATCTCTTCGCGGTTCATCTGCCGCGTGCAGGGAATGGTGCCGTAAAAATCATCGGCGTGCGTGGTGCCTAACGCGATGATTTCACGTCCAGCCTGAGCCCAAATGGTGGCATGGCGCGAGTGCGTATGCACGATGCCGCCGATCTCTGGCCAGGCGAGATAGAGCGCGCGGTGGGTGGCGGTATCCGAGGATGGGCGCATTTTCCCTTCTATCACCTCGCCGCTGGCGAGATCGACGACCACCATATCGTCGCGCTGCATCTGCTCGTACTTCACACCCGACGGCTTGATCACCAGTAAACCCCGATCGCGGTCCACCGCACTGACGTTGCCCCAGGTAAAGGTGACCAGGTTGTAACGGGGTAAATCGAGATTGGCTTCCAGCACCTGCTGCTTTAACGCTTCCAGCATCTTTTTTCTCCTGCGAACTGTGATAGCTGAATTGTGCGGAGCAGGGAGAAAAAGCGTTATGGATGGAACGGCTGTAAAAGCTGCGGAAAGTGGCTAAGGCGTTAAATGTGTGGCGCGGGTTGGTTTTGATGATTAAACAAGAAGTGGCTTGCAAACTCGCATTTTAGGACCGTTTTACCCTGCCGAGTGCGGTGTAACATCTATACTTATATGGTTACCACGGTGTTAACAATCAAGGAGAAGTTAATGACTACAACAATGAAACGTCTTACTGCTGCCGTATTGGCAACAACACTAGTTGTCGCGCTGAGCGGCTGTTCTAATTGGTCTAAACGCGACCGTAATACTGCAATCGGTGCGGGTGCAGGTGCCATTGGTGGTTCAGTGCTGACCAACGGTAGCGGACTTGGTACCGTTGGTGGCGCAGCTGTCGGCGGCATCATCGGCCACCAGATCAGCAAATAAATTATAATTATCAGGCTACGCAGCGCATCTACTTAACAACGGGCCACCTAAAAGTGGCCCGAACTGCTTCAACCGCCCGCCAGTTTGACTTTCATGCCTTTGGCTTCCAGCAGCGTTTTTATCAAATCGCGTTTATCGCCCTGAATCTCAATCACGCCCTCTTTCACTGCCCCACCGCAACCACACTTTTTCTTCAGTTCAGCAGCCAGTTTTTCGAGAGCGCTATCATCCAGATCGACACCGGTAATCAGACACACGCCCTTACCTTTACGTCCGCTGGTTTGGCGTTGAATACGCACGATGCCATCGCCTTTAGGTCGTGGCGCTTTCTCTTCTTCATGGATGATACGACCGCTATCGGTCGAATACACCAATCGATTGTCCTGAGCCATTAAGCCTCCTGTAAACTTTGCAGGATTTGCTGCAGCGTGGCGGCCGGATCGGCGGATTGGGTGATCGGACGCCCGATGACCATATAATCCACGCCCGCGAGTTTTGCCTGCTGCGGCGTCATGATACGGCGCTGATCGCCCGCATCGCTGCCAGCCGGACGAATGCCTGGCGTAACCAGCGCGAAATCCTGACCAATCACCTGCTTAAAATGCGCGGCTTCCTGCGCCGAACAAACCACGCCGTGCAGGCCGCAATCACGAGTCAAACGTGCCAGCCGCTCAGCCTGCGCGGCTGGAGATAAGGTGATGCCTAAACCTTTGAGGTCGTCTTCATCCATGCTGGTCAATACGGTGACAGCAATCAGCAGCGGCGCATCGTTGCCGAATGGCACCAGCGCTTCACGAGCCGCGTTCATCATGCGAGCGCCACCGCTGGCGTGCACGTTCACCATCCACACGCCAAGATCCGCCGCTGCCGCGACTGCATGTGCGGTGGTGTTTGGGATGTCATGAAACTTGAGATCGAGGAACACTTCAAAACCCCGTTCCTGCAGCGTTTTCACCAGCGATGGACCAAACAGTGTGAACATCTCTTTGCCCACTTTCAGGCGACACTGGCCTGGATCGATGCGGTCTACAAACTGCAGCGCACTGTTGAGATCATGATAGTCGAGTGCCACCAGAATAGGTGAAGTGGTTACAGGCATAACGTTTCCTCAGTAACTGGCACCCGCAGGCGCGATGGACAAACGGCAAGCATTCTACCTGCGCAGGCCGGTGCCGACAATCACGCTACCGCCAGAACTTGCCTGTTTAACTGCTAGCTGCACGATGCCAAGGCAGTTTCTTAATTAAACTCACAAGTATGTTGTAACTAAATAGATGTAACCAGACGCGTGATGCGGCCATTTATTGGCCGTCGAGTCCACGGATGGGTTTAATTGAAGACCAGGCGCGACAAGATGGGCAATGCCAGTACAAAGCATGGGCAGTGAAGCCACATTTCTGGCAGCGATATCGCGGCTTAGTGCGGATCTGCTCGCCGACCATATCGCGCAGCACCATCAAGCTCTCTTTCGCACGTCCGTCTTCCGCTTCGTGTAAGTGGAAATCCATCAAACGATGAAACACACGCATCGTCGGATGACGCTGAAGCTGACGATTGATATACAGCTGTGCCGCTTCCGGTCCCTGCTGTTGCTCAAGAATATCAGAGAGATAAAGCTCTGCTGCGGCGCCGGTATTCTCGTCGACACAACGCTGTAAAAATTGCGCCCAGTTTTCGGGTTGGTTCAGGCGCTGGTAGCAGGTTTCCAGCATGGGTAACGTTTCACTCACCAGCTCTTTGTCCTGCTCCAGCACGCGCTGCAGTCGGCTGGCGGCTTTAGCGTACTCGCCCTGCTCCATCAAAATGCGGCCCATCATGATTGAGACGCGCGCACTTTGATGATCGGCTGACTCGCCCTTCTTCAGCAAGCTCATCGCCCGATCAAGGTCGTCACTGCTTAATGCCTGCAACGCCAGCTCACAGTAGAAATGGGCAATTTCCCCTTTCTGCTTGTCTTTGCCGAGCTTAACCAGCTTTTCCGCCACGTCGATGGCTTTTTGCCAGTCGCTGGTTGCCTGATGAATCAACAACAATTGCTGCAACGCGCCAATACGGAAATCGGTCTCTTCCACCAGTTGCCCAAACATATCTTCGGCACGATCGTACAATCCGGCTGCCATGTAATCGCGGCCGAGTTGCTGGATCGCCAGTAAGCGCTGCTCGTAGCTGAGCGACGCACTTTCCATTAGGGATTGGTGAATGCGAATGGCGCGATCAACTTCACCACGCGAACGGAACAGATTGCCAAGCGTCAGATGCGCCTCAACCGTGCCGCTGTCCTCTTTCAACATGTCGAGAAAGAGATCAACCGCTTTATCCTGTTGATTGGAGAGCAGGAAGTTTACACCGGTCACATAATCGCGCGACAGGCGGTTCGCTTCCTGTTGCTTATCCTGGTGGGCACTGCGGCGGCCCATATACCAGCCATACGCCGCAGCAACAGGAAGAAGCAGAAACAGCAATTCAAGCATCGAAAATTAATCCCGACGACTGGCAGTTGGTGATGGGATCACTGCAGTTGATTGTTCATTCTGTGCCTGCATACGTTTAAGTTTACGCTGCGCATTTGCCAGAGAAACACGTAAGCGTAACCAGAACAGGCCGCAAATCGCCCATCCCAGCAGGAATCCAGCGCCAAACAAGCTGGCGAGCAGTGTTGAAATGCGGAATTCGCCCTGCGCTAGCAGATAGTTAAAGGTGATGATTTGGTCGTTATGCGCTCCGAGCGTGACGGAGATAATGAAAATGACCAATACCACGAGAAAAATAAGCAAATATTTCACAATGCGTCCTGTCGAGAGGTTATCCAATAGAAGTATGCCAAAAAACCGCCGTCGATGCTGCTTATCCCCACATCAGTTAGCGCTTTTTTCTGCAAGCACAATCAATCATATGGGGATGAATAGGCTGATTACAATCCATCATCACGTTGCGCGATCTCACGATGTTCCTCTGGTGGAATGGTGAGCGGGCCGCAGAAACGCTGGGCCAGCAGCGTAGCTACGGTCACCAATAACCAGGATATCAGCGTTGCCATCACTAAATCACGCGGCCAGTGCATACCCAGCACTAAACGGCTGCCCATCACCGCGGTCGCCCAAACGAATAATACGGCAACGGTGGCAAAATGACGGCGCGGCCATAACAGGCCGATGGCTAAAAGCGCCCAGCTGGCGGCAAACATGGTATGCCCGGAAGGAAACGCATAACCGGTTTCAAATGCCCAATGATTCTTCAGCCATTGCGGCAGCTGAGTGTCATTGGCCAGCAAAGTTGAGACCATTTCGCCGCGCTGCTGGCGATGAAGCTGATAAAACTCATCACCGTTAATGCCATGACTTTTTTCCAGCCAGATGACGTAGGGGCGCGGTTCCTGCACATGCTCTTTGATTGAGGATTTGGTGTACTGACCAGCAAGAATCGCACCATTCATGATGAGAATGAGCAGAATCGCGGGTTTGAGCCGAAAGCGTAAACACCACAACACCCAGGCGCTGAGGATAATACTGGTGAGGATACCCCACGGACTGGTAACGGTTTCCGTCATCCAAAACAGCACGCGAAGTAGATTGCCGCTTTCCCCGGGTTGCCATTGCCAGTTAGATATCCATACGCCCAACGGCATCAACAACAATAAAAACGCCCCTAAGGTGGTGCGCTGAATGATTTTTAACATTCGCTTCCTTTTAGATCCGGATTAACAGGTGCGTTAAGCATAACTTTAGCTGAAAAAAGAATAACATACCCATTGCGGCTTGGATAATTGTGCTTTATCACTACAATCACTCTGACCGATTAACGGCAGCCGTTCGGGTTGTGGCACAATAGCGTAAGTTTCATCGGGCCACATGGCCCGTGCGTTATCATGATGATAGCGCATCCTCTGAAGGTTCTGGAGAGTCACATGCAGCTTAAACGGGTAGCAGAAGCCAAACTGCCCACGCCATGGGGAGATTTCCTGATGGTTGGTTTTGAAGAACTGGCAACCGGCCACGACCATGTCGCGCTGGTTTATGGTGATATTAGCGATCACAATCCGGTGCTGGCGCGCGTCCATTCCGAATGTCTTACCGGCGATGCCCTGTTCAGCTTACGCTGTGACTGCGGTTTCCAGTTGGAAGCGGCGTTAACGGCGATTGCGGAAGAAGGTCGAGGCATTCTTATGTATCACCGTCAGGAAGGTCGTAACATCGGTTTGCTGAATAAAATTCGTGCTTATGCATTGCAGGATAAAGGCTACGACACGGTCGAAGCCAACCATCAGCTCGGTTTCGCCGCTGATGAGCGTGACTTCACGCTATGTGCAGATATGTTCAAACTGTTGGGCGTCAATGAAGTGCGCTTGCTGACAAACAATCCGCGCAAGGTTGAAATCCTGAGTGAAGCCGGTATCAATATCGTCGAACGCGTGCCGTTGGTTGTCGGGCGTAACCCGAAAAACGCGCACTATCTCGATACGAAAGCCGAAAAAATGGGTCATCTGTTGCCAAAGTCGTAAGCGGTCTTTGTAGCAGATAAAAAAAGCCGGGAAATCCCGGCTTTTTCTTTTAGTTCAGCATATTGCGTATCACATAATGCAAAATGCCGTCGTTCTGGTAATAGGTTAGCTCGTTACCCGTATCGATACGGCAGCGCGTTTCCAGCGTCTCCTGGCTGCCATCCGCGCGCGTCAGAATTACGGTTACCGTGCCACCCGGCTTAAGCTGCGACAGGTTTGCCACATCTATAAACTCTTCACCCGTAAGCTGCAGCGTTTTACGCGTCACGCCAGCCGGAAACTCGAGCGGCAGAATCCCCATACCAATCAGGTTAGAGCGGTGAATTCGCTCGAAGGATTCGGAGATAACCACGCGCACGCCCTGTAAGCGCGGCCCTTTTGCTGCCCAGTCACGACTTGAGCCTGAACCGTACTCTTTACCAGCAATCACCGCTAACGGCACACCTTCCTGCTGATACTTCATCGCCGCATCGTAAATCGCCAACTGCTCGTTAGTCGGGAAGTGTTTGGTATAACCGCCCTCTACACCCGGCACCATTTCGTTACGAATACGGATATTAGCGAAAGTGCCGCGCATCATCACTTCGTGGTTACCACGACGCGAACCGTAAGAGTTGAAATCGGTGCGCTCAACGCCATGCGACAGCAAATAGCGTCCGGCTGGACTTTCGGCTTTGATGCTTCCCGCAGGAGAAATGTGGTCGGTGGTGACGGAGTCACCCAGCATCGCCAGAATGCGCGCGCCTTTGATATCCTGCACCGGCTTCGGCGTTTTCTCCATGTCGTCAAAGAAGGGCGACAGACGAATGTAAGTAGAATCACCATCCCAATCGTAGGTTGCCGCTTCGCTGACTTTGATCTGCTGCCACTCTGGCGTGCCGTTAAACACCTCGGCATACTCTTTGTGGAACATATCGCTGGTGACTTTTTGCACCGCTTCCGCAATCTCTTCCGGCGAAGGCCAGATATCCTTGAGGAAAACATCGTTGCCCTGGCGATCCTGGCCGAGCGGATCGGATTGCAGATTGAGCTTCATATTACCCGCTAAGGCATAAGCAACCACCAGCGGCGGCGAAGCCAGCCAGTTGGTTTTAATTAACGGATGAATACGGCCTTCGAAGTTACGGTTACCCGAAAGCACCGCGGCAACCGTGAGATCACCCTCTTTAATCGCGCTTTCTATCGCGTCCGGTAACGGGCCGGAATTACCGATACAAGTAGTACAACCGTAACCGACCAGATTGAATCCTAATTCGTCCAGATATGGCGTAAGCTGGGCCACAGCAAGGTAGTCAGAAACCACTTTGGAACCGGGTGCCAGTGAGGCCTTAACCCAGGGCTTGCGCATCAGACCGCGTTCAACGGCTTTCTTCGCCAGTAAACCGGCAGCCATCAGCACGCTAGGGTTTGAGGTATTAGTACAAGAGGTAATCGCCGAGATCACGACCGCACCATCATCCAGCTGATAGCTTTCTCCAGTTTCGCTATCGCGGTAGCTCACGGTTTTATGCGGTTTTTGCGCCTGATTAACTTCCAGTTCGTTGCTGGCATCAAAGGCAGTAGGAACATCACCGAGTGATACGCGATCCTGCGGACGTTTTGGACCGGCCAGGCTGGACTCGACGTCGCCCATATCCAGTGCTAGAGAGCTGGTGAACACCGGCTCATCACCCGCGTTACGCCACATACCTTGTTGCTTAGCATAAGCCTCAACCAGTTCAACCTGCTCCGCATCGCGGCCGGTGAGCGTCATATAACTCAGGGTGACATCATCGACGGGGAAAAAGCCGCAGGTCGCACCATACTCAGGCGCCATGTTGGCGATGGTGGCGCGATCGGCAAGCGGCAGGTCGGCTAAGCCGTCGCCGTAAAATTCTACGAATTTACCCACAACACCATGTTTGCGCAGCATTTGCGTAACGGTTAACACCAGATCCGTTGCGGTGATGCCCGGACGCAATTTACCAGTGAGTTTGAAACCGACTACGTCAGGAATCAGCATTGAGACCGGCTGGCCAAGCATCGCCGCTTCAGCCTCAATCCCGCCAACGCCCCAACCCAATACGCCGAGCGCATTGATCATGGTGGTATGCGAATCGGTGCCCACCAGCGTATCGGGATAGGCGATCTCTTGCCCATTCAGCGTCTCATGCCAGACAGATTTACCGAGGTATTCCAGATTGACCTGGTGACAAATCCCGGTGCCTGGCGGAACTACGCGGAATCGATTGAAGGCTTTTTGCCCCCAGCGTAGGAAAACGTAGCGCTCGTGGTTGCGCTCCATTTCCAGGTGCACATTTTCATCAAAGGCTTTGTCATCACCGAAATGGTCCACGGTGACAGAGTGGTCGATAACCAAATCTACCGGGGATAAGGGATTGACTTTGGCGACGTCGCCGCCAAGGCGTTTCACCGCTTCGCGCATGGCAGCCAAATCTACCACCGCCGGTACACCGGTAAAATCTTGCATTAATACACGCGCGGGACGATAGGCAATCTCACGATCGGCGTGAGCATCTTTTTGCCAGGCGACCAGCGCTTCAATATCTTCAAGCGTGACAGAATCACCATCCTGCCAGCGTAAAAGGTTTTCCAGCAGGACTTTCATCGACTTGGGCAAGCGATCGATATTGCCCAGTTGCTGAGCTGCTTTGGGCAAGCTGTAGTAATGATATTTTTTTGCCCGAACATCCAGCGTGTCCTGACTCTGCTCGCGTAACGTTAACGACATAGCGCCTCCATGTAAGTGAATCTTTTTTAAACCTCAGTGACTGCAAGGTTTAACTTAAAGATAGACTACATTGCCGTTAACGTTTTGATAACAACACGAATAGACACATTAAAACACAATGAAAAATGCCCCGACGTTTGTCAGGGCATTTATAAAATTCAGTATAATTTGAGTTAGGGCTTAAATCATCGCCCAAAAGGCGGCGGCCCAAAAAGCCAGGGAAAAGGTATAAACGCTCACCCAGGATAATGTCGTTGTATTGATGTTCATCATTCACTCCCTCCCGGATTCCGGGCAAAAAAAGTCCACCGTCTTCAGCGTTGTACTGATGACACCGTTTTTTTAATGCTGAGTGTTAAAGGACGGGCTTTTAACTTGCCCACCGGATAATCCGGCAAAAAGAGGGACTAAACGACTAAATATAGTACGGAACGCATGCTGCGTTATTTCGACTTCATGTCCATGAAGGATTCAATAAAGTTGCGCTGATTCTCGCTGAGTTCCCACGAAGTCGGAATGGTGACCTGAGGTTCAGTGGATACAACGTCTTTAACTTTGCACGCAGGCGTTTGCGGCTGACGTGCAGAAACCGGATGCTTACGACTGAGTGTATTTGCCCACATGGCTTAACCCCACATACGCCAAATCATTAACGCCACCACTACCCAGAACAGTGCTGAAGCAGCGAAGACAGTCATCCAAGCTTTGCGACGGGTATTACCAGTACGCTCAACTTTGGTGCTTTTAGTCCGGAAGCCCGGCTGTACAGTTATTCTCGTGTTCATAGTTTTTGATAATCACTCTCAATAAAACGATTGATGACAACGATTAAGATTTAGGACGAATCCTAAACTTGTTAAGACCGAAAATCCAGTTATTTTTATTGAGCACAACGATTAACGCTATTTATCAAAACGCCAAAAATTGATGAGATAAATTTAATTACCAACACAACTATTAATTAAATCGTTACATTGTAAATTTGGGTTAACAGCAAATTAGATCCAATCTAAATTTGAGTTTAATTTACCAAGCCAGTTAAAAAGCCCTTCTTCATCAACTCTTAACTAGAGTATGGGAATATTCCTGGCGAGCTGCAAAGCAGCATCGTAAAAATTGTGTACTGATTCGCATTTAATAGATAACAATGAAAAAACATGTGACCTATGTTTCATTTACAAAAAAATAATGATTTTTTTTGAAGTACTCGTGGCGCTAAGCGCTAAGGGATTCCGAAGGTGCCCACTGGACACCTTGGCAAAAGAATGAGTTAGGAATTTACTTGAAGGGTAACTTGATGTCGCGGAACATAGCTTCGATGTCTTCATTGGAGCGCAATGCGACCGCCGCATCCACCACATCACGCGTCAGGTGTGGTGCGAAACGTTGAATGAAATCATACATATAGCTGCGGAGGAAGGTGCTACGTCTAAAGCCAATTTTGGTCGTACTATTCGTAAAGATTTCTGAAGCTTCAATACGCACCAAATCGGGGTCTGCAACCGGATCAACCGCCATACTGGCAATTACGCCAACGCCCAGGCCTAAACGCACGTACGTCTTGATGACGTCAGCATCCGTCGCGGTGAAGACGATGCGTGGCGTTAATCCGGCGCGATTAAACGCGGTGTCCAATTCTGAACGGCCTGTAAAGCCAAATGTGTAAGTCACTAACGGGAAATCCGCCAGCTCTTCTATCGTCACATTTGATTTACCCGCCAACGGATGATCTGGCGTTACCACAATGGCGCGGTTCCAGTGATAGCACGGCAGCATAATCAAATCGTCATACAGATGCAGCGCTTCTGTGGCAATGGCAAAGTCTGCATTGCCCTTTGAAACCGCCTCAGCTATTTGCGTCGGCGATCCCTGATGCATATGCAAAGAGACGCGAGGATAGCGCTCAATAAAGCCTTTAATCACGCCTGGCAGCGCATAACGTGCCTGCGTATGGGTAGTTGCTACATACAGCGAGCCTTTATCTGGCCAGGTGTGTTCACCAGCAACAGATTTAATCGCGTCAACTTTGGACAGCACTTCGCGCGCAATCCGGATAATCTCTTCACCTGCAGGCGTTACTTGCGTCAGATGCTTACCACTGCGCGCAAATATCTGCACGCCCAGCTCATCTTCTAACATACGGACTTGCTTACTGATGCCTGGCTGCGAGGTATATAAGCCTTCGGCGGTCGATGAGACATTAAGATTGTGATTAACCACTTCGACGATGTAACGCAACTGCTGCAATTTCATAGTTATATCTTCCTGGTAGCGACAGAGGTGCATTCCCGGCAGGCGTGTTTCCGCTTTAATTGCGGTGAGGGAGGGAAAGCGAGTCAGCGAAACGAAAAGAGTTCTATAACTACTATATCAGTTAAAGGAAGAATGTAGAACGATTAGCTATAAGGATAAGAGAAAGGCCAGCGAATGCTGGCCTTGCGGGGAATTACTTTTTCGCTTCCTGCCATTTGCCGTCAACATAGAACATTGACCAGCCAGTGGCTTTGCCATCCTTTTCGGAAGAGACGTATTGCTGTTTGGTCTTGCGACTGAAACGTACCATCGTCTTATTCCCTTCCGGATCGGCGGCTGGCGCTTCTGACAGATATTTCAGCTTTTCTGGCAGGCGGTCGGCAAAGCGTTGCAGCTCTTCCACCAGCGGCGCGCGCGTTTCACGTGATTTCGGGAAGGTATTAGCGGCAAGGAACACGCCCGCTGCACCATCACGCAACACAAAGTAAGCATCCGACTTTTCACACTGCAATTCTGGCAGCGGCACCGGATCTTCTTTTGGCGGCGCGACATCACCGTTACGCAGAATCTTACGGGTGTTTTTGCACTCGTCGTTGGTACACGCCATGTACTTACCGAAACGACCCATTTTCAGATGCATTTCAGAACCACACTTCTCGCACTCAACAATCGGACCGTCGTAGCCCTTGATGCGGAATTCGCCCTGCTCAATCTCGTAGCCGTCGCACTCTGGGTTATTACCGCAGACGTGTAACTTGCGCTGGTTATCGATCAGATAGCTGTCCATCGCGGTGCCACACTTCTGGCAACGACGACGAGCGCGCAGCGCATTGGTTTCAGCATCATCGCCTTCCAGCACGTTGAGCACTTCATTTTCCGGGATCAAGTTGATGGTCTGCTTGCAGCGCTCTTTTGGCGGCAAAGCATAACCCGAGCAACCCAGGAACACGCCGGTACTGGCGGTGCGAATCCCCATCGGGCGGCTACAGGTTGGACAATCAATTGACGTCAACACCATCTGGTTCGGCTGCATGCCGCCCTCTTCCGGATCTTTCTCAGCATCATCTAACTGTTGGCTGAAATCACTGAAGAAGGAGTCGAGTACCGCTTTCCATTCGGCTTCATTATTCGCCACCTGATCGAGGCTATTTTCCATGCGCGCGGTGAAGTCATAGTTCATCAGCTCGCGGAAATTAGACTCCAGACGGTCGGTAACAATTTCACCCATTTTTTCGGCGTAGAAACGGCGGTTCTCAACACGCACGTAACCACGGTCCTGAATGGTGGAGATAATCGAGGCGTACGTTGATGGACGACCAATGCCACGTTTTTCCAGCTCACGCACCAGCGATGCTTCACTGAAACGCGCCGGCGGTTTGGTGAAGTGCTGGCTTGGCATCAACTCTTTAAGATCCAGCATATCGCCAACATCTACCGGCGGCAGCGTCAGATCTTCATCATTTTTACGCAGCGCAGGCATCACGCGCGTCCAGCCATCGAAACGCAGCGTGCGGCCTTTGGCTTTCAATTTGAATTCAGCCGCGCCCACGGTCAGCGTGGTGGAGTCGTACTGAGCCGGAACCATCTGGCAGGCAACAAACTGGCGCCAAATCAGCTGATAGAGTTTCTGCGCATCAGCTTCCATATCTTTCAGCTGCTCAGCCACGATATTCACATCAGAAGGACGAATTGCTTCGTGCGCTTCCTGTGAGTTCTCTTTGCTGGCATAGGTATTCGGCGCTTCTGGCAGATACTTTTTACCGAAACTGCTCTCAACATAACCGCGTGCCATCGCCACGGCATCCTGGCTTAGGTTGGTGGAGTCGGTACGCATATAGGTGATGTGGCCCGCTTCATACAAACGCTGCGCCATCATCATGGTCTTCTTCACGCCGAAGCCCAAACGCGTACTCGCCGCCTGTTGCAGCGTTGAGGTAATAAAAGGTGCAGAAGGCTTGCTGCTGGTCGGCTTGTCTTCACGATCCAGCACTTCGTAACGCGCTTTCTGCAAAATCGCTACCGCCGCGTGAGTTTGCTCACGATTAACCGGACGGAACGCTTTGTCATTCTGATGCGTCACCTGCATGGCCAGATCGGCGCCTTTCGGCGTGGCGAAATCAGCATCGATTTCCCAATACTCTTCTGGCACGAAGGCTTTGATTTCGTGCTCGCGCTCAACAACCAGACGCACCGCAACCGACTGAACGCGACCGGCTGACAGGCCGCGGGCAATTTTCTTCCACAGCAGGGGCGACACCATGTAACCCACCACGCGATCCATAAAGCGGCGCGCTTGCTGTGCGTTGACACGTTCAATATTAAGCTCGCCAGGCTTGTCAAACGCCTGACGAATCGCATTCTTGGTAATTTCGTTAAATACTACGCGGCTAAAGCGCTTATCGTCCCCACCGATCACTTCCCGCAGGTGCCAGGCAATGGCTTCCCCTTCGCGGTCAAGGTCGGTTGCGAGATAGATGTGGTCTGCATCGGCAGCCAGGTTTTTCAGCTCAGCGACAACTTTTTCTTTGCCCGGCAGAATTTGATAATCCGCTTCCCAACCATGCCAGGGATCCACACCCATGCGGTTTACGAGTGCGGCTTTCTCATCCTTTTTAACCTTTTTTCCAGGTTTCGCTTTTTCCCCGTCGGCACTTTTACGGGCAGTTGAACCGCTGGTCGGCAAATCACGGATATGACCGACACTGGATTTCACCACGTAGTCATTACCGAGGTATTTATTGATTGTTTTGGCCTTTGCCGGGGACTCAACGATTACGAGTGATTTACCCATATGTACCTTTACCTAAATGAAACGTCCTGATAAACGGGAGAGAATTGGAGGTCCCAAAACCCAATGGGTTCAATATTGCTGCCGGCATTTCGCATTTCAAGGCAGCAGGGATAATCTCAGGTCAGATTGCGTCGACTTCTGCAACTTTATGATTAGGAGCGAGTTTTCCATCTGACAGAACCACACATCCGGGTGTGATCTCCCTGAAAGCTGAATCGCCCACACTCTACCTGATAAAATCCGTTACGCAACTTAATTAGCATTCTGCCTAATTTTGCGTCAGTTTTACGACGCCATGCTGATTTGCTGAACGCGATAGCTCGCAAGTAATATAGAAGGAGAAAAATGGCTGTCAAAAAAGAGGTGAAAAATGTCAGTGCCAACGGAAGCTATTTCACGCCACGCGTTACTGGAAATAGCCAATCAGATAATCACGCAGCACGACGATTATTTTGTCGGATTAGAAGCCAATGATGTGATTCAGCAAGGTGATGTTTTGGTGTTTCGCGGTCCCTATTTTCTCGATGATGAAGGCTTGCCCACCGCCAAAACCACCACGGTATTTAACGTGTTTAAACACCTCGCGGTCGAACTCTCCTCTCAATATCATCTGGCATAAAAAAGCCCGGCAATTGCCGGGCTCGGTTACAACAGCGGCTTCTCACCGCGCTGCCATATTTTCAGAATCAACTGCTCTGCCGCCAGACTGGCGCTGTTGGTGAAGAGATCTATCATTTTACGCTTACGTGCGTAATGGACGCCCAGCACGGTGAAGCGATCCATATGCTTGATAATCAACGCATCGCTGGTGCCGATTTCATCAATCAAACCCAAATCCAGCGCCTGACGGCCATACCAATGCTCGCCGGTCGCCACTTTGTTCAGATCAAGCGACGGACGCATCTGCTGTACAAAATCTTTAAACAGCTGATGCGTTTCATTGAGATCTTCCTGGAATTTCTCGCGCCCTTCTTCCGTATTTTCACCAAATAGCGTCAAAGTCCGTTTGTACTGACCGGCGGTATGCAGCTCGACGTCAATATCGTTACGCTTTAACAGGCGGTTGAAGTTGGGAATCTGCGCGACCACGCCAATTGAACCAATAATAGAAAACGGTGCGGCCACAATGCGATCCGCCACGCAAGCCATCATGTAACCGCCGCTGGCAGCGACTTTATCCACCACCGCCGTCAATTGCAGACCGGCATCGCGCAGGCGTTGCAGCTGCGAAGCCGCCAAACCGTAGCCGTGTACTACGCCGCCGGGGCTTTCCAGGCGCAGTAGCACTTCATCGCCCGGCACCGCAACTGCCAGCACCGCGGAGATCTCTTCACGCAATGAGGTGACTTCACTCGCGTCCATGCTGCCTTTGAACTCCAGCACATACAGCGTGGGCTTCAGCGTCTCGCTCACGCCGGCTTTAGCATTGCGTTTATCAGCTTTCGCCTTTTGCTTCTCTTCTTTCTTATGCTGCTTGAGCCACACTTTTTGCGCCTGTGGCTTCATTTTGGCGAGCTGCAGATCTTCCTTCATCTCACGATAATCATCATCGAGATGCGTCAAACGCAGCTGACCGCTGCTGTGACGTTTACGCAGCGCGGCATTTAGCACAATCAGAACAATAGCTGCGATCGCCACCACCACGGTGACGGCCTTAGCCAGAAATAATCCATAACTGGAGAAAAAATCCATTCTGCCGCCTTATTAAACAGTAAATTACAACAGCTGTAAGTTTACCCGCTTTACGCGCTGTCGTCGCCTGAAATGCCCGCAGGCGGCACAGAATGCGAGGCTCAAGCGTTGCACCGCGCGGCAAATTCAGGCATAAAGCCAAAAACCTTCTGACCCGAGCAAAGGACATCGCTGTGCATTATCAACCGAAAAGCGATCTGCTGGAAAATCGCATCATCCTCGTCACCGGCGCTTCCGATGGCATCGGCCGTGAAGCGGCGCTGACCTATGCGCGCTACGGCGCGCGCGTCATCCTGTTGGGCCGCAACGCCGACACCCTTCAGAAAACGGAGCAGGCCATTAACCAGTTAAATAAGCAGCCAGCCGCTTCTTTATTACTGGATCTGGCCAAAGCTACGCCAGAAAGCTGCCAGCAGTTAGCCGACCAGGTTACTGCGCTGGTGCCGCGTCTGGATGGCGTGCTGCACAACGCTGGCATTCTGGGCGAAATCGTACCGTTGGAGGAGCTCGATCCGCAGATCTGGCGTGACGTGATGCAGATTAACCTTGATGCCACCTTCTATTTAACTCAAGCATTACTGCCGCTGCTGCTGAAATCAGATGCCGGATCGCTGGTGTTTACCACGTCCAGCGTGGGCCGCACCGGCCGTGCAGGCTGGGGCGCGTATGCGGTTTCGAAGTTTGCCACCGAAGGTATGATGCAGGTGCTGGCCGACGAGTATAAAAACCGTCACTTGCGGGTGAACTGCATCAATCCTGGCGGTACGCGCACCAAAATGCGCGCCAGCGCTTTCCCGGATGAGGATGCCAATTTACTCAAAACCCCCGCGGATTTGATGCCGCTCTACCTCTATTTGATGGGTGATGACAGCCGACGTAAAACCGGCACCAGCTTTGATGCGCAGCCGGGACGCAAAGCGGGGCCGGCAACCGCATGAATGATCGCCATCAGCAACGCCAGCAGCGACTAAAAGAGCAGGTTGATGCCCGAATCGCCGCCGCCACCGAGACGCGCGGCATTTTGATGGTGTTCACCGGTAACGGCAAAGGGAAAACCACCGCGGCTTTTGGCACCGCGTTGCGCGCCTGCGGACACGGTAAAAAAGTGGCGGCGGTACAGTTCATTAAAGGCGAATGGCCCAACGGTGAACGTAACTTGCTGGAACAGCACGGCGTCGAATTTCAGGTGATGTCCACCGGTTTTACCTGGGATACGCAGAACCGCGAGACCGACACTGCCGCCTGTCAGTTGGTGTGGCAGCAGGCGCGTCGTATGTTGGCCGATAGCCGCGTCGATCTGGTGATCCTGGATGAAATCACGTACATGGTGAGCATGGATTATCTGGATTTAGCGGAGCTGGTCGATGTGCTGCAACAGCGCCCTGCTCAGCAAAGCGTAATCATTACCGGTCGAGGCTGTCATCGCACGTTGCTGGATTTGGCTGATACCGTAACGGAAATGCGTCCGGTGAAACATGCGTTTGATGCGGGAATTCAGGCACAGCAAGGAATAGATTGGTAACACGCTGACGCCGCAGAGCGCGGCGTCAGGCTTAGGATCAGGAACCGCGTTTGGTGTTATTCCGACGCGGATTGTTGCTCACCACACCGTGACGTTTTACCGCACGACGAATTTGGTTAGCTTTGGTGCGACGACGATCCTTTTCAACGGCCACTTTCGTTACCGTCTCTTCCGGCATACTGACTAACGTACGCAGATAGTTGACTGCCGGTAATTCCATCTCGATCCAGCCGCCGCGTGGCAAGCCTTTTGGCAACTGGATATCACCGTAACGCACACGCATCAGTCGGCTAACCTGCACGCCAACCGCTTCCCACAGACGGCGCACTTCGCGGTTACGACCTTCGGTCAGCGTCACGTTGTACCATTGGTTAATGCCTTCGCCGCCGGCAAACTTAATGGTTTTGAACGATGCCGGGCCATCTTCCAGCTGCACGCCTTTGCTCAGCTGACGGATTTTATCGTCATCCACTTCGCCAAACACGCGAACCGCATATTCACGCTCCACTTCACGGCTTGGGTGCATCAAACGGTTAGCCAGTTCACCATCGGTGGTGAACAGCATCAAACCGCAGGTATTCACATCCAGACGACCGACGGCAATCCAGCGTGAACCACGCAGACGCGGCAGACGATCAAATACGGTTGGACGCCCTTCCGGATCGTTACGCGTGCAGAGTTCACCTTCTGGTTTGTAGTACGCCAATACGCGACACACTTCGGTCGCCGACTCAGCGATGGAAACCAGATGGCCATCGATACGAATTTTCAGGGATTTATCACTTTCGATGCGATCGCCAAGCGTCGCCAGTTTGCCGTCAACGCTGACGCGTCCGGCTGAAATCATGGTTTCGATTTCGCGACGCGAACCGTGACCGGCGCGCGCTAATACTTTCTGTAATTTTTCGCTCATGGAGCCTCGTTGTCGCCTTCCCAGGCGTCGTGGTAAGAAGAGGTGCGATACAGGGATTACCAATTCCCATATCAGAATCTGTTACCGCTCTGCATCGCTGCTGCAATCTCAGACGGCCCGCGATTTTACACTAACGCAAGTTTCGTTAACACCTTTTCCTTTGCTGCCGATAACAGAGGGTCTGGTAAAAACATGGCCATTAAGACCATGACGATAAACATTCAGCTGGCTGATAGATCGATCTTATTTGCATCCGCAGCATCCACGCCAAGTGACTGAATTATTATTACTTGTCCCTAACCTTTCCCGCCTGAGCCTATTATCAACTTAAGACAACTGATACATTAGCACTTTGCAAGACTGCTTAACCGCTATTGCTCGCCACGCTTAAGGATAATCACAAACTTTAAATCTAAGTAAAAACAATAAAACAGCATAAAAAACTATTTAATAGCATTAAATAAGGTCTGTTACAGTAATAAATGCAAACTGATAGTTTATTGGCACTACAGGTTGGATTAAGTCTGTATTTTTGTATTATTTGATTAATATTAAATTTGATGAATTGTTCTGCAGAAAAAACTGTGTAAAATTTAAGCCTGAAATCTAGTGCGTCGTCATAATAACATAGCTTTCATTTACTATTTATATTCGTTCAACTTACAAATCATTAACGAACCACTGTGCAATTTCACTGATATTACAAACCGGCGCGCGCGGGACTAGACGCGTTTATTCATTTACGGAATGAATTTAATTTGCATGTCGAAAGTCTTCACCAGGGATTTTACGGACATGCTTTAAAGAAGATCACAGCCATGAAAACCTCTCTGCTTTGGCCTGCGCTCGCTGCGCTGGCTCTGAGCGGTTGTTCCGTGGGCCACACTGAGTACAGTCGTACTGCGATGCAACACGTTGATATGAGCGTGACAGGCATTCCGACCGTGCTGGGTTTGGGCATTCTCGGTACAACCATTCCTTTGACGCCAGAATACAGCCTGACGGCGGCGCACGTGGCAAAAACGGCCGTGCAGCGTGTCAAGGCCTATCATCCTTATTGCGACGTCGCGATTATTTATCACAAAAACAGTCCAGAAACGCTGGCGAAATTCCGCAACGGTGCTATTGGCGAACCGATTAAAATGTACGGTTACAGCTTTATTTCCGCTATGCCGGTGGAATCGAGCGGCGTTAATTTAGCGCGTACCGCCATTACCAATAATTGGAATAAAAAGCCCTGTATGGCGATGGCATCAAATGCTGGCGTGGTGCAAGGGATGTCGGGTGGCGCGGTATATAATGCGGACCAAACTATTGGCGGGGTGATTGTCGGTTACAGCCATGAAATATCTAACGTTCGCAGCAAGAAAATCATCTTAAAAGATGTCTCGCTGTATATTCCGTACGGGGATTTCAAAACCTGGCTGGAATCCAATATTGGTCAGACGCAGAAAGCCACGCCTGACCATGCATGATTACTGGAACGGGCTCGTGTCACCGACACCTTCGCGCACCACCACCGGCGCATCGCTGGTGAGATCGATCACCGTGGTCGGCTGCTGTCCCAGCGTGCCGCCATCGATGATCAGATCCACCAGCTTGCCAATGCTGTACTGAATCTCTTCCGGATCGGACTCGGTGAAATCATTGCCGGACAGCATCAGCGAAGTCGACATCATCGGCTCGTTGAGGCGCTCCAATAGCGCCAGCGCCACCGGGTTGGACGGCACGCGTAGCCCGATGGTTTTACGTTTGTCATTCATCAGACGACGCGGCACTTCTTTCGTCGCCTTCAAAATGAAGGTGTAGTTGCCCGGCGTGTTGTTTTTCAGGAGGCGAAACGCGGAGTTATCCACCTGCGCGTACGTCGACAGCTCCGACAGATCGCGGCACATCAGCGTAAAGTTGTGATTGCCATCCAACTGGCGAATGCGACAAATGCGTTCCATGGCATTTTTCTCTTCCAGACGACACCCCAGCGCATAGCCAGAGTCGGTTGGATAAACAATCACGCTGCCTTTATTGAGATAATCAACGGCCTGATTTACCAGGCGCGGCTGCGGATTGTCGGGATGAATGTGAAAATATTGACTCATAAAAACCTCATATCACCTGTCTGTAATAGCACTGCTGGGCGCCAATGCGGGGAAGCGTTCCCAAACCGGCTCCACGCCGCCCGGTAGCCATAACTTGCGTCCCAGTTCTATCCACGGACAAGGTTGGTGGAAATCTGATCCCTGCGACCCGGCTAACTGATGGTCATGCGCATAGGTTGCCAGCTGCGTGCGCTCGTTGGGCGCTTGCTGGCACTGCGCGACCTCCATGGCATCGCCACCCACGTCGGCAAAATGCGCAATCAGCCGCTTTAACCATTTAGCCGACAAACCATAACGACCGGGATGCGCCAAAACGGCATAGCCGCCAGAATGATGAATAGCATCAATGGCTTGTTTAATTGTACACCATTGCGGCGGCACGTAGCCGGTTTTCCCGCGCGCCAGATAATTCTTGAATACCTGCGCCATATTGTCGGCTTTGCCAATCTCCACCAGATAACGCGCAAAGTGGCCACGCGTGATCAAGCCGCCCTGCGCCAGTCGCTGCGCACCGGCTAGCGCATCAGGAATGCGAGCGCGCTCGAGGCGTTCGGCAATCTGCTGCGCACGATCAAGGCGTGTCTGATACTGCTGCGCAAGGAATTCAGTCAGCGCGGGATGCTGGCAATCGACATTCAGCCCCACAATGTGGATTTCGTGATTTTCCCATAAGGTTGATGCTTCTAAACCGGCTAGCACGCGGATCGGTAGATCCTGTTGCATCACTGCCGCCTGCGCTTCTGCCACGCCCGCCACCGTGTCGTGATCGGTAATCGCCAGCACACCGACTTTCATCTCAACCGCGCGCTGCACCAGCGCGGTCGGCGTCAATAAGCCGTCAGAAGCCAGCGTATGGCTGTGTAAATCGTAAAGGGGAAAACGAGCGATGTCCGACAAAATAACTCCAGCAACTGCATAAACCGGCAGGCATGATAACGATTTTGCCCCTGGCTGAAAAAGGGTATTGACATTTTTCGCCCGAACCAGTTAACTAGTACACAAGTTCACACGTAACGGGTATTTAATCATGACTATTTTTGGTACGCATCTAAATGGTTGGTGGCGCGAAGATCCCTTTATCGGGCGACGTCGTCGTGCACAATTTGCGTAACCGCAGTGCAGATTGATACCTAAGCCCGCCACCGAGCGGGCTTTTTTTTGAGCGAAATTCAGAGAATCCATTATGGCTATTGCGAAACCTACATTGAAGTTGATAACCGGTACCGCGCCCTACCGCGAAGATCCGGCCGCAGTGTTTCATCAGTTATGCGGCGCACGTCCAGCAACTCTGCTGCTTGAATCCGCAGATATCGACAGCAAACAAAACCTGAAAAGCCTGTTAATCGTGGATAGCGCGCTGCGCGTCAGTGCGCTGGGCAACATCGTCACCATCAAAGCGCTGTCGGAAAATGGTCGCGCCATCTTGCCGCTGCTGGACGAGGCGCTGCCCTCTGAGGTGCGTATCGAGGTGCGCCCTGATGGCCGCGAGCTGCATTTCACCCAGCCGCAAGGCATGCAGGACGAAGATTCCCGCCTGAAGGCCCTTTCCGTATTTGATGCGCTGCGCCTGATCCCGCAACTGGTGAACAGCCCGGAAGAGGAGCGTGAAGCGATGCTACTTGGCGGCTTGTTCGCTTATGACTTAGTGGCCGGTTTCGAAGATCTGCCGCAACTGCGCAACGAACAGCGTTGCCCGGATTACTGCTTCTATCTGGCCGAAACCTTACTGGTGATCGACCATCAGCAGCGCACTGCTCGCCTGCAGGCCAGCTTATTCAGCCCATCGACCAGCGAGTTCCAGCGTCTGCAAGGCCGCATCGAACAACTGCGCGGCCAGATGACGCAAGCAGCGCCCGCATTGCCGGTCCAGCGCGTCGAGCACATGACGCTGAGCACCAGTCAGAGCGATGAAGAGTACTGCAACGTGGTGCGTGAGATGCAGGAAGCGATTCGCATTGGCGAAATCTTCCAGGTTGTCCCTTCACGTCGCTTCTCGCTGCCGTGCCCTTCTCCACTGGCCGCTTACGACACGTTGAAAAACAGCAATCCAAGTCCTTACATGTTCTTTATGCAGGATCAGGATTTCGCGCTGTTTGGTGCCTCGCCAGAAAGCTCACTGAAATATGACGCGACGTCGCGTCAGATTGAGATCTACCCGATTGCCGGTACGCGTCCACGCGGCCGCCATGCCGATGGCTCGCTGGATCGCGATCTCGACAGCCGCATCGAACTGGAAATGCGCACCGACCATAAAGAGATGGCTGAGCACCTGATGCTGGTGGATTTAGCACGTAACGATTTGGCGCGTATCTGTGTGCCGGGCAGCCGTTACGTGGCAGACCTGACTAAAGTTGACCGCTACTCATTCGTGATGCATCTGGTGTCACGCGTGGTCGGCACGCTGCGCGCAGATCTCGACGTGCTGCACGCCTACCGCGCCTGCATGAACATGGGCACGCTGAGCGGCGCACCGAAAGTGCGTGCGATGCAACTGATTGCCGGGAAAGAAGGCACACGTCGCGGCAGCTACGGCGGCGCAGTCGGCTATTTCACCGCTAACGGCGACCTTGATACCTGCATCGTTATCCGTTCCGCGTGGGTTGAAGACGGTGTAGCCACCGTACAAGCCGGCGCCGGTGTGGTGCTGGATTCCCAGCCCCAGGCAGAAGCGGACGAGAGCCGCAATAAAGCGCGCGCGGTATTGCGTGCCATCGCAACAGCCCATCACTGCAAGGAGATTTTCTGATGGCCGATATCCTGCTGCTCGATAACATCGACTCCTTTACTTACAACCTCGTTGATCAGCTGCGTACCTTTGGCCATAACGTGGTGATTTACCGCAACAACGTGCCCGCTGAGGTGCTGATTGAACGCCTGCAGCAGATGGAAAACCCAATTCTGATGCTGTCGCCGGGTCCGGGCGCGCCGAAAGATGCCGGATGCATGCCAGATTTGCTGCAAGCGCTGCGCGGTCGTCTGCCGATTATCGGCATCTGTCTCGGTCATCAGGCGATTGTTGAAGCTTACGGCGGCCATGTCGGTCAGGCCGGCGAGATCCTGCACGGCAAAGCCTCTTCTATTACCCACGATGGCGAAGGCATGTTCGCTGGCCTGAGCAATCCGCTGCCGGTGGCGCGCTATCACTCGCTGGTCGGTAGCAATACGCCAGCCGAATTGACCGTTAACGCCAGCTACAACGGCATGGTGATGGCCGTGCGCCACGATGCCGACCGCGTCTGTGGCTTCCAGTTCCACCCCGAATCCATTCTCACCACTCAGGGCGCGCGCTTATTAGAACAGACGTTGGCCTGGGCGCTGGCGAAGTAATAGGGAGATTATGATGCAAACTATTCTGGAAAAACTTTATCAGTCTGAGACGCTGAGCCAGGGCGAAAGCCACCAGCTATTTAGCGCTATCATTACCGGTCAGCTGGAGCCGACGCAGTTAGCCGCCGCGCTGATTGCCATGAAAGTCCGTGGCGAGCGTCCGGAAGAGATCGCCGGTGCCGCTTCCGCGCTGCTGGCCGATGCAAAACCGTTCCCGCGCCCGGATTACACCTTTGCCGATATCGTCGGTACCGGCGGTGACGGCAGCAACAGCATCAATATCTCCACCGCCAGCGCCTTTGTTGCGGCAACCTGCGGCCTGAAAGTGGCAAAGCACGGTAATCGCAGCGTCTCCAGCAAATCGGGTTCTTCCGATCTGCTGGCGGCATTTGGCATCAATCTGGATATGCCTGCGGAACAAGCACGTGAGGCGCTGGACGATCTCAACGTCTGCTTCCTGTTTGCTCCGCAGTACCACAGCGGTTTTCGTCACGCGATGCCGGTACGTCAGCAGTTGAAAACCCGTACCATCTTTAACGTGTTGGGTCCGCTGATTAACCCTGCGCGTCCACCGCTAGCGGTGATTGGCGTGTATAGCCCGGAGCTGGTACTGCCAATCGCCCAAACGCTAAAAGTGCTCGGCTATCAACGTGCGGCTGTGGTTCACGGCGGCGGCATGGATGAAGTGGCGCTGCACAGCCCAACGCAGGTCGCCGAGCTGCGTGATGGCGAAATCACTGGCTATCAGCTGACGCCAGAAGACTTCGGTTTTGGCTTCCATGATAAAGACGCGTTGGCAGGCGGCACGCCGGAAGAAAACCGTGACATTCTGACCCGTTTACTCCAGGGTAAAGGCCAGCCCGCCCATGAGCAGGCGGTGGCGGTGAACGTCGCAATGTTACTGAAAGTGTTCGGAAATGAAGATTTGCGCGACAACGCACAGCGCGCCATCGCTGCCATTCGCAGCGGACAGGCCTACAAGCGCGTTGTCGCTCTGGCAGCGAGAGGATGAGATGAGTATTAAGGGCACTGTTTTAGAGAAAATCGTACAAGATAAAGCCGTCTGGGTTGAAGCGCGCAAAGCACAGCAGCCGCTGGCCACCTTCCAGAACGATTTGCAGCCTGCGGAACGTCATTTTTACGATGCACTGCGTGGCTCACGCACCGTATTCATCCTGGAATGCAAAAAAGCATCGCCCTCCAAAGGGCTGATTCGCGAGGATTTCGATCCCGCCACCATCGCTGGCGTATATCGTCATTACGCTTCAGCGGTGTCGGTGTTAACCGATGAAAAATACTTCCAGGGCGATTTTGCGTTCCTGCCGATTGTTAGCGCCGCCATCACGCAACCGGTGTTGTGCAAAGACTTCATCATCGATCCGTATCAAATCTATCTGGCACGTCATTATCAGGCCGACGCCATTCTGCTGATGTTGTCGGTGCTCGATGATGAGCAATATCGTCAGCTCGCCGCCGTGGCGCACAGCCTGAAAATGGGCGTGCTGACCGAAGTCAGTAATGAAGAAGAGATGGAACGCGCGATTGCGCTGGAAGCCAAAGTCGTCGGCATTAATAACCGCGACCTGCGCGACCTGTCCATCGACCTGAATCGCACGCGTCAGTTAGCGCCGCGCCTCGGACATGGCGTCACCGTCATCAGCGAATCTGGCATTCACAATTATGCGCAGGTTCGTGAGCTGAGCCACTTCGCTAACGGCTTCCTGATTGGCTCCGCGCTGATGGAAGAAGCCGATCTCACCGCTGGCGTGCGACGCGTATTGCTCGGTGATAATAAAGTCTGCGGCCTGACCCGCGCCGAAGATGCACGTGGAGCGCAGGAAGCCGGCGCCATTTACGGTGGCTTGATCTTCGCTGAAGGCTCACCGCGTAAAATCAGCCGCGAGCAGGCGCAGATTGTGCAGGCGGCTGCCCCGCTGAAGTATGTTGGCGTATTCCGCAACAATGCGGCAAGTGACATTGTCACGCTAGCGGAAAGTTTAAAACTTTATGCGGTGCAGCTGCACGGCGATGAAGATCAGGCGTTCGTCGCAGAATTGCGTCAGGCGCTGCCAGCAGACACCAAAATCTGGAAAGCGCTGAGCATTAAAGAGCAGTTACCTGCGCGCGACTGGCCGCACGTCGATCGTTACGTGTTTGATAATGGCCAGGGCGGCACCGGCCAGCGTTTCGATTGGTCACTGCTGCAAGGCCAGGATCTCAGCAATGTGCTGCTGGCCGGTGGCCTAAGCGCGGACAACTGCGTAGAGGCCGCGCAGCTGGGCTGTGCCGGCCTCGATTTCAACTCCGGCGTAGAATCTGCGCCAGGCATTAAAGATGCCAGCAAAGTCGCGGCGGTATTCCGCACGCTGCGCGCCTATTAATTTCGCTTGCCCGCCATGGCGCGGGCCGAATAAGGAAGATGAAAAAATGACCACGTTATTGAATCCCTATTTTGGCGAGTTTGGCGGCCAGTACGTACCACAAATCCTGATGCCAGCCTTGCGCCAGTTGGAAAATGCGTTTGTTGAAGCGCAGCGCGATCCCGAGTTTCAGGCCGAGTTTACTGACCTGCTGAAAAACTACGCTGGACGCCCAACGGCTTTGACGCTGTGCAGCAACCTGACTAAAGGCAGCAAAACCCGCCTTTATCTTAAGCGTGAAGATTTGCTGCACGGTGGTGCGCATAAAACTAACCAGGTGCTGGGTCAGGCGCTGCTGGCCAAGCGTATGGGCAAAAACGAGATTATCGCGGAAACCGGCGCCGGTCAGCACGGTGTCGCGTCAGCGTTAGCCTGTGCCCTGCTGGGTATGAAGTGCCGCATTTATATGGGTGCCAAGGATGTTGAGCGTCAGTCGCCAAACGTATTCCGTATGCGTCTGATGGGCGCGGAAGTGATTCCGGTGCATAGCGGCTCAGCCACGCTGAAAGATGCCTGTAACGAGGCGCTGCGCGACTGGTCTGGCAGCTATGAAACCGCGCACTACATGCTCGGCACCGCCGCTGGCCCGCATCCGTTCCCGACTATCGTGCGTGAATTCCAGCGCATGATTGGTGAAGAGACCAAAGCCCAGATTCTGGAGCGCGAAGGTCGCCTGCCGGATGCGGTGTTAGCCTGCGTGGGCGGTGGTTCGAACGCTATCGGCATGTTCGCTGATTTTATCGAAGAAGAAAGTGTTGGCCTGATCGGCGTAGAGCCGGCCGGTCACGGGATCGAAACCGGAGAACACGGTGCGCCGCTCAAGCACGGTCGCGTGGGTATCTATTTCGGTATGAAAGCGCCGATGATGCAGACCGAAGAGGGGCAGATTGAAGAATCCTACTCAATCTCTGCAGGTCTGGACTTCCCGTCAGTGGGTCCTCAGCATGCGCATCTGAACAGTATCGGCCGCGCGGAATATGTTTCGATCACCGATGACGAAGCGCTCAGCGCCTTTAAAGAGCTGTGCCGTGCTGAAGGGATTATTCCTGCGCTCGAATCCTCACACGCGCTGGCACATGCACTGAAAATGATCCGCGAAAATCCGGAAAAAGAGCAGCTGCTGGTGGTTAACCTTTCTGGTCGCGGCGATAAAGACATCTTCACCGTTCACGATATTTTGAAAGCCAAGGGAGAGATCTGATGGAACGTTACAATCAGCTGTTTCAACGTCTGTCGGCGCAGCAAGAAGGCGCGTTTGTCCCCTTCGTTACTCTCGGCGATCCGTCACCTGAACTGTCGCTAAAAATTATCGATACCCTGGTGGAAGGCGGTGCGGATGCGCTAGAGCTCGGTATTCCGTTCTCGGATCCGCTGGCCGACGGCCCAACCATACAGGGCGCGACGCTGCGTGCCTTTGCTTCCGGCACCACCGTGGCGCAGTGCTTTGAAATTCTGGCGACCGTGCGCCAGAAATATCCCGAGCTGCCGATTGGCTTGCTGATGTACGCCAATCTGGTGTTCAGCAAAGGTATCGATAACTTTTATGCACAGTGTGAAGCGGTGGGCGTCGATTCCGTGCTGGTTGCGGATGTGCCGCTGGAAGAGTCTGCGCCCTTCCGTCAGGCTGCGCTGCGCCACAATGTGGCACCGATCTTTATCTGTCCACCAAATGCTGACGATGAACTGCTGCGTGAGATCGCTGCGCACGGTCGCGGTTATACCTATTTGCTGTCACGCGCAGGCGTCACCGGTTCGGAAAATCGTGCCAGCCTGCCGCTGCATCACCTGATCGAAAAGCTGCGTGAGTTTAACGCTGCGCCGCCGCTGCAGGGCTTTGGTATCTCTGAACCCGGCCAGGTGAAAGAAGCCATCGCCGCCGGTGCGGCGGGTGCCATTTCCGGGTCGGCAATTGTGAAAATTATTGAGCGTAACCAGAACGATCCGGCAACGCTGCTCAGCGAACTGAAAGCCTTTGTGAGCAGTCTGAAAGCAGCCACCCGCTAAAATCTTCAGGGCCTCATTCGCTGGTGCGGATAAGGCCTTTTTATTGCCACAATTATCCCCAAACTCAAATTCCCGTCTACTCTCAGATTTTCTCGCCCAGCTAAAACTGCGATTGGATCATTAAGTGGTAAAAACGCCCTTTTTCTGACTTTTTCGCGCGCGCCGATTTGCTGATTTCGCATCTCCAGACCACAATTAACTGCGCCGCCCCATTGCGGCGAAACATCATCTAAGACAGGGAGATAACCAATGAAATTTTTCAAAGTCGTTGCAGGATTTATGATGGCTGCGGTAATGGCGCTGGCACTTAGCGCGTGTGCACCCACAGCAACCAAAGAAGGCACTGGCGGTTACATCGACGATACCGTGGTAACCACCAAAGTTAAGGCTCAGCTATTGAATGACGAGTCGCTGAAATCGACCGAAATTAACGTTGAAACCTTCAAGGGTAAAGTTCAGCTGAGCGGTTTTGTCAGCTCCCCGCAGATGGCAAATCGCGCGGTGGCCGTAACGCGTAGCGTGGCGGGTGTGAAATCTGTGGTTAACAATATGCAGATCAAATAATACAACGGGCGACCTTCTGGTCGCCCGCTTCATTTCTGGTTGCCGATTAGAATCGATATCCCGCACCAAAGAAGAACACCCACGGATCGATACGCGTGTTGATGTTTTGCTGCTCACCGCCAGCTTTAAATTTCACTTCGGTATCAATATCCATGTACCACAGCGATGCGTTCAGCATCCAGTCGCGGTTGATTTGATAATCCAGACCAACCTGGCCCGCCATGCCCCACGAGTCTTTGACGCTCAGGTCGCTTAAACCGGCATCCTCACCCGTTTGGTTGAATTTGGCATCGTAAAAGGTGGTGTAGTTGATACCGACGCCAACGTACGGGCGGACTTTACTTTTGCTATCAAAGAAATAGTACTGCGCCATTAAGGTTGGCGGCAGCTGACGAACGGTGGCCAGATTACCGGTGGCGCCCAGTCCAACCTTATGACGGAACGGGGTTGCAGCCAGCAGCTCAACGCCGATGTTATCCGTTGCCATATAGGTGAAGGTCAAGCCCAGCTGCGTATCGTTGCTAACGTTAAAGCCGCCCATACCCAGCACATTGTCAGAGCCTTCGGTCGGACGAACGGTGGCGCTACCTGCACGCATAAAGAAATCACCGGCTTCATGAGCCAGAGCCAGTTGCGGAATTGCCAGCGCCATCAGCAGTGCGCATTTTGCCAGTTTCATAATCACTCCTTTGCCAAATAAAGATGGGTCACAATGTTGAATGCGGCACAACATTTACCCCTTTTTTGGTAAAAGATCATCTGCATCAATCTAAATTAATCACTTAAAAAACAATGAATTGATTCAGATCAATTTTGGCTTTACAGCGCGTAATAAAAGTCCGCTTGCGAAAATTTTTCGCCGTGACTATTTTAACTTTCCCCTGTGTGATTTTGGTTCGATACCTTAAAGGTGGCGGGCGATCAGATGAGCGATTCACTAAATCCTTGCGTGACCTGTGGCGCATGCTGCGCGCACTTCCGTGTCTCTTTTTACTGGGCCGAAGCCGATGATGGCGCCGGTGCTGTTCCCGTTGAATTAACCGAACCGTTAACCCCGTTTATGCGCAATATGCGCGGCACCAACCAACGCCAGCCGCGCTGTATTGCGCTGCAGGGCGACGTCGGCGGCTGCGTATCCTGCGGCATTTATCAGCAGCGTCCTTCGCCCTGTCGGGAGTTTTCGATGTCCGGCGAGAACGGTGAACAGAACGAAGCCTGCGATCGCGCCCGTGCTCGCTACGGTCTTCCTGCGCTTTTTCACCCTTCTTTACCTGTTATGACAGAAAGTTATCCCAATGCGGGTGCCAGCACGCCAGTAGAACATGTACAATCGCCGGGTTAATTAATCCGGTTCTTTCAAGGAGTTTACATGTCTATCACGGCAAGCTCGTTATACCGTGACACAGGAAATTTTTTGCGCCATCAGCTGGTTACTATTTTACTGCTGGCGCTGCTGACCTCGTTCATTACTGTGATCGTCGGCCACGCGTTAACGCCAGGTGAAGACCAGCTCTCGTTGTTGAGCCAGTCCGATGACAGCGCATCGTCGCTGTTTGAGCTGGTACAAAATATGTCTCCGGATCAGCAGCGCATTTTGCTGCGCGCTTCCGCTGCAGGCACGTTCGCTGCGTTGATTGGCAACACGCTGCTGCTGGGTGGCATGCTGCTTCTGATCCCTATGGTATCGGGCGGACAACGCGTCAGCGCGCTGCGCGCTATTGGTGCATCTGCGCCCATCCTGCCAAAGCTGCTGCTGCAGACCTTCCTGATTACCCTGCTGGTTCAATTGGGCTTTATGGTGCTGATGGTACCGGGCGTGATTCTGGCGATCCTGTTTTCACTGGCACCGGTGATTCTCGCCAATGAGAAGCTCGGCGTGATTGGCGCGATGCGTGCCAGCATGCGTCTCGCCTGGAAGAATATTAAGGTTATCGCACCGGCTATTGTGCTGTGGCTGCTGGCCAAAATTGTGCTGATGTTCTTCTTCTCATCGCTGACCGTGCTGCCCGCCAATATCGCCTCCGTGGTGTTGAACGCGCTGGGTAACCTGGTCTCCGCAGTGCTGATTATCTACCTGTACCGGCTGTATATGCTGTTACGTTAATCGTTATGGCGCTCACCCGGGCGCCATAACTGTACGCTCCTGCCTACTTGGAAACGCTATGAAGCAGTTACTCGATTTTCTTCCCCTGGTGGTTTTCTTCATCTTCTACAAGCTGTACGACATCTTTGTTGCTTCTGGCGCACTGATCGTTGCCACCGGTCTGGCGCTGGTCGTCAGTTGGGTGCTCTACCGCAAGCTGGAAAAGATGACCATTTTTACCTTTGTGCTGGTCGCGGTATTCGGCACGCTGACGCTGGTATTCCATAACGATGAATTCATCAAATGGAAAGTCACGGTGATCTATTCGCTGTTTGCCGTCGCGCTGCTCTACAGCCAGTGGTTTATGAAGCAACCGCTGATCCAAACCATGCTGGGTAAAGAGTTACAACTGCCTTCAGGCGTGTGGCGCAATCTCAACATTGCCTGGGCAATCTTCTTCCTCGCCTGCGGCTTAGCGAATATTTATGTTGCGTTTTGGTTATCGCAGGAATTTTGGGTTAACTTTAAGGTGTTCGGTCTGACCGGCCTGACCCTACTCTTTACCCTGTTAAGCGGCGTGTATATCTGGCGACAGATGCCGCAACAAGAACAAAAATAATGCCACTCCGCCCGACAGCGTCGGGCTTCTCTTCACCTGCAGAAGAACTGAGCAATGGACGAAAAACATAAGTCGCCGCAAGGCGAGATGGTGTTGCGTACCCTGGCCATGCCAGCGGATACCAATGCTAACGGAGATATCTTTGGTGGCTGGTTGATGTCGCAGATGGATATGGGCGGCGCAATTAAGGCGAAAGAGATTGCCGAAGGACGTGTCGTCACCGTGCGCGTGGACGGAATGACGTTCCTTAAACCGGTGGCGGTTGGCGATGTGGTGAGCTGCTACGCACGCTGCATCCGCACCGGCAACAGTTCCATGACCATAAACGTCGAAGTGTGGATAAAGAAAGTGTCGTCCGAACCGATTGGACAGACCTACTGCGCAACCGAAGCGGTGTTTGTCTACGTCGCTGTCGACAATACCGGTCAATCTCGCCCGTTGCCGCCCGGCAGAAGCAATTTAAGCGATCTGTAACATTAAAAAAGCGGTCATCTGACCGCTTTTTTATTGCCTCTCAGCCACGAGTGCTTATTCGATATTGGCGCCACCATTGATGCGGAATACGATGTTCATGGTGAGATTCTTGCCCGGACGACCTGGCTGATAACGCCACTTCTTCATCGCCTGCTTCACTTCGCGCTCGAACATGTTGCGCGGTTCTGCCGACAAAATCTGGACGTTATCCACACGACCGTCGCTATCAACGTCAAACTGCACCCGCACACGTCCCTCAACACGCAGCGCGAACGCACGTGCCGGATAGGCAGGCTTGCTGACGCTCATCGCTTTCGGACCATCTGAAATGCTCGGCGTTGCGGTCGGATTGGCTTTCGGCGCGGTTGTTGGACGCGTCTGCGTGGTTGGCGCTTCCTGCTTAAACGGATTTTCCTGCGGCTTCACTTGCTGACGCGGTTTCGGCTCAACCTTCTTTTCAACCTTTGGCTTCGGTTTAGGTTTTGGCTTCGGCTTAGGTTCCGGTTTAGGAATCGGTACCGGCTCAACCTTCGGCGGCTCTGGCGCCACTTCAGGCTCCGGCTCAGGTTCAGGTGGCGGCGGCGTGACCTGAGCAGGCGCAGGTTCGGGTTGCACTTCCGGAGCCACCAGCGAAACGCTGATAGGCTGGGACGCTTTTGGAACTTCAATCACCTGATGAAAAGATGCATAGAGAATGCCAGCGATCAACGAACCGTGAAGTACCACGGATAAAATTACAGCAATGGGGGTACGTGAAGGTAAAGGCGTAGTCAACGTGGTCATATCATTCATGTTCATTGAGTGAAGCGCAGATTTTAAATGCAAATAGCAATCAGTTTCAATAAGCGATGTGCAAGCGCCCCGCAGAAAGGTCTTTTTTAACCCTGATTGCGCTGAATGACAGCGTATTTATCTTTCGTTTGCACTCTGATTAACGATCACTTAACGTGTCACGCAATTTCGGCAAGTCTAACGGGAGTATCCCATCGTGCTTTACGTCATTTATGCGGAAGATACCGCTGATTCACTGGAAAAACGCAACTCGGTACGTCCCGCGCATCTTGCTCGTTTGAAGCTGTTGCAAGATGAAGGTCGACTGATTGCTGCGGGTCCGCTACCAGCAGTTGACAGCAACGATCCAGGCCCGGCCGGTTTCAGCGGTTCCGTGATCATCGCCGAATTCTCTTCGCTGGAAGTCGCGGAATCATGGGCCAAGGATGATCCCTACATTGCCGCAGGCGTGTATGAGAAAGTCGCGGTCAAACCGTTCAAACGCGTTTTCTAATCTATGTGGTTGTCAGTTTTACTGCTGGTGATAGCATTCGCTCTCATCGGCAGAGCACTTTGGCTATGGCGTCAGCAAGGCTGGCGCAACGCTCGTCAGCACGTTGTAATGTTAATTGTGCTGGCAGCGGCAGTAGAGATGGTCAATGTCATCCGGGTGCTACGCGGCGCATGATGGCCGCGTAAACCCATCAGTCCATTTGCGAGATAAACAGGATGGAGCGGCGATGTTGCTGCGCCACCTGATGACGAATGGTATGGATGCGCTTATAACGACGCGACTGCCCTTCCAGCCAGCGAGAACGACGACGGTGTACCTGACGTAACATTCTCCAGCGCGCCACTTCATTTTTGCTGCGTCTCATAACATCCTCTCAGACAGGCTAAACTCGGCAGGCATTATAAAGATCTGCCAGGAAATGCCAAATCGAAAGCTTCATCGAAACGTCATTCACGATTAAAGGTTTCACTCCCTGTGATCAGCACGTAAACTTTGCACAACAAAGCGCGAACAGGACGTCCACTTAATGACCACATTTTATACCCTAATCAGTTGGTTGCTGCTGTTTGGTTACTGGCTGCTGATTGCGGGTGTCACGCTACGTATTCTGATGAAACGCCGCGCAGTCACCTCAGCAATGGCCTGGCTGCTGATCATCTACATTCTACCGCTGGTGGGTATAATCGCTTATCTCTCTTTTGGTGAGCTGCATTTAGGTAAAAGGCGTGCTGAACGCGCGCGCACCATGTGGCCCTCCACCGCCAAATGGCTCAACGATCTCAAACAGTGCCGGCATATCTTCGCCACTGAACACAGCGACGTGGCGCGGTCCCTGTTTGATTTGTGCCGCCATCGTCAGGGCATCGCCGGCGTGAAAGGTAATCAGCTGCAGTTGCTGACCAACTCCGATGACGTGATGCACGCACTGATCCGTGATATCCAGCTGGCACGGCATAATATCGAGATGGTGTTCTATATCTGGCATCCCGGCGGGCTGGCCGATGAAGTGGCGGAATCGCTGATGGCTGCATCGCGTCGCGGTGTACATTGCCGTTTGATGCTGGATTCAGCGGGCAGCGTCACCTTCTTCCGCAGTCCGTGGGTCAATATGATGCGCAATGCCGGCATCGACGTGGTTGAAGCATTGCAGGTAAGCCTGCTGCGCGTGTTCCTGCGCCGCATGGACCTACGTCAGCATCGCAAAGTGGTGCTGATCGATAACTACATCGCTTATACCGGCAGCATGAATCTGGTCGATCCACGCTTCTTTAAGCAGGAAGCCGGCGTGGGCCAATGGATTGACCTGATGGCGCGCATGGAAGGCCCGGTGGCCACCACCATGGGCATTGTGTATGCCTGCGACTGGGAGATTGAAACCGGTAAACGCATTCTGCCGCCCGCGCCGGATGGCAACGTGATGCCCTTCGAACAGGAGAGCGGGCATACCATTCAGGTGATCGCTTCTGGGCCCGGCTTTCCGGAAGATATGATCCACCAGGCGTTACTCACAGCGGTCTACTCCGCGCGTCAGCAGCTGATTATGACCACGCCCTACTTTGTGCCGAGCGATGACCTGCTGCACGCCATCTGTACCGCAGCGTTACGCGGTGTGGAAGTGAGCATCATTGTGCCGCGCCATAATGATTCGCTGCTGGTAGGCTGGGCGAGTCGTGCCTTCTTCACCGAACTGCTGGAAGCCGGCGTGAAGATTTACCAGTTTGAAGATGGCCTGTTGCATACCAAAAGTGTGCTGGTTGACGGGCAGCTGAGTCTGGTCGGCACGGTAAATCTGGATATGCGCAGCCTGTGGCTCAACTTTGAGATCACTCTGGTGGTTGATGATGACGGCTTTGGCAGCGATCTCGCTACCGTGCAGGATGATTACATCGCCCGCTCACGCTTACTGGATGGTGCTCGCTGGGCTAAACGTGCCTGGTGGCAACGCATCGTTGAACGACTGTTTTACTTCTTTAGTCCTTTACTGTAAAACGAGCGAAAATATTACCGCCTCAGGGCAAGCAGGAATGACCATGGATTTAAATAATCGCCTTACTGAAGATGAAACGCTGGAGCAGGCTTACGATATTTTTCTTGAGCTGGCTGGCGACAATCTCGATCCCGCTGACATTATTCTGTTCAATCTGCAGTTTGAAGAGCGCGGTGGCGCGGAACTGTTCGATCCTGCGGAAGACTGGCAGGAACATGTTGATTTCGATCTCAACCCAGACTTCTTCGCAGAAGTGGTGATTGGATTAGGTGAAGCCGACGGAGAGCCGATCACTGATGTGTTCGCACGCGTCCTGCTTTGCCGCGAGAAAGATAACAAACTCTGCCACATCCTGTGGCGCGAGTAAGCGACAGACAAAAAAACGCCGGGCAATCGCCCGGCGTTTTCATTTACAGCGGATCGACTTTTAAACAAGAGACCGCATGACGGAAGCTGCCTTCCAGCAGCGGCCGGGTTTTCGCGCACTCTGGTCCGGCAATCGGGCAACGGGTGCGGAACACGCATCCCGATGGCGGATTGATCGGCGATGGCAGCTCTCCTTCCAGCAGCTGGATTTGCTTGTTCTTCTCCAGGTCCGGATCGGGAATCGGCACCGCTGACATCAGCGCGCGGGTGTAAGGATGCTGCGGATTGTTATACACCGCATCGTAAGTACCCAGCTCAACCGCATGCCCGAGATACATCACCAGCACGCGATCGGAGATGTGTTTTACCACCGCCAAATCGTGCGCGATAAAGATCAGTGACAGCCCCATTTCTCGCTGCAATTGCTGCAACAGGTTAACGACCTGCGCCTGAATCGACACGTCCAGCGCCGATACCGGCTCATCGCAGATGATCAGCTTTGGCTCGAGAATCAGCGCACGCGCGATGCCAATACGCTGACACTGGCCGCCCGAGAACTCGTGCGGATAGCGGTTGATGAGGTTAGGTAACAACCCGACCTTCATCATCATGGTTTTCACCTTATCCTTCACTTGCTGGCCCGGCATCTTTGGGTAATAGGTGCGCAGCGGTTCCGCAATGATATCGCCAATGGTCATACGCGGATTGAGCGATGCCAGCGGATCCTGGAAGATCATCTGGATATCGCTGCGCGCCTGACGCCATTGCTCCTGGCTTTGCCCGAGCAGATCGCGTCCTAACCAGGCGACGCGCCCTTCTGTGGCTTTTACCAGGCCAATGATGGCACGGGCCAGCGTTGATTTACCGCAGCCTGACTCGCCTACCACGCCCAATGTTTCACCTTCGTACAAACGCAGACTGACGCCGTCGACCGCTTTCAGGGTATGCGGTGGCTGCCAGAACCACTGTTTGCCATCCTTAATCTCGAAGTGCACCTTAAGGTCGGCGATCTCCAGCAGGACTTTTTTCTCTTCGACTACGGTGCTCATACTAACTCCTCCACCGGCTTGAAGCAGGCACGTAAGCGCCCTTCAGCGAAAGGCTCCAGCGGCGGTGCCTTGGCACAAATGTCCATGGCGTAGGCGCAGCGAGGCTGGAACGGACAGCCTTGCGGCAGGCGCAGCAAATTTGGCGGGTTGCCTGGAATGGTGGTCAGCGACTCGCCCTCCTCAGCATCCAGACGCGGCACCGCACTCAGCAAGCCAATCGAGTATGGATGGGCAGGATGATAGAACACATCGCGTGCGCGTCCATATTCCATGGTACGACCGGCGTACATCACCAGCACTTTGTCACAGATACCCGCTACCACGCCGAGATCGTGGGTAATCATCACAATCGCGGTATTGAATTCGCGCTTCAGCTCATTCAGCAGCGTCATGATCTGCGCCTGTACGGTCACGTCGAGCGCCGTAGTCGGCTCATCGGCAATCAGCAGCTTCGGCCGACACAGCAGCGCCATCGCAATCATCACACGCTGACGCATACCGCCCGAGAACTCATGCGGAAACATCTTCATACGCTTACGCGCTTCCGGCATTTTCACCGCATCCAGCATGCGCACCGACTCTTCGAACGCCTGCGCGCTGTTCATGCCTTTATGCAGCTTCAGCACTTCCATTAACTGCTCGCCGACGCGCATGTAAGGGTTAAGCGACGTCATTGGATCCTGGAAGATCATCGCAATCTGCTCTGCGCGCAGTTTGTTGAGCTTGCTTTCCGGCAGATTGAGGATCTCTGCGCCGTTAAATTTCGCTGAACCGCCAATGCGCCCATTTTTTGCCAGCAGCCCCATCAAGGCAAACGCGGTTTGCGATTTCCCCGAGCCGGATTCGCCAACAATGCCCAGAGTTTCACCCGCATGCAGTGAAAAGTTGAGGTCGTTCACAGCGGTGACATCGCCATCGTGGGTGCTGAAGGTGACGCGCAGGTCTTTTACATCAAGCAGCAGGTTATTGTTTCCCGCACGTGCAGCCAGGGCTGGCTGAAATTCATGAATGGTCATCGGGAAACTCCTTAACGATCTTTCGGGTCGAGGGCATCACGCAAGCCATCGCCGATAAAGTTAAAACAGAACAGCGTGACCACGAGGAAACCTGCCGGGAACATCAGTAACCACGGCGACACTTCCATCGAGTTGGCGCCATCGCTTAGCAATGCGCCCCAACTGCTCAGCGGTTCCTGAGTTCCGAGGCCAAGGAAGCTGAGGAAAGATTCGAACAGTATCATGCTCGGCACCAGCAGCGAGGCATACACCACCACCACGCCTAATACGTTTGGCACAATGTGACGCAGCACGATTTTGAAGGTGCTCACACCGCCGACCTGCGCCGCTTCGATGAACTCTTTGCGCTTCAGGCCCAGCGTCTGCCCACGTACGATACGCGCCATATCCAGCCACGACACCATGCCGATCGCCACAAAGATCAGCAGAATGTTGCGACCAAAGAAGGTTACCAGCAGGATAACGAAGAACATGAACGGGAAGGAGTTGAGGATCTCCAGAATACGCATCATCACTGAGTCGGTTTTACCGCCCAGATAACCCGCCAGTGAGCCATACAGCGTGCCCACCAGCACCGCGATCAGCGCGGAGGCAATGCCCACCATCAGCGAGATACGGCCACCAATCGCAACGCGCACCAGCAGATCGCGACCCGATGAATCGGTGCCAAACCAGTGGCCGGAGACGGTATCCGGCGCGGCAGACATCATCGCCCAGTCGGTATCGTCATATTTGAACTGCGACAACATCGGGGCGAACACCACGAACAAAGTGATCACCAGCAGCACCAGCAGGCTGATGAAGGCTGCACGGTTGTGAATAAAGCGGCGACGCGCATCCTGCCAGAGGCTGCGCCCTTCGACTTCCAGTTTTTCACTGAAGGCATCCAGAGCTTCGCTGTTTTTCTTACTTAACATCATGGGCGAGCTCCACAATCAGTAACGGATTTTCGGATCGATCACGGCGTACAGCACATCAACGATCGCGTTAAACAGAATGGTCAGCACGCCAACCAGAATGGTCAGACTCATCACCAGCGAGTAGTCACGGTTCAACGCCCCGTTAACGAACAGCTGGCCGATGCCCGGCAAACCATAGATGGATTCAATCACCATGGAACCGGTGATGATGCCGACAAACGCCGGTCCCATATAGGAAAGCACCGGCAACATGGCAGGCTTCAGCGCGTGACGCAGCACGATACGACGCAGTGGCAGTCCTTTAGCGCGCGCGGTACGGATGAAGTTTGAATGCATCACTTCAATCATCGAACCACGGGTAATACGCGCGATGCTGGCGATGTAGGCCAGCGACAGCGCCACCATTGGCAGCAACATGTAATTCCATTGGCCGCCGTTCCAGCCGCCGCCTGGTAGCCAGCGTAAAGTAATCGCAAACACCAGCACCAGTAACGGTGCCACGACAAAGCTGGGGATCACCACGCCGGTCATCGCGACCCCCATCACGGCATAATCCCACAAACTGTTTTGCTTCAGGGCGGCGATCACGCCAGCCGTTACGCCCAGCACCACGGCGAGGAAGAAGGCAGCCAGACCAAGTTTGGCTGACACCGGGAAGGCGTGGCCGACCAGATAATTGACCGAGTAATCTTTGTATTTAAACGAAGGGCCAAAGTCGCCATGTGCCAACTGCACCAGGTAGCTCAGGTACTGCTTGCCAATTGGATCGTTGAGATGGTACTTCGCTTCGATATTCGCCATCACTTCCGGCGAGAGGACACGTTCGCCGGTAAATGGACTGCCGGGTGCCAGTCGCATCATAAAGAAAGAGATGGTGATGAGGATAAACAGCGTCGGGATGGCTTCAAGGAGCCGACGCAGGATGAATTTTAACATTGCCGTACCTACCAGGCTGTTGCTTCACAAAGTAAAAAGGCGGTGCCGCAGCACCGCCACTGTCGATAGCCTGAGTGCTATTAATGCTTAATGATATACAGGTTTTTATCGACGGTTTTATCCAGCGGATCGTTGCCGGTGTAACCGCCCACGTAAGGTTTCACCAAACGCGCATTGACGTAGTAGTAAACCGGTACGATGGTGCTGTCTTTATCCAGAATCTGCTCAGCTTTCTGATAATCCGCTACGCGCGCTTTATCGTCTGTGGCTTTCACCGCATCGTGAATAACTTTATCGAAGTCAGCGCTTTTGTAATGCGAGGTGTTACTGCTGCTGTCAGACAGCATGATGTTCAGGAATGAAGTCGGTTCGTTGTAATCCGCACACCATGCCGCACGAGAGACATCAAAGTTGCCCTGATGACGCGTGTCGAGGAAGGTTTTCCACTCCTGGTTTTCCAACTTGATGTTCACGCCGATGTTTTTCTTCCAGATAGAAGAGGCCGCGATCGCCAGTTTCTTGTGCAGATCGGAGGTGTTGTACAGCAGGTTGAAGGTCAGCGGTTTATCCGCGGTGTAACCCGCTTCAGCCAGCAGCTTTTTCGCTTCTTCGTTACGCTTGTTCTGATCCCACTTGAACCAATCCGGCGGCAGCAGTTCCATGCCATCGGTGGCTGGCGGGGTGAAGCTGTAAGCCGGTTGCTGACCTTGTGCCAGAACCTTGTTCACCATGATGTCGCGATCCAGACCGAGTTTCAGCGCGGTACGCACGCGTGGATCGGTGAATGGCGCTTTCTGGTTATTGATTTCGTAGTAATAGGTGCACAGGTATGGCTTGACCATCAACTCTTTGCCGTTGTCCCGCTGCAGTTTTTTGAACAGCTCGATAGGCATGTTGTTGTAAGTGATATCGCTGCCGTTCTCAGAGAAGTAACGGTTAACGTCGCTGACTTCGGAGTTAATTGGCAGGAAGGTGACTTTGTTCAGCACGGTGTGCTCGTTATCCCAATACTGCGGGTTACGCACCAGCGTTACGCGTTCGTTGATCACGTGCGATTCAAGTTTAAAGGCGCCGTTACCGACCCAGTTTTGCGGTTGAGTCCACTGATCGCCAAATTTGTCGATCGCCGGCTTATACACCGGAGACATCACGGAGTTGATCAGCAGTTTATAGAAGTACGGCACGGGCTCGCTCAGCGTCACTTCCAGCGTGTGATCGTCGATGGCTTTTACGCCCAGCTCGGAAGTTGGCTTTTTACCGGCGATGATGTCGTCAACATTGACGATGTGGCCGTATTGCGGATAGCTGGCATAAGGCGATGCGGTTTTCGGATCGACCAGGCGCTGCCAGCTATATACGAAATCTTGTGCAGTAACCGGCTCACCGTTGGACCATTTTGCGTTCTTGCGCAGGTGGAAAGTCCAGACTTTGAAATCTTTGTTTTCCCAGCTTTCTGCCACGCCCGGTACCGGTTTGCCATCGCTGTCGCTGGTGATTAAACCTTCATACAGGTCACGCGCGATGTTGTCTTCGGGTACACCTTCAATCTTGTGGGGATCCAGCGACTGTACTTCATCGCCGTTACCGCGAACCAGTTCCTGTTTTGCTGCCAATTCAACGCCTGCTGGCACTGTTGCTGCCAGCGCGGCATTCCCTGCCAGCGCGCCGATTGCGGCTGATACGCCCGCGGCAATCAGGCTTTTTTTTGTGATGTTGTTCATTATTACGCTCCAGTTTTATTATCTTTACCGGGTCGATTTAACGCCCGGCGTACCCCGTTTCCAGGTGATCTTCGCGTGTCTGAACGAAGACCCTAATCACCCTTCAGGGTTTACCACGGTAAAGTGTCGCCCGACTGTAGCGCCGGATCGGCCCATTACTCAATGTTTCTTTATGTAATAGTATTTCAACGCCAGCATGTCCTGCGGATCCTTGCCGGTAAAACCGCCCACCCAGGGTTTTACCAACCGCACGCTAACGCGGTAATAGACAGGTACGATTGGCGAGTCTTTATCGAGTTGCGCTTCCGCCTGCTGATAAAGCGAGGCGCGCTTTGCTTCGTCTGCGCTGGTTAATGTTTGCTTCATCAACTGGTCAAACGCCGGGCTGTGGTAAAACGCGGTGTTATTGGATGAACTGCTCAACAGCATATTCAGGAAGGTAGAAGGTTCGTTGTAATCTGCGCACCATGTGGCGCGCACCACGTCATACTGCGCCTGATGGCGCGTCTCCAGCAGCGTTTTCCACTCCTGGTTCTGCAATGTAACCACCGCCCCCAAATTTTTTTGCCACATCGAGGCCGCAGCAATCGCCTGTCGCTTGTTTTGTTCGGAGGTGTTGTACAGCAGCGTAAAACGCAGCGGGTTTTGCTGATTAAAGCCGGCATCGGCTAATAACTGTTTGGCGCTGGCATTACGCTCGGACTGCGTTTGTTGCGCCCAGGCCGGTGGGGAAAGCGTGATACCGTGGGTAAACGGCGGCGTCAATCCGTAGGCAGGAATCTGGCCCTGGCCCATGATCTTCTGCGCAATGATGTCGCGATCGAGGGTTAACTTTAGCGCGGCGCGTACGCGCGCGTCATCGAATGGCGCTTTTTTGTTATTAATTTCGTAATAGAAGGTGCACAGCAGTGGGCTAATTTTGACCTCATCGCCGAGATCCTGCTGTAACTTTTTGAACATTTCCGGCGGCACCACGCTGTTGGTCATATCGGTGCCACCGCTGCGATAGCGGTTGATATCGCTGTTCTCTGAGGAGAGCGGTAAAAATACGCCCTCTTCTATCACCGTGTGGGCATTATCCCAATACTGTGGATTGCGTTTCACCACGATTTTTTCATTTACCACCCACTCCGCGAGTGTAAAAGCGCCATTGCCAACATAGTGTTGCGGCTGTGTCCACTGCTCGCCCCACTGCTCTATCGCCGGACGATAGACCGGTTTCATCGCGCTGTGAGCCAGCATGGCAACAAAGTAGGGAACGGGTTCAGAAAGGGTGACTTGCAGATGACGATCGTCGAGGGCTTTAACGCCGAGTTCAGAGGGTGCGGCTTTGCCAGACAGAACGGCGTCAACGTTCGCCACATGCGCAGCCTGTAAGTAGCTGGCGTAAGGCGAAGCTGTTTTAGGATCGGCCAGGCGCTGCCAGCTGTAGACGAAATCCTGAGCAGTAACAGGCTGGCCGTTACTCCAGCGCGCATCGTCACGCAGCGTGAAAATCCAGATGCGCCCTTCTTCGCTTTGCCATTGCTTAGCGACACCGGGGACGAGTTGACCGTTATTATCGGTTTCAACCAGGCCTTCCAGTAAATTACGCATGACATTGGATTCCGGCACGCCTTCTGCTTTCTGCGGATCAAGCGTTGCCACCTCACTGCCATTATTAATCACGATACGCTGTAATTCAGATAATTGCGTGCCCGCGGGAATTTGGGCTGCCTGGCTTGCTGCCAGTGCGCCTGTAAGGCAGAGGGCAAGCACTGAACGTACTGCCGTTTTCGCTACCATGCATTTCATCAACAAATATCAACCTTAATCATAAGCCTGATAGCCTGTAAGCAAGAAGCGTACACATTTGTCACTATCATATAAAAAATTTGTGATGTGCCGAAAATTATCAGAACAGATGCCCGCACGCCAAAGCTAAACTGCAAAAATGTTAGCAGATTCTCTTTTATCACGTTCGGGTGAGTAGGAAAAGTGTTAATTCTTTTATTGAATTATCGATTAACCAAGTGATTTTAAAGTTATTTGTAGGATAACTGCATGTAATTTACTCGTTATTGTTCTTTCAATATGATTTTTACGAATTCGACTATAAAATTAGCCATTATCCGCATAAAGAGTCATCGATTAACTTATCAACTTTTCTCAAATGCTAATTTCAAAGATATGTGCAGAACAATTATCTGTGACGATTATCACAGTTTAGTGTGAGGTTTTACTCGGATGGGATGAGGATAGTAGTAAAAGTGATGCTGGACGTTTGCAGTTAAGGCTAATGAATAAATTAACCAAAATGGTGCAATAAAATGAAGATATGCACCATTTTGGATCGTGAAATCTCTTAAAAGAAAAAAATAACTTCGTTTAATTCAGCAAACCAGGAAAAATAGATTTCATACCTGTAACAATAAACTCGATGCCCAACGCCATTAACAACAAGCCCATAATACGGGTAATCACGTTAATCCCGGTTTGTCCAAGCACCCGCACCATCAACGGTGCTGCGCGGAACAGCAGCCAACAGCAAAAGGCGAAAATGGCAATCGCGATACTAAAACCAATTAAGTTCTGCCAGCTGTGATAACGCGTACTCCAGACAATGGTTGAACTAATTGCACCGGGACCAGCCATTAACGGTAACGCTAGCGGTACCACGCCAATGCTTTCGCGAATAGCGCTCTCTGACTTCTCCTGCTTGTTCTGCTTATCCTCACCCAGTTTTCCGCTGATCATCGACATCGCGATAGTGACCACCAGAATACCGCCAGCAATACGGAATGAATCTATCGAAATGCCAAACAGATGCAGGATGCCATCGCCAAGAAACAGTGACGTCCAGAGGATGATGGCCACGGCCAGGTTGGCGGTAAGATTGGTTTTATTACGTTCAACCACCGCCTGATAGCTGGTCATGCTGATAAAGACCGGGATGATACCTACCGGATTTACCAGGGCAAACAAACCGACAAAAAACTTAATGTAGCCGGAAAGATCGAGTAGCACGGGATTCAAAGTAGGCTCCGGTAAAGTCTGAGTAGAAAAGCGCGCTTAATGTAGTGCATAAGCCGGGCGAAAAACCAGAGGTGGCGGCAGAAATTTATGCTATCCGTCTGGCTTTGAGCCAGTTTTTTCAACTGCTGTTAACCGTTGGTTATTGCGATGCAGCCGATGCGTGCAGAATATGTGGCACATCGCGCTAACTTTACTTGCGAAAGTTAGTGCTGAAAGGTGTCAGCTTAGATCCGGATTGATCTGCATCAAAATTTACCTACCTCATCAGGGGTAATCTTACCCCGTCGAAACAACTTCCTGACGCTTAAGTATCTTGACCAGGAAACCCTTTTAGTAAGCAACGGCAAAACAGACGCCAACCTGCCCAATATATAAGCATAGCGTGACTATACTTCTGGATTCAGGCTTGTTTACTAAAAGAGTTTAACTTCCTTCAGGAGAGCACTATGGCCGTTACTAATGTTGCCGAACTTAATGCACTGGTTGAACGTGTAAAAAAGGCACAGCGTGAGTACGCTAATTTTAGTCAGGAACAAGTTGATGCAATCTTCCGCGCTGCCGCCCTCGCCGCTGCAGACGCACGAATTCCACTGGCCAAGCTGGCCGTTGCCGAATCAGGTATGGGTATTGTTGAAGATAAAGTCATCAAGAACCACTTTGCTTCTGAATACATCTATAACGCTTATAAAGATGAAAAAACCTGCGGTATTCTCGCCACTGATGACACCTTCGGCACGATTACTATTGCTGAACCGATTGGCCTGATCTGCGGCATCGTTCCTACCACCAACCCAACTTCTACGGCGATTTTCAAAGCACTGATCAGCCTGAAAACCCGTAACGGCATTATCTTCTCTCCGCATCCACGTGCGAAAGATGCCACTAACAAAGCCGCTGACATTGTGCTGCAGGCAGCGATTGCGGCGGGTGCGCCAAAAGATATCATCGGCTGGATCGACACCCCATCCGTCGAACTTTCTAATCAGTTAATGCATCACCCTGATATCAACCTGATCCTTGCAACCGGCGGTCCGGGCATGGTCAAAGCCGCTTACAGTTCCGGTAAGCCCGCAATTGGTGTTGGTGCCGGTAACACGCCAGTCGTAATTGATGAAACAGCGGATATCAAACGCGCTGTCGCATCCATCCTGATGTCGAAGACCTTCGATAACGGTGTGATTTGTGCGTCTGAGCAATCCGTAATTGTGGTTGATTCGGCTTATGATGCGGTACGTGAGCGTTTTGCCAGCCACGGCGGCTATCTGCTGCAAGGTAAAGAGCTTAAAGCGATTCAGGATATCATTCTGAAGAATGGCGCGCTGAATGCGGCGATTGTCGGCCAGCCGGCGACTAAGATTGCCGAATTGGCGGGAATTAGCGTGCCGGCAACCACCAAGATTCTGATTGGTGAAGTGAAACTGGTTGATGAATCAGAGCCTTTCGCGCATGAAAAACTCTCGCCAACCTTAGCGATGTACCGGGCGAAGGATTACCACGACGCGGTCGATAAAGCTGAAAAACTGGTAACCATGGGCGGTATCGGCCACACCTCATGTCTGTATACCGATCAGGATAATCAGATTGAGCGTGTGCACTACTTCGGCGACAAAATGAAGACCGCGCGTATTCTGATTAACACGCCGGCGTCACAAGGCGGTATCGGTGACCTGTACAACTTCAAGTTGGCTCCATCACTGACGTTGGGCTGTGGTTCGTGGGGCGGTAACTCTATTTCTGAAAACGTAGGACCAAAACATCTCATCAACAAGAAAACCGTGGCCAAGCGAGCTGAGAATATGTTGTGGCATAAACTTCCGAAGTCTATTTACTTCCGTCGCGGCTCACTGCCGATTGCTCTGGAAGAAGTGGCAACTGATGGTGCCAAACGCGCCTTTATCGTTACCGACCGCTTCCTGTTCAATAATGGCTATGCCGATCAGGTGACTCGCGTACTGAAATCTCACGGTATTGAAACCGAAGTCTTCTTCGAAGTAGAAGCTGACCCAACGCTGAGCATCGTCCGTAAAGGTGCAGAGCAGATGAACAGCTTTAAACCTGATGTAATTATCGCACTCGGTGGTGGTTCACCGATGGATGCAGCAAAAATCATGTGGGTGATGTACGAACATCCTGAGACGCATTTCGAAGAGCTGGCACTGCGCTTTATGGACATCCGTAAACGCATCTATAAGTTCCCGAAAATGGGTGTTAAAGCGCGTATGGTTGCCATCACTACCACTTCCGGTACGGGTTCTGAGGTAACGCCGTTTGCCGTGGTAACGGACGATGCGACCGGCCAGAAATATCCATTAGCGGATTATGCGCTGACGCCAGATATGGCCATAGTTGATGCCAACCTGGTGATGGATATGCCGCGTTCACTTTGCGCCTTCGGTGGCCTCGATGCGGTAACGCACTCACTCGAAGCCTATGTCTCCGTATTAGCGAATGAGTATTCTGATGGCCAGGCCTTGCAAGCACTGAAACTGCTGAAAGAGAACCTGCCAGCCAGTTATCGCGATGGCGCAAAAAATCCGGTAGCACGTGAACGCGTTCACAATGCGGCAACTATCGCGGGGATTGCGTTCGCAAACGCCTTCCTGGGTGTGTGTCACTCAATGGCGCATAAACTGGGCTCGGAGTTCCACATTCCACACGGTCTGGCAAACGCCCTGCTGATTTCAAACGTCATTCGCTATAACGCCAATGACAACCCGACTAAGCAAACGGCTTTCAGCCAGTACGACCGCCCACAAGCACGTCGTCGTTATGCTGAGATTGCTGACCATCTGGGACTCTCCGCCGCTGGCGACCGCACCGCGCAGAAAATTGAAAAACTGCTCGCCTGGCTTGAAGAGATGAAAACGCAGTTGGGCATCCCAACCTCAATCCGCGAAGCGGGCGTGCAGGAAGCTGATTTCCTCGCGAAAGTGGACAAACTGGCTGAGGATGCATTCGATGACCAATGTACCGGTGCGAACCCACGCTATCCGCTGATTGCTGAGTTAAAACAAATCATGCTGGATACCTTCTACGGTCGTGAATTCTCTGAGTCATTGAGTGAGAATGCTCAAGAAGTTAAAGCCGAAGTGAAAATTGACAAGAAAACCAAAAAAGCCTAAACCGCTTTAAACAAAAAACCCGCTACGGCGGGTTTTTTTATGGCTTGCTGATGAGTTAAACCTGCGGCGATTGTGAGCCATATATCGCCTGAAGTGAACCCTCATCGATTGCCTGCTTATAGTGTTTACGGCAGACCGATATATAACGCTCATTGCCACCAATCACCACCTGCTCACCTTCGCTGAAAGGTTTACCCTTAGCATCAAGACGAAGCACCATGCTGGCTTTTCTGCCACAGTGGCAGATGGTTTTAAGCTCAACCAGCTTATCCGCCCATGCCAGTAAATATTGGCTGCCAACAAACAGCTCTCCACGGAAATCGGTGCGCAGGCCATAGCAAAGCACCGGAATATCCAGATTGTCGACAACATCAGATAATGCTTTGACCTGTTCGCGCGTAAGGAACTGGCTTTCATCGACTAACACGCAATGCACGGGTTGCTTCGCATGTTCTGCAGCTATTTCCTCATCGAGCTTTGTCTCATCGTTATATAAAAATGCAGGAGACGAAAGCCCGATACGTGAACTGACTTTGCCTGCACCAAAGCGGTTGTCGATCTCGGCGGTATAAACCAACGATCGCATACCACGTTCATGATAATTATAAGAAGACTGTAGCAAAGCCGTTGATTTACCCGCATTCATCGCAGAGTAATAAAAATAAAGTTGAGCCATTAGAAAATCTCATCGCAGCCTATATCTGTTGCGGCGCAGTTTACCATAAACCTGTATAGCTGTAGCGATGCATTATTTTTATCATCTGCTCAAAATAACATCACCATTAAGATGGATATCACAGTCACTATAGAAAGAAAGCACGTTTTGACAAAATAACGATTACGCCGATATTTTATTCATTTAAATTAAAGCCGAAGCGTCAGGTTCAGCGTTCAGTCTGGTCAGCAAGTTAGAAAAGATTACCAAATAAGTAAATATATTCTGAAGAGCGTTATCAATTTGCCCTTCTTTTTTATTTTTACGTTTTGCTTTTAAATCTGGCTATTGCAGTTATTTTTTTGCACCATTATTATGAGTCGGCAGAACAACTCCCATTTATTATATTTTGAGATTAGGACAATGAGCGAAGCACTTAAAATTCTTAATAATATCCGTACATTGCGCGCACAAGCTCGGGAATGCTCTCTGGAAACATTGGAAGAGATGCTAGAAAAACTCGAAGTTGTGGTCAATGAGCGTCGTGAAGATGATACTCATGCACAAGCGGAAAATGCAGAACGCACACGCAAACTCGAACAATACCGCGAGATGCTAATTGCCGATGGTATTGACCCAAATGATCTGTTACAGGCATTATCTGAAACGAAAGTTCCGGGCAAAGCTAAGCGCGCTGCGCGTCCAGCTAAATATTCTTACGTTGATGAAAACGGTGAAAACCGTACCTGGACTGGCCAGGGCCGCACTCCTGCTGTGATTAAAAAAGCAATTGAAGAACAAGGTAAACAACTGGACGATTTCCTACTGTAATCATTCCAGCGCTCAGCATTGTAATTAGTTCATCGCTAATTCACTTTGACCAGGTAAGAAAAAGGAAGCCAATGGCTTCCTTTTTTCATGCTTAATTATTGTTGATAGAAGCGGCGATACCAATCAACAAAATGCTGCACACCTTGCTCTACGCTAGTTTGAGGACGGAAATTGATCGCGTCGTACAAAGGTTGCGTGTCAGCGCTGGTGCCCAGTACGTCGCCAGGTTGCATGGGCAGCATATTTTTCTTCGCTTCAATGCCCAATGCTTTTTCCAGCGACTCAATATACGTCATTAAGCTGGTCGGCTGGCTATTACCAATGTTGTAAACGCGATAAGGAGCCGAGCTGCTGGCGGGAGAACCTGCTTCCACCGTCCACTTTTCATCCGGTTGAGGAATCACATCCTGCAAGCGCACGATGGCTTCAGCAATATCATCGATATACGTAAAGTCACGCGTCATTTGTCCGTTGTTATAGACGTCAATTTGCTCACCCGCTAACATCGCGCGTGTAAATTTGAACAATGCCATATCCGGACGGCCCCATGGGCCATACACGGTGAAGAAACGTAATCCCGTAGTGGGCAATTGATAAAGGTGTGAATAAGTATGCGACATCAATTCGTTGGCTTTTTTTGTGGCCGCGTAAAGTGAAACCGGATGGTCAACGGAATCGTCCGTTGAAAAAGGCATTTTGCGATTCAGGCCATAAACTGAACTGGATGAGGCATACAAAAGGTGGCCAATTTTATGATGACGGCAACCTTCAAGAATATTGAGGTGGCCGATCAAATTTGCTTCGGCATAAGCATGGGGATTTTCGATTGAATAACGCACGCCGGCTTGAGCGCCCAAATGAATAACGCGTTCAAACGCATGCTCAGCGAATAAAGAGGAAATGGCCTGGCGATCCGCCAGGTCCATTTTTACGAAAATAAAATCAGGATGTTGGGTGTTCTGGTCTAAACGAGCCTGTTTCAGGCTGACATCATAATAGTCATTCAGGTTATCGATACCGACAACCTGGTGACCAGCGGCCAGCAAACGCTGACTGACGTGAAATCCAATAAAACCTGCCGCGCCGGTGACCAGAAACTTCATACATCCCTCATTATTCTACAATTTTAATTGACGCTCCGCGGCCGATAGCATAGTACTTGAAACCGCGCTTGCTGATACGCTCAGGATCATACAGGTTACGACCATCAAAAATCACGGGTTCTTTTAACGCACTTTTGATGACGTCAAAGTCTGGCGCACGGAAGTTTTGCCACTCAGTACAGATCACTAAGCCATCCGCACCCTGCAGCGCGGCTTCCTTAGTACCCATCAACTTCAGATCGTTACGATGTCCGTAAATGCGTTGCGCTTCGTCCATCGCTTCTGGGTCGAACGCCTGAACCGTTGCCCCTGCTTCCCACAGCGTCTCCATCAGCACGCGGCTGGAGGCTTCACGCATATCGTCAGTGTTCGGTTTGAACGCCAGTCCCCACAGAGCAAAGGTTTTGCCGCGCAGATCGTCGCCAAAATGGCGTTTAATAAAGGTTGGCAGCTTGTTCTTCTGCGAATCGTTGACGTCTTCAACCGCCTGCAGTAGACGCGGAGTGTAACCAATTGACTCAGCAGTGCGAATCAGCGCCTGCACGTCTTTCGGGAAACAAGAGCCGCCATAGCCGCAGCCTGGATAGATGAAGTGATAACCAATACGTGAATCTGAACCAATACCCTGGCGAACTTTCTCAACGTCGGCTCCCAGACGTTCTGCCAGGTTAGAGATCTCGTTCATGAAGCTAATTTTGGTTGCCAGCATGCAGTTAGCCGCATATTTGGTCAGCTCTGCACTGCGGATATCCATCAAAATCATACGATCATGATTACGGTTGAACGGCTCGTACAGCTCGCGTAACAGCTCAACCACTTCATCATTATCGGTACCGACAACGATACGTTCAGGACGCATGCAGTCATTGACTGCCGCACCTTCTTTGAGGAATTCCGGGTTTGAAACCACGTCAAAGGCGATGTTTGCATCACGCTTTTGCAGGGTTTCCGTCATTACCGCTCGCACACGATCTGCGGTACCCACTGGTACAGTAGATTTGTCGATAACAACTTTGTGATCGTTCATGTGCTGCGCAATCGTGCGCGCAACGGCAGTCACATACTTCAGATCGGCAGAACCGTCTTCATCCGGTGGCGTACCCACGGCGATAAATTGCATCACGCCATGATTAACGCCTTCTTCCGCATTCGTACTGAACTTCAGGCGACCCGACTCGTAATTAGACATAACAAGCGGCGTCAGGCCTGGTTCAAAGATCGGAATATTGCCTTTCTTTAAGTTCTCGACTTTCTTTTCGTCGACATCAATGCAGAGAACGTCATGTCCGACTTCGGCCAACACCGCAGCCTGAACCAGACCGACATAGCCGATACCAAATACAGTGACTTTCATTGAATTATCCTGTGTTTATTGAGTTACTTTTTGTTGCCTACCGCGCCTTCAAGCCACTGGGTGAAATCTTTACCCAGCACTGGATGGCGAACGCCGTACTCAACAAACGCTTGCATGTAACCCAGTTTGTTACCGCAGTCATGGCTGACACCGTTCAGGTGATAAGCTTCAACGGTCTCTTTTTCCATCAGCATCGCAATGGAGTCAGTCAGCTGAACTTCGCCACCTGCGCCTGGAGGCGTTTTCGCCAGCAGCGGCCAGATTTCAGCAGACAACACGTAACGTCCTACAACGGCCAGGTTTGATGGGGCTTCTGAAGCTTTAGGCTTCTCAACCACGCCAACCATTGGCGCGCTCTGACCTGCAGAGAGTTCAGCACCCTGGCAATCAACTACACCGTAAGCGGTTACATCAGCAACCGGCTCGACCATGATCTGGCTGCGGCCGCTCTCTTCGTAACGAGCCAGCATCTCTGCCAGGTTGTCTTTGGTTGGATCAGATTCGTATTCGTCGATGATTACGTCTGGCAGGATTACAGCGAACGGCTCATCACCAATCAGCGGATGTGCGCACATTACTGCGTGGCCCAGACCTTTCGCGATACCCTGACGAACCTGCATGATGGTGACGTGTGGAGGGCAGATTGACTGGATTTCGTCCAGCAGCTGACGCTTAACACGTTTTTCCAGCATAGATTCCAGCTCAAAACTGGTATCAAAGTGGTTTTCGATGGCGTTTTTAGAAGAGTGCGTAACCAGCACAATCTCGTTAATGCCTGCTGCAATGCACTCATTTACGACATACTGGATCAACGGCTTATCGACCAACGGTAACATCTCTTTTGGAATAGCTTTGGTCGCAGGCAGCATACGCGTGCCGAGGCCTGCAACTGGGATTACCGCTTTTTTAACTTTAGTCTTATAGGCAGACATCAAAAATACCTCTCTTAATAGGCCGTTCAAGTTAATACTTGATATGTCGGTTTAAAAACGAAATGAGTATATCAGTTACTATCAGGTGGAATTATCCTGGAAGAAGTTAATCCACGGAATTTAGGACTATTACCCAAGTGTAAAGCTTGCTCCTGGTCCTGTCTTTAACCCACGGAAAAATTAAATCTAACCGGTTATTCTTCGGCTGAAAGCATCAAACGTAACCTGCCTCCGGCGCCCCAAATATGACACTGCCAGGCGTCGGCACGTTGGCTGATTTGATTAAGATGAGTGCTGCCCATAGTACCAAGCGGCACACCATTACTGAGTTGGATTTGATGAGTATTGACATGCAACGTCGCGTTGAGCCCTGCTGAAACCAGGATTAGGTTTTTTAACTGGCGATGATAATAGCCCACCAGCAACGGGAACTGCCCGCTGAGATTCGCCTGCCTTAACAGCATGTTGACCTGACGCAGCAGCCCATTCAACTCAGGCAGTCGCTGCTTCTGGCCGGAGAGCTGCTCCTGCAGCAAACCATTAAACAGTGCGCGCAGTAACAGCGCGGCTAACACGCCATTATCGCCAGCGCGCGTTACATCAAGGCAATAGAATGCCAAATCGTTATCTGATAGCGCCGCGATATCCAGTACTAAGCCCGGCTGTTCCGCCATGGTGAGCTGACGGTAATTGATACGGCAATTGGCAATGGTTTGCTGCACCGGCGGCTGGAGCTGTTTGAGTAATTTAGATGCCGCCAGCGGATCGCTCACCAGCGCATCCCAATCCTGAAACAGTTGTTCATCCTCCTCGACTTTGGAGGTAAACATTGATGGATAGAGACACTCAAACACCGCTTCACGGAAACGTTCCATATTTTTGAGCGGTTTTAGCAATACGTCCTGCACGCCCAAACGCAACACATGCGCGATGTCCGCCATATTTTGTGTGGCGGAGATAATCAGAATGGGCACATTGTTGCCGCGCGTGCGAAGACGCTCAACGAACGGGATACCGCCCATACGCGGCATTTCAAGGTCGCAAATAACCAGATCCACTGATTGCGCCGACAACAAGGTTAAGCCATCAACACCATCACCTGCCTCAAGCGTTGTTGCACCTAAGCTGGTTAATAAATTGTCTATCAATGAACGGAAAACGACCTCATCTTCGACAATGAGTATCTTTTTGCCGATTAGCGGTTTTTCCATTCTCTCCCCCTGCGTACCAGATAATTCAATAGTGGTTCATAAAATGCCGTTGCGCCTTTCAGAATTGGCTGAAGTCGCAACACCTGTGAATGAACAACCTGACTATCTGCCACGGACCAGCGGTAATAGTTCATCCATTTTTTTCTCAACGGCGGCCTTGCCAGCCGCAATGGCTTCTTCTGCACGATGGAAGTCCAGTGTGGAAATTTGTGGACAAAACGGCTGAATCAGCACATCCGGCGGATCGCCCGCCATGCGGTTACGTTTCAGGCGATTTTCCAGAACCTGGATAGATGTCGACATAATCTCCATCGCACCCGGCGTTTGATTAGCACGGCGATGCGTCAGGCCAATCAGGCGTTGACGCAGTTTCTTTCCCCAGCTCAGCGCTTCTACTGCCGCCGCTTCTTCACCGCTCTGCGGCGTAACTGACAATAAATCCTGTTGCATCAGATGTGCGTCATGCTGTAAATCCACGGCGATAACGATGTCAGCACCCAATGCGCGGGTTAATGAGATCGGCACGGGATTCACCACCGCGCCATCCACCAACCAGTATCCATTGTAAGCAATGGGTGGCAATAAGCCTGGCATACTACAGGACGCACGCACAGCTTGATGCAAATCGCCTTCGGTCAACCACACTTCTCGTCCGGTACTGAGATTGGTCGCGACGACGCCAAATGGCTTATCGCACTCATCGATGAGGTCGTTGGGAATCAGCTGGCGGATGTGGCTAAACACCCGGTCGCCGCGCAATAAACCACCGCGCTGCCACGACAGGTCCATTAATCGAATGACATCCCAATAACGGAATGCACTCACCCACTTCTCCATCACGCCCAGCCGTCCATTCACGTAAGCCGAACCGACCAACGCGCCAACAGAACATCCGGCCACCACATCGATTTCAATCCCTGCGCGTTCCAGCGCATTGATCACGCCGATGTGGGACCAACCTTTGGCAGCACCTGAACCCAGTGCCAGCCCAATCCTGACCTTTCTCATCTCACCTCATGATTGGCATGGTACGTAGCATCACGCCTGACAGTCGGCTACCATAGCGCACGCTTAAATTTACTTTAATCACTTCCAGGAGATGACGTGTCTGAAAAGTGCCCTTGCTGCAGCGGAAAGGAGTATAGCGTATGTTGCCAACCCTTTCTGAATGGCCAAGCGAACCCGTCCAGCGCGGAACAATTAATGCGCTCACGCTACACCGCCTACGTCGTGAAAGATGCCGCGTGGCTGGCGAAAACCTGGCACTCCAGTAAACGCGTGGCCGACCTTGAGACGTTATTATCCGAAAGTTTTGCCGGTACTGAATGGCTGGGCTTGAATGTAACTCGTTGTAATCATGGAAGCCATGAGAATGAAGCCTTCGTGACGTTTTTTGCGCGTTACCTCGAAAAAGGCCGCACTTCAGCCATCTATGAATGTTCGCGCTTTCTTCGCGAGGATCAACGCTGGTACTATGTCGACGGAACAACGCCTGAGTTGGGACGTAACGATCGCTGTCCTTGTGGCGCCGATAAAAAATACAAAAAATGTTGTGGGTAATCTGGACAGATACACAACGGCTTTACCATTCATCGCTTTGACAGGACTCTGATCGAGATGCAAGCGCAAACCATCCAACGAAAAGTTTTACGAACCATTTGCCCTGATGCGAAAGGTTTGATCGCCAAGATCACCAACATTTGCTACAAGCACGAACTCAACATTGTGCAGAACAATGAGTTTGTCGATCACCGCACCGGACGCTTTTTCATGCGCACCGAGCTGGAAGGCATTTTCAACGACAACACCTTGCTGGCCGATCTCGATAGCGCGCTGCCCGTCGGTTCAGTGCGTGAACTGCAAAGTGCCGGTCGTCGCCGTGTCGTGATTCTGGTGACCAAAGAGGCGCATTGCCTGGGCGATCTGCTAATGAAAAGCGCGTTTGGCGGTCTGGATATGGAGATTGCTGCAGTCATCGGTAACCACGAAACGCTGCGCTCACTGGTTGAACGTTTCGATATTCCGTTTGTGATGGTGAGCCACGAAGGCCACACGCGTGAAGAGCACGACAACCGCATGGCGGATGAAATTGACCGTTATCAGCCTGATTACGTGGTGCTGGCAAAATATATGCGCGTGTTGACGCCCGCCTTTGTGCAACGTTATCCAAACCAGATCATCAATATTCACCACTCCTTCTTGCCGGCGTTCATTGGCGCGCGTCCGTATCATCAGGCTTATGAGCGCGGCGTGAAAATCATCGGCGCCACCGCGCACTACGTGAACGATAACCTCGATGAAGGTCCAATTATCATGCAGGACGTGATCAACGTCGATCATAGCTACACCGCAGAAGAGATGATGCGTGCAGGACGAGACGTTGAGAAGAATGTGCTGAGCCGCGCGCTGTATAAAGTGTTAGGCCAGCGCGTGTTCGTTTACGGCAACCGCACGATCATTCTTTAACCACTTCGGCGCTGAACTGCACAACTCTTCAGCGCCACGCATAAAAAGTGGGCAAACAGTTTTTATTTTCAGTGACGGCGCTTTACAGGCTGAGCGCATTTGTTATGATGCGCCCCGCTTTAAGACGCAATGATTCAGGCCAGTGGTGGGATTCCCGAGCGGCCAAAGGGAGCAGACTGTAAATCTGCCGTCACAGACTTCGAAGGTTCGAATCCTTCTCCCACCACCATCTGAATCGTCTCTGCCTGAAGCCACAATATGTCATATCCCCGGTGGGATTCCCGAGCGGCCAAAGGGAGCAGACTGTAAATCTGCCGTCACAGACTTCGAAGGTTCGAATCCTTCTCCCACCACCATCAATACCATTCTCCTGTTTTTCCCACTTGTTTTAATCGTTGTAACCTCCTGATTCACACCATGACTTTTGCCCAAAAACTCGTTACCATCGCGCCATACTTTTGCGGATAAAAATGGCAGCGAAATGAAATTTGTCTCTTTCAACATCAACGGCTTGCGTGCGCGTCCTCATCAATTAGCCGCGCTGGTTGAACAGCATCAACCCGATGTCATCGGCTTGCAGGAAACCAAAGTGCATGACGATATGTTCCCGCTCGAAGACGTCAGCAAACTGGGTTATCACGTGTTTTATCATGGACAGAAAGGTCATTACGGCGTCGCGCTGCTGACCAAAGCTGAGCCTGTCAACGTCTACCGTGGTTTCCCTGGCGATGAGGAAGATGCACAGCGTCGTTTGATCATGGCGGTAATCCCGAGTCCGATTGGTGATATCACGGTGATCAACGGTTATTTTCCGCAGGGTGAAAGCCGCGACCATCCCACCAAGTTCCCGGCGAAAGAGAAGTTTTATCGCGATCTGCAAAGCTATCTTGAGCAACAGCTAGCCGTGGATAAACCGGTATTGATCATGGGCGACATGAACATCAGCAGCACCGATTTTGACATCGGCATTGGTGAAGACAATCGTAAACGCTGGCTGCGTACCGGAAAATGCTCGTTCCTGCCTGAGGAGCGCGAGTGGATGGATCGCTTGCTAAAGTGGGGTTTAGTTGATACCTGGCGCGCTAAGTTCCCGGAAACCAACGATCGTTTCTCATGGTTTGACTACCGTTCGAAAGGCTTTGACGACAACCGTGGTCTGCGCATTGATCTGCTGCTGGCAAGCCAACCGCTTGCCTCGCGCTGCATTGAGAGTGGCATCGATTACGATATCCGCAGCATGGAAAAACCGTCGGATCACGCCCCGGTTTGGTCGACATTTAAGCTGTGATGAAGCAGCGTGGCGTCTGGCGCCACGCGCTTTTATTTGATGATTCTCCAGATAAGCGGATTAGTGCCTAATACCTTCTCATCCCTGCCGCACTGCAATAACACGCCTTCTGCTTTGACCACCGCACCTTCAGAATAACTGCGGTTCTCATAGGTACAGCACTGCATGCAATTGCTCTGACGATTGTTTTGCCCTTGTGTCCAAGCTTCTGGCGGCAGATCCACCACCACATCGGTATTGCCCATACGATTGTTTTCCGGCTGGCGGTTGGCCAGCGCCGAGGTGCTGCATAACAGCAATCCGCCCAGCAACATCATTGCATAACGCATCACTCTGTCTCCTTGGTTTTGCGACGAGCCGTTTTCGGTTTGGCTTTCTTTTTGGCCCCAGGCGCTGTCAATCCGCGAAAGGCCTGTAACGACGGTCGCTGGCGTGCTTCACCAATCAGCCCAATCAAGGTGCTGACCAGCGGCTGCATAAACTCATCATAGCGACAAGACTTCTCGCTAATCCGGGTAAGCGTCGATTCCCATTGCGCCGTCATATCGGGCCGGGCGGCCATTTCTGGCAGTGCATGGATCAACGCCCTGCCTGCATCCGTTGAATGAATATAACGGCCTTTTTTCACCAGGAAAGTGCGGCGGAACAGCAATTCGATAATGCCCGCACGCGTCGCTTCCGTACCTAAACCATCGGTTGCACGCAGCACTTTCTTTAATTCTTTATCCTGCACAAAGCGGGCGATGCCGGTCATCGCAGACAACAGCGTCGCATCGGTAAACGGACGCGGCGGTTGCGTCTGCTTCGCCAGCACTTCGCCGCGCTCGCACAGCAGCTCATCACCTTTAGCGACGACCGGCAGCGGCGTGCCATCGTTCTCCTCGTCACGCTCTTTGCTGCCGAGCAGCGCACGCCAGCCGGCTTCGGCCAGAAAACGCGCTTTGGCGATAAATTTTCCGCCGCCGATATCAAGATCAATAACGCATTTGCGGAACACCGCATCCGGGCAAAACTGCATTAAATACTGGCGGGCGATCAGGCCGTAAATATTGGCCTCATTTTCGGTCAGATTAACCTTACTGGCACGCGCAGTGGGAATGATGGCATGGTGCGCATCGACCTTTTTGTCGTCCCAGCAGCGGTTCTTCTGATCGGGATTAAAATCCGTTGGCGGTGTCAGATTGGGCTGATGCGCCTGAATGGCGTTCAGCACCGCATGGCGTCCGGCAAAGTGCTCATCGGGTAGATAGCGGCTATCGGAACGCGGGTAGGTGATCAGCTTATGGGTTTCATAAAGCCGCTGACAGCAATCCAGTACGTTCTGCGCGCTGAGGCCAAAGCGCTTACCGGCTTCGATCTGCAGGCCAGAAAGCGAAAATGGTAGCGGTGCGGTATCGGATTCACGTTTGTCGTTATATCCGGTGACCAGCGCCGGCTTACCATTAATGCGCTCAAGCACGTGATCCGCCAGCGGACGATGCAGCAAACGCCCCTCTTCATCCTGCCACGGCTCGCAAGCATCGCTTGGCACCCATGTCGCGACAAAACGCTCGTCTTTGGGCGTGACGATGTGCGCTTTAACTTCGAAATAGTCCTTAGGGATAAAGTTTTCGATCTCTTCATCGCGGCGCACCACTAAACCCAGCACCGGCGTCTGCACGCGGCCAACCGACAGCACGCCGTCGTAACCGGCGTTACGGCCCAGCAAGGTAAAGGCGCGCGTCATGTTGATGCCGTACAGCCAGTCGGCGCGCGCACGCGCTAACGCAGACACACACAGCGGAATGAATTCGCGGTTCTCACGTAAGCGCCCAACCGCACGTTCAACCGCCGAAGGATTAAGATCGTTAATCAGGCAGCGCTGCACCGCTTTACGTTTCTCTGGTGCGAGCTGCAGATAATCCAGCACTTCATCCACCAGCAGTTGACCTTCACGATTACTGTTACAAGATTTTTTTGTGAAAATATTTATTATTATGATTTTTATGGAGAAATATTGATTTCATGGTTTTGGGGATTTTCATACAAACACCTTTCCATAAGGTAAGTCAGCCATGCAGGTTTTACTAACTTCCAGCACTAATTAGTTATCCAATAAAGCCCTACAAGAAGAGGCTTTATTGGATTATTTTTATTAATTTAAGAAGTCTCGCCCGTACGAACCAGCTGCGGCATCTTTCCCCCTAATAATTTCATAACCTATTCCAGCTGAAACCCCCATAAGTTCAGCGGCTTCCTGTTTGTCCTTTACATTCTGAGAGTCAATCATATGTTCGCCCTTAACTTCAATCATCACGTAAGAACCATCCTGTTTCTTGATCAGAAAATCAGGATAGTAACTACGGACTCGCTGAGTATCGGAATCTACATAGTGAATAACAAAATCACTTTGCCCATGTGTTAGCATGCCAGTGAACCAGATTTTTTCTACCTTATCGTTATGCAGCATATCCCAGAAAAACTGTCTTTCTGGATTAGAATCAAAGCAGTAATTATCTAAGTGGAAACTGCGCTCCGCTATCTTAGATACCTCAGAATCTAATTTACGAATAATCTTATCTTTAGCCGCTGTCACAGTGTAATAACCAGGATCTATCGGCGGTTCTGTAACCAATTCGACTTCGAACTCTTCTTCGATACTCTCAGAATTGATGTCATACATCGCCTTAAATAGACGAGGAATCACTTGGTCATAAAGTACTTCGTTAAACTGATTTACTAAGGCTAATATTCCATCAAAGCTTTCTTCTGTTAAAGAGATAATTTTATCGATCTCAATACACGGTTTATTGAGGTAACGTGCAATATCAGCGACCAGAGAAATACGTGAGAATTTTCTCTGAACTTTTAGATAAGAAAGATCATCTCTTATCGCTTTTTTCGTATTACCAAGGTCATCAGGCATTCTCATGCCTTCACGAACCTCATGGATTAAACGATAATCATTGAGTTCTATTATGTCTAAGCCTATCTTATAGCCCTGTACAATTTCATCCTTTTCCACCAATTTGTAACTACGTCTGACACGCTTAATTGGGATCTTAACTGGTGGTTGTAGTACACGAATATGAACAGTTTCTTTGTTCGGATCAGGCTCTTTAATATCATCCACTGATACTCGGAAGTTAGCTTCTAACTCTTTATCGAGCAATTTCAGATTGTCCTGAGTGAGATAAACATGACCTGTGTATTGTACTTTGCCAATAGCACGTAAGCAGCGCATAGTAGCCTGAAGCACAAATATTTTTGATTTTGGCTCACGGTACAGAGCTACAGAGAATAGAGAGCGACAGTTCCAACCTTCACGCCCTTTATTAACCAACAGGATAAATTGTTTTTCTGATTGAGGTGTGTCAAGACGGTTAAACTCACGGATATCGTCATCGGTTGTAACTTTAGCGTCACCTACGTTTACCAGAATTCTGTCTGATGAAATCCCACGTTTGGCTAGAACATTCTCTACTGCAGGGCGAATTTCTGTCGTAATCTCTTCGATCGTAGTACCAAAGATAGCCATTTTCGGGAGCATATTTCCCGGTCTAAAAGGCTTGGTAATCTCTTGGCCATTTATATCCAATGATGTTTCACTTAAATGGTGCATTTCGTCGAGAAAGTTATTAATCGTAATCTCGAGGAAATCTTCGTGCCTTGTATTACTGTAGCCATTTAGACGAACTTGTTTCAAATAATTGTTATCGATAGCTTTGCGCAAACCATAAGCGTACACCACCTCAGGAAGAACACTTTTACCAACATAAGGTGTTCCCGTATAGTTATAACAACCTACAACTCGAGTACCAGCATGTTTTAAGTTAATAGCCAGCTCATCAATAGTTTTACGCAGAGAATTAGCGGCTTTTTTCACCCCCATATCTTTGGCTAATTGATCTCCAAAAGCATGGTGGGCTTCGTCAACAAAGATCCCTAACTGTGGCAGTCTTTTTAATTTTTCAAAACGCTGGTTTGTAACCAGATCACCTTCGGTTTCAGGTGCTACCGCAAGTGAATCTGGATCGATATCCAAGATACCAGCAACTGCATCACCAATATCGCCTAAGCCTTGGTAAATATCTTTGCCTGAGCTATACAATCTATCAACGCTTGATTTACTTTTACTATCGCGTTTTAGGATTATTTTCTGGCTATTAGATACAATAATATTAAACTTTGAACCATCAAGCGTATTGAGTGATACACCTGCATCTTCAAGATAGTGAAACTTAAATTCCGCTACGATTGGCATATATTCTGGTGGCACAACCTTGGCGTGACTGAACGATTCAATTTCTCTTAGTGACTGTAAAACGGTTTTATCTGGGGCAAAGATAAGCGCATTTTGAATAAAGCGTTCATCGTTACCTTTTTTATTACCTGCGAGGAAATCGTAAAAGATACAAGTTGCCATCAGGATGGTTTTACCCGTTCCCATGGTCAGGGCAAAAATATAGTTTGGATACAAACGACCAGCATTGCTGGCCTTCATATTTTTAAAGATACCTTTGTAATCTTGTTGGGACATCTCCCAAAACATATCACCTTGTACTATTTGACCTTCAACTGCCTCAATACCTGTTACACGTCCTTCAAACTTACCTTGGCTGGTATACCAATCTTCAAACAACTGATAAACAGGCTTATTATCTAAAAATTCTTTAATAAACACATAGATTTCAAGCGCTTCAAATTGAGGGATTCGGAGAAAACTCCCTGGTCGTGAAGGATCATTATAATCGAGGAACGCCTTACTCAGTCGAGTATAATTCTTACGCACGAAACCACGTTTCTGCTTGTAAAACTCATGTAGGTGGATATAAAACGAGTTATTAAGTTCGAAGTTGTCTTGAGCACCTTTAGCCATGTGCGATCACCTCTTCGTAAGACTCAGAGAGCAAATCCGTGATCTTAATTTTAATGTTGCTTGCACCCTCAGGGATCTTATATTCGCCTACAACAAACTCGTTTTTATCTGGGATATCGATAACAACTGGCTCCATAACGGCACCATCGTAATTCCAGTCGATCATGATAGACTCCACCATCTCTCGCCACTCGTTAATATCTTCTTTTTGCTGGCTAAGTTTTTGCAGCAAGTTACGGGGATAAAATTCATCTATGACCAATTTACCGTCTTTAATTTTAATGATTGCTTCTGAATCATATTTAAAGATTAAATCTGACTTATCACGTAAAATATCAACCACTTCGATTTTTAGTTTATAACCGCATTCATTTTCAAGTGCAGCACCCAAGCCTGGCTCATGCCCCATACAAATCAGCATAATATTTTCGACAGGTTTATTTGCGTTAGCAGCCTTACGCTCCTCAAATTTTTTATATGGAAAATTTGCGACTAATTCGTTGAGGTCTTCTTTCGTTGCAATACGGTTAACTGGCATAATCTTGACTTTGTAGCCTTCTTTTTCGCCATCATAGATTATGTTGCCATCAATTAATTGAACCTCCAATGCTTCAATCAGTAAGCTTTTTGCTTCTAGTGGATTCCTAAAAATCTCATAGTTATTTACGTTATAAACTTCAAAGTCAGCTTCACGTAAGGCCAATCTCTTGGTAGTTGTTTGTACCGCTCCAAGATTAATATCACTCCCTATAAATTTTCTTTTCAAACGACTTGATACAGCCTGAGTTGTTCCCGACCCCATAAATACATCAAGAACCAAATCTCCTTCATCAGTTGCTGTTTTTATAATCCGTTCTATCAATGCTTCTGGTTTTTGAGTCGGATAATGTAATCTTTCTTTTGCCGTTGGCGATAAAATAGGAATTTCCGACCACAATGTTGATGCAGCAACACCAGGCCTTTCATCTAGAAAATATTTTATATATGGTTGTCCTGTGCTACTAAAATATAGTTTACCTTCTTCTTCAAATTTCCTCATGGTTTCTTTTTTATAAGCCCAGAAACGTCCAGGAGGAGGTGTAACTCCTCTATATTCATAAGATGTATCACCTCCAGGTTTAGATGCTGTTGGTGTTACAAGGCGGTATTTTCTCCCATTCTCGTCTTCTTTATTATATTGTTGAGCTATCTGGTCGTCCGAAAACGGGACAAACTGGGTATTCCATTTAAAGCTTGATGTTTTGGAATATAACAAAATATTATCGTGAACGATGTCATATCTTTTTGCCCCTTGTTTTGAATCCCCATGAGCAGTAGTTCTTTTCCAAATACACTCATTGATGAAATTTTCCTGACCGAAAACCTCATCTAAAATACATCGCAAATGATGAGATTTATGATAGTCACAATGTAAATAAATCAAACCGGTATCAGATAGTAATTCTTTTAACAAAATTAATCTTTCATACATAAATTGAAGATATTCATCATTACTCCATAAATCTGTATATTGTTTTTCTTCGAAAGAATTTTGGTCGCCGTTAATACCACTTTTATTCTTTAATTTAATTTTCTTCCCATAATTGGCTTTTGAATCAAAAGGGGGATCGATATAAATAAGATCTACTCTCCCACGAAAATTTTTGAGCAGATGGCTCATGACTTGAAGGTTATCCCCCCAAAAAATTTTATTTATCCAGCCATTTTCATCTTCATGCCCATACACTTCTTTTAACTGCGCAGGAAAATATTGTGTAGAACGAAACGGGCGCTTTCCTTTCCAGTTCAGCATCGGATAGCCTTTAATTGGCTCAAATTCATACTTTTCGATGTTAGTTTGTTCTTCGTTGGCCATATTTACCTCTAATCTCTTCATTTTTACCTCATTTCGCTCAACCACAGAAATTCCAATTCTTTCGGTCACAGTAGGCTCTTGCACTACAGTCAACACAGGTCTTATCTGGTCGTGACTTGAGCGAAAAATCCTTGCTCTCAATCCTGCCAACGATTCTATCAAATTCCGCTACCGTTTTGTCGATCGTACCACTTGTTTTGTTAAAAGATATGTTCGGTAATCCATTGGTTTCACCGGTAAAATATAGGTGCATTTTGCTCACTTGATAACCATAGCGCTCTTCTACCAAATGAGCATAGATCTCAAGCTGTCTTTTATGATGCTGGATACGTTCTTTATCACGCTCCATATCAGGTTTTCGTTCTGACTTAAAGTCCACCAATTCGACTGTTCCATCAGCACCTTTAATTAAATCGACGCTGCCTGTTAGTATATAGTGACTTTTAACTAAAGAAATATCGACTTCCGTTTCTTTGATATCAGACCAATCGTCATTCTTTCGCTCGACATAGCGCATCACATGGTTCAACGCCGCACCTAATGTGGATTCTCCCAAATACATTCGTTCACGATTTGCTAGGTTTTGATAATTATCCATCAACCAAATCTTGACATTATCTTTGGTAATTTTGAATCCTTCATCTCTAAGAGCTATTTTATGAATATCTTCAAGGGTTTCATGAATTAACGTACCAAATAGCATGGGGCTTGCTTTGACCGGCTGGAATTCTAACTCTTTAAATAACCGGTATTGCTCTGCGCAGGTTTCAAATAATGTAATATGAGATGTAAAGGCATACTCATTTTTTATATTCACATCTTTTACTGACTCAATATCTAACGCAGCAAGTTGAAATTTAGCCTCGCGCCAATACGTTAAACTTGCAGTGCAATCGACAAAATGCCGAGACGGTGTTCTTCCATGCCCCGATTTTCCCTGACCTGTGAGTATAAGTAAATTTTGCGACCGTGAAAATGCAGTATAATAGAGCCGCCAGAAATCAAAATATTTCGTGTCATCTAATGGTTCAAATGGTTTTTTCCCCATATATTGGGTTTCGATAATTTCGTCAAGATCCGTATATTGCTTACGAGGAGTTGCTTCAAGAGAACCAACAAAAACAATAGGGAACTCTAATCCTTTTGACTGGTGTATGGTTAAGAAGGAGATACAACCTGAAGGAGCATACTCGGACATATCTTCGTACTCATCAATCCCTCCGTCATGTAAAAATCTTAGAAAGTTATCAAAAAGATCTCTCAAATTCCGTTCTATATATTTAGGATTTAACACACTGATATGATGTAGATACTCAAACTTGCCAAGCATTCGGCTAAACTGTGCTAAATTTCTTTGCGCACGTGCATTGCCATTCTTTTGATCCAAATATTTAGAGAACAGCGGAAATTGCAATATCTCGTAAAATATCCCTAAGAAGGAATTATCAGCACTTTTAGTTAATTTAATGTGTTCATGTGCTTTTTTCTTACACCAAGAGACTAAATCTAAGTGTTCTATTTTACTAAGTTCAGAGATAAGCGGTGACAGACATTGTTGCTCATAATAGGTCCAAATAGGTAAAGTCTTACCTTCCTGAATACGCTTTTTTCGATCAGGTAGAACCATCGGAAAAACGAGATGTAGTACTCCGAGCATTAAACGAATTTCTTCTCGCTCAAAAAACAGGTTTGCGCGTGGGGAATAAACTGGAATCCCTTTATCTTCAAGAAATTTCGCCAGTAACTTCACTTTATCGTTTTTCACTGACCGAAATAAGAAAGCAACCTGATTCCAATCTTTCAGTTTACCATTGTCTCTCAGATGAATTAATAGCTGATAAACATCATCATGCCAATCATCTCCTTCAGGAGTAATGGCACTAACTACCGTCGGACCATTCGGAAAAATACCATCTCGAGCAACAATATTCTTAGAATAACGATAATTGATTCCTTTTCTCAGCCAAGGCTTCTCTTGCATATATGTATCGTAAAACCTAACAATTTCAGGATGAGAACGATAGTTGATGGATAATTTAACCTGCTGACACCGACCTAGTGGAAATTTTTGAGGAAATTCAAGAATATTGCGTACACTTGCACCACGGAAACGATACAGAGCTTGATCATCATCGCCAACAACACAGAGGTTTTGTTTTTCTCCCATTAAGAGGTAGAGTAATTTTTCTTGAATTGTATTCGTATCCTGATACTCATCGACCATAAGGTATTCAAGTTTCTCTTGAAGTTTCTTAAGTAGATGTGGATTCTCACGAAGGAGATAGTAGGTTTCGAGCTGGATACAGGAGAAATCTAAAGCATTATTTTTAGCTAGCAGTGTTTGATACACTTTATAGCTGTTACCTAAGGCATTAATTGCTACATCTGAAGAACGACATAACTCTTCAACATCCAATACCTCTTCAGAAACTTTATTTAACCATCCGATTAAATTTTCTGATTTTATCCACGCTGGAAGTTTTTGTTCCCCCTGAATATATTCGATACCCTCGATATTATTGAATTCTCGCAGCTTCTGATAAATAAAATATTGTTGATCAAACTGGTCCATCAATACGAAGGAGCGCTTCAAACGAGTATATTCGCGATATTCCTCTAATATCCTCAGGCAGATTGAGTGGAAGGTTCCTAAGTACATCTCATTGATATTGAAATCTATACCTAACTCAATAACCCTGTTTGATAGTCGTGTTTTAAGCTCTTGTGCTGCCTTTTCCGTAAAGGTGACAACCAGTAGCTGATCAGGAGCCGCTGCGTGAACAATAACGAGATTGATAATGCGTTCAACGAGTGTATAAGTTTTTCCTGAACCCGGACCGGCAATGATCAGTAATGGGCCACTATGATGATGTATCGCAATTTGTTGATTTTTATTAGAAGATGACATAGATAGCCTTATAATATTTACGAGAATGATCTTCAAAATTAGTGTTGATTGATACCAATGACGATAAGGTTAGTTCAGATTCTATTCCATACGTAAAATTATTCTAACTTACTACTTTTTTTCATCTAGAAGAGATTCATTTTTTATTATTTATCATTTTGCCAGAGTTACTCTGCACTGAACCTCTATAATCTTGATAACGATGAAACTCCGCTATGTACTGACTATCACGGCAAATTAGCACAATGTTTCAATATTGGGTAACTACATATATCATCTAATTTTAACGGAGATCATGAGTAGAATCAGGTTTTGTTGTTTAGTCTCTCATTAGCAACAAAAAAATAGGCCATGAGTTCAACCACAGCCTACTTTTCAGTATTACTCACGAAAATATTGATACCGACGTCGTGAGTTATGTTTCCAGCTCTTAGCCACTTTCATTGTATAAGCGGGCAAGTCATCCCAAGGATCTGCTAAGCATGAACCTCGTGCTGCTCTCAACTTCAATGAATAATCTCGGTACTCAATACAATGAAGAGCATAGAAACTTTTCTCTTGATATGTACTAAAATATTTATGGTAATGGCTACGGAGATTCGGATACCAACGCCAAGATCTTAGCCCATAAGTATGGGTAGATACTTTTTTATACTGTGATTTAAGTTTTTTCATGTCACTTCCTAGTTAATTTAATTACCTAGAAGTGATCCTCTGCATAGTAGTTCATGGTTAATTTTTCTCAAAAATCATAGGCTTTGACGCAGTTTACTAATCAGATTCAACTTTGACTGTTCATCCAGATTATTAAACAGACAAACGAGTTCCGCACTCAGCTCATCTTCACAAAAAAAGTAACTCAGCGGAACGCCAAGTTCACTGGTCAGCCTCTTTAGCATATCCATATCAGGGATATGCCGCCCCTTTTCATAATGATTCATACGTCCGCTAGCCGAGCCTTCATCCATACCGGCTTTGATCCCCAGATCCTTTTGGGACAAACCGGCTTTTTTTCTGGCCTGCTTGAGTCGTTCGGGGAAGGGATTATTCTGCAAAATTTTTTCATCATCTAGCGTCTCGGATGCTTAGATTGTCTAAGTTTCTCTCACTCCTGTATACTTAGTAATCCTAAGTTTTTGGCCTATGAGTTTTTACCGATATGAACCAGAGGATCTTATTTAGCGGCAGTAAAAAATTTCGTCGTATTTTAAACCAATTAACATGTCATAAAGTATTACGTAGTGAATTGATTAATATCGCTATTACCGAATTTCAACTCTCTGAAAAACAGGCTTCGGAGCTGATTGATCGTGGTGTTTATCAGCTAAAGCAACAGAGGCTGGTGAGATCGGATGGGAGGATAAAAAATATCAGCTACCTGTTTTCATTTGGTGTGATAAACCTTCAACCACTTCATACGGTTAATGCTGAAGAGCTTGTGCTCTGTTCTGAAAGAGAAAGACTAGAAAAAGAGCTGACGCTGATCCACTACGAACAGGAGGCCTATCAAGAGCTTCTGGAAAAAATACCGAAACAGAAGCTTAAAATAATGAAATTACAACATGATACCGCTGAAAAGTTAAACCAGTTAAATGGCAAGCTACGAGCAATTAATCAGCTCTTATCTATGTAAATCAGGAAGGCTGCTAAACAAATGGCAACCTTCTTTGCTACAGGAGGTCGTGTCAAGCTTGCTACTACTTACAATCAGTCCTTACTCTGCCGTTTTGCAGACTTTTTTGCTGATGGCTTTTTATAGGAAGCCTTGCCTAAGCCCCTCAATCCTTCAAAACGAATATTGTCGACCTGATGAATAAACACATGCAGACCATCAACCATCGGTTGCATAAACTGACCATACTTAATCTTTTTCTCAGAAATCGCTTCTAGCTGAGATTCCCAATGTGCCGTCATATCGGGCTTTGTCATGGCTTCTGGCAGAGATAGGATCAGTCTGCGGCCAATATCCGTGGCGTGAATCTCTTTGCCTTTTTTGGTCAGATAGTCACGCCTAAACAGTAACTCAATGATGCCTGCTCGGGTTGCTTCTGTTCCCAGGCCATCGGTCTCTCTAAGTACCTTTTTAATAGCCCTGTCGGTCACGTATCTGGCAATGCCCGTCATAGCTGATAGCAAAGAAGCATCGGTAAAGTGGCGTGGCGGCGAGGTATTTTTTTCATCCAGCTTGCCATCAATACAGACGACGCTTTCGCCTTTGATAACTTCTGGCAATCTTACTGCTGAAAACTCGGGATCTTCAGATGATGATTTCCGCTCCGGTAATAATACCTTCCAGCCTTTATCAACCACCTCTTTTTGCCTGCTGATAAACAAGCCACCACCGACTTCAGTATCAATCTGCTTTTCCTGATATTGAAAAGGCGGATAGAACTGCATCAGATACTGTCTGGCGACCAGTTCATAGATGTTCTGCTCATCAAGCGACAGACGACTCGTATCAACCCCACGACTGGTCGGGATAATGGCATGGTGCGCACTGACCTTATCATCATTCCACGCCTTAGATTTGACTGACAGATCGGCAATTTCAACAGCTGTCGCCAGTCCTGGGACAGTTTTAACGATCGCTTGAGTGATTCTATGTGTATCGCCAAAGTGTCCGCTGGGTAGATAGCGACAATCTGAACGAGGATAGGTAATCAACTTATGCTTCTCATAGAGCTGCTGACAAACATCCAGCGTCTTCTGGGCATTGAGATTAAAACGTCTGGAAGCATCGATTTGCAGTGCGGACAAGTTATAGGGTAATGGTGGAGCTTGTTTCGCCCGTTCTTCAGTTACCGCAACCACAGTTCCTGGCTGGCCTGTTACCTTCTTCAATACGGTTTCAGCCAGCTTTTTCAGCACCAGTCGCCCCTCTTCATCCATATAGGGTTCACAGGCGGCACTCGGTTTCCATTTTGCCGTATAAATTTGGTCTTTATCGGTTTTAAGATCGATAAACACGTCATAGAAGGGTTTAGAGACAAAATTCTCGATTTCTAAATCACGATTAACGACCAAACCTAATACCGGCGTCTGTACCCGTCCTACAGACAGCACACCGTTATAACCCGATGACTGCCCTCGTAAGGTACATAAACGGGTCATATTGATACCATAGAGCCAGTCAGCGCGTGCACGCGCTAATGCTGAAGTAGCCAGAGGGATAAAGTCGATATTGCGGCGTAGGTCATTTAACGCACGTTGGATAGCATCAGCGTTCATATCGTTAATTAAACAGCGCTTGGCTGCTTCACGCTTCTCTTTTGGGACACCGCAATAATTGATAATCTCATCAACCAGAATTTGCCCAACCCTATCGGGGTCGCCCATATTGACTAACACATCGGCTTCATTAATCAGTTTTTTTATAACGTTAAATTGCTTCTGAGTGGCGGGCTTTACCGAGTGTTTCCACTCCACAGGCACAATAGGTAAGTGTTCCCTACGCCACTTTTTAAAGTCAGGGTTATAGGCATCAGGCTCAGCCTGTTCGAGTAAATGGCCAATACACCAAGTCACCACATCACCGTTTGCGGTTTTAATAAACCCGTCCCCTTTTTGATGTGGTTTCGGCAGCACATCTGCGACAGCTCTGCCAACACTCGGTTTTTCAGCTATGTACAAAATCACTGACTTCTCCTGCTGCTTATATCAACAACCTTGAGTGCTGATACTTCCCTTTCCAGATCCTCGATCTTATCTAATGCTTCGAACAAAGAGAATTCTAACTGGGCATTTTTAGCAATAATCTTATCGCAGAAGGCTTTGATATCGTCTCGTTGAGACCTGTAACGCTCTTTTAACTCGCGTTCTTTATCCCTTTGTACGCGCATTTTATCCACCGAGGCTTTACCTGACTCGATAGTAGATACTGCATTATCGAGCTTTCTTTCGTGAATAGCTCTTTTAGCTTTCTGGACAAACTCATCGTAATAGTAGATACCCCCCGAACTCAGACCCGCTTCCTGATTGATACGGCTCAGACTGACTCGCCCATCGTGGGGAGTCCGTTCAGGAACGCCGTTTAATAAACGCTCAAGAGCCTGTTCAAGCCTGATTATCGTTAGTTTACCTCGCTCAGAGAGTGTTTCTTCATCAATCACAAATAAGCGTCCTTTTTATTAAAAGCAACATACTCAAGATGATGCTCGGATAAAACCTGTTCAATCGACCTGATTTCGTAAAATAATTTCGAGGTAACATTCGGCATATCCAGCCCAAGAGATTCAATATCATTATATTTTATAATTAATTTTTCTCTGATATTAACGAGTTTTTTTGCCTTGTCTTTTGTGACGATTTTATACTGGCAAGTCGTCATATCACAAATTCTGTCACAATCTGGGTTAGTGCAGTATCCTCCAGGGTGTTCCACGATCGAAAGACGACCATCCTGAACTTGCTTACGAATTTCTTCGCGATTTAAGTAGATACGCGTGTCACCCTCAGCCCTAAGGTTTTTAATTCTTCTCCCTTCATGACCAGCTAATGTTTCAGCTTCATTATAAATATGGTAAAAAACATCTGTCATATAGTTCTGGTTTTCACCCGCAATTTCATCCTGGAGATCTTGATCAATCATCATATCAACATAAGAAGCGATATTGGCCTGATTGGCATACCAGGATGTCATGGCTATATTCATATGCTTAAACTGATACTTAATATCTAGCAGAGAGGCCAACTTATTACGCACCAGATAAACAGCAAAAGTCCGACGAAATGCATGGGGATGAACCTTCAACATTTGTCCAATTTTAAGCTCACCTTTTCTTGAGGGATTTAATAAGTCGAACTCTTGAACATCATCCTTTGTAGCTCGATATCCAATGGATTTAACGAAGGTGTTAAGAGAATGAGCTAATGATTGTTTTCCAGCCTCAGGTCGATGTCCTCGCATATAGGGAAGCGTAACAAATAAGCTATCTACCTTTTCAAGAAAAGCATTTCTTTCATCAGGATGTACTATTGAATCCGCTTTTTCTCGCCACTTTTCACGCGCAAAGCTAAATGCATCCCAAAGCAGTAAGATAGCTTTTTTAACACTCGGTATCGTCACCCATGAGGTGTGCCGTGCTACCCCTCCTGCATTAGGTTTGGTATCAAGACCATGCAAAACAGGAACAGTCATACCTGCATATTTCTTCTCTTGATAGGAATCAATATCAAAAGACTTTATCTCACCATCCCGACAGCCAGTAAATGCTGCAATCACGGTATAACAGGCTCCACGGAGCCAGGATAACCATGAGCCGCTATAGTCAAATTGAATATCAATGTTTTTTGGTAGCCGTTTAACATTCTTAAGTGCGTATCTTCTTGCAGAAATATTAGACTTATAGCGTTTTGATGATTCTAAATACTCAGACACATAATCATCATAGCATGAAGATATTTCATTTCTATAAGAATAATAAGTTTCAATAACGCTCAGTGCCTCACCATAATATTTAGACGCAATAGATTCTGGAATGCATACTGCTTGTGAGACTGATGCACCACTCACAGATAAATATAATGCTAGTTCTTCGTAGTTCTTTATCTCTCTGGTTATTACTTCTGCGTTATGTAAATGAGATAAAAAAACAAGATTATTCTTCCATGTTTTAAATTTTAAGCTTCTACTTTTGGCTTCAACTAATAACCGCCTAAAATCCTCATCATCATCAATAAAGTCATATGATACTCCATTACATCCAGTGATGCATTTTTCAAAAATAACAGCCCCCTCAATGATATTTTTAATAACACTTTTTTTTGACTTCAAGCTATCATTAGATATCACCTTGTGAACTAGGTATTTTACTGTCGACTTGAACGTACCAGATAATCTGGAGAAAGAAACATTAAAGCTTAATGACCATAAGTACCACTTATCAGAACCATAGTAGCTATATGGATTGCCTTCAGTGTCAAAAGAAACGATCAGATCATCATAAATATTATTGCTATCAATAAATTTCAGAACTTCTTTCATCAGTAAATACCCTGCATTAATTCCAGGTCATTCGTATCCTGCCAAAGAGGATGCATTCCATCCAAGTATTTATCATAGGCTTCGTTGTATACCGCAGTGTGCTCCCTTTTCATTCGCTCTATAATGACCTGAATAGTATTATTCACTTTGTTCAGTAAGTTTGACGGGCGGGAGTTAATCGCTGGCCTTGTGACAGACTCCAGAATCACATCGTTGAATGAGAGTAAAAGCCATATATCATCAACCTCTGCGACAATAGCGTGATGCTTGCATCCAAAACACTCAAGAAATTTATGACAAGCCACCGCATCATTGTGTTCAGCCAAGCCATTTTTAACCAGTACCTCTTTTACTTTTATCGCCTTATCTTTAAATGCTCCACCGCATCTTAAGCCATTGGTCAGTTTTTTAAATTCTTTACCGGCTTCGCTCTCTTTAAGCGGGTCGTGGTACAGGAATGCACTCTCAGTGATGGCCTTATCTAACGGTTTTCCCAAGGCAGTCTGCTCTCGGATATACAGTGCGGAAGCCAGTGAGAACTCAGTGGTAACAGCGTTACCATCTGCATAATGTTTTGCTACTGTTTCAACGGAATTATTCAGCCCCTGAGAAACAAAGAAAACACTCTCTGTAGCTCTCATAATTAATGAAGCTTTTGTCTTTCTAAATCGTTGACTACTCAATGCAGGTAAACCAAGATCAACAAACGTTTTATTCAAGATACTCATACTGCTATCCGTCATATATGATCTATTATTAACTGAGGGATTAGGATACAAGAAACCATCTTTATTATTATTTATTTTTTTGCTAACGCTAATCCAGCTCTCAAAAAAAACTCTTGCTTCCTTAGTAAAACCCACATCAATTTCATTGGTTCTACCTGACTGTCTTCCTTTTTTTGTGCTTAATTTATATGTTTTTCTATTAAGAGCTTTAAATAGCTCTTCGCTGAAGTCCGACAATCTTAACTTTAATAGCGATGATGCATTTGCACCTGTATAGAAACATGTCATAAAATAGGCCACCCTAACTAAGTCAGATAACCATACAGTATCACTATTTTTATATGAGACTGTTCTCTCTGTCGATGTCTTATTTTTATATTTATGATTACCTGCTAGATCTTTTAGTTCATAAAGAGGAAAAGCTTTAGGCTTAGTACCATTTTCGAGATGCGCAGCATAACAAATATATATAGCTTGCAATGCAGAAAAAAGCTCTTTAACTTCACCATCAGTATAAGGAGAAACACTCTGCGTATCTGCCGGAAAAGAAATAAACATGCTTTCACATTTTTTATATAGTTCATAGTCCATAGCTTTCAATAAAGCTTTAATGGAATTTTGACGACCGGATAATGTTTTCCCTTTACTTCCTTTATTATATGAGCTAACAAGATTTTTTATATACATTGATATCGTGTCAATGCAGAAAGCATTCTTGATTTTTTGTTCATCTGCCATTTTTAAGAAACGTACAGTTTCATTAAAAACATTTACTTTAGTCCGATCGGTTGCATCTAAACTGTGTATTGCATTACAAATACGTACTACAAGTGATTGTCGATTAGCATAAACAAAACCAGGTTTATCAATTTTAATATTTATATAGTTGTCAGTAATAGGAATAGCAGGGCAATTTTCGTAGAGTAAACGCTCAAAATTTGCAGAGCGATCTTGATCTTTTATAAATTTGTCGCGTAAGCTAATATTAATTACTGTGTCAGTATTAATGTTCGATGTCGTTACTGTTTTGCGTTTATTCTCTTTTAAAAATGCCATAACTATTTATCACTCTTGAGAATAATATTTAATGCTTTCTCATGCACTTCATTAGCCGTCATTGTTTCTTCCTCACAGAATTTTAGGTAACCCAGTAAGGTCGCTCTACTTTTATGTCCCATCACCGATTGTAGGTAATCAAGCGCCTTTCCCTCTTTTAGCCCAGCATTCAGTAATTCCTTCAATCTTTCCACAGCATATGTTGAACGTAAATTATGAAACTTATGATTAAAGTTAGGTAACTCTTTTCTTACCGCATTTCTGATTTCGCCCCAACGTGCATCCAGTGTTTTAGCGGCATAAGGCTTACCATTTTGATTTAACAACAATGGCGGGTTATCTTTGTTTTCCGGATAAATCTCTTCATATTTCTTTCTACGCTTAATATATCTGGATGAATTAATATAATCATACAGGGTCTGCATTAATTCAGAGTGGATCTCAGCAGTGCGTATTGTTCCATTCTTGGTTTCAACACCTTGTCGGGGATCAAGCAATAATCCATCAGTATTGATAAGATATTTTTTCTTGAGCTGTTCAGCATCTGGTTTATAAATTTGCTTTGCTCTTAACGATATTATTTCAGTTCTTCTAAGACCAGAGTATCGGCTAAGATCAATAGCTAACTTACATTCCTCAGATAGTGGAACCTCATTACCCTCACCTGCACTGGTTGAAATACCTATACCACGGATTTTATATACAGACTCGACGACTTGCCATTCGTTATTGCTCAATGGAACAAGTTTTCGTGATAATCCAAAGTGTCGGGTATCACTGGGCAGTTTTAATCTTAAATCCGTGGTATCGACATGGATAAAATGATTTCTCATATATTCATGGGATGAATTTCTATGTAACCGTACTACTTCATATTTAAAGGGAGGATAGGCAAAAAAGTGATCGCGAGCCAGATAGAATTTATAAAAATTAATCACCGATCCCATATAACTGTTAGCGGTACTGCGCGCCAATTCACCCTGTTTGAACATCTCTCGCAAATGCTTACGAAAGGCATAGGTGGGACGTAGCCTGATAGAGATTGGCATCTCATCCCAAGACATGCCAATCTCATTAAGAAAGGTAAAGTAATGCAGTAAAGCTTGAGCCTGGGTATTAACCTCTTTTTTACGCAAATTAGCTTTTAAATGAATCAGCCAATTATTGGCGACTCTGATACTGCCGCCATCTTCCATAAATAATAATGGGAGCTTGCCTAAATGCTGACCAGTACCTTCAAAGCGTATCGATAATTCGCCGGTGCCAGTATCAATTTCCCTTCTGATTTCCTGATCAAGTACTAAGTCAGGAAGTTCCCAAAGCACGATCCCCATAAAACTACCTGCCGGATGATTTCACGAATTCACAGATTATCTACGTAACAATCCAATTCAATGAAAACATTGTAACAGTACACGATCGGGGTCACCCGCATGCACCACCATGCTGGCTTGTTGCAGCAGGCCTTCAATCACTTTCAACTGCTTCGCTACGGATGGACGTGGCTGCAGGCGCCATTTTTCCGGAATAATCGGTAAATCAGCCAGATTCCAGCGCGCATAGCGGCTGTCATAACTGTCGGGCTGCGCCTGCTCCAGCAGGTGCCCAACACACCAGGTCACAACCTGGTCATTCCCGCAGGCAATATAGCCGTCTCCGCGTCGATGCGGTTTTGGCAACACGTCGGCAATCGCACGCGCTAAGCTGGGTTTTTCGGCAATAAACAAACGCATGGATGGCGTCGTTCCTTAACGTCAGGTAACTACGGTAATCAGTGGACGATCGGCTCTCGCGGCAAACAGTTCGCCAATCGACGTTGCTTGCACGCCTGCTGCAGAGGCGCAGCGCTGGAATGCCTCAATGGCGCCGGGTTGAACCGCCACCAGCAGACCACCGGAGGTTTGTGGATCGCACAGCAACGCGCGGGTGGCATCATCTAAGGGTGAAACCTGCTCGCCATAGCTGGCGAAGTTGCGGCTGGTGCCACCGGGCACCGCTCCCGCAGCGATATAGTCATCGACGCCCGCCAGGCGCGGTACCTGCGCTGCAATCACTTCGGCACGCAATCCTGAACCCTGGCAGATTTCACTTAAATGGCCGAGCAAGCCAAAACCGGTGACATCGGTCATCGCGCTGATGCCCGCCAGTTTGGCGAACTCCGCTCCGGCTTTATTCAGCTGGCACATTACGTCGGCGGCCAGCGACTGGTGTTCAGGCCGCAGCAGGCCTTTTTTCTCCGCGGTAGTGAGAATGCCAATGCCTAATGGTTTGGTGAGGAAAAGCTGACAACCGGCCTGCGCCGCGCTGTTCTTTTTCACCCGTGCCACATCGACGATACCGGTTACGGCCAGGCCGAAGATCGGCTCTGGTGCATCAATCGAATGACCGCCCGCCAGGGCGATTCCCGCCGCCTGACAAGCGGCACGCCCGCCCTCGACCACCTGCTGCGCCACTTCCGGACTCAGTAGATTCACCGGCCAGCCTAATATAGCGATCGCCATGATTGGTTTCCCGCCCATGGCGTAGATATCGCTGATGGCGTTAGTGGCGGCGATACGACCAAAGGTAAAAGGATCGTCGACGATCGGCATAAAGAAGTCGGTGGTGCTTACCACCGCAGTACCGTTGCCGAGATCGTAGACTGCAGCATCATCACGCGTTTCATTGCCAACCAGCAGTTGCGGATCGTTAAACGGACTGAGCTCACTGCGCAGAATGGTTTCCAACACCTGCGGCGAAATCTTGCACCCACAACCCGCACCGTGGCTGTATTGCGTTAAACGAACAGGTTCACTCATGGCGACTTCCTTATGCGATGAACAGAAGGCGCTATGTTAGCCTGGCTGTCAGTTGGGAGTAAGTGTTGCACGACCTAACCTCGATCTTTCGCACAGGCTTTGTGCAATCTTTGCAACGGCGCCTAACCTGCCGCAAAAGTCCAGCATTGTCTGTCAGAAATAACTGACAAACTGCGCGGTGTCCGGCGCAACCACGGTGGTGTTGGCTTTCAACTGTGGCGTGCCGAGATAGAGGAAACCAACAATCGCATCTTGCTCGCGGCAGCCAAAGGCTTCGCGCACGGACGGATGATCGGTCCACGGACCGCTGCGCCAGATGCCATTAAAACCTTGCGCCACGGCGGCCATCTGCATCGCCATCACCGCACAGCTGGCAGACGCCAGCTGCTCCCATTGCGGCACTTTGGCGTGCTCTTCACAATGCGCCACCACGGTGATGATCATCGGCGCGCGAAAAGGCGCGGAGGCTGCTTTGTCGATCGCCTTCTGCTCAAGGTTGCTGTCACGCGCGGCCTGTTCCAGCAAGTTAGCAAAGCGCTCGCGCCCCTCATTTTCGACAATAATGAAACGCCATGGCTGCAATGTGCCGTGATCGGGGGCGCGCATCGCGGCGTGCAGAATATTTTGCAACGCTTCACCTGCCGGAGCCGGTTCTGCCAGACGAGACGCCGAGCGGCGATTAACCAATAAATCCAATGCATCCATTATTCTTCTCCCGTGAATAAAAAGCGTGGGCTAATCCTGGCACAGCACGATCTTTTGTAACAGTCTGGCGCGATTTCCTGCTGACTTTTCGCACGCCGCTCTTTAGGATGAACCCGACATCGGGGCAGACCGCGTGCTGGCTGCCCTGCTACGTGAATATGGAGAGTTTATGCGCACTTTGTGGCGAATTATTTCCGGTCTGTTCCGCTGGACCTGGCGGGTACTGAATTTTATTCGGGAATTTATTCTTAATTTATTTCTTATTGTTTTGATCCTGGCGGGCGTCGGGATTTGGCTGCAGGTTTCCAGTTCCAACAACAGTGAGCCTGTACAGCAAGGCGCATTGAAAATCGATCTGAGTGGAGTGCTGGTCGATAAACCTTCCGTCAGCAATCGTCTAAGTCGTATCAGCCGTCAACTGTTAGGCGCAAATAGCGATCGCCTGCAGGAGAATTCCCTGTTCGATGTCGTCGATGCGATCCGCCAGGCAAAAACCGATAAAAACATCACTGGCATCGTGCTGGAGCTGCGTGACTTTGCCGGTGGCGATCAACCTTCGCTGCAATATGTGGGTAAAGCACTGCGCGAATTCCGTGACGCCGGCAAACCTATTTATGCAGTCGGCGACAGTTACAGCCAGGCGCAATACTACATCGCCAGTTACGCCAACAAGGTGTATCTCTCACCTCAGGGCACGGTTGATCTACACGGTTTCGCCACCAACGGCCTGTACTACAAGACTTTGCTGGAAAAGCTGAAAGTTAATTCGCATGTATTCCGTGTAGGCACTTATAAGTCTGCGGTTGAGCCGTTCCTGCGTGACGATATGTCACCGGAAGCGCGCGACGCTGATGGGCGCTGGATTGGCCAGCTGTGGCAGAATTACCTGAATACTGTGGCAGCCAATCGTCAAATTACACCAGAACAGCTGTTCCCAGGTGCAGCCGGCATCATTAGCGGCTTGCAAGCGGTGCAAGGTGATACCGCGAAATATGCGCTGAATAATAAATTGGTGGATGTACTGGATACGCGTGCAGCCGCCGATCAGGAACTGGTGAAAACCTTCGGCTGGGATAAGGCGAATAACGATTACCGTAGCGTGAGTATCTACGATTACACCGTTAAACAGCCGCCGCAGAGCCAGGATGGCAATATCGCCGTGATCCTCGCCAGCGGTGCGATTATGGACGGTGAAGAGAGTGCCGGAAACGTCGGCGGTGATACCACGGCGTCGCAAATCCGCGATGCGCGCCTGGATGCTAAAATCAAAGCCATTGTGTTGCGTGTCAACAGCCCTGGCGGCAGCGTCACGGCATCGGAAGCGATTCGTGAAGAGCTGGCGGCAGCCCACGATGCGGGTAAACCGGTGGTCGTCTCAATGGGTGGCATGGCGGCTTCCGGCGGTTACTGGATTTCAACGCCTGCCGATTACATCGTGGCGGCACCCAGCACGCTGACCGGTTCCATCGGTATCTTTGGCGTGATTAACACCGTTGAAAACAGCCTGAGTTCGGTGGGTGTGCATACTGACGGCGTTGCCACATCACCGCTGGCGGACGTCGCCACCACCAAAGCACTGCCAACTGAAGTGCAGCAGCTGATGCAGCTGACCATTGAGAACGGCTATCGTAATTTCGTTGGCCTGGTGGCGGCCTCGCGTCACAAAACGCCTGAGGAGATCAATGCGATTGCGCAGGGTCACGTCTGGACCGGTAGCGATGCGAAAGCCAATGGTTTGGTCGATGCGTTGGGAGACTTTGATGATGCCGTGGCGAAAGCTGCTGAGCTGGCGAAAGTCGCTAAGCCGGAGTTGAGCTGGTATCAGGACGATCCGGGCATGATCGATCTGCTGCTGAATCAGATGAACGCGTCGGTTCAGTCGGTGTTGCCGGCTGCGCTGAAAGTCTGGCTGCCTGCGCCAATGCTGGACGTAATGAGCGCAATGAAACAGCAACCTGGCTTACTGAATAACCTCAACGATCCGCAAAATCGCTACGCTTTCTGCCTGAACTGCGGCAACGTACGCTAATCTTTACAGCCCGGCCGCTGGTCGGGCTGCTTTTCGTTCGCAATCCCCTTATACTGCGCGTTTTACGGCAAGTCTGAGTTCCTTCATGCAAAAGAAAAATATCTACGTAGCCTACACCGGCGGCACCATCGGGATGCAGCGCTCTGCGCAGGGCTACATTCCGGTATCGGGTCATCTGCAACAGCAGCTGGCAAACATGCCCGAATTCCATCGGCCTGAAATGCCGGATTTCACCATCCATGAATATCAGCCGCTGATGGACTCCTCGGACATGACGCCGCAGGATTGGCAATCGATTGCGAACGATATTAAGCAAAACTACGATCGCTACGATGGCTTTGTGATTTTGCATGGTACCGACACCATGGCTTTCACCGCTTCGGCGCTCTCCTTTATGCTGGAGAACCTCGCTAAGCCGGTGATTGTCACCGGCTCGCAAATTCCCCTGGCAGAATTGCGTTCTGATGGGCAGCAAAACCTGCTGAACTCGCTGTATGTGGCGGCCAATTATCCGATCAGTGAAGTTGCCCTGTTTTTCAACAACACGCTATTCCGCGGCAACCGTACCACTAAGGCACATGCTGACGGCTTTAATGCCTTCGCATCGCCAAACCTTGCGCCTTTGCTGGAAGCGGGTATTCATATCCGCCGGTTAAATACCCCGCCCGCACCGCAAGGTCATGGCGAGCTGATTGTGCATCCGATTACGCCACAGCCGATTGGCGTGGTGACGATTTATCCGGGTATTTCTGCCGACGTGGTGGGTAATTTCCTGCGTCAGCCGGTGAAAGCCTTGATCCTGCGCTCTTACGGCGTTGGCAACGCGCCGCAAAATGCCGAGTTCCTTTCGGAACTGCAACAGGCCAGCGATCGCGGCATCGTGGTGGTGAATCTGACACAGTGTATGTCCGGCAAAGTGAATATGGGCGGCTATGCCACCGGCAATGCGCTTGAGCATGCGGGCGTGATCAGCGGCTTTGATCTCACCGTTGAGGCCACATTAACCAAACTGCATTTTTTATTGAGTCAGAACCTTACCAGCGCGGAAATTCGTGCCAAAATGCAGCAGAATTTACGCGGCGAACTGACCGAAGATTGATACGGAGCGAAACCAATGAAGCGGGCATTGATAATCATCGATATTCAGAACGATTTTTGCCCCGGCGGCCCAATGGCGGTGCGTGAGGGTGACCAAACGGTTGCCGTCGCCAATCGATTTGCGCGTGAGTTTCACGATCGGGGTGAATGTGTGGTGGCATTGCAAGACTGGCATCCAGCCAATCACGGCAGCTTCGCCTCGATCTCCGGCGAGCCGGTCTACACGCTCGGCGAATTAAACGGTTTAGCGCAGATCTGGTGGCCCGATCACGGTATTGAGAATTCTGTCGGGGCGGATTTTCATCCCGATCTCGATCGCTCTCTGATTGATGCCGTGTTTCATAAAGGGGGCGATGTTGAGGTGGATAGCTACAGCGCCTTCTTCGATAACGGCCATCGACGCAAGACAGAACTCGACAGTTGGCTGCGCGAGCGCGGCATTAGCGATTTAGTGATGCTGGGTATTGCGACCGATTACTGCGTCAAATACAGCGTGCTGGATGCGCTGGAGTTAGGTTACAACGTGGAGGTGGTTAAAGAGGGCTGCCGCGGTGTGAACCTGAATCCGGATGACAGTGAAATTGCTTTCGCTCAGATGGAAGCACAAGGTGCGGTATTAATCTGAAAATAAGGGGCTGGTGAGAACCAGCCCTTTTGATTTTTAGTGCAGGTTGATGCGCGTGACGTCGGGCTCAATGCCAAACTCTTCTTTCAGCTGTTTCTTCGATTTCATCACCATATCCCCACCTTTGCTAATGGTCATATGTTGCGGATCGTCATTGTGGCGAGCCTGCCACAACATCACCAGCTGCAGACAATTCTCTTTCTGCTCTGGCGTCAGCGCGACGCCATCTGGCCATTTGCCGATTTCAACCGCCGTGGAGAGCCGCTCGTACACTTCCGGCGTCATCGCCTCCAGCATCGCTTCCAGTTCCTGTTTCATGCTTAGCCCTCTTGCTGATTGCCCTGCTCATCAGTGAAGTTTAGCGAGGCGGAGTTCACGCAGTAGCGCTCGCCGCTCGGTTGTGGGCCATCCGGGAACACATGTCCCAAATGCGCATCACAGTTGCCACAGCGAATCTCAACCCGTTGCATGCCGTGTGAATCATCTTCCAGATAGCGGATAGCGTCGTCACTGAAGGGCTGATAGAAACTTGGCCAGCCACAGCCTGAATCGTATTTGGTTTCGGAGAGAAACAGCGGCGAATTACAAACTAAGCAGTGGTAAATCCCTTCCTGCTTGTTGTGCAGCAAGGCGCCCGAGAAAGGGGGCTCCGTTCCACGATGCTGAGTGACATAGCGCTGCATTTCGGAAAGCTGCGCAATTTTTGCGTCGGGTGCGGTGTCTTTAGCCATTTTGAGTTCCGGAGTGTCATTCTGAAAAAATCGACTAGTATTCTAACAAACGTACAACATCTATCGGGTCTTTTTTCGTGCTAACGCCTCCGACATCTGTTCCACAGCACGATTTTGTGATGGCGATCACCCTTTGCAAAAGTCATCCCTTTTCAGCCCGCATTCGGCGTAACATAGGCGCGCAATAAGGGTGCTGCGTAAGCGATTGCGCAACGAATTATTCCTGGTGTTGGAATTGACCTGTCGCAACAATTGACACGATTCCGCTTGACGCCTGGTAAGGTTTTTGTAATTTTACAGCCAACCTTTTATTCACTAACAAATAGCTGGTGGAATATATGACTATCAAAGTAGGTATTAACGGTTTTGGCCGTATCGGTCGCATCGTTTTCCGTGCTGCGCAGCAGCGTTCTGACATCGAAATCGTCGCGATCAACGATCTGCTCGACGCCGATTACATGGCATACATGCTGAAGTATGACTCTACTCACGGTCGTTTTGACGGCACTGTAGAAGTGAAAGACGGTGCACTGATTGTTAACGGTAAGAAAATCCGTGTTACCGCTGAGAAAGACCCGGCTAACCTGAAGTGGGACGAAGTGGGTGTTGACGTTGTTGCTGAAGCGACCGGTATCTTCCTGACCGACGAAACTGCACGTAAACACATCACTGCTGGCGCGAAGAAAGTGGTTCTGACTGGTCCATCTAAAGACAGCACCCCGATGTTCGTACGTGGCGCTAACTTTGACAAATATGCTGGCCAGGACATCGTTTCTAACGCGTCTTGCACCACTAACTGCCTGGCTCCACTGGCTAAAGTTATCAACGACAACTTCGGTATCGTTGAAGGTCTGATGACCACCGTTCACGCAACCACCGCGACGCAGAAAACCGTTGATGGCCCGTCTCACAAAGACTGGCGCGGCGGCCGTGGCGCAGCGCAGAACATCATCCCATCTTCTACCGGTGCAGCTAAAGCAGTTGGCGTTGTTCTGCCAGAGCTGAACGGCAAACTGACCGGTATGGCGTTCCGCGTTCCTACTCCAAACGTGTCTGTTGTTGACCTGACTGTTCGCCTGGAAAAACCAGCGACCTACAAAGAAATTTGTGCAGTGATTAAAGCTGAGTCAGAAGGCAAAATGAAAGGCGTTCTGGGCTACATTGAAGACGACGTGGTTTCTACCGACTTCAACGGCGAAACCCTGACTTCAGTATTCGATGCTAAAGCAGGTATCGCTCTGAATGACAACTTCGTGAAACTGGTTTCCTGGTACGATAACGAAACTGGCTACTCACATAAAGTTCTCGATCTGATTGCACTGGTTGCTTCTAAGTAAGCTAACCGGCTAAACGGACAAGGGGTGACTTCGGTCGCCCCTTTTTTTCGACTGGATAAAAGAGAAGGTCTGACCATGCAAGATACGCTTTATACCCTTCCGGTAGTGAATCAAATCACCCCTTATCTGTCACAGCGTCAGCAGAGTGATTTGCCGATTGTGGTAATCAGCCATCCTAAAGTGCGTGCGGCGATTGCCCTGCAAGGTGCGCATCTGCTTTCGTGGCAGCCTAGCGGCCAAAAACCGGTGATTTGGCTCAGTGAAAAGACCCCATTTACTACAGGTAAAGCAATCCGCGGGGGCGTACCTATTTGCTGGCCGTGGTTTGGTCCGGCAGGTGAACCGGCGCACGGTTTTGCACGCAATATGCCGTGGACGCTGACCGCCCATGACGAAAACGAAGATGCGGTAATGCTGACTTTTACGCTGGAAAGCAACGCACAAACCAAAAAGCTCTGGCCGCACGATTTCACCCTGCTTGCTCGCTTCCGGATTGCTGAGCATTGTGAAATTGAGCTGGAAGCTTACGGCGACTATGAAGCCACCGCAGCGCTGCACAGCTACTTCCAGATTGCGGATATCTCTCAGGTCGAAGTGAGCGGATTAGGTAACAGTTTTATCGATAAGGTTAACGATAATGCTGTTGGCGCATCCGACGGCAAGCAGACCTATCCCAACCGCGTGGATCGTATTCACACCGCAGCGGATGACTGCAGCGTGATTCACGATAAAGCGGGCAAACGCCAGATTGAAGTCTATCACCACTATCAGAGTGACGTTGTCACGTGGAATCCAGGTCCGGAGTTATCATGCAGTATGGGGGACATGCCAAATGAAGGCTATAAAACTATGGTGTGCGTGGAAACGGCGCGCATTAGCAAGCCGTTAAAAAGCGCGGGTGAATCCCCTGCGCGTTTGGGCACCACGATTCGTATCGTTAATAAGTAATAAGATGCGGCGCCGTTGCGCCGCTAAACCACATCTAACGCAGTTTTAGATTGAGGCGCAGGAAACGCCCGATCAATGATGCTCAGCTCTTCATTAGTCAGATTGATGCTTAGCGCGGCCGCGTTTTGCTGCACATGTGAAACGCTGCTGGCTTTAGGAATGGCCAAAACGCCTTGCTGACGGATCACCCAGGCCAATAGCACTTGCGCCACGCTGATGCCCTTCTGTTGTGCAATCTGTTTAAGATGCGCATCGTTAAACAGCGCCTGTCGCAGTCGTCCAGCCTGCGCTAACGGGCAATAGGCCATAATCGGCATCTCGCGCTGCTGACACTGTGGCAACAAATCGTACTCGATCCCGCGGGACGCTAAGTGGTACAGCACCTGATTGGTTAAACAGGATTTGCCGCCGGGCTCTTGCCACAGTTCCAGCATATCGTCATGGTCAAAGTTCGAGACGCCCCAATAGCGGATTTTGCCTTGCTGCTGCAAGGATCCCATCGCACGAATGGTTTCTTCTAAAGGGACATTGCCGCGCCAATGCAGCAGGTAGAGATCGAGGTAATCGGTTTGCAGACGGCGCAGACTGCGCTCGCAGGCCTCGATAGCATCGACTTCACCGGCATTCCAGGGATACACCTTCGATACCAGCCAGGCTTGATCGCGACGGCCGCGTAACGCTTCGCCGACCACCTCTTCGGCAGCGCCTTCCGCATACATTTCCGCCGTGTCGATAACCTTAAGTCCAAGATCTAAACCCGCCTGCAGTGCGCCCACTTCCTGGCTGCGCAGCGCTGCATTCTCACCCATATACCAGGTTCCCTGGCCAATAGCGGGTAAAGCTGATTCACCGTGAAATTGGATAGTCTTCATCACTCCTCCTGTTGCGCTGATATGGGGCTCTGAATTGGTGCAATGTAAGAAAAACGCCTCATTACGAGGCGTTTATTTAATCGTTAGAAGCTGTAACTGATGCCGGTCCAGAGTGTGAACTGGCCACTCTTATCGACCATCGGGCTGTCTTTAATTTCGCTGTCGAAGCGCGTGTAGCGACCTGACAAGCTGGCGTTCCAGCTTTCGCTGATTTGGTAGCTGGCATTCATCTCGACATACGGCGACCAGCTGTCGTCTGGATGATACTCAGCGATGCCGGTTCGCGCACTTTCATGGGATGAAACACCGTAGTAATAACGGTTTTGATTGGCGCTGTTCCACATGGCACCAATGCCCGGCGTCAGGCTGAATGCGCCGAAATCAAAGCGATATAGATAGGTGAGATCCCAGATTAACCCATTGCTGTTATTGAGCACATCACCCAGCAGAGCGGTGCGCACGATACCCCAATCGGCAACGTGGCGATAGTTGGCGCCAGCCATCAGCGTCATACGGCGCTTATCCAGCGCTTTCATGTCACCCAAATCGTTGTCTTTCGGATCGTACTGCTGCGGCGATCCCAGCACCGTCAGCGACAGCTGATTCTGCGGGTCTTTCCACAGGTAATAGCCGCCTTGCAGGCTACGGAACCAGAAGTTTTCACCTTCATAATTAATCACCGGAATCGGCAGATAGCGGTCTTGTCCGCCCCGATAAGGTGACTGCGCATAAATCACCGAAGCGCCAAGAGATAAGGGTTCTGCATGAGTGCCGAACGCCGCAAAATAACAAGGAATAGCCAGAGTAAGCGCTTTAAGTTTGAATTGGTTCACAATTTATTCAGTCCATTAATATAACAATCACACGCAGAGTCTAACCAAAATTTTGCTATCGGTTAACGTTTAATGATGCTCTCTAACCAGCATAGCGAAATATTCTCAGTGGCTTCATCGCTCTCACGGCTTAGGTTGATTGCCTCAGTGCTTATGAGACTTTGTTATTGATATATCGCCGAATAAGGAGAAAAGTGGCTGCAGGTTTTCTGAATGCCTTCTACAGTTAAATGTAAGACGAGACTTTTTTGTACGAGCAGAGTAACCATAAGAATTGTGTATCCCGATAAAAAAACGTCAGGTTGGCATAAGGGTTGCTGTACTCAATAAAGAATATCTTCCGGGAGCTGCTACAAACTTTTATTACGCTCCTTTACCTGTGCTAAAAACGAAAGGACGGGCATCGCTATGAATATATTCGATCACTATCGTCAGCGTTATGAAGCTGCCAAGGACGAAGAGTTCTCATTGCAGGAATTCCTCGCCATCTGTAAACAGGATCGCAGTGCATACGCCAACGCTGCCGAGCGACTATTAATGGCCATCGGTGAGCCGGTGATGGTTGACACTGCGCAAGAGCCTCGCCTTTCCCGAATCTTTTCCAACCGCGTCATGGGACGCTACCCGGCCTTCGAAGAGTTTTACGGTATGGAGGAAGCGATTGAGCAAATCGTCTCTTATCTGAAACACGCCGCGCAGGGTTTGGAAGAGAAGAAACAGATCCTTTACTTACTGGGCCCGGTGGGTGGCGGTAAATCCTCATTGGCCGAGCGCCTGAAAGCGCTGATGCAGCGTGTGCCGATCTATGTGCTGAGCGCCGACGGCGAGCGCAGCCCGGTAAACGATCATCCGCTCTGCCTGTTTAACCCGCAGGAAGACGCCAATATTCTGGAAAAAGAGTATGGCGTGCCACGGCGTTATCTGGGCACCATCATGTCGCCCTGGGCGGCGAAACGCCTGCATGAGTTTGGCGGCGATATCACCCGCTTCAAAGTGGTGAAAGTGTGGCCGTCAATTCTGGAGCAGGTAGCAATTGCCAAAACAGAGCCAGGCGATGAGAACAACCAGGATATCTCTGCGTTGGTTGGTAAAGTGGATATCCGCAAACTGGAAAATCACGCGCAAAACGATCCTGACGCATACGGCTATTCAGGTGCCCTTTGCCGCGCGAATCAGGGCGTGATGGAATTCGTTGAGATGTTTAAAGCACCGATTAAAGTGCTGCATCCGCTGCTGACCGCCACGCAGGAAGGTAACTACAACGGTACCGAAGGGATTTCTGCCCTGCCGTTCAACGGCATCATTCTGGCGCACTCCAACGAATCAGAATGGGTCACCTTCCGTAATAACAAAAACAATGAGGCGTTCCTTGACCGTGTTTACATTGTCAAAGTGCCTTATTGCCTACGCGTTTCCGAAGAGATCAAGATCTACAACAAACTGTTGGATCACAGTGAGTTGACCACTGCGCCATGCGCGCCGGGCACGCTGGAAACCCTGGCCCGCTTCTCGATTCTGTCGCGTTTGAAAGAGCCGGAAAACTCCAGCATCTACTCCAAAATGCGCGTCTATGATGGCGAAAGCCTGAAAGATACCGATCCAAAAGCCAAATCCTGGCAGGAGTATCACGATTACGCGGGCGTTGATGAGGGCATGAACGGTCTTTCAACCCGCTTCGCGTTTAAAATCCTGTCGCGCGTGTTCAACTTTGACCATGCTGAAGTGGCGGCCAACCCGGTGCATCTGTTCTACGTGCTGGAGCAGCAAATTGAGCGCGAGCAGTTCCCTCAGGATCAAGCCGAGAAGTATCTGGAGCACCTGAAAGGCTACCTGATTCCAAAATACGCCGAGTTTATCGGTAAAGAGATTCAGACCGCGTATCTGGAGTCCTACTCTGAATACGGTCAAAACATCTTTGATCGCTACGTCACCTACGCTGATTTCTGGATTCAGGATCAAGAGTACCGCGATCCTGACACCGGACAGCTGTTTGACCGCGAATCGCTGAACGCCGAGTTGGAAAAGATCGAGAAACCTGCCGGGATCAGTAACCCGAAAGATTTCCGTAACGAGATTGTCAACTTTGTGCTGCGTGCCCGTGCGCAGAATAGCGGACGCAATCCGAACTGGACAAGTTACGAAAAACTGCGCACGGTCATCGAGAAGAAAATGTTCTCGAACACCGAAGAGTTGCTGCCGGTGATTTCGTTCAATACCAAAACCTCAACGGACGAGCAGAAAAAACACGATGATTTTGTCGATCGCATGATGGAAAAAGGCTATACCCGCAAGCAAGTACGCCTGCTGTGCGAATGGTATCTGCGCGTGCGTAAATCTTCATAATCGTTATCTGTAAGCGTCGCGGCGCTTCGGTGCTGCAACAGGAGGCCGGGTTTTCCCGGCCTAAGCTTGCAATGCAGTTTGGGGGATTTTTATGGCCTATTTTATCGATCGGCGTCTCAACGGTAAAAACAAAAGCGCCGTCAATCGGCAGCGCTTTCTGCGCCGTTATAAGTCGCAAATCAAGCAATCGATCTCCGAGGCCATCAACAAGCGTTCGGTGACCGATGTCGAGAGCGGCGAATCGGTCTCGATTCCAATTGACGATATTAATGAACCGAGCTTCCATCAGGGCCGCGGCGGCAGTCGCCATCGCGTGCATCCTGGGAATGACCATTTCGTGCAAAACGATCGCATTGAACGTCCGCAAGGTGGCGGCGGCAGCGGCGGTAGCGGCCAGGGCAACGCCAGTCAGGATGGTGAAGGCCAGGACGAATTCAGCTTCCAGATATCTAAAGATGAATATCTCGATCTTCTGTTCGAAGATTTGGCGTTGCCGAACCTGCGCAAGAATCAGCATCGGCAGTTAAACGAGTACAAAACCCATCGCGCGGGCTACACCTCAAACGGTACGCCGGCTAACATCAGCGTGGTGCGCTCGCTGCAGAACTCGCTAGCACGTCGTACGGCGATGACGGCGGGTAAACGCCGCATGTTAAACGAACTGGAAGCTACGCTAGCCGAAGTGGAAACCAGCGAACCGGCGCAGTTACTGGAAGAGGAGCGTTTACGTAAAGAGATCGCTGAGTTGCGCGCGCGCATCGACCGCGTGCCGTTTATCGATACCTTTGACCTGCGCTACAAAAACTTCGAGAAGCGACCAGAACCTTCCAGCCAGGCCGTGATGTTCTGCCTGATGGACGTGTCAGGTTCGATGGATCAAGCCACCAAAGATATGGCGAAGCGTTTCTACATTCTGCTGTATCTGTTCCTGAGCCGTACCTATAAGAACGTCGACGTGGTGTACATTCGCCATCACACTCAGGCGAAAGAGGTCGACGAACAGGAGTTCTTCTACTCGCAGGAAACGGGCGGCACCATTGTTTCCAGTGCACTGAAGTTGATGGATGAGGTGGTTAAAGAGCGTTATGACCCGTCACAGTGGAACATCTATGCGGCGCAAGCGTCGGATGGTGATAACTGGGCCGATGATTCACCGCTCTGCCACGAGATCTTAGCCAAACATATTCTGCCGGTTGTGCGTTATTACAGCTACATCGAGATTACGCGTCGCGCGCACCAGACCTTGTGGCGCGAGTATGAACATCTGCAGGCGATGTTTGATAACTTCGCAATCCAACATATTCGCGAGCCAGAAGACATCTATCCGGTATTTAGAGAACTTTTCCACAAACAGGCTGCAGAAGCCTGAGTCCATAAGCCGGTCACTGACCGGCTTTTTCTTTGCAGCAGCCCCACTCACTTCGCGCCATTTCCTGTTGTTTTTTCATACAAATTTAGCTGTGTATGGGATGCGGCCCCACAGAATGAAAAAATGTGCAATTAAGCGCTGACAAGCTATTGATAAGGCATTATCTTTCCACCTTGTCTGTGTGAATCGCCCGCAGTTTGTCTTTTTTGCCCCACCGCAGGAGAACGCCGTTGAATACCAGCATGATTTACAGTTTGTTCATTATTGGGTCCGTGCTGGTAGCAGCAAGTATTTTGCTCAGTTCCTTTTCATCACGCCTTGGCATTCCGATTCTGGTGATCTTCCTCGCTCTCGGCATGTTGGCCGGGATTGATGGTATCGGTGGCATCGCCTTTGACAACTATCCCGTCGCCTATCTGGTCTCCAACCTCGCTTTAGCCATCATCTTGCTTGATGGCGGGATGCGCACCAAAGCGTCTTCGCTAAAGGTGGCGCTCGGCCCGGCATTATCGCTGGCGACGGTTGGCGTGATGATCACCGCAGGGTTAACCGGCGTTGCCGCTGCCTGGCTGTTTAAGCTCGATCTGATGCAGGGCTTTCTGATTGGCGCGATTATCGGTTCTACCGATGCCGCCGCCGTATTTTCGCTGCTGGGTGATAAAGGCCTCAATGAACGTGTCAGCTCCACGCTGGAGATTGAATCCGGCAGCAACGATCCGATGGCGGTGTTTCTCACCATCACGCTGATCGACATGATTCAGCAAGGCCAGTCCGGCCTGAGCTGGATGTTTGTGGTGCATCTGGTGCAGCAGTTTGGTCTTGGCATCGTATTGGGCCTGGGCGGCGGCTGGGCGCTGCAGCAGTTGATTAACCGTATCAATCTGGCGCAGGGTTTATATCCGCTGCTGGCGGTGAGTGGCGGCATCATCGTGTTTGCGCTCACCACCGTGATGGAAGGCAGCGGCATTCTGGCGGTTTATCTTTGCGGCTTCCTGCTGGGCAACAGCCCGATTCGCAACCGCCACGGTATTTTGCAAACTTTTGATGGTATGGCATGGCTGAGCCAAATCGGCATGTTCATTGTGCTGGGCTTGCTGGTGACACCCTCCGATTTGTGGCACATCGCGGTGCCGGCGATGATTCTGTCGCTGTGGTTGATTCTGGTAGCGCGCCCGCTGTCGATTCTGGTTGGTCTGTTACCGTTCAAAGGCTTCACCGGACGCGAACGTATCTTCATCAGTTGGGTGGGCTTACGTGGCGCAGTGCCAATCATCCTCGCCGTATTTCCGATGATGGCCGGGCTGGAGAACGCCAAGCTCTACTTCAACATCGCTTTCTTTGTAGTGTTGGTGTCGTTGATGCTGCAAGGTACCTCGCTGGGCTATGCCGCCAAACGCGCCAAAGTGGTGGTGCCACCAACCGCCTCGCCGATTAGCCGGGTTGGGCTGGATATCCATCCGGAGAATCCGTGGGAACAATTTATTTACCAGCTGAGCGCCGACAAATGGTGCGTCGGCGCAGCGCTGCGTGATTTGCAGATGCCGCGCGAAACCCGCATCGCCGCCCTGTTCCGTGATAACGCGTTAATGCATCCCAACGGCAATACGCGCCTGAAAGAAGGCGATGTGCTGTGTGTGATTGGCCGTGAGCGCGATCTTCCCGCACTGGGTAAAATGTTCAGCCAATCGCCGCCGGTATCGCTGGATCAACGCTTCTTCGGCGACTTTATTCTGGATGCCGAAGCGCGCCTGCGCGACGTGGCGCAAATTTACGGCCTGGAGTTAGATGAACAGACCAACGATCAGCAGTCGCTAGGACAGCTGGTAATGAGTTTGCTCGGCAGCACGCCAGTGGTTGGCGATCAGGTGGAATGGAAGCAGTTAACCTGGACGGTAGCAGAGAAAGAAGATAACCAGATTGTGAAGGTCGGCGTGCGCGTCAGCGAAGACAAGGATTAATCCGAGGCTTTATCGCTCGTAAACTGCGTGTGAACGACTATGCTCACTATTCAACCCAGCAAATACGGGAGAATGTAATGGGACGCGTGGTGAAGATTGGTCAATATGAAATCGTTGATGCAGAGTTCAATAGTGACAATGGCGACACTGTCAGTATTCCCTGCCATACCAATCCCGGCCTGAGTGACCAACTCGACGGCTGGGATGTGGATACCAGTGTACCGGCATGGATTGATGAAGAGGCTGTCGATCTGCAAATCGGACACTATGACAAGCAGCAGGACCTGTGGGTATTAAAAAAACCCACCTGATTGGCTGGCGCCGCCATTGATGTGAATGGCGGTCATTCCGAAAAGCTGTCTTAAAATGAAGTGTAATATTCGCGATTAATTAACTTTTAACCATACATTTCAATTAAATAGCCAATTATTTCTTTAGTCATTTATTTCCTTTTCAGACTATTTCCATATTAACTCTGTCAAATAACTCCTGCATACTCTTAAACGTTGCTGCAGCTTTTCGTGACGTGCATCACGTCTCAAACGGTCCTTTCCTTGCAGCGCTTATGGCAGCACTGACTTATATCTCGCTGAAAGAATTATTCTTTCCATTTTTCAGCGGACCACTCCTGAGCGCGTACTTGATTCTGGTCAGGCCATCTTTTACTTAAGAAAAGAGAGCAGGTTTTATGGCAAGTACTTTGATAATGAATGATGCAACCCGCTCGTGGAGCGGACTACGCAAAAACCTCATCGCAAAAGTCGCACTTAGTTTCTCGGATTTAATTGCATTAAATCTGGCATTGTTTTTATCTGCCGCCACCGTTCAAGGTATTTGGGGCGAACTGGATACCTTTATTCCGCCCCAGCAGATTGAATACCGGTTTATTGCCCAATTTAGCCTTTCTATTCTTTGCACCGCCTGGTTCTGGGTGCGTATGCGTCACTACACTTATCGCAAGCCGTTTTGGTTTGAACTGAAAGAAGTGTTTAAAACCCTGTTCGTCTTCTCTCTGCTTGATCTGGCGTTGATTGCCTTTTCAAAATGGGACTTCTCGCGCATGGTTTGGGTATTTAGCTGGACTTACGCTCTGCTGTTGCTGCCGCTGATGCGTGCCGTGGTAAAACGCGCCATCAACCGCGCAGGTCAGTGGCAGAAGGAAACCATCATCATTGGTTCCGGTAAAAATGCCATGGAAGCTTATGCGGCGCTGCAGAGCGAGGAGATCCTCGGTTATAACGTGCAGGCGTTTATCTCGCTGGATGATGACCAACAGCATGAGAAGGTTAATGGCGTTCCGGTGATCACCTGGAAAGACATCAACTGGCAAACCATGGACCGTGACAACACGCAATTTATCGTCGCCACCGAATTTGAGCAGCAAGTGGTGCGCGATAAATGGCTGAAGTTCCTGTCCAAAATGAAGTGCCGTTCAATCTCCGTGATCCCAACGCTGCGCGGCGTGCCGCTGTATGGCACCGATATGTCATTCATCTTCAGCCATGAAGTGATGATTTTGCGCGTCAGCAACAACCTGGCGAAACGCTCTTCGCGCTTCCTGAAACGCACCTTCGATATCGTGGTGGCATCCATGCTGCTGCTGTTCCTCGGACCGGTATTTGGACTGCTGTGTGCGATGGTGAAACGTGACGGCGGCAATGCGATTTATGGTCATGAACGCGTTGGGCAAGATGGCGTGAAGTTTAAGTGCCTGAAGTTCCGCTCAATGGTGACCAACTCGCAGGAAGTGCTGCAAAACCTGCTGGCGACCAGCGAGGAAGCGCGTGCCGAATGGGACCGTGATTTCAAACTGAAAAACGATCCGCGTGTGACCAAAATTGGTAACTTCCTGCGCAAAACCAGCCTTGATGAGCTGCCACAACTGTGGAACGTGATTCGTGGCGAAATGAGTCTGGTCGGTCCGCGTCCGGTGATTGAAGCAGAACTGGAGCGTTATGCCGGTGATGTGGATTACTACCTGATGGCGAAACCGGGCATGACCGGCTTGTGGCAGGTCAGCGGACGTAACGACATTGACTACGATACGCGCGTCTACTTCGATTCCTGGTACGTGAAAAACTGGGCGTTATGGACTGACATTGCGATTCTGTTCAAAACCGCTGGCGTAGTGGTTCGTCGCGACGGCGCTTACTAATACCCTCGAGGCGATGTCTGTGCACTTCGGCAGGCATCGCTTTTATTATCCCTTTCTTTTTCCCCTAAGAGTCATTACCCTTCCGGATTGTTTAACAGGTCGTCCGGTTCGTAATGCAAAAATTCACCTTAATACTTCTTAGCCTGGTGCTGCTGGCGCCGCTTGGCATTGATCTTTACCTCCCGACATTGCCGCAAATCGCCGAAGGTCTTAACAGCCCGGTGAGCCTCATCCAAATCACGATTCCTCTGTTTTTATTGGTGATGGGCATTGGCCAATTGATTACCGGTCCGCTGGTGGATAATTTTGGTCGTAAGCCGCTCGCGTTAATCGGCCTCGCGCTCTACATCATTGGCAGCGCGATTGCCGCTACGAGCACGCTGTGGCCGGTGTTCTTCCTCGCCCGCATCATTCAGGGTTGCGCGGTGTGCTGCACGGCGGTGGTGGCCTTCAGCGGCGTGCGTGACCGTCTTAGTGGCGAGGATGCCGCACGCGCTTACGGCTTTCTCAATGGTGCGCTGAATATCGTTCCCGCGCTGGCGCCACTGCTGGGTGGGATCCTCGCCGAAGCCTACGGCTGGCGGATGCCGTTCTGGTTCCTGTGCGGCTATGCGGTGGTGATCGGCTTGATCGTCCTGCTGTGGCTGCCCGAAACGCGCCCGGCGGACACCTTACGCGTTAAAGGTTTACCGCTGGCGCAGTATGCTGCCATCGCCCGTGAACCGCGCTTTCTCGCCTTTGCCTTTGCCAATGCCGGCGCGCTGGGCATGGTGCTGACCTATGTGTCTCTGGCGCCACACGTGCTGATGACCGAAGGCGGCCTGACGCCGTTGCAATTCTCTTTCGCCTTTGGCGCCAACGGATTTTGGATCATGCTGGTTAGCGCGTTCGTAAACAAAACCATTCGCAAAGCGGGACGCCCGTTCTGCCTGGCGATGGGTTTCGCCACCATGTTGATCGGCGCAATTCTTCTGATGATGGGCACCACGCTGTTACCGGCGGCGTGGCAAAACCATTGGGCGCTGTACATGATTCCCGTGGCGGTTTCCGTTGCTGGCCTGGCGTTCACGGTCGGTCCCGCCACCAGCTACGCGCTGGAGCCGTATCAGCAGCAAGCGGGCGTGGCCTCAGCACTGCAGGGATTTATTCAGATGGCGTGTGGTGCGGGCGGCAGCATGGCAATCGTAGCATTGCCCGTTGCTGAGAAGTCGTCACTGGCATTGATGATGCTGCTGGGTGCAGCGCTGGCACTGACCGCCTGGCGCTGCAGTAAGAAAATGCACGGTCGCGTGACCGCGCTTAAATAACTTCAACCGGAACGCGTGGCGCGAGCGCACACATCAGCTCGTAGCCCACCGTTCCGGCGGCTTTTGCCACCTCATCGATCTTCACCTGATTGCCCCACAGCTCCACCTTTGAACCGATGCCGGCCTGCGGGTAAGGTTCTAAATCGATCATCATCATGTCCATGGAGATGGCGCCCAGCGTTTGCGTGCGTATGCCATCCACGCTGACTGGCGTGCCGGTGGGCGCATGACGCGGATAACCGTCGGCGTAGCCACAGGCGACGATGCCGATACGCTGGGTGCCGCTAGCGTGATAGCGATAACCGTAACCCACGCCGTCACCGGCATTCAGCTGCTGCACGCCAATGATTTCGCTGGTGAGCGTCATCACCGGCTGCAATCCGGTGCTGGCGATATCCTGCCAGTCGCCGCTCGGTGACGCGCCATAGAGAATAATGCCGGGACGCACCCAGTCAAAATGCGCTTCAGGATGCCACAGCGTAGCCGCAGAGTTAGACAGGGAACGCGGACAATCGAGCCCTTCCGCCGCCAGTTCGACGCGCTTCATTGGCTCAACGACTCCTTGCGGATTCTCCGCATCAGCGAAGTGCGCCATCAACGTCATTGCACCGACGTTCGGCAGAGCGCGCAGTTTTTGCCACGCCGCATGAGCCTGCTCAGGACGGAAACCAAGCCGGTTCATGCCGCTGTTGATTTTGAGGTACACATCGACCGGTGCCGACAGCTGCGCTTTTGCCAGCGCCTGAATCTGCCAGTTGCTGTGCACGCTGGTGGTGAGGCGGTAACGATCGATTAGCGCTAAATCCTCGGCATGAAAGAAACCTTCCAGCAGCAGGATCGGTTTTTTCCAGCCCTGCTCACGCAGCAGGATCGCCTCTTCCATATTCAGCAGCGCGAAACCATCGGTTTCTGCCAGGCTTTGCCACACGCGAGCCACACCGTGACCATACGCATTGGCTTTTACCACCGACCAGACGCGTGATTGCGGGGCCGCCCGGCGAACAACGGCCAGATTATGACGCAGTGCCTGTTGATTGATGGTGGCACCGGTTGGACGTGACATGCTTTTACTCTCCCTGAGGTCTCAGCGCGCCGCGCTGGCGTTACGCAGTGGCGAAGAATGTGGCTCAAAACCTGGCAGGTAGCGCAGCACTGACAAATCATCTGCGGCAATCGCCGGTTTCTGACCGGAAATTAAATCAGCCAGAAGCTGACCGGAACCACAAGCCATCGTCCATCCCAGCGTACCGTGACCGGTATTGAGATAGAGATTGGAGAGCGGCGTGCGCCCGACAATCGGCGTACCGTCTGGCGTCATTGGACGCAGTCCGGTCCAGAACGTGGCCTGTTCGACAAATCCGCCTTCAGGATAGAGATCGCGGACCACCATCTCCAGCGTTTCACGTCGTGCTGGCAACAGTTTGGTGTTAAAACCAACAATTTCTGCCATACCGCCCACGCGAATGCGATCGTCAAAGCGCGTCACCGCCACTTTGTAAGTTTCATCGAGGATGGTGGAAACCGGTGCGGCGTCGGCATTCTTGATTGGAATCGTCAGCGAATAGCCTTTCAACGGGTAAACCGGGATGGCGAGAATGTCTTTCAGCAGCGCGGTTGAATAGGAACCGAATGCCACCACGTAAGCATCGGCTTTGATCACTTCATCGCCACACTTCACGCCATAAATGCGATTGCCCTCACGCAACAATTGATCAACCGAGGTGTTGTAGCGGAAGGTTACGCCCGCCGCCGCTGCCATCGCAGCCAGACGTTGGGTGAACAGTTGGCAGTCGCCGGTTTCGTCGTTAGGGAGACGCAAACCGCCGGTGAGTTTATGCGCCGTGGCCGCCAGCGCAGGTTCGACATTTTTGAGCTGATGCGCTTCCAGCAACTCATAGGGCACGCCCGCATCGCGCAGCACGGCGATATCTTTGCTGGCACTTTCGAACTGTTGCTGAGTGCGGAACAGCTGCAGCGTGCCGCCCTGCCGACCTTCATAGGCAATGCCGGTGCTGGCGCGCAGCGTTTTCAGGCAGTCGCGGCTGTACTCCGCAATGCGCACCATGCGGCTCTTATTCTCTTGATAGTGCTGCATGTCGCAGTTTCGCAGCATATTCCACATCCATTCCAGCTGGAATTTGCTGCCATCAAGACGTACCGCCAGCGGCGCGTGACGCTGGAACATCCATTTGACCGCTTTCAGCGGAACGCCCGGCGCCGCCCAGGGCGCAGCATAGCCCGGTGAAATCTGTCCCGCATTACCGGCGCTGGTTTCCAGCGCGGCGGCAGGTTGACGATCGATAACCGTGACCTCATGTCCGGCCTGCGCCAGATACCATGCGCTCGCTACCCCAACCACACCACTACCAAGAATCACTACGCGCATAAGCCCCTCGTCGCAGCAAAAGAATAATTAACTATTAACCCAGCCCAACACAGCATAACCCGACCGCTATTGAAATCTTACATTCGACCGACTTATTTCACATGTTTTTTACCTGACTGCACACTGAAATCATGCAACAGCGGCAAAATCAGGATTTTTTATGCCTTAAATCCCTTAATCAGCAATTTATTATGCGGAGGGCAGCGGTTTTGACTTTTTTCAGGAGAAAGCGCCGCAGTCATACAATCCACTTATAAACAGAGCATTATTCTGCTAAATGAATAATAGCCAACATTTGCCATCAGTATTGGCTTAACTAACGCTTTTTGAATGATTTTCTGCCAAAAGAATTCGATTGAGATTCAGTTTCGGATAGGCGACAGTGGACTATCATTGAAGTGTTCGCTCAGTTTTTTGGGCCATCTTTACTCAGGATGAGGCCTTAAACGATCGTGACAGGTAACTCCTGCCGCTTGCAAAACAGAGGTGCGCTATGACGACAATCTTTGACGAGCCAACCCGCAACAGTAAACGACTCAGTGATGGTCCCGACTGGACCTTCGAACTGCTGGATGATTATCTGGCGGAAATTGACCGCGTAGCCAAAAGTTACGGACTGGAAACCTATCCGCACCAAATTGAAGTGATCACCTCCGAGCAGATGATGGATGCCTACTCCAGCGTGGGTATGCCGATCAACTATGCGCACTGGTCGTTCGGCAAGAAATTCATCGAAACGGAACAGCGCTACAAGCATGGTCAGCAAGGCCTGGCGTATGAGATCGTCATCAACTCCAATCCGTGTATCGCCTATTTGATGGAAGAGAACACCATGACCATGCAGGCGCTGGTAATGGCGCACGCCTGTTACGGTCACAACTCTTTCTTTAAAAATAACTATCTGTTCCGCAGCTGGACCGATGCCAGTTCGATTGTGGATTACCTGCTGTTTGCGCGAAATTACATTACCGACTGCGAAGAGCGCTATGGCGTGGAGGAAGTTGAGCGGCTGCTCGATTCCTGCCATGCGTTGATGAACTACGGTGTGGATCGCTATAAGCGTCCGCAGAAAATTTCGCTGCAGGAAGAGAAGGCGCGCCAGCAGAGCCGCGAAGAGTATTTGCAGAGTCAGGTGAATACGCTGTGGCGCACCCTGCCGCGTAAAGAGAAAGAGTCGGTGCACGTTGAGGCATCGCGCTACCCTTCTGAACCGCAGGAAAACCTGCTCTATTTTATGGAAAAAAATGCGCCGCTGCTGGAATCCTGGCAACGTGAAGTGCTGCGCATTGTTCGCAAAGTTAGCCAGTATTTTTATCCGCAGAAACAGACGCAGGTGATGAACGAAGGCTGGGCCACTTTCTGGCACTACACCATCCTTAATCATCTGTATGACGAAGGCAAAGTGTCGGAACGCTTTATGATGGAGTTCCTGCACAGCCATACCAACGTGGTGTATCAGCCACCGTATAACAGCCAGTGGTATAACGGCATCAACCCGTATGCGCTGGGCTTCGCGATGTTCCAGGACATTAAACGCATCTGTCAGACACCGACCGAAGAAGATCGCTACTGGTTCCCGGACATTGCCGGTTCCGACTGGCTGAAAACCCTGCATTTCGCCATGCGTGAATTCAAGGACGAAAGCTTTATCAGCCAATTCTTGTCACCAAAAGTGATGCGTGATTTCCGCTTGTTCACGGTGATGGATGATGACCGCAACAATTTCCTCGAAATTGCGGCGATCCATGATGAAGCGGGTTACCGCGCCATTCGTCAGCAGCTGTCGGCGCAGTACAATCTGAGCAATCTGGAACCTAACATTCAGGTCTACAACGTGGATTTGCGTGGCGATCGCTCACTGACGCTGCGTTATGTGCCGCAACAGCGTGCGCCGCTCGATAAGAGCCGCAAAGAAGTGTTGAAGCATGTCCACCGTTTATGGGGCTTTGATGTGATTCTGGAACAGCAGAATGAAGACGGCAGCGTCGAGTTGCTGGATCGTTCGCCCACGCGCGGCCCAACGTTATAAGGCAAAAAAAACCGGACTGTCGAAGTCCGGTTTTTCATTTATCGCTTGCTGGCTAAATCGTCCGGCATGCTTTTCTGCATCTTGTGCCAAATCTCACCGCTGCGGCGTCCGTATTCACGCACGCTATCGACAATCTGCTCCTGCGAAGGATTGGCCACGCACAGGTCAGCCAGCTGGCGATAGAAGTTACGCGCCAGTTCACGCGCTTCCAGACTGGAGAAGTAGTGACGACCCACGCGGGTATACAACCCTTTCAGGCCATTTAAAATCAGACCATAAATCGGGTTACCTGATGCAAACGCCAGGCCGCGGAACACGCGATAATCCAGCTCGGTATAGGCTTCGGCTTTGTCTTCCTCGATCAGCGCATTTTCCAGCACTTCGCGCGCTTTATCTGGATGATGACGCAGCGCACGGCTGATAAAAATCGAGGAGATGTTAGTCCGCACCGACAGCAGATTATCAATCAACTGTGGGACACTATCGTGATCGAGTCGGGCCAGGGTTTCGAGGATGTTTAAACCGGAGGTTTCCCAAAAATCGTTAACGCGCGTCGGTTTACCATGTTGAATGGTCAACCAGCCATCGCGCGCCAGACGCTGCAATACTTCACGCAACGTGGTGCGGGTCACGCCAATCAGTTCAGAAAGCTCACGTTCGGCAGGTAGAATGGATCCCGGCGGAAAACGACTGTTCCAGATGCTTTCAATAATATACTCTTCCGCAAATCCCGCGGGGCTCTGCGCCTTAATCACCATAGCATTTATTTCTCGTTGCTTTCTTTATCGTAATGCGACTCATCATACCAGAGCGGCTATAGCGGAAATAGCCTGCCAACCGATTAAAAGCGCGCGCTGGCGCAAAATTCAGCCGTGGATTCAGATGAAACAACGCAGGCAAGCACACGATTGCGCTGCGCCCGTGGCTTGCACTTATCGGATGAAGCGCATGGCCGGATCTTTTTTGGCCTCAACGCGACTTAAGTCATTTTTGTACATGATTTTTTCCCTTTACCTGGCTGGCACGGCTGCGCTTTTGGTTTACACTGCGAAACAATAACGGTTACAGGAAAAGCAATATGTTGCGATATTTGAATCAATGCTCGCGTGGACGCGGTGCCTGGCTTCTGCTGGCCCTGACGGCGCTAGCGTTTGAATTGACGGCGTTGTATTTTCAGCACGTCATGGGGCTGCAACCCTGCGTAATGTGTATTTATGAGCGTTGCGCGCTGTTTGGCGTGATGGGCGCGGGCATCGTGGGTGCGATTGCACCGAAAACCCCGCTGCGCTGGGCGGCGATCCTCATCTGGATTTATAGCGCGATTGAAGGCACTCGTCTCTCTTACGATCACACCATGATTCAGCTGCATCCCAATCCGTTTGTCACCTGCGACTTTGCCGCACGTTTCCCAGCCTGGTTGCCACTGGATAAATGGTTGCCCTCGGTGTTTGTGGCCAGCGGTGACTGCGCCGAGCGCGGCTGGACTTTCCTGACCTGGAGCATGCCGCAGTGGATGATCGTGATTTTCGGCGCTTATCTGCTGGTGGCGCTGCTGGTGTTGATTGCACAACCGTTCAAACCGAAACGCCGCGATCTGTTCGGACGTTAAACACAAAAAAACAGGCAGCCTTGGCTGCCTGTTTTATCTTTAACCGTTGCGATCCGGTCGATCGATTATATGCTCTTCCCAATCCCGCACTTCACTCTCACGCACCGCAATAAAACGCACTGAAATGCGCTGCGCATGCATCGCCTTTTTAGAACCGGCGATCAGCGGATGCCAGGCCGGCAAGGTTTTGCCTTCCCCTAACACGCGATAGGCGCAGGTACGCGGCAGCCATTCAAAACTGGTGAGGTTTTCACGCGTCAACTTGATGCAATTCTCTTCTAACTCAAAACGATGCTCGTAGTTACGGCATTGGCAGGTTTTGATATTCAGCTGATTGCAAGCCACATTAGTGAAGTAGATTTCGTCGGTATCCGCATCCTGCAACTTATTCAAGCAACATTGGCCGCAGCCGTCGCACAGGGATTCCCACTCTGCGTCGTTCATTTGGTCAAGGCGTTTAGTCTGCCAGAAAGGTTGTTCAGTCATGATGGCGGTCCGGGTTAGCTAAGAGACCGCACCTTATAAAGGTTCAGGTGCGGTGATGCAAGTTTTACAGAACGCGCGTCGAAATACCGTGACCCGCCAGCGATACTTCCAGCTTGTCGCCAGAACGCATCGGGCCAACGCCTTCAGGCGTACCGGTCAGCACCACATCGCCCGCACGCAGGGTGAAATACTGGCTCATGTAGGCAATTAACGGCAGAATTTTGTGAATCATATCGGCGGTCGTCCCGTGCTGACGCACTTCGCCGTTAACCATGAGCTTCAGTTCGGTGTTCTGGGGATCGCCGCTGAACTCAGCAACCGGAATAAAACCTGACAGCGGACACGAATTATCGAAACCTTTGGACTTTTCCCACGGTTGGCCCGCTTTCTTCAACCCGGCCTGCACGTCACGTAAGGTCAAATCCAGCGCGACGCCATAACCGGCAATCGCCTTCGCCACATGCTCTTCGCTCGCCTGCTTCAGCGTCGAGCCAATCAGCACAGCCAGCTCCACCTCATGATGCACTTCACCAAAATTTGCCGGGATTGACAGCGGCTGGCGCAGATCACATACCGCGGTTTCCGGTTTGATAAACACTACCGGTTCGGTTGGCGTGGCACTTCCCATTTCCTTTATGTGCTTCGCATAGTTGCTGCCGACGCAAACCACTTTGCTGACCGGATAATCCAACAGAGCGCCCTGCCAGTTACGATGCTGATACATGCTATTCCCCTGCTTTGGTTGTGTTTGCCGCCAGTGCATCTGGCGATGAAGTCTGGCTCAGAGCCGGAACGCGGCACGCTGAGGTGGAATATATTAGCGGGTTTATGGCGGCAGGCGTGGCGGAAATTGTCAAAAGTCATTAATCGTGTACAACAAAATCAGCTAAACGCCCGGATAATTGCCCGCAATAAAAGGTTAAAGCGGGCAGTTAATTAACGCAAATAGCACTGATTATTTCTACAGGATATATTTACAGAGGAATCTGAATTAATCTTTTTTACCCTGACCGAGATGAATGTTGAGCAGACTTTCAACCGGCGGTGGAATTTGCAAATAAAAGCCGTGGTCGCTTAAACCTTGCTTAACTTTATTGATATCCGCGTTAGCCAGCTTGTCACGCTTATCCAGTGACAGCACCATGGCCAGCTGGGGTTTGCCGAAGCCACGCAGCAGTTCTTCCGGCACCCGTGAGAAATCGTCTTTTTTTTCAACATACAGATAAGTCTGTTCACGTTGCGGGCTTCTGTAGATCACACAAAACATATTTTTTACTCGAATTAACCGATGGCGTCACTTGCCTGAATATAGCAGTAACTATAACATGCTTGCAGAACTTCGAATATTGACCGTTTGATGTTATTGCCGATTTTATCGGCGAACATTTAAGGGTCGTAAAACAGGACTGAGTCAGCACAGATGTCGCAAACGCCAATCGAATTCAAGGGAAGCAGTTTTACCCTGTCAGTCGTTCATCTGCATCATTCGCAACCCGAGGTGATTCGTCAGGCGCTACAGGACAAAATCGATCAGGCACCGGCCTTTTTGCTGAATGCGCCGGTGGTGCTGAATGTATCAGCGTTAACCGGCGACATTGACTGGAAACAGATGCAACAAGCGGTGATGGCGACCGGTCTGCGTATCGTTGGTGTCAGCGGATGCAAAGATGAAGCCCTGAAAAAAATGATTGCCCGCGCGGGCTTGCCGGTGCTCTCTGAAGGTAAAGAGAGCCGCAAACAAGTCGCGGCGCCGGTCGCTGAAGCCGCGCCAGTTGTTCCGGCGGTGGTGGCGGATGCCGCCAGTAAAACCCGCATCATTAATACGCCGGTGCGTTCGGGCCAGCAAATTTATGCGCGCAATGCCGATCTCATCGTCACCAGTAGCGTCAGCGCCGGGGCCGAACTGGTCGCCGACGGTAACATCCATATTTACGGCATGATGCGCGGTCGCGCGTTAGCTGGCGTCGGCGGACAACGCGACAGCCAGATTTTTTGCACCAACCTCGCCGCAGAGTTGGTCTCTATTGCCGGAGAATATTGGATGATCGATCAAATCCCGGCGGAATTCTTTGGTAAAGCGGCGCGCCTCAGCCTGATAGAGGGCGCGCTTACCATTCAGACACTTAATTAAGCCCCTTTTCTTTCGTTAAGGAAATCAACATTTATGGCACGCATTATTGTAGTTACATCGGGTAAAGGGGGCGTTGGCAAGACCACGTCAAGCGCGGCCATCGCTACCGGGTTAGCGCAGAAAGGCAAAAAAACCGTCGTCATCGATTTCGATATCGGTCTGCGTAACCTGGATTTGATCATGGGCTGTGAACGCCGCGTGGTGTATGACTTTGTAAACGTCATTCAGGGCGATGCAACGCTGAATCAAGCGCTGATTCGCGACAAGCGCACAGAGCAACTCTACATTTTGCCGGCTTCACAGACGCGCGATAAAGATGCACTGACGCGTGAAGGCGTTGAAAAAGTGCTGAACGATCTGGCGGCGATGGAGTTCGACTTTATCGTCTGTGACTCACCAGCAGGTATTGAAACCGGCGCGCTGATGGCATTGTACTTCGCCGATGAAGCCATCATCACCACCAACCCGGAAGTCTCTTCAGTACGTGACTCCGACCGTATTCTCGGCATCATCTCTTCGAAATCCCGTCGTGCAGAGAACAGCCAGGATCCGGTGAAAGAGCATCTGCTGCTGACCCGTTACAATCCTGGCCGCGTAACCCGTGGCGATATGCTGAGCATGGAAGATGTGCTGGAAATTCTGCGCATTCCTCTGGTTGGCGTCATCCCGGAAGATCAATCTGTCCTGCGCGCCTCTAACCAGGGTGAGCCGGTGATCCTCGACGCAAACGCTGACGCCGGTAAAGCCTATGCTGATACCGTAGATCGCCTGCTTGGCGAAGAACGCCCCTTCCGCTTTATCGAAGAAGAGAAGAAGGGTTTCCTTAAACGCCTGTTCGGGGGATAACCAATGGCATTACTTGATTTCTTTTTATCCCGTAAGAAGAACACAGCCAATATAGCCAAGGAAAGGCTGCAGATTATCGTAGCCGAACGCAGAAGGGGCGACAGTGAGCCCCACTATCTGCCGCAGCTGAAGCGCGATATTTTGGAAGTGATCTGTAAATACGTAAAAATTGACCCGGATATGGTGACCGTTCAGCTGGATCAGAAAGGGGATGATATCTCGATCCTCGAGCTCAACGTGACACTGCCGGAGCCGGAAGACGTTCCTAAATGATTAAAGCGGTTTCCTGATTTTCCCCTGCGGTGTTGCGCAGGGGAAAATGCTCGCATTAAAGTGCCTGCAGAATCTCGTTGATACCCGCTTTCAGCAAGTCGCCCCGCCAGCCTGTCTGTAACTCAGGTGTGCGCGACGCGTTTTTCAATCCCCAATGCACACTCAGCACCTGATTAATCTGCCGACGTGATGCCAGCAGTTCCTGGCTGAAACCACTCTCTTCACTCACCTGTTGCACCAGCGCTTTAATGGCTTTGAACGCCTGTTTGTAGTGCGGATGATCGATCAGATTGGGCAGCGGCTGTGGCAAAGTCGCTTCATCCTGCGCCTGCGCTTCAGCCACCAGCGCCACCATCGCTTTACCGTGGAAGCGGATTTCGTGGCCGTTCAGCCCTAAATGATCCAGCTCGCCAAGGCTGCCCGGCATAAAGCGCGCCACTTTCCACAGATTCTCTTCGCGCACCACGAAGTTCACCGCCATATCTTTCTGACGCGCGAGGTTTAAACGCCACGCGGCCAGACGTTGCAACGCCGCAAGCTGACGCGGACGCAGTTGCCACGCATTGGTGATGTCGCGCCAGGCTTCTTCCGGTTGCAGCACATCCAGGCGGCGCTGGCACAGCATCTTGCATTCGCTTAGCGCCGCCGCCATGTTGCCAGCTTCTTCAGTTTGCGCCACCAGCTGATGGGCAATCGGCAGCAGATAGGCGACATCGGCGGCGGCATATTCACATTGACGTTCGGTCAACGGACGCGCCAGCCAATCGGTACGCGATTCGCTTTTATCCAGCTCGATTTGGTTGAAATGCATCACCATCGAGGCAAAGCCCCACGACAACGCCTGGCCGGTAAATGCCGCCAGAATTTGCGTATCAATCATGGGATCGGGCAGGCATTTAAAGCGATGCAGGAACACTTCCAGATCTTCGCCGCCGGCGTGCAGGAATTTGGTGACCTGCTTGTCCTGCAACAGCGCCACAAACGGCGTCCAGTCACTGATATTAAGCGGATCGATCAGGATCAGCTGGTCGCCATCAAACAGCTGAATCAGGCCGAGCTGCGGATAGTAAGTGCGGGTGCGCACGAATTCAGTATCCAGCGCCACGGCGGCGTGCTGGCGTGCTTTCTCGCACACGGCGGCCAGTTGGTCATTTTGGTCGATCAGGGTGTAATTCACGTTGTCTTTCTCGCTGCGGCAAACTACGCGCAGCGCTCCATGTTAAAAGCAATAAAAACGCCGGACTGTGCCGGCGTTAACCTGAGGAGAATGGCGCGTTACTGCCCTTCTCGCTTCGCCTCATCACGCAATTCGCGACGCAATATTTTGCCGACGTTGGTCTTCGGCAACTCGTCACGAAACTCGATAATCTTCGGCACTTTGTAGCCGGTGAGCTGGCGACGGCAATGATCCAGCACTTCTTCTTTCGTCAGTGAAGGATCTTTCTTCACGATGCACACTTTTACCGCTTCGCCCGACAGATCGCTGGGAACGCCAATCGCCGCGGCTTCACGCACTTTCTCATGCTGCATCAGCACATCTTCGATCTCGTTAGGATACACGTTAAAGCCTGACACCAGAATCATGTCTTTCTTACGATCGACGATGCGAATAAAGCCTTCGCTATCAACGGTAACAATATCACCAGTATGCAGCCAGCCATTTTTCAGCACTTCATCGGTAGCGTCGGCGCGCTGCCAGTAGCCGGTCATCACCTGCGGACCGCGAATACACAGCTCGCCCGGTTCACCTGGCGCCACATCCTTGTCTTCATCATCGACGATGCGCACATCGGTGGACGGCACCGGCAAACCGATGCTGCCGGTATGACAGGTAATGTCATACGGATTCACTGACACCAGCGGCGAACACTCGGTCAGGCCGTAACCTTCCAGCAGATAGTGTCCGGTGAGTTTTTCCCAGCGCTCGGCAACCGCTTTTTGCACCGCCATGCCGCCGCCGGCTGACAGGCGCAGCGTAGAGAAATCGAGCTTATTGAAATTGGCATCATTCAGCAGCGCATTGAACAAGGTGTTCACGCCGGTAATGGCGGTAAACGGGAACTTGCTGAGCTCTTTAACAAAGCCGGGAATATCGCGCGGATTAGTGATCAGCAGGTTGGTGCCGCCAAGGTCAAGGAACAACAGCCCGTTCACCGTCAGCGCGAAGATGTGATAGAGCGGCAGCGCGGTCACCACTTGCTCTTTGCCCGGACGCAGCAGCTTGCCGTAAGTAGCTTTAGTCTGTTCCAGATTAGCCTGCATATTGCGGTGCGTCAGCATCGCGCCTTTGGCCACGCCGGTGGTACCGCCGGTATATTGCAGGAAAGCGAGATCGTCATTGGTCACGGTTGGGCGTTGATAGGTCATCTGTTCGCCCTGCGACAAGGCGCTGCGGAACGGGACCGCGCCCGGCAGATGGTATTTTGGCACCAGCTTTTTCACGTATTTAACGACGAAGTTCACCAGCGTGGCTTTCACCGGCGCCAGCTGATCGCCCATACGCGTTAACATCACATGTTTGATCGGCGTTTCGGCCACCACTTTTTCCAGCGTGTGGGCAAAGTTCGAGACGATCACTATGGCGCTGGCGCCGCTATCAACGAGCTGATGCTTGAGTTCACGCGGCGTATAGAGCGGATTGACGTTGACCACCACCATGCCAGCGCGCAGTACGCCAAACAGCGCGACGGGATATTGCAGCAGATTGGGCATCATTAGCGCCACGCGATCGCCCTGCTTCAACCCTAAACCTTGCTGCAGCCAGGCGGCAAAGGCGCGGCTTTGCTTTTCCAGCTGCCGATAGGTCATCGGCTGGCCCATATTGATGAAAGCCACCTGATCGGCGTATTGCTCTGTTGCGTGCTCGAAAAGATCGACCAGAGAAGCGTAACGATCCGCATTAATTTCCGCAGGGACATCTGCCGGATAGCGTTTGAGCCAAACCTTATTCAAAGAATCACCCCGATAATCCTGTTGCGTAGCCATCGCCGCCTCGACAATCAATGTTGTTAACAATATTTTAACTGATTGTACCAGTTTGCCTGTTTCGGCATTTTCAGGTTGCGAAGCGCATCACTAAATTTCGCGCATCGGTTGCGCGCCCAATAAAAAGGCCCGTTCGCACGCACCGCGACCGGGCCGTAAATAACACCATTAATAGCTTATTCGGTGAGGATAGTTTGTACCTGCGCCGGTTGGCCGAGGTTCATACCCCAATACGGATTGGGTCCCCAATATCCCGGACGATGGCGCGTTGGGCCATACCAGATGTAGGGATCAATCGGCTGCGGCGGCGTCATCACCTGTTGCGTCAGATGCCAGCGCTGATAGCCGCGCACATCGATCACCACAAAGTTGTAGCTGGCCTTACCGATATCGCCTTTCTCGGTGCCTTTGATGTTGCCCAGCACCGTGATGTATTGGTTATTCAAATCGACCGGATCGACAAAGCCGCGGATGTCAGCAAAGATGCGGCCAACCGAAGCTGCGCCTAAACGCGGACGCGCGCTCTCATCCAGCGGCTGGGTCGCAATTTCCACGCGCGTTAAGCCGTTGAGATTGGTGACCTTCACCACTTTCCCGCCGAAGCGTGATTCCTGACCGACAAACAGTTGCGGCGCGTTCATCACGCGCAGTAAATCTTGCTGTGGAAGCTCAGAACTTCCTTTAATTGAATCTGGCACCGAAACACAGCCGCTGAGCAGCATTGCGCAGGCTAACAGAGCGCCAGACATCCCTTTACGACTTATTGGCATAGCACTTCTCCTGTTATTTCTCTGATTAGACTGAGCACGCGAAGATAAGTTGCGCGCGGCCTAGCGTCCCGGCAACTTTTTCCATGCCACTTCATTGCGCAGATAAACCGGCTCGGCATTCTCCACCGCAACCGCTTCATCACGCTGCCAGGCGCTGAGCGCCAGCGGCAGCATATCTTCCGCCGCCGGTAACAATACCTCTGAGGCAATAAGCTGCGCGCCTGGCGAGGTGAGCAGATGCGGATAGGCTTGCCAGCCGGTGCCAACAGCCGTCCATTCGCCACCTAATGCGGCAATACGTTGCTGCGCCACGTCGGGTTTGATCACCGCTTCGGTTTCCGCGCCCTGCCATTCACCGTTTTCGTCGCGCTGATATTCAGCCCAATAGAGTTCGCCCATGCGCGCGTCGATTGCGGCCAGCACGCGCGTCGCGCCGGTCAAACGCCACGCGCCCTGCGCCATGGTCGCTAACGAGGAGACGCCAATCATCGGCAGATTCGCGCCAAGCGCCAGCCCTTGAGCAATGCCAATGCCGATACGCACACCGGTAAAACTGCCCGGTCCACGGCCAAACGCCAGCACGTCAAGCGCGGTCAGCTCCAGCTGCTGCGCCTGCAACAGCTCCTGCACCAGCGGCAGAATACGTTGGGTATGATCGCGCGGGGCGATTTCAAAGCGGGCATCAATCTGCTGCAGATTTTGCAGCGCGGCAGAACAGGCTTCTGTCGCCGTGTCCAGGGCTAAAATTCGGGCGGACATAACAACCTCAGAGAGTCAAAATGGCGCGCATCTTATCACAGCCTGGCACAATTAGTGATCCACTGGCTGACGGACAAATTCGATGGCGCGCGCAATATCGCGGGTGCGCGGCGTGGGCGGCAAACTGTTCAGGAACAGGCCGCCGTAGGGGCGAGAAACCAGGCGCTGATCGCAAATCACCAGTACGCCGCGATCTTCGGTATCACGAATCAAACGCCCCACGCCCTGTTTCAGGGTGATTACCGCATCGGGCAGCTGCACATCATTAAAGGGATCGCCGCCGCGCAGGCGACAATCTACCATGCGGGCTTTGAGCAGCGGATCTTCCGGCGAGGTAAATGGCAGCTTGTCGATGATCACCAGCGACAGCGCATCGCCGCGTACGTCAACACCCTCCCAGAAGCTGCTGGTGGCGACCAACAGTGCGTTACCGGCTTCCAGGAACTGCTTTAGCAGCTGTCCTTTACTGGTTTCACCTTGCAGCAATACCGGCAACGTCATGGAAGCACGAAACTCAATGGCTAACTCGCGCATCATCTTGTGCGAGGTGCAGAGGAAGAAGCAGCGGCCTTTGTTGGCATCAATCAGCGGCTTCATCATGCGCGCCAGCTGGCGCGCGCCGCCGGGATGATTGGGTTCCGGCATGTTGCGTGGCACACACAGCAGCGCTTGCTGGGTGTAATCGAACGGGCTGTCGAGGATCATCGTAGTAGCGTTATCCACCCCGAGGCGGCTGGAGAAATGGCTCATCTGCTCATTCACCGCCAGCGTGGCTGACGTGAAAATCCACGCAGCTTTGCGGTTATCCATCACTTCACGGAAGCGTTCCGCCACCGACAGCGGCGTCAGCGCCAGCGTGAAATGGCGGCTATTGCACTCATACCAATAGCTGAAGCCGGGCTCGTCAATGGCGCGCAGCCGTTTCAGGCGCGTGCGATACAACGCCGCGCGCTCAAAGGCGGCGTCCAGCAGCGCGGAGCGCCCCAGCGACAGTTTGATCACGTCGTAACAGAGTTCGAGCGCATCATCCAGCAAGGTAAACATGCGCATGATGTTGTTATCGCTCAGCAGATCGCGCAGATTGCCGCGAAAACCCGGTTCGCCGAGCGTCAAACGAAAATCCTGCGCGCACTGCGCCAGACGATCGGCAGATTTCTGTAGCTGCTGCACATCACGCACTTCGGTGCGATAGGCGATGATGATGTCTTTGGCGAGGTCCTGCAGTTGACGGCTCGACAGCTGCTGACCGAAATACTGGCTGGCGATATCGGGGAGCTGATGCGCTTCATCGAAGATCATCACATCGGCCTCCGGGATCAGTTCGCCAAAGCCGCCCTCTTTCACCACCAGATCGGCAAGAAAAAGATGATGGTTCACCACCACCACATCGGCGTCCATGGCTTTTTTGCGCGCTTTGACCACGAAGCAATCTTTATACAGCGGGCAATCGCTGCCGAGGCAGTTATCGTTGGTGCTGGTGACGAACGGCCAGATCGGGCTGTCTTCGGCCACGCCGTTGCAGTTGCTGACATCGCCATCGGTGGTTTCTGACGACCAGCCGCGCACGCTGATCAAATCGCCCAGCGCCTGAACGCTGAGATCGCCGCCGGTTTGATTCTGCTGCTCAAGACGTTCGAGGCATAAATAGTTGGAGCGCCCTTTCAGCAGCGCGGTTTTGCCGCTGAACTTCAGGGCACGCGCGATGGTTGGCAGATCGCGATTATAGAGCTGATCCTGCAACGCTTTGGATCCGGTGGAGACAATGACTTTTTTCTTTGCCCGCAATGCCGGCGCCAGATAGGCATAGGTTTTACCGGTTCCGGTGCCCGCTTCGACTACCAACTCGCCGCCTGTTTTCACCGCCTCGGTTACCGCTTTGGCCATTTGGCGCTGTGCTTCACGCGGTTTAAAGCCCGGAATTGCCTGCGCCAGTGCGCCATCAGCTGCAAAATCGTCTGCCACACTTCCTCACATCAAAAATTAAAACCACTGTAATTATGTCAGGATTCCCGGCGGGCAACCACAACAGATGACATGCGCCCCTGGGATATGGCAGGCTAGCGCAGCAAAATTAAAGGAGAACAGCATGACCATTACGCGTATTGATCCAGAGCACCGTATGTCGGAAGCCGTGGTGCATAACCAAACCGTCTATTACACCAGCGTACCGGAAAACCTGGATGAAGATGCGGAAGCGCAAACCGCCAATGCGTTGGCGGTGATTGACGCCCTTCTGACGCGCGTGGGATCGGATAAGAGCAAGATCCTCGACGCCACCATTTTTCTGGTGGAGAAAAGCGATTTTCCGGCGATGAATCGCGCCTGGGATGCGTGGGTTTCGCCAGGCAATGCGCCGGTGCGTTGCACCGTGCAGGCCGGTTTGATGAACCCGAAGTATAAAGTCGAAATTAAAATCATCGCCGCGCTGTAAAATCCGTTCGGGCGTTATTCGTTGTCGTCTTCTTCATCCTCGTCGTCTTCGAACATCGCCCGAATGGCTTCACCTTTATAGGTTTGACGAATCTCCTGCGCCACCTGCGCAATCGCCTGTCCGCTCGACATACCGCCCGCCATTAATTCCTGGATGCGTTCAACCGCTTGCTGCTGTTGCTCATGGGATAACGCTGGAAGACCTGTAAACATAATTCACTCCTGGTGCATGAGGGACGCATTATTACCACGTGGAACAAACGGGTGCCAGCAACAAAAAAATATGTCAGGCTAGCGACCTGCTTGCTGAAGTGATTTGTCCCATGATGGTAAAAAGCCTCGTTCTGAAGTATACGCCCGAAACGCTGTTACACCTTTTTGCTCCGCTAGCCCACCAACGCTGGGCGATGTTGCTGACCTCCGGCCAGGCCGATCATGCGGATAATCGCTTTGATATCCTCACCGCCGATCCGCGCGCGACGCTGACTACACGCGGTGCCAGCACCGAAATTATCTGCGGTGATGACGTCATTCACTCCGCCGCCGATCCGCTGCTGCTGGTGCAACAGCAATGTGCCGCGCTAGGTGTCACGCCGGCTTTTGATGCCGGATTACCGTTTCAGGGCGGCGCCCTCGGTCTGTTCGGTTACGATTTAGGACGACGCTTTGAAAACCTGCCGCAGCGCGCGCTGCAGGATCTCACCACGCCGGATATGGCGGTAGGCATTTATGACTGGGCGCTGATCGCCGATCACCATCTGCAAAAACTGACGCTGGTTTCGCTCAGCGATGCCAGGCAGCGCTGGAACTGGCTGCAGGCACAAACCGCGCCGCCTGCCGAGCCTTTCGCCTTGACCAGCGAGTGGCAATCCAACCTCAGTTATGACCAGTATGCGCAGCGCTTCCACGCGGTGCAGGCCTATATTCAAGCCGGTGATTGCTATCAGGTGAATCTGGCACAACGTTTTCAGGCGGGCTATCGCGGTGATGAGTGGCAGGCATTTTTGCGTCTGACGCAGGCGAATCGCGCGCCGTTTAGCGCCTTCCTGCGTTTGCCGGACAGCGTGCTGCTGAGTTTATCGCCAGAGCGCTTCCTCGCTTTACAGCAGCAGGAGATTGAAACGCGTCCGATTAAAGGCACTTTGCCGCGTCTTGCTGATGCCGAGGCCGACCGTTTGCAGGCAGAGAAGCTCGCCAACTCGCAGAAAGATCGCGCGGAGAACCTGATGATTGTCGATCTGCTGCGCAATGATATTGGCCGCGTGGCCGTGCCCGGCAGCGTCAGCGTACCGGAACTGTTCGTGGTTGAACCTTTCCCGGCGGTACATCATCTGGTCAGCACCGTGCGTGCACGTTTGCCTGAGACGCTGAGCGCAACCGATTTGCTGCGTGCTTGCTTCCCCGGTGGTTCCATCACCGGCGCACCGAAGATCCGCGCGATGGAGATCATCGAAGAGTTAGAGCCGCATCGCCGCAATGCGTGGTGTGGCAGCATCGGCTACATCAGCCTGTGTGGCCGTATGGATACCAGCATCACCATTCGCACGCTGATTGCGGAAAACCACCAGCTTTACTGCGCCGCCGGTGGTGGATTAGTGGCAGATAGCGACCTTGATGCCGAATATCAGGAAACCTTCCATAAGGTGAACCGTATTTTGCCCAGCCTGCGTGATGGGACCTGAAATGAATTTAACCCTTGAGCAGTTCCTCAGCCGCTTTGTCCTGCAACCGCCGCTGCATGCGCCGAAAAGTGCCATCAGTGGACGCCGTGCGGCGGTACTGGTGCCGGTGATCGACGGCGCAGAACCTGGCTTGCTGCTCACGCGTCGCTCATCACACCTGCGTAAACACGCCGGGCAAGTCGCCTTTCCCGGCGGCATGCAGGATGCCACTGACACCTCGCTGATCCACACCGCACTGCGTGAAGCGCAGGAAGAAGTGGGAATTCAGCCGGAACAGGTGCAGATCATCGGTGTTCTGCCGCCGGTGACCAGCAGCACCGGTTTCGCTGTGACGCCGGTAGTGGGCATTATTCCGGCTGATTTTGCTTTGCAGCTCAATCCGGACGAAGTGGAAAGCGCCTTTGCCATGCCGCTGTCGGAAGCATTGCGTTTGAGCCGCTACAGCGATCTCACCTTGCGCCGTGGTCATCGCCAACATCAGGTTTGGTTATCCTGGTACGAGGATTATTTTATCTGGGGCATGACCGCAGGGATTATTCGTGCGCTCGGTCAACAAATCGCCCTACCGTAAATCACCTAATGCTTGCCAGTTAAAATATCTTTTTGCTTTAGATCTGGTGCGGGCTCTGGCAAAGGTGCCCTTTTCAGCAGCACACACTGAAGCTTCGGAGCAGGCCGGGGCCACTTTTGGGCCGGCAATCCGCAGCGCTGAACGTTAGCCTTTCGCCGGGAAAACCGATCCGCTTCACAACTGTACAAACGGATAACTATTTCTGGGGTTTATAATTAGTTTATTTCATGCGAAAAGCTGCTCGTTATACGGCATGGGCGATTACTATTAGCCGCATAAACGGCTTATGCCGTGCAGAATAAGATTTGTGAGGAGTGTCACCGGTGATTAGTGTTTTTGACATGTTTAAAGTGGGCATCGGCCCATCCAGTTCACATACCGTCGGCCCGATGAAAGCGGGCAAGCAGTTTGTTGATCTGCTGGCCGAACAAGGCAAATTGCAGGACGTGACGCGCGTGGCGGTTGACGTCTATGGTTCGCTGTCGCTCACGGGCAAAGGTCACCACACTGATATCGCGATTATCATGGGCCTGGCGGGCTTCGAACCGGCCACCGTCGATATCGATGGCATTCCCGCGTTCATCAAAGATGTGGAGCAGCGCGAACGCTTGCTGTTAGCCAACGGCGCGCGCGAAGTGGATTTCCCGCGTGAAGGCGGCATGGTGTTCCGCAGCGAAAACCTGTCGCTGCATGAAAACGGCATGACGGTATTTGCCTTCGCGGGCGATCTGCTGATTCTGAGTAAAACCTACTACTCCATCGGCGGCGGTTTCATCGTCGATGAAGAGCATTTCGGCCAACCGGTGTTGAACGAAGTTTCCGTGCCGTGGCCTTTCCACTCTGCTAAAGAGCTGCTCAGCCACTGTCGGGAGAGTGGGCTGTCGCTGTCCGGTTTGGTAATGAAAAACGAACTGGCGCTGCATACTCGCGACGAGATTTACGCCTATTTTGGCAACGTGTGGCAAACCATGCAGGCCTGTATCGATCGTGGTCTGAATACCGAAGGCGTGCTGCCGGGTCCGTTGCGCGTACCTCGTCGTGCGGCTTCACTGCGCCGTCTGCTGGTGTCATCCTCAAAGCACTCGAAAGATCCGATGGATGTGATCGACTGGGTGAATATGTTTGCGCTGGCAGTGAATGAAGAGAACGCGGCCGGCGGTCGTGTGGTGACGGCACCTACTAACGGTGCCTGCGGCATCGTGCCAGCGGTGCTGGCCTATTACGATCACTTTATCGAACCCGTTACGCCCGATATCTTCATCCGCTACTTCCTCTCATCTGGTGCGATTGGCGTGCTGTATAAAATGAACGCCTCAATCTCGGGTGCCGAAGTGGGCTGTCAGGGCGAGGTAGGCGTGGCGTGTTCCATGGCAGCCGCCGGTCTGGCGGAACTGCTGGGCGGCAGCCCGGAACAGGTGTGCGTGGCGGCGGAAATCGGCATGGAACACAATCTGGGATTAACCTGCGATCCAGTCGCCGGCCAGGTTCAGGTGCCGTGCATTGAGCGTAACGCCATCGCTTCCGTAAAAGCCATTAACTCCGCGCGCATGGCGCTGCGCCGTACCAGCGAACCACGCGTGTCGCTGGATAAAGTGATTGAGACCATGTACGAAACCGGTAAGGACATGAACGCTAAATACCGTGAAACCTCTCGCGGCGGATTAGCGATAAAGGTCCAGTGCGATTAACGCTTCGCTGGTGATTTAAACAACAGTTGGCTATTTTTATTCATCTGTAGCTACCTCCAACTGAGTAAAACAGATACATTGATTTCGAGCGCGGCCCTTTGTGGCCGCGCTTTTTTTAGTGCCGTATTTTTTATTCAGCCGCGCTAAACCTGGCCGCCTCAATGCCGATAACCTACACGTTAATTTGGCTTCAATCTTTGTTTTGCAAGGTGGTTACTGATGCTCATTCCCCAGCAATTTGTGGGTCAATTTCGCCGTAAGCGACTGCTTATTGCGTTAGTGATCGCCTCGCTGGTTCTGGTCCTGACGCTAACTTTTCGTTATATCGAAGAGAAATCGCGCATTGAGCAGCAGTCGCTGAATTTCGCCACCCGCGCGATTGAACGCTTTGATCGTATGTTCTCGCCGCTGGATGTTTCCGCCAACAACACACTCGGTCTGGTTGGCGTACCTTGTGCGCAAGTGCGTTATCCGCTGATTGAGAAAATTGCCGCGCTGCAAACCGTGCGCACCGTGCTGCTGGTTAAGGACGACGCGCTCTACTGCTCCAGCATTTTCGGCCCGCAAAACCTCTCCTTCAGCCAAACCTATCCTGAATTAGCTATCAATAATCAGCGCATGATGTTGGCCACGGACAGTGATCTGTTGAAAGGATCGCCGGTGCTGCTGCTGTGGACGCCAAAATCGCTGGATAATCGCGAAGGTCTGCTGCAAGTCATTAATATTGAATTGATGACCAATTATCTGCTGGAGCCGCAGTTGCCGTGGGTTGAGCGCGCCATTTTCAACGTGGGTGGTCAGAGCCTTGAATACGGTAATCCGCTGATTGAACAAACTGAACCGTCTGAAGATGAAGTGGCTTACGATCAGGCATCACTGCGCTATCCGTTTAGCATCACCTTGTACGGCCCTTCTCCCGCCCGGCTGGCGCTTAACACGCTGCCTTCACAGCTGCCGCTGGCGCTAATGCTCAGCCTGCTAATGGGGTACATCGTCTGGCTGGCGACCGCCAATCGCATGAGCCTCAGTTGGCAGATCAGTTATGGCATCACCGCTAACGAATTTATGGTTTATTGCCAGCCGCTGATTAACGCCAAAAGCGGCGAGTGTGACGGCATGGAGCTGCTGCTGCGCTGGCATAACCAGCGTCAGGGCTGGATTGCGCCGGACGTGTTTATTCCGTTGGCCGAGCGGCAAAACCTGATCGCGCCGTTGACCCGCTTCGTGCTGACGAAAGTCGTGGCTGAGCTGCCCAATCTGCCGCAATGTCCGTCGTTCCACATTGCGATTAACGTTGCCGCCAGCCATTTTCGCGATCGCGCCATTGTGGAAGATCTGCAAAATATCTGGTGGCCGGCCAATCCCATGCCAAAACTGGTGGTTGAGCTGACGGAGCGTGACGCTTTGCCCATCATCGATCAATCGGTGGTGTCGCAACTGCATGAAATTGGTGTGCGTCTGGCGATTGATGATTTCGGTACCGGCCACAGTTCGCTGGCTTATCTGAAAGACCTCCAACCGGATGTGCTTAAAATCGACAAGATTTTCACCGCCGCCATTGGCACCGATGCGATTAACGCGACCGTTACCGATATGGTGATCTCGCTGGCGCAGCGCCTGAATATTTCACTGGTGGCGGAAGGTGTGGAAACTGCCGAGCAGGCACACTATCTACGTGAGCGCGGCGTCGACCATCTGCAAGGCTATTTCTACGCGCGCCCGATGCCGATTGAGGATTTCCCGCAATGGCTGGAGCAGCATCAGGCGCAGCTAAGCGCATAAAAAAACGGCCACTCCTTTTGGCGTGGCCGTTATTGTTTACTTCAGTCCGATGACTTACCCGGCGTGTTCTTCGTGATCGAATGGCTTATCTTTGGTGACGCGCACCAGGTCGATACGGTAATCGGTCGCCTCAATCACCTGGAAGTGCAGCGGCGGCAAATCAATCACTTCGCCGGGCAGCGGCAACTGGCCTTTCTGTGCAATCAACAAACCGGCTAGCGAGGCGTGATCTTCATCGGCTTTCACCAACTCGTGATGATCCAGCAGCTGTTGCAGCGAGTGTAAATCGGTCCCGCCCTTCACTAACCAACCGTCACCATCGGCAATGATGTCTGGCGTTTCGTCTTCATCCGGGAACTCACCGGCAATCGCTTCCAGCACGTCCAGCGGCGTGATTAAGCCCTGCACCACACCAAATTCGTTGGTGACAATTACAAAGCTACCTTTAGCACGCCGCAGCACGCCCAGCAGATTGATTGGGTCCAGGGTTTCCGGAACCACTATCGCCGGCGTGTTAGCCGCAAAGGTCGCCACATCCATGCCGTGTTCCAGCGCCACCAGCAGCTCTTTGGCACGCACCACGCCGATGATTTCATCCAGCTCACCGCGACATACCGGGAACAAGCTGTGTGGCGTATCCAGCAGCTGAATACGAATTTCATCCAGCGGACGCGAAACATCCACCCACGAAATGTTACCGCGCGGCGTCATGATGCTACGGATTGAACGCTGCGATAACGTCAATACGCCGTTGATCATGTAGCGCTCTTCGTCCTTAAACGCTTCCTGCGGCATCGCTTCGGTCAATGAGGTTTCTTCAGTTGTCGTCGCTTGCTTACGCTGGCGTCCACCCATCAAACGCAGAATCGCTTCGGCGGTGCGTTCACGCATCGGGCGATGTTCCTGATGCTTAATAAAGTTACGGCGCGCAATCTGGTTAAACAGCTCGATGATGATCGAGAAGCCGATCGCGGCGTACAGGTAACCTTTGGGAATGTGGAAACCAAAACCTTCGGCCACCAGCGACAAACCAATCATCAGCAGGAAGCTCAGACACAGCACCACCACCGTTGGGTGTTCATTCACAAAACGCGTCAGCGGTTTCGAGGCCAGCAGCATGACGCCCATGGCGATCACCACGGCGGTCATCATCACCGGCAGATGGTTCACCATACCGACCGCGGTAATCACCGCGTCGAGTGAGAACACCGCATCCAGCACCACAATCTGAATCACCACCGCCCAGAAACTGGCGTAGCTCTTATTGCCCTGATGTTCGAGCCCGCGGTTCTCGAGCCGCTCATGCAGTTCCATGGTTCCCTTGAATAACAGGAACAAACCACCAAACAACAGAATTAAATCTCGTCCGGAAAAGCTGAAATCGCCTACGCTGAATAGGGGCCGCGTCAGCGTCACGATCCAGGAGATCAGCGACAGCAAGCCAAGACGCATCACCAGGGCGAGCGACAAACCAATTAGACGGGCTTTATCGCGCTGCTTCGGCGGCAATTTGTCCGCGAGGATGGCGATAAACACCAGGTTATCAATGCCGAGAACAATTTCCAGCACGATCAGCGTGAGCAAACCCGCCCAAATTGAGGGGTCGAAGAGAAATTCCATCAATGACTCCTTACCGGACGTGAAGGCGCACGAAATTGAGTCTGCACCAGAGGGCGAGACGAGAGATCGTTACAGGCGGTGATAACGCTGAAGAGCGTGGAAGCGGGCGCGACAAAGCGCTGAGAACATGTTGAGCGACGTCGGTGACGGTCCATAAAGGTGAGCTGAAGCCCGGTACTCCTGAATAAAAAACAGAACGCTAATGTATCAGTTACATCAACGACGTCAAAAAAATTTATTACATTTACAAATATCTACGTTAACGCAGGAATATCGAACAAAAGTGCACATTAGCACCGTTACGCGCGAAATAGCTGACAAACATCACATAATTTATTTTTTCGATCACTAAAATAAATCGCGACCTTATCGCTGTGCAGCGGATTGTTGCGTTTTATTTATTGATGCTTTTTCTCTATCACATCATTAACGATCCACCTGAAACACTAACGGTAATTTTCAATGATTCCCGGCAATGCCAGAGAATCTCTCACGCGAACGGAGGTAGCAAGTGACCATTGCTATTGTAATTGGTACACATGGCTGGGCGGCAGAACAGTTGCTTAAAACAGCAGAGATGCTGTTGGGTGAGCAGGAAAATGTCGGATGGATTGATTTCGTTCCCGGCGAAAATGCAGAAACGCTAATCGAAAAGTATCAGGCGCGGCTGGCCGATCTCGACACGTCAAAGGGCGTGTTGTTCCTGGTCGATACCTGGGGTGGCAGTCCATTTAATGCGGCCAGCCGCATTGTGGTGGATAAGGATGGCTATGATGTCATCGCTGGCGTCAACATCCCGATGCTGGTGGAAACCTTGATGGGACGTGATGACAACCCATCGCTGGAAGAACTGATTCACATCGCGGTAGAGGCCGGTCGTGAAGGCGTTAAAGCCCTCAAAACTGAAACGCCAGCGCAAGCCGCAGCTGCGCCTGCTCCGGTTGCAGCGAAAGCGCCTGCTCAGCCGCAAAAACCAATGGCTGCAGGCGATCACATGAAAATCGGCCTGGCGCGTATTGATGACCGCTTGATTCACGGCCAAGTGGCCACGCGCTGGACCAAAGAGACCAACGTTACCCGCATCATCGTGGTGTCTGATGAAGTGGCGAACGATCATGTGCGCAAAACGCTGCTGACGCAGGTGGCCCCGCCGGGCGTTACCGCGCACGTGGTGGATGTCGATAAGATGGTTCGCGTGTGGAACAACCCGAAATATGGCAATGACAAGGTGATGCTGCTGTTCACCAATCCCACCGATGTGGTGAGGATTGTCGAGCAAGGCGTGGACATTAAGTCGGTCAATATTGGCGGCATGGCGTTCCGTCAGGGCAAAACGCAGGTGAACAACGCGGTATCGGTGGATGAAAAAGATATCACGGCGTTTCGCAAACTTAATGAGCGCGGTATCGAACTGGAAGTACGTAAAGTGTCCAGCGATCAGCGACTGAAAATGATGGACCTGATCGCCAAGGTCAATCCGTAGTTCGCCCTTTGCCTGCATACGTGGGCGAATTTTAGAGACCTTGCAGAGGAGAAATGCAATGGAGATAACCACGCTACAAATCATTTTGATATTTATTGTGGCCTGTATTGCCGGGATGGGATCGATTCTTGATGAGTTCCAGTTCCACCGTCCGCTGGTGGCTTGTACCTTAATTGGTGCGGTCCTCGGTGATATGAAAACCGGTATCATCATCGGCGGTACGCTGGAGATGATTGCACTGGGCTGGATGAACATCGGTGCGGCCGTTGCACCGGATGCGGCGCTGGCTTCGATTATCTCAACCATTCTGGTTATTGCCGGTGGTCAAAGCGTGGGCGCCGGTATCGCGCTGGCGATTCCGCTGGCTGCGGCCGGTCAGGTTCTGACCATCATCGTGCGTACCATCACCGTGGCCTTCCAGCATGCCGCCGATAAGGCAGCCGAGAAAGGCAACCTGACGGCGATCAGCTGGATCCACGTATCCGCGCTGGTATTGCAGGCGATGCGTATTGCCATCCCAGCACTGATCGTGGCGATTTCTGTCGGTACTCACGTGGTTCAGGAACTGCTGAACTCAATTCCAGACGTGGTCACCAACGGCCTGAACATCGCCGGCGGCATGATCGTGGTGGTGGGTTACGCGATGGTCATCAACATGATGCGCGCGGGCTACCTGATGCCGTTCTTCTACCTTGGCTTCGTTACTGCAGCCTTCACCAACTTTAACCTGGTTGCGCTTGGCGTGATTGGCGTGGTGATGGCGGTGCTGTATATCCAGCTGGCACCGAAATATAACCGCGTTGCAGGTGCTGCAACCAGCGGTCCTGCAAACAATGACCTCGATAACGAACTCGACTAGGAACAGGTGAAATCATGGTTGATACAACTAACACTCCAAAGAAACTCACCCCCGGCGATGTCCGCGGTGTGTTCCTGCGCTCTAACCTGTTTCAGGGTTCGTGGAACTTTGAACGTATGCAGGCGCTGGGTTTTTGCTACTCAATGGTACCGGTGATTCGTCGCCTCTATCCAGAAAATAACGACGAACGTAAACAGGCGATTAAACGTCACCTCGAGTTCTTCAACACCCATCCTTACGTAGCGGCGCCGGTGCTGGGCGTCACCATGGCGATGGAAGAGCAGCGTGCCAACGGTGCGCCGATTGATGATGCGGCGATTAACGGCATCAAAGTGGGTCTGATGGGTCCGCTGGCGGGTGTGGGTGACCCGATCTTCTGGGGTACCGTGCGTCCGGTGTTTGCTGCGCTGGGTGCCGGTATCGCGATGAGCGGTAGCCTGCTGGGTCCATTGCTGTTCTTCATCCTGTTTAACGCCGTGCGTCTGTTGACGCGTTATTACGGTGTGGCGTACGGCTACCGTAAAGGCGTTGATATCGTCAGCGATATGGGCGGCGGTTTCCTGCAGAAACTGACGGAGGGCGCGTCGATTCTCGGCCTCTTTGTCATGGGGGCCTTGGTTAACAAGTGGACGCATGTGAATGTGCCGCTGGTGGTGTCACGCATCACCGACCAGACCGGTAAAACCACGGTTACTACGGTGCAATCTATCCTCGATCAGCTGATGCCAGGCCTGATTCCACTGCTGCTAACCTTTGGCTGTATGTGGCTGCTGCGTCGTAAGGTGAATGCGTTGTGGATTATCGTCGGCTTCTTCGCCCTCGGTATCTTCGGTTACTGGATCGGCCTGCTCGGTCTGTAATCACCCCGCCGGGAGCCCTGCTCCCGGCTATTATTGAGCGGCATTATCTGAGCGCCCACGTTGAGATAATTTCGCTTGAGGAAGAACATCTTATGTCACTGACTGACGCCCTGATCGCCCTGCTGATTGCAGGCTTCGTTCTGTTCGCCATTTATGATGAAGCGATCCTGCCGCGCCGCAATGGCCCTACAAAACTGCGCGTCGCACTGCGCCGTCGCCATAAAATCGATAGCGCCATTTTCGTGGTGCTGCTGCTGATTCTGCTGTGGAACAACATTGATAAACATGGCACACAACTCACCACCAATTTGCTGATGGTGCTGTGCTTTATGGCGATTTGGTTATTCTGGGTGCGCAGCCCGAAGCTGTTGATGAAGGAAAATGGACTGTTTTTTGGCAGCGTGTGGATCGACTACGGTCGCATTCAGAGTATGAATCTGTCAGAGGATGGCATTCTGGTGATGCAACTGGAGCAGCGCCGCCTGCTGATTGCAGTCAAACAGCTTGATGACCTGGAACGGATCTACAATACGCTGGTGGAAGCGCGTTAATCGCGCTGCCATAACGTCAGCACAAAGTCGGCATCACAGTTAAACTCGCTGGATGCCGCCAGGTTCTGCCACACTTCTTCACGTGCACGCCAGGCAAATGGCGTCATCTGCAATAAGCTCACCGCCTCACTTCCGCTCAACGTCATGCTGTAATTCAGGTTTTGTTGATCGACCTGCCTGAAGCCGGCATACACCTTCTCTTCCGCCGCGTGCAGCTGCACTTCGCGATAAATCAGCGCCTTGAATTGCTGTAAGTGATGCGGTCCCGGCGTAACCGTTAGCAGGTAACCCCCCGCTTTGATCGCGCGGCTCAGCTCATCTTCATTACAGGGCGCATAGATGCGCACCACGCCATCCAGAGAAGCATCGGCAAAAGGTAAACGCTGGCTGGACGCCACGCAGAATTTCACCGCACGATAGCGTTTAGCTGCCATGCGAATCGCTGCTTTCGCCACATCCAGACCAAAGAGTTGCGCCTGCGGTAACGCATCGGCCATCGCCGCAGTGTAATAACCTTCCCCGCATCCGAGATCTAACAGCTGTGTACCTTGCTCACCCAGATGCTGCGCGAGGATCCCGGCGACAGCCGCGCGCAACGGCTGATAGTGTCCGGCATCGAGGAAGGCGCGTCGTGCCTGCAGCATCTCGGCGCTATCGCCCGGTTCGCGCGAACCTTTGTGCTGCACCGGCAGTAAATTGACGTACCCTTCTTTCGCCTGATCAAACTGATGACCTGCATCACAGCGGAAGCTATTAGCCTGCTGCAATAAAGGCTGATGACAAAGTGGGCAAATCAAAGACATAGACAACTCCGGGTTAGCAATTCGCGGCGCAGTTTACCCTGATCATCTGGCTACAGAAAGAATAAAAGAAAAAGCCCCGTTCAGTGAACGGGGCTTTAGGATTCGTTTCAGTGGTGCATGGCACCGAGCCTGAGGGCGAAATCAGATTGGGGTAACGTTGACCGCAGCAGGACCTTTCTGGCCATCCTGGATTTCGAACTCAACGCTTTGGCCTTCGGCCAGAGTTTTAAAACCATTGCCCTGGATTGCAGAGAAGTGTACGAATACATCTTTGCTACCATCAGCAGGAGTAATAAAACCAAAACCTTTAGACTCGTTGAACCACTTAACCTGACCTTTAATCTTTGCCATTTCGCAAATTTCCTTTCAATGATTATATTGCCCGCAGGCAGACTTACAGATAAACCAGAGACATTACTGAATGAGGCACTAATTTAAGGTTCGGCAAGGAAGCGGTATTCAACGTCAACGTCTTTACTCGTAACTTCTTTACTGAAGATGCCATACATAAACAGAACTGTACCTCGTTTGACCTACGATTTGTTATCACATATCCGTAAATTAATGGCAAGCCATTTTTAAACGGTGATCGACGTGACGCACATAATTAGTTAATTGGCGCGGCACTTCATCAATCAACATATTGACACCCAGCGCGGAAGGTGCGCAAAAAAAGGTTATCAGTCAGTATAGTTAGCGCTTGATTGCCGCTTAGTCAAGCGCAGCGGTAATGTCTATATTGGTACAATTTTAGGGTTAACAGTACGACAAAAATATTGCACTAATATGGCATCAATAAGATATTCCACTGAAATTTCGCTCGCCACACAACAACTGCGCGCCGTTCAAATCTTGTACAAATAGTTTTCTCAGGTATAAGTTATTAATTGCTTTGCACCAAAATCAGGAGAAACCAATAATATGCGCCCCATATAAACGCATTAACATTAGGTGGCATTTATCTCAATTTTAACTATCTACCCAACAATTAAATGTTAAAAAGAACATTGAAGAGCTTGATTTAACAAAAACTCCTTAGGATAAATCTTAGTTGATATTCATTCGGGCAGGGATTGTTGCTATTCATACCTGGCTTAGAAGGGAATTTACTAAAAGTCATTATCCCGCCACGCACCATTTCAGTGCGCAGCGGTTGCCATAATGGCGATTATTTCACCCCTTTTAACGGCTTAACGTTCCGGGATCATCCGAATAAAATCGCGTTTTTCATCCGCGTCTTCATCCGCTGGTGGTTTTGCTGTGGATGGCTGTGCGTCAACCAGACGGCGCAGGAGCGCATTCTGTTTCTTTTGCTCTTCGATAACGGCTTCCAGCAAACGGATCTGCTCACTGGCGCGCACGCTAGCCCGGTTGACAAAGAACCAGACAATAAAGGCCACAAGAATGATGATGGCCAGAACGCCATAGTTAAATAGCGGGCTGGTGTTTGCGGCTAATTCGTTCATAACTGCCTCTATAGTCAAAAATCAAACATCTACTCCGCCGCTGATTCTACTCGCTGCCGACGCAAAAGATAATGGGTAGCGACGGAAAGCAGATTATCCCGCCTGCCCTCTCTTTCAGTTATCTCTGATCGATTAGATGGCTAAAGCGCGGCATGCTGCTACAGTAGATTCGCAGCAACGTTGGATGCGCTGCGTTGTGTATCACAAGGAGATAAGATGAAACTACTTATTCGGACGATTATGCTGGTGGCATTAATTTGGTTAGCGATGCTGCTGACCGGCTATGGCGTACTCACCGGCAGCAATAAGAATGCGGCGGGACTTGGGCTGCAATGCAGCTATCTGACCGCACGCGGTATGATTACGGCACAGTATCTGCACACAGACAGCGGTATCGTTGGCGTAACGGATTGTCCACTGCTGAAGAAAAGTGGCGAAGTGGTCGACAATTAAGCGTTGAAACGGGCTGGCAACAGCCCGTTTTTCATTTCAGAAAGGATAGTTGTGGTAGCCCATTTGTTCAGACAGATTGCGCGCCGCACGATGCAGCATCGCCACATATTCATTTTTGGCTTCTTCGGAAAAACGAATGGTGGGGAACGAGATGCTTAGCCCCGCAATCACCACGCCAAAACGGTCAAATACCGGCACCGCGATGCAACGTAAGCCCTCTTCCTGCTCTTCATTATCTTCGCCAAATCCCTGTACTTTTACCTGATCCAACACCGCTAGCAACGCTTCTGCAGTGACAATGGTTTTCGCGGTACTGCGGCGGAATTCCACTTCGCTGAGGATCTCCTGCACTTCAGCGCGATCGCGCCATGCCAGCAGCACTTTACCAATCGCGGTGGTGTGCAATGGATTGCGGCGGCCGATGCGTGAATACATACGTAGGTTATAAAGAGAATCGATTTTATGGATGTAGACGATGCTGTCTTCTTCCAGCGCGCCGAGGTGAATGGTTTCTTTAGTCAGACGCGACAGCTCACGCATCTCAATATCGGCGCTACGAATCAGATCAACGTTCTGCAACGCTTTGGCGCCGAGTTCGAACAGCTTGAGCGTCAGCGAGTATTTCTCACTTTCTCCTTCCTGCGCCACATAGCCAAGCGATTTCATGGTCTGTAAAAAGCGATAAACGGTACTTTTTGACATCATCACGCGTTGGGACAATTCGGTGATGCCGTGATCGCGCTCTTCGCCCAGCGCCTGCAGAATGCCAAACACTTTCATCACTGATGAAACCGAGTCTGGCTGTTTATCATTATCACTGCTCGCCATGGCGCGTATCCTTTTTGACAGTGTTTCAAAAAAAACGGAACAGAAGCGCCAGTATATGCGTTTCAGCCTGATGGCGGCAACGACTGACGCTAAGTGACACATCCACACGTAATTTTATGTCAATGAATGCGGTGCTTTTCGGCAGCGAATTGATTAGCATGATGATATTCACTCTCTTTACTTACTTTACTTATGCCTTCTACTGTTGCCCAGGATGGATTACCCTTTCCACATCGCTATGGCGCGATCATCACCATTGCGCTCGGTATTATGATGGCAGTGCTGGATGGAGCTATCGCCAACGTGGCCTTACCAACCATTGCGCGTGAATTGAATGCCAGCCCAGCCGAATCGATCTGGATTGTTAACGCCTATCAAATCGCCATCGTTATTTCGCTGCTGTCGCTGTCGTTTCTCGGCGATATGCTCGGCTACCGCCGCGTCTATCAGGTTGGACTCGCGCTGTTTATCGCTACCTCACTGTTTTGCGCCCTCTCCTCAACGTTGAATACGCTGACCTTGGCGCGTGTGCTGCAAGGCTTTGGTGGTGCCGCATTGATGAGCGTGAACACGGCGCTGATCCGCATCATCTATCCGCAGCGCTTCCTCGGGCGCGGTATGGCAATCAATTCGCTGATTGTTGCGGTCTCCAGCGCGGCCGGTCCAACCGTAGCGGCGGCGATCCTGTCTGTTGCCAGCTGGAAATGGCTGTTCCTGATCAACATTCCACTCGGCATCGTTGCGCTGTGGCTGGCGTTGCGTTTCCTGCCAGATAACACCCAGAAAGCCAAACAACAGAAATTCGACGTGCCAAGCGCCGTGATGAATGCGCTGTTCTTTGGCCTGCTCATATCGGCACTGAGCGGTTTCTCGCAGGGGCAAAACGGCTGGCTGATTGTGGCCGAATTGGTGGCATTGGTGCTGGTGGGCATTGTTTTCGTTCGTCGCCAGTTAGCGATGCCGGTGCCATTGCTGCCGGTGGACTTGCTGCGCATTCCGATCTTTTCGCTGTCGATCGGCACCTCAATTTGCTCGTTCTGCGCGCAGATGCTGGCGATGGTGGCGTTGCCGTTCTTCCTGCAAAATGTGCTGGGCCGGGATGAAGTGGCAACCGGCTTGCTGCTCACGCCGTGGCCGCTGGCAACCATGGTGATGGCACCCATTGCAGGTCGCCTGATCGAGAAGTTCCATGCCGGATTATTAGGCGGATTGGGATTAGCGATGTTCGCTGCCGGTCTGTTCCTGCTGGCGCTTTTACCGACGCAGCCAACTGACGTTGATATCATCTGGCGCATGATGCTGTGCGGTGCCGGTTTCGGCCTGTTCCAGTCGCCTAACAATCACACCATCATCACCGCAGCACCGCGTAACCGCAGCGGTGGTGCCAGCGGAATGCTGGGTACCGCGCGTCTGGTGGGACAAAGCAGCGGCGCGGCGCTAGTGGCGCTAATGTTTAATCTGTTCAACGACAGCGGTACACACGCCTCACTGCTGCTAGCGGGTAGCTTTGCCAGCGTCGCTGCCGTAGTGAGCCTGGCGCGCATGACGCAGTCGAGGCAGGCTGCTGAGTCATAGAAACAGCAAGGGCGCCATCTGGCGCCCTTTTTTCTGTCTATTAACGACTACTTCAGGTATTCACCGCTACGCAGCGCTTCGATACGTTTATCGAGCGGCGGATGCGACATGAACAGCTCGCTCAACGATTTATTTTTACCGTTGATGCAGAATGCCATCATGCTGCTTGGCTCCTGCGGCTCGTAGCTGGTTTTCAGACGCTGCAGTGCGGCAATCATCTTCTCGCGTCCAACCAGTTTGGCAGAACCCGCATCGGCGTGGAATTCACGGTGACGTGAGAACCACATGGTGATGATGCTGGCGAGGAAGCCAAACAGCAGTTCCAACACCATCGAGACCGCGAAATACACCATCGGATTTCCGTTGCTGCTCTCTTCACCGTCGCGGTTACCCGACAGGAAGCCGGAAGCGATCTGCGCCAAAATGCGCGAGATGAAGATCACAAAGGTGTTCACCACACCCTGAATCAGCGTCATGGTGATCATGTCACCGTTGGCGATATGGGCGATTTCGTGCGCCAGCACCGCTTCAGCTTCATCACGGCTCATGTTTTGCAACAGACCGGTGGAAACAGCGACCAGCGACGCGTCACGGCGCGCGCCTGTCGCAAAGGCGTTAATGTCGGGCGCGTGATAAATCGCCACCTGCGGCATCGCAATGCCAGCCTGTTGTGCCTGGCGGCCGACGGTATCCATCAGCCAGCGCTCCGTCTCATTACGCGGTTGTTCAATGACTTCACCGCCAACGGATCGTAACGCCATCCATTTAGACATCAGCAGTGAAACAAACGCACCGCCGAAGCCAAACAGACCTGCCATAATCATCAGACCCATAACACTGCTTGACTGGATTCCTGTCAGACTCAAAATCAGTCCGAATACCAACATCACCGCCAGGTTGGTGAGCAGGAAAAGAGCAATACGCATCATAAACGTTAATCTTCCTCAGTTGTGCACGCGCATATGCGCGGATATCTATCCTATGGTCATCGCCGCGCATTTCAAGCAACCTTAATCTTTAAGTGTCTAAAAAGACATAACTTTACATTAGGCAGTGAAGTGCGCAAATCGCTGCATCAGCGGCGCTTAACAACGATTTTAGCGTAAAAAAAAGCACCGCCGAAGCGGTGCTATTTCACAAGCCAGACGGTTACTTCGCGGTTGCGGCAGCAGGCTGAGATTTCTCCAGCTGCGCCATATCGTTAGCGATTTTCACCGTTTCATCCAGATACGGATCCGGCTCTTTATAGTCTTTCGGCAGATCTTCGATGCTCTTCAGCGGCGCTTTACCTTCCGCCTGATAGCGCGCGTTAATGCGCTCCAGACGCAGTGCATCATCTTCGCGGTTCTCTTTCTCACGCTGGGCAAGATTGAGCGACACGATATTACGCTTGTCTTTCATCGCATCGAAACGCGCAATATCTTTCATGATGTACTGGAACTCGCGATCTTTAGCGATGCGATCGGCGTGCTCTTTGGTCAGCTGCGGTACCAGCGGCGCGATATCGCCGGTTTTGGTGTAGCTTGCCGCATTCACACTGTCCCAAGGCAGCGCGTTGTCCTCGAACTTCTCGCCGGTTTCTGCCGCTTCAACGCCGGTTGGCATCAGCAGATCTGGCGTTACGCCTTTACGCTGCGTGCTGCCACCGTTAATGCGGTAGAACTTCTGAATGGTGTACTGTACAGAACCCAGCGCTGGCCACTCTGGACGCAGCATCTGATCGTAGATACGGTTCAGCGAACGATACTGTTGCACGGTGCCTTTACCGAAGGTCGGCTCACCGACAATCAGCGCACGGCCGTAATCCTGCATCGCCGCAGCGAAGATCTCAGAAGCCGAAGCACTGAAGCGATCGACCAGCACCACCAGCGGACCTTTGTAATAGACGATGCCGTCGTTATCGCTGTCTTCACGCACGCGGCCATTGTTATCACGCACCTGCACCACCGGACCGCTTGGAATAAACAGGCCCGAAAGTGAAACGGCTTCGGTCAACGCGCCACCGCCGTTGGTACGCAGATCGATCACCACGCTGTCGACGTTTTGCTTCTGCAGTTTCTGCAGCTGCACCTTCACATCGTCAGTCAGGCCAACGTAGAAGCCAGGAATGTCGAGCACGCCAACTTTCTGTTTGCCGACGTTATGCACGGTGCCTTTTACCGCGCGATCTTCCAGACGGATTTTTTCACGCGTCAGCGTCACGGTGCGGGTTTTGGTGCCCTTGCCAGCAGGCAGGATTTCCAGGCGTACTTTGCTGCCTTTCGGTCCTTTGATTTTTGAAACCACATCATCCAGACGCCAGCCAATCACATCTTCCATCGGTTTGCCCGGCTGAGCGACACCGACAATGCGGTCGCCCACGCTGATCGCTTTACTCTTCGCCGCCGGACCGCCTGCGACCATCGAGTTGATCACCGTGTAATCGTCATCCATCTGCAGCACTGCGCCGATACCTTCCAGCGACAGGCTCATTTCGGTGTTGAATTGCTCGGTATTGCGCGGCGAAAGATAGTTGGTGTGCGGGTCGATTTCATGCGCGAATGCGGTCATCGCCAGCTGGAACACATCTTCACTGTTGCTTTGCGCCAGACGACGGATGGCAAAGTTGTAACGCTTGGTCAGCGTTTCGCGGATCTCTTTCTCATCTTTACCGGCCAGTTTCAGGCTCAGTTCGTCATATTTAACTTTGGCATCCCACAGCGCGTTGAGCTCATCGACGCTCTTTGGCCATGGCGATTTTGCCCGGTCAATGTCAATGGTGTCATTGCCGGTGAAATTCATTGGGCGATTCAGCACGCTCAGCGCATATTGATAGCGCTCAAAGCGGCGTTTCTGCGCCAGATTGTAGAGATCGTAAAACACATCCAGCTTACCGCTGCGGAACTCATCACCCACGGTAGTTTTCTTATCGGCGAACTGCGCGATATCCGATGCCAGCAACACGTTATGGCTGTAGTCGAGTAAATTCAGGTAGCGATCAAAAATTTTCGCGGAGAAGTCCTGATTCAAATCGAACTGACGATAGTGAGAGCGGGTGAAACGCGAGGTAACGCGTTCGCTGACGGTGGGATGCTGTGGCTCTTCGTGTAGCTGGGGGATCTGGTCGGCGCGGGTAATATTATCTGCACCAAAGGTGGGGCCTGCTAAAAGCAGGCCCGCGATCATACCGATCTTTAAAATGTTGTTCATGCCAGGGTCAGCCTCCGTTTCAGAACTGCAAATGTTCTGCGCGCACAATCATAGCCATGCCGGAAGCGAGCTGAACCCGAACGCCATCTTTAGTAATTTCAAGAATGGTAGCGTCCATTGCACCTTTGCCTGCAGTCACTTTGATGTTCTGGCCGGGCTGCAACGTTGAGGTATCAGTGACAGGTTTGGCCCGCGGTGGCTGCGGTGCGGCTGCACGTTCAGTCGCGGCCCCACGCGGCGCCTGAGGACGTGGCTTACGCGCTGCATCACCTTCGGCAGCTTTACGCGGAGCAGGCTTGCGCGGACGACGTTCAGCGGTCTCTTCACCGGCTTCACGCTTCTTCGCTTTCTGCTGATCGCGCTGCGCCTGAACGCGGGCTTTCGCTTCTTCCAGTTGCTTGCGCGCATGTTCTACGTGTTGCTCATCCAGCACGCCACAGGCGTTGCCATCGAGATCGACACGAATGGCACCCGCTTTGATGCCATAAAGATAACGCCAGCTAGAGGTATAAAGACGTAAGGCAGAACGCAGTTGCGTCTTGCTCAGGCTCAGTTCGCCTTGAACACGCTCGACCAGATCTTGAAAAATGCCGATTTTGAGCGGACGCGCCTCGCCTTCGGCGCTAAAGCATTGCGGAAAACGTTCCGCCAAAAAGGCGATGACTTCTTTACTGCTATTCAACTTAGGTTGATTTTCCATGAAATTTCCTGATTACAACGGATTTGCCGACCAGAGCAGGCATGAACAGGCGACATTATAATGACAACATCGCCAAATGCTATGTGATCCAGTCGATTAGCTGTGCGTCAGCTGAATAAATTTTACGATGTCGCTGCCCGCCAGCACTTCACAAAGCCCGTCGGTAAGGGCCATCAGCCCCGCTTCGTCCTCGCTATCGAAGCGAGAATAAACCGTACTATCAATGTCTAAAACACCCACGAGGGTGCCATTTACTTTCAGAGGAATCACGATTTCGGCATTACTGGCGGCGTCACACGCGATATGGCCAGGGAACGCGTGCACGTCTTCCACCAATTGCACTTTGTCCTCGGCTACCGCGGTTCCACACACGCCTTTGCCAACCGGAATACGTACGCAGGCGATTTTGCCCTGGAACGGGCCCAGCACCAGCGTGTTCGGTTCCGTCAGTAAATAGAATCCAGCCCAGTTCACGCCTTCCAGACGTTCAAAAAGCAGTGCACTGCAATTGCCGAGCGCGGCCAGGAACGAGGTTTCACCCGCCAACAGAGCGCGGACATCGCGATTCAAATCCTCGTAAAAAGCTTTTTTGTTCATTGTTCAACCATAACTCGTCACTGGGGTGACCTTGTTGTCACTCAGTTGTTAAAATAAGCACTAATAATCCAGGCGCAGAAGGTGAATCATTCTGTTAGTTACTATACCCTTAGCAGTCGGTGGATAAGCGTATTCTGGTACCACCGAATATTGCAGGCAACTTTGCGCTACTCAGCATGCCGGTAACCGTAACGAACGATGGGCACTTGCGTCACCTATGAAAATTCACGCTATCAGCCAGACGTTGCCCCACGCACGTTATCAGCGTTGTCCGCAATGCGATACCCTTTTTTCCTTACCGGATGTGAAATCGCATCAGACAGCCTATTGCCCGCGCTGCCATGCACAAATTCAGAGCGGTCGTGACTGGTCGATGACGCGACTCACCGCCATGGCGGTGGTCATGATCGTATTGATGCCGTTCGCCTTTAGCTTGCCGTTGGTTGATATTCGCCTGCTGGGCATGCGTATTAACGCCAGCCTGCTGGAGGGCGTAATCCAAATGACGCAGCAAGGCAACAACCTCACCGCTTCAATGGTGGCGTTTTGCACCATTGGCGCGCCGGTTACGCTGGTCATCGGCATTCTCTATCTGTGGGTGGGCAACGCGCTCGGAATGAACCTGCGCCCGGTCCTGCTGATGATGGACAAGCTCAAAGAGTGGGTGATGCTGGATATCTATCTGGTCGGCGTGGCGGTGGCATCGATCAAAGTGCAGGATTACGCCTCACTGGAAGTGGGCTACGGTTTAGTGGCCTATATTGCGCTGACGGTGCTGAGCCTGCTGACGCTGATCCACCTGAACGTCGAGCAACTGTGGGAACACTATTATCCGCAAGCGATGCCCACCTCCCCGCCTGAAGAGTGGCAAGTGTGCCTGAATTGCCATCAAACCGGTGTAGCCGATGAGCGTGGGCGCTGCACGCGTTGCCACACGCCGCTTGACTACCGCCGACGCCACAGTTTGCAGAAATCCTGGGCGGCGCTCATCGCCTCGATTGTGCTGCTGATCCCCGCCAATTTGCTGCCGATTTCGGTGGTCTATGTTAATGGCGCACGCCGTGAAGACACCATCTTCTCCGGCATTCTGGGACTGGCATCGGGCAATATACCGGTGGCCGCGGTGGTGTTTATCGCCAGCATTCTGGTGCCCTTTACCAAAGTGTTAGTGATGTTGACTCTGTTACTCAGCATTCACTTTAAATGCGAACAGGGCTTAAAAACCCGCATTCGCCTGCTGCGCGCCGTCACCTGGGTGGGCCGCTGGTCGATGCTGGATCTGTTCGTCATTGCTGTAACCATGTCGCTGGTCAATCGTGATCAGCTGCTGGCTTTCACCATGGGACCGGCCGCCTTCTATTTTGGTGCCGCCGTTGTCCTGACCATTATGGCTGTAGAGTGGCTTGATAGCCGCCTGATCTGGGATGCACATGCAACAGGAAACGCCGACTACACCGACTAGCGCCAATCTGCGCAACAAGCGCAAGATTTCGCCATTCTGGTTATTGCCCATCATCGCCCTGCTGATTGCTGGCTGGCTGCTATGGACCAACTATCAGGAGCGCGGTACGACGATCACCATTAACTTCCAGACTGCCGACGGGATTGTGCCAGGCCGTACGCCGATTCGTTATCAGGGCGTGGAAGTGGGTACGGTGCAAGGCATTGTGCTGAGTGATGACTATCGCAGCATCCAGATTAAAGCCAGCATCAAAAGCGACATGCGCGATGCACTGCGTGAAGACACTCAGTTCTGGCTGGTGACGCCGAAAGCGTCATTGGCGGGCGTCTCCGGGCTTGATGCGCTGGTCGGCGGTAACTACATCGGCATGATGCCGGGTAAAGGTAAAGAGAGCGATCACTTCACCGCACTCGATACCCAACCGAAGTATCGCGTTAATACCGGCGAACTGCTTATCCACCTGCGCGCGCCCGACCTCGGCTCGCTCAACACCGGTTCGCTGGTTTATTACCGCAAAATTCCGGTGGGTCGCGTTTACGATTACAGCCTCAACAACAGCACCGACGGCGTCACCATTGATGTGCTGATTGAGCGCCGCTTTATCAATCTGGTGAAAAAGCAGAGCCGCTTCTGGAATGTTTCCGGCGTTGATGCGGATGTCAGCCTGAGCGGTGCCAAAGTGAAGCTGGAAAGCCTGGCCGCGTTAGTGAATGGCGCGATTGCCTTCGATTCACCCAATGACGGCGAGCAAGCTCAGGTGGATGCCAACTACCAGCTCTATCCGGATTTGGCGCGCAGTCAGCGCGGCGTGCAAGTGAAACTGAACCTGCCGAGCGGCGATAACCTGAAAGCCGATAGCACACCGCTGATGTATCAGGGACTGGAAGTCGGCACCTTAACCAAACTCAACCTGCTGGATGGCGGCAAAGTCACCGGCGAGCTGACGATTGATCCTTCAGTAACCGGTTTGATGCGCAGCGGGACGCGCATTGAAATGCGCACGCCAAAGATCAGCCTGACCGACACCAATCTCAGCAGCCTGTTAACCGGTAATACTTTTGAACTGGTGCCAGGCGAAGGCGAACCGCAGGATCACTTTACCGTGTTGCCAGCCAGCGAAACACTGCTGCAGAAACCTGACGTGCTGACGGTAAAACTCAGCGCGCCGGAAACCTACGGTATCGATGCCGGCCAGCCGGTGATGTTGTATGGCATGAAAATCGGTCAGGTGATTTCACGCACGCTGGATGAAAATGGCATCAGCTTTGTGGCGGCCATCGATCCGGAGCACCGTAATCTGGTGCACGCTGACAGCAAGTTTGTGGTGAATAGCCGCCTTGATGTGAAGTTTGGACTTGACGGGATGAAAGTGCTGGGCGCCAGCGCGCGCGAGTGGGTAGATGGCGGCATTCGCCTGATTCCTGGCGAGAAAGGCAATCCTTCCAGTCGTTATCCTTTATATGCGGATGCGGAACGTGCCGAAGAAGGCATCGTGGGTGAACAGCCGCCAACTACGCTGAAACTTACCGCCAAAAGCTTGCCGGATGTACAGGCCGGTTCAGTGCTGCTGTACCGCAAATTCCAGGTCGGTGAAGTGGTGGATGTAGTGCCGCGCGCGGATGCGTTTGAAATCTCGATTCATATCCAGCCGCAGTATCGCAAGTTGCTGACCAGCGAGAGCGTGTTCTGGGCCGAAGGTGGCGCGAAAGTGCAGCTCAACGGCAGCGGTTTGACGGTACAAGCGTCCCCGCTCAACCGCGCGCTCAAAGGCGCGATCAGTTTCGATAATCTCACCGGCGCGCAGGCAGCGAAAGGCGTGAAACGCGTGCTTTACTCGTCTGAAACCGCGGCGCGTGCAGTTGGCAGCCAGATTACGCTGCACACCTTCGATGCCAGCAAACTGGCGGCGGGCATGCCGATTCGCTATCTCGGCATCAATATTGGTCAGGTTGAATCACTGGCGCTGAGTTCTGATAACAATCAGGTTGTCGCCAAAGCGGTGCTTTATCCGGAATACGTGCAGGACTTCGCGCGCATCGGCAGCCGCTTCTCGGTGGTGTCGCCGGAGATTTCTGCGGCGGGCGTTAACCATATCGAAACGCTGCTGCAGCCTTATCTCAACGTCGATCCGGGCAAAGGTTCGCCGGCGCGCACCTTTGAACTGCAGGAAAGCACCATCACCGATTCACGCTACCTGAACGGCTTGACGATATATGTCGATGCCGCTGACGCGGGATCGCTGTCGGTGGGCACGCCAGTGCTGTTCCGGGGCGTTGAAGTGGGCACCGTCACCGGAACGTCGCTGGGCAATATGGCGGATCGCGTGCAGATCGCGCTGCGTATCAGCAAAAAGTACCAGCATCTGGTGCGCAACAATTCGGTGTTCTGGCTGGCTTCCGGCTATAACTTCGATTTCGGTCTGATAGGCGGCGTGTTGAAAACCGGCACCTTCCAGCAGTTCATTCGCGGCGGCGTACAGTTTGCCACGCCGCCGACGGTGCCATTAGCGCCGCAGGCCGGCGCCAACAAACACTTCCTGCTACAGGATGAAGCGCCGAAAGCGTGGCGCGACTGGGGCACGGCGATTCCGGACCCTCATTAACCTTAAGCAAATCGGGCAGCCTGGCTGCCCGATTCTTTTTCGCGTGTTACACTTCGCGCTCATTTCGTTTCCCGGTAGATGCCCGTGTCCGATCGCTTTCCCGAAGATTTCCTCGCGCTGATGCGCGCCAGCCTTGCTGACGACGCCGAACTGCAGCGCTTTCTCGCCATTAGCCAGCAACCGCTGCGTCGCAGCTTACGCGTCAACACCTTAAAAATTAGCGTGGATGATTTCCTCGCCCGCACCGCCGACTATGGCTGGCGCTTATCGCCCATTCCGTGGTGCGCCGAAGGGTTTTGGATCGAGCGTGACGACGAATCGCTGCCGCTGGGTAGCGTGGCGGAGCATCTGAGCGGACTGTTCTACATTCAGGAAGCCAGCTCGATGCTGCCGGTTACCGCGCTGTTTGACGCCGCACCCGATGCGCGTCAGGTGATGGATGTGGCTGCTGCGCCCGGTTCTAAAACCACCCAGATGGCCGCGCTGATGCGCAATGAAGGCGCCATTCTGGCGAACGAATACTCGGCCAGCCGCGTTAAAGTGCTGCACGCTAACATCAGCCGCTGTGGCGTCAGCAATGTTGCGCTGACCCATTTTGATGGCCGTGTATTTGGCGCCGCGCTGCCGGAGCGTTTCGATGCCATTCTGCTCGATGCGCCCTGCTCTGGCGAAGGCGTGGTGCGCAAAGATGCTGATGCGTTGCGTAACTGGACGCTGGCCAGCACTGAAGCGATTGCGGAAACCCAACGCGATCTGCTCGACAGCGCTTTCCATGCCTTACAGCCAGGCGGCACGCTGATTTACTCTACCTGCACACTGAATCAAATCGAGAATCAGCAGGTGATTCATTGGTTGCAGCAGCGTTATCCCGACGCGGTTGAAATCGTGCCGCTGAACGGTTTATTCGACGGAGCCGATCAGGCGTTAACCGCCGAAGGTTTCCTGCACGTATTCCCGCAGATTTTCGATAGTGAAGGTTTCTTCGTTGCGCGTCTGCGTAAAACCGCCAGCATTCCCGCGCTGCCAACGCCAACCTACAAAGTCGGCAAACTGCCCTTCTCTCCGGCCAGCCGCAAGCTGAGCGCCGAAGTGCAACAGGCCGCGGCCAAAGTCGGCTTGCAGTGGGATGACAACCACACGCTGTGGCAGCGCGATAAAGAGCTGTGGCTGTTCCCGGCGGCGCTGGAGGGTTGGCTGGGTAAAGTGCGCTTCTCGCGCATCGGCCTCAAGTTGGCCGAAACCTTCCCGAAAGGCTATCGCTGGCAGCATGAAGCGGTCGTGGCGTTGACGCAACCAGGCAGCGCGCTGGATTTCGAACTCACCGATGCAGAAGCGGAAACCTGGTATCGCGGTCAGGATATTCATCCGGACACGTTGCCCAGCCGGGATGAGGTGATCGTCACTTACCAGCAGCAGCCGCTGGGATTGGCGAAGAAAGTGGGTAATCGGATTAAAAACAGCTATCCGCGTGAACTGGTGCGCGACGGACGTCTGTTCCGCTAAGCGTTACTGCAACTGCACCAGGGTGAGGCGATTGCCGAAGACCGCGCCGGTATCGATATAATGCTGATTCGCCACATTGAGCGGTTGTTCTAACGGCGTGTGGCCGAAGTAGAAATCACTGGCGCCATCGATGTGGGCTGAACTGCCGCGTTGATGGCGTCCCAGTCGATCGCGACTCCACACCACTTGCTGCCAGTCAACCTCTTTCCCTAACGCATAATGACTGGCGGGATAATCGGCGTGGGCAATCACCACCACGCGATCGCCGAAATCCAGATGCAGGATCAACGGTAACTCAGCACAGCGCTTCAACGCATGGCGCGCAGCAATCAACGCTGCGCCTTTGAGTTGCCAGAACCACTCGCCGCCGTTCATCATCCACAAGGTTTGGTCGCGCCCATCCAGCGCAGCGAGCGCCATCTGCTCATGATTGCCGCGCACGCAGCGAAACCAGGGCTCCTGCATCAGCGCTAAGCAGCCGGGGCTGTCCGGGCCACGATCGATTAAATCGCCCACAGACAGCAGTAGATCCTGCTGCTTATCGAAATCCCGCTTGAGCAGTTGCGCATCGAGTTGGGCGCGGCAACCGTGCAGATCGCCAACCACCCAAATATTTCGCCACATTTGCGCGTTCACCTTTTGGTAAAGCATGTAATCTTTCCCGGTTGACTGGAAGTTTAGTGAGCCCGGCTTAAAGTATAGTCCGGCAAGGTTAGCCAGCGGAGGGAACAGCATGAGCGGACGGAAGCAATTCATTGGTGTATTAATCGTTATTTTCATCGGTAGCTTGCTGCTGCTGGAATCACTCGCTCGTCTGGTACATCTGTTATTTGTGGGATAATTACGCGACTTTACATTCCGCGCTAAACGCCTAAACTCCTTTGCGCATCATATAAAGGAGCCTGTATGAGCCAGAATATTTACGACAACCCCACTTTTTTTGCCGGTTACGCCACCTTGCCACGTTCCGTTAAGGGATTAGACGGCGCGCCAGAGTGGCCCGCACTGCGTGCGCTACTACCCGACCTGCATGATAAACGTATTCTGGATCTCGGCTGCGGTTACGGCTGGTTTTGCCGCTACGCGCAGCAGCAAGGCGCGCGTGAGGTGCTGGGTCTGGACGTTTCCGAGAAGATGTTAGCGCAAGCCGCGACCATGACGCAGGGAACCGGGATTCGCTATCAGCGCGCCGATTTAGAATCGCTGCAACTGAACGAATCCTATGATCTCGCCTACAGTTCGCTGGCGCTGCACTACCTCAGCAATATTGACGCACTCTTCGCAACCGTGTTTGAGGCGCTAACGCCGGGCGGCGCGCTGGTGTTTTCCTGTGAGCATCCGATTTACACTGCACCTACTCAACAGCAGTGGATTGTGGATGAACAGCAGCAGCGCAGCTGGCCAGTTAATCATTACCAGCAGGAAGGGGAACGCATCAGCAACTGGTTTGCCGATGGCGTGAAGAAGCAACATCGCAAGCTGGCAACCTGGATCAATGCGTTAATTGGCGCAGGATTTGAGATCGTGCATCTTGATGAATGGGGCCCGAGCGAAGAGATGGTTGCACTCAATCCCGCGCTGGCGGAAGAACGCGATCGCCCGATGATGTTCTTGCTAGCCGCGCGTAAACCGCTCTGAATATTCTCGTGGCGGCAGGATGCTGCCACGTCGTTATTCCATCTATCGCCATTCTTAATTATCAGACAAATTGGTCGCCTGTCTTGGGCGAATTCCTTCTCTGAGCCGCTGACCGTGACTGATTGCATTTTTAATTTTCGCCCTCATCTCGATATACACTATCGCTATAAACCGGCTTCAGTAGACAATCAGCATTTATTGATTGTGATGTCAGGGTTTAACCTTCCTGATCCCACCATCTACGATTTCACCCTTTTGGAGCATACTCAATCGGCGGTGTTGTGGATTAAGGATGATTTCAACGGCTTGCCCGCTTACTATCTGTGCAACAATATGAATTTTGAAATTGAGCATGGGGTAAGCCAGCTTATTCGCTCGGTAATTGAGCTGACAACACCCTCAAACGTTTCCATAGTTGGCGCCTCAAAAGGTGGCAGCGCGGCGCTCTATTTCGGTGTTAGGCATAATATTAAAAATATCATTACTGCCGTACCACAGTTTTATCTCGGGGATTATGCAGCCACAATGTGGCCGAATGTGGGTGACGCAATGATGGGATCGACAACGCCCGCAGCCATCTCGCTATTAAATAAGCTTTTGCCGAACGCTATTCGACGCGATCGCCAAACGGACAAGAATATTTACCTATTTACTGCTCTCGCTGATTATCAGCGTGAACAGGAGATTCTGCCTCACCTGGAGTTGCTTGAAAAATATCAAAACTTCAATTTGATCGAATCAGCATCGCCTTGCATCACTCATCATAATGAAGTCACGCGATATAATCTTAATCTCATCCTTGCTCTGATTTATCAGTTAGAACAGGAGATTATCCCACGCTGGGGGCACATCCGTAATGGTAGTCGCTGGGACACTGTACAGAAATGATCCCAGCAAATATTGCTCGTTACAGCGTTCAATGCTTTAGCGAGTAATTAAAAATATCGCCACTAAGAAGAAGGCTAATAAACCCGCGAAAGTCATTGTTCCAATACGCGGCGTTTTTGCCCGCCCAACGACCACACCAATAAAGATACAAAGCAGAGTTAACGTGCCAATCATTACCCAAAGAAGATATTGTGTGTTTGCCATGAAGGATCCTTATTAACCGGCAATAAAACAGATGCGCCAACTTTATACCATTTTTCATGCATGCTGGCTGCAGCTATTTGACCGCAAAATTGTCGGGGTAGATGCTCAGAAGGCTAATTATTAAGTTGCACCGTGCGCGCAACGCACTGATTGCAGTTTCTGCAACTGCTCCAGGCGCGCCTTCACTTTGCTGTTAGCGCTGACCTTTGCAATGCCGTTACCGATACCAAAATCCCCGACGAATCCTAATACCGTTAGCGCATCAAACTCACCGGTTTTATCAATCTGCTGCTGAACGCTTTGGCTTTTAGCGATCTCCTGATTCAGTGCTGCACAGTCATAGGTTTGCGCTTCGGCATCGCTCACTTTGGCGGACTGCGGATACTGTTTCAGTGCGCAACCACTCAGCAGCAAGGCGATCAGGATAACGGGCTTGTGCATCTCGCAAGATTCTCTCTACGACGGTAATTTATTTCGGAATAAGAGAAAAAGTAGCATGTGGGTAAGAGGGTAAACGTGGGAATAAGTGAAGATGTGCGGGGGTATTTAAAATAAAAAAGCACTGCCTGAGCAGTGCTAATGATTCTGATATCAGGCAATTGCCTGATAAGCCCTGATAATTATCAGGGCAGAATATCCGCTATTACGCAGTTTTCAACACAATCATTGATGATTTGCAGAAAATACATTTAGCGCCATGTGGGTTCATTTTCGTAATATCGAACGCGGAGGTGCGATATTGTGAACTCTGGCAATGCGGACATCTTAAACGATTATAAATGCGAATAATTACAGACCTAATACATTTGTTGCAGACGGACCTTTTGGACCATCTTCAACTGAAAACTCAACACGCTGACCTTCATCAAGTGAGCGATAATCAGTGCCCTGAATGGCTGAGAAGTGGACGAAAACGTCCTTGCTGCCATTTTCAGGAGAAATAAAGCCGAAGCCTTTTTCTGAGTTGAACCATTTTACCGTTCCAAGAATTTTATTAGACATAATTTTTACCTTTTAAATGAGCCTATTGGCGTAAGGGCCGAGTTGCAGATACGAATCAGAACTTAGGATAAGACTCAAAGAGAAAGGGCTTGAAGCGGCACTAACCGGGATGAGAAATACAATGGGAACTAACCTTCTAACTGTCTGCTATTCAGACCGACGACGCATTAACGCATTTATCTTACCAGGTAGCAAGGTAAAAAAATTTTTATTTCATATAAAAAAGAAAAACAGAAAATAGAAAAACCCACCGAAGTGGGTTTAATCATCAATCAGGCTGCTTGTCGCCTGACTCCGGTGCCAGACTCTCATCGTCTTTTTCATGCTCATCCGGCTTCACCTTAGTATCTTCTTCAAGCTCATCCGCTTCGATCGGTCTATCAGACATAAATCCTCCTGAGTTGCTTAGAGAATTAAGTGTAGATGCCAGCATAAAGGTAAGCCTAACGCGTGCAGACAATTCATTATTATGCAGATAAAAAAAGACCCAATACGATTCCTGTATCGGGTCCAGGGAAATGGCTCTTTGGGAGCCGTGCGCTAAAAGTTGGCATTTTTGCAGGCGAGGACGCCTTGCCATTTAAAGGTAGACCAGGATTGCTGGTTTTCCAGCCAATCATGCGGTTTGGTTGCGAAAGGTGACAACTCTGTGATCGTGGTGACAGAACGAGGAAGCAAGCGTAGTGGCAGAATTGTGCGCTACGCCTGAGAATATGGGATTACTTACCGCAGAGTTGCTGCGCGCGGTCGATGATCGGTTGCAGACTCATTTTCTGGCCTGGATGGGCTTTATCAACGGCGACAATGGTGTCGATCGATTGCAGCGTGCCCTGCCCGGCCGTTTTGCGCGCAAAGGCTTTATCGTTGAGCGGATACTGCAACAAAGTGCCCGGGTTAATCGCAAACAGCGCGCCGTCTTTCTCGCAGGTCAACATCACCTCTTCGCGGGTAAAAGGCCATTTGTCTTTTCCAATCTCAAAACGGCTGACGGTAATAATCTGTGCCGCCATCGCCTGGCTGCACAGCGCCATCAATACGCAAGCTGGAATCAGTTTCTTCAGCAAAATATCGACCTCATTTCATCTTCTTGAATGTTACATTCAGGCCGGTGACAGCGTGGCAAACACGCTCACCAACCCAATTACAATAATGGCCAGCAGCAGCTCAAGCTGCGTCAGGCGAATAAACAGATGCGCTGCGCTACTGGCCGCCAGGCGAAAGCGCGGCACCAGCAGATAGCGATTGGTCAGCGCAATAGCGATCATCAGCATGACCAGCAGCACTTTCACCACCAGCAGTTCGCTCCACAGCGTGGCTTGCCAATGCAACGGCGATCCGGCAATCAGCACGCTATTAATGGTGCCCGTCAGCAGCGCGAGCGCCACCGCCAGGTGACCGTAACGTGAGAAGCGCATCATGCAGCGAATCGCATCGGTGCGATAAGCGATCTGCCGCGCTTCACGCATCAATAATAACAGCGGCATTAACCCGCCCGCCCAGAATGCAGCCGCAATCAAATGCAGCGCGTGATTGCCTTGTTGCAGCAATCCGGGCCAGCCATCGCGCATCGCGGCGTGGCCAACACCGGCTAACGCCACCAACTGCAACAGGCCGCTGCACAGCAGCAGATTTTGCCGCAGTGTGCCACGCAGCAGTAGCGCTAACGTGCTCAGCAGTGCGAAAGCGATTTCCAAACGCCAAACCCGGCCGAAGCGCGTGCTGAGCACCGCCTGCCAGGTTGCGCTGTCACTGACATTACGCCAGTCGCCGCTCATCAAGCCGGTTTGCGTTGCCAGCATCAACAGGGCGCTGAATAAACTCAGCAGCGCGCTGGTACGGAGAAGTAAAGCTAAACGCTGTGATAGCAGCGGACGATAGCGGCGCGGCGCCAGTAGAGCGGTATAAAAGGCGCTACCGGCGAGCAGCAGCACCGACATAAAATGCAGCGCTCGCAGTCCAATCCACAGCGTGCTCAAACTCATCAATCACTTCACGCTGAAGGTGTAGCTGCCTTTAGTTTTATGTCCATCAACGGACAGCACATGCCAGTTCACCTGGTAGTTGCCCGACGGCAGCGGCTGGCTGATCGGTACAATCAGCTGATCGTGTTGTTTATCGTTGAGTTTGGCTTTTCCAACCGCCACCGGTTGATGTTGTGCATTGAGCACATCCACGCCACTGAATGCCGCTTCAACATCCTCGGTAAAGGTCAACGTTAAATTCTGCGGGGAGGTTTCCACCACCGCTTTGTCGGCTGGGACCGGGGTTTTCAGGTGAGCGTGTGCCATAGCAACCTGGCTGAAGGCCAGCGTTGATGACGCCAGAAGTAGCGCGACGACAGCGTTGAACGCAGTTTTCTTCATGACTTCTTCCCTATTAAATGCGGCAAACCACCGCAAACGTGGCAGCAGGATACGCCGCCGATCCGCAGGTGTCGAGACTTGCGGTGCGATCCAATCCGCTTGATCCCAGGGTCCGAAACCATTACTTTTGCCCCTGTTTATCAGGAGAAAAGCATGAGCCAAAACCTTGCCCTGCTCTCGCAGGAAGAGAAAGACAAAGTCAATGTCGATCTGGCCGCCGCGGGCGTTGCATTCAAAGAGCGCTACAATATGCCGGTGATTGCCGAAATGGTGGAACGCGAGCAGCCCGAAGCGCTGCGTGACTGGTTTCGTCAGCGCTTAATGAACTATCGCCAGGCTTCGCTTAGCCTGTCGCGCCTGCCCTACGAACCGAAGCAGAAGTAATTTATGTTACGTGTAATTGATACCGAAACCTGCGGCCTGCAGGGTGGCGTGGTGGAAGTGGCGTCGGTGGATGTCATTGATGGTCAGATCGTCAATCCGATGAGCGACTTAATCTGCCCGGATCGCCCCATCAGTCGTCAGGCGATGGCGGTACATCGCATTACGGAAGCGATGGTGATGGGAAAACCCACTATCGAAGAAGCGATTGGCCGCTATCACGGCAGTCCGCATTACGTGGCGCACAACGCCAGTTTTGATCGCCGCATGTTGCCCACTATGCCGGGCGAATGGATTTGCACCATGACGCTGGCGCGTCAGCTGTGGCCAGGCATCAAATATGGCAATCAGGCGCTGCGCCACAGCCTGAAGCTGGATGTCACGCCACCGGCCGAACTGCATGCGCACCGCGCATTGTATGACTGCTACGTCACCGCTGCGCTGCTGATCCGCATTATGGAGACCTCCGGCTGGAACGCCGAGCAGATGGCGAATTTGTGCCAGCCCGCGCCCGTGAGCGGCGATGTGTTCCCGTTCGGCAAATATCGCGGTCAGAGTATTGGCAGTATCGCGCGTAAAGATCCCGGCTATCTGCGCTGGGTGCTGGAAAATGTGCGTGATTTGCGCCCACCGTTACGGCAGGCGCTGCGCAAGTATGTGAAGAGCGATCAGTAATCGACGCGGTCTGGCAAGCTGCCCTGCGCCAGGCCAATCAGGAAAGTGAACTCCTGCGCCACCCCTTCATACGCTTTGAAGCGGCCCGATTTACCGCCGTGGCCAGAATCCATCTCGGTGCAAAGTAACAGCAGCGAATCATTGGTTTTCAGCTCACGCAGTTTCGCCACCCACTTAGCCGGTTCCCAATACTGCACCTGTGAATCGTGCAGACCGGTGGTGACCAGCAAATGCGGATAGGCTTTGGCCTCGATGTTGTCATACGGACTGTATTGGCGAATGGTGTGATAGAACTCCGCCTGTTCGGGATTGCCCCACTCATCGTACTCGCCGGTGGTCAGCGGAATTGTCGGATCGAGCATCGTCGTCACCACATCGACAAATGGCACCTGCGCCACCACGCCGTGGAACAGCTCCGGCGCCATGTTCACCACGCCGCCCATCAGTAATCCGCCAGCGCTGCCGCCCATCGCGTAGAGCTGCTGGCGATGACCATAACCCTTCGCCACCAGCGCTTCGGTGACATCAATAAAGTCGGTGAAGCTGTTGATTTTATTCTTCAGGCGGCCACCGTCGTACCATTGCTGGCCGAGCTCGCCGCCGCCGCGCACGTGAATTATCGCGTAGACGAAGCCGCGCTCCAGCAAGCTGATGCGGCTGGTGCCAAAGCTGGCATCCATGCTGCTGCCGTAAGCGCCATAACCGTACACCAGCAACGGATTGTTGCCGCGCTGGAAATGCTTGCGGTGATAGACCAGCGAAACCGGAACCTCTGTGCCATCACGCACCGTGATCCACAGGTGCTCACTTTTGTAATCCTCCGATTTGAAGCCCGGCACCGGCGTGCGCTTTAGCACGCGACGATCGCCGGTTTCCATGTTCAGTTCAAACAAGGTGGTCGGCGTGGTCATGGAAGAGTAGCCGTAGCGCAAGGTGTCGCTTTCCGGCGAAGGATTGTAGGCAAGCCAGGTGACATAGGCGGGATCGTCGAAGGCGATACCAAAGCTTTCGCCGCTCTCCCAGTTTATCTGCCGCAAGGTGTTTACGCCGTGCTGGCGTTCTTCGACTACCAGCCAATGACGAAACAGCTGGAAATCTTCCAGCACCACGTTGTCACGCGCCGGGATCAGCGATTGCCAGCGTGCTTCCGCCAGCCACGCGCTGCGATAGAGCCCGAAATTTTTGCCATCGCGATTTGAGCGGATATAGAACTGATGATTGTAGTGATCGATGCTGTATTCGTGGTCACGGCGACGTGGACAAAAGGTTTGCGGCTGCGCATCCGGATATTCGGCGTCGATCAGCAGAATCTCGCTGGTGTTGGTGCTGTACAACGCAATCAAAATGAAGTGCTCGGAGGTGGTTTTATGCACGCTGAGGTGAAAAGAGTCATCCTTCTCTTCATACACCAGCTGATCGTCAGATTGCGGATGGCCCAGCTCATGGCGCCACACCTGATACGCCAGCAGCGTTTTCGGATGCTTACGCACGTAATAGAGCGTGCGGGAATCGTTGGCCCAGGCAACGCTGGATGACGCATTGGTCAGCACTTCCGGATACCAGCTACCGCTCTGCAAATTACGGAAGCGAATGCCGTATTGGCGGCGCGACAGGAAGTCTTCCGCTAAGGCCATCACCTGATTGTCCGGTGTAATCGCCAGCGCGCCCATGGTGTAAAAATCACTGTGCGCAGCCCGCTGGTTTCCATCCAGCAACAGCTGCCAGGGCTCATCAGCTGGCGCGTCAACGGGCTGCCGGAAATAAGCCGGATACTCGTTGCCCACTTCATAGCGGCTTTGATAGCGATAACCGTTTTTCACATAGGGCACCGAGTGATCCTGCGGTGGAATGCGGTCAACGATCTCTTTCAGTACCCGTTCCTGCAGCGGATTCTGCGACGCCATCATCGCATGGCCGTAATCATTTTCGGCGTGCAGATGGGCCAGCACCTCTGGATTCTCGCGGTCGTCATCACGTAACCAGTGATAATTATCGATGCGCGTTTCACCGTGCAGCTTCATGACATGGGGAATTTTTTTCGCGTGTGGCTGATTCATTAGGCTCTTCTCCCTGAAGGACAACATTCAGCAAGCGTGGCACTAATCACGCACGATGCCAAGCTACACGCAGCATCACTTTATGCAGGGTAAGCCAAAGATGAAAAGCGAAGGCTGCGGATGCAACCTTCGCACGGAATTAAGCAGCTTTTTCCGCGTCGATATCGCGCTGGATACCGTCGCGCACATCCTGGGGAATTTTCAGCGCATCGCCGAGCGCGGAGAGATAGCTACGCTCCATAAAGTGGTCGACATCAATGGCTGCACAGCTGAGGAAATAGAGTTCCAGCGCCTCTTCTTCATTTTTTACGTCAGCGGCCAGCCAGTTGGGATCGAGCGGGCGATTCATCGCCTGCTCGATCAGCGCTTCGGCTTGTGCGCCGTAGCCGGCCTGCTGGATATTTTGCTCAATTGCGGCACGCTCTTGGTCGTCAATGTGACCATCACTTTTCGCCGCGAACACCAGCGCCGTGACCAGACGCTCTGCGCGTTGATCCATCGGCGTTTGCAGCTGGCCGAAGCCCGCATCGTCCTGATGGGTTTCACGTATGCGCTGTTTGTATTTGTTCCATAACAGCGCGCCCGCCGCCGCGCCACCGCCCAACAGCAAGGCTTTGCCGCCATATTTGGTCAGCAGCTTACGCGTGGATTTGCTGCCTACCAGCAATCCCGCCAGCCCGCCCAATGCGCCGGGGGCCAGCATGTCACTTAAACCGCCCGATTTTCCGTCTCCACCCTTTTTCGCTAGCACCGATTGAATTTGCTGCAGCCAATTGCTCATCGTTTAACTCCTGTTTACTTTTCCGTTCTCCATGCTGCCGCAGGCTGTGTCAGTTAACGTCAGAGCGGGAAAAGTATGGCAAACCTGATCGCGGCGAAAGCGTGAGTACGCAAACGTTTTCGTTTATACTGCGCGCGCATTTTGACTGCTAAGGTGAAATTATGACGACTCTCGGAACCGCGCTGCGCCCTGCCGCTACGCGTGTTATGCTGTTAGGTTCAGGCGAATTAGGCAAAGAAGTGGCACTTGAGTGCCAGCGTCTTGGGGTGGAAGTGATCGCGGTGGATCGTTACGCCGATGCTCCGGCGATGCACGTTGCGCATCGCAGCTATGTGATCAACATGCTGGACGGCGACGCGCTGGCCGCGCTGATTGCCGAGGAAAAGCCGCACTTCGTGGTACCAGAAATTGAAGCCATCGCCACCGAAAAACTGCTGGAGCTGGAAGCGCAAGGTCAGAAAGTGGTGCCGACCGCACGCGCTGCACGTCTGACCATGAACCGCGAAGGCATTCGCCGTCTGGCGGCGGAAGAGTTGTCCTTACCAACCTCGACTTACCAGTTTGCTGACAGCAAAGAGAATTTTGTGGCCGCGGCTGAGGCGATTGGATTCCCGTGCATCGTTAAGCCGGTGATGAGCTCATCCGGTAAAGGCCAGAGCTTTATTCACGAAGCCAGCCAGTTGGACAAAGCCTGGGATTATGCGCAGCAAGGCGGACGTGCCGGTGCGGGCCGCGTGATCGTTGAAGGCGTGGTGAAGTTTGATTTTGAAATCACCCTGCTGACCATCAGCGCAGTAGATGGCATTCACTTCTGCGCGCCGATTGGTCATCGTCAGGAAGATGGCGATTATCGTGAATCATGGCAGCCGCAGCAGATGAGTGAACTGGCGCTGCAACGCGCGCAGGATATCGCCGCTAACGTGGTAAAAGCGCTCGGTGGATACGGCCTGTTTGGCGTGGAGCTGTTCGTGTGCGGTGATGAAGTGGTGTTCAGCGAAGTGTCACCGCGTCCGCATGATACCGGCATGGTCACGCTGATTTCGCAGGATCTGTCTGAGTTCGCGCTGCATGTGCGCGCTTTCCTCGGCCTGCCGATTGGCGGCATTCGTCAATACGGTCCCGCTGCGTCGGCAGTGATTTTGCCTGAGCTGCACAGCCAGAACGTCGTGTTCGGAAATATCGAAGCCGCGCTGGGTGCCGGATTGCAGCTGCGCCTGTTTGGTAAGCCGGAAATCGCCGGTCAGCGCCGATTAGGCGTGGCTTTGGCAACCGGTGAAAACACCGATGACGCTATCGCGCGCGCCGTGGCGAGTGCGGCAGCGGTAAAAGTGGTAGGTTAAGTAAGACTAAGTGGTCGCCATCAATGGCGACCGATTCATGAACTTATGCGCGAGCGCCTTCAACCGCTTCACGCGCCAGACGCGTAATACGATCCCAGTCACCGCTTTCCAACGCATCATTCGGTACCAGCCACGAACCGCCAATGCACAGCACGCTTTTCAGCGCCAGATAATCCTGATAGTTGGCTGGCGAGATGCCGCCGGTTGGACAGAAACGCACCTGCGGGAACGGACCGCCAATCGCGGATAATGCTTTCACGCCACCATTGGCTTCCGCCGGGAAGAATTTGAACTCACGCAGGCCGTAATCCATGCCGGTCATCAGTTCTGAAACCGTGCTGATACCTGGAATCAATGGCACCGGACCTTCAACCGCGGCTTTCAGCAGCGATTCCGTCAATCCTGGGCTGATGACAAACTGCGCACCGGCGTCAGTGACTTCTTTCAGTTGCTGGGTGTTGATCACCGTGCCCGCACCGACAATCGCTTCCGGTACTTCTTTAATCATTGCACGCAGCGCGTCCATCGCCACCGGGGTACGCAGCGTCACTTCCAGCACTCGCACACCGCCAGCCACCAGCGCTTTCGCCATCGGCACCGCGTGTTCCAGCTTGTTCACCACAATGACCGGCACGACCGGGCCAGTTTTCAGGATCTGTTCAGCACTTGTTTTCCAGTTCTTCATCACGTTTCCTTAGTTGCATCAGCCCGGCGTTTAGCCACGCTGTCAATAATTGGGCTCTACCATACAAGATCGTCTGGAGCGGCGTCCATCGGATATCAGAATTTTTTGAAACTCTGGTTCACTTTTCAGAAAAATGAATTCTGGACGTAAAAAAGCCCGCACATTTGGCGGGCTCAACACGAGGTTTCTATTCGAACTCGTTCCAGGAACGGCCATCGCGAGTTATCATCGCGACAGAGGCAACCGGTCCCCATGTTCCCGCCTGATACGGCTTCGGCGCTTCGGCATCGGCGCTCCAGGCATCAATGATCGAATCCACCCAGCCCCACGCTGCTTCAACTTCATCACGACGCACAAACAGCGCCTGAATACCGCGCATGGTTTCCAGCAGCAGACGCTCGTAAGCATCGGCCAGATGCGACTGGTTGAAGGTTTCGGAATAGCTCAGATCCAGCTTGGTGGTCTGCAGTTTATGCTTGTGGTCGAGTCCGGGCACTTTGTTCAGGATTTCGATATCCACGCCTTCGTCCGGCTGCAGACGAATGGTCAGCTTGTTCTGCGGCAGTTCAGCGTACGAATCCTTAAACAGGTTCATCTCAGGATTCTTGAAGTACACCACCACTTCAGAGCATTTGGTTGGCAAGCGCTTGCCGGTACGCAGATAGAACGGCACGCCAGCCCAACGCCAGTTATCGATATCCACGCGAATAGCAACAAAGCTTTCCGTGGCGCTCTGCTTGTTAGCGCCCTCTTCTTCCAGATAACCAGGCACTTTCTTGCCCTGCACAAAGCCGGCGGTGTACTGACCGCGTACGGTTTTCTCGCGCACGTTGGTTTGATCAATACGACGCAGTGAGCGCAGCACTTTCACTTTTTCATCACGAATCGCATCCGCGCTCAGATCGGACGGCGGCGACATGGCAATCATGGTGAGGATCTGCAACAGGTGGTTCTGAATCATGTCACGCATCTGGCCGGCTTTGTCGAAGTAACCCCAACGGCCTTCGATGCCCACCTCTTCTGCCACGGTGATCTGCACGTGATCGATAGTGCGATTATCCCAGTTGTTGACGAAGATGGAGTTGGCAAAACGCAGCGCCAGCAGGTTGAGCACCGTCTCTTTACCGAGATAGTGGTCAATACGGAAAACCTGGCCTTCTTCGAAGTATTTGCCGACGCTGTCATTGATCTCTTGTGAGGTTTCCAATGAGGTGCCGAGCGGCTTTTCCATTACTACGCGTGCCGGTTTGGCGTTCAGCTTGGCGGCGCCCAGACCGTCGCAAATCGCGCCAAAGGTGCTTGGCGGCATGGCGAAGTAGTTAATGGTGACGCGGTTTTTCTGGTCAAGCATTTTGCCCAGTTTGGTGAAATGCGAGGTGTCATTTACGTCGAGGTTACAGAAGTCGAGACGGCTGCTGAGGGTATCCCACAGCGCTTCATCGATCTTCTCTTTCATGAAGGTTTCCAGCGCTTCACGTACCACTTTGGTATACGCGGCTTTATCCCAATCCGCGCGACCCACGCCAATAATGCGAGTGGTTTCATGAATCTGACCGGCTTTTTCCAGCTGATACAGTGATGGCAACAGTTTACGGCGCGCGAGATCGCCTTTGGCACCGAAAATTACCAGATCGCATGCCTGGGCTGTTTGTGTAACCGCCATTTTCCTCTCCTCGTTGCAGGATATACCCGGCTTGAGCGTTCTCATCACGCCAGGTCCTTATTGTAATTTTCTTACAGCACAATGTACGTTTTTAGCGGGTTTAGGACAACCCGAACGCAGTGTTTTGCTGGCGTTAACTGTGAACGTAATAAAGGTGTTAAGTGTGTTGTAGCGTGCCATTTGAGCACATTTTCTGTTTCGATATTTGTCGTGGCAAAACACGTCAGCGATCAAAGTATCGCAAAAAATTCGCGTTTACATTTGTCCTCCGCTGCGTGCGAGGGGCTATTACACGGTATATTCTTGTGAATTGGCAGCGATTTCATTGATTGATGAACGCGGAAAAGTGATTGACGCTCATTAGGTTAAACCATGCTGGAACAGATTCAGGCGCAACTCGATGCGTTAAGCAAATCAGAACGTAAAGTCGCAGAGCAGATTCTTGCCGCGCCGCAACAGGCGATGCACTCCAGCATCGCCACGCTGGCACGCGCCGCTGACGTCAGCGAACCGACGGTGAATCGCTTCTGCCATCGTATGGGCACGCGCGGCTTCCCTGACTTCAAATTGCAGCTCGCGCAGAGCCTGGTCAAAAGCCCGAACTGGGTGAGTCGCGATGTGGAAGAAAATGACAGTGTGGAAAGCTATAGCCACAAAATTTTTGATTCCGCGTTAGCGGGCCTCAGCCGCGTCCGCCAGCAACTCGATTCTCAGGTGATTCGTCAGGCGGTTCAGGCGCTGTCAAAGGCGCATAAAATTGCCTTTTTCGGCCTTGGTGCCTCCGCCGTGGTGGCACATGACGCCACCAATAAATTTTTGCGATTTAATCTGCCGGTCATCTGGTCAGAGGATATTGTGATCCAGCGCATGAGTTGCATAAATAGTGGTCCAAACGATGTGTTTGTTCTCATCTCACATACTGGTCGCACCAAAAATATGGTAGAACTGGCTCGCCTGGCGCGTGTAAACGCTTCCACTGTGCTGGCTATCACTTCTCCGGGTTCCCCGCTGGCGGCGGAAGCCACGCTGGCTTTGACGCTCGACGTACCCGAAGATACCGATATCTACCTGCCAATGGTTTCCCGCCTCGCACAATTAACCGTGATTGATGTTCTGGCGACAGGGTTTACCCTTGAGCGCGGCGCTGCTTTCCGTGAAAATTTGAAACGGGTGAAAGAAGCGCTGAAAGATTCACGCCTGGAGAAACAGGCGCAGGAAAATAATTAACATCACATTCACAATGTGAGTCGAATCACAGCCCATCGATCATATAGAATAGATGAACACTACGTGTCACTTGAGAGCGACACGATACTTTGCTAACGGAGTCCTTCATGTCCAGACGTCTCAGAAGAACCAAGATCGTTACAACCCTCGGTCCAGCCACCGATCGCGACAACAACCTCGAAAAAATCATCGCGGCGGGTGCTAACGTTGTACGACTCAACTTCTCCCACGGCACACCGGAAGATCATCAGCAGCGCGCCAATAAAGTCCGTGAAATCGCGGCGAAACTGGGTCGTCACGTAGCGATCCTGGGCGACCTGCAAGGCCCAAAAATTCGCGTATCGACCTTCAAAGAAGGCAAAGTGTTCCTCAACGTCGGCGATCGTTTCCTGCTGGATGCTGATTTAACCAAAGGCGAAGGCGATAAAGAAAAAGTCGGTATCGACTATAAAGGCCTGCCAGAAGATGTGGTGCCCGGCGATATCCTGCTGCTGGACGACGGTCGCGTGCAGCTGAAAGTGCTGGAAGTTCAGGGCGTAAAAGTATTCACCGAAGTCACCGTCGGCGGCCCGCTCTCCAACAATAAAGGCATCAACAAACTCGGCGGCGGTCTCTCTGCCGATGCGCTGACCGAGAAAGACAAAGTTGATATCGTTACCGCCGCGAAAATCGGCGTGGATTATCTGGCGGTCTCCTTCCCGCGTAACGGCGAAGATATGAATTATGCCCGCCGTCTGGCGCGCGACGCTGGCTGCGACGCCAAACTGGTGGCGAAAGTGGAACGTGCTGAAGCCGTTGCCTCACAGGAAGCGATGGATGACATCATCCTTGCCTCTGATGTAGTGATGGTTGCGCGTGGCGATTTGGGTGTGGAGATTGGCGATCCTGAGCTGGTGGGTATTCAGAAAGCGTTGATCCGTCGTGCGCGCCAGCTGAACCGCACCATCATCACCGCCACGCAGATGATGGAGTCGATGATTACCAATCCAATGCCAACGCGTGCCGAAGTCATGGACGTGGCGAACGCCGTGCTGGATGGTACCGATGCGGTGATGCTGTCGGCGGAAACCGCTGCTGGCCAGTATCCGGCTGAAACCGTCTCAGCGATGGCGAAAGTGTGCCTCGGCGCAGAGAAAATCCCGAGCGTTAACGTTTCTAAGCACCGCCTGGAAGTACAGTTCGATAACGTCGAAGAAGCGATTGCCATGTCGGCGATGTATGCTGCCAACCATCTGCAAGGGGTTTCAGCGATCATCACCATGACCGAATCGGGCCGTACCGCGCTGATGACCTCACGTATCACGTCCGGTTTGCCGATCTTCGCCATGTCACGTCACGAACGTACGCTGAACCTGACGGCGCTGTACCGTGGTGTTACGCCAGTGTTCTTCGACAGCAACAACGATGGTGTTGCTGCCGCGCACGATGCAGTGAATTTGCTGCGCGAAAAAGGTTTCCTGGTTTCAGGCGACCTGGTGATTGTCACCCAAGGCGACGTGATGTCGACCACCGGCACCACCAATACCAGCCGTGTACTGCGCGTAGACTAATACGCACCACCCACAGCGGCTGTAACAACATGGACAAACGCGACTGCCTGGCAGTCGCGTTTTTATTTTTTTGACAAGGAGGCCAGATGGCCCGCTATCAACCTATTACTCAACTCACCGGGCGCGTGCTGCTGTTCCCGCTCGCGCTGGTACTGTTTGAGTTCGCCACCTATATCGCGCATGACATGATTCAGCCCGGCATGCTGCTGGTGACGTCTGAATTTAGCGTCGGCCCGGAATGGGTTTCGACCTCGCTGACCGCGTATCTGATGGGCGGCGTAGTGCTGCAATGGCTGCTCGGTCCGCTCTCTGACAAATATGGCCGCCGGCCGGTGCTGCTGTTTGGCATCCTGTTCTTTGCCGCCGCCTGTATTCTGACAACGTGGGTGAGCAGCATTGAGGAGTTTGTCGCGCTGCGCTTTGTGCAAGGTATTAGCCTGTGCTTTATTGGCGCCGTCAGCTACGCAGCGGTGCAGGAAGCCTTTGACGAAGCGCTGGCAGTACGCATGATGGCGCTGATGGCCAACGTCGCGCTGTTGGCACCGCTCGCTGGTCCGCTGGCCGGAGCCGCGTGGCTCACCGTTGGCGAGTGGCGCAGCATGTTCTGGCTGTTTGCCATCTGCAGCGTGATTGCGTTTGCCCTGCTGTGGCGCGTCATGCCGGAAACCGCTGGCGATCGCAGTCACTCTATCGCCCTGCCAACGCTGGCGCGCGGCTATGCGCGTTTGGCGCGCGATCGTCAGGTGATGTACGGATCTTTTGCCATTGGTTTGGTGTTTATTCCGATCCTGACGTGGGTAGCGCTGTCGCCAGTGATTCTGATGCACGATGAAGGATTGTCACGCATGCAGTATGCGCTGCTGCAGTTGCCGGTGTTTCTGGCGATGATTGCCGGCAACATCACGCTCGGCAAACTGGCTGGACGCGTGCCGATTGAGCAGCCGGTGAAATTTGCCGCCTGGCCGATTCTGATTGGTTTGAGTATTTCGCTGCTGGCTAATTTGCTCGATAGTCACACCTATCTGCTGCTGACCGCCGGGTTAAGCTTGTACGCTTTCGGCGCAGGCATGGTGAATGCCGGTCTTTACCGTTTGACGCTTTACTCCAGCAACGAAGGTAAAGGCAGCGTGGCGGCGATGCTCGGGATGATCAGTATTCTGACCTTAGCGGTAGGCATTGAGCTGGCGAAAAGTGGCTACTTCAGCGGCGGCACACCGTGGTTTAGCGGGATTAACTTCGCCGCTGGCGTGCTGTGGTTTGGTCTTGTGACCCTGTTCCTGCGCGAACGTAAACGTCGCAGTCACGTGGCGGCAATAGAATGATAAAGGGGCCAGACGGCCCCATGTTTATTTCCTACGAGGATAAAGATCTTTGCGCGCATAAGGTTCGATATCCCCTTCCTTACGCGTTTTCAGCAGCTTCAGAATCCAGGTGTACTGTTCTGGATGCGGTCGCACGAACACTTCAACTTCTTCATTCATGCGACGAGCAAGCGTATTGTCATCGGCATCCAGCAGGTCATCCATTGGCGGACGCACATAGATTTCCAGACGATGGGTTTCACTGTTGTACACCGGGAACAGCGGCACAACGCGTGCGCGGCATACTTTCATCAGGCGGCCCACTGCAGGCAATGTGGCTTTGTAAGTAGCAAAGAAATCCACAAATTCGCTGTGTTCCGGACCGTGATCCTGGTCCGGCAGATAATAGCCGTAATAACCCTGACGCACCGACGCGATAAACGGCTTAATGCCGTCATTTCGCGCATGCATACGGCCACCAAAACGGCGTCGCACGGTATTCCACAGATAATCCATTAACGGATCGCTTTGATTGTGGAACATCGCCGCCATCATCTGGCCTTCAGACGCCAGCAGCATCGCTGGAATATCCACGCCCCAGCCATGCGGCACCAGGAAAATGACGTTTTCTTTATTGGCCTGCAGTTGCTCAATGATTTCCCGGCCGTGCCAGTCAACACGCTTGCGCACATGCTCAGGATTACGCATGCCTAATTCGGCCATCATCGCCATCGCCTGCGGTGCGGTGGCAAACATACGATCAGCAATCTCTTCGCGCTGCGCTTCACTCAATTCCGGCAGGCAATAATAGAGATTGATCAGCGCACGGCGGCGCGCACTTTTCGCCAGCTTACCGGCGAACTTGCCCAACCCGCCCAGAATCGGATCGCGCACTTTAGCGGGAAGCAATGCCATGCCGGCCAGCGCGCCAACCGCCAACCAACTTCCCCAGTATTTCGGCTTTAAAAAAGAACGTTGAAAAACGGGAATAAACTCGCTGTTATTTTTCTTTCGGGTTTCCATGCACTCGCCTCTGACAATGACCGGTCAATAATAGTGACGGTGGTTAATTTTGCAATCTTCATGCGCCAGATAGCAAAAAACCGACGAAGAATCCGTCGGTTTTAAAGTGTTACGCGCAATTATGCGCTATTTCAGCGTCAACTGCGGCAACCAGGTTTTGACTTGCGCCATGTAAGTGCTGCGATCTTTACCCGTCAGACCCTCCATGCGCGGCAGTTTTGCCGTCAATGGATTCACCGCCTGATTGTTGATCCATACTTCATAATGCAGATGCGGACCGGTTGAACGTCCGGTGTTACCCGACAACGCAATACGATCGCCGCGTTTCACTTTTTGCCCCGGTTTCACCAACGCTTTACTCAGGTGCATATAACGCGTCATGTACTGACGACCATGACGAATTGCCACGTAATTCCCGGCAGCACCACCGTTTTTCGCCATCACCACTTCACCATCGCCCACGGCTAACACAGGCGTACCAATAGGCAGCGCGAAATCGACACCTTTATGCGGTGCAATGCGGCCGGTTACCGGATTAAGGCGACGCGGATTGAAGTTGGAAGAGACACGATACTGCTTAACCGTAGGGAAACGCATAAAGCCACGCGCTAAACCAGACGCGTTGCGATCGTAGAACTTGCCGTCTTCCGCACGGAACGCGTAATAGTCTTTACCGCCGGTGCGCAAACGCACGCCAAGCAATTGGCTTTGGGCACTTTTGCCATCGAGCATTTCACGTGACATTAGCACACTGAAGTCATCACCGGCGCGTAGTTTGCGGAAATCCATCTGCCACTGCATCGCTTTGATGACGTTACTGGTTTCTGCGCTGGTCAAGCCTGCACGCTGGGCACTGGCAGCAAAACTGCCGCGCACTTCACCTTTCAGTACGTTGTTTTGCCACTCACCCTTTTGCAGCTCCTGCTGCATCTTAAAGCTGCCGTTGTCGGCGCGCTGATAAGTACGGGTTTCACGACGATCGATTTCCCAGCTGAAGGTTTGCAGTTGTCCATCAGCATCCAGCGTCCAGCTCAGTTGCTGACCAACGCGCATGTTACGCAGATCTTTATCGCTACTGACTAATGCGTTGATATCGCCCATCTCAATACCGTACTGATTTAACGCGCTGCTCAGCGTATCACCTGAAGAGACGGTGTACTCATGTACGTTGGGATTGTCCGGAACGTCATTATCAATGTCGTCAGCAGGAATATCGTCGGACGGTTCTTCCGTTGTCTGGTCAATCGGCTCGCTGGCTTCGGGCAACAGCGTGCGCAGTTCATCTTTATCCAACGCAATGGTTTTCACGATGGGGGCAACATCACGCGGATGGTAAACGTAAGGCCGCCATACTGCGACGGCCAACGTGACAACGGTTAATGAACCCAGCATAACGCGGTGGGGGCGCGGCAAATTGTTAAATGCGAGGGCGACAGAGCGGGCTATCTGCTGCACTTTTACCTATTCCTCATGCTCCATTCAGGCAGCTCGCATACTGGCTTGACAGCTGTGAAAGAAATTTCACGTAGCTGTCTTTGGATAAGCTGATGTCCATACCCAACGGATCTAACGTGCCTTTACGTACGGAAGTTCCACGGGACACGGCATCGATGACGGCCGGTCTGAATTGTGGTTCAGCGAAAACGCAAACGGCTTTCTGCTCAACCAACTGTGTTCGTATTTGATGTAAACGCTGGGCGCCCGGCTGGATTTCAGGATTGACGGTAAAATGACCTAAAGGTGACAAACCGTAATGTTTTTCAAAGTAGCTGTAAGCATCGTGAAAAACGAAATAACCCTTGTTCCGCACAGGCGCGAGTTGCGCGCCGATGTGTTTGTCTGCATCGGCTAATTCTGCCTTAAATTCCTGCAGATTAGCGTCAAGTTTGGCTTTGCTTTGCGGCATAAGTTCCAATAATTTTCCATGGATTGCAACCGCAGATTGTAAGGCCATGTCAGGGGACATCCACAGGTGCATATTAAACTGTCCGTGGTGGTGATGCGCATGAGACCCGTCCTGGTCTTCGGAATTTTCTGAGTCATGATCGTGATCGTGACCATGCTCATGTTCCTCATCTTCATCATCGCCGCTAATCAATAGCGGTTTTATGCCCGGCAATGCGGCAATTTCGAGGTTTTTATTGGCGGGTAATTCGGCCGCTGACTTAGTAAGAAAGGCTTCCATCTCTGGGCCTGTCCATACTACTAAGTCTGCGTTTTTAATACGTTTTACATCAGAGGGACGCAAGGCATAATCATGCTCTGAGGCGCCATCAGGCAGCAATACTTCAACCGGCGTAATACCCTCTGCGATAGCCGCTGCGATAAATCCGATAGGTTTGATTGAAGCGACAACTGCGGAGTGCGCGGGTAATGCGCTTGCCGCGCCAATTGCCGCAGCAGTAAGGGTGAAAATCAGGCGCTTTTTATTGTGTAACATAATACGTCATTCCATCGTGAACCGTTGATGGAATGTGATATTATAACATTCGAAATTCTATGCAACCCGTAAATAACATGTCGCCACTTGTTACCCTTGAAAACATTTCTGTGAAGTTCTCCCAGCGTCCGGTGCTTGCAGGTATTAGCCTCGCACTTGAGCCGGGGAAAATTCTCACCCTGCTCGGCCCGAACGGCGCCGGTAAATCCACGCTGGTTCGCGCAGTGTTGGGGCTACTGAAACCCACCAGCGGCAGCGTCAAGCGCGCCGCTGATTTGCGTATCGGCTACGTGCCGCAAAAACTGCACATCGACCCAACGTTGCCGATCACCGTGGAACGCTTTATGCGCCTGTCGCGCGGCACCAAACGCGATGCCATTTTGCCGGCGCTCAAGCGCGTACAGGCCGGGCATCTGCTGCATGCAACGCTGCAAAAACTTTCCGGCGGTGAGACACAACGTGTTTTGCTGGCGCGTGCATTACTCAATGAACCGCAGCTTTTGGTATTGGATGAGCCGACACAAGGCGTTGATGTCAATGGCCAGGTCGCGCTGTACGATTTAATCGATCAGCTGCGCCGCGAACTGAACTGCGGTGTGCTGATGGTTTCACACGACCTGCATCTGGTGATGGCGAAAACCGACGAAGTGCTGTGTCTCAACCATCACATCTGCTGTTCCGGCACGCCGGAAGCGGTGTCACAACATCCCGAGTTTATTGCGATGTTTGGCCCACGCGGCGCGCAGCAGCTAGCGATTTATCGTCATCATCATAATCACCGTCACGATTTACAGGGACGCATTGTTCTGCGCAAAGGAAATGGCCCGTCATGATTGAACTGTTATTACCTGGCTGGCTGGGCGGCGTGTTGCTGGCGCTGGCGGCCGGTCCACTTGGCTCGTTTGTGGTTTGGCGCCGCATGTCTTACTTCGGCGATACGCTCGCGCATGCGTCCTTACTGGGCGTGGCGTTTGGTTTGCTGCTCAACGTGAATCCTTACTATGCGGTGATTTTGGTGACCGTGTGTCTGGCGTTGGGATTGGTGTGGCTGGAGCGACGCCCGCATCTGGCTATTGATACGCTGCTCGGCATTATGGCGCACAGTGCGCTGTCGCTGGGTTTAGTGGTCGTCAGTCTGATGCAAGGCGTGCGTGTCGATCTGATGGCTTACCTGTTTGGCGATCTGCTGGCGGTGACGCCCGATGATTTGTGGATGATGGGCGGCGGCGTGGCGATTGTACTGGCGGTGATGGCGTGGCAGTGGAATTCGCTGTTGTCGATGACCATCAGCCCGGAGCTGGCGCAGGTGGATGGCGTTAACATTCAGCGCACGCGTTTGATGTTGATGCTGGTCACCGCGTTAACCATCGGCGTAGCGATGAAGTTTGTCGGTGCTTTGATTATTACGTCGTTGCTGATTATCCCGGCGGCGACGGCACGTCGCTTCTCGCGCTCGCCGGAACAGATGGCCGGTTTTGCGGTAATTGCCGGTATTATCGCAGTGACCGGTGGACTGACCTTCTCCGCCAGCTACGATACGCCAGCCGGTCCTTCAGTGGTGTTATGCGCGGCAGTATTGTTCATCATTAGCATGGCAAAAAAACCGGCGGCATAACGCCGGTTTACTCTTCGCGACTAATACCAAAGTGTTTGTAAGCATGCTGCGTGGCCATCCGGCCACGCGGCGTGCGTTGAATGAATCCTTGCTGGATCAGGAAGGGTTCAATCACATCCTCAATAGTTTCCCGCTCTTCGCCAATCGCCGCTGCCAGGTTATCTAAGCCTACCGGACCACCCGAGAACTTATCGATAATCGCCAGCAGCAGTTTGCGGTCCATATAATCAAAACCCTGACTGTCGACGTTAAGCATATCCAGCGCGCTGGCTGATACTTCGCCGCTCAGATTGCCGTTGGCGCGCACTTCCGCAAAGTCACGCACGCGGCGCAGCAGGCGGTTAGCGATACGCGGCGTTCCGCGTGCACGACGCGCTATCTCCAGCGCGCCCTCTTCACTCAGCGCCAGGCCAAGACAGGCCGCGCTTCGACCCACGATATGCTGCAGATCGGGTACATTATAGAACTCAAGGCGCTGCACGATGCCGAAACGGTCGCGCAGCGGCGAAGTTAAAGAACCGGCACGCGTCGTGGCACCAATCAGGGTAAACGGCGGCAGATCGAGCTTAATCGAACGCGCTGCCGGACCTTCACCAATCATGATATCCAGCTGATAATCTTCCATCGCCGGATACAGCACTTCTTCCACCACCGGCGACAGCCGATGGATCTCATCAATAAACAGCACGTCATGCGGTTCGAGGTTAGTGAGCATCGCCGCCAGATCGCCGGCTTTTTCCAGCACCGGGCCGGACGTGGTGCGCAGATTGACGCCCATTTCGTTAGCGACGATGTTAGCCAGCGTAGTTTTACCCAACCCCGGCGGGCCGAAAATCAGCAGATGATCGAGTGCATCGCCACGCAGTTTCGCAGCCTGGATGAAAATCTCCATTTGCTCGCGCACCTGCGGCTGGCCAACATATTCCGTGAGCAGCTTGGGACGAATGGCACGGTCGAGCGTTTCTTCTTCATTAAAGGAACTGCCCGAGACCAGACGATCGGCTTCAATCATGCTTTACCTCAAATAGCTGCGCGCAGGGCTTCACGAATCAGGGTTTCGCAATCCGCATCCGGTTTCCCGACTTTGCTGATCATACGGCTGGCTTCCTGCGGTTTATAGCCCAGAGCCACCAGCGCTGAAACCGCTTCGGCTTCAGCATCGTTATTGTCTTGTGCAGCGGATGGCGTGGTCAACGTAAAGGTTGAATCACCACCAAACAGATCGCCGTGCATGCCGATAAAGCGGTCTTTCATCTCCACAATCAAACGCTCGGCGGTTTTTTTACCCACGCCCGGCAGTTTGATCAGCGAGGCAATCTCTTGTCGCTCAACGGCGGTCACGAACTGCTGGGCCGACATGCCAGACAGAATTGCCAGCGCCAGTTTTGGCCCAACGCCATTCACCTTCACCAGCTCGCGGAACAGCGTGCGTTCCTGCTTGTTATTGAAACCGAATAGCAGTTGCGCATCTTCGCGTACCACAAACTGCGTAAAGATAATCGCTTCCTGATTGATCTCCGGCAGCTCGTAAAAGCAGGTCATTGGCATGTGCACTTCATAACCGACACCGTGCGCCTCAATCAACACCAGCGGCGGCTGTTTTTCCAGAATGTTGCCTCGTAAACGACCAATCACCTGAGCAATTCCTTAATCTGATAAGTAAGCCTGTTTATATACCATAAAAAAGGCTGGATGAATATCCAGCCTCATACTGCGTTTCGTTTCCGCTAACCCGATCGCATACGTCCGCGCGTCATCACCAGTTTCGTATCGCTGATACGCGCCGCGTTTTGGCTCATATGGCAATGCGTAATGGCGATGGCCAGCGCATCGGCGGCATCCGCCTGCGGATTGGCCGGCAGTTTTAGCAAGGTTCGTACCATATGCTGCACCTGACTTTTCTCTGCACCGCCGGTACCGGTAACGGTTTGCTTCACCTGGCGCGCCGCATATTCAAACACCGGCAAATCATGATTCACCGCCGCGACAATCGCCGCACCGCGCGCCTGGCCCAGTTTCAGCGCTGAGTCCGCATTCTTGGCCATAAACACCTGCTCGATGGCGAAATAGTCGGGTGAGAACTGGGTGATAATTTCGCTGACGCCCGCGTAGATCAGTTTGAGGCGCGTCGGCAGATCGGTGACGCTGGTGCGGATACAGCCGCTGCCCAGATAGGTAAGCTGGCGGCCGGTTTGGCGAATAACACCGTAACCGGTGACGCGCGAGCCGGGATCGATCCCGAGAATTATCGCCACGGCGCGTCTCCGGTGAGTAGGGTTTTAAGCAACGCCATTACAGCGTTTCTGCGATCTCATCAGAGATTTCACCGTTATGGTAAACTTCCTGCACGTCGTCACAGTCTTCCAGCATGTCGATGAGGCGCAGCAGTTTCGGCGCGGTTTCGGCATCCATTTCGGCTTTAGTGGAAGGGATCATCGAGACTTCAGCCGAGTCGGCTTTCAGACCGCCCGCTTCCAGCGCATCACGCACTGCACCCATCTCTTCCCACGCGGTGAAGACATCAATCGCGCCGTCGTCATAGGCCACAACGTCTTCTGCACCTGCTTCCAGCGCCGCTTCCATCACCGCATCTTCGTCCTGACCTGGCGCGAAGGAGATTACGCCCTTCTTGCTGAACAGGTAAGAAACCGAGCCGTCGGTACCGAGGTTGCCGCCGGTTTTGGTGAAGGCATGACGCACTTCGCCCACGGTACGGTTGCGGTTGTCGCTCAGGCACTCAATCATCACTGCTGAGCCGCCCGGACCGTAACCTTCATAAATGATGGTTTCCATGTTGGAATCATCTTCACCGCCCACGCCGCGTGCGATGGCACGGTTCATGGTGTCGCGCGTCATGTTGTTAGACAGCGCTTTATCCATCGCTGCGCGCAGACGTGGGTTGGAACCCGCATCGCCACCGCCCAGTTTCGCGGCGGTGACCAGCTCACGAATGATTTTGGTGAAGATTTTACCGCGCTTAGCGTCCTGAGCAGCTTTACGATGCTTAGTATTCGCCCATTTACTGTGTCCAGCCATCTTACTTTATCTCCGATCTTTTACTGGGTGCAGGCTATCTTACTTGCGATCTTGTCCCCCGGCAGTGCTCGCAATCCTCACGTACATAAGTACGCTCCGGTTGCTGTGCGCTGGCGGTGAACAACCTCGCGGCGCCGATTACGCCTGACTGTTCGATATTGTTCGGTGCGTTCGTTGAAAACTCACCAGATTCATAAAACTTAATGCATTCGCCACCGGAAAAACGCGCGGCGGCGAGCATTCAGATAAATTCTTCAATCGCCTGGCGGTTACTCCAGGACTTGGTGAGGGCAGCAGCAGCGGCGGGTTCGAGCCAGCGCGCGGCGAGATGCTCGGTGAGCAGCAGGTCGCGTTCTGCGGGTATAGCCAACCTGAACCAGTGTTCGCGATTGTGCGTGGTGCCCGGTGCGTAACGATGGCGATAGTGCGGGAAGATCTCAAACTCGATTTGCTTGTGGCAATCGTCCAGCACTAGCTTTTCGTGCGCAATATCAATGGCAAGTTCTTCTAACACTTCGCGCTGAGCTGCCTGGCGCGGGGTTTCGCCCGCTTCCAGGCTGCCAGTGACCGATTGCCAGAAGCTGTCGTCATCACGTCGCTGCAGCATTAACACCCGGCCGGTATCGCGGGCAAAAATCACCACCAGCACCGAAACCGGATGTTTAAAGCCCATTATTTGTTCTCTGTTTTTTCTTTTTTCGGCGCCACCAGAATGCCGAGGTCCAGCAACGCAGCGGGATTGGCTTCGCTTGGGGCTTCGGTCATCATGCACGCGGCGGCAGTCGTTTTCGGGAACGCGATCACATCACGGATGTTATCGGTGCCGGTCAACAGCATGGTCAGACGATCCAGGCCGAACGCCAGGCCGGCGTGCGGCGGCGTACCGTATTTCAGTGCGTCGAGCAGGAAGCCAAACTTCTCACGCTGCTCTTCTTCAGTAATGCCGAGGATGCTGAATACCGTCTGCTGCATTTTACCATTATGAATACGTACGGAACCGCCACCCACTTCGTAGCCGTTAATCACCATATCGTAGGCATTCGCTACCGCTTGTACCGGATCGGTTGCCAGCTGTTCTGCGCTCAGGTCTTTCGGCGACGTGAACGGATGGTGCATCGCTGCCAGGCCGCCCTCATCATCTTCCTCAAACATTGGGAAGTCGATCACCCACAGCGGCGCCCAGGCTTTGTCATCAGTAATCTGCAGATCGCGGCCCACTTTCAGACGCAGCGCACCCAGCGCATCCGCCACCACTTTGGCGCGGTCCGCACCGAAGAAGATCAGGTCGCCATCTTGGGCGCCAGTACGGTTGAGAATGTCTTCAACGATTTCTGCGCTGAGGAACTTGGCAACCGGGCTCTGTACGCCTTCGAAGCCTTTCGCGCGTTCGTTGATCTTCATCCACGCCAAACCTTTGGCGCCATAAATTTTGACAAATTCACCGTACTCATCGATTTGCTTACGCGTCAGCGCTGCACCGCCCGGTACGCGCAGAGCCGCCACGCGGCCTTTGGCATCATTGGCTGGGCCAGCAAACACCTGGAATTCTACGTTTTTCAGCAGATCGGCAACGTCGACCAGCTCCATTGGGTTACGCAGGTCTGGCTTATCTGAGCCGTAACGGTTCATCGCTTCCGCAAAAGTCATCTGCGGGAAGTCACCGAGATCCACGCCTTTGATATCGATCCACAATTCACGAATCAGACGTTCCATCTTTTCACGCACCTGCTCTGCGGTCATGAAAGAGGTCTCCACGTCGATCTGGGTAAATTCTGGCTGACGATCTGCACGCAGATCTTCGTCACGGAAACACTTAACGATCTGATAGTAGCGGTCAAAACCCGACATCATCAGCAGCTGTTTGAACAGCTGTGGCGACTGCGGCAGCGCGTAGAACTTGCCTTTATGCACGCGGCTTGGCACCAGATAGTCACGCGCGCCTTCAGGCGTGGCTTTGGTCAGCATCGGCGTTTCGATATCGAGGAAACCCTGGTCGTCCATAAAGCGACGCACGAAGCTGGTAATTTTAGCGCGGGTTTTCAAACGCTGCGCCATTTCCGGACGACGCAGGTCCAGGTAACGATAGGTCAGGCGCGCTTCTTCGCTGTTGACCTGGTTAGAGTCCAGCGGCAGCGGTTCAGCGCGGTTGATGATATTCAGCTCGTGGGCAAACACTTCCACTTCGCCGGTCGCCATATCGCTGTTTTTGTTCTTTTCGTCACGTGCACGCACGGTGCCGGTGATCTGGATACAGAATTCGTTACGCAGCTCAGATGCCAGCTGGAAAGCGTCCTGACGATCGGCATCAAAGAACACCTGCGCGATACCTTCACGGTCACGCATATCGATAAAAATCAGGCTACCCAGATCGCGACGGCGATTTACCCAGCCGCAGAGAGTGACTTGCTGACCCACGTGAGACAGATTGAGCTGTCCGCAATATTCTGTACGCATAACGTATCCTTTTAACTTCGCCGCTGCTGCCAGACAGCATCAGGCCGCGTAACCTTCTGAGATGCTGTCGCAAAAAAGGCGGCTATTATAATGGAAAAACCCAGGCAGGATAAGTGGAGCCCGATCAAAGCGGACAAAACATTATGCTTTATCGCGCTGTTTTTCCTGCCGACATCAAAACAGGTTACATTAAGCCGCCCTTTCCCGCCCTAAAGGATTCAGGAGTTCGCGTTGACACTTCGTATTGGATTACCGCAATGGCAGCACGCGCAATGGAAACAGTTCGGTATTGAGACCTTAGCCGATTACGCGCAGCTGTTTGGTTGTGTGGAAGGTAATACCACGTTGTATGCGCTGCCAAAGCCGGAAGTGGTGCTGCGCTGGCGCGACATGACGCACGACGATTTCCGTTTCTGCTTCAAGTTTCCCGAAAGCATCAGCCATAAAGCGGCTCTACGCGACTGTGATGAGTTGCTGAATGAGTTTTTCCGTCTGCTCGATCCGCTCAGCACGCGCATCGGTCAATACTGGCTGCAGCTGCCGGCGGCGTTTTCACCGGCTCAGCTCGGCGATTTGTGGTCTTTTCTCGATAGTTTGCCGCGCAATTTCCGCTATGGCGTCGAGGTGCGGCATCAGGCATTTTTCGCCAAAGGAGATGCTGAACGCGCGCTGAATCGCGGTTTGCTGGAGCGTCAAATTAATCGGGTGATGCTGGATAGTCGTCCGGTGCATGCCTCCACCTCACAGTCGGCCGCAGCGGTGCACGCTCGATCGCAAAAGCCGCGCGTGCCGCTGCATGTGGTGCGTACCGGTGCGCAACCGATGGTGCGTTTCATTGGCAGTGATAGCGTGGCGGAGAGCGTGCCGCTGTTTCAGCCATGGCACAGCAAGCTGCAAGCGTGGCAGCGGGATAGCGATCCGCTGCTGTTTATCCATATGCCGGATATGGGCGAGGTGTTTCCGCTGCTTCAGGCGTTGTGGCCACAGTTGCAGCAACTGGAACCAACCTTACGCGATCTGCCCGACTGGCCGCAGCAATCGAGCCTGTTCTAGACGCAACGCAAAGGGTGCAGCCTGCCCGCGTTTCTGCCAAAATAGCGCCCTTTCCGTTTTCTCTCCGGACCTTTTCATTATGTCTGATCGCGATACGCTATTTTCCGCGCCCATCGATAAGCTGGGCGACTGGACCTTTGACGAGCGCGTAGCTGAAGTTTTTCCCGATATGATTCAGCGCTCGGTGCCGGGTTATTCCAACATCATTTCGATGATTGGCATGCTGGCGGAACGCTTCGTTCAGCCGAATACCCAGGTTTACGATCTCGGCTGTTCACTCGGTGCCGCCACGCTGTCGGTGCGCCGCAATATTCATGTGCCGGGCTGCCAGATTATTGCCGTGGATAATTCACCGGCGATGGTGGAGCGCTGTCGTCGCCATATCGACGCCTTCCGCGCGGATACGCCGGTGCAGGTGATCGAAGCAGATATTCAGGACATCCATATTGAGAACGCCTCGTTGGTGGTGCTGAACTTTACCCTGCAATTCCTTGAGCCACCAGCACGTCTCGAGCTGCTGAAGAAGATTGTTAACGGATTGAATCCGGGCGGCGCGCTGGTGTTGTCGGAGAAATTCAGTTTTGAAGATGCCGATGTCGGCGAGTTGCTGTTTAACATGCATCACGATTTCAAACGCGCTAACGGTTACAGCGAGCTGGAGATCAGCCAGAAACGCAGCATGCTGGAAAACGTGATGCTGACCGATAGCGTTGAAGCGCACAAAGCGCGCCTGAAAAACGCCGGGTTCAAACATGCGGAGTTGTGGTTCCAGTGCTTTAACTTTGGTTCGTTGGTGGCGTTGAAATGATTGAGTTTGGCCGTTTTTATCAGCAGATTGCCACCGGCCCGCTCGCCAGTTGGCTGGAAGTGTTACCGGCGCAAGTCGCCGCATGGCAGCGTGAAAATTTGCACGGTAAATTCCGCGACTGGGAGAATTCAGTTGATTATCTGCCGCTGCTGACGCCGCAGAAGCTGGATTTGTTGCATAGCGTGAGCGCCGATGTTGAGGATCTGACCGATCGTCAGCGTCTGGGCATTGAGAATCTGTTACGCAATTTGATGCCGTGGCGCAAAGGTCCTTATTCGCTGTACGGTACCGAGATCGATACCGAATGGCGTTCCGACTGGAAATGGGATCGCGTGTTGCCGCACATTTCGCCGTTGCAGCACCGTACGGTGTTGGATGTTGGCTGCGGTAGCGGCTATCACATGTGGCGCATGATTGGCGCGGGCGCCAAACTGGTGGTCGGCATCGATCCAATGCAGCTGTTTTTGTGTCAGTTCGAAGCGGTGCGTAAGCTGTTGGGTGACGATCGTCGTGCGCATTTGCTGCCGCTGGGCATTGAGCAACTGCCGGCGTTACAAGCGTTTGATACCGTGTTTTCCATGGGCGTGCTTTATCACCGCCGTTCGCCGCTCGACCACTTGATGCAGCTGAAAAATCAGTTAGTCAGTGATGGCGAGCTGGTGCTGGAGACGCTGGTGATTGAAGGCGATGAGAACGCGGTGTTGGTGCCGGGTGAGCGTTATGCGCAGATGCGTAACGTCTACTTTATCCCTTCTGCGGCGGCGCTGAAGAGCTGGCTGGAGAAGTGCGGATTTGTCGATGTGCGCATCGCGGATTACGCGGTGACGTCCGTGGAAGAGCAGCGTCGCACCAGTTGGATGACCAGCGAGTCGCTGGCCGAGTTTCTTGATCCGCATGACAGCAGCAAAACCGTGGAAGGTTATCCCGCCCCGCTGCGCGCCGTGCTAGTCGCGCGCAAGCCGTAATGTTTAACGCCGCGATAGCGCCAGCTTCGCGGCGAAGCCAATAAACACGCTGCCCGTCAGGCGATCCATCACTTTCAGCACCGCTGGGCGACGCAGATGCGCCGCAAAATACTGGCTGCTGCCAATTAGCACCGCATTCCATACCAAACCTATCACCATGTGCGTGAGCGCCATCAGCGTACACCACAGCGGCACCGACGCGCCCGCCGGAATAAACTGCGGCAGAAAGGTTACGTAGAATACGCCGACTTTAGGATTTAACAGGTTACCAAAGAGTCCGCGCGTGAAGCAGGCAACATAACTTTGCTCTTTACTCTGCGCGTGCTGCCCTTCTTCCGCTTGGGTGCGTGGGTTGATGAGTAATTTGACACCGAGATAGAGGAGATAGGCCGCACCGATCCATTTCAGCAGGTTATACGCCATTTCCGAGGCCAGCAGCAGCGCGCCCAAGCCTAAACCCACCGCAACGCCCCACACCAGACAACCCAGCGTAACGCCAAATGCCGTAGCCCAGGCACGTTTCCAGCCTTGCGCGGCGGCGGAACGCAGCACTAATGCAGTATCAAAACCGGGCGTGAGTGTGAGGATGGTGATGGCGAAAAGGAAAGATAAAATTAGTGTCATGCGATGTTCTCAATTGCTCCGGTGCGTTTCAGGCTGAAAACAAGGGCCGCTGCGTAAAGGCGTCGTGGACACATCCCTGTGGACTCTGCCGCCGCATCCATGCGGCGGAAGCTTTACTTCGCGGCCCTTGTTTCCAGCCTTTATGTGGGTTTTGTGGGTTTTGTTCGTTTTGCTTTAATCTTGTGCGGCGGTTTCGTTGGGTGCGTTCCAGTATTGGTATTTATAAGCGGAGCTGAGATGGCGTTCAATGGTGCCTTTGGCGAACACTTCGGTTTCATGCAGATAACTGAGCGTGCAGTTGCCCACTTCATCCCACAGCTGACACTCATCCACCGAGCGCAGCGTGCTGACTGGCGTGGTCGCGGTGCTGTTCAAACGCAGTTCTCGCCACTGGTTATCATAGCTATAAATATCTTTGCTGCGCGCGCTGGTGGATGAGGTTACCAATCCTTGTGGATTCCAGCGCCAGCTGCTTTCGCCGTTGGTCATATTATCGCTGCCGCGCGCCACGCTTTTTTCCACTCTGAACTGTTTGTCATAGCGATAAGTGGTATCGGTAAAGCCATCTTTGCCCATGCTGGTGAATTTATCGGATGAGCTGACAATGTTGCCATGCTGGCCGATTTGCCAGCTGATGGTGCCCTGACGGTTGTCGACCACTTCCTCTTGCCCTGCTTTAATCACCTTAACCATGTAGGCATATTCCGCCACCCAGCCGCGTTGAACGCGGGCGATATGCTGTTCCATCGTCAATAGAACATTGCCTTCATTTTTGTCGTAGGAGATATCGGCCACCATCAAATCGCCGCACTGATCAAACTGGCCGAGTACGCGCTTTTGCGAGTTCACATCTTTACCAAATTCACCTGCCACCACCTGACGCACCGCGCCTTTGGCATCGCCGCCCAGCATGATCCAGTTGTTGCTGCTGGTGATGTTTTTGCTCATCGGCGGACACGCGGTGCTGACCGCCAGCGCGACGCCGCAGTACGGGAATAGCAGCATTAAAAAGGTATAAGGGATGGATTTCATAAAGGTTATCCGTACGAAGCCATAGAGTAATCAAAGCATTATTTACGCGATCACGCTATCTCCGCGGGAATTGCAGATAAAAAGAACCCCAGTTAGAAGAACTGGGGTTGGTACTTGCAAACATCACGTCATTTGAGCTGGCGTGCTGCGCGGCAAAATCGGGGGGAATTCAGGCTACCCGGACGGCGCTCAACTGCGTCATGCTTTTCATGGCTTCAACCACATCACCATCAACGCAATAGCGACTGAATTCATCGGTTTCCGCTTCGGAGCACATGGAAACACCGGCTTTACGGTAGCGCATCGGCGAAGCGACTAAACGGCTGGCGGAGCTGTGGACTTCCTGCAATCCACTGTCGATGAACTTCTGGATATTGCTCAAACGTACGCCCGCACCGGCCATAATAATCGGACCTGTGCTGTGTTCATTTAGTTCCCTTAATAATGCAATTCCTGCTTCGGCACTCTGTTGCTGACCAGACGTCAGGATCCGCGCGATGCCTAAATCAGCCAGCACCTCAAGTGAGCGTTTCGGGCTGTGGCATAAATCAAAGGCGCGATGGAAGGTGACGTCCATGCCATCACACAGCTTCATAATCTGCTGCATACGAGCAATATCGACATGCGCATCTTCATCCAGCATGCCAATCACTAAGCCGGGAAAACCGAGTTCACGCATTAGCGCAACGTCCGATTTCATCGACTCAAACTCAAAGTGGGTGTAGCAAAAATCGCCGCCGCGCGGACGGACGATAGGATGTACCGGGATCGAAATTTCACGTCGTGCCGCTTCCAGCACGCCGGCTGAAGGCGTCAACCCACCTTCGCGCGGTGCACTGCACAGCTCCACGCGATCGGCACCGGACAGCTGCGCAGTCATTGCGCAGTCGATGCCGTAGCAACAAATTTCCAGTTTCGTCATACCATGCTCCTTCTCATGACTTCTGGCTCGGGATGAATGCTTCAGTTAGTCTACTTAATTGGACAGTTTACGTGGAACTCGCACTATGGCATTCGATTTTAATCAATGGATAGACCGTCGTCACAGCGATAGTTTGAAATGGCACAAATATGGTGATCGCGATGTGCTGCCGCTCTGGGTCGCAGACAGCGATTTTCGTTCGCCGCCGAGTGTGATTGAGGCCATTAAACAGCGCGCTGAGCACGGTGTATTTGGCTATGGCGCAACGCCAACCGGATTGATTGATATCACCCTTTCGCGTTTAGCGCAGCGCTACAACTGGCAGATTGAACCGGACTGGATTGTGTTATTGCCCGGCGTGGTGTGCGGTTTGAATCTTTCGGTCCGCGCATTCACGGAGTTTGGCGAATCCACCGTTTCCCCGACGCCGATCTATCCGCCGTTTCGCGGTGCAGCAAAGCTGGCCAACCGCGCACAGGTAAATTTACCGCTGCGTTTACAAGACGATCGCTGGGTGATGAATCTGGATAATAGCGCGATGCAGGGCAATGAACGCCTGCTGATGCTGTGTAATCCGCAGAATCCGGGCGGCACGGTTTATCGTCGTGACGAGCTGGAAGCGCAGCTGGCGTTTGCGCAGCAGCATGATTTGATCGTCTGCTCCGATGAAATCCACTGCGATTTATTGCTGTCACCCGGCGCACAGCACATTCCCTTTGCTACGTTAAGTGAAGATGCCGCACAGCGCAGCATCACGCTGCTGTCGCCATCGAAAACCTTCAATATTGCCGGATTGGGCGCGTCGCTGGCGATCATTCCCAATCCGGAGTTGCGTGCGCGGTTCAAACGCGTACGTGAAGGCATCGTGCCTGGCGTGGATATTCTGGCGTTGGTAGCTGCCGAAGCGGCGTGGCGCGATGGCGATACATGGCTGGCAGCGCAGCTGGATTATCTACGCGCCAATCGCGACTGGCTGGTGGCGCAGGTGAATGCACTGCCAGAATTGCAGATGGCCGCGCCGGAAGCGACCTATTTGGGATGGATCGACGCCAGCAAACTGGATGTCGCCAATCCGATGGCGTATTTCGAGCAGCACGGCCTCGGTTTTTCGCCGGGCCACGATTTTGGCGATGATAATTTCGTGCGCTTCAACTTTGGCTGTACGCGCGCCACGCTGGAACAGGCGGTCACGCGTTTGCAAAAAGCGGTCGCGGCGCGGCGTTAAGCCTGCTCACTGGCGACAATCTCTTCCAGTCGCCATGGATGAAACTTAATGGTGGTTTGCCCGTCCGTCACCGCCAGCGTCGGATTGGGCAACCGCTCGTTCTCGCCTTTGGGCGCGCTGGTTTTAAACGAGATGCCCGGCTGTGTCAGCGCATCATCAGAAAGCAGCGCCATCGCCCGCATGCCCAGCGTTTCCGGTTCTCCACGCAGTACAATCTCTACATGTTCCCACCCTTCGTGGCGATACAGCTTTTCGCCTGGCCACGGCAATTCAATCACATCAATTTGCCAGCCCGCCAGGTTCAGTGGCTGAAGCAGTTTGAACAGACAAATCGGGCGACCATTGATCATTGCCTCGGAAAACTGTGTGCCCATCTGCAATAAGCCAGATTTCCAGCGTTCTGCTGTTGCAAACTGGTGGCAGCGCACCGCGACGTGATCGGCTTCATGTTCAGCCAGGTTAATGCCTAAACGCTCAGAAAAATTCATCAGCGACTGCTCAAAACGCGCCATGTCTTGTTTTAAATCATCCAATTCCACAGGAAAGTGGGTCTGCATCATGCCTTACCTCTAATTCAGTTCAGGTTTACTAATCAATATGAAATTTGCTAACCGTTGATTCCGCTTGACAAAATTGTCGGATTCATCCGATTTAGGCGCTAAAAAGGCTAAAAACCGCATAAATAGACCATTCATTTCAGATTTATCACCTAATCAGGTCCAGCAGTTACTTTATGAAAGTAGGCTAAATATATGTTTTTAATCATAATAGTTAATACAATGAGATAAATCTTATTTAAATTGCAAACAATTGCAGCTTGAAACCCTTTCTTATAAATTTGGGTTTCACAACTACAAGGAACGGCCTTATGTCTATGCTCATTGTTGTCGCAGTCCTGATTGCATTAATGGGATTTGCAATTTCCCGCCATTGGAAGGTGCGTGAAGACAAAAGCGTTAAAAATCCTCGTCGTCACCCGCGGCGCCGTTAATCGGCGCTGGGGGCCCGATGTTGCCTGTCATCAGATACCGAATAGCTGACTCACTTTAACATTTCACGTATACTTCCCCTCTTATTTTTCCGTCCCGCCGCGCAGTTGCGGGATGACGACATCGGCTCGCCGCCTACAGGCGGGCCTTTTCAGCATATGAAGGTAACGCGGTGAATATTCAGGCTCTTCTTTCCGACAAAGTCAGTCAGGCAATGATTGCGGCGGGTGCGCCTGCCGATTGCGAACCTCAGGTTCGCCAGTCTGCGAAGGTACAGTTCGGTGATTATCAGGCAAACGGCATGATGGCCGTAGCGAAAAAGCTCGGTCAGGCACCGCGACAACTGGCTGAGCAGGTGATTCAGCATCTGGATCTTAACGGCATCGCCAGCAAAGTCGAAATCGCCGGTCCCGGCTTTATCAATATCTTCCTCGATCGTGCATGGCTGGCGGCGCAAACCGCGCAGGCGCTGCAGCTGCCGCGTCTTGGCGTGAGTGCGGTTGCGCCACAAACTGTCGTGGTGGATTACTCCGCGCCTAACGTAGCGAAGCAGATGCACGTCGGTCACGTCCGTTCCACCATCATTGGTGATGCCGCAGTGCGTACGCTGGAGTTCCTTGGCCATAACGTGATCCGCGCCAACCACGTCGGCGACTGGGGCACGCAGTTCGGTATGCTGATTGCCTATCTGGAAAAGCAGCAGAACGAACATCACGAAGAGATCGCACTGGCTGACCTGGAAGCTTTCTACCGCGAAGCCAAAGTGACCTACGATGCCGACGAAGCCTTCGCCGAGCGCGCGCGTAATTACGTGGTGAAGCTACAGGGTGGCGACGAATATTGCCGCAGCATGTGGAAGAAGCTGGTTGATATCACCATGAGCCAGAACCAGCAGGTGTATGACCGCCTGAACGTGACGCTGACGCGCAAAGATGTGATGGGTGAAAGCCTGTACAACGACATGCTGCCAGGCATCGTTGCCGATCTGCGCGAAAAAGGCCTGGCGGTGACCAGCGAAGGCGCCACGGTGGTTTTCCTTGATGAGTTCAAAAACAAGGAAGGCGAACCGATGGGCGTGATCATTCAGAAGAAAGATGGCGGCTATCTCTACACCACTACCGACATCGCCTGCGCCAAATACCGTTTCGAAACCCTGCATGCCGATCGCGTGCTCTATTACATCGATTCCCGTCAGCACCAGCATCTGCAGCAGGCGTGGACCATCGTGCGTAAAGCCGGTTATGTGCCGGAATCGGTACCGCTTGAGCATCACGCCTTCGGCATGATGCTGGGTAAAGATGGTCGTCCATTTAAAACCCGCAGCGGCGGCACTATTCGTCTCGCCGATTTGCTGGATGAAGCGGTTGAACGCGCGCATGCGTTGGTCAGCGAAAAGAATCCAGAGATGTCCGCGCAAGAGCTGAAGGATCTGTCGGAAGTGGTCGGCATCGGCGCAGTGAAATACGCTGACCTGTCAAAAAGCCGCACCACCGATTACATCTTCGACTGGGACAACATGCTGGCCTTCGAAGGCAACACGGCGCCTTACATGCAATATGCCTACACGCGCGTGCTGTCGGTGTTCCGCAAAGCCGGCATCGATGCCGATAGCCTGAGCGGTGACATCGTGCTGACTGAAGAGCGTGAAGCGCAGTTGGCTACGCGTCTGCTGCAGTTCGAAGAAGTGATAACGCAGGTCGCGCGCGACGGTACGCCACATGTGATGTGTGCTTATCTGTACGATCTGGCCGGCCAGTTCTCCGGCTTCTACGAACATTGCCCTATTCTCTCCGCCGAGGACGAGAACATCCGTCAGAGCCGCCTGCAGCTGGCCGCGTTAACCGCGAAAACGCTGAAGCAAGGTCTGGATACGCTGGGCATTAAAACCGTCGAACGCATGTAATACCTCTGGCGGAGAGCGCCGCAAACGGCTCTCCGCTTGCTTTCCCCCCTTTTCCCCCTCTGACAAAATTCTGCTCTTCAGCCCGCTCTGAATAGCGCTTCTGCCGTGCCCAATACCCGCCATTCCTCAGCCTCGATACGCTTTCTCATTTTTCCGACACAGCTCACCAAATAAACAAAACTCATACCTTCATAACCATTTTATGGCAGACAAACTCGCACGCCATCCCTAATTTGGTTATGGAAGCAAGAACACAAAAACATGCAACAAGCTGTTTTAAAAGCTAAAAACTATAAAACTTACCCCCTGCAATCGGGTTAAAGTGATGCCCCCGGCCAATGTCAGGGCAGAATAAAATCTCAACCCGATAACGTTATTAATAAAAAAATCAGAGCGTATCCTATGAGCAATCACGACATTATCGATGTAAAAGGCTGGATCGACGCCCGCCCGATCACCGGATACCAGTGGCTGACCCTCAGCCTGTGTTTCATCATCATCATGTTTGATGGCTACGATGCGGCAGCGATGGGTTTCATTGCGCCCGCGTTGATTGAAGACTGGGGCATCAGCCATGCAGAAATGGGGCCGATTCTCGGTGCCGCGATGTTTGGCGTGGCGATTGGCGCGCTAATTGCCGGTCCGTGGTCCGACAAATTTGGCCGCAAACGCGTGCTGCTGCTGTCGATTGCCGTCTTCGCCTGCTTCAGCCTGATGAGCGCCTTCGCGCGCACGCCGCTGGAAATGGGTGTGTTACGTTTTCTCACCGGTCTCGGTCTCGGTGCGGTGATGCCCAACTGCGTCACGCTGGTGTCGGAATATATGCCGGAACGCCGTCGCAGCCTGATGATCACCGTGATGTACAGCGGGTTTAATATCGGTTCCGGATTGGGCGGATTCATTGCCGCCGGCATGCTGCCACACTTTGGCTGGCAAGCGGTGCTGGGTTTAGGGGGCTTGCTGCCGTTGCTGATGTTGCCGCTGCTGCTGTGGCTGCTGCCGGAATCGGCGATGTATATGGTGGTGCGCAAAGTCAGTCGCGACAAGATTGCCGCCGTGCTCAAATGTCTGGGCGGCGAATTCTCTGCTGGCGCCGCCTTTGTGCTCAATGCGCCAATCATCCCGAAAAAAGCGCAGGTGCTGCAGTTGTTCAGCCGCGGCTATGCAGGCGGCACGGTGGTGTTATGGCTCACCTACTTCATGGGGCTATTCGTCATCTATCTGCTTAACGGCTGGCTGCCAACCATCCTGCGTTCTGGCGGCGTGACGCTGGAGCGTGCGGCGATTGTGGCGGGCTTATTCCAGCTGGGCGGCACCTTTGGCGGCTTAATGGTTGGTGGGCTGATGGACCGTTTCAAAGCGAAATATGTTATCGCCCTGTTCTATCTGCTGGGCAGCTTCTGCCTGGTGTCGCAGGGCATCTGGAGCTTTGGCCCGAATGTACTGGCGCTGCTGGTGTTCTTCGCCGGCGTCTGCATCAACGGTGCACAAACCGGATTGCAGGCCTTCTCCCCGGCCTTTTATCCCACCGAAATGCGCGCCACCGGCGTGTGCTGGATGCACGGCATTGGTCGCAGCGGCGCCATTATCAGCTCGTCGCTGGGCGGCGTGCTGCTCGGCGTGTTCCCTGGGCAAACAGCCATTTTTATCGTTTTGTCGCTCCCGGCAGTTTTGGCGGCACTTTCCATCACCCGACATCACCCTGCACAGGTGGCCCGTCAGGTTAAAGGCATCGACCTTAACGACCTGCCGTCCCTGTCGCGTACCCTCAATAATCGATGAAGTAGAGGTCAAAAAATTATGGCTAAAATCATAGGCGGTTTAGCGGTTTCGCATACTCCCACCATTGGCTTTGCGGTTGATCACAACAAGCAGCAGGAAGGCGCATGGGCCCCGATTTTCGATGGCTTTGCCCCGATGCAGCGCTGGCTGGAGGAGAAAAAACCGGATGTGCTGCTGTATGTGTTTAACGATCACGTCACCTCCTTCTTTTTTGATCACTACTCGGCGTTTGTGCTGGGCATTGATGACGAATATGCCGTTGCGGATGAAGGCGGCGGCCCGCGCGATCTGCCGCCGGTAAAAGGCCATGCGGCGCTGTCACAGCATATTGGTGCCAGCCTGATGGCGGATGAGTTCGATATGTCATTCTTCCAGGACAAAGCGCTGGATCACGGCCTGTTTTCGCCGCTGTCGGCGCTGGCACCGTGGCAAGGCGGCTGGCCGATGCAGGTGGTTCCGCTGGCGGTCGGCGTGTTGCAGTTCCCGATCCCGACGGCGCGTCGCTGCTATAAACTTGGCCAGGCACTGAAGCGTGCGGTAGAGAGTTTCCCGGAGGATCTGAACGTTGCGGTGGTCGCGACCGGCGGCGTTTCACATCAGGTACACGGCGAGCGCTGCGGCTTCAACAATCCCGAATGGGATGCGCAGTTTATCGATCTGTTGATTAACGATCCCGAACGTCTGACCGAAATAACGCTGGCTGAATACGCCACGCTCGGCGGCCTGGAAGGTGCGGAAGTGATTATGTGGCTGATCATGCGCGGTGCGCTGTCGGCCAACGTCGAGAAACTACATCAGGATTACTATCTGCCTTCGATGACCGGGATCGCCACGCTGATCCTCGAAAATCAGTCACGCGAAGCGCCGGTCGATGTGCACCAGCGTCAGCGCGATAAGATCAATCTGCAACTCAGCGGCGTGGAAAAACTGCCCGGCACCTATCCGTTCACCCAGGCGCGCAGCCTGAAAGCGCTGCGCATCAACCGCTTCCTGCACCGCATGATTCAGCCAGAGTGGCGCAAGCGATTCCGCGAAGCTCCGCAGGCGCTGTATCAGGAAGCCGGGCTGAGCGCTGAAGAGCAAACGCTGATTACCCAGCTCGACTGGCGCGGCATGATCCATTACGGCATCAGCTTCTTCCTGCTGGAAAAACTGGGTGCGGTGGTAGGCGTCTCTAACCTGCATATCTACTCAGCGATGCGTGGTGAAACGCTGGAACAGTTCCAGCAGATGCGCAATCAGCAGGTACTTTACTCGGTGGCGGGGAAAGCAGACTGATGTTTACGCAACCGGTCATCGACTGCCATCACCACGTTTTTGATCCAGTACACTTTCCCTGGGCGCCCGAGAGCGCCTATAACCCGGACGGACACGAGCTGGCGACGCCGGATTACTATCGTGCTGTGATGCAGGCCTACAACATTCGCCACTCGCTGATTGTTGGCCCGACGTCGGGCTATAACACCGATAACCGCTGCCTGCTGGATACCATCAAGCGCGGTGAGGGCCGTTTCAAGGGCATTGCCGTCACGCCGCGTGACGTGGAGAGCGACACGCTCGCCAGCCTGAAAGATCAAGGCATCGTCGGCATTGCGCTTAATGTGGCGATGCTGGGCACCGAGCCATTTATTCAGCTTGATGCCCTGATGGGCAGGCTGGCGGAGTTGGATCTCTTTGCCCAGATTCAGGTGCAAAACGATCAGCTACTGGCGCTGATGCCGCTGCTGTCACGCACCCGCACGCGTTTGCTGATCGATCACTCCGGTCGGCCTGACGTCAGCGCGGGCGTAGCACAACCAGCCTTTCAGGCGCTGCTGTCGCTGGCCGGCCAGCAGCGCACCAGCGTCAAGCTCTCCGGGCTGGCGAAATTCTCCCGGCAGCCCTATCCCTTCAGCGATGGACATCCTTATTTGCTGGCATTGCTGGACGCTTTCGGCGCGGAAAACTGCATGTGGGGATCGGACTGGCCTTTCCTGCGCGCCAGTGAACGCATGGATATGGGCACGCAGCTGCTGCTGATCGAACAGCTGATCCCCGATGAAAAGAGCCGCCGTCAGGTGCTTTGGCACACGCCACAGCGGCTGTTTGGTTTTACTGAATTACAGGAGTCACGATGAGAACCATCTATGTACTGAACGGCCCGAACCTCAATCTACTGGGCACCCGCGAGCCAGAAACCTACGGTTCCGACACGCTGCAAAGCGTCGAAGCGCTGTGCCGCGCAACGGCGGAAGAGCTGGGCGTGACGATTGAGTTTCGCCAGACCAACCACGAAGGGGAAATGATTGAGTGGATTCAGCAGGCGCGTCTCGAAGCGCAGGCGCTGGTGATCAACCCGGCGGCGTGGACGCACACCTCGGTGGCGATCCGCGATGCGGTCACCGGCGTGGGGTTGCCGCTGTGGGAAGTGCACATCACCAACGTGCACAAGCGTGAGCCGTTCCGTCATCACTCCTATCTTTCCGACGTCGCACAAGGCGTGATCTGCGGCTACGGCATTCGCGGTTACCGCTATGCGTTGATGGAAGCGGCGCGCGCAGGTTGATTATTGGTCCTGTCCGCACACTTCACGCAGGCAGCGGATCAACGCATCCGCTGCCGGTGAGTGCAGACAGCCCGCCCGCACCGTCAGCCCGATAGCGCGATCGGTATCCGGCAAAGGCACCGGCAACGCCACCAGCGCGCCGGACGCCAGTTCCACTTCCAGCTGGTGCGCGGAGACCGCCGCCAGCATATCCGACTGCATCAGCAAGCCGCGCACCAACGCCAGATCGCCGGTTTCCACCACCGGATCGGGTGCCGGAATGCCCATCGCCTGAAAACTGTTATTCAACAGATAACGCGCTGGCGTGGCCGAACGCGGCAGCACCCAACGCGCCGCGCGCAGATCATCGGTAGAGAGCTCACGTCCTACCAGCGGATGATCGTGACGCGCCAGCAGGACCATACGTTCGGAGAACAGCGTCTCGCGCGTGACGTCAAGCGCATCTTCATCGCGGCGCAGCGCGCCAAAGATAAAATCGATATCCCCCGAGCGCATCTCTGAAGCCAGCACGCCAAAGGCGCTTTCACTGGTGACCACGCGTACGCCCGGATAACGCGCCGTCAGCATCACGATCGCCTGCGGCAGGATACGCGTGCGTCCCAGCGGCAATGCGCCCACGCGCACCGTTCCCTCGAGTATCCCGCTGCGGGCAGCGATATCGGCCGGAATGTGCCGCAATTCATTCAGCGCACGCCGCACGTTGGCTTCAATTTCACTTCCGGCCAGCGAAGGCATCATGCCGTGCGGCGTGCGCTCCAGCAGCGCGATGCCCGCGCCGTTTTCCAGCACGCGTAGCGCGGCGCTCACCGCCGGCTGGCTCAGTCCGAGACGCGCTGCCACCGTCTGCATATGCCGCGTCTGACACAGGGTGATAAAAATTTGCAGCCGACGCACGTTAAACAGCCACAGCGGTTCCGCATCGCTACGCTGCGCACCGCGTCCCTGCAATTTAGCCAGCCGCTGCGGCACCTGATGCAGCTCCTCAATCGCCCGCAGCGCACGCGGCAGCACACATTTACCGAAGTCAGTCAGCATCATGCCGCCGGCGTGACGTTCAAATAGCGTCACACCTAAGGTGAGTTCCAGGTCGCGAATAGCGCGGGTAATGGCCGACTGGGTGCGAAATAATTCATCTGCTGCCCGTGAGACACTGCCTTGTGCTACCACCTGACTAAATGCCCTGATTTGCATCAGATTTGTCAGCTCCTGCGTGCCCTTTTCCGCCATTTTTCCCTGCCTGTTTTCACTACCGATCGATGTCGCAATATAAATAAAACGCATACCCGCTGCAATGAAATGAATTATCGCCGCCAGGTGGGCAGTGACAGCATGGAAAAAAACAGCGGAGGAGTATGCCATGACTAACAACACCCCAAAAAAAACCGCGCTGGTGGTCAGCGCTCACTCAGCGGATTTTGTCTGGCGCGCCGGCGGTGCCATCGCGCTGCACCATGCTCAGGGCTATGACGTTCACGTTGTCTGCCTCTCATTTGGTGAGCGCGGCGAATCGGCCAAGCTGTGGCGCAAGGGGGAGATGAGCGAGGCGAAAGTCAAAGCCGCCCGCCGCAGCGAGGCGCAGGCCGCCGCAGACATCCTCGGTGCTAGCATTGAATTTTTTGATCTCGGTGATTATCCGCTGCGTGCCGATAAAGAAACCCTGTTCCGCCTCGCGGACGTCTATCGCCGGGTGCAACCGCACTTTGTTCTGACCCATTCCTTGCAGGATCCCTACAACTACGATCACCCGATGGCCACGCATCTGGCGCAGGAGGCGCGCATTATCGCCCAGGCCGAAGGCTACCGTCCGGGCGAAAAAATTGTCGGTGCACCACCGGTGTACTGCTTCGAGCCGCACCAGCCTGAGCAGTGCAACTGGAAGCCGGATGTGCTGCTGGATATCACCTCGGTGTGGGACAAAAAATATCAGGCGATTCAGTGCATGGCCGGGCAGGAACATCTGTGGGAATACTACACGCGCGTAGCGCAGCAGCGCGGTGTGCAGGCCAAGCGTAACGTCGGCATTACCACCAGCCGCGACATCATTTATGGCGAAGGTTATCAGAGCATCTTCCCGCGCGTCACGGAGGATCTGGCATGAGCATCATCGCGAAAAAAGGCGTCGCGGTGCGCCACATCCCGCGTGCGGCAGCCACCGATATCGACGCGCTGGCGCGCTTTGGCGTCGCCACTGTGCATGAAGCGCAGGGGCGTAAAGGTTTGCTCGATCCTGCCATTCGCCCGATTCAGCAGGATTGTGCTATTGCGGGCAGCGCGGTCACCGTGCTGGTCGCACCCGGCGATAACTGGATGTTTCACGTCGCGGTGGAGCTCTGCCAGCCGGGCGATGTGCTGGTGGTTGCGCCAACCTCGCCGTGCAGCGACGGCTTCTTCGGCGATCTGCTGGCGACCTCGCTGCAGGCGCGCGGCGTGCGCGGGCTGGTGGCGGATGTCGGTGTGCGCGATAGCCGCACGTTGCGTGAGATGGGCTTTGCCGTCTGGTCGCGTGCGGTATATGCGCAGGGCACGGTGAAAGAGACGCTCGGCTCGGTGAATGTGCCGTTGGTGTGTGCCGGGCAGCTGATCTGGCCGGGTGACGTTATCGTCGCCGATGACGACGGCGTGGTGGTGGTGGCACGCGATGAAGCTGCCAGCGTGGCGGCCAAAGCGCGTCAGCGTGAAGAGCTGGAAGAGAGCAAACGCCTGCGTTTAGCGGCCGGTGAGCTGGGCCTTGATATCTATCAGATGCGCCCGCGCCTGGCGGAAAAAGGACTGCGCTATCTCGACACGCTCGATCAACTGGAGGAGTAAACCATGCGCCAGCGTCGCATTCCCTGCTTACTGATGCGCGGCGGCACCTCCAAAGCCGCCTGCTTTCTGGCACAGGATCTGCCAGCCGAACCGGCGGCCCGCGATCGGGTACTGCTGGCGGTGATGGGTTCGCCCGATATCCGTCAAATTGACGGCCTCGGCGGGGCCGATCCGCTCACCAGCAAAGTGGCGATCGTCAGCGCTTCACACCGTGACGATGCCGATGTCGATTACCTGTTTGCCCAGGTCAACGTCGATCAAGCCCGCGTCGATTACGGGCAAAACTGCGGCAATATCCTCGCCGCCGTCGGCCCTTTCGCCGTCGAACGCGGGCTGGTCAAGGCAGGCAGCGAACGCACCCGTGTGCGCATTTTTATGCAGAACACCGGGCAGATTGCCGAGGCGGTGTTCGCCACGCCCGACGGTGAAGTCGACTATGACGGCGACTTACGCATTGATGGCGTACCGGGCAGCGCAGGCGAAATCGCCCTCACCTTCAAAGACATTGCCGGTTCGAGCTGTGGCGCGCTACTGCCAACCGGTCAGCCGCGCGATCGTTTTGATGGCATCGATGTCACCTGCATCGACAACGGCATGCCGGTGATCCTGGTGCGTGCAGCGGATGTCAATCGCAGCGGCTATGAAAGCCGCGACGCGTTAGATAACGACAGCGAGCTCAAGCAGCGGCTGGAGTCGATCCGCCAGCAGGCCGGGCCGCGGATGAATTTAGGGGATGTCAGCCAGCGTACGGTGCCCAAAGTCACGCTGCTGGCCGAAGCGCGTCACGGTGGCGCCATCAGCTCACGCACCTTTATTCCGCACCGCTGCCATGCCTCGATTGGCGTGCTTGGCGCGGTGAGTGTCGCCAGCGCCTGCCTGATCCCCGGCAGCGTCGCCGACGGACTGGCACGCACCAGCCAGCAACCTCAACAGCGCCTGAGCGTGGAACATCCCAGCGGTGAATTTAGCGTGCTGCTGCAGCGCGAAGGCGATAACCCGCTGGCGGGCTGCGGTCTGTTGCGCACCGCGCGTGCCATTTTCGCCGGTGAAGTCATGATTCCGGCGGCAGTCTGGCCCTTCAGCAAGGAGTAATTGATGAACATCACCTTTATCGGTTTTGGCGAAGCGGGCGGCATTCTCGCCCATGATTTACAGGCACAGGGCAATGCGGTGACGGTATGGGATCGCAAAGCCCTCGCGGCAGAAACCCTGCCCGCGCTGCAGCAAAAAGCGCAGCAGAGCGGCGTGCGGCTGGCCGCTTCGCTGGCGGATGCATTACAGGACGCCGCGCTGGTGTTCTCCACCGTTACCGCGTCGCAGACCCTCAACGTGGCGCAGCAGGCGGCAGCGCTGTTACAGGCCGGGCAGCACTTTCTCGATCTCAACTCGGTGGCACCGCACACCAAACGCGCCGCGGCTGAAGTGATTCACGCTGCGGGTGCCAGCTATATCGACGTGGCGGTGATGGCGCCGGTGCCGCCAAAGCGGCTGGCCACGCCGCTGCTGATTGGTGGCGCTCAGGCTGCACAGGTGCAGCCGCTGCTGCAACAGCTGGGCCTCAACAGCCGCCTGCTGGGTGGCGAAGTGGGTGAAGCTTCAGCGATTAAGATGTGCCGCAGCGTGATGATCAAAGGCCTCGAGGCGCTGACCACCGAATGCCTGAGCGCGGCGCGCCAGTATGGCGTAGAGCAAGCGGTGCTCGACTCGCTGCACGCCAGTTTCCCGTCGCTGGGCTGGAACGATCAGCTGCCGCACTACCTGATTAGCCGCGTGGCGGAGCACGGCCAACGACGCGCCGAAGAGATGCAGGAAGTGGTGAAAACGCTGCAGGACGTCAAGGTACCGGCCGCCATGAGCGCAGCGATTGTTGCCACGCAGCAAGGGCTGATTGATGCGTTAAACGCCCGCTCCCTGCGCTATCAACAACTCACGCCGTTCGTCTGGCAACAGACGCTGGATAAGATCTATCCACCTCAATGAGTTATACGCATAGAGGTATGCGTTTTGTTTATCGGCAATTGTTTACATTTTTGCTACAGCGTAGCGTAAGCGAGACGAGAAGCAGGTTTTAAAACAATAACTATCGGAAGCAAAACATGAAGATTAGAGCATCTGTCGCCCTTTCCCTGCTGCTGGCAGCGGGTATTGGCCAGGCCAGCGCCGCCGCGCTGGACGCCAGCCACACCAACCAGGTAATGACCAGCGTCAAAAACAGCATCAGCGCGCAGCACAGCACCGGCTGTGTAGCGGTGGTTGATGCCAGCGGTACGCTGCTGGCCTTCCAGCGCCTTGACGGCGCATCGCCGGGCTGCGTCGATGCCGCCATTGGTAAAGCGCGTACCTCGGCGCTGTATCACGCCCCTTCCCTGAAATTTATGCAGCGTCTGCAGAGCGGCGAAACCACGGTTCTCGCCATCCCGCACGCGGTGGCGCTCGGCGGCGGTTTCCCGCTCACGCTGCAGAATGAAGTGGTCGGCGCGGTTGGCGTCAGCACCCCCAAACAGGATCTGGATAATCAGGCTTCAGAGGCTGCCGCTCAGGCGCTGAAATAACTTTCGGGGATTTCCATGATGACTCTTTCACGCCGCCGGTTGCTGACCGGCACGGCGGGCCTGTTGGTGGCTGGCGTCCTGACGCAGGCGCTCCCCGGCAGCCTGGCTTTCGCCTCGCCACCGCTGGCCGCCGCAGTGGCTCCGTCCGCCAGTTTTACTGCGATTTCCGTCCGATTAACCGGACTGGACCAGCCGGATGCCTTGCTGGCGCAGCGCCTCTACAGCTGGCTGCACGCGCATTTCCCGCAGCTGGACAGCCTGCTTGATACGCTCAGCGCGCTACTGCAGCAGCAACCTGCCGCCAACGGCAGCAGCCTGCTGACGCTGCTGAGTACCCAACCCAAAGCCCTCGGCGATCTTTATCAGGCGCTGGTTTCCGGCTGGTATCTCGGCGTTGTCGGCCCGCTGCCGCGCCCGCAATGTATCGCTTTTGAGAATATCGTCAGCTATCAGCTGGTGCGTGATTCCCTGTTACCACCGAGCTACGCGCCGGGGCAACCTAACTTCTGGACGCAGCCGCCTGCAAGGAGAGCACATGTCTGATTCATTAAGCGCCGATGTGGTGGTGATTGGCGCCGGCATTGCCGGTTCACTGGCGGCGCTGAAGATGGCCAAAGCAGGCGCTTCGGTATTGATGCTGGAGTCCGGCCCGGAGATTAAGCGCGATCAGGCGGTGGAGTATTTCCGCAACTCGCCGTTTAAGGGCGACTTCACCGAACCGTATCCGCCGCAGCCGTGGGCACCGCAGCCTAAATTCATTCCCAGCGATAACAATTACCTGATTCAAAAAGGCCCGGATCCCTATCGCGCCCAATATCTGCGCGGCACCGGCGGCACCACATGGCACTGGGCTGGACAAGCGTTCCGCCTGTTGCCGAACGATATGCGCATTCAGTCGCTGTACGGCATTGGCCGCGACTGGCCGATCAGCTATGACGAGCTGGAACCCTATTACTGCGACGCCGAATACCAGATGGGCGTGTCCGGTGACAGCGATCTGGCTTCGCCGCGTTCGCGCCCTTATCCGCTGCCGGGCATTCCGCTGCCGTATGGCTTCGATCGTCTGAAGCAGCGACTCGGTCCGCTGGGTTATGAGGTGGGCATTGGTCCGCAGGCGCGTAACAGTATCGCCTATGACGGTCGCCCGGCCTGCTGCGGCAACAACAACTGCATGCCGGTTTGCCCGATCGATGCGCAGTACCACGGCGGCATCGCCGCGCGTAAGGCGCTGGATGCCGGTGTCAAAATCGTCACCAATGCGGTGGTGTTCCGCATTGAGGCTGACGACAAAGGCACCATTCAGGCGGTGCACTATCTCGATCAGAACAAAGCGCGCCATCGCGTCACTGGCAAACAGTTTGTCCTGACCGCCAACGGCATCGAAAGCCCGAAAATCCTGCTGCTCTCCACCAGCGAACGCTACCCGGACGGCATTGCCAACAGTTCCGGCATGGTGGGCCGCAACCTGATGGACCATCCGGGATCGTCAGTGGAGTTCTACGCCGATGAGCCGGTGTGGTTTGGCCGTGGGCCAATGCGACCCGGCAGCATCAACAACATGCGCGACGGCGATTTCCGTGGTGAGCGCTCGGCGCTGCGTATCGACCTCGCCAACACCTCGCCGGTGCGTTATCTCACCGAACGTCTGGTGCGTCAGGGCTATTACGGCAAGGCGCTCAACGACAAGCTGGCCTTCCAGGCCGAGCGTTTTGTTCAGTTGAAGTGTCTGCTGGAGATGCTGCCGGAGCCGCAGAACCGCGTCACGCTGAGCAAAACCGAGAAGGATGCCTGGGGCATTCCCCGCCTCGAGGTTTACTACCGCTTCCCGGAATATGTGCATCGCGGCTATGACCAGTCGATGATCGACTTCCAGCGCATGGTGAAAGAGATGGGCGGCACCGAGGCGGTCTACAGCAAACGCGGCGTCTACGACAACAACCAACATATCACCGGTACCATGATCATGGGCAGCAATCCGCAGGATTCGGTGGTGGATGGTCACTGTCGCACCCACGATCACCCGAACCTGTTTATCGCCGGTACCGGTATTATGCCGTCGGCCTCGACGGTCAACTCAACGCTGACCGGAACCGCGCTGGCGCTGCGTATGGCCGATAGCGTTCTGGCAAGCTTGTAAGGAGCACCCGATGAAACCTGTATTGATTCAGGCCGCTATCGCGGTGGTCCTGATGCAGTGCGCCGTGGCGCAGGCGGCAGACAATGCCGCTCAAATTAAGCGCGGCGAATATCTGGCGCGCGCCGGTGACTGTACCGCCTGTCATACCGCCACCAACGGCCCGCTGTTTGGCGGCGGCTTTGCGGTCAGTACGCCTTTCGGCCAGATCTGGGGCAGCAATATCTCTTCTGATAAGCAGTACGGTATCGGCAGCTGGAGTGACGATCAGTTCGTTGCTGCGGTGCGCGACGGCATTGGCAAAAATGGCGAGCAGCTCTATCCGGCGATGCCGTATGACTCCTTTACCAAAATGAAGCGCGACGATGTGCTGGCAATCAAAGCCTATCTCATGTCGATGCCGCCGGTGCATCAGGCTTCACCGCAAACCGACCTGCCGTTCCCATTCAACCAACGCTGGGGCATGCGCTTCTGGAAGTGGTTTAACTTCGATAAAGGCGAATTGCAGAACGATACGCAGCAGAGCGCGCAGTGGAATAACGGCCGCTATCTGGTTGAAGCGCTGGCGCACTGCGGCACCTGCCATACGCCGCGTAATCTGACCATGGGCATGGACAACGATAAAGCATTGGCTGGCGGCGATCTCGGCGGCTGGATGGCGTACAACATCACACCCGATAAGCAGGCAGGCATCGGTGACTGGAGCCATCAGCAGCTGGTGACCTACCTGAAAACCGGCTTTGTCGCCAACAAAGCCAGCGCCTCCGGACCGATGGCCGAAGCGATTGAGCACAGCCTGCAATATCTGCCCGAGAGTGATCTGCAGGACATCGCCACCTATCTGCGCAGCGTTAAGCCGCAGCCGGACGCGCAGCAAACCCGCGCGCGCGACAGCTGGGGACAACCTTCCACCGCGCTGATTGCACTGCGCGGCGCCGATGATGCGACCCGCCATGCTCAGCCCGGCGCGGTGGTGTTTGCCGGTAACTGTGCCAGCTGTCACGGCGCGGAAGGTGCGGGATCGGGCAGCGGTTTCCATGCCTATCCATCGCTGTTCCACCACACCAGCACCGGCGCGGCAGATGCGCTGAACGTGGTATCGGTGGTCCTCAACGGTGTGCATCGCCATATGCGCGAAGGCGAAGTCTTTATGCCGCCTTTTGCGCCTGAGCTGAGTGACCAGCAGGTGGCGGATGTCAGTAACTTTGTTACCCAGCAGTTTGGTAATCCGGCGGCGGCCAAAGTGGATGCGAAGCAGGTAAAAGGGTTAAGAGAGGATGCAAAACTGGCTTCACCCCCAATTTACGGTCAGGGAGATAAGCCTTAATTACTGCACTCGGCGGCGCAGGGCGCGTCGCCGAGGTAACACGCGTTACTGATAATTCACTGTCACTTCACTGCTCACCACGCGTAAGCCGGGCGGCAATGCGCCCTTCCCCTGAAAGCCAAATGCCAGATGCAGCGTCTCTTCCGCCGCCACGTTGGCTAAGCCGCGCGTACTGCCGCTGGCGCCTTCAATCTCGACACAACGATCGCCCGCACACAAGCGCACCACCAAACCCGAGGGCGCAGGACGGCTCAGCTGATAACGCCAGTACACCAGCGAAATGTTGCCCGGCGCGCTGGAGGGCGCACGCAGCGCAGGCGTCAACAGCCAGTTACCGCGCACGCCAAGGCTTGGGCCGCTGGCGTTGGCTGTCCAGGCACCGCTGGACGCATCAACAGCCAGCGGCAGCGCCATCAACGGCATCAGCATTACTGCCCAGCACCAGCGACGCATTACTTGCCTCCAATGGTGGCGGTCATGCGGATTTGACGGTTGTCGGTCAGCTCCATATTCGACAGCACAATCAGCTGCGGCAGATTGCGCCGCAGGAAGCGTGCCAGCAACGCACGCAGCGGATGATTGACCAGCAGCACCGGCGGCGCGCCTGCCATCTCTTGCTGCTGCAGTGCGCCTTGCGCCTGCACCAGTAAGCGATCTGCCAGACCTGGCTCGAGTCCACCGCCACCTTGCAGCGCCTGCAGCAACAGGCGTTCCAGCGTGGCATCCAGGCCGATCACCTGCACTTCGCCGTTGCCCGGGAACCACTGTTGGGTAATCGCCCGTCCCAGCGCCACACGCACAACGCTGGTGAGCTCTTGCGGATCGTTCTGCACCGGCGCATGTTCCGCCAGTGTTTCAATAATGGTGCGCATATCGCGAATCGAGACGCGCTCGGTCAGCAGGTTTTGCAGCACTTTGTGCAGCGTCGTCAGCGTGATGACACCCGGCACCAGATCTTCGGTCAGCTTCGGCATCTCTTGCGTGACGCGATCCAACAGCTGCTGCGCTTCCTGACGGCCAAACAGCTCGCTGGCGTATTGGCCAATCAGGTGATTGAGGTGCGTCGCCACCACGGTGCTGGCTTCCACCACGGTAAAGCCCTGAATCTGCGCCTGCTCTTTCAGGGCGCTGTCGATCCAGATCGCCGCCAGACCAAAGGCCGGATCGACGGTTGGCTCGCCCGGCAGCGAACCAGCAGCCGTGCCAGGGTTGATCGCCATCCAGCGGCCCGGATAAGCATCGCCACTGCCAATTTCTACGCCTTTCATCAGGATGCGGTAACGCGCGGGTGGCAGCTCCATGTTGTCACGGATATGCACCACCGGCGGCAGGAAGCCCACCTCTTGTGCCACCTTCTTACGAATACTGCGGATACGCCCCAAAAGTTCGCCGTTTTGCAGGTGATCGACCATCGGAATCAGGCGATAACCCACTTCCATACCGAGCGAATCTTCCAGCTGCACATCGGTCCACGACGCTTCCACCGTGGCCGGCGTTTCCTGGGTTTTCACCAGACTGGAAGCTTCCGCCGGTTTCTTCGGCTGCATTTCGCGACCGCGTAACCACCAGGCAAGTCCTAATAGCGCAGCGGTAAACAGCAGGAACACCAGGTTTGGCATGCCCGGCACCAGGCCGAGCAAACCAATCACGCCGCCGCTCAGCATCAGCACGCGCGGGTTCTTGAATAGCTGCGTTACCATCTGCTCGCCGACGTCCTGATCGGTGCCCACGCGCGTTACGATGACACCGGCGGCGGTGGAGATCACCAGCGCTGGAATCTGTGCTACCAGGCCGTCACCGATGGTCAACAGCGTGTAGGTTTCACCGGCGTGACCGAGATCCATGCCGTGCTGCACCACGCCGACCAACAGGCCGCCGATGATGTTGATCACCATGATCAGGATGCCGGCGATGGCGTCACCACGAACGAACTTACTCGCACCGTCCATTGAGCCGTAGAAATCGGCTTCCTGCGTCACTTCGGTACGGCGTTGCTTGGCTTCCTGTTCGCCAATCAAGCCGGCGTTGAGGTCAGCATCAATCGCCATCTGCTTACCGGGCATCCCATCCAGCACAAAACGCGCGCCGACTTCGGCGATACGTCCCGCACCCTTGGTGATAACCATGAAGTTGATGATAACGAGGATGATGAACACCACGATACCGATGGCGAAGTTACCGCCAACGAGGAAGTGACCGAAGGCTTCCACCACGCGTCCGGCCGCATCGGCGCCAGTGTGGCCCTCCAGCAGAATGATACGGGTTGACGCAACGTTCAGCGCCAGACGCAGCAGCGTCGAGAACAGCAGAATGGTCGGGAAGGCGGCGAACTCTAGCGTGCGCTGGGTGAACATCGCCACCAGCAGCACCATGATCGACAGCGCAATGTTAAAGGTGAACAGCAGGTCAAGAATGAATGCGGGTAACGGCAGCACCATCATCGACAAGATCAACATGATCAGTACCGGGCCCGCCAGCACCTGCCATTGCGTGTCTTTAAAGTTGCCCGGTAAACGCAGCTTCTCGGCTAAATTAGCCATCGTTAGTGTTCTCTCCTGCAAAGTCCATGTCTGCCGGAACCGGCAGGTTTTTTGGTTTGTTTGGAATCAGGCCGCCTTCGCGCTTCCAGCGTCGCAGCTGCCAAACCCAGGCCAGCACTTCCGCTACCGCGCCATACAGCGCGCCGGGGATGAACTGACCAATTTCGGTGTGTCGATACAACGCACGCGCCAGCGGCGGTGCTTCAAGAATCGGGATGCGGTGCTCTTTGGCGAGCTCACGAATCTTCAGGGCGATATCGCCCGCGCCTTTGGCCACCACTTTGGGCGCGCTCATCTTGCCTTCCTGATACTTCAGCGCCACCGAGTAGTGCGTCGGGTTAGTGACGATAACGTCGGCTTTCGGTACATCGGCCATCATGCGACGGCGTGCCGCCGCGCGCATCGCCTGGCGAATACGCCCTTTAACGTGCGGGTCGCCTTCGTTTTGTTTATGTTCGTCGCGGATCTCCTGGCGCGTCATCTTCAGCTTTTTGAAGTAGCTGTAGAGCTGCCAGAACACATCAAAGCCCACCATCGGGAACAGGCCCAGCATGATCAGCCCACAGCAGGCGGCGATCATCGACAAACCATGATGTAGCGCGTTGATCGGCGATTCGCTCATCAAACGCAGCATCTCTTCCCAATGGCTCCAGATGTACCAGCCAGCCACCAGCCCAACCAGCACCGCTTTCATGATCGATTTCACCAGCTCTGCAGCGGTTTGGCCGGAGAACATGCGGCCAATACCGGTGAGCGGGTTGAGCTTTTTGAGATCGAACTTAATGGATTTGCCGCTGAAGTTAAGGCCGCCCAGCGCCATCGGCCCGGCAATCGCCACCACCACTAAGCCGCCCATCAGCGGCAGCAGCGCGATCACAGCCTGCTTAATCAGGCTGCCGATATGACCAATGATCACTTTGTCATCGTTCACCATGCCGTGATCAAAACGAAATCCGGTGGCGACCATGCTGGCCAGACGCTCCGCCATGCTGTTGCCGCCGACCCACAGGATCAGCAATCCAATCAACAGCATCATCACTGAAGTCAGCTCGCGCGAACGCGGAATCTGCCCCTCCTCACGCGCTTTTTCAAGTCGGTGGGGCGTGGGCGATTCTGTTTTGTCCTCGTTACTCTCTTCAGCCACGACTTACCTCAGCTGGCAGGAATTCTGAGCATAGAATGCCAAAACCCTGACAGGCTAAAGCGCGGATTAAAGGGGGGAAATGTGAGCTTATTTAGCCATAAGTGAAATTGCGGGCTGATTGGTCGCCATAAATGGCGCCGCTACATTGCTCGAATGTGCATTAATCCTGACCGGTTGGCGATAAAAGTGCACCACGTCACCCACCAACAATAACGCCGGCGATTGGGCTTGTTGCACCTCAACAGTGTGTGCCAGCTCAGCCAGCGTAGTGATCATCACCCGCTGATCGGCACGCGTGCCATTCTCAATGATTGCCACCGGCGTCTGCGCGTTGCGGCCCTGCGCCTGCAGCTGTGCGCTGATGCTGGCGCTCCACTTCAGCCCCATATAAAACACCAGCGTCTGGTTATTGGCGGCGAGGCTGGCATCATCCAGCTGCGGTTCACCGCTTTTGCCGTGACCGGTAATTAACCGCAGCGACTGTGCGCAATCACGGTGCGTTAGCGGAATGCCGCTGGCTGCCGCGCATCCGGCGGCGGCGGTAATACCCGGCACGATCTGGCAGGCTATTCCCGCCTGTTGCAGATAGAGCATCTCTTCACCGCCGCGCCCGAAAATAAAGGGATCGCCGCCTTTGAGCCGCACCACTTGCCGCCCGCTGCGGGCTAAATCCACCAGCAGCTGATTAGTTTGCACCTGCTTTAACCCGTGGCTGCCGGGCTTCTTGCCGACATCAATCGCCAGCGTCTCCGGCGGCACTTCCGCCATGATCGCCTCGCTCACCAACCGGTCATACACCACAACGTCGGCGCTGTTGATCAGCCTCCATGCTTTTAAGGTGAGCAGTTCTACGTCTCCCGGCCCAGCCCCAACCAGCCAGACGCCACCTTGCGCGTGTTCGCCGTCACGCGGATTAAACAGCTTGTCGAGGGATTCACTGGCTTGCGTCATGATGTTTTCCGTTACTGCGCCACGCGCAGAGATGAGAGCAGTTGTTTGAGCTCCGGGATACAGGAGCCACAGTTGGTGCCGCATTTCAACACCGCGCCGAGCGCTGCCGGGGAATCACAGCCCTCAGCGATGGCCCGGCGAATCGCCACTTCACCGACGCCAAAGCAGCTGCAAAGGGTACGTCCGTGGCTGCCGCCCTGCGCCGGTCGCCCGCCCAACAGCGCATGTCGCTGCTGCGGCAAATCGGGCGGCTGGCTGAAGGCCCGCGCGATAAATGGGTGATCGATGTCTGGTAGCCAGGGCGCGGCATAAAAGGCGCATGCCAACTTGCCCTCGCGCCAGCCAAGCCAGTGCAATTGCTGTCCCGCCTGCGCCTGCTGCCATTGCAATGCGGACATGCCCGGCAGTTGCATCAGCCATTCGCCAGCATGAGCGCTGCCCGCCAGCACATAGCGCTGCACGCCGGGCTGTGGGGCTCGCGACCAGTAGAGTAGTGCAGGCGGCGTGATGATGTCCGGCAGCCACAGCCAGCCTTGCCACGCTGGACGCAGTAGTTGCAAGCGCACCGCCGTTTGTTTTAACGCTGGCTGAGCGGAATCGGGACAACAGCTGGCCGCGACTAATCCATCGACGTTGGCCTGCCCGCTGAACTGTCTTGTCCAGTGCATCGGCACAAAGATTTGCCCACGCTGCAGGCCGCTGTCGAGGGTGACGCGTCCGCTGCACCAGCCCAGCGCCGACTGCACGCGCGTCACATCGCCGTGGCTCAAGCCGTACGCCGCCGCATCCAGCGGATTTAGCGCGACAAAGGGTTCATCGTAATGCTGCATCAGTCGCGGCACGTTGCCGGTGCGCGTCATGGTGTGCCACTGATCGCGGATGCGGCCGGTATTCATCAGCAGCGGATAATCAGTGGTCATGAGGGTTTTAACCGGTATCGCGGGCGGCAGCAGACGCGCTTTTCCATCGGCATGGTAAAAGCGGCGATCGGCAAACAGCCGCGCGGTGCCGTTGGGTGACGCGGCAGTGATCGGCCACTGCACCGGGGCTAACTGGTCATATTGCTCACGCGTGATGGTTGCCAGCGCGCTGATATCAAAGGCGCGCGTGCCGCGATTCTCAAAACCAGACAGCGCGGCATGCTCGGCGAAAATCTCGCCTGGATGCTGCCAGGCAAAGGCCGCGCCAAAACCGAGTCGCTGCGCCACCTGCGCCAGCAGCCACCAATCCGCTTTGGCCTCACCGGCTGGCGCAATAAAACTGCGCTGGCGTGAGATACGCCGCTCCGAATTGGTCACGGTGCCGTTTTTCTCGCCCCATGCCTGCGCCGGCAGTAGCACATCAGCAAATTGTGCCGTGTCGCTGTGGGCGCTGACTTCCGACACCACCACCAGCTCGCATTTCGCCAGCGCGTGCGCCACGCGGTTACCTTCCGGCATCGAAACGGCAGGATTGGTACCCATGATCCACACTGCCTTGACGTCGCCGCGTTCGATGGCATTGAACAGATAAACTGCCGTCAGTCCCGGCTGCTGCGCAACACGATCGCTCCCCCAAAAGCGCGCAACACGATCAACCTCTGCTGCGCTAAAGCCCATGTGCGCCGCCAGCTGATTGGCTAAGCCGCCCACTTCACGGCCGCCCATGGCGTTGGGCTGTCCGGTCAGCGAAAACGGTCCGCAGCCCGCACGGCCGATTTTGCCGCTGAGCAGATGCGCATTGAGGATGGCGTTGTTGTTATCGCTGCCGGTTTGTGACTGATTGATGCCCATGCACCACAGCGTCAGCACGCGCGGCTGCGCTGCGAACAGCTGCCAAAATGCCACAATGTCATGCTCACTCAGCTGGCAGGCAGCGGCGACCGTCGCCACATCCCACGCCTCACAGGCGGCTAAGGTCGCTTCCACATTGGCCAGATGCGGCAACATACTGGCATCGATACCCGCATGGTGCGCCAGCCAGTTCAGCAGCCCGGCAAACAGCGCGCTATCAGATCCCGGTTGCAGCGCCAGATGAACATCAGCAAGGTCACAGCTGGCAGTACGACGCGGATCGATCACCACCAGCTGCATCTCAGGGCGTTCGGCTTTGGCCTGCACCAGCCGCTGCCACGCCACTGGATGCGCCCATGCCGCGTTGGAGCCGACTAACACCACAACATCGGCTTGTTCAAGATCGTCATAGCAGCACGGCACCGCATCGGCACCGAAAGCGCGTTTGTAACCCACCACCGCCGAAGCCATACACAGCCGTGAATTGGTATCGATGTTGGCAGAGCCAATAAAGCCCTTCATCAGCTTATTGGCGGTGTAATAATCCTCCGTTAGCAGTTGACCGGAGCCGTAAAAGGCCACCGCCTGCGGGCCATGTTGATCGATGATGCGCCGGAAACCCGCCGCCACATGGTCCAGTGCGGCATCGATACTGACGCGCTGACCATCAATCTGCGGCCAGAGCAAACGACCGTCATGCATCAGGGTCTCGCCCAGCGCTGAACCTTTGACGCACAGCCGACCGAAATTAGCCGGATGCTGGCGGTCGCCGCTCACCGGCGCATCGAGGGCTTTCACCTCCACGCCACAGCCCACACCGCAGTACGGACAGGTGGTTTTCATGAGGCCGCCGCCAGCGCAATAATCGGCTGATGCCCGAGCCACACTTTGCCGCCCTCCACGCGCACCGGCCAGCAGCGCAGCTGATGCTCGGCGTTATCGAGACTTTGTCCGTCGCGCAGCCGCACGCGCTGCTTGTAGAGCGGTGATATCACCACCGGCTCGCCCGCTACGTCGCCGAGAATGCCACGCGACAGCACGCTGGCTTGCGTGCCGGGCTCAATATCTTCCAGCGCATAAATCGCCTCGCCCAAGCGGAACAAGGCCACACGCTGACCGCCTAACCGCGCACCCATGCCCGCAGACGGCGGGATAGCGTCGACAAGGCAAATGGCACTCCAGGGTTCTGCCGGCAACGTGGTAACGGGAATGCTGTCCGCCGTCGCGGGCTGACGCTGACCGCGCACCTGCACATAGTTGAGCGTCTCGTCAGGCTGCTCGCTGTTGACGGTGGCGGTAAACAAGGCGCGACGCGAAGGATCCTGCAGCGTGCTGTGCCATTCGCACTGATAGCGCTCCACCACGCGCTGCATCTCCTGCTCCAGTTGCACGGCTATACCGAGTGAATCTTCGATCACCACCTGACGCAGGTAGTCGAGTCCGCCTTCCATGTTATCCATCCACACGCTGGTGCGCTGCAGACGATCGGCGGTGCGCACATAGAACATCAAGATGCGGTCAACGTAGCGCAGCAGCGTTTCATCATCGAGATCGCTGGCGAACAAATCGGCATGACGCGGTTTCATCCCGCCGTTGCCGCAGACATACAGGTTCCAGCCTTTTTCCGTGGCGATTACGCCAATGTCCTTGCTCTGCGCTTCAGCGCATTCACGCGTGCAGCCGGAAACCGCCATTTTAATTTTGTGCGGGGCGCGCAGCCCTTTGTAGCGATTCTCTAATGCGATGGCGAAGGCGGTAGAATCCTGCACGCCGTAACGGCACCAGGTTGACCCCACGCAGGATTTTACCGTGCGCAGCGATTTGCCATAAGCGTGACCGGTTTCAAAACCCGCCGCGATTAAGTGTTCCCAGATATCCGGTAACTGATCGAGCCGCGCACCGAACAGATCGATGCGCTGACCGCCGGTGATTTTGGTGTAGAGATCGTAACGAGCGGCTATTTCACCAATCGCAATTAGCCCTTGCGGCGTAATTTCACCGGCTGGCACACGCGGTACCACCGAATAGGTGCCATCTTTCTGGATGTTGGCGAAGTAGCGATCGTTGGTATCCTGCAGCGGCAGATGTTCGGGCTTCAGTAAGTAGTCATTCCAGCATGATGCCAGCAATGATCCCACCAGCGGCTTGCACACTTCACAGCCCTGTCCGCGTCCGTTGAGCTGCAATAGCTGCTCAAAGGTGGTGATGTTGCCGACGCGGATCAGGTGATACAGCTCTTGACGCGAGTAGGCAAAGTGTTCACAGATATCCTTCTTCACTTCCACGCCCTGACTGGCGAGCTGGAACTCCATCACCTGTTTGACTAATGCGCTACACCCACCGCAGCCGGTTGCCGCTTTGGTGCAGCTTTTGATCGCCGCCATGTCACCGCAGCCGCCCTGCACTGCCCCGCAAATGTCCGCCTTGCTGACGTTATGGCACGAGCAGATTTGCGCGCTGTCTGGCAACGCCGCGACACCCAGCGCTTTAGCCGGCGCACCCGCTAACTGGGGCAAAATCAGGCTTTCCGGCTCTTCTGGTAACGGTAACTGATTCAGCATCATCTGCAGCAGGCTGGCGTAATCTGCGCTGTCGCCCACCAGCACGCCGCCAAGCAGCGTTTTGCGATCTTTGCACACCACCAGTTTTTTGTAGATGCCCTTTGGATTATCGATCCACTGATAACTTTGGCTGTCAGCGGTGCGCCCGTGCGCATCGCCAAATGACGCCACTTCCACGCCGAGCAGTTTCAGTTTCGTGCTCATGTCGGCACCGCTGAACGCCAGTTCTTCCTGCGCCAGCTGCGCCGCCAGTACGCGCGCCATTTGATATCCCGGCGCAACCAAACCGAAAATTTGCCCTTGCCACAGCGCGCATTCACCAATCGCATAGACATCTGCGGCGCTGGTGGCGCAAGCGTCGTTGATCAGAATGCCGCCGCGTTCACCCAGTTGCAGACCGGCGGCGCGCGCCAGTGCATCACGCGGACGAATACCCGCTGAAAATACCAGCAGGTCCGTTGCCAGCAGGCTGCCATCGGCAAAACGCAGCTGCAGGCTGCCATCCGGCAGACTCTCAATCGCTTCAGTTTGCTTGCTGGTATGAACTTGAACGCCCAGCGCGCTGATTTTGCCGCGCAGCATCTGCGCGCCGCCGTCATCCAATTGCACCGCCATCAGACGCGGCGCGAACTCCACCACATGGGTTTCCAGACCGAGCTGTTTCAATGCGTTGGCGGCTTCCAGTCCGAGCAGCCCGCCTCCAATCACCACCCCGCGCGTCGCATTACGGGCACAGTCAGCAATCGCATCCAGATCGGCCAGTGTGCGGTATACAAAACAACGCGCGTGATCGTGGCCGGGAACCGGCGGTACAAACGGCACCGAGCCGGTCGCCAGCACCAGTTTATCCCAGGTCAATTCCGCGCCGCTGGCATCACGCAGGCTGCGTTTTGCACTGTCAATTGCCACCACTTCACAACCGCTGCGCAGTTCGATGCCGTGTTGCTGAAAGAAGTTATCGCAGACCAGTGACAAATCGTCCGCGCTTTTACCGTTGAAGTATTCGGTAAGATGCACGCGATCGTAGGCCATCTGCGGCTCATCGCCGTATACCACGATGTGATAGTGCTGATGCAGTTCACGACTCACCAGCTGTTCGAGAAAATGGTGGCTGACCATGCCATGTCCAACCACGGCGAGAAGAGGTTTGCTCATCATCTGGCTTCCTGCAGCGCTTGGCTGCGTTGTGTTGTCGTCAAGACCGAACAGTGCGTTAATGCCCACCTGCGCGGCCTGTTGAAGTTGTGGTAGCAGCGTGCCTGCCGCCTGGCTGTCGCCAAACAGCAGCACGCCGCGCAGTGCGCCATTGCGCAAAAACAGTCGGCGATAGTGCTGGTGCAGCGGGTCAAAGCTGCTGATGGCGTCGCCTTCGCTGATATCGCCCGCACTGAACATCTCAATGCCGCTGACTTTCAGCCGCGTACCGTTTTCCTGATAGTGAAAGTCGGCCACGGGTTCACCCGCCAGTTGTGCTGCCAGCACGGCGGCCTGCGTCAGACAAGGCGCAATCAAGCCAAAGGTTTCGCCGCTGATTTCGCAGCACTCACCCAGCGCATACACATGCGGAAGCGCGGTTTGCAGTTGACGGTTAACCAGAATGCCGCGCTGGCAAGGCACGCCCGCCGCCTGCGCCAGCGCGATCTCCGGCAGCACGCCGATGGCGATCACCACCTGTTCCGCTGCGATAACCGCCCCATCGCCGAGCGTGACGCTTTCGGCGTCAATGGCCTGCAAAGTGACGCCGAGCCGACAGCGAATACCGCGCTGTGCCAGATGCTGCTGCAACAGCGCACCCGCTTTGGCATCCAGCTGGCGATCAAGCAGCCACGGACGATGATGCAGCAGCGTGACGTCACGTCCACGCTGACGCAGCGCCGCTGCGGCTTCCACGCCAATCAATCCGCCGCCCAGCACCACCACCGGACCTTGCTGCGCGAGCATGGCCTCCACGTCTCGCACCGTGCGGAAACCCTGCACCTGTGGGCGATGGATGCCGGGCAGATCCGGCATGCGCGGCCTCGAACCGCAGGCGAACACCAGCTTGTCCCAGTGCAGGGTGCGCTGGTCGGTTAGTACTGTGCGCGTAGGGATATCCACCTGCAGCGCCTCTTCCCCCATCAGCAACTGCACCTGATGTGCCGCATACCATGCGGGTTCGTGGATCACCGTGTCAGCGAAGGCTTTTTCGCCCGCCAGCACCGGCGACAGCAGCACCCGGTTGTAATTGCCGTGAGGCTCACGGCCAATCACCGTGATGGCGTAGCGACCCGGCGCACGTTGCAGCAAGGTTTCCACCATGCGCATCGCCGCCATGCCGTTTCCGATCACTACCAGTCGCTGCACCATGGTTGTCCCCTTACGCCACAGCCGTTTGCTTTTCATACAGGAAATGCAGAATCCGCTGACGCAGCTGGTGATAGCGCGGCTCGTCGGCTAACGCTACCCGTGAACGTGGACGCGGCAGGTCGATGTTGAGAATGTCACCGACCTGCGCGGCGGGGCCGTTGGTCATCATCAACACGCGATCTGACAGCAACACCGCCTCATCGACATCGTGCGTAATCAGCACAATGGTGGTATTGAGCTCCTGCTGGATGCGCATCACGCTGTCTTGCAGATGAGCGCGCGTTAGCGCATCCAGCGCACCGAACGGTTCATCCAGCAGCAGCACACGCGGCTGCATGGCCAGCGCACGCGCAATCCCGACACGCTGCTTCATGCCGCCGGAGATCTCCGACGGACGCTTATGCAGCGCGTGACTCATCTGCACGCGATTGAGGTTGTGTTCGATCCACTCGCTCATCTCTCTTTTGCTCATTTTTCCTTTGAACACTTGCTGCACCGCCAGCTCCACGTTTTGGTAGGCGGTCAGCCACGGCAGCAACGAATGGTTCTGGAACACCACCGCACGCTCCGGACCGGGACCGCTGATTTCGCGGTTGTCACACAGCAACACGCCGCTACTCGGCTGCGTCAGCCCGGCTATCAAATTGAGAAGCGTGGACTTTCCGCAGCCGGAGTGACCAATCAGGCTGAGGGTTTCACCTTCGTGGATATCAAAACTGACGTTATCGAGGGCGAGGAACTCGCCGCCTGCGGTATTGAAGCGCTGGCTGACCTGCTGTACGCGAATAATTGGATTCATCATCGGCTCCTTATTTTTCCCAGCTAAAGCGGCGTGCCAGTAACATCAGCGCCTGTTCGAGCAGTAACCCGACCACGCCAATCACCACGATGGCAATCAGGATGTTTTCCACATTGAGGTTGTTCCACTCGTTCCAAATCCAGAAACCGATACCGAGCCCACCGGTTAGCATTTCCGCAGCGACAATCACCAGCCATGCGATGCCCATCGATAAACGCATACCGGTTAACACTGCAGGCAGCACCGCCGGGAACAGAATGCGGCGCATCACTGTCCACTCATTGAGCCGCAGCACGCGCGCCACATTGAGATAATCCTGCGGAATTCGCTGTACGCCTTCGGCGGTGTTGATCACCATCGGCCAGATGGAGCAGATGAAAATGGTCCAGCTTGATGCCGGTTCAGCGCGCTGGAACAGCAGCAGGCCAATCGGCAACCAGGCAAGTGGACTGACCGGACGCAGCAACGCGATGATCGGGTTGAGCATGTGCGCGATAAAGGTAAAACGGCCAATCAGGAATCCGGCGGGAACGCCCACCAGCGCCGCCAGACCAAAGCCGATTGCCACCCGCTGCAGCGAGGCGACCACGTTCCAGCCGATGCCCTGATCGTTGGGCCCGTTGTTGTAAAACGGATCGGCAAACAGCGTGACGGCGGCTTGCCAGGTGGCATATGGCGTGGGGAAGCCTTTACTGGACATTGAAGCCAGTTGCCAGACAAACAGCAGCAGAATCAGGCCGCAACTGGCGGGGATTAGCCGCTGCAGCAGGGGACGGAGCCAGCGTTGACCCCGACGCGGTGCGGGCGTTACCTTGAGTGCAATCACCTGCGCCGGTGGCGCGGCGATCGGCGCGGTATTGAGCGAGCGTGCTTCAGATTTCATCATGACCTCACTTAACGGCGTTTAAGGGCAAAACTGTCGGCATAAGCGGCGGGATTGCTGCCGTCCCATACTTTGCCGTCGAACAGTGTGCTGCTGCGCATCTCGCCGGCTGGGACGCTAATGCCGCCCACCGCGCTGGCGGCCTGTTTGTAGATATCAATACGGTTGATCTGACGCGCCACTGCTGCATAATCAGGCGCGGTTTGCACCATGCCCCAGCGCTTCATCTGCGTCAGGAACCACATGCCGTCGGAAATCCACGGGAAGCTCACTTCACCGTCGCGGAAGAAGCGCATACCGTGCGCGTCCTGCCAGCGCTGACCGAGGCCATTTTCGTACTGACCGAGCATGCGCCCTTCCAGCGTTTCCACTTTGGTGTTGATCCACGCGCGTCCGGCCAGCACCTGCGCGGTCTCTTTGCGGTTAGCGTCGGAGGCATCGATCCAGCGCGCGGCTTCCAGCACTGCGGCGGTCAGCGCACGGGCGGTATTGGGGTTCTCTTGCACCCAGGCGGCGCGCGTGGCGAGAATTTTTTCCGGATGATCCGGCCAAATTTGCTGTGTGGTGGTGGCGGTAAAACCGATGTTGTCGCTGATAGCACGCTGGTTCCACGGCTCGCCAACGCAGAAGCCACTCATGTTGCCCATCTTCATGTTCATCACCATTTGCGGTGGCGGGACCACCACGGTGCGCACATCCTCAAACGGGTCGATACCGGCGTTGGCCAGCCAGTAATAGAGCCACATGGCGTGTGTACTGGTTGGGAAGGTATGCGCGAAGGTAAAGCTGCCTTTGGCTTGGCTGGCGATTAATTTTTGCAGGCTGGCCGCATTAGTAACTTTCTGATCTTTAAGCTGATTCGCCAGGGTGATGGCCTGCCCGTTGTTGTTGAGCGTCATCAGGTTAGCCATCTCATGCTGAGGCCCGGCAATGCCCAACTGCAGACCATAAATCATGCCGTACAACGCGTGCGCGGCATCCAATTCGCCAGCGGTGAGCTTGTCGCGCACCGCCGCCCAGCTGGCTTCTTTACTCGGTTGCAGCGTCAGACCGTATTTTTTATCGAAGCCTTTTACTGACGCCATCACCACCGGCGCGCAGTCGGTGAGCGGAATAAAGCCGACGCGAATGTTGCTCTTTTCGGGCGCATCGGAACCGGCAGCCCATACCGCATTGCGTAATCCCGGCAGTAGATAGCTGCCACCGACCGCCGCGCTACCCAGGAGAAATTGACGTCGTGACAATGTGAACCGCGTTTTGCTCATCATGCGCATCCTGAAAAAAAGAATAAAAAAAGGCGTCCTCCCGCATGTCGCAAAAACATGGGGCCGGACGCCTTTATCCAAAGCACTCGCTTCACCGCCGTTGGCGAAACAAATGCGCAATGTCTGTAAGGTATTGCAAAACCTGTGCCAAAAATATCAGGCCGTTTTATCAAGGCTGGCGCTATAAATGCGCTGATGATGCGTCGTTTTTGCACTGCGCTGACGCACTCTACGCACAGGGTTTGTGCAGCTACCTCCTTCGAGTTATGCCTTGAGCGTGGCGGCAACCGCCAGCACCGCCAGGGCTATTTCCAGCACCCGTTTGTTCTGGTTCATGGCGCTCTTACGCAGCGCCTGCCACGCATCCTGCTCGCTGAAACCGTGCTGCTGCATCAACCAGCTTTTCGCCTGATCGATAATTTTGCGTTCATCCAGTGACGCGCGCATCGAGGCGAGTTCATCGGCCTGCGTCTGCAGACGCTGCGACTGCTCACGGATCAACGCCAGCACCGAACGCCCGAGCTGGGGCGCGAGGCCATTGCTGTCCAGCGTGGTTTCAACGCCTGACAGCCAGCTGGCACCCGCGATATAAAGCGAGAAACTGGCCTCTTCTCCGATGGCTATCGGCGGAGATTCACTGTGCTGGGCAGCCGCAATCGCACACTGACAGCGATTCATCAGCGTGGCGCACAGCGTATCTTCAATCTGTTTCATCTGATCGAGACGCGAACTGAGCAGACTAAACCACTGCAACACGCCATTTTCACCGCACTGTGCGCCGGTGCAGGCGATGCGTCTTAGCCGCTCAATTTGGCTGCCGGCATCGGCTATCGCCTGCCAGCGTTGTAGATTTTCCGCATCAGAAAATTGGCTGAAAGTCGCAAAGCTTTGCTCCTGCGCAGCGATCAACACCTGAATGCGCTGCCGTTGCGTCTCGGTAAATTCACCGGCAGCGAATCCCGCCGAACCGGTGGCGCGCTCCTGTCCGGCCAGCTCTTTGCCTTGCATAAAGCTAAATAGCGCGATTAACGCACGCGAGATGTCCGGCTCACTGGCGGTATCCGCCGCTTCAAATACCAGATTGAGTAAGGTGCAGATGATGTGATTAAACGCATCCATCGCCTGCGCCTGCGTCACGGTGCGGCTGTGTACTTGCTGACGCAGCGCCGGCAGACTGTCCAGCGCCTGAAGCGCAGTCGCGATCAGCATGCAAAATCGGCTATAGCCGGGCTGCGCCTCTGCTTCCGGCAGCACCGCCATTGCACGCTGTTCGCGCAGTTCTACCTCCGCAGCGCGCTGTGCTAGCTCTTCACCAAACAGTCGACCAGCCGAGCACAGCCAGATATTGCTGGCTCCACGTTCACGCTGCAGCACATGGATCAATTCACTGATGGCGGTAATCTGTTCGCCGGTCCGCAGCAACCGTTGCAGGCTCGCAATCTCGCTGGCGCGGCTAGCACGTAGATAGTTCAAAGCCCGATTCATTGCTTTCTCCAGCGGTTTAGCGGTGTAAACAGAGGGTCAAGCAAAAGCCATGCCGTGCTGCGTTTAAACGTGGCAGAATTGGGCCCGGAAATTCCGAAATTGAGAAAATTGTTTCGCAAGGCAATCTTTTTTGCTTCATACAAATAGATTAATCTTATTTACCATTTTCGTTTGGTACTAACAGCGACCAAATGCCGTTGCGCTGCCTCGCATCGTTAACTGCAGCGAATAAATTAACTCAGCTTATCTATCACCGTGACTATGTGTTTTATATCATCGGCCTGCGCTGCTTTTTCGCCCGCTAGCACGGGATTTCTCATGGTGCAATGGTTTGAATTCTCAAAAGTCTTAGGTAGACTTAGTTCAGCACTATCTTTCTGTAATCTGTCTGTTTTTTTGATGGCTTTCTCGCTGCTTAATCTGCCTGCCTTAACGGCCCGTGCCGCAGATTACTCTGCAGCTAATCTGATGGAATTTGAGGATCATGGTGAATAAGAGTCTCGTGCTTGTGTTGCTGGCGGTATTAAGTCTGGCTGCTTGCAAAGCGCCACCGCCACCCGTTACAGATGACACGCTGGTAACCAGTGAAGTGAATGGCGTCCAACTGGTCCATCGTCATGCGGTGGCAGCACCTGGCGAATTCACGCCGGTCAATGAGAGTTATCGCGCGCTGTATGCTGCCTCGGTAATGACCACGCCTGATTATGGTGGCAAAGTAGTGCGCTATCTTGATAACGCCAAACCGTTTGAAGTGCTCGGCCGTGTTGAACACAGCTGGCTGGCAGTGGCTGATGAGCCTAACGGCCAGTTAATTGGCTATATTCCGCCGAAAGCGGGCGTGGAGAGCAGCCGTTACGACGCGACCATTCGAAGCGATCGTCCGCGCCCCCGCCGCAACAGCAAACAGGTTTGTGTGGCCGTTGGCGGCGCCAGCAAGGCTTGTCGCACTAACGATACCGCGACCTGGATTTTAGACTGATAATGCAATCCGGCGCACAATGCCCGCAGAAGCGTTTGCTCTGCGGGCTGTGATTTTCGCCCTTGCCTGGATAACCAAGATTTAATGACTCAGGATTCCCTTGCTCGCGATGGCATTGTCGCGGGCAATGATAACCTTTTGCTTAATGCCGCAGCACCCATCCTGAATGCCGTGGTACGTATACGGCAGGCCGCGACACATGACGATCCTGCCGGATTGCGCCAGTTACTGATCGAAGAGATCCGCCAATTCGAACAACGCTGTAAACAAGCGGGCTTACCTTTTGAGATGATTATCGGCGCGCGCTACTGCCTGTGCAGCGTACTGGATGAAGCCGCAGCGCAAACGCCGTGGGGCACGCGCGGCGTGTGGTCCGGCAACGGCATGCTGGTCACCTTTCACAATGAAAGCTGGGGCGGAGAGAAAGTTTTCCAGCTGTTGTCGCGCGTATCGCAAAGCCCGCAGCAGCATCTGTGGCTGCTGGAACTGATCCACTATTGCCTGCTGCTTGGTTATGAAGGCCGTTATCGCGGCAGTGACAGCGGCCGCGCGCAGTGTGAAGCCATCCGCAAACGCCTGGCACAACTCATTACGGAACATCGCCCGGCAAGCGCCAATCCGGCGGTGCCGCTGGTGGAAGTGCATCCGCTGGTCAGCACCCTGACGCGTCCGATGGTGCCGCTTTGGGCCTGCGTTACCCTGGCCACTCTGGTGGCGAGCCTGATTTACAGCGGGCTGAACTGGCGACTCGGCAACGCCGCCGAACCGCTGCTGCGCACCATCTATCAAACCCCGCTGCCACAAATCACGCCAGGACGTCGCCCTACTTCCCCTCAAGCGCTGCTCGATCTGCATCAACGTCTGAATGATGTGATTGCCGCCGGACAGCTGGAAGTGAGCGACGGCGCGTTCGGCAGCAAAGTGATCATCCCCGCTGACAAACTGTTCTCCAGCGACGGCACGGTGGTGAATCAGGTGGGACGGGCGCTGCTGGCGCATGTCGCCAGTGCAATGAAAACCGTTAAAGGCACGGTTTTGGTGTCGGTGTATACCGATAACAGCCCGGTCGATGGCCGTTTCGCCTCCAGCTACGAATTCTCCTCTGCGCGCGCACGCGCCATCATGCAGCTGCTTAATCCGCAGCTCGCGGAAGGTCACAGCGTGAAAGCGGAAGGTCGCGGCGACAGCAATCCGCTGCTGCCGAACGACAGTAATGAAAACCGCGCCCGCAATCGTCGGGTGGAAATCACCCTGTTTGTGACACCGGAAACCCTCGGCAATCATCAGGGAGGCCAATGATGCGCGCATCACTGCAACATCTGTTAACCCATCGCCTGCTGTGGAGCCTGATTGGCGTCACGGCATTGAGCTGCGTGCTGTGGATGCTCGGACCGCTGTGGAGCTGGGGCGATACGCGCCCGCTCGAGCCAGTATTGCCGCGCCAGTTAGCGGTGGGACTGCTGTATCTGCTCTGGCTGCTGTTCCAGTTTATTCCTGCACTGTGGCGCGGCTGGTTTAACAGCAAGTTGCTCAACCGGCTGCAGCAGATGAGCCAGGAAGAGTTATCCGATCGTCAGGCCACCGAAACCCTGCTGGCGCAGCGCTTCAGTGAAGCAGCGCTGCGTTTAAAGCGCACCCAGTTTGGTCGTCGTCATCAGCAGAGCTGGCTGGCACGTTTTCAAAGTCACTACCTTTATCAGCTGCCGTGGTACGTGATGATTGGCGCGCCGGGCGCCGGTAAAACTACCGCGCTACTTAACGCTGGCCTGCAATTCCCGCTCACCGACAGCCTCGGCAAAGCGGCAATTCGCGGCGTGGGCGGCACGCGCCACTGCGATTGGTGGTTCACCGACAGTGCAGTGCTGATCGATACCGCCGGACGTTACGCGCTGCAGGAGAGCCAACGCGCGCGCGATGGCGCGGAGTGGCACAGTTTTATCAATCTGCTAAAGCGCTATCGCACCCGTCAGCCGATCAACGGCGTGATCATGACCATCAGCGTCTCCGATCTGCTGACCGATTCAGCCGAAGCGCGCCATGCGCAGGCCAGCGCGCTACGTGAACGCATGGCGGAGCTGCATCAGCACACCGGCATTCACTTCCCGGTGTATGTGATGGTGACCAAAACCGACCTGCTGAAAGGGTTTATGAGTTTTTACGGCACGCTCAGCAAGCCGCAGCGCGATGCGATTTGGGGCTTCACTTTCCCGTGGGAACCGGGCAAACCGCATAAAGACGACTGGCACCGCAGCTTCAGCCAGCAATATCAGCACTTAGAGCAGCGTTTACAGCAGCAGTTGGCCGACGTCATGGCCGGCGAGCGCGATCTCACCCAGCGCGCCGACAGCTTCCTGTTCCCGCAAGAGTTCAGTTCGCTGCGTCCGCTGCTGAATGAGTATCTCGATGTGGTGTTTTCCAGCCATCAGGAGCCGATCGCCTGGTCGGCGCGCGGCCTGTTCTTCACCAGCGGCACGCAGGAAGGTTTACCGTTTGACCGCATCATGGGCGAGCTGAACCGCAAACTGCAGCTGCCGCACACCGGTGAAAGCAGCCTCGCGGCGTGGAATAGCGTCGATCGCAGCAGTCCGATCCCCGGCAACAAAGGACAGAGTTTCTTTATCCGCGATTTGCTGAGCGATTTAGTGTTCCGCGAGAGCGGCCTGGCGGGCAGCAATCGCCATTGGGAATACCGCAACCGCCTGTTCCACTGGATCGGTTATGGCGTGCTGACCGGCGCACTGCTGCTGCTCTCCTGTTTGTGGCTCACCAGCTATATTCAGAATCAGCGTTATCTGGACCAGGTTGCCGAACGCCTCGCGCCGATCACCACGCAGAGTCAGCAGGTGATCCATCAGCCCGCCGATAATATTTTTGATCTGCTACCCTTCTTAAATAACCTGGTGAAACTGCCGCTCTCCGAGCGTTTTTCCCTCGACAATCCACCGCTTACCATGCGCGTTGGTCTGTATCGCGGCAACCAGGTCAGCGATGCGGCGTGGGCGCTTTATCAAAATGCGCTTAAGTCTTTACTGCTGCCGCGCGTGGCGCAGCAGATCACCAATTTGCTGCGTGACGATCCGGGCACCGATAACGAGTACAGTCGCAATGCGCTGCGGGCCTATCAGATGCTCTATCAGCCGCGCAATTATGACGGCGAGTTTCTGCGTGGCTGGCTGATGCAAAACCTGCAGCGCACGCTGCCGGATGATGTCAGCGCGCGCGATTTGCAGCAGCTCGACTGGCATCTGAGCCAGCTGCTGGATCAGCAAATTCAGTCTTCGCCGTATGCGCGTGACAATGCGTTGATGATGCGCAAGCTTGCGGAGAATCTGAAAAATGCCGGTGACAGCAGCAACACGCTGGCGATTGCACCGCACGTTGTTTCGCAGCGATTGACCAGACACAGTGAGTAATGGTGAGGTAATCATGCCGACACACACTGCGCCGGGCTGGTACGGCAAGTTACCGGCCACCGGCGATTTTTTGCGCCAGCGTCTGAGCGAAAATGCCGTGACGCCGTGGAGCCACTGGTTTCAGCAAGGATTACTGCACTGGCATCAGCAAGCCGATGCCAGCACCGCACAGTTTTTACGTGCGCCGGTGTGGAATTTTGTGTTACCGCTTTCGCCGCTGCGTCAGCAGGTGCAGATGGGCTGCCTGCTGCCGTCTTGCGATCGCGTGGGCCGCAGCTGGCCGCTCCTGGCGCTGCGCAGCTTCCCGCTGAGCCACTGGCACAGCGCGCAGCTGGCGATGTCCGGTGACTGGTTCCAGGAACTGGGCGCGCTGCTGCTGCACGCGGTGCGCGATCGACTCAATCCCGATGCGCTGGAGCAGCAGATGCAGCGCCTGTCACCGCTGCTGGTGCCGGATACGCAGCGCAGCGACATCATGGATGTGATTGGTTTTGATGATTTACCCTGCACGCTGAGCTGGCGTGAAGTGGCTGACAGATTCGATCCGCAGCAGCACATGAGCTACTGGTGGAGTAATCGCAGTGACGGTTTTAGCCATGCCACCCATAAACACAGTGGCCCGCTGACTGCGCAACTTTTTTCATTATTGTTTAACCCGGCGTCTGGTGCACAGCCGGGCCGCAACGGCCTCTATCCACCGATGTTTGAATAGGCCGTGGCGTTTGCCTTGTTAACGGGATGACTCATGCAATTTACCATTGTGCAGTGCAATACGGATGTGCCCGCCAAGACGGTAGCCTTTAAACCGCCCGGCGGCACCATCGGCCGCAGTCAGGATAACGATCTGGTGCTGCCTGACGAATCGCGCGCCATATCGCGTCTGCAGGCGCTGGTGCATCTTTCGCCGGAGGGCGAGTGCCGCCTGACCAATCAGGGCAGCGTCACGTCGGTGGTATTGAACGGCGTCGCGTTGCAACGCGGCTCGCAAGTGGCGTTGCAGGATGGCGACACGCTGCAAATCGGTGAGTATGGGCTCGAAGTCCGCGATCCTAACAACCTGAAAGCCCGTCAGGACGATCCGCTGGCGTTCTTTGCCGACAGCAGCGACGACCCGCTCGGTATGATGCAGGAGTCCGAGGTGATTCCCGAGCCGGTTGCGCGTCAGGAGCGCCGCAACGATCCGCGTCTGGCTATTGATCCGCAAAGCGATGCGCCGACGCTGCCAGCCATGTTGCCGGGCGTCTCTCAGGACAAACTGATTGCCGCGCTGCTGGAAGGGATGGGGCTGAACAACGGCCATCAAACCAACATCACCGAAGAGCAGATGCGTGTAACCGGTCGCATGCTGAGCCTGTTTTCGCAAGGCACCGTCGCCCTGCTCTCCTCGCGCTCGATCCTCAAGCGCGGCGTGAAAGCCGACATGACGATGATTCTCAATGAGGCGAATAACCCGTTCAAAATTCTGCCGTCCGGTAAAACCGTATTGATGCAGATGTATCAAAGCCAGATGCCGGGCTTTATGCCGCCGGAACCGGCGGTGCGCGATGCGCTGGTGGATTTGCAGGCGCATCAGCTTGGCATGATTGCCGGTATCCGCGCCATTATTGCCGCCATGCTGCAATCGTTTAACCCGCAGCGCTTAGAAGAAGAAGCACGCAAAGATGGCGTGCTGCCCAAAATGGCGTTCAGTACCGGACGCAAAGCGGCGCTGTGGGATTACTTCTCACGCCACTATCAACGTACCGCTGGCGAAATTGAGGATGACTTCCATACGCTGTTCGGCGAAGCCTTCCTGCATGCCTATGATATGGAAGTGAATCAATACAAAGATTCTCAAACGCGGACCGAAGACGCATGAAGATGATGTTTGCCAGCCGCTGCCAGCAAGGCATGCGCGACGAAAATCAGGATCGTACCGGCGCCGAGCTGGACGATCATAAAGCCTGTTTTCTGGTGTGTGACGGCGTCGCCGGTTTGCCTGGCGGTGATATCGCCGCGCAGCTGGTGCGCGATACGCTGCTAACGCAGCTGCAGCAGAATGCGACGTTCACCCCTGAAAGCACGCGCACCGCCATCGAACACTGCCAGCAGGTGCTGATTGAGGCACAGGGAAACAATCCGAATTTTTCACGTATGAGCACCACGCTCGCCGCGCTGTTTATCGACCGCGAAAAACAGCGCGCATGGTGGGCGCACGCTGGCGACAGCCGGGTTTATCACTTCCGTCATGGGGTGCTAAATCAGGTGACGCGTGACCACAGTCTGGCCCAGCAGTTACGCGAGGCGGGCTATGAAAATACCGGCATTAACAGTAATTTACTCTATAATGCGCTCGGTGTTGAGCCTGCCCGTCCGGCCACTTTTAGCGAGGTGATTACGCTGGCCGATGGCGATGCGTTCCTGGTTTGCAGCGATGGATTCTGGCTCAATCTCACCACCCACGAAATGGAACTGGCCCTGCGCATGGTGAATGCCTGCGAAGAGTGGCTGACTTTGATGGAACAAGCCGTTAACCGCAGTGTTAAAAGCGACAATCTCAGCGCTCTGGCCGTCTGGATTGGCGAACCGCAGGAAGCGACGCTGCTTTATTCCCAGGCTGATGCGGCACGTTTTCTGCCGTCACGTTATTGATCCAAGGATGCTTATGAAAGTGTGGTTGACGGGCTTCGCAACCCTGTTGCTGGCCGTAAATGCGCAGGCAGAAGATTACCGCGTGGTGTATTCCCCGAGCCTGTCATTAGAAGTCTACATTGATGACGTGGCGAGCAAAGCGCCCAACGACTGGTGCAAAGAGACGCTGCCGCTGCGCATCGTTTCGGGCAAAAGCACCGACTCCAGCATCCTGACCAGCTTCCTGCCGCGCGTCGGTACGCTGCTGGCGAATCAGTGCGGCCTGCTGGATGAACTGCCGTGGCAGATGACCAATAAAGAGGGCAGCGTGCTGGCTAACGGCAGCGCAGCCAAATTACAGAACTGGCGCCCGATCGTGCTGAACGATGCCACCGCCAGCGCCACCACCAGCAACGCCGCGCCGCTCGATCTCTCGCGCCCGGCGGATAGCACGCCGCTGCAGCACTTTGCATTGCCGGGCGGCTGCCATTTCCGTACCTGGTGGGATGACAAAGGCGAATCGCTGTTTATCCCGGATAACCCGAATCAGCACTGCTCCACCGAAGGCTGGCTGGAAGGCCCGAGCGAAATGACGCTGATGAGCGCTGGCAAAACCCATAATCTGGCGCTGAACTTCTATCAGGGCTACCCGATTGCAGATTTAAAGATGAGCGGTCCGCCGCTGGAAGTGGTCTCGGTGAATAACCAGCGCATGATTGTTACGCGTCCGGATGCCGATGATAGCTGGTTAGTGCTGCCGTTTGATGCACAACAGCATGTGTGGCGTTTTAGCGGCACACTTCTGGTCAAGATGGACAAAACCGCCGATCAGAGCAGCGATGTGCTGAAAAAGCGGGTTGAGACGTTACGCGGCGTTTGGTCGCCGCAATTTATGCCACAGCAAAAAGTGACTGTGTTACTGATTGACACCCTGCATGCGGATCTCGCCGATCCGGCGATTGGTGCCTGGCGTAACATTAATTAATTAGCGGTCGTTGCCTGCCGTCATCGTGATGACGGGGCGCTACAGGACGTGTTCAGAGAGTTCACTATGTCGGCAAACGAAAACCATACACCTAACGCCCTCCCTGCGGGCTACCGGTTTAATGAATTTGAAATCAAGGAAGTGATTGGCGGCGGCGGCTTCGGCATTGTTTATCGTGCCTGGGATCATCAGCTGGAACGCACCATCGCGATCAAAGAGTACATGCCCGTCTCGTTGGCGGTGCGTGCGGCGGATATGTCGCTGGAACTGCGCGGAGAGCGTTTCCATAAGCTGTTTACCGCCGGTCGTAATAGCTTTATTCAGGAGGCGCGCCTGCTGGCACGCTTCAATCATCCCGGCTTGCTGCACGTGCTGCGCTTCTGGGAAGAGAACGGCACCGCCTACATGGGCACGCTCTATTACAGCGGCATGACGCTGAAAGAGTGGCAGATCACCAGTCCGGACAGCATTGACGAGAGCTGGATCCGTCGTCTGCTACCGCCGCTGTTTGGCGCCATTGATACTATCCACGCCGCCGGTTATCTGCATCGCGATATCTCGCTGGATAACATCCAGATTCAGGAAAACCAGCTGCCGGTGCTGCTTGATTTTGGCTCGGCGCGCAAAGAGATCGGTAACCTCTCGGATGAAACCGAGATCATGCTGAAGCCCGGCTTTGCGCCGATTGAGCAGTACAGCGAAGAAGGCGAAATAGAGCAAGGTCCGTGGACCGATATCTATGCGCTAGGCGCAGTGCTGCACAACCTGATCACCGGCCATGCACCGCCGGTGAGCGTGGTGCGCTGCATTGAGGATAACTATCAGCCGCTGGTGGAGCGCAAGCCGGAAGGCTATTCGCTGCCGCTGCTGCACGCTATTGACTGCGCGTTAGCCATGAAGCCAGCAGATCGTCCGCAAAGCATTGATGCCTTTGCCAGCTTGATCGATCTGCCGGTCAGCGATGTCGAAGCGCTCTCCACCACTATTCCGCTCGTGGCTGAGCCGGTTGTGCCGGTGGAGCCGAGTGTTGCAACGCCGGAACCGCAAGTGTTGGCCGTCAATCATGCCGCTGCCACCGTTGAACCTTTGACGCCGCGCAACGTGCGTCGTTTATCGCCGGGTTTAGTGGCGGCCGCTGCAATTGCGCTGCTGGCGGTTGTGGTGGTGGTTTGGAAAGCGAATCATCACAGCGAAGTACCGCCGGTTGCCGCCAGCTCCGCGCCCGCTGCGCCTGCCGCAGCAGGCAACAGTGTAGCGAGCAGCGCACCGACGGTGGCGACGGTTTATCTGCGTTTGCAGGCGGGTGAGAATGTGATGCTGAATGGCGAAGCCCGCGATGTGAAGCCCTCCTCCAGCGGATTCGCTTCACTGAATCTGGCGGCGGGGAACTATCGCATTGAGGTGCGTAACGGCAACCAGGTGCATAGCCAATCGCTGACCATCGATAAGCCGGGAACCTGGCTGATTAATCCGGCGCAGTAATCCGTATCAGCGCGCTGCCAAATGACTCTGCAGCGCTCTGACATCTGCTGCCAGGCGCGTCAATGCCGCTTCCTGCATGCCACGTTTGCCTAGCTCCTGCTCCAGCGCGTAGAGGTATTGTGCGTTGGTGCCGAGCGGACCGCTGGCCTGGGCAATCAACGGCGCAATGGTGCTGCGGCAGGAATCGGTTTCATACAGCGGATGACGTGGATCCATGATAAACACCAGCGCGGTAACGTTGCGTCCATCCTCCAGCTCCAGTTCACACCAGGTTGGCAGATAGCAGCCAGTAATCATTTCACGCTTCCACAGCAGCTCCAGCTCATCATGCAAACGCGATTCCGGTAAGCGGAACGCCAGTCCGCTGGTGGAACCGCCCTCTTTCAGCGCCAGCATGCGGCCAGGCGCGGTTACGGTGCCGCGACCGGCAATTAGACGCAGGCAAAACGCACGGTGCCAGCCCTCTAAACGACCCGGTGCCACTTCGGCCGCTTCAAAAATGGGATTCCACATCAGCGAGCCGTAGCCAAAAATCCACACCGGGCTTTGGTCAGGACGACAGGCCAGCGTCGCGGACAGCGATGCCGCACGCTTTTCACAGCTCCAGAACAGCGCTTCATCAATATCGCCAAACGATGTTTTACAATCTGCTTTTAACAAAAATTCCCGCGTTAACACTGTGGTCTCCTCTACTACGCTGACATCTTGCCGGTGTGGTTCCTCAAAACTGATGTCTAAAGGCGACGCTCATTGCATCGTCTTAAGAGAAGACATTAATTCATTTTTAACAAAACATTCAAGATTGACCCCGATCACAAAAGGGAAATTCTGTGTAAATAGCATCGGCTGCCTGGTGAGGAACTTGAATGGCGAAGGGAAAAGTGCGAGGCGGGCCGCACCGGCCCGCAAGACAAACTAGTTTTTAGGGTGCCACTTGTCATCGTCACCTTTCGAGTACTCGTGCTTGACTGCTGCCCAGGCGACTTTGTGTGCCACCTCTTCGCGCGACTCATCGCCACGCCGGTCGTCGGGATCTTTGTATTGGTCCCAGGCGCTGTTAAAGGCCTTTTGATAGATGGTTTGTGCGTGAGCCGGCAGGACATGACGCACGCTGTCTGGCAGCTCTTTGTTTGATGAATAAGGCATATTTCCTCCTGTTTCATACCCAGGGTTTAAGTCTGGATCATCTGGGTCAAAACGCAAACTGGTACTTTTACTGGCAGATGGCGTAAAACAGGTTTAAACCTCTATAAACTTCACCCTATACGACGATTAACCAGACCAATCTCACCTTTAATTGGGTGAGTGACTCATGCAACATAATGAATACAGGCGTTAATCCAGCGATAACACACTCTTTTGCCGTGTTATGCATAATAAACGCTTTTGGTAAAATCGCGTAAAGTCACAGCAGCACAGCTGATGAAAAGTTACACTGCGTTACGTCAGAAAACTCATTATATTTATCAGGCAATGATTGCCTGCTTTGTACTTTTTCCGGAGAGGATGGTAAATGCCTGGACATGAGAAAACCCGCCATACCGAGTACTCACTGATTTTCCCCGTTGCTGCGCTGGCGGTGCTGAGCTTCTTCGGCAACCAGACAGCGCTTCTGCCGGTTATCGGCATCAACCTGTTGGCATTAGTTGCCATTCTGTTTAGCGCCTTCAGCGTGGTGCGTCACGCCGACGTGCTGGCACACCGTTTAGGCGAACCTTATGGCTCGCTGATTCTCAGTCTTTCCGTCGTCATACTTGAAGTGAGTCTGATCTCCGCGCTGATGGCCACCGGCGATGCCGCGCCCGCGCTAATGCGCGACACGCTCTACTCGATCATCATGATTGTGACCGCCGGTTTAGTCGGCTTTGCCCTGCTGCTGGGCGGACGCAAGTTTGCCACGCAGTACGTTAATCTGGCGGGCGTAAAACAGTACATGATCGCCATTTTCCCGCTGGCGATTCTGGTACTGGTGTTCCCCAATGCGTTACCTGGCGGTAACTTCACGACTACGCAGGCGCTGATCATCGCGGCGATTTCTGCGGCCATGTACGGCGTATTCCTGCTGATTCAAACCAAAACCCACCAAAGCCTGTTCGTTTATGAGCATGAAGATGATGGCGACGATCCGCACCACGGTAAGCCTTCTGCGCACAGCTCGTTGTGGCACACCGCATGGCTGATCGTGCATCTGATTGCGGTGATTAGCGTGACCAAGATGAACGCCAATCCGCTGGAAAGTCTGCTGACAGAACTGAACGCCCCGGCGCAGTTCACCGGCTTCCTGGTGGCGCTGTTGATCCTGTCGCCGGAAGGTTTAGGTGCAATCAAAGCGGTACTGATGAATCAAGTCCAGCGTGCTATGAATCTGTTCTTCGGTTCGGTGCTGGCGACCATTTCACTGACGGTGCCTGCAGTGACCATCATCGCTACCCTGACCGACCAGCAATTGGTGTTCGGCCTTGAGCCACCGCAGATGGTGATCATGAGCGCCGTGCTGATCCTGTGTCACATCTCGTTCTCAACGGGCCGCACCAACGTGTTAAACGGTGCCGCGCATCTGGCACTGTTTGCCGGGTATTTGTTGACGATTATGCTGTAAGACTAGCGGTCGGCATAAATGCCAACCATACGGAAATCGTGCATGTTGTAGGATCGCCATAAATGGCGACAAGCCAATAAAAAAGGCGCCATCGGCGCCTTTTTCACATTTCAAAACAATCAGTTGCTGGTATCCAGCTCTGGGAAGCTCTTCACCAGATCGTCGATTGCTTTCATCTGCACCAGGAAGGGTTCCAGCTTATCCAGCGGCAGCGCGGATGGACCGTCGCATTTGGCGCTGTTTGGCTCTGGGTGCGCTTCGATGAACAGGCCAGCAATGCCAACCGCCATGCCGGCACGCGCCAGCTCGGCGACCTGCGCACGACGACCGCCTGACGCAGCGCCGAACGGATCGCGCGTTTGCAGCGCGTGGGTAACGTCGAAGATCACTGGGCTATTTTGGGTGACGTTCTTCATCACGTTGAAGCCGAGCATATCGACAACCAGGTTGTCATAGCCGAAGTTGCTGCCGCGATCGCACAGGATAACCTGATCGTTGCCGCCTTCGACGAATTTGTCGTAGATGTTACCCATCTGGCCTGGGCTAACAAACTGGGGCTTCTTGACGTTGATTACCGCGCCGGTTTTCGCCATCGCTTCCACCAAATCGGTCTGACGCGCGAGGAAGGCCGGCAGCTGAATCACATCAACCACGTCAGCCACCGGCTGCGCCTGCGATGCTTCATGCACATCGGTGATGATTTTCACGCCGAAAGCCTGCTTCAGCTCCTGGAAAATCTTCATTCCCTCTTCCAGGCCAGGACCACGATAGGATTTGATTGAAGAGCGGTTCGCTTTATCAAAAGAGGCTTTGAATACGTAAGGGATCCCGAGTTTGTCGGTGACCTCAACGTAGTGTTCGCAGATGCGCATGGCGAGATCGCGCGATTCCAGCACGTTCATGCCGCCGAAGAGAACGAATGGCAGATCGTTTGCGACCTTGATATCGCCGATATTCACTACTTTCTGTGTCATGCCCTTTCCTTTCCTTTCCTTTTATCGGGTAACGCTTAATGCAGCGTTACCTGTTTCTGTTCAATTGCGTGAATCTGCACTTTAATCATCTCGCTGACCGGATCTTCAGGACACTGTTCAACGAAATAGGTCAAATCATTCAGCGCGATGTGTTCACACTCTAATTGCGCGTAAATCAAACCACGGTCGCGAATCTCGTAAGGATCGTCAGGATCGATCTGCAGCAGCACTTTGCTGACGTTCAGCGCCAGCTCCATCTGCTTCTCTTCCATCAGCGCGGATTTCAAGGTGTCGAGCATCTTGCGCATCACGTTGATGGTCTTGGCTTCGTCGAGATCGTCGTTATACAGCTTAGCGGTTGGGCTGATGTTGCCTTTCAGCCACACTTCCAGCGTATGCGTATCAAGCGTTTCGCCGTTGAACGGGTTGATCAGCCACATTTCGCCATCTAACCAGTCGGCACGCAGAATCAGCTGTGTCGGGAAAATCACCGGCATCAGCGGCAATTCCAGCTCATCGGCGATGTGCAGCAGGATCACGCCCAGCGACACCGCCGTGCCCTGACGGCTCTTCAGGACTTTGTCGATCCACAGCGCGTCGGAGAGATTGTAGACGCCGCTGGCGCCGCCAAATCCCCACTGACGATAGAACAGCTCCAGCAGCTTACCCAGCTGCAAATCGGCGTCCTGTTCGCTGCTGACAAACTCACGGGCTTCATCTACCAGCGCCGCCAACTGTTGTTGCACAGAAGGCGCGGAAAAATCATTGCGTATGGCGCATGTGGCACCAATCACCGCTTCACTCAACGGTGTTTTACTGTAATCGAGTTGCTCTGGCGAGGTCATACAATCCCCAATAACGGCATTTTGGTCATCGCCAGCTTAATCACAAACAGCAACGCTACGATTGCAATCAGGAAGGCGATCCAACGTGTCCCCATTTTACGTGGGCGACGGCTCAATGCCACGGAACCTAAGGCGATGTAGATAATAACCGCTAACAGCTTCTCCGTCAGCCAGCTTCCTTGCGGTGTGAACGGATAAAAATGCGTAATCATCACCAGCAGCGCACCGCTTAACAGCAAAAAGGTGTCGTTAACGTGCGGCGCAATGCGCACCCAGCGGCGTTGCAGCATCGCTGAGCCGGTGGTTTGCCAGTAGAAGCGCAGCAAAAACAGACAAATCGTCAGCGCGACGGTCAGCAAGTGAAAATGTTTAATCAGGGGATACCAGCTCGCCATCGTTATTCCTTATTAAAAAATTGTCCTAGTGTGACGCGCGGATTACCGCCGTAATCGTCAACGGTGCTCACCGCCTGATAACCATGCTGCGTCATGATGGCGCGCACGGCATCACCTTGCTGCCAGCCATGTTCCAGCAGCAGCCAGCCGCCAGCGTGCAGCCAGTGCGGTGCGGTGTGAATGATAAAACGTAAATCGGCCAAACCCTGATCGTCCGCCACTAACGCGCTGCGCGGTTCAAAGCGCACGTCGCCCTGCTGCAGATGTTCATCGGCGGCATCAATATAGGGGGGATTACTGACAATCAGATCAAAACGTTGGGCGGGAAGATCGTTAAACCAGTTGCTGAGGATGAAGCGGGCGTTATCAATGTGCAGACGCTGCGCATTGTCCTGCGCCAGTTCCACCGCCGCCGCGATGCGATCGCAGCCGATAACCTGGCAGCCTGGCCGTTCGCTGGCCAGCGCCAGCGCAATCGCGCCGGTGCCGGTGCCTAAATCCAGCAGTGAAGTCGCGGCGGCAGGCAGATGCGCCAGCGCTTGCTCCACCAGCACTTCGGTGTCCGGACGCGGGATCAGCGTGGCATCACTGACGCGCAACGGCAGCGACCAGAATTCACGCTCGCCGACCAGATGCGCAATCGGCTCGCCGTTGACGCGGCGCGCCAGCAGCGCATTCAGTTGTTCCAGCTGCTGCGCGTCCAGTTCCGCATCGTCAAAGGCAATCAGCCAACTGCGCGCTTTGCCCGTCACAAAACCCAGCAATATTTCCGCATCGCGCTTCGGGCTGTCGCCGCCACAGAGCGCTACCACAGCCTGCTGTAGCCAGCGACGGATGATCATTAATCCTGTCCAGCCAGCGCGGCCAGCTGATCGGCTTGATACTCCTGCACAATCGGCTCTATCAGCGCATCCAGCTTGCCTTCCATCACCTCATCGAGACGGTAAACCGTGAGGTTGATGCGGTGATCGGTGACGCGGCCCTGCGGGAAGTTGTAGGTGCGGTTACGATCCGAACGGTCGCCGCTGCCGAGCAGGTTACGACGCGTCGAAGCTTCAGCGGCATTACGCTTTGCCGTTTCCGCCGCGTGAATACGCGCACCCAACACCGCCAAGGCTTTGGCTTTGTTTTTGTGCTGTGAACGTTCGTCCTGACACTCCACCACAATGCCAGTTGGCAAGTGGGTGATACGAATCGCGGAATCGGTGGTGTTAACGTGCTGACCACCGGCACCGGAAGAACGGAAGGTGTCGATTTTCAAATCGCCGGCGTTGATTTCCGGCATTTCCGCTTCGGGCAGTTCCGGCATGACCGCAACGGTACAAGCCGAGGTGTGAATACGGCCCTGCGATTCGGTTTCTGGCACGCGCTGTACGCGATGGCCGCCCGATTCAAACTTAAAGCGGCCATACGCGCCATCGCCGATGATGCGGGCGATCACTTCTTTATAGCCGCCGTGCTCACCTTCGTTGGCGCTGATGATCTCAACCTGCCAGCGACGCGCTTCGGCGTAACGGCTGTACATACGGAACAGATCGCCGGCAAAAATCGCCGCTTCATCACCGCCGGTACCGGCGCGCACTTCGACAAAGCACGAACGTTCATCGTCGGGATCTTTCGGCAGCAGCAGCACTTGCAGCTGTTGTTCCAGCGCTTCACGCTTCTCGCGTGACAGCTTTAATTCTTCCTGCGCCATCTCGCGCATTTCCGGGTCTTCCAGCATCATTTCGGCAGTTTCAACGTCTTCCTGCACCTGCTGCCATTCGCGGAAACAACGGGTGACGTCGCTAAGCTGGGCATATTCGCGTGATAACGCACGGAAACGATCCTGATCGGCAATCACGCCGGCATCGCCCAGCAACGCTTCCACTTCCTCGTGGCGTTCCTGGAGCGCTTCCAGCTTGGCAACAATAGAGCTCTTCATGTAATAGCGGGTATCCCAGTGATAGGTCGTGACTGACCAGATTACTCTAAACCGAGGCTGTCACGTAAGATCTGCAGGCGTTCGCTGTCGCCGTCGCGCGCGGCCTGCTGCAGTGATTTGGTTGGTGCATGAATTAAACGGTTGGTCAGCTTGTGTGCCAGTTCCTGTAGCACTTTTTCGGCGTCAGCGCCCTGCTGCAGCGCGGCCAGCGCGCGTTCCTGTAACTCGGCGCGCACCTGATCGGCCTGCGAACGGTATTCACGGATGGTCTCAACCGCGCTTTGCGCGCGCAGCCAGGCCATAAATTCGCCGCTCTCCTGCACCACAATGCTTTCAGCCTGCACGGCGGCGGCTTTGCGCTGCGCCATGTTCTGCTCGATGATCGCTTGCAGATCATCAACGCTGTAGAGATAGGCGTTCGCCAGCTTGCCCACTTCCGGCTCGACATCGCGCGGTACGGCGATATCCACCAGCAGCATCGGCTGATTGCGACGTGCTTTCAGCGCGCGCTCCACCATCCCTTTACCGATAATCGGCAGCGGGCTGGCGGTGGAAGAGATAATGATGTCGGCATCGGCCAGACGGGTTTCGATATCGCCGAGGCCAATCACTTCTGCCCCCACTTCATCGGCCAGCAGCTGTGCGCGTTCGCGGGTGCGGTTGGCGATCATCAGCTTCTTAACGGAGTGTTCGCGCAGATGACGCGCCACTAACTCGATGGTTTCACCAGCGCCGACCAGCAGCACGTTAACGGTGCTGAGCGATTCAAAAATTTGACGCGCCAGTGAACAGGCAGCGAAGGCGACCGATACGGCGCTGGCGCCAATCTCGGTTTCGGTGCGCACACGCTTGGCCACCGAGAAGGTTTTCTGGAACATGCGCTCCAGTTCACTGCTCAGCGCGTGGTCGCGTGACGAATCAACAAAAGCTTTTTTAACCTGACCTAAAATCTGTGGTTCACCCAACACCAGTGAATCCAGCCCGCTGGCCACGCGCATCAGATGGCTAACCGCCGCGTTATCCTGATGCCAGTAGAGGCTGTTGCGCACATCCTCTTCACGCAGATCGTGATAGTCACACAGCCAACGCACCAGCTTCTCCTGCAGGTCGGCTTGCTGCTCTACACTGAGGTAGAGTTCTGTACGGTTGCAGGTCGAAAGGACCACACCGCTCTGCACCATCGGCTGGGACAGCAGGCTATTCAGCGCCAGTTCCAGCGTGTCTGGTGTAAACGCAACGCGTTCGCGTAGCGCAACAGGTGCAGTTTTGTGGTTGATTCCGAGTGCAAGCAGCGTCATGTGATTCGGGTTGGGATATCCCAAGTGTTGTCAGGGTTTTGTGCAGCGCATTCTACAAGATGCCACAGGTCAAGAAAAGCCATACAAAGCCTATGACAGTAATAAGATTAAACTGATCGTGCGCAATTATTGCCATAACAGCATTGACGGCTTACATGCGGATGGTTAGCGTTACCGGTTACGAAGTAAAAACGTGTCTGAGGAGATGACCACGTGATGCATTTGCCCCCGCGCAAGTTACTGCGCCTTTTACCCCTTGCCAGCGTGTTACTGGCTGCATGTACCATTAACAAACCACAAGGTCCGGGCCCAAGCACCACGTCACCGCAATGGCAGCAGCATCAGCAAGCCGTGGCGAAAATCAGCCAGTATCAGACGCGCGGTGCGTTCGCTTACCTGTCGGATAAGCAAAAAGTGTATGCACGCTTTAACTGGCAGCAAACCGCTGCGGATCGCTATCGCCTGCTGCTGACCAATCCGCTGGGCAGCACCGAATTGCAGTTGGATGCACAAGGTTCCGTGGTGCAGATCGTGGATAACAAAGGCAAGCGCTACGTGAGTAACGATGCCGAGAAGATGATTTCACAGCTTACCGGCATGGATATCCCGCTCGCCAATCTGCGTCAGTGGATGATGGGCTTGCCGGGCGATGCCAGCGATTATCAGCTGAATAACAACTACCAGCTGCAAAGCCTGAACTACAGCCGCAACGGTCAGCAGTGGAAAGTGAACATTTCTGATTACGACAGCAAAGTGAATCCGCCGCTGCCAGCGAATCTGGAGCTGTCTGAAGGCGGTCAGCGCATCAAATTACGCATGGATAGCTGGACCACTCAATGATCACCACGTGGCCCGCGCCAGCAAAACTGAATCTGTTCCTGTATATCACTGGCCGTCGTGCTGACGGCTACCACAATCTGCAAACGCTGTTTCAGTTCCTCGATTACGGTGACACGCTGGAAATCACACCGGACAGCAGCGGCAAGATAACGCTGCTGACGCCGCTGACTGGCGTGTCGGATGACGAGAACCTGATTGTGCGTGCTGCGCAGGCGTTAAAAACCGTTGCCGCTGCGCGTGGCACCTTGCCCGCGCAGGCCGGTGCCAGCATCGCGCTGGAGAAGGTTTTGCCGATGGGCGGCGGGCTTGGCGGCGGCTCTTCAGATGCGGCAACGGTGTTAGTGGCGCTGAATCATCTGTGGCAAACCGGATTAAGTGTTGCTGAGCTGGCGACGATTGGTATCAAACTGGGCGCGGATGTGCCAGTGTTTATTGGAGGTCATGCGGCCTTTGCAGAAGGCGTGGGCGAACTGTTGCAGCCGGCTGAACCGGCAGAAAAATGGTATCTGGTGGCGCATCCAGGCGTGAGCATCGCGACGCCAGATCTGTTCTGCGATCCCGAACTGACGCGCGATTCACCAATCCGCACATTAGATGAACTGTTACAGCGTCCTTTTCACAATGATTGTGAGGCTGTGGCAAGAAAACGTTTTCGTAAGGTTGATGAGCTGCTTTCCTGGCTGCTAGAATACGCGCCGTCGCGCCTGACTGGGACCGGAGCTTGTGTGTTTGCTGAATTTGACACCGAATCCGACGCACGTCAGGTGCTGGAGCTTGCCCCGAAATGGATTTGCGGATTTGTGGCGCGCGGGCTTAACCTCTCGCCGTTACAGCGCACACTTTCTGGGCTAAAAGCGTCTACGTGACAGTGTCACCCGTTCCAGACACTGCATGTTGCGCATTAACACACCCGTATGAACATGCTCTTTGGTATTCGCCGGTTACTCTAGAGCCGTTCATTCTCTGGACGCCAAGCCTGAGGTTCTTCTCGTGCCTGATATGAAGCTATTTGCTGGTAACGCCACCCCGGAACTAGCACAACGTATTGCCAACCGCCTTTACACTAGCCTCGGAGACGCCGCTGTTGGCCGTTTCAGTGATGGTGAAGTAAGTGTACAGATTAACGAAAATGTACGCGGTGGTGATATTTTCATCATCCAGTCCACCTGTGCCCCCACCAACGATAATCTGATGGAGCTGGTTGTGATGGTCGACGCCTTGCGTCGGGCTTCTGCTGGTCGTATTACTGCTGTCATTCCTTACTTTGGCTATGCGCGTCAGGACCGCCGTGTGCGTTCTGCTCGTGTACCGATCACCGCCAAAGTGGTTGCCGATTTCCTTTCTAGCGTGGGCGTTGACCGTGTTCTCACCGTTGACCTGCATGCTGAACAGATTCAGGGCTTCTTTGATGTCCCGGTGGATAACGTCTTCGGCAGCCCAATCCTGCTGGAAGATATGCTGCAAATTGGCCTGGAAAATCCCATTGTAGTTTCCCCAGACATCGGTGGCGTAGTGCGTGCCCGCGCCATCGCCAAACTGCTCAACGATACCGATATGGCTATCATCGACAAACGCCGCCCGCGCGCGAACGTTTCTCAGGTGATGCACATTATTGGTGACGTTGCGGGTCGTGACTGTGTACTGGTCGACGATATGATCGACACCGGCGGTACGCTGTGCAAAGCGGCTGAAGCGTTGAAAGAGCGCGGCGCGAAACGTGTTTTCGCTTACGCTACTCACCCGATCTTCTCCGGCAACGCGGTGGAAAACCTGCGTAAGTCGGTGATTGACCAGGTGATTGTCTGCGATACCATTCCGCTGTCTGAAGAGATGAAATCTCTGCCAAACGTGCGTACTTTGACGCTGTCTGGCATGTTGGCCGAAGCGATTCGTCGTATCAGCAACGAAGAATCAATCTCCGCGATGTTTGAGCATTAATTCATCGCGTGAAACCGGGCCTCGTGCCCGGTTTTTCTTTGCACCCGGCCCTCAATCTGACTCACCGATTAAGCCACTTTCCCCATTGATATTTGCGCGATAAATTTCGTTAAATCTCGCTATTCTCGCTGCCATCCACTCTTTTCCATCAACTCGCATTGCCGCCCTTTAGCGCTCCAATAATTAATGGTATTTTCTTCCCCACTTTTTTAAGAGCTCCGACCACTATGACTCTCGACCTCTACACACTGTTTGTTTGCGAGCTCTTTGTGCTGGGGTTTTTGAGTATCATTTTGATTTTTGCCTGGGTCGGTGCGCAGTACGATCGCGTATTGGGCTGCACCACGCTGGCGCTGGTTTTAACCCTGGCGGCGGTGTTCCTTAGCAGCTTACGCAGTGCGGGATTCCATTTTTTACCGGTCGCGGTCGGCAACGTCATGCTGTTGCTGGCTTATGGCAATCTGCTCAATGCCTTCCGCATCTTCTGCGGAAAAGCGATTGGCCTCAGCTGGTTAGGCGGCGGTTTGTTGTGGGCGATTTTGTGCCTGTTCCCCGCGTTTTATCACAGCCAGCCGAAGCGCGTGCTGGTGGTTTGCCTGCTGTGCATCATCTATACCGGCGCGCTAATCCGCTTGCTGTGGCGCGTGCGCGCGTCGTTGACCGTCACCTTCTGGCCGGCGCAAATCCTGCTATGGATCCATTTGCTGTTTCACGTGGCGCGTATCTTTCTGGACGATGCGGTGGCGACGCCGGTGCGCGGTGCGATTGGCGGTTCCACCTTCTCAGTGTATGTGATTCTTGAATCCATTCTGTGTGTTATTGGCCTGAGTTTCACCATTCTGGCAATGGTCAACGAGCGCACGCAAATCGCCCACAAGCTGGCATCAATGCACGATCCGCTCACCAGCGTGTGGAACCGTCGCGCGCTATTCGAGCAGGCCGATAAAATGTTATTGCGCAGCGCGCGACAGTCACAACACTTTGTCTATAGCGCGGTGCTGTTCGATCTGGACCATTTTAAAAGCATCAATGACCGTTTCGGCCATCAGCAAGGCGATCAAGTGTTAATCGATTTTTGTCAGGTGGTGCAGGCGTTGATGCCAGAGAGTGGACATTTTGCCCGTTTGGGTGGCGAGGAGTTTGCTGCGATCATTCCCGGCGATGCCGAGCAGGCGCAGCGGGTATGTGAACGTATCCGTTTGGCGACACAGCTGTCGCAACCTAACGACGTGCGTTATACCGTCAGCATCGGCTTTGCCACCGCGCTGCAGCCCGGCGAACCTTTCCCGCTGTTGCTGGCGCTGGCCGATGAAGCGTTGTACCGTGCAAAAGCCAGCGGCCGTAACCGCATCGAACGTTATCTCGCGCAGTTACAGCCGCTACAGCAAACCGTACTCACTTAATGTGATGAGTGATTGCGACGGCAACGCTTATCGCCGTAATGACGTAACCAGTAATAACGATCTTCCACGCGCTCACGTCCGCTGACGCGCGCGCCCACCAGCCACAGTAAAGCGCCAACAAAGATGCTGAACATCGCACCGTGCGCAAGGAATTGCGGCAGGTTGAGTGAAGGAAGCTGGTTGATAATGGAATAGCCGACGCCTAATACCATCGTCAGTAAACCCAAACACATCAAACCGTTACCTACAAAGCGGCAATTTTGACGTTTCATGATCCACCTCCATCCTTTTAAAAGCAAAACAGCACGTATGGTTAACTAGCCATAAGCTTAGACAATACCTGCCGCTTAAGTTGCGTACAGGATCACATATCCTTCACAACCTTTGACAAATCTTTACCGCCAGCGCCTTGATTTCGATAGAAAATGATTAGTCACGTAGAGACATTATCTGTGGCGCGTGGCCTTTGTCATCCGTGCCGCCAGGCAGTAAACTATCGCCCTTTCCGCAGCAAGACAGGATAAACATCGTGAGCAGCATTAAACTGATTGTGGGGCTGGCCAATCCCGGCGCTGAATACGCCGCAACCCGCCATAACGCTGGCGCCTGGTATGTCGATTTACTGGCGAGCCGCAACAATCAGTCGTTAAAAGACGAGCCAAAGTTTTATGGCTACACCGCGCGCCTGTCGCTGGCGGGAGAAGATGTGCGCCTGCTGGTGCCCACCACTTTTATGAATCTCAGCGGCAAAGCGGTGGCGGCGATGGCGACTTTTTATCGCATTGCGCCAGAAGAGATTTTGGTAGCGCACGATGAGCTGGATTTACCGCCGGGCGTGGCGAAATTCAAGCAAGGTGGCGGCCACGGCGGCCATAACGGCCTGAAAGACATCATCAGCAAGCTGGGCAACAACAATAATTTTCACCGTTTACGCGTGGGTATTGGCCATCCTGGCGACCGCAATAAAGTGACCGGTTTCGTGCTGGGTAAGCCGCCAGCCAGCGAACAAAAGCTGATTGATGATGCCGTAGACGAAGCGGTGCGCTGCACCGAACTGTGGCTGAAAGAAGACAAGATTAAGGCGATGAACCGCCTGCACGCGTTCAAGGCGGGCTAAGGCCAATTCCCGCGCCGCAGAAGGCAATTCTGTGTATAATGCGCGAAATTTTTTGAATCTGTCGGCGCTATTGAACAGCGCTGCGCACTCAGTGAGAAAGGTAATCAGACCATGGGATTTAAATGCGGTATTGTGGGCCTGCCGAACGTCGGTAAATCCACCCTGTTCAACGCGCTGACTAAAGCGGGTATCGAAGCAGCCAACTTTCCGTTCTGCACCATCGAGCCAAACACCGGTGTGGTACCAATGCCCGATCTGCGCCTCGATCAGCTGAGCGAGATTGTTAAGCCACAGCGCGTCGTGCCCACCACCATGGAATTCGTCGATATCGCCGGTCTGGTGAAAGGCGCGTCCAAAGGTGAAGGCCTGGGCAACCAGTTCCTGACTAACATCCGTGAAACCGAAGCCATCGGTCACGTGGTGCGCTGCTTTGAAAACGACAACATCATCCACGTTGCCGGTAAAGTTAACCCGGCGGAAGATATTGACGTCATCAACACCGAGCTGGCGCTGTCGGATCTCGACACCTGCGAACGTGCGATTCAGCGTTGCCAGAAGAAAGCAAAAGGCGGCGACAAAGATGCCAAAGCCGAGCTGGCTGCGCTGGAGAAGTGCCTGCCGCATCTGTCAGAAGCGGGCATGCTGCGCGCACTGAATCTGGATGCTGACGAGAAAGCGGCCATCCGCTACCTCAGCTTCCTGACGCTGAAGCCAACCATGTACATCGCTAACGTCAACGAAGACGGTTTCGAAAACAATTCGTACCTCGATCAGGTGCGCGCGATCGCCGAAGCCGAAGGTTCGGTGGTGGTGCCAGTGTGTGCTGCCGTTGAATCTGATATCGCTGAGCTGGAAGATGACGAACGCGACGAGTTCATGGCTGAACTGGGTCTGGAAGAGCCGGGCCTGAACCGCGTGATCCGCGCCGGTTATGCGCTGCTCAACCTGCAAACCTACTTCACCGCAGGCGTGAAAGAAGTGCGTGCATGGACCATTCCTGTCGGCGCCACCGCGCCACAGGCGGCGGGTAAAATCCATACCGACTTCGAGAAAGGCTTTATCCGCGCTCAGACCATCGCGTTTGAAGATTTCGTTGCGTTTAAAGGCGAACAAGGCGCAAAAGAAGCCGGTAAAATGCGCTCAGAAGGTAAAGAGTACATCGTTAAAGATGGCGATGTGATGAACTTCTTGTTCAACGTCTAATCTCTTAATCGCAATAAAAAGCCCAGTTAATTAACTGGGCTTTTTTTTATAACGAAAATCTCACGTCTTTCAGGCCGCTTTATCCGTCATCGCCACCCGCGCATCCAGCTCTTCAGGCGTTTTCAGGAATGGCGTCAATACACCGCTCAGAACATAAAGCCCGGCATAAATCCCCAGCACCCCGCCCGCGCCCAGCGATGAGTAGAACAGCGCGGTGATGGCAGGAGCTATAAACGCGCCGAGACCTGCGCCCAGATTCAGCACCGACATTGCCGCGCCTTTGCTGTCCGGGGCCAGCAACGGGAACAGCGCCGACAGCGGCACATAACCCGCCATGGTAATGCCGCACAGGCACAACACGAACGCCATCACATAGAAGTTGTGGCCCAGCACCTGCGGCACGGCCCAGACCAAAATCAGCACCGCGGCATAACCAAAGCCACCGACCCACATAATAGTGGTACGCCAGCCAAACTTATCGCCAAAGAAACCAAAGAACAAGTTGGCGAAAATCGCCACCAGGAACACCGCCGACCACATATGCAACCATTCGGTTTTACTGTAGCCGAAACTGATCAGATAGAGCGGCAGGAAGGTCGCCAGGCCATATTGGGCGATGCCGTTTACCGATTTCACCACCAATCCCATCGCAATCACCGGACGCTGCAGAATGGTGATGCCTTTAATTAACTCCGCCGCGCTGAAAGGATGAATTTCAGATGCCGGTACCACGTCGCGGTTCACCCAAATGCCTAACACGGAGCCGACGACCACAAATACCATGCCGACCCACAGCACATGAATTTCGCCCATCACCGGCAATGCCAGCGAGGAGAAGAACGGACCGATGACGCTCAAACCCAGCGAGAAGGTAAACCAGAACCAACCCACTGCGGTAGAACGGCGCTCCACCGGCGTGCTGTAGTTAATCCAGATGAGAAACGAGTAGGCAAACAGTGGATAACCGATGCCGCGAATGGCATAAAACGGCAGCATCCAGGCCATGTGCATGGTCTTGAGGCCAACGCCGATAAACCCGATACTGCCGATAACAAAGGTGATCAACCCATACAGCATCACTTTGCGCGGGCCGAGGGTTTGCACCAGTACGCCGGTCACCCAGGCCGCCAGCGTCACGGTGACACCGTATGCGGTGATCAGATAAGAGGCTTGCGCGACAGACAGCCCTTTATCCACCAGCCAGATGGCAATCCACGCTTGTTCTACACCATCGCCGATCATGAATATCGCGAGGCCGATATAGCCCCAAAGCAAGTTTTTAGGCAAACCTATTTTGTCGAACATAGTTTCCCCCGTGTCAGACACTGACTGGTGGTAGTTAATAGAGGTAAGTTTTGATTTTGTTTTTATTCAGCGATGATTTTCATCAGCATGCCCTGCACTTTCAGCGCATCCTGGCTTTTAATCAGCTGATCGATTTCATCAATGCTCAGACGATCAATAAAGCTGGAGAGCGCTTTATACATGCGAATGTTTTGCGCGCATTCGGCAACCGGATCTTCACGGCTTGGGAAGGTATCGAAATAGATCAGGCCGCTGAAGTTAACGCGTTTTGCGTAATAGATGTATTCCAGCGTCTGCATCAGGTGCACGGAACCCAGCATCAATCCATCATCAAAATGGCCATAACCATCATTTAGGTGGAAGCCCACCAGACGGTTTTTGCGTGCCGACTGGAACAGTGAGAAAGCGGGATTCTCTTTCTTCATGATCATGTGACAGAAATCGAGGGTAATACCAAGATTGTCGGAGCCTACATCATCAATCAGCATCAGCGTTGAAGAGACATCACCAATAAAGGAGAAGGTGCGCGGTTCATACGGCTTATATTCAAAACTGAATTGCATATCCGCGTGTGCCTGGGTCACGGTCTGTAATGCGCTGACCAGCCACTCATAGGCGCGGAAGTAATCCTGCTGGAATGGATAATCATAACCATCATAGCCAAACCACAGCGTGACGGTATTGCCGCCGAGGTATTTGCACATCTCTGCGGCTTCGAGGGTAATTTCGATCGCTTTTTTACGCAGTGCGGCATCAGGATTGGTGAATTCACCCTCGATGAACTCTTTGTTATAACGCAGTGCGATGCCGCCCACCTGCAAATTGTTATCGGCGATGGTCTGTTTAATCAGCGCTTTATCCTGACCAATAAAGTGTTCCGGATAATTCAGCTCAATATGCGTCAAGCCCGCAACGCTACCCATACGCGTAATAAGATCGCAAGTATCCATATTGTTCTTCGCCGCAAACAGATCGGCTCTGGAGCGAAATGAATTTATACGTGATGAGAATTTCATTTTTTAAATTACCTTTAATGGGATTTCCATGTTCTTATAAATGAGAATATTCATCAGGTAAATGCGATCAGCTAAATACTACCGCTAATAAAATAAACGGTAGATTTATAATAGTAAAAATTTTACTGCGAGTAAAATCATTGCAATACAACAGGTTAAATGGCCATTTTACTGTTAATGAAATAACAGTCGCAATAAGGATACTTTTATTTTACTAACAGTAAAATGCATCAGTAAAACGTTTTACAGCGTGTGATCCAGTTAACACTTTTCCCCTAACTGCCATGCTAGCTTAGCGACAACGTTTTTAATGAGCGCGCAAAATGCATAATCGACTTAAAGGCAATGAGATATTCCTGCTGGCTCGCACGCTTGCGCCTGAGCTGGGAAAAAAGGAGCGTTCAATTGCACGTTTTATTGACGACAATCCGCAGTCTTTATCTAAAATGTGCATCACTGATATTGCGAATTATCTGAATGTTAGCGTGTCGAGCATTACTAAAGTATCGAAGAAACTGGGTTTTACCGGTTTTCACGATCTGAAAATCAATATTGCCCGGCAAGTCAGCACGCAGGAAGATATTATCGATATTCCGGTAATCCCGGATTCAGAAAAATATGTCGAGCAGGTGATTGAAAGCACCTTTTTAAATTCGGTGCTGGCACTGCAGGATTCCCTGAGCGTGATTAACAGTGCCGTGATAAAAGCAGTGGCGTATCTGTTTATTAATAAACCAGAAAGCGCACGCATAGTTATTGCCGGGTGCGGTGGCTCAGGTTCTATCTGTGATGACTTCAATCATAAGCTGCTGAAGATCGGCATCTTCTCGTCGGTGTTTAGTGACAGCCACAAGCAGCTGATGACCGCCTCATTGATGCAACCCGGCGATCTCCTGCTGGCGATTTCTCACTCCGGCCAAACCACGGACATTATTCAGATGGTAAAAGCGGCGAATGAGAACGGCGCAGAAACCATCTGCCTGACCAATTATCCCAACAGCCCACTGAGTTTAATTGCCCGGCACTCGATTATCTCGTCGGTTAAAAACAATCCGATTACCGGAGAGAACGCCACCACGCGCATTGTGCATCTGAATATTCTGGATGCCATCTTTACCCTTATCGCCAGCAAGACCAGCGAAAAAAGTCAGACCAGTTTACACAACACCAGAAATGCGGTTGCGTCCAAGCGCACCGCCAATTAAGGGCCGAAATGATGAAACATAATATTGTTGTTATTGGCAGTCTTAACTACGACATTCTTGTCCAGCAGGATCGCCTGCCGGAAATTGGGGAGACGTTTACCGGCAACGAATTAATGTTGATGCCGGGCGGTAAAGGGGCAAACCAGGCGGTTCAGTGCGCCAAGCTGGGGCTGAACGTCAATATGGTGGGCTGTGTGGGCAATGATATTTATGGCAGCGAACTCATAAAATCACTGAATGAAAACGGCGTATCGGTAGATAACATTAGCCAGCGCGGAAAAACCTCCGGCATTGGCATCGTGCAGATTCTGGAATCCGGCGATTATTGCAGCACCATTATTAAGGGCGCAAACTACCTGATTAGCGAACCCGATATTCAAGATGGATTATTTAGCGATCGGCCTCTGTTAATCCTGCAGTCGGAAATTCCCGATCGTGTGGTTGAACGAGCCATCAGCGTGGCCCGCCGCCACGATTGCCAGATTTTGCTCAACAACGCGCCGGCGCGCGAAATCTCTCCGCAGGCGCTGAGTCAGGTCGATTTACTGGTGGTGAATGAGACCGAAGCCAGCTTTATGAGCAATACCGCTGTCACGTCGGTTAAGGAAGCGATGACCTGTGCGGCAGCGCTACAGCAGAAGGTGAATGGCCGGGTGATTATCACGCTGGGCGAGAAAGGCGCGGTGTTATCCGGTGATGCCGGTGCCAGACATTATCCTGCTGTGTTCTGTCCGGATGTGGTGGATACCACCGGCGCAGGGGATTCCTTTATTGGCGGCATCGCCTATTGCCTGGTGAACAACATCGCTCTGGAAGAAGCGATTCCTTTCGCGGCTGAAATCAGTTCCTGCTCAATCCAGAAATATGGCGGTCAGAGTTCTTTCCCGATGCTGCCTGATGTGGCGCACGCGCTGACGCAAAACCGCCAGCGCCTGTTTGGTTGAAAAATACGGACCTGAAGCTCTAAGCGGCACCTTTACATCATCAGACCATCAACTTCGCAGCCTTCGTAAACGCCGATTAAGTACTGGCGCGCACCACAAAGTGCCAGTCCATCATAATGCGTTGAGCCGGCGAATCAGGTTGATCGATCTTATTCAGCAGCAAGGTAAACGCCTTGCGTCCCATAGCGCGCGACGGCTGCGCCAGCGTGCTCAGCGGCGGCGTGACCATTTCGGCGAGGTCGGATCCATCAAACCCCGTCACCGCTATATCCTGCGGCACGCGCAGCCCGGCGGCATGAATGGCTGACAGCGCGCCCGCCGCTAAGGTATCCGACACGGCAAACACGGCATCTGGACGCTCGGGCGCTCTCAGCAAGGCTTCCATCGCCTTTTTACCGGCATTAAAACTCAGCTCGGTGGCGTACGTGATGGCCTGCCAGCTGCGTGCTTCATGGATAAGTTGCTGCTGATAACCCGCCTGCCGCAGCTGCGCATATTTATAGCTGAGATCGTGGTTGATTAAGGCAATACGCTGTCGTCCCCTGCCCGCCAGAAACGCCACGACGTGCTTTGATGCCTGCACATCATCAATGCCCACGCAGGAAACATCACCGGCATCGGCGTATTCCGCGCATTGCACCCACGGCGTTTCACCAATCAGCTGCGCCAGTTCTGGCAACTTACTGAACGCATCCATGGTGATAATGCCATCCACCATTTTCCCGGCCAGCAATTGCAAACTGGAGCGGGAGCGCTCGATGTCTGAGCCAGAATTGCACAACAGAATGCGATAGCTGTTCTTCTCCGCCTGCTCCTCAATGCCTTTTACCAACTCGGCACAAAAGGGATTGGAGATATCCGACACCATCACGAGAATCATTGAGCTACGTGCAGTTCGCAACTGACGCGCTAATAAATTTGGCTGGTAATTACTCGCTTTAATAGCGTGCAGGACTTTCTCACGATTCAGCGCTTTTACCGTATCGCTGTTATTCAGCACCCGTGAAACTGTTGCCACAGAAACGCCCGCTAAGCGGGCGATTTTTTGGATGGACATGCTTACAACTCTTGCTCAGTCAGATACTACGGAGGCTAGCATAATTTCGCGCCCGCCTTAATCATGCGACTTTACCGCATTTAACCCCAACTGGGCGCGGATGCTGGCCGCCTGCTGCGGTTGTGCGGCAAAGTCATCGAATGCCCGTTCAGCCACCGGAATGATGTGGCGACGAATGAAGTCGGCGCCCTCGCGCGCGCCGGTTTCCGCCTCTTTCAGGCAACACTCCCACTCCAGCACCGCCCAACCGGCATAATCGTATTGCGCCAGCTTGCTGAAAATGGCCGGGAAATCGATCTGTCCGTCACCGGGTGAGCGGAAGCGACCAGCACGATCTATCCAGCGCTGATAACCGCCATACACGCCGCTGCGTCCGTTCGGCAGATATTCGGCATCTTTGACGTGAAAGGCCTTAATGCGCTGATGGTAGATATCGATGAACTGCAGATAATCGATATGCTGCAAGAGCAAGTGGCTGGGATCGAACAAGATGTTGCAGCGCGGGTGATTGTTCACTAACGCCAGGAAGCGTTCAAACGTCACGCCATCGTGAAGATCTTCACCAGGATGGATCTCGTAGCAGACATCAATGCCGTAGCGGTCAAACTCGTCCAGCACCGGCAGCCAGCGCCGCGCCAGCTCTGAGAAAGCTTCACTCAATAGCTGAGGATTGTGTGGCGGCCACGGATAGAGATATGGCCAGGCCAGCGAACCGGAGAACGTCGCGTGGGCCTGCAATCCCAGGTTGGCTGACGCGGCAGCTGCCTGCTTCACCGTCTGAATCGCCCACGCGGTGCGCTTTTCTTTGTCGCCACGCAAAGCGGGGGGTGCAAAACCGTCGAAGGCGCGATCGTGCGCCGGATGGACGGCAATCAGCTGGCCTTCCAGGTGCGTCGATAATTCACTGATCTGCAAGCCGTAGTTGGCCAGCAAACCCGTCACTTCATCGCAATAGGTTTGACTGGTTGCGGCGCGCGGCAGATCAAAAATTAGAGGGTGATTACAGGGTATCTGTAGCGCCTTGTAACCGAGCGCAGAGGCCCATTGCGCCAGCCCTGCCAGCGAATTAAACGGTGGCTGTTGCCCAATAAACTGCGCGAGAAAAATTCCCGGTCCTTTTAACGTTTTCACCTACACCTCCCATCAATCAAACCGCTTCATCCCGGTATTTAAAGGTGAAGAGGAAAAGAACGGCGATCGCCGCCGCGGCAATCGCGGGGATCCACCAGAATGTTGCCCAGTTTTGCGCCGTGCCCTGTCCGGCAATCAGGCGGTTATACAGCGCGCCCGAGATCTGCGAGCCCAGCAGCATGCCAATACCGTAGGTGAACATCACCACCATGCTCTGCGCCTGCCCTCTCACTTTCTCGCCGGCGATGCGGTCGGTGTAAATAAAGCCCACCACAAAAAAGAAGTCGTAACAGACACCGTGCAGCAGAATGCCCATGTAGATCAGTGCGCGGCTTTCATCGTTCATGCCCAAGGCAAACAGCGCGTAGCGCACAAACCACGCCACCATGCCGACCAGCAACATGTATTTGACGCCAAGGCGGCGGAACAGCAGCGGGATCACCAGCATAAAGAAGATTTCCGACATCTGGCCAAATGACATCGCGGTACTGACGTTACTCACGCCCGCATCCGCCAGCCAGGACGCGGTGTAGGCGTAATAGGTGCCGAGCGGGATGGAGATCAAGGTGGCGCAGAGAGCAAAGACGAAGAAGTGACGGATTTTCAGCAGCGCAAAGGCATCCGCACAGAACAGATCGCGCACTTTTAGCGGCATGCCTTTCGCCGGTGCAGGCGTATGCGGCAGCGTCAGACTGTAAATCGCCAATGCCACCGAGCAGATTGCGGCCAGGGTGAAAATCGCGGTACTGGAGGCGATGCCGGTAACACCAATAAAGATGCCCGCCACAATCCAGCCAATGGTGCCGAACACCCGCACCACCGGAAAACTTTTGTCACTGCTGGCCAAGCTGTGAAAGGCAATGTTGTTAGAGAGCGCCAGCGTCGGCATAAAACACAGCGTATAACCAAACAGCAAGCCAATCAGCAGCGCGCCGTTTTCGGCCACCAGCGCGCCCGGGACAAACCATAAAATCACCGCGCCCGCCAGGTTCATCACCGCCATGACTTTCTGCGAAGGAAAGAAGCGGTCAACCAACATGCCCAGCACAAACGGCGACAGAATTGAGGCGATCGGCCCTGCTGAGAAAGCATCACCAATCAGCAATGACATGTTGTGCTGCGTCATCACCAGCCCGAGCGTTACGGACCAGCTTCCCCAAATGAAAAACTGCATGAACATCATCAATGACAAGCGGGGAATCAGCAGACGCTGCTGCCTCGCCGCGATCTCAGAACCTGTAGTTGTCGAAACCATGCTGACCTCGCGCCAAAAAGAAATCGATTACATTTCACTGAGAGAAACAAAGTAATCGATTACTTTAAGCAGTTCCTGGTGACCGATCACAATTCTTTTACAAGTGACCCGAGCATCACCGAGCGGCTTAGGCTGACAGTGATTGCACGCGCAGCCTTGCTGATTTGCACTATCCTGTGCGGGAGAGATTTTAATGACGATTCAGAGGAATGGGATGAGCGCCGATAACGAACATGAAAACAGTGCAGAAACGCTACTGCAAAGCGGGCAAGCCTGGAATGGCCAGCATATTGAACACTATCCAGCCGGTAAGCCCGAGATCACGGTGATGAAGATGACCATTCCTGCACATTCCGAGCTGCCGTGGCATACGCATCCGATGCCGAATACCGCGTATATTTTATCGGGATCGCTCACTATCGAAGACAAAGCCAGCGGCGAGACTAAAACGTTTAACGCTGGCGAAGCCTTTAATGAATCCATCGATATTGCCCATCGTGGTTTCACCACGGATCAGCGTGCCGAGCTGATTATTTTCTACGCCGGGGTTGAGGGCATGGAACTCTCTATTCCGCTGCCGGGTGAAGAAGCCGAATATTAATTATTCAGCAGCGCCTGTTTAAACGAATAGATATGCACCCGCGCCGCCTCTTCCGCTAGCTCGGCATTTCCCTGCTCCAGCGCCGCAATGATCGCTTCGTGTTCGGCGATGACTTCGTTCATGTGCGCAGCGCTGGAAAGCGTGGTGGCCCAGAAGCGCTGCGCCTGCGCGTGGATAATGCTGAGAATATCGGCCAGCCGACCGTTGGCGGCGATGTCCGCCAGTACCTGATGAAATTCGCGGTCCAGCAGCATCATCTGTTCGCGATCGCGTGAGGCGCTGGCATTGGCAATGCGCTGATTCATCTCCCGCAGATAGACGATCTGCGCCGCATTGACCCGCTGCGAAGCCAGCCGCAAGCAAAGCGCCTCATTCACCAGACGCACCTCAATTAACTCCAGCGCATCATCAATTGACAGCGGCGACACCATCACGCCCTTGCGCGGGATAATCTGCAACAGCCCTTCCGTCGCCAGTCGATGCACCGCCTGATTCACCGGCGTTCTGCCCATCTCAAGATCATCCATCACCTGCGCGATATTGAGATAGTCGCCCGGTTTGTAGCGCAGCGTGATCAGCCGGTGCTTGAACGCCAGATAGGCGCGCTCGTTAAGCGAAATGCTCTTCGGGGTCGTCGGCGAGCTCACATTTTCAGCCATCACATTACTCATCACGCAAATCCTTATTAGGTAACTGAGACATATTACACAAAAACCTGGCATGAAAATGGCTAGATTGAAATCACAGTGAAATTTCACACGCATTTCTCACCTGGAGATCGATCCCATGCAATTACGGTTTACAACAGATTACGCCGATGCGGCAGTACTGGATGTTGAGATTAATCAACTTGTTATCGCGGGCTGGGTAGGACGCGATCAGGAAGCGGTGCTGCACCATATCAGGGAGCTGGAAGCGCTGGGCGTGCCCGCTCCTGGTGCAGTGCCGCTGTTTTATCGCGTCGCAACCAATCAATTAACTCAGGAAACGCAGCTGGAGGTGGTCGGCGATCATACGTCCGGTGAAGCTGAACCCTTTGTGTTTTTCCATCGCGGCGAATATTGGGTTTCGCTGATTTCTGATCATACCGATCGTCATCTGGAAACGTTCAGCGTGGCGCTATCGAAACAGGCGTGCATCAAACCGGTGGCCGGTCACGCGTGGCGCATGGCGGACGTCAAAGCGCACTGGGATCAGCTGGAGCTGCGCGCCTGGATCAACGTCAACGGTGATTGGGTGACTTATCAGCAAGGCGCCCTCTCCTCGCTTCTGACGCCACTTGATCTGTTGAGCCGCTATTTTGCCGCGGGCCAGGTTGAGGAAGGTTTCGCCATGTCGTGCGGCACGCTCAGCGCCATCGGCGGGATTCGTCCTGCCAGTGAATTCCGTATGGCGCTGCACGATCCGGTGCTGAACCGCACGCTGGAACACACCTACATCACTGGCTCGCTGCCGGTTATCGCATGAGGTTCTCTATGACAACGTTATGGCAAGCGAGCCAGCAGCTGCTCGCCGGGCAAATCAGCCCTGAAACCCCGACCCAGCATGCGCTGCGTGCCATTGCAGCGGAAAGCGGAGAAGGCAAACGCGTCTTCACCAAGGTGTATACCGCTGCTGCGCGCCAGCAGGCCGAGCAAGCCGGCGCGCGCTGGCAGCAGCAACAGCCACGCAGCGCGATTGATGGTCTGCCCATCAGCATCAAAGATCTGTTTGATGTCGCCAGAGAAGTCACCACCGCCGGCTCCCGCTTGCTCAGTAGCGCCAGCCCAGCCGCGGCGAACGCCAGCATGGTGGATCGGCTGCAGCAGGCTGGTGCCGCCATCGTTGGCAAAACCAATATGAGCGAGTTCGCCTTCACCGGCCTCGGCGTCAATCCGCATTACGGCACACCCGCCAATCCGTGGCAGCGCGCGCAGCAGCGCATTCCGGGCGGTTCCTCTTCCGGTGCGGCAGTCGCGGTGAGCGACGGCATGTGTCTGGCGGCGGTTGGCACCGATACCGGCGGTTCGGTGCGCATTCCGGCGGCGCTGTGCGGCTTAACCGGTTTTAAACCCAGCGCCAGCCGCATCGATCAACACGGAACGCTGCCGCTGGCGGCATCGCTCGACAGCATCGGTGTGATCGCTCACGACGTGCGCAGCTGCTGGTTGCTCGATAGCGTGATCGCCGATCGGCCCCTCACAATCGATGAGCGGAATCTGTCAGAAGCGCATTTCGTCATCCCGCAGACGCGCGTGCTGGCTGGCCTTGACGAACACGTCAGCGCCGCCTGGCTGCATGCGCTTGATGTGCTGTGCGCGCAGGGCGTGAAAATCACCGAGCTGCCGCTGCCAGAGCTGGCAGAACTGGACTCCATTAACGCGCGTGGCGGCATTACCGCGTGGGAAGCCTGGCAATGGCATCAGCATTACGCCCAATCCCAGCCAGAAGCCTACGATCCGCAGGTTCTGACGCGCATTAATCGCGGCAGCTTACTGAACGAAGTGGATGCCGCCGAACTTTACCAACTGCGCGCCGACTGGAAACAGCGCGTCGAGCAGGCGGTTGCGCCCTTCGACGGCATCCTGATGCCGACGGTGCCGTTGATCGCGCCGACGCTGACTGAGCTCGACGATCCCGCGCGTTATATGCAGGTCAATCTGCTGATGCTGCGCAATACCAGCGTGATCAACATGCTGGATGGCTGTTCGATTTCTCTGCCTTGTCATCAGCCCGGCGCTGCGCCGGTTGGCCTGATGCTCTCTTCCACCCATGGCAACGATGCTGCGTTACTCAGCTGGGCTGCCGCGATTGAAACCACCCTGAAACGGAGTAGCTGATCATGACTCAACCCCACGGCATGCTGTTTGTCGCCACCCATATCGATGCTGCAGATGAAGCGGATTTCAACCAATGGTACGACCACGAACACGTTGAAGAGCGCGTGGCCATTAGCGGCTTTCTTAGCGGCACGCGTTATCAGGCGGTGGATGCCGAACGCAAATACCTCGGCCTGTATGAAACCGCATCGCTGGAAGCCTTTACCAGCGCCGATTATCACGCCGCCTTCACGCGCCAGACCGAATGGTCGGTGAAGAACCTTAACAAAATGGTCAATCCGATGCGCCGCGTCTGCGCCATATCGCATCAGCATGGACAAGGCACCGGTAGCCATCTGGCGGTGCTGACCTTAAAAGCGGGTACAGATGTTGCATCGCTGGGCAGCTGGCAAAGCAGCGTACAGCAAACGCCCGGCTATATCGCCTCACGTTTGCTGACGCCTGACACCACGCTGAGCTCGCCGCTGCCACGGGAAACCAGCGCAACGCGACCAATGCATCCGATGCTGCTGCTGACCTGCCGCGACGCCCAGGTGTGTAAAACCCTCGCCGCCGATGCCGCGCAGGCACTCAACGCGGACGTACAGCTCTACTCCCTCAGCTGGCAGTTAACCCAACAGGAGATGGCTCATGGCTAATACCGATTCAACGTTGCCGCACGCGTCAGGCGCGCGCGCCAGCCACAGCAAAACCGGTCGCCTCGCGGCGGCTAGCTCCATCGGTACCGCGCTGGAGTGGTATGACTTCACGGTCTACAACATCATGGCGGCGCTGGTGTTTAACCACGTCTTTTTCCCCAGTTTTGATCCGCTGGTCGGTACCATTCTGGCGTTCTCCACCTATGCGGTCGGCTACATTTCCCGTCCGGTAGGCGGCTTTATCTTTGGTCATCTCGGCGATGTCGCCGGGCGTAAAGCAGTATTGATCACCACCCTGGTGATTATGGGCGTTACAACCGCACTGATGGGCCTGCTGCCTGGCTATGCGGTGTGGGGCATCTGGAGTCCAGTGCTGTTGGTGGCCTTGCGCTTTATTCAGGGTATTGCATTAGGCGGCGAATGGGCCGGTGCAGTGTTGCTGTCGATGGAGCATGGCGATGCCAACAAGCGTGGCCGTAACGCCTCGTTTGCGCAGGTAGGTCCCTCGTGCGGTACCTTGATTGGCACCGGATTTATCACGCTGGTAACGGTTGCGTTGAGCGGCGAGCAGTTTCAGGAGTGGGGATGGCGCATTCCGTTCCTGCTGAGTCTGCTGCTGGTGATGTTTGGCTTATGGCTGCGTCGCGGCGTAGAAGAGACGCCAACCTTTGTCGCGATGCAGCAGGCGGAGAAAACCACGCATACGCCACTGAAAGAGGTGTTTGTTCGCTATCCGCGTGAGCTACTGATCGCTGGCGGTTCACGTATCGGCTCCGACGTGTTGTATGCGTTGGTGGTGGTGTTTACCCTCACCTACGTCACCACCGTGCTGCAACTGCCGCGTCCGCTGGCGTTAATGGCCACTATGCTCGGCGCAATTGGCAATGCGATTACGGTGCCGATGTTTGGTGCGCTCTCCGACAAGCTCGGCCGTCGTCCGGTCTACATTGCCGGTGCGCTGCTGGCGATGGTCTGGTCGTTTGTGTTCTTTGTGCTGCTGGATAGCTCACAGCCGGTGCTGATTGTGCTGGCGGTCATTGGCGGCTTGCTGATTCATGCGGTGATGTACGGACCGCAGGCGGCGTTTGTCACCGAGCAGTTCCCCAGCCACGTGCGCTACGCCGGATCGTCACTGGCTTACACGCTGGCAGGAATCATTGGCGGTGGCTTTGCGCCCCTGATCATCACGACCTTGTATAAAGAGATGGGCAGCACGCTGTGGGTATCGCTGTATGTCAGCCTGGCGTTGCTGATCACGCTGTTTGCGCTGTGGAAGGCGAAAGAGACCGCGCATCGCCCGCTTTAATTAGAGAGGTGTTTGGCGAGGGATTGCCAGACTTCAGCAGAAGAGAACAACAAGGCGCGGCACGCGCGACCCTATTAGTGCAGTTTTTTCGCCAGGATACGAATGGCTTTCTCGCAGGCGACTTTGGTTTTGCTGTCGGTAGAGCGCAAACTTAGGCGATACAACGCGCCTATGAGTTCCTGAACGGTAAGCGCTTCATCAGGACGCAGGATACGTGTCACTACCCTGCCCACCAATGCGCGAATCTCTTCCGTAATATCTGAATCTTCGTCTTTCACTTGCCCTCCGGCTTTACGCTTCGCTTATTTAGGAAGTATCCGACTCCTAATTAGACAAATTTTAGTCCAGCAGCTTCATAACTAACTTGATGGTCTCTGGTTCATCTTTTACATCGGTGATCTTGCCCACAACGCGCATGCCAAAGGCGATGCAGAGGATCAATCCCGCGGCGGTGTCCACATCCAGATTGGGCGTGACCGAGCCATCTTGCTGGCCCAGTTTGAGCAGCGAGGCGAGGAAGTTTTTATTACGAATGACCGCTTCACTCACCAGTTGCGAAAGATCGTCATCCAGCACCTGCAGCTCTACCGCGCTGCCCACCACTAAACAGCCGGTGCGACCTTCCACCGCCCGCGCGGAATCAAGGTAAAACTGCAGCAGCTCGCCGAGCTTCTCACGGCCGCTGGTGAACTGTGCCAGACGCTGGCGCAGATCGGCATTACGCACCGAAAGATAGCGTTCAAACACCAGCAGAAACAAGCTGCGCTTATCTTTAAAAGCCTTGTAGATGCTGCCCGCTGTCAACCCCATCGCTTCGCCCAGATCGTTAAGTGAAGCCGCATGAAACCCCTTCTGACGAAAAACAATCATGGCTTTGTCCAGAGCCTGTTCGATGTCGAACTCTCTGGGGCGGCCACGTTCTCTGCTTTTCATGTCGGTGGGTTGCGTTTTACTCATACGGATGGCATCAGGGAATGCGGGTTTCCAAAAGTTGACGGAAATGTCTTATCGGCGGTTACTATATCGCAACCCGGCATTGTCTGTATAGCCGGGCAAACATAATGCCTTATAGAGCAAAGAGTTAGAGAATCACTTTTTGCTATTAGCGGCTTTTTTCTCCACGCTGGCTCACACATTCGCAAATTTATGAGTCAGCTCACAGCTCAGGCAAGCAAAGCGCAAATCCTGTGCCAGGATTAATTCACCCGCTGGCATCAGGCCAGCGAAGGGCAGCACACAGTCACCACGAAATAGGGAGATCAACATGAACGAAGATCGTATTAGCGGCAACTGGAAGCAGTTCAAAGGGAAAGTGAAGGAAAAATGGGGCGACCTGACCGATGATGACATGACCGTGGTTGAAGGAAAACGCGATCAGCTGGTCGGCAAAATCCAGGAACGCTACGGTTATGAAAAAGACCGTGCGGAGAAAGAAGTTAAAGAGTGGGAAGATTCGAATAAGTACCGCTGGTAACGCCGCGCCGTTATGCCGGACAACCTTTGTCCGGCATTCAGCGATCAGTGCTGCGTTGAGTCATCCGCCGAAACGTTTTTCGCCCTAAAGCTCATCACGTTCTCTTCCGATTGCTCAACCTTGTCGGCTGTGCTGCTGTTCGTCACCAGCTCTAAAGCCAGTCTGGCGATCCGTACCTCTTCCGCCGTCACACCCGCATGTATCATCTTCTCTAATTGCGCGAGCAGCGTGGTACGCGAAACCGGCGCATCCTGGTTGAATAATTCCATCACCGCATCACCAATCGCGATGTCGCATAACTGTTTGTCATTACTGTTTTTCATGGGCTCTCTGTAATCGTCTCAACCAACCCTGGCCGGGGGATCCTGACGTGGCTGAGCATACCCACTGAGAAAAAAACGTCAAATACAAAAAAGTGTCGATGCAATCGAAAATGCATAGACATACAACGCTTGCGGCAGCTGAACGTCACACCGCAAACGTTAGTCTGGCTTAGCCGCCAACCCGCTCCTGTAGAGCAGCAGGATAACGTTCAACAATCACTCTGTAAGTTCCGCATCGCCGTGCAGCTCGCGCGCCATGATCGGCATGGCGGGCAGATAGATATCCGAGGATAACGAAGTGATCACCATTAACCCACTCAGAATGAGGATAAACGGCAAACCACTCGACTTGACGGTAAAGGATTACGTACGCATTGAGGCGTGATCCATGTTGAATTCCAGCGAGATCGAATTCATCCATGTTAGCGGATGTGATTGTGAAGATAATGGCGTGAAATGACGTTGCGCCAGGGAGGAAAATTCATTAATCAAAGTTGCCGCATATCGCGATCTGCTATGCCTGGAAATACTCCCGACGCCATGAGACACTCTGGCTTATTCCGTCAAAATATCTATTTCACGCCATGAAAACCTTTCTGATTATTGTGCCCGACGGCGGCATGCTGTTTGAAGCGGCGGGTATCGCCGATATCCTGATGCGCGCCAATCAGCATCTGCCGGTTGGCGTCGATCAGCAGCGCTATCGCGTTAGCCTCGCCACCACCCAATCGCATCAGGTGATCCACGGCCAATCCGGCCTCAATCTATTAGCCGATCTCAAGCTGGCCGATCTCGATCCGCGCACTGCGTGGGACACCATCATGATCACCGGGCGCGGCGACAGCGTGGAAGAAGGCAATATGGTGGTCGATTTCATCAAGCTGGCGGCTCCGCAGGCGCGCCGCGTGGTGTCGGTATGTGGCGGCGCGATGCTGCTGGCGGAATCCGGCTTGCTGGCAGGTCGCCGCGCCACCACGCACTGGCGCTTGCTCGATACCTTGCAATCGCGCTATCCCGAGATTCAGGTGGAAGGCGGCCCACTGTTTATTCAGGACGGACCGATCTGGACCTCCGGCGGCGTCAGCTCGGGCTTTGACCTGACATTAGCGCTGGTGGAAGAGGATTTCGGCTTTAGCATGGCGCGTGATATTGCGCAGGACATGGTGATGTATCTGCGCCGTCCCGGCGGACAGATGCAGTTCAGCCGTTTTCATCTGCAGACGTCGAGCGGCATTGGCCCGATCGGTGAACTGCAGCGCTGGATCCGCACCAACCTCGCCGAAGATCTCTCTGTCGAGAAACTGGCGGAGCGCGTCGCCATGAGCCCGCGCAACTTTACCCGCGTGTTCACCCGTGAAACCGGCGCGCCGCCCGCGCGCTATGTGGCCGAAGCGCGCCTCGCCGCCGCGCGTGAACAACTGGAACAAAGCAACGACACGCTGGATCGCATCGCGCAACAGACCGGTTTTGGCAGCAGCATCAATTTACGCCGCAGCTTTGAGCGTCAGCTGCATCTCACGCCGGGCGAATATCGCCAGCGCTTCCACTGTCGGAAATTGGCGTAAAGTGATCCTTTTTTGGCGTTTACGCCATCACACCATCGGCTTAGAGTGACTCCAGCATCTTCGGAAAAGGAGTCAATCATGACTAAGATCGGCATTAACGGCTTTGGCCGTATCGGACGTAACGTTTTTCGTGCAGCGCTGGGCAGCGATGATATTGAAATCGTCGCCATTAACGACCTCACCGACAGTAAAACTCTCGCGCATCTGTTGAAACACGACTCCCTGCTCGGCAGGCTACCGGCGGAAGTGGAAGCCGGTGAAGGCGAATTACGCATTGATGGCAAAGCGGTGCGCGTGTTTAGCGAGCGCGATCCGGCGAATATTCGCTGGCGCGATGTCGGCGTGGATATCGTGATTGAAGCCACCGGCTTCTTCACCGAACGCGACAAAGCCGCAGTGCACATCACCAGCGGTGGCGCGAAACGCGTGATTATCTCCGCGCCGGGCAAGAACGATGACCTGACAATTGTGCTGGGCGTGAACGATCAACGTTACGATCCGCAGCAGCACTTTGTGGTGAGTAACGGCAGCTGCACCACCAACGGCTTAGCGCCAGCGGCGGCAGTGCTGCACCAGGCGTTTGGTATCGAGCACGGTTTAATGAACACCACGCATGCTTATACCAACAGCCAGGTGCTGCACGATCAGCCGGAGAAAGATCTGCGCGGTGCACGGGCGGCGGCGTTGTCGATTGTGCCTTACTCAAGCGGCGCGGCGAAGGCGTTAGGTCGGGTGATTCCGGAGCTGGAGGGTCGATTGACCGGCTATTCCCTGCGCGTGCCGGTGCCGGTGGTGTCGATTGTGGATTTGACCGTGACGCTGAAACGCGACGTGACCGCAGAAGAGGTGAATGACGCGTTTAAAGCCGCGGCGGCAGAAGGTCCGCTGCAGGGGATTCTTGGATACAGCGACGAGCCGCTGGTATCAAGCGATTATCAGGGCGATGCCCGTTCATCGATTATTGATGGGCTTTCGACGCTGGTGATTGGCGGCAATCTGGTGAAGATCCTTGCCTGGTACGATAACGAATGGGGCTTCTCCAATCGTCTGGTGGATTTAGCGCGGTTGATGGCAAAACGCGGGTTGTAAGGTATAACGGTCGCCGTTAATGGCGACCGTTATCCTGGCTACTTCAACCCCATCGCATCCTTCAGGGTAAAGAACAGATCGGTCTGATCGGTCAAGCCCACCACGTTAGCCGCATGCGGGCCGTACGCCGCAATGCGCACCTGCGTACCAGTGTGCTCCTGCGAATCCTCTTCTGAATTGCCGTAGCTGATGGTCATCACCGCGCCATCTTTGGTATTCACCGCTTGCGTCAGACCCGGCGCTTTGGTGCCATTCTCCACGATCTGGCTGCTGTGCGCGTGGTCGGCGGTCACCACCACCAGCGTGTCGCCATGTTCGCGCGCAAAGGCCAGCGCCTGCTGCACCGCTTCATCCAGATCGACGGTTTCACCAATTTGACCGCATGGATTGGCCGCATGATCCTGCTTATCAATTGACGCGCCTTCCACCTGCAGGAAGAAGCCTTTCTCATTAGTGCTTAGCAGATCGATGGCTTTTTTGGTCATCTGCGCCAGCGTCGGTACCGAAGCGGGACGCTCTTTATTCACTTCACAGGTCACCACCGGCTTATCAATGTTGCCGTGATAGCTGGCTTTCGGTCCCTGCCAGCGCACCGGCATATTGCCGTCGGCAAACAGGCCAAGCACCGGTTTACTCTGGTCGGCCTGCTGAATGGCGTTCATGCCATCGAGATTATCAACCCACTGATAACCCAGCGCCTGTGACTGTTCGCGCAGGGTTTTACCCTGATACTCGCCAGCTTTGGCGGTTTCGCCGAAGGATTTTGCGCCGCCGCCCAGCGTGACGTCCGCACGGGTTTTTAGCATCTGCTCGGTAATCGATCCTTTACCGCCCTGCTCCAGCGCGTTAGTCGGGCACAATTCGCTGGTTTTCTCCGGGCCGTAGCATTTGCGCGAAGTGACGTGGGCGATCAACGCTGCTGGCGTGGCATCCTGCAGTTCAGCAGTGGAAACGTTGCCGGTGGCTTTACCGGCGGCTTTCGCCAGCTCAAGAATCGTTACCTGATCTTTGCCGTTCACGTCGACGCCAATCGCACCGTTATAGGATTTGGTGCCGGTGGCCCACGCGGTGGCCGACGCGGCGGAATCCGTCACGTAATTCGGCTTGTGGGTTTTCTTATCCAGTGAATAGTGCGTGTATTGACCGGTGAGCGGCAACGCATCAAGGCCGGGGAAGAAACCGCCTGCACCCCGCGCCTGATTACGCGCGGCGGTGATTTCCGAATCTCCCATGCCGTCACCAATCAGCAGAATCACGTTTTTCGCGGTGCTATTGCTTAATGACGCTCTTAGCGCTTCGGTCTGGTCGCCAGTGAGACGACGCGCGCCGCCGTGCTCGGTGACATCGCCGGTAGCAGCGCGGGAATAGTGTGCATCGTCTGCCACTGCTGATGTCGCGATCAGAGAAGCCAGCAGCGTAACCGTAAAGAGAGGTATCTGTTTCATTTATAAGCATCCTTTTCCATAGATATAACCAAATGTTTCCGCGGACAAGTCTGCGACAGTGCGGTGACATTTTTGTGACAGAGAGGGAATGATTTGATGACAGAATCGCCATGATGAGCAGGCCAACGGCAATACGCTCAGAGCTTAAGCGAATAGAACAAAAGGAGAAAATAGCGCTTGACCCTTTTCAGCGATCTCCCTATAGTAGCGCCCCGTTGACCCAGCGCGGTTGACAAAAAAATGTGGTGAGGTGTCCGAGTGGCTGAAGGAGCACGCCTGGAAAGTGTGTATACGGCAACGTATCGGGGGTTCGAATCCCCCTCTCACCGCCACATTCTAAAGAAGAGCCTGAACGAAAGTTCAGGCTTTTTTTTGCCTGTTTTCTGCGAGGGGGATTCGAACCCCCGCAAAGTTTGATAGCTGCGAATACCGGTTAGCTGCGGATTTTGCTAGTCCTGCTCTTTTGACGATGTAGCTATCGTTTGGTAACTGGCGATAAGCTGCTTCAGGTGCATTTCCGCTTGTGTTAACTGATTCTGTGTAGCGTCATCGTCCGATTGCTGCAACACGCGCAGTTCCTCTTCCAGTGGCACCGTTACGTTGAACGCCTGCGTCATATTGTAGACCGCTGTTTTCAGTTCGCTCACCGTCAGATATTTGCCGCGCTTCTCGTCAAGTCCATTCAGGCGCTGCGACAACGCGTTGAGCTGCTCCATGCCCTGTTGCCATCGCTGCATTTTATCTGCTGGCATTGCTGCCGCGTTAAGCTGCTTGTTCCAGCGTGCGCTCATCGTTTTAACCGCATCCGAATCAGGCCACAACAGGCTGGCCTGCATTACCAGCGCATTACCGAGCTGCAGATTCCAGTCCGGCGATACGTTTTGTAGCCGGTTCAATTGCTGCTGCGTTTGCTCCAGCCATGCCGCTTCGTTTAGCCATTCGGGGGGATTCGCCTGCAGTTCAGCCATCATTTCCGGTGAGAGAGGCGCAGGAAGTGGTGATATTGAAGCCAGTAATGCTTGCTGTAACGGAGATTCCTGCTCAGTTTTTTGCACAACCAAATAGCCTATAGCGGCGATAAGTGACACGCTCAGCAGCGTCGCGCCCACGCCACTGATAAATGCCCGACGCCGCAGCCGCCGCAAATCGGGTGCAGGCGCACCCGCAGAAGGAACATACACCCAGCCGCTGACTTCTGCACTTGCTAACGCCAGCGCGGGCTTCTCAATCGGAACGACTTCAGGCAGCTTGGCCACAGCATCAGATGTTGAAACATCGCAGTGTTCCAGCATCACCACCGCACTGCAAATGCGGTCCAGCAGCGGATCAATCTGACTAAGCTGACGCAGTTCAAGACGTTGCAGATGATCGCCGGCTTCGCTGAGCAAGCGCGCCGCCTGGCTCAGCGCCGTTAAGTCTGCTTCGGTTATCGTTTGAGTACGCAGGAATTGCTGCAACCGACGGCTCAGTCCCGCCAGCATTTCGATGCGCGCGCGCGTTGGCTGCGGCCATAACGTCGGCCATTCGCGGGTAATCAATGCTACCAGCACCGCCAGGCCTTCCGTCATACCTGCCGTTCCTGCCGTGTTCGCGCGCGATAGCGTGTACCAGACCGCGCTTTGCAGCTCGACACCGTTTTTTTCGAACAGCGTTAAACTGAGCGCAGAAACGTGCGGCCAATCGACATCCGGACGCGCCGGATGTGTGAGTTTCTGCATTTCCTGGCGCAGCGCGGCATATTCCGCCAACGCGCGTGGATCGCCACCGGTTTTGACGAAGCGAGGTTGAGATGAAGTCATTGCTGTGTTCCGAAAAGCCTTGATCAGGCAAAAAAAATTAAACAGATGCCCTGGCATCCAGATATTGCTGCTGTTTCATATGGCGGATCATCACGCGCCCTTCCGGCATAAATTCGGTGCCGAAGCGCACTAATCCGATCTCATTTAGCTCAGCATCAATCGCATAACGCAGTTCGCCGGGTATGCTCTGTTCCAGTAACACCACGTCAATGCGCTTCAGGCGCGGCTCGTATTTCAGCAGCACCTCAGAGAGCGTATACAGCAGCTGATGCGCGGTGCCGGGCATGCCCTGCAGGATGCGCGTCATATCGGGCAGGCCATAATCGGGGATATGCGACAGCGATCCGGCGCGAGTATTGAGGATGCGCTGCATGTTATCGAGCACGGAGAGGATCACCTGATCCTGTTCCTTCACACGGTCCAGCTCCAGCCCACCCGCGAAGCTGCCTTTCAGCAGCTCATACAGCGAAGGTTGATGATTGCCGCCACTCATGGTTTTGCCTCGGTGATCAGGCGCAGGCTGTTGCTGCTTAATTCAATCACGCGCGCTTTATCCGGGTCTAAATCGTTGCGCTCCAGCACCAGCCGCCAGCTGTTTTTCGCCATATCCGGCTGCTGGAACAACGCGACTACCGCGACAAATTTAGCTTCTTTTTCCATCGGCATATTCAGCGAAACGTCGCCGCCCGGCGTCAGCACCACATCGCGGTCGGCGAGGAGTTCGGCTTTGAGCACGTCCGCCGCATCGCCGGTCAGTTGCTGATATACCGCGCCGTCAAAAGCTTTGCGCTCGCTGAGCTGGAACACGCGCACCATCACCGGCTGCGACAGCGGATTATGCTCGCGGCTGTCGCTGTTGAGGCTTTCACGCGCGCTGAAATCCAGATGCAGGGTTTTAATCTGCTTGTAGAAAATCGCGTCAAACGCCGCGACGGATCCATCGGTGACTTTCTGCTGCAAACCGCAGCCGCCAAGCAGCAACAGTGCGCTGCACATCATAAATTTAATCAAAGTGGTAACTGACACGTCGCTGCTCCTCGCAGGGTTTGACCGGGCGCATGCCTGCATAGCAACCCAGTTCAGTAGTAAAAGTTTGGGGGATGTCGCTGCACGCCTCGTCCGCGCCCAGCACACCGGTCATGCCAAGCCAGAACGGCGCATCGCCCAGCTCTGGCGGGGCCAGCAGCTGCGTCTCCAGACACAGCCGGATGCGCGCGCGATAGCGCCAGCCGAGATAAACCCGCAGCATCACCAGAAAATCCTGATACAACTGGCCGTCCGGCAGCCAGCGTTCGGCTTCGTTCGGGCAGGCGGTTTGCAGTTCGATCAGCAGCTGGCTGTTGGCATCCATCGCCTCATCGCCGAGTGGCGCGTTGCCATCCAGCACGAACTCGCACTCCAGCGGATGACTCACCGGCACCGGACGCAGACAGTACGGCTGCACGTTCACCGAGGTGTTCGGCGCAAGCAAACGCACCAGCGCGCGAATGCCCTCTTCCGTTCTGCCCGGCTGACGCATGACGCCGAGCAGCGCCAGAAAGCGTGAAACCGGCGTGGCGATATGCCTGCCGGTGCCGGGAATACCCAATCCCACCAGCCCGAGCAGCGACTGCGAAGTGCTGTCGCCACCGCCCGCTTCGAAGGTCGCCGGATATGAGTATTTGCGCCAGATGCGATAAAACTGCGTCAGGATGCGGTGGTTAAAAATATCGAGAAAACCCTGCAGCGCTTCATGCCCTTCATCGCGCTGGGTGATGTCATCGATATAGCTGCCGGGAAGCGGCGAATCCACGCCGTACAATCCGAGGAAAGTGGTGCGCACCACCGGCGGCGCAGCGGCATCGGCTTCGTTGTACTCAAACGCCTTCAATTCGCCAGCCGGAAACCCCATGCCAGGATGCGGTAATAGCCGCACCGCGTCGTTTTCCGGCTTGCTGGTGCTGCCGAGCGGCGGCTTATCTTTATGCTGATGCTCAATCAGCTGACAGAAACGGTAAAAGTTCAGCCGCGTCAGCTCCTGCTCCAGTCGTGGCGTCAGCCGGAGATGCGGCGATTGTGCTTCTCTTCCCATTCGAGGCGCTCTCCGGTTGGCTGCAGGATTAAAATCAGACGGTTAAACAGGTGAATGTCGGTATACAACGCGAAGAAGCGGCTGAGCATTTCGCCAAACAGGCAGATATCGCCGCTGCCGGCAAAGCCGCTGCTGTCGAGGGTGATTTCAATCTGCACGCCGCGTAGAAGATAACCCTGCTCAAAGCGTTCGGTCTCTTTGTGGCAGACGTGCAGGATGGCGTCCAGACGGCGGCGGTTCATTTCGCTGTGTGTCCAGTCGTACAGCGCCAGCGTGCCGCGTAGCACCTCGGCGTTATCCATCATCCACAGAAAACTCGAGCCGAGATGGCTCAGCACGCGCCAGTGAAAGCGATCACGATTGGGCGGATAGCACGGCAGCGTTGGCGCGCACAGGTTGCGCACCTGCATCGCCACGTCGGTGCTGCTGACGGCGGTATCCAGCAGTGTGCTCTGCAGCGCGCGACGCGGCAGCTGGCCGTTGGTGCCGGTGACGCTCACCGACAGGCTTTCGTTTTCCGGCAGGCTGTGATTATCAAAGGCTTCGCCGCCGAGGATCATCCAGGTTTCATGCAGCCCGGACGGCCCGCGCCGCACGCGCGTGTGATAGTAATGTTCCGGCGCTTCGTGACGCAGCATGCCGCCTTTGTGGCGGAAGCTGCTGAACGGCACGTACGGCAGCCCTTTCGAGGAAATCACCGAATCCACCGAGTAGATTTCGGTATGGCCGTCCTGCACGCGCATCGGGCGCAGCATATATTCGGTCTGCAATCCGTTGATCATCAGCGGATCGGATTCCATCGCAAACAGGTTAATCACCGGCACGGAGTTAAGGCGCAGATGTTTTTCGCTGAACTGGAAATCATGCTCCCAGCGCTCGGCCAGCACCACGTCAAGCTCGAACCACGGCAGCGACGCGGGCAGCGTAACTTGCTCCAGCCCGCGTAGGTTCACCGCCATAAACTTCTCGCGGAAGGTGAAATATTCCAGCAGCAGCTGATATCCGCTGAAACTGCCTTCATCGCCCGGCCACAGCCGGTCTTCCTGGCTGAAGCCCTGCGCGCTGAAATGTCCGTCAAAGCGGCGACTGTCGGTTTCACCCGGCAGACGCAGTGCGATGCTGGCGACGTTAAGCGTCAATGCTTCATGTAGCGCGCAGGCCAGCGGCGCATCAGCGTTGAGATAGAGCGGAATGCGGCTGAGGTCGGTGCGGCTCCAGTCGGCCAGCGCGCCGCCGTTAAAGCGCAGGCGAACAACCGAGCGTCCTGCGGCATCGGTGGTTAATTTTGCCGACTCCAGCGCCAGCGGCAGCACCTGCACGTCGCGCGTGGTGGTGTAACGGCAGCGCGTGCCTTTTTCACCCACCGGGCGTGAAATTACTTCAAAGCCGCGTGCCAGCCGCATCGGCTCCTTCATCTCGCGCCAGTCGGGCGTGAACTCCACCACCGACATCGACGGAATGGTGCGCAGATAGTGCGGCCACAACAGGCTGACCAGACCTTCAGTCAGTTCCGGCAGGTCATCGTCGAACTTTTCACGCAGGCGACCGACCATAAAGGCAAAGCCTTCGAATAGCCGTTCAACGTAGGGATCGCGGGCGCCAGCTTTGTCGAGATTGAGCATCGCTGCCTGTTCAGGATGGGCGCGGGCAAACTCTTCGCCCGCTTCCTGCAGGTAGCGCATTTCAGCGTCGTAATAACGCAGGGTTAAATCGTCCATGGTATTCACATCAGTAATGTGCAGCCCGAACCAGTCAGGCAACAGGAAGTTAAAAAGCAGAAGTCAGCTGCAGAGGATGGCGGCCCTGACCGGGTCAAGCGTGATGAGGCCGGATAACAGCGAGTCCATTTCCGGCTGGATGCGCGTACGTTCACTTTCACTGCGCGCGGCTCGGGCACGCAGCAGCTTCAGCCGCCGGGCGCGCACTTCGAATAATAAGGTTGGTTCCCACTGCGCAAGCGTCAGTGCGCCGGCATGCTGATTGAGTTCATCCAGCAGATACAGCGCCATTTCACTTTTACCGAATTGCTCGCACACTCGCGCCATTAGCAGACGTATTAACCACTGATCTCGCAAACTATTGGTGCCCGGACGCATCTGCAGCCATGCCAGTGCGGCTTCCACGCTTTCCGATTCCGCTTTATCCACCGCCTCGTTTTCCAGGGACAGGATGTCGTTGTCAGGTCCTGCAACCAGCGTGTCGCTCTCCGCAAAGCCCACGTCGCTCATCACTTTTTGCGCGATCCAGTTGCGCGTCACCTCATCGGCAAACGGTGTGCCGTCTGAATACGAGAGCGTTTCCAGTCCCGGCAGCCTTGATAAAAGTCCATGCAAATCCTGCTGCACAATGTTCGCCAGCGCCGCGCCCTTGTCCTGACGATTCAGCGCTTCACAGGCGTACCACTGAAGATCGAACCACACGTGATTGATGGCCTGCGCAAACAGCGAGTCCGTCAGTTCCAGCAGTTCCGTCCAGCTTTGCTGCAGATACAGGCGCTTAAGGTGCGCACGGTGATCGGGTTTTGGCGGCGGCAGACGCGTATTGCCGCCGGTTCCAAGCGCGGGAAGATTGAGGATGGTATCCCAACGTACGCTTTTCATCAGATGGTGGGCGGAAAGCCAGCCGCCGGGCTGCTCGCGCAGGTAGTTTGCCAACACTTTCGCCTGTGCCTTCAAAGTTTCACCGGAGTTAACCGGCGCGAGTTCAGCAAGCGACGAATCATCCACGTCCCTATGTGTCGGGCTGTTGAGTGGCACCATCGCGCTGGCACCCCCGTTCTGAGCTAAACGCAGCTCCAGTGCGCGCAACAGCGGCTGAAGCCCGTTGCGTTCATCTTCATTAAGTGCATCTTCAATCAGCAGCAATGCACCGCTAATGCGGCAAACCCGCGCGACATCGGCTTCCGGCCATAACGTCAGGCTGTCGAGCATTCTGGCGCTGCCGAGCCAGGCCAGCGCGCCCTGCCGACTGCGGCTGCGTTGTGGATGAAGCTTTCCACCAAACTTCTGCAGCGCGGCGGCCAGCAGTTCCAGTCCTTCCGCCAGCCCCTGCTCGCCGTCCTGATGCAGGCGCGCCCACGCGTAAAAGGTGATAACCCGGATATCCTTGCTCACGGTTGTCAGCAGCGATTCCGACAGGCGGGCGATGGTGTCGGTATCAAAGCCGGAAAGCTTGTTCACCTCTTCACGGATCTGCATAAACTGATCGTCGTAAGCCGGATCGTCTCCGGCGGGCAACGCTTCACTGATCGGTTCCAGCCAGCGCGTCCAGTTGCTGCAGCGTTGTTGTGCATCGGTTCTCAGCGTGGACTCATCCACGCCGCAGGCGTGCACCAGTTCGGTCATTGCGCTCATTATTCTGCTCCCTCCATGTCGGTAATGACGTCATCCGTAACGGCGTCGCGCGGGGCCATCGCCTCGGAGGCACTGGCAGCATCGACGCTGAATATTTCCGTCGGCAGCGTAAAGCCGCGCAGGCGCAGCAGCGCCAGCGGGCCGTCGCGCATCTGCGTGCGCAGCACCCACGTCAGCGTACGCTTATCCGGCGTGGTGAAGCTCAGCAACCAGCGGCTGCGATCGAGACGTTCACGTTTGGCCTGCTCCAGCCAGCGGATAAAGCCCCAGGTGCCGGGATAATCACCGTAAATCTGTGCACTGCTTTTCACACCGGTCCAGGTCAGCAACGTACCCGGCTTCAGGCTGTCGCCCGGCCAGCGCATCGCCTGCCACGTCGCCATCTGGTTGAAGTAGCGCAGCGGCTGACCATCAAGCATCAGCTGGGTTTCCACCACGTCTGGCGCAGCGCGGCCCTGTAGTTCAAAACTGATGCCCTGCGTGCCGTCAGTAAACAGAATGTCGGACAGCTCGCGCAGCTGATTCACCGCCTTGAGGAAAGCGGGATTAAACGTCAGTCCCTGACTGTGTGCTGCATCCGGCACCCAGCTGCTGCCCTCTTTCTGTAGTACGCCACCGAGGCGGCTGCTGAGGAAGCTGTCGATGCGCCCGGCATCGCGGCGGATAAACTCCGCCAGCATCGGCAGTGACGCGTCACTTTGTCCCGCCGCGAATGGATAGCGTCCGTCAAACGCGGTGCGCCAGTTTTCCACGATGGAGCGCTGCCACTGCGCGTTCAGGCTCACCGCAGACGGTTGCAGGATGGTTTCCCACGCCTGCGTCAGCGGCTGCACGAACATCGTCTGGCCAAAGCCGCTCCACTCTTCGCCGAGGCTCGCCGCCATCAGGCTGCCGTATTGCTGCGTATCAGTAAGGTCAACGCTTTTGCCCTGGAAAACCGTCTGCGCCAGGGTTTGCAACATCTCCTGTGGATCCGGCGCGGCGGCCACCTGCTGCAGACGCAGGCGCACGCGGGTGATGCGGGTGAGATAGGTTTGCAGCGTCAGGCTGCTGTCGGCGGCCATCAGCTGAGAGCCGCTGTTTTTGCCGGTCAGCGCCAGCAATGGGCCGAAGGTCACATCCAGCGGTCCTTCAGGGCCGGTAGCTTTCTGGCTGATAACCGGCTTGTCTTTCTGGCCAATCAGGTCTTTGGCCGAGTTGATCAGCGTGTCTGACAGCGCCTCACGCTGCTGGCCGGTCTGGCCCTGCCACGCCAGCGTGTTCATTAATGCAATCAGAGGCGACTGGCGCACGTCGCTCATCAGCGTCAGCTGATCCGTAACGTCGGCGATGTTCTGCGCCGGATTGAGCCTGATACCGTTGAGGAAGTTAAGCCAGCTGGCGGCGAAGTCACTGAAATAACGTTGCGTTAAACGGGCCTTCAGCGCCTCCGGGGAAATCTCCTGCGGCACCGCGCTGCGGCTGTCGCTGAGCACCCAGTCGATTTCATCGCGACGGGTGTTGGCCGCTTTCTCAATCTCCTGGCGCACGCCGCCTTCCCACGCCTGGCGAGTAAACACGCCCGGAACTCTGTCGTCACTGCTGAACAGCCGGCGCATATCGGTGCCCGGCGTCATATCTTCCAGCGTCAGGTCGGTGTAGTTGCGGCGCACGTCGCGCAGGACGTTCTGATACAGCGTCATCTCGGCGTTGCGCTGGCCGGTCTGCAGCAGCAGAACCTGACGTACCTGACTCAGCAGCGACGCATTGGGTTTGATGCGCCAGCCGGGCTGGGACGGCAACGACGCGGCATAGAATGCCCACAAATCCGGGGCCAGCGTCTGCCACAACGACGTTGAAATGCCTGGATATTCCGGCTGAACGGTCGCCATGGTCTGCGCATAAAACGCCGGTTCGGCACGCTCCGGGCGCGCCATCATCAGCCAGGCCTTTAACTGCTTATACCCCGGCTGCGCCAGCGTGGCGCGCAGCGGGCTGGCAGCAGGCAGGCTGGCCAGATAGTTCAGCTTATCTTCCAGCGCGATGCGCGCCGGTTCGTGGATCAGCCGCTGCGCCGCGACGCCGTACCACGGCAGCAGCGCATCATGCAGCTGCTGCGTATGGTTAATGCCGAAGCGCTGATACCAGGGCGCACCGTGCTCCAGCCAGTGCTGCTGCTGACCGAGATCGTTACGCAGGCCGTGCAGCGCAATGAGCTGCGCATCATCAACCTTCGTTGAATTCACCAATACCTCGGCTTTATCCGCCGCGCTGACAATCTGATGACGGTTGAACAGCGAAGACGCCAGCATGCCCGCGCCAGCGAGCAGCATCAGGCTCAGCAGCGACCAGGCCAGGGTCTGTTCCCAAGGCAGCCCGGTGCGACGACCTCTGGCGCGGTCTGACGCGATGCCCTGCCAGAGCGCGCTGTCGGTTAATGCGTGAGGATGCAGGCTGTCAAGTACAGGCTTTGCTTCAGGCAGGCTGAACATCAGACCACGCAGCAAACTGCGGCGCGCGGGGTCCAGCCAGGGCGCTAAGCGCTGCTGCCAGGCCTGACTTTCACCGCTGCCGAACTGCTGCGACAGGCGCAGCAGCCAGTCGTTACTGAGGCTGTGATCGACCTGTGCCAGACCGCGATCACGCAGTGGCGCGATCAAGCTTTCAAGCTGCTGCGCAACATTTTCCGGCAGCGCTTTGGCCGGAAACACTGCGCCTACCGCGTTGTTCTCACGCTCTGGCTGCGGCCAGTCACTGCGTCCAAGCTGCCAGATCCACACCGGCGCGCGCCAGCGCAGCGCGGCGGCAATCTTCTCCAGCGAGCGCATCGCTGCATCGCTTTTTTGTGGTGTCAGGGTGGAATTTGAATCCTGAACCAGCACAATGCCGTCCAGCGGACGGCTGCGGCGCAGCTTGCGCAGCGCGGCGTATTTTTCAGCATCTAACTGAGCATCGAGGCTACCACCGTAAATAAGAACCGTCCGGTTACCCTCCATCCACACATTTTTGCCGAGTCCCGGTACAAGCGGGCTGATCGCGGCGTCGTCGCCGACCACCAGAAGCAGACGAACTTTGCTGCGCCAGAAGAGGTTGTAGCGTGAGCGAAGATAGTTGCTCATATCGCTCGCCAGGCATGTGGAAGCAGTGGCAGAGGCAGGCATATCTTCTTTTTTGTCACCCGATGGCCTGACCGGGACGCCCGCATTCAACGGACTGAATAAGAAGAAAATCACCGTACATATCAGGCACGCGAGAAAAACAAATCCCGTCAACGGTAACCAAAACTGACGGGTGGTTGCTTCAACGGGTAAGGCTTTTAGCTGGGATAGCAGGAATAAAAAAAGCAGTAAAACGGACACGGCAACGAGCCCGTACCCCAGCAGACGAAAGAAGTTTTTCATTATTTTTTATTCCTTTCGTGCTCACCGGCAGCACGGAAAAATCCCGGCAGCAGCGCGCTGGCCACCACCTTTCGTAACGCGAATGCCAGACCCGGTAAGGTCACGCCAAGTACGGCCAGTAAAGTGATCGTTCCCCACCACGAAAATAACCAGACCGGGAAGGCAAAACCTAAAGACCAGATAAGAAGAGTATTAAGCAGCACCGCCAGCATCATTCCACCGGCAGGGAAAGGCGCGGCCTGCGCCCGTTCGGGGGAAGTGTTCATCAGCGGCATTTTCCTGCCAGCCACCATCGCCCAAGCCTGTTTATCATCGGCCCACACCAGCCACTGGCTACCCATGTCGTAATTGACGGCTTCGATTGCCGCAACGGGCATCAGCCAGCCGGCAAGGTGGCCGTAACGATCGCAGCCTTCATCAAAATCAATGAGTCCCGCCATCGGCGCGGAACTGCGAAGAGACAACGGCAGTTCAAATACGGCAGACGTCAGTTGCTGACGCTGAGGGGCGGTGAGTCCACTGAACCACACCAGCCCAACAGATGAAGATGGTTGCTGGTTCATCTCTTTAAGCTCTTTTAGCTCGGCTGAGAGTTCGCTGGTTTGCAGCGGCATCGCCCGAAAGACTTTTACGGTTTCTCGTTGCTGAACAGCAGAAAGCAGTGACGGGGGCGCGAGTAATAACGCGCTGGCAAATTCAGCCAGGGTTTCATTTACCTGACGATAATGGATTGCCAGAATCAGTACCGGGTTGTGCGATGCCAGCAACTGGTTATTCCAGAACTCAAAAGGATACTCAGCGGGCAACACATGAAAGGTGGGCGTCCACGGCAGTGCATGCTGTTTCCACAGTGACGCAACACGCTGCTTTTCCTGCTCCAGAGAGGCGGCCGAGGTCTGGATGACAACGGTGAGCGCACCACCGGGATACCAGTTTGCTAACGATAGTGCTACCTGCTTCAGCAGCGCCTGGCTAAGCTGCTCAAAGCGTGAAATGCCGGGGATGAGCGCTTCACCGGCCAGCAATGTGGTGGGTTTATCAATAACGTCTTTTTTTGCGACCAGCCCTGTTAACTGAGGGACGCAATCCGTGCTCACCGTTAAATTTATCTGATTAACCACGCACAGATGCTGATGGGCATGCTGCTGCCAGGCGGCATGCACATTCAGTCGCCAGCTGTTCCAGTAAAAAGCTTTCAGAGCCTGAACTTCCCAGCCTAATAAATACACCGTCAGGATTGCCATCACACTCACCAGCATCGCTGCGGCCAGCGGCAGCCAGGCTCCGGATGAAAGGGAAGACAGTTCTTCCGCTGAACCAGAAAATAAAAGCCAGGCAACACTGATTAATACGCAAAAGAAAATAATAAAAAAACAGATCCACGGAGAACATGCGCTGGCGGGTGTCCGCTCAGGCACTTCCGGTACTGACCATCCCATTAGCCGATCTCCATATCCGGCAGGCTGGCGATAACCACCGAGCCACATTCCGTTTTGCAGCCATGTATTACGATCCCACGGCCATTTTCTTCATAAGATGCAACATCGCATTCGATAATACGGTTGGTGCCATGTAATGGGCAGGACACCGTATCATGCAGCAGGGCGGCATTTTTTCCCTGAATATCGAAAGTAGATGATGCAGATGTGACTTTGCCGCCGTGAGACGTAGAATCTCCCAAGACGATTGCGAGTTTGCCCATTATTATGACCTATATTTTATTTACTGAACGGCGGGTGGAATAACTTATTTAATAAAACTGACTAGGCGGAATCATTAAATGTCATTTAAAATCACCTAAACAAAAGAAGGACAAGTAAGGCATTAACTCCAAAGAATCATCTAATTATCGGAACACCATGATAATCGAGAACATTAAAAACGCAGAAAGAAAAAGAAACTAACAGAAAAAACACAACCACATAATTCAAGCCACTTCTTTTAGTTAAGACCCAATATATCAACGTCAGAACACTGCCTGATAAGATTGCGTATAAAAACATCACCAGATAAATTACCCCAAGCATTCTTTCCTCATTAAAAATCAACCAACTCTTAATTAAATTTTAACTTGCAATACAAAAACAAGTAACATCACCCAAAGTTAATTGATGTTCGTGAATTAATTTTTTTATTCATTTCATACCATTCAGCCTTTCTCTTTTCGAGTTCTACATCAGAAATGGTTTCTGTGAATATTTCAGCTGGAATTGGTGGGATGTTTAGCTGGCCTGTTTCAAAATAAGTGTCATATCCCTTAGTCCAGTCTGCCATATCACGCAACTTTGCCATAAAATTCTTATCCCAAGTAGCATCACAAAAACCAATAGGCAAATCATAGGTGACTACCCGTCGCATAAAGTCAGGGCTATTAGGTAATGTACTGTGATCGGTTGGTTGAGAAATATAAGCACCTACGCGAATACGTCTCTCCTCATCAGTTTCAAGACGCATCACTGGCTCAAACTGAGGGAATGCTTTGCCTGATGGTTGATAAGCACCTGTTGGAACTTCTTTTTTGGGATACAGCACAACAAAGTTATTAAACGTATCATCATTAGGAACAACAACTGACTTTTCATCTTTGTCAGATTTTTCGGAAAATTGTCCCCAACCCTTTCCCTTATGGGAAATGGGCATTTCATCCCATTCACTACCATCACCTAGACGTTTAACGTCAAAATCGGTCATTTGGTCAGCAAAAATAGGTTTAGGAACCTCTTCTGAATTAATAGTAATGGTTTGATATTTTGGCGTAGAATATGTTGGGTAATTACCGCCATCATCCCAAAAAGGTTTTCCGTCAGGCAAAGGCCAAAAGGGGGTTTTAAAATTCGGCGCGGCCCCACAAGAGGTCGAACGTGCCATCATTCGTTGAAATAAATGTCCTTTGTGGGCCGTAATTAATTTATGTGGTTGTTGCTCCAACCCACTATTAGGCAATCCTTGCCAACCAAGGCTTAATAGAGGAGATGATCCCATGACCCTGTCGTGTGGGTTACAATATATATATAACCTACCGTGATTATCTCTTTCAGGGATCTTTTTTCCCGATGAAGATTTATGAAATATATCTGGTGTCCAAGGTTGATTGTCTGAAGATTTACCAACAGACAATTGATTGTATTTATCCGGTTGCAGAAAATTAGAGCGCTCAGCTATTCTATTAATAATTGCCTCAAGAGTCTGTTCGCGTGCGGTGTCTGTAATGATCTCTTTATCTTGTGTAGAGAATTTATCCGTAATTTTCGGTTCCATTGCATAAGGTGAATTCAAAATGAAGAGACAATCAGGTGCTTTCTTAGCTAGTGACGTTGCTGCTAGAGCAATCATGGTTCCCTGACTGTGAGATATTACACTAACAGTGTCTCGTGGAAATTTATCACGGATAGAATCCATCAAATCAGCCAAGCGCTTTGCTGCATGTGCATAATATTTCCTTGGTGGTGCAGTCTTGAGCAAACGGTCAAAGTCTGGTGCAAAATCCTGCACTTCCAGACCTAAATAACGCATCCTCTCATTAAATCCGACATCACTCCAAAGTGATACCAAATTATTTGTTCCGTTTTGGAATGGCCCTCCTCCCCAGAACCAAGGGCCTTTCCCTCTCAATTCTTCTAATTTCAATCCTTTTTCTTTAAGAAGATGGTAGTCTTCATTATTTTTATTAACTAACGGTATTTCATATGTTCCTTCTTCACCATCAACTGCTCTATAACCCCAATAAAAAGGAACCACCGGGGAATTAGCCTCACCCGCATTAAGCAACACCCGATCCAATTTATAACCTTCTAAATCAAATATATTGTCACAGTTATATTTATTAGGAATCAGTTCAAAAGATGTTGATTTTAAACCCAAGCGTTCATTAAGCCCTTCACATATATTTCTTTCTGCTGTTGAATACCACTCTCCAGTGGAATTAACACCATGCACGAATAAAATGATCCCAGGGTGATGTATAGGATGTTTACACTCTGCCCTTACTTTAATACTTTTTGGAGACGGACTGCTTTTAAAATAAGGATTCCCGTTATCGCCAAGAAAACAATTAGACTCGCGAGTAGGATCGTTCACTTTATTCATTTCATAACTCCACTACTAGCCTTTAAATACCTAATGCTTCGAGGTTTGATATTGTCATCACAGTGGAATCGTTCATCAATTGATTGCGCCTCAATTTTGAAATCTGGGTTATCAATCCATTTGCCAACCTTATCTTTACTTCCGATGGATATTATTCGCTTTAATAATTCCTTGTGAATTCTATCCTGTATATAAACTGCATCATTGGTAACAATCACTGTATCACTTGGAAGTATATTTTCACTTTTGTGCGACTTAGCCCCCTCCCTTAAACTTTCGCTAACTATATAATGCTCCGAATTCCCATATTTATAGTTAACAAAGCGATGGGGGTATGAAATTAAATCATCACCTGCAGCATAGATAAACTCACCATTAAAAGATAAAACATCATTCTGTCTACTTATTGAGAATTCATCTTGAGGATTTTTATCGTCACCTTCCAGCCCAGCGAATATCTTTATCTTTTTGTTTGTATCATTGTAATACACAAGCCCACCACTGTGACAACTGACATAATTCTCTAAAGTAAAGAAGCGATGATTGTCTATGCGATAAACCACTTGCGGGTCAACATCGATCTCAACACTCCTGATAGCCCGACCGCCCGAACCACTTGGAAAGCCATAACCAAAACTTCCACCTACAGTAGCTGCTATCATAGGTAATACAAAATTCCAAACAACAATCATCACCACTGCAAGAGAAATTAATATAGCTAATATTATTTTCTTTCTTCTGCTCATAGTTTTACTTTCAGTATTATCCATTGTAATACCCCAATATTATTTTGATACCGGATTAAATGTCAGGATCTTATCGTAAACAATTTCAGATTGAGCTAGTTTTGTCTCGGCAGATGCAGAAACTACGCTCTCAATAGTCTTACCACCCGGCATGGTGGTGCAATACGGCAGGTTGAATATCGGATGACCCGTTAACGAGGAGGATGCTTACATTCAGCCCTGACTTGAACACTTTTTGGTGAAAGACTGCTTCGAAATTGAGGACTCCCGTTATCACTAAAAAAACAAGCAACATCTCGCGTTGGTTCTTTTCCATTCTTCATATTAGTGAACATCCTGTCAGTTAGAAATGTACTTTATTTTTCTAGGTTTGATACTTTCATTACAATGAAAACGATCATCTATTGACGCACTATTCAATACTAAGTCTTCATCATTGATAAAATTATAATCACCTGAATTTAATGGCGCCTTATGACTGTAGTAAAACTCACTCAAAATACTTGTTTTAGCAAGTACAGAATCACTCATGACTATGATGGAAATATTTGGACCAGCAACTTTCATAAAGGAATCCTTTGATGAGTCATTTACATCCTGAAAAGATATAAAGTGAGTAGAATTACCATACTTATAGTTAATATCCCTAGTAGGATATGCAATGATATTATCTCCAGCAGAGTAGATAAATTTACCAATAAAAGATAAAACATCATTACGCTCACTGATAGAAACCTCATTCTGAAGTTTTTTATCACTGCCCTCTATTCCAGCGAGCTTCTTAATTCTTTTATTTGTGTCATTGTAATATACAAATCCACCACTGCTACAACTCACATAATTTTCAAAGGTGAAAAAACGATGATCATCTATGCGATAGACAACTTGCGGATCAACATCGATCTCAACACTCCTGATAGCCCGACCGCCAGAACCACTTGGAAAGCCATAACCAAAACTTCCACCTCCAGTAGCTGCTATCATAGGTAATACAAAATTCCAGACAACAACCATAACAACTGCTAGAGAAATTAATATAGCTAATGTTATTTTCTTTCTTCTGCTCATAGTTTTACTTTCAGTATTAACCATTGTAATACCCCGATGTTATTTTAATGCCGGATTAAATGTCAGGATCATATCGTCAACAATTTCAGATTGAGCTAGTTCTGTCTCGCCAGAAGCAGAAGTAACTCCCTCAATCACTTTTCCTCCCGGCTTAGTAATGCGGTAAGGCAGGTTGGCTATCGGATGACCTGTTAACGCATTTGTGGCGACAAACTTCTCATCAAAAGTTTCTGGTGAAAATGACTTCATCACACCTTCCATATTCGCTGCACCAGCTTTACTTATGCCCGCATTTTTAACCAGCAGTTTGCCCGGTCCGCCAATCTCCACGTTGCCGCCTTTAAGCCTGATATAACCGCCGCCGCAAATCAGCGTCAGCTCATCCTGCGCCGTCACGACCAGCTTCCTGCCGCTCGAAATATGAGTGTCCTGCGTTGACCAGGTCGTCACGTTTCCGCCCTGCGCCTGCACGTCGATATCGCCCCGGAAAGTAAACAGCTTCGCGCCCTCGCGGCTGTACAGGCTGATTTGTTTGCCTGCCGCCACGGTGAAGTTCTTCTGCGCGCCGAGGTCCATCTGCTTTCCGGCGGTCAGCGTCAGGTTATCCTGCGCCGACAGCTGCATATTCCCGCCGCTCACCAGCGCCACGCCCTGCGGCGCGCTGCCCAGCAGCACTTCCTGCTGCATGTCTTCTATCTTTTTCTGCAGCAGCGCCTGCTGCGCGCTGGCCGCCAGCGACTGCATTTCCGTCAGCGCGGCGGACAGACGCGACAGCGCCGCCTCCATGTCCTTCTGCTTACCCTGTGCCGCTGCCTGCCCATCGGCGCTGATAAACAGCTCTTTGCCAGCCCGGATGGCGCGCCAGCCGTCGGTGCGCAGCTCAAAGCCTTCGCCGCGCGGCTGACGCTCGCCATCGACCAGATGCCCAAGATTCAGCTGGCTCTTGCCACCGTATTCGGTACTGAGCTTGATGTGCTCCTGGCCGCGCGTGTCATCGAGGCGCAGCTTGTTGTTCGCAGGCGTGCGCAGCACGTTGCGCCTGTAGTTCAGGATCAATACGGTTTGTGCCAATGGGCAGACACCGTATTATTCAGCATGGGCAGCATTTTTTTTCTGAATATTTAAAGTCGATTATGCAGACGTGACTTTGCCACCGTCGGACGTATAATCTCCCAGGACGACCGCTAGCTTATCATTATTGCTACCTATGCTTTATTTACGGCCCTATATACCGGCAACGTCATTTGCTCTCGATTAAATTTATCTGTGACAGTATCTCTGCTAATTAAATCGGGTTCAGGTACTTTGTCAGGTACTCCACTAAACAGGTAAGGATCCTCACCCTGTACCCAATCAGCTTTTCGGCGCAATTCATCCATGAAGGCTTTATCCCAAGTTGCATCGCAATATCCTATCGGCAAATCATAAGCAACTACCTGAGCCATAAACTCAGCGCTCATTGGTAAAGTACTGTGATCAGTTGGCTGAGAAACATAAGTTCTCAGGCGAAGATCCTTTTCTTCAAAAGTTTCCTCCCGAGTCACAGGTACCATCTGAGGTCTAGTTTTAGTGCCTATATTACTAAAACCGATTAATACATCTTTATTTGGATAAAGATTTATGTAATTGTCATATGTATTATCATTCTTATTACTGCCGCCAACTTTAATTTCTCCCCACCCATCTTTTTGTTCTTCTACACTATGTTCAGCCCCTACTCGGGTTCCATCAAATCTTGCCAAGCTTTCAGGTTGAATCGGTTCTGGAACTTTTTCTGCATTGATAAAGACAGTTTGCCACTCAGGAGGGTTAGGATATGTAAAGCTGCTACTTTGGTATTTGTCGCCTGCATCGTCCCAAAAGGGTTTTCCGTCTGGTAATTTGGCAAATGGTGTTTTAGGATTGGGAATATCACCACATGGCGTACTACGCGCAAGCATTCTCTGAAAAAGTGCACCTTCGTGCTTTAGTAATAAAGGATGTGGCTTACCTATAATATTATTTGGTAATCCTTGCCAACCAATTGAACGTAATGGACGAGACCCCATTACACGATCATGAGGGCAGAAATATATATATGTCCTACCGTGATTATCTCTTTCTTGAATCTCATCGCCATTTTTAGATAACAAAATCACATCCGGCCGCCAGTTTTTTTTATTACTTGTCTGACCAACACAAAGCCCACCATAGCCAATAGATGATAAATGTGTTTTCCTAGTAGCTACTTTACTAACTATAGCAGATAAAGTGCTTTCGCGTCCTTCAGGAGAAATACATTCATCGTCAGTAAGTGAAGCTTCAGTAAGAATATTGTGCTCCAATGCATAAGGTGAATTAAGTACAAATAAAGCATCAGGTGCATGTTCCGCTATCGCTACTGCAGCCATTGCTATCATTGTCCCCTGACTATGGGATATGATCGTAACAGTATCTTTCGGATATTTATTACGTACACTGTCAATTAAGTTAGCAAGACGTTTCGCTGCATGTGCATAATATTTACGTGGTGGCGCATTGGTTAGTAAACGATCTTCGTCTTCATTAACCCACTGTACTTTAAAACCAGAGATGCTCTCCTTAAAACCTTTGTCACTCCATAAAGAATGTAAATTATTTGTACCATTTTGAAATGGTCCGCCCCCCCAAAAAAATGGTCCCTCCTCTGCAATTTTTTCATTGGAAAAGCCTCGTCTTTTGAGTTGATGGTAGTCTAATCCTTTCTTATTAGCTAAAGGTATAACATACTTATTCTCCTCACCTTTGATTGAAGAATACCCCCAATAAAATCGAATCACTGGAGAATCTCTTTCATTTTTATTTGTTAATGGTATGACTCGCTCTACTAAAGGTTCATTCGCGACTTTTTCATCACTAACATATACTTTAGGTTTTAACTCAAAAGATGAATTATCAAGTCCTAACCTCTTATTTAATCCAGAACATAAATTATCTTCTGCACTTTTGAACCATTCCCCTGTAGAGTTCACACCATGAATCAAAATAATAACCCCTGGTAAATGAGGCGGCAAATCACATCCGCCTCTGACTTTGCAATTCTTATGTGAAGGGAATGATGTCCATGATGGATGTCCGTTATCATCAAATTCACATTCAAGTTCACGGATTGGCTCTATTCCATTACTCATGATCAATCACCTCTTTTCTTCCGTCTTTAGAGATATATGTTATTCTTTTTGCTCGTTCATTCATATTGCATCGATATTTATCATCCCTATCCATTTTGGAAAAAATCGGTAATTTTATTTTATTTTTATAAATTTTTTTTTCTTCCTTCCCAATGAGATCTCTTAATTCATCAGCCATGCGATTAATCTCATCACTCGTTGGTACTGGTTTCAGTGTTTTGGCGTAGGAGTAAATGTTAAAACTTTGATCGTAAACATCAGCGTAAGAAAGCTTTCTTTTCTCAATCTCTGACTTTATGTTTTTGTAAACAAGCTTATCCCAATAATTGTAAATATTTATCAACTTCCCTGACTCGTAGTAGTAGAAAATCACCCTCGTTATGTCGTTATAAGACCTCTTATAATCATCATGTAGAGGTTCTTCCTCAGACTCATCTCTTAAATAAACACCATTATTGTTTACGACTACCTTAAGTTTACTAAATCGCTTAGGTGTATCATAACCATCTTTAATAGAATTATAAATAAAGGTCTTACCATAATCAGGAGAGAAGTAAAAGAAAACAGGACAACCTCTTTCAGAATTACCACTACCACAGTACTGTTGCGTCGACGCACCAGGAAATGCAAGATAACCGTTATTGGCCCCATTAATTATGGTACCCTGATAAGCCGAAACACTATTTCCTTTACTGTATGAGAAATCATAAAAATCATTATTGAAACCCACAAAAGTCTTAATCCCCCTCTGGGTATCATTATAATAAACCTGCCCACCCTTATCGCATGAAATATAGTTCTCCAGCGTTAAAAAACGATTTTTATCAATTCGATAAATGATCTGACTGGGTGCATCTGTATCAACCTTACGCGCTTCGATAGTTTTTTGAGAGCCACTCATCCCCCCTAAACCGACTCCGAAACTTGCCCCCATGCTATGCACTATAAAAATTCCAAAAATCTTATAAACACCGAAAAATATCATAAGAATGACAAAGGCAATGAGAACCTTATTATTTGATGAGTTCCACATCATATTAATTTACCTTGCTTAAGGTGATTATCATATTGTCAATAACATCAGATGAATTGAGAGAAGTTGCGCCAATGCCATCGGTGATACCTGAAAAAACAGAACCATCTGGCAGGGTAATGCTATAAGCTTTGCCTGGTAGTGGTTCTTTCGTTAACGCATTCCTGATAATAAACTTCTCATCAAAACTTCCCGGCTCAAAGGACTTCATCACGCTCTGCATATTTGCTGACCCTGCCTTACTGATGCCCGCGTTTTTAACCAGCAGCTTACCCGGTCCGCCAATCTCCACGTTGCCGCCTTTCAGCTTTATATAACCGCCGCCGCAAATCAGCGTCAGCTCATCCTGCGCCGTCACGACCAGCTTCCTGCCGCTCGAAATATGAGTGTCCTGCGTTGACCAGGTCGTCACGTTTCCGCCCTGCGCCTGCACGTCGATATCGCCCCGG
>NZ_PJRT01000032.1 GCF_002858935.1 Pantoea endophytica | reverse complement strand
AATCAGCGTCAGCTCATCCTGCGCCGTCACGACCAGCTTCCTGCCGCTCGAAATATGAGTGTCCTGCGTTGACCAGGTCGTCACGTTTCCGCCCTGCGCCTGCACGTCGATATCGCCCCGGGAAGTAAACAGCTTCGCGCCCTCGCGGCTGTACAGGCTGATTTGTTTGCCTGCCGCCACGGTGAAGTCCTTCTGCGCGCCGAGGTCCATCTGCTTTCCGGCGGTCAGCGTCAGGTTATCCTGCGCCGACAGCTGCATATCCCCGCCGCTCACCAGCGCCACGCCCTGCGGCGCGCTGCCCAGCAGCACTTCCTGCTGCATGTCTTCCATCTTTTTCTGCAGCAGCGCCTGCTGACGCGCCACGTCCGCCGCCAGCGCCTGTGCCTGCTGCGCGCTGGCCGCCAGCGACTGCATTTCCATCAGCGCGGCGGACAGACGCGACAGCGCCGCCTGCATGTCCTTCTGCTTACCCTGTGCCGCCGCCTGCCCATCGGCGCTGATAAACAGCCCTTTGCCAGCCCGAATGGCGCCCCAGCTGTCGGTGCGCAGCTCGAAGCCTTCACCGCGAGCCAGCCTTTCACCATCCACCAGATGACCGAGGTTGAGCTGACTTTTACCGCCGTACTCGGTGCTGAGCTTGATGTGCTCCTGGCCGCGCGTGTCGTCGAGGCGCAGCTTGTTGTTCGCCGGCGTGCGCAGCACGTTACGCCTGTAGTTGCGGATGGTGACGTGGTCCGCGCGGGAGGAGTCGTGCAGCACGCCGGCAATGTACGGGCGGTCCGGGTTGCCGTGCTCGAAGCCAATCGCCACCTCGGTGCCCGCCAGCAGCGGCAGGTGCAGGCCGTAGGTGTCGCCGGCGAACGGGCGCGACTGGCGCACCCACAGGCTTTCATGCCCGCTTTCCCAGCCCGCGCGGTCAAACAGCATGCTGACGCGATAACGTCCATCACGGTCAATATGCCCATAAGTGTCGTTGGTGGTGGTGCTGGTGACGCGCGCCGGCAGGGTGCCCGCCATCACCGGACGCGGTGCCGGTTCCGGGCGGTAGCTATAGCGGCCTTCTGCCGGGATGCCCTGAAACAGGGTTTCCATGCTGCTGTCGCGCGCCGCGCGGCACACAAGCGAGGTGATAACCACGCCGCTGCGGAACACTTCCGCCGCGTTGCCGCCGCTGGCGCGCACCACCACGCCGGGCATCAGCGTCGCGCTGCTGGATTTGGCGCTGAGCCGCGTCTGGCCGTTGAGGTAACGCTCGTGGCGCAGCCGGGCGTAGAACGCGCCGCTTTCCGTCGCGGGATTCGCGCTGTACGCCTCGCCCGCCTGCAGGTAGTTATCCGCCCAGTGATAGGCTTCGCCACAGGTGGTGTCGTCGCCGCCGGTGACGTCGGCCTGCGCGTTCATGTCGGCGGTGGCGTCGCGGTAGTTGTAGTCGCGCGTGCTGACGGTTTTCTCCACCACCCGGAAGCGGCTTTCCATCGCCCACACCGACTCCACGCCGCTGTCGTGCAGGCCGGACGGCGGCACGGCGGGCAGCGTCAGGCCGGTTTCATAGCCCTGCGGGCCGTCGTAAAACTCCACCACGTCGATGTTGAGGCGCGTGTCGGTGGTGAAGCGGAACCAGATGCCCACCTCCGCCAGCAGGCGCGAGACGAAGCGCAGGTCGTCTTCGTCAAACTGCATCACCTGCTCGCGCTTCGGATAGTCTCGGCTGAGGCTGAACACGAAGTCCTGTCCGCGCATACCGTGGCGGTCGCGCAGGATGGATTCGACAATCTGCGGCACCGAGGCATCCTGCCAGATGGCGTTCTGCCGCGTACGCGCCAGCAGCGCCAGGCGCGGCTGCAGCGTGATGGCGTAGCGCGCTTCGTCGGCGGACACGCCGAGCATATCAAAGCCGGTCACCACGCCCTGCACCACGCGCAGCGGTTCGGCCTTGCGCAGCAGGTCGGCGAGGCTCTGCGGCGACGGCTGCAACGCCAGTGACGCGGTTTTCATCAGCATCGCTTTGCGGTTGATATTTTTATCCACGCTGGTGAAGATAATTTTCCAGCTGAACGGCGCGCTCAGCGCCTCTGTGCCTTCGAAGCTCAACACGTCAAGCGGTGAGGCGCTGTCCGTGACCTTCAGCCGGTGATGGCTGTGGCTGAACAGGGTAATGGTCGTATCTGTCATGATTAAATCCTTTTAATTCGCTGTTCTGACATTAACTTTCTCTCGCGCCTAAAGCGGCTGCGGGAATATTAGGTAAATGTCAGGCCTGAGGTTCCTGGCTTTCCTCAGTAGCGTTTTCAGTCACGCTGTGCATACCGTCACGGGTGTTTTTCTGTACCGCTACAGCACCGAATAACGCCATGAAAAATGACACGCCGTAAAAACCTTTTTCGCTTGGCATTAGCGTTGCATTCCACAGCCCAGCAACCAGCAACACCACGGCAATAGTGAAGGCCAGCAGGCAAACCATGTGGTAAAGCTGCGTGGTCGGGATGCCTTCCAGACGGTCGCGTACGGTTTTTTGCAGCGAAACCGCCGTGAACAGTCCAAGGATCAGCACCGCGAAGTAATAGCCTTTTTCATTAAGATGCATCTCCGCGCGCCACAGACCCGCCAAGTAAACCAGCGTGCCGCCGAGCATGGCAATCCAGGAAATCGCAATAAACGCAGGTGAAACGGGGATATTCTGGGTTTTCATACACACTCCTTGTTATTAAAAAGAACGTCACATGTTCAGAAGATAAAGCTCACTTCGCCTTCATCATTAGTGTCCAGCGTCAGGCTGTTGCTCAAAGTACCGCTGGCGCGGTGCTGCAGAATCATCTGGCTCAGCACCGGCAGGATTTGCTGATTCAGCAGGCTGTCGACGTTGCGCGCGCCGGTGTCCGGCAGCAGGCAGGCGTCTGTAAGCATGTCGTACAGGCCGTCGCCGATGGTGGTGCGGATGCCGTAATGGCGTTGCAGCCGTTTGCTGACCTGCTTCAGCTTCATCTCCACGATGATTCGCATCGCCTCGCGCGCCAGCGGGCGGTAAATCACCGTCTGGAAGCGCGCCATCAGCGCGGGCTGGAAGTGATCGCGCAGGATCGGGCGCAGGCACTCCTGAAGGTCGGATTCGGCTGCTTCGGGCATTTCTTCCAGCAGCTGCATCAACTGATCGCTGCCGAGGTTCGAGGTCATCAGAATCACGGTGTTGCGGAAGTCGATTTCGCGCCCTTCGCCATCGCGCATAAATCCACGGTCAAATACCTGATAGAACAGGTTAATCACGTCACGGTGCGCTTTTTCCACCTCGTCGAGCAGCACCACGCTATACGGACGCTTGCGCACCGCTTGGGTGAGGATGCCGCCCTGGCCGTAACCGACGTAGCCCGGCGGCGAGCCTTTCAGCTGGGAAACGGTGTGCGCTTCCTGATATTCGCTGAGGTTGATGGTGATTAATGATTTCTCACCGCCGTACAGCAAATCAGCCAGCGCCAGCGCGGTTTCGGTTTTGCCGGTGCCGCTGGTGCCGACCAGCAGGAACACGCCCTGCGGACCGTTTTCGGAGGTGAGCCCGGTTTTCGAGGCGCGCAGGCGCCGGGCGATGGCATTGAGCGCCGCGTCCTGTCCCACCACGCGCGTGGCGAGCTGGTTTTCCAGCGCCAGCAGTTCGGCCTGCTCGTCCTTCATTAATGAGGAGAGTGGCACGCCGGTCCAGTCGGCAATCACGCCCGCCACGATGCGCGCGTCAACATCGGCGGTGAGCAGCGGTTCGCCGGGCTGCAGCGCGTCGAGGTCGGTCTGGAGCTGTGCGATGGCGCCGCGCTGGCTGGCGTCTTTGCGCCCTTCCAGCAGCTCTTGCATCAGCGACTGCACAATGCCGTAGCGCTGCTCCAGCGCCTCCAGCTCTTCATCGGTTACCGCAATCAGGCCGGCGATTTCTGCCAGTCGCTCCTGCGACACCGCGCCGCCCAGCGCTTCGTCGTCGAGGATGGCGCGCTGCTCGATGTTCAGCGCATCGAGCTTCGCACGCAGGCGGGTGATGGCTTCCGGTACCGTGTCCTGGCTCATGCGCACGCGCGCGGCGGCGGTGTCGAGCAGGTCAACCGCCTTGTCCGGCAGCTGGCGGCCGGTGAGGTAGCGGCGCGACAGTGTGACGGCGGCGCGCACCGCCGCGTCGGTGATGTGCACGCCGTGGTGCTCTGCGTAGCGCGACTTGAGGCCGCGCAGCATCAGGCAAGCGGTATCGTCGTCCGGCTCGTCCACCTTCACCATCTGGAAGCGGCGCTCCAGCGCGGCGTCCTTTTCAAAATACTGCTTGTACTCGCTCCACGTCGTGGCCGCGATGGTACGCAGTTCGCCGCGCGCCAGTGCCGGCTTCAGCAGGTTGGCCGCGTCCGCGCCGCCCGCTGCATTACCCGCGCCGATGATGGTGTGCGCCTCGTCGATAAACAGCAGCACCGGGTTCGGCGCGGCCTGCACCTCGATGATGATGTTTTTCAGGCGCTGCTCGAACTCGCCTTTAACGCCCGCGCCCGCCTGCAGCATGCCGAGGTCCAGCGTGTGCACGCTCACCGGTTTGAGGCTGTCCGGCACGTTGCCTTCGGCGATGCGCAGCGCCAGCCCTTCCACCAGCGCGGTTTTGCCCACGCCCGGCTCGCCGACCAGAATCGGGTTGTTCTTGCGGCGACGCGACAGGATATCCACCATCTGACGGATTTCGTTGTCGCGGCCAAAGACCGGGTCGATTTTACCGCTGCGCGCATCGGCGGTGACGTCGCGGGTGAAACGGGTCAGGGCTTCGGTGGAGGGGGTTCTGGTTTCGCCTGCAGCGGTTTGTTCCAGGCTGCTGACTGGTATCTCCGGTTGTTCCGCTTCCGCACGCTCGTCGGACTGTGCTTCGAGCATCGGCTGCAGGCGCTCAAGCTGGCTCATGCGCAGGCTCAGCAGCGGCCACAGACCTTCGCACTGTGCAAGTTTTGGCTGCTCGGACAGCGCCATCAGCAGATGGATGCTGCGAATTTGCGGGGAATTATCAGATGCGGAGGCCATTAGCCACGCCTGCTTCAGCAGCGCTTCCAGCGAAGAAGAAAGCTGCGGACGCCCTCGCACCGCGCGTGGCTGGCGGTCGAGAAACGCCAGCAAGTCCTGCCAGATGGCGTCCATATCCCACTCGTAACGGCGCGCAATCACCGTGATGTCGCCCTCGCCCTGCTCCAGCAGCTTGAGCAGCCAGTGTTCCGGCTGGATTTCAGCGTGCGCGCGGGTCTGGCACAGCGACGCGGCGGCTTCCAGCGCCTGCGCGCAGAACGTGTTGAGGCGACGCAAAAGCGCGGCTGACTGACTGTCCATAGCAAAATTCTCCTGACTGGTGGCACGCTACCGCCCGTCGCCGTAAACCGAAGCGCATAAGGCAGCAGGAAAGATGGGAAATGACTTGTGATTTCACCCGCTATGGATGAATTCATAAATCATCTGCCGGGCTGCAAAAACAGCCCAGCGGAGGGGCGATTACGCTAAATAGTTCGTGTCGCGGCAAGGCGGCAAGTGCGCGAGTCCCCGGGAGCATAGGTAACTATGTGACCGGGGCGAACGCGCGCAGCCAACGCAGCAGCGGCGCGAAATATGACGCGTAATCAGGCGGTGGCGCGTTCGTTCCACGAATCGGAATGAATAATATTGCCGTCTTTGTAGGTCCAGGTGATTTTTTCGTAGCGCAGCTCAATCTGCTCCAGATGGTTGTGTTTCTCTTTCGACGGGTCCTTAACGTCGTGCATCACCGGATTGACCTTCACCACCTTCACGTTTTCCAGCTTGGTGTTGAAGTACTCCACTTCCTGGCCGGCGTCGCTGATGCGGTACCATTTGAACTCGGCAGACTTCAGCGTCTGGCCGGTGGTGACCGCCTTGTAGAGATACGGGCTGGACGAGTCGATTTCCTTGGTGAACAGGAACGGCGTGTGAATGCGCGTGCCGGTCAGCTTGCCGGTGTTGTTGTCGGTCGGGATGTACAGGTTATGTTGCTGTGCCACCACTTCGATGCTGCCTTCGCGGTCCTGCACGTCCACCGAGCCCTTGATGTCCGCACCGCCGTCGTCCTTCAGCCACAGATAAACCGGAATTGCCATGTTGTTACTCCTTTTCTTCATGATTGCCGTCACCATCCTGTGATGACGGAGGGATTGCGTCCGCTGCCTGGCAGGCGTCGGCCTGCGGCACCAGACTGATTTCAACGCGCCGGTTGGCCGCGCGGCCTTCGGCAGTGTCGTTGGTCGCCATCGGACGGCTCTGACCGAAGCCCTGCACCGCAAAGCAACTTTCATCCACGTCGCCGGTGTCGCGCATCCAGTCGCGTACCGCTTCGGCGCGCTTGAGGGACAGACGCTGATTCAGCGCAGGATTGCCGGTATCGTCGGTATAACCCGCGACCACAATCAGCCAGCCCGCGCGCGCTTTGATATTGACCAGCGCGTTCACCATCACTTTGGTCGAGCCTGTTTTCAGCTCGGATTTGCCGGAATCGAACAGCGACATCGCGTCCAGCCTTACCAGCGTGGGTTGCGGTTTCGGCTTTGGCGCAGGTTTTGGCTTAGGTTCCGGTATCCAGGTACTAATGGCGTGCAGTACCGGCAGATGCAGATGCCCGCCCTGATAAAGCCCCAGACTCAGGCGCAGCGGCGCGCCCTGACGCGCATAGTTGTCGAGCTGACTCGCGTCCTCGCGCAGCACCTGCACAGCAGCGAGCTTCGGCGCGTAGTCGGTCATGGCGATGCGGTTGTAGTGTTCGAGGTCGAATACGATGCGATGGATTAGCGACTGGTTGTTCCAGGCCACCGCACAGAGTGCGATGACAGCGGCAACGGCGAAGGCCGTGATCGCCGTGCGCAACGCGCGGATGCCCGGCGTCAGGCCACGGCCTTCTGGAAGCAGCGGAAGGATAAAGTCAGGCAGGATGACGGGTATGTTCGCTGCGGCTCCGGCGCTGCGGATGGTGGTGTGCTGCCATAACCAGGCGCACCACAGAGAGTCATAGCCCGCAACCGGCGTAGCGGGTTGCAGCTGCAACACATATGCGGCGGGTATCACGGCGGCGACATCACTGTGCACCTCTGTCAGCACGCGTAGCACATGCTGACGCGCCCACGCATCCAGCGAGTTGAGCAGGACCTGCTGCTGCATCGCCACGCTGCCACCCGACTGCAGCCATTCGGCCGTGCCACGAGGCGAGGTGTCGTCCTGCCAGATTTGTGGGCTATTTCCTGCCAGCTGAACCTGCCAAAGTGGTGCAGCGCACTGCGCCATCTCGCCGGCAACGCCGATGTTAAGCAGCAGCGGCAGCGACTGACGGGTTTCACGGCGCAGTAACGCAATTTGCCAGCGCAGAGCAAACAGCGCATTTTCCAGCGCTGCGCTGTCCTGCTGTTGCTGTGGACTGATATTGAGGCAGATTGAAATCTGGCGGCCCCAGTCGGGACGTTGCAGCAACAACTCACGCACGTTGTGCTGGAGTTCGCTGCTATCGGCAACGTGAATAAAGCAGCCGTGCGGCAACACGCGTACCGGTTCCACGTCCGACAGACCACTTGCATTGCAGCAAAGCACCACCGGCTGCCGATAAGCTGCATCGGGCAAATCAGTCCATTCCTGACTCGTCACATGCTTGCGGCGGCGCAGCACTCTAAACGTTACCGTGCCAGCCAGCAGCAGTATCGCCAGCAACAGGAGGAAATCGCTGCTGCGCGTAAAGCTCAGAAACTGCGTGCATAGAACCGCCGCAAGCAGCCAAATCCAGAGCACCAGCAGGCGTGGAAGCAGCGTCGTCATCCTTTGACTCCGGGCAGCAGCGTCGTGATGAGGTGATCGAGCCAGTGATTCAGCCCCCACCACAGCGCGGCCAGCAGCAGCGCGGTCAGGCCAAGACGTGCAGGCCAGCTGCTTAACCAGCCCGCTCGCAGCCCACCACTTGCCAGCGATAACAACGGCGCATCCGCCGGACGCGTGAAAGGTGGTACGCGTTTAGTCAGCGCGCTCACCAACTGCTGGCGCGCGGGCGCATCAATGGAGGTATAACCACCGAGAAAGCCCAGCATCATTACGCGGTGAAAACAGGTCAGCACCATTTCGTCGGCTTCCGGCTGCGCCAGCACCCGCTGCATGCGGTCGCACAGCGTTTCGCCTGCATCCATGGTCTGTAAAAAATGGCCCTGTAGCGGCATGTGATACCACTGCACGCAGGCATCATCCTGCACGCCGCGCCCTTTAACCGCCTCATCCAGCAGCGCGCACTGCGCCAGCAGAATGTCATGGCGGCTCTCGCGGCTGACGCCCGCGTCACGCAGCGCCAGCTGCACCCGCTCCGCATCACTGACGCAGCGCTGCCACAGTGCCAGCCCTTCGCCATCGGCAAATTGCGGGCCGTGGCGCAGGCTGATTACCTGCAGCCAGGTGTTTTGCAGCAGCGCATCAATATCGATAGTTTTTGCTTCAGTACTCATGATCTCAGCACCGCGAAGAGTTCCAGTTCCGGGTCACCCAGCGTGCCGGGGACGTAAAACATGCAGCTGCCGCTTTCGAGCATGGCGCGTGCTGCCGGATGCGACAGATCCAGCGAGAAATACTGGTTCTCCAGGCGCAGTGGAATAGCGGCCGGTACGTGACTCAGCGGCTTAAGCGGAATGCCCAGTTGCGAGCTGTTGACCAGCGCAGTCACGTCATCCGGGCTGCCGACTTTGCACTGGCGCGGGAACTGCTCCTGCAGCTGCGCCACCGGCAGCGGCGAGCGCACCGAGAGATAGAAATCGGCTTCCTCGCGCAGGCGTGGATCGTTGAGGCGCGCCTGCCACTGACGCAGACGGCTGTCGTGCGTCATGTCGATTGCCACCATGCGCGACGGCAGGCTGGCTTCCAGCAGCGTGCCGAGCAGGCTGAAAAGCGGTGGGAACACCTCATTCAAATTTTCATGGCGGTAAGCCGGAATGGCGCTGACCTGATGTTCCAGTGAGAACGTCAGCAGACTGCCCGCCAGGCGCGCCAGTTCGGGATAAAGCCGTTCCGGCGGGCTTTGCGGATGACGCTGAAAATCGGCCAGCAGTGGTTCGGCGCTGTTTAGCGCGTTGAGTAGCCAGAACAGCGACACGTCGGCGACGGCAAAATCCGCCATGCGCTGGTTGCTTTCGCGGCGCATCGCCATCAGACGTACCAGCCGTGCGCGCAGCTGCGTCACCAGTTGTTCAAGTGCCGTCATCAGCCACGGGCTGGATTGCAGGGTGAGCAGCGGTGGCAGGAACTGGCTGTCCAGCGTCCAGCCGCCCTGCGCATCCTGCTGCAGACGCGCCACCGGACAAGTCAGCCAATCGCTGTTGTCCTGATGTGCATAACGCAGCGTCAGTTCAGGCTGCAATACTGCAATCTGACGAGAGTCATCCCCGAACAGGTTGCGGATATCGCGCCAGCGCTGGCGGAATCGTACCGGGCGCTCTGCCACGTCGCTCTCCTGCAGGCAGTTGCAGCCATTGGCATAGAGCTGCGGCAGCGCCAGAACAACCGTTACTTCCTTCTGCTCCGCCTCCAGCGTCAGCGTCGGTGGCAGCGGATCGGCGTTGTTTGTATCCACCAGCGTGCCGTCACTGAAGCGCAGATGGAGATGACGCGGTTGCAAACGTCCGCGCTTTAACGCTTCCGGCTCAAACTCAACCTGAAATACGCCCCACGGCTGATTAAGCCCCATGCGCGCGATGCATTCACTTTGCCACGCCTGCCAGGCGGACTGCTGCTGAAAGTGCTGGGGCGAGATCATCGTGCCCCGGCCCCAGAGTGGTTGTTCTGTTTTCATCCCTGAGTTCCGCCTTACGCTTTAGCTTTCGGCATCTGCGACACCAGCGACAGGTTCACGTCCATGCCTTCCACCTGGAAGTGCGGGATGGCGAACAGCTTGACGCGGAAGAAGCCTGGGTTGTCTTCGATGTCTTCCACCAGCACTTTCGCATCGCGCAGCGGGTGCGAGGATTGCAGCTCGTCGCCCGGATCGGTCATCTCGGTTACCAGCGTGCGCACCCAGGTGTTCAGCTCCAGCTCCAGCAGGCGGCGATCTTTGGTGGTGCCGATGTTTTCACGCTGAATCAGCTTCAGGTAGTGCGCGATGCGCGACAGCAGGAAGATGTACGGCAGGCGCGCGTTGATGCGGCTGTTGGCGGTGGCATCGGCGGTGTCGTACAACGCCGGTTTCTGCGTCGAGTTTGCCGAGAAGAAGCAGGCGTAATCGCGGTTCTTGTAGTAAGAGAGCGGGATAAAGCCGAGGTTAGCGAACTCAAACTCGCGGGTTTCCGGGATCATCACTTCAGACGGGATTTTCACCTGGTTGCCGGTGCCCAAATCGTAGAGATGGATCGGCAGATCCTGCACCGCACCGCCGGCCTGCGGGCCACGAATCTGCACGCACCAGCCGTTGCTGATGAAGCTCTGAACCATATTGGCGGCGAAGGCGAACGAGGCGTTGGTCCACAGGTATTTGTCGTGATCCGGGCCTTTCACTTCTTCGATGTAGTTGAAGCTGCGCACCGGCACGGTGTCCGGGCCATATGGCAGACGACCGAGCACTCGCGGCATGGTCAGGCCGATGTAGCGCGAATCATCGGTGTCGCGGAACGATTTCCACTTGATGTATTCAGCGCGGTCAAAGTAGTTACCGATGTCTTTGATCGCCGCCACTTCTTCCATAGACTCTTTGAGGAAGAACTGCGGGCCGACCGAACCGATAAACGGCATGTGCGCAGAGGCCGCCACTTTCGACAGGTTGCGCAGCAGCGCCACGTCCTGTGCAGAGGCATCGAACTCGTAAGCTGAAATCACCGCACCAATCGGCTCGCCGCCCGGCGTGTCGTATTCAGCGACGTAGGTTTGCAGATAGAGGCCGCTCTGGATGATTTCCGGCGCGTCTTCGAAATCCTGACGCAGATCGTCTTTCGATACGTCGAGCACTTCAATTTTCACGTTCTGGCGGAAGTCAGTTTTATCCACCAGCGACTTCAGGCCGCGCCACGCCGATTCCACTTTCTGGAATTCGTCGTGGTGCATCACCGCGTCGAGCTGGCGGCTGATCTGGCGGTCCAGCTCGGCGATGTGGTGATCCAGCAGATTTTTATCCAGCTTCTCCACTTTCGCGCCGCTGATTTTCAGACGCGTCAGGAACACCTGCATCGCGGCCGTCACGCGCTCGTCGGCGGTGGCATCAGACATCGCCTGATTATCCTGCCAGACGTTGAGATCACTCAGCTCTGACACCGGGTTGAGGTTGATTTTTTCAAACAGCGACGCGTAGACGCCGCCCGCAGCGGGGCGATCCAGCACGGTGGTTTCACCGGCGGTACGGCTTTCATTCTGAACTGACATCAGCATTCTCTCTCTATAGTCCGTTACGGGGATGATCAGGCTTGATCGGTGGCTAACGCAGACAGCTCGCTACGCAGTTCGTCGCTGAGTGCCGGGTCTTTCAGGATGGCTTCCAGCTCTTTGCGGAAGGTGACGTTATCCAGCAGGTTGGATTTGAGGTCGCGCAGCAGATTGCGCATCGCCAGCATGGCGCGCAGCTGAGGGATTTGGCGGGCAACCTGCTCCGGTTCGAAGTCCTTCATGTCGCGGAAGTTAAGCTGAACGTTCTCTTCGCTGCCGTCACCGGCCAGGGTGTTCGGCACGGCAAATGACACCGCTGGCGCGATATCGGCCAGCACGCTGTTGAAGTTGTTTTTGTTGACGTTGATTTTTTCGCGTTCAGACAGCGGGCGGTCTTCCGCGCCGTTACTGAAATCGCCGGTCACCAGCAGCTTGAGAGGGAGCTCGGTTTTCTTCGCCGCTCCACCGGTGTGCAGGTCTAGCTTGAGGTTGATACGGGCTTTAGGGATTTCATTCTGGTAAGAGTTGCTCATGTTTACTCCTTGTAAAAATGGCGCGGAAAGCACGCGTAGGCACACTTTCCCTGTGTGTTACCGCGCGAATATATAGCTGGAATTTTAGGAAGGCAATAAAGCGAGATGATCTTTGCGGTCTGATTTATATAGGAAATTTCTTATGACTTGAGTTAAGCCCCTGATGAACCCTGATAAAGTGACTAGGATTGTTCTTAAAATTATTTTTGACCGGAAGTGCCATTTATCACCAAAAATACTTTTACAGGTATCAATAATACAATGGCGCTAATTGTTACCGCAGGGGGATGGTGTCGAGCCGAGGGGGGACACAATAAAAAAACCCGGCGCGCGCCGGGTTTTACTTAAGCTACATTCTCAATCAAACGGTTAACTGTAAGCGTGCAGCGTGCGTTGGCACAGCGCTGAACGGACGCAATCCTCTTTGCCGAAACGCACCACGCCGATCATCTCATCCTCTTCGAAGCGCGCTAACGCATCGGCAAGGCCAGACCTGGCGTGGGATGGCAGGTCGCACTGGGTAATATCGCCGTTGACGATAACCGTCACGTTTTCCCCCAGGCGAGTCAGGAACATCTTCATCTGTGCAGCGGTGACGTTTTGTGCCTCATCAAGGATCACCACCGCATTTTCAAAGGTACGTCCACGCATGTAGGCGAAGGGCGCGATCTCTACCTTGGCAATTTCGGGCCGCAGGCAGTATTGCATAAAGGAAGCGCCGAGACGTTTAACCAGAACGTCATAGACCGGTCGGAAATAAGGCGCGAATTTCTCGGAAATATCTCCGGGGAGGAAACCGAGATCTTCATCCGCCTGCAGAACCGGGCGCGTTACGATAATCCTTTCGATATCCTTATTGATCAGGGCCTCAGCCGCTTTGGCTGCGCTAATCCAGGTTTTTCCGCAGCCGGCTTCACCGGTGGCGAAAATAAGCTGTTTCGTTTCTATGGCATGGAGATAGTGTGCCTGAGCTTCATTTCTGGCTTCAATCGGCCCGCGGTCACGTGCATCACGTGCCATACCAATCGAATCCAACCCACCCATTTGCACCAGCGAAGTGACCGATTCTTCTTCACGCTGACGGTGACTGCGAGAGTCGCTACGAATAACGCGTCTTGCTTCACGACGTGCTTTGATCACTGCTTTCTGTCTTCCCATAGTGGCACCTTACAGTTGGTTTCATTTATCGCGGCGGATCACCCGCGGCGATGACTTGAACGCTTTAGAGGTTTAGTTGGCTTCCTTGTAAGCCGTGTCGAGCCAGTGAGAATGGTGTGCATCAGCGCCGAGACGCAGGTGCGCACCGGTAAAGAAAATGAGATTGAACAAGAGCGATGTTTGAAAAGTAGCGAGGTTACGTTGGAGGGAAGAAATCCCCCGCAGTGGACTGCGTGTGGTGAAACTATTTAACTGTCCCAAAGAGAGACGAATCATGCGCGAACTCCAGTGGCTTAGCCACACAACTGACAACGCTTATGAATAAAGTGCATCATATTTACGGTGGTTTGCAACATTATTTTTACGTCCCGGTAAAGAAAAAAAGATAAGCGAAGCCTAAGGTCTTTTACCTTAAATTAAATTTGTCATATTTATCATATAGATGATTAATTAACGGGTAACAAAACTTTTTAAGAACATTCGGAAGTGATTACTTCCAGCGTAAAGTTTAAGGAATACTTAACAAATGCGCCTGCGAAGCGATAACCATCGCAGGCGCTGCACATTTATTAATCAGGCCTGCAATAAAGGTTGCCCGAGATAAAGGTTTTTATCCGCCACGCCCGGCAGCGCGAAAAAGTATCCGCCGCCAATCGGGCGAATATATTCTTCCAGCGCTTCGCCATTGAGACGCTGCTGTACGGTAATAAAGCCCTTGGTTAAATCATGCTGGTAGCAAACAAACAATAACCCCATATCCAGCTGGCCCGATCCGGTAATACCGCTGGAATAGCTGTAACCGCGCCGCAGCATCAAGCTGCTGTCGGTTTCCGGCGTGCGTGGATTGGCGAGACGAATATGCGCATCCAGCGCGATAAAATCGCCATCGGGATCTTTGCTGTAATCCGGTACGTCATGCTCGTTTTTCATACCCAGCGGCGCGCCTGATAACTTCTCACGACCGAAGATGGTTTGCTGCTCGCCGAGCGGCGTACGGTCCCACATTTCTACGTGAAAACGGATGATACGCACCGCCTGATAGCTGCCGCCGTGCGTCCACGCCGGTTCCTGCTGTTCGTGCGTGACCCACAAGAGTTGATCCATCAATGCCGGATTATGCGTATCGGGATTGGCGGTACCATCTTTGAAGCCCAGCAGGTTGATCGGCGTTTCTTTGCCGTTGCTGCGCGCCGCGTGGTCGGCAATAAAACCGTCGCGACGCCAGCGCACCGCCAGCAGATCGGGCGTGCGTTTAATGATGTCGCGCAGCGCGTGGATCACCGTATCTTGGGTGTTAGCGCAAATCTGGAGCAGCAGGTCGCCATGGCACTGTTCCGCATCCAGCGAATCGTTGGGAAAACGCGTCATGGTTTGCAGCTGTGTAGGCTTGTGTTTGCTTAAGCCGAAGCGCTCATCAAACAGCGAGGTGCCGACCGATAACGTCATGGTGAGATTGTCGGGCGCGATATCGGCACCGAGAATCCCCGAATCCATCGGCGGCAGCTGCGGATTGGTGACCGCCGGCGCCGGTCCACCTTGCGTGAGAAAAGCGAAGCGATCGGTTAGCAAGCGGAACAGACGTTCAAGCTCGGCTTTGTCGCTCGCCAGCACATCAAACGCCACCAGCATCATGGATGCCTGCTGCGGCGTGACGATACCGGCCTGATGGGCGCCGTAAAAAGGTTGCGCCTGTTGGCGCAAGTTGGGTGCAACCGTGCCGGGAGAGAAGCTATCGGCGGCTGCGGTATGAAACGGACAACCGCCGCCGAGGGCGGCTGCGCCACCCAACATGCCTAATCCCTGCAATAATCGACGACGCGACGGCTGCGCCGCGTCATTTTTATCACTCATGATCAGTCGAGACCCAAGGTTCCACGCAGCAGTGAGAGATCTTCCGCCAGCGTGGTAATCGGGCCTTTCAGCGCGTTACGGTCAGCGGTGGTCAGTTTTTCGTACGATTCAAAGCCATCTTTGGTGCGATATTTGCTGAGAATGCCGTCGACTTTCCTGAAGTTAGCATCCACTTTCGCCAGCAGCTGCGGGTTGTTTTTCTGCAGCAGCGGACGCAGCAGTTCAACGATTTTCTGCGCGCCATCGATGTTGGCCTGGAAGTCGGAGAGATCGGTACGGCTGTAACGATCCTCTTCACCAGAGATCTTGCTGGAGGCCACTTCTTCAATCAGACCGGCTGCGCCGCCAACCACCTTCGCCGGTGGGAACGCCAGTTCGCTGATGCGGGTTTGCAGATCGAGCACATCCTGATTTAGCTTGCTGGCGAACTCTTCGGCACCTTTGGTGGTGTTATCGGCGAACAGGATTTTTTCCAGGCGGTGGAAACCGGTGAATTTCGGATCTTCATTTTTCTTCTCGAAGTCATCTTCACGCGCATCAATGCTGCCATCCAGATCGGAGAACAGCTCCGCAATAGGTTCAATACGCTCATAATGCACGCGCGTGGGTGCGAACAGCGCTTTGGCTTTCTCGATGTCGCCGGCTTTCACCGCATCGGTAAACGCTTTGGTGCCCGCTACCAGCTCTTCCACTTCATTCATCACGTAGACTTTGTAGTCGGCGATCGGGCCAACCAGCTCCAGCACATCCGGTTTACCGTTTGCCGCTTTCTTCGCATCGCCGCTCACCACCAGCTTGCCTTTCGGGTTGCTGAGCAGGCCGCAGGTCATGTCATATTCGCCCGCCTCCAGATTGGCGGTGAGTTTCTGGCTGAAGCCAGGCGCGATGTTTTCACGCTCTTCCACCACCATCACCCCTTTCAGGATCTCCCACTCCAGCGCTTTCTGGCTGTTGTTTTTGATGATGAACTGGGTTTTACCGGCCTGCACGTTGAGCGACATCGGCTCACATTGTTTGTCCGTCACGGTGACCGTGACTTGCGGGACGGCAGCAGTAGCCGCACCGGAAAGCGCCAGCATAGCAACCAACAGCGCCTTGCGGCGGAAGCGAATCGTCATAGTGATATCCCTGTTACATGGAAGAACAGGCGCGCAATCGCGCCTGATTAAATTTCAGCGTGTGGTACGTGCCGCGTTGACTGCAGGCCGGGCCGGGAAGAAAAACAGCAGCAGCGCCGGGATGAGATAGGCAAGCCACACCGCCACTTCGCTGACGCTTGGCGTTTCCTGGTAACCTAAAATCCCTTCCAAAAGCGTGCCGAACACCGAGTGCGTTGAGAGCGTGTTGCTCATATCAAACGCCACATCCTGGAAGTGATTCCACAAACCGGCCTCATGGAAGGCGCGAATGGCGCCGGCGGACAAACCCGCTGCGACAAACAGAATGAACAAACTGGTCCAGCGGAAAAAGTGCGCCAGGTTCAGGCGGATGCCGCCGTAATAGAGCAAAAAGCCCAGCGCCACGGCGGTTGCGAGGCCGAGCACCGCGCCGAGCGGCGGCGCATAACCCACATCTTGCGTGAACGCGGCCAGCAGGAAGAACACCGACTCCAGCCCTTCACGCGCTACCGCCAGAAACACCATCAGCACCAGCGGGAAGCCGCTGCTGCCCTGCTTCTGCAACGCCTGATCGACCGATTTTTCCAGCGTGGCTTTGATATTGCGCGAAACTTTGCGCATCCAGAACACCATCGACGTCAGGATCACCACGGCAATCACCGCGACAATGCCTTCGAACAGCTCCTGCTGTTTCTGAGGAAACTCACCGGTAGTTTCATTAATAAAGATGCCCAACGCTAAGCAGAGCGCGGCAGCGATAAATACGCCGGCCCACATGGCGGGAAACCATTGCGTACGCTGAGTGCGTTTGAGATAGCTGGCAATCAGGCTGACGATGAGCGCTGCTTCCAGACCTTCACGCAGCATAATGAGAAAGGGAACGAACATCACCAACCTCTTGAATTTTAAGAAGGGTAAACCTTAGGTAAAAAAACGTAAAGTGCGAACGATAGTGATTATCATTACTGAAGAGAGAAATACAAGTCACTGCAGGAAATTAATTTTGTTTTGCGGATGGGGGAGCGGGTTTTAGAGGGTGCGCACTCCTGCGCACCCGGGGGTTCATCAAACACGTCGCCATCAATGGCGATAGAGGTTACTTGCTGTGGTATTGGGCTTCGGCGGCAGCAAAGCGCTGCTGTGCCGCTTCTGATGGGCCGCGACCCAGCAAGCTAAATACCACAATCGCGATACTGGCGAACGCGAAGCCTGGGATGATTTCATACAGCTCGGCGTAGCCATAATCTTTCCACAGCAGTACGGTTAGCGCGCCGATCACCATACCGGCCAACGCGCCGTTGCGCGTCATGCGTTTCCAGCACACGCCGAACAGCACCACCGGACCAAAGGCGGCACCGAAACCTGCCCACGCATAGCTCACCAGACCTAACACGCGGTTTTCCGGGTTGGCAGCCAACGCGATAGCAATCAAGGCAATCACCAGCACCATCAAGCGCCCTACCCACACCAGCTCTTTCTGGCTGGCGTTTTTACGCAGGAAGCCTTTATAGAGATCCTCGGTCAGGGCGCTGGAGCACACCAGCAGCTGGCAGCTTAAGGTCGACATCACCGCGGCGAGAATCGCTGAGAGCAAGATACCGGCAATCCACGGATTGAACAGAATACGCGCCAGTTCGATAAAGATACGCTCGCCGTTCTGGCTTACGCCCGCCGCCTGATCGGGATGGTTCTCGAAGTAGGCGATACCAAAGAAGCCCACCGCCACCGCGCCACCCAGGCACAGGATCATCCAGATCATACCGATACGACGCGCGCTGCGGATGGTGTGATGCGAATCGGCCGCCATAAAGCGCGCCAGAATATGCGGCTGCCCAAAGTAGCCAAGTCCCCAACCGAGCAGCGAAATCACCGCGACAAAGTTCAGCCCTTTCAGCATATCGAGGTTTTCGAGGCTCTTCGCCCTGATCACCGCCAGTGAATCATCCAGGCCGCCGACGGCGACAATCACGATAATTGGCGTCAGAATCAGCGCAAAAATCATCAGGCTGGCCTGCACGGTATCGGTCCAGCTCACCGCGAGGAAACCGCCCACCAGCGTGTAGAGGATGGTGGCGGCCGCACCGGCCCACAGCGCGGTCTGGTAATCCATACCAAAGGTACTTTCAAACAGACGCGCACCGGCAACCACGCCAGACGCACAATAGATAGTGAAGAAGATCAGAATCACCACCGCCGAGATAACGCGCAGCAGTTTGCTGTTATCTTCGAAGCGGCTGGAGAAGAAGTCTGGCAGGGTTAACGCATTATCGTGATGCTCGGTCTGCACACGCAGACGGCCCGCCACAATGCGCCAGTTCAGCCAGGCGCCGATAATCAGGCCGATGGCGATCCAACTTTCGGAGATCCCGGACAGGAAGATGGCGCCCGGCAGGCCCATTAATAACCAGCCGCTCATATCGGAAGCACCCGCAGAGAGCGCGGTCACGACGCTCCCTAAACTGCGCCCGCCGAGAATATAGTCGTCGAAGCTTTTGGTTGATCGCCAGGCGATGAAACCAATTAGCACCATCCCAAGGATATACACTACAAAGGTCACCAACATCGGTGTACTTACACTCATGAGTCTCTCCACTTATTATTTGATCCATCAAGAGAAATCTTTTTGATCAGCGCTGTCGGAACGGGACAGCAGCCTGGTTTCACCGCATCCAGAGAAAGCGATTTCTCTTAAGGCGCGGTATCCTGCCGCAAAGGGTCGGCGCGCACAATGCATTTAACACAGCTGTTACACCGGTTTCACCTTCCTTCGCTTTTTTAATGCCAGCAGGTTGCGCCTGCTCACAGTTTGAGTTGCACCTCATCGGGTTCAGGAACCGTCTTGTTGCTGGCGGTTGCAACATTGGCGAGTTTCTTGCAGCAATTTTCATGCCGCATTTATCGATTTAACACTTTAGGCGGTTCAAAGCGTGCAACCGAGGTCACATTTAACCTGGTTGCACAAAGTTGCAACATAGGTGATATTGCTGCCACGCAAGCGTTGAATCACTACTTTTCGAGGACGAGGACATCATGGGAACGACTACCATGGGGGTGAAGCTGGATGAAGCCACCCGCGATCGCATTAAACTGGCGGCGCAGAAGCTTGACCGCACATCACACTGGCTGATCAAGCAGGCCATTTTTAACTATCTGGAGCAGCTGGAAGCCGGTGAATCCGTGCCTGAAATCCCGCAGTTGCTGATTGATGCCGCCGGTGATGAAAGCGTGCCCGACGAGGCGCTGCAGCCTTTCCTCGACTTCGCCGAACATATTTTACCGCAGTCAGTCAGCCGCTCAGCGATCACCGCTGCATGGCGTCGTCCGGAAACGGATGCGGTGCCAATGCTGCTGGAACAAGCTCGTCTCCCTGCCCCGCTGGCCGAGAAAACCCATCAGCTGGCTTACAGCCTTGCCGATAAATTGCGGCACCAGAAAGGTGCAACCGGCCGCGCCGGCATGGTGCAAAGCTTGCTGCAGGAGTTCTCACTCTCCTCGCAGGAAGGCGTGGCGCTGATGTGTCTGGCGGAAGCGCTACTGCGTATTCCGGATAAGCCGACGCGTGATGCGTTAATCCGCGACAAAATCAGCAATGGCAACTGGCAATCGCATCTTGGCCGCAGCCCGTCGATGTTTGTTAACGCCGCCACCTGGGGCTTGCTGTTTACCGGCCGTCTGGTCTCTACCCATAACGAGGCTAATCTGTCGCGCTCGCTCAATCGCATCATCGGTAAAAGCGGCGAACCGCTGATCCGTAAAGGCGTGGACATGGCGATGCGCCTAATGGGCGAGCAGTTTGTTACGGGTGAAACCATCGCCGAAGCGCTGGCCAATGCGCGCAAACTGGAAGAGAAAGGGTTCCGTTACTCATACGACATGCTGGGCGAAGCGGCGCTGACCGCCAGCGATGCCAAAGCCTATTTGGTTTCTTATCAGCAGGCGATTCACGCCATCGGCAAGGCGTCGAACGGTCGCGGTATTTATGAAGGTCCGGGCATCTCCATCAAACTGTCAGCGCTGCATCCGCGCTACAGCCGCGCGCAGTATGAGCGCGTGATGGACGAACTCTACCCGATCCTCAAATCCCTGACGCTGCTGGCGCGCACGTATGACATCGGTATTAACATCGATGCGGAAGAAGCCGATCGCCTTGAGCTGTCGCTCGATTTGCTGGAAAAACTCTGTTTTGAACCGGAGCTGGAAGGCTGGAACGGCATCGGTTTTGTGATTCAGGCGTATCAGAAGCGCTGTCCGTTCGTGATTGATTCGCTGATTGATTTGGCGCAGCGCAGCCGTCGCCGTCTGATGATTCGCCTGGTGAAAGGCGCGTATTGGGACAGCGAAATCAAACGCGCGCAGATCGAAGGTCTGGAAGGCTATCCGGTCTATACCCGCAAGGTGTACACCGATATCTCTTATCTGGCGTGCGCGCGCAAACTGCTGGCGGTGCCGAACCTGATCTATCCGCAGTTTGCTACCCACAACGCGCACACGCTGGCGGCGATCTACCAGCTGGCGGGCAATAACTATTATCCAGGCCAGTACGAATTCCAGTGCCTGCACGGCATGGGTGAACCGCTGTATGAGCAGGTTGTCGGTAAAGTGGCCGATGGCAAACTGAACCGACCGTGTCGCATTTATGCGCCGGTCGGTACCCACGAAACGCTGCTGGCGTATCTGGTGCGTCGTCTGCTGGAGAACGGTGCCAATACCTCCTTCGTTAACCGCATCGCTGATAACACCTTGCCGCTGGATGAGCTGGTCGCCGATCCGGTTGCCGCCGTGGAGAAAATGGGCATTGCGGAAGGCGCGATTGGTTTACCGCATCCGAAAATCCCGCTGCCGCGCGATCTGTATGGCGCCAAACGCGCTAACTCCGCCGGTCTGGATATGGCCAACGAACATCGTCTGGCGTCGCTCTCCAGTGCCCTGCTCAACAGCGCCAGCCAGCCGTGGATCGCCCAGCCGCTGGTAGAAGGTGAATTGGGCGAAGGCGTCAGCCGCCCGGTGCTTAACCCTTCTGCACCAACAGATGTGGTGGGCAGCGTGCGTGAAGCTACCGAAGCCGAAGTCTCGGCTGCACTGGATGCGGCAGTCAATGCCGGTCCAATCTGGTTCGCGACGCCACCGCAGGAGCGTGCCGCGATTCTGGAGCGTGCCGCCGAAGCAATGGAAGGCCAGATGCAGCAGCTGATTGGCCTGCTGGTGCGTGAAGCCGGTAAAACCTACAACAACGCCATCGCCGAAGTGCGTGAAGCGGTTGATTTCCTCTACTACTACGCGGGCATGGTGCGCGACGATTTCGATAACGAAACCCATCGTCCGCTTGGTCCGGTGGTGTGCATTAGCCCGTGGAACTTCCCGCTGGCGATCTTTACCGGACAAGTTGCCGCAGCGCTGGCGGCGGGTAACAGCGTGCTGGCCAAACCGGCGGAGCAAACGCCGCTGATTGCCGCGCAGGCGGTGCACATCCTGCTGGATGCCGGCGTACCGGCTGGCGTGTTGCAACTGCTGCCGGGTCAGGGCGAAACCGTGGGTGCGCAACTGACCGGCGACGAGCGCGTGCGCGGTGTGATGTTTACCGGTTCAACTGCGGTGGCGACATTGCTGCAGCGTAATCTGGCCGGTCGTCTCGATCCTCAGGGTCGTCCGACGCCGCTGATTGCCGAAACCGGCGGCATGAACTCGATGATCGTGGATTCCTCAGCGCTAACCGAACAGGTGGTGGTGGATATCGTGGCTTCGGCCTTTGATAGTGCCGGGCAACGCTGCTCGGCGCTGCGTCTGCTGTGCGTGCAGGACGATGTGGCCGATCACACGCTGAAAATGCTGCGTGGTGCAATGGCCGAGTGCCGCATGGGCAACCCGGAACGTCTCTCGACCGACATTGGTCCGGTAATCGATGCCGAAGCGAAAGCCAACATCGAACGTCACATTCAGGCGCTGCGCAACAAGGGCTTCACCGTCTATCAGGCGGCGCAGGAGAATCCACAGGACAGCAAAGAGTGGAACAGCGGCACCTTTATCAAGCCGACGCTGATCGAGCTGGATCAGGTAAGCGATCTGGATAAAGAGGTGTTTGGACCGGTGCTGCACGTGGTGCGTTTCTCGCGCAATAACTTGCCGCAGCTGGTGGAGCAGATTAACGCGTCGGGTTACGGCCTGACGCTCGGCGTGCATACGCGCATCGATGAAACCATCGCGCAGGTTACGGCGAGCGCTAAAGTCGGCAACCTGTATGTAAACCGCAATATGGTGGGTGCGGTCGTCGGCGTGCAGCCGTTCGGCGGCGAAGGCTTGTCGGGCACCGGTCCAAAAGCCGGTGGTCCGCTCTATCTCTATCGCCTGCTGGCCAACCGTCCAGATGGCGCGCTGCGTATCACCTTTGATCGTCAGGATGCCGAGCGCCCGGTGGATAGCACGGTGCGTGCCGAGCTGATGCGTGCGCATCAGGCATTGCAGCAGTGGGCGCAGGATAAGCCTGAGCTGCTGGCGCTGTGTCAGCGTTACGACGAGCTGGCGCAGGCCGGTACGGTGCGTCTGCTTCCGGGCCCAACCGGCGAGCGCAATACCTTCACCCTGCTGCCGCGCGAACATGTGCTGTGCATCGCCGATAACGCAGAAGACGCGCTGACGCAACTGGCGGCGGTAACCAGCGTCGGCAGTCAGGCCATCTGGCAGGATGATGAGCTGCATCGTGCGCTGCGTACGTCTTTGCCTGCTGCAGTGCAAGCGCACGTCAAGCTGGTGAAGGATGCGCTGGCGGCGGAGTTTGATGCGGTGATTTATCACGGTGATGCCGATCAGCTGCGCAGCCTGTGTGAGCAGGTCGCGGCACGCGATGGCGCGATTGTCTCGGTGCAGGGCTTCGCGCGCGGCGAAACCAATCTGCTGCTGGAGCGTTTGCTCATTGAGCGTTCACTCAGCGTCAATACCGCCGCTGCGGGCGGTAATGCGAGTTTGATGACCATCGGTTAAGACGCGCAATAAAGTGCGCCGCTACAGTCAGTGCATGACTTCGTAGCGGCGCGATTCATCGCGTGAATTTTCAGGCCGCAGACTTATTCCGCTTCAACCCGATCAGCGTTGGAAACACAAACAGCGACTGCCCCAATCCACGATTCGTCACCTGCCACACCGCCACCGAACACAGCGAACAGATGCCAACAATCGCCAGCGGATAGAAACAGGCCCACAGAATGGAGAACCATGCTTGCTCAAACAGGTGATGGCGCTGGGCGAACAGAATCGCCGACATACCGAAGAACTCAATGAAGATGCGGTGAATCACGTAAATTTGCAGCGTGTTGCGCCCAACCCAATTCAAGTAACTCATCTTGAAACGCGCGTTCAACCAGCGACACGCCGCCACGCTACCCAGCACCGCAAGGATGCACAGGAACAGGCTCTTATCCAGACCAAAGATGATATGCAGGCCCGAGACCGCCGCCAATATCGCCCACGGCACAATGTTGTCACGACGCCATTCACTGAGGCGCAGCATCATCGGGCTCCAGAATGCCCCCAGCAGGAAGAACAGGAAATACTGCGCCACGCTTTGTGGCCCCCAATACGGAATGATCTTCTCCACCGCCAGATAGTTGAGCGCAATCGCCACCACCAGCAACGCCACTTTCTGCTGTTTAAAGATCTTGGCGCACAGGAAATAGAGCGCCAGGCCGTAGAGATACCACGAGGTGCTCATGGCGAGGAATGTCAGCTTTAAGAACTCCAGCAGCGAACCGGCATACGCCGCGTTGAGGTTCTGTGAAATACGCTGCCCGGTGATCTCGGTGGAGATGCCAACAATCGACCACCACTGAATAAAGCCCCACAAAATATAGAGATAAAACAGGTTGGTGATGCGACTGGTAAACACCTGTTTCCACGGCCGATTTAAAATACCGTTAGTGGCTAATAAGCCCGAAACAAAGAAAAACGCCGGCATACGCAGCGGCGATAATACGGTATTAAACTGCACCCATATTTCTGCCGGGATCCAACCTGCCGTCAATAATTTCACCGTGCCTTCGAATCCAGGTAATACGGTGTGATACAACACCACCAGTAATATGCAGGCTCCCTTGAGGGTATTTATCCATGCGATATCTTCTTTCCTGGCGTTATTCATATGATGACTCCCGCTGCTGTTGCTGTGTAGGTCTTAAAGAAGAAGGATGAGGAAATAAGCGTTGTAGCATTTATGATTATTAAACGATTATTCAACAGGCAGGGCGGGCATGATGTAGCGAAAGTCCTAAATGTTTTTTTGTGGTCCTGTTATAACAATACTTTACACATCCAGACAAAAATAGAACCCTGAGCAGGCTAAGGAAATTTGTCTTAATTTGAGTCACTAAAAGATGATTAAGTAAAATAAGTGTGATCGTTGTCGCGCAAGTAAATTAAGAACAATCCACCCTTTCTTATGCCAGATTAAATTCAAATTCTAAATGTGGATTTATTTAATGTGGCAAATGGATAAGCAGCGATATTAGCGTTGTGCTAAGCGATTTATTACCGCGCATTCCGTAGCGGCGTGATTTATCGCGCAATGAATTGCGCCGCTACGGAATGTGCGGCGCGTGATCAACAAAGTTATTGCAGCGGTGCGCTTTTGCTTTCGAGCGCAGGTTTGCGCAGCAGGCGCGGATAGAGAAACAGCATGCGGCCCGGACCACGGTTGAGCAGCGTCCACACCAACAACGAAATACTGGTACACAACGCAACGCCGATAATTGGCATCAGTAGCGCCCATGCCCAGCTAAAGAGGGTATGGTCAAACCAACCATAATGCACCGCCAGCACAATCGCACTCAGCCCCAGCAGCTCAATAAAGATGCGGTGCAGCACGTAGATTTGCAGCGTGTTACGGCCAATCCAGTTGAGCCACGCCATATTGAAATGTTCATTGAGCAAGCGGCACAGCACAATGCCAAACACGATGGTCAGCAAGCTATAGAACGGATTCTTATAGATGCCGCCGACATGGTGCAGCAGGCCAATCAGCGCAATGCCGCCCAGCATCAACCAGTGCTGACGCTTCAGTTCGCTCAACTCGATCAACGCCTGGCTGAAGAACACGCCGAGCAGGAAATAGAGATAGTTCTGCGCCACGCTGGCGGGTCCCCAGCCGGGAATCAGGCTAAACTGCGCGGCGTAAGTCGCGACAATCGCCAGCGCCATCAAGGCCATCTTCTGTTTGTGGAACAGCTTGGTGAACAGGAAGAATCCGGCCAGCGCGTAGAGATACCAGAGGCTGGTCATTGAGGTCATCAGCAGCTTAACGAACTCAAACGGCGTGTCCGCATAGGCGGCGTTTTTAGTGCTGGAGAGCCGCTCCCCGAGATGGGTGGAGATGTAGTGAATGCTCAGCCACTGAATGACGCCCCACAGCAGGTAGAGATAGACGATGTTGCTGAACTTCTTGGTGAACACCTCTTTCCAGCTCTTTTTGGTGATTGAACTGGCAGCCAGCAAACCGGAGACAAAAAAGAAGGCCGGCATGCGCAGCGGCGACAGATAGGTGTTAAACGCCACCCACCAGTGCGCTGGCATCAGCCCAGCCGTGAGATGATGCAGCGAAGGCGCGAACGTGGTGATGATGGAGTGGTGTAATACCACCATCAAAATGCAGCCCCCTTTGAGCGTGTTGATCCACAGGACCTCTTTCCTGGCAGTTGTCATTGCTATGTCCTAATTGCGCCATGAATTTGTAAAGAATTATTTATATTTACAAAGATGTCTCAATCGGGACTTTCCTAATAAGAAATCACCCTAAGTCGCGCAGGATGCTGCTGAAATTTAAACGTTAAAATTCATAAAGTTATTAAAGTCAGATAAATTAACTTTAGGAAAATACTGAGAAGAAAAATACCGGGAGAGAGAAGAAAAGCGTCGCCCTTATCAGGCGACGCTGAAGATTATTGGTTAAGAAACTTGTCGAGAAATTGCCGGGTACGTGCCTGTTGAGGATTGCTGAACAGCGCTTTTGCTGCGCCCTGCTCCACGATGCGTCCCTGATCCATAAAGATGGCGCGATCCGCGACGTCGCGCGCAAAGCTCATCTCATGGGTGACGATCACCATGGTGCGTTTCTCCTGCGCCAGCGCGCGAATGGTGTTGAGCACCTCGCCCACCAGCTCAGGATCAAGCGCCGAGGTCGGCTCATCAAACAGAATCACTTCCGGACGCATCGCCAGCGCGCGAGCAATCGCCACACGCTGCTGCTGTCCGCCGGAGAGACGACGTGGAAAACTCTCTTCCTTGCCGTGCAATCCCACTTTCTCCAGCAAACTGCGCGCACGTGCGATGGCTTCCGCCTTCGGCTCGCCCTTGACGATCACCGGCCCTTCAATGATGTTCTCCAGCACCGAGCGGTGCGGGAACAGATTGAAGTTCTGGAACACAAAGCCAACCTGCTGACGCAACTGGCGCACCAGCTGCTTCTGCTTGTTGAGTCCGAGCGCCGCATCAATGGCAATATCGCCAACTTTGATACGTCCGCTTTCCGGCACTTCCAGCAAATTGATACTGCGCAGCAGCGTGGTTTTACCGGAGCCGCTTGGCCCGATAATGGCCACCACTTCGCCTGGTGCCACGTCGAGATCGATGCCGTGCAGCACCGTCTGGCCGTGAAACTGCTTCACCAGCTGACGGACTTCAATTGCACTCATTTGCCCTCCCGATCCTGTCGATTCACATGCGCTTCCAGGCGATTTTGCAACGCCGACAGCACGGTCGCCATCACCCAGTAAATCAGCGAGGCCGCCAGATACATGGTGAACACTTCCAGCGTACGTGAGGTGATCAGCTGCGCCTGACGGAACAGCTCCGGCACCTGAATGGTGGCGGCCAGCGAGGTATCTTTCACCAGGCTGATAAAGCTGTTGCCCAGCGGCGGCAGCGCAGTGCGCGCGGCCTGCGGCAGGATCACGCGACGCAGCGTTTGCCAAGGCGTCATGCCGATGCTGGCAGCGGCTTCCCACTGCCCGCGCTCAATCGCGGCAATCGCACCACGCAGCGATTCAGAGGCGTAAGCGGCGGTATTCAGCGACAGACCTATCATCGCCGACGGAATCGGATCCAGCTCGATACCAAACTGCGGCAGTCCGTAATAGATCATAAACAGTTGGGCGATGAGCGGCGTGCCACGGAAAATCGACACGTAGATGCGTGCCAGCCAGTTGATCGGCCAGAAGTGTGACAGGCGCATCAACGCCAGCACGAAGCCGAGTATCAGGCCGAAGAACATCCCGCCGATACTCAGCTGCAGCGTGAACAGCGCGCCTTTCAGTAAAAATGGTGCTGAATCCAGCACCAGTTGTAAGCTTTCCTGCATTATTTAGTGACGTCCGCGCCGAACCATTTTTCAGACAGTTTGCTCAGCGAGCCATCTTTCTGCATGTCCGCGATGGCGGAGTCGATCGCTTTCAGCAGATCGTCATTGCCTTTACGCAGCGCCACGCCCGATTCCAGGCGGGAGAAGGCCGGGCCCGCTACCGCCATGGTGTCGCCGGTTTTCTTCACCAGATCCAGCGCCGCCAGGCGGTCAACCAGAATGGCGTCTAAACGGCCTGAACGCAGATCCTGATACTTGGTTGGGTCATCATCATAGGTACGCACATCGGCTTTCGGCACATTATCCTTCAGCCACTGTTCGTAGTTGGAACCGAGACCGACGCCGACTTTCTTGCCGGCCAGATCGTCTGGCTTGGTGACGGTCGCTGCGTTTTTCTTCAGCGTCAGCGCCTGCACGCCAGAAATGGTGTACGGCGTAGAGAAGTCATACTTTTTCTTACGCTCTGGCGAGATGGTGACCTGATTGATCACCACGTCGATGCGTTTGGAATCCAGCGACGCCAGCATGCCGTCCCATTTGGTCGGACGCAGATCGGCTTTCACGCCAAGGTGTTGAGCCAGCGCCTGCGCGAACTCCACTTCGAAGCCGGTCAACTGGCCTTTTTCATCCTGGAAACTGAACGGCGGATAAGTGCCTTCCAGACCGACGCGTAGCTCGCCTTTACTCTTTACTTTTGCCAGCAAATCTTCAGCGGCAAAGGATTTAACGTTAACGCCCGCAACCAGCGCGACCGCCATCATGCCCATCACCATTTGGCGACGAATTGGAGAGAAAGTCATGTTTACCCCATTTATTGTGATGTGTTGTTGTGTGCTTTGTCAGGCCGCCCTCGACGGCGACCGTTTGAATAACCGCTGGATTATAAACCGTTTTTACGTTCTGTCTCAGACCGAAGGGTGATAAGCAAATAACGCCGGCGATCCCCCGGTATGAACGAACAGCAGCGGACCTTCACGACGGAAGCGATTTTGCGCAATGCCATCGATTAATCCCGCCATCGCTTTGCCGGTGTAGACCGGATCGAGCATGATGCCTTCCAGTCGCGCCAGCAGTTTCACCGCCGCCATGCCCTCATCGTTTGGCTCGCCGTAACGCGGCGCGAAGTAATCATCCCACAAGGTGATCGGCGCTTTGGCCTGCACTTCCAGCTGCTCAGCCAGCGCGCTGCGAATGCGCTCCACCACCGGCAACTGCGCCTCAACTTTGCGCGACACGGTAACGCCGACCAATTCGGTTTCGGGCAGCAGCTGTTCCAGACCCACCGCCAGGCCCGCGTGCGTGCCGGCGCTGCCGGAAGCGACCACCACCGCGGCAAAATCCACCACGCCTTCGCTTTGATGCGCAATCTCCTGCGCGCACTCAACGTAGCCGAGCGCACCGAGCGCATTGGAACCTCCGACCGGTACAATATACGGGCGGAATCCCTGCGCTTCGAGGTGTTCGGCCCCAGCGGCCAGCTGTTCAGTGGGATTGTGCAGCGCATCAACCATGACGATTTCCACATCCATCAAATCAAGCATCAGGCGATTGCCGTTGCTGAGGTAGTTTTCTGACGTGGTGCCAATCGGGTTTTCCAGCAGCGCCACGCACTTCAGGCCGAGCTTCGCCGCCACGGCGGCGGTTTGACGCACATGGTTAGATTGAATGGCGCCCGCCGTCAGCAGCACATCCGCGCCCTCGCGCAGCGCATCCGCAGCCAGGAATTCGAGTTTACGCAGTTTGTTACCGCCGAGGGCAACCGGCGTGAAGTCATCGCGCTTAATAAAGATATCGCGACCAAGATAGTCAGAAAGCCGGGGCAAATGCTCAAGCGGCGTAGGTGCACCGAGTAATTCAAGACGGGGAAACTGGTGCAGAAGATGTAAGGACAATGCAGCCTCCATTCGGGCAATGTGCAGTTATCCATACAGTGTTGCAGAAGATGAGAAAAGTCGCACCCGGAATTCACCGCGTGCTGCCCTTGTTGCTGTCATGCTCGACAACAACAAGGGTGGGATCACCCTCAGCCCTGCTGCCAGCCTAAAAACTGGTCATATTTGCGCAGTGCGATGCGGTAATTGTTATTGCCCGCATCAGGCAGATCGTTCTCCAGACATTCATGCCAGCTATTGCCCCGTAAACGATCGGCCGGGAAATTTTTCGCCTTCAGCATGTCATCAAGCCGACGCAAACGTACCACATACTCACGTATGGTACTGTGGCTCATCTCGGTCTGCTCAAACAGGTATTGCTTAAACGCCATAATGTCGAAGTAATTCGGATGGGTATTACAAAATATATCGCTGCAGAAACGACACAAGGCGGTCAATTCTGGCTGGAGTTTCATCCACACCTGATCGTCAATCATTTGGTCCATGCGTGCGATGGCCTCTTTATTGATGATCTGGCCGCGAAAGACTAACGCCATACGATCTAAAACTTTGCCACAGTGTGAACAATTGCTTTGGCTGTGCTTATAGTCTTTAAGATAGCGACTTAACGGTCTGGCTTTAACTTTGGCTCCCATTGCTGAGTCCCCGGTTTTATTGTTTTTTTCGATCGCCAGGAACTGAGACTGTTAGCGCGCCCCCGATAATCGGGCACGCAGGCGTTTGATCGCCTGACTGTGCAGTTGACTGACGCGGGATTCCCCCACTTCCAGCACCGCGCCAATCTCCTTCAGGTTCAGTTCTTCCTGGTAGTACAGTGTGAGCACGAGTTTTTCACGTTCAGGCAAGGCCTCAATCGCTTCAATCACGCGGTCACGTAGGTTTCCTTCCAACAACTGATGAAGCGGGTTGGCTTCCTCATGCCCCTCCGTCACCAGCTCCGCACTGTCGCCGTGTTCTTCCCGATACTCGTCGTAGGAGAAGAGTTGGCTGTTGTTGGTATCGAGCAGAATCTGCCGATACTCCTCCAGCGAAACATTCAGTCGCTCAGCCACTTCCTGCTCAGTAGCCGAGCGCCCCAACGCTTGTTCTACCTGATGCATGGCACCTGCCACTTCGCGCGCATTTCTGCGTACGCTGCGTGGTGCCCAGTCGCGACTGCGCAGCTCATCCAGCATTGCTCCCCGGATACGCTGCACGGCGTAGGTAGTAAAGGCGGTGCCCTGTAGCGCATCGTAGCGCTCCACGGCATTTAATAAGCCAATGCCACCGGCCTGCAGCAGATCGTCAAGCTCAACGCTGGCTGGCAAACGAACCTGCAGGCGCAGCGCTTCATGCCGCACCAGAGGAACGTAGCGCTGCCAGAGCGAATGTTTATCCATCACGCCATCGGCGGTATAGAGATCGTTCACGTTGACTACCCTGCGTTAGTAAAGTTATCGGCATGATTATCCAATTCTGTAGGGGTTTTGATTGGCAGAATAGGCGGGCAAAAGCGAGGTTATTTCAAATTTGTTATGGATGGCGGTGGATCGCACCGCCATCCGCGCGGGCGTTAGCGCAAATTACGCAGTCTTTCCCGCGTGCCAGGCGGCACCGCGTCCCATAATGCGCAAACTTTGCCCTCAAGTGCCTGATAAAAAGGGGTAATCAACGCTTCAGTTTCCAGCGCAGGATTAAACAGCACCTGACCGGTTTCCGCGTTGATGCTTATCATTTTGTTGATAAACAACCGCTGCAGGTCGCTACGCAGGAATAAGCCGTTATCGGCGCTGTTATCCGCCAGAAAGCCCTCTTCGTTCTCTTGCGTGTCGATGTAGCAGGCTTCCACCCACGGCCAGCTGTGACGTTCGGTCAGCTGCGTGCCGGTGATAATGCAGGCGCCGTAGCGCGCTTTTACCGCCGAGGTGAACTCCGCCTGGCTGGAGCGCTGCAGCACTTTAGCTTTCACGCGGCGTCCGACTTCGGTGCCGGGCATCACGCCGCTCGGCACTTTGTATTGCGGCGTGCTCAACACCACCAGAAACTGGATTTTGCGCGACAGCGGGAAGCACGGATGCGCCTGCGCATCGAACAGCTGCCAATACTCATCCTCTTCGGTCTGCCGCATCAGCACCAGCTTAAAGCCCCGGCTGTTGAGCAGATTCTGTGCCGCTGCCGAATTGGGATCGAGCATGGCAAACACCTGGGTTTCGCCGACCACTTTCCAGCGCCCTTCTTTGCGCGCTTCGTCGTTGCGCCGGAAGTAGAGAAACGCCTGCTGGTTTTTCAGGTAATGCTCAAAGCGACGCAGATAATTTTTGCGCTCGTTGTCGTCCGAGACAAACAGCAGATCCTCGATCGGGCTGTTGATCTCCTCCTGCGCGAACAGCGCGCGGATCACCAAATTGCGAAAGCTGGTCGACGGGCTCAGCAACCCGCGTGCGGTAAGCTCTTTCTCGTCGGGATGCTGCTGCGTGTAGCGCAGGGCAATCTCTTCGAAGGTCAGTAGCTCACCCGGTAACAAGTCATAATTGAAGCGCATAGACACCCCAGAAACGGAAAAATGTGGTTCAAAAATTGGAATGATTCTGAGGGGAGTTATCGGCAGATTTGGTGCGGACTGTAACAGGTTGGTTACTTTTTTGAGGAAGTAAGGTCGAAGGATAATCGCGGTTTGCTGAGCTTGATTGATTTGGTTTAAGAAGGGAGAAAATAGCGGATGGATTAAATGGCTTTCACGCACATTTTGACCTTGCGCAATAAATTGCGCCGCTACCGAATGTGCATATGAAATGTTCCGTATTCATAAACTACATAGTGTAGTAGCGGCACGATTTATCGCGCGGTTTGGACTTTCGCTGAAATAATCGATTCGTTGCTCGCCGTTAATTCAGCAAACACAATAGTGACAAATCATCATTCATTTTGAATTCATCAATGCGCTGGAAAAATATATCCATGATGGCTTTATTGTGTTTCGTGACCGCGTGGAAGCTATAGATGATATTGATAATATCCTGCTCATCCGGTTCACTCCGGTCCAGCACGCTGAGGGCGATCATCGCACGTAGCAGTCGCCACTCGGCAGTTAATAAATAGAGGCAGGCCAGCGGCGTGCGTGATGCGTAACCGGGAAATGCATCATTATAAATACGGTATTGCAGATAGTTATTGATGACCCACGGACGTTGCGCCAGCCAAGGCTCGACGCGCTGCTGCCAAAGCTGGTCAAGCTCGGCGAGTTTGACGGCTTTCATCTCTTTACTGGTGATATCAGCCTGGAAATGGTGCAGCGGATCAATATAGCGACCCAAGGTATTGCGTCCGCGTGCTGCGCTGCGCTGACGAATGAAACTTTGTAAATGCAGCATGAGCGCCCACTGCAATTCCACATTGGGTTGCAATGACTGCATATTATTTTCGGTGGCATGGCTTTCTAAGCCCTGCAACAGCGAAACAAAAACATGTTCCAAACGGGCAAAGTTATCTGGGGCGCCTGCCGGTAATTTATCCAGCATTAAAAACAGCATTGCCACACTATAAAGTCCCTGCTCAATACGAATGTCACTCTGTCTCATCAATGTGGCGCACATCAGATTGAGCAGTTTCTTCTCATCTTTTATTTCCTGCTCAGAATTGAACTGCTTTTGTAATTCAGTGCGTTGTTGTAATGCCATGCTGTCAAGATCGGTTAATACCAAACGCGCCGCTTCCGGGCAGGAGAGCGTCAGGGTTTTGCTCACTTCGCGTTTGCTGGTGTTCTGCGCGCGGGGATAGGTTGCGCAAGTTGGACTTAGTGCTTTGGCACCTAACTCTTTGTGTACTTTGCACAGCTTCTGCTCATCAATAAAAGCACAGTTGCCTTCATCGTTGAGTTTCATTACGCCCCAATTCGCATGCCCTTTTTTATGGACATTAATATGCTCAGTAGCGATCTGTTTAATTTCAATTTTCTGACTGTTTAAGTATTTGCTAACCGAAGATTTATCCAGATAAATATCCCAGCCGCCGCAACAGTGTTCACGACAGTCGCTGCCGACACACTGAAAGGTGGTGACAAATACAGGTTCAGTGATCGCAATCTCTTTCATTGCTCGGCTCCTGAGAAAAACAAAAAGAAAAAGGCGACATAGCGTCGCCTTTTTGTCACAGTGCTGCGGCTAATTAGCCCTGCAGCAGAGTCAGTGCAGACTGTGGAACCTGGTTCGCTTTAGCCAGTACGTTAGTACCAGCCTGCTGCAGGATCTGTGCACGAGACATGTTTGAAACTTCAGTCGCGTAGTCAGCATCTTGGATACGAGACTGAGCAGCAGACAGGTTGGTAGAGGTGTTGTTCAGGTTAGTGATAGCTGATTCGAAACGGTTCTGAACCGCACCCAGGCCGCTACGTGCTTTGTCAACTAGTGCAATAGCATCATCAATGGTTTTCAGTACAGTAGTGCTTGCCGTTGTCAGGTCGACTGCATCAACACCTAAATCAGTTGTGCCCGCCTTTGCAGCGTTCAAATCCAAGTCGATGGTTTCTGCGTCATTTGCGCCAACCTGAATCTTAACGACGCCAGCAGTTCCAGCGGAACCATCCAGCAATTTGGTGCCGTTGAAAGAGGTCTGGGTTGCAACGCGGTCGATCTCTTCCAAACGTGCTTTCACTTCATCCTGCAGAGAAGACAGGTCAGAGGTGTTATTGGTGCCGTTGTTCGCTTGAACAGCCAGCTCACGAATACGCTGTAAGTTGTTGTTGATTTCGTTCAATGCGCCTTCAGCAGTCTGCGCCATTGAAATACCGTCGTTAGCGTTACGTGCAGCCTGGTTCATACCACGGATGTTTGAAGTCATACGGTTGGCAATCGCCTGACCAGCAGCATCGTCTTTAGCGCTGTTGATACGCAGACCAGAAGACAGACGCTCAATAGCAGTGCCCAAAGAGGACGCTGATTTGTTCAGGTTGTTCTGAGTGGTCAGTGACAGAATATTTGAATTAATAACGCCCATGATTTCAGTCCTTAATAAAGTTTAGGTTTCGTGAGAAGCGCCGTGGCACATCTCGCAGTCAAAAAGGGTATCGGCACGGTTTTTGGTAGCTTTAGAAAAAAAGTAAAAAAATCATCTTTTCATTCTAAATCAAATGGATAATCACCACGCCATTTCCTCTATACTCTGCTCACCTGCTTAATTAAGGCGATTACGCGATACGCATTTTACCTCAGGCGCACTGTGAATCTTTTATGACTTCTCTTCCTTATATGATCATACGCGTTTATCCCTCACGGCTTAACGGCAGAAACAAACCGTTATCAGGTCGTACCTTTGGCGATTAGAAAATAAAAAGCGGCGTAAACTTCCTGGCTGACTTGCCGATAACAGCAGAACATTAAACTGCCCGAGGGATGTGTCATGGCTGGAATTAGTAACCTGAACGTGGGTGGGGGTCTTGAACTCGGCACCCTGTACACACAGCTGGAAACCGCTGAAAATACCAAACTGACCGCAATCACCACCCAGCAAACGAAAGCGCAGAGTAAAGTCACCGCGTTGGGCCAACTGCAGAGTGCGCTGGCTTCGCTGCAAACGGCCGCTGCCAAATTGAAAAGCGCAGATACTTTCAACGCCACCGCCGTCACCAGTACCAACACCGCATTCAGCGCCACTACCAGCAGCAGCGCGGTAGCCGGCACCTATAGCGTGTCCGTTTCCCAGATCGCCACGGCGCAGAGCCTGATTTCTCAGCCGATCGCCGATGCCACTAATGTTGGTGACAGCAGTGCGACAGGTCGTACCATCACGCTGACCCAAGGGAGCGGCGATCCCGTCACCATTAAGCTTGACGATGGTCAACTGTCATTGAGCGGCGTCGTTAAAGCGATAAACGCCAGCGGTGCCAATGTGTCTGCCACCACCATTAAAGGAAGCGATGGCAACTTCCGTCTGTTGATTACCTCAAAAGAGACCGGCACCGCGAATGACATCACGTTGAGCGTGAATAACGACTCTACGTTGCAAGGCGTTATCGGTTTCGACAGCGGCAGCGGCACAGGCGCGATGTCCGTGCAAACTGCATCGCAGAACGCGATGTTGAAAGTGAACGGCATTGATGTGGAAAGTGCCAGCAACGTCATCACTGGCGCGCCTGATGGCGTAACCCTGACGCTAAAAGCGGCGACCACGTCTGATGAAAGCTTGGTCGTGGGCAAATCCACTACGGCAGTACAAACTGCGATTACTGACTTCGTCACGGCCTACAACAAAGTGAACTCGGTGATTGCCAGCGTGACCAAATACACCAGCGTAGCCACCGGTGACGATCAGGATACGTCCAACGGTGCGTTAGTGGGTGACAGCACGGTGCGTTCAGTGCAATCACAGCTCAGCAACATGATCACTCAGGTACAAAGCGGCGGCAGCTTCGTGATTTTGGCGCAAATGGGCGTCACCATCGATCCTAGTAAAGGCACTGATGGTTCACTCGGCAACCTGAAAGTAGACAGCACCAAACTGACCGCAGCCTTAACTGACAACCCGCAGGCGGTGACGCAGTTCTTCGTTGGCGACGGCAAAACCACCGGATTGGGCACGCAGATCAATACCAAATTGACCGATATGCTCAGCACATCGGTCGGTAAAGAAGGCCTGATGAAAAACGCCATTGATGGTTTTAACAATCAATTGGATGAGTTGGGCGATCGCTACGAAAAAATGCAAACAACGATTGATGCAACGATGGCGCGCTACAAATCTCAGTTCACAGCGCTCAACACTTTGATCACCCAAATGAACAGTACGTCGAGCTATCTGACACAACAATTCAGCTCAACGTCTTCTTCATCCAGCAGCTAAGGAAAGGTTATGTACAACCAGTCTGGTGCTAACGCCTATGCCCGCGTCGGGCTGGAAAGCTCTGTGATGAGCGCCAGCCAAGAACAGCTGATGACCATGCTGTTTGAAGGGGCGCTCAGCGCATTAATTCGAGCCCGTCTGTTTATGCAGGACGGCAACATCGAAGGTAAAGGTAACGCGCTAGCTAAAGCCGGTAATATCATTGAAAACGGTCTTCGACTGAGTCTACCGAAAGAAGGCAGCGATGAGTTGAGTGATAATTTGATCGCGCTTTACGCCTATATGCAACGCAGAATCGTGCACGCTAATCGTCACAATGATGTTGAAGCAATAGAAGAAGTTGAAACTTTGCTGCGCAACATTGCCGATGCCTGGAAACAGTCATTGGAAATCGCCACAGCAGAAAGAGAAACCGGATGATGAATACTTCACCTATGCTGCAAATGCACTATCAACGCCTGCTGGAGTTGAGCCAATCTTTGCTGCGTTTAGCGCGCAGCGAAAATTGGGATGAATTGTTGACGTTGCACCCCAGCTATTTTGTCGCAGTCAATGAAATTCAACGCATTTCGCTGGAGAACCCGCCAAGCCCGAATGCATTGAGCCAATTACGTCCTCTTTTGAAGCAGTTGCTGGATAATGAAGAAGCGTTGAAGCAATTAGTTATTCAGCGTCAGGGCCAGTTGCAACAGCTGAACAGCAACAATATTCAGCAAAAAACGGTAATGAACGCCTACAGCCAGTTATCGGGTAAAGTGTTGTTGCCGCGAGATGTGTCATAACGTCTCGAAAAGCGTTTTAATGGACTTTACGTGAAAATAAGAGGTCGATCATGCCTCTTAATATCGCCAATAAAAGGGATTTTGACTGCTAAGCTACGTTATACCATTGGAAATCTTTATCAGCAGGAACCCTATCGATGAAATCTAATCAATTGTTAGGATGGTATGAGCAACTGTTATCACAAAGTAACACCATGATCCTGCAAGCTAAAAATGGTCATTGGGAAGATTTAATTGAAAGCGAAATGATCTATCTGCAAAGTGTTGAAGTCATCTTAATGGAACAATTGAACGACGGTTATGCTTCCATAACCCAAAAAAAGATTCACCCGCTGTTGAATAAACTTTTAGCCAATGAAAACGAACTTAAGTGTTTACTTAGCTCTCGCATGGATGAAATACGTTCGCAGCCGTCTGCTGCAACACAATAAGTATGTGTGATTTTAATTATGGAATGTTTTCCTGGGAAATTTGGTTTTAATCAATAAAAAAGGTAAGAGTGCACTTCTTACCCTTTTTTATTTGCGCGCTAGCAAAGTTGATAAGCGCTTACTTTTGCATTACAACCGGGCGCATAATCTCTGGCTCGATATCCTGAATCACCGCCTCATTCGGACGTTTCGCCACTTCTTCCAGCGCCTGCTGGCACTCAACGGTTGGGCGATCCACTTTACGCAGTCTCAATCCATCGTAACGCAGCTCACCGTTCTCCAGCACCAGCGGCATCACGCGCACCTGACGCGTCACGTTAACCCAGTCATCGCCCAGACGCGTTAATTTGCCCGGTTTGGCAATCACGCGCTGCCATTGACGGCAATCCAGCGTGTCGCCTTCGGCACCAATAATCAGGCTGCCCATCGCTTGCTTACTGATCAGCTTGCTTTGCGGCCCCACGGTTTGCCAGTTGCCCTGCAGCTCCAGCGGCGCCGGGGTTTTCACCGCCTGGTCATAATTGCTGATCTGCGCACAGCCACTCAGCGCCAGCGCGGCCACTATCATCCACTTTTTCATTCTCGGTCCCTACACTCGCATCAATGGCGGCTACGTTATAATTTTTCCCGCGGGTTGCGCAAGGTATCTGCTGCGCGCCACATGATTTTCCTCAAGCTGCTCACTTCTGCGCCGATAACTCTTCTGGAGTTAAAAGTGCCTGTAAAAACAATAATGACCGATTACACACTCACCTTCGTTACGGAGAATCCCGTTATGCGATTGACCCTTCGCGCGCGTCTGACATCGATTGTTGGCCTGCTGTGCATTTTACTGATTGTTGCCGCCATCTGGGGAATCATCGGCCTGCGCGCCGCCGATCAACGGGCGCAAAACGCCTACCAGAATGAGCTGTTACCGCTGCAATATTCATCCCGCCTGTATCGCATGGTGCAGGAACAATCCGCGACCCTGTTCGATGCCCTGCGCTACTGGACCGACAGCAGCGAAGTGGAGAAACGTCTGGCGCGCATCGCGCAGTACGGCGAGCAGATCGCCAAAGATCGCCAAACCTGGCAGCAGCTGGCGTTTGATGCGCAAACCAAACCGCTTAGCCAGCAATTCATCACCCATCTCGATGGCTGGCAAACCGCGCTGAAAGATGCCGGTGAACTGCTAAAGGGCGGCAACCCGTCCGGCGCGCTGGTGGTGATTGAAACCCGCCTGCGCAGCGGCAGTCAGCTGCTGCAACAGGACATCGATCAGCTTGATGCGTTAATGCGCCAGCATGCGGAACTCACCTATCAGCAGAGCAACAGCGATTACCAGCTGGCGCGTAACAGCCTGATTATCATATTGCTGGTCGGGCTGAGCGTGGCGCTGGTGTTCGGCTGGCTGCTGATCCGCTCGATCAACCGCTCGATTGCTCAGGCGCGCGAGCTGGCCGAATCAATTGCGGCCGGTGAACTGAACCACGATATTGGCAGCGTTTCACGCGATGAGATGGGCGAACTGATGCAGTCGCTGCTGCGCATGGATGTGCGTCTGGCGGAGATCGTGCGCGACGTGGGCGAAAGCGCCACTGCGCTGAGTGATGCGGCGCGTCAGATGGCCGATGGCAATGACGATCTCTCTGAGCGCACCCATTCGCAGGCTAGCTCGCTGGAACAGACCGCCGCCAGCATGGAGCAAATGACCGCCACGGTGAAACACAACGCCGATAACGCTGCGCAGGCCAACGAACTGGCCACCGACGTACGTCATCAGGCCGAACGTGGCAGCAGCGTGCTGCGTGATGCGGTCAGCGCGATGGAGGAGATCGAATCTTCCAGCAAGCGCATCGCGGATATCAACCGGGTGATCGATGAGATCGCCTTCCAGACCAACCTGCTGGCGCTCAACGCAGCGGTTGAAGCAGCACGCGCCGGTGAACAGGGACGCGGCTTTGCCGTGGTGGCGTCCGAAGTGCGTCAGCTGGCGCAGCGGTCCGCCGGGGCCGCCCACGAGATCAAAGCGTTAATCGATGCCAGCGTGGGTAAAGTGGAAGCCGGCAGTGCGCTGGTGCAGCGTTCCGGCGCAATGCTCAATGACATCAATCAGGGCGTGGCGCGCGTGGTGGACATTGTCGGTGAAATTGCCGTGGCCAGCCGCCAGCAATCCAGCGGTATTGAGCAGGTCAACACCGCAGTAATTCAGATGGATGGCGCGACGCAGCAGAACGCCTCGCTGGTGCAGGAAGCCAGCGCCGCCAGCCAGACCGTTAGCGAACATGCCGGATTGCTGGTGGAGAAGATGGCCTTCTTCCGCCTGCAGCAGCGCTAAGGAGCGGGATGATGCGTAAACTTCTCGCTATGTTGCTGGCCACGCCGCTGCTGAGCCACGCCGCGACCACGCTGAATATCGCCACCATCGCCAACGGCGATATGACCATCATGCAGCAGCTCGCCACGCGCTACGAACAGGAGCATCCTGACGTCAAACTGCAATGGCATGTGATGGACGATGGCGCGCTGCGTCAGGCGGTGTTGTCGGCGATGAACAGCGGCCAGGCACAGTTCGATGTCATCACCGTTGGCACCTATGAAGCGCCGCTGTGGGGTGAAAAAGGCTGGCTGGCGCCGCTCAATAAGCTGCCCGCCGATTACGACAGCGATGATCTCATCGCGCCAGTGCGCAAAGCGCTGTCGTTCCAGCAAACGCTCTACGCCCTGCCGTTCTACGGTGAAAGCAGCATGACCTACTACCGCAAAGACCTGTTTGCGCAGAAAGGGTTAACCATGCCCGATAATCCCGACTGGACCGATATCAAAAACTTCGCCGCCAAACTCACTGACCCGCAGAAAGGCATTTACGGTTTGTGCCTGCGCGGCCAGCCTGGCTGGGGCGATAACGTGGCGTTCATGACCACCATGGCGAATGCCTATGGCGCGCAGTGGTTCGATGAAAACTGGCAGCCGACGCTCAACTCGCCGGAGTGGCGCGAGGCGCTGGGTGATTATTTGCAGGTGGTGAAGCAGAATGGACCCGCGGATACGGTGAAAAACAGTTTCGGCCAGATTCTGCGCCTGACTGCGCAAGGCAAATGTGCCATGTGGATCGACAGTACGGTGGCAGCCGGTTTGCTGGTAAATCCGCAGATCTCTTTAGTCGCCGATAAGCTGGCCTTTGCGCCTGCGCCGGGCGGTATTACGCGTAACGGCTCCAATTGGTTATGGTCGTGGGCGCTGGCGGTACCGGCGAATACGCCGAATCGCGAGGCGGCGATTGCCTTTATTAGCTGGGCGACGTCAAAACAGTATATCCAGCAAGTGGCCGATACCGTCGGCTGGGGCGCGGTGCCGCCGGGTAGCCGCAACTCGACGTATCAGCAGGCGAGCTATCAGCGCCTGGCGCCGTATGCCGCGCAGGTGCGTGCGGCGATTGATTCGGCCACCGTCGAGCAGCCGACGCTCAATCCGGTGCCTTATCAGGGTGTGCAGTACGTGAGTATTCCCGGATTTGATCAGATGGGTAACGCCGTCGGGCAGAATCTGGCGGATATGCTGAGCGGTAAACTGACGCTGGATGAAACGCTGGCGAAGAACCAACAAGATGTGACGCGGATTTATCAGCAGATGCATTGATAGGCTGTGATCACAAGTTGCACATACCGTAGCAGCGCGCTTTATCGCGCAATAAATTGCGCCGCTACGACGCCCATGTTGTGTAAGATCGGAAACTGACAAGGCCACATGCGCGCGTTACACTAGCGCGCAAGTTGATACGCAGGAACACCGAATGAAAACCCCAGAAGAGTATTACGCTCAGGCGCGCACGATGTTTTTCGCCGCTCACCCCGATTTCCAGTCTGCACTGGATGAACTCACCGAAAGCGATGCCCGCCAGGCAAACCTGTCATTAGCGCAGTTACGCGACTGGCATGCAGAACGTATTTATGCCGCATTTTTGCGTCAGAAGAAGCTGGATGGCATGTTGTTTTCCATTCAGCTGGCGGAGCCCGATAAAGCCGTTGCCGCGGATGCCATTGAAAAGTATCTGAAATCTCACGCAGAAGCCTTAGGCATGACGTGGGAAGAGTTCTGCATCAAAAACGAGTTGTAATCGGCCACGTACTGTAACGGCATCAAAGATACATCGCCAACCACACAAAATGTTCAGGAAAAAGTTGTACAAGTTGAGAAAACTTGTATAACTTACTCATCACGACGTCAGTCGTAGATTGTCCTTGAACGAATGGTGCTGTTGCACCGCCTCTGGAAGTGTTGCTGGATTTCCACTTCCAGAGGTAATATTTTTTCTTACCCTTCCCGCTCAATCCCTTTTACTTCGATATAACTTGCCACCGCCAGCAGACGATTGACGTGGGTCAGCAGCAGATCAACATCGGACTGTAAAAATTCCTGCGATGCGCGCGAAGCGGTAACAATCGCCTCCTGCACCGTATCGGAAATAGTCAACGAGTTATTCTCTTTCGCCTGAATCAGCAGCGCGGCAATCAATAACGACTGCGCCTCAACCTGCGCCACCAGCTCTTTTGCTTCCACATCCATTTTTGCCATTTTCAATAAGATATCGATAACCAGTTGGCGCATATTTACCCCTGTTTTTATTTACAGTACTATATCGCACCCGATCCAATAAATGGAACGACCCTGATGTTTGTGGAGTTGATTTACGATAAGCGTAACGTGGCCGGATTACCGGGTGCACGCGAGATGATTTTGCAGGAGTTGGAAAAGCGTGTACAGCGCGTCTTTCCCGATATTGAGGTGCGCGTCAAACCGATGGAGCGTAACGCGATAGATACTGATATGAGTAAGAACGATAAAGCGACAGTTGCGCGGATTGTTGAAGAGATGTTCGATGAGGCAGAAATGTGGCTGGTGGCCGATTAGGCCACCAGTACGCTAGGCGCTTAGCTTTCCTGCTCGGCATGGTTGATGGCGATTTCGAGATCCTGAATCGCCTCATCAATGTCATCCAGCAGCTTACCCTGTTTGTTCAGCAAGGTGTCGAAGCGTCCCGCGTATTCGGTGTCTTTGTACTCACCCGCATCAAACGCCAGCCAGTGGGCAGACAGCGTCTCAGTGTTGGTCTGCGCGTAGTGGCGCATCTCTTTAAGCTGGGAGGTGACATCACGCAAGTATTCAGTTTTGGTTTTTACAGTTTCTGTATCACTCATGCTATCTTCCTTTTCGCTTAATAAGACGATTTAAATAACGCTTGAATGATTAAAGGTAGTGCAAAATATCGAAGCTGCCTTAGGAATAATCGGAAGTGACTAAAACCTGTTAGTAAACAGGGGACATCCCGGTCCCCGATGCTGAGTCGTCAGGCATTACAGATACTTCCTCGCCAGATCAATCAGCTCATCCTTCGCGGCATCGCCCAGCTTGATTACGCCCTGCTCGACAAAGCTAAACGCTCTGACAAAATCCTTCACGCCTTCTGAGAACGCCTGAGTCCCGTCGTGGCTCTGCGCCGTTGCGGCGGCTGGCGGCGCATCGGCTGCAGCGGGAGCAGCGACTTCCGGTTCGCTGGGCGGCGCAACCTCGGCTGGCGCAGGCGTTACCGCCTCAGGCGCGGCAGTGGCCGCCACCTCCGCGGGTGCAGCGGTTATCGCCTCGGGTGCCGTAGCCGGTGCCGGTGCCGCTGCCGGCGCAACTTCAGGTGGTGCTTCTGCTATTACAGCAGGCGTCGCTTCAGGTGCTGCGGTCGCCGTCGGTGCAGCAACGGGCGTGGCGACTTCGTTGGCAAAATCTTCCGCTGGTGACGATGCGATGGTGCTGGTTGGATTGATGACAGTTTGATCGCTCATAATGCTCTCCTTCTTACTGAATAAAGATCGCAGTCGGGCAAGACGGGCTGCAATCCATGGGGTAATTCGCATGATGCCCTCCTTAACGCTTGGGTTGAGGTGACGACTTCTCTCCTTCTGCCGGTTTCCCTTTGTCAGCCGGATTGCTGACCGGGTGCTTCATGGTGCCATCGAGCTTGTTCTGCAGCGCCACCAGCTGGCTGGTAAGCTCCGCCACGCGCGCTTCACGTCGTTCCGATATGGTTCGATATTGCTGTCGAATCTCTTCAACACGCTGATTGGCGCTGTTACTGACGAACAGGAATAGCACCGTCATCGCCACGCACATCAACGACAACATCAGCAAAAAGCCGCCGAAGAACAGTTGGCGCCGATGGTTTTTCACTACGTACTCACTGTTTATCTGCATCATCACGACTCTCCTCCAGAGTGGTAATCAGTTGGTTAACCTGGCTGCGAAACTTATCGCTGTGCTCGGCTTCCGTGGTGGCCAGCAAAATGCTCAGGGCGTTTTTTATCAGCCGCAGATCGGTTTCCAGCGAAGAGATACGCCGCAGGTTTTTGTCATGTCGGATGCGCAATTCATCGTTTTCCTGGCGCATCAAGGCGTGACCTTCTTTGAGCAGCATCACCTGTTCTTTGTAACTGGTGATGATCTCCCCACCGGCACGATTGCTGGTGACGATCGCGGCGATACCCGCCATTAACGGTTTCCAGAACACAGCTGCTGCGCCGCCGCCGAGAAGCAACGCACCTACGCTGGTGACTAAACTACTTTCCATGCTTCACCTCTCACCCCTGGCAAGGGATGTGCCCCATAAGCACGCTGACCACCCTTGCCAGCTTCGCGGTCAACGCCTGAATTTAAGTTTACTTTAACTTATGAATTTAAGTATACTTAAGTCGTTCCTTCAGGAGATGTCAAGATGATGAAAAAAGAATCTTCCGGTGAGCGCATCCGGGCACGACGTAAAGCACTACAGTTGACGCAGCAGGCGCTGGCCAAAATCATTGGGGTGTCGCATGTGGCTGTATCGCAGTGGGAAAAAGAGGAAACCGTACCGCGTGGCGAGAATTTGCTGCGGCTCGCGCAGTGGCTGCAATGCACGGCGGCATGGATTATCGACGGGGATGGCGAAGTATTTGCCACCCACGCCAAAGCCGCACCGGTTGCGGCGGTGCCATTGATTAGCCTGGCGCAAGCGTCAGCGTGGTTGAGCGAAGAACGGTTGTTGCTCAAACAGCAGGCTGCGCACTTTCTCTACAGCGAGAGTCAGTTGAGCGATGGCGCGCTGGCGGTCACGATAGACGATCAGGCGATGCAGCCCGATTACCGGCCCGGTGACAAAGTGATCTTTGATCCTGACGTTCAGCCGCAGCCGGGCGATGTGGTGCTGGCGCTGGTGGATGGCGTGGCACGAGTGCGGATTTATCGCCTGCAAACGCAACAGCAGGATGAGCAGATCTTCACATTGCGCGCGCTGAATGATGATTTTCCGCAGCTGCATTCGGCGGATTCGGCGCTAGAAATTATCGGCACGCTGATGGAATTGCGACGTTACCGAAGCGGCTAGCCGCTTCGCTTAAGCTGTTATAATAAAAAAAGTTTAGCCTGATCGCGGGAAGCTATGGACAGACCCCGCGGTAAGGCTGCTAATCTAGCCGCAAAATAATAAATTATCCGGACAATCTCGATGCTCACCACAATTATTTACCGCAGCCATCTGCACGATCACGTGCCAATCAAAACGCTCGAAGATATGGTTGCTAAAGCCAATAGCAAAAACAAAAACTTCGACGTTACTGGCATCCTGCTGTTCGACGGCCTGCACTTCTTCCAGCTGCTGGAAGGACCGCGCGAGTCCGTTCAGGGCATATACAAGCGTATTTGTCAGGACGCACGCCACCATAATCTGGTGGAGTTAATGCACGACTTCGCGCCTGAACGCCGTTTTGGCAAAGTCGGCATGGAGCTGTTCGATCTGCGCGAGCATGACAAAGACACAGTGCTGCAAGCCGTGCTGGATAAAGGCACCTCGCGTTATCAGCTTACCTACAAAGATCGCGCGCTGCAGTTTTTGCGTACCTTCGTGGTGGCGCGCGACAAAGAGAACTACTTCGAGATCCCGCCAGCTAATACATGGGAATTTGTTCCGGATATTGAATGGCAGAACGATCTGGAGGGTATCGATCAGAGCCTGCAGGATTGCCGCTTTGCTTTTCAACCCATCATCGATCCCTTCGCGCGCCGCGTCACTTCGTTTGAAGCGCTGATCCGCACGCCAAACGGTGGCTCACCCGATGAGTATTTCTCCGCGTTTGGCGGCGAAGCGATTTATCACGCGGATATCAAATCGAAACGTCTGGCCTTTCGCGTGGCGAGCAAACTGGGGATTGGCGAGCATCGTCTGTCGATCAATCTGCTGCCGATGTCACTGGTGACGGTGCCAAACGCGGTGGAATTCCTGCTTACCGAGATCAACGCCAGCGGGCTGGTGCCGCAACAGGTGATCGTCGAAGTGACCGAAAATGAGATCATTTCGCGCTCGGATGAGTTTGCTGCCGAAGTGAGAAAGTTGAAAGCGGCAGGTATCAGCCTGGCGCTGGACGATTTTGGTGCCGGTTTTGCTGGCTTGTCGCTGTTATCAAAATTTCAGCCGGACAAAATCAAAATCGATCGCGAGCTGATCCGCGATGTGCACAAAAGCGGACCGAAGCAGGCGATCATGCACGCCATCATTAAGTGCTGCGCATCGCTGGAGATTACGGTGATTGCCGAAGGTGTCGAGCAAGCTGAAGAGTGGATGTGGCTGGAAGCCGCAGGCATTAGCCAGTTCCAGGGTTTCCTGTTTGCTTATCCGCTGCTGAATGGATTCCCGGCTGTGGCGTGGCCTGAGATTAAATAGTGTTGGTCGCCATGCATGGCGACCCCACCAATCAGTAATACGTTACTTCAATATTGCCATACTGCTTATCAATCACGTTGCCTGCCGCGTCAACGCTAATAATGTCGCAATAATAGGGAACGTCGTGTTTGTATTTGCAGACATTGCTGACGGTTTTAATTTGGTCATTTCGCTTCACCGTGGTGACCACGTCAGAGATCTTTCTCTTATCTTCTGCTCGCACCGCTGTAGCACGCGACACTTCCGTTCCGGCCTGGGTAATACTCAATACCGCCATTTCACCGGCGCTGTTATAAGCGAGGTGAAACGCGGCATCGGAGGCGGGCGATGAGATCTGCTCAACCAAACCCTGTTTGTTATAGGCAATATCCACGGTCATGGTCGGCGTGACTTTCTTCACCATGGCGCAGTTCTTATCCAGCGTCACCACCACGTCCTGACCGTTTTCACTGCCTTTTAATTGGTCGCCATCGCGCGTGACATCAATCACTTCGCCCTGTTTGCGCACCGATTTCACGTGCGTCGGACAGCCGTTGCGGTCGAAATCGACATTCACTTCGAAGATCTGCTGGCCGTCGGCGGTAAACAGCGTTTGATGGGTCGTTTTGACTTTGCCGGGCAGCGCTTCGAATTGATACAGATAGGCAAAATTTTTCATTTGCGGGTAGTAAGTCGCGTCATCCTTGTCACATCCCGTGAGCAGGACAATAGCGATTAAAAACAGCAGGGTTTTCTTCACGTGAGAATCCTCTTCTCAAAATAAGGCAGCGCGTTTGGCGGTGTACTCACTGTGATGCAGCAACCTTCCCGCCTGATATAACACCATTACCGCGCTGGACTATACCCGAAAGAAATACCCGAAAGAAACTAAACCTGCATGCTCATGAAACCAGTTGGTGTAGTTAATACAGTAAGTTGCTATACGGTGCCCTAAGGTTTAGCAATGCATTACCGCAAACTGATTCTTTGCCGCGCGTGGCTTTGAGTTGCTTTGCGGTAATTTTTTGCCCTGTATATGCCCTAACTCTAAATTGTCGGCCTGTCATCCTCATGCATGGTAGTGATTTCATGCGTCACCACTCCCACCACCGCAATATCTTCCAGCAGGTCGTCCATCAGGAATGCGCCATCATCGGTAATGAGTCGTCGAGGATGAATCATGATCATCGCCCACTCATACATACCTGACATATCAATCAGCACAGTGTCACCGTTTACCGGGTAACGCTGCTTATCGATTATGCACCTGCGGCCATTCAGCTCCACTATGCTGGAAGTCTCACGCGTAGACAGGATGTGCTGCAGCGGCTGAAGCAGAAACGTCACTTCGCCACTGGCAGGTCCGACAGTCTGGTGGTGTATGCCGGCGACAACATTTCTCGCTTCATCTCCCAGGATTTCTGGATACCCTGTCCTGCAAACCATAATTTCCCCTTCCCGCTCTGGTTGAGACCGTCAACGACACGCATCAGCGATTCGCTGTTGGCCTGTGGCTTGAATTCATCAAAGAGATTGAGCTGCGAGACGCCTTGGCTGTAAAAGTCACCCAGCATCACGCCTGCTTTCATATACCGGCACCCGTCTCGCCAAATGTGGTCGAGACCCTGCATAGCAACACGGATGATGTCGCGTGTGTCGTTGGACGGCGTTAGCAGCCTGCCCATTGCCTGATTGCCGTAGAACACTTCGCCTTCTGCGTGCGGGCTGGTACGGACGAACACCGCTATCTGTCGGCAATACTGGCGCTCACGCCTCAGCTTCTCCGCCGCGCGTTCTGCGTATGAGCAAACCGCCTGGCGCATATCCATGTACTCGGTGATGCGTGAGCCAAATGAACGGGAGCAGACAATCTGCTGCTTCGTCGGCGCGAACTCTTCCAGCTCAAGACATGGCTCGCCGCGCAACTCACGCACCGTTCTCTCCAGCACAACATTGAAGTGCTTTCGGATGATGTATGTGCTCTGCTCCGACAGGTCTTTGGCGGTGATGATGCCCATCGCGTTCAGCTTCTTGCTGATTCGCCGGCCGACGCCCCAAACATCCTCTACCGGTACCAGCGCCATCAGCTTTTTCTGCCGATCAACATTCGACAGGTCAACGACGCCGCCGGTCTGCTTCCACTTCTTGGCTGCGTGATTGGCAAGCTTGGCCAGCGTCTTGGTCTGGGCAATGCCAACACCGACGGTCAGATGCGTATCTCGCTTGATTCGCTCCCGCACCTCGCGGCCGAAGTCTTCCAGTACACGACAATTTCGAACGCCCGTCAGGTCGAGAAATGCTTCGTCGATGGAGTACACCTCAACCGATGGCGCCATCTGCTCCAGCGTCGTCATCACCCGGTTGCTCATGTCGGCGTACAGCGCATAGTTGCTGCTGAATACGTGAATCTTGTGCCGGCGGATTTCGTCCTTCAGCTTGAAGTAAGGCGCACCCATAGGGATTTTCAGCTCTTTAACTTCCGCGCTGCGGGCGATTACGCAACCGTCGTTGTTGCTGAGCACCAGAACCGGCTTACCGCGCAAATCAGGCCTGAACACCGTCTCGCAGCTGGCGTAAAACGAGTTCACGTCAACGAGCGCAAACATCACATGCCGCCGTTTGGATTGAACACCTGAAACACGCGCTCCTCACCTTCCGATGTCGAAATATCCCGGAAGACAGACTTGTGAGCCTCGATCCAGTTATTCGCCTGCCGTGGCGTGTAATGCCAGTTAAGGCGCTCAAGTTCACTGACAAAGTCGAGTGTGCTTACGGTGTAGCGGCCAGCAGCATCGCGTTTGATAGCGAACCTGAAGGCGTCTTTGATTTCGTAGTCGCGGGGCATGGTCATCTCCCTCCCTGATAGGTACTGTATATAAATACAGTAATATCGATCGGCAGGATCGATCAAGTCGATTGATGGGGGTTTTTGCAAAGGGATTGGCGAGGAAGGGAATTTAGATGGGCGGATGCGGAGTGGGTGACTAAGCTTTAACCACACACCCCGCAGCCTGCATGAAGATGGACGCGGTCTTAACCTGCCCCGTCGCCGGGGCTTTTTTGTGATCAGGTACTCATTGCCTTATATAATGAGTGTCGGTAAGCTAGAGAAATATTTGATTAGTCTAATATTTTTACTTATTCACATAGGATGAGTTATAAGAAATGAACTTTCATTTGGTATGGGTATTTTTTTGTATAATTTCTGCTTCTTTTATATTTGGTTCAAAAAAATATAAAATCGAACCAAACAGAGAATTAAACATAGACGGGTTGAGATATCTCTTAGCTGCATTCGTTGTTTTTCACCACAATGATATATCTAAAGCGTACTTTGAAACTGGCAAATGGGCGCTTAATGACCCTATTTTAGGTTACATGGGACAATTTGGTGTTGCTGTATTTTTCATGATAACTGGTTATCTTTTCGGCGACATAAAGAAAGATACTAACTGGATATCTTTTTTTATAAAAAGATTTTTTAGAGTTGTACCTCTGACTTACATTTCTGCGATAATCTGTATATCAATAGCAACGTATGTTGGCATCAAGCTTGGCAACAATGCCGATTTTAGCAATGTTATATATTGGTTCGATGGTGGCCTGTCAGGCGTTAAACCACCTATTTATGGCTATAAGGATGCGCAATTCATTGGCGCTGCCGTAATGTGGACACTCTACTGGGAGTGGATTTTTTACTTCTCACTACCATTACTTTCTTTTGCATTTAATAAGACCTACACAGTAGGTATTTGCATTGCTGCAATATCTATTCTTGCCCACACGGCTGAATTTTTTAATATACCTATACATCACGCTTCATTACTTTTGTTCTTTGCGGCTGGAGTGCTCATCAAGAACCTGAAAATAATTTCTTCATCAAATTCTATAATAAAAAGCACACTTGCTTCATTGATACTCATTTACTGCCTGTTTGTATCAAATATTCACTCAGCCTATAACTTGACTTCATTTGTTCTGATTGGGGTGTTTTTCTTACTGGTTGCTAAAGGTGGGAACCTCTTTGGCATGCTTTCGACGCGAGGGTTTGTGGTGTTGGGTGATGCCAGTTATAGCATCTATCTGCTGCATGGAATTGCATGGTTTATTATGAATAAAGCATCATTTCACTATGGGATACAGAATAATGATGTTGCATATTATGCAATTCAGACTTTCGTGTGGTACGCAATATGCTTTATATCCCTAATGAGTTATAAGCACTTTGAAAAGCCATTTATTTTATATGGTAAAAAGGTTGCATCAAAATTCGAGGCAACCTGTACTAAAGAGGCTTAACATCAGTTTGTATTGGCCGGGATTTCCGGCCAATCAATCACATCTGCAGTGTTTGCATCAATGCGGCTTAAAGTAACTCTATATTTCTTCCAGACTGACAGGGCGGCCTTCTCTTCATCAGTTGCAATACCTTCATCTACTGCGTCCTGTAAAATATCACGATACTGAGTTGCTTCGTCCAATAGCGATTTCTTAAGAGCAATGTTAGATTCAACTGCTTTCATTTGAATTGCTTCTTTATCATCGTCGCTCAATATTCGTTCGATGAGTAAGGGTTCCCCTTTTTTGGTGCTAGTTATAACCTTCCCTTCAGCTTGGCCGTTTAACATTGATCTCCATAAATCCTCACTGATATCAATGGCATCATTCGGAATTTCAGTGTTAATATCTGTGTCATAAAAAGCGTTTTCTAAAGCAGAAAATTTCTTCATTTTAATATCCTAAAGCTATCCACCAAATACCTTTATTAGCACCTGTAGTGCCGCCGCTATTGCTTATATCCATGGTTGAGTTGCTTTTTATTTGCGCGCCCACCCCATATTCTCCAGAAAGAGTAATTGAAGCACCTTTACAAGCAACCGCAGTAAAACCAGCATTCGGAAATGCTATGGGTAATGTCACGGTGGTTGTTGTTTGATTGGTGAATAATCCATTACCCCACTGAATAATCAAACCGCCAGGAAGTTTCTGGTAACCCCCGCCTGCAACCAGAGAAGATACAAAATAACTCATATCGGGTATTTGGTTAATTCCTACACCCACACTTCTAAAAGCGGCCGTGCCTAGATCTGTTGTAATATTCGTTCCATCACCCACAAGATATGAAGTAGAACCTGAAGGAATGGACACGCCCGTGCCAGAAGGGGTTTTAAAAGTGACAGAGAATGCTCCCGTAGCGCCATTAACAACAGTCCAGTTTTTTCTCCATGCAGGCACAATAATGTTGATGTTGGCAGTCAATGTTCCTGTAAGGGTAATTCTGCTCTTTGACGCCTGAAGCGTTGTAAGGGTGACGCTAGATCCAGAAAGACCAGTGATAGCAGTGGTTCCATAATTGTCAGATGGAACCCATCCAGTTAATGCGGCCGTGGTATTTTCAGGATTCGTACTGTTTCCATCTGTGGTGTTTAGCCAGAAGCCATCCAGTGTTGAGTTTGGAATTCTGGCGCCTTTAGGATAGCCAGCTACGGCAGTATTAAATGCCGCATTGAATGGGTAACCGGCGCCCGCCTGTGACCAGCGAATTGCAGCGGTGATGTCGTTGAACACGCCGTTAAAGTCGGTGCCAAACGGCGGCACGCCTCCGCCAGCAAGAGGTGTCCTCGTAAGCGGAGGGAACCCATCATTATAAGACGCTCGACCAGCAACAATGCCAATTTGAGAGTCGTTGGGAATGTCCTGCTTTGAACCCGCATCAGCGAACGGGATGGGAAGTAATTTAGGCTGTGAGCTGGTTTGCATTTTGAATTCCTGAATCAGGGAAGAATGTTCCGCTTTCGAATGGCTGAAGGTCAGCCTCGGCGAAGCCAAATGTGTTATTAAAATCGAGTGACATAATGCTGACGCTCACACCTGCAGGTTTGGCGATCGCATTGGAGTTGAGCAAAATAGCCCATTCAACCGGGGAAAGGTTGAAGCTGAATACATAGCTCATCGACATAACGCCGGTGATTGCTACGAAAGCATCACCCTCACCTTCGAATAGGTAGTTAAGTGCGTTATTTAGCGAAGGAATTGAGCAATCAGTTATGTTCGCCATTGCTTTGGCAAGAATGAGTTTTCTGTAGCCATCATTAGCCAACCTGACCGTTGTGGTTAGCTGAAGCCCCTCATAAAAAGGAGCTTCATCGAACGGCTTTGGAGAGTCGTCGTTCGCACTTATGAACGCTTCGTCGAACCCGAAATTGGTTGTTTGCTGCGGCACGTTAAGCAGCCTGGACACGCCGACTATCTTGCCCCACACGTCCAGCCCGTAATCTTCAGCCGTAGAGATATCCCAGATGGTTGAGAGGAATTCTTCGGTGAATTCCGTCATATCCATCGTGGTATTGAATGATTCAATCAGGCTTCGGAGGTTAGGGCTTGCGGCGTATTGTGTGAGGATTGTGTCTCTCACATTCTTCATACGAGGGTTACGCTTATGTCATTGGCATCGAGGGAAGGTATCTGGTCAACGCCGTATTCAACGGATGGACTGTAATTCGTGCCGTCGATGCTGATGGTCACTGACAGGACGTTTACGGATGCAGTGTCGATGTTGTTCAGCACTGAGTAATAACCTCCGGCGAAAACCTTCGATGCGATACGTGCCTTTGGAACTAACTCGCTGTTGCCATTGAACGCACTGATAATCGCCTCCTGCGCCTGACTGACGATGTCAGAAGGAAGTGATGAAGTGTTCTCCAGCTGCACCTTGAAGTAGGTTCGCGTCTGCGATGGCGTGTTCCATGTCATCGTATATTTCGGCGAAATATTGGTGCCACGTGATGTATCAGTAACCACCGCTGATGTGTTGCCAACCATGCCGCAACCAGCCTGATTCTTCACGTAGATGGCCTGCGCAATATCATCGGCTTCACCGCCATAAACGGCGATATAAACGCTGTGCGCTGGTACCGGGTAATTTGTGGAGCCGATATTTACCGTCTCGCCAGAGTGATTCGACCAGACATATGCATCCACAACACCATCCACATCGAGCACTGCAGCATAAATTGACTCGGGAGTACCCTTTGCGTTTAACGCTACCGACTGCTTACGTCGGTATTCGAAGTTGGAGCGAGTCTCTACCGCATTACCAGGCACACCGGCGGCGGCATTTGTGATGCCTGACCAGCCGTTAACCGCTCGATAAATCGTGTTCAGTGAGCCAATCGGGCAGGCAATAGCGCCAGTTGTCTGATTCTGGAACACGATATCGACTGCGCCCGATGCAGGGATAGTGGCGTCAACAAGCGAGAAGTAGATGTAACCCGCGTCATCCTGCGCAGCGCTACCAGCAGGAATTAATGTGCCAACCAATCCGGTTGCCGTGGCAGTTACAGTGGTCCCCTGCGCCGCTATGCGGTCAATGAAGTAAATGCGGCCGATAGCATCCTGAAATCGTCCGGATGCATAATCGGGGTTGATGCCATTTACGATCGCCAGCTTCTGGTCATTGTTTTCCGCAATAATTGCCGTGTCACTCATGGCAATCTGACCCTGCGGCGTCGTCAGGCTTTTGCTCATCCCGCCGCCAAGCGCGTCATCCAGATCGCTCAGTCGCCCGTCGAGAATATCTTTCTCATCAGGAACGGAGAGGCCAATGTCAGAGAACGTTGCCGCCGGCACTGAGGTTGTGACAATTACTTCATCTACCATGTTGGCCTCAGAAATTGATGGTGCTCTGGTTATAGTTCGTGTCGGTTATGGTCATAACGCCGGAAGCTACGCGGTTCTGCTTGCCAATGACGGTCGTGCAGGTTGCGGTCTGGACGTAATCCAGTTTCAACGCCTCTGACTGCATCTTGGTGTTGATTAGCTGCGTGCCTGGCCAATGTCCGAGGATGCGCTGGTAGTAAGGAATGCCGAGCGTGGTGTCATACCAGGCTTCACCCAAGAACGTCTTGCAGGCGCACGCAACGTCCTGTGCCACCGCGTAGGGATTTGCAGTCGATGCGAGGTTGCCTGCGCCATCCAGAGTGATGTCCCATGCTTCGGTGTTTAGCTGAAGTGATTTGGTTAGCATGCTTTCTCCGGCAATAAAAAACCCGCCGAAGCGGGTTTCAATAAAATTGCATGTAATTGCGCAGCCAAACGGCTAGCATATTAGTTAACATAATTTATAGGTGACTTATGAAACGAAATCTGATTATAGCCTTAGCCCTATCATCCATTTCTGCGTGCTCATCCAATTCAACCGTAATCAATTCGACTCAAAAAAAGCAATATGCATCCGATCGCGAAAGGACAGTAGCAATTGAAAAAAAAATGGCATCTCAGCAGAAGTTAGCAAATGAAAAAGCCAATCAGACCGCGAAAGATACTGGATGTAGTGATTACGCTTTGACCAGTTCTAAATCTTATTATCAGATGGCTATGAAATACTATGGAACTAACCCTTCATCAGTATCAGAGACACCGGAGCAGTGGGCCGCAATGGCTGCTCAGGCTTGCGTCTCAGGATATGAAGCAGGATTATCAGGCCAGCCACAATCAATAATTGATCGTCACCTATATAGCATTCAGGATAATTTTACTGACCCATTCCAGTACAAAGCAGTAGCAGGGGCTATGTATTGGGGATACGGACGGTCTATGCGGTAGGCAATCCTGATTTGCCACTACCCGGCTGCACCCCATCCGTTCTATGGCCAATAAGAGAAATATCACCAGCCTGAAAATCTACGTCAGAGGTGACTTTATTTTTGAAATGAGCCTCACCCGCATAACTCCCTTCCCCCTGACCAACATTCCCATTAAGCAGAATTTGGGGGGAGTTAATCTCCGCCCTGCTCTCAGCATTGATGGAAACCACATTGCTGTTAATATTTATAGTTAGGGGTGAAACTATATCTATACCATCATTCGAGAATTTCACATATTGGCTCGGCTCAGAGTTAAGCACCCCGCCTAAATAAATTGCATCAGCGTAATTGTGTGTACGATTGGAGCCGGGTAGTGATGATTCTTTGGTTGCCTTTATCCCACTTATGTCACGGTCACATATGGCGATAATTCCAATATCACCAACAACAGGGGGCATAATCACAGCACTTGCTCCGCGCTGAAGCCTCCACACTGGAACTCCATAAATCTCTGTCTTGGGTATTCTGTCGCCATTACCAGTAAAGCCTTCAACAAGAGGCCTGACCGTTACAACTTCGCCTTCATTAGAAACTTCAGAAACAACTGCAAGAGTTATAAATGCATTGCTCATCAACATTCTTTGAAAGATGAATTCCTGAACATTTGCCTCTGTGGATGTATCCTGTGGGGTCGTTGTGAATGCGTTTTGCATGTCATTGCCTTATATCGGTTAGCTGAGCAATAGAACCTCGGCATATAGTCGTCCACGGTCCGCCTTCCGTCCAGGATGTGAGGTGATGTGTTGCAGCATGTATCGTATAAATACCGCTCGCATTGGGTAGGGAAGTTTCAAGCTGGCACCTGCGTCCAATCACAATCAAATCACTATAAGTACATTGGAAAGTAACTCCGTAATTACTGAAAACAGGGTAACCGAGAAGGCCGGTAGAGGGTGATATTAAAGGCTTCACATCATCTACAGCGCCCGTTTGGGGCCAAATAAAAATGACGCCCAATCTTGGATCATAATTAATTCCAGCAGCCTTACATGCCTTCCTTATTTGTTCTATTGGGTTTCCATCGAAGTAAGGATTTGAAATCTTGTAACTCACACCACTGTTTACAACGGTATACCCTATGCTTTTTGCAATGGTCGTAATTACATCAGCAACATCGACACTCCCACTTGCGCTAAATGGCGAGGCTGGGATTGATTGCTCGTAGCCTGTAGCATTGCCGCTGATGATTAATGGAGCGTCAGGCATTTGATTAAAGTCTGCAAAGCAATTTGTGATAGATCCAAAGAAAACAACTTTTCCATCAGCCCATATTTTGAGCATGTTTTGCTTTGCGCCATCAAGTTGAATCCCCTTGTAACTAAGCTTCGCCATTAACTCCAGGCTCAATCCGAATAGCCGGCAATCTAATGTTGAACCAGACACGCCACCATAAGCTCCAATTTCCATTTCAGCTTTAACATTGTCGATGGTTAAGGTGTCGTTTCCTTTATCATCAAACTTCCCTTCCTTGAGTTTGAACTCAAACTTCAGGCTGCGTTTTTTGTAAGTCATGCGGCTGCGCTCATTTCTTCAGCAGTGGCGTAAAAGAGCTGGAAGCGATCACCCAAGCCATCGTAAGTCGGGTCATCACTTCCCTTCGTGTCAGCGAAGAACAACTCACCCCGGAACCCAAGGTGGGAATATCGGACCAACTTGTTACCGTTGATGCAGATAACACCCTGCGCTATCCACAAATCATCAATGCCGATGTCGATATATAGTCCGGTAGTCCGCTGGTAGATGCGAAGGGTTACTGACTGATCGCCAAGTCTGACGGTCATCTCCTGCGCCTTAATGGCCTGCAATGTGATTGTCTGCATCAGGTGATTACCTTAACCAGTTCAGTGACGGATGATGAAAGCTTGTTGATAGCTGAGGTTGCGGCACCGTTGATGGATGCCGTAGTCGTCTGCGTGATGTTGCTGGCTACCGAAGATACCTTGTTTGCCACCGTAGTGGAGGCACTGGAAACAGAGTTTTTCAGGCCGGTTAGCGCCGATGAAACGTTGCTTTGCGTGGCTTCTGAGGTAGAGGAATTCACTTTCTCAGTCACCGCGCTGGATGCCTGGCTGGTAGCGTTCGAGGTGGTTTTGCTCTGTGCGGTGGTGCTGGTTAGCGTCACCTCCGCCTCTTCCAGAACGGACTGGAAAATTGCCTCGACGGTCAATAGCGTCACATCGCGATCAGACCATCGGTAGTTGTATCGCACAAGGTCGTACTTTTCGTAGGTGGTATCGGGGGTTTCGATATCATACGTTTTTGCCGCCCCGACCATTTCGTCCAACGCAGCAAGCATGTCGGAACGGCTCGTTAGCGAGAAATTGGTCAGATTTGGTAGGGAGCCAGATAACGCAGACCAGCCTTCAAGGACAAACAGCACGCGAATAACCGGCGGACGCTTCACTTTGTTGTACGAGCTATAAGAGCCACTTTCGATAGGCGCAGACACAACTGATGCGTCAGCGCCATACTCTATGCCAAGAAACGATGTAGGGTTTATGGCCTTACCGGTTCCATCATTGAAGTAAATGCCGAAGCTTGGGCTGATAATGCTGTTGATGACTGAGAAAATGCCGCCACCCTGCACGGCATTCAGTAGTGTTGTTTCGTTCAGAGAAAAGTTCATTATCCACCCTGACCTGACATAGATGGCACAAGAAGGCTGTTGCGGCTTATGCTGCGTTGCGCGTCCTGAGCCAGCGCATCGATGCTTGATGCATTGCTCTGCACTTTCATTTCACCGATGTGAATGTCCGTCTTCGGTCCAGACTGTGGCTGCATGGCTGTGTCACGGGTCACCGATGCCGCCGAACCGAGCTGAATGCCGCTAAGGATGTCCCGATCGCTTACGTAGCCTTTGCCATTCTCATGGTTAACAATGCCGCGAATCAGCTTGAACACTGTTTCCTGATCGCCACTATCAAGCTTTTCATCCGCCTGCTTTCCGGTGGCCCCGACAAGTTGCTTGATGTAGGCGGATACGTTGTTGTCATCGCTGGCTGGCGCATACTTATTAACTATTTTCTCGACAGTATCTACGCCGCGACTGAAATAGAGCTTGAGCTGTCTGTGAAGTGCTGCAATGCCCTCCTGCATACTGCTAAAGACGGCGAATCTACCGTTTTCTCCGCCCTCTTTCGTGGCGCCAGCCTGACCTGCAAAATTCAGATTGCCAGGGTTGTTGTTGCGAATTCCGCGTGGCTTAGTGCCGTATGCGTCATATTTGTTATCTGCATCGCCGGTCTTGCTGATTGAATCCCACCATGCATATGACTTTTTGAGCCATTCATCAGCCTTGCCCATAATGCCGCCGGTGCTGCCGGTATTGTTGTTCATCTTGTCAATCAGGTACTGACCGGTGGTTTTACCTTCCTTTTTGGCTTCTTCATCGCTCGAGCCGAGCTTATCCCACGCACTTACAGCTGCGATTGCAGCAAGCAACGGAGCAAAGCCGCCGCGAACTCTTGCAATGCCTGAAAGCATCTTCAGCGCCCAACTTCCAACGACAAACGCAGCCAGTATTTCCAGTGCGTTCTGCCATCCACCGACAGCATCAACCACCTTGTTTACTTCGGCGGCAGAATCAGTGAAGAACTTTTCGATCTCTGGTCCATGTTCGGCTATCCAGATGCCGATCTTCTCAATTATCGGGATGAGCTTTTCTACGTAGGGAATGAGCGCTTCATAAAGCACCTGCGCAGCTGCGGAGAAGTTCTGCTTCATCTCTTCCAGGCGGCGGTTAAATTGCAGCGCCTTCTTGGTTGCCCCGTCCGTTGCTTTGGATATCTGCGCAAAGCGGTCTGCATCGCGCACCAGAGAGCCGTTAGATAGCCCTTGCTGTGTTGCATTGTCGAAACCGAACATGCTGCCCAAACGGCGCTGAGCGTCTTTATTCAGCTTGGTCCAGTTCGTAGCAATCTTGCGCATGATCGATTCGGAGTTATCGTTCTGATAATCGAAGTTTGCACCGGTGGCGCCGGCGAACGATGAAAGCGCCGCGAACAGTGGATTGTCCTGCCCGCCGCCCGTTCTGATTTGCGTCAGCACATCCTGAAAGTTGCTCAGTGTGCCGGTCATCTTCTCAGCGCTTGAGCCAGCAGCGCTTGCCGCACGCTCCCAGCCATCCAGAGCTTTTGCAGAAATATCCAGAGACTGCGACTGAATGCCAAGGCGCATCAGGTCGTTTGTCATGCCGGCCACGAACGATTTAAAGCCCTGTACTGACAAGGTAACGCCTACCAGTGCCAGCAGCTCAGTGCGGATTGAGCCAAAGAAAGAGGCCGCTCTTTTACCTGCGGCCTCCATGTCCTTCGCTGTCTGCTCTGCCTGCTTGCGGGTGTCATCTAAACCACCCTTCACATCCTTCTGGCCTTTCTTGAACCCTGACGGATCGAGACCAAGCGTTACAACCAGAGAGTCGATAATTGTTGGCATTGTTAATCACCCTGCTTATTAGCCACCATCCGGTTGTAGTTATCCACGGTAATAATCTCCAGCCACCACCATAAGTCCTCAACGCCCAGCGTCGTGCTGAGCTCCGTCAGAGAGCACTTCCCTGACGAAAGCACGGTAGCTATGGTTTTAGGCACGTTGACATAATCAGCAAGGCCTATGATGGTCTCGCTCATCATTGGTGGGATGTCTAACTGGCGGCGGCGGTGAAAAAATCTACGTGAAGCTTGAACACTTCCATGCGAAGTTTGAGGCGCGTGGCGATCTCCTCAATGTCATCATCGATGAGCTTGCGCTTGATGCTCTGATTGCTGGCATCTGGAACGCATTGCACACACTCCATGAGCTCATCCAGCAGCGGTTTGGCTTCTGCGGCAGGGATTTGTGAAACCATTTTCAGGCCGGTACTTGCCATCGCGGCAATTCCCATGTCAGCGAAGTTATCAGGTAACTCAACGCCGCTACGTGCCATCGCCATCCCGGCGCGAATTGCCCACCATTCAGCCTGTGTTGCTGACATCTCGCGGATGAAGAACACCTTGCCGAGGTCGCGCCCTTTGGTGTCTACGGTGTAGAAAATCTCTTTACGTGCCATGTGTTGCCTTATGGGTTGTAAGCTTCAGGGGTGACGTTTTCCCAGTTAATCTGGAAAGTACCCGCCGCCAGTACGCGTTGTGCATCAGGCATCGCCTTGGTGCGCTGCAGGATGCCGTTGGTCAGCGTGTACTTTTTGCCGGTTGCAGGGATGATGATCGTCGCGTTGCATCGGAAGATTGCTTTTGCCGTTACTGAGGTGAGCACCCACGTTTCGAAGATGGGCCAGCTTGGGCTATCAGGCATGATGGTGATCGTCTGCAGGTATTCACCGAAGACGAAGCCACCTGATAGCTTGCCGTCGGCGCCACGGACAGCGACCGCCATTTCGGTGTCGCCCATCGCAAACATCGCGTCAGCGGCGTAACCCTCAAGCACCTGCGCAGATGGGTACAGGTTTGTCACAGTGAGCGAAAAAATAGCGTCAGCACTGGTGATCGTGTTATTTCCGGCCATTTATTCGGCTCCTTACTGAACTTCAATTGAGGCGAGAGTGATTTTCTGTACCGCGCCGCCGTCACAGTACCAAAGCGTCATGCGAGGGCTGGTGCGATCTGCTCGCTGCGCTGCTGTTGGGTCGGCGATATAGAGATACCAGCCTTTCGCCAGCAGGGAGGCACTGATGTCTGTTCCCACTGCGTTCATGATTTCTGACTGCTGAGCGCTCGACAGTGATACGCCTGTGCGGATGCCGCCAAACAGAACACCCTGATTGATGGTGTCAGCAAATCCGGCTTCGATAATTGCCTTGCCGCGCGCGTTGTACGGGATAGAGCGGTTCGACTGAAGAGTGATGATTGCATCCTGCATCAGGTTGGCGTTTAGCCAAATCTGGAAGCAGAAGCTATCAAACCACTTGAAGTCTCCAGTGATCGTGCCATCAGCCCAATAATTGGTTGAGTAGTTATTAGCTGCGTAGCTGCCGTAGAAGTTGTAACCGTTGGCGATCAGCGCGTCGTAGTCACTCGAAGAGGTTACGCTTGCAGGCAGCCCGGTTACAGAGCGGAACTTGGCAGGAACGCGGCCTTCCTGACGATCAAAGTCGAGGGCGGCGGCATATCCAAGCAGGGATGCAGCCTGCACGTTGGTAGCAAATGCTGGTACCACGCTTCCGTAGTCATTAACAGTGATGATTTTGTAGGACAGCGTTTCTGTGCTGCCTGCAACAAGAGCGTCACCAGCGGTCGTGTGGGCCACATAACCGAATCGGAAATTCTGCGCACTTACCCATGAAGAGAATGCCAGGTGCTGAGCTTCGGTTGCATCGAATGACGTGGTGAAGATGGCCCAATCCTGACTCTTATCCAGCAGAGCGATGAAAAAGTCGGTTGGGTTCTGAGCATCAGCGCCTTGTGAGATAACAGCACCTGCAGCAGCGGTTAGCTTAAGTTTTGTCGCGATTTCGCCTCCGGCATATGAGATTGAGCTTCCCGAGCCGGTAGTGTCGGATGCGATCGTGAAGGCTTTCTGTGTAGTGTCATAAGCCACCACCACGGAGTTTCCGATCGCCGACTCAATCAGGTCTGCAGCCGCCGCAAAGCTTGTTGCGCCACTCAGGTCAATATTGGTCGACGTTTTCAGTGTTCCATCGACAGTGATGGTCATGACGCCACTCATCAGTTTCAGCTCATCGAGCGTAACCGATGCCATCGAAGCAGAACGCAGCCAGGCAGAAACCGGGGCGGTATTGTATTGACCGAAGAGCAGGTTGCCCGGCTTCTTGGTTGAATTGTCATACCCGGTGAAGTAGATGGCCGCCATCGAATATTCATCCGATGAGCTACCAAAATATTTTGCCACATCCTCTTTAGTGGAGAATGAAACGACATTACCCACCGGCGCATACGTGCTTTGGGTGAGGATAAGACCATTCAGATCAACCGCGTTACCGCCAGCAGCGAGCACGCCAGGGTTAATCTGGACATCTTTTGTTAACGGAATTGCCATTTATGAATTCTCCGGTGGGAATTTCAAATCTGCGGCGACTACGCCGACTTGTATGCTGTCCATGAAATCCAGAGTTGTGGCTATCACGGCGTTAAATTGCGCGATGAAATCAAGCGTCCAGCGGCTTTCATACTGCTGCTCAGCGTTAATCATCGTTGTCTGATGCGGTTCACCGGCATAGAGCGGCGTCACCGGCATATTGTTTTGTTTGAACCAGTTCGCGGCGTATTCAGAACGAATCATCGTGCCGACGATCGCAGCCATTTCTGCGGCCGTGTTGCCGTAGAAATCGAGCTGGCATCGCCACTGATTGCTTCGCTGCGTCATCTCACTTCCAGCACCCACACCAGGATCGTTATAAGCAACGCGGTTGGTTGACAGGCCGGTAATGAACATCGGCGTCATGGTGACGAAGTCTTCATTCGGCATCGGCACAAGGTTTTCCTGCGCCAGAAACACCTCTACGTCGACGAGAGACAATAAAAAACCGCGCAAGGCGGTCGTAAGGTCATCCTGTTTTATGCTTATCGTTGCACTCATGTGCTCACCTGCAGCGTTACAGCGAAGGCGCACCAGTCAGGCCACTCTTCCAGAGGTTGAGTAATCAGCCACGTCTCGCCGTTAACGATGAGCTTGTCTCCGCCCTTTTGTTTCGGTCGGTTGACGCCTTCAAAGTTACCGTTCACATACGCTTTCTTTTTGATGCCCTGCAGGTTTAACCCGTCGAGCTTCATCAGGTCGGTGTAGGTCAATGGCTGAAGCTGCACGGTCACGTCCTGTTCACTGTAAGCAGGAACGCGATGGCCGGCGGCGTCAGTTGTGTATGTGCCAAGGCTAACCATCATCACGCCCGGCACATCCGCATTAACTGTGGTGATAGCGCGGCGCACAATGCCATGTAGGTTCATACGCCGTCCTTAACGTCATAATCGACCGAGCTCAGCATGTGAGAGGTTTCAATCAGCGGCTTAGCAAACCCTTTCCGCTTAATGGTGTAGGGAGATAATGGTGGGTCTGTGAATTCACGAATTGACTCCTGCAGCTGCGACTTGATGTGCTCGCCCATTAATGGAAGAAATGCACGCGGGTCGTAACTGGTGGCGATCGCAATTCTCGAAATGTCATTTCCCCACTCGGGTGATTTGACCGCAATCATGCGTCGAAAGAATGGGCGGGCCGGACGGTTCATGCCCGGATCGCCAAACTCATTTGCTGCAGCAACCATAGGCACCGATTCGCCGTCAGGGTAAGTTGCTCCCTCAAGAAACCCAACCCGCAACGTAGATCCGTTACCCAATTTCTCCGCAATCTCCGACAGCGCTTTCTCGATGCCTTCACCACCTGAAAAGCTAGTCATCATTACCTCCGAAAGGTGCCGCGGCGATTGTAGTGATACGGATACATCGATGGTGAGCCACCGGGCAGGTAACGAATCGTCCTGTATGGCAGCGTGGCCTGCCAGTACTGTGCGCCGTAAGGTGTCTGGAGATACCACCATGAAGCGGAGCTGGAGGGGCCAGCATCCACTGACACCGACACAGAACCTTCAGATGCGCTCGTTACCCGCCCAACCAACCCTGACGCCGCCTGCCCGCCTACCCCACTAGTGAGGGAGGTGATGTGAGCTACCAGCATATTCAGGAACACCGCTCGCTGATTCACATCAGTGACCGGGCTTGTGTCGGTGTTATTCAGGTAGACCGTTGCTTTAACGAAGTTAGCATTCAGCAGCGTGTCACTTACGGTTTCGAATTCCGGGTAACTTTCGCGGAATGCCGCGACATCAAACACAACGATCGCCATAATTACTTACCGTCTGATTTGGTTACGCCGGGCGCCGGGTTATCCTGCGGCAGACCTTCGAGGCCTGACTTCACGTCAGCATTCTCTTTGGCCTTAGATTCGGCGCTGTTGGTTTTCGCCTGAGCAAATACCAGCTCGTTTTTCACATAGGGCTGGTCTTTATGCTGCTCCAGCCACTTATCGAAAACTGCCTTATCGACGTTCTCTGTCAGGCCGTAGCCACCAATTACGGTGGCTGAATTTGCGCCATTCAGTACGATCGGCTGAGAGCCTTCAACATCCAGCACCAGACCATTCGGCAGTTTGCATCCTACAGTTACGACTTCAGCCATTTCTTACACTCCCAGCATGGTGGCGATTGCCAGCGGTTGACGGATGATTGCACCCCAGGTGCCGCCAGATTTTTTCTGCTTCCATGATGACTCTTCAGTTACCACTGCATGCGCACGCATCTTCTCGGTGAAGGCGGCGTAAGCGGTGTCCTGCTCACCTAAGCGATCGGCGATCAGCTGAACAATTTCACCGGCTGTAGTTGAGTACTCGATAGCCGTCTCAATCTTCAGGTTCGGGAAGTTCTTCTTCAGCAGGTCGGAGACGTTCACGTTATACATGTTCGTCTTAGCCAGGTTCACAGACATAGCCGGTGACATAGCAAGCGTCATCGGCGTGCTCATGTCCAGCAGGCCTTTGGTCTGCGATACCAGTTGACCGAACAGCTTCAGGATATCGTCATACACAGCCTGACCATCTTTGGTAGACCATGTAACACCGCTACCGGTGCCGGTTGCGTTTGGCGTGATTGACGCTGGCAGCGATGGGTCGTTCAGCAGGCCGTAGTTCTGCAGGCCAGCGATGCCGTAGAAGTAGGATTTGTTCTGGAACTTATTCAGCACCAGAGCAGAAGCCACGTTCAGTTCAGCGGCGTAACCGATACGCGCAGCACCGTACATTTCCAGTTCGCGCTCACCCCAGCGGGTATGAGTCTGGTAATGGTAGGACTGACGCGGCACCCAGTTAACGTTCGCTGCGGTCATGCCGTTGTGGTTGTAGTCACCGTAAGAGCTGGTTTCACCCGCTGATTCCACGATCGGGAACTGCGCGGTAAGAGTGGTCCAGTCGCCTTTTTTCACTTCACCGATGATTTCTGCAGCCTTCATCGGGGTGACAAGTACGCGGATGAGTTCCGGATCAACGTAGTTGGTGAAGAATGCCGGAATACCTGAGCTACCAGTGGTAACCATTGTTGGCTGGGCATCCATCGCCAGAGAGAAGTTTTCTGCAAACTCCGGCTTCAGGTAGTCTTTCGCGCCCGGCAGCACGATGCCGTACTTGCCGCTCGCTGCGGCGTAGTGCTGTTGAAACTTATTCATTAGTTGCTCCAGGTGCTGATTTTAACCAGTTCGTTTGCTGCTGCGACGCTACCGGCTTTAAATGGGGTTTCGACATAACCGGCGATCGTGGCGCCAGCCGCACCCGTCTGAACCTGACCAGTGGTCAGCGACGCAAAGATTTTCTGTCCGCGCGTAGCAGCAGTAGAAGTACGCGCCCAGAAGTCACCAGCAACCATCAGGGTCACTTCGCGACCGGACTGGATAACGTTTGATGATGCGCCCAGCCATGTGGTGATTACGGCCTGACCATCGCGATGCACGAAGCCAGAAGGAACGCCGGTGCCGGCATTAGATGCCACGCCGTTAACGTCCCATGCAAAGCGGCCAATAGTCAGGCCGTCGGTGCCTGCAACCAGCGCTGCTTCACCAGCCAGATAGGTGGCATGTTCGTTGGTGCTTGCGAAGCCACCTTCAACACCCGGAGCCGGGTATTGGTTAATTACACTCTGAAAACCTGCCATCTCAGTAACCTCGTTTCAGTTTGCCAGCGGTCGGGAACTCTTTCTCGAAGTCGCTGATGGAAGCGGCGTCCTGCGCAATAGTTACAGGGCGTGAATTTTCTTTGTGGCTGATAGCCTGAGCTACCATCGCGCGGAACGCTGAAGGGTGAACGCCGGATACGTCTACGCCATGCTGTTCCAGTGCGGTGCGGTAAACATCGTCAGCTGAGTCCATCGCAACCAGATCACCTACAAGCGGCTTAACGTCCTGCTCGGCTTGGCGCACTAAGCGGAAGTTTTCAGCAGCTTTCTTAGTGGCGTTGTCAGTAGCGTGGCGAATGGCAGCATCCATAGCGGGCTTATCCACTTTCTCGTCCTTTTCGTCTTTGTCGTCGTCTTTGTCGGCATCCTGAGCAACTGCAGGTGACAGAGCGGCGGAGATTTTGGCGATCAACTCTTCCGATACGCCAGCTTCGCGCAGCAGAGAAATAATCGATTCGTTATCGTCATCACCTGCAACCTTCACTTCTTCTTCCGGCTCAACGCCTTCAGCAGAAGCCTCGATGATTTCAACCAACTCTTCCGGCTCAAGCTCCATGTCGGCGGCCAGTGTCGGTTTGTATTTGCTGGAGATGGCCTGTGCAATTGCCTTCGGTGTTTTGTGGGCATTCAGGATGGCCGTCAGGTCTTTCGGGGCGGCGTCCTGAGCCAGTCGCGGCTTAAGGTACGCTCCCAGCGCTGCACGGATGGCAACGCCTTTGCGGTCTAACTTCATTTGTTTGAACTCCTGTGGGAGAGAATCGCCGACTACTACGTCAGCTCCTGCGCGGCCGGTTTCGACCAGTGCAACGTGGTTCCCGACGATGTCACGCATGACGCCGTCAAATGCTTCGCCATCTGGTGCTTCGCCGGGAGTCATGTCAGCCCTGTACTGGTACGAGGACGACAGTTCTTTTTGCTCTTCAGTCTCAATGCCTGCGATAGCCGAGTTGTCCCAGATGGACAGGCCATTAGCTAAATACGTGCCATCGAAGGAAGCGCTTGAGTGGGTAGAGCCAACCCGATATTCGCGCGGCGGGTCGCCGGGGAAGTCAGGGGTATGAATGCAGAGGATCGGAATGTTGTTGAATGTCGGCGCGGCTTTCTTAAGTTCTTCAGGGTCGCGGTACAGCCGGTAGATTTTGTCAGGGTCAAGGCCCAACTCTTCATGACCGGGAATCTCTCGCCCGTAATAGGGGCAGACATTCGCTTTGCTGATGTTGCTGACTGAAACCTGAAGCCTGCCGACATGATCGAGTTTGCGCACGGATGCGCGGTCAAACGCTAACCGTTCGATAGTCATGTATTTTCTCGGATTGCAGGCAATAAAAAAGGCCGCCTAAGCGACCTTGATGAAATTCATTGAAGGGGTGAGAGTACCCGAGGCAGGAATCGAACCCACCCGCAACCAGTTGCATCGCTGGCCACTTAATCCATAGCCTTCACGCCTGAAGGCATCACGGATACTCTCACTCATCCGATTATAACAATTGGTTTTAATGTAAGCCAGGAATAACCGGCGACCATGTGCAGCGGCAATTAATCTCTTCGCCGGGAAGAGTCCACTTACCATCCAGATACAGCCCTTTCGACAGGTCGAACTTCTTACCATCAGCCTTCACGTGTGATTGTCGTGGCTCTTTTCCTGCGTGAGAGTGGCGCCAGATGCCCTCAGTGATGCCGAGTGACTGCTGCCTTGCCGTCTGCATAACTGCGGTGGCTTTGTTGTTCTGGTCGCGTGCAATGAGCGCTGCCCGCCTGCGCGTGACGCCGTATCGATGCTGCAGCTCATCAGTCAGTGTCGAAAGGTCTCGCCCACGACTTACCGACTGCATAACCAGCGTTTCCACTTGCGTGAGATATTGCTCGGGAATGCTGGTAATCAGGTTCACGTTTTCTGTGATGGTCGCCTGCAATGCGTTATTCATCGCTGGCGTCATTTTGAACTGAACCGTCATGCCGGCTGTCTCCAGCGCGTTATACAGCGACACGTCAGAGTTCTTCTGCGCCTGACCTGCGAACCGGTCAGCAAGCTTTGCGGCCACATCATCGAAACGCTTCTGCCAGCGCTTAGCCAGCTTCTTCATCGCGTCACGCATAAAAACCGCTGGCGATGCGTCCATTGCCATTGCGCCGGATGCCCGGTAATTCGCTTTCAGCCAGTACACCACCGAGTCGTTCATTTCGGTGATGAGTTTATCCAGCTGCTTGCGATACCAGGCTTCGACACCGGCGTTAGGCCTTGTCGGGCGGATCGTCTTCGGACTCGGTTTCCTCGTTTTCGTCGAGGTCACCTTCTTCGATTTCGATGTCATCGCTTAAGTCCAGTGAGTGGTAAGGGCTTTCGGGGTCGTCAGCAATCTTCTCGCGTATCTCGTTATTCGATAGCGCACCAATGCCCTGATAAACCGCGTCAGTGTCAGCATCAACCTTGCGGATGTCAGCCTTCTCTTTCGCGCTCATCTCAAACAGCGGTTCGAATTCAAAGAAGATATCCGGGTCGATTTCGCCAAACTCTGAAAGCTGAATCACGTCCATCACGCGCTTCAGCGGGGCACTGAACATTGCCTGCTGTAGTGAATGGATGTAGTCGTAGAAAACGCGAATCTCGCCGTCTGACGAAGCATTCAGGCCATTTGGTGTGATGCCCAGCAACTTGACCAGCGGGATACTTGAAACTGCCGCCATGTGCTCCTGAGACTGCGCCTGCAGCACATCAAGTCCGGACAGCGGAGCGTTCACGAACTCAACCGTTTCTTCGCTCTCGCCGATATTGTTCTTGGCAAACACACCACGGTTATCACGGCAGCGGTTAAACAGCTCCATGCGGCTAAGCAGCTCATCCGCGCCATTTCCCATCAGCACCTGACTCATGTCGGTACCGAGCACAGGAATGCTGAAGGAGTGAATCATGTCGCTGACGCTGTCACGCGTGCGCAGCCAGTTGTTCACGTAAGGCTCTGCCATTTGCACCAGTGACAGCCCACGGAAGTTATACGAGGACTTCAGCAGGTCTGGAACCTGACGCGATACGAAATCAATCATTCGGCTGGCGTGAACCGTTTTACCCATCACAAACCATTCTGTCGGCTTGTAGAAATCAGGGCTTAGCGGGTTGCTAGCGTTGTAAACGCCGGGGTATGTCCAGACAGGCTCGATGACCTGCAAACCCTTCAGGCTGCCTTTGGTTATCTTCTTGTCGCTGATGAACAGCTTGCTTTGCAGCTCAGCATCATCAGTCCAGGCCGATACATTTTTAGGCGACAGGACATCGATATAAATCTGTCCGCCGCCGAAGTAACCATCGTGCTCCGCTGCTTCGCGAAACTTCTCGCGCACCTGATAGCGCTCCAGCGCATCAACCAGTTGTTTAACGCGCTCTGATTTGTCGTCATCTCCCACCGTCTTGAGCTTGATCCACTTGCGTGTCATCTCTTCGGCGATGGTGCCGACCATCTTGCGATACTCTGGCTTCTGCGCCATTGCTGCGAGATAGGGATAACCGGGGAAGCTGTCGAGGTTGCCGTAGCCCATACCCATCGCGTAGGCATCATTCATCGCAACGTAGTCGGTGGAGTCCATTGCAAGAACAGCAGTCTCGATGTTTGCGGGGATGACGCCTTTAGGTGGTTTGTACGGCTTAAACTCTCTGGCAGGCTTTGCTGTGACGCTGGCAACTTCTTCGGGCTTAATCTTCATCACCGGCTTTTCAGGCGGCTTCACCGGCTCAGGCGCGGCGATCTCTTTTTTCTTAAAAGGCCACACTTAAATTCTCCCGAGTTGGCGTGGGTCGATGACCATGGGCTTCCTGATAAGTGGTGCGTACGCCATAATCAGCGAGTCAGCCATGTTTGGTGACGGTATTCCGCGCTTCTTCATGTCCTTTTTGCTCTCAACCTTCACCTTTCCGTTGCCGTCGTAGTCAACCCATGGGCGTGACAACTCAGCCTTGAGGTATTCAAGTTTCGGAATGGAAGATGAGAGGCTTATCAGCTCGTCAGGTTTGTACTCGAGCGTGCAATTCGGGTCGGCTTTACGGGCCTCGACGCTGCGCCATGTTTTGTAGAAGCGATCGCGTACATGCCACCATGCCTGCGCTTTGATGTTCGCAAACATGTCTTTGTTCTTCTTGCCAGCCATGTATTCAGATTCAGGATGCAGGACAGCGCCGCCGGCATTGAAGCCCTGTATGTTCACTTTGGCTATTCTGCCCAATTGCGCTTTTACGCCAGCGCCGACACCGATGGAGTCATAAATGATTTCATCAGCATGCTGCTGCTCGGCATAGAGGTTTACGCGGTTGGATGATTCGATAACATCACCCTTATCCCATTCCTGCACATCTACAGCCACTGAACCATGACGAAGCGTCAGGGCATTGCTGTCTTCACCCTCATCAGCTACGTCGAATCCAACTCGCTTTTCTCCGGCAATGTCGAACCCAAGCAGCTTGTGCGCATCAACCGCAGCAGCAATCCACGATGGCTTGATGATTGCCATATCGCTGTCAGCGACCGGCTCGCCTTCCCAGATGTGCAGATAGAGGTCGTAGTCTTTACGCTTGCATTCCTCCATCTCCAGCCGCAGAACGTCAGGGAACCATGGATTCTCGCTGTAGTTCACTGTGAGCAGGCAGATGTCATCAGGCGGAGCGATTACAAAGCGCTGATGCGTGTCGTCCAGAATGTTTTTCGGGTTGTAGCTGACCCATATTTCAGATCCGGGCTTACGAATGGTGGGGATCAGGATGTCCCACGACTCTTTTGATACCGCTTCTGCCTCTTCCATCCAGCAGATATCGATACCCTCAAGCGATTTAATTTTTGTCGGGTTGTTCTTGATGCCGTAGAACATGAACTCGCTACCGGTGAACAGGTGGCGAATACTGGCACGCTGAACTTCGAACTCAGCCTGATATCCTTCACGGTTGATTGTGTCGTCGAGCAGACGAATAACTGAGTCGCTGATACTGTTCTGCAATTCGCGGGCGCAGAGAAAGCGATAAGCGCCCCGCCTGGCTATCTCTACCAGTAAGCGTGCGATCGTCCAGCTTTTCCCTGACCCGCGACCACCTTTGCTACTTTGTAGCGGGCAGGCTTAACAAAAGGTCTGAATATGGGATTAATTGCCGTCATCGTCGAATAGCTCACTGAGGGATTTGTTCAGGTTGATGCCAATGGCGCCATGCAGTTCAACCACCTGCTTGTCGAGTCCGGTAAGCTTGGCCTTGCCCATCGTCGCCGCTACAGCAGCTGAAGACTGAGGAGTTTCAGCAGTTAACGCTGCTTGCCTGGCCTCTTCCAGTTCACGTATGAGGGAGTCGACAGTCACATCATGACGAGCTCTAACGTCAGCCTTCAATTCTGCAACCCTTACCGATACCTTACCGCTGGAGAGAAGCTCCGACGCCTTTACGTGCACTGCTTCCGGTTTCATCTTGTCAGCAGCATACGCCGTCCGATAAGCCTCTGAAGCATTACCCGTTTCGATGTATGCCTGACAGAACTTTTCTTGCTTCTGAGTCAGGCCATTCATATCAAATCAATCCTGCAGTTCGTGCCTTAGCAAGCAGCGCGTTGAAGTCAGCCACCAGGCCAGCAACATCGGTTGCGGTTGAATCAGCCTGCGTTGCCATTTTCTTCACGCCACCGATAGCAGCGGTCGTTGCTGGAGGCAAAGTGTAATCGCCACCCTCAACATCTTCAGGTGTTGCTACGTCTACCGGGTAGCCGCCAACTGACATGCATTTAGTGCTCATGTTCGATTCCTCGCTTGGGTAAATCATTATCAGAGCCACCTGGAAAAGTTGATGGCTCTTGTAATGCCTTACAGGTACTTCTGCGCCAGCGCTTTCAGCTCATCTTTAGCGGCGATGCCCAACTGATTGACGCCCTGCTCAACGAAGGTGAAGGCTGCTTCGAAATCTTTCACGCCGGTTTTTACTGCAACTACTGGTGCTGCTTCTTGTGCTTCTGCTGCTACTGGATCTGATGCGGTGATATCGCTCACGGTGTTTTCCCTGGTTGAAGGCTCTGCTTTCGTCAGCAGCCATTTAAGTGGATTCATTTCTTGTCTCCGCACAGCTTGTCGTACAGGTCGTTATGAGCGTTGATAGCCCGGACGGTTCTGATGTCCATGACCTTGTAGTCGTCGCCGTGGGTGATGATGGGTGAGAATGCGCTACAGGATGAATCGACTACCTGTGTTGGCTGGTTAGTCGGCTGAGTTGTACTTCGACCGCTGCAGCTTGTCGCGAGCAGCACTATCGCTAATGCCGGAATTAATCGACTGAACATTCTTGGCGGCCTCCGCGTTCTCGCTCTGTTTCTTCGCTACTTCCTCAACCTGGCTCTTATCTTTTTCAGCAGCAGCCACATCTGCCTTTGCCTGCGTCTGGACAGTGCCAACTTTCTTACCTCCGAAGTAACTCGTCAGTAATGCAGCCACAACAGCAAGAGCGGCCAAAACGTAATTCCAGCCGCCGGTGAGGAATGAGAGGATTTCGCTCATGACTTAATCTCCATCCGCTCTTTGCTTGCGAGAAGTTTATTCTGGCGTATGAACTGAGCAATTACGCCCATTGCCACCATGAAAGCGCCAATCATGCCCAAGTAATTATGGGGTAGCATATCTTTGACATCAGGCGGCAGGCTTGACCACGCATCAAGCGCAGCTGTGGGAAATGATTGCACCCACGCGCTAAGCATAGAACCGAGTGACGCCAGCCAAACGCTCCACGCTTTAAACAACAATTTGGCATGGGCAACGAATTCGAGACTGGTGTATTTGCGAATCAGCAGCAGCGCGATAATCATGGCGAAGATAATCAGTATCCATACAAGGAATGTCATATCAGCCCCTTGTAGATGTCGTAGCTGCCGGTGCGCATCACATCAGCGTGACGCAATACGCGATTCTTTGTCTGGCGGGCCCACAGGCTATTCATCATCCCGTTAGCTGCTCCGGTAAAATTGCCCACTGCAATCATCGACAGCGTGTTTTTGAAACCAGCCAGGCCATTGGTGCCAAGCTGGTAAGCCATGCTGATCAGCATATCCGACCGTGCAGGATTGCATTGCTTCAGCGCAGCGTAGATTGCGGGGTTAGCACGCATCTCTGCTGTTTTAACGTCGACCAGTTCCTGCAGCCATACATCCGATACATTCTTGGATAGAGTGAACGTGTAGTTGGTGACCGGTGAGCCTTTTGGGCCAATCAGAAAGCCGGTGCCGATTGTCGGGTAACCTTCAGAGTCGATATAAGCGCGAGGCTTAAAACCTTCCTCAAAATTGAGGATCTGAATAATCTGGCTCATCGCTTCTGATCCTCCTGAATGTCCCGATTAATCTGCTGAGGCAACTGGTCAACTTTCTGCTTAATTTCATTCACCACCTTGTCTCGTGCTTCGGTCTTTGGAAGGTATTCAGACCGGGCAAGGAAATACCCTGATGACATGCCACCAAGGAAGATAGCCAGCGAGGTAAGAGAGACGATGAGCACGGTGCGCAGGGTGACGGGACGATCGTCCAGTAATTCTGTCATCGTTAAACCCTCAGTGAATCCCTGAGCTCTACCACCTGCTTCATCAGCTCGATGTTGGATGTGGTGAGTTCGTGAATTTGTTCTTTGAGAAGAGTGTTCTGCTCTTCGAGATGTCGCTGAGATTCCTGGATGAGCCGGAGAGAGGTTTTAGTCTCGCCAATCTCCGCCCAGTATTTCCGGATAGTCTCGTCGCGCTGCTCTATCTCATCGCGAAGCTCTTTGTTTTCCGCCTTTGTGCTCTTAAGCTCATCGGTCAAAAACTGAAGCATGTTCATCTGAGAGCGGTCATTGGCGTTTGCCGCCCTGCCGCTTACCCAGTATCTGGAGAATCCAAGAATTCCAGCTACGCACGCAGCAAGTGAACCGCCGGCGCCTATGAAAAACTCTTTGGTAATTTCGAAGTCCATAGCCGTCTCCGGCGATCCCGGATATTCCGGCCCATTGCTGTGAATAAAAGACGCCCGATGCCAGACACGATAACGAGGGATGTTTGATTTGATTGGCATGGGCGAAAGAAGTGATCAGCTCTATGGCTGACCTATAATTTCAGGCAATCGCAAAAGTGCCTGATTTTGAGATTTGGTTGCTGGATGCCGCAGTTTCGAACCGTCCAGCGCGGAAGCCTCATGACCCATCAGCGGCGTTGGTTCCCGCATCATCCTTTCAGATGCGGGGCGATCCAGCTGACTGCCAGAATTTGGTGTTCGCGGACGGGTTTGAACCTTCAATCGACCGATTATGAGTCGGGTGCTTTAACCAATTAAGCTACGCGAACGAATTTGGCGGGAAGGCGTGGAATCGAACCACGATAAGTTGGTTAACAGCCAACCGTAATGACCTTTATACGACCTACCCGGATATTGCAGGCAATAAAAAAGCCCCGCTAGCTGGTGAGGCTACGAGGCTCTTTAACTATCTCACTGTGATGGAAATTGTCGCTGCTGGCTCATTTAAGAACACTTACGGCAGCTTACATCCAAATTGTGGCTCATTGGCTCAATGGAGTCAACCCCTACTATGCGACTTTTCTAATTTTCACTACACGTTTACGATCGTTGAATGCATTTAGCAACGGAGTATAGAGAAGATACAAACTCGCATTGAGTATTTCGTCCACTTCTCGCCGGCAAGTAATCATCGATGGTATGCGATAGCTTTCACCACCGCGACCCGACATTTTGCGAGGACTTGCGCACTTGTGATAGTAAGATGCGATCGCACGCTTGGAAGAGCCGTGCGCGTAGTAACTGAGCAGGATGCCAAGAGCTTTTTTATCGATGCACATGACGGAGTCCACGACCTGAGAAATCAAGAGTCCGTCATCATCGTTGCACATTGGCCGATATGGATAGGATTGTGGTTCAACAGTAGCCATGTATTGCGCTATGACGCTGGTCATGCGCTTTTCCAGTCTTCCTGAATACACCCACGCTCCCCACAGTTCTAACCAGCCATTCAGCCAGTCATGTTGATCTTTGCTGAGATTAAGCTCGCGTACTGGCATGGTGCCCTCCCATAAATTTTGCTGAGTTCCGGATAATTCGATAGTTGATCTCATACATGCCGCGCATCTTCATGATGCGTAGCCGGAGCCACTTCTGTCTGAGGTAGTCGGTCATGCGGCCTGCTCCAATTCAGTGATGATGATTTCTAACCTGCCGCCCTTAACCACTTCGCAGCGCACCATGCGAACGTCATCAATCAGGCTGTCGTCAGCGATAACACCTGCTTGTGTGAGCGAGTCGAGGGGGGCTTTGAAAAGGTTGTCGAGATCACGCCGGGCGCGTGTAGGTGGATATGCAAGAACTTTTACTTTCAGCCTGCCGGCCAGTTGGAATTGCTGATTTGCTTCTGTAATTTGCTGAGTTACTGCTGAGGTGTATTCCCTTCCCTTTTTGCTTTTTATCTTTCGACCGCGGAACACTGAGAAGAGGTTATTGTTTCCGGGCGGCCACGGTAGCGTAAGCCTGTATTCGTTCATCGCTTAAGTTTCCCCTCCTGCAGTAATGCGCTTTGCGTCCTGATAACGCCCTCAAGGTGAGCCAGTCGTGTCTCTGTCACTTCACAGTGGCGCGTACGGCGATCTATTTCGTCGTGGCACGCTGAGCATGCCCAAGCTCCGAAGAGGTCATCAGGCTTCATTCCGGTACCGCAAATGCCGGGCATGCGGTAATGAGCCAATACGACTGTTTCTGGATTACCGTTGCAGATGCCAATCAACCTCACCTGGCATTCTCTGCCGCGGGCTTCATTGCGTAACTTGGTCATCGCTCTCTCCGTGCATTCTGAAGTTGTCGTCTTGCATCCAACCGGCGCAGCAGCGGTCGCAGGCATATACCCAATCCGGCAGCAGTTCCGAACCGCAGCCAGCGCACTCCAAAGCAGATAGCTCGCCAGCGCCAGTAGGCTGATTTGATGGGGTTGTGTTGCTCATACTCCTCCCACTTGAGGTCTTTTTCGCACGATTCGCATGCGACTGAGTACCAGTGTTTATCTTCACTGGTGAGGATGGTGTGGCAGCGGTGGCAGCGTTCACGCGGCATCTGTTTTCTCCTGCATCTTCAGGAAGACAATCATGGCTGCGCGGCGCGGGTTGGCGTCGTAGCACTCTATGCTTGGTTGATTCCATCGCCAGGACTGAGCAAACCACTCTTCCGTTCCTGCTGACTCAGGCGACTGAAGAGATATTGCTGACCGCTGAATGATTGGCCCTGCAGAAGCCCAATCGTTGCAGAAATCAAACCAGTGATAATTTTTGTTCACATCAACCATGCCAGCTGAACGATTGTCGGCGTTATGCGCGTAGTTGAGAGGTTTCATGCCCGATTTAATCGCCAGCACACGCTTGTTAATTTCAAAGTCCGTAAGTTTGCTGTAATCCATCACTGGCTCCATATTGAGTTCTGATATTGCTTGCTTGGTTTAGGTTCGTGGCGGTATTCAGGCAGCAGCGCGGAAACGAGCCAGAACTTCGGATCGAATGCGAGCGTCTTTTTGGTTTGAATCTGCCGGGAGGTGTAGCGCTGAATAAGTTCGTTTGCGGTGGTGGTGTCGAGCGGTTCCGGGTGGGTGAACCATGTTCGCTTCATCCATACCTCCGGTGCAGATACATGCAGCTGTAGTAATTAACGCCCGTCGCCTCTGCAACTTGCCGGTACGTCATGCCTTCCGCTTTACAACGAAGGATGTTGCTTAGATCCTTAGCGGTGTAACGCCGCTGACATTTTTCTCCAAAACCGATTTTGTGCTTAAAGGCTATTTGTTGAATGCTTATTACGCTGCGCCCTAGCATCTCTCCTACCTGTGCTGCTGTTTTGGTTTTAGATAGCTTCCTGACCTTGCTGATTTCTTCCTTGCTATACGGTTTACCCATTCTGTTTATCCTTCATCACCTGATACTCACTGTCTCCGGGGATAGTCAATCGCAGGCCCTTCTGGTGAGCCCAGCGGTCTATTTCTGAGAGGTAGTGATGCATTTCACCGGTATCGAGTAGTCGGGTTGATTTGATGTATCTGGTTAGTCCTGCAATGGTCACTGGCTTGGCAGGGCAAAACATATCCTTGAGCCACTCGTGCACCTCTTCGTCAACGAAACTCGACGCACCGGTAGCTGTTAGCTGGTCGGCGACTTCGTTGTTCCATTTCCACATGAGGCTGTTTTGCGGGAGTGATCGCTTTTCGCGGTACTCAGTGATTTTTATTCGCCAGCGTTTGCCGGTAGGGATAATTTGTTGAAGGATTTGCCAGAACTGTTTTTTATTGGACTCGTGCAATACGAAATCCTGCATTTTTACCTCCCTTCGATTGTCTCCACGTAGTCATAGAGGTTGTCGGCTACAGCGCTCAGCAGCAGCTCGATGCTCTGCTTGCTGTGACCGCCTTCGCGAATCATCTGCAGAACTGTTAGCACCGCTGAGTGAGAGTCTTTGATGGGTTGATGCTTAGGACGGAGTGGGATTACGTTGCTCATGGGCTACTCCCGGCTGGTTAGTTGTTCACGCTACGGATGTGTTCACGATTCATGAACGAATGCGGAAGGATGAATTCACGGCAATCATCGCCGCTGGTTTGATGGTTGGTGAACTGGTTCATTTGCGCTTATCCCTCCGAAACATATTCACAATCGTCATTAGCGGCTCAATCAGTAAGCCACGGATGTTTAGCTTTCCTTCGCTGTGAAGCTGAGCTAAACCCAGAGGTGCGATTACTAGCATCAGCGTTACGAAATCAATCATCGCCACCACCATTGAATGCTGAAGCGGTGCAAAGTGAACGAGTAATATGGCTGGTCGTTCCAGAATTTGTCATAGCCCCAGCACGCTACGCTTTTCGGAATTAAGCAAAAGCAAAGCCACCAACCGCCGTGTCGCCCTGGTAATGGAATCTTCATCCTTCCCTCCCATCATTTTCAATCTGCCGGTAGGTGTCCGTTGGTGTCTCAGCGTTTAATCCGAAATGCTCTGCCCATTTCTTCTCAAGAATGTGCGGAGGCGTAGTGATGATGTTGTTTTCAGCGTTACCACACTCTTGCTTTTCCAGCTTTTCCAGTGCTATCTCCATAGCCTGAAGCTTGTATTCATCCTGAATTGAAAGCTCCCCTAACTTGCTTTGGTGGAACCTTAAAACTCCGATTATTTCCCTGCACTTGTCAGCGGTTAGTTTGTTCATCGGTGACTCCTTGATCTTCATAGCTGCCGTACCACCACCCATCATCAGAAGGCTCCAGATAAATTCGGTCCACTCCAACAACTTTGACCAATGCTTTCGAGAATCCAAATTGACCGTTAATGTTGCCAACCCGGTTTCCGTTTTCGTCTTCTTTGCATCGGATGCGTCCCGTCTCTTCGTCGATTTGGATATCCACCCTCTTTCCACGAAGGTTCGTTTCTTTGCTAAATGACCCCGCTGCTCCAACCTTCGTCATCCTGAACCGCACAAACGCTTTCAGGTTACGCCCGTACTTTTGTTTTTTGGTCATGCTCAACATAGATACAAATGCCATTTTCAAAATCCCCCCTTAGTTTTGCTCTTGCCGCCTTTTTCGGAACGGGAATCGCGCTCTGCTCTGGCTTGAGTGACGATTTTCTTCACCGCTTCTGATACCGATGAGTTTCTGAAAACCTCCTGCAATAATTCCTCGCGAGGCAGTCCGTGAATTACCTGTGTCATGACGCAGTCCTCTTGCCAGAGAAAAGCTTGCCGGATGCAAACAGCAGTGCGAGATGAACGTGCGATGCAGCGCTACGCATGTGCAGCTCTTCGAGCTTATGCAGCTCAATCGTGATGCTTTGAGCCTGCGGGTTGTCCGCGTAAAAGTACGAGGCAATGGTTAATACATCTTCGTCATCGAGAATCATCAGAACCCCCTCAGGTGGTCTTCAAGGCGTAAGGCATTGTCAGCAGCCATTCTTCTGGCGCTATCCAGTCGCAGCTGCTCCTCTTCGTTTTCGGCTGTGACCAGCGTCAATTCGGCGGCTATGCGGTAAAGCATTCCTTTAGCGCGCTCCATGGCGAGCTGGTCTTCTTTGCTTCGATTACTCATTGCTGCCTCCGTAGCGCCAGTCGTTGGCGGGCTGCTCTTTGTTTTTGTTGTCCGAATACTGCTGCGCGGCCGTCTGCTGATCGACGTTGACGAAGTGGCCATTCTTCCAGCCCATGTAGAACGTCTTGGGCTGGCCAGAGCGGTACTTGCCGATGATGATTTCAGCCAGACCTTTGAGGTCGCTGTTCTCGTTGTAAATCTCGTCCCTGTACGGGAACACGATTACATCAGCGTCTTTCTCAATGGAACTGGAACCAGCGAGGTCGCCCATGTTTGGTCGCTTATCAGCACGGCCGTCAACGTTACGGTTGAGCTGAGCAAGCAGGATGACCGGCACTTTGTTGCGCAGGCAGAACTGCTTGAGCTTGCGGGTGATTTCACCGATGGCCAGGTCAGCGCGTTCGGCTTTCGGCATTGGAATAAGACCGAGGTAGTCGATGGCCAGGAAGCTAAGTCCGCCGTCCATGTTCATGCGTTCGGCCTGAGAGATGATTTCATCGATGGTGAACGAGCCAACCAGCACGAAGTTTGTTTCGTCCATCAGCGTTCCGGTTGCGCCGGTCAGCCTGGTGTAATCCTCCTGGCTCATGCCTAGCGGGTTACGCAGCGTGCCGATTGAGATGCCGCCGCGATCGGCAATGTGGCGCTCTACCACCTGCGTCTCTGACATTTCCATCGAGATCAGCAACCCTTTGCCCTTCTGCCGGCCGATTGAGTTGGAGATGTTGATGGCCAGCTCAGTCTTACCCATGCCGGGACGGCCAGCGATGACGATCAGGTCGGTACGGTCAAAGCCGCCATATTCGTTATCCAGCGCCTCTATGCCGGTCTGCAGGTACAGGCCAGAATCAGTGCCCTTCATGCGCTCTTCCAGAACGTTGAAGTAATCGGGGATCATCTCGCCGATGCGGCGCGGCAGCTTATCGTTGGTCTCGAACTGAAGCCGGGACAGGATGCCGGTTGCTGATGCAATGCTCTCGTTGATGTTCTGAGTGTTGGCGCTGGCCAGCAGCTGTGATGCTTTGGTCAGCTCTTCAACGCCCTTGCGGAGCATCCAGCATTGGCGAACACGTTTAGCCCAGGCTTTGATGTTTGCGGCGGTACGGCACTGTGAGGCAATGCTGAGCACGTAATCACGGCTGCTTTCGTGAATCGAATCGCGCACGGTGAATGGGTCGATTGGCTCGGCCTTGTCCAGCAGAGTGACGATCGCCTGATACATGCTGCGCAGGTGGTGATTAGCGAACGACTCCACCGGCAATTTGCTGGCGATGTCGCGGCAGTCAACGTGATCGCCCTTGATGAGCATTGCGCCGATCAACTGCTCTTCGAAGTCTAAACTGTCCATTTCAGGCCTCCTGGCTGATGATTTTGTCGATTCTCTCCTGACGCAGAGCTGTTTCAATGCCGTACTTCTTACCGGCCGGATTATCACCGCAGGCGTAAGCAGACGGCACGTAGCCGTACTCGATGTAACCGTTGATGAATGTGTCTATTTGCTGAACAGGGCGGCCGGTCTCTTTGCAATGCTTCAGGTGCGAGTCGTACAGGCGCTTGAGTCCCTTCTCCGTGGTAACGCTGACGCTCATGATTTTTGGCAAGCCAAAGTGTTCGGCTTTGCGATTCCATGTGTCTTTGATTCGGTCACGGTCGAAGTGATATTTGCTGACAGGCTGGGGTTTGTTTTCTTCGGAATTCGAACGACTCCCCTCTGGGGATTTAGGGGTATTGTCTTTTGTATTTAAAGAATGTCTTTTGTGTGTCTCTGGTTTAGAGACTTGAACTGTCTCTAACTTAGAGACTTTTTTTGTCTCCAGATTAGAGACAAGGTTGCTAACTTGGAGACACTTACTGAATTGCCACGCTGAAACCTCTTTGTTAACCCCGATTTGACTCCCTTCCATTAACAGGCAATTCATTGAAAGCAGCTCTTTTTTTGCCTTGTTGACGTTCTGCCTGGACAGCCCGGTAAGTTGGGCGATCTGCTCATCAGCAATGCGATCTGTTTTCTTGTTGAAGCCGTATGTTTTACGAATGTAAGCCATCATGATCTTCAACTGACGCGCTGTTAAATCGGCGCTTGCGATAGCCTCCAGTAGCTCGTTAGCGATTCTGGTATAACCATTATCGGTATCGACCACACGGCGCTCCACGACCTGCAAATCAGGCCTGATTGGTGAAACGTTGTCATGGGCAAGGTTACTCATAGCTCACCCCGCCAAAGCTTTTGTAATTAACCATCAATTGACTCCACTTCGTATTCAGCGAAATAACCCTTCGTCATTTCTACGAAGCGCCCTTCTGTTACCGTGTGGGCTTTTCTGCCCTTCCTGGTAACGCCGTCTGGCTGAATGAGGTGGCAGCAATAGATGACCCTTCTCTGCCAATTGCCGGGCATGTCAGCCACGGAAAGAACTTCTAAAACACGCTTGCCCTCACCGTCTGCACGGTAGAAGGTTGTCTCTCCGTAACCGCAATCGGATGGCTCATAGAACTTGTGGCACCCGCCGATCCATTTCTCTTCAGTGACGACTTTTCTTTCCCAGTTTTCATATTCGTTGGTCACCATTCGAAACGGATAAACCGTCTCGAACAGGTCGCCGGCGCTTAATTTATTTACCTGGTCAGGTTTAGGTTTCTTTGGCATAATTACCCCTGTGATTTGATCCAGTCATTTCGCATCAGGCGTCGAATGTTCCAGCATTCGGCGCTTTTTCTTTGCCCAGAATCAGGGCCACTTCTTTCGCCACTGCTTTAGCCAGCTGCGCCGCGTCATCATCAACAATCCCGTATTCCAGAATGTCGATTGCCATGCTCATCTGCCGGAAGAAATTTTTCTTCATGCGGCTTACCTGGTACTCGGCAATACCCAGCCTTTCAGCGAAGGTTTTCTGGCTGATTGATGCCAGCTTATTCAGTAGTGCCGACTCGATTCGGCGCGCGTTCTTGCTTTGAGTTGCTTGTTCCATTGCGTAATATTCCTTTGTTGAATAAGTAATTGCGTGACATTGCGGAGTGCAGTCACGTCATTGAATCGTTTGTTTGATTACTGCCCTTTTTCAGGGCGGGGATGTTTAAGAGCGGGAAAGATTAGGCGGCCTTACTGCCACCTTTGTTGCCGTACATCAACCAGAGCGGATCACACTTGAGCGCTAAGGCCAGTTCAAACAGGAAGCGTGGACGTTGGGTCGTACCATCTTCAATTCGCTGTAACGATTGCTGCTTCATGCCAGCTTTCTCAGCTAACTGCGCCTGAGTAAGATTTAACTCCATGCGCTTCTGTTTGAGGCGTTGAGAAATAGTATCCATAAACTCACCTCCACAGTTTTATCTGTATTCTCTAACAGTTAGTTCTGTTTGTCAATTACAGCTTTAACTGTGAAGCTTGTGTGTAAATGGAGAGGAACATATGAGCCTTGCAGATCGGGTTAAGCAGAGAAGATTAGAGCTCGGTCTCACTCAGACCGATGTGGCAGAAAAAGCGGGCATCACGCAACAATCATGGGCTAGTATTGAGGATGGAAAGACCCTCAAACCTCGCAATATTGTTGGTATGGCTGATGCCCTGAAATGTGAGCCAGCTTGGCTTATGAATGGAGGCACCTTCGTGCCAGTTAGCGAGGTGAATACAAGGAGGATTCCCTTGATTAACTATGTGCAGGCTGGGGCACTCGCCACTAAACCAGCAATAGAGGCAATGGACGGCAGCTTTGAATACGTCCTGACCGACATGGATTGGTCACAGTATACCTTCGCTCTAAAGATCGTTGGTGACTCGATGGAGCCTGATTTTAAGGCCGGGGATGTTATTGTCGTTGACCCGGAGATAGAGCCAGCACCAGGTGAATTCGTTGTGGCTAAGAATGGTGAACATGAGGCCACTTTCAAAAAGTATCGCCCCACGTTCTTCTCTGAAGGTAAGCAACACTTCGAGCTGGTTCCACTGAACAACGACTACCCAACCATGGCTAGTTCCGATCACGCAATCAAGATTATCGGCACAATGGTTGAGCATCGCATCTACCGCCGCAAACGTTAACCACTCATATTGCAAACAAGCCGCCGAAAGGCGGTTTTTTTTCGCCCAATACAAATTTATTTCCCTTCAAATACAGTTTGATACCTCTGAATTCACAAATAATACAGTTTTACCTGTTGACGATAATACAGTTTTATCTGTATCTTTAGTCACACAGCAGGACGCTGAAGCAACAACGGGACAAGAGATGCAGTCCCTGCTCCTTAACAGATAGCGCTGAAAAAGCGCAAACATTCAAAGCAGCAAGCTTTGGGTTGTGGTGGGTAGCTACTTCGTGCAGGTCTCAGCGATAGCTGGTCCAGGATGCCACCACAACACCAAAGCTAACTGACAGGAGAATGACCATGAATGCACAAGAAAAACGCCGTGCAGCTCGTGCTGAGAAGCAATCGGCATGGAAGCAAGCCAACCCCCTGTTGGTTGGCGTGAAAGCATCACCAGCGTGCCGCCCTATCCTCACGCTGAACCGCAAGCCGGCAGATCGTGTAGTGAAGGCAGTCGACACCGATACGGAGTATCACAAGCAGATTCTGGCGGGTGCGGCGAAGTATCTGGGAAGCGAAATCGAGAGTGGGATGTGCATCCCGCAGGTTGCAATTTATAACGCAGGCCATCGCAAAACGGCTGAAGTACTGACGGCGAGGTAAATAGAATGTTTGAAGTGGCGGTTTTTCAGAATGAGGTGCTTTTGTTCGCTTTCAATATCGCAGCAGAGGACGAAGAGGCGGCAGAAGAAACCGTTTCCAGACTCAATGAAATCAATCCTGACTGCCAGTTAATGCTGGTATGCGACACGGCAATTGGCCTCGGTTAGCGCCACCTCCTCCCCTAGTCTGCTTGATAAGCAGAAAGGTGGAGGGGTTTGTTTGCCGGATGTGGCTCAGTTCGCAGCTGGCTATCGGAAATCTAAAGACAACGTGACGGCGAGGTAATGATGGAAGCCATTCTCAACCAGTTTAAACAAGTGGCGCCATATGTCGTCATCGGCGTGAAAGAGAAAGTAACCGCGGCAATGTCGGAATCAGAAGTGAGGGCAGTTATCCATGAGGAGATTGTCGCTTACTTCACGAATCATAGCCGCCTGGCGATTCAGCACATGACGCTTGGAAGCAATGATCGTGCGACCTTTGCTAGCGTTATGTACGAGCTACTCAAGCCGCTGACGAGTCGGGTTGTCGCAACCACTAACCCGCTGTACGAAGAATATGTCCTGCGGTCGGGTAAAACGGGCGCGCGCAATTACATCACAAACGCATAGGTCGCTTAGGCGGCCTTTTTTTACGCCACCTGTTCACTAAACAGAGTGGACGCAGCACAACTAAAACTGAGGATTAAACATGAGATTTTGCAAAACAGAGTGCAACCCATCATCCGAGACCGGCAAAGCTGACGCTGTGACAATCGGCGACTTCACCATCAGTAACTTCGGTGACGGACAGGTTTGGATTGAAGATGGCGATGAAGATGCGATGGCAATCGATGAATCGAAGCTGGTCGAAGCACTTCGTGAATTATACCGCGACAACTTCTAGGGTGTGGAATCAGCAGAACTGATAAGAGGTGAGTATGGCATTTAAGTTAGGCGATGAAGTTTCATGGACCAGCCAGGCTAATGGCGGATTCACAAAGAAGATAGGCAATGTTGTGGAGGTTATACCGGCAGGAAAGCCAATATCTTCTTCAAAATTTCCGACACTGAGCGGTGGCGGCGCGCCTCGCAAAGAAGAGAGCTATGTAGTGTGCGTTGGACCAAAACCCAGCTCACGCGCAAAGCCTAAGTATTACTGGCCCCGCGTGTCGGCGCTGAGCCTTCACAAAGATAAATAGCCCCCCCCGAGCGGGTTTCTTTTTACCTACACAAAGGCCAAAACCATGAGCACACAAGATTGCATTATCTGCTGGGTAGTGACTGTGTTGCTGATGGGGTTGGCGATGATAGCTGGAGGGGGCGTATGAGCACTGGCATAGGGAAGCACAAATTCAGCACTAGTAACGGAAGTATATGGAACCCCGACGAAGCAATATGCCCCTATTGCAGTTATGAGCACTGCGTGGCTGACCACTGTGATGTGGGTATTGGGATGGTTCAGTGCGGGCCGTATCATTGCCCGGCTTGTGAGGCATCTGAAATTAGCAGTTTAGATACCAGAGAGCTCACCGAGAGAGAAAAAGAGACGGGCTGGTTTCAGCCGGGTAGCGCGTTTAGTGCTGCTGCTAACACGGTAAATGGTCGCCTTGTCGATCATGTTGAGGCAAAGGAATTTTATGACATCGGCTTGCTGGATAAAAAGGCATTGGGCCAGTAACAACTGACAACGCTCACTGCCTCCGGCATCGCTCCGAGCACTTACGCACTTCATCCCAGCACTTCTCCCACTTTTTACGCCATGTGAAAGGCCGCCCACACACGGTGCAGATTTTGGTTGGTAGTTCACTTTTCTTCATAAAGCACCTCATCTGGAAAGTGATGCAGAGGGATTATTTTAGATGAATTTAGAGTGGTCGCAACGATGTGGCCAGTAACAACTGACAGGAGATAGAGATGGAGTGGATTAAATGTAGTGAGCAACTTCCCGAGTTAATCGATGATTTGTGCCTGGTGTATTCGGCAACTGGTGGTGACCAGTATGGATTCCCGGTTGGCGGTTACGATTGCGTGCATGTCCAAGATTACTTTGGTGATGTAACAAATGGTCTGAGCGTGAATGGCGAACAGTTATACACAAAAAGGTACCTCCATAGTGGCATCACGCATTGGATGCCATACCCCAAATTACCCACAGACTAGCAGCGCAATGGCTTGTGATTACAGGCCATGAAGGTGCTAGTCACCAACGCTTAAGAGTCGAGCCCTTGAGCAACAAATAGAACGTTACATCCTTACGCCCGGCGCAATGCTGGGCTTCTTTTTTCCAACACCAACCAACCTAAATTTTCAGGAACCCATGATGAACTACGCCATCGTGGGTGGACCCGTCGTGGGTTTCACCCAACACAACGAATCACAACTTGACCGCCTCGTTCGCCGCCTCCGCTCGGGATGGCGCTCTCTTATCGACACACTGAATCAACCAGGTAACCCGCTATGAGAACACGTCATTTCAGAAAGGCTCAGGAGCTTTCGCGTGAAGCCGTCCTGTATAGCAGCCCTGCCAAGTGGGCGGTGGCGATGAATCTGTTACGGAGAGCTATCAAATGAAATTCCCTCAGTCACGTATCGCGCTTATCTCATGGCACCGCCATTACCTTTTGCTGGCTAAAGAGAGCCGCAGCACTGGTGATCGTGAGTCAGCAGCGCACTTACAGATGATGGCAGCCACAACGCGCCGTCACATTGTCACCCTTCATACTAAGGCAGCGGCATGAGCGAAGACGATGCAGCGTTTATTGAATTCATGCAGGGTGCGCTTGGCGACCTGTCCGACCATTTGACATACGAGCAAGCCGCAAAGGATGCGATTGCCGATCACCGCACGGAACGCCAGTTTGAAATGATGGGAGGCATGAATGAGCGTCTATAAGGCGATTAGCGCTGTAGCCAAGGAAATGGCTGAGAAAGGCATTAGCAAGGACCGCAAGAACGTGCAGCAGAACTTCCAGTTTCGCGGCATCGATCAGGTTTACAACGCTCTGGCGCCAATGCTGGCAAAGCACGGGCTGGTAATCTTGCCCCGAATTACAGAGCGCACCGTAACTGAGCGAACCACACAGAAAGGCGGCGTCCTGTTTTACGTTGTGGTGAAGGCTGAGTTCGATTTCGTTGCCACTGAAGACGGCAGCATTCATACCGTGACGACATACGGTGAAGCCATGGATAGCGGCGACAAGGCGACCAACAAGGCTATGTCGATCGCCTACAAGTACGCAGCGTTTCAGGCTTTCTGTATTCCTACGGAAGAAACCGCAGTTGATCCTGATGCAGAAGTCCATCATGTGGCGCCACAACAAAAAGCCAAGCCTGCGCCGGATGCAGCGCTGGCTGCGTTCACTGAGGCCGCCATGAAGAAGTCAACGCTGGAAGATTTGAAACAGGCGTTTGGTGAAGCATGGCAAATGCTTGATGGCACGCCAGAGCAGAAAAAGGCGAAAGAAGTTTATGACATCAGGAAATCAGAATTGGAAGGAGCAGCAGCATAATGCCAATCAATGTGATCACAATATCCGGCAACGTCGGCAAGGATGCCGTTTTGCGCGTCACCCCGAATGGCAAGCACATCGCCACCTTCTCTCTGCCGGCCAAATCTGGCTTTGGCGACAAAGAGAAAACCTCCTGGCTGCAGTGCAAAATGTTCGGCGCGATGGCCGAGAAATTAACTCAGAGCATCACCAAGGGCGCGAAGGTTACGGTAAGCGGTGAGTTTGTTCTTGAAGAGTGGGATCGCGATGACGGCAGCAAGGCGTCTATCCCCACAATTCTGGTTCGTGACATCGACCTGCCACCGAAACAAGCGGGAAACGGAGCGCCATCGAATCAGCCGCAAGCTCGTGGGCAATCTACCGCATCCAATCAGTTTGATCCGGATATTCCCTTCTGATTTAACCCACCAATAAGGCCTCCATCATGAACCATTCACCGGTACAACCGGCGCATTTGTCACGCCTGGATGCAGCTGACGAAGAGATAAAGCGCCGTAAGCAGGAAGTGCTGGATGGGGTGATGGCGGCCTTGCAGGCACAGGCTGCCGGCGCTGACCACCCTCGCCTGTTAACGCCTGAGCGAAAAGAATCGCTCTACATCAAAGAGATTGAGCGGCGTGAGCATTACGAAATGTCGAAGCGCCCACCGCTGCCACAAATCATCGTGACGAAGAAAGTCGACGATTACGAATGGCGCGACTTTACGAACACCATTCGCGGACGCTTTGGTGCAATAAGACAAGAGTAGCGGCACAGCGCCGCGCCAGATTAATCGACGCTGGCCTGTACCCGGTTGGCGAATGAGGGGAAAGAGTGATGAGTGAAGTTAAGCGTGTAGAGATTGACCACAAGGGATTGCCTTTCTTCGATGACAGGGGCGTTTATGTCTTTTACGAAGACTACGCCGCCCTGCAGCAGAAGCTGGATGCGGTGCTGGCAGAGAATGTGGACCTGAGGGATGCAGGAAAATCTGCGGTTCAACATTGGGCGGCAGCAGATACCGGAAGTATGGAACGACTCATGGATAAATGCATGCCAGCCTTGAGGGATGCATGCAACTTTTCCCCAGCCACTGACGCCATCCTCAACGAGGTGCGGGCGGAGGGTGCAATTGCATGCGGCGTTCATCTTCGGGAATGGTACGACTATCAGGTCGAAAGCCGAGCTGAAGATTTCGCCGCCCAACTACGCGCCGGCAGCACCGAAGGAGGTGTGTGATGTACATATCACCCATCACCCTTAAACAAGCTCAAAAGTTCGTGCTTGATTATCACCGGCATAATAAACCACCCCGTGGGCATAAGTTCAGCATCGGCCTTAAAAATGAAAATGGTGAGTTGATTGGCGTTGCCTGCGCTGGTCGCCCGGTCGCTCGCCACTTTGATAATGGGCTGACTTTGGAGGTAAATCGCACTTGTACAGATGGCTCACGCAATGCCAATTCGATGCTCTATGGAGCAGTATGGCGAGCTGCAAAAGCTATGGGCTACGAGCGATGCATTACTTACACGCAGGCGGATGAGTCGGGAGCATCTTTACGAGCCTCTGGATTTGTCAAAGTCAGAGATATACCCGCGCGGCCTGGCTGGTCCGCCTCAAGTGTCGCGCTGAAAGATATGCGAGACCCGGTGGGTAATGGCGGTGTCGATAGAGTGCTGTGGGAAATAAAAATAAAAGGAGCCAACCATGACTAACCAGCAACTAAAAGCACATTGCGAAGACGTTATCGCCAATCCGCAAGACCATTCCGAGATGGTGCTCGCTATGGCTAAGGCGCTGTTGCCGTGCCTTGAGGCTAAGCCGGTATTCTTCGTTGAAATTGAGGGAGATGATTGGACTAACTCAGGGCGAATTGAAGGTGATGAGCGACCGGACTTGGGGTTGTTGCCGGAAGGAATTAATCATCTATACGTAGTGCCGCCAGTGACAGAGCTGAAGCCGATTGAGTTGGGAGCGGTGACTTATTGCGAGGATGGAAAGCCGTGGTTTACAGCAGATGAAGTTATTTCAGCCATCCGCGCCGCCGGATGCGAGGTGAAGTCATGAGAAAGCTTGAGTCGTACGAGTGGCAATTTCTTGGTTTCTTAGGATGCATGCTCGCGATAGCCGTGGCCTTCATCTTCATCGTGCTTGGACTTGTGGAGGCTTACTCATGAGCAAAGAGGGTCAAACTCTAATCGAGCACATTAATAGCGTGCTGAAAGACTACGAAGAACACGGAGGCATCGGCTGGGGTGAAGATGTTTACCGCATCGCACTTGCCGCACTCACCCAACCTGCAAGCCCGGCTTTGAAGCTTCCTGAGGTGCCGCCCAATGCGCTGGTTGCACTATGCGAGCAGATGTACGACCACAGAAGCACAGGCGTAACAGTAGCCCATGATGTTTGGCAGGATTGCATTGAAGAGTTGCGCATTGATGTACCACACACAGCACCAATAGAGTCTATATGTGCCACAGGTGGTGCAGAGTGGGTGAAGGTGAGCGATAAGATGCCATTGGAGTTATCGGATGAGCATATCAGTGAAGTTGAAGTTATTGTGACAGACGGAAAGAAGGTAGGAACCTGTGAGTGCCGCAGGGGATATATGCCGCGTCCGTGGGTTGAGTGGTCTAATTATGGTGATATTGACGCAGAGAAAATCACCCACTGGATGCCACTACCAGTGGCTCCGGAGGAAGAATGATTAATCCAGACGATATCAAGGCGGGATACACGCTAGGTCATGCTGATGCGCAGATATTGCGTGATGCAGTTAAGGAGTTACTGGCGCTGCGGAAGGCGTTTAGTGAGCCGGCGGCTTGGGTTAATCGCACGGACGTTGAGCAATTTGAACCGCACATACTTGCCAAAAGAAGCAAAAGCCTTGCGTGCACGCTGCCGCTCTACCGCAAACCCATCGACAGCGCCACTTGAGTGCTCACCTACCGATAGCAGTAAAGTTTCTTATGGGTTAGTCGATGATTTATCCTGTCATAATATTCTGACCAATCAAAAGGAATGCAAACGATGGCAAGTTTTCAAAAAATTGATATATCCATTAATGGTGTGAGCTATCCCGACGCTTACGGCAGGCATGTTGGTAAGCCAGAATGGCGTGAGTCAATTATTGTTATTGAGAGAGAGGGTGGTGAGATAGCTCACTTAGAAGCCATCCCGCTGGATAGCGTCGTTGACGTTCAGGATACAGGTTTGCCGGGAACATTCTCTGGCGAGTATCAGTATATCGGTGGAAATTACCGCCAATACATATTCAGACTAAGCAATCAAAAAATCTAACCTGCTCCGGCAGGTTTTTTTACGCCCAAATTTTGGAGATAAATCATGTCTGACGAACTCGACCAAGCCTCAGAACTAGAAATGCTCAACACGCAAATTGCGCTGGCTAACCGGCAGAGGCCGACGATGACATTCACAGGTCTATGCCAGAACGGCGACTGCGGCGAGAAAGTGGATAAGGGCTTCTTCTGCTGCCCTGAATGCAAAGATGATTATGAGCGCATTGAGCGTGCTCAGCAGCACAGAAAGGTGGCATGACACCGCAGACTGAAAACGCGTTAAGGGCCGTAGCGCGTAAGTGCAGAACGGAAATACTAACCGCCATTGACGGCAAGCCCAAATCAGAACACGACCGTATCATCACGACACTTCTTGATAAGCACGCCAAAACCATCATCTGCCTGCCGCCCAATACGTTCCGGCCAAAAGCCTGGCTGGTCCATTACGTGCGTCAGATTGAAAAGGAAGCGCGACAGTGAATCGATACAGACTCATCTACTGCGATCCGCCCTGGGCGTATAGCAACACCATCAGCAACGGCGCAGCAGCCGACCATTACCAGACGATGGCGATCGCGGATATCAAGCGGCTGCCGGTCTGGGATATTGCGGCCGACGACGCAGTTCTGGCGATGTGGTACACCGGGACCCATAACGCAGAAGCCGTGCAGTTAGCAGAGGCGTGGGGATTCAAGGTCAGGACGATGAAAGGTTTCACTTGGGTGAAGCTGAACCAACTGGCTGAGCAGCATATCAACAAGGCGCTGGCGGCTGGCGAGGTCGAGGACTTTTTTGATCTGCTGAATCTGCTTAACGCGCAAACAAGAATGAACGGTGGAAACTACACCAGAGCCAACTCGGAAGACATGCTGATCGCTGTTCGCGGTGCGGGCATTGAAAGGATTAATGCATCAGTTAAGCAGGTGATTTACAGCCCGCTTAGTGAGCATAGCGCGAAGCCATGGGAGGCGAGACACCGGCTTGAGTTACTTTATGGTGACGTTCCTCGCATTGAGCTTTTTAGCCGCGGCGACGCTGCTGGCTGGCATCACTGGGGGAATGAAAACCCACGTAACGATATCGAGCTACTGCCCGGTGTAGCGATCCTGCCTGGAGCACGATCGGACGCAGCAGCATGACCACCACCTGCGAAGACATCACCCCGGCTGAGGTCATCATCGATTTCAGCCTTCTCGCTGCAGTAATCATCGTTTTTATCCTCGGCAAACCACCTAAGGAGTGAGTGTGGCTATATGGTCACATTTGCTCTGATTGGGTGGAGTTGTTGCTATATACCGACACTGGAGAATCCATGGAAAACGTTATTCAACTGGCGCCAAGTAAATGGGTGTCGGAATCTGTACTCATGGCGATAACCGGCATGAAGAAAAACACCATCAAAACTGCCCGCGAAGTGTCATGGATGGAGGGGCGAGAATACAAACACGTCGCGCCGGACGGCATCCCCTATGACAACAGCATGTGTTTTTACGACTGGAAGCTCATAGAGAAATGGATTGAGAAGCAACCGCCGGCGATCCCCCGCAAGAAATCTGCTTAAATGTGCTTCCCTTTCACAGCGAGGAAATGAGATGGCTAAATACCCGACCGGGGTTGAGGCTAATGGCAACAACCTGCGCATCTGGTTCACATGGCAGGGAGCCAGGCGCAGGGAGCAGCTGAGCGTGCCAGATACCCCAAAGAACAGAAAGTTGGCAGGAGAGCTTCGGGCAAACATCGTTTACCAGATCAAGACAGGCACTTTCGATTACCGCGATAGCTTCCCCGAGTCACAGCTATTTAAAGGAGAAGTAAGGGAGGATGAAAGGTTCACAATAAAGCAGGTTGCCCAAAAATGGCTGAAGCTGAAACAAACGGAGATAGCTCACAGCACCTACTGCACTTATGAGCGGCGCATGCGAGTAACCATTGAAATGTTAGGAGAGGATCGACCGATAAAAACCATCACTGGCGAGCACTTGCTGGAACTTAGAAACGAGCTGCTTACCGGTTACCAATGTGAAGGAAGAAAACATAGCATAATAAAGAAAGGAAGATCGGCTGCCACGGTGAATGGCTGCATGTCTGACCTGTATGCAATATTCAAATTCGCACTGGATAATGGGTACATAACCAAAAACCCGATGGCAAACATTAGCATTCTCCGTAAGGAGCGGAAGAAACCTGATCCACTAACCCGAGAGGAATTTCCGCGCGTCATTCAGTGTTGCAGAAACCGTCAAATTGCTAATCTCTGGAGTCTGGCCGTTTTAACTGGCCTGCGTCACGGTGAATTGTGCGCACTCGCCTGGGAAGATATTGATCTGCAGGAAGGCTACCTGATGGTGAACCGCAACCTCACAAATGAGGATCGATTTACCCCACCCAAAACAAGGTCGAGCACAAACCGCAAGGTCTGTCTGGTGAATCCCGCAATTGAAATATTGCGCGACCAGATGGAGCTTACAAGAATGAACCGTCCATCGATCATCAAGGTCGAGACGCGGGAATACAATTCAGCAGAAGATGAGGAATGCACATTCGTATTCAACCCTCGCCTTTTTGCGATCAACAGCCGAGCGGGAGATTATTACTCTGTTGCGTCACTACGTCAGACATGGACAGGTGCGCTGAAAAAGGCAGGCGTTCGACATCGTAAGGCATACCAGTCCAGGCACACATTCGCATGCTGGTCTCTAGCTGCTGGCGCAAACCCAAATTATGTAGCCGCACAAATGGGACACGCCAATTCGCAAATGGTCTACCTGGTTTACGGAACATGGATGCAGGAAAACAACGATGAGCAAGTCAGCCTGATTAATTCAAAATTTGCTGACGTTGCCCTACATATGCCCTACCGCAAAGCATCAGGAGGATAATTTCAAACCCCTTCAGTAAGTTACCCCACTACACTTGCATACTCATGATATCGGTATACGCCGACACCAGTTTGTTACGCACCTGCACGCCCATCTGCATGGAAATAGAGGATTTTTGCAGATCGACCATCACATCATTTAACTGGATGCCCGGTTTACCCATTTCGAAATCCTGTGCCTGAGCGCGAGCCGTTGTCTGGGTTTCGCTGATCTTGTCGAGTGCTGCTTTCATGGTGGCACTGAAATCGACCTGATTAGTGGACTCCGCTTGTTTACCGCTGGCCTGCAGAGACGTCATCTGCAGCTGCTGCAGCACACCCTCAATCGCCTGAATTGACATTGCCTGACCCCTAATGAAGAAGTGATTAAATTTTCACGATGAGAAAGTTAACACACTGTCAATAGGACAAAGGCGCTAAATGACCGCAAAAAACCCGGCTTATCCACCCATCGATGTCGCGGCTTTCAACAAATAATGCCTGCCATTAAGTGGAATTTAATTTTTCTCCTCTCCCGATTTTAGGGGAGAAGTCTTCAGGGAGTACGTTTTGTCACCACAACACCACACCCGATCAATAATGTCAGGCAGGAATCGGTCATGAATGCGAGTGCAGCCGCTACACAGGATACAGCTAAGAAAGGCTTCAATGACCTTCTCGCCCGCCTGCGCGCCAATCCGCGTATTCCCTTAATTATCGCTGCTGCTGCGGTTATCGCGGTGGTGTTTGCGTTGGTGCTGTGGGCAAAAGCGCCAGACTACCGCGTGCTTTATAACAACCTCTCCGATGAGGATGGTGGCGCGATCGTCACGCAGCTGACGCAAATGAACATCCCTTACCAGTTCGCCGATAACGGTGGAGCACTGATGGTGCCCGCCGATAAAGTGCATGAGCTGCGTCTGCGTCTGGCACAACAAGGCTTACCGAAAGGCGGAAACGTTGGCTTCGAACTGATGGACAAAGAGAAGTTCGGTATCAGCCAGTTCAGCGAGCAGATCAACTATCAGCGTGCGCTGGAAGGTGAACTGTCGCGCACCATCGAAACGCTCGGTCCGGTGAAGAGCGTACGCGTGCATCTGGCAATGCCGAAACCGACCTTGTTCGTGCGTGAGCAGAAAGCCCCTTCCGCCTCGGTGACGCTGAACCTGCAGCCAGGCCGCGCATTAGATGAAGGCCAGATTCAGGCCATTCAGCATATGGTCTCCAGCAGCGTGGCCGGTTTACCGCCGGGCAACGTTACCGTTGTCGATCAGGCCGGTCGTCTGTTGACCCGCTCTGACAGCGAAGGTCGCGACCTGAATGATGCGCAACTGAAATATGCGTCTGAAGTGGAAGCGCGCTTCCAGCAGCGTATCGAAGCGATCCTCAATCCGATTGTCGGTCAGGGCAATGTGCATGCGCAGGTGACGGCGCAAATCAACTTCGACCGCAGCGAGCAGACCGACGAGAAATACCAGCCGAACGCCAATCCTAACAATAGCGCGGTGCGTTCACGCCAGACCAGCAACTCCGAACAGAATGGCAGCCCGTATCCAGGCGGCGTGCCAGGTGCATTGTCGAATCAGCCTGCGCCAGCCAATACCGCGCCGGTGACCAATCCGCCAACGAATAACAACAATAATGCCAACGGCCAAAACGCCAACGCGCAAACCGCCAATGCGCAGAATAACGGCAGCACCACCAGCACCGCACAGCCTTCTGGCCCGAGCAGCTCAACGCGCAACGACACGGTGAACTATGAGCTGGACCGCACCATTCGTCATACCAAGCTGAACGTCGGCGATGTGCAGCGCCTGTCGGTTGCCGTGGTGGTGAACTACCGCGACGACGGTAAAGGCAAAGCGGTGGCGCTTAACGAGCAGCAGATCAAGCAGATTGAAGATTTAACCCGTGAAGCGATGGGCTATTCACAAACCCGTGGCGACAGCGTCAACGTGGTGAACTCTCAGTTCAACATGACCGAGCCAAGCGGTGGCGACCTGCCATTCTGGCAGCAGCAATCGTTCTTCGATCAGCTGATGACTGCCGGTCGCTGGCTGCTGGTGGCGTTGGTTGGCTTCATCCTCTATCGCAAGCTGGTACGTCCACAGCTGGTGCGTAAGAAAGAGCAGGAGAAGGCAGCGGCTGAAGCGCTGGCGGCACGCTCTGCGGCCATGGAAGAAGAAGAAGCCTTTAACGTTCAGCTCAGCAAAGACGAGCTGGATCAGGAGCGTAAATCTACTAACCGCATGAGCGCCGAGGTGATGAGCCAGCGTATCCGCGACATGTCTGAAAACGATCCGCGCGTCGTCGCGCTGGTTATCCGCGAATGGATGAGTAAAGAACTATGAGTCTGACCGGTACAGAAAAAAGCGCCATTCTGATGATGACCATCGGCGAAGAGCGCGCGGCGGAGGTGTTCAAACACCTTAACCAGCGTGAGGTTCAGCACCTGAGTGGTGCCATGGCCAACATGCGCCAGGTTTCACACAAACAGCTGACCGAAGTGCTGCGCGAGTTCGAAGCCGATGCCGAACAGTTTGCGGCGCTGAGCCTCAACTCCAACGATTATCTGCGTTCGGTGCTGATCAAAGCGTTGGGCGAGGAGCGAGCTTCAAGCCTGCTGGAAGATATTCTCGAGAAAAACGAGACCACCAGCGGTATGGAAACGCTCAACTTCATGGAGCCACAGGCGGCCGCCGACCTTATTCGCGACGAGCATCCGCAGATTATCGCCACCATCCTTGTCCACCTCAAACGTGGCCAGGCGGCGGATATTCTGGCGCTGTTCGACGAGCGTCTGCGTCACGATGTGATGCTGCGTATCGCCACCTTCGGCGGTGTCCAGCCGGCGGCGCTGGCGGAGTTGACCGAAGTACTGAATGGCCTGCTCGACGGCACCAACCTCAAGCGCGCGAAGATGGGCGGCGTGAGAACCGCAGCAGAAATTATCAACCTGATGAAAACCCAGCAGGAAGAAGCGGTTATCGAAGCAGTACGCGACTTCGATGGCGAGCTGGCACAGAAGATCATCGACGAGATGTTCCTGTTCGAAAACCTGGTGGAAGTAGACGACCGCAGCATCCAGCGTCTGTTGCAGGAAGTGGAATCCGAACAGTTGCTGGTGGCATTGAAAGGTGCCGAACAGCCGCTGCGCGAGAAGTTCCTCAAGAATATGTCCGCCCGTGCGGCCGATATCCTGCGCGACGATCTGGCCAACCGTGGTCCGGTACGTATGTCGGCGGTGGAGAACGAGCAGAAGGCCATTCTTCTGGTGGTGCGCCGCTTAGCAGAATCCGGCGAGATGGTGATTGGTGGTGGCGAGGAAACCTATGTCTGATGCCTTTTCCGCCCGCGCGTGGCAGCGCTGGCAGCCTGATGATTTAGGCAGCCCGTTCGGTGCCGAACCGGAACCTCAGTTAGATGAACCGGAGATCGATGTCGAACTGAGCGCCGAAGCGGAACAGCAGCAACAGCTGGAACGCATGCAGCAGCAGATGCGCAAAGATGCGCAGACGCAAGGCTACAGCGAAGGCTATCAGAAAGGTTTTGCCGAAGCGCAACAGAACGGTTATGACGCCGGTTTCCAGCAAGGCTTAGCCGATGCGCAGCAGCAGCAAGCGCCGCTACAGGCACGTATGCAGCAGCTGGTGACCGAGTTCCATCACACGCTCGAAGCGCTCGACAGCGTGATCGCTTCACGTCTGATGCAGCTGGCGCTGGAAGCCGCGCGCACGGTGATTGGCCAGGCCACGCAGGTGGACGGCACCGCCCTGCTGCGTCAAATCCAGCAGCTGATTCAGCAGGAACCGATGTTCAGCGGCAAACCGCAGCTGCGCGTCCATCCGGACGATCTGCAACGCATCGAGCAGACGCTGGGTCCAACGCTCGATCTGCACGGCTGGCGCTTGCTGGCCGACAGCACGCTGCATCCTGGCGGCTGTAAGCTTAGCGCCGAAGATGGCGACCTTGATGCGAGCGTGGCAACACGCTGGCAGGAGCTGTGCCGCCTGGCCGCTCCGGGGACACTGTAATGACCTCCTCACGCCTTTCACGCTGGCTCGGCGCGCTCGACGCCTTCGAAGAACGCATTTCGCAGGTACAAACCGTGCGTCGTTACGGTCGCCTGACGCGCGCCACCGGCTTAGTGCTGGAAGCCACCGGCCTGCAGCTGCCGCTCGGTGCTACCTGCATTATTGAACGTACCGATGGCAGCAAGATCACTGAAGTTGAAAGTGAAGTGGTCGGCTTCAACGGCCAGAAACTGCTGATGATGCCGCTGGAAGAAGTCGACGGTATTTTGCCGGGCGCACGCGTTTATGCGCGCGTCAGTGGCGACAGCGGCCACAGCGGCAAACAGATGCTGCTGGGCCCGGAGTTATTGGGTCGCGTACTGGACGGCAGCGGCAAACCGCTGGATGGTTTGCCCGCGCCGGAAACCGGCTATCGCGCCCCGCTGATCACCGCGCCGTTCAATCCGCTGCAACGTACGCCGATTGAGGATGTGCTGGATACCGGCGTACGCGCCATCAATGCCCTGCTCACCGTGGGTCGCGGTCAACGTATGGGCCTGTTCGCCGGTTCCGGCGTCGGTAAAAGCGTGCTGCTCGGCATGATGGCGCGCTACACCAAAGCCGACGTGATCGTGGTGGGGTTGATTGGTGAACGTGGCCGTGAAGTTAAAGAGTTCATTGAAAATATTCTCGGTGCCGAAGGCCGTGCGCGTTCGGTGGTGATCGCCGCGCCGGCGGACGTCTCGCCGCTGCTGCGTATGCAGGGCGCCGCCTACGCCACGCGTATCGCTGAGGATTTCCGCGATCGCGGCCAGCACGTGCTGCTGATTATGGATTCCCTCACCCGCTATGCCATGGCGCAACGTGAAATCGCACTGGCCATCGGTGAGCCGCCGGCGACCAAAGGTTATCCGCCTTCGGTGTTCGCCAAATTGCCCGCGCTGGTGGAACGCGCCGGTAACGGTACGCACGGCGGCGGTTCAATCACCGCCTTTTATACCGTGTTGACCGAAGGCGACGATCAGCAAGACCCGATTGCCGACTCGGCGCGTGCCATTCTCGACGGCCACATCGTGCTGTCGCGCCGTCTGGCGGAAGCCGGTCACTATCCGGCGATTGATATCGAAGCGTCAATCAGCCGCGCCATGACCTCATTAATTGATGAGACGCACTACGCGCGCGTGCGTCAGTTTAAACAGTTGCTCTCCAGCTTCCAGCGTAACCGCGATCTGGTGAGTGTGGGTGCGTATGCCGCAGGCAGCGATCCGATGCTGGACCGCGCCATCAAGCTCTATCCGGAGATGGAAGCCTTCCTGCATCAGGGCATTTTCGAACGCAGCGACTACGACGATGCCTGTTTGCATCTGCAGGCGATGTTCGGTTAACGCCAAACGAGGTTAAGTGATGAAAACGGCCAGTGCGATCAACAAGCTACGCGATATGGCGGAGCAGGAACTGGAGAGTGCGGTGATTCACCTTGGCGATATGCGCCGGGGTGTGCAGCAGGCCGACGAACAACTCAGCATGCTGCTGGATTATCAGGATGAGTATCGCAACAAGCTCAATCAGGATATGTCCGGCGGCATCGCCAGCACGCGCTGGACCAATTATCACCAGTTTATTCAGACGCTGGAAAAAGCCATCGAACAGCATCGCCAACAGCTTTCCCTGTGGAATCAACGCCTCGACAGCGCGCTGAGCAACTGGCGTGAAAAGCATAAGCGGCTCAATGCTTATCAAACGCTGATTACGCGCGCTGAGGAAAACGCATTACGACAAGAAAACCGTCTCGATCAGAAACGGATGGATGAATTTGCCCAACGGGCCGCATTGAGGAAAGGCGAATGATTACGCTGCCAACAGTTGCTACGCAAACCTCGGTTTTGGGAGACGCTGACACTTCAGTTTCATCAGATGTTTTACAGGGCGCGGAGTCGCTGCCGCAGGGATTTATTACTGAGCTCGGCAACCGCTTGCTGACGCTGGTAAAGCAACAAGCTGTTAACACGCAATCGACTGATCTGACAGCAGAAGTTGATGAAAAAGACGTCAGTAAGGCTTCGCTAAGCGCGTTATTACAGGCGCTGGAGAAACCCGATGCGTTAAACGCACTTTTACTGCCGGAAAACACTAAAGCCACGCTGAAATCAGCCGATGATAAAGACAAGAGTGAGGCAAGTTCGTTAACTGCCAGCGACTTACAGAATGTGCAGGCGTTATTCGCCATGTTGCCGGTGGCGGTAGAGAACCGCACCAGCCCAACCAGCGTAAGTAGCAGCGCAGGCGAAGGGAAAACCGACACTCGCGCTTCGCTTAATGCCGCACTGTTAAGGGGTTCGCTGGACGGTGCAGTAAAAGAAGAGCACGCGCAGCCGGATGGCGCACAGAAGAAATCCAGCGATGCTGTAACGCTCTTAACGCAAACGGCCAGCAGCACGCAGAGCAGCAGCGTCAGCACCACCGCCAGTAACAGCAGCGGGTTGACGCTGGATGAGAGTTTTAAGCAGGTGCTGAATGCGCTGAGTAAGCCGGAAGCGCGCGCCGCCGCGCAGAGCAGTGATGACCCGGTGACGCCATTCACCAGCGCACCGCTCAGCGCCACCAGCTCGTTGGTAAGCAGCACCGCTTCGACCAGCACCACGCCGTCGACGCCCATGCTGAATGCGCAGCTCGGCAGCAGCGAGTGGCAGCAGGCGCTGAGTCAGCAGATTGTGATGTTTAGCCGCAACGGGCAGCAGAACGCCGAGTTGCGTCTACATCCGCAGGATCTGGGCGCTATCCAGATCAGCCTGACCCTTGATAAGGATCAGGCACAGTTAAATATGGTTTCCAGCCACAGCCAAGTGAGGGCCGCGCTGGAAGCGGCTCTTCCTCAGCTGCGTAGCGCATTGGCGGAGAGCGGAATAAACCTGGGACAGAGTAACGTCAGCAGCGACGCCTTCGCACAGGGCCAGAGTTATCAGGGCCAGCAGGAAGGACGTCGTGACGGACAGCACGGCAGCTTTACCCTCTCCCAGGACAGTGACAACGAGATAACGCCTATTGCCGTCCCGGCAGCCCTTCAAGCGCGCGCGGCCGGTAACGGCGCTGTCGATATCTTTGCCTGATAGCCGCTAAACGCTGAAGGTAAGCGTAAAACCCGCGTCTTTTCTTCCCATTGTTTGACTTAAGACGCGGGATAATCTGTCCAGGTCAGCCGAGAGGCTTACCCATAATTCACAGGAAGTAACTGCAAGATGTCTGATAACGCGAAAGCTAAAGGCCGCAAACGTTCACTACTACTACCGGTGTTACTGATTGTAACGCTGGCCGCTTGCAGCGTGGCAGGCTATGCAGTCTGGCGAATGATGAATAAACACGAAGGCAGCCAACCGGACGCGGCGAAAGTCGAGCCACCGGCTGCTCCCGTATTTTTTGCAATGGATACGTTTACAGTAAACCTGGTCAATCCTGACAACGATCCCGACCGTGTGCTGTACGTGGGTTTCACCCTGCGTCTGCCCGATGAGGATACCCGTCGTCGATTGAACGATTACCTGCCGGAAGTGCGCAGCCGTCTGCTGTTACTGCTTTCGCGTCAAAGCGCGACGGCTCTGGCAACAGAGCAAGGCAAACAGGCCCTGGTTGAGCAGATCAAACAGGTGCTGGCGCCGCCGCTGGTAAAAGGTCAACCGGCTCAGGTTGTCAATGACGTGCTGTTTACCGCCTTCATTTTGAGGTGATTTAATGGGCGATAGCATTCTCTCCCAGGCTGAGATTGACGCGCTGCTTAATGGCGACAGTGACAGTGCGGAAGTAGAGAACAGTTCCAAAGGGACCGATGGCGATATCCGTCCCTATGATCCCAATACTCAGCGCCGCGTCGTACGTGAGCGTCTGCAGGCGCTGGAGATCATCAACGAGCGCTTTGCCCGTCATTTCCGTATGGCGCTGTTTAACCTGCTGCGCCGTAGCCCCGATATTAGTGTGGGTGCGATCAAGATTCAGCCGTACCACGAGTTCGCCCGCAACCTGCCGGTGCCAACCAACCTGAACCTGATCCACCTGAAGCCGCTGCGCGGCACGGCGCTGGTGGTGTTTTCACCGAGCCTGGTTTTTATTGCTGTCGATAACCTGTTTGGCGGCGACGGTCGTTTCCCGACCAAAGTTGAAGGACGTGAATTTACCCATACCGAACAGCGTGTGATTCGCCGCATGTTGAAATTGGCGCTGGATGGCTACAGCGACGCGTGGAAAGCGATTTATCCGCTGGAAGTGGAGTATGTGCGTTCCGAGATGCAGGTGAAGTTCACCAACATCACCACTTCACCGAATGACATCGTGGTGAACACGCCGTTCCAGGTGGAGATTGGAAACCTGGTCGGTGAATTCAATATCTGTATTCCGTTTTCGATGATTGAGCCGCTGCGCGAGCTGCTGGTCAATCCCCCACTGGAAAACTCACGCCGGGAAGATAATCACTGGCGCGACAATCTGGTGAAACAGGTGCAGCACTCGGAGCTGGAGCTGATTGCCCATTTCGCCGAAACATCGCTGCGCCTGTCACGTATTTTGCAGCTGAAACCCGGTGACGTCCTGCCCATTGAGAAGCCGGACCGCATCATCGCTCACGTCGATAGCGTGCCGGTGCTGACCAGCCAATACGGCACCATCAATGGCCAGTACGCGCTGCGTGTAGAACATTTGATTAACCCGATTTTGAATTCGCTGAACGAGGAACAGCCCGATGAGTGACAGCAAGAAACCGTCCGACGACGACATCTCCGCGGACGATCTGTGGGCTGCAGCTATGAACGAACAAACCACCACCAGCGCGCCAGATCCAACTGAAAATGTGTTCAAATCGCTGGAAAATCCTGGCATCAGCGGCTCGCTGCAGGATATCGATCTGATCATGGATATCCCGGTCAAACTGACCGTGGAACTGGGTCGCACCAAAATGACCATTAAAGAGCTGCTGCGCTTGACGCAGGGTTCGGTGGTGGCGCTGGATGGGCTGGCCGGGGAACCGCTGGATATTCTGATCAACGGTTATCTGATCGCGCAGGGTGAAGTGGTGGTGGTGAACGACAAATATGGCGTGCGCATCACCGACATCATTACCCCGTCTGAACGTATGCGTCGTCTGAGCCGTTAAGCATGTTAAAACACACGCAAGCCGAACAACCGGTACCCAGCCAGCCGGTGGTCTCAACCGGTTCGGTGATTGGCCAGGTCAGCAGCGTGCTGGCAGTAATTGTTCTGCTGATTCTCGGCTGCGGCTGGCTGGCCAAACGCCTTGGCTTTGCACCGAAAACGGTGACCGGCCAGGCGCTGAAAGTCAGCGCGACGGTGCAGGTTGGCCAGCGTGAGCGTGTGGTCATTGTCGATACTGCCGATGCGCGTCTGGTGTTGGGCGTGACCGCCCAGCAGATCACCCATCTGCATTCGTTACCGCCGCTGCCGCCGGAAGAACGGGCAAATCACAGCGCTGCGCCACAGGATTTTCGTCAGCTGTTCCAGAACCTGGTTAAACGTCCCGGAAAACCACAATGATGCGTCGATTACTTCCTCTCTTGCCGCTGCTGTTGCTGGCACCGGTTGCGCATGCGCAGCTGCCAGGCTTAATCAGCCAGCCGCTGGCGAATGGTGGCCAGAGCTGGTCGCTGCCGGTACAGACGCTGGTGTTCATCACCTCGCTGACCTTTATTCCGGCGGTGCTGCTGATGATGACCAGCTTCACGCGCATCATTATTGTGTTTGGTTTGCTGCGTAACGCCCTCGGCACGCCGTCGGCGCCGCCAAACCAGGTACTGCTCGGCCTGGCGCTGTTTCTGACCTTCTTTATCATGGCGCCGACCTTCGACAAGATTTACTCCGACGCCTATCTGCCGTTCAGCCAGGACAAAATCAGTATGGCGGACGCGATTGATAAAGGTGCTCAGCCGCTGCGTGAATTTATGCTGCGTCAAACGCGCGAAGCCGATTTAGCGCTGTTTGCCCGTCTGGCTAACACCGCACCGATTCAGGGTCCGGAAGCGGTTCCGATGCGTATTCTGCTGCCGGCGTATGTCACCAGCGAACTGAAAACCGCCTTCCAGATTGGTTTCACCGTGTTTATCCCGTTCCTGATCATCGATCTGGTGGTCGCCAGCGTACTGATGGCGCTGGGGATGATGATGGTGCCGCCGGCGACCATTTCCCTGCCGTTCAAGCTGATGCTGTTCGTGCTGGTGGATGGCTGGCAGCTGCTGGTGGGTTCACTGGCGCAAAGTTTCTACTCTTGAGTGGCGTTCGCCCTCACCTTTCTTTCTCGAGGAGTGCAGCATGACACCTGAATCAGTGATGGTTATGGGCCAGGAAGCAATGCGTGTCGCCCTGCTGATGGCCGCGCCGATGTTGCTGGTGGCGTTGATCAGCGGGTTGATCATCAGCGTGCTGCAAGCCGCGACCCAGATTAACGAACAAACGCTCTCCTTTATCCCCAAGATTCTGGCCGTCGCCGCTACGGCGGTAATCGCTGGTCCGTGGATGCTTAATCTGATGCTGGATTACATTCGCACGCTGTTTAGCAATCTGCCGTACATTATTGGCTAATGATTAACCTCGACAGCAGCCAGCTGATCCATTGGGTCGCACAATTCTTCTGGCCGATGGTGCGTTTGCTGGCGCTGTTTGCCAGCGCGCCGGTGCTGAGCGAAAAATCGATTCCCAAACGCGTCAAGATTGGCCTCGCGGTATTGACCACCTGGATCATCCTGCCGGTGCTACCGCCGGTGGAGGCGACCCTGTTTACACCCGCGGGATTTTGGTTGCTACTGCAACAGCTGCTGATTGGCGTGAGCATCGGCCTGACCATGCAGTTCGCCTTTGCGGCGGTGCGCATGGCGGGGGAAGTGATTGGTTTGCAGATGGGATTGTCCTTCGCCACCTTCTTCGATCCGGGCAGCCGCCTGAACATGCCGGTGCTGGCTCGTTTTCTCGATATGCTGGCCATGCTGCTGTTTCTTACCTTCAACGGACATCTGTGGCTGATTTCACTGCTGGTGGACAGTTTTCATACGTTGCCAATCAGCGATCAGCCGCTCAACGCCAATGCTTTTATGGCGTTGGTGAAATCCGCGGGATTAATTTTCCTTAATGGCATGATGTTAGCGCTGCCCTTAATAGTTCTGCTCCTCACGCTAAACATGGCACTAGGTTTGTTAAACCGTGTTTCACCACAGCTCTCCATTTTCGCGGTTGGTTTCCCGATTACCTTAACGGTGGGCATCCTCAGCGTAGGGTTGATGATGCCGCTGCTTGCTCCCTTCTGCGAACATCTGTTTAGCGAAGTCTTTGATTTACTCGCCCAGTTTGTGTCAGAACTTTCCCGCGCCCGTTGATTAACTATTCTGTAGACGCCCTTAAGTAATAGTTAAGCATTCAAAATCTGTTAGTGCATTTTCTGAACCATATTTCTCAGAAATCAACTGAGGAAATTCTGATAAGTGCGCATTTTTGGTGAAAATTATTCTTATTAAACCGCGCTTCGCGTATTTTAGTCAGACGATTCCTAAGGGGTTAAACCTGCTGAATCGGTTGATTAAATGCTCAAAGGGCTGTTTTTAAACAAAAAAAATTTCACAGCGATTTTTCTTGTCTAAATCCCTTTTTTCCGGCATTGTCAACGCTCGCTGAAGCGTCATACTTTCGCCACACAAATGTTTTTAAGATTTGTCCTATCAGATTTGTCTGTGATCTGCGCGATAGTGACAGGGCTCTCAAAACAGAGCGAATAAAACACTTAATGCTAATCCTTAGCCATTCCCACTATGGCTGAGATGAGAGTGACGTGGATGTACTATAAAAAAAACTTCGCAGCACGGTTCAGGGAAGAGTCATGATGGCGCATGGACAACTATCGCCAATCTGCTGAGCAGAATAAAAAAGTGTCTTTGGAAATTTCTCTCGTACCGCAAACGCGTATTCATCGTTGATTTAAACGGATAACAAATTGGTGAGGGTCGCTATAATGCCAACGATTATTATGGATTCATGTAATTACACACGCCTGGGTTTGTCTGACTATATGTCTGCGAAAGGAGTTAAAAAGAAAAATATTACTCCTGTCTCGGATATCGACCAATTGCAACAAAGATGCGAGCAAATTAAGCCGGGCGTTGTGTTTATCAACGAAGAGTGCTTTATTCACGAATCTGATTCCAGCGATCGTATTCGTGCTATTATCATGCAGCATCCTGATACCTTATTCTTTATTTTCATGGCGATCTCGAATATCCATTTTGAGGAATACCTCTACGTTCGTAAGAACCTGATTATTACATCAAAATCGATAAAAACTTCGACGTTGGATTCGTTATTAGGCACCTATTTGCAAAAGAAACTCAACGCTTCGCCGCGTATTTCTGCCGGGCTCGACGTGCATCCACTGACATTAAGCCAGACTGAATCAAATATGCTGAAAATGTGGATGTCAGGTCATGACACCATTCAGATATCTGAGAACATGCAAATTAAAGCCAAAACCGTATCGTCACATAAAGGTAATATTAAACGTAAAATTAAAACCCATAATAAGCAGGTTATTTATCATGTCGTCCGTTTGACTGATAATGTCACCTCAGGGATTTATGTTAACGTGCGATAATTACCTATAGTGAATAAAAGGGCTAATCATCTGATTGGCCCTTTTCACGTTTTGAGAGTTTGATCCCACTTTCCTGCCTAATCCTTTCCCCCTGCCTGCCGATGCTTATTCTCATAACACCTACCTACATGAGAGCAAGGATATGAAAACAGCATCGATTGATGAGCAATATAAGCTCAGCATCTGGCAGAACCTGCGCCTGATGCCTTTGTTCAGTATGATCTTTGGTGGCATTCTGCTGCTTTTTGCCCTGTGCATTGGACTCGCCAGCTACTTTTTGATTCAGAGTAATAATTCCCTAAACGATGCCACCGAAGAAATTCAAATTCGTATGGGCATCTCTAACAGTTCTAACCATCTGCGTACTGCGCGACTCAATGTGCTGCAATCCGGTGCCGCCGCGCGTATTGGTGAAATGGATGGTTATCGTGCCGATTTAGCGCGCACCGAGACGCGTATTAAACAAGCGCGCGAAGGTTTTAAACTCTATATGGATCGCAAGGCGAAAACGCCGGCGGATATTGCCCTCGATGAACCGCTGACCGCCAGCTTCAATGCTTATATTGATAAAGGTCTCAAGCCGATGATTGAATCGGCTAAACAGGGCAGCTTCGAAGGCATTGTGGCGCAGGAAACTGACGTCACGCGCAAACTGGATGATGCCTATAATGCCGTGCTGCTGAAGGCGATTAAAATCCGTACCGACCGCGCCGAAGCGATTAATGCCGAAGCCGCGCATCAATCACGCATTGGCTTTATTGCTATGGCGGTGGCGTTTGCTGCCGCCTTGCTGCTGGTGCTGCTGACCTTCGTGTTCCTGCGTCGCGTGGTGATCACCCCGCTACGTCAGTCCGTTGATCGCATCGAGCGTATCGCGCAAGGCGATCTCACCGCGCCGGAACAAGCCTATGGCCGCAGCGAGATTGGTAGCTTGCTGCATAACCTGCAGCTGATGCAGGCCTCGCTGGTGCGTACCGTTGGTACGGTGCGAGAAGGCGCGGTAGCGATTTATCAGGGTTCCAGCGAGATTTCCGCCGGTAACACCGATCTCTCATCACGTACTGAAGAGCAGGCCTCCGCGCTGGAGCAAACCGCCGCCAGCATGGAGCAGCTCACCGCCACGGTGAAACAGAACGCCGAGAACGCCCATCACGCCAGCCAGCTGGCCGCCGATGCCTCAGGCAAAGCGCGCAGCGGTGGCGATCTGGTGAGCGGCGTGGTGCAAACCATGAACAATATTTCTGGCAGCTCGAAAAAGATTGCCGAGATCACCAACGTCATCAACAGCATCGCCTTCCAGACCAACATTCTGGCGCTGAATGCTGCGGTGGAAGCGGCGCGTGCCGGTGAGCAAGGCCGTGGCTTTGCCGTGGTGGCCAGCGAAGTGCGTAACCTGGCGCAACGCAGTGCGCAGGCGGCGAAAGAGATTGAAACGCTGATTGCTGAATCGGTGGGGTTGATCACCAACGGTTCACGCCAGGTCGGCGAAGCCGGTAATACCATGGGCGAGATTGTTGAAGCGGTGCGGCGCGTGACGGACATTATGGCTGAGATTGCCGCCGCGTCGGATGAGCAGAGCCGTGGCATCCAGCAGGTGAGCCTGGCGGTGACCGAGATGGATAACGTGACGCAGCAGAACGCCTCGCTGGTTGAGGAAGCCTCTTCAGCAGCGGCTTCGCTGGAAGATCAGGCCGGCAGATTGACGCAGGCGGTGGCGGTGTTCCGTTTGAATGGCGCGCCGGTGGCGCACGTGGCTAAAGCGGCGCAGTCTGCGTTGCGTACGCCAAATCTGGCACCGCGTCCTGCATTGGCGACGTCAGGGAATGATAACTGGGAGACGTTTTGATTTGAGGTAGTGCGCGTCGTCCCTCACCCGGCCCTCTCCCACACATGAGCAAAGGAGTGGATGGTGCGCCGATCTTTCCCCTCTCCCGCTTGCGGGAGAGGGTTAAGGTGAGGGAAAATCAATCAAGCCTCTTCATACGGCTCCACAAAAACCCCTTCAGCATGATCGCTTTCATTAAAGAACCAAATCCCCAGCGGGTAATCTTCTAACGCCACCAGATACATGATGCCTTCATTGAATGCTTCCACTGCCAGCACCGTACCCACACGGCGCGGGCCGCCGTCAGTTTTAACCGTAACGCGATCGTTCACCTTCATTGATTACTCTCCACAAATTGTCCTGCGACACAGTTTAACGGAAGATAATCAACACTGCCTGATCGCGATCAGCGTCGGGCGATAACCCACACCGCATGCACGATGCCTGGAATGTAGCCGCACAACGTCAGCAGAATATTGAGCCAGAAAGCCCCACCAAAACCGACTTGCAAGAATACGCCCAGTGGCGGAACCAAAATGGCGATGACAATACGTAAAAAGTCCATATTCACTCCCTGATATCACTTAACAATCAATCGCTAAGCATAGTCGCTGTTACGCACTGTGCACTTAAAGGCAGGTAAAACTCTGTCAAGATGCGCTTTTTCGCTTTCTTAACGTTTCGCAGAGAGACTTTTGACGCAGCCTGCTCGTACACTTCTTGGTACTGCACCAACCCCAAAGGCGCAGTCAACCTAAAAGTAACAAGGATTTTTGCCCGCGCAGCGCGGGCTTTTTTTTGCCTGCCATTTGCCCTCCGCGCCCTCTTTTCACCAACGACTATACTGGTGTAGATCCGATTGCCTCCGGGAGGCCGCCATGACCACTGCAAAAGAGTACAGCGAGAGATTTCAGCGCGAAGTGAATGTCGATGTTGATGCGTTGCTGGAAGCGATTCAGAAGAGAACGTCGGGCGAGGTAAAAGAGTTTATGGAAGCCGAAGACGCGCATCGCGTTACGGTAAATGGCGCAGCCTATGACTCTTACTCTGAGCTAGCGGAAGCCTTCGAACTCGACATTCGCGACTTCGCCAGCAGCGAAGTGAACCGCTGAAATCGATTTCAAAAAAATACCCGGCGGGATGGCCGGGTAAAGTAAATCAGTAAGTTCGTTACACCAGGGAATTCTTAACACCCTGTCAGATTACGCCTTAGTCTGATTAAGACAAGACTCATCCCTGCATGTAAATCGAACAATTTTGTATAAGCATTCATGTGAATCGTCCTACGCGCCGCGTCACTGCTGGTTTCAGCTGTGCACGAAATGTGCATCGCGCCTTCCGCCACGTTTGCCATTTAAGAATTATCCTGGATGTCGCTGGCCGGGTCGCGGGAAAAAGTGTGATCGCGATTCCGCTATTATACTGATTACTCTTCGCTTTACAGATGCCACTGGCGTAAGGAGTGTGATGATGCTGAGTCTTAACTCTTCCCTGATGATCATTACCGATCTCGATGGCTCATTGCTGGATCATCATGACTATAACTGGGATGCGGCCAGTGAATGGCTGGCGCGTCTGCAACAACATCAGATCCCGCTGGTGATTTGTTCCAGCAAAACGGCGGCCGAGATTATTCCACTACAAAAGAAGTTAGGCATTGTCGGTGCCCCTTTTATTGCTGAAAACGGTGCGCGCGTGGTATTGGGCGGTGAACATACACCGCCGATCGAAACCAGCGCCAGCTATCATGCGCTGTGCCAGACGCTGCAGGCGTTGCAGGCACGATTTCGCTTCAACGGCTTTCATGAATTTAGTGATGCCGAAGTCGCACGTTTTACCGGTTTAACCCTTGCCGAAGCCAGCCAAAGCCGCCTGCGCGAAGCGTCGGAAGTGGTGTTGTGGCGCGATGACGAACAGCGTTTACCGGAATTCCGCGCGGCGCTGGCAGAACACAATCTGGCGTTAACCCAGGGCGGGCGTTTCTGGCATGTGATGCCCGCCGGCACCGGCAAAGGTATCGCGCTGGCGGACATTCAGCAGCATCTCGCCGCGCAGGAAGGAGAAGCGCGCACCACAATCGGCTTGGGCGATGGTCCTAACGATGTGCCGATGCTGGAGCGCGTTGATTATGCCGTGGTGATAAAAGGCTTCAGTAAAACGCCGGTGGAGTTGCAACGCACCGATACTGAGAACGTTTACCACACCGCGCACGTCGGTCCGCAGGGCTGGCGTGAAGGTCTGGACTATTTTCTTGCGCCGCATGAGTAACGGCCTTTAACCAAAAGGATGAGACGATGAGTGATTTTTACCAGAATGGTGTCATTACTAATTTCCATAATCTCACCCACCGCAGCGTCGAATCGCTGGAAAAAGAGATGGTGCGCTTCTCACGCAAACGCAAAATGGGGCTGATATTGCCGTCGCTGTTCTCGGAACTGGAAGGCCCGGCGCTGGATAATATCGTTAACGAACTGGCGAAGGTACCTTACCTGGAGGAGATTGTGATTGGCCTCGACCGCGCCGATCGCGACCAGTTTCTGTTTGCGCGTGAGTTCTTCTCCCGCCTGCCGCAGCGCCATCGCATTTTATGGAATGACGGGCCGCGCCTGAAAGCGCTGGATGCCGAACTGGATAAAGAGGGTTTATCGCCGAGCCAACCCGGCAAAGGGCGCAATGTGTGGTTCTGTACTGGCTACACGCTGGCTTCCGACCGCACTCAGTGCGTGGCGCTGCACGACTGCGATATCGTCACCTATGAACGCGGCATGCTGGCGCGTTTACTCTATCCGCTGGCCAATCCGTCGTTTCAATATGAGTTCTGCAAAGGTTTTTATGCGCGCGTCGCCGACGGCAAGCTGAATGGCCGCGTTGGGCGTTTGCTGGTCGGTCCGCTGCTGCGCTCCTTGCAGAAAGTCTACGGTCACTCGGAATATCTCGATTACCTCACCAGCTTCCGCTATCCGCTCTCTGGCGAGTTTGCCATGCGCACGCATGTGCTCAACGGCATCAAGATTCCCGGCGATTGGGGATTAGAGATTGGCGTGCTGTCGGAGATTTATCGTAACTACACCACGCGTCAGACCTGCCAGGTTGAGATCGCCGATAACTACGACCACAAGCATCAGCCGCTGGCCGAAGATGATGGTACCGGCGGATTGAAACGCATGAGCAATGACATCGTGCAGTCGCTGCTGCGTAAGCTGGCCACCATGGGCGTGCCGCTCACCAGCGATTCGTTCCGGGTGTTGAAAGCCACTTACTACCGTAATGCGCTGGACATGATGGAGATCTACAACCACGAAGCCACCATGAACGGCCTCAAGTTTGATCAGCACATTGAGGAAGCGGCGGTAGAGATGTTCACTCAGGCGATTCTCGATGCCGGACAAGCCTTTATTGAGCGTCCAAATGAGAAACCCTTTATTCCCAGCTGGAGTCGCGTGCAATCTGCTTTTCCGGATATTCTGCAGCGTATTTATCAGGCGGTGGAAGAGGATAACGACGGCAAGGTGTAATGCAGGGTTGAACCACATTCGGGACGACGGGCATCGTCCCGAATGTGTTTAACTGGCCAGCTGTTGCGCGCTCGATACGTGACTGAGTTCATCACTGCGAAACGCCTCACGTCGCACGCTGTAACCATCATACCAACGACACTCTACCATTCCGCTGGCATAGCCGGTGACCACCATGGTGGGTCCGCCCTGTTTGTGCTGAACTTCGTCACTGATTGCAAAGATCATACCGCACCTCCCTCTTTCATCGTTAAATGACCGAATTTAGGTATAGCAGCTGTGACCGATTTTTTCCTATACGATTAATCTATTACTGCTACTAAATCAGAATAAGCAGTTAAAAACTCTGTAAATAAAAAAAGCCGACAAAATTTATTGTCGGCTTTGATAGCACGTCCTGGACAGGAAAATTAGATTTTGCAGCCTTCGCAATCCGCTTCGTCGCTGATATCCGCAGGCACTTCGTTGGCTTTTTCTGCCGCTTTGGCTTCAGCCTGTTCCAGCTGTGCATCGATATCAAATTCAAACATATCGTCGTTCATCATCGTTCTCCTGACCGTGATTAAAAATTTACAGCGCTTTATAACTGCTAGCCGCGCAGCTTAGCAATCAGATTTACGCCCAACAGCACGATCGACCCAATGATAAAGCCGATCACCAGATTGGCGCCGTTGCTCAGCAGTGCCGAGACCAAACCGTTGAATCCGGCGCTGTATTCCGTAATGGCGTGATGCAGCGGCGTGATGCCGTGCACCACAATGCCGCCACCAACCAAAAACATCGCCAGCGTGCCGACTAACGTTAAGGCTTTCATCAACCAGGGGGCAAAGGCCAGCAATACGCCGCCAATGGCCTGCGCGACCGTGGAAGATTTCTCTTTTAACCAAAAGCCCAAATCGTCAATTTTAACAATCATCGCCACGATGCCGTACACGCCAATGGTCACCAGAATGGCGACACCGGCGAGAATCAGCACCTGATTCAGCAGCGGCGCCTCTGAGACGATGCCCAGCGTGATGGCGACAATCTCCGCCGAGAGGATAAAGTCAGTACGCACTGCGCCTTTTACTTTGTCCTTTTCAAACGCCCGCGGATCCTGCTGCGCCAGTTTGTCGAGACGCTGCTGACGCGCCTCCGGACTCTGCTCGGCCTTATCGTGATTGAGGCTATGCAGCACTTTCTCCACGCCTTCGTAGCAGAGATAGGCACCGCCAATCATCAGCAGCGGCGTAATCAACCAGGGCGCAAACGCCGAGATCAATAACGCCAGCGGCACCAGAATGAATTTATTAAGAAAGGAGCCTTTTGCAACGCTCCATACAACGGGCAATTCACGGTTGGCTTTGACACCGCTAACCTGCTGCGCATTCAGCGACAGATCGTCACCCAATACGCCTGCGGTCTTCTTTGCCGCAACTTTGCCCATGACCGAGATATCGTCGAGCAGTGTTGCAATATCATCCAGAAGGGTGAGTAAACTGGTTCCTGCCAAAGTGGTATTCCTTATTATTCCGGTTCGTGATCCTGACAACAGGGGCAACGCTCAATCGCCGTCACTGACATATCGGCGATGCCCGCACAGTCCCATTCGACGCGTAACGGCCCCGTCAGATCCCCGGCGTGCAAATACTTGCTCACCGGACTTTCCGTCATGCCGCTGATCTCTTCGGTGGCTACCAGCCGGTCGCCAAGATAAATGCGCGCCGTGGCTTGGGTTGTCACCATCCGCTCATCGCGGAGTTGATACAGGCGCTTAACGGTAAGTTTGATGCTGCTCATGGCTCAATTCCGCGTCCCAGAGAAAAGGGAGATCTAAACTGTTATAGCGGCTAAAAGCAACAATCTCGCACTATTCAACGCGATAGTGATGCAAGCCCTGATGGTCGATTTCGCTGCTGTCGGTTGCGGCCAGCAGCCACTCTTCTAAACGTTCAATCAGCGCGCTGTCCTGCAGCTGCAGTTTGCCGCGCAGCGCGCACTCCCAAACAATCAGTACTTTCCAACCTCCTTCGCGCAGTTGTTCCACGTAACGCCGGTCGCGCTCAACGTTACTGTTAATTTTGCCACTCCAGAATTCGGTACGCGTGGCCGGCATTTTGAATAAGTAGCAGTGATGACGATGCCAGAAGCAGCCATGAACAAAGATGATCGCTTTCTCGGCGGGCAGGACAAAATCCGGGCGGCCCGGTAGCGCTTTATCCTGTACGCGATAGGTGAAGCCGCGATCTTTGAGAATCAACGCAATACGCTGTTCAATCGCGGTATCCTGATTGCGAATCGCGCGCATGTTTTTGCTGCGAATGGCTTGCGAGTGAACGTCTGCCATGGCGTCTCCTTGTATTAGCGCTTCTACAACTTTAGCGGTTTAAGCCAAAAGCGAAAGCACACCGCACGCCAATTTCCTCGTTGCGTGATGAGTGTTAGCATAGCCGCTTCACTGTTAAGGAAAAACGCATGCTCGCTATCGACCCCGTCTCGCCCTCCCCGTTAACCGCCGATCAGGATGACGCGACGTCGCTGTTACTGCAGGTGCTCGATATCTATGCCGCACGCGATGTGGTTATCACCTTAACTGAAGCCGGTGGCCGCGACTGGAGCGTGCCGCGTTTGAATCGCATCCGCGCCGGTAAAAGTGCCGCGCCGGCGCTCTCCAGCCGCGAAGTGGCCAGCCTGCAGGCCTTGCTGCCGCAGCGTCCGGCGCACTATGACGACGCCAAATTCCAGTTTGTCGATCTGTTTGCCGGTATCGGCGGCATTCGCCGTGGCTTCGAGCAGATTAGCGGTCAATGCGTGTTCACCAGCGAATGGAATAAAGAAGCGGTGCGCACCTATAAAGCCAATCTGTATAGCGATCCACAGTTGCACCACTTCAACAGTGATATTCGTCTGGTAACGCAGCCCGCGGGCATCAGCGATGAGCAGGCAATTTATCAGCATATCGATCGCACCATTCCCGATCATCAGGTGCTGCTGGCCGGTTTTCCTTGCCAGCCCTTCTCGCTGGCGGGCGTGAGCAAAAAGAATGCGTTGGGTCGCGCGCACGGTTTTGAGTGCGAAGCGCAAGGCACGCTGTTCTTCGATGTGGCGCGCATTCTCGCCGCCAAGAAGCCGCCGTTCTTCGTGCTGGAGAACGTGAAAAACCTTAAGAGCCACGATAAAGGCCGCACCTTCGCCATCATTATGGCCACGCTGGATGAACTCGGTTATGACGTGGCCGATGCCAATGACGACGGTTTGCCGGATGCGAAAATTATCGATGCGCGCCATTTCCTGCCGCAGCATCGTGAGCGCATCGTGCTGGTGGGCATTCGCCGTGATAGCGGGCTCAGCAACGGCTTTTCGTTGCGCGCCCTGCCCGCGCTCTATCCGCAAAAGGTGCCGTCGTTACACAGCCTGCTGGAACCCGAGCCGGAAGCAAAATACACGCTATCGCCCACGCTGTGGAACTATCTGTATCAATACGCGAAAAAGCACAAAGCCAAAGGTAACGGCTTCGGCTTTGGCCTTAACGATCCGCGTAATCTGAACATTTGCGTGCGTACTTTATCGGCGCGCTACTACAAAGATGGTTCGGAAATCCTCATCGATCGCGGCTGGGATCACGCGCAAGGCGAAGCAGATTTCCAGCAGGCAGAGAATATGGCGCGCCGTCCGCGTCGTTTAACCCCGCGCGAATGTGCCCGCCTGATGGGTTTTGAAGCGCCGGGCGAGGCCAAACTGCGCATTCCGGTTTCCGATACGCAGGCCTACAAGCAGTTCGGCAACTCGGTGGTGGTGCCGGTATTTGCTGCGGTGGCGCAACTGTTATTGCCGCTGATTGAACAGTACGCCGCGCAAAAGGCGTAGCGATTCAGGACCACAATTTTATTTAGGGCCGCGCTTTATGCTGTTTTCCGCCTAATCGCGCCCGCTGTCACCAAACTGTCACGCGTGCTGCCAATACTCCTGTTTTATTTTTTGGAGGCGTGTGATGTCACTTCTGTCTGTTATCACTCTGCCGTTGCGGTTACGCGCGCGGTTCTCCCCGCGTATTCCGCTGTGGCTCACCAGTTTACGTAGCCAGTTTTTGCTGTTCATTGCGCTGTTCTGCTTGCTGCAGTTTGCCGGCGTGCTGCTACTGAATACTCACGTTAACCAGACGCAAACCTCGTTGCAGCAGGCTAATCAACTGCGCGAACGTCTGGCCCTGCTGGATAAAGCGCGCATCGAACTGCTTACCGCCAGTGATAACAGCCATCGCGCCGGTATTTATCTGATGCAGGATCAACAAAGTGGCTCGGTGGATAGCTGGAAAAGTCTGGCGGCGGCAGCCGATGACTCGTTGAATCAGGCGCAACAACAGTTCGCCGCCTACCACGCCCATGCGGATAGCCCGCTGGCGCAAGGCTTCGCCATGCTGGCAGCAGGATTGCAGGAGCAGCTGAAAGGATTAGCGGCCAACGACATCAACGCCTTTTTTATGGTGCCGATGCAGGCATTTCAGCAGCAGTTTAATGATGCCTGGTTCAGTGAAATCGAGCAGGCCAATCAGCAGCTCAGCAGCGTGAATCAAAACACCCTCAGCACCTTGAAGCAGAGCCGCAATCTGTCGCTGATGGTCAGCGCGATACTGATGGCGCTGTTAGTGCTGGCGTCCAGCCTGCTGATGCGCGGCGTATTGTTGCCGCTGCGTCGCGCGAATGCGCAGCTGGAACAGATCGCCACCGGTGATCTGGTCGATGCGCAAAACCTTCCGCGTCGTCAGTCGCTGGAAACGCGCCAGCTGTTCCAGTCAATCGAGACCATGCGGCGCGGCTTGCAGCAGATTGTGCGCGACATCAACACGGTGGCGGTCAGCGTGGCCGCCGGCGCAGAAGATATGCAGCAGTACAATGAGAAAGTGATGCAGCAACACCAGCAGCAAAATGCCAGCTTCCATCATCTGTCGCAGCGCTTAGATCGCGTTTCTGAAGAGGTGGAGATTGGTGCCCAGTTCTCGCAGCAGGCGACGCAGGAAGCGCAATCTGCCGATGCGTTGATGCGTAACTGCGCACTGGAAGTCGATAAGATGGAAACCCAGATGCAGCAAATTGTCACCGCGTCGGATGATATCGCCGGGATTGTTGGCATGCTGGATGACTTGTCGATGCAGACGCGTTTGTTGTCGCTAAATGCCGCGATCGAGTCGGCACATGCCGGCGCTTACGGCCGCAGCTTCTCGGTGGTCGCCAAAGAGATGGGTTTGCTCTCGCAGCAAAGCGGTGCCTCGACGCGCCAGATTGACGGATTGATTCAGCATACGCAGCAACATGTGCATGCTGGCTTCGATAAGGTGAAAGCGCTGGAGGTGCTGTTCGCGCAGATCAGCAGCGCGGTGTCTGGCGTGGTGACGCAGTTGAACGAGCTACAGCACAACAGTGCTGCGCAGAGTCATCGGGTAAAAAAGATTGCGCTGGAAGTGGTGGAGATGAGCGGACAGCTGCAGCAGAACGAAGCGCTTAACGCCCATCAGGTGCAATCGGCAGTGCAATTGCGCGCCTTATCGGACCGCCTGGCTCAGCGCGCGCAGCAGTTCCGTATTTAATCTGCAGGCATAAAAAAACCCGTCAGTGACGGGTTTTCTGCTTATTTCTTCTTCTTACTTTTCTTCAGCAGCGCACGAATCTGCTTCAGTTCCGCAGCGGAGAGCTGATCTTCCACCGCTTCCTGAGTATCCAGACTATCAATGGCCGGTTGCGCACCCGCATCTAAACTGGCCTGCAGGCGATTAACGATCTCCTGACTCATGGAGATTTGGTTATCGGCGGCTAACTGTTTGATGTGCTCTTTCAGTGCCGGGTCAATTTTGATGGTTAAGTTAACGGTCTCGGTCATTTTTCATACTCCCTTTTGATTTACAACAACGTAGCGGAAGCAGGTGAAAGTTAACAGACTGTCATAAAAATTTAATATTACGAGTGTATGGGGCTGAAATCTCTTAACACCGATTCATCGATGGAGGTCAGATTGCCCTGCAGCTCGGCGCACAGTTTGCCCATGTAGTGGACGAGAAAATCGGCGTTATGTTCCGCCAGCAGGCGTCCAGCTTCGGTTTGCATGGTTTGCGGTAAACCCAATAGCTTTTTCTGGAAGTGATCCAAGGTCCACTTCACATCATCCAGTTCCCGATCTTTTCCTAACGGATCTTCGCTATCAAACAGCGGACGACCTAATGCGCCCGCCGTGTAGAAAACGCGCGCCAGGCCGATAGCACCTAATGATTCGAGACGATCGGCATCCTGCACGATTTTCGCTTCCAGCGTTTGCGGCGCGATACGCGCACTAAAGCTGTGAGCCTGCACCGCGTGCGCGACGGCATCCAGCAGTTCGAACGGGAAGTCGGGGAAATCTTGCTGCAGTATGCGGCGCGTCTCTTCCGCGGCATAAGTTGACGCTAAATGACGTTCGGGATGGTTTTTCGGCAGGTTGACCACATCGTGAAAATAGCAGGCGGTCATCACGACCATAGGATCGGCGTCACTGTGCTGCATGATGCGCTTAGCACTCATCCAGACGCGTCGCAGGTGCGCGATATCGTGGGCTTTGTCGTCGTGCAGCCAGTTGAGCTGCAGCCAATTCTCGTAGCGTTGTTGCCAGTGAGTAAGTGACATCGTGCTTCTCCTGTTATTGCTGTTATCTACGTTCCTGCGGACATCATAGCGGCCTGGTCATGACACTTTTTTTACATCCGTCCAGGCGGTGCCAGGCGTAAAAATGAGATCCCGATCTTGTTATAACGCTGTTAACGCCGCTTGCACAGCAGCCATTGCGATTTCGGTATTTCCTTAGTGCGTTTTAGTTAAATAACTCTGTTCAATAGGTTTAATATATTCGCGTCATCAACAAATTTCGCTTTAGGGATAAATTCCAGTTATCTATGCTAATAAATGGGGCTTCTTAGAGGCAGATCAACACGGCATAATCTGAAAAGGTTCCCATAATGGCCTTTATAACGTACTGTATCTGGAAAATTTATGGCTTCTGAGCCCTTGCAAAGTCCTTTTCAGCACACATTTTGCTTATGAACCATTTTTTACATCTAAAATTGCCAGAATAGCCTGATACTAAGTCGACAAATTATTAAGCAAACTGATTCAAACCCATTATGCTAGCTCTCACATCTACGGATGTTAGGGGATTCTTCGCAGTTTCCGGGTTTGTGACACATTAAGAGGTATGCAATGAAAGAACGGCCGATTCTTTTTTCCGAACAGCGGGTACGCGCCCTGCTGGTTGGCCAGCAAACGCAGACCCGGCGCATTATGAAAACTCAAGCCTTTGGTCCGGGTCAGGATCATCATGAAGGCGTACACGCATTTGATGTCAGCGCCAATCATCTGCACGGCTATAAATTGATGTCGATGACCGATGTCAGTTCGCACTGCCCATTTGGTCAGGCGGGCGATGGTTTGTGGGTACGTGAAACCTGGCGCGGCCCGATCGTGCCGGAGGCGATGCTGGCGGATTACGAACGCGATCCTCTGCCGTTCCGCAATGCGGCTTACTGCCAATATCGCGCTGACAGCAATGAATTGGGACAGCTGGATGAGAATATGCAGAATGCCGAGCAGTTTGGCTGGCAAACCGCGATTCATATGCCGCGCTGGGCCAGCCGCATCGACCTGCAAATCACCTCGGTGCGAGCCGAGAAGATTCAGGACATTAGTGAAGATGACATCATGGCGGAAGGCGTGCAGACCGATTCGCACTTCCTGAATAACTTTTTCACCATGAATATGAATTCCGAATCGCCAAAAGAAGCGTACCGCAAAGCGTGGCAGAAACAGTACGGCGCCACCAGCTGGGAGGTGAACCCGTGGGTTTGGGTGATCGCGTTCCAGCGGGTTGAACGATAAGACGTCCCCTCCCCCTAACCCTCTCCCGCGGGCGGGCGAGGGAACCGTTCTTAGCGATGTAGAAGTTTGGGGATCACGCGAAGATTTGCACAGTAAGCTCCCTCTCCCGCCTGTACAGTCCGGGGACATGGTAGACAGGTGTTCGGGGACATGGTGAACACTTTTTAACATCCTTTACCCATGGTGATCGACTTTTTCTTCAGGTCGATCACCCCCACTTTTGTGCTGTACCACCATACCTCGTAGCACCCGTCT
>NZ_PJRT01000031.1 GCF_002858935.1 Pantoea endophytica | reverse complement strand
GTGCCCACACAGATTGTCTGATAAATTGTTAAAGAGCGTTGCGAACAGCGGCTGAACCGCCTGTCGCGAGGTGGCGTATACTACGCTACTCTCCTTCGGAGTCAAACACTTTTTTCAGCGTCTTCATCCGGCGGGATGAATTTCTTCACTCCCTGCCGAGCCGTCTGCGTTGCCGCTTTGCCGTCTCAGTGGTGGCGCATTATAGGGAGTTATTCGGAGCTGACAAGGGTTAATTGCAAAAAAATGACTGAGCGCCTCTTTTTTAAACGAACGCGTTAAAAACGGACATTTCCCGGCGAAGAATCAGTCAAAATCGCCGCTTCATCGGCATAAATCAGCGCCATCACCTTAAACACCAATGCTATTCTCTTTAACCAAACGTAATTTCTTTGTCGCAGGCTGACAATTATTCGAGAAGGACTTTCAATGATTCGCTCCGCGCGCAGCATGGCCGGCTTGCCCTGGATCGCCGCCATGGCGTTTTTCATGCAAGCACTTGATGCCACCATCCTGAATACTGCGCTCCCTGCTATCGCCACCAGCCTTGAACGTTCCCCTCTTGCCATGCAATCCGCCATCATCAGTTACACGCTAACGGTAGCGATGCTGATTCCGGTGAGTGGCTGGTTAGCCGATCGCTACGGCACACGCAAAATCTTCATTCTTGCGGTATCGCTATTTACGCTGGGTTCGCTGGCCTGCGCCTTATCCGGCTCGCTGAGCATGTTGGTGGTCTCGCGCGTGGTACAAGGGATTGGCGGGGCGATGATGATGCCCGTCGCGCGCCTGGCGTTGTTACGCGCTTATCCACGCAGTGAACTGCTGCCGGTGCTGAACTTCGTTACCATGCCGGGTTTAGTGGGCCCGATTCTGGGCCCAATGCTGGGCGGATTGTTAGTAACCTACGCCAGCTGGCACTGGATATTCCTCCTCAACATTCCCATCGGTATCGCCGGCATCTTCTACGCACGCAAATATATGCCGGACTTCACTACCCCAAAACGCCGCTTCGACTTTTCAGGCTTCCTGCTGTTTGGTTTGGGTCTGGTGCTGATCTCGGTCGGTATCGAGTTGTTTGGCGAGCGCGTGGTGTTGCCGTGGCAAGCGTTGTTGGTACTGTTTGGCGGCATTGCATTACTTCTTCTCTATATAGTGCACGCGCGTCGCCATCCGGCACCGCTGATTAATCTGCCAATGTTTAAAACCCGCACCTTCTCGGTCGGCATCATTGGCAACATAGCTTCGCGCCTGGGAACCGGCTGCATTCCGTTCCTGATGCCGCTGATGTTGCAGGTGGGCTTTGGTTATCCCGCACTGATTGCCGGTTGCATGATGGGTCCAACGGCGATTGGCGCGCTGCTGGCGAAATCCACGGTGACGCAAGTGCTACGCCGCTTTGGTTATCGCCATACGCTGGTAGGTATCACCATTATTATTGGCATATTGATCGCCACCTTCTCACTGCAATCGCCGGGTGGCAGCGTGGTGATGTTGCTGGCGGCACTGTTGATTCTGGGGATGGCGATGTCAACGCAGTTCACCGCGATGAACACCATCACGCTGGCAGATTTAAATGATGAGAACGCCAGCGGCGGGAACAGTGTGCTAGCGGTAACGCAGCAGCTGTCGATCAGCTTTGGCGTGGCGGTGAGTGCCGCAGTGCTGCGTTTCTATCAGGATGTCGAGGCCACAACCGTCGCGCAATTCCACGCCACCTTCCTGACGATGGGCGTCGTCACGGTGTTGTCTGCCTTTACCTTTATGATGTTACGTCCGAGCGATGGGCGTAATCTGATCGCCAACCGCGAGAAAAAGAAGAAAGCGACTTAGACCGAACCGCGCTCCACCAGCTCCGGCGTCAGCACCAGCGTTTGCTGACTGGCGTCGGGATCGCCCATACGATGAATCAAGGTATCAATCGCCAGTTCACCTAACTCATCTTTCGGCTGATGGATGGTACTAAGCGGCGGAGTCAGGTAACGCGCCAGCTCAATGTTGTCATAGCCCATCACCGCAATATCCTGCGGCACGCGCAATCCGGCCTGGAACAAGGCGTGATAGACGCCAACCGCCATCGCATCGTTGCTGGTAAATATCGCTTCTGGCAGCGTATCCAGCGTCAGCAGTTGATTCATGGCGTTGAAGCCGCCCTGAAACTCGAAATCACCATCAACCACAAAACCCGGCAGAACCGATAATCCGCTGTTGGCCATCGCTTTATGGAAACCTTCAAGACGCAAACGCGCGGGGGTTTTATCCTGCGGCCCGGCAATACAGGCAATGCGCGTGTAGCCACGATCAATCAGATGCTGGGTTGCCAGTTCGCCGCCGAGCAGCGCGTTGTCCTGAATAATGTCGCCGCGTCCTTCAAATGGCGCCCAGTCCATCATCACCATCGGTACCGAGGGATAACGATTGAGGATCTCCGCCGACGGCAGATGGGTTTCGGTGCACATCATCAGTAAACCATCGACGCGCTTTTGCATCAGCGTTTCGAGGCTGCGATTCATACGCTCTTCATCGCCTTCGGTATTACACAGAATCAGGCTGTAGCCGCGCTCGTAGCAGCTGTTTTCTACGCCGCGCACCACTTCGGAATAGAATGGGTTACTGCTGGCGGTCAGCAGCATGCCGATGGTGCGGGTTTGTTTGATCTTCAGGCTGCGTGCCAGCGCGGACGGCGCATAGTTCAGCTCACGAATTGCCTGTTCCACCTTTTCACGCACCTGCTCGCTGACAAAGCGATTGTTATTGATGACGTGTGAAACGGTGGAGGTAGAGACGCCCGCCAGGCGGGCGACATCTTTCATGGTAGCCAAGCGCTTAGCCCTGTTGTTGCAGGAAGGCGTCAATCTCAGTGCGCCACGGCACTGAGGGCTGCGCGCCCGGACGCGTCACTGCAATCGCAGCGGCGGCATGGGCGAAACGTACAGCATCATGCATCGCCACACCTTCCAGACGTGCGGTAATAAATGCCCCGTTGAAGGTATCGCCCGCTGCGATAGTATCGATGGCCTGCACGCTGAAGCCCGGAATGCGCACGCCGTTGCCTTGCTCACTCAGCCACACACCGCGACGGCCTAGCGTGATCAACACGGTAGCAATACCTTTCGCATGCAATGCCGCAGCAGCACGCGCGGCATCTTCATCGCTCTTTACCGCAATGCCGGTGAGAATTTCAGCTTCGGTTTCATTTGGCGTGATGATGTCGATAAGCGCGAGCAGCTCATCAGAGAGCGCCGTGGCCGGTGCGGGATTCAGGATCACTTGCGTCTGCTGCGCGCGAGCAATCTTCGCGGCGGCCAGAACGCTTTCCAGCGGAGATTCCAGCTGCATCAGCAACGCATCAGCATCGGCAATCACCTGCTGATGCTGCGCAACGCGAGCCGGCGTCAGCGCGGCATTGGCACCGGAATAGATGCCGATATTATTTTCGCCTTCGCCATTCACGAAGATCATCGCTACACCGGTCGATTCATCTGCGACAGTTTCAACCGGTGCGGTATCAATGCGGTCTTGCTGCAACTGCTGACGAATACGCTCGCCAATATCATCAGCGCCTACACAGGCAATAAAAGCAATGTCTGCACCGGCACGGCCCGCAGCCACAGCCTGATTGGCCCCTTTGCCGCCAAAAGCAATGTGATACTGTTTCCCGATCACCGTTTCGCCCGGACGTGGAAAATGGGCGAGGTTAAGGATGTGATCGGCATTGATGCTGCCGAGAACGGCCAGTTTTGCGCTTGTGGTCATTGGGATTCATCCAGAAAGATGCGCCACCAGGACGGTGGCGCGTTGCCCTGCTTTTCTTTACTTATTATTTGGTCACCAACTTCAGGTCAACCGGATTAACCGCCTGCACCTTCTCACCTTTCAATACTTTATCGGCAGTCTGCACGCCAATCACACCAATCTTGTCTGGCATCTGCGCCACAGTCGCGGTCAGTTTACCCGATTCAACGGCTTTCACACCGTCAGCGGTGCCGTCAAAACCCACCACCAGCACGTCGGTTTTACCCGCGGTTTGCAGCGCACGCAGCGCGCCCAAAGCCATTTCATCGTTCTGAGCGAAGACGGCCTGCACATCCGGATGTCCCTGCAGCAGGTTCTGCATGACGTTCAGACCTTTAGTACGGTCGAAGTCAGCAGGCTGGCTCGCCAGGATATTGAATTTATGGGCATCGGCTGCCTGTTTGAAGCCCTCGCCACGCTCGCGCGCCGCAGAAGTACCGGCAATGCCTTGCAGCTCAATAATTTTCGCGCCATCGCCCAGTTTTTTGGCGATGAAGTCACCGGCCATTTTGCCGCCGAAGCGGTTGTCAGAAGCCACGTGGCTCACCACGTTGCCTTGTGCTGCTACGCGGTCCAGCGTGATCACCGGAATATTCGCCTGGTTCGCCATCTTCACGGCGTTACCCACCGCATCAGAATCAGTTGGGTTGATCAGCAGCAGTTTGGTGCCGCGCACCGTCAGATCCTGCACGTTCGCCAGCTCTTTCGCCGGGTTGTTCTGCGAATCCAGCACCACGAGGTTATAACCCAGTTGGTCAGCTTCTTTCTGTGCGCCATCTTTCAGTGACACAAAGAACGGATTATTCAGCGTAGATACCACCAGAGCAATGGTGTCCTTAGCCATCGCGCCAGCACTGAGGGTGGCGCCAAGAATGACGGCCAATGCAGTTAACTTTTTCATTTTTAAATCCTGTGTGAAGGTCAGAGTTATTTACTGCTTTTGTTATCCACCAGCACCGCTAGCAGAATGACGACGGCTTTAACAATCATTTGGTAGTAAGACGATACGCCCATCAGATTCAGGCCGTTATTCAGGAAACCGAGGATCAACGCACCAATCAGCGTGCCCATGATGCGACCTTTACCGCCCGCCAGGCTGGTACCGCCCAGCACCACCGCAGCAATCGCATCCAGTTCATAACCGGTGCCCGCTGTAGGTTGTGCGGAAGAGAGACGCGCCACTTCGATGGTGCCCGCCAATGCCGCCAGCAGGCCGCACAGCGAATAGACGATGATTTTAACGCGATTAACGTTGATGCCCGACAAACGCGTGGCCGCTTCGTTGCCACCCAGCGCATAGATGTAACGACCAAGGCGCGTGTGATGCAGCATGTACCACGCCAGCCCGAACACCGCGACCATCAGCCACACCGGCGTTGGAATGCCCAACGGGCGACCGATACCGAACCAGCCGAACAGATCGGCGTTATCGTTAAAACCGGTATTAATTGGGCTGCCGTTGGTGTAAACCATGGTGACGCCGCGCAGCAGCAACATCATCACCAGCGTGGCGATGAAAGCCTGCACCTTGCCGCGCGCCACAATCACGCCGGTAATACCGCCAATCGCCGCCCCCAGCGCCAGCGAAGCCGCAACGGCCACCAGCGCATTCACCTCTAATCCGACAATCGATGCCGCCACCGCGCCGGTCAGCGCCAGCAGCGATCCCACCGATAGATCAATGCCCGAGGTCAGAATCACCAGCGTCATGCCGACCGCCATGATGGCGTTGACCGACGTCTGCTGCAGAATGTTGAACATGTTAGCCAGCGTGAAGAAGTTCGGACTCTGGCTGGCAACCACGGCAATCAGCACGATCAATGCAATCAGTGATTTCTGCTCCAGCAGCCAGGCTTTGCTGAACCAACGACGGCTGGCGGGTAAGGTTTGGGTGCTCATACAACTAACTCCTCGCTGTGTTGCTTACCGACTGCCGCCGCCATCAGGGATTCCTGGGTAGCTTGCTCACGGGAAAATTCGCCACTCAGATGGCCTTCATGCATCACCACGATGCGATCGCTCATGCCCAGCACTTCCGGCATTTCCGACGACACCAAAATGATGCTCAGCCCTTCGGCTTTAAACTGGTTAATTAACTGATAAATTTCTTTTTTTGCCCCGACATCGACGCCGCGTGTCGGCTCATCAAGAATCAGCACATCAGGGCGCGTCATCAGGCCACGCGCAATCGCCACTTTTTGCTGATTACCGCCAGACAGCAGACCAATCGGCTGCTCCATTGACGGGGTTTTAACGTTGAACAGGCGGATAAAATCGCCCACCGCCAGCTGCTCGTCGCTGTGGCGCAGGTTGCCCGCGCCAGTGCTGAAATAGCGCAGCGCGGTCAACGACATGTTCTCTTTCACCGACATGCCGAGCACCAGACCATCGCGCTTGCGATCTTCCGAGATATACACAATGCCGCTGGCGAGGCCATCCTGCGGAGAGCGGGTCACGATCTCGCGGCCGTTCAGCGTCACTTTGCCTTTGCTGCGCGGCAGCGCGCCGTACAGCACTTTCATCAGTTCAGTACGTCCTGCGCCCATCAGACCCGACACGCCAAGGATTTCCCCTTTGCGCAGCGTAAAGCTGACGTTATCAACGCCCGGACCGCTGAGATTTTCGACTTTTAAGCGGATCTCACCCGGCTGTTGATCGATACGCGGATACTGATCTTCCAGCTTGCGGCCGACCATCATCTCGATCAGGCTCTCTTCGCTGAGATCGCACACCGCGCGTTCGGCAATAAACTGCCCATCGCGGAACACAGTGACGTCATCGCAAATCTCGAAGATCTCTTTCATGCGGTGCGAGATATAGACGATGCCGCAGCCCTGCGCTTTCAGTTCATTGATGACGCGGAACAGCGACAGCGTTTCGGTATCTGTCAGCGCATCAGTCGGTTCATCCATAATGATGACTTTCGACTCGAAGCTGAGCACTTTGGCGATCTCGACCATCTGCTGATCGCCAATCGACAAATCGCCCACCAGCTTGTGGCTGTCGAAACGCAGATTGAGGCGCTTTAATAGCGCATCCGCTTCGGCATACATCTTTTTCCATTCGATGCGGCCAAAGCGGTTAACACATTCGCGGCCAAGGAAGATATTCTCGGCAACAGTCAGCTGCGGAATCAGGTTCAGTTCCTGATGGATAATGCCAATGCCTGCTTCCTGCGACGCCTTTGGACCGGAGAACGCGACATCCTTACCCAGCCACTGCAGGGAACCGGCATCCATGCTGTAAATGCCGGTCAGCACTTTCATCATGGTGGATTTGCCCGCGCCGTTTTCACCCACCAGCGCCATCACGCGTCCCGGATAAACGGCCAGCGATGCGCCATTCAACGCCTTCACGCCAGGAAACGACTTTTCAATTCCTTTGAGTTGCAATAACGGTTGCATAGCGGCCTCAGAAGGTCACGCCGGCGCTCAGGATGACATTCGCATACGGAGAACACTCTCCGCTGCGAATGACCGCCTGACTACGCTGCGTATGTTGTTTGAATTGTTCATGGCTGGTGTAACGGATGGTGATGACATTCCCCTGGTGCTGTTGCAAGGCTTCGAGCACGGCGAGCAGTGCGCTGTGGAGCTGCGGATTGTGCTGCTTAATCTCCTCCGCCATCAGGGCGCTTTCGACCTGCATCTCCTGCGTGACAACGTCAACTACCTGTAGAAATTCGGGCGTACCCGGCGTTAACGCCAGATCGATGCGCTGTGGACCGGCCGGAATCGGCAAGCCTGCATCTGCAATCGTCAGCGTATCGGTGTGCCCCAGGCGAGCAATCACATGTGAGACTTCAGCGTTTAACAAGCGACCTTTTTTCATTTATTCCACTCCACAGCGAAACGTTTCGCTGATCGGGAGTGTATAAAATGCGCACGGCAACTCAATGACAGCATCACGGAAATGTGATCGCCATCGAAACGTTTCGCTTGTGCCAGAGAGAATTTGAGTTTGGTGGGATTTTGGAGCCGCTGCTGCGGCCCCGAAGATGGCATTACGGCAGTTTACGTACCTGTTTCACGTCCAGTTCGATGGAGTTGAAATCTTTATCCAGTTCGCCGGTCAGTTCTACCTGATCCTTCGGCGTGATGGTCAAACCGTTCCAGTGTTTATGATCGATTTCAACTTTCATGGTGCCGGTGGCATCACGGAACTGATAATCCTCATCACCGATTTGCTTCTCAAGCGTACCGCGCACGGTAATCCAGCTATCGTCCTTCATCTCTTCGGCCTGTTTCACCGTGACAACGCTGGTGTTGTCGGCTTTGAACCCACCGGACTTCACCTGCGCGGATGGCGCATTGGGATCAACAAAGCCACCTTGCTGAGCGGCAAGAACCGGCGTGGCGGCCAGGGCGACAATCGCTAACAGAGCTGCAGACTTTTTCATAATTCACCTCTTTTCCATGAATGTGTCGGTTTACGGGAGCTATTTCACCATAAGGTTCTTAACAGGATCTTAAGAGAATCCGTTTGGCTAACATTCATGAAAAATAGTCTATTTGCCGGGATTTTCGCTGTACAAGAGCAATTGTGCTTCGTATAACTCCGCTTAACAGAAGGAGAGTTGATGCGCATTTTACTGATTGAAGATGACACGCTGATTGGCGACGGTTTGAAAGTCGGGTTGACCAAACTCGGTTTCAGCGTGGATTGGTTTGTCTCCGGCGAAGCCGGATTTCAGGCGTTGACCGCCGCGCCCTGGGACGCAGTGGTGCTGGATCTGTCGCTGCCCGAACGCGATGGTCTGGATATCCTGCGTCAGTGGCGCCAGCAAGGACACGATGTGCCGGTGCTGATCCTCACCGCGCGCGATGCGCTCGATCAGCGCGTCCAGGGATTACAACTCGGCGCCGACGATTACCTGTGTAAGCCGTTTGCGTTAACAGAAGTGGCGGCACGCTTGCAGGCGCTAATCCGTCGCCGTCACGGGCAACTGCAGCCGGAACTGAAACACGGCAACGTGGTAATGGCGCCCGGCAGCCACAGCGTGCTGTGCGATGGCGAAGCCGTCAGCCTGAAGAGCCGCGAACTGGCGCTGCTGGAACTGTTTCTGCGTAATCCTGGCCGCGTGCTGACGCGCAGTCAGCTGGAGGAGAAGCTCTACAGCTGGGATGAAGATGTCTCCAGCAATGCGGTGGAAGTGCACATTCATCATCTGCGCAAGAAACTCGGCAGCCAGTTTATTCGTACCGTACACGGCGTCGGTTATACGCTGGGAGCGGCGGAATGAGTCTGTTTCTGCGCCTCGCCATCGGCTTTGTGCTGCTGATTATAGTGTGCGGCGGCTTGGCCGGCCTCAGCGCCTGGCATCAAACCCGCGATACGGTAAACGAGCTGTTTGATACTCAGCAGATGCTGTTCGCCAAACGGCTGATAGCGCTTGATCCCACCTCGCTGCAGGACGTGACGTTGCCGAAAACCAAAGCGATCCTGCGCCATCACCGCGGCGATCAGGATGATGATGCGCTGGCATTTGCCATTTTCAGCGCGGCAGGCCAGCCACTGTTGAACGACGGCGAAAACGGTCGCGACCTGCAATTCGATCATCAGCGCGATGGCTTTGTTGATGGACGACTGCGCGGCGATAAAGATAGCTGGCGCCTGGTGTGGCTCACCTCCGAGGATAAGCGCTATCGCGTGGTGGTCGGGCAAGAATGGGAATACCGCGAAGATATGACGCGCGATCTGGCGCTCAGCAGCCTGCTGCCGTGGCTGATTGCCATGCCCTTTATGTTGCTGCTGCTGCTGGCGCTGGTGTGGTTCGAGCTGCGCCCGTTGAAACGCCTCACGCTTTCCCTGCATCAGCGTGCGCCGGATGATGCCACGCCATTGCCGGACACGCGCTTGCCTAAAGAGGTGAAGCCGCTGGTGGTGGCGCTAAACGGCTTGTTCAGTCGTATGGCGCATCTGGTGCAGCGCGAACGTCGTTTTACCTCCGATGCCGCCCATGAACTGCGCAGCCCGCTGGCGGCGCTGCGCGTGCAGAGTGAAGTGATTCAGTTGGCTGATGATGATGAGGCGATGCGCAAACGCGCCATTCAGCAACTGGATAGCGGCATCGTGCGCGCCACGCGTCTGGTGGATCAGCTCTTAACGCTGTCACGCGTGGAAGCCGACGATCTGCGCAGCGAGTTTCAACCGGTGGCGCTGGCGCCGCTGCTGCAAAACCTGCTGGCGGAGCACTTCCCGCAGGCAGAACAACAAAACACCGCTTTGCAGTTCACCAGCCATGCCGAACCGGTGATGAACGGTCATCCGCTGTTGCTGGGGTTGATGGTGCGCAATCTGCTGGATAACGCGCTGCGCTATTCGCCGTCGGGCAGCACTGTTGATGTGCAGCTCAATGCCCGCGCCATTACCGTTGATGATAACGGGCCAGGCGTCAGCGATGAGCAGTTGATAAGGTTGGGTGAACGCTTCTGGCGACCGCCGGGACAGGCGCAAACCGGCAGCGGATTAGGGCTTTCCATCGTGAAAAATATTGCCCAGCTACACGGCGTTCGCTTGCAGTTCAGCCAGCGCGCCAGCGGAGGATTGCGCGTCACCTTGAGTTGGTGACGCGCACAACATTAAATCTCGACCTGGGTTCCCAACTCGATCACGCGGTTCGGTGGGATTTCAAACTGATCCGGCGCGCGCAGCGCATTGCGTTGCAGCGCGAGGAACAGCTTGCCACGCAGGCGCAGATACCACGGACGATCGCCGATAATCAGCGATTCATGCGACATAAAGAAGGAGGTCTCCATCATGCGGCAGTTGAGGCCTTCAAGACCGCAACGATGGAAGATCTCTTCGACGTTTGGCGTTTCGCGCCAGCCGTAACTCGCCACCACGCGCCAGAAGGTCGGCGACAACTGTTCGATGGTCACACGACGGACGTTATGCACGTAAGGCGCATCTTCCGTACGCAGCGTCAGCAGCACCACGCGCTCGTGCAACACTTTGTTGTGCTTGAGGTTATGCAGCATGGCAAACGGAATCACATTCAGCGCACGCGACATATACACTGCGGTGCCCGGCACGCGTACCGGCGGCGATTTCTCCAGCGACGCAATCATCGCTTCCAGTGAATTGCCGTGCTCATGCATACGACGCAGCAGACGGAAACGCTCGCTTTTCCAGGTAGTCATGATGATGAACATCATCAGCGCCAGCGTCAGCGGCAGCCAACCGCCGGAGAACACCTTGATCAGGTTGGCGGAGAACAGCGACACGTCGATGATCAGCATGGCAATCAGAATCAGCACCACCAGATAGCGGTTCCAGTGCCAGTTTTGAATCGCCACGGTAGAACAGAGAATGGCGGTCAGCACCATGGTGCCGGTGACCGCGATGCCATAAGCCGCCGCCAAATTGCTGGAGTGTTCGAAGCCGACAATCACAATCACCACCGAGAAGTAGAGCAGCCAGTTAATCACCGGAATATAGATCTGCCCGGACTCCTCTTCTGAGGTGTGCACAATGCGCATCGGCGGCAAATAGCCGAGACGCACTGCCTGACGCGTTAATGAGAACACGCCGGAAATCACCGCTTGCGAGGCGATCACTGTGGCTAAGGTGGCAAGAATCAACATCGGGATCAGCATCCAATCCGGCGCAAGCAGGAAGAACGGGTTTTTGATCGCTTCAGGATGTTTGAGCAGCAGCGCGCCCTGACCAAAGTAGTTGAGCACCAGTGAAGGCAGCACCACGATAAACCAGGCGAGACGAATCGGGAATTTACCGAAGTGGCCCATATCGGCATACAGCGCTTCCACGCCGGTAATTGCCAGCACCACCGCGCCCAGCGCGAAGAAAGAGACACTTTTGTATTGAATAAAGAAGTGCAGCGCCCAGTAAGGATTCATGGCGTGCAGCACGTCAGGATTATTAATGATGCTACGCGCACCCAATACGGCGAGGATGATAAACCACAGCAGCATCACCGGCGCGAACAGCTTACCGACAATGCCGGTGCCGTGCTTCTGGATGACAAACAGCAAGGTCAGCACCGCAATCGCCAACGGCACGATGTAGGTATCGAGGCTCGGCGCGGCAATTTCCAGACCTTCTATCGCCGATAGCACCGACACCGCCGGCGTGATCACCACTTCCCCGTAGAAGAAGCTGCCGCCGATCAGGCCCATGATCACCAGTATCGCGGTGGCTCTGGCGCCGGTGTTTCGTCCGGCCAGTGACATCAGCGTTAAAATCCCGCCTTCACCGGCGTTATCTGCACGCATCACGTAGCTGATGTACTTCAGCGACACCACCAGAATCAGCAGCCAGAAAATCAGCGACAGGAAGCCAAAAACCGCTTCGCGCTCCACGCCAAATCCAAACTGACCAGAGAGGCATTCACGCAATGTATAGAGTGGGCTGGTACCGATATCGCCATACACCACGCCAATTGCCGCCAGCGTGACTGCCCCAAGGGACTGTTTCTTATCCGAGCTCATAAGTTGTCTTTTGTTGGAGCCGGAGGCGCTTGCCTTCCGCTCAAGCCATCAAAAAGCGCACAGTATGCACATATTCCCAAAAAAACCTACTCTTACAAAGTGTCACCATCGCGTCGGTGACGCGGTTTTTCGCCGAAAATAGCGCCAAAAAACCGTTGGAAGCGGCGAGTTTTCTCGCATCAACCTTCTGAAACAAAAAAGCTGACGGCTATCAACGCAATCGCGCATGATAATCAGTAGAGTATTGCGCTCGCCAGACTATGACGGCACCAGGATCAAAAGGATAATGATGTGATTATGGCTCAACCCCATCTTTTGGCAGAAAGAATTTCTCGCCTGAGCAACGCTCTGGAAAAAGGGCTGTATGAACGCCATCATGCGATCCGCCTCTGTTTACTGGCTGCCTTAAGTGGCGAAAGCGTGTTTCTGCTCGGGCCGCCGGGCATCGCCAAGAGTCTGATTGCCCGCCGATTGAAATATGCCTTTCAGCACGCCCGCGCATTTGAATACCTGATGACCCGTTTTTCCACCCCCGAAGAGGTGTTTGGCCCGCTGTCGATTCAGGCATTGAAAGATGAAGGGCGTTATCAGCGTCTGACCAAAGGTTATCTGCCGGATGCCGAAATTGTCTTCCTCGACGAAATCTGGAAAGCCGGCCCGGCAATTCTTAATACCTTGTTGACCGCCATTAACGAACGCCGCTTCCGCAATGGCGACAGCGAAGAAAAAATTCCGATGCGCCTGCTGGTTACCGCTTCCAACGAATTGCCGGAAGCCGATAGTGGCCTCGAAGCGCTGTATGACCGCATGTTGATTCGCCTGTGGCTGGATAACGTGCATGAGAAGCAGAACTTCCGCAGCATGCTCACCCACCAGCAGGATGAAAACGACAATCCGGTGGCGGAATCGTTGCGCATCAGCGACGAAGAGTATGAGCAGTGGCAGAAAGGCATCAGCCAGGTCAGTTTGCCGGATCATGTGTTTGAACTGATTTATCAGCTTCGTCAGCAGTTAGAAACGCTGCCGGACGCGCCGTACATTTCCGATCGTCGCTGGAAGAAAGCCATTCACCTGTTGCAGGCTAGCGCCTTTTACAGCGGCCGCGTGGCCATCGCGCCCATCGACTTAGTGCTGCTGAAAGATTGCCTGTGGCATGACGTGGCGTCGATGAAAATGCTGGATCGCGAAATCGATACGCTAATGTCGCAACACGCGTGGCAGCAACAGGCGCTGCTACACAAGCTGCAGCAGATCAAAAGCCGCCGGCTGGCGCTGCAACAGCAGCAAAGCGTGGCGCAAGCGCTGACGCTGGAAAAACACAGCGGCATGTTCAGCCGCAAACCGCACTACGAATTACCCGCCGCCATCACCGATGATCAACTGACGCTAATGCTGCAACAACCGTTGATGCTGCACGACATGCAGGTGACGCACATTCTGATTGGCCGCGAAGCGTTGGATCAGTGGCTGCTGAAGGGCGGTGAAATCCGTGGCAAGCTGAACGGCATCGGCTTTGGTCAGACGCTGGATATGCTGGTGGATACCCATCACTGTTTGACGCTGCGCGATGTCAGCCTGCAATCCACGCGTCTGACGCTGCCGGGCGCCAGCAGCAGCAGCGAGATGCCGCAGGAGATCGCTGATGAATATGACGCGCTGGAAACCCAGCTGCGCGCGCAGCGCACGCTGTTCAGCCAGCATCAGCGCTGTCTGTTCATTAGCGATGACTGGCTGGCACGCATCGAAACCAGCCTGCAGGATGTCGCGGAACAGCTGAAACAGGCGAGAAAATGATCTCACTGGAGACGCTGAGTGCGCTGTTGTCGATTGGCGAAACCGAGTTAATCGAAGAGCTGATTATCGCGCTGCTCGCCTCGCCGCAACTGGCGCTGTTCTTTGAGAAATTTCCCCGCCTGAAACAAGCCATGATGCGCGATCTGCCGCGCTGGCGATCGGAGATCGCCGAGCAGATCAAAGTCACGCCGGTGCCAGAAGCGCTGGCGCAGGAGTTTCAGCTGTTTCAACAGATGCAGCTACTCAGCACGCAACATTTCACCCAGCAGTTACCCAACATTATGACGCAGCTGAAAAGCCTGCCGTCGCCGTTCATCGAAGAAGCCAGCAAACTGCTGCTGAATGCTGAAAGCGACCAGCTCAGCAACGCGCAACACACCTTGTTCCTGCAACGCTGGCGTCTCAGCCTGACGCTGCAAACGCTGACGCTGAATGAAACCCTTCTGGAAGAGCAGCGCGAACGCTTGATGGCCGAGCTGCAGCAGCGCATGGCGATTAGCGGTCAGCTGGCGCCGATCCTGACCGATGACGATGAAGCCGCCGCCGGACGCCTGTGGGATTTAAGCAAAGCGCCGCTGCAGCACGGCGATTATGAACTGATCGTGCAGTACGGCGATTTCCTCGCCCAGCAGCCGGAATTGATGAAGCTGGCGCAGCAGCTGGGTCGCAGCCGCGAGGCCAAATCAGTGCCGTCGCAGGATGCGCCGCTGGAAGCGTTTCACCAGCTGGTGCGCGAACAGGATAACGTCCCGGAAGAAGTCAGCGGCATTCATCAAAGCGATGATGTGCTGCGTCTGTTGCCACCTGAGCTAGCGGCATTGAGCATAAGCGAGTTAGAGCTGGAGTTTTATCGGCGCTTAGTCGAGAAACGCTTGCTGACTTATCGTCTACAGGGCGATGCGTGGCACGAAAAAATCACCATGAGTCCGGTCAGCCACCAGCAGCATGAAGAGCAACCGCGCGGCCCGTTTATCGTCTGCGTTGATACATCTGGTTCGATGGGCGGTTTCAATGAACGCTGCGCCAAAGCCTTTTGCCTGGCGCTGCTGAAAGTGGCGCTGGCGGATAAGCGCCGCTGCTACATCATGCTGTTTGCTCATGAAGTGATCGGTTATGAACTCACCGCTGATAACGGCATTGAGCAGGCGATCCGTTTCCTCAGCCAGCGTTTTCGCGGCGGTACCGATCTCGCTGCCTGCCTTGCGGCGGTGGTGAAACGCATGGAAGGCAGCGCGTGGCAGGAAGCGGATGCGGTGATCGTTTCGGATTTTATTGCCCAGCGTTTGCCGGACGACATCGTCAGCACCATTAAGCAGCGTCAGCGCCAACATCAACAGCGCTTCCACGCGGTAGCAATGTCGCTGCATGGCAAACCCGGCATTCTGCGCATCTTCGATCACATCTGGCGCTTCGACACCGGTCTGAAAAGCCGTCTGCTGCGCCGCTGGCAGCGCTAATTCATCTGGCGGAAATGCTAATTTGCTATATTGATAAGTTCGAGCATTTAGCAAACTGGAGCACCTTGTGACGACCGCCCAACTTCCCGCACCGACCCGCACGCTGAAACTTTCCGGCCAACACTCCGAACAAAAACGGGCCGAGCTGCTGGCGTACTTCACCCAAACCTGGGAACTGTATGAAAGCTTGTTTGATTGCCTGGCGGACGAGCGCGCCTGGTTTAACAAAGCCATTTCGCTGCGCCATCCGCTGATCTTCTATTTTGGTCACACCGCAACCTTCTACATTAATAAGCTGATGGCAGGCCGCTACCTCGATCAACGCGTTGACGATCGTATTGAGGCGATGATGGCGATCGGCGTGGATGAGATGAGTTGGGACGATCTCAACGACAGCCATTACGACTGGCCGACCATCGCAGAAGTGCGCGACTATCGTGGCAAAGTGAAAAGCCTGGTGAGTGAGTTTATTCGCACCATGCCGCTGGAACTGCCGATCGACTGGGACAGCCCGGCGTGGGTGGTTTTGATGGGCATCGAACACGAACGTATTCATCTGGAAACCTCCAGCGTGCTGATGCGCCAGTTGCCGATTGAATGGGTTAAGCCGCAGCCGCACTGGCCAGTTTGCCCGCAGGCGCGTCACGATCGTCAATCGGTACCGGAAAACTCTCTGATCGCGATGCCCGGCGGCCGTGTGCAGCAGGGCAAAACCGACGACACTTATGGCTGGGATAACGAATACGGTAGCCAGCAAACCGAACTGAAGCCGTTTAAGGCCAGCAAAATGCTGGTCAGCAATGCTGAGTTTTATCGTTTTATTGCGGCGGACGGTTATAACGATCGCCGCTGGTGGGATGACGAAGGTTGGGGCTGGCGTGAATTTTCCGGTGCGCAGATGCCGACATTCTGGGTCGGTGACGAAAAGCTGCCCGATCAGCTAAAACTGCGCGTGCTGGCCGAAGAAGTGGCGATGCCGTGGGATTGGCCGGCGGAAGTGAATCAACTGGAAGCCGCCGCGTTTTGTCGCTGGCTGGCGGAAGAGACCGGTAAATCTGTTCAGCTTCCCTGCGAAGCCGAATGGGCGCAGCTGCGTGAGCAAGTTGGCGGCGATCAGCCGGACTGGACTGAAGCGCCGGGCAACATCAATCTGGCATATTGGGCTTCCTCCAGCCCGGTCGATCGCTTCGCACAAGGTGAGTTTTACGACATCGTCGGCAACGTCTGGCAGTGGACCACGACGCCAACCAACGGTTTCGAAGGCTTTAAGGTACATCCGCTCTACGACGATTTCTCCACACCCACCTTTGATGGCAAACATGCGCTGATCAAAGGTGGCAGCTGGATTTCCACCGGCAACGAAGCGCTGAAATCTGCGCGCTACGCTTTCCGTCGTCACTTCTTCCAGCACGCCGGTTTCCGCTATGTCGTTTCTTCCCATGAAGAGAGCATGACGCTCAATCCTTATGAAACCGACAGCATGGTGTCGCAGTATCTCGATTTCCAGTACGGACCGAGCTACTACAACGTACCCAACTACGCGGCTGCGCTGGTGGAAAAACTGCTGCCGCACTCTACTGCGCGGGGTCAGGCGCTGGACATCGGCTGCGCCACCGGGCGGGCCAGCTTTGAACTGGCGCGACACTTCGAGGCAGTAACGGGCATGGATTACTCGGCGCGCTTTATTGATGTTGCGCTGCAGCTGACCTCCGGTGAGGATTTCCGCTATGTGGTGCCTGAAGAGGGCGATCTGGTGGAGTATCGTCAGGTGCGGCTGAAAGAGTTTGGTCTGGAAGCTGAGCAAGCGCAGCGTATTCAGTTTGTGCAGGGCGATGCCTGTAACCTGAAGCCGCAGCCGGACCGTTACGATCTGGTGCTGGCCTCTAACCTGATCGATCGTCTGCGTCAGCCAAAACGTTTCCTGCAGGATGTCACGCCGATGATCCGCGCCGGTGGTTTGCTGGTGCTGTCATCGCCGTATACCTGGCTGGAAGATTTCACGCCGAAAGGGAACTGGCTGGGCGGTGTTCGCGAAAATGGTGAAGCGCTGACAACCTATCAGGCGCTGCAGCGTCTGTTGCGTGATGCCTTTGACGAAGTGGCACCGCCACAGGATGTCCCCTTTGTGATCCGCGAAACGGCGCGCAAATTCCAGCACACGCAGGCGCAAGTGACCTTCTGGCGTAAGCGCTAAAAAGCAGGCAGACAACGGCATGGCTGTTGTCTGCACCTTGCCTGCACCGCTAATTTGCTGCACATTCTCCTCTATTCATAGAAGAAGAACTCAACGAGGATGGACAATGGCGGAACACCTTCAGCTGGATAACCTGGATCGCGGCATTCTGAATGCGCTGCTACAGAATGCGCGTACCGCCTATGCCGAGCTCGCCAAGCAGTTCAACGTCAGCCCCGGCACCATTCATGTGCGGGTGGAGAAGATGCGTCAGGCGGGCATTATTTTGGGCACGCGCGTGGAGATCGATCCACGTCAGCTCGGCTTCGATGTGTGCTGCTTTATCGGCATTATCCTTAAAAGCGCGCGCGATTATCCGGCGGCTCTGAGCAAACTCGACGCGCTGGATGAAGTGGTGGAAGCCTGGTACACCACCGGTCATTACAGCATCTTTATCAAAGTGATGTGCCGATCAATCGATGCCTTGCAACAGGTGTTGATCAATAAGATCCAGACCATCGACGAAATTCAGTCCACCGAAACCCTGATCTCCCTGCAAAACCCGATCATGCGCACCATTAAGCCGTGATCCCTCTCTAATCTGTGCACAAACTTATCCCCGGCAGATCGCGCGTATCGCGCGACTTGCCGCCTGATGCTTTCGACTATTAACCCTGTTTTCCACAGGTGGATCACGGCTTGATCACAGCGTACAATGCTCGCCTTTAGTGCGGGAGAGCATCATGGCCGATATTACGTTAATCAGTGGAAGTACCCTTGGCAGCGCCGAATATGTTGCTGAACATCTGGAAGAAAAACTGCAGGAAGCGGGCTTCTCAACCGAGGTGCTGCATGGCCCAGAGCTGGATGAGCTGCTACCGGAAGGGATTTGGCTGATCGTTACCTCCACGCACGGTGCCGGTGAACTGCCTGATAATTTGCTTCCTTTATATGAAGCACTGCAGGAAACAAAACCGGACCTCTCTGGCTTACGTTATGGCGCAGTCGGCATCGGTAATCATGAATACGATCTTTTCTGCGGCGCGATCAAGCTGCTGGAAGAGCAATTGAACCAGTTGGGCGCCAAACGCATTGGCGATCGACTGGAGATCGACGTGCTGGAGCATGAGATCCCGGAAGACGCGGCCGAAGTGTGGGTCGCCACATGGAAAACGCAGATTTAAAACGATCTTTAGTGGCTGGGGATCGGGAAAATAGAATGATCCCCAGTTGATTGCGCTGTTTTTTTACCTTAAACCCGCGATCGACTGTGGATAACATGGCCTGTTTCATGCGTATAACCAGTAGTTATCCAAAGAACAACGCCTGTTTCTTTTTTAGGCTGTGCATAAGTAGCCATTTTGATCCCAGCTTATACGGATCAGGATCACCGATCATTCACAGCTAATGATCCTCGCTAATTTGCTGTTTAGCATGAACTTTTTGGGGTTATCAACAGCCAGATGCGATCCTAATAGTAGATCTAACAGAAAGATCATATAAAAGACTTAAGATCCTTTCTTTTAAACCTCGGGATCCCGCGACTTTCGCCGCCGACATTATTTCAGTAGAATCCACCGCCCAGGGCAACGATCCCTGTCCGAAACACTAACGAGGACCCACTTCATGTTTTATCCAGATCCTTTTGACGTCATCGTAATCGGTGGTGGTCATGCGGGCACAGAGGCCGCGATGGCCGCAGCCCGAATGGGTCAGCAAACCCTGTTACTCACCCATAACATTGATACGCTTGGACAAATGTCCTGTAACCCGGCGATCGGTGGCATCGGGAAAGGACATCTGGTGAAGGAAGTGGATGCCTTAGGCGGTTTGATGGCCACGGCAATTGACCAGGCAGGTATCCAGTTTAGGATACTAAACGCGAGTAAAGGCCCCGCCGTTCGCGCCACTCGTGCTCAGGCTGACCGTGTACTGTATCGCCAGGCGGTACGCACCGCATTAGAGAACCAGCCAAACCTGATGATCTTCCAGCAGGCGGTTGACGATCTGATTGTGGAAAACGATCGTGTCGTCGGTGCTGTGACGCAAATGGGTTTGAAGTTCCGCGCCAAAACTGTGGTGCTGACCGTCGGGACCTTCCTCGATGGCAAAATCCACATCGGGCTGGATAACTACAGCGGTGGCCGTGCAGGCGATCCGCCATCAATCCCATTGGCAAAACGCCTGCGTGCACTGCCGCTGCGCGTAAACCGTCTGAAAACCGGTACGCCGCCACGTATCGACGCACGCTCGATTGATTTTTCGGTGCTGACACCGCAGCACGGTGATAATCCGATGCCGGTGTTCTCGTTCATGGGCAAGGTTTCACAGCATCCACAACAAGTACCATGCTGGATCACCTACACCAACGAACAGACGCATGACGTGATCCGCAATAACCTCGATCGCAGCCCGATGTATGCCGGGATCATCGAAGGTATTGGTCCACGTTATTGCCCATCGATCGAAGACAAAGTGATGCGCTTTGCCGATCGTAATGCGCACCAGATCTTCCTGGAGCCGGAAGGCCTGACCAGCAACGAGATCTACCCGAATGGTATCTCCACCAGCCTGCCGTTTGACGTCCAGATGCAGATTGTACGTTCGATGAAAGGACTGGAAAACGCGAAGATCATCCGTCCGGGTTACGCCATCGAGTATGATTTCTTCGATCCACGCGATCTCAAACCGACGCTGGAAAGCAAATTTATTCACGGCCTATTCTTTGCCGGCCAGATCAACGGCACCACTGGCTACGAAGAAGCGGCAGCGCAAGGTTTGCTGGCCGGCCTCAACGCAGCACGCGCTTCCGCCGACAAAGAGGGCTGGGCGCCACGTCGCGATCAGGCTTACCTTGGTGTGCTGGTTGATGATCTGTGCACGTTGGGCACGAAAGAGCCGTACCGCATGTTTACATCACGCGCTGAATACCGCCTGATGCTGCGCGAAGACAACGCCGATCTACGTTTGACCGAAGCCGGTCGCGAACTCGGTCTGGTTGATGATGACCGCTGGGCGCGCTACAACCAGAAACTGGAGGCGATTGAGCAGGAGCGTCAACGCCTGCGCGATCTGTGGGTGCATCCAAAATCGGATAACGTGGCGGAAGTGAACGCGGTGATCAGTGCGCCGCTCACCAAAGAAGCCAGCGGTGAAGATCTGCTGCGTCGTCCAGAGATGACCTATCCGCTGCTGACGTCACTCGCCAGCTACGGTCCGGCACTGTCAGATGAGCAAGCTGCTGAGCAGGTGGAGATTCAGGTGAAATACGAAGGGTACATTGCGCGTCAGCAGGAAGAGATTGATCGCCAGCTGCGCAATGAAAACACCTTGTTGCCTGTCGAGCTCGACTATCGTCAGGTAAATGGCTTGTCGAATGAAGTAATCGCCAAACTCAACGATCACAAACCGACTTCCATCGGCCAGGCTTCTCGTATTTCGGGCATCACGCCTGCGGCCATCTCAATTCTGCTGATTTACCTGAAAAAACAGGGCCTGCTGCGTAAAAGCGCCTGATCGATTTTGGGGCGAGGCAACTCGCCCCCGTTAATGGAATTCTCGTTGTGATCAACAAACTCTCCTCGCTGCTAAAAGCGGCAAACATTTCCCTTACCGATCAACAAAAACAGCAGTTGGTTGGCTATGTTGAGTTGTTACATAAGTGGAATAAGGCCTATAACCTGACATCAGTGCGCGACCCGCAGCAGATGCTGGTACGCCATATTCTTGACAGCGTGGTGGTTGAGCCACATTTGCAGGGCGAACGCTTTATTGATGTCGGCACCGGTCCGGGCTTACCAGGCATTCCGCTGGCCATTGTGCGCCCGCAATCGCATTTCACCTTGCTGGATAGCCTCGGCAAACGCGTGCGTTTCCTGCGTCAGGTGCAGCATGAGTTAGGACTTACTAACGTCACGCCGGTGCAGAGCCGCGTTGAAGAGTACCCGTCTGAGCCGCCATTCGACGGTGTTATCAGTCGTGCATTTGCTTCACTCGAGGATATGCTGACCTGGTGTCATCATCTGCCGGGTCCTGAAGGTCGCTTTTATGCCCTGAAAGGTGTGCGTCCGCATGATGAGATTGCTGCATTACCCGCTGGCTTTACGGTGGAAAAAATTCAACCGCTGCAGGTACCCGAGCTGGATGGTGAACGTCATCTGGTGGTGATTACTCGCCAATAGCCTTTTAAACGGTATGGATTTAAGCTGCTTCATGCCGTTTGTCTTAGTTATTGCCCTGAACGAAAAAGCAGCGATTGAACACTTTTAGGTAAAAGCTTTTATTTCGCAGGGCAGGGCGCGCGAGTTAACATCCCCGGCGGAAATTATCCGAAAAGCTCTGTTACATTTAACGAATAATTCACATTATATTATCACTTAGATCACTTTATCGCGTGTATTTACCCAACCAAATAATCACTGGTGAAAATATAACTTTGCAATAAATTGGCGTACGTAATCTCAGTTTTGCGTTTTTATTGCAGCGCATGATGTCAATAGAGTGTTTTTCTCGAAAATCGTAGCGCAACTGTTAAATAATAAAATTAAAACTCTGATTTATAAGTGCTTAATACAATTTAGAAATCGTATAAATCTTGTCTGAAACAAATTCAGTCAGGCATTCCTTGTTTATTATGTGATCTAAAGCACGCTTTAAAAGCAAGTCGGTCGGGCATTTTCAGACTTAAAGTCAGACATTGCCTGAAGACGATGTTTTGAAAAATAGCCCTTCAGAAAGAAATTTAAATAATTGTTCACCTTTTCGCTACTTACCGATTGAAATCGCAGGTGGCGCCCGTATAATTTGCACGGCTTTTGCTGCTTGACTCAAATGAGTAAAGGCAGTCTTATACGACACGCGACATACCCCGTTCGGGGCAGGAGAGTTCAGCGTCATGTCAGTGTCTCTTTACAGTGTGAAATTAGCCCGGGCCGTGCTGATCGTTCAGCTGGTGACCTTTGTCATCATCGGTGCGCTCTTTACCCTGAAAGAGGTTACCTGGGGCGCCTCCGCCATCGCGGGTGGCGTGGCAGCCTGGCTGCCGAACGTGTTGTTTATGTTTTTGGCCTGGCGCCTGCAGGATCAAACGCCTGCGAAAGGACGTGTTGCCTGGAGCTTCGCCCTCGGTGAAGTGTTGAAGGTGTTCACAACCGTCATTTTCCTCGCGGTGGCGTTGGGTGTGTTTGGAGCGGTCTTCTGGCCACTCGCAATCACGTGGTTATCGGTGCTGGTGGTGCAGATCGTCGCTCCGGCTGTAATTAACAACAAAGGGTAAGAGGCATCATGGCTGCTGGAGAAATCTCTACTCCGCAAGAATACATAGGTCACCACCTGAATAACCTTCAGTTGGACCTGCGTACTTTCGAGTTGGTGAATCCGCACGACGCTCCCGCGACGTTCTGGGTATTAAATATCGATTCCATGTTTTTCTCTGTGGTGCTGGGACTGATTTTCCTGGTGTTGTTCCGCAAAGTGGCGAAAAGCGCTACTAGCGGTGTTCCAGGGAAATTACAAGCGGCTATCGAACTGGTTGTCGGCTTCGTTGATAACAACGTGCGCGACATGTACCACGGTAAAAGCAAACTTATCGCCCCGCTGGCTCTGACGATCTTCGTCTGGGTCTTCCTGATGAACTTCATGGATCTGCTGCCTATCGATTTGCTGCCGTTTATCGGCGAGCACTATTTAGGCCTGCCGGCGCTGCGCGTCGTGCCGTCTGCAGACGTGAACATCACGCTGTCTATGGCGCTGGGCGTATTTATTTTGATTCTGTTCTACAGCATCAAAATGAAAGGCATTGGCGGCTTCACCAAAGAGTTGACGCTGCAGCCTTTTAATCACCCGATCTTCATCCCCATTAACCTGATTCTTGAAGGTGTTAGCCTGCTGTCCAAGCCTGTTTCACTGGGTCTGCGACTGTTCGGTAACATGTATGCGGGTGAGTTGATCTTTATCCTGATTGCCGGCTTGCTGCCGTGGTGGTCGCAGTGGTTGTTGAATGTGCCTTGGGCCATTTTCCACATCCTGATCATTTCGCTGCAGGCTTTCATTTTCATGGTCCTCACGATCGTCTATCTGTCGATGGCATCTGAAGAACATTGATTTTTATCTCAACACTTAAGCTTTTAACTGAAACAAACTGGAGACTGTCATGGAAAACCTGAATATGGATCTGCTGTACATGGCTGCCGCTGTGATGATGGGCCTGGCGGCAATCGGTGCTGCGATCGGTATCGGCATCCTCGGAGGTAAATTCCTGGAAGGCGCCGCGCGTCAACCGGATCTGATCCCTCTGCTGCGTACGCAGTTCTTTGTTGTAATGGGTCTGGTGGATGCAATCCCGATGATCGCTGTAGGTCTGGGTCTCTACGTGATGTTTGCTGTCGCTTAAACCTGGTAGCCTTGTTCACTCATGGCACCTGGTGTGATGAGGGACGGATTCTGCCGTTTATCTCTGATAGCGGCAGAGCAAGTTAACTTAATAAGAGGCATTGTGCTGTGAACATTAATGCAACAATCCTCGGCCAGGCCATCGCGTTCATTCTGTTTGTCGCGTTCTGCATGAAGTACGTATGGCCGCCGATTATGGCTGCCATCGAAAAGCGCCAGAAAGAAATTGCTGAAGGCCTTGCTTCTGCTGAGCGCGCGAAGAAAGATTTAGATCTCGCGCAGGCCAATGCGACCGACCAGCTGAAAAAAGCGAAAGAAGACGCTCAGGTCATTATCGAGCAGGCGAACAAACGCCGTGCCCAGATTCTGGACGAAGCGAAAACCGAAGCTGAGACTGAACGTAACCGCATCGTGGCGCAGGCGCAGGCAGAAATTGATGCCGAGCGTTCGCGTGCCCGTGAAGAGCTGCGTAAGCAAGTCGCGTTGCTGGCATTAGCTGGCGCCGAGAAAATCATCGAACGTTCCGTGGATGAAGCTGCTAACAGCGACATCGTTGATAAACTGGTCGCTGAACTGTAAGGAGGGAGGGGCTGATGTCTGATCTGATTACTGTAGCTCGCCCCTACGCCAAAGCAGCTTTTGACTTTGCTGTTGAGCATCAAAGCATCGATCGCTGGCAATCCATGCTGGCGTTTGCCGCAGAAGTGGCTCGCAACGAACAGATCGCAGATCTTCTTTCCGGTGCGCTCGCACCGGAAGCTTTGTCTGCTTCTTTCATTGCAGTTTGTGGCGATCAACTTGATGAAAACGCCCAGAACCTGATTAAGGTAATGGCCGAAAACGGACGTTTGACAGCGCTTCCAGCCGTACTGGCTCAGTACATTCAACTGCGTGACGCTTATGAAGCGACAGCCGAAGTTGATGTGATTTCTGCCAGCACGCTGAGTGACAGTCAGCTGACTAAAATCAGCGTCGCGATGGAAAAACGTCTGTCACGTAAAGTTAAGCTGAATTGCAAAATTGATAAGTCTGTAATGGCAGGTGTGGTTATCCGTGCGGGTGACCTGGTCATTGATGGCAGCGTACGCGGCCGTCTTGATCGTCTGGCAGACGTCTTGCAGTCTTAAGGGGACTGGAGCATATGCAACTGAATTCCACCGAAATCAGCGAACTGATCAAGCAGCGCATTGCTCAGTTCAATGTCGTGAGTGAAGCTCACAACGAAGGTACTATTGTTTCTGTAAGTGACGGTATCATCCGCGTACACGGCCTGGCCGATGTCATGCAGGGTGAGATGATTGCCCTGCCGGGCAACCGTTACGCTATCGCACTGAACCTCGAGCGTGACTCGGTTGGTGCAGTAGTGATGGGCCCGTATGCTGACCTCGCGGAAGGCATGAAAGTAAAATGTACGGGTCGTATTTTAGAAGTTCCAGTTGGCCGTGGCCTGCTGGGCCGTGTGGTGAACACCCTGGGTGCACCGATCGACGGTAAAGGCGCAATCGAAAACGACGGCTTCTCGCCTGTTGAAGTGATTGCACCGGGCGTTATCGACCGTCAGTCTGTAGACCAGCCTGTTCAGACCGGTTACAAATCTGTCGATGCGATGATTCCAATCGGCCGTGGCCAGCGTGAGCTGATCATCGGTGACCGTCAGACCGGTAAAACTGCAATGGCAATCGACGCCATCATCAACCAGCGCGATTCAGGCATCAAGTGTGTCTACGTTGCGATTGGTCAGAAAGCGTCAACCATTTCTAACGTAGTTCGCAAACTAGAAGAGCACGGCGCGCTGGCTAACACCATCGTGGTTGTCGCTTCTGCTTCTGAATCTGCAGCACTGCAGTACCTGTCACCGTACGCCGGTTGTGCAATGGGTGAGTACTTCCGTGACCGCGGTGAAGATGCACTGATCGTGTACGATGACCTGTCTAAGCAGGCTGTTGCTTACCGTCAGATTTCTCTGCTGCTGCGCCGTCCACCAGGTCGTGAAGCATTCCCTGGTGACGTGTTCTATCTCCACTCTCGTCTGCTGGAGCGTGCATCACGCGTTAGCGCTGACTACGTTGAGCGCTTCACCAACGGTGAAGTGAAAGGCCAGACCGGTTCTCTGACCGCACTGCCAATCATCGAAACTCAGGCGGGTGACGTTTCTGCGTTCGTTCCGACCAACGTAATCTCGATTACTGATGGTCAGATCTTCCTGGAATCTAACCTGTTCAACTCCGGTATTCGTCCAGCCGTTAACCCGGGTATTTCGGTATCCCGTGTTGGTGGTGCTGCACAGACTAAGATCATCAAGAAACTGTCCGGTGGTATTCGTACCGCGCTGGCACAGTATCGTGAACTGGCTGCGTTCTCTCAGTTCGCTTCCGATCTGGACGATGCAACGCGTAAACAGCTGAGCCACGGTCAGAAAGTGACCGAGCTGCTGAAACAGAAACAGTATGCGCCGATGTCAGTCGCGCAACAGGGTCTGGTGCTGTTTGCTGCTGAGCGCGGCTATCTGAACGATGTTGAACTGGCGAAAGTCGGCAGCTTCGAAGCCGCTCTGCTGGCGTTCGCGGATCGCGATCACGCTGAGCTGATGGCTGAAATCAACCAAGCGGGTAACTTCAATAACGAAATCGAAGAGAAGCTGAAAGGCCTCCTCGAAACGTTTAAAGCAACCCAGTCCTGGTAATGTCTGGCGGCTTGTCTGAAAAGGCAGGCCGCAAGGCTTTGAGGAGAAGCTAATGGCCGGCGCAAAAGAAATACGTAGTAAGATCGGAAGCGTAAAAAATACGCAGAAGATCACCAAAGCGATGGAAATGGTCGCCGCCTCCAAAATGCGTAAAACGCAGGAACGCATGGCGGCCAGCCGTCCGTATGCAGATACCATGCGCAAAGTGATTGGTCACCTTGCCTTGGGTAATCTGGAATACAAGCACCCTTACCTGGATGAGCGTGACGTTAAGCGCGTCGGCTACCTGGTCGTTTCGACTGACCGCGGGCTTTGTGGTGGTTTGAACATTAACCTGTTCAAAAAATTGCTGGCAGATATGAAAAGCTGGGCGGATAAAGGCGTACAGAGCGATCTGGCTGTTATCGGTTCGAAAGGCAATTCATTCTTCGGCTCTGTAGGTGGCAACATCGTGGCACAAGTCACCGGTATGGGCGATAAGCCTGCACTGTCTGATTTGATCGGCCCGGTAAAAGTGATGTTGCAGGCCTACGATGAAGGTCGCATCGACAAGCTGTATATCGTTGCCAACAAGTTTAATAACACCATGTCTCAGACTCCGACCATTACCCAACTGCTGCCGTTACCGCCAGCGGAAGGTGAAGAAGAGATGAAGGCGAAGACCTGGGATTACCTGTACGAACCCGATCCGAAAGCGCTGCTGGATACCCTGCTGCGTCGTTACGTCGAATCGCAGGTTTATCAGGGTGTGGTGGAAAACCTGGCCAGTGAGCAGGCCGCACGTATGGTTGCGATGAAAGCTGCAACCGACAACGGCGGAAACCTGATCAAAGAGCTGCAGTTGGTTTACAACAAAGCTCGTCAGGCCAGCATCACCCAGGAACTTACCGAGATCGTCTCGGGAGCCTCCGCGGTTTAACCAGGCATATATCCTGTCGCGCGAGCGCGGCTGGGTATTTTCGTATTAGGTAGAGGATTCAAGATGGCAGCTGGAAAGATTGTCCAGATTATCGGCGCCGTAGTTGACGTCGAATTCCCTCAGGACGCGGTACCGCAGGTATACAGCGCTCTCGAGGTGAAAAATGGTGATGCTCGTCTGGTGCTGGAAGTTCAGCAGCAGCTGGGTGGTGGCGTGGTTCGTACCATCGCCATGGGTACTTCTGACGGCCTGAAGCGCGGTCTGGAAGTTACCGACCTGAAAAAACCTATCCAGGTTCCGGTTGGTAAAGCAACCCTCGGCCGTATCATGAACGTATTGGGTGAGCCAATCGACATGAAAGGCGACCTGCAGAATGACGACGGCACTGTAGTAGAGGTTTCCTCTATTCACCGTGCAGCACCTTCGTATGAAGATCAGTCTAACTCGCAGGAACTGCTGGAAACCGGCATCAAGGTTATCGACCTGATGTGTCCGTTCGCTAAGGGCGGTAAAGTCGGTCTGTTCGGTGGTGCGGGTGTAGGTAAAACCGTAAACATGATGGAGCTGATCCGTAACATCGCGGCTGAGCACTCAGGTTATTCGGTATTTGCTGGTGTGGGTGAGCGTACTCGTGAGGGTAACGACTTCTACCACGAAATGACTGACTCCAACGTTATCGATAAAGTAGCGCTGGTGTATGGCCAGATGAACGAGCCGCCGGGTAACCGTCTGCGCGTAGCACTGACCGGTTTGACCATGGCGGAAAAATTCCGTGATGAAGGCCGTGACGTTCTGCTGTTCATCGACAACATCTATCGTTACACCCTGGCCGGTACTGAAGTATCAGCACTGCTGGGTCGTATGCCATCTGCGGTAGGCTATCAGCCAACGCTGGCAGAAGAGATGGGTGTGTTGCAGGAGCGTATTACCTCCACGAAGACCGGTTCAATCACCTCTGTACAGGCCGTTTACGTTCCTGCGGATGACTTGACTGACCCGTCACCAGCAACCACCTTTGCTCACTTAGACTCAACCGTTACGCTGAGCCGTCAGATCGCCTCTCTGGGTATCTACCCAGCCGTTGACCCGCTGGATTCTACCAGCCGTCAGCTGGATCCACTGATCGTGGGTCAGGAGCACTATGACGTTGCGCGTGGCGTGCAGTCTCTGCTGCAGCGTTACCAGGAACTGAAAGACATCATCGCCATCCTGGGTATGGACGAGTTGTCTGAAGAAGACAAACTGTTGGTGGCACGTGCGCGTAAGATTCAGCGCTTCCTGTCTCAGCCGTTCTTCGTTGCTGAAGTCTTCACCGGTTCTCCAGGTAAGTACGTCACCCTGAAAGACACCATCCGTGGCTTCAAAGGCATCATGGAAGGCGAATTCGACCACCTGCCAGAGCAGGCGTTCTACATGGTCGGCGCTATCGAAGAAGCCGTAGAAAAAGCGAAGAAACTGTAATTTAGGTTTCCCAGGAGGAATGGTATGGCTATGACTTATCATCTGGACGTGGTCAGCGCGGAGCAACAAATGTTCTCCGGTCTGGTCGAGCGTATCCAGGTGTCAGGTAGCGAAGGTGAGCTGGGGATTCGTCCTGGCCACGCCCCGCTGCTGACAGCCATCAAGCCTGGTATGATTCACATCGTGAAACAGCACGGCGAAGAGGAGTTTATTTACCTCTCTGGCGGCGTGCTGGAAGTTCAGCCTGGCAGCACCACCGTTCTGGCCGACACCGCGATTCGCGGTGAAGACCTCGACGAAGCGCGCGCGCTGGAAGCGAAACGTAAAGCGGAAGAGCACATGAACAGCAGCCACGGCGACGTGGACTATGCTCAGGCATCTGCGGAACTGGCGAAAGCCATCGCGAAACTGCGTGTCATCGAGCTGACCAAAAAAGCGATGTAATCAGGCTTTATGCGTCACGAAATGCCAGCCCTTTGGGTTGGCATTTTTTTTGCCCCAAATTTGCCGCCTGGCGCTGAGCCCGGCTAATTTCGACCCGAGAAAAATGTAGTAATCTCGGGGTTAAACCTTACACTTTCGAAAGTTGAAGAGAATCAGGATAGTTATGTCTACGAACGCGATGAGTGTGGTGATCTTAGCCGCTGGCAAAGGCACCCGAATGTATTCCGACCTGCCCAAAGTTCTGCACACCCTTGCAGGTAAACCAATGGTTCAGCACGTTATTGATGCCGCAACCGGTTTGGGCGCCCAGCAGGTCCATCTGGTTTACGGCCACGGCGGAGATTTACTGCAGTCAACGTTAGCGCATAACGCACTCAACTGGGTGCTGCAGGCAGAGCAACTGGGTACTGGTCATGCGATGCAGCAGGCGGCACCCTTCTTTGCCGATGACGAAGATATTCTGATGCTGTACGGCGACGTGCCGCTGATCTCGCAGGCCAGTTTGCAACGTCTGCGTGATGCGAAACCCGCGGGCGGCATTGGTTTACTCACCGTGGTTCTGGATAACCCCACCGGCTACGGTCGTATCGTGCGTGAAAACGGCACGGTGATCGGCATCATTGAGCAGAAAGATGCCTCGCCAGAACAGCTAAATATTCAGGAAATTAACACCGGCATCCTGATTGCCAACGGTGGCGACCTCAAGCGCTGGCTGGCACAACTTAACAACAACAATGCGCAGGGCGAATTCTATATCACCGATATCATCGCCATGGCGCACCACGAAGGCCGCGTGATCAATGCGGTGCATCCGGCGCGCATCAGCGAAACCGATGGCGTCAACAATCGCCTGCAGCTGGCAACGCTTGAGCGTGTCTACCAAAGCGAGCAGGCAGAAAAGCTGCTGCTGGCGGGTGTGATGCTGCGCGATCCGGCGCGTTTCGATCTGCGCGGTGCGTTGCAACACGGCCGCGATGTGGAGATCGACACTAACGTGATCATCGAAGGCAAGGTCACGCTCGGCAACCGCGTAAAAATCGGTGCCGGCTGCATCATTAAAAACAGCATGATTGCTGACGACTGTGAAATCAGCCCTTATTCGGTGATCGAAGATGCCACGTTAGCCGCTGCTTGTACGGTTGGGCCTTTTGCGCGTCTGCGTCCGGGCAGCGAGTTGGCGGAAGCGGCGCATGTGGGCAACTTTGTAGAGATGAAGAAAGCCACGCTCGGCAAAGGCTCCAAAGCCGGTCATCTCTCTTATCTCGGCGATGCGGAAATTGGCGCGGGCGTGAATATCGGTGCGGGTACCATTACCTGTAACTATGATGGCGCCAACAAATCCAAAACCATCATTGGCGACAACGTGTTTATCGGTTCGGATACCCAACTGGTGGCGCCTGTCAGCGTGGCGAGCGGTGCGACCATCGCCGCGGGCACCACGATAATGAAAGATGTGTTAGCTGCGGATCTGGTCTACAACCGTAAAGAACAGAATCAAAAATCGGGCTGGCAGCGTCCTGTTAAGAAAAAATAAATTTTAAAGGCCGACAACGATCGGCCTGTTAGCAGTGCCATAAAAAAATATCCCCACTCTCTACAAGGCTCGGGGAAATCAGGTCGTATGACAACGCAATGGCCGAAAGCCATGAAGTCAGGAAATTACTATGTGTGGAATTGTTGGTGCAGTAGCGCAGCGTGACATCGCAGAAATTCTGCTGGAAGGTTTGCGTCGTCTTGAGTATCGCGGTTATGACTCCGCGGGATTAGCCGTCGTCGATCGTCAGGGCCATATGACGCGCCTGCGTCGTCTGGGTAAAGTGCAGAACCTGGCGGAAGCCGCAGAGCAGCAGCCGCTGATTGGCGGCACCGGTATCGCACACACGCGCTGGGCGACACACGGTGAACCGTCGGAGGCCAATGCGCATCCGCACGTTTCTGAGCACATCATCATCGTGCACAACGGCATCATTGAAAACCATGAGCCGCTGCGCGCGCAGTTGCTTGAGCGCGGCTATCACTTTGCCTCAGAAACCGACACCGAAGTGGTGGCGCATCTGGTGCATTGGGAGCAGAAGCAGGGCGGCACGCTGCGTGAAGTGGTGCTGCGCGTTATTCCGCAGCTGCGCGGTGCGTATGGCATGGTGATCATGGACAGCCGCGATCCTTCGCTGCTGGTGGCGGCGCGCTCCGGTAGTCCGCTGGTGATTGGCCGTGGCGTGGGCGAAAACTTTATCGCTTCCGATCAGCTGGCGCTGCTGCCAGTGACGCGTCGCTTCATCTATCTGGAAGAGGGCGACATTGCCGAGATCACCCGCCGCGAAGTCACCATTATCGATCGTGACGGTAAAACGGCTAAGCGCGCTGAAATCGAATCGACCGCGCAGTACGATGCTGGCGACAAAGGCATCTATCGTCACTACATGCAGAAAGAGATTTACGAGCAGCCGAACGCGATCAAAAACACCATCACCGGTCGTTTTAATCACGGCGAAGTCGATCTCAGCGAGCTGGGCCCGGATGCTGAGACGCTGTTGAGCCAGGTCGAACATATTCAGATCATCGCCTGCGGTACGTCATACAACTCCGGCATGGTTTCGCGTTACTGGTTTGAGTCGCTGGCTAACCTGCCTTGTGATGTGGAAATTGCTTCAGAATTCCGTTATCGCAAATCTGCAGTGCGTAAAAATAGCCTGCTGATCACGCTGTCACAATCGGGTGAAACCGCCGATACGCTGGCGGCGCTGCGCCTGTCGAAAGAGCTGGGTTATCTCGGTTCGCTGGCCATCTGTAATGTGGCCGGTTCATCGCTGGTGCGTGAATCCGATTTAGCGCTGATGACCAAAGCCGGCACTGAAATTGGCGTGGCATCCACCAAAGCCTTCACCACGCAGCTGGCAGTATTGCTGATGCTGGTGGCGAAACTCGGTCGTCTGCACGGCATGAAAGCCGAAACCGAGCACGAGATTGTGCACGCGCTGCAGGCCTTGCCGAGCCGCATCGAACAGATGCTGGCGCAGGACAAAGTGATCGAAAACCTGGCGGAAGGTTTCTCTGATAAGCATCACGCGCTGTTCCTTGGCCGTGGCGATCAGTATCCGATCGCGATGGAAGGCGCGCTGAAGCTGAAAGAGATCTCCTATATCCACGCCGAAGCCTATGCGGCGGGCGAGCTGAAGCACGGCCCGCTGGCGCTGATTGATGCGGATATGCCAGTGATCGTGGTCGCGCCCAACAACGAACTGCTGGAGAAGCTGAAATCCAATATTGAAGAGGTACGCGCGCGCGGCGGATTGCTGTATGTGTTTGCCGATCAGGATGCCGGTTTCAGCGACAGCGATGGCATGAAAATCATCTCCCTGCCGCACGTAGAAGAGGTGATTGCACCGATCTTCTACACCGTGCCGTTACAGCTGCTCTCGTACCATGTGGCGCTGATTAAAGGTACCGATGTTGACCAGCCGCGTAACCTGGCGAAATCGGTTACCGTTGAATAATCAGTAACAAGAGTGGGCCCGCAATGGGCCCGCTTCATTTCTGTACGCTGTCATATAACTGTCACATTTCGTACATTTCACTGTCATCAAACTGTCCTATTTTCCCTCCAGCAGCAATCACTGACTCCTACTAAAAAGGCATTGAGCCTGATTTTTTTGAATCCCCTGGAGGGAACATGACACTGATGCGTAGCACCGTAGCCCGAATCCTCGCCGCCACCTTCGCAGTAAGCGCGGTTTCTGCTTTTGCAGCCACCGATCTGACGGGCGCAGGCGGGACATTCCCGGCGCCGGTTTATGCCAAGTGGGCAGCCGAGTACCAGCAAGCCACCGGTAGCAAAATCAACTATCAGGGTATTGGTTCTTCCGGCGGCGTGAAGCAAATCATCGCGAAAACCGTCGATTTCGGTGCGTCTGATGCGCCAATGAAAGAAGAAGATCTGCAGAAAAACGGCCTGTTCCAGTTCCCTACCGTCATCGGTGGTGTGGTGCTGGCGGTTAACATCCCAGGTGTGAAATCCGGTGAACTGACTCTTGACGGTAAAACCGTGGGCGACATCTACCTCGGCACCATCAAAAAGTGGAACGACCCGGCGATCACTAAACTGAACCCAGGCGTGAAACTGCCAGATTCCAACATCAACGTGGTTCGCCGCGCTGACGGTTCCGGTACTTCCTTCGTCTTCACCAGCTACCTGGCAAAAGTGAACGAAGAGTGGAACAGCAAAATCGGTAAAGGTAACACCGTTAACTGGCCAACCGGTCTGGGCGGTAAAGGTAACGACGGCGTGGCCGCGTTTGTACAGCGTCTGCCGGGTTCAATTGGCTATGTGGAATACGCTTACGCCAAGCAGAACAACCTGACCTACACCAAACTGGTTGATGCCGACGGTAAAGCGGTCGCACCAAGTGAAGAGAGCTTTGCTAACGCCGCGAAAGGCGCAGACTGGAGCAAAACCTTTGCTCAGGATCTGACCTTCCAGAAAGGCAACGATGCATGGCCGATCACCTCAACCACCTTCATCCTGATTTACAAAGATCAGGCGAATGCGGAGAAAGGTAGCGAAGTGCTGAAGTTCTTCGACTGGGCATACAAAGGTGGCAGCAAAACCGCAACCGACCTGGATTACGCCGCGCTGCCAGAAAGCGTAGCTAACCAGATTCGTGCAGCGTGGAAAGCGAACATCAAAGATAGCTCCGGTAAAGCGCTGTACCAGTAACAGATTGACCCGGCCAGCCGAGACGGTTGGCCAACCCCAATGGGCGGCCTGCGTGCCGCCCTGACATCCCCCTGAGAACAGAGAATTCTATGGCTGCCACTAAGCCGACGTTCAAAGCCCCCGGTAAACAAGGCGACATGATTTTCGGCGCGCTGGTGAAGCTATCCGCGCTTATCGTGTTGCTGTTGATGGGCGGTATTATCGTCTCCCTGATTTTCTCCTCCTGGCCAAGCATCCAAAAATTTGGTTTCTCTTTCCTGTGGAACAAAACCTGGGATGCGCCAAACGAACAATTTGGTGCGCTGGTACCGATTTACGGCACCCTCGTCACCTCGATTATTGCCTTGATCATTGCCGTGCCGGTGAGCTTCGGCATCGCGCTGTTCCTGACCGAACTGGCGCCAGGCTGGCTGCGTCGCCCGTTGGGCACCGCCATTGAGCTGCTGGCGGCCATCCCCAGCATCGTGTACGGCATGTGGGGCCTGTTTGTTTTCGCGCCGCTGTTCGCCGAATATTTCCAGACGCCGGTTGGCAACGTGATGGCGAATATCCCGATTGTCGGCACGCTATTCTCTGGCCCGGCATTCGGTATCGGTATTCTGGCGGCGGGCGTGATTCTCGCCATCATGATCATCCCGTACATCGCCTCGGTGATGCGCGACGTATTTGAACAAACGCCGGTGATGATGAAAGAGTCGGCTTACGGTATCGGCTGCACCACGTGGGAAGTGATCTGGCGCATCGTGCTGCCGTTCACCAAAAATGGCGTGATCGGCGGCGTGATGCTTGGCCTGGGCCGCGCGTTGGGTGAAACCATGGCGGTGACCTTTATCATCGGTAACACCTACCAGCTCGACAGCGCCTCGCTGTTTATGCCGGGCAACAGCATCACCTCCGCGCTGGCCAACGAATTCGCCGAAGCGGAATCCGGTGTCCACGTCGCGGCTCTGATGGAGCTGGGTCTGATTCTGTTCGTGATTACCTTTATCGTGCTGGCGATCTCCAAACTGATGATCCTGCGTTTGGCGAAGAGTGAAGGAGCCCGTTCATGACCGCTATTGAAGTTCAGGCTCGCGCTGAGCTGGAAGCCTCGCGCCGCAAAATGCAGGCATGGCGCAGTACCAAAAACAAAATTGCCCTGACGCTGTCGCTGATGACCATGGCATTCGGTCTGTTCTGGCTGGTGTGGATTCTGTTCACCACCGTTACGCGCGGCGTTGATGGGTTGAGCTGGGAGCTGTTTACCGAATCGACACCGCCGCCCAACACCGCAGGCGGTGGTTTAGCCAACGCCTTACTCGGCAGCGGTTTACTGATTTTCTGGTCGACGATCATCGGAACGCCGCTCGGCATCATGGCAGGGATTTATCTGGCGGAATATGGCCGTAAACACTGGCTGGCGGAAGTGATTCGCTTCATCAACGACATTCTGCTGTCAGCACCGTCGATTGTGGTGGGCCTGTTTGTTTACACCATTGTGGTATCGCAGATGCAGCACTTCTCCGGTTGGGCCGGCGTAGTAGCGCTGGCGCTGCTGCAAATCCCGATTGTGATTCGTACCTCCGAAAATATGCTGCGTCTGGTACCCGACAGCATGCGTGAAGCGGCTTATGCGCTGGGTACGCCGAAGTGGAAAATGATTTCGGCGATTACGCTGAAAGCCTCGGTTTCCGGCATCATCACCGGTGTGCTGTTGGCCGTGGCGCGTATTGCCGGTGAAACCGCACCGCTGCTGTTTACTGCGCTGTCGAACCAGTTCTGGAGCACCGACATGATGCAGCCGATCGCTAACCTGCCGGTCACCATCTTTAAATTCGCCATGAGCCCCTTTGCCGAGTGGCAAAGCCTGGCGTGGGCGGGTGTGCTGATTATTACCGTGTGCGTGCTGCTGCTGAACATTGTGGCGCGTGTGGTTTTCGCCAAGGGCAAACACTAATTTCCCAGCGCGGCTTCGGCGGCGATGCTTATGAGAGACGAGAATGAGTAACGTGACTTCATCAGCCGGTAAAATTCAGGTCCGTAATCTGAACTTCTATTACGGTAAGTTTCACGCGCTGAAAAACATCAATCTGGATATCACCAAAAATCAGGTGACCGCGTTTATCGGCCCATCAGGTTGCGGTAAATCCACTTTGCTGCGCACCTTCAACAAAATGTACTCGCTCTATCCGGAGCAGCGTGCCGAAGGTGACATCCTGCTGGATGGCGATAACATTCTGGCTTCCAATCAGGATATCGCCCTGCTGCGCGCCCGCGTCGGTATGGTGTTCCAGAAGCCTACGCCATTCCCGATGTCGATTTATGACAACATCGCCTTCGGCGTGCGGCTGTTTGAGAAGCTGTCGCGTGCCGATATGGATGAGCGCGTGCAGTGGGCGCTGACCAAAGCCGCGCTGTGGAATGAAACCAAAGACAAGCTGCATCAGAGCGGTTACAGTCTTTCCGGCGGTCAGCAGCAGCGTTTGTGCATCGCCCGCGGCATCGCGATTCGCCCGGAAGTGCTGTTGCTGGATGAGCCTTGCTCCGCGCTGGATCCGATCTCAACCGGTCGTATTGAAGAGCTGATCACCGAACTGAAGCAGGATTACACTGTGGTGATCGTGACTCACAACATGCAGCAGGCTGCGCGTTGTTCTGACCACACCGCTTTTATGTATCTGGGCGAGCTGATTGAGTTCAGCGATACCGATACCTTGTTCACTAAGCCCGCAAAGAAGCAGACCGAAGATTACATCACCGGTCGTTACGGCTGATTCAGGAGACGCACATGGATAATTTAAATCTGAACAAACACATCTCCGGTCAGTTCAACGCGGAGCTGGAGCACATTCGCACGCAAGTGATGATCATGGGCGGCATGGTTGAGAAGCAGCTGATGGACGCCATCACCGCGATGCACAACCAGGATGGCGAGCTGGCGCGTCACGTCATCGACGGCGACCAGAAGGTCAACATGATGGAAGTGGAGATTGATGAAGCCTGTGTGCGCATCATCGCCAAACGCCAGCCGACCGCCAGCGATTTGCGCCTGGTAATGGCGATCATCAAGACCATTTCTGAGCTGGAACGCATTGGCGATGTGGCGGAAAAAATCAGCCGCACCGCGCTGGAGAAGTTCAGCCAGCAGCATCTGCCGCTGCTGGTGAGCCTTGAAGCGCTTGGTCATCACACCGTGCAGATGCTGCACGACGTGCTGGATGCGTTCGCGCGCATGGATCTCAACGAAGCCATCAAAATCTACCGCGAAGATAAGAAGGTGGATAAAGAGTACGAAGGCATCGTGCGTCAGCTGATGACCTACATGATGGAAGATCCGCGCACTATCCCAAGCGTGCTGACCGCGCTGTTCTGCGCGCGCGCCATCGAGCGTATCGGCGATCGCTGCCAGAACATCTGCGAAATTATCTTCTATTTCGTCAAAGGTCAGGATTTCCGTCATGTGGGCGGCGACAAGCTGGATGAACTGCTGTCGGGCGATGACGGCAGCAATAAACCCTCTTGATTGATGCGTCGGCGGCCCGTTGCCACTGTGGCTAACGGGCCGCCTGCTTAAATTCTGTCTGTTCTCATCGATTCCCTCTCTTTATACTTGGCGCACTTTTTTCTGCCAGGTGCTGTTACATGTCTTCCCCAACTCCTAAAAAACAAGCCATTACACCGGCGAAAGCCATGGTGGCGGCTATCAGCGGCTACGCGATGGACGGATTTGATCTGCTGATTCTTGGTTTTATGCTGCCGGCGATCAGCGTCTCGCTGGCGCTCGATCCTTCTCAGGCCGGTTCGCTGGTCACCTGGACACTGATTGGCGCGGTGATCGGCGGCATCGTGTTTGGCCATCTCAGCGATCGTTATGGCCGCATCCGTATCCTTACCGTTACTATTCTGGTGTTCTCGGTATTCACTGGCCTGTGCGCCGTGGCGCAGGGTTATTGGGATCTGCTGGTGTACCGCACGCTGGCGGGCGTGGGATTGGGCGGCGAGTTCGGCATCGGCATGGCGCTGATTGCCGAAGCCTGGCCGAAAGAGAAGCGCAACCGCGCCTCGGCGTGGGTGGGCATTGGCTGGCAGCTCGGTGTGCTGCTGGCGGCCTTTATCACGCCGCCGCTGCTGAGCGTGATTGGCTGGCGCGGCATGTTCCTCGTCGGTTTGCTGCCGGCGCTGGTCTCCTTTGTGATTCGCCGCAGCATGGGCGAGCCGGAGAGCTTTACCCGCCACGTGGAGAAAACGCCGCAGCTCTCGTTTGGCGCACGTCTTAAATTGCTGTTTGCCGATCGCGCCACCAGCAAAGCCAGCCTGGGGATTTTCATTCTCTGCTCGGTGCAGAACTTTGGTTACTACGGATTGATGATTTGGATGCCGAGCTATCTGTCGTCCAGCTTCGGTTTCAGCCTGACCAAATCAGGCTTGTGGACCGCGGTGACGGTGGTGGGCATGACGTTCGGCATCTGGCTGTTTGGCGTGCTGGCCGATCGCTTCGCGCGCTGGAAAATCTTCCTGCTGTATCAGTTCGGCGCGGTGGTGATGGTGGTGGTGTATGCTCAGCTGCGTGATCCTACGGTGATGCTGTTTACCGGCGCGCTGATGGGGATGTTTGTGAACGGCATGATCGGCGGCTACGGCGCGCTGATTTCCGATACTTTCCCACCGCAGGCGCGCGCAACAGCGCAGAACGTGTTGTTTAATTTGGGGCGTGGCGTGGGCGGATTTGGTCCATTAGTGATTGGCCTGCTGGCGACCAATATCTCTTTCACCGCGGCGATCACGCTGCTGGCGCTGATTTATCTGCTGGATATCGCCGCCACGCTGTTCCTGCTGCCGAAGAAGCAGAGCAACGAGGATTCGTTAGGGGCGATTGGCTGATTTGGATTGTGCTGGCTGTCCCCCTCCTCGGTCCTCCCCCATGAATGGGGGAGGAAGATGCTGCAATATGTGGGTTGGGAGTTGCATGTGGCAGCATCTCCTTCCCCCATTCATGGGGGAAGGCCGGGATGGGGGACAGCCAGCACGAACCGAGGAGGGGGAAAACGAGCTCTACCCCACCAAATCCCAGCCACGCGCGCGCCACAAATCCGGCAACTGCGCCATATCATCAAAGCGCGTCACCAGCGGATGATCGAGTTCGGGATTGTGCGCATCGGCGCAGTAGTAAAACACCGGAATCCCGGCCGCGATCCCGGCACGCGCGCCCGCTTCGGAATCATCCACCAGAATGCACTTCTCAATCGGCACCTGCATCTGCTCGGCGGCGTGATACATCAATTCCGGATCCGGCTTCCAGTGGTTAATGTCATACCCGCTGTACAGCTTGCCATCGAGATACGGCAGCATGCCGGTCAATCCCAGCGAATGCTGCATCTTCTTCACCGTGCCGTTTGAAACCACACACATCGGCACGTTGACACTTTCCACCAGCGCTTTGGCACCGGTAATTGGCTTCAAATCGAGATCAAACAATCTAGCCACTTCGGCGCGATAGGCGGTTTCCACTTCTTCGAGCGGCAGTTCAACCTGATGTTCGGCCGCCACATCGCGGATGATGTCGTAGAGCTTTACCCCTTTATACTGCTCAAACATCTGTTGCAGAGAGCGTTCAATACCGTAGCGGGCAAAGGTGTTGACGTAAGCTTGCGTACAGATCACTTCGCTGTCGACCAGCGTGCCGTCGCAATCAAAAAAAATACATTCCACCGACATCGCACATCATCCTTTTGTTAAACAATAAGCTGACACTCTAGCGCACTGAGCGTAGAAAGCGACCCTGAGCAACCGGTTGCGAAAAATCAGTGTTTTGCCACGCTAAACTCTATAGGATACGCGGCGATAAATTTTTTAGCGGAACAGTGGAATGACTAATCAGGGCCTTTTGCAGCGCATCTTTAAACTGCAGGAACACGGAACCACCGTGCGTACCGAAGTGATTGCCGGTTGCACGACTTTCCTGACGATGGTGTACATCGTTTTCGTTAACCCGCAAATTCTCGGTGTAGCGGGCATGGATACGCAGGCAGTGTTTGTTACTACCTGCTTGATTGCCGCGTTCGGCAGTATTCTGATGGGGCTGGTGGCGAATCTGCCGGTAGCTCTGGCACCGGCGATGGGCCTGAACGCCTTCTTCGCCTTTGTGGTGGTCGGGGCCATGGGATACTCGTGGCAGATTGGTATGGGCGCGATTTTCTGGGGCGCGCTGGGTCTGCTGATCCTCACGCTGCTGCGCGTGCGTTACTGGATGATTGCCAACATTCCGCTCAGCCTGCGTGTTGGCATCACCGCTGGTATTGGTCTGTTTATCGCCATGATGGGGCTGAAAAACGCCGGAATTATCGTGCCAAACGCCGATACCATTGTAGCTGTGGGTAATCTGACCTCGCACAGCGTGCTGCTTGGGGCGCTGGGTTTCTTCATCATCGCAATTCTGGCTTCCCGCAATATCCATGCGGCGGTGCTGGTGTCGATTGTGGTGACGACCGCGCTGGGCTTGATCATTGGCGATGTGAAATTCAGCGGCGTGTTCGCCGCTCCGCCAGCGATCACTTCTGTTGTGGGCCAGGTTGATATCAAAGGCGCGTTCAACATCGGCATGGCCGGGGTGATCTTCTCCTTTATGCTGGTGAATCTGTTCGACTCCTCCGGCACGCTGATTGGCGTGACCGATAAAGCCGGGCTGACTGACGAGAAAGGCACTTTCCCACGCATGAAGCAGGCGCTGTACGTTGATAGCATCAGTTCGGTGACCGGTTCGCTGATTGGTACCTCATCGGTAACCGCCTACATTGAAAGTTCGTCCGGCGTGGCGATCGGCGGTCGTACCGGCCTGATGGCGGTGATCACCGGGATTCTGTTCCTGCTGGTGATGTTCCTGTCACCGCTGGCGGCGATGGTGCCGTCCTATGCGGCGGCGGGTGCGCTGATTTACGTTGGCGTATTGATGACGGCGTCGCTGTCACGCGTGCAGTGGGACGATCTCACCGAAGCGGTGCCAGCGTTTGTTACTGCGGCGATGATGCCGTTCAGCTTCTCGATCACGGAAGGTATCGCGCTGGGTTTTATCTCTTACTGCGTGATGAAGTTGGGAACCGGCCGCTGGCGTGAAATCAGCCCGTGCGTGGTGGTGGTCGCGCTACTGTTCGTGCTGAAAATCGTCTTTATCGATGCCCACTAAACAGTAAAGGCCGCTGATGCGGCCTTTTTTACGGATGTCCCATCTCATGCGGCGTGACCAAACTGGTCAGGCGCAGCGTATGCGGCCCGATATTGGGTTTACTCATCTCGACATCGCGCAGCGCTTGCCACTGCTGCGAGCCATCAATCTCCCACAGATGTAAGCGTTCGGTGCCGGGCGACAGCGCGCACGACCACACCAGCGTGGGCTCAGCATCACACACCGCCTGAATATCGGGGAACACGGTGGAACGCAGCCGACCGGCCGCAGGATGCAAACGCAGTGAATCAATACCGCTATCGGTTTCGCCGGTGAGCTTGAGAATGCTTTGGCGCAGCGTCCAGATTTGCGTCAGCGCTTCCATAAAATCCTGCTGCGCGTTGATCCATGCTTTTTCGCCGGAGGAGAGATCCTGTGTCAGCATATCCTGTGTTTGGCGACTGTGTGCGCGCACAATTTCCATATCCAGTCCGGCGCGGCCGCCTTCTTCGGCCAGCAGCACACCGATAGTGTTTCCGGCGTAGGAGATGCTGAAATCGGGCAGGTTGGCATCGGCAAAACAGGGGCGTCCGCTGCTGCTGGTCGTTAGCGCGGGGAGTTCGCGGATACCGTAGACGCGTAACATCAGCTGAGCCAGCAGTTCGCGTGCGGCGAGAAAGCGTCCGCGACGCTTGTCAGCGAAGCGCTGAGCGCTGTTGATTACTTCTTGTGGCACCCGCATGTTCTCAGAAGAAAAGGGCGGATTACCTATCCAACGTACAAAATGACTAGCCATCTGTCGCTCCATGAAAATGGTCGAATAATCATCAGTGCTATTGTAAGAATTTTCTCATGGGTTTGCATCCGGCTTAAGATGGAATAGGCGATATTTCAGATAAGGACGAAGCCATGCGGCAATCCCATTTGGCAACTTTGCATAGAACGCTTTTGCAGAAACCTGCCGGATTGAGTGCCTAACTGTGTGATGTGGTGTAGGATTTGGGCAGTAAAACAGCACATCAAAGTGCGCTAACTCTTCATTCATCTGCCCATTGTGCGCATTGTTAAAACAGGCACGTCGGAGTTTTTTATGTCAGATACCGCTATTTCTCGCCAGGAATCGATCTCGCTTGATGAGTTTCGTCACGGCATGCGTCGCTTAACCGCGGGTGTTTCTCTGGTTACCACCGAATTTCAGGGCGAAAAGCTGGGGCTGATTGCCACGTCGGTCAGTTCGCTTGCGGCTGAGCCACCCAGCCTGCTGGTGTGCGTGAATCGTAGCGCGTCCAGTCATGATGCTTTTATCGCAGCCGGCCATTTTGCCGTTAACGTGCTGCGTGAACAGCATGATGACTTATGTGCCCAGTTCAGCCAATCCTCACGCCGCGCCGAGCGTTTTCAAAACGGTACGTGGCAGACGCTGAATACCGGCGCGCCGATTCTGGCTGATGCGCTGGTGAGTTTTGATTGCCAGCTGGAGAAGGTAGTGGAGTGGAACACGCACAGCGTGCTGCTGGCGCGTATCGTGGGCATTGCTCTGCCAGGTGAAGCGGCAGAGCCGATGATCTACTTCAACAGCGGCTTCCATTCACTGGGATAACCGCTTGAAACGGGCGTCGTGGGCTAAGCCCGACGCCTTTTCTCAATCAGGCAAAGGTGCTGGCTTCATCAAAGCCGAGACGCGGCAGACGCGCATGCAGTTTGCTGGCTTCGCCATAGCCGAGATTGATCAGTAAGTTCACCTGCCATTTGCTCTCGCTAAAGAAGGCGTCGTTCACTTTTGACGGATCGAAACCGGACATCGGGCCGGCATCCAGGCCCAGCGAACGCGCGGCCAGAATCAAATAACCTGCCTGCAAGCTGCTGTTACGGAACGCGGTCTCTTTCGCCAGATCCGGGCTGCTGGTAAACCAGCTGCGCGCATCACCATGCGGGAACAGCTTCGGCAGCGCTTCGTAGAACTCAGGATCCCACGCCACGATCACCGTTACCGGAGCGGACATGGTTTTGTCGACGTTGCCGGAGGAGAGCGCGGGTTTCAGCTTCTCTTTACCTTCCTGCGATGTCACAAACACAAAACGGCCCGGCGAGCAGTTAGCCGAGGTTGGACCCAGCGCGGTCAGGTGATAGAGCTGCTCCAGCACCTCCCGAGAAACCGGTTTGTCCTGCCAATAGCTGTGGGTGCGGGCTTCAATGAACAGCGTGTTCAGCGCCACGCTGTCGAGCGATGTACTCATGTTTCTCTCCTGTGCAGGCAGCAACTTGCGCCCAATATTTAGCATGAATAATGAATGTACCCAGCAGGACCTGTTCGCCGGGCAATGATCGTTATACTGCAAAGGCGTGGGAGAGCCAAATAACAAAGACGCATGTCTACCGGGCGCCAGATGCGCGTGAATGCGCACCCGACATGAGAACGCCGCAGGCCATTACTTACCAATACAGAAACTGGAGAAAATTCTGCCCAGCAAATCGTCGGAGGTGAATTCACCGGTGATTTCGCTCAGCGCCTGCTGCGCTAACCGTAACTCTTCTGCCAGTAATTCGCCGGCCCACGCACCTAACAGCTGATGCTTGCCCTGCTGCAAGTGGGTTGCGGCTAACTCCAGTGCTTGCAGATGGCGGCGGCGGGCGAGGAATCCGCCTTCCATATTGCCGGCAAATCCCATGCTCTGTTTCAGGTGATCGCGCAGCGCTTCCACACCTTCACCGGTGCGCGCCGAGAGACGAATCAGTGAGTGACCGTTCACTTCAGTGAGACCCAGCACTTCGCCGGTCATATCCGCTTTGTTACGCACCACGGTAATTGGCAGCGCTTCCGGCAAACGGGCAACAAAATCTGGCCAGATGGCGGCGGCTTCAGTCGCGTCTGTGGTGGTGCCATCGACCATAAACAGCACGCGGTCGGCCTGCTCGATCTCCTGCCACGCGCGTTCAATACCAATGCGCTCGACCTCGTCGCTGGCTTCACGTAAACCGGCAGTATCGATGATGTGCAGCGGCATGCCGTCAATATGGATATGCTCGCGCAGGACGTCGCGCGTGGTGCCAGCGATATCAGTCACAATCGCCGCTTCGCGTCCGGCTAAGGCATTCAGCAGGCTCGATTTTCCGGCATTGGGACGACCGGCAATCACCACTTTCATCCCTTCACGTAGCAGGCTGCCCTGACGCGCTTCGGCACGCACGCCGTCGAGGTCGCCGATCACCACATTGAGCTGTGCTTCAATTTTTCCGTCGGAAAGGAAATCGATCTCCTCATCCGGGAAGTCGATGGCCGCTTCCACATAGATGCGCAGGTGAGTAAGTGCTTCCACAAGTGCGTTGATGCGCAGGGAAAACGCGCCCTGCAGCGAGTTTACCGCCGAGCGGGCGGCTTGCTCTGAGCTGGCATCGATTAGATCGGCAATCGCTTCGGCTTGCGCCAAATCGAGCTTGTCGTTAAGGAAGGCGCGTTCGGAGAATTCACCTGGTTGCGCAATGCGTAAGCCGGGCAGCGCCACGATGCGCTTGAGCAGCAGGTCGAGAATCACCGGGCCGCCGTGGCCTTGCAGCTCCAGAACATCTTCACCGGTGAAGGAGTTCGGGCCAGGAAACCACAGCGCAATGCCCTGATCCAGCACGCTGCCATCGGCGTCGGTAAAGGGCAGATAGTCGGCATAGCGCGGCTTTGGCAGCTTGCCAAGCACGGCTTGCGCTACCTCAGCGGCTTTGGCGCCGGAGATACGCAGAATGCCAACGCCGCCACGGCCGGGAGGCGTCGCCTGGGCAACGATAGTGTCGCTGTGGCTCATGATTCCACCTTAAACTTTTAGGGTATTAATAAATAAAAATAGGGCGACATAAATGTCGCCCTTTGATTATACGCTGCTGCTGGTTGCAGTCAGGCGTTATGCTTTCTTCTTGTCGCGGCTATGCAGACCACGTTTTTCCAGGCCGCGATAAATCAGCTGCTGCTGGAGAATGGTCACCAGATTGCTGACGATGTAGTACAGCACCAGACCTGATGGGAACCACAGGAAGAACACGGTGAAGATCACCGGCATGTAGGTCATGATCTTCTGCTGCATCGGATCGGTCACGGTGGTCGGTGACATCTTCTGAATGAAGAACATGGTGATACCCATGATGATCGGCAGAATGTAGTACGGATCCTGCGCTGACAGGTCATGAATCCACAGAATAAACGGCGCATGACGCAGTTCAACCGAGCCTGACAGCATGTAGTACAAGGCCAGGAAGATTGGCATCTGGATAACCAGTGGCAGACAGCCGCCCAGCGGGTTCACTTTCTCCGCCTTATACAGCGCCATCATTTCCTGGCTCTGTTTCTGCTTATCATCACCCAGACGTTCACGCATCGCCTGAATCTTTGGCTGCAGCATACGCATCTTCGCCATGGAGGTGTACTGCGCTTTGGTCAGCGGGTACATGATGCCACGCACGATGAAGGTGATAACGATAATGGAGAAGCCCCAGTTACCGATAAAGCTGTGGATGAACTTCAGCAGCTTAAACAGCGGCTGCGAGATGAACCACAACCAACCGTAATCCACGGTCAGATCCAGGTGAGGCGCGATGGCTGCCATCTGGTCCTGAATTTCCGGGCCTACCCACAGCGTTGCGCCGAGATCTTGCTGTGCGCCTGCGCCAACGGTCACAGGAGCAGATTTGTAGCCAATTGCCGCTACGCCATTGCCGAGGTTAGTGGTGTACAGCGTGTTATTACCCTGCGTGCGCGGCACCCAGGCGGTAGCAAAGTACTGCTGCAGCATCGCCACCCAACCATTGCTGGTGGTGGTGTTCAGGTTCTCGTTATCCGCGATGGTGTCGAATTTATATTTTTCGTATTTCGCATCGCTGGTTGAGTACGCTGCGCCACGGAAGGTGTGCAGAGCAAAGTTGTTGCTGCCGGTATCGCGATGCTTAGGCACCTCGATGGTCTGCTTCAGCTGACCAAACATCGACACTTCCAGCGGCTGCTGAGTGGTGTTGTTGATGTTGTAGTCAACGTTTACCGCATACTCACCGCGCTTGAAGACGAAAGTCTTGGTGTAAACCACGCCGTTTTCACCGGTCCAGGTCAACGGTACGCGCAGTTCGCTCTGGCCATCTGCCATCACGAAGCTATCTTGCGAAGTGGTATACAGCGGACGTGCGCCATTGTTCGGGTTATCCGGGCCGTTGCGGCCAGTTAAGCCACTCTGCGCCTGATAAACGAAGGCCGGTGTAGTTTCAAGCAGCTGGAACGGTGCATCTGAACCCAGTTTGTCCGGGTAAGTCAGCAGCTGAGCCTGCTCAATATCGCCACCACGCGTATTGATGTTGAGTGACAGGACATCTGTCTTAACGGTGATCGTTTTGCCCTGTCCGCTAGCCGGCACGCCGGAAGTGGCGGCATCACCCGCTGCGCTGTTTGTGTTTTGCGTGGTCTGGGTTTGCTGTGGCTGCGGAGCGTGGTCCGTCTGCCAGGCTTGCCAGATCATAAAAGACACGAACAGAAAAGCGATGAGAAAGAGATTGCGTTGCGAATCCATCGTTAATGTTCTCTGGTATCAAAGGTTTTTGGCGGCACAGGATCGTCACCACCCGGGTTCAAAGGGTGGCATTTTAATACGCGTTTTATCGTCAACCAACTGCCTTTTACAACGCCAAAGCGGCGCAAGGCCTCAATCCCATACTGCGAACAGGTGGGATGGAACCGGCAATGAGGTCCCAGCAGTGGGCTGATGGCGCGTTGATAAACGCGTATCAGGGCAATCAGGAGCCGCGAGCCAGGCGACAGTGACGACGCCATAGTTTCTCCAACGCTTCCGTCAGCGCACGGTTATCCAGGTCAGCAATCCCTTTTTTAGCCACGATCACAAAATCCATTGCAGGGAGCTCATGTTGACGCAGACGAAAGCTTTCGCGGGTCAATCGCTTGATCCGGTTGCGTTCATGGGCGCGTTTTACATGTTTTTTTGCGACGGTGAGACCGATGCGGGGATGCCCCAGCGCGTTAAGTCGGCCGAGTATGGTGATTTGCGGCGTACCGGCTCGTTGTGGCTGCTGGAAGACGAAAGTGAAATGAGTGGGAGTTAACAAACGTAACTCCCTGGGAAATGCGAGCTTAACCACGAGGGTTAGCTTTATTACTTAGAAACGGTCAGACGAGAACGGCCTTTAGCACGACGACGTGCCAGAACCTGACGACCATTTTTTGTTGCCATACGAGCACGGAAACCGTGTGAACGGTTGCGCTTCAGTACGGACGGTTGAAAAGTGCGTTTCATGGCGATTTCTACCTAAACTTGAAAATTTTCACTGGGTGACGCGTTTTCGGGCCAGTAAATCGACCAACGCCTCAATGTGTCTTTAATAAAGAGGCGGGATTGTAATAATTGTACAGTCCAGAGTCAATTCACTTCGCTGGTCGCGGCACCTGGAAACCCAGATACAGCCCGCTGATTCCGGGCATCAAGGCTTCACGCAATAATGCCGGGTGGGGAATTATACGGGCTGTGGGTTAAAGCGCAAGGATCGCGCAGGATCTTCTTGCGATCAGTTTGCAGATTTGCTGCACGGAAACGAGAGCTTGCCAGAAAAATTAACGCTTTCAGCCACATTAACGCTGGCTTTTTTCGCAGAAAGCGTAAACTCATTATCACTTCAGTAGCCTGTGGATAAATTGGATCAAAACTGTGTAGAAAGGGAAGATCTCTGTGCAGCTTTACGTTATGATCCGCCCTTCCGCTGACGATCCTCGCTGCGATCGCCGGGGAAGACTACCGCGAATAGCGGTCGCAGGCGCTTTCCAACCGTCTGTGTCTAAAAATTACGTTTCTATTTATTAGCGCCTAAAATTCTTATCGATTTTGTACGAGTGGAGTCCGCCGTGTCACTTACGCTTTGGCAACAGTGTCTTGCCCGTTTGCAGGATGAGCTTCCTGCCACCGAATTCAGCATGTGGATTCGTCCGCTGCAAGCTGAATTAAACGACAATACGCTGACCTTGTATGCACCAAATCGGTTTGTACTCGACTGGGTTAGAGATAAATATCTCAATAGTATCAATGGGCTGCTGAATGAATTCTGCGGTGCAAATGTGCCGTTACTGCGTTTCGAAGTTGGTACGCGCCCTGCAGCACAGGTCACCACTAACCAACCGGCGATGGCCAGTTACAATGCGCCCGCGCCGATCGAAAATCGTCCGGCACCCGCGCAAATTTTGCGTCCAAGTTGGGATTCCGTTCCCGCACCGGCCGATGTGACTTACCGCTCCAATGTGAATAACCGTCATAACTTCGACAACTTCGTTGAAGGTAAATCGAACCAGCTGGCGCGCGCGGCGGCACGTCAGGTGGCGGATAATCCTGGCGGCGCTTATAACCCACTGTTCCTTTATGGCGGCACCGGCCTGGGTAAAACTCACCTGTTGCACGCGGTGGGTAACGGCATTATTGCGCGCAAGCCTAATGCCAAAGTGGTGTACATGCACTCTGAGCGTTTTGTGCAGGACATGGTTAAAGCCTTGCAGAACAACGCCATTGAAGAGTTTAAGCGTTACTACCGCTCGGTTGATGCGCTGCTAATTGATGACATTCAATTCTTTGCCAATAAAGAGCGCTCGCAGGAAGAGTTCTTCCATACCTTCAACGCGCTGCTGGAAGGCAATCAACAGATCATCCTGACCTCGGATCGCTATCCAAAAGAGATCAACGGCGTAGAAGATCGCCTGAAATCACGTTTTGGTTGGGGTTTAACGGTGGCGATCGAGCCGCCTGAACTGGAAACGCGTGTCGCGATCCTGATGAAGAAAGCCGATGAAAACGATATTCGCCTGCCGGGTGAAGTCGCCTTCTTTATTGCTAAGCGTTTGCGTTCTAATGTCCGCGAGCTGGAAGGCGCGCTGAACCGCGTGATTGCCAACGCGAACTTTACCGGTCGCGCGATTACCATCGATTTCGTGCGCGAAGCGCTGCGCGATCTGCTGGCGCTGCAGGAAAAGCTGGTCACCATCGATAATATTCAGAAAACGGTGGCCGAGTATTACAAAATTAAAGTGGCGGATTTGCTGTCGAAACGCCGTTCGCGTTCGGTAGCGCGTCCGCGCCAGATGGCGATGGCGATGGCGAAAGAGCTCACCAATCACAGCTTGCCGGAGATTGGCGATGCGTTTGGTGGTCGCGACCATACCACCGTGCTTCACGCTTGCCGTAAAATTGAGCAGCTGCGTGAAGAGAGCCACGACATTAAAGAAGATTTCTCTAACCTCATTCGAACACTATCTTCCTGACGCATATGAAATTTATTGTAGAACGTGAGCAGTTACTGAAGCCACTGCAACAGGTTAGCGGTCCACTTGGCGGACGCCCGACGCTGCCAATCCTCGGAAATTTACTGCTGCAAGTAAGCGAAGGCTCGCTGCGCTTGACCGGTACCGATCTGGAAATGGAAATGGTAGCCCGTGTTGCGCTGACGCAGCCACACGAGCCGGGCGCCACCACGGTTCCTGCGCGTAAATTCCTCGATATTTGCCGCGGTTTGCCGGAAGGCGCTGAAATCAGCCTGACGCTGGAAGGCGACAGAATGCTGGTGCGTTCTGGCCGCAGCCGTTTCTCGCTGTCAACGCTGCCCGCCAGCGACTTCCCGAATCTGGATGACTGGCAGAGCGAGGTGGAATTCACCTTGCCGCAGGCGACGCTAAAACGCCTGATTGAAGCCACGCAGTTCTCAATGGCGCATCAGGATGTGCGTTATTACCTCAACGGTATGCTGTTCGAAACCGAAGGCGAAGAGTTGCGTACCGTCGCCACCGATGGTCACCGCCTTGCAGTGTGCTCCATGCCGATTGGTCAGGCGCTGCCGAACCATTCGGTGATCGTGCCGCGTAAAGGGGTGATTGAGCTGATGCGTTTGCTCGACGGTGGCGAAACGCCGCTGCAGGTGCAAATCGGCAGCAGCAACATCCGCGCACACGTTGGCGACTTTATCTTTACGTCGAAGCTGGTTGATGGCCGTTTCCCGGATTATCGCCGCGTATTGCCGAAGAATCCCGACAAAGCGCTGGAAGCCGGCTGTGATATTTTAAAACAGGCGTTTGCGCGTGCGGCGATTCTCTCGAATGAGAAATTCCGCGGTGTTCGCATCTACATCACCGAAAATCAGCTCAAGATCACGGCGAATAACCCAGAGCAGGAAGAAGCGGAAGAGATGCTGGATGTCTCTTACAACGGCACCGATCTGGAGATTGGCTTCAACGTCAGTTACGTGCTGGATGTGTTGAATGCGCTCAAGTGCGAGAACGTGCGTTTGCTGCTGACCGATGGCGTATCGAGCGTGCAGATTGAGGATGTGGCCAGTCCGGCTGCAGCCTACGTCGTGATGCCAATGCGTTTATAAATATCGGCCTGGCTTACTTGCCATTCTGGTCCCGGGCAGTGCTCGCCCTTGGTCACATACTTCAGTATGCTCCCAAGTTCTGCGCGCTGGCCGTAACCAGACTGGCTGCGCCGCCGACGGCCTGGATCTCAAATGTTAGGTAAAATCCCCCTCTCGCTGGATTCGTTATGGCTTTAACCCGCCTCCTGATTAAAGATTTTCGCAATATCGAGCAGGCCGATCTGGCTTTGGCGCCGGGGTTTAATTTCCTTGTCGGTGCCAACGGCAGCGGTAAAACCAGCGTGCTGGAGGCGATTTACACGCTGGGGCACGGTCGCGCATTTCGCAGTTTGCAAGCGGGCCGCGTGATTCGTCACGATCAGGACGCCTTTGTGTTGCACGGCCGCATTGAAGGCAGCGAACGTGAAATGTCGGTCGGTCTGACCAAGAATCGCGCTGGCGACAGCAAAGTGCGTATTGATGGCAGCGATGGTCACAAAGTCGCCGAGTTGGCGCAGCTGCTGCCGATGCAACTGATTACGCCGGAAGGATTTACCCTGCTCAATGGCGGTCCAAAATACCGTCGTGCCTACATCGATTGGGGCTGCTTTCACGCCTCGCCTGGTTTTTTCCATGCCTGGAGCAATTTGCGTCGCCTGCTGAAGCAGCGCAATGCGGCGCTGCGTCAGGTTTCGCGCTACAGCCAGATTCGTCCCTGGGATCAGGAACTGGTGCCGCTGGCCGAACAGATCAGCGCCTGGCGCGCCGAATACAGCGCGGCGATTTCCCGCGAGATCATCGCCACCTGCGGTCAGTTTTTACCGGAGTTTGCGTTGACGTTCTCTTTCCAGCGCGGCTGGGATAAAGAGAGCGACTACGCCGAACTGCTGGAACGCAATTTCGAGCGCGACCGCGCGCTCACGTATACCGCCAGCGGCCCGCATAAAGCCGATTTTCGCATTCGTGCTGAGGGCACGCCGGTGGAAGATTTACTCTCACGCGGCCAGTTAAAACTGCTGATGTGCGCGCTGCGCTTAGCGCAGGGTGAATACCTGACGCGCAGCAGCGGACAACGCTGTTTGTATTTGATTGATGACTTTGCCTCAGAGCTGGATGACACCCGTCGTCGGCTGTTAGCTGAACGCCTAAAAGCCACGCAGGCTCAAGTATTTGTCAGCGCCATTGGTGTCGAGCATGTAATCGACATGAGTGATGAAAAGGGCAAGATGTTCCGCGTGGAACAGGGTAAAATAGTGGTTCAACCTGAAGATTAAATGAGCGAGAAACGTTGATGTCGAATTCTTATGACTCCTCAAGTATCAAAGTCCTGAAAGGGCTTGATGCGGTACGCAAACGCCCGGGTATGTACATCGGCGATACGGATGACGGCACCGGTCTGCATCACATGGTATTCGAAGTCGTGGATAACGCAATCGACGAAGCGCTCGCCGGTCACTGTAGTGATATTACCGTTACTATTCATGCAGATAACTCTGTTTCGGTGCAAGATGATGGTCGTGGTATTCCTACCGGCATTCACCCGGAAGAGGGCGTCTCTGCTGCTGAAGTGATCATGACCGTCCTGCACGCAGGCGGTAAATTTGATGATAACTCATATAAAGTTTCCGGTGGTCTGCATGGCGTTGGCGTTTCAGTCGTAAACGCCCTGTCGCAGAAGCTGGAACTGACCATTCGCCGTGAAGGCAAAGTGCATCAGCAGGTTTATCAGCACGGTGTGCCGCAGGCACCGCTGGCGGTGTCCGGTGATACCGATGCAACCGGTACTCGCGTGCGTTTCTGGCCGAGCTACGAAACCTTCACCAATGTGATTGAGTTTGAGTACGAAATCCTGGCGAAACGCCTGCGTGAACTGTCGTTCCTGAACTCTGGTGTCTCGATTCGTCTGGAAGACAAACGCGACGGCAAGAACGATCATTTCCACTACGAAGGCGGCATCAAGGCGTTCGTAGAGTATCTCAACAAGAACAAAACCCCGATTCACCCAACGGTGTTCTACTTCTCGACGGAGAAAGATGGCATTGGCGTGGAAGTGGCGCTGCAGTGGAACGATGGTTTCCAGGAAAACATCTACTGCTTCACCAACAACATTCCACAGCGCGACGGCGGTACGCACCTGGCGGGCTTCCGTGCGGCAATGACGCGTACGCTGAATGCCTACATGGATAAAGAAGGCTACAGCAAAAAAGCCAAAGTCAGTGCGACCGGTGACGATGCGCGTGAAGGCCTGATTGCAGTGGTTTCCGTGAAAGTGCCGGATCCGAAATTCTCTTCTCAGACCAAAGATAAGCTGGTCTCTTCTGAAGTGAAATCGGCGGTTGAGCAGCAGATGAACGAACTGCTGGCGGAATACCTGCTGGAAAACCCGTCTGACGCGAAAATCGTGGTTGGCAAAATCATCGATGCAGCGCGTGCGCGTGAAGCTGCCCGCCGTGCTCGTGAGATGACGCGCCGCAAAGGCGCGCTGGATTTGGCCGGTCTGCCGGGCAAACTGGCCGACTGTCAGGAGCGCGATCCGGCGCTGTCTGAAATCTACCTGGTGGAGGGTGACTCTGCAGGCGGATCAGCCAAACAGGGTCGTAATCGTAAGAATCAGGCGATTCTGCCGCTGAAGGGTAAAATCCTGAACGTGGAGAAAGCGCGTTTCGACAAGATGCTCGCTTCGCAGGAAGTTGCCACGCTGATCACCGCGCTGGGCTGTGGTATCGGCCGTGACGAATACAATCCGGACAAACTGCGTTATCACAGCATCATCATCATGACCGATGCGGACGTCGACGGCTCGCACATTCGTACGCTGCTGTTGACCTTCTTCTACCGTCAGATGCCAGAAATCGTCGAACGTGGTCACGTCTATATTGCGCAGCCGCCACTGTACAAAGTGAAGAAAGGCAAGCAAGAACAGTATATTAAAGACGACGAAGCGATGGATCAGTATCAGATTTCCATCGCCCTCGACGGCGCAACGCTGCACACCAACGCCAGCGCACCGGCGTTAGGCGGCCAGCCGCTGGAAACGCTGGTGGCGGATTTCAACGGCACGCAGCGCATGATCAAACGTATGGAGCGCCGTTTCCCTACGGCTCTGCTGCGCGGCCTGATCTACCATCCGACCTTAAGCGACCTCAGCGATGAAGCCGCTGTAAAAGGCTGGATCGACGGTTTAGTGGCGTATCTGACCGAACGTGAAGCACACGGCAGCAGCTATCTGGCCCATGTCCGCGCCAACCATGAGCAGAAGTTTGAACCGGTGCTGCGTGTGCGCACGCACGGCGTTGATACCGATTATCCGCTGGATAGCGAATTCATCGATGGACCGGAATACCGCAAAATCTGTGCGCTGGGCGAGCAGCTGCGTGGCCTGATCGAAGAAGATGCCTATATCGAACGTGGCGAACGTCGTCAGCCGGTCACCAGCTTCGAGCAGGCGATTGAGTGGCTGGTGAAAGAGTCGCGTCGCGGTCTGTCAGTCCAGCGTTATAAAGGTTTGGGTGAGATGAACCCAGAGCAGCTGTGGGAAACCACCATGGATCCCGATAGCCGCCGCATGTTGCGCGTGACCATCAAGGATGCGATTGCTGCCGATCAGCTGTTCACCACCTTGATGGGCGATGCGGTAGAACCGCGCCGCGCCTTCATCGAAGAGAATGCGCTGAAAGCCGCCAACATCGATATCTAATCGACACGTCAACACGTAAAAACCCTTCCCTGGTGGAAGGGTTTTTTATTTTCCGCCCGGCAAAACGCGCAAAGCCCGCTGCGGTAAAAAATCTGAATGGGGCGCGAAACTGGTCAATGTGAGCTGAATCGCGCTAGCATTGATCAAAACCCTGACTCAATGAGGACGTTATGGCTATAAAACTGGTTGCAATCGATATGGACGGCACGCTGCTCAATCCGCAGCACGAGATCACGCCTGCCGTTAAATCGGCCATTGAACGCGCACATAAAAAAGGTGTGATGGTGGTGCTCACCACCGGCCGTCCGTTTGTCGGTATTCAGCGCTATCTGATGGAGCTGAATCTGGTTGATGAAGGCCAATATTGCATCAGCTATAACGGTGCGCTGGTGCATCGCGCTAATGATGGCGAGTGCGTCGCGGAAATCACCTTGGGTTTCGACGACTATCTGTATATCGAACAGCTGGCGCGCGATCTTGGCGTCCACTTCCAGGCCTTCGATAAATCTTTCCTTTATACGCCGAACAAAGACATCAGTGAGTTCACCATCCACGAAGCGAGCCTGACCGGCATTCCGGTGCGCTATCGTTCTGTGGAAGAGATGGATCGCGCCACGCGTTTCCCTAAGCTGATGATGATCGATAAGCCCGATCTGCTGGATTCTGCCATACAGCGCTTGCCGCAGCGGGCACGCGACAACTACACCATTCTCAAAAGCGCACCTTATTATCTCGAAATCCTCGATGCCCGCGTGAATAAAGGGCAAGGCGTGAAAATGCTGGCTGAGAAGCTCGGCCTGGCGCGTGAAGAGGTGATGGCGATTGGCGATCAGGAAAACGATCTGGCGATGATTGAGTATGCAGGAACCGGCGTAGCAATGGGCAATGCGATTGATTCCGTGAAGAAAATCGCGCAGTTCATTACCAAAACCAACATGGAACACGGCGTAGCGCACGCCATTGAAGAGCTGGTGCTGTAAACCCTCGTTATTCCTCGTCACGCTGTTTTTAGGTCGCCATACATGGCGACACTTCAAATCTCACCAAGCCTTCATAAGGTCGCCATTTATGGCGACCTTATCGCGTTATGACACATGACTTGTCTATTTTGTGATCCACATTGTAGTACAACTTGGATTAATGGTACTACAATCGACAACGCAGGTCAGGGCGGCCGTTAGGCTTCGCCAGGCGAAAGCAGTAATCTGATGCGTACCTGCCTTTCACTGAATGGAACATCATGACGCAAGAACAACTAAGCAAAACAGAGCGCATCATCCTGACGCTGGGTGAAGAGATTGTGGCCGGCAAGTTTGTGCCGGGCGCGGCGTTACCCGCGGAAGCTGAGCTGTGTGAACGCTTCGGCACCTCGCGCAATATCATCCGCGAAGTGTTTCGCTCGCTGATGGCGAAACGCTTGATGGAGATGAAACGCTATCGTGGCGCGTTCGTCACGCCGCGCAATCACTGGAACTATCTGGATAGCGACGTATTGCAGTGGGCGCTGGCGCACGATCAGGACCCGCGTCTGATTGCCGCCATGAACGAAGTGCGTGTGCTGGTCGAGCCGCAGATTGCACGCTGGTCTGCCGAGCGCGCCACCTCAAGCGATCTGGCTGCGATTGAACTGGCGTACAACGACATGGTGGCCAACCATCTCAATCGTGATGCCTTTAATGAAGCGGATATCCGCTATCACGAAGCGGTGCTGAATTCGGTACACAATCCGGTGCTGCAGCAGCTCAACGTGGCGATCAGCCAGCTGCAAAAAGCGGTGTTCGCGCAAACTTACATGGCGGACGAAGGCAACATGCCGCGTACGCTTGCCGAACATAAAGCGCTGTTTGATGCCATTCGTCATCAGGATGGCGATGCTGCCGAGCAGGCGGCGAAAGCGATGATTGCCAGCTCAACGGCGCGACTCAAGGAGATTATGTGACCAGCTATATCGCGATTGATTGGGGCTCAACCAACCTGCGCGCCTGGCATTACCAAGCCGGCGTTTGCATCGATGAGCGTCGTTCGGAAGCCGGCGTCACGCGCCTGGGCGATCGCACACCAGCCGAGGTGTTTGCCAGCGTCACCGCAGGTTGGCCAGTCGATGACGTGCCGGTGGTGATGGCGGGCATGGTAGGCAGCAATGCCGGCTGGCTGTCGGTGCCCTATCTCTCCTGCCCGGTGGCGCTGTGCGACATCGCTAGCCGCCTGACGCGCGTCGAGGATAAAGCGTGGATCGTGCCGGGATTGAGCGTCGAACGTGCCGACAACTACAACGTGATGCGCGGTGAAGAGACGCAGCTGCTTGGCGCGCTGGAACTGCAGCCTGCGCCGCTCTATGTGATGCCAGGCACGCACGCCAAATGGGTGCAGATGGAACAGGATCGCGTGCTGGATTTCCGCACCGTGATGACCGGCGAACTGCATCATCTGCTGCTCAAACAGTCGCTGGTTGGCGCAGGTTTACCCGAACAGCAAGAGAACGCGGCGGCTTTCCGCGCAGGTGTGCAAGTCGGCAGCAACGATGCCTCGATTCTGTCGCGCCTGTTTGAAGTGCGTGCTTCACACGTACTCGGCGCGCGCGATCGCCGCCATATCAGCGACTTTCTTTCAGGCTTGCTGATTGGTCACGAAGTGGCGCTGATGACGCAACAGGCCGACGCCGCAAGCCAACCGATCACCATTATTGCCGGTAGCGCGCTGGCGCAACGTTATCAGCAGGCGCTGCAGTTTATCGGCATGGATTCAGTCACGCTGGAAGGCGATCGTGCTTTCCAGCACGGAATAAGGAGTATTGCGAATGTCCTGGCAAACTAAAGTCCCGCTGATCGCCATTCTGCGCGGCATCACGCCGGATGAAGCCGAAGCGCACGTTGGCGCGCTGATTGAAGCGGGTTTCGATGCGATTGAAATCCCGCTCAACTCGCCGGAGTGGGCGAAAAGCATCGGCGCGATGGTGAAAACCTTCGGCGATAAAGCGCTGATTGGCGCCGGTACGGTGCTGAATCCGGCGCAGGTCGATGAGTTGGCGACGCTGAACAGCAAATTGGTTGTCACACCGAACACCGATGCTGCGGTGATCCGCCAGGCGGTCGCCAAAGGGATGATCGTTGCCGCCGGTTGCGCTACCGCGACAGAAGCGTTCACCGCCTTACAGGCCGGTGCGCAGGCGCTGAAAATTTTCCCATCGTCAGCCTTTGGTCCGGGCTACATCAAAGCGCTGAAAGCGGTGCTGCCGCCAGAGGTGCCGGTGTTTGCCGTGGGCGGCGTGACGCCGGAAAACCTGCATGAATTTATGGCCGCAGGCTGCATTGGCGCGGGCTTAGGCAGCGATCTCTATCGCGCCGGTCAACCGCTGTCACGCACTGTGGAACAAGCTCGCGCATTTATTGCTGCATATAAGGACGCTGTACGATGAAAATTACCAAACTGACCACTTATCGCCTGCCGCCGCGCTGGATGTTCCTGAAAATCGAAACTGACGAAGGCATCGTTGGCTGGGGCGAACCGGTGATTGAAGGCCGCGCGCGCAGCGTGGAAGCGGCGGTGCATGAGCTGTCGGAATACCTGATTGGTCAGGATCCAGCGCGCATCAACGACTTATGGCAGGTGATGTATCGCGGCGGCTTCTATCGCGGCGGCCCGATCCTGATGAGCGCCATCGCCGGTATCGATCAGGCGTTGTGGGATATCAAAGGCAAAGCGCTCGGCGTGCCGGTTTATCAACTGCTTGGCGGATTAGTGCGTGACAGCATCAAAGCCTACAGCTGGGTGGGCGGCGATCGTCCGGCCGATGTGATTGATGGCATCAAGAAACTGCGCACCATCGGTTTTGATACCTTCAAACTCAACGGCTGCGAAGAGATGGGCATTATCGATAACGCGCGCAAAGTCGATGACGCGGTGAATACCGTGGCGCAAATTCGTGAAGCCTTCGGTAAAGAGATTGAATTTGGCCTCGATTTCCACGGCCGCGTCAGCGCGCCAATGGCAAAAGTGCTGATCAAAGAGCTGGAGCCGTATCGCCCGCTGTTTATCGAAGAGCCGGTGCTGGCGGAGCAGGCGGAATATTATCCGCGTCTGGCGGCGCAGACTCATATTCCGATCGCCGCTGGCGAACGCATGTTCTCGCGCTTCGAGTTCAAACGCGTGCTGGAAGCGGGTGGACTGGCGATTCTGCAACCGGATCTGTCACACGCGGGCGGTATCACCGAGTGCTACAAAATTGCCGCGATGGCCGAATCTTACGATGTGGCGCTGGCGCCTCACTGTCCGCTCGGCCCAATTGCGCTGGCTGCGTGCCTGCACGTTGACTTCGTGTCACGCAATGCGGTGTTCCAGGAGCAAAGCATGGGGATTCACTATAATCAGGGCGCTGAACTGCTCGATTACGTGATCAATAAAGACGATTTTAAAATGGATGATGGTCATTTCTATCCGTTAAATAAACCGGGCCTCGGCGTGGAAATTAACGAAGAGCTGGTGATCGAGCGCAGTAAAAATGCCCCTGACTGGCGTAATCCATTATGGCGATTCCCGGACGGTTCAGTCGCTGAATGGTAAATACCCGTCATAATTCAAGCTGCAGATGCGTTGGCTGCGCTCATTCACCCCAGTCACTTACTAGTGTAAGCTCCGGGGGATTCATTCGTTTGCCGCCTTTCTGCAACTCGAATTCTTTAGGGTATTAAATTTTATTAAATCTCGATAATTATATGCCGGTGAAATAAGGCATAGGGCTGCGTTCAGCCTGTTTCCCGGCACAGCTTATTTACCGCTGACGCGGTTTTACCTTTGATATCGCTACCCTACATTTGCCGGGGCGTGCTCTGTCGTGCCCAAACGGCAAAACCGATTACGGAGAAACACCATGGATCTCTCTGCTGTTCACGCCAAACCGACGCGCCGTCGTTATATCACTCTGCTGATGATATTTATTACGGTGGTCATTTGTTATGTCGATCGCGCTAATTTAGCCGTCGCTTCCGCGCATATTCAGGAAGAGTTCGGTATTACTAAAGCGCAAATGGGTTATGTATTTTCGGCCTTTGCCTGGTTATATACGTTATGCCAGATTCCCGGCGGCTGGTTCCTTGATCGCGTGGGTTCACGCTTAACCTATTTTATTGCCATCTTTGGCTGGTCGGTTGCGACGTTATTGCAGGGTTTTGCCACCGGCTTATTATCATTAATTGGTCTGCGTGCGATTACCGGCATATTTGAAGCGCCGGCTTTCCCGACCAATAACCGGCTGGTGACCAGCTGGTTCCCGGAGCAAGAGCGCGCTTCCGCCGTCGGCTTCTACACGTCCGGTCAGTTTGTTGGTCTGGCGTTCCTCACGCCCTTGCTGATCTGGATTCAGGAACTGCTGAGCTGGCATTGGGTCTTCATTATTACCGGCGGCATCGGCATCATCTGGTCGTTCATCTGGATTAAGTTCTATCAGGCACCCAGCCAAAGCAAAGGCATCAATAAAGCCGAGCTGGATTACATCCGTGAAGGTGGCGCGATGGTGGATGGCGATGCGCCGAGCGAAAAGAAAGCCCGCACCAAACTTACCGCCGCCGACTGGAAACTGGTGTTCCACCGCAAGCTGTGCGGCGTCTATCTTGGCCAGTTCGCCGTCACATCCACGCTGTGGTTCTTCCTGACCTGGTTCCCGAACTATCTGACGCAGGAAAAACATATCGCGGCGCTCACCGCGGGCTTCATGACCACCGTGCCCTTCCTCGCGGCATTCGTTGGCGTGATTCTCTCGGGTATCGTCGCCGATCGTCTGGTGCGCAGTGGCCGTTCGCTCGGCTTTGCGCGCAAAACGCCGATCATCTGCGGTCTGCTGATCTCCACCTGCATCATGGGCGCGAACTACACCAACGATCCGATATGGATTATGACGCTGATGGCGATCGCCTTCTTCGGCAACGGCTTCGCCTCAATTACCTGGTCGCTGGTCTCCTCGCTGGCACCGGTGCGCCTGATTGGTTTGACGGGCGGCATGTTTAACTTTGTTGGCGGCTTGGGTGGCATCACCGTGCCGCTGGTGGTGGGTTATCTGGCGCAGGATTACGGCTTTGCACCGGCGCTGGTGTATATCTCGGCGGTGGCGCTGATTGGCGCGCTCTCCTACATCCTGCTGGTCGGTGATGTAAAACGCGTAGGTGAATAAATTCGCGCGATGAATCGCGCCGCTACAAATACGGGCACAATCCGTAGCGGCGCCGTTCATTGCGCAATCAACCGCGGCGAAATTGCTGCTTCTCACTGCAGAATCACGTAATTTATCCGGCAACTGTTAGATGGAAGGTTGCCTCATGTCAGAAAAACAAATCACCTTTGCCGCGCGTCATCATCAACTTACCAACATCAACGTCTGGACCGGCGACAGCCAGTGGCTGGCATTTGATGTGCGACCTTCCGGCGCCTCTTTTACCAGCCTGACTATCGAGCGCGTCAACGTGGCGAGCGGTGCCGTTGAAGTGTTGTATCAGGCTCGCGATGGCGCGCACGTTGGCGTGGTCACCGTCAGTCCGGATTTGCCGCCGCGTTACGTTTGCATTCATGGTCCGGAACATCCGGATGCGCACTGGCGCTACGATTTTCATCACCGACGCGGCGTGATCGTGCAGCAAGGCATCGCCGAGAACCTCGATGCCTGCGACATCACCGCGCCCTACACGCCTGGCGCGCTGCGCGGTGGCTCGCATGTCCACGTCTTCAGCCCGGATGGTTCGCGCCTGAGCTTTACCTACAACGATCATGTGATGCATGAAAAGGATGCTGGCGACGACCTGCGTAACGTCGGCGTGGCCGTGCCGCTGCATCCGGTGTGTCCGCCTAAACAGCATCCGCGTGAATATGAGGGCAGCCATTATTGCGTGCTGGTCAGCCAGACGCAGCGCGATCCTCAGCCGGGCAGCGACCAGATTGACCGCGCCTATGAAGAGTGCTGGATCGGGAATCAAGGCTATCAGAAAGCGGATGGCAGCTGGCAGCGCTGGGCCATCGCCTTTATCGGTGATACGCGCGCCGCCAACGGCGACAAAGTGCCGGAAGTGTTTGTGGTGGATCTGCCCGCCGCGTTAGCCGATTACGCCAAAGCGGGCGCTTCGCCCTTACAGGGCACGGCGGATAAATTGCCTGCGCCGCCAGCTGGCGTGCAGCAGCGACGCATCACGCACACCCATGGCCTGGCGCTGCAACCGCGCCACTGGCTGCGCGCCTCCGCGGATGGCAGCGCCATCGCCTTTTTGCTGGCGGACGAACAGGGCGTGATTCAGCTGTGGACGGTTTCACCGAATGGCGGCCAGCCACGCCAGGTGACGCAGCTGGCGAGCAGCATTCAGTCGGCCTTTAGCTGGCATCCACAAGGCGGCGCGATATGCTTTATCTGTGATAACAGTGTGATGCGCTGTGAAATGGCGACGGGAGCCTGTACGCGCTTAACGCCACGTAGCGATCATGCGCCATCCGGTGATGCAGTGGTCTGGTCGCCGGATGGCGAAAAGATCGCTTATATGCGGGAAGTGGACGGCTGGCGGCAGCTGTTTTGCGTCAGTGCGGCTGCGCGGGCATAGACGCGGCGGTCGCCAGGCTGGCTTGCGTGCCGGCCATTTTTTCGCTCTGCATCACGCGCTCGTGAATCGAATCCTTACTTTTATCGTCGTCAGAACGGAAGTAATCCCACGGCAGCAGCACGGTGTCCATCACCGCTGAGAACGGGAGATCGATCAGCGCCAGCGGCTTGATCGCCCAGCTGGTGTTGTCGTCAGTGATCATCTCTGCGCTGGCGCGCGTGCCGGGATAGTAGCCCTGACTGGCGCCAGTGTGAGACATAACGCTGGAGCAACCTGAAGTAACAAAGGTACTGCAAACCAGCACAGCTGTGAGTGGAAAGCGTTTCATCATATTCATCATCATCATCCCTTCAGTCATGGCATGGCCCTGGCTGGAGTGTGTCACCTGACGTTAAGCAAAGCTCTGTGGCTGCGTCTTGGATCTCAGGCGATTGGTCCCCTGAGTGTATGTCATATCGTCAGATTTGCTTTAAAAAAATACGCATCAGCCCTTGAAAGCGACCAGGCTGCACCCACTTTTAAGGAACGGTCTTGTTGCTGTTGCCGGAAGGGACAGCAACGGACTGCACAACCTGTCCATGGTGGAAGGTTGCCTAAACTTGCTGAATATCAGGAGTCTTATTATGCGTAACTTTGATCTCACCCCACTTTATCGTTCTGCCATTGGTTTCGATCGCCTGTTTAACCTGCTTGAGTCCAACCAAAACCAGGCCAATGGTGGCTACCCTCCGTATAACGTTGAGCTGGTGGATGAGAATTTCTACCGTATCACCATTGCCGTGGCGGGCTTTGCTCAGAGCGAGTTAGATATCACCTCGCATGACAACGTGCTGGTGGTGCGTGGCGCACATCCTGAAGAGCAGCCGGAGCGTAAATACCTGTATCAGGGTATCGCCGAGCGCAACTTCGAGCGCAAATTCCAGCTGGCCGATCACATCACGGTGCGCGATGCGCGTCTGGAAAATGGTCTGCTGAGCATCGATCTGATTCGCATTGTCCCGGAAGAGGCGAAACCGCGTCGTATCGAAATTCTGTAATCAGGATGTGAGTTAAAAAAACGCCGCTGAAAAGCGGCGTTTTTGTTTAGGTGCGCACCAATAATCGCTGACTCACCATGCCGCCAAACACATTCACCAGCAGGCCGAGGATGATCACTGAAACGCCGATCATCTGCTGAATCGACAAGGTTTCACCGAGAATCAGCGCCGCACTGAGAATCCCCACCACCGGCACCAGCAGCGACAGCGGTGCCACGCGCCAGGTTTCATAGCGGCTCAGCAAATTACCCCATATCGCGTAGCCGACAATGGTGGCGATAAAGGCGAGATAGATCAGCGCCAACACCGTTTGCAGTGAAATGTGCAGCAGGCTGGTGACAATCGCCGCTTCGCCATCGAACAGCCATGAGCAGGCAAAGAACGGCACGATCGGCACCAGCGCACTCCACACCACCAGCGACATCACCGGCACTTTGCGGTTACGCAAAATGATTTTGTTGGTGATATTGCCGAGGCCCCACGACAGCGCCGCAGCCAGCGTCAGCATCATGGTAGTGAGCGTAATGCCCGCTGTGGTTTGGCCTGCCATGCCTGCGGTTGCCAGCATAAACATGCCGAGCGTCGCCACCAAAATGCCGACTACATGATTCCAGCGTAACTTCTCCGCCAGGAACAGCGCCCCCAACAGCAGCGTGAAGAAGGCCTGCGCCTGTAACACCAGCGACGCCAATCCTGCCGGCATGCCCAGCTTGATGGCGAGGAACAGAAAGGCGAACTGGCCAAAGCTGATGGTCATGCCGTAGACGATCAGCCAGCGCAGCGGAATCGCCGGACGCTTCACAAACAAGATTGCCGGAAACGCCACCAGGCTAAACCGCAATCCCGCCAGTAAAAAAGGCGGCATATCCTGCAGGCCCAGCTTAATCACCACAAAATTCACGCCCCACGCCACCACAACCAGCAGGGCTAACAACATATCTTTCACTGACATACACAGTCCTTACTGCCGCGATCAGGCGGTTGCCGTCACCGGTGTTGCGATCTCGGCACAACATTCATCACCGACAACCTTAAAGAAGTCATCCACCTGTAAAGCCACGGAGCGATCCAGTGCCCCGGCGTTAAACCACAGCGTGCCGACGTCGCGCAGGCGCACATCGACGCGCAGCGCCAGCCGATCATCAAAACTAAACGGCGGCACCGCGCCCATCACGCACTGGGTTAACTCCTGCGCTTTCTCTGGCGCCGCAAAGCTCGACTTCTTGCCGCCAATGGCGCGTGCGGCGCTCTTGAAGTTGATCTTGCAGTCGCCCGGCACAATCGCCAGCAGATAGCGCGCATCCGCGCCATCCGGCATCGTCACTTCCAGCACCATCGCTTTGGCCGCCTGATTGAGATCGTTACCGCGAATCTCGCTAATCAGGTCGGTCTGGCCGATGGCTTCATGCTCCACCACGCGATAACGCGCCTGATGATGATCCAGCAGGGCCGCTACTTTTTCATAGGTATTCATGTTCGTCTCCTCGTCGAAAACCTGGCGTTAACTCCAGGCGATGGCGTGTTTCATTTTTTTGTCGGTCAGGCCAAAGAAGAAGCCCATGGTGATGCGCGTGTCGCCTTCCACGCGATCAATTTCGTGATAAAACGCCGGATTAAACAGATAGATATCGCCACTGCGCGGTGAGAACTCGCATACCTCGCTGTGTTCGATGACGCCGGTTTGATAACCCAGTTCGCCCGGCGTTTTGTACCATTCATCCACCGGCTGCCACTTCTTGTTGAAGATGCGCAGCGCGCCGCCGGCGTTGCACTCTTGCAAACAAACCACGCAACTCAGCTGGTGCAAGATGCGGGTCACCGCCAATCCGCTGCCGGCGGCATCGCGCACGATGTTGTCGTTATGCAGGGGATTGGCGACGCCGTCAGCGTGGAAGCGCACAATCGAACCGGCGTAATCGCCCAGCTCGGGTTCGTTGGCGGTTTGCAGGCTTTCCAGGCGCAGCGCGTGCTGCACCCAGTTGTAGATCTGATCGCGCAGGCAGTGCAGCGACGACGGCAGCGCGGCCTGAATATCGCGCAGCTCGGTGAAGTAGTTTTCCGGCGCAGCGGTGTGCTTCGCCAGATAAGGGCCGAGCGTGGTCAGCGCGCCGTTTGGATAGTGCGATACCCGCACCTGCTCGCGGCACTGCTGCAAATCCTCCACCACCGCTGCGCGCACGTCCGGCTTGAGGAAGTTACGTAACACCAGCAGCGGCACGCGCGCCGTCACGATGTCATCCAGCCAGGTGCTCTCCACAAACATGTTTGGATGAATAACGCGGATCTGATTGAAAATCGCCATGTTGATCACTCCCCAATTGGAAATTCATGAAGTTCATGGTTGTTCATACGACGCCATTCAGACGCCGTGCCCAGTGCTGAAATAGGTTCAGAAGAGATGAAAGTGGTGTCGTTTTTCTGTAAGCGGTGCAGCGTGAAATAGTTGGGATAGGGCGTGTCGTCGGGATGCCATTGCCACGCCCAGGCTTTATCGCGGGTGACAAAAATGGCGTTGGCCGAACTGCCGCCCGGCGCGACCTGCGCCATCTTGTCGCGCAGATAATCGCGGGTGAAATCGGCGGGCGTGGCGCGATCCACCATATATTCGAGATACTCCGCGGAATCGAAACGCGACTCCGCCATGCCCAATTGCTGATAAACGGTGGGCAAAAAACCGTTATGCATCATGTACCACTGCGTGGCGCCGCTGGTGCGCCACAGCGGATGGGAAAATTCGATACCGTGATTTTTGCTCAGCGTGGCGTGGCGCACATGCACCGCCAGAAAGCGGCCGCGCAGGCGATCAACATCAATGGTCGGCAGCGCATCGGCGAACGTGCCGGTGCCGTGCAGCGTGCGAATGTGCCCTTGCTCCAGCCATAAACAGCCCCAACCGTTAGGATGCTGTTTAATCGGACCTTCGTGCGTGGCGGTTTCGCCGCAGCTCATGGCACGCGCGGCGTCCAGCACTGCGGCGGCATCGAATTGGCCGTGCGCCACAATCATTCTGCACATAGTAAATCTCTCCGAGTGGTGAGCGATGAGGCCTCAAGGATCTGATGGAACACCGCCAGAATGTCGTCGCGGCTGGTCGCTGCGAGACGCAAGGTGGCGAGAATGCCGGCGTGGCGGGTTAAATCGGCATACAGCGAAGAGCGTGGCGAAACTGCAAGCGCGGGCAGATTGAGCGGCGGCAACAGCTGACCGCGCTGATGCTGTGCGATCCAGCGCTCAGCCGCGTCATACTGCAGGCGCTGACGCAAACGCACGCGGCCCACCGCCTGCGGCTGCGCCGGAAAATGCAGCGGCGGCATGCCGTGACCGGCTTCGATGTGGAACGCCACTTCCGCCCAGTTGATGCCGGTGACTTCCTGCACCAGATTCACCACGCCCATGCCGGAAAGGCGGAAGCCCATTTCAAGGAAATGCGGTTCGCCGTTGACCAAAATGAAGTCGATGTGAAATGCGCCCTGACGATAGCCGAAGGTTTCACAGCAGAAGCTCATCAGGCTGCTAAAGCTGGCGGGCAGCTGCTGCGCGGCGACCGCCACATGGCCGGATTCGTAAAAACTGACGCAGCCGTCGGCATCGCTATGGTGTTCAATCACTTTTTGGCAGCAGGTCAGCGCCACCGCATGGCCGTCCGCCACCACGCCTTGCAGCGAATACTCATCGCCCGCCAGCCAGCTCTCCACGATAAAACCGCTGAAGCCGCGCCCGCCGTAATTCATGGTGTCGACCAGCTTGCCGATCACCGCATCAAGCTGGCTGGCCTGTTTCACCAGCCAGACGCCAAGACCGCCGCCGCCGTCAACCGGCTTGATCACGCAGGGATAGAGCAACGCGTCTCGCGCATCCCGAATGCTGAGCGGCGAGGCAAAAAAGCGAAACTCCGGCTGCGGAAAGCGCTGCCAGGCTTTGCGCAACGCCATACGCTGCGCGTACTTATCCGGCGGAATAAAGCTGGCACCGGCGTCGGGCCCCGCCAGCAGTTCGCGTACGCGACCGGCGCTGGCGTTGTAAGCTTCAAAGCCCGCCAGCACCACGTGAGGATGCTCCATCAACCCGGCATGCAAACAGGCTTGCAGTACATCCCACGGATTTTCCGGGCGATCGAGCCGCACAATCAGATCGAACGGCAACGGGATGCTCAGCGATTGGTAATCGACGAAATCGCCCATCTCCGCCAGCACGGTAAAGTAGCCGTCGCGTTTGGCCACCGCGCAGTAAGGATTTTGTCCGTCGCGGGTGGCACCAATCTGCAGGAAAACTTTTCTCATCGCGTTGCCTTACCGGGTTAACGCCCGGAGATCACTTCAGTGACGACGTCGTGCATGACCCCGTTATTCACCTGAATCACTGCTTTGTGCGGGTCAAAACGCAGCACGCGCGAAAGCGCATCGCCGCGCTGTTCGTCCAGCAGTGAACTCACCTGCTTGCTACGCCAGCAGTGACGCATCTGCGCCACGGTCAAACCAGAGCGTTGCTCCAGCTGCTGCGCCAGCCCCAGGTCGTCGCTCTCGCCGCGCAGCAAGGCGCGCACCGCCGCTTCGTCCGGTGCATCGACTAACTGCTGCAGCCAGCTTTTCAGCTGATTACCTTCGGCGATAAACGGCGAATAGATCATGCAAACCAGTTGGGTTTCATTGAGGCCAAATGCCTGCTCGGCGAACTGCGCGGCGCGCTGGCGGGCGCGCTTAATCGCTTCATCGTCCTGATAACGTGCCGCCATCTCATCAATCAGCTGCGGCGGGAAATCTTTTTTCACCATCAGCCCGAGCGCAAAGCGCACATATTCGCGAATGCCTTCGGCGTAGCTGCGCTGCAACAGCGTCTCCGCACGCAGACCGCGAATATGTGCCATTAACGTCGGGTTACCGCAGTCCGATTCGGAGAAGCTGAACATCAGTTCATCAAAGCGAAAATGCATAAATTCAGTCAGCAGCGCCCAGTGCGCGCCCGCTTCATAGGCGGTGTCCTGATAGATATTGAAGAACAGCGGATCGCGTTCCAGCTGCCAGGTAATGCGGTGCGCGGGCGTCACCTGATCGGCACCGTAGATATCGGCGAAGTAGCGTTCAGCCACGCCATCCAGCGTCTGCAGAAAGCCGCTAAAGCCGCGCGACTTATCCGCCACCGGCGCAGCAAACAGCCGCGAAAGATGGCGCGCCCACGCCAGATAAGCGGTTTGCTCCTGCGGCGAATCGCCGGTGATGATCACATCAACGCCGCCGTCGTAATGCGCCGCCAGGCCAAACGAGTTGACCATGCTGAGATTACAGGCGTTACAAAACGTGGAGCGCGCATCGGCGCGGAAGCGATGGCCATTCATCAGCACATCGTTGCGATTCTGCTGGCGCACGCTGTCTGGCATCGGTAAATGGCGATCGAAGTGGCGGATTTGCAGGCCGTCAGTCACCAGACATTCGGTAAAGTCATCATCGTGGATGTGCAACGCGCGATACACGCGATCGATATTCTCCATTACGCTGTCGTTCATTGCCGCATGGCGGTTGGTGCTAATGCGCAGCTGAAAGGTGCTGCCATGTTGCTGCCAGATCAGCCCCTGAATGTAGCGCACGTACGCCACCATATAGCTGCTGTCTTTGCCGCCGCCGTAGGCCAGCAGCACGCGGTTATTCTCCGGGTGCGTGGCATCCGGGAGCGCGGCAAGTAAACGGCGTGAACAGTGTTGCGCGGAATCAATAATCGTGGGGGTGAGATATCCACTAATCTCTCGCATCAGGGTGGACAGATTATTCATTTTTCACTTCATCCTTTGGCTAAAAAGTCGCTGCTGCCGTGCTGGCGGCATCAGACGGGAAATGGGCCACGAAGGTGCTACGGAATGAATGCCTTAAAGACGATTGCGCGGGTTATCAATTAACTAATGCAGCCTAAAGTACTTTGAATGTAATCTGGTGAAAACGCACAGATCCGGACGAAATAGGGTGGAACAGATGGCGGGTGAAACGGAACAGGGCAGTCGTTACCGTCAAATCGCAGAGCAGATAAAACAAGCCATTCACAGCGGCTCGCTGCCGCCCGACAGCCGTTTACCGTCGGTGCGCACGCTGGCGACGCAGTACAGCGTCAGCATGACCACCGCGCTGAAAACATTACGCACGCTTGAGGATGAGCACTACGCGGTGGCGCGTCCCAAGTCCGGTTTTTTTGTCGCACCGCGGCCTGTTAATAAAACCTTTCCCACGCTCATCAACGAGCAAGCGCGCGAAGTGGCGCCGCTCGATGAGCAGACCGAGCTGCATCTGGCGATGCTCGGTTCAGACTGCCGCGTGCGGCTGGATCTGGCCAACGGCGACCTTTCACTCTATCCGGTGAAGAAGATTGGTTTGCTGATGCGCCAGATGGGTTACAGCAAACCGGCGCTGCTGGGAAATACCGTAAAAGGCACCGGCTACGCGCCGCTGAAAAATGAAATTGCACGCCGCGCGGTGGATTATGGCTGCAATATCAATGCGGATGACATCCTGATCACCAACGGCTGCATCGAAGCGATTTCGCTGGCGCTGCGCGCCACCACGCGGCCCGGCGATATCGTTGCGGTGGAATCGCCGTGCTATTTCGTGTTGCTGCAGATGCTGCATAACCTCAATCTACGGGTGATTGAGGTCGAAGCCGGGCCGGAAGGTTACGTCAATGTGGAGAAACTCACTTCACTGTTCCAGCGCAAAGCGGTGCAGGCGTATCTCACCATCAACAACATCAATAATCCGCTCGGCAAAAGCATTCCCAACGAGCAGAAAGCCTATATCGCGCGTCAGGCCGACGAGAACGATGTGGTGATCATTGAGGATGATATCTTCGGTGATACCGCGTTTGGCGAGCGCCGTCCGTTCCCGATGCGTGCCTTCAGCCCGAACGCTATTTTGTGCAGCGGCTTCTCGAAAACGGTTGCGCCGGGCATTCGCATTGGCTGGGTGCACAGCAGCAACTACATGCGCAAAATCGCCTCGCTGAAATACACCACCAGCATGGGCACGTCGGTGTTGTCTCAAGCAGCGATTGCCGAACTGCTGCGCAGCGGCGGCTATGATGCGCATCTGCGTAAGCTACGGCGCGAGTTGAAGAATCAAATCCAGCATATGCGTCAGGCGGTGCTGCGCTACTTCCCGCCGGGCACGCGGGTGTCTGATCCTGAAGGCGGCTATGTGTTATGGGTGGAAATGCCGATCGGTGCGCTGAATGTGCGCGCGCTGTTTCTCAAGGCGCGCAACGCGGGTATCGGTATCGCGCCGGGCCACATTTTCGCTACCGATCACCGCTACGATCACTGTTTTCGACTCAATGCCGGTTTTGGCTGGAATGCCGAAGTGGAGCAGGCGATTCAACAGCTGGCGCAGTGGTGCCAGCTATCTATAACGCAGGGATAGCGCAATAGATTGCGCCGCTACGGAATGTGCACACAATCGTAGCGGCGCGATTCATCGTGCGATTTTGAAGCTTTAATTCTTAAACGCGGCTTCCAGCTCTTCCGCCAATATCTGCACCGCGCGCTCAATCTTCTCTGCATCCGGCACATAGTTCATGCGCATGCATTGATGGGTGTGTGGCCATTCATGTTCCAGCCCGGGGAAGAAGAAGTGGCCGGGCACCATCAGCACGCCGCGCGCTTTCAGGCGCTGATACAGCGTTTCGGTGCTGATCGGCAGATCGCGGAACCACAGCCAGAGGAAAATCGCGCCTTCGGGTTTATGAATCAGGCAGCGATCTTCCGGCAAATAGCGCCGCAGAATCGCAATCGTCTCGCTGACTTTGGCCTGATAGAACGGCTTAATCACCTCTTGCGACAGACGCAGCAAATCGCCGCGTACGATCATCTCATTAGCAATCGCAGGACCGATGCTGCCCGGTGCCAGGCTAATTATGCCGTTCATGTTGCCAATGGCGGTGATAGTGCTGTCATCGGCGACGATAATGCCGCAACGTGCGCCGGGCAGGCCGAGTTTCGACAGGCTCATGCACAGAATGGTATTGGGATTCCACAGCGGGCGCGCTTCGCTAAAGATGATGCCGGGGAACGGCACGCCGTACGCGTTATCAATCAGCAGCGGTACGCCGTGCTGCTGCGCCAGCGCATCCAGCTGCAGCAGTTCATCATCGGTGATCACGTTGCCGGTTGGGTTGGTCGGGCGCGAAACGCAGATCAGGCCGACATCGTCATTCAGCGGCAAATGGTCGAAATCAACGTGATATTTGAACTGGCCTTCCGGCAGCAGCTCAATGTTTGGCTTGGCGGAGACAAACAGATCCTCTTCCAGACCGGCATCGGCGTAGCCGAGATATTCCGGTGCCAGCGGGAACAGCACGCGCTTTTTGCTGCCGTCGGCGCGACGTCCGGCGAACAAGTTGAAGAGATAGAAAAACGCGCTCTGGCTGCCGTTGGTCAGCGCGATGTTTTGCGCGGTTAATGGCCAGCCAAGTTCCTCACGCAGCATCTTCGCCAGCGCATCCAGCAGCAGCGCTTTGCCGCGCGGACCATCGTAGTTGCACAGCGCTTCGCTCAGCTGGCCGTCCTGATGCATCTGCATCAGCAACTGGTTGAAATAGTCATTCATCGCTGGGATCTGCGCCGGATTACCGCCGCCAAGCATGATGGTGCCGGGCGTGCGCAGGCCTTCACCCATGTCTTCCATCAGACGTGAGATGCCGGAGTGTTGAGTAAATTTGTCGCCGAACTGAGAAAAGGACATAGGAAGTTAAAACGTTGTGAAATCGAATGGGGAACCACCATAGCGCCCGCCGCTGGCAGGCGCAATGGGTAAAAGGCAAGCTTAGCCTTGGATCTGCGGGTTAACGCAGTTTTTCTCGACTTTGCCGCTCAGGGCGGCGATCAGGTTATCTACCGCGTCGCGCGCCATGCCGTAACGGGTTTCATGGGTGGCGGAACCGATGTGCGGCAGCGCGACCACGTTCGGTAGCGTCAAAATTTCGGCATCGGCGGGCACCGGCTCAACTTCGAACACATCCAGACCGGCGGCGTGGATAGTGCCGTCTTTCAGCGCCGCCGTCAGCGCCTGCTCATCCACCACCGGACCGCGACCGGCGTTGATCAGAATTGCGCTTGGCTTCATCAACTTGAGCTGCGCCGCGCCAATCATATGGTGCGTCTGTTCGGTCAGCGGCAGGCTGATGCAGACAAAATCACTCTCTTTCAGCAAGGTTTCCAAATCGCAGGCACTCGCACCAAAGCAGGTTTCCGCCTCTTCATGCTGACGACGCGCGTTGTAGAGAATGTTCATGCCGAAGCCAAAGTGCGCACGCTGCGCCAGCGCCAGGCCGATGCGGCCCATGCCGAGAATGCCGAGGGTTTTGTGGTGCACATCAATGCCGAAATGATCCGGTCCGATGCTCTTTTTCCACTCGCCGTTTTTGACCCACTTATCCAGCTCGGTCACGCGACGCGCGGTGCTCAGAACCAGCGCCATCATGGTATCGGCGACGGTTTCGGTCAGCACGGTTGGTGTGTGCATCAGCAGCACTTTGCGTTGATTCAGCGCATCAACGTTGAAGTTATCGTAACCCACCGACACGGTGGAGCAGGCGCGCAGCGCGGGCATTTTTGCCAGCAGCTCGCCATCCACTTTGCCGCCAGAGCCGAGCAAACCTTGCGCCTGTTCGAACTGCGCCGCGTGTTTTTCGATAGTTTCCGGGGAAATGTCATGCACTTCAGTGACGGTGAAATGGGCATCCAGTTTGGTGCGCAGGTCATCTGGCAGGCTCTTATAAAGAATCACAGCAGGTTTCATCTTTTGCTCCCTTTAAAATGTAGGGGAGGCTTTAAGGCCTCCCGAATCGATTACGCGTGCTTCGCCCCGTGAACGGGCGGCGGCGTTTTGTTCTGGGCTGGTTTGACGATCAACGTCAGCCAAACCGAAGCCAGCAGCGCAGCACCCATGAAAATGTAGGAGGCGGCAGGCGAACCGGTCGCGCCATTAAGATAGCCTACAATCCATGATCCGACGAAGGAACCCAGTGCGCCCATGCTGTTGATTAATGCCATCGCACCACCGGCGACGTTGCGCGGCAACATCTCAGGAATGATGGCGAAGAACGGACCATAAGGCGCATACATCGCCCCACCGGCAATTACCAGCAGCGTATACGACAGCCAGAAGTTGCTGGAACCCACCAGATACGAACCGAGGAATGCCAGCGCGCCAATCAGCAGCAGCGGCCAGACAAACAGTTTACGGTTCTGGGTTTTATCTGACGCCCACGACACCACGATCATCGCAATGGTCGCCACCAGATACGGCACCGCAGACAGCCAACCGGCTTCCACCATGCCCATCTGCGAACCGTTACGCAGAATGGACGGCAGCCACAGCACGAAACCGTACACGCCGATGCTCCAGGCAAAATATTGCAGGCACAGCAGGATCACGTTGCGATTACGGAACGCTTCACCGTAGTTACGTACCGCTTTAATCCCTTCCTGCTCTTTTTGCAGCTGCGCCTGCAGCGCGGCTTTCTCGCTTTCGCTCATCCATTTGGCCTGGGCAGGTTTGTCCTGCACCAGGAACCACCAGGCCACCGCCCAGATCACTGCCGGGATGCCTTCAATGATAAACATCTCGCGCCAGCCAAAGGACTCAATCAGATAGCCAGAAACCACCGACATCCACAGCACCGTCACCGGATTACCGAGGATCAGGAAGGTATTGGCGCGCGAACGTTCGGATTTGGTAAACCAGTTGCTGATATAGATCAGCATCGCCGGCATTACCGCCGCTTCCACCACGCCGAGCACAAAGCGGATCGCCGCCAGCATCGGAATGTTGCTGACCACGCCAGTCAGCGAGGCGCAGCCGCCCCATAAAATCAGGCACCAGAAAATCAGCTTCTTCACGCTGCGACGTTCGGCGTACAGCGCGCCGGGGATCTGGAAGAAGAAGTAGCCGAGGAAGAACAGGGCGCCCAGCAGCGATGACATGCCTTTGGTGATGCCGAGATCGTCATTTATCCCTGCGGCAGAGGCGAAGCTGAAGTTCGCCCGGTCCAGATACGCCAGACTGTAGGTGATAAACACGATGGGCATGATAAACCACCAGCGTTTTGGCGCGATTGTCTGCGATTTCATGGGGTGACTCCTCTGGTTGAGGTGGACGCATTCAGTGGATGCGCCTCGCGATATTGTTGTAGTGGGTACAGCTATTGGGTTTCGTACGGACCCGTAGCGGCGCAATTTATTGCGCTTCTGGCAGCGAAGCCGCTGCGAAAAGCGCGCGATGCATCGCGCCGCTACGGGATTGTGCTGTTATCAGTAATCGCCCAATGCCGCGCGCGTCGGCAGGCCTTCGCTGTCGCCAGCGACCTGAATCGCCAGCGAACCGATCTTATTACCGCGCAGAATCGCCTGCGGCAGGGATTTTCCTTCCAGCAAAGCGCTGATCAGCCCAACCGCAAAGCCGTCGCCGGCACCCACGGTATCGACCACATTCTCGACGCGAATCGGTGCGACCTGGCCTTGCTGGCCGTCGGCGGTTTTGTACCAGGCGCCGTCGCCACCGGTTTTGATCACCACCGCTTTCACCCCTTTATCGAGGTAGAAATCGGCGATGGCTTCCGGCTGGCGGTAGCCGGTGAGAATCAAACCCTCTTTCTCGCCCGGCAGCACCCAATCGGCGTATTCCGCCAGATGATTGAGTTGCTTGCGCATCTCCTCTTCGCTGCGCCATAACACCGGACGCAGATTAGGATCGAAGGAGATGGTTTTGCCCCGCGCGCGCATCTCTTTTGCCGCGTGTTGCGCCAGGGCAAGCGAGCTGTCAGAGATTGCCGCCGCCACGCCGCTCAGATGCAGATGGCGCGCGCTGCCAAAGTAGTCGTCGTTGAAATCGTCGGGCGACAGATGGCTGGCGGCGGAGCCTTTGCGGAAATATTCGACTTCCGGATCGGAGCCGTCATCGACGCGGGATTTGAGCTGGAAGCCGGTGCGATAGCGCGCGTCCGTGGTGACGCAGCGGTGATCGACGCCCTCTTTTTCCAGCTGTTGCAGTGTAAAGCGACCAAAACTGTCGTCGCCGACGCGGCTCACCCAACCGACCTGCAAACCGAGGCGCGCCAGGCCAATCGCCACGTTGAGTTCTGCCCCAGCAATGCGTTTGACGAAGCCTTCTGCTGCGGCGAGATCGCCGGTTTGCTGGGCGATAAACATCGCCATCGCTTCACCAATCGTCACCACATCCAGCGTTTTTTGCGTCATCATCGGCTCCTTACGCTGCACGCAGCAGGTCAACGTAATGGCGAGTGACCGCCAGCAAATCCCCGCCTTCCAGCGGGAATTCGATGCCGCGCGGTGCGTCGGTTGGCAGCGCGTTCAGCAGCGTGCGCCAGCTATCGTCGGCCTGATCCAGCGCGATCGCGCGGAAAGTAGCGCCGTGTGGCACCGCCGCTTTAACGTGGATGTAGCTAACGTAGCGACTGAGTTGCGCGGCGGCCTGCAAACCGTCTTCGCCGGTCCACTGCCAGTTGCCCATATCGAAGGTCATATCCAGCGGCAATGCGGCATCGCAAGCCTGATGGAAGAAGCGCAGCATCGGTGCCAGTTTGCTGTCTGGCGTTTGATCGTTCTCAACCACCAGCGTCACCGTTGATGCTTTAAGTACATCAAGCAGCGCGCGCGCATCAAGTTCAACAAAATGGCCAAGCGCCACTTTCAGGCGCTGAGCGCCGATTTGTTCGGCTTCCTGCAGGAACTGCGCCAGACGCGGATTCAGCGCACCATCATCCAGCCACAACGCTTCCGGCACGGAATAGCTGGCGCTCAGCTGATGCTGGGAAATCGCATTGCCCAGCGCATGCAGCAGGCAGAGTTCATTTTCGTTGAACAGCTCGCGACGAATTTCGACGCCATCCGCGCCGGCCTGTTTGATCAGCGGCAACAGCGCGGCCTGGCCACCCAATTCCGCTACTTTCTGCGCGCCGTATGCGGCAGTTACAACAATAATTTCTGGTTTCATCACGTTTCTCCGGGCATGACCACATCCCATTCGTTATAAAAAACCTAAATGGAACCGGTTCCAAAGGAAAGGCGCAGACCGTGAAATTATGATCATGCTCACGAAGTGAGCCATAAAAGGCCGGCTTAGCGCAGCGGCTGGCTGGAGCCGCGTACGATCAGTTCGCCGGAGAAGAGCTGTTCGCTGACCGATTGCTCGCTGCCCTCAATGCGCGCGATAACCTGCTCCAGTGCGGCGTAACCAATCTGCCAGGTGGGCTGTTTCAAGGTGGTGATGCCGACGCCCGCCAGCGCCGCCCATTCCAGTTCGTCAAAGCCCAGCAGGCCAATCGCTTCGCCCCAGCGCAGCGCAAGGCGCTGCAGCGCGCGCGCCACTTGCAAGGTCAGCGCGCCGTTGGCGGCGATCACCGCACAGCGTTTGTCGGGATGGCGCTGGTGGAATTCCCGCAGCTGTTTTTCCAGCGCGTCGGGCTGATGCAGCGCTATTTCGGCATTCTCTGCCGCAATCTCTGGCGCGTTTTTTACCGTGTCGTAGAAGGCGCGCAGACGTTCACGGCGCGTATTAACGCTGCCGAGCGGCTCGCTAAGGAAGAGCAGGGCTTGATAGCCGTTATCCAGCAAATGTTGGGTCGCAACCGTGGAGGCTTCAACGTTATTGAGCCCCACCATATCGCAGGCGAAATCGGGGATTTTCCGGTCAATCAATACCATCGGCAGCATCGACTGTTGCAGGCGATTGAGCACTTCTTCATGCATGCCCACGGCATTAACCACAATGCCTTCCACCTGATAGCTGCTGAGCAGTTGCAGGTAATGTTGTTCGAGATCGACTTCGTTGTTGGTGTTACACATCAGCAGGGTAAAGCCCTGCGCACGACACGCCGCTTCAATGCCGCTCAGCACGTCAACCGAGTAAGGATTGGTGATGTCGGCAATGATCAGGCCAATCAAACGCGTGCGGCCGCGTTTCAGTCCGCGCGCCATCTGGCTGGGACGATAGTTGAGTTCGGCGATGGCCTGTTCGATACGGGCTTTGAGATCGGGCGAGAGCAGATTCACTTCGCCATTCAGATAGCGGGAAACGCTGGTTTTACCGGTTTTTGCCGTACGGGCAACGTCACTGATTGTGGCTCGTGGCGGCCTGGTTTTCATTGCTTACACCTGCTGAAAAGAAACAGGCGAAGACTAACACAGCTCGCGCCAGGCGCAATCATTGCGCGTCAGAAGTGAGTCGCAGCACCGGCTGCCAGAGCGTTTGCAGATCGCCTGGCGGCACATCATCGAGCAGTTGCAGCACCATTTCGGCGATGCGCTCGCCAATGTGCTGCTGCGATGATTGCAGAATAGTGTTCACCGGCTGATCGACAATCGAATCGGGCGGCAATCCATCATACACATACAGCGGAATCGCCTGCGCGCCCTTAAGGCGGGCCGCCTGCTGCAGCGCAATCGCGGCACCTTCACCCAGCGTGCTGCAATCGGTGATGATCGCCTGCGGCGCGTCGCCGTGGGCCAGCCAGGCATTGGTTTGCTGATAGCCGGAGCGGCGCGTGGCGGGTAGCGCGGCCATCAGGGATTGATCGACCGGCGCCTGATGCTGAATCAGCGCATCAATGAAACCCTGGCGGCGATCGAGGATGTACGTTGCCGTTTCGTTACTGCCGAGATAAGCCAGACGCGGCCACCCTTGTTGCAGGCAGTGTTCTGCCGCCAGGAAGGTACCGGCGTGATTATCGTAATCAATCCACGCGTACGGCAGCGGCAGCTCGCTGCGGCCGAGCGTCAGGAAGCGGAAACCCTTCTGTTGCAAGCGTTGCAGTCTCGCATCCTGCGGCAGGGTGTGCGTTAAAATCAGCGCATCGATGGCGCCGCTGCGCAGCATGCGGATCAGCTTACGCTGTTGCCCTTGCGGTTTGTCAGGCAGCAACAACAAATCAATATCGTGCTGGGCGAGGCGTTGATCCAGCATCAGCAGCATTTGGCTGTAATAGCTGTCATTGAGCGAGGCGTGGCTGATGGGAAAGAGCAGACCGACCGCATTGGCGCGACCGGTTTTCAGGCGGCGGGCAGCGTCGTTGGGGCGATAGCCGCGCGCATTCGCTTCGTCTTCAATGCGTTTACGCGTGACGGCCGCTACATCGTCATAGCCATTTAGCGCCCGGCTCACGGTAGTAACAGAGAGGCCAAGGGTAGCGGCGATGGCTTTGAGTGACATGATAGCGTCCCACTGATCAATTTTTGATCACGCTAGCATAAAGGAAAAGGCGGCTCTATCGGTTACGAATTTTTTAGCTTTTTCTAACAAAGATGGCGTCAAAAGAGGCGGAAAAATGTGACAAAAGCCGATCTGTTCGTGCAGATCGGCTCTTTACTTTTAGCCCAGTGGGCTGAGGGTGATCTCAACGCGACGGTTCTGTGCTTTACCGTCTTCGGTGCTGTTGCTGGCAACCGGATTATCCGGGCCTAAACCCTGGGTGCGCAGACGGTTTTGCGCCACGCCTTGCAGAATCAGACCGCTGGCCACGCTGTCGGCGCGCTGCTGTGACAGGCGCATATTCAGCGCGCGCGTGCCGGTACTGTCGGTATAGCCCACCACATTCACGGCGGTTTTTGGATACTCTTTCAGCACCATCGCCACGCCGGTCAGGGTGTTGGCGCCCGCCGGTTTCAGGTTGCTGCTGTTGGAATCAAAGGTGACGTTATTCGGCATGTTGAGCACGATGTTGTCGCCCTGACGCGTCACGCTGACGCCGGTGCCGCGCATTTTGTCGCGCAGTTTCGCTTCCTGCACATCCATATAATAGCCCGCGCCGCCGCCCAGTGCGGCACCGGACGCCGCGCCAATCAGTGCACCTTTACCGCGATCTTTCTTCGACGATGACAGCACGCCCACGCCCGCACCCAGCACCGCGCCCAAACCGGCGCCGATACCCGATTTGCCCGCCTGCGATTCGCCGGTATAGGGATTGGTGGTACAACCCGACAGCGCGAGGCTGCCGCTCAGTAACAAGGTCAGCGCCAAAATACGCTTATTCATGAAAAATCCCTCACAGATTTAAACGGGGAAAAGCCCCAAAACGGCACTATTATGCCGTTCAATTATGGGGAAATGCGTGAGGGTCAGTCTTAATTTGTAAACTTTTGCTTTAAAGATTATCAGGATGGCAAAAACAGCTGGTTTGATGATCGTTAATTAAGCCGCAGGCCTGTAGAAATGAGTGGCAGGTTGTGGGGCCGACGAATTTAAAACCACGCTTCTTAAGTGCTTTCGACAGCGCAATCGCGGGCTCGGAGGTCGTTGGCGCGTCTTTGTAATTCGCGTAACGGTGCAAAATCGGCGTATGGTCGACAAAAGACCAGATAAAGCGTGAAAACTCCTCTCCGGTGGCTTCCAGCGCCAGCAAGGCACGCGCATTGTTGATGATCGCTTCCAGCTTGCCGCGATGGCGAATCAGTCCCGCATTTTGCATCAACCGTGCCATGTCGCTTTCATCCATCAACGCCACGGCTGCGGGATCAAATTCATGGAACGCGCGGCGGTAGTTTTCGCGTTTTTTCAGTACCGTAATCCATGAAAGTCCGGCCTGTTGGCCTTCAAGACAGACCATTTCAAATAAGACTCGCTTATCGGTTTGCGGCACGCCCCACTCTTTATCGTGGTACGCCAGATACAGTGGATCCTCAGTTACCCAGCCACAACGTTGCATTGCATCACTCCCTTAGCCTATGAAATAGCGGTAGTTCCCTTGACGAATGGCAAAAGCGATTAATAGTTATACAAGGGGCGCCGATATAGATCTTATAAAACCTAAACGCCCATCTCTTCCCGGCTCGTCAGGAGTCCTTCATGTTGCAGAAAAGTCAGCGGACAGGCCAGCATATAATCGCGCTGGCTTTTGGCAGTGTATGGCTATTTTTTCTGGCCGGGAATACCTATGCCTTTGATCAATCGAGCCAGAATAGCGCACCCGATTACAACGCCATACTTGCTGAAAAAATTTCCAGTAATCACCTGATGTTGACAGAAAACCCCGATGCCAACCTGTTTGACGCCGCGCTTAACTCGCCGAATGACTACGCGCTGGTGATGCACAGTGAAACCGCCAGCGTCGGCGCTACGCCTTTTGTTAATCGCTACTCTGCCGGCTGGTCGATGCCGATGAGTAAAGCGGTGAGCACCGGGCCGGTGGCGCAGTTTGCGGTAGATGATTCGACCTTGAGCTGTCCGAAGTGCGCAGGAGTGGATAGCAACAACGCCGAGCACATTGCCTCCGTTGGCTGGCGCGTGGATTCCAGCCTTAGTGGGATATCGCCGTGGGCGCAGGTGAGTTACAGCCATCTGGTAAATGAAGAGTTGCCATCGCCCACCCGCGAACGAGCCGAGGATATCAACGGACGGGAAAACAATTGGGTGGATGTCAGCGTCGGCGCAAATATGCCGCTGGGGCAAAATATGGCGGCCTTTGCTTCTTTTGCGCAAACCGGCGCAGTGACCAGCGGCGAGCAGTTTATTTATAGCCTGGGCGTCAGCGCCAGCTTCTAATCGGCATAAAAAGAGAAGTGACAAAACCTGAGGTCCATATACTAAGCGCGCTAATCATTACTTTGGTCACAATATGCGCAACAATATTATTCTTATTAGCCGTGAAGTTACGGCCTTTCTCATCAGTGGATTGGTGCTCGTTTTCTGTATGGCGATGGTCTACATCGACGTCAACTGGATGAACGATGCCCTGCACGAAACCTCCTTCACCGAAATCACCCAGGAGCTGATGCTCTTGCTCATCGCCACCTTCTATTTCCTCTCGGCCTGGCAGCGGCCATCACAACGCAGCGTGCTGATCCTGGTCGGAGGTTTTTACAGCTGCATGCTGATTCGTGAGATGGACTTCCTGTTCGATTTCATCAGGCACGGCGCATGGCTGTGGTTTGCGCTGGCGACGACGGCGGCCTGTCTGGCGATGGCCTTCCGCCAGCCGCGCCAAATCCTGCCCGGGCTGGCGTCGCTGGTTCAGCATCGCAGCTGGCAGATGATGGCCGCAGGTTTACTGGCTATTTTGGTGTTTTCGCGCCTGTTTGGCATGCATCAGCTGTGGGAACATCTGATGCTCGATGGTTATAACCGCGTGGTAAAAAACATGGCGGAAGAGGGCAGCGAGATGTTTGGCTACAGCCTGTGCCTGATCGCATCGGCTCGCTATCTTTGGCAAACCCGGCCGCAGCCTGGCGCGGTTCGGGTGCCGCACGCGTCACGCCATGTGGATCGCGCCGAACCGCTGACGATGCCACGCTAATCGCTGCGACCTTTTTGACGATCACTTGTCCTAAAACAGGTACACTTACCGCATAACGCCGGGCTGAATTTGCCGCCCGGCGCACCATGCTGGTTAACGTCAGGTTTCTTCATGTCAGTCAAAATCTTATCTTCAACGTTGGTGGGGCTGGATGGCTTCTGCCATGACCCGCTCGCCGTGCTGCAGCAGGCCGATAACGGCACGCTGGCGGTGCTGCATAACAATACGCCGGCGTTTTATGCGCTCACGCCGCAGCGTCTGGCGCAGCTGCTGGCGCTGGAAGCCGCCGCGCAGCAGCCCAATGATGTCACGCTGGATGAGAGTCTGTTTCAGACCGAAAGCGCGCCCATCGCCACGCCGGTGGGCAAGTTCGCAATGTATGAAGGCTGGCAGCCCGATAGCGATTTTCAGCGTCAGGCCGCGATCTGGGGCGTGGCGTTGAGTGAACCGGTTACCGCCGCCGAGCTGGCCACGTTTGTGGCGTACTGGCAGGCGGAAGGCCGTTTGTTCCATCATGTGCAGTGGCAGCAGAAGCTAGCGCGCAGCGTGCAGATGAATCGCGCCGCCAATGGCGGACAGCCAAAGCGCGATCTCACGCAAATCAGCAATACTGATTACGATATTCCCGATGGATTCCGAGGTGAGTAATGAAAACGCCGAACAATCTTTTTAGTCGCCTGAAAAAGATGATGCCGTCCGAAGTGCAGCCGAAATTCAAAAGCGGCGCGGAGCTGCTGGCCTGGAACCAGGAACAGGGCCGCTTGCGCTCGGAAGCGATTGTGCGAGAAAACCGCGCGATGAAAATGCAGCGCATCATGGGGCGCTCGGGCATCCGCGAGCTGCACATGAACTGCTCGTTCGACAACTATCGCGTGGAAAATGATGGGCAGCGCAAAGCGCTGGCCATGGCGCGCGAATACGCCGCCGGATTTGAAAACAGCATCTCCAGTTTTGTTTTTTCCGGTCGTCCCGGCACCGGTAAAAACCACCTTGCCGCGGCGATTGGTAACGATCTGATTATTCGCGGTAAAAGCGTGCTGATTGTGACCGTGGCCGACTTGATGTCGAGCATGAAAGGCACTTTCAGCGGCGGCAGCGATTTAACTGAAGAGCGCCTGCTGCACGATCTCAGCCATGTGGATCTGCTGGTGATCGATGAGATCGGGATGCAGAGTGAATCGCGCTATGAAAAAGTGATCATCAATCAGATTGTTGATCGCCGCTCATCGTCGAAACGCCCAACGGGCATGTTATCGAACCTCGATCCCGCCGGCATGAATTCGCTGCTGGGTGAACGCGTGATGGACCGTATGCGCCTCGGCAACAGCTTGTGGGTGCGCTTTGACTGGGAAAGTTATCGCAGCCGTGTGCGCGGTGATGAGTATTGAGGAGTGCTATGAAAGCAGCCGGTAAAGGTCCAGCACTACTTCGCCTGAACAACCTGAAGCGGGTGATGATGCAACTGCGCACCACCCGCATCACCTCCCGCCAGGATCTGGCATTAGCGCTCGAGCTGAGCAAAAACACCGTTTCACTGATTGTCGATGATTTGCTGGAAGCCGGGCTGATCAATGAGCTCGGCCCGGTTAGCGTGGCGTCAGCGGGACGACCGAAAATCGAAATCTCGCTGCGCGCCGAAAAGCTGAAAAGCGCGGGCATCATGGTGGAGCGCCAGGCGATTCACTGGCGCGTGTGCGACTATTTCTCGCAGGTGATTGCCGAGCAAACCTGGCGCACCGAAACCAGCGATCCCGAGCAGTTGCTGCATGAGCTGGTGGAAGTGTGCCAGACCTTGCACGCGGCGCATCCCGAGCTGCTCGGCGTGGCGATTGGTTTCCCTGGCATCATCGATCCGCATCGCGGCTGGGTGCATTTTTCCGCGCATTTGGGCTGGCAGGATGTGGATGTGATGACCATCCTCAGCCACGAGATGCCGCTGCCGCTGCGCATCATGAATAACGTCAAAGCGGCGGCGCTGCTTTCGGTGCAGCAACTCGAACTGAATAAGTCGCAAAGCCATTTCTATCTGCGAATTTCTGAAGGATTAGGTGGCGCGCTGGTGGAACACGGCGAAGTGTTTACCGGCAGCAGCTGGACGGCGGGCGAGATCGGCCATCTTATCGTGCAACCCAACGGCGAACGCTGTAGCTGCGGCCGCTTAGGTTGTCTGGAAACGCTGGTGAGCAAACCGGCCATTCAGCAGCAGCTGGCAAAACGCAAACCGGGCCTGCGCTGGCAGAATGGCGAGAGCGAACCGGAAATCCTGAAAGAGGTGATGACGCAGGCGGGCACCCACTTGGGCAACGCGTTGAGTCAGGTGATGCAGCTGGTGAATCCGGCCAGCATCATTATTGATGGGCCGTGGAATGCGCAGCCAGCGTTTGTGCAGGCGGTGCAGCAGGCGGCGCAGGCCGGTGCGCTGGCCTTTACCTTCGCCCATACCGCGCTGCATTTCCTGCCGCTGCGTATCGATCCCGCCAACGGCTTAGCGCTGGCGGTGATTGAGCAGTACGAACGCCTGAGTTAACAAGGGCGCCATAAAGGGTGCCCTGCAGATTCGTATCCTTACCGCTTAATGCCGTGGAATATCAAATGATTCGCTCGCCTTCACGGTGGACGTCGTCTCCGGCAACTCTGCTTCGACGTTAAATTTACGCAGCACCAACGCATGAATCTTCTCAAGCGACACGCCGGCCGTTTCTGGCAGATAGCGGAAGGTGAAGAAGTACATACCCAGCGAGAAGATCGCGAACAGCAACAGCGGGAAGCCACCGTGGAACATATCCAGCAGCATCGGGCTGCTGTTCATGATCGGGAAGGTGCTGCTGATAACAAAGTTGGCCATCGACATCGCGCAGATGGAAATCCCCACGCAAATCGAACGAATCTCGGTTGGGAACACTTCGCCCAGCACCGTCCAGACGATCTGCCCCCACGTCATACCGAAGAAAATCATGTAAGCGAACAGGCCAATAACCGCCAGCATACCCGGCAAATGGTAATAGAAGGCGATGAAGGAGTAGGTCAGGCACACGCAAGAGGTGATTGCGCCCAGCAGCAGCAGCTTACGACGACCGACTTTATCGATCAGCATCATCCCCGCCAGCACGCCAATAAACTGACAAATCGACAGCCAGAAGGTTTGCAGCAGCGCTGAGTCAGTGCTGCCCGCGACGTTTTTCAGCAAGGTTGGCCCAAAGTACTGAATGACGTTGATACCGCTGATCTGGTTACCCACCGCCAAACCGATGCCGACGATCAGCAATGGAATGGTGGTTTTATCCAGACGCAGACGCGATTTGTGCTGCTGCGCGGTTTTATCAGAAAACGAATGTTTGATTTCGTTGAACACGCTCTCGGCATGTTCGCGGTTAGAGATTTTGGTCAGCGTATCCAGCGCTTCATCGTACTTGCCTTTCAGCACGTTCCAGCGCGGTGATTCCGGGATAAAGGCGATGAACAAAATAAACAGCGCGCACGGCACCAGCGCGGTGGCGAGGATGTAGCGCCAGCCCATGTTGATCATCACATCCGGCAAGGTGGATTTGGTGATGAAGTAGTTGGTCAGCAACACCACCGATTGTCCGCCGACGCAGCACACCGCATAGAGCGCGGTGGTACGGCCACGAAACTTCGAAGGCGAAAGCTCGGCCAGATAGATAGGCGAAATTACCGACGCCAGGCCAATCGCTAATCCGCCAATCATGCGGAAGATGACGAACACGGTGAAGTTATGCGCCAGCGCCGTGCCGATCACCGAAACGGTAAACAGCAGGGCGGTGATGGCGAGGGATTTTTTACGTCCCAGCTTGTCGCTGAGGCGCGGTGCCATAAAGCAGCCGATCAAACTGCCGAGCAGGATATTGGAAACGGCCCAGCCGGTTTCAGCGGGCGTTAACTGGAAATATTCACTTAAGGGTTCGATTGCACCGGAGATAATGGAAGAGTCATATCCCATCAGCAGACCGCCGAATGCCGCGACAGTACAGCAGAGAATGACATACTTCATGTTGTAGCGTTTTTGCCTGGTATCCATTGTTATAGCCCCTTGTCTCTACGGCCTGAACGTTACTTGTCCAGAAAGAGGGTGGTGTAGGTTTCGATGTTCAACTTTTATTCACGCGAGGTCTTCGTGTTGGAATATATGTTCTAAATGATGGCATTTGGATCATTTTTTCCGAAAAGTGTGAAGGGGGTGGCGAAAATTGCCGAATAAGTCGTCAGAAGTATGCTTATAGCCCAATGAAATGATAGGTTTTTCATCAATTCACGCTGTGAGGGCATTGCAAAATTTGCTTTTTATTGGAATTTTTATTCTGTTAAACACGCGGGTTTGCCGGGTTTATTTCACCCGACTGAGCGCACGGGTGCGTTTCATTTTTTAACAGGCAACGGGCATAATACGTTGATTATCAGCCCCTCTTTGCGGACGTCGTAATGAAAACGCAGCGCATCACTCTGGACGATATTGCTACCCTGGCGGGCGTCACCAAAATGACGGTAAGTCGCTATCTGCGCACGCCGGAAAAGGTCAAAACGGAAACGGCGGAGAAAATCGCCAGCGTGATTGCCGAAATTGGCTACGTCGCGGATAGCGAAAATGTCGCAGCGACCAAACAGAACCCACCGCGCATCGGCGTGTTAATTCCTTCTTTTAATAATCAAATCTTTGCCGACTTGCTGGCGGGCATTGAATCGGTGACCAGCGCGCACGGTTATCAAACGCTGGTGGTCAATTACGATTACAACGCCCAGCGTGAAGAGGAGCAGATCGCCACGGTGCTGGCCTTTAACATCAAAGGGCTGATTCTGACCGAATCCGTGCACACCGTGCGCGCAGAAAAATACCTAAACGCCGCCAACATTCCGGTGGCGGAAGTGATGGGGCTGACCGAGGCGCGGGGACGCATCAATGTGGGCTTCGACAACTATCGCGCCGGCTACGACATGACGGCGATGCTGCTGGCCAGCGGCAAACAGCGCGTTATCTATTTTGGTTCGATGTCCGATCGCCGTGATGAGCAACGCTACGCCGGTTATCGCGATGCGGTTGAAGCGGCCGGGTTGCCTGCGGGCCGGATTGTGCCGAACAAGGTCTCTTCGGTATCGATTGGCACCGGCATGATGACGCTGGCGCGCCAGCTCTATCCGGAGATGGATGCGATTCTTTGTACCAATGACGATCTGGCGGTTGGCGTGCTGCAGGAGTGTCAGGCGGCGCGCATTGCCGTGCCACAAGCGATGGCGATTGCCGGTTTTCACGGGCTGGAAATTGGTCAGGCAACCACGCCACGCTTAGCTAGCGTGATCACGCCGCGCTTTGAGATGGGAAAAGTGGCGACGGAGATCATCCTGAAAAAGATCAACCAGCAGCCCACCATCGAGCAGGTCGACCTGCATTATCGCCTTTCAATGGGCGCGACCATTTAAATCACGGCGCATAGCGCAGATGAAGCAGCGGAAAAGGATTTCCCTGACCATCCAGCGGCGAGCGGCCGGTGATAACAAATCCCTGATGCTGATAGAAACCTAGCGCCTGCGGATTCTGCTCGTTCACATCCAGTTCGGTGACATTCATTTGTTCGATGGCGAAGCGCAGTAGCTGTTTGCCTATGCCGAGACCAAACACTTGCGGCGCGACAAACAGCATCTCCAGCCGATTATCCGCCACGCCGAGAAAACCGACGATGTTCTGTTGTTCATCGCGATAAACACGCAGCTCAACCATCGGCAAATATTGCTCGCGCACCAACGGGCGCAGAGCGCGGATATCCGCATCTTGCAGGAAATGATGCGTCGCCCGCACCGAGGCTTCCCATACCGTGGTTATCGCCTCGAAATCGCTCCTCTGCGCGGGGTAAATTCCTTTCATGGTGTTCTCCTTGATATTTTCGTGTCATATCCGTAAACGCTGATGATTAAGCTTTTGACTCGATGATAGCGCGATAAATTGTTGCCACTTCACTCCTTTGTTAGAGTGTGGTGAATTTTAGAGGAATGATTTATGCCGCGCGATAATCGCTTGTCCCGCTCGTTGCACGCACTGATACATCTGGATCGGCACGTTAAACGCGCCACTTCAGAAACGATGGCTAAAATGTTGGGCACTAATGCGGTGGTGGTGCGCAGGATGATGTCCGGCCTGCGTGATAAAGGGTATGTGGTGTCAGAAAAAGGGCACGGTGGTGGATGGGAGCTGCGTGTGGCGTTAACGGAAATATCCCTGCTGGATGTTTATCAGGCAATCGGCGCACCAGCGCTGTTTAGCATTGGTCCGGCTGCGGAGCCCTCGCCTTGTCTGGTTGAGCATGCCGTTGATGCGCAACTCGATCAAACCCTTAGCGAAGCGGAAGCGCTGTTGTTGAAGCGCTTTAGCCAAATTACTGTTGCCGATATTAGCGACGATTATCTGAGTAAAATGGCTAAACTTGGCCTCCCGTCCAATACCTTCCCTAAATGCAGTGAATAACCGATTTTTCCCGGTTATTCATCACATCGGTTAATCCTGTTTTTGTAAGGTGATTTGTGCTTCATGCTTCATGACGTGCGTAGTAATGGCCGCCTGGAAAACCTTAAACATCAAACCATTAATAAAGGTTGTTAGCGTGAGGGTGATAAATGCTGTCATCAGCCAGTCAGCAATTGCCATTCCGCTATGTAATAAATCAGGGTGATAAACCACCATGCCGAAAAATACCACCCAGTGGCTCATGCAATAGAAGCAATGAAACAAGTGACCCAATAATGCGTTCTTTTTAGCGGTCCATGCGCGTAATCCCGCGAATAGCTCAGTTTGGGTAATTGTCATGGAAATACTGGCCGATGCCAGTGCGATCGCCAGGCATATTGACAGGTTCGATATTATTAAGCTGCTCATACATTCTCCTTTTCATCTCAAAGTATCATTTCATGTAACTAACAATATTACATGATGCATTTGGCTACAAGATGCCGAAGAGTCCTAGCTGTAGGAACAGCCATAAATTGGCGAGTTATCGTTATTTATTGGCTTTTGACCATCACATAGCCAGTGAGCGTCTTCTTATAATGCTTATCAGTTAATCGCTGAAACCGAAATTTCAGAGCGCACTGATCGTAGCGGCGCAATTTATTGCGCGATAAATCGCGCCGCTACGGGATGTGCGACGATTTATCGGTATCACGGTATTCATTTCGACATCAGGAGGAAAGATGGATATGCACGCCGCCTTTATGCAGCAACTGATGCTCTGGATTGAGGACAACATTGAACAGAAACTCATTCTGGAAACCGTGGCGCGCCGCGCCGGCTATTCGCAGTGGCATCTGCAGCGACTGTTTCGCAGTTACACCGGCGTCGCGCTGGGTACCTATATTCGCGAGCGCAAGTTAACGGCTTCGGTGATTGCGCTGTTGAACAGCAATATGCCGCTGATGGATATCGCCATCAAATATGGCTTCGACTCGCAGCAAACTTACTGCCGCACCTTCCGCCGCATGTTCGACCTGCCGCCAGGCGCGTTCCGTCGCAAATATCAGCACAGTTTGCCGGACATTGATGGGCCTGCTAGTTTGCTGTTTTTGCATCCGCAGAGTCGGCTGGCGGCGTAAAGTATTTGCCGGGCGTTGAGCCAAACGCGCTGCGAAAAGCGCTGATGTAGCTGCTAACGCTGTCGAATCCGACCTGCCACGCCACTTGCTGCACACTTTTGCCCGCGGCCAATCCTTCCAGTGATTTGAGTAAACGTGAAACCTGGCGATAGCGCGTCAAACTCATGCCGACCGCGCTGGCCCAATGACGGCTGAGGCTGCGCGGGCTGAGTCCTGCCCAGCGCGCCAGTTCGGGCCCGGTACGCGTATCGGCGGGGTCGTCCATTAACAGGCGTGCAATCTGCAGCAAGCGCGGTTCCGCCGGCAGCGGTAACGTCAGCGGATGTTCGGTCGATTCATATAACTCATCCAGGAACACCTCGCACAGGCGATGGTAGCGCGCGCTGCCCCAGTGATCGGGCGACAAGGTTGCCAGTCTTTCCGCCAGCGGCTCCAGCACCGACGGGCAGGAAAGCAGGACGGGATGATCCGGCAAGGGTGCGGCCAGCGCGTCGTCCACCAATACTGTCCAGCCAAGCACCGGGCCCGGCCCGATGATCGCATGTTCAAAGTAGGGCGGAATCCAGCCCACCAGTCGCGGCGGATTGGCGAAAATACCCGACGGCGTTTTCACCGTCATTAATCCCTGCTTCAAACAGAAGAGCTGCCCGGCGGCGTGGCGATGGGTGAAGGTTTCACGGTCCAGCTGCTTCGCTAACGCAGCGGCAATCACTTTCGGCGCATCCGGCTGCAGCAGGCGCTGACGCAGCTCAGCCTGACGCGGATTGCCGGAAAAAGTCAGAGTATCAGTTGGATGGATTAGCATGCCTGGCTCCACAATGCGATGAAGGAGCAAAGTGGCGGAGATAGGTGGGGAAGTAAAGCGTGGGTGTGTATAAGTTGAGGAGTGAAAGGGCGGGATGCGGCCCAGCGGCGATCATTTCGATTTCTTAGGGATTGTCTGCCACTGCAGCAGACCGGCAATGTTGTTTTCACCTTCTGCCTCTTTTAAACGACGCTGTTGCTCGGCGAATTGACCGTATTCAGCCTGCGCTTTTTCATCGGCCATTTTCTTACTGATTGAACCTGCACCTTGCAGCACATCGCGATCGTTAAACTGCAAAAATTGATCGAGTTTGCTCTGCCAATCGCGAAGAAAAACCTGCTGGCGGCGGCGCGCTTGATCTTCTGCGAAATCCAGCCACATCGTGACCACGCGATTAAGCTCGCTCACTTCGTCCTGAACCAGATAATTTTTAGCCACGGTGACATCGCTTCTGCGCACCTCTTCACCTTTGAAACTGGTCAAACCCATATGAGGTTGGCTGGCGTTGGCGCGCAAATGAATCAGCTCGGCAGCGGTATAACCGGTACAGGCAAAGTGCAATTTGTTCTGAATGGTTTGAAAAAACTGCGTGGTCTCTTTGAGGGAAGGTTGATAGTCAGCCGCTAAGGCAAAAATCTCGCGAACGCGTAAATACATCCGACGCTCACTGGCGCGAATGTCGCGAATACGCTCCAGCATCTCATCGAAATAGTCAGGTACTGCGGATGAACCAACCGGCGGATTTCTCAGCCGCTCGTCGTCCATCACGAAGCCCTTGACCAAATATTCTTGCAGGGTTTGCGTTGCCCATTGGCGGAACTGAGTACCGCGTGCAGAGCGGACGCGATAACCTATGGCGAGAATCATTGGCAGGCTAAAGTATTGAACCTGATAATTTTTTCCATCGCTGGCAGTTGTTCGGTAAAACCGAACAACTGAATTTTCCAGCAATTCACCCTCTTCGAAGATGTTTTTGATATGCCCACTGATGGTCGCTTTCGCTTTATCAAACAGCTCACATATCATGGCCTGAGAAAGCCACAGAGTTTCGTTTTCAAAGCGACATTCAACCCGCACTTTCCCATCGCCGCTCGCAAACATGACAAATTCGCCTGCTGGTGATGGTGTGGATTGCTCCTCTGACATGTCGCCTCCGCTCTTTTAGGATCTGGTGCACAGTATGCCAGAGAGACGCAATGAAGCTCATTAGTCGATTGGCGATTATTTTATCAACTGCAGCGCAGCAGATTTGGTAAACGGTTGGGGTGCTCCGCAATTACAACCTCTTTATCAGCGTCTACAGTTAACCTATCCACCTTCCTTCACTAAGCCTCTGACACCATGAGCCTTTCTCTGATGCATTATCTTCGTGCGCGCCTGCGTTTGCTGATTTCGATTGTGGCTGGCGTGGCCTGTTATTTCTTCCTGCCTGCGCACCTGGGCATGTTGCAGCGTCTGCTGATTGGCTGGAACGTGCTGGCATGGCTCTATCTCGCTTTTCTGTGGCTGCGCATGCTAGGCACCGAGGCCAAAGATATTCCGCATATTGCTAAAATCGAGGATGAAAGCGCGACGCTGGTGTTGAGTATGGTAACGCTCACCTGCCTGGTCAGCATTCTGGCGATTCTGATGGAACTCACCACGCTGAAGAGCCTGACGGGAACGCCGCGCGTGCTGCATCTGCTGCTGACCGCGGCAACCTTGGTGGTTTCCTGGGCGCTGCTTCCGACGTCATTCGCCATGCATTACGCGCACCATCACTATCTGCGGCGCAGCAAGGATGTCACGCCGATGATCTTTCCTGAAAAGCCCGAGCAGCCGGGATACTGGGATTTTCTCTACTTCTCTTTCACCATCGCGGTAGCATCGCAAACCGCCGATGTGGCAACGGGCACCACGGATATGCGGCAAATCGCCCTATTACAGTCGGTGATTTCGTTTGTATTCAATCTGGCGATTTTGGGATTGTCGGTGAATGTGGGGGCGGGGTTGTTGAGTTAGCTGAATGAAACAAAAAAGTGGCGGAAGATCACAGGAGTCGAACCTGCCCAGGACCGCTGGCGGCCCCAACCGGATTTGAAATCCGGCCGCCTCACCGGAGACGACGATCTTCCTTTGAAGATGCCGCAGGAGTATAGCGACAATCACGGCGGAATTCTTGATCTCAGCCGTGCGTCACAGCACGTTTTCACCGTGAAGCTGCCGATACTCCTTCGGCGTATTGGCGTAACTCTTTTTAAACACCGAATAGAAATATTGCAGCGACGGGTAACCACACATTTGTGAGATCTCATTGATGCTCAGCGAAGAACACGCCAGCAGCTCGCGCGCTTTCTCCAGTTTTTCGCGGTGAATCATGGCGTGAATGGTGTCGCCGGTTTCATCACGGAAGCGTTTTTCCAGATTCGATCGTGAGATGCCGATGGCATCCAGCACCTGTTCAACTTTAATGCCTTTGCAGGCGTTGAAGCGGATGTAATGCATCGCCTGAATCACTGCGGGATCGTGCAAGGAGCGGAAATCGGTGGAGCGGCGCGCAATAACTTTCACCGGTGGAACCAGAATTCGTTGCAGTTGCAGAGGCTGATTATCCAGCAGGCGATGCAGCAGTTTTGCCGCCTGATAACCCATCTGGCGTGAACCCTGCGCCACGGACGAGAGCGCCACCCGCGACAGATAACGCGTCAGTTCCTCGTTATCAATCCCGATCACCGTGAGCTTCTCCGGCACCGGAATTTTGAGGTATTCACAGGCCTGCAGCAGATGGCGCGCACGGGCATCGGTGACGGCGATAATGCCGGTTTGCTGCGGCAGGGTTTGCAGCCAGTCAGCCAGACGGTTTTGAGCGTGCTGCCAATTTTCCGGCGCGGTTTCCATGCCCTGATAAACCACGCCTTGATAACGCTCGCGCGCCACCAGCTGGCGAAACGCATGTTCACGCTCTTGCGCCCAGCGTTTGCCGCTGGCTGCGGGCAAGCCATAGAATGCAAAGCGGTTCACGCCTTTCTCTTTCAAATGCAAAAAGGCGCTCTCGACCAGCGCGGCGTTGTCGGTGGCGATGTAATGCACCGGCGGATAGTCCTGCGGCTGATGGTACGATCCGCCAACGCCGACTATCGGCACCGACACGTTCGCCAGCAGTTTTTCAATCGAGGGATCGTCGTAATCGGCGATAACCCCGTCGCCCAGCCATTCACGGATATTGTCGATGCGGCAACGAAAATCCTCTTCAATGAAAATGTCCCAATCCGTTTGTGATGCCTGTAAATACTCACCGACGCCCTCAACCACCTGGCGGTCATAGACCTTATTGGCGTTGAACAGCAACGTAATGCGAAAGCGTTTCTCATGCATCGTGGCGCACTCTCCTAAATCGACAGCACCTTGCATAGCATGGCATGACGGACAGCAGAAAGAATTTGCACCACATTGTGATCCCCCACGCGATTACACCCGGCGGCGCGTCGCGGTATCCATCCACACTGCCAGCAGCAGGATTGCGCCCTTGACGATGTACTGCCAAAAGGTCGGGACATCCATCATGCTCATGCCGTTATCCAGCGACGCCATGATAAATGCGCCGATGACCGCGCCCGCCACCGAGCCAACGCCGCCCGCCAGGCTGGTGCCGCCAATCACGCAGGCGGCGATGGCATCCAGTTCGGCAATGTTGCCTGCTGAAGGCGAACCCGCGCCAAGGCGTGAGCTCAGGATCAGGCCAGCAATCGCCACCATCACGCCATTGATGGCGAAGACCGCCAGCTTGGTGCGGGCCACATTAATACCGGAAAGGCGCGCGGCATCCAGGTTGCCACCGATGGCATAAATCCGGCGACCAAAGGCCGTGCGCGTCGCCATAAACATGCCGCCGAGCAGCAGCAGCGCCAGCAGCAAGACCGGCGTTGGCACGCCGCGATAATCGTTGAGCAGCCAGATCGCGCCTAACACCAAAACAGCGGTGACAACCTGCCGCACCAGCGCTCCGCTGACGGAAGTTTGCGCGAGACCAAGCTGTTGGCGACGCAGGCGCAAGCGCCATTGCCAGAGGATAAAGAGCGCTAGGCCAGCAAAGCCGAAGCCAAATCCGATCCCGCCGGGCAGATAGCTTTGGCCAATCTGCGACATCGCCGGGCTGGTAGGCGCTACCGTGGTGCCATCGGTGATGCCGACCAGAATGCCGCGAAACGCCAGCATCCCCGCCAGCGTGACAATAAACGACGGAACTTTGCGATAGGCCACCCACCAGCCGTTCCAGGTGCCGAGCAGCAAACCCATCACCAAAGTCACGACGATGGTGAGCGGCAGCGGCCAACCGAGCCAGACGTCAAAGATAGCTGCAGCACCGCCGAGCAACCCCATCATCGAACCCACCGAGAGATCGATCTCCGCAGAGATAATGACGAACACCATGCCGACCGCAAGAATGCCGGTGATGGCGGTCTGGCGCAGCAGGTTGGAAACATTACGTGCGCTGAGCCAGGCACCGTCGGTGGTCCAGGTGAAGAACAGGGCGATTAGCACAATCGCACCCAGCATCACCAGCACCTGCAGATTTGGCAGCGAGAATTTACCTGGCGCACCTTTACCCGGCGTAGTGAGGCCGCGTTGCGTACTTTCGGTCTTAAACATAGTGTTCACTCCGCAGGGCGGCTTCCATCACCTGCTCCTGAGTCAGGTTATCGTTAATCAGATCGGCTTTGATTTTGCCTTCATGCATCACCAAAACCCGATCGCTCAGGCCCAGCACTTCGGGCAGCTCAGACGAAATGACAATCACGGCAATCCCTTGCTGCACTAGCGAATTGATCAGCAGATATATTTCCTGGCGCGCGCCCACATCAATGCCGCGTGTAGGCTCATCAAGAATTAAGATTTTTGGATTGAGCAGCAGGCATTTAGCGAGGATCGCTTTCTGTTGATTGCCGCCGCTCAGGCGACCAATCGGCAGTTCCGCCGACGAGGTTTTCACCCGCAATCGCGTAATGGCCTGATTAATTGCCTGTTGTTCCTGCGCGTCATCCAGCAGCGAAAGCCGGGGGCTAAATTGGTCCAGCGCGGCCAGCGTAATGTTTTTGCCCACGCCCATTAGCGGCACGATGCCATCCTTTTTGCGATCTTCCGGCACCATCGCGATGCCGTGCGCGATGGCGGCGCGGCAGTCCTTGATACGGACTTTCTTGCCGTTGATATGAATATCGCCCTGCCAGCGTCCCGGCCAAACGCCAAACAGACACTGCACGGTTTCGGTTCGCCCGGCACCAACCAGCCCGGCAATGCCAAGAATTTCGCCGCGCTTCAGGCTAAAAGAGACGTTATCCACCCGGCGGATATGGCGGTTGATGGGATGCCACGCCGTGAGGTTCTCTACCTGCAACAGGTTTTCGCCAATCTCGTGTGGGCTATGCGGATAGAGCGCCGTCAGCTCGCGCCCGACCATCATGGTGATGATGTCATCCTCACTCAGCCCGGCGGCCGCGCGGGTCGCGATATGCTGACCGTCGCGGATCACGCAGACGGTGTCCGAAATCGCTTTTACCTCGTTGAGTTTGTGCGAAATGTAGATGCAGGCGATGCCATGTTCGCGCAGGTTTTTGATGATGCTAAGCAGCACCTCCGTTTCCTGTTCGGTGAGCGAAGAGGTCGGTTCGTCGAGGATCAGCAGGCGCACCTGTTTATTCAAGGCGCGTGCAATCTCCACCAGCTGTTGCTGGCCTAATCCCAGTTCGCCGACGCGCGTATCCGGCGATACCTGCAGCTTGACCCGCTCCAGCAGCTGCTGGCAACGCAACGTCATGGTTTCGTCATCCACCATGCCGAAACGTCCCAGCTCTGCGCCGAGGAAAATGTTCTCCATCACCGTCAGCTGCCGCACCAGCGCCAGCTCTTGATGGATGATCACGATCCCTTTGCGTTCGGTATCACGAATGGTCTGCGCCTGAATCTCGTCGCCCGCAAAATGGATACTGCCTTCAAAGTCACCGTGCGGATACAGCCCGCACAGGATCTTCATCAGGGTCGATTTCCCCGAGCCGTTTTCGCCGCACAGCGACATCACTTCACCGGCTTCCAGCTGCAGGCTCACGTCATCCAGGGCTTTCACCGCGCCGAAACGCTTGGTGATATGGTTCATTTCCAGCAACATCGGCCTCTCTCCTTTACGGGCTCGCGCCTCAGAGTTCGCTCTGCTTGTGGAAGCCGTCTTTGACTACCGTGCTTTCAATGTTGTCTTTGTTCACCGGAATAGGATTCAGCAGGCGCGATGGCACATCTTTCAGGCCATTATTCAGCTTGCTGTTGCTGGCGGGTTGTTTGTCGTCACCGAGTTCCACCGCGATTTTGGCTGCTTCAGTCGCCAGTTCGGTGATGGGTTTGTAAACCGTCATGGTTTGCGTGCCGTTCATAATGCGTTTGATGGCGGCGAGATCGGCATCCTGGCCGGAGATCGCGACTTTGCCGGAAAGTCCCTGCGCGCTTAATGCCTGAATCGCACCGCCTGCGGTGGCATCATTCGACGCCACAACGGCATCAATGTGGTTGCTGTTTGCGGTTAAGGCGTTCTCCATTATTTTCAGCGCATTTTCCGGCAGCCACGCATCAACCCACTGATCGCCGACCACTTTAATGCTGCCATTATCAATATAAGGTTTTAACACTTTCATCTGACCGGCACGGAACAGGCGCGCGTTATTATCCACCGGCGAGCCACCCATCAGAAAGTAATTACCTTTTGGTACTTGCTTCACAATACTTTCGGCCTGTAATTCGCCCACTTTCTCATTATCGAATGAGATATAAAAATCAATATCGGCGTTATTTATCATGCGGTCATACGCCAACACTTTAATGCCTTCACGTTTCGCTTCTGCCACCACGTTACTTAAAACCTGGCCGTTATAAGGAATGATGACCAATACATCGACGCCACGATTAATCATATTTTCAATTTGCGACATCTGCGTTTCTTCGTTGCCGTTGGCCGATTGCACAAACACTTTGGCGCCCAGTGATTCGGCTTGTTTAACAAAGATATCGCGATCTTTTTGCCAGCGTTCCAGACGTAAATCATCAATAGCCATACCGATTTTGACTTCTTTAGCGCTACCCGCGTGACTAAACAGGGCCAGAGCCGCGCAGGCGGCCAACAGTGATTTTTTCATGTTCATGGTATTAATCCTGTAGGTTGAGGCTGTTGTCGTTGTAAGGCTGATAACCAGGCCGATGAATTGTTGCCCTGAGTTTCAGATGACATCAATTACTGATTTTTATCCGGCTATTACGTTTTTTGGTTTATTTGCGATTTTATGAGCGCGATCGATATTTCAACGCTTTCAGAAAAAACGACGTGAGAGAGGCTGAATGAAAATAACGACATTATTTTGCGAGCTGGCGCACAAATAATAATTATCTTACGTTGAGTGTTAAATATCGTAATTGAGCAGCAGTAAATTACATCATCACAATAACCGCTCAAAGCTGACCATTCGGGTCCTCATGCTAAGGAGCTAACTATGCACGCCTATTTCGACCAGCTTGATCGCGTTCGTTATGAAGGGAGTAATACCCGCAATCCTCTGGCGTTTCGTCATTACAACCCGGACGAGGTGATTCTCGGTAAAACCATGGCGGAGCATCTGCGCTTTGCAGCCTGTTACTGGCATACCTTCTGCTGGAACGGCGCGGATATGTTTGGCGTTGGCGCGTTTGATCGTCCGTGGCAGAAGCCGGGTGATGCGCTTGAGCTGGCGAAGCAAAAGGCCGATGTCGCCTTTGAGTTCTTCCATAAACTGAATGTGCCTTATTACTGCTTCCACGATGTGGATGTCTCACCGGAAGGCGATTCGCTGAAAAGCTATCGTGAAAATTTCGCGGTGATGACCGATAAATTACTGGAGAAACAGCAGGAAACGGGCGTGAAACTGCTGTGGGGAACCGCCAACTGCTTTACCCATCCGCGTTACGGTGCGGGTGCGGCGACCAATCCGGATCCGGAAATTTTTGCCTGGGCCGCCAGCCAGGTGTGCAGCGCCATGCAGGCCACGCAAACTCTGGGCGGCGAGAACTATGTGCTGTGGGGCGGACGCGAAGGGTATGAAACCCTGCTGAATACCGATCTGCGTCAGGAGCGCGAGCAGATTGGCCGGTTTATGCAGATGGTGGTGGAGCACAAACATAAGATCGGTTTCCACGGTATGTTGCTGATTGAACCTAAGCCACAGGAGCCGACGAAACATCAGTATGACTATGATGTCGCGACAGTTTATGGCTTCCTGAAGCAGTTCGGGCTGGAGAAAGAGATCAAAGTGAATGTGGAAGCCAACCATGCGACGCTGGCGGGGCACTCATTCCATCATGAGATCGCAACGGCCATTGCGCTGGGCATTTTTGGCTCGGTGGATGCTAACCGTGGCGATATACAGTGTGGCTGGGATACCGACCAGTTCCCGGTCAGCGTGGAAGAGAATGCGCTGGTGCTGTACGAAATTATCAAAGCGGGCGGATTTACCACCGGCGGCTTAAACTTTGATGCCAAAGTCCGCCGCCAGAGCACCGATAAATATGACCTGTTCTACGGCCATATCGGCGCAATGGATACCATGGCGCTGGCGTTGAAAGTCGCGGCACGCATGGTGGCGGATGGCGAGCTGGATAAGCGTGTGGCGCAGCGCTACAGCGGCTGGAACGGCGAGTTCGGACAGCAGATCCTGAAGGGAGAATTTTCCCTTGCCGCGCTGGCGGAACAGGCGCAGCAACAGCAATTTAATCCACAGCATCGTAGTGGACGCCAGGAACAGCTGGAGAATCTGGTGAATCACTACTTGTTTGATTTTTAACTTTTCAGGAGCGCAGCATGGTTATCGGCATCGATTTAGGCACCTCCGGCGTGAAAGTGGCATTGCTGGATGCGCACGGCAAAGTGATTGCAGTGGAGAGTGCGCCGCTGGAGGTGTCGCGGCCGCAGCCGTTATGGAGCGAGCAAGATGCCGAAAGCTGGTGGCGGGCGACCGATCGTGCCATGCAGGCGCTGGCCCAGCAGCACGATCTCAGCGGCGTGAAGGCGATTGGCCTGAGCGGGCAGATGCACGGTGCCACCTTGCTGGATAGCGAGAGTCGGGTGCTGCGTCCGGCGATTTTATGGAATGACGGGCGTAGCGGCGAGCAGTGTCAGGAACTGGAGAAGCGCGTGCCGGATTCGCGTCGCATCACCGGCAACCTGATGATGCCTGGCTTTACCGCGCCTAAGCTGCTGTGGGTAAAACAGCATGAGCCGCAGGTTTTTGCTCAGGTGGCTAAAGTGCTGCTGCCAAAGGATTATCTGCGCTTGCGCATGAGCGGTGAGTTCGCCAGCGACATGTCGGACGCGGCGGGAACGATGTGGCTGGATGTGGCGCAGCGCGACTGGAGCGATGAGATGCTCAACGCCTGCGATTTGCAACGCAGCCAGATGCCGCAACTGTTTGAAGGCAATCAGATCACCGGCACCTTGTTGCCAGATGTCGCCGCGCGTTGGGGCATGCAAAGTGTGCCGCTGGTGGCGGGCGGTGGCGATAACGCGGCGGGTGCGGTGGGTGTCGGCATGGTTGAGCCGGGACAAGGCATGCTGTCGCTCGGCACGTCGGGCGTCTATTTCCTGGTGAGCGACGGCTATCTCAGCAATCCACAGCGTGCGGTGCACAGCTTTTGCCACGCGCTTCCGCAGCGCTGGCATCTGATGTCGGTGATTCTCAGCGCGGCTTCCTGCCTCGATTGGGCGGCGGCGCTGACCGGCTGCGCCGATGTGCCGCAACTGCTAAGTGAGGCGGAAAAAGCGCGCAGCGATGTGCCGCCAGTGTGGTTCCTGCCCTATCTTTCTGGCGAGCGCACGCCGCATAACAATCCGCAGGCGCAGGGCGTGTTCTTTGGTTTAACGCATCAGCATGGCCGACCAGAACTGGCGCGCGCGGTGCTGGAAGGCGTGGGCTTCGCGCTGGCCGAAGGCATGGATGCGGTGCATGAGTGCGGCGTGCAGCCGAAAACCGTGATGCTGATTGGCGGCGGCGCGCGAAGTGCGTACTGGCGTCAGATGCTGGCGGATATCAGCGGGCAAACGCTGGATTATTGTCATGGCGGCGAAGTCGGTCCGGCGCTGGGTGCGGCGCGACTGGCGCAGCTGGCGGTTGATCCGGCGAGCGAATGGCCGTCGCTGGAACTGGCGCAGCGGCATCAACCGGATGCGACGCGGCATCAGGCGTATCAGCCACAGCGCGAGGTGTTTGCGCGCTTGTATCAGCAGTTGCAGCCGTTGATGTCTTGATGTGGGAGGGTGATGGCTGGATTTGGCAGGGTGTTGGGGTTTTTATCGGGTATGATTGGGGGTTTGTGTTAAATGTAGTGGCCTGATTTGCCCTCACCCTAGCCCTCTCCCGCAAGCAGGAGAGGGAACCGATCGAGAGTATACGCACGATCAGCTCCCTCGCCCGTTTACGGGAGAGGGTTGGGGTGAGGGGGGAAAAACACACCAAACCCAACCGGAGCTCACCATGCCGCAGTCCGTCTTCTTTCTCGTGCTTCCCGGCGTGATGGCGCTGGATCTCACTGGCCCCGCTGAAACCCTGCAGCTGGCCGACGGCCACTTCGCGCTGCACTACATCGGCCCGCAGCCGAGCGTGCTGTGCTCCACCGGCATGACCCTCGCCGACATCGCGCCCTTGCCCGCGCAACTGCCGGCAAACAGCCTGCTGGTGGTGCCTGGCGTACACGATTCGCGCGTCTGTTTCGACACCGAACCGGCCGCGAAAGCTCGTGACTGGCTGCGCCAGCAGCAGGCGGCGATTACCGATCAGCGCATCACGCTGGTGTGCATCTGTTCCGGCGCACTGCTTTCAGCGCAGGCGGGGTTGCTGGATGGCATCCAATGCACCACGCATCATGATGTGTTACCGCGTCTGAAAGCGGCAGCGCCAGCGGCGTTGGTAAAAGATAACCGGGTTTTCGTCGAAGATGGCGGCATCTGGACCAGCGCGGGCATTACTGCGGGTATCGATCTGGCGCTGCATCTCATCAATCGGCTGTGCGGCGCGCCGCAGGCATTGAAAGTGGCGCGCGAAATGGTGGTGTGGTTCCGCCGTTCCGGCGACGATCCGCAACTGTCGCCGTGGCTGCGCTATCGCAATCACATGCATCCGGCGATTCATCGCGCGCAGGATGTGATGATTGCCCATCCCGAACATGATTGGTCGCTTACCGCGCTGGCCGAACGGGCGCACGTCAGCGAGCGTCATCTGACGCGCCTGTTCCGCCAGCATCTGGGCATCAGCGTGCGCGAATACCACGAACAGCTGCGCTTAGTGATTGCGCGGCAACGCCAGCAGCAGGGCGAAGCGGCGGAGAAAGCGGCGCTGGCCGCCGGATTCTCCTCGGCACGCCAGCTGCGCCGCGCGCACCAGCGCTGGGACGATCAGCTCACCAGATGACGCTTATCCACGCGTTGTAATCCCATCGCCAGCAGCAGGCTACCGATCAGCGTCGTGCCCATCACCCACGGCAAATCGAGCCACGGGCGCGACATGTCGTCGTAGTGATGGGTACGCAGAAAGTGGATAAACAGCGCGTGAAAACCGTAGATCGGCAGGGAATAGCGCGAGAGGGTGGCGAGCCCCGGCAGCGCGCGCTGATTCAGGGTGTTTTTGAACAGAATCAACAGGCTGATGGCGGCAATAAACACCAGCGGCCCGCAGTAGAGATACCAGGTATCGTTGAACGCGCCGTTGATTTTCAGCATCTGTTTGGTGCCGAGCGCAATGCCAATCACGCAGGCCACAAAGCCCAATCCCGCCAGCCAGCTGACGCTGTGCTTGTCGGTCTCCATACAGCCAATCGCGCGCCCGAGTAGCGCATACAGCAGGTAGTAAATGCTGTCGCCGCTGACATACAGATTCACCGGCAGCCAGTGGAACGGTCCCAGCGATTGGCTCACGGTATTCGGATTCGCCAGCACCGCCAGCACGATCACCAGTATCGCGACATAGCGCGGTGCCACGCTTTTCACCTGAATCAGCGGGGATAACAGATAGATGCCGATAATGGCGAAGAAGAACCACAGGTGATAGAACACCGGTCTTTGCAGCAGTTTGAGCAGCGATCGACCTTCGCTGATCGGCGTCAGCCAGGTGATATAGGCCAGCGCCACCGCGTTGTAGAACAGCAGGCACAGCACGATGCGCAGCAGATGCCGCCCTTGTGCGCTGCGTTCGCCGAAAAACAGATAGCCTGAAATCATAAAGAACAGCGGCACACAGACGCGTGACGCTGAGTTAAGCAGGTTCGCCACATCCCAGCTCAGGCCTGTTACCGCCATCGGCCCGGTGATGTACCAGGTTGTGGTGTGAATGACGATCACCATCAGACAGGCAACCGCACGTAAGTTGTCGATCCAGTAAATTTTTTGCTGCATGGCACCCTCTTGCATTGGCTGCGAAGAAGGGTAGCCAGTGAGCCGCGCGCCAACAACCTTTAGCGTTGTAATTCAGATCACTCTGTTATTCGACACTCGACACCAGAATCAATTCGCGCGCACTGCATAGCGGCGCGATTTATCGCGCAATAAATTGCGCCGCTACAATGTGTGCTTCGTTGTTAGACGGTGACAGCCGTTAATCACGCACCAAAAACGTCTCGATCACCGCTTCGTCGGGTTCAACGCCGAGGCCTGGCTCGCTCGGCAGCCACGCGTAACCGTCGGCGATGCGCACCGGATTCTTCGCCAGCGAGCGGCTGATTTCGCCCGGCTCGACGCAATACTCCATCACCAGCGCATTCTCAATCGCGCAGAGGAAATGCAGCGAGGCGGCGGTATTAATGTCGGTGGTGAAGTTGTGGTTGCACACTTTGCGTCCACGGCTGTGCGCGTAGCTGGCGATCTCCATTGCCTGCGTAAAGCCGGTGCGCGTCAGGTCGATCTGCACGATATCGATGCCGCCTTCATCTATCAGGCGCTGGAAACCCGTTACCGAACACTCTTGCTCACCAGCGGCGATATGCTGCTGGCAGGCGGCGGAGACCTGGCCGTAACCCGCGTAGTTATCGGGATGCAGCGGCTCTTCAATCCAGAACAGATTGAGGTGTTCATAGCGCTGGCTGCGGCGGATGGTGGTTTTCGCATCCCACACGTGGCCGACGTCCAGCATCAGATCCACATCGTCGCCCATCGCTTTACGCAGGGCGTCGAGATAGCGCAGATCCAGCGCTTCGTCAGTGCCAAACGGCTCCCAGCCAAACTTCACGCCGCTATGGCCGGTATCCATCGCATGCTGCGCGCGCGCGACCGTCTCTTCCACGCTGAACTGGAACATGTTGGAGGAGTAAACGCGCATTTTATCGCGCATGGCGCCGCCCAGCAGTTCAACAATCGGCTTGCCGAGTGCTTTACCTTTGATGTCCCACAAGGCGATGTCGATGCCGGCCATCGCCTGTAGTACCGCGCCGCTGCGGCCGTAATAGAGGGTGGCTTTGTGCATCTTCTTCCATAAACGGCCGGTTTCCAGCGGGTTTTCGCCGATTAACAGCGACTTCAGGCCGGTGACCATGGTGTGCGAATAGGGCGCTTCAATGATGGCTTTGGTGACATACGGGCTGCCATCCACTTCGCCCCAGCCGGTGATGCCGGCATCGGTGGTGATTTTGATCAGCAGCGCATCCTGAGAGCTGTCGGTGCGCTGCTCAATCACTGGCAGGCGCAGGTAAAACGCCTCAACGTTAATGATTTTCATGGTGTTTTCCCTGGTGTAAAGGCAAGGCGAAATTAGCCGAGAGCGGAACGGTGCTGTCGGCGCTGTGTTATCAGGGTTTCGTAATCCACGTCCAGCGCCTGAATGCGGATGTGGTTCTCAACCTCGTCGGTCATTTTGGCGATGTCGCCATCGGCAAAGACATTAATCAGCCGCTGATGCTCCTCAATGATGTCGCTCATCGATTTGCCCATGGTGGAGAGACCGAAAATCACCGTCAGCTGACGGGCAATCGACTCCCACAAATTGCTCAGCACCGGGTTGTGCGCGAAGCTGCACAGCGTGCGGTGGAAATCGGTATCGGCGGAGGCAAAACCGTAAACGTTATCGCTTTGCATCATCGCCTGCATCTGCGCCACGCCCTGATAGAGCTGATTTAGCTGCTCAGCGCTGTTGCGTCCGGCCTCAATTGCCCGGCGACAGGCCAGCGTCTCCAGCGGGATGCGCACATCGATAATCTGCTCCAGCCGCTGATGCGAAATCTCCATCAGGCGGATACCTTTATACGGCTCGCTGGTGACAATGCCCTGGCTCTCCAGAATGCGCAGCGCTTCGCGGATTGGCACGCGGCTCATGCCGAGTTTCGCCACCAGCTCGGGTTCTGCGATGCGGTCGCCGGGCAGGATCAGGCCGCGCGAGGCGGCGCTGAGAATGGCATCCACGGCGTGATCGACCAGCGTGCGCGGACGCGCGCTATTCCAGCTGTTATCGGTGGCCGCGTCCTGCGCCAGCGGGGCGCTGTTTTTACGACGAGCGGTAGAGGGTTTTCCTGCCATGTTGTTTATCCTGTTTAAACCTGTCGGGTCACGAATTGACCGAAGCCGGGTTCAACCTGCATCTGGTCATCCTGGAATACCGTGACGCCACGAATCAATGTGCGCACCACTCTACCCTGACAGCGCATCCCTTCAAATGCGCTCCACTTGCCGAGTCCCTGAAAATTGGCGCCGCGCACCGTCCAGCTTTGGCTGGCGTCGTAGAACACCAAATCGGCGTCGAAGCCGGGCGCAATCGCCCCTTTTTTGCCCCACAGCTGGAAGGCTTTGGCCGGGCCGCTGGCGGTCATGCGCGCAAACTCGCTGAGCGCCACGCCACGTTCAATATGGGCCGCGCTGAAGAACATCGGGCTGAGGGTTTCCACGCCGGTGAGGCCCATGCCCGCCTCCCAGATGCTGGCTTCACCCGCCTGTTTTTGTGCGGGCGTGTACGGACAATGGTCAGAGGCGATCATGTCGATATCGCCGCGCAGCAGCACCTGCCACAGCGCATCCACCACCGGACGTGGGCGGATTGGCGGGCCGCAGCGCGCGTTGGGGCCGATGCGCACCAAATCGTCTTCGTCGAGCAGTAAATAGTGCGGACAGGTTTCGAAGCTGGCGCGTACGCGGGTTTTGGCAGCGACAATGGTTTCCGCCGCGCGCGCCGAGCTGACGTGCACGATATGGCAGCGCGCGTCGGTCTCTTCGGCAATCGCTAACACGCGTCCCACCGCTTCGATCTCGGCGATTTCCGGCCCCGCCAGCGCATGAGCGCGCGCATCTTTGCGTCCGGCGCGGCGCTGTTCGCTGCCGGCACCGATCAAAATCTCGTGATTCTCAGCGTGCACGCCAATCAGCCCGTCGAACGTGGCCAACTCGCGCATGGCGCGCAGCAGGCCGTCATCGTCGAGACGCGGCAAACCTTTCTCGTCGGTGGCGTCGCCGTTGGGTGCGCCGCTGCACAGGAAGGCTTTGAAGGCCAGCGCACCGGCCTTATTCAGCGCCGCCAGTTCATGCACGTTATTTCCATCTAACCCAGCCCACAGGGCGTAATCCACCGAGCAGTTGTCTGCCAGCCAGCTTTTTTTGGCGCTGAAGTTAGCCAGCGATGTGGCCGGTGGCAGAGAATGCGGCATCTCGACGATGGTGGTAACGCCGTGCGCCGCCGCACCGCGCGTGCCTTCACGCAGCTCCTGTTCGGGAAAATCGTGCGAGCCGGTGAAATGGGTATGCACGTCAATCGCGCCGGGCACGATGATCAAGCCACGTGCATCGATCACCTCGTCAACGCCGTGCGTGATGGCGTTAGGCGATAACACGCCACTGATCTTGCCGTTTTCGATCAGCAGATCGGCCAGTTCAGCGCGGGTTTCTGTCACCACCAAACCATTAATAATCAGCTGTTTCATCATTCTGCTCCTGCCTGCGTCACCAGCGCCGCATACGGCACCGGCTGTGACGAATCGAGCCAGCCGATAGCAGTTAACAGCTGGCTGAAATGCGCAAACTCAGCGCGCGGAATCACGCAATCTGGCGGAAACACACCGGCCTGTTGATAGGCCGCGAGGCCGCGCACCAGCGCCTCGCGCGGATAATCGGGGTAAAACGCCTGCACCTGTTGCGCCAGCGCAGTGGCGTCATGGTTGGCGATCCACGTCAGCGCCTGCGCAATGGCGCGGGAGAAGGCGGCGAAAGCGGTGGCTTTCTCCTGCAATACATCGGTGCGGGCGATGTAGGCGCTCCAGGGTACGTGGCCGCACACGCTGGCGAGGCTGCTGATGTTGTGGAGTTGTCCGGCGGCGATGGCGGGCGCCAGCATATGCATGGCGTGCAGCGCATAATCCGCTGCCCCCTGGGCCACGGCGGTGAAATCATGCGCCTGGTCGCCGCTACCGGCGATCAGCTCAACGTCACCCTGCAAACCGTGACGCGCCAGCAGCCAGCGGAACGTCAGCGTGGCGGTGCCGACATTGCCGACATCCAGCACACGTTTGCCGCGCAGATCGCTGAGCTGAAAATCGGGCTGCGCCTGCGCCGCCGCAAGAAACCACGGATTGGCCGCCACCGAGGCGCAGAAACACTGCAACTCTGCACCGTGCTGCTGAAAATGCTTCATCACCACCATCGGGCCGCCCAGCGTGAGATCGGCGTCGCGATTCAGCACTGCGGGAACCTGGCCGCCTTGTACCGTATGCCCGCCTGATTCACTGGTGGTGAAGATCACCTGCAGCTGCTGTGCGGCGAACAGGCCGAGGCTGTGCGCCAGATAGTGCGCGCAGTAATAGATGCGGGATTCGCTGGCATCGCCTTGGTTGAAAATCAGTGTCTGCATCAGTGGCGCTCCTTGGTGATAAAGCTGCCGTTCAGCGCCGCCATATCGCTGACGCCGCACCAATGACTAATGGCCGTAACTTCATTGATCCAGCCGGAAAGCAGATCGAACACCGCGCTCTCGCCACCGGCGACTAAAGCACTGATGATCGGGCGCACGCTGAGCGACAGCGACGCGCCAAGACAGCGCGCCACCACCGCATCGCTGCCGCAGCGTACGCCGCCATCCAGCAGCAGCGGCAGCCGCGTCACCGCTTGCAAATCGGGCAGCTGATCGACCGGCGTAGCCCAGCGCGCGCTCTGGCGCAGGCCGATGTTTGAGGCAATCACTCCGCTGACGCCGTGCTGCGCGGCCTGCGCCGCATCGTCATGATGCAGAATGCCTTTTAGCCACAGCGGAAGCTGGCGATCGGCGCAGTGCGCCGCCACCTCATCAATCTCCTGCCAGCGCCACACCGGGAAAGCCGGCAGCGGCGCAACACCCGGCTGCGTGCCGCCGATGGTGTGCCAGCCGCGCTGTTTCAGGGCGTCGCCGATAGAGAAGCCGCCGGGCTGTAACCCGGCCACCGGATGCACCGGCGCCAGCACCGTGAGCACGATATTTTTAAATCCGGCCTGCGCGGCCTGGTCGATCAAGGCGTTGATGCGGCCGACATCGCCCGCCGCGCGCAGTTGCAGCCAGCAGCGGTCGTATTCGGCACCAATCTGCTCCAGCGTTGTGACGCTCTCTTCGGAGATCACCAGCGGCAGTTGCAGACGTTTGCAGGCGCGCGCAATCGGCAGCACCCCTTCTTCATGGAAAATACGGTCACCGGCAAACGCGCCGACGCCAATCGGCGCGGACCAGTTTTGCTGGTGCAGGGAAATCTGCGTATCGATGCTTTCATTGCCCTGCAGCACGCGCGGTAACAGACGAAAGCGGCGCAGCGCCTGCTGATTGGCATCGGGTTCATTACCCAGCGCATCGGCCGGTTGGCCCTGCATATAGCGGAACAGCGCATCGCCGAGGCGCTCGCGTGCCGTGAGTTCAAAGCGCGTTGGCATGTGGCGCCTCCGCAGCATTTTCATGTTCAAGGAAGGTGGCAAAAGCCGGCGTTTGCGGATTTTGCAGCATCGTCGGCGGGCCTTCTTCAATCAGCGCGCCATCCTGCAGGAACACCACCCGATCGGCAACGCCCGCCGCAAACGCGATGTCGTGGGTGCTGATGATCATGGTGATGCCGGTCTGCGCCAGGCTGCGCATGGTTTGGTTCACTTCGCGCACCAGTTCGGGATCGAGCGCGGAAGTCGGTTCATCAAATAGCAGAATTTGCGGTTCTGCCGCCAGCGCGCGCGCAATGCCGACGCGCTGTTTCTGTCCGCCAGAGAGTTCGTGCGGCAGCGAGGCGGCGAAATCACCGAGTCCTACCATTTTCAACGCGCGCATCGCTTTGCCGCGCGCGATTTCCGGCTGTGCGCCCTGCACGCGCAGCAGAATGCTCATCACGTTTTCCAGCGCGGTAAGATGATCAAACAACGCGAAGTGCTGGAACACGATGCCAATGCCCGACTTGGCGCGGTTGACCGGCAGATGTCGCGGCGCCAGTGCGCGACCGTTTTCGTCGCTGCCCATGAAGTGGCCTTCGGTCTGAATGGTGCCGCTGCTGCGTGGCGTCAGCGCCAGAATCGATTTCAGCAGCGTACTTTTGCCCGAACCGGAGCGACCAAGCAGCACCACCACTTCGCCGCGACGGACGGTTAACGACAGCGATTTCAGTACCGCTTTACCGGCGTAGTCGACGCACAGCTGATTCACTTCCAGCACCGGCGCGGCGGTTTGCGTATCCCAGCGCCGTTTTGGTAGCTGCATCGGCATCACGTCTGCTTCCGGCGGCAGTTTCGCCAGGCGCGCGCGTGCCCGACGCGCACGTTCATCAAGGTTGTAGAACTTCTCCAGCCACCACTGACCGCCCGCCAGCAGCGTGGAAAGAATCAGGTAGATGCCGCCCGACGCGACCAGCACCGGAATAAACAGGAAGTTTTGCGACACAATCGCCTGGCCGCGCATCGTCAGCTCATTGACGCCCACCACCGAAGCCAGCGAGGTGGATTTCAGCAGCCCGACAGTTTCATTGCCCATGGTGGGCAGAATGGCGCGCAGCGCCTGCGGGATCACCACGTGAATCATCTCTTTGCTGCGCGAATAACCGAACGCCTGCGCCGCCATGCTTTGATCGCGATCGGTCGCCATAATGCCGCCGCGAATGATTTCGGCGCAGAAGGCGGTTTCGTTGATCATCAGGGCGATAAGCGCGCTGGTGAACGGGCTCAAACGCAGACCAAATTCCGGCAGCACGTTGTACAGCAAAATCAGCTGCAGCAGCACCGGCGTGCCGCGCAGCGTATAGATGTAAATCTTCACCGGCACGCGAATAAACCCGTGCTTTGAGCTGCTGGCTAACGCCAGGAAAAAGCCAATCACAATGCCGCCCGCCAGCGCGCCAATCAGCAGCTGCACGGCGATAACAGCGCCTTCCCACAAGTAGGGGAAAGTCAGGTACTTAAGAAAATCATCCAAGGCGTTATCCTCCTCAACGCCTCGGTTTCGTCACCGAGGCGGCTGAGTTTATGCATTAACCACGCGCAACCACTGGACGCTCGGCAGCGCTGCCCTGGCCCCAGTAATCCAGCAGTTTTTTCTGTGCGCCGCTCGCCTGAATCACCTTCATCGCGTCCAGCACCGCCGCGCGCAGCGTGGCGTTGTCTTTGGCGATCGGGAAGCCCACCATGATCGGCAGATCCACGGTGAAGCCGCTTTGCAGCGATTTGTCCGCTTTGGCGATGGCAACGGCGGAACCGGCTTCGGTCAGATAGACGTCCGCGCGACCGCTTTTCACCGCCTGAATGCTGTTGTCGGTGTTTTGCACCATCAGCATGCTGACTTCGGGCTTACCGGCGGCGCTACATTTGGCGCTTTGCTCCGGCACCAGTTTGTTGGCTTCGTACGAACCCGCAGCGGCGGCGACGGTTTTGCCGCACAGATCATCGACGCTGTTAATTTTCTTCGGATTGCCCTGTGCCAGTACCGAACCGTCCTGCACCTGCATCGAGGCGACGAAGGCTATCTGCTTCATGCGTTCTTCGGTGACGTACAGCATCGGACCGATATCCGCGCGTCCGCTGGCGATCGAGGTGAGCAGCACGTTGAACGAGCCACTTTGGTAACTGTGTTTCGCGCCGAGGCAGCTGCTGATGCGCTCGAACAGGGAAGGATCGAGACCTTCAATGATGCTGGGATCTTTTTCCGATGGCGCTTCAAAGCCTTTGGTGTAGCCGCCGAGGCCGACGACCAGATCTTTGCCTTTCAGCGACGGATATTTGGTTTGCAGTGCTTTGCACTGCGCCATCGCCGCGAAGTCGCTGGCGGCAGGCGTGATGGGATCGGTGCTGGCTGCGTGGGCGCTGGAGATGCCCGCCAGTAAGCTGCCGCTAAGACCAGAGATTAACAAAGCAGTGCGTGCAAATTTCATAATAAGGTTCCCCTGATGCTGGTGAATGAGAAAGCGATGACCTTGTGATTTATGAACGTCTTTGGTGCTTTTTTAGGTGGTCGCCATGAATGGCGACCCTACGGAAATATCGGGGGTTAATAACCTCGTGCCGGATCAACCTGATTACGCAGCGGTTGTCCGTGGCGGAAGCGCGCCAGGTTATCGATAAACACGTCAAGGCAACCGGCGAGGTAGGCGCTGTGATCGTCGAGGCTGCAGTGCGGTGTCATCACCACGCCGGGTGTGTGCCACAGCGGGTCGTCGGCCGGTAGCGGCTCTTGCGGATAGACATCCAGCACCGCGCCGGCCAGTTCGCCTACGTTGAGTTTTTCGCGCATCGCGCTGTAATCAAATACATCAGCGCGGCCAACAATCACGATGCCAGCGCGTGCGGGCAGCAGATTGAGACGGCGGCGATCGAACAGATTGCGGGTTTGTGGCGTCAGCGGCAGCGTCGATACCACCACATCCACCTGCGGCAATACCTCGTCTAGCGCATCAATACGGATGCAGCGCGCCACGTTGGCATCGCACTGGCCGCTGCGCGTCACGCCAATCACGCGATAGCCTTGCGCCGTCAGCAGAGTTGCCGCCGCGGCGCCAATGCCGCCCACGCCCAGCAGCAGCACGATTTTGCCGCGTGCGCAGCCGCCAAAAGTCGGACGCCACACACGCTGCGCCTGATCCTGCAGAAAACCGGGAATGCCGAAGTTGAACATCAGCGCCGCCATCAAAATGAACTCGGCACCTTTATCGCCGTGTACGCCAGAAGCATTGGTGAGCGTCACGCCTTGCGGCCAGTGCGCCAGCCACTGCTCAACGCCAGCGGACATCACCTGCACCCAACCCAGACGCGGCGTGCTGAACTGATCGAGCGCCAGCTTACGTCCGCTCCACAGAATGTCGCAGCGGGCGAGAAAGTCGGCGGTCTGCGCCGGATCGCGGTTTTCGCTCAGCGTGAAGTGGCTGCGCAACGGCGGATGCGCGTCGAGTTGCAGTTGCAGCTGCTCGACAGAGAGATGGAGTGCGCGCGGTGCGCTGGCGTCGTTCTCGATGTGAATATGCATCAGCGCATCGCCGTCACTTCCATCTCGACCAGCAGGTCAGGATGGTTGAGTTGAATGCCCACGGTGGCGCGCGCCGGGAAGGGGAACCGGAAGAATTCACTGTAAGCGGCATTCATCGCGCTGAACGTGCTGAGATCGGTCAGGTAAACAGTGACGCGGACCACGTTGTCGAAGGTCATGTTCGCTTCGCTCAGCAGATCGCCGACATTTTTCAACACCTGACGCGTCTGGCTGGCGATGTCGTTGCCCATAATCTCGCCGCTGTAGGGATCAATCGCCACCTGGCCGGAAATGAACAACATCGGTTCATGCAGCACGGCGGCGGAGAGCGGCGCAGGCCCCATTGGGCGGTCGCTGGCGTTCATGCCGGGATAACTCAACGCAATCTTCATGGTGAAATCTCAAGCAAAACTGTTTCACCGCAATTTCGTATACGATTATACGAGTATCAACGCGCGATTTTTAACCATTGGGTCAAAAAGGTGATATTCATCACGTAATAGGATTTGCTGATATATCGATCAAGCTTATGATATGTAAGATTTTAATGAAAATTTTATGTTGAGTGCTCGCGATGAGTGTGAATCGTATACGATTTTCTTATTGTTCTGTTTTTGCCCGCTAAACCTTGCCGTAATCGCCTGCGCATTGGCCTGGATTTCCGGCTGCACAATCCGCGGTCAAAGGGTATACTGGCGCACTCTTTTTTTAACCGATCCGTATCGCGTGCGAATTCAACATGCAAAAGTTTGATACCAAGACCTTTCAGGGCCTGATCCTGACCTTGCAGGATTACTGGGCGCGTCAAGGCTGCACCATCGTCCAACCGTTGGACATGGAAGTGGGCGCCGGCACCTCACACCCGATGACCTGTCTGCGTGCCTTAGGCCCAGAGCCGATGGCGACCGCTTACGTGCAGCCATCTCGTCGTCCGACCGACGGACGTTACGGTGAAAACCCGAACCGTTTACAGCACTATTACCAGTTCCAGGTGGTGATTAAGCCCAACCCGGACAACCTTCAGGAGCTGTACCTTGGGTCGCTGAAAGAGCTGGGTATGGATCCCACCATCCACGACATTCGCTTTGTCGAAGACAACTGGGAAAACCCAACGCTGGGCGCGTGGGGACTCGGTTGGGAAGTGTGGCTGAACGGCATGGAAGTGACGCAGTTCACTTACTTCCAGCAGGTTGGCGGCCTCGAGTGTAAGCCAGTAACCGGCGAGATCACCTACGGCTTAGAGCGCCTGGCGATGTACATTCAGGGCGTAGACAGCGTTTACGATCTGGTGTGGAGCGACGGTCCGTTCGGTAAAACCACCTACGGCGAAGTGTTCCATCAGAACGAAGTGGAGCAGTCGACCTATAACTTTGAATACGCTGACGTTGACTTCCTTTTCACCTGCTTCGAGCAGTATGAGAAAGAAGCGCAGCAGCTGCTGGCGCTGGAAAAACCGCTGCCGCTGCCGGCTTACGAGCGCATTCTGAAAGCGGCGCACAGCTTTAACCTGCTGGATGCCCGCAAAGCGATTTCGGTTACCGAACGCCAGCGTTATATCCTGCGTATCCGCACCCTGACGAAAGCCGTGGCGGAAGCCTATTATGCGTCCCGTGAGGCGCTTGGCTTCCCGATGTGCAATAAAAACAAGTAAGAGGCAGCCATGACCGATAAAACTTTCCTGGTGGAAATTGGCACCGAAGAGTTGCCTCCGAAAGCGCTGCGCAGTCTGGCGGAAGCCTTTGCTGCGCATTTCACTGCTGAACTTGATAGCGCCGGTCTGGCGCACGGCGAAGTGAGCTGGTTTGCTGCTCCGCGCCGTCTGGCGCTGAAAGTGGCCCAGCTGGCTGCCGCGCAGCCGGATCGCGAAGTTGAAAAACGTGGCCCGGCTATCGCCGCCGCGTTTGATGCCGATGGCAACGCCACCAAAGCGGCCGAAGGTTGGGCGCGTGGTAACGGCATCACCGTGGCGCAGGCCGAACGTCTGAGCACGGATAAAGGTGAATGGCTGGTGCATCGCGCTGCCATCACCGGCGAAAGCGCGCAGGCGCTGCTGCCCGCTATGGTGGCTACCGCGCTGAGCAAGCTGCCAATTCCTAAGCTGATGCGCTGGGGCGCGAGCGACGTGCAGTTTGTGCGTCCGGTGCACACCGTTACGCTGCTGCTCGGCGATGAGCTGATTCCCGCGAAGATTCTCGGTATTGAGTCCGATCGCGTGATTCGCGGTCATCGCTTTATGGGCGAGCCAGAATTCACCATCGACCACGCCGATCAGTATCCGCAGCTGCTGCTGGAGCGCGGTAAAGTGGTGGCGGATTACGCGGCGCGTAAAGCCAAAATCAAAGCGGATGCGGAAGCGGCAGCGCAGAAAATTGGCGGCATCGCCGATCTGAGCGAAAGCCTGCTGGAAGAAGTGACCTCGCTGGTGGAGTGGCCGGTGGTGCTGACGGCGAAATTCGAAGAGAAGTTCCTCGCGGTGCCAGCTGAAGCGCTGGTTTACACCATGAAAGGTGACCAGAAGTACTTCCCGGTGTACGACGCGGCGGGCAAGCTGCTGCCGAATTTCATCTTCGTCACCAACATCGAATCCAAAGATCCACAGCAGATTATCGCCGGTAACGAGAAGGTGGTGCGCCCGCGTCTGGCGGATGCCGAGTTCTTCTTCAACACCGACCGCAAAAAGCGTCTGGAAGATAATCTGCCGCGTCTGGAAACCGTACTGTTCCAGAAAGAGCTGGGTACGCTGCGTGATAAAACCGATCGCATTCAGGCGCTGGCTGGCTGGATTGCCGCGCAGATTGGCGCTGATGTGAACCACGCTACCCGCGCGGGCTTGCTGTCGAAATGTGACCTGATGACCAACATGGTCTTCGAGTTCACCGACACCCAGGGCGTGATGGGCATGCACTACGCGCGCCACGATGGCGAAGCGGAAGATGTGGCGGTGGCGCTGAATGAGCAGTATCAGCCGCGCTTTGCCGGTGACGATCTGCCGTCAAATCCTGTGGCCTGCGCCGTGGCGATTGCCGACAAAATGGACACCCTCGCGGGTATCTTCGGTATCGGTCAGCATCCGAAAGGCGACAAAGATCCGTTCGCACTGCGCCGTGCTGCGCTGGGCGTGCTGCGTATCATCGTGGAGAAAAACCTGCCGCTCGATCTGCAAACGCTGACCGAAGAAGCGGTGCGTTTGTACGGCAGCAAGCTGAGCAACGCCAAAGTGGTCGATGAAGTGATCGACTTTATGCTGGGCCGTTTCCGTACCTGGTATCAGGAAGAGGGCCACAGCGTTGACACCATTCAGGCGGTGCTGGCGCGTCGTCCAACCCGTCCGGCTGATTTCGATGCGCGCATGAAGGCGGTTTCGCACTTCCGTACGCTGGAAGCGGCCGCCACGCTGGCTGCTGCCAACAAACGTGTGTCGAACATCCTGGCGAAATCGACCGAAACCCTGAACGACAGCGTGCAGGCTTCCCTGCTGAAAGAGAACGAAGAGATCCAACTGGCGACCTTCGTGACCGCGCTGGGCGACAAGCTGCAGCCGTACTTTGCAGAAGGTCGCTATCAGGATGCGCTGGTTGAACTGGCGCAGCTGCGTGAAGCGGTAGATAACTTCTTCGATAAAGTGATGGTGAACGCTGACGATCAGGCGGTGCGTATTAACCGTCTGACGCTGCTGGCACAGCTGCGCCAGCTGTTCCTGCAGGTGGCGGATATTTCACTGCTGCAGTAATTGGCGTGGTCGCCATGAATGGCGATGCTACAAAATAAAGGGGACGAGAGATCGTCCCTTTTTTGTTTTCAAAACTCGGCGCTAACGTCCTGCGAGTGGTGCAAGATACGCCCGATGAAAATTTCATCCACTTCAGCGCGGTAGATCACAATATGCTGTTCGAAAGGCAGCGAATAGATCTGCTGACCTAAATCCGGTCGTTTACGACCTAAATCAAACATGGCGAGTTTGTCGAAGAGCTGAGCGAATCTGGCGCTATAGTCATCAGCTAACTGCTCTCCATAATTCCAGTAGCCATAAATCCAGATCTTCATTAGATCTGCATCAGCTTCCGGTTTTATCGTGATGGTCCTTTTCATAAATGCCTACCCTGGCTTTTGCTCGTCTTAGAAAATCTTCATGATCCCACTCTTTTCCCGGGCCGCTTTCAAAGCCCTCTCTGACCAACTCTCTGAGCTTTTCCAGCTTTGATTCCGCCTGCTTCTCACGCAGCAAGCGTAGCGAGTCGCGCACCACTTCGCTTTGCGTACGGTAGTCGCCGGATTCAACCAGAGATTCAACAAACTCGCGCAGTTCATCGCCTAAATCGATCGTCATGGTACGTGCCATCATCGTTATCCAGTGTAAGAGTATTTCTTACATTCTGGCACTTTTTTGCGCAACAGGGAATGTACGTTGCAGCGCAGTTACAAGCTGAACTGCGAGGCAACGCGAGAGATTTTAGGCAGATGATACGGGAAACAGGCGGTCGTCGCGCAACAGATGATCGTTACCACGGCGGCGGGTGAAGCCGCTGCGGTCGAAGAATTCCAGAATCTGTATCGCCACTTTGCGCCCGGTGCCAAGCTGGTTGCGGAAGTCGGCGGCGCTGGTGCTGCCCTCTTGCGCGGCACGGCTCCGAATCAGATCGGCGAAGATCTGGATCTGGTCGCTGCGATAGTAGCGATCGCGAACGATCGCGGTGATATGTCCGAGCCGCGCAGCAGTGAGCAGCAGCGAGCGAATCGCCTGTTCATCCTGCTGCAGCGCCAGCGCGATATCGCGCACCCACAGCGGCTGATCGCCAAACAGCGGGCCGACCTGCTGCCAAAGAGCTTCTTCATGCGGATTAAAGCGCGGTTCGAAGTCGGGCAGATGCAGCCAGCCTTGTCGCTGTTGTAGCTGACCTTGCGCCAGCAGTTGATCAATCAGCGCTAACACCCATTCCGCAGGCTGATGCGGCATTGCCACACGACGCAAACGATCGTGGCCGATGCCCGGCACCTCGGGATGCTGCTGATGAAAATGCGCCAGCGATTCCAGCAGCTTTTGCCGCCATTGTGCTGCCTGCGCGGCACTCATCAGCGCGCTATCAAGCTGCACCGGCGCTGCATGCTTGATCAGTGCATCCAGCGCGGGCTCGGTAAGCTGGCGCGCCCACGCCAGGTCACGCCGTTCTGTCGGTTGATAGGCCAGATGCGCCTGCAGGCTGGCGTCATCATCTTGTGCGGCGGCCAGCTGCTGCAGCCAGGCAAGATACTCCGCCTGACGTTTGCCGCGCTTTTTACTGTTGAGCAGCAGCACGCGCGCGCCGCCCAGCGTGTGCTGTGCGTTGTTGTCGCGGATAATCAGCCGATCGTTCTCGGCCAGCCACAGCGGTTGGTTCAGCACCAGTTCCGCGACATCATCCGCCAGCAGCGTAATGCGTCCAGTGACGTGGCTGGCGGCGTGGTGGAGATGAATCGGCTGCGACGCGCTCTTCAGCGGCTGCAGCAAGCGCAGCGCCACGGTTAAGCGCGTGGTGCCTTCCGCTCTGGCCTGTGACAGCAGCCAGTCGCCGCGCGCGATCTGCGCTTTTTCCACATCGCCGACGATATTCAATGCGATACGTTCACCGGCTTGCGCGCGCGTCACCGATTGGTTCTGCGCATGCAGCGCGCGCACGCGCAGCGGCAGATTCAGGCTGCTAAGCCAAAGAGTATCGCCGACGTTCACTTCGCCCGACAGCGCGGTGCCGGTGACCACCAATCCGCTGCCTTTCAGCGTGAAGGCGCGATCGATAGCGAGACGGAAACGGTAACGAGAGTCGAAGGCCGGTTCCGCCAGCGTGCTGAGATGCTGGCGCAGCGCGTCGATGCCTTGCTGGGTGTGGCTGCTGGTGACAAATTGCGGCACCGCCAGCCAGCCGAGTTGCTGCGTGAGCTGCGCCACCTGCTGCTGGACTTCCGCGATGCGCGCTTCGTCCACGCGATCGGCTTTGGTCAGCGCCACGCTGAGCGGCGGCTGTCCGGCCAGGCTCAGCAATTGCAAATGTTCGCGGGTTTGCGGCATCACGCCATCGTCGCAGGCCACCACCAGCAGCGCATGATGAATGCCGCCAATGCCCGCCAGCATATTGGCGAGAAATTTCTCGTGGCCTGGCACATCAATAAAGCCGAGCACGCGACCATCCGGCTGCGGCCAGTACGCGTAGCCGAGATCGATGGTCATGCCGCGCCGTTTCTCTTCCGGCAGGCGATCGGCATCCACGCCGGTCAATGCCTGTAGCAGCGCGGTTTTGCCGTGATCGACGTGTCCAGCGGTGGCAATAATCATGACGCTAAGGCCTGAATCAGCGCGCTTTCATCATCAAGGCAGCGCAGATCCAGCCACAGTTTGCCTTCCTGGATGCGGCCAATCACCGGGCGCGCTAAGCTGCGCCAACGCTGTGACAAATTGACGAGCTGGCTACCGCGCCCATCGCGTGGCGTGAAGGTGAGGGCGAAACTGGGAAGGCGTTCAACCGGTAGCGATCCGCTGCCGATTTGGGATGAACAGGGCGCAATCGCCAGCGAAAAGTCATCTCGATAAATCTGTTGTAACGCGGGCAGCAATCGTTCAGCTTGTTGCTGAATATCCTGCGCTGGACGGGTGAGCAGCCGCAGCGTCGGCAGGGCTTCACGCAGCGTTTCCGGCTGACGATAGAGCTGTAGCGTGGCTTCCAGCGCCGCGAGCGTCATTTTGTCGACGCGCAGCGCGCGTTTCAGCGGATGCGACTGGAGCTGATCAATCAGCGTCTGCTTGCCGACGATAATCCCCGCCTGCGGACCGCCGAGCAGTTTGTCGCCGGAGAAACTTACCAGACTGACGCCTGCGGCGATCAGCTGCTGCGGCATCGGTTCAGCCGGCAGACCAAATTCGGTCATATCGATCAGCGATCCGCTGCCAAGGTCGGTGATCACCGGCAATTGATAAGCGTCACCCAGCGCAACCAGCTCTGCTTCCGTTACCGCATGGGTAAAGCCCTGAATCTGATAATTGCTGGTGTGCACCTTCATCAGCAGGCCGCTGTTTTCCGCGATGGCGGCGCGATAATCTTTCAGGTGCGTGCGGTTGGTGGTGCCTACTTCCACCAGTTTGCAGCCCGCCTGGCGCATCACGTCAGGAATGCGGAAGGCGCCGCCAATTTCCACCAGCTCGCCGCGCGAGACAATCACTTCGCGCCCCGGCGCTAACGCGGCCAGCATCAATAACACGGCGGCGGCATTGTTGTTAACGATACAGGCCGCTTCCGCGCCGGTTAACTCGCTCAGCAGCGCGCTAACCGCACGATCGCGGTGGCCACGCGCCGCTTCATCCAGCGCGTATTCCAGCGTGACCGGCTGACGCAGGCAATTCACCACCGCGTCGATAGCGCGATCGCTCAGCTGTGCGCGGCCAAGATTGGTGTGCAGTAGGGTGCCGGTGAGATTGAACACCGGACGCAGCGCACTTTGCTGCTGTTGCTGGATACGGCGCAGCGCTTCATCCGGCCAGTTCAGGTGCCACTCTGGCAAGGTTTGGTGCTGCTGAATGTGGTCGCGCGCTTCCTGCTGCATGCTGCGCAGCTGGCGCGTAGCGAAGGCGGTTCCGTGATCGGCAAGCAGCGGCTGCAGCGCGGGATCGCGCAGCAGGCTGTCGATAGCAGGTAATTGGCTGTACAGGGTTTTCATCGGGTGACTTACAGAGAGGGCGGAACGGTGCGGGCAAAGCTTTCGCGCGCAAACAGGTTTTCGGCCAGCTTCACCAGCGCCGGGCGATTTACGCACCAGTTTGGCAGCACGCGGCGGAAGTTGAGGTATCCAATCATGCAGCCGGTGGCGATATCGGCCAGATTGAGCGTGCCGCTATTGAGCCATTCGCCTTGGGCGGCGGCGGTTTCTAGCGCATCGAGGCCGCGTTGGATTTTGTCACGGTTGCGCAGCAGCACCTCTTCAGATTGCTGATCGCCGGGACGCATCTGCTCGCGCACGATCATCACCGCCGCATCGTTGATGCCGTCGGCCAGTTTTTCCAGCTGGCGGATGTGCAACGCATGCAGCGCATCATCGGGCAGCAGCGCAGGCGCATCGCCGCGCAGCTCAATGACTTGCGCGATGATCGAAGAGTCGAACCAGGTGAGCTGGTTGTCGTCAATCAGCGCCGGTACTTTGCCCAGCGGATTGTACTGCGGTACATCGCTGTCATCGATCCACGGAGAGTGATTAACGAATTCGAAAACCAGGCCTTTTTCCAGCAATATCACTGATATTTTGCGGACAAAAGGGCTGGTGTAGCTGCCAATCAGTTTCATCGTGCGCCTCCGTGTTGAATGAAAATACGCGATAACAAACCGCACATATCCCTGGCGGCGCGCTGGCACAATGCGCGATAAATCGCGCCGCTACGGACCGTAGAAACATGGAAAAAGCTAATCGCCGGGGAACATAAACGGATTCAGACTGCTGCGGGCGAATCCTTCCTGCTCCATGCGGGCATCCAGCACCAGCGAGGCCAAATCATCGGCCACCGGCTCTACGGCGGGATCCTTCTCCTGATACAACATCTTCAGGTAGGTACCGCAATCGCCGCAACTCTCTGCTTTCACCGCCGCTTTTTCGCTGTCCAGCGACCAGTAATGCAGATCGCCGGTTTGTTCACAGTTGGAGCACTTGCTGCGCACCACATACCATTCGCTTTCACACAGATTGCAGTGCAGATAGCGCAGCCCTTGCTGACCCACGCTCATGTGCACCACGCTGGTGACCGGCACGCTGGCGCATACCGGACAGAACTGGCGATGCTCACCGTATTCCGCACGCGCTTTGCCGGGAATTAATGCTGCCATCTGCGCCCAGTAAATCGACAACGCCGCCCAGATGAACGGCGATTTGTCGCTGCTCACCTGTGCGAAATCGCCTTCCAGCAGCGCATGTGCCAGATTTTCCAGTTCGGTAGTGGAGGATTTTTCCAGATTCTCCAGCACTGCCAGCGCCTGGCCGCTCATCTCTGGCTTCAGCTCGGCGATCAGCGAATGCAGCAAACGCTGCCAGTGCGCATCGCGCGGATAGGTGTGGATATCGAGCGGCGGTTTGCCCTGCTCGGCGCTCTGCGTCAGCCGCTGCTGCAGATCAAGCTGTAGCGGATGGTCATACAGCACGATCTCCTGCGCCTCGGCGATCACCGCGGCAAAGCGCAGGTAATCACCCAGCGGATTCTTCGCGGCCAGGTCGCGCAAACGTGCCGCACGGCGGCTATACAGATTTTTCAGCCGGGGGAAAAGTAACGGCGGAACTTGCTCCGCCGTGTGCTTTTCGCTTTTCTCCAGCTGGTCCTGCGGGATGATGCGAATACTCATCAGGGACGTTTTTCCTGTTGTGTTTGGCGTTGGCGCTGCTCGCGATACCAGCGTGGGTGATGTTTCTTCGCCCACGCGGCCGGAACCCAGCCCTCAACCATGGCGGTAATGGTGCCTTTTACCCACAAGGCGGCGTAAATGTGCACCATAATCACCACGATCAGCGCCACAGCTGAGACCGAATGCACCACTAGCGCGATGCGAATCAGCGGAATAGTGAAGGCACCGGCAAAGTACGGGCGCCAGATAACAATTCCGCTCACCAGCAGCAAGACTAAGCTGATGATAGCAGCCCAGAACACACACTTCTGCCCGAAGTTGTATTTGCCGGTATCGCCGACCTCTTCGTTTTGCACGATTTTGTGGATGTTTTTCGCCCAAACCAGGTCTTCGCGATTGATCAGATTATGTTTCCAATAGCGTAAGAACATGATGATAAAGGCGGCAAACATCACCGTGCCAACAAACGGATGCAGGATACGCGCCAACTGCGGCGTGCCGAGCACGTGCATCAGCCAGTTAAATGACGGGAAAAAGAAACCCAGTCCGCTCAGCGCGGCGAGCACAAAACAGAACGCCACAATCCAGTGATTGATGCGTTCCGGTGCGCTGTAGCGCACCAGACGATCGCGTTTTTTCATTATTCGCGCTCCTCTTTTTCGTGCAGGTTCTCGTCCTCATCCTCTTCCACGCGGTTTGGCCCTACGCCAACGTAGTGGAACACGGATGCAGCAAAGGTAGCGGCAAAACCGATCGCCGCCAGCGGTTTCCAGATCCCTTTCCAGAACGTTACCGCCGGGCTGATGCTCGGATTATCCGGCAAACCGTGATAGAGCTGCGGTTTGTTGGCGTGGTGCAGCACGTACATCACGTGCGTACCGCCGACGCCTTCCGGATCGTACAAGCCGGCGTTGGCATAGCCGCGCGTGTTGAGCTCGGCCACGCGTTCACCGGCCAGCGCCTGCATATCGCTTTTGCTGCCGAAGTGAATCGCGCCGGTCGGGCAGGTTTTCACGCACGCCGGTTCCTGACCGACATTGACACGATCGACGCACAGCGTGCATTTATACACGCGGTTGTCCTCTTTATTCAGACGCGGCACATCGAACGGACAGCCCGCAATGCAGTAGCCGCAGCCAATGCACTGTTCTGACTGAAAATCGACGATGCCGTTGGCGTACTGAATAATCGCGCCTTCAGATGGGCAGGCTTTCAGGCAGCCGGGATCGGCGCAGTGCATGCAGCCATCCTTGCGGATCAGCCACTCTAACTTGCCGTTCTCCTCCACTTCTGAGAAGCGCATCACCGTCCAGGATTTGGCGGTCAAATCGGCAGGATTGTCGTACACCCCAACGTTATGTCCCACTTCATCGCGGATATCGTTCCACTCCGAGCACGCCACCTGACACGCTTTGCAGCCGATGCAGGTGGTCACGTCGATCAGTTTCGCCACTTCCTGCTGATGGTTACGTGCCTGCGGGGCAGGCGTGAGTCCATTGGTGGCGGAGCGGCGGATAATGTCTTGAGATTGATAAGCCATATTCGTTCTCCTTACACCTTCTCGACGTTGACCAGGAACGCCTTAAATTCTGGCGTCTGCGTGTTGGCATCACCGACAAACGGCGTCAGGGTATTAGCGATAAAGCCTTTTTTCGCCACGCCCTGATAACCCCAGTGAATCGGAATGCCGATGGTATCGACGATTTTGCCGTCGACGTTGAGTGGACGGATGCGCTTAGTGACCACCGCTTTGGCTTTGATGTAGCCGCGATTGGAGCTCACTTTCACCGTGTCGCCCTGCGCGATGCCCAGCTTGTTGGCCAGCTTCTCGCCGATTTCAATAAACTGTTCCGGCTGCGCGATGGCATTGAGCCGCGCGTGTTTGGTCCAGTAATGGAAATGCTCGGTGAGACGATAAGTGGTGCCGACATACGGGAACTGCTCCGCCTGGCCCATCGATGCCAAATCGTCCTTGAACACGCGCGCCGCCGGGTTGGATACCACGTTCGGATGCAGCGGGTTGGTGCCGATTGGCGTTTCAAACGGCTCGTAGTGTTCCGGGAACGGACCTTCGGCCATTTTATCGAGCGCAAACAGGCGGCCCATGCCTTCCGGCTGCATAATGAACGGCCCGACATCGCTGCCGGGTGCGGCGGCGCTGTAGTCCGGCACATCCATGCCGCCCCATTTGCTGCCATCCCACTTCAGGATCTGACGTTTCGGATCCCACGGATTGCCTTGCGGATCAGCCGAGGCGCGGTTGTAGAGAATGCGGCGGTTGAGCGGCCACGCCCAGCTCCAGTTCAGCGTATTGCCCAAACCGGTGGGATCGGTGTTGTCGCGGCGCGCCATCTGGTTGCCGTCCGGCGTCCAGCTGCCGGCGAAAATCCAGCAACCGCTGCTGGTGCTGCCGTCATCTTTCAGATGGGCAAAGGTGCTGAGCTGTTGGCCTTTTTTCACCAGCAGCGTGCCTTTGTCATCGTATACATCCGCCAGCGCTTTGCCGTTGTTCTCCATAGCCACTTCTTCCGGCGCCGGATTTTCTGGCGTCAGGTAGTTCCAGCTCATGTTCAGCACTTGCTCAGGCAATGCGCCGCCCTCACTGGCGTACATTTTGCGTAGGCGTGAATAGATGCCGGAAAGAATCTCGCCGTCATTGAGCGCTTCGCCCGGTGCATCCTGACCTTTCCAGTGCCACTGCAGCCAGCGGCCGGAGTTAACGATTGAACCGTTCTCTTCGGCGAAGCAGGTGGAAGGCAAACGGAACACTTCGGTCTGAATTTTTGACGGATCAACATCGTTAAACTCGTCGTGATTCTCCCAGAAGGTGGCAGTTTCGGTGTTGAGCGGGTCGATGGTGACGAGGAACTTCAGCTTCGACAGTGAATCAATCACTTTGCGCTTGTTCGGGAACGACGCCACCGGGTTGAAGCCCTGGCACAGATAGCCGTTGACCTTGCCTTGCGACATCATCTCGAAGTACTGCAGCACGTCGTAACCTTTATCCCACTTCGGCAACCAGTCGAAGCCCCAGCTGTTTTCCGCCTGGGCTTTGTCGCCGAAGAAGGCTTTCATCTGGCTGACAAAGAATTTCGGGTAGTTGCTCCAGTAGTTTACCTGGCCCGGCAGCAGCGCTTTCGGCGTGTTGGCAGCAAGATAACTCTGCAGATCGGTGTGTTTTTCCGACGGCAAAGTCATGTAACCCGGCAAACTTTGCGACAGCAAACCGAGATCGGTCAGACCCTGAATATTCGAGTGACCGCGCAGCGCATTGATGCCGCCGCCAATCATGCCCATGTTGCCGAGCAGCAGCTGAATCATCGCCATGGTGCGGATGTTCTGCGCACCGACCGAGTGCTGCGTCCAGCCGAGCGCATACAGGAACGAGGTGGTGCGATCGCGCGCGCTGGTTTCGCCAATCAGTTCACACACGTGCAGGAAGTCCGCTTTTGGCGTGCCGCAGATGCGTTCAACAATTTCTGGCGTGTAACGGCTAACGTGCTGCTTCAGCAGGTTCCATACGCAGCGCGGATGCGTGAGCGTGGTGTCGCGTTTGGCGAAGCCGTCGGCGTCCAGCTCGTAGTTCCAGCTGGTTTTGTCGTATTTGCGATTCTCTTCGTCGTAGCCGCTGAACAGGCCATCTTCAAAATGATAATCCTCGCGCACGATCAGGCTGGCATTGGTGTACGCCTGCACATATTCATGCTGGATTTTGTCGTTTTGTATCAGCCACAGCAGTACGCCCGACAGGAAAGTGATGTCGGTGCCCGAACGAATCGGCGTATAGAAATCGGCTACCGATGCCGTACGCGTGAAGCGCGGATCGATAACAATCAGTTTGGCTTTGTTGTGAATCTTGGCTTCCATCGCCCAGCGGAATCCCACAGGATGCGCTTCAGCGGCGTTCCCGCCCATCACAACGATCAGATTGGCATTACGGATGTCGACCCAGTGATTGGTCATCGCACCGCGACCAAATGTTGGAGCAAGACTTGCTACCGTTGGTCCGTGTCAAACGCGTGCCTGGTTGTCGACCGCTAACATGCCGAGCGATCGGGTAAATTTCTGGGTTAAGTAGCCGGTTTCGTTGCTGGATGCGGAAGCACACAGCATGCCGGTGGAGAGCCAACGGTTTACCGTCACGCCCGCAGCGTTTTGCGCCACGAAGTTAGCGTCGCGGTCCGCTTTCATCAGCCTGGCGATGCGATCAAAGGCATCGTCCCAGCTAATGCGCTGCCATTTATCGGAGCCTGGCGCGCGGTATTCCGGGTATTGCAGGCGACTTTCACTGTGGATGAAGTCGAGCAGGCCTGCGCCTTTCGGGCACAATGCGCCGCGGCTCACCGGATGATCCGGATCCCCTTCAATGTGGAAAATGGTCTCTTTGGCGTTTTTCGCGCCGTCACCGAGGCTGTACATTAACAAGCCACAGCCAACTGAGCAGTAAGTGCAGGTGTTACGGGTTTCGCGTGCGCGCAGCAGTTTATACTGTCGCGTTTCCGCCAGCGCTACCTCTGGCGCAAAGCCAAGCAGCGCTGCCGTTGTTCCTGCCATACCGCCAGCACAGACCTTGAAGAATTTTCTTCGGCTGACGTTCATGGATTATCCTTTCAACATGAATGATTTTTACTTTTGCAGAGCAGTGAATCGGGCGTCACAATAACCCGACGAATATTGCGGCAATAGCGACCTAATATTACCACTACTTTAGTAAGGTTGTTATGTGAGGCGAAAAAAGTGACAGAGAATGAGCAGGAAAGTCACATTAATGTGAATAAGATCTCAGGAGCGGTGCAGGCGCAGGTGCATCAGCGGCGTGATATCAGCCTTGCGGAAACAGACTGGCTGGCGCAGGAAGTGCCGGTGGCGCTGGTCTATAACGGCATTTCGCACGTTGTGATGATGGCGACACCCAATGATTTGGAAGCTTTTGCGATAGGTTTCTCGCTCTCGGAAGGCATTATTGCGCGCCCGGATGAAATCTACGGTATCGATGTGGTTCCGGGCTGTAATGGCATTGAAGTACAGATTGAACTCTCCAGCCGCCGCTTTATGGCGCTGAAAGAGCAGCGCCGCGCCATGGCTGGCCGTACCGGCTGCGGCGTGTGTGGCGTGGAGCAACTTGATCAAATCGGTAAGCCATTACAGCCGCTGCCGTTCAGCCAAACCTTTGATTTAGCCAATCTGGATAAAGGCCTGGCGCAGCTGCGCGACTACCAGCCGATCGGCAACCTCACCGGCTGCACGCACGCGGCGGCGTGGATGTCACCGCAAGGCGAATTGCAGGGCGGGTATGAAGATGTCGGTCGCCATGTGGCGCTGGATAAACTGCTGGGGAATCGCAGCCAGCAGCCGTGGCAGCAGGGCGCGGTGCTGGTTTCCAGCCGCGCCAGCTATGAGATGGTGCAGAAATCCGCCATGTGCGGCGTGGAGATTCTGTTCGCGGTATCGGCTGCGACACAGCTCGCCGTTGAGGTGGCCGAACGCTGCAATCTCACGCTAGTCGGCTTTAGTAAACCGGGCCGCGCCACGGTTTACAGCCATCCGCAGCGGCTGCGTTAAACCACCTGCACCTGCGGCAGCGCTTGTTGCAGTGCCGTCAGCGCGCCGGGTTTTACCGCGCCGCTGTCGCAGATCAGCAGATCGATTTCCGCAATCGCTGCATAAACGGTGCGGCTCATCACGCCGAGTTTGCTGTGATCCGCCAGTAAAATGGTGCGGTTTGCCTGCTGTACCATGGCGCGGGCAATCGCCGCTTCGTGGGGATGAAAACTGCTGGCACCGTTTTTCGCATCGATGCCGACCGGCGAAAGCAACGCGACATCGGCGCGATAACGATAAATTTCCCCAATCGTCATCTCCCCGCGCGTTTGCTGCGCGCCTGCCATCATCATGCCGCCAATTAAAATCACCTGATTATTCAGCGTCTCATGCTCTTCCGCTGCGCTCAGCGCCAGCGCGGCCTGCAGGCTGTTAGTGATGATGGTTAAACCCGACATGGTGCGCAGTTGTTCGGCCAGCATGGTGGTGGTGGTGCCGGCATCAAGGAACAGCGTTTGGCCGGGCTGGAGATGTTGCGCGGCAGCAACCGCAATTGCGCGTTTCTCTTTCGCCTGCGCGTTACGGCGCACCTGCAGCGGCGGCTCTGGCTGGCTATCGACGGCGACCAAACCGCCATGCACCCGCCGCGCCAATCCCTGCGCTTCCAGCTCAATAATGTCGCGCCGCGCGGTTTCGCGCGAGATGCCAAGCTCATTGATGATGCGTTCGGTGCTGAGCTGATGTTGCGTGGTCAGCAGCGCGCGAATGCGGTGTAAGCGGGTTTCCTGCAGCATGACTTTTCCCTGTGGCGTGTTCAACCTGGGCCTAAGCTTACCTGAGTGTCATTGCGCCGTCATGTGTATTTGGTTGTATTTGTGTATTTGGTTGCATTTGTCGCCAAAGCAGGCATGATATTGGCAAACGGCGATTTCGCATGCACCCCTTTCACCTTCGCAACGGGAGTTACCATGGCTACACGTTCTACCATCATGGATACCAACAGTTTTCGTGCTGAGCACGCCGACGGACTGGATGCGGCAACCCGCAAGCTAACCGACAAGCGCAGCAAAGTGTTGGGCGAGTCGTATCGCCTGTTTTACCGCAAGCCGGTGCACTTAGTGCGCGGCGAAGGGCAGTATTTGTGGGATGCCGCCGGTGATAAATATCTTGATGTGTACAACAACGTGGCGAGCATTGGTCACTGCCATCCGGCGGTGATTGAGGCGGTGAATCAGCAGATGAAGATGCTGAACACCCACACGCGCTATCTGCACGAACGCATTCTCGATTACACCGAAGAGCTGCTGGCGACCACGCCAGATGCCATTGATCGCGCCATGTATATGTGCACCGGTTCGGAAGCCAACGATTTGGCGATCCGCGTGGCGCGGGCTTTCAGCGGCGGCACCGGCATTATCGTGTCGCAGGAGGCGTATCACGGCACCAGCGATCTCACGTCAGGTGTGTCGCCCGCGCTCGGCAGCGGACAGCCGTTGGCGGCAACCACGCGTCTGGTTTCACCGCCGGATGCCTATCGCGTGAATGCGCCCGATCTCGGCGAGTGGTTTGCCAATGAAATCCAGCAGCAGATTGACGATATGAAAGCGCACGGCATTAAGTTTGCCGGCTTCCTCGCTGACTCGATCTTCTCATCCGATGGCGTATTGCCGAACCCGCGCGGCTTTCTGCAAAAAGCGGTCGATGTAGTGCATGCCAACGGCGGGATTTTCATTGCCGATGAAGTGCAGCCGGGCTTTGGTCGTACCGGCGATGCGTTCTGGGGCTTTGCGCGTCACGGCGTGGTGCCCGATGTGATCACCACCGGCAAGCCAATGGGCAACGGCATTCCGGTTTCGGGACTGCTGGCGAAAAGCGATGTGCTGGCCGCATTCAGCGATGAGATTCCTTACTTCAACACCTTTGGCGGTAATCCGGTGGCGATGGCCGCCGCGCAAGCGGTGCTGACGGTAATTAAAGAAGAGGGCTTGCAGGAGCACAGCCGCGTGGTGGGCGCCAGGCTGTTGAGTGAACTGCAGAAACTGATGGATCGCCACGAGTCGATCGGCGACGTGCGCGGTGCGGGCCTGTTTATTGGTTTCGAACTGGTGCAGGATCGCGCCAGTAAAACGCCGGATAAAGCGCTGGCGCTGGATTTGATCGAGAAACTGCGCGAACACCGCGTGCTGACGTCAGTGGCGGGACCTTACGGCAACGTGCTGAAGTTGCGTCCGCCGTTGGCGTTCCAGGAAGCGGATATCGACTGGCTGGTGGGCGCGCTGGATAAATCGCTGAATGAGCTGGGGCGTTAACAGATCATTGATTGTGCACATTTTGTCGCGGCGCGATTTATCGCGCAATAAATTGCGCCGCTACGATATGTGCAGGTTTACGCAGCTGCGGTTTCCTCGGCGAAAATGCTCTCCATCTTCTGCCACGCCTGCGCGACATCGTCATCCAGATTAAACAAACCTGACGTGCCCACAATAAACACATCCACGCCTGAAGCAGCAATCTGCCGGAAGGTGCGTGCGTTGCATGAACCATCAATTTCGGTCAGATAGTGATAACCGTGCTCTTCGCGCATGGCGATCAACTGGCGAATCTTATTCAGCGTTTGCGGGATAAATGTCTGCCCGGCGAAACCCGGATCCACTGACATCACCGTGACTTTATCCAGCAGGTGCGCATATTCACGAATAGTTTCTGCCGGTGTGGCCGGATTTAACACCACGCCGCAGCGACGGCCTGCGTCTTTAATTTGCGTCAGCAGGCGGAAAATTTTGTTATTAGCGGTTTCCGGGTGGAAGCTAATAATATCTGCGCCGGCCTCAATGCACATTGGGATAATATCTTCCGGATGATTTACCATTAAATGCACATCAATTGGTACATCAGTAATTTTACGCAGGTTCTCAATAAAGAACGGCGACAGCGTAATATTCTTCACATAGCTGCCATCCATAATATCGACATGATAAAAGGCAGCGGTGCTATTCATCGCTTCAACCTGCTCGCGAAAACGCGTGAGATCCATGCACATTAAGGAGGGGGAGAATTTGGCTTGCATAACTTATTTCCTCATTACAACAACAGCGCCCGCAGGCGCTGTTGATGACATCAATGGAAGAACGAAATAATGTGGCCGAGCACAATACCAACAATGCCGAAGTCGGCATCACCGAAGGTGGTGGAAGCGAAGCCGAGGCCGCCCATCAGCGGCAGCAGAATCGCTGGCAGGAAGGAGATCAGCAAGCCTTGCACAAAGGCGCCGATCACTGCGCCGCGACGTCCGCCAGTGATATTGCCGTAGACGCCGGCGGTCGCACCGCAGAAGAAATGCGGTACCAGACCCGGAACAATAACGCTCAGACCAAACAGCGGACACAGGAACATGCTGATCAAGCCGGCGGAGAAGCTCGACAGGAAGCCGATGATCACCGCATTCGGCGCGAACGGGAACACGGTTGGGCAATCCAGCGCCGGTTTGGCGTTGGGTACCAGCTTATCGGCGATACCTTTAAAGGCCGGCACGATTTCGGCAATCACCATGCGCACACCGGCGAGGATGATATAGACGCCCGCAGCAAAGGTGATCGACTGAATGATGGCGAACACAATGTAGTTTTGGCCGCCACTGATGCTTTCGGTGAATTCTTTACCGGCAACCAGAACCAGCGCGATAAACAGAATCATCATGGTCAGCGAAATCGCTACCGATGAGTCGCGCAGGAAGTTGAGGGTTTTTGGCACCTTCAGCTCTTCAATCGACGGGCTGCCTTTACCGACCATTTTGCCCACTAACGCGGAGAGCAGATAACCGGTTGAGCCAAAGTGGCCGAGCGCCAGATCGTCCGAGTTGGTAATTTTGCGGGTGAACGGCTGCAGAATCGCCGGGCAAACCACCATCATGGTGCCGAGAATCAGCGAACCAATCAGCACCAGCCAGAAGCCGTGAATGCCGCCTACCGACAGAATTACCGCCAGCATCGCCGACATATACAGCGTGTGGTGACCGGTCAGGAAGATGTATTTCAACGGGGTAATGCGCGCCAGCAAGATGTTCACCAGCATACCAAACACCATAATCATGGCGGTTTCGGTGCCGTAACTTTTCTGCGCCAGCGCGGCCATTGCATCCGTATTTGGCACTACGCCCTGAATATTAAAAGAGTGCTCAAACAGCTGACTGAAGATGGTCAGCGTGGCCGCAATTAAATTGGCCCCGGCGATGAGAATAACAAAACCCATGATGGTTTTAAGCGTACCGGAAATAACATCAGAAACCGGTTTCTTTTGCAGTAATAAACCAAACAGGGAAAAAAGGCCGACAAGTATAGCGGGTGTTCCAAGAACATCCTTAATTATAAACTGCAGCATAACTTACTCCATAGTGAGTAAAGTTTTTCGGGATAAACTGTTGTTAGATATTTTCAGCCAAAATTTCTTTAATCTTTGCATTATCCAGCAGGTTTGTCAGACCAACGACTTTCGCGCTGTGCCCGGCTAATTGGTCGGCAATATCTTTTGCGGCAATGATTAAATCAGCCTGTTCAGATTTCGCAGAGGTTAAATCGGTGTGGCCCACTTCCGCCTCTTTGCCTAATTCCGCCACAATCTTCTTCACGTTCATTTCAACAATAAAGCTGCTACCTAAACCATTTCCACACACAATCAGGACTTTTTTCATCATAGGGTTCTCTGGTTATTTATTTTCAATGACAGCTTTAATCGCTGACAGGGTAGAAGCCGACAGCAATTGCTGCAGGCGGGATTCGTCGCTGAACACGTCCGCTAAGGCGGTGATCATCTGAATGTGATCGTCACCAGATACCGCGCACAGCATGATGACCACATAAACCGGATCGTTTTCATCGGCCTGAAAATTCACGCCATTTTTCACATGCAGCAACGACAGGCCGTTTTTGCGCGCGCCTTGTTCCGGGCGGGCATGCGGCATCGCCAGGCCCGGCGCCAGCACGTAGTAAGGGCCGAGTTCGGCATGCGAAGTGAAGATAGCATCGAGATAAGCCGGGCTGATCGCCCCAGCGGCCAGCAGCGGTTCGGCAGATAATCGCACTGCTTCCTGCCAGTCGCTAACCTGCTCTACTACCCGAATATGTTGCGGCGTTAGCCATTGAGTGAGCATCAGTCATTCCTGTTTATTCGTCGATGGAGTGCAATGTAGGTTATTTTCTCAGCGGTTTTCTGTGATGATTGTCGCAAAAGTTAGCGCTAACACCGTTATTGTTAAAAAACGTGTTATCGCTAACATTTCCTTGCTGTGCGTTTGTCTTGGTTGCAAGCACCTGACATGCTCAATCATTCTGAAAAGATCGCGGGGTGAGGCATGCCCGAAACTGTGGTTTTTCACATGGCGCGTTAACAGATTTGGTTTTAAGCTGCGTCCTGGCAAAAAAGTAGCGAGTAATGCAGGAGATCGCATGACAGAAAAAAAACGGCGCGGTACCGGTAAAAGCACTTTAGCCGATGTTGCCCGTTTGGTGGGCGTAAGCACCATGACAGCGTCGCGCGCGCTACGCATGCCGGAGAAAGTGTCGCCTGAAATTCGCGCCAAAATCGATGCGGCGGTGATTGAGCTCTCCTATGTGCCGAATGTGCAGGCGAGCAATCTGGCATCGGCCACATCACGCCTGATCACCATGGTGGTGCCATCGTTTGCCACGCCGGGCAGTGCAATTGTGTCCGAAGCGCTACAGGAAGTGCTGCGGCCGCAGGGCTATAACATGATGCTGGCTGAAGCCAACCATTCGGCGGCAGAAGAGAGCGAGCTGATCGAAATGTTGCTCTCCTATAATCCGGCGGCGATGGTGCATTTCAATTTCGATAACGCCGCCGAAGCGCATCGTCTGCTGAGCAATTCCGGGCTGCCGGTCATGGATATTGGCGGCGTGCATCAGGATTCGGCGGGGATCAGCATTGGTGTCGATTACGCCAAAGCGATTCGCCAGTTGGTGCAAAGTCTGGTCGAGCGCGGCTATCGCAATCTCGGTTTGCTGTGCACGCAGAGTAATAACACCATCTTCCGCCAGCTGCTGAATGGCTGGCACAGCGGCATGCTGGCGATGAATCAGGCGCCGCATCGCGTGGTGACCTCGCCGAAAATGCCGACCTTTGCCGCCGGGCACAGTTTGCTGGCGGAAATTCGCCTGACCTGGCCGGAGCTGGATGTGCTGATTTGCACCAGCGACGAAGTGGCCTGCGGCGCTATCATGGCGTGCCATGCGGCGGGGATTGCGATTCCCAGCCAGTTGGCGATTGCCAGCATCGGCGGCGGTCCGCTGGCGGCCGTATGTTCGCCGCCGCTCACCAGCATTGTGCTGCCGTATGAAGAGATGGGGCGCATGGCGGGTAAACGTCTGCTGGCGGCGCTCAAAGGTGATGAGCCGCCAGCCATCAATGAACTGCCGGTGCAGCTTAAACTGCGCGCCAGCAGCCACAAGGTGTAGCCGTGCGTGCGCACCTTTTCCCAGATTCATCAAATCCTTATCAATTCTAAGGCATTGATAACCCTTTTACGGATCATGTTTTTAACTATAATGATCCGACTGCTTACGCGGCACACCCAGTGAGGTGGTGCTGCAAAACACTAAAATGGAGAGGAAGAACATGAGTTATTCACTGCCATCCCTGCCGTATGCGTACGACGCACTGGAACCGCACTTCGACAAGCAGACGATGGAAATCCATCACACTAAACACCACCAGACCTACGTTAACAACGCTAACGCTGCGCTGGAAGGTACCGAATTCGCTGACCTGCCGGTAGAAGAGCTGATCACCAAACTGGATCAGCTGCCAGCAGACAAAAAAGGTCCACTGCGTAACAACGCAGGCGGCCACGCTAACCACAGCTTCTTCTGGAAAGGTCTGAAGCTGGGCACCTCGCTGCAGGGCGACCTGAAAGCCGCCATCGAAAAAGATTTCGGTAGCGTTGAAGCTTTCCAGGCTGAGTTTGAGAAAGCCGCGACTACTCGCTTCGGTTCAGGCTGGGCGTGGCTGGTGAAAAAAGGCGACAAACTGGCTGTGGTTTCAACCGCAAACCAGGATAGCCCGCTGATGGGTGAAGCCGTTGCTGGCGTTTCAGGCACGCCGATCATCGGTCTGGACGTGTGGGAACACGCTTACTACCTGAAGTATCAGAACAAACGTCCTGATTACATCAAAGCATTCTGGAACGTAGTGAACTGGGACGAAGCTGCAGCGCGTTTCGCTGCTGCGAAGTAAGTTCAGGCGATAGCCGCAACGCACTAAACCGGTGATCTCTTCACCGGTTTTTTTTCGCCTTTATAAACCCTTGCTAAACGACCTGAATATTCCCGCACACGACTATTCCGCTGCGAAAGCTATTAACCTGCCGTTGATAATTTGGGGCATATAGTGGCGATAATTTGTCTCGCCAAGCCTAAATAATCATGTCTACTATCACAACTTCTGTGACGAATAATGATTCGTCAGCACCGCTTTTTTTGCCGTTAATAAGCGGAAAGTTCAGGCCAAATAAATTATGGAATAGCGGAAGATTTCGCGCGAAATTTGCCTTAAGATCGCTGGTGTTTCCTGTAACTACCTTTAATTACCTGCACCAGTTGGCGCAATTATCTGCGTTACCACAGCTGTTGACCATGCAGGGTTTGCTGCCGGCGAAGCCACATCGTCCTTATCTGCGTGCGGGATTCAGCGTGGCGCAGCGCGCACAGGCGATCATCGATCACTATACGTTGATGGATCAGTTAGATAATGCGGCGCTGCGTCAGCTGTTGCAGAGTCCGGGTGATAATTTACTGGCCAGCCTGAGCGGCAAAAATGATGAGACGTATGTGATTCACTGCTGTCCGGGCCGCTTTGACCGTGAAGGTGAAATTACTTTGGAATTGCGCTATGAAACGCAGTTAATTGCGTCGCTCTCTTTCTCAATTATTCGCGAACAGCAGAAGCGCACGTTATTAATTGGTGGATTGCAGGGGCCGCGTAAGCATATTTCTAACGATGTGATTCGCGATGCCACCAAAGCGGCGCATGGCGTATTCCCAAAACGTCTGTTGATGGAAGTAGTATTTAATCTGGCGGAACAGTGTGGCGTTGAGGCGATCACCGCCGTTGGCGATACCACGCACGTGTTTCGCAGCCTGCGCTACCGTCACAGTAAAGGTGATAAGTTCTTTGCCAGCTACAGCGAGTTTTGGTTGTCGTTGGGTGGCGTGGCGCGTGGCGATGAGCTATTTACGTTGCCGTTACGCGCGGAGCGTAAAGATTTGGAAGAGATTGCCAGCAAGAAGCGCGCCGAGTATCGCCGTCGTTATGCCTTGCTGGACAGTCTGAATGAACAAGTTCATCAGGCGGCGGGCATCCTACGCGACGTTTCACACGCCGCGTAAGTCAAGATTAGAACGGCTGCTTCGCGTAGCCGGTCATCACTTTCAGTCCCATCTCACGTCCGAGCGCGGTCATTGGGTGTACCACCACCAGGCCGCGCACGCTTTTCTTGAATGCGCCCATGTTGGCTTGTTCTTTTTTGGTGATTTCGCGGCTAAAGCCCAGCTTCTGCAGCTGTTGCGCTTCTTTGCTCAGCTTCTCGGTGCGCACACCGCGCAGGCGCTCAATTTCCAGCTCCAGCTTCTCTTTTTCACGCAGCAGTTCACCGAGCTTTTCGGCATCGCCAGAGGCTAACAGCGGGGCTTCTTTGCGGTTGAGCGCATCGAGCTGATCGCTCAGAAGTTTGATCTCGGCTTTTTCTTGTTCTTTCATTGGGGGAAAACTCGTTAAGGAAAACAGGCAAAGGATACATCAAATTCAGGCAACTTTGCAGCGCATGACTTCGCGCGATAAATCGCGCCGCGACAATGCGTGCTGATTTAACACGTAGATGCCTCACGCGCACTTATCCGCAGCGGCACGGTTCATCGCGCTTGTTCATACGAAAACTACAGCGCCGGCTTTTTAAACACCTGCTTATGCGAAATCCGTGAAATCAGCTCGGTGAGCGACAGCACCATGGTTGAACGCACCATCTGCAGATAGCGCTGTTGCTGCATGGAGCGCAGTTGGTCGTCGTCGCGGTTGAAGTCTGGCTGCGGTGGCCAGGCGGCCACGCAGTGCAGTTCGCCAAACGGGCCGAGGATCTCATCGTCGATAAAACGATAATCGCTGATATCGTGATTCAGCTCCTCACGCAGCGCCAGCAGCAGTTCACAATCTTCGTACTCATGCCGGTTGATCACGCCCAGGCCGTAAATCAGCTTGAGGCGAACCGAGAGTTCGCCCAGCGGACCATCACCCAGCAGCAGCGGTTCTACCGCGTATTTAACCGCGTAATCGTCCTTGCGAAACACTTGCAGCACCAGCAGGTTAACCGCTTCGGTCAGCAGCTCAACGGCGGCGATCAGGAAGCTTCTCACCGAACGACCGGCGTTCAGGCGCTCAAGCACCCGGTTTTCAAAAGCCTGCTTCTCTTCCATCATTGCCTGCATCGTTCAGCTACCGCCAGCGGGCACGCAAGCGCGCCCGAGTTAACCACTAAAGGGCGCGCATTATGCCATAGCGTTGTAAGCGCTCACCACTGAGGTGACCACTTCGCTGTTGGCATCCAGGCCAGAAATTTCCGCCAGCGTGGCTTGCGGGCCTTTTTCTGCCAGCAGCGCGACCAGTTCCTGCGCCTGCGGATCGGCTTCGCTGCGATAGTGCATCGCGGCGGCAATGCCCTGAACCAGATTATCGTGCGGCAGCTGATACTCCAGCGTGCCCAGCGTTGGCTTGATCAGGCGATCGCCCGCGCTGAGTTTACGCAGCGGCTGACGACCGACGCGCTCAACGTCATCTTTCAGGTACGGGTTTTCGAAGCGGGTGAGGATTTTCTGGATATAGGCAGCATGTTTATCGGCTTCAAAACCATAACGCTTGATCAGCACGGCGCCGCTCTCCTGCATCGCGCCTTGCACTACCGCACGCACGTTCTCATCGAGAATCGCGTCACGAATGGTAGCGTGACCAGCCAGCTGGCCGAGATACGCGGTGATGGCGTGACCGGTATTGAGAGTGAACAGCTTGCGCTCAACGAATGCCATCAGGTTGTCGGTCAATTCCATGCCAGGAATGTTCGGCAATTCCCCTTTGAACTGGGTTTTATCAACAATCCACTCGCTGAAGGTTTCCACGGTGACTTCCAGCGGATCGGTGGTGCCCGCTTCGGACGGCGGCACGATGCGGTCTACCGCGGAATCCACGAAGCCAACATGCGTTTCAACCCATGCGTGATACTGCTCTGGCAGCGCTTTTAGCACGTGCTGTTTCAGCTGGCTGGTACCGCGCACCATGTTTTCACAGGCGATGATGTTGAGTGGACGCACATTACCGCTGTCGCTGCGTTTGGCCAGACCTTTCGCGACGCCACCGGCGATGCGCTCCAGAATCTGCGGGCCAACCGCCGTGGTCACGATATCAACCTCAGCAATCAGCGTAACGATGTCATCGCTGGTGCTGTTGACGGCGCTCACGCCTGTCACGATTTCGACTTTTGCCTGTTCGCCAACCACATGAACCGGATACTCATGACGGGCGTTAAGGGCATCAAGTACCACCTGATTGACGTCAGCAAACACCAGCTCGATGCCGGCATCTGCCAGTAACTTACCGATAAAACCGCGACCGATGTTACCTGCTCCAAAATGTAACGCTTTCATAAATTTGACCCATATCAAATGACGAAAGGGCGGGCAAGTCCGCCCCGGAAATGTGGGACGGGCTTACCCGCCCCAGGGAAGGTAAAACGGGGTATTACGCTTTGACGGTGCTGCCCGAGAGCAGATCCAACACGTCCTGCACGCTGGTGGTATTGGCCAGCTTCTCAATGACGCTGTCATCATCCAGCGCGTTGGTCAGGCTGGTAATCACCTGAATGTGCTCGTTATTGCGAGCGGCGATACCAATCACCAAACGCGCCACGTCTTCTGGCTCATCACCAAACTGTACACCCGCCGGATACTGACAGAACACCACGCCGGTTTTCAGCACGCGGTCTTTCGCTTCTACGGTTCCGTGAGGTACAGCAATGGATTCACCGAGGTAAGTTGGCGTCAGCTTTTCGCGTTCCAGCATCGCATCAACATATTCCGGCTGCACGTAGCCGCCTTTCACCAGCTGCTCACCCGCAAAGCGAATCGCCTGCTCTTTATGGGTGGCACTCAGACCGAGGAACACGTTGTCTGCACCCAGTTTGAACAGGTGCGCGTTGCCTTCGTCGTAGCTGTCAGCCAGCGTGGTCTGCACGGTTTCACGACGCGCTTCGCTGCGGTTAGCGGCCACCAGACGTTCGGTCAGGTTGCTGTACAGCGCGCTATCAAGGAAGTTGTTCAGCGAAATGTGCTGCGCCTGCGGTGCCTGACGCATCGCACGTTCGGTCAGATCGCGGTGGGTAATCACCAGATCGACGTCGCCCGGCAGCGAGTTAATCGCCGTGTTGGTGACGGAGATATTGCTCAGACCTGCGTCCTGCACTTTCTTACGCAGCACGCCCGCACCCATCGCACTTGAACCCATACCGGCGTCACAGGCTACGATGATTTTACGCACGTGGTTCAGGTCAACGCTCATCGCATCGCCAGCAACTGGCGAACCGGCAACAGCCTGACCTTTTGACTGCGCTTTCATATCCTGCATGCGCTGTGTCGCCGCTTCGATATCGTCATCTTCTTTCACTTTGCTGGTTTTCAGCAGGATAGCTGAGACCACAAAGGAGACGGCAAACGCAGCGATAATGGCAGCGATATTCGCGAAGTAAGCGCCTTTTGGCGTCATCGCCAGCACCGCCAGGATAGAACCTGGAGAAGCTGGAGAAACCAGGCCGCCGTTCAGCAGTGTCAGGGTGAATACGCCAGTCATACCGCCGAGAATAACCGCCAGCAACAGACGCGGCGCCATCAGCACGTATGGGAAGTAAATTTCGTGGATACCACCAAGGAAGTGGATGATCGCTGCACCGCCTGCAGATTGTTTGGCGCTACCGCGGCCAAATACCATGTAGGCAACCAGCACGCCCATACCCGGACCTGGGTTGGCTTCAATCAGGAAGAAGATTGATTTGCCCGCCTCGCTCGCCTGCTGGATACCCAGCGGAGAGAAGATACCGTGGTTGATGGCGTTATTGAGGAACAGGATTTTCGCCGGTTCAACAAAGATTGAGGTCAGCGGCAGCAGGTTGTTCTGCACCATCAGATTCACGCCCGCGGCGAGAATGTGAGACAGGCCTTCAACCAGTGGACCGATAGCGACAAACGCCAGCAGCGCCAGCAGCATACCGATGATACCGGCCGAGAAGTTGTTAACCAGCATCTCGAAGCCGCTTTTGATCTTGCCATCAACAACGCGGTCAAAGGATTTGATTGCCCAGCCGCCCAGCGGACCGGCAATCATGGAGCCGAGGAACATCGGCATATCGGCACCGACGATCACGCCCATGGTGGTGATCGCACCGACCACGCCACCGCGATCGCCGCCAACCAGACGTCCACCGGTGAAACCAATCAGCAGTGGCAGCAGGTAGGTGATCATTGGGCCGACGAGTTTCGCCAGCGTTTCGTTTGGAATCCATCCGGTTGGGATGAACAGCGCAGTGATGATACCCCATGCGATAAACGCACCGATGTTAGGCATCACCATATTACTCAGAAAGCGACCAAAGCTCTGAACCTTGACCTTTACTGATGAGGACATAAACCCACCCCTTATTGAGACGCGCTGCAATAAGAGAGCGCGTTTGTTTTTGTTTGAACGTTACGGCGGGGGCCGTGGCATTACTGTATGCACGCGGACTCTAGCACTAGTTTATTACGCTGCGTAGAGCTGCACCTAAGTGTGATGCAGATCACTCTAATCTGGGGTGATTGGGGGGCGATAAGGTGACATCGATCACAAAAAGGCGCTGTAAGAAAGCAACGATGCCGAAAAATTAAGCAAAACAAGGCGATGAATGTGACTTAAGTCACCTTTTAAGGTGGGCGCTTTGTTGTGTAAGTGTGATCAATGTCACAAACTATTTTTGGTCGAAAATGCGCCAGATCACAATATGCTGCAGCAGACAAGTGAGCTGTAAGGAAGTGACGAAATTCTGGAAAGGGACAACAGACTTTCAGGGTCGCCATTGATGGCGACCACTAAAATAGTTCGGCTGTTACAACCCGCCTTGCACCGCATTTTGCGCTTGCGTCAGCGCTTGCGCGTTGCTGGAGAGATTGCTCATCAGCGTGTTGTATTGCGTTACCTGATCCTGGGTTGGGAACTGTACGCCGCCATCGTTGAAGGTTACGCGCGTGCCTTGCGATTGCAGATAGTCGCCGGTTTGCACGGCTGCCTGGCTCAGCGCCTGCAGCTGTGGCAGCAGCGGAATCAGCGTGCTCGCTGGCTGCGTCACGACTTTGACGTAGGCCGCGTCATACACTTTCTTCAGGTCATCCGGCTGCTTCAGGGTGGCTTTGCTGCTGTCCGCCTGCATTTTGGCGCTCTGAATCTGCTGGGTAAGCACGCTCAGATTGCCGCTGGCCTGGCGCAAGCTATCGCGACGCGTGAGGTAATCCTGTGGTACACGAATCGCCGCTAACTCATCAACCACTGGGCGCATGCCTTGCTCTATCGCCTGATTGGTCTGCTGCGAGAAGCCATAAAGGATGGCGTAGTCGCTGGCGTAATTGCCGAAGGTTTGCTTTTGGTTTTCACTCAGGCTTGGCAGATGTTCGCCGCTGCGCATCACCGTGTTCTGAAGGAAGTCACTGAACGCTTTACGCTGATCGCCCTCTTTGTCACCGCAGGCTGTGAGTTGCAGCACCACTAACGCGCTGACCATCAGCATGCCGGTACGCATCCAGATGCGAGAAATTCCTGACGCCATGATGAACTCCTGTTATGGCTAATTCGATTCGATGGGAATGGTCCTAAAGAATAGTGCAATGGCCTGACGGGTACAACGGGCGGCGTTTGCCTGGTGCGCATAAATGCGCACCCGATAAGGAAATGGCGGAATTCCAGGGTCACCCATTATGGTGTAATGCTCGTCAGTTAAGACATGAAAACCCATAATTACCGAGAGCACATATTGTAGCGGCGCAATTTATTGCGCGATAAATCGCGCCGCTACGGAATGTGCGGTGATTTAATAAGGTGCTTAGCTGATCGGCATTACACCCATTATGGTGACCGTTTTAACACGTTAAATCAAAACACCAGCGCCTGACCATCCTTACGGCTTTCAGTGGCGGCGATATAGAAGCCTTGCGGATCGCGCACAATCGCCTGCGCACCGCCGAAGTTATAGCCAAGCAAAGGATCTTCCAGCGTGATCTGGTGTCCCATCTCGCGCAGCTTCGCCAGCACGTTACGGTCGATGCCGGGTTCAACCACCACCGCACGTCCTTGCTCAACGCGCCAGCGCGGTGCATCAATCGCTGCCTGCGGGTTTTGCTTATGCTGCATGATGCGCAGCGCCATCTGCAAATGACCTTGCGCCTGCATCGGGCCGCCCATCACGCCAAACGACATCAGCGGCTGGCCGTCACCGTCGAGGGCAAACGCCGGAATGATGGTGTGGAACGGACGTTTGCCGCCGGCGACCACATTGGGATGCTGCGGATCGAGCGAGAAACCGCAGCCACGATTTTGCAGGCTAATGCCGGTGCCCGGCACCACTACGCCAGAACCGAAGCCCATGTAGTTTGACTGTATAAAGGAAACCATCATGCCGCTGGCATCAGCGGTAGAAAGATAAACCGTGCCGCTCTGCTGCGGGGAGCCAAAGGTAAAATCTCCGGCCCGATCGGGATTAATCAACTGCGCGCGCTGTTTTAAATACTCATCACTGAGAAGCAATTCTGCCGGGAACTCGAGGTGATCGTAATCGCTGACATAGCGATCCAGATCGGCCAGCGCCAGCTTCATCGCTTCAATCGACAGATGCAGCCACGGCACCGAATCCGGTTCATAGCGACCAATATCCCACTGCTCAAGAATGCCCAGCGCAATCAAGGTGGCAATGCCCTGACCGTTCGGCGGCAGTTCCTGCACCGATCCGCCCGCAAACGGACGTGATAACAATTCTACCCAGTCGGCGCGATGATTTTTCAGATCATCAAGGCTCAGCGCCGCACCATGCTGCTCAGCAAACGCCACTATCTTTTCCGCCAGCTCGCCACGATAGAAGGCTTCACCGCGCGTTTCGGCGATTTTTTGCAGCGTTTCGGCTTGCGCCGGATTACGGAACAGCTCGCCGGCACGCGGCGGTCGTCCATCGGGCGCAAAGCACTCGACGAAGCCGGGCTGATCTTTCAGCTTGTGGTAGGCGCGTTGCCATAGATGACCAATCAGCGGTGAAACCGGGAAACCATCGCGTGCGTATTCAATAGCCGGTTGCGCTAGCGTGGTGAGCGGCAGCGTGCCAAAGCGTTCGGCCAGCTCCACCCACGCCGAAACCGCGCCCGGCACGGTGACCGCTTCCCAGCCAATTTCCGGCATGGCATCGCGTCCGGCAAAGCGTTCCGGGTTCCATGCGGCGGGCGAGCGGCCCGAGGCATTCAAACCGTGCAGCTGTTTGCCATCCCAGATAATCGCAAAGGCGTCACTGCCGAGTCCGTTGCCGCTAGGCTCCAGCACGGTCAATGCCATTGCACTGGCAATCGCCGCATCTACCGCATTGCCGCCCTGTTGCAACATACGCATCCCGGCTTGCGCCGCCAGCGGCTGCGAAGTGGCAACCGCGTTGCGTCCCATCATCGGTACGCGGTGTGAGGCATAGCTGACGTTAAAATCCAGTTCACTCATGATCGTTCCTTAGTGTGAGTCATCACGTGGGTCGAGCGCGTCGCGCAAACCGTCGCCCAGCAGGTTGAAGCCCTGCACGGTGAGAAAAATAGCCAGTCCGGGGAAAATCGACATCCACGGCGCCTGTTCGAGAAAGCCTTTGGCGGTATTCAGCATCGCACCCCATGAAGGCGAGGGCGGTTGCTGGCCGAGGCCAAGGAATGAGAGGCTGGCTTCGGTAATGATCGCCGAAGCAATCGCCAGCGTGGCCTGCACCAGAATTGGCGACAGCACATTGGGCAGCACGTAACGCAGGATGATCCAGCGATCGGGCAGGCCAATCGCTCGCGCGCCGTCAATGTACTCTTCGTGGCGAATGGCGATCACCTGGCCGCGCGTCAAGCGCGCGAAAATCGGCATCGCAGATAAACCGATGGCAATCATTGCATTTGATAAGCTCGGGCCGAGAAACGCTCCCAGCGCGATTGCCAGAATCAGAAACGGGCATGCCAGCAGCGCTTCGATAAAGCGCGAAATAATGCCGTCGCACCAGCCTTGCCAGTAACCGGCAATCAACCCAAGCGGCACACCAATCAGAATGGCGATCAGCACCGAAATGCAACCCGCCAGCAGCGAAGTACGCGCGCCCCACACCAGGCGAGACAAAATATCGCGCCCCAGCTCATCGGTGCCAAACCAGTGCAGCACCGTAGGTGCTTTACGCACCGCAAGGAAATTGGCTTTGATGGGATCAAACGGTGCCAGCCACGGTGCCAGCAGCGCCACGGCGACAAACAGCAGCACAATCACCGCACCAATCAGCGCACTTTTATTACGCAGAAACTTTTTCAGCACCCGACGATTCGGCTTTGCCACTGCAGGCAGTGCGCCAGCGGTTAATACCTCGCTCATGGTCAGCCTCGCATTTTCGGGTTAATGATCATATAGAGCACATCGGCCAGCAGATTGAGCAGCAAGAAGCCAATCGCCACTACCAGCACCACGCCTTGCACCACGGCGTAATCACGGTTGAATACCGCATCGACAATCATCTTGCCAAAGCCGGGCAGCGTGAAGACCTGCTCGGTCAGCACCGCGCCACCCAGCAACTCGCCAAACAGCAGCGTGGTGAGAGTAACTATCGGCATCAGCGCATTACGTAACGCATGCTTGAGCACCACTTTCTTTGCCAGCAGCCCTTTGGCGCGTGCGGTGCGAATGTAATCCGCTTTCAGCACGGCGATCATTGAAGCGCGAGTGTGGCGCATTAACGTGGCGGCCAGTCCGGTGCCAAGCACCAGCGCCGGCAGCAGCAGCGTTTTCAGGTTCTGCGCCACATCTTCGCTAACCGGCACAAAACCCGATGCCGGCAGCCATTGCAGGTGTACTGAGAACAGCAGAATCAGCAGAATACCGAGCCAGAAGTGAGGCACTGAAATCCCGGAAAGCGCGACAAAGTTGGTGGTGTGATCGACCCAACTGTCTTTGCGCACTGCGGCGATGATGCCCATGCTGATGCCAATCACCAGCGCGATAATCATCGCCAGCAATGACAATTCCAGCGTGACCGGCAATTTGCTGGCGATCAGCGCCGTCACCGGCTCTTTGGTGCGCAGCGACATGCCCAAATCGCCGGTTAGCGCATTACCCATCCAGGCGAAATATTGCGCGGGAATCGGATCGTCCAGATGATATTCCGCCCGCAGCTGGGCGATAACCTCTGGATCGCGCTCTTCGCCCGCCATCGCCAGCACCGGATCGCCCGGCAGCAGCTTTTGCAGTGCGAACACCATAATGCTCACCAGCAGCAGCGTCGGAATGGCCAGCAATAGCCGTTTTACAATCAGTTCCAGCATCCTCGCTCCTTAGCGGTTTACTGCGCCAGACTTACGCCAGCCAAACGTACCAATCCGTCCGGCCAGGCTTTGAAGCCCTGCAGTTTTTTCGACATGCCAAAAATGCGTGGCTCAAAGTAGAGGTAAGCAATCGGCATATCGCTTTGCAGTTGGTTCACCACCTGGGTGTAGAGCGCCTGACGCTGTGCCTGGTCGTTGGTGAGACGCGCGGCATTCAGCCACTCATCGATCTGCGCATTGCTGTAGCGTCCGTCATTGAGCGTGCCTTTGCTGTTAATAAACGAATAGATGCTGCCGTCCGGATCCGGACGACCAGACCAACCCGACAAGCTAAGCTGATAATCCCCGCGCTGCTGGCGATCCAACAGGGTGGCGAACTCACTCATTTGCAGATTGAGGTTGAAACCGGCTTCACCGACCATCGCCTGAATCACCTGGCCCACCTGCTGCGCGGTCGGGTTATTGCTGACCAGCAGCGTCAGATTCAGCGGTGTGGTAACACCCGCAGCCTTCAGCAGCGCTTTGGCTTTCTCAACATCGCGCGGTGCGATCGGTGTTTTGACGTGATACGCGCTGACCGGTGAAAACGCCTGATTGGCTGGCGTATACAAGCCTTCAAACGCCACCTGATTCAGCGCATCACGGTCAATCGCCAGTGAGAACGCTTCACGCACCCGCGCATCTTTCAGCGGACTATTAGCATCGACTTTGCCGTTGTTGATATTGAAAGTGATGCCCTGATAACCAAGACCTGTGACTTTTGCCAGCGCCAGTTTGCTATCGGCTTCAACGGTTTTCACATCGCTGGCGGCCACGCCTTCGGTGAGATCCAAATCGCCGGCACGCAGGTTTGCGAGGCGCACTGAAGCATCCGGGATCGGCAGGAAAATCACCTTATCGAAGTGATAGGCGCCTTTATTCCAGTAATTGTCATAGCGCTTCAGCACGATGCGATCCTGCTGAACACGGCTGTCGAACTGATACGGGCCAGAGCAGACCGGATGAGCGGCGAAATCGGGCTTTTTCGCCGCTTCCGGTGCCAGCATGGCTCCGGCGCGGTCGGTCAGCTGGCTCAGCAGCGCCGCATCCGGGCTTTTCAGGTGGAACTTCACCTGCATCGGGCCGCTCACTTCCACGCTTTCAATCGAGGAGATTTCACTTTTACGCAGCGAACCCGGCAGCGTTTGCGCACGTTCGATATTGAATTTCACCGCTTGCGCATCAAATTTTTCGCCATCGTGGAAGGTCACGCCGCTGCGCAGATTCATGGTCAGCGTTTTGCCGTCCTCGCTCCACGCCCAATCGGTCGCGAGACCCGGTACCACTTTGAGGTTTTGGTCAACATCGACCAAACGATCGCACATGGCCGCAAACACAAAACGGCCGTAATAGGTGCGCGCCAGATGCGGATCGAGCATGTCGGGATCGGCGCCCAGGCCGATGCGAATCACGCTGTCAGCCTGGCTGTGGGCGCTAGCCCCGAGCAGTAACAGACCGCTGAGGGCGGTTAATAACGTATGACGAGCTTGCTTCACGGTGTATCTCCAGAGGTTAGGCTTGCTGATTCACCGCCTGCTCAAACAGGGCGCGGCGACGTAAAAAAGCGGCGGAAGGTGGCGCAAGGGTGATGACGCTGCGATCGCGATTAATCTCCTGCCAGCGGTGACAGGCAATTTGACGGCCGCCGCTCAGCACCTGATTAATCGGTTCAAACTGGCGACATTCCGCTGTGGCATAGGGACAACGGGTATGAAAACGGCAGCCGCTAGGTGGATCTGCTGGGTTGGGCAAATCACCCTGCAGCATTGGGATGGTGCGACTGACGCCCGGCTGCATTTGTGGCGCGGAGGCAATCAACGCTTGCGTATAAGGATGGAGCGGCGCATCAAAAATCTCATCGACGCTGGCCAGTTCGACAATCTGACCGAGATACATCACCGCCACGCGATCGCTCATATGGCGGATCACCGCCAAACCGTGCGCCACGATCACCATCGTCAGGCCAAACTGCTGTTTCAGGCTCTCAAGCAGATTCACCACCTGCGCCTGCACGGACACATCCAGCGCTGAAACCGGCTCATCGCCGAGCAGTAATTTCGGCTGTGAGGCCAGCGCGCGAGCAATACCAATGCGCTGGCGCTGACCGCCTGAAAACTCGTGCGGGTAACGTTCGGCCCAGGCCGCAGGCAGGCCAACGGTGCGCAGCAGTTCGGCGACGCGCGCGTGGCGCTGATCGCGGCTCATCTTTTCGTGCAGCCACAAAGGTTCGCCCACAATCTGCTGCACCGTCATGCGCGGATTGAGCGAGGCAAACGGATCCTGAAAGATAATCTGCAATTCGCGACGCAGCTGATTGAGTCGCGCGCCGCTGGCATCGGTGATGCTTTCACCCTGATAGAACACGTCGCCGGCGCTGGCGGCTAATAAACGCAGCAGCAAACGTCCCAGCGTCGATTTACCGGAACCGGATTCGCCGACAATCGCCAGCGTTTCGCCCGGCATCACCTGTAGCGCAACGCGATCGACCGCCGTCACGCCGCGATTGCGTGAAAAAAGCCGGTTGCCGGTGGAGAAGGTTTTGCTTAAATCGCGGCACTCTAAAATCGGCTTCATGCATTTTCTCCCAGCGTGACGTGTTGCTCTAACGGAGCGCGGAAACAGGCCACCTGATGATCGTTCGCCAGTGCGCGCAACGCCGGACGATGCTGGTGGCAGCGTATTTCGGCGAAGGGGCAACGCGTGGCAAAGCGGCAGCCAGCCGGCATGTTTTCCGGCAACGGCACCTGGCCGGGAATGGTGGCTAACGCCCCTTCACGCGCGCTCAGGCTGGGAATTGAGCCCATCAGGCCAATGGTGTACGGATGCTGCGGATCGTTGAAAATACGCTCCACGCTGCCGCTCTCCACCACCTGACCGGCATACATCACCGCCACGCGCTGCGCCACTTCCGCTACCACGCCGAGGTCATGCGTGATCATCAATACTGCGGTGCCAGTTTCTTGTTTTAGGGTGTTTAACAGCGCCAGAATTTGCGCCTGAATGGTGACGTCGAGCGCGGTAGTGGGTTCATCGGCAATCAACAGTTTTGGCTGGTTGATCAGCGCCATGGCAATCATCACGCGCTGGCGCATGCCGCCGGAGAGCTGATGCGGATAGGCTTTCAGCCGCTGTTCCGCTGCTGGAATTTGCACTTTTTGCAGAATCGCCAGCGCCGCGTCCATTGCCTGGCGCTTACTCACTTTGCGATGGCGCATCACCGCTTCGCTCAGCTGATCGCCAAGCGTGAAGGCTGGATTAAGCGAGGTCATCGGTTCCTGAAAAATCATCGCCAATTGGTTGCCACGCAGGCTGGCGTATTCACTGCTGCTGAGTTGGCGCAGATCGCGGCCATCAAACAGCATGTCGCCCTGCAAGATTTGCGCACTGTCAGGCTGCAAACCCATCAACGTGAGTGAGGTGATGCTTTTGCCGCAACCCGATTCACCGACCAGCGCCAGCGTTTCTCCCGCCTGTAGCTCCAGAGAAATATCATCCAGTACCGTGACCGGCGAACCACGAAACTGCACGCGCAGATTGCGTAGCGATAAAACGGGATGTGCGGTCATGGCGCTTCCTCCTGACGGGAATAGAGCGTTTCCATCAGCGCCTGTTGCAGCGCAAGCAGATGCTCACGCATCGCCGCTGCCGCTTCATGGGGCTGGCGCTGGGCGATGTGCATCACCAGCCGCTGATGATGGGTGTCATAGTTATCCAGGCGTGCCGGGGTACGCGCCTGCACCCGCAAATGCTGCCAGCCGGGATCGCGGCGCACCGCATCGACGGCATCAAACAGCCCGAGCATCAGGCGATTGCCCGCCGCTTCGGCGATGGCGCGATGGAAGGCGCTGTCCCACAGTTCATGCTGATCGCCATCTTCAGGCGGCGTGATGGCGTGCATGCGCTCCAGCAGGCGTTTCATTAAGGCGATTTGTTCTTTGGTGGCGCGCAGGGCGGCAAGACTTGCCAGCCCCGGCTCGAGCTGCAAACGCGCTTCCATCACTTCAAGCAGATTCGATTGTTGCGGCAGATCCTGTAGCACCAGCGGCTGCACTGGCGCGGAGGGCCCAACAAAGGTGCCTTTGCCCTGTTTACGCCAGATGCGGCCCTCTTCTTCCAGCACATCTAATGCCCGGCGAATTTCACGACGACCGATGCCAAACCGCTCGGCTAACTCACGTTCGGTGGGCAGCGCGCGATCGGGCGTGTGCTCCTGCTGCTGAATCAGCTGGCGCAGTTGCTCAAGTGCGGTGCTGGAGTTGCGGCTGGTTTCTGGCGTGTCATTCATGATTGGTTCGCCTGTTTATGCATCAGAAAAAGATCGGTAATCGCCGCGTATCCAGCACTTTTGCTGATGAAAGGTGAATTCGGCAGCTTTCTTAGCGTAGGCAAGAAGTGAACCAATATTTAATTGGTTCGGATTAGCGTGTCATCAATGTGTAATAACCACATGATCGCAAAGTAAAAGTTTTTTCAGTGCCAGTTGTGAATTGCGAGAAGCGTCAACGTCCTCACCGGCATGCTGCTTCACGGTGGTGCGCGCGCGCTGCTTATCTGTGCAATGCCAGCAGTGCGGCGACGCGCGGTGAGTTAATAACCGATGGTTTTCAGCGGGATATAACCTTGGCATCTATTTTGTATGTGTTAACGCAGATGCAGGAGCGATTGCGGGCAACCGAGGTCGCCAGACAATTTGCAATGGGTCACTAGGGTTCCGGTCGAAAGATGCTGGTCCGAGAGTGACCGACCGTCCTCTGACGGTTACACGGCGGGAAAAAAGCCCGGGAGGAAAGCGAGAACGTTGCTCGCCGCCTCCTGCTTTTTTTTCGTCCGTAACGCCAGAGGAACCATCATGATCAAAGCCTGCCTTCGCCTGCTGTTGCTTTGCACCATCACGCTGTTCAGCGTCAACACGCTGGCCGCCGACAAACCCTCCTTTAAGATTTGCTGGTCGATCTACGCGGGCTGGATGCCGTGGGATTACGCGCAGCAGAGCGGCATCGTCAAAAAATGGGCCGACAAATACGGCATCGATATCCAGTTTGTGCAGGTTAACGACTACATCGAGTCGGTGAATCAATACACCGCCGGGGGTTTTGCTGGTTGCACCATGACCAACATGGATGCACTGACCATTCCGGCCACCGGCGGCGTGGATAGCACGGCGCTGATCGTTGGCGATTACTCCAACGGTAACGACGGCATTCTGCTGAAAGGCGCGGGCAACCTCTCAGCGCTGAAAGGCAAGCCGATCAATCTGGTCGAACTCTCGGTTTCGCATTACCTGCTGGCGCGGGCGCTGGAGAAATCCGGCATGAGCGAGAAAGATGTCAAAGTGGTGAACACCGCCGATGCCGATTTGGTGGCGGCGTTCGGCACCGCCGACGTCAACGCTATCGTTACGTGGAATCCGCTGCTCGCCGAAGCGGAGAAGCAGCCGAACAGCCATCTGATTTTCTCTTCCGCGCAAATTCCGGGCGAAATCCTCGATCTGCTGGTGGTCAACAGCGCCACGCTGCAGAAGTATCCGCAGCTCGGCAAAGCGCTGACCGGCGCATGGTATGAAACGTTGAAAACCATGTCCGGCTCAACCGACAGCGCTAAAGCGGCACGTACACAAATGGCGCAGGCTTCCGGCACCGATCTGGCGGGCTTTGACCAGCAGCTGGCCGCCACGCATCTGTTTAGCGATGCCAAAACCACCCTCGATTTCGTCCAAAGCCCACAGCTCAAAGCCACCATGCAGATGGTCGCCGAGTTCTCGTTCAAGCACGGTTTGCTGGGCGAAGGCGCGCCGAGCGCCGATGTGGTTGGCGTGGCAACGCCTGCGGGCAATTGGGGCGATGCGGGTAACCTCAAACTGCGCTTCACCGATGAGTACACCAAAATGGCCGCCGCCGGGCAGCTGTAAGCGAGGCGATGCCGATGCGTAAGTTGATCAACTACCAACCGCTGCCGCTGGGGCGCTTGCTGCTGGGCATTCTGCCGCTGCTGGCGCTGCTACTGGTGTATCTGTTCGCGTCGGAGGCGCGTCTCAGCCTGAATGCGGCAGACAAGCTGTTGCCGGGCTTTAACGCCATGGGCGACGCCATCAGCCGCATGGCGTTTCAGCCCAGCCCGCGCACTGGCGAATATCTGTTGTGGAGCGATACCGCCGCCAGTCTGCTGCGTTTGCTGTGTGGTGTGGCGATCAGCGCGCTATTGGCGCTGGCGCTGGGTCTGTTCACCGGCGCGCTGCCGGTGGTGCGTGCGGTGCTGGCGCCGCTGGTGACGCTGTTTGCGTTGGTGCCGCCGCTGGCGATTCTGCCGATTCTGTTTATCTGTTTTGGTCTCGGCGAAGTATCGAAAGTGGTGCTGATTGTCATCGGCATTACGCCGCTGATTGCCCGCGATTTGCAGCTGCAGGTGCAGAAGATCCCACGCGAGCAGTTGGTGAAAGCGCAGACGCTCGGCGCGCACAGCGCACAGATTTTATGGCGCGTGATCCTGCCGCAGCTGATGCCGCGCCTGTTGGATGCGGTACGGCTGTCGCTGGCATCGGCGTGGCTGTTTCTGATTGCCGCCGAAGCCATCGCCGCCACGGAAGGCCTGGGTTATCGCATCTTCCTGATGCGGCGTTATCTGGCAATGGATGTGATTCTGCCCTACGTGGCGTGGATCGCGCTGCTGGCCTTTCTGCTCGACCTGTTGCTGCGGCTGATTAGCCGTCGCTGCTGGCCGTGGTATCACGCGAAATAAGGGGCGAGCGATGCCGTTACTGCAACTGAAAAACCTTGAGAAACATTACGGCCAGCAAGTGGTGCTGGAGCGCCTCAACATTGAGGTTGAAGAGGGCGAGTTTGTGGCGATTGTCGGTGCGTCCGGCTGCGGCAAAACCACCTTCCTGAATATGCTGCTAGGCACTGAAGCGCCCAGCAAAGGCCAGCTGTTACTGGATGGCGAACCTATCCCCGACGAACCGGATGCGCATCGCGGCGTGGTGTTTCAGCGTTATTCCGTGTTTCCGCATCTGACGGTGCTGGGCAACGTGATGCTGGGCGACGAGTTCAGCAGTGCGCGTTGGCTGGGCCGCGTGTGGGGAAAGAAACGCCAGGCGATTCGCCAGCGCGCGCGGGCCATGCTGGCGCAGGTTGGGCTTGAACAGGCACAGAATAAATATCCGCATCAGCTGTCGGGCGGCATGCAGCAGCGTCTGGCGCTGGCGCAGGCGTTGATGAAGCAGCCGCGCATTTTGCTGCTCGATGAACCCTTCGGCGCACTCGATCCCGGCATCCGTAGCGAGATGCACCAGCTGATCACCCGTTTGTGGCAGCAGCATAACCTGACCATTTTCATGATCACCCACGATTTGAAAGAGGGATTTAGCCTTGCATCGCGTCTGCTGGTGTTCGACAAGCTGCGCCACGATCCGCACGCGCCTGAAGCCTGGGGCGCGACCATCACTTACGATCTGCCGCTGGATCGCGCACAGCCATCCGAACCGCAGGTCGCCTAAAGGAGAAAACCATGAAGCCTTATCAAACCTTGTTGCCGAGCGGCGCACACTGGTCGCTGATGATGCGCAGCGGCAGTGCGCTGACCCTCACCGATGTCGAAGGTGGCGCCAACGTCGGCCTGCTGTTTTACAACCCGGAAAACCTGCTGGAGCGCTATAACGCGCCCGACACCCTGAAGTGCCAGCACACTTTCCGCCTCACCGCCGGTCATTGTCTCTATTCAGATATGGGACGTATTTTCTGCGGCATCGAACACGACAGCTTCGGCTGGCACGAAAGCGTGTGCGGCACGCTGAATGCCGCACAAACCGCCGCGCGTTTTGGTGCCAGCACCTATCAGCAGGCGCGCAATCTGCGCCATCAAAATGGCTACGACAGTTTTCTTGTCGAGCTGGCCAAATATGGGCTCGGCCGGCGCGATATGGCGTCTTGCCTCAACCTGTTTGCGCAGGTGCGCGCCGACGACAGTGGCACTTTGCAGCTGGAACGTCAGGGCGCGGCGGGTGCCAGCGTGCGTTTACGTTTCGCGATGGACACGCTGGTGCTGCTGCACACTTGCCCGCATCCGCTCAGCGCATCGCAGGATTATCCGCGCCAGCCGGTGCAGATCGAACTGGATGCGCAACACGCGCCGCTGCCGGCGATGTGTCTCGAGCGCGACGAGAATCAGCGCGGTCTGCGCAATAACGCGCTGTATCAACTGCAAGGAGAAATGTGATGATCATTGAAAGTCAGCGCAATCCAGCCGAAGCGCGCTTCCAGCAGCAAATTGATGCCGGTGATTACTGGCTGCAGCGCATCGAGGCGGGCCAAACGCTACGCATCACCGATCTTGAAGGCAATCAAGCCGCCGATACGCTGTTTTTCAATGCTGATGACACCGCCGAACGCTACAGCATGAGCGACACGCTGCGCGGGCAGAACAATGTGTTTCTGACGGCCGGCAGCGTGCTGCGCTCGAACTTCGATCGCCCGATGCTGACCATCACTGCCGATACCTGCGGCCGTCACGACACGCTCGGCGGCGCTTGTTCATGCGAGAGCAACACGGTGCGCTATGACCTGGAGAAGCGCCATATGCATTCGTGCCGCGATAGCTGGATGCTGGCGGTGGCGGAGCAGCCGGAGTTTGGCCTGACGCGCCGCGACATCACCCACAACATCAACTTTTTCATGAACGTGCCGGTGACGCAGGATGGCGGATTGACCTTTGCCGACGGCATTTCTGCGCCGGGCAAATATGTCGAGATGCTGGCACACATCAACGTGCTGGTGCTGATCTCCAACTGCCCGCAGCTCAACAATCCCTGCAACGGTTACAACCCAACGCCGATTTTAGTCAGCGTGTGGTGATTCTCTGACGCAACGGGACGACCCGTTTTCTGCCGTCAATGCTACGCAGGACGACCTGCCGCAACGAGAGTATTCAGTCATGATTGATCGCGTATTAATTGCCAACCGTGGCGCGATTGCCGTGCGCATTATTCGAACCCTGCAAGCCATGAATATCCGGGCGATTGCCGTGTACGCCGAAGCCGACCGTCATGCGCGCCATGTGCGTCTGGCGGATGAAGCCTGGTCGCTCGGTGAAGGTCAGGTGCGAGACACTTATCTCAATCAGGATAAACTGCTGGCGATAGCCGCGCAGAGTGGCGCGCAGGCGCTGCATCCCGGCTACGGTTTTCTCAGTGAAAATCCGGAGTTTGTCACGCGCTGCGAAGCGGCGGGCGTGCATTTTCTTGGGCCGCGCGCCGAGCAGATGGCGGCCTTTGGCCTGAAACACAGCGCGCGTGCGCTGGCTGAACAGAATAATGTGCCGCTGCTGCCGGGCAGCGGCTTACTGTCTTCGCTGGCCGAGGCGCAGCAGATGGCGGCGCAGATTGGCTATCCGGTCATGTTGAAAAGCACCGCGGGCGGCGGCGGCATTGGCATGCAGCGCTGCGACGATGCCGAACAGCTCGACGCGGCATTTACCCGCGTGAAGCGCCTGGCGGGCAACAACTTCGCCGACGATGGCGTGTTTTTAGAGAAGTTTATTGCGCGTGCGCGCCATATCGAAGTGCAGATTTTTGGCGACGGCGCAGGTGAAGTCATCGCGCTTGGCGAGCGTGATTGCTCGGCCCAGCGCCGCAATCAAAAGGTACTGGAAGAGACGCCCGCACCGGGCTTGAGCGCTGCGGTGCGCGCGCAGTTGCAGGCCACCGCCGTAAGGCTGGCGCGGGCGGTGAACTATCGCAGCGCGGGCACGGTGGAATATGTTTATGACGATGCCAGCCAGCAGTTCTGGTTCCTCGAAGTGAACACGCGCTTGCAGGTGGAACATGGCGTCACCGAAATGGTGTATGGCGTTGATTCGGTGCGCTGGATGGTAGAACTGGCGCAGCAAAGATTGCCGCCGCTGGCCGATTTGCAGCCGGTCGCGCAAGGTCACGCCATTCAGGTACGGCTTTACGCCGAAGATCCGGCTAAGCAGTTCCAGCCCAGCGCGGGATTGCTCAGCCATGTGCAGTTCCCGACTACGATTGAGGGCGCTACGCTGCGCATCGACAGCAGCGTTGAGAGCGGCATGGAGGTTTCGCCATTTTACGATCCGATGCTGGCGAAACTTATTGTACATGCCGCAGACCGTACCAGCGCGCTAGGCAGCATGGCGCAGGCGCTATCCGCCACCGAACTGTACGGCATCGAAACCAATTTGCTGTGGCTGCGCCAGCTGTGCACGCTGCCGGACGTGCAGCAGGGACGCATCATCACCGCCACGCTCGGCACCCTGCAGTGGCAGCCGCCAACGCTGGATATTCTCAGCGGCGGCACCTTAACCACAGTGCAAGATGCGCCGGGCCGCATCGGTTATTGGCATGTTGGCGTGCCGCCTTCCGGTCCATTCGACAGCCGCGCGTTCCAGCTGGGTAATCGCCTGTTAGACAATGATGCTCAGGCCGCCGGGCTGGAGATCACCTTGCGTGGCCCGACGCTGCGCTTCAACCAGGCCTGCAGTTTTGTCCTGACCGGCGCGCCGATTGCCGCGCAGCTTGATCAACAAACGATACCGATGCATCAGCGGCTGACGGCGCAGGTCGGGCAAACGCTGACGCTCGGCGAAGTACGAGATGGCAGCCGCAGCTATCTGCTGCTGGCCGGTGGCCTCAATACGCCGCGCTATCTGGGTAGCCGCAGCACTTTCACCCTCGGCAAATTTGGTGGTCATGCCGGACGCGCGCTGCGCGCCGGTGATGTACTGCATCTCGCCGCGCCGCAGGTGCTGACAGCGGCCAGCTTGCCGGATAATTTGCTGCCGTCACTGAACGGCAGCTGGCAGCTGCGGGTGATTTACGGTCCGCATGGCGCGCCAACCTTCTTCACCGATGATGACATCGCGGAATTTTTTGCCGCTGAGTGGCAAGTGCACTACAACTCCAGCCGCACCGGCATTCGCCTGATCGGCCCCAAACCGACCTGGGCACGCAGCGATGGCGGCGAAGCGGGCATGCATCCCTCGAACATCCACGACAATGCGTACGCCTTCGGCACCGTGGATTTTACCGGCGATATGCCGGTGATCCTCGGCCCCGATGGCCCATCGCTGGGAGGTTTTGTTTGTCCGGCAACGGTGATCGAAGCCGATCTGTGGAAGCTGGGGCAGCTGAAAGCTGGCGATCGCGTCCAGTTCCAACCGATCGAACTTGCCACCGCCGATCAACTGGCGCAGGCGCAGCGTGACGAGATCATCAAACTGCAATCTCAACCGATTACAGTGAACGCGGCGCTGCCCTTGATTGATCCGGTTCTGCACCATCATGCGGCAACGGAGCAACGTCCTTCGCTCTGTATTCGGGCGGCGGGCGACCGTTTTCTGCTGGTGGAATATGGCGATTTACAACTGGATATCGCGTTGCGTTTTCGCGTGCATGCGCTGATGCAATGGCTGGAAGCGCACCCGCTGCCGGGGCAACTGGAATTGACGCCTGGCATCCGCTCGCTACAAATTCATTATGACGCACAAATGTGTGCCAGAAGTGAGCGAGTGGCGCAAATATTGCACGCTGATTTAGCATTGGGTAGCCTGGCCGATGCGGCCGTGCCTGCACGCACCGTCTGGCTGCCACTTAGCTGGGATGATGCGGCCTGTCGTGAAGCGATTGTGCGCTACGACCAATCCGTCAGACCGAATGCGCCGTGGTGCCCAAGCAATATTGAATTTATTCGCCGCATCAATGGGCTGGATAGCATTGAGTCGGTAAAAGAGATCGTATTTAGCGCCTCTTATTTGGTAATGGGATTGGGCGATGTCTATCTCGGTGCGCCGGTGGCTACGCCACTCGATCCGCGCCATCGCCTGGTGACCACCAAATACAATCCGGCGCGCACCTGGACGGCGGAAAATTCGGTCGGTATCGGCGGCGCTTATATGTGCGTGTATGGCATGGAAGGGCCGGGCGGCTATCAGTTTGTTGGACGCACTATGCAGATGTGGAACCGCGATCGCCCCACAGCTGCGTTTACCCAGCCCTGGTTACTGCGCTTCTTCGATCAAATTCGCTTTTATCCGGTAGATGCCGACGAGTTGCTGCAGATTCGTGAGCGTTTCCCGTGGGGCGATTATCCGCTACGCGTGGAACAGGGTGAATTCCGCCTCGCCGAGTATCAGGCGATGCTGACGCAGCACGCGCAGGAGATTGATGCCTTCCAGCAGCAGCGCCAGCACGCGTTTGATGAGGAGTTGGCGCGCTGGCGAGCGGAAGGGCAGTTTACCTTTGATAGCCAACTGCAAGCGCAGAGCACCGAAGAGAGTGTGGTGCCAGCCGGTTGTCATCCCGTTGAGAGCCAGGTGGCGGGCAGCGTGTGGCAATGGCTGGTGGAGGAAGGCAGTGAAATCAGTGCGGGGGCCACGGTCGGCATTCTCGAATCAATGAAGATGGAAATCCCGATCGTCGCGCCCGTCAGTGGAAAAATCCATAGTCTGACGCGGCAGTCTGGGCAGCAAGTGCAGGCAGGTCAATTGCTTATGGTGATCGACCCAAAAGTGGCATAAGAAAGAATAAAAAATAATCAGGAATCTGGCAGCAAAGTCGGGGATATGTCCCATACTTAGAAACCCGAACTATTGTTGCATTGCCCTGACATCTTTTGCAGTGCTCAACAGGCTGTGTCCCGCATCGGTTTGATAATAACTATGCGAAACCGCTTCGGGATACAGCCTGATCGTCCGGTTTCAGCGCCTGGTGGCGCTTACCTCTCTACTTTCACGTGCTTCATAGTGAGTTTTTAAGGAGTTCTCTATGGAATTAAAAGATCCCATGGTCGAGTTGCTCAGCAGCCTTGAGCAGATTGTTTTGACACGTGACGCGAAGCCATCCGTATCAGAAATTTCAATCAATCAGACTACAGTTCCCGAGCCGCAGCGTTTACGCGAGATGACCGGCATGCAGGTTGACGAATTTGCCCGTGTGATGGGTGTCAGCGTTTCGTCAGTGAAAAGCTGGGAGGCGCAACGTACACGTCCTTCCGCTACGGCGCGTAAATTGATGAAGTTGTTGCAGGCCAACCCTTATTTAGGGCGTCAGCTGCTGGAGTAATCCCTTTTTTGGGATGATCCAACCCGCCTTGATGGCGGGTTTTTTAATTTATGGCGCCATACTTTGCTGCCTGTTTAACGAACCAGCTCTCCGGCACGCTGTACGGCGGTTGCGCTAACTGCGCAAGCCCTTGTTTGATGGTCTGCTCTGCCTGCCGCCAAAGATGGCTATCGCCCTGGCGCAACAGCTGAATCTGAATTTGCTTTTCCACCAGATAGACGCGCGCAAAGTCGGCATCGTACTGCACGATGGCGCGGGTGTTGTCGATGATGTCGGCCAGCTTGATGGTTTGCGCTTCGGGCGAGGCATCGGCGGTATGACGAAAATGCGCCAGCTTGCGTGCGGCGCGGTTTTTTGCCGCAGGCTGCGCGCTGTCGGTGAGCTGGTCCACCAGTTCCGCCACGCGCGGGCCGAAATGGCGTTCGATATCGTCAATGGTGCTGGGCGTGTCTTCTACCGTGTCATGCAGCCAGGCGGCGGCAATCATCTGTTCATCATCGGTAACGCTACGCACTAATTCGGCGACGGCCGCCGGATGCACAATGTAAGGCTCGTCAGTGTATTTGCGACGTTGACCCGCAGCGGCATGCGCCTCAGTGGCATAACGGCGCGCTTGCTCTTCCAGTGAATCTCGCATATTTCACTCTCCCAGAGAAAAGTCGCTTGCAATTATCTAGCGCGCTATTTATATTGAAACCCATGAACAGTAATCAAGATGACAAAAAAGTGAAGCAGGCGCCACTTCAGTTAGATCAGCAGCTCTGCTTTGCACTGTATTCGGCGAATCTCGCGATGCACAAAGTCTATCGCCAGCTGCTATCAAAGCTGGAGATTACCTATCCGCAATATCTGGTGATGCTGGTGCTGTGGAGTCAGGACGATGTGACGGTCTCTGAGATTGGCGAGCAGCTGTTTCTTGATTCAGCAACGCTGACGCCGCTGTTAAAACGTCTGGAGAGCGCGGGTTTATTGCATCGCCAGCGTTCCCGTCAGGATGAGCGTCAGGTTGTGGTAACGCTGACCGATGAAGGTCGTGCGTTGCGTGACAAAGCAGAAAGTATTCCGGAGGCCATTCAGTGCGCAACAGCCTGCGATGACCAGGTGATGGCATCTCTGAAAGCTCAGTTAGACGAGTTGCGCGATAGCCTTTACCGCGCCAATTAATAAACAGGGGAAGTCGCTGTCCCGACAACCCAAAAGATGACGTTCAGGTTTGCGCATAATAAGTAGTGCGCGATTATATAGCGAATTAATGAGGTTATTATGTCTTTAGAAAAAGTTGTTTACACTGCAAAAGCTAAAGCTACCGGCGGTCGTGATGGTCGTGCTACTTCTTCCGACAACGTGCTGGATGTAAAACTGGGCGTGCCAAAAGAGATGGGTGGCGCAGGCGGCGAAGTGACTAACCCGGAGCAGCTGTTTGCTGCAGGTTATTCAGCGTGTTTCCTCGGCGCGATGAAGTTTGTGGCTGGCCGCGACAAGATTTCGATGCCGAAAGATGCGTGGATTGAAGGCGAAGTTGGCATTGGCCCAATCCCGAACGGTTTCGGTATTGAAGCCAAACTGAATATTCATCTGCCAGAGATGGATGCAGCTGAAGCGCAGAAGCTGGTAGATGCGGCACACATCGTTTGCCCATACTCAAACGCAACGCGTGGCAATATCGACGTGACGCTGAACATCATCAACTAATTGATGTTATTCACGATAACAGGCTCCTGTGGGAGCCTTTTTCACATCTGAATAAAACGCTAACCGGTTCGATTAGAAAATTTATCTGGTCTTACCATTGGTTAAATGTTCTACTGCTCGGCTTCGCGCCATCGCCCTTTCGCCAGTCGGAATCGTCCCGATCCTGCATCTTGCGTCACGCTTTTAATGCGGTTTAGCGAACTCTGCTGTCTTTAAACAGTCACATAACGGTTGATACAACGACACCAGGTCGGGAATAGAAAATTTTCATGAATTATATTAAAAGTTTAACGCAGCAAAAGCTGTCTCTGCTGCTTGCGTTATATCTCGGTATCTTACTGAATTTACCGATATTTTATCGCCGCTTTGACGGCTTCTTAACGAAATCCAATATCTCTAACTGGCTCTCTGCAGCGGCGGAAGTGATGGCAGCGGTACTGCTGACTTTCTTCCTGATGCGCTTGCTGTCGCTGGGCGGCAAATGGGTTTACCGCATTCTCGCCACACTCACCGTGATCATCTCTGTTGCCGCCGCCTATTACATGGCGTTCTTCAACGTGGTGATTGGCTACGGCATTATCGCCTCGGTGATGACCACCGATATCGATCTCTCTAAAGAAGTGATTGGTCTGCATTTCGTGCTGTGGATGGTGCTGGTGAGTGCGTTGCCGCTGCTGCTTATCTGGCGCAATAAGCTTAGCCAGACACTGATTGAACAACTTAAAACGCCAGGGCAACGTTTGAAGCCGGTAGCCATTATGCTGCTGAGCGTGGCGCTGGTCTGGCTGCCGATTCGCTATTTCGACAAGTTGCAGAAGGTGAATGAAGAGATCACCAACATCGATTTGCCGAGCTATGGCGGCGTGGTGGCGCACTCGTATCTGCCATCCAACTGGATTGCCGCGCTGGGCCTGTTCGCCTGGACCAAAGTTGATGAAGAGTGGGATGGCCAGAAGTTACTCGATCCGGCAAAAGAGTTTACTTACGTCGCGCCTGCGGGCATCGACGATACCTATATGGTGTTTGTGATTGGCGAAACCACGCGCTGGGATCACATGGGCATGCTCGGCTACGATCGTGATACCACGCCGAAGCTGTCGAAAGAGAAGAACCTGGTCGCGTTCCGTGGTGAATCTTGTGATACCGCCACCAAGCTGTCGCTGCGCTGTATGTTCGTGCGCGAAGGCGGCACCATGGATAATCCGGGCCGCACGCTGAAAGAACAAAACGTTTTCGCCGTGTTGAAAGAGCTGGGCTTCACCTCTGAGCTGTTCGCGATGCAGAGCGAAGTGTGGTTCTACGATAACGCTGACACCAATAACTTCTCGTTCCGTGAGCAGATTGGTTCAGAGAAGCGTAATCAGGGCAAAGCGGTCGATGACATGCTGTTAGTGCCGGAGTTGCAGGCATCGTTACAGCGCTTCCCGAAAGGCAAGCACGTGGTGATTCTGCACACCAAAGGCTCGCACTACCTTTATTCACAACGTTATCCGCGAGACTTCGCGCGCTATCAGCCGGAGTGCATGGGCGTTGATGAGAAGTGCAGTAAGGCGCAGTTGATTAACGCCTACGACAACTCGATTTTGTATGTTGATACCATGCTGGATAGCGTGCTCGATCAGTTGCGTGATAAGAAGGCGATTGTCTTCTACGCCTCCGATCACGGTGAATCAATCAGCGAGAATATGCACTTGCACGGTACGCCGCGCGAGATGGCGCCACCGGAGCAGTTCCGTGTACCGATGATGGTGTGGGCTTCTGATAAGTATCTTGAAGATCCAACCAACCGCAGCAACTTCGAACGTTTACAGGCGCAGCAGCGCGTGGGTAAAACCCATCGCCATGTTGAGCTGTTCGACACCATCATGGGTTGCCTCGGCTACACCTCGCCGGACGGCGGAATTAAAGACGCAAATAATTGGTGTTCAGCACCAGCGGCCGCGCCTGCTAAAGCGCTGTGATTTTTTTGGGGTTGTTGACCGCTGCTTGCTTTCCAGGCGATCAGTTGGGTTTTCAGTAAAAGGCATTGACGCTTTTTTAGCAGCGCAGTAATATGCGCCCCCATCGGCGAGTAGCGCAGCTTGGTAGCGCAACTGGTTTGGGACCAGTGGGTCGGAGGTTCGAATCCTCTCTCGCCGACCATCTTTGAAGAAACCTGCTTTTATAAGCAGGTTTTTTTTCGTCTGTAATTTGTTGGGTCTTGTGCCGATCAGGCTGAAATACAGGGCCGCTCCGTAAAGTCGCCGTGGACACATCCCTGTGGGCTCTGCCGGCGCATCCCTGCGCCGGAAGCTTTACTCCGCGGCCCTGTATTCCATCCTTCTTCAAACTCCTCTGCATTTTTTTAACAGCAAAACAGAAGCCAACCTGGCGATGGGAAGGCGGCTCGTTTAGCAAAGCGTCCGCCGCAGGGATGCGGCGGTCGAGGCTACAGGGACGTATTCACGCCGACTTTGCGTTCGAGCCGCCTTTCCTGAGCAACGCACCGAGCGAATAGCAAAATCCCTAAATATACCCATTCCATCCCCTAAACCAGCAATACTCACCATTATCTCCACTAACTCCCGCGTACCCCACGCCAAATCGAACCCGCGCGCTTAATTCGCGAAACATTCTTCTTATGACCGGTTTATGCATCATGCTGATTTCTTATGCCATTTCCCTAGCACATTCCGCTGCCTGAACGTCATAACGCACGCAGAATCGTTCAGATATTCAACATTTACCAATAAGTTTTGTGTGTTTTTTAGCGGTGATAATCACTGCTATTTGACTACATAGCCAGATAATCACGCGGCATTGAGCGCTTTATCACCTTTTTTAATTTTGGCTTAGGCTGAGAAGGGTGTTTTTTATCGTTGCTTGCACTTAGTCACACTCTATGTAAATAACCCCACACTGTATTGACGTTCATTGCAACTGTTGACAAATTGATGCGTCAATAAAATGTAGAGAAGGACGTGTCTGACAGATTCCACGGTGCCAGCACAAAAAAATAACCGCTCACATTTTGCTTACTCTTAATTGACCTGCCCGAACCGCATAAAAAAATCAGAGGTCGGGCGACGCACACAACATCACATCACAATGGAGCAAAACATGATCAACTCCCTGGCTAAATCCAGGATGCTGAAGGTCGGTCTCAGCCTGATTGCTATGACCGTTGCCGCTGGTGTCCAGGCGAAAACCCTCGTTTATTGTTCAGAAGGTTCGCCGGAAGGCTTCAACCCGCAGCTCTTCACATCGGGCACCACCTACGACGCAAGCTCGGTACCGATCTACAACCGACTGGTTGAGTTCAAAACCGGTACCACCGAGCTGCAGCCAGGTCTGGCAGAAAAATGGGATGTCAGCGCGGACGGTAAAACTTATACCTTCCACCTGCGTCAGGGCGTGAAGTGGCAAACCACCAAAGACTTCAAGCCAACCCGCACCTTCAATGCCGATGACGTCGTGTTCTCCTTCGAGCGTCAGCTCGACAAAAACAACAAATATCACGGTGTTTCTGGCGGCAGCTACGAATACTTCGAAGGCATGGACATGCCTAAGCTGATCGCCAAAATCGAAAAAGTTGACGATTACACCGTACGCTTCACGCTGACGCGTCCAGAAGCGCCGTTCATTGCTGACCTCGGCATGGACTTTGCCTCAATCATTTCTAAAGAATATGCCGACAATATGCTGAAAGCGGGCACGCCTGAGAAGCTGGACCTCAATCCAGTGGGCACCGGTCCGTTCGTACTGCAGCAGTATCAGAAAGACTCGCGCATTCTGTATAAAGCTAACCCAGACTTCTGGGGCACCAAGCCGAAGATTGATCGCTTAGTGTTCTCCATCACGCCAGACGCCTCTGTGCGTTATGCGAAACTGCAGAAAGGCGAGTGCCAGGTCATGCCGTACCCGAACCCGGCCGACATCGCCAGCATGAAGAAAGACGATAAAATTAACCTGATGGAACAGCCTGGTTTGAACGTCGGTTACCTGTCGTTCAACACCGAGAAAAAGCCGCTGGATAACGTGAAGGTGCGTCAGGCACTGACCATGGCGGTGAACAAACAAGCCATCATTGATGCCGTTTATCAGGGCGCTGGTCAGGCCGCGAAAAACCTGATCCCACCAACCATGTGGGGCTACAACGACGACATCAAAGATTACGCTTACGATCCTGAGAAAGCCAAAGCGCTGCTGAAAGAAGCAGGCATGGCGGATGGTTTCTCCATCGACCTGTGGGCAATGCCGGTTCAGCGTCCATACAACCCGAACGCACGTCGCATGGCGGAAATGGTTCAGGCTGACTGGGCGAAAATTGGCGTGAAAGCCAAAATCGTCACCTTCGAATGGGGCGAGTACCTGAAACGCGCGAAAGCCGGTGAACACCAGACCGTAATGATGGGCTGGACCGGTGATAATGGGGATCCGGATAACTTCTTCGCCACGCTGTTCAGCTGTGCAGCGGCGAAAGACGGTTCTAACTACTCACGTTGGTGCTACAAGCCGTTTGAAGATCTGATTCAGCCAGCCCGTGCTGAAGCCGATCACAACAAACGTATTGAACTGTACAAACAGGCTCAGGTAGTGATGCATGACCAGGCTCCAGCGCTGATCATCGCCCACTCAACCGTCTACGAGCCAGTGAGTAAGAAAGTCTCTGGTTATGTGGTTGATCCATTAGGTAAACATCACTTCGAAAACGTCGATATCCAGGAATAACCTTTCGGATTATCGCGGTCAGGGCCAGCATTGCTGGCCCTCGGGCGGCACCTTCGCCGCCCGTATTCCGCTCTTTTTTTCCGGCAAATTCTACTAATGAAGCGCTTCTTGCGTCGCGTCCGCCTTTGGCTGGCTGCGAGTGTTGAGCAATGTTGTCCCCGGCGGTAACGCTGTGGGAAATGTCAGAGAACCAGGCTTATGCTGCAATTCATACTCCGACGTTTGGGCCTTGTCATCCCAACGTTCATCGGTATCACGTTATTGACCTTCGCGTTTGTCCACTTGATCCCCGGCGATCCGGTACTGATCATGGCCGGCGAACGCGGTATCTCTCCTGAACGTCACGCGCAATTGATGGCGCAGTTTGGCCTCGATCAGCCGATGTGGAAGCAATACATCACCTACATCAACGGCGTCTTACACGGTGACCTCGGCATCTCGCTGAAAAGCCGTATCCCGGTTTGGGACGAATTCGTACCACGCTTCAAAGCTACGCTGGAACTGGGCATCTGCGCCATGTTGTTCGCGGTCGCTGTCGGCATTCCTGTTGGCGTGCTGGCCGCGGTAAAACGCGGCTCGATCTTCGATCACACTGCCGTGGGCATCTCGCTCACCGGTTACTCGATGCCGATTTTCTGGTGGGGCATCATGCTGATCATGCTGGTCTCGGTGCAGTGGAACCTCACGCCGGTCTCCGGGCGCGTCAGCGACATCATCTTCCTCGACGACAGTCATCCGCTCACCGGCTTTATGCTGATTGACACGCTGCTGTGGGGCGAAGAGGGCGATTTTAAAGATGCGGTGATGCACATGATTCTGCCGGCCATCGTGCTCGGCACCATTCCGCTGGCGGTGATCGTGCGTATGACGCGCTCCTCGATGCTGGAAGTGCTGGGTGAAGATTACATCCGCACCGCGCGCGCCAAAGGGCTGACGCGTATGCGTGTGATTGTGGTGCATGCGCTGCGTAACGCCATGCTGCCGGTCGTCACCGTGATTGGTTTGCAGGTTGGTACGCTGCTGGCCGGTGCGATTCTGACCGAAACCATCTTCTCGTGGCCGGGACTCGGTCGCTGGCTGATCGAAGCGCTGCAACGCCGTGATTATCCGGTGGTGCAGGGCGGCGTGCTGCTGGTGGCGATTCTGATCATCGTGGTCAACCTGCTGGTTGATCTGTTGTACGGCGTGGTCAATCCACGTATCCGTCATAAGAAATAAGGGGGAATCATGTCTGCTGTTGATCCCGCAAGCGTAACTGCTGCACCCAAGCCGATGACCCCGTTGCAGGAATTCTGGCACTACTTCAGGCGTAACAAAGGCGCGGTTATCGGCCTGATTTACATCGTTCTGATGCTGTTAATCGCTATCTTTGCTGATGTGCTGGCACCGCACGCACCGGCTGAGCAATTCCGTGATGCCTTGCTGCATCCGCCAGTTTGGCAGGAAGGTGGCAGCTGGAGCTACATCCTCGGTACCGATGACGTGGGCCGCGATGTGCTGTCGCGCCTGATGTACGGCGCGCGCCTGTCGCTGCTGGTTGGCTGCATGGTCGTCGTGCTGTCGCTGATTCTCGGCGTGATATTTGGCCTGATGGCTGGCTACCTTGGCGGCGTGGTTGACGCCATCATTATGCGTGTGGTCGATATCATGCTGGCGCTGCCAAGCCTGCTGCTGGCATTGGTGCTGGTGGCAATCTTCGGTCCGTCGATCGTTAATGCCTCGCTGGCGATTACCTTCGTCGCCTTGCCGCACTATATCCGTCTGACGCGTGCTGCGGTGCTGGTTGAAGTTAACCGCGACTACGTTACCGCCTCAAGCGTGGCGGGTGCCGGTACGCTGCGCCAGATGTTCATCAATATTCTGCCTAACTGCCTGGCACCGCTGATCGTGCAGGCATCATTAGGTTTCTCCAACGCCATCCTCGATATGGCGGCGTTGGGCTTTCTCGGTATGGGGGCGCAGCCGCCAACGCCGGAGTGGGGCACCATGCTCTCCGACGTGTTGCAGTATGCGCAAAGTGCCTGGTGGGTGGTGACATTCCCTGGAGTGACCATTCTGCTAACGGTTCTGGCATTCAACCTCATGGGCGATGGTTTGCGTGATGCACTCGACCCGAAACTCAAGCAGTAAAGAGGCACCGAGATGGCGTTATTAAATGTAGACAAATTATCGGTGCATTTCGGCGACGAAAAAACACCGTTCCGTGCGGTTGACCGCATCAGCTATCAGGTCGAGCAAGGCCAGGTAGTCGGCATCGTCGGGGAATCCGGTTCCGGTAAATCGGTCAGCTCGCTGGCGATCATGGGCCTGATCGATTATCCCGGCCGCGTGATGGCCGAGAAACTGGAATTCAATCAGCGCGACCTGCAGAAAATCTCCGAAAAAGAGCGCCGCCAGTTGGTGGGCGCCGAAGTAGCGATGATCTTCCAGGACCCGATGACCAGCCTCAACCCTTGCTACACCGTGGGTTTCCAGATCATGGAAGCGCTGAAGGTGCATCAGGGCGGCAGCAAACGTACCCGTCGTCAGCGTGCGATTGATCTGCTCGATCAGGTGGGCATTCCCGACCCGGCATCGCGCCTGGATGTCTATCCGCATCAACTGTCGGGCGGGATGAGCCAGCGCGTGATGATCGCGATGGCGATTGCCTGCAAACCGAAGCTGCTGATCGCCGATGAGCCGACCACCGCGCTCGACGTGACCATTCAGGCGCAAATCATCGAACTGCTGCTGGAGTTGCAGAAGCAAGAGAACATGGCGCTGATCCTGATTACCCACGATCTGGCGCTGGTGGCCGAAGCGGCACAGCACATCATCGTAATGTATGCCGGACAAGTGGTGGAGAGCGGTAAAGCGGTGGATATCTTCAAAGCGCCGCGTCATCCCTACACGCAAGCCTTACTGCGCGCGCTGCCGGAGTTTGCTGCGGACAAAGCGCGTCTGGCCTCGCTGCCTGGCGTGGTGCCGGGTAAATACGACCGCCCAACCGGCTGCCTGTTAAATCCGCGCTGCCCGTATGTGACCGATCGCTGCCGCCGCGAAGAGCCGGAGCTGCGCGACATTCCTGGCCGCCAGGCCAAATGTCACTTCCCACTGGATGATGCCGGGAGACCGACTTATGAGTCTTGATAACGATAAGCAGGATTACCTGCTGCAGGCGATTGACCTGAAAAAACACTACCCGGTGAAGAAAGGTCTGTTTGGCCAGCAACGTCTGGTCAAAGCGCTGGATGGCGTCTCGTTCAACCTCGAACGCGGCAAAACGCTGGCGGTGGTCGGCGAGTCTGGCTGTGGTAAATCCACGCTGGGCCGCTTGCTGACGATGATTGAAACCCCGACCGAAGGCCAGCTGTTCTGGCACGGTCAGGATCTGTTGAAACACGATCCGCAAGCGCAGAAACTGCGTCGCCAGAAAATTCAGATCGTGTTCCAGAACCCGTATGGCTCGCTCAATCCGCGTAAGAAAATCAGCCAGATTCTGGAAGAGCCGCTGGTGATCAACACCTCGCTGACCAAAGCGGAGCGCAAGGAAAAAACGCTGGAGATGATGGCGAAGGTTGGCCTGAAAACCGAGCATTACGATCGCTATCCGCACATGTTCTCGGGCGGCCAGCGTCAGCGTATCGCTATTGCGCGTGGTTTGATGCTCGATCCTGATGTGCTGATCGCCGATGAGCCGGTCTCCGCGCTCGACGTGTCGGTGCGTGCGCAGGTGCTGAATCTGATGATGGATTTGCAGCAGGATTTAGGCTTGTCCTACGTCTTCATCTCGCACGATCTCTCCGTGGTGGAACACATCGCCGATGAGGTGATGGTGATGTATCTCGGCCGCTGTGTTGAGAAGGGCAGCAAAGAGGCGATCTTCAGCAATCCGCGTCATCCTTACACGCAGGCACTGCTGTCGGCGACACCACGTCTCAACCCGGACGATCGCCGCGAGCGCATCAAACTGACGGGCGAGTTGCCAAGCCCGCTCAATCCGCCGCCGGGCTGTGCGTTTAACGCGCGCTGCCGTCGTCGTTTTGGCACCTGCGTTCAGCTGCAGCCAAAACTGAAGCAATATGGCGATCAGCAAATCGCCTGCTTCGCGGTTGATCAGGATGAAAATCAGCCGGTAGGCGTGTCATAAATTACTGCCATAAATGAATCAAGGCTCCTGCGGGAGCCTTTCTTTTTGCTGATTAATACATGAGATAAATTAACGACAAAAAGGGTTACTGCTAAAGCCCTGACAAAAGCATTACGCTACTGCATCTGTGAACAATTGGTCCTGATTAAGATATATAGCGTAAAGGCAAATTCCTATTTTCATCATCATTGTGTGAGCAATGTCACTGCAGAATAAAATCCATAACTTGCAGCGCAGTAGAGGTTTTTCAGTAGCTTAGGTTAAAATCCCCTGCGTGATTATTTCTGTTAATTGATACTAATTAATCTCCGTCCATAAATAACTGCATGCTTTTTGCATTCCCGCTTTTTCAATCTTAAAGATAGAATTATTTTATTGAATGCGCTGTTTTAGTAATCAGATTTGTCTCACCGTCTTTTAATGTGTGTGATATATTCGCGGAAAATTCCCTCCCGCTTTTACAGGCTCTGATCATGAAGAATTACGACGATCTGCAGCGTTTTAAAGAGAAAACGCAGACGCTTGACATCGCTTTTAAGGATATGTCCGGTCAATCGCAGGAAGCCGATCAAAGTCAGTGGGCGTTACTGCGTCAATTGACCACCGAACAAGAGCCTGAATTAGGCAGCGGTCAGCGCATCGATATGCCGCAACCACAGCCGATTCGCGGGGATGAATTCAGCGCACCGCCGGAACCGGCTCAGGCTGCACCAGCCAGCCCGACGCGCGCATCGATTCTCGATAGCCTGAACGCACCTGCCGCCGCGCAACCGGAGAGCGGCTCATCGCTGTTTCCGCCCGCGCCGTCGGTTAAGCCGCTCTCCTCTGCGACGCCATTAGCGCCGAAAGCCACGCTGGTCGAGCGCCAGGCGACAACCTCACTGTTTCCACCAGCAAAACCTGCCGCCGCGCCAGCCGCTCAGCCTGCTGCTGTTGCCGCACCGGCAGCTCCCGCGCCAATCGCGCCAGTGCCTGTGCCAACCCTGGCCGCTGCGGTTGAACCGGCACGTCCGGCTGCGCCGGCCCCGTCTCGCTTTGGTGCGCTGTTCCGCTCGCGTCCAGCCGAGCCGGCTAACCTGTCAAAAGAAACACCGTTAAAACCGCTACTGGAGAAGATTGCGCTATGCCGTTAGTTTGTGTGTGCTCGCCAAAAGGGGGAGTAGGGAAAACCACCATGGCGGCCAACCTTGCGTGGAGTCTGGCTCGCGCTGGCAGCAAGGTATTGGCAATCGATTTCGATGTTCAGAACGCCTTGCGCCTGCATTTCGGTGTACCGCTGAATGATGGTCGCGGCTTTGTGGCACGCTCTGAAGATCAGGCTGACTGGAGCCAATCGATTCTGACCACCGGCGGCAATATTTTCGTCATGCCGTATGGCGAGGTGAGCGAAGAGCAGCGTGAACGCTTTGAAGAGAACCTGGTAAAAGATCCGCATTTCCTGAAGCGCGGGCTTGATACGGTGCTGAATTATCCGGGACTGGTGATTATCGCCGATTTTCCCCCCGGTCCGGGTCCGGCGCTTAAAGCAATGCAGGCACTTGCCGATATGCATTTAGTGGTGATGTTAGCGGATACCGCATCGGTCTCGTTGCTGCCGCAAATAGAAAATGACCGCATGATCGGTCGGCCGCTGAATAATAAACGTGGTCACTATTTTGTCCTTAACCAGAGCGATAACCGCCGCAATATTAGCCGTGAAGTCACCGCTTTTATGCAGCAGCGGTTGGGTGAGAACTTATTAGGCGTGGTTCATCGTGATGAAAGCGTCGCGGAAGCCAATGCCTCGCAACAATCGGTTTATGATTTCAGCCCAGCGTCTGCAGCTGCGTTTGATATCGAATTAGTGGCAAAACGCGTAGCCAATATCCTGGATATCACCGTGGGTAACGGCGAAGTTCAGGCACCTTTTCGCAGCCACTATTAATAATGAGGCCGACTCCGGCCACATAATAACAACACAGCTTCTTCAGGGTGAATCATGAGTAAACTCGGGTTTTACCTGCTGCTGCTGGTGCTTGCACCGGTGGCGGCGGTAATCGTCATCACGCCTATGGACAGCCAGAAGCAATATATATTTGGCTTAATCAGCATCGGGATGATGTTTTTACTGGGCTTCAGCAAAAGCCGCAAAATAACCATCGTTATGGTTATCTTATCCGCGCTGATGTCGACCCGATATATCTGGTGGCGTACTACGGAGACGCTGCAATTTAATTCTGAGATTGAAGCGATTCTCGGTATCGGCTTATATCTGGCCGAACTGTATGTCTGGCTGATCTTAATTCTCGGCTTCCTGCAAACCACCTGGCCATTAAAACGCACCATCGAACCTTTGCCGGATGATACCAGCCTGTGGCCGACGGTGGATGTCTATGTTCCGACCTACAACGAAAGCCTCGATGTGGTGCGTGATACCGTGCTGGCGGCGCAGTGTATTGATTACCCGCGTGACAAGCTGAAGGTCTATTTGCTGGATGACGGTAAGCGCAGTGAGTTTGCGGTATTTGCCGCCGATGTTGGCGTGGGTTACATCACCCGTGACGACAATAATCACGCTAAAGCCGGTAACCTCAACCACGCGATGAAGATCACCAAAGGTGAGCTGATTTGCATCTTCGACTGCGATCACGTGGCCACGCGCACCTTCCTGCAGGCGACGGTCGGTCCGTTCCTGAAAGATCCAAAGCTGGCGCTGCTGCAAACCCCGCACTACTTCTATTCACCGGATCCGTTCGAGCGTAACCTGCGCGCGGCGCGCAGCATCCCGAACGAAGGTTCACTGTTCTACGGCCCGGTGCAGCAGGGTAACGATAACTGGAACGCCACCTTCTTCTGCGGTTCTTGTGCGGTGATTCGCCGTAGCGCGCTGGAAGAGATCGGTGGTTTTGCGGTGGAAACCGTGACCGAAGATGCGCATACCGCGCTGAAAATGCAGCGTCGCGGTTGGGGATCGGCCTTTTTGGCGATTCCGCTGGCGGCCGGTCTGGCGACCGAGCGTCTTGGCCTGCACGTCGTGCAGCGTAACCGCTGGGCGCGTGGCATGACGCAGATCTTCCGCGTTGATAATCCGCTGTTTGGCCGTGGATTGAAGTGGCAGCAGCGTCTGTGCTACCTCAACGCCATGCTGCACTTCCAGTTTGGCTTGCCGCGCGTGGCGTTCCTGACGGCACCGCTGGCCTACCTGCTGTTTAACCTGAATATCATTCATTCGTCAGCCTCGCTGATTTTCGCCTACGTCCTGCCGCATCTGGTGATGTCGCTCTACGTCAACTCGCGAATGAACGGCAAGTTCCGTTACACCTTCTGGGGCGAAATCTACGAAACCGTGATGTGCTTCCACCTCGTCATCCCAACGCTGCTCACCATGCTGGCGCCGAAGCGCGGTAAGTTTAACGTAACGGATAAAGGCGGCCTGCTCGATCAGGGCTTCTTCGACTTCCACATCGTGCGTCCACATGTGATTGTCGCGGTGCTGCTGTCGATCGGCATCATCGCGGGCGTGGTGCGCGCCACCGCGCATGACTACTTTGGCGTTGATCCTTACGTTATTGCGCTCAACGTCGGCTGGGCGGTATTCAGCCTGGTTATCCTGATGGCGGCGATTGCCGTGGCGCGCGAAACCAAGCAGGTGCGTAAAACCATTCGTATTGAGGTGCAGATCCCGGCGGTGATTCACTACGCTAGCGGCATCTCGTCACGCACGAAAACCAGCGATCTGTCGATGGGCGGCGCGCAGCTGGATGCGCCGGACAATCGTCATGAGCACGATGAAATTGAAGAGATCGATCTGCTGCTGAAGTCGGGCACCATCACCATTCCGGTGAACAAAATCTCCGGCGATGAGGAGAGCATCCGTCTGCGCTTTGGCGATATGCCGCTGTCGCGCCGCCGTGAGCTGGTGCGCGTGGTACTGGCGCGTGCCGATGCGTGGATTCAGCCAGAGTATAAGCAAGACAATCCACTGGTTTCGCTTGGCACCATTATTCGTACCGTCTTTGAGCTGTTCTGGCTGACCTGGAAAGATCGCCGTGAGAAGCGTAAGCGTGACAACCAGCCCGCAGTAAAAGAGGACAGCGCTGCATGAAGAATTTGACGCAAAGGTTGCTGGCAAGCTCGCTGGCAACGGCGCTGCTGCTCGCGCCAGCGTGGGCCGAAACCCCGCCAGTCACTCAGGATAGCGCTGCACTTTCAGACGTGCCGCCGCCGCAAGGCATCGAAAGCGCTGCCGATCCGCAGCTGCAACAGGCAGCGGGTGCCGCACCTTATGCGCCAGCGGAAACCGCACCGCAAACTGCTCCCGAAACCGCACCGGAAGCCGCATCGACAACGGAAAACAACGCGCCTGCTGAACCTGCGCCCAGCGAACCTGCTGCCGCACCAGAAATGGTGCTGCCAACGGTAGCGCCAACCGCACCGGCGATGATGCCAGAAACGTCTTCCGTGACGCTTAACCAGCCAATCAGCAGCACCGTTTCGGTGGCGCAAATGGGCCAGCCGCGCGGCATTACGTTGACCGGCGGCCAGCTGCAATCCGGCATCATGTTCACGCTGCCCAGCGATGAAGTGATCACCAACGCGCGTCTTAATCTGTCGCTGCGCGTCTCGGCGGCGCTGGCCGCGCGTAACACCTCGCTGCAGCTGATGCTGAACGGTCAGCCGCTGGGTACCTTGCCTTTGGGCGCCAGCGACAGCGATGTCAGCGATTACCAGCTGGATATTCCGGCGGCGATGGTGGTGTCCAGCAATAACCTCAGCTTCAAGATTAACGATGCCGACAAGCTGCTGTGCGAGAAAGAGAGCGCGCAGCAGTATCAGGTATCGATTTTGCCGAAGACCACGCTGAGCCTCGAAGGGCAGCAGCTGAACATCGGCACCAGCCTGCGTAACTTCCCGCGTCCGTTTATCGATGCGCAGCGCATGACGCCCGCCAGCGTCACCTTTGGCTTTGCCGCCAATCTCGCGCCGGACAGCATCAGCGCCGCTGCGCTGGTGGCATCGTGGATGGGCATTCAGTCGGATTATCGTGGCATCCGTTTCCCGGTGGTGCGCGGCGATCTGCCTGAACACAACGGCATTCTGGTCGGCCATCCGGGCGAAAAAATTGGTACCGTAACCTTGCCAGCCACCAGTGGTCCGCTGCTGCAGGTGATCGATAACCCGAACAATCCGGTCTACAAACTGCTGCTGGTGGTGGGCGCAAATGACGATCAGCTACGTCAGGCCGCTAACCGTTTAACCACTCAGCCGCTGGCGACCGATGCCAGCAGCCTTAACGTGCAGCCGCAGCCGATAGGTGAACGTAAGCCGTACGATGCGCCGCGCTGGATCAACACCACGCGCCCGGTGCGTTTGAGCGAACTGCTGCGCAAAGATCAGAGCCTGACCACCACCGGCATCTGGCACGATGCGCTGAGCGTCAACTTCCGCGCGGCGCCAGACCTGTTCCTGTGGGATGGCGACACCATTCCGGTGGAGCTGCACTATCGCTTCCCATCCGAAAGCTGGATTGATGAGGACAACTCGTTCCTTAACGTAATGATTAACGGCACATTCCTGCGCAATCTTACGGTGAATAAAGTCGGCTTGCTGGAGAGCGCCTGGCATCGGCTGGGCGGCGACGCGCGTCAGGAGCATTACACCCTGAAGCTCGAACCGTACCTGATTTACGGTGACAATCAGCTGGCGCTCTACTTCAACATCAAGCCGAAAGCGGATGCGCCGTGCGGCGTGCTGCTGAACAACAACATTAAGAGCCGCATTGAAGAGGATTCGTGGATCGATCTGAGCCATACGCGCCACTTCACCATGCTGCCAAATCTCTCTTACTTTGTTGGCGCTTCGTTCCCGTTCTCGCGTCTGGCGGACTTCTCGCAGACCACGCTGCTGTTGCCGGAACAACCAAGCGATGCGGAGATCGCCACGCTGCTGGATATGGCCTCACGCGCCGGTAACGCTACCGGCGTGCCGCTGCTGCAAAATCAGGTGCTGTTTGGCCTGCCAAACGGCGGCACCAACATGACGCGCCTGCAGCAGAGCGATCTGCTGGCGGTCAGCACCACGCAGAACAACGAGTTCAACCAGGCAATGCTGGCCAACACGCCGTTCGATACCAGCGGCAACACGCTGGGCGTGAAAGAGCCCACCACCTGGGACAAACTGCGTGGCTGGCTGACCGGCGACTGGTATCGCCAGCCGCTGGATGCCGATCGTTACTTCTCCTCCAACGAAGCGTGGCGCGGCTTTGTCAGCTATCGCTCGCCGTGGAACCCGGATCGCTTAGTGGTGATGACGGTGGCGACCAGCGATCAGCAACTGCTGCGCCTGCATGAAGACTTGAATTCTGCACGCATCAACGCCGGGATTCGCGGCGATACCGCCATCATCACCGATGAGAACGGCATCCGCAGTTTCCGCGTTGGCCCGCAATTCCCGAGCGGCGAAATGCCGTGGTACATGATGGTGGTGTGGTATGCCAACCAGCACTCGGTGCTGATGGCGCTGGCGGCGCTGCTGCTTTCAGCGTTGGTCGGCGGCGGTGCGTGGGTGATGCTGAAACGTCATGCGTGGCGTCGTCTCAACCCAAAAGTTGATAGCAAGTCCGGCAAGAAGTAAGGATAAAAACAATGAAAAAACATCTGTTAAGTGCCGGTATTCGCCATGCCTTGATTCTGGGTGGCGCGCTGACGCTCTCTCAGTCGCTGCTGGCGGCGGAGAGCAGTAATGCTGCGTTACAGGCGCTGTTCGATCAGGCGGCTTACTGGCACCAGAAAGCGCATGACGATTTGGCCAAAGCCTCGCTGCAGAAAGTGCTGATGGTTGAGCCCAACAACACGCAGGCGCTTTATCTGCTGGCGCTCTATTCACAGCAGAGCGGCGGCACGGCGGAGGCGGCGCAGTGGCGTGCGCGCCTGAGCGCGGCCTCGCCAAACGATCCGCATCTCACCGAGCTGGATAACGCCCGCCAGCTGCAAACCATTCCGCAGGCGCAGCTGCAGTTAGCGCGCCAGCAAGCACGCAGCGGCAACATCGCGGCGTCGCTGCAAACCTGGCGTAACACCTTCAGCGGCAACGAACCGCCGCCGAGCGTGGCAGCCGAATATTATCTGACCATGGCGGGCGATCGTTCGCTGCTGCCGCAGGCGGTTGAAGCGCTGCGCCAGTTCTCCGCCGATCATCCGCAGGATACCGGTGCCAAACTGGCGCTGGGAAAAGCGCTGACCTATCAGGAAGCAACGCGTCGTCAGGGTATCGATGTGCTCGCCAGCCTGGCAGACGGCAACAAAGAAGCGGACCGTTCGCTGCGTCAGGCGCTGTTGTGGCTGGGTCCGCAGGCGTCCGATGCGTCGCTGTATCAAACCTGGCAGCAGCGCCATCCGCAAGACAACGCGGTGCTGGATTACTACCGTAAAAACGTTGGCGGTGCGGAGAAGGGCGCGGGCTTTACCGCGCTGAACAGCGGCGACGTCAGCAACGCGCAGAACAACTTTGAGAAAGTACTGCAAGCTAACCCGCAAGATGCGGATGCGCTGGCCGGTATGGGCTATGTGGCCCAGCGCGCCGGACGTTATGCCGAAGCGGCGGATTACCTGACGCGCGCGGCGCAGATGGGTGGCGATCAGAGCGACACGCGCCAGAAGCAGGCCGCCGATGCACGTTTCTACGCGCAGCTGGCCTCCGCGCAGCAGGCGCTGAAAAATGGCGACAGCGCGCAGGCGTTGGCGCTGAGCGAACCGCTGGCGCAGGCCGACGGTGAGAAAGGCGTCTCGGCCAAACTGTTCCGCGCCGATGTGCAGCGTCGCAGCAATCAGCCCGATCAAGCGGAGCAAACCTATCGCGCCATCCTGCAAAGCGATGCCAATAACCGCAACGCCAAAGAAGGCTTGTTTTACGTGCTGCGTCAGCAGAACCGGGGCGCAGAAGCCAACACGCTGCTGGCATCACTGCCCGACAGCGTGCGTCAAAGCGTGGCACCGCGCGGCAGCAGCACCGATCCAATTCGTGCCCAGGCCAAACGTGAAGTGGCGGCGGGCAATAACAGCGCCGCCATCGCCACCTTGACCTCGGGTATTCAGCGCTATCCCAACGATGGCTGGCTGCGTCTCGATCTGGCACGTCTCTACCGCGCGCAGGGCAATAACATGATGGCGGCCAATATCATGCAGCCCACTATGCGCAGCGGCGCCAGCACCACCGAACTCTATGCAGGTGCGTTAAACGCCAGCGAAAGCAGCGCGTGGCAGCAGGCGAGTCAGTTGCTGTCTCGCATTCCCAACAGCAGCAAAAACAGCGATATGCGCGAGCTGGCGCAGCGCGTCAACTTCAACCTGCAGATGGCTACCGCCGATCAGTATCTGGCGCAGGGCTCGAACGCGGCAGCGGCCAACACCCTGCGCGCGCTGGCCTCTACGCCGCCCGCCAATCCGGTGGATGCCGGTAACCTGGCGCAGAAGCTGGCAAAAGCCGGCGATCTCACCAGCGCGGTGTCCGTGGTGCGCAGCAATATGCAGCGCGGCATTCAGGGCAATGCCGGTGATTACGCCGCGCAGGTGGCGGTGCTGAATCAGGCCGGGCTGAATACCGAAGCGCAGAGCTTCCTCAGCAGCCCGGAACTGCAGGCACGCAGCACGCCAACCCAGCTGGCGGGCATCCGCAACGGCTACGTGATCAACGAAGTGGATCGTCTGCGCGAGCAGAAACAGTACGCCGCCGCTTACGACAAGCTGGTGGGCACGCTGCAGCACGATCCGCAGAACCGCGATCTGATGTTCGCCATGGCGCGACTCTATCAGTCCGGCAAGATGAATAAAGAAGCGGGCGTGGTGTACGACTACCTGATGACGCAGGATACGCCAACGCAAGACGCGCGCACCGGCGCCATCAACGTGGCGCTGGCGCAGAATGACGTCAACAAAGCCAATACCTTAACGCGCGGCCTGCGCAACGAGCAGTCGCCGGATCGCTTGCTGCTGTTAGCCCGCGTGGCCGAAGCCAACGGCGAACACAGCCAAGCGATGAGCTACCTGCGCACCGCGCGCGGTCAGCTGATTGGTCTGCAGGGCGCAGAAACCGGCAGCGTGCCAAGCGTAGGTGGTCTGGCGCTGGCCGACAATCCGTTTATCAATCGCGGCACCTCGCCGGTGGGGCGTACGCCTTCCAGCTATGGCGCGGTGATGCCGTGGCAGTCGGCACCGGCGGCTACCAGCAGCGCCGAAGGCGTGACGCTGGCGAGCAACACCCCGGCGGTTCAGCAGAGCCAGACGCTGCGCCAAATCGACAACATGATGGATGACCTGCAAGAGAAAACCGGCACCTGGGTGCAGGGTGAAATGCAGGTACGCGGTCGTGATGGCGAATCAGGCTTGAGCAAACTCACCGAAGCCAAAGCGCCGCTCACCTTCTCCACCGTGCCGTTTGGCGAGTCGCGCTTCGACTTCACCATGACGCCGGTTTCCCTCACCGCCGGCAGCGCCGGTGGCGACGCATGGCGTCGATTCGGCACCAACGCGCTGGTGCAGGGCAACGTGGTTGCCTCCGGTGCGGCGAAAATTGATGATACGCCCAACTCCACCACCGATTCGCAATCCGCGACCGGCGTGGAGCTGAACATGGCGCTGAAGGGCGACAGCTACAAGATTGACCTCGGCAGCACGCCGCTGGGTCAGGACTTGAGTACGCTGGTGGGCGGCGTGCAGTGGTCGCCGAAGCTGACCGACTTCCTGACGCTGATCCTTACCGGTGAACGCCGCGCGATGACCGACAGTTTGCTGTCGTATGTCGGCGTCGAAGACAAAACCAGCGGTAAACGCTGGGGCCGCGTGACTAAAAACGGCGGTAACGCCTTGCTGAGTTACGACAACGGCGATGCCGGTTTTTATGTCGGCGGCGGCGCGTACAGCTACATCGGCGAAAACGTGGCGAGCAACAACAGCGTGCAGGCGACCGCAGGCGCGTATGTGCGTCCGTATCACCTCGACGATCGCGAGCTGAAAGTCGGCATGAGCTTGTCGTGGATGGATTACTCGAAAAACCTCAGCTACTTCAGCTACGGTCAGGGCGGTTACTTCAGCCCGCAGAACTATGCGTCGGTGTCGTTCCCTATCGAATTCAGCCGCAAGTTTGACGATCTGAAAGTGAACGTCGGCGGTTCGGTGGGTTATCAATCCTACAGTCAGGATAAGAGCGCCTACTTCCCGAATAATCCGTCGTTGCAGGCGCAGCTGCAAAGTCTGGCCGATCAAGGCTACGTTAAGGATGCGTTCTACAGCGGCGACAGCAAAAACGGCATTGGCTACAACCTGCATGCCGGTGCGGATTATAAGATCAACAAAGATGTCACCGTGGGCGGTCAACTTGGCTACGACACCTTTGGCGATTACAACGAGAGCACCGCCAATCTGTACTTCCGTTACATGTTCGGAGATTACTAATGAGTGAGCAAGTAACCGCACGCGTCAGCCATCCGCATCAGCCGGGCTGGTTTGATTTGGTGAGCGCGATGATTGAGAGCATGCTGGACAACGCGGGCGAGGAAGCGGAAGGCTTTCTCAACGGCGTCGGCGTATCGCTGGCAACACGCTATCCTTTACCCGACGCGCGCACCGTGCAGGATCTGGAGCGTGAAATGAATTTGCAGCTGGCGCGATTTAACTGGGGCTTTGTGCAGTTACAGCCGCAGGAGAATGCCATTCTGATTCAGCACCACGCGCTGCCGCAGGGCGACAGCAACGTCGGTGTTGAACGTTGGCAGCTGGCGTTGAGCGCGGTGCTGGCGGGCGTGTATGCGCAGTGGCTGCAGGCACAAGGCGGCAGCGCGGCGGTGCCGGTGACGCTGGAGAACAACGACGGCGGCACGCTGCACTATCGATATCAATAGGATGCTGTAATGAGAGTGATGCGGTTCTGGCGTCAATGGATGCTGTGTTTCATGGTGATGTTTTTTAGCGCTCAGGCGGCCGCAGATGGCTGGAGTACCTATAAAAGCCGTTTTATGGGCAGCGATGGCCGAATCAGCGATACGGCCAACAACAACGTTAGCCATACCGAAGGGCAAGGCTACGGCATGTTGCTGGCGGTGGCGCATGACGATCGCGCCACTTTCGATCTGCTGTGGCAGTGGACGCGCAGCCATCTGCGTAATCCGCAAAACGATCTGTTCTACTGGCGCTACACGCCAGGCGCCGCCGATCCGATTGCCGACAAAAATAACGCTTCCGATGGTGATGTCCTGATTGCCTGGGCGCTGCAACGTGCGGCACAGAAGTGGGGCGGCGATTATCAGCAGGCCTCCGACCGCATTCAGCGTGCGATCGTGAAGCTGAATGTGATCAGCTACGGCGGACATAAAGTGATGCTGCCGGGCGCGCAGGGCTTCAACAAAACCAGCTACGTGGTGCTTAATCCCTCTTATTTCCTGTTTGAGGCCTGGCGCGAGTTTGCGGAACACAGCCATCTGCGTATCTGGAATGAGCTGATTGATGACGGCATGGATTTGCTGGGTGAGATGCACTTCGGCAAAACCGGCCTGCCGCTCGATTGGGTGGCGCTGAATGCTGATGGTTCTGTGGCACCGGCGGTCGGCTATTCCAATCGCTTCAGCTATGACGCGATTCGTATTCCGCTAAATATCTGGTGGTACGACCCGCAAAGCCTGCGTCTGGTGCCGTTCCAGCGTGTCTGGCAAGGTTCGGCGCGCATGACCACGCCCGCCTGGTATGATGTGTTGGGCAACACGCCAGCGCCGTACAACATGGAGGGGGGATTGATTGCGGTGCGCGATTTAACCCTGGGCCAAACCCAGTATCTCAATGACACGCTGGCAGCGGATCAAAACTACTTTTCCGCCAGCCTGCAGCTGCTGACCTGGCTGGCATATCAGGAAAAGCGCTAAATCTCATTTTTGGCCTGGTCGACATAAATGACGGCCAGGCCATATTTTCCAGCCTTGTCTGAATCTCATTTCATTGCGCTGCTTATCTTTGATTTCTTGAACGCGATCAAAATGGCAGCACTGACACACATGCAAATTTGTCATGCTAAAATGTATAGACAAAAGTGTATGGTAAAATGCAAACGGAACTTGAATTTGAGTGGGACCTTAGCAAAGCAGAGTCTAATCACCGCAAGCATGGCATCCGCTTCGAAATTGCCGTGCGCGTGTTTGATGATCCTTTTCATCTGTCTAGCCAGGGTCGTTGTGAGAATGGCGAATATCGCTGGCAATCAATAGGTAATGTTATGGGCCATATTATTATTTTGGTGGCCCACACGGTACGTTTCGAGCAGGGCACTGAGATTATTCGCATCATTAGTGCACGTCCTGCCACGCGCAATGAGAGGAGACGCTATGAGCAAGGTTAAGTTTAAACGCAGCGAATTACCGCCGCTTTCGGATAGCCTGCAATCTGAACTGGACGCGCTGAGTCAAAAGCCGGATAGCGAGATTGATTGCGGTGAAATCGCCCCGTTAAATGAACGTTTCTGGAACAGGGCTTCCAGCGGGCGATTTTATCGTCCGATTAAAACACAGGCTTCAGTCAGAATTGACGCGGATGTGCTTGAGTGGTTGAAAGCGCCGGGTAAAGGGTACCAGACGCGTTTGAACGCCATTTTGCGCGCGGCAATGCTGCGCGAATTAGAAAGCAAATAGTGCCCGGGCGGCTTTACAAGTTCGCCGCTATTTAAAATCCGCATACGGCGTCAGCGGTTGTGGCGGCATATCCATGTCGCCGTTCCAGCCGGACATCGAGTAGCGCATGAAAATCAGGCCGTGGCTCGGGGTGTAATCCTTCGCCTGCTGAATATCCATCGCCAGGCCCACCGACCAATGCGGCGTAATGCGTCGCTCTACCAGCGCCTGCAGCGTGTAGCCAAAACCTCTACCCGAACTGCTGTCTGAGGTGGGATTCGACGCCAGCGTGAAGCCTGGATTGACCGGATAGCGCTGCTGCCCGTCGGTATGCGATTGCGACCAGGAAACCGAGCCGCCGAGATCAAACGACCAGTTCTCTGTGCGCTGGCGATAGGTCACCGGCAGCGACAGCGAGAAATATTGCTGCGGGCTGTAATAGCCGCCCTGACCGAAGGTGTAGTCGCTGAGATCCTTCTGGTAATGCCACAGCATGCTGTTCAGGCCCACGGTGGCGCGGCGATTATCTTCATTAATCAGCTTGTAGTAATAGCCCGCCATCAGGCGCTCGCGGCTGTTATCCGCCACGTTATCACCGCTGAGTTGATGCGCACTGATATCGCCCCACACGCCATGCGCGCCGCCCTGATCATAACTCAGTCCGAGCGAGCCGCCGGTTGCCACCACGCCGCCCCAGGTTTTGCCGCCGTTTGCCGCGGGATCGCGCGCGCCTGCGTACGCCAGCAGCGAGCTGGAGATCGGTCGGCGTGATGCGGTGAACGTCAGGCCAATGTCTTTGACGTCGGTTTTCCAGCTGAAGCCGCCGACCCAGTTGCGGGTCTCGAAGCCGAGCGGCGTGGTGCCGAAATCAGCCGACCATATATCGTTATGCCAGCCCACGCCCAGCGCGGTGCCTTCATCGCGCTGAGTAAAGTCGCGGCTGCATCCGCCGGAATTGTCATCGTTACAGCTGCCGAACTGCTCGCTGTGGCTGCCGTTGCTGGTGGAGAAAGTGCCGGCTGAAACCCGCACATGATCGACACGCACAAAGCTGCGGCCATCGGCCAGCGGCGTTTCAGCCTGCATCATGGTGGTATGGGCGGTGAAATCGGATGTGCCGCCGTTGCCTTTGTTGCGCGAGTAATCCTGCTCCAGCGTGAACGTGGTGTCCTGCTGGCGATAAAGATCGGCGGCGTCGCTGCGGATGCTGCGTTTCAGCCAGTCATCCTGCGCCTGATTGCGGGTTAATTGCGTATAACGATCGTTATCCTGTGGCACCTCCGGGCTGATGCCGCTCGCGGCCATCGCCCGTTGATAATCCTGCTGCGCTTGTGCGGGTTGTTGCAGCTGCGTTTCCAGCCGCGCCGCATCGCGAAACACCAACGCTTTTTCCTGTGACGCGGCCTGTTGCGCCGCGCGGGTTTTCAGCTCAGCAAAAATCTGTTGAGCACGAACCGCATCGCCACTGTTCTGCCAGGCGAGCGCCACGCGCCGACCGCTGTTCACACTTTGCTGCGCCACGCCTGGCGGCAAGGCTTGTAACGCGCGTTGCGCTTCAGCAGGGCGTTTTAAGGCGATCAAGGCTTCGATACGACCCAGCGCCGCATCGCCGTTTTTACGGTCTTGCTGCTGCACCTGTTGATAGCTCGCCAGCGCACTGCGGGCGTCGCCGCGCTCCAGCGCCCAATCGGCCAGCGTGATATCGCGGCGGATAGAAGCGGGTTGCTGTTGTAGTAATGCAATCGCCGCCGTTTCATCGCCGCGCGTGCGTAAATCACTGGCGCGGGTAAACACTTTGTCCTGCTCGAGACGATCGGCCAGCTCATGCATGTTGCTGTCCCAGCGCGCAGCGGGCAGGCGATGCAAGGTGGCCAGCGCCGCGTCATCGCGGTCGCCGGAAGCCAGCCACAGCGCCGATGCATACAGCGCTGTGGGTTCCTGTGGATGCTGGCGCACCATCGCGTCCATCACCTGCGCGCCCTGAGTTTCTTCGCCGCCGTTGCGCAGCGCGCCAGCCAGTCGATAAACCAGCCAGATATCATCAGGATTCGCCTGCGCTACCTGGCGATACTTCTCCGCCGCCTGATGCCATTGGCCTTGCTGCGCCAGCGCATCGGCTTCGGCCATCAGCGCATCGGTGCGCAGCTGTAGCAGACGACGTTTCGCCGTGCTATTGCTGCGATCTAAGCGCAGCGCCTGCTGCCAATAACGCTCTGCCTGCGCAGAATTTTTACGCGCCAGCGCGGCATCACCCAAGCCAATCAGCGCCCAGCTATCGCGATTATCCAACCCTTGCGCGCTGCGGTAATAGCCTTCCGCCGCGGCGATATCGCCTTTTTTCAGCGCCGCATCACCGTTGTTGATCGCCAACCAGTAACGGTTGGTTTGCAGCAGCGACTGCCATTTGCCGATCTGCGTGCTGGCCTGACCGGCCTGTATCGCTTTCTCCAGCCAGCGAATGGCGGCGGCGCGATTGTTGGCTCGCGCCTGCGCCTGGCCCATCGCGCCCATCAATTCAGCATCGTTGGGATTGGCGGTTAGCGCGGCATTGAGCGCGGCAATCGCATTGGCGCCGCCACCGGCATCCACCAGCGCTAAGCCACGCATCCGCTGGCGATACGCCGGATCGGCGAGCAGTTGTTGCTGACGCGCCAGCTCTTGCTGACCGCGCTGCTGGGCATCGCCCTCGGTAAAGGTTTGCAGATATTGCTGCAGGCTGGCGACGCTGCTTTCGCTCACCGGCTGATTCTGGATCTGCTGTAGCCACAGCTCGGAAGCGGCATCGCGCCCGCCGTTGCGGTTGGCGAGACGACGCAACTGGGTGAAGGCTTCGGCCGGCTGATTATTATCAAACGCCATGCGCGCCAGCTGCAGTTCTACGCCGATGTTGCCGGGATAGCGCTGTTCCAGCGCCTGCAACTGTTGATACGCTTGTGGCTGCTGGCCGGGTAAACGCGCCACCAGCCGCCAATACTCCAGCTCGGTATTCACATCAGGGAACACGCCGTGGAACAGCGCGTCCCACGCGGCTTTGGCTTCGACAACATGCCCGGCAGTGGCCAGCAGTCGCGCCTGCTGCAGCTGCTGACGCCCTTCCGCAGTCACCAGACGCAATCCGGCTGCTGATTCACGCGTGGCGGCGGCATTCGGTGCCACGCGCTTCAGTTCATCCAGCAGTTTTTGCGCTTTGGCCTGGTCGCCCTGGCGCAGCGCCATGCGGATTTGCGCCGCCAGCACCTGCGGATTATCAGGATCGATTTTTTCCAGTCGATAGAGCGATTGCTGTACCAGATCGATTTTGTTGGTCGATTCGCCGGTACGAATCTGCATCAGCAGCCACTCAACCGGCGAAACCTGGGGACCGATCGGGGCGGCAGTCGCGCCGGCCAACACCCCGAGCGTGCTACTGATCAGCAATCCCAGCTGCAGCTTATTCATCGTCATCCAGCTCGGCCAGACGGCGACGGCTGACCATGCGCATTAAACGCCACGCCATCAGCGCAAACAGAACCACGACCACCACCGCGCAAATCGCCAGCCACACCGGATGGGTGGCCAGCAGATTCCACAGGCGTTCCCACCACGGCAGGTGACCGACGTAATAGGTATCGCCGACGCGGATGCTGTTAACGCCCGATTCACGGATCACCGTGGCGGTACCGAACACTGCCGCGCGTTTGCCGCTGTCGAGCAGCGCGTTATTCAGCAATTCCCAGCCGCGTGGGCTGTCGGCCAGCAATGCCACGACGCTGCGTTGATCGTTAAACGGTGACTGGAAGCCGACAATCGCGCCCATCGGCCCGCGTGAGCTAATGGTGGTTTGGCTTTCTACCGCGCGTTCACTGTCAGAAATCGGTACGTTAGCTGCTGCGTTGCTGCGTGCAGGCATGCTGATCCAGCTGCGGGCGGCATCGGCCAGCAGCGGGATCTTCGTGTCGTCCTGCAGATCCTGTGGAATGCCGCCGATCATCAACATATCCGCATCCGCCGATTTCGCTTTGCTCCAGTCATCGCTCATCTGCACGCGCAGCGCCGGATAACCGGTTTGTGCGCCGATGCTGCCGAGCGCATTCAGCAGCGTGCTGACTTCGTCATTGCTCGGCCTGGATGGCACCAGCACCAGCGTTTGCGCCAGATCGGCGTAGCGGCTGTACGGGAAACCGGCGTTGGCGAACGCGCCCAGCGACGGCATTTCGATGTAGTGACGATAGCCGGAGAAATCGATGCTCGAGGTATCGTCAATCACCACGTGATGTCCGACGGCGGTGACGGTTTCGCAGCGGCCATCGGCGGTACCGCCAATAAAGGTGTTGGCGTAATCAAAGTTAAAACGCAGCTGATTCACCACGCCGAGACGCAGCGCCGGAATGGTCAACTGGCGATTGCTGTCCTGCAAACCTTGCATCAGCGGGATGCGCATCAGCTGCTGACCGGCGCTATCTTTCTGCGTCAGCGGATAATCCTGCATGAACTGATTGTTGAGGTGCACCGCGAGACGCGAGCCATCCTGCTGAATCGGCGAGGTGTAGCGGTAGCGCAGATCCATATCGATGCCGCGCGCGCGCACCAGGAACAGATCCGGCGGCAGATTCAGCGTCAGGCTGATCGGATTCGGCTGCAAACCGTTGCCCTGTAGCTGGTTTTGATACTGCGTCAGCTCGGCAAAGGTGGTGCGGCGATCGGTGCGCACCCAGTTCGGCGCGTCGTACGGCTGGCGTGCGGCCAGCCGTTTTACGCTGTCGATGGTTGAGCTGTCGCCGCGCAGCAGCAGCTCGCCTTGCGCAATGCCTTCGACGGCGGTCAGCAGGTCATTATCGTCACGGCCGAGGATCAGCAGCATCTTCTCGTACGGATTGTCCGGCTGATTCACCATCTCCACCGTCGGTTTCTCCACTGGCGGCAGATCTTTCAGGAAGTCGGGGCGATGATCGTTGGTGGCAAACACCACCGCATGCTGCTCTTTGGGCAGCTGGTTATACAGCACCGGGAAAGATTGTCCGCGCCACTGCGCTTTGCTGCCAAACCAGGAAGCCAGAATCCCGGCCGCACGCTGTTGCAGCAGATTCGGCGGGGCGTTGAAGACCATCGGCAGCTGCAGCGGACGGCTGTCACGCGTATCTAAGAACGGCTCCGGGAAATGCGACAGATCGTTCTTCAGCGGCAGCTTCTGCAGCGTCAAATCGAGTTTGCTGGCTTTGCCGATATCCAGCCAGATGGTGCTGTTGGCCGGGTTTTCACATACGTTGGCATAGTGACCTACCAGCTCAAGCCGCACGCGGTTGAAGTCGCTGATAAAGCGCGGATCGATAGGGATTTGCGTTTGGTTCTCTTTGCCGAGCTGCTCGGCGGTGACCGTCACCAATCCCACCAGTTCATCGTTGAGATAGACTTTGAGCTGCGACAGCGTCGGAATCAGCGCCGGCGAGGGACGATAGCTCAGATTCAGCAGCGCGCGCGTCACCACTTCATCGCTGCGCACGCCGAACTCAATCTGGCTGCTTGGTTCGGTACCGCGCAGCGTCATGCTACCGGGCGGCGGAGCGACCTGATTAAACACCAGCTGGCTGTCACGCAGCGGCGCGTTGACGTCGACCTGCGCGTTCACCTCCGGTAACGGCTGCGGCGCAGTCATGGCGCCAGAAGTCAGCGGCGCGGCCTGTACCGCAGAGACGCAGCCCAGCAGCAGGGCGGTGAACCAACTCAGTTTTTTCGTCATGGTCATATCATCAACTTAAGTAAAATCGGTTTTGATCGTCGCAGGCTGGCGGTCAATACGCTGCGGTAGCAGTGTCGCCAGCCAACTCACCAACGCGGTGAGGCCACGGAATAAGCGGCGCAGCGGCGCAGGTCCATACTCGGCCAGACGCAGATAGCCTTTAAAACCCAGCACCATAATGTCGGCCAGACTTTGCACCGGTTTATCTTCCGGGAAGCCGTCCTGCCACAGCGCCCAGGTATCGGCGCGAGCGAAGGTGCACTGAATAAATTCAATGTGTTGGCGCGTCGTGAGTTGATGCAGGCGAATCCCGGCGCGACGGCCAAACACGCGCTGCACCTGACACGGGAAGCTGAACTCTTGCTGACCACGGCGCAGCAGCAGCGACACGGTTTCGTCCTCTTTCAGCGCATCGGCTTCGCGCAGCTCAACGCCCACGCCGCCGTCGGAATAGTCACGCAGGGTGCACGGCACCATGTGTCCATCTTCACGTGCGATGGCGGCAGGCATGGCGATTTCCACACGATGCGCTTCGCGGATCTGGCGCGCTTCAACCGATACCGCCACCGCGCCGCCGAGGATAATCATGTTGTAAATCACCCACACCAAACTGACCCAAATGGTGAGCATTTCGTTGGCCGGACCGTACGCCATGCGCCAGAAGGCCATGCCGATACCGGCGATATTCAGCAGCACCAGCATCATGTACGGCTTGGTAATCACCCAATCGAGATGACGTTCGGCCACCAAACCACCTTTGGCGGTAACGTTGAACTTGCCTTTGTGCGGATTAAACAGCGCCACCGTGGTTGGCCGCGCGATGTACCACGCCAGCACAGTTTCATACACTTCGCTCCAGAACGAATGTCGCCAGCGGCCCTGAATGCGCGAGTTGGTCAAACTGGTGTGCAGCATGTGCGGCAACACGTAGATGGCGATCGCCAGCGCGGGCGCGTAGATGATGTAGGCGTGGAACAGCAGAAACGCCAGCGGTGCCAGCAGGAAGATCAGACGCGGAATCCCGGCGAGAAAGTGCAGCATGGCGTTGGCGTAACACAGGCGCTGCACCAGCTTTAACCCTTTGCCGAACAGCGGGTTATCGAGGCGGAAAATCTGCACCATACCGCGTGCCCAGCGAATACGCTGGCCGATATGCGCGGACAAACTCTCGGTGGCCAGACCCGCAGCCTGCGGAATACGGATATACGCCGAGGTGTAACCCTGGCGATGCAGACGCAGCGAGGTGTGCGCATCTTCGGTGACGGTTTCTACCGCAATGCCGCCGATCTGATCCAGCGCAGTTCGGCGCAATATGGCGCAAGAGCCGCAGAAGAACGCTGCGTCCCAGGTATCGTTGCCATCCTGCACCAAACCGTAAAACAGCGAGCCTTCGTTAGGCGTCTGGCGGAAGCGACCGAGGTTACGTTCAAACGGATCGGGCGAGAAGAAGTGGTGCGGCGTTTGCAGCATCGCCAGCCGATGATCTTTCAGGAACCAGCCCATCGTCAGCTGCAGGAATGAGCGCGTCGGCACATGATCGCAGTCAAAAATGGCGACATATTCGCTGCGGCACACGGCTTTCAAAGCATGGTTGATGTTACCCGCTTTGGCGTGTTCGTGGGTTGGACGCACCACGTAATTGACGCCGACGCTGGCGGCAAACTCGCGAAACTCTTCGCGCGTGCCGTCATCCAGCAGGTAGATATTGAGCTTGTCCTGCGGCCAGTCGATGCCCATCGCCGCGTAGAGGGTTGGTTTCACGACGCTCAGCGGTTCGTTGTAGGTCGGCACCAGAATATCGACGCTCGGCCACGAGGTGATTTCCGGCGGCATCGAGACCGGCTGACGATTGAGCGGCCACAGCGTCTGGAAATAGCCCAACACTAATACCGCCCACGCATAGGTTTCCGCACCTATCAGCAGCAAGCCAAACGTCAGGCTGATCGGATCGTCCCAGTTAAGGGTTTCGGTGTAGCGCCACCACAGATAACGGTAGGAAATCGTCAGCGATAGCACGATCAGCATGATGGTGGACAAGCGTCCCGGCACGCGACGCACCAGCATCGCCAATCCCCACAACAGCAGCACGAAGACAAACTGCGTGGCGATGCCGAAGGGTTGCGAAATGCACAGCAGCGCCAGCAGGCTGGCGATAATCGCTGCCACGATAAACAGCAGCTGCCGCAACCACGCGGGCAGCGCCTGAATACGTTGTTCGCTGCGCTGGGCGAACCGGTTTTGTTCCAGCCGTGCCGGCAGCGCACCGAGCCACTGATAGAGCGGCTCGCGCCAGCGGAACAGCGGTTTGACGCTGAAACTTTTACGCGTGCGTTTATCCAGCGGCAATACCAGCATCAGCCACAGGCTTTGCAGTGCATAGCGCAGCGGGTCAAGCGGACGTGGGCGCAGCGGCGAAATTTGCGGGTAGTAACGTTGACGATGTTGCAGGATGCGCTGCCATCCCGGTGTTTCCAGCCGCAACAGCGACCACGCGAGTACGCACCACATTAAATGCAGCGCGATGGTGAAACGGCCCGCGCCATGCTGATGCGCCAGCTGAGCGCGGCGTTGCAGCGCCTGCCACGCTTGCGGCATCAGCAGCCAGCGTAATGGATTCACGCCGCGCCTCCCGGCACATGCAGCAGCAGCCAGTTAGCCAGGGTGTTGATCTCTTCGCTGGCCAGCGCATACGGCCGATATTCGCCCACCGGCTGTTTCATCATCAGCGCTTCCGCCAGCGCTTCATCGCGGTGAATCACTTGGGGAATCAGTTTTTTCAGCGAGCTGATCCACAGCTGATGCAGATCCTGCTGTAGCTGGCTGTTGGCGTTGAACTGGTTGATCAGAAACAGCGTGTGCGCAGGAAAACGCGCGTGATGCAGACGCAACTGACAGTTGGCATCCAGCGTTAGCACCTGCAGCAGACGATCGGCCGCGGTAACCAGGGATCGCTGCCACGGCAACAGATCCGCTGGCATGTCGAAAATAATCCAGTCGTAGTGCGATTTCAGGACCGGCAGCGCGTGTAGCAGCGGTGCGGCAAATTCTGCGTTGATAGCGCTGATGCTGGCGTACTGTTGCGACGTGAGTGCGCCAAACGGCAGAAAATCCAGCCCTGCTTGATAGCGCTGAGCGCACTGCTGCCACGCTTGCTGTTCGAGCAGCGCGGGCGCCCAGCCCTGAGAGCGGTCGAGCGGCATATTAAAATGGGCAGCTAGCTGATTTACCGGGGAAAAATCGATAACCAGCACCGATTGCTGCAGCGCGTTAAACGCCCAGCCGAGTGCGGCGCTCAGCGAAGTGGCGCCACAACCGCCACGCAATCCTTGTAATGCAATAACAGGCATTAACGTTCTGACTCCTGTGCGGCGCTTATTTCACGCAGCAATGGCCAGCGCGTCATAATGGTATTCAGTCGCGCTTCGCGGGCAATATCAATGTAGCGAAATGCCTTAAGGGAAAAGGCATCACTTAAGGCTGTAATGTCATCGTGCTCTTCGCTGCTAGTCGCATTCAGCGAAAATGCATTCTCTGTTTTCATTATTTTTTTGCCACCAAAAAATCGACAACGGATGAATTGTGGTTTTATTTTTTGTAAAGTTTAAACCTGAAGTAAAGACAAATGCTATCCACAGATCAATATGATTTGCGCTAATACGCTATTTTTTATTTCACCCGTTCCAATTGCGGCTGTCTCGATTAAACTAGCCTGGATTGTATCGATCGCGAATCAAATATGAAAAAACATTATGCGCTTGGCCTGCAGCAGATTCAGCAGGAATTAAATACTCTGCAGAATCCGGGGTTTTACTGGATTACCAGCCAGCGTCAGGAAGATGCGCGAACGCTGCTGCGTCAGGTAGTTAGCCAACAAAAGGCGGCTACGCTCATCAGTGCGGATGAGAAACCGCAGGCGCTTTTGACGCCCGATCCCATCGGCGGTCCAGCGCGTATGCCGTTATTTTCACTGCCGGCTAATAAACGCAGCCTAAAGCAGCTGGAAAGTGATTTTTCCCGTGTGCTTAATAGTCGCAGTGGCCTGGTGATTTTTTATAGTAATGCCGCGCTGTGGGGAAAATTATCGCCCGATGAGTTAACCTTCTGGCTTAAGCGCATGCGCCGTTTGTTATCTAAAAAACAAATTACGTTGTTAATGATCACCTCCGGTACGTCAATAATTCACCTGCGTAATCATCTGCAAGGTTATTTTCGCCAGCTTGATGGTCTCGCACATTTGGAGTTTCAGCAGGACAGTTGGCATTATCGAATTAACTGGTGGTATGCGGCAGATAAATTACTGGCCGACCGCGCTATCCGTTTGAGTTATGTCGATAATCAATTTATTGCCGTTAATCAAGCGGAACAAAATATTCCCTTAAGCCGCAATGATGAAAATCAATTCCTTGCGCAGGAAGGTGTGCTGGAAGGCGCGCCGCCGCTTTCAGCGCAGTGGCAATTGTTTAGCGATAATGAAAGCGTGTTCTCGCGTGCGCAGCAGGCGAATGCCGCCACGGTCATCTTTACTCTGGTTCATAATCAAGACATTAATTCTTTAGCAACGATGGTCCATAGTTTGCGGCGCTCACGCGGTAGCGCGCTTAAGATTGTGGTGCGCGAAATCAGTACCACGCTACGCTACAGTGATGAGCGTTTGCTGCTGGCCTGCGGCCTGAATGCCATTGTGCCGACCGCGGCCAGCCTGTCGCGCTTTCTTACCACGCTGGAAGGGGTTCAGGGGCAGCAGTTCTCGCGCCATGTGCCTGCCAATCTCAATACCCTGATGCAGGCGCTGCAGCCGCTGCAGCAGAAAGGCTATCTACCGCTGGACGCATTTTGCGCGGCGGTGCAGCAGCTGATGACCAACACGCTGCTGCCGGAAAATGACAAAGGCTTGATGGTGGCGCTGCGCGCGGTGCCGCAGCTGAAACCTGAACAGATTCTGACGCTGTGTAAACCGCGCCGCTTCGGCGATTTGGTGACGCTGGTGAACGACCGCATCTATCTGTTCCTCTCTTCATGCCGATTCAATGATTTGGATATCGCGCTGAAGTCGATCTTCTCGCTGCCGCACGACGAGCTGTTTAGCAATCGTATCGTCTGGTTTGAAGACAATCAGATCGTGTCGGAGGCGGACAAAATTCGTCAGCTGACGCCGGTGGCACAGCGCGACCGGCAGGCCACGCCGCTGGCCGCTGCGCCAGTCAGCACGCAAACCGCCGCGCCTGAGCGCGGGGCACAAACGCCGCAGCCGATTACCCTCAACCTCGACGGAGTAAGCCACCAATGACGCTGATGGATTGGGTGCAGGTGGCGATCCTGCTGTTACTGATTTTGCTGTTCCTGACATCACTGTTTGGGCGCGGACGAGCGCGTAGCGGCTCTAATCCGCTGCTGCGTTTGCTGCCGACGCGCGCATTGAGATCAGAAGGACAGTGGCAACGCAAAACCCATAAAACGGATAAACATGAATAACAGATTTACGATGCACGGTTCGTGGTGGCGAGGCCTCGGCGGCTGGAACTTTTACTTCCTGATCAAATTTGCGCTGCTGTGGTACGGCTACCTTAATTTTCACGCGCTAAGTAATCTGGTGTTTCTGGCGTGGCTGCTGTTCCCGCTGCCGGGCGTGCGGCTGCATCGCTTGCGTCAGTGGATTTCGCTGCCGATTGGCGTGGCGCTGTTCTGGCACGATACCTGGCTGCCGGGACTCAATTCGATTATGAGCCAGGGCAGCCAGCTGGCAGGTTTCTCGCCCAGCTATCTGCTCGATCTTGCCAATCGCTTTATCAACTGGGAGATGATTGGCGCGGGCTTTGTACTGCTGGTGCTGTATCTGTTTATCGCGCAGTGGATTCGCGTCACCGTGCTGGTGTCGCTGATGCTGATCTGGCTCAACGTGCTGACGATCGCCGGACCGGCAATGAATTTACTGCCGAACAGTGCCGCCACGCCGACGGTGAAGCTCAACGATACGCCAGCGGCGAAAGCGCCAGATGGCCTCGATCAATCCGCGCCGCCAACCAGCGCCAACCTCACCGCGTGGCTCAACCGTTTTTACGATGCCGAGCGCCAGCGTGCGACCCATTTCCCGGACGCCTTGCCAGCTGATTCGCAGCCGTTCGATATTCTGGTGATCAACATCTGTTCGCTGTCGTGGTCGGATTTGAACGTCGCGCAGCTGCGTAATCATCCGCTGTGGCAGCACTTCGATATTCTGCTTAACAACTACAACTCTGCTACCGGTTACAGCGGCCCGGCGGGGATTCGTCTGCTGCGCGCCAGCTGCGGCCAGAGCTCGCACAGCGATCTGTACAAAGCCACCGATCAGCGTTGCTATCTGTTTGATAATCTGGCGAAGCTGGGCTTTAAGCAGCAATTGATGATGGATCACACCGGCGTGTTTGGTAACTATCTCAAAGAGCTACGCGAAGAGGGCAATCTGCAGGCGCCGCTGATGTCGCAGGCGGGCATCTCGCCGGAGGTGACGTCATTTGATGGCTCGCCGGTATTTAATGATGCGCAGCTGATGCAGCGCTGGCTCGACGATCGCACCAAGAGCAGCGATGCGCGCTCCGCGACCTTCTATAACCTGATTCCGCTGCATGACGGTACGCGCGAGTTGGGCAGTACGCGCAGCGCAGACTGGCAGCCGCGCGCCAAAGTGCTGTTTGATCAGCTCGATGCCTTCCTGACCAATCTGGAGAAGTCGGGCCGTCGCGTGATGGTGCTGGTGGTGCCGGAACACGGCGCGGCGCTGCAGGGCGACAAGATGCAGATGTCAGGATTGCGTGATATCCCCAGTCCGGATATCACCCATGTGCCGGTCGGCATTAAGTTTGTTGGCATGAAAGCACCGCATCAGGGCCAGCCGCTTAGCGTGGAGAGGCCAACCAGCCTGATGGCGATCTCGGAAATCGTGTCGCGCGTGGTGGATGGCCAGGTATTTAACGCGCCGAACGTTAATATGTCGGTGCTGACCGATAATTTGCCGCAGACGCCGGTGGTGTCTGAGAACGATAACGCGGTGGTGATGATGTATCAGGGTAAACCGTGGATCCGCCTGAACGGCGGCGATTGGGTGCCGTATCCGCAGTAGGGCGCCATTAATGGTGTGATGCCGCTCAGTTAAGCGCGGAGCGACTTTCGTTCGCCATGTGCTGAGGCAGTTGCAGCACCTACGTGCGGCGACCGAGCAGAGGACGCCTGGCCGCGCCCTCTGCACTCCCGGGCCTTGCGCCAGCCCAACCCGCCGCTTCGCGGTGCCTTCACTCATTCACGATTCCTGACGGACCGGTGGCGATTCGCTCCTGCTCAGCGCCACCTCTCGCCGCATCCATGCGGCTCGCCCTGGAATCCCTCATTCGCTCAGCGGCTCGGGATGTCGCCTCAACACCCGCGCTGCAGCATTAACGCGTATTATTCACTCGCAATCGCTACAAATCTCATGGGGTTGTCATCCATGACGGCCAGGCGCGCTTGAATGCGCGTCAAAACCTGCATAATTCCGAATCACTTCATAAATAACCAAACTTGCTTATTTTTCGCCTTTATCCCGGCGAAAAAAACGCGTGACCTGGGATATACTCGCTGCGAATTTCATCTCATTACACGCCTTTGGTGGCCTGGAGAAGTTTTGTTGCGCGTCAGTCGTTCTCTAACGATAAAGCAGATGGCGACGGTTTCCGCCGTGGCGATGGTGACCATCTGCATCTTTATTGTCATCCAGCTCTTTCACTTTGTGCAGCAGCGCAGGATTGACTACGCCCAGCAAATGGAAAATGTGGCGCACACCGTGCGTCAGCCACTCTCCGAAGCGGTGCTCAAAGCCGATATACCGCAAGCCGAACGCATCCTTAATACCCTGAAACCGGCCGGTATTTTATCGCGCGCCGATGTGGTGTTGCCAAATGCCTTCCAGGCGCTGCACGCCGATTTTGCGCCGGAAAAACCGGTGCCGCGCTGGGTCGCACGCCTGTTTGAGCTGCCGGTACAAATCACGCTGCCGCTCTATTCCGTGGAGCGTTCCGGTTTGCCGAAGCCGATTGCCTATCTGGTGCTACAGGCTGATTCCTCCCGCGTCTATCAGTTCCTGCTCAGCACGTTATCCACCATGATCACCACCTATCTGCTGCTGGCGCTGATTCTCTCGATCGCCATTAGCTGGTGTATCAACCGCTTGATTGTGCATCCGCTGCGCGATCTTTCGCGTGATTTACAGGAGCTGCCGCCGCAGGCGATTCTGACCCACAAAATGAAGCTGCCGAATAATCATCGCGATGATGAAATCGGCATGTTGATCCGCAGCTACAACCGCAATCAGCAGGTGCTGGAGTCGATTCACGACGAAATGAGCCGCATGACCACGCATTTTGCCGTTACGGATCTGCCCAATCGCGCGCTGTTCCTTGCGCTGCTCGAACAGCACATCAGCCATCGCCACAATCGTCAGGCGTGGGGCTTGATGGTGATTCGCATTGAAACGCTGCAGGAAGCCAACGGCGTGCTGAGCGATGAGCAGCGCGATACGCTGATGCTGACGCTGGTGGAGAAGATTCGCAGCACCGTTGACGATCACTCACTGCTGGCGCAAACCGGGCCCAGCGACTTCGCCTTGCTGATGAAGCGCGCGCACAATCCGTTCCGCGCCATGCGTCTGGCGCGCAACCTGATGATTCGCATTAATCAGCCGGTGAACCTGCAACAGCTGCAGCTGCGTCCGAACGCCAGCATTGGCCTGGCGCTGCACGAAGAGAGCAGCATCTCGGCCAGCGAACAGCTCGATCGCGCCACCTCGGCGATGATGTCGGCGCGGCATCAGGGCAAAAACCAGATTCTGTTCTTCGATCCGGCGCTCACCGAGCGCGCGCAAAAGCGTTTAACGCAGGAACACGACATCTTGCAAGGTCTGCAGGACGAGCAGTTTGCCCTCTATCTCCAGCCACAAATCAATATGGAAACCGGCGAGCTGGCCGGTGCCGAAGCGCTGCTGCGCATGCGCATGCCGGATGGCAGCTACGGATTATCGGAAGAGTTTATTGCCAGCGCCGAAGAGATTGGCGTGATCTCGGCCATTGGCCGCTGGGTGTTTGAAGAAGCCTGCCGCATTCTGGCCGGCTGGCAGAAGCAGGGCATTAACATCCCGCTCAGCGTCAATATCTCGGCGGTGCAGCTGCGTGATGCCAGCATGGTCAGCCATTTGCAGGGCTTGCTGGAGCGCCATCGCATCGCGCCGGGCAACTTCGTATTGGAAATCACCGAAACCGCGCAGATTGGCGATGCCGAACAGGCGATTGCGCTGCTGCGCTTGCTGCAGCAAACCGGCGTGGCGGTAGCGCTCGATGATTTCGGAATGGGCTACTCCAACCTCAACTATCTGCATCAGTTCAAAGCGCTGCCGGTAAATAAGCTGAAAATGGATCGCAGCTTCGTCGCCGCGCTGCCGGATGACGACACCATGGTGCGCATCGTGGCGGCGATTGCCGACATTATTCACCTCGACGTCATCGCCGAAGGTGTGGAAACCGCCGAGCAGCGCGATTGGTTGCTGGCGCGCGGAATTACTATAGGGCAAGGCTACTTATACGCAGAAGCGCTGCCGCTCCACGTCTTTAATCAACGCTGGCTCAACAGCTCGCAACTCCCTGAATAATCACCTTGGTTATTGATTTTCCTTATAAAAATGCAGCGAAGCGCTGTGCTGAAGCGTTTCAGTTCATAGTTAGAGTTTTGTAACTTTTGTAAGGAATAGTAGGGGATATTAATCTTGTTAACAGGGTGTTATTTTCCTCGCCATCGGTAAGGTTTTACGCTTCTGGCGGCTTGCCGCATGCGTTCTCCACAACAATGGCGGTGCGAACCGTCTTACTGGACACCTGTTATGAAAATCTTAAAAAGCCTCTATTTTCAGGTACTGGTTGCCATCGGCATCGGCGTCCTGTTAGGCCACTTCTATCCTGAGTTAGGCGCGCAAATGAAGCCGCTTGGCGATGGTTTCGTTAAGTTGATCAAGATGATCATCGCCCCCGTGATTTTCTGTACGGTGGTGACCGGTATTGCCGGCATGGAGAGCATGAAAGCCGTTGGACGTACGGGCGCAGTGGCGCTGCTGTACTTTGAAGTGGTCAGCACCATCGCGCTGATCATCGGTTTGGTGGTGGTTAACGTGGTGCAGCCTGGCGTGGGCATGAACGTTGATCCAGCCACGCTGGATGCTAAAGCAGTCGCGGTTTACGCGCAGCAGGCGGAGCAGCAAGGTGTGGTCGCCTTCCTGCTGGATGTGATCCCGAATAGCGTCATTGGTGCCTTTGCCAGCGGCAACATTCTGCAAGTGCTGCTGTTCGCTATCCTGTTCGGCTTCGCCCTGCATCGCCTGGGCAGCGCCGGCACCGTGATGTTCAACGTCATTGAGAGCTTCTCAAAAGTGATCTTCGGCGTGATCAACATGATTATGCGTCTCGCGCCAATCGGTGCCTTCGGCGCGATGGCCTTCACCATCGGTAAATATGGCGTCGGTTCGCTGGTGCAGTTGGGGCAGCTGATCATCTGCTTCTATATCACCTGCGTGCTGTTCGTGGTGGTGGTGTTGGGGCTGATTGCACGCTTCGCTGGCTTCAACATCTTTAAATTTGTCGCCTACATCAAAGAAGAGCTGCTGATTGTGCTGGGCACGTCATCTTCCGAGTCTGCGCTGCCGCGCATGCTGGATAAGATGGAGAAGCTGGGCTGTAAGAAATCGGTGGTGGGGCTGGTGATTCCAACCGGCTACTCCTTCAACCTGGATGGCACCTCGATTTACCTCACCATGGCGGCGGTGTTTATCGCTCAGGCGACCAACGCGCATATGGATGTGTTCCACCAAATCACGCTGTTAGTGGTGCTGCTGCTCTCCTCGAAAGGCGCAGCGGGTGTAACCGGCAGTGGCTTTATCGTGCTGGCGGCGACCTTGTCAGCGGTGGGACATTTACCGGTTGCGGGTCTGGCGCTGATTCTCGGTATCGACCGCTTTATGTCCGAAGCGCGTGCGCTGACCAATCTGGTGGGCAACGGCGTGGCGACCATCGTGGTGGCGAAGTGGGTCGGCCAGCTGGATGAGAAACAATTGAATGCGACGCTTTCTGCCGGGAAAAAGGTGAATAACGCACCAGAAACCGCCGCATAACCTGCTATTTGCGTTAATTTGCCGAGAAATGCCCGCTGTCGCTTGCCCTGACAGCGGGCATTTGCATAATAAACCCCATTGATTTTTTTCCCGATTTTTTGCCTCGTTGCGCGACATCCTGACCTTCTCGTGGTCAAAGAGTCTGTTATTAAATAAACGTGGCGGCACAATGCCGCGCCGGTCACCCCAGATGTGACCGAACATGCCGCGCTAACGAGCGTTGATCTGTTTGAGTAGGGGTTCACATGCAGGGCACCAGAATTCGGCTTTTGGTTGGCGGATTGCTACTGGCAGCGTCCGGTTTTGGCGTGCACGCCGAGACGCTCCAACCCGATCCCGCCTGGCAGGAAGGCAAACTGGACAATGGTTTTAGCTGGCAGCTGCTAACCACACCACAACGTCCAAGCGATCGTATTGAGCTGCGCCTGATTGTTAACACCGGTTCGCTGGTGGAGAGTGCGCAACAAACCGGCTATAGCCATCTTTTACCGCGTTTAGCGATGGTGCATAACGCCACGCTGGACACCAATCAGCAACGTGCGCTGTGGCAGCAAGCCATGGATCCGCAACGTCCGCTGCCACCCGCTATTTCGTCGTACGATTACACCCAATACAACCTGAGCTTGCCGAACAACCGCCCTGATCTGCTGAAAGAAGCGCTCAGCTGGCTGGCGGCGACCGCCGGGAAAATGACGATTAATGAGCAGGTGGTTTCTACCGCATTAATGGCGACCGATCCGATTGCCACCTGGCCTGCCAATACGCAGGATGTGTGGTGGCGCTATCGCCTGAAAGGCTCGGCGATGCTGGCGCACGATCCCGGCGAGCAACCGCGCGCGCCGGTGGATATCGCACAGCTCAACAGCTTCTATCAGCAGTGGTACACGCCCGACGGCATGACGCTGTACGTGGTAGGTAACGTCGATAGCCGCAGCATGGCGGAGCAGATCAACAAAGCTTTTGCGCCGCTGAAAGGTAAGCGTGTCGCACCTGCCGCGCTACCGACGCTGTCACCGCTGCCGCATCAGCCGGTGAATCTGGTGAATGGCGGCATGAATCAGGATCGCCTGTCGCTGGTGTGGGACACCGCATGGCAGCCGATTCGTGATTCGCAAAATTTGCAGCGCTACTGGCAGAGCGATTTAGCGCGTGAAGCGCTGTTCTGGCATGTGCAGCGCGCGCTGGCTGACAGCAAAGCGCAAAGCGTGCAGGTTGGCTTCGATTGCCGCGTGCTCTATCAACGTGCGCAGTGCTCGATCAACATGGACAGCCCGAATGCCTCTTTGCCGCAGAATATGAATCAGGTGGCGAAAGAGCTGGCGGCGGTGCGCGACAAAGGGTTACCGCAGGAGGAGTTTGATGCGCTGATGGCGCAGAAGCTGCTGGAGCTTAACAAGCTGTTTGCCACATACGCCCGCACCGACACCGATATTCTGATGGGCCAGCGTCTGCGCTCGCAGCAAAACGCGGTGGTGGACATTGCGCCTGAGCAGTATCAGAAGCTGCGTCAAACCTTCCTCAGCGAGATGACGCGCGACCAGCTAAATCAGGAACTGCGCCAGCAACTGTCGCAGGAGCTGACCATGGTGCTGATTCAGCCGCAGGGTGAAGCTGAGACCAACGTGAAGATGCTGCAGGAAAGCTGGGATAAAGTGATGAAGCTACCCGAACCGCCAGCGGTACCCGCGAGCCCGGAAGAAGTGAAACCGGATAACAGCGCAGGCGCGGCGGATCAGACCGCGCCATCATCCTAAACATTAGGTCTTAGCACGTAGCCATTCGGTTACCAGCATCGGCCAACTGGCGAGCGGTAAATCTGCCACGCCACGGATACCAAATCCGTGGCCGCCTTTCTGGTAGAAGTGAATCTCCACCGGCACTTTATGCTCACGCAGCGCGCTGAAGAACACCATGCTGTTGTTCACCGAAACCGATTCATCATCGGACGCGTGAATCAGCAGCGTCGGTGGCGTGTGTGCGTGTACGCGCGTCTCCAGCGAATAAGCATCAACCATCTTCTGATCCGGCCATGCGCCGAGCAAGCGGGTGCGTGCACCTTCATGCGCCAGACCTTCACGCATGCTGATCACCGGATAGAGCAGCACCATCGCATCCGGGCGCGGTGTGAAGCTGTCGGCTTGATCCTGCACCGGATAGAGTTTCTCGCCAAAGCGGGTGCCGAGGCTGGCGGCAACGTGTCCACCCGCCGAGAAGCCCATCATCACGATATATTTGCCGTTCAGCCCGCGCTGCGCACGTTCACGCAGCACGCGCACCGCACGCTGCGCATCGGCCAGCGGCGCGTCTGGACCTTCATGGTGACCGTCATACGGCAGGCGATACGTCATCACCGCCAGCGTGTAGCCCATTGACGTGAAGAAAGTGGCAAGCGCGCTGCCTTCGCGGTCGATCAATACCCGCTGATAACCGCCGCCCGGCGCGACCAGCAGCGTGATGCCGTTCGAGGTTTCCGGATGCCAGATGGCAATTTCCGGGCAGCGCACGCCGGTGGCGGCGCGGTCATAAGGTTCATACTCTTTGGCGAGATCGACGATCTGCGGCTGAGCGCGCGAATCGCTCGCGCCTGGCGCATCACCGTGTGGCCAGATATTGATGATTTCTGTGTGCATAAGTCAGTCCTGAGCGAGTCATGTTGTCGTTATTTTTTTCGCGGCCGGAGTAACAGCGTCCTGCTGTTGTTGATTAAAACATGGTCTTTTTTGCTGCTGGCGTCCAGCCGAAAACCGCCGATTTCGCCAGTTTCGGACTATGCCTGGCGGCCAGATTTCCTGCCATAACACATTGAATTTAAATCGATCTGATTAGCGCGAGTGAAGAAGTAATACCGTTTTTGTTACAGAAGTGGATGAGTCAGGTCGTTAGCGGAAATTGGCAGGGAAAAATGCTGCGTTAAGGCAAACTGCGCGGGCGGGTTGGTTAGCACAGGTAATGAATGGCGCAGAGATTTGTAGCGGCGCGATTCATCGCGCAATCAATTGCGCCGCTACGGTTGGTGCAGGTGGTTAAGTCATTTCGGCATCGCGCTGAGCGGGATAATCGCCCCGCGATACTGGATCACCGTGCTGGCGGTGAGATGACCGCGTGCGGCGGCATCTTCGGCGCTTCCTCCGGCTAAACGCACCGCCAGATAACCAGCGCTGAAGGAGTCGCCAGCCGCGGTGGTATCGATCACTTTCTCTTTCGCCAGCTTGATGGCGGCGACCTCGCGCAGCGGCTCATCGCCAACCGCCACCAGACAGGAGTCCGCACCGCGTTTGATGGCAATTTCCTGCACGCCCGCAGCGCGTGTGCGAGCAATCACCGCATCCAGCGGCTGCTCGCCCCACAGCAAATCTTCGTCGTCGAGCGTCAGAAATGCCATGTCGGTATGACGCAGCATCTCGGCATACGCCTGCTGAGCGCTGGCTTTATCGGCCCACAGACGCGGACGATAGTTGTTATCGAAAATCACCTTGCCACCGTTCTGACGACAGGCGCTAAGCAGCGTCATCAGTTTTTCGCGACTGGTCGCAGGCAGAATCGCCAGGCTGATGCCGCTCAAATAGAGATAATCATAGTGCGCCAGCTGCTGGCAAATCGCGTCCGCTTGCGCGCTGTCCAGCCAGAAACGGGCGGCGGCGTCGTTGCGCCAGTACCAGAAGGTCCGCTCGCCGTGGTCGTCGGTTTCGATGAAATACAAACCCGGCATTTTATTGTCGAGGCGCTGAACCAGCGCGGTTTCGACATTTTCCTGCTGCCAGGCGGCGATCATCTGGTCACTGAAACTGTCGGTGCCGAGTGCGGTGACATAATCGACACGCAGCTGTTTATCTGACTGACGCGCCAGATACACCGCCGTGTTCAGCGTATCGCCGCCAAAACCGCGTTTGATGTTCTCACCTTTCTCGGACAGCTCAATCATGCATTCGCCAATAATAGCGATTTTCTTCTGCGTCATGGTCTTCAGCCTGTAGTGAATTCTGCCTTAGTCTCGCGTCTGGTATGGCAGTCGTCAATGGTTTTTAAAACGATGTTTTGATTTAACTTAAGGCAGCAAACCGCCTGCGCCACGGTGATTTAGCGGCCAAAGCGCGTTTTGTTTTGCCGATTAAGTGCGAAGCACGCTGTTACACTCAACTCTTCATGGGACTAACGAGATTGATAAAGTTATCCCGGCGATCGCCGATACTTGCCGCTGAGATGCTATTTGCAGGCACTCAACACCAACCAGGAAAAAACCATGGTGATGAAGAATTTGAGTCATCGGCTGCCTGTTTCAAATGAATTGGAGCAACAACAGGAAACGCGTCTCTTCTGGCAACAGTGCCAACGATTCTATACTTTCCAGCCGATTTACCAGGTCTCAGGCCGCATGCTGGCTATTGAATTACTGACGGCGGTTACCCATCCCTCCGCGCCAGAAAAAAGGCTGTCGCCCGAAGACTATTTTGAAGCACTGACTATCGCGCAGCGGCTTGGTGTCGTCCAGGAACAACTCGAGCTGCTGATAACATGGTCAGCGTTTTTCAATCAGCGTCAGCTGGTGGCGTCGGTTAATATCGACGGTCCAACGCTGATGGAGATTGAGAAGCATGAGTCGATTCGCACGCTGATTGCGCAGCTGCCGTGGGTGCGCTTCGAGCTAACGGAGCATCATGCGCTGCCACAGGAAGAGATGGTGGCGAAGATGCCGGAACTCGGGCCGCTGTGGCTGGATGATTTTGGCTCTGGCATGGCGAACTTCTCCGCGCTGACCGAGCTGCGTTACGACTACATCAAACTCTCGCGCGAGCTGTTTATGCTGCTGCGCGCCAGCGATGAAGGCCGCTCGATGTTCTCGATGCTGCTGGCGTTGATTAACCGTTACTGCAACGGCGTCATCGTTGAAGGCGTGGAAACCGAAGAGGAGTGGCAACAGGTGCGTAGCTCGCCAGCGATGGCGGCGCAGGGCTACTTCTTCTCGCGCCCGGTGCCGTTTAGCGAGCTGGAACGTATGGCTCTTGAGCTTCCCTGATCCCGTTCCGCGGCGTCTCGACTATCCTTAGTCAGACGTGGAAGGGCAAGGAGGAAGCAATATGTCACGTACTCGAAAGATCCTGAGCTGGGTGTTCGGGATTTTTTTGTTATTGGTTGTAGTGATTGTGGTGCTCATCGCCACCTTTGACTGGAACCGCTTGAAACCAACGATTAATCAAAAAGTTTCAGCCGAACTGAACCGACCTTTCGCGATTCGCGGCGATCTCGGCGTGGCCTGGGTTCGCAACCGTGAAGAACCTGGCTGGCGCAGCTGGGTGCCGTGGCCGCAGGTGCATGCCGATGATGTGATGCTCGGCAATCCGCCCTCTATTCCTGATGTCACCATGGTGCATCTGCAGCGGGTTGAAGCCACCATTGCGCCGCTGGCGCTGCTGCATCAGCAGATCTACCTGCCGTGGATCAAGATGCAAAAGCCGGATGCGCGGCTGGTGCAAACCGCAGACAAAAAGAATAACTGGACCTTTGATCTCGCCAGCAGCCAGAACAGCGATGCTAACGCCGCGCCTTCTGCCTGGTCCTTCCGCCTCGACAACATCCTGTTCGATCAGGGACAAGTGCGCTATCGCGACGCCGTCAATAAAGCCGATGTCACAGTGACCATCAATCCGCTGGGCAAACCGGTGCCGTACGCCCAGGTGGCGGGCGGTGACGATCAGCAGAAAGGCGCGGGTGATTTTGTCTTTGGCTGGCAGGCGAACGGCACCTACAACAATCAGAAGCTGGATGGCGACGGCAAAATTGGCGGCATGCTATCGCTGCGCAGTAAAACCACGCCGTTCCCGCTGCAGGTGGATGTGCGTAATGGCACCACGCGTGTACGTATTGACGGTACCTTGCAGGATCCGCTCAATCTTGGCGGACTTGATGTGCGTCTGCGCTTCGCGGGCGATACGCTGGCCAATCTGTATGGCCTGACCGGCGTGCTGCTGCCCGATACGCCGCCCTATGAAACTGACGGCCATTTGATTGCGCGTTTCAATGAGGCGAAAGGGCCGCTATTCCGCTACGAGAAGTTTAACGGCCACATCGGCGACAGCGATATTCACGGCTCGCTCACCTATCGTCAGGGCAAACCGCGTCCAACGCTGACCGGTGAATTGACCTCGAACCAGCTGCGGATGGAAGATTTGGGGCCGCTGATTGGCGTCAACTCCGGCAAAGGCAGCGAGAAAACGCAGCAGGCCAAAGCGCAGCGCGGCGAAGCCTCATCGCAGCCCGCCGACCGCGTGTTGCCACACGACAAGTTTGATACCAAGAGCTGGGACGTGATGGACGCGGATGTGAAGTTCAGCGGCAAGCGCATTGAACACAGCAGCAAGCTGCCGCTCAGCGAGCTCTATACGCATCTGCAGCTGAAAAACGGCGACCTGTTGCTCGATCCGCTGCGCTTCGGTATGGCCGGCGGCAGCATTAACTCCACCATTCATCTGGAAGGCGATCGCAGCCCGATGCGCGGACGCGCCGATTTGCACGCGCGTAAGCTGCGTCTGCGTCAGCTGTTCCCGGATGTTACGGCGATGCAGAACAGTTTGGGCCAGCTCAACGGCGATGCCTCGCTGAGCGGCACCGGCAATTCGGTGGCGGATCTGCTCGGCACCAGCAATGGCGAACTGAAGCTACTGATGAATGATGGCCTGATCAGCCGCAGCCTGATGGAGATTGCCGGACTAAACGTCGGTAACTATGTGGTGGGTAAGCTGTTCGGCGATGATGAAGTGAAGATCAACTGCGCGGCGACCGATATGAATATTCGTCAGGGCTTAGCGACGCCGAAACTGTTCCTGCTGGATACCGAGAACGCGGTGATCAACGTGACCGGCAACGTTAATTTCGCGAATGAACGCATGGACTTGTCGATCAATCCGGAGAGTAAAGGGATTCGCATCATCACGCTGCGTTCGCCGCTGTATGTGCGCGGCACCTTTAAAAATCCGGATGCCGGGGTGAAAGCCGGACCGCTGATTGCACGCGGTGCCGCAGCGGTGGCGCTCGGGGCGGTGGTTGCTCCCGCCGCCGCGTTGATCGCACTGATTTCGCCTAGCGATACTGACGACAATCAGTGCAGTAATGTGCTGCAGCAGATGAAGAATCAGAAGTGATCAGTTACGCCACAGCACTTTGATGATGTGGTAACCAAAGGCGGTTTTCACCGGTCCGTAAGGCTGTAGCAGCGGACAGGAGAAGACCGCCTTATCAAATGCCGGTACCATTTGTCCTTTACGGAACTCACCCAAATCACCGCCGTTGCGTCCGGATGGGCAGGTAGAGTGTTTCTTTGCCAGCTGCTGGAAGTTCGCCCCTTTCTCAAGTTGCGCCAGCAGGGATTTGGCCTGCGCTTCCTCTTTCACGAGGATATGTAAAGCCGCCGCGGTTTTCGCCATGATGAAGTCCTAATGTGTATAATCCGGCCATTATAACCTCCTTTCTTTTGATTCAACTGAGCGAATTCCGTTATGCGTTTAAACCCCGGCCAACAACGAGCTGTCGAATTTGTCACCGGTCCTTGTCTGGTGCTGGCCGGTGCTGGCTCGGGTAAAACCCGCGTGATCACCAACAAAATCGCCCACCTGATCCGCGAATGTGGCTATCAGGCGCGCCATATCGCCGCCGTAACCTTTACCAATAAAGCCTCGCGCGAGATGAAAGAGCGCGTGGCGCAGACGTTGGGGCGTAAAGAGGCACGCGGCCTGATGATTTCCACCTTTCATACGCTGGGACTGGAGATCATTAAACGCGAATACAAGGCGCTGGGAATGAAAGCCAGCTTCTCGCTGTTCGACGATCAGGATCAGCTGGCCTTGCTTAAAGACCTGACCAAACAGTGGCTGGAAGAGGACAAGACGCTGTTACAGCAGCTGATTTCCACCATCTCCAACTGGAAGAACGATCTGGTCGATCCGCAGGGCGCAGCGGGTTTGGCGCAATCGCAGCGTGACCAGATTTTTGCTCACTGTTATCAGCTGTATGACCAACACCTGAAATCCTGCAACGTGCTGGATTTCGACGACTTAATCGCGCTGCCCACGCTGCTGCTGCAGCGCAATCAGGAAGTGCGCGAGCGCTGGCAGCAGCGCATTCGCTATCTGCTGGTGGATGAGTATCAGGACACCAATACCAGCCAATATGAGCTGGTGAAGCTGCTGGTGGGTGCGCGTGCGCGCTTTACCGTGGTGGGCGATGACGATCAGTCGATTTACTCGTGGCGCGGCGCGCGTCCGCAAAACCTGGTGCTGCTGCAGCAGGATTTCCCGGCGCTGGAAGTGGTGAAGCTGGAGCAAAATTATCGCTCGACGCAGCGCATCCTGAAATCGGCCAACATCCTTATCGCCAATAATCCACACGTATTTGAAAAGCGCCTGTTCTCAGAATTGGGGCAGGGCAGCGAGCTGAAGGTGCTGAGCGCGAATAACGAAGACCACGAAGCGGAACGCGTAGCGGGTGAATTGATCGCGCATCACTTCATCAACAAAACCGCCTACAAAGATTACGCCATTCTTTATCGCGGCAATCATCAGTCGCGCGTGTTCGAGAAGCAGCTGATGCAGAACCGTATTCCGTATCGTATCTCGGGCGGCACGTCGTTCTTTTCACGTCCGGAAATCAAAGATTTGCTGGCTTATCTGCGCGTGCTGACCAATCAGGAAGATGACAGCGCGTTTCTGCGTATCGTGAATACGCCGCGCCGGGAGATTGGTCCGGCAACGCTGCAGAAGCTGGGCGAATGGGCCAACCTGCGCAATAAAAGTCTGTACAACGCCAGCTTCGATATGGGGCTGGAGCAAACGCTGAGCGGGCGCGGGCTGGAGCATCTGCAGCGCTTTACGCACTGGCTGAGTGAAATCGTCCAGCTGACCGAACGCGAGCCAGTGAATGCGGTGCGCGACCTGATTCGCTGCATCGACTACGAAAGCTGGCTGTTTGAAACCTCGCCCAGCCCGAAAGCCGCTGAGATGCGCATGAAGAACGTTAACCTGCTGTTCCAGTGGATGACCGAGATGCTGGAAGGCGATGAGCTGAACGAGCCGATGACGCTGGCGCAGGTGGTGACGCGCTTTACGCTGCGCGACATGATGGAGCGCGGTGAAAGCGACGAGGAGCTCGATCAGGTGCAGCTGATGACGTTGCACGCCTCAAAAGGGCTGGAGTTCCCGTATGTCTATCTGGTTGGCATGGAAGAGGGGTTATTGCCGCACCAGAGCAGCATCGATGAGAACAACATCGAGGAAGAGCGGCGTCTGGCTTACGTGGGGATTACGCGAGCGCAGAAAGAGCTGACCTTTACGCTGTGCCGGGAACGCCGCCAGTATGGCGAGCTGATGCGCCCGGAACCGAGTCGCTTCCTGCTGGAGTTGCCGCAGGACGATGTGGTGTGGGAGCGCGAGAAAAAAGTGGTGAGCGCCGAAGAGCGCGTGAAGACCGGGCAGACGCGCGTCGCTGGATTGAGAGCGATGCTGGAGAATGCGAAGAAGGGTTGAGTTCCCGGTCCGTGCTCGCAGTCCCCCTCCTCGGTCCTCCCCCATGAATGGGGGAGGAAGATGCTGCAAAATGTAAGTGTTGAAGCAGCCTGTGGCAGCATCTCCTTCCCCCGCGGGCGGGGGAAGGTCGGGATGGAGGACAGCCAGCGCAATCCCAATCAGGAAATCGTCAGTAACCAGTGCACGTAGGACTGATAATGACTCTCCTGCTCCAGCATCTCAGAACGCAGCGGATGCGCTTCGCGCCAACCGGCCGGCAACGTCAAATGCAGTGCATCATCATCCGCCTGTAAACGCACGGCAGGCAAAGTGTCATCGCGACGACGACTTGAGAAGATAATCGCTAAGCGTAGCAAACGACTTAAACGCTCCGCCATGCGCGGCGGTACGGCGTTTTGCTGGGTCAGCAAGGCTAAATCGATGCTGCCGCTTTGGTTCTGCAGCAGGCAAGCCAGCATTTTTTTCTGCGCGGGAGTGAAGCCAGGAAGATCGAGATGACGAATCAGGTAAGCGGCGTGTTGCGGTGCCTGGCGGAAATCGACGCTCAGGCCAATTTCGTGGATAGAACAGGCGCTAAGGAGTAGATCGCGACATCGGTTATCCAGCTTCCAACTGCTGCTCACCTGACGGAAGAAACTTTCCGCCAACTGACGTACGCGACCGGCCTGGTCAATATCAATGGCAAAACGACGCTGCACGTTCTGCAATGTGCGGCTGCGGATATCACGATCCACCGGCAGATGCAGCATGCCATACACTAAACCTTCGCGCAGTGCGCCGCCGGCTAGCGTCATGCCTTCAATGCTGAGTTCCTGGAAGATAGCGATGAGAATCGATAAACCGCTCGGGAACACTAAGGCGCGCTCCAGCGTCAATCCTTCAATTTCCAGCTCTTCCAACTTGCCGCACTGAATCGCGCGCTGTTTCAGCTGTTGCAGTTTGCTTAGGGTGATGCGCTCATCCATGCCCTGCGCCATCATAATTTCCTGCAACGCTTGTACGGTGCCCGACGCTCCGACGCAGATTTGCCAGCCTTTTTCGCGCAGCGCAGCGGCCACCGGACGGATCATCTCGCGCGCGGCCAGTTCGGCCTGCTCGAAATTCTCTTTGGCCAGATGACGGTCGCTGAAGTAGCGTTCAAGCCAGGTTACGCAACCCATCGACAAGCTGAACAGCGTGGTGGCATGTGAACCTTCGCCAGTCACCAGTTCGGTGCTGCCACCGCCGATATCGACCACTAAACGCTGATCGGAACCGCCGGTGGTATGCGCTACGCCCTGATAAATCAGGCGTGCTTCCTCTTCGCCGCTGATGACATTCACCGCGCAGCCAAGAATGTGTTCAGCCGTTGTGAGGAAATCCTGCGCATTTTCGGCAAGGCGCAGCGTGGCGGTTGCCACCACGCGGATTTGTTCCGGAGGAATATCCTGCAGCTGTTCGGAGAACAACCTCAGGCACTGCCAGCCGCGTTGCATCGCCTCAGCGGAGAGGTGATTCGCTTTGTCGAGGCCAGCCGCCAGACGCACTTTGCGCTTTATCCGCGCGACGGTCTGAATGCTGCCAGACACCTCGCGCACCACCAACATATGAAAGCTGTTAGAACCTAAATCAATCGCTGCATAAAGTGACGATGCGCTTAGCATGGTGTGCTTAACCCGAACGTTTACGGTTGCTATTGCGCGGCGCGCCGCTCCGACGGTTACTGTTGTTCCCGCCACGGCGTGGGCCGTTACCCGAGCGGCTGCGTTGCAGACGTTTCGGCGGTGGCAGTTCGCTCATCAGCGCATCGCTGTTGTACTTGCTGACCGGAATACCGTGACCAATATACTCTTCGATTGCCGGCAGGTTCAGCGCGTACTCTTCGCACGCCAGGCTGATGGAGTGACCGCTGGCACCCGCGCGGCCAGTACGACCGATACGGTGAACGTAGTCTTCGCGATCGTCAGGCAGATCGTAGTTGAACACATGCGTGACGGCAGGAATGTGCAAACCCCGTGCCGCGACGTCGGTGGCAACCAGGATATCCACATCGCCTTTGGTGAAGTCATCGAGGATACGCAGACGTTTTTTCTGCGCCACATCACCCGTCAGCAGACCTACGCGATGACCATCGGCAGCCAGATGGCCCCAAATGTCTTCACAGCGGTGCTTGGTATTGGCAAAGATAATGGCGCGATCTGGCCACTCTTCTTCTACCAGCGTCTGCAGCAAGCGCATTTTCTCTTCATTTGAAGGGTAGAAAAGCTCTTCTTTAATACGGTGGCCGGTTTTCTGCTCGGGTTCCACTTCCACGTATTCGGCGTTGTTCATGTGCTCAAACGCCAGTTCACGCACGCGGTAAGACAAGGTTGCAGAGAACAGCATACTCAGGCGTTGGGTGGCCGGCGGCATGCGGCGGAACAGCCAACGAATGTCTTTAATAAAACCGAGATCGAACATGCGATCGGCTTCATCCAGCACAACAACCTGAATCGCGCCCAGGTTGACATGGTTCTGCTTGGCGTAGTCGATCAGACGTCCGGTGGTGCCCACCAGAATATCGACACCATCAGCCAGCACTTTCAGCTGTTTATCGTAGCCGTCGCCACCATAAGCCAGGCCCAGCTTTAAGCCAGTGACCTTGGCTAACGGTTCTGCATCGGCATGAATTTGTACGGCGAGCTCACGCGTCGGGGCCATGATCAGCGCACGTGGCTGATTGAGCTGGCGACCTTCTGCGGCAGGATGAGAAAGAAGATAATGAAACGTTGACGTCAGGAACGCCATCGTTTTGCCGGTACCGGTTTGCGCCTGACCCGCAACATCACGCCCTGAAAGCGTAAAAGGCAATGCGAGCGCCTGGATAGGCGTGCAGTTAGAAAAGCCTTTGGTATCAAGGGCTTCTACCACCTGAGGGTGCAGGGCGAAGTCGGAAAACTTCTGTTCAGTTAAGTGTGTTTTGCTCATAGTGTGGTAGAATATCAGCTTACTAGCGCTTTACGAAAGCGTATCCGATGAAATAAAGTCAACCTACGTTGGTATCATTTCCGCCAATTCGCCAGGCGCAATCTTTTGGAGTTAAACATGAGCAGCGATAAGATCGTTCACTTGACCGATGACAGTTTCGACACAGACGTACTGAAAGCAGACGGTGTCACTCTGGTAGATTTCTGGGCTGAATGGTGTGGTCCTTGCAAAATGATCGCCCCAATTCTCGACGAAGTCGCAGAAGAGTACGAAGGTAAACTTACCATCGCTAAGTTGAATATTGATGACAACCCGGGTACAGCGCCAAAATATGGCATCCGCGGTATTCCAACTCTACTGCTGTTCAAGAACGGTGAAGTGGCGGCAACCAAGGTTGGCGCACTGTCTAAAGGACAGTTGAAAGAGTTCCTGAACGCCAACCTGGCCTAAGCCCGGCGCGGTGTTTGTTCGGCAGTGGTGAATTTTTTCGCCACTGCTGGACGTCTCACTTTAAGCGTGTTAAGTTAATTTCACTGCATTACGCTCTTACCTTGTAGTTTGCATCTAAGTTTTCCCTTGTCAGACCCTACTCGCAATGAACGTTATCGTGGTTTGGCAATCTGATGACTAGCACATTCGGCATCATCTTTCGACTGTCTCCTCGTTTCCTATCGCCACATCTGACGATAATCGTCGAGCTGAGTTGAAAAAGAGCCATTAACAGGCATGGAATTTTTGCCATACCACTCACGACAATCATTTCGAGAATTACCCCGAGTTTAAGAACCCATCACTATGAATCTTACCGAATTAAAGAATACGCCGGTTTCTGAGCTGATTACCCTCGGCGAAAATATGGGGCTGGAAAACCAGGCGCGTATGCGCAAGCAGGATATTATTTTCTCTATCCTGAAACAGCACGCAAAAAGCGGCGAAGACATCTTTGGTGATGGTGTGCTGGAGATATTGCAGGACGGATTTGGTTTCCTCCGTTCTGGAGATAGTTCCTACCTCGCCGGTCCCGATGATATCTACGTCTCTCCCAGCCAAATCCGCCGCTTCAACCTCCGCACTGGTGACACCATTTCTGGCAAGATTCGCCCGCCAAAAGAGGGTGAACGCTACTTTGCGCTGTTGAAAGTTAATGAAGTTAACTATGACAAGCCGGAAAACGCGCGTAACAAGATTCTGTTCGAAAACCTTACGCCGTTGCACGCCAGCAAGCGTATGCGTATGGAACGCGGTAATGGCTCGACTGAAGATCTGACCGCACGCGTGCTGGATCTGGCTTCTCCGATTGGTCGTGGTCAACGTGGTCTGATTGTGGCGCCGCCGAAAGCGGGTAAAACCATGCTGCTGCAGAACATCGCGCAGAGCATCGCCTACAACTATCCAGATTGCCTGCTGATGGTGCTGCTGATTGACGAACGTCCGGAAGAAGTGACCGAGATGCAGCGTCTGGTTAAAGGTGAAGTGATCGCTTCGACCTTTGATGAGCCAGCGTCACGTCACGTGCAGGTTGCTGAGATGGTGATCGAGAAGGCCAAGCGCCTGGTTGAGCACAAGAAAGATGTGATCATCCTGCTTGACTCCATCACGCGTCTGGCGCGTGCCTACAACACCGTGGTTCCAGCATCAGGTAAAGTGCTGACCGGTGGTGTGGATGCCAACGCCCTGCATCGTCCAAAGCGTTTCTTCGGTGCGGCACGTAACGTGGAAGAGGGCGGCAGCCTGACCATCATCGCGACCGCGCTGGTTGATACCGGTTCGAAGATGGACGAAGTGATTTACGAAGAGTTTAAAGGTACAGGTAACATGGAATTGCACCTCTCGCGCAAAATCGCCGAGAAGCGTGTATTCCCAGCGATTGACTACAATCGTTCCGGTACGCGTAAAGAAGAGCTGCTCACTACGCAGGAAGAGCTGCAGAAGATGTGGATTCTGCGCAAAATCATCCATCCAATGGGTGAAATCGACGCGATGGAGTTCCTCATCAACAAACTGGCCATGACGAAAACCAACGACGAATTCTTCGATATGATGAAGCGTTCCTAAGTTGCGAATGGCGAATCGCTAAGCCAAGCGGTGATTCGCACAATTTGCCAGGAAATATTGCTAACGCCACGTCTTAACGTGGCGTTTTTTATTTATGGGCATTAGGATTAGCGCAGTCAGGAAGCTTTTATATTGACTGTGACAGAGATTCGTTTGTTTTTTCAGCAATCAGACTTTTCTGTAGCAGAATTCGGAATAGGGATATACGGCAATGGCGGGTGTTTTGCATATTGTTGTCCACGATTTTAGCTGAGAGCATTAACGTGAATTTACTCACTATGAGTACTGAGCTTGGTTTAGTTTTTCTTTTTACTTTAGTGTTCCTGTTTTTTGCTCGCAAAGCAGCTAAAAAAATTGGGCTTGTGGACACACCAAACTCCAGAAAAAGGCACCATGGCGCCATTCCGTTAGTTGGCGGCATTTCCGTGTACGCGGGAATCTGCTTCGCTTTTGCCATCTCAAATTATTATTTGCCGCACGCGATGCTGTATCTGAGTTGCGCGGGCGTATTGGTGCTGGTTGGCGCACTGGACGATCGCTTCGATATCAGCGTTAAAATTCGTGCGCTGGTGCAGGCGGCGGTTGCCATCGTGATGATGGTCGGCGCCAAACTCTATTTGCTCAGTCTGGGCTTCATTATCGGGCCGGTTGAGTTAATTGTCGGTCCCTTTGGCTACGTATTGACGCTATTCGCCGTATGGGCCGCCATCAATGCGTTCAATATGGTGGATGGGATTGATGGCCTGCTTGGCGGCCTCTCCAGCGTCACTTTCGCCGCCATCGGCATCATTCTCTATTTCGACGGCCAGACCAGCCTCGCCATGTGGTGCTTCGCGATGATCGCCGCCACCATTCCTTATATCCTGCTTAATCTCGGCTTGATTGGCCGTCGCTACAAAGTGTTTATGGGCGATGCCGGTAGCACCATGATCGGTTTCACCATCATCTGGATTCTGCTGGAAACCACCCAAGGCCTGAGCCATCCGATCACGCCCGTCACCGCGCTGTGGCTGATCGCGATTCCGCTGATGGATATGGTGGCGATTATGTATCGCCGTTTGCGCAAAGGCATGAGCCCGTTTTCCGCTGACCGCCAGCACATCCACCATTTAATTATGCGCGCCGGATTCACGTCACGTCAGGCGTTCCTGCTGATTACCGTCGCCGCCGCGCTTCTGGCGGGTATTGGTGTGCTCGGCGAGTATCTGGCTTTCATCCCGGAATGGGTGATGCTGGTGCTGTTCATGATGGCATTCCTCCTTTATGGCTATTGCCTGAAACACGCATGGCGCGTGGCGCGCAAAATCCGTCGCATTAAACGTCGCTGGCAAAGCAGCGAAGATAAAAAATAAATTACCCAGAAAGTACCCTGATAAGGATTTTGTTATGACCTCTGTCGTTGTGGAGAACGAACTGGATATACGTGGCCTTGGCTGCACACTCTGGCGTGGTAAACGCTGGATTATCGGTCTGGCGCTGCTGTTTGCGCTGGTTGCCTGGTTAGCATCGATGTTAATGAAGCAGGCGTGGAGCACCACGGCGGTGACCGATCGTCCAACGGTCAATATGCTGGGTGATTTCTTCGTACAGCAGCAATTCCTCAATAATCTGGATGTGCGCACCAATACGCTCAATCTCAGTTCGCCAGCGCCGACCGTGATGGATGAGGTTTATCAGGAGTTCACCATGCAGCTGGCATCATGGGATACGCGCCGTGATTTCTGGCAGCAGACCGAATACTTCAAAAGCCGCAAAAGCGGTAACGCGCACAACGATGCGGCGCTGCTCGACGACCTGATCACCAACATTCAGTTCACCGCTGCCGACCCGGCGCGCAATATCTTAGATAACATTAAGCTGGTGGCCGAAACCGCCAGCGATGCTAACAATCTGCTGCGTCAATATATTGCCTACGCCAGCGAGCGTGCGGCGCGTCATCTTAATGCGGAGCTGAAAGGCGCCTGGCAGGCGCGCAGCGTGCAGCTGGCGTCGCAGGTTAACCGCCAGCAGGAAGTGGCGCAGGCGGTATTTGAACGTCAACGTCAGCGCATCGAGCAGGCGCTGAAAGTGGCGAGCGAGCAGGGGATTAAAGAGAACCGCGCGCCGGCAACCGGCGAAGCGCTGCCAGACAGCGATCGTTTCCTGCTGGGTCAGCAAATGCTGCAGGCGCAACTCGACACCTTGCAAGCCAGCGGGCCTGCTTACGATTTAAGCTATGATCAAAATAAAGCGATGCTGAGTACGCTGCAGGCCGGTCCGCGTCTGGATAAACAATTCCAGACTTACCGCTATTTGCGCACCCCGGAAGAGCCGGTGTCGCGCGATAGTCCGCGCCGCCTGTTTATGATGATTATGTGGGGCGTAATTGGCGCGCTGGTCGGTGCGGGAGTGGCGCTGGTGCGTCGTCCGCGTTCAATGTTAGCAACGAGCCATTAAGAGAAGCCACGTGAAAGTTCTGACGGTATTTGGCACGCGTCCTGAAGCGATCAAAATGGCTCCGCTGGTGCAGGCGCTGGCGCAGGATGCTGCGTTCGAGTCACGCCTATGCGTCACCGCACAACATCGTGAAATGCTCGACCAGGTGCTGCGTTTGTTCCAGCTGCAGCCTGATTATGATCTGAATATCATGCGCCCGGAACAAGGGCTGACGGAGATCACCAGCCGCATTCTGCAGGGCATGAAAACCGTACTCGCTGATTTCCAGCCGGATGTGGTGTTAGTGCACGGCGATACCACCACCACGTTTGCGGCCAGCCTGGCGGCGTTTTATCACCAGATTCCGGTGGGTCACGTAGAAGCGGGATTGCGTACCGGCAACCTGATGTCGCCGTGGCCGGAAGAGGCCAATCGCACGCTCACCGGCCATCTCGCCAGTTATCACTTCACGCCCACGCAAAATTCGCGACAAAATCTGCTGCGCGAGAATCTGCCGGATGCGCGCATTTTCGTGACGGGCAACACGGTGATTGATGCGCTGCTGTGGGTGCGTGATCGCGTGCTGGACGATGCCGATCTCAATGCCCGCCTCGCCGCGCGCTATCCGTTCCTCGACGCTGACAAAAAACTCATTCTGGTTACGGGTCATCGCCGCGAAAGTTTTGGCGACGGCTTTGAACGCATTTGCAGTGCGCTGGCGCAAATCGCGCGCCAGCATCCGCAGGTGCAAATTGTCTATCCCGTGCACCTCAATCCCAACGTCAGCGAGCCGGTTAACCGCATTCTCAGCGGCATCGAGAATATCATCCTGATTGAGCCGCAAGAGTATCTGCCGTTTGTCTGGCTGATGAATCGCTCATGGCTGATTCTCACCGACTCCGGTGGCATTCAGGAAGAAGCGCCGTCATTAGGCAAACCGGTGCTGGTGATGCGCGATACCACCGAGCGTCCGGAAGCGGTGGAGGCAGGCACGGTGAAACTGGTCGGCACCGATATCAGTAAAATTGTCGCTGAAGTCAGCCTGCTGTTGCAGGACGATGAAGCCTGGCAGGCAATGAGTCGCGCGCACAATCCGTATGGCGATGGCCATGCCTGCGCGCGCATCTTGCAGGCCCTAAAACAACACAGAGTGTAACCATGCGTTTTGAAACCATTTCCGTTATCGGACTGGGCTACATTGGGCTGCCAACGGCAGCCGTTTTTGCCTCAAAGGGAAAGAAAGTCGTTGGGGTGGATATTAATGTCCGCGCCGTTGAAACCATCAATCGTGGCGATATCCATATCGTGGAACCCGAGTTGGGTGATGTGGTGCGCGAAGCCGTGCGTGCCGGTCATCTACGTGCGACTACACAGGCCGAAGCCGCCGATGCATTCCTGATCGCCGTGCCCACGCCATTTATCGGCGACCATCAGCCGGATCTCAGCTATGTGCAGGCCGCGGCGCTGTCGATTGCACCCGTGTTAAAAGCGGGCGATCTGGTGATCCTCGAATCGACGTCGCCGGTGGGCGCCACCGAGCAAATGGCGGAATGGCTGGCGGCGGCGCGTCCCGATTTGCGTTTCCCGCAGCACGGTGATGCGTGCGATGTGTTTATCGCTTACTGCCCGGAGCGCGTGTTACCCGGCAAAGTGATGGTTGAACTGCTGGAAAACGATCGCGTCATTGGTGGCATGACGCCAGCCTGTTCCGCACGCGCCAGCGAGCTGTACCGCATTTTCCTGCGCGGCGCGTGTGTGGAAACCAATGCGCGTACCGCCGAGATGTGCAAATTGACAGAAAACAGCTTCCGCGATGTGAATATCGCCTTTGCCAATGAGCTGTCGCTGATTTGCGCCGAGCAGGGCATCAACGTGTGGGAACTGATTGCGCTCGCGAATCGCCATCCGCGCGTCAACATCCTGCAACCCGGACCGGGCGTCGGCGGGCACTGTATCGCCGTCGATCCGTGGTTTATCGTGGCGCAGAATCCAGAACAGGCGCGACTGATTCGCACCGCACGTGAAGTGAATGATGCCAAACCGGGCTGGGTGCTGGATCAGGTAAAGCAGGCGTTAGCAGAGTGCCTCACCGCCAGCGGCAAACGCGCCAGCGATGTCACCATTGCCTGCTTTGGTCTGGCCTTCAAACCGAATATTGACGATCTGCGCGAAAGTCCGGCGATGAGCGTCGCCCATCGTATTGCCGAGTGGCACAGCGGCGCAACCTGGGTGGTTGAACCGCATGTGGAAGACATTCCGCAACGTCTGGCGCACGAAGCCACACTGGTTGCCACGGACGTAGCGCTGCAGCAGGCGGATATTCTGGTGATGCTGGTTGATCACGCACAGTTCCGCGCGATTGATGCGGCCCAGATTGCCCAGCCGTGGATTGTTGATACCAAAGGCGTTTGGCGATGAAACAGTTTCTGGTGACCGGCGGGGCAGGATTTATCGGTTCTGCACTGGTACGTTTTCTGCTTGAAAACACTGAACACCGCGTGGTGGTGGTCGATAAGCTGAGCTATGCCGGCAATCTGGCGTCGCTGGCGCCGGTGCAACAGAATGCACGTTTCGCCTTCGAACAGGTGGATATTTGCCATCGCGCTGAGCTGGATCGCGTCATGGCACACTATCAACCGGATTGCATTATGCATCTGGCGGCAGAAAGTCATGTTGACCGCTCGATCGATGGACCTATCGCCTTCATCGAAACCAATATTGTCGGCACCTATCAGCTGCTGGAAGCGGCGCGTCATTACTGGAATGGCATGGCAGATGAACGCAAAAAAGGCTTCATTCTGCATCATATCTCCACTGATGAAGTGTTTGGTGACCTGCACGGTAGCGACGATTTCTTTACCGAAACCACGCCGTATGCGCCGAGCAGCCCCTATTCGGCGACCAAAGCCAGCAGCGATCATCTGGTGCGCGCCTGGCTGCGCACCTACGGTTTGCCGGTCATCATCACTAACTGCTCCAACAATTACGGACCGTATCATTTCCCGGAGAAGCTGATCCCGCTCACCATCATTAATGCGCTGGCGGGCAAACCGCTGCCAGTGTATGGCAACGGCAGCCAGATACGCGACTGGCTATATGTAGAGGATCACGCGCGGGCGCTGTATAGCGTAGTGAGCAGCGGTAAAGTGGGGGAAACCTACAATATTGGTGGTCATAACGAGCGACGTAATCTTGAAGTGGTGGAAACGCTGTGCGATCTGCTGGATGAGTTGGCGCCGCAGCAGCGTGCACCGCACCTGAGCCGCTACCGTGACCTGATTACCTTTGTTAGCGATCGTCCCGGCCACGACCAGCGCTACGCCATCGACGCCAGTAAAATTGAGCGTGAGCTGGGTTGGACGCCGCAGGAAACCTTTGAGAGCGGCATTCGTAAAACCGTGCACTGGTATCTGGCAAACCCGCAATGGTGGCAGGCAATTCTTAACGGCAGCTATCGCGGTGAGCGTCTGGGATTAGCCACGCCGCGTTAAACGCACTTCAGAAGGAGCAGCGATGAAAGGCATTATTTTAGCCGGAGGTTCGGGCACGCGTTTGCATCCGATTACCCGCGCCATCTCGAAACAGCTGTTGCCGGTATATGACAAACCCATGATTTACTATCCGCTGTCGGTACTGATGCTGGCAGGGATTCGCGAAATTTTGATCATCACCACGCCAGAAGATCGCGCCCATTTTGAACGCTTACTGGGCGACGGCAGTGAATTTGGGATTCAGCTAACCTATGCAGAACAACCCCGTCCTGATGGGTTGGCGCAGGCATTTATCATTGGCGAAAGTTTTATTGGTGACGATCACTGTTGTCTGGTGCTGGGCGACAATCTCTATTTCGGCCAGGGTTTCAGCCCCAAGCTGAAGAAAGTGGCCGCGCGCAGCAGCGGCGCGACCGTCTTTGCTTATCAGGTGATGGATCCGGAGCGTTTTGGCGTGGTGGAGTTTGATGACGACTTTAACGCGCTCTCCATTGAGGAAAAACCGCAGCAGCCGAAATCGCGCTGGGCGGTCACCGGACTCTATTTTTACGACAACCGCGTGGTGGAGTTTGCCAAACAGGTGAAACCTTCCGAGCGCGGTGAGCTGGAAATCACCGCCATCAACCAAATGTATCTCGATCAGGGCGAGCTTGCGGTGGAGTTGCTGGGGCGCGGATTTGCCTGGCTGGATACCGGCACGCACGACAGCCTGATTGAGGCGAGTATGTTTGTGCAGACGGTGGAAAAACGGCAGGGCTTTAAAATTGCCTGCCTGGAAGAGATTGCATGGCGTAACGGCTGGCTGAGCGATGCCCAGCTTTTAGCCGCGGCTCAGGCGCTAACCAAAACCGGCTACGGCCAGTATCTGCTGGATGTTCACAATGCCCGTCCGCGTCAATATTGATTCCCTTACGTGGGAAAATGAGTTCTTCGGTCAGAACAGCGCGCGCTTATCGCTGGATGGCGATTTGACGCTGGCCGAGGCCCTTCAGCAGCCGTATGCGCTGTGGCAAGTGAAGGTGCCCGCTGAACGCGTTGATGCCATCGATGCGCTGAGCCAGCATGGTTTTCAGTTAGTGGAAGGCGAAGCTGACCTTTCCCTCAGCATCAAACATACCGAGCGGCAAGTTGGCGTGCGCATTGCGCGGGAAGCACAAATCCCGGCACTGCGTGAAGCGGCTGCGCAGGCGTTTAGCCAAAGTCGCTTCCGCGCGCCGTGGTTTGCTGCGGCGGACAGCGGACGTTTCTACGCGCAGTGGATTGAAAATGCGGTGCGCGGCACCTTTGATAATCAATGTCTGGTGGCCTGCGATGAGCAGGGCGCGCTGCAAGGTTTCGTCTCGATGCGCGAAGTGGACGGCGACATGCGCATCGGTCTGCTGGCGGTATTGCCCGCCGCACAAGGTTGCGGCGTCGGCCAGCGCTTACTGCTCGCCGCCGCCGACTGGGGCCGCGTACGTCAGCTAACGCATCTGCGCGTGGCGACCCAGCTCAGCAATCTCACGGCGTTGCGCCTCTATTTACGCAGCGGTGCGCGGCTGGAAAGCACCGCTTACTGGTTCTACAGGAAAGCCTCATGATCCCATTTAATGCGCCGCCGATTGTCGGCAGCGAAGTTGAATATATGCAGTCGGCGATGGCCAGCGGCAAGCTGTGCGGCGATGGCGGCTTTACTCGCCGCTGCCAGCAGTGGATGGAACAGCATTTCGGCAGCAGAAAAGTGCTGCTGACGCCATCCTGCACCGCGTCGCTGGAGATGGCGGCGCTGCTGATTGACCTGCAGCCTGGCGATGAAGTGATCATGCCGAGCTACACCTTCGTCTCCACCGCCAACGCCTTTGTGCTGCGCGGCGCGACCATTGTGTTTGTCGATGTGCGCCCCGATACGCTAAATATCGATGAAACGCTGATTGAAGCGGCGATCACGCCGAAAACCCGCGCCATCGTGCCAGTGCATTACGCGGGCGTGGCCTGCGAGATGGACAGCATCATGGCGCTGGCGGCGAAGCATAAACTCTATGTTATCGAGGATGCCGCGCAAGGCGTGATGTCGCAGTACAAAGGACGCGCGCTCGGCACCATTGGTCACATTGGCTGCTTTAGCTTTCACGAAACTAAAAATTACACCGCCGGCGGTGAAGGCGGCGCAACGCTAATCAATGACGCGAAGCTGGTGGATCGTGCCGAGATCATTCGTGAAAAAGGCACCAACCGCAGCCAGTTTTTCCGTGGTCAGGTAGATAAATATACCTGGCGCGATATTGGCTCCAGCTATTTGATGGCGGATTTGCAGGCGGCCTATTTGTGGGCGCAGCTGGAAGCGGCGGAGCAAATTAATCAGCAGCGTTTGCGTTTGTGGCAACGCTACTACGATGCGCTGCAGCCGCTGGCTGCTGCCGGCCGTATTGAGCTGCCGGTAGTGCCAAAAAATTGCCGCCACAATGCACATATGTTCTACATCAAGCTGCGCGACAGCGACGATCGTCAGGCGCTGATCAACTGGATGAAAGAGGCGGAAATCCTCACGGTGTTCCATTACATCCCGCTGCACTCGTCGCCAGCGGGTGAACGTTTTGGCCGCTTCCACGGTGATGATGCCTTTACCACGCGTGAAAGCGAGCGCCTGCTGCGCCTGCCGCTGTTCTACAACTTATCGGATAACAACCAGCGTACGGTGATCAGTTCGCTGCTGAGTTTCTTTGCCTGATGTCATTAGCAAAAGCATCAGTCTGGACCGCTTCTTCCACGCTGGTAAAAATCGTTGCTGGCCTGCTGGTGGTGAAACTGTTAGCGATAAGCTTCGGACCCGAAGGGATCGGGCAAGCCGGTAACTTCCGCCAGTTGATTACTGTACTCGGCGTATTGGCGGGCGCGGGCATCTTTAACGGCGTCACTACGTTAGTCGCGCAACATCAGCAACAGCCACAACAACTGCGCGCGGTGACCGGCACGGCTTCGGCGATTGTGCTCGGTTTTTCAACGCTGCTGGCGCTGGTGTTTTTGCTGGCGGCAACGCCCATCAGCACGGCGCTGTTTGGTCATGCTGAATATGCCAACGTGGTGCGCATTGTTGCCTTTCTACAGCTCGGTATTGCCTGGGCCAATCTGACGCTGGCGTTGCTGAAGGGCTTCCGCGATGCGCGCGGCAATGCGCTGGCGCTGATTGCCGGAAGTATCGTCGGCGTGCTGGGTTATGTGCTGTGCTGGTGGCTGGGCGGCTATGCTGGTGCGTTAGTGGGATTGGCGCTGGTGCCGGCGCTGCTGGTGTTTCCGGCGTTGCTGATGCTACGTCGCCATCGCGATCGGCTGCCGCTGAGCTGGCTGATGCCAGGCTGGCATCCTGACCTGGCGCGCAATCTGGCGAAGTTTACGCTGATGGCGCTGATCACCTCTTTCACCTTGCCGGTGGCGTGGGTGATGATGCGAAATCTGCTGGCCGAGCAGCAAGGTTGGGCGCAGGTCGGTTTATGGCAGGGCGTGACCAGTATTTCCGATGCCTACCTGCAATTTATCACCGCCACCTTTAGCGTCTGGCTGCTGCCCACGCTGGCGCGGCTGGAGCAGAAACCGCAAATCGCCCGTGAGATTGGGCGTGCGCTGCGCTTTGTGTTACCTGCCGTCGCAGCGGCCAGTTTCTGCGTATGGCTGCTGCGCGATGTCGCTATCTGGCTGCTGTTTTCGCCGCAGTTCAGCGCGATGCGTGACCTTTTCGTCTGGCAGTTGTGCGGTGATGTGTTTAAAGTCGGCGCCTATGTTTTCGGATATCTGGTGATCGCCAAAGCGTCACTGCGCTTCTATATTCTGACGGAAATCAGCCAGTTTGCCCTGCTGACCGGTTTTTCCCATTGGCTGATTCCGCTGCACGGGACCGCCGGGGCCGCGCAGGCTTACATGGCAACCTACGTTCTCTATTTCGCCCTTTGTTGTGGCGCCTTCATGATTTATTGCCGGAAAAAATGACGACTTTTCACGTATTGGGATCGGATATCCCGCATCACAATCATACGGTGCTGCGCTTCTTTAATGACGTGATGAGCGCCGAGCTGCCTGGCGCTGCGCCGCGTCAGTTTATGGTGGTATCCAGCGCGCCCGAAACGCTGCAAGCGTATGCTTCATTGCAGATTGAAACCTTTGCCAGCAAGCGTGCGCTGGCGCAAGCGGTGGTGACGCGTGCTGCCGATCGCTCGCAGCGCTTCTTCTTTCACGGCCAGTTTAATCCCAGCATTTGGTTGGCCTTGCTGAGCGGCAAACTGCGTCGTCAGCAGGCGTTCTGGCATGTATGGGGCGCAGATCTCTACGAAGAAGGGCGCGGCCTTAAGTATCAGCTGTTTTATCTGCTGCGCAGAATGGCGCAAGGGCGCGTGGCGCGCGTGTTTGCGACGCGCGGTGATTTGCACCATTTCCAGCAGCGTCATCCGCGCGTTCCCGCCTCGCGGCTCTATTTCCCGACGCGCATGCCGGACGTGGCGCTGCCTGCGCCAGAGGAAAGCCCCGATTTCACTATTCTGCTCGGTAACTCCGGCGATCGCAGTAATCGTCACATTGCCGGTTTAGAGGCGATTCGAGCCCAGTTTGGTGAACAGGTGAAAATCGTCGTGCCGCTCGGTTATCCGCAGAATAATCACGCTTATATCGATGAGATTGCCGCCGCCGCACAGCGCCTGTTCCCGGCGGGGCAAGTGACGCTGCTGCGCGACAAGATCGACTTTGATGCCTATCTGACATTGCTTAGCCGCTGCCAGCTCGGCTATTTTATGTTCGAGCGCCAGCAAGGCATTGGTACGCTTTGCTTGCTGATTCAGGCCAATATTCCGTTTGTGCTGAACCGCAAAAATCCGTTCTGGCGCGATCTTAGCGAGCAAGGTTTGCCGGTGCTGTTTAGCGAAGATGCGCTGGATAGCGCCAGCGTGGCCGAAGCGCAACGGCAATTAGCGCAATGCGATCACTCTTCGATCGCCTTTTTTGCCCCCGGCTATCTGGCAGGCTGGCGCGACGCGCTAACCCTGAGTGAAAGGGAGAGAACATGAGCCTGATGCAGTTTAGTGGTCTGCTGGTGGTTTATCTGTGTTCGCTGGGTTTCATTCTGATCCTAACCTGGCGGGAATTTAAACGGGTGCGCTTCAACTTCCACCTGTTCTTCACCATTCTGTTTTTGTTGACCTTCTATTTCGGCTTCCCGCTGACCAGCGTGCTGGTATTCCGCTTTAACGTGGCGGTGGTGCCGCCGGAATATCTGCTGCAGGCGCTGCTGGCCGCTACCAGCTTTTATGCCATCTATTACGTTAGCTACAAGGTGCGGCTGCGGCCGGCCAATGCGCCTGCGCGCAAACCCTGGCTGCAGATGAACCGGGTTGAAACCCATCTGACCTGTCTGCTGCTGGCGCTGGTGGCAATTGGCACCGTGACGGTGTTCTTTATGCACAACGGCCTGCTGCTGTTCCGGCTTTCGGCTTACAATCAGATCTTCTCCAGCGAAGTGTCCGGCGTGGCGCTTAAACGCTTCTTCTACTTCTTTATTCCGGCGATGCTGATTCGCTACTTCCTCAAGCCAACCCAGCGTCAGTGGCTGTGGTTTTTGCTGGTGTCGGTGGCATTTGGCTTGCTGACCTACGCGCTGGTGGGCGGCACGCGCGCCAATATCATTATCGCGTTCGCGCTGTTCTTGTTTATTGGCATTACGCGCGGCTGGATCACGCTGTGGATGCTGGTTGGCGCCGGTGTGATGGCGATTGGCGGTATGTTCTGGCTGGCGTTGCGTCGCTATAACCTCGACGTAGTGGGCGATGAAGCGTTTTATACCTTCCTTTATCTGACGCGCGACACCTTCTCGCCGTGGGAAAATCTGGCGCTGTTACTGCAAAACTACGACAAGATCGATTTTCAGGGGCTGGCACCGATTTGGCGCGATTTCTACGTGTTCATTCCCAGCTGGATGTGGCCGGGACGTCCAACAGCCATTCTTAACAGCGCTAACTACTTTACCTGGGAAGTGCTGAATAACCATTCCGGCTTGGCGATCTCGCCCACGCTGTTGGGTTCGCTGGTGGTGATGGGCGGCGTGTGGTTTATCCCAATCGGTGCGGTGGCTGTCGGCCTGCTGATGAAAGGCTTCGATAACCTTTATCTGTATGGCCGCGATACCAGCAATCGTTACAGCGGGGCGATTTTGCAGAGTTTCTGCTTCGGCGCGGTGTTTAATATGATCGTGCTGGCGCGTGAAGGGCTGGATGCTTTCGGCTCGCGCGTGGTGTTCTTTTGTCTGATTTTTGCGGCCTGTATGTGGGCGGCTAAATTGCTTTACTGGCTGTTGGCGCGCGCGGGGTTGATTCGTCCGCGCAGCAAGCCGGTTTTACACAGCCCTTCTTAACCTTTGGGCACAACGGGAAATTCATACCATGGAAACCGATAAGCCGCGCTATAGCCTGCGCGGAGTCGATCTTCACGCCTTCAACGATATGGCGAGCTTTCTGCGCTTTCTGCTGCCCGAGGGTAAACCGCGTTGCGGCACGCTGGTGGCGATGAATGCCGAGAAAATGCTCACGCTGGAAGAAGATGCGCAGCTACGCGCACTGATCGCTGAGGCTGAGTTCAAATATCCGGATGGCATCAGCATCGTCCGTTCGCTACGCAAGAAGTATCCTCAGCTGCAGGTAAACCGCATTGCAGGCGCGGATTTATGGGAAGCGTTGATGGAGAGTGCAGGGCGTAGCGGCATTCCGGTGTTTCTGATTGGTGGACGTCAGGCGGTGCTGCAGGAAACCTGCGACAAGCTGCGCCGACAGTGGAATGTGAATATCGTTGGCAGTCAGGATGGTTACTTTGCGCCTGAAGCGCGCGACGCGCTGTTTGCCCGCATCGCCGCGAGTGGTGCGCAGATTGTCACGGTGGCGCAAGGTTCGCCGCGCCAGGAGCTGTTAATGCGTGATTGCCGCGCCCATTGGCCGCATGCGCTCTATATGGGCGTTGGTGGCACTTACGATGTGTTTACTGGGCACGTTAAGCGCGCGCCCGTTTGGTGGCAAAAGTCCGGACTGGAATGGCTTTATCGCCTTATTCGTCAGCCTTCGCGTCTGCGTCGCCAATTAAAGCTGCTGAAATACTTACGCTACCATTGGCGGGGCGACCTCTGAAATTGCTGGTTTTTCCAGCGAAAATGAGAGGGTAAGCGCCTCAAACTGCTGTAATTATCGATGGAATGCACAAAGCGTAATCAAACGCGTTTTTTTTCTAAAAAAGGGCTGGACAGTATGAGGTCAAGCCCGTAGTATGCCCATCCGCAACGGCGCTACGCGCCCGTAGCTCAGCTGGATAGAGCGCTGCCCTCCGGAGGCAGAGGTCTCAGGTTCGAATCCTGTCGGGCGCGCCATTTAGTTTGTGCGCAAGAGCTTCGGTGGTTGGTTAGACCGCGTTATGCAGTGAATTAGTAAGCGAAACACGCTTACGCACCAGAATTATGGTGGCTATAGCTCAGTTGGTAGAGCCCTGGATTGTGATTCCAGTTGTCGTGGGTTCGAGTCCCATTAGCCACCCCAGATTTTGCTCGGTCACGCGATGGTGGCGGAATTGGTAGACGCGCTAGCTTCAGGTGTTAGTGTTCTTACGGACGTGAGGGTTCAAGTCCCTCCCTTCGCACCAGGCAAAATTACGCAGTAGCGTTAAAGAAGTAAAAAATCGGCGAGTAGCGCAGCTTGGTAGCGCAACTGGTTTGGGACCAGTGGGTCGGAGGTTCGAATCCTCTCTCGCCGACCATATTCGAAAAGCCTGCTTGAAAAAGCAGGCTTTTTTCGTTTGTATCCGCCATTCATATTCTCAACTCTTCCCATCATTTCCTTTGAGCGTAATTCCGCACATTGTCGCTATTTAGATACATATAAATCATTGATTTATATGGGCATGACAATTCCTTGCATAGCTTGTCGTTCTGCGGAGACAGCTTATTGAATGATCGTCGCGTTTTACCGACAGTGGCTAACACCGGGATTGTGGCAGGGACTATATCCTGTTGATATTAATTAGCTTATTGCACGTGCTGCAACTTTGGCACGTCTTGTGCAATAATCTACCTGTAGATGCTCATTCCACCTCTTATGTTTGCTGATGCTACATAAACCTGGGAATGATGCAGAGCCCCTTACGGCATCCGTTGTCCAGCCTGGCAGTATTTGCGCACGCTTTACTGCAGTAAGAAGGACATTACGTTGAGTCGGATGCCATCAGTTGTCTTAACGACCTGATCTTACACCTGCTTATGGCAGGTGTTTTTTTGTCTGTAATATGGCGAAGGGTAGATTCGGCTTCGGAACGCAAGGTTCAGTTAAGCCGCTTCGGGTTTTGCGATGAGTTCACTGGTCACGCGTATATCGAACTCAGTGAAAAGTGCGGTAGGAATTTTTTTTTTGCCTATCTTCTTCAGGCTCACAAAGCCGTGACCTTCCAACGTTTTCAGCGTCGCAGACAGATTACTGACTCGACGTCCCGAAAGCTCCGCCAGCTCTGTAACGGTCTGAGGTTTGCGCTCGTGCATAAGCTTGAGAAGTAGGATGTTCTCATTGCTAAGCACCTGCGCAATCGCGTTCACGGACGCAAACCAAACTTTGGGTTCATCAGCCTCAGGTTTGTACTGCCCACTCGCAATGCTCATTATTCGATTACGCATATTCTCTGGAGAAATAATGCCGATGAGCGCTTTCATGATTTACCCTCTTTTTCACCAATGATTTTGTCTACATTTTCCAGAAAGTCTTCGAGCAGTTGGCTGGCCGAAACAAAGAAATAGGGCTGCCCAGAATCAACAGAGGTTTTATGCAAATGGTCATAAACCGTCCATTTACCTGAAAAACCTCTCTTCGGCGGCTTAATGGCATGAGCGTTATCTATGCCGAAGATGCGGGTGTTGTAATTGTTATGGAAGGTAAGATTGTACCTTATGCCATGCGGCCTGAACTTCGACGGTGCTTCTTTACGAACCTCAATTTTCCACCAATATCCGCTCTCATAAGTAAATCGATATCCATCCATGTCGATCAGTGTATTTAATCCGTAGTCTTCATCATCCATATACTTATGACCCGATCATAACAAATCAATGTTGCTGTGTAAAATTTCATCAGACCCACACGGTAATGATCGAAACAGATCAGGATATTGATTAGCGATAAATTGCAGGGAAAAAAAAAAAGCCGGGACAAGCCCGGCGTGCACAAAAGTAACAATCGTAAAATCAGGCGCTGGTATTGGTCTTCAGCGTAAGTAGCAGGCCTTCACGACGCATTTTGGCAGCGTCTTCCGGACGATGCAGGCGGTCGTAAACATCGGCCAGCCAGGCATAATCAAACGCATCCGGACGCTGCGCCAGCGCTTGCTGGAACGCTTCTGCCGCCTGCTGCCATTCCCCATGACGCATCAGCAGCTGACCCAGCGTGCTATGGAGCAGCGGCGTGGCGCCATGCTGTTTAATCTGCTGACGCAATGCTTTCTCCAGAGATTGCGGATCGCCACTTTTGATGCGCGGCATCAGCAACACCAGACGATCGTCATATTGACGTTTCAGACCTTCCAGCACGATGCTCTGTGCGGTATCCGGGTCGTCACACTCAATCAGATGTTCTGCCATAGCCACCTGCAAGGCGGTTTCCTGACGCGTTTTGCGGCTCTGGTTTTGCCACCATTTCTTCAAACCGTCGCTGCCTTGATCGGCCATCGCCTGGTTCATCAGGCCCAGCCAGGCTTGCTGCTGCAAGGCATCGCGCTGTGCTTCATCATTGATCTGCACTTTCTGCATCGCAGGCAGAATGTCGAGCAATGCGCCCCATGCGCCGGTACGAATATAGGCTTGTTCTGCCAGACGCAACACTTCCGGATGGCGCGGCGCGACTTCCAGCAGGCGATCAACGCCATGGCGTGCCGCATGATCTTCGTTGCGCGCCAGTTGCAGACGTACGCGTGTGATTTCAACCGGAATCGTGTCATTCACCGACAGCTCAGAAGCGCGCTCCAGATGCTGATTAGCACGGATTTCGTCACCGCGTTGCTGTGCCGCTTCGGCAGCCAGCAAGTAGTTTGCCACTGGCTGATCGGCGTGGTCGGCATTTTTCGACAGCAGTTTTTCGGCCTGTTTAAAGTCACCTTCCGCCAGTTTCATCAGCGCGCTTTGCGTGTGACGCTGCGCGCTACGGCGCTTGCGGCCAGTGAACCAGCCGCGTGTGCGTGCGCCGGTACGGAATAGGCGACGCAGAATCCATTCCACCAACAAAATCACCAGCAGGCTGAGGATCAAGATGATCGCCAGGCCGGTTACGCTGGTTTCAATGTTCCAGTTGTCGGTTTGGATCAGCACGTAGCCCTGATGGCCGGCTACCATCGGACCAACCACAATGCCCGCAATCAGTAGCAGGAAAAGCACCAATACTTTCAGCATGGTTAGCCTCCTTGTTGATCAGCAGCAACCGATGGCTGAGCCAGCAAATTACGTACGCGGGTTTGCATCAGTTTTTCCAGCAGCGGCTGGCTTTCCAGCGTATCCGGCACATCCATTGAAATGCTTTGCTGGCTCAATTCATCCAGCTGTGCAAGGAAGGCTTTGGTGGCGGCATCGTTGGTGTCATACCAGGCGCGAACCCAGGTTGATACCGCATCGATAGACTGTTTGTAGATCTCATCCTGATGACGCGGTACGGCCTGAGCCGCAATCAGCAGGCGCGAACGAATGTTTTCGCGCAGGTAAACGTCCTGATTCGGTGCCAGCAGCGGCTGTGCGGTGTTGTCGCGGCGGCGGATGGTGATGAAATCATCCATAAAGTTATGCCAGCTTTTCACCAGATTTTGACGCCACTCGTGCAGCGAACTGGAGAGTTCACCACCATCGGCGTCCATAGGCGAATCATCGCTGTCGTTGTCGGCCAGGCGTAGATTATCGACGCCGTTCGACAGCTGATTAAGCTTGAGGATGGTGCCGTCATAATCAACCTGGCTGACGGCGGAGAGTGAACTGATGTCCTGCGTTAGCGCACGACGCACATTCATCACGCTCGGATCGTTCATGTCGGCCAGGCTGGAATCAGCACTTTTCAGTAACGCTGCCGCGGTAGTGACATCCTGATCGCTCCACAGTTTGCGGCCCGCCAGTTTGACGAGGTAGTCCGCTTGCGCCAGTAGCCAGGTACGCGTGTCGTTTCCAGAGATGGTAGCGACTTTATCACGCAGGGTTTCCAGCTCTTTTGCGCTGTTATCCTGCTGCGTGCGCGCCTGCTGCAAGGCGCTGTTGGCGCTATCCAGCTGTTGCGTCAGCTGCTGTTTGTCGCTGCCCAGTTGCTGCTGCAAGGCGCTCAGCTGCTCACTGAGATTCTGGTTAGTTTGAGCCTGTAAATCGGCCTGGTGTTTCCCATTAAGGTAAAGTCCCGCCCCAATCGCCAGCGCAATCACAATCGCCACGGCACTCAGCACCTTGCCATCGCCTTTTTTATCGCGAGGTGGTTTGGTTGCTGGCGAGGGAGAATTGTCCGCTGGGGTGGTTTCTTCAACCATGGCGGAGGAGGCTTTTTGTTCCGTCATTATGGCTCATCCCATTGTTAAGTTCAGCGTAACGCGCGCAGCAGCGCATCGTTATCGGCACCATCGGCTACATCAATGTCCTGCCAGCCTAATTCAGCGGCTTGCGTAGCCAAACGTTCACTGACGACCACAAGCCGACAGTGCAGTAACCATTCCCGACGATCAATTGGCGGAAACAGAGAAAAGAGTTGTTGTAACATTTCGCCGCTGGTTACCACCAGCGTTGTAATGCCGCGATCGCGCCAGCGGCGGCCTTCAGTCGCGCCGTTGTAGTGCTTTTCACAGCGCTGATAACACTCGCAGTATTGCACCTCAACGCCGCGTTCAATCAGCGTTTCTGCCAGCAACTCGCGGCCCGGACTGCCGCGCAGAATCAGCGCGCGTTTGCCACTAACCTGCTGCAGACGGTTCAGGCGCACCAGCTCTTCGCTGGTCTCCCGCGCATGAGGATAGTCTACTTTGAGATTACTGACGGTATGCAGGGCTAAAGCGGTGCTGCGACCAATAGCATAGTAGTTGAGGGCTTCAGGCCATGTTGTCGCGCTTTGCTGTAAAGCGGGCTCGGCGAAAGTAACGACCTGCTGCGACAGTAAAAACACCAGATCGCCTGGCTGTAACGCCGCAAGTTGGCTTGGCAAATGGATAAGATCGCGACCCGGCGTAAATTCAATCAGCGGGAAGCCCCATGCCAGCTTGCCCAGGCTGCGCAAACGCGAGACCAGTTCAGTGGCGGCCGGTTCCGGGCGGGTCACGAGGATGGTCATACTGGCGGTTGACCTTGATACACTTCACGCAGAATGTCGCGCGCGCCGCCATCCAACAGCTCTTCGGCCAGCGAAACCCCCATTCTTTCGGCGTGATCGCGTGGACCGCGACGCTCGCCGACCACCATTTGACTGCCGTCCGGTGAGCCAACTAATCCGCGCAGCCACAGCTGATCGTCTTCCAGCACCGCGAAGCTGCCGATAGGCACCTGACAACCGCCTTCCAGCCGCGTGTTCATTGCGCGTTCGGCGCGCACGCACACGGCGGTATCGTCGTGATTCAACGCCTGTAGCAGCGTAATCAATTGCTCATCATCTGCGCGGCATTCAATGCCGACGGCGCCCTGACCCACGGCGGGCAGGGAGATCTCGGCAGGCATTGCCTGACGGATGCGATCTTCCAGACCTAAACGCTTCAAACCGGCCGCCGCCAGAATGATGGCGTCATATTCACCGGCATCGAGTTTGCCGAGACGCGTGCCGACGTTGCCGCGCAGCGAGCGAATCACTAAATCCGGACGACGGGCGCTCAGCTGGCACTGGCGACGCAGGCTGGACGTCCCGACAACCGCGCCTTGCGGCAGCTCATCAACACTGTTGTAACGATTGGAGACGAAAGCATCGCGCGGATCTTCACGCTCGCAAATGGTCACCAGACCGAGGCCTTGTGGAAAATCGATCGGCACATCTTTCATTGAGTGCACGGCGAGATCGGCGCGGCCTTCCAGCATTGCCAGCTCAAGCTCTTTAACGAATAGCCCTTTGCCGCCAACCTTTGCCAGTGGCGTATCAAGGATGACATCACCTTTGGTGACCATCGGCAGCAACTCAACTTGCAGACCCGGATGAGCCGCCATCAGACGCTGTTGGACATATTGTGCCTGCCACAAAGCAAGGGGACTTTGTCTGGTAGCAATTCTGAAAATTTTGTTTAACATGCTGTTAACCATTTTGATCGTTCATCGAATATCCTATCATTGATAGGGGAATGCTGTCAGTTTCAACGGATTGAAAAGGCGGCGATGTCAGACTGCGCCTGGATCTTGCGGGTCGCAGTTTTGTGTCGAAGTCTGAAAAAAGCAGGGCTACGGTCGGAACATGCTAAACTGTTAAGTAGCGCAACTTTCTTTACGGTCAATCCTCCGGGTGTTAGATTGATCACGTTTCCAGCAATTATTTGCCCGATATCTTTATTATTAAGCGGCAGAATGCGGAAACAGGGTGCTTAACACTGGGACAATCAGGCGAAACGTCTTGTACCTCTACATTGAGACACTGAAACAGAGACTGGATGCGATTAACCAGCTGCGTGTAGATCGCGCACTGGCTGCCATGGGGCCTGCTTTCCAGCAAGTCTACAGTCTGCTGCCAACATTATTGCACTACCATCATCCGCTGATGCCGGGCTACCTCGAAGGTAGCGTTCCGCATGGCGTCTGCCTTTACACGCCCGATGAAAATCAATTCCAGCTGCTGCAGAACTTAGCGGGCGGACAACCACTCGATCTCACCGCCGCCGTCGCGGGCGAACGTCCAATTACCGGCATTTACTCAATGGGCAGCACCTCGTCGGTTGGGCAAAACAGCATTTCCGACCTCGACATCTGGGTATGCCACCAATCGTGGCTGGATAATGAAGAGCGCCTCAATCTGCAGCGTAAGTGTACGCTGTTGCAGAAATGGTGTGTGTCGATGGGTGTGGAAGTCAGCTTCTTCCTGATTGACGAGAACCGTTTCCGCCATAACGAAAGCGGTAGCCTCGGCGGTGAAGACTGCGGTTCTACCCAACATATTTTGCTGCTGGATGAGTTCTACCGTACCGCCGTGCGTATGGCGGGTAAACGCATCCTGTGGAATATGGTGCCTGGCGAAGAGGAGCACCATTACGACGATTACGTCATGTCGCTCTATTCACAAGGCGTCCTGACGCCGAATGAGTGGCTGGATCTCGGCGGCCTTGGCACGCTGTCGGCGGAAGAGTACTTCGGTGCCAGCTTGTGGCAGCTGTATAAAAGTATCGACTCGCCGTATAAAGCGGTGCTGAAAACCCTGCTGCTGGAAGCCTACAGCTGGGAATATCCCGACACGCAGCTCTTGTCGATGGACATCAAGCAGCGCCTGCACGACGGCGAAATTGTCTCCTTCGGTCTCGATCCTTACTGCATGATGCTGGAGCGCGTGACGCGCTATCTCACCAGCGTTGATGACATGGCGCGCCTCGATTTAGTGCGTCGATGTTTCTATTTAAAAGTGTGTGAAAAGCTCTCGAGCGAAGATCACCATCATCAGCGCACCGGCTGGCGGCGCGAGATCTTATCGCAGCTGGTTAAAGAGTGGGGCTGGGATGAAGAGAAGTTAGCGGTACTGGATAACCGCGCGCAGTGGAAAATCGAACGGGTACGCGAAGCGCACAACGAGCTGCTGGATGCGATGATGCAGAGCTATCGCAACCTGATTCGCTTTGCGCGTCGCAACAATTTAAGCGTCAGCGCCAGCCCGCAGGACATCGGCGTGCTGACGCGTAAACTGTATGCCGCGTTCGAGGCGCTGCCGGGTAAAGTCACTTTAGTGAACCCGCAGATTTCGCCCGATCTCTCGGAAGAGAATCTTACCTTTATTCATGTCCCGGCGGGCCGCGCTAATCGCGCCGGTTGGTATCTGTATAACCAATCGCCGGACATGAGTTCCATCATCAGCCATCAGCCGCTGGAATATAATCGCTATCTAAACAAGCTGGTGGCGTGGGCGTGGTTTAACGGTTTGCTGACCAGCAAAACGCGTCTGCATATGAAGGGCAACGATCTGTGCGATCTGCCGCGTCTGCAGGAACTGGTTAACGATGTGTCGAGCCACTTCCCGCTGCGCGTGCCAGCACCGACGCCGAAAGCGCTCTACAGCCCGTGCGAAATTCGTCACTTAGCGATTATCGTTAACCTGGAACACGATCCTACCTCCGCATTCCGCAATCAGGTGGTGCATTTTGATTTCCGTAAGCTGGATGTGTTCAGCTTCGGTCAGCAGCAGCAATGTTTGATTGGCAGCATCGATCTGCTCTATCGCAACTCGTGGAATGAAGTGCGTACGCTGCACTTCAATGGCGAGCAGGCGATGATTGAGGCGCTGAAAACCATTCTCGGCAAAATGCATCAGGATGCAGCGCCGCCGGATACGGTGGAAGTATTCTGCTACAGCCAGCATCTGCGCGGTTTAATTCGTACTCGCGTGCAGCAGCTGGTTTCGGAATGCATTGAGCTGCGTCTGTCGAGCACGCGTCAGGAACCGGGCCGCTTTAAAGCGTTACGCATGGCGGGCCAAACCTGGGGCTTATTCTTCGAACGCATGAGCGTGTCAGTGCAGAAGCTGGAAAACGCCGTGGAATTTTATGGCGCGATTTCTAACAACAAGCTGCATGGCTTGTCGATTAAAGTGGAATCGAACCAGACGCCGCTGCCGCCGGTGGTGAACGGCTACGCCAGCGAAGGCATCATTCAGTTCTTCTTTGAAGATACTAATGACGATCGCGGCTTCAACATCTATATCCTCGACGAAACCAATCGCGTTGAGGTTTATCACCATTGCGAAGGCAGTAAAGAAGAGCTGGTGCGTGACGTGAGTCGATTCTACTCATCGTCGCATGACCGTTTTACTTACGGCTCCAGCTTTATCAACTTTAACCTGCCGCAGTTCTACCAAATTGTGAACACTGGCGAACGTTTCCAGGTGATTCCTTTCCGCAGCCAAACGCTGACGCAGCTCTGCGCTACCCAGCCTGACAACGACAACGGCGACTTCCAGCCGCGCTACCAAATGCATTGATCCCGCCCGCGTTCGCGCGGCGGGATGCGCTGTTACTCTGACCTGCCGCAGGAAATGCGGCTATTTCCTGTTGCTTTTACAACGTCAACTGCGATGATAAGCAACCATGGCTTTAGGACAGAAGAGCAGACAGAATGATACGAGTGATGAGTCAGCTGGGTATGGCGCTGGCACTGGTCAGCCTGGTAGGCTGTGGCCTAAAAGGACCGCTGTATTTCCCGCCGAAAGATCAGCCAAACAAGCCGAAACAGCAGGTCACCGCGCAGCAGCAAAAAGCGGCTCAGGATGCTGATGTCGGTGGTTTGGTCACCAGCAAGCCTGGTTCGCAGGCCAACTAAACTCTATGAGTAATCCGGCGGAGCAGAAAATGCAGTTCTCAAAAATGCACGGTCTCGGCAACGACTTTATGGTTGTGGATGCTGTGACGCAAAACGTCTTTTTTTCGCCGGAACTGATTCGCCGCCTGGCGGACAGAAATCAGGGGATCGGTTTTGATCAGCTACTGATCGTTGAACCGCCTTACGATCCGGATCTCGATTTCCATTACCGCATTTTCAACGCTGATGGCAGCGAAGTCGCGCAGTGCGGCAACGGCGCACGCTGCTTTGCCCGCTTTGTGCGTCTGAAAGGTTTGACCAATAAAAGCGACATTCGTGTCAGCACGCAAACTGGCCGCATGGTGCTCAGCGTCACCAATGATGAGCTGGTGCGCGTCAATATGGGTCAACCCAACTTCGAACCGCAAAGCGTGCCGCTCCGCGCGAATAAAGCAGAGAACCTATATTTGCAGCGGGTGGCCGAGCAAACCGTGATGTTTGGTGCGGTATCGATGGGCAATCCGCACTGCGTGATTCAGGTAGAAAGCGTGAAAACCGCGCCGGTGGAAACTCTGGGCCCAGAGCTGGAAAGCCACGAGCGATTCCCAGAGCGCGTCAATGTTGGCTTTATGGAAGTGGTCAATCGTGAACACATCCGTCTGCGCGTATATGAACGTGGCGCAGGCGAAACCCAGGCATGCGGCAGCGGCGCCTGCGCGGCGGTCGCCTGCGGCGTTCAGCAGGGCATTTTGGCGGAAAATGTCCGCGTCGATTTGCCGGGCGGAACGCTGCACATTGCCTGGAAAGGGGAAGGGCAGCCGCTGTTTATGACCGGTCCAGCCACACACGTCTACGATGGGTTTATTCATCTATGAAAAATGTCGAAGAGCAAACCGAAAGCGAGGTTTTGCTGGACGATCAATCGGTAAGCGCATTTCTGCGTCAAAATCCCGATTTTTTTATTCGCAATGCGCGCCAGGTTGAACAGATGATGGTGCCGCATCCGGTACGCGGCAGCGTTTCGCTGGTGGAGTGGCATATGGCGCGGCAGCGCAACCACATCCAGCAGTTAGAAGAGGAGATCACGCTGCTGATGGAGCAGGCTACCGCCAACCATCAGCTGTTTGATCGCCTGCTGGCGCTACAAGGTCATCTCGCCGCCGCCGACAGCTTGCAAGAGATGCTAACGCGTCTGCACCGCTGGGCGCGCGAACTGGGTCTGGCCGGCGCACACGTACGCGTGTTCAATGACAAGTGGCACATCGGCGCACCCTCTGATTTCACCCAGCTCGGCTTGTCACGTCAGGCATTCGAACCGCTGCGCATTCAGCGCTTCGGCAATGAACATCACTATCTCGGCAGCCTGAACGGTCCGGAATTGCTACTGTTGTTGCCGCAGGCCAAAGCGATTGGCTCGGTAGCCATGTCGCTGATGGGCGAACGCGGCGAGCTGGGCATATTAATGTTCACCAGCCGCGATAATCAGCATTATCAGGCGGGCATGGGTACGCTGCTGCTGCAGCATCTGGCGCAAATGTTGCCGGATCTGCTGTCACGCTGGATTGAACGCGCATGAGTCACGTCAGTCCGCTGCTGCCGGCCGTGGATGACTTTCTGCGTTATCTCAAGGTCGAACGCCAGCTGAGTCCGCTGACGCAAAAGAATTACCAACGGCAATTGCAGGCGATTATAGCAATAGCCGATGAGATGAAGCTGACGAGCTGGTCGCAGCTGGAACCGGCGCAGGTGCGCAGCCTGGCGGCACGCAGCCGGCGGGGCGGTTTAGGCGCCAGCAGTCTGGCGCTGCGCATGTCGGCGCTGCGCAGTTTTCTCGACTGGCAAGTGCATCAGGGCATGCTGAGCGCCAATCCCGCCAAAGGCATCGCCACGCCGCGTAATGCGCGCCATCTGCCGAAAAACATGGATGTCGACGAAGTTAACCAACTGCTGGAGATCGATCTCAACGATCCGCTGGCGGTACGCGACCGCGCGATGCTGGAAACCATGTACGGCGGCGGTTTGCGTCTGTCTGAGCTGGTGAATATGGATTGTCGCCACATGGATTTGGAGGCCGGTGAAGTGCGGGTGCTGGGTAAAGGCAGCAAAGAGCGCCGCGTACCGATTGGCGGCACGGCGGTTACCTGGATTCAGCACTGGTTACCGCTGCGTGCTAGCTTTGCGCCGCAGGATGATGCGGTGTTTGTCTCCAGCCGCGGCAGCCGGATTTCGACGCGCAACGTGCAGAAGCGTTTTGCCGAATGGGGCATCAAGCAAGGCGTTGCCAGCCATATTCATCCGCATAAACTGCGCCACTCTTTTGCCACGCATTTGCTGGAATCGAGCGGCGATCTGCGCGCGGTACAGGAACTGCTCGGTCACGCCAATCTGGCGACCACGCAAATCTACACCCATCTGGATTTCCAGCATCTGGCGACGGTTTACGATGCGGCCCATCCGCGTGCCAAACGAGGAAAGTCTTAATGAAGTTTTATCGTCCGCTCGGCCCGATCAAAGCAATCACCTTTGATCTCGACGACACGCTGTATGACAACCATCCCGTCATTCGCAAAACCACTGCCGAATCGCACGCTGCGCTGCAGGCGTATCATCCGGCGCTGCGAGAATTCACCCCGGCGGATTATCAGGCGCTGCGCAATGAGTTGCTGGCGCGCGAGCCGGAAATTTATCACGATGTGTCTGAATGGCGTCGTCGCTCGGTGGAGCTGGCGCTGCTCAATGTCGGCTTATCCAAAGCGGAAGCCACCGCCGGTGCCAGCGACGTGATGAGCGTCTTCCATCAGTGGCGTAGTGAAGTCGATATGCCGGAAGAGACGCATCAAACGCTGACGTGGCTGGGCGAGCGTGTGCCGCTGGTGGCGATCACCAACGGCAATGCCTGTCCGGAAAAGCTCGGCATCCATCATCACTTCCAGTTCGCGCTGCGTGCCGGTCCGCACGGTCGCGCCAAGCCGTGGCAGGATATGTATCATCTGGCCGCTGAGCGTTTGAACATCGCACCGCAGCACATTCTGCACGTCGGCGACGATCTCACCACCGATGTTGCCGGTTCGCTGCGTGCCGGCATGCAAGCCTGCTGGATCAATTTGCGTGAAGGCAATCTGATGAAGATCGACGATGCGCGTTTGCTGCCGCACGTTGAAATTGATCGGTTGGCATCTCTGACCTCGCTGCTATAATCCACACATGTAAATATATACAGCTCTATCCGCAGCAGTGTGGATTTGAGTTCATTTTCTTTCGCGAACGGTGCTTATGGACGTTTCTGATCTGCTTGACGGCTTGAATGACAAACAGCGCGAGGCGGTCGCCGCACCGCGCAGCAACCTGCTGGTGCTGGCCGGAGCAGGCAGTGGCAAAACCCGTGTGCTGGTGCATCGCATCGCCTGGCTGCTGTCGGTAGAGAACTGCTCGCCGTATTCGATTATGGCGGTGACCTTTACCAACAAAGCGGCGGCGGAAATGCGCCATCGTATCGATCAGCTGATCGGCACCAGCCAGGGCGGCATGTGGATTGGTACTTTCCACGGCCTGGCGCACCGTTTACTGCGCGCGCATCACCTTGATGCCGGTTTGCCGCAGGATTTCCAGATCCTCGACAGCGACGATCAGCTGCGTCTGCTGAAGCGCCTGATCAAAGCGATGAACCTTGATGAGAAACAGTGGCCTGCGCGTCAGGGCATGTGGTACATCAACGGCAAAAAAGATGAAGGCCTGCGGCCAAAACACATCGAAAGCTACGGCAATCCGGTTGAGCAAACCTGGCTGCGCATCTATCAGGCGTATCAGGAAGCCTGCGATCGCGCCGGATTAGTGGATTTCGCCGAGCTGCTGCTGCGCGCCCACGAACTCTGGCTTAACAAGCCGCATATCCTGAATCATTACCGCGAGCGTTTCAGCAACGTGCTGGTGGATGAATTCCAGGATACCAACAATATTCAGTACGCATGGATTCGCATGCTGGCGGGTGATAGCGGCCGCGTGATTATCGTCGGCGATGACGATCAGTCGATTTACGGCTGGCGCGGTGCGCAGGTGGAGAACATCCAGCGCTTCCTGCAGGATTTTCCCGGCGCGGAAACCATTCGCCTGGAGCAGAACTATCGCTCGACCAACAACATTCTGAAAGCGGCGAACACGCTGATCGCCAACAACAATGGCCGCCTCGGTAAAGAGCTGTGGACCGACGGCAGCGATGGTGAAAAGATCTCACTCTACTGCGCATTCAACGAGCTGGATGAAGCGCGCTTTGTGGTCAATCGCATCAAAAGCTGGCACGAGAACGGCAATGCGCTGCAGGATTGCGCCATTCTCTACCGCAGCAACGCCCAATCGCGCGTGCTGGAAGAGGCGCTGTTGCAAGGCAGCATGCCGTATCGCATTTATGGCGGCATGCGCTTCTTCGAGCGTCAGGAGATTAAAGATGCGCTGGCCTATCTGCGTTTAATGGCCAATCGCAACGACGATGCAGCCTTTGAGCGTGTGGTGAACACGCCGGTGCGCGGCGTCGGCGATCGTACCCTCGATGTGGTGCGCCAGACCGCGCGCGATCAGCAACTCACCTTGTGGCAGGCTACGCGCGAGCTGTTGCAGAACAAAGCCTTAGCCGGACGCGCCGCGTCGGCGCTACAACGCTTCTGCGAGTTGGTCGATTCACTGGCCAGCGAAACCGCCGAGATGCCGCTGCATGTGCAAACCGATCGCGTGATTAAAGACTCCGGTTTATGGGTGATGTACGAGCAGGAGAAGGGCGAGAAAGGCCAGGCGCGTATTGAAAACCTTGAGGAACTGGTCACGGCAACGCGCCAGTTCAGCTATCAGGACGAAGACGAAGATCTGATGCCGCTGCAGGCGTTCCTGTCACATGCTGCGCTGGAAGCGGGTGAAGGTCAGGCCGACAAATGGCAGGATGCGGTGCAGCTGATGACCATGCACTCGGCGAAAGGGCTGGAGTTCAGCCAGGTATTTATCGTCGGCATGGAAGAGGGCATGTTCCCGAGCCAGATGTCGCTGGATGAAGGCGGTCGTCTGGAAGAGGAGCGCCGTCTGGCTTACGTTGGCGTGACGCGTGCCATGGTCAAGCTGACGCTCACCTATGCTGAAAGCCGTCGTCTTTATGGTAAGGAAGTGTATCACCGTCCATCACGCTTCATCGGTGAGCTGCCGGAAGAGTGCGTGGAAGAGGTGCGTTTGCGCGCCAGCGTCAGCCGTCCGGTGAGCCATCAGCGCATGGGCACGCCCATCGCGCAAAACGACAGCGGCTTCACGCTCGGCCAGCGCGTGCGCCATGCCAAGTTCGGCGAGGGCACCATCATCAACCTCGAAGGCAGCGGTGAACACAGCCGTTTGCAAGTGGCGTTTCAGGGCCAGGGCATCAAGTGGCTGGTGGCGGCTTACGCCCGTCTGGAAACGGTGTAGCGCGGTTGCGCTACCTTGACGACTTTTTCGTCTCAGCGTAACATGCGCGCACTATTATCATGAGAGGACAATGCCTTGGACGCGCCCAGTCGATGCTGGCTCAATCACCTGTTTAACAGGAACTCCTAAGGTTACCTCTTTTAGCTGGTAGCCTTAGCGGTTAACAGCGACCTCCCTTTTTTACTCTCGTCGCGTGAGTTAGCACTGATTTATCCTTGAAGCGAAAGTTTCCGTGTTCAGGCTTCGCCGTGCCCGTAATTTATAGTGGTCACCGCCTTGTCCCATTCCGAAAAAATGGGGAGTTATTGCTATGCTGAGCGCATTTAAACTTGATCGTAATCGCCTGACGCGCATCGAGCTGGAAGAAGATAACGACAAACTCAACACGTCTGTTTGGGTTGATCTGATCGAACCTGACGACAGCGAACGCGATCGCGTGCAATGCGAGCTCGGCCAGAGCCTGGCGACGCGTCCGGAGCTGGAAGACATCGAAGCCTCGGCGCGTTTCTTCGAAGACGAAGACGGCCTGCACATTCACTCCTTCTTCTTCTTTGAAGATGCCGAAGACCACGCTGGCAACTCCACCGTGGCATTCACCATCCGCGAAGATCGCCTGTATACGCTGCGCGAACGCGAACTGCCAGCTTTCCGTCTCTATCGCATGCGTGCGCGCAATCAGATGCTGACCGATGGCAACGCCTATGAGCTGCTGCTGGATCTGTTTGAGACCAAAATCGAACAGCTGGCGGATGAGATCGAGAACATCTATAGCGCGCTGGAGAAACTCAGCCGCGTGATCATGGAAGGCCAGCAGGGCGAAGAGTACGATCAGGCGTTGTCGCGTCTGGCGGAGCTGGAAGATATCGGCTGGAAAGTGCGGTTATGTCTGATGGATACCCAGCGTGCCCTCAACTTCCTGGTGCGCAAAGCGCGTCTGCCGGGCAACCAGCTGGAGCAGGCGCGTGAAATCCTGCGCGATATCGAATCGCTGTTGCCGCATAACGAATCGCTGTTCCAGAAGGTCAACTTCCTGATGCAGGCGGCAATGGGCTTCATCAATATTGAGCAGAACCGCATCATCAAGATCTTCTCAGTGGTTTCGGTGGTATTCCTGCCGCCCACGCTGGTGGCATCCAGCTACGGCATGAACTTCGAGTTTATGCCGGAGCTGAAATGGAGCTTTGGTTATCCGGGCGCGATTAGCCTGATGATTCTCGCTGGCCTGGCGCCGTACCTCTATTTCAAACGCAAGAACTGGTTGTAACCGTTCTCAAGTCCAGGTCGTCATGAATGACGACCCTACAAAACCGCTCATGACAAATGTAGGGGCGCCATTTATAGCGACCTGGTAGATAAACTTAAATTTTCTGCGTAACCTGTTGGCTCTGCTCACTATCTGATTCTCTCCTATGGCGCGCTTCTCACTGCGACTTCAGTGGACACTGCTGCTGATTGCTTCGTTAGTGCTGGGGATTATCCTCCAGCTGTTCCATCTTCCTGCGGCCTTGCTGCTTGGCCCGATGATCGTCGGCACCTTTATGGGCTTGTCCGGCGCGACTGTTCGCATCGATAAACGTTTCTTCGTGCTGGCACAAGCGGTGCTCGGCTGCATGATTGGCCAGAGCTTATCGCCGGGCATTCTCACACCGCTGATCCAGGATTGGCCGGTGGTGTTGGCGGTGCTGGTGCTGACGTTGGCGGCCAGCGGCCTGTCCGGCTTTCTTCTGGTACGCTTCAGTAGTTTGCCCGGCCCAACCGGCGCATGGGGATCGTCGCCCGGCGGCGCTTCGGCGATGGTGGCGATGGCCGGTGATTTCGGGGCGGATGTGCGGCTGGTGGCGTTTATGCAGTATCTGCGCGTGCTGTTTGTCGCCACCGCTGCGGCCGTGGTGGCGCGCATTGGCCTCGGCACCCACGGCGGTGCAGCTGATCTGGTATGGTTTCCCGCGCTGCACAGCAGCTTTCTGCTGACGCTGCTGGTGATGGTCGCCGGTGCGTGGCTCGGCCAGAGGCTGCGAATTCCTTCTGGTGCCTTGCTGCTACCCGCGCTGATCGGTGCGGTATTGCACGGCACCGATGTGGCGACTTTGCAGGTTCCGGAATGGCTGCTGGCGCTAGCCTATGCACTGATTGGCTGGAGCGTGGGATTGCGTTTCACCCGACCGATTTTCAAACTTGCGCTGCGAACGCTGCCGCAAATGTTGCTGTCGATTTTTGGTTTGATGCTGTTGTGCGGCGGATTAGCCTGGATGCTAACGCGCGTGCTACACGTCGATCTGATGACCGCCTATCTGGCAACCAGCCCGGGTGGGCTGGATACCGTGGCGATTATTGCGGCCGGCACGCGCGTCGATATGGCTTTTGTCATGGCGCTGCAGACGCTGCGTCTGTTCACCATTCTGCTTACCGGTCCGGCGCTGGCGCGTTTTATTTCACGCTACGCGCATGCGCGCCCGAGCTGAGAACGCAACCGCATCAATAATGAACACGGCGAGCGCCAGCCAGATAAAGCCGAAGGTCACCATTTTATCCGGCGTCAGGCGCTCGCCGTAGAACAGCACCGCCAGCAGGAACATCAGCGTCGGACCCAGATACTGGAAGAAACCGACGGTCGATAAGCGCAGACGCGCGCAGGCGGCAGCAAAAAACATCAGCGGAATGGTGGTGATAATGCCCGCTGCGACCAGCTTGAGATTGAGGCTCATGGCGTTGGCGCTGAGATGGCTGGTGGCGCTATCGGCAAAACCAAACAGGTAAATCGCCGCCAGCGGGAATAGCCACAGCGTTTCGATCAACATGCCACTTTGCGCATCGACCTGAATTTTTTTGCGCACCAAACCGTACAAAGCAAAACTCAACGCCAGGCCAAGGCCGATAATCGGCAGCGATCCAAACTGCCACAGCTGCACCAGCACGCCGGTGGTCGCCAGCAGTACCGCCAGCCACTGCAAGCGGCGGAAGCGTTCGCGCAGGAACAGCATGCCAAACACCACATTAATCAGCGGGTTGATAAAGTAGCCGAGGCTGGCTTCCAGCATGTGCTGATTGTTCACTGCCCAGATAAACAGCAGCCAGTTGCCGCCAATGGTGATGGCGGTCAGCGCCAGCAGCAGCACCTTTTTCGGCTGAGCTAGTACGCTACGTACCTGCGCCCAGCTACGCGTCAAAGTGATCAACAGCAGCATAAACAGTGCGGACCAAATCACGCGATGCGTCATGATCTCGGTAGCGGGTACCTCTTTGACCAGCTTGAAGTAGGCGGGGGCGATGCCCCAAATGAAGTAAGCGCAGAGCGCGTAGCCAATACCCTGGCGAGTTTGTTGCGAATCCATCATGTCATTCCAGAAGTACTGATTAGCCAATCATGTAGGTGGCGGTAGCGGTGGCGATGTAATCGCCTTGCTGGTTATGTAACTCCACGCGCGCCACAGCGACTTTGTTGCCGCCGCGCAGCAGGCTGCTGGTGGCGACAAAGCGCTCGCCGCGGCCAGGGCGCAGATAATCCACGCGCATATCGATGGTGCCCATGCGCGACAGGCGCTGACGCAGCTCTTCCTCGGTAATGCTCTCCTGACGCGTCAGCGCATAGCTGACACACACCAGCCCGGCGGCGACATCGAGCACTGAAGCGATCACGCCGCCGTGCAGAATCTGCTGCGCCGCGTTGCCGACCAGCATGGTTTTATTGGCGAAGCCGAGTTCGGCGTAATCCGCTTCCAGTCGATCCAGCTCTAATCCGAGCGCCTGATTGAAGGGCATGTGATAAACAAAGATTTCGCCAATCAGACGACGCGCTTCCTGCTGTGTCAGCAACGGGGATGACATAATGCCTGCCTTAAAATGTTAACGAGTTGTGTATATTATGCCGCGTTCGAGCCGCTTTCCAGTTTCGGAAATCGGCGCTGATCAACCGCAGGTTTTGCGTGTAGAATGGCCTGCTTTTTGAACCGTCACTTGACGATTACTACACGCAGTTCTCTGGAGAATTCTATGCGTAAGCATTACGCCTTGCTGGCCGCGGCGCTGATCCTTCCTGGCCTGGCGCAGGCTGAAGAAGCCACGATAAAAGAGGTTCATGATGCACCGGCAGTGAAGGGCAGCATTATCGCTAACCTGCTGGAGAAACACGATAACCCGTTCGTGCTTTATCCTTACGAAAATAACTATCTGCTCTACACCTACACCAGCGACATGAACAAAGAGGCGATCTCTTCGTACAACTGGGCAGACAAAGCTAAAAATGATGAAGTAAAATTCCAGCTCAGCCTGGCGTTTCCGCTGTGGCGCGGCATTTTAGGCGATAACTCGGTGCTGGCGGCGTCTTATACTCAGCGCTCGTGGTGGCAGCTCTCGAACCGTGGTGCGTCATCACCGTTCCGTGAAACCGATTATGAGCCACAAATTTTCCTCGGCTGGGCCACCGATTACACCTTCGCAGGCTGGACCTTACGCGATGTGGAAACCGGCTTAGTGCATCAGTCGAACGGCCGCAGCGAGCCGACCTCACGCAGCTGGAACCGCGTTTACGCGCGCTTCATGGCGCAGAACGGCAATCTGCTCGCAGAGATCAAACCCTGGTATCGTCTGCCTGAAAGTGAAAGCAATGACGATAACCCGGACATCACCAAATACATGGGTTACTACCGCGCCAAGCTCGGCTACATGATGGGCGAGAACATTTTCAGCGTGGAAGGTAACTACAACTGGAACAGCGGCTTTGGCGGTGCAACCTTCGCCTGGAGCTACCCGATCTCTGAACACGTGCGCTTTTACACGCAGGTCTTCAGCGGTTATGGTGAATCATTGATCGACTATAACCATCGCCAGACGCGCTTTGGCGTGGGCGTGACGCTCAACGATCTGTTCTAACCCGCAACAAAGACAGGATTACCGTGGCAACATCGGCAGTGCTTAATCAGGAAATGCTGGCGCAGCAGGTATTACAAGATACCTTCGGCTATCAGCAGTTCCGCCCAGGTCAGCAAAACATCATCGAAACCGCCCTGTCAGGACGCGATTGTCTGGTGGTGATGCCGACTGGCGGCGGCAAATCGCTGTGCTATCAAATCCCGGCGCTGGTGCGCGAAGGGCTGACGCTGGTGGTTTCACCGCTGATTTCACTGATGAAAGATCAGGTCGATCAGCTGCTGGCCAACGGCGTGGCTGCAGCGTGCCTCAACTCGACGCAGACGCGTGAGCAGCAGCAGCAGGTGTTTGCGGATTGTCGTACCGGCAAGCTCAAGCTGCTATATATCGCGCCTGAACGTCTGATGATGGACAATTTCCTCGACAGCCTGCACCAGTGGAATCCGGTGATGCTGGCGGTGGATGAAGCGCACTGTATTTCGCAGTGGGGCCACGATTTCCGTCCGGAATATGGCTCGATCGGCCAGCTGCGTCAGCACTTCCCTGATTTGCCGGTCATGGCATTGACCGCCACCGCCGATGAAACCACGCGTAACGATATCGTCCATCTGTTGCAGATGGACGATCCGCTGATTCAAATCAGTAGCTTTGACCGCCCCAATATTCGCTACACGCTGGTGGAGAAATTCAAACCCACTGAGCAACTTCTGCGTTATGTGCAGGATCAGCGCGGCAAAAGCGGCATCATTTACTGTAACAGCCGCGCCAAAGTGGAAGACACCGCCGCGCGCCTGCAGAGCCGTGGTTTGAGCGTTGGCGCGTATCACGCCGGCATTGATAGCGCGCAGCGTGCCAGCGTGCAGGAAGCTTTTCAGCGTGACGATCTGCAAATCGTGGTCGCCACCGTGGCGTTCGGGATGGGCATTAACAAACCCAACGTGCGCTTTGTGGTGCACTTCGATATTCCGCGCAACATCGAATCCTATTATCAGGAAACCGGCCGCGCCGGGCGCGATGGCCTGCCTGCCGAAGCGATGATGCTTTACGATCCGGCCGACATGGCGTGGCTGCGTAAATGTCTGGAAGAGAAAGTGCCCGGCCCGTTGCAGGATATTGAACGCCACAAACTCAACGCGATGGGCGCGTTTGCTGAAGCGCAAACCTGTCGTCGTCTGGTGTTGCTGAACTATTTCGGCGAAGGTCGCCAGCAGCAGTGCGATAACTGCGATATCTGCCTCGATCCGCCGCGTCGCTACGACGGTTTGCTGGAGGCGCAAAAGGCGCTGTCGAGCATCTATCGTACCGGCCAACGCTTTGGAATGGGCTATATTGTTGAAGTTTTGCGCGGCGCCAGCAATCAGCGCATTCGCGACAACGGCCACGACAAACTGCCGGTGTACGGCCTGGGCCGCGAGCACAGCCACGAACACTGGATCAGCGTGCTGCGTCAGCTGATTCACCTCGGGATGGTAACGCAAAACATCGCCATGCATTCGGCGCTGCAACTCACCGAAGCGGCGCGTCCGGTATTACGTGCGGAAGTGCCGCTGATGCTGGCGGTGCCGCGTATCGTGACGGTGAAAACGCGCGGCAGCAGTTCGCCGAAAGTGCACAGCGGCAATTATGATCGCCAGCTGTTTGCCAAGCTGCGTAAGCTGCGCAAAGCAATTGCTGATGAAGAGAATATTCCGCCGTACGTGGTGTTTAACGATGCCACGCTGATTGAAATGGCAGAACAAATGCCGATTAGCGCGTCAGAAATGCTCAGCGTGAACGGCGTCGGTCATCGCAAACTGGAGCGTTTTGGTAAGCCGTTCCTGGTGATGATCAAAGAACATGTTGATGAAGGTTAGAGGAAAAAACTCATGCTGATGTTATTCGCCACCGTCGCGCTGGTGCATCTGGTTGCGCTGATGAGTCCCGGCCCGGACTTCTTCTTTGTGTCGCAAACGGCGGCAAGCCGCTCGCGCAAAGAGGCGATGATGGGCGTTCTGGGCATTACGTTGGGCATTGTGATCTGGGCCGGTGTGGCGCTGATGGGCCTGCATCTGATCCTGGAAAAAATGGCCTGGCTGCATGAAATCATTATGGTCGGCGGCGGATTGTATCTGCTGTGGATGGGCTGGCAGCTGATGCGCTCAGCGCGTCAACGTCATAAGCAGCCACAATCGGAAGCACCAGTGGTGGAGCTGCCGAAAAAGGGCATGAGTTTCCTGAAAGGTTTCCTGACTAACCTGTCGAACCCAAAAGCGATCATCTACTTCGGTAGCGTATTCTCATTGTTTGTTGGCAACGACGTTGGCGCGTTGGAGCGCTGGGGGTTGTTCCTGCTGATTATCGGAGAGACGTTCGCGTGGTTTACGCTGGTGGCGGCGATTTTCGCTATGCCGTGGATGCGTGATAAGTATCAGCGAATGGCGAAGTGGGTGGATGGTATGGCGGGCGTGTTATTCGCCGGTTTTGGCATTCACCTTATCATTTCACGTTAAGCCTGGTTTACTTGCCATTTCGGTACCGGGCAGTGCTCGCCCTCCTCACGTACGACGTGTACGCTCCGGGGGCTGCGCGCTGGCCGGCACCGAACTGGCTGCGCCACCGACGGCTTTGAAGTGGGTGCGATTTTCTTTTACGCCATTCTGCGTGCGCTGGCTAGCAGCGCGCCTACTGCCATAAACAATCCACCAAAGGTGCGGTTCAGCAGCTTCATCTGCTTCGGTCCTTTAATCCAGCCGGCGATACGCGTTGCCAGCGTGGCGTAACCAATCATTACGATGATATCGACCACAATGGTGGTCACGCCCAGCACCAGATATTGCATGAGCTGCGGCTGGTGCGGCTGAATAAACTGCGGAAACAGCGCAGCGAGAAACACGATGCTTTTCGGGTTGGTGAGGTTTACCAACACGGCACGCTTAAACAGGCGGCGACGCGGCATCGCTTTGGCAACGGCGTCGAGGTCGATGCCACCCGCGGAGCGCCACTGCTGAATGCCCAGCCATACCAGATAGGCTGCGCCGGCCCACTTCAGGACTTCAAATGCCAGAATCGATTGGGAAAACAGCGCACCTAAACCGGCGCCGACCAGCACAATATGAATGGCCAGACCCAGCTGCAAGCCGGTAATCGATGCCGCTGCGCCGCGATAGCCGTGACTGATGCCGGTGCTCATGGTGTTGATCGCGCCGGAACCGGGTGAAAGGCTAAGGATGGTTGTGGTCAGCAGATAGGTTAACCACCATTCAATGGTCATGTGTGACATTCCCTGAAGTTAGCGAAGTGTGACACAATACGACAGAAAATCGCCGCACGCTACGCAGCACAGGCGCGCAAATCACGTTTTTTTCAGGGGGACGGATGCAGCAGCATAAACAGAGTTGGCTCGGACGTGAGCGAGGCTTTTCGGCCTTTGCCACCGGTCCGCTGCTCGACTTCTGGCGTCGCCGTGAAGAGTGTGAATTCACTGGCGTCGGCAACCTCAAGATTCGCTACGTCCGTTTCACCTCACCGCAACATCGTCGTGTCATTCTGGTCGTGCCTGGCCGCATTGAGAGCTACATCAAGTATCCCGAACTGGCTTACGACCTGTTCATGTGCGGCTACGATGTGGTGATTCTCGACCATCGCGGTCAGGGACGCTCTGAACGTCTGCTGGAAGATTCGCATCGCGGCCATGTGGTGGAATTTGGCGACTACGTTGACGATCTGGAAACGCTGTATCTGAAAGAGATCGTGAGTCCACATTATCAGCAGCGCTACGTGCTGGCCCACTCGATGGGCGGCGCGATTTTAGCGCTGTTTCTGGCGCGTCAGCCGCAGGCGTTTCATGCTGCGGTATTCTCCGCGCCGATGTTTGGCATTGTGCTGCCGCTGCCCGACTGGATGGCGCACCGCATTCTGGACTGGACCGAGAAACTGCCGGCGCTGCGTGAAGGTTACGCGCTGGGCACCGGGCGCTGGCGCGCCAATCCGTTTGGCATCAACCGCCTGACGCATAGCCGCGAACGCTATCGCCGTAATCTGCGTTTTTACGCCGACGATCCGGCAATTCGCGTCGGTGGCCCCACTTATCACTGGGTGCGCGAAGGCGTGCAGGCCGGGCGGGACATCTTCAATCAAGTAGCGAACATCACCACGCCGACCTTGCTGCTGCAGGCCAGTGAAGATGATGTGGTGGATAACCGCTCACAAAATCTATTTTGTACGGCGATGGCCGCAGCAGGACATCCCTGCGCGGGCAACGCGCCGTATGTGATCAAAGGAGCGCGTCATGAGATCTTGTTTGAAACAGACGCGATGCGTGCCGAAGCGCTAAACGCGGTGGTCGATTTCTTTGAACGCCACGCTTAATCAATTTTACTTTCCGATATCAACACCCGAGGTTTACATGTATCACATCGTCGCATCCGACCTGGATGGCACGCTGCTCTCTCCGGACCACCGCCTGACGCCGTTCGCGCGCACCACGCTGCAGGAACTGGTGGCGCGTGATATCCACTTTGTCTTTGCCACCGGCCGTCACTACATCGACGTCGGACAGATGCGCGATAAGCTCGGCATTCCGGCTTACATGATCACGTCTAATGGCGCACGCGTGCACAACGCCGCAGGTGAACTGGTGTTCAGCCACAATCTTGACGCCGACATCGCCAGCGATCTGTATGGCCTGCAATATCATGACGAGCATATCCTGACGCACGTCTATCGCGACGATGAGTGGTTCATGAGCCGTCATCGTCCGGATGAGCAGGACTATTTCCGTGAATCGGTGTTTAACTATCAGGTTTACCAGCCGGGCATGCTGCCGACTGATGGCATCAGCAAAGTGTTCTTCACCTGCGAAGATCCGGAGCGGTTGATTCCCATGGAGCAGGCGATTGAAGCGCGCTGGGGCGATCGCGTGAATGTCAGCTTCTCGCTGCCAACGTGTCTGGAAGTGATGGCGGGCGGCGTTTCCAAAGGTCACGCGCTGGAAGCGGTAGCGAAACAGCTCGGCCACTCGCTGAAAGCGTGCATCGCCTTCGGTGACGGCATGAATGATGTGGAGATGCTCAGCATGTCGGGCAAAGGCTGCATCATGCGCAATGCGCAGCAGCGTTTGAAAGATACCTTGCCGACGCTGGAAGTGATTGGCAGCAACGCGGATGACGCCGTGCCGCACACGCTGCGTAAACTGTTCCTCGCCTAGAAAAAAGGGCCGGTCATCACCGGCCCTTTTTCGTTATGACAACTGTTTCTTGTGCTTGTGCTCACTGACCATGGTGAGCAGCAGCAGAATCACTGCCAGCACCGATCCGCCAATCATCACAATGAATCCGCCGTCCCAGCCGAAATAATCCACGGTGTAACCGACAATCGCACTCGCCGCAACCGATCCGCCGAGATAGCCAAACAGCCCGGTAAAGCCCGCTGCCGTTCCGGCCGCTTTTTTCGGTGCCAGTTCCAGCGCGTGCAAGCCAATCAGCATCACAGGACCGTAAATCAGGAAGCCGATCACAATCATGCACAGCATGTCGATGCCTGGATTGCCTGGAGGATTCAGCCAGTACACCACGGTGGCGATGGTCACCAGCGTCATAAAGAACACGCCGGTTGCGCCACGGTTGCCGCGGAACACTTTGTCCGACATCCAGCCGCACAACAGCGTGCCGGGAATACCGGCATATTCGTAAAAGAAGTAGGCCCACGAGGATTTATCCAGCGTGAAGTGCTTCACCTCTTTCAGGTAGGTCGGCGACCAGTCGAGAATGCCGTAACGTAGCAGGTACACAAACACGTTCGCCAGTGCGATGTACCACAGTAGCTTGTTGGGCAGAATGTACTGCATGAAAATCTGCTTCGCCGTCAGCTCCTGCTCGTGATCCTCGTTGTAATCCGGCGGATAATCATTTTTCCACGCTTCAATCGGCGGTAAACCGCAAGATTGTGGTGTGTCACGCATCAAGGCGAAGGCAATAATCGCGATGAGGATGGCGCCAAACGCCGGCATATACAGCGCGGCTTTCCAGTCGTTAAACCACGCCATGCCGAGCAGGAACAGCAACGGAGGAATACCGCCGCCGACGTTATGCGCGCAGTTCCATACCGACACAATTCCGCCGCGCTCTTTCTGCGACCACCAGTGCACCATGGTGCGCCCGCACGGCGGCCAGCCCATGCCCTGGAACCAGCCGCACAGGAACAGCAGTACAAACATCACCATGATGCTGGAGGTGGCCCACGGCACGAACCCCATCACCAACATTACCGCTGCGGCAAGGATCAATCCGGCGGGCAAAAACACGCGCGGATTCGAGCGGTCTGAGACCGAGCCCATAATGAATTTCGAGAAGCCGTAAGCGATGGAAATGCCCGATAGCGCAAAGCCGAGATCCCCGCGCGAGAAGCCTTGTTCCACCAGATAAGGCATTGCCAGCGCAAAGTTTTTACGCACCAAATAGTAGGCGGCATAGCCAAAAAATATTCCCAGGAAAATCTGCCAGCGCAGACGACGATAAAGCGGATCAACACGATCATCGGCCACTTGTGGGCGATGCGGTGCAGGTTTGAAAATACTCAACATGAGTGTGGCCCTCCAGGGCGCGATATAGTTATGAGTTCCCAGCAGGTTGGGGCAAAAACAGGCAGTAAAAATGGCAAAGCGAAGTTTCCATTTCGCGCAAAGGATAGTGATGGTCACGCGCAGTTACTGTGACATGTGACACATATGTTACAGTTTTATGACAATTGAGAGCGAAAAAAACCAGGAAATGTTGTATTTCGCGCATTTTTAGCCGGTCGTAAAAATGAGGTTCGAAAATTATTCGTCGTTATTTTATCCACTTGTAAACCAGATAGTTCACCCCGATTTCGACAGTTTGTTTACACTAGCGCCACTGTTCATTTTGAGATCGTTACCGTGCCGTTACTGATCGTTACCACCATTCTGTGGGCCTTTTCCTTCAGTTTGATCGGGGAATACCTCGCAGGTCAGGTGGATTCCTGGTTCTCTGTTTTGATGCGTCTGGCGCTCGCCGCCATCGTTTTCCTGCCGTTCCTGCGCTGGCGCGGTTACCGTGCTTCCACCATCCTGCTGTATATGCTGGTGGGCATGCTGCAGCTTGGCATCATGTATTTATTAAGCTTTGAGGCTTATCTGTATCTCAGCGTGACCGAGTTCCTGCTGTTCACCGTGATGACGCCGCTGTATGTCACGCTGATCTACGATTTGCTCAGCCGACGTCCGCTGCGTATCGGCTATGCCTTCAGCGCGCTACTGGCGGTAATCGGTGCGGCGATTATTCGTTACGACAAAGTCAGCGACCATTTCTGGTTCGGCTTGCTGCTGGTACAGGCGGCAAACATCTGCTTCGCCATCGGCATGGTGGGCTACAAACGCCTGCAGGAAACTCGCCCGATGCCGCAGCACACCGCATTTTCGTGGTTCTATCTGGGCGCGGTGATGATCGCGGTGATCGCCTGGAGCTTGTGGGGCAATCCGAACAAACTGCCGACCACGTCGCTGCAGTGGGGCATTCTGGTGTGGCTAGGCGTGGCGGCTTCAGGTTTGGGCTACTTCATGTGGAACTACGGCGCTACGCAGGTGGATGCTGGCACGCTGGGTATTATGAACAACATGCATGTGCCAGCGGGCTTGCTGGTGAATCTGGCGATCTGGCAGGAGAAACCGCATTGGCCAAGTTTTCTCGCCGGTGCCGCCGTGATTTTCGCATCCCTTTATGTGCACAAACGCTGGGTATTAGGTAAGAAAAGCAACGCATAGGCTAAAAGGGAAGGGATAGCGCGGCAGTGGAGCAAAGCATCCGAGCCATGGATGGCGAGGCTGATCCACAAGGAAGTGGTTTCCCTTTGCGATCTGCTGCGCTATCCCTGACCCGGCTCGAACAAAGAAGCGATTAACCCTTCTTAGCCGGCCCCGGACGATGAATCATCGTCAACCCTTTCAGGAAATTACGCAGAATCTGATCGCCGCATTCGCGGAAATTCTTATGATCTGGGTTGCGGAAAATCGCGCCAACTTCAGCCTGTGAGATCTTAAAGTTCGCTTTCAGCAGCACATCCGGAATATCGGTGGTCTTCAGCTCAAAGGCGATACGCAATTTCTTCATGAAAATGTTGTTATTCATGCGGCGCTCAATCGAAGGCGCGGGCGCATCTTCACTCTTACCGCGACGGTAAAAAATCAGACCGTTAAGGAAATATCCCATCAATACATCTGGCAGCTTGCGAAACGCGGCATCGTCATCTTTCTTCATCCACGCCTGCACGTCTTCCAGCGGCACTTCACTTCCCGCCAGGGCAAAAATCTCCACCACTTTGCTATCGCTCAAATCCAGCATATAGCGCACGCTGCGCAGAACATCGTTACTCATCATGGTGAAACTCTCTTGGTCGCGGGTTGAGGCGGCGCATTATAGAGCAGGCGGGGCAGGGATAACAGCGCGGGCGACCTTCGCCGCCCAACAACATCAGGATGAGGTGATTTGCAGTGAGCCGGGACGCGCGGCATCGCGCACGAAGGGCAGATGTTCACAGGCGTGCTGACGGGCAAACCGCACAAAGGCTTCCATTACCGGCTGACGCTGCTCGCCTTCGCGTACGGCGGCATACAAGCGGCTCCACAAACCATCGCCTAGGGTCTTGGTCACCACTAAACCCTGCTGCTCAAAATTCTCTACTACCCAATGTGGCAGCGCGGCGATGCCCATACGCGCCGACACCATCTGAATCAGCAGCAGCGTGTTATCCACGCTCTTCAAGGCTGGACTGACGCCCGCAGGCTGCAGGAAATGGCGCCACACATCTAAACGCTGACGCTGCACCGGATAAATCATCAGCACTTCATCGGCCATATCTTCCGGAGCAATGTGCTCAAGCTGCGCCAAAGGATGATCCGGTGCCATCACCAAACGCACTTCAAAATCGAACATCGGTGAATAAAACAATCCACTGCGCGGCAAAATATCGGAGGTCAACACCACATCCAGCTCGCCCTGTTGCAACGCGGGTTGCGGATCAAAGGTCACGCCGGATTTGAAATCCATCACCACCTGCGGCCAGCTCTGGCGGAAATTATTTAGCGCGGGCGTCAGCCACTGAATACAGCTGTGACACTCAATGGCGATACGTAACGTGGCCTGATGCGGCTCATGACACGCCTGCAAAGCCTGCTGAATCTGCGGTAAAACCTGCTCAGCCAACTGCAGCAAAATCTCTCCCTGCGGCGTAAAACGCAGCGGCTGGCTTTTACGCACAAACAGGCGAAAACCCAGCCGCTGCTCCAGATCGCTGAACTGGTGGGATAACGCCGATTGCGTCTGATGAAGCTGGGAGGCGGCGGCAGCTAACGAGCCGGTGTTCCGTAACGCCTGCAGCGTCCGCAGGTGTTTGAGTTCGATCATGAGAATCCTTCACATCGAGATTGAACAAATTGCGCTTGAGGAACATACAGTACCCGCAGATTATGGCGGTGTAAACATCTGGACGGCTAAACATCTCTGCCCCCTATTCAGTTAAGAATATCTGGAGAACAGAAAATGACCATTCTGAACCACACTCTCGGTTTCCCTCGCGTTGGATTGCGTCGTGAATTGAAAAAAGCACAGGAAAGCTATTGGGCAGGTAAAAGCTCACAGGAAGAGCTACTGGCGGTGGGGCGTGAACTGCGCGCCCGTCACTGGCAACAGCAGAAAGAGGCGGGCGTGGATCTGCTGCCAGTCGGCGATTTCGCCTGGTACGATCACGTGCTCACCACCAGCCTGCTGCTGGGTAACGTGCCAGCTCGTCACCAAAATCAGGATGGCTCGGTCGATCTCGACACGCTGTTCCGCCTTGGCCGTGGCCGCGCACCAAGCGGTGAACCGGCGGCAGCGGCGGAAATGACCAAATGGTTCAACACCAATTATCACTACATGGTGCCGGAATTCACTCAAGGGCAGCAGTTCAAACTGACATGGACTCAGTTGCTGGATGAGGTTGATGAAGCGCTGGCGCTCGGGCACAAGATTAAACCGGTGCTGCTGGGTCCGGTTACCTATTTGTGGCTGGGTAAAGTGAAAGGTACGTCGTTCGACCGCCTGTCACTGCTCAAAGACATTCTGCCGGTTTACCAACAGGTGCTGGCTGAACTGAAAAAACGCGGCATCGAATGGGTACAAATCGATGAGCCAGCACTGGCGCTGGAACTGCCGCAAGCGTGGCGCGATGCCTTCAAACCGGCTTACGACGCGCTGCAGGGCGAAAGCAAATTGTTGCTCACCACCTATTTCGACAGCATCGGTCAGAATCTCGACGTGATCAAAGCGCTGCCGGTGCAAGGTCTGCATGTTGACCTGGTCCACGGCAAAGACGACATCCAACAGGTGAACCAGCAGATTCCCGCGGATTGGCTGCTCTCCGTCGGCGTAATCAATGGCCGTAACGTCTGGCGTGCCGATCTCAGCAGCTGGTTTACGCGCCTGCAGCCGCTGGTGGGGCAGCGTCAACAATTGTGGATTGGATCATCCTGCTCGCTGCTGCACAGCCCAATCGACTTAAGCGTGGAAACGCGCCTCGATGAGGAAGTGAAAAGCTGGTTCGCCTTTGCTCTGCAGAAGTGCGCTGAGCTTGCACTGCTGAGTCATGCGCTGAACAACAACGATGCCGCTTCGCTGGTTGAGTGGAGCGCACCGATTCGTGCGCGTGCCAACTCCACGCGCGTTCACAATGCCGCAGTCGGCGAGCGTCTGGCGAAAATTCAGGCCAGAGACGTTGAACGTGCCAGCAGCTACACCGAGCGTGCCAAAGCGCAGCGTCACCGCTTTAACCTGCCAGCGTGGCCGACCACCACCATAGGTTCATTCCCGCAAACCACCGAAATTCGCGGCCTGCGCCTCGACTTTAAAAAAGGCAACATTGATGGTGGAAACTATCGCACTGGCATCGCCGAACACATCAAACAGGCGATTGTGGAGCAGGAACGTTTGGGCCTCGACGTGCTGGTGCATGGCGAAGCAGAACGTAACGACATGGTGGAATACTTCGGCGAAAACCTCGACGGCTTCGTATTCACCCAAAACGGCTGGGTACAGAGCTACGGCTCACGCTGCGTTAAACCACCGATCATCATCGGCGACGTAAGCCGTCCGCAAGCCATCACCGTTGAGTGGGCGAAGTACGCGCAGTCGCTGACCGACAAACCGGTGAAAGGCATGCTGACCGGTCCAGTGACGATTCTCTGCTGGTCGTTCCCGCGTGAAGATGTAAGCCGTGAAACCATCGCTAAACAGATTGCGCTGGCGCTGCGTGACGAAGTGGAAGATCTGGAAAAAGCCGGTATTGGCATTATTCAGATTGATGAACCGGCACTGCGCGAAGGCCTGCCGCTGCATCAGTCCGATTGGGCGGCGTACCTGGCCTGGGCGGTGGATGCGTTCCGTCTCAATGCCGCCGTGGCGCAGAATGAAACCCAGATCCATACCCACATGTGTTACTGCGAGTTCAATGACATCATGGACTCGATTGCCGCGCTGGATGCGGACGTTATCACCATCGAAACCTCACGTTCCGATATGGATCTGCTGGATACCTTTAAGGAGTTCGACTATCCCAACGAAATCGGTCCGGGCGTGTATGACATTCACTCCCCAAACGTGCCGAGCGTGGAGTGGATGGAAGAGTTGCTGCGTAAAGCGGCGCAGAGCATCCCGGCAGAGCGTCTGTGGGTTAACCCGGATTGTGGCCTAAAAACGCGTGGCTGGGCGGAAACCCGTCAGGCGCTGGCGAACATGGTAAAAGCGGCGCAAAACCTGCGGGGTGAAACGGCTTAGTCGCTGTAAATGAGATTGGGGCGCAAATGCGCCCCTTATTATTACGCGTTTGGCGCTACGCCATACTGCGTGAACCACGCCAGCATGCGTTGCCAGCCATCTTTGGCGGAATCGGCGTGATAACTGGCACGATAATCCGCATTGAAAGCATGTCCTGCATCCGGATACACCACGATTTCCGCCTTGGAATTGGCGGCATGCAGCGCCTGACGCATCTTATCAATGCTCTCCAGCGGGATGCTCTCATCCTGACCACCGTAAAGGCCCAGCACCGGTGCGTTGAGATCCACCGCGATATCGATCGGGTGCTTCTGCTGCTTCAGCGTCTTCTCACCGTCTAAGCGTCCATACCACGCCACCGCTGCACGCACCTGCGGATTGTGCGCGGCAAACAGCCAGCTAATGCGTCCGCCCCAGCAGAAACCGGTAATCGCCAGGCGACGGATATCACCATCGTGGCGCGTGGCCCAGTTGGCCACATGATCGAGATCGGACAACACCTGCGAATCTGGAACTTTGCTCACCAGCTCTTTAAACAGCGTGGGAATGTCGTGGTAATCGTTGGGATCGCCCTCGCGGAAATAGAGTTCCGGAGCGATGGCCAGATAACCTTCCAGCGCCAGACGGCGGCAGACATCGCGGATATGCTCGTGCACGCCGAAAATCTCCTGCACCACCAACACCACCGGCAAGGTGCCTTGGTACTCTTTTGGTCGGGCGTAATAGGCAGGCAGGTTTTCGCCCTGGCTCGCAACTGAGGTCTCGCCAGCATGAATCGCGTCGCTGCCGGTAATAATGGTGCTGCTTGCGGTGGGCTGAACGGCCGGTGCAAAGCCGCCGGGTGCCGTTTTTTGTGCCATATTGTCTTCGGTTTTCATTGTTCTCTCCGTGCTAGCAAATGCGCAATCACGTAACTATAGCCTGGCGAAGTGAAGCAAGGCTGGCGTAGGGTGCAGAGGGATTTTTTCACGTGTGCTGCTTCTCTATTAACATTGCCAACAACACTTACACAGCACCGCTTGTAGCAATTCAGAATTGCACAGCGTGAATGTGTGATTTATATCACATAATGTTTTTCTGATAATGTAAGTTTCATTATCGATGGTGAATTGAGTCACATATTTATGCCGCCTGCTCACGTAGAGTGGCGCGCTCATCCCCAATTATCAGGAGTCTGTTATGGCCCAGTCTGACGTTTTCCACCTTGGCATTACTAAAGCTGATTTGAAAGGAGCCACGTTGGCCATCGTGCCTGGCGATCCTGAGCGCGTGAAGAAAATCGCCGCGTTGATGGACAATCCACAGCATCTGGCTTCACACCGTGAATTCACCAGCTATCTGGCCGAAGTGGATGGCAAACCGGTTGTGGTGTGCTCCACTGGTATCGGCGGACCTTCTACCTCAATTGCGGTTGAAGAGCTGGCGCAGCTTGGCGTGCGCACCTTCCTGCGCGTTGGTACCACCGGCGCTATCCAGCCGCATATTAATGTTGGCGATGTGCTGGTCACTACCGCTTCGGTACGCCTCGACGGTGCCAGCCTGCACTTTGCGCCGATGGAGTTCCCGGCCGTGGCTGATTTCACCTGCACCACCGCGCTGGTGGCAGCGGCAGAAGCGTGCGGCGCGAAAACCCACATTGGTATTACCGCCTCATCTGACACCTTCTATCCAGGCCAGGAACGCTACGACACTTTCTCCGGTCGCGTGGTGAATCGCTTCCAGGGCTCAATGGAAGAGTGGCAGCAAATGGGCGTCCTCAACTATGAGATGGAATCCGCTACACTGTTAACCATGTGCGCCAGTCAGGGACTGCGTGCCGGCATGGTGGCTGGCGTCATCGTTAACCGTACGCAAAAAGAGATCCCGGATGCCGCGACCATGAAGCAGACCGAAAGTGATGCGGTGAAAATTGTGGTTGAAGCCGCGCGTCGCTTAATTTAGTGCGCCAGTCAGGGATGAATTCGAGACCAGGCTTATAAGGAATCCCGCAACTTCCTGATTAGAATGCGCGCAATTTCAGCAGCTACTGAGAAATTTCTTATGCGCAAAATGGTTTCTGTCTCACGTCCCAATTTCATGAATAATCCCGCTACTGCACAATCACGCGTTGAAGGTGCAGCAGCGAGATTTCGCCAGGCGATGGCGGCGAATAATTATCCTCTTGCGCGTCAATGCTGTGAAGAAGTGCTGCGCGTCTTGCCCCATCATATGCAGGTGCTCAGCGACTACGCGCTCACCCTGATGCGCGTTGGCGAATACAAAAAATCTTATAAAATTTACCAGAAGATTTACCAGGCTCCGGCCGCGCAGCGTGCACAGGCATCGGAAACCTGGCTGGATGGATTAACCGAAGTGTGCGGCTGGTTGAATAAAGAAGATGAAGCGGCACGTTACGGCCTCGAATCGCTGCAAAAATCTGATGTGACTTTCAGTAAAGGGGCGAAAGTCGCCTTCCCTTCTGAGACACCACCGCCGATCAACCGCAGTAATCCGGCAGAAAATATCATCTCCTTTAGCCTGTATGGCAGTCAGCCACGCTACTGCGAAACCTTGATTAAAAACATCGAAGTGGCGCGCGAGCTTTATCCCGACTGGATCTGCCGCATCTATCTCGACGACAGCGTGCCGCAGCACGTCTGGCAGCGCCTGACGCAGCCAAACACCCAACTGGTGGATATGTCGCATGAGAAAACTATCTTCCCAACGCTGTGGCGTTTCCTGGTGATGGACGATGACAGCGTCAAACGCTACATCGTGCGTGATGCGGATTCGTTGCTGTCCGAGCGCGAAGTCGTGGCGGTAGAAGCCTGGCTGACTTCGCCTTACTGGTTCCATCATATGCGCGATTACTTCTCGCATACCGAGCTGCTGCTGGCGGGCATGTGGGGCGGCTGCCACGGCGTGTTCCACAACGTTGAGCAGCAGATGCGTGACTTTATCGCGCAATATGAAGGCAGCGAACGATTTACCGATCAGTACTTCCTCAAAGTGGCGCTGTGGCCAACGGTACGTGAGAGCATCTTGAATCATGACGATATTTTCCGCTTCCATCATGCACAACCGTGGCCGGCGCATCAGCCGATTCGCTGGCAAACCGACAGCTTCCACGTCGGTAGTAACGCCGGTTTTGCCAGCATGGCGGGCCAGGTCGAAAACGCTGAGAACGGCTGGCAGCAGGTTGAGATCACCTACGACGGGAAAAGCTGGACCTATCCGGCCAAAATCCAGGGTGAAACCGAATGGGTGTTGCCGATGCCCTTCTTCCTGATTGATGCGTGGAAAGCGGGCGATCTCACCGTAAAAGCCCTCTAATTAGAGAACGTTTTCCCTAAATAATTCGAGTCGCAGGAAGGCGGCAAGCGGCGAATCTCCGGGAGCTTACATCAGTAAGTGACTGGGGTGAGAACGTGCAGCCAACGCATCTGCGGCTTGAAGTATGAAGGGAAAAAAATCTGGACATTCATACAGTAGAGCTCTACCTTTTCCCTCAGCGAGACGATCCGCGGGGGGATTATGGATCAGCAACTTATCATTAGCGGCGCGCTGGCGCTGGCCGGTTTGGGCATTGGCTGGATCATTGCTCAACTGCGCGCCGGTCATCAGCATGCCAGCTTCACCACCGAGCGTCGCCTGCTGGAAGAGGCGCAGCAGCGTCAGCAGCAGCAGCTCGAACAGTTACAGCAGCAAATCCAACAACGCGAACAGGAGATGCGCCAGCTACACGGTGCACTGAGCGGTGCGCAGGAACGTTTGCAGCAGCTTGATTACTGGCGCGGCGAAAGTGAACAACTCAGCCGTGAACTGCGAAATCAGCTTGAAGTGAACAGCGCGCAGGAAGCCGAACTGCGCGAAGTGACCATTCGTCTTGAAGAGACGCGCTACGGTGCAGAAGAGAAGCAGCGACTACTGACCAACAGCGAACAGCGCCTCAGCGCGCAGTTTGAAAATCTCGCCAATCGCATCTTCGAAAACAGCGGGCGGCGAGTCGATGAACAAAACCGTCAAAGCCTGAATAGTCTGATTGGTCCGCTGCGCGAACAGCTGGACGGTTTCCGCCGTCAGGTCACCGACAGCTTTGGCCTGGAAGCGCGTGAACGTCACACGCTGACCCACGAAATTCGCCAGCTACAGCAACTCAACGCACAGATGGCGCAGGAAGCGGTCAATCTTACTAAAGCGCTAAAAGGCGACAATAAAATTCAGGGAAACTGGGGCGAAGTGGTATTGGCCCGTGTGCTGGAAGCGTCTGGCCTGCGTGAAGGTTACGAATACCAAACGCAGGTGAGCGTGCAGCTGGAACAGCAGGGCAGGATGCAACCGGATGTGATCGTGCGTTTGCCGCAGGGTAAAGATGTGGTGATTGACGCCAAAATGACGCTGGTGGCCTACGAACGCTACTTCAATGCCGACGATGAAGCCACGCGTGAGCAGGCGATTCAGGAACACATTAGTGCCATGCGCGGACACATTCGCCTGCTGAGCCGTAAAGATTACCAACAATTGCCCGGTTTACGCTCTCTGGATTATGTGTTGATGTTTATCCCGGTGGAACCGGCGTTTCTGCTGGCGATTGATCGTCAGCCCGAGCTGATCAGCGAAGCGTTACAGCAGAACATTATGCTGGTTAGTCCCACCACGTTGCTGGTGGCGCTGCGTACTATCAATAATCTCTGGCGTTATGAGCATCAAAGCCGTAACGCACAGCGCATCGCCGACCGGGCAACGCGGCTGTACGACAAAATGCGGCTGTTTGTCGATGACATGAGTGGCATCGGGCATAATCTCGACAAAGCGCAGCAAAGCTATCATCAGGCGATGAAAAAGCTGTCTGAAGGACGCGGCAATCTGATCGCACAAAGTGAAGCGTTCCGTTCGCTTGGCGTGGAGATCAAACGTCCGATTAATCCGCAACTGGTTGAACAGGCGCAGCCGGAAGAAGCGGATGAAGATTGGGCAGACGATCGCACCGAGGATGAAAACGTTGCAGAACCAACAACAGACTCGCTGCGCCGCATCAACGAATAGCACGGTGGTCGCGTGCTCGTGTAGCGCGACTCTGATACACTTCGGCAAGAATTGTTTGTGGAACAGGTAAAACCGATGGCAGATGAATCACAGCAGGAAACTACCCATTTTGGCTTCCAGACCGTCGCGAAAAGCGAAAAGGCCGATAAAGTTGCGGACGTGTTTCACTCCGTCGCGGCAAAATATGACCTGATGAACGATTTGATGTCGTTTGGCATCCATCGTGTCTGGAAGCGTTTTACCATTGACAGCAGCGGCGTGCGCCGCGGTCAGCGCGTGTTGGATCTGGCGGGTGGTACCGGCGATCTCACGGCAAAATTCTCACGTCTGGTGGGCGAAACCGGCCAGGTTGTGCTGGCAGACATCAACAGCTCGATGCTGAAGATGGGCCGCGAAAAGCTGCGTAATCTCGGCGTGTCGGGCAATGTCAGCTATGTGCAGGCGAATGCCGAAGCGCTGCCGTTCCCGGATAACTACTTCGATTGCATCACCATCTCATTCGGCTTGCGTAACGTGACCGAAAAAGAGAAAGCGCTGGCATCAATGTTCCGCGTGCTGAAGCCAGGCGGACGTCTGCTGGTGCTGGAGTTCTCGAAGCCGTTGCTGGAGCCGCTCAGCAAAGCCTACGATACCTATTCATTCCACATTCTGCCGCGTATTGGTCAGCTGGTGGCGCAAGACGCTGAAAGCTATCGCTATCTGGCGGAGTCGATTCGTATGCATCCCGATCAGGAAACCCTGAAAGCGATGATGAACGATGCGGGCTTTGAAAATACCACCTACTTCAACATGACTGGCGGTATTGTCGCGCTGCATCGCGGATTTAAATTCTAATCCATCATGACTTTAACTCCTCTCATCACCGGCGGTCTTGAGACCGCCCTGAACCGTGTTCTCTATCGCGATCGCAGCCTGAAAGCCGCACGCCAGCGTTTGGCTGGTAAGGTATTGATGCTGCATCTGCAAGAGCTCGATTTTCCTTTGGTGCTGGTGTTTAGCGAATCGCAACTCGATGTGCTGAGTGATTGGCAAGACAACAGCGACTGCACGGTGAGTTTGCGTGTCAGTACTTTGCCGAAACTGCGCGATCGCCAGCAGCTCACCAGCCTGATTCGTAGCGGTGAACTGGAGGTGAACGGCGATTTGCAGGTGGTACAGCAATTCTCCGCGCTGATGGATCTCGCCGAGCTGGATCCGGCGGAATATCTTGCACCGTGGATTGGCGATATCGCTGCGCAAGGCGTAAGCCAGGCCGCACAGCAGGCGCTGAAATTCGTGCAGCAGCAGTTCATCCGCCGCCAGGATTATCTTGGTCAGGTGCTGACAGAAGAGTGGCGCGTTGCGCCGGGCGCACTGGAACTGGCATGGTTTTGCGAGGAAGTGGAAGCGACAGAACGTTCGCTCAATGCGTTTGAAACGCGTTTGGCACAGCTGGAGGCGAAATGACGCTGGGAGAAATTCGGCGCTTATACTTCATCATCAAGATCTTTCTGACTTACGGCCTTGATGAACTGATTCCCCGCATGCGCTTCACGCTGCTTTTACGCTTGTGGCGGCGTTGCATCTTCTGGATCCCTAACCAACATAAAGACGCTTCCGCCGGCGTGCGCATCCGTTTAGCGATGGAGCAGTTGGGGCCGGTTTGGATCAAATTCGGTCAAATGCTCTCGACGCGTCGCGATCTGTTCCCACCAGCGATTGCCGATGAACTGGCGGTGCTGCAGGACCGCGTTGCGCCATTTGATGGCGTGAAAGCCAAACAGCAGATTGAAAAGTCGATTGGCGGCCCGGTGGAAACCTGGTTTGAAGACTTCGATATCAAACCGCTGGCCTCGGCTTCTATCGCGCAGGTGCATACCGCGACGCTGAAATCCAATGGCCGCGCGGTGGTAATTAAAGTGATTCGTCCCGACATCCTGCCGGTGATCAGAGCCGATATGCGACTGATTTACCGTCTGGCGCGGTGGGTGCCGCGTTTGTTGCCGGATGGTCGTCGTCTGCGTCCGGTAGAAGTGGTGCGCGATTACGAAAAGACCTTAATTGATGAGCTGAATCTGCTGCGTGAAGCGGCGAATGCCATCCAGCTGCGTCGTAACTTTGACCAAAGCCGCATGCTGTATGTGCCGGAAGTGTTTTCTGATTATTGCAGCGAATCGATGATGGTGATGGAGCGCATTTACGGCATTCCGATCTCAGATATCGCCACGCTGGAGCAGCACGGCGTTAACATGAAACTGCTGGCCGAGCGCGGTGTGCAGGTATTCTTCACTCAGGTGTTCCGCGACAGCTTCTTCCATGCCGATATGCATCCTGGCAATATCTTCGTCAGCTACGATCACCCGGAAGATCCGCAATATATCGGCATCGACTGCGGTATCGTCGGTTCGCTGAACAAAGAAGATAAGCGCTATCTGGCCGAGAACTTCATCGCCTTCTTTAACCGCGATTACCGCAAAGTGGCCGAGCTGCATGTGGATTCTGGCTGGGTACCGGCCGATACAAACGTCGAAGACTTTGAGTTTGCCATTCGTACCGTATGTGAGCCGATTTTCGAAAAGCCGCTGGCTGAGATTTCGTTTGGCCACGTGCTGCTGAACCTGTTCAACACCGCGCGTCGCTTTAATATGGAAGTGCAGCCGCAGCTGGTGCTGTTGCAGAAGACGCTGCTGTATATTGAAGGGATTGGCCGCCAGCTCTATCCGCAGCTTGACCTGTGGAAAACGGCTAAGCCGTTCCTTGAAGATTGGATCAAAGATCAGATTGGTATCCCGGCGATTTTGCGGGCGGTGAAAGAGAAAGCGCCGTACTGGGCGGAAAAACTGCCGGAGTTGCCGGAGCTATTTTACGACAGCATGCGCCAGCACAAATTATTGAAGCACAGCGTCGATAAACTCGTCACCGATTTAAACGTACAGCGAACACGCAATCATCAGGCGCGCTATCTGTTTGGTGTAGGCGCTACACTGTTATTAAGTGGCACCGCCGTGCTGTTAAGTCGACCGGATTGGGATTTCTTCCCGGCGCTATTAATGGCCGCTGGCATCGTCACCTGGCTTATTGGCTGGCGCAAGACAAACTGATTGTCTGCCTGGTGCAAATCGCGTAATGTCGCAAGCTAAAGCCCGAAATCATACGGGCTTTCTGTGCGTTACAGTCAACAGTTTTTCACAGAATATTAGAGGCATATCTCATGGGCGGTATCAGTATTTGGCAATTGTTAATCATTGCCGTCATTGTTGTTCTTCTGTTCGGTACCAACAAACTTCGTAACCTGGGTTCGGATTTAGGATCTTCCATTCGTGGCTTCAAAAAAGCCATGGGCGATGAAGACGATAAAAAGGATCAACCGAAAGAGCAGGACGCTGACTTCAACGCCAAAACTCTGGCAGACAAACAGCAAACCACGGCGACTAAAGACGACGCCCGGAACGACAAGCAGGTATAACTGTGTTCGACATTGGTTTTAGTGAACTGGTATTAGTGTTCGTGATCGGGCTGATTGTGCTTGGCCCGCAGCGGTTACCGGTTGCGGTGAAAACCGTCGTCGGCTGGATCAGAGCCATTCGCTCGCTGGCCGCGAATGTACAAAACGAACTGGCGCAAGAGTTGAAACTGCAGGAATTGCAGGACAGCCTGAAAAAGGTGGAAGAAGCGGGCCGTGGCACGTTGTCACCCGAGCTGAAAGAGTCGATGGAAGAACTGCGTAAAACCGCCGACTCCATGAAGCGTTCGGTGCAGCAGAGTATTGATCTCGAAAAAGAGGAAGATGAAGCCAACACTATTCATCAGACTCCGCCAGCCGCCGTGCAGCCCGTGACTTCACCTGCGGTCACGCCCGCAGCAGCAGAGCATCAAACCAGTGCGCCTGCACAGACTCCGCAGCCTACTGACGAAATCTCTGCCGCAGAAACCCCTCCCGTCGCCAGTGCTCCTGAAAGCACCGCGAAGACTTCTCTCGTAAAAGATGAACGATAAACATGGCCGTTGAAGATACCCAACCGCTCATTAGCCATTTGATTGAGCTGCGCAAGCGTTTGTTGAATTGCATCATCGCTGTTTTAGTCATCTTTTTGTGTCTGGTCTATTTCGCGAATGATATTTACCATCTGGTCGCGTCGCCGCTGATCAGCCAGATGCCAGCCGGGGCGAGCATGATCGCTACCGACGTCGCATCGCCATTCTTCACGCCGATCAAGCTGACTATCATCGTTTCGGTGTTTCTGGCCGTGCCGGTGATTTTGTATCAGGTGTGGGCCTTTGTGGCGCCCGCGCTCTATCGCCACGAACGCAAACTGGTGATGCCGCTGCTGTTCTCCAGTACGCTGCTGTTTTACGTCGGCGTGGCGTTTGCTTACTTCATCGTGTTCCCGCTGGCGTTTGGCTTCTTCGCCAAAACCGCGCCGCAAGGCGTGACCATCGCAACGGATATCACCAACTACCTCGACTTCGTCATGACGATTTTCATGGCCTTCGGCGTGGCGTTTGAGGTGCCGATTGCAATTGTGCTGCTGTGCTGGACCGGCATAACTTCACCAGAAGATCTGAAAAAGAAACGTCCTTATATGTTGGTTGGCGCGTTCGTGGTTGGGATGTTGCTCACACCGCCGGATGTTTTCTCGCAAACTTTGCTCGCTATTCCGATGTACTGCCTGTTTGAAGTCGGCGTATTCTTCTCCCGCTACTATGTGGGTAAAGGACGTCAGTCTTCGGATGAGGAACACAACACCGAATCCTGATGTCCTTAATGCAGGGCATCCCGCAGCGCGCGGGAAGATGAATCTAAACCGCCCCGTTGGGCGGTTTTTTATTGGGGAGAAGACATGTTTGATATCGGTGTAAACCTGACCAGCACGCAATTCGCAAAAGATCGCGAGCAGGTGGTAAAACGTGCGCGCGAAGCAGGCGTCACCGGCCTGTTAATTACCGGCACCAACGCGCTGGAGAGCCAGCAGGCGCGGCAGCTGGCGGCATTGCACGCGGGCTATTGCTGGTCAACCGCCGGCGTCCATCCGCACCATGCCAGTGAATGGTCGGCGGAAACCGCGAATACCTTGCGTCGCATGGCCGAAAGTGAGCAGGTGGTCGCGATTGGCGAATGTGGCCTGGATTTCAATCGCAATCTTTCGGCCCACGATCAGCAGGAATACGCTTTCGATGCGCAGCTGGCGTTGGCCGCTGAGCTGCAGCTGCCGGTGTTTTTGCATTGCCGTGAAGCGCACGATCGTTTTGTTGCAGTACTTGAGCCGTGGCTACCGAAGCTGGTTGGCGCAGTCGTGCACTGCTTTACCGGTACGCGTGACGAGCTGCAAGCGTGCCTGGCGCTGGGATTGTCGGTGGGCATTACCGGTTGGGTATGCGACGAGCGTCGCGGCATGGAACTGCGTGAATTGCTGCCGCTGATTCCGGCTGAGCGCCTGTTACTGGAAACCGACGCACCGTATTTACTGCCGCGCGATATGCATCCGCGTCCCACTTCGCGCCGCAATGAGCCATGCTTCCTGCCGCATATTGTGCAGCAGGTGGCAAACTGGCGTGGCGAGGAGGCGGAAGCGCTGGGCGCGCAGGTTAATCTCAACGCGCGTCAGCTGTTTAAACTCGCTTAGAGTTTACGGAACTGTTTGTTATCCACGCTGCGCATCACCTGTTTGTTCAGCATGTTGAGCAGCAGAACGGAGCGCGTTTCGCCATCCGGCTCGGCAAAAATGGCGCGCAATCCTTCGAACGTGCCATCGGTGATGATCACTTCATCACCGCTTTGCGGGGTTTCCGCATCAAGCACGATCTGCGGCACGTCGGTTTGCAGCGCTTCGATCACATCATTTGATACGGTGGCCGGCATGGTGCCAAAGCGCACGAAGTGGCTGACGCCGCGCGTGCTGCTGATGGTGGTGGTGTGAATCGCTTCGGGATCGAATTCGATAAACAGATAGTTGGGAAACAGCGGCTCACTCACGGTGGTGCGTTTACCGCGCACAATCTTCTCCAGAGCGATCATCGGGCTGAGGCAATTCACCTCTTGCCGCTCAAGATGCTCTTTCGCGCGCAACAGTTGTCCACGTTTGCAATAGAGTAAGTACCAGGATTCCATAACCGCTCCCAAATAATGGACGCTAAGAATATCAAATCAGTTGTCAGAGTTATAGCGCATCGGCGGGTGGAAACCGGGCGCTGAAAACAATTTCACTACGATTTATCCGATTGATGCGGCTTATTTACGCTTTCTTGCAAGAAAATTGACGGCCGGCGACCATCTGTATCAGACTCCCTCCCCATCTTTCGATTGAAAAGGAGTGGCTGATGGAACTGTTCCTGTTGAGTAACGGTAAAGTGGCTGACGATGCGCCGCTGTTAAGTTACGCCCACCCGCAGCTGCATGCGATGATCGCCCAGCGCGGCATCACTTCGGCGGTGCTGGTACCGTACGCGATTATTCGTGGCGATCACGCGCAGCGCGCGCAGGACTTATCCGCGTCGTTAGGCATTGACGTGCGCACCGTGCACGAGTTTGCATCGCCCGTTGCGGCGATTGAACAAGCTGAGCTGATTCTGGTGAGCGGCGGAAATACCTGGTTCCTCAATCAAATGCTGCACGAGCACGGCTTGATCGTCGCTATCCAACACGCGGTGCGCGAGCGTGATGTGCCGTACGTCGGCTGGAGCGCCGGTTGCAATGTGGCAACGCCTTCCATTCGCACCACCAATGATATGCCGGTGCGCAGCAGCGTAGTGTTGCCCGCGCTGGGTTTGTTCCCGGTGCAGATCAATCCGCATTATCTTGATGCGCACGTCAGCGGCCATATGGGCGAAACGCGTGACGAACGACTGGCCGAGTTCTGTGCCGTTAACCCGCATGAATCGGTGATTGCGCTGCGTGAAGCCAGCTTCCTGCACGTGAGCGAAAATCGCCTGCGTTACTACAGCGCACGCGGTGAAGACTTCAAAGTGTTCCGTCACGGCGAGCCGATTACTGCTTATCACGATGTATTGGCGATTCAGTCGCTGGTGCCGTTTTCCTGTCAGCCTGCCTGACGCAAAACCTCAACATGTCAGCGTAAAACGCCTCTATAATGGCGTTTCACTCTGGCCGGAAAGCTAAAGCCGCATGAAATATCAGGATTTACGAGACTTCCTCGCATTGCTGGAACAGCGTGGCGAGTTAAAGCGCATCACTCAGGAGATCGATCCTGAGTTAGAGATGACGGAAATTGCCGACCGCACGCTGCGCGCTGGCGGCCCGGCGCTGCTGTTCGAAAACCCGAAAGGGTACGACATGCCGGTGCTGTGTAATCTGTTTGGCACACCAAAACGCGTGGCGATGGGCATGGGCCAGGAAGAGGTCAGTGCGCTGCGTGAAGTGGGCAAGCTGCTGGCGTTCCTGAAAGAGCCGGAGCCGCCAAAAGGCTTCCGCGATCTGTTTGATAAGATGCCGCAGTTCAAGCAAGTGCTGAACATGCCAACCAAGCGCCTGCGCAATGCGCCGTGCCAGGAAGAGATTTTCAGCGGCGATGACGTCGATCTGTCGCGCATTCCGGTGATGAAATGCTGGCCGGGCGATGCTGCGCCGCTGATTACGTGGGGATTAACCGTCACGCGCGGCCCGCATAAAGAGCGACAAAATCTGGGTATCTATCGTCAGCAGGTGATCGGCAAGAACCGCGTGATTATGCGCTGGCTGTCGCATCGCGGCGGCGCGCTGGATTTCCAGGAGTGGTGTAAAGCGCATCCGGGCGAACGTTTCCCGGTGTCGGTGGCGCTGGGCGCCGATCCTGCCACCATTCTCGGCGCGGTAACGCCGGTGCCGGATACACTCTCCGAATACGCCTTTGCCGGTTTGCTGCGCGGTAACAAAACCGAAGTGGTGAAGTGCGTTTCGAACGAACTCGAAGTGCCGGCCAGCGCGGAAATCGTGCTGGAAGGTTATATCGAGCCGGGCGATGTCGCGCCGGAAGGTCCGTACGGCGACCACACAGGCTACTACAATGAAGTAGATAGCTTCCCGGTGTTTACCGTGACGCACGTAACGCAACGTCGCAACCCGATTTATCATTCAACCTACACCGGACGTCCACCGGATGAACCGGCGGTGCTGGGCGTGGCGCTCAATGAAGTGCTGGTGCCGATTCTGATCAAGCAATTCCCGGAGATCGTTGATTTCTATCTGCCACCGGAGGGCTGCTCTTATCGCCTCGCGGTAGTAACGATCAAGAAACAGTACGCGGGTCACGCCAAGCGCGTGATGTTCGGCGTGTGGTCGTTCCTGCGTCAGTTCATGTACACCAAGTTCGTGATTGTGTGCGATGACGACGTCAACGCGCGCGACTGGAATGATGTGATTTGGGCGATTACCACCCGCATGGATCCGGCACGCGATACGGTGCTGGTTGAGAACACGCCCATCGATTATCTCGACTTCGCCTCGCCGGTTTCCGGCTTAGGCTCGAAGATGGGACTTGATGCGACCAATAAGTGGCCGGGTGAAACCACGCGCGAGTGGGGCACGCCGATTGTGAAAGATCCGGCGGTGACCGCGCGCATTGACGCCATTTGGGATGAGTTAGCTATCTTTGCCGAGCCGCCGCAGCGCTAACGGCGGCAGACCAATTAGACCCGAAGAAAAAGGGAACGCATGACAACGTTAAGCTGCAAAGTGACTTCGGTTGAAGCGATTACGGACACGGTTTACCGCGTTCGTTTAATTCCGGCGGCGGATTTTAACTTCCGCGCCGGACAGTATTTGATGGTGGTGATGGATGAGCGCGATAAGCGCCCGTTTTCACTGGCTTCTACGCCAATGGAAAAGGACATCATTGAGCTGCACATCGGCGCGTCGGATCTCAATCTCTACGCGATGGCGGTGATGGACCGCATCAAGAACGATCGCCAGATTACGGTTGATATGCCGCACGGCGATGCCTGGCTGCGTGAAGATAGCGAGCGTCCGATCATTCTGATCGCGGGCGGTACCGGCTTCTCCTATGCGCGTTCTATTCTGCTGACCGCGCTCGCACAGCAACCCGATCGCGAGATCGCGATTTACTGGGGCGGCCGTGAGCTGATGCATCTGTACGATCTGGATGAGCTGAATGCACTGGCGGTGAAGCATCCGAACCTGAAAGTGATCCCGGTGGTTGAACAACCGGCGGATGACTGGACCGGACGCAGCGGCACGGTGCTGACGGCGGTGATGCAGGATTTCGCGTCGCTCAGCGAGCACGATATCTATATTGCCGGTCGTTTTGAGATGGCGAAGATTGCGCGTGAGCGTTTCTGCGCCGAGCGCGGTGCGCTGGAAGCGCAGATGTTTGGCGATGCGTTTGCCTTTATTTGAGGTCAACAGAACGCGATAAATCGCGCCGCTACGAGAATGTGCACGGATTCGTCGCGGCGCAATGTATTGCGTAAAAAAACCGCCCGAAAGGGCGGTAACACGTGCAACATTAACGTATTAAACCCGTTCGAACACCGTGGCGATGCCCTGGCCTAAACCAATGCACATGGTCGCCAGACCAAATTGCACATCGCGACGTTCCATCAGATTCAGCAGCGTAGTACTGATACGCGCACCGGAACATCCCAGCGGATGACCGAGCGCAATCGCGCCGCCGTTCAAATTCACTTTCTCATCCAGCTGTTCCAGCAAGCCCATGTCTTTAATGCACGGCAGCGCCTGTGCGGCAAAAGCCTCGTTGAACTCGAACAGGTCGATATCCTGCACGCTCAATCCGGCGCGCTTGAGCGCCAGCTTGCTGGCGGGAACCGGACCGTAACCCATAATCGACGGATCGCAGCCAACCACCGCCATGCTGCGAATGCGCGCGCGCGCTGTCAGACCGAGTTCGCGTGCGCGGCTTTCACTCATGATCAACATCGCGGCTGCGCCGTCGGAAAGCGCGGATGAGCTGCCTGCGGTCACGGTGCCGTTGACCGGATCGAATGCCGGGCGCAGCGCAGCCAATCCTTCGAGGCTGGTCTCTTCGCGGATCACTTCGTCGCTCTCAAAGCGCTTCAACACGCCGTCGGCGTCGTGGCCGTAGGTCGCCACAATTTCACGCTTGAAGTCGCCGCGCTGGGTTGCTGCCCAGGCGCGCTGGTGCGAACGCAGCGCAAAAGCATCCTGCTGCTCACGCGTAATGTGATGCATGCGCGCCAGCATCTCGGCGGTTAAACCCATCATGCCCGCCGCCTTCGCCACCGTGCGACCCAGGCCCGGATGGAAATCCACGCCGTGGCTCATCGGCACGTGGCCCATATGTTCTACACCGCCAATCAGGCAGCTGTGCGCATCGCCAACCATAATCGCGCGTGCCGCGTCGTGCAGCGCCTGCATCGACGAACCGCACAGGCGGTTGACGGTGCTGGCAGGTACGCGATGCGGGATCTCCGCCAGCAGGGCGGCGTTACGTGCAATGTTGAAGCCTTGCTCCAGCGTCTGCTGCACGCAGCCCCAGATAATGTCGTCCAGCGTGGCGGGATCAACCGCCGGGTTGCGGCTCAGCAGCTCGCGCATCAAATGCGCCGAGAGATCTTCCGCCCGTACCTGACGAAACGCGCCGCCTTTGGAGCGGCCCATCGGCGTGCGGACCGCATCAACAATTACCACTTTTTCCATTTTCATTACCTCAGGCACTTTGCAGCGCCGCTTCGTCAATCGGTTGCACCGCGGGATACCAGCTCTGATGCTGATGGGCTTTTTGCAACAGCAGCTCCGGCAGCGCATACAGCGGGCCGAGCGCGGTATAACGTTTGGCCTGATCAACCACGTTGCTGTTGCCCAGCGTATCCATGTAGCGGAACGCGCCGCCACGGAACGGCGGGAAGCCTAAACCGTACACCAGCGCCATATCAGCTTCGGCCGGTGAAGCGATGATCTTCTCTTCGAGGCAGCGCACCACTTCGTTGAGCATCGGCAGCATCATGCGGTTGGCGATCTCGTCATCGCTGAACACGCGCTTCGGCTGGCAAATCGGTTCCAGCAGCGCATCGACAGCCGCATCGGCTCTCTTCTGCGCTTTGCCTTTTTTATCCTGCTCCCAGCGGTAAAAGCCCTGACCGTTTTTCTGGCCGTAACGTTTGGCGTCAAACAGCACGTCGATCGCGTCGCGATAATCTTTCTGCATGCGAGACGGGAAACCTTGCGCCATCACCTGCTGAGCGTGATGCGCGGTATCAATGCCGACCACATCCAGCAGCCACGCGGGGCCCATCGGCCAGCCGAACTGTTTTTCCATCACTTTATCGATCTGACGGAAATCCGCGCCGTCGCGCAGCAGCAGGCTGAAGGCGGCGAAGTAGGGGAACAGCACGCGATTCACAAAGAAGCCGGGACAGTCATTCACCACAATCGGCGTCTTGCCCATTTTGCTCGCCCAGGCCACCACTTTGCTGAGGGTCGCTTCTGAGGTTTTCTCACCGCGAATCACTTCAACCAGCGGCATACGCGGTACCGGATTGAAGAAGTGCATGCCGCAGAAGTTTTCCGGACGTTTCAGGGCTTGCGCCAGCAGGCTGATCGGAATGGTTGAGGTGTTGGAGGCGAGAATGGCGTCCTCGCGCAGATGCTGTTCGGTCTCTGCCAGCACTTTGGCTTTGATCTGCGGATTCTCTACTACCGCTTCTACTACTACGTCGGTGCGTTCGAATCCGGCGTAATCCAGCGTGGGCTGAATGGTGGTGAGTACGCTCGCCAGTTTCGCGCCGTCAATTTTGCCGCGCTCCAGCTGTTTGTTCAGCAGCTTGCTGGCTTCGGTCATGCCCAGCGTTAATGCCTGCGGATTGATATCTTTCATCATCACCGGCACACCTTTCCATGCCGATTGATAAGCAATGCCGCCGCCCATAATGCCTGCGCCTAATACTGCCGCTTGCTGCGGCGCACCGGCTGCACTGCTGTGCTTTTTCGCCAGGCCTTTGACGTACTGATCGTTCAGGAAGATACCGACCAGCGCGCGCGCCACGTCGCTTTGCGCCAGCGGCACAAACGCGGCGGTTTCCAGCTTCAGCGCATCATCACGTCCGAGGCTGGCGGCAGCTTCAATGGTTTTGATGGCGGTGATCGGTGCCGGATAGTGTTTGCCCGCGGTTTGCAGCACCATGCTTTTGGCGATGGTGAAGCTCATGGCGGCTTCAATCGGGCTGAGTTTCAGCGGTGCCAGCTTCGGCGCGCGGCGTGTCTGCCAGTTGCCCTGCACGATGGCGTCCTGCAATACGGTCAGCGCAGCGGCGCGTAGTTTGTCGCTGCTGACTACCGCATCCACCAAACCGAGTTTCAGGGCGCTGCTGCCATCAACATCTTTACCGGCGGCGATAATCTCCATCGCGCTATCGGCGCCAAGCAGGCGTGGCAAGCGCACGCTGCCGCCGAAGCCCGGCATAATGCCCAGTTTGGTTTCCGGCAGGCCAATGCGTGCGGTCGGCGTGGCAATGCGGAAGTCGGTCGCCAGTATGCATTCACAGCCGCCGCCCAGCGCATAGCCGTCGATGGCGGCCACGGTGGGCACCGGCAAATCCTCTAAACGATTGAAGATGCTGTTGGCAAACGCCAGCCACTGGCTCAGCTTCTCTTCTGGCGCATCAAACAGCGACAGGAATTCTGTGATGTCGGCACCAACGATAAATGCCGGTTTGGCCGACGAGAGCAACAGGCCGCGCAGCGCGGGTTGCTGTTCCAATACGCTTAATGCCTCGCCCAACGAGGCAACGGTTTTGGTATCGAGTTTGTTCACCGAACCGGGCGCATCGAAAACCAGCTCGGCGATGCCGTCGTCAAGCCAGTGAACTGAAAGGGTATCGCCTTGGTAGAGCATGTCCGTCTCCTGAAACCGCGAAAGTTGATCTGGTCATACCAGATGAGTTGGAGTGTGAGTGTGATGTTAATTATTTGCAAACCAGAGTTTGATTATTTGATACAACGATCACAGCGCGCGCAGCACGGCATCACTAACACGGCTGTGCTACACTGCGGCCACTTTCGCGACATCGGAGACAAGTCCATGGATTCACTGAAAACCCTGTATCACGCGCACATCAATACGCTGCAGCAGCGAGCGCAGCAGGTGCTGGCTCGCTTTAAGCTTGATGCCATGCTGATTCATTCCGGCGAACTGTTGACCGTTTTTCTCGACGATCACGACTATCCGTTTAAGGTGAATCCCCAGTTCAAAGCGTGGGTGCCGGTGACGCAGGTGCCAAACTGCTGGTTATGGATTGATGGCGTGAATAAACCCAAGCTGTGGTTCTATTCGCCGGTTGATTACTGGCACAACGTTGAGCCGCTGCCAAACAGCTTCTGGACTAACGACGTGGAGGTGATTGGCCTGAAGAGTGCCGATGAGATCGCGCAGCTGCTGCCAGCACAGCGCGAGAAAGTGGCCTATATCGGTCCGGTGCCGTCACGCGCTTCCCAGCTCGGTATTAACAGCGAGCAGGTGAACCCGAAAGGCGTGATCGATTTCCTGCATTATCATCGCAGTATCAAAACCGACTATGAACTGGCGTGTATGCGCGAAGCGCAGAAGCTGGCGGTGGCGGGCCATCGCGCTGCCAAAGAGGCGTTCTTCTCTGGCATGAGCGAGTTCGATATCAATATCGCCTATCTGACCGCAACCGGCCATCGCGATACCGATGTGCCATATGGCAACATCATCGCGCTCAATGAACATGCCGCGGTGCTGCACTACACCAAACTGGATCATCAGCCGCCGGCCAAACGCCACAGCTTCCTGATTGACGCCGGTGCGGAATACCTCGGTTACGCCGCTGACCTGACGCGCAGCTACGCGGCGCAGAGCAAATCGCGCTATGCCGACATGGTTGCGGCGATGAACAAGGAAGAGCTGGCGCTGATCGCCACCTTGAAAGCCGGCGTGCGCTATACCGATTATCATCTGCAGATGCATCAGCGCATTGCGCGTCTGCTGCTGAAGTTCGAGTTGGTGAAAGGCCTGACTGAAGAGACGCTGGTGGCGGAAGATTTAACCGGTCCGTTTATGCCGCACGGCCTTGGACATCCGCTCGGCTTGCAGGTGCACGATGTGGCTGGCTTCATGCAGGATGACAACGGTACGCATCTGGCGGCACCGTCGCAGTATCCGTATTTGCGTTGTACGCGCGTGCTGGAACCTGGCATGGTGCTGACTATCGAACCGGGCTTCTATATTATCGATTCGCTGCTGACGAAGCTGCGCGGCGGCAAGTTCAGCCAATACTTTGACTGGGCGGCAATTGATGCACTGAAACCTTACGGCGGTATTCGTATCGAGGATAACGTGGTGGTTCACGCTAATCGCATTGAAAACATGACGCGCGACCTGCACCTTGCCTGATGGATGCTTACGACATTCCCGCTCAGGCCGTGAGTCTCAGTGAGGAAACCATCAAGAAAAGCCGCTTCATCACCTTGCTGGCGCACACGGCCGGCGTGGAAGCGGCGCGTGCGTTTGTGCAGCAGGTGAAGCAGGAACATCCTACCGCGCGGCATCACTGCTGTGCGTGGGTGGCGGGTGCGCCGGATGATTCGCAGCAGCTGGGTTTCTCCGATGATGGCGAACCTTCTGGCACCGCGGGCAAACCGATGCTGGCCCAGCTGATGGGTAGCGGTGTCGGTGAGATCACCGCGGTGGTAGTGCGTTATTATGGCGGCATTATGCTGGGCACCGGCGGCCTGGTAAAAGCTTATGGCGGCGGCGTGCAGCAAGGACTGAAGCAACTGGCGCGTCAGCGTAAAGTGCCGATGGAATCTTTTACCCTGCAGTGCGATTACGCCCAACTCAGCGACATCGAACGCTTGCTGCAACGTTTTGACGGCATTATAGAAGAGAGCCATTATCAGGATCGTATTGCGCTGCGTTTAGCGTTGCCGCATGCGCAGATTGATGGCTTTCGCCAAAACCTGTCTGATTACAGCCGGGGCGCGCTGACGCTCATCCCGCTGACAAACTAAAAGCTTCTGTTTAAAGGAAACGGCTGAATGCATTTTCGCGCCATTACCCGCATCGTGGGCCTGCTGGTGATTCTGTTCTCGGTGACCATGATTTTACCGGGCCTCGTCGCCTTGATTTACCGTGATGGTGCCGGGCGCGCGTTCAGTCAGACCTTTATGATGGCGATCGTTATCGGTTCACTGCTGTGGTGGCCAAACCGCAAGCAGAAAACCGAACTCAAGCCGCGCGAAGGTTTCCTTATCGTGGTGCTGTTCTGGACCGTGTTGGGCAGCGTCGGTGCGATGCCGTTTATCTTCGCCGAGCAGCCGCATCTCTCAATCACTGATGCCTTCTTTGAGTCCTTCTCTGGCCTCACTACCACCGGCGCCACCACGCTGGTGGGACTGGATACGTTGCCTAAAGCGATTTTGTTCTATCGTCAGATGCTGCAGTGGCTCGGCGGGATGGGGATCATTGTGCTGGCGGTGGCGATTCTGCCCATTCTGGGCGTGGGTGGCATGCAGCTCTATCGAGCCGAAATGCCGGGACCGTTGAAAGATAACAAGATGCGCCCGCGTATCGCAGAAACAGCTAAAACGCTGTGGCTGATCTACGTATTGCTCACCGTGGCGTGCGCGGTGGCGCTGTGGCTGGCGGGCATGCCGATGTTTGATGCTATCGGCCATAGCTTCTCGACGATCGCGATTGGCGGGTTCTCAACCCATGATGCCAGCATCGGCTACTTTAATAGCCCAACTATCAATACCATTGTCGCGGTATTTCTGCTGATCTCGGGCTGTAACTATGGCCTGCACTTCTCTTTATTAAGTGGTCGCAACCTGAAAGTGTACTGGCGCGATCCCGAATTCCGCATGTTTATTGGCGTACAACTGACCTTAGTGCTGATCTGTACCATAGTGTTGTGGTTCCACAATGTGTACGCCAGCGGCTGGCAAACGCTGAATCAGGCGTTTTTCCAGGTGGTATCAATGGCGACCACGGCCGGTTTTACCACCGACAGCATTGCGCGCTGGCCGCTGTTCCTGCCGGTGCTGCTACTGTGCTCGGCTTTTATCGGCGGCATGGCGGGTTCAACCGGCGGCGGTTTGAAGGTGATTCGCATTCTTCTGCTGTTCAAACAGGGTTCGCGTGAACTGAAGCGATTGGTGCACCCGAATGCGGTTTACACCATCAAGTTGGGTAATCGCGCGCTGCCGGAACGTATCCTCGAAGCGGTGTGGGGTTTCTTCTCAGCTTATGCGCTGGTGTTCCTGCTCAGCATGTTGGCGATCATCGCCACCGGCGTGGATGACTTCTCGGCTTTTGCTGCCGTGGCCGCGACCCTGAATAACCTCGGGCCCGGTTTGGGTGTGGTAGCAGACAACTTCACTTCAATGAATGATGTCGCGAAGTGGATTTTGATTTTAACCATGCTGTTTGGACGCCTTGAAGTGTTCACGCTGCTGGTGCTGTTCACGCCGACCTTCTGGCGCGAATAATAAAATAGGATTGAGTAATGAAAGCGTTGATTCTGTATTCCAGCCGCGATGGGCAAACCCGTGACATTGCCGCGCGCATTGCACAGACGTTAGTGCCGCATCAACTGTGTGACGTGATCGATTTACTGCATGCGCAGCAGATTGATTGGTTGCAGTATGATCGCGTGCTGATTGGTGCTTCGATCCGCTATGGCAATTTCAATCCGGCGTTACTGAAATTTGTCACCCAGCACAGAGCACAGCTGCAGCAGCGGGTGAGCGGCTTCTTTAGTGTCAACCTGACAGCGCGTAAAGCAGATAAGTGTACGCCAGAGACCAATGCGTATACGCGCAAGTTCCTGGAGCAGTCACCGTGGCAACCCGATTGCTGTGCGGTTTTCGCTGGGGCGTTGCGTTATCCGCGTTATCGCTGGTTTGATCGCGTCATGATTCAATTCATTATGCGTATGACCGGCGGGGAAACCGATACATCGAAAGAAGTGGAGTACACCGATTGGAATAAAGTGGCGCTTTTTGCCCAGGGTTTTGCGCAGTTACCAGGCAAATCGTTGTGAAATACAGCGTTGTGGTGAAATTTAGGTCGAACAGTAATTTATTTGCAATTAACCCTTGTCAGCTCCGAATAACTCCCTATAATGCGCCACCACTGAGACGGCAAAGCGGCAACGCAGACGGCTCAGCAGGGAGTGAAGAAATTCATCCCGCCGGATGAAAACGCTGAAAAAAGTGTTTGACTCCGAAGGAGAGTAGCGTAGTATACGCCACCTCGCGACAGACGGTTCAGCCGCTGTTCGCAACGCTCTTTAACAATTTATCAGACAATCTGTGTGGGCACTCGCAGGATTGATATCCGCGTCTCCGGACGCAAAAAAATATCAAAGCCTCACGAGTGAACACATAATGAAATTCATTATGACGTTTTACAGATGAGCACCGCTGAACT
>NZ_PJRT01000030.1 GCF_002858935.1 Pantoea endophytica | reverse complement strand
CACACCTTTACCACCACCGCCACCGCCGCCTCCGGCCTCGTCAGCCAGCACTCGCCCGGCTTTGACCTCGACGTTGACCTGATTGCCCCGGCGCGTCCGCAGGTGGTCAGCGCTGACGACGACGCCGGCACCCTCACCGGCGCGCTCGCCAGCGGCGACGTTACCGACGACGCGCGGCCGCTGTTCAGCGGCCAGGCCGAGCCCGGCGCAGTTATCGTCTTTATGCTGGACGGCGCGGTTGCCGGCTCCGCGACCGTCGCCGCCGACGGCAGCTGGCAGTGGCGGCCCGACGCCGCCCTGCCCGACGGCCGGCACAGCTTCACCGCCCAGGCCACCGACCCGGCGGGCAACACCGGATTACCCTCCATCCCGTTCACCTTCATCGTGGACACCGTAATTGCGCAGCCGCTGCTGGAAACCGTGAGCGATGCGGTGACCGGCGGCGTGGAAGGTGCGATTAGCAACGACGGCACCGGCCTCACCAACGACGCCCGCCCCGTACTCAGCGGCCGCGCCGAAGCCGGCAGCCTGGTGACGATTTATGACGGCAGCTCAGCCATCGGCAGCGTCCGGGCCGATGCTGCAACCGGCGCGTGGCGCTGGCAGAGCAGCGAAAACCTGGGCGAAGGCGTGCACCTGCTGACCGTGCAGGCCACCGACCCGGCGGGCAACGTATCGGTGATGTCAGATAGCTTCACCATCACCATAGATACCCTGACTGTGCAGCCGGTGATTGCGACCATTACCGACGCGGTCAGCGGTGGCACGGTCGGCGCCGTTGCCAGCGACGGCACCGGCCTCACCAACGACGCCCGGCCGCTGCTTAATGGCACAGCGGAAAAAGGCAGCCTGGTCACCGTTTATGACGGTATCAGCGCCATCGGCAGCGTTTACGCCGATGCCGCTACCGGCATCTGGAGCTGGAAATTTACTGGAGCAGATAAGTTTGATGAAGGGAGCCACACGCTTTGCGTTAAAGCCATCGATGCAGCCGGTAATACTTCCATTCTGTCTGACAGTTTTACTATCACCGTTGATACACTGATTGCCCAGCCGATACTGGCAAAGATCACCGATGCGGTAAGCGGTGGCAATCTGGGCTCAATTCCTAATAACGGCACAGGCCTGACCAACGATGCGCGTCCCCTACTTAGTGGGAGCGCCGAGAAGGGCAGCCTGGTGACGATATACGATGGCAGCACGGCGGTGGGCAGCGTCTATGCCGATGCCGCTACCGGAGCGTGGAGCTGGCAATATGCTGGTGCAGAAAAATTTGAAGATGGCGTCCATACGCTCACGGTTAGCGCTGCCGATCCGGCAGGTAATCGATCGCAACTGTCGGATAGCATTATCATCACCGTCGATACCCACATTGCGCAGCCAACACTTGCTAGCGTCACCGATACGGTAACCGGCGGCACTCTTGGCGCCATTGCTAACGACGGCACCGGCCTCACCAACGATGCGCGTCCGCTGCTCAGCGGCAATGCTGAGAAAGGCAGCCTGATCACCATTTATGACGGTATCAGCGCCATCGGCAGCGTCTACGCCGATGCCGCTACCGGCGCGTGGAGCTGGCAGTATTCCGGTGCAGATAAGTTTGAGGAAGGCCCGCACACTCTGACAGTGCAGGCCGTCGATCAAGCGGGCAATATTTCTGCACGCTCACCAAGCTTCACCATCACCGTTGATGATGTGGTCAGCGTTCCGCTGGTTACCGGTATTTATGATAAAGTTGCTGGCGGCATCACTGGATTAATCAGTGATAACGGAATTACCAATGATAGCTCACCGACAATAACGGGCACCGCTGAACCCGGCGCGTTAGTACGTTTGCGACTGACTCTAGGGCACGGGTCTGAATGGGGTGAAGAGGATGGCGTTAACCGTAAAGGTTTTAATGTTATCGCAGATAAAAATGGCAACTGGTCGCTTACTATTCCCGAAACACTGCCGGATGGTGAATGGTATTTCCGCGCTGAACAAACTGATCTGGCGGGCAATTACAGTGGATTGGGTAGTCAATACATCATTAATATCGATACCACTCCACCGGTACTGCAGGGATTGATACGGATCGGTGATATATTAAAAGTCGATTTAACAGGAACTCATGCCCAAATCGGTGATTTGTTAAAGATCAAAATAGGTAGCGAAAATATTGAACATCTGCTTACCGCAGAAGATGTTGCTGCTAGCAGAGTGGATATCACGCTAAAAAAATGGTCCTACACCGACACTTACAACGCTACCTTGACTGACATCGCCGGGAATGAATCGCCATTATTACAACGCATTCCTTACATTCAGTACACTGATTTAGAAAGTATCACTCCTCAAACGGTGGCATCAGGAGCTTCATTAGATCTTGGTCTATTTAACTTTACTGCCGGCAGTTATGACAGCATCAATGATGGGACAGCTGGCATTATTGCTCCTGGAACTGTGATTGCAGGAATGGCCTCTCCCACATCAAACATTCTCTTATTACGCAGTTCTGGTGGCAGTGAGCTGAATAAATTAACACTGAAAGGTAATGATAGCGCCACCTATTTCAGTGTAGAAATCAGAGATCTTGAGAGCCTATTGACTATTAGGTTTTATGACCTCTCTGGTAACCTCGCTCACACCGTTTTACAACCTTCAGGTGGTAATGATTCTCTCATCAATTTTCAGGCCGAAATGCCTGAAGGGATCAATTTTCACTCCGTAAGCTTTGAATTCAGAGCAGGTGATGGCATTAGTCTTGATAATTTCGCATTAGGTAATCGTGCTCAAGATAATTTAGGCGTAACTTCCCGTCTGATGGATAATCCATTAAATGATTCTGCCTCTATACTTTTTGAACTAGAACACGAAGTTAATCTTAATCAATTCATTCAGGATCATCGTCTTAACCTTGAAACTATTGAGCCTGAATCACTGATGCTTTCCATAGGTGATGTTCTAAGTCATGGCCAGGGAAATTTTTTCGCAAGTAATGATAATATTCAATTACTCATCGAAGGACACGATACGAACAATATAACCTTGTCTGATTTACTTCCTGATGGTACTGATTCAGGTGACTGGAATCAGGTTGGAGACATTACAATTGCTGGTGTGCAATATATATCTTATACGCATGACGGCGCAGGCATTGAAGTTTTCATACAGCAGGGTATAAACGTTAATATGGAAAACAATTAATCCTTATTTTAAGCTGATAGCTTCCACGTTTAGGCTGCGATCAAAATAAAACAGGCTTTCCTATAATAGGAGAGTCTGGTTTAAATCCATCTAATCAGTTTATTTCGATCAGTTCTTTCCTACAGGTTTCGTTTCTTTTCTACATCTCCTACCTTCCCAGACCCGGCCTGTATTTCATCGCATCCCCTCCCGGCATAATTCCCGTTATTTATTTAATCTCAGCCACTTATTTCAGGAACTCTGTTTATGTCCGCTTCCGTTCTCGCCGTCGCCACGGCCGAAGGTAACCGCCTCTCTGCGCCGCTGATGCTGCCGTCCGGCAAAGGCACTCAGTACATTCACTCCACCCCCGGCCAGCGCATCGTGCTGTCCGATGCGCAGCATCCCGGTCAGCCCGCGCGGATGGCGATGAAGCGGCACGGCAAAAACCTGCTCCTGACCGTGCCGGGCGAGGATGAACCGCGCCTGGTCATCTACGATTTCTACGAGAACAACGCCCGCCTGCAGGGCATCGGCGAAGACGGCATGCCGCACGACTGGGTCTCCGCCGATAACGGCGAAGCGACCAGCAACATGGACGACGGCGAGAGCGCATTCCTGATGCTCAGCGGCGACGCCGCGGCTGATAGCGCCCCGCTGTTCGTGCCTGAGCATCACAGCGGCGCATGGATGGCGATGGCCGCCTTCGCCGGGCTGCTCGGCCTCGGCGGCATCGCGCGCGCCATGCAGAACCAGCACAGCGGACCGGGTGAATCGCCACCGCCGCCTCCGCAGATTGCCATGGCCACCGACGTGACCGGCATCTACACCGGCGCGCTCGCCCACGGCGGCGTTACCGATGATGCGCGGCCGCAACTCACCGGCAGCGGCAGCGTGCCCGGCGAGCTGATTACCGTCTACGCCGACGGCGTGGTGATTGGCTCCACCCTCGTCGCCGGAGACGGCAGCTGGACCTTCCGCCCCGACGCGGCGCTGGCGCACGGACTGCACACCTTTACCACCACCGCCACCGCCGCCTCCGGCCTCGTCAGCGAACACTCCCCCGGCTTTGACCTCGACGTTGACCTTATCGCCCCGGCCCGTCCGCAGGTGGTCAGCGCTGACGACGACGCCGGCACCCTCACCGGCGCGCTCGCCAGCGGCAGCGTCACCGACGACGCCCAGCCCCTGTTCAGCGGCCAGGCCGAGCCCGGCTCGCTCATCGTGTTTATGCTGGACGGCGCGGTTGCCGGCTCCGCGACCGTGGCCGCCGACGGCAGCTGGCAGTGGCAGCCCGACGCCGCCCTGCCCGACGGCCCGCACAGCTTCACCGCCCGGGCCACCGACCCGGCGGGCAACACCGGATTACCCTCCATCCCGTTCACCTTCACCGTGGATACCGTAATTGCGCAGCCGCTGCTGGAAACCGTGAGCGATGCGGTGACCGGCGGCGTGGAAGGTGCGATTAGCAACGACGGCACCGGCCTCACCAACGACGCGCGCCCCGTGCTCAGCGGCCGCGCCGAAACCGGCAGCCTGGTGACGATTTATGACGGCAACTCAGCCATCGGCAGCGTCCGGGCCGATGCTGCAACCGGCGCGTGGCGCTGGCAGAGCAGCGAAAACCTGGCCGAAGGCATGCACACGCTGACCGTGCAGGCCACCGACCCGGCGGGCAACGTCTCGGTGATTTCAGACGGCTTTACGATTACCGTAGATACCCTGATTGCACCGCCGCTGCTGGAAACCGTGACCGACGCTGTCAGCGGCGGCGTTGAAGGCGCGGTTAGCAATGACGGCACCGGCCTCACTAACGATGCGCGTCCGCTGCTCAACGGCAGCGCCGAAAAAGGCAGTCTGGTAACTATTTACGACGGCACTACGGCGGTGGGCAGCGTCTATGCCGACGTCAGCACCGGCGCGTGGAGCTGGCAGTTCACCGGCACAGATAAGTTTGAGGAAGGTCCGCACACGCTGACAGTGCAGGCCACCGATCCGGCGGGCAACGTCTCGGTGATTTCAGATAGCTTTACGATTACCGTAGATACCCTGATTAATCAGCCGGTGCTGTCTACCATCACCGATGCGGTAACCGGCGGCACGGTCGGCGCCATTGCCAACGACGGCACCGGCCTCACCAACGATGCACGTCCGCTGCTTAATGGCACGGCGGAAAAAGGCAGCCTGATCACCATTTATGACGGTATCAACGCC
>NZ_PJRT01000003.1 GCF_002858935.1 Pantoea endophytica | reverse complement strand
AAACGGCACCTGGGAGTTTCACGCGAAGGCGCAAAACGGCGACGTTATCAGCGGCTGGACCGGGAAATTTATTCTGAAGTACGTTGCTGCCGCCGGACCGGTGATTACCGATGCGCTGGACGACGTCGGCCCGGTAACCGGCAGCCTGAGCAGCGGCGCGTCCACCGACGACAGCACGCCAACCCTGCGCGGCACCGGCCCGGCCAACAGCACCATTACGCTGCGCTACAAGCTGGGCAGCGGCAGCTACGCCTCTACCACGGTAAACGTTGATGCAAATGGTGACTGGTCATGGACGCCGGATACGCTGGCGAAGGGTAGCTGGACCTTTGAGGTGCAGAACGCCGGCCAGAACGGCTGGAACAGCTTCCAGTTGACCATCGATCCGGACCTAGATCGCTACCCGACCATCGACAGCGCGCTGGATAACGCGGGCCCGGTGACCGGCAGCCTGAGCAGCGGCGCGTCCACCGATGACACCACCCCAACCCTGCGCGGCACCGGCCCGGCCAACGGCACCATCACCCTGCGCTATAAAATGGACGGCGGTAACTACGCCTCCACCACGGTGAGCGTGGACAACGCAGGCAACTGGTCGTGGACGCCGGATACGCTGACAAAAGGCAGCTGGACCTTTGAGGTGCAGAAAGCCGGGCAGAGCGACTGGAGCAGCTTCACGCTGACCATCGATCCGGACCTTGATCGCTACCCGACCATCGACAGCGCGCTGGATAACGCGGGCCCGGTGACCGGCAGCCTGAGCAGCGGCGCGTCCACCGATGACACCACCCCAACCCTGCACGGCAGCGGCCCGGCCAGCAGCACCATTACGCTGCGCTACAAGCTCGGCAGCGGCAGCTACGCCTCCACCACGGTGAGCGTGGACGGCAACGGCAACTGGTCGTGGACGCCGGATACGCTGGCAGAAGGCAGCTGGACCTTTGAGGTGCAGAAGGCCGGCCAGAGCGACTGGAGCAGCTTCACGCTGACCATCGATCCAAACCTGGATCGCAACGCCACCATCGACAGCGCGTTCGACAACGTCGGTCCGGTGACCGGCAGCCTGAGCAGCGGCGGCAGCACCGACGACACCACGCCGACCCTGCGTGGCAGCGGCCCGGCCAACAGCACTATTACGCTGCGCTATAAAATGGACGGCGGCAGCTACGCCTCCACCACGGTGAGCGTGGACGTAAACGGCACCTGGTCGTGGACGCCGGATACGCTGGCAGAAGGCAGCTGGACCTTTGAGGTGCAGAAGGCCGGGCAGAACGACTGGAGCAGCTTCACGCTGACCATCGACCCGGATCTCGATCGCTACCCAACCATCGACAGCGCGCTGGATAACGAGGGCCCGGTGACCGACACGCTGCGCAGCGGCGACACCACCGACGACAGCACGCCGACCCTGCGCGGCACCGGCGTGGCCAACAGCGTCATCACCCTGCGCTATAAGCTCGACAGCGGCAGCTACGCCAGCACCACAGTAAACGTGGACGGCAACGGCAAGTGGACGTGGACGCCGGATACGCTGGCCAGCGGCAGCTGGACCTTTGAGGTGCAGAAGGCCGGCCAGAACGGCTGGAGCAGCTTCACGCTGACCATCGACCCGACCGTGGACCACGATGCCGTGATCACCAGCGCCTGGGATGATTTTGGCGCCGTGACCGGCACCATTGCCAACGGCGGGATCACCGACGACAGCACCCCGACGCTGCGCGGCACCGGCCCGGCCCGGCCAACAGCAGCATCACGCTGAAGTACAGCAACGGCGACCGCAGCGCCGGCATCATGATTAAAGTGGATGCCAGCGGTAACTGGACGTGGACCGCGCCAGAGCTGGAGGAGGGACACTGGACCTTTGAGGTGAAGAAGACTGGCCAGGAAAGCGCGAGCCGCTACGAGCTGACCATTGATGCCAACGCGGACCACAACGCCAGCATCGACAGCGCGTTCGACAACGTCGGTCCGGTGACCGGCAGCCTGAGCAGCGGCGCGACCACCGATGACACCACGCCAACCCTGCACGGTACCGGCCCGGCCAACAGCGTTATCACCTTGCGCTACAAGCTCGGCAACGGTGGCTACACCCTCGACAGCGCGAGCGTGGATGCAGACGGCAACTGGTCATGGACGCCGAAAACGCTGGCGAAGGGCAACTGGACCTTTGAGGTGCAGAAAGCCAGCCAGAACGACTGGAGCAGCTTCACACTGACCATTGATCCAACCGTGGATCGCAATGCGACTATTGACTACGCCTATGATAATTTTGGTGATGTGAAAGGCATGATCGCGCGAGGTGGTATCACCGATGACGCCACCCCAACCCTTTCCGGTACCGGCCCGGCCAACAGCCTGATCTCCTTACGTTATAAGCTCGGCAGCGGCACCTACACTACGACCAGCGTCAGCGTCGATGCCAACGGCAACTGGAGCTGGACGCCGGATGCGCTGGCGAAGGGCAGCTGGACTTTTGAGGTGCAGAGGGCCGGTCAGAGCGACTGGAAAAGCTTCCAGCTCACTATCGAACCTACCGCCGACCGCAAGCCGATCATTGAAAGCGCATGGGATGACTTCGGTCCCACCACCGGCCTTATCGCCAATGGCGGCACCACCGATGACAGTACGCCGACCCTGCGCGGCACCGGCGCGGCGAACAGCACGATATTGCTGCGCTATTTCTGCCTGGCCACCATGTATGAGGACACCATCAAAGTTGACGCCAGCGGTAACTGGACATGGACTGCGCCAGAGCTCATTGACGGCCTGTGGACCTTTGAGGTGAAAAAACAGGGGGATTACAAATGGAACAGTTATGAGCTGACCATTGATTCCAACGCGGACCGTGACGCCACCATCGACAGCGCGCTCGACAACGCGGGTCCGGTGACCGGCAGCCTTGCGAGCGGCGCCACCACCGATGACACCACGCCAACCCTGCGTGGCAGCGGCCCGGCTAACAGCGTCATCACACTGCGCTATAAGCTCGGTAACGACAGCTACGCCTCCACCACCGTAAACGTGGACGGCAGCGGCAAATGGACGTGGACGTCGTCCGCGCTGGCGAAAGGCAGCTGGACCTTTGAGGTGCAGAAAGCTGGCCAGAGCGACTGGAGCAGCTTCCAGCTGACCATCGATCCGACGCTGGATATGCAGCCCATCATCGACGATGCCTGGGACAATTTTGGCGCGGTCACCGGCAGCCTGCAGAACGGTGATACCACCGACGACAGCACGCCAACCCTGCGCGGACGTGGCGTGGCCGGCACCATCATCCATATCGAGAGATGCCTCTCGGGTATGCAGTGGGCGAGCGTGGGCAGCACCGTGGTGAAAACCGACGGCACCTGGGATTGGACCTCACCGGCGCTGAGTAGCAGCAATACGTGGAACTTCCAGGCCCGCGCGCAGACTGGCGATCATTACAGCGCGTGGAGCGACAAATTCGTAGTGGAATACGTCGCGGCAGCGCCTGGCGCGCCTGTCATCACCGATGCGTTTGACAATTTTGGTGCTGAAACCGGCAGCCTCGCCAGCGGTGATACCACCGATGACCAGACGCCGACCCTGCGCGGCACCGCGCTGGCAAACAGCGTGGTGATGATCCGTGCACAGCATGCGGCGGGTGAGAAAATCTTCAGCGTGCAGGCGAGTGCGGATGGTAACTGGAGCTGGACGCCGGAAAAGGCGCTGGCGAAGGGGGACTGGGATTTCCAGGTAAAAAATTCTGGCGCGGAAAGCTGGGGTCAAACATTCGAATTGAATTTGGATAGAGGCCCTGTTAAAAGTTCAATAATTGATTTTGAGAGATATAATGCGGGTGATGTTGAACCTTCTCATCAATATTGGTTTGAAGATAACTTTTATTTCAATTTCTTCAATCTTGTTGGAGAAGAAAAATACACTCATGTTGTTGACACGCCAGACAATGCGCCTGACATTCTTGGAGATAAAGCCTTTATTATAGGAGATTATACTCAAGCCGTCATAGGGCACTATGGCCCAATAGATCCTCCGTATGAAAATTTCAAATGTGACATTTGGTACGCAGGAGAGACAGAAATGAGATTTAAATTTTACCTTCAATTATTTAAAGGTTCGCGTGACCCACAGGAATTTACCATTCGTATGAAAGCTGGGGAAGTTTTTTCGCTGAATGTGCAAGATTATATTGAAGATAAATCTATACAGCCTGAAATATATTTTCTTAAATTTGAATTTGGGCATAACTCTAGAAATGTTTATATAGATAATTTATCTATTGAATATAGCCCTAAAACATTCGAAAATTTAGCGGATAAAGTAGAAAACCTCGTCCACTTCCTTGACGGCGTCGACGCATTAACCGAGCACGCCATCATCGGCAGTGAAACGCAGGTGGATACCCTGCAATTAACCGGCAAAGATCAGCTGCTCGATTTATCTCAGCATAAAGCAGAGATTCAGTCGGTGGAGATCTTCGATATTCGCGGCAGCGGGGATAATACGCTGAAAATCGATCTTGATGCGCTGCTGCATTACGGCGAAAAAGATCTGTTTATCGAAGACGGTAAAACTCAGCTGATGGTTAACGGCGATGCTGGCGACGTGGTGCAGCTGAAAGATATTCTGCCGGAAGGCAGCGATATCAGCGAATGGCAGCATCAGCAGGGAACCGTGACGGTTGCGGGCGTGGAGTACGAAGTGTACAGCCACGGCGACGACGCGGAACTGCTGGTGCAGCAGGGGGTGAAAACCGAGCTGATTTAACGGTTAGATCCTTCTAAATCTGTCTGGAAAGCCACCGAAGTTCGGTGGCTTTTTTTGCTGTTTAGCCACTCAGAACGTGCCGGCACCGTGCCCCGGCGGGCATTACACGGCCAGCCTCTGCAGCTGCGGTTAACTCATCTGGCCGTATCCGCCCGCCCGGCCCTTCCCCCTTTTCTCTCTCCGATCCACCAGGAGTTTTCCTCCTTTGCAGACGGTTCTTGATACGAGTCCGTAACACGCTGCTCTACCATTCCCGCCGCTGTGCGATGTCGTGTAAACCGCGCCGCACTTACATTGACAACACATTATGGACGATCCTTATGATTGATTTATTTGCACGCAGCCAGACCCTTTACTTTGAAAGCGCCGACGGCAAGCTGGTGTTTGGTAACAATGAGAAGCTGGAGCCCGGTGGCTTTATTGAGCTGGTCATCGGCACCGACACCTTCCGCGTCCCCGTAGACGACAAAGGCTTTTACCGCTGGGAAGCGCCTTCCGCCTACGCCGACGGCCACTACAGCTTCTCAATCCGCCACTTTGATAACGCCGGCAACCGCAACCCGCCGACGCTCGGCACCGTGATTGTTGACACCAGCGCGCCCGCCGCCCCTGAACTGCTGAACCTCTACGACGACCAGGGCGACAAAACCGGCAGCTTCGACGCCGGCAAGGCCACCGACGACAAACGCCCGACGCTGACCGGCATCGCGCAGAAAGGCAGCACCGTTTACCTGCTCAACGACAAAAATGAAAAAATCGGCAGCGCGGTGGCGGACAAGGTCACCGGCAAGTGGGTAATGGAGCCGGCGCAGGACTTAAAAGACGGCAGCAACAGCCTGCGCCTGATGGCCGAAGAGACCTTTGGTAAACAGCTGCGCGCCGGCACGCCGTCTGCGCCGTTCAACATCATTACCGGCAACGGCAGCGCGCAGGTTGAACACACCGGTGACGCCGCCGCGCCGATCAGCGAGGCCGCACCGGCCGCCACCGAACCGCTGGCCCGCAGCAAAACCCTCTACTTTGAAAGCGCCGACGGCAAACTGGTGTTTGGTAACAAAGAGAAGCTGGAGCCCGGCGGCTTTATTGAGCTGGTCATCGGCACCGACACCTTCCGCGTCCCGGTAAACGATGAAGGCTTTTACCGCTGGGAAGCGCCGACGCCCTACGCCGACGGCGAGTACAGCTTCTCCATCCGCCACTTTGACAACGCCGGCAACCGCAACCCGCCGACGCTCGGCACCATGATTGTGGATACCACCGCGCCGGACGCGCCGGAGCTGATTAACCTCTACGACGACCAGGGCGCCGTGACCGGCAGCTTTGACGCCGGCAAGGCCACCGACGACAAACGCCCGACGCTGACCGGTATTGCGCAGAAAGGCAGCACCGTTTACCTGCTCAACGACAAAAATGAAAAAATCGGCAGCGCGGTGGCGGACAAGGTCACCGGCAAGTGGGTGATGGAGCCGGCGCAGGACCTGCAAGACGGCATTAACAGCCTGCGCCTGATGGCCGAAGAGACCTTTGGTAAGCAGCTGCGCGCCGGCGCGCCTTCGGCGGCGTTTGACATCGTGATTGCCGGCGACAACGTCACGGTTACCATTACCGATGCGTTTGACGACGCGGGCAGCTTCACCGGGGCGCTCGGCAACGGCGCGCTCACCGACGACGCCACGCCAACCCTGCGCGGCGAGGTCTCCGCCGCTGACACCGTTATCGTCTATTACCGCCTCGCCGGCAGCCCGACCTGGGCCGGCAGCGCCACCGCCACCCTCAGCGGCGACACCTGGAGCTGGACGCCGGGCAGCAACCTGCCGGCCGGCCGCTATGAATTCCAGGCCAGCACCGGCGACGTCGCCTCGGCGCTGTTTGAGCTGGAGATCGTCAGCCCGTCCGATATTGCCCTGCGCACCCGCTTTGAAACGGTTATCGACGACTTCGGCGATGCCACCGGCCTGCTGGAAAGCGGCGCCATCACCGACGACGCCACGCCCACCTTCCAGGGCCGGGCGGAAGCCAACAGCCAGGTGGTGATCCGCTATACGCTGGCGGGCGGTGCTGCTGCCTCCGTCACCGTTGACGCCGACAGCACCGGCCGCTGGAGCTGGACGCCGGGCACCGGGCTGGCCGCCGGCCAGTGGTCGTTCGACGTCAAATCTCTGGGGCAGACGCACTGGAACGACAGTTTCGATCTGATCATTGTTTCTGAAAGCGACGGCGGCTTTGCGCCCGTCATCGATTACGCGGTGGATGACTTCGGTCCCGTGACCGGCAACCTCGGCAGCGGCGGCAGGACCGACGACAGCACGCCAGCGCTGCACGGTCGCGCCGAAGCCAACAGCCTGGTGATCCTGCGCTACACCCTGGGCGACGGCCGCTATGACAGCGCCAGCATAAAAGCAGATGCAGGCGGCAACTGGTCGTGGACGCCGCCGGAGCTGGCCAGCGGCAGCTGGACCTTCGAGGTGAAGAAGACCGGTCAGATGGACTGGAGCAGCTTTACGCTCACCATCGATCCCAATGCCGATCGCAACGCCAGCATCGACAGCGCGCTGGACAACGTGGGCCCGGTGACCGGCAGCCTGAGCAGCGGCGCATCCACCGATGACACCACGCCAACCCTGCGCGGCACCGGCCCGGCCAGCAGCGTTATCACCCTGCGCTATAAAATGGACGGCGGCAGCTACGCCTCCACCACGGTGAGCGTGGACAACGCAGGTAACTGGTCGTGGACGCCGAATACACTGGCAAAAGGCAGCTGGACCTTTGAGGTGCAGAAGGCCGGCCAGAGCGGCTGGAGCAGCTTTAAGCTGACCATCGATCCGGACCTCGATCGCTACCCCACCATCGACAGCGCGCTGGACAACGCGGGCCCGGTAACCGGCAGCCTGAGCAGCGGCGCGTCCACCGACGACACCACGCCGACCCTGCGCGGTACCGGCCCGGCCAACAGCGTTATCACCCTGCGCTACAAGCTCGGTAACGGTGGCTACACCCTCGACAGCGCGAGCGTGGATGCAGACGGCAACTGGTCGTGGACGCCAAATACGCTGGCAAAAGGCAGCTGGACCTTTGAGGTACAGAAGGCCGGCCAGAGCGGCTGGAGCAGCTTTAAGCTGACCATCGATCCGGCGCTGGACCTGAAGCCAACCATTGACAGCGCCTGGGACGACTTTG
>NZ_PJRT01000029.1 GCF_002858935.1 Pantoea endophytica | reverse complement strand
GGCGGTCCTGAAGACCGGATTCTCCCTCTTCAGCCCAGCGGCGAAGCCACTTGTAGGCAGTGGCGGAAGAAATGCCGTAGTGACGGCAGAGTGCGCGGATGTTCGCCCCGTCTTGCGAGGCTAACAGAACAAACTCTTTACGTAATGACATGGTATCTCTCGCATCCCAGGACATAAGCGACTCCATAAACGGGTTCTTATGCCTTAGTTGTAAGTGTCTACCATGTCCCCGAACAAGTGTTCACCATGTCCCCGGACTGTACAGCGGGAGAGGGAGAGGGAGAGGGAACCGTGTAGTGCAGGTTTAAGCCAGAATTCGGTCTGCTCCCTCTCCCGCCTGCGGGAGAGGGTTGGGGTGAGGGGAAATCCACTACTTCTTACGTGCGTACTTCAATGAATCCAGCGCCACGGCGAAGATGATAATGCCGCCCTTGATGATGTACTGCCAGTAAGGGTTAACGCCGATGTAGGTCAAACCGTAGTTGATCACGGTGAAGATGATGACACCGGTCACCACGCCCGCCACCGAACCCACGCCCCCGGCAAACGACACGCCGCCGACCACACAAGCCGCAATCGCATCCAGCTCATACATAAAGCCGAGGTTATTGGTGGCGCTGCCGATACGGCCTGCTTCCAGCATCCCGCCGAACGCGTAGAACACGCCAGACAAGGCATACACCAGAATCAGGTTGAACGGCACGTTCACACCAGACACTTTCGCCGCTTCCGGGTTACCACCGATAGCGAAGATATTGCGACCAAAGCGAGTTTTATTCCACAGCACCCAAACAAAGACGATGGCAATGACAGCGTAGAAGGTGATAAACGACAGTTTGAAATCACCAAAACGCAGGAAGCCTTGGGCAAATTTGGAGAAGCCAGGATCGAAACCGGCAATTGGCGATGCACCCACAAAGTCGTAATAGAGCGAGTTGATACCGTAAACGATAATCATGGTGCCCAACGTGGTGATAAATGGCGTTACCTTGAGGTAAGCGATGATCACCCCGTTCACCAGACCAATCACACCGCCGATGATGCACACGGTCAGGATAACCACTGGAATAGGTACGGTATCCAGATGCGGGAACACCTTGTTCGCGTTATCCATCGCCTGCAGCAGCGTGGCTGCCACCACCGCCGCTAAGCCAACCTGACGACCCGCTGAAAGGTCGGTACCCTGGGTGACAATCAAACCGGCCACGCCGAGTGCGATAATAATACGCACCGAAGATTGGGTCAGAATATTACTCAGGTTCATTAAGCTTAAGAAGGTTGGATCCTGGAAAATAATAATTGCCAGCAGTACAAACAGGACAACGTAAATGCCGCCCTCTTTTAACCAGGTTAGCGCATTCTTTTTAGTAGTCGCTTTCATGTTAAAGCCCTTGCTTCATTAAAGGTGTAATGACGCTAAACGCAGGATTTCATTCTGCGAGGTCGTTTTGGTATCAACAATGCCTGCTACCTGGCCATTACTCATCACTAAAATACGATCGGTAATACCCAACAGCTCTGGCATTTCAGAAGAGATAATAATGATGCCCTTCTCTTTCTTCGCCAACTCGGCAATAAGTTGGTAGATTTCGAATTTCGCGCCCACATCAATCCCGCGCGTCGGTTCATCAAGCATCAATATTTCCGGCTGCGTTAATAACCAGCGACCAATAATCACTTTCTGTTGGTTACCACCGGAAAGCGAACCAATTTGCGTATGATGACCCGGCGTTTTCACGCGCATCGAATCAATGACCCATTGGGTATCGCTTTTCATGCGTTTATTATCGAGCAGCCCCATGCTGGATTTATACTTTTTAATATTGGAGATAAGCGAGTTAAAGCCAATATCCAGATACGCATAAATACCGGTGGAGCGACGCTCTTCCGTCACCAGCGCAAAGCCGTGGTTAATGGCTTCGTTGGCGCTGTGGTTATTAATTCTCTTGCCGTGCAGCTTAATCGTACCGCCTGACTTCTCGCGAATGCCAAACAGGGTTTCGACGATGTCGGTACGCTTGGCACCTACCAAACCGGCAATACCAAGAATTTCACCTTTACGCAGATCGAACGAGATATCACGTATCGATGGCTGACGCAGTGAGGTTAAATGGCGCACCTCAAGAATGGTTTCCCCCGGCACGTTGGTTTTGTCCGGGAAGCGCTGGTTCAATGAACGGCCAACCATCATCGAGATGATTTTGTCCATGTCCAGACCTTCCAGCGGCTGGGTGGCGATCCACTGTCCGTCACGCAAAATGGTGATCTCATCACACAGCTGGAATATCTCTTCCATCTTGTGCGAGATATACACAATGCCGCAGCCACGATCTTTCAGCTTACGAATAATCGTGAACAAGTGGTTCACTTCTTTTTCGGTCAGCGATGATGTCGGCTCATCCATAATGACGATTTTGGCGTCATAGGAGAAGGCTTTGGCGATTTCGATCATCTGCATCTGCGACACCGATAAGGTGGCAACTTTATCGCGCGGATCGATATCAATATCTAATTCATCAAAGATCGCTTTAGTATCGCGATACATTTTATTCTGATCGACAAACACGCCCTTACGTGGATAACGGCCAAGCCACATGTTATCCATGACGTTGCGTTGCAGAACCAGGTTTAATTCCTGATGCACCATGGAAACGCCATTTTCCAGCGCCTCTTTGGAGCTCTTATAATCAATTTCCTCACCCTGAAACAGGATGCTCCCCGTATCCTTTTTATAAATCCCAAACAGACATTTTAATAATGTAGATTTCCCGGCGCCGTTTTCGCCCATTAATGCATGAACAGAGTGCGGCCGCACTTTTAAATTCACATTATCTAAGGCTTTAACCCCTGGAAATGATTTCGAGACATTCGTCATCTCCAGCAGATATTCACGCTGTGTGGTCGGATTCTCACTGGCCATAATTTACCTGGCTAAATAAAGCGTTGGTCAGATGCAATAAGGCGCGGCGATATGCCGCGCCCAGGATGAATTACTTCACAAACTGCGACAGATTTTCTTTATCTACTGGTACGTAAGGAACACGTACGATTTTGTTGTCCATCTTGAAGTTAGTGCCTGCAGTTGGCTCTTTGCCATTGGCCAGATTGTTAGCAATATCCAGCGTCGCTTTCGCCTGGTTTTCCGCATCGTTCAACACGGTACCGGCCAGCGCGCCTGATTTCACCAGCGCCAGCGCTTCTGGCAGTGCATCGACACCAAACACCGGAATGCTGGTTTTGTTGTGCGCTTTCAGCGCTTCAACCGCACCCATCGCCATCGCATCGTTATTAGCGATGATCACTTCAATCTTGTTGGCGTTCGGGCCAGAGAGCCAGGCGTCAACTTTGTCTTTTGCCTGTGCGGTATCCCACATCGCGGTATCCATCGCCAGTTGCTGCGTTTTCAGGCCGTCTTTGTTCAGGGTATCGATCACGTATTTAGTACGCGCTTCGGCATCCGGATGGCCCGGCTCGCCTTTCAGCAGCACGAACTGGATGGTACCGTCTTTGTTCAGATCCCAGGCTGGCGTGGCTTTCCAGTGCTTCTCAATCAGCTGACCCTGGATGATGCCTGACTCTTTAGAGTCGGTACCGACGTAATACGCTTTCGGGTAGCTGGCCAGCACTTTGGCGTTAGGTTCTTTGTTGAAGAACACCACCGGCACATCGTTGCCACGCGCTTTATCAATCACCACTGCCGCAGCAGCCGGATCCACCAGGTTGATGGCCAGCGCTTTCACGCCTTTCGCCATCAGCACGTCAATCTGGTCGTTCTGTTTAGACTGGTCGTTTTGGGAGTCATTCATCAACAGCTGAATGCCGCCCAATGATTTTGCTTCTTTCTCAATGTCCTTACGCACCATCGACATGAAGTTGTCGTCGTATTTGTAGATGGTCACGCCAATGCGGGTATCGGCGGCGTGCGCAGTTGCACCAAACATCATGCTGGCAACCAGTGCTGTGAGCGTGAAAACCTTCTTATTCATGGTATCTCCGGTTTTTAATGTAGGGCATTTCATTGCGCTATTTGCCTGCGGGCAAACAGCGCCGTCGGTTGTAAACCTGATAATGGGCGGACGCGTAACGCAAAGCCGGGCCACCATCGCAATCCTGACTTCCCTGTAGGTAAACGCTTCCTGAAGAGTGTTGTGAACTATTTCAATCGGCTACTGAAACCGGCTGGGAGAAGGATTTCCCAGCGTTACATGATGTTTCAGTCCGGTAAGACGCTGCCATCATAGTGAGCGGCATGTTAATTAACTGTGAATGCAATCACAGATTGGAAACGGTTACACTGCGCTATCGCCTGAATTAGTGACCGACTCCACAATTTGCCGCTGGGCGACAGAATGGCGACGCACCAGCGTTGGCATAAAGCAGTGTACAGCCAGCTGATCCAGCTCGCCTGCGGCACCTTTAAGCGCTAACTCCGTGGCGAGTTTCGCCATAGAAACAATAGGATAACGGACCGTGGTTAACTGCGGATCGGTGTAGCGTGAGATGGGAATATCATCAAAGCCAATGACAGAGAAATGCTGCGGAACCTGGATGCCGTTGTCCTTTAAAGCGGTCAATGCACCCGCCGCCATGCCGTCATTGTAGGAAAACACCGCTGTTAAATGTAAGTTACGCCCCAGCAGCTCCACCATCGCTGCTTCGCCGCCTTGCATATCAGGTTCAGCATGCGCAATCCATGACTCCTGCGGGCGAATTCCCTGTTCTGACAAGGCCTGCAGCCAGCCTTCACGTCGTTGCGTTACATCCTCAATCGGGTGGCTGGAGCTAAGAAAGCCGATGCGTTGATGTCCCTGTTGTAACAACATGCGCGTGGCTACCTGAGCGCCGGTAACGTTATCCAGGCAGACGCAGCGGTGTTCGTAACCGGGAATTGTACGGTTAATCAATACCATACCGGGAACCTGATCCATAAACTGCATCAGTTCGGCGTCTGAAAGCGTTTTCGCGTGCACCACCAATGCGTTACATCGTTGACGTATCAGCACCTCAATTGCGTGACGTTCTTTCTCTTCCTGATGCCAGGAGTTGCTGATTAACACGTGTTTATGCACGCGCTGCGCCACGGTATCAACCGCTTTCACCAGCGCGCCAAAGAAGGGATCGGAAACATCCATCACCACCACGCCGATGGTGTCACTGATTTGCGTAGCCAGCGCCTGCGCGTTGGCGTTCGGGCGATAGCCTAACGCATCAACGGCAGCCAGCACGGCTTCCCGGGTATCGGCGGTGACTGCACTGCTGTTGTTGAGCACACGCGACACGGTGGCTACTGACACACCGGCCTGACGGGCGACATCACGAATCGTTATCATGCAGCTGTTCCACAGAGGCTGAAAATGCGCGACAAGCGCGTAACGGCGCTATTCTGTCAGGGCATGTGAAACGACTACGTGAATCACGTCACAGCAATGAAAACGGTTACATACAATTCTGCAACCTTTGTGATGAACATCATTATCTGAGCGAGGAGGAAGGATCAGCTTTTCCCGCGGCAAGACGTGTCAGTTTGCGCCAGATCCACTCCATTGGGCCTTGCGGGAAGACGCGCAGCCACAGCACGGAAAACAGGATATTAACCAGCCAGATAGCCGGTACAAAGGCCAGCAGCTGCAGTCGATCGAATCTGAGGAAAAGATCAAAGCGGTAGAACAGCGTGGTGCAAATCAGCGTCTGTAACAGGTAATTGCTCAAGGCCATGCGGCCAACGCATTGAATGGCGTAGCTGACGCGCGTTGACGCAATTTGCGGCCAGAATCCCAGGCAAAGCGCGGCATAACCGAGGCTGATAAACGGACTGGCGAGATCGCGCGGTACCTGCAGGAAAAAGCCGGTCCAGCGGAATTCCCAGCCAATCATCCACTGCGCGGCGATGCCGGGAATGGCGATCAGCCAGCCGATAGTCAGCAGCAGCGCCGCCGAACGGCGATAGTGCTGCACGCTAAATTGCCCGCTGAGCCAGCCGCTGCGCATCAATGCCGCACCAATCAGCATCAAACCCGCCAGTTGCCAGCCATATTGTGATGCCAGTGCCATCAGGCCTGATGACAGATGATCCAGCCGGTTCTGCACCGCTTCCCAACCGCCGAGCAGTTTCCAGTAGCTCTCATACTGCAGGTCCGCCGCACCCGGCAGCCAGGATCGCGTGGGATTGGGGCTGGAGACCGCGCCGAAAATCAGCAGCACGCCACAGCCGACCAGATAGAGTAATGCGCCGGTTTGTAGCAACGCGCGGTCGGAAGGCACATCACGCAGCATGCGCCAGATAATCAGCCCAATCAGGCCATAATCCAGCAGGATGTCGCCTTCCCAGAAAAAGATGCCGTGAATGAAACCGAGCAGCACCAGCAGCGTCAGACGCGCCGACATCCAGCGGCTGCCGCGCGGCGCCTGCATATAAAGACCGGCACCAAACAGCAAGGCAAACAGCGTGAGGAATTTCAGCTGCGCCAGGCCATCCATGATCGCCCACGTCCAGGCATCAGACGTAGCAGCCTCGCCGCGCCACGCCGGATTGAGATAGGCGGCCGATGGCAACGCAAAGCCGACAATGTTCAGCAGCAAGATGCCGAGAATGGCGCAACCACGAATGAAATCCAGCGCGAGATAGCGTTGCATCGAGTGCCCTGACGGAGAGAGGAAATCGGGCAACAGGCTGTTGCCCAAACAGATTAGCTGTGACGAACCGCGCGCAAAAACTCCTGACGCGTGTTCTGGCTGGATTTGAACAAGCCACCCAGCGAGGTGGTGGTGGTGGCGCTGGTAGCATCTTTCACGCCACGCGCTTTCACGCAGTAATGCACCGCATCAATTGACACCGCAACGTTATTGGTGCCAAGCAGCGTTTGCAGCGCCACCAGCACTTGCTGCGTCAGGCGCTCTTGCACCTGCGGACGCTGGGCAAAGAACTGCACAATACGGTTGATTTTCGACAGGCCAATCACTTTCTCTTTCGGGATATACGCCACGGTGGCTTTGCCATCGATAATCACAAAGTGGTGTTCGCAAGTGCTGGTCAGCGTGATATCACGCACTGTTACCATCTCATCCACTTTCATCTTGTTTTCGATGACGGTGATTTTCGGGAAGTTGGCGTAATCCAGACCTGAGAAAATCTCATCCACATACATCTTGGCGATGCGGTGCGGCGTTTCCATCAGGCTGTCATCTTCCAGATCCAGGTTCAGCAGCTGCATGATTTGCGTCATGTGGCCGGCAATTTCGCGTTTACGCGCGGCGTCATCCATTTCACGCACCGGGGCACGTAACGGTGTTTCCAGACCACGCGCCAACAGCGCTTCGTGAACCAGGGCGGCTTCCTGACTTAAGGTGCTCATTTACTCTTCTCCGACAGGTGATGCGCCCGCGGGTTTTCGCCCACGGGGGAAATTCTGAGCGCGTATTGTGAAATACTCCGCGCCCTTAATCCAGTAATCATTCTGATAAGCTTTTCATCACGTACGGCGACGTAAAACCAGCATTCCCGCAAGGATTAAGCTGGCGCCCGCTACCCATAGCGCGGGTTCCAGCTGATGCCATAGCATGCTGGAAATCCACGACAGCAGCGGACCGCCCAATTGCCCGACCGCATAACCGGTGGTGAGCAAACCGGCAAGATAGCGCGCATGCTGCGGTGCCAGCTCGCGCCCATATTGCAGCGTCAGCTGCACCACACACAGGAAGCCGCCGCCGATCAGCGCTGCGCCCAGCATCAGGCCATTCAAGCCGGGCAGCACAATCGCGGCGATAACGCCCAGCGCCTGCGCCCACAGCACTATGGCCAGTCGCAGATGGCTGCTGCCCCAGTGACGCGTCAGGATGCCTAACACGATGCCGATCACCGCCGCGCCACCAAACACCGGCCAGACAAACTGGGCAAACGCGCTGTCAGGAAAACGCGCCGCCGCCATTTGCGACAGAAAAGTGGCGGGCAGAATGTAGCCAAAGCCGGCGAGGCTGTAACTCAGCACCAGGCGCTTGAGATTGCCATTCAGCACCAGCGGCGATGCAGCGTGATCGGGGCGATGTAACTGGCCGGTGCGCGGCAGGAATCGCGCAATCGCGGCAATCAACAACAGCGCCAGCAAACCGTAAGCCGCCCACGCAAAGGCCGCGCTGACACCGCTGGCGTGCAGCGCCACCGCCAGCATGCCGCTGATAAAGATGCCGGTGCCGGGTCCGGCAAACACCGCCGCCAGCAAGCCGGGACGTCCGTGATGATGTAGCTGGTCGCTGGCCCATGCCGCCAGCAACACCATCGCCCAGCCGCTGGCCCAGCCAATCAGGAAACGAATCAGGCCATGTAACCACGGACCGCTGACGCAGGCCGAGAGCAGCGTTAAAATCACTGCGCCCCACACGCCCGCCTGTAAACGCCACTCGACGCGGGTGCGCGCACGCATCGCATCAAACGAGCCAAATAGATAGCCGAGATAGTTGAGTGCCGCCACCAGACTGGCGCTGGTGAGCGTCAGTTGATGGTCCTGAATCATCAGCGGAACCTGCGGCGTGAAAGCAAATCGCCCAATCCCCATCGCAACCACTAAACTTAAGAACGCGCTAAGCGCGACACGAAACGCCATACTGACCTCAGAATGTTTTATCACTTGTCACTAGCATGCATGACGTTTAAAATCACGGAAAGTGAATAATACTAACCAAGTTGTTTACGAGAAGAGAATATGGATTTAGTACAGCTCCGCATGTTTTGCTCCGTGGCCGAATCCGGTTCGCTGGCGCGTGCCGCCGAGCAACTCCATCGCGTACCTTCCAATCTCACCACGCGTCTGCGCCAGCTGGAAGATGAAATTGGCGTTGATCTGTTTATTCGTGAGAAGCAACGCATTCGCCTGTCGCCAATGGGCCACAATTTTCTTAACTATGCGCAGCGCATCCTGGCATTGAGCGATGAAGCGCTGAACATGGCGCGCGCCGGTGAGCCGGGCGGTAATTTCGCGCTCGGTTCGATGGAGAGCACCGCCGCGACGCGCCTCCCTGCCCTCCTGGCGGCCTATCACCAGCGTTTTCCCGCCGTGGAACTGTCGCTGATCACCAATACTTCCGGTGAAATCATCGACAAAGTGCGGGAAGGCACGCTGGCCGCCGCGCTGGTGGATGGTCCGGTGGCGCACGACGATCTCAATGGCTGCATTGCCTTTAATGAGCAGATGGTGCTGATCACCAGCCCGGAACATGCGCCGATTGCCAGCGCGCGCGATGTGCAAGGCGACACGCTGTTTGCTTTTCGCAACAGCTGTTCCTACCGCACCAAGCTGGAAGCGTGGTATCGCGAAAGCCAGACCGCGCCGAGCAGCGTGATGGAGATACAGTCTTACCACGCGATGGTGGCGTGTGTGGCCGGCGGCGCGGGCGTGGCGATGATTCCCGCCTCGGTGCTGGCGCAAATGCCAGCCCGCGCCCGCGTGCAGGAGCATGCGTTACCGCCTGCTTACCGCGATACCGCCACTTGGCTGATGTGGCGGCGCGATGCGTTTACACCCAATGTGGAAGCGCTGAAATACTTGATTATTGAACTGTTTGACGATCGCCCGGTTAACGACGAGTTGCGGCATCCGCTGCACGTTGCCGAGTGAGTTTCTGTTTTATCGACATCACGACCATCGGGGCCACTTACCCCGCATCTACAGGAAGAGGGATTGCATGAACATGATTAAAACCCGCGCCGCCGTTGCCTGGGCAGCTGGCGAACCGCTGAAAATCGAAGAAGTGGATCTGATGCCACCGCAAAAAGGTGAAGTGCTGGTGCGCATCGTGGCCACCGGCGTGTGCCACACCGATGCTTACACCTTGTCGGGACAAGATCCGGAAGGCGTATTCCCGGCGATCCTCGGCCACGAAGGCGGCGGCGTGGTGGAAGCGGTGGGTGAAGGCGTGACCAGCGTGGCCGTCGGCGACCACGTGATCCCGCTTTACACCCCAGAGTGCGGCAAGTGTAAGTTCTGTCTCTCGGGCAAAACCAACCTGTGTCAGGCGATTCGCGCCACCCAGGGCAAAGGTTTGATGCCAGACGGCACCACCCGCTTCTTCAAAGACGGCAAGCCGATTTTCCACTACATGGGCACCTCAACCTTCTCTGAATACACCGTGGTACCGGAAATCTCGCTGGCGGTGATCAGCAAAGAAGCGCCTCTGGAAGAAGTGTGCCTGCTGGGCTGCGGCGTCACCACCGGCATGGGCGCGGTGATGAACACGGCCAAAGTGAAAGAAGGCGATACCGTGGCGATCTTCGGCCTCGGCGGCATTGGTTTGTCGGCGATTATCGGCGCGAAGATGGCGAAAGCCGGTCGCATCATCGGTATCGATCTCAACACCAGTAAATTCGATCTGGCGCGCAAACTGGGTGCCACCGATCTGATCAACCCAAAAGATCACGATAAGCCGATTCAGGATGTGATCGTTGAACTGACCGACGGCGGCGTCGATTTCTCCTTCGAGTGCATCGGTAACGTTAACGTGATGCGTTCGGCGCTGGAGTGCTGCCACAAAGGTTGGGGCGAATCAGTGATTATCGGCGTGGCTGGCGCGGGCCAGGAGATTTCTACCCGTCCATTCCAGCTGGTGACCGGTCGCGTATGGCGTGGTTCCGCTTTTGGTGGCGTTAAAGGCCGTTCACAGTTGCCGGGCATCGTGCAGGATTACCTCGACGGTAAATTCGCCCTGAACGATTTCATCACCCACAACCTGCCGCTGGAAGAGATTAACGACGCCTTTGATCTGATGCATGAAGGGAAATCCATCCGTACGGTGGTGCATTTTACTAAGTAATCAGGAGACGTTATGGCTTCCACTTTGGAGCTGTTAGAAGAGCATCGCATTTTTGGTGGCTGGCAGCAGCGCTGGCGTCATCAGTCGGCCGTGCTGAACTGTCCGATGACCTTCAGCATTTTTCTGCCGCCGCCGCAGAGTGACGCACCGCCGCCAGTGGTGTGGTTTCTCGCCGGATTGACCTGCAGCGATGAGAACTTCACCACCAAAGCCGGCGCCCAGCGCGTGGCTGCGCAGCTGGGTTTGGTGCTGATTATGCCAGACACCAGCCCGCGCGGTGACGAGGTGGCGAACGACAGCGGCTACGATCTCGGCCAGGGCGCAGGTTTCTACCTCAACGCCACGCAGCAGCCGTGGGCGGCGAACTTCCGCATGTTCGATTACCTCAGCGCGGAGCTGCCGGAGTTGGTGGCGGATAACTTTAAGCTGAGCGATCGTCAGTCGGTGATGGGTCATTCAATGGGCGGTCACGGTGCGCTGGTGTTGGCATTGCGTCTTGGCGGACGTTTTGCGTCTGCTTCTGCCTTCGCGCCAATCGTCAATCCTACCGAAGTGCCTTGGGGGCAGAAGGCCTTTTCCGCATACCTGGGTGAAGATCGTCAGACGTGGCGTGAATGGGATAGTTGCCTGTTGATGCGTGACGTGGAACAGCGCTTGCCGATTCTGATTGATCAAGGGGATAGCGATCAGTTCCTCGCCGATCAGCTGCGTCCAGAGCGACTGGAAGCGGTGGCGCGTGAGCAAGGTTTCCCGCTGGAGCTACGCATTCAGCCGGGTTATGACCATAGCTACTTCTTTATCGCCAGCTTCGTGGAAGATCATCTGCGTTTCCACGCGAAGCATTTGTTGGTGTGATGGTGCTGGCTGTTCCAGATCCTGCTGGCTGCCCCCCATCCCGGCCTTCCCCCGTAAACGGGGGAAGGAGACGCTGCCACATGCAGCTTATTGACTCACATATGGCAGCATCTTCCTCCCCCATTAATGGGGGAGGACCGAGGAGGGGGACAGCGTGCACCTACCTAACTACACCAACGTCTCCGCCAACCCGTCGATCATCACCTGCGGCATGCCGCGTGAGCAGTGCTCGATACGGCCGCGCACCCCATACACCTGCGCCAGCGTCTCCGGCGTAATCACCTGCGACGGCTCGCCGTCCGCCAGCAGATCGCCATCCTTCAGCATCAGCGCGTGATCTGCATGACGCAGCGCGATGTTGATATCGTGCACCACCACCACCGTCACAATATTGCGCAACCGGGTTTCACGACGCACCAGATCCATCACGTGGAACTGGTAGTTAAGATCCAGCGCGCTGAGCGGTTCATCCAGCAGCAGAAGTTCCGGACGGCGAATCAGTGATTGCGCCAGACCCACCAACTGCTTCTGCCCGCCCGAAAGCTGATCGAGATAACGCATGGCTAAATGCGCGATGCCGAGCTGCTCGAGTAGATGCATGATCTCCGCTTCGCTCGAGGCGCTGTGCAAGCCACCCGACGCACGCTGCGCCACGATAATCGACTCCAGCACGTGCAGATGCACGCCCGCCGGCAAACTTTGCGGCAGATAAACCACACGCTGCGCCCGGCGCGCAAACGGCTGGCTCATCAGCTCTTCACCGTTCAGCCACAGCTCGCCCTGCCCTTTGCCCAAACCAGCCAGCGCGCGCAACAGCGTCGATTTGCCGCAGCCGTTGGGGCCAAGCAACACGGTGATTTTGCCCTGCGGCAGCTCCGGCACGTTGAGATCGTCAATCACCTTGCGCTTCGGATAACCGGCGGAGAAATGCTTGAGACGTAATCCCTGCTCCATTACACCGTCCCCCGATGACGCAGAATAATGCTGAGGAAGAACGGCACGCCGACCAGCGACGTCACAATTCCCACCGGAATGATCACGCCGGGAATCAGGTTTTTCGACGCCACCGAAGCCAGCGACAGCACCAGCGCACCGACCAGCGCGCTGGCTGGCAGGTAATAGCGGTGATCTTCACCAAACATCATGCGCGCAATGTGCGGCGCGACCAGACCGATGAAACCAATTGGGCCGACAAACGCCACCGCCAGCGCAGAGAGAATACTGATGCGCAGCAGCGTTGCCAGGCGCAGACGGCGCACGTCGATACCAAAACTCACCGCGCGATCTTCGCCGAGGCGCAGCGCGGTCAGCTTCCAGCTGCTGAGCATCGAGAACGGAATCAGGATGGCAAAAGCAGCGGTTAATACGCCGAGCTTTTCCCACGAGGCGCGCGCGAGGCTGCCCATGGTCCAGAACACCAGGCCCTGCAAAGTATCTTCGCTGGCGATGAATTGCATCATTGAGACTAATGCGTTGAAGGTGAACACCAGTGCGATACCAAACAGCACCACGCCAGAGGTCGAAACTTTGGTCCAGCGCGTCACGCCATCCAGCATCAAGGCGGCAAATAGCGCAAACACAAACGCGTTGGCGGAGATAAACCACTGATCCGGCACGCCAGGAATGCCGATACCAAGAACGATGGCCAGCGCCGCACCAAAGGCCGCCGCCGACGAAACGCCGAGCGTAAACGGGCTGGCAAGCGGGTTATTCAGGATGGTTTGCATCTCTGCACCGGCGAGGCCGAGCGAGAAGCCCACCACCACCGCCATCAAGGCGTACGGTAAACGAATATCCCAGACAATCACGCGGGTGCCCGCATCGACCGCATCGGGATGCGTCAGCGTTTGCCATAAGGTATCGAGGGAGAGCCCAGCCGGGCCGAGGGTGAAATCAAGAATCACTGACGCTAATATCGCCAGCGCCAGCACGCCAATTAACATCAGTCGCTGGCGCAGTACCTGACGATAACGCGTCATGGTGTCGGTTTCGAGGCCGTTTTCCGCCAGCAGCGTGGCGTCGGTGGTGCGCATTGTTCTACCCGTTTCTTGTCGAAATCATAACGGCAGCCACAATAGTGCAGGTGATAATAATTATCAATTCAATCTGAGTAACAAAATCCAAAACAATGCGCAATAAATTGCGCCGCTACTACACGTGCACCTTATTCGTAGCGGCGCGATTTATCGCGCAAGGGTATGACTACTCTTTAAACGTCGGGAATTCCATCTCGCTGTATTTCACGAAGCGCGAACCGCGTGTCAGCTTGTAGCCCAACCAAATAATCAGGAACAGCGGCAGACCAATATAGGTTGCGGCCACGCCATACCAATCAATGCGGTCAGCAAGGAACGCCTGATAGTTCTGACCCAGTGTGATGATCAAACACAGAATAAAGGCGAAAATCGGTCCCAGCGGGAAGAAGCCCGAACGGTACGGCAAATCGGCCAGGTTGTGACCCTGAGCGATATAACCGCGACGGAAACGGTAATGGCTAATGGCGATACCCAACCAGGCAATAAAACCGGTCATGCCTGAGGTGTTCAGTAGCCACAGGTAAACTTCCTGGTTACCAAATTTCGAGCTCAGGAAGCACAATCCCGCCACTACGGTGGTAGCAATCAGCGCGTTACGCGGCACGCCACCTTTCGACAGCTTGCCGAAAATGCGTGGCGCTTTACCTTCGCGTGCCAGGTTGAACAACATACGCGTTGAGGCGTACATGCCGGAGTTACCCGCTGACAGTACCGCCGTCAGAATTACCGCGTTCATTACCGCTGCCGCCGAGAGCAGACCGGCATTCTGGAACACCAGCGTGAAAGGGCTGATGGCGATATCGGTGACATCGTTATGCAGCAGCTTCGGATCGGTGTACGGCAGAATCAGGCTAATGATTAGAATAGCGAAGATATAGAACAGCAGAATTCGCCAGAATACCTGACGCACCGCGCGCGGAATGTTCTTCGCCGGATCCTCAGATTCACCGGCCGCGATACCGATCAGCTCGGTGCCCTGGAAGGAGAAGCCAACGATCATCGCCACGCCTATCATCGCAGCAAAACCACCGGCGAACGGCGCTTCGCCCACGGTCCAGTTATGCCAGCCGGCGTTTTCTGCGCCGCGCATGATGCCGGTGATCATCAACACGCCAACCACAATAAAGATGATGACGGTGGTCACTTTGATCAGCGAGAACCAATATTCCGCTTCGCCGAAGCCTTTGACTGAGATGTAGTTGAGCAGGAACATCAGGCCAAGGAACAGTGCGCTCCAGATCCAGCCGGGCGTGTCCGGGAACCAGTAGTTCATGACGAGCTGCGAGGCGACGAGGTCAACGGCGATGGTCACCGCCCAGTTGTACCAATAGTTCCAGCCCAGCGCGAAGCCGAAGCCTTCTTCAACATATTTTGAACCGTAGGTGGAGAAGGAGCCAGAAACCGGCATAAAGGCCGCGAGTTCGCCGAGGCTGGTCATCAGGAAGTAAACCATCAGGCCGATGAGCGCATAGGAGAGCAGCGCGCCGCCGGGTCCGGCCTGAGAAATGGTGGCACCCGAGGCGACAAACAGGCCGGTACCGATGGAACCACCAATGGCGATCATGGTGAGATGACGCGCTTTTAATTCACGGCGCAATCCAGGTTGTTGTGTTGTTTTTGAGTCATTATGCATGTGTAAACGCTATGCTGGATAAAAATGAGGCGAGATTGTAGCAGCTAGCCCCAAGCTGTATAGCATTCACGTCGGGTTATTAGTTACCTTCATGATCGGCCGGGAATTATTAGCCGCAGCGTGATCAGCGCTGTGATTATTCACGGCAATACGACAGGAAACGGCTCAACGCTTTGGACACATGCTTCTGTCGATGATGGATGCGATACAGCGTGCGCGTCAGGCGCGGCAATGGGATCGCGACTTCCACCAGCGTGCCGGCTTCCAGCAGATCCTCAATCACCCGCCGCGACAAACAGCTGATGCCCATGCCGTGACGCACCGCGTGTTTAATCGCCTCTGAATTGCCTAACTCCATGCCGAGCTGAAACTGTGGCAGATGCGACAGCAGCAGATAATCAACGATCTCGCGCGTGCCTGAACCGCGCTCGCGTAGAATCCACGGCGCGGCGGCGAGCGCTTCCAGCGTAATCGGCTGCTGCAGGATGGCGGCATCCGGCGCGGCAAACACCACCAGCTCATCTTCCAGCCACGGCTCGCTGATAATATCCAGCTCGTGGCACGGACCTTCGATCAAACCGATATCGACGCGGAAATCCGCCACCGCATTAATCGCATCCTGACTGTTGCCGACGCTCAGCTCCAGCGGCAACGCCGGGAAATCGCGGCGATAGGCGGCGATCATGCCCGGCAGCAGGTAATTACCAATGGTGCTGCTGGCGAACAGGCGAATCGCCCCGTTATCTTCCTTAAACAGCTGTTCGATTTCGCCCGCCTGCTCCATCAAACCCACGGCGCGCGGATAGAGTAAACGGCCATGCTCATTCACCACCAGCCGCTTACCAACGCGGTCAAACAGCTGCACACCGAGTTGGTTTTCCAAATCTGCTAACGCGGCGCTCACCGCCGACTGCGACAGCGCCAGCACCTGCGAGGCCTGCGTCGTCGAGCCGCTCTTCAGCACTTCGGTAAACACTTCAATCTGGCGCAACGTGATGTGCATGCGGTTCCCTTATATTACTTATTCTGGTTAATTATAAATATATTATCAATTTTACTTTTATACCAGCACAGCGCAGGCTTGAGGCAGAGATTGAATGTTAGAAGGTCGCCAGGAATGGTGCCCCTACAGGAGAAAAGTATGGCTGAGTTAAGCGTGAATAAAACCCCGTTTCATCTACATCACTGGCTGCCGGGTTTGCTGTTGACCGTGGCGATTGCCGGTACCACGGCGTGGTTAAGCAATCAGTCTTGGTTGGCCGGGGCCGGATTCGGTGCGCTGACGTTAGCGATTATTTTGGGCATCGTGCTCGGTAACACCCTTTATCCGCAGATGGCCGGCGCCTGTGACAGCGGCGTAATGCTGGCGAAACAGCGCTTGCTGCGCCTCGGCATCATCCTGTATGGCTTTCGTATTACCGTGCAGCAGATTGCTGATGTCGGTCTTAGCGGCGTATTGATTGATGTGATGGTTCTCAGCTCCACTTTCCTGCTGACCTGTTTTATCGGCATTCGTCTGCTGAAGATGGATCGCGAAACCGTGTGGCTGATTGGGGCGGGCAGCAGCATTTGCGGTGCGGCGGCGGTGCTGGCGAGTGAACCTATCGTCAAGGCTGCGCCGTCAAAAGTGGCGGTAGCTGTTGCGACTGTGGTGCTGTTTGGTACCGTTGGCATCGTGCTGTATCCGATGTTGTGGTCGCTGCTTCCAACGGTCAGCGCGGAACATTTCGGTATCTTCACGGGTTCGACGTTGCATGAAGTATCGCAGGTTGTCGCGGCAGGACATGCGATGGGTGCCGAGGCCGAAAACACCGCCGTGATTGCCAAAATGCTGCGCGTGATGATGTTAGCGCCCTTCTTGCTGATACTGGGAAGCTGGCTGAAACGTCAGCGCAGCCACAACGCACAGCAACAAACGATTCGTTTTCCCTGGTTCGCGCTGCTGTTTATTGTGGTGGCGCTGTTTAACTCGCTGCATCTGCTGCCTGCCAATATTGTTAGCACGCTGAATCAGCTGGCCAATCTGCTGCTGGCGATGGCGATGGCCGCGCTGGGTTTGACTACGCGCTTCAGCGCCCTGAAACAGGCCGGTTGTAAACCGTTGCTGCTGGGATTGGTGATGTTTGGCTGGTTAATTCTCGGCGGCGGAGCACTCAATGTGCTGGTGCAACATTTCATGGCGTAACCGCATCCGCTATGATGGGCAGCTTTGCAGCAGCAATCGCCCAATCAGGAGAGCGGCATGAAATATATCGGCGCACATGTCAGTGCATCAGGCGGCGTGGACCAGGCAGTTATCCGTGCCCACGAACTCGAAGCCACAGCCTTTGCGCTGTTCACCAAAAATCAGCGCCAGTGGAAAGCCGCACCGCTGTCAGGAGAAGTGATCGATGCGTTTAAAACCGCCTGCGATCGTTACAACTTCACCTCCGCGCAGATTCTGCCGCACGATAGCTATTTAATTAACCTCGGCCATCCGGTGATGGAAGCGCTGGAGAAATCACGCGAGGCTTTCCTCGATGAGATGCAGCGTGCCGAGCAGTTGGGTTTGACCTTGCTGAACTTCCATCCGGGCAGCCATCTGAAGCAGATTGAAGAAGAAGCCTGCCTGAAGCGTATCGCCGAATCGATCAACATCGCGCTGGATAAAACCAGCAGCGTGGTGGCGGTGATCGAAAACACCGCCGGTCAGGGCAGCAATCTCGGTTTCCGCTTCGAGCACCTCGCCACCATTATTGAGCACGTGGAAGATAAGTCGCGCGTTGGCGTGTGCATTGATACCTGCCACGCCTTTGCGGGCGGTTACGACCTGCGTACCGAAGAAGCCTGCGCCGAGACCTTCAGCGACTTTGAGCGCATCGTTGGTTTCCAGTATCTGCGCGGTATGCACCTGAATGATGCCAAGAGCACGCTGGGCAGTCGCGTCGACCGCCATCACAGTCTGGGTGAAGGCAATATCGGTAAAACCGCGTTTAGCTGGCTGATGAAAGATAAACGTTTTGACGGCATTCCCATGATTCTGGAAACCATTAATCCGGATATCTGGAAGGATGAGATTGCGTGGTTGAAGTCGGAGCAGCAGGGTTAATTATCTGATTAAACAAAAGGGAGCCGCAGCTCCCTTTTTTTATGTCTGACGAAGATTACGCGGCTTTAACCAGCTCTTCTTCCGGACGTTTCAGGATGGCGTAGCCAAGTCCCGCTACCGCAGTACCAATCACAATCGCCAGCAGATAACCCAATACTGGGGTAATCGCGCCTGGAATCAGCAGGACGAACAGACCACCGTGCGGTGCCATCAGTTTCGCGCCAATCGCCATGGAAATCGCACCGGTTACCGCGCCGCCAATGATACAGCACGGCAGCACACGCATTGGATCACGCGCCGCAAACGGAATCGCACCTTCAGAGATGAAGCACAGACCGAGCACCAGCGCCGCTTTACCACCTTCCTGCTGACCTTTGTTGAACTTACGACGCGCAACCAGCGTCGCCAGGCCCATCGCCAGCGGTGGTACCATACCGGCTGCCATAATGGCCGCCATCGGTGCGTAGGTTTGTGAACTCAGCAGACCAACACCAAACGCATAGGCTACTTTGTTCACCGGACCGCCCATGTCGGTACACATCATGCCACCGAGAATCGCGCCCAGCAGTACCGCGTTCGCGGTACCCATATTGGCCAGCCAGGTTGTCAGGCCAGTCATGATGCCCGCCACCGGCTTACCTACCACGTAAATCATCAGCAAACCGGTAATTAAACTCGCCACCAGCGGAATAATCAGAATCGGCTTCAGCGCTTCCATACTCTGCGGCAGTTTCACTTTGCTGCTCAGCATTTTCGCAGCGTAACCGGCAATGAAACCGGCGATGATACCGCCCAGGAAACCAGCGTTAATGCTGGTGGCGATCATACCGCCAATCAAACCAGGCGTCAGACCCGGACGATCCGCAATCGAGAAGGCAATGAAACCGGCTAACACCGGCACCATCAGCGCGAAGGCGCTGCCGCCACCGATCTGCATCAGTGCCGCCGCTAAGGTGCCCGGCTCTTTAAATGCGGTGATACCAAAGGCAAATGACAGCGCGATGCTCAAACCACCGGCAACCACCATCGGCAGCATGTACGAAACGCCAGTCAGCAGGTGACGATAGGCACCGGCTTTCTCTTTGCTGTCGCCCTGTGCGCTGGCAGCCTGATTGCCGCTCGGCTGATAGGTTTTCGCTTCGGCCTGCGCTTTATCCAGCTCCTGCGCAGTTTTCTTCAGCGCCAGACTGGTTGAGGTGCGGTACATCGGCTTACCGGCAAATTTCGCCAGATCCACATCGATATCAGCCGCGACGATCACCAGATCGGCCGCCGCCACTTCTTCTGGGGTAATCGCGTTGCCTGCGCCCACAGAACCACGGGTTTCAACTTTCACCCACCAGCCACGCTTGGTCGCTTCGGCCTGAATAGCTTCAGCAGCCATAAAGGTATGCGCCACGCCGGTTGGGCAGGCGGTCACCGCCACGATGCGTTTCTGAGCAGCGCTCTGCGCAGCTACTGGCGCGGCAGCGGTTGCAGCAGCAGGCTGCCAGGTTTTGGCACTCGCTTTGGCTTGATTGATTGCCGCCAGCGGATCGCGCAGCGCTTGCTGCACATCAACCAGCGCCAGCGATTTACCGGCCAGCTCTGCGTCCTGCGGCACATTGTGACCAGCAACCAGCACCAGTTCTGCTTCGGCGGCATTATCGGTCAGCGTCAGGCCAGCTTGTGCCGCCGTCGCGCGTAAACGTTCCAGCGCCAGATGTCCTGACGCCAGTCCCAGTAAAGAATCTTTTATCAGCAGCGTTTTCATTATCGCTCTCCTGCTGTTAGTTAACGGGTTGTAAGTCGACGCGCGCCATCATCGCGGCCAACTGGGTACGATCTTTCACGCCAACGTTGCTTTGGCTGACGGCCATCGCCGCCACTGCCGTCGCCAGACGCAGCGTGTGCTCGCTGGATTCACGCATCAGCAAGCCGTAAATCAGGCCGCCGACCATCGAATCGCCGGCACCGACGGTGCTGACCACTTCGCAGGCAGGCGGTTTGGCGATCCATTCGCCGGAGGCATTCACCCACAGCGCACCTTCCGCACCGAGAGAAATCACTACGTGCGCAATACCTTGCTCACGCAGTTCATGTGCAGCACCGATCACGTCCTGCAGCGCAGGCAGTTTGCGACCAGCCCAAATCTCCAGCTCGCGGCGGTTCGGTTTCACCAGCCACGGCGCGGCTTTCAGACCGGCGACCAGCGCTTCGCGGCTGCTGTCGAAGATGATGCACGGGCACAGCGTGCGCAGATCGCTCATCCATTTGGTGAAGGCTTCTGGCGCCACGCCGGCTGGCAGGCTGCCGCTGACGCACACCATGTCGAACTGGCCGAGCCAGGTGAGAGAATCGGCGGTGAAGCGCTCCCAATCCTGCGCGGTGACCTCAAAGCCAGAGAAATTCAGGTCGGTCACATCGCCGTCTTTTTCGGTCAGCTTAACGTTAATACGCGTACGGCCCTGCACCACCTGAAAACGGTTGGCGATGCCGAGTTCGCTGAACAGCTGCTGAAAGCCGTCCTGATTCTCTTTGCCGAGGAAACCGCCGACGGTGACATCAATACCGAGATCCTTCAGCACTTTGGCAACGTTGATGCCTTTACCCGCCGCGTGCAGGCCGGTGGTTTTCACCAGGTTGACTTCGCCGCGCTCAATTTCTGGCGTGTATCCGACCAGATCGTAAGCCGGGTTTAAGGTAATTGTTGCGACACGACGGCTCATGCAACCCCCTCGCCTAAACCAGAATTGATCGCTTCTTCAATTGCGTTCAGCGCCTGCTGTGCATCTTCGCCGCTGGCGGTGAAGCGCAGGCGATGGCCTTTTTTCACACCGAGCGCAACGACTTTCATCAGGCTGCGGCCGTTAGCAGGCTTACCGCTGCCATCGAGATTAGTTACGGTGATGTCGCTGTTAAACTGCTTGATGACGGTCACCAGCGCCGTACCCGGACGCGCATGCAGACCGTGTTCGTTGCGGATGGTGAATTCAGCGGTCAGCAGCTCGGCAGCTTCATCGACTTCGCTGGTCAGTAGCGCCAGAATACCGGCGGCATCGGCCTTCAGCAGACGTTCAGCTTTGTTGCTGAGCAGCAGGTTGCTGAGATAGCCCAGCACTTCCAGCGGACGCTGATCGTTAGCCGCCACGGTCAGCAGCAGCGCGACGTTTTCGCCCTGATGCTGGAATGGCGCAGCCGCGCGGCTTACGGCCACTGCGCTGCCGAGATTGCCGTTGGCGCTGTCGCTCAGCCAGATGCCCTGACCAAGGCTCAGCGGGGCGCGGGAAATCACGTCAGCAATAAAGGACGCGTCCACCGCGCCTGCAGCCTGCAGACGTCCGGCGTTCAGTGCCTGTAACGTGATTAAATCGCTGGCCGCCACATCAACGGCAATCAGCGATGTATCGAATTTGAATTCTGCGGCCTGGTTTTCGCCCATCAGCAGCGCTCGCAGATCTTCCGCCGAGGCGGTTTTTAGCTGTTCAGCAATGCTGTCATCACTTAATACGTGAGTGAGCTGGCGCAGCAACGCGAGGTGTTCATCCGATTTAGCGGCAATACCGATCGCCACATACGCCGTTTGCCCTTCGCCCCAATCCACGCCCTGCGGGAACTGATAAACCTGGACACCGGTTTTCAGCACCAGGTCGCGGGTGTCGGTGGTGCCGTGCGGAATGGCGATGCCGTTACCCAGGAAAGTGGTGGTTTGCTGTTCGCGCGCCAGCATGCCGTTAACGTAGCCTTCGGCCACATTGCCTGCAGCGGTTAACGCAGCGGCAACCTGACGAATGGCCTCTTCTTTATTCTGTGCGCTAGCACCGGTATGAATGGCCTGAACTTCGAGCTGGAACATATCTCTCCTCGCTTGCTGTATTGAATCGTTTCAGCTAGATGGTGAAAAAAGCTGCTGTGCATCGCGGACTTAGCCGGAGTGACAACGCTGAAACGTTTCAGGGAATATGGTACAGCCACGTACAGCAGGCAAGAAAATGCGCGATCTGAGTAGCAGATTTTTGACGTTCCGCACACTTCATGTTGGATTTAAGATTTTTACCGGCAGGCAGGCTGATGCTTTTGCTGTACAGAGCAACGGCATTAAGCCCAATTATTCAGCTATGCGTCAGCAGTGCTTCAGGGCGCCGTCTCGGCTTCCAGTTTAAGCAGAAATGTCATGGCGCTATCACGGCTGCTGCCACACATTTCGGCGCTGGGCTGTAAGCCAGCACAGACCGCCGGACGCAGCGGTGAACCAAAGATTTTGCAACGCTGTTGCTCATCAAGCTGCACGCAACGCGTGTTGGCCGGCTTGCCGTGCGGCATGCCAGGAATCGGGGACGAGATTGAGGGGGCTGTGCAACAGGCACCGCACTGGTCACGACAAAACATCATGCGCTCCTGTAGACAATTCGCCGCGACAATAACAGTCCCAGACCGCGAATGCCATGCACCGGCAACAATTTTACATTGGCTGACTTGCCAGTTTTTCGCCGCGCGAGTAACGTGACGCGCATTAACCTCCTGTCAGCGAGAAAACCACCATGCCAAAGGCAAATGAAATCAAAAAAGGGATGGCTGTCACCTGGAACGGCAAACTGTTGCTGGTGAAAGACATTGATGTACAGAGCCCAAGTGCTCGCGGTGCCGCGACGCTCTATAAAATGCGTTTTACCGATGTCCGCACCGGCCTGAAAGTGGAAGAGCGCTTCAAAGGCGACGATATTATTGACGCCATTTCGCTTAGCCGCCGCGCCGTCACCTTCTCTTATATAGATGGTGATGAGTATGTGTTTATGGATGACGAAGACTACACGCCGTACAACTTCAAAAAAGAGCAAATTGAAGAAGAGCTACTGTTTATTCCTGAAGGTGGCATTCCCGGCATTCAGGTGCTGACGATGGATGGCCAGGTCTTGGCGCTTGAACTGCCACAAACCGTCGATATGGAAATTGTTGATACCTCGCCGGGCATTAAAGGCGCCTCCGCCAGCGCTCGCTCCAAACCCGCAGGCATGAGCACCGGCTTATCCATTCAGGTGCCGGAATACCTGAGCAATGGCGATCGCATCCGCATTCATATTGCGGAACGTCGTTATATGGGACGCGCTGATTCATAACGTGCTTCCGTCCGGCGCCCGGTGATTGTTATAGTATAACAAGGCCGTGCGCGCCGGATGCCTCTCATCCGCGTGCGATTTATTCTCTTTTTTTGGGAGCCCTTTTGTGACGCGCGTAAACCTCATCACCGGATTTCTCGGCAGCGGAAAAACCACCACTCTGCTGCATCTGTTAGCCAATAAACCCGCGGATGAAAACTGGGCGATTCTGGTCAACGAATTTGGCGAAATTGGCATCGACGGCGCACTGCTCGCCGATCGCGGTGCCACGCTGAAAGAGATTCCCGGCGGCTGCATGTGCTGCGTTAACGGCTTGCCGCTGCAGGTTGGGCTGAACATGCTGCTGAAACAGGCTAAACCCGATCGTCTGATTATCGAACCCACCGGCCTTGGCCATCCCAAACAGCTGCTGAATATGCTGCGTGCTGCCGTCTATCAACCCTGGATTCAGGTGGATGCCACCTTAACGCTGCTCGATCCGCGCCAGCTTGCCGACGCACGCGTAGTGGAGAATGAGAATTTCCGCGATCAGCTGGTGGCGGCCGATATCATCGTGGCGAACAAAAGCGATCGCTGGAGCGATAATGATCGTCAGCGTTTGCAGGATTGGCAGCAGCAATTTTTGGGCGAACGTCAGATGGTGGAAGCGGCGTGGGGACACATCGATCCCGCGCTGTTGACTCAACCCGCCTTGGCGGATCGTGCGGTTCCCGATGCATCACATCACCACCATAATTCACGTCCACAAGGCTTGGCCGCACTGAAACTGGATGGCCAGGCGCGCTGGCGTCGTGCGCTAAATGAAGGCCAGGACTATGCTTCCTGTGGCTGGATTTTCGATGGTGAAACCGTGTTTGATACGATCAAAGCGCTAGAGTGGGCAAGGCATGCGCCGGTTGATCGCGTTAAAGGTGTGTTGCGTACTGCCGATGGTTTAGTGAATATCAATCGCCAGGGCGACGATTTGTTTATAGAAACCCGCCCTACTACACCGCCTGATAGCCGCATCGAATTGATTCATCATCAGCCTGCTGACTGGAACCTTTTGCAGACCGCTTTGTTGAAGATTCGTTTAAATTAGATGCGTTAGGTTGCCCCGTTGTTTTCACTTTGAGTCTATTTTCTATGCGCGCTTCTCGATTAGTCACCATCCTGCTGCTGAATGCACTGGGTGTGATGCTTTTCCTTTCATGGTACCTGCCGCCGGATCACGGGTTCTGGTTTGGGATCGATAAAGCCATCTTTTATGGCTTCAATGACCAGATGGTTGATCATCACGGTTTCGCACTGTTAGTGGCCATCACTAACTTCCGCGGTTTCGATGTGGTTTCGCTGCTGGCTATGGGTTTGCTCTATTTAAGCTACTGGCGTCGCGAGACACCGCAAGGTCGCCGCCGTTTGCTGGCCATTGGCATCACGATGCTGCTGAGCGCGGTAGTACTGAACCAGCTCGGTCATCTGCTGCCGGTACAGCACTCCAGCCCAACGCTGTTCTTTGAGAATGTGCATCGCGTAAGCGAACTGACCGGCATCCCGGCCAAAGATGCCTCTAAAGATAGCTTCCCTGGCGACCACGGCATGATGCTGATGATCTTCACCTGCTTTATGTGGCGCTATTTCGGCTTCCGCGCGTTTCTGGTGGGGTTGATGATTACCGTGGTGTTTGCTCTGCCACGTGTGATGGCGGGTGCGCACTGGTTTACTGATATCGCTGTGGGTTCATTGTCAGTCGTGCTGGTTGGCATGAGCTGGTGCCTGTTAACGCCCTTCAGCGACAAGCTGGTGAATTGGCTAAACCGTTCGTTGCCGGGCAAATATAAGCCGCGCACGTAATTGTTAAGCGCGAGTGATCATAGAACAAAAAGTCAGTCGCTCGCGCTTATTTAAAACCTGAATAAACTATTAGCAAACTAACATTATTCAGGTAAAAGAAAAGATTATGATGAAAAACGCGGAACAATAGCCTTAATCCTAAGTTGTCCAGCCCGAACCCTCTTAAAATCGGCCTTAGCGCCAGAATTACCCCCTTATTGCACCGCTGTTTGGCTATTAAATCGCTGCCAATTGTTGATAAACTCGCCATTGTGTTACAGATTGATTTCACATCGAAAAAACCTTTGAATATTTATATAAAAGCACTCGCCACGCGGTCTGTAATCGGTTAACCTCGAATCCGATTAGTAAGCAACAGCATAAAATGCGGTGCTGAAAGCGACAAAAATGTGTGCATTAACACATTTTAGTAATTAAGGATTTGTCTTAGACGGTCGTACTTATTAATCTCAACCCGTTTTGTCATCTGGCTGACGACATCCTGTCGTAAGGAAATCGAAGGAAAACACGTACAATGGTCAAGTCTCAACCAATTCTGAGATACCTCAGGCGGATCATTCCCGCGGTAGCACTCGCAACACTTTTATCAGCATGCAGCAGTACCCATAACGGTCAGAACGCGAATAACGAGAATCATGAAGTTAACAACCAGAATGGTTTTTTACTTCAAGCGTCTCAGGACGAATTTGAACAGATGGTGCAGAACGTGGACGTTAAGTCCCGCATCATGGAACAGTACAGTGACTGGAAAGGTGTACGTTATCGCTTAGGCGGCGACACCAAACGCGGCATTGATTGTTCTGCTTTTGTTCAGCGCACCTTTCGCGAGCAGTTCGGTTTAGATTTGCCACGCTCAACGTCTGAACAGCAAGACACCGGCAAAGAGATTTCACGCAATAAATTGCGCGCTGGTGACTTAGTGCTGTTCCGCGCCGGTTCTACCGGTCGCCACGTGGGCATCTATCTTGGCAACGATAACTTTGTTCACGCGTCCACCAGCAGTGGCGTAATGATTTCCAACCTGAATGACAGTTATTGGAAAAATCGTTACCGCGAAGCGCGTCGGGTTCTTGCTAAAAACCCAAGCTAACGTATTTCTTTGATGATCCTCTCAGCCAGAGAATCAGAAACGCTGCCCCGGCAGCGTTTTTTTTCGCCCGTAGTTTTTAACTCAAATCCAACCGATAAAAAGTAATTGAGAATCAAAAATATAACGAGACATTCTTCGCGCTCTCGTTATATTCTCGTTGACTTCCTGATACCCAGATATTGCGCTGCAGACACCGTTATCACCGTGGCTGCGGTCTGAAGTGGGTAGTGACCAAAAGATAAACATAATAAAAAATGGCAAGACAAGGGGAATGCACTCCATGCCACTGTCAGGGACATTAAAACACCACAGCAGTTATTCACGCCGTATCGCCTGGCATAGCGCGATTATCGGCGCGGCATTCTTTCTGCTTTTTGTCACCGTGCTATTAACACTCACCTGGCAAAAACGTGTACAACAACACGAACAGCTTCTGGCACACAGCCGCGACGATTTACAACAGGTGATAGCAAGCCTGGTCGATACACTTTATCCCTTACAGCAATACACCCAGTTAGCCTGCAACAACGTCAGTCGTGAGCTCACTTCTCGCGCCGCCTTTGCCGGTAATATCCGCGCCATCCTGCTGGTGCGTGATGGCAACGCTTACTGCTCTTCTGCCACCGGCGCTTTTCTGATGCCAGCCAACGATATTTCTCCTGAGTCTGAACTGGAACGCGATCGCGATATGCGCTTGCTGGAAGGCACGCCATTGCTACCGAAGAAACCGGCGCTGGTGCTATGGGTGAAAAATCCAGGTTCAGCCGAGACCGGCCTTTTCGCCACCATGAACATCAGCCTGACGCCTTATCAGCTGCTGGCCTCTTATCATCCCGAAATCACTGGCATGGCGCTGGTGGTCGGCAACAAAGCGCTGTTGAGCGGCAGCAACAACGTGGTACGCGCGAGTGATTTACCGGCATCGCTACATGAAATAGCCTTTAATAACAGCGATCTACGCTTCGTGCTGTTTGGCACCACCTTAGCGCCACGCGATTACTCACTGACGTTGCTGACCGGCATACTCTTCTCACTGCTGATTTCCGCGCTAAGCGGGTTATTGCTGACGCGACATCAGCGGCCGGGCAAAGAGATCATGCAGGGCATTAAACGTGGCCAGTTTCATGTTGAATACCAGCCGCTGGTCACTGCGCACGATGGACAACCCTACGGCGTGGAAGCGCTGCTGCGCTGGACGCATCCCACTGAAGGCATGATTGCGCCGGATGCCTTTATCAGCTACGCCGAAGCGCAAAACCTGATTATTCCGCTCACTCAGCATCTGTTCACGCTGGTGGCGCGCGATGCCCAGTTTCTCTGTAAACAGCTGCCGCGCGGCACGCGCCTGAGCCTCAATCTCTCGCCGCTGCATCTCGCCTCAGAGAGCTTCCGGCGCGATGTCCAGGCATGGATTAACATCATGCCCACCGATCACTTCAACTATGTGTTTGAAATTACCGAACGCAGCATGGTCGGTGAAAAAAGCGCGGGAGAAATCTTCGCCTGGCTACATGAGAACAATTTTAAAATAGCGATTGATGATTTCGGTACCGGGCATAGCGCGCTGATCTATCTGGAAAAATATCCGTTCGATTACCTGAAAATCGATCGCGGCTTTGTGCAAAGCATTGGTACAGAAACTGTCACCTCACCGGTGCTTGATGCAGTGCTGCTGCTGGCGAAAAAACTCAATCTCAAAACTGTGGCTGAAGGGGTCGAAACGGGCGATCAGGCGGCGTGGCTGGTGAATCGCGGCGTGACGCATTTGCAGGGCTATCTGTTTAGTCGTCCGTTACGCCCCGAAAACCTCGTCAGCTATTATCAACGCCAGCGCGCGCTGAGTTAACATCACGCGAACCCCATGAAACTGCTACCATAAAGTGCGGAACACCACAGGAGATCGCCCCACTTATGCTGCTGCGTCTTGTCACAGCGTTGTTCATTTGTAGCGCCACTGCGCCGCTGCATGCCGCCACCATCAATGAAAGCTATGCCTTCGCTAAGCTGGGCGAGCCGAAATATGCGGTGAATTTCACTCACTACGATTACGCCAATCCCGCCGCGCCCAAAGGCGGCAAGATCACGCTGGCGGTGGTGGGCACCTACGACAACTTCAATCGTTTCGCCTCGCGCGGCAATCCCGGCATCGGTACCGATACGCTGTATGACGGCTTGTTCACCACCTCCGATGATGAACCTGGCAGCTACTATCCGCTGATCGCGGAATCAGCGCGCTATCCCGACGACTATCGCTGGATGGAAGTGTCGATCAATCCTCATGCACAGTTTCAGGACGGAACACCGATTACCGCGCAGGATGTGGCTTTCACCTTCCAGAAATTCATGACGGAAGGTGTGCCGCAGTTCCGCGTGGCGTTTCGTGACGTGCAAGTGAAAGCGCTAAACCGTCTCACCGTGCGTATCGACATGCCGAAACCGGACAAAGATCGGATTCTCAGCTGGCTAACGCTGCCGGTCATCCCGGAAAAATTCTGGCAAAACAAAAAGTTTAACGAGCCGATTGGTTATCCGCCGCTGGCCAGCGGGCCTTATCGCGTCACCTCCTATAAATCGGGTCAGTTTATCCAGTACAGCCGGGTGAAAGATTACTGGGCCGCCAATCTGCCAGTGAATCGCGGGCGTTTTAACTTCGATACTTTGCGTTATGACTATTATCTTGATGACAACGTGGCGTTTGAGGCCTTTAAAGCCGGCGCTTACGATTTGCGCGAAGAGAGTTCAGCGAAGAAATGGGCGACACAATATCGCGGTCGCAACTTTGACAGTCACGCCATCGTCAAATCGACCATTCCCAACACCGTTTCCACCGACACGCAATGGCTGGCATTTAACAACGAAAAACCGCTGTTCGCCGATCGTCGCGTGCGTGAAGCCATCACGCTGGCGTTCGATTTCGAGTGGATGAACAAAGCCTTGTTCTATGGCGCTTATAAACGCACGCGCAGCTATTTCCAGAACACTGAATATGCAGCGCTTGGCTATCCCAAAGCCGAGCAGTTGATTCTGCTGGCGCCCTATAAAGCGCAGCTGCCGCCCGAAGTGTTCAACAATGAGTATGCCCCGCCACGTTCTGACGGCAGCGGTTTCGACCGCGGCAACCTGTTGCAAGCCATGAACTTGCTGAAAGCGGCGGGTTGGGAAATCAGAAATCAGCAATTGGTGAATGTGAAATCCGGCCAGCCGTTCCGTTTCGAATTACTGATGCGCAGCGGTACGCAAAACGACTGGGCGTTGCCGTTCCAGCACAGCTTGCAACGGCTTGGCATCCAGGTCTCGCTGCGCCAGATTGACAGCTCGCAATATCTCCGCCGTATGCGCGAAGGCGACTACGACATGATCCCATCGCTCTATTACGCCATGCCATGGCCCTCGACCAGCTTGCAAACGATTTGGCAATCTCAATTTATTGACTCTTCCTGGAACAGGCCACGCGTGAAAGATCCCATCGTCGACCATTTTGTGCAGCAGATCGTTGAGCATCAGGGCGATGAGAAAGCGCTGCTGCCGCTCGGCCAGGCGCTGGATCGCATCCTGCTGTGGAATGCCTACATGATTCCGATGTGGTACAGCGCGGAAGATCGCATGGCGTATTGGGACAAGTTTTCCCATCCCGAGATTAAACCCGCGTTTGCTACCGGTCTGGAAAACTGGTGGTACGATGTGAACAAAGCCGGGCGATTGCCGGCCAATCGACGCTGAGGAGCACGGTTTGGCAGCCTATTTTCTTCGCAGGTTACTGCTGATCATCCCGACACTTTGGGCGATCATCACCCTGAACTTCTTTATTGTGCAGATTGCGCCGGGCGGCCCGGTGGATCAGGCGTTAGCCAACGTGCAGTTTGGTCACAGTACCGGCATTCCCGGCTCAGTCGGCGGCGACAGCGGCGCGCGCGGTGCGCTGATGCGTGACAATCCCGGCGACAGCCAATATCGAGGCGCACGCGGACTCGATCCGGAAGTGATCGCGGAAATTAAGCATCGCTATGGCTTCGATAAACCGCTGCTGCAGCGTTACGGTGAAATGCTGTGGAACTACATTCGTTTTGATTTCGGCGACAGCCTGTTCCGCAGCGCATCGGTGCTGCAGCTGATCAAAGAGAGTTTGCCGGTCTCCATCAGCCTGGGATTGTGGAGCACCTTGATCATTTACCTGGTATCAATTCCGCTGGGCATTAAAAAAGCGGTGCGTAACGGCAGCGCTTTCGATATCTGGAGCAGCACTTTTATCATCATTGGCTATTCGATCCCGGCATTCCTGTTCGGCATCATGCTGATTGTGCTGTTCGCCGGCGGCAGCTATTTCGACTGGTTCCCGCTGCGCGGCCTGACGTCACCGCAGTTTGATGCGCTGCCGTGGTACAGCAAAATCAGCGATTACCTGTGGCACATCACGCTGCCGGTGCTGGCTACGGTGATTGGCGGTTTCGCCACGCTGACTATGCTGACTAAAAACTCGTTCCTTGATGAGATCCGCAAACAATATGTGGTCACCGCGCGCGCCAAAGGGCTGGATGAGAAGCGCGTGCTGTACGGCCACGTGTTCCGCAACGCCATGCTGCTGGTGATCGCCGGTTTCCCCGCCACCTTTATCAGCATGTTTTTCACCAGCTCGGTGTTGATAGAGGTGATGTTCTCACTCAATGGTTTGGGCCTGCTCGGCTATGACGCCACTATTCAGCGCGACTATCCGGTAATGTTTGGCACGCTTTACATCTTCACCCTGATTGGCCTGCTGATGAACATTCTTAGCGATCTGACCTATACGCTGGTCGATCCGCGCATTGATTTTGAGGGACGCTGATGCGCTTATCTCCGGTTAACCAGCAGCGCTGGCAGCGTTTTCGCCATAACCGTCGCGGTTACTGGTCGCTGTGGATTTTCCTGATCATTTTTGTTCTGTCACTGGGCGCTGAGCTGCTGGCTAACGACAAACCGCTGCTGGTGCATTATCAGCAACGCTGGTATGTGCCGCTGCTGTTCAACTACAGCGAAAGTGATTACGGTGGTGATTTCTCTACGCCTGCCGATTATCAGGATCCCTGGCTGAAGCAGCGCATCGATCAACAAGGTTGGGCGATCTGGGCACCGATTCGCTTCAGCGACAGCACCATCAACTTCGCCACCGATGTGCCCTTCCCTTCGCCACCTTCGGCGCAAAACTGGCTCGGTACCGATGCTAACGGTGGTGATGTGCTGGCACGCTTGCTGTATGGCACGCGCATCTCATTGCTGTTCGGCATCATGCTGACGCTGTTCTCCAGCGTGATTGGCATCGTAGTCGGCGCGGTGCAAGGCTACTTCGGTGGCCGCATTGATCTGGTGGGTCAACGCCTGATTGAGGTGTGGTCCGGCATGCCGTCGCTGTTCCTGCTGATTCTGCTCTCCAGCGTGATTCAGCCCGGCTTCTGGTGGCTGCTGCTGGTAACAGTGGTGTTTGGCTGGATGAGCCTGGTAAGCGTGGTGCGCGCCGAATTCCTGCGTGCGCGCAACTACGATTATATCCGTGCGGCGCGTGCGCTCGGCGTCAGCGATAGCCGCATTATGCTGCGCCACATGCTGCCCAACGCTATGGTCGCCACGCTGACGTTTTTGCCGTTTATTCTGTGCGGCTCAATCACCACACTAACTTCGCTGGACTTCCTGGGTTTTGGTTTGCCGGTGGGATCGCCCTCGCTTGGCGAGCTGCTGTTACAGGGCAAAAACAATTTACAGGCGCCGTGGCTGGGACTGGCAGGCTTCTTTGCCCTCGCTCTGCTGCTGTCGTTACTGATCTTTATCGGCGAAGCGGTACGCGATGCCTTTGACCCGAGTCGAGGACGCTAAATGAGCCTGTTAACGGTGAATCATCTGGCGGTGGCCTTTCAGGATCGCCGCGTGGTAGAAGACATTTCGCTGCAGATTGACGCCGGCGAAACGCTGGCGCTGGTGGGCGAATCCGGTTCCGGTAAAAGCGTGACTGCGCTGTCGATCATGCGCTTATTGCCGCAGCCGCCGGTCAACTATCCGCAAGGCGAAATTCTGTTTAACGGCCAGGATATTTTACAAGCCAGCGAACGCACCCTGCGCGGGCTGCGTGGCAACCAGATGGCGATGATTTTTCAGGAGCCGATGGTGTCGCTCAATCCACTGCATAACGTGGAGAAGCAGCTGTATGAAGTGCTGTCGGTGCATCGCGGCATGCGGCGCGAAGCCGCGCGTGGCGAAATGCTGAGCTGCCTGGATCGCGTCGGCATTCGCCATGCGGCATCGCGCTTGCAGGATTTTCCGCACCAGCTTTCTGGTGGTGAGCGACAGCGCGTGATGATCGCCATGGCGCTGCTAACCCAGCCGAAGCTGCTGATCGCCGATGAACCGACCACCGCACTGGATGTGACGGTTCAGGCGCAGATTCTGCAACTGCTGTGCGAACTGCAGCGTGAACTCAACATGGGCATGCTGTTCATCACCCATAACCTGAATATCGTGCGTCAGCTGGCGCATAGCGTCACGGTGATGCGCAATGGCCGCGCTGTGGAACACAATCGCTGCGATATGCTGTTCAGCCAGCCGCAGCAGCCCTATACGCGCGAACTGATCGCCGCCGAGCCGGATGGCGAACCGGTGCCGCTGCTGGATGCGCAATCGCTGTTGCAGGTGAAGAATTTACAGGTTGGTTTCCCGATCCGGCGGGGATTGCTGCGTCGCACTGTGGCAGAGAAGATGGCGCTGAAGGATCTTAGCTTTACCCTGCGGCGTGGCGAAAGCCTCGGACTGGTGGGCGAATCGGGCTCGGGCAAAAGCACAACGGGCCTGGCGCTGCTGCGTTTAATTAGCGCGCGCGGTGAGATCTGGTTTGACGATCAGCCGCTGCATCAGCTGTTGCCAAAGCAGTTATTGCCGCTGCGCCAGCGCATTCAGGTGGTGTTTCAGGATCCCAATTCGTCGCTCAATCCGCGCATGACGGTGCAACAGGTGATTGCGGAAGGTTTAGCGGTGCATCGCCCGGAACTGAGCAGTGCGGAGCAGGAAGCCAAAGTGATTGCGGTGATGCAGGAAGTGGGGCTCGATGCCGACAGCCGCTCGCGCTATCCGGCGGAGTTTTCAGGCGGTCAGCGCCAGCGCATCGCGATCGCCCGCGCGTTGATCCTTGAGCCGCAGCTGATTGTGCTGGATGAACCCACCTCGTCGCTGGACCGCTCGGTGCAGAAGCAAATTCTCACCTTACTGCGCCGTTTGCAGCAGCAGCATCAGCTCGCCTATCTGTTTATCAGCCATGATTTGCAGGTGGTGCGCGCGCTCTGTCATCAGCTGATTGTGCTGCGTCAGGGTGAAGTGGTGGAGCAAGGTGATTGCGAAACGCTGTTTAACGCACCAGCAGCCGATTACACGCGGCAGCTACTGGCGTCTGCGCAGGGAAAAGATCTAAGTCAGTGACCATCAAAGGTTTCGGCGATAGCGACACCCTGATTTTTCAGGCAGCAGTTGGTCGCGCTTTCGTCATCACGTTGAATCAGCAGGCAAGGCTGCCCTTCACACTCGGCGATTTTGCACTCGACCTGAATTTGCGCCAGCGTCTCCTTCAGCTGGTGCAGAATTTCCAGCGCCGGATGACCATCATGACTCAGCAGGCGCAGCACTACTAAATCTTCGGCATGCACGCCATTCGCTGCTTCCTGACGCACAATTTCACCCGCATGTTCCAGCGACCAGCGATAATGTTGTGGCAAGCGATGCACAACGGAAAGTTGCAGCATAGTTATACGGCCCCCAGAGACGTTAACTTTATTCACGACGACGGCACAACGTGGTGAATCCCAACCTGATTAGCTCTGAATACCAATTCAGTCTGCCTTCTCGTTTTAAACACAAAGCGTGTAGCCAATTTATAATTTGCGAGGCTTCTCACATTTATGCCTATGTTTACCGTGTTCGGCTGCGGTTAACAATCATTTTAGACGCATTATCGTTACTTTTTTATCTCTAAATTTTCACATAATGGAAACATTAAGCATAACGAATGAATGGGGATTAGCGAGTGAGGGAGAAGAATTAAGAGAGGCCAGGTCGCCATTTATGACGACCCTGGGGATGTCACGCCGGCTGTTGAGGCCGCGAAGCATAGGTGAACAGCACAATCGAAATTGTGGCGCACAGCGCAATGGTGGCAACCATCGGCCAGGCGCTGTTAATGCTGACTAATGAGAGCAGCGCGCCGACTAAAGCACCGACGCCAAAACGCAGCGTTCCCGCCAGCGAAGAAGCGGTGCCCGCCATATGCGGAAACTCATCCAGAATCACCGCCATCGCGTTCGACGACACCGTCGAGACGCAGCCAATAAACATCGCCACGCCAAACACCAGCGACAAGAAGCCCAAATCCAGCGCGCTGGAAATCAACAGCCAAACGCCCATCGCGAACTGAATCAACAATCCCATGCGGAACATTTTCACCGGACCAAAACGGCGCACGGCGCGGCTGTTGATCAACGTCATCATGAACAGGAACACCACGTTCAGGCCAAAGTAATAGCCGAAGTTCTGCGGGGAAACGTGGTTTACTTCGATGTAGACAAACGGACCGGCATTGAGGAAGGTGAATAATCCGGCAAAGGAGAAACCGCTCGCCAGCATGTAACTGAAGGCGCGCTTGTGGCGCACCAGCGCCACAAAGTTGCCCAGCGTGGTCCGCAGATGAAAGCGCTGGCGCTGTTCGGGCTTGAGCGTTTCACGAATTTGCGTCACGACCAGCATGGTGGTGAACAGCGCGGCACCTGCCAGCGTCCAGAAAATAGCGTGCCAGTTCCACAGCAACAGCAGCCAGCCACCGATAATCGGTGCCAGCAGCGGCGCGATGGTGGTCACCAGCATCACGAATGACATCATGCGCGAGAAGTCCTCTTTCGAGTAGGTGTCGCGCATTAAGGCGTTGATCACCACGCTGGCAGCGGCGGCCGATAAGCCGTGCAGGAAGCGCATAAAGATCAGCTGATCGATGGTTTGTGACAGCGCGCAAGCCGCGGCGGCGCAGGCAAAAATTAGCGTTCCCAGCACAATCACCGGTTTACGTCCGTAGCTGTCAGCCAGTGGACCATAAACTAACTGGCCAATGGCGAAACCGAGGATGTAAAGGTTGAGCGTCATCTGCACGCTGCCCGCCGAAACCGCAAACTCATGGGCGATTTGCGGCATGGCCGGCAGATACATATCGATAGAGAGCGGCATCAGCATTGCCAGCAATCCGAGGATGACCACTAAACCGACCGGTGAATTCTTTTCCTTGCGCACCGCGTTCTCCCGCTATTTACGTTGTTTGAGTTCTTCTGGCAGGCCGATGCTGTCGACCTCTTGCTGGGTCAGTTCACGATATTCACCTTCGCCGAGATCTTCATCCAGCTCAATGTCACCAATACGTTCGCGATGCAGCGCTGAGACATGGTTACCCATCGCCGCAAACATGCGTTTGACCTGATGGTAACGCCCTTCGCTGATGGTCAAACGGGCGGCTTTCTCATCGAGAATCTCTAGCACGGCCGGCTTGGTGAGCTCTTTTTCATTGTGCAGCTGTACACCCGCAGCGAACTTCTCAACCAGGACAGGATCGATTGGCTCCTCCACTTCCACCAGATAGGTTTTTTCCAGGTGATGCTTCGGTGAGGTAATGCGGTGTGACCATTGGCCATCGTCGGTCAGCAGCACCAAACCGGTGGTGTCGATATCCAGACGGCCCGCCGCATGCAGCTTGAACGCTGCGGGTTCTTCGATAAAGAACAGCACGGTGGGATGATCGGGATCGTCGGTTGAGCAGACGTAACCCTGCGGCTTGTTCAGCATGAAATAGCGCGGTCCTTGCTGCACCACCAGCGGATTGCCGTCGTATTCGACTTCATCGTCTGGCTGTACTTTGTATGCCGCATCGCGCACAACTTCGCCGTTAATGGTGACTTTTTTGGCGCGGATTTCGCGTCCGGCGATAGCACGGCTAACTTCCAGTTGCTGAGATATGAATTTTTCGAGTCGCATGAATTCGCTTTGCCTGTTACTGCGGGGGAAACTGAAACGGTGTTTTTGTCCGTTAAGAAAGTGTGGGCAGTATAGCTTGATCCTTAGAGTGCTAACAGTAGTGAACCTGCGTTTAACTGGCTTTCATGGCATAATGCGCGTCCGTTCCAGAAAAAAGTTTGCCCCGATGTCATTCTCCCTGCGCCCATACCAACAAGAGGCGGTTGACGCCACCCTCAACCACTTTCGTCGCCATACCACGCCTGCGGTGATTGTGCTGCCGACCGGCGCGGGTAAGAGTCTGGTGATTGCTGAACTGGCGCGGCTAGCGCGTGGACGGGTATTGGTGCTGGCCCACGTCAAAGAGCTGGTGGAGCAGAATCACAGCAAATATCAGGCTTATGGACTTGAAGCAGACATCTTCGCCGCGGGTTTGCAGCGCAAGCAGAGCGAAAGCAAAGTGGTGTTTGGCAGCGTGCAGTCGGTGGCGCGCAATCTCAACCGCTTCGATAGCGCCTTTTCACTGGTGATCGTTGATGAGTGTCACCGCATCAGTGATAACGAAGAGAGCCAGTATCAGCTGCTGTTCGCCCACCTGCGGCAGCACAATCCGCAGTTGCGCCTGTTGGGTTTGACCGCCACGCCCTTCCGTCTCGGCAAAGGCTGGATCTACCAATTCCACTATCACGGCATGGTGCGCGGCGATGAGAAAGCACTGTTCCGCGATTGCATTTATGAGCTGCCGCTGCGCTATATGATCAAACATGGCTTTCTGGTGCCGCCGGAGCGCTTAGATATGCCGGTGGTACAGTACGATTTCAGCCGCCTGATCCCGCAAAATAATGGCCTGTTTAGCGAAGCCGATCTCAACCGCGAGCTGAAACAACAGCATCGCGTAACGCCGCATATTATTCGCCAGATTATTGAGTTTGCTGAAGATCGCCGTGGCGTGATGGTGTTTGCCTCCACCGTGGAACATGCCCGTGAAATCCTCACGCTGCTGCCTGAAAACAGCGCGCTGGTCTCGGCGGAAACAGCAGTAAAGGATCGTGACCGCTTGATTGGTGCATTTAAAGCGCAGCAGCTGAAGTTTCTGGTCAACGTTGCCGTTCTGACCACTGGCTTTGACGCGCCCCACGTGGATTTGATCGCCATTTTGCGCCCTACCGAATCCGTTAGCCTCTACCAGCAGATCGTCGGTCGCGGTTTACGCTTGTCACCCGGCAAAACCGATTGTCTGGTGCTGGATTACGCCGGTAATCCACACGATCTTTTCACCCCCGAAGTCGGCGCGCCGAAAGGGGCCAGCGACAATCAGCCGGTGCAGGTGTTTTGTCCCGCCTGCGGTTTCGCCAATACCTTTTGGGGCAAAACCACCGAAGATGGACACATTATCGAGCATTTTGGCCGCCGCTGTCAGGGCGTACTGGAAGATGATGAAGGCGAGCGCGAACAGTGTGATTATCGCTTTCGCTTCAAAAGCTGCCCGGATTGCGGCGCCGAGAATGACATCGCCGCGCGGCGCTGCCATCAATGCGACAAAATTCTGGTCGACCCGGATGACATGCTGAAAGCGGCGCTGAAACTGAAAGATGCGCGCGTGTTGCGCTGCGCCGGCATGACGCTGGAGCAAGGACGCGATGATAAAGGCGAATGGCTGAAAGCCACCTATTTCGATGAAGACGGCACCAGCGTCAGCGAGCGTTTTCGCCTGCAAACGCCGGCACAACGTAAAGCCTTTGAGCAGCTGTTTATGCGCCCGCATCAGCGCGCGCCGGGCGTGGAACTTGGCTGGCAAACCGCAGCGGATGTCATCGCCTTACAGCCTTTATTGCGTCATCCGGACTTTGTGGTGGCACGCGCAAAAGGCCATTTCTGGCAGATTCGCGAAAAAATGTTTGATTATCAGGGCCGTTATCGCCGTGCCAATGAGCTGCGTTAAGCGGCGGAATCATTTGCCCCTGCAGCATCATTGGGGCTATAATGCCGCCCGCTTTTGCATCCGTAAAAGCAGTTTGAATAACCGTCCTGTTGCTGGGTCGCCTGTAGCAGGAACTATTGAAGAGACATCAAATGTTCACTATTAACGCTGAAGTACGTAAAGACCAGGGTAAGGGTGCGAGCCGCCGCCTGCGTGTAGCAAACAAATTCCCGGCCATCATCTATGGCGGAAATGAAGCACCAATTGCTATCGAACTCGACCATGATGCAGTGATGAACGTACAGGTTAAACCTGAGTTCTACAGCGAAGTGCTGACCATCGCGGTTGATGGCAAAGAAGTTAAAGTTAAAGCTCAGGCGGTACAGCGTCATCCGTTCAAGCCAAAACTGTTCCACATCGACTTCGTTCGCGCTTAATCGCTGAATGAGTTGAAGGTAGAAGGGCCGGTTGCGAAACCGGCCCTTTTATTTTAGGTATAAAAAATAACCCGACATCTTCCCTTCCTAAAAACCCCTGTCTTTCATTTCTCTCTGCCTTCGTTTATTTGAGACTGTTCTTTACCATGAAGCTTTCACAAACCATGGAGAATGCCGTTTTAACATTTCTCCAGAATTTGTCTGCAAGGACTTCAAGTGAAAAAAATAACTGCCTTGGGCTATGGCATCATACTCATCTCATTTTCTGGCTATGCGGGCGTAATGCGTCATGACATTAACGTGCAAGAATACCGTGATTTTGCCGAGAATATGGGTAAATATCGTGTCGGCTTAAGCAATATTCCCATTTTTAAGAAAGATGGCGAGCTGAGTGATTATCTTGATTTTGCCATGCCCGACCTTAGCAGTGTATCTCGTCGCGGGTTTGCCACATTAATTAATCCATCCTATGTAACCACCACACGGCACGTAACCGCTTTGGGTAGCGTTTATTTTGGCGGTCCTTCTGCTTATTCCACCCGTTATCTTTTTATTAACCGCAATCAATCCGCCGTTCAGGATAATATTCTGCCACGGTTAAACAAAGTTGTAACCGAAGTAGCGCCAATAGATTATGTAGAACGTAATGAGCTTCAGAAAGGACATGGCTCTCGGTATATTGCTTATGTGCGCGCGGGTGCTGGTGAAATGACACAGGTCACAAATGACCTCACTGAGAAAGAGTTCCTGGCCAGTGCCTATAAATGGTTAGCGGGTGGAACAATTAATATTGACACCATTACCTTCAACAAAGAAAAAAATGACGATTTCTATTGGATTCAATATGAACCTGGCCATCAATATTCATCCGCTTTATCAATATCAACCGGCGGCGGTGACAGTGGCAGCCCTATTTTCGTCTACGACAATGTTGATAAAAAATGGAAACTCGCTGGTGTACATTATGGTGGTTATGGTAGCGCAACGCCTTATGGTCGCAAAGTTATCTCAACACGTTTTAATGAAGAATATTTTAATGGGATTATTGCCAACAATATCTCTCCCGATGTCACTGATTTTGCGAATAATGGCCCAATTTACTGGAATGCAGATAAGCTGGTCCAGGGTAGTAAAAACTGGGGTTGGCAAGGTTTAGACAACACATATCGTCATTTGGCGCCAGGCAAAGCCAGCCTTATTGAACTTGATGCAACCAAAGATATTCGCTTTAACGGCGCGGGCGGAGACATTATTCTTAATGAGGCCGTTAATCTGGGAGCAGGCAAACTACAGTTTTCTAATAACTACACCCTGAAATCTGCAGAGAATGTGGGCGCAACCTGGGTGGGCGGCGGCGTTGAAATCGATGAAGGGAAAAAAGTCATCTGGCAAGTGAATGGACTCAAAGATGATGATTTACACAAAATTGGCGGTGGCGTCTTACATATTAATGCTACAGGTGTCAATGAAGGCGGACTGAATATCGGCGATGGCACCGTTATTCTGGATCAACAAAAAGATGCGCAAGGAAATCGTCAGGCATTTTCTCGACTGTATTTAGCGAGCGGTCGGCCTACCGTTATTTTAGCGAGCGAAGACCAGGTTAATCCTGATAACATTTATTTTGGTTATCGTGGGGGGACATTGGATCTTAATGGTAATAATCTCATAATGCGAAAGATTAATCACACGGATAGCGGTGCGGCAGTGATCAATCAGAGTGAGTTAACCTCGGCCAGTCTAACGCTTACAGGGTACTCACGTAGCGATATCAACATTAACACCTGGAGCAGTGTCGACATTGGTAATATTGGTGATATTTATGAATATTATAATTCGAGAACGCAACGTAAAGAGTATTTTCAATTAAAAAAAGAGAAGTATTGGTACTTCCCCACAAATCAGCAGGACAATGAAGACTGGAAGTATCTGGGATATGATCTGGTTCAAGCAGTCGATTATCGCCTATCGCAGTTAAATGATTTAGTTTTCCGCGGAGACATTGGCACGCGCTCGTCGGATAAAACTAACGGTGCATTAGATGTGAATTTATCTCCGGAGAGTGGAAATACACATTTCGCACTGAGCGGTAATATCCATTTAAATGGAAATATCAACGTCAATAAGGGGACTCTTCTGCTGTCCGGGCAACCCGTTCCTCATGCCGGCGGCCTGATCATTGACAACGATTGGTACACTTCCTCTTACACCGCCAATAACATTGTAGTCAATGACAATGCACGTTTACAGGTCGGTGAATACGCGCAGGTTAAAGCCGATATCCAGGCGGGCGACAACAGCCAAGTTATCCTTGGCTACCATCCCGACGCTGCTGATGAGCAGCAAATTTTACGCTGCACCTCGCCGGTGCAAAGCACTAAGGGCAGCTGCAAAGTTGCACAGCGAAACGCGGAAGAGTTACGTTTCCTTCCCGCCAGCTCGGTCGAGGGCAATATCACGCTGGGCGATAACGCCATGCTCCATCTTGGCAAAGTCGATTACCACGGCCACATCAACGACAGTCACTCAGCGCGAGTCACCCTGAGCAGTGAGACATTCTGGAACATGAATGGTAACAGCCGCTTGCATCGGATGGATGCAGGTAAAGGCGGTATCATCTCGCTTCTTGCTGCAGATGAAATGGCCTGGACGCCGAAGCTGCTCTCTGTGGAACATCTGACGGCAAATCATCTGCAGCTTGGTTTCGGCATCGCGCCACAGTCCGCCATCAGCGACAGTTTATACATTGGGTCCAGCGTGCAGGGCGGCAGCAACACCCTCGATCTTGGCTTTATGCTGGGTGAAACCTTCCCCAACCGCATCGCGAAAGAGATCGTGCTGGTGAACGCGCCCGCCGGAACCGCGCACGACTATTTCACGCTACCTCCGGTCAAACGCGGGTTCTCGCTCTATACCGCTGATTATCAGGTTGTGGAAGAGAATGGTCGCGTGAAATGGATCATTGCCAAAACGCCGGATCCGGTGTTACCACCCGATCCGATAATTGACCCCGATCCGGAGACTCATCCCGAACCCGACATTACGCCTGAACCGGAAGTTAAGCCTGAACCGGAAGTTAAGCCTGAGCCTGAAGTGAAACCTGAGCCCGGGATCACGCCAAATCCGGGTACTGCAGAAGACTGGTTTGAGATCATTGATAATCAGCCGCTGGTGCAGAGTACTCGCGCCCTGCTCGCTTCGCGCCACTACCTGTTCAGTGAAATCAGCAATATGCTGACCGATCGCGCTCAGCTCCTGCGCGGTAACCATGAAAATAGCGGCGCATGGGCCAGCCTCAGCCAAAATCGCGGCAGAATGGATAGCGTAACGTTAAAAGACAGCAGGCTAGAGATCGGCGCCGATGCGCAAGCGGATGCCTGGCTTTATGGCGTGACCGCCAGTTACAGCCAGGGAAATGCCGGGGACGAAGCCAGCATTAGCCATAAACTGAGCACTCTGGGCCTGTATGCAAGCGGAATGAGCGATGAAGGATGGTTTATGGATCTTGCTGCCAGCTACCTGCATCTGCGTCAGGACATTCACCTTGACCCGGTATTGGGAGTAAAAAGCACCTCAAAAACCAGCCATATGCTGGCAGGCAGTGCAAAATGGGGTAAATCCTACCCTCTGCTGGATGCGTCTTTCACGCTATCGCCTTACCTGAAAGCCAGCGCAGGCTATTTACCGGGTTACACGCTGGAAAGCAGAGAGGCCAGCATTGCCCTGAGTTCAGCCATGCCGTGGGGACTCGCGCCGGGTATTGAAGTCAGCAAGCAGGGGCTCGGTACGCTGCTGCCACGCGTGCGATTCAGCGCCACCGTTGAAAAACAATTTTCACCGGGCCGTTCTGGCTCTTCACTAACCCTTGAGGATCGCCACAGCCGACGCATTTATGGCGCGCTGGACGACGATCGTTATCGGGTTCATCTGGGTTTAGAAGGGAAAATCAGCGACAACTGGTCAGCGAATATTGGCGCGAAGCATAGCGTTGGTGGCAAGTTCCGCACCGATTCTCTCATCAGCAGTGGCATAAACTATTCGTTCTAATAGAAAAGCCGGGCACTTTGGTGACCCGGCTTTTTTCATTTACTGCTGGTGCGGCGTTGCAGCTGATCGCGCAAATTCGGTGGTGTGCCTTTAATGGTCAGCGTGTCGGTTGTGGGATCCCAGAAGATGCGTTCGCCGAGCAGCATGGCATCAAAGTTCAGGGTTAATCCGCCGCCGCTGCCCGCAAACTTGGTCAACTGGCGCAAGGTGCTACGATCCGCTGGGAAGGTCTCTTCCAGCTCGTAACCTTGCTCCTGGGTGAAGGCCTGAAACGTTTTTTCTCCCAGCGGCGGTAATTCACTGGAGAGATCGTGTAGCGCAATCTCTTCGCCGGCCTGCAGCTGATCGTTACAGTAGCTGTAAACCTGCTGACGATAGTTCTGACGCTCGTTTTTATCGAGATCCGATTCGGCGCAGTAATCATCAACCGCTTGCAGCAGCCCACGGTTTTGCGCTTTGGTGTCCAGACCGACGCTAGCACCAAGGAAATCCATGAAGAAATCCGCCACTTTACGCCCCACGCGACCGCGCAGGAAGGTCAGATAACGGGTGGATTCCGGGTTAGTTTCCCACTCGGTGAGATCGATACGCGCCACAATATCCGCATGATTGATATCGAGATAATGGGTGCTGCTGATATCCAGTTGCTCGTTGACGCGCATGCTCGACTGGCTGTTGAGAACCGCAATCAGCAAATATTCCACGGCCAGATAGCGATAGTGCAAAAACAGCACCACGCCGCCTTCCGCAAACGGATATTTGCTCAGTTCATCACGCAAACGTCCGGTTGCCGCACGGCTAAACGCCAGAAAGTCATCTTCCCCTTTGCGGCAGTTACGCAACGCATCGGCCAGTTCGCTATCTTCGTTAAACAGGCCGTAAGCTTTGCTTTTGGCGCTATATACCCGGTGCAGCTCTTCTGCCATCTCTTCAACCGCGCGGGTAGCAGGCAGCAAGGTGTCGCGCAGTACCAGTTCAAGCTGGTTTTCATCACGTTTAACTAACTGATGCAGGGCAATCTGGTCGATATCCAGACTCATGGTAGACTCTCCTTTTAGCTCAGGCGCGTATTCAAACACCGCCCGCAGCCGCTTTCAACTGCCAGCACAAACTGATCGCTCTGCTTGCGATAAAATTGCGGAAAAAAATGCGTTGTTACGGTAATATACCGCCTTTTCACCCTTGATTAGACGACGATATGCCACAATCATCCCGTTACAGTGACGAACGCGTGGAAAAGCTCCTCGCAGAGATGGCGCAGATTCTTGAAAAAGACAAAGCGCCAACCGACCTTTCCCTGATGGTATTGGGTAACATGGTAACTAACTTGATCAATACCAGCGTTTCACCGGCTCAACGCCGCACACTGGCTCGATCTTTCGCGGATGCGTTGCAGTCATCCGTACGCGATGATAACGCTCATTAATATGCAGATTTGACCTCATAATATGGTAACCAACCGGCAGCGCTACCGTGAAAAAGTCTCCCAGATGATCAGCTGGGGGCATTGGTTTGCCCTGTTTAATATTATCTTCGCGTTAATTTTAGGCAGCCGCTACCTGTTGGTCGCCGACTGGCCCGCGTCACTCGCGGGACGTATCTATGCCTATACCAGCTGGATCGGTCATTTCAGTTTCATCGTCTTCGCCGGTTATCTGCTGATCATCTTCCCGCTCACTTTCGTGGTGATGTCACAGCGATTGCTTAGGGTGTTGTCGGCGATTGTCGCCACCGCCGGGCTGACGTTGATTATGGTCGACAGCGCGGTGTTCAGCCGCTTCCACTTGCACCTCAATCCGGTGGTGTGGGAGCTGGTGATAAACCCTGATCAAAGCGAGATGGCGCGCGACTGGCAGCTGATGTTTATCAGCGTGCCGCTGATTTTCCTCGTCGAAATGCTGTTCGCGACCTGGAGCTGGCAAAAGCTGCGCAGCCTTAATCGGCGCTCGTTCGGCAAGCCGCTGGCTGCGCTGTTTATCAGCGCCTTCTTCGCCAGTCACCTGCTCTATATCTGGGCCGATGCCAATTTCTATCGCCCAATTACCATGCAGCGCGCCAACCTGCCGCTCTCCTATCCAATGACCGCGCGTCGCTTCCTTGAGCGTCACGGTTTGCTGGATGCGCAAGAGTATCAGCGCCGTCTGGTGCAACAGGGTGATCCGGAAGCGTTGTCAGTGCAGTATCCACTGAGTGACATTACCTTCCGCGATGGCGGTACGCGCCACAATCTGCTGGTGCTAACTGTTGATGGTCTGAACAACGCCACGGTGGAAAAAGCGCTGCCGTCGCTTCATCAATTCGCCAGTGAGAACGTGCGCTTCACCCAGCACTTCAGCGCGGGGCTACAGCCGGAAAAAGGGTTATTTGGCCTGTTCTACGGCATCTCTTCCAGCTATATGGATGGCGTGTTAGCGTCGCGTACGCCTTCCGTGCTGCTGAATGCGCTGAACGCGCAAGGCTATCAGTTTGGCTTGTTCTCATCGGACGGCTTCAGCCAACCGCTGTATCGTCAGGCTTTGTTAGCCGATTACTCGCTGCCGCAGGCCGATACCCAACCGAATAGCACCACGGTGACGCAGTGGCAGAACTGGCTCAATGGCCACAAATCAAACAATGCGCCGTGGTTTTCGTGGATTGCACTTAACGGTGTGACGGTCAATGGCGACAACCTAAAAGCGCGCCAGCGTAGCTATACGCGTCAGGCAAGCGGTGTCGACGAGCAGATTAAGGCGGTGCTGCAAACCTTGCAGGATCGCGATTTGCTGAAAAATACCGTGGTGGTGATCACGGCGCAGCGTGCGGTCAATCTGGATAGCAACGATGACAATCCAGGTAACCGTGCGACGTTACAGGTGCCGCTGGTGGTGCATTGGCCGAATACGCCAGCGCAAACCATCGATCGTCTGACCGATCAGCAGGATGTGATGACCACGCTGATGCAGCGCCTGCTGCACGTGCGCACTAATCCCGCTAACTTCTCGCAGGGTGAAGATCTGTTTGCCGCACAACGCAGCCACGATTGGGTGGCGAGCAGCGAAGATGGCAAGCTGGTAGTGACCACGCCAACCGTGACGCTGGTGCTGAATAACAATGGCAGCTACAGCGCTTACGATGCGCAGGGTAACAAACTGAAAGATCATAAACCGCAGCTGGCGTTGTTACTGCAGGTGCTGACGGAAGAGAAGCGTTTCGTCGCAAACTGATTAATTATGAGGCAGTTAAATGCGGCTCATATTGCAATCGTGCGTAGAAACAGTAATATTCTTCCACGTTCGGCACGTAGCGCAGCCTGGTAGCGCACGGTCATGGGGTGTCCGGGGTCGGAGGTTCAAATCCTCTCGTGCCGACCAAAATCCAAAAAAGCAGCCTTATGGCTGCTTTTTTATTGTTTCTAATTCGGTCTAAACGATTCGATTACCCTGCTGATCTATCACCTTCTCACCATCCTCCTTTCTGAATTCGCCCTGCTGCGCATCGGGAAGAATATCGAGCACGGCTTCTGAAGGCCGGCACAAACGCGTTCCCAGCGGGGAGACAACAATCGGACGGTTAATCAGGATGGGATAATTCAACATCGCCTCGATGAGTTGCTCGTCACTAAAACGCTCTTCAGCCAAACCCAATTTTTCGTAGGGTTCGACATTGTTGCGTAATAAAGCGCGCGCATCGATCCCCATCGCGCTAATCAACGCCTTAAGTTGCTCACGATTTGGCGGCGTCTCAAGATAAAGAATAACGGTAGGTTCAACGCCGCTATTGCGTATTAACGCCAGCGTGTTGCGCGATGTGCCGCAAGCGGGATTGTGATAAATGGTGATGTCAGTCATGGTGCTCTCTTCTTAATGGGACAACGTCAGGCGCAGGGCCAGCGCGCTAAGGGTGACGAGCAGCACGGGCAATGTCATCACGACACCCACGCGGAAGTAATAACCCCAGCTAATGTTGATGTTCTTCTGGTCGAGTACGTGCAGCCATAGCAACGTGGCGAGACTGCCAATCGGCGTAATTTTTGGCCCCAGGTCGCAACCAATAACATTGGCATAAATCATCGCTTCCTTTATCACGCCCTGCGCGCTGCTGGCATCAATCGACAGCGCACCAATCAGCACCGTTGGCATATTATTCATTACTGAAGAAAGCAGCGCCGTCACCAAACCGGTACCCAAGGTGGCGGCCCATAAGCCGTGGCTGGCAATGAGGTTGAGTAAGTCAGAGAGATGTTGCGTCAGCCCGGCATTTTTAAGGCCATAAACTACCAGGTACATGCCGAGCGAAAAAATCACGATCTGCCAGGGCGCGCCGCGTAACACTTTACCGGTGTTAATCGCCTGACCTCTTTTGGCAACGATAAACAGAATTAACGCGCCCAGTGCGGCGATAGCACTGACTGGAATGCCCAGCGGTTCCAGCAGGAAAAATCCCACCAATAGCAACAACAGCACCAGCCAACCGGCTTTAAAGGTAGCGGGATCTTTTATGGCTTCAGCTGGTAGTTTGAGGCGTGAAACCTCATAGCTGGCGGGAATGTCTTTGCGAAAGAAAAGGTGCAGCACTATCAGCGTGGTGATAATAGCGGCAATATCAACCGGAACCATCACCGCCGCGTAAGCGTTGAATCCCAATTTGAAGAAATCTGCGGAAACGATGTTAACCAGATTGGATACGATCAGCGGCAAACTCGCGGTATCGGCGATAAATCCTGCTGCCATGACGAAAGCCAGCGTTGCACCTTTACTAAAGCCCAGTGCCAGCAGCATTGCGATGACGATCGGCGTCAATATCAGAGCCGCACCATCATTGGCGAAAAGCGCGGCAACGCATGCACCGAGCAACACGATATAGGTGAAAAGCAGCCGCCCTCGCCCACTTCCCCAGCGCGCTACGTGCAAAGCGCACCACTCAAAAAAACCGGATTCGTCCAGCAACAGGCTGATGATAATGACGGCGATAAAAGCCGCTGTCGCATTCCAGACGATATGCCACACAGCGGGAATATCGTTTAACTGGATAACGCCGGTCACCAGCGCCAGTAAAGCCCCTATCGTTGCTGTCCAGCCAATGCTCAGGCCGCGCGGCTGCCAGATGACAAACACGATGGTCAAAACAAATATTGCGCCTGCCAGAAACATCACGCCTCCAATGCATTCGAATAATCGAATGTGTTTAATGATTATTCACAACCCGTAGCAGCGGCGTTCTTCAGCGACTCACGCACTTCCTCACGCTGGCTATTCCAGGCCGTATCGATAATCGATGCAGCCCAGGCCGGCATATGCGGAGAAAGGCGATAGTGTATCCACTTGCCTTCACGTCGATCCAGAATCAGCTCAGCATCGCGCAGCAAGGCAATGTGGCGTGAAATCTTTGGCTGTGATTGTTGGGTAACGGTGCAGAGATCGCAGACACACAGCTCTCCGGCTTCTCGTAATAATAAAACGATCGTCGTACGCGTTTCGTCAGCAAGCAGTTTGAAAAGTTGAACAGGGAGCATTGGGCCAGGTTCCAGTAAAAATCTATTACATATGGTAATTCATATGTGTTGGAAGTAAAGGCAGAATATAAAGTCTGGCGATTTCATATGTTTTCCATGCAATAAAGCATTCTCAGATTATCGCCAAAGAAATGCTGATTATTGGCTTTTAATCAGTAACTTACCGAAAGCAACTCAACCCGAGCCAGATCACATTTCTGGATAAATGTTACAGCGCTTCATCAAATTGAAACAAAACTGTCACAGACTTCTCTTACTCTTACAGCTCTTGTTTTTTCGATGGAAACCATTATGGTCATCAAAGCAAAAAACCTGCAGGATGCGGAAGAACTCCTGCACTCGGGTATCAATAAAGTTGAACTGGCTTACGATATCGGCAGCGACGATTTCTTCCGTCTCGCCTCGCGCTGGTGCGATCGCGGTGCGCGCATCACCAAAGGCCATCAGCACTTCGTGGTGCAGATTAAAGGCATGGCTATTCCGCCAAATAACTAAAAGTAGGCGAGCCCCTTTGGCTTGCTCTCCATCCGGCTGGCTGGTAAAACTACGTTTTCCGTCAGCCGTGATTTTTTATGTTCGCCTCTGAAACGCCGCTTGCCCTGCCCTCTTCCCCGTTTATCCGCGCTGCTGGCATGTCGCTGGATACATTGCCGATCGCCTGGTGCGAATTCGATCAACATCACTGGCATGCTGAATTGCACCAGGCGTGGCAACTGCCGCTGCCCGCGTCGCTACAGAGCGCGGTGACGAAACGCAAAGCCGAGCATCTGGCGAGTCGCTGGCTGGTACAGCAAAACTTCGCGCACTTCGGTTTACCGCACTTTGTGTTGTGTAATGCGCCCGATCGTTCACCGTTGTGGCCCGCCGGCATTCAGGCGTCGCTGTCGCATACGCACAGCGTTGCGGTGATGGCTGCGACGCGCGAGCCACTGTGCGTGGGTGTGGATGTAGAGCAGATTATGGCGGAGGAAACCGCCGATGAAACCGCTGAGATGTTGATGAGCCCGGCGGAAAAACAGCGCCTGCTGGCGCGGCCTATGCCCTTTGCCCAGGCCGCTACGCTGCTGTTTTCATTGAAAGAGAGTGTGTACAAAGCGCTGTGGCCGCAATTGCATCAGCCAATGGATTTTCTTCAGGCGGAAGTGCTGGAACTGGACGTGCAGCAAGGCCGCGCAACGCTGCGGTTGTGTCAAGATTTTGATGAGTATTTCACCACCAAAGCGCTGCTGCAGGCGCGTTTTTGGCTGGCTGGAGATCGCGTGATTACGCTGCTGACGCATCCGCTCCCGACAAAATAAAAAACCGGCTCAGAAATAAACCTGAGCCGGTGACAACACAAGACGACAGAAAAGTGTTCCAGGGACGCAGAAACGAGGATTTCTGCTGGGAGTGACTTTACTCACTCCGCAACTTCTTGCCCAATAAGGGTTTTTGCTAAGCTTTCCCGGCTGGCGTTAATGGCCGGTATCGGTACGTTGCACCGCATCCAGCGTTGCCATCTCGCGTTCGTTACCGGTTAACTCACTTAGTTGACCTTCGCGCATCTCCAGCAAGCGATCGGCGTGAATAAAGTAGTGATCGTCATGACTAATAGCGAACACCGTTTTACCCGATTCCTGTAACCATGGCAGCAGCTCACGATAGAAGATGCGACGGAAATGCGGATCCTGATCCGCCGCCCATTCGTCGAGCAACAGAATATCGCGCTCTTCGGCGGCTGCCAGCAGCAGCGCCAGACGTTTGCTCTGCCCTTTCGACAGTTGCAGATTAAGCACTCTGTTGCCTTCCAGCTTAAGCTTGTCCTGCATCTTCAGACGTTCCAGCCACTGCTGCACCAGCGCAGGATCGGCTGGCTGCCCTTGATCGCCGATGAGGCGATCAAACAGATGCACGTCGGTAAACACCGCCGAGAAATGTTTGCGATAAGCATCGAGGTTTTGCCAATCCACCACCTTGCCATCCAGCAGCAAACTGCCCGATTGCGGCTGATAGAGGCCGGTGAGCAGCATCGCCAGCGTCGATTTTCCGCTGCCGTTGCCGCCAATCAGGAACACCAGCTCGCCGCGGCGCAGCGTCAAATTGATCGGCCCAACCTGGAATCCGTGCTCGCCGTAGTGGAAGCAGACGTCGCGCAGCTCCAGCGTTTGCCAGTCGCTGACTTTTGGCAGCGCCTTGAACTTTTCTTCATAGGGCGCCAGTTCAAACCTGTTGAGCTTGCGAAACGCCACCTGCGCGCTGAGCAGCGTCGGCAAGGCGCCGACCGCCGCCAACAGCGGTGTGCGCAGGAACAGCAGCGTCAGCGAATAAGTTGCCGCCACCGCCGTATTTGCCCAGCCCAGCCCGTTCGCCATAAAGAACACGATGCCAATCGCGCCGAGCATCATGATATTCGACCAGTTCACCGCGCTGAGGTGGAAGGTATCGGCGCGCACGATGTGGTGGCGATAGCTTTTGGCATTCTCCTGATAAACGCTGTCGTAAATAAGCTGCGCACGTTCGCGGTTAAGCTGCAGCTCTTTACGCCCTTCGATAATGGTCTGGAAATCGCGATACAGGTCATCTTCGATTTCACGCAGCTTAGCCATGTGCTGATAAACGCGTGATACCAGCAACCAGCCGCCAACCAGCGTTACCACCAGCCACAGGCAGGTGATCAGCAGCATTTTTGGCGAGAGCCAGGCGAGATAAAGCGCCGAACCGAGCGTAATAATGATGCCCTGAATCAGCTCGGGTAAACGCACGAAGGCGATGGTGATGGCGCGCACATCGCTGGTGAGACCGGCCAGCAGTTGGGCATTGCCAATCTGTTCGATGCGCTCCACGCGCGTATCAAGAATCCTTTTGATGAATTCGCCGCGCAGCCGCCAGACAAAGTGATGGCCGAGCATAGTCAGCGCCAGCTGGGAGCCGAGCGTCACCGCCATTAGCAGGAACAGCTGACCAAGGAAACTCGGCAGCACCGAAATCGAGGTATTCACCGCGACGATCAGCTCATTATTGATATAGGCAATCAAACCAATACCAAGCACGGCGCTTAACAATGTAAGAAGAATGACGCCAATAAAAGGCCAGCGGTACTGGCGAAAAACGACTTGCAGCAATGCCATCAAAGGGTTCCAGCGGTCAATAAAGCAGCCTGCAGTTTAATGTCGCCTTGGCTGATAGCAAGAATAATTCTCATCTCAAATTTGCCTAAGTAGAATGTGTCTCGCCGCTCGTTTGGTAGCGGCGCGATTTATTGCGAAATGCTTGTCAGATAAGAAGGTATTTTGTTTTGAAAAGGCATTATCTGTGCGGGCTCTGACACGTCTGCGCCTCTGGCAAATGAGCCCTTTTCAATAATAAGCACTGAAGTTGATGAGCAGGCCGGGGCCGCTTTTGGGCCGGCAATCCGCAGCGCTGAACGAAGCGAGGAAGCCAGGAGAGCCCGCAGGACGCGGGCGAAAGGCGGAGCCGGGACATGGAAGTCCCGTCTCCGCCGGTCCGTCAGGCAGACGAGCGAAGTGAAGGTACCGCGTAAGCGGCGCGAGGACCGCCGGACCAAAAGTGGCACCGGCCAGCGCCTTCATTAATGGCTTAACTAACATGTATTACGCAATAAATTGCGCCGCCACAAAAATGCCTAAAATGCGCGGCGGAAAGTCAGGTTGAAACGGAAAGCGCCTGCCTGCGGATGAATGCCAGGTTTGAGCGGCAGAATACCGTGATAACGCAGGCGCGATGGCCCGCCCCACACCACGATATCGCCATGTTCCAGCAGCACGCGCTGGGTGGCGTCGCCGCGTTCGAAACCGCCGAACTGGAATACCGCAGGCAATCCCAGTGAAACCGACACAATCGGCTGGCGCAGATCCTTCTCATCTTTATCCTGATGCAGCGTCAGTTTTGCGCCGGGTTCATAGCGGTTAATCAGGCAGGCATCCGGATTGAAACCGGCAAAGCCCGCTTCGTGCGCGGTTTGCTGCGCCAGCTCGCGGAACAGCGCGGGCATCGGCGGCCAATGGTGTCCGCTGTTGCTGTCTTGCTCGGTATATTGATAGCCGCGCGAATCGGTGGACCAGCCAAAATCACCACAGTTGGTCATCGCCACCGACATGCGATGGCCACCGGGCGTGATGCGATGGGCAAAGGGATTTTTCGCGGCGATATCGTGAATCGCCGCCAGCAGCGCATCGGCCTGTTCGCGAGCGCGACGCCGCAGAATCACCGCGCCATCCGCCAGCGGTTCCTGCCACGGCGCTTCGTCACTAAATAAATCCAGCATGTGCGCCTCCTTTATTGAGATGCCTGATCGATGAGGAAGGTTTTAAACTGCGGCGACATCCAGTGAGTAAAACCGTCGCCCTGCTTGCTGATCAAATAGACCGCCAGATGCTCTTTCACCGCTAACGCTTTAGCGCGTTCGCTGCCGAGCACCATCAAACCGGTATCCCAGCCATCCGCTTCCAGCGCGGTGGTGGCTATCACCGTTGCCGACACCAGCTTGTGCTCAATCGGTCTTCCGGTAGTCGGATCGATGACGTGCGAAATGCGTTTGCCATCCAGTTCATAATAGTTGCGATAGCTGCCGGAGGTGCTAATGCCGTGTCCTTGCAGATCGACGCGCGCTTCCACCGCATTTTCGCGATCGGTGGGTTTCTGGATCGCCACGCGCCACGGCTGCTGATTAGCATTGACGCCACGGCTCAATACTGCGCCGCCCACTGAAACCACATAATCAGTGATGCCTTGCTGCTCCATCAGACGCGCCAGATGATCGGTGGCATAGCCTTCGCCCATGGTGGAGAGATCGACATACAAGCCGGGCAGATCTTTCTGCAGCCATTGACCGTTAACGCCCTGAATCACGCGCAGATGCTGCAAACCGGTCCGCGCTTTAGCAGCGGCGATTTCTGCCTCGCTGGGGGTATGCGCCGGTTGCTTCGTCGGGCCAAAACCCCACAGATTGACCAGCGGGCCCACGGTGATATCCATCGCACCCGACGTTTTATGCCCGATTTGCAGCGCTTCAGTGACGATGTCCGCCATGTCAGCGCTTACCGGCTGCGGTGCGTTGCCTTGATACTGATTAAAGTGCGACAGCACCGAATCGCTTTTCCACGTCGAGAGTTCGCCGTCATCGCGATCCAGCTGTTGCTGGATCAGCTGTTGCAACGCCGCTTTACGCTGCGGATCAACGCCGGCGACGCTGACGCGCCACACGGTGCCCATGGTTTTGCCTTCCAGCACCATCGCGGGTTGGCTGCTGTTTTTTTCGCAACCGCTGAGTCCTAATGCCAGCAGGCTAATTAGCAGAATGTTCTGAAAACGCATCAATTCCTCATCTGTAACCCATTACTACAGCCAATTACAAAGCATAACTCGCTTGTAAAGCAGTCTAAAGCTGCTTGATGTTCGATAAACGCTGACACAGGATAACCGGTTCCTGCAACGTTATGCCTACAGGAGCATCAGATGATTTATATGATTATTGCCGTAACCGCCGGGCTGTTTATTTATGGCAGTTTCAAATGTTGGCAGACGTACCGCCATCGCCTGATTCAGCACTATCCTGCACGCCGACGTTAAATTATTGCACCAGAAAATCACCCTTCTGCACCGCTTCAGCGCTGGCGCAGTGTAGCAAAGTCGCTGCAAGCCGCGTGGCGCTGAGAGCGGTGCGCTGGCATGAATGCTGCATTGTTGAAGATGAGTTGAACTTCAGCGAGGTGCAGAATGGAAAATAGCAAAACACAAAACAGTAAATGGCAGCACTGGCTGAGCTTCTCGGCCTTTACGCTGGCGGGTGTCGCGATGGAAGGTAGCCTGAGCGCCATCACCAACCCGCCGCCGCAACCGGCGCCCAAAGCCAAAAAATGGCGCGGTATCCAGTAATCCTTACAGTCCCAACTCACTCAGGCCCGGATGATCGTCCGGGCGCGTGCCGGCTGGCCAGTGGAAAAGACGCTGATCTGCGCTGATCGGCAGATCGTTGATGCAGGCAAATCGCTGAATCATCAAACCATCGGCACCAAAGTGCCAGTTCTCATTGCCATAGCTGCGAAAGCAGTTACCGCTGTCATCATGCCATTCATAGGCAAAGCGCACCGCCAGCTTATCTTCATGCCACGCCCATAACTCCTTGATCAGTCGATAATCCAACTCTTTGATCCACTTACGCTGCAGGAAGGTCACGACTTCTGCGCGTCCATTGACGAATTCACTGCGATTGCGCCAGCGCGTATCTTCGCTGTACACCCGCGAAACACGCTGCGCATCGCAGCTGTTCCAGGCATCTTCCGCCATGCGGACTTTCTGTAATGCGGTTTGTTGATTGAACGGTGGCACCAGCATGTTATTTCTCCCTATTATGTAGACAGGTCTGTCTACTTGATCCATCCTGCCGTATGTAGACAATTCTGTCTACATGCAAACACAGGAATTTTTATGCTTGAGCCTCTGATCTTTGATGCCACCGCCTCCGCGCGCGATCGTATCTTGCTATGCGCGCAACAGCTGTTTTACCAACAAGGCATTCGCGCCACCGGTGTGGATAAGGTGATTGCGCAAGCGGGGGTGACCAAAGTGACTTTCTATCGTCACTTTCCGGCGAAGAATGCGCTGGTGCTGGCGTTTTTACAGCAGCGCCATCAGCGCTGGATGCTGGCGTTTCGCCATGCGCTGAATCAGCATGCGGCATTGATCGATGCGCTGCCCGCGGCGTTACTGAGCTGGTTCAGGGATGACGATTATCGCGGCTGTGCGTTTATCAATACCGCCGCGGAGCTGGGCGACACGTTAGCGGAAGCCAGCGAACTGATTCGTCAACATAAGCGTGAGATGGCGCAGGCGATCAGCGACAAGTTGATGCCCGCTCAGCAGGTCAAAACGGCGCAGATTGTGTTGCTGGTTGAGGGCGCGATTGTGCAGGTACAGATTGGCGAGGAGGCGGAACGGGTGGTCGAGGTGCTGCGTGCCGCGCTGGAGGCGCTGCTGAAAACGGGAGCGTGACCGGCAAGTCACGCTCCATCACCCTTAGAACTGGTAAACCAAGCCCAGTGCTACGACGTCATCGGTATTGATACCGGCTGCGTCGGTGAAGTTGTTGTCGTCCAGCAGGTTGATCTGGTAATCAACGTAGGTCGACATGTTTTTGTTGAAGTAGTAAGTTGCGCCTACATCAATGTATTTCTTCAGGTTCTGGCTGCCGTAACCTTCGATGTCAGAGCCGCGAGAAGAGACAAACGCCAGAGATGGACGCAGGCCGAAGTCGAACTGGTACTGTGCCACCAATTCCCAGTTATCCGCTTTGTTGGCGTAACCGTAAACGGTGCCGCTATCGCTGGCGCCGAAACGCGTTGCGTTGTATGAACGGCTGTACATTGCGGCCAGGTAAACGTTGTTAGCGTCATACTTCAGCGCGCCGCTGTAAGCTTCGGCTTTATCACCGCGACCCAGGATGTTGGCGGTACGTGGATTGTTACCGTTCTGGTTATTGGTACGGTCAGACTGGAACATCGCTGCACCAATACCGAAACCTGAACCCAGATCGTAAGTGGTGCTCAGGCCGTAGCCGTCACCGTTCTCGCCCAACACATCACGACCAGAGCCAGTAGATTCGGTTGGGTTATCGTTTTTGCCTTGATACTGAACCGCGAAGTTCCAGCCATCGACTAAACCGAAGAAGTTGGTATTACGATAGGTTGCGAGGCCGTTGCTGCGCTGGAACAGGAAGTTGTCCGCGCCGTAGGTATCGCCACCGAACTCTGGCAGAACGTCAGTCCATGCGCCGAGATCGTACATCACGCCGTAGTTACGGCCGTAATCGAATGAACCCGCATCACCAAATTTCAGACCGGCAAAACCAACACGCGTATAGCTGTTAGCGGTGCCTTCGCTTTCTGCGGTGTTCAGTGCAGCCTGGTATTCCCACTGGCCGTAACCGGTCAGCTGATCGGTCACCTGAGTTTCACCTTTGAAGCCAAAACGCAGGTAAGACTGGTCACCGTCTGAGCCAGAGTTGTCAGAAAAATAATGCAGACCGTCCACTTTGCCGTAGAGGTCTAATTTGTTGCCATCTTTATTGTAAATTTCAGCTGCGCTTGCTGATCCTGCCACCAGCAATGCAGGAATCATCAGGGAGAGAACGCGACGTTTCATTTTTATTACCCTCTTTAATGTGCCTTTATTTTTGCCACTGCGAACTGAATGATTAAAAATTCAGCCGGCAAGCCATTGTTATTTTATGTTGGGCAATAATCTATCACGAAAATGCTACTAAATTTCCAAAACTGTTTCAGTGTATTAAATAGTTATTTCAGGATGTAAATTCAGGGGAACTAATAACCAGCACAGATAGGTAAAAAATATAGCACTTTTTGACAACATATATTTTAATTGTTTAAAAACATCAAATTACATGATTTACATTTCCGCACTGAATGACAAAACTCAAACCCATCCAGAGCATACAATTATCTCCGCTATCATCATTTATTTCATTATTACCTTCATTCACCCCGAATGTTTTGATTTACCCTAATTTCCCGCCGGACCAGATGGTCCGGCATTTTTTTGCCCGCAATTCAGATATCGCCTTATATTGCGTAAAGTTAATTACGCGAGTTAAATTAACCACAATAACTGCCGCGCATTATTTGTCTCTTTTCGCACATTTTGTTCAATTCATAGCCTTAAATCGGCAATGTTAATTTCGGCACGTAACAAAGATCGCTGCAATAATAGCCGGTGCATATTGTTAACGCTCACGCAGTGATTCCCTGGCTTTATTCAGCGGCTTAAGCAAATAATCCATCACGGTTTTCTGACCGGTTTTAATCTCAACATTCGCCACCATGCCGGGCATGATGGCGAACCTGCGGCCGCTTTTATTGGTCAGCTCGGCTTTTTGCGTGCGTACATAGACGCGATAGTAAAACTCGTCGTGCCGCACTTCGTCCTGCAGCGTATCAGGCGATACGGTTTCGACTTCCCCGTGCAGATCGCCATAAATCGACGCGTCGTAGGCGGTGATCTTCACCACCGCGGGTAAACCCGGCCGGATATAGCCGATATCGCGTGGATTGATGCGCGTCTCAATCAGCAATTGATCCTCCAGCGGTACAATCTCCATCAGCTTGCCACCCGGCTCCAGCACGCCGCCCACGGTGGTGACGCGCACATCCTTCACAATGCCGCGCACCGGCGAACTCAGCGTAGTGCGCGTCAGCAGATCCTGCTTGCCTGCCGCCACCTGCAGCTGCGCATCCAGCTCACCGTTGTTCTTCACCTGCTCTTCATGGGCGCGCACGTAATAATCGTTGCGCGCTTCGTCGATTTTGCCGCGCAGATCGCTAACCTGGCGACGCAGGCGAATCACATCCACCTTACCCGCCGCGCCGCGCAGCATCAGCGGCTCCGTCACGTTGAGTTCTGCCTGCACCAGCGCAAGGGATTGCTGCAAATTGCCGATGGTCTCGACAAAATTCTGCCGCCGCGCCTGATAGAGCTGGGTTTCGCGCGCCACCAGTTCGGGATGTTGCAGGATATCGGCGCTGAACCTCAGCGGCGTGTCGCTGAGCTCGGCCTGTAAACGTTCAGAGGAGGCACGCAGCGTGCGCACCCGCGCAATCGCCTCACCAAAGTTGGTTTGAAAGCGCGTGGGATCGAGTGTTGCCAGCACCTCGCCGCGCTGCACGATATTGCCTTCGTGCACATTGAGCTGTTTGACGATGCCGCCATCAAGGCTATCAATGATCTGCGCGCGGCTGGAAGGCGTGACTTTGCCGATGCCGACCGTGACTTCGTCCAGCACCGCAAAGTACGCCCACAGTAGAAACAGCAGCAGCGCCACCACGCACAGCCAGATGATCGCCGAGGTGCGACGTTCACGCCGCGTCAGATCTTTATCCAACAGCACCACGCTCATGCCGCATCTCCTTTTTTACTGGCGGCGTGGCGCAGAATCTCGTCGCGCGCGCCATCGGCCACGATGCGGCCGTTATCCATCACAATGATGCGATCAACCATGCGCAGCAGCGCGGGACGATGCGTGACCAGTACCAGCGTGCGCCCGGTGACCCATTGCGCCAGCTGACGAATCACCTGAGCTTCCAGCTGTTCATCCATCGCCGCGGTCGGTTCGTCCAGCAAAACCACCTGCGGCTGGCGCAGAATCAACCGGCTGAGCAGCACCATTTGCCGCTGGCCGCCGGACAAGCCGCGTCCGCCTTCGTGAATAATGCGATCGAGGCTGGCGGCATCCTGCTGCACCAAAGCTAACGCGCCGCTAATGCGCAGCGCCTGCAGCATCTCCTGCTCGCTGGCGTGCGGATTACCGAGCAGCAGGTTCTGGCGCAGCGTGCCGAAAAACAGCCGCGCATCCTGCGACAGCCAGCCAAGCTGACGCCGCAGATCGACCGGATCGATGCAGGTGAGATCGACGCCGTCCACCAGCACTTTGCCCTGGCTGGCGCGCGCCTGACCGGCCAGCATCTTCAGCAGCGTCGATTTGCCCGCGCCGACTTTACCGAGAATCGCCACGCGTTCGCCGGGCGTGATCTGCAATTGCGGAATGTTGAGCACGCTATTACCGCTCTCCTCTTCGTAGCGGTAATGCACATTTTGCAGCAGATAGTGGCCGCTGAGCACCGGACAGTGCGCCAGCGTGCCGTGATCGGGTTGGTCGAGCGGCTTCTTTAACAGTTCATCCAGCCCTTTCATCGCCGATTTCGCATGCTGCCAGCGCGAAAACACCATGGTGAGCTGCATCAGCGGCGCGATGGTGCGTGATGAGAGCAAGCTGCACGCCACCAGCGTGCCGGTGGTGATCTGATTGTCGAGCACCAGATAGACGCCGAACACCAACATGCCGGCATAGGTGAGCTGCTGCACGCTAGCCGACCAACCGGTGAGGCGCGCGCCCCACAAACGTTGCTGATTGCTGATGGCCGCGCTAACTTCGTGTGTTTGCTCCCACTGGCGTTGAAAATAGGGTTCCGCTTGCAGCGCTTTGATATCCTCTACACCTTCTAAGGTTTCCACCAGCACCGCCTGACGCAGCGCGCTTTCCCGCAACCCTTCCTGCGCCAGCCGCGCCATCGGGATCTGCACCAGCAAGCCAGGAATGACGATCAGCGGAATCGCCAGTAACGGAATCAGCACCAGCCAGCCGCCAATCGACGCCATGATCAGCAGAAACAGCAGCACAAACGGCAGGTCGGCAGCGGCATTCACCGTGGTGGACGTCAGCAGTTCGCGTACCTGGTCAATTTCACGCAATTGGGCAATAAAGGAGCCGGTGGAACGCGGACGCGCTTCGTTGCGGATGTTCATCGCCCGCGCGAACAGCATGGCGGATATTTTCAGGTCGATGCGTTTGCCCATCAGGTCAGAAACCTGGGTGCGCATCAGACGAATCAGATACTCAATGGCGGCCGCCAGCACCACGCCGGCGAACAACACCCACAACGTTGGCAGCGACTGCGCCGGAATCACCCGATCGTACACCTGCATAGAAAACAGAATGCCCGCCAGCGCCAGCACGTTGCCGACCAGCGAGGCCAGGCTGATTTCCGCAATGCGCCGCTTCATGCCACGAAAGTGATGCCAAAACCAGTGCGGCTGATACGGCTGCACAAACTCATCGATGCGCGCATCACGCGCCCGCGCCGCCACACCAACGACGCCGACCTGCATGTCGGCCTGCATGAGCAAATCCTGCAGCTGACCTGCGCGCACCACATCGCCACTTTCACTCAGCCAGTAACGTACGCCACCGTTACTATCCACCTCTTCTATCAACGCCACGCTGCCGTTTTCCAGCAGCAGCAATACCGGCACAATTTCCTGCCGCCAGCGCAGTTTGCTGTGCGGCACCAGCATCAAATGCAGGCCGAGCAGCCCGGCTAAACGTTCTAATTGTTGCGTTGGGGCCAGATGTTGAAACCAGCGCATCTGCTGGCGCAGCGTGCTGCCGTCCGCCGGTTTACCGAAGCGTGCCGCCACGCGCAGCATCGCCGCGATGCCGTTGTCGCTGTTGAAGGGTTGTGCTGTCATCCCTGTTGTCCCGTGAGCAATGAGAGTGGGCTGGCAACCGCTAGCCGATGTTGCTAGCGGTTGATGGCGGATTACGCCAGGTTCTGAACCTGATGTTGCTGCAGATGGTCGCCGAGGGTGTAACTGCTATCGCTGGCGTTGTAGTGACTCTCCGTGGCGCGCGCATCGCTGGGTTGAGCGGCGGCGCTGTCGCCTGCGTCGACCAGTTGCGTATTCAGTGGCTCGCTGCTGACGCTGGCGGCCGCCTCATGGCTATCGATGGTCACCGGCTGCGTCGCCGTCGCCACATTGCCTGCTTTGTCCTGCGCGCTGACCTTCATTTGGTAGCTGCCATCATCCAGCGGTGCCAGCTGACCCGCCAAAATGGTCAGCGCCCAGTTGCCGTCGGCTTTAACCGTGGCGGTGTAACTCTGATCGCCCAGCGTCAACGTCACAAGGCTGCCCTGATCGAGATGGCTACTGCTGCCCTGAATCAGATGCCAGCTATTCAGCTCCGCCGCATCCAGCACCCCGTCGCCAAACGGTTGATTCAGCGTAATGGTCGGCACCTGATGCGTGGCAACGTTGAACAGGTTCTCAATAATCTGAGTGTCGTGGTTGCCGTACTCATCCCAGCGCGTGGCCAGCGCCGACACTTCGCCATCCGGCAGCGCCTGCAGATCTTCGGCGCTGATGGTGACCATGCCGTTGACCGGCGTGTAGTTTTTGCCGTTGAGCGTCAGCTCCTTCACGCCTTCAAGATAGAAACTGAGATCGTGCTGCGCTTCCTGCTGATTCAGCGTGGTATCGCCGCCAATATTGATTTCGTAATAGATGTCTGGCAGTTGGGTGACCACGTTCAGTTCCAGCATTGCGTCAGTGCTGTTGCCAGCGCCATCCTGCGCATAAACGCGGATTTCGCCCAGTGCAATAAAGCTCGCCACTTCACTGGCCGGAATCGTCACCTGCCAGTGACCGTCGCTGCTAATCTGCGCGTGATAAACCGCATCTCCACTGCACAGCAACAGCTGCTGGCCCGGCACCACCACCGAAAGATCGCCGCTAAAGGTGAGATCGTTTTGGCTCTCTTCTTTATTGATCACGTTGTCTGCCGTGACCTTATCGAAACTGATGTGCGGCAGGCTGCTAACGTGGGTAATTAAGGTGACATCCTGCAGATAAGCGGTGGTTTTGCCGTTGGGATCGGTAGCGCTGACTTTCAGGCTGTAGACGCCATCCTGTAACGCCTGAAGATCCTGTGAAGGAATAGCGGCGGTCCATTCGCCTTTATCGTTAACGCCGCCAGAGTATTTTTTCCCGGCTAAAATCACCGTGATATGGCTGTTCGCCGGCATGTGCGTAACACTGCCGTGCACCTCCACGCCGTAAATGCCTTCTGCCACGCTGACCGCGTTATCACCGCTGATCGGATCCACCGTCAGCGTAGGCTTGATGGTTTTATCCACGTAAACCCCAAAGCCCACCTGCGTATCGGTGCTATTACCGGCTTTGTCGGTGAGGGTTAGCGTCAGCGAATAAACACCGTCGGACAATCCGTTGAGCACCGACGGCGGCATCGAAGCATTCCAGTAACCCCATTTATTTACCGTGCTGTGCCAGACTTCGCCGTTAAAGGTCAGCGTTACGGTGGCGCCTGGCTCAGATTCGGCGCGACCGCGCAGGTGAATATTCCTGCCGGATTCCCATGCGGCAATCACGCCATCTTGTGCAATAGGTTCATAAGGACGTAACGGCGCGGGCGGCGTAGTATCCACGCTGCGCGTTTGCAAAGATGATGTGTCGTCTGCCAGCGGATAAAGAGTGACCGCAGAGTGCAGAATCGCCGCTAATTGTTGTTCGGATTGACGTGAAGACATAGGTAACCTCGTTACAGGGAAGGTATTGCAACGGTCATTAAGCTTATTAATGTTTTAAGCGTACCGGTGCGCCATACAGGCCATTAATCAATGGCCCGCTTCGCCTGATGAAAACGGGTTACCCGCAGGTAACAAGGACTAAAATAAGGCACAGCAAAATTCTCCCAAAGGGGGAGAAATAATCTCGATCTCGCTATATTCCGCATCGGGAGCTGATGGGATGACTAACATATCGGTTTTACGTGGTCGCTGCCTATTGGCGAAAATCCGGAAATGCATGCTTTGCGACAGCGCCAAAAAATTGACGTCCAGGCCGCATGTGGCGCGGAATCTTTCATCAGTATACTGCATCATTCGGCAGAAAAAATTTTACTTAAGTCACTCCAGTAATCATTGGCACATGCCAGGAAAGTTCTGGAAAAGCGCAGCGATGCGTAAAAAATCAGTAATATGCCTGTTTCTGGCGTTTAATCGCTGCCATCTGATAGGGTCTGATGCGCGGTGTGACATGCGCTTTGATGCTAAACTTCGTCGCTTCACCCGCTAATGAAAACTACTCTTTATGACAGCACTGGACGCCGCGCCGCAAAATAAATTGCATCACCGTGTCAACCTCGGGACACGTATCGTTTTCCTCATCGCTGGATTGGGCATGTCCGCATGGGCACCGCTGGTGCCGTTCGCCAGCCAGCGTCTGGCATTGAGCGGCGCATCATTGGGTGGTTTGCTGCTGTGTCTGGGAATTGGCTCGCTGGCGGCGATGCCGATTACCGGCGGTTTGATTGCGCGCTTCGGTGGTCGTCGGGTGATGTTGTGCTCCACGCTGGTGGTGCTGGCGATGTTACCGCTGCTGGCGACGCTTGATGTGATGTGGCTGATGGCCGCCACTTTAATGGTGTTTGGTGCCGGACTCGGCATGCTGGATGTCGCGATGAACGTGCAGGCTGTCGAAGTGGAAAAAGCCGCACGCAAGCCGATGATGTCCGGTTTCCACGGCTTCTTTAGCCTCGGCGGGATTATCGGCGCCGGCTCCGTCAGCCTGTTACTCGGCAGCGGCCTGACGCCGTTGCAAGCGGTTGGCGCGGTGATGGCGCTGATTGTGCTGCTGCTGGTGTGGAGCCTGCCAACGCTGATGACCGAACGCCTGCATCAGCCCGATCAGCCGTGGCTGGTTATTCCGCGCGGTTGGGTGGCATTCCTCGGTTTACTCTGCTTTATTCTGTTTCTTGCCGAAGGTGCGGTGCTGGATTGGGGCGCGCTGTTGCTGCTGCAAAGCCCGGAGATGAGTCCGGCGCACGCTGGTTTAGGTTATGCGGTGTTCTCGGTGGCAATGACCATTGGTCGTCTGACCGGCGATAAAGTGATTCAGCGCTTCGGCCGTTATCCGGTGATGTTGACCGGTGCGTTAGCCGCTGCCGCAGGCATGACGCTGGCGGTGTTGCTGCCGTGGCCGCAAATTGCGCTGCTGGCTTTCCTGCTGGTGGGTTTTGGCCTCGCCAATACGGTGCCGATGTTGTTCAATGCTGCCGGGAATCAACACGATATGCCGTCGAATCTGGCGATTTCGGCCATGACAACGTTAGGCTATGCAGGTATTCTTTCAGGTCCGGCTTTAATCGGATTAATTTCCCAGTGGATCAGCCTGAGTGGTGCATTTTTGCTTATCGCTCTGCTGCTGCTGGCCGTCGCTGCCAGTGCCCGACGGGTTGCGCGCTAATTCCATGATCCTGAGACACTATGCTGCCTTATAAATTTCCTCTGACATCCGGCAATGTAACGCGCTTTTTCGTGGTGTTTAACCTGGTGCTTTTTCTGGCGCTCGGCGCGATGGTGCACAACAGCGTGAATGCCTGGATGACAGAGAAGCGCTATGCGATGACCGATTTGGCGCGTGCGATGCAGAAACGCATCGATGCGTCGCGCTTCGCTACGTGGCAGATCTATGAGAACCTGGCCACCAGCGCCGCCGGTTCGTCGCCGAACAGTAATCTTCAGGAAACCCGCCTGCGCCCGGATGTCTATTATCTGGAAAAAACCCGCCGCAAAACCGAAGCACTGATTTTCGGTTCGCACGATAGCAGCACGCTGGATATGACCATGCGCATGTCCAACTATCTCGATACGCTGTGGGGCGCGGAAAATCCGACCTGGTCGATGTACTTCCTCAATGGTCAGGATAACAGCCTGATTATGATCTCCACGCTGCCGCTGAAAGACATGGCGACACGTTATAAAGAGAGTGCGATCAATTCGCTGGTTGATAGCCGCCGCGCCGAGATGCTGCAGCAGGCCAATGCGCTGGATGAGCGCGAAAGCTTCTCGCCGCTGCGTCACTTCGCCTGGCAGAACGATCACTACTTTACCCTGCGCACCACTTTCAATCAGCCGGGCCATTTAGCCACCGTGGTGGCATTTGATTTGCCGGTTAACGATCTGATTCCGCGTAATATGCCGCTGGAGAACTTCCAACTGCGTCAGGACGCGACGCAAACGTCGACCACCACCACCACCAGCGACGATACCAGCAGCGAAAGCACGCACGTGGCGCTGGTAAACCCGAATCTGGAGATCGCCGCCTCGCTGCCTAGCACTTCGCTGCAGCTGGTGTATCGCGTGCCGCTCACCAGCCTGGCGCTGGATACGCTGCATAATCTGATGTGGCCGCTGCTGATCAACCTTGTGCTGTTTTTATTGTCGATTGCGGGCATTACGCTGCTGCGTCAGCAATCGCTGCGCCCGAACGAGAATCAGAGCGCCGAGCTGGATTCGCTGCGCATGCTTAACGAAGAGATCGTCGCCAGTTTGCCGGTCGGCTTGCTGGTGTACGACTTCGCCACTAACCGCACGCTGCTCAGCAATAAAATCGCTGAACATCTATTGCCGCACCTGAATCTGCAGAAAATCATCAATATGTCCGATCAACATCAGGGCGTATTGCAGGCGACCATCAATAATGAAGTGTATGAAATTCGCCACGCGCGCAGCGTGCTGTCGCCGCATACTCAGCTATTTATGATGCGCGATCAGGACCGCGAATTACTGGTAAATAAGAAGTTGCAGAAGGCACAACAGGTGCTGGATCGTAATCACCAGATGCGTCAGCAGTTAATGCATAACCTCGGTCACGCCCTCAATGGTCCACTGCAAAGCATGGTTAAGCAACTAGTACAACTTAGCCAGCGTGACGATGACGAAAGCGTGCTCGATCTGCTCGACGAGAGCCAGGGTTTGGCGCGCCTGGTGGATGACATTGTGCTGCTTAATCGCCTGGAAGCGCATGACTGGTCGCCTGATGCCAGCGTGTTCAACCTGCAGGATATGCTGGACGAAATCGCGCTGGAAAGCCTGCCGCTGCTGCGTCGTAAAGGTTTAGCGCTGGTGGTGAATAACCATTTAGCCAATGACGAGATGCGTTTTGGCGATCGTCGTGCGCTGCGTAAAGTGCTGACCACGCTGATGCACTATTCGCTGACCACCACGCGCTGGGGCAAGATTTCGCTGGAGATCAAAACCAGTGAAGACAAGCCCAATCAGGTCTTACTGCAGCTGGTGGATACCGGCTCCGGCTTGAGCGTCGATGAACTGGCGAATGTCGATTTCCCCTATCTCGGCGACACCACGCAAGATCGTTTTGGCCAGGCGTCCGGCATGGCATTTTTCCTCTGTAAGCAGCTGTGCAAACAGATGGGCGGCCAGCTGGAGATCATCGCTAAACCCGATATCGGCACACGCTACAATATTCAGCTGCCGCTGGCGTTAGAGCAGCAAGGCGAGCAGGAAGAGAAACTGCTGGAAGGCGTGACCGCGTTGGTGGATATCGCCGTAGAAGACGTACACAAGATCGTTTGTCGCCACCTCGAAAACTGGGGAGCGAAATGCCTGACCTCGGATGAGCGTTTAACTGGTCAGGATCATGATGTGCTGGTGACCGACGATCCGGCGCGCCTGACCGGCTGGGCGCTGCTGCTGGCCGGTGACGAAATGGGTCATCACGCGTTGAACGATCAGCAATTCCGGGTCAACTTCAATCTCAGTAATGCACTGCTTGATGCGCTGCTGGCCCTGATTGAAAAGCAACTTTCTCATGATTTGTTAGAGGAGAGTCGCGAAGATGAAGAAGCCACGCCGCTAATGAGCGGAGGCTATTTCCAGCTGTTTACCGAGACAGTACCGCCAGATGTGAAGAGACTGTATACTGAAGCGGCGGAAAAGGATTATCCCTCGCTTGCTCAGACAGCACATCGCCTGAAAGGCGTGTTTGCCATGCTCAATCTGGGTTCAGGTAAACAGCTTTGTGAAGCGTTAGAACAACACATTAAAGTATGTGACGATTTAACCATTAAAAATACCACCAGTGAAATTGACGCTTACGTCAGCCAACTGCTGCAGCAAGGTAACCAATAAGATGAATAACTTGAACGTAATTATTGCCGATGACCATCCGATCGTTCTGTTCGGTATCCGTAAGTCACTGGAACAGATTGAATGGGTTAACGTTGTAGGTGAGTTTGAAGACTCAACAGCACTGGTAAACAGCTTGCCCAAACTGGACGCTAATGTCCTGATTACCGACCTCTCCATGCCAGGCGAGAAGTACGGTGACGGTATCACCCTGATTAAATACATCAAACGTCACTATCCGGACCTCTCGATTATCGTTCTGACCATGAACAATAACCCAGCGATCCTGAGCGCGGTGTTGGATCTGGATATCGAAGGGATCGTACTGAAGCAAGGCGCACCAACCGATCTGCCAAAAGCACTCGCGGCTCTGCAGAAAGGCAAAAAATATACGCCGGAAAGCGTGGCAAAACTGCTGGAGCGCATCAGCGCCGGTGGTTACGGTGACAAACGTCTGTCGCCGAAAGAGAGTGAAGTACTGCGTCTGTTCGCAGAAGGTTTCCTGGTGACTGAGATCGCTAAGAAACTTAACCGCAGTATCAAAACCATCAGTAGCCAGAAGAAATCAGCCATGATGAAACTGGGCGTGGAAAACGATATCGCGCTGCTGAACTATCTCTCTTCTGTCAGCGCCACTCAGGTCGACAAAGAGTAATACGAATGGGCGGCGTCTTCTGACACCGCCCATTTTTTAGTATCCGCTTTACGCCTCTACCCTGCCCTTTCTGACGCGTTCCGCATACACCGCCAGCGTGCTTTTCAACACATCCAGCGTGACCGGCTTCGACAAACAGTTATCCATACCCGCATCCATACAGCGCTGCTTCTCTTCCGCTAACGCATTTGCCGTGACGCCAATCACCGGGAAAGTATGTCCCAGCTGACGCAGACGTTGCGTCAGGCGATAACCATCCATGTTCGGCATGTTCACGTCGCTCAGCACGATATCGATATGGTTGCGACTCAGCACGTTCAGCGCATCAACGCCATCCTGCGCGGTTTTGGTTTGATAGCCGACGGTGCCGAGCTGTTCTGATAGCAGCATGCGGTTGATCGGATGGTCATCAACAATCAGCACGATAATATCCTCGAAGGTCGCGGCGGCTTTTGGCGCGGTTAACGGCAGCGGCGTGGCGGTTTGGCTATTAATGTTGATGCGGTAGATGCGGCCCAGCAGCTGCGGCAGATCGTGGAGCATCGCGCTGCTCTGAATCCATTGCCCCGGCGCGGTTTCGTGCGGCATATCGATGTGCTCACCACAGATACGAATATGTGCGCGTCCAGTTTGCGCGGCAGGCTCATCGTGATCGCTGATGATCACATCATCAGCCGCCGCCTGGCCGTGGTAATACGCTGCCTGAATACCCTGCTGTTGCAGCAGACGCAGCAGGAAGCTGGCGAGATACTCATTACGCATATCCAGCCAGATGGCTTTTTCCTGCAAGCCGTCGAGCAGCGGTGGCGCCGCCAGCTGACCGGAATAGATCGGAATACGCACGATAAACTGGCTGCCCATACCCGGTTCGGAATCGACTTCGATGTCGCCGTCCATCATGTTGATCAGCTTTTCACAAATCGCCAGCCCTAAGCCGGTGCCCTGGAAGTTACGCTGCACGCCAGAACCCACCTGGAAGAACGGATCGAACAGGCGCGTTACCTCTTTGGCCGGAATACCGACGCCGGTATCGCGTACGCGGAATGCCAGATAACCCTCTTTGACGTAAGCATGCAGAATGATGCAGCCGGTATGCGTGAATTTAATGGCGTTGTTAAGCAGGTTGGATATCACCTGCTGCAGACGCATGGCGTCGCCATCCATAATCAGCGGCACATCGTTTTCGATAAACACATACAGCGCCAGGCGCTTACGCACCACCAGCGAGAGATAGTTGCTGGCAATGTGATTGACCACTTCACGCGGCGAGAACGGATGCGGTTCAATTTTCAGCTGTTCGGATTCAATCTTCGAGAAGTCGAGGATGTCGCTGATGATCTTCAGCAGCAGGCTCGACGAGTTGTTCATCGCCGTCACCAGTGAATCGACGCCTTTCGGCAGCACTTTGGTTTGCAGCAGATCGAGGTTACCGATAATGCCGTACAGCGGCGTGCGCAGTTCATGGCTGACGGTGGCGAGGAACATTGATTTCGACTGGCTGGCTTGCTCGGCCGAGTGCGCCATCTCCTGCAGCGACTGCTCCATACGCACGCGCGCCGAAACATCCACCAGCACGCAAATCGCCACGTTTTCATTACGATAACGCGAATGTACAAAGCTGATTTGCAGGTTGGTGTTGCTGCCGGTCAGCACATCGACAAAGTTGACCTGCTGACCGCCAATGATTTCATTCAGACGCTGGCGATCTTCCTGCGTCAGCAGCGTCAGATAGTTATGCGCCAGTTCGTTACTCAGAATGTTGGTGCCGTCGCTGGTGCGCAGGATACAGATGCCGACCGGCGCCGAGGCGACAATCTTGCGGTTGAACTGCTCGTGCTCCTCCAGCCGATGCGCATTCTCCTCGGCCGGCAGGAACATGCGGCGCTCAAAAATCCACGCCAGCGTGAACAAAATCACCGCGGTTAAGATATTGAGTAGCAGCGCGTTGATCAGCATCAGCTTGAGCTGATCGGTTAACACGTCGGTGGAAAGCGACCACACCACATTGAGATTCGACGGCGGCAGCGGCTTTTTCAGCACCAGCTGGCGATAGCTGTCGAGATAGCCGAACCAGGTGCTGTTATCCGGCAGATCGTCGAGCGAGTAGCCCGGCCCGCCGCGACGCGAACTGATCAGCGGACGGTAGTTTTCATCGGTGATGGTGGCCACCAGCGGCAAACCGCCCGGCTGAATAAACTCATCAAGGCGAATATTCTGCTCCACGCCCAGCAACGCCTGCAGCTTGTTCGCCACATATACCGGCATCACCATATAGAAGTTGCCGACGCCCGGCTGCGCGCTGCTAGTGATCCAATACATCGGCTGACGGCGCTCTTCTTCATTGCCGTTGCGATAATGCAGCACGCGTTCGCGCAGCGCTTTTAGGCTACGTTCACGATCGACCGAATTGTTGCTGCCGATAGTGAAATCAGCCAGACACTGATTCTCTCCGCCGATGAAGAACACGCGGTTCAATTCATACGCCGAGGCAAAATTGCTTTTCCAGTAATTGATGTAGTAGCTGAGCGAGTCCAGCGAGTTACGCCAGGTATTGCTCATTGACGTGCAGTCGCCATCGGAAAACAGCGGCGTGAACTGCGGCAACGCACCTTTGCCCGGCGGCAAACCGTTGAGCACATCCAGACCATTAGCGCTGCTGCTCAGGCGATTTTCGGTGATGTATTTCAGCTCGCGCATCACATCCGCCGAATGGCGCACGTACCACTCAGCCTGACCATAATTGGCGGCAAACTCCTGACGCACCGCGTTCTCTTTCTCGTGCAGCACGTTGATGATGTAGAAAGTGGTCAGCAGCGCACCCAGCGCCCAGAGCAGCAACGCCAGCGCACGAAACAGATAGCGCGAAATTCGAAGCGTAGTGCGAAAGGAGACGAGATATTTCAAATGAGGCTCACTGGCGGTAAGAGGTTATCAGGATGTTGAAAAGCTTCCATACACTAGCTTTATCGGCCCTAAAAAGCCAGCTAGCCCGCGCCTTTAGGGGAAAACTCAGATAAAAAAACGGCAGGCCAGTTTCCTGACCTGCCGCTTATTAAAGCCGTTACGAATTACTCTTCGTCGTCAGCTTCTGGTGCATCGTCGTCGCTGTCCACTTCCGGCGCGATATCCTCCTCGCCTTCCGCTACGCTACCGTCGATGGCGTCGAGTTCTTCCTCTTCCACCGGCTCCGCGACGCGTTGCAGACCCACCACGTTTTCATCTTCCGCTGTACGGATCAGAATCACGCCCTGAGTATTACGGCCTACCACGCTGACTTCCGATACGCGAGTACGCACCAGCGTACCGGCATCGGTGATCATCATGATCTGATCGCCATCCACCACCTGTACCGCGCCGATAACCGGTCCGTTACGTTCGGTGACTTTAATCGAGATCACGCCCTGCGTCGCACGCGACTTGGTTGGATACTCGCTGTTGGCAGTACGTTTACCGTAACCGTTCTGCGTCACGGTGAGGATCGCGCCCTCTTCGCGTGGCACAATCAGCGACACCACTTTGTCGCTTTCAGCCAGCTTGATACCGCGAACGCCCGAAGCCGAACGGCCCATCGCACGTACCGCCGTTTCAGCGAAGCGCACCACTTTACCGGCGGCAGAGAACAGCATCGCTTCGTCGCTACCGTTGGTCAGCGCCACGCCAATCAGCTCGTCATCCTCACGCAGGTTGATGGCGATGATGCCCGCGCTACGCGGACGGCTGAACTCCTGCAGCGCGGTTTTCTTCACGGTACCGCTCGCGGTAGCCATGAAGATGTTGAAGCCCTCGGTGTATTCACGCACCGGCAGAATGGCGGTGATACGTTCGTTGGCTTCCAGAGGCAACAGGTTGACGATTGGACGACCGCGCGCACCACGGCTGGCTTCCGGCAGCTGATAGACCTTCATCCAGTAGAGACGGCCGCGGCTGGAGAAGCACAGAATGGTGTCGTGGGTGTTGGCCACCAGCAGACGATCGATAAAGTCTTCTTCTTTAATACGTGCGGCGGATTTGCCTTTACCACCGCGGCGCTGGGCTTCATAGTCGGTCAGCGGTTGGTATTTGACATAACCCTGATGCGACAGCGTCACCACAACGTCTTCCTGATTGATCAGGTCTTCGATGTTGATGTCTGCACTGTTCGCCGTAATTTCAGTACGACGTGCGTCGCCGAACTGATCGCGCATCAGCTCCAGCTCTTCACGGATTACTTCCATCAGGCGCTCAGCGCTTTGCAGGATGTGCAGCAGCTCAGCAATCTGATCCAGCAGCTCTTTGTATTCGTCGAGCAGCTTTTCGTGCTCGAGGCCGGTCAGTTTCTGCAGACGCAGATCCAGAATCGCCTGCGCTTGCTGTTCAGTCAGATAATATTGACCATCGCGAATACCGAACTCGGCTTCCAGCCATTCCGGACGTGCAGCGTCATTACCGGCACGTTCCAGCATCGCGGCAACGTTACCCAGATCCCACGACTGCGCCAGCAGGCCCAGTTTCGCTTCGGCTGGCGTTGGTGCACGACGAATCAGTTCGATGATCGGATCGATGTTGGCCAACGCAATCGCCAGGCCTTCAAGGATGTGAGCACGATCGCGCGCTTTACGCAGTTCGAAAATGGTACGACGCGTAACCACTTCACGACGGTGACGCACGAAGGCTTCGATGATGCCTTTCAGCGTCATGATCTTCGGCTGGCCCTGATGCAGCGCCACCATGTTGATGCCGAAAGAGACCTGCAGCTGTGTCAGCGAGTAGAGGTTGTTGAGAACCACTTCACCCACCGCATCGCGTTTGATCTCAATGACAACACGCATGCCGTCTTTATCAGATTCGTCACGTAGTGCGCTGATGCCTTCCACGCGCTTCTCTTTCACCAGCTCGGCGATCTTCTCGATCAGACGCGCTTTGTTCACCTGATACGGCAGTTCGTGCACGATGATGGTTTCACGGCCGGTCTTGGCATCGGTTTCCACTTCGCCACGTGCGCGAATGTAAATCTTACCGCGCCCGGTGCGATAGGCTTCTTCAATACCACGACGACCATTGATGAAGGCCGCCGTCGGGAAGTCTGGCCCGGTGATGTGCTCCATTAGGCCTTCAACGGTGATGTCTTCATCTTCGATAAACGCCAGACAGCCGTTGATCACTTCCGTCAGGTTGTGCGGTGGAATGTTGGTTGCCATACCAACGGCGATACCGGAAGAACCGTTTACCAGCAGGTTAGGAATTTTAGTTGGCAGGACTTCAGGGATCTGCTCGGTGCCGTCATAGTTCGGCACGAAATCGACGGTTTCCTTTTCCAGGTCAGCCAGCAGCTCCGAAGAGATCTTTGCCATGCGGACTTCGGTATAACGCATCGCTGCGGCGGAGTCGCCGTCGACCGAACCAAAGTTACCCTGACCGTCAACCAGCATGTAGCGCAGGGAGAATGGCTGGGCCATACGCACGATACTTTCGTATACCGCGGAATCGCCGTGCGGGTGATATTTACCGATGACGTCACCGACCACACGGGCGGATTTTTTATAGGGTTTATTCCAGTCGTTGCCCAGTTCGCTCATGGCAAAAAGCACACGGCGGTGTACCGGCTTCAGACCATCACGCACATCGGGTAAGGCTCGGCCAACAATGACCGACATGGCGTAATCGAGGTAGGAGTTTTTCAACTCTTCTTCGATATTGACCGGTGTAATTTCTCTCGCAAGGTCGCTCATGGAGCCGCTATCCCTCTACATAATCCCGGATTTAAAGGTGCGAAAGTATATCACATTGCTTCCCTTCGGTGAACGTTAACCAGGCCTTAATCCCGCTTTTCCTTGAGCGTGAGAGATGCGTTCGCGTGAGTTAAGCGTTTATACTGAGGGAATATTTTGTCTGGAGTGATGATTCAATGAGTGAACAACCGCAGGAAAGCCGCCAGAACGTCGACCACGCCGAGATCGCCAAGTTTGAGGCCGTGGCATCCCGCTGGTGGGATTTAGAGGGTGAATTTAAGCCGTTGCACCGTATTAACCCCCTGCGACTTGGCTGGATAGCGCAGCATAGTAATGGCCTGTTCGGCAAGAAAGTGCTCGATGTCGGCTGCGGCGGCGGCATTCTGGCGGAGAGCATGGCGCGTGAAGGCGCTGAGGTTACCGGCCTGGATATGGGCGCTGAGCCGCTGGAAGTGGCGCGTCTGCATGCGCTGGAGAGCGGCGTTAGCGTTAATTACGTGCAGCAAACCGTGGAAGATCACGCCGCAAGTCACCCCGGGCATTATGATGTGGTGACCTGCATGGAGATGCTGGAGCATGTGCCGGATCCGCGCTCGGTAGTCTTAGCCTGCGCGCAGCTGGTGAAGCCCGGCGGCGAAGTGTTTTTCTCCACCATCAACCGCAATCCAAAAGCCTGGCTGCTGGCGGTATTTGGTGCCGAGTATATGCTGCGCATGGTGCCGCGCGGGACGCACGACGTGAAGAAATTCATCCGTCCCGCCGAGTTGCTGAACTGGGTGGATGAAACCCCGCTGCGTGAAAGAAATATGATTGGCCTGCACTACAATCCGCTGACCAACCAGTTCCGTCTGGGTCGCGGTGTCGATGTGAACTACATGATTCATACGCATCGTCAGGAGTGATGACTGCCAGCTTAGATTTCAGAAAGTACGTTCATCATACGTGCGGGCCCTTGCACATCTGCTTCACGGGCAAATGAGCCCTTTTCAACAACACGCACTGGAGCTTACGAGCAGGCCGGGACCACTTTTGGTCCGGCAATCCGCAGCGCTGAACGAAGCGAGGAAGCCAGGAGAGCCCGCAGGACGCGGGCGAAAGGCGGAGCCGGGACATGGAAGTCCCGTCTCCGCCGGTCCGTCAGGCAGACGAACGAAGTGAAGGTACCGCGCTAGCGGCGCGAGGACCGCCGGCCCAAAAGTGGCCCCGGCCAGCGCACTCGTCGTTGGCTTAACTAACAAACATTACGTCATTCATGGCGACCTCTTATACCCTAATTTTGGCCCTATCCAGATCAATTTCCTTTTAGACGCGTACCAGCCTTTTTTATAGGCTAAGCAAGTCACAAAAAATTCATAAGCACTTTTAGATAAGTTCGCTGCTGGCGGCCTTGTCGGGGCTTTTTTTGTCTAAGAAAATTCCTGAAGCGTGGTGGTTGAGCAAGAAACACGCGTCCGATCATAAAGTGAAAAAAAAGTGTTGAGCGGTTGACACTAAGTGCAGGCCTTGCGGCATGCGGATCCAGGATTTTAGCCAGCCGGTAATGACGATTTTTTAGTGAAAATCAACTCTTGTTAAGAAGAGATTGCTGACTAGAATACTCACCATATTGTTGTTCAAACTTCCCGCACCCCCTATATATAGTGTTTATCCACAGGCTTACTCACAACGAGCGGCTTGTGCATAAACCTTGTGCATAGATGGGGGATAAATACGTCATTCATGCATGGACAGGTAAAAACGCGACATGAACCAAAGTCTGCTCGTTACTAAACGCGATGGCCGCCAGGAGCGCATTGATCTCGACAAAATTCATCGTGTACTGGATTGGGCAGCCGAAGGGCTGAACAATGTTTCAGTTTCACAGGTTGAACTGCGCTCACACATTCAGTTCTACGATGGCATCAGAACTTCTGACATTCATGAGACCATCATCAAGGCTGCCGCAGACCTGATCTCGCGTGATGCGCCGGATTACCAATACCTGGCTGCGCGTCTGGCTATCTTCCACCTGCGTAAAAAAGCCTACGGCCAGTTTGAGCCGCCGAAGCTGTACGATCAGGTGGTGAAAATGGTTGAGATGGGCAAATACGACCGCCATCTGCTGGAAGATTACAGCACCGAAGAGTTCGAGCAGATGGACGCGTTTATCGACCATTGGCGCGACATGAATTTCTCCTACGCAGCGGTTAAGCAGCTGGAAGGGAAATATCTGGTGCAGAACCGCGTCAGCGGCGAAATCTACGAAAGCGCCCAGTTCCTCTACATTCTGGTGGCGGCGTGCCTGTTCTCTGGCTATCCGCGCGAAACCCGTATGGATTACGTGAAGCGTTTCTACGATGCGATCTCAACCTTCAAAATCTCGCTGCCAACGCCAATCATGTCCGGCGTGCGTACCCCAACGCGTCAGTTCAGCTCTTGCGTACTGATCGAGTGCGGCGACAGCCTCGACTCTATCAACGCCACCTCCAGCGCCATTGTGAAATACGTTTCTCAGCGCGCCGGTATCGGCATCAACGCCGGCCGCATTCGTGCGCTGGGTAGCCCGATTCGCGGTGGCGAAGCGTTCCACACCGGTTGTATTCCGTTCTACAAACATTTCCAGACTGCCGTGAAGTCCTGCTCACAAGGCGGCGTACGTGGCGGCGCAGCGACGCTGTTCTACCCAATGTGGCATCTGGAAGTTGAAAGCCTGCTGGTGCTGAAAAACAACCGCGGTGTTGAAGGCAACCGCGTGCGTCACATGGATTACGGCGTACAGATCAACAAACTGATGTACACCCGCCTGCTGAAAGGTGAAGACATCACGCTGTTCAGCCCGTCTGACGTGCCTGGCCTGTACGATGCGTTCTTCGCCGATCAGGACGAGTTCGAGCGTCTGTACACCAAATACGAGAAAGATGACAGCATCCGCAAACAGCGCGTGAAAGCCGTTGAGCTGTTCTCACTGATGATGCAGGAGCGTGCGTCAACTGGCCGTATCTACATTCAGAACGTCGATCACTGCAACACGCACAGCCCGTTCGATCCAAGCATCGCGCCAGTTCGTCAGTCGAATCTGTGCCTCGAGATCGCACTGCCGACCAAACCGCTGAACGACGTCAATGACGAAAGCGGCGAAATCGCCCTGTGTACGCTGTCTGCCTTTAACCTGGGCGCGATTAACAGCCTTGACGATCTGGAAGAGCTGGCCACCCTTGCGGTGCGTGCGCTTGATGCACTGCTGGATTATCAGGATTACCCCATTCCGGCAGCACAACGCGGCGCCATGGGCCGCCGTACGCTGGGTATTGGCGTGATCAACTACGCGTATTACCTGGCGAAAAACGGCGTGCGTTACTCTGATGGCAGCGCCAATAATCTGACGCACAAAACTTTCGAAGCCATTCAGTACTACTTGCTGAAAGCCTCGAACGAATTGGCGAAAGAGCAAGGTGCGTGCCCGTGGTTTAAAGAGACCACTTACTCGCAGGGCATTCTGCCGATCGATACCTATAAAAAGGATCTCGACGCGGTGTGCAACGAGCCGCTGCATCTGGATTGGGAAGGCCTGCGTAAGTCAATCACCACGCACGGTCTGCGCAACTCAACGCTCTCTGCGCTGATGCCGTCTGAAACCTCTTCGCAGATTTCGAACGCCACCAACGGCATTGAGCCGCCGCGCGGACACATCAGCATCAAAGCATCGAAAGACGGCATTCTGCGTCAGGTGGTGCCAGAGTATGAGCGTCTGAAAGACCAGTACGAACTGCTGTGGGAAATGCCGTCCAACGACGGTTATCTGCAGCTGGTTGGCGTGATGCAGAAGTTCATCGATCAGGCGATTTCGTCGAACACCAACTACGATCCGAGCCGCTTTGCGAATGGCAAAGTGCCGATGAAACAGCTGCTGAAAGACCTGCTGACCGCGTACAAGTTCGGCGTGAAAACCCTGTACTATCAAAACACCCGCGACGGTGCAGAAGATGCACAGGACGATCTGGCACCTTCCATTCAGGATGATGGCTGCGAAAGCGGCGCATGTAAGATCTAATCTCATCTTGTCAGGGCCGACATTGGTCGGCCCTCTTCACATTTGGACTCAAAATGGCTTACACCACATTCTCGCAGAACAAAAATGACCAGCTGAAAGAGCCGATGTTCTTTGGCCAGTCCGTCAACGTTGCCCGTTTCGATCAGCAGAAATATGACATCTTTGAAAAGCTGATTGAGAAGCAGCTCTCCTTCTTCTGGCGTCCGGAAGAAGTGGACGTCTCGCGCGATCGCATCGATTACCAGGCGCTGCCGGAGCATGAAAAGCACATCTTCATCAGCAACCTGAAGTATCAAACGCTGCTGGACTCGATTCAGGGCCGTAGCCCGAACGTGGCGCTGCTGCCGTTGATTTCCATCCCTGAGCTGGAAACCTGGATTGAAACCTGGGCGTTCTCCGAGACCATTCACTCGCGCTCCTACACGCACATCATCCGTAACATCGTTAACGATCCGGCGGTGGTGTTTGACGATATCGTCACCAACGAGCAGATTCTGGCGCGCGCCGAAGATATCTCGAAGTACTACGATGACCTGATCGAGATGACCAGTTACTGGCATCTGCTGGGTGAAGGTACGCATCAGGTCAACGGTAAAACCGTTACCGTTAACCTGCGCGATCTGAAAAAGCAGCTCTATATCTGCCTGATGAGCGTCAACGCGCTGGAAGCCATTCGCTTCTACGTCAGCTTCGCCTGTTCATTTGCTTTCGCCGAGCGCGAGCTGATGGAAGGCAACGCCAAAATCATCAAGCTGATTGCACGCGATGAAGCGCTGCATCTGACCGGCACCCAGCATATGCTGAACCTGCTGCGCACCGGTGAAGACGATCCAGAGATGAAAGCCATCGCCGCGGAGTGTCGTGATGAATGCTTCGATCTGTTCAAGAAGGCAGCCGAGCAGGAAAAGGAGTGGGCAGAATACCTGTTCAGCGGCGGCTCGATGATTGGCCTGAACAAAGACATTCTGTGCCAGTATATCGAGTACATCACCAACATCCGTATGCAGGCGGTGGGTCTCGATCTGCCGTTCCAGACGCGTTCCAACCCCATTCCATGGATCAACTCGTGGCTGGTGTCGGACAACGTACAGGTTGCACCGCAGGAAGTTGAAGTGAGCTCGTATTTGGTCGGTCAGATTGATTCTGAAGTGGGCGAAGACGATTTCGACGGCTTCCAGCTGTAAGCATGAGCCGCTCTGTTGTTATTCTGCGTAGCTCCGGCTCCCGGCTGGAGTGCGCAGAAGATCACCCCAATCTGCTGGCGACGCTGGAAGCTAATAATCTGTGCGTTGAGTTTCAGTGTCGCGAAGGCTACTGCGGCTCTTGCCGCATGCGTTTGCTAAAAGGCGAAGTGGATTATGCCGAAACCCCGTTGGCGTTTGTGCAGCAAGGCGAGATTTTGCCGTGCTGCTGTCGCGCCAAAGGGGAGATTGAGATCGAGCTGTGATTGACCAGGCCGCCATTTATGGCGACCTGGTGATCAATCAGCTTTTCACCGTTTCCAGCACATCAATCCAACCGTGACCGGTGCTGACTTCACTGCCGTGTAGCCAGCGACGCAACATGTTCATCGCCATCATTGCCACCACTTTCTGCCGCGTTTCCACGTTATGACGTCCATGAGTGAACTTTACGCGTTGGCCCCAGCTGGCTTCCGGCGTATGCAATGCAATCGATACTTCGCCTTCTACTAAATTTCCCACCGACAACGCCAGCGCCACGCCCTGCTGTTTCGCCCAGTCACGCGTGCGCGCAACCTGCGCTTCCAGATCTTCATCCTGCGGCGGCAGAATCTCTGCTTTGCTGAGCGCCACGTCCGCAGCGGCCAGCTGCCAGTTAAGTAAGCCGGCGGTGAACTGCTCGCTCAGCGCCAAATGGAAGCCACGCTGCTGCAACTCGCGCGCCAGCAGCGCCGGTAAACCTTCGGTGCCCTCAAAGATGGTGCATTCAGCCAGCAACAGTTTTACCTGCTGCCACACTTGCTCCATCGCCACGCGTTGGCTGGCGGGTCCGGTGAGTTTGATTTCAATAATCGGCATCGATGAGCGATAGCCCATCACTACGCCTTCCGGCAGCGGGAGCGGCTCCAGCTCGGCGGCAATGTCACTTTCCCCACGTCCAAAGGTGGTGAGGCGCAAACACAATGGTGGCTCAGGCAGTTCAAAGCGTGCTTTGAGGCGCGGAATAATCTCCTGCTCAACCATCACTTTAAATTCCGACGGCACGCCAGGGGTGAAGAAAATCCAGCAGCGATTGAGCTGCAGCGCGAAGCCGCATGCGGTGCCGACCGGATTATCGAGCATCTCAGCTATGGCGGGGATTTCTGCCTGCTTGCGGTTGCTCGGTGCCATCACACGTCCGCGGCTGGCGAACCAGGCTTCCATTTTTTCCAGCCAGGGTTGCTGGATAACTAACTCGCTGCCGCTGGCAATGGCTGCGGCCTGCGCGCTGAGATCGTCACTGGTCGGTCCTAAACCGCCATTCACGATCAGCACGTCAGCAATCTGGCTGCGGCTCTGCAGCGCCTCCACCAGCGAGGTCATTGCATCACCGACGGTGCTACGGCTGGTCATCGGCAAACCGTGCTGGAACAGCACATTGGCCAGCCACGCGGCGTTGGTATCGACAATCTGCCCATGTAACACTTCATCGCCCGTTGAGAGCATTTCTACACGTATCACGTTGCGTTCTCCTTTTCCCTGTCGCTTTACTGTAGGAAGCGCGCAGGCGAAACACAATCGCGGATGATGCGAAACAGGGATTTAGCGGGAAAAGCGGCGAGGCAATCAGGAAGCGGGCGCGAAGCGTGTCGCGCCCGTTGGAACTTAACGTCGAGCCAGCAGTAAACCGACAAACAGGCCAGCGGCGGCACCGATGCCAATCCCCTGCCACGGTTTTTCATGCACATAATCATCGGCGCGATAGGCCGCGTTTTTGGCACGATAGTAATAGCTGTCTGACGCATGGCTAACGCGCGATTTCACGTCTTCCAGCGCTTGTTCAGCTTTGAGTTTCAGCTCGATATATTTCTGATCGGCCGGATCGCCTGATGCCCGTAACACTTCTTCCAGCGTTTCCGTTAGCAGCGCCAGGTCGTCGTCAAGGTGCGTTTCAAATTGATCTGAAGATGACACTATGTAGTTCCTCCATGTTCCTTGCTCGTTGTGGTTTAACTATAGTCATAAATTGCAGATTTGCTGGGTGGCGACTGCAAGGTTTTCACCGAGTTTCATCCACCGCAGTGCAAAGTTGTGTCATGTACGCTGCCGCTACGCGAATTCTGCTTCGCTTATTTGATTAATCTGATAAATTTTCCGCAGACTGAATTATTTATTTTCACGACTGTCGTAACCCCCTGTAGTCAGACGCTTCTCGTCTTACGAGAGTCAAAATACACCCGAGCAGCTAAGGATTAGATTTCCGGCATGAATCGTAGAAAATTTATGAAAGCGTCCATGGCCCTCTCCGCTGTTAGCGGCATGACGGGTCTCTCCACGCTGTTTGCACAATCCGCCTGGGCCGATGATGGTATCGCCGACGGTACCGCGGTTCGCTTCGATTTCGACTCACTGAAAAAGAAAGCCTCCGCGCTGGCAAAACAGCCCTGGGGCGGCGCCCCCGGCCCCTTGCCCGACACCCTGGCCAATCTCACTCCACAGGCCTATAACGAAATTCAGTACGACGCCAACCACTCGCTGTGGAATAACATCCCCGATCGTCAGCTGGACGTGCAATTCTTCCACGTCGGTATGGGCTTCAAGCGCCGCATCCGCATGTTCTCGGTCGATGCCCAGAGCCGTGAAGCGCGTGAGATCCACTTCCGTCCGGAGCTGTTCAATTATCACAACGCCAACGTTGATACCAGGCAGCTGGTTGGTAAAACCGATCTCGGCTTTGCCGGTTTCCGTGCGTTTAAGAAGCCTGAACTGGCGCGCCGCGATATCGTCTCTTTCCTTGGCGCCAGCTATTTCCGTGCGGTTGATGAAACCTTCCAGTACGGCCTCTCCGCGCGCGGCGTGGCGGTCAACACCTTCAGCAACGGCAAAGAAGAGTTCCCGGACTTCACCGCGTTCTGGTTCGAAACACCAAAAGCGGATGACACTACTTTCGTGGTCTACGCCCTGCTGGATGGCGCGAGCGTCACCGGTGCCTACAAGTTCACCATTCACTGCGAGGAGAAACGCGTCGTGATGGAGGTGGAAAACCACCTGTTTGCGCGTAACGACATTCGCCAGCTTGGCATTGCGCCAATGACCAGCATGTTCAGTTGTGGCACCAACGAGCGCCGCATGTGTAACACTTACCATCCACAAATCCACGACTCCGATCGTCTGGCGATGTGGACCGGTGAAGGCGAATGGATTGCACGTCCGCTGAACAACCCGCAGCGTTTGCAGTTCAACGCCTATCAGGACGAAAACCCGCGTGGTTTTGGCCTGTTGCAGCTCGATCATGACTTCAAAAATTATCAGGATGTGATTGGCTGGTACGACAAACGTCCAAGCCTGTGGGTAGAACCGATTGGTAAATGGGGCAAAGGCGCCATTAACGTGATGGAGATTCCTACCACCGGGGAAACGCTGGATAACGTGGTGTGCTTCTGGCAGCCGTCAGAACCGGTGAAAGCCGGTAGCGAGTTCAGCTTCCAGTACAAACTCTACTGGAGCCAGTTGCCACCAGTGCGCAGTGGTTTGGCGCGTGTCGATGCCACGCGCACCGGTATCGGCGGATTCCCGGAAGGTTGGGCGCCAGGCGAACACTTCCCGGATACCTGGTCACGTCGCTTTGCCATTGATTTTGTTGGTGGCGATCTGAAAGCCGCAGCGCCGAAAGGTATTGAGCCGGTGATTACCGTTTCAGAAGGCACATTTAAGCAGGTTGAGATTCTCTACGTCGAGCCACTCAACGGTTACCGCATTCTGTTTGACTGGTATCCAAACAGCGACTCGACCAAACCGGTTGATATGCGCCTGTTCCTACGTACCAAAGATGAAACGCTGAGTGAAACCTGGCTTTATCAGTACTTCCCGCCGCCGCCAGATCAACGTAAATACGTTGATGACCGGCAGATGACGCCAGGCTGATGATTGACGGCGAGGAGCAATCCTCGCCGTTATGCTTTTTGCATGCCGATGTGCGGAATGTCATCTTCCATGTAGACTTCAGTCACCGCTTTAAAGCCCAGACGACCGTAGAACCCTTCCAGATGTGCCTGCGCAGAGAGATAAATAGCGCGCTGCGACCAATACTTTTCACAGCTCTCCAGCGCCTTCTCCATCAAGCGATAGCCCAGCTTCAAACCGCGTGCTTCTTCAGAAACAATCACACGACCAATCATTACCGGCGCAGAGTCTAGCGCTGGCGTTAACACGCGCGCATAGGCCAGCAGCTTACCGTCGAGAAATCCGAGAATGTGGCGGTTTTCGGCAGCTAAATCCTGGCCATCAATATCCTGATAAGGACAGTTTTGTTCCACGATGAAGACATGATTGCGCAGTGCCAGCAAAGTGTAGAGTTGTTGCGCTGTCAGTTCACTGTGGTGGCAATCAAGCCAAAGCATTTCCATGGTGCTTCCTTGTCTGAGCGAAAAAAGGGATCCGATGAGAATATCACACCGGCTACGCCAAACGCAGTGAGCAGCAGCGGCAGCTGAAAACCTCGTGGTGACTCTGTGCTCAACCTCTCACTACGCTGTGAACTGCAGGCAAAAAAAATCAGGCCCGCAGGCCTGATTCAGTGGTTTCGTAAATCTGAATTACATCAGTGGCTGAGCCATCTGCACCAGTGTAATCAGCGGCTGCGGATAAACACCGAGCAGCAGCACCAGAATCGCAGAGATCAGTACCACAACGCCGCCGGCAGTAAATGCCCAATTGGCTTGCGTATCGCGGTTGTGCAGTTCCGGCGGGCTGAGATACAGACTCACCGTCACACGCAGATAGTAATAAAGCCCAATCGCACTACCCGCTACCACCGCACCACTCAACCACCACAGATGTGCGTTCACACTCGAGGCGATAACGTAGAACTTACCGATGAAGCCGAGCGTCATTGGGATACCCGCCAGTGACAACATCATCACCGTCATTACTGCAGACAGAATCGGACGATGCCAGAACAGACCACGATAGGAATAGAGCGTATCGGCATCCGGACCGCGATAAGGGCTCGACATCAGACTCACTACGCCGAACGCGCCAAGGCTGCTGAACAGGTAACCGGCCAGATAAACGCCTGCGGTTTCCAGCGACAGCTGATGGGTTTTCACCGCAATCAGCGCCACCAACAGATAACCAAGGTGCGCGATAGAGGAGTAACCGAGCAGACGCTTGATGTTGCTCTGGGAAATCGCCATCAGGTTGCCGAACAGAATCGACGCAAACGCAATGATGCCCAGCACGGTACGCACCGCTTCGCTGTCAGTGACGGGCGCGTACATGAACAGGCGCATAATCACACCAAAGATGGCGATCTTGCTGGCGGTAGCGAGGAAGGTTGAAACCGGCGCTGGCGCACCCTGATAAACATCTGGCGTCCACAGGTGGAAAGGAACCAGCGACAGTTTAAAGCCCAGTCCGATAATCATCATGCCCAGACCGAGCAGCAACAGCGGCTCCTGAATCATGCTATCGCTCAGACTTTTGCCCAGCTGCACAAAGCTCAGGCTGCCGGAATCAGCATAAATCAGCGCGATACCGAACAGCAGGAACGATGAGGCCGCCGCCGACAGAATGGTATATTTCAGCGACGCTTCCAGCGAACGTTTCTGGCGGAAAGCATAACCAATCAAACCAAACAGCGGCAGTGACAGCAGTTCGATACCGATGAACAGCGCTGCCAGATGATTGGCGCTCGCCAGCACGATCCCGCCGAGTGCTGCAATCAGCACCAGCAGATAGAACTCATCTTTGTTATCCGGGAAACCGGCCAGCCACGGATAAGCGAAGGTGCAGGTGGCTAAACTCGCCAGCACCACCAGCGCGGTGTAGAACATCGAATAGCCATCAACACGCAGCAGCGGCGTGACGTCCATCGCTCCCGCCTGGCCTACAAACCACAGAGAAAATAGCGCAATGTTAAGTCCGATCACCGTCAGCGTGGCATTAACAAAGTGATTGCGTCGCCACGCAATGGACAGCATCACCACCACCACCGTCAATCCGACGATTAACAGCGGCAGTAACGCGATCAGATGTTGAGGAGTTATTGTCATGGCGAATTACGGCCTTGTAGTTGAAATTGAAGCGGTAAACCACTGCTGAATATTACTCATCGCAGCATGGGATGTGTCGAGGATCGGCTGAGGATAAATCCCCAGCAGTACCAGCAACACCACCAATACGCCGATAGTCATGAACTCACGCGGTGACATGCCTGGCAGCGGATCTTTCGACTTTGCTTCGCCGAAGTAAGCGCGCTGCATCATGATCAGGGAGTAAACCGAAGCAAACACCAGACCAAAGGTTGCAATGACGATAATCACCGGTACCACCTGGAAGCTGCCGGTCAGAATCATAAATTCGCCAACAAAGTTACCGGTGCCCGGCATACCGAGGTTTGCAACCGCGAAGAACAGTGACAGACCCGGAATCCATTTGATACGTGACCACAAGCCGCCCATCTGACGAAGGTCGCGGGTATGCAGACGCTCATACAGCTGACCACACAAGATGAACAGTGCCGCAGCAGAGAGACCGTGCGCAATCATCTGAATCACCGCGCCCTGGAAGGCCAGCTGGCTGCCAGTGTAGATGGCGATGAGCACGAAGCCCATATGCGAAATAGAGGTGTAAGCGATCAGTCGCTTGATATCAGTTTGTGAGAATGCCATCCACGCACCGTAGAAGATGCCGATGATACCCAGCCACATGGCAATCGGTGCGAACTCTGCTGACGCATTCGGGAACAGCGGCAGGCTAAAGCGCAGCAAACCGTAAGCCGCAGTTTTTAGCAAGATACCTGCGAGGTCAACTGAACCAGCGGTTGGTGCCTGGCTATGCGCATCGGGTAACCAACCGTGTAATGGCACCACCGGCATTTTCACCGCAAAGGCAATAAAGAAGCCAAGCATCAGCAGATATTCAACGGTGTGCGACATCGGAGTTTTCAGCAGCTCTTCGTAGCTGAAAGTCCATACGCCGGTGGCGTTGTAATGGACAAAGACCAGCGCCAGAATCGCCACCAACATGATCAGACCCGATGCCTGGGTGTAGATGAAGAACTTGGTCGCCGCGCTGATACGCGTTTTACCGTCGGATGCTTTATGGCCCCACAGTGCGATGAGGAAATACATCGGCACCAGCATCATTTCCCAGAAGAAGAAGAACAGGAACATATCGATGGAGAGGAACACGCCAATCACACCACCGAGAATCCACATCAGGTTGAGGTGGAAAAAGCCCTGATATTTCTCAATTTCGTTCCAGGAACACAGCACCGCCATCAAACCGAGCAGTCCGGTCAGCACCACCATCAGCAGCGACAGACCATCAATTGCCAGATGGAAGTTGATGCCAAAGCGCGGAATCCACGGTACGGAGAAAGTCGATTGCCATTGCGGAATGCCCGCAGCCTGCGTCAGTGAATAGCCTCCCTGCAACCACAGCTGCAGACCAAGCGCTAGCGTCAGGCCCATGGTGATCATGGCAATCCAGCGCGGAACTTTCGCGCCAAGACGCTCCGCAAGCCAGCAGAGCAAGCCACCGACAAAAGGTATGATAATTAGCCAAGGTAATAACACGGCAAACTTCCCTTTTTATTGCCTTACTTCAGGCAATTTTTGACATTCTAATTGGGCGAGCGAACCCGCCCCGCTCATCAATCTTTAAATCACCAGCAGCAGCGCCAGCACCACAACGGCACCCACACTCATCGAGGCCACGTACCAGCGCAGATAACCGTTTTCGCTCACCACCAAACCTTTGTTACCAACACGCGACAGCAGCGCAGGCAGGTTCATCAGTGAGTTAAGCGGATCGCGCTTCAGCAACCAGGCAATGCCGAGATAAGGTTTTACAAACAGCTTGTCATACAGCCAGTCGAAGCCCCAGGCCGCGAACCACCAGGTGCCGAAGAAACGACCCGGCGCGCTGTTAGCAATACTGGTCACCAGTTGACGTTTACCCAGCCACAGAGCTGCTGCGATCAGGATACCGACAATGGCCACCACGCCTGAGGTGATTTCCAGCATCACTTTGCCGCCTTCACCAAACTCGTTCTGCGGCAGAACACCCGCCAGAGGAGGCGTGATCAGCGCACCAATAAAGGTGGAGAGCACCATCAGAACAATCAGCGGCAGGTGATGCGTAATGCCTTTACCGGCGTGAGCATGAATTTTCTCTTCACCGTGGAACACGATAAAGATCATGCGGAAGGTGTAGATCGAAGTGAGGAATGCACCCACCAGACCCGCCACCATCAGATTGATGTGACCATTCGCCATCGCACCAAACAGGATTTCATCTTTACTGTAGAAACCTGCGGTGATCAGCGGCAGCGCAGCCAAGGCGGCACCGCCCACCAGGAAGCAGATATACACCAGCGGGATGCTCTTACGCAGGCCGCCCATTTTGAAAATATTCTGCTCGTGATGGCAGGCCAGAATGACCGAGCCTGAAGAGAGGAACAGCAAGGCTTTGAAGAATGCATGCGTCATCAGGTGGAAAATCGCCGCGTCCCATGCCTGCACGCCAAGCGCGAGGAACATGTAGCCGATCTGACTCATGGTGGAGTAAGCCAGCACGCGTTTGATGTCGGTTTGCACCAGCGCAGCAAAACCTGCCAGCACCAGAGTAATCGCACCAATGATACCCACCAGATGCAGCACTTCCGGCGTCAACAGGAACAGACCGTGGGTACGTGCAATCAGATAAACACCGGCGGTTACCATGGTCGCGGCGTGAATCAGTGCCGAAACCGGAGTTGGACCGGCCATCGCATCCGCCAGCCAGGTTTGTAATGGCAGCTGTGCCGATTTACCAACCGCGCCACCCAACAGCATCAGGGTTGCCCACTGCAGCATGTGGTTGTCTGCAGCGAAGTGCGCGGGTGCCAGTTCCACCAGTTCGCGGAAGTTCAGCGTGCCCAGCTCGTTGTAGAGGATGAACAAGGCGAAAGCGAGGAACACATCACCGACACGGGTGATGATAAAGGCTTTCATCGCCGCTTTGCCGTTCTCTGGATTGCTGTAATAGAAGCCAATCAGCAGATAGGAGCACAGGCCCACGCCTTCCCAGCCGAGATACATCAGCAGCAGGTTATCGGCCAGCACCAACACCACCATGCTCGCGATGAACAGGTTGGTGTAAGCGAAGAAGCGCGAATAACCCTCTTCACCACGCATGTACCATGAAGCGAACATGTGGATGAAGAAGCCAACGCCGGTGACGACGGACAGCATGGTCAGAGAAAGACCATCCAGCACCAGATTCACTTTAATGTCAAAGTTGCCGACGTGAATCCAGGTCCACAGCGCCTGAGTGAACGGCTGCTGCCCCTGATTGAAGAAGTCGAAACCGGCATAAATAGTGGTTAATGCGGCAAGACCAACAGAACCCATACCGATTGCTGCCGACAGGTTCTCCGACCAGCGACCGCGTGAAAACGCCAATAGCAGGAAGCCAATCAGCGGAAATAATACGGTTAAATAGAGAAGATTCATCCGCGCATCTCGCTCACTGTGTCAATGTTCAGCGTCTGACGACGACGATAGAGCTGGAGCAACAGCGCCAGACCAATACTCGCTTCCGCCGCCGCAAGGCTGATCGCCAGGATGTACATCACCTGACCATCAGCTTGTCCCCAATAGCTGCCTGCTACCACCAGCGCTAACGCGGAGGCATTGATCATGATTTCCAGACCAATCAGCATAAACAGGATGTTACGACGCAGCACCACGGAGGTCAGGCCGAGAACAAACAGCACAGCGGCCAGCATCAGGCCGTGTTGTAACGGGATCATGCGTGATCCTCCTTATTTGCTTGCGCATCAGCTTGACGATTGCTCAACACTTCGCCGTGACGCTCTTCACGTCCAATATGGAAGGCCACGACCAGACCCGCGAGCAGCAGCATCGATGCCAACTCAACCGCCAGAACATAGGGACCAAATAAGCTGATACCGACTGCTTTCGCGTCGATGACGGTGCCATCAATACCCTGATCGGTTGCCGTGCTAATCGCGTAAATCATCACTGCCAGCAGCAGTAAAGAGACGATGCCCGGGCCAATCCACAGCGAAGGTTTGAGCCACTCGCGCTCTTGATCCTGCTGAGTTTTGCCGACGTTCAGCATCATCACCACAAAGACGAACAGCACCATGATGGCACCCGCGTAGACGATGATTTCCAGTGCACCGGCAAAGTAGGCGCCCATTGAGAAGAACACGCCGGCAATCGACAGCAGCGAAACGATCAGGTACAGCAGCGCATGTACCGGATTGGTGTGGGTGATGACGCGCAGCGTCGTCAGCACCGCCACCAGTCCGCAAAGATAAAACGCAAATTCCATACCTGGCTCCTTAAGGTAATAACCCTTTGACGTCGATCGGCTTGGCTTCGTTTTCCGCTTCGCCCTTCTCTTTTCCGTTGATCGCCATACCAGCCATACGATAGAAGTTGTACTCCGGATATTTACCCGGACCGGAAATCAGCAAGTCTTCTTTCTCATACACCAGATCCTGACGCTTAAACTCACCCAGTTCGAAATCGGGTGTCAGCTGAATCGCGGTGGTTGGGCAAGCCTCTTCACACAGGCCGCAGAAGATGCAGCGTGAGAAGTTGATGCGGAAGAACTCAGGATACCAACGTCCATCCTGCGTCTCGGCTTTCTGCAGCGAGATACAGCCGACAGGACAAGCTACCGCGCACAAGTTACAGGCAACGCAACGCTCTGCGCCGTCCGGATCGCGCGTCAGCACGATACGGCCACGGTAACGCGGCGGCAGATAAACCGGCTCTTCCGGATACATTTGGGTTTCGCGCTTGGCGAAGGCATGCATGCCTATCATCCAGATACTGCGCACTGTCGTGCCGAAGCCAACGACAATATCTTTTAAAGTCATCTCAATGTCCCTTACTGCGCGGTGTACAGAATCACTGCGGCGGTCGCCAGCAGGTTCAACAGCGTCAACGGCAGACACACTTTCCAGCCGAACGACAGCACCTGGTCATAGCGTGGACGCGGCAGCGCAGCACGAATCAGGATAAACATCACCATAAAGAACGCTGTTTTCAGAGCGAACCAGATGAATGGCGGCAGGAACGGGCCGTGCCAGCCACCAAAGAACAGCGTCACGATCAGCGCTGAAACGGTGGTGATCGCCACGTATTCACCGACGAAGAACAGGCCGAACTTCATACCGGCGTATTCGATGTGGTAACCGTCCGCCAGTTCCTGCTCCGCTTCTGGTTGGTCAAACGGATGACGGTGACATACCGCTACGCCCGCGATGCAGAAGGTAAGGAAGCCGAAGAACTGAGGAATGATGTTCCACAGATGCGCCTGGCTTTCGACAATGGCATTCATATTGAACGAGCCGGCTTGCGCCACCACGCCCATCAGTGAAAGACCAAGGAACACTTCGTAGCTCAGCGTCTGCGCCGATGCACGCATCGCACCCAACAGTGAGTATTTGTTGTTACTCGACCAGCCAGCGAACAGCACTGCATACACCGCCAGACCCGCCATCATCAGGAAGAACAGCAGACCGATGTTCAGGTCGGTGACCATCCAGGTCGGCGAAACTGGCACAATGGCGAAAGCCAGCAGCAGCGATACGAAGGCGATAACCGGTGCCAGCGTAAAGATGAAGCGGTCGGTAAACGGCGGAACCCAGTCCTCTTTAAAGAACATTTTGATCATGTCAGCAGCCAGCTGCAGCGAGCCGCCCCAGCCAACACGGTTTGGTCCATAACGGTTCTGCCACAGGCCGAGCAGACGACGCTCGGCGAAACTCATGAAAGCGCCGCAACCGACAACCACCAATAAGATGACCAGCGCTTTGCCGATGTTGATCAGGATTTCAATAACGTCCGGTGTCAGCCAACTCATTGCGCGGCCTCCTGCAGTTTGTCAATTTGCGCACCTGAGAGGAACGGCGGCACGCCCGGCATACCGAGCGGTAAACCAACCTGCCCTGCTTGCAGCGACGCAGAGAAACGTACCGGCAAGCGCAGTGTTTCACCTGCACATACCAGCTCAACGGAAGCACCGCTATTAACACCCAGTTTCTCAGCATCAGCCGGGTTAATCACCAGCGTGGCCGGGGACATGCGTTTCTGGAAGGTGGTTGAACGCTGTGTCATCTCCTCGCTACCAAACAGCTGGTAGTAAGGTGCGACGCGCCACTGGCTGCCTTCAACGAAGCTTTCAGGAATCGCGGTAAACCACGGCAATGAACGATCGCTGGCTTCAAACAGACGCACGCCCGGATCGCCATGACGCAGTTTGCCGCCCACTTCAGCTTGGAACTTGTTCCATGCCTGCGGTGAGTTCCAGCCCGGCGCCCAGGCAAATGGAATCTGCGAACGCGGTGCGCTGGGCTGGTTGTTACCTTCCATCGAGAAGGCAAACATGGTGTCTTTATCTTGCGGCTGACGCGGTTCATGCACGCTGATATTGGCGCGCATCGCTGTACGGCCACTGTTGCGGTGCGGTGAACGTGCCAGTTTTTGACCGCGGATACGGAAGCTGGCGTCTGGCGCAGCATCCTTGATGCCTTTCAGCTGTGGCAGCGCCGCAACGGTGGCATCAATCACGTGATCCAGTTGAGTCCAGTCGATGTGACGGCTCTCAACGGCGCTGTGCAGAGAACGCAACCAGCGCCAGCTCTCCAGCATCACTACGCTGTCATCGTAATAAGCGGGATCGTAAACCTGGAAGAAGCGCTGCGCGCGGCCTTCGTGGTTGATTGATGTGCCATCGCTCTCCGCAAAGCTGGCGGTTGAAAGTACCAAACCGGCTTTTTCCAGCGTTGCGGTACGTTGATGATCGACCACAATCACGTTAGCGGTGGTATCGAGCGCCGCATCCACGTTGGCTTTCGGCGCATGACGATAGAGATCGTTTTCCAGCACCACCAGCGCATCGGCTTCGCCTTTGCTCAGCTGCTCCAGCGCGTTGTCCAGCGATTGACCGCCCATCAGGCCGAGGCCAAAGCTGTTCGCCGCACCCGCGAGGAAGGTAATACCGACATCGGCACCGCGCGCTTTCAGGGCTTTTGCCACGTTAGCAGCAGCTTCAATCATCGCGATGCTACCGGAATGGGTACCGGAGATAATCAGCGGTTTTTTCGCACCTGCCAGCGCCTGAACCACCACATCAACTTTGCCGTTCAGTTTGCTGTCGAAGCCGCTGACTGCCGGCGCGCTTTCATCCAGCGCATTGGCAATCGCGAAGCCGAGACGCGCCTGATCTTCCACCGGTGCGCGATAGCTCCACGCAGCGATATCATCCAGGCGGGTTTCGTCGACATTGGTTACGAACAGCGGATGTTTGGCATGCTGACCGATGTTAAGGATTGCCGCGATCTGCCAGTCAGCCACTTTCTGTGCCGCAGCCATCTCACGCGCTTTACCTTTTACTGCCTGACGTACAGACAACGCCACGCGCGCGCCAACCTGAGTCAAATCTTCACCCAGCACCAGCACCGCATCGTAGCTCTCAATTTCGCGCAGTGATGGCGTGTAGATGCCGCCGTCCTGCAGGACTTTCAGCATCAGCTCAACGCGAGCCTGCTCACCGGCTGGCATACCGGTTGAGAAGTTTTCTGCGCCAACCAGCTCACGCAACGCGAAGTTGCTTTCAATGCTGGCGCGCGGAGAACCGATACCAATGACTTTTTTCGCCCGACGCAACACATCCGCCGCCGCATTCACCGCTTGTTCAGCATTCAGGCTGACCCAATCGTTGCCGCGTTGCTGTACCGGATGACGTGGACGATCTTTGCGGTTGACGTAGCCGTAACCGAAACGACCACGATCGCACAGGAAATAGTGGTTTACGGTGCCGTTATAGCGGTTTTCGATACGACGCAATTCGCCATAGCGCTCGCCCGGGCTGGTGTTACAACCCACGCTGCACTGCTGACAGATGCTTGGTGCGAACTGCATATCCCATTTACGGTTATAGCGTTCGGAGTGTGTTTTATCGGTGAATACGCCGGTCGGACAGATTTCCACCAGGTTACCGGAGAATTCGCTTTCCAGCGTGCCATCTTCCGGACGACCAAAGTAGACGTTGTCGTGAGCACCATAAACGCCAAGATCTTTGCCGTCGGCATAATCTTTGTAGTAACGCACGCAGCGATAGCAGGCGATACAGCGGTTCATTTCATGCGAAATGAACGGGCCGAGATCCTGATTCTGGTGGGTACGTTTAGTGAAGCGATAACGACGGAAACTGTGTCCGGTCATTACCGTCATATCCTGCAGATGGCAGTTACCGCCCTCTTCGCACACCGGGCAGTCGTGCGGATGGTTGGTCATCAGCCATTCCACCACGCTTTCACGAAACTCTTTCGCTTCGCCATCGTCGATGGAGATAAAGGTGCCGTCCGACGCTGGTGTCATGCAGGACATGACAAGGCGACCGCGGGTATCTTCGGCATTCTGGAATTGCTTCACCGCGCACTGGCGGCAGGCCCCTACGCTTCCCAGCGCCGGATGCCAGCAAAAATAAGGAATATCAAGGCCCAGAGAGAGACACGCCTGTAGCAGGTTGTCCGCTCCGTTCACATCATATTCTTTACCGTCTACATGGATTGTAGCCATAGTGAACATGCTTCCGTAAGGCTCGCCCTAAGACGAGCGTTAAACATCTAATTCTTTCCCCACGCCATGTCGGCATGAGGTGAATTCCGTGTACGGCGGCTGATTACCAGCGCGCTTTCAGCAGGTTGGGCTGAATACCGCCGATGGCTCGGGTATTGCCAAACACCTGCGGCGCAATGCCAGCTTCAAACTCTTCACGGAAATATTTAATCGCGCTCTGCAATGGCTCGACGGCGCCCGGTGCGTGGGCACAGAAGGTTTTACCTGGGCCAAGCTGGCGGCAGAGTTGCTGCAGGGTTTCAATATCACCCGGCTGACCTTTCTTCTGCTCCAGCGCTCGCAGGATCTTCACGCTCCATGGCAATCCATCACGGCACGGCGTACACCAACCACAGGATTCGCGCGCAAAGAATTCTTCCAGGTTACGCACCAGTGAAACCATGTTGATTTCGTGATCGACCGCCATCGCCAGCGCAGTACCTAAACGGCTGCCAGCTTTACCAATACTGGCAAATTCCATCGGCAGATCGAGGTGCTGATCGGTGAGGAAGTCAGTTCCTGCACCGCCTGGCTGCCAGGCTTTGAATTTCAGGCCATCACGCATGCCACCGGCGTAATCCTCAAGGATTTCACGTGCGGTGGTGCCGAACGGCAATTCCCAGACGCCAGGATTTTTCACGCGACCGGAGAAGCCCATCATTTTGGTGCCGGTGTCTTCGCTGGTAGAGATGTTTTTGTACCAGTCAACGCCGTTAAGGAAGATGGCAGGCACGTTCGACAGCGTTTCCACGTTGTTCACGCAGGTCGGCTTGCCCCACACGCCGGCACTGGCCGGGAATGGCGGCTTAGAACGCGGGTTCGCACGACGTCCTTCCAGCGAGTTGATCAGCGCTGTTTCTTCACCGCAGATATAACGACCTGCGCCGGTGTGGACGATCAGCTCGAAATCAAAACCAGTACCAAGAATATTTTTGCCGAGATAGCCCGCTTCGGTGGCTTCAGCAATCGCGCGACGCAGATTAACGGCCGCTTCGATGTACTCACCACGTAAGAAGATATAGCCACGATAGGCTTTCAGCGCGAACGCACTGATCAGCATGCCTTCCACCAGCTGGTGCGGCAGTTGCTCCATCAGCAAGCGGTCTTTGTAAGTGCCCGGCTCCATTTCATCGGCATTACACAGCAGGTAACGGATGTTCATGGATTCGTCTTTCGGCATCAGGCTCCACTTCAGGCCGGTGTTAAAGCCTGCACCACCGCGGCCTTTCAGGCCGGAGTCTTTTACCGCCGCGACGATTTCGTCCTGGCTGAAATCTTTCAACGCTTTTTCTGCGCCGACATAACCGTTTTTACTGCGATATTCATCGATCCAGATCGGCTGCTTGTCGTCACGGAGACGCCAGGTCAGTGGATGCGTTTCGGCAGTACGAATGATCTGTTTAATGGTCATTGATACTGCTCCAGCAAGTTGGCGATGCCTTCAGGCGTCAGATGAACGTGGGTATCTTCATCCACCATCATGGTTGGCCCTTTATCGCAGTTACCCAGGCAGCAAGTTGGCAGCAGCGTAAAGCGTCCATCCGCCGTAGTCTGGCCCGGCTTGATGTTCAGATTTTGCTCCAGCGCATCCTGAATCCCCTGATAACCCGTGATGTGGCACACCACGCTGTCACAGTAGCGAATAACGTGACGGCCAACCGGCGTACGGTAGATTTGGCTATAGAAAGTCGCTACGCCTTCAACATCACTGGCTGGAATCCCTAGAACATCTGCGATGGCGTTAATCGCGCCGTCCGGCACCCAGCCACGCTGTTTCTGCACGATCTTCAACGCTTCGATCGAAGCGGCGCGTGCATCTTCGTAATGGTGTTTCTCGTGCTCGATAGCGTGGTGCTCGGCCTCGCTCAGCACGAAGACCTCAGTAGGGTCGATGGTGTGAATAGCAATTTTTTGATCGTGCATAATTAGCGGTCCACGTCTGACATAACAAAATCGATACTACCGAGGTAAACGATCAAGTCGGATACCAGGCTGCCGCGGATCACCGATGGGATCTGCTGCAGATGCGGGAAGCTCGGCGTACGCACGCGGGTGCGATAGCTCATGGTGCTGCCATCGCTGGTCAGGTAGTAACTGTTGATCCCTTTGGTCGCCTCAATCATCTGGAAGGATTCGTTGGCTGGCATGATTGGGCCCCACGAAACCTGCAGGAAGTGAGTGATCAGGGTTTCAATGTGCTGCAGCGTGCGCTCTTTCGGCGGCGGCGTTGTCAGCGGATGGTCCGCTTTGAACGGGCCTTCAGGCATGTTGTTCAGGCACTGTTCCAGAATGCGCAGTGACTGCCACATCTCTTCCATTTTCAGCTGCACGCGGGTATACGCATCACTGATGCCAGCGCCAACCGGAATTTCGAAATCGAAGTTTTCGTAACCTGAATATGGACGCCATTTGCGCACGTCAAAATCTAAACCAGTGGCGCGCAGACCTGCGCCGGTGGTGCCCCACGCCAGTGCTTCGTCCATGTTGTACGCCGCAACACCTTGCGAACGGCCCATCAACACGGTATTGCGCAGTGCGGCTTTGTCGTACTCTTTCAGACGCTTCGGCATCCAGTCGAGGAAGTCGCGCAGCAGACGTTCCCAGCCTTTCGGCAGGTCATGCGCGACGCCGCCGATGCGGAACCACGCCGGGTGCATACGGAAACCGGTAATCGCTTCCACCACATCATAGATTTTCTGACGATCGGTAAAGGCGAAGAACACCGGCGTCATCGCGCCGACGTCCTGAATAAAGGTGGAGATATAGAGCAGATGGCTGTTGATGCGGAACAGTTCAGACAGCATCACGCGGATCACATTGACGCGATCCGGCACGGTAATGCCCGCCAGTTTTTCCACCGCCAGCACGTAAGGCATTTCGTTCACGCAGCCGCCGAGGTACTCGATACGGTCGGTGTACGGAATGTAGCTGTGCCAGGATTGGCGCTCGCCCATCTTCTCCGCGCCACGATGGTGGTAGCCGACATCGGGAACGCAATCGACGATTTCTTCACCATCTAACTGCAGAATGATGCGGAAAGCACCGTGCGCAGAGGGGTGGTTCGGACCGAGGTTGAGGAACATGAAGTCCTCATTGGTGGTGCTGCGCTTCATGCCCCAATCTTCAGGCTTGAAGGTCAGCGCCTCCATCTCCAGATCTTCTTTCTGCCTGGTCAGCTCGAAGGGATCGAACTCGGTAGCGCGCGCCGGATAATCTTTACGCAGTGGATGGCCTTCCCACGTCTGCGGCATCATGATGCGCGTCAGGTGCGGGTGACCATTGAAAGTGATGCCAAACATCTCCCAGGTTTCGCGCTCATACCAGTTGGCGTTAGCGAAAATTTTGGTGATGGTTGGCACATTCAGATCGTTTTCAGATAAAGCGACCTTGAGCATGATGTCGCGGTTGCGTTCAATGGAAAGCAGGTGATAGAAAACGGAAAAATCCGCGGCGGGCAAACCGGCGCGGTTAGTGCGTAAACGCTCATCAAAACCGTGTAAGTCATACAGCATGACATAGGGCTTTGGCAGCTTGCGCAGGAATTCAACGATTTCTAATAGCTGTTCACGCTTTACCCAGACTACCGGAATCCCGGTGCGGGTAGCCTGAACGGTAAAGGCATCCGGCCCAAAACGGTTACGCAGCTCGCCGACCACTGGGTCATCCAGGTGATCGCGGGTTTGCCATGAAGGCTGAGCGAGATCTTGCGTGGTTAAATCAGTCATACGTTACTCACCATTCCGGCCTGTAATCAGGCGCTCAAAAGAAGGCGTCAGGATGGCGGCGCACATTAAATTGTGATGTTTTGCTGTGGCCGTGGCTCCATCCGTGTACGGGAAGCTTAAACTTCGTCTGGCGATCTCAGGTTGGTGACGGCAATACGCTCGCCACGCTTTCTTTCACGCTCTGGCTGCATATTGGCGCGATAAACACCCTGATCACCGACCACCCAAGACAGTGGACGACGCTCTTTGCCAATCGACTCGCGCAGCAGCAGCAATGCCTGCATATACGCTTCTGGACGTGGCGGGCAGCCAGGAATGTACACGTCAACCGGCAGGAATTTATCCACACCCTGCACCACCGAGTAGATGTCATACATGCCACCCGAGTTAGCGCATGCGCCCATGGAAATCACCCATTTCGGCTCTAGCATTTGGTCATATAAACGCTGAATAACCGGCGCCATTTTGGTAAATGGCGTACCGGCGATCACCATGAAGTCAGCCTGACGTGGCGAGGCGCGCATAACTTCGGCGCCAAAACGTGCCACGTCATGCACTGCGGTGAAGGATGTGGTCATTTCCACGTAGCAACAGGAAAGGCCGAAGTTATACGGCCAGAGTGAGTTTTTACGACCCCAGTTCACCATGTCATGCAGGGCGTGCTCGAGCTTGCCCATGTAGACGCTACGGTGAACGTGTTGCTCCAGCGGATCGGTAACCGTTTCCTGTTTCTGTAGAGGATAACGATCGTTATCGCCGCCCCCGTTCGGGTCTACGCGTGTCAGCGTGTAGTCCATCTTATTGCCTCGCTTTTACTGCTTATGAGGGTTGGTGTGGCTGTGACTGACCGGGACAGATTTGACCACTACGCGACGACGCGCAGGAGCCCAATCCAGCGCACCGATGCGCACCAGATAAACCAGGCCTGCCAAGAGCACCAAAATGAAAATTGCGGCTTCGACAAAGCCGACCCAACCGCTTTCGCGAATGGAAGTCGACCATGCGTATAAATAGAGGGCTTCGACGTCGAATATGACGAAAAACATCGCAACCAGATAGAATTTTGCAGAGAGGCGAATATGAGTGTCACCGACCGACTCAATACCCGATTCGAACGGGGTGTCCTTGTGTCGCGCACGCGCACGACCACCTAACAACCAGCCACCGGTCAACATAAAGGCACACAGGCCGAATGCGATAACGATAAAAACAATAAATGCCCAGTGATGAGCGATCACTTCTGTAGTTGTCGACATACTCTTTGCTTACTCATCAAAAGTGGTGATGGCATCCTGCGCTGTTGCAGCAAACACACCACATCGATTCAAGGGAAGGATAAAAAACCTTATAAATTTTGCTGTCATTAGCAATAAAGCAGCAATTTTATAGGGGTTTTTACTCCTTTCTATAACCTTTTGTCAACTTTGACAAAAGTATCCAAACATTATTTTACAGCTGCATCATATTATTAACATTCAACCCTCTGAGCGCCAGCTAAATCGCTTCAGTTTGTGAGGTTAATTTTAGTGTAGCGGGTATTCACATGCGTGGATCGTGCATTTAACAATCATATTTTGACAGGTCTCGCCCGAGATTCCCCCCCCTTATCAGGGGTATTTTTTTGATCTAAAGCACATAACTGGGTTTTATGCTGCAAAAAACAGCGGATTGGACGGGCAAATGACCTGGGAAAGTTGGCACGAATTGATAAAATCATTCCATGTGGTGCAAAAATGGAACACATTTCATTTTTAAGATGTCGAGTAAAATCTTGTTTGTGAAATCGCTTCAAAAATGACGCGTTAAACAGCATAAAAAAAGCCTTAGCGGGTAATTACCCAACTAAGGCTCATTTATATAGGTTTTAACAATTAACCGATATTCCATTTGCGAGGAATTACCAGTAACTGCAATCCTTACTCTTCGTCATCCAGCAACAAGGTACCGTCTGGATTAGCACTCAGATTATAAGGATCGTTGGTGGACTGCATGGCATTGAAGATCGCCAGCGCCAGTTCGTTATCGCTGTCTGGATTACGGCACAGCAGATACTGGGTATCAGGCAATACTGGCAAACCTTCTGCCGCGCCCATCACACGCAGTTCTGGACTCATCATCTCAACTGGACGCGCTGTCACACCCAAACCGGCTTTAACCGCTGCACGGACGGCAGCCAGCGTTGAAGCAACATAGGAGATGCGCCACGGAATGCCAGCCTCGTTGAGGTGATCAATGGCCATATCACGATACGGGCTTGGCTCATCCAACAGAACCAAAGGAATGGCCTCTCCACGCTGGAAGATATAATCTGCCGCGCAGTACCACAACGTTGGTGAAGTACGCAGTACCTGATAAGTAAAGTTTCCTGGGCTGGACGTGGTCACAACCAGATCGACTTCACCTTGATTAAGCATTTCCATCATGAACGGGTTGCGCTTAACACGCACATCAATGGCCAGCTTCGGATAGACCGACGTTACGCGGTTAAGCAGGAACGGCAGAATGGTATCTGAGGTATCATCTGAAGCGCCGATGGTCAGAACGCCCTGGATGTTGCTGTACATTAAAGAGGTGCAAGCTTCGTCATTAAAACGAAGGATTTTCCTGGCGTAACCCAGCAGTTGAATGCCATGCTCCGTCAGCAATTTATTACGTCCATGTCTGGCAAACAGCTCTTTACCTACCAATTGTTCCAGACGTTGCATCTGCTGGCTCACTGCGGACTGCGTTCTGCACACGGCGGCAGCGGCTGCTGCAAAAGTGTTCAGATCGGCAACGGCAACAAATGTACGCAGCAGATCGAGGTCGAGATTCAGTATCGGACGATTTGCATTAGTCATGTTTTTCTTCACTTATAAGATTTTTTAAAACTACTACCCTGGTGTATTACCCGACTTATCAAAGAGATAAGAGGCAATGGTGCTTAATGACAGCCCTGTGTGGAGCTGCCATGAAAAAAAATTTGTCAGGCGGATGCCGACGATCGCACCACTCTGAGATCAGAGCAGCGTCGTCATTATAGACAGCAGAACTTCTGGGCCGAAAACGTAAGTCGTACAGGTGCTGGAAGCTGCGTAGTTGTCTATGTCTCCCGCACAAAGTCCCTGCGGGTTAAAAAGAAATAACATCATGTTATGTAGATGCGAAGCGATAAAGTGCATCAAATAATAAATTATACTTAATCATTTTTACGCTATAAATGGAAATGTTTTTGTTCAAAACATCGCAATTTTTGACCAAAAGTCTTTTCGCACACATCCTGCCATAATGCTGCTCTTTTTTTAACCCCTCCAGGTTCTGAATCTCAAACACTTACGTTAAAGATACAGCGCAAATGCTATTTTACGCGTGTTTTACACTGAGTTGCAGCTGATGATGGTGCTTAATCCTGCCAATAAAAAGTGTATGAGAATGAACTCTATTTTGTGACGCCAAACAGTGCTTAATCATTACCAGACAATTTTCCGCCATCCAACAAGATTCATTTAACTATTTCGTCTGGTCGCTAATGTTTTTTTAAGCCAGTTTTGACTAAAAAATTTCTGAATAGTCTCGGATGTCGATTGAAGAAGGCATTTACACGTCAGGCACACCTTACCAGCGTTTAATATTAACATTCTTCACATTTGTGGACTAATGAACCAGATTAATCGATTTCCAATGACTTTTACGCCAAGTGAAGGGGGAAAAAATGGCAAACACGCCAAAACCAAGCGCTGCCCTTCTTTTGTTAAGGTGAGAAGAGTAAATTGGGCGAGTTTGATTTTTGGTGGCAGGTTAAAGGACTCTGCCCATAAAGGCGGTAACAATGAATTTTCAAATTGATAAATCCGGCAAGCTGGAAAATGTCTGTTATGACATCCGTGGTCCGGTACTGAAAGAAGCTAAACGTCTCGAAGAAGAAGGCAACAAAGTTCTCAAGCTGAACATCGGCAACCCTGCCCCGTTTGGTTTCGAAGCGCCTGATGAAATTCTGGTCGATGTCATTCGCAATCTGCCAAGCTCGCAGGGTTATTGCGATTCAAAAGGGCTGTATTCGGCGCGTAAAGCGATCATGCAGCATTACCAGGCGCGTGACATGCGCGATGTCACCGTCGAAGACATCTATATTGGTAACGGCGTATCCGAACTGATTGTGCAAGCGATGCAGGCATTGCTCAACAGCGGTGATGAAATGCTGGTGCCTGCGCCGGATTATCCGCTGTGGACCGCTGCCGTTTCATTGTCGAGCGGTAAAGCGGTGCATTATTTGTGCGATGAATCAGCAGGTTGGTTCCCTGACCTGGATGATATTCGCAGCAAGATCACCCCGCGCACGCGTGGCATTGTCATCATTAACCCGAATAACCCGACCGGCGCGGTTTACAGCAAAGAGTTGTTGCTTGAGATTGTTGAAATTGCGCGCCAGCACAATCTGATTATTTTCGCCGATGAAATCTACGACAAGATTCTCTACGACGAAGCACAACATCATTCGATTGCTGCGCTGGCACCCGATCTGCTGACGGTGACCTTCAACGGCTTGTCCAAAACCTATCGCGTGGCGGGTTTCCGTCAGGGCTGGATGGTTTTGAATGGTCCGAAGAAACACGCCAAAGGTTACATTGAAGGTCTGGAGATGCTGGCGTCGATGCGCCTGTGTGCCAACGTTCCTGCACAACACGCGATTCAGACCGCATTGGGTGGTTATCAAAGCATTAGTGAATTTATCGCGCCCGGCGGACGTTTGTATGAACAGCGCCAGCGTGCGTGGGAATTAATTAATGATATTCCTGGCGTCAGCTGTGTGAAGCCGCAAGGTGCGCTCTATATGTTCCCGCGTATTGACGCCAAGAAATTCAACATCTTCGACGATCAGAAGATGGTGCTGGATTTCCTGTTGCAGGAAAAAGTGCTGCTGGTTCAGGGCACCGCGTTCAACTGGCCGTGGCCGGATCACGTACGCATCGTTACGCTGCCGCGCGTGGACGATTTGGAAATGGCCGTCAGCAAGTTTGGTCGTTTCTTACAAGGGTATCGCCAGTAAATTGTGACGCGTATACTGTTCGCATTTCGGGGAAAAGATATCTTCCCCGCCGTGCGAACAGGAACCGTCCATGACTCGTAGCCATTTTTTCGCCCACCTCTCCCGTCTCAAACTGATTAACCGCTGGCCATTAATGCGCAATGTGCGCACTGAAAACGTTTCCGAGCATAGTCTGCAGGTGGCGATGGTTGCTCACGCGCTCGCCATCATCAAAAACAAAAAGTTTAACGGCAACCTCAACGCCGAGCGCATTGCCATGCTGGCGCTGTATCATGATGCCAGCGAAGTATTGACCGGGGATTTACCGACGCCGGTGAAGTACTACAACGCGCAAATTGCGCACGAATATAAAAAGATCGAGAAAATTGCCCAGCAGAAACTCATCAATATGCTGCCGCCCGAACTGCAGGACGCTTATCGGCCGCTGATAGATGAACACATGCATAGCGAAAGTGAACAATCCGTGGTAAAGCAAGCGGATGCACTTTGCGCCTATGTGAAGTGTCTGGAAGAGTTGTCGGCGGGTAATAACGAGTTTTTGCTGGCCAAAGCGCGCCTGGAGAAAACCCTGACGCAGCGGCGCTCGCCGGAAATGGATTATTTTGTTGAGGTGTTTATTCCCAGCTTTAGCCTGTCGCTGGATGAAATCTCACAGGATACGCCGCTGTAAAAAAACGGGCCGCAGCGGCCCGTTTTTTTATGCGGTGATAGAAAGGGTAAATTCACCGCTATCTTCTTTAGTGACATTTAACGGTTCAAGCGAAGCGACGCGGAAGGTGACTTCATCAATGCGCGGCGCATCGGCTGGCGCATTTATAGCGATCACCGCACTGCCCGCATCCAATCCTGAAATGATGCCCGCTGGCGCATCCTCAACCACCACGCATTGCGTCGCTGAAAGCCCCAAACGCTCGGCGCCCAGCAAATAAGGCTCGGGATTCGGCTTACCGTGCTTGATGTTCTCCGCGGTGATGAAAACCTCTGGCATGGGTAGATTGGCGGCTTTATGGCGCGCGTGGGCAACAGGAATCGAACCCGATGTGACAATCGCCCATGGGATCTGCAACTCGTTCAACGTTGACAGTAACGCTAATGCGCCCGGAATCGCCTGTACGCCATGCGTGTCTTCCGCTTCGAGGCGTTCAAGCCAGAGAAATTCCGCCTGAATCGCCTCTTCAGATTGTCCCGCCATGAAATGGCGCAGCGAGTTGATCGCAGGCTTCCCATGGATATAGCTCAGGACCTCTTCCGCAGACAAACCATGGCGCTCACCCCACAATGACCATGCGCGAATCACAGCAGGCAGTGAATCCACCAGCGTACCGTCTAAATCAAACAGAAAACCCCTGTACTTCACGCGTCGCTCCTTATTCAGGCATTGATAATCTGCGCGATCTCATTCGCGCTAAGATGATATTGACGCGGACAAGTGTGCCACACCGTAAGCATGCGTTGGTATTTTTCCCACATCGGCGTTTGGGCATTGAAGCCGTGTGTGCCGGAATCAAAATGGGTATAGCGCCCTTCTACGTTCACCATAAAACGCACGTAGCCGAGATAACGCGCTTCGGTGGCCGCATCAAAGCCGAGAAACGCCAGGCGACGCTCATCAATCGCGCTGCCATCTTTGAGGTTCGACCACGAAACATGCAGCGCATGATGCATTTCCATAATATCGATCAGTGAGCGACAGGTCGCTTCGGTTAGCTCGCCGAATTCCTTATCGAGTTCGCGTAACTGTAAGCCATAGCCGCGTTCAATAATGGTTTGATAACGACGATAGCGCTCGGCGTTATCGGGTTCCAGCATGGCCATCATTTTGTATTGATTGGAGAGGATCAATCGTTGTGCGTGGGTCATTTCCATGGTTTGCTCCCGGGCCAGGCGGCCGCTTAAGATTTAAACAATGAAGAAATGATTACACAAGGAGAGTGATGCGTGTATGTCCGCACCACTTTTCTTTGATTTGAACCGGGATTTGGCTCAAATTCTCTGGCAGGTAAAAGCGTCCGCGGATCAAAGATCGTCGAGGAAAGTGCGATCAAGCTGTTTAAACGCGCGCTTCAGCACATCGGCGAGCGACTGATATGTCGGCTTACCGTCAACGGGTGCAATCGCCTGCCCCGCTTCTTGCAGTTTGGTACGCACTTCATGGAACCACTGCAGCAGCGTCGGCGGCAACGGCGTTACCGAACGTTTACCTAACCACCATAATCCTTGCATCGGCAGGCTGCAGGCAAACAGCGCGGTGGCAATTGCTGGACCAAGTTGTCCCCCCATCGCGATTTGCCACGTTAGGGTGAAAATCGCCAGCGGCGGCATAAAGCGAATGGCAAAACGCGTTGCATTCACCACGCGATTTTCAGGAAATACCGGCGCCAGGCGCTTGTCTGCAGGCCAGGTCTTCATGTATCGCTGTCCGCGCTGGAACAAGCCGAACCAGCCGGGTTTGTCTGTCTCATTCGCCATGATAGACCTCAACTAAATCTGCAATATTTAAAATAAACCGATAACTACACAACTTTACGTGACATCCTTCAAAAGTTTTTGTCTTTGCGGGTGACAGTGAGTATTCTGACGCCGTTTGAGTAACATTACCGGAAGCTTTAGCTCAATAAAAGAGCGGCCAGAGCCATGTTTCGCTAAGTGCTTATCAAAAATAAGCGTAAAATCACCAAAATTTTTTGCATGTCACTGAATTTTTGACTAGCACATGATGTTTATCATTAACCTACCAGCTTTCATGGGCTACGCTGTTAGTCTGATTGCGTTTTTTTTAGCCACTATTTAACAAAAATAGGTACTTCCATGTCGACGAAGTTAGTTCTGGTTCTGAACTGCGGCAGTTCTTCACTTAAGTTTGCCATCCTTAACCCTGTTACCGGCGACGAATACCTCTCCGGTTTGGCTGAATGTTTCCATTTACCGGAAGCACGTATTAAGTGGAAACTGGACGGCAGCAAACAAGAAGCTCAGCTTGGCGCGGGTGCGGCACACAGCGAAGCACTGAATTTCATGGTCAAAACTATTCTGGCACAAAAACCAGAGCTTTCGGCACAAATCGCTGCAATCGGCCATCGTATTGTTCACGGCGGCGAGCAGCTGACCAAATCGGTCATCATCGACGAATCAGTTATTCAGGGCATCAAAGACGCCTCTTCTTTTGCGCCGCTGCACAATCCTGCGCATCTGATCGGTATAGATGAAGCGCTGAAAAATTTCCCGCATCTTTCTGATAAAAATGTCGCGGTTTTTGACACCGCATTCCATCAGACAATGCCGGAAGAGTCCTATCTCTATGCTCTGCCGTACAAATTGTATAAAGAGCACGGCGTTCGTCGCTACGGCGCACACGGCACCAGCCACTACTATGTGACGCAGGAAGCCGCGAAAATGCTGAACAAACCCGTTAGCGAACTGAACGTCATCACCTGCCACTTGGGTAATGGCGGTTCCGTTTCTGCTATTCGCAATGGTCAGTGTGTTGATACTTCCATGGGCCTGACGCCATTGGAAGGTTTGGTGATGGGCACGCGCAGTGGCGACATCGATCCTGCGATTATCTTCTTCCTGCATGATGCCCTGGGCATGAGCGTTGATGCCATCAATAAGTTGCTGACCAAAGAGTCTGGCCTGTTAGGTCTGACCGAAGTCACCAGCGACTGCCGCTATGTGGAAGACAACTACAGCACCAAAGAAGATGCTAAGCGTGCGATGGATGTGTTCTGCCACCGCCTGGCGAAATACATCGGCAGCTACACTGCGCTGATGGAAGGCCGTCTGGACGCCGTGGTCTTCACCGGTGGTATCGGTGAAAACGCGGCGATGGTGCGCGAGCTGGCGCTGCAGAAACTGGGTCTGCTCGGCTTCGAAGTCGATCACGAGCGCAACCTGGCAGCACGCTTCGGCAAATCGGGTTTCATCAACAAAGAAGGCACGCGCCCAGCCGTGGTGATCCCAACCAACGAAGAGTTGGTGATTGCTCAAGACGCCGCGCGTCTCACCGCTTAAAAACACTTCTCTCCGTCAGCTTAGGCTGACGGAGTTGTTTTAGACAGTCTGCAACACCTGAGAGGTTTCTATCGTGTCACGTACAATTATGCTCATTCCTACCGGCACCAGCGTCGGTCTGACCAGCGTCAGCCTCGGCGTGATCCGTGCCATGGAGCGCAAAGGCGTGCGCCTGAGCGTATTCAAGCCAATTGCCCAGCCACGTGCGGGTGGCGATGCGCCAGACCAAACCACCAGCATTATCCGTAAAAGCTCCGCGATTCCTGCCGCAGAACCGCTGCAGATGTCACGCGTTGAGTCGCTGCTTGGATCTAACCAGCAAGACGTGTTGATGGAAGAGATCATTGCCAACTATCACGCAAACGCTAAAGACGCGGAAGTAGTGCTGGTTGAAGGTCTGGTCCCCACGCGTAAACATCAGTTCGCATCTGCTCTGAACTATGAGATCGCTAAAACCCTGAACGCCGAAATCGTCTTCGTCATGGCGCTGGGCAACGATTCTCCGGCGCAGCTCAAAGAGCGTATCGAACTGACGCAAAGCAGCTTTGGCGGTAGCAAAAACAAAAACATCACTGGCGTGATCATCAACAAACTGAATGCGCCGGTGGATGAGCAAGGTCGTACGCGCCCGGATCTGTCAGAAATTTTTGATGACTCCTCTAAAGCCAGCATCGCCAACATCGATCCAAAGCAGCTGTTTGCCAACAGTCCGCTGCCGGTGCTGGGTTGTGTACCGTGGAGCTTTGATCTGATCGCCACTCGCGCCATCGATATGTGCCGTCACCTGAACGCCGATATCATCAACGAAGGTGAAATCCAGACGCGCCGTGTGAAATCTGTCACCTTCTGTGCGCGTAGCATTCCACACATGCTGGAGCACTTCCGTCCGGGTTCACTGCTGGTAACCTCCGCCGATCGTCCTGATGTACTGGTTGCCGCCTGTTTGGCCGCGATGAACGGCGTAGAAATAGGTGCAGTGCTGTTGACCGGTGGCTATCAGATTGAAGCGCCCATCGCACGCCTGTGCGAACGTGCGTTCCAGACCGGCCTGCCGGTGTTTATGGTGAAAACCAACACCTGGCAGACGTCGCTTAGCCTACAAAGCTTCAACCTCGAAGTCCCGACTGACGATACGCAGCGCATCGAGAAAGTGCAGGAGTACGTAGCTAGCTTCATTAACGAAGATTGGGTGGAATCGCTGACCGCCACGTCCGAGCGCAGCCGTCGCCTGTCTCCACCGGCATTCCGCTACCAACTCACCGAGCTGGCGCGCAAAGCCGGCAAACGCATCGTGCTGCCAGAAGGCGACGAGCCGCGTACCGTCAAAGCGGCAGCAATTTGCGCCGAACGCGGCATCGCTACCTGTGTGCTGCTCGGCAATCCGGAAGAGATTCAGCGTGTTGCGGCGGCGCAGGGTGTTGAACTTGGCACAGGCATCGTGATCGTGGATCCAGAAGTGGTACGCGAAAACTACGTGCCACGTTTGGTTGAGCTGCGTAAGAGCAAAGGCATGACCGAAGTGGTGGCGCAGGAGCAGCTGGAAGACAACGTGGTGCTCGGCACCATGATGCTGGAGAGCGGCGAAGTTGACGGTCTGGTCTCCGGCGCGGTTCACACCACTGCGAATACCATTCGTCCACCGCTACAGCTGATCAAAACCGCGCCAAACAGCTCGCTGGTGTCGTCGGTGTTCTTCATGCTGCTGCCGGAGCAGGTTCTGGTGTATGGCGACTGCGCCATCAACCCGGATCCCAATCCAGAACAGCTGGCAGAGATCGCGATTCAGTCTGCCGACTCAGCTAAAGCCTTCGGTATCGATCCACGCGTCGCGATGATCTCCTACTCAACCGGTAACTCCGGTGCCGGTAGCGACGTAGAGAAAGTACGTGAAGCCACGCGCATCGCGCAGGAAAAACGCCCGGATCTGGTGATCGATGGTCCGCTGCAGTACGACGCCGCGATTATGGAAGACGTCGCCAAATCCAAAGCGCCAAACTCTGCGGTTGCCGGCCGCGCTACCGTGTTCATCTTCCCGGATCTGAACACCGGTAACACCACTTACAAAGCGGTACAGCGTTCTGCCGATCTGATCTCCATCGGACCGATGCTGCAAGGCATGCGTAAGCCGGTGAACGACCTGTCGCGCGGCGCACTGGTGGATGATATCGTCTACACCATCGCATTGACGGCGATTCAATCGCAGCAGGCCGAAGGCTAATCCCCTTCCCCGCCCGCCAAAAAAGCATGCACTTCGGTGCGTGCTTTTTTTTTGCTCCGCACTTCACTGGCATAAACCTCACGCTGCGCTAACACTGATTGAAGTCTGCCGCTAATTGCGAGGTGAATAATGAGCAACAGTGATGTGCACCGCCGTCGTTTACAAGCCACGCCGCGCGGCGTAGGTGTGATGTGTGATTTCTATGCGGTGAAAGCCGAGAATGCCACGGTTTGGGATCAGCATGGCCGCGAATACACCGATTTTGCCGCAGGCATCGCGGTGCTTAACACCGGGCATCGTCACCCGAAAGTGATGGCTGCGGTGCAACAGCAGCTTGAATGCTTTACCCACACCGCATTTCAAATCATCCCTTATGAGAACTACATTCATCTCGCTGAGCGACTAAATGCGCTGGTGCCGATTAGCGGGCCGGTGAAAACCACCTTTTTCTCAACCGGTGCTGAAGCGGTCGAAAACGCGGTCAAAATCGCGCGTTCGGCCACCGGTCGGCCCGGCATCATCGCCTTCACCGGCGCGTTTCATGGCCGCACCAATATGACAATGTCGCTGACCGGGAAAGTGGTGCCATATAAAACCGGCTTCGGCCCCTTCGCCAGCCCGGTGTTTCACGCGCGCTATCCCAACGCGCTGCACAAGGTCAGCGTGAGCGATGCGCTCGACAGCCTGGAAGCGATTTTCCGCAGCGATATCAGCCCGCAGCAGGTGGCAGCCATTATCTTTGAACCGGTTCAGGGCGAAGGCGGTTTCTACGGTGCGCCGCCAGAGTTTGTCGTTGCGCTGCGGGAGTTGTGCGATCGCCACGGCATACTGCTGATCGCCGATGAGATCCAGAGCGGTTTCGCACGCACCGGCAAGCTGTTCGCCAGCAACTATTACGTCGTGCAGCCCGATATCATCACCATGGCGAAAAGTCTGGCCGGTGGTTTCCCGCTCTCGGCGGTATCGGGACGCGCAGAAGTCATGGATGCGCCAGAACCCGGCGGCCTGGGCGGAACCTATGCTGGCAGTCCACCGGCGATTGCGGCGGCGCTGGCGGTGTTAGACATTATCGAAGAAGAGGCGCTGTGCAGCCGCGCCAACCAGCTTGGCAGCCGATTAAAACAGACGTTGCAGCGAGCAGATTGTAAAGCGCTGGCGGAAATTCGTGGTTATGGCTCAATGATGGCGGCGGAATTCAATGATGCGGCGGGCAAGCCGTCGGCGGAGATTGCCAAAGCTATTCAGCAGCAGGCGCTGGAAAAAGGTTTGATTCTGCTAACCTGTGGCGTGTACGGCAACGTGATCCGCTTCCTCTATCCGCTGACTATTCCCGATGCGCAGTTCGAGGATGCGTTGGCACTGTTGGCGGGGATTCTGCGGGAACATTAACAATGTTGTGTATAAGGTCGCCAAAAATGGCGACCTTACGGCAAGATTACGCTTCGCTGCTCTGTTTACGACGTGCAGCATCACTGTTTCGGCTCAGCCACAGCGACAGCGCCTTAAGCGAATCATCGGTGAACTCGTCACAGCGCGCGGTGATCTCTTCCGGCGTCATCCAGAAGATCTCATCCACTTCCTCTTCCTGCATGGCAAACGGGCCATGGGAAACGCAGCTGAACAGCCCGCCCCATACGCGGCAATGCTGATCTTCAAAATAGAACTGGCCGTGTTCGGCGAATGGAACGGCCGCGATACCCAATTCCTCTTCCGCTTCACGACGCGCCGATTCCAGCAGGTCTTCCCCACTCTGCACCACGCCACCGGCAGTGGCGTCCAGCATACCCGGCATGAAGTCTTTGATTTCAGTACGACGCTGCACCAGAATTTTGCCCATACCATCGTGCACCACAATATAAGTAGCGCGATGACGCAGACACTGCGCACGCATCTGCGCACGGCTGGCCTGCGCAATGACTTCGTTCTCTTCGTTAACGATATCAACCCACTCGATACCGTCACCTGCCGTTTGATCCACCATCCGTAACCCTTTTCTGTTTTCGGCGTGCCCAGCACGCGCCTGTTTGCCATGCTTTATTAGAATGAGCGGTAAGGTAAAGCGTTCTTTTCGCCATCGCAAGGCGCATCGTGCTCAGCGGGTTTTACCCGATTCCGCTAACCAGAGTTGCACCGAAGCACGCTGCCACTGGAACTCCGCATAGTGTTGTAGCTTCACCGGCAGCGCATCGCCGTGCAGCGCCAGGCGATTAATCATCACGGCTAAATCGGTATCCGCAATCGACCATTCGCCAAACAGATTTTGCTGTCCATCAGGCAAAAGGCGCTGCACCGCAGCAATGAGTTTGTTGGCAGCTTGCTCACCCGCCGGCGTAAGCGGCGCAAAGCGTTCGCCAGCGAACAGCACTTCGGTTGGACGCTCCGAGCGTAGCGCCATTAAGTCGCTGCGCAGCCATGCCTGCACTTCGCGCGCATGCGCCCGTTTCTCACGATCGCGCGGATAGAGCCGCTCGAACTCTGGCGCCGGAAAACGCTCTTCCAGGTACTCAGCAATCGCTGAAGATTCCGTCAGCAGCACATCATCGATTTGCAGCGTCGGCACGCGGCAGGTCAGCGACAGCGCGCGGTATTCCTCATCCCACTGCGCATTCTGCGATAAATCGACGCGCTTAAGGGTGAAGGGAATGCCCTTCTCGGTGAGCGCAACATAAACCGACATGGCGTAAGGGCTGAAAAAGCAAGAATCTGACCACAAAGTAATGGTTGGATAATTCATTGGCTGCCTCAGAAAAGCGTCAGGTGTGCATCATGTTTACCGATTTTTATTTATTAAGGCAATGGTGCGCTGGTCGGATCTTTAGCGGCTAAGACCAGCGCTGACTTTTCCTTTTTCTTCATAAGAGTAAGCCGAGTCACGCCGCGCGCACGCTTCTCTTCTATGCTCAATCTGAGCAGATAAAAAATGACAAGGAGGCTCAACATGCATTTACTGATCACCGGCGGCACCGGCCTGATTGGCCGCCATCTGATTCCGCGTCTGTTGCAGCTTGGCCATCAGGTGAGCGTCGTCACGCGCGATGTCGCCGCCGCACGCGAGAAACTCGACGCCAGCGTGGCGCTGTGGTCCGGCATCAATCAGCAAACCGATTTAAACGGTATTGATGGTGTGATTAATCTTGCGGGCGAACCGATCGCCGATAAACGCTGGACCGAACAGCAGAAGCAGCGGCTGTGCGAAAGCCGCTGGCAGATCACCGAGCAGCTGGTGTCGCTGATTCACGCCAGTAGCAATCCCCCGCAATTTTTGATTTCCGGCTCGGCTACCGGCTTTTATGGCGATACCGGCGACTTAGTGCTGACCGAAGAGGATCCGGGCCAGGATGAATTTACTCATACGCTGTGCGCACGTTGGGAACAATTGGCGTTAACTGCACAGAGCGATCGCACGCGCGTCTGTTTGCTGCGCACCGGCGTGGTGCTGGCGAAAGAAGGCGGCGCGTTATCGAAGATGAAACTGCCGTTTAAGCTTGGCGTAGGCGGTCCGATTGGTAGCGGCAAACAGTATTTACCGTGGATTCACATCGACGATTTGGTTAACGCGCTGCTGTGGTTGATCGATCACTCTGAACTGCGCGGCCCGTTCAACATGGTTGCGCCCTATGCGGTGCGCAATGAGCAGTTCGCCGCCACGCTCGGCCATGTGATGCATCGCCCAGCCTTTATGCGCACGCCCGCCAGCGCCATCAAGCTGATGATGGGCGAATCAGCGGTACTGGTGCTCGGCGGCCAACATGTGTTGCCGAAGCGCCTGGAAGAGTCAGGCTTTGGTTTTCGCTGGTACGATTTGGAGGAAGCGTTGCGGGATGTCGTGTAGGGGCGCCATTAATGGCGCCCGCCTATCACAGATTAACTCCTTTGCTGCGCCACGCGTGATTTCACTGCCGCCGGTTCATGCGTATGTCCCGGCTGCGGCACGCGGATGATAAAGGTCAGCACGCCAGCAAACACGTACAGCGCGGTATACGCCCACACCACGCCGACGATATCGAAAAATGGCAGCAACAACGACGCAATCGCGGGCGCGACAAAATTACTCAGTCCGGCCGACAGGTTATAAATCGACACGGCGGCGCCTTTGTGATGCGGCTCCAGTGTCGGAAACACTGCGGTCATCGGCACGAAGGCGGCGACAAAAATTCCTAACATCACCGCCGGAATCAGCGCCACCCAGAAGTTATGTCCGGCATACAGCGGCAGGTAGTAAAACGCCAGACTGGAGATGGCCATACCGAGACAGCCAAACCAGCGCACCTGACGGACCCAACCCAGCTTCTCGCCGGTAATGCCCCAGAAGATGTTGGTAAAAATGGTAACGAAGAAGAACACCGCCCAGATTTGCAGCCATTCGGAAATGGTAAAACCAAGACGATCAACGAACAGCAGCGGCATGATAATGGCGAAACCAAACAGTGACAGCGTATTAATGATGCGAATCAGGCAGGCATAAAACACGTGCTGGTTGGTAAACAGAATAGTTACCGCCCGCGACATTTCGGTCATTTTATCGCGCATCGGCAAATTGACGCGCGAACGATCAACCGGCACATGGCGCAAGCTGAAATAGGCCAGCACGCCACCACAGGCAACCCAAATAATCGCCAGCCACAGCGTACCGGTTTCGCCGAGCATCGGGATGGTCAGACTCGGTAAATAGCTGCCGACCACACCGATACCGACGGAATACATTGCCCAGAACCAACCGGTGGCTGCCGCCAGTTTTTCACGCGGCAGCACCTGCACCAGCATCATCATGAATGAGTAAATGAATAGCGGATACGCCAGGCCGCGAATGCCGTAAAATAGCACCATCAGCGGATAGTTGCGCATGCCAAGTCCCAGCGACATAAACAGCGTGTGCATGACAATCCACAGCACGAAGCCAATCATCATGGCACGCTGGGGCGTAATCAGTTCCGCTACCACGCCCGATGCCCACGCCGCTAGCGCTGCCGCCAGTCCGTAAAAAGTAAATACTACCGCCGACTGCGCTGGCGTGAAGCCCATATCGGTGATGTGACGCGACAGAAATGCCATTTCAAAGCCGTCACCCGCCATAAAAATAGCGATGGCGAGGAAGCCCCAGAACATCTTTTTCGGTAAGCCAAACCAGTAATCATTCGATTGCATCTCATTCATCCTCTGTCTGGAATTATTCAGGCAACAACACTCGCGCCTGCTGCTGTTGTGCATAGAGCGTGCGGAACAGCTGCAATCGCTGCTGCAGCACCTTGCCGCGCGCAGCATCTGGTTGATATCGCGCCTGCACCGGCGGTTTTAGGCAAACTTCGCTCTCCACACCACCCGCGGCCAGCCACGCCAGACGCGCTGCCCCCAAAGCGCCGGACGCGCTGGCGGGATGCGTGACGATCGGCAGTTGCAGTACATCGGCGATCAACTGCGCCCACAACGTGCTGCGCGCCCCACCGCCGGTCAGGCTGCACTGCTGAATCTGGCGCTGCGCATCACCAAGCACCGCGAACCCGTCGGCCAGACCAAACGCCACGCCTTCAATCACCGCATAGCCGAGCAGCGCACGCGGCGTTTCGTGGCGCAGATTGAAGAAAGAACCGGAGGCGTCAGGATCGTTGTGTGGCGTGCGTTCACCGGAAAGATAGGGCAGGAAAACCGGGGCATGACGCTGCTGCTCTTCGCTGAGCTGTGCCATCTCTTCCATCAGTTGGCTTTCGGTAACGGAGAGCAGATTACACAGCCAGCGCAGGCAGCTGGCGGCGCTGAGCATCACGCTCATCTGGTGCCAGCGTCCGGGCAAGGCGTGACAAAAGGCGTGTACGCCCGATTGCGGATCGGCCAGCAAACGATCGTTGACGACAAAAATCACGCCGGAGGTACCCAGCGAGATAAAAGCATCACCCGGATTAACCGCGCCCACACCAACCGCCGATGCGGCATTGTCGCCACCGCCGCCCGCCACGCAGACCGCGGCCGACAAGCCCCATTCACTTGCCAGATCGGCTTTCAATGGGGCGCTCACCGCGCTGCCTTCCACCAGCGCCGGCATATTGGCGCGCGTGAGACCGGTGATGGCTAACAGTTCGTCGCACCAGTCGCGCTGAGCTACATCGAGCCACAACGTGCCTGCCGCGTCTGAAGGTTCACTGATAAATTGTCCGGTTAAACGCCAGCGCAGGTAATCTTTCGGCAGCAGCACTTTATCGATGCGACGGAAAATCTCAGGCTCATGTTCTGCCACCCAACGCAGTTTAGGTGCGGTGAAGCCCGGCATAATCATATTGCCGCTGAGCTGCATCATTTCCGGATGTTGGGCACTGAGCGCGGCACATTGCGGCGCACTGCGTGTGTCATTCCACAGAATGCACGGGCGCAGCACCTTCCCCTGCGCATCCAGCAGCACCGCGCCGTGCATCTGCCCGGACAAACCCATCGCGCGAATCTCGCTCCAGGCCAGCGCGTCCTGCTGGCGCAATCCAGCAAGGACATCACCGCACGCTTGCCACCAGCGCTCGGGATCCTGTTCTGCCCAGTGCGCATGCGGGCGCTGCACGTTGAGCGTGGCGTGATTCGAGGCAATGATCTCACCCTGCGCATTGATGATCAGCGCTTTGAGCTCGGAGGTGCCAATATCAATCCCAAGATACATAACGCGCTCCTTACACCGCAGCCAGCATGCGTTCTGGCTGTTTCAGCCACAGTTGCAGATCCGCCACGCTGCGCGTCACCAGCGCATGAAACGTCTTGTCCTGTGCCAGTTCGCCAAATAGCGCGCTATCGCTGAGGAAAGCGTTTAGTGCATCGGAGCGGCTAAACTGCTGGCGCAGCGCATCGGCTTGCAGCACGCCATCCTGATAGGTGTAAGGCAAATCATCACTGGCCCAGCGCTGCAGGAACAGGAAGAACAGTGCAGGCAGCACGGCGGTGGCCGCCGGTTCTGCGCCACGCTGATAGCATTCGCGCAGTGTTGGCGTCACCATGCCGGGGATTTTCGACAAACCGTCCGCGCCAACACGTTGATTGGTGTCTTTAATGTAGGGATTGCTAAAACGCGCCAGTACCACATCGCGATAATCGGCTAAATCCAGCGGGCTCGGCGACAGCGATGGCATCACATCCTGGGTCACGTAGTCATAGGCCAGTTGGTAAATCGCTGGCTGACGCGTGCTGTCATCAATGTAATTGAGGCCAATCAACGTGCCTGCCCAGGCAATCGCCGCATGCGTGGCGTTAAGGATGCGGATTTTCGCCTCTTCCCACGGCAATACCGATTCCACCAGCTCAACGCCAACCTTCTCCAGCGCCGGCCGACCGGCAATAAAGTCATCTTCAATCACCCATTGAATAAAGGATTCGGCCATCACCGATGCACCATCCTCTTTACCCGTAGCGGCTTTAACACGCTCAGCCACATCTGGCGTCGGACGCGGCGTAATGCGATCCACCATGGTGTTGGGCGAGGTGGTATTGTCGCGCACCCAATTCGCTAAGGCGTTGTCACCTTTGGCGGTAAGAAACGCGAGGAAGCCGTGACGGAAACGTTCGCCGTTGTGGCGCAGGTTATCGCAGTTGAGCAGCGTAACGGGCGCGCCACCGTTGGCCACGCGCTGCGTGAGGATGCGTGCCAGCGCGCCATAAATCGTGCGGATGTCGCCTTTCACATCGGCCTGCACATCCGGCTGCGTCAGGTCCAGTTCGAATTCCGGTGTCAAATAGTAACCGGCTTCGGTGACGGTAAAACCTATCACGCGGGTTTCACTTTTCGCTCCCTGCTCCACCAGCGCGCTGATGTCGCTATCCCACGGCAGGATTTTGCGCAGTGACGTGATGGTTTCGTAGGCGCGTTCGCCATCGGGTGTAACGGTTTCCAGCACATATTCGCCCTCTTGCGCAGCGAGTTGCTTTAGCAACGGCGCGGCATCATTGCGGATATTGCCGAGGGCAATGCTCCAGCTGTCATCGCCCTGCTCGCGTAGTTTATGCAGATACCACGCCTGATGAGCGCGGTGAAAAGATCCTGCGCCGATATGCATCCACACTGATTGATTGGTCATAGTCGCCTCAAAATAAACATTTGCCACGATTAAGGGCATTTGCCCGATGAGGCGTAGCATAGTGCGAGCGAGCAGCCTTGTTCTGCGAGCTCAATCACAATTAATACTTTTGCTCTTTTTTAGGGCTTTTGCTCAGTTAACACTTCATCGGCATCTCGCGTTAACATGGCGCACCGGTTTTGACGGAACAGCGCGATGAGCAGAGAAGAGAAAAAACAAGAACTGGCAGCACGTGCGGCCTGGATGTATTACGTGGCGGGCGTGACGCAGCAAGAGATTGCACGCGCGTTAGGATTGTCACGTCAGGTGGCGCAGCGATTGGTCTCCAGCGCGCGTGAAATGGGCATGGTGAGCGTAAAGATTGATCATCCGGTTACCCATTGCTTGCATCTGGCGCGCGACGTTCAGGATAAATTTGGCCTGCAACTGTGCCGTGTGGTGCCATCCGCCAATCTGGATGATGACGCTATTCAGCAGATGCTGGCAGTGGAAGGCGCGGCGGTGATGGCGCAATACATCAGCGAGGAGCAGCCGCAGGTATTTGGCATTGGTTCCGGTAAGACGCTGCGCTCGATGATTGATGCACTTCCCTGGGTTGAACGACCGCAGCATCAGTGCGTTTCGATGATTGGTGCGATTGCGCGGGACGACTCGGGTACGCGCTACGACGTGCCGCTGAAGATGGCGGAGAAGATGCAGGGCAAGTATTTCTTCATTCCTGCGCCGCTGTATGCGGATACGCCCGAAGATAAAGAGATGTGGATTCAGCATCAGGTTTATCAGCGCGTGACGTTACGCGCCTTGCAGGCGAATGTGGCCTTCGTTGGCATCGGCGAAGTGCAGCCCGGCTGCCCGCTGCATGCCGAAGGCTTTATCACCGATGCGCAAGTTGCTGCGCTCAACGCGCGCGGCGTGGTGGGCGAAATGCTCGGGCACTTTTTCAATCAGCAAGGTGAACGCGTGTGGGGTGAAACCGATGAACTGCTCACCAGCGTGTTGCTGGAGAGCCAGACGCAACGCCAGATTATTGGCTTTGCCGGCAGCGAGCGTAAATATCCGGCGATTCGCGCGGCGTTGCAGGGCGGCTGGGTGTCAGGTCTGGTGACCGATGAGGATACGGCGCTGAAGTTGTTGCGGGGGTAGAGGGTGCTCGCTGTCCCCCATCCCGGCCTTCCCCCGCCCGCGGGGGAAGGAGACGCTGCCAAATGCCACTTCAACACCCACATACTGCAGCATCTTCCTCCCCCATTTATGGGGGAGGACCGAGGAGGGGGACAGCGAGCGCTGGCCAGGATGGGGGACAGCGAGCACTGGCCAGGATGGGGGACAGCGGGCACAAAACTACTTCAACGATCCCTTCAAAAACTGCTGCAAACGTGGGCTTTTTGGATTGCCGAACAGCTCATCCGGCGTGCCCTGCTCTTCAATTTTGCCCTGATGCAGGAAGATCACATGATTAGAGACGTGACGAGCAAACTCCATCTCATGCGTCACCACCACCATGGTTTTGCCCTCTTCCGCCAGTTTCTGCATAATGCGCAGCACTTCGCCGACCAGTTCTGGATCGAGCGCAGAAGTGGGTTCGTCAAACAGCAACACTTCGGGCTCCATCGCCAACGCCCGCGCAATCGACACGCGCTGCTGCTGACCACCGGAAAGGTGCACCGGATATTTGGCGCGCGCACGTGCATCAATGCCGACTTTATCCAGATACTTGATCGCACGCTCACGCGCTTCCGCCTTGCTCAGCCCCAGCACCTGAATCGGCGCTTCGGTAACGTTGTCCAGCACCGTCATGTGGCTCCACAGGTTGAAGTGCTGAAACACCATGGTCAGGCGCGTGCGCAGCATACGCAGCTGCTCTTTGTTTGCGACTTTCAGTTGACCATCGGTGTCGCGCACCAGATTGATCTGCTGGTTGTTGACCGCAATGGTGCCTTCGCTCGGTTTCTCAAGGAAGTTAATGCAGCGCAAGAAGGTACTTTTCCCGGAACCGGACGAGCCAATAATGCTGATCACATCGCCGGCATTTGCCTGTAGCGATACGCCTTTCAGAACTTCATGTTCACCGTAACGTTTGTGCAGTTCGGTAACGCTTAATTTATTGTCAGCCATAGTGATACTCAATGCGATGAAGAAGGTTTTACGTGCGCCAGGAAGCGTTGTTCAGCTTTGCGGAACAAGCTAATCAGCCCGTAAGAGATAATCAGATACAGCACCGCAGCGATGCCAAACGCGGTAAACGGCTGATAGGTGGCCGAGTTGATATCGCGCGCGATTTTTAACAGATCCGGCACCGTCGCGGTAAACGCCAGCGCGGTGGAGTGCAGCATCAGGATCACTTCATTGCTGTACGCCGGCAGCGCGGTGCGCAGTGCCGACGGCAGAATGATGCAGCGATACAATTTAAACGGTGAGAAGCCATAGGCGCGCGCCGCTTCGATTTCACCGTGCGGCACCGAACGAATCGCACCGGCAAAGATTTCGGTGGTATAGGCGCAGGTGTTCAGCGTGAACGCCAGCAGCGTACAGTTCAATCCACTGCGGAAGAAGGCGTTCAGCAGCTCGGTGCCCTTCACCACTTCCAGCGTGTACATGCCGGAGTAGAACACCAGCAGCTGCACATACAGCGGCGTACCGCGAAATACATAGGTGAACAGCCAAACCGGCGTGGAGATAAAGCGGTTAGAGGAGACGCGCGCAATCGCCAGCAGCACCGCGAGCGAACCGCCAATCACCACCGAGATGATCAATAACCACAGCGTAATCGCGATGCCGGTAAAACGGTAACCATCGGTCCAGAGCAGCTGTTTCCAATACTCCTGAATAATCTCAATCATAGCTCTGCCCTTTTCACACCCACCGTGTAGCGACGTTCAAGCCACCACAGCACGCCATTCGACAGCGTGGTAAACACCAGATAAATCACACCTGCCACAATGGCGAAGTAGAACGGCTGCCAGGTACTTTTACCTGCCAGCTGCGTGGCTTTCACCACATCTTCCAGCCCCAGCAGCGAAACCAGCGCCGTGGCTTTGAGAATAACCTGCCAGTTGTTGCCGATGCCCGGCAGCGCAAAGCGCATCATGGCCGGGAACAGAATGCGACGGAAGGTTTGCGAGCCAGTAAAACCGAAGGCGGTTGCCGCTTCGATCTGCCCTTTTGGCACCGCGAGGAACGCACCACGGAAGGTTTCAGTGAAGTAGGCGCCGTAGATAAAGCCGAGCGTGATGATACCGGCGACCATCGGGTCGATATCAAATTGCGCCAGTCCCAGCGCATCAGTGAGAGTATTCAAGGCGATCTGCAGACCGTAGAAGATCAGCAGCATCAACACCAAATCGGGCACACCGCGGATTAAGGTGGTGTAGCCTTCAAACAACATCGCCAGCGGGCGACTGCGGGAAAGTTTGGCGCCAGCGCCAATCAAGCCGAGCACCACCGCCAGCAACACGGAACTGAGCGCCAGCTCCAGCGTCACAAGGGTGCCCTTGAGGATTACTTCGGAATAGCCATACAACATGGGTTCAATCCTGTCGTGAGGGTAAGTTACAAACGCTGCCCAACTGACGGACAGTCCTAACCGGGGAATTTGAATCGCAGGATGGATGGCGGCAAGCGTATGAAGCCGGGCAGTTTACATAGGTAAGCGCCCGGAGTGAATACTTATGTGCAACCTTCCTGCCTTTCACAGACCAGGATTAGGAAACAGGATAATTAATCGCCGTACACGTTGAAATCAAAGTACTTCTTAGCAATCTTGTCGTAAGTGCCGTCTTTACGCATCTCAACAAAAGCTTTATCGATCGCGGCCTTCAGATCGGCGTCATCTTTACGCAAGCCCATACCGGTACCGACGCCAAAGATCTTGTCGTCTTTCACTGCCGGGCCGGCAAAAGCATATTTAGCGCCAACAGGCTGCTTCAGGAAACCTTCGCTCGCCTGCACTTCGTCCTGGAACGCGGCATCAATACGACCGGCATTCAGATCCTGATACACCAGATCCTGGTTAGCGTAAGGCGTAACGGTGACACCTTTTGGCTGCCAGTACTCTTTTGCATAGGTTTCCTGCGTGGTGCCCTGCAGCAGACCGATGTTTTTCCCTTTCAGGGATTCAATGGTCGGTTGCAGCGTAGAACCTTTCGGTGCCACTAAGCGCGCGTTCGCCGCGTACAGTTTTTCAGAGAAGTTGATCTCTTCCTGACGCTTTTCGGTAATTGACAGAGAAGAGATGATGGCGTCGATCTTCTTCGCTTTCAGCGACGGGATCAGCGCATCGAAATCACTTTCCACATAAGTACATTTTGTCTTGATACGTTTACAAATTTCGTTCGCCAGATCGATATCAAAGCCCACCAGCTGACCTTGCGCGTTTTTTGATTCGAATGGCGGATAAGTCGGGTCAGTTCCAATGCGCAGCGACTGCGGCACAGCGGCGAAGACGCTCGCGCTACTTACCATTGTCAGCATCAGAGAAAGAGCCAGAACTCGCTTTTTCATAGGTAACCCTCAAGTGAAGTGCTTATTGTTATGTGGTGCGTGATGTGTTGGTTTGCGCTGTAAGATTTGCACGTTTCATGCCAGGTGTGCGAATTGGCTAAACGCTGCGCAAGCGCGCTAAATACTGCGCCGGTTAGCGGCGCAAGCACTTAGTTTGTGAGGGAAATATAACAGCGGTGTGAGGAAGAAAAAGCGACATTGTTAACTTTTGGTGCACAAGATGCACGAAGAGTGATCGCACACGCGAATTTGCACACGTGCAGTGCATTAATGCACCATTATGCGCCACTCCAGCGAGTGAAAAGATCTTCTGGCAGCTCAATATCGAACTGATCGAGCACACGATTCACCGTTTGATCGACTAAATCGCCGATCGATTGCGGACGATGATAGAACGCTGGCACCGGCGGCATGATCAGCGCACCCAGCTCTGCGGCGGTGGTCATCATGCGCAGATGTCCCAAATGCAGCGGCGTTTCGCGTACGCACAGCACCAGCTTACGCTGCTCTTTTAGCACCACATCCGCCGCGCGGGTTAGCAGGCTATCGCTGTAGCTGTGCACAATCCCCGACAGGGTTTTCATCGAGCACGGCGCGATCGCCATGCCGAGAGTTTTGTAGGATCCGGATGAGATGCTGGCGGCGATGTCGCGCACATCATGCACCACATCGGCCATCGCCTGCACCTCGCGCAGGCTGAAATCGGTCTCCAGCGCCAGCGTTTGCCGCGCGGCGGGGCTGATCACCAAATGGGTTTCCACCTCCGCCAGCGGTTGCAGCACTTGCAACATGCGCACGCCGTAGATCGCGCCGCTGGCGCCGGAAATACCAATGATCAGTCGTTTCATAATTCAGCCTTGCAGGTTCAGATTGCGGCAATGATAGCGGCTCACTGAACAAAAATACAAAAACAAACAGGGCGGGATTGCGCCCGCCCTGCTTTTACTCTGCCATAACCTCTGGCTTAGCCTTCGTTGTGCAGCTCCAGACCTTCCACTTCTGTCTGACGCGCGATGGCTTTGGAATCGTCATTACGCAGCGACTGCAGATACTCAAGGTACTGTTGATCGACATCTTTGGTGACGTAGATGCCGTTGAATACCGAGCACTCAAAGTTGGCGATATCCGGGTTCTCTTCACGCACCGCTTCAATCAGGTCGTTGAGATCCTGGAAAATCAACGCATCCGCTTTAATCAGCTGGCAGATCTCATTCACTTCACGGCCATGCGCAATCAGTTCGGTAGCGCTCGGCATATCAATGCCATAGACGTTCGGGAAACGGATTTCCGGTGCCGCCGAGGCGAGATAGACTTTTTTCGCGCCCGCTTCACGTGCCATCTCAATGATCTGCTCGGATGTGGTGCCGCGTACGATGGAGTCATCCACCAGCAACACATTCTTATCACGGAACTCAGCACGGTTGGCGTTCAGCTTGCGGCGAACGGCGCTGCGGCGCTGCTGCTGGCCGGGCATGATAAAGGTACGGCCAACGTAGCGGTTCTTCACGAAGCCCTGACGATATGGCTTGTCGAGGATACGTGCGATTTCCAGCGCGATATCGGTTGAGGTTTCCGGAATCGGAATCACCACATCGATATCCAGATCTTCCCACTCGCGGGCAATTTTGTTACCCAACTTGGTGCCCATACGCACGCGTGCGCTGTACACCGAGATTTTGTCGAGGAACGAGTCCGGGCGCGCAAAGTAGACGTATTCAAACAGGCACGGATTGGTTTTCGGGTTCTCAGCGCATTGACGCGTAGAGAGCTGGCCCTGCTCGGTGATGTACACGGCTTCGCCAGGCGCTACGTCACGGATGAACTCGAAGCCCAGCGTATCCAGCGCGACGCTCTCTGACGCCACCATGTATTCGGTGCGGCCATCGGCGATAACGCGCTTGCCCAGCACCAGCGGACGAATACCGTTGGGATCGCGGAAGGCGACCATCCCGTGTCCGATAATCATTGAAACCACTGCGTAAGCGCCGCGCACCTGCTGATGCACAGCCGCCACCGCAGCAAAAATGTTGTCAGCTTCCAGCGGATAGTGCTGAAAACGGTCCAGCTCCTGCGCGAAGATATTCAGCAGGATTTCGGAATCTGAGGTGGTATTAACGTGACGGCGACCCGTTTCGAACAGCTGTTTACGCAGTTCGTGGGCGTTGGTCAGGTTGCCGTTATGCGCCAACGTGATGCCGTAAGGAGAGTTCACGTAGAAAGGTTGCGCTTCAGAGGCGCTGGAGCTGCCTGCCGTTGGGTAGCGCACATGACCAATCCCGATGTTGCCCTGCAGACGCTGCATATGGCGCGCTTCGAACACATCGCTGACCAGGCCGTTGGCTTTACGCAAACGGAAGCAGTTAATAGCATCGATGGTACAAATGCCGGCGGCATCCTGCCCGCGGTGCTGAAGCACCGTTAACGCGTCATAGATTGACTGGTTTACTGGCATGAAACCGGTGATACCAACAATACCGCACATATTGTCATTTCCTCATTAGCCGCACTCCCGATGGTGTCACCGGGGTAAAAAACTCGACGTGCTTTTCAGGTAATCGAAAAACCACCTGATGATGTAACTGAACTGGGGAATGAGTTGCGACTGTTGCCAGTCCGGGCTTTTAGAAAAGCCGGTGAATGTATCGAGAAAGAACAGCATAGCAGACACGATCAGCACACCGCGCAACGCCCCGAAACAGACACCCAACACCCTGTCGGTTCCCGACAAGCCGGTTTTTTCAACCAGCGAGCCGATCACATAGTTCACGATGGCACCCACAATCAGGGTGGCAACAAACAACACCGCGATAGCGATGCCGTTGCGAACCAGTTCGTCGTCAAAACCTGTAAACCAGACTGCAAGGTAGGCGTAATAATGACTGGCGACAAAAAACGCGCATCCCCAGGTAACGAGAGATAAGGCTTCCCGGACAAACCCGCGAATCAGGCTGACCAGAGCCGAAAAACCAACTACCGCAATAATGACGTAATCAATCCAGATCATGAACTCTTCCAGCCCAGTGCTATCGCACCCCTGCATCCAGTTCGGGGCGCATTCTAACAGAAAAAGAAAACGTTTGCGTAGGGTTTTCCGGTTCTGTTTCCGCAAAAAGGGCGATGAAAAAAACTTTCCTCGCCCTGTGTATTATCAGTGATTTAATCCACTGATATTCAATGATTTTCCTGTCGCGCTTCGCTACAAAAATTTTGTAAAGCCGCGCCTTTTTCTGCTATTGGCGCGGCTTATCAGCGCGTTATCGCGCGCTATACGGTTTCACCACGCCACCGAGGCCGGAGATGCTTTGCAACTCACTCAGCGAGCCTTGCAGCTTCGATTTATTGGCATCCGGACCGACGTAAATGCGGGTGATTTGTCCCTGCACCGGCGTAGACGGCACGGTAAAGGCGCGATAACCGGAAAGACGCAGCTGCGCCACAATCTCGCTCACTTTCGCCGCATTCTTCAGCGCTCCGAGCTGCACCACAAATGCCTGACCAGCTGGCGCTGCGGGTTCACTCTGCTTCGGCGTTTCCACCGGTTTCGACTGCTCTACCGGTTTCGGCTGCTCGACGGGCTTCGGCTTAGCTTGCTCCACCGGTTTTGGCTTCGGCTGTTCAACCGGCTTCGGTTTCGGCTGCTCGACCGCTTTTGGCTTCGACTGTTCCACCGGTTTCGGCTGCACTTGCTGATGCACCGGCGGCGGCGTGACCACGCTGGGCTCGCTATTCTGAGTGGGCTGCGCGCTGCCATTAGTGGCGGTTTTACCACCGTTCTGATTCTGGGCCGCGCCCGCCCCTTCCGGCGGCTGCGCCGGCAAGGGTTGCGTCACCGGCGGCACCATTTCGCTATCCTGCTGATCGTCCGGTTTTGGCACCAGCGGAATGGCGGCGAACTCTTCTTTATAATGTTTCTTCTTACCGTCCAGTAGGCCGGGCAAGACGATGACACCAATCGCCACCAGAATGACCGTACCGACTAAGCGATTTTGGAACTTACTTGCCACTGCCGTTCTCCGCTGCCATCGATTCCATAACCTGCGCTACGGTGTGGAAAGAGCCACACACCAGAATCACATCTTCGGGACGCGCCTGCTGACGCGCCGCTTGCCAGGCTGCATCAACGTTGCTGTAAGCCACACCGCCGTCCAGATGAGCCAGCAGCTCATCGGCGGAGGCACCGCGCGGACCGTCGAGCGGCGCGCAGTACCAGCGATCAACCTGTGGTGCCAGCGCCGCCAGCGTGCCCGCGATATCTTTGTCGTGCAGCATGCCGACCACCGCATGCACTTCACCGCTGTGCGGCTCTTCAGCCAGACGCGAAGCCAGATAATAAGCGGCATGCGGATTGTGCGCCACATCGAGAATGACGCGCGGCGCTTCGCTGACGGTCTGGAAACGCCCCGGCAGAATCGCCAGCGGCAGATGCTGACGAATAATCGCTTCGCTTACCGTTAAACCCGACGCACGCAGTGCGGTCAGCGCGGTGGCGGCATTGGGTAACGGCACCTGCGGCAGCGGTAAATCGCGCAGCTCGCCGTGCGCATCCTGCAACGTCCAGCTGGTACCCGTTTGCTGCCACTGCCAGTCGCGATTGCGCTGCAGCAACACCGCACCCTTCTCCGCTGCGACGTCGGCGATGGTGCCCGGCATATCGGCTTCACCGACAATTGCTGGTTTACCTGCGCGGAACACGCCGGCTTTTTCCCGACCGATACTTTCACGATCAGGACCCAGCCAATCGGTGTGATCGAGCGCGATGCTGGTGATCACTGCCACGTCGGCATCGACAATATTGGTGGCATCAAGACGTCCGCCCAGGCCGACTTCAAGGATCACCACGTCGAGATTCGCCGCGCGGAACAGATTGAAGGCCGACAAGGTGCCGAACTCAAAATAGGTCAGTGAAGTGTCACCGCGCCCGGCTTCAATCGCGGCAAAACTGGCGCTGTGCTGCGCTTCATCCAGTTCAGCGCCCTGCACCCGTACACGTTCGGTGTAACGCACCAGATGTGGCGAGCTGTAAACGCCCACGCGATAGCCCGCGGCCATCAATAGCGTTTCCAGCATGCGGCAGGTGGTGCCTTTGCCATTGGTACCGGCGACGGTGAAGACAAAAGGAGCGGGTTTGAGCAGGTCGAGGCGTGCGGCGACGCGTTGAATACGATCCAGACCCAGTTCAATGGCCTGCGAATGCAGATGCTCAAGATAATGAAGCCACGTGGCCAAAGGCGACGTGGCTTGAGGAAGAGATTTGTCCATGTGTCCCGTTCAAAATCAATACATCGAGTAACTTAAGGTCGCGGACCACGTTGGATGCAACCTTAAGTATTCAATGTAGACGGTGCATTGGAGGAAGGAAACATTACTGCCTCATTCCGTTGCCTGTCAGGCTTCGTTGCTCTCCGGCTCAGCCACATTTGGCTGATCACCATCCAGCTGCGGCGCTGGCAGGTTCATCATTTTCGCCAGCAGGCTTGCCAGCTTAAAGCGCATTTCCGGACGACGGATGATCATGTCGATCGCGCCTTTCTCGATCAGGAACTCACTGCGCTGGAAGCCCGGCGGCAGTTTTTCACGCACGGTCTGCTCGATAACGCGTGGACCGGCAAAGCCAATCAGCGCTTTCGGTTCCGCCACGTTGAGATCGCCCAGCATCGCGAAGCTGGCTGAAACGCCGCCCATGGTTGGGTCAGTCAGCACGGAGATGTACGGCAAGCCGCGCTCCTGCATTTTCGCCAGTGCCGCACTGGTTTTCGCCATCTGCATCAGCGACTGCAGCGCTTCCTGCATACGTGCACCGCCTGACGCGGAGAAGCAGATCAGTGGGCAGTTGTCTTCCAACGCCTGCTCAACGCCACGCACAAAGCGCGCGCCAACCACTGAACCCATTGAGCCGCCCATAAAGGAGAACTCAAAGGCCACAGCAACAATTGGCATGCCGTGCAGCGTGCCTTTCATCGCCACCAGCGCATCTTTCTCACCGGTGTCTTTCTGTGCGGCGACCAAACGGTCTTTATACTTCTTCGAGTCGCGGAACTTCAGCAGATCTTTCGGTTCCAGCTCGCTGCCCAGCTCAACCAGCGAACCTTCATCCAGCATGCTATGCAGACGCTCACGGGCGTGCATGCGCATGTGATGGTCGCACTTCGGGCAGACCTCGAGGTTACGCTCCAGCTCGGCGCGGTACAGCACCTGCCCACAACTATCGCACTTGGTCCACACCCCTTCCGGGATGCTGGCTTTGCGCGTTGGCGTGGCAGTGCTTTTATTCAGTATGCGTTCAATCCAGCTCATTGATGACCTTTCTATTTAATGCTGACCTGGTCCAGTCTTCTCATTGCTGCTGAAATCACCTTCAGCAGGCCGTAAATGTCGCTCATTAAACCACAACCCGTTCACGCTGTGGATAAAAATCTGGTAACGAGCTTACTGCGACTTCTGCTGGCGGCGATGACGCCACACTTCAATTACGCCTGGCAGTATAGAAACCACGATGATGCCGACGATCAGCAGCTTCAGGTTCTCCTGCACAACCGGCAGGTCGCCAAACAGGTAACCAGCGTAAGAGAACAGCAGCACCCACAGCAGTGCGCCCGTCACATTGTAGAGCGCGAAGTGGCGATAAGACATGTGTCCCATCCCCGCAACAAAGGGGGCAAAGGTTCGCACGATTGGTACAAAGCGCGCAAGTATAATGGTTTTGCCGCCGTGACGATCGTAGAACGCGTGGGTTTTATCCAGGTAACTGCGACGGAAAATTTTCGAGTTCGGATTGCTGAACAGCTTCTCGCCGAACAGACGCCCAATCGTGTAGTTCACCGCATCACCGAGGATGGCGGCGATCACCAACAGCGTTACCATCAGGTGCACGTTGAGATCGTTCCCCGGCAAGGCCGCCAGCGCACCGGCAACAAACAGCAGGGAATCGCCTGGCAGGAACGGCGTGACCACCAAACCGGTTTCACAGAACAGAATCAGGAACAGAATGGCGTAAATCCAGATGCCGTACTGCGCCACCAGCTCGGCCAAATGCACATCAATATGCAGAATAAAATCGACTAAAAAGTGGATGAAATCCATATAACTACAACTCCCCTAACACCCAACAATTAACGGTTAATCCGCGAGGAACAACGGTCCCAACGCAGGCTGAGGTAATGCAAAGTGGGATGGATAATCCACCGCTACCAGATAAAGGCCTTCGGCTTTGGCGGTCGCCGCCGCCAGCTTACGATCTTTGGCCGCGAGCAGCGTCGCCATCCACTCTTCCGGCTGGTTGCCGGTGCCGATTTCCATCAGGCTGCCGACAATATTACGCACCATGTGATGCACAAATGCATTGGCTTTGATATCCACCACCACATACGGCCCATGACGCGTGACGTTGAGATGCATCACGTTGCGCCAAGGCGTGCGTGACTGACACTGCACCGCGCGGAACGAAGTGAAGTCATTCTCGCCAATCAGCGCCTGACCAGCGCGCTGCATCTTCTCTGCATCCAGCGGATGGTAATAATGGGTAATGCCATTGCCCAGAATCGCCGGACGCAGCCGATGGTTGTAAATCACGTAGCGATAGCGGCGTGCCGTGGCGCTAAAACGCGCATGAAACTCGTCCGGCACCGCTTTCACCCAGCGCACCGCGATGTCATCGGGCAGATTGGCATTCACGCCCAACGTCCAGGCTGCGTCAGCACGCGGTGAGGTGGTTTCGAAATGCACCACTTGTCCGGTGCCATGCACACCAGCATCGGTACGGCCCGCGCAGAACACCACCACCGGATGATCGGCCACTTTCGACAACGCCTTTTCCAGCTTTTCCTGCACGCTGCGCACTTCATTTTGCCGCTGCCAGCCGTAATAACGGCTGCCATCGTATTCAATACCCAACGCCAGCTTAAGCGTTTTCCCTTCAGGCAACATTAATAGAAATACTCCTGCACCAGTTTCTCAGCGGTTTTCACCGCCATCAGTGCACCGCCGAAACGGATGTTGTCTGCCACAGACCAGAACTGCAGCAGCTCTGGGATGCCGTAATCATTGCGCACGCAGCCAATGCTCAGCACGTCGCTGCCGGACGCATCGCCCACCTGCGTGGGGTAATCGCTCTCTTCAGTCAGGTTGATATCACCGGAGCGGCCCAGTTCATCGCGCGCTTCTTCTGCAGAGAGCGGACGCAGATTCTCCACGTGTACGATCTGCGCATTGCCGTAGAACACCGGCGCCTGCACGCTGCTTACCGCGATCGGCAAACCTTCGTCCTGCAGCACTTTACGTACCTGCTCAACCACGCGACGTTCGCTCTCGACGCTGCCATTGCTGTCCGCCAGCAGCGGCAAAATGTTGAACGCCAGCTGGCGGCCAAAATAGTGCGTTTCCGCCGGCACGCCGTTCAGCAAACGCGCACTTTCACCGGCCAAACCATCAACCGCCGCTTTACCATGGCTTGAGGCCGCAATCAGGTTGGTAACCTGCAAACGGCTCAGACCAGCCAGATCCACCAGCGGTTTGATTGAGCACAGCAGCTGGCTTACCAGGCTGTCGGCAACGGTAATGATGTTGCGATTGCGGTAATCCGCCAGCACCTGTGGATTCACATCCGGCACCACCAGCGGCACATCCGGTTCGAGCGCAAACAGATCGCTGCTATCGATCACCAGACAACCCTGGCTGGCGGCTTCTTCGGCATAGCGCGCCGAGGCTTCACGACCCGCAGTGAAGAACGCCAGCTGCACTTGCGTCCAGTCAAATTCGGCCACGTCCTGCACCAGCACGGTACGTCCCTCAAAACGTTTGTTCTCACCGGCACCGTTTTCACTCGCCAGCAAATACAACTCACCAACCGGGAACTGGCGTTCAGCCAGCAGTTCCAGTACAGCGTTCCCTACTGCGCCTGTTGCGCCCAAAAGCGCGATATTCCAGCCGTCAGACATGTTGGTTACTCCAGAGATTGACACAAAAACAGAAGGCGATGAAAACATCGCCCGAGATTTAGGAATTATCCCCCGCAATAGTGCAGGTGATTGAAATTTCTTTACAAACTGGCGCGGAAGCCAAGCTGATTGAGCATCGCCGCCGTCTCCGCATCATCGCAATGCACCTGCAGCGATGACCACTCACGACGCTCTTGATATTGCTTGCGCAGGCGATCAAACTCGCCTGGCTTTGCCGCCACTTTACGCAGTGGCGCATCGTCGCGGCGCACATCATACACCAGATGCACTAAGCGTTTTAGCGTTGGCTGATCGAGCTTGCCGCGCAGGGTGACAGAACCGAATTCAGGTGCCGGCAGCAGGCTTTCCAACGCCACCTGTTGCGGCTGGCCGTTAAAGTCGCACCATGCTTCAAACACTTGCGTGGTGCCGCGCGCTTTACCTTCCAGCGTGTAGCCAGCGATATGGGCGGTGGCGATATCCACTTTATCCAGCAGATCGAGCGACAGATCCGGCTCCGGCTCCCACACATCCAATACCACGCTAAGATCGTGGCGCATCTTCAGCACTGCCAGCAGCGCCGCGTTATCTACCACCGCACCGCGGCAGGCGTTGATCAGAATAGTGTTGGGTTTGAGCGCCATCAGCAGCGCCGCATCGGCCAAATGCCAGCTTTTATACGGGCCATCTTTAAACAGCGGCGTGTGGAAGGTCAGGATGTCGGCCTGCGCCACCAGATCATCCAGCGAATGGAAGGTTTCCTGATCGCCACGATCGGCGCGCGGTGGATCGCACAGCAGCGTTTTCACGCCCCAGGCTTGCAGACGCTTCTGCAGGCGGCCGCCAACATTCCCCACGCCAACAATGCCCACGGTGCGATCGCGCAGTGCAAAACCATCGCGCTCCGCCAGCAGCAGCAGCGAGGAGAACACATACTCCACCACCGCAATGGCATTACAGCCAGGCGCCGCAGAGAAGCTGATGCCTGCCGCCGCCAGTGATGCTTCATCAATATGATCGGTGCCGGCGGTCGCGGTGCCGACAAACTTCACCGGCGTACCGGCCAGCAGTGCCGCATTCACTTTGGTGACGGAACGCACCATCAATCCGCTGGCGTCCTGCAGCTCAGCTTCCGGCAACGGACGTCCCGGCACCGCGAGCACATCGCCGGTGCGGCTGAAGAGTTCACGGGCATAAGGCATATTTTCATCGACGAGAATTTTCACTGCGGCGGTCCTGTCTGCAAAAATTTAAGGCGCGTATTTTGCCATAAAGCCGGGGATTAACCTAACCGACTACGATAGCGATCGGGCGTGGTACCGGCCTGCTGCTGGAACATCACAATGAGCGCCGACGCCGAGCTGTAACCCAGCTCGTGAGCGATGCCCTGCACGCTGCAGCCCTGCTCCAGCAGCGCGATAGCACGCAGAAAGCGTAAACGCTGCCGCCACTCGCTGAATGACATATTCAACTGCTGCTGACAGCGTCGCGCTAGCGTACGCTCGGTGGTGAACACGCGCTTCGCCCATTGTGCCAGCGTGGTGTTATCGCCGGGATGCGCTTCAAGCGCGCGCAGAATCGGCGCGAGGAATTTGTCATCCGACATCGGCAAAAAGCTGTTATGCACCGGCGCCAGACGCAGCCGATCGATCAACACTTCACACATGCGCCAGTCGGCTTGCGTTTGCGGCTGCTCCAGTTCACGGCGGGCAAAATCATTCATGATGGCGTGCCCAATGGCATCGACATGCAATAAACAGGCTTTATCCGGCAGGCCCGCGCAGAGATCGGCGGCGAGATTAAAGGTGCGAAAACGCGCTTCGTTGTGATTGTAGCTGCTGTGACGATGGCCGGCCGGAATCCAGATCGGGATATCTGCGGGCGTCAGCAGACGTTCGCCCTCCACTTCCATCTCCAGCACGTGGCTGGTGACGAAAATCACCTGACCCCAATCATGCACATGGGTGAGGTATTCGGTTTTGGCGTTGACCTCGTCATAACGCATGAAGAAGCGCAGCAAAGGCGCATCAATCGGCGGCTGGTATTCGACTTGTAGATTCATTCTGTCCGGTCACTAACAAATATTGTCCGATTTTAACTATCTGCTTTAAACCGGTCAAACGTAAACTATTCGCGATTATCTGAGGAGCTGTATCATGAATTTACTGTTTCCGCTGATCGCGGTATTGATCTGGTCGATCAACACTATCGTCAGCAAACTCTCGGCGGGAAGTATCGATCCTGCGGCGATCTCCTTCTATCGCTGGCTGCTGGCGCTAGTAGTACTAACACCGTTTTGCCTGCCGGGCGTGTGGCGCCATCGTCACACCATTAAAGCCAACGGCTGGCGATTGCTGTTCCTGGGTCTGCTTGGCATGGTGCTGTATCAAAGTCTCGCCTATTACGCGGCGCACAGCGTTTCTGCGGTGATGATGGGAATTCTCGGCGCGACCATTCCGCTGCTGACCATCCTGCTCAGTCTGGTTGTGCTGCGCCTCGCGCCGACGCGCGGCATTCTGATTGGCGGCGTGCTGTCGTTCGCTGGTTTGGTGTGGCTGGTGAGCGAAGGCAATCCGGCGCAGCTGCTGAATCAACGGCTCGGCAATGGCGAATTGATGATGCTGGCAGCATCGACCTCGTATGCCTTGTACGGCGTGCTGACCAAGCGCTGGGCGATTCCGCTGCCGACCTGGCAAAGCCTGTATGTGCAGATTTTCTTTGGCGTGCTGCTGTTGCTGCCTGGCTTCCTGCGCGCGCCGGATGTCACGCTCAACATGCACAATCTGCCGCTGGTGCTGTATGCCGGGCTGTTTGCGTCGATCATCGCGCCGTTCCTGTGGATCCTTGGCGTGCAGCGTCTGGGCGCCAGCACCACCAGCATTTTTATGAACTTCGTGCCGGTGTTTACGGCCATTATTGCCGTGATGTTCCTGCATGAGCAGCTGCATGGCTATCACTGGATTGGCGGCGGCATGACGTTAGTAGGTGTTATTCTGGCGCAACGGCTGAAAACCCCGCTGCGTAAGCCGCGTAGCGCGACCCTTCCCGATTCCGCCGCCTGACTTTATTATCCGGAAAGGCCGCAGCCCCCGTGGATTTCCTGGGGGCTTTTGCTATGATGTGGCCTCTTTTTTCCGGCGCACCCGGATCTGACCCGTTTTCAAGGATTCCGCCATGCAACCTCTCAGCGGTCCCGGTGTGCCCGCGGGCGATCGTTCCCCTTTATCTCAGGCCACTGGCCCAACGCGACCTGGCGGTCCAGCCGGTGAGCAGCCGCTCTCTCCTGCCCAGCGCACCACGCTGGAACGTTTGATTGTTCGCATTATGTCTTTAAGTACGCTGAAAGCGCCGGAACTCTGGGCTGGCGTGCGGCATGAAGTCGGGGTAAAGAGTGAGGCGGAGCTGCAATCGCGCCACTTTCCGGCGGCGGAGCAGCATCTTAACGGTCGCTTAACCCAGGTGCAAAACAGTCTTGCTACGCGCCAGCTGCTGCAACAGCTGCTGGAAAAATTGCCGCAGGGCAATAATCGTCAGGCGGTGAGCGATTTTATTCGTCAGCAGTTTAACCAAACGGTGTTGAGCGCGTTGTCGCAGGACCAGCTGCGTCAGGTGCTGACCATGTTGCAAAACGGTCAGATGGCGATCCCGCAGCCGCAGCAAACGCGCGTCTCCGATCGCAGCTTGTTGCCGGCAGAACAGCAGTCGCTGAATCAGCAGGTGACGCGCCTTGCAGCGAAAACCGGTGAATCGCCGGTGAAACTGCTGGCCGATACACTGAAGCTGGTGAATCTGAAAAGTGGCGATCCGATTCCATCGCGCCACTTCCCGCTGCTGACGCAATATTTGCAGGTGCGCCAGACGCTGGCTCAGCACAGTGCGCCAACCTTGCAGATGCTGGAAACCTCGCTGCGCCAGCCGTTAACCCATGATGAGCAGCGACTGCTGGAAGATTACAGCCAGCAACGTTTCCAGGCGCTGCCGACCACCGTGCTAACGCCAGCGCAGACGCAGGATCTGCTGAATCTGCTGTTTAGCCGCCGCGCCGAGAAACTGCACGAACAGCCGCTGGCCGATAGCGAAATTCGGCCGCAGCCCATCTGGTCGCCGTTTATCCAGATGCTGCCGCAGCCGCTGGCGCAGCGCCCGGCGTTAACGCTGATTGTCGGCATCTTCCTGTTTATCTTCCTGCTGTGGCTGTTTATCTAGCAGCCACAGTTGGCAGCGGGCGTGGCGAGAATTGCCGTCCAGCTGCCAGTCAGCCAGCGACTGGGCTTTGCGGCGCTGACACCCGGGGAGATTGTCAGCGCCTGCGATAAGCTGGTTACGCTGTTGTCGCAGCCCGCGCAAACCTCCAGATAACCAGAATGCCCAGCGCCGCACAACAGGCACCCGCAACATAGACCGAGCCGTAACCCAGCGCCGTCGCCAGTAAGCCGGTCAACGGGCCGCTGGCACCGTACGCGATATCCTGAAATGCAGAGAAACCGCCAAGCGCGGTGCCGCGAATCTGTGGCGATACGCGTTTAATCACTTCAACGCCCAGCGCCGGGAAGATCAGCGAGCAGCCGCAGCCGGTCAAAGCCGCGCCAATCAGCGCCATCCAGCCAGAAGTGGCGAACGCCAGTAGCAGCAGACCGGCGGTTTCCACCAGCAAAGAGATCATCGCTACTTTTACGCCGCCGTGACGATCCGGCAAGCCGCCAAAGAATACGCGCACCAGCACAAACGCACAGCCGAAGGCGGTCAGCGCAAAACCGGCGTTGCCCCAGTTTTCCGCAGCAAAATAGAGTGACGTAAAGGTGCCGATCACCGCAAAACCGGTGCCCTGCAGCGCCAGCGCCAGTCCCGGCTGAAAGATGGTTTTCACTACGCTAAGCAGCGATGGCCGCTCGCCGCCCACCACCGGCACTTTGCGGATCCAGCCATTTATCGCCAGCGACAGCAGCGGCAACAGCAGCGCAACCGCACCGAGAGCAGCAAAGCCGCCGTGCTGATTGATCAGCAAGCCGAGCGGTGCGCCAGCCGCCAGCGATCCATAAATCGCCATGCCGTTCCATGACATCACTAATCCGGAGCGTTTGCTGCCCACCAATCCCATGCCCCAGGTCAGATTGCCGGTCAGCAGCAGGCTTTCGCCGAATCCTAACAGCAAGCGCCCTACCGCCAGCAAACCAAACTTCATCCACGGAGAAACCGGTAACAACGCGGCCGCCAGATACGCCACGCCCACCAGCGCGATGGCCAGCATGCCGTGCTGCGTGGTGAGTTTCGCACCGTGCTGATCGGCTCGACGCCCGGCAAAGCTGCGCGTCAACAGCGTGGCGAAGAACTGAATCCCCACCGCCACGCCAACCATCAGGTTACTCATGCCGAGTTCATGATGGACATACAGCGGGATGACCGGTAGCGCGAGGCCAGCGGTCAGATAGGTGAGGAATACCGCAAAGGAGGTGCAGGCCAGCGGCATAACGGATTGCGTTTGCGCGTCAGCAGTCGTGGTCATGGTGGGTCGAACTCCTTGTAATAACCAGACACGCGCTTGCTGCCAAAACAGAAACGGGATATTTGGTTCACACTAAGCTAAAAGCGATAATTTTGTTTCGGATGGAGTGGGAGTGTAGGCAAGCTGAAGGTGGAATGTCAAAACAACAAGGGCCGGATAACCGGCCCTTGTGATATTGCTAGCATAATCAGGTCTCCATGAATGGCGATCCTACGGGATTATGCTGGCAACTTACGCATGATACTTACGCATGGTCAGAGTGGCGTTAGTCCCGCCGAAGCCAAAGCTGTTCGACATCACGGTGGTCAGCGCTTTATCAGTCGGTTTGGTCACGATGTTCAGACCTTTGCCCGCTTCATCCAGCTCTTCCACGTTGATGCTTGGCGCGATGAAACCGTGCTCCAGCATCAGCAAAGTGTAGATCGCTTCCTGCACGCCCGCCGCACCCAGTGAATGACCGGTCATGGCTTTGGTAGCAGACAGTGATGGGCAGTTATCGCCGAACACTTCGCGAATCGCACCCAGCTCTTTCACATCACCAACCGGCGTAGAAGTGCCGTGGGTATTGAGGTAATCGATTGGGGTATCCAGACCTTGCATCGCCATCTTCATGCAGCGCACTGCGCCTTCGCCTGAAGGAGCTACCATGTCTGCGCCATCTGAGGTTGCGCCGTAGCCCACGATCTCAGCATAAATGTGTGCACCACGTGCCAGAGCGTGCTCCAGCTCTTCAACCACCACCATACCGCCGCCGCCAGCGATAACGAAGCCGTCACGGTTGGCATCGTAAGTACGTGAGGCTTTTTCTGGCGTTTCGTTGTATTTGGTCGACAGTGCGCCCATCGCATCGAACTCACAGGCCATTTCCCAGCTCAGCTCTTCACCGCCGCCAGCAAACACAATGTCCTGTTTACCCAGCTGAATCTGCTCAACCGCGTTACCGATGCAGTGTGCAGAAGTAGCACAGGCTGAACTGATGGAGTAGTTCACGCCGTGAATTTTGAACGGGGTTGCCAGGCAAGCAGAAACGCCTGAACCCATCGCCTTGGTCACCACATAAGGACCGACCGCTTTCAGGCCGCGTGGGCTACGCATGGCGTCAGCACCAAATACCTGATAACGCGGAGAACCGCCGCCAGAACCGGCAATCAAACCCACACGTGGGTTTTGCTGATACTGTTCGTCAGTCAGGCCAGAGTCTTTGATCGCTTCGGCCATTGAAAGGTAGGCATAAATAGAGGCATCACTCATAAAACGCACGATTTTGCGATCGATGAGCCCGTTGGTATCCAGTTTGACGTTGCCCCATACGTGGCTGCGCATACCGGCATCTCTCATCTCTTCAGAGAAAGTAATACCGGAACGGCCTTCACGCAGAGAAGCCAGCACTTCTTGCTGGTTATTACCAATGCTGGAAACAATACCCAGGCCAGTAATCACTGCACGTTTCATTCAATAATCCTCGTTCCACATATTTGGATGTGGTGCACTCTAGCGTACAGTTGTAAGCCGAACAAGTCCGATCAGCCATTTCCCTTTGTAAATTTGCGTCATGTGACGTCTATCGCTAAACTCGCGCCACTGCCTGAAATATGAGCCTTTCCCGTGAAATTAACCCCGGTTGAACACGCCCAAATAAACTGGAATGAACAGGGTACACCTGTGTCCCGAGCGTTCGGCGACGTCTATTTCTCCAACGATAATGGACTGGAGGAAACGCGCTATGTGTTCCTTGATGGCAACCATATTCCGCACCGTTTTGCTGAACATTCACGCGATTTATTTATTGTCGCCGAAAGCGGTTTTGGGACTGGTCTGAACTTTCTTACACTGTGGCAAGCCTTCGATCGCTTCCGCAATGAGCAACCCAACGCCACTTTGCAGCGTCTGCACTTCATCAGCTGCGAGAAATTCCCGCTGACGCACGCCGATCTGGTGGCTGCGCATGCCCATTGGCCGGAGCTAAAGCCGTGGGCCGAACAGCTGCAACAGCAGTGGCCGCAGGCGTTGCCGGGTTGTCAGCGCCTGCTGTTTAACGGCGGCGAAGTCACGCTGGACCTCTGGCTTGGTGATATTAACGCGTTAATTCACACCTTTGATGACAGCCTCAATCGTCAGGTGGATGCGTGGTTCCTTGATGGCTTCGCGCCGGCAAAAAACCCTGAGATGTGGACGCCAGATCTGTTCGCCGCGATGGCGCGCCTCGCCCGGCCGGGCGGCACGCTGGCGACTTTTACCGCGTCGGGGTTTGTGCGACGCGGGTTGCAGGACGCCGGTTTCAATATGCAGAAGCGCAAAGGCTTTGGTCACAAGCGTGAAATGCTGGTCGGCGTGCTGGAGCAAGCCGCTGCATTGCCGCACAGCCAGCCGTGGTATGCGCGCCCGCCGGCAGGCAGCAATGAAGTGGCGCTGATTGGCGGCGGCATCGCCAGCGCAGTATTGGCGCTCGCGCTGCTGCGACGCGGTTGGCGCGTAACGCTCTACTGCGCCGATGACGCGCCCGCGCTGGGCGCATCCGGCAATCGTCAGGGCGCGCTCTATCCGCTGCTGAATCAACATGATCCCGCGCTGGCCACCTTCTTCCCGGCGGCTTTTGGTTTTGCCCGACGTCTGTACGATCGGCTGCCAGTGGAGTTTGAGCATGACTGGAGCGGCGTGTTGCAGCTGGGCTGGGATGATAAAAGCGCGGAGAAAATTGCGCAGATGCTCAACATGGCATTGCCGCATGGCATCGCGTACGGCGTTAATAAAGAAGAAGCGCAACAGCTGGCGGGCGTTGAACTTGATGTTGGCGGGATTTTTTATCCGCAAGGTGGCTGGCTGTCACCTGCACAACTGACCAGCAATCTGCTGGAGTACGCGCAATCGCGGGGATTACGCCTGCACTGGCTGCATCGCGTCACGCAATTAACGCGCGATGAAGATCGCTGGACGCTGCACTTTGATGAGCAGCCGCCGGTGCAGCATTCCCAAGTGGTGCTGGCGAATGGTCACGCGTTGCTGGAACTTGAGCACAGTAAAACGCTGCCGGTGTACGCGGTGGCGGGACAAGTGAGCCACGCGCCGACTAATCCGTCGTTGGGCGCGCTGCGCACCGTGCTGTGTTACGACGGCTATCTCACGCCGGTCAGCCCGAACTTCGCCACCCATTGCATCGGCGCCAGCTATCATCGCGGCGATACCGCCACGGATTTCCGCGCCGACGATCAGCAGGAGAATCGCCAACGGCTGATTAACTGTCTGCCGCAGAGCCAATGGCCGCAACAGGTTGATGTGTCCGATAACCAGGCGCGCAACGGCGTGCGCTGTGCCACGCGCGATCATCTGCCGATGAGCGGCAGCGCGCCAGATTATGAAGCGACACTCACGCAATACGCCGATCTGCCAGAACAGCGTGCGCGTGGTGCAAGCGTAGCCGATGCGCCGGTGCATAACGGTTTGTTTGTGTTGGGCGCATTAGGTTCGCGTGGTTTGTGCAGCGCACCGCTGGCGGCCGAAGTGCTGGCGGCGCAGATGAGCGGCGAACCGCAGCTGCTGGATGCAGCCACGCTGGCGGCGATGAGTCCGAATCGCTATTGGGTGCGAAAACTGCTGAAGGGTAAAAAAGCGGGTCGATAATCTGCGGGGCGAGCGATCGCCCCGAGACGTTAAGCGGTTTGACGTGCCTGCAGGAACAGATTGTCCCACATGCCGGTGACCAGCGCCTGATCGCGTGGCGACAGTTCGCCAGCAGCAATGGCTTTTTGCAGGCTGTTGGTGACGTGAGTTTGCAGCGCTTCCGGCGTGTGTTCACCGCTCAGCTCTATCTCCGCCACTGCCAGGGTCAGATGACCACGCAGATAGCCGCCTGCAAACAGCTCGTCATCGCTGGCGTGATCGACCATGTCATCAATCAGGGCCAGAATGCGGGTTTCAAATTCTACGATCATCTCTTCCTCTCTTCTTATAACCTTCGCGGATTACAGATCTTCCGGCCAGGGGAATTGTGCCGCCGTCAGTGGCGGCGTGCCGTAATAATTCGTCAGTGCATCGATGAAGCGAGCTGGTCGTGCCGGAATGCCCTGCTGCAGATACGTCATCACCTGTGCATGCACTTTGCGCTGAAACGCTATGCGATCTGGCTCACAATCGCCTTCGAGATTGTCACAACTTACGTTGAAGGGAAAGCCCGCCGCCACGCAGAATAACCACTCCAGCGCCTGCGGTTTTACCTCAACCGATTCGAACTGGCTCTGCGTTTGCGCATCGCGTCCGTCCGGACAATACCAATAACCAAAATCCACCAGCTTGCGGCGCGCTTCACCGGCAATGCACCAGTGGGAAATTTCATGCAGTCCGCTGGCGTAGTAGCCGTGCGCGAACACCACGCGATTCCACGGTGAGGTTTCATCCGCTGGAAGATAAATAGGTTCGTCGTCGCCTTTAATTAGACGGGTCTGAAAATCGTCAACGAAACAGCCATCAAAGATGGTAATCAGCTGATCGTAATGGTGTGTTGTACTCATAATTTTTAATCTTAAAAAAAACCGGCGCCATTGTCGCATTGGCAGCCGGTCTTGACGAGTGTTGGATTACAGCGTGGCCAGCCAGGCCATCAGTTCTGCGCCATGACTGTCCCATAACAATTTAGCGCTCATTACCGCAGAAACGATCACTACCATGGGGCGAATCAGTTTCTGACCACGGCTCAATACCAGCCTGGCGCCGAGGCGCGCGCCGATAAAGGCGCCGAGCAACATAATCGCGCCGGTGCCCCACACCACTTTTCCGCCGAACATAAAGAACAGCAAACTGCCAAAATTCGAGGTGAAATTTAGGATTTTGGCGTGGGCGGTGGCTTTCGCCAGATTGAAGCCACACAGCGTAACAAAGGCCAGCGCATAGAACGAGCCGGCGCCGGGACCAAAGAAGCCGTCGTAAAAGCCGACGCAGCCGCCGCCTACCAGCGCATAGGGCAAACCGTGCAGACGACGTTCGCGATCGGCTTCGCCCAAACGCGGCATCAGCAGGAACCACAAACCGATGCAGATCAGCAGCAGCGGTAAGATTTGGCGCAGTACATCCGCTTGTAAGTGCTGAATCAGAATGGTGCCAGCAATCGCGCCGAGGAAGGTCATGGCGATATTCAGCCACTGCTCGCTCAGATTCACCGCACCACGTCGGATGAAATAGAGGCTGGCGGAGAACGATCCGCCGACCGATTGCAGCTTATTGGTGGCTAACGCCTGTGCAGGCGACAGCCCGGCAGCCAGCAAAGACGGCACGGTAAGCAGGCCGCCGCCGCCAGCGATCGAATCGATAAACGCCGCCAGCACTGCCACAAAAAACAGCACACAAAGGATGAGTGGGCTGACAACGAACCAATCCATTGAAATACCTACAGAAGATGCTTATCAAGTAAAGCCTGGCAAGACGGCGGCAATGGCGGCGGCGTTTTCTTCACCGGCGGCGTGCTGCCTGGTTTTTTCGGCAGGAACCAGCTGTCCAGCTCAGCGCCACAGCCATCGCCGGCCGGTTGAGGTGCCTGGTCTTCACATTCAAGGCTCCCCGCCGGGCATCGCAGACGCACGTGCATGTGCGCGCGATGGGCAAACCACGGACGCACTTTATTCAACCACGCGCGATCGCTGCCAGCATCGGCGCAAAGCTGCCTTTTGATTGCCGGATTGACGAAGATACGCGTCACTTCATCATCTTTCGCCGCCAGTTTAATCAGGCTATCGATTTGCGGCTGCCAGTGACGCGCAATCACCTGTTTATCATCGGCAGAAACCAGATCGAGCGGCTGCGGCTTGAGCAATTGCTGCGCCGTCCAGCGGGTTTTCGGCAGCTGCAGCCAGATATCGACGTCTAAACCCGTTTGATGGCTGGCGTGGCCGCTGCTAAAACGTCCACCCGCCGCCATGCCCATATCGCCAATCAGCACTTGTCCCAGCTGAAGCTGATGAACCTGGGTGCTGAGACGCTGAATAAAGGCGATCAGATCGGGATGGCCGAAATAGCGGCGCTGATCCTGGCGCATCACCTGATAATTGGGTGAGTTAAGCGGCAACTGCTGCGCACCCACAATACAGCCGTTGGCGAAGCCGCCAATCGACTGCGGGCTGCCGGCAATCGGCTGATGAATTTGCTGCCACGGCGTGGCGGCAACGGCGGCCGCACTGCATAGCAGCGCGGCACAGATAATGAGCATACGGCGCATCATCGGGCTTACCAGCGCGGAACGCTGCTGTTGACGTCACCGTTTTGCGCACGCTGGCGCAGCAGGTGATCCATCAACACAATCGCCATCATCGCTTCGGCAATCGGCACGGCGCGAATGCCGACGCAGGGATCGTGACGACCTTTGGTGATCATCTCGACTTCTTCACCCTCGCGGGTGATGGTGTTGCCTGGCACGGTGATGCTGGAGGTCGGTTTCATCGCCAGATTGGCGCTAATGGTTTGGCCGCTGCTGATGCCGCCCAGAATGCCGCCCGCGTGATTGCTCTGGAAACCGTTGGCACGGATCTCATCGCGATGTTGACTGCCGCGCTGATTGATCACCGCAAAACCGTCACCGATCTCCACGCCTTTCACCGCGTTGATGCTCATCAGCGCATGCGCTAAATCCGCATCCAGACGATCAAATACCGGCTCGCCCAGGCCCGGCGGCACGTTCTCTGCCAGCACGGTAACTTTGGCGCCGATAGAGTCACCCTCTTTTTTCAGGCCGCGCATCAGCTCATCCAGCGCTTCCAGTTTAGAGGCATCCGGGCAGAAGAACGGGTTCTCTTCCACGATGCTCCAGTCTTTCAGCTCGCAGGCCACATCGCCAATCTGCGCCAGATAGCCGCGCACCACGATGCCGTGCTTCATCTGCAGATATTTCTTGGCAATCGCCCCTGCTGCCACGCGCATCGCGGTTTCACGCGCCGAAGAGCGGCCGCCGCCACGGTAGTCGCGCAGGCCGTATTTCTGCTCGTAGGTATAATCGGCATGGCCAGGACGGAACAGATCTTTGATGGTGCCGTAATCCTGTGAACGCTGGTCGGTGTTCTCAATCAGCAAACCGATTGAGGTTCCCGTCGTCACGCCCTCAAACACGCCAGACAAAATTTTCACCTGATCCGGCTCGCGGCGCTGCGTGGTATAGCGCGAAGTGCCAGGACGACGACGATCGAGATCGTGCTGGATGTCGGCTTCCGTCAGCGGAATGCCGGGTGGCACACCGTCAACGATGCAGCCCAGCGCAATACCATGCGACTCGCCAAAAGTGGTTACGCGAAAAACTTGTCCGATGCTGTTTCCGGCCATGCTGGTTCCTTGTTGCGATGTTGCGGGCGAGCGCTCGCCCTCTTATTTAGTCTTTGTAAAATGAGAAGTGATGCTGTGCCGCCACGATTTGCTCGCGCGTCAGCATAAACACGCCGTCACCGCCGTTATCAAACTCCAGCCAGGTAAACGGCACGTCTGGATACTGATCGATCATGTGCACCATGCTGTTACCCACTTCGCAAATCAGCACGCCTTGTTCGGCGAGGTAATCCGGCGCACAGGCCAGAATGCGACGCACCAGTTTCAGGCCGTCGCTGCCCGCCGCCAGACCCAGTTCCGGCTCGTGGCGATATTCGTTCGGCAGATCGTCCATATCTTCCGCATCCACGTACGGCGGATTGGTGACGATCAGATCGTATTTCACCTGCGGCAAGTTGCGGAACAGATCGGCGCGGATTGGCGTGACGTGGTTCAGCAGGCCGTGCTCTTCAATGTTCTGCTCGGCGACAGCCAGTGCATCGGTGGAGATATCGACTGCATCCACTTCCGCTTCCGGGAAGGCGTAAGCGCAGGCAATGGCGATGCAGCCGCTGCCGGTACACATATCCAGAATGTGATGAGGCGAATCGCTGATCAAACCGGCAAAGCGGTTCTCAATCAGTTCACCAATCGGTGAACGCGGCACTAATACGCGCTCATCAACGTAAAATTCGTGGCCGCAGAACCAGGCTTTGTTGGTGAGATACGCCACCGGAATGCGTTCGTTGACGCGGCGAATCACGCGCTCAACAATGCGATGACGCTCGCTGGCAGTCAGGCGCGCATTGCGCATATCTTCTGGAATATCCAGCGGTAGCCACAGCGTTGGCAGAACCAGTTGGACTGCTTCGTCCCAGGGATTATCCGTGCCGTGGCCGTACCAAATGCCTGCCGCCGAAAAACGGCTGACAGCCCAGCGCAGCATGTCCTGAATGGTGTGCAGTTCATTCACTGCCTCATCGACGAATATCTTGTCCACGTAGCCCTCCGCAGGCCATAAAATCAATCGGCCGATAGTGTGCCACGAAGCCGGGCAGAATTCAGCGCAGCGAGGCGAAAAAGCTGACATTTGTTAACAGTAACGGTTAAGGTATGCCACCGGCTGTTTAACCAGCCTTTTCTGACCCAATCACAGAGCCATGAGTAAGAAAACGCCGCTAAGCCAGGACGATCAGGAGATGTTCCGCCAGTTAATGAGTGGAACCCGCAAGCTGAAACAGGACACTATCGTGCATAAACCGGTAGTGAAAACGCGCGAAGTACCGCTTAAACGCCTGCTTTCAGAACAGGTCGATAACAGCCATTATTTTTCAGACGAGTTTCAGCCGTTGCTGTCGAGCGAAGGTCCGGTGCGCTACGTGCGCGCGGATGTCAGCCATTACGAGCAGAAGAAATTGCGTCGTGGCGATTACACGCCGGAAATTTTTCTCGATCTGCATGGCTTAACGCAGATGCAGGCCAAGCAGGAACTCGGTGCGTTGATTGCCGCCTGTCGCCGCGAACATCTGTTCTGCGCCAGCGTGATGACCGGGCACGGCAAACACATCCTCAAGCAGCAAACACCGCTGTGGCTGGCACAACATCCGCATGTGATGGCGTTTCATCAGGCACCGAAAATGTTTGGCGGCGACGCCGCACTGCTGGTGCTGATAGAGGTAGAAGAGTGGCAGCCGCCTGAATTACCGTGACGTGCCGCGCTACAAAAGGATAGGGCCGCGTTTGTAAGCGGCCCATAGAGCGGAATTACATCGCTTTAGCCAATTTTGACGGGCTGACCTGCCACTCCAGCTTGCCTTCGCAGGCCTCTGCATCAAAGTTCACACAGGCTATTGCCGAGGTCGCGAACATCGGCGGCGCTTCCTGCGGGCAGAGTTCAGACACCAGATAACCCACCAGCGGCAGATGCGAAATCACCAGCGCCGATTTAACCCCTTTTTGTGCCAGCGCCTGCAGATAGCAAGCCACCATGCCCGGATCGCCGCCCGGCGTCAGTTCCGGCAAGACATCCTGCCCTTCTGGCAATTTCAGGGTTTCGCGCACCGTGGCGAGCGTTTGCTCGGCACGCAGGTAAGGACTGACTAATACCCGATCAATTTCTGGCGTTTTGCCGTTGAGCCAGCTCGCCATCGCTCTCGATTCATCACAGCCACAGAGTGTGAGAGGTCGAACAGAATCACTCGCTGCTTCCAGAGCTGCATCGCCATGACGCATGATAAAAACTTGCATAAAGCACCGCTGTTGTTTGTCGATATCGGCCGGTACCACAGCACCAGACGCTTCATTCTGCGAATGAACGGTGTGTTTTACCCCAATGGCTTCAGTATAGTCAACCGGTTGTTTATTAAATAAGCACATCTCAGAATGGTGCCGCGCTTACCGCTGCACGGCCCGCTGACTAACCCGCTGAATCTCTGTGCCTATTCACGATTGTGCAGAAGTGTAAAAATTCGTTTGCTGTTCTGACATTGCAAGCAGCGCCTCACTCGGCGCAAAACGCTCGCCATGTTGCTGCATTAATGACCTTAATGCTTTGACGATATCGCCAATGCCGCGCTGATCCATATAGCGGAACGGACCGCCAAGGAACGGCGGAAAACCGATGCCAAATACCGCCGCAATATCGCCATCCCGCGCGTTGCGGATCACCGCTTCATCCAGACAGCGTGCCGCTTCGTTCAGCATCATCAAGACGCAGCGCTCAGCGATCTGCGCTTCGCTCTGCCTTGCCTGCGGTTTGATATTCAGCAGTGAATAAAGGGAAGCATCGACTTGGCGTTTTCCCGGCCAGCGCGAACGTTGATAGAGGTAAAACCCTTTGTGATTTTTGCGCCCTTTTCTGCCGTCGGCCAGAATGGCGTTCGCGGCGTTGGGGGCGCTGAAACGTAAACCGTAAGCCTGCTCGAGAATCGGGCTGATCTTGCTGCCGACATCAATGCCCACTTCATCCAGCAGCTGCAGCGGCCCAACCGGGAAACCAAACTTCACTAAAGCGCGATCGATATGCTCAATCGGCTCACCTTCCTGCAAGCAGTGCATCGCTTCATTTATATAGGGCGCGAGAATGCGGTTAACGTAAAAGCCGGGACGATCCGCCACCACCACCGCCGTTTTGCCCTGCTGACGCGCCAGCTGCACCGTGTTCGCCAGCGTTTGCGCCGAGGTATTGGCGTGAGGAATCACCTCCACCAGCGGCATTTTGTCCACAGGACTGAAAAAATGCAGACCGATCACGTTTTCAGGCCGCTGGGCTTTGGCTGCGATATCAGCAATTGGCAGCGAGGAAGTATTGGAGGCGAAAATGGTGTGCGGCTGGCAATGGCTTTCGATTTCGCTGACCATCTGCTGCTTGAGCGCCAGATCCTCAAATACCGCTTCAATCACCAGATCGCGCTGGCTGAATCCCTGGTAATCGGTGCCACCGCTGATGCGCGCCATCTGCTGCTGGCGTTCGGCGGCTTTTAGCTGACGCCGCTTCACCTTGTTGCTCAGCAGATCCCAGCTGTATTGCAGCGCATGATTCACGCCGACCAGATTGATGTCTTTAATGCGCACTGGCAAACCGGCTTTCAGCGCCGTAACGCTGGCGATGCCGCCGCCCATCAAACCGCCGCCGAGCACGCCAATCTGCTTCAGCACTTGCGGCTCGACACTGGCCATCGACTCTTTCTTTAAGGCCGTTGAGGCGAAGAACAAACTGCGCAGCGCGGCCGATTCTGGCGTCATCGCCAATTGGCCAAAGGCGCGCGCTTCTGCTTCATGCCCGGCGCTGCTACCCTGCTCCAGACCGATGCGCACCACGTCAAGAATGCGCTGGGCCGCTGGATAGTTGCCCTGGGTTTTGCTGTGGGTTTGCCGCTGCGCCAGCGAGAACAGCACCTGACGCGCGATCGGTCCCTGCAGCAAACGATCGCGGCGCGAAAGCTCCCGCCGTGCGCCTTTTCCTTTATGTACACGCGCAATCGCCGTTTCCAGCAGAATTGATTGCGGCACCGCGTCATCGACAATCCCCAGCTTGAGCGCCTGTTTAGCGCGCAGCTGTTTGCCGGTAAGGATCAGCGGCAGCGCCTGCTGTACGCCAATCAGGCGCGGCAAACGTTGCGTACCGCCAGAACCCGGCAGCAGACCGAGCTGTACTTCCGGCAAACCGAGGCGCGTTTTGTCATCCAGCGAACAGATGCGCGCATCGCAGGCCAGCGCCAGTTCCAGACCGCCGCCGAGGCAGGCACCGTGAATCGCCGCCACCACTGGAAACGGCAGCGCGGCAATCATCGCCATCACATCTTGTCCCTGCTTTGCCAGCGCCTCAGCTTCCTGCGCCGTTTTGCAGTTGGCGATCATGCTGATATCCGCACCAGCAACAAAGTTGTCTGGCTTGCCGGAGATCAACACTAATCCAGCCAACTGCTGATGGCTGCGCGCTTCGTCCAGCACCGCTTTGATCTGCGGCACAAACTCGGCCTTCAGCGTGTTCATCTTCTCGCCCGGCACATCGATGGTGATCACACCGACGTGGTCGAGGCGCATGTGTAAATGAAAGGCGGATTCGCTCATTATTCGGCCTCCAAAACCATTGCCGTGCCCAGGCCGCCTGCCGCGCAGGCGGTGACCAATCCCAATCCGCCACCGCGCCGCCGCAGTTCCTGCAGCGTTTGCGTGATCATGCGTGCGCCAGTGGCGGCAAACGGATGACCATAAGCTATCGATCCGCCAAGCACGTTAAAGCGTTCTTCATTGACTTCACCTAACGCATGCGGACGATTCAGCACCTCGCGCGCAAAGCGTTCGTCACGGAACATTTTCAGGTTGGCTAAGGTTTGTGCGGCAAAGGCTTCGTGCATATCAATCAGCGTCAGATCGTTGAGCGTGATGCCGGCGCGCTCCAGCGCCAGCGGCGAGGCGTAGGCCGGTCCAAGCAGCATATCGTGCCAGACATCAATCGCCGTAAAAGCATAGCTGCGAAGATAGCCGAGCGGCTGAATGCCGAGTTCGCGCGCGCGCCCTTCACGCATCAGGATCACCGCTGCGGCGCCATCGGTCAGCGGCGTGCTGTTGGCGGCGGTCACCGAACCGTGACGACGATCAAACGCCGGGCGCAGTTTGGCGTAATCGGCGGCGCTGGCGTTGAAGCGAATATTGTTGTCCTGCTCGATGGGCGCTTTCCACGGCGGCACAAATGCGGGCATCACTTCCTGGCTTAACACGCCCGATTGCCAGGCGCGCGCCGCATGCTGGTGCGAACGCAGCGCTAACGCGTCCTGCTGTTCACGCGTGATGCCGTGACTTTTCGCCATCTGCTCGGCGGTATCGCCCATGCGTAATCCGGTAGAATACTCCGCTACCGCCGGTGGCACCGGCAACAGATCGCGCGGGCGCAAACGACGCAGGATGCTGAGTTTTTGACTAAAGCTGCGCGCTTTGTTGAGATCCACCAGCGCACGCGCCAGAGTTTTACTGACGCCAATCGGCAGCACCGAGGATGAATCCGCGCCACCGGCAATGCCGGCATCGATGGTGCCCGCCATCAAACTTTCCGCTACGTTTGCCACCGCCTGAAAACTGGTGGCGCAGGCGCGGCTAACGCTATAGGCATCGGTATGCACGCCTAATCCGCTGCTCAGAACAATTTCACGCGCAATGTTGGGCGCTTCCGGCATCTGCACCACCTGGCCAAACACCAGTTGATCGATAAACTCGACCGGTAATTCGCTGCGCGCCATCAGTTCGCTGATCACCATGCGCCCCAGCTCCAGCGCGGGAATGCCGTGGAAATCGGTCGCCTGGCGGGCAAAAGGCGTGCGTAATCCGTGGGTTATGGCGATACGTTCGCCCTGACGCGTCAGCAGCGGCTGCGCTTTGCTCATTGCAATCACCTGTATTTTTCGACCGGGGCATCATTGCCAAACAGGTCTGACCTGATCATCAGTGTTAACTAAGTGTTGCTAAGTAGCCAATAAGCAGAGGAAAAAAGTGCGAAGGAATACACGAAAATGAGTTAAGGCTGCCGAAGGGGTTTCGGCAGCGGCATGATTAGCGTAGGCCGAGCTGGAAAATCAGGGTTTCGGCCTGGCAGGCAAAGGTGAAGTCGATAGACAGGCGCACCGCGTCGCCTTCATTGGCAAAATCCGCGCGAATATCGCAAGGATCGGATTCCACCTGACGCGCGCGCTCAGTCAAATGCGCCAGCATCGCTTCCGCCGCATGACGGTCGGCAAATACGCCAGACCAGCTTGCGGTGCAATCGGTGTTATCCATCACGGTTCCCACATCGACACAGCAGCAGGCCGCCGTTTCGTTGGCATTACACTTTTTAATGGCATCAGTCATGATTCTCTCCTGACGATAATTTCAACATAATCGGATTATTTTCTGCCGCAAAGTGTACGCCTGCTGCGTTTTCACATCCACGATCAAGCCGCTAAGTGACGAATATCACACTAAAAATTGATCCACAGCAAAATTGAACGCTATGTTTAAGTCGAACCGCTAAGATTTTGTTAAGCAGATCTGATTTTATCGATCAAATCAGAAATATTTAAAAAACAATATTGCAACAAATACACAGGTCGGACCTATACTCGTCGCACTGGTCTGATATGTGGTTTTGCCATCAGTCCCTACAATTCGCCGCTCTTTGTTACGCGACGTAACAACGTTAAATAATAAATCTGGATGAGGTTGTGGTCATGAACCATAAAAACCTGTTTGCAAAGTCAGCTGTGGCAGCTGCAGTAACGCTCGTCTGTTCTCATGTTTACGCCGCGGGCTTTCAACTGAATGAATTCTCAGCAATTGGTTTAGGTCGTGCATATTCCGGCGAAGGTGCGATGGGTGATACCGCCGCCTCTGCCAGCCGTAACCCGGCAACTATGGCATTAATGGATCGCCCTTCTTTCTCTATCGGCGCGGTTTATATTGATCCCGAAGTGGATATTAGCGGTCAGAGCCCGACAGGTCGCAGCCTTGATGCCAAAAATATCGCCCCAAATCAGTGGATCCCTAATCTTCACTATGTGCACCCAATTAACGATCAGTGGTGGATTGGTGCATCTGCGACCTCAAACTATGGTTTAGCAACCGAATTTAATGACGGCTATACCGCAGGTGGTTATGGCGGCAAAACCGACCTGATGACCGGTAATTTTAATATCAGCACCGCTTATCGACTGAATGAGAATTTCAGCTTCGGTATCGGCTTTGATGCGGTCTACGCAAAAGCGAAAATTGAGCGCTATGCCGGTGAAGCAGGTGCCGTGGCAGGATTGCCAGCCGATACCCAGATTGCGCATTTAAAAGGTGATGAATGGGGTTACGGCTGGAACGCCGGCATCCTGTACGAAGTGGATAAAAATAACCGCTTTGGCTTTACCTACCGCTCAGAAGTAAAAGTCGACTTTGACGGTGACTACAAGAGCAACATCCCCACCGCCTTTAACGGTACACCGCAGGCACTGGCTTTAGGCCTGCCTTACGGCACCAGCGGCACTACAATTCCGGGTTCTCTGACTTTGAATCTGCCAGAGATGTGGGAAGTGTCAGGCTGGCATAAAGTGGCGCCGCAATGGGCGGTTCACTATAGCCTGACTTATACCAGCTGGAGCCAATTTCAGGAGTTGAAAGCCACCGGCAGCAATGGCCAGACGCTGTTCTATAAGGATGAAAGTTTCCACGATGCCTACCGTATCGCGTTGGGTACCACTTACTTCTACGACGATAACTGGACCTTCCGTACCGGTATCGCCTTTGATGACAGCCCGGTTCCGGCCGATAAGCGTTCTATCTCTATTCCGGATCAGGATCGTCTGTGGCTGAGTGCCGGTGCGTCTTACGCCTTCAATGAAGATGCTTCTGTCGACCTGGGTATTTCTTACATGCACGGTCAGAAAGTCACCGTGAAAGAAGGCCCGTATACCTTTAACTCTGAAGGTAAAGCCTGGCTGTACGGCGCGAACTTTAACTACAAGTTCTGATACGTAGCTTGATAAAAAAGGCGACTCATTGAGTCGCCTTTTTGTTTTATTCAGAATCAATATCTTTCAGATCGTCCTGAATCGCACTGGCGTTCGGATTATCTTCCGGCTTCAGCTTACCGCCGTTGGCAATAAAGTCATGTCGCTGGAAGTAGGCATTACGAATAAAGGCGTACGGATCTTGCTGCTGACGCAAAATGGCGTCCGAATCCAGCAACTGCGCACGGGTTTCAATCCCTTCCAGCGTCCATTTACCTACCGAGATCGGCCAGCTCAACCAGCTTAAGACCGGATAGAGCGTATCAACGAAGTCACCGCCATCTTCACGGATGGTGAAGCTACCGTAGGCCGGCAATTCAACATACGGGCCGTAACCGACGCCATAACGTCCCAGCGTGCTACCAAAGCGATGCGGCACTTCACGCGCCAGTGCCGGATTGGCTTTGCCCGCCACGTCGATAAAGCCACCCAGCCCTAACACGGTGTTCAGGAAGAAGCGGGTAAAGTGGATGCCTGCCTGGCGCGGTTCACCCACCAGAATGGCGTTAACCATGCTGGCGGGCTCTTCAACGTTGGATAACACATTACTGATGCCGCTACGTGCCGGCACCGGCACATAATCGCGCCAGGCGACTGCCACCGGACGCAGAACATACGGATCCAGCACGTTGTAGTTGAAGTTAAACATCGTGCGGTTAAAGCCTTCCAGCGGATCGCTGCGCTGCGCAGGTTCCGTATTTTCAGCCGGTTTTGAGCTGGCACAACCCACCAGCAGTAAGCTGGCTAGCGCCAAACCGGTCAGGCGGTTATTCATTCTTCTCTCCCTGTGCGGATCAGTAAGGTATCGCTTCAGGGCTGCTGTTGATTAATTTCCACAGCCAGTTGCTGATGACCATCCCAGGGTGTGACCGCGCTTAAACCCAACCAGTCGCCAGACTGTGGATTGGCACTGCCATCGCGCGAAATGCGCACCCTGACTTGCACCTGATGCTGTGCCGAAAGCAGGCGATCGGGCATCATGGCATTGCTGTCATCGAGCGTGAGCGATAACGGGAAGTGACTCAGCGGTAAACGCTTCACAGCCACAGGCACCGGTGAAACACCGTCAGACACAGAAATATACAACACTCCGCCTTGCGGTAACATTTTTTCTGCCTGCGGCGTCAAACTCACCGTCAATGCCAGGCTGCTATTTTGCTGTCCCGCGTCAGTTTTCGCTTGTTCAATGCTGCGCTCGATCATGGTGATGCGACGATCGCCTGCCGGTAACAGTTTCAACATCACCTGCCATGCACCAATCGCCTCGTTGTACTGCTGCTGCTCAAAGGCATTAAACGCCAGCAGACTCAGCGTGCGCACATCGCTGTGATCGCGTTTAAGCAGCGCTTTCAGCAACACGTTGGCCTGACGGTTATCCTGCGGATCGCTGGAGCGCGTCAGCACTTCGGCATAATCCTGCTGCAGTTCGATGTTGTCTGGCGCCAGCTGTAGCGCATGTTCAAATGCCTGGCTGGCATCGGTGGCATTATTCAGCACCATCCCTAAGCGGCCCAGCATCGCCCAATCGTTGAGGTTCGTTGCGTCGTTCTGCAGCGAGCTGCGCAGACCCAGCTGCAGACGCGCCAACTCTTCCATGGTTAGCGGCTGAGCTTTAGGATCCATCACGCGCGCACGTAACGCAGGAAACTCCTGCTGTACGCTGACGAACGCGGTTTGCGGCGTGAGTCCGCCGGTTTTCAGATACATGCCAACCGACACCACCAGCAGCACAATCACGCCCGGCAGCAACACCCAGCGGCTGCTGCGATGAATGGTCGCGGCATCCTGCTGCGGCACATCAGTTAATAGTGTTTGTTGCAGTTCGCGCACCATTTCCGGGCGCTCAGCCACCACGCCCTCTTCTTCATCACGCTCCAGCTCGCGCAGGCGTTGCTGATAGAAATCGGTGTTGAGACGATCGCGATCGCCACTGCTGGCCTCGCGCTGACGCCAGCCGGCACGCAGAAACAGCGCGATAGCCGCCAGCAGTAAAATAATCAGGGTAATCCAGAATCCAGTCATTACGGCTTCCCGTCACGCTTGAGTAACGCCGCAAGGCGCTGTTGTTCACTGTCGTCGAGTTCGCTACGCGCTTTGCCGCGACGATTACGCAGAATAATGATCAGCGCGCCCAGCACCACAAACAGCGCTGGCCCCACCCACAAAATCAGCGTGGAAGGCGTTACCGGCGGCTCATACGTCACGAAATTACCGTAACGCGCCACCATGTAATCAATGATCTGCTGGCGGCTTTCGCCCTGCTTCATCAACTCGTAGACTTTAAGACGCATATCCGACGCGATCATCGCATTGGAATCGGCAATGCTGTTGTTCTGGCATTTCGGGCAACGCAGCGATGCGGTGAGATCACGGTATTGTTCTTCCTGCTGCACCGAATCGAACTGATAAGTATCAATCGCCGCCCACAGGCTGGTGCTGAGCAGAATGCCCGCTAACAATAGAAGCAGCCGTTTCATACGCCCGCCTCCTTGTTGTATTTGTCCCACAGCGGTTTCACTTCTTCGAGCCAGACGCGATCGTTCATGTCGCCTGCGTGGCGATAACGAATGATCCCTTTGCCGTCGATCAGGAAGGTTTCCGGTGCGCCGTAAACGCCGAGATCGAGACCGAGCATCCCGTTGCCGTCATACAGGCTGAGCGCATAAGGATTACCCAGCGTGTTCAGCCAGGTCACCGCTTTGGTGCGATCGTCTTTATAGTTGAGGCCAACCACGCGAATGCCTTTTTCCGCCAGCGTGTTGAGGTATTGATGCTCCGCGCGGCAGGTTGGGCACCAGGTTGCCCAGACGTTGAGCAGAATCGGTTTGCCGTCGGTCAGCACCTGCTGATCGTAGATTTTGCCGGGTTGATCGAGCGCTTCCAGTTTGAATACGGGTACCGGTTTGCCGATCAACGCTGATTCGAGACGCGTTGGATCATCGCCGTTGGCGTTGCGCGACAGCTGCCACAGCAGCGCCGCGGCCAGCAGCAAAAATAGAACTAACGGGATAAACAGGATTTTTTTGTTCATGCCAGCTCCTCGCGCTGCTCTTTTTTGCGTGAGCGATAGCGCGGATCGAACAGGCAGAACAAGCCGCCCACCGCCATAAACACGCCGCCGAACCAGATCCAGCGCACAAACGGTTTGTAGTAAATCCGCACCGCCCACGAACCGTCATCCAGCTCTTCGCCCAGCGCCGCATACAGATCGCGGGTGAAACCGCCGCTGATCGCCGCTTCGGTCATCATGGTGCGCGCGGCTGCATAGAAGCGTTTTTCCGCCTGCATCACCGCCTCCAGCTTGCCGTTGCGCGTCACTTCAATCACCGCCACGCCGCCGCTGTAGTTCGGCCCTTGCAGGTTGCGCACGCCGTGGAAGGTAAAGTGATAATTGTGGATATCAACGGTATCGCCCGCCTTCATGCGCACATCACGCTCAACGCTGTACTGGGTGCTAAAGGCGATACCGACCACGGTCACCGCCACGCCTAAATGCCCCAGCACCATGCCCCAATGGCTGCGCGACAGATGTCGTAAACCTTTGAAGAAAGAGTGGCGATGGGTGGCGCGCTCGTGCAGTTCCATCAACGTCAGCATGATCACCCAGATCGACATCAGCAGGCCGATAACCGTCATCGCCTCAATGCGATCCTGCAGCAGCCACGGCAGGGCGATCGACAGAATCAGCGTCACTAACAGGCCCACGCCAAGGCGTTTCCACAGTTTCTGTGGTTGGTCACGACGCCAGCGCACCAGCGGACCGATACCGAGCATCAGCGCGAACGGTGCCATCAGCCAGGTAAACATGGTGTTGAAGAACGGCTCGCCCACCGAGATGCTGCCGAGACCGAGCTGTTTATGCACCAGCGGCAGCAGCGTACCGAGTAACACCACCAGCATCGCGGCGATCAGCAGCACGTTATTACCCAGCAGGAAGGATTCGCGTGACCAGGCTTCGCTCTGTACGCGGCTGCGCACCTGACCACCTTTCAGCGCGTACAGCAGCAGCGAGCTGCCAATCACAATCACCAGGAAGGCGAGAATAAACATGCCGCGCGCCGGATCGGAGGCGAACGAGTGCACGGAAACCAGCACGCCGGAGCGCACGAGGAAAGTGCCAAGCAGGCTTAGCGAGAACGCGGTGATCGCCAGTAACACCGTCCACGACTTGAAGCTGCCGCGCTTTTCCGTCACCGCCAGCGAGTGCATCAGCGCTGTTCCGGCCAGCCACGGCATAAAGGAGGCGTTTTCGACCGGGTCCCAGAACCACCAGCCGCCCCAGCCGAGTTCGTAATAAGCCCACGCCGAACCGAGGACGATACCGATAGTCAGGAAGACCCACGCGGCGGTGGTCCACGGACGTGACCAGCGCGCCCATGCGGTATCCAGACGTCCGGCCATCAGCGAGGCAATGGCAAACGCAAAGGCCACCGAGAAGCCGACATAACCCATGTACAGCAGCGGCGGATGGAAGATCAGCCCGATATCCTGCAGCATTGGGTTGAGATCGCGCCCGTCAATCGGGAAGTTTGGCAAGGTGCGGGTAAATGGATTCGAGGTGAGAATGATAAACAGCAGGAAGCCGAGATTAATCATGCCCATCACCGCCAGCACGCGTGCTAGCGCATCCTGCGGCATCCCGCGACTGAAGATCGCCACCGCCAGCGTCCAGGTGCTGAGCAGCAGCACCCACAACAGCAGTGAACCTTCGTGCGCACCCCAGGTTGCCGCGATGCGATAATAGACCGGCAGCAAGGTGTTGGAGTTGGTGGCGACATAGCCAACGGTAAAGTCATTCACCACAAAGGCGTGCACCAACACCACAAAAGAGGCGGCGACACAGATAAACATGCCCCAGGTCAACGGGCGCGCCATGGCCATCAAACGCGCATCCTGCCGCGCAGCGCCCCACAACGGATAGACGCTCAACAGGAGCGCTAAAGCCAGCGCCAGACACAGCAGAAAGCTACCAATTTCCGGCATCATGATTGCGCACCCGACTGCTGATAAGCTGCCGCAGGTCCTGTGTGATTCTTCTTCATGGCATCTTCAATTTCGGGAGGCGTATATTTTTCATCGTGTTTCGCCAGCACTTCTTTAGCGTTCACCAGATTGCCCTCTTCCAGCACGCCTTGCGCTACCACGCCCTGCCCTTCACGGAACAGGTCCGGCAGAATGCCTTCATAGGTCACACTGACCACGCCGTTGGCGTCATACAGTTTGAAAGAGACGGCGAGCGTTTTCGGATCGCGCTTTACGCTGCCCGGCATCACCATGCCGCCAATGCGCAAGCGCTGGCCCGGCTCAGGCTTCTGATGATCTTCACCTTTGCCGTTGATAATTTCACTCGGGGTATAAAACAGGTCGATGTTGGAACGCAGCGCGTACATCACCAGCGCGGTCGCCAGGCCAAGCCCGATCAACACCGCGATCGCCACATAGAGGCGATTACGACGACGGATATTCACACGGATTCTCCCGCTGCTCCACTGGCAGCTTTTTTCGATTTAGCCGCGCGAATGCGCCGCTCCCTGGACTGACGCTGGCGAATTTCCGCCAGCAAACGGCGGCGGAACAGCACGGTGTGCAGCACCAGACCGAATAACGGGATCAACGTGAGGATAACGGCGAGCCAGACGTAAAAGGCATAGCCGCCCATGGCGAAGAAATCGCTCCACGATGCAAAGGCTGGCGTCATAATTTGCTTCCTCCCTGCGCCACATCAATCGCCCACGGACGATGACGCTCGGTGAATAGAATCAAATTGCGCAGGCGCATTAAGGTCAGCGCACCAAACACCAGCAGGTAACCGAGAATGGACCAGCGCAGCGGTGTGCGCATGCTTGGATCGATAGCCTGCTGCAGAATGCCTGATGAGCCCTGATGCAGCGTGTTCCACCATTGCACCGAGAAGTGAATGATCGGCAGATTAACCACGCCAACCAGAATCAAAATGCCGGCGGCGCGCCCGGCGGTGCGGCGGTCTTCAAAGGAGTGATACAGCGCGATAACGCCCATATAGAGGAACAGCAGCACCAGCTCAGATGTCAGGCGTGCATCCCAGATCCACCAGGTTCCCCACATCGGTTTACCCCAAGCGGAACCGGTAATCAGCGCGATAAAGGTGAACACCGCGCCAATCGGCGCCATCGCCGCTGAGACCAGATCGGCCATCTTCATCTGCCACACCAGGCCGATAAATGCCGCAATAGCCATTGATGCATACACGCCCATCGACCACATCGCTGCAGGCACGTGAATGTACATAATCCGGAAGCTGTTGCCCTGCTGATAATCCGCCGGTGCAAAGCCGAATCCCCAGACCCAACCGAGTAACAGCGTGCCAACACCCAGCACCGCGAACCACGGAATCAAGCGACCGCATAGCTGGTAAAGCCGCTCAGGCTTTGCCCACTGGTGTAACCATTTCCACATTTTGCATAGCTCACAATAAAGAGAATTCAGGTTTCGACCGCTCTGGGGCGGCACGAATTAATGCAGACTGATACGCAAGGCCGCTGCCGTCGCGAACGGCGACAGCGTTGCGCTTACCGCCAGCATCGCGCCAAGAATCGCCAGATAACCCCCGATCGGCAATCCCATTCCGGCGGCATCAATCGCCGCGCTGGCAAATATCAAAACCGGTATCGACAACGGCAATACCAGCAAACTCAGTAATACGCCGCCGCGCCGCAACCCAACGGTTAATCCGGTCCCAATCGCGCCGAGAAAACTCAGCGTTGGCGTGCCAAGTAATAACGTCAATGCCATCGCGCGCCAGCCGGCAAAATCCAGCGACAGCAACAATGCCGCCAGCGGCGACAATAAAATCAGCGGTAGCCCGGTAATCAGCCAGTGCGCAATCACTTTGCCCAGCACCGTGATCGGTAGCGGCGTCGGCAACAGAAGTAGTTGCTCAAGCGAACCATCAAGAAAATCGTCACGAAACAGCCGTTCCAGCGCCAGCAATGAGGCGAGTAACGCGGCAACCCACGCCACGCCCGGCGCAATCCGCGCCAGCTGCTGTGGCTCCGGTCCGATACCTAACGGAAACAGCGTGATAACAATCAGGAAAAACCACAGCGGATTGATCACTTCCCCGCCGCTACGAAAAGCGATTTTTAATTCACGCTGAATGACCCGGCCTAACATCAAGCCCACTCCGAAGTAAGACGAATTTTACGCACGCGCGCGCTGTGATCGGGCAGATCCTGATGCGTGGTCAGAATCACCGCTCCGCCGTTATCGGCATGGCTGACGAATCGCGCCATTAATTTTTCAACACCGCCTTTATCGATGGCGGTTAAGGGTTCATCGAGGATCCATATCGACGCTGGGCTAAGCCATAAGCGTGCTAATGCCACGCGCCGCTGCTGTCCGGCGGAGAGTTGTGCCACCGGCACCTCTTCAAAACCCAGCAGATCGACCTGCTCAAGCGCAGCAAAAATCGCGTCTTCATTGCTGCTACCGTGCCAGAAATGCAGGTTCTCTAGCGGTGAGAGTACCGATTTCACGCCGGGATGATGGCCAAGATAGAGCAGATTTTGTTGCCATACTTCGCGCTGTTGACGAAGGGGCTGTGACTGCCACATGACGTCGCCCTCTTCCGCCCGGCTTAATCCGGCCAGCAGGCGCAACAGCGAAGTTTTCCCGGCTCCGTTTGGCCCTTCAATTTGCACAATGTCACCCGGTTGCACGCGGAAGCTCAACCCATGAAACAAGGTTCGCTCATCACGAACGCATGAGAGATTAATGACTTCGAGCATAGAAGGGAGAATCGCGGCAATGAATGAGGCGGGGATAATACCACATTGAATCTGTGGGCCGAAGTCTGTGAGCTGGCTCCCACTTACCCCAAATGGGGTATTCGTGCGCCCCAGATCAACAAATTGCTCAAAAATCCAACTCAGTTAAAATTTCGTTACTCTTAATTTGAATCTTCGTAACAAATCGACCTTGCAAAAACCAGCTACGCTTATGACGCAATGGCATTATCACCTGAGGAAAACATGAAACAATCACCATCGATTTCAAACAGTGACAACGATGTAGAGAGTGATGAGAAGGAGCAAGGCAAGGAGATAGAAGTCGATGAAGATGCCCTGCCCTCGCAGGCTGCGGCGATTCATGAAGAGATACGCCAGGATGGGGAAAAAGAGCTCGAGCGTGACGGCATGGCGCTGCTCTGGTCCGCGGTTGCGGCGGGCTTGTCGATGAGCGCTTCGCTGATGGCGAAAGGCATTTTTCAGGTCCATCTTAAAGGCGTGCCGGGCGCATTTTTACTGGAAAATTTGGGTTATACCTTTGGCTTTGTGATTGTGATTATGGCGCGCCAGCAACTGTTTACCGAGAATACCGTTACCGCCGTTTTGCCGGTGATGCACAAACCGACCGGCAGCAACTTTGCGCTGCTGTTACGTCTCTGGTGCGTGGTGCTGCTCGGCAATCTGATTGGCACCGCATTAGGGGCGCTGGCCTTTAATCATATGCCAATATTCGACGATGCGACGCGTCAGGCCTTTACCGCCATCAGTGAAAAAGTGATGGTGAACTCCCCAAGCGAAATGTTCGCTAATGCGGTGATATCAGGCTGGATTATCGCCACCATGGTGTGGATGTTCCCGTATGCGGGTGGCGCAAAGATTGTAGTGATTGTGATGATGACCTGGCTGGTGGCGTTAGGTGATTTAGCGCATATCGTGGTCGGTTCAGTCGAGGTGCTGTATCTGGTGTTTGCGGGCACGCTGCCGTGGTACGAATTCTTCTGGCCATTTGCCCTGCCTACGCTGCTTGGCAACATCACGGGCGGTACGCTGATATTTGCGTTGATCAGCCATGCGCAGATTCGTAACGATATGAGTGAAGCGGCGAAAGCCAAAGCGCGTGCGGAACAGAAGCGGAAAGAGAAGCAAAAACAGGTGTAAGCCTGGTCTTAAATTGCTGATAGATTGAGCAAACAACCGCTGCATAGTTAAAATCAGGTTCGCGGTGCGCTATACTGCGCGCCCGGCGTCTCCTTAGTTAAATGGATATAACGAGCCCCTCCTAAGGGCTAGTTGCAGGTTCGATTCCTGCAGGGGACACCAGATTTTCATCGTTCTCCCGCTTAAAACAGCCATCTTGCCAGAGCAAGTGTCAGTCCAGCGGTGCTCATTATTCCCGCCACAATCCATTTCGTTTGTTGATTTATCGCCTGATGAAGATCGCTTTTAGTGGCGTAGTTCGATTTAATCACCGCGATATCCGTTTTCATCAGCGCCATATCGGTTTTGATTTCGTCGATATCCGCTTCAAGCTTTGAAACGCGCTTTTCCATGTTCACTCCTTGATTAGTTATTCACTCAAAACAACCAGCGAGCCAGTGCCAACGTCATGCCCGCAGTACTCAGCATCCCAGCGATTATCCATTTTGTCTGCTTACTTAACTCCTGATGAATTCTCCCAATATCCTGATGCACTTTGCCGATCTCCTGATAAAGATCGCTTTTGGTGACGTAATTCGATTTGATCACCGCGATATCCGTTTTCATTACTGCCATATCGGTTTTGATATCGTCAATATCCGCTTCCAGCTTTGACACGCGCTTTTCCACAATTACAGCCTCTTGTAACTTGTCATTGTAATCAATGTGATAGCTTAATTTTCCTGCAAAGCATCCTACTCCAAAATCCATGGAAAAAATGCCTCACTGAGTTTGAGAATGCCTAATTGAGAGATGTGTTCAGAAAAAAAAAGGGGTTCTTGCAGCCGATTACAACGTTTTAAAAGTGAGATCGTAATCAGACGTGATCTTGGCGCCATGCCGATGGCGTCACGCCATGCAGCTGACGGAAGCGGTTACTGAAGTGACTCGAGGAGTGAAAACCGCAGCGCAATGCGATTTCTGTTAGCGTTAAACGGCTGAATTTCAGCAGCTGCAGCGCAGCATCCATACGGCGACGCATCACATATTGATGCGGGGCCTCGCCAACGCTGCTGCGGAACATGCGGGCAAAATGGTATTCGCTCAGCGCCGCTTCAGCTGCCAGTTGCGCCAGCGTTAATGGCTGATCGAGCTGCGCATCAATATACGCCATGACTCGCCGCAACACGGCGGGCGCCAGTCCGCCACGCACCTGCGGCGCTTGCCATTGCACATCGCTGTAGCGTTGCAGCAGATGCGTCATCAGCAACGTTGATGCGCTGCTGAGCATCAATTGGTTCGCCGGCTGTTGCCAGTCGGTGCTCAGCAAGAAGTGGCGATATAGTTGAGTGATGCGATCGTCCGCCGCGAAGATCTTTTCATGCAGATTAAGCTGCGACGGACTGCGATCCCAAATCTGCTCGCCCAAATGCCGCAGATGTTCGTCGGTGCAATAGAGATGCACAAACGACAAATCGGCGCGAATATCCCACACCGATTCTACCCCGCTGGGCATCAGGCAAAAGCGATCCGGGCCGCCGCCGTTGCGCCAGCCGTTTTGAGTTTTATGCCAGGTTTCATAGCCGTCGGCGGTATACAGGCTCAGCGTATGATGATCGCTAAGATTAGTGACGCGATCGCCGCTGTTAAACCAGGCCGCCAGCTTAATGCCGCTCGACAACTGCACACTGTCGCGCAGCTGCGCTTTGTGGCGCTGCAGCATGTTGAAGGTCTGGTAATCGGCCATGGTTCATATCACTCGAAGTTCATGAGCGCCCAGTGTACGGATCTCCGCAGACAGAAAACAGGTCACAGCCGGACACAGAAGTAAAAAGCGCAAGATTTTGCAATTGCCGCGCAAAAACGTGCAAGCCGCAGGTTGCTTTTCACGCCACACTGCGGGCCAGATTATGTCGGAGAGTGCGCTATGAATGTGATGTTATACCTTGCCGTGGTGATGATTTGGGGAACCACATGGATTGCCATTTTCCTGCAGCAGGAAGCGGCCGATACGCCCGTTTTGGTGGCGGTATTTTGGCGTTTCTTACTGGCGTCGCTGGTGATGCTGGTGATCCTAAAACTGCTGCGTCGCCTGCGAATGCTGGATAAGCGCGATCATCTGTTTTGTCTGCTGCAGGGCTGCTGCGTGTTTGGCTTCAACTTTGTCTGCTTCTATCATGCTGCCGCGTGGATCAGCAGCGGACTCGAGTCGGTGATATTCTCGATGGCCGTGCTGTATAACGCGCTTAACGGCTGGATCTTCTTCCGTCAGCGCCCATCGTTTCGCCTGGTGCCAGCGGCGGTGCTTGGCCTGGGCGGTATTGTCGCACTGTTCTGGAATGATATTCAGGCGGCGCATCCGGCTCCACAGTTGCTGTGGGGCGTGGGCCTCAGCGCGCTTGGCACGCTGGGCTTCTCTTTCGGCAATATGATTTCGCTGCGCCATCAACGCCGTCAGCGTGATGTGTTGACCACCAATAGCTACGCGATGCTGTATGGCGCTTTGGTGATGGCCGCACTGGCATTAATTAACGGCGATTCGCTGGCGCCAGCGCTGAATATGCAGTGGTTAGGCGCGATGAGCTACCTGGCGATATTTGGTTCGGTCGTGGGATTTGGGGCCTACTTCACGCTGGTGGGCCGTATTGGTGCCAGTCAGGCCGCTTACAGTACTTTGCTGTTCCCGCTGGTGGCGCTAACGCTCTCCACGCTTTACGAAGGTTATCACTGGCACAGTAATGCGATTGTCGGATTGGTGATGATTCTGGCGGGGAACATGGTGATGTTTGTACGCTGGCCGACGATGGGCCGATTACGGACCGCATAAATAACGAGAGCGGGCATTGCGCCCGCTCTTTTGTTCCTCTAGCGCCAGCCCTGAACGCCGATATTGAGCTGGTGAGGTTTAGTTATGGCTTTTCTGGCAATCCAGTAAAGCAGGACGCGTTCATCATCTTTGTCGCGGTCGGCCATTGCCAGTAATTTCAGCGACAACGTGGATTTATTCACTGGTTGATGCTCATCGCTTAACTCGATCACCGCCTGACCGATAATGCAGCAAACCTCATCCTCATTTGACGCGGATTCATATGTTCGGTCTTTCATATTTCCTCCTTTTGAATGAATTCTAAGCCTGGCAAACATCCACAACTTTGCAGGCGATATGGCGCGATCGATACAAACACTTACAGATGGTTACCCGTAGCAACCGCTACGGCTTAAATGACATCACTTACTGTCATCACAATGCCATTCATACCCGCTTTACTGCATTTCGTTCCACCATCCGGTTCATTCACGCCTCTGCATCCCCCGCACGTGCGAGAGCAATTTATTATCTCCACAGATTCCGCTTTCTCGAGTGAGAGATAAAAATGACAACAGCAACCCCCGCGAATGACCAACGTACCCGCATGCTCACCCTTATCGGCACTATTATCACCCAGTTCGCTTTGGGCTCGGTTTATACCTGGAGCCTGTTTAACGGCCCGCTGGCAAATAAGCTGAATGCGCCGATCAGTGAAGTGGCTTTCTCGTTCGGTTTACTCAGTCTTGGCCTGGCGATTGCGTCATCGCTTGCCGGGAAATTGCAGGAGCGCTTTGGCGTGCGCAACGTCACCATCGGTGCGGGCATGCTGATGGCGGTAGGTTTCTGGCTGACCGCGCATGCCGATAATCTGATGATGCTCTACCTCAGCGCAGGGATTCTGGTGGGATTGGCCGATGGCGCCGGTTATCTGATGACGCTCTCTAACTGCGTGAAGTGGTTCCCGGAGCGCAAAGGGCTCATTTCCGCCTGCTCGATTGGTGCGTACGGTTTGGGTAGCCTCGGCTTTAAATTCATCTGCGGCGCACTGCTGAGCGCACAAGGTCTGGAGAATACCTTCATGATCTGGGGCGTGCTGGCGATGAGCATGATCATTGTCGGCGCGTTGCTGATGCGTGACGCACCGATGCAGAAGAACAGAGGTAATACGCAGCTGGAAGCCAAAGATTACACGCTGGCGCAATCGGTGCGTTTACCGCAGTACTGGATGCTGGCGCTGATGTTCCTCACTGCCTGCATGAGCGGCCTGTACGTGATTGGCGTGGCGAAAGATATCGGTGAAGGCATGGTGCATCTGAGCGCGCAAACCGCCGCCAATGCGGTCACGGTGATTGCGATTGCCAACCTCAGCGGCCGTCTAATTCTTGGCGTGCTCTCGGATAAAATGGCGCGCATCCGCGTGATTACGCTGGCGCAAATCGTCTCGCTGGTGGGCATGAGCATTTTGCTATTCACCCATATGAGTGAATCGACCTTCTTCCTCTCCTTAGCTTGCGTGGCCTTCAGCTTCGGCGGCACCATTACCGTGTTCCCATCGCTGGTCAGCGATTTCTTTGGCCTGAACAACCTGACCAAAAACTATGGTCTGATTTACCTGGGCTTCGGTATCGGCAGCGTGCTGGGTTCGCTGGTTGCTTCCGCCTTTGGCGGCTTCACCGTCACCTTCAGCCTGATTATGACCTTGCTGGTGATTTCGCTGGTGTTGTCGCTGAGCATCCGTCTGCCAAATCGCCAAAACGTGGCAGAACCTTTACTGCATAATTAAGTTCGCTGGGATGCCGCATTAATACGCGGCATCCAATTTCTCCACAATTATTCCACAATAAAACGTTAATTGAGAACCACTATTATTAAGCCTTGCCTTTCGGAGTAATCTCGTTATTATTATCAGGCATTCAGCTTATTCCGATTGGTTTATTTTACCCCGCGACTTTTTTAGCATTTAATTGACACACTCCGTAATACATTCCGTAATAACTCTACATTTCCTGCATCTTCACTCCACTATTCCCCTGTAATCTGGCGTCATTGGAACAGAGGAGGACTCTCCATGAAGAAAGTGATTAAGCTTGCATCGGTTGTAGCCATTATGACGATGTTGAGTGGCTGTATTATCGATCATCATCGTGGAGGCGGCGGCCCAGGCTGGGGCCATCATGGTGGTGGCGGCGGCTGGCATCATGGGCACGGCGGTTATGGACACCGCAGATAGTTGGGCAAAGCACACACAGCAAATAATAAGAAAATAAAAAGGGCGGGAAATTATCCCGCCCTATTTTTTTAGCTTTTTACCGCGTAATTACATTGATACCAGGCTTTCTTTAGTCCGGGCAAATGGCTATTTTGCGACGGCAGTGATTCCACCTTATCAAATCCACGCTGACTGCAATAATTCGCAAGGTCGATCTCCATTGCGTCTTTATTCAGCGTGTGCGGATCGTAACGATACTGCACGGTATTTGAGCTGGTATCTTCATCGACACGCTCAAATCCTCCTGGTTTGCTGACGCTACAACCCGCCAACATAAAAAGCGCCAATGCGCTAATAAGCATTTTTTTCATTAGGGTTTCCTCTTGAGCGTTGCAGTCTAAAAGGCAACGCCGCGCTTATCTATAGGAATAAAGCGCGAAATGTCCGGGATTAGTGAAGCTTTCGCCAATCAAATCGATAAAACCAAACGGTTTCACTTATCAAGGTAAGGGTGCGATTATCTGTTCAGACAAAACGAAGTCTGCACCACACCAGGTGAATTAATAATAAACATACTGATAATGACCTTCATGCCCGCGCTGAGCGGGCTTTTTTTTGCCTGCTAACCGGTAAGGCTGACCATCTTACGTAAAAGATTGGCCGCTTGTTTGTCAGGCAATGCGAGAATGCCGCTGTAGAGATCAATCGACATCGCGCACATTGCGCCGCGATCAACCGCGGTATCCGCCGGCATATTCAGCTGTTGCAGCCTATCGCCCCACTTGCCATACAGTTTTTCCACCACGCTTTGTAAATCGCGCTGCGCCGCAGCCTGATCCAGCGGCTGTTCATTGCCGGTACTTTGCTGCAGCAGCGTTTCGAGTGCTTGCGCATCGCGCTGATTCAGTTCCGGTGACAGCACCTGTTGCAAATTGACGCCGCCATTCACCTGCGGATAGAGGAAACGGAAGCAGCGCTGCGGTTCCTGCTGCTGCAACGCCCGCATTTCCTCGACCGAGACGCGGATGTAATCAATGATCGCCGCATCGCTGGCGCGCGTCAGACGCTGATTAACCAGATCCATCAACCAGCCGCGCATATCCCCCAGCGCCTGATTGGCGGGCACACCTTCCAGCCGTTTATGCAGCAGCTCGCGATTAAGCAACTGCCACAATGCGGGTTCCTGAATTTTTAGCAGACGATAACCGGGCGCAAGGCTGAGTTGGGTTGCGACCTCTTCCATCAGCGCCTGCCGCTCCTGACGTGGATGAAGCCAGCTGAACCACAGTAAATTCGCCAGTATTAGCGGCAAGATAAATAACAGCACGCCTTGCCACAGTCGCAGCGAGGTGGTGCGCACCAGCAGAATAATAATGATCGCCAGCAGCGCGAACGCCGCTAGCGTAATCGGAAAAAGCGAGAGCATCGAGCGGGGTTAATCCTTACGCACATCAATTAAAACGGGGCAATTGGCGCGCTCAATCACCGCAGCGCTGACCGAACCTTTCAGCAGACGATTAAACGGCGACAGATGACGGCGTCCCATAATGATCATGCTGGCATGCAAAAGTGTGGATTGCGCCACAATGGTTTCCGCCGCTTCCCCCGCCAGAATCAAACCCTTTGCCGCCACGCCCGCACGCAAAAGCGGCGCCAGCGCGTGGCGCACCACCATTTCGGCGGTGTTCTGTTCATCTTTCGCCGCCACAAAATCATCCGGATCTTCACCGGCATCAATCTCTATCGGTTGATTACAGGAGGAGTATGCGGGATCAACGCAGCACAGCACCGTGACCTGTGCCTGATGCGCCAGCGCTTGTTCAATGGTCAACGCAATCACTTTTTCCGCCACCGGAGAGTTATCGATGGCCATCAGCAAGGTTTTCATCAGTTGGTTATCCTTCCACAGCGGTCATTTTGCCAATTTCACGAATCAAGGCGTCTTTGCACTTGATGATTTGCTCACGATAATGCGCTTCCTGCTTATGAAAACGCGCGGTCGGCACCAGTAATGAGATGGAGAAGCGGCCAAACAGCGTATCAATGGCGACCGCTATGGTCGAAATGCCCTCCAGCGTCTCACCGCGATCGATCGCCAATCCGCTGGCGCGTACCTCGGCAATCAGCTCCAGCAATTGCGGCAGCGTTTTCACCGTCATCTCGGTTAACTCTTTATAGGCTTCGCCCACCATCACGCGCACATCTTCATCGCTCTCCAGCGCCAGCAACGCGCGGCCGCCCGATGTGCTGTAAAGCGGCAAATTCAGCCCGATGCGCGGCACCACGCGCAGTTCGCGCGAGGCCACCACATAATGCACGATAGCCAGCTGCGTGCCGCTGGCCCGCGCCAGCGATACCGTTTCATTAATCTCTGCAGAGAGTTGTTCGAGGAATGGACGCACGATTTCCACCACGTCGCTGTGCACGCTGGAGATCAGCTTGAGCAGCGCCGGACCAAGACGTAACCCGCCGGCACCACTGCTGCGCACCAGCTGTGCGCTGTCCAGCGCACCAATAATGCGCTGCACCGTCGAGCGCGGCAGATCAACCACCTGCGCAATTTCACCTAAACTCATGCCGCCGGGATGCTCACCCAGCGCGTTCAGAATTTTTGCCGCACGCGCGATGACCTGAATGCCACCCGCTTTTTCATCCTCACGGCTTGAGGGAAGTTCAACCATGATGCGTTCCTTTTTGGCCTGCCCTACTTTAACGCGAATGATCGCACTTTTACACCCTGTATCACATTGCAATACAGCATATCGATATGTAAGATGCCATCTGTATCACATCGCAATACACTGCATCAACATCATAACGAGAAGCCTGCTATGAACGCCCAGCCCATTGCGGCTCCGGCCCCCCATCCGTTTACTCTGCGCCTGGCGCTGGGATTGGTTGGCGTGCTGATTGCCGCGCTCACATCGGGATTAAACGATCGCGTCACTGATATCGCGTTAGCCGATATCCGCGCTGCCATCGGCATCAGTTACGATCAAGGCAGCTGGATCATCTCCGCGTATCAGGCCGCTGAAGTGGCGGCAATGATGATTGCGCCCTGGTTCGCCGTCACCTTTTCGCTGCGCCGCTTTGCGCTCACCGTCTCCGCTGGTTTTATGCTGAGCGGTCTGCTGCTGCCGCTGATGCCTAACGCCACGCTGTTTATCGCCTTGCGCGTGGTGCAGGGGTTATTTGGCGGCGCGCTGCCGCCAATGCTGATGACCGTTGCGCTGCGCTTTCTTCCGCCGCCGATCAAATTATACGGTTTAGCCGGATATGCGCTGACCGCCACTTTCGGTCCGAATATGGCCGCTTCGCTGGCGGCGTTCTGGACCGATGACGTCAGCTGGCTGTTTGTCTTCTGGCAAGTGGTGCCCGCCATGCTGATTGCCATGCTGCTGATTAGCTGGGGTTTGCCGCAGGATCCGCTGCGCCTTGAGCGTTTTAAACAGATCGACCTGTTCGGCATGCTGACCGGCTGCTCCGGTATGGCGCTGTTGATTCTGGCGCTGACGCAGGGCGAACGACTCGACTGGCTCGAATCGCCGTTATTCTGCGGCTTATTATTCAGCGCGCTGGCGTTGCTGACTGTGTTCTTTATTAATGAATGGTTTCACCCGCTGCCGCTGTTCAAATTGCAAATGCTGGGGCGGCGCAATCTCGCGCACGGCTTGCTGGTGCTGGCGGGCGTGCTGATTCTGTCGCTGTCAGGTTCGGCGCTGCCGTCGGCCTATCTGGCGCAGGTGCAAGGCTTCCGCACGCTGCAGTTCGCCCCGCTGGCGTTGACCATCGGATTGCCGCAGTTGCTGATCGCGCCTTTTGTTGCCGCGCTGCTGAATATTCGCTGGGTGGATTGCCGCTGGATGTTGACAGCGGGCGTAGCGCTGTTGGTGACGTCCTGCCTGATGGGCATGCACATCACCACCGATTGGGCGCGGCAGAATTTCTGGCTGATTCAGATTTTGCAGGCGTTCGGCCAGCCCATGGTGATTTTGCCGGTGCTGATGAGTGCCACCAGCGTGGTTGCACCCCCAGAAGGCCCCTTTGCCTCGGCGATGTTCAACACGGTGCGCGGTTTCTCCAGCATCGCCGCCAGCACGCTGGTGGAATGGTTTATCAGCCACCGTGAAAAATTCCACTCCAACGTGCTGGTCGATAGCGCCGCCAGCCGTTCATGGCTGATGACGGCGCCGAACAGCGCACAATCCAGCAGCAGCGTGCCGTTGCTGCCGGACGGCAGCGTCAGCAGCGCGGAAAACCTCAGCGGCTTCGCCACCTTGCTGAAACAGCAGGCGATGGTGCTGAGCCTGAGTGATTGCTACCAGATGCTGATTGCCTTCGCCGCCCTGCTTTTACTGTTAACCGCCTGGTTGCCAAAACGCGTGTGGCCACCACAAACACTGATTCAACCTGTTACGACGACGTCGAGATAATTGATATGCAAGCTTTTGCTTTGAAGAGAACGGTGCTGTTGAGCGCCTTATTACTGGTGTTATTAGCGATGGCTTTTTTTGTCTGGTCATCAATGACCGGCAACGATCACCGCACCACCGATGCCTACGTGAATGCCGATTACACGCTGGTTGCACCGAAAGTTTCCGGCTACATCGCCAGCGTCAACGTGCAAGACAACCAGCGCGTGAAGGCCGGCGAACTACTGGCGACACTCGACGATCGCGATTACCGTGTGGCGTTAGAGACCGCGCAGGCCAATTTGCAGGTCAGCGAGGCGAAGCGTTTGAGTAGCCAGGCGCAGCTGGAACAGCAGCAATCCACTATCGACCAGGCGAAGGCCACGTTAGCGGCGAGCCAGGCTTCAGCGCAGTACGCCGGACAAAGCGCCGCGCGTTACAACCAGCTGTATAAAAGTGGCACCATCGCCGCAGACGATCAGCAAAAAGCCAACTCAACGCAGCGATCCGCTTCGGCTACCGTCCGCCAGAGCGAAGCGGCGCTAGCTTCCGCCGTCAAGCAAGTTGGCGTGCTACAAGCTGCGGTGCGTCAGGCCGCTGCCGATGTCGCTGCCGCGCAGGCCAGCGTCGATCAGGCGCAGCTCAATCTTTCCTACACGCGGATTGTGGCGCCGGTGGATGGCATGGTCGGTCAGCGTTCGGTGCGCCTCGGCGCCTACGTTAGCGCAGGCACGCGTTTGCTGGCGGTGGTGCCGCTGCAGCAAACCTATATCACCGCTAATTATCTGGAAACGCAGCTGGCGGATGTGCAGCAAGGGCAGAAAGTGAGCGTGAAGGTGGATGCCTTGCCGGGCAAGGTATTTAGCGGCCGCGTCGACAGCATCGCTCCGGCGACGGGCGCGACCTTTTCCGCCATTTCGCCGGACAACGCCACCGGCAATTACACCAAAGTGGTACAGCGTTTACCGGTGAAAATTGTGCTCGATGAGAACCAGCCGGATCTGGCCAAACTGCGCGTGGGAATGTCGGCGATACCGGAGATTGAGACCCGCTGAAAATGTGAGCAATATCTCAGAAGCGGCCTATTTATTTTTGGGACAAATCCGCGTAAATTAGCCCTCGATCCTGTTTCGGGCTTGCCTGGAGCGACCTGAGAAGAAAGCGTGTAGCTATGATGAACTCCACCTTTCTCTTATTCTGTTCGGGTTACGCGGGTTTGGGATCGCCCGCCGGGTAGCCGCTCAGAGGAGTTGTTTTGTGAGATACGCTTTGATGGGAATTTCTTTCTTCCTGTTGCTTTGGGTCGGTACTTTTGTACTGATGCTGTAGAGCCGCCAGGCGGGGCGACGCTGAGTCGCCCCACTTAATGGTTATTCCTCTTCTTCTTCCAGCGCTTTCACCGTTCCCGGCAAAATGCCATCGGCACGGAACATCGATTTAATCCCCCGCACCGCCTGACGAATACGATCGCTGTTTTCAATCAGCGCGAAACGCACGTGGGTATCCCCGTAATCACCGAAACCGATGCCCGGCGAGACGCACACTTTGGCCTCCTGCATCAGTAATTTGGCAAACTCCAGTGAGCCAAGATGCGCGTAGTGATCGGGAATTTTCGCCCAGACGTACATCGACGCCTTCGGCAGATCGACCATCCAGCCCGCTTCGTGCAGGCCTTTCACCAGCACATCGCGGCGGCGTTTGTACTGTTCAGCGATATCGCGCACGCACTGTTGATCGCCTTCCAGCGCCGCAATCGCTGCGACCTGCAGTGGCGTGAAGGTGCCGTAATCGTGATAACTTTTGATGCGCGCCAGCGCGGAGACCAGCTCTTTGTTACCGACCATAAAGCCGATGCGCCAGCCCGCCATGTTGTAGCTTTTCGACAGGGTAAAGAATTCTACCGCCACATCACGCGCGCCTGGCACCTGCATAATCGACGGCGCTTTCCAGCCATCGTAGGTGATATCAGCGTAGGCGAGATCATGGATGACCAGCACGTTGTACTGCTTCGCCAGCGCGATGACGCGCTCAAAGAAGTCGAGCTCAACGCATTGCGCTGTAGGGTTCGACGGGAAGCCGAGAATCATCATTTTCGGTTTGGGATAGCTTTCGCGAATCGCCCGCTCCAGCTCGTTGAAGAAATCAACGCCCGCTACCAACGGAACAGAACGCACCTGCGCGCCAGCAATGACCGCGCCGTAAATGTGAATCGGATAGCTGGGGTTCGGCACCAGCACGGTGTCGCCGTGATCGAGCGTGGCCAGCATCAAGTGCGCCAAACCCTCTTTGGAGCCGATGGTGACAATCGCTTCCGATTCCGGATCGATCTCTACCTGATAACGGTCTGCGTACCAGCGCGAAATCGCGCGACGCAAACGGGGAATACCTTTCGAGGTTGAGTAACCGTGCGTGTCTTCGCGCTGCGCCACCTGGCAGAGTTTTTCGACGATATGCGGCGGCGTGGGGCCATCCGGGTTGCCCATCGAAAAATCGATGATGTCTTCGCCGCGCCGACGCGCAGCCATCTTCAATTCAGCGGTAATGTTAAAAACATACGGGGGAAGGCGTTCAATACGCGAGAAACGACGGGGTGTGCTGTTATCAGCCATGATGTCCTCTGGTTTACGTAAGCGCCCGGACCGTCCGAGCGACGTGGGTCACTGTGGTGACCGCACCAAGAACATAACGCGCTGATAACAAGATTGTCGAGAGCAGACGGAAATTTTTTTAATGTTGCGGATTCAGGCGGCCAAACACCCAATCGCTTACCCATTGGCCGTTTAGCAGATAATTATCCCGCAGCGTACCCTCAAGGACGAAACCATTCTTCTCAAGAATGCGGCGCGACGGCCAATTCCCCTCAATCACCATCGCTTTCAGCTTATGAAATTCTGCCTGTAGCAAAAACTGGCACAGCGCGTCGAGCGCTTCACTGCCATAACCCATTCCGGTAAACGCCGCGCGCAGCATGTAACCCACTTCGGCCTGACGATAAGGATGCCACTCGGCGCTGCAGCCAAACAGGCCAATCGGCTCGCCGGTTTCCCGGATGCGCGCCACCAGACACAGCATATGAAAACTGCTCGCCTGCCACGGCGCCAGACGCTCAGTAAAGCGTTGACGAATATCGTTTTCATCCGGGATTTCACTGACCCACGTCATGGTTGCGCGGTCCTGATGTACCGCTTTGAAAATCCGCCAGTCTTCAGGTTGAAGCCGACTGAGGGACAAACGTGGCGTGAGTAATTGCATGGCTGAGTTCCCCTTTTTATCCGGCAACATAGCAAACCGGCGTATTGACAACCAGCGATCGGCGCACGCTTTCGCTAATCCTCTTTTTGTTACTCAAGTTTTCCTCTTTTGGCAGAGGTCGCCATTTATGGCGTAATGCCGATCAGTTAAGCACCTAATCAAATCACCGCATATTCCGTAGCGGCGCGATTTATCGCGCAATGAATTGCGCCGCTACAATGTGTGCTCGCGGTAATTAAGGGTTTTCATGTCTTAACTGACAAGCATTAGGTCATTTATGGCGACCAGGCATGCTCAAAATTGATCCCGGCTACGAGAAAGGTCTGCAGATTGCTGTGAGGCTGGCGGATCGTGACCACATTTTTTATCATAGCCTCCCGTTTCTTGCCTGAGAGATGCCCTTGCCTTCCCACTTCGACATGCTGCTGGCGGTTTTTGACCGCGCGGCGCTGATGCTGATCTGTCTGTTCTTCCTCACGCGCACGCGGGTGTTTCGTCAGCTGTTGCAAAAAGATGAGCATTCGGTGCGCGAAAAACTGGTGGTGACGGCAATATTCTCGCTGTTTGCGCTGTTCAGCACCTGGTCAGGCATTAACGTCGACGGCTCGCTGCTCAATGTGCGCGTGATTGCGGTGATGTCCGGCGGCATTCTGTTTGGTCCGTGGGTAGGCATCGCCACCGGCGTGATTGCCGGTTTGCATCGCTATCTAATTGATATGGATGGCGTCACGGCGGTGCCTTGCCTGCTCACCAGCATCATTGCCGGTATCGCTTCGGGCGTGATCAACCGCCGGGTGAATAAAGAGCAGCGCTGGCGCGCCGGTATTCTTGGCGGCATGTTGTGCGAAAGCCTGACCATGCTGCTGATTGTGCTGTGGGCCAAGCCGATGACGCTGGGACTGGCGATTGTGTCCGAAATTGCGCTACCGATGATTCTGGGCGCCTCAAGCATCGGTTTAATCGTGCTGCTGGTGCAGAGCGTCGAAGGTGAAAAAGAGGCGATTGCGGCGCGTCAGGCCAAGCTTGCGCTGGAGATCGCCAACAAAACATTGCCGCTGTTTCGCCAGGTTGATAGCCAGTCGCTGCATAAAGTGTGCGATATCATCCGCACCGACATTCACGCCGATGCGGTCGCCATCACCAATAACAAACAGATTCTCGCTTACGTCGGCTACGGCGAGCAGAACTATCACAACGGCGATGATGCCATCAGCCCGACCACCGCGCAGGCGATCGCCAGCGGTAAAATTATTATTAAAAACAACGACGAGGCACATCGCACCAAAGATATTCACTCGATGCTGGTTATTCCCCTTTGGGAAAAAGGGGAAGTGACAGGCACGCTAAAAATCTATTATCGCCGTGCGCATCGCATCACCGGGTCGCTGAAAGAGATGGCGATTGGGCTGTCGCAAATCATCTCCACCCAGTTGGAAGTCTCGCGGGCTGAACAGCTGCGTGAGATGGCGAACAAGGCAGAATTGCGCGCACTGCAGAGCAAAATTAACCCGCATTTCCTGTTTAACGCCCTGAATGCTATTTCCTCTTCGATTCGCCTTAATCCGGACACCGCGCGCCAGTTGGTGATCAATTTGTCACGTTATCTGCGTTACAACCTCGAACTCAACGATGACGAGCTTATCGATATCAAGAAAGAGTTGTGGCAGGTGAAGGATTACATCGCGATTGAGCAGGCGCGTTTCGGCGATAAGCTGTCGATGATTTATGACGTGGATGAAGATCTGCACTTCACGCTGCCCAGCCTGCTGATTCAGCCGCTGGTAGAGAACGCCATTGTGCACGGCATTCAGCCTTGCCGCGGCAAAGGCGTAGTGACGCTGAGCGTGAAGGATTTAGGCGATCGGGTGCGCGTTGCGGTGCGCGATACCGGTGATGGCATCAGCGATGATGTGATGAGCCGCGTGGCGCGAAACGAGATGCCCGGCAACAAAATTGGTCTGCTGAATGTGCATCATCGCGTTAAGCTGCTCTCCGGCCAGGGCTTGGTCATCACCCGCCATCATCCCGGCACGGAAATCGCCTTTACGCTTAGCAAGAATGGCCAGCGGCTGCCTGCCCCGCTGCGCCCCACCACGGAAACCGCCACGTGAAAGCCATCATCGTTGAAGACGAATTTCTTGCCCAGCAAGAGTTAAGCTGGATGATTCAGCAACATAGCCAAATCAGCGTTGAGGCCTGCTTTGATGATGGGCTGGAAGTGCTGAAATATCTGCAGAACCATCGTGTGGATGTGATTTTCCTCGATATCAACATTCCTTCGCTTGATGGCATGCTGCTGGCGCAAAACATCAATCAGTTTGCTCATAAGCCATTGATTGTGTTTATCACCGCGTGGAAAGAGCATGCGGTTGAAGCGTTTGAGCTGGACGCGTTTGACTACATTCTCAAGCCGTATCATGAGTCGCGCATCATGACCATGCTGCAGAAACTGGAAGCCAGCGCGCAACAGCAGTTGCAACCACAAAACGCAGCCACCAGCTCGCCACAAACCGTCAATCTGGTGAAAGATGAACGCATTATCGTCACCGATATCAACGAGATTTATTACGTTGAGGCGCACGAGAAGTTGACGTTTGTGTATACGCGGCGCGAAGCCTATGTGATGTCGATGGTGATCAGTGAGTTTTGCAGCCGTTTACCGGAACAGCAGTTCTTCCGCTGCCATCGCTCTTACTGCGTCAACCTGAGCAAGATTCGTGAAATCGAGCCGTGGTTTAACAATACCTATTTGGTGAAGTTGCGTGATTTGGATGCGCAGGTGCCGGTGAGTCGCAGCAAGGTGAAAGCCTTTCGGCAGTTGATGAGATTATAAGGCGAACGGCGGATGCCGCTCGCCTGCGTGTTTACAGCTCGCGGCCCAACACCTGACGCAGGTGCGCACCGGCGCCGAGTAAGCCCGGCTGATCGTGAGTAATCATATATACCGGAATATCGACCAGGTAATCGCGGAAGCGACCTTTATCTTCAAATGCCGCGCGGAAACCGGAGGCTTTAAAGAAATCGAGGAAGCGCGGCACAATACCGCCCGCGATATAAACGCCGCCGAAAGTGCCCAGATTCAGCGCCAGGTTGCCGCCAAAACGGCCCATGATCACGCAGAACAACGACAGCGCGCGACGGCAATCGATGCAGGTATCTTTTAATGCGCGTTCGGTGACATCTTTAGGCTTGAGGTTTTCTGGCTCACGCTCATCTGACTTCACGATGGCGCGATACAGATTAACCAAACCGGCACCGGACAGCACGCGTTCCGCCGAAACGTGGCCAATCTCCGCGCGCAGCACTTCGAGAATTTCACCCTCTTCTTCGCTATTTGGCGCGAAGTCAACGTGACCGCCCTCGCCCGGCAAGCTGATCCAGCGCTTATCCACGTGCACTAAATGGCTGACGCCGAGGCCGGTACCCGCACCATAAATCGCGATAGGCTTGCCTTCAACCGGCGCTCTACCGCCAAACTGAATCACTTCCTGTTCGCTCAGCATCGGAATCGCCATAGAAACGGCGGTGAAATCATTAATGATTTCCAGGCTTTCCAGCGCCAGATGCTCTTTCATCACTTTGGTCGAGAACGCCCAATCGTGGTTGGTCATCTCCACCCAATCGCCGGTAATCGGACAGGCAATAGCGATACAGGCGTGCTTAATGTCCTGTTTTTGCTCGTCCAGATAGTGGCGAATCACCGCTTCGAGATTGTCGTAGTCTGATGTTGAGAAGGTTTGGGCTTGCGAGATAGCGCCGTTTTCTACCTCACACAATGCGAGACGGGCATTGGTACCGCCCACATCGCCGACCAGGGCGTATGTTGTCATTCTTCTGCTGCTCCGCTTGGGTCATAAACAATTGCAGGACACTATAAAAGCCTGCCAATAAAACAACAACGCCCACCTGCACGATGGGCGTAATCCATTCAAAGATGCTGCACAGCCTACCGATCACCTGCCCGACTTCCCAGCGGCAACTTTCCGAAATTTAGCCACTATTACGCTGATGCAGTGCGGCGGTGACTTTACGTAGCAGCGGCGGCAAGTCCTGTTTGTCCATCACCACTTCCACCAGCGACAGACGTCGATTTCGCATTAATTGTTCCATCACCGCGTCGAGTTGCACCGTTTCGCTGACGCGCCAGCTTTGCGCCGCACAGTGCTGGCTCAGCGCCTGCGGTAGCACGGTCCAGTTCCATTGCGCGATATCATTGTAACGTTGCTCAGCACCGTGAATCGCGCGCTCAACGGTATAACCATCGTTATTAATCAAGAAGATAATCGGCTGCTGGCCGTCGCGTAGCATCGAACCTAACTCCTGAATCGTCAGCTGCGCAGAGCCATCGCCAATAATCAGGATGACCCGCCGATCTGGCTGCGCGGTTTGCACACCAAAAGTGGCGGGTAAAGTATAGCCAATCGATCCCCACAGCGGTTGCACCAGCAGTTGCGCATCCTGCGGTAAACGCAGCGCCGCCGCGCCAAAGGCCGCAGTGCCTTGATCGGCAAGGATAATATCACCGGGTTGCAGGAAGCGCTGCATCGCCTGCCAGAATGCCTGCTGACTGATTACCGCCGCAGCAATTTGCTCACTTTCCTCGTACTCAGACGCATCTGCCAGCCGCCAGTGCGCGCAGTGACGCTGATAAATCGGCGTCAGCGCCGCCAGCGCCTGCTGCATGCTCAACGGCGCAAACACCTCGCCAGCGACCGTGGCCTGAAACGGCTGCAGATCGATCACGCGCTCGGCGGGCAGATTTTGTGTGAAGCCGGCGGTTAAGGTGTCGGTAAACCGCACGCCGACGCACAGCGTAACGTCGGTATCTTCGATGGTCTGACGCACCGCATCGCTGCTGCCTTGCGCGGCATACGTACCGACGAAGCCCGGCTGCTGCTCGTTCAGCACGCCCTTGCCCATCAACAAGGTGGCGGCAGGAATCGCACGCAGCTGGCGCAACACCTCAAGCTGTGGCTGCAACTGCCAGCGTGAGGCCAGGAAATCGGCCAACAGCGCCACGCGCTGTGCTGGTGCCAGCAAGCGTTCTGCCGCATCGGCAAAGGCCACGGCAACCTGCTGATGGTTATCTGCGGCTGTGGCTTTTTCCTCTGATAGCGAAATCTCAGCCGCCGCCACATCCACCGCCAGCAGTAAATAGCCGGGGCGATGTTGCGTTAGCGCCTCGCTGATAACGCGATCAATCTCAGTCACTGCGTTTTCCGCCGTCAGCACCGCCGATGCCACACTTACTTCCTGCGCCATACGCAGGAAGTGACCAAAATCGCCGTCGCCCAGCGAATGGTGCACACAATCGCCCTGCTGTTGCGCCTGACTGGCGGGCGCGCCAACGATATGAATCACCGGCACATATTCGGCATAGCTGCCGGCGATGCCGTTAATCGCGCTTAGCTCGCCGACGCCAAAGGTGGTCAGCAGTGCCGCCGCACCGTTGCAGCGCCCGTAACCATCCGCCGCATACGCCGCATTCAGTTCATTGGCACAGCCAACCCAGGCAATGTCGGGATGCGCAATCACGCTGTCGAGAAATTGCAGGTTGTAATCGCCGGGCACGCCGAACAGATGACGGATGCCAGCTTGCTGTAATCGGTGCAGTAAATAATCGCCAACGTTCGGGTTTTTCATCGACAGCTCCTTGTTAAGGGGATAATCACGAGTATTAGCGATGTGGCTGAATTGGCGAGATATTCATCATCGTGGCGTGGTGATTTGTGGCAAGCATTCGTTACGACGACAGATAATTCTGTAAGTTGCGATCTTCGGCGCGTTTCGCCTTAGTGTAAACGCATACACTGATATGCTGATGTCACTTTCTCCCCTATGAGACAGGAACGCTGCATGAGTGCTTTTCCCCATCCCGAACGTTATCAACAGATGCAATACCGCCGCAGTGGCCGTAGCGGCCTGAAGTTACCGGCGATTTCACTGGGTTTGTGGCATAACTTTGGCGACAGTACGCGCGTCGATAACAGCCGTGAACTGCTGCGCCATGCCTTTGATCGCGGCATTACCCATTTCGATCTCGCCAATAATTACGGCCCGCCGCCGGGATCGGCGGAATCCAACTTTGGTCGCATTCTGCGCGAGGATTTTCAGGGACTGCGTGACGAGCTGGTGATTTCAACTAAAGCCGGTTACACCATGTGGGACGGCCCATACGGCGATTGGGGTTCGCGCAAGTATCTGATTTCCAGTCTCGATCAAAGCCTGAAGCGCATGGGATTGGAGTACGTTGATATCTTCTATCATCACCGCCCCGATCCCGAAACGCCGCTGGAAGAGACTATGCGTGCGCTGGATCAGGTGGTGCGTCAGGGCAAAGCGCTGTATGCCGCCATCTCCAACTATCCGGCAGACAAAGCCGCCGAAGCGATTGCGATTCTGCGCGACCTCGGCACGCCTTGCCTGATCCACCAGCCGCGTTATTCGATGTTTGAACGTACGCCTGAGCAGGGTTTACTGGATGTGCTGGGCGACAACGGCGTTGGTTGCATCGCCTTCTCGCCGCTGGCGGGTGGCGTGTTAACCGACCGCTATTTGCAGGGTATTCCACAAGACTCGCGCATCGCCAGCGGCAGTAAGTTCCTGAATGAAAACCAGCTGACGCAAGAGAAGATGGAAAAAGTGCGTCAGCTGCAGGCGATTGCCCAACAGCGCGGCCAGAAGCTGGCGCAGATGGCGCTGAGCTGGGTGCTGCGCGATGCGCGTGTTACCTCGGTGCTGATTGGCGCCAGTAAAACCGCGCAAATTGATGATGCGGTTGAGATGTTGAGCCAGCCGGAACTAAGCCAGGATGAGATCGACGCTATCCACAATATCTTAGTGTAAACGTTTACCCGCCCGGCATTGGTCGGGCGTTTTCCGCAGCAGAAAATTCTCATTTCAGATTTCCCTCAGCGTTTTCAGACTGATTCTCAAGGCTTCCCTGGTCCGATGTGGCAAACTAGCGCAACGGTGGCAGTTATAAGCTACTGAAAAGGAGAAGTTATGAAACGTGCCATTTTGTTTGCCGCCTTGCTGGCAACCTTATCCCCGTTGGCTATCAGCACAGCACAAGCCGACAGCGCCACCATAAATTTGGGTCCGGGCGTTACGCTGCATCTCGGCGATCGCGATCGTCACGGTAATTACTGGGACGGCGGTCGCTGGCGCGAGCCGCGCTGGTGGAACGATCGTTATCAGTACAACGATCATCGCTGGTGGCGTCACGAAGAGTGGAAACGTCATCGCGCCTATGAACGTGAGCGCGAACGCCGCTGGCATGAGCGTGAACGTCGTGAACATCACCGCCACGATCATCGCCATGATGATCGTCGAGGTCACCACGATCACCATCATCACTAAACAAAAAATCCTGCACAATGGCGGGATTTTTCTTTTCTCTGGCAGTTACCAACCGAGCGCTTCGCCGACCAGCAAATAGAGATTGAGGGCGATCACCAGCACCACAATCAGCCGCCCGGCATTTTGCATCAGGCGTGAGTTCACCATCTCATCGCCCATCAATTCGCGGTTGCCGGTAAAGGAGAGCAGCGGAATCAGCGCCAGCGCGATACCGAAACTCAACAGCACCTGACTCATTACCAGAATGCGCGTGGGATCCCAGCCCGCCCAAATTACTATAAAAGAGGGCAACATGGTGATAGTGCGGCGGAACCACAGCGGAATGTGGAAACGGATAAAGCCCTGCATCACCACTTGTCCCGCCAGCGTGCCGACCACGGTAGAAGAGAGACCGGCAGCCACCAGACTCAAACCGAACACAATCGCCGCCGCTTCACCCAACAGCGGTTGCAGCGTTAAGTAAGCCTGATCGAGATCGACGATGCTGGAGTGACCGCTAAAGTGAAATGCCGCGGCGGCGGTGGCCATCATCGCCAGATTCACAAAGCCAGCGATGGTCATGGCGATAGCCACATCCAGCTTGGTTGAACTGTAACGTTGCGCCTTGCTGCCTTTATTGCCGTGCTGCGTCAGCGCCGAATGCAGATAAATCACGTGCGGCATAATGGTGGCGCCTAACACACCAGCAGCGAGGAATACCGCATCCGATGTTGGCAGCGATGGCAGCGCCATGCCAACCACCAGCTCACTCACTTTAGGCTGGGAGAAAAACAGCTCCACAATATAAGCCGCCGCTACAAACAGCAGCAGACCGCCAATCACCAGTTCCAGCGGCTTCTGCCCGCGACTTTGCAGCATCAGAATCAGGTAGGTCGCGATACCGGTTAACACCGCACCCTGCAGCAGGGAAATGCCAAGTAATAGCTTGAAGCCGAGCGCCGCGCCGATAAATTCAGCGAGATCGGTGGCCATGGCGATGATTTCCGCCTGCACCCAATAGAACCACACCGCCGGACGCGGGAAGCGATCGCGGATGTGTTCTGCAAGATTTTTGCCGGTAGCAATGCCCAGCTTGGCGGACATCAGCTGGATCAGCATCGCCATGACGTTGGCCCACACCACCACCCATAACAGCTTGTAGCCATAGGCGGCGCCGGCCTGAATGTTGGTCGCGAAGTTGCCGGGATCGATGTAGCCAATCGCCGCAATAAAGGCGGGGCCCAGCAGCGCGAGTTTGATCTTTCTGGCTCCGCGAGCGGCGCGCTCGGCGGTGCGGCTTTCTAGCATAGTTTTACCCTGTCCTAATGCTTGTTGACCTGTCCAGATTAAGGGTCATTCAAGGCAGATGAAATTTGGTTATAGTTATTGTAGTAATAGATGGTGCTATAAAGTATAGCCATTGCTATACATTGCGGTAAAGTCAGTTCTTGCTAAAAACAAATGCAACGCAAAAGACTCTACTCTTGGGTTATTTTATAGACAATGTTTTTGTGGATATTTCTTGTGATGAATTTGTAATAGGGTTGTGAGCGGTCAGACTTATCTGAGAAAAAACGCGATAGCGAATACTTATAATGTGGTTTTGATCTCGTTTTTAAGTAACGCGTTACATAGAATACGCAACAAAATACAACCCTCCTCAAATTTGGAGCCGACATGTCCCATGTTTTGCATTTTCTTTTAGCACTAGTGGTGGTAGCGGTGCTGGCCTTGCTGGTCAGCCACGATCGTAAAAGCATCCGTCTTCGTTATATCGTTCAACTTCTGGTAATCGAAATTCTGCTGGCCTGGTTCTTCCTGAACTCCTCCATCGGTCTCGGCTTTGTGCAGGGCTTCGCAGGATTCTTCGATCATCTGCTCAAATATGCCGCCGAAGGCACCAACTTCGTGTTTGGTAATATGAGCGAAAAAGGTCTCGCTTTCTTCTTCCTCAACGTGCTTTGCCCCATCATTTTCATCTCTGCGTTAATCGGTATTTTGCAGCATTTCCGCATTTTGCCGTGGGTGATTCGCGGCATTGGTACCGTGCTGTCCAAAGTAAACGGTATGGGCAAACTGGAATCCTTTAACGCCGTGAGCTCTCTGATTTTGGGACAGTCAGAAAACTTCATCGCCTATAAAGATATCCTTGGCAAAATGTCACAGCGCCGTATGTACACCATGGCAGCGACTGCCATGTCGACCGTTTCGATGTCAATTGTCGGCGCCTACATGACCATGCTGCAGCCAAAATATGTGGTGGCCGCGCTGGTATTGAACATGTTCAGCACCTTTATTGTGCTGTCGCTGATTAACCCGTACCGCGTGGACAGCGAAGAAGATCTGCAACTGCAGGACCTGCATAAAGGCCAGAGCTTCTTCGAAATGCTGGGCGAATACATCCTCGCCGGTTTTAAAGTTGCGATGATTGTTGCCGCAATGCTGATTGGTTTTATCGCCTTGATCACCGGTCTGAACGCGCTGTTCGACCTGATTTTCGGCATCAGCTTCCAGGGCGTGCTGGGCTATGTGTTCTATCCATTTGCGTGGGTGATGGGTGTTCCTTCACACGAAGCGCTGCAAGTAGGCAGCATCATGGCCACCAAACTGGTTTCCAACGAATTCGTGGCAATGATGGATCTGCAGAAAATCGCCGGTCAGCTGTCGCCACACTCGGAAGGTATTCTTTCTGTGTTCCTGGTCTCCTTTGCTAACTTCTCCTCTATCGGGATTGTGGCGGGCGCGATTAAGGGTCTGCACGAAGAGCAAGGTAACGTGGTTTCACGCTTCGGCCTGAAACTGCTGTACGGTTCAACGCTGGTGAGCGTGCTGTCAGCCGCTATCGCTGGTCTGGTATTGGCCTTCTGATATACGGGGCGAGCTGCGGCTCGCCCTTCTGTTCTTAATTATTTCAATCGGTTCTAATCCGCGTCGCTTCCGCTTTTCCCCCGCTATCACCCGCTTCACTGTTAAACGCAAAACCTTTGCACAATATTGAATTTCCGTTCACACCGCCTGCGCCCGTAGTTTTTCTCCATGACGTCACTTCAGGAGAACCGCATGAGCATTCAATTCCTTGGCATGATTGGCCACCGCCTCGCTTCCGAAATTATTCCGGCTAGCGGCCCGCTGTTCGATAAAGAGTACATTGCGCGTTTTGCGCGGGCGCATGAAGACGCCGGTTTTGATCGCATTCTGGTGGGCTATTGGTCGGATCAGCCGGATGGTTTTCTGGTCACCGCGCACTCGGCGGCGCACACCTCGACGCTGAAATTTTTGCTGGCGCATCGTCCCGGCTTTGTCTCGCCGACGCTAGCGGCGCGCAAACTGGCTTCGCTTGATCATCTCACCGACGGTCGCTTAGCGGTGCACATCATCAGCGGCGGCAGCGATGCCGAGCAGCGCCGCGACGGTGACTTCCTCAATAAAGCCGAGCGCTATGCGCGTAGCGATGAGTTCCTCACCGTATTGAAGCAGAGTCTCGAATCCGCGCAGCCGTACGATCATCAAGGCCGGTTTTATCAGGCCGAGCAGGCGTTCTCAGCCATCAAACCGCTGCAGAATAAACTGCCCATCTATTTTGGCGGATCGTCGCAGGAGGCGATTGATGTTGCAGCACGCCATGCCGATGTGTTTGCGCTGTGGGGCGAGCCGCTGAAAGGCGCGGAAGAGACGGTACGCAACGTGCGTGCCGCTGCCGCCAGACAGGGCCGCGAAATTAACTTCAACATCTCGTTCCGGCCGATTCTTGGCACAACTGAAAAAGAAGCCTGGGAACGTGCGGAGCACATCCGCGCCACGGCCGAAAAACAGCTTAACGAAAGTGGCTTTGCCTTTGGTAAGGCAAAGCCGCAGAGCGTTGGCGCGCAGCGTTTACTCGCCGCCGCCAATGAAGGCGATCGTCTGGATAAAGTGCTGTGGACCGGCGTCGCAAAACTGGTTCAGGGCGGCTACAACTCCACTGCGCTGGTGGGAACGCCGGAGCAAGTTTCCGATGCACTGCTGGAATATTATCGCCTTGGCATTCATAGCGTGCTGATTCGCGGCTTCGATCCGCTTAACGATGCGGTGGAATATGGTCGCGAGCTGATTCCGCTGACGCGCGAGAAAGTCGATGCGCTCTCAGCCGCCGAGAAAAGGAGCGCCTGAAGCTTATGAGCCAGTATCAGCACCAGCGCCTGCGAGATTTTGTCGCCAATCTTGCCAACTTGCTGGATGCGCAGCCGGAAGAGGCCACGGTGTTACAACGTGGCAGCGCGTGGCTTGGCGAGTTGATTCGCCACGACGACTGGCTGGACGACGCCTTTACCCAACCTCATCCCGAACACTATCAACAATATTTGTTGTATGCCGATGCGCAGCAACGCTTTTCGGTGGTGAGTTTCGTCTGGGGGCCAGGCCAGCAAACGCCGATTCACGACCATCGCGTATGGGGACTGATTGGCATGCTGCGCGGCGCAGAGATTTCACAATCCTGGCAGCCGGGGCCAAACGGATTGCAGCCGGAAGGCGCGCCAGTCCGACTCGATCCCGGCCGCGTTGAAGCGGTGTCGCCGACGGTAGGCGATATTCATCGCGTCAGCAACGCCTATGACGACCGCGTCTCCATCAGCATTCACGTTTATGGCGCCAACATTGGCGCGGTCAAACGCGCGGTCTACCGCGAAGACGGCAGTGAAAAAACGTTTATCTCCGGTTACAGCAACCGTTACTTACCGAACATTTGGGACCTTTCACATGACTAAACCGGTTTTCCCTTTACGCCAGGCGGCGGAAATTATTGAGGCCCTGCGTCAGCAGCAGGAAGTGGCGATTGTCGATGTGCGCGATGAAGCGCTGTTTGCCACCGCGCATCCGTTGTTTGCGGTGAATATTCCACTGTCAAAACTGGAGCTTGAGCTGCTGGACCGCATTCCGCAGCGCACCACCGCGATCACGCTGTATGACGGTAACGAAGGCCTGGCGCAAACCGCTGCCGAACGGATTGCCGCGCTGGGTTACAGCAATGTCGCGCTGCTGGCAGATGATTTGGCCGGCTGGCAAGCGGCGGGCGGCGAACTGTTTATCGACGTGAATTCACCCAGCAAAGCGTTTGGCGAACTGGTTGAGCATCACAATCACACACCTTCTTTATCTGCGGACGAGGTGCATCAGCTGATTAACAGCGATGCTAACGTGGTAGTGCTCGATGCGCGTCGTTTCGATGAATATCAAACCATGAGTATTCCAGGCGCCACCAGCGTGCCGGGCGGTGAACTGGTGCTGCGCGTGCGTGACATCGCGCCATCGCCGGAGACCACGGTGATAGTGAACTGCGCCGGCCGCACGCGCAGTATCATTGGTACGCAATCGCTGGTGAACGCCGGGATTCGCAATCCGGTGTTCGCACTGCGTAATGGTACCATCGGCTGGACGCTGGCCGGGCATGCGCTGGATAAAGGCCAGTCGCGCCGCTACGGTGAGGCCAGCGAAACCGCACAGCGTCAGGCGGCGAACAATGCGCGCATCATCGCCGATCGCGCCGGTGTGGAACGTATCCCACTCGCCACGCTGAAACGCTGGCAGCAGGAGACGCGTACCACTTATCTGTTTGATGTGCGTGATGCCGACGAATACGCCGCCGGGCATCTGCCTGGCAGCCGCCATGTGCCGGGAGGTCAACTGGTGCAGGAGACCGATCATTACGCCAGCGTGCGCGGTGCGCGCATTGTGCTAATTGATGATGACGGCGTGCGCGCCAATATGACCGCATCCTGGCTGGCGCAGCTTGGCTGGCAGGTTTCGGTGCTGGAGGAGCTGCAGGCCAGTGATTTCAGTGAACGCGGTAACTGGAAAGCGCAGGTGCCGCCCGTCGCTCAACCCGAATTCATCTCACCGCAGCAGTTAGCGGAATGGTTGCAGGAAGGACAAACGCAGGTACTGGATTTCACCACGCGCGCGAACCATCTCAACAGCCATATTCCGGGCGCGGCCTGGTTGCTGCGCTCTACCCTGCAGCAGCAAGGCAAAGCGTTGTTGCCGGAGGCACGTCGCTATGTTCTGACCTGCGGCAGCAGCCTGCTAGCGGGTTATGCGGTGCAACAAGTGGCTGAGCTGACCGGCAAGCCGGTGTTTGTGCTGGAGGGCGGTAACGCTGCCTGGCGCGAAGCGGGTTTGCCAACGGAGCAGGGAGAGCAGCAACTGTTGTCCCCGGCCATTGATCGCTATCGCCGTCCATATGAAGGCACCGATATTGAAGCGGGCGTGATGCAGGCGTATCTGGACTGGGAATACGGTTTAGTGGCGCAGCTGGATCGCGATGGCACGCACGGTTTCCGGGTGCTGCAATTGCAGCCGTAGGCTGTTACGGCCTGATGATAATTTGCGTCGTGAGTGATGAGGTCGCCAAAATGGCGGCCCTTCAAACGACAAAAATCGCAATTTACTGCGTTGCGTTTAAGAAGGTATTTTTTTGAATGTGTTCAGAATGAACAGAGATTTGGTGGAGATAAGCGGGATCGAACCGCTGACCTCTTGCATGCCATGCAAGCGCTCTCCCAGCTGAGCTATACCCCCACATCTGGAAATCATTTTTCGGTCAAACCGTTGGGAGCGGTTTGGTGGAGATAAGCGGGATCGAACCGCTGACCTCTTGCATGCCATGCAAGCGCTCTCCCAGCTGAGCTATACCCCCGAACCGAAAAACTGCCGAGTAAACTCGACGGACGGGATAATATGAAACCGCCCCTTGAGTGTCAACGTCAAATTCTCGTTCTGTGTTTGATCGCTGAAAAAGGCGTCAACCCCGCGTCAGCATGGTTTTTTTTCAACACGCCATCCCGCTGCGCGACTATTTATATGCACCATCCGGCAATGCTTCCCCACTCCAACCTCAACCCTGCGTTAACTTTAGGTTAAAGATGTTAGAAGCAGTCTTGTTTTCGTTAAAAGTGCGTGTAAAACTTAGCGCGCTAATTAACCGGTCATCCTACCAGGGTGTTCTCTCAATGACCGGCCAGCAACGTCCCCATTAATCCATAAAAGAAAAGTGAACTATGTCGCTGCATACACCTAAAGAGATCGCCCAACTGGCGATTCAAGCTGGCGTGGCTAAAAGCCGCCTGCCTATCTCCACCTTGTTGATTCTTGGCTTTATGGCCGGTGCGTTTATCGCCACTGGCTTCCTGCTCGATCTGCATGTCATTAACCAACTGCCTGCTGAATGGGGTTCATTCGGCGTGCTGCTCGGCGCTGCGGTGTTCCCGGTCGGGTTGATCATGACGGTACTGGCGGGCGGCGAGCTGCTGACCGGCAATATGATGACGATGCCCATCGCCTGGTTCGCTCGTCGCATCAGTGGCTTCAGCGTTCTGCGTAACTGGTTTTGGGTTACCCTCGCCAATTTCATTGGCAGCGTTGCGGTTGCATGGTTCTTTGGTCACATGCTGGGCATGACCGAAGGCGATTACCTGAAAAAAACCGTGGCGATTGCGCACGCAAAAGTGAATGCCGATTTCCTGCATGCCTTTATTTCCGGCGTGGGCTGCAACTGGCTGGTGTGTCTGGCGGTGTGGCTCGCCTTCGCCAGTAAAGATGTGGTAGGTAAAATTTTCGGTATGTGGTTCCCGGTGATGGCGTTCGTGGCGATTGGCTTCCAGCACGTCGTCGCAAACATGTTTATTGTTCCGGCGGCAATTTTTGCCGGGCAGATGAGCTGGGCGGAATTTGCGCCAAACGTGATCGCGGTGTTCCTCGGTAACGGCGTGGGCGGTGCAATTTTTGTTGGCCTCACCTATTTCATCGCTTTCCGTCCGGAACAACCCGCAGTGAGCCAGGCGCAATAACCGAATTTTGCCTTTTGTTGGAGAGCAGAAGGCATTTTCTGTTCAGGTTACTTTTCCCCGTTACGTTTTGTTGTAATATGTAGAACTAATGTATTTAACAGGGACAGCATCGTGAAAAAGGAATGGCTTACCCCCGAGGAGCTCGCGCAGGAAACGGGCTACAGTCGGCAAACGGTGAATAAATGGATCAAGCGTGAAAACTGGACAACCACGCCAAAGCCCGGTGTTCAGGGCGGTAAAGCGCGATTGATCCATATAGATGAGCGCGTAAAGAGCTTTGTTCAATCCACCCGCCACGCGAACGAACCGGCGGCTAATTACGGTGCACAACAAAATACGTTACCTGCGTTATTAATAAATTCTGTCCAGCAAATGACGGCAGCGGAGCAAGATCAATTTGCGGCGTTGTTGTTGCGGGAGGGAATTCGAGGCGTACTGGAACGTCTGGGGATTCAGGAAGAATAAATAAGCCGGAAGCAGATGCTTCCGGCTTTTTCACATTATGCGTTTGCTTCGCGCTCCGCGATGAATGCCAGCGCTTTTTCGATTCGCGCAACGCTGCGGCTGCGACCAATCGCTTCCACCGTCACATCCAGCGCCGGTGACTGACCAGAACCGGTCACCGCTACACGCAGTGGCATACCGACTTTGCCCATCCCCAGCTCCAGCTCATCTGCCGCAGACTGAATTGCATGATGCACATTCTCTGCGTTCCAGTTGCTGTCGCTGATTGCAGCCAGTTTGTCGCGCACCACTTCCAGCGGCTGACGCGCGACCGGACGCAGATGCTTCTTCGCCGCGTCAGCATCAAAGGCTTCAAACTCTTCATAGAAGTAACGGCAAGATGCCGCGATCTCTACCAGGGTTTTGCAACGCTCGCCCAGTAAGGTAACCAGCTTTGCCAACTCCGGACCGGTGCGGGTATCAATCTTCTGCTGCTCAATATGCCATTGCAGCTGCGTAGCAACGTACTCCGGCGGCAGCGTATTAATGTAGTGATGATTTAGCCACTGCAGTTTTTCAGTATTGAAAGCACTGGCCGACTTACTCACGGCATCCAGAGTGAACAGCTCTGCCATTTCCGGCACGCTGAAAATCTCCTGATCGCCATGTGACCAGCCAAGACGTACCAGATAGTTGAGCAGCGCTTCCGGCAAATAACCGTCATCACGATACTGCATCACGCCAACAGCGCCATGACGTTTGGACAACTTCTTACTGTCATCGCCGAGGATCATTGATACGTGCGCGTAAGTTGGCACTTCTGCACCGATCGCTTTCAGGATATTGATCTGGCGTGGCGTGTTGTTGATATGGTCTTCACCACGAATCACGTGAGTGATGCCCATATCCCAGTCATCCACCACCACACAGAAGTTATAGGTGGGTGAACCGTCGGTACGACGAATGATCAGGTCATCCAGTTCCTGATTACTGAATTCAATCGGACCACGAATCTGATCGTCAAAGATGACAGAACCGTCCTGCGGGTTGCGGAAGCGCACCACGCACGGCTCATCAGCGGCGTGATGTTCATGGCTGTCGCGGCAGCGGCCGTCATAACGCGGCTTTTCGCCTTTTTCCATCTGCTCTTCACGCAGCGCATCGAGACGTTCTTTACTGCAGTAGCATTTATAGGCCGTGCCCGCTTCCAGCATGTCGTCGATCACCGCGTTGTAGCGATCAAAACGCTTGGTCTGATAATACGGACCTTCATCCCAGTTAAGGCTCAGCCAGTTCATACCATCCATGATGGCTTCAATGGCTTCCGGTGTGGAACGCTCCAGATCGGTATCTTCGATACGCAGAACGAATTCGCCTTTGTTATGGCGAGCATAAAGCCAGGAGTAAAGAGCAGTACGAGCACCGCCTACGTGCAGATAGCCCGTTGGGCTGGGTGCGAAGCGAGTTTTGATTTTCATTCAGCATTGCCTTAAATGCGCAGGTTTCATTGTCTGGATGACAAAAAAACGGGTTAACGCGAAAAAACAGTGCGCACATTCTAGCAGGTGAGGCTGATTCCTCAATGATTGTCGCGGTGGCATCCCGGTTTGCTGTGCGCTTTTCTGCTAATAAAACCAGCACATTGGCGAAAAGCGCCCCACGATGATTATTTTTAAAGCGAACGCACATTTAAGTTTTAAAAACCGTTGACTCACTTTGAAGGATCCCTATAATGCGACTCCACACAGCGGGGGTGATTAGCTCAGTTGGTAGAGCATCTCCCTTACAAGGAGGGGGTCGGCGGTTCGAGCCCGTCATCACCCACCACTCTTTAGAAGGTTTAAAGATGGCCCGCAGTGAACAAGAGATAAGATATGGGTGATTAGCTCAGTTGGTAGAGCATCTCCCTTACAAGGAGGGGGTCGGCGGTTCGAGCCCGTCATCACCCACCATATCTTAGTCAGATGACACTCTTGTTAAGCAGTACCGAAGTGGGTGATTAGCTCAGTTGGTAGAGCATCTCCCTTACAAGGAGGGGGTCGGCGGTTCGAGCCCGTCATCACCCACCACTTCGGGTCGTTAGCTCAGTTGGTAGAGCAGTTGACTTTTAATCAATTGGTCGCAGGTTCGAATCCTGCACGACCCACCAATGTAAAAAGGCGCCCTAAAGGCGCCTTTTTGCTATGCGTTAAATCTGTGGTTAATGCGCTAAATCCCAACGAACCCTTTTCGCAAGTTTAACACTCCCTGCCCTCAAGCCTCCTTATACTCTAACCGATAACGATAATGGTCTATTGCAAGGAGAAAACCATGTCTATATCCAGCGTAGGTAGTGTCAGCACCGCAAGTAGCGGCGGCGGTTCTACCTCAGAAATCGCCAGCCTCTATAAACAGATTCAATCCATCACTAAGCAGCTGAAAGATCTTTCCAGCGACGATACGCTCACCGATGAGCAAAAGTCTGAACAGGAGCAGATGCTGCAATCACAGATTCAAATGATTGAAGCGCAAATCGCGCAAATTGAGCAGCAGCAAGCTGAGAAAGCGCAACAGAAACAGGAAGCACAGCAACCTGCGGCCACCAAAGCTGATGGTATTAACCGCCCAACTGATACCAATCAAATCAACGTTTACGTTTAAAACGCCGGCTTTAGCATGCGTTGTTGCGTCAGCAGGGCTGCCTGCTGGCGCACTTCCTGCCAGATCGCTTCTGCGGCGGGTGTCAGCGAGCGGTTTTTGCGCTTTATCAGCATCAGGCTGCGATTAATTTCCGGATAAAGACGCCGCACCGTGAGTTTGCGTCCTGACGGCAACGGCAAGGCCAGCGCAGGCAGAATGCTGATGCCAATTCCCGCTTCCACCATCGGATAAAGCGTAGCGGGATGACCGATTTCCTGCACCACATGCACACTCAACGCCAGCTGTTGCAGCGCGGCATCAACTAACACGCGACTGCCGGAAGCATAATCCTGTAGCACCATATTGCGTCCGGCCAGCATCGACCATTGCGCCTGTTCAATTTGCGCCAGCTCGTCATCTTCATGACACAGCAGTAAAAAAGGCTCCTGCAGAATCTCTTCGCTGTCAAAATCAGTGTCGTTGAGCGGGCCAATTACAATGCCAAAATCAACCTCCGCATTGCGTACGCTTTGCAGCACCCATTGCTGTACGCGGTCATGCAGGATGACGCGGATATCCGGATAGCGCTGCTGGCTGCTGGCCAGGCACTGCGGCATCAGATGGGCAGAAGGCGTTTGGCTGGCGGCAACACGCACCGTGCCGCTGCGCTGTTCGCCATAGCTGCGCACATCCAACACGGTGGTATTGAGGTCGTCCAGCAGACGATTAAGCCGTGTGGCCAGCTGCTGCCCCGCCTCGGTCAGCATTACTTCCCGCGTAGTGCGATCGAGTAAGCGCACGCCCATTTCCGCTTCCAGCTCTTTAATGCTATGGCTGACCGCCGACTGACTTAAACCAATCGCTTGGCCGGCCAGACTGAAGCTGCCGTGATGCGCCACCGCGACAAAGGTACGCAACTGACGTAAGGTGTAATTCATCGATATCGCTCATAGATTGATGCAATAAATCAATTTTATTTCTAAACCCAGCAGGCGCACAATCAGCACCATCATTTTTTTAAATTTAACCGGATTTTAACAATGGGATTTTTACGCCTCGATCCGATGATGATTAAACTCATCATTACCGTGCTGCTGGCCAGCTTTATTCCTGCCAAAGGCGTCTTTGTCGATATCTTCGAATATCTGACCACCGCCGCCATCGCCCTGCTGTTCTTTATGCATGGCGCCAAACTGTCGCGCGAGAAGATCATTGCCGGCAGCAGCCACTGGCGTTTGCACTTGTGGATTATGTGCAGCACCTTTGTGATTTTCCCGATTATTGGTTTGCTGATTGTCTGGTGGCATCCGGTTAACGTCAGCCCGGAGATTTACACCGGCTTTATCTATCTGTGTATTCTGCCAGCGACCGTGCAATCCTCAATCGCCTTCACCTCAATGGCGGGCGGCAACGTCGCCGCTGCGGTCTGTGCAGCTTCAGCCTCCAGCCTGCTCGGCGTATTTGTCTCGCCGCTGCTGGTGAATCTGGTGATGAATGTGCATAGCGAAATGCCGGGCAACGGTCTGGAGCAGATTGGCAAAATTATGCTGCAACTGCTGGTGCCGTTTGTTTTAGGACATCTGTCGCGTCGCTGGATTGGCGCGTGGGTCGAGAAGCATCGCAGCCTGATTGGTAAAACCGACCAAACCTCGATTCTGCTGGTGGTTTACTCCGCCTTCAGTGAAGCGGTGGTGAACGGCATTTGGCATCGCGTGGGCGTGGATACCTTGCTGTGGATTCTGGTTGGCAGCGTGCTGGTGCTGTTTATCGCACTGGCGATTAACCTGGCGGCATCGCGCCTGTTTGGCTTCAGCCGTGCGGACGAGATTGTGGTGCTGTTCTGTGGCTCGAAAAAGAGTCTGGCGAACGGTGTCCCGATGGCCAACATCCTGTTCCCGGCCAGTTCCGTGGGGATTATCGTGCTGCCGCTGATGATCTTCCATCAGGTGCAGTTAATGGTGTGTTCTTTCATTGCCCAGCGCTATAAAGCCGGCAATGAAAAACGGCTGGCGCAGCAGCAAGTAGAAGCGCAGAAGTCCTAAATACAACGGCCCGCAAAAGCGGGCCGTTTTGTTATTCATTGCGCTTGAGCGGTTTGATTAAACCTTCCAGCCCTTCGATCTTGATGGTCAGCGTCAGCTGCATCAATTCGCCTAACTTACCGGCCGGGAATTCATCTTTGCGAGCGAACCACAGCAAATACTCCTCCGGCACATCAATCAGCGCTCTGCCCTTGTACTTGCCGAACGGCATCACGGTATTGGCGATTTCAACCAGTTGCTGTTTATCCACATTACGCTCCGAGCAGGCGAATCATTTCCGCTTCGTCGATCACCGGAATGCCGAGCTCCTGCGCTTTCGCCAGCTTGGAACCGGCCGCTTCCCCCGCAATCAGCAAATCGGTTTTCTTCGACACGCTACCGCTCACTTTAGCGCCCAACGCTACCAGACGCTCTTTGGCATCATCGCGATTCATCTGCGACAGAGAGCCGGTCAGTACCACGGTTTTACCGGCAAATGGACTATCAATTTCTTCGACATTGACCACTTCAACCTGCGGCCAGTGCACGCCAATCTCTTCAGTAAGATCGCGAATAACGGCGCGGTTGCTCTCTTCATCCATAAAGTTACGCACATGCGTCGCCACCACTTTGCCGACATCTTGTACTTCAATCAGCGCATCGAGATCGGCGTTCATCACCTTTTCCAGCTCGCCAAAGTGATTGGCAAGGTTGGCGGCAGTGGCTTCGCCCACTTCGCGGATACCCAGCGCATAGAGGAAACGTGCCAGCGTGGTGGATTTGGCCTTTTCCAGCGCATCAACCACGTTCTGAGCCGATTTAGGGCCCATGCGATCGAGTCCGGTTAGCTTACCGGCAGTAAGGCGGAACAGATCGGCTGGCGTTAAGACGTACTCTTTCTCCACCAACTGATCGATGATCTTATCGCCCATGCCATCGACATCCATCGCACGACGCGAAACGAAGTGTTTAAGTGCTTCTTTACGCTGCGCGCCACAAATCAGGCCGCCGGTGCAGCGCGTCACAACTTCACCTTCCACGCGTTCAACGTCTGAACCGCACACCGGGCAATGACCTGGGAAGACGATTTCACGCGTCTCTGTCGGGCGCTCCGATTCCACCACGTTGACCACTTGCGGAATCACGTCACCGGCGCGGCGAATCACCACCTTGTCGCCAATGCGCAAACCCAGTCGGGCAATTTCATCGGCGTTGTGCAGCGTGGCATTACTTACCACAACGCCCGCAACCTGAACCGGCTCCAGACGCGCGACGGGCGTAATCGCGCCGGTGCGGCCCACCTGGAATTCGACATCGCGCACGAACGTCATCTGTTCCTGCGCCGGGAATTTAAAGGCTACAGCCCAGCGCGGCGCTCGCGCCACAAAGCCGAGCTGCTCCTGCAGCGCCTGCGAATCGACCTTGATAACCACGCCATCGATATCGAAGCCGAGCGACGGGCGCTCCTGCTCAACCTGACGATAAAACGCCAGCACTTCATCGGCGCTGTGTGCCAGGCGAATACGATCGGTGACTGGCAATCCCCACGCCTTAAACTGTTGCAGACGTTGCCAATGGCTGGCAGGCATTTCACCGCCTTCCAGCAGACCAAAACCGTAGCAGAAGAAGGTCAGTGGACGTTTAGCGGTGATGCGTGGATCGAGCTGGCGCAGTGAACCGGCTGCGGCGTTGCGTGGGTTAGCAAAGACTTTCGCGCCGGTGCGACGCGCTTCTTCATTCAGCTTTTCAAAACCGCTTTCGGTGATAAACACTTCGCCACGCACTTCAACGCGTGCGGGGATGTTATCGCCATGCAGACGCAGCGGAATGGCGTGAATTGTGCGCACGTTCGCCGTGATGTTCTCGCCGGTGGTACCATCTCCGCGCGTCGCCGCACGCACCAGCAGGCCATCTTCATACAGCAAGCTCACGGCTAGACCATCCAGCTTGAGCTCGCAGCAGTAAGTCAATTCGTCAGTGCTTTTAAGGCGATCCTGCACGCGTTTATTAAAGGCAAGGAAGCCCGCTTCATCAAAGGTGTTGTCCAGCGATAACATCGGCACTTCATGACGCACTTGCTCAAAAGCCGCCAGCGGTGCCGCACCCACGCGTTGGGTGGGTGAATCAGGGGTGATCAAATCAGGATGTGCGCTTTCCAGCTCGCGCAGCTGAACCATCAATCGGTCATACTCTGCATCCGGAATTTCCGGCGTATCCATCACGTGGTAGAGATATTCGTGGTGACGTAACGTGGTGCGCAGCGCGGTGATCTGCTCCTGAACCGATTTCATAGTCTCTTATCCGATAAAAAACCCCCGACAGGCGGGGGTTATACTTGTTTTGACTCAGCTAGCGGCGATTAACCGATAACTTCGCGAATACGCGTTTTGTAGGTTTCCAGCTTCTGCGGCGTCATCATGCGACGCTCATCATCCAGCACCACGCCGCCTACATCATCAGCGATACGCTGCGCGGATTGCAGCATCAGCTTGAAGTTCTGATTCGCATCGCCGTACGACGGCACCATCATGAAGATCGAGACGCCAGGCGTAGAGAAATTCCCCATTTGATCCGGATCGAATGAACCCGGCTTCACCATGTTCGCCAGGCTAAACAGCACCGGACCGCTGCCGGCTGGGCTAAGATGGCGATGGAAAATGTTCATCTCACCAAACTGGAATCCGGCCTGCAGGATGCCCTGCAACAGCGCTTCACCGTTCAGTTCGCCGCCCGCATGTGCAGCGACGTGCAGCACTAATACGGCCTCTTTTTTACTGCCAGGCGCAGCAGCCGCTGGCTGTGGCGCTTCTGGTTGATGTGCAACTGGCGCTTCAGGTTCGAATTCTGGCTCTTCTGCGGCGAGGAATTCAGGTGCAGGTTGAGTCGCGGAAAGCGGTTCGTTATCCAGCAAAGGATCGGCCTGAATCGGTAGTGGTGCAGGCGCTGGCGTTGGCTTCGCCACTGGCGCTTGCGGCGCAGCCGGCTTACGCACGTCTGGCTCGTTATCCAGCAGCGGATCGCCTAATAATGGGTCAGCCTGACGTGATGCCGGTTGACGTACAGGTTCAGGCGCACGCGGCGCGCTCGCTGGACGTGCAGTGAATTCAGGTTCTTCATCCGCATCACGAGGACGACGTACACGGACTTCGCCGACGCCATCATCTTCTTCGCTCAGCAGATCTTCATCGGCTTCTTCGCGCTGTTTCAGACGTTTGTGCGGGCGATCACGAAACACGGAGGAGCGCTCTTTATGGCTGGTCCACAGTCCATGAAGTAGCAGCGCTATTATGGCGATCGCGCCAACAACGATTAATATCAGACGCAAATCCTGCATCATTGTATTCTCTGTTGTTCCAATACCTTGCCACCACGGCAAACTTTATCCTCTAACTGTATTTGCCCAGCTAAACAAGTGCAAGTCTGTGCAGTATTTTCTGACAAATTAGATAGCTGCCCCACGCTTTTTTGCTGTTTTTTCGCGCAAACACTGCCTGAAGCCGATAAAAAGCCAGGTTATGATGGACGCGCCGCTATATTTAGGAGAAAGGCTCGCTATGCCCGCAGGAAATTCGGTCTCAACATTTAATGGTGTTCACTACTTCGCTGAAGGATGGAAACTGGTGCGCCTGCCCGGCATTCGTCGCTATGTCATCATGCCGCTACTGATCAACATCGTGCTACTTGGCGGTGCCTTTATCTGGTTGTTTCAGCGCTTGGGGCAGTGGATCCCGGCTTTAATGTCACATATCCCTGACTGGCTGCAGTGGCTGAGTTATCTGCTATGGCCGCTCTCAGTGATTTCGATTGTGTTGGTATTCAGTTACTTCTTTTCGACTCTGGCAAATCTGATTGCCGCGCCCTTCTGTGGCTTGCTCGCCGAGCAGCTTGAAGGGCGATTGACCGGAACGCCATTACCAGATAGCGGTTGGGTGGGCCTGATAAAAGACATACCGCGCATCATGAAGCGAGAGTTTCAGAAGCTCGGCTACTATTTGCCGCGTGCGCTTGGTTTGCTGTTGCTGCACTTTATCCCCGGCTTTGGACAAACGGTGGCGCCCGTTCTATGGTTTTTATTCAGTGCGTGGATGTTGTCCGTGCAGTATTGCGACTACCCATTTGATAACCACAAAGTGAGTTTCCAGCAGATGCGCCAGGCGTTGCGCCAGCACAAAAGCGCAAATATGCAATTTGGTGCGCTGGTTAGCCTGTTCACCATGATCCCGATTATCAATCTGGCGATTCTGCCGGTTGCGGTATGCGGTGCAACGGCCATGTGGGTGGATCGTTATCATGCACAACATGCGCGCCGCTAAAGCTTTAAATCGTCTTATGCATTTTTGCGTAAGGCTTATGGTTGTGCGCTATATAGATATGCGATTTCTTTCCTTCCGCACATCATTAGAAAAGGTATGCTCTGAGGGTTCCCAATATTTCATACAGTTAAGGACGAGCTATGAGTAAGATCTATGAAGACAACTCTCTGACAATTGGTCATACGCCGCTGGTTCGACTGAACCGCATCGGTAACGGCCGCATTCTGGCTAAGGTCGAGTCGCGCAACCCGAGCTTCAGCATCAAATGCCGTATCGGTGCCAATATGATTTGGGACGCGGAAAAACGCGGTATTTTGAAGCCGGGCGTTGAGCTGGTTGAACCAACCAGCGGTAACACCGGTATTGCGCTGGCTTACGTCGCCGCAGCGCGCGGTTACAAGCTGACGCTAACCATGCCAGAAACCATGTCAATTGAGCGCCGCAAGCTGCTGAAAGCGCTGGGAGCTAACCTGGTGCTAACCGAAGGTCCTAAAGGCATGAAAGGTGCCATCGCGAAGGCGGAAGAGATTGTCGCCAGCGATCCGGACAAATATGTGCTGTTGCAGCAGTTCAGCAACCCAGCCAACCCGGAAATCCACGAAAAAACCACCGGTCCAGAAATTTGGGAAGACACCGACGGCGAAGTGGACGTGTTTATTGCGGGCGTGGGCACCGGCGGTACGCTGACAGGCGTGAGCCGTTACATCAAGAATACCAAAGGCAAGACCGAGTTGATTACAGTTGCCGTTGAGCCAACAGATTCACCGGTTATTGCTCAGGCACTGGCGGGCGAAGAGATCAAACCAGGCCCACATAAAATTCAGGGCATCGGTGCCGGCTTCATTCCTGGCAACCTTGATCTGGAATTGATCGACCGCGTAGTGGCGATCACCAATGAAGAAGCCATTAGCACCGCCCGTAAGCTGATGGAAGAAGAAGGTATTTTAGCAGGTATCTCCTCAGGTGCTGCCGTTGCTGCCGCGCTGAAGCTGCAAGAAGATGAAGCCTTCGCCAACAAGAACATCGTGGTGATTCTGCCCTCCTCCGGCGAACGTTATTTAAGTACCGCGCTGTTTGCCGATCTCTTCACTGAGAAAGAACTCCAGCAGTGATGCTTAAAGTCTGAAACTGACGAAAAAAGCACCCGAATGGGTGCTTTTTTGTGGTGCAGATCTCACTTTTATCACCAGACAGATTGCTTTCAGTGATGCGGCTCTGGTATTTAAGCTTCCAATTATTTCGGTGCCTGAAATTAATCTGCCTTTGAAGTGGATCAAGCTGAATCGATTTACTGATTTGGCGAAACGGCGAATCACGGCATAATGAGAAGAGTGACGCATTCGTGCAGTTTTTGATCTGTCACTGTTAATGACGTACTCATTCGAGCGCATTTTATGGTGAGCTTAAAGCCATACCAGCGCACCTACACAGGCTAAAGTTACGGCTCCAGGCTAGACTTTAGATCCATAACACCAAACCTGATAAAGTTGGGGAAATAGAATGTTCCAGCAAGAAGTTACCATTACCGCACCTAACGGCCTTCATACTCGTCCTGCAGCCCAGTTCGTCAAAGAAGCAAAGGCTTTTAAGTCAGAAATCAATGTGACCTCTAATGGCAAATCTGCCAGCGCGAAAAGCCTGTTTAAACTGCAGACTTTGGGTCTGACTCAAGGTACGGTTGTTACGCTGTCTGCTGAAGGTGAAGACGAGCAGCAAGCGGTTGAGCACCTGGTCAAGCTGATGGCTGAGCTGGAGTAACCGGCTCAGTTCGCAACTAAACCGACCCCTTTGCCCCATTGAGTGCAAATATCTTGATCGCGGACAATCTGTCCGCGTTATTGCATCTTTAGAGTACTGCTCCGCGACAGTGGCGACGCATCGGGTCAATGAGCCATCGTGATTAAAAGGTAGGGTTATGATTTCAGGCATTTTAGCATCACCGGGTATCGCTTTCGGCAACGCACTTTTGCTGAAGGAAGATGAGATCGTCATCAGCCGTAAAAAAATTACTGACGATCAGGTTGAGCAGGAAGTTCAGCGCTTCCTTGATGGACGCAGCAAAGCTGCTTCACAGCTCGAAGCCATTCGCATTAAAGCCGGTGAAACCTTCGGTGAAGAGAAAGCGGCGATCTTTGAAGGTCACATCATGCTGCTCGAAGACGAAGAGCTTGAGCAGGAAATCATCGACCTCATCAAGAAAGACCATGCTACCGCGGACGCCGCTGCTCACACCGTGATTGAAGGCCAGGCCGTTGCACTGGAAGAGCTGGATGACGAATACCTGAAAGAGCGTGCGGCTGACGTACGTGATATTGGTAAGCGTCTGCTGCAGAACATTCTCGGTCTGCACATTGTCGACCTGAGTGCGATTGCTGACGAATCTATTCTGGTGGCGAAAGATTTAACGCCGTCAGAAACCGCACAGCTGAACCTGAAAAAGGTGCTGGGCTTTATTACCGATCTGGGTGGGCGTACATCTCACACCTCGATCATGGCGCGTTCGCTTGAGCTGCCTGCGATTGTCGGCACCGGCAACGTGACTGCCACCGTGAAAAACGGTGATTTCCTGATCGTTGATGGCGTGAACAACAAAATTTACGTCAATCCAACTGATGACGTGCAGGAAGAATTGAAAGCAATTCAGACTCAATATCTGTCTGAAAAGCATGAACTGGCGAAACTGAAAGATCTGCCAGCCATTACGCTGGACGGCCATCAGGTTGAAGTCTGCGCTAACATCGGTACCGTGCGTGATGTTGCCGGTGCTGAACGCAACGGTGCGGAAGGTGTTGGCCTGTATCGTACCGAGTTCCTGTTTATGGACCGTGATTCACTGCCAACCGAAGAAGAACAATTCCAGGCGTATAAAGCCGTGGCTGAAGCCGTGGGTTCGCAGGCGGTTATCGTGCGTACCATGGACATCGGCGGCGACAAAGATCTGCCTTACATGAACCTGCCGAAAGAAGACAACCCGTTCCTCGGCTGGCGCGCGATTCGTATCGCCATGGACCGTAAAGAGATTCTGCATGCGCAGCTGCGCGCGATTCTGCGTGCATCCTCATTCGGTAAACTGCGCATCATGTTCCCAATGATCATTTCAGTAGAAGAAGTTCGCATTCTGAAAGGCGAACTGGAGCTGCTGAAAGCGCAACTGCGTGAAGAAGGCAAATCCTTTGATGAGACCATTGAAGTGGGCATCATGGTTGAAACGCCAGCATCTGCAGTGATTGCTCGCCATCTGGCGAAAGAAGTCGACTTCTTTAGTATTGGGACAAATGACCTGACGCAGTATACTCTGGCGGTCGATCGTGGTAATGATTTGATTTCACACCTCTATAACCCAATGACGCCGTCTGTTCTTGGCCTCATTAAGCAAGTGATCGACGCATCACATGCCGAAGGGAAATGGACCGGCATGTGTGGTGAGCTGGCTGGTGATGAACGTGCTACACTACTGTTACTGGGAATGGGGCTGGACGAATTCAGCATGAGCGCCATTTCAATCCCAAGCATCAAGAAAATCATTCGTAATACTAATTTCGAAGATGCGAAGGCATTGGCGGAGCAGGCTCTGGATCAACCAACAGCGGATGATTTGATGAATTTGGTCAACAAGTTCATTAAAGAAAAAACGCTCTGCTGATCCACGGACGCTAGCCTCAAATTACTGCTTAGGAGAAGATCATGGGTTTGTTTTCTAAACTTTTTGGCGAAAAATCAGAGAGCGCGTCAGGCACTATTGATATCGTTGCGCCTCTGTCAGGCGAAATCGTAAATATCGAAGACGTACCTGATGTGGTATTCGCTGAGAAAATCGTGGGTGACGGTATCGCAATCAAACCAACCGGCAACAAAATGGTTGCACCGGTTGATGGTACTATCGGCAAGATTTTCGAAACTAACCACGCATTTTCAATCGAGTCTGATAACGGTATCGAACTGTTTGTTCACTTCGGTATCGACACGGTTGAGCTCAAAGGTGAAGGTTTCAAACGCATCGCTGAAGAAGGCCAGAAGGTTAAGAAAGGCGACGTGGTGATCGAGTTTGATCTGGCACTGCTGGAAGAGAAAGCGAAATCCACGCTGACGCCAGTTGTAATCTCGAACATGGACGAGATTAAAGACCTGATCAAACTCTCCGGTCAGGTAACTGTGGGCGAGACTCCGGTTATCCGCATCAAAAAGTAAGCTTTGGCCGATTCGTGAGAATTGCAAAACGGCACCCAATGGGTGCCGTTTTTGTTTAAGACTGCCCTACTCTTGCATCTTTCAACGCGCACAATGCGGGAAGAGGTCGGGACGTCGGGGCAGAGGAGTAAAGCGTCTCGCGCCAGGGAAGGCGCGAGCCGAGGCCCAGGGACGGTTTATGCCGTCTTTACGATCTGCCCCGTTGTCCTGACCGACTGCACTAAGCCTTATTCCTGCTTCCAGCGCGGTAACCTTAACGTTAACTCCAGACCACCTTCCGGGCGATTTACCGCCTGAACTTCACCGTGATGCGCCAGAATCACCTTACGCACAATCGATAGCCCCAAACCGTAGCCTTTGCCCATCAGCGGAGAATTAACCCGTACAAAAGGATCGAAGATGCTCGAAAGCTTCTCATCGTCCACGCCCGGCCCTTGATCGCGCACGCTAATTGCCAGCCACTGATTTTCCGCCTGCAGCCGCACGTTGATGTGCTGCCCTTTGTGCGAGAATCGCAGCGCATTGCGCAGCACATTCTCCACACCACGACGAATCAGTTCCGCATTGCCGTGAACGGTGTAATCGGCATTCTCATCCACCTGAAAATCGACAATCACGCCGGGAATCTGCGCTTCGTAGCGCACATCGGTCACCACCGCATGCAGCAGGCCGGTAAGGTCGAAATATTGTTCCCCAGGCATACTTTCGTGCTCAGCGCGCGAAAGCGTCAGCAGCTCGCCAATCATCTTGTCGAGGCGTCGGGCTTCCTCATCAATGCGATTGAGCGAGGATTCGACGGATTCCGGCGTCTGCCGCGCCAGGCCTGTCGCCAGCTGCAAGCGCGCCAGCGGTGAACGCAGCTCGTGGGAGATATCATGCAGCAGCTCCTCACGCGCTTTCACCAGCGTATCGAGGCGCTCGACCATCGCATCAAAATCCTGCGCAACGTTCGAGAGCTCATCATGGCGTTTGCGCATCACCGGATAGAGCCGTACCGACAAATCACCGCTGGAGACGCGCGCAAAGCCCTCACGCAGCTGCCGCATTGGTCGCGTCAGGTTCCACGCCAGCAGCAGGCTAAACAGCAGCCCCAATGCGCCAGCGAAGGTAAACATCGGTTCGGGGATATTCAGGATGCGGCGCGGGCGGCCGCCGCCCATTGAGCTGTCTTCGCGCAGACCTTTAACGTCGTAACGCAGCTCGTACTGTTTGCCATCCTGCCCTTTTACCCAGCGCACAATCACATCAGGAAACGGTCCCTGAAAGGGTTCGTTGATGCTTTCTGGCGGCGCATTGTTGGGCGTCGCAGCGGGTTTTTCGTGCTGGATCACCGAGAAGAATTGCCGATCGTTCGGTTCCCAGTCGGCCATCATGTCATCAAGCGAGCTGGGACCACCGCGCTCCAGTACTGAAACCGCTGACGCCATTTGCAGATTAACGATACGCCGAATCGCCACCAGCTCTGGCGGCTCATGTCGATTACCGGAGAGCGTAAAGCCTAGCCACAACAGTTGGCTGATGATGACAAACACAATCCAGAAGCCCAGCAAAATCTTCCAGAACATGCGGCCGCGATAGCTGTGTTTCATCGAATGCGATAACCAATACTGCGCACAGTTTCAATGTTGACGCTGTCGGCGGTTAAGGCAGCCAGCTTTTGACGGATGTTGCTGATATGCACATCAACGCTACGATCGTAAGCTTCGCGCGGACGGCCAAGGCCTTTTTCCGACAGCTCATCTTTCGACACCACGCGATCCGGCGCACGCAGCAGCAAATCCAGCAAGTTAAACTCTGAAGCCGTCAGATCGAACGCTTTGCCCTGCCATTCGGTGATACGCGTGGCGGGATTGAGGCTGAGATCGCCCCAGCGCAGCAGCTCTTTCTTATCCGGCAGCGGAGTCTGATCTTCAAAGCGACGCAGTACGGCGCGCAGACGGGCCACCAGTTCACGCGGATAGCACGGTTTCGGCATGTAATCATCCGCCCCCATTTCCAGGCCGATCACCCGATCAATATTGTCGCCTTTCGCCGTCAGCATAATCACCGGTAACCGGCTGTTCTGCCGCACCTGGCGCAGCACATCGATGCCGCTCATATCAGGCAGCATGATGTCGAGAATCATTGCGGTATAGTTGCCCGATAACGCGCCTTCCACCCCGGCGCTACCGGTTAAAACCAGTTGTGTTTCAAAACCTTCAGCAATCAGGTATTGACTCAACATGGTGCCAAGTTCTACATCATCATCAACCAGCAGAATTTTCATCGTTATCTCTCGTGTAAATTGCCGCTATTTTGTCCTGAGTCCACAACGAACGCAGCCGGTTTTACGCGATCCTTACGTTGCTTACGTCAGACGAATATTACGAAGACTATAGACAAAAATGGCCTGGACGTACCATCACAGTACGCGCAGGCCAAATCATCGGTGGGAAGGTGGGATCAGTGGAAAACGCCGGTTGAGAGATAGCGGTCGCCGCGATCGCACACAATCGCCACCACCACGCTGCCTGGCTGGGCCGTGGCGATACGCAATGCGCCCGCCACCGCGCCGCCAGAGCTGACGCCACAGAAAATCCCTTCACGCTGCGCCAGCGCGCGCATGGTCTCTTCCGCCTCGCGCTGCGCCATATCTATTACCTCATCCACTAACTCCGGACGGAAAATGCCAGGCAAATAGGCTTCAGGCCAGCGACGTATACCGGGAATGCTGCTACCCTCTTGTGGCTGCAGGCCAATTATTTGCACCGCCGGCGCGAACTCTTTCAGGTAACGTCCAACGCCGGTAATGGTGCCGGTGGTGCCCATGCTGGAGACAAAATGCGTCATGCGGCCAGCGCTTTGCTGCCAGATTTCCGGGCCCGTGGTGAGATAGTGGCCCAGCGGATTATCGGGATTGTTGAACTGATCCAGCACGCGTCCTTCGCCGCGACCGGCCATCGCCTGCGCCAAATCGCGAGCCCCTTCCATGCCCTGCTCGCGCGATACCAGCAGCAATTCAGCGCCGTAGGCGCGCATCGCATCCTGGCGCTCCTGGCTCATGTTATCGGGCATCAGCAGGCGCAGCTTGTAGCCCTTCATCGCGGCGATCATCGCCAGCGCAATGCCGGTATTGCCGCTGGTGGCTTCAATTAAGGTATCGCCCGGTTTGATGTCACCGCGCAACTCCGCCTGATGAATCATCGACCAGGCCGCACGATCTTTGACGGAACCGGCTGGATTGTTGCCTTCCAGCTTTAGCCAGATCTCGCTGCCGTTATCAGGCGTCAGCCGCTGCAACTTTATCAACGGCGTATTGCCGATGGTATTTTCCAGTGTGGTCACGGTTTAATTCCAGACGAAAGAGGGGCAAATAAAACGGGCGGGAAAATCCCGCCCGAAGGAGTGTCAAAAATATCAGGCGCTCTCGGCAAAGGCAACCGGGCGCAGCGGCGTAGTGCCATGGTAAATTCGCGCCTGTTGCAGGCCAACGAACAGGCGTTCACCACGCATCGGCGCATGGTGATCGCCGTCGAACACCACGGAGAACACCTCGCCCTGCCAGCCGCTCGGCTGAACGACCAACTGCCAGAAGTGGCCGCGCGGGCTGATCTCCAGCACCTGCACTGGCAAAGGCGTTTCCAGGCTGCTCTGGCGTGAAATATCGATTTCCCACGGACGCAGGAACAGTTCAACTTCGCCCTGATGCGCAGGCGTGTAGCCCAGCGGCCAGCGATGCGCGGCCACATGGAACTGCGAGCCGTGTACTTCGCCTGTAAAGCGATTCACTTCGCCAAGGAATTCCAGCACAAAGCGCGTCGATGGATCGCGCCATACGTCATCTGGCGTACCAACCTGTTCAATGTTGCCCTGGCTCATCACCACCACGGTGTCCGCCACTTCCATCGCTTCTTCCTGGTCGTGGGTTACAAACACGCTGGTGAATTTCAACTCTTCATGCAACTGACGCAGCCAGCGACGCAACTCTTTACGCACCTGCGCATCCAACGCGCCAAACGGCTCATCCAGCAGCAGAATTTGCGGTTCTACCGCCAATGCACGCGCCAGCGCTACACGCTGCTTCTGTCCACCCGACAACTGCGCCGGGAAGCGGTTGCCCAGATGGGAAAGTTGTACCATCTCAAGCAGACGCGTAACGCGCTGTTTGATCTCAGCAGCACCTGGACGTTCGCGACGTGGCAGAACGGTAAGGCCAAAGGCGATATTGTCGAACACCGTCATGTGGCGGAACAGCGCGTAGTGCTGGAACACAAAGCCCACCTGACGATCGCGCGCATGGATGCGGCTGACGTCTTTGCCATTGAAATGGATCTGTCCGCTATTCTGATGTTCCAGCCCAGCGATGATACGCAGCAGCGTGGTTTTACCAGAACCGGATGGCCCCAGCAGCCCCACCATCTTGCCGGAAGGAATATCCAGAGAGATGTCGTTAAGAACCGATGTGCGGTCAAACGATTTGTTGATTTGTTTAATCTCAATGCTCATGATTTTCCTCCTGTAGGCGCTTCTGCTGATGCTCTAATCGCCACTGCACCACGCTTTTCAGAAACAGCGTTACGATTGCCATCAGGGTCAGCAGCGCGGCGGCAGTAAAGGCGCCCACGGTGTTGTAATCCTGATGCAGTAATTCAACCTGAAGCGGCAAGGTATAGGTTTCGCCGCGAATCGATCCCGAAACCACCGAGACCGCACCAAATTCACCAATCGCACGTGCGTTGGTCAGCACCACGCCGTACATCAGCGCCCAACGGATATTCGGCAACGTCACGCGGCGGAACATCTGCCAGCCGGATGCGCCGAGCAGCACCGCCGCTTCATCTTCGTGACTGCCCTGGCTCAGCATCACCGGCACCAATTCACGCACCACAAACGGACAGGTAACGAAGATGGTGGCCAGCACCATGCCCGGCCAGGAGAACATAATCTGAATATTGTGCGCATCCAGCCAGCCACCGGCAGGACCGTTGACGCCCCAGAACAGCAGATACATCAAGCCGGCAACCACCGGCGACACGGCAAACGGGATATCAAACAGCGTCAACAGCAACTGGCGGCCGGGAAAGGTGAAGCGCGTCACCAGCCACGCCAGCAGCGTACCGAACACCATGTTGACCGGCACGGTAATCAGCGCCACCAAAAGGGTCAGCCAGATGGCGTGCAGCATGTCGCCATCTTTCAGGTTACTCAGCGAGGCAACCAAACCCTGGTTGAGCGCTTCCCAGAAGATGGAAACCATCGGCACCACCAGCAGCAGGATGGAAACTAGCGCACCGATGCCAATCAGCAGCCACTTGCCCCAGTTAATTGGCTGGCGGTCGGCGTGATTGATGTGTGAAATCTCCGCCATCAGTGGCCTCCTAAGCGACGGCCGAAGCGGCTCTGCAAGGTGTTAATCGCGAACAGCAGCAGCAAAGAAGCCGCCATGATCACCGAGGCGATGGCGCTCGCCGCCGGATAATCAAACTCCTGCAGACGCACGAAAATCATCAGCGAGGTCACTTCCGTTTTCCAGGCGATGTTGCCAGCGATAAAGATTACCGCGCCAAACTCACCGATGCTGCGGGTAAACGACAGCGCAGTGCCGGCCAGCAATGCCGGCGCCACTTCTGGCAGCACCACGCGACGGAAGCTCTGCCAGCGCGTTGCGCCCAGCGTTTCCGCGGCTTCTTCATATTCCGGACCTAACTCTTCCAGCACCGGCTGCACGGTACGCACCACAAACGGAATGCTGGTAAAGGCCATCGCCACAGCGATGCCGAGCCAGGTGTAAGAGACTTTAATATCAAAATGCGCCAGCCACTGACCGTACCAGCCGTTGACCGAAAACAGACCCGCCAGCGTTAAACCTGCCACCGCAGTCGGCAGCGCAAACGGCAGATCCATCAAACCATCCAGCAGCGTGCGGCCGGGGAAGCGATAACGCGTCAGAATCCACGCCATCAGCATGCCGAATACGGCGTTGAACAGCGAGGCCACGCCCGCCGCCAGAATCGTCACTTTATAGGCGGCGATCAGCTGTGGATGGCTAATCACCGCCCAGTATTGCGCCAGCGTCATTTGCGACAGCTGCATCAGCAGCGCGCTGATCGGCAGCAGCAGAATCAGACAGGTGAAGAGTAAGCTGGTGCCGAGGCTCAGTCCAAAGCCGGGCAAAACACGTTTTTGAGCGAGCGCGAACATTAACCGCGCCCCGCTGCCAGTAATTTGTCCAGCTCACCGTCATTGGCAAAATGGACTTTCATCACGTTATCCCAGCCGCCAAAGGCGTCTTTGACGTTGAACAGTTCTGTCTGCGGGAAGCGATCTTTCTGCTCCGCCATCAGCTGCGGGTTATTCACGCGATAGTAGTAAGTGGTGATGATTTTCTGCGCTTCAGGCGTGTAGAGATAATTCAGATAAGCTTTGGCCGCGTCGATGGTGCCGTTGTGCTCGACATTTTTGTCGACCCACGCCACCGGGAACTCCGCCAGAATATTGGTTTTTGGCACGATCACTTCGTAGTCGTCTTTGCCGTACTGATTACGGATGTTATTCACTTCCGATTCAAAGCTGATCAGCACATCGCCCAGACCGCGCTCGGCAAAGGTGGTGGTCGCACCGCGACCGCCGGTATCAAACACTTCCACGTTCTTGAGGAACTTCGCCATAAAGGCTCTGGTTTTGGCTTTATCTTTGCCATCCGCCTGATCGGCAGCGCCCCACGCGGCGAGATAAGTGTAACGGCCGTTACCCGAGGTTTTTGGGTTAGGGAAAATCAGCTTCACGTTATCGCGCGCCAGATCGGCCCAGCTGTGAATCTGCTTGGGGTTACCTTTACGCACCAGAAACGCCATGGTGGAGTAAAACGGTGAGCTGCTGTTTGGCAGACGTTGTTGCCAGTCAGCGGGAATCAGTTGGCCTTTGTCGTGCAGCACCTGCACATCGGTCACCTGATTGTAGGTCACCACATCGGCGCGCAGCCCTTGCAGAATCGCCAGCGCCTGCTTAGAAGAACCGGCGTGCGACTGCTTGATGGTCAGCTTGTCATTAGGATGGGCAGCGTCCCACTGTTTTTCAAAGGGTGCATTCAGGGCAACGAACAGTTCGCGCGAAACGTCGTAAGAGCTATTCAGCAACTCGGTCGCTTGCGCCGCACCGGCTAAAGCACACGACAGCGCGATACCGCCAAGCCATTTTTTCGAAATCGGAAGTGTCATGCTGCACCCTGAAAGACGGCAGTTAAGCCAATGCCATTAGATGCTGTCAGTGTATTTATAACTCAGGGGAAAGCTGTAACGGTTTTATATATCGTTTAGGGATTTCAAAGTCTAAAAAGGCATAAGACGGCGGGAGAGTTTATGCGACGAATGGAAATGTAAATCGGCACTAAGCGATTCATTGCGCAATAAATTGCGCCGCGACAAATAAGGGCTGATATCCGTAGCGGCGCGATGAATCGCGCCAGGTTGACCTTAATACATAGAGGTTACAGCGCTTGCAAAGCATCCAGCGACGGCGCAAAAAAGTAGCTGCCGCTAACCGGTTTGGTGAAGCGCAGCATGGCGTCCATCTTGCCGTCGCGCTCGCCGAACATGCTCAGCAATTGCTGCTCGATATTGTAGAGACGATGGCAGTAAGAGATGAAGTACAGCCCATGCGTGCCACTGGCGCTGCCGTATGGCAGGCTCTGGCGCAGAATCTTCAGCCCTTTGCCCTCTTCTTTCAGATCGACACGGCTGAGATGCGATGTCGCAGGACGCTGATCACTCGGCAGCTCTTCATCCGTTTCTTTAGTACGGCCAATAATCGCTTCCTGTTTCTCCACCGCCATGCGATTCCACAGCTTAAGGTTGTGCTCCCAGCGCTGGGTAAACACATAGCTGCCGCCCGCATCCGCACCTGCGCTGATAATCGCTACCTCCTTGCGCGCTTCGCCCTGCGGATTTTCCGTGCCATCGACGAAGCCCGACAGATCGCGATCTTCAATCCAGCGGAAACCGTGCGTCTCTTCTTCGATATTGACCGCAGCGGCAAAGGCGCTAAGTGCCGCCTGAGCCAGCGCGAAGTTCACGTCATGTCGTTGGGATTGAATATGGATCAGCAAATCGCGCTGCGTGGCAGGCGCAATGCCGTTACCAAGCGCGGCGAAAGCTTTGAGTTCAGGTGCAGAAGCGTTGCCTTGCAGATCGCGCCACAGCGCATCACCAAAGGCGATCACCGCGCCCAATCCGGCATCACTGAATTGCGTCTGCAGCGCTTCAAGCTGCTGTAAGAAGAATTTGCTGCCCTGGCGCAGCGCGTCAAGATCGCCCGTGACGCGGGCTTCGAGCCAAATGGCGAAACGGCGGTGCTCCAACAGGATCCCGCTCTGAAACTGAGACATTGCTATGCTCTCCGGCATGAAGGTTAGACGATATTTTTTCGCCCGCATCATACCGGAAAGCCACACTTTTTGAGCGGGTTTTTAAGCAAGTTTTATCTGGTTTAACGCTGCCAAACGATCTTGCTGATTTTCCAGCTTTTCAGGGTATCGTCCGACGGCATCAAGCCTTCCGGACCATGCCATTCACCGCTGTAAATGTAGGAGATGTGCTGGCTGCCCGGCGCACGGCACTCAACATCGCGTGCATCAAGGCCGGTGACCATTTTGCAGTTGTTAAAGGCTTTGCTGAACTTGTCGCTGAACAGATCGCCGATCTTGCTGCCGTCCGCCGCTTTGGCATCGGCATCCTGCACTTCAATGCGCTCCACGCTGCTGCTGCCGTTAATCACCAATTTAACGTTGTCGCCATCCAGCGCCTGCCAGAAATCCATCACCTGACCATTCTGCGTGCGCATGCCCTGACGCAGTTTGTAATCGCCGTTCAGCGCTTTATGGATGGCGTCTTCCGACATTGAGGTGGTGCTCGTCAGGCCCGCAACGCCTTGCTCGGTGACCTCCAGCGATCCACCAAACCAGCCGAGTGGATTGAGCGCCGACCAGTGATAGCTAAGCGGATTGTACCAATGGCTTTCGCTATCGCTCGCGCTGCCAGAGGAACCCGAACTGGCGCAGCCGGCCAGAACCATGCTGCTAACCAGCAGTGCGTGACGAACAACTTTCATGAAAACTCCTTGATCTGCTAAGCCGATTGGCGTGCCTGTTGGAGTCACAAACCGGCAAAAAGTTTATTCGACCTGCTGATGTTCCGGCAGAAAGCAGTCGCGCAGGCGAGGTTGCGTTTGCAGCCAGAACAACGCCAGCAGGTCAAATAGCGTCAATAACAGCGGCAGCGGCGAGTCGGGAAAGGCGCCTTGCAGCAGGCTGGAACCCTGCCACAGCAGGCTGACAAGGAGCGATGCGCTCAATACATGACGCCAGCTTTGCCACAGGCGCGGCCAGCGCTGGCGATAGCCGGTCAGCAATAAGCCGATAGCCGCCGGAATGCCTAACGCCAGCCCCAGCCAGAAGCTTTGGCGGTCGGGATAGAACAGCGCCAGCAAATCATTGCCCTGCTGGCGTGATGCGCCCGCCATCACCAGCAGCAGCCAGGTGCGCGCCTGCAATAACAGGATCAGCCAGAAAAGAAACGGCAGCCGCAGCTGCCCTTTCGCATCGTACTCTTCGGGAAGGTATTTCAAACCGACCCTCAATACTCGCGATCTTCAATCAGACGCTTGCCCAGCAGCAGCGAGTCCACCGGCTCGTATTCGAGCTTTTCGTAAAACGCCACCACCTGATCGTTCTCTTCGCGCACCATCAAATTGATTTTTGGGCAACCGCGCGCAATCAGCTTCTTCTCAAGACGATTCATCAACGCATTGGCAAAGCCACGGCCCTGATAATCAGGATGCACCGCCAGATAGTAGACGGAGCCGCGATGGCCGTCGTAGCCGCCCATCACCGTACCGACCACTTCGCCACCGACTTCCGCGACCAGAAACAGTTCCGCGTCGTGGTTCATTTTGCGTTCAATGTCCAGCTCCGGATCGTTCCATGGGCGTAACAAATCGCAACGCTCCCAGAGCGTGATCACTTCTTCAAAATCTTCCTGGCGGAAAGAACGGATTTCCATCGACGTTACCCTGCTGTTAGGCACAATTCGCTGATTATCACGCATTCTTTGCCAGGCGCAACCCTCACGCGTGACAACGGAGCAAAAAAAGCGCGACATCGCTGTTAGTCTGTTGCAATAGAAAGTAAACACTTGAAATAGTTGCGAGGTCGCTGCCTGGCTATTGTTACGCTATAACACTGGGCAGGATTTACCTGCCATGGACCCGTAAATGAAGAAGATTTCACTGCTTAAGCGGCTTACCAATCGTCGCCAACTGATACTTTCCGGTTTAGCGCTGGCGGTGTTATCACCGCGTGCGGTGCAGGCCAAAGAACAGAACAGCGATTTGCGCGTCAGTCCGCGTCATACGCCACCGAAACCCGCCAGCAACGGCAAACGTATCGTGATGATCGATCCCGGCCACGGCGGCATCGATTCCGGCGCCGTCGGCGAAGAGGGTTCGGAAGAGAAACACATTGTGCTGGCGATCGCCAATACCGTGAAGACGCTGCTGCAATCGCATCCGCACATCGAAGTGCGCCTGACGCGCGACAGCGACCACTTTATTCCGCTCTATCAGCGCGTCGAAATCGCCCACCAGCACGGCGCTAACCTGTTTATGTCGATTCACGCCGACGGCTACACCAGCCCGGATGCTAACGGCGCATCGGTGTTTGCCCTTTCCAATCGCGGTGCCAGCAGCGCGATGGCGCGATACCTTTCGCAGCGTGAAAACGATGCCGACAAAGTGGGCGGTGCTGAGGTGCAGGATAAAGATCATTACCTCAACCAGATTCTGTTCGATCTGGTGCAGACCGATACCATTCGCAACAGCCTGACGCTGGGTAAACACGTCCTCGATCAGATTCGCCCGGTGCATCATCTGCACAGCCAGCACACCGAACAGGCTGCATTTGCGGTGCTGAAATCGCCGTCGATTCCTTCGGTGCTGGTGGAAACCTCCTTCATTACCAATCCGCGTGAAGAGCAGCTGCTTGGCACGCAGGCGTTCCGCCAGAAAATTGCCAGCGCCATTGCCGACGGCATCACCCGCTACTTCGATGAGGTCGATCGTCGCGAAGCATAGTCTTTATCCTGTGGTAGAATCGCGGCACATTTCCGGAACGAGTGACTGATGAGCAATCCCGATATTTCCCGCGTCAAAGCCTTTTTGCTGGCGCTGCAAGATGATATTTGCGCCCAATTAGCGGCGGAAGATGGCAAGGCGAGCTTTGCCGAAGATGAGTGGCAACGTCCCGGCGGCGGCGGCGGACGCAGTCGCGTATTGCGTGATGGCGCGGTGTTTGAACAAGCCGGCGTTAACTTCTCGCACGTGCATGGCGATCAAATGCCCGCGTCCGCCACCGCGCATCGTCCTGAACTGGCCGGGCGCAGCTTTGAAGCGATGGGCGTATCGCTGGTGGTGCATCCATCCAATCCTTACGTGCCCACCAGCCACGCCAACGTGCGCTTCTTTATTGCGGAAAAACCGGGCGCCGATCCGGTGTGGTGGTTTGGTGGCGGTTTCGATCTTACGCCCTATTACGGCTTCGAAGAGGATGCGCTGCACTGGCATCAAACCGCGCACGATCTGTGCCAGCCGTTTGGTGAGGAGGTTTATCCGCGCTACAAAAAGTGGTGCGACGATTACTTCTACCTTAAGCATCGCGACGAGCAGCGCGGTATCGGCGGTCTGTTTTATGACGACCTGAACACGCCCGATTTCGATTACTGCTTCGATTTCATGCAGGAAGTCGGCAACGGTTTTGCCAACGCCTACCTGCCGATTGTGGCCAGGCGCAAAGCCCTGTCGTGGGGCGATCGCGAGCGCCAGTTCCAGCTCTATCGTCGTGGTCGCTACGTCGAGTTCAATCTGGTGTGGGATCGCGGCACGCTGTTTGGCCTGCAAACCGGCGGCCGCACCGAATCCATTTTGATGTCGATGCCACCGCTGGTGCGCTGGGAATACGATTATCAGCCAGAAGCCGATTCCCCCGAAGCCGCCTTGTACCGCGATTTCCTGCCGGTGAAAGAGTGGTTGAAGCCAACATCAAAATAATAAAATCGACCTGCCTTTAACAGCGCGATATCTCGCGCTGTTAAATCCCATACTTCTTATCGAATCAACTTATTACATCTACTCATTGCGCACAAAAGACACAATAAAGTAGTTGCCCATCCTGATTATTTACCACAGAATCACCCTTCTCAATTTGTGGATTAACCGTCATCTGACGGCTAAACGGAACCAGGAAGGTGCCACGTTGAAAGATTTCATTGCCACGGCTTCACTCTCGCTTTACACCCTTACCATCAACAACACGTCAATGCGCCCTGACGTGCTGCGCTTTCGCGGCCGCGAGGCGCTAAGCGAGCCGTTCCGCTGGGACATCGAGTTCACCACCAATTTGCCGGTTAAAGACGAGCTGCTGAACAAATTTGCCAGCCTGAGGATGCGCAGCGGCAAGGTGGTGCACGGCGTCATCACCCGCATGGAGTGGCTCAGCCAGAGCGCTGACCAGACGCACTACCGCATCATCCTCGAATCCCGCCTTGCGCTGATGAAGCTAACCTGCGAGAGCCGGATATTCCAGAACCTCAGCGCGCCGGAGCTGGCGGAGCAGCTGCTGCGCCAGCACGGTTTCGAAGGGCCGGATTTTGATTTCCGCCTGACGCGTGAATACCCGGCGCGCGAGCTGATTACCCAGTGGCAGGAGAGTGATTTGCAGTTCCTGCAGCGCATTCTGGCGGAGGTCGGCATCTGGTTCCGTTCCGGGATGAATGCGGTTACCGAACAGGAAACGCTGATTTTTGCCGATTCGCAGCAGGGCTATCAGTTTGATGTGGCGCTGCCGTACGCGGAACTTTCGGGCCTGCACGACGGTGAACGTGAGTCGGTGTGGGGCGTGCGCACCTGGCATAACGTGGTAACCGGCAGCGTGCGCGTGCGCGACTACAACTATCGCCAGGCTGGCGAACCGGGCGATGCCGATGCGGCTGTAGGTAGCGATGCCACTACCACCGGCGGGCACTATCGCTATATCGGCCCATATCGGAATCCCGGTGAAGAGGACGAAACCGAGTCCGGGCGGTTTTACGCGCGCATCGCCCACGAGCGCGAGCTGAAGCGTGCCGATTACGTGCACCTGTTCAGCAACGCCTCGCATCTGACGCCGGGCGCGGTGCTGGAGTCACAGGGCAAGGTTATCCGTGCGTTGCAGAACGGCGTGGTGATGACGCTGGTGACCTTCATCGCTTCGCGCGATTCGCGCCTGCACGTTTCCGTCTGGGGCATGCCGTACAGCGAACACTTCTGCTTCCGCCCCGCTACGTTGCCACGTCCGGAGATTGTCGGCACGCATCCGGCGCGGATTGAAAGCCGCAACGCTGATGATATCTACGCACATCTCGACGAGCACGGACGCTACCGGGTGAAGCTCGACGTGGACCGCCTGTTCAGCGAATCAGGCTACAGCTATCTGTGGGTGCGGCTGGCAAAACCCTACGCCGGCAGAGATTACGGTTTTCACGCGCCGCTGATTCGGGGCACCGAAGTGGGAATCGCCTTTGACGGCGGCGACCCGGACCGCCCGTACATCGCGCACGCCTTTCACGATTCCGAACATCCCGACGTCGTCAGCCGCGACAACCGCAGCCAGAACACCCTGCGCACGCCTGCGAACAACGAACTGCGCATGGAAGACAAGCGCGGCGCGGAACACATCGCGCTCACTACTGAATATGGTAAAACCCAGCTTAATCAGGGCCACATCACCGATAAGCAGGACAAACCGCGTGGCAGCGGCTTTGAGTTGCACACCGACGAACACGGTGTGATACGCGTGGCGAAAGGTTTATTCGTCACCGCCGATGGCCAGACCAAAGGCGTGGGCGAGGTGCTGGACATGGCGACCACGCTGCGCGAAATCGAGATTGCGATTAAACAAATCGAGCAGCTGAAGCTGGTGCAGGAGCAGGTTGACGCGCTGATTGTCGATATCAACGTGCAGCGTGAGATGTTCAGCAAGCGCCTGCAGCCGCTGAACGAGCTGATTCACTTCTCCGCCCCCGAAGGCGTGGCGTTCACCAGCGGCGAGCACCTGCAGATGGCGGCGGCGGAGAACATCCACATCAACGCGGGCGGTGACATCAGCGCCGGGGCGATGGGCAACGTCAACCTGATGGCGGGCGAAAAAGTCGGGCTGTTTGCGCACCAAGATAAGCTGAGTCTGATTGCGGGTGAAGGGCCGATAAAGGTTGAAGCGCAGAATGCGGCGATGAAAATCATGGCAGCGAAGAAGCTGAGCATGAGCGCGGAGCAGGACATACTGTTCGCCAGCAAGAAACGCATCGTGCTGATAGGCGGCGGCAGTTACCTGAAGCTGGAAGCCGGGCGGATTGAGTACGGCACCGAGTCAAAGTATGCGCGCAAGACTATGCGCACGCACAAGGCGGTGGCGCGGAAGATGCCGGTCGAAATGCCGGTGATGCCGCTGGCAGACCGGTTTGCGGAGCAAGCAGGTCACCGCGCGCTTAAGCCGTTAATTTATCTGGGCGATGCACCAGGTTCGGCTGGTCATGCCCATACTCAGCGTGGTTGGCAAATTGTCATCGCGCAGTCTAAAAGTGAGGCGATGAGCACCGATGAAATTGTTATGCGTGGAGAATCCGACTCTCAGGGCCGTTTGCTATCTGTAGAGCAACAAACGCATCTGTCTGAATTGGCGAAACAGCATGCAGATCGGTTATGGCTGGTGAGTGGACAGCGCGTGCTGCGCATACGGCTAAGCATCATCCCATCTACAGCAGATGAGGCGGTGAAAGAGGCCTGCGCACTGGATGCACTGGGTTATCACCGCGCGTTTAACCGGGCTAGCGGCAGCGATGTTCCCTTCTCGGCGTTCACGCAATGCATTCGCAAGGAACAGCAAACAGAGGCTTCACAGCCGGACCTCAAGGAGGAGAAATAACATGTCAGGCGACAGTTTTAACGATTATCCGCACAGCTGTGCGGTCTACTTCGATGAAGACAAGGATACCAGCCACATCGCTACGGCAACGATGAATCACTGGGTGCACAATGGTTTTGCACAGTTCACAGCTGGCAATCGTGTGAAAGCGCACCTCGGCGGCAAAGAGTATTTTGCTGCGCTGCTGGAAGCTTTTACACAGGCGCAGAAAACCATTTACATCACTGGCTGGCAAGTCAACTGGGATGCCCAGTTGGCTGACGGTGTGAGGCTGGTCGATTCACTACTGGCGGCGGTGATGGCCGCACCGTCGCTCAAGGTGTACATCATGCCCTGGAAAGATCCCTACCCAATGGAAACTTACTCGGCCGCCACCGAACGCGTTTTTGCTGCTCTTAACAGTCATGTCGGACGTCGGGCATTTCACGTGCTGAGCGCCGGTTCAAAATCCGGCAAGTTTTTCTCTCATCATCAGAAATGCGTCATTGTTGATGAGCGACTGGCTTTTGTCGGCGGCATCGACCTTGCCTACGGTCGTTACGATGACAACTATGGCATGCAGGCCGATGCGGCAGGCCGCCAGGGGATGAACATGTACAATCCCTGTGTCCCCGTGATGGCTGCGGGCCGGGGCTACAACCCGATGGAAGAATACGCAACGCCACATGCGGATCCGCGATTAGATCGCGATCCTAATGCACGCGAACAGGCGAAAAAGCGCGAGGCCATTAGCGTGACGCGCATTATTGACGCAGTACTGACGCGACGTGAAAGCCAGTCGCCGGGCAAGGCTAAAGAAAGCACCTATCTGGACGCAAAAATCCAGCCGCGCATGCCGTGGCAGGATTATCAGGTAGAGATTGAAGGTCCGGCGGTATATGACCTGATAGCCAACTTTGTTCTGCGCTGGAACAGCTATCCACCGCACTATCCAAAATCGTCACTGCTGACACAGACGCCAGAACTGCACATCCCGGCGACGCGTCCTGAGAGAGTCGGCTCCTGCCACGTTCAGGTATTGCGCAGCGCATCGCAGGAGATGTGTCGGAGCGAGCAGAAACGGCCGCTGCGCGGTAAGCCGCCGGAGAGCAAAACGCAGCATGACGTAATGGACGCGATGAAGCTGCTGATCGACAAGGCCGACCACTATATTTATATCGAGAACCAGTTTTTCGTTTCGGCGTTTGGCGTCTCATCAGTAGAAGGCAGTGAAAAGTTAAGTCCGGTGGCAAGCAGTATTAACCCCTCGGCCAGCGCGTTTGTCACGCGCAGATTTCCGGACAAGCCCGCGCCCGAAAATCAGGTGGCTGAGTGGTTAGCCAACAAAATAAAGGGCCACATTATCTCGTTCAATCCGATGCCGTTCCACGTCTACATCATGCTCCCGGTCTATCCGGAAGGTCGGCTGGACGATCCCACCATCGTGGCGCAGATCCACCTGACGCGGCAGTCGCTGGTGTTTGGCTCGCACAGCCTGATAAACCGCATCCGCCGCACCCTGTGGGTGAAGCAGCAACTGGAAGAAATGCAGGTGCCACGAAAAGAGTGGCATCGGCAGATACCTAAACTTGAAGAAGCGTGCGGCGAAGGTTATCTGGATATCGATATTGAGGCTTGCTATGAGTTCGTTACGCTGCTGAATATGCGCGACCACGATGAGCTGAACGGCCAGCCTGTGACCGAGCAGATTTACGTGCACAGCAAGCTAATGATCGTTGACGATCGCTGGGTGCTGGTGGGCAGCGCCAACATCAACGACCGCAGCCTGCTAGGCGATGGCGATTCTGAGCTGGCAGTGACAATAGCCGATATGGATCACAGCGTTCATGACCTTGACGGCAGCGGCACGCCAGAGCCATGCCGCACGTTTGCCAGAGACCTGCGCCAAAAAGCCTGGCGTAAATGGATGGGCAGCGCAGCGGCTGAATGTGAAGAAGCACTGGATAAACCAGCACTGCAAGCGAGCTGGGAGAAGATTCAGAGTATAGCCAAGAAAAATGCTATAGCATACGAAACTGTTTTCAACTTCACACCTCGAGATATATTTAAATTACAAATTTCTAGAGATGATGAATATTATGAAGGCGAAAGGCCGAAACTTAATAGAGATGTATTGGCATCTTCAATCTGGCCTACACTCGCGGTGAATAAAACAAACCAACCATCTGATAGAGAAAAAATGCCCTTTTCAGAGAGGTTTTGGTTTGAGTACAACATGAATAAATTCTCAAAAAAAAATCGACTAAATGAAATCGATGGATATTTCACTCTATTGCCAGCGGAGTGGACCTCAGGAGAGAATAACCTTATTCCATTCAATATGCGACTAATCGCTAGAAACGACCAGAAAACTAGTGATTTGCAGCTATCAATAAATTCGACTGATAACAAAAGAGTTATTACATGAAGAAGATTAATATCTTTTTTTTATTTTCGTCTATATTAATATCTAAATACTCGATGGGACAGAAATGGAACGATGAGTGTGTGGGTTACTATCAGATGAATCTGCCCTCAGAATTGGAGGTTGCAGTGTACCCAATCAATAGCTTAATTTCGCCGGCTAAAGAACCACGCAGTGATTATGGCATCTTAATACAAAGAACCAAGAAGCCGGAGATCACATTTGGAACAAAATCCCGAGAAAGCAATCTGAATAGATTTCAGGCTGATTTCTCAGAGTTTTATTATGAAAAATTTAAGGTCGGCATTTCATCAAAAAATCCAAGCGTCATTAACTTATTGGAATATAAAAAAAATACTATAAGTGATTACGAATTCATAGCTGCATCAGGGCGGCAATTAGAAAAGCGCGACTCTGAATTATTTGATGAACCCCTTCCTTCAGAAATGGAGTCTAACAGAGTTTATGGTTTTTTAATAAAAGATTATAACAATGCATTTTCAACATATGAACTTAGAGGATACACACTTAATATTAGCAGCGGACATCGTCTATATAAGTTCTGGTCAAAAAAAGATGATTATCTTGATGATAAATCACAAACCGCAGAAAACCAGTGGCATAAAAAAGAGCCAGAAGTCAAATCTCTGCTAAGCCGTTTTAGCCCACGTGAGTTGTATGAAGTTCCAAATAAACAAGGCTTTTGCATTCCTTACGGATTCATAGCTAATGATTCCGGTCATGAATCACACAACATGGCTGTTACCTACCGGTTAAAAGATCATCCTGATGTGACGATCCTCTTTCAAACTCTGACATCAGATCCTGGCCCAGGTAATAATCGGCCAAAATTTGATATGAATGAGAAAGAATATGTTACTGAGTTCTGGAACCGTATTTATGGGGCAAAATTCCGGAATATAAAGCTTTATGGGAAAGGCTTTAGCTATCCAAAAATTGATGGTCGCAAAGCCGTAGCCGCTTTTGCAAAATTCACCCGTTACGATAAATCTGTCGATTATGGCTACGTTGCTTACGTCAAAGGCAAAACACCGGATGAACCAACCATTATGTTTTTCATAATGCGTAAGGGTACTCAGGCTACAGTCAATCCTCCATTCGATCACCAAGAACTGGAGAAAATGGCAGAACATATCGTTGCGTCAATTAAAAAGCGCTAATAGATTATTTTCCGCCAACAGCAAGTGCGGCGCGCCGGCTCAAAATCCGGCAAGTTTTTCTCTCATCATCAGAAATGCGTCATTGTTGATGAGCGACTGGCTTTTGTCGGCGGCATCGACCTCGCCTACGGTCGTTACGATGACAACTATGGCATGCAGGCTGATACAGCAGGCCGTCAGGGGATGAACATGTACAATCCCTGCGTACCCGTGATGGCTGCGGGCCGGGGCTACAACCCGATGGAAGAGTACGCAACGCCACATGCGGATCCGCGATTAGATCGCGATCCTAATGCACATGAACAGGCGAAAAAGCGCGAGGCCGTTAGCGTTACGCGCATTATTGACGCGGTACTGACGCGACGTGAAAGCCAGTCGCCGGGCAAGGCTAAAGAAAGCACCTATCTGGACGCAAAAATCCAGCCGCGCATGCCGTGGCAGGATTATCAGGTGGAGATTGAAGGTCCGGCGGTATATGACCTGATAGCCAACTTTGTTCTGCGCTGGAACAGCTATCCACCGCACTATCCCAAATCGTCACTGCTAACACAGACGCCAGAACTGCACATCCCGGCGACGCGTCCTGAGCGAGTCGGTTCCTGCCACGTTCAGGTATTACGCAGCGCATCGCAGGAGATGTGTCGGAGCGAGCAGAAACGGCCGCTGCGCGGGAAGCCGCCGGAGAGCAAAACGCAGCATGACGTGATGGACGCGATGAAGCTGCTGATCGACAAGGCCGACCATTATATTTATATCGAGAACCAGTTTTTCGTTTCGGCGTTTGGCGAGTCTTCGATCAAGGGGCCGAAGGCGCTAAGTCCGGTGGCAAAAAGTATAACCCCCTCTGCCGGAGCTTTTATTACGCGCAGATTTCCTGACAAGCCCGCACCCGAAAATCAGGTGGCTGAGTGGTTAGCCAACAAAATAAAGGGCCACATTATCTCGTTTAATCCGATGCCGTTTCACGTCTACATCATGCTGCCGGTCTATCCGGAAGGCCGGCTGGACGATCCCACCATCGTGGCGCAGATCCACCTGACGCGGCAGTCGCTGGTATTTGGCTCGCACAGCCTGATAAACCGCATCCGCCGCACCCTGTGGGTGAAACAGCAACTGGAAGAAATGCAGGTGCCACGAAAAGAGTGGCACCGACAAATACCTAAGTTGGAAGAGGCGTGCGGCGACGGTTATCTGGATATCGACATTGAGGCTTGCTACGAATTTGTAACCCTGCTGAACATGCGCGATCACGGTGAGCTGAACGGCCAGCCAGTCACCGAGCAAATTTACGTGCACAGCAAGCTGATGATCGTTGACGATCGCTGGGTGCTGGTGGGCAGCGCCAACATCAACGATCGCAGTCTGCTGGGCGATGGCGATTCTGAGCTGGCAGTGACAATAGCTGATATGGATCACAGTGTTAATGACCTTGACGGCAGCGGTACACCTGAGCCGTGCCGCACATTTGCCAGAGATCTGCGTCAGAAGGCCTGGCGTAAGTGGATGGGCAGCGCGGCTGCTGAGTGTGAAGATGCACTGGATAAACCAGCACTGAAAGCTAGCTGGGAAAAAATTCAGGAGATAGCTAAAAATAACTCTAATATTTATGAGAGAGTTTTTAATTTCATTCCACGGGATATAAAAAAAACTGAAAACAACACAGGAAAGAATTCATTCGCAGATGATGTAAATGAAGAAGACAGTGATCTTAACTCTTCAATATGGCCAATTCTATCTGCAAATCAGATAAACTCGATTACTGATTGCAATTACATGCCATTTTCAACTGAATTTTGGTCTAAATATAAAAACAACAGTTTTTTAAGCCGAGATAATTTGAAGAATCTAAATGGATACTTTACTTCTCTTTCAGTGAAATGGACCAATGGGGAGGATAATCTAATCCCTTATAATATGAGACTAATTGCAGGACTAAATGGGGAGAGCAATCGCAACGAACACATTGCAATGAATATCAAGATGAAAAACCAGAAGGAAGATATTTAATGAAAGCATTATTTACCTCATTTTTTTTCCTTAGTTATTCTTTATCATCTAATGCATCAAGTGTTCAGTGGGGTAGTGAGTGTGTAGGCTATTATGAATTTGAACTTCCAATCGGTGCAGAAATCGCATTATACCCATTGGCAGAATTTACGAACCCAAGACCCGATAAAATGAGAAAGCTGGATGTTATTATAAAACGATTTAAGACGCCAGAGATTACTTTTAGTGAAAGCCAGTATGGAAATGGAGATGATAGTGTTCAGGCTCAGTTTTCCGAGTTTTATTATGATAAATATAAAGTTGGAATCTCATCAAAAAGCAAGAATGAAATTAATTTCAAACATTACCGAGAAAAAGTAATAGATGACTATGAATTCAGCAAACTATCCAATAGGTTGTTAGAAGAGCAGGACTTCTCACTCTACAATGAGCCAATGACTTCTGAAGAAGATTTTAACCGTATTCATGGGTTTTTGGTAAAAGATGACATGAATGCATTCACCGTTTACAGTAGAAGAACCTATTCTGTTCAGATAAATGGTGATGGGAGAATTTATCAATTTTGGGCAAAGAGAGAGCCTTATCTCGAGGACCAATCACAAACCGCAGAAAACCAGTGGCATAAAAAAGAGCCTGAGGTTAAATCGTTATTAAGCCGATTTACTCCACGCGAGTTGTATGAAGTTCCAAATAAACAAGGGTTTTGTATTCCCTACGGTTTTATCGCCGATGATTCTGGTCAGGAACCACACAACATGGCCGTTACCTATCGATTAAAAGAACATCCAGATGTTTCAATATTTGTTCAGGATCTTGGCATGGCACCTGATGCCGGAGAAGAGACAAAGATGGATCCCAAGGAATATGTAACTTGGCTGTGGAACTGGCAGTATCAATGGCGTTCCGTCAATAAAGAATTAATCAGCCCTAAGTGGCGCACCATTGAAATGGATGGACGCAAAGGATTAGGAACATTTGCTAAAGCCGAATTTGAAGATGGTCGTGTTGATTATGGTTATGTCGCGTATGTGCGCGGGGATCATCACGCCAGAAACGTTCAGCCAGACTTGCTGGTTTATGTGATGCAGTACAGCGTTCAGGCGAAAGATCGCCCACCGATGGATAAAAAAGAAATCGAGGAAATGGCGGAGCGGATTGTTGCATCGGTAAAACGGCGATAAATGATTGAGAGGACGGGGAAATCTAGAGTCATTTTAGTTAGGCTATCCAACCATCGTGGCGCAAAATCGCTGGTATTTGGTTCGCACAGCCTGATAAACCGCATCCGTCGCACCCTGTGGGTACAACAGCAACTGGAAGAAGCGTGCGGCGAAGGCTATCTGGATATCGATATTGAGGCTTGCTATGAGTTCGTTACGCTGCTGAATATGCGCGACCACGGTGAGCTGAACGGCCAGCCAGTCACCGAGCAGATTTACGTGCACAGCAAGCTAATGATCGTTGACGATCGCTGGGTGCTGGTGGGCAGCGCCAACATCAACGACCGCAGCCTGCTGGGCGATGGCGATTCTGAGCTGGCGGTGACGATAGCCGATATGGATCACAGTGTTAATGACCTTGATGGCAGCGGTACACCTGAGCCGTGCCGCACATTTGCCAGAGATCTGCGTCAGAAGGCCTGGCGTAAGTGGATGGGCAGCGCGGCAGTTGAGTGCGAAGAAGCACTGGATAAACCAGCGCTTAAAGCGAGCTGGGAGAAAATCCAAGCGCTAGCATTGAATAACTCTATTGCATATGACGTCGTTTTTAATTTCATTCCACGTAATTCATTTGAACCAGAAAGTTCAAATGAAATTAATTACACCGGTAAACAAGATTCTGAAAACGAGGATAACATCCCTGCTACAATATGGCCCATACTTGCAGTCAACAGAACTGATGTACCACACAATAAAATCAACATGCCGTTTTCAGAAGTATTCTGGCGAAAATATCATGGCAAAAAGTTCAATAATAAGTACAGGCTACATGATATCAAAGGATACTTTACTTCGCTCGCTCCTAAATGGACCTCAGGTGAGGATAATCTTATCCCATATAATATGCGATTAATTGCCGAGTATAATATGCAGAAAGATGACAATAAAAAACTCGCTATTGTTAAAATAGACTCTAGTGATATGGAGACTTTATGAAATATTTTCAATTACCACTCTTTTCATTCTGCATTTTGGCTACATATAGTGCTTCAGGCCAGGGATGGAAAAATGAATGTATTGGGTATCACAAAATGGAGCTTCCATCAGGACTGGAAACTGCACTATATGTGGTTGACAATCTTACGGCCCCCCCTAAAGAACCTAAAAGTCTTTACGGTGTTTTAATACAAAGAACAAGAGAGCCAGTAATTACTTTTGGAACTAAAGCCCGTGAATCTGGTGATGATAGAGTCCAGGCTCAGTTTTCAGAGTTATATTATGGAAAATATAAAATAGGAGTTTCATCTGAAAGCTCTAACGCAATTAATTTTTCAGAATATAAAAAAAAGGTTAAAAGCGACTTTGAGTTTGAGGCTCATTCCGGAAGGCAATTAGAAATACGAAAACTTGGTACCCATCAAGACAGACTCAGGCCAGAGCAAGAGTTTAATCGCCTCTATGGTTTTTTAATTAAAGATTACAACAATGCATTTTCAGCGTATGAACTTAGAGGATATACGCTCAATATCAGCAGTGGTCATCGCCTTTATCAGTTATGGTCAAAAAGAGATAATTATCTTGAAGACAAATCACAAACCGCAGAAAACCAGTGGCATAAAAAAGAGCCAGAAGTCAAATCTCTGCTAAGCCGTTTTAGCCCACGTGAGTTGTATGAAGTTCCAAATAAACAAGGCTTTTGCATTCCTTACGGATTCATAGCTAATGATTCCGGTCATGAATCACACAACATGGCTGTTACCTACCGGTTAAAAGATCATCCTGATGTGACGATCCTCTTTCAAACTCTGACATCAGATCCTGGCCCAGGTAATAATCGGCCAAAATTTGATATGAATGAGAAAGAATATGTTACTGAGTTCTGGAACCGTATTTATGGGGCAAAATTCCGGAATATAAAGCTTTATGGGAAAGGCTTTAGCTATCCAAAAATTGATGGTCGCAAAGCCGTAGCCGCTTTTGCAAAATTCACCCGTTACGATAAATCTGTCGATTATGGCTACGTTGCTTACGTCAAAGGCAAAAC
>NZ_PJRT01000028.1 GCF_002858935.1 Pantoea endophytica | reverse complement strand
ATGGGAAAGGCTTTAGCTATCCAAAAATTGATGGTCGCAAAGCCGTAGCCGCTTTTGCAAAATTCACCCGTTACGATAAATCTGTCGATTATGGCTACGTTGCTTACGTCAAAGGCAAAACCCCGGATGAACCAACCATTATGTTTTTCGTCATGCGTAAGGGTACTCAGGCAACAATCAATCCCCCATTTGATCACAAAGAACTGGAGAAAATAGCAGAACATATCGTTGCATCGATTAAAAAGCGCTAATAAATATTTTCCGCCAACAGCATGTTGCTGCGCGCCGGTTCAAAATCCGGCAAGTTTTTCTCTCATCATCAGAAATGCGTCATTGTTGATGAGCGGCTGGCGTTTGTCGGCCGCATCGACCTTGCCTACAGTCGTTACGATGACAACTATGGCATGCAGGCCGATGCGGCAGGCCATCAGGGGATGAACATGTACAATCTCTGTGTCCCCGTGATGGCTGCGGACCGGGGCTATAACCCGATGAAAGAGTACGCGACGCCACATGCGGATCCGCGATTAGATCGCGATCCTAGTGCACGCGAACAGGCGAAAAAGCGCGAGGCCGTTAGCGTGACGCGCATTATTGACGCTGTACTGACGCGGCGTGAAAGCCAGTCGCCGGGCAAGGCTAAAGAAAGCACTTATCTGGACGCAAAAATCCAGCCGCGCATGCCGTGGCAGGATTATCAGGAGGCGATTGAAGACCCAGCTGTGTATGACCTGATAGCCAACTTTGTTCTGCGCTGGAACAGCTATCCACCACACTATCCCAAATCGTCACTGCTGACACAGACGCCAGAACTGCACATCCCGGAGACGCGTCCTGAGAGAGTCGGCTCCTGCCACGTTCAGGTATTACGCAGCGCATCTCAGGAGATGTGTCGGAGCGAGCAAAAACGGCCGCTGCGCGGGAAGCCGCCGGCGAGCAAAACGCAGCATGACGTGATGGACGCGATGAAGCTGCTGATCGACAAGGCCGACCACTATATTTATATCGAGAACCCGTTTTTCGTTTCGGCGTTTGGCGAGTCTTTGATAAAGGGACCGAAGGCGCTAAGTCCGGTGGCAAAAAGCATAACACCCTCTGCCGGAGCTTTTATAACGCGCAGATTTTCGGACAAGCCCGCACCCGAAAATCAGGTGGCTGAGTGGTTAGCCAACAAAATAAAGGGCCACATTATCTCGTTCAATCCAATGCCGTTTCACGTCTACATTATGCTACCGGTCCATCCGGAAGGCCGGCTGGACGAACCCTCCATCGTGGCGCAGATTCACCTGACGCGGCAGTTACAAAACGGCGTTAAAAGTTTTCATGCCCGGAGCACAATTGATTAGCGCTCCGGGCTACTTAAACAAAACTCGTTTGCTACAACGGTTCGGTCTGTGCCTCCACCACCGCTAACGCCACCATATTCACGATGCGCCGCACCGAGGCGATACGCGTCAACACATGCACCGGCTTGCTGATCCCCATCAACACCGGGCCCACCGTGACACCTTCGGAGCAGGAGACGCGCAGCAGGTTATAGCTGATACGCGCCGCTTCGACGTTCGGCATAATCAGCAAATTCGCAGTGCCTTTCAGCGGGCTGTCCGGCATCAGTTCACGGCGAATGCTCTCGACCAGCGCCGCATCACCGTGCATTTCGCCGTCAATCTCCAGATCCGGGGCGCGTTGCTGAATCAACGCGAGTACGTCGCGCATTTTGCGCGCGCCCGGCGCATTTGAGGTGCCAAAGCTGGAGTGCGACAGCAGCGCCACGCGCGGTTCAATGCCGAAGCGTCGCACCGTTTCCGCCGCCAGCAGCGTGATATCCGCCAGCTGTTCTGCGCTGGGATCTTCATTAACGTAGGTGTCAGCTATAAAGGTATTACCGCTAGGCAATAGCAACGCATTCATCGCGCCCGCCACCTTCACGTCCTCTCGCAGCCCGAACACTTTCTCCACCACATCATAATGTTCCTGATAATCGCCGATGGTGCCGCAGATCAGCGCATCGGCCTCACCGCGATGCACCATGATCGCGCCAATCAGCGTGGGATTGCCGATCACCGCGCGCTGGGCAGTTTCCGGCGTCACGCCGCGCCGTTTCATGATCTGGTAATACTCATTCCAGTACTCTTTGAAACGTGGATCGGACTCGTTATTGACGATCTCAAAATCTTTGCCGGCCTCGATCTTTAAACCCTGCTTTTGCAGACGCATAGCGATGACATTCGGCCGGCCAATCAGAATCGGCTTCGCCAGCCCTAACGTCACCAGCTCCTGCGTGGCGTGCAGCACGCGCACCTCTTCGCCTTCTGCCAGCACCACGCGTTTGGGATCTCTACGCGCCTGCGAAAAGATCGGCTTCATAAACAGGTTGGTTTTATAGACGAACTCGGTGAGCTGCTCACGATAAGCATCAAAATACTCGATCGGTCGCGTGGCGACGCCCGATTCCATCGCCGCTTTCGCCACCGCGGGCGCGATCTGCACGATTAAACGCGGATCGAACGGTTTGGGGATCAAGTATTCCGGGCCGAAACTCAAATCCTGATCGTCATACGCCGACGCCACCACATCGCTCTGTTCCGCCTGTGCCAGCGCCGCAATCGCGTGCACTGCCGCCAGCTTCATCTCCTCATTGATTGCCGTGGCACCCACGTCCAGCGCGCCACGGAAGATAAACGGGAAGCACAACACGTTGTTCACCTGATTGGGGAAATCAGAGCGCCCGGTGCAGATAATCGCGTCGGGCCGCACCTGTTTGGCCAGCGGCGGCATGATTTCCGGCTCGGGATTGGCCAGCGCCAGAATCAGCGGATCCTGCGCCATCTTCTGCACCATCTCCGGCGTCAGCGCTTTGGGGCCGGAACAGCCAAGGAAGATATCCGCGCCGCCAATCACCTCGTCCAGCGTGCGTGCGCCGCTATCGGCCACCGCATATGCGGCTTTGGTCGGCGTCATATTCGGCTCGCGATCGCGATAGATCACGCCTTTGGAATCGCACACCACGATGTTGTGCTGCTGCATGCCGAGCGCCACCAGCAGATTCAGACAGGCAATCGCCGAAGCGCCCGCGCCGGAGACCACCAGCCGCACATCGCCAATGGCTTTTTTGACGATGGTTAAGCCGTTGAGCACCGCCGCGGTACAGATGATCGCCGTGCCGTGTTGATCGTCGTGGAACACCGGAATCTGCATGCGCTCACGCAGCTGTTGCTCAATATAGAAACACTCGGGCGCTTTGATATCTTCCAGATTGATGCCACCAAAAGTGGGTTCCAGCGCGGCAATCACCTCTATCAACTTATCGGGATCGCGCTCATCGATTTCGATATCAAACACGTCAATGCCGGCGAACTTTTTAAACAGCACGCCCTTGCCTTCCATCACCGGCTTACTCGCCAGCGCGCCAATGTTACCCAGCCCCAGCACCGCAGTGCCGTTGGAGATCACCGCCACCAGATTGCCACGCGCGGTGTATTTGCGCGCCGCCAGCGGATCGGCGGCAATTTCCAGACATGGCGCAGCGACGCCGGGCGAATAGGCCAGCGCCAGATCGCGCTGGGTGGCTAAGGGTTTGGTGGGTGAAACCTGAATTTTTCCGGGCGTGGGGAATTGATGAAAATCGAGAGCGCTTTGCTTGAGTTGATCGTCCATTAGGCATCCTTTGGCATCGCTAAACAGGCGTTCAGTATAGGAATGTGCGGCACAAAAGAGGGTGAAGGCGCTCAAAGAACGCACAGTCGGAAAGGCACGGATTGCCACCGCTTCGCCTGCGGGATCGGCACAGCCTGCTATCCTTATTGATGGCAAAAAGCGTAGCTGAACCGTTTAGGCAAGTCCTCCTTTCACTATCGCACCTCTTAAGCGCCACGACGCCACAATCAGAGAAAACGCATTTTCTTCGTGTAACGTCTGTAGCACTGTGTTGGACCAATACTTAACAGGAATGGGTGCAACACCTTTGCCCACATTATTGCTAATCAAGGAGTTAAGTGATGAACCAGCTAGATGCATTGAAACAATACACCACCGTGGTGGCGGACAGCGGCGATATCGAATCCATTCGCCATTACAATCCAGAAGACGCGACCACCAACCCCTCATTGATTCTAAAAGCCGCCGGTCTTGAGGGTTATAAACATCTGATTGATGACGCCATCGACTACGCGAAAAAACAGGGCGGTAGCAAAGAGACGCAAATCATCAACGCCAGCGACAAAGTGGCGATCAACCTCGGTATGGAAATTCTGAAAAGCATACCGGGCCGTGTTTCGACCGAAGTGGATGCGCGCCTCTCCTTCGATCGTGGCATGTGTGTCACCAAAGCCGAGAAGCTGGTGCGTCTGTACGAAGAGCACGGCATCGACCGCTCACGCATTCTGATCAAACTGGCGTCAACCTGGGAAGGCATCAAAGCCGCTGAGGAGCTGGAGAAAAACGGCATTCAGTGCAACCTGACGCTGCTGTTCTCCTTCGCTCAGGCGCGTGCCTGTGCCGAAGCCGGTGTGTTCCTGATCTCGCCATTTGTTGGCCGTATTTACGACTGGTACAACACCCGCAAACCGATGGATCCGTATGTGGTTGATGAAGATCCGGGCGTGAAATCTGTGCGCCGTATCTACGATTACTACAAGAAGCACCGTTACAGCACCGTCATCATGGGCGCCAGCTTCCGCAAAGTGGAACAGATTCAGGCGCTGGCCGGCTGCGACCGTTTGACCATTTCCCCTAACCTGCTGGAAGAGCTGGCCAATAGCGACGCGCCGCTGGAGCGTAAGCTGGAGCCATCAACCGAAGGTTTCCATCAGCCGGCTTCACTTTCTGAAGCGGAATTCCGCTGGGAACACAATCAGGATCCGATGGCAGTAGAAAAACTGTCAGACGGCATCCGTCAGTTCGCCGTTGACCAGCAGAAGCTGGAAGATGTGCTCTCTTCTCGTCTGTAATCCGCACTCACTCTTATGGCGGATGGGCATTGGCTCATCCGCTATCGCCAAATCACAAGGGAGAACCTTATGTCTTCACGCAGAGAGTTGGCTAACGCAATTCGTGCACTCAGCATGGATGCGGTACAAAAAGCAAATTCCGGGCACCCAGGTATGCCGATGGGCATGGCAGATATCGCCGAAGTGTTATGGCGCGATGTGTTGAAACACAATCCCAACAATCCGGCGTGGGCCGATCGTGACCGTTTTATTCTTTCCAACGGTCACGGCTCGATGCTGCTCTACAGCCTGCTGCATCTCACCGGCTACGACCTGCCGATGGAAGAGTTGAAAAACTTCCGTCAGCTGCACTCTAAAACGCCGGGGCATCCCGAACTCGGTTACACGCCAGGCGTGGAAACCACCACAGGTCCGCTCGGCCAGGGCCTGGCCAACGCGGTAGGTTTAGCGATTGCCGAACGCACGCTGGCGGCGCAGTTTAACCGTCCCGGCCACGACATCGTCGATCACCACACCTACGTGTTTATGGGCGATGGCTGTTTGATGGAAGGCATCTCGCACGAAGTGAGCTCGCTGGCCGGTACGCTCGGTCTCGGCAAACTGATTGGCTTCTACGATCACAACGGCATCTCCATCGATGGTGAAACCGAAGGCTGGTTCACCGACGACACGCACAAACGCTTCGAAGCCTACAACTGGCACGTCATCGGTAGCGCAGAAGGTATCGACGGCCATGATTCGGCAGCGATCGCTGCGGCGATTAAAGAGGCGCAAAGCGTTACCGACAAGCCGTCACTGATTATCTGTCGCACCACTATCGGTTTCGGCTCGCCGAACAAAGCCGGTAAAGAGGAGTCGCACGGCGCGGCGCTGGGCGAAGAAGAAGTGGCGTTGACGCGGCAGAAACTGGGCTGGCACTATCCGCCGTTTGAGATCCCGAAAGAGATTTATCAGCAGTGGGATGCCAAAGAAGCGGGCGCGCAGCGCGAGAAATCCTGGGATGATAAGTTTGCCGCTTATAAAGAGGCACACCCCGAGTTGGCGCAGGAGTTTACCCGTCGTCTCAGCGGTGAAATGCCGGCTAACTGGAGTAGCGAAGTGCAGAAGTTTGTTGAAGAGCTGCAGGCTAATCCACAGAAAATCGCCAGCCGTAAAGCCTCACAAAATACGCTGGAAGTGTTTGGCAAGCTGCTGCCGGAATTCCTCGGCGGCTCAGCGGATCTGGCACCCAGTAACCTCACCATCTGGTCGGGCTCAAAATCGATCAAAGAGGATACTGCCGGTAACTACATTCACTACGGCGTACGTGAATTTGGTATGACGGCGATCGGCAACGGCATCGCGCATCACGGCGGCTTTGTGCCATATACCGCTACCTTCCTGATGTTCGTCGAGTACGCGCGTAATGCGGTGCGCATGGCGGCGCTGATGAAGGCGCGTCAGGTGCTGGTCTATACGCATGACTCCATCGGCCTCGGCGAAGATGGTCCGACACACCAGCCGGTTGAGCAGATTGCCAGCCTGCGCGTTACGCCAAACATGAGTGTGTGGCGTCCGTGCGATCAGGTGGAAACCGCCGTGGCGTGGCAAGCCGCCGTTGAGCGCCATCATGGGCCAACCGCGCTGATCCTGTCGCGTCAGAACCTGCTGCAGCCAGAGCGTAGCAAAGAGCAGGTGGCGAATATTGCACGCGGTGGCTATGTGCTGCAGGACAGCAACGGCACGCCGGATGCGATCATCATCGCCACCGGTTCGGAGATTGAAATCGCGCTGGGCGCGGCAGATAAACTCACCGCTGCTGGCCACAAGATTCGCGTGGTTTCGCTGCCGAGCACCGACGTGTTTGATAAGCAGGACGTTGCGTATCGCGAATCGGTGCTGCCATCCGGCGTGAAAGCGCGCGTGGCGGTCGAAGCCGGTATTGCTGATTACTGGTACAAGTATGTTGGTCTGGATGGCGCGATTGTCGGTATGACCACCTTTGGTGAGTCAGCCCCCGCCGGCAAACTGTTCCCGGAATTCGGTTTCACCGTCGAGAACATTGTCAGCCATACTGAAGCTTTACTCAAGCCGCACTAATCGATCTGGCCCTGCGTCTTTTTGGCGTAAGGGCCATTTTTTGATCACAGCCTGAAACAGAAAAAAATCCGCCCTGCCCCCTTCACGCCTCGCGCAAACTGATTACTATAAGCTTTCCTCCGATTCTTATAGCGGACGCTTTCCCGTTGAAAAAACGTACTCCTTTTTTACTGGCCTTAATGGTTACAGTGCTTCCATTAAAAAGCATGGCGCAGTCGTCGCCCGATCCGCTGTTGGCATCGCAAATTGTTGATCGCTACGCCGAGCACATTTTCTATGGCAGCGGCGCAACCGGCATGGCGCTGGTGGCGATTGATGGCAATCAGCGGGTTTTCGCCAGCTTTGGTGATACGCGCCCCGGCAACAACGTGCGTCCGCAGCCCGATTCGGTGATTCGTATTGCCTCGCTCAGCAAGCTGATGACCAGCGAAGTGATGGTGAAGATGGCCGAACGCGGTCAACTGCGTCTTGACGATCCGCTGAGCAAATACGCGCCGCCTGGCGCGCGCGTGCCAAGCTATAACGGCCAGCCGATTCGCCTGATTAACCTCTCCACCCACACCAGCGGCCTGCCGCGCGAGCAGCCCGGCGGTAAACCGCATCGTCCGGTGTTTGTCTGGCCGACCAAGTCCGATCGCTGGCAGTGGCTGAGCGGAGCGGCATTAAAGGCCGCGCCAGGCACCAATGCCGCCTATTCAAACCTGGGCTTTGATCTGCTGAGCGATGCGCTCGCCAAAGCGGCGGGCATGCCCTATCCAGCACTGTTCCAGCAGTTGATAACGCGTCCGCTGGGCATGAAAGACACCACCTTTACGCCGTCACCGGATCAGTGTCAGCGTCTGATGATTGCCGAGAAAGGTGCCAGTCCGTGTAACAACACGCTGGCGGCCATCGGTAGCGGCGGCGTTTACTCAACGCCAGACGATATGGGCCGCTGGATGCAGCAGTTCCTTAACTCGGCGGTGAATCACCGCACGCCGCAAATTGATCGCCTGCAAACGCTGATTTATCGTCGTGACCAGCTAACCAAAGTGGAAGGCATGGATGTGCCGGGCCGCGCCGATGCGCTGGGCATGGGTTGGGTCTATATGGGGCCGAAGGAAGGTCGTCCGGGGATTATTCAGAAAACCGGCGGTGGCGGCGGCTTCATTACCTATATGGCGATGGTGCCGCAGCACAACGTCGGCGTGTTTGTGGTGGTGACTCGCTCGCCGTTAACGCGTTTCACCCCGATGAGTGATGGCGTGAATAATATGCTGACCGAGCTGGTGGGTAATCAGTCGGGTTCACCGATGACGGTGCAAGCCATCCGCTAACTGGGTTGTGGTGCAGGCTGTAGCGGCGCAATTCATTGCGCGATAAATCGCGCCGCTACGGAATGTGCAATGATTTAATGCTGCACGTGGTATTAACGCGACTGCACCGGATTTTGCGATTCAGTGACCCAGAGTGTTGGCCAATCCTCACTGCTGTGCCACGCATCGCAGGTCTTCTCTTCCGCATACTCCGCCAGCACAAACTCGTTGCCGTCATACTGCCAGCGCGTTGCCACGCCGCAATCCCCCAAACCACGTCCTTTACTGAAGGTGTAGAGCAATTCATGGCTGGCATCAAATTCCGCGTTCACCAACTCCAGCTGATTATCCCCGCGTGACGGCGGCGTAAACGGCAGCGTTAAGCTCAGACCGCGCGACACATAAGGCTGCGTGCGCGTCACTTCAAAGGCCAGATCGATCACGTTATACGCACCGGTTTCGCAGCTGATCAGCAGTAGCGCTTTGCTGTCGGTCAGCGGCGACACGCTCACTTCACGCCGCAGTGGATCGAGCGAGCAGTTATCGGTATTCACCCGCCAGGTACCAAAATCAATTAAACCGCTGGTCTCTTCCTGCGTCAGCGGCGGCGGCGGCGGTAATGGCGAAGGTAACGCCGGCAACGCTGGCTGCGGCGGCACATCCCACTGCACGCGGTCGCCACGCTTCACCCAGGCGCTGGCACCGTTGACGCGGCCCTGCACGTCATCCATCAACAGTAATGCCGCCTTCATGCCGCTGAGCGGAATGGTGGCGTTGGCTTTATAGGTCAGCTGCAGATTTTGCGCATCCAGCGTCTGCGCCAGAAACTCGTCGATGGCGATAGCATTACTGGTCGCCAGATGATGCGGTTCCACCGTCCAGTGTTTAAGGTCTGGTGTGAGACGGCGTTGATCGAGTAGCAGGTTATCCTTGAGCGGGCCGCCCGGCAGCTCACCGCTGTAGGCGCTGCCGTAATCAATACGCAGCAAGGGACGATCGTTGACGCCAGCATGACGTGAGAGCGTCATCACTAAGCCGTTGTCACCGGGAAAACTGCGTGCCACGCAAAAAGCCGCGTTGTTACAAGTCAGTTGCCAGTCAGAAAATGACTTTTGCAGTGGCTGAGCCTGAACGCACGCGACAAAAAGAAAGGGCAATAAAAGCAGTAACTTCATCCAATACGACATCAAAAAAATCGGTCCCCAAATTCCTGGAAAGAAAATAATAGCGCAACGGGAACGCTGTCAGCAGGCCTAAACTGTGAGCCGGCCCTAAAAGCGAGGTTAACCGCTGAAAAAGCCGTCACCTGTGGCGAACGGGTACTGGATGGGGCAAGCGCTCATCATCCGTTTTGACCGATTACTGCTCAATCGGATTCGTCGGACTCTTGTTAACTCATCACAAAACGGTCAAATACACACAAACGGTCATAAGCGGTCATGTTAGGTTAAATCCATGTTTTGGATTTGCAACGCGCGTAGAACGCGGATTTCGCGCCATTAGGCTTATTTATGTGAGACACATCACTTAATTTTGATAACCAGACATCTCATTTACATATAAGACAGATCCAGATCACTCTAATCAGCTAAGGCGTTTTGGTGACTGTGGACTCGTGCGCAGCCCACACTTTCCAAATGCGCTATCCAGTAATTTATAGCCATCGGAGGTTAGTTATGTTGCCGATTGAAAGACAGCAGCGAATTATTGACGAATTAAATTTAAATGGTCGGGTCATTGTCGCTGAATTAGTCACGTTATGTCAGGTTTCACAAGAAACTATTCGGCGTGATTTAACCCAGCTGGAGAAACGTGGTCTGTTACAACGCAGTCACGGTGGTGCGGTACCAGCAAAACGACAGGCCGCCAACATTCAGGGAAATACGCGAGGTGTTAACGAGTATGAATTATCTTTCCGCCAGAGAGTCAATGAACATGTTGATGCAAAAATGGCTATTGCCAAACGCGCACTCGATTTCATTAGCCCCGGCGATTGTATATTACTCGATAGCAGCACCACTTGCTGGTATTTAGCGCGACAGCTGCCGGATATTGAATTAACGGTATTAACCAACTCCATCAGGATTGTGCAAACCCTTGCGGCGCGCGGCAGCATCCGCACCATCTGTCTGGGAGGGGAATATTCTGACCGTTATGAAGATTTCCACGGCGTCGTCGCCGAGCAACCGCTCAGGGAATTTCAGATCAATAAGATCTTTTTCTCCTGTAGCAGTTTAGGCAATGACGGTTATTTACGTGAAGGTAACGAAAACAACGCACATTTAAAACAGCAAATGTTATTAGCAGCGGAAAGAAAACATCTGCTGCTGGACGGAAGTAAATTCCTGCGGCCCTCATTCGCGCGTATTTGTCATTATCGCGATGTGGACTTTCTCATTACTGACCAATTAAAAGACAAAGAGCTGGAACAAGAATTAGCGTGGAACGGCGTCAATATTATTGATTGCTCCCAGCGCAGCCATTCTATGCAGCTAATAAAAAATTAAATCGGAGTCTTTATGAAAAAACATCTTATCGCCTGTTCTCTGCTCGCCCTGTTTGCCGCCTCCGGCGCGCAGGCTGCTGACAAATTACGCATGGGCATCGTGGTGAAAATTGGCGGTATTCCGTGGTTCAACGCTATGGAAGCGGGCATCAAGAGTGAAGCAGCGAAACGCGGCATTGACGCGTGGATGGTGGGACCAACGGCGGCCGATCCGGCTCTGCAGGTGCGCGCTATCGAAGATTTGATTGCCCAGAAGGTCGACATCATTGGCGTGGTGCCAAATGACCCGAAAGTGCTGGAGCCGGTGCTGAAGCGCGCCCGTGATGCTGGCATTGAAGTGATCACCCATGAATCGCCGGATCAGAAAGGCGCTAACTGGGACTTCGAACTGGTGGATGCGCCGACGCACGGCATCAACCATATGAAAGCGCTGGCGAAATGCATGCATGAAGAGGGCAAATACGCCATGTACGTCGGCAGCCTGACCGTGCCATTGCACCAGCAGTGGACCGACGCCGCGCTGAATTATCAGAAAGAACACTATCCGAAGATGCAGATGGTCACCGACAAGTTTGGCGTCGGCGAATCGCTGGATGACTCGATTCGCACCACTAACGAACTGATGTCCAAGTTTCCGGATTTGAAAGGGATTATGGCCTTTGGTTCACAAGGTCCGATTGGCGCCGGTCGCGCGGTGATGAACCGTAACAAGATCGATCAGGTCTGCGTAATTGGTGCCTTTAGTCCTGGCCAGGGCGCATCGCTGGTGCAGCGTGGCGCGATCAAAGGCGGCTACATCTGGAATCCACAAACCGCTGGCGAAGTGTTCGTGCGTATCGCCGACATGATGCAGAAGAAAGAGCCAATCACCGACGGAATGACCATCGAGGGTTTGGGCAAAGTGAAAGTTGACGAGGCGACCCACACCATCCTCGGCAACAACACCGAAAGCCTGGACAAAGAGAACCTGCCAAAACTGGTGAAAATGGGGCTGTAATGATGAATGAGGTGATCCCACAGACGCTGATTGCGCTCGACAACTTGTCGAAAACATTTGGTGGCAACCGCGCACTGAGCGATATCTCGCTGACCTTACTGGCTGGCGAAGTGCACTGTCTCGCTGGCACCAACGGCTGTGGCAAGAGCACCTTAATCAAAGTCATTTCCGGGGTGCACGCCCCGGATAGCGGCAGCCGCATCACGCTGGGCGAAGGCCCGAGCTTTCCGCGTCTGACCACTCGCCAGGCGCGTGAATTCGGTATCCAGGTGATTTATCAGGATCTGTCGCTGTTCCCCAACCTCAGCGTGGCGGAAAACATCGCCTTCGAGCACAACCTGAATAGCCTGCTCGGCTGGCACCGCAAAGCCAAACTGCGTGAAACCGCGCAGCGCATCATTGATGAACTGAAGTTTGAACTCGATCTCGATGAGAAAGTGGCGTCGCTGTCGATTGCGCAGCGTCAGCAGGTGGCGATCTGCCGCGCGCTGGTCGCCGATGCGCGGCTGGTGATCATGGATGAGCCGACGGCGTCGCTGACGCGCACCGAAGTGAATCAGCTGCTGCGCACCGTGCGTTACCTGAAAGACAAAAACATCTGCGTGGTGTTTGTCAGCCATCGTCTGGATGAGGTGCTGGAGATCTCAGATCGCGTGACGGTGATCCGCGACGGCCGCAAAATGGGCTGCTGGCCCGCCAAAGCGATGACGCCGCACCATCTGACCGAGCTGATGACCGGCCTGAAGCTCGACTATCAGCTGAAAACGCCGACGCGCCATGACGATCGCCTGATCCTCGAAGTCGAAAAACTCACGCGCGCCGGACAATACCATGACGTTAATTTCAAACTCTATCAGGGCGAAGTGCTGGGCCTGTGCGGCCTGCTGGGCTCGGGCCGCACCGAACTGGCGCTGTCGCTGTTTGGCATGACCAAACCGGACAGCGGCAAGATCTGGCTCGACAGCAAACCGGTGCGTTTCCGTGGACACGAAGATGCGATCAAAGCCGGCATCGGCTACGTCTCCGAAGATCGCTTAACCCTGGGTTTGGTGCAGCAACAATCGGTGGCCGACAACATGGTGCTGCCGATCCTCGACAAGCTGCAAAACCGTTTCCACCTGATTGATGAATACCGTAAGAACAAGCTGATCCTGCAGTGGATTCAGCAGCTTGGCGTGCGTGTTGCCGATCCCAATCTGGCCATCTCCACGCTCTCCGGCGGCAACCAGCAGAAAATCGTGCTGGCGAAATGGGTGCTGACCCAGCCGCGCATCCTGATCCTCGATTCGCCCACCGTTGGCGTGGATGTCGGCGCTAAAGCCAGCATCTATCAGCTAATTCATCTGCTGGCGAAAGAGGGTTTGTCGATCATCCTGATTTCCGACGAAGTGCCGGAGGTTTGGTACAACTGCGACCGCATCCTGCACTTCCGTGATGGCACCGTTCATGCCGAATACCAACCCGATACCGTTGAGCAACAGCAGCTAGCGGAGGTGATCAATGCCTGATTTTTCTCGTTTACGTCCGAGTTCCAGCCAGGGCTGGCTGGCCTGGGTTTTGCTGGCGTTCATCGTGTTTTTCTCTGCCGCCAGCGATCAGTTCCTGACGGTGCAAAACCTGCTGGATCTGGCAGAAAGCTACGCTGTGACCGGCATCTTCGCCCTCGGCCTGTTTGTGGTGCTGGTGACCGGCGGCATCGATATCTCCTTTGCTGCGGTGGCGTCGGTGGTGCAATACCTGATCGCCTCGCTGTTTGTGCAGTTCCAGTTCGATAACGCCCTGCTCAGCATCCTGCTGGCGGTGGTGTGCGGCACGCTGTTTGGCGTGATCAACGCCCTGCTGATCACCACGCTGCGAGTGGTCTCAATCATCATCACCATCAGCATGCAGTCGCTGCTGTTTGGCCTGTTGATGTGGGTAACCGGCGGCAAAAGCCTCTATTCGCTGCCGGACTGGTGGATCACGCTGCGCAGCGTGCTGCCGTTCACCTGGCAAGGCAACAGCTTCCAGATTGGCTTGCCGCTGGTGACCATGCTGGTGATTGCCGGACTCACCGCGCTGCTGCTGAACAAAACCAATCTCGGTCGCCAACTGTATGCGGTGGGCGGCGATGCGGAATCGGCGCGCCGCATCGGTATTCGCGTCGGTCTGATTCATGTCTTCGCCTATGGCTGGCTGGGTGCCATGGCGGCGATTGGCGGCTTGGTGCAGGTCTATCGCATGGGCGAAGTGGTGCCAAATGCGCTGGTCGGCGGCGAGCTGGATGTGCTGGCCGCCACGGTGCTGGGCGGTGCCAGCCTGATGGGCGGCAAAGGCACGGTGAGCGGCACCTTAATGGGCGTGTTCCTCATCGCCATCCTGAAGAACGGCCTCAACCTGATTGGCGTCTCCAACTACTTCATGAACATCGTGGTGGGCGGCGTGATCATGGTGGCTATTGCCGTGACTCACTACAAAAAACGTAAAGAAACTGATGTCAGTTTCGTCTAACGGGAGCCGCATTAACATGAAATCACTCTCTGCTCTGCGTCCGGACGGCACCAATATCGGCCTGATGCTGTTAATTGCGCTGGCGCTGGCGATCTTCACCGTCATGTTACCGGGCCGCTTTCTCACTGATTCGACCTTTATGAGCATGGCATTTCAGCTGCCCGAACTGGGCTTGCTGACGCTGGCGATGTTTATCGCCATTCTCAGCGGCGGACTGAATCTGGCGATCATCGCCACCGCCAACCTGACGGCGCTGTTTATCGCCTGGACACTGATGCGCGCCCTGCCCGCCGATGCCGGCACCGGCATGCAACTGCTGTGGCTGTTTATTGCGATTATCGGCGCGATGCTGATTGCAGCGGTAATCGGCGTGATTACCGGCGTGATGGTGACGCGCATCGGTGCGCACCCGATTCTGGTGACGCTCGCGACCATGATGACGCTGAACGGTATCGGCATCTGGCTGACCAAAGGCGCGGCCGTCAGCGGCATGCCGTCGGTGGTGCAGGCGCTCGGTTCCAACACGCTGCTTGGCGTTCCGCTGCCGCTGTGGGTGTTCCTGTTTGCCGCCGCGCTGCTGGCGCTGTTCCTCGGCAAAACCCGCGCCGGTAAATGCATCTATATGGGCGGCAGCAACATCAACGCCACCTGGTTTAGCGGCATCAATACGCATCGCATGGTGATTCTGGTGTACGTCATCTCCAGCCTGCTGTGTGTGTTGGCCGGTTTGATCATGATGGCGCGCTTCAACTCGGCGCGTATGGGTTACGGCGATGCGTATCTGCTGCTGACGGTGCTGGCCATTATCCTTGGCGGCACCGACCCGAATGGCGGCTTTGGTCGCGTGACCGGCGTGGTGCTGGCGTTGATCGCCCTGCAAGTGCTCTCCACCGGCTTCAACCTGATGAACATCAGCCAGCACGTTAGCCTGGCAATGTGGGGCGCGGTGCTGATTGTGGTGTTGGCCTTCAAACAATTCAAAACTCGCTTTAACGAACATCGTGCCGTCAAGCTCAGCAAACTGGCGGCGGCGCTTAACCCTTTGACCGAAAAAAAGGAAGTATGATGCGTATTCAAGTCTCCCCGTCGTTGATGTGTATGAATCTGATGGAGATCAAGCACCAGCTCGCCGTGCTGGACTCCCGCGCCGACTTCCTGCATATCGACATTATGGATGGTCACTACGTGAAAAATATCACGCTGTCACCGTTCTTTATTGAGCAGATTCGCCCGTTCACCAAAGTGGCGCTGGATGTGCATTTGATGGTCGAGCAGCCCACCGATTTCATTGAAGTGATTGCCAAAGCGGGTGCCGATTACATCTGCCCGCACGCCGAAACCATCAACCGCGATGCATTCCGGGTGATCAATATGATCCGCAGCTTCGGCAAGAAAGTTGGCGTGGTGCTTAATCCTGCTACGCCGGTCTCCTTTATTCATCACTACATTCATCTGGTGGATAAGATCACCGTGATGACGGTGGATCCCGGCTACGCTGGACAACCGTTTATCCCGGAAATGGTGCAGAAGGTGCAAGAGCTGAAAGCGCTGAAGCAGGCCAACGGCTATCAATATCTGATTGAGATTGACGGTTCCTGCAATACCCGCACCTACAACACGCTGGTCGGTGCGGGCGCAGAAGTGCTGATTGTCGGCACCTCCGGTCTGTTCAATATTCACGACGATCTGGAAACCGCCTGGAATATGATGCGCGAAAGCATTGATGAGGCTCAGGGATTGGCGCAGGTATCCGCATGAAAAAATGCTGGCTCGGTATCGACATTGGCGGCACCGGCACACGTCTGCAGCTGATGGAAGAGGAGCGCGTTTGGTCGAGCTTCCGTAAAGTGCCGACGGCCAGCTGGGCGCAGCAGCCTGATGCGCTTAACGCGTTGGGCCAGTTAATCAGCGAAACGCTGGAGCAGCAGCCAGTTAGCGGCGTGATGCTCGGATTACCCGGCATTCTCAGCCGTGACCGCCAGCAGGTGATTTCGCTGCCGTTTATTCAGGCGCTGGACCAGCAACCGGTTGCCGCGCGCCTCACCGAACGCCTTGGCGTACCGGTGGCGATGGACAAAGATGTTAACCATCTGATGCTGTGGGATTTACTGCAGCTGGAGCAGCTGCCAGACAGCGCGGTGGGTTTGTATCCCGGCACCGGCATGGGCAACAGCCTGTGGCTTAACGGCCAGTTTTATCATGGTCAACACGGTGGCGCGGGTGAGCTTGGTCATGTGCCTGTTGCCGGCAACGATCTGCCCTGCCCGTGCGGCAATCGTGGCTGTGCGGAAACCGTGACGTCGGGCCATTGGCTGAGCCGCTGGGCGAGCACCCATGTGCCGGAAACTAACATGTCAGCGCTATTTACCCAGCATCGTGAGCATCCGGAGCTGCAGGCTTTTGTACAGCGGCTGGCGCAACTGATTGCCACCGAGATGAACATCCTCGATCCGGAATACCTGATTCTGGGCGGCGGCGTGCTGGCGATGGCGGACTTCCCGCTGGCACAGCTGCGCAGCCAGATTCAGCAGCATCTTCGTCCACCCGCCACGCGTGAGGGTTTGAAGATCGTGTTTAGCCAATCCACCGACCACACCGGTTGTCGCGGTGCCTGTTTAGCCGCCGAACGTCTGTTCAGGAGTGCATGATGAAAGGAAAAGTGTGTGTGTTTGGCTCGTTCAACCTCGACGTAGTCGCGGTAATGAACCGCTTTCCGATGCCGGGCGAATCGCTCACCGCCCATACCAGCATGATGGGACCGGGCGGCAAAGGCGCGAACCAGGCGACGGCCGCGCTGCGCGCCGGCGCGCGCGTGCACTATATCGGTAAGATTGGTAATGATGACTTCGGCATGTTTGCGCGTCGCCATCTGGAAAAGACCGGTTTCGATGCCATTACCTTGTTTACCTGCAAGGAGAAACCGACCGGCAATGCGCTGATTTATGTCGCCGGGGACGATGCCGAGAATATGATTTCAGTCTATCCCGGCGCGAACACCACCGTAACAGCCGCCGAGGTGACGCGCTGCCAACCCACCGTTGCGGCAGCCGATATTCTGCTGGTGCAGCTGGAGAATAATCTCAGCGCCATCCAGCGCATGATCGACAACGCGCGCGCCGGTGGCACCTTTGTGATTATGAATCCTGCGCCGTGGCAGAAGGTCACCGATGCGCTGCTGGCAAAAGTGGATTTGCTGACGCCTAACAGCACCGAAGCGATGCAGCTGACCGGCGTGAAGGTCACCGACTTCGCCAGCGCGCAGCAAGCCGCAGAGAAGCTGCATCGCAAAGGGGCGCGTCAGGTGATTATTACGTTGGGGGTTTGCGGTGCGTTGCTGTCAGTAGCAGACCAGCCGCCGCTGCGTATTCCGCTGTTCCCGGCTCAGCCGCTGGATACCACCGGCGCGGGCGATGCGTTTAATGGCGCACTGGCGGCGCGGCTGGCTTCCGGCGATGAACTGCCACAGGCGGCGCTGTTTGCTTCAGCTTATGCTTCGCTGTGTGTGGAACGCTCCGGTGCAGCGCACTCGATGCCTTCGTATGCCGAAGCGCTGGCAAGATTGCAGGCGTATCCGCAATGTGTCCCGGAAACGTTGGGAGAGTGTGTGTAAGGCAAGATGGCCACACATTCCTTTAGCGGCGCAATTTATTGCGCATTTTCACCTCGATGAAAAGGTCAAAAGAGCGCAATAAATTGCGCCGCTACGGTCAAAACTACGCCTGCAACCAACCGGCGATCTGCGCATGCTGCAGCAGCATAATGGCTTTACCGTCACGAATGCGGCCATCTTTCACCATCGCCAGCGCCTCCGGGAAACTCAGCTCCAGCACGGTAATCTCTTCATCCTCAACGCCACCGCCCTTGTTGGCGCGCTGTGCATCGCTGTATTCCGCGGCGAAGAAGTGGATCAGTTCAGTCACGCCGCCCGGCGACATGTAGGCTTCAAAAACTTTATCGACCTTACCCACCTGATAGCCGGTCTCTTCTATCGCTTCTTTGCGGATGCAATCTTCCGGCGAGTCGTCATCCAGCAGCCCGGCGCAGGTCTCAATCAGTTCGCCACTTTCATTGCCATTGACATAAGTGGCAATGCGGAACTGACGCACCAGCAGCACGCTATTTTTTTCAGTGTTGTACAGCAGGATGGTGGCGCCGTTACCGCGATCGTACACTTCGCGCTTGTGACGCACGACTTCGCCGTTGTTGCGGGTGAGTTCGTAGGTGAAGTTGCGCAGCACAAACCAGTTTTCTGACAGCAACTTGTCTTTGATGATGTTGATCTTTAACGACATAACCGCTCCACTGCTAAATTGAGGGAGCCTGAGATGATAGGCCGAAGCGGCGGGGAAAACTATCTGAATTGTGAGGCCGGTCGCCGTGATGGGCGCTCCTGGCTCAGTGCACAGAGATTGTAGCGGCGCAATGGGTTGCGCGTTAAATCGCGCCGCTACGGATTGTGCAGTGGTTTGATGCGCTGCGGTAGTGATCGGCATTACGCCAATTCATGCCGCGTTGTTAGGCCTCAAAAACCGTTGGGTTGGTCTTTCATATCGGGCAGATGGTGCGCGATACCTTTGTGGCAATCGATACAGGTTTTCCCTTCCTCAACTGCTTTGCTGTGCATCTTCGCGGCCACGGTCTTCTGCGCGGTGAAATCCATATAATCGAAGTTGTGGCAGTTACGACACTCCTGCGAATTGTTGTTTTTCATCCTGCGCCACTCGTTTTGCGCCAGCTTGATGCGATGATCCTCGAACTTTTGCGGCGTATCGATGATGCCGAAAATCTTGGCATACACCTCTTTGCTCGCCTGGATCTTACGCAGCATTTTCGGGCCCCACTCGTGCGGCACGTGACAATCCGGACAGGTGGCGCGCACGCCGCTGCGGTTGTTGTAGTGCACCGTCTGCATATATTCCTGATAGACGTTATTTCGCATCTCATGGCAGCCAATACAGAACTGCTCGCGGTTGGTCATCTCCATTGCGGTATTGAAGCCGCCCCAGAAAATGATGCCGCCAGCAAAGCCCAGAATCAGTAGCGTACCGAGCGCCAGACGGCTCGGACGCCGCCACCAGCGCCAGATGCGCAGAAGTTTCTCTTTCATCATGTCCTCACTTACCGAAGCCGTCAGCCGGTTTGAAGGTGTTTTCCACCACCGGTTTGGCATCGGTTTGCGGTACGTGACACTGCAGGCAGAAGTAGCGACGCGGCGACACGGTGCTGCTCACCAGTCCATCGCGATCGGTGAAGTGCGTTGGGCTAACGCGTGGCGCGCCGGTGGTGAGATAGCTCTGCGTGCCGTGACACTGCAGACAACGGTTGACGTTTTTCGTCACCTGATAGCCATCGACGCTATGCGGGATCACCGGCGGCTGATTCACATAGTTCAACGGCTTGCGGCTCTGCTCTTTGGGCTGATGAATGGTGCCCTGTTGCGTGGCCGTCACTTCCGGTGACTGATTGAGATCGACGCCGTTGTGGGCGTAAACCGTGCCGCCCAGCATCAGGGCGGCCAAAGTAACAAGTGTGATTAAGGGTTTCATTGCATCCTGCCTTAAATTTTTACCAGCTTGACGGCGCATTTTTTGTAATCGGTCTGCTTCGACAGCGGATCGGTGGCGTCCAGCGTGACGTTGTTGGCCAGCACGCCCGCATCAAAGAACGGCATAAATACCAGACCTTTGGGCGGCTGATTGCGACCGCGCGTTTCCACGGTGGCAAGGGTTTCGCCACGACGCGACACCACGCGGACCTTCTCGCCGCGGCGGAAATTGCGCTCTTTGGCATCCAGCGGATGTATATAGAGTAGCGCCTGCGGCACTGCGCGGTGCAGCTCCGGCACGCGACGCGTCATGGTGCCGGTGTGCCAGTGTTCCAGCACGCGACCGGTACAGAACCACAGGTCGTACTCTTCATCCGGCGATTCGGCTGGCGCTTCGTAGGGCAGCGCGAAAATGGTGGCTTTACCATCCGGCTTGCCGTAGAAACGCACGCCTTCACCGGCTTTGACGTAGCTGTCGTAACCTTCGCGATAGCGCCAGCGCGTCTCTTTGCCATCCACCACCGGCCAGCGCAGGCCGCGCGCCTGATGGTAAGCATCGAACGGCGCAAGATCGTGGCCGTGACCGCGACCAAAGCTGGCGTACTCCTCGAACAAGCCTTTCTGGATGTAGAAGCCAAACTCGCGCGCTTCATCATTCAACTGATCATCTGCCACTTCACTCAGTGGGAATTGGTTGACCTGGCCGTTGGCGTACAGCACATCAAACAGCGTTTTGTCGCGCAGCTCCGGATTCTGCGCCAGCAGCGCTTCCGGCCACACTTCCGCTACCTTGAAACGTTTGGAGAAATTCACCAACTGCCACAGATCGGATTTCGCGTCGCCCGGCGCTTTCACCTGCTGATGCCAGAACTGAGTGCGACGCTCGGCATTGCCATACGCGCCCTCTTTCTCCACCCACATCGCAGTGGGCAGAATCAGGTCAGCTGACAAGGCGCTGACGGTGGGATAGGGATCGGAGACTACGATGAAGTTGCGCTCATCGCGCCAGCCCGGCATACGCTCCTGCGTCAGGTTCGGACCGGCCTGCATATTGTTGTTACACATCACCCAGTAGGCGTTGAGCTTGCCATCTTTCAGCGCGCGATCCTGCGCCACGGCATGCAAACCAATTTTGGCCGGCACCGTGCCCTGCGGCAGCTTCCACAGCTTCTCGGCGGTAGCGCGGTGTTTGTCATTATTAACCACCATGTCCGCCGGTAAACGATGTGAGAAGGTGCCGACTTCACGCGCCGTGCCGCACGCCGACGGCTGGCCGGTGAGCGAGAACGGACCGGTGCCCGGACGTGAAATTTTGCCGGTCAATAAGTGCAGGTTGTAGCACAGGTTATTGGCCCACACGCCGCGCGTATGCTGGTTGAAGCCCATGGTCCAGTACGACACCACGTTGACTTTCGGATCGGCATACAGCTCGGCGAGGGCGATGAGTTGATCTTTCTCCACACCGCTCATTGCGCTGGCTTTTTCCACCGTGTACTCAGAGACAAACTTCGCAAACTCGTCAAAGCTCATCGGCGTGGATTCGCCGCTGTCCGGGTTCTTCGCCGAAGCCTGACGCGGATCGGTGGGGCGCAAACCGTAACCGATGTCGGTCACGCCTTTGCGTAGCGTAACGTGATTCTGCAGGAAGGTTTTATCAACCTTGTTGTTCTGAATAATGTAGTTGGCGATGAAGTTGAGGATCGCCAGATCGCTCTGCGGTGTGAACACCATCGCGTTGTCGGCCAGCTCAAAACTGCGATGACGATAGGTGGAAAGCACCGCCACTTTGACATTCTCACTGCTGAGACGACGCGCGGTGATACGTGACCAGAGAATCGGATGCATCTCCGCCATGTTCGAGCCCCACAGCACAAAAGCGTCGGCCTGCTCGATGTCGTCGTAGCAGCCCATTGGTTCGTCCATGCCGAAGGTGCGCATAAAGCCCACCACCGCTGAAGCCATGCAGTGACGCGCATTGGGATCGAGGTTGTTGGTGCGGAAACCGGCTTTCATCAGCTTGGAGGCCGCGTAACCTTCCCACACCGTCCACTGACCGGAACCGAACATGCCGACCGAATCCGGGCCGTTGGCTTTCAGTGCCGCTTTGAACTTCTCTTCCATGATGTCGAAGGCTTGATCCCAGCTGACCGGGGTGAACTCGCCCTCTTTGGCATATTTACCGTCGGTCATGCGCAGCAGCGGCTGGGTCAGACGATCTTTCCCGTACATGATCTTCGGCAGGAAATAGCCTTTGATACAGTTGAGACCGCGGTTCACTTCTGCCTGCGGATCGCCCTGCGACGCCACTACGCGGCCATCCTGGGTGCCAACCAGCACGCCACAGCCGGTGCCGCAGAATCGGCACGGCGCTTTTTCCCAGCGAATTGGCGCAGCCAATGAGGTCGCGGCTTTGGTGACGGTGGGAATGGTGAGTCCTGCAGCCGTTGCAGCAGCAGCCGCCGCATTGGCCTTCATAAAATCACGACGACTTATGCTCATGATGCTTCCTTACAAGGTTCTTCAATTTCGTCTTGCTGGTGATAGACCAGCGATACCGCCAACACGCCAGCGATGTTGCGGCTCTCTTCAATATTGCGCAGCAGCGCGGCGCTATCCGTCGCACCCAGCGTCACCGCCAGCGTGCCGCGCGCGGCGTCTTCCGCGGCGATGTCGCAATCGGCAAAGGCCAGCAGCGCACTTTTAACGGCGGGAATCGACGCCGGCCGCGCCTGAATCACCAGGCCGCAGACGTGCCAACTGTTTTCATGGTTCATGATGTAATCCTGTGGCTGAGACCGGGCAAGGCGCGATGCAGGCGCCGCAACCGGTGCAATGCTGCGGAAGGGTTTCAGGCTGTGCGATGCCGTTCGGCATCAGCTGGAAACGGATGGCTTGCTGTTCACAACTCTCCTGGCAGCTGCGGCAGTTCACGCCCAGGAAGGTGATGCAGCGGTTGTCGATGCGAATGCGCTGTGGAAACGGCTCGGTTTCACGCGCGTGGAACAGCGGCTGCGGGCAAGCGTCTATGCACGCGGCGCAAAACGTGCATTCGCCCTGCAGAAAATCGAGGTGCGGCACTTCACCGGCAGCCAAGCGGATGATGTGGGTTTCGCAGGCCGAGACGCATGTGCCGCAGCCATCACAACCCTTCTCTCCCCGCCACCATGGCAAAGCGATGCCGTCAGCAGACGCTACGCGCTGCCCGGTAAAGAGTTCACGTCGCGACAGCGCCATCGGTTCACCTTAAACGGGGGAAAGAGAGATGGTGCGTAAAATAACCTGACTCTAAAGAGGGCTATATCACCCCAAAGGGGTAAATCCCGACGTGGGATCAAGTGAAGGGGAATTGAAATAAAAACGGGGGCCAAAAGGCCCCCGTAGATGAGAATCGCTACGATTAACGCGCGTTATCGTCCGCCAGTTTCGGCGATACATCATCCTGGTCGTCAGCATGATGTTCGTGCTCTTTCATCGCTTCGGCATTAACGCGTTTGCGCACGCCAAACCAACCCAGCACGAGCACCACGGCAATCAGGGGAATCGAGGCGATGGTGTACGTCCCGTTCGGATAGTCGAACGCCATCAGCACCAGCACGCTCACCAGGAACAGCAGCGTCAACCAGGAGGTGAACGGCGCCCACGGCAGCTTGAAGCTGACATCTTCGGCTTTACCCTCTTTGATCGCTTTGCGCAGACGCATCTGGCACACCACGATAAAGGCCCACGACGAGATGATGCCGAGTGACGCCACGTTCAGAACGATTTCAAACACCTGCGACGGCACATAGTAGTTCAGCACCACGCCGATGATGTAAACGGCAACGGTGACCAGAATGCCGGCATACGGCACCTGCTGCTTGCTCATCTTCGACATAAACTGTGGCGCAGAACCGCCCATCGACATGGAGCGCAGAATACGGCCGGTGGAATAGAGACCCGAGTTGAGGCTCGACAGCGCGGCGCTCAGCACCACGATGTTCATTACGCTACCGATATAAGGCACGCCCAGTTTGGAGAAGAAGGTCACGAACGGACTTTGCCCCGCCTGATAGGCATTCCACGGCAGCAGCAGTACCAGCAGCACCACGGAACCGACGTAGAACAGGCCGATACGCCAGATCACGCTGTTGATGGCTTTTGGCAGCATGGTCTTGGGATCTTTACATTCGCCTGCTGCGGTACCTACCAGCTCAATCGAGGCGAAGGCGAACACGACGCCCTGCACCAACACCAGCGCTGGCAGCAAGCCGTGCGGGAAGAAACCGCCGTTATCGGTGATCAGATGGAAGCCGGTGGTATTGCCGTCCAGCGGTTTACCGCTGCCGAGGAACACCACGCCGACAATCAGGAACACCACGATAGCCAGCACTTTCACCAGCGCGAACCAGAACTCCATCTCCGCGAACCACTTCACGCCGATCATGTTCATGGTGCCGACAATCGCCAGCGCGCCTAGCGCAAACACCCACTGCGGCACATCGCCAAACGCGCCCCAATAGTGCATATAAAGCGCGACTGCGGTGATATCGACGATACCGGTCATCGCCCAGTTAACGAAATACATCCAGCCCGCAACGTAAGACGCTTTTTCCCCAAGGAATTCACGTGCATAAGAAACAAAGCTGCCGCTGGAAGGACGATGTAACACCAGTTCGCCCAACGCTCGGAGGATAAAGAAGGAGAAGATACCGCACACCAGATAAACCAGCGCCAGTGCAGGACCGGCCATTTGCAGGCGCGCGCCAGCACCGAGGAACAGACCGGTACCGATAGCACCGCCGATGGCGATCATTTGTACCTGGCGGTTACCCATTGCTTTGTGGTAACCGCTGTCGTGCGAGTTGAGCCAGCGTCTTTTCGCAGCGCGTTGTTCGGCTGCGGTTTTTTTAGTTGATTTCATAGCTATCCTGTTTGTCCTGACCATCAATCACCGCGTAACCAAACGATTGCGTATGGCGGTGCGAAATGGGGTAAAAACCCGGTGTCACAGCGGCGGAACGATGTCGCGTGGCGGGCTGGGAATTTACGGCGATGAATCCTACCCGTTCTGCAAGAACGAAGCAAAAAATACCGCCAGGCTGCACAAGATGAATTGTAATAATCCGTCGCGGTGCACAAAAAAACCGGCCAGAGGGCTGACCGGTAAAGGGATGGCTACAGGGATAACTACTGGAGGGAATTAACGATAAATCTCTGCGGTGCCGCTCCACAGGCTGGAGTCGCCCGGAGTTTGTACACCAATAACACGATAGCCGCTGGCACCTTCCTCTTGCGCTTTTTGCGACAGATGGCGCGTTGCATCATCCAGCGAGCCGCGTACGCCGCTGATGGAAACGGTGCCCGCGCTTTGCAGGTTTTGCGCTTGCGTGGCGCTTACGGGCTGGGCCGCCAACGTCGAGAAACTTGCGGTGGCAAGCAGTGCAGCAGTCAGAACGGCATAACGTCTCTTCATGTGATGCTCCTGTTGTCTTCCGTTAAGGGTTAAGCGTTACAGGACTTATTATCACGCAGGGAATGAAAACCAGGTTGAGCAAGCCGTAAAGCCGTTTAATAATTCGCCAGCTTAGCGCGGGTTATTTAGAGAAAGGTAAAGAGAAAGGGTTTTCTCTGTTAAAAGTAACCTGATGTGACGAGATGACACTCGCCGTCACCGCACGGCTGCCCTATAATCCCCCGCTCTTACAAGGGTTATTACTGTGATTGTGAAACGTCCCGTTACTCGTACCATTGCGCGCGCACTTAGCGTGATTGTGCTGCTGTCGCTATTGACCACCGGGCTGGCGCTGATGACGCTCTCCAGCAGCCTGCGCGATGCCGAAGCAGTGAATGTCGCCGGATCGCTGCGCATGCAGATATACCGTCTGGCATGGGACAGCACGCGCGATCCGCAACAGTTGGATCATCACATCCAACTCTACCGGCAAACGCTGGAATCCCCGGCGCTGCAGCATCTGGAGCGCGCGTGGGTACCGCTTGAAGTGAGTAGCCGCTATCGCTATCTGCGTCACAGCTGGCCGATGCTGCAGGAAACGTTGCAGCCCAAGCGGGCACAAATCTACCAGCAGCGTGTCGCGGGCTACGTCAGCGAGATCGACCGCTTCGTGCTGGCATTACAGCATTATGCTGAACTGAAGATGCATCTGGTGGCCGCCAGCAGCCTGTTCGGTTTTCTGGCGATTGTGGCGCTGGCGTTGTGGACGATTCGCTTTATCCGCCGCAACGTGGTGCGACCGCTCAACGCGCTGGTGACCGCCAGCCAATATGTTGAGCAGGCGAATTTCGCTTTTCCGCCGCTGCCGGTGCAACAGCCGAATGAACTGGGCGTGCTGGCGCAGGCTTTTACTACCATGGCCGAACGGCTGCATTCGCACTATCGCCTGCTGGAGTGCGCGGTGCGTGATAAAACCGAAGATCTCACTCAAGCCAATCGCACACTTTCTCTACTGTATGAAAGCTCACAAATTCTCACCAGTAGCCCACCCAATCCCGAACTGTTTCAGGGATTGCTGCGTCTGGTACAGCGCCGTGAAGCGCTGACGGTGCTGAAAATTGTCAGCGAAGGGATTGAGTTTCAGGCCGGTGTGGCGGCGGATGAGGTGAGCTGGCAGCGTTTGCCGTTGATGCAGGAAGAGCAGCGGCTGGGCGAACTGTGCTGGCAAACCCACCGCGCACCGCCCGCCGACGAATTGATGCAGAGCCTGGCGAACATGCTGGCGCGCGCACTGTGGATTTGGCAGACGCAAAAGCAGTATCAGCAGATGCTATTAATAGAAGAGCGCGCCACCATTGCGCGTGAACTGCACGATTCGCTGGCGCAGTCGCTCTCTTTCCTGCGCATCCAGCTGGCGCTGCTGCGACGCAATGTCGATGGGTCGCAACCGCAGGCGCTGGCGATTATCGCTGATTTCGATCGCGCGCTGGCCGAAGCCTATCAGCAGCTGCGCGAACTGCTGACCACCTTCCGTCTGACCATCGAACAGGCTGATTTAGTGCAGGCGATGCAGGCGATGATTGCGCCGCTGCAGGAGCAATCGCAGGCGGCAATCGACTTCGATTATCAGCCCGGCTTGCAGATGCTGGATGCGCAGCAGCAAGTTCATGTGCTGCAGATTGCGCGCGAAGCGCTGCTTAACGCGATTCGCCATGCGCAGGCGCACAATATTCAGATTCACTATCAGCGTGTCGCTGATGAGGACCACTTACTGACCATCGAAGACGATGGCTGCGGCATCAGCAGCCTCGAAGAGCCGCCAGGACATTATGGTCTCACCATCATGGCGGAGCGCGCCGCGCGATTATCCGGCACGCTGATGATCACCCCGCAGGCGCAAGGCACGCGCGTCACGCTGCGTTTTCCACCGCGCCCGACGCACCGGTTGAGCTGACAGATTATAGAGCGCACCTGCTGTAGCGGCGCGATTCATCGCGCAATAAACTGCGCCGCTACGGCAGATGCGTTAATGAAAGAAAGTTGCCTTTGATACTGGAGACATTATGGCTAACCCTTCCCTGACAATTATGATCGTTGACGATCATCCACTGATGCGCCGTGGTATTCGCCAGCTGCTGGCGCTGGAGCCCCGGCTGGACGTGGTAGCGGAAGCCAATAACGGCACCGAAGCGCTGGCCGAAGCACGCCGTTTGTCGCCGGATGTCATTCTGCTGGATCTCAACATGAAAGGCATGTCCGGGCTGGACACGCTGAAAGCGCTGCGTAACGAAGGCATCGCCGCACGGATTCTGGTGCTGACGGTTTCCGATGCGCGCAGTGATATTTATGCGATGGTGGATGCTGGTGCCGATGGCTATCTGCTCAAGGACAGCGAACCCGAACTACTGCTGGCGCAAGTGATGCGCGGCGCTAAAGGTGAAAACGTGTTTAGCGAGGTGGTGGCCGATTATCTGGCGACGCGCCAGCCGACGACAAATCCGTTCAAACAGCTCACCGAACGCGAACTGGATGTGCTGCAGGAAGTGGCGCGTGGCTTATCGAATAAGGAAATTGCTGCCACCTTGCATATCTCCGAAGAGACGGTAAAAGTGCACATTCGCAACTTGCTGCGCAAGCTGGATGTCCGTTCGCGCGTTGCCGCTACGGTACTGTGGCTCGAAAGCCGACATCTGTAGTCGCGCACAAAAAACCGTCACTATATTTACACTTTCTCCATAATTTACTCACGATTCTCTAATTTGTGCCGCGTAGAGTGTCTGCAGCAGGAGTCTTTCGAGAGAGCAGTTTGCACTCCGCCAGCGTGACGCCGTCCGCGCATCGCGCTCATCATAATAAAAGTAAAAAATACGCAGTTGAGGAGTGTCGGTTTCATGTCGAATTTCTTTATCGACCGGCCCATTTTTGCCTGGGTTCTGTCTATTCTGCTCTGCCTGTGCGGTACGTTGGCGATCGTCTCGCTACCGGTTGAGCAATATCCCGACCTCGCGCCGCCTAACGTGCGTATCACCGCCAACTATCCCGGCGCATCCGCGGAAACGCTGGAAAACACCGTTACGCAAGTTATCGAACAGAACATGACCGGCATCGATAATTTGATGTACATGTCCTCCAACAGCAGCAACACCGGCCAGGCCCAGATCACCCTCACCTTTACCGCTGGCACCAACCCCGACGAAGCGCGCCAGCAGGTGCAAAACCAATTGCAAAGTGCGCTGCGTAAATTGCCTGCGGCTGTACAGTCACAAGGTGTGACGGTGAATAAAACCGGTGACAGCAATATCCTGATGATTGCCTTCGTCTCTACCGACGGAAGCATGGACAAACAGGATATTTCAGATTACGTCGCCAGTAACATTCAGGATCCGCTCAGCCGTGTTGATGGCGTCGGCCAGGTGGATGCTTACGGCTCGCAATATGCGATGCGTATCTGGCTCGATCCCAACAAGCTGATTGCCTACGCGCTGACCACCGAAGACGTGGTGAGCGCGATTGAATCGCAAAATGCGCAGGTGGCGGTGGGTCAGGTAGGCGGATTGCCGTCGGTGGACAAGCAAGCGCTCAACGCCACGGTGAATGCGCAGTCGATGCTGCAAACCCCGGCGCAGTTCAAAGCGGTGACGCTGAAAACCAACAGCGACGGCTCGGTGGTGACGCTCGGCGATGTGGCGGATGTGGCGATGGGCGCGGAAAAATATGACTTCCTCAGCCGCTACAATGGTCAGGCGGCATCGGGGCTCGGCATTAAGCTGGCTTCCGGTGCCAATGAGATGAATACCGACAAACTGGTGCGTGAGCGTATTGCTGAGCTGTCGCATTACTTTCCGCACGGGCTGGAAGCCAAAGTCGCTTACGAAACCACGCCGTTTGTTAAGGCCTCGATTAAAGACGTGGTGAAGACCCTGCTGGAAGCGATCCTGCTGGTGTTCCTTGTGATGTATCTGTTCCTGCAAAACTTCCGTGCCACGCTAATTCCGACTATTGCCGTGCCGGTGGTGCTGCTCGGCACCTTTGCGGTGCTCTACGCCTTCGGCTACAGCATCAACACCCTGACGATGTTCGCCATGGTGCTCGCCATCGGCTTGCTGGTGGATGATGCCATCGTGGTGGTGGAAAACGTCGAGCGCATCATGAGTGAGGAAGGTCTGTCGCCGCGCGCAGCCACGCGTAAATCGATGGGCCAGATTCAGGGCGCGCTGGTTGGCATTGCGCTGGTGCTGTCGGCGGTGTTTGTGCCGATGGCGTTCTTTGGCGGCACCGTCGGCGCCATCTATCGCCAGTTTTCAATCACTATCGTTTCGGCGATGGTGCTTTCGGTATTGGTGGCGATGATTCTGACGCCCGCGCTCTGTTCCACGCTGCTGAAACCGCTGGAGCAAGGCCATCATCACGGTCGTCGTGGCTTCTTCGGCTGGTTTAACCGCACCTTCAACGCCAGCGCAGAACGTTACGAGCGCGGCGTCGCTAAAATTCTGCGTAAAGGCGGCCGCTGGCTGCTGCTCTATCTGGCGATTATCGGCGTGATGGCGTTCCTGTTTATTCGTCTGCCCACCTCGTTCCTGCCGCTGGAAGATCGCGGCGTGTTCCTGACGCAGGTGCAATTGCCGGCCGGTTCGACGCTGCAACAAACCTCGAACGTGGTGGCGAAGGTCGAAAATTATTATATGACCCAGGAGAAAGACAATGTGGTTTCGGTGTTCTCCACTATCGGAGCGGGTCCTGGCGGTAACGGTCAAAACGTCGCGCGCCTGTTCGTTCGCTTGAAAGATTGGGAGGAGCGTCCGGGCAGCGATCGCACCTCTTTCGCCATCATTGAGCGCGCGACTAAAGCCTTCCACAAGATCAACGAAGCGCGCGTTATCGCCAGCAGCCCGCCCGCGATTACCGGCATGGGCAGTTCGTCGGGCTTCGATATGGAGCTGCAGGATCACGGTGGCATCGGCCACACGCGACTAATGGCAATGCGCGATAAGTTACTGGAGATGGCTGACAGCAATCCGGCGCTGTCGCGGGTACGTCACAACGGCCTCGACGACAGCCCGCAGTTGCAGATTGATGTCGACCAGCGCAAAGCGCAGGCGCTTGGCGTGTCGCTGGATACCATCAACGACACCTTAACCACCGCGTGGGGCTCAACTTACGTCAATGACTTCCTCGATCGCGGTCGCGTGAAGAAAGTCTACGTGCAGGCGGCGGCAGAGTTCCGCATGCTGCCGGAAGACGTAAATAAGTGGTATGTGCGTAACAACAGCGGCAGCATGGTGCCCTTCTCTGCCTTCGCCACCAGCCATTGGCAAACCGGTTCACCGCGTCTGGAGCGCTACAACGGTTACTCTGCGCTGGAGATTGTCGGTGAAGCGGCGAACGGCGTCAGCAGCGGTACCGCGATGGACGAGATGGAGAAACTGGTTGGGCAGCTGCCGCTGGGCGTAGGCTTCCAGTGGACCGGCGCCTCCTATCAGGAACGTTTGTCCGGTTCTCAGGCGCCGGCGCTGTATGCGATTTCGCTGCTGGTGGTATTCCTGTGTCTGGCGGCGTTGTATGAGAGCTGGTCGATTCCATTCTCAGTGATGCTGGTGGTGCCGCTCGGCGTGGTGGGCGCGCTGGTGGCAACCTGGATGCGCGGGCTGGAGAACGATGTCTATTTCCAGGTGGGCTTGCTCACGGTGATTGGCTTGTCGGCGAAGAATGCCATTTTGATTGTCGAGTTCGCCAATGAGATCAACAGTAAAGGCCGCGAGCTGATGGAGTCTACGCTGGAGGCTTCGCGTCAGCGTCTGCGCCCGATCCTGATGACTTCGCTGGCGTTTATCTTCGGGGTACTGCCGATGGCCATCAGCAGCGGTGCCGGTTCCGGCAGCCAGCACGCGGTGGGTACCGGCGTGATGGGCGGGATGATTTCCGCTACCGTGCTGGCGATTTTCTTTGTGCCGCTGTTCTTTGTGGTGGTACGCCGCCGCTTCCCGCTGAAAGAGAAGCCGCACGATTAAGCAGGCCATTGCGCCGCTAAGGCTTGTGCGGACATCAGGTTCCGCGCATATCAAGTGCACACACTTGTCGCGGCGTGATATATCGCGCGCGGTTAAATGAATAAAAAAGCCGCCATGAACATCCATGGCGGCTTTATTGTTGTGTGTGGTAAGAATTACAGCAAGTTGGGAAGTGCCCTGCTTTTCTCTTCACGCGTTACTTACGTAACATCGCTTCGATGAATTCTTTCCAGTTTCCCATTTCGGTGTCGACCATAAAACCCTCTCTTATTGTAGCGGCAATTCTACGCCGTTTTTTTCTGGTGGTGAATACGTTTCCACCTGTTATCACTATCGGCAAAAGCGTAGAAAAGCTTCAATCTGTTGAAATTGCGTACTGACGCACATTTCAGCAACTCTATAATGCGGCAGGAAAAATGGCTGAATTAAATCGGGTAGCAGAAATCTGCGTTTAGGATAATCCTTAGTGGCTTAATGATGTCGCAGGCAATTATTAGGTGCGTAAGTGAAAGCGCTTCTTGGCCCTAAGTAATAAAATTTATAACGGCTTAAAGGTCATGAAAAATGGGTGAATAAGGCCGGCTTTCACCGTCAGCGCTCACAGCCCTTAGAGCGCTGTGGTAAACTCGCGCTTTATTTTTTACTCAACGGGAATAAGCGATGACAGCGCAGTGGGTGATGTACGGAATTAAAAATTGCGACACGATTAAAAAAGCACGCAACTATTTAGCGTCTTCCGGTATCGACTACTGTTTTCACGACTATCGCGTGGAGGGCATTGACGACGCGCTGCTGCAATCGTTTATCGATCAACTCGGTTATGAGGCGCTGCTGAATACGCGCGGTACCACGTGGCGCAAGCTGCCGGAAGCCGAACGCGACGCGGTAAACGATGCCGCCAGCGCCAAAGCGGTGATGCTGGCGCAGCCTGCCATCATCAAGCGTCCGGTGTTAGCCGCGCCGAATGGCGATCTGCTGGTCGGCTTCAAAGATTCCCTTTATTCCGCCTTTATCCAGGAGAAGTCATAATATGTTCTGTCCGGTTATTGAGCTGGCTCAGCAGCTTATCCGTCGCCCGTCACTCAGCCCGGATGATGCCGGTTGTCAGGCGCTGCTGATTGCGCGTCTGGAAGCCATCGGCTTCACGGTTGAGCCAATGCACATTGGCGATACGCTGAACTTTTGGGCGACGCGCGGCCAGGGCGAAACGCTGGCGTTTGCCGGTCATACCGATGTGGTGCCGCCGGGCGACGCCAACCGCTGGATCAGCCCGCCGTTTGAACCCAGCATCCGCGACGGCATGCTGTTTGGCCGCGGTGCCGCCGATATGAAAGGTTCGCTGGCGGCGATGGTGGTGGCAGCGGAACGCTTTGTGGCCGCTAATCCGCAGCATAAAGGTCGTCTGGCGTTTCTGATTACCTCCGATGAAGAAGCCAGCGCGGTTAACGGAACGGTGAAAGTGGTTGAGCGCTTGATGGCGCGCAACGAACGCATGGATTATTGCCTGGTCGGCGAACCGTCGAGCACCGAGATTGTGGGTGACGTGGTGAAGAATGGCCGTCGCGGCTCGATGACCGCGAATCTCACTATTCATGGCGTGCAGGGCCACGTAGCCTATCCGCATCTGGCGGATAATCCGGTGCATCGCGCCATGCCGGCGCTGAATGAGCTGGTAGAAACCGTGTGGGATGGAGGCAACGAATTCTTCCCGCCGACCAGCATGCAGATCGCCAACGTGCAAGCCGGAACCGGCAGCAACAACGTGATTCCTGGCGAATTCTTTGTGCAGTTCAACTTCCGTTTCAGCACGCAGTTGACCGATCAGATGATTAAAGATCGCGTGGCGGAGCTGCTCGATCGTCATCAGCTGCGCTATACGCTGGAGTGGAATGTTTCCGGCCAGCCATTCCTGACATCACGCGGTAAGCTGGTGGATGCCGTGGTGAACGCTGTGGCGCACTATAATGAAATTAAGCCGCAGTTGCTAACTACCGGCGGCACCTCCGATGGGCGCTTCATTGCGCGCATGGGTGCGCAGGTGGTGGAACTGGGCCCGGTGAACGCCACCATTCATAAGATCAATGAGTGCGTGAAAGCGTCAGATTTGCAGATGCTGAGCCGTATGTATCAGCGCATCATGGAACAGCTGATCGCCTAAGCGCGAAAGGAGAAAGGGGATGGAATTCTTTAAAGAGTACTGGTGGATCCTGGTGATCCTGCTGATGGTTGGTATTTTGATGAACGTTTACAAAGACCTAAAACGTATCGACCATAAAAAATTCATGGACAACAAACCGACGTTACCGCCGCATCGTGATTTCAACGATAAATGGGATGACGAGGACGACTGGCCGAAAAAGAAATAATCGTCATATCGCAAACGGCGCGATAACTCGCGCCGTTACGCATCCTGCTACATCATCATCACCACATCATCATCGCCCGGCTTCGCACCGCTTAGCGCCTCATCGAAGTAACGACGCGGCACAGTATAACGCAGATGATTCAGCGCCAGTTCCATGCTGCGATCGTTAATCGCGTGCGGTAAATCTTCCACCACATCCAGCGTGACATCGCCGCCCAACGAAATCAGACGTTGCTTCGCCTCTTCGGCGTGCTGCAGCGGGATTTGTTCGTCGTAATCGCCATGAATCAGATGAATGGTATTGCGCGTGCTGGCCCGCAACGGCAGCGTGGCATAGCGGCCGCTGAACACAATCGCGCGTCCCGCCAAATCCGGCTGCGCTTTCATGCCTTCCAGCACCATGATGCCGCCCTGGGAAAAGCCCACCAGCGCCGTGGCTTCGGCACGCACGCCGCTCTCTTGCTGCCAGTGACGCACCGATGCCACGAACTCTGGCATGATCGCATCCACGCCCTGCTGTTCCGAACGATCGTGCGGCGGTATATCGGCAAACCACTGACGTCCTTGCGGCACGCTGCCCGCGTAAGGTGCGCCGACCGACACCACCAGCGCTTGCGGGAACGCTTTCGCGAACCAGCTACCAATCTGCGCCATCGAATCCGGGTTGTCGTTGATGCCGTGATACAGCAGAAACAGCTGTGCTGCACTGCTGGGTTGCTGAACAATTACATATCGTAGTGCCATAAGATCCTCCTCAAATCACTATACGCCGCTGCTGGCACAGAGATATCGGGAAAATTTGAACGAGATAATGGATTTATTGCAATGAACGCAGCCGCTGCGCCGCGTCGGGATTGAGGCGAATCAGTGCTGCGCCAGCTTCCGATCGCAGCTGGTTTATCAAGGCTTTACGACCGCTGAGACCGGCATGTTGCGCGGCATCGGTTAGCGTCTGTTTTTGCAGCAGGATGGCATTCAACAACGGTGAAGGAGACTGGCGCACCAGCCGCTGTAGCGCCGCGTAGCTGGCTTCGAACGGGCGCTGCGCCCAGGCAAAGCCGGCCAGCAGCGCCCAGTCATCCTCGTTTAGCTGCTGGCTGGCATCGCTTACCAGCGTTAACGGTAAATCTATAATCGCTTGCAGCCACAGCCAATCACGCGCCAGGCGCTGCGCTGCCTGCTGTTGTAGCGCTTCACCTGCCGCCGAGATTGCCAGCAGCGCCATCGCGGCATAGCAGCCGCTGCTGGCTTCGCGCTGCGAGCCAATCCGCACCAGCGTAAAACCGCAGGCGCGCCAGAAGTGCCACAAGGATTCGGTGTAGCCGAAACTCACCGAGAGATAATCACATTTCTGCGCCTGCTGACGTGCGGTGGCCACCAATGCTTTGCCGATCCCACGCTGACGCTGTGACGCCTGCACCGCAATCCGGCTAATGCGCAGTGAGCGCAGCGTTGCCGCCTGCGCGAAACCGGCATGGGCCGCCAGCGATTGCGCCACCAGATTGCCACGCGGCCGACGATGACCGGCCCACACCGCGTCAGCCAATGGCTGATCCAATCCGCCCTCTTCTACCAGCCACAACGCGCCGGTTACCTGTTCGGCTGCACCCGCCAACCAAAAACGCATGCCGGGCGCATCCAGCATGCGCCGTAAATCCAGTGGCGAAGTGCGATAGTGCGCACTGGCAAGCAGGCGATAGCCCGCTTCCAGCGCCGTTATGTTGTGTTCCGGCGTTGCCGGATAAATGGCGATCTCATCGCTTGCGCGGCTCTCCTGCGCCTCTTCAAACAGCAACGCCTGGCTGAGCCACTGCTCCAGCGGATCGTTCGGCGACCAGCGCAACGGCTCGTCGAGCTGGAAGAGGCGCACATCCGGCAAGGTGGCGCAGAAGCGCAGCATAAAGCCGCGTCCGGTGCCTTCATAACCTTGCACGGTAGTGATAAGCAGTACGCGCGGGAAACGTTGCACCAGCTGTTGCAGGATGGGCGCGGGAATGGCGGCCGCTTCATCGACAATCAACCACTGCGCCTGAGGCGTCGCTTCCTGCGCGAGAACGGCATCGGGAGCCATGAAACTGAAATGCTCACCAGCAAATTCTGCCAGCACCGCCGTGGAGACTTTGGCCGGTGCCGTGACTAAACAGTGTTGATTGCGCTGCGCCAGCATGCCGGCCAACGCCGATTTGCCGCGACCGCGCGCGGCGGTGATCACTGCCACGCCCGGCGGCATCGCTTCAAGCTGTTCAAGGATTTGCGCCTGCTGCTGCGGTACCTGACAGCGCCAGTCGGGCAGATGCGTTTCCACCGGATAACGCACCGCTTGATGCTGACGTTGCAACATCACCTGCGCGTCTTGCCGCATCAGCGATTGCAGATGGTGGATAAAATGCGGCGTGGCGATCGGTTCAGCGACATCCGCCCAGCGCAGGCTGTCGGCATCGGTCTGCTTGGGCCAGCTTTCCCAATCAGGCGTTAACAGCAATAACCAGCTGCCCGCGCGTAAGGTTCCGGCCAGTGCTGCAAAAGCTTCGGCGTGAAAACCGCGGCGGGCATCGAATATCGCATGCTGAAACTCACGTCCCAACAAGGTGCGTAAGGCAGCGGGCGCAACGGCGTGCGAGAAATCGGTGCTGTCGCTCACCGTCAGCCAGTCGCCGGGCAGCGCGGTGTGCCAACCTGTGGCCTGCTGCTGCGCCCACTCCGCATCACCCGCTATCACGCAAAGGCGGCGAATGCCTGCACGCTGCATCGCCGCCGTTTGTTCAACCAGGGAGATCACTTGCTAGCGAAGGTGTTGCACTGGCCAGGATCGCCGCTATCGAAACCGCGTTTCAGCCAGGTGTAACGCTGCTGAGAGGTGCCATGGGTGAAGCTATCCGGCACTACGCGGCCCTGAACTTTCTGCTGCAGACGATCGTCGCCAATCGCTTCAGCTGCGTTAAGTGCTTCCTGCAGATCGCCCACTTCCAGAACGTTTTGCTGCTCCATGTAATGGCCCCAAACGCCGGCGAAGCAATCCGCCTGCAGCTCCATTTTCACCGACAGCTGATTCGCCTGCGCCTGGCTCGCGCCCTGCTGCATCTGACGCACTTTTGGCTCAATGCCCAGCAGCTTTTGAACGTGATGCCCCACTTCATGCGCAATCACGTAGCCTTGCGCAAAGTCGCCACCGGCACCGAGTTTGGTTTTCATGTCATCGTAGAATGACAAATCGATATACACGGTTTGATCGGCAGGACAGTAAAACGGCCCCATCGCCGATTGGCCAGTGCCGCAGTTGGTGCGCGTTGCCCCGCGATACATCACCAGCTTCGGCGGCACATACTGTTTGTTCATCTGCTGGAACAGCTTGCTCCAGGTATCTTCGGTGGTTGCCAGAATCACCGAGGTGAATTTGGCATCTTCGTTGCTCTGCGCGGTGTTTACCTGACGCTGCTGCGACGTTGGCGCGACACTGCCGCCGCCGCCTTCCAATAACGCGGTGAGGTCGTAGCCGTAATAGCCGGCAACAGCGACCACCACCAGCAAGATAAGGCCGCCTTTGCCGCGTGGAATGCGGATTTGCCGTCCCCCGCCGCCGCCAAGGCCAGGTGAATCATTGCGTCGATCTTCTACATTGTCGCTTTCACGACGCCCTTGCCAGCGCATGGTCTAACTCCTTTAAACATGTTTGGCATGATTTTAGTTGGCGGCAGCGGTAAGCACCAGTGTTGTAGTGACAGCACGGTAAGAATGAGAGAAACGGTGTGATAAAGGAGGAAGGAATTTGTAGGGGCGCGATTTATCGCGCAATGTCTGGAAGGTGCACCGACCGTAAAAGAGCGCGATAAATCGCGCCGCTACGGGCCGGTGCAAACAGGACTTAATCCAGCTTCACACCCAAACGCTGTGCAACTTCTTCGTACGCTTCAACCAAGCCGCCAAGGCTCTGACGGAAACGATCTTTGTCCATTTTATCCATGGTGTTTTTGTCCCACAGACGCGCGCCATCTGGCGAGAACTCATCACCCAGCACCACTTCGCCGTTGAACAGACCAAACTCCAGCTTGAAGTCGACCAGGATCAAACCTGCGTCATCAAACAGTTTACTCAGCACATCATTGGCTTTGAAGGTCAGCTCTTGCATGCGTGCCAGATTCGCTTTGCTCACCCAGCCGAAGGTTTCGCAATAGGATTCGTTGACCATCGGGTCGTGTTTGGCGTCATCTTTCAGGAAGAGATCAAACAGCGGTGGATTGAGCACAATGCCCTCTTCCACACCCAGACGTTTTACCAGCGATCCTGCCGCTCGGTTGCGCACCACGCACTCCACCGGCACCATCTCCAGCTTTTTCACCAGCGCTTCGTTATCTGACAGCAGCGCTTCCATCTGGGTCGGAATGCCCGCTTCCTGCAATTTGGTCATGATGAAATGGTTAAACTTGTTGTTTACCATTCCTTTGCGATCAAACTGCTCGATTCGTGCACCGTCTCCTGCTGACGTATCGTTGCGGAATTCAAGTACCAGCAGATCCGGATTATCGGTGCTGTATACGGTTTTCGCTTTACCGCGATACAACTCAGCTCGCTTTTGCATCTTGTTAACTCCAAACATGAAAGAACCCGTGTTCAGCGGTGTTTCACCGCGCGCCGATTGCGTGACGCAATCGTTTACTTCGCCGGGCGCTATTATACACAAAATCATTCGAGATGCAGGAAGGCGGCAAACGAATGAATCCCGATGAGCTTACTCAAGTAAGTGATTCGGGTGAACGAGAGCAGCCAACGCATCTGCAGTTTGAAGGATTTGTGTATATGCCAAATCAAAACAAAAAGGCCGGAGAATCTCCGGCCCTTTGGCAATTTATTTCAGCGCACCTTGAATCACCTGCACCAGCGCGTCGTTCTGCGCCTGGGTTAGCACGTGACCTTTCGGATCGATGAACTGCAGACTGCTGCGGTTATCCAGATCGCCAACCTGCAACTTGTAATCGCCGTTGGGCAGTTCTGGATCTTTGGCGCCAATCTGATCCCATACGCCGCTGCCCGGCTGTTTGTAGGTCACTTTCAGGCTGCCCTGCGAACGGTTGTCATCCGTGATTTCCATGCCCACGCGTTTCAGCGCCGCTGGCAAACGCTGCCAGGTGACGTTAAACGGTGCGCGCAGAATCAACAGCGGTAAACCGGTGTCATCCGCGCCGCTCTGCACATCAATCTGTCCGGTGGCACGGTTGGCCGCCGCATCCTGGCTGGCAGAATCGACTTTATCCAGACCGGTGCTGATGTCGTTCAACATCTGGCCGGTATAGCGTTGAATCTGTGCCGGAGAAGTAACGGCTTGACCAGACTGCTGCAGTTCCAGCAAACGTACGGTCAGCACTTGCTGATAGCTCTGATTCTGCACGCTGATCTGATAGCGACCGCGATACTGGTTATCTTCGTCAGCACGGTTCCACTGCACCCAATCGGTGGTCAGCTGTTGCGAAGCGTCATCACGCTGGGCAATCGGGAACTTGTAAGACTGAATCACACCCACAACCTGCGACCAGATAGAACCGCGGCTGCTTTCCACGGCCAGCACGCCCGTGTTACCGGTGAACTGCGCACGCGTGCCGTTCAGCAGCGCCAGCGGCTGGGCTGGCGGACGAATATCCAGCTCTTTGCCAACCGCGCCTTTCGCCACGCTGTGCGGAACATCGTAATCGCCATTCTGCAACGGCAGAATCATGCCCGCGGGGGCTTTTAAATCATGCAGCTCAGGCGCCTGCAGGTAAGATTCATCCCCGCTGACCTGGCGCTTATAACGCTGATCGTTGGAACACGCTGTGAGCAGCATCAGGGTGGAAAGGCCCACTACCGTTGCCAGCGTCGAGCGCTTAACTGAATAACTCATTGATTCTCCCTAAATTATCGCAGACCCGCTTTAATCAACGCTTGCGCCGTTTTCGTCTGACCGGCTTCGGTCAGTGGCGTCATTGGCAAGCGCAGCGTGTCATCCGCGATTAATCCTAGCTGTTTTGCTGCCCATTTCACCGGGATTGGATTGGGTTCACAGAAAAGCGTCTGGTGCAGGTGCATCAGACGCTGATTCAGGCGACGCGCTTCGGCGAATTTGCCCTGTTGCGCTAAGGCACAGAGTTCAACCATTTCACGCGCTGCAATGTTAGCCGTGACCGAAATTACGCCTTTGCCGCCCAGTTGCATGGAGTCCAGCGCCGTAGCGTCATCGCCGCTGACGATGATGAACTCATCATTAACCAGCTCTTGGATCTGTGAGACACGCGATAAGTTCCCGGTGGCCTCTTTGATTCCGATAATATTTTTAATTTCGGCCAAGCGCGCGACGGTTTCCGGCAGCATGTCGCAACCGGTACGCGAAGGAACGTTATACAGCATCTGCGGCAGATCGGTACTTTCCGCAATAGCTTTAAAGTGCTGGAACAGACCTTCCTGCGTCGGACGGTTGTAATAAGGCGTGACCGTTAAACAGCCCACCACACCGCTGCCGGTAAAGCGTTTGGTCAGAGAGATGCCTTCAGCCGTGGCATTTGCGCCGGTGCCGGCTATAACCGGAATACGGCCATCCGCCAGTTCCAGGGTTTGCATAACCACATCACCGTGCTCGTCATGGCTGAGCGTGGCTGATTCGCCGGTGGTGCCAACAGAAACAATCGCCGCGGTGCCGCTGGCAACATGATAATCAATCAGTTTTTTCAAACTTTCGCGGCAGACATTACCTTTTTCATTCATTGGCGTAATGAGCGCAACAATACTTCCGGTGAACATGGGCTATCCCCTCGACAAACAAGTGCCTCATGTTACGTTTTACATTGAAAGAAAAGCAAGCGAGCCACGCCATTCCCGCGCTTGTCAGCAGTTTTTTTTATGTTTACCTTATAGTTATTAGCGAACGTACAGGAAATGCCATTTTGTCGCAGTCACAGCCTCACCATCTGGTGATCACCGCACTGGGCGTTGATCGTCCGGGTATCGTCAATACCATCACCCGTCACGTTAGCAGCTGCGGCTGCAATATCGAGGACAGCCGTTTAGCGATGCTGGGCGATGAGTTCACTTTTATCATGCTGCTGTCCGGTAGCTGGAACGCGATCACCCTGATTGAATCGACGCTGCCGATGAAAGGTGCCGAGCTGGAGTTGCTGATTGTAATGAAGCGCACCAATGCGCGCGCCACGCCACCGATGCCCGCCACCGTGTGGGTGCAGATTGAAGTGCCAGATTCACCGCATATCATTGAGCGCTTCACCGATCTGTTCGATAAACATCAGATGAACATTGCCGAACTGGTGTCCAGAATTAAACCGGCGCAGGATGGCGTGGCACCGACGCTCTATATTCAAATAACGGCGCACAGCCCGGCCAATCAATTCAGTGCGCCCATCGAGCAGGCTTTCAATCAGCTGTGCGAAGAACTGCATGCACAAGGCTCAATTCGTCTTTATAGTGTCACCGACGATGCTAATAGCACCGTTTAATCAGGCTCCGGGTTATTTCGCCACACACTCTGCCGCTGCGGCAAACCGTGTGGTGAAATAACCCTGACGGTAAACACCACCTGGCACTTTTGCTCTTGATGGTGTATTACCCACAGCATGTAAAAAAATGGAGAGTTGTGATGAATCCACTGAAAGCCGGTGATACCGCACCGAAATTTAGTTTGCCCGATCAGGACGGCGAACAAGTAAATTTGGCCGACTTCCAGGGACAGCGCGTTCTGGTCTATTTCTATCCGAAAGCCATGACGCCGGGTTGCACCGTGCAGGCTTGCGGTCTGCGCGACAACATGGATGAGTTGAAAACTGAAGGCGTTGTTGTGCTGGGTATCAGCACCGACAAAGCGGAGAAGCTGTCACGCTTTGCCGATAAAGAGCTGCTGAACTTCACGCTGTTATCGGATGAAGATCATCAGGTGTGCGAGCAGTTTGGCGTCTGGGGCGAGAAAACCTTTATGGGCAAAACCTATGACGGCATTCACCGCATCAGCTTCCTGATTGATGCCAACGGCAAAGTTGAGAAAGTGTTCGACGATTTCAAAACCTCCAATCACCACGACATCGTGCTGGATTATCTGAAGTCAGCCTGAGATAAACGGGTGCGCAGGCCGCACCCGGAGCGTTAATGCGTAATGCTGCTGACCAATGCATCCTGACCGGAGATCATCACGCAGTTGCGTCCGGCATTTTTCGCCTGATAAAGCGCGGCATCGGCCTGCTTGAGGCTCTGCTCCTGCGAACCACTTTCCGGCTGCCAGTCGGCAATGCCCACCGACAGCGTGACATTGCCAACCTGATCAATCCAGTTTTCTGCAATGCTGATGCGCACGCGCTCGGCCAGAATGCGTGCGTCTTCCACCGACGTCGCAGGCAGCAACATCAGGAACTCTTCCCCGCCGTTACGGCACACCACATCGGTTTGACGGGCGCTGCTGCGTAAGGTTCGTGCCACATGTTTAATCACCTCATCGCCAACGTCATGACCGAAGGTATCGTTGACCCGTTTGAAGTGGTCGATATCCAGCGCCAGCACCGAGAACGGCTGGCGCATGGTGGCGAAGTAGTCGAGCACTGCGCTCAGGCCACGCCGGTTAAGCAGATTGGTCATGGGATCGCTCTGCACTTCCGATTTCAGGCGACCAATCTTATCCTGCACTAAACCAATACCGGTGAGCAGCGCGCGTTTGACCTGCGCCGCTTCGAAATACCAGGCGCGAATGCCGCCAATCTCGTTCGACACGCCCTGGGAATCCATCTGGCTGGCTTTGCGCGCCAGTTGCCACAGCGGCAGCGCAATCAGACGCGCCAGAATCACCGCTACCAGCAAGGTCAGCAGCGCAAATGGCACCGAGTTTTTCAACACTTTCAGCAGCAAGCCGGTGAGCGGCGCCAGCGTCACATCGGTGGGTTTCAACGCCACCACCATCCAGCCGGTGGTGGGCACGATGGCGTAACCGGCCAGCTTAGGCACGTTCTCTTCCGTCAGTTGCACTTCACCGTTGGTTTTCTCCTCGCGTTGGCGATCGCTAACGATGCCCGGCACGCTTTTACCAATCAGCTGGGTATTCTGGTGGTACAGCACCTGATTATTGCGATCCAGCACGTAAACATGCGTGCCATCGCGATAGAACTGCTCGCCGAGCAGCGCGTTGAGGATGCTTTTCTTCTTCAGATAGATGGTGCCGCCGACGTAGCCAAGGTAACGTCCGTCTTTGCTCCAGATTGGCCAGGAGACAAATACAATCAAATTATTGGCGGCGGAGATGCTGGGTTTGCTGACCATCGGCTGACGCTGCGCCAGCGCTTCACGCGAAGCCTGGCTGGTGAGCTGCATGCCTTTCAGCATCAGCGATTCGGGTGAAATGGCTTTCACGATGCCGTTGCTGTCCACCACCGCCACCGAGTTGAAGCTATTAGTTTGCTCACGCAGGCGATTGACTTCCTGCTGCGCTAAATCGGCATCATCAAAATCATTGCCCAGCTGCGTCGCGCTGTAGTGCAGCTGCGACTGAGCCAGCTGAAAGAAGACCTCCGTCGTCGCCGCCAGTTTAGTGGCGTAAGCGCGATTGGCTTCGAGGGTGCTTTCGATCAGGACCATACGTTGCACGCGCCAGGTGGCGTACAGCGTGTTGGCAAGTGTGATGACGATGCTGGTGATCGCCAACAGCGCGATCAGCGTGCGCAGGTCAGTTTTTGGCCGCAGGCGCGTTAGCATAGCGCACCGACCTTAGTGAATAGATTCATCGATATGTGTGCCTGACAGTCTTGTTATAGTTGGATGCACTTGCCCTGGTGAGCTAACGGGCGATTGTACACCCACAACGCAAATTGAGCACGAAGCATCCTGTCAGCCTCACACAATTCTTTCTCTGCGCTGGCGCTAATCGATCAAACCGTTGGCATCGTAAAACGGCCACGGACCGGGATAATCGCCGATAGCACACAAATGCGTGCTCATGCCCTGCTGCGCATGCCAGCGATGCAGCAGAAAACCGGGCGGCTCCAGCACAAAATTCGCCGGTGCATTTTCCGCGAGATCAAACGCCACCTGATGCGATACGCCCGGCGCCACGCACGCCAGCGTACCGGCAAAACGCGCCTGCACCGAGCGGTGCAGATGACCGCTCAGCACGCGTTCCACCTGTGGATGGCGCTGGATAATCGCCGCCAGCGCCGCCGGATTGCGCAGCGGCTGGTTATCCATATGTTCGATGCCGCAAAGAAACGGCGGATGATGCAGCATCACCAGCGTCGGCAACTGCGGCTGGCGCTGCAACTGCTCATCAAGCCAGTGCAGCTGCGCTTCATCCACATAGCCCCACGGCTGCTGCGGCACGCTGGAATCGAGCGCCAGCAGCTGCACGCCTTTCACCTGCATCTGCCAGTTCAGGGTTGCTCCGTGCTGCAGATAGTGATGATCCGGAAACGCCGCACGCAGCGCCTGGCGATCGTCGTGGTTGCCCGCCATCAGCAGAAACGGCAGCTGCAGCTGACGCAGCGCCTGCTTTAACGTTTGATACTCTGCCGCGGTGCCGAAATCGACCAGATCGCCGGTCATCACCACCATGTCGGGGCGCGGCGCAAGGCGGTTTAGCGTCTCAATCACCCGCAGTAGCGCGGCTTGAGTGTCGACTTTTTTGTAGGATAAACGGCCGTTGGCCTTGATGTGTAAATCGCTGATTTGCGCGATGAGCGTCATTGCTTCAGACACGAATTTTTTCCTTTGGATGTTTAAGCGCGGCGGTCGCCATTTATGGCAATCGGGCCAATTAAGAAAACTGCAGCGCGGCGTCCTGCGCCAACGTCCAGCTCACCGCTTGTCCGGCATGCCAGGCTTCACGCGCGTGGCGATCCACCTGAATGGGCGTCGCCAGCCCGATGTCGATCATCAACCGCTGCGACGCGCCCAGAAAGGTGCTGGCAACAATAAAACCCTGGCGCGGATAACGCTCATCGCTGGCCAGCAGCACATCTTCCGGGCGGCAAAAGCGCTGCGGATGGCCGCGCGTATCCACATCTACGCAGTTAATCGCACCCACAAAATCGGCGACAAATTTTGACGCCGGATGCTGATAAATTTTCTGCGGCGTATCGATCTGCACCAAACGTCCCTGCTCCATCACCGCAATACGGTCGCCGAGCGCCATCGCTTCCTGCTGATCGTGCGTCACGTAAACGGCGGTGATCGCCAGCTTCTTCAGTAGCGCGCCGATCTCCAGACGCAGACGATCGCGCAGGCGCGCATCCAGCGCCGCCAGCGGCTCATCAAACAGCAGCACTTTGGGCTGCGCGGCTAACGCGCGCGCCAGCGCCACACGCTGCTTCTGGCCGCCGGAGAGTTTGGCGATGCTACGCTGCGCCAGCGCGGTGAGATCCACCAGCGCCAGCATCTCCTGTACGCGCGCTTCCCGTTCGGCACGCGCCACGCCCTGCACTTTCAGGCCGTACGCTACGTTTCCCGCCACATTGAGATTCGGAAACAGCGCGTAGTTCTGGAACACCATGCCGACGTTGCGTTTTTCAATCGGTAAGGCGGTAACGTTGCGATCGTCAAACCACACTTCGCCGCCGACATCGCAGCTTTCCAGCCCGCTGATAATGCGCAGCGTGGTGGTTTTGCCGCAGCCGGACGGCCCCAGCAGCACCAGCGTTTCGCCGGCATGGACAGTAAGATCGAGCGGTTGCAGCGCCTGATGATGATTAAAATGACGTGCGCAGCCGCGCAGCGTCACGGTAACGGCCGCAGGGTTCATGCTGCCTCCTTGTGTTGGCGCGAAACCGCGCGGTTAAGCCAGTGATTCACGGCATTGAGCATCAGCAGCAGCGGCAGAATCATCAGAATGAAAATCAGCGTGTAGGCGGAACCCACTTCCAGCCGCATTGAGGCATAGCTGTCGGCAAGGCCAACCGGCAAGGTTTTGGTCAGCGGCGTGTGCAGCATCCATGTAATGTTGAATTCACCCACCGACAGCGTGATCACCATAAACGCGCCAGCAAGAATGCCGTTGCGACAGTTCGGCACCACCACGGTGAAGAAGCGCTGCCACAAGCTGGCGCCGAGGCTGGCCGATGCTTCTTCCAGGCGCGGCATATCCACCGCCTGCATCACCGCCAGCACCGGCCGCATCATAAACGGCAAGGTAAACAGCACGTGACCAATCAGGATGAACAGCCAGCTATCACGCAGGCCGGAAAACTGGCCGTAGAGCAGAATGATGCCAAGCGCGGTTGCCAGACCGGGCAGCGCCACCGGCAGCATCAAGCACTCTTCAATACGCGCCGCCCAGCGGCCCGGCGCTTTCAGCAATCCCCACGCAGCGGGAACGCCAATCACCAAGGTAACCAGCAGGCAGAACAGCGCGATCAGCAGCGACAGCCAGAAAGTATCGGCGTACATCTGCCACACTTGCTCCACCCACTTCAGCGTGAAGCCGCTGCGCAGGCCGATGAAATAGTTATTGGTGACGCCCGCCAGCATTGACAGAACCACCGGCACGATCATAAACAGCGCGGTGATGGCGGTGATCAGCAGTTGCAGGCTAAACAGTCCACGACGTTTCATGATTGCGCCTCCTTAGCCTGCGCCAGACGGCGCGCCAGCATCAGTGCCAGCCAGGCGAATCCACCCATCAACACTGACAGCGCGGCGGCGGTGGCGAAGTTGGCGTAATTGGTGAACTCGCCGTAAATGGTCAGTGGTAGCACCGCCAAATCGGTGCCGAGCGTAAAGGCGGTGCCAAAAGCGCCCATGCTGGTAGCGAAGCACAGTGCGCCGGTGGAGAGCAGCGCCGGTTGCAGGCCGGGCACAATCACATCCCAGGTGATGCGCCACTGGCTGGCGCCGAGCGAACGCGCCGCTTCTTCCAGCGAGCGATCGAGTTTTTCACTGGCTGCTACCAGCGTGACGATGGCGCGCGGCAGCGAGAAATAGAGGTAACCGATAAACAGACCCGCCAGCGAATAGGCCAGCGTCCAGCGCTCATGCAGCAAACTCATACTGATTTGCGCCAGCAATCCCTGACGTCCAGCCAGCATCACCACCAGAAAACCCACCACCACGCCGGGAAACGCCAGCGGAAAGGTCAGCAACGCCAGCAAGGTGCCGCGCCCGGTAAAGCGCTGGCGTGCCAGAAAGCAGCCGACGATAGCGGCGATGAGTAACGTCACCAGCGTCACCGCCAGCGACAGCAGCACGGTGTTCAGCAGGCTCAGCAGATAGTGCGGCTGCGTGTTCACCGTCCAGTAACCGCTGTGCTGGGTGCTGCGATCGTTCTGCATGCCGATTTGCAGCAGGCGGGCAAACGGCAGCAGCCAGAAAGCGCAGAAGAACAGCAGCGCGGGCAGCGTCAGCCACAACCAGCGGCTGCCCGGTTGCGTGGGTGTCTGGCGGCGCGAGGCCGCCAGCGTGTCAGCCATCGACATTAACGCATCTCGCTCAGGTATTTCGCCGAGAAGGCCTTCTGCGCATCGGCCATCTGCTGATAGTTTACGGTTTGCGCACGCGCATAATCGCTGTCTGGCAGGAAGAATTTCTTAGCGTCAGCGGACATCGCCGAGGTGCGTACCGGACGCAGGAAGGCATTCGCCCAAATCGCCTGACCTTTATCCGACAAAACGTAGTCGATCACTTTCTTGCCGTTGTCTGCGTGCGGCGCGTTCTTCACCAGGCTGATGACGTACGGCACCGTAACCGTGCCCTCTTTCGGGATCACAAAGGCGACATTGGCGTGATCTTTATATTTGGCGCGGTAGGCGTTGAAGTCGTAGTCGAGCAGGATCGGAATCTCACCGGAGATCAGGCGCGCGTAGGCGGTCTGCTTCGGTACGATCGGCTGGTTAGCCTGGAGTTTTTTGAACCATGTCAGCGCGGGTGTGAAGTCCTGCATGTTGCCGCCCTTCGCCTGGTTGACCGCCACGGCCGCCACGTAACCGACAAAGGCGCTAGCAGGATCGAGGTAGCCGATCATGCCTTTGTATTCAGGCTTCAGCAGATCGTCCCAGGATTGCGGCACCGGCGCGCCGCCCAGCGCATCAAGGTTAACCATAAAGCCCATGGTGCCGGAGTGCAGCGCCACCCACTTGCCGTTAGGATCTTTCATTCCGGCTGGGAGCTCGTCCCAATGCGCGGGCTTATAGGCGCTGATGACACCGGCGCTATCCGCCTGGATGCCAAAACTGACGCCGTAATACACCACATCTGCCACCGGATTACCCTGCTCCGCCACCAGCTGCGCCAGCGCCTGGCCGGAGTTTTTGTTGTCCTGCGGCACCTGAATGCCAGTGTCTTTAGCAATGGCGTTAAGCTGGGTTCCCCAGTCCGCCCATTCGGGAGGACAGTTGTAGCAAATCGCCGTATCGGCGGCCTGCGCCAGCGAACTGAACAGCGAACCGGCGGACAGTGCGAGCGCCCCGGCAATCATTGTGACTTTTTTCATGATGGTTCCCTGATATTGGCAATGGAAGAAAAAGAGGTTGCTGGCGCGGCGATACTGGCGCCGAGCCTTAATCGATGTGGCAGCACGCGCGTGCCGCGGCTGGCTTGTTGTAACAGCATGTCGATCGCACCGGCGCCGAGCATGTCAGCTGGCTGGCTTACGCTCGCCAGCGACGGCGCGATGTGCTCGCCGATATCGATGCCATCAAAACCCATCACCGACAGCTGCTGCGGAATGCGCACTCCGGCGCGCGCCGCCGCACCAATCAGGCTGATGGCGAGCAGATCGTTGGTGCAGATCACCGCGCTGAGCGGCGTGTCGCCACTCAGCTGCGGCTGCAGCAGCGCGAAATCAGATTGGGTATGGCTGGGCATTTCGAGTACCGGCAGCGCACGCAATCCGGCCTGCTGCATGGCATCGCAATAGCCCTGATAGCGCAGACGGGCGCGATCCGATTGCAGCATGGGACCGGCCACCATACCGATGTGGCGATGGCCGAGCTGCAGCAGGTGTTCGGTGGCTTGCTGCATCGCCTGGCGGTTATCGACGCAAATCGCGGGCCAGTGCGTGGCTTGCGGCACGTTATGCGTCAGGACAAACGGCATGCTGGCTTGATGCAGCGTATGCAGGATGGCGCTGTTGTCGGCGTCGGCGACGGTAAGAACCAAACCGGCAACGCGCTGGTTCAGCATGTGCTCCACCATCGCCGCTTCCCGCTCGGGCTGATAATCGCTGGTTGCCACCAGCAGACCGTAACCGGCGGCACGCGCCTGACGCTCCATCGCTTGCAGTTGACGGGCGAAAATCGGATTCAGCAGCGACGGCAGCAGCACGCCGAAGGTGGTTGAACTTTGGGTACGCAGTTGGCGAGCAATGTGATTGGGGCGAAAGCCGAGCTGCTCAGAGGCGCTCAACACCTTTTCCAGCGTGTCAGCTCGCAGCAGATGCGGATCAGAGAATGCGCGGGCGGCGGTAGCGCGAGAAACGCCAGCCAGTTTGGCCACGCTGATTAAATCGGACATGTTCGCCTCGTAAAGTGCCAATGAGATCGATCTCATTGGCGCTTAAAGTAGCGGCGAACTGTGACAGCAACATCGCGGATAAATGACAGCGGGATGACAGCAGCGCGAACTGCTGTCAGGCAGAAATCAGAGCATCAGGAAGGCGTAACCTTCGTTCTGCAGCGACGCCACGGTGGTGCCGCTCGACAGCGTGTGAGTGACGCGCGTGTCGATCCAGTTGCGCTCCAGCTGATGGAAAGCCACCGACTGATCGCAAATGGTCACCTTCACGCCGGCTTTTTTCAGCTCATCAATCAGCTTGAGATTGGGATTATCGGTGCCGTAGGTTTTACGGAACTGCTCATTATTCAACGCCGCAGGAACCGCATCGCTGTTAATCGACACCACAAATTTCAGCTGATCGAGCGGTACGCCCGCCGCGTAATAGAGATTGGTGACGCGTGCCACGCGCTCCAGCCCAAGGTTCGGCTGACGCACATCGCCTTCATTACGGTTGATCTGGAAAACGATTTTATTGCTCAACCCTGGCGTGGTGGCCGGATTGTAGTCCGGCACATTCACAAAGTGGATTTTGCCGTAACCTTCGATCGCCGGCGTGCTCCAGAAATCCGCCGGTTCACTTTTCTTGTCAGCAAATTTGTCGCTGACCTTGTCGACCAAATCGGGGAGCTGTAATACATTGCCGCCGACAAACCCTGCCAGAGCCGCAATAACGATATAGGATGCTGGACGCATTTCACTTCTCCTGTGCCTGAAATTTACATCTGTAAGAGTGCATAACCCTGATTTTCCAGCGTCGACACGGTAGTCGGGCTGGAGAGTGCATGAATCACCGATGGGTCAATCCACTCTCTCGGGAAGTGATGGAACGCCACCGACTGATCGCATACGGAAACCTTCACGCCCAACTTATTCAGTGCGCCGATCAGCGCCAGATTGGGGTTGTCCGCCTGGTAGAACTGCTGGAAATGCGCGTTATCCAGCATCGCTGGCGTGGCATCACCGGTGACCGATACCACAAAGTGCAGGTCGTCAGCGGGCACGCCCGAAGCGATATAGAGATTGACCACGCGCGCTACGCGCTCCAGTCCAAGATTTGGGCGCGTCATCTCCCCTTCACTGCGGGTAATTTGAAACACCACTTTGTTGCTTAAACCGACCACCGGTTTGAAAGCCGCATCCGGTTCGTAATGGATTTTGCCGTAGCCGTCGACGGCGGGCGTGCTCCAGAAGCCGTCGGGATCGGCGGGTGCAGAGGAAAAATGGCTGACAACACGCTGATACAGGTCATCACCTTTACTCACGGTGGCGCCAACAAAGCCACCGACAATTGCGATAAGGGCGTATGAAACTACAGAACGCATAAAAACTCTCCGGCTTACACTGCGCGTCAATTCACAGTCCGTTTGAATAAAGTGCCTTATCTATACCACAGCGTGAGCAAGGCAAAAGTCCTGTAGTGACGGGCTGTCCGGCGTTTTCATTGCGTGAAAAATAATTAGCAAGGTTAATTGAAAAAGGGTTTCGATTGTCGCTTTGGCAGCAGTTGAGAAATGCGTGGCCGTGAAATTGTGATCCTAATACAGAGGGAATAAGTTTACGTGCGTTTAAAATCCGTCCGATGATAACTGTGTAGCATGCTCTGCGCGTCGTCTTCACGATTAAAAACACTGATGGATAAAGCGGGCCAACACCGCTGATTTGCCGCCGCTTTTCAGAGTAAACCTGGAAAAGTTCATGCCAAATTCAATAATTTTGAGCAACTTTACGTAACTTTAACTTTTACGAGTGAAGAAGCCTGTTTAAATCGCGGCGTACTATTCAATTTTTTGCTGCAATTTCGTCATGCTGTAACCCTTTTTTCATTTAAAGCGCATGAATCTTCATCGTTTGCTTGTCGCCGCAGTCTGGTTAAGATAGAGCGCGTTCCGCAAAGGGAAAAATAGTGCAGAACATTTGAACCACTTACCTGTCCAATTTCGGGTGACTTTTACAGGATCAAGGCATGTTTAACCGGTTGAAAAAATCAGTGCTGGCGGCCCTTATTCCTACGCTGCTGCTGACGCCTGCGCTGAGTGCGCGCGCTGACGTTAGTGATACGCTGCCCGACATGGGCACCACAGCAGGTTCAACGCTTTCGATTAATCAGGAACTGCAGATGGGCGATTTCTACGTGCGCCAGCTGCGCGCCAGTGCGCCTCTGATTAACGACCCGCTGTTGAATCAATACATTAACGAGCTTGGTCAGCGACTGGTGGCGCATGCCAACTCGGTGCGCACGCCGTTCCACTTCTTTTTGATCCAGAACGACGAACTCAACGCCTTCGCCTTCTTTGGCGGCAACGTGGTGCTGCATTCATCGCTGTTCCGCTATACCGATAACGAAAGCCAGCTGGCGTCGGTGATGGCGCACGAAATCTCGCACGTCACGCAGCGCCATCTGGCGCGCGCCATGGAAGAGCAGCGACGCAATGCGCCGCTGACCTGGGTCGGCGCATTGGGATCGATTCTGCTGGCAATGGCCAGCCCGCAAGCCGGCATGGCGGCGTTGACCGGTACGCTGGCGGGTGCGCAGCAAGGCATTATCAGCTTTACCCAGGGCAACGAGCAGGAAGCTGACCGCATCGGTATTCAGGTGCTGCAACGCGCTGGATTCGATCCGCAAGCGATGCCGACTTTTCTGCAGAAGCTGGCGGATCAGAGCCGCTTCTCCTCCAAGCCGCCGGAAATTTTGCTGACGCACCCGTTACCCGACAGCCGACTTGCCGATGCGCGTAACCGCGCCAACCAGATGCGTCCGGTGGTGGTGCAGTCGTCGCAGGATTTCTACATGGCGAAAGTGCGCTCGCTCGGCATGTACGCCACTGGCCGCAATCAGCTGACCGATGACCTGCTGAACGAATACGCCAAAGGCAACGTGCGCGAGCAGCAGGCGGCACAGTACGGCAAAGCGATACAGTTCCTGCAGGCCAAAAGCTTTGATAGCGCCAAACGGGTGATCGCCCCGCTGCTGGCGAAGCAGCCGGATAACGTCTGGTTCCTTGATATCATGACCGACATCGACATCGGCCTGAATCAGCCGCAGCAGGCGATCGCCATGCTCAGCAGCGCCAAAGGCAGCAACAGCAATCCGGTGTTGCAGTTGAATCTGGCTAATGCCTATGTTGAAGCGAAGCAGCCCGCCAACGCCAGCCGCATCCTCAATCGCTACACCTTTGCCCATCCAGACGATGTTAACGCCTTTGATCTGCTGGCGCAGGCCTCTGCGGCGCAGGGTTTGCGCGATGAAGAACTTTCGGCGCGCGCGGAAGGTTTGGCGCTCAACGGCCAGCTCGATCAGGCGATCTCCACCTTGAGCAGCGCCAGCGCGCAGGTGCCGCTCGGCAGCCTGAAACAAGCGCGCTATGACGCACGTATCGACCAGTTCCGTGAACTGCAGAAGCGTTTTAAGGTTTATCGAAAAGGATAAGAAGATGGTCAGCATTTATCACAACCCGCGCTGCAGCAAGAGCCGCGAAACGCTGGCGCTGTTGCAGGAGCGAGGTATCAAGCCCGATGTGGTGCTTTATCTTGAGACGCCGCCCGATGTCCCCACGCTAAAACGTCTGTTGAAACAGCTCGGCATGCACAGCGCGCGCGAACTGATGCGTCGTAAAGAGGATTTGTATCAAGAGTTGGCTTTAGCGGATAGCGCGTTAAGCGAGGCTCAGCTGCTGCAAGCGATGGTGGATCATCCGAAACTGATCGAACGCCCGATTGTGATCAAGGGCGAACAGGCGCGTATTGGTCGTCCACCCGAAGCGGTGCTGGAGATTATCTAAAGCTCCAGCGCTTCTTTAACAAAAGGAATGGTGAGTTTGCGCTGGGCGCTGATGGAGGCGCGATCGAGACGATCCAGCGTATCAAACAGCGTGCGCATCTCACGGTCGAGGCGTTTCAACAGGAAGCGCCCGACATCTTCCGGCAACTCAAAACCACGCAATCCGGCACGCAGCTGCATCGCCTGTAATTTGTCGTCATCAGAAAGCGGCTGCAAACGGTAAATCTGTCCCCAGTCGAGACGTGAAGCCAGATCCGGTAAGCCGAGATTGAGCTGGCGCGGCGGTCGATCGCCGGTAATCAGCAAACGCGTTTTACCGATTTCCAGAATACGATTGTAGAGATCAAAGATCGCCATTTCCCACTCCGGATCGCCCGCGATGCACTCGATATTATCGATGCACACCAGCGCCAGATTCTCCATGCCTTCCAGGACTTCCGGCACAAACCAGGTGCGCTTATCCAGCGGCACATAGCCCACCGCTTCGCCGCGCGCCGAGAGTTCCGCACAGGCGGCATGCAGCAGATGACTGCGGCCACCGCCTTCGCGCGACCAGAAATAGAGATAGCTACCGTGTTGCTGAGAGAGTGCGCCTTGCAGCGCCGCCAGCAGAGACGTGTTTTCCCCCGGCCAGAAACTGGCGAAGGTTTCATCATCGGGTAAATAGAGTGGCAATGAGAGCTGTGCCGGCGTGTTCAGAAGTACCTCAACGGATGAGCGGGCAGAAAACCGCGCAAGTTTATCACGATCTTTGCCGGAGATGAACCGGGCTTCCCTGCCCGGCTTGCAGCCTTAACTTTCGCGCTTCTCTTCAGCGTCCAGCACCACCTCTTCCGGGCGCAACACGCTGATTAAACGGAAGATCAGCGCCAGGCTGACGCCAACAATAGTCGCCAGCGCCATACCTTTCAGCTCGGCCGCGCCGATATGCACTTTGGCACCGCTCACGCCGATGATCAGGATCACCGAGGTCAGGATCAGGTTCTGCGCTTTGTTGTAATCCACTTTCGACTCGATCAGCACACGAATACCGGACGCGCCAATTACGCCGTACAGCAGCAGCGATACGCCGCCCATCACCGGCACAGGAACCGCCTGAATCGCCGCCGCCAGCTTGCCGACGCACGAAAGCAGAATGGCAAAGATCGCCGCGCCGCCAATTACCCAGGTGCTGTACACGCGGGTAATCGCCATTACACCGATGTTCTCGCCGTAAGTGGTGTTCGGCGTGGAGCCGAAGAAACCGGAGATCATGGTGGATAAACCGTTAGCGAACATCGAGCGGTGCAGACCCGGATCGCGGATCAGATCTTTCTTCACGATATTCGCGGTGACCACCAAGTGACCCACGTGCTCGGCAATCACCACCAGCGCGGCTGGCAGAATAGTCAGCATCGCCACCCATTCAAAACGCGGCGTGTAGAAGGTTGGCAGCGCAAACCACGGCGCATTTTCCACCGCGGTCCAGTCCACAATGCCCATCGCGTAAGAGAGCGCATAGCCGACCAACACGCCGACTAAAATCGGGATGATGGCGAGGAAACCACGGAACAGCACCGAACCAAACACGGTCACCGCCAGCGTCACCATCGAGATGATCACGGTTTTGCTGTCTGGCGATGTGCCGTCAGCAGGCAGAAGGCCGGCCATATTCGCCGCCACGCCCGCCAGTTCCAGACCGATAACCGCGACAATCGCGCCCATCGCTGCCGGTGGGAACATCACATCAAGCCAGCCGGTACCGGCTTTCTTGACGATCAGCGCCACAATACAAAACAGCAAACCGCAGAGAATAAAACCGCCCAGCGCCACTTCATAACCCAGCGGCAACAGCAGCAGCACCGGCGAAATAAAGGCAAAGCTCGATCCGAGATAAGCCGGGATTTTGCCTTTACAAATAAACAGATAGAGCAGCGTTCCGACGCCATTAAACAGCAACACCGTGGCCGGGTTGATGTGGAACAGAATCGGCACCAGCACGGTTGCGCCGAACATGGCGAACAGATGCTGTAGGCTGAGTGGAATGGTTTGTAACAGCGGTGGGCGTTCGCTGACGCCGATTGCACGACGAGTCATTATTTTCCCCTATCCTCTTCGTTCTTCGAGCCATGGCTGCGTTGGCTGCTCTCGTTCACCCGAATCACTTACTTAAGTAAGCTCATCGGGATGAACTCGTTTGCCGCCTTGCCCTGGCTCGAATAACTCGAGGATGACAATGTTGTGTTTTTGCCAAAAAAAAGCCGACTCTCTGGCCGGCTGGTTTCTTTATTTGGTTCCGAAAATCTTGTCCCCGGCATCGCCGAGTCCAGGAATGATGTATCCCTTCTCGTTCAATCCCTGATCGATAGATGCAGTGTAAAGCTCCACATCCGGATGCGCTTTCTCCAGCGCAGCAATACCTTCAGGTGCGGCCACCAGCACCAGCACTTTGATGCTGGTACAACCGGCTTTCTTCAGCAGATCGATGGTGGCGATCATCGAACCGCCGGTTGCCAGCATTGGGTCGACCACCAGCGCCAGGCGCTCTTCAATGTTCGAAACCAGCTTCTGGAAATAAGGAACCGGCTCCAGCGTCTCTTCATCACGATACACGCCAACCACGCTGATACGCGCGCTTGGAACGTGCTCGAGCACGCCTTCCATCATGCCGAGGCCAGCACGCAGAATCGGAACCACAGTGATTTTTTTACCTTTGATCTGGTCGATTTCAACCGGACCATTCCAGCCTTCGATGGTGACGCGCTCGGTTTCCAGATCGGCGGTGGCTTCATAGGTCAGCAAGCTGCCCACTTCCGAGGCCAGCTCGCGGAAACGCTTGGTGCTGATATCATGCTCACGCATCAGGCCCAGTTTATGTTTGACCAGCGGGTGTTTGACTTCCACGATCTTCATGATTGTTCTCCCGGAATTGAGTTGAGCTAAAAAAAATCGCCGGATTATACCGCCTTTTCGCCGCTGCGCCACATGTCATCGGTCAATAGCCTGCTTACTCTAAGGATTGGCGAAAATCTGAGGCGATGCAAAGGCAGCATGAGATGGGACTCGCAAACGTTTGCCTGCGCTGTTAGAATTGCCGCGCTTAATTTTTGCCACCAACCGCAACTCGCGTGGGGATTCCGCAGTGACCGACAAAACCTCTCTCAGCTACAAAGACGCCGGTGTTGATATCGATGCTGGTAACGATCTGGTTGACCGTATTAAAGGCGTAGTGAAAAAAACCCGCCGCCCGGAAGTCATGGGTGGATTGGGCGGATTCGGCGCGCTCTGTGCGCTGCCGCAGAAGTACCGCGAGCCTGTGCTGGTCTCCGGAACCGATGGCGTCGGCACCAAGCTGCGTCTGGCGATGGATCTCAAACGCCACGACAGCATCGGCATCGATCTGGTCGCAATGTGTGTTAACGACCTGATTGTTCAGGGTGCTGAGCCGCTGTTCTTCCTCGATTATTACGCGACCGGCAAGCTGGATGTGGATACCGCTGCATCGGTAATCACCGGCATCGCCGAAGGTTGCTTGCAGTCGGGTTGTGCGCTGGTCGGCGGTGAAACCGCTGAAATGCCAGGCATGTACCACGGCGAAGATTACGACGTGGCGGGTTTCTGCGTCGGCGTGGTGGAAAAATCAGAAATCATTGACGGTTCGAAAGTGCAGGACGGCGACGTGCTGATCGCGCTGGGCTCCAGCGGCCCACACTCGAACGGTTATTCACTGGTACGCAAGATTCTTGAAGTCAGCCAGACCGATCCGGCGACCAAACAGCTGGATGGCAAATCACTGGCCGATCACCTGCTGGCGCCAACCCGCATCTATGTGAAAAACATCCTTAGCCTGATCGAACAGGTTGATGTGCATGCGATTTCGCATCTGACCGGCGGCGGCTTCTGGGAAAACATCCCGCGCGTGTTGCCAGATAACACCCAGGCGGTGCTGGAAGAGAGCAGCTGGCAGTGGCCGTCAGTGTTCAGCTGGTTGCAGCAGGCAGGCAACGTTAGCCGTCACGAAATGTACCGCACCTTTAACTGCGGCGTGGGCATGGTGATTGCGCTGAGCCCGGCAGAAGCCGATAAAGCGGTACAGCTGATGACCGACGCGGGCGAAAAAGCGTGGAAAATCGGTGTGATTAAAGCGTCTGATTCAGAAGAGCGTGTGGTTATCAATCCATGAAAAAACTGGTTGTACTGATCTCCGGCAACGGAAGCAATCTTCAGTCCATCCTCGACGCCTGCGCAAGCGGGCGTATAAACGGCAGCGTCGCTGCCGTTTTCAGTAATAAAGCCAGCGCGTTTGGTTTAACGCGCGCGCGGGAAGCCAATGTCCCGTCACATGCGTTAGCCGCCAGTGATTTTGCCGACCGCGAAGCCTTTGATCGCCAGCTGATGCAGGAGATTGATGCTTACGCGCCGGATCTGGTGGTGCTGGCCGGTTATATGCGCATCCTCAGCAGCGCTTTTGTCGCGCACTATCACGATCGTCTGGTGAATATTCATCCGTCGCTGTTACCGAAATATCCAGGCTTACACACACATCGTCAGGCGCTGGAAAACGGCGATGAGGAGCATGGCACCTCAGTGCATTTTGTCACTGACGAGCTGGATGGCGGACCCATTATTTTGCAAGCGCGTGTGCCGGTGTTTGCTGGCGATAGCGAAGACGAGATCAGCGCGCGCGTGCAGAATCAGGAACACGCGATCTATCCGCTGGTGATCAGCTGGTTTGTTGATGGGCGTTTGCAGATGCGTGAAGGTAAAGCATGGCTGGATGGTCAGTTATTACCGACGCAAGGCTATGCTCACGATTGAATGTTATGCATATTCCGAAGCGGCGCGATTTATCGCGCATTTCGATGGCAACATCGTGCCCATCCGGGCATTGCGCAATAAATTGCGCCGCTACAAATCGCAGACTTTTTTAACCAAATCTTCCCGTAATATAATCTTCGGTTCGCCGCGCTTTCGGTGAGGTGAAGATTCTGTCGGTTTCGTCAAACTCTACCAACTGACCGTTGTGCATAAACGCGGTGTAATCCGACACGCGTGCCGCCTGCTGCATATTGTGCGTCACCAGCACCAGTGTGAAATGCTGCTTCAGCGTGGTCATCAACTCCTCGATCACCAGCGTTGAGATCGGATCAAGTGCCGAAGTGGGCTCATCCAGCAGTAACACTTCCGGCTCGATGGCAATGGCGCGCGCAATCACCAAACGCTGCTGCTGGCCGTTAGAGAGCGTTAACGCGTTCTGCCCCAGCTGATCTTTCACTTCGCCCCACAACGCCGCCGCGCGCAGCGCACGCTCACAGGCTTCATTCAGCACGCGACGATCGCGCACGCCCTGCAAGCGCAGGCCGTAAACCACGTTTTCATAGATCGATTTAGGAAACGGATTCGGCCGCTGGAACACCATGCCAATGCGGCGACGCAGCGCGGGAAGATCCTGATTCGCCTGCATCACCGCGTAATCACCGAGCAGAATCTCGCCTTCAATGCGGCAGCGATCGATCACATCATTCATGCGATTGAAACAGCGCAGCAGCGTCGATTTGCCACAGCCGGAAGGACCAATCAACGCCGTGATGCGGTTCTTCGGAATCTGCAGATCAATGTTATTCAGCGCCTGGCGTTCGCCATACCACAGCGAAAGCTGATTAACGCTAAGGGCAATGTCGTAATCGGGCGTCATCAGAAACCTTTTTAGTGCGTCATAATCCGGTAACGCTCACGCAGCCGATGGCGCAACGCCATCGCCAGCAGATTGAGCGACAGGATGATCACCACCAGCAGCAAAGCGGTGGCGTAAACCAGCGGTCGATCAGCATCGATGTTGGGGCTCTGGAACGCCAAATCGTAGATCTGAAAACCGAGGTGCATGAATTTGCGATCGAGGTGCAGATAAGGGAACACCGCATCAACCGGCAGCTCAGGAACCATCTTCACCACGCCCACCAGCATCAGCGGCGCGGTTTCTCCGGCCGCACGCGCCACCGCCAGAATCAAGCCGGTGAGCATGGCCGGTACCGCCAGCGGCAGCACCACGCGCCACAGCGTTTCCGCCTGCGTTGCGCCCAGCGCCAGCGATCCCTGACGCAGATTATCCGGAATGCGCGACAATCCCTCTTCGGTGGCAACGATCACCACCGGCAGCGTCAGCAGCGCCAGCGTCAGCGCGGCCCACAGCAAGCCCGGCGTACCAAAAGTCGGATTGGGTAAGGCGCTGGAGAAAAACAGCTGGTCGAGGGTGCCGCCAATCAGCCAGACAAAGAAACCGAGGCCAAACACGCCGTAGACAATTGACGGCACGCCCGCAAGATTAACCACCGCGATGCGCACCAGCCGCGTCAACGCATTGCGTCCGGCGTATTCGTGCAGCCATACCGCCGCGATGACGCCGAGCGGCATGACGATGATCGACATCAACAGCACCATCAGCACTGTGCCAAAAATCGCCGGAAACGCCCCGCTCTCGCCGCCACCGGAAGTCGGTGAATCGCTGACGAATTGCCAAATCTGACCGAAAAAGTGCAGCGTTTTGTTGGTCAAAGTCATGGCATTCGGGTACCACGCATCCACCACCTGCGCCAATGGGATGGTGTGATCCACGCCGTTCACATCGCGCAGCACCAGCGTATCGCGCTGACTTTCGTGCTGCAGATGGGTTAACTGCTGCGCCAGCGCGTTAAAGCGGCGCTGTAACGCCGTGCGATTGGCATCAAACTCAGACTGCACCTCCAGGCTGAAGCGGCCGTTACGCTGCTGCTCATCGGCCTGCTGCTGCAGGCTTTCCAGCTGTGCATTAAGGCGCGCCATCTCAATGCGGCGGATGTTACTCGCCTGGCGCAGCTGCTCATGTACCTGCTGCAAACGCTGATGCAGCAAGGCATCGCGGCTTTGAGCGGTCATGACTTCGTTATCCTGGCGCAGCTCCACCAGCCAGCCATAGGCGTTGCCGCCGTTGCGGCGCTGCAGCACCAACACATCAGCAGGACGACGGGTTTTCGCCTCGCCCTGACTGTAGAGCACGCGGAAATCCGGCGCGGCAAAATCACGGTTGCCGGTTTTCACCACATAGCGCCACTGTTCGCCCTGCTGCTGCTTTTGCAAGGTTTCACCCAGCACCATCACCGGGCTGCCTTGCGGCGGCTGGAACTGATATTGATCGACCGGCTGCGGCCAGAAGGCACGCACGCCCTGCCAGCCGAGCAAACCAATCAGCAAGGTAAACGCCAGCAGGCAAACCGCGACGGCGCCAGCGGTGAGCCAGCGCCAGCGATCGTTTTGTTTCATCGCCGTCATCCGTGGCCCTCATGCTGGCTGTAGCGTTGGCGCAAGCGCTGACGAATCAACTCGGCGATGGTGTTGATCACCAAGGTGAAGATCAACAGCAACAACGCACTGAGGAACAGAATGCGATAATGCGCGCTGCCCGCTGCGGCTTCGGGCATCTCAATGGCAATGTTGGCGGAGAGCGCACGCATGCCAGCAAATAAGCCGCCTTCGCTAACCGGCGTGTTGCCAGTGGCCATCAGCACAATCATCGTCTCGCCGACGGCGCGGCCAAAGCCAATCATTAAGGCGGCGAAGATGCCCGCGGAGGCACCCGGCAGCACTACACGCGTCAGGGTTTGCCACGGCGTGGCGCCCAGCGCCAGCGAGCCCTGCCCGAGCGCGCCCGGCACGCTGAACAGCGCATCTTCCGATAGGGTGAAAATCAGCGGCACCAGTGCAAAACCCATCGCCAGCGCAGCAACTAATAAGTTGCGCTGTTCGTAATGGGCTAAACGCTCGCCAATCTCCGGCCAGAACAGCGTTGGCAGCCACAGCGTCAGCAACGTCACCACTAACAATACCGGCAGCAGCAGAATCACTTCAAAACCGGGACGTCGCCAGCTGGCCGGCAAACGCGGACTCAGCACGCCGCACAATAATAAGGTCACGGCCAACACCGGCGGCAGCAGCAGCACGCCAACCAGCGCGGTGCTGATGTGCGGCGCCAGCCACACGCCAGCGATTAAACCAATTACCACGCTGGGCAGCGCGCCCATCATTTCGATCGCCGGTTTCACCCAGCGACGTAAACCCGGCGACATAAACCAGGCGGTATACATCGCGGCGGCCAGCGCCAGCGGCGTGGCAAACAGCAGCGCCAGACTGGCGGCTTTCAGCGTGCCCAGTACCAGCGGCATCAGGCTGAACTTGGCTTGATAGCTGTCACCCGCCGCGGTGGATTGCCATACCCAATCGGCCTGAGGATAGTTTTCGTACCAGATTTTTTGCCACAGGTTGCGCCAGGTGAAGTCCGGCCACGGGTTATCCAGCGCAAACTGTTGCCACTCCCCGGCGCGTTCAATGATCAAGGCATCACCGTGCGGCGCGAAGGCCAGTGCCTGAATGCCCGGTGCCAGCTGACGCGTTAAAATCGCGCCCTGCTGCTTGCTGGCGAACAGCTGAACCTTGCCCTGCGCATCGTAAGTGGCAAACACGCGGCGCTGCGGCTCCGGCGTTATTCCGCGCACCTGCTGGCTACCGTTGAAGGTGTGAATCTGTTGTAAGCGCGGCCCTTGATCACTGGCGATAGCGAACCATTGCTGTACGCCTCGCGCATCCTGAATCAGCAAGGTGCGCCCACCGGCCAGCATATGCAGGCTTTGCGGCGGCAGATTGAGGGTTTGCGTTTCACGTAACTGTGCGCCATCAGATGTGATTTGCCACACGCGCAGCAAACGCCCGCTGCTGGCGTAAAGCAAAGAGCCATCCGGTGACAGCAGCAGATGATCGGCCTGCTGCTGCGGCAACAGGATCTGATTCACCTTTTGCTGATTTTCCAGCGTCAGCAAGCTGATGCCAGCTGCGGTTTGCGCCGCGATCAACCATTGATGGTCGTTGAGCGACGTCAACGCCATGTTACTGACCGGGCCTTGCGGTAAGCGCAGTGGACGATCGCCGAGCGGGAAGCCCCATTCGCCGCTGCCGTTGCGGATAACCGGTTGCATTAACAGCAGTTCGCCCTGCATATTGAGCAGCACGCTGCGGTTATCAAAGCTTGCGATCGCCGCATCGGGTTCGCCATTCAGCGCCAGTGCGGGAGCGGCAGGTTGACCATCAAGCGGAATAAAGCGCGCTTCGTTGCGGCTGATGCGCCAGCCTAAATGGCCGTCGCTGCCCATCGCCAGCATTGGGGCTTTGTCCCACAGCTGAATATTGGTGGTGGCATGCATTCCCGGCGCGCTAAACAGCGGCAACACCACCCAGATCAACCAGAAGAACAGCAGTAACATCAGCAGCAAAATTCCCACGCCGCAAGCTGTGACGACGCGGCGCACTAAATTATCAGTGGCGCGTCGACGACGGTCGCTAAAGTGGACGGGAATACGATTTATGCTCATGCAGGCCAGGTTACCGGTGGAAACAAGTCGCTATGTTGCCCGTAGCTGATTGATAAGACAACCTTTGACGTTGGACAAGCCTGCCATACTCTCGCCATAATGGTGACGGACACTGAGCGGTAACGCATTTTTGCGTCTTTTCCGCCGGACATTCCGTCCAGCATCAGCATCTCGGAGTCAGAATGGGTCAGGATAAGCTGTATATAGAAAAAGAATTAAGCTGGTTAAGCTTCAATGAACGTGTGTTACAGGAAGCCTCGGATAAAAGTAATCCGCTGATTGAACGCATGCGCTTCCTCGGGATTTACTCCAATAACCTCGAAGAGTTCTATAAAGTGCGCTTTGCCGATCTCAAGCGGCGAATTCTGATCAGCGAAGAGCAAGGCAAACCGACCTCTTTGCGGCATCTGTTAAAGAAAATTCAGCTGCGGGTGCAGAAATCGGATCAGGAGTTTGATGCGCTCTACAACGATCTGCTGCTGGAAATGGCGCGTAATCAGATCTTCCTGATTAACGAACGTCAACTGTCACCGAATCAGCAAGAGTGGCTGCGCTACTACTTCAAACATCAATTACGCCAGCACGTTACGCCGATTCTGATTAACCATGACACCGATCTGATCGAATTCCTGAAAGACGATTACACCTATCTGGCGGTGGAGATCATTCGCGGCGACGATATTCGTTATGCGCTGCTGGAGATCCCGTCTGATAAAGTGCCGCGCTTTATTAACTTGCCGGCTGAGTCGCCACGCCGGCGCAAGCCAATGATTCTGCTGGATAACATCCTGCGCTATTGCCTCGATGAAATTTTCAAAGGCTTCTTCGATTACGATACGCTGAACGCCTATTCGATGAAGATGACGCGCGACGCCGAATACGATCTGGTTACAGAGATGGAATCGAGCCTGCTGGAGCTGATGTCGTCGAGCCTGAAGCAGCGTCTCAATGCCGAGCCGGTCCGTTTCGTTTATCAGCGCGATATGCCGGATGCGATGGTGGAAATGCTGCGCCATAAGCTGTCGATTTCGAACTACGATTCGATTGTGCCCGGCGGCCGCTACCATAACTTCAAAGATTTCATCGGCTTCCCGAACGTTGGTAAAAGCAATCTGGAAAACCGTCCGCTGCCGCAAATTCGCCACATCGGCTTTGACGGCTTCCGCAACGGCTTCGACGCCATCCGCAATCGCGATGTGCTGCTCTACTATCCGTATCACACCTTTGAGCATGTGCTGGAGCTGCTGCGTCAGGCCTCGTTCGACCCGAACGTGCTGGCGATTAAGATCAATATTTACCGCGTAGCGAAAAACTCGCGCATCATGGATGCGATGATTCACGCCGCCTATAACGGTAAGAAAGTCACGGTGGTGGTGGAACTGCAGGCGCGCTTCGATGAAGAGGCCAACATCCGCTGGGCGAAACGCCTGACCGAAGCGGGCGTGCATGTGATCTTCTCCGCGCCGGGTCTGAAAATTCACGCCAAGCTGTTCCTGATTTCGCGCCGTGAAGGCGAAGAAGTGGTGCGTTATGCGCATATCGGTACCGGGAACTTCAACGAAAAAACCGCGCGCATTTATACTGACTATTCATTGCTGACCGCCGATGCGCGCATCACCAATGAAGTGCGTCGCGTGTTCAACTTCATTGAGAATCCGTATCGTCCGGTCACCTTCGAGCATTTGCTGGTGTCACCGCAGAACTCGCGTGACGTGCTGTATAAGTTCATTGATGCCGAGATCGCCAACGCGCAGCAAGGCAATCCTGCTGGCATTACGTTGAAGATCAACAACCTGGTGGATAATGGTTTAGTTGATCGACTTTACGCCGCCTCGTCGGCAGGCGTGAAAGTGAATCTGCTGGTGCGCGGCATGTGTTCGCTGATTCCTGATTTACCGGGCATCAGTGAAAATATTCGCATTACCAGCATCGTTGACCGCTATCTCGAACACGACCGCGTCTATATTTTTGAGAACGGCGGCGAGAAAAAGGTGTTCCTCTCTTCCGCGGACTGGATGACGCGTAACATAGACCACCGCATTGAAGTAGCCGTGGCGATTCTTGATCCCCGCGTAAAGCAGCGCATATTGGACATCATCGCCATTCTGTTTAGTGATACGGTGAAAGCCCGCATCGTCGATAAAGAGCTGAGTAATCGTTATGTGCCGCGCGGCAACCGTAAAAAGGTGCGTTCGCAACTGGCCATTTATGACTACATCAAGAAACTGGAACAACCCGAATAACGCCTATGCCAATCTCACATAAAAGTACGCCGAAACCTCAGGAATTCGCGGCAATCGACCTCGGCTCGAACAGCTTCCATATGGTCATTGCCCGCGTGGTGGATGGCGCTTTGCAAGTGCTGGGACGCCTGAAACAGCGCGTGCATCTCGCCGATGGGCTGGATGCGCATAATCGCCTGAGCGAAGAAGCGATTGAGCGCGGGCTGAGCTGTCTGGCGTTGTTCGCCGAACGTTTGCAGGGCTTCAGTTCCGCCAACGTGACGATCGTCGGCACGCACACGCTGCGTATCGCCAGCAATGCGGAAGAGTTTCTGCAGCGCGCGGCCGAGGTGATTCCCTATCCGATCGAGGTGATCTCCGGCAACGAAGAAGCGCGTCTGATTTTTATGGGCGTGGAGCACACGCAGCCGGAAAAAGGCCGCAAGCTAGTGATCGATATCGGCGGCGGCTCCACCGAACTGGTGATTGGGGAAGACTTTGAGCCGCAGCTGGTTGAAAGCCGCCGCATGGGCTGCGTCAGCTTCGCCAATCTCTTCTTCCCCAAAGGCGAAATCACGCCAGAAAACTTCCGCCGTGCGCGCCTGTCCGCTGCGCAAAAGCTGGAAACCATGGCGTGGCAATATCGTTTGCACGGCTGGCAATATGCGCTAGGCGCGTCGGGCTCCATTAAAGCGGCCTGCGAAGTGCTGCTAGCGATGGGCGAAAAAGAGAAGCTGATTACGCCAGAAACGCTGGAATTGCTGACCAGCGAAGTGCTGAAGCATAAGTCGTTTAATGCGCTGAGCCTGCCAGGCTTGTCGGAAGAGCGTAAGGCGGTATTTGTACCGGGCTTGGCAATTTTGTGTGGCGTGTTTGATGCGTTAGCGATTCGCGAGCTGCGTCTCTCTGACGGCGCACTGCGTGAAGGCGTGCTGTATGAGATGGAAGGCCGTTTCCGTCATCAGGACATTCGCAGCCGCACCGCGCAAAGTCTGGCAAATCACTATGCGATTGATAGCGATCAGGCGCGCCGTGTGCTGGAAACCACCGAGAAGCTCTATTTGCAATGGCAGGAGCAGAATCCAAAGCAAGCTAATCCACAACTGTCGGCGCTGCTGAAATGGGCCGCGCTGCTGCATGAAGTGGGATTGACCATCAATCACAGCGGCATGCAGCGCCATTCGGCTTACATCCTGCAGAACTCCAACATGCCGGGCTTTAATCAGGATCAACAGATGCTGTTGGCCACGCTGGTACGTTATCACCGCAAAGCGGTGAAGCAGGATGAGATGCCGCGTTTCACCTTGTTTAAAAAGAAACAGTTTCTGCCGATGGTATTCCTGCTGCGTCTTGGCACGCTGCTGAATAATCAGCGCCAGGCGACCACCAAACCGGATTCTCTCAAGCTCAGCACCGACGACGGCCACTGGACGCTGACCTTCCCTGCCGGCTTCCTGAGCCAGAATACGCTGGTGCAGCTGGATCTGGAACGCGAGCAAGCTTACTGGAATGATGTCACCGGCTGGAAACTGATGCTGGAAGAAGAGGAGTAATGCGGGCAGCTGGCCCGCAATCTGGTTATGACTACACGCCCCGATAACTATTACGCTGAAAAATACGGCCTCACGCCGACCCATTCTGAAGTGCTGGCGGCCCTGCCTCATCTTGAAGTAGGGAAAGCACTGGATTTGGGCTGCGGCCAGGGCCGCAATAGTCTGTTTCTCAATCAGCATGGCTTTGACGTGACGGCCTGGGACAGCAATCCCGCCAGTCTGGAGCGCCTGAACAGCATCATTGCGGAAGAGAATCTACAGAACATTCACACCGAGCTGTGCGATCTCAATAGCGTGCGCTTCAACGGCGACTATAAGTTTGTGCTGTCGACCGTGGTGATGATGTTCCTGCAGCCGGCAACCATTCCGCAGCTGATTGCCGATATGCAGGCCAGCACGCGTAAATATGGCTACAACCTGATTGTGGCGGCGATGGATACCGATGATTATCCCAATACGCAAAACTTCCCATTTGCGTTTAAATCCGGTGAACTCAGCCACTATTACCGCAACTGGCATATTGTGAAATACAACGAAGAGGTCGGTGAACTGCATCGTCGTGATGAAAACGGTAACCGCATTAAAACCCGTTTTGCCACGCTGCTGGCGCAGAAAGCCAGTTACTGAATTAACGGCCGCTTTGTGCGGCCGTTAGATTGTCTGATGTCGATCAGTGCGCTGAATCTTTTTTGCTCATTTTTCACACAGCGATTGCTTTAGCGATCTAAGTGTGACTAAATATTGCCTCCGCCCATCGGGCATTTACAGGAACCACCCCGCGTGAACAGCGCTATCTCTGCACGAAGACGTCGCAAAACTGGCACCATGACCCGCATTGTTTTACTGGTCAGCTTCTTAATTTTGTTCGGCCGCCTGCTTTTCATCATTCCCGGTGCCATCGAGCATCATCAGCAAAAGAAAGCCATCCCTGAACCGGTCACGCTGAGCACCAGTGATTCGCGCTAAATAATCTGCGGGTCGGCTGTCGCTGCTAAACATTGTCCTTTGAGACAATGCTGCTTTTTACGTCCTGTTACCCGCAACGCGCTACACTGTGAGCTGACTTTACAGACACAAGGAACGCGTTATGTCTGCTTCGCATTCACAAAAATTAGCTGAAACCCGTCATCACATTCTCAACCTGCTGCTCAACGAGCACGATCTGGTTGATGTTCTGCTGGATAAATCCGTCGATCTGAATGCCGCCGAACTGCGTGATATCACCGACTGGCGTTATGAATTAGAGCTTGAGCTGCAGCAATTGCACGCCGCGGATTTAGCCGACATCCTCGAAGCCTTGCCGGAAGAAGAGCGTCAGGCGCTGTGGCGTTTAGTGCCGACGGCACAGCGCGGTCACGTCCTGGTTGAGGCTTCAGAAACCGTTTGGGCCAGCCTGACGGAAGAAATGTCTGATCGCGATATTCTGCACGCCATCGAGCCGCTGGATATCGACGATCAGGTATATCTGGCGCGCTACCTGCCGCGCGATTTAACCGGACGTCTGCTCACCACCCTTGAACCTAGCCTGCGCGCGCGACTGATGAGCGTGATCGAGCTGGATCGCGATCGCGTCGGGCAGATCATGGATTTCAATATCCTGACGGTGCGCTCTGACGTGACCTTAGCCACGGTGCAGCGCTATCTGCGTAAAGGCAAAAAAATGCCTGACGGCACCGATAAGATCTTTATCACCGACGAACAGAATCAACTGGTAGGTGAGTTAACGCTCACTGATATTCTGCTCAACAAACCGAAGATGCTGGTCGCAGAAGTGATGAATTCGCATCCCACCACGTTTCAGCTCAACGATAAAGCGGAAGACGCTGCTAGCGCGTTTGAACGTTATAACCTGATCTCCGCTGCGGTCACCGATGCTCAAGGCAAACTGATTGGCCGTATCACCATTGAAGACGTGGTCGATTTGGTGAACGAAGAGAACGAAAGCAACATCCGTAAAATGGGGGGTATCAGCCAGGGCGAAGACGTGTTTGCGCCGGTGCGCAAAGCGGTGGGCAAACGCTGGGCCTGGCTGGCGGTTAACCTGTGTACCGCATTTGTCGCTTCGCGCGTGATTGGCCTGTTTGAAGCCACCATATCGCAGCTGGTTGCGCTGGCAGCGCTGATGCCAATCGTCGCCGGCATCGGCGGCAACACCGGCAATCAAACCATTACCATGATTGTGCGTGCGCTGGCGCTGCATCAGGTTGAACCGGGTAATTTCTCGTTCCTGATCATGCGTGAACTCGGCGTGGCATTGATTAACGGCCTGTTCTGGGGCGGCATTATGGGCGGCGTCACCTGGCTGATGTACGACAACCTGCAACTCGGCGGCGTGATGATGCTGGCGATGGTGCTGAACCTGCTGCTGGCCGCGCTGATGGGCGTGCTGATTCCGTTAATCATGACCAAAATGAAACGCGATCCCGCCGTTGGCTCTAGCGTGCTGATCACCGCGATCACCGATACCGGCGGATTCTTTATCTTCCTTGGTCTGGCGACGATATTTTTGCTGCATCATTAAGGCTTTAAACAGTGTGCGTAACGTTGCAGCATCTGCTGTAAATTGAGTTGCAACGTTGCGCGCGCCAGTTCACTCATTGCTGGATTGACCCGCGTTGAACCACGCTGATTTAACCACTCCAGCACATCGATTAAATGCCATATGGCTGTTTTTCCATCATGAATCGGGCGCGGAAACTGCGGGCTATGGCTGAGCATCAGCTTGCGCATGTTCTGCCGCGAAACACCAATTAACTCTGCGATATCCGTCAGCCCGACTAAATCTGGCGCGGCTTCAATCAGTTCCGCATCTGGCAATGCCTCAAAAACATCCTCCAACGCGCTGCGCACCGCGTCCTGTGCAGTGCTGGCTTCGCGGCAGAACGTCATGCTTAATTTTCCCGCCACACCCGCGCCAATTAACGCATCAGTGCAGCCTTGCGAACCGAGCCGTTCGATCACTTCATTGATGTCGCTCTCATCATTGAGCTGAAAACGCAGCGTAAACTCAAATTCCATGTTTCACTCCTCGTCACTTAACCCGCTGAGGGCTTTCACTGCAGTTATCCACCACGCGCCGTAACAGTTTGGCATGCGTTTCGGGATTTTTTGGCGTACTCCAGATGCAGGTAATGCAGTAATCCCCACATCGACACTCTGTCGAATTATCTGGGCAGTACATCTTGCCCCACGCATGGTGACCGCCAACTGCAATCTTCCAACCTCTCGCTTCTGCATATCGCAAAGCTCCTTCGACCGCTTTATGCGGATGCCGCTTCCTGTATGACATCGCTGGCTACCTTATGCTCACCGCAATAAGTTGTCAACTGACAACTGCGAAGTGTTTCGGTACTATTTCAGCGGCGAATGCTGCAGAAAATAACCAGAACGGTCTCAACGCGCTTTGATTCAGTTTTGTGCTGGAAGACAGCGCACAAAATCAAGCGCACAGCGCCTGAAGTGCATATAGACTCTGTTGTTATCACTGACCTGACGGAGAAGAAGCATGTTTAACGTGGATGATTTTGTGCAGTCTAAGACCGGTGGCCCAAAGATGCAGGTGCTGCGCGTGGAAGGCGATATGCTGTGGTGCGCTCGCGTTGACGATCACATCAAGCGTGAAATTGAAGTCAGAGCCGATAGCGTGAATCTGTATCACGAAGACGGCGATTTCGGCGTCTGTTAAAAAAATGGCCCCAAATCGGGGCCATTTTTAGGGATTGTCTCGCTGCACATTATTCTGACCGATGCCGCCGATAAACGGCAGACGCAGCCTAAATGGTGTGAAATCCAGCCCCATGTTTAATCCCAGCAAGTTCACTTCCAGCCCCTCTTCCGCGCCAACCGTCACACCCAACACGCCCAGCAGGGAAAGCTGCACGCCGCGACCTGAAGGTGGTAAACCTACCGGATTAAGCAGCGAGCGATAATCTTTGCCGAGCGCGTTAGCCGGCAGGTCGAGCTTCAATGCCGGAACCTCGCGGCCGATATGCGCCATAAAAGTATTGCTGTTGGGTCCCGGCCAGGCGTGATACGTGGTCGGCCAGGGATAGGATTTAATGGCCGCTTCGATCTGCGGAATCATCGCTTCTGCGCTACTGCCGCGATGGTCAACCAGCAGACGCGGCTTCGCACCGTACCAATAACCATCGGGAAGATTGCTGTTACGACGCACTTTATCGCCGCTGCCCCAGCTAATCACTTCGTAACGGTTATAGCGGGTTTCACCGGCGCGCTTGAAGATAATCCACGGATGCACCGCCACCGCGCCCTTCCAGCCATAAGTCGGCGCAGCATAAACCTGCACGATAGCTTCTGCCGCATAACGCTGCGGATCCGGTGCGATACCGGCCGAATCGCGCCTTGCTGATGCCCAGCCACCGCGTTCAGAGGTGAGCTCACCGCTTCGCGTTGCCTGCGCCAAGCTCGCGCCTAATGAAAGCAAGATGATGCAAAGAAAAGAGATCAGTACGGCTTTGAAAGGCAACATCGACGGCATCCTGATGAGTAAAAATTACTCGCTATCTTGCATCGAAACGGGGGCGTTTGTATTCACGAACTATGCGATACATTTAGCCGCATGATTTGCCATCAGAAGGTTTGAAAAAAAAGCCCGCAATTAAGCGGGCTTCGTTTTTACGCAGTAATCAAAGCAGGATTTATTCCCACTCAATCGTCGCAGGTGGTTTACCTGAAATATCATAAACCACGCGGGAAATGCCGTTAACTTCGTTGATGATGCGGTTAGAGACGCGGCCGAGGAAATCGTACGGCAGGTGCGCCCAGTGCGCTGTCATGAAGTCGATGGTTTCCACCGCACGCAGTGAAACAACCCAATCATATTTACGACCATCGCCCATCACGCCAACAGAACGTACTGGCAGGAACACGGTGAACGCCTGGCTGACTTTGTTGTACAAGTCAGCTTTATGCAGCTCTTCGATGAAGATAGCGTCTGCACGGCGCAGCAGGTCGCAGTACTCTTTCTTCACTTCGCCCAGCACGCGCACGCCCAAACCTGGACCTGGGAACGGATGACGATACAGCATGTCGTACGGCAGGCCGAGTTCCAGACCGATTTTACGCACTTCGTCTTTGAACAGCTCTTTCAGCGGCTCAACCAGGCCCATCTTCATCTCTTTCGGCAAACCGCCCACGTTGTGGTGCGATTTGATCACGTGCGCTTTACCGGTGGCAGAAGCCGCCGATTCGATCACGTCAGGATAGATGGTGCCTTGTGCCAGCCACTTCACGTCTTCCAGACGCAGCGCCTGCTCGTCAAACACCTCTACGAATACGCGGCCGATGATTTTACGTTTGGCTTCGGGATCGTTCTCGCCCGCCAGCGCATCAAGGAAGCGCGCTTCTGCCGCAACGTGCACGATGTTCAGACCGAAGTGGTCACCGAACATTTCCAGCACCTGCTCAGCTTCATTCAGACGCAGCAGGCCGTTATCCACGAACACGCAGGTCAGACGCTCGCCGATGGCGCGATGCAGCAGCATCGCGGTCACAGAAGAGTCCACGCCGCCAGACAGACCGAGAATCACTTTGTCATCGCCAACCTGCTGACGAATACGCTCAACCGCATCTTCGATGATTTTGGCTGGCGTCCACAGCGCTTCACAGCCGCAGATGTCACGAATGAAACGCTCAAGCATGCGCAGGCCCTGACGCGTGTGCGTCACTTCCGGGTGGAACTGCACGCCGTAGAATTTCTTCTCTTCGTTAGCCATGATGGCAAACGGACAGGTTTCGGTGCTGGCAACGGTTTCGAAACCGGCTGGGATGGCGGTGACTTTGTCGCCGTGGCTCATCCAAACGTCCAGCAGCGGTTTACCTGCTGCGCTAATCGCATCTTCGATGTCACGCACCAGCGCGCTCTGAGTCAGCACTTCAACCTGCGCATAACCAAATTCGCGCTCGTTAGAGCCTTCAACCTTGCCGCCCAACTGCATCGCCATGGTCTGCATGCCGTAGCAGACGCCCAACACTGGCACACCCGCGTTAAACACGTATTCCGGCGCACGCGGGCTGTTCAGCTCGGTGGTGCTCTCCGGACCGCCAGAGAGAATGATGCCGTTCGGGTTAAACTGGCGAATTTGCTCTTCGGTGACATCCCACGCCCAGAGTTCGCAGTAAACACCCAGCTCGCGCACGCGGCGCGCAACCAGCTGCGTATACTGAGAACCAAAATCGAGGATCAAAATGCGATGTTTATGAATATTTTCAGTCGTCATTGAGGCGTTTCCATTGGGATGGACTTAATAATAAAAGCGCCCGGCGGGTGCCGGGCGCTAAATTTTACGGGATTATGAACCCATGCGGTAGTTTGGTGACTCTTTGGTGATGGTCACGTCATGCACGTGGCTTTCATTGATGCCCGCGCCGCTGATACGCACGAACTCCGCTTTGGTGCGCAGATCGTCAATGGTCTGGCAACCCGTCAGGCCCATGCAAGAGCGCAAGCCGCCCATTTGCTGGTGCACGATCTCTTTCAGGCGGCCTTTATAGGCCACGCGGCCTTCGATACCTTCCGGTACCAGTTTGTCAGCGGCGTTATCGCTCTGGAAGTAACGATCTGAAGAGCCTTTAGACATCGCGCCCAGTGAACCCATACCGCGATAAGACTTGAACGAACGGCCCTGATACAGCTCGATTTCGCCCGGAGACTCTTCGGTACCAGCCAGCATAGAACCGACCATGACGGCCGCTGCGCCTGCTGCAATCGCTTTAGCGATGTCGCCAGAGAAGCGGATGCCGCCATCAGCGATAACCGGAATGCCGGTGCCTTCCAGCGCGGCAACCGCATCAGAAACCGCGGTGATCTGTGGCACGCCAACACCAGTGACGATACGCGTGGTACAGATTGAGCCAGGACCGATCCCCACTTTCACCGCGCTCACGCCGGCCTGCGCCAACGCCAATGCGCCTGCGCCGGTGGCAACGTTGCCGCCGATGATTTCCAGGTTCGGGTATTTTGCACGGGTTTCACGAATACGCTGCAGCACGCCTTCAGAGTGACCGTGTGATGAGTCAATCAGCAGCACGTCAACACCGGCAGCAACCAGCGCATCAACGCGCTCTTCATTGCCCGCACCGGCACCAACAGCAGCGCCTACGCGCAGACGGCCTTCCGCATCTTTACACGCGTTAGGTTTACGTTCGGCTTTTTGGAAGTCTTTAACGGTGATCATGCCCAGCAGGTGGAAGCTGTCATCAACAACCAGCGCTTTCTCAACACGTTTTTCATGCATTTTGTGCAGCACAACTTCGCGTGCTTCACCCTCTTTCACCGTTACCAGGCGCTCTTTAGGGGTCATCACCGCGGAAACTGGTAAGGTCAGGTCGGTAACAAAACGCACGTCACGGCCCGTGATGATGCCCACCAGCTCGTTGTCGGTGTTCACGACTGGGTAGCCGGCGAAGCCGTTACGTTCGGTCAGCTCTTTCACCGCCGCCAGCGCGGTGGTTGGCAGCACGGTTTGTGGATCGGTAACGACGCCGCTTTCGTGTTTTTTCACCTTACGAACTTCATCCGCCTGGCGCTCAATTGACATGTTTTTGTGAATAAAGCCCAAACCACCTTCCTGCGCCAGCGCAATTGCCAGACCGGCTTCGGTCACGGTGTCCATTGCAGCGGAGAGCATGGGGATGTTCAGACGGATGTTTTTCGTCAGTTGAGTGCTGAGATCAGCGGTGTTCGGTAAGACAGTGGAGTGAGCGGGAACGAGCAGAACGTCGTCAAATGTGAGGGCTTCTTTAGCGATTCTTAACATTGCAATATCTCCACCTGGGGGCGATTAAAACAGATAAAATATTGCCGCGGCATTATACAGGCCGAAACCGATTGCCTCCAGTGTTTTTTCAGAAAATGTCTTGATCCTCGGGGCAAGCAATGTAGTATCAGTTGATTAACCCTCTGATTTAAAATTTGATCTACATCACATGTCGCTACCGCCAACCGCCAATATTTTTACCGTCAGCCGCCTGAACACCACGGTGCGCCAACTGCTGGAAAATGAGATGGGCCTGGTGTGGCTCAGCGCTGAAATTTCAAATTTCACTCAGCCCTCTTCCGGTCATTGGTACTTCACGTTGAAGGATGATGGCGCACAAGTGCGCTGCGCGATGTTCCGCAACAGCAACCGTCGCGTCACCTTCCGTCCTCAACATGGCCAGCAGGTGTTAGTGCGCGCCAGCATCACGCTGTATGAGCCGCGCGGCGATTATCAGCTGATTATCGAAAGCATGCATCCGGCCGGTGAAGGCTTGCTGCAGCAGCAATTCGAGCAGCTGAAAGCGCGTTTAGCCGCGGAAGGCTTATTCGATCAACAGTTCAAACAGCCGCTGCCGGATCCGGCGCGTCAGGTGGGCGTGATTACCTCCGCCACCGGCGCGGCGCTGCACGACGTGCTGCGCGTGCTGCATCGACGCGATCCTTCACTGCCGGTGATTATCTATCCCACCGCGGTGCAAGGCGTGGATGCGCCGGCTGGCATTGTGCGTGCCATTGAGCTGGCTAACCAGCGCGATGAGTGTGACGTGCTGATTGTCGGTCGTGGCGGCGGTTCGCTGGAAGATTTGTGGAGCTTCAATGACGAGCGCGTGGCGCGGGCGATTTTTGCCAGCCGCCTGCCGATTGTCAGCGCCGTTGGGCATGAAACCGATGTCACTATCGCTGACTTCGTAGCGGATTTACGTGCGCCGACGCCGTCTGCTGCGGCAGAACTGGTGAGCCGTAATCAGCTTGAACTGTTGCGTCGTTTGCAGTCGCAGCAGCAGCGCATGGAGATGGCGATGGATTTCTATCTGGCTCAGCAGCAGCGTCGCTTCACGCGCATTCAGCACCGCTTGCAGCAGCAGCATCCACAGCTGCGTCTGGCACGCCAGCAAACCGCGCTCTTACAGCTGCAGCGCCGTCTCGGTGAAGCAATGGACCAGCGCATGCGTGTGGCCAATCGTCAGCAGGATCGCCTGCTGCAACGCCTTAACGCCCAGCAGCCGCAGGGACGTATTCTGCGCGCTCAGCAGCAGCTCCAGCAATGGCACTATCGCTTACAGCAGGGCATGGAGAAGCAGCTCAATCACAATCGTCAGCGCTTTGGCACGCTGGCGGCACAGCTGGAAGGCGTGAGCCCGCTGGCAACGCTGGCGCGTGGCTTCAGCGTAACCACCGACACCCAAGGTCAGGTGGTGAAGAAAACTCAACAGTTGAGCAAAGGCGACTTGCTGCGCACCCGGCTGGACGATGGTTGGGTGGAAAGCCAGGTTACCGCACTCGAACCGCAGAAATCCCGGAGCCGCAAAGCGCGTTCATAGCGGGAAAACTATACTTCTGGCATGTACCTAAACGGCCAGGAGTTTTTTTATGTCTTACAGCGTTATTCCTCCCTACATTCTGCGCAATATCATTGATAACTGCTCCGGCGCGCAACAAGACTACGCGCGCCGCACCCTCACCCACGTCCAGCACTTGATGGGCGAACATAACGCTAAACCAGCAAGCACCACCACCGCTCAGCCAGGCACAGTGCTGCGTGCTATCTATGACGCCGAAGGGACGCAAAATCTGCCCGGCACGTTGGTGCGCGAAGAAGGCCAGCCGGGAAATGGTGATGTTGCAGCCGAAGAAGCCTGGAACTATCTCGGCATTACCTACGATTTCTTCTGGCAAATCTACCAACGCAACTCGCTGGACAATAAAGGCCTCAAGCTCGATGGCACCGTGCATTACGGCAAGGAGTATCAGAACGCCTTCTGGAACGGGCAGCAGATGGTGTTTGGTGACGGTGACGGCGAGATTTTCAATCGCTTCACTATCGCGCTGGATGTGGTGGCGCACGAGCTGACGCACGGCGTGACAGAAACCGAAGCGGGATTAATCTATTTCCAACAGGCAGGCGCGCTGAATGAATCGATGTCTGACGTGTTTGGTTCGCTGGTGAAGCAATTTCACCTCAAGCAGAGCGCCGATCAGGCCGACTGGATTATCGGCGAAGGTTTACTGGCGCAGGGCATCAACGGGCGCGGATTGCGCTCGATGTCGTCACCGGGAACGGCTTACGATGATCCGGTGCTGGGTAAAGATCCGCAACCGGCCGATATGGCGCACTACATCGAAACGCGTGACGACAACGGCGGCGTGCACCTCAATTCCGGCATTCCCAATCGCGCCTTTTACCTCGCCGCTAAAGCGCTGGGCGGCTTTGCGTGGGAACAGGCCGGTCAAGCGTGGTACAACACGCTGTGCGACAAAACGCTGCCGCAGGATGCCGATTTCAGCACCTTTGCGCGCTTTACCGTGCAGCACGCCAATCAACGATTCAACAGCTCAGTGGCGGAAAAGATCCAATCCGCCTGGCAGCAGGTAGGCGTAACATGGACATCCAACTGACCGATGACGCAATCATCGAACTGGCGCGGGAAGGCGGAATCGCTTTTATCCCTAAACTGCGCGGAGAGCGGCGCTTTACGCTGGCGGAACTACCGGAACCGCAAAAGCAGCGCGTCTGCGAGGTGCTGGAACAGGCAATGCCCTTGGGGGAAACGGAAGATCAGGCGGCAAATGTCGGTCGTGGCGATCAGCGCTACTACCGCATTCAAATCACCTATGCTACCCATCGCGAAGCGGGAAGTTTCGTGATTTTAATTCCCGAACAACTGGCGCCCCCCGAGCTGCAATCGCTGTGGCGAGACGGTGAATAGGTTATCGGAGATCTCTCAAGGCAGAGCGTAACTGATTGACTATACTCATTATGTGGCTAGCTAGTCCACGTCGAAGAAAACACCCTTAGATGAGGTCTCTGCTATGACACAAAAAAAGCAACGAGGTGGTGCCGGGAACTTTGCAGAGGACCCGGAGCGCGCCAGGGAAGCCGGTAGCGCTGGCGGCAAAGTCAGTGGGGGTAATTTCAGAAACGATCCTGAAAGAGCCAGGGAAGCTGGAAGAAAAGGAGGTCAAAAAAGCCGTCGCCCTTCTAAGCAGCAGTAATTAAGGTGCCTTAAAGGAAGAGATGTGCCACGGAGGGTGATAAAAAAAAGGCCGACATCATGATGTCGGCCTTTCTCCTTTTTTAACTTACTTGCTGTCTGGCAGCGCGTAAGCAATCACGTAATCACCACGGTCTGGCGACTGACGTGCACCGCCTGCAGAGATCAGGATGTACTGTTTGCCGGTTTTCGGCGAAACATAGCTGATTGGACCGCCCTGGCTGCCGACTGGCAGACGTGCTTTCCACACTTCTTTACCGGTTGAGCTATCGAAAGCGCGCAGATAGTAATCCTGCGTACCCGCGATGAACACCAGGCCACCCTGCGTTGCCAGCGTGCCGCCTAAGGTCGGCATACCAATTGGCATTTTCGCGCGCATTTTGATACCAAACGGACCGGTATCTTCTACCGTACCCACCGGCACCTGCCACACGATCTGACGTGTTTTCATGTCAATCGCTGACAGCGTACCGAACGGCGGAGCCTGGCACGGAATGCCCAGCGGCGACATGAAGCGGTTTTTGTTCACCGCGTACGGTGTGCCTTTCAGCGGAACCGCACCCATACCGGTGTTGATGGCTTCACCGCCGTTGCTGGCCGCCGTTTTGCTGGTGTCTTGTGGAATCATCTGTACCCACAGGCCCAGACGCATGTCGTTAACGAACATGTACTGGTTGTTCGGGTCAAACGAGATACCGCCCCAGTTCATACCGCCCAGTGAACCTGGGAAGCTGAGGGATTTATCGGTATCCGGCACGGTGAACAGACCATCGTAACGCATACCTTTAAAGGCAATACGGCACGCCAGCTGATCAAACGGTGTTGCCCCCCACATATCCGATTCCGTCATTTTCTGGTTGCCGATATTTGGCATTTCCACGGAGTGCGGCTGAGTTTTGGTGTACTGCTCGTTCGGGATGTGACCCTGCGGCATCGGCAGCTCTTCAACTTTGGTCAAAGGCTTGCCGGTCAGGCGGTCCAGCACCCAGATCATGCCGGTTTTCGCGCCGATAACTACAGCTGGCTTGTTAGTGCCGTCCTTCATCGGGAAGTCGACCAGGCTCGGCTGCATTGGCAGGTCGAAGTCCCACAGATCGTTATGCACGGTCTGATAAACCCACTTCTGCTTACCGGTGGTGGCATCCAACGCCAGGATTGATGCGCCGTAAGTGTGATCCAGTTTGGTACGGTTCGCACCCCACAGATCCACTGACGAGCTACCCATCGGCAGGAACACGGTGTTCATTGCCGGATCGTAAGACATTGGCGCCCACGAGTTTGGCGTACTGCGGGTGTAATTTTTACCCGGCATCAGCACCGCATTGGGGTCGTCGTTGCCTGGGTCAAACGCCCAACGCATCTGACCGGTGATGACGTCAAAACCACGCAGCACGCCGCCAGGCATGTCGGTCTGTACGTTATCGGCGACACGACCACCCACAACAACAGTGGTACCGGCCATCGCTGGCGGTGACGTCAACTGATATTGCGGATCTGGCGCACTGCCCAGACCGGTTTTCAGGTCAACCACACCGTGCGTACCGAAGGTGTCGCACAGCTCACCGTTGTCGGCGTTGATAGCAATCAGACGCGCATCAATGGTGTTCATCAGAATACGACGCTGACAGGTGTCGCCAGCAGGCAGCACAGCGGCAGTAACCGGCGTTGAACCCGGCTCGGTTGGCTGCTGCAGGGGTTTAGTCGCATCGAAATAGGCTAAGCCACGGCAGCGGTTCCACACTTCTGCCTGCGCGTTGATTTCGCGTTTCCAGATTTCCTTACCACTGTCTGCGGCAACCGCAATCACATTGTTATGCGGGGTGCACAGGAACAGCGTGTTGCCCACCTGCAGCGGGGTTTGCTGATCTTCCGCACCGTTACCGGTTGGGCTGATTGGCGTATCGCCAGTGTGGAAAGTCCAGGCAACCTGCAGATCTTTCACGTTATCGCGGGTAATCTGATCGATGGCAGCGAAGCGGTCGCCACCCGGCGTACGGCCGTAGCTGCTCCAGTCTTGCTGAGGTTTTGATTTATCGACCGGAATCAGCGGCAGCTGTTTACCGTCAAATGCCACGGTAGGATGCGGCTGGAACATCTGCACGAAAGTCGCCACCATGCCCACCACGATCACCGCAGACAGCACATAAGAGACTTTTGCCAGGGAGCTTTTGCCTTCGCTTTTACGCAGGGCTGGCCAGGTGAGGAATGCAAACAGCATCAAGCCGGCCGGCACCATCAAGCGCGAGACCAGCGGCCAGAAATGCAGGCCTGCATCATACAGTGACCAAATCAGCGTGCCAGCAAACACCAGAATAAACAGGGTGACGGCGGATGATTTGCGACGGAAGAACTGAATGGCCGCCAGCAACATAACGATACCGGCGATGAGGAAGTACCAGCTGCCGCCCAGCGCGACCAGCTTGCCGCCGCCGATTGCGAAGAACAAGCCGATTGCCAGCAAGACCAGGCCAAACAGTACGGACCAGATGCTCAGCCCTTTGCCGGGACGAGCGGAATTTTCTGCCATAACAAAAACTCTCCTGAAAAAATAAAGCGCTGGCGCCGATAAATCTGTGGCAGCCGATGACAAGGCCCCAGCCGCAGCGGGAGACAGGAACTATTCCGTTACGCTTTATTTTATATCTATTGATACGGGTGCAATGCCCGTGATTCGGCGCTTGTGAGCGAGGACACAACGTAGGTGAGAGTGATTCTCGCGACAAGGCGGCAGGATTGTACCACTTGGTACAATAAAAAGTGAATATCCATAACGCGGCAGTCACTGGTTAATAGCATTTTTGCTACAAATCCAGGCGTAACTGGTTAATAACTCTAGGCGTGGAATCCGGAGTTTTTAATCTGCGATGAAGGCAGGCGTAAATTCGACGCGCTTTTTCGAGATTAGACCGTCGCCGTGCTGACAAAAGTAGTCGACAGCGCCACAGGCTTTCAGCACTTGTAACGGCTGATGGCAATCCGGGCATAAGGCGATACGATCGAAATGACGTTCACAATTGGGGCAGTCAAAACCGGTTTCACTGAGAGTGAGTGGTTGCTGACAGGTTGGGCAGGAAAAGTTCATCCATTATCCTCTGCGCTTTGGATGGCGGCCGCCATAAATGGCGCCACTACAAGTTACAGGTGAAAAAAAAGGGCCCTGCTGGGCCCTTCTCATCTTAACGCTTGTTCTTCTTCAGATGCGACATCAGACGCTGACGTTTACGCTGCTGCGTTGGCGTCAACAGGTTGCGTTTGCCCGCGTACGGGTTATCGCCTTCTTTGAACTGAATGCGAATCGGCGTCCCCATAACGTTGAGTGAACGACGGAAGTAGTTCATCAGGTAACGCTTATAGGAATCAGCCAGATCTTTCACCTGGTTGCCGTGAATCACCACAATTGGCGGGTTATAACCACCGGCGTGCGCATACTTCAGCTTCACGCGGCGACCCCGCACCAACGGCGGTTGGTGATCGTCGGCGGCCATGGTCATAATGCGCGTCAGCATTGCGGTGCCCACACGTTTGGTAGAGCAGTCGTACGCTTCGGTCACCGATTCGAACAGGTTGCCGACGCCGCTGCCGTGCAGGGCGGAAATAAAGTGGATGCGCGCAAAATCGATAAAGCCCAGGCGGAAGTCCAACATCTCTTTGACTTCATCTCTGGCTTCCTGCGTCATGCCATCCCACTTGTTGACCACGATCACCAGTGAGCGCCCACTGTTCAGGATAAAGCCGAGCAGCGAGAGATCCTGATCGGAGATTCCGGCACGGGCATCAATCACCAGCATTACCACGTTAGCATCTTCGATCGCTTGCAACGTTTTGATAACTGAGAATTTTTCGACGGTTTCGGTGATTTTACCGCGCTTACGTACGCCAGCGGTATCAATCAGGACATACTCACGTCCGTCACGTTCCATCGGAATATAGATGCTGTCGCGCGTGGTGCCCGGCATGTCGAAGACCACGACACGGTCTTCGCCAAGAATGCGGTTAGTTAGCGTTGACTTACCCACGTTCGGGCGGCCAACGATAGCGAGTTTGATTGGCAGTGTGGTTGGGTCGAAATCTTCTTCTTCCTCTTCCTCCAGCGCCTTCTCACTCTCTTCTTCTAAATCGGCCCAATAAGCAGCGTTCTCTTCTTCTTCAGTGAGCTCGACTTCTGGAACGATTTCTTCCATCCACGGCAACAGTGCGGTTTCCAGCAGGCTGTTAACGCCGCGGCCATGCGAAGCTGCAATGGCGTGAATCTCGCCTAAGCCCAGCGCATAGAAATCCAGCACCGCCGCTTCCGGGTCGATACCGTCAGTTTTGTTGGCGACAACAAAGGTGGCTTTCTCACGGGCACGCAGATGATTAGCGATTTGCTGATCCGCCGGCATTACGCCCGCGCGCGCATCCACCATAAACAGCACCACATCGGCTTCTTCAATCGCCAGCAGCGACTGCTCCGCCATGCGGTTTTCTACGCCCTCTTCGGTGCCATCAATACCGCCGGTATCAATAACAATGAATTCGCGCCCTTCCACTTCGGCGCGACCATATTTGCGATCGCGAGTCAGTCCAGGAAAATCCGCCACCAGCGCATCACGTGTGCGTGTTAAACGGTTAAATAGCGTAGATTTTCCCACATTGGGACGCCCAACCAGCGCGACCACAGGTACCATAACACTTGCCTCAGTTTTTAAAATAATTCGCCCGAATGGCGTGATTATAACGACATTTGACGCCAGGCGTCAGGCTGAAGGCGCAAAGAATACCATGCCTGACTAAAAACGAAACGGCCCCTGACGAATCAGGAGCCGTGTAAGCGAGCGGGAAACGCGTTCCCGCAGAGCCATATCCTTAACGGGTGATGGCGTAAACTTCTCCGCCTTTCGCCTGGATCAGCAGCTTGTCACCGGCAACCACCGGTTCAGTCTGGAAGCCATCGCTGTCCAGTTTCTGCTGCGCCACGAAGCGGCCGTCAAGGGTGTTAATCCAGTGCAGATAACCTTCGCTATCACCGACAACCAGATAACCGTTGAACAGCACCGGCGAGGTCAGATTACGATGCAGCAGATCGCTTTGACGCCAGATGGCTACGCCACCATCAGCATTCAGGGCAATCACGCGGTCATCCTGATCGACCAGATAGATACGACCCGCATCCACCACCATGTCTTTCACGCCGCCAATCTCACGTTTCCACAGCACCTGACCAGAACGCAGTTCCAGCGCGGTGAGGTTACCGTTATACGCCAGCGCATAAACCACACCGTTTACCACGACTGGCGTAGTATCGACGTCGCTCAGGCGATCGATTTCCGTGGCGCCGCTTGGCTGCGAAATACGCTGCTGCCAAATCAGCTGACCTTGATTGACGATGACTGCGCTCACGCGGCCATTATCGCCACCCACAATTGCGCCACCAAAGGCCACGGTCGGGGCTGATTCACCGCGCAGTGACAGCGCAGGCATATCAAGGTTAACGGTCCATTTGATCACGCCAGTGCTCTGATCAAGGCCTTGCAACATACCGTTGCTGGTGTGAACCAGCACTAAACCGTCGCTCACCACCGGACGCGACAGCGCTTCACCGGCGACCTTGGTCTGCCAGGCAATGCCACCATCGCTGGTATTCAACGCAAATACCTGTCCACGTTCGCTACCGATGTAGATGCGGTCGCCGCTGGCGGTGACGCCGCCAGAGAGCAGTGCCGAGATGTTTTTCGAGAAGAAGCCGGTTTTCTCAGAGAGATCGACTTTCCATTTCTCTTTACCATTGCTGGCATCAAGCGCTTTAACCACACCAAAACGATCCGCAGCATACACGGTACCGTCCAGCCAGGCTGGATGCAGATTGGAATAGAAATCACCAACGCCATCGCCAACCGAGGTGCTCCACGCGGTCTGCGGCGTAAACTGGTTTTCCACTTTAGGCAGCGGGGCCCTTTTCACTACATCTTCTTCGCCGCTGAACAGCGAGCAACCGCTGAGCAGAGTGACTGAAATCAGCCCTGGCAGCAGGTATTTACGTAATTCCATGTGCGCTCTCTTGACTGGCTTAACTTAAGTTATTCATCTTCATCTGCAGCATTTGCTTCAGCGCAGGAGAGGCCTGCGATTCAGCACCTTTGCTCCAGGCATCACGCGCGCCCTGCTTATCGCCTTTGCTCAGCAGTGCTTCGCCACGAATGTCCGCCACAATGGCTGTCCAGCCATCACCTTTAACATTGTTAAGGGTAGAAAGTGCGGCATCGGCCTGACTTTGCTGCAACTGAATGCGAGCCAGACGCAGGTTAATCACCGCCTGCAGGTTGGCATCTTTGGTATCTTTCAGCCCACTCTGTAATAGAGTGATAGCTTTATCGAGCTGATTGGTTTCAACATACTGCTTAGCCAGATCCAACGAAGCCAACGCACCATAGGTATTGTTGTTTTCGCTGGCGAAAGTGGCGACCGCTTCCAGCGAATCAGGCTTGTCCGCCTGCATCGCGCTGGTCAGTTGTTGATATTCTGCTGATGCCGCTTTATCGGTGCCTTCCTGATGACTGGACCAGAAACGCCAGCCACCCAGCGCAGCGATACCGATGATTACGCCAACGGCCAGGAATTTGCCATTGTTGGCAAAGAACTGACGCAGCGCGTCAACTTGTTCGTTTTCGTTGCTGTAAACTTCCACGCAATCCCTCTCTTTAAAATGGCTGTTGCAGTGCTGCGCTTACTGCAGCAGCGTGCGCAACGTCGCAGCGGCGTCGCTCTGAGCCAGCGTCTGTTGATCGCCGGTACGCAGGTCTTTCACCACAACCTGGCCCGCTTTCACTTCATCTTCGCCCAGCACCAGCGCAATGCGTGCGCCCCACTTGTCTGCACGGGCAAACTGCTTCTTGAAGTTACCGCCACCAAAGTTGGTCATCATCTTCAGTGCCGGATCAGCATCACGCAGTTTTTCCGCCAGTTGCATCGCGGCGGACTGAACGCCCTGCCCCGAAGCGATAACATAGACATCAACAATGCGCGTCGGTTCAAATTCTGGATTAACTGCTTGCACCAGCAACACCAGACGCTCCATACCCATGGCAAAACCAACCGCTGGCGTGGCACGTCCACCCAGCTGTTCAACTAAACCATCGTAACGTCCGCCGCCGCACACGGTGCCCTGCGAACCGAGGCTGCTGGTCACCCATTCAAACACGGTACGGTTATAGTAATCGAGGCCGCGCACCAGGCGCTGGTTAATGCGATAGTTAATGCCCGCGTCGTCCAGCAAGGCGCACAGGCCGCTGAAGTGCTCGCGTGACTCCTCATCAAGGAATTCGCCTAGCGTTGGCGCATCGTTTAACAGTTTCTGGATGTCAGGATTTTTGCTGTCGAGCACGCGCAGTGGATTGGTGTACATGCGGCGTTTACAATCTTCGTCGAGTACGTCCTGATGTTGCTCAAGGAATGCCACCAGCGCGCTGCGATAGTTGGCACGCGCGTCCAGCGAACCGATAGAGTTCAGCTCCAGATCAACGTGCTCGGCAATACCTAACGCTTTCCACCAGCGTGCGGTCATCATGATCAGCTCAGCATCTACGTCCGGGCCTTGCAGGCCGAAGACTTCGACACCCATCTGATGGAACTGGCGATAACGACCTTTCTGCGGGCGCTCGTAGCGGAACATCGGGCCGGTGTACCACAGACGCTGTTCCTGATTGTACAGCAGACCGTGCTCGATACCGGCGCGCACGCAACCTGCAGTGCCTTCCGGACGCAGCGTCAGGCTTTCGCCGTTGCGGTCTTCAAAGGTGTACATCTCTTTCTCAACCACGTCGGTGACTTCACCGATCGCGCGGCTGAACAACGGGGTGTGCTCAACGATTGGCAGACGGATTTCACTGTAACCATAACTGGCCAGCACCTGCTTAAGGGTGCCTTCAATACGCTGCCAAATCGCGGTATCCGCCGGCAGGTAATCGTTCATCCCGCGAATCGCTTGAATATTCTTCGCCACGTTAGAATCTCTTAAGACAAAAAAACCTGAGCGGCATCATACCTTATGAGGATGAAACCGCACAGGTTCAATCACAAACTGGCACGCGACAGGCGCGCACCACGATTATTTTTCCAGCTGCTGCACGTTGATACGGCGGCTTTCATCCAGCATGCTGGCTTTAGCGCGAATACGCGCTTCCAGCTGGTCGATCATGTCGTTGTTATCAAGACGATCGCGCTGGCGCACACCATCTTCGTAGAAGCCGCTTTTCTTGGCTCCGCCGGTCACGCCGAGGGTAGAAACTGTCGCTTCACCCGGACCGTTCACCACGCAACCGATAATGGAAATATCCATCGGTGTGATGATGTCTTCCAGCCGCTCTTCCAGCGCATTGACCGTACCGATGACATCAAACTCCTGACGCGAACAGGTCGGGCAGGCAATAAAGTTGATGCCGCGGGAGCGGATGCGCAGAGATTTGAGGATATCGTAGCCGACTTTCACTTCTTCAACCGGATCGGCCGCCAGCGAAATACGCAGCGTATCGCCGATGCCTTCGGCCAGCAGTAAACCTAAACCGATCGCCGATTTCACGGAACCCGCACGCGCGCCGCCCGCTTCGGTGATACCGAGGTGCAGCGGCTGATCGATGGCTTTCGCCAGCAAACGATAAGATTCAACGGCAAGGAAGACGTCAGAGGCTTTGACGCTCACTTTGAACTGATCAAAATTGAGGCGATCGAGGTGATCCACATGGCGCATCGCGGATTCGAGCAGCGCCTGCGGCGTTGGCTCGCCATATTTTTCCTGCAGATCTTTTTCCAGCGAACCGGCATTAACGCCGATACGGATCGGAATATTGTAATGACGCGCACAATCCACCACCTGGCGAATACGCTCATTGTTACCGATGTTGCCTGGATTGATACGTAAACAATCCACGCCATATTCAGCGACTTTCAGTGCGATGCGATAGTCAAAGTGAATGTCCGCGACCAGCGGCACGTTGACTTGTTGCTTAATCAGTTTGAAGGCTTCAGCCGCATCCATAGTGGGAACGGAGACGCGCACGATATCAACCCCGACGCGCTCAAGCTGGCGAATCTGGTTAACTGTGGCGTCCACGTCAGTGGTGCGGGTGTTGGTCATTGACTGAACGGCGATGGGCGCACCATCGCCAACTGGCACCTTGCCGACGTAAATCCGTGTTGATTTGCGACGGATGATGGGTGCTTCGTTATGCATATTCTCTCTCCACAATTACCCGGAAAGCGCGCTGCGCGTTATTGCGCACCCAGCGTCAGACGGGCAACCTGGTTATTACGGATAAAACGACTTAAATCAACGGGCTGATTCTGATATTGCACGTCAACCGCACCCGGTGCGCCAATTTTCAGACGATACGGAGCCGTTCCGGACAAACTCAGCTTACCGCCGCTACGTTGCAAACCGCTGAACAACTTCTTGCCGGTCGCATCGCTGACTTCCAGCCAGCAGTCGGCTTTGAAGTTCATTACGATGGCATTCGGATCGCCTGCCGGTTGGCTGACTGCCGCATTCGCGGTAGGCATTTGACCAGCAGGAACACTGTTTGCTGGCGCCGGAGAGGTCGCCGCTGGCGGCGTTGTATCAATCGGAGCCTGGCTTGGCGAAACCACGGCGTTGTCGCTGCCGGTGGTTTGCGCATTGTTGCTCATGCTCGACGCAGGTGCGCCGGCGTTGCTTTCAGGCGTGGCCGCTGCGCCAGCACCGTTATCGACTGGCGTACCGGCAGCGTTAGTGTCCGCATCGGTATTGCTGTCGGTGCTGTTGTCGCCCAATGGAATGGACTGGCTATTGTCGCCGCTGCCGTTTTGATCGGCCATCGACACCAAATCAGCCTGTGACGCTTTATGGTTCTGCCACCACCACGCACCGGTCAAACCGACTACGACGAAAACCACCAACCAGGTGAAGATCATCAGCCAGCCATCGCGCTTTTTACGACGCTTACCCAATGAGAAGCTCTGCATCGGCTCGATCCTGGCAGCGCGCACCGGAGCCTGTTTTGCCATCATCGGCAGCAGGTCATCTTCCGGCACATGCACCAGACGGGCATAGGAGCGAATGTAACCGCGCAGGAATGTCGAAGCCAAATCAGCAGGTGACTTATCCTCTTCAATATCACGCACGGTAGTAAGTTTCAGGCACAGGCGTTCAGCGACGTTTTGCTGGGTCAGCCCCATCTGCTCACGGGCCAGACGCAGGCGTTCACCTGTGGAATGTACTGCAGAATTCTCTTGAGTGGCTTCAGTATTCATTAGCTAAATAACGCTGGTACTGTATCGATTGTGGAAAACTTCGCGCCAACCGGTCGCCATAACGTGTAACGTCAGCAGCGTTTCCCTGTTGCGCGGCGAAACGTATCTGTAACCACAGGCTCTCTGCCGTTGCGGGCAAACGCTGGTGGTACACTTCTAAAAGCAGCGGAACCGACTGCTGTTCCTGCTGTTCAAGCCGCCTTTCCACTTCCCTCAGCAGTTGACTGCCCTGCTCCGGTGCGGCATCCAGCGCGTAACCTAACTGCTCGCGCGCTGCGGCACTCTCATCAGCCTGCAGGTAACAATAGCCCGAAAACAGGAATGCATCCTGACGAGCATCGATTTCCTGCGCCTCAATTGCCAGCTTAAACTGTTGATGCGCTTCGTCATACTGCCTTAAACCGCAGAGAAACGCACCGTAATTGTTAGCCACATAACCATTCAGCGGCGCTAACTGCTGCGCCCGCTGATAGTGCCAGCGGGTTTGTGCGCTGTTCTGCTGCGCCTGCGCCACACGGGCCAGGGCCAACGGCACGCGATAATCTTTCGGCGCTGCCTGCTGAGCACGCAATAAATTGCGCTGTGCAGCGGCATAATCCTTCACCGCCAGATAATGCAATCCGAGCTGCAGACGGATATCCGCTGCACTCTGCTTTGCAGGGTGATTGACACAACCGGTTACAACAAAGCCAGCCAGAATCGCGGCGGATAATCCTTTACGCATGTCAGTCTCTCCATGAAAAATATGCGGAGAGACTGACATGAGTTACGCCCGCTGAATATCAGCAGGCGCTGGCTTTCAGAGCGCCTTCACAGAGATGGCTTCGCCCGCCATTTTCTTACGCAGCGTACGCTTGGTACGGTCAATCACATCGCCCGCCAGCTGACCACAAGCGGCGTCGATATCATCACCACGGGTCTTACGCACGATGGTGGTGAAACCGTAATCCATCAGCACTTTGGAGAAGCGATCGATACGGCTATTGGAGCTACGACCATACGGCGCGCCCGGGAAGGGGTTCCACGGAATCAGGTTGATTTTGCACGGCGTCTCTTTCAGCAGTGCCGCCAGTTCATGCGCGTTGTCGGTGCTGTCATTGACGTGATCCAACATCACATACTCAATGGTCACACGGCCCTGATTGGCGTTGGACTTGCCGATGTAGCGTTTGACCGCCGCAAGGAAAGTCTCGATGTTGTACTTTTTGTTGATCGGCACGATCTCATCACGAATCGCATCGTTCGGCGCGTGCAGTGAAATCGCCAGCGCTACGTCGATCATGTCGCCCAGCTTATCCAGCGCCGGCACCACGCCTGAGGTTGACAGCGTAACGCGACGTTTTGACAGGCCGAAACCGAAGTCGTCCAGCATGATATCCATCGCCGGCACCACGTTGTTCAGATTCAGCAGCGGTTCGCCCATGCCCATCATCACCACGTTGGTGATCGGACGCTGACCGGTAATTTTCGCGGCACCGATGATTTTCGCGGCGCGCCATACCTGGCCGATAATTTCTGATACGCGCAGGTTGCGGTTAAAGCCCTGCTGCGCCGTCGAACAGAATTTGCACTCCAGCGCACAGCCTACCTGCGAGGAGACGCACAAGGTTGCGCGATCCGCTTCCGGGATGTAGACGGTTTCAACCAGCTGGTCGCCCACGCGAATCGCCCATTTAATGGTGCCATCGGTGGAACGCATCTCTTCCGCCACTTCCGGCGCACGGATTTCAGCGCGCTGCATCAGCTTACCGCGCAGCACTTTGTTGATGTCGGTCATCTGCTCGAAATCATCGCAGCAGTAGTGGTACATCCACTTCATGACCTGATCGGCACGGAACGGCTTTTCGCCCATCTCAAGAAAGAATTCGCGCATCTGCTGACGATTAAGATCCAGCAGGTTAATTTTTTCGTTTTTTGGGGAAACAACCACGGGGGAAGCGGACGACGGCGTCACAATCTGTTCGGACATAATGTTCTCTGGCCTCGTTGTTACACGTTACGGCTCTGGTTAATAGTAGGAAAAAAACAGCGCCCTCGCTGAGGCTGGCTCAACAAGGGCGCATAATTGTACTACATCTGCTGCATGATGCCAGGGGAACCGTTTTACAGAGGTTGAACAGCTGTAAAGACGGGTGTCCGCTCAGGCCATCAACGCACTTAGCGAGTGCGTGGGCAGACTTCGTTTTCTGCGAAGAAGTACGCGATTTCGCGTGCTGCAGATTCAGCAGAGTCAGAACCGTGGGTCGCGTTCTCGGTGAAGCTGTCCGCGTAATCCGCACGCAGGGTCCCTGCCAGCGCGTTGTCTGGGTTAGTTGCACCCATCAGATCGCGGTGACGCTGAACGGCGTTTTCGCCTTCCAGTACAGAAACCACAACCGGACCAGAAGTCATGAATTCAACCAGACCATCAAAGAATGGACGGCCTTTGTGCTCAGCGTAGAAGCCTTCAGCCTGCTCTTTGGTCAGGTGCAGCATTTTTGCGCCAACGATTTTGAAGCCCGCGCTTTCAAAACGGTTATAAATTGCACCAATCACGTTCTTAGCGACGGCGTTTGGTTTCACGATTGAGAAAGTACGTTCGATTGCCATGTTGACCTCTAGTTAGCATCCTGAAGAATCCGGGAGCTCCTCCCGGTAAGAAAACGCGCCGATTATAGGGATATCGCAGCGCGTTGCCTATTAGCGATTTGCGGAATTATTGAAAATAATTGATTTTTGTCGGGGCGCGCAGGCAAAAAGTATGCCATATCCATGCACTTAACCGCGGATAAATGACACCGATGAGAGTTGCCCCGCTTCATCCATCACCACCAATTGATAACTGCCCGGCTCATCCAGCACCAGCGCCGCACTCTTATTACTCGCGTCCCGCTCAAGCGGCTCTCCGTTTAAGAACCACCAGCGCTGCTCACCTTGCCCGCCCTGCACCGCAACCGGCATCACCAGCACCACTTTACCCGGCAGAGGCTGTACGCGCTGGCCGTTGATCACACCAGTAATCACCATCGGCGGCGCATTGCCCTGATTGCGCGGCGGACAAGCGGGATCGATCGGCGGCAAGCGCTGCGCACGGCGTTCAGCAACCGGCAGCCAGGGTTCAAGCGGCAGCGGCCACATCAGGCGCTCCCGACTTTGCGCATCCGGGCAATCGGCCGCCACACGCCATCCCCGGCTGTTCTGCCAGTAGCGCTGACGCAAGCCATTGACGCCTTCCTGCCCCGGCGCCAGCAGCGTCGGTGGCACAGTTTGATTCAACACCCAACTCTGACGACGCTGGCGACAGTTCTCGTCGCCGGGAGGCAACGGCTGACCGCCAGGCCAGCAAATGCTCATGGCGCTGACCGCAAGCGGACGCGGATCGCGCGGCGCACCGCTCACCGGCATGTGTCCCGTCAGCACATTATTGACCTGATTCATCACCGGCACCGCCGAGGCAAAACCAAATTGCCCGGCGACCGGCGTGGCATCCGGCCGCCCGACCCACACGCCAATCAGATAGCGCGACGTGATGCCAATCGTCCATGCATCGCGATAGCCGTAGCTGGTCCCGGTTTTCCACGCCAAAGGCGCGATCTCCGGCACCGCGCCGCTGGCCGGAGGTTGCGCCGCGCCAGCCAGAATGCGCCGCACAATCCATGCTGCGCCCGGCGACAACAGCGGCCTCTCATGCAGCGGCTGTGTCGTCAGCCAGCGCAACTGCGCCGCATTGCCGTGACGGGCAAAGGCGCTGTAGGCCGCCACAATCTCATCCATGCGTGCGCCGGTGCCGCCCAGCACCAGCGACAGATTGGGCTCTGCGCCAGCGGGAAAGCGCAGATTCAATCCCACGTTACGCAAGCGCGCGGCGACACTTTTTGGCCCCAGCGCATCCAGCAACTGCACCGCCGGGAGATTGAGCGACCGCTCCAGCGCAGCGCTGGCGCTCACCGGCCCGTGAAAGCCCGAGTCAAAGTTGCCGGGACGATAGTCACCGAAGCGGCGCGGCACATCCTGCAGCAGTGATTCGCCATGAATCAGCCCATCATCCAGCGCCATACCATAGACAAAAGGCTTCAGCACCGATCCTGGCGATCGCACGCTCGAGATCATATCGACATGACCAAAACGGCTGTCGTCATTGAAATCCACCGATCCGACATAGCCGCGCACTTTCATGTTTTGGTGATCCACCACCAGCAGCGCCAGCGAGGTGCGCGGCGGTAAGTTGTTTTTCAGCGACGTCGCCAGATTCTCCAGTTCGCGCTGCAGCGACACATCAATGGTTGAGGTGATTTTGGTATCGGGTGACAGCGACAATAGGCGTCGGGCCAGCAGCGGCGCACGTTGCGGCATTTGGCGCGGCGGCAGCCACACCGCTTCTTGTTTGATATCGGCGACAACCTGCGCTGACCAGACGTGATATTGCGCGAGGCGATCCAGCACTTTATTGCGTGCTGCTTCGGCGCGCTGAGGCCAGCGGTCCGGACGCAGGCGGCTTGGTGCCTGTGGCAACACCGCCAGCAGCGCCGCTTCACCTTGGGTAAGTTGCGAAGGCGGTTTCCCCAGCCACATCCAGCTCGCCGCGCCAACGCCCTCCACCGTGCCGCCAAAAGGGGCGCGATTGAGATACAGCGTGAGGATGTCGCGTTTTGAGAGATGATATTCGAGCTGCAGCGCGCGCCACACCTGCACCACTTTGCCGCGCAGAGTGCGCGGTTGCGGATCGATAAGTCGCGCCACCTGCATGGTGAGCGTGCTACCGCCGGAGACCACGCCGTGATGCAGCACGTTCTGCCCGACTGCACGCACAATCGCCATCGGATTGATGCCGGGATGATGCCAGAACCAGCGATCTTCATAGGTCAGCAGCGCCTCGATATAAGCAGGCGAGACATCCTCCAGCGTCACCGGATAGCGCCAAATGCCTTGCGGGTCAGCAAAGCGCCATAGCGGCGTACCGTCCTCAGCCACCACCACGCGCGCCGGCTGCAACTCATGCAGCGGTAGCGGTGTAAGGCGATCCAGCAGCCACAGCGCGGCCAGCAGCAGCAGTAAAAAAAGCGGCAGCCACCGCCACCGCTTTAGTCGCTTACTTCCAGACATCAATGCTTAGCGCACATTGAGTTTTTCCGGCGTGCTGCCAATCGCGCGCCATTCCGGCACATACATCGATTCCACCTGCGGCGGCGGCAGGCGATAGCTGCCCGGCGTCACCGCTCGCGCCAGATAAAGCAGCGTGCCCGGCGTGTAGCCATCGAGCGCCAGCGCGGCGACAAAGCGGTCGTCACGGAATTCGATGTGCTTGATGTTGGCTTGTTGCATATCCATCATGCTCTCTTTCAGCGCATCGGCACTGTCGCCTAAACTGGCGCTGCTGTCGCTCAGGTTCTGGTTTTCCAGCTCCAGTCCGGCAGGCAGCAGATCCACCACCAGCGCATCACTGACGCGCTCGCTGGCCGCGACGTTAAGCCGCACCACCAGCAGCTCGCCACTTTTCAGGTTGGTGAGATCCGCCGGCTTACCCTCCAGCGTGAAGTACTCACGACTGATCTGCAGCACGTTGCTCATCGGCGACGGTGCGGTGCGCGGATACCCCACCACATTCAGCGTGCCGTAAAGCGGCGATGCGTTGTCGCTTTTCACCGACACGCCCTGACGCAGCTGATCTTCCGTCATGCCAATATTGAGCGGCTGATCACTGCTGAGCGGTTCCGCTTTACCCTGCAGGGTCGCCTGCCAGCTTTCACCTTTGTGCTGCTGCAAGGTGCGAGCGGCGAGGAACAACGCGTTGTTTTCCTGGGTCGAGAACCAGCGCTGTCCGTGCACGGCTTTTGCCAGCTCGATCAACAACGGACCTTGCATCTCCGGCAGCAGCTGGTTTTCTGTCAGCAGCGACAGAATCAGCGCGCGATCGCGCACCGGGCTGCCGTAATCGCCGAGCCAGCTGTTGGGTTTACGTTCCAGGCCAATGCCCTGCGCCAGCGCCAGTTGCGCGCGCTGTTGATCGCCCATCAGCTTCAACGCCACGCCAAGTTGCACCATCGCCAGGCCCGATTTAGCACGATCGCGCTTTTCATACAGCGCACGCAACGCACCGAGCGGCGCCTGCTGCTGACGCGCCAGCACCAATCCGGCATAAGCCTGCACGCTGAAACGCAAGCCATCGGCATCGCTGCTCCAGCTGGTTTCGATCTGCGCGGGATCCTGCAGGTAGCGCAGCAGACGTTCGTCGGCGCGCGTAATTACGCCATCCGGCACGCTGTAACCGGCTTCGCTGGCGCGCAGCAGGAAATCGGTGACGTAAGCCGTCAGCCAGAACTCTTCCTGACTCTCTTTGCTCCACAAACCAAAGCTGCCGTTGCCGCGCTGCATGCCGGCAAGACGCGCGATGCCGGTATCAATTGAGGCGCGACGCGCTTCATCGTTACTGGTTTTGATGCCCATCGCCGTCAGCTGCGCATGATTGGTGAACACCGACGGCCAAATGCCGCTGGCGGTCTGTTCAAGGCAGCCATAAGGATAGGCGTACAGCGAACGGATATAGCTGGCGATATTCAGCGGTGGACGGTTACTGAGCGACAGCTGTCCGCTCAAGGTATCCTGCTGCAAGCCATTGAAGGCGCTGGCCATCACCTGCCAGTTCTGACCGGTTTGCATCACGTTATCGAAACTCAGCGTTTGTGCCGGATAGGCCGGACGCACGCCAATTTTCCATTTACGCTCGCTCGCTGCCAGCGTTTCGCCCGGCAAACTCATGCCGGAAACCCTGACCTGTACCTCGCCTTCACCGAAGCCGCCCAGCGCTCTGACCGGAATTTGCAAGGTGGTGCGCGCGCCTTGCGCCAGCTGCACGCTGGCAGGGATGTTGCCGTTCAGGGCGATCTGGCCGCTGGCGCTGATGTTGATTTTCAGCGTTTGCGGTTGATCGGTGAGGTTAGTGAGATCCAGCGCCAGCGTAGATTGATCGCCGCTGGCCAGGAAGCGCGGCGTCGCCAGTTCACTGCTCAATGGCGCGGCAACCACCAGCTTACGATCGGCCGACCCGAAGCTGTCGTCGCTCCACACCTGCGCCATCAAACGCAGTTCGCCATTAAACGCCGGAATCGGCAGTTCCAGCGTACCTTCGCCATTGGCATCCAGCGTTACGGGCTGCAACTGCTGCGCCACAATATGCACGTCAGTGACCGGTTTTTTGCCGCCGCGCGACAGCGCATCCGCATCGTCGCCGTCACCACCAAAGCGCAGCGCGGCCAGTTTGCCACCGCCTTCAATCAGTTGACCAAACACATCGTATTGATCGGCGTTATAACGCTTGCGGCCAAAGAACGCTTCCCACGGATTCGGGGTTTTGTAGTCAGTGATGTTAAGCACGCCGCTGTCCACCGCCGAGAGTAATACCTGAACCTGCTTCGGCAATGCGCCACCTTCACGACTGGCTTTGATCTGCACTTTTAGCGTCTGCTCAGGACGGATCTTATCCGGCGCGTCGAGCGCTAAGCTGAGGCGGCGCGCTTCGGTCGCCATCGGCAGATGCAGTAACCCCACCGCGCGCTTCGGCGTGACGCCGCTGGCCTTGTCGCCGTCGCGCACCACGATGGCGCTGAGATAAAGATCGTGTCGCTTCCAGCTGTCCCTAATCGGTACATCAATGGTTGCGCCGCCCGCCGGAACCTCCAGCGGTTGCCACCACAGCGTGCCGCTGCTGGATTCCACCATCAGATAGCCTTTGCCGGCAGCAGGCGACTCCACCTGTACGTGTGCGATGTCGCCCGCCTGATAGGCGGTTTTATCAATTTTCAGTTTGACCTGATCCGGACGCAGCGCGCCGGTGCCGTTGGTATTGTCCTGCCACCCATATCCGGCCTGGAAGCGTACGCTGCTAATGATGTTGTCGCCGGCATGCACTTCCAGGCGATAGGTGCCCCACTCCACCGGGAAACTCACTTTCTGGCTGCCGCCCGCCGCAATAGAGATGCGCTGCTGATCCTCCTGCAGATCCTTTTGATCGAAGCGCGATTGCCAGCCTTCGCTGTCAGAGAAGCTCCAGTAATAGTCGCGGCGTTCGTGGATCAGGCGCACATCAAGATCTGACGCCGCCAGTTTTTCGCCCTGCGGATTGGCGTAGACCACGTCGAATTCCGCGAGGCTGTTTTCTGCCACGGTCGGCTCATCGTGATAACGATCGCTGCGATAGTCATATACCGATTCACTGCTAAACAGCGGACGGATGCCGGGCAGCGCCGCTGCCGGCCAAATCGCCTGAGTCGCGCGGCGCGTCACCGGACGGCCGCCGGTTTCCAGCAGGCTGGCTTGCAGAATCAGATTGAGCGGTGAATGGATCTCTTTCCAGCTGCTCTCAACGTTAAGCTGCAGCTTGCCGCTCTCATCCAGCTTCTCATCCACATCATCGAGCGAACGTTTCAGCTCTTCAGTGATGTCGCCAAATTGATAGCCGGGCAGCGCGGCCACCGCTTCACGCGCGGGACGCAGCAACAGCTGCCCTTGCAGCTCGTTACCCGCAGCCGGCGCGCCGTACAGATAGCGGCCTTCAACAACAAAGGTGACGTCCTCATCCGGCGCCACCGGCTGCGCGCTGTTGGTCAAATCCAGCGCCATGCGCTCCGGCAGGAAATCTTCGACGTGGAACGTCCAACTGCGCGGCTGGTTGTCGCCACTGTTGATACGCAGCGTCCATTCGCCGGTCATTGCGGAAGCCGGTATCGCGAAGCGATGTTGATAGATGCCGTTCTCCGGCTGCCAGACAAAGGTCTGCGACACTTCGCCATTCGGCTGCACCACGTCGGCTTTCACCGGCTGCGGCGGCAACGGTTTGCCATCAGCATCACGCAGCAGCGCGTTGACGATCACCGTTTCACCCGGACGATAGAGATCGCGCGGACCAAATACGAACAACTGTTTGTCGTAGCCTTGCGGTCCATCAATCGGGAACTCCGCCAGATCCAGCGCCGGACGATTAAGATCGATCAGCGAAGTTTGGTCCTTTTGTGTCGCCAGCAGCAGCTTGCCTTTAGCATTCGCCGGTAAACGCAAATGACCGTAGCTGTCGCTGGTGCCACTGGCGAGTTGTTTGCCTTTCTCATCCAGCAGCTGCACGCTAACGTCATCAAGTGGCGCGCCATTGGTCAGGCTTTGGGCAAACAGTTCCAGCTGTTCAGGGAATTGGTGCAGCGACAAACCGATGTCGCTCAACGTAAACAGCGTCGCCGGTTGCGTGTAGTTGTAGGTTCCGGCCTGTTTCATCACCGCCAGATAAACGCCCGGCTGCTTCAGCGCATCGACATCGCCCAGCGGCAGCTGCATTTTCTCGCGCGTGTTGCGTGCCGGATTAAGATCGAAGCGGGCGCCGTAAACCAGATCGGCATTTTTCAGCAGCTCGCGTGATTCCCAGTACGACATATTGTTGCCGTAATTCCACTGCGCCAGAAAATCGGCCAGCGAGGCGTTTTTCACGCGGAAGAAATCGACGTCGACGTTATTCACATTCAGCGCCAGCACCGGCAATCCCTGCGTCAAACGCAGCGGCAGTAGCGATCCGCGACTGGCAAAACCCACCATCGGCTGGATATCGCGCGTGGTGAGCGATTGGCTAAAAGATTTCGATAAGGTGCTGCCATCTGCTGCTTTGAGACCGGCATCGACATTAACCGTCAACTTGCGCGACGGTTCAGGATGACGAAAACGCAACGCTTTACCGTTTGGCGCCAGCTCCCAGCCGCCATCAACCTTGCCGCTTTTCTCATCGATAATCTGCACGCGCGCAGCGAAATCCTGCTTCGCTTCAAGCGGCGTGTTGAAGGTCAACACCAGCGCGGCGGCGCCGTCGAGTTGCAGCTCGGAGAGATCGATAACCGACAGCGATTTCTGCGTTGCTGTTGCGGTTGCCGCTTCCTCCGCGTGTATCGTCAAGGTCCCGCCGCCCAGTAATCCAGCACCGAACAGCGCGCTGAGCAGCAGCCGGTTAAAACGTTTTGCCATGGTAATTCCCTCACCAGTCCCAGAAGTTAAGAAAACGTCATTCCGCGCAATTTCACATCAACCCGCCAACTTTAGCAATCACACCCTTGAGATAGCGTTCACATTCCCGGAGACTGGTCGTTTCCCGTTTGCTGAGAAGAGGTTGCTATGACAGCCATGTTTGTGTCCGCTGATTGGTTGAAAGAACATTACACCGAGGAAACATTGCAGGTGCTTGATGCCCGCATGTTACCGCCTGGCCAGGAAGCCGTACGTGATGTGCAGGCTGAATATCTGGCTGGTCATCTGCCGAATGCGCCGTTCTTCAATATTGAAGCCTTGTCCGATCACACCAGTGCTTATCCACACATGATGCCCCGCGCCGAATCCTTTGCGGTGGCAATGCGCGAATTGGGCGTCAGCCAGGACAAACATCTGGTGGTGTATGACGAAGGCAACCTGTTTTCGGCTCCGCGTGCGTGGTGGATGCTGCGCGCCTTTGGCTGCGAAAACGTGTCGATTCTGGCCGGAGGATTACAGGGCTGGAAGGCAGCCGGTTTCGATGTCGCAACCGGCCCGGTTAGTTTGCCGGAAGGTGAATTCGAAGCGACTTATGATGGCGCACAGGTGAAACGTCTGACCGATGTGCTGCTGATCAGCCACGAAGGCGGTGCGCAGATTGTCGATGCCCGTGCGGCGAACCGTTTTAACGCCGAAGTGGATGAACCGCGTCCGGGCTTGTTGCGCGGGCATATTCCCAACAGCCTGAACGTGCCGTGGAACAGTTTAGTGGTAAATGGTGAATTGAAACCGGCAGCGGAACTGCGCGATCTGTTTGCTCAGGCAGGGGTAAAACTGGATCAGCCGGTGATTGCCAGCTGCGGTTCGGGTGTCACGGCGGTGGTGGTGATTCTGGCGCTCACCTCGCTGGGTGTGCGGGATGTGACGCTGTACGACGGTTCGTGGGGCGAATGGGGCAGCCGCGACGATTTACCGATCGAGAAGTGATAGCAGGTCGCCATCAATGGCGACCGCGCATTATATAATCCGCTGACTGCCCTTAAAATCGCGCAGGAAACTGCCCCAGCGACGTTCATAGAACGGCGTGATGTGGGCAGTAAAGAAGTGGCTCACGCCACGATCTTCATTAACCACTTCACAGATATCAATGGGCGCATCATCCGCAAGCGTATCCGTCGCTACACCGCCCGCCGCCTGAATAATCTCATCGATATCGCTATCAGCTTCGATACCAATCAGCAGGTTCGGTGCTTCGCTAGCGCTTTCACGAATGCTGGCGATGTAAGCACGGCGTACCTGTTTGTACTTGGCAAACAGTTGCGTTAACGAATCAATCATCTGCGCTGGCGGCTCGGCCACTTCGGACAACAGCAACGCATGACCACCTTCCAGCACGGTTTGCTGGCTCAGCGCACTGCCCTCTTCGCCAATCAAATGGGCGATTTCACCCGGCGAAAACTCTTTACCCGCAGGCAGTTTCGGATTGAGGAACAGCGTTTCGCCTTGCGTGATCTCAAACAGCGTGCGCACCGGCATGCGCAGGTAAGGCTGTTCATCTTTGATGGCCTCGCCCATCGCCTCTTCCGAGGTGAAGAACGGGATCACGCTGCCGCCACCCTCTTTTTCCCAATGCTGTAATTCGACCGGCGAAGTCGCATCAAACTGTTCGGCGGGACTTTCGCCTGGCACCCATACATCGGCTTCCAGCAGCAGCTGGAAAAATTCCGGACGGTGCGCAGGCTCAGTAGCCGCCAGCTTCAGCACCTCTTCAAGACGGTTACTCATTTATCGTATTCCAAAAAAGACGGCAAGCTTGCGCCTGCCGTGATGAGGATTATTTCAGTAACAGATTGGCGACGGTGCGCACACCCAAACCGGTCGCACCCGCGGACCACTGATCCACCGCGCTTTTGCGGTACGTCGCGGAGCAGTCAATGTGCAGCCAGCCTTGCTGATATTTGCTGACGAAATGCGATAGGAACGCCGCCGCACTGCTGGCACCCGCCGCATGTGACGGGCTGGCGATGTTATTCAGATCGGCAAAGTTTGAAGGCAGATGGCTGCGATGGAACTCGGCCAGCGGCAGACGCCAGAAAGCTTCGTTTTCGCCGGTTGCGCTGCCAAGCAGCGATTCCGCCAGCACATCGTCAAAGGTAAACAGCGCGTGATAATCGTTACCCAGCGCGGTTTTCGCCGCGCCGGTCAGCGTTGCCGCATCGATCAGCAGTTCAGGATTTTGCTCGCTGGCATCGATCAGGCCATCGGCCAATACCAGACGACCTTCCGCATCGGTGTTCATCACTTCCACGGTTTTACCGTTGCGATAGCGAATGATGTCGCCCAGACGGAAGGCGTTGCCGCTGACCATGTTGTCTGCGCAGCATAGATACAGTTTCACGCGCTTATTCAGACCGCGCGAAATCGCCAGCGCCAGCGCGCCAGTCAGCGTTGCCGCGCCGCCCATGTCGGACTTCATTGAGTCCATGAAAGCGCTCTGCTTCAGGCTGTAACCGCCGGTATCAAAGGTGATGCCTTTACCGACCAGACAGGCGTAAACCGGCGCATCTTCATCGCCAGTTGGATTGAAATCCAGCGCCAGCAACACCGGTGCGCGCGTGGAGCCGCGGCCCACGGTGTGGATACCGGCGTAACCCTGAACACGCAAATCGTCACCTTTGGTGATGCGATAGCTGACTGCTTTGCCGCCCACTTCGTTGATCAGATCAACCGCGTTGTGCGCCAGCTGTTCCGGGCTAAGATCTTCCGCCGGCAGGTTGATGGTGTCGCGCACCCAGTCAACAATCTTCAGACGACGTGCAAATTCAGCCTGATCGTCTTCATTGAATTCCGGCCACTCGACCTGACGTTTGCCTTTCGGGCTGCGGTAGCCTTGCCAGAACGCCCAGCACTTTTCCACATCCCAGCCTTCGCCCTGCAGCGAGACGTGACGAATGCCCTGGCCGTCCAGCTTGCGCCCCGCGCGCTGGATGCTCATCAGCGCGTCTGCGCCAGTCAGGTGAACGGTCATGCCACTTTCGTTGCTGCTCAGCAGCGCTTTGTCACCCCAGCGCGCATCGGCGGCCTGGGAGCTGAGCGTAATTATCATCGGTTGTGTTGTCATCGCGTGGCTCCGTTTGCGTTAGGTGTCACCTTGCGCCAGAACCGGCGCAAGGGGTGCATGAATTAGCGGGCGTTTGCCGCAGGCGAAAGTGCCCGCAGACGTGTTACCGCTTTGTTGACCAGCTCGATAGCGTACTCAATTTCCTCTGCGCTGGTGAAGCGTCCGAGCGAAAAACGCAGCGAGCTGTGTGCCAGCTCCTGCTCAACGCCCATCGCGCGCAGCACATAGGAAGGTTCGAGACTGGCCGAGGTACAGGCGGAACCGGATGACAGCGCCAAATCTTTCAGCGCCATAATCAGCGATTCGCCATCGACGTGGGCAAAACTAATATTGAGGATGTTCGGAGCGCCCTGCTCCAGCGAACCGTTGAGGTTCACGTTACCCAATTGACTAATACCGCGCCACAGACGCTGGCGCAGCTCGGCCAGACGCGCCATTTCGCTGCCCATCTCTTCACGCGCAATACGGTAGGCTTCGCCCATGCCGACAATCTGATGCACCGGCAACGTGCCCGAACGCATGCCGCGCTCGTGACCGCCACCGTGCATCTGTGCATCAATTTGCAGACGCGGTTTACGACGCACCCACAGCGCGCCGATGCCTTTCGGTCCATACAGCTTGTGCGCTGAGAACGACATCAAATCCACCGGCAGTTCAGTGACGTCAATCGGCAATTTGCCGACGCTTTGCGTGGCATCAACGTGAAACAGGATGTCACGCGCACGGCACAGCGCGCCGAGTGCGGCGATGTCCTGAATCACACCGGTTTCATTATTGACGTGCATCAGCGATACCAGCACCGTGTCGTCACGCAGTGCAGATTCGAGCATCTGCGGCGTAACGATACCGTCGCTGCCCGGCTTTAAGAAGGTGACATCAAAGCCTTCGTGCGCCAGTTGCTGGCAACTGTCTAGCACCGCTTTGTGTTCGGTTTGGCTGGTAATAATGTGTTTGCCGCGCGCCTGATGGAATTGCGCGGCACCTTTGATCGCAAGGTTGTCCGCTTCGGTCGCGCCGGAGGTAAAAACGATTTCACGGGGGTCGGCATTGACCAGCTCAGCAATTTGATTGCGAGCCACATCAACAGCTTCTTCAGCCTGCCAGCCAAAACGGTGGGAACGGGACGCGGGGTTACCGAAAGTGCCATCCATTGTGAGGAACTGCATCATTTTGGTGGCAACACGCGGATCCGCAGGCGTAGTGGCTGCGTAATCCAGGTAAATCGGTAATTTCATTGCGCTAAAACTCCGTATAAAAAATCATACGTCTTTATAGCACATTCGGCCTCGCCCGTATGAACAGGAAAGGCCGAAGGAGAACTGATTAAGCGCGCAGATTAACGTTGATGGTTTCTTGCACACGATGCTGCTGGAAGCGGCGATTATCGACAGTGTTCTGACGATCGGCCACTTCAAGGATTTCCTGATTATTCACCAGTTCCGCCAGCGTGATGTTGTTGAGGAAGTCGCTGATGCGCTCACTCAGATCACGCCACAAAACGTGGGTCAGGCAACGCTCGCCGCCCTGGCAGCCCTCTTTGCCCTGGCATTTAGTGGCATCGACAGATTCGTCAACGGCGGTAATAACCGCGCCCACAGCAATCGCGCTTGAATCTTTGCCTAACAGATAACCGCCACCTGGACCACGAACGCTTGCCACTAAGCCGTGCTTACGCAGACGTGAGAATAACTGCTCCAGATAGGACAATGAGATGCCCTGACGCTCAGAAATGTCAGCTAGCGGCACCGGGCCCTCATTGGAGTGCAGTGCAACGTCCAGCATAGCGGTTACGGCATAACGTCCTTTGGATGTCAGTCTCATAGCATACAACCTCGTAAGCGTCCGTCCGGTTATCGGCGGGTTATCTGAAGAATTGACGCCAGTCTGACATTCCTGAGTAAAACGGTCAACTATTTAACCAAGTAAATTGCTCAACTATTTAACCAACTGTTTTACTCAACTATTATCCACATTACCTTTGCGCTTTTCGAACGATGCCATCATGCCGCGCAGGATGTTCAGTTCGTCGCGTTCGGGGCGCGCACGTGTATATAAACGACGCAGCTTGCTCATCACCTGGCTTGGCGTGCCTTCACGGATAAAGCCGCTGTTCAGCATCATCTGTTCGATGTGCTGATAGAAGCGCTCCAAATCGTCAACCAGCGGATACGGTGATTCGACCGGCTCTTCCGTCGGCGCGGCTTTTTCCTGCGCGCCCAGCCAGGCCATGCGCACTTCGTAAGCGATAATCTGCACCGCCATCGCCAGATTCAGTGAGCTGTATTCCGGGTTCGCCTGAATCGCGACGTGATAGTGGCATTTCTGCAACTCTTCGTTAGTCAGGCCCACGCGCTCGCGGCCAAACACCAACGCCACCGGCGCCTGCTGCCCCTCTTCCACGCTTTTAATGCCGCACTCGCGTGAATCCAACATGGGCCACGGCAGTGAACGTGAACGTGCGCTGGTGCCAACCACCAAACTACAACCGGCAATGGCTTCATCCATGGTATCGACAATGCGCGCATTACCAATGACATCGCTGGCACCGGCGGCGAGGGAAATGGCCTGTGAATCGGGTTTCACCAGCGGATTGACCAGATAAAGGTTGGTTAAGCCCATGGTTTTCATCGCGCGTGCGACGGAGCCCATGTTGCCGGTGTGCGACGTTTCTAGCAGTACGATTCGGATATTCTGCAGCATAATTAGAGGCGGTCAGGGAAATGATGGCGCGCATCCTAACATAAAAAGAGGACATTTGCTGAACACGCTGATATACTCCGCGCCGTTTTCCCCGTTCTTTAACATCCAGCGAGAGATACCGATGCATCCGATGCTCAACATAGCCGTGCGCGCCGCGCGCAAGGCCGGAAATTTAATTGCCAAGAATTATGAAACCCCGGACGCTGTCGAAGCCAGCCAGAAAGGCAGCAACGACTTCGTTACCAATGTTGACCGTGACGCAGAACGTCTGATTATCGAAGTAATTCGTAAATCGTACCCGAAACACACCATCATCACCGAAGAAAGCGGTGAGCTGGCGGGCGAAGATCAAGACTTTCAATGGGTAATCGATCCGCTGGATGGCACCACCAACTTCATCAAACGTTTACCACACTTCTCCGTTTCTATCGCTGTGCGCATCAAAGGCCGCACCGAAGTGGCTGTGGTTTACGATCCAATGCGCAACGAACTCTTTACCACCGTACGCGGTCAGGGCGCTCAGCTGAATGGCTATCGCCTGCGCGGCAGCACGGCGCGCGATCTGGATGGCACCATCCTGGCGACCGGCTTCCCGTTCAAGTTGAAGCAGCACGCAACGCCTTACATCAACATCGTTGGCAAACTGTTCACCCAGTGCGCTGATTTCCGTCGCACCGGTTCGGCGGCGCTGGATCTGGCGTACACCGCTGCAGGTCGCGTTGATGGTTTCTTTGAGATTGGCCTGAAGCCGTGGGATTTTGCGGCGGGCGAGCTGCTGGTGCGTGAAGCGGGCGGCCTGGTGACTGACTTTACCGGCAACCACGGCTACGTGATGTCAGGTAACATCGTTGCGGGTAACCCACGCGTAGTGAAAGCAATGCTGGCATCGATGCGTGAAGAGTTGAGTGAAGCGCTGAAGCGCTAGAAGCGAGAAGGCGGCTGAATCAGCCGCCTTTTTTTGTTACCGACGTTCGTGGCTTAATACCTGACGCGGTTGCGTCCTGCGACCCACGCGCCCCAGCAATGCTGCCAGTACCGCTTCAATCACCAGCATAAAGAAGGTGAACCAGCTCGCTTTCGCCGTTGCGGCCGCCGCTTGCTCAGCCACTTCACGGGCTTTTTGCTCCGCCTGCTGTTTCAACTCCTGATACTGTTGCACGGCTTTTTTATAGCTCTCCTCGGTTTGAGTCACAATCTGCTCAACCTCTTGATCGCTTTTACCGGTGCGCGCTTTGATAATATTTTTCAGCGCATCACGATCGGCAGCTTGCAATGTATCTGAGTGACGATTCATAACGCCTTTCAACCAATTAGCCAGATCATTATCAGCATTCTGTGGATTTTGTGCCGTTTGCTCTGCTTGATTTTGCGCGTTATTGGCTTCGTTATTTACATCCTTTTGCAGATTCTCAGGTTGTAATTCTGTCTTGCCGGTTTGACGCAGCGTAGTTTGTAATTCGTTTTTTAAATCATCTAAATTGATATTACTTTCCTGCAGCTTCTCTTTTGCCATATTGGTTAGTGATGGCGCCGCTGCGGAAATTCCATTACCCACGGCATTTACGCCGGCGCCTAAAATATTAAACGCACCGCCAATAACGCCAGTCGCCAGGGTAATCGCGAGCCACAATGTCAAAATGGTGCTAACACCAAACATCAACAAACCATGCATCGCCCCTTCGCGCTGCGCCAGACGCCCCGCAACGTAGCTACCTACGCCCATGGCAATCAGCATACTCACGCCGGTCCAGATTAACGCGCCGGTTCCCAGATGCTGCAGCGGATTTTGTTCCTGTTGTGGATCGATGGTTGTTGCACCAATCGCTGTACCCAATATCCCCAATAAAATATGAATGATTAGCGCAGCGATAACGCCGGCAAATACTGCGCTCCATGAAATACGTTTTAATGGTAGGCCGCCATGCACGTCGTGCACCGTATCTACGCTGCCATTATTAATCCGAGTTTCAGGCATCGTTTTCTCCTCGCAGAATATTTCGCTGAAATTTTATAATTGCTAATCCACCAGGATATTGACTGGTGTAATTGAGCTTAGACAGAGAAATCTATTTTCACCAGCGCGCTAAGCGGAGATATTTAATTAACTGTTGAGGGGGAGAATACTTGCAACAGTGGAATATTTACACTACCCAAATATCCTTAATGTCAGAAAGGACGAATTCCACCGCCGATGCCCGGCGAGGCACTTTGCCATAATGCAACGCCCGCAACGATTAACAGCACGCTACCTAACATGGCGAGCAGCGGCACCAGCAGCCTGGTCGCAGGATGAGTACCGCCGGCCTGCCCTAAGCGCTGAGCCAGCAGACGGGAGCGCTGCACTAACAAGCCGAGCGCCGAAACCGTCACAGCAGTGCCCAACGCCATCGCCACGGCAGAGGCGACGCCCCACGCATACACACCAATCACTTTGGCAAACAGCAGCATCATGATGGCGCCGGAACAGGGCCGCAGCCCCATGGAAAACACCACCAGCGCCTGCGTTTTAGCGCTAACTGCCTGATCCATCTGCGCAGCGCTGGGCAGATGCGCATGTCCGCAGCCGCAGTGTTCATCGTGCTGATGCGCTGGGCGAATAGCGTGGATCTGCAACTTTGGCTGAGGACGCCATTGCTGGCGCAGCGACCGCAATGCACGCCAACCGACCCAAATACCCAGCGCGACGACTAACAGATAACTGCCCTTTTCCAGCCAGTAACTGCCGAGATGCATCTGACGCGACGAGGTTTGCAGTACTACCAGCATCAGCGTTACCAAACCAATCGCCACGCCGCCCTGCAGCAAAGCAGCCAGCAACGTTAGCTTCATGCTGGTTTTCAACTTTGCCGGATGGGTGGCAAGAAAGGTAGTGATCACCACTTTGCCGTGTCCCGGCCCCAGCGCATGCAGCACGCCGTAAGCGAGGCTGAACAGCATCAGCGTCACGCCCGCCTGCTGCGGTTGTTCAGCCACCTGCTGCAAAAGCTGCGTCATTTCGCGATTGAGGATTTTTTGCCACAGCACGCTTTGCAGCAAAATCTGCGACCAGTGCTGCCACAGCAGCACGCCCGCCAGCAGCAATAACGCCGCCATCAGCCACAGCGGCCATAAACGACGTGAACGGGAGGGAAGCGAAATCAGTGACATGTCAGTGTCACCGTTTGGGCGAATTGCTGGCCAAGATCCATATCCTCTGGCGGCGCATCGGCTTTATCCAGCGACAGCGCATATTGCTTCAGCGAGTCATCCGGTTTCGGCGTATGCAGATCGATCTGGCAATGCGATTTAACGGTGTCGTCCATGGTTAATGCCTGTGGATTATCGTAATACATATCAACAAAGTAGCTGGGATCGAAAGTCTGAATGCGATACTGCTTCGCACTCAATAGCTGAGGTTCGCCAAACGGCACGATAAACTCCAGCACCGCTTTGTTGCCGTTGCGCGATAAGTTGTACTCTTTCGGCAGATTGAGAAACTTAACCCGATTTTTGTCCTGCCACACTTCGGTGAAATAGTGCTGACCGAGCACATTTGCCATCACCTGCGCCGCCAGCTTTTTCCACACCACATCACCGGGCTTGGCTTTACCTGCGTCGTACAACAGATCGGCGGAGGTTATCTCATCCATGGTCCACACCATTTTCATGCCGCTAAGATGTTGGTTGTCACTGATGAACTCGGTTTTCATGTCAATAAAGCTATGCGGATGTGACCAGGCTGCGGTGCTGAACAACAGCGTAAACGTAATGAGTGCAATTTTCATGTGTTATAAAGTAACAATTTTAAAGTGAAGTGTAGAGTGGCCCAGAAAAATTGTGACCCGCCCTAAAGCTCTGAACAAAAGTCACGACAAAGTGCAAGGTTACCGCGTGGAGTTAGCTATTCTTAGCTCAAAAGTGACCTGCGGATAAACCATTGATGAGTTCTGCACCCTCCTCTGCACCACTCTTCAGCCGTTCCCAGCGTCGTTGTCATCTGTTACTGCTGCTATTTCTGCCCGCTCCCGCGTTGACGCTTGAAAAGCTCTGCCAGTTAAATGGCGTGGCGCCTGTTGTCGCCCGACAGGATATCGCGGATGTGGGAGAGGAGATACAGCGTTACCATCAACTGGAGCTACACCAGATGGTCGATGGCAGCTTCCGCATACACGGGACGGAACTGGACAGGCGGCTGTGCCTGATCCATTGGCTGCGACGCGCGCTGCGTTTGTCGCAGGATTTTGTCTGCGAGCATTTTGCCCCGGTGCTGCGTCAGCGCCTGAAAGTCCTGAAAATCGAGAAAGCGTTGTGGGATGAAACTAACCTGCAGGCGCTAATTCAGCACTGCAGCCTGCGTCTGGCGCGCGACTTCAGCGCGCGCGACCGCCTGTTTCTGCAAATCTTCATGAAGTATGCGCTGTGCCAGCGCCAAAACGCTTTGTTCAATGACGGACAGCGCGCGTGGCTGGCGGAAAAAGTCGAACGTGCTGCCGCCGACGACGTCATCCATCACTGGCAGAAGCGCTGCCACTTAGCGCCGGATGTAAGCGAGACCGACTTCTGGACGCTGCTATTTAGCCTGATTCACGCGCCAACCGCTACGCAGCTGGAGCATCCGCAGGCAGTAAAGCTGATGCAGTCAGTGGAAGCGCTGATTGCGCGCTTTGAGCAGTTGGCACAAACCACCTTCAGAAATCGCGCCGAACTCACTCAGCAACTCTTTACGCATCTGGCGCAGGCGCTGGATCGCAGCCATTTTGCCATCGGCATCGATAACAGCGTGGCGCTGGATGTCGCACGACTCTATCCGCGCCTGCTGCGCACCACTGAACGCGCACTTGAGCATTTCAGCCGTAACTTTGCCACGCGCTTTAGTGCTGAAGAGATAAGTCTGGTGGCGGTGTTATTTGGTGCCTGGTTGATGCAGGAGAGTGCATTGCAGGAAAAGCAGGTGCTGCTGCTGACGGGCGCGGATGCGGCGCTTGAGCAGTTGCTGGAGCAGCAGCTGCGGGAAATGACGCTGCTACCGATTAACATCAGCTATCAGGACGTCGTGCATTTTCAGCGTGAAGGCGCGCCGCGCGACATCGCGCTGGTGATCACGCCGTATGCCATTTCATTGCCGCTGTTCTCACCGCCGCTAATCCAGGCGGAGCTGCCGCTGAGTCGTCATCAGCAGCAGCGTATTCTCCAGTTGCTGGAGAGTTAAGCGGCGCGCGGACGCAGGAACAGCGCCGGCAACGCCACTAACGCCATCACCCAGAACAGATGTCCTTGCAGATGCGTAAACAGCACGCCGCAAATCATAGTCATCACCGCAATACCGCCGCCCATGGCCAGCGCCGAATAGAGCGATTGCAGACGAATCACTTCCGCGCCTTTGCGCGCGGCAATAAACCGCATCGCCGCTAAATGGCAGACGGTAAAGCTGCCGCAGTGCAGAATTTGCGCCACGATCAGCAACGGCAACGCGGTGCTGGATCCCAGCATTGTCCAGCGGATAATGGCGCACACGCCTGATAACAGCAGCAGATCGCGCGCACTCCAGCGGCGGAACAGTCGGCTGCTGAGAGCAAAAATGATGATTTCAGCCACCACGCCCAGCGACCACAAGTAGCCAATAATCGACGCGGAATAACCGCTCTCCTGCCACCAGATCGCGCTGAAGCTGTAGTAAGCCGCATGCGCGCCCTGCAACAATGTCACGCATAACATGAAACGCCACACCGCATTTTCGCGCAGCAAATCACGCCATGCCTGCCAGCCACCATCGGTTGACGTCTGACGTTCACTGCCCTGCGGCTTCGTCGCTGGCGTTAACATCATCCCACCTAACATGCCGATCGCGCCCAGTGACAGCAGCACCAGAATCGCCTGCGATGAGAACGCCGTGACAAGCATGCCGGTTAAGGCAGAGCTGATGACAAACGCCAGCGAGCCCCACAAACGAACCGGGCCATATGTCAGACCAATTTGCTGCGTCCAGGTGGCGGCCAGCGCATCACTCAGCGGCACCAGCGGTGAGAAAAACAGGTTGAAGCCGATCATCACGAACAGCAGCCACATCCACTGTTGTCCCAGCCAATAACCGATAGCGAACAGGCACGTCATCAGCGCCAGCAGGCGCAGCGCGGTGATCAGCTGTGAGGGGTTTTTTACCTGCGGGGCAATCAGCAAACTGCCGACAAAGCGCGCCACCATGCCGCACCCCAGCAGCAGACCGATTTTTTCTGCATCAAGTCCGGTGCCTTTGAGCCACACGCTCCAGAAAGGAAGGTAAATGCCGTAACAGAAGAAGTAAGTGAAGTAGCCCAAACCGAGCCATTTGGCGGAGCCGATTGCCATATTCCCTCCAGCAAAAATGCTGCTGAGCAGCACGAGTGGGCGCTACTTTGTCAGAGCACTGCTGCGACGGCAATAAAAAAGGATGGCTTGCACCATCCTTTTTTGCACTGCATCGAGAAGCGTAAAGCTTACGCGTACACCGGCAGACGGCTGCAGATTTCCAGCACTTTCTGTTTGGTACGTTCGATGGTCGCTTCGTCGTTGATGTTGTCCAGCACGTCAGCGATCCAGCCAGCCAGCTCGCGAACATCAGCTTCTTTGAAGCCACGACGCGTCACCGCTGGGGTACCGATACGCACGCCAGAGGTCACGAACGGGCTCTTCGGATCGTTAGGTACGCTGTTTTTGTTCACGGTAATGTTGGCGCGGCCCAGAGCGGCATCGGCTTCTTTACCGGTCAGGTTTTTGCTGACCAGATCGATCAGGAACAAGTGGTTGTGTGTGCCACCGGAAACGATGTTGTAACCGCGCTCCAGCAGAACTTCCACCATCGCTTTCGCGTTCTTAGCCACCTGCTGCTGATAAGTCTTGAACTCTGGCTCCATCGCTTCTTTGAACGCCACCGCTTTACCGGCGATCACGTGCATCAGAGGACCGCCCTGACCACCCGGGAACACCGCGGAGTTCAGTTTTTTATACAGCTCTTCGTCACCGTTTTTCGCCAGGATCAGGCCGCCGCGCGGACCCGCCAGGGTTTTATGGGTGGTTGAAGTCACGATGTGGGCATGAGGAACCGGGTTCGGATAGACGTCTGCGGCGATCAGGCCCGCAACGTGTGCCATATCGACGAACAGGTAGGCGCCAACGCTGTCTGCGATTTCACGCATTTTGGCCCAGTCGCACACGCCAGAGTAAGCAGAGAAGCCGCCGACGATCATTTTTGGCTTGTGGGTTTGTGCCAGCTCAGCCAGTTCTTCGTAGTTGATTTTGCCGGTTTCATCGATGCCGTAAGGGATAACGTTGTACAGCTTACCCGACAGGTTTACCGGGGAACCGTGCGTCAGGTGACCACCGTGCGCCAGGTTCATACCCAGAATGGTGTCGCCTGGCTGCAGCAGCGCGGTGTAAACCGCGAAGTTGGCCTGAGAACCGGAGTGCGGCTGTACGTTAGCGAAATCTGCGCCGAACAGCTCTTTAGCGCGATCGATCGCCAGTTGCTCAACGATATCGACGTATTCACATCCGCCGTAATAGCGTTTGCCCGGATAGCCTTCGGCATATTTGTTGGTGAGCTGTGAACCTTGGGCCTGCATTACGCGTGGGCTGGTGTAGTTTTCAGAAGCAATCAGTTCAATGTGCTCTTCCTGACGCACTTTCTCTTGCTCCATAGCCTGCCACAACGCGGCATCATAATCGGCAATGTTCATATCACGCTTTAACATCCGGACTCTCCTGACTCAGCTAACTTTTTAACGGCAGTTTAGGCCCCGGCTAGGGGGCGAAGGCGAACAGTGTAAACGGTTTTGACAGGTGACGGTAGCGTCAATCCCCTCTTTTTGCGCAAACGATTGGCATGGCGCTGGAACGGGTTTTTTACGCTTTTTTGCAAGCCAGAAAATCACGAAATTTGCTCACTTTCATGGCGAAAGAATTTCAGCTTTGCGCGCCAGCCCGCACCTTTCTTGCTTAATCCTTAATCACAACAAGGGATTTACAGGCGCTTCGATTATCCATAAGATGCATTTAAAATACATGTTTAAATTCACTCTGAGGATTTCACCATGCTCGACGCGCAAACCATCGCTACCATCAAATCGACCTTGCCCGCCATTGCCCAGGTTGGACCGCAGCTGACCGGCCATTTCTACCAACGTTTACTGACGCAACATCCTGAACTGAAAAACGTATTCAACATGAACAATCAGCGCAGCGGCAATCAGCGGGAAGCGTTGTTTAACGCCATTGTGGCTTATGGCAGCAACCTGGAAAATTTGGCCGTACTGTTGCCGGCGGTGGAGAAAATCGCGCAGAAGCATGCCAGCCTGAACATTCAGCCCGAGCAGTATGCGATTGTGGGTGAAAACCTGCTGGCGACAATTGATGAGCTGCTGCATCCGGGTGAAGAAGTGCTGACCGCATGGGGCAAAGCGTACGGCGTGCTGGCTGATGTGTTTATCCAGCGTGAAGAAGCCATCTATTCGGCCTCCGAAGAGAAAACCGGCGGCTGGCGCGGTGCGCGTGATTTTCGTATTCGCGCTATCAATCAGGAGAGTTCGGTGATCACGAGTTTTGAACTGGTGCCAAACGACGGTAAGCCGGTGGCAACCTTTCTGCCAGGGCAGTATCTGGCCATCAGCCTACAACCGGCAGGCTGTGAAAATATTCAGCATCGCCAGTATTCGCTGACGCACCAGCCAAATGGGCAATTTTATCGCATCGCGGTTAAACGCGAAGCGCTGGGCAGCGTGTCGGGCTGGCTGCATGATCGTGCGCAGGTGGGCGATATCGTGCAATGCGCGGCACCAGCCGGTGATTTCATCCTGCAGGCTGAAGCCGCTACGCCGATTACGCTGATCTCTGCTGGCGTCGGCCAAACTCCAATGCTGGCGATGCTGGCTACTCTGGCGCAGCAGCAACATCCGGCGGCGGTTAACTGGCTGCACGCCGCGGAAGCTGGTTCGCAGCATGCGTTTGCTGAAGAGGTGAAATCCCTCGGCGCACGCCTGCCAAACTTCACCAGCCACGTTTGGTATCGGCAACCAGAAAGTGCCGATGTCGGACGTTACGACGCTCAGGGCTTGATGGATTTGGCGAGCGTGTCCTCCGCGCTGAACCAGGCCGATCGTCAATTCTGGATCTGTGGCCCGCTACCGTTTATGCAGTTTGTCGCACGTCAACTGGTCGATGCCGGCATCAATGCCGATCGCATCCACTACGAAGTATTTGGCCCGCACAAGGTGCTGTAAAACAAAAAAGCCTGCGCAAAGCAGGCTTTTACAGGCAATGCGCGAAGGGGCTTAAATCGCCTCTTCGTCCTCTTCACCGGTACGGATACGCACTACGCGCGCCACGTCAAAGACAAAGATTTTGCCGTCGCCGATTTTGCCGGTCTGCGCGGTTTTCATAATGGTTTCTACGCAGGTATCGACGATATCGTCACCTACCACCATTTCGATTTTCACTTTTGGCAGAAAATCGACCATGTACTCAGCGCCGCGATACAGCTCAGTGTGACCTTTCTGACGACCAAAGCCTTTCACTTCACTGACGGTCATCCCGGTGATGCCCACTTCCGCTAAGGCTTCACGTACATCATCGAGTTTGAATGGTTTGATAATTGCATCGATCTTTTTCATGACAGATCCTTTTTTACTCCCTCCATGATGGACGGATACCGTTAGTATAATTGTTCCTGACGCTGCCGCAGCAAGCTACTCTTTAAATTCGCTGGCGTCCAATTCATGGCGCGACAGCAGCTTATAGAATTCAGTGCGGTTACGTCCAGCCAGACGCGCAGCGTTGGTGACATTTCCTTTGGTCATCTGCAGCAGTTTACGCAGATAGTTCAGCTCAAACTGATTTCGTGCTTCGACGAAAGTCGGCAGCGCGGTATTTTCCCCCGCCAGCGCCTGTTCAACCAGGGCATCACCGATGACCGGCGCGGTACTCAAGGCGACGCACTGTTCAATCACGTTGACCAGCTGACGTACATTGCCCGGCCAGGCGGCGCTGACCAGCCGCTTCATCGCATCAACCGAAAAGCTACGCACGAAAGGTTTATGGCGATCGGCGGATTGGCGCAGCAGATGATTCGCCAGCAGCGGGATATCTTCAGCGCGCTCGTGCAGCGCGGGAATTTTCAGATTCACCACGTTAAGACGATAGTAGAGATCTTCGCGGAAACTCTTCTTCTCCATCGCTTTGGGCAAATCGCGGTGCGTCGCGGAAATAATCCGCACGTTGATATCCAGATCGCGGTTGCTGCCTAACGGCCGCACTTTGCGCTCCTGCAGCACACGCAGCAGTTTCACCTGCAGCGCCTGTGGCATGTCGCCAATCTCATCAAGAAACAGCGTGCCGCCTTCCGCCGCCTGGAACAGACCTTCACGTGCGCTGACCGCGCCGGTAAAGGCGCCTTTAGCGTGGCCAAACAGTTCGGACTCTAAAAGTTGTTCCGGCAGCGCACCACAGTTGATGGCGATGAACGGCTTGGTGGCGCGCGGGCTGGCGGCGTGAATCGCCTGCGCCAGCACCTCTTTACCGGTGCCACTTTGGCCGTTAATCAATACGCTGACGTCAGATTGCGCCACCATGTGCGACTGCTCCAGCAACCGCAGCATCTGCGGATTGCGCGTCACAATCGCTTCGCGCCAACCGTCATCGCTGATCGGTGCGCGCTGGGCCAGCGCTTCATCTATTGCTTTATACAAAGCGTCACGATCGACCGGTTTGGTCAGAAAACTGAACACGCCTTGTTGCGTGGCGGATACCGCTTCCGGGATCGAACCGTGCGCGGTGAGAATGATCACCGGCAAGCCCGCATGACGTTTCTGCACTTCGCCGAACAGCGCCAGACCATCCATTTCGTCCATGCGCAGGTCGCTGATCACCAAGTCGACCTTCTCTTTCTGCAGATGGCGCAGGGCTTCCGGCCCGCTGGCGGCCGTCGCCACCTGATAGCCTTCGCTGCTCAGACGCATGCCGAGCAGTTTCAATAAGCCCGGATCATCATCCACCAGCAATAAACGTGCGGCTTGTTTCATGGTTATTGATCCTCACTTTGCACATCGCTGCCGCCGTGCGATGTGTCGCTGCTATCAGGCGCTTTACGCGACGACAGCTGGCGTTCAATGTCGGTTAAACGCTCTAACTTGCGTTGGGTATCGGCCAGCGACTGACGCATTTTGGTTTGCTGCTGGCGCAGGTTATCCATCTCCGCGTCATTGCTCTGCTGCAAAGCGGCGTAGCGTCCACGCGCTTCGCTCAGCTCCAGTTGGGCCGCCTGATTGCTGCGCCACAGCTGGAGCAGCGGACGCACCGATGCAGGATAAGCCGCGCTGTAACCGTCTAAGGTAGTGACGAAATCACGACGCTCAACTGGCGTGACGTTACCGTTCGCGAGCAAGATGCCCTGCTTGAAGGCGCGGGCCCAGCCTTGCACCGGCCAGCGACGCGCTTCTGCACGCGCTTCGGCCGGCGATAAGCGCTCGGCGCAATCCATGGCGCGCTGCCAATAGAGCGGATTGCCTGCGGCGGCTGGCGTTTCGATTTGCCACACGTTTTGGCAATCGGTCGCCAGATAATCCGGCAGGCGTACCTCCGGTTCAGGCACGCTAACGCCATTATGCTGCGTACGATCTTGTGACGGTGCCTGGCAGGCGCTGAGGCCGAAAACCAGCACTGCACTGGCCACAAGTTTGAATAGGGTTAGTTTCATTAATCAGGCATTCCCGGCGCTGGTCGTTAGAATGATACGAAAACAGACATCCGCATCCTTGCGCGTTACCAACTGCAGATCGCCGTGCATCCTGCGCAGACAATCTTTGGCGATGCTTAAGCCCAGCCCGCTGCCTTTAACCGGCCCTTTGCGCTGTTGGCTGCCCTGATAAAAGGGCTCAAAAATCATCGCCTGCTCTTCAGCCGGAATCGGTGTGCCGGTGTTTGCCACCTCAATCCATACCTGGTTGCCCTTCTGCTGGCTCTGCAGCCAGATGTTACCGGATTCGCTGCCGTAGTTCACGGCGTTCGAATAGAGGTTATCGATCACCCGCTGCAGCAGCGTCGCTTCAGCCAGACAATGATGCACTTGCAGATCAACGTGGGTGGTCATTTCACGTGCATTGGCTGGCAACGAGTGCACTTTTACCACCGAATCAATGATCTCATTTAGCGCCACGGGCTTCAGCGCCATCGGTCCATCGGCCAGCTTGCGGTTGTAATCGAGCAACTGCTCAATCAGCCGCTGTAAATGACGGCTGCTGGTATCGAGAATCGCCACCACTTCCTGCTGCTCGGCATTCAGTGGTCCAGCGACCTGATCGGCCAGCAGTTCTGTGCCTTCACGCAGACTGGCAAGCGGCGTTTTCAGCTCATGCGACAGGTGGCGCAAAAATTCGTGGCGCTGCTCTTCCAGCCAGCTTAACCGCTCACTCAGCCAGACGATGCGCTGCCCCAACGAACGGATCTCACGCGGACCACGGAAACTGCCGCTATCGCCCAGCGCCTTACCTTCGCCCAATCGATTGATCATGCGTTCAACCCGCTTCACCGGACCGATGATCATCCCCGTGAACAGCAAAACCAGCACCAGGCTAATCAGGAACAGAATCAGCGCCTGCCAGCCAAAAAACTGACCGCGATCGGCGATTTCACGCTGCAGCTGTAAGCCGCGCGAAAATACCACTTCACGCGTTGCCTGCACCATTTGCGTGTTGGTATCGGAAAAACGCTCCAGCGCGCTGGCGGCTTGCGCCTCAGGATTGCCGTTATCGCACTGCAGTTGCTGCAGCGAAGGCAAGGTGGTTTGCAGCACTTTGAAGGAAGGCAGATCGGGCAAACTGGCAGCGTGACTGCTGAGCATTTGGCCGTAGCGCGTCCACTGCGTTTGATACAGCTTCGCCAGCGACGCATCGCCGAGCACGCAATATTGGCGGTAGCTGCGCTCCAGCTCCAGCGCGGTACGCGCCATCGCTTCGCTGCGACGCACATCGGTAAAGGTATTGCGGTTGGTATCCGCCGCCTGGTTGCTTAACGCCGAAAGACTTTCCCACGCTTGCCACGCCAGCACCAGTAACGGTAGCAGTACCAGCAGGAAAGCCATTAACACTAACTGCCGCAGGGATCGGGGAAACAGACGCCATTTCATCACAACCGCGCTTCCTTAAATGTGAGCTGCAGGCATGCTAGCGAAGTATCAAAACGGAAGAAAGGCCAGATATGAAAACGGCAGGCCTTTTGGCCTGCCGTGAGAGCGACGCCGCAGCATCGCTTGCAAAATAGGTGGAGCCTAACTCAACGTTGCGCCCGATGTTTGATAACGTTGCAAAGCAAACGATTATCGGTGAGGTGGACGACAGGCTCCGTTTGGTGCGTCATTCGGTTTTTATGAGCTCAGCCGCTGAAGCGGGGCAATCATAAACAGGTGAATGAGCCACGCAAGGAGTATAGCAAGTATCGTGCCAATAAATAAATAGCGTTTATTATCAGAGGAATGCCAGAGACGAAGCACTCTCCCAGAGAAAAGCGGACCGGACGGTCTGTGAAAAGTGTCGCTGATTAGCAACGTGTTTGTCGTGGTAATTTACTGGCTATATAAATCAATGAGTTAAATGTCACCTTTTGACGACAACGTATTGGCGGGATTGTCGTTATTTTCCGACAGTTTAGAGATTATGCGGATTTCAGTAAGGTCGCCATGAATGGTGGACCTGCAAAACGCGCAGAATAAAAAAGGCCGCTATTTAGCGGCCTTTGTTTTGCTTATCCCAACTGCTTACGCGCGTTGCGGAAGATACGCATCCACGGGCTGTCTTCGCCCCACTCTGCCGGATGCCAGGAGTTGCTCACGGTACGGAACACACGCTCTGGGTGCGGCATCATAATGGTGACGCGTCCGCTCTCGTTGGTTACCGCAGTGATGCCGTTAGGCGATCCGTTCGGGTTAGCCGGATAGCTTTCTGTCACTTTGCCGAAGTTATCGACGAAGCGCAGCGCCACCAAACCTTTGCTCTCCAGCTGTGCCAGATGCGCGCCGTCACGCACTTCGACAAAACCTTCACCGTGCGATACCGCGATTGGCATATGCGATCCGACCATGCCATCCAGCAGCAGCGATGGGCTCGCCGCTACTTCAACCAGGCTGAAACGCGCTTCGAAACGCTCGGACTGGTTGCGCACAAAGCGTGGCCACAGCTCGCTTCCCGGAATCAGCTCGCGCAGGTTCGACATCATCTGACAACCGTTACACACGCCAAGTGCCAGCGTTTGTGGACGATGGAAGAAGTTTTCGAACTCATCACGCACGCGACCGTTGAACAGGATGGATTTCGCCCAGCCTTCACCCGCGCCCAGCACGTCACCGTACGAGAAGCCACCGCAGGCGACCAGCGCCTGGAACTCTTCCAGACCGCGACGGCCCGCCAGCAGATCGCTCATATGCACGTCAACTGCAGTAAAGCCCGCACGATGGAAGGCGGCGGCCATCTCTACGTGTGAGTTAACGCCCTGCTCACGCAGCACTGCCACACGCGGACGTGCGCCCGTCGCAATCATCGGTGCCGCAACATCTTCTTCTGGCTTGAAGGTCAGATGGACGTTCAGACCTGGGTCGTTATCGTCTTTCTTCGCTTCATGCTCCTGATCGGCACAGGCTGGGTTATCACGCAGACGCTGCATCTGCCAGGTGGTTTCTGCCCACCAGGTACGCAGCGTGCTACGGCTTTCGCTGTACACCGCGCTGTCGCCAGAGCGGATCACGAAGCGATCGCCTGGCAGGGCTTTACCAATCACGTGCAGGTTAGCGCTCAGATCGTGGTCAGCGAACACCTTCTCGACGGCTGCACGATCCGCTGCGTTAATCTGCAGCACCGCGCCCAGCTCTTCGGTGAACAATGCGGCTAACGCATCGCTGCCCAACGCGGCAATATCGGCTTCGATACCGCAGTGACCGGTGAAGGCCATCTCCGCCAGCGTGACCAGCAGGCCGCCGTCAGAACGGTCGTGGTAAGCCAGCAGTTTCTGCTCGGCCACCAGCGCCTGAATGGCGTTGAAGAAGCCCGCCAGCTGCGTAGCATCACGCACGTCGGCAGGCTTATCGCCCAGCTGACGATAAACCTGCGACAGCGCAGTCGCGCCAAGGGTGTTCGCGCCGTTGCCGAGATCCACCAGCAGCAGCAGGTTGTCTTGATCCGCCTGCAACTGCGGCGTCACGGTGCGACGCACATCTTCCACGCGCGCAAAGGCGGTGATCACCAGCGACAGCGGCGAGGTCATTTCGCGCTGCTCAGTACCTTGCTGCCAGCGGGTTTTCATCGACATTGAGTCTTTGCCTACCGGAATGGTGATACCCAGCGCGGGACACAACTCTTCGCCGACCGCTTTAACCGCCGCGTACAAGCCCGCGTCTTCGCCTGGATGACCGGCGGCGGCCATCCAGTTCGCAGAGAGCTTAACGCGCTGTAGCGAACCAATGGAGGTTGCGGCGATGTTGGTCAGCGCTTCACCGACGGCGAGGCGACCTGAAGCCGCGAAGTCGAGCAATGCGACGGGTGCACGTTCACCAAGCGAGAAGGCTTCACCGTGATAGCTATCGAGGCTGGCGGTGGTGACGGCGCAGTTCGCGACCGGAATCTGCCACGGTCCTACCATCTGATCGCGCGCCACCATGCCGGTTACGCTGCGGTCACCAATGGTGATCAGGAAGGTTTTTTCCGCCACGGTCGGCAGGTGCAGCACGCGATTCACCGCATCCGCTACGCTAATCCCGTCACGCTGCAGCGCTTCGCCGTTGGCCTGCTGGCTGGCAACATCACGCGTCATCTTCGGCGTTTTGCCCAGCAGCACGTCGAGCGGCATGTCGATTGGCTTATTGCCGAAATGGCTGTCGGCGAGGTTCAGATGCAGCTCTTCGGTGGCTTCACCGATGACCGCATATGGCGCGCGTTCACGCTGACACAGCTCGTCAAACAGCGCCAGTTTCTCCGGCGCGACCGCCAGCACATAACGTTCCTGCGACTCGTTACACCATACTTCCAGCGGACTCATGCCTGGCTCATCGCTGAGGATGTCGCGCAGGTTGAAGTTACCGCCACGATTACCGTCGCTCACCAGCTCTGGCATGGCGTTCGAAAGGCCGCCCGCGCCGACGTCGTGGATGAACAGAATCGGGTTGGCTTCGCCCAGCTGCCAGCAGCGGTCAATCACTTCCTGGCAACGACGTTCCATCTCTGGGTTGTCGCGCTGTACTGACGCAAAGTCGAGATCGGCATCCGATTGGCCTGATGCCATTGACGATGCCGCGCCGCCGCCCAGACCGATGTTCATAGCCGGGCCCCCCAGCACGATCAGCTTGGCGCCGACCACGATCTCGCCTTTCTGCACGTGATCGGCACGGATGTTACCGATGCCGCCCGCCAGCATGATGGGCTTGTGATAGCCGCGCAGCTCCACGCCATTGTGGCTGTTAACGCGCTCTTCGTAGGTACGGAAGTAGCCGTTGAGGGCTGGACGACCAAATTCGTTGTTGAACGCCGCGCCGCCCAGTGGACCTTCGGTCATGATATCCAGCGCGGTGACGATGCGATCCGGCTTACCGAAATCCTCTTCCCACGGCTGTTCAAAGCCTGGAATACGCAGGTTCGATACCGAGAAACCGACCAGACCAGCTTTGGGCTTCGCGCCACGTCCGGTTGCGCCTTCATCACGGATTTCGCCACCAGAACCGGTCGCGGCACCCGGCCATGGTGAAATGGCGGTTGGGTGGTTATGGGTTTCGACTTTCATCAGGATATGTGCGGCTTCCTGATGGAACTCATATTCGCCCTTCTGCGCATCGGCGTAGAAGCGGCCAACCTCAGAACCTTCCATTACCGCAGCGTTGTCTTTATAGGCAGACAGCACGTGCTCAGGATTGTGTTCAAAGGTGTTCTTGATCATTTTAAACAGCGACTTCGGCTGCTTTTCGCCGTCGATAATCCAGTCGGCATTGAAGATCTTGTGACGACAGTGCTCGGAGTTTGCCTGCGCAAACATGTAGAGCTCGATGTCGTTTGGATTGCGGCCCAGCTTAGTAAAGGCATCAAGCAGGTAATCGATCTCATCATCAGCCAGCGCCAGGCCCAGCGTGGTGTTGGCCTGCTCCAGCGCGCTGCGGCCTGCGCCCAGCACGTCAACGCTTTTCAGCGGCTGCGGCTGATGGTGAGCAAACAGCTGCTGCGCATCGTTGAGATCAGCGAACACCGTTTCCATCATGCGGTCATGCAACAGGCTCGCCAGCTGCTGCCACTGTGCTTCCGTGAGCTCAGGTGCCTGCACATAGAAGGCCATACCGCGCTCAAGACGCAAGACCTGTGGCAGATCGCAATTATGGGCGATGTCGGTGGCTTTCGATGACCACGGTGAGATGGTGCCGGGACGCGGCGTTACCAGCAACAGACGCCCTTGTGGCGCATGTTCGGCGAGAGAAGGACCGTATTTCAGCAGGCGTTGCAGGCGGGCTTGCTCGTCCGCGCTGAGCGGTGCACTAACATCGGCAAAATGGACGTACTCGGCGTAAATATCACTCACCGGAAGGTGAGCGTCCTGAAAGCGGGTCAGCAGTTTGTTTACACGAAATGCCGACAGAGCGGGCGAACCACGCAGAATTTCCATCATTAAAGATCTCTCGTCTTTGAAGTGCCGGGCGACGCTTCATTGGGCGCAACAGGGGAAAACGGGCGGTATTATAGAGAAACAGCTCGGGTTACGAAACCGTTTGCGCATAAATTCTGGCACCTGGCGTTTGGCTGAATTTTGCACAATTCTTGCTATAAAAGTTGCCCTGCCCCTTTTTGTTGCGCAAAATGCCCCTCGCTCTGGGAGTTAAAACAACATAAATACTGCCTTTAAAAGACAGAGGCCTGTGAGCCATTACGAGACAACTATTTGAAACGCCTAAAAATAAACTATCTGTTTATCGGTCTGATCACCGTGCTACTTGCGCTAGCATTGTGGCCTTCAATCCCGTGGTACGCGGGCGGAACAGACGCGCTATCACAGATCAAATCACGCGGAGTGCTGCGCATCAGTACCGTTAACTCTCCGCTGACTTACTACACCATTAACAATGCACCAGCCGGTATGGATTACGAGCTGGCGAAGCGCTTCGCCGATTACCTTGGCGTGAAACTGGAAGTTGAGGTGCGTCCTAACCTCGGCGATCTGTTTGACGACCTCGATGACGGTAAAGCGGATTTGCTGGCGGCCGGCTTGATCTACAACAGCGAGCGCCTCGCGCACTACCAAAGTGGCCCGAGCTACTATTCGGTGTCGCAGCAGCTGGTGTACCGCATTGATAAGCCTCGCCCGAAGAATCTCGGCGATCTCAAAGGCCGCCTGATTGTGCAGTCCGGTTCGGCATACCTGTCAACTTTACGTTCCGCCAAAGCTGACAGCTATCCCGATCTCGACTGGGCGATCTCCACCGATCAGGGCCAGAAAGCGCTGCTTGAAGCAGTTGCTGACGGCAAACTCGATTACACGGTGGGCGATTCGGTTACCATCGGCCTGCTGCAGCGCATTCATCCGCAGCTGGCGGTGGCGTTTGATGTGACCGACGAAGAGCCGGTCACCTGGTATTTACCGCGCAATGAAGACGACAGCCTGAGTGCGGCGATGCTCGACTTCTACAGCCAGATGGGCGAGGAAGGCACGATGGCGCGGCTGGAAGAGAAGTATCTCGGCCACGTTGGCACCTTCGATTATGTTGATACCCGCACCTTCCTGCGCGCCATTGATAACACTTTGCCGGATATCAAACCGCTGTTTGAGAAATATTCCGCCAGCATGGATTGGCGTTTACTGGCGGCAATATCTTATCAGGAGTCGCACTGGAATCCGCAGGCCACATCGCCAACCGGCGTGCGCGGCATGATGATGTTGACGCGTAATACCGCCGACAGCCTTGACGTTAACGATCGCCTCGATCCCGAACAGAGCATTCGCGGCGGCAGCGAATATCTCAAGCGCATGATGGAGAAAGTCCCGGAAACGATTCCTGAAGATGAACGTATCTGGTTCGCGCTGGCGGCATATAACATGGGTTACGCGCACATGCTGGACGTACGCAAGCTGACGGCGAAACAGGGCGGCAATCCCGACAGCTGGGCCGATGTGAAGCTGCGTTTGCCGATGTTGAGCCAGAAGCGCTATTACACGCAAACCACCTACGGCTACGCGCGCGGCCACGAAGCTTATAACTACGTGGAGAATATCCGTAAATATCAGATCAGTTTGGTGGGATATTTGCAGGAACAGGAGAAGCGTTTAGCTCAGCAGTCGGCACTGGAAGCGGAGTTAGGCGCCGGTTACCCGGCGGTCGAACCGAAAATTGCCATGAATTAACCGGTGCGCTGCGCCTGACGCAGCGCCTTCTTCTGTTCGCGACGCATGCGGAAAAAGTCACTCAGCATCCCGGCACACTCTTCCGCCAGCACACCGCAATCAATCTGAATTTGATGATTCATGCCGGGATGACCAATCACATCCAGCAGTGAACCGGCCGCGCCGGTTTTCTCATCTTTAGCGCCGTACACCAGCCGCGTGATGCGGCCGTGCACCATCGCACCGGCGCACATCACGCAGGGTTCCAGCGTGACATACAGCGTGGTATCCAGCAGACGATAGTTTTCCAGTACTTTGCCGCCCTGACGCAGCGCCATGATCTCGGCATGTGCGGTAGGATCGTGCTGGCCAATCGGCCGGTTCCAGCCCTCGCCAATCACCTTTTCGCCCTGCACCAGCACCGCACCAACCGGCACTTCGCCCTGCTCCCACGCGCGCTTCGCCAGTTCCAGCGCATAACGCATCCAATATTCATCAGTTTGTGGGTTCACCGGGCAACTCCTGCGGGCAGTAAAAGGCGGCGCATTATAGCGATGCTGCTGCCGGAATCGAAGCGTTATTCCAGTTGTTGCAGCTCACCGCGCGGCGTGACGCGCCAGCGGTGCTGACAGAAGAACAACAGCGGGTTGTCCTGTTTGCTGTCGCTGTAGCCGCTATACAGTTGCAGCGGCGTGCCGATTTTCTCCTCCAGCTGCGCCACCTTTTCATGGCCGAGGCAGCGCATCGACAGCAAACGTCCGCCGCAGCCCGGTTTCATCTGGCTGGCAATCAGCTGTACGCGCGGCAGGAAGGCCGAGTCGAAATAGACTTGCTCCACCAGCGACTGCGGCGAACCGGTAATCAGCCAGACATCGGCATCGCTGCTACTGAGATAGTCGGTGAGTCGCTGCTGCACCACCGGAAACGCAGTAACACGCTGGCGGAACCACTCAGCGAATTCCGCCTCACGCTGGCGCAGACGTTTTTCGCTGTGGCCAAAGGTAATCGCCCACAGTAACAAACTCATTGGCCAGCGTGCGGCGCGCCCTTTGATCAGCATGCCAAGACCAATCACCGGTAACAGCGGTACCACCAGCAGCAGATTGATCGGCTGACGTCGCAGCAGATAGCGCATAAAGGTGCCAAACATGTCTTGCTGATGCAGCGTGCCATCGAGATCGAAAAATACCACGCGTCGTTGTGTACCCTTTGTCAAACAGCACTCCTTCTCTATCCTTCGTGGTTTCTGCACTACAGTGTAGCCAGCTTCGGCGTTCAGGGCGAAAGCTGCTATTTTTAATTCCAGTGACTACAATGCCATTTGAATAGTTTATTCTTCGCGTTTACGCGCTGTTTGCGGATAAAGGAATTAAGGATCGAACCATGAGTTCATTGCTGCGCATTCGTCAGCTCTACCCTCGACTGGCGCTAAATGAGCGCCGGCTGGCGGATTTTTTGCTGTCGCAGCCGGATCGTGCACGGCATCTCAGTTCACAAAAACTCGCTGAGGAATCGGGCGTTAGCCAGTCCAGCGTGGTGAAGTTTGCCCAGAAGCTGGGCTACAAAGGGTTTCCAGCGCTGAAGCTGGCGCTGAGCGAATCGATGGCCGATCGCGATGCGATTACCGTGCATAACCATATTCTCAGCGACGATCCGCTGAAAGTGGTCGGCGAAAAGCTGCTGACCGAAAAGATCTCGGCGATCCGCGCCACGCTGGACATCAACAGCGAAGAGAAGCTGCTGCAAACCTTGCAGCTGCTGAAAAATGCCAATCGGATTTTGCTGGTTGGCATCGGCGCGTCCGGTTTAGTGGCGAAAGATTTTTCGTGGAAGCTGATGAAGATCGGCATCAATGCGGTGGCGGAGCAGGATATGCACGCTTTGCTCGCCAGCGTGCAAGCGATGGCGCCGGGCGATGTGCTGCTGGCGATTTCCTATACTGGCGAACGTCGCGAAATCAATCTGGCGGCGCAGGAAGCGGCGCAGGTCGGTGCCGATGTGCTGGCCTTTACCGGCTTTACGCCGAATGCTCTGCAGCAGTGCGCCACGGTTTGCCTCTACACCGTGGCGGAAGAGCAGAGCACGCGCAGTGCGGCGATCTCGTCGACCAGCGCGCAGCTGGCGTTGACCGATCTGCTGTTTATGGCGCTGGTACAAAACGATCCTGAACGCGCCTCCAGCCACATTCGCCACAGCGAAGCGTTGGTGAAAAAGCTGGTCTGATGAGATCAGGCGCGTATAATACCCGCGCCTTTCCTGCTGTTATTGGACTTCTGCTATGGCCTTGCTCATCACCACTAAATGCATCAATTGCGATATGTGCGAACCTGAATGCCCAAACCAGGCAATCAGCTTAGGCGACGCGATCTATGAAATTGATGTCGACCGCTGCACCGAGTGCGTGGGCCATTATGATGTGCCGACCTGCCAAAGCGTCTGTCCGATTGATAACACCATCATTACCGATCCACAGCACCCGGAAAGCCGCGAGGCGCTGTGGGAGAAGTTCGTGGTGTTGCATCCTTAGTTCTCGATAATCACCGTTGCGCAGGCGTAATGGCGTTCATCCGCTAACGTCACATGCACATGCTTCACGCCGAGCTGGCTGGCGATCACCCTGGCCTGCTCAAAGAAACGTAATCCCGGTTTGCCCAGCGCATCGTTGTACACTTCGAACTGATTGAAGGCCAGGCCACCGCGAATGCCGGTGCCAAACGCTTTCGCTGCCGCCTCTTTCACCGCAAAACGCTTAGCCAGAAAGCGCACCGGTTGCTGGTGTGCCTGATATTGCTGCCACTCGGCTTCGCTTAATACGCGACGCGCCAGACGGTCGCCGGAGCGCTCAATGACGCCAGCAATGCGCTCGATCTCTACGATATCGCTGCCGAGCCCGAGAATCGCCATTAGCGACGCGCTTCCCGCATCAGCTGCTTCATTTCGCTGACCGCATCGGCCAAACCGCTGAACAGCGCGCGACCAATAATCGCATGGCCAATATTCAGCTCGTGCATTTCCGGCAATTCAGCAATCGGCTGCACATTGTGGTAAGTCAAACCGTGGCCGGCATTGACTTTCAGGCCGAGGCTGGCGGCGAAAGTCGCGGCTTTGCGGATGCGCGACAGCTCAGCCTGGCGCGCGAGACCTTCGGGCGCTTCGGCATAGGCACCGGTGTGAATTTCGATATAAGGCGCGCCGCTGGCAACCGCCGCTTCAATCTGGCGGTGATCGGCATCGATAAACAGTGACACCAGAATGCCGGCGTCGCTTAACAGGCGCACCGCAGCATTAATTTTGTCCTGCTGACCCGCCACATCCAGCCCGCCTTCGGTGGTCACTTCCTGACGCTTTTCCGGCACCAGACAAACGAAGTGCGGCTTGATTTCACAGGCAATGTCGATCATCTCGTCCGTTACCGCCATCTCCAGATTCATGCGCGTCTGGATGGTGTCACGCAAAATGCGTACATCACGATCGGTGATGTGACGGCGATCCTCACGCAGATGCACGGTAATGCCGTCAGCGCCGGCCTGCTCAGCAACAAACGCGGCCTGCACCGGATCGGGATAGTTTGTACCACGTGCGTTACGTACGGTGGCAATGTGGTCAATGTTGACGCCTAACAGCAACTCAGCCATGACAATCCTTAAATGTGTTCAGTGTGTTTGCAGTGTACCGCGCTGAATATATCAGGCGGTACGACCAGCGCTAGTCGTTTGCCACATCGGGTTTCTTTTTTGGCACAAACTGGCGAAAAAGTTCCTGACTCTTCAGCGGCTTGCCGCCAAGATAGGGTTTGAGCGCCATACGCGTAAAGCGTTTGGCGGCGCGCAGAGTATCGGCATCGGGGAATTCGCGCTCCCACAACGCACGCAGCTGGCGGCCGGTAAAGCTGCGTTGATTGACCACCAAACTGGCGATAAAACCCTTCTCTTCCCGGTAGCTGTAGGTCATGCCATCAGCCACCTCTTCGCCGCTGCCGGCACAGTGCAGAAAATCCACGCCGTAACCGAGATGCCCGAGCAGCGCCAGCTCAAAGCGGCGCAGCGCCGGTTCAGGCGAGCCGTTGCCTGCCGCCAGCGTTTGGATGCAATTCAGGTAATCAAAGAACATATCAGAGAAGGGAATTTGCTGCTCCAGCACGCGCGACAGCAGCTCGTTGACGTAGAGCCCGCAATAGAGCGTAATGCCGCTGAGCGGCAATGCCAGCGAAACGGCTTCGGCATTGCGCAGCGTTTTGACATCACCGCGTCCACCCCAGCGCACCAGCAGTGGCGTAAAGGGTTGCAGTGCACCTTTTAGTTGGGAGCGGCGCGAGCGGGCGCCTTTGGCAAGGACGCGGACGCGCCCTTCGCTTTCGCTGAACAGATCGAGGAGTAGGCTGGTTTCGCTGTAAGGGCGACTATGCAGCACAAAGGCGCGTTGCCAGCCTTCCATTACTTAACCTTCGTCAGAGTAACCTAAGCTGCGCAGCGCACGTTCATCGTCCGCCCAGCCCGATTTCACTTTAACCCACAGTTCGAGATGCACTTTCGCTTCAAACATCTCTTCCATGTCTTTACGCGATTCAATGCCGATGGTTTTGATCTTGGCGCCTTTATTACCGATGACCATTTTCTTCTGGCCTTCGCGCTCAACAAGGATCAGGCCATTGATGTCGTAGCCGCCGCGATCGTTCGAAACAAACTGCTCAATTTCGACGGTAACGGAGTAAGGCAGTTCAGCACCCAGGAAGCGCATTAACTTTTCACGGATGATCTCAGACGCCATAAAGCGCTGCGAGCGGTCGGTGACATAATCTTCCGGGAAATGATGCTCAGATTTTGGCAGGCATTTGCGCGCAATCGCCGCAATCGCGTCGACATTTTTGCCGCTTTCCGCTGAGATAGGGACGATTTCAAGGAAGTTCATCTGCTGGCTAAGGAACTGCAGATGCGGTAACAGAATGCTCTTATCCTGGATGTTGTCGACTTTATTGATCGCCAATACCACCGGAACTTTGTTATCACGCAGCTTGTTGAGCACCATCTCGTCGTCTGGTGTCCAGCGCGTGCCTTCAACCACAAAGATCACCAGCTCAACGTCACCAATGGAGCTGCTGGCGGCACGGTTCATCAGGCGGTTGATCGCCCGTTTCTCTTCCATGTGCAGCCCTGGCGTATCCACGTAGATCGCCTGATAAGCGCCTTCGGTGTGGATGCCCATAATACGGTGACGCGTGGTTTGCGGCTTGCGTGACGTGATCGACACTTTCTGCCCCAGCAACTGGTTCAGCAAAGTGGATTTACCGACGTTTGGTCGGCCTACAATCGCGACAAAGCCGCTGTATGTTTCGAGTTCGCTCATTCGAGTCCTGACTTGGGCAGCGCCGCTTTCGACGCTGCAATGTGACTATTTATTCGAGGCCAAGCTTAATTAACGCCTGTTCGGCGGCTGCTTGCTCGGCTTTACGGCGGCTGGAGCCAATGCCCACCACCGGTTCTGCCATGCCACTCACCTGACAGTGAATGGTGAATTCCTGATCGTGGGCTTCGCCACGCACCTGCACCACCAAATACGACGGCAGCGGCAGATGACGTCCCTGCAAATACTCCTGCAGGCGCGTTTTCGGATCTTTTTGCTTATCGCCCGGACTGATCTGTTCCAGTCGTGAGTGATACCAGTCGAGAATTAACTTTTCGACGGTTTGAATGCTGCTATCGAGGAAGATGCCGCCAATTAAGGCTTCAACGGTATCCGCGAGGATCGATTCACGACGGAAACCGCCGCTTTTCAGCTCGCCCGGACCGAGGCGTAAACATTCGCCAAGGTCGAACTCTCGCGCCATCTCTGCCAGCGTATTGCCGCGCACCAGCGTGGCACGCATACGGCTCATGTCGCCTTCATCCACACGCGGGAAGCGGTGATAGAGCGCATTGGCAATCACGTAGCTGAGAATAGAATCGCCAAGAAATTCAAGACGTTCATTGTGTTTGCTACTGGCGCTACGATGCGTCAGTGCCTGCTGCAATAAATCCGGATGAGTAAAAGTGTAGCCCAGTTTTCGCTGCAGCTTGTTAATGACGATGGGGTTCATGCTATTCCAGTTGTTCTGTGCGCCTATCACTGCATACGAAACAGGGCTGAGGTTCCAACCTGGTCTGTTTCGTGTGCACTGGCCTCCCGAAAGAGAGGCCAACCTTTTTTGAAGCTAATTAGTGAATCCCACCAATGCGGCTAAAGCGCACGCCGGTCGGCCACTGTCCTTCTTGTTTCTCGAAGCTCATCCAGATGGCCACCGCTTTGCCGACCAGATTCTTCTCGGGCACGAAGCCCCAGTAGCGGCTGTCGGCGCTGTTATCGCGGTTATCACCCATCATGAAATATTGCCCTTGCGGCACAATCCAGGTCGATTGCGGTTGGCCCGGCTGCTGATAATACATGCTTGCCTGACTTTGCGCTTCGTTTACCAGCAAGATATCGTGCGTTACGTTGCCCAATGTCTCTTTGCGGGTGCCGAGACGCAGGCCGCCCTTCATGGTTTCGCCCTGCGGCGCCTGGAAGAAGCCGTTGCCGGTTTCATTGCCATCAAAGCCGCTGAAGGTTTGAATGAAGTTACTTGGCTCAACGTTAGTGTAAGTCACTGGCAGCGCCGTGTCGCAACTGCCGCTGCTGCAACCCGGATTGATGGTCAGGGTTTTGCTGTAAGGATCAAACACCACTTTATCGCCCGGCAAGCCAATCACGCGCTTGATGTAGTCCACGCTGGGATCTTTCGGGTATTTGAATACCGCGACATCACCGCGCTGCGGATGGCCAGTTGGTATCAGTGTGGTTTGGGTAATCGGATCTTTAATACCGTAAGCAAACTTCTCCACGAGGATGAAGTCGCCAATCAGCAGCGTTGGCATCATTGAGCCCGAGGGAATCTGGAACGGCTCGAAAATAAACGAACGCACGATCAACACCACCGCCAGCACCGGGAACACCGATGCGGTGGTTTCAACCCAACCCGGCTGCGCGGCTACTTTCGCCAGCGTTTTACTGTCGAGTGCGTTGCCGGCCTGCGCTTGCGCGGCAGCCTGCTTCGCACGACGCGCCGGTGCCCATTTAAAGCGATCGATACACCAGATAACGCCAGTGATCAGCGTTGCGATCACTAAAACCAGGGCGAACATGTTAGCCATTAAAAATCCTTATTTGCTGTCTTTACCGACATGCAGAATGGCAAGGAATGCTTCCTGCGGCAGCTCAACGTTGCCGACCTGCTTCATTCGCTTCTTACCGTCTTTCTGCTTCTGCAACAGTTTCTTCTTACGGCTCACGTCACCGCCATAGCATTTCGCCAGGACGTTTTTACGCAGCTGTTTTACCGTTGAGCGAGCGATAATGTGGTTGCCGATTGCCGCCTGAATCGCAATATCGAACTGCTGACGTGGGATCAGATCTTTCATCTTCTCCACCAGGTCGCGGCCACGATATTGTGAGTTATCACGGTGAGTAATCAGCGCCAGCGCATCAACACGTTCTGAGTTAATCATCACGTCGACACGCACCATGTCAGAGGTCTGGAAACGTTTGAAGTTGTAATCCAGCGAAGCATAACCGCGCGAGGTTGATTTCAGACGGTCGAAGAAGTCAAGAACCACTTCCGCCATCGGAATCTCATACGTCAGCGCAACCTGCTTGCCGTGGTAAACCATGTTGGTTTGCACGCCACGTTTTTCGATACACAGCGTAATGACGTTGCCGAGGAACTCCTGCGGCAGCAGCATGTGACACTCAGCAATAGGCTCGCGCAGCTCGGCAATATTATTCAGCGGTGGCAGCTTCGACGGGCTATCAACATAGATAGTTTCACCGTCGGTGGTTTCCACTTCATACACTACGGTTGGTGCAGTGGTGATCAGATCCAGATCGTATTCACGCTCCAGACGTTCCTGAATGATCTCCATGTGCAGCAGACCAAGGAAGCCTATGCGGAAACCGAAGCCCAGCGCCGTTGAGCTCTCTGGCTCGTAGAACAGTGACGCATCGTTCAGGCTCAATTTGCCCAGCGCATCACGGAACGCTTCATAGTCGTCAGAACTGATTGGGAACAGACCGGCGTAAACCTGTGGCTTCACTTTCTTGAAGCCAGGCAACACTTTCTCCGCCGGATTGCGCTGCAGGGTTAGCGTATCGCCCACCGGTGCGCCGAGGATGTCTTTAATCGCACACACCAGCCAGCCTACTTCACCGCAGTTCAGCTCGTTGCGATCAACACGCTTCGGCGTGAAGATGCCGAGACGGTCAGCGTTGTAGCTTTGACCGGAGCTCATGACTTTAACTTTGTCACCTTTACGCAGCGTGCCGTTCTTAATACGAATCAGCGATACCACGCCAAGGTAGTTATCGAACCAGGAATCGATGATCAGCGCCTGCAGCGGGCCTTCCGGATCGCCTTCTGGCGGCGGGATGTCACGCACCAGCCGTTCCAGCACGTCGGGTACGCCCACGCCGGTTTTCGCCGAGCAACGCACCGCATCGGTGGCGTCAATGCCGACGATATCTTCAATCTCTTCCGCTACACGTTCTGGATCGGCGGCAGGCAGGTCGATTTTGTTCAGCACCGGTACCACTTCCAGATCCATTTCCATTGCGGTGTAGCAGTTTGCCAGCGTCTGAGCTTCAACGCCCTGCCCTGCATCGACCACCAGCAATGCTCCTTCACACGCCGCCAGCGAGCGGGAAACTTCATAGGAGAAGTCAACGTGACCGGGAGTATCGATAAAATTGAGCTGGTAAGTTTCACCGTCCTGCGCTTTGTAATCGAGCGTCACGCTCTGCGCTTTAATGGTAATGCCGCGCTCGCGTTCCAGATCCATGGAATCCAGAACCTGCGCCGCCATCTCACGATCGCTCAGGCCACCACAAATTTGAATCAAACGGTCAGAGAGCGTTGATTTGCCGTGGTCAATGTGAGCGATGATGGAGAAATTTCGTATGTGCTTCATTTATATGAATATCTTCACGTAGAAAATCAGTGGGAAACTTGAGCACGAACACATTCAGGAAAGTGAGCTTAACCCGGAACCCTGTCGGCCTCATTAATGACGACGCATATTACACTGTTAACGCCGCGCGTTAAAGAATGGAACTGTGGGGAATCGCAACAGATTTCAGCGGTTAAGCTGATTGGGAAAGGCCGCATCAAACGCGGCCTGGACGGGGATCAAGCTTCGCTTTCCACGCGCAACGCATCAGGCGGTAACGCAACGCTGAGAATCACCGGCTGGAAAGCCTCGCGATCGCCGAAGAGTTTGGATACCCCTTTCGCCACGATAAAGCCGCCAATGCCGCCCAACAGCGCGCCACAGGCCGCAGCCAGATCGCTGGCGAACAGCATCTGGAAGATGCCAGCCACTAAAAACAGGCCAAACAGCGGCGTCATGTAAACCAGCAAGGCAGAGCCCAGCAGGCTGCTTTCGCGGATGCCTAACTCAATGCGCTGGCCGGGTTGCAACGGCTCCGCGCTGGCGATAGTCATCACGTGGGCATTTTTCGGCCCCAGCTGATTAAGCGCATGGCTGCCGCAGCCTTTACGCGCCGAGCAGCTGTTACAAGACGTTTTCGCTTCCGTGTGCAGAGTGGCAATGCCTTCTTTCCACGCCACCACGGTGGCCCATTCTTTCATCATTTTGGTGAACCCGAATCTATGCTGTCCGCAATACGTTTGGCAGTGGCTGGCGGTAACTCGCCCACCACCGTGATTTCGTTATTATTGCGCACTTCTGTCTGCACCGTGCGACGTCCAGTGCGCAATGCCTGCACGCTGCTGCTTTTATCTGCTGGCGTAACATTAATGGCAAAGCTAAACAGGCCATCGCTGTACAGGCGCGATTCGACAGTTTTGTTCATCGACGGGATATCGCGGCGACTTTGTGAGATCAGTTTCATGCCCGCCGGAAGCCAGCTTGGCTGCCAGCTGAGTTCCACTTTGTCACCGGCCGGTAACGACAGCGATGGCGGCAAGTTGGCCTTCTCCAGCCCTTGCATCAGATTGCGTACGCCTTCATCGACGGCAAAGCTGATGACGCGGAACTGTTCCAGCGTTTCACCGTCCCGATCAAGCAGATCGATACGCAGCGGCAATTTAGTGTCCACATCCAGCCACACGACATAGCTGTAGCGTGTGCCATCGCGTGACACGATGCGCACCACTTCGCACATCTGATCGGCCATGCGCGAACGGCCCACCGGAATGAAATCGTAGGCCTCACCCAAACGGGAGAAGTCGGCGAACATCAAACCAGGTAACGCATCGATGATGTGATTGCCCGGCAGCGAGAAGGGATCTAATCCCGGCTCGAAATAGCTGATGTCGTTTCCGCGCTGAATCACTTCACGGCGCGGTCCGTCCATCTGCAACAGTTGGGCGAAGATACGATTGTCGATAACCGCGTGACGATAACGCAGAGATTCAATGCCGAGACGCGAGACATTGATGTAGGCAAATTCGTAGTTGAGGTTCTGGCTTGCCTGCTCCATCTGTTCCAACAACGCCCCGGACGCAGAGGTCTGCGCCGAGGCGATAGATGAGCAAAACAGGCTGCCTGCCAGCAGGCTAACGGCACACCAAAGCTGCTTCATTACTGCTGCTGAGTTCCTAACGACTGATTTCCAGGAACATTAGCCTGAGCCTGTTGCGGATCGTTTTTCTCAAACTGAACCTGATCGGCATGCAGACGACGTTGCAGTTCATAATCCTGCAGCATGGCATTCACGCGACGACGCTGTTCCTGCACCTGCTGATTAGAGCTGTTGGTGTCGAAGGCTTCAGAAGGCACGCCTAAGCTGACCGGCGACGCTTTACCCATCATCGGCAAGGTATTGAATGCCGGTGAATCAGACGCTTCAGTCGCGCTGCCGGTTGGAGAGCTGTTGTAGTGCTGAACACCGACAATCACCGCCAGTGAGACGCACGCAGCCACACCAACTTGCGTCAGCTGTGCCGCCCAGCTGCCACCACGACGCCAAAACGGCATCTTCTCGTAGCGTGACGGTTCAGGCTGCGCTTCAGGGATCAGCGAAGTGACTTTGCGTGCCGGCTCGTTTTCGATGGCCGCCGCCACACGTGCGGAGATATCAAAATGCAGCACTTCTCCGATATCACCGCGTAAGGTGTCGCGAATGAGATGGTAGCTTTCCCAGCTGTGCTGAAGATCCGCATCCTTCGACAACGATGCCAACAGCTCGTTATCTAAAGTTTCACCATCCATTAAAGCGGAAAGTTTTTCTTTCTGCATGCCTTGGTACCCTTCCAGTAGCCGTTATCACTGACGTTGGATAAGCGGTTGAACTTTATTATCAATAGCCTCTCGTGCACGGAAGATACGCGAACGTACGGTACCGACCGGGCAATCCATGATGACGGCAATTTCTTCGTAACTCAGACCATCCAATTCCCTGAGGGTAATGGCCATACGAAGATCTTCGGGAAGCGCCTCAATGGTACGAAAGACGATTTGTTTCAGTTCTTCAGACAACATTAAGTTCTCAGGGTTCGAAATTTCTTTCAGTGCACCCGCACTTTCGAAATTTTCCGCATCGATAGCATCCACATCACTGGATGGCGGACGTCGCCCCTGAGCAACCAGATAATTTTTCGCTGTGTTTACCGCGATGCGGTACAGCCATGTATAAAAGGCGCTGTCGCCACGGAACGATTCCAGTGCGCGATACGCTTTAATAAAAGATTCCTGAACCACATCAGGCACATCGCCTGACGGAACATAGCGTGAAACCAGGCTCGCCACTTTATGCTGGTATCGAATCACCAGTAAATTAAAGGACTTTTGATCTCCCTTCTGAACCCGCTCAACGAGAACCTGATCCGTTAACTGCTCGCTCATCCGAGGTAATATCTCCCCAAAACTTTTTTATGCGTAAGTGAACTGCCAGCACATCTCATTGTTCTGAGCAAGCATGCGCTTAGAGTGGCCCTTTGGCCCGAAGTTCACTACGACCAGAATTTTCCGTATCGGAACCACGACATCATTGTTGTTGATTGTCTTTCAGTGTAGCGACTTGCCACGCTGGTGGTGTCTTTTGCGGCACCGATAATCGCTGGCAGAGTACCTTATGACGCCGTCATTTTCACCTTTATTCCCTGAATTTTCAGAGTGTTTGATATAAAAAACACATTGTGCTCAATTTCAGAGTTAACTCACTGAATTCACGCTACTATCTCTACCCGCTGAATAATTTTTCCGCGCAGTTGGTTCAAAATACTTCACAGCACCCCCATCACGGCTTATGCTCAAGCCACCTTTTGTTTAGTAAATTAAACATCATGACTTCTCTCCCGGAATATCAGTGTGATGTCCTCATCGTCGGCAGCGGTGCGGCAGGTTTATCGTTAGCGCTGCGCTTAGCGCCGCATTATCAGGTTACCGTGCTGAGTAAAGCGCAGGTGAATGAGGGCTCAACGCTGTATGCGCAGGGCGGGATTGCGGCGGTGTTTGATGAAACGGACAGCATCGAATCACACGTTGAAGACACGCTGGTTGCGGGTGCCGGCTTGTGCGACCGCGATACGGTGAGCTTTATCGCCAGCAACGCGCGTCACTGCGTGCAGTGGCTGATTGATAACGGCGTTGCCTTCGATAAAGAGCCGCAGGCTGAGGGTGAAGCGCGTTACCACCTCACGCGCGAAGGTGGGCACAGCCATCGCCGCATTCTGCATAGCGCCGATGCCACTGGCCGCGCGGTGGAAACCACGCTGGTAAGCCAGGCGCTGAGCCATCCTAACATCCGAATTATTGAACGCACCAATGCGGTGGATTTGATCCTTTCCGATAAGCTTGGCCTGCCCGGCAAGCGCCGCGTAGTTGGCGCGTGGATCTGGAACCGTAAACGTGAACAGGTGGAAACCTGCCGCGCGCGCGCCGTGGTGTTAGCCACCGGCGGCGCAGCAAAAGTCTATCAGTACACCACCAATCCGGACGTGGCCTCTGGCGATGGCATTGCCATGGCGTGGCGCGCCGGTTGCCGCGTAGCGAACCTCGAATTTAATCAATTCCATCCCACCTGTTTATTCCACCCACAAGCGCAAAACTTCCTGCTGACTGAAGCGCTGCGCGGTGAAGGTGCCTGGCTGTTGCGTCCTGACGGCACTCGCTTTATGCCTGACTTTGATGAGCGTGCCGAGCTGGCACCGCGCGATATTGTGGCGCGCGCCATTGACCATGAGATGAAACGGCTGGGCGTCGATTGCATGTATCTCGACATTAGCCACCAGCCGGAAAGCTTTGTGCGCGCGCACTTCCCGATGATTTACGAAAAATTGCTGACCTTTGGCCTCGATCTTACTAAACAGCCGATTCCGATTGTGCCAGCCGCGCATTACACTTGCGGCGGCGTGATGGTCGATCAGCAAGGCCGTACAGATGTTGACGGACTGTATGCGATTGGCGAAGTGAGTTACACCGGCTTACATGGCGCAAACCGCATGGCGTCCAACTCCCTGCTCGAGTGCCTGGTTTACGGTTGGTCTGCTGCTGAAGATATGATCGCCCGCTTGCCGGACATCGCGGCGGTAGAACATCTGCCCGCGTGGGATGAAAGCCGCGTTGATGATGCCGATGAGCGCGTAGTAATCCAGCATAACTGGCATGAACTGCGATTATTCATGTGGGATTACATGGGAATTGTGCGTACTACCAAGCGTCTGGAGCGCGCACTGCGGCGCATTAATTTGCTGCAACAGGAGATTGACGAGTACTACGCGCACTTCCGCCTCTCTAACAATCTTCTTGAGCTGCGCAATCTGGTGCAGGTCGCCGAACTGATGGTGCGCTGTGCGCTGGAGCGCAAGGAGAGCCGAGGGTTACACTTTACCCTCGACAATCCCGATCTGCTGGATGAAGCGTTACCGACCATCCTGCAGCCCGAAGCTAGCGGAACAGGTAAAAGTCTTTCACCAGGCTGAGCCAGTCGGCTGAATAGCTTTTATCTTCATCACGAATGGCGAGACGTTCCAGCAAGGTTTCGCCGGCGGAGGGAGAAAAACCTAACACCACGCGATTCGGCGGGCGCTGCGCATAGGCGGCGACATCGTAGCGATAACGCAAATGCCAGCCATCCGCCAGCGCCAGTGAAATCAATGCTTCGCCAGCTTCAGCCGGCAGCACCACGCAAAATAGCCCTTCTTCTTCAATCAACTGGGCGGCACAACGCAGCAGCGTCAGATGGTCGAGCGTGGCGGTGCTGCGTGCGGTATCGCGCGCGACACTGCCGGTTGCCATACCGGGCGCAAAAAAAGGCGGATTACTGACGATGAGCGAAAAGCGTTTTTCACACTGTTCGCTCCAGGTGACAATATCCTGATGGTGGACGTGGATGCGATCCGCCCACGGCGAAGCCTGCATATTTTCCTGCGCCTGCTGCGCTGCGCTGGCTTCCAGTTCGACGGCATCAATCTCTACCGAATTGGGCGTACGTTGCGCCAGCATCAGCGCAATCAAGCCACTGCCGCAGCCAATATCGAGGATGCGACGCGCGCCGGCTACTGGCGCCCAGGCCCCGATTAACACGCCATCGGTGCCGACTTTCATCGCACAGCGATCGTGCGCCACGAAAAATTGCTTAAAGGTAAAACCGTCTTTTCTTAACGTCGGCCGCGCGTGCGGCTGGTCCTGAGACATACTTCACTACCATTGAATTTTTTACTGCCGGAAGTGTAACGTGGTGGCGATGGGAATTCACCTGCGCCGGTAATACCTACACAAACAGATGAAGATTATATTCGTTCTGTCTATAATCAGCGCCCCAAACTGAGGTAGACCATGACCGTAACCACATTCTCCGAACTCGAACTCGACGAAAGCCTGCTACAAGCTTTGCAGGAAAAAGGCTTCACTCGCCCTACTGTTATTCAGGCCGAGACCATTCCTGCCGCGCTGGAAGGCCGTGACGTTCTGGGTTCGGCTCCAACCGGGACGGGGAAAACTGCAGCGTTTTTGCTGCCCGCTTTACAGCATTTGCTCGATTTCCCGCGCAAGAAATCAGGCCCACCACGCATTCTGATCATCACCCCAACGCGCGAACTGGCGATGCAGGTTGCCGATCACGCGCGCGAGCTGGCTAAACACACGCATCTGGATATCGCCACCATCACCGGGGGCGTGGCGTATATGAACCATGCCGAAGTGTTCAGTGAAAACCAGGACATTGTCGTCGCGACCACCGGCCGTTTGCTGCAGTACATCAAAGAAGAGAACTTTGACTGCCGCGCCGTAGAAACGCTGATTCTCGATGAAGCTGACCGCATGCTCGATATGGGCTTTGCGCAGGACATCGAGACCATCGCCGCAGAAACCCGCTGGCGCAAACAGACGCTGCTGTTCTCGGCGACGCTGGAAGGTGATCACATCAAAGACTTCGCCGAGCGTTTGCTCAACGAGCCTGTGTTTATTGAGGCCGACCCAAGCAAAAGCGAACGCAAAAAAATCCAGCAATGGTATTACCGCGCCGATAATTTAGAGCATAAGAATAAGCTGCTGATTCACCTGTTGAAACAGCCAGATGCCACGCGCGTCATTGTATTTGTGCGCAAACGTGAGCGCCTGCATGAGCTGGTTACCTGGCTTCATGAAGCCGGCATCCGCACCAGCTATCTCGAAGGCGAAATGGTGCAGGTCAACCGTAACGAAGCCATCAAGCGTATGAATGATGGCCGCGTGAAGGTGATGATTGCCACCGACGTTGCTGCGCGCGGTATCGACATCGACGATATCTCGCACGTGATTAACTACGATTTGCCGCGCACCGCAGATACCTATCTGCACCGCATCGGCCGCACCGCGCGTGCGGGCCGTAAAGGTACCGCGATCTCGCTGGTTGAAGCGCACGATCACGTGCTGCTGGGCAAAATCACCCGTTACATCAACGAGCCGTTAAAAGCGCGTGTGATTGATGAGCTGCGTCCAGAAAGCCGTGCGCCAAGTGCTAAAGTGACGGGAAAACCGTCGAAAAAAGCACTTGCGAAGCGTCAAGAGCGTAAAGAGAAAGAACAAGAGAAACCGCGCGTCAAGCAACGTCATCGCGATACCAAAAATGTGGGTAAACGCCGCAAACCAAGCGGTAGCGATGCACCAAAGTCTGGTGCGGAATAAAACAGCACTCGCTGTAATTAATCGCCTCTTTTGAGGCGATTTTTTTGTTTTAAGCGTAGCGAAAACGCGCTTTCGCTATCATCCGCCCTGAAGAACCGTTCTTTTAAACTCGCCAGATAAAAAAAGCCGCGCCAATCAACATTGGCGCGGCTTGTATTGCTGTGTGTCTTTTCGTCAGTGCTGCAATTACAGGCTTTCGGTGAATGTACGTGTAATCACGTCACGCTGCTGCTCTGGCGTCAGCGCGTTAAAGCGCACGGCATAGCCAGATACGCGAATGGTCAACTGCGGATATTTTTCCGGATGATTGACGGCATCTTCCAGCGTTTCGCGGCGCAGCACGTTAACGTTCAGGTGCTGACCACCTTCGATGCGCACCTGCGGTTTCTGCTCAAGTGGAATTTCACGGTAAGCGATTTCGCCGAGATCGCTGATAGCAACAACCTGATCTTCTGCGAAATCCCCTTTGGCGCACAGGCAGCGCGCTTCGGCTTTATCATCGTCCAGCAGCCAGAATGAGTTCAACAGCTGTGGATTATTTGCCTGAGTAATTTGAATACCGGTGATCATAGTAGGTCTCCAGGGCTTTACGCTGTCGCAACTGGGCAGCGAGGTTCATAAGGTTTTGGAATGCTGTGGTATATCACTGCAGGAAAAGCGCCGTTTTGACCTGTATCAATTTCGTCCAGTCACGATTACACGCTGAAAACCTAACAAATTGATTCATAACAACTTCGCTAATTAAAATTTTACGTAAATATTCAAATTATTTTTACCCTTCTGCTGTTGAGTCCGACACGTTAAGCTAGGCGCACTATTTTGCAGGGAGTCAACGATGGCTGAGAAGCTGACCTGGCACGACGTGCTGGCTGAAGAGAAAGAGAAACCTTACTTCGTGGAAACGCTGAAAGCGGTGGCCAATGAACGCGCTGCCGGCGTAACGGTGTATCCGCCGCAGAAGGATGTGTTTAATGCCTTTCGGCTGACCGAACTGGGCGATATCAAAGTGGTGATTTTGGGGCAGGATCCCTACCACGGCCCGAATCAGGCGCATGGTCTGGCATTCTCTGTGCTGCCCGGCGTGGCGATCCCGCCGTCATTACTGAATATGTATAAAGAGCTTGAGGAGGATATGCCCGGCTTTGTGCGTCCTACGCACGGTTTTCTTGAAAGCTGGGCAACACAAGGCGTGTTGCTGTTGAACACCGTGTTAACGGTGGAAGCCAGTAAGGCGCATTCGCACGCGCGCTTTGGCTGGGAAACCTTTACCGATAACGTCATCAGCGCCATCAATCAGCATCGCGAAGGGGTAATTTTCTTGCTGTGGGGTTCGCATGCGCAGAAGAAAGGCAGCATCATTGATACGCAGCGTCATCATGTATTGAAAGCGCCGCACCCTTCTCCGCTCTCCGCGCATCGTGGCTTTTTTGGCAGTAAACACTTCTCGCAGGCAAACGCGCTGCTCAGTCAATCGGGCCAGTCACCGATTGACTGGATGCCGGTGTTGCCTTAATAAACAAACGGCCGCATTAAGCGGCCGTTGTTATTACAGCGACAGATTAGCCTTTGGCTTTGGTCACTGCCACCATCGCCGGACGCAGCAGGCGACCATTGAGGGTGTAACCGCGCTGCATCACCATCAGCACGTGATTTGGCGCCATATCTTCTGATTCCATCATCGACATCGCCTGATGGATCTCTGGATTGAATGGCACATTGGTTTCGCCCACCACTTCCACGCCAAACTTACGCACCGCACCCAGCAGCGACTTCAGCGTCAGCTCGATACCTTCGATCATCGAAGCCAGTTCAGCGTTCTCTTTGTCTGCCACTTCCAGCGCGCGCTCCAGGCTATCAATCACGGGCAGCAGTTCGTTGGCAAATTTCTCCAGCGCAAATTTATGCGCCTTTTCCACGTCCATTTCAGTACGGCGACGAATATTTTCGATCTCCGCCTGCGCACGCAGCTGTGCATCACGCACGCCGGTTTGCGACACGGCTAACTCGGCTTCCAGTTGCGCGATACGCTCATCACGCGGATCCACCTCAGCGGTTGTCTCTGCGTCCACGTGCTGCTGATCCTGTTGAATTTCGTCTGAGACTTGCTCGTTTGGGGTGTTCTGTTCTTTACTACTCATGAATTTCTCCGCGTTTTGCACATTCATCTCGCTGGTTGGCTTATTATGGGGATCAGTTTGACGGTTTCAAGTAAACCCATCACATTGCCTGGCCGTTTTGGCTTATAAGGAACTCGCGCTAAATGAACAAACACTTTAACTGCATCGGGATTGTCGGCCATCCGCGCCATCCTACTGCGTTAACCACCCATGAAATGCTCTGGCGCTGGCTAACGGCAAAGGGTTATGAGGTGATTGTCGAGCAGCAGATTGCGCGCGAACTGGATTTGAAAAATGCCCAAACCGGCAGCCTTGCGGATATTGGTCAACGCGCTGATTTAGCTGTGGTGGTTGGTGGCGATGGCAACATGCTTGGTGCTGCCCGTGTGCTGGCGCGCTATGACATCAAAGTGATTGGCATCAACCGTGGCAACCTCGGTTTTCTCACCGATCTCGATCCGGACAATGCGCAACAGCAGCTGGACGATGTGCTGCAGGGCGATTACTTCGTCGAGAGCCGCTTCTTGCTGGAGGCGCAGGTGTGCAAAGAAGCGTGCTCGCCGCGCATTGGTAGCGCCATTAATGAAGTGGTGCTGCATCCCGGTAAAGTTGCGCATATGATTGAATTCGAAGTCTATATTGATGAGGTGTTTGCCTTTTCACAGCGTTCCGATGGTTTGATTATCTCCACACCGACCGGCTCCACCGCCTATTCGCTTTCGGCGGGCGGCCCTATTCTGACGCCGTCGCTGGATGCGATTACGCTGGTGCCCATGTTCCCGCACACGCTTTCTGCGCGTCCGCTGGTAATCAACAGCAGCAGCACCATCCGCCTGCGTTTTTCTTCCCTGCGCAGCGATCTCGAGATCAGTTGCGACAGCCAGATTGCCTTGCCAATTCAGGAAGGTGAAGATGTCCTGATCCGCCGTAGCGCCAATCATCTCAATCTTATCCATCCTAAAAATTACAACTATTTTAATACTTTAAGTTCAAAGTTGGGCTGGTCAAAAAAATTGTTCTGAAAATCAGCGCTGACTACTTTACTGTATAAAAAACCAGGATATACTGTATGTAAAACCATATCTGTTTTTACATACAGGTGATTCTATGCTGGCACAACTGACCATCAGTAACTTTGCTATCGTTCGTGAACTGGAGATCGACTTTCATCGTGGTATGACGGCAATCACGGGTGAAACCGGCGCAGGTAAATCTATCGCCATCGATGCGCTGGGCCTGTGTCTGGGCGGTCGCGCTGAAGCAGATATGGTGCGTCAGGGTGCCAGCCGCGCTGATATCTGCGCCCGCTTCCAGCTCAAAGCTTCGCCTTCCGCACAACGCTGGCTGGTGGAGAATCAGCTGGATGAAGGCAATGAGTGTCTGCTGCGGCGTGTGATTAGCGCGGATGGTCGTTCGCGTGGCTTTATCAACGGCACATCGGTGCCGCTGTCGCAGTTGCGTGAACTGGGCCAGTTGCTGATTCAGATTCACGGCCAGCATGCTCACCAGTTGCTGCTCAAATCCGATCACCAAAAACATCTGCTGGATGCGTATGCAGCCCACGATGATTTGCTGTCTGAAATGCGCCATCACTATCAGCGCTGGCATCAGAGTTGCCGCGCGCTGGCACAGCATCAGCAGCTTTCGCAAGAGCGTGAATCCCGTCGCGAGCTACTGCAGTATCAGTTGAAAGAACTCAATGAATTTGCCCCGCAGCTGGGCGAATTTGAACAGATTGATGAAGAGTATAAACGCCTGGCGAACAGCGGCCAGTTGCTGTCCACTAGCCAGCAAGCGCTGCAAATTCTCGCCGATGGGGATGACACCAACCTGCAGAGCCTTCTTTATAGCGCTCGTCACATGCTGGGCGAACTGGTGACGCTGGATAATAAAGTCAGCGGCGTGTTCAATCTGCTGGAGGAAGCCGCGATTCAACTCAGTGAAGCCAGCGATGAACTGCGTCACTACTGCGAACGTCTGGATCTCGATCCCAATCGCCTGCATGAGCTGGAGCAACGTCTGTCACGGCAGATTGCATTGGCACGTAAGCACCATGTCGCACCTGAAACCTTGCCGGTGCTTTATCAGCAGTTGCTGGATGAAGCGGAACTGCTTTCGCAGCAAGAGAGCGATCAGGAAACTTTGCAGTCTGAAGTTGTCGCTCACCACAAAGCCGCGTTAGTCAGCGCTGAAAATCTGCATCAACTGCGTGAGCATTCCGCTCAAGAATTGAGCCAGCTGATTACGCAAAGCATGCGCACGCTGGCAATGCCGCACGGCCAGTTTGCCATTGTGCTGGAGTTCAATGCCGATCAACTCACCGCAGATGGCGCAACGCGCATTGATTTCCGCGTTACGACGAACCCAGGCCAGCCGCTCCAGCCGCTGGGCAAAGTGGCTTCCGGCGGTGAGCTGTCGCGTATCGCTCTGGCGATTCAGGTGATTACCGCACAGAAAATGGAAACACCGGCAATGATCTTCGATGAAGTAGATGTTGGCATCAGCGGCCCAACCGCCGCTGTTGTCGGCCAAATGCTGCGTCAGTTGGGCGAGTCAACACAGGTTATGTGTGTCACGCACCTGCCGCAGGTTGCCGGCTGCGGTCATCAGCACTTTTACGTCAGCAAAGAGACCGATGGTGCGATGACAGAAACGCATATGCAGCCGCTGGATAAACGCGCGCGTCTGCAAGAGTTAGCGCGTTTGCTGGGCGGCAGCGAGGTGACGCGCAACACGCTGGCCAACGCTAAAGAACTTTTAGCCGCCTGATACCGCACTTTTTTCCCGGCTGGTGGTCATATGCTTGCTCTGTAGAGGTTTCAAATAGCGAAAAGGTTTATTATCATCGGCAGTTATGTCGTCTGAGTAATAAAGCCTGCCGCAGGCAGAGTTCAGAATTTGATGGCAAAAAAATAGCCTGCTGAAAGGCGTTTGGCCCCAGAAAAGGAATGTATAGATGCGCTGTAAAACGCTGACTGCCGCGGCAGTAGTAATGTTGATGATGACCGCTGGATGTTCCACCCTTGAGCGCGTTGTGTATCGTCCGGATATCAATCAGGGGAATTACCTGGTCGCCAACGATGTGTCGAAGATCCACAATGGCATGACGCAGCAGCAGGTTGCCTACACGCTCGGTACGCCGATGATGCGCGATCCGTTTGGCAGCAACGTTTGGTATTACGTGTTCCGCCAGGAACCAGGCCATGAAGGTGTGAAACAGCAAACGCTGACGCTGACCTTTGACAGCAACGGAACGCTGACTAACATCGACAATAAGCCGAAGCTCTCAGGCAAAGAAGGCTAAGTGAACGGCAATAAAAAAGGCGCTTAAGCGCCTTTTTTCGTTTTTACATTCCGACTATTTCTTCTCAGCTGACCGCTCTGCGCGTTGACGCCGTAACTCTTTCGGGTCGGCAATCAGCGGACGATAGATCTCAATGCGATCACCATCCTGGACGGCATCACCCAATTTTACCGGGCGGCTATAAATCCCAACCTTATTCGAGTTCAGGTCAATATCTTTACGCAGTGACAGCAACCCCGAAGCCTTGATCGCTTGCTCAACGGTTGCGCCTTTTTCAAGCGTTACGGCACGCATATACTGCTTGTCTGGCAGTGCGTAAACCACTTCAACGCTGATATCAGGCACGATAAACCTCTTTTGCGCGCTGACTGAACGCCTGCACCATGCTATTTGCCAGCTCTTTAAAGATGCGGCCGAACGCCATTTCTACCAGCATATTGGTGAACTCAAAATCGAGGTTCAACTCAACCTTGCAGGCATCATCACCTAATGAAGTGAAATGCCAGCCGCCGGTCAATTTACGAAACGGGCCATCAACCAACTGCATCAATATGCTTTGGTTGCTGATCAGCGTGTTGCGCGTAGTGAAAGTTTTACTGATGCCCGCTTTCGAGACATCAACGGCCGCGGTCATTTGATCTCCGCTGTTATCCAGCACCCGACTGCCGGTGCAGCCCGGCAGAAACTGAGGATAAGCATCCACGTCATTCACAAGACGGTACATCTGTTCAGCGCTATAAGGGACCAGCGCTGAACGACTAATCTGGGCCATAATGGTTCCTGTTCATCACAAAACCATTGAATAATACCATTTTCAGTCACCAAACAAAAATTCACGGCTTTGCTTGCTGTGCTAAAATGGAGTGTTTTTTACCGCCCTGCAGGACAGGGGATGCGCCCATAGACTGAGTGATGTAGACTACGCCGCACTATGACAAAGAAAAAAGTTAACAAACCCGGTTCAGCCACTATTGCCCTCAATAAACGCGCACGTCATGAATACTTCATTGAAGAAGAGTTCGAGGCGGGTATGTCGTTGCAAGGATGGGAAGTCAAATCACTCCGTGCCGGTAAGGCTAACATCAGCGATAGCTACATTCTTTTGCGCGATGGTGAAGCTTACCTGTTCGGCTCTACTTTCCAGCCGCTAGCGGTTGCTTCAACGCATGTGGTGTGTGATCCCACGCGAAGCCGCAAGCTGCTGCTGAAACAACGTGAACTCGATTCGCTGTACGGTCGCGTCAACCGCGAAGGTTTTACCGTGGTTGCGCTGTCGATGTACTGGAAAAATGCCTGGGCCAAACTGAAAATCGGTGTGGCGCGCGGTAAGAAAGAGCACGACAAGCGTGACGACGTGAAAGAGCGCGAATGGAAGATGGACAAAGCGCGCATTATGAAGAATTCAAAGCGTTAAGCGCTGGATTTTGGCGTCGCTTGTCTGTAGTATTGAAATTTCTTGGGGCTGATTCTGGACTCGACGGGATTGTGAAGCCTTAGGAGCATGCCGAGGGGCGGTTTGCCTCGTAAAAAGCCGCAAAAAAATAGTCGCAAACGACGAAAACTACGCTTTAGCAGCTTAATAACCTGCTTTGAAGCCCTCTCTCCCTAGCTTCCGCTCTTAAGACGGGGATCAAGAGAGGTCAAACCCAAAAGAGATCGTGTGGATGCCTTGCCTGGGGTTGAAGCACTAAATCTAATCAGGCTAGTTTGTCAGTGGCGTGTCTGTCCGCAGCTGGCCGGCGAATGTAAAGACTGACTAAGCATGTAGTGCCGACGGTGTAGTAATTTCGGACGCGGGTTCAACTCCCGCCAGCTCCACCAAAATTCTCCATCGATGATCACCAGAGTCATTCGATGAAGTCCTAAGAGCCCGTATGGCGCAAGCCTTACGGGCTTTTTTGTATCTGGACTCTTTCAAGGCGACTCGCATGAAAATCCCAAACCGACTCCAGCCTCTCGTCGATGATGGCCTGGTAGATGAAGTACTACAAAGACTAAGAAGCGGCAAAGAAGCTGACGTTTATACCGTGTTAACGGGCGGCAAAATCCAGTGTGCGAAAGTGTACAAGGACGCCACACAACGAAGTTTCAAGCAGGCCGTGCATTATCAGGAAGGGCGCAAAGTGCGCAACAGCCGTAATTCACGTGCGATGCAAAAAGGGTCGAAATTCGGGCGCAAGCAGCAAGAAGAGACCTGGCAAAGCGCGGAAGTTGATGCGTTATTCCGCCTGGCGAATGCTGGCGTACGCGTCCCGCAGCCCTACATTTGCATCGACGGCGTTTTGTTGATGGAGCTGGTCACAGACGCAGAAGGTCTGGTTGCGCCACGCCTGAGCGATGTGTTCCTGACCGAAGAGAACGCCCTGAAGGATTTCGATACCATGATCCGCAATATCGTGCGCATGCTGTGCGCCGGCATTGTTCATGGTGATCTGTCGGAATTCAACGTGCTGCAGGATGCCAACGGACCGGTGATTATCGACTTGCCACAAGCGGTTGATGCCGCGGCAAACAACCACGCTGAATCGATGTTTGAGCGCGATGTGAACAACATCACCGCCTATTACGGGCAATATGCTCCGCAGATTTTGCAAACGCGCTATGCGAAAGAGATCTGGCAATTATATGAAGATGGAAAGCTGACGCCAGAAACGCCGCTCACCGGTCTCTTCGTAGAAGAGGTGCATGAAGTGGATATGAACTCATTGATGGATGAGATTATCGCCGCCGAAGATGAGTTCTATGATCGTCAGCGCGCCGCTAAAGAGCGCGACGAAGAGTAGAGGCGGCTCCACAGCTCAGGCAGGCTGGCGATAAACGCCTCGGCTATCGCGTGTTTATTGCCACCCGGATTCCACAACGTTACCAGCGTAACGTTCAATCCCTGATTGCCAACCTCGGTACGCAACCGTTGCACGTTGCGCCACTGCTATGCTGCGCCAGGCAGATAGCAGATTAATATTGCAGAGCCACAGCTCAGGTGGCTCTTATCCCTTCCTGCAACAACCTAAAATGCTATCTACTGGTGATTTTGCCAGCGAAACTAGACCTTTTTCATTCCTGGTTTATTCTTAAATCTTTCCATCCCGGCCTGTGCCAGGATGATTACCTGAGACGACATATTTCATGAAAGAGGGAATTATGAAAAAGACCATTATTGCACTGTCAGCCGTTCTGATGGCATCTTCGGCTTTTGCCGCGACCACACATGCAACTGATGAAACTGTCGCTAACGCGCAGGCCGGTGCGAACACCGCTAAAGAAAAACTGCATCAGGCGCAGAACGAAGGTAAAGAGCAGCAGCTGAAAGCGAAGCATGCGGCAGAAGGTAAAAGCGATAACCTGACCAGCAAAGCCAGCGAAGGTACGCAGAAAGCCTGGAATAAAACCAAAGAAGGTTCTGAGAAAGGTTGGGATGCCACCAAAGAAGGCACGCAGAAAGGCTGGAATAAAACCAAAGAAGGTGCCAGCGATCTGAAAAAGAAAGTGACTGAATAACGTTCGTCGCTCACTCCAGAGGCCGCGTTTGCGGCCTTTTTTATTGCCTGTTTTCATCAACTTTGCATCTTTAACGCTATCCCCTTAGACTTTACCCAACACTCCATTAACCAATAATGCTCATGTCTGACACCTTTACCCGCCAGCCGCTGCCCTTACCCAACGGTCATAACAAAGTCCTGTTGCACTCCTGCTGTGCGCCCTGCTCGGGCGAAGTGATGGAAGCGATGCTGGCTTCCGGCATCGATTACACCATCTTCTTCTACAACCCAAACATTCATCCGCTGAAAGAGTACGAGCTGCGTAAAGAGGAGAATATTCGCTTTGCCGAGCAGTTTGGCGTGCCCTTTGTTGATGCCGATTACGATAAAGACAATTGGTTTGAGCGGGCACGTGGCATGGAGTGGGAACCGGAACGTGGCGTGCGCTGCACCATGTGTTTCGACATGCGCTTTGAACGCACCGCGCTGTATGCACATGAAAACGGTTTCCCGGTGATCACCAGTTCACTCGGTATTTCGCGCTGGAAGAATATGCAGCAGATTAACGATTGCGGCGTGCGCGCGGCGGCGCACTATCCCGATATGCTTTATTGGGAGTTCAACTGGCGGAAAGGTGGCGGCTCGTCACGCATGATTGAGATCAGCAAGCGCGAACGTTTCTATCAGCAGGAGTATTGCGGCTGCATCTATTCGCTGCGCGACAGCAATCGCCATCGCGTAGCTAGCGGCCGCGAGCGCATTGAGATCGGCGTGCAGTATTACCAGCCCGATGAAGAGTAAAGAAAAGGGCAGGAAATCCTGCCCTTTTTTCATTAACGAAACACCAGCGTTAACACCACCATGACAACCATCATCATTATCAGGTGAAACACCACCTTATTGAGGTTGCGGTTACGCATTTCACCTCCATGTGTTTAAAACCACTGACCAAAGCGCTTGATGTAGAGCATTTTCATGCCCTGCGCGACCACGCAATACCCGAGCAGCGTTGCCACCAGCCATGGGAAGTAAGCCCATGGCAACGGCACCAATCCCACCATCGCGCCCAGCGGTGAGAACGGCAGCAGAATGCCGGCGATCATCACACACGCAGTGGTCAGCAGCACCGGCAGCGCCGCACGGCTCTGGATAAACGGAATCTTTTGCGTGCGCAGCATGTGCACCACCAGCGTTTGCGACAGCAAGCCTTCAATAAACCAGCCGGACTGGAACAGCGACTGCATTTCTGGCGTATTCGCCGCGAACACGTACCACATCAGCGCAAAGGTGGTGATATCGAAAATCGACGACGTTGGCCCAATCCACAGCATAAAGCGTTTGATATTACGCGCGTCCCATTTACGCGGCTTACGCAGGAACTCGCGGTCCATTTTGTCCCACGGCAGTGCCAGCTGAGACAGATCGTACATCAGGTTCTGAATCAGCAGATGAATCGCCAGCATCGGCAGGAACGGAATAAAGGCGCTCGCCACCAACACCGAGAACACGTTGCCGAAGTTCGAGCTGGCGGTCATGTTCAGGTACTTAATGATGTTGCCGAAGGTTTCGCGTCCCTTCATTACGCCCTCTTCCAGCACCATCAAATCTTTTTCCAGCAGGATGATATCGGAAGACTCTTTAGCGATGTCCGCCGCGCTATCGACGGAAATCCCGACATCAGCATCACGCAGCGCCGGCGCATCATTAATCCCGTCGCCGAGGAAGCCAACGGTGTGGCCCTGTTGCTGTAGCGCGCGCAGGATGCGTGATTTCTGCAACGGCGTGAGTTTAGCGAATACCGCGCTCTGTGCGGCGGCGTCTGCCAACTGCTCGTCGCTCATTAGGGCAATTTGGTCGCCGGTGACGATCGCGCCGCTGTCGATGCCAACCTGCTGGCAAATGCGCGCGGTCACTACCGGATTATCACCGGTCAGCACTTTGACGCTAACGCCATTGTCGCGCAGCGCGCCGATGGCTTTGGCGGCGCTCTCTTTCGGTGGATCGAGGAAGGTGAGCAGTCCTTCTACCGTTAAGCCTTGCTCATCCGCCACGCTCAGCGGCTGCTGTAAACCTGGATCCGCCAGCACGCGGCTCGCCACCAGCAGCACGCGAAAACCCTGCTCATTGTATTGATGTGCCAGCGCCAGCAGTTCTGCACGACGCGTTTCGTTCAGCGGCTGCACCAGTTTGCCTTCACGCTCGGCAGTCGCGATGCTCAGCATCTCTTCCACCGCGCCTTTGCAGATCAGCATCTGTTGATTGAGACGACGATCGCGCACCACCACCGAGACACGACGGCGAATGAAATCGAACGGCAGCTCATCCACTTTGATATAGGTATCGCTTACCGCTTCGCTGACGCGGTTTTTGCCGTACTGCAAAATGGCGCGATCCATCAGATTCAGCGTGCCGCTTTGATAGTGGCTGTTGAGCCAGCTCAGCATCAGCACGCGTGAGTTCTCCACGCCAGCACAATCCAGATGATGCTCCAGAATGATGTTGTCCTGCGTCAGCGTGCCGGTTTTGTCGGTGCAGAGAATATCCATCGCGCCGAGGTTTTGAATCGCATTCAGACGTTTGACGATCACTTTACGCCGCGACATGGCGATGGCGCCTTTCGCCAGGTTGGAGCTGACGATCATCGGCAACATTTCCGGCGTTAAACCTACCGCTACCGCCAGCGCAAACAGTGAAGCATCCAGCCAGTCGCCTTTGGTTAGGCCATTAATCAGCAACACCACCGGTACCATCACCAACATGAAGCGGATCAGCAGCCAGCTCACGCTGTTGACGCCGCGGTCAAAGGCGGTTTGTGAGCGATTACCCACAATCGATTTCGCCAGGCTACCGAAGTAAGTTTCGCTGCCGGTTGCCACTACCACCGCTTTGGCGCTGCCGCTGGACACGTTGGTGCCCATCAGGCAGACGCTGCCCAGTTCCAGCAGCGATGTGCCCTGTTCGCTGGCACCGCTGCTTTTGCTGGTGACGTGGCCGGTGACGTCATACTTCTCAACCGGTAACGATTCGCCGGTCAAAATCGCCTGGCTGATAAACAGATCGCGTGAATCCAGCAGCCGCACATCGGCTGGCACCAAATCCCCCGCCGACAGATAGATGATGTCACCCGGCACCAGCGTGGCGATATCGACTTCCTGTTTGAGCGGCGCTTGCTGCGCTGACTCACGACGCAGCACCGTGGCGGTGGTGCGCACCATCGATTTCAGCGCCTGCGCCGCTTTATTGGTACGGAACTCCTGCCAGAAGCGCAGCAAACCGCTGAGCGTTACCATCGTCACAATGATGATGACACCGGTCAGATCGGTCTCCTCGCCGTTGCGCAGCGGCAGCCAGAAATCAGTGAAAAAGCTCACCAGCGCCAGCGCCATCAGGACATAGATAAACGGATTGTTGAATGCCTGCAGCAACTGCAACAACGCCGGTGGCGCTTTGTCGTGTTCGACCTGATTGCGGCCATATACATTCAGGCGCGCCTCGGCTTCACGTTCACTCAGGCCAAGCGCATCGCTGCGCAGACGCACCAGCGTTTCGTCGGCAGTAAAACCGGCTTCATCTTCAATCAGGTAACGCGGTGTTTTTTGACGCGGCTGGCGCGTGGTGTTCCAGGCTTTTTTGTCCTGGTTGAGTTTCATGTCAGTCATAGTGACATTCCTCTTTATTACGGCAATAAAAATCCCTGCGTGCGAGGCACACAAATTAAATTAACGGCAATGAGTTTGTTAAATTAAAAATAACCTGTCGGGAATTTCCATATCACCTCCCGGAAATTAAAGACGAAAAGAGTCGCTCGCAAAATAACGAGTAATAAATAAAGAAGAAGGTAAACACCACGCAATCGAACAGCGAAAAGCCGTCTAAAGTGCAGCGCAAATCAGCACGCTGAAGTTCAGCGCGCGTATCGAGGCGGAGGGAAAAGTGTGTTAAAAATCATGTGCATGATGATATCCCTACGGGCTTTGGCCCGTTACAATGTCGTTTAAAGGGAACAATCATCAGAAAAGAGAGGATTGCTGCCCGCCGTGTTGGCAAGCAGCGACAAAAAAGTTCGCGCGTCAGCTTGCCTTGTGATGCCAACTAAAAGGGTGACTGTCCAACTGAACTCTCCTGCTTTGAAATTGCGGCCATTATATTCTGGCAAGTAACGAAGTAAAGTTAATTATCGGTTAGTCACCCATCATTTATATTCCGTTGCAGTTGAGTTGATATTACCTCACATGCACATTCCGTAGCGGCACGATTAATCGCGCGATTTTGCGTTAACGATCCTGCACCCAAAGCCCGTCCACATATTGCGCAATGAATTGCGCCGCTACGGATTGTGCGGTTTTCCCTTATAACTGAACCATGCGTCTTAGATCATTAATGCATATGCATAGCCTGAAATTGACTATTCTTCACTGCTGCGCTCTCGTAAACTCGCGTTACTTTTTTTAGGCAAGGAAACAACATGAAAAAAATTATTCCATCACTGCTGGCGTTATCGCTGGTAGCCGCCTTCTCGGTTCAGGCAGCGACGCCGAAAGATACGCTGGTGATTGCCCAGTCTACCGATGATGCCGACAGCTTCGACCCTGCGCAGGGCTTCGAACTCACCACGGTGCAAGCGTTCACTAACATTTATCAGCGCCTGGTTCAGTCCGATCCCACCAATCCAACCGATTTGCAGCCAACGCTGGCCACGTCCTGGCAAGCGGGCAGCGATAATCGCAGCCTGACGTTTGAACTGCGCAAAGGCGCTCAGTTCGCCAGCGGCAATCCGCTGCGTCCGGAGGATGTGATCTTCTCGCTGGGTCGCGTGGTGAAACTCAACCTCGATCCCTCCTTTATTCTTACCCAACTTGGCTGGAATAAAGACAACGTCGATACCTTCCTGAAAAAGGTTGATGACAACCACGTACAGATCAGCTGGAGCGCCAACGTCAGCCCGGCGTATGTGCTCAGCCTGCTCTCCGCGCCAGTCTCTTCGATTGTTGATGAGAAAACCGCGCAGGCCAACGCGAAGAACGGTGACTTCGGCCACGCGTGGCTCGGTACTCACTCTGCCGGTAGCGGCCCGTATCAGATTCGTAAAGTGGTGCTGCACGAAGCGATTCTGCTGAGCGCGAATCCAACTTCGCCAGCGGGTGCTCCGAAGCTGAAAAATATCCTGATCAAAAACGTTCCGGAACCGGCTGCGCGTCGTCTGCTGCTGGAACAGGGCGATGTGGATATCGCGCGTAACCTCGGTGCGGATCAAATCGCCTCGTTGAAAGGCAAAGCGGGCGTGAAGACTGAAGCGATTCCGATGGCGTCGCTCTACTACATTCAGTTCAACATCGGTGAAAACCCGGTGCTGAAGAACCCGGCGCTGTGGGAAGCAGCTCGATACCTATTCGACTATAAAGGTATCGCTAACGACCTGCTGAAAGGCCAGTTCGACGTGCATCAAACCTTCCTGCCGAAAGGCTTCCTCGGCGCAATCAACGACACGCCATACACTTACGATCCTGAAAAAGCCAAAGCGATTCTGAAGAAAGCCGGTCTGACCAACGTCAGCTTCACGCTTTCCACCAGCAACCAGCCGCCTTACCTCGATATCGCGCAGGCGCTGCAGGGTAGCTTTGCCAAAGGCGGCGTGAAGGTGGAAGTGCAACCTGGCCTGAGCTCTGAAGTCTCGACCCGCGTGAAGGCGCACAAATATGAAGCCACCCTGAACGCCTGGGGCGCAGACTATTTCGATCCCAACACCAACGCCGCGTCCTTCGCTTACAACCCGGAAGATGGCAGCAAAACCGTGGCTTACCGTTCTGACTGGCACATCCCGGAGCTGAACAAGCAAACGTTGGCCGCCACCGCCGAGAGCGATAACAACAAGCGCGTCGAACTCTATCAGGCGATGCAGCGTGAAGTGCTGAAGAACTCGCCGTACGTGATTGGCTTGCAGGCGAAAAACCTGATTGCGCTGCGCGACAATCTGCAAGGCTATGTGCAGGGCATCAACCCGGACATGGTGTATTACTCGCAGGTTTCTAAGTAATGGCAGTGTCAGCTTCACAGGCCGGGTTCGCCCGGCCACTTTGGCAACGCGTTAGCCACATCGTCACCAGCCTGCTCTCGCTGCTGGTGACGTTGGTCGGTTTGTTAGCGTTCACTTTTATGCTGTCGCACCTTTCGCCAGTCGATCCGGTGCAACAGATCGCAGGCGATCACGCCAGCGAAGCCACCTACGCGCAGGTGCGACACGATCTCGGTCTTGATCAGCCGGTGCTGGTGCAGTTCTGGCGCTATATCAGCCATTTGGCGCGCGGCGATCTCGGCTTATCGCATCTGACCAATCAACCGGTCAGCGCCGATCTGATGCGCACCTTCCCGGCCACCATTGAGCTGGCCACCTGCGCGATGATTTTTGCCGCGGTGTTCGGCATTACCTTAGCGCTGCTGGCGGCGTGGAAGCCGGGCAGCATCATCGATAACGTGGCGCGTTTTGTTTCGCTGCTCGGCTACTCGGTGCCGGTGTTCTGGCTCGGCTTGCTGGGTTTGCTGCTGTTTTATGCCGTGCTGCACTGGTCCGCCGGACCGGGCCAGCTTGATGACATCTGGATCTACACGCTGGAGCCAAAAACCGGCTTTGTGCTGATTGATAGCTGGATGTCCGGCGATCCCGAGATGTTCCACAATGCGATTGCCCACTTGTGGCTGCCGGTGGTGATTCTCGGCCTGCTGGCGATGGCGGGCATTACGCGCCTGCTGCGCGCGGCGCTGCTGGAAGAGAGCAGTAAAGAGTATGTGGTGCTGGCGCGTGCGAAAGGTGCCAGCCGTGGCCGCATTTTACTGCGTCATATTTTCCCCAACGTGCTGGGCACGCTGATTACCGTTATCGCCCTCTCCTACGCCACGCTGCTGGAAGGTTCGGTACTGACCGAAACGGTATTTGCCTGGCCGGGCGTTGGTCGCTACATGACTAACGCGCTGTTTTCCTCCGATGTACCGGCGATTCTCGGCTCGACCTTGCTAATTGGCAGCTGCTTTATTCTGCTCAACGCGCTGGCCGATGCCCTGACCTGGTTAACCGATCCGAGAACCCGATGACTCAACAACTCTCTGAACTGGAAACGCTGCGTCCGCGCCGCCGCCGCGCGCGCGTGACCTCGCTTTCCATCGGCCTGACGTTGGTGCTGATTGTGGTGGCGATGGCGTTGTTCGCGCCATTGCTGGCGCCTTTCGATCCCAATGCGCAGATCATCTCCCAGCGTTTGCAGGCGCCGTCGGCGCTGCACTGGTTTGGCACCGATGGCTTTGGCCGCGATCTGCTGTCACGCGTAATTTATGGCGCGCGCCCAACGCTGCTGTTGGTGTCACTGATTCTGGTGCTGACCATTCCGGTTGGCCTGCTGGTCGGCATCACCGCCGGTTACGTGGGCGGCTGGACCGAGCGCGTGTTGATGCGCATAACCGATATCTTCCTGTCGCTGCCGAATCTGGTGATCGCGCTGGCGCTGGTCGCCATGCTCGGCCCCGGCTTGATGAATGGCGCACTGGCGCTGGCGCTCACCAGCTGGCCGCCATTTGCCCGTCAGGCGCGCGCGGAAACGCTGGCGCTGCGCCGCAGTGATTATCTCGCCGCCGCGCGCATGCAGGGCATCACCGGTTTACGCCTGATGTTTGGCCACATTCTGCCGCTGTGTATGCCAACGGCGGTGGTGCGTGCCGCGCTGAGCCTCGGCGGAATCATTCTTTCAGCGGCGGGCCTCGGCTTCCTTGGCATGGGCGTGCAACCGCCTACCGCCGAATGGGGTTCGATGGTGGCAGAAGGCAGTAAAGTGATCTTCGACCAATGGTGGGTTGCCGCCGCACCCGGCGGCGCGATTCTGTTCGCCAGCCTGGCGTTTAACCTGACAGGCGATGGCCTGCGTGACCGACTGGATACTCGTCATGCCAAATGATCTGTTAATTGATGTACAAGGCCTGACGATTCGCAGCGATGATGCGCTGCTGGTCGATAACATCGGCTTTCAAATTGGCCGCGAGCGCGTGGCGCTGGTGGGTGAATCCGGTTCCGGTAAATCACTCACCGCGCGCACGCTGATGGGCTTACTGTCACCTTCGCTGCACTTGCAGGCCGACCGTTTGCAGATTGTCGGCACCGATGCGCTGAGCCTGCGCGAGCGTGACTGGATTCAACTGCGCGGCAGCAAAGTGGCGATGGTGATGCAGGATCCGAAATATGCGCTCAATCCCACGCGCACCATTGGCTGGCAGGTGGAAGAACCGCTGGTGCTGCACCACAAATTGAGCCGCGCCGAACGCAAAGAGAAAGTGTGCGAGATGCTGGATGCGGTGGGCTTGCCCGATCCGCGTCAGCTGATGAAACGCTATCCGCATCAACTTTCTGGCGGCATGGGGCAACGCGTGATGCTGGCGATCGCCCTGATCACCGATCCTGAACTGCTGATCGCCGATGAACCTACGTCGGCACTCGATCACGCGATGCGCGATCAGGTGCTGGCGCTAATTCGTCGTCTGGTTGAGCAGCGCAACATGGGTTTGCTGCTGATCAGCCACGATCTGCAACAGGTTTCCGAGCACTGCGAACGTGTGATGGTGATGTATCAGGGCCGCGTGCTGGATACCTTGCCGGCGTCCGAACTCTCCAACGCCAGCCATCCTTACACCAGCACCTTGTGGGCCTGTCGCCCGAGTAAAGCCACGCACGGCGAGCGTTTGCCGGTGCTGGATCGTGCCGCGCTGGAGAAGAATTATGATTGAGTTAGCGAACCTCAGCGTTTCGCACAAGCAAGGTTACGAGCTGCGCACCGTGGTGCACGATGTGTCGCTGCAGGTCGCGGCCGGTGAGTGTTTTGGTCTGGTTGGTCCGTCCGGCTGCGGCAAGTCGTCGCTGCTGTGGGTGCTGGCGGGATTGAATCCGCACTGGAGCGGCAGCATGTCGCTGGCGGGCACCGCCGTGCAGCCCGGCAAAGCGTTTACCGGCCAGCTGCGCCGCGATGTGCAGATGGTGTTTCAGGATCCCTACGCTTCGCTGCATCCGCGCCATCGCCTGCGTCGCACGCTGGCGGAACCGCTGAAAATGCTCAAACGTGATAACATCGACGACCGCATTAATGCCGGGTTCCGCCGTGTCGGGCTCGATCCGGCGCTGGCGGATCGCTATCCGCATCAGCTTTCAGGCGGTCAGCGTCAGCGCGTAGCGATTGTGCGCGCCCTGCTGCTGGAACCCAAGATCCTGCTGCTGGATGAGCCGACCTCGGCGCTGGACATGTCGGTGCAGGCTGAGATCCTCAACCTGCTCAACGATCTAAAGCAAAAAGATGGTTTAACCATGGTGCTGGTCAGCCACGATCCGGATGTGATCGATCACATGTGCGATCGCGCGGCGCGTATGGCGCAGGGCCGCATCGTGGAGCAACATTCAACAACAAGGAACACCGTATGACGGTTAAGTTACGTCCGCTGGAGCGGGAAGATTTACGCTTTGTGCACCAATTAGATAACAACGCCAGCGTGATGCGTTACTGGTTTGAAGAACCGTACGAAGCGTTTGTCGAGCTTTCGGATCTGTATGACAAACATATCCATGACCAGACCGAGCGCCGCTTTGTGGTGGAGCATGATGGACACAAAGCCGGGTTGGTGGAGTTGGTCGAGATTAATCACGTGCATCGCCGCGCTGAGTTTCAGATCATTATCGATCCTTCCCATCAGGGCAAAGGCTTAGCCACCAAAGCGGCAAAGCTGGCGATGGATTACGGCTTTTCGGTGCTAAATCTCTACAAACTCTATCTGATTGTCGATGAAGAGAATAAAAAGGCAGTGCATATCTACACCAAGCTGGGTTTTGAGGTGGAAGGCGTACTGAAGCACGAATTTTTCATTAACGGCGAATACCGCAACACCATCCGCATGTGCATTTTCCAGCAGCAACATCTGGCGCAGCATAAAAGCGCCAATGCGATGGTGAAGCCTACCGCGCAGTAAACGTATGGTCGCCATTGCCGGCGACCAACACTTCTCAACCCCGCGCGCCGACGACGTTCAGCTTCGGCTGCGGATGTTCTGGTTTGAGATCGTACATGCCGCCGTAGAAGGGATCGACCAGCAGCCAGCCGGGGAAGCCCAACAGCGGAATATTGCCGAGCAAATACCACAGATTGGCATTGGCCTCGATCGGCAAGGTTAGCGGCACATAGCCCGGACTCTCCAGCATCACCTGATAGTGCTTCTTACCAAAATAATTCCCGGTCGATTTCGCCAGCTCGACGGTTTGCGGGGTATAGCCCTGCGCCACCGCGCGTCCGGTCTCATCCTGCACGGTGAAACGCGCGCCTTGCGGCAGGGAGTCGATTTTCACCGGTTGCGTTTCAGTGCCGACAATGGTGGCGCAGCCGCTCAGCAGCAGCGCACAGGCAGGAAAAAGAGGTCGCAGGTTCATAGCAGGTCCGCTTCAGCATCAGATAGGACAGTGTAAACTGCCCTTCTGTGCTTAATCGCGCTATCACTGATGATTTTCTGCGCTTTATTGCGGTTGACAACAAGCAGCAATCGCCGCGATATCCTGCGGCGTGGTACGGCAGCAGCCGCCAATCAGACGTGCGCCCGCCTGCTGCCATTCAGCGAATTTGTCATGCAGCGTGCAGCCCGACGGCGCGGAGTGCCAGGTTTTGCTGCTGGCATCGTACTGCTCGCCGGAGTTCGGATAGACCAGCAGCGGCTTATCACACAGCGCCTGGAAGCGGCGCAGAGCGGGCGTTACGCTCTCCAGCGCCACGCAGTTGATGCCAACCGCCACCACCTGCGGTGCCGCATGCACCAGCTCAGCCACTTTACTCAACGGCGTGCCGTCGCTGATGTGTTCGGCATCGCGCAAGGTAAAGGAGAACCACGCGTTGCTGGCAGGGAATTCAGCCAGTAAACTCACCAGCGCCTGCGCTTCGGTAAAGGACGGCAACGTTTCACAGGCCAGCAGATCGACACCCGCTTCCAGCAACGCCTTCACGCGCGGACGGTGGAACGCTTTCATCTCCTCTTCCGGCAGCGCGTAATCACCGCGATACTCCGCACCATTGGCCAGAAAAGCGCCATACGGCCCGACCGAACCGGCCACCAGCAAGGGCGCGGTGCTGGCGGAAGATGCGCGATAGTCATCACGCGCGCGCTGCGCCAGCTGTACGCTCTGGGTGATCAGTGCCAGCGCCTGCGCTTCATCTAAGCCGCGCGCGGCAAAACCCTGCGGCGTGGCTTGGTAGCTGGCGGTGATCGCCACATGCGCGCCGGCAGCAAAGTAGTCGTGATGCACCTGATAAATCAGCTCAGGATTTTCCATCAGCACTTTGGCCGACCACAGCGCATCGGCCAGATTGCAGCCGCGCGCCTCCAGCTCGGTCGCCAGCGCGCCATCCAGAATCAACGTGTCAGTTTGGGTTAGAGCCTGCGCGATAGGATTACGCGACATCGTTGGCCTCCTCAGCCTTAAGGGATGACTTGCGTCGTTGCGTGACATGGTATGCGGCATAGCAGAACAGCACAAACGGAATGCCGCACCACAGCGCAATACGCTGCGATGGATCGAATGCCAGTCCGACGCACGCCAGCAGGCATAACAGGAAGCCCAGAATCGGCGTCAGCGGATAGAGCGGCGCGCGATACGCCAGCTGTTGTAAGCTGCCGCCCGCCTGCAGATGGCGACGACGGAACACATAGTGCGAGGCGCAGATGCTGAGCCACACCGCCACCACGGCAAAACCGGAAATCGCCGACAGCGCCACAAACACTGTGTCCGGCGCAATCACACTGGAGAACAGCGCCAGCAAGCCGCCAATCATGCTCACGGTCAGCGCCAGCACCGGAATGCCACGACGGTTGACGCGCGCAAAACAGCGCGGCAGCGTCTTCTCATTAGCCAGCGACCACAACATGCGGCCAGAAGCATACAGGCCGGAGTTGGCGGCGGAGAGAATGGCGGTGAGGATCACGAAGTTGAAAATATCCGCCGCGTACGGGATGCCGATCTTTTCAAACACCAGCACAAACGGGCTTTTGACGATCCCGGCCTGATCCATCGGGATCAGCGCCGCCAGCACAAATACCGTGCCGATAAAGAAGATGATCAACCGTGCGACGGTGGTGCGGATCGCCAGCGGCAGCGCTTTTTGTGGCTGCTCGGTTTCACCGGCGGCGATGCCGATCAATTCCGTGCCCGAGAAAGCGAAGTTGACCGCTACCATGGTCATCAGAATCGGCAGCGTGCCGTGCGGCAGCCAGCCGGAAGCGGTGAGATTGTGTAATCCCGGCGCAGCACTGCCGTCTTTCATCGGGATAAAACCAAAGATCGCGCCCGCACCGAGAATGATAAAGGCGATGATGGTGATCACTTTAATGATGGAGAACCAGAATTCACCTTCGGCAAAGAAGCGCGTTGAGACGATATTCAGCAGATAAATAGCGATGCAGAACACCAGACACCACGTCCACACCGGCACGCTTGGGAACCAATACTGCATACAGAACCCGGCGGCGGTCAGGCTGGAACCCAGCGCCACCGTCCAGGTGAGCCAGTAAAGCCAGGCGACGGTATAACCGGTGGCCGGACTGAGATAGCGCGCGGCATAGACGTGGAACGCGCCGGTTTCCGGCATCGCCACGGCCAGTTCGCCAAGACAGACCATCACCAGCCACACCACCAGCGCACCAATCAGATAGGCCAGCAAAGTGCCGGCTGCACCGGTGGTTGAGATGATGTAGCCGGTATTGAAGAACAGCCCGGTTCCGATCACACCGCCCAGCGACAGCATCACCAGATGCCGCACTTTCATGGTGCGCTTAAAGTTTTCCTGAGGAGGCGTATCCTGAGTTTGCATGATATTTATCCGTATGGACGTCTGAACATCTATATGGACACAAGGTTATACGCGTCAGCGTGCGGATTTGCAACGGGGCAGAAGGAGAGGATTGAGTCAGGGTTTGCGGCCCCGCGTGAAACGGGGCGCAAGTTCAGGCGCCAAATACGCCTTGCAGATAACGCTCAAGCGCAACGCGCGAGCTGAAGCCGTGCGGAATGCCGTAATGCTCCTGCGAATCGCCCATTAAATAGAGTGGGAATTGCGTGTAGTGATCGCAGGTTTTCATCTCTGAAGCCGGTTCAGCAAAGCTCTGGCTTTTCTCTTTCAGCGTCGGGTGAATGATTAAGGCGGTCCGTCCCATACGCGCTTCGCGATTGACGTACACATAGTTTTCGCCGCGACGATAACCGTAAATTTTTGGCGTTTGGGTATCCATTTCGAAGCCCACTTTCTCAAGTACGCGCGCTACCTCATCTGGTCGTAAATACATGCTTGCTCCTCTCTTCTCACAGCCCCGCAACCTTACAGCAGCAGGATGGCATGGGCATTCGGAATTTTCCCTAAAGCCTGGCACATCCCTGCGTTTAATCACGCTTCGTCTACACTAAGTATTACGTTTTAAATCAAAGGGAGCTAAAAAATGTTTAATCGAAGCGCAAAAAACGATGACATTGATATCAATCAGGATGTAAACGAACTAGCCGATTCGCTAGAGGCGTTACTTAAATCTTATGGCAGTGAAGCTAAAGACGAAGTCGATAATGCCCGTAGCCAGGCGCAGGCGCTGTTAAAGCAGACGCGTGCCAAACTGAGCGGCGGACAGAGTCGCGTATCGCAAGCGGCACGTGATGCGGGTACGCAGGTTGACGCCTATGTCCACGACAAGCCGTGGCACGGCGTGGGCGTCGGTGCGGCGATAGGCTTAGTGCTTGGCGCGTTGCTGGTGTCTTCACGCCGATAAGCATGTGTTCGTTGATGCAATGAGCCTCGCTGATGCGGGGCTTTTTTGTGGGCGCGAGATAGTGCGCGCTTTCCCTCTCCCTAACCCTCTCCCGCAGGCGGGAGAGGGAATGTTTAGGTGGCGTTCAACTGTAACACCTATGCTGGATCGGCTCCTTCTCCCGCTTGCGGGAGAAGGCTGGGATGAGGGTCAAATCGCACAAAATCCAACCAACCTTCCCACTCCATTCCCTTTACAAAAAATTTTTCCGGCCTGGAAGGCGCATGATCTCTGGCCTTAGCGAATATCCGAAGATCATAATCACAAAGCCCTATATCTGGTGGGCTTGACCCTTTTACCCACTACATCTAGTATTCAACCCATCAACTAACTACCAAATGTCGTCAAGGACGAAGTTCGATGCAAACAGGAATTTGCTTCGTATCTCGCAATCTGACCGCAATCAAAGGGAAATACGAATCATGCGCATTATTATTTACACCAAAGACAACTGTGTCCAGTGCAATGCGACAAAAAATGCCATGGACCGCAAAGGTATCGACTATCAGCTGATCAACCTTGATACCCAACCTGAAGCCATCGACAACCTCAAATCTCTCGGCTATCGCCAGGTGCCAGTGGTGATGACGCAAGACGATCACTGGAGTGGCTTCCGTCCCGACAAAATTGCCAGCCTGAGCCAGCTCGCGGCCGTCGGGGGATAAGCCATGTTTCCACTGGTCTATTTCTCTAGCCAGTCGGAAAACACGCACCGATTCATCACGCGTCTTGGGCTGCCTGCCCGCCGCATTCCGGTTGACGGCAAGCAGCGCCTGCATATCGAACAGCCCTACATTTTAGTGGTGCCGAGCTACGGCGGCGGCAGTTCGCGCGGTGCGGTGCCGAGACAAGTGATTCAATTCCTCAATGATGATGCCAACCGACGCGGGATTCGCGGGGTGATCGCTGCCGGTAACCGCAACTTCGGTGAAGGCTATTGCCTGGCGGGCGACATCATTGCGCAGAAATGTCAGGTTCCCTATCTCTACCGCTTTGAGCTGATGGGAACCCCCGACGATATCGCTAATGTAAAAGCGGGAGTGACCCAATTTTGGCAACGACAGACACCCTAAACAGCTCGCTGACTGATTACCACGCGCTTAACGCGATGCTGAACCTGTATGACGCCGATGGCCGCATCCAGTTCAGTAAAGATCACGAAGCGACGCGCCAGTTCTTCCTGCAGCATGTACAACCCAATACCGTGCAGTTTGCCTCGGCAGGCGAGCGCCTGCGCTATCTGGTGGCCGAAGGCTACTACGAAGCCGAGGTGCTGAATCAGTACGCTTTCGATTTCCTGTGTCAGCTGCACGATGAAGCTGATGCGGCAGGTTTCGCCTTTCACACCTTCCTCGGGGCGTGGAAGTTTTACACCAGCTACACGTTGAAAACCTTCGACGGCAAACGCTATCTGGAAACCTTCGAACAGCGCGCCTGCATGGTGGCGCTGACGCTGGCACGCGGCAATGAAACCTTAGCGCGCGAGCTGTTGGCGGAAATGTTGAGCGGTCGCTTCCAACCCGCTACACCAACCTTCCTTAACTGCGGTAAGCAGCAGCGCGGCGAGCTGGTCTCCTGCTTCCTGCTGCGCATCGAAGACAACATGGAATCGATTGGTCGCGCGGTGAACTCGGCGCTGCAACTGTCGAAACGCGGCGGCGGCGTAGCGTTCCTGCTCTCTAACCTGCGTGAATCGGGCGCGCCGATTAAGCGTATTGAGAACCAGTCGTCCGGCGTAATTCCGGTGATGAAGATGCTGGAAGATGCGTTCTCCTACGCTAACCAGCTGGGTGCACGTCAGGGCGCAGGTGCGGTGTGGCTGAATGCGCATCACCCGGATATTTTCCGCTTTCTCGATACCAAACGTGAAAACGCCGACGAGAAGATCCGCATCAAAACGCTGTCGCTCGGCGTGGTGATCCCGGATATCACCTTCCAGCTGGCGAAAGAGAATCGCGATATGGCGCTGTTCTCGCCGTACGATGTCGAGCGCATCTACGGCAAAGCCTTTGGTGATATCAGCATCAGCGAGCATTACGACGAGATGCTGGCGGACGATCGCATCACCAAAACCTACATCAAGCCGCGCGATTTCTTCCAGACGCTGGCGGAGATTCAGTTTGAATCGGGCTACCCGTACATCATGTTTGAAGACAGCGTGAACCGCAGCAACCCGATTGCCGGGCGCATCAACATGAGTAATCTCTGTTCCGAGATTTTGCAGGTTAACAGCGCCAGCGAATTCAATGACGATCTTAGCTATCGTCGCGTCGGCAAAGATATCTCCTGCAACCTCGGCTCTCTCAACATTGCGCATGCCATGGATTCGCGCAATCTGGCGCAAACCGTGGAAACCGCCGTGCGTGCACTGACCGCCGTTTCCGAGATGAGTGAGATCAATTCGGTGCCTTCGGTGGCGGAAGGCAATCGCCGCTCGCACGCGATTGGCCTCGGTCAGATGAACCTGCATGGTTATCTGGCGCGCGAAGGCATGGCGTACGGTTCAGAAGAGGCGCTGGATTTCACCAATCTTTACTTCTATTGCGTCACCTATCACGCCGTGCGCACCTCGAATCTGCTGGCGCAGGAGCATCAGAAGAGTTTCGACGGTTTCGCCGAGTCGAAATACGCCAGCGGCAGTTACTTCGATAAATATGTCGAACAGCGCTGGCTGCCGCGCACCGCGCGCGTGGCAAAACTGTTCGCCGATGCCGGACTGACTCTGCCAACGCAGGCCGACTGGCAAGCGCTGCGTGCAGCAGTGATGCAACATGGGCTGTACAACCAGAACCTGCAGGCGATTCCGCCCACCGGTTCGATCTCGTACATCAACCATGCGACCTCCAGCATTCACCCGATTGTGTCGCGCATTGAGATCCGTAAAGAGGGCAAAACCGGCCGCGTTTACTATCCGGCGCCGTTTATGACCAACGACAATCTCGACCTCTATCAGGATGCGTACTCCATTGGGCCGGAAGCGATTATTGATACCTACGCCGAAGCCACGCAGCACGTCGATCAAGGCCTGTCGCTGACGCTGTTCTTCCGCGACGACGTCACCACGCGCGATATTAACAAAGCGCAGATCTACGCGTGGAAAAAAGGCATCAAAACGCTCTATTACATCCGTCTGCGCCAGATGGCGCTTCAAGGCACCGAGGTGCAGGGCTGCGTCTCCTGCTCACTGTGATGAAAACTATGCAACTAAAACAAATTCAAGCCATTAACTGGAACCGCATCCAGGACGAAAAAGACCTCGAAGTGTGGAACCGACTGACCAGTAATTTCTGGCTGCCGGAAAAAGTGCCGCTCTCCAACGATTTGCCAGCGTGGCAGTCGCTGGACCACCAGCAACAGCAGCTGACTATTCGGGTGTTTACCGGATTGACGCTGCTCGACACCATCCAGAACGTGATTGGTGCGCCTGGCCTGATGGAAGATGCGATTACGCCACACGAGGAAGCTGTGCTGTCGAACGTCTCCTTTATGGAAGCAGTGCATGCGCGTTCGTACAGTTCGATTTTCTCCACGCTGTGTAACACCGCAGATGTCGATGCGGCGTACCGCTGGAGTGAAGAGAATGAAGCGTTGCAGAACAAGGCGAAGATTGTGCTGGAGCACTATCGCGCCGAGGATCCGCTCAAGAAGAAAATCGCCAGCGTGTTCCTTGAATCGTTCCTGTTCTACTCCGGTTTCTGGCTGCCGATGTATTGGTCGAGCCGTGGCAAGCTGACCAACACCGCAGATCTGATTCGCCTGATCATTCGCGACGAAGCGGTACACGGTTACTACATCGGCTATAAGTACCAAAAGGCGCTGGAAAACGTCGATGCTGGCCGCCGCGAAGAGCTGCAGCAGTTCGCGATTGATTTGCTGCTGGCGCTGTACGAAAACGAAGTGGTGTATACCGAAGCCTTGTACGGTGAAGTCGGTTGGGCGGAAGAGGTGAAAACCTTCCTGCACTACAACGCCAATAAAGCGCTAATGAACCTCGGCTACGAAGCGCTGTTCCCGGCCGAACTGACCACCGTGAACCCGGCGATTTTGTCCGCGCTGTCGCCCAACGCCGATGAAAACCACGACTTCTTCTCAGGTTCAGGCTCCTCTTATGTAATGGGGAAAGCCGTAGAAACCGAAGACGAAGATTGGAATTTTTAATACGCGTCATACTTCGCGTTGCCTGGAGGCACCTACTTTTGGCACAGCAGCGTTGACTGCGCCCACTCTTCCCAGTCACATAGTTCACTATGCTGCTGGGTCGAGCGGGCTTGTCGCCTTGCTGTGACGCGAATTATTTAGCGTATTAATTCAGTGATAATTATTTTTTAAACCAATCTTATTTCCGCTCTTCTCACCCATTTATTTCAATTATATTTCTTCTTTTTGGATTGATTTTCGGCCACTCTGCACCAGAAACGGACTGAAACGCACATAAATTCACTTCTCAAATGCAAAAAATTAATCCACGCGCATCCCTTGTGAGCACTGGCGATTTTAGCGATTGACCGCTACGCGCACCGCCGAATATCGCCATTCAGGGTTGTCAGATAATTTCACTATGTTAGGGTATAGGGCGCTTAATTTTAATCAGGACCACAACAAGAAATAGTTAAACATTTAACCGGGAAATTAATTACTGCATGGCAATTAAACTCGAAGTAAAGAATTTATATAAGGTATTTGGGGATAATCCCGAAAAGGCATTTAAGCTGATCGATAAAGGCGAAAGCAAAGAGAGTATTCTGGCAAAAACCGGCCTCTCTGTTGGCGTCAAAAATGCCAGTCTGGCCATTGAAGAAGGCGAGATCTTCGTCATCATGGGGCTTTCAGGTTCAGGTAAGTCCACCATGGTTCGCCTTCTCAATCGTCTGATCGAGCCCACTCGCGGCCAGGTAATCATAGACGGTGTCGATATTGCCAAAATATCGGAATCAGAACTGCGTGAAGTCCGCAGAAATAAGATCAGTATGGTATTTCAATCCTTCGCGCTGATGCCACACATGACTGTGCTAAATAATGCCGCCTTTGGCATGGAATTAGCCGGCATTCCTTTAGCCGAACGTCAGGAAAAAGCGCTGGAAGCATTGCGTCAGGTTGGCCTGGATAATTACGCCCACTCTTATCCCGATGAACTTTCTGGCGGTATGCGTCAACGCGTTGGATTAGCCCGCGCATTGGCGATTAATCCTGATATTTTATTAATGGATGAAGCTTTCTCAGCACTTGATCCGTTGATTCGTACCGAAATGCAGGATGAACTGGTAAAACTGCAGGCCAAACATCAGCGTACCATTGTATTTATTTCTCACGACCTCGATGAAGCGATGCGTATTGGCGACCGCATTGCCATTATGCAGGGCGGCGAAGTGGTACAGGTCGGCACGCCGGATGAAATCCTCAATAATCCTGCCAATGATTATGTGCGCACCTTCTTCCGCGGCGTCGATATTAGTCACGTGTTTAGCGCCAAAGATATTGCGCGTCGCAGTGCGGGTTCACTGATCCGCAAAGCCGCCGGTTTTGGTCCGCGATCCGCCATCAAGCTGCTGCAGGATGAAGATCGCGAATATGGCTACGTGCTGGAGAAACAGAAGTTTGTTGGCGTGGTGTCCACCGATTCATTGAAAGCCGCGCTGGCGGCCGGTGAAGGGCTGGATAGCGCGCTGCTCGACACGCCCTTAGCGGTTCCTGCCGATACCTCCCTGAACGATCTGCTGTCGCATGTGGCACAAGCGCCCTGCGCCGTGCCGGTAGTCAGCGAAGAGAATCAGTACGTCGGTATCATTTCGAAAAGCATGCTGTTGCGTGCTTTAGACCGTGAAGGAGCCTAATCATGAGCGAACAAACAGCGAATCCGTGGGAAAGCGCCAGCCAAACCACCCAGCAACCTGCCACCACTGATACCAGCCCCGCCGCCAGCAGCAGCGATCCCTGGGCGAGCGGCGGTGCCGCGCCTGCAGATAGCAGCTCCGGCAGCGCCGATGCATGGGGCGATCCCTCCGCCGCCAGCAGCGGTGGCCACGATGCCGCCAGCAATGCTGCCAGCAGCAGCGACTGGCTGAGCAGCGCACCCGCTCCCGCGCCGGAACATTTCAACCTCATGGACCCGTTCCATAAAACCTGGATTCCGCTTGATAGCTGGGTGACTGAAGGCATCGATTGGGTGGTCAGCCATTTCCGTCCGGTGTTTCAGGGCATTCGCGTGCCGGTGGATTACATCCTCAGCGCGTTCCAGCAGTTACTGCTCGGCATGCCCGCGCCGGTAGCGATTGTGGTGTTCGCACTGATCGCCTGGCAGATCGCCAGCCCGGCGATGGGGATTGCTACGCTGGTCTCGCTGATTGCCATTGGCGCGATTGGTGCCTGGTCGCAGGCGATGGTGACGCTGGCGCTGGTGCTAACCGCCCTGCTGTTCTGCATCATCATCGGCTTGCCGCTCGGCATCTGGCTGGCGCGCAGTGAACGTGCCGCGCGCATTATTCGTCCGCTGCTGGATGCAATGCAGACCACGCCGGCCTTCGTCTATCTGGTGCCGATCGTCATGCTGTTTGGTATCGGCAACGTGCCGGGCGTAGTGGTGACCATTATCTTTGCGCTGCCGCCGATTGTGCGCCTCACCATTCTTGGGATTAAGCAGGTACCAGCCGACCTGATTGAAGCGAGTGAATCCTTCGGTGCCAGCCCGCGTCAGATGCTGTTCAAAGTGCAGCTGCCGCTGGCGATGCCGACCATCATGGCTGGCGTAAACCAGACGCTGATGCTGGCGCTGTCGATGGTGGTGATCGCCTCGATGATCGCGGTTGGCGGTCTCGGTCAGATGGTGCTGCGCGGCATTGGTCGCCTGGATATGGGCCTCGCCACCGTCGGCGGCGTGGGCATCGTGATCCTCGCCATTATCCTCGATCGCTTGACGCAGTCGATGGGCCGCGACAGCCGCAGCCGTGGCAGCCGTCACTGGTACAGCACTGGCCCGCTCGGTCTGCTGATGCGCCCTTTCAGTAAAAAAGCCTGATTTCAATGGGCGGTCCGCTGCGGCCGCCCGTCTTCGACGTAACACGTAAAATAAGGAATGACTATGCGCAAGACAGCTCTCATCGCCGCCGTCCTGACGACGTTCGCCGCGACGCACGTGTCCGCCGCCGACCTGCCCGGTAAAGGCATCACCGTTAAACCGACGCAGAGTACCATCTCTGAAGAGACCTTCCAGACGCTGCTGGTAAGCCGCGCGCTGGAGAAACTCGGCTATACCGTTGAGAAGCCAAGCGAGATTGATTACAACGTGGCGTACACCACCATCGCAGCCGGTGATGCCACCTTTATTGCCACCAACTGGCAACCGCTGCACGACGATATGTATAAAGCCGCGGGCGGCGATGCGAAGTTTTATCGCCAGGGCACTTACGTCGGTGGCGCGGCTCAGGGTTACCTGATCGATAAGAAAACCGCCGAGCAGTATCACATCACCAATATTGAACAGCTGAAAGATCCCAAGATCGCCAAACTGTTTGATACCAATGGTGATGGCAAAGCGGATTTGACCGGCTGTACGCCAGGCTGGGGCTGTGAAGCGGTGATTAATCACCAGATTGATGCCTACAAGCTGAGCAACACCGTGGAGCACAATCAGGGCAACTACTCGGCGATGATCGCCGATACCATCACGCGCTTTAAACAGGGCAAACCGGTGTTCTATTACACCTGGACGCCGTATTGGGTCAGCGACGTGCTGAAGCCGGGTAAAGATGTGGTATGGCTGCAGGTGCCGTTCTCTTCACTGCCGGGCGAGCAGAGCAAAGTCGATACCAAGCTGGCGAACGGGGCTAACTACGGTTTCCCGGTGAACACCATGCATATCGTCGCCAACAAAGCCTGGACCGAGAAAAATCCGGCCGCGGCAAAGCTTTTTGCTGAGATGAAGCTGCCGATTGGCGACATCAACGCCGAGAATGCGGCGATGCATGCGGGCCATGCTTCTGAAGCCGATATCAATGGCCACGTTGATGGCTGGATCAAAGGTCACCAGGCGGAATTCGATAAGTGGATTCAGGACGCACTGGCGGCAGCGAAGTAACGCATTTACATTAGCGTTAGTATTGTAGCGGCGCGATTTATCGCGCCGTTTTTCATGGAATAATTCCACTTCAGGAACTCAGCGCAATAAATTGCGCCGCTACGGTAAATGGCTGCCTCTCCCCTTTTCCTTTCCCCAGATAAGCGAAGCGTGCGCTATAGCGCACTGGTACGTCCTGTTAATTAACACACCATTGAAATAATTTTTTCGGTTACTATTACCTACAAATGATTATCTCTCTTATCCGCACGCAATGACTGCTTCCCGTTTAGCGATCAAATTCCATCACTTTGGCTGGTGTCGCATTCGCGCGGGCGTTGTTAAGAGCATGTTAATCAACACCTTGATTTACGTAGACAAGCGGCGCGCGAAAAGTGTTTAGAAATCGTAAAGATGGTTCTAAACCGCTGAGCAATACTATTCATTAATGATTGGGTTTGTTATGGTTAGCAGCGCAGTTATTCACCAGAGTTATTTTTTCTCGCGAAATTATTTATCTGTAAAAAGGTTTCCCGAGATGAATTGATGGCATCGGCTGCCTGTATGTTCAGGTGGGATGTCAGGGCAAAATGCCCAGGGTTAAGGAACAACCTGGAATGTCAGATGTTGACTATGTGATCGTGCTAACAATCACCTGCGGAAATTGTGACTACGCTTAATCTGTCACCATCATTACTATACCAGTTGCAACTAAGAGGTTTTTTTAAAATGGAAAGTTCGTTTACTCCCATTGAACAGATGCTTAACATCCGTGCTAACCGCCATAAAGATTTTCCGCTGCAGGAGATCATTCTGACCCGCTTGTGCATGCACATGCAGGGTAAACTGCTGGATAATCGCAACAAAATGTTGAAGGCGCAGGGAATTAACGAGACCTTATTCATGGCGCTGATTACCCTTGATGCACAGGAAAATCAGAGCATTCAGCCTTCAGAACTGAGTTCTGCCCTCGGCTCTTCACGCACCAATGCCACGCGTATCGCTGATGAGCTGGAGAAGCGCGGCTGGATCGAACGTCGTGAAAGCGAGAACGACCGTCGCTGCCTGCATCTGCATTTGACCGAAAAAGGCAATGAATTCCTGCGCCAGCTGCTGCCACCGCAGCATCAGAGCCTGCAATACCTGTGGTCTTCGCTCTCTACTAACGAGCAGGATCAGCTGGAATCGATTACCCGTAAGTTACTTAACCGTCTCGATAAAATGGACGAAGATCAGGTTATCGCTTCCCTGTCGCGCTAATAGCAAGAAGTGCGACACAATCACCTTCCGAAATCGCTATTTTAATCCCCTTTTGTCCGGCCAGCGCTTAAGTGCTGGCTTTTTTGACTCGGGCAACCGTGTTGAAGGATCGGCACATCCCGACTAAATGGAAAACGTGGAGAACGACATGAGTGCGACAGCGGAAGCTCAAAGCCCGCAACAGCCAGCGAATAAAAAGAAGAAGCGCAAAGGTGTGCTGATCCTGCTGGCTATCGTGTTTGTAATTATTGGTGTTTCGTATCTGGCTTACTGGTATTTGGTGCTGCGTCACTTCCAGGAAACCGATGATGCGTACGTGGCGGGCAACCAGGTGCAGGTGATGGCGCAGGTTTCTGGCAGCGTAAACAAAGTGTGGTTTGATAACACCGACGTGGTGAAGAAAGGCGACGTCCTGGTGTCGCTGGATAAAACCGATGCCGAGCAGGCGTTTGAAAAAGCGCAGACCGCGTTGGCCACCAGCGTGCGTCAAACCCACCAGCTGATGATCAATGGCAAGCAGTATCAAGCTACCATCAAACTGCAGCAAACTGCGCTGGAACAGGCCGAAGCTGACCTGAAACGCCGCGAGCCGCTGGGCGCGTCTAATCTGATTGGCCGCGAAGAGCTGCAACACTCGCGTGATGCCGTGGCGACAGCCAAAGCGCAGCTGGATGTGGCAGTGCAGCAATACAACGCTAACCAGGCGATGATTCTGAATACCTCGCTGGAAAAACAGCCTGCGGTGCAGCAGAGTGCGGCTGAGCTGCGCGATGCCTGGCTGGCGCTGCAGCGTACTGAAATACGTAGCCCGATTGATGGCTTCATTTCACGTCGCAGCGTACAGGTTGGCTCGCAAATCTCCACCACCACCCCGCTGTTGGCGGTGGTGCCGTCCACTAATCTGTGGATCGATGCAAACTTCAAAGAGACCCAGCTTGCAGGTGTACGTATCGGCCAATCAGCCACGGTGATCAGTGATATCTACGGCGATGACGTCGAGTATCACGGCAAAGTGGTGGGTCTGGATATGGGTACCGGCAGCGCCTTCTCGCTGCTGCCTGCGCAGAACGCCACCGGTAACTGGATCAAAGTGGTCCAGCGTCTGCCGGTGCGTATCGAGCTGGATCCGAAACAAGTGGCGGAACATCCGCTGCGTATCGGCCTCTCCACGCTGGTGAAAGTGGATACCCAAAACAAAGAGGGTGCCACGCTGGCCAGCACCGTGCGTTCGCAAGCCGCGTATGAAAGTAATGCGTTGGCAATCGACCTCGCGCCGGTTAACCAGCTGATTACTGACATCGTTCGTGCCAACGCTGACTAACGCCGCGGGAGGCTGTTATGGCACAAAAACCGCTTGAAGGTGCGCCGTTAGTCCTGATGACCATCGCCCTGTCGCTGGCGACGTTCATGCAGGTACTCGACTCCACCATCGCTAACGTGGCGATTCCGACCATCGCCGGTAACCTCGGTGCCTCGAACTCGCAGGGCACCTGGGTGATTACCTCTTTCGGGGTGGCGAACGCCATCTCAATTCCGATTACCGGTTGGCTGGCCAAGCGCATCGGTGAAGTGAAGCTGTTTACCTGGTCGACCATCCTGTTTGTGCTGGCGTCCTGGGCTTGCGGCATGTCCGAAAGCCTGGAGATGCTGATCTTCTTCCGCGTCATTCAGGGCGTGGTTGCCGGTCCGCTGATTCCGCTGTCGCAGAGTTTGCTGCTGAACAACTATCCGCCAGCGAAACGCAGCGTGGCGCTTTCGCTGTGGGCGATGACGGTGATTGTGGCACCGATCTGCGGTCCAATTCTCGGCGGCTGGATCAGCGATAACTATCACTGGGGCTGGATCTTCTTCATCAACGTACCGATTGGTTTGGTGGTGGTGTTACTGACGCTGCAAACGCTGCGTGGACGTGAAACCAAAACCGAAATCCGCCGGATCGATATGGTGGGGTTGGTACTGCTGGTGGTGGGCATTGGCTCGCTGCAGGTGATGCTGGATCGCGGAAAAGAGCTCGACTGGTTTAGCTCAACCGAGATCATTGTGCTGATGGTGGTCGCCGTGGTGGCGCTGCTGGTGTTGCTGGTGTGGGAGCTCACCGACGACCATCCGATAGTCGATTTGTCGTTGTTCAAGATGCGCAACTTCACCATCGGCTGTTTGTCGATTAGCCTGGCCTATATGCTTTACTTCGGCTCGATAGTGTTGCTGCCGCAGCTGTTACAGGAGGTATATGGCTACACCGCCACCTGGGCCGGATTGGCGTCGGCACCGGTGGGGATTCTGCCGGTGATCCTGTCGCCGATCATTGGCCGCTTCGCCCACAAGCTGGATATGCGTAAGCTGGTGACCTTCAGCTTCATCATGTATGCCGTCTGTTTTTACTGGCGCGCCTACACATTTGAGCCGGGGATGGATTTTGGTGCATCAGCGTGGCCGCAGTTTATTCAGGGCTTTGCGGTGGCGTGCTTCTTTATGCCGCTCACCACCATTACGCTGTCAGGCTTACCGCCAGAACGTATGGCGGCGGCATCAAGCCTGTCGAACTTCGTGCGTACGCTGGCGGGTTCCATCGGTACCTCAATTACTACCACCATGTGGAGTAACCGTGAATCGATGCATCATAGCTATCTGTCGGAGTCGGTGAATCCGTACAACGTCAATTCACAGCAGATGTATGACCAGTTGCAAAGCATGGGCATGACCCAGCAGCAGGCCTCGGCATATATCGCGCAGCAAATTACCAATCAGGGTCTGATTATTTCGGCGAATGAGATCTTCTGGGCATCGGCGGGCGTGTTCTTGATCTTGCTGGTGCTGGTGTGGTTTGCGCGTCCACCATTTGGTGCGGGCAGTGGCGGCGGTGGTGCTCACTAAGCGAGACAAACAAAAACGGGCCTTGCGGCCCGTTTTTTTATGCGTTCTGACGCCACCATTCGGCGAGCAGAATACCGGTCGCCACTGACACGTTGAGGCTTTCAACGTTGCCGGTGCCACCAATCGACAGGCTGAGATCGCCCTGCTGGAAAGCGCTGTCTGACAGACCTTCGCTCTCCTGACCCAACACCAGCACCATTTTGGCAGGCAGCTCAGCTTTCGCCAGCGGTGTGCCTTCGTGGCTTGAGGTGGTAACGATGGTGTAACCCGCTTTACGGAACGCTTCCAGGCCATCGGCAAAGCTTTCGCCGCTGATTGCCTGTACGTGTTCAGCGCCACCTTCGGCGGTACGTACTGCCGCACCTGACTCCAGCAGCGAAGCATCATTCACCAGCAAACCTTTCACACCGAAGTGCGCGCAGCTACGCATAATGCCGCCAAGGTTGTGCGGGTTGCTGACATCTTCCAGCGCCAGCACGCAATCTTTGGTGGGGGCCTTGGTCAGCCACTCGGTAACCGGCATGCCCATACGTTTTTTGATGATGAAGCACACGCCACCGTGGTGTTCAGTACCTGAAGCTTTGGTCAGCTCAGCATCTTCAACCACATGATAGGCTTTGCGGTTGGCCGCCAGCCAGCGCAGGGTTTCACGGAAACGCGGTGTTACGCTCTGAATAAACCAGGCGCGCACGATGCTTTCCGGACGGCTCAGGAACAGCGCCTGACAGGCATTTTCACCGTAGACGCGCGTCTCTTCCTGACGCTGACGGCGAATCTGCTCGGGATCGATGACCGGCTTGTTCGCGGCATCATCCAGTTGACTATCATCCGCGACCGGCGGACGAGAAACGGTGCGCCACGGCGAATCACCGAAGCTGCGGTTATCGTCACCACGACCAAAGCTGCGACCGCGTTCGGTATTACTCGCACCGCGCGGTGCCGGGCTGCGTGCGCCGCCACGGCCACCTTCTTCATTATTACGTGCACCGCTGCGAGGACCAGAACGACGATTATCTTCCTGGCGCGCAGCAGGACGGCCGCCTTTGCCGGTACGGGGATTCGGCTTTTGACCACTCTCCTCATCACGTACGTACATCACTTTTACCTTGCCGCTTTTGCCTTTAAATTCGTCGTTCATCTGTTCCTCCAGCATTGAGAGCGCGAAGATTACCTGATGTGTCGGTGCTTAGCTATCAACTATTGAACCTATTGGGCAATCCAGATTGAGCATAGCACTCAACCTTTTCATAATGTCCGGCAATCATCAGATTTACAGGTCCGGGTTGAGGTAAATATGAATACAGTTTGTGCCTCCTGTCAGGCAACCAACCGCGTGCCCGAGTCGCGCATGGCTGATGGAGCAAAATGTGGTCGTTGCGGCGGCGAGCTATTCAACGGTGAAGTCGCCAACGCGACCGCGGCCACGCTGGATAAGTATCTGCAAGACGATCTGCCGGTGGTGATCGACTTCTGGGCGCCGTGGTGTGGCCCGTGCGTTAACTTCGCACCGGTGTTTAAAGATGTCGCCGACGAGCGGCGCGGCAAGGTGCGCTTCGTGAAAGTGAATACCGAAGCCGAACCCGCGCTTAGCGCGCGTTTCCGCATTCGCAGCATTCCTACGATTATGCTGTTCAAGAACGGCGAGATGGTCGACATGCTGAACGGCGCAATGCCGAAAGCGCCCTTCAACGAGTGGCTCGACGAATCGCTGTAAACCGCTGATGGCCAGCCGCGTGCTGGCCTTCCTTATTACCTTTCCCGGCTAATTCCATTACACTGGCGTTTTTTCTCCTGCCTGCGAATTTATGTTTGAAAATGCCGTTCTGCGCTTACGTGCGCAACGTTTAGCGCGCGCCACGCGCCCGTTTCTTGCGCGCGGTAATCGTGTCATTCGTTGCCAACGCTGCCTGCTGCCGCAGAAAAACTGTCTGTGCGCCACCATCCAGCCTCAGCAAGCGCGCAGTCGCTTCTGTCTGGTGATGTTCGATACCGAGCCGATGAAGCCGAGCAATACCGGAAGGTTAATTGCCGATGTGCTGCCGGACACCGAGGCGTTTGGCTGGTCACGCACCGAGCCGGATGCCGCGCTGCTGGCGGTGGTGAAGAACGCGCATTATCAGCCGCTGGTGGTTTTCCCGGCGTCTTACGCAGATGCCGATCGCGAAGTGCTCACCAGCCCGCCGCTCACCGGCAAACCGCCGCTGTTTATTATGCTCGACGGCACCTGGACGGAAGCGCGCAAGATGTTCCGCAAAAGTCCGTGGCTGGATGCGTTGCCGGTGATGTCGCTCAACGTGTCTGCGCCCTCGCGCTACACGCTGCGCGAGGCCCACGGCGAAGGCCAGCACTGCACCGCCGAAGTCGCTGCCGCGCTGCTGGAACAGGCCGGGGATCTCGCCGCCGCCGCAGAATTGCAGCACTATTTCACCCGTTTCCGTCATGCTTATCTGGCGGGGAAACCGCATCATCCGATTCATGCTGTGGAAGAAGCATTGAGTAGCGGAATCTGAAGCTGGCTCTCAGCATGCGATCGGTGAATCGGCACGCGCGCTAAAAAGCGTTTACAATCATGCCAATCTTGATAGCAGGAGCGGATGATGAGCCAACGCGGACTGGAAGCGCTGTTACGACCTAAATCAATCGCGGTAATCGGTGCGTCAATTACACCGGGGCGCGCCGGCTACTTTATGATGCGTAACCTGCTGGCCGGTGGATTTAGCGGCCCGGTATTGCCGGTGACGCCGAAGTATAAAGCGGTGAGCGGCGTGCTGGCCTGGCCGGATATCGCCAGCCTGCCCTTCGCGCCCGATCTCGCCATCATCTGTACCCACGCCAAACGTAATCTCGAACTGCTGCAACAACTGGGCGAAAAAGGTTGTAAGGCCTGTATTATTCTCTCGGCGCCATCCAGCCAGTTGGAAGAGCTGAAAGCCTGCGCCAGTCAATGGCAAATTCGCCTGCTTGGGCCGAACAGCTTAGGTTTGCTGGCGCCGTGGCAAGGGTTGAATGCCAGCTTTTCGCCAGTGCCGATTGCTAAAGGTCGCATTGCTTTTATTTCGCAATCTGCTGCGGTCTCTAACACCATTCTCGATTGGGCGCAGCAGCGTAACCTCGGTTTCTCATGGTTTATCGCCTTGGGTGATAGCCTGGATATCGACGTTGATGATCTGCTGGATTTCCTCGCGCGCGACGGTAAAACCAGCGCCATTCTGCTCTACCTCGAACACCTCAGCGATGCGCGTCGCTTTGTTTCCGCTTCGCGCAGCGCCTCGCGTAATAAACCGATTCTGGTGATAAAAAGTGGTCGCAGCCATCAGGCGCAGGCGATGATCGGTACTCACAGCGGACTGGACGCTGCCTGGGATGCGGCGATTCAGCGCGCCGGTTTACTGCGCGTACAGGATACGCATGAACTGTTTACGGCGGTTGAGTCGCTGAGCCATATGCGTCCATTACGCGGCGATCGACTGATGATCATCAGCAACGGCGCGGCCCCGGCGGCGCTGGCCCTGGATGAACTGTATGCGCGCAACGGTAAGCTGGCGACGCTAAGTGACGAAACCTTGCAGGCGCTGGCCACACTGCTGCCAGAAGGCGTTGGCCGCGGCAATCCGCTGGATTTGAAAGATGACGCGACACCAGCGCGCTATGTCGCCTGCATTGAACGGCTGCTGGATAGCCATGAACTTGATGCACTGATGATCATTCATGCGCCAAGCGCCGTTTCACCTTCGAGCGAGACCGCCGAGCAGATTATCGCTGCGGTTGCCAAACATCCGCGTGGCAAGCAGGTTACTTTGCTGACGAACTGGTGCGGCGAATACTCTTCGCAGAGTGCACGACGCGCGTTTACTCAGGCTGGCATTCCCACCTGGCGCACACCGGAAGGTACCGTTACCGCTTTCATGCATCAGGTGGAATATCGCCGCAACCAGAAGCAACTGCGTGAGACGCCCGCGCTGCCGATTGGTTTGACGCAGAACAGCGCGCAGGCGCATCAGCTGATTCAGCAAGCGCTGGATAAAGGCATCACTACGCTGGACACCCACGAAGTGCAGCCGGTGTTGCAAGCTTATGGCCTGGCGACGCTGCCCACCTGGATTGCCAGCGACAGCGCCGCGGCTGCCAGCATCGCCGATCAGATTGGCTATCCGGTCGCGCTCAAGCTGCGTTCGCCGGATATTCCGCATAAGTCGGAGGTACAAGGCGTAATGCTGTATCTGCGCAGCGCCGCAGAGGTGGAACAAGCGGCTGAAGCCATTTTTGATCGCGTGCGTGAAACCCATCCACAGGCGCATATTGATGGTTTGCTGGTGCAGAGTATGGCGAATCGCGCCGGAGCGCAGGAGTTGCGTGTGGTGGTCGAACAGGATCCGCTGTTTGGTCCTATCATCCTGCTGGGCGAAGGCGGCGTGGAGTGGCAGCCCGACAAGCAAGCCGCCGTGGCTTTGCCGCCGCTGAATATGACGCTGGCGCGCTATCTGGTGATTCAGGCGATGAAAAGCGGCAAAGTTCGCAGCCGTAGTGCGTTGCGACCACTGGATATCACCGGGCTTAGCCAGCTGTTAGTGCAGGTTTCAAACCTGGTGGTCGATTGTCCGGAGATTCAGCGCCTGGATATTCATCCGCTGCTGGCATCAGCTGACGAATTCACGCTGCTGGATGTCACGCTGCAGCTGGCGCCTTTCAATGGTGATAACGAAACACGGCTGGCGATTCGTCCTTACCCGCATCATCTTGAAGAGCAGGTGCAGCTGAAAAATGGGCAATATTGCCTGTTCCGCCCGATCCTGCCGGAAGATGAACCGCAGCTGCGCGCCTTTATCGCCCAGGTAACGAAAGAAGATCTCTACTATCGTTACTTCAGTGAAATCAATGAATTCACCCATGAAGATTTGGCGAATATGACGCAAATTGATTACGACCGCGAAATGGCGATTGTCGCTATACGGCAGCACAACGGCGTCGACGAGATCATTGGCGTAACACGTGCGATCTCCGATGCCGATAATATCGATGCTGAATTCTCCGTGCTGGTGCGGTCTGACCTGAAAGGCTTGGGCATGGGCAGGCGCTTACTGGAGAAGATGATTCGCTATACGCGCGATCATGGCCTGCAACAATTGAACGGTATCACCATGCCAAACAATAGCGGCATGATCACGCTGGCGCGAAAGCTCAATTTTCGCGTGAATATTCAACTGGATGATGGCATTGTCAGCCTGAATTTGCCGCTCGGTGATGTCATCAGCTAACCTGTACAGAAAGGTAAAATTCCTCCTCTACAGGCCGGTTGATGGTATTATTTACCGTTAGGATCATGATTTGATGGCAAAAGGCCATGCAATGAACAGAGAAGAAGTGCACTGTGATGTTGTCTAAATTTAAACGTAATAAACACCAACAACACCTCGCACAGCTGCCTAAACTGTCACAATCCGTTTCGGATCTGACGACGCTTTACTCGCCTGCCGAGTTTCGCGAAACCCTGCTGACGAAAATTGCCGCAGCAGAAAAGCGTATCTGTATCACCGCGCTGTATCTGGAGAATGATGACGGCGGTCGCGGAATAATGCAGGCGCTGTACGCAGCGCGTCAGGCACGTCCGGAGCTGGATGTCTGTATTCTGGTTGACTGGCATCGTGCGCAGCGTGGTCGTATTGGCGCTGCTCGCGGCGTGACCAACGCTGACTGGTATTGCGAAATGGCGACTCAGCACCCGGATATCGCTATTCCAGTTTACGGCATTCCGGTTAACACCCGCGAAGCGCTCGGTGTGCTGCATCTGAAAGGGTTTATCATTGATGATACGCTGCTCTACAGCGGCGCGAGCCTGAACGATGTCTATTTGCATCAGCATGATAAATACCGTTATGACCGTTATCAGCTGATCCGCAATCCACAGCTTACCGATACCATGTATGCGTGGATCTGCGAAAATCTCAAGGATTCCGATGCGGTTAACCGCCTCGATAAAACTGAGCGCCCTTCCAGCCCGGAAATCAAAAATGAAACACGTCAGTTCCGTCAGGAGCTGCGCAGCTTTAACTATCAGTTTACCGGCAATGCAGATAATGATTGCCTTGCCGTCACGCCGTTGGTTGGCTTGGGCAAACGTAGCCTGCTGAACAAAACCATTTTCCATTTGATGCCCTGCGCTGAGCGCAAGCTGACGCTGTGTACGCCCTATTTTAACCTGCCGGCCATTCTGGTGCGTAACCTGATTCATTTACTGCGTCAGGGTAAAGAAGTTGAAATCATCATTGGCGACAAAACGGCCAATGACTTCTACATCCCGCCAGAACAGCCGTTCAAGATTATCGGGGCGCTGCCTTATCTATATGAGATTAACCTGCGTCGCTTCCTGAGCCGTTTGCAGTATTACGTCAATAATGGTCAGCTGACGGTACGCTTGTGGAAAGATGGCGAAAACAGTTATCACCTGAAAGGCATTTGGGTGGATGACGAATGGATGATGATCACCGGTAATAACCTCAATCCACGCGCGTGGCGACTGGATCTGGAAAATGCGGTGCTGATTCACGATCCTCTCAATCAATTGGCCGAGCAGCGTGAAAAAGAGCTGGCGCTGATTCGTGAGCATACTTCCGTGGTGCAGCATTATCGCGAGCTGGAAAGTATCTCCGATTATCCGGCAAAGGTGCGCAAGCTGATTCGTCGCCTGCGCCGTATTCGCATCGATCGCTTGATTAGCCGTCTGCTTTAGCCGATGCGTGCGCCTATCCTCTGCGTGGTTTTGCTGTGTAGTGGATGTGCGCATGTCGCCCAGGATAACTGGACCGGCAAAGACAAAGCGCAACACTACTTCTCTTCTGCTGTGCTGGCAGCCGCAGGTAGTGAGATTTCTCAGCATCAAAATCACAGCCGCGGGCAGAATTTGCGTTTCGGCTTTCTGTTTTCGTTGAGTTTCGGTGTGGGGAAAGAGTTATATGACAGCCGCTCAGCGGGGAGCGGCTGGAGTTGGAAAGATCTTAGCTGGGATGTCGCCGGCGCCGCCAGCGGTATCGCACTGTGGAATCTCAGTCAGTAACTACAGCGCAATCCCCTTCCCTTTGCGATGCAGCATCAGCGATACCAGGAATGCTAAAGCGCCCATTGCCGAAACATACCAGAAGAAGCTGGTTTCAATACCTTCTCTTTTCAGCAGTAAGGCTACGTACTCTGCCGAACCACCAAAAATAGCATTCGCCACCGCATAGGAAAGCCCAACGCCCAGCGCGCGGACTTCCGGCGGGAACATCTCTGCTTTCAAAATGCCACTGATAGCGGTGTAGAAACTGGTGATGATTAGCGCCAGCATGATCAAGGCAAATGCCAGCCAACTGCTTTGCACATTTTGCAGCAGCAGCAGAATCGGAACCGTACAGATAGCTGCCCCGGCACCAAAAATCATCATTGAGGCACGACGACCAATCTTGTCTGACAGCGCGCCAACTATCGGCTGAATCAACATGAATACCAATAAGCAACCGGTCATTAATCCACTGGCACTGCGCGCATCCATCCCGGCAGTATTTACCAGATATTTTTGCATGTAGGTGGTGAAGGTATAGAAGCTTAGCGAACCGCCTGCGGTAAAGCCCAGCACCATCAGAAATGCACGGGTGTGATTGCGCAGTAATCCCGTAATGCTGCCGGCGTCACGATGTTCTCGGTGTTTTTTCTCTGAAGTTTCGTTGAGAGAACGACGCAACCACAATGCCACCACAGCGAGCGCCGCCCCGAGGAAGAACGGAATACGCCAGCCCCAGCTGCGAAGTTCTTCATCGCTGAGAATTTGCTGTAAGACTACAACGGTAAGCACCGCTAACAGTTGGCCGCCGATGAGCGTCACATATTGGAAAGAGGCATAAAATCCTTTTCGTCCTTCCAGTGCTACTTCGCTCATATAAGTGGCGCTGGTACCGTATTCCCCACCAACCGATAATCCCTGAAACATACGTGCCAGCAGAAGAATGACAGGCGCGGCCAGGCCAATTTCTCCGTAGCCCGGTAGACAGGCGATCACTAATGATCCCAGACACATCATGCACACTGAGATCAGCATTGAGGCTTTGCGACCGTGACGATCGGCAATATAGCCAAATAACCATCCGCCGATCGGGCGCATCAGAAAACCAGCTGCGAAGACGCCTGCTGTTTGCAGCAACTGGGTGGTGGTATCACCGCTTGGAAAGAATACATGGGCAAAATAGAGTGAGAAGAAGGAGTAGACGTAGAAATCGAACCATTCGACTAAATTGCCAGACGATGCGCCGACAATCGACCAGATGCGCTTTTTACTGTCAGCTGCCGTTGCAGTTAGAGCCACTTTTTGTTGTTGTGAATCAGTCATGCTTACCTCTTTTCCTTGCGAATAATTAGCGCCAAAGGATTGAGTAAAGCATCTATTAACTGGTTGCGGGAATTGTCTCTGTTCCTGGATTGCAAAATGTGATTGCCGCGAAGTTTTTAGTGCAATTTATTACTGATTTTCATGCAAATTCAGCCATCTGCCGACTTTAATTCGCTATATGCAGATGTAAAAAAGCCCCGGACTTTCGTCCGGGGCTTCTTCACTATTTGATGCCTGGCAGTTCCCTACTCTCGCATGGGGAGGCCCCACACTACCATCGGCGCTACGGCGTTTCACTTCTGAGTTCGGCATGGGGTCAGGTGGGACCACCGCGCTAAAGCCGCCAGGCAAATTCTTTGTGCAAAAACGAATGACATTCGCTTCCGCTGATTCTTTAATCCGTAAACAAGCTGAAAATATCCGGTCTCTCAGACCAAAACGCCTCTGGCGTTGTAAGGTTAAGCCTCACGGGTCATTAGTACCGGTTAGCTCAACGCATCGCTGCGCTTACACA
>NZ_PJRT01000027.1 GCF_002858935.1 Pantoea endophytica | reverse complement strand
AGACGGGTGCTACGAGGTATGGTGGTACAGCACAAAAGTGGGGGTGATCGACCTGAAGAAAAAGTCGATCACCATGGGTAAAGGATGTTAAAAAGTGTTCACCATGTCCCCGAACACCTGTCTACCATGTCCCCGGACTGTACAATGGGAGAGGGTTAGGGTGAGGGAAAAAGTGCGCTTAACTCATCCCACCAGCATCAATTCGCGGTCCTCTACCGCTGGCTTATTCAGCAGCGACAGCAAAATATTCTTCACGGCCTGCGCCGATGGCGACAGCGGCAGACGCGCCGAGATGTTCAGCGACAGCGGCAGATTGAGTGACGGACTGTTAATGCGCGCCATCCACGCATGGGTTGAACTCACCAGCGCCCGCGCTGCAGATTCTGGCAGCACCGTCACGCCCATGCCGCTGGACACCGCCGCCGTCAGCGTCGAAATGGATTCGATTTCGCCAATAATGCGCGCGCTCAGACGGCGCAACGAAAACGCTTCATCGACACGTTTACGCACCGCACTGTAATCGCGTGGCAGGAACAGGCTCATCTGCGCCACATCGGCCAGATCGACCGTGGCACCCGGGCACGCTGTTGCGCCCACCAGATAGAGCTCTTCTTTCATTAAAGGAATGCTGTTGATGCCCGCCGTTGGCGCACGGTCGTACAGCACTGCCATATCCAGCTGGCCGTTCATCACTTTTTCATTGAGCGAGGTGCCGCTGTTTTCATGCAGATACACCAGCACATCCGGGAACTGCTCACGCACCGTGTGCAGCAGCGGCATGGTGAGCGAAGATGCAGCAGTGCCCGGCGCTAAACCAATCGAAACCTGGCCGTTCAGTGCCTGCCCGGCGTTGATCACCGCCGTTTGCGCCTGTTCACACTGGCGCAGAATGGTGCGAGCGTGGGCATACAGAATTTTTCCGGCTTCAGTGGGCGTCACGCCGCGCTTGGTGCGGATCAGCAATTGCTGATCGAGTTCATTTTCCAGCGTCGCCACCTGCTGGCTAAGCGCAGGCTGCGCGATGTGCAGCACTTCTGCTGCCTGAGTCAGGCTGCCGATATCGACGATTTTTACAAAATACTTGAGTCGTCTTAAATTCATGTTGCCTCCGTCAATCCCCGAATACCCAGTTGGGTGTTTCAGCCTGCTGGCTTGTGGGAATGAAGTTGCAATATGCAGGCCAGGTTTGTTCGCGATGCAAAATTGCGTTGCCAGATTTTTCCTAACGGCACGGAAAATAAGCGTTTGTGATTACCTCGAAGGAGTTAATAAGCGTGGGCGATGACGTGATTTGCGTAAGCGTTGAACAACATGCACCGCGATGAGGCAGAAAATGCGAGTCAGGCGTGCAAAAAAGTGATGACCGGATGAGCTGGTTTGGTGCAGAAAACACAGAAAGTGAACAGAAACGGCGGGAATGGAACAAAAACGAGCAGGGAGTATGGGGTTAGCCAGTTGGAAAACTTATGTGGCGGGCGGTGCGCGTTGTCCCTCACCCTAACCCTCTCCCGCGCGCGGGAGAAGGAACCGACCGTGCACAATGTCACTACGCAAAATAATTCGCGCTGTAGCAAGGCGGCAAGAAAATTCAGCCCCGGGAGCATAGTTAACTATGTGACCGGGGGGAATTTTCGCAGCCAACGCCGCTACAGCGTGAAGTATGAAGCGTATTAGCGTTTTTTACGGTTGCGATGCATATCTATTGAAACCGCTGCGACGATGATGATGCCTTTGATGATGTCCTGCACGTAAGCATCGACACCGACAAAGGTGAAGCCGCTCTTGATCAGGCCAAGGATCACTGCACCAATCAGCGTACCAGTGATGCGGCCCACGCCGCCCATCAGGCTGCTGCCGCCGATAACCGCAGCGGCAATGGCATCCAGTTCGTACGCCATACCCATGCTGGACTGGCCGCTACTGACGCGCGCCGCCAGCACCACACCCGCCAGGCCAGAGAGCGCACCGGCGATGGTGTAGACAATGATCAGGTACTTATTAACGTTGATACCGGACACTTTGGCGGAGGTCATGTTGCCGCCAATCGCGTAGACATATTTGCCGTAGCGGGTGTGTTTCAGTGCGATATGGAACAGGAACGCCACCACCAGGAAGATAATGACCGGCATCGCGCCCTGGCCGATGGAGGTGAAGCCATCTGACAGGAAGCTAATCGGGTTACCCTGCGTGTAGTACTGCGCCAGACCGCGTGCCGACACCATCATGCCAAGCGTGGCGATAAAAGGCGGAATACCAGTTTTGGTGATCAGCACGCCATTCATTACGCCGCACAGCAGCCCGACCCCGATGCCGGCGACGATGGGAATCACCGCAGGCAGGTTCACCAGCGAGGGATACATCGGCGACAGGCTGTCTGAAGTTTGCGCCAGACTGGCCGCCACCACCGCGGTGAGGGCGATAACCGAACCGGATGACAGGTCAATACCGGTGGTGATGATGACCTGGGTCACGCCCACCGCGATGATACCGATAATCGCCACCTGCAGAATAATCAGCACTAAGCGGTTGGTGTTCATCAGGAAAGATTGGTCACGTACGTACCAACCGGCAATTTCAAAAATCAGGGCAATGCCCACCATCACGACAAAAATCCCGGTGTCTTTTGGCAGCTTGTGACGCAGGTTGCCAAAGAAAGAACTCTGTTCTGCGGCCTGCGGGGCCGTAATTTTTACGTTACTCATAGGTGTCTCACGCCTCACTCGGATGCCAACGACAAAATGGATTCCTGATTGGCCTCTTCTTTATCGAGGATGCCGGTTATACGTCCGCCGTGCATAACCATCACGCGGTCGCTCATGCCGAGAATTTCTGGCAGTTCGGACGACACCATAATGATGGCCACGCCGCGATTCGCCAGTTCACTGATCAAGCGATAAATCTCTGCTTTTGCCCCCACGTCGATACCGCGCGTGGGTTCGTCAAGAATCAGGATCTTCGGTTGCGCCAGCAGCCAGCGGGCAATCAGCACCTTCTGCTGGTTACCGCCGCTGAGGTTATTGATGATCTGATCCATGGTGGGGGTTTTGATGTTCAGCTTGCGAATCTGATCCATGCAGTCCTGCGCCATTTTGATGTGGCTGACAAAACCGCTTTTATGGGTGTAATCGGGCATGTTGACGATGCTCATGTTCTCCATCACCGACAACACCAGAAACAGCCCCGACTTTTTACGGTCTTCGGTCAGGAACGCCATGCCCTTCTCAATCGCCGTTGACGGCGAATCGATCTTGACCGGCACGCCATCAATCAGGATTTCACCGCTGTCGAAACTCTCCATGCCGAACAGGCTTTCCATCACTTCGCTGCGTCCGGCACCCACCAATCCCGCTACGCCGAGGATTTCGCCCTTGCGCACCGTGAAGTTGATGTCGGTGAAGCGATCTTTGCAGGTGAGATTGCGCACCGTCAGCACATCCCCACCGATTTCACCGTTGAATTTCGGGAACAGCTGGGTTAATTCACGGCCCACCATTTGCGTAATCAGTGACTGACGCGTGTATTCGCTGGTGCTGTTGCTGCCGACCCACGAGCCGTCACGGAAAATACTGATCTCATCGGTAATGGTGAAAATCTCATCCATCTTATGGCTGATATAGATGATGGCTTTGCCCTGCTCACGCAGGTCGCGGATGATGGTAAACAGGTGCGCCACTTCGGTTTCCGTCAGTGCCGAGGTCGGTTCATCCATAATCACGATGTCCGAATTCCATGACACCGCTTTCGCGATTTCCACCATCTGCTGCGACGCAATACTTAACTCGCCGACCAGACGATCGGCTTTCAAACGGATATTGAGTTTGTTCAGCAGTTCCTGCGTCTGTTTGTTCAGCTTGCCGTGGTCAACAAAGCCGTACTTCATCGGTTCGCGGCCGAGCCAGATATTCTCGGCCACGGTCATGTAAGGCACCAGATTGAGTTCCTGGTGAATCATGGAGATGCCGGAACGCAGCGCATCCATGGTGTCCTGAAACTGCACCGGCTCCCCTTTAATGCGAATGGTGCCCTTATCGGGACGATACATCCCGATAAGGCATTTCATTAAAGTGGATTTGCCCGCCCCATTTTCACCCATCAGGGCATGTACCGACCCCGGTTTAATACGCAGTGAGACATTGTCGAGTGCCTTCACTCCGGGGAAGAACTTGCTGATGCCTTCGGCTTCAAGCGCAAAAGCGGTCATACATCACCTCCGTACGGCTAAGTCGGTTACGGTTTATTTCTGGTTCTGACTGGCGAATTTTTCGTAGTTATCTTTGGTAATCAGCTGGAACGGGATATCGACGACTTTCTGCACTTTCTCGCCGTTAATCAGCTTGACCGCCGTTTGTACCGCGCCTTCGCCCTGACCTTTCGCATCCTGGAAGACCGTGGCGACCATTTTGTCGTTCTTGATCATCTGCAGTGCGTCCGGCGTCCCATCCACACCCGCTACCAGGATGTGATTCGGGTTTTTACCCAGCGCCTGCAGCGCACCGATTGCCATTTCATCGTTGTTAGAGGCAATCGCCTGAATGTCATCGCCCGCGGTCAGCCAGTTACTCACCACGTCCACCGCATCATTACGGGTGAATTTGGCGGTCTGTTTCTGCACAACTTTAATGCCCGGATATTTGGCGACCACCGCTTCCACACCTTTGGTGCGTTCACGGGTGGATTCGTTAGCCAGGTCACCCAGCAGAATCGCCACGTTGCCTTTGCCGTTCATCTTTTTAGCCAGCGCTTCCATCTGCAGACGGCCCGCCAGTTCAGAATCCGAACCGACAAACGCCATTTTGTCTTTCAACTCGCCTGCCGGTTTACGGTTGACGAACACCAGCGGCACGCCGGCTTTCGCTGCGGCATCCACCAGCGGTTTCACCGCGTTGGTATCCACTGGGTTAACGATAATGGCGTCAACGCCCTGACCAATGAAGTTCTGCACCTGCTGCAGCTGCTGGGCCACGTCACCTTTGGCGTCTTCAACCTGGCCTTTGATGTTGTCTTTTTGCATCTCTTTCTGCATTGCGGTGCGCAGAATGGTGAGGAAGTTGTCATCAAACAGCGCCATAGAAACGCCTACCTGAAGGTCTTTTGCCATCACGGCGGCAGGTAACATGCAAACTAACAGGGAAGTTAATAACGCTTTTTTGAATTTCATAGGTAACCCTTCTTATTCGTTAACATGCTCAGGTTGGCTGAGACCGCGAATGAAAAATATCTTTTACATTCACCCAACGTCGCTGGCGTTTTTTTTGTGGTTGTAGAGGTAAGGCTTCTGGTCTAACGCTATCGATTTACTGCATCTTTTCTGTGTAACCCGCTACTAATCAGCCAGTTATTTTCGAAATGCCGTTTCAGATGACACAACTCATTTCGTCGGTGATGATTAGCAGTTCATTTATTTCATCTAACTTGCATTTGAAACTTTCATCATAAAAGCACTGAAATGATTGTTTTAAAATCGGCAAATAACAAAACTTTGACATGCATCTAACATCTCAAAGGAATTGCGTTTAAAGTGAGATCTTGCTGGCAGTTTAGAATCTGATCATTCAAGGCAGAAAAGCAGCATTCCGCTGCTTTTACGCGCACTTAAACCAAAAGTGTGCAGTCGGGCTTTGACAACGGGGATCGGCATCGCTAATATGCGCCTCGTTCACACGATTCCTCTGTAGTTCAGTCGGTAGAACGGCGGACTGTTAATCCGTATGTCACTGGTTCGAGTCCAGTCAGAGGAGCCAAATTCAAAAACCCCGCTCAGGGAAACCTGAGCGGGGTTTTGTGTTTTTGAGGATTTGCCAGGTCGCCACGAGCAACTACGTCAGCGGAGCCAGCTCCAGACTGCTGCGGAAATCGTTGCCGACATAATCGTTATCGATCAGCTGGCGGCGACGCAGTTCTGGCAGCAGGCCGTTGAGCAGCAAATCCTGCTGATCGGGCTGGCCGAGTCCATGCAGCGAAATCACATCCAGCACGCCGGCGCGGTAGCGCTGTTCGATGGCATCGGCCAGGGTTTCTGGCGTACCTGCAACAAACCAGTGGCCGGTCTCTTCGGCTTTGATGATCAGCTCGCGCAGGGTTAATCCTTCCAACGCATAGCCACGGAAAATGGCGGCGCGCCCCTGACGACGATGCACCTGCGCCAGTTCGGGAATTAACGCGGCGGGCAGCGGTTGGTCGAGCGGCACATCGCGCAAATCCACCTCGCCGCCCAGCATGTCGGCCACGCGTAATCTGCCCTGTTCATAGTTGATTCGTTCATGCTTATCGCGCAGACGGCGCGCCACATCGGCGTCGCTGTCGCCAATGATGGCGTGGAACGAGTTCATGATCAGCGGCGGATTATGTTCGCGGCCAAAACGTCGCGCCCGCTGCTGCACATCAGCCACGAAGGTTTGCGCGGCATCAAACGTGGGCTGCGATGTGTAAATCACCTCGGCATAACGTGCGCCGAGCGTGACGCCCGCGTCGGATTGGCCCGCCTGGAACTGCACCGGACGGCGCTGTGGCGGCGGCGGTACGTTAAGCGGTCCCGCCACCTGGAAATAGTCGCCGCGATAGTGAATCGGATGCAGTTTGCTGTGGTCGAGACGAATGCCGCCGCTGGCGGTGCGCTGCACTGCCGCGCGTTCGTTGGCGTCATACAGCGCGTTCATCACTTCAATAAATTCAGTGGCGCGCGCGTAGCGCTCCTGCGGTGGCGGCAGCTGGCTTTCCCCGAAGTTCTCCTCACCTACCGATGACGTTACCGCGTTCCAGCCCGCGCGACCGCCGCTGATGTGATCGAGCGTGCCGACCTGACGCGCCAGATTATACGGATGCAGCCAGCTGGTGCTGACGGTAGCGATTAAACCGATGTGCGAAGTGACCTGGCTCAATGCCGCCAGCGCAATCAGCGGATCTTGCGTGCCGGTGGTGCCCGCTAATCCGGCCGCATCGGCCTGCAGCAAATCGGCGGTGAACAGGCCGGTGATTTTTTCGCGCTCGGCAATTTTCGCCAGTTCGATGGCGCGCGTGATGCCCACGCCGGTCTGGCTGTCATTGGCGGCGGAAATCACACTGCTGGCGCCGACCAGCGTTTTCAGTTTTCTGCGATAGGTTTGCGACACAACACTCTCCTTTATGGTTGTCGCGCGAAATCCGCTTTGACATGGTTTAAGACGTCCGCATCGGTCAGCAGACGTAAGCCGGTGCGTGCCAGTACGCGGGCGCCAATCAGCAGCGCCTGATAACCGCGCTCAGAGTTGGCCGCTTCACGGAATGGCACGGTATGGAAAATCAGATCGTCGGGGCCGATTTTCAGCCACGGATGCGCCGTCGGCACCGCGTGGCTGATGTCGCCAGCATCGGTGGAGACTTTGTTTTTCTGCGGTGAGAGATCAACCTGCTCGCCTGCCGCGGTGAGCTCTTCCAGCAGCAAGGCATCCAGCGCTGCGTTGAGTTTGAAATCGCGCGGACCAACCTGATGATCAATCTCGACGCGTGCGCCGGTCGCCAGCGCCACGCCTTCAGCAATGGCACGCAGACGCGGCTCATGGGATTCCACCACTTCGCGGCTGTCCGCGCGGATGTAGTAATGCGCGGAGGCGTATTCCGGGATCACGTTCGGGGCCTGGCCGCCGTTGGTGATAATGCCGTGCACGCGCACGCCATCCGGCAGTTGCTGACGCAACACGCTGATGCCGTTGTAGAGCAGCACCAGCGCATCCAGTGCGTTGATCCCTTCATGCGGCGCGCTGGCGGCGTGCGACGGCTTGCCGTAGAAGTGGAAATAGAGATGATTATTGGCGAGCGTGGATTCAGTCAGGCGGGTTTTGCCCGAAGGATGCACCATCAGCGCCACGTCGACATCTTTGAGGTAGCCGGCTTCGACAAAGCGCTTTTTCACGTTGCCTTTGGGTCCGCCCGGTCCGGCTAATCCGCCCTCTTCCGCGGGCGTGCCTAACACCACCACGCGTCCACCGGTTTGATCCAGCACCTGCGCGAGCGTAATGGCCGCCGCCACGCTGGTGGTGCCAATCAGGTTATGACCGCAGGCGTGACCGATGCCGATCAGCGCGTCATATTCCGCGAGAAAAGCGATGGTGGGGCCCGGTTTGTCGCTGGCCTTCACCGCGTAGAACGCCGTTTCATGTCCGGCGACGTTGCGCGTGACCGCAAAGCCCTCAGCGCTGAGTAGTTGCGTGAGTTGCTCACTGGCAAAATATTCGTTGTTGCCGGTTTCGGGATTTTGGAATATCGCCTGCGATACCTTGAGATAAGCGGCGCTGTGTTGTTCGAGGCTGTTTTCGAGCGTGAGCTGAAATGGATTCAGCGACATGAGCATTCTCCTTTGGCAAAACAATGCGCAATAGATTGCGCCGCTACCTTAGATGCAGGTATTCGTAGCGGCGCGATTTATCGCGCATCAGTGATAATCAATGGCGCTTATCAATACGCTGCACTAACCGGTCGCCGAGCCACTGAATGCCGCACACCAGCACAATCAGCACCGCGATCACCGCGATCATCACTGAGGTTTCAAAGCGCTGATAGCCATAACGGATCGCCAAATCGCCCAGTCCGCCTGCGCCAATCGCGCCGGCCATCGCCGAAGCACCAATCAGCGCCACCAGCGTGACCACAAACCCCGACAAGATGCCGGGCAGCGCTTCCGGGATCAGCACATCCCAGACAATGCGCAGCTTGCTGGCGCCCATGGCGCGCACCGCATCAATCAGGCCGCGATCGACATCACGCAGCGACACTTCCGCCACGCGCGCGAAGTACGGCGTGGCGGTGATCGACAGCGGCACAATCGCTGCCCAGGTGCCGAGCGAGGTGCCGACCAGAAAACGGGTAAAGGGAATCAACGCCACCAGCAGAATAATGAACGGCAGCGAGCGGAAGCTGTTGATGATCAGGCCCAGCACGCGATTCACGCTGCGATGCTCGGCAATGCCGCCGGGGCTGGTCATCACCAGAATCAGGCCGAGCGGCAAGCCCGCCACCAGCGAAAACAGGCCGGAAATCACCGTCATTAAAACCGTTTCGCCTAACGCATTGAGTAAAAGATCAATCATGACTGGCGACATAACCCACCAACTCCACTTGAGCCTGCTGCGCGTGCAGCCAGCTGAGAATCTGTTGCTCGTCGGCCGCGTTGGCTGCCGGGAGCGCAATAAAGAAACGCACCACCGCGTAGTGCTGGATGTGATCGATGCCGCCCTGCAGCAGGCGGAACTTGCCCGGCAGCGCGCCGGCAAAGCGGGTGAGCAGATCGCCCTGCGCATCGTCACCGGCAAAGTGCACGCTGTAGATGGCGTCGCCTTGCTTGTCATCGCTGAGGCGCGCAGCAATATTTTCCGGCAGCTGCGGCAGCAAACCGCGCAGCAGCGTGCGCGTCAATTGCGAGTTGGGATGCGCAAACACCTGCCAAACCGGACCTTGTTCAATGATTTCACCGGCATCAATCACCGCCACGCGATGCGCCACGGATTTGATCACTTCCATCTCATGGGTAATCAGCAAAATGGTGATGCCGAGTTTTTGATTCAGGGATTTGAGCAGCGCCAGAATTGAGCGCGTGGTTTCCGGATCGAGCGCCGAGGTGGCTTCGTCGCACAGCAGCAGCGCCGGGCTGGCCGCCAGCGCGCGGGCAATGCCAACCCGCTGTTTTTGACCGCCGGATAACGCTGCCGGATAGCTTTGTGCTTTGTCCGCCAATCCCACCAGCGCCAGCAGTTCCGCCACGCGCTGCTGGCGTTGCGCTTTATCCATGCCGGCGATTTTCAGCGGCAGCGCAACGTTCTGCGCCACCGTTTTTGCTGATAACAGATTGAAGTGCTGGAACACCATGCCAACGCGGCTGCGCACCGTTTGCAGCTGTTTTTCCGACAGGCCGGTGATGTTACGGCCTTCGATTTCAATGACGCCTTCATCAGGTTGTTCCAGCCCGTTGAGACAGCGGATCAGCGTGGATTTCCCCGCGCCGCTGCGCCCAATCAGGCCAAGGATTTCGCCTTTCTGCACCGTCAACGAGATATCGCGTAGCGCCTGGATTTGTCCAAAGCGACGTGACACGCCTTGCAGGCGCACCACGCTGCCGCTGTCGCGAAACTTCACCTGCGCCTCGTCATGGGCACTTTCCGCCACGCCGCGTTTCACGGCGGTAAATGGCGTTTCGGCTGCTGAGAATAACGTCATCTTTATCGTTCCTTACCAGGCCGTTTCGCCCGTGCCTTTGTAGACCTTGTCAAACACGGTCTTCACGGCATCGTTCTGATAAGAAGCCACCAGCGTTTTCACCCACGGCGCGCTGACGTTCTCTTTCTTAACCGCAATAAAGTTGTTGTACGGGTTATCTTTTACCGGCTCCTGCGCAATGCGATCTTCGGCGGTCAGGCCACTTTTCAGCGCCCAATCGGTGTTGACGACGGCGGCATCCAGATCAGGAACGGAGCGGCCGATGATGCCGGAATCCAGCTCTTTGATTTTCAGATGATGCGGATTGGCGGTGATATCGGCGGTGGTGGCCGCGATGCCGACGCCCGGCTTCAGTTTGATCAGGCCTTGTTGCTCAAGCAGCATCAGACCGCGCGCTTCGTTAGAGGGATCGTTTGGCACGCCAATCACCGCGCCCTCTTTCAGCGCTTTGGCGCTTTTCACTTTCTTCGAGTAGAGACCAATCGGCCACACGGCGGTATCGCCGACGCGTACGATGTCGTAGTGATTGACCTTGATTTGGTTATTGAGGAACGGCTGATGCTGGAAGGCGTTGGCATCCACTTCGCCGTTTTGCAGCGCTTCGTTCGGCTGGTTGTAATCGTTGAAAATGACGGTTTTCACCGTTAAGCCTTTCGCCGCCGCCTGTTTGATCACTTCGCGCCAGACGTCTTCATCTTCGCCGCTCATAATGCCGACTTTTACCGAGGTTTTGTCCGCCGCGTGCGCGATGGACAGCGGCGATAGCGCCGCGCTGGCCAGCAGCAAGGCGCCAGCCGTTAACAGGAATTTATTTTTTACTGATGACAGACGTGTGTGCATAAAGTGCTTCCTAATCGTTATAATTGCGCGAGTCAAAATTAGCTGTCGTAACGACAGATGACCGCAGTATACGCAGTTGCTTATTCCTGCATTATGATTTATTCAGGAATGCTATTCCTGAAAAGCATAAAGCCGCAGCGCCGCTCGCATCGCCACACGCGAGAAATGGCTGTGCTATCCTCCCCCTTTTGATGGACTTGTTACTGAGCGCTATGTCGGACACCACACCTAAACGAAAAAATGACCCTGAAGGGCTCAAGAAGCGCATTCTTGCTGGTGCGCTGAAAATGTTCGCCGAGTTCGGTATGCAGGGCGCACGGCTGGAGCAGATCGCTGAGCACGCGCAAACCACCAAACGCATGGTGGTGTATCACTTTGGCAATAAAGAGCAGCTCTATATTGAGGTGCTGGAGCAGGTGTATCAGGCGATTCGCCAGCATGAAACCGGCCTTAATCTCGCCGAGATGGCACCGGAACTGGCGATGACAAAACTGGTGGAAGCCAGCTTTGATTACCACGTCTCGCATCCGGATTTTATGCGGCTGGTGTGTACCGAAAACCTGCTGCGCGGGCGCTACATCATGCAATCCGAACGCATTAAGGCGCTGAACAAAAGTGCACTCGATGTGCTGGATGACATTCTGACGCGCGGCCAGCAGCAAGGGCTGTTTATTGCTGGGCTGGATACCGTGGATGTGCACCGCTTGCTGAGCAGCATTTGTGTGCATCACGTCTCCAATCGCTACACCTTTCACACGCTGTTCACGCCGAACGATAGCGAGGAAGACAGCATCCGTCGCAACCGCCAATTAGCCGTCACCGCCACGCTGCGTTATGTGCGCAAAGCCCCGTAGGCTGCGGCTGCGCGCTGATGGTCTACGCTTTTAAATTTGGGACCGTCACAGACCACAGACTAAGGAACGCCGTAGTGAACAAAGATCCCCACCTTTATCCCTTACGCCATACGCAGAATACCGATCGGGACAGCGCACTGTGGAACTGGGCGCAAAACTCGGTGGTTGGTCAGCGTAGTCAGTTACATCAGCCGCAAACTGAAGCGGAGTTGCAACAACTGCTGCGCACCGCCAGCGGTAAAGTGCGCGTGCTGGGCAACCGCTTGTCGCCGGGCCGCATGCTGGGCGTTGATGAGCAGGATTTGCTGCTGGATCTCAGCGCGTTCAACGGCGTGATCGCCCAAGACGAAGAGAGCGTCACCTTTGCCGCCGGTACGCCGCTGGAGCAGGTTTACAGCACCTTAACCGAGATGGATCGCATGCTGGCCTCGTCGCCGGGCGTGATTGCGGTGCAGACGCTGGCGGGCGCAATGGCCACCGGCACGCACGGCCAGGGTTTAGCACAAAGCTCCATCGCCGATGAAGCGCTGCGCATCCGCATGGTGTTGGCTGACGGCAGCGTGCGTGAATTTGTGCGCGGTGAGCCCGATTTCACTGCCGCACAGGTTTCGCTCGGCACCCTGGGCATTGTGACGGCCGTGACGCTGCGCACCCGCCCTTTCCGCCTGTTTACCTGCCACAAATTCGCCGTCTCCGCCGATACGCTGGAGAACGATCTGATCGAATGGAACCAGCAGTATGAGATGAGCAAAGCCTGGTGGTTTGTCGATGACAACCTGATGCACGTGTGGAACGCGCACGAAGCCAGCGCTGAAGATTCGCAGGCATGGCACGCCAATCAGCGCGAGGTGATTGAGCATGGCGATGACACCGACAGCAGCCTGAATGACACCATCGACCAGACGCTGGCGCAGATGCATCGCGATACGCAGATTCACGGCAAAGGGGGTAAACAGTTCCGCACCGTGACGCGTTTCCGCGATTTCACCGACATCAGCGGCGATATCTATCAGCTATTTTGTCGCGGCATTGCCGTGCCGCAGATCAACGTCGAGATCGGCGTGCCGCTGGAGAAAACGCCGCAGATTATCAGCAAGATCAAAGCGTGGTATGCCGAGAATCATCCGCACATGCACTATCCGATCATTCTGCGCTGTACCGGCGCGTCTGAAGGCTGGCTCAGCCCGGCGTATCAGCACGCCACCTGCTTCTTTGGCTTTGTGGTCTATTACGCTGATGACGGTTCGCTGTCGCAGGATGGCCTGCATTTTCTCACTGAAGTCGAGAAGCTGCTGGCGGCCGAAGGCGGACGTCCGCACTGGGGCAAATATTACGATCCGCAGCGCTATCAGTGGCGCGATATCTATCCGCAGTGGGACGCTTTCCGCGCGGTGCGCGACCAGCTCGATCCACAACGCCGTTTTAGCAATGACTATGTCACTGCTTTGTTTGATTAAGTTTGAAGGGGAGAAACCATGTTTGCATGGGTAACGCTATTAACGCAGCCGAACTATTTTATTGGCGTGAAGGCGCTGCACCGCTCGCTGAAGCGCAGCGAAACCCGCTGGCCGCTAATTGTCATGGTCACCGACGCCATCGATCTGGAGACGCGTGAAGCGTTGCAGGCGCTGGGCTGCGTGATCCATCCGGTGGATCCGCTGATGCCAAACGCCGAACTGGAGCAGCATTACGCCTCGGCGCAGTTCGGAGAAGTGTGGAGCAAGCTGCGCGCGTGGGAGCTGGTTGATTGTGAGCGCGTAGTATTTCTCGATGCCGACATGCTGGTGCTGCGCAACATGGATGAGCTGTTTACGCTCGATCTGGGCAAGCATGCGCTGGCAGCGTGCCACGCCTGTCGCTGCAACCCCAATAAGATCGCCAGTTATCCCGCCAGCTGGCAGCCAGAGAATTGTCACTATACCTGGCAGGATCGCGGCGAACCGGCACCGTCCACGCTCGATCGCTACCTGAACGGCGGCTTCCTGGTGCTGAAGCCGGATCTGGCGGTGTTTGCGTGGCTGCAGGAAAAAGTGGCGGGCATTACCGATTTGCGCCGCTATCCCTTCTCCGAGCAGGATTTGCTTAATGAAGTGTTCGAGGATCGCTGGCTGCCGCTTTCGTACAAATACAATGCGCTGAAAACCTTACAGTTCCAGCACAGTAAGATGTGGCGCGAAGATGAAGTGAAGAACCTGCACTTTATTCTGGCGAAGCCGTGGAAACGCGACCTGAATCAGCCTGAATCGGAACGCGACCGCTACTACGCGCTGGATAAGCTATGGTGGGAGTTCGCGGTGGAATAAAAAAACAGCGCGATTCGTCGCGCTGTTTCATATGAATTGCCCATTACTGTGCGCCAGGTCGCCATAAATGGGTGCCCGACGCAGCTTATGAACGGGTCTTCGCAATGCGCTCGAGCGCGACCTGCGCCAAAAAACCTGAACGGGTTTTGAATTCGGGATGCGTCGCTACGCAGCGGTCAATGCGATCAATCAGCAGTTTTGGCAAAGTTACGTTGATTTTCTCGGACCCGCCCAAAATGCGAGTGACATCCACATCAATAAGCACCCAAACATAACCTGCATATTGCGGATCTTTCATCAACGATTTCAATTCAGAAACCGCCGGGATGTCCTGCTCTAATTCTACCAGCAGCTCCAGATGGCCGATAATCGCCTCTTTGGCATTTGTTACCGCCGCTTCCAGCGTATCTCCAGCAGAAAAACAGCCCGGCAAATCCGGCACCGTGACGCCAAATGCCGTGCTTTGGTCACCCGCCTCAATCGCGATGGGATAAAACATACGTCACCTCTTTCGAATTAATGGACAGTCAGTCCGGCTTGTTTCCTGATACTTTTCACCGTTTTGATCGGCAAATCCTTTTTGGGGTGCGGTATCGTCACCAGCCCTTTTTTTACCGGATGGACAAAATGGTGATGGCTGCCGTTCACACGTATTAGTTCCCAGCCATCGGCCTTGATCTCGGCCATTAATGATCTGCTATCCATGCCATTGCCTTTCCGCGTCCTGAAAGCATAAAAGATAACCCCAATAACTCTAAATCGCAAGAAGAGTTATTGGGGTTATCTATTCCCAAATAAAAAGGTCGTCATAAATGACGACCTCAAGATGAGTGGTAGATGGAAATTTATTGCGCTTTTGGCTCGCCCATCGCTTTCAACTTCTTCGACAGCTCGCGACGCTCTTTGGAGAGGTCAGCGTTTTTGATGATGTACTCATCAACGCGGTCTTCATAGTCCACACGCATGCTGGCGATAATTTCCTGCACCGCCTCGATGCTCATGCCGGGTTTGATGTATTCACTCAGGTTGTCCAGCAGCAGCACACGTTTCTGGTTATCACGGACTTTCTTCTCGTTATCCACGATTTCGCGCTGCAGTTTGTTTTTACGACGGAACATACGCACAAACTCCAGTACGTCCTGAAATGATTGCTTGGCATTTTCCATGTTGGCACCTTTCTTGAGGCCTGCGTCGGCAGGCGGAATAGTCATAACGTTTAGCTTAGCGGCTTGGCCGCCAGGGTTGCAATTCTCACCGCTAAATTCGGACTGGCGCTTATCTTAGCGCAAAGAAAGGGTGATTCACATTAAGTCCTTGCCTGAGAAAACTATTTACGCAGCGCCAGACGCACTAAATCGGTCATACGCTCCAGCTGACGCGCCTGTTCGAGGCTCAGCCAGACGTAGCCGTAAATCGCCGTGGTTTCGGAACGTCCGCTGCGATTAGCAATCAGCTGCTCCAGTTCCTGGGTGATCTCCTCCAGCGCGTGGCTGTTGGCGGTGATCTGCTCGGTTTCGCCTTTCACCATCAGCGTGGCCAGCGCATTTAGCGTGTCTTCTGTCATCTGCTGGGTGCGGCGCAGCGTAGGTGCGTTGAGCATAATCAAGTGGCTTTCACGCGACGACCACCATGCATCAATTTGCATCTGCATGGTGTTGACCAGATTGCGATTGATGGTTTGGATCGCCTCAAACACCGATTTCGGAATGCGCGTCTCTTTACTCGCCGGCTCCAGCAGCGCGCGCATTTTGATCACGCTGCTCAGCAATTTCTGAAAAGGTTTATTCAGCCGCGGCTTCTCCAGCAAATTGGCGGAGAAGCCGGTGTGATGCAGTTTGGCCATGGCGATAAACGCATCCGATAACTGGATGCGCCAATGCGTATAGGCGCGCTGCGCCCAGATGGCGCTGAACAGCAGCGCCATCAGTGAACCGAGAATCACATCGCCCCCGCGCCACATGGCGATGGTGAAATCCCCGGCCGGTGCGCCAACCACCACGCCGAGCGTGATGCCGATCAGCAGCGCCATGTAGGGATGTTTTCCCAGCGTCAGATAGCCACAGACCACCATCACAACGGCGCACCACACCAGCATCACCGGCAGTGAAAACAGCTCAAGCTTGAGCGCGATCAGGCCAGAAATCAGTCCGGCAAAGGTGCCGCTAATGCGCTGCACCACGCGCGGCAGCACGTTGCCCCAGGTGGAAATCGGCCCCATCACGACCACCAGCGTAATCAGCGGCCAGGTGCCTTCGGGAATGTCGGTGAGCCGCACAAACAGGAAACACAGCACAAAGGCGATAGCGATACGCACGCCGTGTACGGTGCGATAGTGGCGGTAGAACCAGAACTCAATCTGCGAGATGGGCTTGTCAGCGCGTAACATGGTTGTCCGGGAACGCTAAAAATTTGCGCGCTATGTTACCCTGTCGACGGCTGCATCATCAGGGTCGAACGCAATTATTTTTCAGGTTTTGCTGAAATACAACATGGACGTTACATCAGGTTTTCCCAATAGAAACATTGATGTAACGCAGCGTGTTTGGTGCGTGCATTAAAACGGTTGCCATGAATGGCGATCGGAAAATCACGTCATCGCGCACCAGCACACCTTTCTGGTCTGCAACGCCTACAGCGATTGTGTCATCATCGCCGCATCACGGCGACGATGATGACGCGGAAATACGCGACAGATTACAGTTTCTGTTTCACGTAATCGCTGATACGCGTAATGATGCCTGCCTCTTCCACCGCTTGCAGCGCGTAGAGCGGATAGCTGGCCAACTGCTTATCTTTGTCCGTCACCTGAATTTCGCCAATCTGCTCGCCCGCTTTCAGCGGCGCTTCCAGATCTTTGCGATCGATAACGTATTTCGCCATCACGTTGGCCACTTCTGTGCGCGGCAGCGACAGGTAGATATCCTGCGTGGTGCCGACATCGACCTTATGCGGATTGCCGTACCAGACGTTTTCGCTACCGATTTTTTTGCCTGCGTGGAACAGTTGCACGGTATCAAAGCTGTTTTGGCCCCACACCAGCAGCTTGCGCGCCTGATCTTCACGCCCTTTCGGGCTCTTGCCGCCCATGATCACCGCAATCAGGCGATGACGTCCGACGACGTTGGAAGCGATGATGTTAAAACCGGCGCTTTCGGTGTGGCCGGTTTTCAGACCATCGACGTGCAGATTTTGATCCCACAGCAAGCCGTTGCGGTTGTTTTGAGTGATGCCGTTCCACGTCAGGCTTTTCTCCCCGTACATGGCGTAGAAATCGGGCTCGCCGCTGATGATGGCGCGCGACAGCACCGCCAGATCGCGTGCGGTGGTGTGCTGGCCCGGCGCATCGAGGCCGTGCACGGTTTCGAAATGGGTGTGCGACAGGCCGAGTTTCTGCACGTAGCTGTTCATCATGGTGACGAAGCTGCTTTCGCTGCCGGCCACGTGATCCGCCAGCGCTACGCAGGCATCGTTACCGGAATCGATGATCACGCCGCGCATCAGGTCGCGCACCGTGACCTGATCGCCCGGCTTGAGGAACATCAGCGAGGAGCCTTTGAACACCGGATTGCCTGCGCCCCACGCATCTTTGCCGATAGTGACTTTGTCATCGCGGCTGATTTTATTCTGATCGATAGCGCGATCCACGACATAGCCGGTCATCAGTTTGGTCAGGCTGGCCGGGTTACGCTCTTCATCCGGATTGCCAGCGGTGAGAATTTGTCCGGTGGTGGCGTCCATCAACACCCATGAAGCCGCATCAATCGGCGGTGGTGTCAGGGGAAACGGCATACTGTCTTCAGCCTGCGCCCACGATGCCCAAATAATTATTCCAGATACAGTTACCAGCAGACGCCTTTTCAACACTTCTTCCTCAAAATCAAAAAAATGAATTTACCGCCGCACGTTTTACGGCAAATAGCGCTTACAGATCTGAATAAATTGAAAAAAAGTATGAACTGCGCATAAATGCTGCGCGCCTGCTCGCAGCGAGGATGATCGAGGTTGTACTGCTACCCATGGACGACTATCCTGTGCGTTGATTCTCCATTGCCAGGATAACGCCGTGCCCGCCTCTGAGTTCACCTTCTTATTCCACGATTATGAAACCTTCGGTAAAAGCCCGTCGCTGGACCGTCCGGCGCAGTTCGCGGGCCTGCGTACCGATAAAGAATTCAATGCAGTAGGTGAACCGCAGGTATTTTATTGCCAGCCAGCCGACGATTATCTGCCGCAGCCGGAAGCGGTGATGATCACCGGTATTACGCCGCAAACCGCCAAAGCGCGCGGCGTGACCGAGGCGGCGTTTGCCGAACGCATTCACGGCCTGTTTAGCGAGCCGCAAACCTGTGTGATTGGTTACAACAATGTGCGTTTTGATGACGAAGTGACGCGCAATATCTTCTATCGCAACTTCTTTGATCCCTATGGCTGGAGCTGGCAGAACGGCAATTCGCGCTGGGATTTACTCGATGTGATGCGCGCCTGCTACGCGCTGCGTCCGGAAGGCATTGAGTGGCCGGAGAATGACGATGGCTTCCCCAGCTTCAAGCTGGAGCATCTCACTAAGGCCAACGGCGTAGCGCACGAACAGGCGCACGATGCGATGTCCGACGTTTATGCCACGCTGGCGATGGCAAAACTGGTAAAAGAGAAGCAGCCGAAGCTGTTTGAGTTTCTGTTTACCCATCGCAACAAACAGAAACTGATGACGCTGATTGATATCCCGCAGATGAAACCGCTGGTGCACGTCTCCGGCATGTTCGGTGCGGCGCGCGGTAACACCAGCTGGATTGTGCCGCTGGCGTGGCATCCGGATAACCGTAACGCGCTGATTGTCGCCGATTTGGCCGGTGATATGTCGCCGCTGCTGACGCTGGAATCTGACGAACTGCGCGAACGTTTATATACCCGCCACAGCGATTTAGGCGATCTGCCTGCGGTGCCGATCAAGCTGGTGCACATTAATAAGTGTCCGGTGCTGGCGCCTGCCAGCACGCTGCGTCCGGAAGATGCCGCGCGCCTCAACATCGATCGTCAGCAGTGCCTTGCAAACCTCAAGCTGCTGCGTGACCACGCGGAAGTGCGTGAGAAAGTGGTGGCGCTGTTTGCCGACGCCGAGCCGTTTACCCCGTCAGATGATGTTGACGCACAGTTGTATGACGGTTTCTTTAGCGATGCCGATCGCGCTGGCATGAATATCATCCGTCAGACGCCGCCGCAGAATTTACCGGCGCTGGATTTGACCTTCGACGACAAGCGCATTGCTAAATTATTGTTCCGTTACCGTGCGCGCAATTTCCCCGGCACCCTCGATGACGCCGAACAGCAGCGCTGGTTGCAGCATCGCCGCGAAGCGCTGAATGCCGAGCGCGTGCAGGCGTTCTTACTGGAGCTGGAGTCGCTGGCGAGTTTGCATGAGGGAAATACGGAGAAGATGGCGCAGCTGAAGGCGCTGTATTTGTATGCGCAGGAGCTGGTGTCTTAGTTCTCTGCGAATGTTGATAAAGGTCGCCATAAATGGCGTAATGCCGATCAGTTAAGCACCTTATCAAATCACCGCACCTTCCGTAGCGGCGCGATTTATCGCGCAATGAATTGCGCCGCTACAATGTGTGCTCTCGGTAATTGAGGGTTTTCATGTCTTAACTGACGAGCATTACGCCATAAATGGCGACCTGGAATTCTAAATCATCCCCCACACCAGCCACGTCAGTGCGAAACCGCTCAGCCCCATCACCGTCGTCAATACCGTCCAGGTCTTCAGGCCATCGGCCACTGACAAGCCCAGATAGCGCGTCACCACCCAAAAACCCGCATCATTGACGTGCGACAAACCTAACCCGCCAAAACAGGCCGCCAACGTCACCAACACGCGCTGCATATCCGTCACATCGCCCACCGCCTGGCTTAACAAGCCGCTGGTGGTCAGAATTGCCACCGTTGCCGATCCCTGCGAAGCACGCAGCGCCAGCGACAGAATAAAGGCCGCCGGAACTAAGGGCAGATGCAAGGTTTCCAGCGTCAACGCCAGCGCTTTGCCCACGCCCGATTCCACCAGCACCTTACCAAACGCGCCGCCCGCGCCCGCCACCAGAATCACGCTGGCGGAGCTGGGAATCGCACGTCCGGTGAGATCTTCCAGTTTCTCTTTGCTCCAGCCACGACGCACACCAAGCAGCCATGCCGCCAGTCCCAGCGCAATCAGCAACGCAATGGCTGGCGTACCGATCACCGTCATCACCGCACGCAGCGTGCTGCCTTCTTCCAGCGTGGTGTGCGCGACGGTGCCCATGACGATCAACAGAATCGGCACAACAATCAGACCGGTAATGGTCAGTGCACCCGGCGCTGGCGCGTCGTTCTTCGGCTTGCCTTCCGGCTTCGCTAGCTGCAGCTGTTCTAATACATCAACGGAAAGATGATATTGACGCAGGTTCATCGCTTTCGCGACGTAATAACCGACGATACCGACCGGAATCGAGATCAGGATACCGAGCATCATCAGCCAGCCCATATCAGTGTGCAGAATGCCCGCCGCCGCCGCCGCGCCGGGATGGGTTGGCAGCGCCACGTGCACCGTCAGCATCACGCCCGCCATCGGCAAGCCAAACTTCAGCGGTGACACGCGCGCCACTTTGGTGAAGCCATAAATCAGCGGAATCACGATGATAAAGCCGACTTCGAAGAACACCGGAATGCCGAGGATAAACGCCGCCATGGTCAGCGCCGCCACGGTCCGCTTGATACCCAGCGATTTACTGAAGCGTTGCGCCAGCGACTCGGCACCGCCCGAGGCTTCAATCACTGCGCCGAGCATCGCCCCCAGCACGATGATAATGGTGATATGCCCCAGCAAGTTACCCATCCCGCTAAAGATGGTTTCCATAATTTTGTCGGCTGGAATGCCGGTCGCAATCGCCACCAGCAAGCTGACAATCAGCAGCGCCACAAAGGGGTGAACTTTGGTTTTAATCACCAGCAGCAGCAAGATCACAATGCTGGCGGTAGCAATGGCTAACAACAACGCGGTAGACATGATAATCCTCTGATTTAATTAGTATAGTTTGGGTACAGCTCTATCTGGTATTGACGAATTCAGGTATGACTTACCCAGCACAGTGCTGAAAATCCCTGTGCTGGGTGGTTAAACAAAATTTATTTAGCGTAAGGCGCGAACCAGCCGAGGCCAGCTTCAGTGCGGCCGCGCGGGATGTATTCACATCCCACCCAACCGTCGTAACCCACTTCATCCAGCAGGTCGAACAGATAGGAATAGTTGATCTCGCCTTCATCCGGCTCGTGGCGATGCGGCGCAGAGGCGATCTGGATATGGCGATAACGACCAGCGTATTCACGAATCAGATGCGTCAGATTGCCGTCCACCAGCTGTGCATGGAACAGATCGAGCTGGGTAAAGACGTTGGGCCGATCGATACGCGCCATCATCGCCAGCGTCTGATACTGGCTGGCGTAGAGATAATTCGGCTTGGTCACTGGATTAAGTGCTTCCAGCAGCAGGCGAATGCCGTGCGGCGCAAAACGCTCGGCGGCATAATGCATATTAAGCACGAAAGTCTCTTCATAGGCTGCACGATCGGCACCGTTTGGGACCGTTGCCGCCATCACATGCACCTGCTGGCAGTTGAGCGCCAGCGCATATTCCAGCGCCCGATCGATATCGGCACGCGCTTCCTGTTCACGGCCCGGAATGGCGGAAACGCCCCACTCGCCCGCCTGCACGTTGCCGGCGGCGGTGTTGAACAGCACCAGTTCCAGCTGATGTTTTTCCAGCTCGGCTTTAATCACCTCGGCCGGAAAGTCATACGGGAACAGGAATTCAACGGCGCGAAAACCGGCGTTGGCCGCGGCGGCAAAGCGTTCGATAAACGGCAGCTCACCGAACTGCGTAGATAAATTGGCTGCAAACTTAGGCATTAAACATTCCTCAATTCCGCGACTTCGCTATCGGTCAGATAACGAATCGAGCGGTCACCGAGCGTAAACATCAGACGCGCGGTCTCTTCCAGTTCTTCAGTGTTATTGGCAGCTTCGCGCAGGGATTTGCCCACCACCACCGGACCATGATTGGCCAGCAGGAAGGCGTTATAGCGCGAGGCCAGATTGGCCAGATCGTCTGCCAGCCGCTGATCGCCCGGCTTGTAATACGGCACCACCGGCACATCGCCGACGCGCATCACCACATACGGCGTGAACGGACGAATACAGTTTTCGCTGTCGAGATTGTTCAGGCAGGAGAGCGCCGTCAAATAGTGGCTGTGCAGATGCACCACCGCTTTGCACGCGGGATTGTTCAGGTAGAGCGCGCGGTGAAAAGCCACCTCTTTCGACGGCTTGTCGCCGGAGATCCATTCGCCCTGAATCGTCACTTTCGACAGACGATCGGCCTGCAATTCGCCGAGGCAGGAGCCGGTTGGCGTCGCCAGCAAGTTGCCATCCTCCAGCAGCAGCGACAAATTGCCCGCTGAACCGGTGGCGTAACCGCGCTGAAAGAAGGACGCGCCGAGCTGTACCATTTCTTCGCGTGCTTGTTGTTCCGTCATGCTGAAAACTCCTGTTGTGCGCGGGCAAAGAACTGTTCATCGCCAAAATTGCCTGATTTCAGCGCCAGCGACAGCGGCTGATGGATATCGCGTACCCACGGCACGCCCGGTGAAATCATCGGGCCAATGTGGAATGCGGTAACGCCAAGGCTTTGTGCCACCACGCCCGAGGTTTCACCGCCAGCAACGATGAAGCGCTGCCAGCCACGGCTTTTCAGTTCACGGGTTACTGCGGCAAACAGCTGCTCAACCGCTTCACTGCTGCGCGCTGCGCCGTACTGCTGCTGAATGGCTTGCAGCTGCTGGGCATCGGCGGTAGCAAACAGCAAAGGTGCCAGTTCGGACTGATGATGCGCTGCCACCCAGTCACAGAGTTCCTGCGCATAGCTTTCGGCGTTATCAAGGCAGCGTTCCACCAGCACTTCATGCGAGGGCGCTTGCTGACGATACGCCTGCACCTGACGGTTGGTCATTTGCGAGCAGGAGCCTGAGATCACCACCGCGCGATCGCCTTGTGGGCGCCCGGCTTGTTCAGCATCGCTGTTCTGCTGCTGCGTTGCCCAGGCGCGGGCGATACCGATCGCCAGGCCTGAACCGCCGGTCACCAGGCGCGTCTCTTTCAGCGCTTCGCCCTGCGTCAGCAAGTGCTGTTCGTGCAGCGCGTCTAGCACCACATAGTTGATGCCCTGCGCTTTCAGGGTATCCAGCTGCGCACGCACCGCATCAGCACCTTGATCGAGCTGCGCGGCGTTGATCACCGCGGCCTGGCCTTTGGCCTGGCGCGTCATCAAACGCACCAGATTGCTGTCGGTCATTGGCGTTACCGGATGATGGCGCATGCCCGATTGGGACAGCAGCTGATCGGCGACAAAAAGATAGCCTTGATACACCGTACGACCGTTAACCGGCAGCGACGGCGAGATCACCGTTTGCGTTTCGCCCAACGCTGCCAGCAGCGCATCAGTCACCGGGCCGATATTGCCCTGCTCGGTGCTGTCAAAGGTGGAACAATATTTGAAGTAGAAACGATCGCAGCCCTGCTGTTGCAGCCACTGCAGCGCCGCCAGCGACTGATCGATCGCCTGCTGCGCCGGGCATGAGCGCGACTTCAGGCTGATAACAATCGCCTGCGCGCTCAGCGCGTCATGACTTTCCGGCACGCCGTTGAACTGGATGGTCGGCAAACCGTTCTGCACCAGAAAACTGGCGATGTCGGTTGCGCCGGTAAAATCGTCTGCAATAACGCCTAAACGCATGATTATTGCTCCTTCGCCTGCGGCAGCGTGATGCCGCTGAAGATCTTGATCACTGCGCTGTCATCTTCACGACCGTGGCCGGCGTTGCTGGCTTCGGTAAACATATTGAGCGCAGTAGAAGCCAGCGGCAGCGGGAAGTGCAGCGACTTGGCGGTATCCGCCACCAGATTGAGATCTTTAACGAAGATATCGACCGCTGATTTCGGCGAGTAATCGCCATCCACCACGTGACGCATGCGGTTCTCGAACATCCATGAGTTACCGGCGGCGTTGGTCACCACGTCATACATGGTGTCGAGCGGGATTCCAGCGCGCGCGGCCAGCGCCATCGCTTCAGCGCCCACAGCAATGTGCACGCCCGCCAGCAACTGGTGAATGATTTTTACGGTTGAGCCGAGACCGATTTCGCTGCCCACGCGATAGACTTTCGCCGCCACCGCATCCAGCACAGGCTTGAGCAGGGCAAAAGCTTCATCGCTGCCGGACGCCATTACCGTCATCTCGCCAACTGCGGCTTTGGCTGCGCCGCCGGAAACCGGTGCATCCAGCATCAGCAACTGATGCTGCGCCAGCTGTTGTTCAATCGCCTGCGCATCCTGTGAAGAGATGGTAGAAGAGACCATGACCACGGTGCCGGGCTTGAGCTGCGCCGCCACGCCGTTTTCACCGAACAGGATTGCTTTAACCTGCGCGGCATTCACCACAAGCAGCAGCACCGCATCCAGTTCAGCGGCAAAGCGGGCAGCGGAGGTTTGCGCATCACGTGCACCGGCCTGACGCAGGGTTTCCAGCGCCTGCGGATTGAGATCAACACCCCAGGTATTTAATCCTGCACGGATGCAAGACTGCGCGGCACCCATGCCCATGGAACCTAAACCAATCACGCCGATGTTATTCACGGTTGCTGACATAGCAAACCTCCATTGTTAATTTAAGTGATAATTTGTTCATTGGTGTTAAGTCTGCCGCAGTCAGTGGCGAATAAACGTGCGTGATATCACAAAAATTAACTTAGCCGCTCAATGATTAACATGGATTCACAGCCGGAGGTGAGCGCTTCGAAGTCAGTCCAGATGGGATTTCTGCTTAGATTACGGCAAGATAAATTGTGCTGCGGGCTGTGAATCGATGATCTACAATGTGAAAAAATGATAATTCAGGGAGACCAAGGTGATTCCGGTTGAACGTCATCAACAAATTTTAGCGCTGGTGGGCGAACGCGGCGTGGTTAGCATTGCCGAGCTCACTGAGCGCTTGGGTGTGTCGCATATGACGATACGTCGCGATGTGCAGAAGCTGGAAGAGCAAGGTGCGGTATTGTCTGTTTCGGGCGGCGTGCGCTCAGCAGATCGCCTGGCGGCGGAGCCATCGCATCTGGCGAAAACCAATATGTACAGCGGCGAGAAGATGGCGATTGGGCAGTATGCCGCGCGTCATATTCCGCGTAATAGCTGCATCTATCTCGATGCCGGCACCACCACACTGGCGCTGGCGCGCGAGTTGCTTGAGCGTGATGACTTGCTGGTGGTGACCAACGATTTCGTGATTGCGCGCCTGCTGATGGAGAGCAGCGGCTGCAAGTTGATTCACACCGGCGGCACGGTATGTCGTGAGAACCGTTCCAGCGTCGGTGAAGCGGCCGCCAGAAGTTTGCGCCAGCTGGCGATCGATATCGCGTTTATCTCCGCGTCCTGCTGGGGCCCGCGCGGGCTGTTTACGCCGGATGAGGATAAGGTGCCGGTGAAGCTGGCGGCGAGCGATGTGAGTAGTAAGCGCGTGTTGTTAAGCGACAGTTCGAAGTACAACAAGATTGCGACGCATCTGGCGTTACCGCTGGAGCGGTTTGATACCTTGATTACCGATGCGGGGTTGAGTAAAGCGGGACGCGAGGCGTTGAGTGCGGGGAGTTGGGAGTTGGTGTTGGCGGGATAGTGCGTGCTGTCCCTTTCGGTCGGTGCTCGCTGTCCCCCATCCCTGGTCCGTGCTTGCTGTCCCCCTCCTCGGTCCTCCCCCATAAATGGGGGAGGAAGATGGTGCTCTATGCGAGTGAGGAGGTGCATGTGGCAGCGTCTCCTTCCCCCGCTTGCGGGGGAAGGCCGGGATGGGGGACAGCGACGTCGATCAAATCACACTTCTTCGCTGAACTGCGGAACCGGGTTGCGGAAGGTGCGGGTCACAAAGGCGAGGTAAATAATACCAATCGCTGCCCACACCAGGCCGAGCACCATGGAGGTCTCTTCCAGATTAATCCACAACGCCCCCACCGTCAGGGCACCCATTACCGGCAGCACCAGATAGTTGATGTGATCTTTCAGCGTCTTGTTACGCTTCTCACGGATCCAGAACTGCGCAATCACCGACAGGTTCACAAAGGTGAACGCCACCAGCGCACCGAAGTTAATCAGCGCAGTTGCGGTTACCAGGTCGAAGTTGATCGCCATCAGCGCGACCGCACCCACCAGCAGCACGTTCAGTGACGGCGTGCGGTATTTCGGGTGCACGAAGCCAAAGAAACGCTGCGGGAACACGCCATCGCGGCCCATCACGTACATCAGACGTGAAACGCCTGCGTGCGCGGCCATACCGGATGCCAGCACCGTCACCACCGAGAAGATCAGGATGCCAATTTGCAGCGCTTTACCCGCCACGAACAGCATGATCTCTGGCTGTGAAGAGTCCGGATTCTGGAAACGCGAGATGTCCGGGAAGTACAGCTGCAGGAAGTAAGAAACACCGATAAAGATCACACCACCAATCAGCGCGGTGAGGAAAATCGCGCGCGGGATCGTGCGTTCAGCATCTTTGGTCTCTTCTGACAGCGAACTGATACCGTCAAAGCCAAGGAACGAGAAGCAGAGAATAGTCGCACCGGTAATCATCGGGACTACGTGCGCATTCTCAGACCAGAACGGTCTGCTGCTGGTCAATGTTCCCTCGCCAACACCGTGTGCCACACCGTAAACCACCATGCCGGTAATCACTACCATCACTACCACCTGCAGCACCACGATCACGCTGTTGAAGTTGGCAACGGTTTTGATTCCACGCAGGTTGGAGATGGTCATAAAGGCCACCAGCAGCACCACGAAAATCCACGACGGAATGCCCGGCACCAGCGTCTCAAAGTAGCTTTTCGCCAGCAGGATGTTGATCATCGGCATGAACAAGTAGTCCAGCAGTGATGACCAGCCAACCATAAAGCCGACGTGCGGACTGATTGCCTTCTGAGCATAGGTGTAAGCGGAGCCCGCAGATGGGAAGCGGCGTACCAGCTTGCCGTAGCTCACGGCAGTAAACAGAATCGCGATCAGGGCGAAAGCATAAGCGGTGGCGACGTGGCCGTCGGTCAATCCAGACACGATACCGAAAGTATCAAACAGGGTCATTGGCTGCATATACGCCAGGCCCATCATGACAACCGGGATCAGGGTCAGAGATTTTTTCAGGTGTGCACGCTGAGGTGCGGCAGAGGTGTTAAGCGACATTGTTCAGGCCCCCGCAGACGACAACCGCGATCGGTTGGGCTACAGGGCTACTGCGCAATTTGCTGCAGTGAGAAGTGATATTAGTGTTTACGATTGTCGCGGCGCCGTAGTCATCACGGAAGCGAGAACCAGCCTGCGCTGGTGCAATGTTAAACAGTCCCATCTTTGTTTTCCTCAAATCTCACGCACAAGCGTGTTTGTCAGTATCTATCTATCCGGATGCGTGTCCGGCCTCGTGTGAATGTCAGTGAGTACATCATGCAAAAAAATAACCGACGCGGTTAACGTCGGTTAGTTCTCATTTTGCAGGGCGCGTATTTTGCCCCAACTTATGCCATCGGCACAAGACGTTAGATCAATTCTTCCGGCACTCAGGCATTCTTGAGCATCCAGTCGATTTCCGTCGAGGTGATTAAGCGCTCAAACTGCATCAGTTCGTACTGTTTGCAGCTGTGCCACACCCCGCTGAAACGCTCGCCCAGCAGCTTTTGCAGCGGATAGCTATTCTCAAATTCATACAGCGCATCACTCTGCCGAATCGGTAATGCCAGCCCTTCTGCTTCATGTCCATTGCCCTGCACCGCATGCGGTAAAGGTAGCTGATTATCCAGACCGTGCAAAATACCGGCAAGAATTGTTGACACCACCAGATAGGGATTTGCATCCGCACCGGCCACGCGATACTCGATGCGATGGTTATCCGCATCGCCACAAGGCACACGCAGCGCAACCGTGCGGTTGTTGTGTCCCCATGACGCCTGTAGCGGTACATAGGCTTCCGGCAGGAAGCGGCGATAGGCGTTCACGTTCGGCGCCAGCAACGCCATTGAAGCCGGCATTAAATCGATCATGCCCGCCAGCGCGCGTTTCATCAGCGGTGAATCGCTGCCGTCATCGAGCGCAAAGGCGTTGTGATCGGCGGCATCCAGCATGCTGATGTGCACATGCATGCCGCTGCCCGCGTACTCTTCGTAAGGCTTGGCCATGAAAGTAGCGGTCATGCCATGATTTTCCGCCACCTGACGCACCAGCCGTTTCAGCTGAATAGCGTGATCGCAGGCTTTCAGCACGTCGCGCGTGTGATGCAGGTTGATTTCGAACTGGCCGGGCGAGGCTTCCGCCAGCGCGCCATCGGCGGGAATGCCTTGCAGCTTGGCCAGATGGTCGATGTCACGCAGTACGTCGGCGAAGTGATCGAGATTATCCACCGAATACACCTGGCTCTGCATATTGCGTTCGTCACTGCCCGGCGAGCACGGCGGCTGAATGAAGCCCTCCGCATCACGCTTTTTATCCACCAGATAGAACTCCAGCTCTACCGCTACCACCGGGAACAATCCTCGATTGCGCAGCTGTTGCCACAGCCGATTAAGGACATTACGGGGTTCAACGTCAAAGGGAGTGCCATCTTGGTTACACATGGTCAGCAACAGCTGAGCGATGTGCGTGGGATCGGCGGCAGAAGGAATTAAGGTGCCGGGCACCGGCATGCAGAGGTGGTCGGGTTCGCCCAGGGACTGACCCAGTCCGGCGTCTTCGACGGTGTTACCGAGGATATCCATAGCGAAAACCGAGGCCGGGAAGTAACACCCTTTTTCCAGTTTTGCCAATGCGGAGATGGGAATGCGTTTACCGCGAAATACCCCATTTAAATCATTAAGAAGAATATCGACATATTGCGTTTCAGGATGGCGTTCCAGCCAGGTTTTGACCTCCAGCTGGAACGCGCTTGTTCGCTTCTCTTCACTGTGTCGCGTGAAGTCTTCTACTTCTACGAGGTTCGTCATGATCCCACCCGCCCTTTACCGTTTAATATTGGTGCGCGCAATGCTCAAAATAACAGCCACTCCACTAACATAGCGCTAACGCAAAAAGTGTGCAAATGTAACAATTCTGTTTGAGGAATGAACGATCGGTTGCTAGATTGACAAAATATCGCACACTTTTAAGGCCAGCCGCGCATTTCCGGCGAAAATATTGAACAGCAACGCGGAGACGTTATGGGCATTATTTTTGACAAGCCCTTGATTGGCGTAGTGATGTGCCAGAACTTTATTGGCAGCCACGCAGGGCAAACCGTTCACAACAAATATCTCGACGCTATCGTGCTTGCCGGTGGCGTGCCGCTGCCCTTGCCGCATCAACTGATGCAGGCACCTCATCTATTAGAAAACAGTATGACCGTGCTGGATGGCATTTTGCTGACCGGCAGTCCCAGCAATATTGAACCCTGGCATTACGGCGCAGACGGTAAAGAGGCGCATGCCGATCCGGCGCGCGATCGCCTCGCCTTCGGGCTCATCACCCATGCGATCGGTAAAAAGATGCCGATGTTCGGCATCTGCCGCGGTTTGCAGGAGCTGGTGGTCGCTAATGGCGGCGCATTGTATCGCCAGCTGCATATGACACATCTGTTTCAGGAGCACCGCGAAAACGACGCGCTGCCGCTGGATGAGCAATACGCGCCGGTGCATACCGTGCAGCCAGAAGTGGATGGCATGCTGAGCCAGCTGCTGGGCAGCGCCGAACCTTTTGCCGTCAACTCGTTGCACGGGCAAGGCATTCGCGAAACCGGTCCACAGCTGCGTATCGAAGCGCGCGCGCCCGACGGGCTGATTGAAGCCGTAAGCCTGCCAAAGCACCCTTTCGCCCTTGCGGTGCAATGGCATCCGGAATGGCAATCCGATCGCGATTCGGTCTCGCGCCGTTTATTTGAGGCTTTTATCCAGGCCGCTGTCTGTTATCACAAGGAAAAACAGCCATGAATGATGCCACTCTGGCACCCGGACGTCGCTTATCGCAGATCCGGCAGGAGTTGGGATTGTCTCAGCGTCGCGTCGCTGAGTTATCAGGTTTAACGCACAGCGCCATTAGCACTATCGAACAGGACAAAGTGAGCCCGGCCGTCAGCACCTTACAGAAGCTGCTGAAGGTTTATGGGCTTTCGCTCTCAGAGTTTTTCTCCGAACCCAAAATCAATGCCACGCCGCGGGTGATTGTGCGCCCGGAAGAGTGCGTGGAGATCGGCAGCCTGGGCGTATCGCTGATGCTGATCGATAACGGTGCTGCACGGCGCGCGCTGGCGATGCTGCTGGAGCGCTATGAACCCGGCGCCAGCACCGGCGAGAAGTTACGCCATCCCGGCGAGGAGACCGGCACCGTGCTGGAAGGAGAAATCACGCTGGTGGTCAACGGCCAGAGTTACCATCTCTATCGCGGTGAAAGCTATGTGATTGATACCGGCTTGCCGCACAGTTTTACCAATACCTCAGATCAGCCGTGTCGCATTGTTAGCGCGCATACGCCCGCCAATTTCTAAGGTTTCGCGCTTAAGGAGGATGTCATGCAACATGTGGGAAGTTATTACGCCGCTACCGCCAACGCCCATGAGCCGTGGCCGGCGCTGCAAGAGTCAGTGCAGTGCGATGTCTGCATCATTGGCGGCGGCTTTACCGGACTTTCATCCGCGCTGTTTCTCACCGAAGCCGGTTACGACGTGGTGCTGCTTGAAGCGGCGAAAATCGGCTTTGGCGCCAGCGGCCGCAATGGCGGCCAGGTCGTCAACTCCTACAGCCGCGACGTGGATGTGATTGAGCAGCGCTACGGCAAACAGACCGCACAAATGCTTGGCAGCATGATGTTTGAAGGCGCGGAGATTATTCGCGACCGCATCGACCGTTACGCTATCGCCTGCGACTATCGTCCCGGCGGCATTTTCGCCGCACTGAATCAGCGGCAAATGGGCCATCTGCGCAGCCAAAAAGCCCTTTGGGCACGCTACGGCAATCACGATTTGGAGCTTCTCGACGAACGCGGTATTCGGCGCGAAGTGGCGACCGATCGCTACGTCGGCGGCTTACTCGATAAGCGCGGCGGGCATCTGCATCCGCTCAATCTCGCATTGGGCGAAGCCGAAGCGATTCGCCGTCACGGCGGGCGCATTTATGAGCAGTCGGCGGCGATTGAAGTGAAATATGGTGCACCGCATCGCATAAAAACCGCTAAGGGCGAAGTCAGCGCCACTTTCGTGATTTTTGCCGGTAACGCTTACTTGCCGTCACAGCTTGAACCGCGCCTGACGGGCAAAAGCATGCCGTGCGGCTCGCAGATCGTCACCACCGAACCTCTAACGCGCGATCAGGCGCTGGGTTTGCTGCCGAACAATTACTGCGTTGAAGATTGTAACTATCTGCTCGACTACTTCCGCCTCACCGCCGATAACCGCCTGCTCTACGGCGGCGGCGTAGTGTATGGCGCACGCGAACCGGATGATATCGAAGCGCTGATTCGCCCTAAGCTGCTGCGCACCTTTCCGCAGCTGCGTGACATCAAAATCAGCCACCGCTGGAGCGGCAACTTCCTGCTCACGCTATCGCGCATGCCGCAGTTTGGGCAGGTGGAGAAGAATGCGTTCTTTATGCAGGGCGACAGCGGACACGGCGTGACCTGTACCCATCTTTCAGGAAAGTTGATTGCTGAAGTGCTACGTGGGCACGCCGAGAGATTTGATGCGTTCGCAAAATTACCGCATCTGCCGTTTCCAGGTGGGAGACGGTTTAAGGTGCCGCTTACCGCGATGGGAGCGGCGTGGTATGCGTTAAGGGATCGGTTTGGGGTGTGAATCACTGATTACAATTTCTCGACATTCCTTTACCAAAACTTGCTATAAAACAGCAGTAATGTCAGGATCGGGCTCTTTAATTTTTGGGCTGCAAAATGTTGAGGTTGTTCGCCAGATACACTTCTGTTGGTGTAATTAATACGCTCATTCATTGGGGCGTATTTGCCGCACTTTATGCCATCGTTGGTAGCCAATCCCTGTCTAACCTCGTGGCGTTTTGTGTTGCGGTAACCTTTTCCTTCTTTGCTAACGCAAAATGGACGTTTAACGCAGAAGCGACCACCACTCGATATCTTCTCTATATCTGCTTTATGGGCGCAATGGCAACAGCCGTGGGCTGGACAGCTGACTATCTGCACATTAATCCAATTATTACATTGGTTTTCTTCTCTGCACTCAGCTTGGTTTGCGGCTTCGCCTACTCTAAGTTTTTCGTGTTTAGGACGAGTAAATGAAATTATCTCTTATCGTTCCAGTGCTGAATGAAGAGGAGGCCATTCCCCTTTTCTATAAAGCAGTACGCGAATTTGAACCCTTTAAAAAATATGATGTTGAATTGGTTTTTGTAAATGATGGCAGCACAGACAAGACAGAAGCTGTACTAACTGAAATTGAGACAGACGATTGTTTAGTTAAACATATTTCGTTTACACGCAATTTCGGTAAAGAGCCAGCCCTTTTTGCTGGCCTCGAAGCAGCAACTGGCGATGCTATTATCCCTATTGATGTCGATTTACAAGATCCTATAGATGTCATTCCTTTGATGGTTGATAAATGGCATTTGGGCGCTGATATTGTTCTGGCTAAACGTGTTGATCGTAGCACTGACTCTCATTTAAAGCGTAAGACTGCTGAGTGGTTTTACAAACTGCACAACAAGATCAGTTCGCCGAAGATCGAAGAAAACGTGGGTGATTTTCGCTTAATGTCACGCGACGTAGTGGAAAATATCAAATTGCTGCAGGAACGTAACCTGTTTATGAAAGGTGTTCTCAGCTGGGTCGGCGGAAAAACTGAAGTCGTTGAATATATTCGGGCAGACCGTGTTGCTGGCACAACCAAATTTAATGGCTGGAAGTTGTGGAACCTTGCCCTTGAAGGGATAACCTCGTTTTCAACCTTCCCACTTCGGATCTGGACTTATCTTGGACTTGTCGTCGCTGCCCTTTCGTTCGTCTATGGCGCATGGATGTTAATTGATACTATATTTTGGGGCAACCCTGTTAAAGGCTATCCTTCAATTATGGTTTCAATGCTGTTTTTAGGTGGCGTACAGCTCATTGGGATTGGTGTGCTTGGGGAATATATTGGTAGGATTTATATTGAGAGCAAAGGTCGACCTCGCTATATTATCTCCCCAAAGAATAGTGGGGCAGGCAATTCATCTAACTCTATTCAAAAAAACGAACAGTAAAACCTCATTTATTGATTTAATAGCATCCAACTTAGTGAAAGAGGAAATGATGAATTTAAACTCTAAGATAGATCATTTTTTAAAAACAAATCCTGCATTACTTTATGGCTTTATTGCTTCATTTATATCATGCCTAATAGTGTATGGTTTTGAATTGACCCACTTTACTCTATCAATTGATGAAGATACGAAAAATAATTTTATTCACATGATAGATCTTGGACGTTGGTCACATGCCTGGCTAAAGGAGTATATTTTTCCAGAGCCTTGGTCTCCATTCTCTTCTATGCTGGTTGCACTAATTGGTATATCTTTATCTAGTGCCACATGTTGCTACGCACTGAACTTTGATGTTAAAAAATCAATCTACTTTTCAATATTATTTATAGCGTTACCTCAGTTTGCGTATCAATTACAGTTTTCAAACCAAGATGAAACCTTTGGTTTAGCAATTTTTCTTGCAGCAGTTAGTGGCGTATTGGCACTCAAAGATCGTTTAGTGTTCTTCTTTGCTTTTATAATAATCAACGTTATTGTTTTATCAATTTATCAATCATTGATATTTTTTAGTGCAACATTAGTAACAATAAAACTTTTAGTTGACGCATGTAATAATGATTGCTCATTTAAGAAATGGGTATATTCATCAGCTAAAGTTGCCATTTGCTTATGCATATCTGTAGTAATCTATCTTATACTTACTTCAAAAATAAAATCATATTATGGTGTTTCTTCAGCATCATACTTTTCAGGCCTCATTACTTGGGGATCACTGGGACTAATTGGCGGAATAAAAAACTCCTTATCTTTCATTTATGAAAGATCAGGCCCATATCCTTTATATGGTCTTGCAACATATAGTTTTACATATTTAGCTGCCCTATTGATAATCGGTATAAATGCTGGCAAGAAAAACAATAATTTATTTTTGATTATCCTTATTGTCGCCATAACTTTATTGATGCCTTTTGTGCTCAATATTGCTATCGGCGGTGGGACGCCAGGACGAACGCTTAGCCAGTTGTCACTAGTATTTGCTTCACTTATCGTAATCTGTTTATCATATCTTAGAAGTGAAGTTTTGAAATCACTAATTACTTTTGGCTTTTTAATCACGGCTTCTACTACTGTTAGTCAACTTTTTTATTCTGATTATATTTCTGCCAAACAAAATGAAATGCTTGCTAGAAATGTTATGCATGACATTTATATGGCACATCCAGAATTCAATGAATCTATAAATAAAATTGCATTTATTGGAAAATCAAAAGTTAACAATCAATGGAAAAAATTTAATTCAGATGATTTTGGCGTGTCATTTTTTGAAAGAGGTGATAGTGCACGCATTGTTAATTACATAAACATTTCAGGCATAGCCAATAATTTAACCAATGCTTCAAATGAAGATTTTTTTATTTCTAACAAAGATGCTTTATCATTAATGCAGCCTTGGCCAAGCCCTGATGGTATCAAAATGTTAGGCCGGAATGTGGTCATTAAACTTTCTGATTAAATTTTTTTATGACTTAAGTGTAGAATCCCTTAGGAGTTCTACACTTTTAAATAATAGTTTTTATACATGATGAAATATTAATTATGGTTGTTATCAAGAAAATGATAATACTTTTAAGCACAAGAATAAATATCAATTCAGCATACATATCTGGAAAGCCTATAGATTTATTATCTATCATTTCTCATTAATAATTTCATAATGCACTACCAGTCCATTTCTCAGTATCAGCACAATGCCGTTATAAGTGCTAATAGTTTAGAATGTAATTAGCAGGTATCAAATGAATTTTTTAAAAGTTGAAGTAGATATGGAAAAACAAAACTCTCTCGCATTGGCTTTATTGGTATCTTTAACATCATATGTGATAATGTATGGGTTTGAATTAACTCATTTTACATTTTCTGTTGATGAAGATTTTTATGATAACTTTTATCATACTATAGAGTTAGGTAGATGGGGCCATGCATTTTTACGTGAATTTTTACTTCCTGAACCATACGTCGCCTTCTTTACAATGGCTATTTCATTGATAATAGTTAGTATTGCTACATCTCTTGCGGCTATTTATCTCTTTAATGAAAAAAAATAAATCCATAGCATTTTGCATATTATCTGCATCAATGCCTTTACTTGCATATCAATTTCAATTTCAAAATCAAGCTGACACATTATCAATATCAATACTATTGGCGACCTTAATGGCAGTTGTGTTTGATTATAAATATCCCAGCCCTATAAAATATATTACATTCGTATTATTAGGCATTTTTTGCATGTCTATATACCAAAGTATAATCCTTTTTCCAATTGCTTTAGTATTGATTAAGCAGTTAGTTGACTCGCTCAACAACAAAATAGATTATAAGGCAGGTTCATCAAAGCTATTATTATTGTTATGTTTGGTTTTAATTATCTACATTTTTTATTCATTAGCCACTCATTATGTACAATTATATTTAAACATACCCGCGGCAGAATATTTCAAAGCAATGCTTACATGGGGTAAACAACCAAGCAATGAAGTTTTCCAGGATGTTTTAAAACATCTAAAATGGCGATTAGGTAATAAATCTCACTTCGGCCTTAAAATATACTGGATTACAGCCATTCCATTAATTATAATAGTGATTAAATCAATTAGATGCAAGAATTATTATTCAACATTCCTTGCAATATGCATTTACTTATTTCCATTCTCACTGGATGTACTTACCGGTACATGGTTGCCAGCAAGAACTTTAACGCAAATCCCTATTTGCTTTGCAGCTTTAATATCACTGTCATTTTTTAACTTGAGAGCTAATTACATATACTTTGTATCTTTTTCACTATTGTTGATTGGAGCCTCTAATTCCAACAGATTGTTTTACGCAGACTTTATATCAAATCAACAGGATAACTTTCTAAGTCAGATGATGCTGAGCCATTTGATTATGGATTACCCTGAATTTAATGCAAAGTCTGATAAAATATATTTTTACGGCAATTCACCATTAAATAACAAATGGAGGCCTTCAAATTCAGAAAATTTTGGTATGTCATTCTTTCAATATGGCGATAGCAGAATCGTAAACTATATGAATATGACGGGTTTTATGGATCTCAAGCGTGTTAACGATACTACGATAAAAATGATGGAGAATGACATAAAGGCGGTTCCTTGCTGGCCTGACAAAAAATCAATAATAAAGCGAGAATCTGATTACATTATAAAATATTGTACAACATCATTTTAAAGTTAAATGAGGCAGCAATTTTGCTGCCTGTCATTAAACTGTAAAATTATTCTAACGGCATTTTCATCGGGTCATCATACGTATACTCAAAACCCAGCTCACTCGCGATCTTCGAGCCATCAATCACCTTGCCGTTTGAACGCTCTGGCTCAACGACAAACGTCGGTGGCTCAAGCCCTAGCTGCTTCGACACGCTGGGATAAAAGCTATCCCGCGACGGGTGTTTCGAGGCACATAAATTGTAAACATGGCCGCCTTTCGGGGTTTGCAGCAACAGCACAATCGCATCCACCACATCATCGAGATGCACCAGATTGACCGCATGCCCCCCGTTTTCCAGCCCGGTTTTGCCCGCCAGAAAACGCCCCGGATGACGATTTGGCCCCACTAATCCCGCGAGACGCACAATGTCTACGCTGGTGCCGGGCAGATCGTGCAGCCAGTTCTCCAGCTCCACTAACGTCTTGCCGGCGACGGTTTCCGGCTGCAGCGGACTGCTCTCTTTCATTACGCCCTCACCGCTGCCGTACACTGAGGTTGAGCTGGTGAAAATAATGCGCGGCACTTTCTTCGCCAGCGCGGTATCCACCACGTTCTGCACCGCCTGCATGTAATCTTCACCGCCTTTCACCGTGCGGCTGGCAGGTAATGTCACCACCAGCGCATCGACTGCCATCAGCGTATCTAACTCTTCGGCTTCACACTCCAGTTCGGGGGTTAGCACCAGCTGGCAGGCTTCGATGCCACAGCGGCGAGCGGCGTCCACGCCATCCGGCGAGGTTTTACTGCCGGTGACCTGCCAGCCGCGTGCCGTTAGCGCCATCGCCAGCGGCATACCCAGCCATCCCAGACCTACAATCGCGACCTTTTTCATATCGACTCCTGCTATGGGCTCACACTTCATCTTAGTGCGGGTAGATGTGCCAAACCAGCGCAAACTGTTTCGGGAGATTCCGGAAATTGACGGTTAAAAAAGGGTTGCCAATTGTCACCATCTTCGTTAGGTTATTCAGCACGCAAATGAATACTCATTCAGCAACGGAATTTACTATGACACGCGTTCAGTTCAACCACCATCATCACCATCACCCTGACTAGTCTTTCAGGCGATGTGTGCTGGGAGACGATTAGGATCTTCCAGTGGTGCGAACGCAAAGAGAGCCCCCGGAAGATCATCTTCCGGGGGTTTTTTTATGGGCGAACGCCAACCAACACGTTCAGACAGAATTGAATAAGAGGACAGGAACCATGTTAGATAACACCCGTATTCGCATAGCTATGCAGAAATCTGGCCGTTTAAGTGATGAATCACGCGAACTGCTGGCACGCTGCGGTATCAAAATTAACCTTCAGCAGCAGCGTCTGATTGCGTTTGCGGAGAACATGCCGATCGACATCCTGCGTGTGCGCGATGACGATATCCCTGGCCTGGTAATGGATGGCGTGGTCGATCTCGGTATCGTCGGTGAAAACGTGCTGGAAGAGGAGCTGCTGAATCGCCGTGCTCAGGGCGAAGATCCGCGTTACTTCACGCTGCGTCGTCTGGATTTCGGCGGTTGTCGCCTGTCGCTGGCGATGCCGGTTGATGAAGAGTACACCGGCCCGCAATGCCTGAATAACGCCCGCATCGCCACCTCTTATCCACACCTGCTGAAGAAATACCTCGATAAACAAGGCGTCGCCTTCAAATCCTGCCTGCTGAACGGTTCTGTCGAAGTTGCTCCTCGCGCTGGCCTGGCCGATGCGATTTGTGACCTGGTTTCAACCGGTGCCACGCTGGAAGCCAACGGCCTGCGCGAAGTGGAAGTGATCTACCGCTCTAAAGCGGTGCTGATTCAGCGCGATGGCGAACTGCCGGCCGCCAAGCAAGAGCTGGTCGACAAAATGATGACGCGTATTCAGGGCGTAATTAAAGCGCGTGAATCCAAGTACATCATGCTGCACGCGCCAAGCGAGCGCCTGGATGAGGTGATTGCGTTGCTGCCGGGTGCTGAGCGTCCAACCGTGCTGCCGCTGGCCGGCGATGTGAGCCGCGTGGCGATGCACATGGTGAGCAGCGAAACGCTGTTCTGGGAAACCATGGAAAAGCTGAAGTCGCTGGGTGCCAGCTCGATCCTCGTGCTGCCAATTGAAAAAATGTTGGAGTAATACCATGAGCACGCTGATGACACCCATTGATTGGCAGCAATGCAGCGCAGAGCAGCAGCAAGCGCTGCTGATGCGTCCGGCGATTTCGGCTTCAGAAACTATCAGCCAGATCGTGCGCGACGTGTTAGTTAATGTGAAAGAGAGCGGCGATACGGCGCTGCGTGAATTTAGCGCGCGCTTCGATAAAGCGCAGGTGGATAACCTGCGCGTCAGCGCTGAAGAGATGCAAGCGGCCAGCGATCGTTTGAGCGACACGTTGAAGCAGGCGATGGCCGTGGCTGTGGGCAATATCGAGACATTCCACAACGCGCAGATTCTGGCGGAAGTGGATGTGGAAACTCAGCCTGGCGTGCGCTGCCAGCAGATTACCCGTCCGGTCAAATCGGTGGGTTTGTACATTCCTGGCGGTTCCGCCCCGCTGTTCTCAACCGTATTGATGCTGGCGACACCGGCACGCATCGCCGGTTGCGGTCGCGTGGTGCTGTGCTCGCCGCCGCCAATTGCCGATGAAATTCTTTACGCGGCACAGCTGTGTGGCGTGAAAGAGGTGTTTCAGGTGGGCGGTTCACAAGCCATCGCCGCCCTCGCCTTCGGCACCGAAACCGTGCCGAAAGTGGACAAGATTTTTGGCCCTGGCAACGCCTATGTCACCGAAGCCAAACGTCAGGTCAGCCAGCGTTTAGATGGCGCGGCAATTGATATGCCAGCCGGTCCATCGGAAGTGCTGGTGATTGCCGATGAAGGCGCCACGCCCGCGTTCGTGGCATCTGATTTGCTGTCGCAGGCGGAACACGGCCCGGATTCGCAGGTGGTTTTGCTGACGCCGTCGCTGCAACTGGCCGAAGACGTGGCGCAAGCGGTTGAAGAGCAACTGGCGCAGCTGCCGCGTGCGGCTACCGCGCGTCAGGCGTTAGCGAGCAGCCGCCTGATTGTGCTGCGCGATTTAGAGCAGTGCATCGAGATCTCCAACCTGTACGGCCCGGAGCACCTGATCATTCAGACGCGTCAGCCGCGCGATCTGGTCGAAAGCATCACCAGCGCCGGTTCGGTATTCCTTGGCGACTGGTCCCCGGAATCCGCGGGCGATTATGCGTCCGGCACTAACCACGTGCTGCCGACCTACGGCTACACCGCGACCTGTTCCAGCCTTGGCCTGGCCGATTTCCAGAAACGTATGACGGTGCAAGAGCTGACGCCGCAAGGCTTCCTCAATCTTGCCGCGACGATTGAAACGCTGGCCGCCGCCGAGCAGCTGGAAGCCCATAAAAATGCCGTTACCCTGCGTGTTGCCGCGCTGAAGGAGCAAGCATGAGCCTGAATATTGAAGAGTTAGCGCGCGCCAATGTGCGAGCGCTGACGCCGTATCAATCGGCGCGTCGTCTGGGTGGCAACGGTGATGTGTGGCTGAATGCCAACGAATTCCCGCTGCCGGTACCGTTTGAGCTGTCGCAACAGACGCTGAACCGCTATCCGGAATGCCAGCCAAAGATTGTCATTGAGCGCTATGCCGCTTACGCCGGTTTGACGCCGGAGCAGGTTCTGGTCAGCCGCGGTGCGGATGAAGGTATCGAACTGCTGATGCGCGCGTTTTGTGAGCCGGGCAAAGATGCGATTCTGTTCTGCCCGCCAACCTACGGCATGTACAGCGTCAGCGCCGAAACCATCGGCATTGAATACCGCACCGTGGCGGCACTCGATGACTGGCAGCTGAATCTGCCGGCAATTGCTGACCAGCTCGACGGCGTGAAAGTCGTCTATATGTGCAGCCCGAACAATCCGACCGGCAACCTGATCAATCAGGATGACATCCGCGCGCTGCTGGCGATGACCGCCGGTAAAGCGCTGGTGGTGGCCGATGAAGCCTATATCGAGTTCTGCCCGGACGCGACGCTGGCGGGCTGGCTGCAGGAATATCCGCACTTAGTGATTCTGCGCACGCTGTCCAAAGCCTTCGCGCTGGCCGGTTTGCGCTGCGGCTTCACCCTCGCGAACAAGCCGGTGATCGATCTGCTGATGAAGGTGATTGCGCCCTATCCGCTGGCGACGCCGGTAGCGGATGTGGCTGGACAAGCGCTGAGCGAGCAAGGCATTGCGCTCATGCGTCAACACGTTGCCGAGTTGAACGCCAATCGTGCCTGGCTGTTTGAGCAGTTGCCGCAGATAAGCGTGGTGCAGCAGGTGTTCCCGAGTGAAACCAACTATATTCTGGCGCGCTTCACTGATTCGCCAAAAGTGTTTAAAACGCTGTGGGATCAAGGCATTATTCTGCGCGACCAAAACAAAAACCCCGGCCTTGCGGGATGCCTGCGCATCTCCATCGGCACCCGTGAAGAGTGCGAGCGCCTGATCGCCGCGCTGCAAGCCTTATCAGTGGAGCAAGCATGAGTCAGAAGATCCTTTTTATCGACCGCGACGGCACCATCATTTCTGAGCCACCCACCGATTATCAGGTGGATCGCATGGAGAAGCTGGCGTTTGAGAAGAATGCCATTCCGGCGCTGCTGGCGTTGCAGGCAGCGGGCTATCAGCTGGTGATGATCACCAATCAGGATGGCCTCGGCACCAACAGCTTCCCGCAGGCCGATTTTGACGGCCCGCACAACCTGATGATGCAGATTCTCCGCTCACAAGGCGTGAATTTCAGCGACATCCTGATCTGCCCGCATATGCCGGAAGATAACTGCGATTGCCGCAAGCCGAAGACCAAAATGGTGGAAGCCTGGCTGGCCGCCGGTGCGCTCGATACCGCCAACAGCTACGTGATTGGCGATCGTCTGACCGATATTCAGCTGGCGCAGAACATGGGCATTCAGGGCCTGCGTTACGGCGCGGAAGGCGAAGATTGGGATGCGATTCAGGCGCGCCTGACCAAACGCGATCGTTACGCGCTGGTGCAACGCAACACCAAAGAGACGCAGATTAAAGTCGAAGTGTGGCTGGATCGTGAAGGCGGCAGCAAAATTAACACCGGCGTCGGCTTCTTCGATCACATGCTGGACCAGATTGCGGTGCACGGCGGCTTCCGCATGAACATTGATGTGAAAGGCGATCTCTACATCGACGATCACCACACCGTGGAAGATACCGGTCTGGCGCTCGGCGAAGCGCTGCTGAAAGCGCTGGGCGACAAACGTGGCATCGGCCGTTTCGGCTTTGTGCTGCCAATGGATGAGTGCCTGGCGCGCTGCGCGCTGGATATCTCCGGCCGTCCGCACATCGAATTCAAAGCCGAGTTCAGCTACCAGCGCGTGGGCGATCTCAGCACCGAGATGGTCGAGCACTTCTTCAGCTCGCTATCCTACGCGATGATGAGCACGCTGCACCTGAAAACCAAAGGCCGCAACGATCACCATCGTGTGGAAAGCCTGTTCAAAGCCTTTGGCCGCACGCTGCGCCAGGCGATTCGCGTGGAAGGCAACACCTTGCCGAGCTCGAAAGGAGTGCTGTGATGAACGTGGTGATCCTCGATACCGGCTGCGCCAACCTGTCTTCGGTGAAGTGGGCCATTGAGCGCCTCGGCTACACGCCGCAGGTGAGCCGCGACCCGGATGTGGTGCTGCATGCCGACAAGCTGCTGCTGCCCGGCGTGGGCACCGCGCAGGCGGCGATGAATCAGCTGCAGGAGCGCGATCTCATCGACTTAATCAAAGCCTGTACTCAGCCGGTGCTCGGTATTTGCCTCGGCATGCAGCTGCTCGGTCGCGGTAGCGATGAGAATGGCGGCGTCACCACGCTCGGCCTGGTTGATGAGCCCGTCACGCTGATGGATACGCAGGATTTACCGCTGCCGCACATGGGCTGGAACCAGATCACCGCTAAAGCCGGCCATCATCTGTTCCGCGACATTCCCGATGGCAGCTACTTCTACTTCGTGCACAGCTACGCCATGCCGGTGAATGCCGCCACTATCGCCCAGTGCGATTACGGCTATCCGTTCACCGCTGCCCTGCAGAAAGATAACTTCTTCGGCGTGCAGTTCCACCCGGAGCGTTCGGGCAAAGCCGGCGCGCAGCTGCTGAAAAATTTCCTGGAGATGTGATGATTATCCCCGCATTAGATTTAATCGACGGCAAAGTGGTGCGCCTGCATCAGGGCGATTACGGCCAGCAGCGCGATTACGGCAGCGATCCGCTGCCGCGTTTACAGGATTACCAACGCCAGGGTGCAGAAGTGCTGCATCTGGTGGATTTGACCGGCGCGAAAGATCCGGCCAAACGTCAGATTCCCCTGCTCACCACCTTACTGCGCGGCGTGACCGTGCCGGTGCAGGTCGGCGGCGGCATCCGCCATCGCGATGATGTGGCGGCGCTGCTGGCAGCTGGTGCCACGCGCGTGGTGGTCGGTTCCACCGCGGTGAAGCAACCGGAAGAAGTCAAAAGCTGGTTTAACGAGTTTGGCGCCGACGCCATTGTGCTGGCATTAGATGTGCGCATTGATGCCAACAACCGCAAAGAGGTGGCGATCAGCGGCTGGCAGGAAGCGGCGGGCGTGACGCTGGAAGAGGTGATTGGCTGGTATCAGCCGGTTGGCCTCAGGCATGTGTTGTGCACTGACATTTCGCGCGACGGCACGCTGAGCGGATCCAACGTCGCGCTGTATAAAGAAGTGTCTGCGGCCTTCCCGGACATCGCTTTTCAGTCTTCAGGCGGCATCGGTTCGCTGGATGACATCGCGGCGTTACGCGGCAGCGGCGCACAGGGCGTGATCGTTGGTCGCGCGTTACTGGAAGATAAATTCACGGTGGCGGAGGCAATCGCATGCTGGCAAAACGGATAATTCCTTGTCTCGATGTGCGTGACGGGCAAGTGGTGAAAGGCGTTCAGTTCCGCAACCACGAAATCATCGGTGACATTGTGCCGCTGGCGCAGCGTTATGCGCAGGAAGGTGCGGACGAGCTGGTATTCTACGATATCACCGCCTCATCAGATGGCCGCGTCGTGGACAAAAGCTGGGTGTCGCGCGTGGCGGAAGTGATCGATATTCCTTTCTGCGTGGCGGGCGGCATTAAGAGCGAAGAAGACGCGGCGCGCATTCTGCAGTTTGGTGCCGACAAGATTTCCATCAACTCGCCAGCATTAGCCGATCCGACGCTGATTACGCGCCTGGCCGATCGCTTTGGCGTGCAGTGCATCGTAGTGGGCATCGATACCTGGTTTGACGAAGTGAGCGGCAAATATCACGTCAATCAGTACACCGGCGACGAAGCGCGCACCAAAGTGACCACGTGGGAAACTCTGGATTGGGTACAGGAAGTGCAGAAGCTGGGCGCGGGTGAAATCGTACTCAACATGATGAACCAGGATGGCGTGCGTAACGGCTACGATCTGGTGCAGCTGAAGAAAGTGCGCGATGTGTGCAAAGTGCCGCTGATCGCCTCCGGCGGCGCAGGCACGATGCCGCACTTCCTTGACGCCTTTGTGCAGGCGAACGTCGATGGCGCGCTGGCGGCTTCGGTGTTTCACAAACAAATTATCAATATCGGCGAGTTGAAAAACTTCCTGATCGACAACGGTGTGGAGATTCGCGCGTGTTAACTGCAGAACAACTGGCCAGGCTGGATTGGGTCAAAACCGCGGGCATGATGCCCGTTATCGTCCAGCACAACGTTTCCGGCGAAGTGCTGATGCACGGTTATATGAACGAAGAAGCGCTGCAAAAAACCCTCAGCGAGGGCAACGTCACCTTCTTCTCACGCACCAAAAACCGTTTATGGACCAAAGGCGAAACCTCGGGCCACTTCCTGCAAGTGGCGAGCATTACGCCGGACTGCGACAACGACACGCTGCTGGTGCTGGCCAATCCGATTGGCCCAACCTGCCATCTCGGCACTTCCAGCTGCTTCTCACCGGCTGCGCCAGACTGGACGTTCCTCTATCAGCTGGAGCAGCTGCTGGCTTCGCGCAAAAGCGCCGATCCAGAGAGTTCGTACACCGCGAAGCTTTATGCCAGCGGCACCAAGCGTATCGCGCAGAAGGTGGGTGAAGAAGGCGTGGAAACGGCGTTGGCTGCAACGGTTAACGATCGTCACGAGCTGACCAATGAAGCTTCGGATCTGCTTTATCACCTGATGGTGCTGCTGCAGGATCAGGAGCTGGATTTGAGCACCATCATCAATAATCTGCGGGCGCGTCATAAATAACGTTTCGTAGGGTCGCCATTCATGGCGACCAATGTCCCAGGCGCGCATAAATGCGCACCCTACGCTATTCATCAGCATGGAAAACACCATGACCACCCATGAAAAACTGATCGCCCTGCTCGACCAACATCAGGCGCGCTATCGCGTGATGGAGCATGAAGCGACCGGCAAGTGCGAAGCGGTGGCGGCAATTCGTGGCACGGAAGTAGGGCAAGGCGCGAAGGCGCTGGTGTGTCATGTGAAAGGCAACGGTATCAAACAGCATGTGCTGGCGGTGCTGCCTGCCGATCAGCAAGCGGATCTCAGCAAGGTTGCTGCAGCGGTTGGCGGTCGCCGTGCTTCGCTGGCCTCGCCTGCGGAAGTGAATACGCTGACCGGCTGCGTATTCGGGGCTATTCCGCCGTTTAGCTTCCATCCTGATTTACAGCTGGTGGTCGATCCGCTGCTGTTTGAACGCTATGACGAAATCGCCTTCAATGCCGGAATGCTGGAGCAATCGGTGGTGCTGAATGTAGCGGATTATCAGGTGCTGCATAATGGTAACGTGATGAAAATAATCCTCTAATTGCCTTGCCAGGCCCTGAGCGGTACTCTTTCTGACTCAACATCACATCAAAAGAAGACCGATATTATGGCAAGTTCTCGTTTAACCACCTGCCTGCGTCACACGCTGGCGCTGGCTGTGCTGGCAGGTTGCGCGTTTGGCGCACAGGCAAAAATTGATCAGGTGCGTTTCGCAGTGGATCCCACCTATCCTCCTTTCGAATCCAAAACGCCACAGGGCAAACTGGTTGGTTTTGATATCGATCTCGGCAATGCGCTATGCGAGCAGATGCAGGCCAAATGCGTGTGGGTGGAGAGCCAGTTCGATGGCATGATCCCGGCGCTGAAAGCGCGCAAGTTCGACGCCATCTTGTCGGATATGGGCATCACCGAAGAACGTCTGAAGCAGATTGATTTCACCGTGCCGCTGTACGACACCCATACGCAGCTGATTGCGCGTAAAGGTTCTGGCTTGCTGCCAACTGCTGAATCGCTGAAAGGCAAAACCGTGGGCGTTGAGCAAGGCACCGTGCAGGAGCGATATGCGTTGGCCAAATGGCAGCCGCATGGCGTGCAGGTTGTGCCTTATGGCGATCAGGCGCAGGTAGAAAGCGACCTGATTTCGGGTCGACTTGACGTGGTGTTTACAGATGCCGCTCAAGCCGCCAATGGCTTCCTGAAACATCCGCAGGGCAAAGATTTCGAGCTGGCTGGCCCGATTGTGCAGGACCCAATTATCGGTCCGGGCACCGCGATAGGTCTGCGTAAAGGCGACACCGAACTGAAAACCGCACTGGATAACGCGTTTGCCGAACTGAAGAAGAACGGCACTTTCGAAAAAATTCAGAAAAAGTACTTCGCAACTGACATCTCCATCCAGCAGTAATCTTTTGGGCGGCTTTTTTGCCGCCCTTTTTGCACTCAGCACTATAATTCCATCAGAAAATGCATCTGGCGTCGCTGAAAGCGTGCCATGAATAAAGGACATCGATAGCGTTATGCAACAACAACATCATCCTCTATTAAGCGCCTCGCTGGGCACGCAACGCGAAATTGTCAGCTTCCACTTCGGCACCGATTCGCAGCAACGCGTCTATATTCAGGCTGCGCTGCACGGCGATGAACTGCCGGGCATGGCGGTGGCATGGTACTTGAAACAGAAACTGCTGGCGCTGGAATCTGCCGGACAACTCAAAGCCAAAATCACATTGGTGCCGGTGGCGAATCCTTTAGCCATGGGACAACACTGGCACGGTAGCCATCTCGGGCGTTTCCATACGTTATCAGGACAAGACTTTAACCGCCGCTTCCCGGCATTGGGTGAAGCGCTGGCTGAAGAACTTGCTGATTCCCTGACACAAAGTGAATACGAAAATAAACGCCTGATCAGGGAAGCGATTGATCGCCATTATCGTGACCGCATTGCCCGCACCGAACTGGATGCCCAGCGCTTTACGCTGATGCGTATGGCGAGCCAGGCCGATTTGATGATTGATCTACATTGTGACTGGGATGCGCTGCCGCACCTCTACACCACGCCGCACGCGTGGCCGGACATTGAACCTTTGGCGCGTTGGTTAGGCAGTGAAGTGCAGTTGTTGGCGCAGATATCTGGCGGTGAACCGTTTGATGAGGCTTGCTGTGAACCGTGGCTAACATTGGCAGAGCGTTTTGGTGATGAGTATCCGATGCCGCGCGGCTTGCTGCCGGTGACGCTGGAACTACGCGGTGTCGCGGATGTATCGCCTGAGATGGCGGAGAAAGATGCTGACGCGATTATCAATGCGCTGATTGAAGGTGGTTATATTGCCGGTGAAGTGGGTGAGTCCCCTGCCCTGATTCATCCAGCGACGGCGCTGGCGGGATGTGAGTATATCCATGCGGCGCAATCTGGATTGGTGTTTTACCGACGTAATTTGGGTGAGTGGATTAAGGCGGGGGAAGTGGTGGCTGAGGTTGTTGATCCGATTACTGACCAGGTGATGCCGCTGGTGGCGGAGTTTGGTGGCGTGTTGTATGCGAGGAATTTGACCAAGTTTGTGACGGCGGGGATGTTGGTGGTGCGGTTGGCTGGGGAGAATGCTGGGAGGCGGGGGGAGTTGTTGGTGGTGTAATTCTAGAACTAAATAGGGTTGAATATTTGGCCCAACAAGATAAGTGGGCCAACAAATTTTGTTCAATTTCAATAAAAACCAGTACTCAGTTACGTTTAAACTTTCTCATTAAAGCTCTTAGAGGCTGGGTAATCCTCCAGCTATTAGAGGTTAGTATTGCATGATTTTCTGTAGTAATATTTTTTAGCTTCACAGAAATACGAGCATTTTCTTCTAATAAGTTTTCGTAAGACAACTCTTTTTGACTAATCTCATTGAGCAAAGTTTTAATCTTAACATTTAATTCATGTTGAGAAAGTTCAATTTGTTGTTGCAAAGAAATATTAATATTTTCGTTATCAACTCCATTCGTAACTAACTTTGTCCATTCCATTTCAGGGAATGTATCAAGTTGGCTCCAGATGTTTTTCTCTTGTGGTATACAATTTATTTTTAAACCCTGCGAGTTTTTATTTCTTGAAAAAACATCCCACTCAGTTCCTGCGATATGACGAGAACCAAGAATGTTACTTTCTGATTTTTTCTTTTTTATTACACATAATGAATTCACAAAAGTAACTGAATGAATAGTTGAGTAGTCTACGCTATCAATGGATTCACAATTATAAAAACGATAAAATGGAGATAAATAATCTTTCGCATCACGCTTAACACCCCAATGCTCCTGATTTGGAACATCTGCAAGTTTTTTTAAGAATGACATTGAAGAATAGGGATAATACAACCCACCTTCAAAGCTTTCCCAATAACTTGCATGAAGATCTTCAATGATATATATCCCATCATCAGCAATTAATGGAAAGTAAAGCAAGAAAGATTTTATTATATCCGAAGAAACATGTGAGCCATCATCAATGATCACATCAAATGCAGAGGAAATTGATAAAATTTTTTCTTTTATTTCAACTGTTGATGAGTTTCCTATTACCACTTCGATTGAAGGGTTGTCATAATTTAATTTGGCACAATCAGGATTTATATCACAGCCAACCAGATGTTGAGCCGAAGAAAAGTATTTACTCCAAATTTCAAGCGAACCTCCGTTTTGTACGCCAATTTCTAAAAAACTTGACACATTAGAGCGCCGTTCAAAAAAAAGTTCATCATATACATCGAGATAAATATCCCATTTATCCGAAGATTTACCTTCATGCTGCTGGTACAGTTGCTTCAAATAGTTCATTTTATCAACTCGCAAAGTAACATTAAAACTATGATTGTTTATTAACACTAACTCTTTTACTAATTTATCATATACACATTTTAATATCGCTTGTTCAACACATCATAAACCTTGATATGAACGCTCCGAAGAAATATAATTTTACACTTACCAGGACATTAGCATAACATTCGAATTTGAAAAATCCCAAGCGTGATGATAACGGATGGCGACTTTATCCTCTTTTTTCAACCCATTGATAGATTGAACTCATATGAAATATTCGTCTGTTTTTAAACTACTTCGGAGTGACCCGGCTTCGAACTCACAATCACAGAATAGTACGCATGTGCCCTCACAAGACCAGTTCGCGGATTTTTTATCCAATCTTGCAAGGTCGCGTCCGGACTTATCAGATGCGTATATCAAAAGTCTTTTATTAGATGAAAAACAATATCTTTCATTCTATCAAGATATAAAAAACTCCGGATTGTCGGGGACTTATCATTACTATACATATGGATACAAAGAAGGGCGCGAATTTTTTGAACCTAATTTTCGTGCTATAAAAAAATCAGAACGCTTTGAATCTGGACAATCAATAATTTTCTTTGACACTGTTAAGACAAATGCTTCTTTTCTTTATCGCGGATACTTCCCAGAAGTGCGAAAAAATTCTTCGGTAATCATCCATCAGGACACGAGTTTTCTGGACTCCGTTAAAGAGATTTTTACAGCAAAAGAGATGGTATTCATCCGCCCCAGTAATGGTAGCCGAAAAACAAAATACTTTATGCATCTTTGCCGTACTTTGAATGTAAAAATCATAATTGATGTGGATGATCTTTTACTTCCAGATTACTCGGAGTACAAAGGGGCTGTTCGCTCAGGTATTTCTGATTACCATCAAATACTTAAGGATATGACCAGAGACTCATCTATTTTATTAGGCGCAGACCAGATGGTATGTTCAACTAAAACCATCGCCAATTTACATTCTGATTTGATTGAGAACATCACAATCTCTAAAAACAAATTACCTCGAGAGTATTTTCTTCCCAGAGAGAGTTTAGGCAAAAAAATTATTAGTAGAAAAGTCCGGGTGTTGTATTTATCAGGATCAAAAACTCACTTAAAGGACTATAGTACAATCAGTGGCCCCCTGATGAAACTGGCGCAAGATTATCCTAATAAGTTTTGTTTGAGTTTCTTAGGTATGGTTAGCGACCAAACGTCTATATTTTCACATCTCGGTGTAGAGTGTAATTTTTTACCATTAGTTAATTTTAATGAAATGCTTTCTGAAATTAATAAACATGACATCGTTTTAGTCCCGTTAGAAAAAACAGTTTTTAATGATGCTAAATCAAATATCAAGTTTATAGAAGCCGCATCTCAGGGTGTTGCTGTTATTGCATCTTCCGTTGCAGAATACGTTGATTGTATTAAAAATAACGAAAATGGTTGGATATGCTCCACTGAGGATGAATGGTATGCAACTCTTTCTTATTTATTTGATAATCCGGAAGCTATTACTAACGCTTCGCTTAAAGCATTTGACTCAGCAATTGCAGGTTACAGTTTATGAATAATTTCACTATCAAAGGTATCTTTACTTCTGCTGGAAATAATAGGAATGATAGTCACATTATCTACTTGCCATTTAATAGGTCTCACTTTGAACTTGCCTTAATTGTTGCAGAGCAAAGTCGTTATGAAAGTTACATATATTCCGAAAACTTTGAATTAATTGCAAGAGAGTATTTAACATTAAACCCAGAAAGTAAAATAAAATTCATACTTGACAAAGATTCTGTTGCTGGACTTTTACCAAATATGGATAAGGCAGTGGTTTTCTTGGGCTATGTAGTTCCATTCATTCCTATTACAATTAATGAAATTGTCTCTGCTTGTTTGAAGGTGAAATTACCTATATACGAAATCCCACATGGCATGTTCCAGACAGGAATAAACTTAGCTGATGACTCAAAACTAATAAGTACACGTTCACATTACTTTGGTTTTGGTGGTATGTTGCCATCAATTTCTGATAAAAAGCTACAGTGGTTTGGCGATCAGGGATTTGGATATCCAAGAACAATAAAAAAAGGATCTTACAAAACAAGGCAGTTACCAAAATTCACTTTAATCACGTCTAATACTAATTGGTATCTATATTCACCTTCAGATAAAAGGGCTTTTTATGCTGAAATATTTAATTATGCTAAAAATAACCCTGCGGAAGTTTTTATTTGGTGTGTTCACCCTGCAGAACTATCTGAACATGCATTCAGTTCAAATGCGTTAGATTACAGACCTAAAAATATATATTTATATGGAATGGATAAAGATATTTATTTCGGTGGAATAGAAGGTTCTGATGATTTAATACCATACTGTGAGTATGGTATTTCTACAGTCACAACGTGTTTATTAGATTACGAAATACATAACAAAAGAGTTAATCTATTTAGATGTGATGGTGTAAATGAACTAATTAAAGTCATTGCTGAAAAACATACATTTTCAGTATCATCAGAAATAACACCTAACGCTTGTTTTTTCAGAACGGGCTTCCTCAAGGAATTTAACCCTGAAATCTATGATCATCTCCTTTCAGAAGAAATTATTATTGCAGACAACTCGAAACATAATTATCTGTCATCATTTTTGATACAGCCATTGTCAGTTTAAAAAAAAGCCTCTTAAAGAGGCTTTTTTTTCTATAGTTTAATCCAACCACTCAGTGTGGAATACGCCATCTTTATCAATGCGCTTATAAGTATGCGCACCGAAATAATCACGCTGAGCCTGAATCAGATTTGCCGGCAGAACTTCTGAACGATAGCTATCGTAGTAAGCAATAGCAGCTGAGAAGGTCGGCGTTGGAATACCGTTCTGAATGGCGTAAGACACTACATCACGCAGCGCCTGCTGGTACTCATCTGCAATGTTCTTGAAATAAGGATCCAGCAGCAGGTTAGCAATGTTAGCGTCCTGTGCGTATGCATCAGTAATCTTCTGCAGGAATTGCGCACGAATAATGCATCCGGCACGGAAAATCTTCGCAATTTCACCGTATTGCAGATCCCAGTTATTCTCTTCCGACGCAGCGCGCAACTGTGAGAAGCCCTGAGCATAGGAAACGATCTTGCCCAGATAAAGAGCGCGACGGACTTTCTCGACGAACTCAGCCTTATCGCCAGTAAATTCTTTAACCTGAGGGCCGCTCAGCACTTTAGAAGCTGCAACACGTTGGGTCTTCAGAGAAGAAAGATAGCGTGCAAATACTGACTCAGTGATCAGTGAGAGCGGCTCGCCGAGATCCAGTGAGCTCTGGCTAGTCCACTTACCGGTGCCTTTGTTAGCGGCTTCATCCAGAATCACATCAACCAGGTATTTACCGTCTTCATCTTTCTTAGTGAAGATATCTTTGGTGATGTCGATTAAGTAGCTGCTTAACTCACCGTTGTTCCAGTCAGTAAAGGTTTTTGCCAGCTCTTCATTGTCGAGGCCTAACGCGCCTTTCAACAGTGCATAAGCTTCAGCAATCAGCTGCATATCACCGTATTCGATGCCGTTATGCACCATTTTTACATAGTGACCAGCACCGTTTGGACCGATGTAAGCAACACAAGCTTCGCCATCTTCCGCACGAGCAGCAATCTTATCTAAAATTGGTGCAACCAATTCATATGCTTCTTTCTGGCCGCCAGGCATGATGGAAGGCCCTTTCAGTGCGCCCTCTTCACCACCGGAAACACCGGTACCAATGAAATTGAAGCCCTGATCAGAAAGTTCTTTGTTACGGCGGACAGTATCTTTATAGAAGGTGTTACCACCATCAATCAAGATGTCGCCCTTGTCCAAATGCGGGGTCAAAGAAGCAATCGTTTTATCTGTAGCTTCACCAGCCTGTACCATCAAAAGGATACGACGTGGTTTTTCCAGCGATTCAACAAACTCTTCAACGGTGTAAAAAGGTGCCAGTTTCTTGCCTTGGTTCTCAGCGATGACTTCATCCGTCTTTTCGCGTGAACGGTTGAAAATAGAGACTGTGTAGCCGCGGCTCTCAATGTTAAGAGCCAAGTTACGGCCCATAACTGCCATACCGACAACACCGATTTGTTGCTTGGACATTATCTACTCCTGTCTGAAGTTACCGTCACAAACACAAGTTTGTGATTGAAGTGGCAAATATGTTAACTCATCTATCACCAATAAAGGTAGTGAATGGTGCGATGATAAAACACACAAGAAATGTGGATGATTATGTATTGGTTAACAAATCACCTTTTTTGATATTTGACTTGAAATATAACGGCAACACTTCCTCTGGAGTACCGTCCATTTTTACCGTGCCGTGCTCGAGCCAAAGAATTCTTGTACAGGTTTTTCTTAACAATTCGTTACTATGGCTTGCAAGAATCAATATCTTCGTTGCATTAATAATATTGGTTAATCGAGTTTCAGCTTTTTCTTTAAAGCCTTCGTCGCCTACAGATAGCCATTCATCCATAAGGAGGATTTCGGGAGTAAAAATAGTACTAACACTAAACCCTAAACGCATCTGCATACCAGACGAGTAAGTACGAACAGGCATGTCAATGAAGTCACCCAGATCGGTGAATTCAATGATCTCTTCAATTCGCGTATCGATTTCTTTTTTCCGCAATCCTAATAAGGCACCGCGAATATAGATATTTTCTCTTCCCGTAAATTCCTGATTGATCCCTAATGAAATAGAAATTAACGAACCAATGTCGCCTTCAATCTTAGCGCTGCCGCTGGTTGGATGATAGACTTTACTAAACATCCTTAGCAGCGTTGTTTTACCCGCACCATTATGGCCAATTAGCCCGACTCGCTCGCCATCTTTGATTTCGAAGTTAAGATTATTAAGGGCCGAAACCACAACTTTACCATCGTGCTGACCAACCTTTCCACCGGTAGCAAAATTGATAAAGTTCTTTTTAATCGATCTTGCCTGGGCGTTGAATATTGGGAAATCAATACCCACGTTTTCAAATTTAATAATAGCCATTACATTACACCCAATAAGGAACGCGGTATTTATATTTGCTCGTCATCGCAATCGATAGAGCCAAACCGACTACTGCCATAACGCCAGCAATGATGTAACTGCTCATCATTGGGATCTCACCTAATAATGGACCTCTTACCAAGTCAATCAAATGATAAAGAGGGTTAAAGGTGAGTAATGCTGCGGCAGCACTGTGTGAGAGAAGTTTCGGCATCCAAATTACTGGGGTCAGATAGAAAATAACCTGCATAATACTTAACACAATTTGTGTCATATCACGGAAGCGCGCACAAATCATCGAAAGAATCATTAATGCCCAGGTTAAATTCAAAATCAGCAGGATAAAACCAGGTATCACCAGGAAAACAGTCCAGTCTACACTTTTCTGCACTGCAATCAGAACCAGAGGGAATATAACGATATTGTGCAGGAAGATGATGAAGTTTTTCCAAATTACACGCATCACGTGAACGTGTAATGGAACAGGTAACTGCTTAATAATCCCTTCTGAAGATATCAGGGCATCACAACCTTCTGAGATGGAGCTTTGGATAAAACTCCATGTTATCAAACCAAGAGTTAGATAGGGCAAAAACTCTTTGACATTGGTTTTGAAAAGATTACCAAAAACTAATCCCATGGTCGTGATCATAACTGCCATACTAATTGTGATCCAAAACGGCCCCATCTTGGACCGTTTGTATCGCATCTTAATGTCCTGACCACCCATCACTTTTACAACGTGAAAGTTTCTTAACGCAGAGGTGAAGTCATCCCACCCTACTGATTTTTGCTTATTCGACATTACAAAATTCCAAATTGGTACGCCAGACGATTTAATCCGACAAGGAACTTATCACCGCACAGACGAGCCAAGATAAGTGTCATAAACTCTTCCCTTTGAGATTCATCAAGCTGATCTCTTAACTTGATAATATCATTCATGCTACAAACGCAGCGGAACATCAAATCAAGCTTAATTATAGGTAAACCACAATTATGTAATGCGAGGCAATTAACGTGGATTTGCGACCCCATCGTAAATTCATCCAGATACAAAGATATCAATCTTTGTTTGAACTGGCTGTTTAGCAATGCTTCTTTGTGCGAGTAATTTCTGAAGAAATTCACTGCTTCTAAGTAATCAACCTTGCTTGAGCTTAGTGTTGAATATTCTTTATCAACAGAGTTGTATTCCACAACATTGTCACTTGCAAATGCCAACTTTTCAGTTCTCTTATTAGAGAGAATGTATTTATTATAATAAGATGATAAGACTTCATCACTTGCGATTAAGCCGGTAATGGATTTATTTGTCCAGGCACTGACACCTTCACGACGATAGTAATAGTAATTCTCATAGAAAACCTCATCACTGCTCAGCTTTTTCTCCATGAACGAGACATTGAAAAGAGACTTGAAATTTTGCTCTGAACTAACCAGTGACTTAAGAAGCTTACTTAAACCGAACTCACCTCTTTTTATTACTAAAGGTCTAACGTTCGATGACTTATAGTTTAACCAAAAACTTTTGAACTTTTCATTCTTAGCTATTTTGCCTGCTACTGAAATACAGAATGAGCCAAGGTGATGAGAGTGCTGACTGTTTTCTGTAGCACCGATTACTTCAACGTTAGTATCAAATAAATTTTTAACAAATTCAGGCAAGCCATTCTTTGAGAAAAACACACTGTCATTGATGATAAGTAACCGTTCACATTTTTCTTCAAAACCTGCATCGTAGAAATATTTCATCCCTGCTTTATAGCTGCCGAAATCACGCCCGTAATTATCACGCTCTATATAAACATCGGTTAACTCAGAAGGGTAATTTTGTTCTTCTAACCTTAAGGTATTAACGGCAATAACAAATACATTATTGCGCTTCGCTTCTTTTAACAGCTCAAGTGTATCATTTCTAAGCGATGATTTCTCATAGAGCGCAAGCAGCATAACCTTGCCACCCGTGAAGTCATTCTTGACTTTAATATTCGTATATTTTTTTGTCTTAATATCATCGCGAATTGATAGTACGCCATAATATAGATAAATTACAATTTTCAGGAAAAACCTGATAATCATAAAAATAATTCTTTTCATATTAACACCGTCGATGGTTAAACTAATTTCCTAAAGAGATTCATGATAAAGAAAGCACATGTTTCAATGAAGCTTTGTCTATAAAATCCACCCTTAATAAAGTTAGTAATTCGTTTCAAAAGACTTCCATTCAAAGCACTAAATCTTTCGTAATCACGTCTGTTGTCAGCCGGCATTCTGTCTTTCAAACACTCAAGCGCCATACAATTTTTCTCGCTCCAGCATTTAAATTCACCTGCAAACAAACGATTAAATCTTGTGAGCTTAGACAAAATACCCGTGTTGCTGCCCACTAAATTCTGCCCATGCTGGCGGTAGAGAATCTTTGGTTCCCGATCGTAGATTACTGTTCCATTCATTGCACTGCATATGATATACAAAATCCAGTCATGAGAAACAATCGGAAGGTTGGCAGGGAATGTCTCAAACACCGTTTTTAGTCCACGACTAAAAACCATCGTGTTGCCGCCCGCATAACTTTGCAAAAGTGCATTACTAAAAGTAAATTCTTTGAGAAAACAGGGTGAATAACCAATATTAACTTCGTCAGAATCAATTAGCTTTGTGCGGGAGCCATATAAAGCATAGTTGTCAGTAGAGAAATCATTTGTTGTTAACTGATTAATAGCCTCTTCCAGCTTATTGTTACACCAAATGTCATCCTGATCACAAAAGGCATAGAACGGCGAATCAATATCTTTTCTATTAAGCAGGTTGTAGAAATTCGCAGCAAATCCTTTACCTGGCCCCTGAAACAGGATAACTCTGCCTTCAGAAAATTCTTTGGCAAAGCGGGTAATGATTTCACAGGTGCTATCTGTTGAACCATCATCAGAAACAATGAGCGTCCAATTAGTATAAGTTTGAGAAGCAATGGAACGCAGTTGCTTTTCTAAATATTTTTCACCATTATAAGTACCCATCAGGATACTTATTTTTCCTTTATCGCTCATCATCATCAGCTATATAAAAAAAGGATGAGCTAATCCTCATCCTTAGTTTCGGGAATCAATCAAATGTCACTGCTTGTGCAAATGGCGTTCCGTCTTTATCTTTAGCAGAAAGCGCGGGGAGTTCATTTGCACCGATTGGCCAGGTAATATTGAGGTCTGAATCGTTCCAAAGTAATGAATGTTCATTTTTAGGATTATAATAATCAGTACATTTATAAACAAATTCAGCACTTTCAGATGTCACATAAAAACCATGAGCAAAGCCTTCTGGAACCCACAGCTGACGCTTATTATCAGCTGACAGGTATACACCAACCCATTTTCCAAAAGTTGGTGAGGACTTTCTCATATCAACTGCCACATCATACACTTCACCAGAGACAACCCTGACGAGTTTACCTTGTGTATTTGTGGTTTGATAATGTAAGCCACGTAAAATACCTTTAGAAGATTTCGAATGGTTATCCTGTACGAAGCTACGTGGACAAACTAGTTCTTCAAACTTCTTCTGTTGCCAGGTTTCCATAAAGAAACCTCTTTCATCACCAAAAACGGCTGGCTCAATGATTTTCACATCAGGAATATCAGTATCAATAATCTTCATTAGAGCTTTCCGTTATAGAGCGCCATCAGGTATTTGCCGTAATCATTTTTGAGCAGTGGCTGTGCCAGCTCTTTCAATTTTTCAGCATCAATAAAGCCCATACGGAACGCAATTTCTTCCGGGCATGCAACTTTAAGGCCCTGACGGGTTTCGATGGTTTGTATAAAGTTATTCGCTTCAATCAGGCTCTGGTGAGTCCCTGTATCTAACCAGGCGTGACCGCGCCCCATAATGGACACTGACAATTCACCCTTTTCTAAATACAAGTTATTAATATCAGTAATCTCTAACTCACCACGCGGTGAAGGCTTAAGATTTTTAGCCAATTCAACAACGCTATTGTCATAGAAATACAAGCCCGTTACCGCATAGCTACTTTTAGGTTCAGTTGGCTTTTCTACTAATGAAACAGCTTTCCCAGTTTCATCAAACTCAACAACACCATAACGTTCTGGATCGTGAACATGATAAGCGAATACTGTCGCACCACTTTTTTTACTAGAGGCTTCTTCGAGCTGCTTGTGTAAATCGTGACCATAAAAAATGTTATCGCCCAGAATCAACGCGCAGTTATCGTTGCCGATGAACTCTTCACCCAAAATGAAAGCTTGCGCCAAACCGTCTGGGCTTTCCTGCACTTTGTACTGAATGTTTAAGCCCCATTGGGAACCGTCGCCAAGCAGGCTTTCAAAACGCGGCGTATCCTGCGGCGTGCTGATAATTAAAATGTCACGAATACCCGCTAACATCAGAGTGCTGAGCGGATAGTAAATCATTGGCTTATCGTAGATTGGCAATAGCTGCTTACTGACGGCCATCGTCACTGGATAAAGGCGTGTTCCTGAACCGCCAGCAAGGATGATTCCTTTTTTACTATTCACAACGTTATCCTTTAATTTATTAATCTGATTCAATACTGCTTAATTATAAAGTTCATCCAGCATACGTTTTACACCAACCTTCCATTCCGGAAGCGTTAATTCAAAAACGCTGGTGAATTTGCTGGTATTGAGCCTTGAATTAGATGGGCGTTTAGCTGGCGTAGGGAAAGCTGCAGTTTCAACAGTATTCACCGCTTTTACTTTCAGCTCTAGACCTTTTTCACGGACACAATTAAGCACGAACTCGGCATAGGCGTGCCAGGTTGTCACGCCTGAAGCGATAAGATTATAAATGCCCGATTTTTCAGGATTAGCCAGAGTCGCTTTGATTGCATGCGCAGTACTGTCCGCAATCAATTCTGCGCCGGTTGGCGCACCAAATTGATCGTTGATGACAGATAGGGCTTCTCGTTCCTGCGCCAAACGAATCATCGTTTTAGCGAAGTTATTGCCTTTGGCGGCATAGACCCAACTGGTGCGCAAAATTAAATAGTGAGGTGCATCGGCGATGATCGCCTCTTCACCCTGACGCTTAGTCTTGCCATAAGCATTTAGTGGTGCAGTCGCATCGTCCTCGTTCCACGGACGCTCGCCGCTGCCATCAAACACATAATCCGTTGAGTAGTGAACCAGTAACGCCCCAACATCACGCGCCGCGCAAGCCAATGCTTTTACACTGGTTGCGTTGATCAACTCAGCATTGTGCAAATCGCTTTCAGCTTTATCGACAGCCGTATAAGCCGCGGCATTCACAATCACGTCAGGCTTAATATCCCATACCGTTTTTTCGATGCCGGTAGGATCAGTTAAATCGCCGCAGTAATCTGTTGAATGACGATCTAAAGCAATGATCTCACCCAACGGTGCCAAAGCACGCTGCAGTTCCCAACCAACCTGCCCATTTTTACCTAATAGCAAAATTTTCATTAGCTACGCTTCTCGTAGTTTTGCTCAATCCAGTTTTGATACGCCCCGCTTTTCACATGCTCAACCCACTGCTGGTTGTCGAGATACCACTGCACGGTTTTACGTAAGCCGGATTCAAAGCTTTCCTGCGGTTTCCATCCGAGATCGCGTTCAATTTTCGAAGCGTCAATCGCGTAGCGACGATCGTGGCCCGGACGATCTGCAACATAGGTAATTTGCTGAGCATATGAAGTCTCTTTCGGACGCAGCTCATCCAGCAGTTCACATACCTTGTGCACCACCTCGAGATTTTGCTTCTCGTTATGGCCGCCGATGTTGTAAGTGGTGCCGGTTTTCGCCTGCGTCACTACGGTATAAAGCGCACGAGCATGATCTTCGACATACAGCCAATCGCGGATTTGGTCACCCTTACCATAAATTGGCAGCGGTTTTCCTTCCAGCGCATTGCTGATGATAAGCGGGATGAGTTTTTCCGGGAAATGATAAGGGCCGTAGTTGTTGGAACAGTTGGTCACAACGATCGGCAAGCCGTAGGTGCGGCCCCATGCGCGAACCAGATGGTCGCTTGCGGCTTTGGTAGAAGAGTATGGGCTGCTTGGTGCGTATGGGGTTTCTTCAGTGAACAATGGAAGCTCACCTGATGTTTCATCAGGATGAGGTAAGTCGCCATACACTTCATCTGTAGAGATATGGTGGAAACGAAAAGCCTGTTTTTTATCAGCGTCCAATGCAGCCCAATATTGGCGGCTTGCTTCCAGTAACGCATAGGTTCCGACGACATTCGTCTGAACGAATTCTGAAGGTCCAGTAATAGAGCGATCAACATGGCTCTCTGCTGCCAGATGCATTACCGCATCAGGCTGAAATTCGTTGAATACGTTCAGTAAAGCTACACCATCGCAAATATCAACTTTTCTGAAGTTATAACGCGCGTTTTGGCTTTCAGCTTTCAGTGATTCAAGGTTGCCAGCATAGGTCAATTTATCGACGTTAATCACTTCATCATTGGTATGGTTGATAATATGACGAACTACTGCCGAACCGATAAATCCTGCACCACCTGTAATTAAGATTTTCATAACGTCCCGTTTTTCCTGACTCGCTCAGTGAGGCTTATACCAATTGGAATTATTCTACTGTGTCATTCAGCCACGCTACCGCCCTTGGGTTGCAGCTCCCACATAGCTGATGTTTAAGGCAAAATTTAATTAAAAGCGCACCGGCTTTAATGCTGCTATCTTGCTGTTAACTCTATTCTTTATTACCGAAACCAATAAATAGGGTTTAACGGTAAGCAGCTAAGAATTCTACCACTCGTAAAGTTCAATGACGAACAAATTACAGATTTTACCGGGGTGTTAGTTTAAGTATTGACCGCTTTGGGTCGGAGGTGATGTTTGCTGAGTCAATAATTCAACTCAATCAGATTTTGATGAAAGCTTAGAAGTGATTTTCAGACGAGGTGTTAAAAATGCGGGCGCTGGGCCCGCAGTAATGTTACTCAAATCCATTCGGATTCTTCGACTGCCAGTTCCACGTATCACGCATCATGGCATCGATCCCGCGCGTCACACGCCAGTCCAACTCAGTATTTGCGAGACTTGCATCTGCCCAGAACGCTGGCAGATCGCCGTCACGGCGTGGCTTAAACTCGAACGGAATCGGCTTACCGGACGCTTTCTCAAACGCCTTGATCATCTCCAGCACGGAGAAGCCCACGCCGCCACCGAGGTTGTAAGCTTTGTAGCCTTCAACTTTGGCTAAGTGGTCCAGCGCTTTTAGGTGCCCTTCTGCCAGGTCGACAACGTGAATGTAGTCGCGCTGTGCGGTGCCATCCGGCGTGTCGTAATCATCGCCAAACACGCCCAGCTTCTCAAGACGGCCAATCGCCACCTGCGCGATGTACGGCAGCAGGTTATTAGGAATGCCGGTTGGGTCTTCACCGATTTCACCAGACTCATGCGCGCCAACCGGGTTGAAGTAGCGCAGCGCGATGGCTTTGAAATTCGGATCGGCTTTAGCGAAGTCGCGCATCACGAATTCGATCATCAGCTTCGAGGTACCGTACGGGCTGGTGGTGCCGCCAATTGGCGTGGTTTCCACGTAAGGAACCGGTGCATCGGCGCCATAAACAGTCGCAGATGAGCTGAAGATAAAGTTCCACACGCCTGCCGCGCGCATCTCTTCCAGCAGCACCACAGTGCCAGCCACGTTGTTTTCGTAATATTCCAGCGGCATGCGCGTGGACTCACCAACGGCTTTCAGTGCGGCGAAGTGAATCACAGCGCTGATATCATTAGTAGCAAACAGGTCACGCAGGCAGGCGCGATCGCGGATGTCGCCTTCAACGAACACCGCTTTTTTGCCTGAGAGCTTTTCCACGCGGTTGATGGCTTCGCGGGAAGCATTGCAAAGGTTATCCAGGACCACAACGTCGTCGCCGCGCTCTAACAGCGCCAGCACCGTATGGGAGCCGATGTATCCCGCTCCGCCCGTTACCAAAATAGCCATGTGTACTCCTTTAAACCGCGCTAAAGGCGCGGTAGAGAATGAGAAAGCTTATTTCGCCAGGATTTTCTGAATAGATTCGCGGAAATCGCGGCCCTGATCGTTGTTACGCAAGCCGTAAGAGACGAATGCCTGCATATAACCGAGTTTACGACCGCAGTCGTAGCTGGTACCGGTCAGCAGCTGCACATCAACTGGCTTCTTCTTGCTCAGAGAGGCGATAGCATCGGTCAGCTGAATGCGGCCCCATGCGCCCGGCTCAGTGCGCTCCAGCTCTTCCCAGATATCCGCAGAGAGCACATAACGGCCAACTGCGGTCAGGTCAGAGTCGGTAGAACCCGCTTCTGGCTTCTCAACAAAGCTGGTGATGGTGCTGATATCGCCTGGGTTATCAATCGGCTCTTCGGTAGTCAGCACGCCATATTCAGTAAGATCTTCGCCCGGCATGTGTTTCGCCAGCACCTGGCTGTGGCCGGTGTCTTCGAAACGCGCAACCATTGAGGCAAGGTTATAACGCAGGTGGTCAGCGGTGGAGTCATCCAGCAGCACGTCTGGCAGCACCACCACAAATGGGTTGTCGCCAATCATTGGACGCGCGCACAGCACGGAGTGGCCCAGGCCCAACGGGTTGGCCTGACGCACGTTCATGATGGTCACGCCCGGCGGACAGATTGACTGCACTTCGCTCAGCAGCTGACGTTTAACGCGCGCTTCAAGCAGCGCTTCCAGCTCATAAGTGGTATCGAAGTGGTTTTCCACTGCATTTTTGGAAGCATGGGTGACCAGCACAATCTCCTTGATGCCAGCCGCGACGCATTCGTCAACAATGTATTGAATCATTGGTTTGTCGACAATTGGCAGCATCTCTTTCGGAATGGCTTTCGTCGCAGGAAGCATATGCATACCGAGACCCGCAACGGGGATTACTGCTTTAAGCTTGGTCATATTTATTCCATTTCATGAAGTGAATACGTGGGGTCGATTATGCAGGATCGGCCGGTCGAGCAAGTATAATCTTTATCTGAAAAACCGGCACTAACTCTCTGTCACACCATCAAAAATCGCCAATTTGGCCGGTAAAAACGCCGAAATGCCAATGAGGAACCGATGCGCTAAACCGCTGAAAAATCGTGAAAGGATTTGAGATGACGAGACCAGAGATTGACTGAAAGCTGAGTTGATAATGCGCCATAAATGGCGCCGCTACGGACCGTGTAAACATTGAGTCATCTGTAGCGGCGCGATTCATCACGCGGGTTGGATGTTGATGTCTACAGCCAGCCCTCAAACCATTCCGGCATCACGAACAGGTTGAAGTGGTTTACCAGCATCATCAGCGCAACAAACACCACCGACACCGAAACCCACTGACGTGCATACGGCATAAAGCGGATGCCAATCACCGGCTTGATGAAGAACGGATGGGCAAAGGCCGAAATCAGCACCTGCGAGATCGAGAGCGTCAGCGCCACATACAACACGTTCGGCCAGATGTAGGTCGTCGCCAGCACCGCAACCACCACCAGGCTCGCCACAATGTTCCAGTAGAACTCAACATTGGTGCGGCCGTTGGCTTGGGAAATCGCGCCGGTTAAGCCGCCCATCGGACGCAGCATGCCAAACAGCAGCATCAGCGGGATCAGATGGTAAACCTGCTCATGCGAAGCGCCGTACAGCACGCGCACAATGACCGGGGAAAGAATGCCAATCGCCAGATACATCGCGCTACTGAACAGCATGATGACGAAGGTGCCTTTCAGGAACAGCTTTTTCAGCTGCTCTGGATCGTGCTGCTTCTCAGCGAAGCGCGGCAATGCCAGGCGGTTAATCACCGGCGAAACCAGCTTCAGCGGTTGCAGAATCAGCTCTTTTGCCAGCGAGTAAATCCCCAGCATCTCCGCACCCATCACTTTACCGACGATCAGCGCATCGGCCTGGGTACGCAGCTGGTTGATGGTCTGCGATCCAAGCTGATACACGCCATAACGTACGGCGCTGACGAAGGTTTTGCCGTCGAACTCCCAGGTCGGACGCCACGATTTCTCGCCGAAGTAGATCATGCAGAGAATGCGCGTGAAGGCGTTGATGAACAGACCAAGAATCGCCGCCGCCACGGTAAGCGAGGTGTAATACAGCATCGCCACGGTACACAGGAACGCGAACAGCTTGGTGGCCATCTCAATCTTCGCCAGCGTCACCATGCGTTTGGTTTTCACATAGTGCGCCTGATACTGCGACAGATGTCCCAATACCAGGAAGTTGAGGCTGGTGAGCATGATCAAGCCCACCAACTCCGGCAAGTGATAGAACCACGCCACCGGATAGGCAATCGCCAGCATAATCAAGCCGGTGCAGAAACTGAGCGACACGTTCACCCAATAAATGGTGCTCTGCTCACGGCGATTAATATCCTGGCGATGCACGATATAGCTGCTCATGCCCATGTCCTGCAGCACGGTCGCCACCGCCAGAATCGCATTGATGATCGCCAGTAAACCCAGCTCGTGCGTTTCCAGTTTGCGCGCCAGCACGGCGAGCTGTAACACCTGAAGCAATGCGGCAAAACAGGTACTACCAAACAGCCAAACGGCCTGTTTTTTTAATCCGCTCACACCATGCGCTCCAGAATTTTCGCCAGCTCACCGTAAGCGATGTGCTGATTGAACTCAGTTTCGACTTTCTGCCGCGCAGCGGCGACCACCGGTGCCACATCCACGTCGCCACGCGAAAGGCGCAGCAACGTCGCTGCCAGCTCGTCAGGATCGTTTTCGGCCACCAGCCATCCGCTGACGTCATTCTCAATCAGTTCAGGAATGCCGCTGTGATAGGTCGACACCACCGGCAAGCCAACTGCCATCGCTTCCATCAGCGCCACCGGAATGCCTTCCATATCGCCATCTGCGGCGGTTTTAGACGGCAGCAGGAAGATGTCCGCCTCGTTCAGCGCCTGACGAATTTCATCCTGCGGCTTGAAGCCCGGCATGGTGACGTAATCCTGCAATCCAGCGCGCGCGATGTGCTCGCGCATCATGCCATCCTGCTCGCCGTTACCGATGATGGTGAACTGGAACTGGCCGCCATTATTGCGCAGGATTTCGCTGGCTTTCACCGCCACATCCAACCCTTTCTTCTCGGTCAGACGCGCGACTGAGACGATGCGCAACGGTTGATGGAACGCCTCGCGCGGACGGAAGTTAAACTTCTCCGGCTCGATGCCCATACGCGTGACATGCACCTTGGCGCGCGGACAACCCATCTCAATCAGCTTGTTCTCCCACAAGTGGCTGATAGGCAGCATCAGTTCGCTCTGTTTGAACAGGTTGACGTAGTCGAGCTTGTGCTCTTCGAGGATGTGACGACGCGAAATATCCGCGCCGTGGAACACCGTCGCCTGCTTGCCTTTCAGCACGCCGAGTTCGCGCAGCTTGTTAGCCAGTGCGCCGGCATAGCCGAAGTGCACCAGAAACACATCGGCGGTGTAAGGCTGCCTGGTGTTGGCGACAATCGCCGGCAGCAGCAGTTTGCTGGCCTGTGCGCCGTAGCGACGCACATTCAGCGACTTGAGCAGCGCGCCTTTGGTGATTTTCGGCAGTATTAACCCGATACGCTGCGTCAGCTTATCAAGGTTGGATACTTTCTCTTCCGGCAGTAAATAGTGGGTTTTCGCTGCCAAATTGTAGTCATCGAACGCGGCGTGGCGATTAATCATATCGCCCGGAAACACGGAGATAATCTCCACGTCGTAGCCTGCATCGATGAAATGCGTCACCTGATTGAGCACAAAGGTCTCAGAGGCAACAGGAAAACGCATGGTGAAAAAGGTCAGCTTCATCACTTCACCCCAGGACGTTGAGAATTTCTGCTGTAATGCGGTTACCAATCTCACGCTCCTGCGCCACCGCGGTATCAACTTTGTGTTTCACGTTGTCGTAGTCGGCCAGCACCGTCTGCACTTTATCGATGAGCGAACCGTCCATCAGGCTCTGCACATCGGTGGCCATCTGCGGCAGGCCAAGCTGTTTCATCACGCCGAGCGACTTGTGCTCGTAGTTGATGGCCACGGCTGGCGTACCAAAATTCATGGAGATGATGGCGGAGTGCAGGCGGGTACCAATGGTCAGATGACAATGGCTGAGGAGGATGCCGAGTTCGAGGTCGTTGAACTCGTCCATGATGACATGGTAATGCTCGGGATGCTCGACATGATCGCGCAACGTCAGCGCCACCATGCGGTCGTCTTTGGCGTAGCTATCAATACCGGTACAGGTAGAGAAGGCAACCACCTGATAACCTTCGGCAATCATCGCGTTAATCACGCGGCCAAAGGCAGCTTCATACTCTTTCTGTGTTACGCCAAGACGTTTGTCGAACGGCGCCAGTTCACGCACGGTAATCGCAATGGTTTTGCGTGCGCTAATAATCGCCTGCCAGTGCAGCAGGTTATGGCTTGGATTAGCCACTTCACGCGCTTCAACCAGGAACGCGGTATCAACGCCCTTCTTCACTTTGCTGGTGGTCACGCCATCTTGCTTCAGGCGGTCGTAGCTCACCTCTTCGCGCAGCACCAGGCTGTCAACGCGATCAAAGACAAAGTTCGCCAGCGCATTAACGCGCGGGTTCTCGAACGGACCCACCGAGTGACCGACCATATGCAGCGGCTTTTTCGCCATCAGCGCACAGAGCGCGTGGTCGAATTGGGTCACGCCGTAGAGATCGACGAAGAACGAGCCGCCAACCTGAATAATCGCGTCGTACTGCGCAAGGCTTTGGGTGAACGCCGCCAGATGCGGTGGCACCGAGAAGGATTTGTACACGCCGCCTTTGCCAAGGTGCGCCATCATGATGTCCGGCATCAAGCGGTTCGCCACCTTGCGTTTCAGGCTGCCCACTAATCCTTTGCCCGACTTGCTGTTGTGCAGGAACAGGGAATCCTGCTGGATATCCTGCTGCAGTAAATAGCCAGAGCTTGTTGGATAACGGCTGATCACATCGATATCCAAATCCGCACGCGCGGATTTGAGTGAATCAATCAGCCCACGTAAAATCGCGCCATCCCCACGATTTCCACAGGTATGGTTTCCTACCAATAAAATCTTCATAAAAAAACTCCGGAAAAATTTTTGTAATTTTTACAAGCCGCCAATAGCTGCACTGGCAAAGTGAACTCTGATTCAAAGGACTGCAATGGGAGTAAACCCCAAAAAAGTGGTGCTAATTGCATTTCTATTCAGTACTGCTTACAAACTATGCACATTCCGTAGCGGCGCGATGCATCGCGCGTACCTGAAATTGGCATTGCGCAATACATTGCGCCGCTACAATTAGTGTGCGTTACGATTTAACGGCGAAATACGGCATAGCCACCTGCTCGCCATTGATCACCACCGAGATGAAACCTTTAGGTTCGCGCGTATCCACCTGTTCCGGCTTCAGCGCGCGCGAGGCCAGCAGCAGATCGCCCTGCTCGTTACCGCCGATGCCGGCTTTACCGTTGTGCAGGCTAAAACGCTGCGGGGCCTGTTGCGCTGCGCTGCCCGGCGCGCCTTTGTCCATCACGGCGTCAACGCGCGCGCAGCGACCGGTCAGGAAGCGATCCTTGGCGGTGCTTTTGATCAGCACAGCGGTGGTCGGCGTCCAGCCCGCTAACTTCACGAACACTTTGGTGTCGGTATCGGTGCGCGGTTCGAAACGTACCTCCACCACCGGCGAGCTACCTTCCGCTGACCAGCTGGCTTCCGCTTTGTTTTTCTTGCGCTGCAGATGAATCACCGCGCGTCCGCCGGTGCCTTTACCGTCGATGACATCCATCAGCGGCTGATTGGCAGTACCGTTATTGAACTGCGACTGACCAAATACCTCGATCTCCCAGCTATCGCCCACCGTTGGCGAGTAGAAGTTGCCGAGTTCAAACCAGGTTTGCTGATCGCTGTTGTTGGTCAGGCGGAAGCGCGAGGTGATGTAGTTGTATTTCAGACTGCCATCAATGGCGACGCCGTAAGATTCAACGCGCGTTGAGCCCATTTCCCAGATGTTCAGCCAGCGCTCGCCTTCCAGCGAGTTATCAATCCAGCTGCCCGACTGCAGATTGGTCTGGCGCATATTAAGGCGCGAGTTACGCGCGTTAAGCGGGTTCTTACAATCCTCAATGCTTAGCGCATCGACAATCCACTGGCCGTTCGAGATGTCGCCAGGGAAATCGCTGTGCTCAATCCAGCCGTTGTGGATGATGGATTGGCTGCAGCGCGGCAGATTCAACACCATGCCGCCTTTACAGTGCTGGGCGTTGAAGTTGGAGAGCTCAATCGCGGTGCTGTGGTCCCAGGCACCGGCCTTTTGCCCCGACCAGCTGGCCTTAATCACATCGCCGGTACAGGCGTTGGCGTACCACTGGTCGATTTTGCAATCCAGCGTATCCAGCAGGCTGAGCGAAACGCCGCCCACCTGATTGAAGCGCAAGCAGGCACCACGGAAGAACTGGCCGCCCGGACAGGTATTGCGGAACAAACCCTGCTTGTTTGGACGCTTGTCGGTGTTGCCGTTGAAATTCAGGTTGGAGATTTCCGTCCAGCGCGCATTTACCTGGAACAGGAATTCGGAGCGACCGTCGGAAACCAGCGTGGTCGCCGGGAAGTAACCGAAGTTGACCATCGCGCCGGAAATGCGGAAGAAGCGACGTCCTTCGTCACCGAAATCACATTCAGAGACAAAGAAGGTGCCAGCCGGGAATTGCACGCAAATCTGCTGGCTGGCATCAATCGACCATTGATACATGGCTTTGATAGCCGGTGCTGTGTCGGTTTTGCCGTCGGCAATAGCACCGAAATCAAACAGCGTCAGGCGATTAAAATCTTCCACCACGCGACGCCAGGTAAAACCGTTGCCGCTGAAGTTCACGCCGCCGTCATCTTTGCCATCACCGAAGGTGCCGACGAACTCGCCGCCGCCCACTTCCAGCCCTTCGTGCCAGCTTTTCAGCTTGATTTTGGCACCGGCAAACAGCGGACGGGTTTTGCGCAGCTCTTCAACAGATGGGATTTCACCAATCAGTTGGTAACCATTCGGCTGCGCCAGACGCTGGCTGAAGTTGCTTTGATTGGGGCGCGAGACATCGCTAATGGAGAACAGCGTGTGGCCCTGATCGTCCTCCACCACCATTGAGTGCGCGGGATTGGCGATCAGCGCCGCATTGTCGTGAATGAACTGGGCGAAGTTGCCCTTGTTCAACGCAATCGGCTGGCTGATTTGTGACACTTTGCCATTGGCATCGCGCAGAAACACCGGGATCTGGTTGCCGGCCTGGCTGGCATCGCTGCCCGCTTTACCGATCCACAGTTTGCCCTCGAAGTTCTGCCAGAACTGCGGCGGCATGGTATAGACGTTTTCTGGCGTCAGAATCGGCACATCGCCTGCCGGTACGCTGGCGGGATCGACGGATTTTAACGTTAGCTGACCACTTTTTGCGGCGTAGCTGGAAAACGCACTCACTGAGAGCGCAGTAACAATCGAGGAGGCTGCGGCCTGCAAGACTTCTCTTCTTTTCATGCTTCAATTCCCGTGGTTGTGCGGCCAAAAAGGATTCCCGAGGCACGATAATTGTCGCTAAACAAGGGCGAGCCAGCTCTGCTTGATCTGATTACCGTCAAACTTGAGCGCGGTTTCTTTGGTTTTTTCACTCATGGCGTAGAACAGGCCATCATCACTGGCGAGCTGCTCCATCCGCTTGATAAAGGTGGTTTTGTCATTCATCGGCACCAGGAAGCCATCTTCACCGTGGTTGATGATCTCCTGCGGCCCGGTTGGGCAATCGTACGCCACCACCGGCAGCGACCAGGATTTGGCTTCCAGCAGCACCAGCGGCAAGCCTTCATAGCGCGAAGTCATCAGCGCCATGTCGCTTTCGCGGTAGTAATCGTTGATGTTGCTGACTTTGCCGACGAAGTTAACACTATTGGTGATACCTAACGCCGCAGCCTGATCGTGCAGCTGCTGACGCAGTTCGCCGTCACCGGCAATCACCAGTTTCCACTCGGGATGTTTCTTGCTGAAGTCGGCCCAGATATCCAGCAGCAGGTCGAAGCCTTTCTGGTTATCAAGACGTCCCACCGCCAGCGCCTGACGGCTGCGCGTTTGACGTTGAAACGCTTTGTACACCACCGGATTGGGGATTTGCTGGCTGGCAATATTCCAGCGGTTAAACACCTGATGATCTTTGTCGGTCAGGACGATCACCTGGTCGTAATAGCGCAGCATCAGCCACTTCAGCAGCTTAATCGGCTTGCTGAACGAGTTAATCGCGATGTGTTCGCAGGCATACGCCTTGAAGCGCTTCTTCTTCAGCGCCATCAGATTCCAGAAGGCGAACATCACGCTCAGGCGGCCCATGCTGATCAGGAATACGCTGTCGAAGCCTTCCTGATGAATGCTGCTAACGGCGCTTTTAATTGGGTTGCTGTGGCCTTCAAAGCTGACAATTTTTTTCACCCGCTCGAACGGATAAAAGGTTTTGCCATGGCCTTCCAGCGAGTAAATGGTGACTTCATGCTGCTCGCCGAGGCATTCAGACATAAAGTTGCAGATGTTTTCCGTGCCCGCATAGGAGTAGGCATCTTTAATCACCAAAACGATCTTTTTCATACAATCCTTTCCACCTCAAAAATATGTAAGCAGCTAAATCACCGTTGCGCTTAGCGGTGTTTTAAGGCAAAAAGAACCCCGTTCACCATGTACCATGTATAATAGTAATATACTTTTAACGGATTGTTTTTATAGATAATTCTTAATAATTCGAGGTGCCACTTCGCCGCTTTATTTTTGTTGCGCGACAGTGAATCGCCCAACTCGTAATAGTTGACCAGGGTTTTCTGGATCACGCGGGCTTGTTTGTAGCGGAGGAACAATTCGTAGAGGAACAGGAAGTCTTCGTGGCCTTTGCGCTGGAAGAAGATGCCCTGTGGAGGACGGCGGAAACACACCGAGGAGAAGCAAACACGATATTGCTTCTTCACGAAGTTTTCCTGCTGCAGGTAGGGTTTGCTGTAGTTGATATCGTGGTCGCCGGTTTTGGTTTTGTAGTGATAATGCGTGATCACGAAATCGTCGCCGGCGGCGATCGCGGCCGTCTGTTCGGCCAGTTTTTCGCGGTGCCATTCGTCATCGCTGTCAAGAAACGCGATGATCGCTTCTTTCGCCGCGCGCAGCCCCACATTACGGGTTTCGGCTGCGCCCTGATTGACCTCGTTGTCGAGAATGGTGATACGCGCGTCCTGACAATGTTCACGCACCAAGGCGAGTGAATCATCGGTGGATTTGTCGTTGATCAGGTAAAGATGCCAGTCGCTGTAGGTCTGGTTGATGATCGACTCAACCGCGCGCAGAACGGTATTTCGCGCGTTATACATCGGCATCACAATACCGACGGTGCCAACATGATTTGTCATTTGTCTACCCGGAGTTTCAGGAACCAAAAAATTGCCCCCGTGTAGGGAGCAAGTGAAAGTGTTTAAAAGTGAATCAGGAGACGGCTCTTCTGCCCGAGAAGCGCGACTTCACCTTATCGAGCAGGCGATTCATGAAGTAGGCGCGATTGTCACGGTTGGTGAGGAAGAAGTAGCGTGCAAAGCTGAGGCTGGCCTGCAGCGATTTACCATCCATCTTGTAGCGCAGCGGCAGCTTGAACGCCTTGTAAGTATGGATGTCACGCGTGGTCAGATGCGGCTTCATGGTATCGAGCCAGAAGAAGGAGTATTTGACCGATTCGCCTTTGTGCTTGGAACCAAATTTGGTCACCAGATGGTAGGTTGCCAGCGGCTTATCGATCATCACGAAGGCATAACCCATGCGGTCAGCGCGGATGCAGAAGTCATAATCCTGATGGCGAATATAGCGCGCATCAAACTGGATCTGCGCCGCATCTTCACGCTTCAGCACAATGGTGCTGGTTTGAATAAAGCCGTAACAGCCAAACAGATACTCGGCCACGGTTTCGTTTTTGCCGGGCGGTTGCATCGGCATCACCTTGAGGAAGCTGCCATCCTGATGGATGTTCACCTGACTAAAGATGACGTAGCGCGATTTGCCCTGCGCTTCCAGTTTGGCGATGGTTTCACTCGCCACCAATAACTTGTCCGGATGCCACTCATCGTCGGCATCGAGGAAGCTGATAAAGTCGCCGGTTGCCAGCTCAATACCTTTATTACGGGCGCCAGCGCCGTTGAGTTTGACCTCAGACAGCTCCAGTTTGATAGCCAAATCCTGATAACGTTCGCTGCGTACCACCTGCGCCAGTTCAGCCGCATCGGCCGATTTGTCATCAACAATAATGACTTCAAAATTGCGATAGGTTTGCGCTTTGACGCAATCTAGCGTCGTGACAATCGATTTCGACGCGTTATACGCGGGAATAACAATTGAGAAGCGAATCTCCTGCATTGCCAGCACCTCATTAAAAAAGTTACAAAATCAATGATATAACTTGTGGGCTCAAAAGAATAATGGGTGATGTCCTAATTTGTCGGCGAGGTCTTCATCGCCACTTTCTTCTTGTTGCTACTGCCGATAAACGGTTTCTCGACAAACAGGTAAGTCAATTTCGCCACATAGAAGGAGGCGACAAAGAACAGCGTTGAAAGCAAGGTGTAGAACAGGAACGAATGCGGATAGAGCGTTTCCGGAATCTGCTTGATGAAATAGAGCACCACACCGTGAATCAGATACAGGCTGTAGCTCACCTCACCAATCGACATCAGGGTTTTGTTTTCCAGAATGCCAAACACGGCGTTGCCGCTGCTGACAATAAAGAAGATTACCGTCAGGCAGCAGAGGAAAATCAGATACCAGAAGGTATTGCTGGTGAACGACAGCGAGAACAGCGACAGCACAATCACCGCAAAGCCGGCCAGGCTAGAGGTTCTGTAGTGCGCAAACATGTCGCGATACTTATACGCCAGATAACCCATGGCGAAGCCCAGCACCGGACGCGGATCGGTATAGGTTTTGCCCCATAGACGCAGGCCAACCGCCACGCAGAAAATCACGCCGATCGAGCCGAGAATCAGCAGCGTTTTGTATTTACCTTTGGTGGCGCGGTTGAGCACGTAAATCAGCGGAATCGACAGGTACAGCAACCATTCGAGGCGAAGCGTCCATTCCACACCGGCGTTGACATCCGCCGTCAGGAAATCACCCATGCGATAGCTGCCAATAAACAGCAACCACAGCACGGCATCTTTCACTGCCGTGAGGCTATAAGTGAGATCACCCTGCACCACGCCTACCGCGATGATGACAAAACCGGAGAACCAGAACATCGGGACGATACGGCGGATACGCGACTTCAGCAGCTTGTGCGTCAGCTGCCCTGGCGTCAGGGTTTCATTATCCAGCCAGCGATAGAACAGGAAGGCGGAGATCATGAAGAACAGCAGTACACCGAATTTACCGGAGTTAACGAAGAAGTTGCCTTCGGAGAACCAGGCAAAATAGTCTTTATCGAACACCCACTGACCATCCAGCGAATAGATATAGTGCGCGAAGTGTGAGAACGCCACGATGCTGGCCAGCAGCGCGCGCATACCAGAGATACTTTTAATACCGCTACTGTTGTACACGCCTTTGTGGAAGGAGAATACTCGCAGAATGATTAGCGCCAGACAAAATGACAGCACCATGATTAATACATACATGTCAGCTCCTGAATCTGAGTTGGGTTAGCTGCTGTGCCGCGACAAAACGCTATCGAAAGTGCTGCTTAAAACGTTGAAGGTTCTTTCTGCTTTCTGCTTATAAAGCATCTCGTTCGGGTGAATGCAATCAGGCGACATCTCAGATTGCCAGTCACGGTTCTGCTTGATGACGCTGTACTGCTTCACGATTGGCACCTGCTGCTCTTTAGCCACTTCATTTAACTGATAAACATACGGCCAGACGTTCCAGCGCTCGGCTTTGCCACAAATGGGATTCGGTTCCTGTAACACCACCAGCTTGTTATTCGCCTTCGCGCCTTTGACCAGCTCGGTGATAATGCGCTTATACTCTTGCGGCGTTTCAATGCGCTCGCCTTTGTCTTTGAAGAAGTTGATGCGCGCATCGTTGATGGCATAGTTAATCAGAATCATGTTGGCATCGGATTTCGCCATGCGTTCTGACCAATCCATCGGCGTATTGTCTTTGTTGTACACCAGCACCGAAACCTGTGCGCCCGGCATGCCGTGGTTCTTCACCTCAATGTTGTTGCCGTATTTCTCACGCAACATCTGCTGCAAAAAACTCACTTCATTATTTTTACTGAGGATATTGCGATTGCCCGACGCGGTAACGCCAGCGGTGGTGGAGTCACCGTAGGCGGCGATGATGAAGGTGCCGGGATGATCCTCTGCCTGCGCCAGTAGCGGCGCAGAGGTGATCAGAACTGCCAGTAAAGTCTTCCGCATATTTCCTCTCATCGGTTAATGAAACAATTTGAATTCACGAGCAACTTCATAGCCCACAACGGCCTGCTTCAGTGAGATCGTGTTGTAGTAGAGGTAATAAACAAGGAAGAAAGCGAACATCGCAAACATCGCGGGTTTCAGTACGCGTTTTGACTGGAAGATTAGCGATGTCAAAATAATCGGTTCGACCTGTAGCAGGTAGTTCGACAGGCGCGCACCCGATGAGTAGTTGTAGAAGAAGATCCTGATACCGCCGCCGATGGCAAAAGTGAGAATCAACAGATAGTTCAGCTTCCACACGTTGTACTGTTCACGCTTGAGCTGGTTGCTCAGCATGAAGTAGACAAAGATAAACACCAGCATGATGTTTTTCAGGTTGGACACTGACACCACGCTGCCGTCACCGGCATTCGAGGCTTCGTTACTGTAGCCTGCGGCCCTCTCGCCCATCGATCCCAGATGTCCGGCGATCAAGGCAATAAAGCCGGTCCCGCCCACCACCGAAAGTGGCACACTGAATATAATGATGGCCACCGGCCACCAGCGCGATTCCCGAATAAACAGGAACGGAATGATGGTCACCACCATTACTGCGGTGTTGTGGCTGAGGAAGGACAGAATAAAGAAGGCAAACGCCCACCAGTATTGCTTGAGGTAAATAGTCCAGATCACGCCAAGGAACAGCGCCGAGCTCAGGCCAAAACGAATCTGGTTTACGTCTTTGTTGATAAAGATATGCGCCGAGTAAAGCGCCAATGCCAACACCGGATACGGTGACATCTTTTTGAAGAAGATGGCATTGGTTGAAACTGCCAGAATACTGAACACAAACAGGAACACGCTGGCATTGTGTGAAAACAGGCTGGTGATCCACGCGATAGCAAAAATTAGCGGTTCATAACGGAAGAAGGCGACGGTGTTGGCAAAACCGTTGACCTCAATACGGCGGACGAAGTCGGCAAAGAAGCTGCGATATTGATAGTCGTCCATCCCGGTACCGAGACCGCGAATACCGGCGAAAATAATCAGCGTGACCGTGGCGATGCACAGCAGGTAAGTCAGAATATGGGTGGTGCGTTCGTCTTTCTTCAACAGGATTTCGACCAGCGCAAGCAACAGCAAAAACCCTGATAAATACCAATATGGAGCCATGGTGTGATTCCTTAATTCCACAAGTTCTCGTGCCAGCGGTGGCTTTTAATGGCGTTATAGAGAGAATCACCTGTGTAAATCGTTGCGTGTCGTCATTCAAACGGTGCGATCAAAAGGGGCGGTCAACCCGCCCCTTTCTTCACCGGATTACCCTCATCATTAACTGTGAATGACGGGCAAATTAACTTTTGGTCGGTTTGCCATACTCGTAGTCGTAATAGTCGTAACCGTAACCATAAGAGTTGGCGGCTTTACGCACCACGGCGTTGAGGATCACACCTTTAATCTCAATACCGTTCTGGGCAAAGCGCTTGAAGCTGACATCCAGTTCTTTCGGCGTGTTGGTTTCGAAACGCGCCACCATCAGCGACGTACCGGCCAGCTTACCGATGATAGACGCATCGGTGACCGCCAGAATCGGAGGCGTATCAATCAACACCAGGTCATAGTTCTTGCTCGCCCAATCCAGCAGCTCACCCATGCGACGATGCATCAGCAGCTCAGATGGGTTTGGTGGCACCTGACCGCGTGGCAGGAAGTCAAAACCGTACGGGCCTTTCTGAATCAGCGCCGGGCTGAACTCGGTTTTGCCTGACAACACGTTAGACAGACCGGATTTGTTATCGGCTGACAGCAGTTCGTGGGTGTAACCGCGACGCATATCACCATCGATGAACAGCACACGTTGGCCCGCTTTGGCGACCAGCGTTGCCAGGTTGGCACAGATAAAGGTTTTACCAATACCTGGGCTGGCGCCGGTGATCATCAGGATGTTGTTTTTCGCTTCCATCATCGCGAAGTGCAGGCTGGTACGCAGGCTACGAATCGCTTCAATTGACAGATCAGTTGGATTGCCCAGCGCCAGCAGCGTTTCGTGGGGATCGGTTTTCACCTTGTTGCCACGACGCGCCAGTGCTTCGGTATCTTTCTTACGTTGCCATTCTGACAGCGGTACGCTGGCATAGACGTTCATGCCCAGCTCTTCCAGCTGCTCTGGATTTTCGATGCCGTGATGCAGCAGCGCTTTCAGCAGCACCAGACCAACAGAAACCATCAGACCCAGAATCACGCTCGCCGCGATGATCAGCAGTTTCTTCGGTGCCACCGGGCTGTTGCCGGTTGCTGCGCCATCGATGATGCGAACATCACCCACGGTGCTGGCTTTACTGATACCCAGCTCTTGCTGACGGTTCAGCAACTGCATGTAGATTTCCTGGCCAGACTGCACATCACGCGTTAAACGCAAGATCTCTTGCTGCGTTTGTGGCATCTGAGAAATCTTTTTATTCAGCTGCGCCTGCTCACCTTCCAGCGTTTTGCGTTTTTCCAGCAACGCGCGGTAGGTTGGGTGATCTTTAGTAAACAGCTGAGACACTTCGGCTTCACGGAAGGTCAGTTCGTTCAACTGGCTCTGCACGCTGACAGAAGAATCCAGCGCCGATTTCGCTTCCAGCGACAGGTCAACCGACTCGTTCTGGCGACGGAAGGTATTCAGCTTGTCTTCGGCATCATCCAGTTTGCCACGCACTTGCGGCAGCTGGTTGCGCAGGAATTCCAGGCTCTTTTCCGCTTGCTCAGATTTACGTTCAACGTTCTGCAGCAGGTAGTTATTGACGATTTGGTTCAGCACTTTGCTGATCTGCTCTGGATCTTCACCCAGATACTCCAGACCCAGCACGCCCGTGTCTTTGCCTTTATCCGCAACGGTCAGGTTGGCCAGTACGGAGTTAATCGCCTGCAGCTCGTTCAGTTTGGTAACGCTGAAGCTGGTGCCTTCATCGGCATTGATGCCGCTTACCAGCATGGTCACATCACCGTGCGTTTCCAGCTGACCGACTTTACCTTTGAACAGTTCATCACCGTCCGCTGACACGGTATACGAGTCAGGACCGGTCACTTCCAGTTCAACAGTACGCTTATCGATGGTGCGTGGAATTTCCAGGCGTGAGATGGCGACGGTTGATGGCTTGTTACCCATCAAACGCGACAGACCTTTACCAATCACCGGGAAATAGTTCTGGGTGACAACGGTGTCCAGACCCAGATCGTCAACGGTTTTACCGATAACCATGCGCGATTCCAGAATCTGAATCTCGGTATCGGACGCCGGCGTTGGCGGCAGAATGCTGTCTAACTCATTCAGTACTGAGCTGGCATTCTTCTGTTCAACCTGGACTAACGCATCCGCGCTGAAGATTGGTGTAGCAAACAGTGTGTAGAGCGTGGCTACCAGCATGAAGAAGGCGGTAACGGCAACAATGATCCAGCGATGATCAATCAGCTGTCCCACAAGATGCGCCAGATCCCATCCATTCGAATCTTCCTTTGGCGCGGTCATAACCTTGTTTTTGATATTCATGGATATTCCCAACTATCGGCTTAATACGTTGACCCATTTCTGGGTAGCGTTTTCCAGTAACCCGTAGACCTCTTCAAAGGCCTCGCGACTTTTTTTGTACGGATCCGCAATTTCCTGCTGATTGAGCCAGTGGCCAAGCAGCATGGTCTTTCCGCGTGCGGCTGGATCGATGCGATTCACCTGTTCAATGTGGCGCTTTTCCATTACCAGAATCAGGTCATAGTCACGGCACATGCTGGCCGTTAACTGCTGAGCCTGATGCCCTTCCAGCGACACGCCGTGTTCGGCGGCCACAGCCAGGGCTTTCTGGTCCGCCGGATAGCCTTGCAGCGCGCTGAGCCCTGCGGAGGCAATCCGGATGTTTGGTAGCGCGCGTTTGAACAGACGCTCCCCGGTGGGGGAGCGGCAGATATTGCCGACGCAGACGACTAACACGGACTTAATCATGGCGAACCCTTAGTTCGACCAGTTGCGGAAACGAAGGGCCGAGGAGCTGGCATCGTCAATACCTACGATGGTCGGCAGCAGGCCCGAAATCACACGGTTCCAACGGGTGATTGGTGTCGCGGTGACATAGACGATGTCGTACGGCTCCAGTTGGAATTCGGTGCCCATCACCATCGATGCCGCATCTTTGGTATTCAACTGATAGATGTTGGCGATCTTGGTGCGGTTGGCGCCGCGAATCGGACGAATCACGAACACGCCGGTGGCATCAGAGGTGGTCTGATCCATACCCTGCGAATTGCCCAGTGCTTCAGCCAGCGTCATGCCGCTGCGGTCCATCTTCAGCGTTGACTGCTGCTTCACTTCACCCATCACGAAGACTTTGAGATCGTCGTTACGTGGCACGTAAAGGATGTCGCCCGGATAGAGCAGATGGTTTTGGCTCAGGTCGCCGTTTTGCATCAGCGCCTGCAACGAAAGACGTTGTTCTTTGCCGTTGTGCGTCAGCACCACGTTGCGCCAGTCAGCGTCAGCCGCTAAACCGCCGGCGGCGTTGACGGCATCCAGCACGGTCAGCGGCACGTTAGTGATCGCCTGCTGTCCGGAGGTGGTGACCGAACCGGTGACGTACGCTTTCTGCGAACGGAACGAGGCGACGTTAACGTCAACCTGCGGACTTTCGATGTATTGCGCCAGACGACGCGCCACTTCGCTGCGGATCTCGGTAACCGTTCGGCCTGCTACGCGCACTTTACCGATGTACGGGTAGAAAATGGTGCCATCTGCCTGTACCCAGTTACCGGTGTCGCTGGCGCTACGGTACTGACCGGCAGGTGTGGTCAACTCTGGGTGATCCCAGACGGTGACGTTCAGCACGTCGCCGACACCGATACGGTATTCGTAGCTCTGAATTTCATTTTGCAGCATCGGGTTAGCCTGCGCGACTAACGGCTTCGGACGCATCTGTTCAACCAGACGCGGCGTCAGCGGGAAGACGTTGACATATTTGTCGATGTCATAGTTGCTATCCTGTTGCTCTATGACATCTTTTCCACTGGTGGAAAGGTGAGAACCCGGCTCAATGGTGCATCCGGAGAGAAAAGTCGCGGATACCAGTAAAGGTATCAATTTAATTTTCATTATCATCTGATTCTTCGCTATCAGTTATTGATTGATAGAGGCGAAATCGCCCGCTGTGTAGCGTCTTACAAAAATGGAATGTGACGGGTTAAACACTGAAACTGTGGGTCATTATTATGCGCTCCCTTGGTTTTATGTTGTCACCGAGTCTAAAGACGACATCAATTAAAATGGTTATACAGACTCAATCAGTGCAGCTGTCTAATAACGACACACCCAGCACCCGCAGTTTTCAACCGGGAAGCTTCATGCCCTCCCCGGCTTCGCTGTCTATCAATAGGCGCCGTCGCGTTTCAGCACTACGCCAACCGTCTTAAACAGAATCGCGATGTCATTCCACAGCGACCAGTTCTTGACATACCACGAGTCGAAATAGACGCGTGTTTCATAGTCAACGTCGTTACGACCGCTAACCTGCCACAATCCCGTCATGCCTGGTTTCGCCATCAGGTAATAATCGACATCACCGGCATAACGGCAGAGCTCATCTTCAATCACCGGGCGCGGCCCCACCAGGCTCATATCGCCACGTACCACGTTCCACAGCTGCGGCAGCTCATCCAGACTGGTTTTACGGATGAAATGGCCGACTTTGGTAATGCGCGGATCGTTCTTCAGTTTGAAATCTTTATCCCACTCGGCGCGGGCAACAGGATCGGTACGCAGTACCTCTTCCAGCACCTCTTTCGAGTTAATCACCATTGAGCGGAATTTCAGGCATTTGAACTTACGGCCGCCTAAACCCACACGTTCATGACCGTAAATCGGTGGTCCGCCATCGCGGCCAACCATAAATCCAAGGACCAGCAACGCCGGGGACAGCGCGAGGATAATGCTCAGCGCGCCGACAATATCGAATGCACGCTTAAGGAAACGTGACGTGCGCTTCGCCAGATTGTTATTCACACGCAGAATCATCACTTCATGGCTGAAGATGTAAGCCATGTCGGTGCCGTACAGCGGTACACCGCGCAGTGTTGGAATAACAGAAACCGAACGGCAATTGTGCATCGCCAGGGTTTTCAGCCAGTGATCGCGGTGTTGGCTCTGTTCGAACTCCACCGCCACGATGAACTGGGTTTCGCTGTTGGTCAGCTGCCACAACTCTTGTTCGTTGTGCAGCACAGGTACGCCTGAGATGCTGGCCTGTGGGCTGCTCTTATCGACATCGAAGAAGGCGATAACATCGAAGCCCATTACTTCTTCGCTCTGCAGCGCCTGCCAGGCTTCCTGGGCATTGCGGCTGCTGCCGATGATGATGGTTTGCTTCTTCCACATGCCATAATGATTCAGCACACGCTTAGAGATGGCGCGCGCTAAAGGAATCATAATCAACGCCAGAACCCAGGTCGCTACCCAGACAAAGCGCGACATTTGCCACTGTGAAAGGGCTGAAATTGACAAATCGATGACAGAGAAAATAAGAATGGTACGAAAGATCTCTTTGAGCTCGAACCAGAATGGCTTGCGATAGGTATAATGACGCAGGCGAACCCAGAACCAGCCCACGCAAATAACGGAAAGCGCAATGTGCGTAGCAATTTTTAAATGCAGGTATTTTTCAGATATATCTGCCAGTGGAGAATGGGTAAACGAATTAATCAATGCCATCGCAATAAATAATGCTGCGTTGAAACAAATTAAATCCGAGCACGCCAGTAAAATTTTTGTCAGAAGACTTTTATATGTAATTTCGTTATCGCGCATAGTTAACTCTTTTATATTATTTCTTTAATCCCTAATGCCTCAACGCTGTTTGATAAATGAGCGAAATATTCACTGCATTTGTTGAGGCAATCTGCGGTAAATTCTCTGAGGCCAAATCAATTCTCACAATAGTAAGCAAGAGAATTGTGATTAATACCAACAGATTAGTCCGACTTCCCTTACCACAGTGGCAGACCATTAAACCAAGAGAAAGGCGCTTCAGGCACGCTACCGCCCTTGGCTGTCGCTGCCAATACCGCTTTCATCCTAATTACAACTTGTTTTATGCGGCATTTTTGCGCTAATTACTGGCCGTGGTCCGCGTGCGATCACAGTTCGCAACATTAAGAGGCTAAGGAGCACGCTATAAACAACTTTGGCGCAGACATTTACTAACACGTTGCTATACTAGTTATTACTGGCTTGTTTACAAGTAGGCCCCGTGTTCCCTGCACTATTTTAGGAAAAAGACTACCAGCGATAAGTATTGATGCCAGCCCTTTCAGGCCATTCCCCTGCAAAATTCAGATTAATTCGATACTCAACCACGCAATAGACTGCATTAAAAATGCACGCGGTTATCTGCTGAAAAAAAATAATTGTCTCTTTCATTCAGGTGCAATCTTTATCCATACTTTCATCTTATCGGTGCAAATCGGCAATCAGCGATATTCTTCTCTCGTGGCTGACCCGCCAATTGACCGAGTCAGCGGCTATTTACAGGCTTAACGCCGTTTCACTATCATCAGATTAAGCGCATAACACAGACATTAAGGTGATTAACACATGTTGGAGTGGATCATTGATCCGTCGCTCTGGGCAGGATTAGTAACGCTAATCGTTCTGGAGCTGGTGTTGGGCATTGATAACCTGGTTTTCATTGCCATCCTCGTCGAAAAGCTGCCGCCGAAGGAACGCGACCGTGCGCGCATTATCGGCCTGCTTCTCGCGCTGGTGTCGCGTTTAGCGCTGCTCGCCTCACTTTCCTGGCTGGTAACCCTGACACAACCGCTGTTTACTCTGTTGCACCACGACTTCAGCGCCCGCGATCTGCTGCTGCTGTGCGGTGGTTTCTTTCTTCTTTATAAGGCCACCACCGAGTTAAACAGTCGCCTGGAAGGCGCTGACGAGGAAACCGGTCAAAATAAGAACGGTGCTAAATTCTGGCCGGTGGTGGCGCAAATAGTGGTGCTGGACGCCATCTTCTCGCTGGACTCGGTGATTACCGCCGTTGGCATGGTCAACGAGCTGCCGGTGATGATGGCGGCAGTAACGGTGGCGATTCTGCTGATGCTGCTGGCGAGTAAGCCGCTGACGCGTTTCGTTAACGGCCATCCGACCATCGTGATTCTCTGTCTGAGCTTCCTGCTAATGATCGGCTTCAGCCTTGTGGCCGAGGGGTTAGGCTTCATTATTCCAAAAGGGTACCTCTACGCGGCGATTGGTTTCTCTATCGTCATTGAGATACTCAATCAGTTGGCGATGTTCAATCGTCGCCGCTTTCTCACTGCCGGCCGTCCACTGCGTCAGCGTACGTCAGAAGCCGTTTTGCGCATTCTGCGCGGCGAGGCGCAGCGGGCGGAACTGGACGCCGATACCGCGTCACTGGTCAGCGACAGCGAAGAAGGCGCGCTGTTTAACCGTCAGGAACGGCGCATGATTGCGCGCGTGCTGGGGCTGGGTCAGCGCCAGATTAATAGCATCATGACGTCGCGCCACGACGTCGAGCATATCGACCTCACCGAAGATCCGGCGGAGATTATGGCGAAGCTCGATCGCAATCAACACACGCGTATTCTGGTGACCGAACAGGGCCGCGACCCGCTCGGTGTGGTGCACGTGATTGATCTCCTGCATCAATCGTTGCACAGCAAATCACTGGATTTACGCTCGCTGATTCGCCAGCCGTTAATCTTTCCTGAGCGCGTCACCTTATTACAGGCGCTGGAACAGTTCCGCAACGCGCGCACCCACTTCGCCTTTGTGGTGGATGAGTTTGGTTCGGTGGAAGGCGTGGTCACGCTGAGCGACCTGATGGAAACCATCGCCGGCAATCTGCCGAATGAAGGGGAAAAAATCGATGCGCGCTATGATATTCAAGTGCTGCCCGACGGCGGTTGGGTGGCGAATGGTCATATGCCGTTAGAGGATTTAGCCGTCTACGTGCAGCTGCCACTTGATGAAAAGCGCAATTACCACACGCTGGCGGGATTACTGATGGACAGCCTGCAACATGTGCCGCAGGAAGGCGAAGAGTTACAGATCGGTGATTATCTGCTGCGAACGTTGCAGGTAGAAAATCACCGCGTGCAGAAAGTGGAGATAGTGCCAATAGCACCGTAATTAACCTGGTCGCCGCACGAACATGCTGCAACTGCCTTAGCGCAAGGCGAACGAAAGTCGCTCTTGCGCTTAACTGTTCGGCATTACGCCCTGGATGGCGACCCTACGGCTGTTTCGCCGGTTGTTGGCGATCCAGCCACTGATTGAGCCGCGACTTAGCTTCGCTTTGCAGTTGCTGACGCACCACGTCATCCACCGGCAACGAATACTGCAGATTATTCCAGCCGCCGTACATGCGCAGCGGAATAGTTTGCTGGTTCAGCAGCGAGGCTAATTTATCGTCGCCCTGCCAGCCGCGCAGCATCATATTAATGGTGACGTCGAGCTGCTGTTTAACCATATCGACATTGCCTTTGGTCTGCACCGCCAGACGACTGTTGCCGCCCTGCAGATCCGGCAGGCTGAAGATGCCTTGCTTGAGACTCACGCGCCCACTCAACTGCTGAATGCCCTGGTCGTCGGGTTGATCGTTGGTGACACGATTACTGACGCGCGCCACCGCACGGCGCACCATCTGCTGCAGATTCAGCTGCGAAAGCTGCAAATTAGTGGCTTCCAGATCCGCACTGCCCTGCCAGTTACGTTTTGCCTCTTCAATGCTCAATCCAGCGCCGCTCACATCGCCTTGCAGTGAAACCGTGCCTTGCAGCGTTTCTGGTAGTTCTAATGCTTTCAGCAGCGGCGCAATGGCGATGTTATCAAGCTCAGGCTGGAACGCCACTTGCGTCACCGGTTTGCGGATATCCACCGAACCGGGAACGGAGAAACGGCCTTCGCCAAATTTGCCTTGCAGCTTACTCAGCGTCATCAAACCTTGCTGATTGCTGGCATCGATCTGCAAGTTGGTCAGCGTCAGGCCGCGCCACACGCTGCTATCGGCGGTGAGATTGAGCGTCAAATCCAGCTGATTCAGCGGCGAGTCGCTGTTGTCACGCATTCGCGGTTCAGCAATCACTGGCGTGCTCACCACATTGGCTCGCTGCGGCGCGCTGCTATCCGTCACCGGTGCATTCGCCATCAACGCGTCGATATCTAAACGGGTGGCGTGTAGTGCCAGATTAAGCTGCTGCGGCAGCGCCAGACGCCCCTCGGCGCTGCCATCCAGTGCGCTGTCATTGGCGGTGAGCTGCATCTTCTGTAGGGAGAAACGTTGATTGTCACCGTTCCATTCGCCCTGCCCGCTCAAGGTGCCTTTGATGCCCTGCGTCGGCAGATTGGCGCCGTCGATGGCGTAATTCAACTCATCCAGCTGTCCGACAAGACGATGTGGGTATTGCGCCACATTCATCTGCCCTTTGAGATTGACGCTAACATTGCGCTGATTACGCGAAATCCGGGTAGCCAGATTGATGCTGGCCTGCTTGCTGGCATCCTGATCGAGGTTGAGATTGAGGTCGCGGAAATTATATTCGTCGCCGCCGGGCTGCTGCCAAATCAGCAGGCTGTCGGCGAGACGCAGTTTGCCAATCGTGAATGACCAGCCGTTATCGCTGCTGCTCACCGGCTCGGCATCACTCGGGCCCACTGGCGCGCCGCTCGGCTTTTGTGCAGCGCTGTCTGGCGTGACGCGGATGATGGCGTTTTTCAGCATCACCTGGCTGACGCTCAGTTGATGCGATAACAGCGGCCAGAGATGGACATCCAGGCGCATATTATCGGCGGTGACCATCGGCTGCGTCGCACCCGGCGCGGTCAGACTCATGCGTCCGGCGAGAATGCTAAGCTGCGGCCAGACGTGCCAGCGCAGATCGCCGCCTACCTGAAGCTGATAACCACTGCGCTGTTCTACCTGCTTTACCATGTAGGTACGAAAGTCGTTGGGATTGACCAGCAACACCAATGCCGTCATGCCCGCCACCACCACCACTAACAGGATGGCCAGCGTTGTTATCACTCTTCTCATCACATCCTCATTGCCTTAATACTTCACGTTGCAGCAGCGTTGGCTGCGCTCGCTCACCCCGGTCACTTACTGATAGTCAGTCTTTGTCGATGCGGCTGGCATCCGCGCCCTGCTGACCACGATATTTGGCATCTTCGCGACGGTTATACGGTCGCGCAGCTGGGCCCGACAGCGGCTCAAAGCTCAATGCACCAATCAACATGCCTGGACGCAGCGCCAGCGGCAGTTTGCCTGAATTATAGAACTCCAGCACGATGCGGCCTTGCCAGCCCGGATCGATACGGTGCGCCGTGACGTGCACCATTAAACCCAGGCGTGCCAGCGAAGAGCGGCCATCCAGCCAGCCGACCAGATCGTCAGGAATGGTGACCGATTCCAGCGTTACCGCCAGCGCCAGCTCGCCAGGATGCAGGAAAAAGGCTTCGCCTTCCGGCAGCACAATCTCGTCGCTCATCACACGGTCCAGCGCGGCACTGACTTCATGCTTTGGACCACTCAAATCAATAAACGCCGCCGTATGACCGCTAAAAGTGCGGAACTGATTGCCGAGGCGCACATCCACCGTGGCGCCGTTGATGCGTTCCACTGGCGGGCGCGGCTCAATCGCCAACTTTCCGTTGTCCAGCCAGGCTTCAATATCGCGATCGCATAATCTCATCGCAGGTACTCCATGAATTAAGTGTAGCGAATGGCTACGACAGCGCGTCACGCCGGGGCGGACGCCATGTCGTCAAAGATACTGATTAATCTTGGCCTTGAGGATATCAATGGCGATACGGTTTTTTCCGCCGCGCGGCACAATGATGTCAGCGTACTGCTTGGAAGGTTCAATAAATTGCAGGAACATCGGACGCACGGTCTTCTGATACTGGCTCATCACCGAATCCATAGAGCGACCGCGCTCATTCACATCGCGCTTCATGCGGCGCATCAAACAGATATCCAGCGGCGTATCGACGAAGATAGAGAAATTCATCTCCTGACGCAGGCGCGCATCGGTTAACAGCAAGATGCCTTCGAGAATGATGACTTTTTTCGATTTGAGATGAATACAGTCGCTGGTGCGGGTGTGCTCAACATAGCTGTAAACCGGCAACTCAATTTCCTGACCAGCTTTAAGCGCGCGCAGGTGCTGCAACAACAGATCATGATCCATCGCACTCGGATGGTCATAGTTGGTTTTCACCCTCTCTTCCATGGTGAGGTGGCTCTGATCTTTATAGTAGGCATCTTCGGGGATCACACCGATATGCTCGTCACCGACCTGGTCACGGATTTCACGATAGAGCGTGCTGGCGATAAGACTTTTTCCGGATGCGGATGCACCTGCGATGCCAACGATCACGCACTGATGAGACTTGTCAGTCATACTTTTTTAAGACCTGATAACTGGAGCCTGCCTAAGCCGAAGCTGCAACGGGCCGAATGAGAGGGTTAGTTGGCGGCAATTATAGGTATTTCACCGGGTTGATGCCAGAGAAATGGGCCAACGGCTTTTCAGAATATCCCCTTTTGCAGCCAGACGCTTAATCGATACACTGTTCATCTGCCAACACTGCAGCCGGCGTTGGCACTCCGAATATAGCCGCAAGGAAAAGTATGAGCTGGAAAACCCTGACCTATTTTGGCGACAGCATGTTGCTGATCCCGACCGCGGTGATCATCGCGCTGGTCTTGCCATGGAAAAGCGACAACCGCCAAACCGTCTGGTATTGGGTGCTGGCGTTTGGTCTGGCTGGCCTGGTGGTGAGCGTCTCGAAAATCCTGTTTCTCGGCTTTGGCATTGGTAGCGCCCGATTCAACTTTACCGGCTTCAGCGGCCACAGCGCGATGTCGGCCACGCTCTGGCCGGTGATGATGTGGCTGATCTCCGGCCGCTGGTCGCCGCGCTGGCGCCTGTTTACCATTGGCATCGGCTATCTGATCCCGTTGATGGTTGGCCTGTCGCGCCTGGTCATCCACGCGCACTCCAAAAGCGAAGTGCTGGCGGGCCTGATGCTTGGCTTTACGCTTAGCACCGCATTCCTGCTGACGCAGCGCCGCACTTCACTGAAGGGCTTTAGCCTGCCGCAGATTGGCGTCGCGCTGCTGGTGCCGCTGTTGCTGCTGAGCCACGGCCGCGTCGCCACCACGCAACAGTTCCTCGAACGCTTCTCTGCCAATCTTGCCGGCTTAGAAAAGCCGTTTACCCGCGCCGATCTTTTTCGCTAATCCCGTTTGGCCCTTTGCGCGCAAAGGGCCAATCAATTCAGTGAATAACGACTAAAGTCGAATTCCCCGCAGACATCTCAAACAGATGTGCTAGCATGCAAAATAGTGATTGATTGGCGCATTTTCCATCGTGAATCAGGTGCGCGCTGCTGGATTCTTGCATGACCCTCGAGATACTAACTTCACAGGAAAGGCCACAGCGAACCTGGCTCAATGCCTTGCTCATTGGCGGGCTCACTTTTCTACTGACGCTATTTTGCCTGGAACTGATTGTTGTCAGTGGCCGTATTTCGCCGCTTTGGTACTCCACCGCGCTGATGACGGTGATCGTGTTTCGCGCCCACTCCAAACACGTTCCCTTGCTGCTGCTTGCCTGCGTACTGGGTACCGCGTTAGCCAATCTGATCATTATTGGCCCCGCGCTCAGCAACATTAAGTTCGCCATCTTAAATATGGTGCAGGCGATTCTGGGCGGCGTGATGCTGCGCGCGCTGCTCGATCGCCGCGCCCCGCTCAATTCGTTACTCGACTGGGTGCGCTTTGCCCTGTGCGCCGGCCTGATTGCGCCGCTGTTAGGTGGCGTCGTGGCATTGTGGATGCTGCATGTGGGCAGCAATGCGTCACTGCCCTTCTTCTCGACGTGGGTGATTTCTGAGGTGATCGGCGTGCTGGCGTTTGGCCCGGTGTTATTGCTGTGGCCAAATAAACCGCTGCGCCAGATTTTGACGCCAGGCCGTCAGTTGGAAACCGGCCTGACGCTGCTTGTCACGCTGCTCGCCAGCTATTTGTCGCTGCGTTTTCTGCCGTGGCCCTTCACTTTTATTGTGGTGATTCTTTTTTGGTGCTCGGTGCGGCTACCCAAGTTCGAAGCGTTTCTGCTGTTCTTCCTCAACGCCAGTTTCATCTCGATTCTGCTGGCCTTTAACTGGGTCAACCTGGCGCAAAACGGCATGCTGCTCGGCCAGGTCAGCACATGGCTGCCATTTCTGTTGGTGCTGCTGCCGAGCCACGTGATGGCGCTGGTGATGGATGCCTTCCAGCGCGAGAAGCATCATATCAGCGAGAGTGAAACCCGCTTCCGTAACGCTATGGAATACTCCGCGATTGGCATGGCGCTGGTTTCGCCGAATGGCGGTTGGCAGCAGGTCAATCATTCGCTGTGCCAGACGCTGGGTTTCCCGGCCGATGAGCTGAAAAAGCTCACCTTCCAGCAAATCACCCATCCCGACGATCTCAACAACGATTTACAGCAGCTGGAGCGATTGGTGGCGGGTGAAATCATGACCTACACCATGGAGAAGCGCTATTTCCGCAAGGATGGCGAAATCGTCTGGGCGCGCCTGACGGTATCGATGGTGCGCGACGCCGCGCAACAGCCGCACTACTTCATCGCGCAGATTATCGATATCTCCGAATTGAAGCAGAGTGAGCAGATTAATCGACGCTTGATGGAGCGCATCACGCTGGCCAATGAAGCTGGCGGCATTGGCGTCTGGGAGTGGAATCTGCTGACCGGCGAGATGTTGTGGGACAAGCGCATGTATGAGCTATTTGGCTTAAGTCCGCACCAGACGCCCACCTACGATCTGTGGGTGCATCTGCTTGATCCGGCCGAGCGGGAAACCGCCACGCTTGCGGTGCAGCAGGCCATCGAACGCCGCAGCGCTTTCCAGCTGGAATACCGGATTAATTTACCGGAAGGCCCGCGCTACGTGCGCTCTGAGGCCAACCGCATTCTGAGTCAGGATGGGCAGATTGAACGTATGCTCGGCATCTGTCAGGACATCACGCCGCTGCGCGCGCTGAATGAAGCGCTGTTCCAGGAAAAAGAGCGCATGGCGATCACCCTCGATTCCATCGGTGAAGCGGTGATCAGTACCGATGATGAAATGCGCGTCACCTTTATGAATCCGGTGGCCGAAACGCTGAGCGGCTGGCCACAGGAAAAAGCCGCAGGCGTACCCATTACCGAACTGCTTAACATCACGCGCGGCGCGAGCGGCCCGCGCGTCGATAATTTGCTGTTGTGCCAGCTGCCGGACGAAAAAATCTCTCCCGAACTCGATGAAGAGCTGGTGCTGCATACACCAGACGGCACGCGCGTGGAGATCCACTACAGCATCACGCCGCTGAAAACCCTGACCGGCGCCAGCATCGGCGCGGTGATGGTTATTCAGGACGTCAGTGAATCGCGCAAGGTGATGAAGCGCCTGAGCTACAGCGCTTCACACGATATGCTGACGCGCCTGCCAAATCGTCACAGCTTCGAGCAGCGTTTGAAGCAGTTGGTGAATGATGCGGCGGCCAACAATACCCATCACGTCTTGGTATTTATCGATCTGGATAAATTCAAGGCGGTGAACGATACCGCCGGGCATGCCGCCGGGGATGCGCTGCTGCGCGAACTGGCAGAGCTGATGCCGCATCATCTGCGCAGCAGCGATATGCTGGCGCGTTTGGGCGGCGACGAATTTGGCGTGCTAATGCCGAATTGCGAAGTGGATCAGGTGCGCGACGTGGTGCAGCGTATCGTCACCGCCGTGAGCGAATATCGCTTTATGTGGCAGGAGCAGACTTATCATGTCGGCGCAAGTGCCGGCATCACGCAAATTGATCAACGCAACTGCATCAGCAATGTGGTGATGTCACAGGCCGATGTCGCCTGTTACAGCGCAAAACACGCGGGCCGTGGTCAGTATCACGTTTATCAGGAAGTGCAGATGTAATCTGCCACGTCTGCCCATTGCCAGCCCGCGCTGGCTGCGCTAAAGTCGCCCCCTTTTTTCCGGCATGGGGGATAAATATGTTTATCGGATTCGATTACGGCACAGCAAACTGCTCAATTGCGGTCAGCGATAATGGCACGCCGCGCCTGCTGACACTGGAGAATGGTCAGCGCCTGCTTCCCTCCATGATTTGCGCGCCAACGCGTGAAGCGATCAGCGAATGGCTGCATCGCCATCATCAAGTCCCAACGCCGGACAGCGAAGGCACCGCCTTATTGCAGCGTGCGCTGCGCTATAACCGCGAAGAAGATATCGACGTCACGCCAGGCAGCGTGCAGTTCGGTTTGACCGCGCTGCAGCAATATATGGTCGATCCCGAAGAAGTGTGGTTCGTGAAGTCACCGAAATCCTTCCTCGGCGCTAACGGCCTGAAGCCACAGCAGATCGCCTTCTTTGAAGATTTGGTGTGCGCGATGATGCTGCACATTCGTCAGCAAGGCGAAACCCAGCTCGATCGCCCGATTGAGCAAGCGGTGATTGGCCGCCCGATTAACTTCCAGGGTTTAGGCGGCGAAGAGGCTAACCAGCAGGCGCAAGGCATTCTGCTGCGTGCGGCACAGCGCGCCGGTTTCCGTGATGTCGAGTTCCAGTTTGAGCCGGTGGCGGCGGGCCTCGATTTCGAAGCCACGCTGCAGAAAGAGACGCGCGTATTAGTCGTCGATATCGGCGGTGGTACCACCGACTGCTCGATGCTGCTGATGGGGCCGGAATGGCGTCATAAAACCGATCGGCGTGAAAGTTTACTTGGCCACAGCGGATGCCGCGTGGGCGGAAACGATCTCGACATTATGCTGGCGTTTAAAACCCTGATGCCGCTGCTGGGGCTCGGTGGCAATACGCAAAAAGGCACCGCGCTGCCCGCGCTGACGTGGTGGAATGCGGTGGCTATCAACGACGTTCCGGCACAAAGCGACTTCTATTCCGCGGCCAGCGGCAAACTGCTGCGCGATTTGATTCGCGATGCTGAACACAGCGACAAAGTGGCGCACCTGCTGAAAGTGTGGCAGCAGAAGCTGAGCTATCGTCTGGTGCGTGCGGCGGAAGAGAGCAAGATTGCGCTGTCGGAGGTGAAAGAGACCGATGCCTCGCTGGCGTTTATCGCGGCGCAATTGCAGGCGCAAATTAGTGCTGCGCAGCTGGAAGAAGCGATTAATCAACCGCTGGAACGCATTCTGGAGCAAGTGCATCTGGCGCTCGCCACCTGCGAAACCAAGCCGGAAGTGATTTATCTCACCGGCGGTAGCGCACGTTCTCCGGTGTTGCGTGCGGCGTTACAGCAGGCGCTGCCCGATACGCCTATCGCCAGCGGCGATGACTTCGCCTCGGTGACCGCCGGCCTCGCCCGCTGGGCTGAAGTGATGTTCAGATAATCCCCTCTCCCTGCCCTCTCCCAAAGGGAGAGGGCAAAGTCACAGATTCTGCCAGATTAGAAATTCACGTTCGCACTGATCCCACCCACAAACGCATCTTTCACTTCACTTACCGCCCCCGGCGCCACCACATATTGCAGGTTCGGACGCAATTGCAGCCATTTGGTCAGCTGCGCGTTGTAGTAGATCTCATAGTTATACTCTGATCCATCCTGAATCGGCAGATAGGTTGGGCTATTGAAGTCGGTCTCACCGTTCGCGTTGTTCTGCTCACGCTGCGAACGCGTGTAAGCGCTGTTAACGTGAATACGTGCCGCACCCACACCAATCTCATCCTGCGGACGCGCATCAAACGGCCCTTTCCAGGTGAAGCTCACCGACTGATAGTTATCCGTTTTCGAGGTTTTATGGTCGTTCATCACCGCTTGAACGGTGACGCCCAAACCACGGCTGGCATCGCCGCCCTGCGCGGTCAGCTGCTGTTGCAACAGCACGTAGCCACCGTATGCGTGATCCTGGCTTTGATAAGCCCCATCGCGCCAGCTGCCGTAGTTGTCGCCGTTAGCCGAAGAGTAGTAATAGCCGATACGGTAATTACCCGGCAGCTTGTCGGCACCTAACGTTGGTTTCCAGCCCAACTCTACCGGCACCAGATTGCCTTCGGAGTTGCTGGTATCAAGACGGAATCCGTCGCCGCGATCGTAGTTGGCGCGGTTCTGGTTATAGAAGCCCACCTGGAAGAACACTTCAGGTGTGATATTCACCTTCACGCGGCCGCCCCATTGGGACACCGGCCAGTTGAACCAGCGATCGCCACGCCAGTTACCGGCCTGGCCGCTACCGAACGCCAGGTTCTGGAACTTACTGTCAAAGTTATCGAAATCTTCACCGACGGTAACGCGACCGGCTTTCAGGTTCACGGTGTTATCGAACAGACCTTTGCTTAACCAGAACTGGGTTAAACGCCAGGTTTGGCCGCGTCCGTACACTTCCTGAGTGGAGGACAACATGCCGGTGCGACGATCGGCGACCTGGTCGGAAATGTTCTGACCATTACGATCGGTAATCGTCATCTGGAATTGCGCATCCTGCCAGTTGAGCAGTTTTTCCAGGTCGAAGTTAGCGCCAAACGCCCACTGATCGCTGTAGCGCATTGAGGTGTTGGTATCGGCGCCGCCCGCCAGATTGGAGCCGCTTTCCATGGTGTAGTTAACGTCGAATTTTATGCCGTCATTTTCCAGCTGCGTTCGGTAACCGCCCCAATCACCAAACATATAGGGAGAGTCGTAACTGAAAGCATCAGCGGCCAGCGCAGATGCACTCAGCATCGCAAACATCAGAGTTCCCGCTGCCAGGCGGGGTAAATGCTGCACTGCTTCTTTTCTGTTCATGATGGTTATTCTTGTATGAAGTTACTGGAATGGATCGAACAGAGGATAGTGCTGAGGATTTGTCAGTTTTTGCAAATATGTGCGCAGTTTACCGCAGGATGATAGTGCGTTAGCGCAATTGTGACGTCTGTCGATGATTGAAAATCTTTTGCGGGAAATGGCATTTTTTGTGAGGCAGAACGGGAAAATAGCGGGACGCCGCAGCGTCCCTGAAAACCTTACAGTTTGCTGGCGCTCGCCAGCTCTTCGATCTCTTGCTTGCTGAGCTCGAGCTGGGTGGCTTTCACCAACTCATCCAACTGCTCCAGCGACGTGGCGCTGACAATCGGGGCGGTAATGCTCGGACGGGCAATCTGCCACGCCAGCGCCACCTGCGTTGCCGACACATCGTGCGAGGCGGCGACATCTTCCAGCGCTTCAACAATGCGCTTACCGCGTTCATTCAAGTACTTGTCGACGATGCCCTGCCCGCGCTGACTTTTGCTGGCATCCTCTGGCTTTTTGTACTTACCGCTGAGGAAGCCGCTGGCCAGCGAATAGTAGTTAATCACGCCGAGGCCATTTTTCACCGCAACCTGCTCCAAACCGCTTTCATACTCCTGACGATCGTAGAGATTGTATTCCGGCTGCAGGGTTTCATAGCGCGCCAGGCCATGTTGCTTGCTCACGTCCAGCGCTTCCTGCAGACGTTTAGCGTTGTAGTTAGACGCGCCAATGGCACGCACTTTGCCCTCTTTGATCAGCGAATCAAAGGCTTTCAGCGTCTCCAGCAGCGGCGTCGCGTCATCATCGCGGTGCGCCTGATAAAGATCGATGACGTCGGTTTGCAGGCGGCGCAGCGAATCTTCTACCGCCTGACGAATGTAAGCCGGTTTGAGGCCGGTTTTCTCCGGCGACAGCTCCATGCCGACTTTGGTGGCCAGCACGATGCTGTCGCGCTTGCCGCTTTTCTTCAGCCATTTGCCGATGATGGTTTCCGATTCGCCACCTTCGTTACCAGGCGCCCAGCGCGAATAAACGTCGGCGGTATCGATGAAGAACAAGCCCTTCTCCACCAGCGCATCAAGCAGGGAAAATGAGGTTTTCTCATCCACCGTCCAGCCAAACACATTGCCGCCAAAGGTGAGACGGGGAACTTCAATACCGCTGTCGCCGAGCTGGCGGAGTTTCTGTTGACTCATTTTGTTCTCCTTATTCAAACGAGACAGGTCTGTATTGAGCTTAGCAAAGGAAATTGCCGCGCTTATGCCTATTGCGGGCAGAATATTTACAGAATATGAATACTTACCTTCAATGGGGCGATATTCTTATTTCCTTCAATTTTTGCCCGGTCCGGGCGACTACAATCATTCGTTTGCGAAATGGCTATTTTTATATTTCGCATTGGGGAAAACGAAAAATGCTGGAGAGCACACGCCTTGATGAACCGTCGAATTAAAACAAGCTTACTGGCCGTAGCCGTGATTGCCGTGCTGGCGGGCGGCTATTATTGGTGGCAGCATCCAGCGGAACCGAATAAACAGCCGCAGGTCGAAGGTCAGCAGCAGCGTGGTCGCGGCGCAGGTGGCAAACGCCCCTTAGCGCCAGTGCAAGCCGCCGCTGCCACCACCCAAAGCGTGCCGTATTTCCTCAGTGGCCTTGGCACCGTGACCGCCGCCAACACCGTTACGGTGCGCAGCCGCGTTGACGGCCAATTGATGGCGCTGCACTTCCAGGAAGGAGAGCAAGTGGCCGCTGGCGCGCTGCTGGCGGAAATCGATCCGCGCCCTTATCAGGTGGCATTAACTCAGGCGCAGGGCCAACTGGCAAAAGACCAGGCTACGCTCGCCAACGCGCGCCGCGATCTCAGTCGCTATGAAAAACTGGCGAAAACCTCGCTGGTGTCGCAGCAGGAACTCGATACGCAACGTTCGCTGGTGAGCGAAACGCTCGGCACCCTTAAAGCTGATGAAGGCAACGTCGCCAGCGCCCAGCTTAATCTCACCTACAGCCGCATTACTGCGCCGATTGGTGGACGGGTCGGCTTGAAGCAGGTGGATGTCGGCAACTACATCACCTCCGGCGATACCACCGGATTGGTGGTGATCACCGAAACGCACCCCATTGACGTGGTGTTCAGCGTCGCCGAGAACAACATCAGCCAAATCCTCAAGGCGCAGAAAAGCGGACAGCCGCTGATCGTCGAAGCCTGGGATCGCAGCAACAAAACGCTGCTGACCAGCGGCACGCTGTTGAGCCTCGATAACCAGATCGATGCCACCACCGGCACCATCAAACTCAAAGCACGCTTCAGCAACGAAGATGACACGCTGTTCCCGAATCAGTTTGTCAATGCGCGTCTGAAAGTGGACACCTTGCAGGATGCGGTGGTGATCCCCACCGCCGCATTGCAGATGAGCAACGACGGTCACTTTGTCTGGGTGGTCAACAGCGACAACAAAGTGAGCAAAAAACGCGTCACCGCCGGTTTGCAGGATAGCCAGAAAGTGGTGATCAGCGCGGGCCTCGAAGCAGGCGAACGCGTGGTGACCGACGGGCTCGATCGCCTGACGGAAGGTGCCACCGTTGAAGTGGTGGCACCGCAAAGCGTCGCGACCCACAGCACGCGCGCTGCGCAGCCCGCACGCGGAGAGCGTCAATAATGCAGGTGATGCCTCCTGACAGCAGCGGTGGACCTTCGCGCCTGTTTATTCTGCGCCCGGTCGCCACCACGCTGCTGATGATCGCCATTCTGTTAGCCGGCGTGCTCGGCTACCGTTTTCTGCCGGTCTCCGCGTTACCTGAAGTCGATTATCCGACCATTCAAGTGGTTACGCTCTATCCCGGCGCTTCTCCCGATGTGGTGACCTCTTCCATTACCGCGCCGCTGGAACGCCAGTTTGGCCAGATGTCCGGCCTGAAGCAGATGGCGTCGCAGAGTTCGGGCGGCGCGTCGGTTGTCACATTGCAGTTTCAGCTGACGCTGCCACTGGATGTTGCCGAGCAGGAAGTACAGGCGGCGATCAACTCCGCCACCAATCTGCTGCCGAGCGATCTGCCAAATCCACCGGTCTACAGCAAAGTAAATCCGGCCGACCCGCCGATCATGACGCTCGCCGTCACCACCACCAGCATGCCGCTCACGCAGGTGCAGGACATGGTGGAAACGCGCGTGGCGCAGAAGATTTCTCAGGTTTCGGGCGTGGGTTTAGTCACGCTGTCGGGCGGGCAACGTCCTGCGGTGCGTGTGAAGATGAACACCCAGGCGCTGGCTGCGCTCGGCCTGACCAGCGAATCGGTGCGCACCGCCATTACTAACGCTAACGTCAATTCGGCGAAAGGCAGCCTCGACGGCCCAACGCGCTCAATTACCCTGTCGGCTAACGATCAGATGACCTCGGCGGAAGACTATCGCAAGCTGATCATCAGCTATAACAACGGCGCGCCGGTGCGACTGGGCGATGTGGCGACCATCGAACAAGGTGCCGAAAACAGCTGGCTGGGCGCCTGGGCGAACCGTCAGCAGGCGATTGTGCTCAACGTGCAGCGCCAGCCCGGCGCTAACATCATCGCCACCGCCGATAATATTCGCGCCATGCTGCCCGGATTAACCGCCACGCTGCCGAAATCGGTGGAGGTGAAACTGCTTACCGACCGCACCACCAACATCCGCGCGTCGGTCAGCGATACCCAGCACGAACTGATGCTGGCGATGGGTTTGGTGGTGATGATCATCTACCTGTTCCTGCGTAACGTTCCGGCGACCCTCATTCCCGCCGTCGCCGTGCCGTTGTCGCTGGTCGGCACCTTTGCCGCGATGTATTTCCTGGGCTTCTCGATCAACAACCTGACGCTGATGGCGCTGACCATCGCCACCGGTTTTGTGGTTGATGACGCCATCGTGGTGATCGAGAACATCTCGCGCTATATCGAAAAGGGCGAAAAGCCGCTGACGGCGGCGCTGAAAGGCGCGGGCGAGATTGGCTTTACCATTATCTCCCTCACCTTCTCGCTGATTGCGGTGCTCATTCCGCTGCTGTTTATGGGCGATGTGATTGGCCGCCTGTTCCGCGAATTCGCCGTGACGCTGGCGGTGGCGATTTTGATCTCCGCCGTGGTGTCGCTGACGCTGACGCCGATGATGTGCGCCCGCATGTTAAGCGCTGAATCGCTGCGCAAGCAGAACCGCTTCTCGCGGGCCAGCGAAGCGATGTTTGACCGCATTATTGCCCGTTACGGACGCGGCTTAACGCGCGTGCTGCTGCATCCGTGGATCACCTTATCGGTAGCGCTCGGCACCTTGCTGATCACCGTGTTGCTGTGGATCGTGATCCCCAAAGGCTTCTTCCCGCAGCAGGATAACAGCATTATTCAGGGCACCTTGCAGGCGCCACAGTCGGTCTCTTACGCCAACATGGCAGAGCGCACGCGCGATGTCGCCTCGATCATCATGAAAGATCCGGCGGTGCAGAGCATGACCTCGTTTGTCGGCGTCGATGGCACCAACGCCGCGCTCAACAGCGCGCGCCTGCAAATAAACCTGAAGCCGCTGGAGGAGCGTGACGATCGCATTCCGGCTGTGCAGCAGCGTCTGCAACAGGCGTTAGCCAAAGTGCCCGGCATTTCGCTGTGGCTGCAGCCGGTGCAGGATTTGACCATTGATACCCAGGCGAGCCGTACGCCGTACCAGTTCACGCTGCAATCGGGTTCGCTGGAGTCGCTGAGTTTGTGGGTGCCGAAACTGCTGGAGCAACTTAACACGCTGCCACAACTGCGCGACGTCAGCAGCGACTGGCAGGATCAAGGTCTGGAAGCCTTTGTAAGAGTCGATCGTGACAGCGCCAGCCGCCTCGGCATCAGCATGGCCGACGTGGATAACGCGCTGTATAACGCCTTTGGCCAGCGCCTGATCTCCACCATTTACACTCAGGCCAACCAATATCGCGTGGTGCTGGAGCAGAACAGCGATGCCACGCCAGGACTGGCGAGCCTCGACGGCATTCGCCTGACCAGCAGCGACGGCGGCAGCGTGCCGCTTAGCGCCATCGCGCAGATTGAGCAGCGCCACGCCGCGCTCAGCATTAACCATCTCGACCAGTTCCCGTCGGCGACCTTCTCGTTTGATGTCGCGGAAGGGTATTCGTTGGGCGATGCGGTGAAAGCGGTGAGCGCAGCGGAAGATCAGGTGGGCATGCCCGCCGAAATGATGACGCAGTTCCAGGGCAGCACGCTGGCCTTTGAAGCGGCGCTGTCCAGCACCGTGTGGCTGATTGTGGCGGCGGTGGTGGCGATGTATATCGTGCTCGGCGTGCTGTATGAGAGCTTTATCCATCCCATCACCATTCTCTCGACGCTGCCCACCGCCGGTGTCGGCGCGCTGCTGGCGCTGATGCTGAGCGGTAATGAGCTGGATATCATCGCCATTATCGGCATTATTTTGCTGATCGGTATCGTGAAGAAAAACGCCATCATGATGATCGACTTCGCGCTGGCAGCGGAACGTGAGCAAGGCATGCCGCCGCGCGAGGCGATTTATCAGGCGTGCTTGCTGCGTTTCCGCCCAATTCTGATGACCACATTGGCGGCACTGCTCGGTGCACTGCCGCTGATGCTGAGCACCGGCGTTGGCGCGGAGTTGCGTCGTCCGCTGGGCATCGCCATGGTGGGCGGTTTGGTGGTGAGCCAGGTGCTGACGCTGTTCACCACGCCGGTGATCTATCTGCTGTTTGATCGCCTGTCGCACGCTACGCGCCGTCGCTTTAAGCGCCCGGAGGCGCAGTCGTGAAGTTTTTCGCGCTGTTTATCCATCGTCCGGTCGCCACCACCTTGCTGACGCTGGCGATTGCGCTGGCCGGTATTCTAGGCTTCCGTCTGCTGCCGGTGGCGCCGCTGCCACAGCTGGATTTCCCGGTGATTTTGATTTCGGCTTCGCTGCCCGGTGCGTCGCCGGAAACCATGGCGGCATCGGTGGCAACGCCGCTGGAGCGCTCGCTGGGGCGCATCGCGGGCGTCAGCGAAATGACCTCCACCAGCTCGCTGGGCAGCACGCGCATCATTCTGGTGTTCGATTTTGATCGCGACATCAACGGTGCGGCGCGCGATGTGCAGGCGGCGATCAACGCCGCACAAAGTCTGCTGCCAACCGGCATGCCGAGTCGTCCCAGCTATCGCAAAGCCAACCCTTCCGATGCGCCAATCATGATCCTGACGCTGACCTCAGACATTTATAATCCCGGTCAGCTGTATGATTACGCCTCAACGCAACTGGCGCAGAAACTGTCGCAGATTGAAGGCGTGGGCGATGTGACGGTCGGCGGCAGTTCACTGCCGGCGGTGCGCGTTGAACTCAATCCGCAGGCGCTGTTCAACCAGGGCGTATCACTGGATGCGGTGCGCACCGCCATCAGCAACGCCAACCAGCGCCGTCCGCAGGGCGCGATTGATGACGTGCAGCAGCGCTGGCAGTTACGTACTAATGGAGAATTGCAAACCGCCAGCGAATATCAGCCGCTGGTGGTGCACTACAACAACGGTGCGGCGGTGCGCCTCAGCGATGTCGCTAACGTGCAGGATTCGGTGCAGGATGTACGCAACGCCGGGATGACCAACGGTAAAGCGGCGGTGCTGCTGGTGGTGCGTAAATCGCCGGAAGCCAACATCATCGATACCGTCGATCGCATTCGTGGCGAATTGCCGGAACTGCATGACGTGATCCCCGCTGCCATCGATCTGCAAATTGCGCAGGACCGTTCGCCAACGATTCGCGCCTCGCTGCATGAAGTGGAGCAGTCGCTGATCATCGCCGTCGCGCTGGTGATTCTGGTGGTGTTTGCCTTCCTGCGTGACTGGCGCGCCACGCTGATCCCCGCCGCTGCGGTGCCGGTTTCATTGATTGGCACCTTCGCCGCCATGTATCTGTGTGGCTTCAGCCTGAATAACCTGTCGCTGATGGCGTTGACCATCGCCACCGGTTTTGTTGTCGATGACGCCATTGTGGTGCTGGAGAACATTGCGCGCCACGTCGAAGCGGGCATGAAACCGCTGCAGGCGGCGCTGACCGGCGTGCGCGAGGTCGGTTTTACCGTGCTGTCGATGAGCCTGTCGCTGATTGCCGTGTTCCTGCCGCTGCTGATGATTGGCGGTATTATTGGCCGCTTCTTCTCAGAGTTCGCTATTACGCTGTCGGTGGCGATTCTGATCTCGCTGTTTATCTCGGTCACGCTGACGCCAATGATGTGCGCCTATCTGCTCAAGCCGCAGGTCAAACGCAGCCAGCCACGCATCCGCGGTTTCGGCAAGCTGCTGATGAAGGTGCAAAACGGCTACGCGCGCTCATTGAGTTGGGTGCTGAATCACGCCATTTGGGTGCTGATGTTGCTGCTCGGCACCGTGGCGCTCACCGTTTGGCTGTTCATCTCGATCCCGAAAACCTTTATGCCGGAACAGGATACCGGCCGCTTACAAGGATTTATCTCGGCGGATCAGAGCATTTCATTCCAGGCGATGCGCGGCAAGCTGCAGGATTTCATGAACATCATCAAAGCCGATCCGGCAGTGGATAACGTCACCGGCTTTACCGGCGGTTCACGTACCAACAGCGGTTCGATGTTCGTCTCGCTCAAGCCGCTCTCCGAGCGCAGCGAAAGCGCGCAGGAAGTGATTGCCCGACTGCGTATCAAGCTGGCGAAAGAGCCCGGTGCCAATCTCTATCTCAACGCGGTGCAGGACATTCGCATTGGCGGACGTGAGTCCAACGCCAGCTATCAGTACAGTTTGCTGTCGGATAACCTGAATGATTTGCGCGAATGGGAGCCGAAAATCCGTCAGGCGTTCGCCGCCCTGCCCGAGCTGGCGGACGTCAACTCGGATCAGCAGGACAACGGCAGTGAAATGAACCTGACTTACGACCGTGAAAGCATGGCGCGGCTCGGCATTGATGTCTCTGCCGCTAATGCCCTGCTGAATAACGCCTTTGGTCAGCGCCAGATCTCCACCATTTATCAGCCGCTTAATCAGTACAAAGTGGTGATGGAAGTTGATCCGCGCTACACCCAGGACATCAGTTCACTCGATCAGATGTTTGTGATTAACAGCGACGGCAAAGCGATTCCGCTGAGCTGGTTTGCCAAATGGCAACCGGCCAACGCGCCGCTGTCGGTGAACCACGAAGGCTTGTCGGCGGCATCCACCGTTTCCTTCAACCTGCCGGAGGGCGTATCGCTGTCGCAGGCGTCTGAAGCTATTGACCGCACCATCACCGCGCTTGGCGTGCCTTCCAGCGTGCGCGGCAGCTTTGCCGGCACCGCGCAGGTGTTCCAGCAGTCGCAATCCAATCAGCTCTACCTGATGCTGGCGGCGATTGCGGCGGTGTATATCGTGCTGGGCATTCTGTATGAGAGCTACGTGCATCCGCTGACCATTCTCTCCACGCTGCCGTCGGCGGGCGTCGGCGCGCTGCTGGCGCTGGAGCTATTCAACACGCCGTTCAGCCTGATTGCGCTGATCGGCATTCTGCTGCTGATCGGTATCGTGAAGAAGAACGCCATCATGATGGTCGACTTTGCACTGGATGCCGAGCGCAACGGCAATCTGTCGCCGCGCGACGCGATTTTCAAGGCGTGCCAGCTGCGTTTCCGCCCGATTCTGATGACCACGCTCGCCGCACTGTTTGGCGCACTGCCGCTGGTGCTGACCAGCGGTGACGGCGCGGAGCTGCGTCAGCCGCTCGGCATCACCATCGCCGGGGGTTTAGTGATGAGCCAGCTGCTGACGCTCTACACCACGCCGGTGGTCTATTTGATGATGGATAAGTTGCGGCGGCGTAAGAAAAAGGTTCAGTTAGCCGCTGAATGACCTGCTACATACGCTTGCTATGTAGCATGAAGAGCGTAAACTTTAACCCGTTCATTACTGTGGAGGTTTATATGTCACAAGGTACCGTGTTCACCAGCAACAGGACACAAAACGTTCGCATTCCAGCAGACGTTCGTTTTCCTGATGATGTAAAAAACGTCACCGTCAGAGCGATTGGCAAGGAGCGCATCCTCACGCCCATAGAGAACGCCTGGGACAGTTTTTTCCTCGACGGTCCGACGGTGAGCGATGATTTTATGGATGAGCGTGCTTCGCAGGAACAATCTGAGCGGGAAGCGTTTTAATGCATCGCTACATGCTGGATACCAATATTGTTGTCTACGTCATCAAGCGGCGGCCGATTGAGGTGCTCGAACGTTTCAACGCCAATGTCGGCCGGATGGTTATCTCGACGATCACCCTGGCGGAGCTGTTTCATGGCTCAGAAAAGAGCGCCTTTCCTGAGCGGAGCCTACGTACCGTTGAAGATTTTGTCTCACGCCTTGATGTGCTGAATTACGATGCCAAAGCCGCTTTCCACTATGGCGCTATCCGCGCAGAACTGGAGAAAAATGGCACGCCTATCGGCCTGAACGATCTTCACATCGCCGCTCATGCACGCAGTGCCGCCCTGACGTTGGTATCGAACAATTTGCGTGAATTTTCACGCGTGAATGGGCTGATCTGCGAAAACTGGATCTGACATAACGGGTACCTGCATGTCACCTCAAAACGCCACCGTGCGCTGGCAGCTGTGGATCGTCGCGTTTGGCTTCTTTATGCAGGCGCTGGATACCACCATCGTCAATACCGCGATCCCGTCGATGGCGCGCGATCTCAACGTCAGCCCGCTGAATATGCACTCGGTGATCGTTTCTTATGTGCTGACCGTGGCGATTACGTTGCCGATCAGCGGCTGGCTGGCGGACCGTTTTGGCGTGCGCAATATCTTCTTCTGCGCGATTGTGCTGTTCAGCATCGGCTCGCTGCTGTGCGCCTTCTCCGCCACGCTCGATGAGCTGATTATGGCGCGCGTGGTGCAAGGCATTGGTGGCGCGATGATGGTGCCGGTTGGCCGCTTAACGGTGATGAAAATTGTGCCGCGCGAGCAATATATGTCGGCAATGACCTTCGTCACCACGCCGGGACAAATTGGTCCGCTGCTTGGCCCGGCGCTGGGCGGGGTTCTGGTGGAGTACGCCAGCTGGCACTGGATTTTCCTGATCAACATTCCGGTTGGCATCATTGGTGCGATTGCCACGCTGACGCTGATGCCGAATTACACCATGCAGACGCGGCGCTTTGATTTCCTCGGTTTTGTGCTGCTGGCCGTCGGCATGGCGACCTTAACGCTGGCGCTGGATGGTCAGCGCAGCGCCGGCGGATCGCCGCTGTTGCTCGGCTTACTGATTCTGGTTGGGGTGTTTTCGCTGCTGTTCTACCTGATGCACGGCCGCAACAACGATAACGCGCTGTTCAGCCTGAAACTGTTTGATAACCGCATCTATTCAATTGGCCTGATCGGCAGTTTTACCGGCCGCATCGGTAGCGGCATGCTGCCGTTTATGACGCCCATTTTCCTGCAGGTCGGCCTCGGCTACAGCCCATTCCACGCCGGATTGATGATGATTCCAATGGTGCTCGGCAATATGGGGACTAAGCGCGTGGTGGTGCGCATCGTCAACCTGTTCGGCTATCGCAATGCGCTGGTCGGCGCGACCCTGGCGCTGGCGTTGGTGGTGCTGCTGTTCCCGCTGGTGGCGCTGCTGGGATGGATTTGGCTGCTGCCGGTGGTGTTATTGCTGCAGGGCATGGTCAACGCCATCCGCTTCTCTTCGATGAATACCTTGACGCTAAAGGAACTGCCGGACGATCTGGCTTCCAGCGGCAACTCGTTGTTGTCGATGATCATGCAGCTGTCGATGAGTATTGGCGTCACCGTGGCCGGTTTGCTGTTGGGCTCATTTGGCCACGGCGTGGTAGCCGACAGCCCGGCGGCGCATCAAACCTTCATTTACACCTATCTGTGCATGGCGCTGGTGATTGCGCTGCCGGCGCTGGTGTTCTGGCGCGTACCGAAGGATGTCAGTAAAAACGTTGACCTTAGAGGCAGGAGCAAAGGATGAAGCGGCCGGTAAAATGGGGCATTGGTGCCAAGCTGTTTGCGGCGATTTTTTCCACCTGCATGCTGGTGATCATCACCATGCATTGGGGCGTGCGGCTCAGCTTTGAGCACGGCTTTGTGGATTACATCAAAAAAGGCAACGAGCAGCGCTTAACCCTGCTGAGCGATGCGCTGGCCGATCAGTATGAACAGCACGGTAGCTGGGATTTTCTGCGCAGCAATGACAAGCTGATTTTTTCTATTTTGCGCTCGCTGGAGCAGAATCCGGGCAGCGTGAATCAGTTACCGCCGCACGGCTGGCGCACGCAGTTCTGGATTATCGATCAGCAATACAAAGTGCTGTCAGGGCCGCGCCAGCCGGTGCCGCCGGAAGGTACCCGGCGCAATATCACCACCAGCAACGGCAAAATTGTTGGCTGGGTGATTGCCTCACCGGCTGAACGTCTGACGCGCAGCACCGACATCAACTTTGATCAGCAGCAGCGACGCACCAGTTGGATGATTGTGGCGCTGACTGGGTTACTCGCCGCGCTGGTCACCTGGCTGCTGGCGCGCGGTTTACTGGCACCGGTAAAACGGCTGGTGGATGGCACGCACCATTTGGCGGCGGGCAATTTCGCTACCCGCGTGGAAGTCGGCAGCAGCGATGAACTCGGCCAACTGGGCCGCGACTTCAACCAGCTTGCCAGTTCGCTGGAAAAGAACGAAAGCAACCGCCGCGCCTTTATGGCCGACATCTCCCATGAACTGCGCACGCCGCTGGCGATTCTGCGCGGTGAGCTGGAAGCGATGCAGGATGGCGTGCGCAAGCTGACGCCGGAAGCCATTAGTTCATTGCAAAGTGAAGTGGTGGTGCTGACGAAACTGGTGGAGGATCTGCATCAGCTGTCATTATCTGACGCGGGCGCCCTCGCCTATCGCAAGCAGCCGGTTGATCTGGTCACTCTGCTGGAAGTGGTGGCCGGCAGCTTCGGCGAACGCTATCGCAGCCGCGGCTTAGCTCTTAATCTGGCGTTACCCGCGCAGGCGGAGAGCTTTGGCGATCCCGATCGCCTGATGCAGCTGTTCACCAATTTGCTGGAAAACAGCCTGCGTTACACCGACAGCGGTGGCGCGGTGCAGCTCTCGATGCAGCTGGCGGGCGAAAACTGGCAGCTGCGGTTTGCGGACAGCGCGCCGGGCGTAGATCCGGCCCATCAGGCACAATTATTTGAACGATTTTTCCGCGCAGAAAGTTCACGCAATCGCGCCAGCGGCGGCTCTGGGCTTGGCCTGGCGATCTGTAAAAATATCGTGGAAGCGCATGACGGCAGCATCAGTGCGGATCACTCTGATTTAGGTGGACTGCAAATCACGCTAAACTTGCCGTATGTTCCTCACTAGACGCCACTTATGAGCCCGGAAAATAGCGACCCTCTGATCCTTGTTGTAGAAGATGAACCCAAACTGGCGCAGCTGATGATTGATTATCTGCAGGCGTCCAACTATCGCACGCACCACATTGCCGACGGTAACGCGGTGTTGAGCTATGTTCAGCACACGCCGCCGGACCTGATGCTGCTGGATTTGATGCTGCCCGGCCGCGACGGCTTAACGCTGTGCCGCGAAATTCGCCGTTTCTCGGAGCTGCCGATCATCATGGTGACCGCGCGCACCGAGGAGATTGATCGCCTGCTGGGGCTGGAAATCGGCGCGGATGACTATATCTGCAAGCCGTTCAGCCCGCGTGAAGTGGTGGCGCGCGTCAAAACCATTTTGCGCCGCGTCAAACGTTCGCCGGAAGAGGCGCAGCAGGAATCGCCTCTGCATATTGATGAGAGCCGCTTTCAGGCCAGCTGGCGTGAACAACAACTGGAGCTGACGCCCGCCGAATTTCGTCTGCTGAAAACGCTGGCGCTGGAGCCGGGAAAAGTGTTCTCGCGCGAGCAGTTGCTCAATCATCTCTACGACGATTACCGCGTAGTCACCGATCGCACTATCGACAGTCACATCAAAAACCTGCGCCGCAAGCTGGAAAGCCTCGATGCGGAACAGCCGTTTATCCGCGCGGTGTACGGCATGGGGTATCGCTGGGAAGCGGACGTCTGCCGCTTGCTGTAGCCTGCAACGGCTTACATTGATCCAGGTCAATTTACATCGGGTGCGGGCCTGCCTACAATTCCCCACCTTTTGCAGGGCCGTATAATGCGGCCGCTGCACCTGCCATCCACGATGGCATGCTGACCTGACATCAGTGAGAAAATCCATGTTAAAACCTGAACTGCTTTCTCCAGCGGGATCGCTGAAGAATATGCGCTATGCCTTTGCCTACGGCGCTGATGCCGTCTACGCTGGCCAACCGCGCTACAGCCTGCGCGTGCGCAACAACGAATTCACCCACGAGATTCTGGCGCAGGGCATCAATGAAGCCCATGCGCTCGGTAAGAAATTCTACGTGGTGGTCAACATCGCCCCGCACAACGCCAAACTGAAAACCTTTATCCGCGATCTGACGCCGGTCATTGCCATGCAGCCGGACGCGCTGATCATGTCCGATCCCGGCTTGATTATGCTGGTGCGTGAAGCCTTTCCGCAGATGCCGATTCATCTGTCGGTGCAGGCCAACGCGGTCAACTGGGCCACGGTGAAATTCTGGCAGCAGATGGGGCTGACGCGCGTGATTCTTTCACGCGAGCTATCGCTGGATGAGATTGCAGAAATCCGTCAGCAGGTGCCGGAAATGGAGATTGAGATCTTCGTGCACGGCGCGCTGTGCATGGCTTACTCCGGCCGCTGCCTGCTCTCGGGCTACCTCAACAAACGCGATCCTAATCAAGGGACCTGCACCAATGCCTGCCGCTGGGAATACAAAGTGGAAGAAGGCAAGCAGGATGAGATGGGCAATATCGTCGGTTTCCATGAGCCGGTTAAGGTGCAGGAGCCGACTTTGGGCGTCGGCGCGACCACCGACCGCGTGTTCCTGCTGGAAGAGAAGATGAAGCCGGGTGAGGTGATGAGCGCCTTCGAAGATGAACACGGCACCTACATCATGAACTCAAAAGATTTGCGTGCGGTGGCGCACGTTGAACGTCTTAGCCAAATGGGTGTGCACTCGCTGAAAATCGAAGGCCGCACCAAATCCTTCTACTACTGCGCGCGCACCGCGCAGGTTTATCGCCGTGCCATTGACGATGCCGCTGCGGGTAAACCCTTCGATCCAGCGCTGCTGGAGACGCTGGAAGGTTTGGCGCACCGCGGTTACACCGAAGGCTTTCTGCGTCGTCATACCCATGACAGCTATCAGAACTACCAGCAAGGTTTCTCCATCTCCGAGCGCCAGCAGTTTGTCGGCGAATTCACCGGCGAACGTCGCGGTGACTGGGCGCAGATTGCGGTAAAGAATAAGTTTATGCTCGGGGATTCTGTCGAGATCATGACGCCCGAAGGCAACCTCAATTGCACGTTGGAAACCATGCAGAACGATAAAGGATCGGCAGTGGACGTGGCGCCAGGCGATGGACACCGCGTGTGGATCCCGGTCCCGGAATCGGTCAACCTCGCCTTCGCCCTGCTGTTGCGTAATTTCACCGATGGCCACAGCACCTACGATCCACACGGGAAAAATCGCACATAAAGAAAAGAAAATGGCGAAGTTAGAGTAGGATCACAGACCCTTTCTTCGCCTCGCTTTAGAATCTCGCCTGCTGCTAACGAGTAAGAATAAAAGCAGGTAGTACCAGGAACCACCTCATTCACCCGCCCGGCTCCCCCGTGCGGGTTTTCTTTTTTGATCGCCCACCGATTTTTTCGTCGCCCGCCGATAAAGTTCTCTCCCCAGCTATGCTATAACCAGTGCTCTGTCTCTCGCATCAAGGAACTGATAATGCAAAACAAACCGCTGACGCTGCTGATCCTCAACGGGAAAGGCGCAGGTAATGAAGATTTGCGCGCTGCGGTGAATACGCTGCGTGATGAAGGCTTTAATCTGGCGGTACGCGTCACCTGGGAAAAAGGTGATGGCGATCGTTATGTGCAAGAAGCGGTCGCTTTGCAGGCAGAAACCGTGGTGGCTGGCGGCGGTGATGGCACCATCAATGAGATCGCCACCGCGCTGGCGGGATTACCCGAGCAGCAGCGTCCGGCGCTGGGCATTTTACCGCTCGGCACCGCCAATGATTTCGCCACCAGCGTCGGTATTCCCGAAGGGATGGAACCGGCTTTACGTCTCGCGCTGGTGGGAAAAGCCACGGCTATCGATTTGGCGCGCGTGAACGGCGATCGCTACTTTATCAATATGGCGACCGGCGGATTTGGTACACGCATCACCACCGAAACGCCTGAAAAGCTGAAATCGGCGCTCGGCGGCGTGTCGTACTTTATTCATGGTTTGATGCGCGTCGATGCGCTGAAACCGGATCGCTGCGAAATCAGCGGCCCCGGCTTTAACTGGCAAGGCGATGCGCTGGTGATTGGCATCGGCAATGGACGTCAGGCTGGCGGCGGACAAAAGCTCTGCCCGGATGCCTTAATCAATGACGGACAGCTCAACCTCAGCATCGTCACCTCGCAAGAGCTGCTGCCAACGTTGCTGCATTCGCTGACGCGTGATGATGAAAATCCGAATATCGTCACGGCGCAGCTGCAGTCGCTCACCATCCGTTCACCCCATGAGATGACGTTTAATCTGGATGGCGAACCGCTGACGGGAAGTGAGTTTGAGATTGAAGTGATGGCGGGCGCACTGAGCTGCCGTTTACCGCCTCAATGCCCGTTACTTGCTTAACGCACATTACCGTAGCGGCGCGCTTTCAACGGCGCGCAATACATTGCGCCGCTACGATGTTGTTCAGTTAACTGTGATTACACCTTCATCCAGCGGCGTTCCAGCGCGGAAACCGCAACCGCTTCCAGCACCTTTTGCACCTGCAATCCTTCGGCGAAATCTGGCCACATGCGATCGCCAGCGGCAATGCCATTGATTAAATCGCGAATCTCGACGGTTTTCTGATCGTTGAAACCGATGCCGTGCCCGGCTGAAACGCAGAAATTGGCATAATCCGGATGCGCCGGACCGGTCAAAATGGTTTTGAATCCCTGACGCCCTGCCGGTTCATCGTGGATGTACAGTTCCAGCTCGGCCATACGTTCCTGGGTGTAACGCAGCGTGCCTTTGCTGCCGGTAACCACATAGGTCAGGCCCATTTTGCTGCCGCAGGCGATTCGCGAGGTTTCAAACACGCCGTGCGCACCGTTTTTAAAGCGCAGCAAGGCGCTGGCCTGATCTTCGTTTTCCACCGGCAGCAGGCGTGAAGCATCCTTCGGATCCGGACGCTCTTTAATCACCGTCATCATATCGCCGCTGACTTCTTCAATATCACCGACCAGATAGTGCGCCATATTCACAATATGTGCAGCGAGGTCGCCAAGCGCGCCTAACCCGGCCAACGCTTTCTGGCAGTGCCAATCGAGCGGCGTTTCCGGCCGTGCCAGATAATCTTCATTGTGCGTGCCGTAGAAGTGCACCACATCGCCGATTTCACCACGCGCGATAATCTCGCGCGCCAGTTGGCTGGTGGGGTTTTTCATGTAGTTAAAGCCGACCAGCGTTTTAACGCCGGCCTGCTGCGCCGCTTGTACCATCTCTTCCGCATCGGCCACTGATAGCGATAAAGGTTTCTCGGAGTAAACGTGCTTGCCGTTGCGAATCGCTTCCAGCGCCATCTCTTTATGCAGGAAGTTTGGCGCGCAGATATCAACCACATCGATGTTCGGATCGCGCACCAGCTCGTGCCAGTCGCCAGTAGAACGGGCAAAGCCAAAAGTTGCCGCCTGTTTTGCTGCCAGCTCTGGGTTCACTTCCGCCAACATCTCACGCACGATCTCACCTTTCAGGGCAAAAACCGTAGGTGCCTGAGCGTAAGCAATCGCGTGACAACGACCGATGTAACCACTGCCAATCATTCCAATTCTGACTTTGTTCATGACTATTCCCGCATTCGCTTAAGAGTTGATCTGGAATATATGTTTCGCTTTTGGCCCCGACAACGGCGAAATGAAATATCTGTGATCATGCATGCGAGGTATCTGACAAAATCGACAAATCAGAATGTAATTTTGCATAGAGATGGTGATCATCGTCACAAAAGAGGTTGTATCAGTCGTGATTTTGCCGCGCTGAGTCCGCTCATGGCGCGCAATTGACGCTTTATTCAGCAGTCAGAACGAATTGTGAAAAAGAGTTTTGACAAGGCGAGGGCCGCTCGATAATATGCGCCCCGTTCAAACGATTCCTCTGTAGTTCAGTCGGTAGAACGGCGGACTGTTAATCCGTATGTCACTGGTTCGAGTCCAGTCAGAGGAGCCAAATTTAAAAAACCCGCTCAGGGAAACCTGAGCGGGTTTTTGTCATTTCAGCATCGCCATTTAGGCTGGCCGTGATTCCCTGGTCGCCATGAATGGCGCCCCTACGTAACTGTTCCTCTGTGATTCTCTTCACAACTCTTTAACGCCGACTTGTATGGTAGTATTAGCGCGCGTATTTTTTCATCATTGCATTCCCGTTGGAGTAGATGATGAAAAGTGTAGTGATTGAGCAACCGGGTGAACTGGTATTGGCAGAACGTCCGCTGCCGCAACCCGCTGCAGGTGAAGTACGCGTGAAGGTGCAATTTGCCAGCATCTGCGGTTCCGACGTGCATATCTGGCACGGTCACAATCCTTTCGCAAAATATCCGCGCGTGATTGGTCACGAATTCTTCGGCCTGATTGATGCGGTCGGCGATGACGTTGCCGCCAGCCGCATTGGCGAACGTGTGGCGGTCGATCCGGTGGTCAGCTGCGGTCACTGCTATCCCTGCTCGATTGGTCGCCCGAACGTCTGCACAACGTTGCAGGTGATTGGCGTGCACCGCGACGGTGGCTTTAGCGAATATGCCGTGGCGCCAGCAAAAAACGCCTTCCGCCTGCCGGATAGCGTTCCCGACAAACTCGCCAGCATGGTCGAACCTTTCACCATCGCGGCCAATATCACCGCCTTCCTCAAACCACAGCCAAACGATGTGGCGCTGATTTACGGTGCCGGACCAATGGGCCTTACCGCCATTCAGGTGCTGAAAGGCGTGTATGGCGTTGAACAGGTATTGGTGGTTGATCGTCTGCCAGAACGGCTGGCGCTGGCGCAGGAAAACGGTGCCGATCAGGTGTTCAACAACAGCGAAATTCCGCTCGCCGCGCAGCTGGAAGGATTGCAACCAACGCTGATTATCGACGCCGCCTGTCACCCTTCGATCCTGGCAGAAGCCGCCGCCCTCGCCTCACCGGCGGCGCGTATCGGCCTGCTGGGTTTTTCTGGCGAGCCGTGCAGCATCACGCAGCAAAGTCTCACCAGCAAAGAGCTGTCGCTGTTCACCTCGCGTCTCAACAGCAATCGCTTCCCGCAGGTGATTGAGTGGATTGAGCAAGGCCAGATCCAGCCGGAGAAACTGGTGACGCACTATTTCCCGCTAGCAGACGTTGAGCAAGCCATGACGCTGTTCGAAAAAGATCCCCGCACCTGCTGCAAAGTGATCCTACAAATGGGTTAAGTTAACCCGCACACCAGGTGTCCCCATGCCGGTCCCTTACCCGCCGGCATTATTACTATAAAAAATGACGATGACGGAGTTTCTATGTTTAAGAACCTGCGCTGGACCCTCGTACTGCTGTTGTTCCTGGTGTTTATGATCAACTACCTTGATCGTATCGCCCTCTCTCTGACGGTACCGCTGGTGGAAAAAGACCTGATGATCAACGCCGAGCAGTTCGGCATGATTTTCGGCAGCTTCTTCTTCGGTTATGCCCTGTTTAACTTCATCGGTGGCCTGGCGACGGATAAATTTGGCCCGACCATCGTGCTCGGCACCGCTGTTGGTATGTGGTCGCTGTTCTGCGGCCTAACCGCGATGGCGACTGGCTTCTGGTCGATGATGATTCTGCGCGTGCTGTTTGGCATGGCGGAAGGCCCCATCTCTGCCTCAGCGAACAAAGCCATCAACGGCTGGTTCCCGAAAAAACAGGCCGCCACCGCAATGGGCTTACTCAGCTCGGGTTCACCGCTGGGTGGCGCGGTTGCCGGTCCGATTGTTGGCTATCTGGCGCTGTCGTTCGGCTGGCGTCCGGCATTTGTAGTGATCGCCGCGATTGGCTTCGTCTGGCTGGCGCTGTGGTTCTTCTTCGCGTCAGATAATCCGGCGAAAAGTAAGCGCGTCTCGGCAGAAGAGCGTGCCTTAGTAGAAAAACTGAAAGCCGAAGAACCGGCCGACGTGATCGACTCAAGCGGCGCCGCGCATGGTTTAGGCTTTTATCTGCGCCAGCCGATCATTCTGGTCACCGCCTTTGCCTTCTTCTGCTACAACTACATTCTGTTCTTCTTCCTGAGCTGGTTCCCGGCGTATCTGGTGCAGGCGCACGGCCTCGATATCAAAGCGATGAGCATCACCACCATGATCCCGTGGATTGTTGGCTTCGTGGGCCTGGCGCTGGGTGGCTGGATCTCCGATAAGATTTTCAACATCACCGGCAAGCTGCTGCTTTCACGAAAAATTGTGCTGGTGGTTTCACTTACCGCCGCGGCGATTTGCGTGGCGCTGGCAGGTACGATAAAAGAGGTCAACTCGGCGGTGATCATGATGTCGATCTCGATCTTCTTCCTCTACATCACCGGCGCAATTTACTGGGCGATTGTGCAGGACGTGGTGCACAAAAGCCGTGTCGGCAGCATCAGTGGCTTTATCCATCTGATTGGTAGCTTGTCCGGTGTGATCGGCCCGGTGGTGACTGGCTTCATCGTGCAGCACTCCGGTAAGTTTGACAGCGCCTTTATCCTCGCAGGTGCGGTGGCTGGCGTCGGCGCGCTGCTGGTACTGCTGGTGATTCGTGAACCTAAAGCCACCAATAAACCGGTTTCAGTGTAATTCTCATGGGGCGCTGAGCGCCCCATTTGCTAAAAGGAATGACTATGTTAGAGCTTGAACGCCTCCCCGCTGATGTCCAACGCCCCGCTTACGATCGTAGCCAACTCAAGACCCGCATGGTGCACATCGGCTTTGGCGCCTTCCACCGCGCGCATCAGGCGCTGGCGACCGATAAGCTGGCCGCTCAGGGCAGCGACTGGGGCTATTGCGAAGTGAATCTCAACAGCGGCACGCTGATTCAGGCGCTGCGTCAGCAGGATCTGCTCTACACGCTAACCGAAAAGGCGGATGAGAGTTTACACACGCGGGTGATTGGCGTGGTGACGCAAGCGCTGCATGGCAAAGGCGACGGCATTGAGGCGGTGATCGAGGCGATGAGCCAGCCGGACGTGGCGATTGTCTCGATGACCGTAACCGAGAAAGGTTATTGCTACATGCCGTCGAGCGGCAAGCTCAATCCCGATCATCCCGATATTGTGCACGACCTCGCTCATCCTGGTGAGCCACGTTCGCTGCCCGGCTTGATTCTGGCGGCCATTATCCGCCGCCGCGAACGCAATTTGCCGCCGTTTAGCGTGATGTCCTGCGACAATATGCCAGAGAACGGTCATGTCACGCGCAACGTGATCACCCAGTTGGCCGCGCGCCACAACCCTGCGCTGGCGGAGTATATCCAGGCGCATATTACTTTCCCTTCGACCATGGTTGATCGCATCGTCCCGGCCATGACCGATGCAGCGTTCGACACGCTGGCGGAACGTTTGGGCAGCCGCGATCCGGTGGCGGTTGAAGCCGAACCGTTTTTCCAGTGGGTCATCGAAGATAACTTCGTTAACGGACGTCCGGCGTGGGAAAACGCGGGTGCGGAGCTGGTCAGCGATGTGCTGCCGTTCGAAGAGATGAAGCTGCGGATGCTCAACGGCAGCCACTCGTTCCTCGCGTATCTCGGTTTTCTCGCCGGTTATGAACACATCAGCGATTGCATGGCGGATGCCAGCTATCGTGCGGCGGCGCGCGCGTTGATGTTGCAGGATCAGGCGCCGACGCTGCGCACGCAAGGCGTCGATCTCGAAGCCTACGCTGATTCCCTGATTGCGCGTTACGAGAATCGCGCCATCAAACATCGTACCTATCAAATCGCCACCGATGGCACGCAAAAACTGCCGCAGCGCCTGCTGGATAGCGCGCGCTGGCATCTGCGCAATGGCACCTCGTGCGATTTCGTGTTGCTGGGCGTGGCGGGCTGGATGCGCTACGTCAGCGGCGTGGATGAGCAAGGTCAGGCCATTGAGATTCGCGATCCGCTGAAAGATCAGCTGGCGGACATTGTGGCAAACAGTGAGGACGGTGCGCCACGCGTTAAGGCGTTGCTCGGCCTCAACGCCGTGTTTGGTGACGATCTGCAGCAGCAGCCCGCCTTTGTCTCACGCGTGACTGAACTCTATCAGCAACTGGTTAAACAGGGCGCGCGCGCCACCGTTCAAAGCCTCGTCACACAAGGCTAAGCGCCTGCATAAATGTGTAGCGCAGACGCAGCGTGCTGATTAGACTGAACCTTTCTTAACGGGCTGGCAGATGCCAGCCGTAATACGGATATTGCTGCATGTCGACTGCCTATACCATAACCACCAGCGAACCGGTAAATCAGCAGATCTATCGTTATCTGCGCAAAGATATTGTGACCTGCGTTATTCATCCGGGCTCGCTGCTGTCGGAGAAGGAAGTGTCGGCGCGTTTTAACGTGTCACGTCAGCCGGTACGTGAAGCCTTTATCAAGCTGGCGGAAGCCGGACTGGTGCAGGTGCTACCGCAGCGCGGCACCTTCGTGCGCAAAATCTCCGCTCAGCGCGTGGCCGACGGTCGCTTTATCCGTGAAGCGGTAGAGATCGCCGTGGTTCGCCGCGCCGCGCAGGAGATGGGTGCGACCGGATTGATGGCGCTGGAGCATAACCTGCAGCTGCAGCGTCTCGCCGCTGAACGTCATGACAGCCAGGCTTTTCTGGGGCTGGATGATGAGTTTCACCGCTTGATTGCTGAAGGGATTAATTGCCTGCTGGCGTGGGAAACGGTGGAGAACATCAAAGCTACCATGGACCGCGTGCGCTTTCTGACCCTGAGCGAAGTGTCACCGCCGGAGCGTTTGATTCAGCAGCATGAAGATATCTATAACGCCTTGAAAGCGCATGATGTTGACGCAGCTGAAAGCGCAATGCGCCGTCATCTGCAGGAGATGATTTTGACCATTACGCCGATTGCCGAGCGTAATAGTGAGTGGTTTGAGGCGCCTTGATTTAGTGCTCGCTGTCCCCCATCCCGGCCTTCCCCCGCGAGCGGGGGAAGGAGATGCTGCCACATGCAGCTTTAACACTGACATATGGCAGCATCTTCCTCCCCCATTAATGGGGGAGGACCGAGGAGGGGGACAGCACGCACTTATTGAGGAGGACCGAGGAGGGGGAAAATCAGCACAACCCCACTCAATCAAGCAATCGTCACATCCTTCGACAAATACACATCCTGCACCGCATTAATCAACTGCACGCCCTCTTTCAACGTCTTCTTAAACGCCTTGCGCCCCAGAATCAGCCCCATGCCGCCGGCACGCTTATTGATCACCGCCGTACGCACTGACTCCGCGATATCCGTTTCGCCCGCAGAAGCGCCGCCGGAGTTGATCAAACCTGCGCGTCCCATATAGCAGTTCGCCAGCTGGTAACGCACCAAATCTATCGGGTTTTCCGAAGTCAACTTGCTATAGACGCGCTCATCGGTGTGACCAAACTTCACCGCGTTATAGCCGCCGTTATTCTCCGCCATCTTCTGCTTGACGATATCCGCACCGATGGTCGCCGCCAGATGGTTGGCCTGGCCAGTTAAATCGGCGCTGGCGTGATAATCGACGCCCTCTTTCTTGAACGCATCATTACGCAGATAGGCCCACAGCACCGTCACCATGCCCAGCTCGTGCGCACGTTCAAAGGCCGCCGAGATCTCTTCAATCTGGCGACGTGATTGTTCAGAACCAAAGTAGATGGTGGCGCCAACCGCCACCGCGCCCAGATTGAAGGCCTGTTCCACGCTGGCGTACAACGTCTGATCGTATTGCGTCGGATAGCTCAGCGTTTCGTTGTGGTTCAGCTTCACCATAAACGGAATGCGGTGCGCGTAACGACGAGAAACCGAAGCCAGCACGCCGTAGGTAGAGGCGACGCAGTTACAGCCGGCTTCGATCGCCAGCTCAACGATGTTTTTCGGATCGAAATAAGCTGGATTGGCCGCAAAGGATGCGCCCGCCGAGTGCTCAACGCCCTGATCGACCGGCAAGATCGACAAATAGCCGGTGCCGGCTAAACGTCCGGTGTTGTACAGCGTTTGCATGTTGCGCAGTACGGCAGGAGAACGATTGTTGTCGATCATCACGCGATCAACATAATCCGCGCCGGGTAAATAGAGGCTATCCGCTGGAATGGTCATGCAGCGATGTTGAAGAAGGCTATCCGCCTCTTTGCCCAATAACTGTACGATGTCCGTCATGTTCGCTCCTGATAAATGGCTGGATTGGAACCGGCCGTTGCCGATTCGCCCCCAACAGCCTGGACCGGAAAGCGCCAGGCTGGCAAATTGCTGACTCCATTTTTCAGACGGATGCGCAGTGAAAAAGCGGCAATCTGGCGTTACGCCCTACCACCATTGATGGAAATGGTGCACCGGCCCAATGCCTTTGCCGACCTCCAGCGAATCGGCATGCAGCAACGCCTGTTGCAGCCACGCCTTGGCTTCAGCGACCGTCGCTGCCCAGCTATCATGGCGCGGACGCAACGCCGCCAGCGCGGCTGAAAGCGAGCATCCGGTGCCGTGCGTGTGGCGCGTATTGACGCGCGGCGCGGTAAAGCGCTGACGTCCGTCGCGGGTAATCAGCCAGTCCGGGCTTTCGGCATCGCTAAGGTGTCCGCCCTTCATCAGCACCGCTTCGCAGCCAAGATCGAGCAGCGCATCGCCCTGCTGCAACATGGTTTTCTCATCCTGCGCCATCGAGCGTCCCAGCAGCGCGGCGGCTTCCGGCAGGTTTGGTGTGATCAGCGATACCTGCGGCAGCAGCAATTCGCGCACGCTCGCCACCGCATCCGGCGACAGCAGCGCATCGCCGCTTTTGGCAATCATCACCGTATCCAGCACCACAAACGGCAGGCTGGCCCGTTTCAGCCGCTCGGCGACCACCTCGACAATCGCGGTTTCTGACAGCATGCCAATCTTCGCAGCATCAATGCGCACATCATTCAGCACCGAATCGAGCTGTGCGCCAACAAAATCAGGTTCGATGCGATACACCGACTGCACGCCGCAGGTGTTCTGCGCCACCAGCGCGGTGATGACGCTGGTGCCATACGCGCCCAGCGCGGAGAAAGCTTTGAGGTCGGCCTGAATACCTGCGCCGCCGCTCGGATCGGTGCCAGCAATGGTCAATGCATTGATGCGTTTCATGCTTCGACCTCCAGCGTCCACAGCGTATCGAGGAAAGCTGCGGCAAAGCTGCCTGGCCCAGCGACCTGGCGCGCTGTCTGCTCACCCGCCAGCGACATCACGCGGCAGGCCGCAGCGACATGCTGCAGGCGATCGCCCGGCAAGCTGGTGCAGGCGGCAACCACCGCCGTCAACGCGCAGCCGGTGCCAACCACGCGCGTCATCAGCGGGCTGCCGCCGGGGATGGCGAATGTCTGCACGCCGTCAGTGACATAATCCACTTCACCGGTCACCGCCACAACGGTGTGGTAATCACGCGCCAGCTGCTGGGCAGCGCTTAACGCGGCATCGGCCTGATGCAGACTATCGACACCGCGTCCGCCGCTAGCCTGTTGCGCCAAGGCGAGAATTTCTGAAGCGTTACCGCGAATCGCCGCCGGTTGCAGGCTCAGTAACTGTTGGCCGAATGCGGTGCGCAGCGTTAGTGCGCCGACCGCCACCGGATCCAGCGTCCACGGCGTGCCTGCGGTTTGCGCCGCTTGCACCGCCGCCCACATCGCATCACGACGGTCGCGCGTCAGCGTACCTACGTTTATCAACAACGCATCGGCAAAACCGGCAAACTGCGCCGCTTCTTCAGGATCGATCACCATCGCGGGCGAAGCTTGCAGTGCCAGCAGCACGTTGGCAGTAAAGGTTTGCACCACGTCATTGGTCATGCAGTGCACCAGCGGCGCTTGCTGACGCAGCAGTTGCAGAGAGTGCGCGAGTTGCGCGGGGGAAAGAAGGTCAGGCTGTTTCATAAGGCTCCCAACCGGCGATCAAGAAGGCGAATGCGGTCAGGCATCTGACTTCCCTACGCTGGCATTATCCAGATCAGGTCGGCGGGTGTATCTCAGCCCTGTATTAAAGGGGCACCCCGAGTCAAAACTACGTTGGCGAGCATAGGGAACAAGTTGGGGTAAAGCAAGTAAACGCCGCTTTCCTGGAATCTGGCTCACAAAGTAACAAATTACACATTCATGTAACTTATTGATAAAACGCCTTAAAACGACGCTTTTTTGCGTGCTGCGTCATACTTTGTAATAAATCCCATTGATAATTCGCGTCGCGAAAAATAGCATCCCCGGCAACTTGTTTCATGACGAAACAATACGGATTTGTTAATTGTTTATGGAAGCATCACGGAGGATTTGCTATGCGTCGGATTCCACGCGCGCCGCTCTCTGCGGCCATTGTCTCTGCCCTGTTTGCCGGCACTTTTGTGCCGGTTCCCTCCGCCCACGCCGTGGGTTTTGTCGAAGACGCCACTCTCTCTGGCAATCTGTTTTACTGGCAACGCCAGCGCGATCGCAAAGAGATGGATCCGCAAAAAGGCTCGTACGGTCAGTATGATGCCAATCTGCATCACGCCTCTGCGAATGCCAATCTCGACTTCTCATCCGGTTACGCCGGCGAGGTGATCGGCCTCGATCTGGCAGCGTTTGGCGCGCTGGAGTTAAGCAACGGCGGCCCGGCGGCACCGAATGAAATTGGTTTCAGTAATGCCCGCACGCGCTGGGATGAGGACTGGAGCGGAGATAAGAGCGGCTTAAGTCTTTATAAAGCCGCCATCAAGGCAAAATGGCAGGATAACTGGCTGCGCGCAGGCTATCTGCAGCCCACCGGACAGACGCTGCTGGCACCGCACTGGAGCTTCCTGCCCGGCACCTATCGCGGCGTTGAGGCCGGCACCACCTTTGATTTTAGCGACGCCGGCGCCCTTTCCGTCTCCTGGATGTGGACTGACGAATACAAAGCGCCGTGGTATCGCGACATGTACAACTTCCGTAAAGCCGATGGCGTGACGGAGATTCCGTGGCTGCAATCCTTTGGTGCCAAATACGATTTTAAAAACGCGCTGGTGCTGGAAGGCGCCTACGGCCAGGCGGCAAATTACATGGATCAGTATTTTGCCAAAGCCTCTTATCAGCTGCCGCTGGCCGATGCACCGCTGCGCACCAGTTATCAATTTTATGGCGCGAAGGATCGTGACAACAGCGGCGTTGGCCAGGTGAACGATGTTTACGATGGCCTCGCGTGGCTGCAGGCGCTGACGTTCGGCTACACGCTCGGCGCGTTCGATTTCCGCCTCGAAGGCACATGGGTAAAAGCCGAGGGTAATCAGGGCTTCTTCCTGCAACGTATGACGCCGTCTTACGCCAGCTCGAATGGCCGCATGGACGTGTGGTGGGATTCTCGCTCAGACTGGAACGCCAACGGTGAGAAAGCGCTCTTCGCCGGTGTGATAGTGGATCTGGGACACTGGCAATTACCTGGCTGGCAAGTCGGTACATCGTACGCCTACGGTTGGGACGCGAAGCCTTCCACCAATCCCCTCTACGACCAAAATCAGCGCCTGAAAGAATCAGCGTGGAGCCTCGACCTGGTTTACACCATCCAGCAAGGCCGCGCCAAAGACACCCAATTCAAACTGCACTACACCCGCTACGACAATCACAGCGATCTTCCCAGCTATAGCGGCGGCTACGGCAACATCTTCCAGGACGAGAAAGACATCAAATTTATGGTCGTCGCGCCATTCACCCTGTTTTGACCCCGATCTGGCAGGAGCCAGAGACTTACCTCCGTGGAGAAGGATAACAACATGAAAAAGTTAAAAATCAGTTTACTGGCGCTGAGCGTGATGAGCCTTGCCGCCTGCAGTTCATCCCCGCGCAGTAATCAGCAGGTCGTCGATCAAATCAGTCAGTTCGGCGTGCAGTATCAGGTCACTGACAACCAGGCGGCCGATCACGGCGTGAACTGCGCGAAACTCGGTGCCGATTGGGCATCCTGCAACACCGCTACCATCACGCTGACCAACAACGGTCCGGCGCTCACCAGTAAAAACTGGGCAATCTACATGAGCAACGTGCACGAAACGCTGCGGGTGGATAACGATCAGTTCAAAATGACCCATATCGTCGGCGATTTAACCCGTCTGGAACCGACGGAGAAATTCAAAGGTATCGCGGCGGGTGAGTCGATTGAGATCCCTATCGTCAATGAATACTGGCAGCTGTTTATCACCGACGTGATGCCGCGCTGGTATGTCACCGCCGCCAATGCCACGCCAAAAATTATCACCAGCACCGATACCGAAAACCTCAGCGACTTTGTTAAGCCGTTTGGCGGCCAATGGAAGCGCATTGCCGACGATAAAAACGTGCTAATGCTGCCGCAAAGTCGCTTCTCAAAGAATGCCGATGTGGCGCAACTGCCTGCCAGCGCGCTGCGCGGACAAATCACCCCAACGCCGCGTTCGGTGAAAGTTCATGCGGCGGATGTCGATCTGAGCCGTGGCGTTGCCTTGCATCTTGAGGTATTGGCGGACAACCAGGCCGATGCAGTTAAACAGCGTTTCGATTTGATGGGGCTCAAACCGCAGTCAGCGGGTTATGACATTCATACCCGTATCGCCGTCAATCATTTCCACGGCGCAGAGGCGGTTTCCGGTGCTTATGAACTGCGCATCACACCGCGCGGCACCGATATCATTGGTTACGATCAAGCTGGCGTTTACTACGGCTTAATGTCGTTACTGTCGCTGGTGCCGGCTGAAGGTACACCGATTATCGCCACGCTTGAAGCGAAAGACGCACCGCGCTTTGCCTATCGCGGTGCCTTCCTCGATGTGGCGCGTAATTTCCACAGCAAGCAAGCGGTGCTGCGCATGCTCGATCAAATGGCGGCGTGGAAGATGAATAAATTCCACTTCCACCTGACCGATGACGAAGCCTGGCGTATCGAAATCCCCGGTCTGCCAGAGTTGACCGACGTCGGCAGTAAGCGTTGTCACGATCTGACTGAGCAGCAATGTCTTCTGCCGCAATTGGGCTCCGGCCCGCTCACGAATAACAACGGAACCGGACATTTCAGCCGCGCCGATTATATCGAGATCGTCAAATATGCGCAGGCGCGCAACATCGAAGTGATCCCGGAAATCGATATGCCCGCGCATGCACGCGCGGCGGTGATCTCTATGGAGGCGCGATATCAGCAACTGATGAAAGCGGGTAAACCGCAGCAGGCCAGTGAATATCGATTGGTGGATCCCACGGATACCTCGAATACCCGTTCCGTGCAGCTGTACGACCGCACCAGCTATCTCAATCCTTGCCTCGATTCCTCGAAGCGATTTGTCGATAAAGTGATGGATGAAGTGCAGGCGATGCATCGCGAAGCCGGCCAACCGTTGACCACCTGGCACTTTGGCGGTGATGAAGCGAAAAACATTCGCCTCGGTAGCGGCTACAGCGATGTTAAGAACCCGAAAGCGGGAACGGGCATTTTAGACCAAAGCAAAGAGGACAAACCTTGGGCAAAATCTCAGGTCTGCCAGGCGGTGGTGAAATCCGGCAAGGTGGAAGATCTGGAGCACTTGCCAAGTCACTTCGCGCTGGAAGTGAGCAAGATGGTGAAAGCGCACGGCATTCCGGTGATGCAGGCCTGGCAGGATGGATTGAAAGATGCCACTGACGCGCACGCCTTCGCCACTTCGCGCGTACGCGTTAACTTCTGGGACACGCTCTATTGGGGCGGCTTTGACACCGCCAACGACTGGACGCTGAAAGATTATGAAGTGGTGATCTCCAATCCGGATTACGTCTACATGGACTTCCCGTATGAGGTGAATCCTAACGAGCGCGGCTATTACTGGGGCACACGCTTCAGCGATGAGCGCAAGATGTTTGGCTTCGCGCCGGACAACCTGCCGCAGAACGCTGAAACCTCGGTGGATCGCGACGGGAAGACCTTTGATGCCACCTCGAATAAGCCGTGGTCAGGCGCATACGGCATTTCAGTACAGCTGTGGAGTGAAACCACGCGTACCGATCAGCAGATGGATTACATGGTATTCCCGCGCCTGCTGTCGGTGGCCGAACGCGGTTGGCATCGCGCGGAGTGGGAGCTGGATTATCAGCAAGGCCGCACCTTTAAAGGCGGTGAAACCCACTTCGTTAACCAGCAGCAGCGCAATCAGGACTGGCAGCGTTTCGCCAATCTGTTAGGCCAGCGTGAGTTGGGCAAGATGGATAAAGCCGGTATTCACTACCGTTTACCGGTGCCGGGGGCGCGCGTCGAGAATGGCATACTGACCATGAACATTGTGCTGCCGGGTCTGCCGCTGGAGTACAGCCTGGATAAGGGTAAGCGCTGGCAGCGTTATCAACCACATGCTAAACCGGCAATTACTGCTAGCGATAAAGTCTGGGTGCGTAGCGTGAGTCCGGATGGCAAACGCTTCAGCCGCGCTGAAGCACTTTAAAAACTTTCTGCCCCTCGCTGGAGTGCCTGGGGCGAACACTGACAAGGATGTCGATGAAACACTCAACCTTCTCTTTTTATGTTGTTGCGCTGGGTGCCGGTTTAAGCGGCGCCCTGTTCATTCCGACGCTCAGCTTATTTCTAGCCAGTGAACTTAACGTGGCAGCCTGGAAAATCGGCGCCTTCTACAGCGTTAATGCGCTCAGCAGTATTGCGATGAGCTTGCTGATTGCCCGCTATTCAGATCGTGTCACGCAGCGTCGCCCGCTACTGCTCTTGTGCTTATTCGCACAGGCGCTCAATGCGCTGCTGTTTATCTTCTGCCGCGATTATCTGCTGTTAATTTCGCTCGGCTCGCTGCTCAATGCTTGCGGCAGTGCGGCGATACCGCAACTGTTCGCGCTGGCACGTCAAACCCGCAGTGACAATGCTTTCAGCGCCATTTTACGCGCGCAATTTTCGCTGGCGTGGGTATTCGGCCCACCGCTGGCATTCTGGATTGTTCAGTTGGCCGGCTTCACCTGGCTGTATGCCGTCATGTTCGTGCTGTTACTGAGCGTGACGCTGCTGGCTGTCACCTTGCCGCCTGGCGAGCGGCTGGCAAACGCTACTCCTGCAAAGCAACCGGACCGGCAGCTGCTGGGGCAAAACCTTTGCTTCCTGATGTTTGCCACCTTGCTGGTATGGAGCTGCAGCGCACTCTATCTGATTGCGTTTCCTTTGCATCTGGCAGAGCAGCCAACCTTGTCTGCCGACTGGAGTGGCGTGCTTTTTGGCCTCGCTGCGGCGCTGGAAATACCGATCATGCTGCTCAGCGCCAGCATGCTCAAACGCTGGGGTAAGAAAACGCAAATGCAGGCAGCCATGCTGTGCGGCATGATGTTTTATGTGGGAATTTACTTCAGTCAAAGTTTTATCCCACTGATGTTACTGCAAATTTTCAATGCCATTTTCATCGCTATCATCGCTACCGTTGGCATGTTCTGGTTTCAGGATTTACTGCAACATCGTCAGGGAATGGCGGCCACGCTGTATACCAATTCGATGTCCATCGGCGTGCTGCTGGCTGGCGTTTTACAGGGAATTATCACCACCGTCTCACCGCTGGCCATCTGGCCGGCAGCCTGTGTGCTGTTGGTGATGTCATTACTACTGATAACAAAGGTCGACAATGTTTAAACACCCTCATTCGTCGCGCACCGCTGCGCGCAACAAAACACATGGAGTGTACGTAAATGAATGTCTTAATTACTGGCGGTGCGGGCTATATTGGCTCACACATTGCCCTTAGCCTGCTGCAGAAAAACCATCGTGTGATCGTGCTGGATAATTTGTGTAATAGCTCACCGCTGGCCTTAACGCGTGTCGAAGCGTTAAGCGGAAAGAAAATGACGTTTCATCAGGGCGATATTCGCCGCCGCGCCGATCTAAATCTGGTATTTAGCCATCAACCGATTGATGCGGTTATTCATATGGCTGGGCTGAAATCGGTAAATGAATCGCTGCATAAACCGGTGAAGTATTATCAAAACAATATTGCCGGAACGCTAATGCTGCTGGAAACCATGAAGCAGCATCAGGTGAAAAAACTTATTTTCAGCTCATCCGCCACGGTTTATGGCATTCCGGTAAAGATTCCGCTGTGTGAGAACTGTGATACCGGCAATACCACCAACCCTTATGGCGCCTCCAAATATATGGTGGAGAAGATCATGGGTGAAGTGGTTGATGCACAACCAGAGTTAGCCATTACCGCACTGCGTTATTTCAATCCCGCCGGCGCGCATCCCTCCGGCCAGATTGGTGAACATCCTGAAGGGATTCCCAACAATTTGCTGCCCTATCTGTTTCAGGTTGCCAATGGACTAAGAAGCCATCTGCCGGTATTTGGTGATGACTATGCAACGCCCGACGGCACCGGCGTGCGCGACTACATCCACGTGATGGATTTAGCCGAAGGTCATATTCAGGCGCTAAATCATCTCAAACCGGGCTATCGCCATTACAACCTGGGTACCGGACAAGGCTACTCGGTGCTGGAAATCGTGCAGATGTTTGAACAGGTGAGCGGCCGAAGCGTGCCGCTCGATATGCGCCCGCGTCGTCCCGGCGATGTCGCCATCTGCTTATCCGATCCCGGTCAGGCAAAAAAAGAACTGGGCTGGCAAGCAACTCGCGGCCTCGAAGACATGCTGCGCGACGCATGGCGCTGGCATACGCAGAATCCGCAAGGCTATGTTGCTCAACCAGCCGGGAGCGAAATCTGATGATGACGCGCGAAACGTTTTTACCTCACTACGAACGCCAACTCGCCGCGCTTAAAAAGCGCTTTACCTATCCCGCGACAGCAGACTGGCAACAAGCGTTACGGCAGTTTAAACAGTGGCAAGTGGAACATCAGCCGCACGAGGTGTGCGTTGCGGAACTCTCTTCGATGTTCGCGGTGCCCACCAGCCGACTGACAGGTAATGAATGCACGCTCCATCGCGTCTGGCTCGGCGGAGCATCACCACTCAACGTCAACCGCACCATTGCCCAATGGCAACGCGCGATAGAAGCCAGTCGCAGTGATTTCCGGCAAACGCTATGGGTGTGGAATGCACAGCAGCTGGCGGCAGAGGATCGCTTCGTCGCTCAGCAGGGAAACAGCCCCTTTCATGCTGGCACGCTGTTTCTGCCTGATGCGCTGGTGCAGGTCAACAGCCTGAGCGCACTGATGCAGTCATTTGATGGCGCCCTGATCGATGTGCTGCAGCAACTGCATGATAAGCGCTATTACGCTACGCTCTCTGACTTCTTCCGCCTGGCGATTCTCAATCGGTGCGGCGGCGTTTATATGGATGCCGATACACTTCCCGCTCAGCCTGCGACGCTGTTTCTCTGTCATCCTGAACTGCCTGATTTTACGGCAGAACAGCAGCAAATAAATTGGCTGAATCTCTTCACCGATGAAACCGGCATGATCATCAGTCATCAAAACAATCCGGTGTTGCAGAACTTACAACGGCGGCTCTGTGCGGTGTATCGCGGCTGGCCTCAGCCAATTCCAGCAAAAACGCCGGAAAGCGAACGCGCCATCTTCGAACCTTTTTACCAGTTATGGTGCGAGCAATTGCAGGTCACGCAGCTCAGCCATCAGGATTTCAGCCGGTTTGCCGTATGGGGTTTTGATGTTCAGCAGCATCGCGTGAGCGGGATTAAAGGCATGCGCCTGACGGAGGATATTCTCAGCGGTGAACGTCGCCCGCTGAGTGGTGAAGAGCAGCAGCATTATCAGCATACGATTACTCAGCTAGCACAACGCGACTGGCAATTAAGCGATCCTCTGCAGTTGGGTGAACTGGTACCTTTGCTTTCTGAATGCGATATCCTGCAAATTGCTTATGCGCCGCAGCTGCGCGCTGAAATTCCCTATTATCACTATTACGGCGTGCTCTCTCAGGATCCGCAACTGGATAAAGTGAATGCATTATTCAGCGATTTTTTAATTGCGCTTACCGCAAAGAATATTAAAGCAGGTGATTTCTGGCAGCCGATTGATGGTCAGAAAGCGTCGCCACTGATCTTCAAACCGGGAAGTATTACAGACAAGCAAGAACAGCTCGCGATGGCGAAATTAATTTTCACCACCAGCTATCTGGAATACTGCTCGGTCGATAATATTTATGCCACTGATATAACCACCCTACAGCTGCGGCAAAATATCCAGCCTTTCCTGCAACAGATTGCCGTGATTTATAATCCGCAGGGAAAAATGGTGGGTTTCGTTAACGCTGCGCCGATTCAGGATTACGATCACATCAAGGTGCAATATGGCTATCGTCAGGAGGTTTTTCCACTGGATGTGGCTTACGACAGTTTCGTGAATCAGCATCGCCAGCCGGACGATTTCTTCATTTGCAGCGTGGCGCTGCAGCCAGAGGAACAGGGAAAAGGCTATTTCAATCAAATTTTGTCAAAGCTTAAGGATCAAGCCAAACAGCAAAAAATGCGCCGCATCACCTTATGCGTCTGGCAATCGAACCCGGCAGCTATGATCTATCGCAAGAAAGGTTTTAAGGTGGTGAGCAGAATGAAACAGGAGGTTGCACGGTTTAGTGATGAAATCGTGTTTATGGCGCTAATGCTGTAATCCTTCCGCGATCAAATAATCCGGTGCGAATCTATTTTTATTCGCACCGGAAGCAACAGAAGCGCGGTGAAATAAGCAAAGTTTTAATCACCTTGATACTTATCAAATTTATTACGCCAGAAAACGGGCCTAATTGCGCTCCGGATTTGAAGATAAACACCGCCCACTCCATTCCGGTAGCGATAATGAAATTAAAATTCTTCAGCTTTATTCCGCATGCACACAAATGGCATAACATCCGTATTTCCCGCAAAGGCGCTATTTCTCCCACCGGGCGAGCCTACTTCTCAACTCATGTTGAAGCACAATGTAAAGGCTGTGGCGAACGGCTGCATAAAATCTATTACCGCGATATTAGCGATGCGCAAGCCATACGCTGGTTAGGCTAATCATTGTTTTTTCAAATAAAAAAAGCCCCGCAACATGCGTTGCAGGGCTATTGCGTGGCTATCGCAAAACTTATTCAGCCGGTTTGGTGCGAATCAGATAATCAAAGGCGCTGAGTGAGGCTTTCGCGCCTTCACCGCTGGCGATGATGATTTGCTTGTACGGCACCGTGGTGCAGTCGCCTGCGGCAAACACGCCTTTCAGGCTGGTTTCGCACTTGGCATCAATGATGATTTCGCCCATCTTGTTGCGCTCAACCGCACCTTCCAGGAAGGTGGTGTTCGGCAGCAAACCAATCTGCACGAAGATGCCGCTCAGCGCGATTTCGTGGCTGCTCTGGTTGTTACGGTCAATGTAGGTCAGGCTGGTGACTTTGCTGCCGTCGCCTTTCACTTCGGTGGTCTGTGCGTTCAGAATCACATCGACGTTTTTCAGGCTGCGCAGTTTGTCCTGCAGCACTTTGTCGGCGCGCATTTCGCTGGCAAATTCCAGCAGCGTCACGTGCTCAACAATACCGGCCAAATCGATTGCCGCTTCAACGCCTGAGTTACCGCCGCCGATCACCGCGGTGCGTTTGCCTTTAAACAGCGGGCCGTCGCAGTGCGGACAATAAGTTACGCCCTTGGTGCGATACTGCTCTTCGCCCGGTACGCCCATGTTGCGCCAGCGTGCGCCGGTAGCAATGATGATGCTGCGGGATTTCAGTACTGCGCCAGATGCGGTTTCAATTGCGTGCAGACCGCCCTCTTTCGCCGCAGGAATCAGCTTGATGGCGCTCTGGGTATCAATCACATCAACATCGTAATCATCAACGTGGGCACGCAGAGAACCGGCCAGCTTCGCGCCTTCGGTTTTCGGTACGGAGATGTAGTTTTCAATGTCTACGGTGTCCAGCACCTGACCACCGAAACGCTCGCCCATCAGGCCAGTACGGATGCCTTTACGTGCCGAGTAGATGGCCGCTGCTGCGCCCGCCGGGCCGCTGCCGACGATCAATACTTCGTAGGCATCACGTTTGTTCAGCTCTTCCGCCGCGCGCTTGTCGGCGTTGGTGTCCACTTTACCGACGATTTCCGCCAGGCTCAGACGGCCCTGACCGAACTCTTTGCCGTTGAGGAATACCGCTGGCACGCCCATCACGTTGCGCTCGGTGATTTCGTTCTGGAACATACCGCCGTCAATCGCGGTATGGCTGATACGCGGGTTCAGCACCGCCATCAGGTTCAGCGCCTGTACCACGTCAGGACAGTTGTGGCACGACAGGGAATAATAAGTTTCGAAGTGGAAGTCGCCTTCTAAAGCCACAACCTGATCCAGCAGGCTCTGCGCTTCTTTCGAAGGGTGTCCACCGGTTTGCAGCAGGGCTAAAACCAGTGAAGTAAATTCGTGACCCATTGGCGAACCGGCAAAACGCGGACCGCTCTGGCTGCCTGGGTTAGTGATCAGGAAAGAGGGTTTACGCACCGGACGATCGTTCTCTTCGCGGAAGCTGACTTTGTCTGACAAGCCCGCGATATCGGCCAACAGAGAGCGAATCTCTGCCGATTTGGCGCCATCATCCAATGTGGCAATTAACTCAACCGGTTTCGTTAGTTTCTCAAGGTAAGCCTTGAGTTGGGATTTTAAATTGGTGTCGAGCATAGTGAGTTCCTGTCATGAAAATCGGGTGCCGTAGCACCCGATAGAGAAAGATCGAATGGCAGCTAACTTAGATTTTGCCAACCAGGTCCAGTGATGGAGCCAGAGTTGCTTCGCCTTCTTTCCATTTTGCCGGGCAAACTTCACCTGGGTGAGAAGCAACGTACTGAGCGGCTTTCACTTTACGAATCAGGTCAGATGCGTCACGGCCAATGCCTTCTGCAGTGATTTCGATCGCCTGGATGATGCCTTGCGGGTCAACGATGAAGGTACCGCGGTCTGCCAGACCTTCGTCTTCGCGCATGATTTCGAAGTTACGGGTCAGCGCGCCAGTTGGGTCACCGATCATTGCGTATTTGATTTTCGCGATGGTGTCAGAAGAACCGTGCCAGGCTTTGTGAGTAAAGTGCGTGTCAGTAGAAACAGAGTAGATATCTACACCCAGTTTCTGGAACTCTTCGTGATGGTCTGCAACGTCACCCAGTTCGGTTGGGCATACGAAGGTGAAGTCAGCCGGGTAGAAGAAGAAAACACTCCATTTACCTTCAACGTCTTTCTCGGTGACTTCGATGAATTCGCCGTTTTTGAACGCTGCATTTTTAAATGGTTTGATCTTGGTATTAATGATGGACATGGTGACCTCCGTTAAAAGATGTGATGCAGGCTACAGAATTTTCGGGCCAACTTCTAATATGCAGACGTTATCAATCAGATAACCAAAAGCTATCAAAGCGCCGACACCTGATTTCATGCGGCTCGCGGAGGCATTCTACACAAAAAGGGCGCGGTTCTGTCAGGCTTTATCTTTTTGCGGTGAAACTGCTACTTTTATTCAAATACCTAACTGACGGAGCAAATGGGTGCATATACGTTTTTTTGACGAAGCCGATCGGCCTTTTCTGCGCACGCTGTATCTTGCCGCGCGACGCCATAACTGGACGTGGCTGGATGGCGATGATTGGCAGTTAGAAGATTTCGATGCGGTGATTTTGGGCGAAACCGTGCTGGTCGCTGAACTGAATGGGCATCGCGTAGGGTTTGCGGCGGTGCTGGATAATGACAACTTCCTGCATAGCCTGTATGTCGACCCCGATGCGCAGGGAAAAGGCGTGGGCAGCGCGCTGTTAGAAAAAGTGCAATCGCGATTTAGCTCGACGGGCGCCTTGAAATGCCTGCAACAGAATCAGGCGGCGATGGATTTCTATCTCAAACACGGCTGGCGGCGCGAAGCGGTTGGCGAGAGCGAGCAGGGAAAATATGTGCTGATGCATTTTCCGCTGGCGACGCGCACCAGCGGAAATGGACGCCGTTAAACGGCGCGGAACGCGATATCGCCAGGGATAATTTCTCCCTGCCAATAGAGCTGCGCCGCAACGCGACCCGCCAGCTGGCGGTAGAGCGCGGTGAAATCACTTTCCGGACGGCGCACCACGGTCGGTTCGCCATCATCCAGATCTTCACGCAGCGTAATGTGCAGCGGCAACTGGGCCAGCAAACGGGTGCTGTAATCTTCCACCAGCTTCTGCGCACCGCCGGTGCCGAAAATCGGCTCGTGATGTCCGCATTGGCTACAGATGTGCATACTCATATTCTCGATCACGCCCAACACCGGCACGCTGACTTTCTCAAACATCACCATCCCTTTACGCGCGTCAATCAAGGCGATGTCCTGCGGCGTGGTGACCACCAGCGCGCCGGTCACCGGCACGTTTTGCGCCAGCGTCAGCTGAATATCGCCGGTACCTGGCGGCATATCGAGGATCAGATAATCGAGATCCGGCCACAGGGTTTCGTTGAGCAACTGCATCAGGGCTTTGCTGGCCATTGGACCGCGCCACACCATGGCGTTGTCGTCGGTGACCAGATAACCAATCGAATTGGTTGCCAGGCCGTGCGCCATAATCGGTGCCATGTGCGTGCCATCCGGCGAGGTGGGACGCTGATTTTCGGTGCCGAGCATGTTAGGGATCGACGGACCGTAAATATCCGCATCGAGAATCCCCACGCGCGCCCCTTCAGCGATCAGCGCCAGCGCCATGTTCACAGCGGTGCTGGATTTGCCCACGCCACCTTTGCCAGAACTCACGGCGATGATGTTCTTCACACCGGTTGCGCCCGGATGGTTTTTCACCCGCTTCAGCGTAGCGATGTCGTGGCGCAGTCGCCAGTCAATGGCGCTGGCGTCCGTCAGGCGCAGCAGTTCGGCGCTGGTTTGCGCTTTCAGCTCTTCAAAAGCGCTGGCCCACGCGAACGGCATCACCAGCTCGATATGCAGCTTGTCATCCAGCAGCGCGACATGGCGCAGGGCTTTCAGCGTGGTCAGGTTATGTTGCAGCGTCGGATGTTCAAAGTCACTTAGCACGCCGATAACCAATGCTCGCAGCGCCTCAGGTGAATGATGTTGCTGGGATTGTGAAGTCATCCCCTCTCCTTGTTTATTCATCACGCCAGATTGCGGCGGTGTCTGTTCAATAATATCAGATAGGCGCTAAAAGTGACGTGGATGTCCAGCTGTGTTTACGCCAGAGGGTGCTTCGGTTAACATCTAACACCGATTTTTCTTCAACGGAACGCTACGCAAACATGACTCAAGTCGCTAAAAAAATTCTGGTAACGTGCGCACTGCCGTACGCAAACGGTTCAATCCATCTCGGTCACATGCTTGAACACATTCAGGCTGACATTTGGGTCCGTTACCAGCGAATGCGTGGCAACCAGGTTCACTTCATCTGTGCAGACGACGCTCACGGCACGCCGATCATGCTGAAAGCTCAGCAGCTTGGCATCGCGCCGGAGCAGATGATCGCGGAGATGAAGCAGGAGCACGAAACGGATTTTGCTGGCTTCAATATTAGCTACGACAACTATCACTCGACGCACGGTGACGAAAACCGTCAGCTGTCCGAGCTGATTTATGGTCGTCTGAAAGAGAACGGCTTCATCAAGAACCGCACCATTTCGCAGCTGTACGATCCTGAGAAAGGCATGTTCCTGCCGGACCGTTTCGTCAAAGGCACCTGCCCGAAATGTAAGTCACCGGATCAATATGGCGACAACTGCGAAGTGTGTAGCGCGACCTACAGCCCAACCGAGCTGATCGACCCGAAATCAGTGGTCTCTGGCGCGACGCCGGTGCTGCGCGATTCCGAGCACTTCTTCTTTGATCTGCCCTCTTTCAGCGCGATGCTGCAGGCGTGGACGCGTTCAGGCGCACTGCAAGAGCAGGTGGCTAACAAGATGCAAGAGTGGTTCGAGTCTGGCTTGCAGCAGTGGGATATCTCCCGCGATGCACCTTACTTCGGCTTCGAAATCCCTGGCGCGCCGGGCAAATACTTCTACGTCTGGCTGGATGCGCCAATCGGTTACATGGGTTCATTCAAAAACCTGTGCGACAAACGCGGCGATATCGATTTCGACGAGTTCTGGAAGAAAGATTCCGCTACTGAGCTGTATCACTTCATCGGTAAAGACATCGTCTATTTCCACAGCCTGTTCTGGCCAGCGATGCTGGAAGGCAGCAACTTCCGCAAGCCAACCAACCTGTTCGTACACGGTTATGTGACGGTGAACGGCGCGAAGATGTCTAAATCGCGCGGCACCTTTATTAAAGCCAGCACCTGGTTGCAGCATCTGGATGCCGATAGCCTGCGCTATTACTACGCAGCCAAGCTCTCTTCACGCATCGACGACATCGACCTGAATTTGGAAGATTTCGTGCAGCGCGTGAACGCAGACGTGGTGAACAAAGTGGTGAACCTGGCGTCACGTAATGCCGGCTTCCTGACCAAACGCTTTGGCGGCAAGCTGGCGAGTGAACTGGCCGATCCCGCGCTGTATCAGACCTTTGTGGCGGCCTCAGAGAAGATTGGCGAAGCCTGGGCCAGCCGCGAATATAACCGCGCGATCCGTGAAATCATGGCGCTGGCCGATCTGGCCAACCGCTATGTCGATGAGCAGGCACCTTGGGTGGTAGCAAAGCAAGAAGGCCGCGATGCCGACCTGCAGGCGATTTGCTCCATGGGCATAAACCTGTTCCGCGTCTTGATGACCTGGCTGAAGCCAGTGCTGCCATCTTTGAGCGAGCGTGCCGAAGCCTTCCTGCAGAGCGAACTGAGCTGGGATGCAATTGCCCAACCGTTGCTGGATCATGAAGTGGCGCCGTTCAAAGCGCTGTATGGCCGTATCGAAATGACCAAAGTCGACGCGCTGATTGAGGCCTCGAAAGAAGATGCGGCGGCGGCGAATAAGCCTGCAGCAACCGGTCCGCTGGCTGATGCGCCGATTGGCGACACCATCACCATTGATGATTTTGCCAAGGTCGATATGCGCGTGGCGCTGATAGAGAAAGCGGAGCTGGTTGAGGGTTCTGACAAGCTGCTGCGTCTGGAGCTGGATTTGGGGGGCGAGAAGCGTCAGATTTTCTCTGGCATTCGCGCTGCGTATCCGGATCCGTCGGTGCTGGTCGGCAAGATGACCATCATCGTCGCCAACCTCGCGCCGCGTAAAATGCGCTTCGGTATTTCCGAAGGTATGGTGCTGTCAGCGGGTCCAGGCGGCAAAGACCTGTTTGTGCTGTCGGTTGATAGCGGCGCAGTACCGGGCATGCCGGTTAAGTAAGCTAACAAGCCGCCTCAGGGCGGCTTTTTTGTACCTGTTGATCCTACAAAGGATTGACGCGTTTTTTGTAGGGTCGCCATTTATGGCGACCAGGTCAGACAGTACTGTGATCGCTAGCACGCTAATCGCTTAATGCGTATGATAAAGCGCTACGAAAACAGGAGCCTGACATGCCTGCCGTTCTCACTGCTTGTTGGCGCTATGTGCGCGCCTTCGTCATCATCTATGCGGCGCTTTACGCTGGAATGGGGATTTCTGCCCTGCTCCCAATAACCATTCCCGGCAGCATCATCGGCATGCTGCTGCTATTCCTGCTGCTGGGTCTGCAAATCATGCCGGTTGAGTGGGTGAAACCCGGATGCCATTTACTGATTCGCTATATGGCACTGCTGTTTGTGCCGATTAGCGTTGGTGTAATGGGCTATACCGATATCCTCACCGCGCAGTTTGGGCCGATTGTGGTGTCATGCATTGTCAGTACTTTTATAGTGCTGCTGATTGTCGGGCTCAGCGCAGAGCGCCTGCAGCGCCCGCAGGAGAAGCCGAATGAGTGATGCATGGTGGTCGCTGCCGCTGACGGTGATCGCCTATTTCCTGGCGCGTAAACTGGCGGCGAAAATCAATATCTCCATCGTCAATCCATTGTTAGTGGCGATGGCGATTGTCATCCCGATTCTGCTGCTGACTCACCTGCCATACACGCGCTATTTTGCCGGCAGCAGCCTGCTCAATCAGTTGCTGCAACCGGCAGTCGTAGCGCTGGCGTTGCCGCTGTATGAGCAGATGCATCAGATTCGCGCGCGCTGGAAAACCATCATCAGCGTCTGCTTCATCGGCAGCATCACGGCAATGGTATCGGGCACCGCGATTGCGCTGTGGATGGGCGCAACGCCGGAAATCGCCGCCACCATCATGCCGAAATCTGTCACCACGCCAATTGCGATGGCGGTCTCCGCATCGCTGCACGGTATTCCTGCCATCAGCGCCATCTGCGTGCTTATCGCCGGCGTGCTGGGTGCGGTGTTTGGCCATATGCTGCTCAATCTGTTTAAGGTGAAAAACAAATCCTCGCGCGGGTTAGCAATTGGTAACGCATCGCACGCGTTAGGTACCGCGCGCGCAGCCGAGATCGATTATCAGGAAGGCGCGTTCAGCTCCCTTGCGCTGGTGATTTGCGGCATCATCACTTCGTTACTGGCGCCGCTGCTTTTTCCGCTATTAATGCATTGGTGGGGCTAAAACTTGCGAGAGATCTCGCAAAGTTGAAACAACCCAATCAGCTTGCATTGTCAGAGCGACTTGGATCACATATAAAACGTCAGGCGGCGCATCGCCGCTAACGCGTAACTGAGGTCATCCCATCATGCATTCACGATTCCTAACTGCTTTTTCTGCCCTGCCCACTGCGCTGCAAGCTGCGATTCAGCCGCTGCTGGGTGCGCCGGATTTCCATGGCGTATTACGTCCGCAGGATGTCGCGCAACTGAAACAGCTTACCGGTCTGGATGATGATGCGCTGGCGCTGGAACTGCTGCCGCTGGCGGCGAGCTGCGCCGTGGCAACTGTGTCTCATTTTAATGTCGGCGCGATTTCCCGCGGCGTCAGCGGCCATTGGTACTTCGGCGCCAACATGGAGTTCCTGCATACCCCGCTGCAGCAGACGGTGCACGCCGAGCAGAGCGCGATTACGCACGCCTGGCTGCGCGGTGAAGAGAAGCTGGCGGCGATTACCGTCAACTACACGCCGTGCGGACATTGCCGTCAGTTTATGAACGAGCTGAACAGCGGCACGGCGATTCGCATCAGCCTGCCGGGACGCGCGGTTAGCACGCTGGGCGACTATCTGCCGGATGCGTTTGGCCCTGCCGATCTGAATATCACCGAACGTCTTCTAACGCCGGTCGATCATGGTTTTGCGGTTGCAGGCGATGCATTGCAACAGGCTGCCATTACCGCCGCCAATCACAGTCACGCGCCTTATAGCAAAAGCTACAGCGGCGTGGCGCTGCGCAGCCAGAGCGGCAAGGTCTTTACCGGTCGCTATGCGGAAAACGCCGCCTTCAACCCCAGCTTGCCGCCGCTGCAGGCTGCACTGATTTTGATGAACATGAGCAACGAAGCGCTGGAGACAATTCAGCAAGCGGTTTTGGCGGAATGTCAGGACAGCACGCTGAGTCAGCTTGATGCGACCCGCGCGACGCTTAAGGCGTTAGGATGTGAGGATTTCTCACTTACTTTAGTTTCGAAAACATCAGTTTAGTGATCCTTTTACCGCTTTTGTGACCTCCTGTTAACAAAAGCTGTACATCTGCAGGAATTTTCATAGGATCGGGCGCCAGAACCTCTTCACTTCAAGATGGACTGGCGTTACCTTTTCCCGGCGATACGTCAGAAAACACTGCAACCGGAGCAAGCACTGCATGGAACTCGACTACGAAAGTAAACGCCCGCTGTATATTCCTTATGCGGGTCCGATCCTGCTGGAATTTCCGCTGTTGAATAAAGGCAGCGCCTTCACCCTCGAAGAACGTAACGAATTTAACCTCAACGGTCTGCTACCCGAAGCGGTAGAAACCATCGAAGAGCAGGCGGAACGTGCCTGGCGCCAGTTCCTGGATTTTAAAAACAACAACGACAAGCATGTCTATCTGCGCAATATCCAGGACACCAACGAAACCCTGTTCTACCGCCTGCTCGACAATCATCTCGAAGAGATGATGCCGATTATCTACACCCCAACGGTCGGCGCCGCCTGTGAACACTTCTCTGAAATCTACCGTCGCGCGCGTGGCGTATTCATCTCTTATAACAATCGCGACCGCATTGAAGACATGCTGCAGAACGCCACCAAGCAGAATGTCAAAGTGATCGTGGTGACTGATGGCGAACGTATTCTCGGCCTCGGCGATTTGGGTATCGGCGGCATGGGCATCCCAATCGGTAAACTGTCGCTGTATACCGCGTGTGGCGGCATCAGTCCGGCTTATACCTTGCCGGTGGTGCTGGATGTCGGAACCAACAACCAGCAGCTGCTGAACGATCCGCTCTATATGGGCTGGCGTCATCCGCGTATTACCGGCGAAGAGTACGAAGAGTTCGTCAATGAGTTTATTCAGGCGGTGAATCGTCGCTGGCCGAACGTGCTGTTGCAGTTCGAAGACTTCGCGCAGAAAAACGCCATGCCGCTGCTGGAGCGCTATCGCGATGAGATCTGCTGCTTCAACGACGATATTCAGGGCACCGCCGCAGTTACCGTCGGCACCCTGATCGCCGCCAGCCGCGCTGCGGGCAGCCGCCTGTGCGAGCAGAAAGTGGTGTTCCTCGGTGCCGGTTCTGCCGGTTGCGGTATTGCCGAGCAGATCATCGCGCAGATGAAGTCGGAAGGATTGAGCGATGATGAAGCGCGTGGCCGCGTGATGATGGTCGATCGCTTCGGTTTGCTCACCGACAAGCTGCCGAACCTGCTCAATTTCCAGAGCAAGCTGGTGCAGAAGAGTGACAGCCTGAAAGATTGGGACACCAGCAGCGACTCCATTTCTCTGCTCGACGTGGTACGCAACGCCAAGCCGGATATTCTGATCGGCGTGTCTGGCCAACCAGGCCTGTTCACCGAAGAGATCATTCGCGAGATGCACAAGCACACCAAGCGTCCGATTGTTATGCCGCTGTCGAACCCGACTTCACGCGTTGAAGCGACGCCAGCCGACATCATCGCCTGGACTGACGGCGCCGCGCTGGTTGCCACCGGCAGCCCGTTCTCGCCGGTCACCTGGAAGGGGAAAACCTATCCCATCGCCCAGTGCAATAACTCCTATATCTTCCCTGGCATCGGTTTGGGGGTTATCGCCGCGGGCGCCAGTCGCGTGACGGATTCGATGCTGATGACCGCCAGTCGCGCATTGGCCGACTGCTCGCCGCTGGTTAACGATGGCGAAGGTCCGGTTCTGCCGGAGATCAAAGACATTCAGGGCGTTTCCAAGCTGATTGCCATTGAGGTGGGTAAAGCCGCGCAGCTGGCGGGCGTGGCGGTGGTGACGTCGGAAGATGTATTGTCGAAAGCCGTCAGCAACAACTTCTGGCTGCCGCAGTATCGTAACTATCGCCGTACTTCGATCTGATAAATTCGTTGCCGGATCATTTAGATCCGGCAACGTTTAAAAAAACGTCAGCCAACGGGCGTTTACTTGCTTCCCCCGCCCGCCTCAAGTAGCCTTTATCCATTCTGAATTCTGCCAACCGAGTGCCCGCGCGCATGATTAAACGCGTTTTCTTTGGTCTGTTTTTCATCATCTTACTGATGGTGGCGACCGCGCTCGGCCTGGATCGCTGGATCAGCTGGAAAACCGCGCCCTTTATATACGAAGATGTCACCTCGTTGCCACATCGTCAGGTCGGCGTGGTCTTGGGCACGGCGAAGTACTACCGCACCGGCGTGATCAATCAGTATTACCTCTATCGCATCCAGGGCGCGTTGAACGCCTATAACAGCGGCAAGGTCAATTACCTGCTGCTGAGCGGTGATAATGCGCAGCAAAGCTATAACGAACCGATGACTATGCGCCGCGATTTGATCAAAGCGGGCGTCGCGCCGTCGGACATCGTGCTGGATTACGCTGGCTTCCGCACGCTGGATTCGATTGTGCGCACGCGTAAAGTGTTCGATACCAACGATTTCATCATCATTACTCAGCGCTTCCACTGCGAGCGAGCGCTGTATATCGCGCAGCATTTGGGCATTCAGGCGCAGTGCTATGCGGTGCCGTCGCCGAAGAATATGTTGTCGGTGCGTTTCCGCGAAGTGGGTGCGCGTTTGGGTGCGCTGGCGGATTTGTATTTGATGAAGCGCGAGCCGCGCTTCCTTGGCCCATTAGTGCCGATTCCTGCGGTGCATGAAGTGCCGGAAGATGCGCAGAGTTATCCGGCGGTGACGCCGGAGCAGCTTTTGGAGTTAGAAGAGAAACTGCAGAAGTGACGTTTGCTCCCTCACTTTGGCCTCTCCCGCGAGCGGGTGTACAGTCCGGGGACATGGTAGACAGGTGTTCGGGGACATGGTGAACACTTTTTAACATCCTTTACCCATGGTGATCGACTTTTTCTTCAGGTCGATCACCCCCACTTTTGTGCTGTACCACCATACCTCGTAGCACCCGTCT
>NZ_PJRT01000026.1 GCF_002858935.1 Pantoea endophytica | reverse complement strand
CATCAGTAGAGTCGCCGTTGCCCACGCTGCCCTGGATTGGGCCCACGTCGTCAATCACGTCCGCGATGCCGTCGCCGCCGGTGCCGCCATCGCCCGGTTTGGTCGGTTCCTGGACGTCGATGTCCAGCACGAACTCTGCGGTCGGTGCACTGACCACGCCGGTTTTAGCGTCAGTCGCCGTTGCAGTGAAGCGATGTTCACCGTCTTGCAAAGCAGGTGTGGTGAAGTTCCAGCGACCAAAGCTGTCAGTTTTGACTGAGCCTAACACCAGGTTGCCATCCATGATTGTCACGATGCTGTTCGGCGTTGCTTTACCGTGCAGAGTCGGAGTGTCATCGTTGGTAACGCTACCGGAAGCGATGTTGCCGGTGTGTGCTTCTACGTTGTCAAAGGCAAAGTCGATGCTGACCAATACGTCAGACAGGTCAACGATGAAGTCGATTGGATCAGACGGATCACTCTGGTTACCGGCCGGATCTTCGATGACTACTATGATGCTGTGCTCACCTTCTTCCAGCGGTGGAACCGGGGTAAATTCCCAGCTGCCATCCTGACCGACGATGGTGGTACCAATAATTTCGCCGTCATCTTTGATGATCACTTTGTCGCCCGGCTCGCCGGTGCCGCCAAAGGTCGGGGTGCTGTCGTCGGTGGTGTCGCCGCTTTGAATTGGACCGGTAATTGGGCCGACGTTGTCTTCTGCCGTCAGGTCGTCTGAGGCATCAGGTTTGGTTACATCCAGCTCCAGCTGGAAGTTGCCGGTAGCGGTTTTGTTGCCGGCTGCGTCGGTCACTTCTGCGCGGAAGTTGCGCACGCCTTCTGGCAAATCTGTTGCTGGCGTCCAGTTCCACTGGCCGTTCGGGCCGGCGGTGGTTGAACCCTGAACCTTGCCGTCCATGATGATGGTGACGATGTCGCCGGGCTGTGCGGTACCGCGCAGCTCAGGGCGTGCGTCGTTGGTCAGGTCGCCGTTATGCAGCATCCCGGTGTTGCCTTCCACGTCATCCCACGCGCCAGTAATCGCTGGACCAGTGGCGTTGCCGCCCGCGATCAGGTCAAAGCCAACACTGTTGGATTCGTCGCCGATGTTGCCTGCTTTATCCTGTGCTTTAGCGGTAATTTCATGGTCGCCGTTCAGCAGCGGCGGAACAGGAATGAATGACCAGTCGCCATTTTCATCTGCTTCAACACGACCGATTTCAACACCTTTATCGTAAATGATGACGGTGCTGCCTGCTTCTGCGGTACCACGGATTTCTGGCTGTGCGTCGTCGGTAGTGTCGCCGTCTTTTATTGCGCCAACTACGTCGCCCTGGTCATCGATGATGTCGACAATAACCGGTGCCGCAGGAGGATCAATATCGATAATCACTAACCACGGATCGGATTCTGGCGAGATATAGCCGGTTGGCGTTTCGATGATGATGGAGAACTGATGATCGCCCTCTGCCAATTCGGTTGACGGGGTGAACTGCCAGCCACCGTTTTTATCCGCTACAACGCTGCCGATAACGGTGCCATTGTCGATAATGGTAACGATGGTACCTGGTCTTTGATGGGAACCTTCGAGGGTCGGTTTGGTGTCATCGGTGATGCTGCCATTTGGCAGTGAACCGGTAACCGGACCAACATCATCAATGATGTCGTCGAGACCCGCGGTGGTACCGGTGCCTGGTTTGCCAGGGATTTCGGTGTCTACGATGACTAACCAAGGTTCAGAAGGCTCTGAACGGTTGCCCGCCGGATCGCGCGCCACAATCTCGAAGTTATGGTCACCATCTTCTAAAGGTTCTGGGGTAAATGACCATGAACCATCCTGACCAACAATTACCGAGCCGATTTCTTTGCCATTATCGATAATGATGATGGTGTCGCCGGGTGTTTGACCATCGCCGCTCAAGGTTGGGGTTTCGTCGTTGGTGTAACCGCCGTTCGCGACCGGACCCATTTTCGGTTCCACGTCGTCATAAACCTGGCCAATATCTGGACGAGCAGGTGCTTCGGTATCAATGATGACCACGAACTCATCGCTCGGCGCACTTTCGTTGCCTTTGTCATCACGCTCTACCAATTCAAATTTGTGTTCACCATCCTCCAGTGGGTTTTCTGGAGTGAATTCCCATTTGCCATCTTCGCCGACGATGACGCTGCCGATCTCTTCACCGTTATCACGGATAACCACGATGTTGCCCGGTGTACCGGTACCGCTGAAGGTTGGTGTGCTGTCATCGGTCAGACCGCCGTTATGGATTGGACCGGTAAAGTCACCATGATTATCGTTAACGTTCGTCAAGCCAGGAGTGAATACGGTGCTTCCGCCACCGCCTTCACCGCCTTCACCGCTACCGCCGTTTCCATCATCTTTATTATGATTGGCGATGGATTTAGCAAGACCCGCTGCAGCCAGCAGACCCGCTAACGTACCCAACGCCAGTAGTGCTGGAGAAAGCGCAAAAGGCGCAACGGCCAGGCCATCAAGACCCGCAATGACTCCCGAACCCAATACCAGTGCTGAAGACTCTCCATCCATCAGGAAAGCGGCTTCATGATCGCTGTCGCCATCAGAAGAGATAAATTCGTGCCACTGACCGTCTTCGGCCTTACCGACCAACTCGCCTGGATTTTCGAAGAAATCTTCAATGATCAGCTGTGGCTGGCTTTCATCGGTGCCTTCCAGCATTACATGCAGGTTTTTACCCACACGTTTAACGGTAATGTTCTCAGGAGCGTAACCTTTTTCACCTTGCGCCAGAATGTATTTTCCACCTTTTACGGCTTTGATTTTTACCGCTGAACCGGCTTTTTCAGCACGCAGTACATCGGATTTAACAATGGTGTTGTTCTCCACCACTGCAATGTTAACTTGATTGAGACTCATAAAGACCCTTTACACAGTATTTAGCCCAATTCCGCTGACGCGGATGATTGACTGGGTTAATTGATCTCTTACCCAGATAACACCGGAATTTACAGACGTGTCTTAAGGTTAAATACGAGCGCGGTCTTGGTTGAGTTTGCTGACGCCTATCAGAGCAATATGCCCTCTACAGTTAGGGATTTTTGAGTTGAGCGAGAGCCTTACCAGCAGTGAAATGCACCCTTCTTGTCCGAGTTATTTGGTACGTGATGAATGTGGGTGTTTTGGGAATTATCTGTCACACATTATTCAAAAACAGGCAGCCATTATTTGGCTGGTTTATGTTCAAAATATTTTTGCTTTATTCCACTTTTCATCCCAGACCCAGCCTGTATTTCTTTCTGCCACAGCCCAGCACACTCAAGAGCAATTTACCCAGCCGATTAATCTGATAACAGGGATCTGTTTATGTCTGCTTCCGCTCTCGCCGTTGCCACGGCCGAAGGTAACCGCCTCTCTGCGCCGCTGACGCTGCCGTCCGGCAAAGGTACCCAGTACATTCACTCCACGCCCGGCCAGCGCATCCTGCTGTCGGATGCCCAGCATTCCGGCC
>NZ_PJRT01000025.1 GCF_002858935.1 Pantoea endophytica | reverse complement strand
ATGACATGGTATCTCTCGCATCCCAGGACATAAGCGACTCCATAAACGGGTTCTTATGCCTTAGTTGTAAGTGTCTACCATGTCCCCGAACAAGTGTTCACCATGTCCCCGGACTGTACACAGTGGGAGAGGGAGATGTTAGCGCGATCGGTTCCCTCTCCCACTGGGAGAGGGCTAGGGTGAGGGAAAAACAGCTGAACTACAGCTTCTCAACCGCCCACGCAATCCCGCTTGCATACGCTTCCGGCAGCAGCGGCACCAGCGCATTCAAGGCTGACGCCAGACGTGCGTGATCGCTATCGGTGAGATTAAGATGCCCAACCTTGCGGCCTTCACGCACCTCTTTGTCATACCAATGCAGATGCACCAGCGGCTGCTGCAGCCACGCCAGATTCATCTCAGTACCAATCAGATTCACCATCACCGACGGCGCAAACATCACCGGCTTTGGCAGCGCCAAACCTAAAATCGCACGCAGATGCAGCTCGAACTGGCTGATTGACGCGCCATTCTGCGTCCAGTGGCCGCTATTGTGCACTCGCGGTGCTAACTCGTTGATCAGCAAACCTTCTGGCGTAATGAAACACTCCATCGCCATCACGCCGACGTAGTTCAGCTCATGCATGATGGCGCTGAGCATCGCTTCCGCCTGTTGTTGCTGTGCGGCATCGGCCTGCGGGAACGCCACGCTGGTGCGCAGAATGCCGTCCTGATGCAGGTTGTGCGTCAGCGGATAAAACACCGTGCTGCCATCGTGCCCACGCGCACCGACCAGCGACACTTCGCCGCTGAAGTTAATGCCTTGCTCAACGATGCATTCGCCGTAGCACTCATCCGGCAGCGCATCGGTTTCATTGGCGCGCAAACGCCATTGGCCACGGCCGTCATAGCCGCCGGTACGACGCTTTACAATCGCCAGTTCGCCAAGCGAGTTGAACACATTTGGCCACTCGGCTTTATCGGCCAGCAGCTGCCACGGCGCGGTGGCGAGGTTCAGCTGATCCAGCAGCTGTTTTTGCGTCAGGCGATCGGCCAGACGCGGGAAAATATCGCGATTCACAAAGGCCGGATGGCTCGCCAGTTCGCGGGTTAACGCGGTTTCCGGCCAGCGCTCGATCTCAGCGGTGATCACGCTTTCGGCGATCGACAGCGCAGAAGGTTCCGCATCCAGGCCCACCGGATACACCGCGATGCCCAGCGGTTCTCCCGCCTGGCGCAGCATGCGGCCTAACTGACCATTTCCTAATACGCAAACCGGCTTCATACGTCCTCCCGCGGATCCGGGTTGTTCAGCACTTCATCAGTTTGCGTTTGACGCCAGTGGGCGATGCGCGTTGACAGCGCGCTGTCGTGGATCGCCAGAATCTGTGCCGCCAGCAGGGCGGCGTTGGCAGCACCGGCTTTACCAATCGCCAGCGTACCCACCGGAATGCCGCGTGGCATCTGTACGATGGAGTAGAGGCTATCGACGCCGCTCAGCGCCGCGCTTTGCACGGGCACGCCCAGCACCGGCACCAGCGTTTTCGCGGCCAGCATGCCCGGCAAATGGGCAGCACCGCCGGCACCGGCGATGATCACCTGAAAACCGTTGTCGGCGGCGGTTTCCGCGAAGCTGAACAGTTTGTCGGGCGTACGGTGAGCTGAGACCACTTCAACGTGGAAGGGAACATCCAGGCTGTTAAGAATTTCCTCGGCGAACTGCATGGTAGCCCAGTCACTTTTGGAACCCATGACAATGGCGATACGGGCCGGGGCGGCGTTGGATGACATGCGGTCAACTCCTGTGAATATGCAAACGAACCTGGCCGGGCGGGCAGGCGAAGAAGGGCACAGAGAATAGCATGAGATGGCAGCAAGGAAAACGGTTGCGTAGGCGGAAAACGGGCATTGATGCCCGGATTTCAGAAGGGGAATTCGATCAGGCTTACGCCGCTGGCATCAAGCTGAATCATCGATCCGTTCTCATGCCAGGCACCCAGCACCGCGCGCTCGGCGTTTTTGCCGTGCAGCGGGAAGGCGTGAATGGCGGGACGATGCGTGTGGCCGTGAATCAGAATCGCCACCTGTTGACGCGTCATCGCGGCTTCCACCGCGGACTGATTGACGTCCATGATGCTGACCGATTTATGCTGATTCGCCTGCTTGCTGCCATTGCGCATGCGCGCAGCAATACGCATGCGCAGACGCAGCGGCAACGCGAGGAACAGACGCTGCAACCAGCGCTGATGCACTTTGGCGCGGAAACGCTGATAGCCTGCATCGTCGGTGCACAAGGTATCGCCGTGCATGATCAACACACGATGTCCGTAGCGATCGAGCACCTTTTCTTCCGGCAGCAGCGTCATGCCGCTGGCACGCGCAAAACGCTGGCCGAGCAGGAAGTCGCGATTGCCGTGAATAAAGAACTTCGGCACCGGCAGCGCCTTGAGCGCCGCAGCGATTTGCTGATGCAGCGGGTTAGGATCGTCGTCGCCGATCCAGGCTTCAAACAGATCGCCGAGGATATAAAGCGCATCGCACGTGCGCGCTTCACCCTGCAAAAAATGCAGAAAACCGGCAGTAATTGCCGGTTCTTCATGACACAGATGCAGATCTGCGATAAACAGCGTGCGCGACATTACTCGCTAACAGTCACTTTCTGGATGACAACATCTTCAACCGGAACGTCCTGATGCATGCCGCTGCGGCCGGTTTTCACCGCTTTGATTTTCTCAACCACGTCCATGCCTTCAACCACTTCAGCGAACACGCAGTAACCCCAGCCTTGCAGGCTTTCGTCACGGAAGTTCAGGAAGTCGTTGTCTGCCACGTTGATAAAGAACTGGGCTGTTGCAGAGTGTGGCGCCTGAGTACGCGCCATCGCCAGGGTGCCTTTGGTGTTTTTCAGGCCGTTGTTCGCTTCGTTGCGGATGTCTGCTTTGGTATCTTTCTGCTTCATGCCAGGCTCAAAACCGCCGCCCTGAATCATGAAACCGTTGATTACGCGATGGAAGATAGTGTTATCGTAAAAACCTTCCGCGCAGTATTCCAGGAAGTTCTTCACGGTAGCCGGCGCTTTGTCATCGAAAGTTTTGATTACGATATCGCCATGGTTCGTCTGGAAAGTGACCATTATTTTCTTCCTGTCAAGGTTGTCGTCAGTATCAACTGCCACGCCTGTAAGGCGGCGGGGCATTTTTGTAGACGCTTCTTATATCACAATTTCCAATAACGCGTCAGTAACCGGACGGCAGTTGGCAACCGAGCGATGCACAAGTCAGAAAAATACGGCACAATAACCGGCTTGATGTTTGTCAGTTAAGAGATGAAAACCGTTCTCATAGCGCGCACATTCCGTAGCGGCGCAATTTATTGCGCGATAAATCGCGCCGCTACGGAATGTGCAGTCACGGATTACAGTTGTTAACTGGTTGGCTTGACGCAAGCAATAAACAGCAAGATTTTTGATAGTTCTATTCCCGCACACGTAAATAAACGGAACCGTTCAATGCTAAAGATTTATAACACCCTGAGTCGACAGAAAGAGGAATTCAAACCCATCCATGCCGGTCAAGTCGGTATGTACGTGTGTGGTATCACGGTTTACGACCTCTGTCATATCGGCCATGGGCGTACATTTGTGGCATTCGACGTGGTGGCGCGTTATCTGCGTTACGTGGGCTATCAGCTGAAGTATGTGCGTAACATCACCGATATCGATGACAAAATCATCAAACGTGCCAACCAAAACGGGGAAAGCATCGAAACGCTGACCAACCGCATGATCGCCGAGATGCATAACGATTTCGCCGCGCTCGGCATTCTGCCACCGGATCTGGAGCCGCGCGCCACCCGCCATATCGACGAGATTATCGAGCTGGTCGGCAGGCTGATTGAGCGTAAGCACGCGTACGTGGCGGACAACGGCGACGTGATGTTCGACGTGATGAGCGACAAGGATTACGGCGTGCTGTCGCGTCAGGATCTGGAGCAGCTGCAGGCCGGTGCACGCGTTGAAGTGGCGGATGTGAAGCGCAATCCGATGGACTTCGTGCTGTGGAAGATGTCTAAAGCCGACGAACCGGCGTGGAACTCGCCGTGGGGCAACGGCCGTCCAGGCTGGCACATCGAGTGCTCGGCGATGAACTGCAAACAGCTCGGCACCCATTTCGACATTCACGGCGGCGGTTCGGACCTGATGTTCCCGCACCACGAAAACGAAGTGGCGCAATCCACCTGTGCGCACGATGGTCCGTATGTGAATTACTGGATGCACTCCGGCATGGTGATGGTTGACCGCGAGAAGATGTCGAAATCGCTGGATAACTTCTTCACCGTGCGCGATGTGTTGCAGCACTACGATGCCGAAACCGTGCGTTACTTCCTGATGTCGGGCCACTATCGCAGCCAGCTCAACTACGGCGAAGATAACCTCAACCAGGCGCGTGCGGCGCTCGAGCGCTTGTACACCGCGCTGCGTCATACCGATGCCAATGCCACGGCGGCGGGTGGCGAAGAGTTTGAAGCGCGATTCCGTACCGCGATGGATGACGACTTCAACACGCCGGAAGCCTATTCGGTGTTGTTTGATATGGCGCGTGAAGTGAATCGCCTGAAGACCGAAGACAAAGCCTCCGCTGATGCGCTGGCAGCGAAACTGCGTCAGATCGCTAACGTGCTCGGCATTCTGCAGCAGGATCCCGAGCAGTTCCTGCAAAGCGGTGCGCAGGTGAATGACGATGAAGTGGCGGAAATCGAGCATTGGGTGAAAGCCCGTTCCGATGCGCGTGCAGCCAAAGATTGGGCGCAGGCGGATGTGGCGCGCGATAAGCTCAATGAGTTGGGCGTGATCGTTGAGGATGGGCCGCAAGGTTCCAGCTGGCGACGCAAATAACCGGAGAGGGCGAGAAATCGCCCTTTTTTATTGATGGCGATTGAACAGATTCATATTCACGGCTTCCGCTCGGTGCGCGACCTGACGCTACCGCTGCAACAGCTCAACGTGGTGAGCGGCCCCAACGGCTGCGGCAAATCTAACCTGTATAAAGCGGTGCGATTGCTGCACGAAGCGGCGAGCGGACGTTTAGCGCTGGCGCTGGCGGAAGAGGGCGGCATCCAGAAAGCGATGTGGGCGGGCGGATTGCGGCGCGGCGATCGTCGCCACGATCCCAAACGTCTGGCGCTCGCGGTGGTAATGGATGATATGGATTATCAGCTTGATATCGGTTTTCCTGAGCCGTTAGCCACCAGCATGTTTAACCTCGATCCGCTGGTGAAAGAGGAGCGTATATGGATGAGCGGCCAGCGTCGGCGTCCTTCCTCCTGCATCCTGCAGCGGCAAAATCAAACCGCTTTCCTGCACAACGTTGAGGGCGAACGCGTTGCTTATCCTGCGGTGCTGCATCCGGAAGAGTCGCTGTTTGGGCAGCTTGGCGAGCCGCACCTTTATCCCGAGCTTTCCCAGGTACGTGAAAGGCTGCGCCAGTGGCGTTTCTATCATGAGTTTGCGGTGTGGCCCGGTTCGCCGATTCGTGCGCCGCAGATTGGCGTGCGCGCGCCGGTACTGAGCCACGATGGCAGCAATTTGGCCGCAGCCTGGGCTACGATTGTTGAACGCGGTCATTCCGAATTACTGCTTGAGGTGATGGCCGAAGCCTTCCCGGACACGGAATTTCACGTTGACGTGCAGAACGGGCGTTTTCAGATGCTGATGTCACGGCGGGGAATTTTGCGTCCGCTGGAGAGCGCCGAGTTCTCGGATGGCACGCTGCGCTTTCTCTGCTTAGTGGTGGCGCTGCTCAGCCCGCGTCCGCCGGCGTTTATGGCGCTAAATGAACCGGAAAACAGTTTGCATGAAGATTTGTTGCCTGCATTAGCGCGACTGATCGCCGAAGCCAGCCAGTTTAGCCAACTGTGGATCACCAGCCATTCACCGAAACTGGCGACGCTGATTGCGCAGCATACGGCGGTGAATCATATCGCGCTGGAGCAAATTGAAGGGGAAACTCGGGTGGTGGGGGAAGAGCGGATTTAGGCGTCCCGATTGGGACGCCTAAAGGTCAGGCAACAACCGTAATCTTAAAGCCCGCAAACTCGACCTTCTGGCCTTCAACAATCTTGCAGCGCTTACGCGTTTCAACTGCGCCATCGACGCGCACTTCGCCTTCCGCAATCACCGCTTTCGCCTGCGCACCGCTTTGCACCCAACCTTCGAGTTTCAGCAGGTCGCACAAATCTACGTGGGCATGTTTACCGAGAGAAAAACTGGCCATTATGCCTCCTCAATGTCGTGAAATTCTTCACACGCCGTCAGCGTGTTTTGGATCAATGTCGCGACCGTCATTGGACCGACGCCGCCTGGAACGGGCGTGATGTACGAGGCGCGCTCAGCAGCCGCTTCGAACTCCACATCGCCCACCACTTTGCCACTGTCGAGACGGTTGATACCCACATCAATCACCACCGCGCCCGGCTTGATCCAGTCGCCCGGAATAAAGCCCGGCTTGCCAACCGCCACCACCAGCAGATCGGCGTGCTCAACGTGATGACGCAGATCTTTGGTGAAACGGTGCGTAACGGTGGTGGTGCAACCGGCGAGCAGCAGCTCCATGCTCATCGGACGGCCAACGATATTCGATGCGCCAACCACCACGGCGTTCAGGCCGTAAGTATCGATATTGTAGCGCTCCAGCAAAGTGACGATGCCGCGCGGCGTACATGGACGCAGCTTCGGTGCGCGCTGGCACAGACGACCGACGTTGTACGGATGGAAACCATCCACATCTTTGTCCGGCACGATGCGCTCCAGCACTTTGACGTTATCGATGCCGGCTGGCAGCGGCAGCTGCACCAGAATGCCGTCGATGTCGTTGTCGTTGTTGAGCGTATCAATCAGCTCCAGCAGCTCGGCTTCGCTGGTGGTGGCGGGCAGATCGTATGAGCGGGAGATGAAGCCCACTTCATCACAAGCACGACGTTTGCTGGCGACATAGATCTGCGAAGCCGGGTTTTCACCCACCAGCACAACTGCCAAACCGGGCGCACGTTTGCCGGCCGCCAGACGCTGCTGTACTTTTTCGGCAACCTCAAGGCGCACCTGCTGCGCAATCGTTTTACCGTCAATAATTTTTGCTGCCATCAGAGAGGAAATCCATCTGTAGAGGGTTAGATCGGGGATGGCGCCTATTCTGTCAGAAGCGCGTGCGGCTGTCAGGTAGAGATTCGCCATCAACGCCGCTTTCCCGATTTTTCGCCGTGGCGCCCGCCCGCGTTAGCGCTTATGATGCCCGGCAGTGAATGAGATGGATGACGTGATGATTTGGTTAATTCTCGCCACGCTGGCGGTGGTGTTCGTGGTAGGTTTTCAGCTGCTGACGGCCAGCTCGCGCCATGCGGTGCAGGCGCTCAATAAACGGTTGCAACTGCCGCCGGTGCATATCGAATCAATGTTGTCGCTGATGGGCAAAGAGGCGGCAAAAGAGTTTACCGATTACATCACGGGCGATAACGACACGCATCTGCACAATGGCGCGGCGGTGCTGCTGATTTGGCAGGTGCTGATTGTTGATGGCAGCGACGAGAATAGGCAGCGCTGGCACGGCATTTTGAGCCGGGCGGGATTTTCAGCGTTGATATCGAGGCAACAGCTGTTGCTGGCGTTGGGGTTCTTGCGTCAGCTGGAGCCGGACAGCCAGGAGCTGCATGCGCTGCGCGACCAGTACAATGCGCATTTCACGCAGCAAGGGATTGAGCTGGAAGGCGAAACGGAGCAGGGCGGGAATCTGGTGTCGATGAGCGAATGGCGCAAGCGGCATTAAGGGGTTTTGGTTAATCTGCCAGCACTCCGCTGCTAGTGGGAGGCAAAAACGTTGACGCGCGAGCCGCTGGACGTATAATCCGACCCAATCACTATGCGCCCTTAGCTCAGTTGGATAGAGCACCGGCCTTCTAAGCCGTAGGTCACAGGTTCGAATCCTGTAGGGCGTACCATCCTGAATTCTCCTCATCTTTATCTCTTTTCTTTTAAATTCATTCGTCGTTTATCCTTGTCATACAGTTCGCTAGCTGTATTATTTTGCCCAATCCCTTAGATCTACTCTTATATAAAACAGTGATTGAAGCGCTATCCGCTCATGATCTTTATATATGGCAATTTCTTATACAATTGCCGCAATAGTAGAACTAACCACTTTGCTTTTACTCAGGTTGCATAATGTCCAATCATAATTTTTCTCAAACTGCCGCTTTTCTCTGGTCGGTTGCCGATCTTCTGCGCGGAGATTTTAAACAGTCTCTTTATGGCCGCATCATTCTGCCATTTACTCTGTTGCGTCGATTAGAGTGTGTGCTTGAGGAGAGTAAAGAGGCTGTATTGGCCCAGGCTGAAAAGCTGAAAGCAATGAAAGATTTGCCAGGGGAAGCACAGGAAAAATTCTTGTTACGCGCAACTAATGGTCTGTCCTTTTTCAATACATCTCCCATGAATCTAAGCAAGTTGGGCCAAAGCGACAACGCAGATAATTTGCTGAATTATGTCGAATGCTTTTCTAGTGATGCGCGTCAGATTTTTGAACAGTTCAAATTTAGCGAATATGTGGGTGAGTTAAAGCAAGCGAACCTGCTGTTCAAAGTGGTCAAATTGTTTGCGGTAACTGATCTCAGCCCAAAAAAAATATCTAACCATGATATGGGATTAGTGTTTGAAGAACTGATCCGCCGCTTTGCTGAAAGTTCAAATGAAACCGCCGGAGAGCACTTTACTCCGCGTGATATCGTGCGTTTAACTACATCATTAGTATTTATGGAAGATGATGATGCGCTGAGTAAACCCGGTATCATCCGTACTATCTACGATCCCACTGCGGGAACTGGCGGGTTCTTATCTTCTGGTATGGAATATGTTCACGATCTTAATCCAGAAGCGGTAATGCGTGCCTTTGGCCAGGAACTCAATCCCGAATCTCATGCTATTTGTAAAGCCGATATGCTGATCAAAGGGCAGGATGTTAGCCGCATTAAGCTTGGTAATACCTTGTCAAATGATCAACTGCCTGCCGACCAGTTTGACTACATGCTTTCGAATCCACCGTTCGGCGTGGACTGGAAAAAGATTGAAGGCGAGATTAACGATGAACATTCGCAGAAAGGCTTCAATGGTCGTTTTGGGCCGGGCCTGCCGCGTGTCTCCGATGGATCTCTGCTGTTTCTGATGCATCTGCTTAGCAAAATGCGCGGCATTCATAATGCTGATGGCTCAGTAAGTAACGGCGGTCGCATCGGCATTATACTTAACGGCTCGCCGCTTTTTACTGGCGGTGCGGGTAGCGGTGAGAGCGAAATCCGTCGCTATATTCTGGAAGCCGATTTACTGGAAGGCATCATCGCGTTGCCAACGGATATGTTTTACAACACCGGTATCGCAACTTACGTTTGGATCCTGTCAAATAAGAAGTCCGCAGAACGTAAAGGCAAAGTGCAGCTGATCGATGGCACCAACCTATGCGGAAAAATGCGTAAATCGCTGGGCTCAAAACGCAACTTGATGGGTGAAGACGATATCAGGCTGATTACGCAGACTTTCGGTGATTTTAAGGAGGTTGATGCGACTTCACTGGAAGAGCTTGGGCTTGAAAAAGCACCAGAACAGAAATCTAACCGCGGCCGTCAGTCTGCCAATGCCAAAACCGAAACGACGAAAACCTTCGCCAGTAAAATTTTTAACACTTCCGACTTCGGTTATCGCCGCCTGACCATTGAACGTCCACTACGTTTGTCTGCGCAGGTGACTGATAAGGCCATTGCTACACTGCGGTTTGCACCCAAGCCGTTTAATGCACCGATGGAGCGTTTATACGAAGCGTTTTCCGCACAGTGGCAGGATGATAATTACGGTGATTTTTCAGCGATCGAAGCTGAAGCTCGCGTGATTATCAAAGCAGAGTTTGCTGAACTGAAAGAAAAGCAGATTAAAGATCTGCTGGACAGCAAACTATGGCTGGCGCAACGCACAATGATGGATAAAGCGCAGAAAATTCAGACTGCATTGGGTGCTCAAGCGGGTGGGGAAAAGCAGGTTAGCGATGACTTTAACCAGTTCCAGCTCACATTAAAAAATGCGATTAAAACTGCAGGCGTGAAGCTCGATACCAAAGAGAATAAACAGTTTATCGACGCTTTCACCACTAAAAATCCGGCTGCTGAGCCGGTAGTGAAGAAGGTGCTGAAAGAGGGTGCCCAACCTCTTTACGGTGCGTTTGAGTACAAAAGTAAAGTTGTAGAGTTTGAGCAGGATGGCGATTTACGTGATAACGAGAACGTACCGCTAAATCCGCATGTTGCCACCAGCGATCTGATTGAAAATTATTTCAAAGCGGAAGTGCTGCCGCATGTTTCCGATGCTTGGATGAATGCTGATAAGCGCGATGCGAAAGATGGGGAAATAGGGATTGTCGGTTATGAAATTCCATTTAACCGCCATTTTTATGTTTATCAGCCACCGCGCCCGCTGAAAGAGATTGATGCCGATCTGGATGCCGTCAGCGCCGAGATAATGAAGCTGCTGCAGGAGGTACATTCCTAATGGCTAAATACAGGCCTTATGAATCGTATAAAGATACCCATGCGGATTGGTATAAAATAAAACCAGCTCACTGGACATGTGAACGATTCAAAAATAATTTTATCGAGAAAAAAAAGAAAAATGTATTAGATCTACCTGCAGGTGCTATCAGCTTTGGTAGAGTGGTTTATAAGAATGAAGAGACTTTGTCTCAAGAAACTAAAAATTCATATCAAGAGGTTTTGGCTGGTGAGTTTTTAATTAACCCGTTAAATCTCAATTTTGATTTGAAAAGTTTACGTACGGCACTTTCAAATATCGATGTTGTTGTTAGTACTGGTTATATAGTCCTTCAAAGTCGTGGGTTATTAAACCCTCGCTTTGCTCGCTGGCTACTGCAACAATTTGATGTTTCACATATGAAAACTCTTGGGGCTGGAGTTCGCCAGACAATCAATTACTCTGACATTGGTAATTCCTTATTTTGTCGCCCCTCGCTGGAAGAACAGCAGGTCATTGGTGCTTTTCTTGATCACGAGACTGCAAAAATCGATAAGCTTATCGAGAAGCAACAACAACTAATTGAACTTCTTAAAGAAAAACGTCAGGCAGTGATTAGTCATGCTGTCACCAAAGGACTAAATCCTGATGTGCCGATGAAAGATACTGGTGTTGAGTGGCTTGGGAGAGTGCCGGAGCATTGGGAGGCGTCTCGTATAAGTTGGATATGTAGTGTAGGTAATGGCTCTACCCCCAACAGAGAAAATGCTCTTTTTTGGTTAAATGGTTCCTATCCTTGGCTTAATAGTTCGAAAGTAAATGATGAAAAAGTATATTCTGCTGAGCAGTTTGTTACGCCAAAAGCACTCTGTGAATGTAGTTTACCCATAGTAAGAAGAGGGAGTGTTATTATCGCTATAACTGGTGAAGGAAAAACCAGAGGTACTTCTGCATTAATGATGATTGATGCAACTATTAATCAGCACCTTGCTTATATCACGCCCCGAGGCAATGATAAGGTTTTGCCAGAATTCATTCATTTATGGTTGCAAAGTAAATATCAACAAATACGCTCGAACTCAGCAGGAGGGGGGAGTACTAAAGCAGCAATTACATGCTCAGAAGTTAAAGGCTATCCAATTCCTGTTCCCCCAATAAATGAACAGGCTGAAATAATAAAATCAATAGAAAAAAAGAAGAAAATTTACTCGGATATTTTATTTGCTAGTGAAAATCAAATAGACATCCTTCAAGAACGCCGCACCGCCCTTATCTCCGCCGCTGTAACCGGTAAAATTGACTTGCGTCACTGGGTAGCGCCTGAGAAACAGGAAGTTGAGGAGCCACAGGAGACCACCGCATGAGCATGGACAGCACTAAAGAACTGATTTTTCAGGATGAAATGATTGCGCAGATGGTCGATCGTGGCTGGATAGCCGGTAAAGCTGATGGCTACGATCGCGAACGTGCGCTCTATTCACAGGATGCGCTGACATTCGTGCAAACCACGCAGCCGCAGGAGTGGGAGAAGTTTGCCAAAATTTACTCCACCGACACCGAACGTCACTTCCTTGATGCGCTGGTGGCACAACTTAAAAAAGCGGATATCAACGCTACCGATATGCTTTCACGCACTTACGGTACGCTCGGCGTATTGCGTCACGGCATCAAGAGCTATAGCGCACGCTTTTCGTTGTGTCAGTTCAAGCCGGAACATAACCTCAATCCGGATACGCTAGCACGCTATCAACAGAACATCTGCCGTATTGTGCCGGAGCTGGTTTACAGCCCGCACGCTTCCAAAGCGGCATTTGAAGAGTCAGGCATAAAAGCGAAGAAGTGGCGTATTGATCTGGTGCTATTTGTGAATGGCATGCCGATTGCCACGCTGGAGTTGAAGTCTGAATTCAAGCAGGCAGTACAAAACGCCATCACCCAATATAAGAAAACGCGCCTGCCAAAAGATCCTGGTACTAACAAAACGGAACCGCTGCTGACATTCAAACGCGGTGCGTTGGTACACTTTGCCGTCAGCCAGTATGAAGTGTTTATGGCGACTAAACTCGATGGCGATAAAACCTTCTTTCTGCCGTTTAACAAAGGCACCAAAGAGGGGGGCGCGGGCAACGATATTCCAGAAAATGAAAATGACTACGCCACCAGCTATCTGTGGAATGAGGTCTTGCTACCGGACAATCTGCTGAAAATTCTCGCCAGCTTTGTGCATCTGCAAATTGAAGAAAAGGAAGACTGGCAGGGATTAAAGTACAAAAAAGAGAGTCTGATCTTTCCGCGCTATCACCAATGGGATGTGGTTAATAAACTGATCACGGCGGTAGCAGAGGAAGGGACAGGTAATAAATATCTGATTCAGCACAGTGCGGGTTCAGGGAAATCCAATTCCATCGCCTGGACCGCTCACCAGCTTTCGCGGCTGTACGATGCGAAAGGTGAGAAACAGTTCCACTCGGTGATTGTCGTCACTGACCGAACCGTGCTGGATGATCAGCTGCAGGACACCATCTACCAGTTTGAGCATCAGGATGGCGTGGTCGGGCGTATCAACAACAAAGAGGGCGATGGTTCAAAGTCGGAAAAGCTCGCCAGCGCGCTCGAAAACTCGCAGCCTATTATCATCGTCACTATTCAGACCTTCCCGTTTGTGCTCAAAGCGATTGAAAACAGTGTAAGCCTCAAGCTACGTAAATATGCGGTGATTGCCGATGAAGCGCACTCTTCGCAAAGCGGATCCACCGCGCGTCAGCTGAAAGAAGTGTTGATGACTGAAGAAGCGGATGACGATGTCGTGATGTCGTCAGAGGATATTCTTGATGCTACGGTTGCCGCGCGTAAGGGCAGCAGTAACCTCAACTATTATGCATTCACCGCAACGCCAAAGCCGAAAACGCTGGAGCTTTTTGGCCGTCGCCCTAATCCACATGAGCCGGCTTCCAGAACCAATAAGCCAGAAGCGTTCCATGTTTACTCCATGCGTCAGGCTATTGAAGAAGGTTTTATTCTCGATGTTCTGAAGAATTACACCAATTACAAGGTGGCCTATAAGCTGCTGCAAAAGCTGGACGATCCGGACCGCGAAGTTGATAGCAAAAAAGCCAAAATAAAACTCACCCAGTGGGTATCGCTGCATGAGCACAATGTTTCGCAAAAGGTGAAGGTCATTGTTGAGCACTATCGTAAGCATGTGATGCATCTGCTGGGCGGACAGGCTAAAGCGATGGTGGTTACTAGCTCACGCAAAGCGGCGGTGCGCTACAAGCTGGCGTTTGATAAATACATCGCAGAAAACAACTACCAGAAAATTAACGCGATGGTTGCCTTCTCCGGTGAAATTGAGTTTGCCGAAAGCGATCATAACGCGCTTGCGCTCCTGAATCAGAAATTCACTGAAATCAATATGAATCCCGGTCTGAAAGGGCGGGATATGCGTAAAGCCTTTGATAGCGATGATTATCAAGTGATGCTGGTGGCAAACAAATTCCAGACCGGTTTTGACCAGCCCAAATTGTGTGCCATGTATGTGGACAAAGCATTAGGTGGAGTGGAATGCGTTCAGACACTTTCCCGACTAAACCGCACTTATCCGGGCAAAGCAGAATCAGGCACATTTGTACTCGATTTCTGGAATGAGCCAGATGAGATTCTTGAGGCTTTCCAACCGTATTACCAAACAGCGGAATTAACCGATGTTAGCGATCCGCAATTAGTGTTCGAGTTGTTCGACAAACTGCGCACCAGCGGGATTTTCCTTTGGAATGAAGTAGAGCAGTTCTGTGACGCATTTTTCACTAAGAATAAATCTAACGCAGCGATCAGTAACATCTGTAAGCCGGCAGTTGATCGTTGGAAGCTGCGTTATAGCTCAGCGATTGATGCTTATGTGCTGGCCAAAGAGATGTTTGAACGCACAAAAAAGACTGGCGACGTGGTGCTAATCACCAATGCAGAAAACAGTTTTAAAGCCTGTAAGCAGGAAAAAGACAAGCTGGATATCTTCAAAAAAGATCTCGGCAGTTTCGTTCGTTTCTACGAGTTTATGTCGCAGATTGTTGACTATGATGACAAGGACCTGGAAAAGCTAAGCCTGTTTGCTCGCCACTTGCGCCCAATGTTGCATGAACAGCGTATTGCAGAAGATGAGGTTGATCTCAGTAATGTTGAGATGAGCCATTATCGTTTGTCAAAGCTCCATGAACAGCATCTGAAACTGCAAGAGGATGCCGAAGAGTACAAACTCAAACCCGGCAATGACATAGGCACTGCAAAGCCTAAGAACCCAAAAGAAGAGTTCCTGTCAAATATTTTGGCGCGTCTGAACGACCTCTTTATTACTGACAATCTTAGCGATAAAGACATGATTAATTATGCTTTTGCCGTGCGAGACAAGTTATCTGAGAACCAGGCGGTAATGACGCAAATTGCCAACAATACGCGTGAACAGGCAATGCTGGGAGATTTCCCGCAAGCGATTGATGATGCCGTAATGGATAGCAATGATGCGCATCAGGAAATGATGATTCAGTACTTGTCGAATCCGGAGCTTGCGAAAGGTTTTGCCAGAGTGGTGTTTGATATGTTGAAAGGCGCTTGAAAGATGCGAGGCAGAATATCGCCTCGTTATCTTACATACGCTTGTTCACATGCTTGTAGAAAAATAATTGGATATTTATTATGTCGAATCATGTTTCTGAATGGGTCATGTAAGCAGTTCAATCATAAAAGTGATGTAGCATCTTCGTGTCTGCTCGCAAATATCTATTCTGCCAGTTCATCTTCTGTTGTTTTTCTGTCTGAATATCAGCTTCCTCACGTAATTTTTGTTGCAGCCATGGAGAAAATGTTCTGTAAAAAATTCTTGCTCTTCTGAACTTTTCAAACTGACTCATCATAAAAAGGATCCAAAATACATTTAAAAAATAGGCGGACATAGCGAGTACAATGAAAAACACTTGTTCACTTCCAGATGAGGTTTTACCTATGTCTACAAATACAAATAGAGCAGTGAGAAGAATCAGCGAAATAATACTGATGAATGCGAGTTGCAAACCTCTTAACTTTCTGTACCGTTTATTGTAACTATTAAACGAGTCGTTCTGGATGTCCTTGATGCAAGGGGTTTTAATAAAGCCTTGAAAGTCTCGGTCTTCATAGCTGATGTTTCGCTCTCTAAGGAATGTCAAAAGCAGCTCATTTATTTTTACCGAGTACTGCATTCCTATTACATCATATAGTGCCTTAACAGCATTCTCCGTGGCGGCATTTATATTTTTTGTGTACAGAACGGAAATACAGCTAAGTGCTTTTGCTCTTTTTTCAGTGATAGTGGCTTTCTCAGCATAATGAATACCTGTCAACCTTTTTATAAGGGGCCACGCGGCTTTTATTAACCCAGGAATAAGTACACCTAGAGATAGCTTAAGCGACTCGGTGCTTATTAAAGTTGAGAAGTTAATTGTTGAGTTTATTTCTTCCATTTATTCACTCTCGATGTTTGTATTATTTAACATTACTTTCTCGCAGCTTTCCCACTTTGATTCGCACCGTTTCCGGCATCGCACTCAGATTATCCTCCCTCAACCCCAGCATCATATTGCATCCGCTGAACAACCCGGCATCGCCCAGCCGCGGCATTGGCAGCAATCTAGTGGGAATCGTCAGCCAAAACCGCAAATCATAGTCACAGCCCAGATACGTGCGCAGTAGCGCCATCACATCCTGCCTGAGCTGTCCGTCAGGCATCCAACCCTTTGCCTCCTCAGGATCGTCTGTTGAAAGCTCAACCCGTGAGCAGTAATCAGCCACGCGGGTTTCATCGCCCAGTATCGGATTCTGATCAAGCGTCATGCCACTGCGCATTGCAAGCCGGGCGCGTTTTGCCACCGGCATCGTCACCGGATGGTGTGCGAAAACCTCAACCTTCGTATTCGGTGCCTGGCTGCGTATCACCGCTGCAATACCTTCAGCTGTGTGCGTGGTGTGCAGTAGCGGTTTTAGTATCGCCAGCAGGGGTGATGAAGGTTGGTCGCCGCTATGGTAGATGCCGATTAGCGCCATCACGCTTTGCGAAACCGTATCGGTACCGCCTGGCTCAAAGGTGGCCGGATAGCTGTACTTGCGCCAGATGCGGTAAAACTGCGTCATCAGCCGGTGATTGAAGATATCCAGAAACGCGGCCATCGCATCAGCGCCGTCACGTCCCTGGTTGATGTCATCAATGATGCTGGTGGGCAGCGGCGAATCCACACCGTACAAGCCGAAGAAGTTGGTTCTGACCGTTGGTATCGCATCCGGGTTATCGGCGTCAATTTCCGTGCGCTTTAGTTCCCCGGCGGGAAAGCCCAGATGCGGATTGGGACGAAAACGCACTGGATCACTTTCTGGCGTGCGGCCCGTGCCGAGACGGCTGCCGGTCGTCTGCTCAAGTAACTGGCAGAAGCGGTAAAAGTTGTAACGCGCGGTCTGGTCATTGCCGTCATCGTCCAGCCAGAACGGTTTTTTGTTTTCTTCGCTCACATCAGCACCCTGTCAATGCGTCGCTCCGGCCAGGCCCATTCGGTTCCCGACGCGGTCAGCAGCACCGTCAGTTGGGTAAAACGTACAACGCTGGCGTACTGCGTCAGGAACTGTTCCAGCAGCTCGCAGAACAGGCGGGCATCGCCGGTGCCGCTGAACTGGGTTTCATCGAGCGCCACGCGAATACGCACGCCGTGCCAGTGATAGGAGGCGTTATAGTCCTGACGCCAGCTGACGTGACGAATACCGCTGATGCGACGGCGGTTGTTATCGTCATCGCTCCAGTCAAACAGCGCCAGCACGGCTCGGAGACTTGCAGCATCGTTAATCATCTGGCTCAGGGCGCGCGGATGCAGCAGCGACATCACATGCCACTGATACAACTGCGTGGCTGGCCGGTAATAAGGCATAGAAGGGGGATGACGCGTTATGCACTGCAACGTCAGGTTGCCGGTGACCGCGCTTCCATCAAATACGGCTTTCTCCAGCGCCATGCGCGGATAGTTACCATTGGTGCAGGTGATGTTCATAAACAGCGTGGCATCATCCTCGCCTCGATCGGTCTCGCTTTCATCGCCGCCCAGCATCAGCAAGGTTTCATAAAGACCGCTGACACCACGCCAGATGCGCGTATGGAAATATCGCTCCGGCCACGACTCTTTGCGTTGCAACATGCCCCCTTTTTGCCGGAAGTGCCGATACGGCACATAACGCCGCTTATCCAGTGTTTCGCTGGCGGCAACTTCATCAACACTGTAAATCTCAGTGTGCCGATCGCGCAGGCGGTGGGGACGCAGACGATAATCGAGCTCCGCAGGCTTTACCTTCAGCGGCTCGGCGTTCAGCGTAAACAAGTTAATCACCGGCACGCAGTGAATGCGCAGCGCGTCTGCTGGCAGCGAGATATCATGCGGAAGTGGCTGACTAAGGTGAATATCGAGCATCACTTCCCGGCAGCTTTCATTGAAGGGCAGCGTGTTGAGCCCCGATAGAGTAAAGAAGGCGTAGCGAGTCGGAAAACTGAAATATTCCAGCAGCGGGCGCACTTCACCACAGAGTGCAGGACTGTCGCTTTCCGGCCAGACCGGACGCCAGTGCTGCTGCCAGCGGGCACGGATGTCGCCACTAAATGGCTGCGGATCGGGGTAATCACTCTGCGGCAGGCGTAAAGTAATGTTGCTCAGATGACGGGTCAGCGCATGGTATAGCAGCGACTGCACTGGGCGATCTCCGTTGATATAAAGCGGAATATCACTGAGATCGACCTGGCTCGTATCGGCCTGAGGGCTGAGGGTAAACCGCAGGGAGATCATCTGGTGTCCATCGGGATGGAAGGGCGTCGTTATCTCGCCCAGCGCCAGCGGATGCAATTTCAACGCATCGGTCGTGCGATAAGGGCAGCGCAGGCCAGTGATATCCATCGGTCGGGTCAGCAGCGTTGTACCTTCCGGCAGCACCGCATCACGTACCTGAGCGACGCTATCGGGCGTAAATTCCACCACAGACATTGATGGCAGCGTGCGGTCCACCACGGGCAGCAGATGCCCGAGCAGCGGCTCCGTCAGCTCCGGAATATCGTCATCAATCTTACGACGCATCTGCGCCATCATCAGCGAGAAGCCCTGAAACAGCTGCTCGACCGAGTCGTCCATCTTCAGAGATTTGCCGTCTACGCCCAGTCGCCGTCCCGCCTCCGGATGCTGCTCCGCAAACTCCTGCGCAGCAGCTTTCAGATAACGCATTCCGCTGTCGAAATATTTCAGAAAATCATGGTCGTTCATGGTTCACCTACTCACCCAGCGTGAGTGCCAGATAACTCACTGAGCAGAGTGAAGCCAACCACAGCACCAGCAGTGAGATCATTGCCCGGTAAAACATGACTCTTGTTCCGTGCAGGCGATCAGCCAGAGAACGCGGGCGGGCAAATTTTTTCGGCCATAGCTGCGCCATGCCCCGGTCAAACTCAGCAAGGTCATCTTCGTTGTTGAGCAATGCGAAGAGCCGTTCATCGAGCCATAAACGCCAGCAGTAGTAGTGTGTGATGAAGAACAACACCATTAACGGCAGACTCAGCGCAGAGTGGAGAAGGTTGAGTATCAACGCCAACGGTGGCAGCGTCAGCGCGGCAAAGTAGCGCCAGCTTGCCAGATGAATTTGCACAATTCGGTTGGTCATAGTGAGCTCTGACATAGCTGTTCCTTGCTGAAGGTTTCCAGGATTTAAATGTGTGCGGGGGTGAGAACAATCTGCGGGCGTCGGGACTTAATGAGTTCAATGGCCTGAACGACAGAAACTGCATGTCCTTCCGCCAGCAGCCACGCCGCAATCACCGTGGCACTGCGCGATAAACCCAGCGCGCAGCAAACCAACACCTTGTCACTTTCCCGGTGTAGTTGCTGAAGCTGTCTTACCGCAGTGCGCAAATGCGCAATGTCGGGCACCAGCAGATCCATTAGCGGATAGGCCTGCCATCGCTGTGCGTTCCGGTTGCCTTTGTGTAATTCTGCGGTCAGATCAAAAACGGCAAAATCTTGCTGCGTCTTGTCCGGAAACCTGCCCAGCGCTACGCCAGCGGCAATCTCATTGCTTTGCGCGCTATGCCGGGAAAACCAGCGGCGGGAAATCCTCACGCCTGTCAGATAGGGTAAAAGCACCAGGCGTGCGGAGAGAGATAAGTTACCGCAACTGCTTTTCTGAAACACCGTCACGCCCAACCCGGCATAGCCCGCAGCCACCGCCAGCAGCGCTATGGCAGGCCACAACAGCAAATGACTACAGGGAATCGCTATCCCCGCCAGTAAAAACAGCATTCCACCCAGGGCGTATTTGCTTGCGAGACGTCGCGCGTGCAAAGTGGGCCGCTGCCAGCGCCATTCTCCTCTAATTGGAATCAGGTAGCTGATGATGACCGCGACCCCAATACCGCTAATGACATCGATAACATGGTGCTGCCAGGTGGTCAGTACGGAGATAGCTATTAGCAGGAACCAACTGGCCGCAACGATTCTCGCATTGCGATTCAGATGCTGGCGAAAGCGCAGCCAGAGCAGCCAGGTCAGAATAATGTGCAACGAAGGGGCCTGGTTATAGGGTAAATCAAACTGTTCAAGCTGGTGGAACAACCAGCCGAAGACACCCTGGGTTTCCGGGCGCGTGAAGGTAAACTTCAGCGGGAAAAGTAAAAACGCTGCACACGCCACCAGCGATGCTGCAAGCAGGCGATAGCCGTGACGCATCAACTCCTGTCTTGATGTGCAGATGAACAGTGAAATACCGTAAAGCAGGTCGATGCTCCAGTAAGGCACGATGGTCCAGGGAACAAATGGAATCGAACGTTCCCAGGCAAACACCAGGCTTTCCACATCATCGCGGGTCGCGGTGTAGGTATTCACCTGCCCGTAGCTGAGAAAAAACAGGGGCCCCAGCAACATCAGCCAGCAAAGCCCCTGTTTCCAGGGGCGAAAAGGGCGTTGTGTCAGCAACGATTCAGTCATGCTATTTTCTTACCGCCAGCGACACGGTAAAGATGCCAAACTCATCGATCAGCTGGTGGCATTTCTCAAATCCAGCTTCTTCGACCAGCGTATCCATCTCTTTCTGGCTGCGTACGCGCATCAACCAGGGAATACCGTTCTGATGGCTGGTTAAGGTCCATGCGATGGTTTTCAACTGCGGATGCCACGGTTGCCCGGTATAAACCAGCACGCCGCCCGGCGGAATGGCTGCTGCCAAACCGGCCAACGAAGTTTTGATTAATTGGTTGCTCGGGAACAGTTCATACAGGCCGGAGACAATCCCCAGCGTCGGCGCAGGCGCGAGTGTGGCGAGCGAGTCATAATCAAAGGCATTGCCTTTTTTGAACTGCGCGAGATGGCCTAATTGACGCGCTTCAATCATCGCCTGGCCTTTTTCCACATTCAGATCGCTGTAATCTCGCAACAAGATGCTTTCAATTCCCGGCTGTTTCTCTAGTGCATCAAGAACGTAGCGGCCATGTCCGGCGGCTATGTCGACTACGCGAACCGGCAAATTGTGCTCTTGCAGTTTTGCTACGGCCTGCGTAATCACCTGTTGGATATTTTCTTTGCGCATGCGAATGCCGCGCCAGCCAATGCTGTTGAGGTACTGCCTGTCGATGATACGGCCAATAATGCCGGCGCCTTCGGGCGTGTTGCGGTAGACATAATCCAGTGTACTGCCAGAGTCAAAGCCGGTTTCATATCCCAGGCGCATGCCTTTTGACAGCCGACCAATGGTTTTCATGCCAAAACTTAATGAAGCGTAGGACACGCCTTGTAGTGAGCAGCGCTTGGGTGGCGCCTGCAACTCACGGTACGCATCAGCGCCCGGACTCCACTGATCTTCATGGCTGTAATCGAAGGTGTAAGGCGCAGCGTGGTAAAGCTGTTCGATAAACGGCTTCATTTTATCGAAGGCAAGCTGGCGATCCTTCTCTCCCAGCGTATCGTGATAAAAACCGGGCAGAATATGCTGCTCTTTGATGGCGCTACGCAGCCCCTGATAGAATTTTTTCTGCGGTTTGGTGTGCACCACAAAATCATCGCCGGATATCAGCAGCTGGGTTGGCACGGTGATGGCGGCAGAGTCAGAAACAATACGCTCCGCCGTTTTATACAGATCCAGCAGAATATTCACGGCAATCTGACGGGTGATGAATTTATCCTGCTCAAAGCTGCGAATGCGCTCGGGGTCGTGGCTGAGAAATTTCCCTTTGACGTAAGAGTTCACGTAAAACAGACCGCGAATACGTTGCAGCATAGCCAATCCCGTGCGTGCGAAAGGCACATACAGCTTCACCTTAAACGCTGGAGAGGCCAGCACCATACCGCGAATTTTAGGTGCGTAATCATGCACCCAGGTAGCGACCAGCACCGCACCGACGCTTTGCGCAATCACAACAATATCTTCAATGCTCACCCTGGCTTGTTCAGCGACAAAGCGAACAAATTCATCGACGTCCTGCACTGAGCGAGCTAGGCTTGGGCTGTAACCTCGTTCTCCCGGCGAATGTCCGTGTCCACGCGCATCCCAGGCGTAAAAATGGGCATCCGGCATCAGTAACTCATCGACAAGATGCTGCAAACGCCCTGAGTGCTCATGCCCGCGATGAAATAGCACAATCACTTTTTTGCTCTGCGCATCCTGCGCGGGCCAGTGGCGAAAATAGAGAGATTCACCGTCGCTGGTTGAAAAAGATCCTTCCTGAAATAAACGTGCTTCCTGGCTCATGATGATTTCCTTATGGCTTGCTGTTGTAATTCGACAAAACGATTTAATAACGCGCTTTTAAATTCGGCCTTGTTGTCCTGATAACGCAGCGGATCATCGATATAAATATCGATAAAGAACGGCACCGGTATTTTCTGACCTTTACCCATTGAACGATCCAGCCCGTGCATATAAACCGGAATGATGGGCACATCCGGGCACTGCAGGCTGAGATGCCACAGGCCAGATTTAATTTCTGACAGTTTCCCCGGCTCGCCGCGCGTGCCTTCCGGGAAAATAATCACAATTTTCTTTTCCGCCAGCGCATCGACGCAGGCCTGCAATGGATTAGCCTGATGCGCCCCGCGATACACCGGGATGATGCCAATCACCTTGAGCGCAAACCAACCCACCACTTTGTTTTTCAGGAAATAATCAGCGGCAGCCACCGGCTGTACGTCCACTAACGTCGAGAGGGGGAACAAGGTGAACAGCGTCAGCACATCAAGATGGCTGTTGTGGTTTGCCACAATGATCGCCGGGCCTGTTTTCGGTAGCTTCTTGCGGTTGGCCACGGCGACACCCAGCCAGATCCACACCACCGGATAAGCGATGCACAGGGTAAAGATCCAGCGCAGCATGCGGTTCATGTGCGCCTCCTACACGTAGAAGTAGTAATAGAAGTGGAAGAACAGCGGCGCGGTGTAGATCAGTGAATCGAGTCGATCCAAAATGCCACCGTGTCCGGGCAGCAATTTGCCGGAATCCTTCACACCAAAATCGCGCTTGATCGCCGACATCACAACATCGCCGCAAAAGCCGCTTGCACCAATAATCAACCCAGCACCCAGCGAGTGGAGAAAGCTCATCGGTGTCAGCAGTGGACCAAGAATCACGGCCAGCAACATGGTGGTAAAGATGCCACCCAGCAAACCGGCCAACGTCTTATTCGGGCTGACGTTGGGCGTCACGCGAATCCTGCCCAGCGATTTTCCCCACAGATATTGGGCAATATCATTCAGCTCAGTCAGCGCAACGAGGAAGAACACCAGCAGTGCACCGGCGCTGGCGTCGGCACCGGGTAAAGTCATCAGGTAGGCAACGTGGCTCAGAGCGAACACGGTGGTCATCATGCCCCAGTGCATCACCGATGCAGAGTGCAGAAAACCTTTGGTATCACCGGCAATCACCATGCGAGCGGGCAGGAACAGGAAGATGTAAACCGGGATAAAAATGATGAACATGCCGTACCAGGCCATGCCGGTCCAGAGATATTGCACCGGGATAGCGGCATACATCCACAGCAGCGGCATACTGTCAGAACGCCGCGTGGGTGCTAGCGTCAGATACTCTTTTAACGACAGGAAGCTGATGAAGCCGAAAAAGGTTAGCGCCAGCCACTTCGGCGACAGCATTGCTAACGAGAACAGGCAGATAATCACCCACCAGCTATTAACGCGCTGCTGCAATTCCAGCCAGTTGCGTTGTGGGCGGCACTTTCTCAGCACAAAAATAATCAGCGTCGCCAGCATGAGAACACCGAAGATACCGCCCAGGCAGTAATAAAGCAGGTGTCTGGAGTCAGCCATTTTTCGCCTCCATCGCATTGCGGCAGCGATTCAGGCTGGTCAAGCACAGGAACAGGACGGCGATGGCAAACACTGCGTTAGCGTAGCCGATAGACTGCGGCCACAGCGCAATCACCAGGCCGAGAGCGCCAAAGATAAATGCGCGGTCACTTTTGCCTAACGGGCCACGGTAGCTTCGGATGCCGTTCAGCGTCTGGCACATCACACCGCAAAATTCGCTCAGCCAGGCAAGCAGCACCACCAGCACAACCCACCAGGCAGAGATGCCAGTAACAAACGCAAAAGCGAGGTAGAGTGCCGCGTCGGAGATAATGTCACCCACCTCGTTGAGGATTGCCCCGAGGGTGGATTGCTGATGGAATTCCCTGGCTAACATGCCATCAATGGCGTTTAGCGCCATGCGGAAAAACAGGAAAACGGGCAGGGTGATAAAAAAGCGTGGATCGGGGAAACGCATCAACAAAGCGCCCAGTACTACAGAGGTGAGCATGGCAAACAAGGTTACCTGGTTGGCAGTGATACCCTGCGCATGTAACCTGACGACCAGCGGTCTTAATAAATGCTGAAACTTCGGTTTTATATCGTATAGCGTCACTTTGTGGCTCCTGCCGTTAAATTGAATAGTTACTTCAATAATTCCAAATTCAGGGTGTTATCCCTTACTTCAATCGTGCGTGGTGAATCCGCATCAAGCTCCTCACGGCTCAGCACCCGTTTCCATGTACCACGCTCCCGGTCCGGTTGGCGGAACAAGCCCACGACTGCGACAAACTGCGCCTGCTTCTTCATTGGCATATCCAGGCTGACGCTTTGTCCCGGCATGATGTTAAGCTGCCGCTGCGCCACCAGGCTCTCTTTCAGCACCCAATCTGGCTGTGTCAGCAGGCTGCTGTATTCAGCGTTATCGAAACGTTGACGCGTGCTGAGCTGTAAAATATTCAGGCGTAAAGGCATCGACTGCTGGGCGTCGTCCTGATTGATCGCCGTACGCGCAGTGAAGGTCAGGTGCAGGATATTGACCTGACGATAAAACACGGCATCGGCAATGCTTGCTGTTCCCTGTTTGGTTTTTTGCCACGCTCCACAACTGCTCAGCAACGTTGGCGACAGCAAAATCAGCAACACATGAGCGAAGCGAACTTTCATTGTTCACCTCCCTGATACGCATCTTCATTTTGCGTAGCGGAAATAAATATCCGCGCAGGCATGCGGAAGCCGCGCAATTCGAGTAGCGCCAGCGGGCCACTGCCGAGCTCCGTACGTATCTGATAGTTGAGTGTCAGCCCGTCTGGCGTCGGCCAGGCAACACGATAGATGTTGTTCCCCAGATTGGTGATGCGGGCTTTATCCAGCAGGCGGATCAGGCCCCAGCTTCCAGGGTGATCGGCATAAATGCGGGTTCCGGTATGGGTGCTGCGCCAGGTTAGCGTGGTTTGCGGTTGCCAGCGGTTGTCAGGCCAGTTCAGCGTTTGCCAACTCTCTTCCTGGTTAAAATATTGCAGCTTCTGGCGATCCACCGTCAGCTCTGATTCCACCACGTCGCGGGAAGGTTTTGCCATCATCTGAAAATGCAGTTCCACATCTCCCCGGACAAATGCGGTGTTCGCGATGTGCGTCAGTTTATTCAGCGCATTCAGAAAAGCAGGATCAAACGTCAGTCCCTGGCTGTTCATGGCATCCGGCACCCAGCGATCCCCTTCAAGCCGTAGCAGGCCAGCGAGGCGACTGTTAACGAACTGCGCGATACGTCCGGTGTCGGTACGCATAAACTGCGCTAAATGCGGTAAGGAGACGTCGCTTTGTCGTTTAGCAAACGGATAGCGGTCGGCAAACGATTGATCCCATGGCGTTACAATATCGTTCTGCCATTGACTGTTAATGCTTTCAGCGGTGGGGCTGAGCACTTGCTCCCACGCCTGCACCATCGGCTCGACAAATATCGCCTGACCAAACCCGCTCCACTCCTGTCCGAGGCTGGCAGCAATCAGACTGCCGTAATCGCGGGTGTCAGTCAGATCAACGGCTTTGCCCTGAAACACCGTCAATGCTAACGACTGCATCATGGCCTGTGGATCCGGCGCGTTGGTGACCTGCTGCAGCCGCAGCCGAACACGGGTGATACGCGTCAGGAAGGTTGGCAGGCTGAGGCTATCTTTAGCCGCTGCGCCGGTATCGGTTAGCGCCAGCAAGGGTCCAAAGGCGTCATCCATTGGGCCACGTGCACCTTGTGGTCTGGCGATGGCCTGGGTTTTGTCACTGCTGAGCAAATTCTTTGCAGAGCTCACCAGCGAATCGGTAAGATTACCGCCAGTTTGCCCCGTCCGGCCCTGCACATTCAGCGTGTTCATCAGTGCAATCAGAGGTGACTGGCGTATGTCGGCCAGCAGGGTTAACTGTTCAATCGATTCTGACAGGCTCTCCGCCCGCTGCCATTGCAGGCTATTGAGAAATTTCAGCCAGGCTCCGGCGTAATCGGAGAAATAGCGATCTGTCAGCCGCGCTTGCAACGTATCCGCAGAGACATCAATATTGCTGGCCGTTTTGTTATCACTCAGCACCCAGTCAATTTCATCGCGACGCACTTTCGCCGCTTGCTCAATCGCAGGCTCTACTGCCTCTTCCCACGCTTTACGGGTAAAGACGCCGGGCACGGTTTCATCGGTGTTGAACAACCTGCTGCTGTCGGTGCCGCTGACCATCTCATTGAGTGTCATATCAGCATAATCACGGGACACCTGCTCAATAAGTTGCTGATAGCGCGAGGTCTCCGCATTGCTGGCACCAATCTGACGCAGCAGCGCTGAGCGCATACTGCTGACCAGTCGCATATCCGGTTGTAACTGCCACTCTGGGTGCGTAGGCAGATTCGTCATCATAAAGGCCAGCATAGCGCCACCATTGTTGCGCCAGCTGGCGTCCTGAATGCCATCACGCCGTTGCCAGACCTTCATTACCGTGGCGCTGAAAAACGCCGGATCGGATTGTTCGGGATGCGCCAGCATCAGGTACGCTTTCAGCAGGTCATACATGCTTTTGGCCTCATCGGCCCGCAGCGGGCTATCGGGCGGCAGGTTACGCCAGCCGCTCATCAGCGTAGTCAGGCGCTTGACGGAGGCATCACGCAGCAGCGGCATGGCCGCCTGCTGCCATTGCTGCCACAGCGAATCCAACAGTGCGTCATTCTGGCTGAGGCCAAAACGCATATACCAGGGCGCACCATATTGCTGACGATGCTGCAGACGCTCGATCTCTCTCTGCAACTCGCGCAAGGCTGAAAGTTGCTGCTGCAGCGGCTGACGGGAATCTGTTGCAGCGGCGGCAAGCAGCTGATCTGCCTGTATAAGACGCATATTGGCAATCCAGGAAAACACCAGGCAGGCCATCCACATCACCAGCAGGCAGGAGCAGAGCGTCAGCACCGTTTTCCGCCATGAGGCACCGTTAGTCAGCGGCCTGCGCCAGCGTAGCGCCAGTAAATCCCGCCAGGCTTCTCCCGGCTGCCAGGCATTTCGCAATGAAGCGCTTCCGGTAATCTCCGGCTGGCTGAGCACGACTCCCGCTAGCGGCAGCGCTCTTGCGCCTGTGGAGAGCTGCGACAAAGTTCGTGTCAGGCGATCCGCGCCACCGCTGCGCAGCACGTGCGCCAGTTCCAGTAAAAAACTGTGCTGGCGATTACGCTCAATTTGCTGCATGCCGCGCTCAACCAACTGGTGCTGAAGATCATCCAGTGACTGACGGTAATCGTCCGCACTATCACCTTGCGCAATGGTAAATCCGATCCCCTGCGCGGGGGCGTTATGCAGAGAGGGGGCGTGAATCTCCCACAGCCACAGCGGGATATCCTGGCCCAACAGGTTGTAGCGCTTCTGCATCTGGCGAGCCGTGCTATCCAGCACATCCTGGTTCATTTCCGCTTCTGCGTTCACTACCCACACCACCGCATCGGCCAGCTGGCGGCGAATTTTGCGTAACGCCCGCAGCTGCGCGGGTAGCGGATCTTCCTGTGGACTGCCGTGCCAGAGCAGCAAGGTATGATGCCCCTCAAGCCAGTGTTGAGTTGTCAGGCCGGGAATACTCCGTTCAACCAGATGCTCATCCCCGACCACCAGTAGAATGCGTACCCGGCTGCGCCAGCGCCACCGATACTGGTAGCGCATCTGGGTAATGATCTCATGCACCCACTGATATTCTGCAGGGCGCTGTTTCTGCGAATCAGTTGCGCCTGTTGCTTCACGCGCGTTGAGTCGTACCAGTCCGCGCCAGGCGAGAATAAACAGTGGACAGAACCACACCAGCGCCAGCCAGACCATCAATGACCAGAAAGCAATCTGGCGCGGCAGAGCCTCCGGCAGATCAACGCTGCTGCCTGCGAAGTAATAGAGCTCTGCGCCAGTCAGCACCAGCAGGGTTACGGCTAGCAAATAGCCACAAACCAGCCAGAACAGCGAGTGCCGGGAATTAGTGCGGGAGGTTTCCACGGGGAATACAAACTCCTGTAATGTATTGAGATTCCATTTCTGCGGCGATCCAGCCGCAGGACTGGCCGTTGAACGCCGAGAGCAGCGCCAGCGACCGTAAAGTAAACGGTGTGATTTGCCCGGCATGGCCGAGCCATGGGGCAAGTACGTGATCCAGCGCGGACCAGCCGCCCTCCAGCAATGCTTCCATGGCGGGGGCATCTGCTGCGATCACCGTATCCGGCATATCACTTAATCCGGCATAACGGGAAAGCTGTGAAACGGCCAGAGTGGCCGTTTCACCCAACGCCGGTTGCCAGCACTCCGAGCGATGCATCAGCGCAGTCCCCTGCGCCGAGCAGAGCCAGGCAAAGGCGGCTTCCCCGGCAACCGGGGTGCAATCAGCCAATCCTTCGCCGCTTCCGGCACACAGCAGCAAAACCGGAGCAGTAGTGGCGAAGAGATCGATAACGCTATCTGCGCCATCAATTGCACTGAGTCGAAGGGTTTCCTCTGGCAACGTCATGCCCGCTGCCAGTAGCGTTTCGCGAAAGGCGAGCAGACTTGGGTCATCACCCAGCCAACAGAGATGCGTTATTGAGCGTGTATCACCTAACTGACGCACATGCGCCATCAGGCGATTGGCGAGATAAACCGCCAGCATGACAGGACGACTGCGGGCGCTGTTAAGCACCAGTGGGCAAAGCAACTGAGCGTAACCTTCTGCGTTGATGCCCGGTTGTGGAGCGTCAACTGGTTGCGACAACAGCGCCAGATGTTCCGACGCGTCGTCTCCAGCTGGCGTCACCAATAAAACGGCTTCAATCGGCAAAGCCTGGCTGCGCTTTCGCCACCAGGCATCCAGTGCCAGCGAGGTTTCTGCATAGTGCGTGCGGCTGTTATCGCTAGATTGCAGCCATACCAGCCAGCGCAGCGTCACCGCCAGCAACCAGCACAGCAGCGGCAAGACCAGCGCGCAGAACCAGAAAAGCGGCGAACGGGTCGGCTTTCCCTCCGGCCACAGCAGAATGGTGGTCATCGCAGATATAAACAGCAGCACGGGCAACGCCACCCACCAGCGCCGCCAGCGGGGCGGGTAAATGGTGGCGTAATCGGCATAAACCGGCGGTTGATTCATCCGCAGACATCCATATCGGGCAGGGAGCTGACCAGCGTGCAACCACAGGCGCATTTATGCCCATCGAGCGCCACCGCTTTACCGTTTACGGTGCTGTTGGTTGCTCCCTGAATAATGGCGGTCATGCCGTGCTCGTTGCATTTCGCTTTGTCATTGACGCAGGCCACCGGCTTGCCAAACGCGTTAAAACTGCCGCTGAGCACTTCACCACCATAAGGTTTGAGCTTATCGCCAACGCGCACCAGTTTTTTAAGTGTCATACCACTCGCGCTCCCGAGGATTTCAGCATATCGACGGCAGAGGTCATCATGGCCTGGTGCTGTGATGTGAGCATTTGCTGGCTTGCATGGGCGACTAATGTGCCCGGCTCGCGAGTGGGATTCAGTAACTGTGCTGTACCGTCCTGAAGTGGAATAGCTTTGCCAGTTGCATTGTCAATAACCGTCCAGAATGGAACGGGCTTATCTACCTTCGTGCCCGGGAAGATATTCTGCATTTCAGCGTTGCTTATGCTGCTGGATGGATAGTAGAGCGCATTATTTTTAACGCGATAGGATGTTCCATCGTGAGTAACAGGAACGCCTATCAACTGTTGGTGAATTGAAAACAAATACTGATCTTTATTGCTTTGGCTGCCGTAATAGATCGAGCGATAGAAAAAATAGCCGCCCCAGGGTTCACGTGTGCCCAGCGCAGAGTGCATAAACCAGGCGCGCGAATCGTGAATCTGATCGTCAAACAGTGCGACCACCAGCGCCATCGTTGGATCGGGTGTTACAGTGCCCTGTTTTGAGGAGAAAAGACGCGGATAAAGCCTTTCACCATCCTGCTTTATATTCCGCTGCTGCGTAATCTCATCATCAGTGTTAATCAGCCATACAATGCCTTTGGGGATTTGGTTAAGAACAAATTCACTCCAGCTTTGCGGCCTTATCTTATTCAGGTAGTCATTTTTAAATTCATCTGCGGCTTCCTGAAGTTGTTGTTTATCTATCAGTGGTTCAAAATCAGGCGGGCCCGCCTGATTTAGCATCTTTCCAGCGTCTTTAAGCGCAGGGTTCAATTTTGCCGCTTTGCGTAAGTATTCAATCTTTTGCGCCTTTTCCTCTCGCGCCTTTTTAGTCTGTTCCAGCATTTCTTTCGAATGCTGTTTAGCATTGAGATAAAAAGGTTGGCTGGCATAGCTGCCGTTAGCATAGCGACCAATACGCCATGCGGTGATCAGCCCGATTTGATCGGCAACGGCGTCGTCCAGTGATTGCGAAAGAAGATGTGGGATATAACCATCATCAATAGTGCATTGCTGGTCGAGGCTGGTCTGATCTTTTTCAGACAGGATGGTTTGTCGCCATGCATTGAAGCGCTTGACCAGGGATTTATTTATATCGAATTCCTGGAAGGTGGAAGAGGGCATTACCCTTGACGGTTTCATTAAACGTAATTCGTCAGGTATTGAGTTTTCCATCACCGTCAGAGGTGCACCTGCTGCAAATGCAGCAGCATAGAGATCATGCAGAATAATCTGCGACAACAGATTTCCCGGGTAGTTGGGGTCATCACTCTGTCCGCCCACCAGCCCTTTTCCCTGGTCGCCCGGCGGATAGCCGCCGCCGATATCCGAATGCATACCGGGGTAGATGACCTCCTGAGTGGCTGGCGGATAGCCACCGCCTGGGCGGCATACCGAGTCGAGCGGAAAGCACAGGCGCTGCTCATGGGCCGCAACAAAATGGCGACAGCATTTAATTAAATGAGGAAAGCGTTTTTCATTAGGCAGCAACTGCGTATTGTTGGCCCATCCCATATGCCCATCGACCAGAGGTGCAATATGGGCAATCCCCACGGATGGCACAGTATCCAGCAGACCTAAGAACTCAATGCTCAAAGGGATGCCGAGTATTGATTGTTCCGGTTTATTTGCACCTTTTGGGATTTCAAATAGACCTGTTAGCCAGTTCACGAAAGTACGTGCCTCTGCCGCACCACGAGAAAAACCATAGATAAACAGTTTTATCTTAAGCAACTGAGGTTTGGCGGTAGCAACCTTCGCCTTCATTTCTGTATTCAAAAATGAATAGAATGCAGCTTTACGGCTTTCAGGGTTATCAAACGGCCAGTCGGCTGCCATTCGTGAGATTTTGCTTCCTGCTTCAGAAGCGAAAATTCGTTTCTGTCCTTTTGTAATAGCGCACATAACTGCATCAGCCAACATTAGTAAAGCCCAGTTTATTCTTGCTTCACCCCCAGTGGCATAGGCAAGACCAGCGCTGCTGTAGTTCATTTCACCAATCTCTGGGAAAACAGTCCCAACACCGGGCATGTAATAGGAGAAATAACCATCATCTTCAGCAGTGGCTGGATAGGTTGCATGAAACAACTTTGCAATATTTGTTGGATGCGTTGGACTGGAATGATTGGTGTCGTTATCTTCGTTATTACCCGTTCCATCAAAAAAGAAACTGACATGGAGGCTTTGCGAGCAAGTAAAACCCGCGCCGTTACGTCGCTCAGTTTGCGCATTAAATTGTTGCAGATGCAGCTCTTCCTCTCGCTTTTGCTGCAAGTAGTTTTCGACGACCGCTTTATGGGTAACCGAAAGACGTCCGTTTTCCGGAAAATACGGTGGAGCCCAGACATTTGCTCTGGTTTTTATTTGGGACATGTTGCTGGCTCCTTCATATCCGTTGGTTCTTTAATCGGGTAAGTATCCGCACCGTAGCTAGCGATACCGGCGTAAACCTTCACCTGCTGGCAGGGTAGAAAATGCACGGTGATGCCTGCACTTTCATCATATTCAGGAATAGGCACATCAGCGCTGTACTGACGATATTTCGCTTTATGCAGAGCGTAAGCATTTTGGTCATATCCGGCCCCCTCTTTTCTCATGGGAATTTTTTCATGAGGATTAGGATCAATTTCCCACTCAATATGAACCACTAATCCTGGCCGCCATTTATCTGGGATCATGACACAACAATATCCTCCACCAGTGCCAGGCACGCGATAACCATCAACGGAGAACCAATTAATACTTTGTCCGGCAACATGGTTAATTGCCCCTAAGTTCCCACCGCTATATTCATTAGCTCCTGATTGATCGCATCCAGCCAGGATAAGTAGGCTGCTGAGCGCCGCGAACTGTGTATGAAGACGGAGCCAACGCAACGCAACGTGTAATAATTTTATTTGGGACATGTTGCTGGCTCCTCCATATTCGTTGGTTCTTTAATTGGGTAAGTATCCGCACCATAGCTGGCGATACCGGCGTAAACTTTCACCTTCTGGCAGGGCAGAAAATGCACACTCATTCCTGCACTGTTCTCATATTCAGGAATAGGCACATCAGCGCTGTACTTAATATATTTCGCTTTATGCTGAGCGTATGCCTTTTGGTCATATCCGGCTCCCTCTTTTCTCATGGGGATTTTTTCACGAGGATTGGGATCGATTTCCCACTCAATATGAACCGTTAATCCTGGCCGCCATTTATCGGGGATCATCACACAACAGGTATTGCCAGATAATGTTGCGCGATAGCCATCAACGGTGAACCAATTAACGTGTTGGCTGGCGACATGATTGTATCCTCTGATATTTCCGGCGCTGGACCCACTGGCTCCCGATTGATCACAGCCAGCTAAAATAACCACGCAGCTGAAAAAAAATGTTTTTAACAGCTTGGTTGTATGACTCATTGTCGATGCTCCGTGAATGCTAATAGATCACCCAGATACCCAGCCTGACTTGCCAGCATTGCTATCTGCAGGCATCGTGCATATTTCGCTTCTTTTGAGAAACATGGTTCGCTGGTTTTCAACATCAGCGCCTCGGCATCACTAATACATCCCATCAGTTCAACCTGCGCATCGCTAATTCGGCTCATTTCCGGGGCATCAGCAAGTTGTCGACCCGGGTTCCAGGTACCTATTTTCCACACCACCTCGTCATCACGATCTCGCCAGCCCCAGAACAGCGCAATATCGGTGAAAGCCGCCTGCTGCTCTGGCGTCAGGACGTGCTCAAGTAGCGAGGGAAATACGCGATTGTCGTAATAGCGCAGTAAACCGGTTTGCTCTTCCCAGTGAACCTGTGACAGTGCCTGCAAATGGCTACTCAGCAGGTCGAATGCCAGTGGCGATATCAGCAACGTCAATCGCGGTGTCGTGGAGAAGTGTTCCACCAGCTGTTCAAGCCAGCGCTGGTGGCTGCTGATGCTAAAATGCAATCGCATCACCAGCGGTGAATACTCTGGCGTTGCCGCTTCAGGCGTGTTCGCAAACAGCTCGAACCAGCGTAACGGCGGGTTAATCTGGTTCAGCGCCTGTTGCAGCGGCTGTGCTGTGCCAGCCTGATCAACCAGCACATCGAGATAATCCTGTCCGGCAGCAGTGCAAAGCGCGTTAGCCTGTTTCAACCATCCATTATTCATGTCCGTCATCGCTATCCCCTTGGCGCGAAAGCCAGCGCGGCTTCCTGTGCTTTTTTCAGGCACTCTTTGCACACGGATTTAGGCAGATCAGGCAGCGTTGTTTCTTCGCTGGCAGGAGAATTCCAGACATGAACGCCACGGATGCTGGTTTTACCCGGCGAATGAATTTGGATATCACCCTGCGGCGTAATCCTGATGGTTGCGCCGCCACATCCCAGCACAATGCCGTTTTTCGCGGTCAGGCGCAGTTCACCATGAACGGTCTGCACGCTGATATCTTTCATCGCCGTCAGTCCGAGGGTATCGCCGTGCGATTCCACCGTCAGCGGACCCTGGCCCGACACCATGCGAATCCCTTCCTGCTGCGACAGCAGGGAAATCGCCTGGCTGGCGTTGACCTGAATGCGTTTGCCACTGGCAATGCTGGTTTCCATCTGGCTTTGCAGATGCAGAGTGCTGCCTGAGTTGAGCAGAATGCTTTTGGGGCTGACAACGCCAATGCCTTCTGGCGCACTCAGCAACATGGCAGGGGATTTGAGCTGGTCGACAGCGGCCAGATAAGCCCTGAGATGCGTGACATCAGGCTGGAGATTATGGTGCGACTGAGTGATCGACTGCCAGCCGCTCATCTGGCTGATCGCACCTTTGACCAGGCTTATTGCCGGTGTCATTTCCAGTACCGGTCCGGTTGCCGTGGCCTGCTTATCAGCCGTCAGGAAAAGGCCCTTGCCGGCTCGCAGCGTACCGGTGCTGTCTGTGCGCAGCTCAAACCCTTCGCCGCGCTTGCTACGTGAACTGTCGACGATATGTCCGAGTGAAAGTTGGCTCTTACCGCCAAATTCCGTCGACAGTTTGACATGTTCATATCCACGGCGATCCTCAAAGCGGAGTTTGTTGTTCGCCGGCGTCCTCAGCACATTGCGTTGATAGTTATAGAGATTGACATGATCTTCATGGCGAGAATCATGCACCGCGCAGAGAATGTAAGGTCTGTCAGGATCGCCGTTGGTGAAGGCAATCATCACCTGCGTTCCAGCTATCAGTGGAAAATGCCAGCCGTAGACATTGCCTGCATAGGGCTTCGCCAGCCGCACCGGTACACTTTCAAAACCAGACTGCCAGGATTCGTTTAGATCGAACTGAAAACGCACCCGATAGCGGCCATGTTCATCAAGTTCTGCATATTGCGCATTTTCTACCGGGCTGGTGACGCGAGCCAGCAGCGTGCCTGCAATGTGCGGCCAGCTTTTCAACGGTGGACGATAAGTGCTTTGCGGCCGAACGGGCACAGCGGTAAAGCGGATAACATAGGCGGTATCGCGCGAAATACGGGTTGATGAGGTAGACACTACCAGCAGGCCATCCGGCGCGTCTGGCCACTCTTTACCTTGTGGCGAGATCACCATGCCCGGACGGATATCCATGCCGTTGCTCATACCGTCGAAAGTGACCTGCTCGGTGATCAGGCGTTCCTGGCGACGTCTGACAAACCACTGTCCCTGTTCCGGTAGAGCCTGGTACTCCTTGCCGAGCAACTGATAGTTTTCACCATAGCGATACAGCTCTCCCGTAAGCGCAGGCTTATCAGGATCGGTTTCCGCTTGCGCCAGCATGTCATTTTGCGCGTTGCGGTAATACTCATCATTGAGTCGTGTGCTGGCGGCAACGGATTGGCGATTAACGGAAATATCCCAGAGAGATTCCAGGCCGCCATCAAATAACCCTGACGGATGGCGAAAGACGATGCTTTGCTCAGCACCATAGGCCTGCGCGCTGTCACCCAGTACCAGCACATCTCGGTGGTTTTCTTCATCCCAGGTGAAGTAATAAAAGACACCAATGCGCGACAGATGACGCTCTATAAAGGCGAGATCGCTCTCCGCATATGAGATATAGAAATCGCGAATCGGATATTGAGTATTCAGGCGAAAGTGATAATCCAGCGAGGAGTATTCCCAGCGTTTAAGGATATCCTCTACCGCACCCGGTACACTTTTATGCTGGTAAACGGCATAGGTCAGGCTGTTTTTTAGCAGCGCAAGGCGCGATTCCAGCGTGACCACATAACGTGTTTGGTCAGCAGAGGATTCGCACTGCTGGAAAGCGGTAACTACACCGCGCAAAATGCGGGGTTCCACTGACTGCCAGGGTTGGCCGTCAGGGTAAAACAATAACTGGGCCGTGCTGTTAATCAGAATATCGGCGGGAATATCGCGTGTAGCACTGGTGAGTTCAATACTGTACTTCCACGGCGAATTTAATGCCTCTTCACCGCTAAAACGCAGCACTGACAAAAGAATATCGGGACGCTGATTTTTCAGCGTCTGGATGCTCAGTTGATAGTGGCTGTATATTGGCGTCTTGCCAGCCGTAATCACAAAATCCCTCTTGCCCATTTACAGATTCCTTCCTGAAATTTGTTTGCCTGAAGCCTACCCTTTGACTAACAGATATTGCAGATGACCGTTCATGATGAAAGTGGCGAGAATAATGGCAACCAGCACACTGCTGCGAATAAGCCACGGAGAACGTTGCCAGAACGATGTTTTGTGTTTCGAGCGCTGGATAATTATTGCTGAGTCGGCAGATCCAATCTGCTTTGGCAATAGCGCTTTTAGCTGCTGCATCAGCAACTGGCGCTCCTCATCGTCTTCCGTTCGGTATTTTCCGGCATAACCCAAATGCAACATTCTATAGTAGCAGCTAATGGCGGCTTGAGCTGTTGCAGGTTCACGAAGCAGATTTTTGACGCGGTCAAAGAATTGCTCACCACCAATGAGGTGCCCGAGAAAGTGCCCCTGCAAAGGTGTGCGTTTCCACCAGGCAGAGATATCAGCTTGCGGAATGGTCATGATCAGTTCGTCGAGAAAGACGCAGTGCGCAAATTTGATTTCTTCGCAGAGAGAAGCGGATGCTCCCGCTGTCGTGAGGTGATGCTGAACCTGTTGAATCGTATTGAAGCAGCGCTGGTAGAGTGCATCATCAACCGTGATGGATTGCCCATTACGGATCGCGAGCGCCAATAGCCAGGTATCCTGCATCAGCTCATCGAGAGTATTCGCTGTGATGTTGTGTTGTGAAAACGTCATGGGCACCTTCCTGGTAACGCCTGAACATTGTTAATCCATTAATCCAATTACCGATTTCAATCGAGAAATGGCTGTTGCTCACGCTGCTTACTTAGCCGAGCAAAGGTGGACTCGCTGCCCTGAAAGAGCGATCTCCACCTACCAACGGCCCTGAGGATATTACAAGGAGTGATAGTTGATCAAACTAACAATTTGAGTTTGTGAAACAGGATTCCAATTTTCAGCAAGGATTTTCACTCGACATTACTAGCAATCCTAATGCGATTCAGTAACTGCGGTTTTTTATTTTACATTCTGATTTTGAACGATTTTTGATAATTTAATAAAGGGGAAGTCTGTTCTGCGTGAGTAATCATGCGGTGTGAAGATGTGAATGTTAATGATGAAAATAACGATCGATGAAACGTGATTACGTTAACAGTTTTGGCAGGTTAGGGGACATTGGCAAGGTCGATAAGGTCCAGCAAAAATTTAAGGGCCTGAGGTAGATTGGTATCGCTGAAGTGCGTTGGCAATACATCCCACCACTCAACGTTGTTAAACCACTGCTGAAATATTACTGCCGTTTTAACTCGTTCTTTTTAAGCATTAACTTTTCAATCAACTCATCCAACCCGCTCTCAACCAGCATCTCCACCGCATCACTCCTTGTCGTTTCACTCAATCGCACAACCTGGTCGATCTTCCTCAAAACAGACATGCGCAACGACAGCGACACCGCTTTCTTTTTCTCTTTATCCAGAAATACCCGGCTGACGGTTTCGCTCTGTTGCAGTTCGGCATTCAGTTTGAGCGCTTCATTAATATGGCGCAGACTTTTCTTGTCGAGTTTGCCGGGTTCAGTAAGTTGGTAGCAGTGGGTGAGGCGGCTGTATTTGATCTCCGCAGACCAGGATTCACGCAGCTCTTTTAGCGCGCGCGTCAGCGTGGGTTCGGAGCAGTCTAGCGAGGCGAGAATGCGGCTGGATGCAACCGGTTTGCCGCTGCTGAGCAGTGAGGCGAGCATAAATACGCGTGTCTGTCGGGTACTGAGTTGCATGGTCGATTGAGGCCTGCGTTAGTGGTCAATGGTCGGTATCGCCCTCCTGGCAAATGGTTTTCGACAGTATCAGAGGGTATTTAAATAACAGGTAAATAGGGTCCGAAAATTCCTACGTCCGGTTTGTGGTTCAGTGGTAACGCGGTGGGCATGAATGCCCACCCTGCGGGGGTTGTCAGGTTACCAGCATCAACGCGCCGTCTGAGCGGGTATCGGGTGCGATGCCGTATTCCTGCGCGCGCGCCAGGATGGCGGCGGCCCAGCGGCGATGCGTCGCCGGTTCGCACATCGCGCCCTGCGATTTGAATACCGCCTGGCTTGAATTGAGGATGCGGAAGGCATCCGCCTGATCGCTGGCGGAAACCATCAACATCTCCTGAATCTTGCCGATCTGGCTCGGGTGAATGGCGGTTTTGCCCACCAAACCGTGCGCGATATCCAGCGCCAGTTCCTGATCCATAATTTGCTGATCGTCGATGTGCTCGCACACCGGCGCGGTCAGCGCAAAATCCCGCGATGCAAATACCGCCACCAGCATTTTGATGGTGTAACCCATCGGGCTGTCATACAGCGTGAAGTGACGTGAACGGCGCAGCGACAGCACATTCATCAAATCGTTACCGCCGATGCGCAGGGCGATCACGCGCTCGCGGCAGGCATGGTTTTGCAGCGTGAGGGCCAGCTCGCGCATCGCCACCACGTCGAACACCTCTTCGGTTTCCAGCGTCGGCATCATGCACAGATGGCTCGGTTCAAGAATCTGCCACCACAGCGGCAAGGAGTCGGCGGTGAATTTCGGCAGCACAAAACCGTCTATCGCGCTGAGGTTGAGGTTTTCCACCAGCCACGCGCCCATTTCGCTGTTACGCGGACGGATAAACACCAGCGGCCACTGCGCGTTGCCATTGGCGCGCTGTTCGGCGTTCAACACATTTAAGATTTGCTGGAGATTGTGCAGCGCCTGCGGCAGATCCGCATCACTGACCGCATCTTCCAGGCAGATCACCAGCGAGCGCAACCCGCTAATTTTATTGTGCAGAATGGCATCGACGATATCGCTGCGCACCGCCGGCATATACAGCGTTGCGCCCAATCGCCATGGAGAGAGACGGCCGTTCATCACAGCACCTTTTTGATTATCGTCACGGCGCGGTATTGCCCAAGATCGGCTCCCGCTTCTGTGATGGTCAGCCCTTTTTGTTGGGCAAGATAGACCAGCAGCGCCACGTCGGGATCGTCCACCGAACGGACCAGCACCTGATCCGGCACGCGACGTAGCACGGCGCGCGTGGCTTCGGCGATGCCCGGCTTAATGCGGTTGATGCTGTTCACCTGATAACGCGCCGCCAGCATGGCGATCACCGCTTCACTTTGCGCCACCAGCTGCTGCTGATGTTGTGGATCCTGCTGGCACGCGGGCAGGGCGCTGACATCCAGCGATCGCGCATATTCCGCCACGGTGTTCACCAGCTGCTGGCTGCAATCGTATTGCGCCAGATGGTCGCATTGTACGCAGCCGTGCAAGCCCGCTTCAGACCACAATGATCGCGAGATCAACCCTGAAACCGGCGCGCCCATAATGCCAAACGGGATCAGCCAGTCATCATCGCTGGCCGAAAGCCACGCCCGACCGCACGGATCGGCCAGCACCACCAAGCGCGGCTGTGCCGGATAGCCGGGACGATGTTCGAGGCTGCGGATCAGCTCGCCGGTGATGGCGCCTTTGCCGGTCCAGCCATCGACGAACACAATGCCTGCGGTGCCGTGGCGCGCTTCGATGATCTCCAGCGCGGCCTGATCAATACCGCGATCGCGGATGATGCTAATGCCGTAATGGTAAGATTCGTGGCCCATCGCGCGCAGCGCCTGTTGCAGCATCACGCCGAGCGGCACGCCCGCGCGCACCAGGCTTGCTAGCACAATCGGCGTGTCGCCAAACTGGTGTGCCAGCGTCCGCGCCAGCATGGTGACTTCTTGCGCCAGGCGTCCGGCACCGGCGTCAAGCGCGCGGGAAAACAGCTCAAGGTGCCAGCGCGTCGGTTCCGGTTCCTGACTCAACATCTCGGAATAGTGGCGCGCGCCAGATTGGATCAGCTGCTCTTTTTGCTCCACCGGCGTCATGTCGATTTCAACCGGCTTCAGCAGAAATTCGACGTCGCCGGCTTGGTACGATCCAGAGAAAGGCAAGTTATTCACCATCTGTTTGTTCTCCGAATATGGCCTGGTTGATGCGTTCGGCAAACTGGCTCTGACGCGGAATGCCGTACCAGCTGCACAGCTTCATAAAGCGGTGATCGCTGAGGCTGTCGCCAAGGCCAATCACCGGGAAAACGCCGCGCTCGTTACGCAGCTTTTCCAGCAGGTAGCTGACGGCTAAGCCTTTTTCCACCACGTTCGGCAGCCAGGCGACGTTGTTGCTGTTGCGATGGATGTAATAGCCGGCGGTGGGGAAGCGTTGCTCGATTTCATCGGCGATGGCGTAAAGCTCTTCGAGGCGCGTGCTGTCGCGGTGCTTCATCACCAGATAGATCGGCGTGACGCCATATTCATAGTTGATGCGCGCCCAGCCGTTGATATCGCGCTCTGCCATCAGGTCGGTGATCGCCTGCTGCATCGAGAGCAGCGCCGGGCCGTACGGCGTCAGTTTTTCCAGCATCTGCGCGCGCCATTCGGCATCTTCCTCACCTTGCGGGTTGAGGATCACCGCGCCGTGCGTGGTCACCGCCCACGAACGAAAGGGGATCTGCACGCGGGCGATCTCTTCGGTGCCGCGCGCGGTGACCGGGATCAAATCGGCCTGCTCGATCATCCAGTCAACCAGCATCGACTGCTCTTCAGTCATAAAGCTGCGCGGCTGCAGGCTGAGATCGAGCGCGCCAGTACGGAACGGCTCAAGATCCAGCTCGTCCACCATTTTGCGGCGCGTCTGAAAAAGCGTGTCGTCAAGGTCGGAAAAAATCACCGGTTTATTCATAGCTGATCACCTCCACCTGTGGCGCAACCTTGCTCAGTGCCGTGGTTAGTAGCGGATCAAGGCTGTCGACCGGCGTTTCGATGCACAGCAAAATGCGGTCAAACTGCTGATGCGCCACGTTGTAAACGAAGTTGGCGATGCTGAGACCGTAGTTATCACCGAAGGCGATAGCCGATTCGATGGCAAATCCGGTAGCGATTGGCGAGCGCGTGGTGGAGCTGTATTTCACCTCTGCGCCTTGTGCCGCCAGACGTTCAGCCAGCAAGAAGGGTTCCCAGACAAATTCGCTGCTGCCGAGCACGAGAATTCTCTCTCCCGGCTGCGCCTGAATCGCGCAACCCAGATCGCCCGCTGGCGCTGCCATGCCGAGTCGGCCCCAGCGCTGTTTGCCGGTGATGGGCACGGTGGCGGCGTCGTTAAGCACCATCGCTGGCATCGGTGGCAGTGCGGCGTCGGGATCCTGCTGCCAGTGCCAGTCGCCTTGCACCAGCGACACGCTGCGCACCGGCACCGGACAGCGCGCGGATAACGCATCGCCGCTCCAGTCGGTGAGCGTGACGGCGATAACCTGCTCGATCTGCGTTAAGCCGCCGTCGTTGCGCAGCGCTTCGAGCAGGTTAATAAAGGTGTTGCCGGTGGTGGCTTCGTCATCAATCATCACCAGCGTGCGCGCGTTGAGCACGCGCTGACGCAGCTGCACATCATCGGGCAGGTAGATCAGATGATCGGTGGCGTGGCTGTGATTTTCTTTAAACTCGCACAGCAAATCCGCCTGCTGCGGATGGCGCGTCGAGGTGAGATACACCGGTTCGCTCACACGCTGGCGCACTTCATCAAACACGCCTGCGCCGAGGCCAACGGCGGTTTCCGCCATGCCGATAAACAGCACCGGGCCGTCAGAAAGCGGCGGAAACTGCTCCGCCAGTTGGCGATAAACGGCGCGCATTTTCTCCGGCGCCACCGGAATGTGGCGGCCAAGCACTTTACTGACGAACAAAAAAGCGCGTTTGGGATTGCGGCGCTCGGCGATCTCGAACAGATCGTCGATGGAGCTGATGCCGCCGGTAGGTGTGACGCTCAGCGTGCCGCATGACAGCGTCCTGCTCCAAAGTGTGGTCATGGATTGTTCCTTATTGAACTTGGTTGGACAGGACGGGGTTGTACGCCACCACATCGCTCAGCGCGCGGACGGTGGCTGGCGTGAAGTCGCGGCGGCCGTCGTCGATCACCTGCTGCTGACTGATCAAGCCTAGCTGGCGCAGGGCAAACAAGCCGGGAAGATTGACGCCGCTGAAGCGGGTGTAACCAATGCCGCCGGAAGGGCGCATATTGATCTCCAGTAATAGCGGTTTGCCGCTGGTATCATTGCGCGTCTGCACGTTGATCAATCCATCCGCGCCCATCGCAGCGGCACAGGCTAGCGCCAGTTCAAAGGCTTCGCCGCGGTTTTCCAGATACTGCAGCGCCCCTTCTTTGCGGCGCGCCACGGCGGCCAGCACCTTGCCGTTTTCCGCCAGCATATCAACCGAATATTCCGGGCCTGGCAGATACGGCATCAGAACCAGCGGCTCCATGCTGTCGGCGGCCTCCAGCGCCTGTAAGTAATATTCGGCTTTCACCCGGCGTGCGTCGGGATGGGTAAACGGCGCCATCGGCGAGACGCTTTCATCAAACTGCCAGAATCCCATGCCATAAATACCGGTAACCGGCTTTACGCACAGCGGCAGATCGCCAAAGGGTTTACCGGCGATCAGCTCACGCAACTGTACGGGCGAATCCACGCGCAGTGAAGGCACCACCGGCAAATTCAGGCTTTTCATATGGTGGGCAAACGCGACTTTGTCATCGGCCAGATCCAGCATCGCAACATCGCGTGCGCCAGTGGTTAAGCGCGCACCGCTGGCTTCGATAGCGGCGCGATGGGCTTCAAACCAATGAGCATGTCGACCGGTATGGATCGCCTGAATGGCATATTTTTCTACGGTAGAAAGAATAAATTTGAGGCGCTGATTAACATCACCGGGTTCAATTAATGCATGATCCGCCAGAGAAAGTATTTCATTACGCGATTGGCGATGTGATGCATAAATCGACACGTTGTAGTTATGTTTTTTTGCTGCAGATGTTATGCCATTAATTATATCGCGCTGGGAGGATAAACCTTCCATTAGCCAAATTTTGTGAGACATTTCTAATTATTTCCGCAAGAGGCTGGTGGCTGGGTTATGGTTTGCGAGTTTATTTCTCACTTTGAAATGAGTCAATCATAATATGATTTTTTACCCTAACGTAACCTTATGAATTTTAATGTAAAGAATTGTCATGTTTAGTGCGTTGCTGGTTCGGGCTGGATTCTTTTAAGTTGTTCTTCTGCAAGGATTTATTGTATTTCATAAAATTGCTGTGAAAATTAATGCTGAACATGAATATCCTCATGTTATGATTTTGCCCTCATGGAATTTGTTGCAAATATAAAACCCTTTTCAAACCTGTTTGAAGGAATTATGACATGGTTTCATTAAGCAAGAATCAGACGGTTTCACTCAGCAAACAAACCGCTTCGCTGAATAAATTACATTTCGGCTTAGGCTGGGATCCCATTAAAAAGAAAGGCTTCATGGGCAAGCTTTTTGGTGGTGGCAGCGATTCCATCGATCTGGATGCCAGCTGCGTATTATTGGATCAATCCGGTCATGCCATTGATACCATCTGGTTCCGCGCATTAACCTCCAAATGTGGTGCGGTGAAACACAGCGGTGATAATCGTACTGGCGAAGGCGATGGCGACGATGAAGTGATCATCGTTGAGTTGTCACGTCTGCCAGCTAACGTTGAGTATCTGGCGTTCACCGTGAACAGCTTCCAGGGTCAAACCTTCAATGAAGTGGAAAATGCCTTCTGCCGCGTGGTGGATCAAAACGGCAAAGAGCTGGCGCGCTATGAGCTGACTGAGCAAGGCAGCCATACCGGCATCGTGATTGCTTCGCTGCACCGCAACGGCGGACTGTGGGACTTCACGGCGCATGGCCGCGCGAGTGCCGGCCGTACCATTGACGCGATGCAAAACGACATCGTTGCCGCAGTGGTGCGCTAATGAATATGACGCCGGGGAGCAATGCTCCCGTTCCCGCTAATCTGCTGACGGTGCGCGTGCTCGCTGGCGCCGCCGTTGATGCTTCGGCCTTTCGTCTGTTCGCCAGCGGCAAAGTCAATGGCGATGCCGATATGGTGTTCTACGGTCAGCCGGATAACGATGACCGCACCATCAGCCTGAAAAGCGAAGGGCACAACTCCGCCTTCTCTGTCGATCTCACCCGCCTGCGTCCTGAGGTGCAGAAAGTGGCCTTTACCGTTACCTGTGACGGCGGCCGCAACGTGTCGGGTTTGCAACGTCTGGCGATTCAGGTGGAGCAGAGCGGTGAAGTGTTGCTGAATGGCAGCGTGGAGCTGGTAGGACGTCAGGAAGCAGCGTTGATCCTCGGCGAACTTTACCGCCGTAATAATGAGTGGAAATTCCGCTTTATTGCGCAGGGTTTCAACGGCGGCTTAAAGCCGCTGGCGGAACATTTTGGTGTGGATGTGGCTGAACCCGCGCCTGCCCCAACGCCTGCGCCTGCACCGCAGACGGCACCGGCTCCAGCACCGACACCCGCGCCGGCAAAAATCAATCTGAGCAAAGTGTCTCTTACCAAAGAGAAGCCAGCCATCAGCCTGACCAAGCGCGATAACTTCGGTGAGATCCGCATCAATCTGAACTGGCACCGTGAAACCAGCAGTGGCGGCGGGTTGCGCGGATTGTTCGGCGGCAACAAAGGCGTGGATCTCGATCTCGGCGCCTTCGTTGAGCTGCAAGACGGCTCGCGCGGTGTGATCCAGGCGCTGGGCGGCAATTTTGGCGCCATGCATGCCAAACCTTTCGTACACTTGCAGGGCGACGATCGCACCGGCGAAGTGACCGACGGCGAATGGCTGCACATCAACGGTCGCGAATGGAGTCAGATTCGCGAGGTATTAATTTTCGCCTTCATCTATCAAGGTGCGGCGAGCTGGGACAAAACGGATGGCGTAGTCACGCTGCACATTCCAGACCAGCCTCCGATTGAAACGCGTATGACTGAAGGGGAGAACCGCCGCAACATGTGTGCGATTGCTCGCCTGGTCAATGAGAACGGCAGTATCCGCGTCGAGCGTATCAATCAGTTCTTTAACGGGCATTCCGATATGGACAAAGCTTTCGGTTGGGGATTCAACTGGCGAGCTGGCTCCAAATAATAACAGACAGAGGATTCACTATGAGCTTTTTCAACAAGGTCAAAGGGGCATTTAATTCCGGCCGCGATGAATTAACCAAACAGGTTAGCCGCTTTAAGAACAAGAAATTTATGCAAGGCACCGTCGCGGTGTGCGCACGCATTGCGGTGGCAGACGGCGGCGTGAGCGCGGAAGAGAAGCAGAAGATGATCGGTTTTCTGCGCGCCTCCGAAGAGTTGAAAGTCTTTGATACCAATGAAGTGATTGAGTTCTTCAACAAACTGGTGAGCAGCTTTGATTTCGATCTGGAAATCGGCAAGGGCGAAACCATGAAGTACATCATGGCGTTGAAAGATCAGCCGGAAGCCGCACAGTTGGCGATCCGCGTAGGTATTGCTGTCGGTAAGAGTGATGGTGATTTTGATGCTGACGAGCAGAAAGCGGTGCGCGAAATCGCCGTCGCTTTGGGCTTTGATCCAGCAATATTTGGTCTGTAATTTTTATCTTTTAAGGGTTCATCATGGTGTCTACGCACATTGGCTTCCCAACTGAAACAGTCGCGGTTTTCATCGCGCTGTCGGTGGGCGCTATTTTTATCGACCTGTTCATGCACCGCGGCGACAAGCCGATTTCGCTGAAAAGCGCGGCGCTGTGGTCAGTGTTCTGGGTGGCGGTGGCGATGGGTTTCGCCGGCTTCCTCTATATCCATCACGGCGCTGAAGTTGCCAGCCTGTTCGTGACCGGTTATGCGCTGGAGAAAGTACTCTCCGTCGATAACCTGTTCGTGATGATGGCGATCTTCTCGTGGTTTGCCGTTCCGGACCGCTATCGTCACCGCGTGCTTTACTGGGGCATCATCGGTGCCATCGTTTTCCGTGGCATCTTCGTGGCGATCGGTACCGGCTTGCTGAGCCTTGGTCCGTATGTCGAAATCGTGTTTGCGCTGATCGTCGCGTGGACGGCGGTAATGATGCTGAAAAGCGGCGATGACAGCGACGAGATCGAAGATTACTCGCAGCACCTTGCTTATCGCATGGTGAAGCGCTTCTTCCCAATCTGGCCAAAAATGCGCGGTAACGCCTTCCTGCTGAATCAGAAGGAAGTTGATGAAGAGCTGCAGAAGCCAGAAAACAAAGACGTAGCGATTGGTCGCGGCAAGAAAGCGGCACTGTATGCCACGCCGTTGATGCTGTGTGTGGCGGTGGTTGAACTCTCTGACGTGATGTTCGCCTTTGACTCCGTGCCGGCGATTATCGCAGTAAGCCGTGAACCGCTGATCGTTTATAGCGCCATGATGTTCGCCATCCTCGGCTTGCGTACACTGTACTTCGTACTTGAAGCATTGAAGCAGTATCTGGTTCACCTCGAGAAAGCCGTCATCGTGCTGCTGTTCTTCATCGCGGTGAAACTGGGTCTGAATGCTACCGATCATATCTGGCATCACGGCTACAGCATCTCTGCTAGCGCCAGCTTGTTTGTGGTACTCGGCGTGTTAGCGGTCGGTATCGTACTCAGCGTGATGTTCCCCGGTAAGCCCGAGGAAAAAGAAGAGAGCTGATCTTCTGCCAGCAATGAGTCTGAAAAATCATTAACCAAGAGGTAATTACAATGAGCGTTTCTCTTTCTAAAGGCGGTAACGTTTCGCTGAGCAAAGCGGCACCAACCATGAAAAACGTCCTCGTTGGCCTTGGCTGGGATGCACGTTCCACCGATGGTCAGGACTTTGACCTTGATGCGTCAGCGTTCTTGCTGTCCGCCAGCGGCAAAGTCCGCGGCGATGCTGACTTTATTTTCTACAACAATCTGGTCTCTTCCGACGGTTCCGTTTCTCACACCGGTGACAACCGTACTGGTGCAGGCGATGGCGATGATGAATCGCTGAAAATCAAACTGGATTTGATCCCGGCTGACGTCGACAAGATTGTGTTTGTGGTCACCATCCACGATGCGCAGACCCGTCGTCAGAGCTTTGGCCAGGTTTCCGGCGCGTTTATCCGCCTGGTGAACGATGACGATCGCAGTGAAGTGGCGCGTTACGATTTGACCGAAGATGCCTCAACTGAAACCGCGATGCTGTTTGGTGAGCTGTACCGTAACGGCGCCGAGTGGAAATTCCGCGCGGTAGGCCAGGGTTATGCCGGCGGCCTCGCTTCGGTATGTGCTCAGTACGGTATCAACGCGTCTTAATTATCACGGGCAGCTTCGCGCTGCCCGCATCATCCAATTAAAAGCAGGAGCTTTAAAATGGCAGTTTCTCTGGTAAAAGGCGGTAACGTTTCCCTGACTAAAGAAGCACCCACCATGAATGTTGCCATGGCGGGTCTGGGTTGGGATGCACGTGTAACAGATGGTCAGGATTTCGACCTCGACGCGTCAGTATTTATGGTCGGTGACGACGGTAAAGTGCTGAGCGATGCCAGCTTCATCTTCTTCAACAACAAGCAGAGCGCTTGTGGTTCCGTTGAGCATCAGGGCGATAACCGCACCGGTGCCGGCGATGGCGATGACGAGCAGGTTAAAATTACCCTGTCTAAAGTACCGGCTGAGGTGAAGAAGCTGGTCTTCGCGGTGACCATTTATGATGCCGAAGCGCGTAAGCAGAACTTCGGCATGGTGAGCAACAGCTTCATGCGTATCTTCAATAATGACAGCGGTGCTGAAATCGCCCGTTTTGACCTGTCTGAAGATGCGTCTACCGAAACCGCGATGGTGTTCGGTGAGCTGTATCGCAATGGTGCCGAGTGGAAATTCAAAGCCGTTGGTCAGGGCTTCGCAGGCGGCCTGTCAGCGCTGGCTTCCCAGCACGGCGTGAGCGTCTGATTCAAAGCATTTTATCAAAGCCCCGGCTGGTCCGGGGCTTTTTATTATCCAAAGGACGCATCCTTAACAGGAGGTTAAAACTATGATGTTACAACCGGGCCAGAACCTGCCGCTGAACACCACCGAACTGACGTTGCGCCTGCACTATGCTGCTTCATCCACGTTGCGCGGCGATGTGGATACCAGTGTTTTCCTGCTCGATGCCGCTGGCAAAGTGAGTGGCGATGCCGATTTCATCTTCTTCAATCAGCCCACAACCGCCAATCGCAGTGTGGTCATGCAGAGCACGCCGCAAGGCTGCACCATTAATCTGGATCTGATGAAGATTGCCGCCAGCGTCAGTAAAATCGCCGTCGCCTTAGTGATTGACGGCGACGAGGCGATCAATGCGCTCAACAGCCTGAGCTTAACCGCTGAAGATATTGCCCAATTCAGCCCGGAAACGCACGGGCGCGGGGAGAAGGCGCTGATTCTGGCCGAAGTTTATCGTCACAATGGCGGCTGGAAGCTGCGCGCTCTGGGGCAGGGATTCAACGGCGGGCTCGAACCACTGGCGCGTCATTATGGCGTGGATATCGCCCAGCCCGATCCTCAGCCAGCCGCGCCAACGGTGGTGAGCCTGGAGAAAAAGCTGCAACAGAAAGCGCCACGATTAGTGAGCCTGGCGAAAAACGCCAGCGTTAGCCTGAGCAAATACCAGCTACAAACGGTGAAAGCGAAGGTGGCATTTGTACTGGACGCCTCGGGTTCGATGAAAGGGCAGTTTAGTAAGGGCAACGTGCAGGCCGTATTAGATCGCATTGCGGTGCTGGCGGCGCAGTTTGATGATGACGGTTCGATGGATGTCTGGGGCTTCGGTCAGCAGCACGCGAAATATCCCGATGTAACCCTGGATAATCTTGATGGCTACATCGCCACCATCCAGCGTGGCGGCAAGACATCGGCGTGGGAGATTTTACCAGGACTGGGCGGCACTAATAATGAACCGCCGGTCATGGAAGAGCTGATTGATACCTTTAGGCACAGCGATCTGCCAGTGTACGTGGTTTTCATTACCGACGGCGGCATCAGCAAAACCCGCGCCATCAAAGAGGCGATTCGCCGCTCGGCTAACTATCCCATCTTCTGGAAATTTGTCGGCCTCGGCGGCAGTAATTATGGCATTTTGCAGGATTTGGATAACTTCAACGATCGCCGCATCGACAACACCCATTTCTTCGCCATCGACAACTTTGCCAGCCTGGCGGAAGACCGGTTATACGATTTGCTGCTGGAGGAGTTTAAGCCGTGGCTGGATGCAGCAAAGGCTGACCGGATTTATTGATCAGCCCGAATTGTGCGCCTAAGGATCCAGACGCAGCATGCGCAGTTTTTCCATTGGCACGCGGCGTTTTTTCCACGTTGGATGGAAATGACGCCAGTGTGGATCCTGCGCGGCGGCCAGTAACTCAAAATCACCGCGCGTATCGCCCCAGGCGCGCAGGTGATAGTTATGCAGCGGGCCGTAAACGCTTTCCAGTCGCTTGACCTTTTGCCCGCAGCGGCAGTTATGGCCGGTAATTTTACCAGTAAGAATGCCGTCAACGACTTCTAATTGGGTACCGATCAGATTGATGCCCAGACGCTCGGCGAACGGTTCTAATACCATCGCCGGCGAGGCGGAACAGATGGTCACTTCGGCGCTGGAGTTCACTTCGGCGGCAACCGCTAACAGCCCGGCTGGGCGCATTAGCTTATTCCAGTTTGCCGCGCAGAAAAGTTGCGCCTGCTGGCGAATCCATTGCTCCTCAACGCCGGTTAAAAAGGTGTGAATCAACACTTCTTTTAACTCATCACGCGTTAGCTTTTTCCGCATGCAGCGCAGCGTAGGGAATGCCAGTTTGGCAATTTTGCGTGCGAACGCGCGCTTGCCAAAGCTGAAACGCAGAAAGGGGATGAAGCTGTCGTGAATGGTCAGCGTGCCGTCAAAATCGAAGACTGACAGAACCTGATTTTCACGCGCTAAGGAGGATTCCATGGACATGTTGTTCTCTTTTGTCGCAAGCCGTAATCAATGCCACGATGATAGCAAATGGCTGGCCGATATTCTCATGCGTGAATGCGGCTACCGATAAACGGTAGCCGTTTGAAACGCTTACTCGCGGATTTTGCCCTCTTCCTCGCGGGTTTTACCCTCTTCGATAAACTCTTCGTCAATCTCTTCAGAGTTCTCACGGTTATCGCGACCAGAAAGCAGATTCCAGCAGGCAATAAACAGCGCGGCGATCAGCGGACCAATGACAAAGCCGTTGATGCCGTACACTTCCATGCCGCCCAGCGTGGAGATCAGGATCAGATAGTCCGGCATTTTGGTGTCTTTACCGACCAGCAGCGGACGCAGAATATTATCCACCAGTCCAACCACCACCACGAAGAAGCCAATCAGGAACAGCGCTTTCCAGATGGCGCTGGTGGCGAAAAAGAAGATGGTTGCTGGTACCCAGACAATGGCGGAACCGACCGCCGGAATCAGTGACAGGAACGCCATCAAGGTGCCCCACAGCAAGCTGCCATCAATGCCGGTGATCCAGAAGGCGATGCCGCCCAGCACACCTTGTACCACCGCAACCACCACCGTGCCTTTGACCGTGGCGCGCGATACCGCTGCGAACTTCATCAGCAGGTGATGTTTCACGTAGGTTGAAAGCGGCAGCGCTTCCAGAATTAAATTCACCAGCCAGGCGCCATCTTTCAACAGGAAGAACAGCAGATAGAGCATCACGCCAAAGCCAACGGTAAAGGTGAAGGTCCCTTTACCGATCAGGAACACGCTGCCCGCCATGTATTGGCCGCCTTTCAGCGCAAAGCCAGAGAGCTTCTGCTGAATCTCCTGCGCGTTGTTCAGGTTGTTATCGGCGAGGTAGTTGCGTGCCCAGGAAGGCAGATGCTGCAGCAGATCGGCAAACACCGCAGGGAACTGCGCGGAGTTGTTCTGCAGCTTGGTATAGACGGTGTTAACTTCAACCACCATTGAAGAGGTGATCAGCGCCAGCGGCGTGAACACCATCAGGCAGATAATCAGCAACGTAGCGAACGAAGCCAGACCATTGCGATCGCCCATTTTACGGCGCAGCAGCGACTTCAGTGGATGGAAGATCACCGCCAGAATCGCGGCCCAGAAAATGGCAGAAAAATAGGGTGTCAGCACATCAAAAAAGGCGAAGGTGACGATCGCCAAAATAACGATAAAGAAGCCTAAATTAAGTCCTTTAATACGCATTACATAGTCTCGTCAGTAGATAGGGCGAATGAACTATAGAACGCTTAACGGGGAAAGTAATGTTTTTAGGATCGATGGTTCGCTCAAGCTCGTGAAGAGAGCAGACACAAGATGTCCCGATTTGTCCGCCTGATGTCTGTTCACTGGCTGGCGCGGCAGCACTATTACGGTGATGATGGTGGCTGAAACTCACCGGAGGAAATCATGCTGGAACTACGTCCTAACTGCGAATGCTGCGATAGAGATCTGCCGCCGGAGTCGCTTGAGGCGCGCATCTGTTCATTTGAATGCACGTTCTGTGTGGCGTGCGCGGAAGGTATCCTGGCGCAGCGCTGCCCGAATTGCAGCGGTGAGCTGGTGCGTCGACCGATTCGTCCTGCTGCAGCGTTAGCACGTCATCCGGCGTCCTCAACGCGCCATTTATCTTCTTCATGAGATAGTGAGCGTGCAAACGAATATTCTGCTCATGTAAACGTTTACCCTAAATAGTTTATCAGGCTGCCTCGTGATATTTAAACGTTACGCAAGCAGGGTAATTTTGAGCACGATAGTAATCACCGCTGTGTATTAATGTTGGTGATAAACAATCCGGGCCTAATAAGGAGCAGTAATTGTTAAATACTCATCAGGTTGCGCGTGTGGCGTGCTGGAATTAAAAGGCTTAAGACGTTAATGGTGTTGTTTTTAAAGGGATATTTACCATTTCTGATAGCGTGGATTAGCTGCTTGAAAGCCTAATTAATGTGTCTTTGCTGAATCTGGTCAGAGCACAGACCTTATTTATCCTGAAACAACGTTCCTAAAATAATATTTTTCTGTCATTTATTTTTTGCGTATTTTTCTGAAAAATAGCCCTTTTCAAAAGAAGTTTTCAATTTTAAATGGTATTGTTTGCTGGCAATGCTAGTGATGTGGCGTTGTGTGCTTCAGTTTTACCCTCACTTTTGCAGGGTTTACCCCTTTATGCAATTTATGGAAATTGAATTATCCTCCCGATCCTTGCGATCGGGTTTTTCTTTATATTTCCCGCTCTCGCCGCAATAAACGCTGATTCGTCTCTTCGATCCCGTTAATGTCAGAAAATACACAATCGTTAAGAAAGTGATAAGTTGACGTAATTTCCTGTAAGTATGCGGTTTTTAAGAGTTTTGGAAATGCTTTTCTGTCTCCAGTTAATCAATAGTAATGCTTAACGGCACAGCAACCGCCGTTATCATTGGAGGCAACACCATGAAAAAAACAACATTAACTCTTATTGCGTCATTTATTGCATGCAGCACACTGTTTTCTAGCGTCTCGTGGGCAGACGGCCCAGGTGACCAGCGCTGGCAGCCGCACGGCGGCGACCAGCATCAGGACCACGGACGTGGCCCGGATCGTGGCGGCGACCGCGGACCGGATCGCGGCAATCATCACGACCGTGGTCACGATCGCGGCCCGGATCGTCATGACCGTTATGCTGACCATCGTATGCCGGAAGGGCATCATGGTGGCGACCGCTTCGCTTGGGGCGGACATGACTTCCGTCGCGGATATCCGGCACCGCCGGAGTTTCGTGGTCCGCATTATCGCATAGATGACTGGCGCGACCGTGGTTTGTATGAACCACCGCGCGGTGAGCATTGGGCTTACATCGACGGTAATTACGTGCTGGTGGCCGCAGCAACCGGCATCATTACCGCGATTCTGCTCAACGGCGCGTTCAACTAATCTCCCCGGCGGATGGCTGCGGCCATCCGTGTTTCTCTGCGCTTTATCCGCTCACCAGGTTATTCTCTCTACGACCCGTTTTTCCTTTCGATACGTTAAGGAGTGATGATGACCGTGGTAAAAATGGTGGCGGTGGATAAAGACGGCACCTTTCTCGACGACAATAAACAGTACAATCGCGCGCGTTTTAACGCCTGCTATCAGGAAATGAAGCAGCGCGGCATCAAGTTTGTGGTAGCCAGCGGCAACCAGTATTACCAACTCAAATCCTTCTTCCCTGAGATCGCCCACGAAATTGCCTTCGTGGCGGAGAACGGCGCGTGGATTATCGATTGTGATGAAGAGTTATTCTGCGGCGAGTTTTCTCGTCCGGATATTGATGCGGTGCTGGATACGTTGCACAACGGTAACTATCCCGAACTGCGTTACATCCTGTGCGGACGCGACAGCGCGTACTACTTCGAAGGCCTTGATGAAAAGTGGCTGGTGAAAATGCGTCACTATTGCCACCGCCTGAAGGCGATTCGCAGCCTCGATGACGTGGCGGGCGATAAGCTGTTCAAGTTTGCGCTGAATCTGTCTGATGATTACGTGGAACCGCTGATGGCGGACATTGAGCGTCTGCATCAGGGGGCGGCTGCCGCCACGTCCAGCGGTCATGGATCGGTGGATTTGATCGTGCCGGGCAACCATAAAGGTCACGGCCTCGATCTGTTGGGCAAACGCTGGGGCATCGAACGCAGTGAAATTCTGGTGTTTGGCGACGGCGGTAACGATCTCGAAATGCTGCAGCAGTCGGGCTTCAGCTTTGCCATGGCGAACGCACCGCAGAAGGTCAAAGATGCGGCCCGCTTTGAAGCGCCGGGCAATAACGACGAGGGCGTTTTACAGGTGATTGAGCAGATGCTGGCCGGTAAACCGCCGTTTGTCATCTGATCGTCATTTTTAGCTGAATTTAATCCTTGCTTTGCCGATATTCGATTGTGACGGAACGCACAATTCGCCGCTGAGCGGCACTTCTTATCTCAATCGTTAATGCAGTCGGTTAGAAAGGATAAATTATGTTGCCAACCCGTTTGGCTGCCCGCATGACGCTGGGTGGCCTGCTATTACTGTGCGTCACCACCGCAGTGGTGTTTTCCGTTCTGTTGTTGCGCGGTCAGCCGCGCGTCATCGAAGCCAGCCATACGCTGATTGAGCAGGCCGGTAGCAATCTGGTCAGCCAATTAAATCAGCAGCTGGTGCGCATTGAAGGCGAGGCCGTCAGCATGGCGCGCCTTGCTGAAGTGTTGCCGCACGATGCCACGCTGTGGCAGCAAAGCTTCCCACAAATCATCAACAGCAGCGGCAATAAAACCATTGCCGGCGGCGGCGTGTGGCCGGAACCCGATGCGTTTAGCGCCGGAGTGCAGCGTCGTAGCTTCTTCTGGGCGCGTCAGGGTGATGGCGCGCTGGCCTATTCCGATGACTACAACCTGCCTGCGGGCAACGGCTATCAACAGGAAAGCTGGTACAGCGCGGTGCGTAACGGACCGCGCGATCGTTGCGGTTGGTCGGAGGTGTATCAGGATCCGGTCTCCGGTGTGAAAATGGTCACCTGCAGCGTGCCGTATGCGGCGGGCGATCGGTTTGCCGGTGTCGCAACGCTGGATGTGCAGCTGGATAATCTTGCGGGCTTTATGCAGCAGAAAGGGCAGGTGACGGGCGGTTATGCCTTTGCGCTCGATAGCGCGGGCAATCTGCTCTATTACCCAGGCCAGGATATGAAATCGCTCACCACCTTGAGCAGCCTGGCGGAAAAATCCAGCTGGCTGGCGCCGCTGGCCGCCCGTATCGCCCAGCTGAAGGGCGATGGCGATGTATTACAACTGTCGGATTTTGCAGACGGCTACTTGCACAACAGCGCGCAGGTGACGCTGTTCCGCATGCCCGGCACCGGTTGGGTGATTGGTCTGGTAACGCCGGAAAGTGCCGTCAGCGGCCTGGCGCGTACCATGATGCGCGACATCTTCACTTTCCTGATTCCGGCGATGATCGTGCTGCTGCTGTTAACCTGGGCGTTTACCCAACGCATTGGCCAACGTCTGAAGGCCACGCACGCGGCGCTGGATGAGATTGCCAATGGCGATGGCGATTTAACCCGCCGTCTGACCAAAAGTGGGCGCGATGAGCTGGCGGATATTGCCGGTGCGTTCAACAGCTTTGTCGATAAGATCGCTGGCGTGATTACCCGCGTGCAGGGCAGCGGCGAAACGGTGGCGGCCAACGCATCGGGATTAGCGCACAGCAACACCGCGCTGTCGGAGAAAATCGCTGAGCAGGCTGCGGCGCTTGAGCAGAGTGCGGCGGCGATGGAGCAGCTTAACGCCACCGTGCAGCAAAATGCCGAAAATACCCGACTGGCCGATGCTGCCGCCGAACAGACCGCGCAGATTGCCCGCAGCAGCAGCGAAGTGATGGGCGAAGTGGTGAGCACCATGGGCGCTATTCAATCCTCGTCGCGCCGCGTGGCGGAGATTCTGACGGTGATCGACAGCATCGCGTTTCAAACCAACATCCTTGCCCTGAATGCGGCGGTGGAAGCGGCACGCGCCGGTGAGCAAGGGCGTGGTTTTGCTGTGGTGGCATCTGAAGTGCGGGCCTTAGCGCAGCGCAGCGCCACGGCGGCGCAGGAGATCAAAGCGCTGATTGCCGATTCCGACAGCAACGTGCTGGCCGGCAGTAAACTGGTGGAAGGCGCGGGGCAGCAGCTTTCGCAGCTGGTTTCCGACGTGCATAAAGTGAAGCAGGTAGTCAGCGAGATGCGCGTGGCCGGTGATGAGCAGAGCAAAGGTATCGCGGAAGTGACGCTGGCCGTATCACAGATGGAGCGCGGTATTCAGCAAAACCTGATGCTGGTGACGCAAACCGCCGAAAATACCCAGGCGCTGCGTGATGAAGCGGCGCAGCTGGCGCAAGAGATGGCGATGTTTAAAGTGGCTGAGCAGTAAAAAATCGGGCAGCGTCGGCTGCCCGTTATCATTTAGACGATGCGCCAGGCGGCGGCGATCATCTCGGTTAACGTCGGTGCATCGTAGCTGACCCAGCCGTTTTTGCTGTTGGCGCGTGACACAATCCAGTCAACGTCGGTGGCTGACAGCGTTGGGCCCTCTAACCAGAACGGCACGATCGCCTGCTGCTGGATCCAGGCTTTCAACGCCAGCGCGGGCGGCGCGGGATCGTCCGGCAGCAGCTGTTGGCCGAACTGCGCCATCAAACGTTGCTGTTCAGCATGCTCGGTTTCTGCCAGCACCTCGAGGAACGGGAACAGTAAACGTCCGCACACTTCGCCGTGATGGAACGGCTTGATCGCCCCTAACTCACCGGCAATGCCGTGGATCACGCCCAATCCGGCGCTGCTCAGACACACGCCACCCAACCATGACGCCATCATCATCGCTTCGCGCGCGGCATCTCCACGCTCGTCGTCACGGTTTAAATCTGGCCAGGCCTGGAAGAACAGTCGCAGCCCATTAAGCGCAGTTTGCTGGGTGAACAAATTGCCTTTGCGCGACAGATAGGCTTCGAAAAGATGGGTGAAGGCATCGATGGCGCAGGTTGCCAGCACGCTGTCGGGCGCGCCTTTTAGCAGATCAGGATCGAGAATTGCGACCTGCGGCACAAACACCGGATGGCGCAGCGACGCTTTGACCTGAATATGCTGCTGATCGGTCACCACTGCGTTCTGCGTGGCTTCGCTGCCGGTGCCGGCCGTGGTGGGAATGGCGATCAGCGGCAAGGTCACCGCTTGCACTGGCGTATCACCGACTTTCTCCAGATAGCGCGCGGTATTCAGCGGGTGCTGCATCATCGCGCTAAAGGCTTTAGCCGCATCCAGCACGCTGCCGCCACCAATCGCCACCACGCGATCAACATGGCCGCGCCAGCGTCGCACCCAGCCATCAATCTCATCTGGCGAGGCTTCATGGCTGACAATCTCGTAACCGATGATGTGATCGTTGAGCGCGGCACCTAAGCGCGTCCAGGCCGGACCATTCAGGAATGAGCGGCCGCAAAACAGCAGCGTCGGCTGGGTATTGGCCGCCAGCAGCGGAATCAGTTGGTCAATGCTGCCGCGCCCAAACAGGGTTTGTTGATTACTGTACAACTCGATCAGATTCTCACTCACCTGCACGTCCTTCTTGTTTGGCTCAAAGACCTAAGTGTAACCATAAGCCATGACACTCCCGCTGCAAACATTCTGATAACCCGCTGGCAAAAAGTTGATCACCTTCGCAAAACAGAAATTCCGCTGCGGCGCCAGGTGCTTTGTACGCAATGTTACCCTTAACATGATACCCGTAACATTGCTCAGCAGGATGTTTACTGTGGTGCACGTTGTTGATTCTCATGTCCTCTGGGATAACCAAAATAAACCGCTGCCGGTAACTTACCGTGCGCAAAAGTGGAGAAAAATTATGCCATTACTCTATGTGGCGATTGGCGTAGCGTTACTGCTGTTGCTGATGATTCGTTTCAAACTGAACGGATTTATTGCGCTGATTCTGGTGGCGCTGGCCGTTGGCATGATGCAGGGCATGCCGGTCAACAAAGTTATCGTTTCGATTAAAACCGGCGTCGGCGGCACGTTGGGCAGCCTCGCGCTGATCATGGGCTTCGGCGCGATGCTGGGTAAACTGCTGGCGGATTGCGGCGGGGCGCAGCGAATCGCCACCACGTTAATCGCTAAATTTGGTGAGAAGCATATTCAGTGGGCGCTGGTGCTGACCGGCTTCACCGTCGGCTTTGCGCTGTTCTACGAAGTGGGCTTTGTGCTGATGCTGCCGTTGGTGTTCAGCATCGCCGCCTCCGCGCGCGTACCGCTGCTGTACGTGGGTGTGCCGATGGCGGCCGCGCTCTCGGTCACACACGGTTTCCTGCCACCGCATCCGGGCCCAACTGCGATCGCCACGCTGTTTAACGCCGATATGGGTAAAACGTTGCTGTACGGAACGCTGCTGGGGATTCCAACCGTTATTCTTGCCGGTCCGGTTTATGCGCGCTTCCTGAAAGGCATTGATAAGCCGATCCCGGAAGGCTTGTGGAACCCGAAAACCTTTACCGAAGCGGAGATGCCTGGCTTTGGCGTCAGCGTCTGGACGGCATTGGTGCCGGTGGTGCTGATGGCGTTGCGCGCGGTGGCGGAGATGCTGCTGCCGAAAGGTCACGTGTTGTTGCCGTATGCCGAGTTCTTTGGTGACCCCATTATGGCAACCTTGATTGCCGTGCTGATTGCCATCTTCACCTTTGGTCTCAACCGTGGCCGCAGCATGGATGACGTGATGGGCACCATCACCGATTCGATCAAGATCATCGCCATGATGCTGTTAGTGATTGGTGGTGGCGGGGCGTTCAAACAGGTGCTGGTGGACAGCGGCGTCGATAAATATATCGCCAGCATGATGCATGAAACCAATCTGTCGCCGATCTTCATGGCGTGGTCGATTGCTGCGGTGCTGCGTATTGCGCTGGGTTCCGCTACCGTGGCGGCGATTACGGCAGGCGGGATTGTCGCACCGTTGATCATCACCAGCGGCGCCAGTCCGGAACTGATGGTGATTGCGGTCGGCTCCGGCAGCGTGATTTTCTCTCACGTCAACGATCCGGGCTTCTGGCTGTTTAAGGAGTATTTCAACCTGACCATCGGCGAAACTTTCCGCTCATGGTCGGCGCTGGAAACCATTATTTCGGTGTGCGGTTTGCTGGGTTGCTTACTGCTCGCCAACGTCATCTAAGCATCAAGGCTGAGGCACTGCGCCTCAGCCGCTTGCGGTTTACTGCGTTAAGGCGCGGAACGCCGCGAGTTCCTCTTGCGGCATTCCCGCTTGTAACGCCGCGTCACAGATTTGCTCCCAGCTGTTGCTGTCGAGTGGAATGCCATCGCGTTCACGTGCCACGCGGTTTTGCTCTTCCCACTCGCCGGGCACCTGAATCGGTGCATCGCCACTTTGCGGCGACTGTTTCACCCAATCCAGGAATGATTCCGCTTCTTCCTGCATCGCAGGCGCATCGAACGCATCCGGATTCACGATGATGGTGGTCATGCAGTTGAAAATGGCATCGTGGCTGGTGACCAGCGTCTCATCATGTGTGGTGCGTCCGCCGGACAGCGCGCCGCCGAGAATTTCACACATGGTTGCCAGCGCATAGCCTTTGTGCAGACCAAACGGCATCAGTGAACCATACGGCGCCTGGTGCATCACGCCTGGCTCGGTGGTCGGCTGGCCGTGATGATCAATCAGATAACCTGGCGCGACCTGCTGCTCTTTATTCCACGCTACTCGCGTTTTACCAAAGGCGATGCCGCTGGTGGCGAAATCGAGCAGCAGTGGTTTGGCATTGGGGCGCGGGAAAATGGCGCAAAAAGGATTAGTGCCAAAACGACGATCGCTACCGTTAAACGGCGCGACCATCGGATCGCCCATCACGTTAACAAAATGGAACGAGACAAAACCGGCGGCCGCACACTGTTCTGCCCAATGGCCGATGCGACCAATGTGGTGCGAATGGTGTAAACCAACCGCCGCAATACCTAACCTGGCTGCGCGCTCAATACCGAGTTGCATCGCCTCAAAGGCCGCGACCTGACCAAAACCGTGGTGCCCGTGCAGCGTCAGCACCGCGCCGGCGTCTTTTGCAACGCTGGCATGTTGGTTGAGTTGCAAAAAGCCCTGTGCCAGCGATTTCATGTAGCTCGGAATCATGCCAACGCCGTGTGAATCGTGACCCGCCAGATTCGCGGCCACCAAATGGTCGGCGACCAGGCGCGCTTCTTCGGCGCTGCTGCCAGCATGTAACCAAATGGCTTGAACAAACTGATGAAGGCGAGAAGGGGGAATAAGATGCAGAGTACTCATACGGTCAATCTCCTTATCATGAACAATCATGCATCCTGTGCTGAAACCAGTAATAACCGCAAGTCAATGATAAGAAGTAAAGGGCCACAACGTGTGGCCCAAAAACTCAGTGCGGCTGTTCAAAGCCTGCTTTGACCATCTGATCGCGCAGCGCGCGGGTAATTTCACGGTTTCCGCCAGTGATCGGATAAATGACATTGTTGACGACATCGTCAAGATAGTGCTCTTCAAACTCCTGCAGGGTGAGTTGCGTGCCACCTTCATCATTAATCGCAATACTGCCGCTGATGTGGTTGCCGTAATCCTTTGCCTTAAGGCTATAACGCCCCATGCTGGTATTAATCGTGCTCATAAGAATCTCCTTGTTACGTCGGCATTGATAACAATCGAGGCCTCTTCAGGCGCTATAAGTTTAGACTGTCGACAGGCGCTGAGTGCGGAATCAAGGAGAGGGAAAATCGCAGGCTGCGACCCGTCTCGCAGAATTCAATCGGCATTAAGCGAAACGATAGCAAAGGGTTGTGACCACTCTCGCAGCGCCCAGCGAAAGCAGAATGATCATCTATACTGGTAAGCAGACACGTTATTTTTCATACTTGAAGGAGCGAACAATGAAAATAATTCTGTGGGTCATCGCCATCATCTTCATCGTTGGGTTACTGACACTAACAGGCGTCTTTAAACTGATTTTCTGACAACAACAGGCACCTGCGGGTGCCTGAATTTTTTATTCAGCATAGGATTTTTCGCTGTCATTAAAAGACGCAATCGGCAGGATAAGATCGCCCAGCGTCAACGGTTTCTGACATTGTGCGCAGCAGGCGCCATGATGATTTATTGCATCGACCTGTTTGCAGTCCGTTAAGGTGTAAAAAAATTTAGTGCAACCGCAGCGGCTACAACGAATAGTCATGTCAGTTTTTTCCCCATCTCCGTCCTGGAGTATCGAGATTTATCTTATTCGTCGGGCGAGTTCAATTGATAAATTTTGTTAATTTATTCCATGCGTGAATAGTTGACACTAAGTCACTGAAAGCTATCTCATTGCTTGCCGTCATCATCACAACATGATTGCACTTTGTGTACATCCCTCAGTAATACCTTTCCGTTTATCCGGCGTTTCAATTTCACGTTCCGCATGAGGTAAAATTCGCCGTCAACCGAGAATTAGCCTGGAGATATTAAGCCTGTTGTTTAATATCCTTTTGGCGATTACTTAGGAATGCGTCGTACAAGAATCTGAAAAATTTACCTCAGGGTAGTGCATTTTTTCAGCATGAATTAACAGGAAATTACGTTGTGAATCGGCACTTTTCTGCAGTTTTGTTAGGCTGCATTTTGACCTCATCGGTCTCATTTTCGGCATCAGCGGTAACAACTTCACAAGCCATCAAATCAGGCTGGAACACCTTTAGCGATAACGTGTCGCAAACCTGGTCGCAACCGCAGAATTATGATTTTTATCTGCCGGCGATTACCTGGCACAACCGTTGGACTTACGACGATGAACACATCGATAAATACAACGAGCGCCCGTGGGGCGCAGGTGCGGGCGTTTCGCGCTGGGATGAGAAAGGTAACTGGCACGGTTTGTACCTGATGGCGTTCAAGGACTCCTTCAATAAATGGGAGCCGATTGGCGGTTACGGTTGGGAAGCGACCTGGCGACCGCTTAGCGATCAGAACTTTCATTTGGGCGCCGGATACACGGCGGGTGTAACGGCGCGGGATAACTGGCGCTACATCCCGGTTCCGCTGATATTGCCTTTAGCATCAATTGGATATGGTCCAGCCACTTTCCAAATGACTTATATTCCTGGCACTTACAATAACGGCAACGTTTACTTTGCATGGCTGAGATTTGAGTTTTAAGCGCTGGCGGCACGCATAAAGTGTGATCGGCATGCAAAAAATCAATATTTATCACTTTTTCATCAAAACGCACTGGACAAATGTCACCGCAATTGCTGTACTAGACGTCGACACAGTTTAGTGTCCTTTTTTCATGTAAAGGTAATATAGATGTCTAAGATCAAAGGTAACGTAAAGTGGTTTAATGAGTCGAAAGGCTTCGGTTTCATTACTCCAGAAGATGGCAGCAAAGATGTATTCGTACACTTCTCTGCAATCAACAGCAACGGTTTCAAAACTCTGGCTGAAGGTCAACGCGTTGAGTTCGAAATCACTGACGGCGCTAAAGGCCCATCAGCTGCTAACGTTATCGCACTGTAATTTAACAGTTCGAATTCTGAAAACCCGCCTTCTGGCGGGTTTTTTTTATTCATTTTTAGGCTCGCCACCAAATAATCATCCAGCTCGCTAAGGCAAGCATGCTGATGCTCAGTGCCATTAACTCATCGAAAGTGCGTGGAATAAGGTTCTTCATTTCGCCTGCCTTAGAAAGATATTTCCCTCAGCATGCCAATGCCAGATTAAGCCAGCCTTAAGCCGTTATGACATTCTCGTGACAAGGCAGATTCTGCGGCACATCTCACAGATAACTTCCGTAACATAGCCACAACAATGCTTACTTGCAGATTTTTGTCCGGCAACGCTATATAACTGCTCAGGGAAAATGAGGAGGCAGGATGAACATACGTCAGGCACAGGCAAAAGACAGTTTTGCATTGAGCGCGTTGCTAACCGAATTAGGTTATAGCGCGACGGAAGGATTTATCGATACACGTTTGGCGCAGCTTATTCATCATCCCGATGAAATGTTGTTGGTCGCGGAACACGGCAATCAGGTGCTGGGCTTTCTCTCGTTGCACTTTATTCCGCAGCTGGCATTGGCCGGCGATTTTGCGCGCATCAGCTACTTCTGTATTGCCGAAGGCGAGCGCAGCAAAGGCAGCGGGCAGCAGTTATTGAACCACGCCGAACAGCTGGCGCGGTCACGCGGTTGCGACCGTATGGAAGTGCACTGCCATTCATCGCGCCTCAAAGCCAACCAGTTCTATGCGCGTGAAGGCTATGTGGAATCACCGCGCTATCACATTAAAGCTCTGGGTTAAGATTGAGCTCGCGTCCGCTGGCTATCACGATGGCATCGGCGATGCTGTCGAGTTGTGCAACAGGCAGCAGCGCCGCGCTGACGCGAATGAACTGCCGGCTGCTTATGCTACAGCGTTCTCCGGGCAGCACGGCGATACCGCGCGCGGCTAGCGTGATCATCGCGTACTGCTCCGATTCCACCGGAATCCATACGCTCAAACCATCGCGCTCTTCCAGCACCAGACCGCGTTTCGCCAGCGCGGCCAGTAACTGCTGGCGACGCTGCGCATAGGTGGCTTTAGCCTGCTGAATACGCTGCTGAGTCTCTTCATCATTGAGCATCCACGCCACGGCATCCTGCAAAATACGGCTGGTCCAGCTCACGCCAAAGTTGCGCCACGCTTGCAGGCGCTTCACCATTTCTGCGGTGCCTGATAACACCGCCAGCCGCAAATCCGGCCCATAAGCTTTGGAAAACGAGTGCACGTGCAGCACGCGTTCGGGATAGTGGAAGCCGAGGCTAAACACCGGGTAGCGCGACAGATCGCCAATGCCGTCATCTTCGACAATGACGGTGCTGCTGTTTGCCAGCACGCGCGCCAGCTCTGCACTGCGACGCTGGCTCACGCTGTTTCCGGTGGCGGAATGTGTGCGCGGTTGATAGATAAACATCGCCGGAGATTTCTGCATCAGCGTGATCAGCGCCGAGGGAATGGGACCTTGCTCATCACAGGGCAGCGGCAGAATTTCTGCACCCATGTTGTCTAAAATATCCAGTAATCGCGTGGCGGTAGGATCTTCGATCACTACACGATCGCCCGGTGACAGCAACGTCTGCACGATCAGGTTCATGGCATCGAAGCCGCCATCGGTTGCCAACCAGGCTTCGGCGGGATAGGGCCAACGTGGCGTTACGGCATCCTGCAATTGCGGTGAAATCGCCTCACGCTGATAACTATTCAGTTGCGGCGACGCAATGCCCGCCAGCATCGCCCGACGCAGATCCGGCAATAACGTTGGATCCGGTGAGGCCATCGCCAGTGACGCCTGAATATTCTCGCCGTAATTGCCGATCTTCTCGAAGCGAATCGGACGCGGCATCACGCTGTTACCGCTCACCCACACGCCGCTGCGACCTTTACCCGCCAGCACTTTCTGCTTCTTCAGTTGCGCCCAGGCAGCGGAAACGGTTGCCGGGCTCACGCCCAATCGCTCAGCCAACTCGCGTACCGCCGGCATCTGCATGCCCACCGCAATCTGCCCATCGCGAATTAGCGTGGATGCCGCATGCGTGATGCCTTTCACCGAAGCATCCGTGATCTGCTGGCTGAGCCACTCCAAATCCACACTTTGCGTCATAAGAAAATCCTTTGTTCAGTAACAAATAATAGATTGTTCAGATTAGTATTCGCGATTTAGACTCAAATTCAAGCACTATTTGCTGCATAAATAATCACAGCCGCAGGGCTGGCAGAACAGACGGGGAAGGCAAAACTATGGTAACCATCAGACTGGCGGTACGTGACTGGGATTACTTCACACCGCTGGCACTTGGCGATATCAAGCCGGAAGGTTTCACGCTGGAGATCGATCGCGTTGGCACGCTGGTGGATAACCTCGCCACCAGCGATAAATACGATGCCGGTGAAGTGTCGTTTAGCCGCTTTGCTCAGGCCCGGGCAAAAGGTGACACTTCACTGTTGGGCCTGCCACACTTTCTGATGCGCGGTTTCCGTCAGCGCTGCATCATTACGCGCAGCGACAGCCCGATTACCTCGCCAGCGCAGCTGAAAGGTAAAAAAATCGGCGTCACCGGCTGGCAGGATTCAGGCAACACCTGGACGCGCACCGTGCTGCGTGAAGCGGGCGTGGAGATTGATGATGCGTACTGGTTTGCCGGGCGTTTGACTGAGGATCACCCGATTGTTGATCGTCTGGCCGGTTTTGGTCGTCCGGGGCGTATTGAACCGGCGCCAGGTGAGCGTCCACTGATCGCGTTGCTGAAAGCGGGCGAGCTGGATGCTGTGTTTACCCCTTTTATGCCGGAAGGTTTTTTCCTCGCCGATTCGGGTTTGCGTCAGCTGCAGGTGGATTTTGCCGCTGCCGAGCGCGACTACTTTAATCGCGTCGGTTATGTGCCGGGCATTCACTTACTGGCACTGAAGCCCGCCTTAGCGGAGGCGCATCCGTGGCTGCCTCAGGCGCTGAGCGACATCATCGATCGTTCGTACCAGATGTGGATGAAGAAGCGCGAGAAATACGCCGACACCACGCCGTGGCTGCTGGACGATTTGCGGCGCACCGCGCAGGAATTACCGGCCAACTGGAATCAGAACGGATTTTCCGTTAACAAAAAGATGATTGCCGACTTTGCGAATGAGCTGTTCCAGCAAGGCCTAACCCAAACATTGCTGACGCCGGAAGCGATTTTTCCGGCTGCGGCGCAAGGAGAATAACCATGAAAGTAGCAATGGGACAATTTGCCGTCAGCCGCGAATGGCAGGAAAACACCGATATCTGCATCGGATTGATGAACCAGGCATTGGCAGGCGGTGCTGATCTGCTGGTGCTGCCGGAAGGCGTGCTGGCGCGTGATATCGCCGATCCTGATCTGGTATTGAAAGCGGCGCAGCCACTTGATGGTCCTTTCGTCACGCAGCTGCTGGCGGTTAGCCAAGGCAACAATCTGACCACCATGATGAGCGTGCACGTGCCGACAGAAGGGCAGAAGGCGCTCAATGTGCTGATCGCCATTCGCAACGGCGAAATCATCGCCGAGTACGTGAAACTGCACCTTTACGATGCCTTCGCCATGCAGGAGTCGCAGCGCGTAAATCCGGGGCGCGAAATTCCGCCGCTGGTTGACGTGGCGGGCATGAAAGTCGGGTTGATGACCTGCTACGACGTGCGCTTTCCGGAGCTGGCGCGTCGCTTAGTGCTTGACGGCGCGGATGTGCTGGTGCTGCCGGCAGCGTGGGTGAAAGGCCCGCTGAAAGAGATGCACTGGGAATTGCTGACCACCGCGCGTGCGCTGGAAAACACCTGCTACATGGTGGCGGTGGGCGAATGCGGGCCACGCAATATCGGCAACAGCCTGGTAATCGATCCGTTGGGCGTGGCGATTGCCAAAGCGCCGGAATCGGCCGCGCTGGTGTTTGCCGATCTCGATCCACAGCGCATCGCCTACGCACGCAGCGTACTGCCGGTGCTGGAAAATCGCTGTTTTGCGCGTCCCGAACTTAAACCACTTTGATCGCTGGGGAATCTGACTGATGAAAATTCTTGCTACCGCCATCGCGCTGTCATTGGGCCTCACGGCCTGTTTCGCTCAGGCCGCCGACGTGATTCCTGCGCAAAAAGTGGATCAGGCGCTGCACGATCGTCTGCCAGCAGAGATCAAAAGCAGCGGTAAAATGATCTCGGTGAACAACGGATCTTTTCCTCCGTATGAGATCGTTAACGGTCCGCACTCAATGGACGGCGCTTCCGCCGATCTCACCGAAGCGCTGGCACAATTGCTGGGCGTGAAGATTGAACATGCCACCGTCAGCGGTTTATCGGGCGTGCTCACCGGCATTAATTCCGGCCGCTACCAGATGGCGATTGGCCCGATTGGCGATTATCCGGATCGTCAGCAGAAGGTTGATTTTATCGACTTCGTGCAGGAGTTCGTGGTGTTTGGCGTGCAGAAAGGCAATCCCTCGAAGATTAACGGTCTGGAAGATACCTGCGGTAAACGCATTGCGGTAATGGCGGCCGGTTCAGCAGAGCAGGTGATTCGCAAGCAGTCCGATGCCTGTGTCGCGGCGGGTAAACCGGCGGTGGTGGTGCAATCCTTCACCGACCAGCCATCGTCGATTTTAGCCGTGCGTTCAAAACGTTCCGATGCTTTTTTCTCCTCGCAGGCGCCGCTGACATACTTCATCGAACAGGCCAATGGTCAGCTGGAGCTGTCAGGCAAAGGCAAGAAAAACGGCTTTGGCGACATTTTCCAGGGCACCGTGGTACCCAAGGGTTCTGAACTCGGCAACGTGGTGCTGGATGCGTACAAAGAGCTGTTCAGTAATGGCACTTACGCGGCCATCATGAAGAAGTGGAAATTAGACGGCAACGTGTTGCAGCAACCGGGACGTAACCTGGCGCAAGGGGCAGCAAAATGAGTCCGGTCACCAACAATTCGCGAGCCAGGGATAAGGCCGACGTGCAGCAGCGCGATGTGGCTTTTGCCCGCAGTGCGCCCACTTATGGGCGCTGGATCTCATGGATTTTGGTGCTGGTTATTGCCGCGAACTTCCTCTGGCTGGTGGCGACCAACCCCAATTTCGAGTGGAACGTGGTGCTGCAGTGGTTCACCGAAGGTTCGGTGATGAAAGGCCTGCAGGTCACGCTCGGCTTGACGGTGGTGTCGATGATTCTCGGCACGCTGCTCGGGCTGCTGTTGGGCGTCTGGCGTCTCTCGGAAAACAAATTGCTGAGCGGCTTATCGTCCCTCTACATCTGGTTTTTCCGGGGTACGCCGCTGCTGGTACAGCTGATCTTTTGGTACAACCTGTCGACGCTGTTTCCCACCATCGCAATCACTCTTCCGTGGACGGATATCACTTTTGCCAGCTGGAACACCAACGATCTGATCACGCCACTGACCGCAGCCATTGCCGGACTGGCGCTCAATGAAGCGGCTTATATGGCCGAGATCATTCGCGCCGGCCTGCTGTCAGTGGATAACGGTCAGGTCGAAACCACCCAGGCGTTTGGCATGAGTCGCAGTCGTGCGCTGCGCCGCGTGATCATTCCACAGGCGATGCGTTCAATTATTCCGCCTACCGGCAACCAGTTGATCAGCATGATCAAAGCGACCTCGCTGGTAAGTGTGATCGCTATGGGCGATCTGTTGTACTCAGTGCAGGCGGTTTATAACCGCACCTTTGAAATTATCCCGATGCTGATGGTTGCGGTGATCTGGTATCTGCTTATCACCTCGATTCTTAACCTTGGCCAGTCCGCCATCGAGCGTTACTACGCCCGTGGCACCACCCGCACGGTGGTGAATAAACGTCGCGTTGCTGCTAACGAAGCCGCGCCTGCCGTCGCGCACCGTCTGAAGGAGGATGTATGAGTGAAGTTCAGCCACTGGTGCGTGCGCGTAATGTGCAGAAGAGTTATGGCGATAATGAAGTGCTGAAAGGCATCGATCTCGATGTGTTTCCCGGTGAAGTGGTGGTGATTCTCGGGCCATCAGGTTCGGGTAAATCCACCTTTTTACGCTGCATTAACCATCTGGAAGACATGAATGCCGGTTCGATTGTGGTCGGTGACGATCAGATCGGTTATGAACTGAAGCGCGGTATTCTGCATCGTCTGTCGGCGCGTAAAATTGCTCATCAGCGCCAGAAAATCGGCATGGTGTTTCAGCAGTTCAACCTCTATCCGCACATGACGGTGCTGCAAAACATCATTGAAGCGCCGATAGGTGTGCACAAATTTACACGGCAGGATGCACTCAAGCATGCGCGTGAGCTGCTGGCGACCGTGGGATTGAGTGACAAAGCCGATGCCTGGCCGCGTCATCTATCCGGTGGCCAGCAGCAGCGCGTGGCGATTGCGCGTGCGCTGGCGATTAAACCGGCGCTGATGCTGTTCGATGAGCCCACTTCGGCGCTCGATCCGGAGTTAGTCGGCGAAGTGCTGGCCACTATGCGCACCTTAGCCGATCAAGGGCTAACCATGATTGTCGTGACCCATGAAATTGGTTTCGCGCGTGAGGCGGCCGATCGCGTGGTGTTTATGGATGGCGGCGTGGTAGTGGAGCAGGGTAGTCCGGAGCAGGTGATTGGTAACCCGCAACATCCGCGCACGCAGGCATTTCTCAGCCGCTTTATCTGAGCAGGCGGTCTCACTCTGTTACAGATTGCAGTTGAGGCCGTTTATAAACTGCGCGTTAATAGTCAGGTCCGTTTTTCACATTGGTTGAAAGGTAAATTATGGAAGGTATCAGTATTGCCAAACTGCTGATCATCGGTGCGCTCATCGTACTGCTTTTTGGCACCAATAAGTTACGTTCACTGGGTGGCGATCTGGGTTCCGCAATCAAAGGCTTCAAAAAAGCCATGAAAGATGATGAATCCGGCGCATCCAAAAGCAGCGCTGAAGAAGTGCCTGCTGAACGTGTCAGCCACAAAGAGTAATCTCTGCGCCGAACGTCAATAAGTGTAAATATTTATTACGTTGATAAAAAACCAGACTGTCGCCAGCCTGGTTTTTGTTTTTTGCGTCTTAGTGCCAATTGGCGTAAATGATTTCCTGCTCATCCACATCAAATATTGTTGAGCCATATAAGCCATCAAAGTCGCTCAACCCATCCTGGGTATGCCAGCCCTGCAACATATCATCAGTTAAAATTAAGGGTATCAGCGATAGTCTTTCTTCTTCCTCGGCTGTAATAACATCAATGAGTGCTATTTCAATTTTGTCTGATTCACTCTCATCAATTGGCATAATGATTTCACCTATTTTAGGCTTAGTCAAAAACGGATAATCAACTTTGCCACCCATTACGCCTTGCGGATTAATGGGGACTGCACTAAAAACATGCTGAGCGACAGAAATATCGGTGGGCAGTTCAAACTGCCAGCGGCCTTGGCTATCAATTTCAGAGCTGCCGACCCACACATCATCAAGATAAAAGTATAACGTCGTACCAACTGGCGCATCACCGCTGAAAGACCCTTCATCCTCATTCAGATCATCGATGATGACCTCATTTTCAGCGATAACCTTTGACTGTACCTGTACTAAAAGTTGAGGTTTGGCACTCTCGCGTTCAGGTAGCGTGGCAATTTCCACACTCTCGTGGTGCATGCCGATAGCCGGTTGCCACAGTTGTGGCAGAGGAGCATTGAATTTCGCTTCCAGCAAATCAAAATTCCATTCAGGTTCAGGCTCTTCATTAATCACAGGGAGTACATTCTCCTGAGAAGTTTGAAAAGCAATATCTTCAGCATAAGGCATGATGTGTCGCACCACTTCGGGCATCACAGCGACAGTTTCATGACCCTTTAATGGCAACTCTAAATGAATTTCATCGTATCGATGCTCAATACTGATAGCGGTAGCGATAAATGCATTGGCACATGAGGCGTGAGATGAAGTATAGGGATTGGTGTTATCTATGGGCGTGGTGCGCGCTTTAAGCGCATCCAAACTCTCTCCGGATGCACTGTTGAGCCGCACATCGGGTATTTGACCTGACAAATCGGGTTCCCGGAGAAAATCGAGCCCCTTTAAGTGAGAGGATGCTTGCATTATCTGACCTTCAAAATAAACACTGAGAAAAGAGAAATAGGCTCTTATGGCCTCAGCGATTAAAGCGACAGATTTGAGACAGGGATTAAGACTTTTAAGGGGATATTTGCGATTGCACCCTGGTAAGAGCGCAATCGCGAAGCATATTACTTAACTTCCAGACCTTTGGCCTGCATATCAGCATGATAAGAGGAGCGCACAAACGGGCCGCAGGCGGCATGGGTGAAGCCCATCGCCATTGCTTCTTCTTTCATTTCGTCAAACTCGGCCGGGCTAACGTAGCGCTGCACCGGCAAGTGGTGACGGCTCGGCTGCAAATACTGTCCCAGCGTCAGCATGGTGACGCCGTGGCGACGCAGATCGCGCATCACTTCAATGATTTCAGCATTGGTTTCGCCCAGACCGACCATCAAACCCGATTTAGTCGGGATATCCGGATGCGCTTCTTTGAAACGCTCCAGCAATTTCAGTGACCAATCGTAGTTGGCGCCAGGACGGACCTGACGGTAAACGCGCGGCACGTTTTCCAGATTGTGGTTAAACACATCCGGTGGCGTCGCGGTGAGGATTTCCAGCGCGCGATCCATACGACCACGGAAGTCCGGCACCAATGTTTCAATTTTGATGGTTGGGCTTTTTTCGCGAATCGCGCTGATGCAGTCAGCAAAGTGCTGGGCACCGCCGTCGCGCAGATCATCACGGTCCACAGAAGTGATGACCACATAACGCAGCGCCATATCGGCGATGGTTTGTGCCAGTTTCAGCGGTTCGTTAGCGTCAGGCATATTCGGACGGCCGTGCGCCACGTCGCAGAATGGGCAGCGACGGGTACAGATCGCGCCGAGGATCATAAAGGTCGCGGTACCGTGGTTGAAACACTCTGCGAGGTTAGGGCAGGAGGCTTCTTCACACACCGAGTGCAGACCGTTTTTACGCATCGCGGCCTTGATGCCCTGAATGCGGCTGGAGTCCGCAGGCAGTTTGATCTTCATCCATTCCGGCTTACGCAGAATTTCTTCACGCTCAACCATCACGGTTTTCACCGGGATTAGCGCCATTTTGTCGGCATCGCGATACTTGACGCCACGTTCCATCTGAATTGGTTTACTCATAAATCTGCAGGTTCCGGTCGGGATTGCGATTTGAAAGCTTCCTCACTCAAACTGAGAACCAGGCTTTCAACTTTTTTTGAAAATATGGCAAAAATTATATCATCTCGTCTACCCATAAGCAGCCGATTCGCCGGTGCAAAAGTTACAATTTTGTAAATAGGCACGTACAGTCAAGGTCAGACCGCGGCATCACTTTGCCATTCCAGTTGGGTAAATCCGGTTAAACGGGCGAAATGCTGCACCAGACGCGGCTGCACATCGGCCGGTGTAACGCCCGGCTGTAGCTGGCTAAGCTGCGTCATTTGCATCCCGGCATATCCGCACGGGTTGATGCGCAGGAACGGCGCTAAATCCATCGCCACATTCAGCGCCAGGCCGTGAAACGAGCAGCCTTTACGAATACGCAGCCCCAGCGAACAAATCTTGTCATCGCCAACGTACACGCCCGGCGCATCCGGTCGCGCCCGCGCGCTGATGTCATAGTCGGCCAGCGTGGCGATCACCGTTTCTTCTAACGCCGTCACTAACTCGCGCACGCCCATCTTGCGACGTTTCACGTCAATCAGCACATACATCACCTGTTGGCCGGGGCCGTGATAGGTTACCTGGCCGCCGCGATCGCTTTGTACCACCGGAATATCGCCCGGCATCAGCAGATGTTCAGCTTTCCCTGCCTGACCCTGGGTAAACACCGGATGATGTTCCACCAGCCAGATTTCATCGGCAGTGCTGCTGTCGCGTTGATCGGTAAAGTGATGCATGGCATCGGAGATGGGTTGCCAATCGCGCTGGCCGAGTTGACGAACAAGAAGCGTATTAGCTGACAAAGCAGAGATCCGGTAAAGAGTGGAAGGCAGAGTATAACGCTGGCAAAGCGGACTTTGCCAGCGCCAGAATTACAGCACCATGCGCACGATTTCGATGTTGCCTAGCTCTTCATACAGGGTTTCAACCTGCTCAATGTGGGTGGCGATGATGGTAATGGAAACAGAGTGATAGTTGCCTTTGCTGCTTGGCTTAACGTCCGGTTTGTAATCGCCTGGCGCGTGGCGCTGCACCACTTCAACCACTTGATCAACCAGCTCCGGTTGCGCCAAACCCATCACTTTGTAAGTGAAAGGCGTAGGGAATTCGAGCAGTTCATTCAATTTGGTTTTCATACATTGACTCCGGTGCTTAAAAAACAGGCTCCCGCCGAGGCGGGAGCAAAGATAGTAACTTAATTGGGGGCAAATTGGCGTTTTTTCAAGCGCGCCTTAGCCGAACCAGTGGTGGAACATCAGTTTGATGTAATCGATGATGCGGCCGAAGAAACCACCTTCTTTCACTTCATTCAGCACCACCAGCGGACGCTGTTCCACCGTTTTGCCGTCGAGCTGGAAGTTGATGCTGCCCACTACCTGATTTTTCTGCAGCGGCGCATGCAGTTCAGTGTTGTTCAGCACATAGCTGGCTTTGAGATCTTTCATGCGGCCACGCGGAATGGTCAGATAGGCATCTTTCTCCACGCCCAGCTGGACACGATCGCTGTCACCGAACCACACAGGCTCAGAGGCAAACTCTTTGCCCGCTTTCAGCGGTGCGACGGTTTCAAAGAAGCGGAAGCCCCACGTCAGCAACTTCTTGCTCTCGGTTTCACGGCCTTTAAAGGTACGACCGCCCATCACCGCGGAGATCAAACGCATCTGGCCTTCTGTTGCCGAGGCGACCAGGTTGTAACCCGCTGCGTCTGTGTGGCCGGTTTTAATGCCATCGACGTTCAGGCTGGTATCCCACAGCAAACCGTTACGGTTGGTCTGCTTGATATTATTAAAGGTGAAATCTTTTTCACGGTAAACCGCGTACTCATCGGGTACGTCACGGATCAGCGCCTGGCCGATCAACGCCATATCGCGCGGCGAGCTGTATTGGCCTTCGGCATCCAAACCGTGCACGGTCTGGAAGTGGGTGTTTTTCAGACCCAGCGCGCCAACGTAGTTGTTCATCAGGTTGACGAATGCGTCCTGGCTGCCAGCAACGTAATCCGCCATCGCTACACAAGCGTCGTTACCTGATTGCAGCACGATACCGCGCGTCAGCTGAGAAACCGGCACACGATCGCCAGGCTTGAGGAACATCAGTGATGAACCTTTGAATACCGGATTACCGGTTGCCCAGGCATCTTTACCCACGGTCACGATGTCATCGTTATGGATTTTTCCCGCTTTGACCGCCTGACCAATCACGTAGCTGGTCATCATCTTGGTCAGGCTTGCCGGATCGCGGCGTGCATCCGCGTTCTTTTCGGCCAGCACTTTGCCGGAGTTATAGTCGATCAGCACATAAGCTTCAGCATCAATGTCCGGTACACCCGGAATCATAGTCTTAAGATTAACATCGTCCGCAAATGCGGCATGGCTGAGAGAAAGGGCGACCAGTGATCCCACTGTCAGGCGTTTCAGAAAACGAGAAGGTTTCAGCGTATTCATGTTCAGGACTACAACATCCGTGGGTTTAGAGTGAAAAAAGTGCCTAACTATAGCAAACGTCCGATCGGGCGACATCTTGCTTTGCAAATCAGTTTCAGCAGGAAATGTCACTGTCCGTTACATCGATGGACGGGCAGTGGTAATAAATGAGCTCATTTGCGCTTCAGTGTTAAGACGTTGCTGCAAGGCAGCGGCTTCGGCACGGCTTTTATAGCCACCTAACTGAATGCGATAGACGTTGCCATTGGCTTCAACCGCGCCCGGCACGCCAAAGCGTTTACCCAGACTTTCGGCCAGCTGACGTGCACGCGCCGGATCGTTAATCGCGCCGACCTGAACCACATAACCGCTGCCGGCATGGGCATTCTGGCTGGTAGCGGGTGCGGCGGCTGGCGTGGAAGACGTTGCTGGGGCTGGGGCGGCAACCGGCTCGTTGCCTTCCAACACGCCCGTAGCTAACGGCTGTGGTGCGCCGAGAAAACCGCTGCTCTGGACGGGCGCACCCATGCTGTCATTGCTTCGCAAGGTGCTGTTATCGACAGCGCGCACATCCTGCGGTGCAGGCGCTGGCGCCGCATTGGCGCTGCCGCCCATCATCACCATGCCGCCGCCGAGATCGGGACGCGCGGGCAGGGCGTAGCTCTGTTTGGCGACGGTGGTACCGATGGTGCCGGGACCGGAAACGGAACCATCCGGCGCCACTTTAATGTAATCAACGCGCACGCGGGTGTTGTTAGAGATATTCAGGCGATCGCCCGCCGCACGCGACAAGTCGATAATGCGGCCTGGCGTGTAAGGGCCACGATCGTTGACGCGTACCACAATTTGGCGGCCGTTGGCGAGGTTAGTGACACGCACATAGCTCGGCAGCGGCAGCGTTGGATGCGCGGCGGTCATGCCTTCCGGATCGTAAGATTCACCGATAGCGGTGCGATTCCCCTGCGCTTCGTCACCGTACCAGGTGGCTAAACCCACTTCGCTGTAGTTCGAGGGATCTTTGATCACGCGGTAGTTTTTACCGTTGACGCTGTAATCCTGGCTGGTGGAAGGATTGATCGGTTCATAGCGTGGTTCCACGCCAGGAATTTCCACTACCGGGCCGTTATAGGCCGGTTGCGGTGGCGCAGTATTATTCTGCGGTTCCGGTGTGGAACAGGCAGCCAGTACCAATGATGCCAGTGCAACCCCAAGCCAGTCCTTACGCATGTGCAGCCTCTTAAACGCTTTTAGATAACATTTTTCGATGAGTATGGATCGACATCACGATGCCAAATCCAGCCATTAACACAATCAATGCCGATCCGCCGTAGCTCACCAGCGGCAGCGGTACGCCAACCACCGGTAAGATACCACTTACCATGCCAATGTTAACGAAAACATAAACGAATAAAATCAGCATCAAACCGCCCGCCATCACGCGACCAAAGGTGGTTTGCGCACGCGCCGCGATAATCAGTCCGCGCATGATCAGCAGCAAATAGAGTACCAGCAGTAACAACACGCCAACCAGACCAAGTTCTTCCGCTAAAACGGCAAAAATAAAGTCGGTATGGCGTTCAGGCAGGAATTCCAGCTGCGATTGGGTGCCGTGCAGCCAGCCTTTGCCGCGCAGGCCACCGGAACCGATAGCAATCTTCGACTGAATGATGTGATAACCGGCGCCGAGCGGATCGCTTTCCGGGTCCAGCAGCATCATCACGCGGGCGCGCTGGTAATCGTGCATCAGGAAGAACCACAAAATCGGGATAAAGGCGGCGACCAGCAATACCGCGATACCAATCAGCTTCCAGCTCATGCCGGATAAGAACAGTACAAACAGGCCGGAAGCGGCGATCAGAATCGAGGTGCCGAGATCGGGTTGTGCCGCCACCAGCAGCGTCGGCATGAAAATCAGAATCAACGCGATGCCGGTGTTTTTCAGCGTCGGCGGGCAGACATCGCGGTTAATAAAGCGCGCCACCATCAGCGGCACGGCAATCTTGGCAATCTCCGAGGGCTGAAAACGCACAAAACCAAGATCGAGCCAGCGCTGTGCGCCTTTACTGATGTGACCAAATGCGTCCACCGCTATCAGCAATATCACGCAGACAATATAGAGATAGGGCGCCCAGCTTTCATAGACGCGCGGCGGCACCTGCGCCAGCACCAGCATAACGATGATGCCCATGGCAATTTGCCCGAACTTACGCTCGGTCATGCCTGGATCCTGTCCGCTGGCGCTCCAGATGACGATGGCGCTGTAGGTCAGCAAGCTGAGAATGATCAGCATAAACAGGGGGTCGATATGGATGCGCGTCCAGATCGATCTTTTCTGCGGACTATCGTTCATGGACATTGTCATTCACCTTCGTAGCCGGGCGGTGTCGGTGCGGCTTCTGGCAGCACGGTATTGTTGTCGCCTAACATAATGTGGTCGAGAATCTGGCGCATCACGGTGCCGACAGCCGGGCCTGCGCCGCCGTTTTCCAGAATCATGGTGACGGCCACGCGCGGTTTATCGTAAGGCGCATAGGCAGTCATTAATTTATGGTCACGCAGACGTTCGGCAATCTTGTGCGCGTTATAGACTTCATTTTCTTTCAGTCCGTAAACCTGCGCGGTACCGGATTTGGCAGCGATTTTGTAGGGCGCATCGGCAAAGCTCTTGTGCGCGGTACCGTTGGCGCGGTTGGCTACGCCATACATGCCGTCTTTGGCAATTTCCCAGTAACCTGAATGAATATCGCCAATCGGCGCATCCGGAACCTGGCGATAGGGCACCATGACCTGGCCTTCACGCGTGGCGCGCAGTAAGTGCGGCACTTTGATCACACCGTCATTAATCAGGATCATCATCGCTTTGTTCATCTGAATGGGGGTCGCGGTCCAGTAACCCTGGCCGATACCCACCGGAATTGTATCACCTTGATACCACGGCTTCTTAAAGCGCTTCAGCTTCCATTCGCGCGTGGGCATGTTGCCCGCGCTCTCCTGCGGCAGATCAATGCCGGTGCGATGGCCGTAACCAAACTTGGTCATCCACTCTGACAGGCGATCGATGCCCATATCGTAGGCAACCTGATAGAAGAAGGTATCCGCCGATTCTTCCAGCGATTTAGTGACGTTCAGGCGACCGTGGCCCCATTTTTTCCAGTCACGATAGCGCTTTTCCGAGCCGGGCAGTTGCCACCAGCCGGGATCGAACAGGCTGGTATTGCGGTTGATCACGCCTGCGCTCAGCGCCGACACGGCAACGTAAGGTTTCACCGTTGACGCTGGGGGATAGGAGGCCTGCAGCGCACGGTTATACAGCGGACGGTTTTCGTCGCTTAACAGCGCTTTATAATCTTTGCTCGAGATACCGTCGACAAACAGGTTCGGGTCGTAGCTGGGGGTAGAAACCAGTGCAAGAATTTCGCCGGTGCGTGGATCGCTCACCACCACTGCCGCGCGGCTGCCGGTCAACAAGGTTTCGATGTACTGCTGCAGTTTGAGGTCAACCGTCAGGTAGATATCGCGTCCGGCCTGCGGAGATTGCTCGTGCAGCTGTCGAATGACGCGGCCACGGTTGTTAACTTCAACCTCTTCATAACCGGTTTTACCGTGCAGCACATCTTCGTAATAGTTTTCGATGCCGAGCTTGCCGATATCATGCGTAGCCGCATAGTTCGGCCATTTGCCTTCCTGATCGAGGCGTGTAACGTCGCGATCGTTGATTTTGGAGACGTAGCCCACTACGTGCGTCAGCGTCTGGCCATACGGATAGTAGCGGCGCTGATAGCCTTTTACTTCCACGCCAGGAAAACGGTATTGATTGACGGCGAAACGCGCCACCTGCACTTCGTTTAAACCGATTTTGACCGGAATCGAGGTAAAGCGGCGCGAGCGTTTGCGCTCTTTGTCAAACGCATCGAGATCGTCGTCGGTCAGATCCAGTACCGGACGCAGATCCTGCAAGGTCTGCTTCAGGTTGTCGACCTTTTCCGGCATCAGTTCGGCCTGATAAATCGTGCGGTTTACTGCCAGCGGGACGCCGGTGCGATCGAAAATAATGCCGCGGCTCGGTGCCACCGGCACCAGCTTAATGCGGTTTTCATTTGAACGGGTGCTGTAGTCGTCAAAGCGCAGAATTTGCAGGTGGTACATGTTGACCACCAGAATGCTGGAGAGCAGCAGAATGCCAACAAAAGCCACCAATGCTCGGCGGACAAAAAGTTTCTGTTCGGCAGTGTAATCGCGAAAGGCGTTGCTCTGTAATTTCATCCGCTACATTTATTGTCTGGGGTTGTCAGGCGTTTATTCACGATGATAAGGATGATTCGTGGTGATGCTCCACGCACGATACAGGCTTTCCGCTACCAGCACACGCACCAGCGGATGTGGCAACGTGAGCGCTGACAGTGACCAGCTTTGTTCAGCAGCGGCTTTGCACGCGGGCGCCAGTCCTTCCGGACCGCCGATTAACAGGCTGACATCGCGGCCATCCAGTTTCCAGCGTTCAAGCTGCTGCGCCAGCTGTGGGGTTTCCCACGGCTGTCCGGGGATATCCAGCGTGACAATACGATTGCCTTTACCCACGGCGGCCAGCATCGCTTCACCTTCTTTTTCCAGAATGCGTTTGATGTCAGCGTTCTTGCCGCGTTTGCCGGCAGTTACTTCGATCAGTTCAAACGGCATATCTTTCGGGAAGCGGCGCAGATACTCCATGAAACCGGTCTGAACCCAGTCGGGCATTTTGGTGCCGACGGCCACAAGCTGCAGTTTCACGTCTTAGCTCCAGAGTTTTTCCAGCTCGTACAGCTGGCGGCTCTCTGCTTCCATCACGTGCACAATCACGTCACCCAGGTCAACGACCACCCAATCGGAGGCGGTTTTACTGTCTACACCCAGCGGCTTAAGGCCCGCAGTGCGCGATTCCTGCACCACATGATCGGCGATAGAAGCGACGTGACGTGTTGAAGTGCCGGTGCAAATGATCATGCAATCGGTGATGCTGGATTTGCCCTGAACATCGATAGCAATGATGTCCTGGCCTTTGAGATCATCAATCTTATCAATAACGAACTCTTGGAGTGCTTTACCTTGCAAAAGGTTCCCCTTAAAAACAGGTGATTACGGACGGGCTAACGATGCGAGAAAGGTAGCCGAAAATGAAGCGGCGCAGTATAGCATGCTGCCTTTAGCTGCGATATAAGCCAACGCTATCGATGTAGCCGATCACTGCATCTGGCAGTAAATCCGCGCAGGAGATGCCCGCATGGCGGCGCTGACGGATTTCGGTGGCGGAAATGTCGAACAGCGGCGTATCCGCCAGCCAGATGTGTCCCGCCGGTGCGTGATGGAGTTGCTGCACCTCATCGGCGAGATGCTCATCAAGCCACTGCTGCATCTCTTTCGTCTCCATCTGCGCGGCGTAACCTGGACGCTTACACACCAGCAAATGGCACAGCGACAATAGATCCTGCCAGCGATGCCATTTGGCTAAAGTTAGCAGAGAATCCTGACCAATGATAAACCCGAGGGGCTGTTTTGGGCCGCGTTCCGCACGCAGTGCTTCCAGCGTGGCAACTGTCCAGGACGGCGTTGCACGCGCCAGTTCGCGCGTATCAATATCAAACAGCGGGCGATCGGCAATAGCACAGCGCAGCATCTCAACGCGCTGTTGTGCACAGGCTTCCGGCTGCGGGCGATGCGGCGGCACGTTGTTCGGCAGCAGCGTGACCTTTTTTAATCCCACTTGCTGTGCCAGCGCTTCTACCGGGCGCAAATGGCCGTAGTGAATCGGATCGAAGGTGCCGCCAAACAGAGCGTAGAGTTTAGACATCAGTAAAGCTCAATGGGAAATCGCGGTGACACAGTAGTAGCGACAGTGTTTCCAGCTGCGGCCACAGGTTTTGTCCGTAATCCTGCTTCATGCTGAGTTCCAGCTCTGCCAGCAAATGCACCGCGCGCTGTAAACGCTGTGCATCAAGGCGCTGCAAGGCTTCAGTAAACAGCGCGCGACGGTTTTGCCAGATACGTTGCTGATCCATCAGCGTGCGCAGCGCTTGTTTCGCCTGATTCCGCTGCAGGTGCAGCAGCGTGAGTAAATCGCGTTGCAGCGTGCGCAGTAGAATCACCGCTTCGCTGTCCTCTTTTTCCAGCTGATGCAGGATGTGCAGGGCGCGTTTACTTTTCCCTGCCAGCAATGCATCCACCCAATGGAACGGGGTAAAGTGCGCAGCATCGTTGACGGCGGCTTCCACGCGCGGCAGCGTTAATTTGCCATCCGGCCACAGCAGCGATAAGCGTTCCAGCGCCTGCGACAGCGCCAGCAGATTCCCTTCGTAGCAGTAGCAAAGCAGCTGGATCGCCGCATCATCTACGCTGAGTTTCATCGTTTTGGCGCGACTCGCCACCCAGCGCGGCAGCTGTGCCTGTTCAGGCGTCTGGCACGGAACCATTACCGCCTGCGTACTCAGCGCTTTGAACCAGGCGCTGTTCTCCTGCGCTTTGGTCAGTTTCGCCAGGCGCAGCACCAGCAAAATATCGCTGTGCAGCAGCGTGGAGAGTTTCACTAACTGCTCGGCGATAGCGGCATTGGGGCCGTTTTCGGGCAGTTGCAGCGTCAGGGTTTGGCGTTGGGTAAACAGGCTGAGCGATTGGCAGCTAACGAAGATCGCATCCCAATCGGTTTGCGCATCAATGGTGACGCTGAAGTGCTCTTCAAATCCCTGTGCGCTGGCGGTAGCACGGATTGCATCTGCGCTTTCCTGAATCAGCAGAGGTTCATTACCGGTAAGAAAATAACAGGCGCGCAGCCCCTCTCGAAGCTGCGCGCTCAGTTGTTCAGGATAAATCCTGATCATTGCAGACTGGTAGCTGACGAAGAGGACACTTCCGGTGAGTTCTGTCCCGGTGCAATCGTCTCAGGCTGCGGCAAAGTATCTTTGTTGCTTTCCTGCGCGGCATGCACGGTCAGCAGTTTACGTACTAACTGCTCGGACGCGCGCTGACGCATCTCCTGCACGATCATATCTTGCTCGGCATCCTTCGCCAGTGCGGCGTTCGGGTTGTCGAAGAAAGAACGATACACGGTGGTGCTGATCGGGTAGATACCTTTACCCGGCAGCAGAACCTGTGCGGTGACCGTCATCACCAGCGAGTATTCCGCGGTGGTACCGCTGATAAACACCGATGCGGTATCGCGTCCCTGGCCTTCAGCACCCAGACGCAGCGTTGGGTATTTGGCGCTGGCCGCTTTGCTGTCTTCAATGATGGTGACATTGTTGATGCGCAGCTGCTGGCGCACGGCACGTGCCAGTGGGCCATAGGGATCGCCGCTCTGGACGATAAGGGTTTTCATCTCACTCGGCACCGAGGTGGTGCCGCGCGGGTGGAAACCACAGCCTGCGGTAATCACTACCGCAAACAGGACAAACAGCCTGATAATCAGTTGTCGCACAGTTCCTCCTGAACTTAACCTACGACCAGGTTAAGCAGTTTGCCAGGGACATAAATCACTTTACGAATGGTGACGCCATCCAGATATTTCGCCACCAAATGCTCCTGCGCAGCACGCGCCTGCACCTGCTCCTGCGTGGCATCCGGCGCAACGGTAATCTTGCCGCGCACTTTGCCATTCACCTGCACCACCACCAGCAGCGAATCTTCCACCATGGCCGCTTCATCGGCTACCGGCCAGCTGGCTTCGTCGATGCTGCCTTCGCCGCCCAGCGCTTGCCACAATACATAGCTGGCGTGCGGGGTGAATGGATAGAGAAGACGCGTCACTGCGACCAGCGCTTCCTGCAGCAGCGCGCGATCTTGCTCGCTCTCCTGCGGGGCACGGATCAGTTTGTTCATCAGCTCCATAATGGCAGCGATGGCGGTGTTGAACGTCTGACGACGACCCACATCATCGGCCACTTTGGCGATGGTTTTGTGCAGATCGCGACGCAACGCTTTCTGGTCGTCATTCAGGTTATTGACGTCCAGCGCCACGGTCGCGCCTTTCGCAATGTGCTCGTAAGCCAGTTTCCATACGCGCTTCAGGAAGCGGTTAGCACCTTCAACGCCCGATTCCTGCCACTCCAGCGTCATCTCTGCTGGCGAAGCAAACATCATGAACAGACGAACGGTATCTGCACCGTAACGCTCAACCATCAGCTGGGGATCGATGCCGTTGTTTTTCGACTTCGACATTTTGCTCATGCCGGCGTAAACCACTTCACGACCTTCGTTGTCAGTGGCTTTGATAATGCGGCCTTTCTCGTCGCGTTCTACGGTCACGTCAACCGGAGAAACCCAGTTACGCTCGCCGTTCACGCCGAGGTAGTAGAACGCATCAGCCAGCACCATGCCCTGACACAGCAGGCGTTTAGCCGGCTCATCAGAGTTTACCAGGCCAGCATCACGCAGCAGCTTGTGATAGAAGCGGAAATACATCAGGTGCATGATGGCGTGTTCGATACCGCCAACATACTGATCGACCGGCAACCAGTAGTTCGCCGCCGCCGGATCCAGCATGCCTTCATGATAGTTGGCGCAGGTATAACGCGCGTAGTACCAGGATGACTCCATAAAGGTGTCAAAGGTGTCGGTTTCACGCAGCGCAGGCTGGCCATTAACGGTGGTTTTGGCCCACTCAGGATCGGCTTTGATTGGGCTGGTGATACCATCCATTACCACGTCTTCTGGCAGGATGACCGGCAACTGATCTTCTGGCGTTGGCATCACGGTGCCATCTTCCAGCGTCACCATTGGAATTGGCGCGCCCCAGTAACGTTGACGGGAAACGCCCCAGTCGCGCAGACGGTAATTGACTTTACGCACGCCCACGCCTTTGGCAGCCAGCGCATCGGCGATGGCGTTAAAGCCCGCCTGATGATCCAGACCGTTGTATTCACCCGAGTTGAACAGCGCGCCTTTTTCGGTCATCGCGGCAGCACTCAGGTCCGGTTCAGAACCGTCGAGATTCAGGATCACCGGCTTAATGTTCAGGTTGTACTTGGTAGCGAACTCCCAGTCACGCTGATCGTGGCCTGGAACAGCCATTACCGCGCCGGTGCCGTATTCCATCAGCACGAAGTTAGCGACCCACACCGGAATTTCTTCACCGGTCAGCGGATGGATAGCGAACAGGCCGGTGGCCACGCCTTTCTTCTCCATCGTTGCCATGTCGGCTTCGGCGACTTTGGTGGTACGGCATTCGTCGATAAATTCAGCCAGCGCAGGATTAGTGGCAGCTGCTTGCTGCGCCAGTGGGTGACCTGCGGCAACCGCCACATAGGTTGCACCCATAAAGGTGTCTGGACGGGTGGTGTAAACGGTCAGCTTCTCAGCGCTGTTGGCAACGTCAAAGGTGATTTCCACGCCTTCAGAGCGGCCAATCCAGTTGCGCTGCATGGTTTTGACCTGCTCCGGCCAATCTTCCAGCTTATCGAGATCGTTGAGCAGCTCTTCCGCATAGGCGGTGATTTTGACGAACCACTGTGGGATCTCTTTGCGCTCAACTTTGGTATCACAGCGCCAGCAGCAGCCGTCGATAACCTGTTCGTTGGCCAGCACGGTCTGATCGTTCGGGCACCAGTTCACCGCCGAGGTCTTTTTATAGACCATGTCTTTTTCATACAGCTTAGTGAAGAACCACTGTTCCCAGCGATAGTATTCTGGCTGGCAGGTCGCCAGTTCGCGGCTCCAGTCATAGCCAAAGCCCAGTAATTTCAACTGGTTCTTCATGTAAGCGATGTTGTCGTACGTCCACGGCGCCGGCGCGGTGTTGTTTTTCACCGCAGCACCTTCGGCTGGCAGACCAAACGCATCCCAGCCAATTGGCTGCAGAACGTTTTTGCCGAGCATACGCTGGTAACGCGCAATCACATCGCCAATGGTGTAATTACGCACATGCCCCATGTGCAGGCGGCCAGAAGGATAGGGCAGCATCGAAAGGCAATAATATTTCTCTTTGCCTTCCTGCTCGGTCACTTTAAAGGTTTCGTTTTCGTCCCAGTGTTGTTGGACGCGGGATTCTATCTCTTCCGGGCGGTATTGCTCTTGCATGGCTGCCTGTGGTCCTTTGTGAAAATCGCTAAGCATACTTTTAGATCCGCATAGCATACCCATAAGGCTGCGCATCAACAACTTTTCACGCCCTCGCCGGCCGGATTTCTGCCGAATGCGCCGCCGCTTTCACCCTTTTGTGATTTCTTAGGTTGCTGCCGATGCAATTGTGACAAAACCGCTAAACTTAACAGCAGTATCCGCAGCGGAAAGGAGAATAAAATGAATAACGTGGCGCAGGAATACCGTGCAACGATTGAAGCATTATCCCAACGATTGGATCATGGCGAGCGCGATGTTGATGCGTTGGTGGCCGAGGCGCGGCAAAGTTTGCTGGCGAAAAAAACGTTGTCACCCGCCGAGGTCAATGAAGTGATGCGCGCCGTGCGGCGCGATTTACACGAGTTTGCGCTGAGCTATCAGGAGTCTTCTGATGTGGTCGGCGATTCAGTGTTTTTGCGCGTGATTCGTGAAAGCCTGTGGAAAGAGCTGGCGGATATCACCGATAAAAGTCAGCTCGAGTGGCGTGAAGTGTTTCAGGATTTGCGCCATCACGGCGTCTACCAGAGCGGTGAAGTGGTGGGGCTGGGGAATTTAGTCTGTGAGAAGTGCGGCTTCACACGGGCGATTTATACGCCAGAGAGCTTAACGCGCTGCCCGGAGTGCGGGCACGATCAGTTCCAGCGCCAGCCGTTTGAACCCTGATTTTATGAATGTATAACCCCCGCGCGATGAATCGCGCCGCTACGGGTACGAGCACTTATCGTAGCGGCGCGATTTATTGCGCTAATCAGTGCAGGATCTTCGCCAGGAAGTCTTTCGCACGATCGGATTGTGGATTGTTAAAGAAGTCATCCTTATTGGTGTCTTCGATAATTTTCCCTTCATCCATAAAGATCACGCGGTTAGCGACTTTGCGCGCAAAGCCCATTTCATGCGTTACCACCATCATGGTCATGCCTTCATTCGCCAGCTCAACCATCACGTCCAACACTTCGTTGATCATTTCAGGATCAAGCGCTGACGTCGGCTCATCAAACAGCATCGCCACCGGATCCATGCACAACGCACGCGCGATTGCCACGCGCTGCTGCTGGCCGCCGGAAAGCTGGCCGGGAAACTTATCCGCGTGCGCAGAGAGCCCAACACGTTTTAGCAAGCCCTGCGCTTTCTCACGTGAGGCCGCTTTATCACGCTTCAGCACTTTGACCTGCGCCAGCGTCAGGTTCTCGATGATGCTGAGATGAGGGAACAGCTCGAAATGCTGGAACACCATGCCCACTTTGCTACGCAATTGAGCGAGGTTGGTTTTTTTGTTGTTCACTTCGGTGCCGGTCACCTGAATGCTGCCCTTTTGAATCGGCTCCAGGCCGTTCACGGTTTTAATCAGCGTTGATTTACCTGAGCCAGACGGACCGCAGACCACTACCACTTCACCTTTTTTCACTTCGGTGGAGCAGTCGGTCAGCACCTGAAAGTGCCCATACCACTTTGAAACATTTTTCAGGCTAATCATTTAAACCGTCCTCTTTCTTTTCAGATAGGTAACCAACAGCGAAGCGCTCAGGCTGATCACAAAGTAGACCAGACCAGCAAACAAAATCATTTCAACCTGGGTTCCGTCACGCTCACCTATGGTCGAAGCGGTGCGGAAGAAATCGGCCAGGCTCAGTACATACACCAGCGAGGTATCCTGGAACAGCACGATGCCCTGCGTCAGCAGCAGCGGCACCATGGCGCGGAACGCCTGCGGCAATACGATCAGTTTCATCGATTGCCAGTGCGTCATGCCGAGCGCCAGCGCGGCATTGGACTGCCCGCGTGAGATGCTCTGAATACCGGCGCGGATGATTTCCGAGTAGTACGCGGCCTCAAAGAGCGCAAATGCCACCATGGCAGAAATCAGGCGGATATCTGATTTAGGCGATAAGCCCAGCACCTGTTGCAGGAAGGCGGGCACCACCAAATAGAACCACAGCAGCACCATCACCAAGGGTACGGAGCGGAACAGGTTGACGTACAGCTTGGCAAACCAGCGTATCGGCGCAATCGGCGACAAGCGCATCACCGCCAAAATCGTGCCCCAGATAATGCCAAACACCACGGCAATCGCGGTGATCTTGAAGGTAATGATCAACCCGTTCCACAAGTAAGGCAGGCTGGGAACAATTGAACTCCAGTCAAACTCGTACATTATTTGCCTCCCATATTGCCAGGCAGGCGAATTTTGCGTTCTACCACACTCATAATCAGCATGATGACCAGGTTAATGCCGACGTACGCCAGAGTGATGGCGGTAAAGGATTCATAGGCATGCGCGGAGTAATCCAGCAGCTTGCCGGCCTGCGCCGCCATATCCACCAGTCCGATGGTTGAGGCGATCGCCGAGTTCTTCACCAGATTAAGCATTTCCGACGTCATCGGCGGCACAATCACGCGATAGGCATTCGGCAGCAGCACATAGCGATAGGTTTGCGGCAGCGTCAGGCCCATCGCCAGGCCGGCATTTTTCTGACCGCGTGGCAGCGACTGAATCGCCGCGCGTACCTGTTCACAGACGCGCGCTGCGGTGAACAAACCAAGGCAAATCGTCGAGGAGACGAAGAACTGAATATTGGGATCCAATTCTGACTTAAACCACATGCCCAGCTTTTCGCCCACCAGTTCTGGCGCAACCAGATACCAGAAGAAGAACTGCACAATAAGTGGGATATTACGGAATAGCTCCACGTAGCAGGTGCCAATTGCCGCCAACAGGCGGTTGGGCACGGTACGCAGAATGCCAAATAAGGAACCTACCAGGAAGGCGATAATCCAGGCGCAGCAGGACACCGCAATGGTGACCTGAAAACCGGACCACAGCCAGCCGAGGTAAGTCGTATTGCCGAACGGGGCCTGTTCAAGAAAAATGCCCCAGTTCCAATCGATACCCATAACGAGCTCCGGTAAAAAAAGGGTAGCGAGGCTACCCATAAGATTGTTGAGCGGTGTCTTGCATCCTGCTTCAGGGGAACGGCCTGTTACAGTCTGTCTGTCCGCACCGCATGTTCAGCAATCGAGAGGGCAGCGGGGCTGCCCTTGTTGTCGTTGTTAATTCAGAGTGCTTTGTCGTTCGGTGCTTTGAACAGGGCCTGCATATCGCTTGAGAGTTCGAAGTTCAGGTTCAGATTCTTCGGTGGAATCGGTTTTTTGAACCAGGTTTCAAACCATTTTGAGGCTTCGCCAGAGGTTTGCGCTTTAGCAATGGTTTCATCCATCAGCTGTTTGAACTGTGGATCCTGATTACGCAGCATGCAGCCGTAAGCTTCTTTCGACTGCGGTGTACCCACGATGTCCCAGTTGTCTGGCTTCTTGGCTTTGGCACGTTCACCTGCCAGCAGCGCGTCATCCATCATGAAGGCCACAGCACGACCGGTTTCCAGCGTACGGAAAGAATCGCCATGATCTTTCGCGCTGATGATACGCATATCCATTTTTTGCTCGTCGTTCAGTTTGTGCAGCAGAACTTCTGAAGTGGTACCGGAGGTCACGACAACGGTTTTACCCTTCAGATCAGGGAAATCTTTGATGTCGCCGCCTTTTTTCACCAGCAGACGCGTACCGATGATGAACACGGTGTCAGAGAATGCCGCTTGCTTCTGACGCTCCAGGTTGTTGGTGGTAGAACCGCACTCAAAATCGTAAGTTCCGTTCTGCAACAGAGGAATACGGTTCTGCGAAGTAATCGGCAGCATTTTGATCTGCAAATCAGGCTTATTCAGTTTGGCTTTAATAGCCGCGATGATGGCGTTTGAATAATCCTGTGAATAGCCAACCACTTTTTGCTGGTTGTCATAGTAAGAAAAGGGAACTGATGATTCACGATGCCCAACGACGATCACGCCGCTATCATTGATTTTTTTCAGGGTACCGGTGAGATCTTCCGCCTGGGCCGCTCCCGCTGCTGCTCCCAACAGCAAAAGAGATAATGCCACTTTGCGTATCTGCATGTTCCAACTCCTTCGTATGGATGTCGCGCAGAACATAAACTGCGCAGATTGTGATGTTGTGTGTATTTCGTGCTGCTTTTTTTGTTATCCCATAGCGCAACTGCACGCAGGATAGTGATTAACATAGCGAATTGTTAACGCAATGAAACAAAAAAGTTTCTTTTTTGCGAGCCGCTCCGCACCAATAAAAGGCAAAAATTCCCCGATGCGCTAATAGAGTGCGCATCATTGCCATAAATTAGTGCGTAAAGGTTGCACTACGCTGACAAAAGCCGATGTTTGCGAAAATCACTGAAATAAATAGCAATGATCGTGCCAGCACGATGAAGAAGTGTAAAAAGCCAGCAGAGAATCGGGGAAAGCACCACGGAAGGAAGAGAAAACAGCGCATAAAAAAGGCGAAGTATTCACTTCGCCTTTTTGCATAGCTGCCTGAACTAGTGGCGACGGCGCAGAATGGCCACCACAATGCTAATCAACGTCACTAGCCACACTGGCCAGATGCCCGCTTTCGCATACGGCGTTTCACCCTTGGTTGGCGTGACTTTGGCTTCCAGCACATTGCGTGTGAACTGCGGCAACGCTTTCTCCACCTCACCATTGGCATTTACTACTGCGGTAACACCGTTATTGGTAGAGCGCAGTAACGGACGTCCCAGCTCCAGCGCACGCATGCGCGCCATCTGGAAATGCTGCCACGGTCCGATGGAGTGACCGAACCAGGCATCGTTGGAGACGGTCAGCAGGAAGTTGGTATCGGGACGGAAGTTGGCGCGCACTTGTTCGCCCAGCACGATCTCATAGCAGATAGCGCTGGTCAGGTGATAACCCGCTACTTTCAGCTGCGGCTGGACATAGGCGCCACGGCTGAAGGAGGACATCGGCAAATCGAAGAACGGCGCCAGCGGACGCAGCAACGCTTCCAGCGGCACAAACTCACCAAATGGCACCAGATGATTCTTCTGATAGCGGTTCTGGCTTTGATAGCTGTAAGGCAGCTCACCACCCAGCACAATTACCGAGTTATAGTCGTGATAGCGATTATCGCCTTCCACGCGAGAATCCACGATACCGGTAATCAGTGAGCTGCCGCGCGCGCGCAGGTCAGCATCCAGCGCCCGCAGGAACGGCTGCTGGTTGCTTTCCAGATCGGTAATCGCTGATTCGGGCCAGATAATGATCGGTGCTTTGCCGATAAACGGCTGGCTATAGGAGGTGTAAACGCGCAGCGTGTTCAGCAGTTGCTGCGGATCCCACTTCATCGACTGCGGAATATTGCCTTGCACCATCACAACATCAACGCTGCGTTCCGGCAGCGGCTGATACCACTGCATCATGCGCAGCGGCCACGGCAGTAACAGCAGGAGCGCGGCGGCTATCAAGCTTTTCACGGTACGATGATGCAGCGCGTGCACCAGCAGGCCCGCGATCACCATTAACAGGAAGGTAATGGTTTCCACACCGGCCAGCGGCGCGAGGCCTTTTAGCGGACCGTCAATCTGGCTGTAGCCAAACTGCAGCCACGGAAAGCCGGTGAGCACCCAACCGCGCAGGAACTCGCTAATCTGCCACAGCGCGGGTGCCGCTAAAGCCAAACGCCAGATTGTGGCGCGCGGCCAGAAACGGTTGAGCAGGATGGCAAACAGCATCGGATAAAGCGACAGATAAGCCGCCAGCAGAATCACCAGTAAGATGTTTACCGGGCCGGGCATGCCGCCAAAGGTGGCGATGCTGACGTAAACCCAATTGATGCCGCTGCCAAACAGTCCAAAGCCCCAAGCGAAGCCGATTGCCGCAGCCTGCGCAGTGCGACGTTCCAGCAGCAACAGTTGCAGACCAAACAGCGAAATTATCGCCGCAGGCCAGAAATCGTAGGGGGAAAAGGAAAGGGTGCCAATGGCACCCGTAACTAACGCCAGCAGCAGGCGAACCCGCTGCTGCGAGTAAAGAGAGGCTAAAGCCATAAAGTTATTCGTCTTCCAGTTGCGGTTGTGGTGAGTCTTCCGGAATTTTTACATGCACCTGGATGATACGGCGGCTGTCAGCCATGGCGACTTTGAACTGATAGCCATCAATAACAATACTTTCGCCGCGAGCGGGAAGGTGGCCGAATCCCTGCATGACCAATCCGCCAATGGTATCGACTTCGTCATCGCTGAAATCGGTGCCAAAGACCTCATTAAAATCTTCAATTGGCGTTAAGGCGCGCATGGTATAGGTGTAACGATTGAGCTGGCGGATATCACGATCTTCTTCATCGTCATACTCATCTTCAATTTCGCCAACAATCAGCTCAAGAATATCTTCAATGGTCACCAGACCAGAGACGCCACCAAATTCGTCAATGACAATCGCCATGTGATAACGCTGCGAGCGGAACTCCTTCAGCATGCGATCGACGCGCTTGCTTTCAGGAACCACCACGGCGGTGCGCAGCACTTTTTCCATGCTGAACGGCTCAGACGCGCTGGCCATAAACGGCAGCAGGTCTTTGGCCATCAAAATGCCTTCGACGTGGTCTTTGTCTTCGCTGATCACCGGGAAACGTGAGTGGGCGGATTCAATAATCACCGCAAGGCACTCTTCCAGCGTTTGGTTGCGTTTCAGGGTGATCATTTGCGAGCGAGGGATCATGATGTCGCGCACGCGCTGTTCGGCAATGTCCAGCACCCCTTCGAGCATGTCGCGGGTGTCCTGATCAATCAGCTCTTTTTGCTCAGAATCGCGGATTAACCCCAGCAGTTCATCACGGTTTTTAGGTTCACCGTGAAACAGTTGGTTGATTAACAGGGAGAAAAATCCCTTTTTACTACTGGGTGCGTCGCTGTTTTGAGAATGGTCGTCGCTCATGGCGTTTTTATTTCGTTCTCTCTAATGAGGGATTGGGGCTGCTAGCATCCGCGCCAGCAGCGCAATAACCTGAACCAGCGGCTCAGGCGTCTTCTTTCTCCGAAATGTACGGATCAGGATAACCAAGAGCAAGCATTATCTCGGTCTCCAGCGCCTCCATCTCTTCGGCTTCTTCATCTTCGATATGGTCGTAACCCAGCAGATGCAGCGTACCGTGCACCACCATATGCGCCCAGTGGGCTTCGACGGTTTTGCCTTGTTCAGCAGCCTCTTGCTCGACAACCTGACGGCAAATAATCAGATCGCCGAGCAGTGGCAGTTCAATCCCCGGCGGTGCTTCAAACGGGAATGACAGCACGTTGGTCGGCTTATCTTTGCCGCGATAAGTCAGATTAAGCTCATTACTCTCGGCTTCATCCACCAGACGAATCGTGACTTCGCTTTCTGGTTGAAACGGCGTTACCGCCGCTTCCAGCCAGCGTTGAAAATCACTCTCCGCTGGCAGATGGTTTTCATCGGCGCAGGCCAGTTGTAAATCAAGAATCACCGCGCTCATGAACGCTCCTGCGGGCTGGTTTGGCTGGCAAGCTGAGCCGCGATAGCTTCGCGTTTGCGCTCTTCTGCCTGTTGATCACGGCGTTTCTGGTCGGCGGTTTCCCAGGCTTCATAAGCATTCACGATGCGTGCGACAACCGGATGACGCACCACGTCTTCGCTGTGGAAAAAGTTAAAGCTAATCTCATCGACTTCTGCCAGCACTTCAATGGCGTGGCGCAGGCCGGATTTGGTGCTGCGCGGCAAGTCAATCTGCGTGATATCGCCGGTAATGACCGCTTTCGAATTAAAGCCGATACGCGTCAGGAACATCTTCATCTGTTCGATAGTGGTGTTCTGGCTCTCATCGAGAATCACAAAGGCGTCGTTCAGCGTGCGTCCGCGCATGTAGGCCAGCGGAGCTACTTCAATCACGTTGCGCTCAATCAGTTTCTCTACGCGCTCAAAGCCGAGCATTTCGAACAGCGCGTCGTACAGCGGGCGCAGATAGGGATCGACCTTCTGGCTGAGATCGCCGGGCAGGAAGCCGAGTTTCTCACCCGCTTCAACCGCCGGACGCGTCAGCAGAATACGGCGAATCTCCTGACGCTCCAGCGCATCCACTGCGGCAGCGACCGCCAGATAGGTTTTACCGGTACCGGCCGGGCCGATACCAAAGGTAATGTCGTGCGAGAAGATATTGGCGATGTATTGCGCCTGGTTAGGGGTACGCGGTTTGATTACGCCACGCTTGGTTTTGATGTTCACCGCTTTGCCGAATTCCGGCACGCTCTCAGCGCTCTGTTCCAGAACGCCGCTCTCTTTGATTGCCAGGTGAATCTGGTCCGGTTCGATATCTTTGATCTGACCGCGCATTGGGGCGGTATCAACATACAGCGTGCGCAGGATATTGACGGCAGCGTCCACACACAGCGAGCGGCCGGTAAGCGTGAATTGGTTGTCACGGCGTTTGATTTCAAGGCCCAAACGGCGCTCCAGCTGTTTCACATTGTCATCCATCGGACCGCACAAGCTCATCAGTCGTTGGTTATCTGCCGGTTCAAGGGCGATTTCACGCGTTTCGATATTCAAATGAATCCTTAAGGTCACTCAGGGCCAGTTGAAAAGGTGTGCCGGATGTCGAAGAGCAATCTCTCCACATCTTTATGAAATTATTTATGGCGCTGCGCACTGGCGCAAGCTTCAGAGTCGATATTTGGGCAGCACTTGTGGAAAGCAAGGGCCTGGGGATGAAACAGGCGACAGCGCTTTGTGCGCTATCGCTCAACGTTCGAGGTTTCAAGGCTGGAACAGTCCGACGCCGATGTCGTTCTCTTTGCGGGTACGCGCAATCACTGACGCCGGGCTTTCGGCCACACGGAGCGCCATTTGATCTTCGGTGCGCACCAGCACGCCGCGCAGGGAGCTGGCATAGACATCAACAATTTCGACATCAACAAACTTCCCGATCATTTCAACCGGTGCTTCGAAGTTCACCACGCGGTTATTATCGGTGCGGCCGGTCAGTTCCATCACATTTTTACGCGAAATGCCTTCCACCAGCACGCGCTGCGTGGTGCCCAGCATGCGGCGGCTCCACGCCATCACCTGCTGATTGATGCGGTCCTGCAGGATGAAAAGACGCTGCTTTTTCTCCTCTTCTGTCACATCGTCGGGCAGATCGGCGGCCGGCGTGCCTGGGCGCATGGAGTAGATAAAGCTGAAGCTGACATCGAAATTCACTTCACCGACCAGCTTCATGGTCTGCTCAAAATCCTGCTGCGTTTCGCCGGGGAAACCGATGATGAAATCAGAGCTCAGCTGGATATCCGGACGTGCGGCTTTCAGCTTGCGGATAATCGCTTTGTACTCGAGTGCGGTGTGCGCGCGCTTCATCAGCGTCAGGATGCGATCTGATCCGCTCTGAACCGGCAGATGCAGGAAGCTCGCCAGCTCGGGTGTATCGCGGTAAACCTCGATGATGTCATCGGTAAATTCAATAGGATGGCTGGTGGTGAAGCGAATACGGTCAATGCCGTCGATCGCCGCCACTAAGCGCAGCAACTCAGCAAAGGTGCAGATATCGCCATCAAAGGTGGCGCCGCGATAGGCGTTGACGTTCTGGCCCAGCAGGTTGACTTCACGTACGCCCTGAGCGGCAAGCTGGGCGATTTCCAGCAGAATATCGTCGCTCGGACGGCTGACTTCCTCGCCGCGCGTGTAAGGCACCACGCAGAAAGTACAATATTTGTTGCAACCTTCCATGATCGACACAAAGGCGGTTGGGCCATCGGCGCGCGGTTCTGGCAGGCGATCAAACTTCTCAATTTCAGGGAAGCTGATGTCAACAACCGGGCTTTTACTGCCGCGCACGGTGTTAATCATCTCCGGCAGACGATGTAAGGTCTGCGGGCCAAAGACGATATCGACGTAACTGGCGCGCTGGCGCAGACGTTCACCTTCTTGTGAGGCCACGCAGCCACCCACGCCGATGATCAGATCGGGATTGCTCGCTTTCAGCTTTTTCCAACGGCCTAACAGAGCAAAAACCTTCTCCTGCGCCTTTTCACGGATGGAGCAGGTGTTGAGCAGCAGAACGTCCGCCTCTTCAGCTTCCTCGGTAAGGGTGTAGCCGTGCGTGCTGTTCAGCAGATCGGCCATCTTCGATGAATCGTATTCATTCATCTGACAGCCCCAGGTTTTGATGTGCAGTTTTTTGGTCATCGAACTAGCCATTGATTCAAGCGAAGTGCAGGGCGCGTATTGTAATGCTTCGACGCTGTTGTTACCAGGCTTCACGCATCTGCATCGCATCGCGCTGCTAATTTCCGGTACACTTTAGCTATCAACGTGATGCTGGAAGGTTTCACGGCAAAAAGAAGGATTAGAGTCGATGCAGGATTCACATTTTGATGTGGTGATCGTGGGCGGTGGCATGGTTGGTGCGGCGCTGGCGTGTGGCCTGGCGCAGCAGCAGTTTCGCGTAGCGGTCATTGAACGGGCGGAACCGGCAAGCTTTGATGCCGGCAGCGAGCCAGATGTGCGTATCTCCGCCATCGGTGCGTCGTCGGTTGCGCTGCTGCAGCAACTGGATGTCTGGCAGCGTGTGCAGGCGATGCGCTGTGCGCCCTATCGCCAGCTGGAAACCTGGGAGTGGCAAAACGCGCATGTGAAGTTTGATGCGGCGTCGCTTGGGTTGCCCGAGCTGGGCTTTATGGTGGAAAACAGCGTGCTGCAGCGTGCGCTGTGGGAAAAAATGCAGCAAGAGGGCATCACACTGATCTGCCCGGCGAGCTTGCAGGGTTTGCAGCCGCACAGCGCTGGCTGGCAGGTGCAACTCGATAACGGCCAAACGTTGGATGCGCGTTTAGTGGTCGGCGCAGATGGTGCTAACTCGCGTGTGCGTCAGTTAGCGGGTATTGGCGTGCGCGGCTGGAACTATGCGCAATCCTGCATGCTGATAAGCGTGGAGTGCGAGCAGGAGGCGGGCGATGCCACCTGGCAGCAGTTTACGCCGCAAGGGCCGCGCGCTTTCCTGCCGCTGTTTGATCGTCGTGCTTCGCTGGTGTGGTACGACGCGCCAGCACGAATTCGTCAGCTGCAAAGTTTGCCGCTCCCGCAACTGGAGAAAGAGATTTATGCTCACTTCCCGGCACGCGTTGGCCGTATTCAGGTCAAAACTGCGGCCTCTTTCCCGCTGGTGCGACGTCATGCAACACGTTATGTGATGCCGGGATTGGCGCTGGTGGGGGATGCGGCGCACACCATCAATCCGCTGGCCGGACAGGGCGTTAATTTGGGCTATCGGGATGTGAATGCGTTGATCACGACGCTGGTCGAGGCGCGCAACCAGGCGGAGCTCTGGTCATCGGATGCTGTGCTGCAGCGTTATCATCGTCAGCGTTACAAAGATAATTTACTGATGCAGGGCGGTATGGATCTGTTCTACTTCGCGTTTAGCAATAAACTGCCGCCGCTGCGTTTTGCGCGAAACTTGGCGCTGATTGCGGCGGAGAATGCCGGAGAGTTGAAACGTAAGGTGCTGCGTTACGCATTAGGTTTGTGATTGTATGGAGCGCATTGATGCGCTCTTGGTTAAAAGTTTGCTCGCCACTTTGCCAAACGCAGAAAACAATAAAGCCCGCATAAGCGGGCTTTATTGTGCAATTTGGCTGGGGTGCAGGGATTCGAACCCCGGAATGCTGGTATCAGAAACCAGTGCCTTACCGCTTGGCGACACCCCAATAGGTGTTTGATCAAATTGTCTTTTTATGGCTGGGGTGCAGGGATTCGAACCCCGGAATGCTGGTATCAGAAACCAGAGCCTTACCGCTTGGCGACACCCCAATAATTTGGTGGCTACGACGGGATTTGAACCTGTGACCCCATCATTATGAGTGATGTGCTCTAACCAGCTGAGCTACGTAGCCTTTGTACTGCTTACTGCGTCCGACGATGGCTGGGATACCTGGATTCGAACCAGGGAATGCCGGTATCAAAAACCGGTGCCTTACCGCTTGGCGATATCCCATTCGTCGACTTTGTATCCACAACATAATCCGGATTGGCTGGGGTACCAGGATTCGAACCTGGGAATGCTGGTATCAAAAACCAGTGCCTTACCGCTTGGCGATACCCCATCCGGCTGCCGAAGACTGAAATGGTGCGGGAGGCGAGACTTGAACTCGCACACCTTGCGGCGCTAGAACCTAAATCTAGTGCGTCTACCAATTTCGCCACTCCCGCAAAAAGATGGTGGCTACGACGGGATTTGAACCTGTGACCCCATCATTATGAGTGATGTGCTCTAACCAGCTGAGCTACGTAGCCATCTTTTTCGCGTAACCTTCATCGGCGTTGCGGGGCGCATTATGCGTATTGAGTCTTGTAGCGTCAACAATTTTTTTGCCGTTTTTCGCCTTAAAACGCCTGTTTGTCTGGCTTGTAACCAGGCTGGTGATTTATTCGGCTAATTTCACAGGCTGTACGATAGATTGCATAAAAAAGGGGCTCGAATGAGCCCCATATCTTGTTGAGTAAAAACCTTATTTATACGCGGACTGATGCACACCAACGGCACGACCAGAAGGGTCATCCATGGATTTAAAGGCTTCATCCCACTCGATCGCTTTAGCCGAAGAACAGGCCACCGACGGACCGCCTGGCACACACTCTGCGGCGCTGGCGATTGGGAACAATTCCTCAAAGATTTCGCGATACAGGTACGCTTCTTTCGAGTTCGGCGTGTTGTACGGGAAGCGGAAGTGCGCAGTCGACAGCTGTTGGTCGGTGATTTGCTTCGCCGCCACTTCTTTCAGCGTATCGATCCAGCTGTAGCCCACACCATCAGAGAACTGCTCTTTCTGACGCCACGCCACGCTCTCCGGCAGGTAAGAAGAGAAACATTCGCGTAGGATGTGTTTTTCCATCTTGCCGTTGCTGCCGCACAGTTTGTCTGCCGGGTTGATGCGCATCGCCACGTCGAGGAATTTCTTGTCGAGGAACGGCACACGCGCTTCCACGCCCCAGGCGGACATCGCTTTGTTGGCGCGAGCACAGTCAAACATGTGCAGAGCCAGCAGTTTACGTACGTTCTCTTCGTGGAATTCTTTGGCGTTTGGCGCCTTATGGAAATAGAGGTAGCCGCCAAAGACTTCATCCGCACCTTCACCGGACAACACCATTTTGATGCCCATCGCTTTGATCTTACGCGACATTAAATACATCGGCGTAGAGGCGCGAATGGTGGTCACATCATAGGTTTCGATGTGGTAAATCACGTCACGGATCGCATCCAAGCCTTCCTGCACGGTGAAATGGATTTCGTGGTGCACGGTACCGAGGTGTTCTGCGACTGATTTCGCTGCTTTCAGGTCTGGAGAACCTTCCAGGCCAACCGCGAAGGAGTGCAGCTGCGGCCACCATGCATCGCTCTTATCCGCATCTTCAACACGTTTCGCAGCAAAGCGTTTGGTCACGGCAGAGATGATGGATGAGTCCAGGCCGCCAGACAGCAGAACGCCGTAAGGCACGTCAGACATCAGGTGACTTTTTACTGACTCTTCCAGCGCATGTTTCAGCTCGGCGGCATCCGTGGTGTTGTGCTCAACAGCGGAATATTCCATCCAGTCACGCTGCCAGTAACGACGGATTTCACCATCGGCGCTCGACATGTAGCTTCCCGGCGGGAACTCTTTGATGCTGCGGCACACCGGCACCAGCGCTTTCATCTCGGAAGCGACATACAGGTTGCCGTGCTCGTCGTTGCCCATATACAGCGGGATAATGCCGATATGGTCGCGACCAATCAGATATTGTTGCTTCACGCTGTCCCACAGAATGAAGGCGAACATGCCTTGCAGCTCGTCGAGGAAATCGACGCCTTTTTCCTGATACAGCGCGAGGATCACTTCACAGTCAGAACCGGTCTGGAAAGCGTAACGATCGCTCAACTCAGCACGCAGCGCCTGATGGTTGTAAATTTCGCCGTTAACAGCCAGTACGTGGGTGTGGTCAGCGTTATACAGCGGCTGTGCGCCGTTGTTAACGTCAACAATCGACAGACGCTCATGCACCAGAATGGCTTTATCATCCGCATAAACACCTGACCAATCCGGGCCGCGGTGACGCATCAGACGAGAAGATTCCAGCGCTTTCTTGCGCAGCTCAATAGGATCGCTTTTCAGATCCAGCACACCAAAAATTGAACACATAACTGACTCCTGATCTCACCTTGTGGCGAAGTTATTTCTACGTTTGTCCGGCAGCCTTGGCTGCGTGATGTATAAGAAAATGCGCTAAATGGCGGTGTTAGTGCAAGCATAATTGCGATTCTTTGATAAAAAGAATGTTGATGGGCAAATAATATTGAATATTATTCAATTGATAAGCGTTTATTTTAGATGTCATCTAATAAAACTGCATTATCGTTCGTTTTGTAGGCATAAGGCGAGCGGTAAAGAAAGGCATAACCACAGAAAAAACAAAAGCCCTGCATAAGCAGGGCCATAAGAAGAGGTAATGGCTGGAATCAGAACAGGTCGATATCGGCGACCGATGGGTAAATCCAATCCGGGCGGAAAGGCATCGCATCAATATCACTCAGTGTGGAAACGCCAGACAGCACCAGAATGGTTTCCAGACCCGCCTGGAAGCCTGCCAGAATGTCTGTCCGCAGGTTATCGCCCACAATGACCGTCTCTTCCGAATGCGCATGCATTTTGTTTAACGCTGCGCGCATGATGTACGGACTCGGTTTTCCGACGTAAAACGGTTTACGGCCGGAGATGGTTTCGATACCGGCGCAGAGTGCTCCGCAGGCAGGAACAAAGCCGCGTGCATGTGTATCGGGATTAGTGGCGATAAAGCGGGCGCCATTGGCCACGAAGAAAGCGGCTTTGTGCATCATTTCCCAATTGAAGGAGCGGGTTTCGCCGACGATAACGAAATCTGGATTAACGTCAGTGATGGTGAAGCCAGCTTTATACAGCTCATGAATCAGCGCACCTTCGCCAATTACGTAGGCTTTTTTCCCTTCCTGACGGCGCAGGAAATCGGCGGTGGCCATCGCCGAGGTGTAAAACACCGAATCTGGTACGTCAATGCCGGCGTTGGCAAAGCGGTTCGCCAGATCCGGCGCGGTTTGCGAAGGATAGTTGGTCAACACCACCAACGGCATATCCTTCGCCAGAATTCGCTGCAGAAATTCTTTCGCGCCGGGAACGGCGGTATTGTCATGCATCAACACGCCGTCGATGTCACAGATTACGCTTTTAATCGTCATAGATTGCATCCGGTCGGGCCTGCTTGACAGCAGGCTGGTGATTACTCTTCCAGCAGATGTTGCAGCAAAATGCCATTCAGCATTGCGCGTTTTGCCAACGCAAAGGCGCCAATCGCCGAGCGATGATCGAGCTCGGAACGCACCACCGGCAGATTTTTACGAAAGGCAGGCAGCGTCTGCGTATTGATACACCCTTCAATAGCAGGAAACAGTACTTTATCCGCTTCAGTGATTTCACCGGCCAACACCACTTTTTGCGGATTGAACAGGTTGATGGCGATAGCAATCGCCTTGCCTAAATAGCGGCCGACATGTTCAATCACTTCGCACGCCAGCGCGTCGCCATGATTAGCGGCGCGGCAAATCTGCGGCATCAGGCAATCATTCAACGTTAATGAACTGGGATAGCCTTGATTCAGCAAGTGACGCACGCGGTTTTCAATCGCGCCGTTAGCCGCAATGGTTTCCAGGCAGCCAAAGTTACCGCAGTGGCAGCGTTCACCCAGCGGATCAACCTGAATATGGCCAATCTCGCCCACGTTGCCGTTACTGCCGAGGAAAATGTGGCCGTTGGCGATGATTCCGGCACCGGTGCCGCGATGCAAACGCACCAGAATGGAGTCTGCGCAATCGCGACTTGCACCGAAGTAGTGCTCGGCCAGCGCCAGGCTACGGATGTCATGACCAACAAAGCTGGTGACGTTGAAGCGTTTTTTCAGGCTGGAAACCAGCGGCCAATGACTTACCGCGATGTGCGGCATGTAGCGAATGATGCCGTTAATGGGATCGACCAATCCGGGCAGAATCACCGAGATAGCAATCAGTTCATGAATCTTACGCTGATGCGCGGCCATAAAGGCGCTGATGGCATTGAACAGCGCGTTCTCCAGCGTTTCCTGCGTGCGCTCGGGCAGCGGATAATCTTCCTGCGCCAGCGATTTCCCGCTCAGATCAAACAGCGTCAACGTCGCGTCATTACGCCCTAAGCGCACGCCGATAGTATGAAAATGACGGGTTTCAGTAATGATGGAGATCGCGCGACGCCCACCGGTGGAGGCTTGTTGCTCCACCTCTTTGATAAGGCCGCGCTCAATGAGCTGGCGGGTAATTTTGGTGACACTGGCGGGCGCAAGCTGACTGTGTTCGGCAATCTGAATGCGCGAAATTGGCCCCTGCTGATCGATTAGCCGATAAACGGCTGCACTATTGAGTTGTTTAACAAGATCAACATTTCCTATTTGAGACTGGCCGCCAGTGGTCATTCAATGCTTACTCGCTGAGGACGTTGTCTCCGTTGACGAACGTCTTAGTGATTTGATAATCGCGGGTAAAGACAGTCAGGTTGGCGACTTTTCCTGCTTCGACCGTGCCTAACTGCTTCTCCACACCCATCGCCTGCGCTGGATAGAGCGTCGCCATACGCAGCGCTTCATCAAGAGCGATACCGCAATGTTCAACGCTGTTCTGCACCGCTTCAATCATGGTCAAGGCAGAACCGCTGAGCGTACCGTTCTCGTCAACGCACAGGCCATCGCGATAGTATATTGTTTTGCCTGCAAAAATAAATTGATCAATCGATGCGCCCGCCGGTGCTGTGGCATCCGTCACTAACACCAGCTTGTCGCCTTTAATGCGTTTTGCATTGCGCACATTAGCGTAATGGACATGTAAACCATCCGCAATGATGCCGCAGTATACATCAGGCGAATCAAACAGCGCACCGATCAGACCTGGCTCACGTCCAGCGAAGGTTGGCATGGCATTGTAGAGATGCGTAGCAAAGCTGACGCCCGCGCTGAAGCCAGTTTTTGCTTCTTCATAGGTCGCGTTGGAGTGACCCGCTGACACGATGATGCCGGCATCACGCAGCTGACGAATCACCTCGCTGCCCGTATTTTCAGGTGCCAGCGTGACTTTAGTGATGACGTCGGCATTGGCGCAGAGGAAATCCACCAGCTCGGCATCCGGCAGGCGAATTAATTCAGGATTGTGCGTACCTTTTTTAGCTTTATTCAGCCACGGACCTTCCAGATGCAGGCCGATTGCCTGATTCTGATGCTTAGCCAGGTAGGCGCGCATGGTTTCGACTGCGCGTCTCATCAGCGCATCGGTGCTGGTAATCAGTGTTGGCAAATAGCTGGTGCAGCCTGATTTCTCGTTGGCGCGTTGCATGATCTCCAGCGTCTCAACGCTTAATGCATTGATGTCATCATTGAACTGCACGCCGCCGCAGCCGTTAAGCTGCAAATCAATAAAACCAGGAGCGATAAACGCACCAGCCACATCCTGCTGTGCAATTGCCGCGTCCAGGGCATCACGCGGACACACGCGCTCAATCAGGCCATCTGCAATCACAACTGCATGATTGTCCAGAATTTCATGACCAGTAAAAATCCGGCCGTTCACTAATGCGTACATCGTTTCTCTCTCCCGGCTAAGCCTGCTGCCTGAAAGCAGCAGGTTTTGTTACAACGTGTTTTCACACACCTTTCATATTTTCCGCTTCCATTTCGCGGAAATATTTCACGGTTTTCACTTTCAGTTCCATGGTGGCTGGCTCGTCACATACCACGACAGATTTGGCATGCAGCTGCAGGCAGCTAATGGTCCACATGTGGTTGACGTTACCTTCAACCGCAGCCTGCAGCGCTTGCGCTTTCAGGTGGCCGGTAACCAGAATCATCACTTCTTCAGCATCCAGCAGCGTACCGACACCAACCGTCAGGGCGTATTTCGGCACCTGATCCACATCACCATTAAAGAAGCGTGAGTTTGCAATGCGCGTATCGTGCGTCAGGGTTTTGATGCGGGTACGTGAGGAGAGGGAAGAAGCCGGTTCGTTAAAGGCGATGTGACCATCGTTGCCCACGCCGCCCATAAACAGGTTAATTTTGCCGTAAGCGCGGATCTTCTCTTCGTATTGGCGACATTCTGCGTCAATATCTTCGGCATTACCATTCAGAAGATTGATATTTTGCTGTTGAATATCAACATGATCGAAAAAGTTACGGTACATGAAACTGTGGTAACTTTCCGGATGCTCTTTTGGCAGGCCAACGTACTCATCCATGTTGAAGGTGACGACGTGCTTGAAACTAACCTGGCCCGCTTTGTGCATATCGATCAGGTGCTTGTAAGCTTCCAGCGGTGTTCCACCGGTTGGCAGACCCAGCACGAAGGGACGTTCTGCGCTAGGATTGAACGCATTAATGCGGTTAACAATGTGGCGTGCAGCCCATTTACCCACTTGGGTCGGTGTGGCCAAAGGGATCAGTCTCATGTCTTCACCTCAATTAAGATTGGAAATGTGGAGTTGCCGTTTCTCTGACAGTTTTTGCCCTTAAGCGTAATGCGTTTAAGCGTAGCCACCAGGGATAAGTGCGACTCGATATTTTTTATCATAAAATAAGTTTGTGGTGCTGGCTAGCATTTCGCATTATCAAACCACCATTTTGGTGATTAAAATCACAGTTGTAGTGGTTTTAATTTGCGAGGCGAATTAATTTATCTTTACACTGCGCCTCGTGGTGAAAAGTGTCATCAAGGTACCGGGCGACGGGATAATAAAATCAACCTGCGCCCCGGCAAAACGCCAGTCTCATAGGGGGAGAATAAGGTGAGTATTCTAGGATATCTGCAAAAGGTCGGCCGCGCGCTTATGGTGCCGGTAGCGACTTTGCCGGCAGCGGCAATCTTGATGGGCGTTGGATACTGGATCGATCCAGATAGCTGGGGCGCAGGCAATGCGCTGGCAGCACTGTTGATCAAATCCGGTTCGGCAATCATCGACAATATGCCAGTGCTGTTTGCCATTGGTGTGGCATACGGTATGTCAAAAGATAAAGATGGCGCTGCAGCTTTAACCGGTTTTGTCGGCTTTCTTGTTGTGACCACACTCTGTTCTCCGGCAGCGGTGGCAATGATTCAGAAGATGCCGGTGGAGCAAGTTCCCGCTGCCTTCGGTAAAATTAATAACCAGTTTGTTGGCATTCTTGTCGGGATTCTTTCTGCTGAAGTCTATAACCGCTTTAGTCATGTTGAACTGCCAAAAGCGTTGTCCTTCTTTAGCGGTCGCCGTCTGGTGCCGATCCTTGTATCGTTCCTGATGATCCTGGTTGCGTTCATTCTGATGTATATCTGGCCGATCATTTTCGGTGGACTGGTAAGTTTTGGTGAGCATATTCAGAAGCTGGGTTCCGTCGGTGCGGGCATCTACGCCTTCTTTAACCGTCTGCTGATTCCTGTTGGCTTACACCACGCATTGAACTCGGTATTCTGGTTCGATGTTGCCGGTATCAACGATATTCCTAAATTCCTTGGCGGCGCGCAGTCTATCGCTGAAGGTACAGGTATCCCAGGCATCACCGGTCGTTATCAGGCGGGCTTCTTCCCAATCATGATGTTTGGTCTTCCAGGTGCAGCGCTGGCAATTTACCACTGCGCACGCCCGGAAAACCGCGCTAAAGTCGGCGGCATTATGCTGGCGGCGGCCTTTGCCGCCTTCTTTACGGGTATCACTGAACCGCTGGAATTCTCCTTTATGTTCGTGGCGCCGGTGCTGTATGTGATTCACGCGGCACTGACCGGTCTTTCAGTTTTCATCGCCGCGAGCATGCAGTGGATTGCCGGTTTCGGCTTCAGTGCGGGTCTGGTGGATATGGTGCTGTCAACGCGTAACCCGCTGGCGGTGCACTGGTGGATGCTGATCCCACAAGGTCTGGTGTTCTTCGTTATCTACTACGTGGTATTCCGCTTCACCATCCAGAAATTCAACCTGATGACGCCGGGCCGCGAACTCTCTGCGGGCGATGAAACCGATGGTTATGACGTCAATGTCGATAACAGCGGCAACGGTGAAAGCCAAACTGAATCTCTGGCGCGTCGTTATATTGCGGCGGTAGGTGGCTCAGAAAACCTGACCAACATCGATGCCTGTATCACACGTCTACGTCTGAACGTTAAAGATTCCGCGCAGGTTAATGAAGGTGTCGCTAAACGTCTCGGCGCTTCAGGTGTGATTCGTCTGAACAAGCAGAGCGTACAGGTTATTGTCGGTACGCAGGCGGAAAGCATTGCAACAGCAATGAAAACCGTACTGAGCAAAGGTCCAGTTGCGGCATCTGCCGCGGCGTCAACGGCTGCTCCTGCTGCTGCAGTAAAACCGCAGGCGGTGCTGAACAGCGAAAAAGCCGTGATCGCTACGCTGCTGGCGCCAGTAACCGGTGACATCGTTACGCTGGAAAATGTGCCTGATGAAGCATTCGCCAGCAAGGCAGTCGGTGATGGTCTGGCCATCAAGCCAACCGGCAAAACCGTGGTTGCGCCAACCGCCGGAACCGTGGTGAAGATCTTCAATACCAACCATGCGTTCTGCCTTGAGGCGGAAAACGGCGTCGAGATCGTGGTACATATGGGGCTGGATACAGTAGCGCTGGAAGGCAAAGGCTTCACGCGTCTGGTTGAAGAGGGCGCAACGGTCACTGCAGGTCAGCCAATCCTGGAAATGGATCTGGACTTCCTCAATGCCAACGCCCGCTCGATGATCAGTCCGGTTGTGGTCAGCAATAGCGATGATTTCGCTGGTCTGAATTTACTGGCAACCGGTTCAGTGGTTGCAGGCGAAACCCCGCTGTACGAGGTTAAAGGCTAAGTCCTTGTGATTGAGCCAGAAGGCAGGAAGCGATTCCTGCCTTTTTTGTTTTAAAACGACCAACAAACGGTTGTTTCCCTCCTGCGCTTTGTGGATCATACTCCGTTACTTCGTGGTACAAATCACCCGTTATAGTTTTTGAGGATTTTGAGATGAGTGAGGCTGAAGCCCGCCCAACGAACTTTATTCGTCAGATCATCGACGAAGATTTGGCGAGCGGTAAGCACAACAGTGTGCATACCCGTTTCCCGCCTGAGCCCAATGGTTATCTGCATATTGGCCATGCGAAATCTATCTGCCTGAACTTTGGTATCGCGCAAGACTATCAAGGTCAGTGCAATCTGCGTTTCGACGACACTAACCCAGTTAAAGAAGATCTGGAGTTTGTCGAATCCATTAAGCGTGACGTGCAATGGCTGGGCTTTGAGTGGAGCGGCAACATTCGTTACTCCTCAGACTACTTCGACCAACTGTTCAACTATGCGGTTGAGCTGATCAACAAAGGTCTGGCTTACGTTGATGAACTGTCGGCGGATGAGATCCGTGAGTATCGCGGTTCACTGACGGCGCCGGGTAAAAACAGCCCATACCGCGATCGCAGCGTGGAAGAAAACCTGGCGCTGTTCCAGAAGATGCGCGATGGCGGTTTCGAAGAGGGCAAAGCCTGTTTGCGTGCCAAAATCGACATGGCGTCCAGCTTTATCGTGATGCGCGATCCGGTACTGTACCGCATTAAGTTTGCCGATCACCATCAGACCGGCAGCAAGTGGTGCATCTACCCGATGTACGACTTCACTCATTGCATTTCGGATGCGATCGAAGGCATTACGCACTCTCTCTGCACGTTGGAGTTCCAGGATAACCGTCGTCTGTATGATTGGGTGCTGGATAACATCACCATTCCGGTTCATCCGCGTCAGTACGAGTTCTCACGCCTAAATCTGGAATATGCGGTGATGTCGAAGCGTAAACTGACTCAGCTGGTGAGCGAGAAGGTGGTAGAAGGCTGGGACGATCCGCGCATGCTAACCGTTTCGGGTCTACGTCGTCGTGGTTATAGCGCCGCTTCTATCCGTGAGTTCTGCCGCCGTATTGGTGTGACCAAACAGGACAATATCGTGGAGATGGCTTCACTGGAATCGTGCATTCGTGACGATCTCAATGAAAACGCACCGCGTGCGATGGCGGTAATGGATCCGTTGAAAGTGGTGATCGAGAACCTGCCTGCAGGTCACGATGAGATCATCACTATGCCGAATCATCCGAACAAACCGGAGATGGGCACGCGTGAAGTGCCATTCAGCCGTGAAGTGTGGATCGATCGCGCTGACTTCCGTGAAGAAGCCAACAAGCAGTACAAACGTCTGGTGCTGGGTAAAGAAGTGCGTCTGCGTAATGCTTACGTGATCCGTGCCGAACGTGTGGCGAAGGATGCTGAAGGCAATATCACCTGCATCTATTGCACTTGTGACGTTGATACGCTAAGCAAAGATCCGGCCGATGGCCGTAAAGTGAAAGGCGTTATCCATTGGGTTTCTGCAATCCACGCGCTGCCAGCGGAATTCCGCCTGTACGATCGTCTGTTCAGTGTGCCAAATCCGGGCGCGGCTGAGGATTTCCTCACCACCATCAACCCAAACTCACTGGAAATCAAACAGGGCTTCGTTGAGCCTGGTTTACGTGCTGCCGATTCGATGGCACCGTACCAGTTCGAACGTGAAGGCTATTTCTGTGCTGATAGCGTCTATTCACAGCCCTCCAGGCTGGTGTTTAACCGCACTGTAGGTTTGCGTGATACCTGGGCAAAAATCGGCGATTAATAGTTTTAGTCGCGAGCACGATAAGATCATGAAAGGGCGAGCAATCGCCCTTTTTTATTATCTCAATTTGGCCAGATACGACCTTTTATGCTGCACGCCTCAATCCGCCTTTAATTCCCTATTTGCGACTATTCTGACTTTAGAAAAATTAACCCATTTGGCAGTGTGAAAAACTTTTTTTCAGGTAGGCTATGCGCTCTCAGACGTTGCTCTGCGGCTTATCTAAGGAAAAAAAATGACAACTCTCGCCCAGGAAGCCAGGCATAGCGTGGTGGTTTTACATCAGCTTATTGAACGTATTTTCAATCAGGCGGAAGGCAGCGACGACAGCATTGATCTGTTTTTGTCGCACTTTCATCCCGAGTTCAAAATGGTCACGCCGCAAGGCAAACGATTGGACCTCAATGAAATGGAAGTGCTGTTTCGCCAGTTGCAGGGGCAGCGTGAAGGCATGCGCATTGCCACCAGTGAGCACGCCATCATCTCGCAGCAAAGCGAGGAAGTGACGATTCAGTATCGTGAATTACAGATGATGAACGGCATCAATCAGAGCCGCATTTCACTGGCGGTATTGGATTGCAGCACCGCCATTCCGCGCTGGCGCTACCTGCAGGAAACGCTTGTCGCCTGATTACAGGCATAAAAAAACCGGCTCAAGCGCCGGCTTTTTTTATACTGCATAGCACACTCAATTACTTATCGTGGAGCGTATCGTCTTCGCGGCAGTCTCCCAGAGCACAATGACCGTACAGGTACAGGCTGTGGTTGCTGAGCTTAATGCCGTGGCGAGTGGCAATTTCACGCTGACGCGTTTCGATTGATTCATCGCTGAATTCTATAACTTTGCCACAATCCAGGCAGATCAAGTGATCGTGGTGATGCTGCTGAGTCAATTCGAAGACAGATTTGCCGCCTTCAAAGTTGTGACGGGTTACGATGCCCGCGTCGTCAAACTGGTTAAGAACGCGATACACCGTTGCCAGACCAATCTCTTCGCCCATATCAATCAGGCGCTTATACAAATCTTCCGCACTGACGTGATGGGACTCTGGGCCGGGTCCCTGAAGCACTTCCAGAATTTTCAGTCTGGGTAGCGTGACTTTCAGGCCAGCCTTCTTCAATGCGGAGTTGTTGTCAGTCATGCGGATATTGTCCTGTTACTTTGCTAGTCACTTGCGGCGCAGGGGCCTTGAATGTTTAGGTCAACGCGCATTCTCATTTGCGTCTCATTATAGAACTCAAGCAGTGAAATGAAAACCAAGGCAACGTCCTTAATCACCAAAGGTTGTAAGGATATCGTCACTAACGTCTTCAAGACGCTTGGGTTTTGGATTCCATTTCACTCAGCCTCATTCTACTGCCAGAGGAATAAGCGGATGACCATTGCGGGTATTCTACAGATTTGCGGGGAAAAGTTAAAAAACCGTAGCTATTATTTTTATAGGAAATTCCGTTACCCGATGTGAGGCAGTGCGCACATCGGGCAGAGCAGGGAATTAAGCTTCAATAATCTCTTTCAGCTGCAGCTCATCAAAGATCTGCTTCACCCACTTCTCAACGCGTTCGTTGGTCAATTCCGGCTGACGGTCTTCGTCAATGGCCAAACCAAGGAAGTTTTTGTCATCGGCCAGGCCTTTAGAGGTTTCGAAGTGATAGCCTTCGGTTGGCCAGTGACCGACGATCACCGCACCATTCGGCTCAATGATGTCACGAATAGTGCCCATCGCATCACAGAAGTACTCGGCGTAATCTTCCTGATCGCCACAACCAAACAGCGCTACCAGCTTGCCATTGAAATCAATCTCTTCCAGCGTCGGGAAGAAATCATCCCAGTCACACTGCGCTTCGCCGTAATACCAGGTTGGGATACCCAGCAGCAGGATGTCGAACGCTTCGAGATCTTCTTTGGTGCTCTTAGCAATGTCATGCACTTCGGCGACATCTTTACCCAGTTGTTTCTGGATCATCTTTGCAATGTTTTCAGTGTTGCCGGTATCGCTGCCGAAGAAAATGCCTACGATTGCCATGGGTTAGGTAACCTCTTAAATCCTGATTGTGAAAGTAAGTCAGTTGACTGCACAGTTATGTGAATAATAGCAGACCGGTAAAAAGTGCGGAACGTATAAAGCCGTGACTTTGTGTTCCAGCGTGCGGTCTTCGCGCGTTACGACAGTTTGAGCTGTGCCAGCAGCATTTGTTCAATCAATTCGCTGCGACTGATGTTTTGCTGATCGGCCAGCGTGCTGAGGGCGTCAACCGCCTCGCTCGACATCTTCAGCTCAACACGACGCAGCCCACGCACTTTATCGCGCTTGAGCTGATTGCGTTTGTTGATGCGTAACTGTTCATCACGCGTCAGCGGGCTGGTTTTCGGGCGACCAGGACGCCGCTCGTCTGCGAAGAGATCAAGCGTAGTGCGGTCTGTCTGTTCTTTTGCCATGGTTTGTAAAACTGAGTGGGCGCGAACGGCGGAAAGGCGCTGCGCGATTAAAACATTATCGGCCCGACCACGGCGAAAAAATATCCGTGGCAAATTTTTAGCGCGACATCATACTCCAGCGCCTTCCCTGACGCCAACCCTAAAGCGCAAGCGGCAAGCTTTTGCTTTTACAGGTTAAAAAAACGCCGAACGGCGCGTAACACCGCATCGGGTTTCTCGGCGTGCACCCAGTGTCCAGCACCGCTGATCACATGTGCATGTGCCTGCGGGAACTGACGCAGCAGCGCATCGCGATGTTGATTATCCAGATAAGGCGAGTCGCCGCCGCGGATAAACAGCGCCGGATGCGGCCACGCAGGAATCTCTTCCCAGCCGGAAATGGTGCTGTAGTTATCCCACAGCACCGGCACATTAAAGCGCCATTCGCCCTCTGCGAAAGATTTGAGGATGAACTGGATCACGCCTTCTTCATCTATATGCTGACGCATTACTTCAGCGGCTTCGCTGCGGCGCGTGACGCCCGCGGCGCTCACGGCCCGAATAGCGGCAAAAATTTCGTCATGGCGGCGCGTTTGGTAATCAACGGGCGCGATATCGATCATCACCATTTTATCGATACGTTCCGGCGCGATGGCACTCAGTGCCATGGCGATTTTGCCGCCCATTGAGTGGCCAATCACACCCGCGCGATCGATATGGTACGCATCCAGCGTTTCGACAATGTCCTGCGCCATCACGTGATAATTCATCTCATCGCTACGCGCCGACAAGCCGTGATTGCGCACGTCAACTTGCAGCGTCGGACGTGCGTCACGCACCCCACGCGCCAGCACGCCAAGGTTATCAAGGCTGCCAAAAAGACCATGGATCAACAGAATCGGCGTGGCATTGGGGGCAGATTGTTCAGTTTGCAGACGGGCGTTCAAAATCATGGCTAAAGTTCTTACGGTTGTGACCTTGGCTTAGGTTATCATGGATTCACCTGTCCAGCAGTCAGGCCGGTGGGCATTAGGGCATATTCCGACTTTTGCCCGTAAACGTTGCCAACGCTATCGGCTGCCACGGATTTAACTTTATAATCCTTATGTTAGAGCCCGCTCACGTTTTGCACGACTGGATTTTGCTAAGGACGTTGCAAGAATGCGTGGTTCTGTCATTTGCCAGAATCGTACGGAAAAAGATGAAAACGATTGAAGTTGACGAAGAACTCTACCGTTATATTGCCAGCCACACGCAGCACATTGGTGAAAGCGCCTCAGATATTTTGCGCCGCATGTTGAAGTTCACCGCCGGACAGAGCGCACCCGCTGCGCCCGCCGCTGGTGCATCAATCAAAGAAGCGCAACCTGCCAGCCGTGAAGCGCGTCCTCAGGATCGCGTCCGTGCGGTACGTGAGCTGCTGCTTTCCGATGAATATGCCGAGCAGAATAAGGCGGTTAACCGCTTCATGTTGGTACTGTCAACGCTCTATCGTCTTGATCCGGCTGCGTTTGCTGAAGCTACTGCCTCGCTGCAGGGCCGTACCCGCGTCTACTTTGCGGGCGACGAGCACACGCTGCTGCAAAATGGCACCCATACCAAGCCGAAGCACGTTCCCGGCACACCGTACTGGGTGATCACGAACACCAATACAGGTCGCAAATGCAGCATGGTGGAACACATCATGCTGGCTATGCAGTTCCCACAGGAACTGACAGAGAAAGTTCGCGGCACCATTTAACTGAAGCGTCAGGGAGAAGCGCCAATGGCCAATCACCCCCGTGCCGGGCAGCCTGCCCAGCAGAGCGATTTAATTAACGTTGCACAATTAACCTCGCAGTATTATGTCCTGAAGCCCGATGTGGCGAATCCGGATCATGCGGTGAAATTTGGCACTTCAGGCCACCGCGGTAGCGCGGGACGCCAAAGCTTCAATGAACAGCACATTTTGGCGATCGCGCAGGCGATTGCTGAAGAGCGTAAAAAGAATGGCATCACCGGTCCGTGCTACGTCGGTAAAGACACGCATGCACTGTCTGAGCCAGCGATTCTGTCGGTGCTGGAAGTGCTGGCCGCTAACGGCGTGGACGTAATTGTTCAGCAGGACAATGGCTACACGCCAACGCCTGCAATCTCGAACGCGATTCTTGAGCACAACAAACGCGGCGGCGCGCAGGCGGACGGCATCGTTATCACGCCTTCGCATAACCCACCGGAAGATGGCGGTATCAAATACAATCCGCCAAACGGTGGCCCGGCTGATACCAACGTTACCAAAGTGGTGGAAGATCGCGCTAACCAGCTGATCAAAGGCGAGCTGAAAGACGTGAAACGTCTGCCGCTGGATCAGGCATGGGCGAGCGGCCACATCGTTGAGCAGGATCTGATCCAGCCATACGTTGAAGGTCTGGCGCAGGTGATTGACTTCGCCGCCATTCAGAACGCCGGCCTGAAAATTGGCGTCGATCCGTTAGGCGGTTCCGGTATTGCTTACTGGCAGCGCATTGCTGAGCACTACAAACTGGATCTGACCATCGTGAACGATGCGATCGATCAGACTTTCCGCTTCATGCATCTGGATAAAGATGGCGTGGTGCGTATGGACTGCTCATCCGAGTGCGCGATGGCCGGTTTGCTGGCGTACAAAGACAAATTCGATCTGGCCTTTGGTAACGATCCTGATTACGACCGTCACGGCATCGTCACGCCTGCGGGTCTGATGAATCCGAACCACTATCTGGCGGTGGCGATCAACTACCTGTTCCAGCATCGCCCGCAGTGGGGCAAAGACGTTGCTGTAGGGAAAACCCTGGTTTCCAGCGCGATGATCGACCGCGTGGTCAACGACATTGGACGTAAGCTGGTGGAAGTGCCGGTTGGTTTCAAATGGTTCGTTGATGGTTTGTTCGATGGCAGCTTCGGTTTCGGCGGTGAAGAGAGCGCGGGCGCATCCTTCCTGCGTTTCGATGGCTCAGCCTGGTCAACCGATAAAGACGGCATCATTCTGTGCCTGCTGGCTGCTGAAATCACGGCGGTAACTGGCAAGAACCCGCAGCAGCACTATGACGAGCTGGCCGAACGCTTTGGTGCGCCAAGCTATAACCGTCTGCAGGCTCCGGCGACCTCTGCACAGAAAGCCGCGTTGTCTAAGCTGTCACCCGAAATGGTGAGCGCAGATACGCTGGCGGGTGATCCGATCACCGCACGCCTGACTGCCGCGCCAGGTAACGGTGCGTCAATCGGCGGTCTGAAAGTAATGACGGAAAACGGCTGGTTCGCCGCGCGTCCATCAGGTACAGAAGACGCGTACAAAATCTACTGCGAAAGCTTCCTGGGTGCTGAACATCGTCAGCAAATCGAGAAAGAAGCGGTTGAGATTGTTAGCGAAGTACTGAAAAACGCCTGATTGGGCAGTGAAGAAAAAAGGCCGCTTCGCGGCCTTTTTTTATGGCATAAATCGATAGCCGATGCCGGTTTCGGTCAGCAAATGGCTGGGCTGCGTGGGATTCGCTTCCAGCTTCTGCCGCAAGTGCCCCATATAGATGCGCAAATAATGGCTGTGCTCCACCGCATTGGGCCCCCAAACCTGATTCAGTAATTGACGCTGGGTCAGCACTTTTCCGGCGTTGTTCACCAGCAAACTCAGCAGACGGAATTCAGTCGGTGTCAGATGCACTTCCTGTTGGTTGCGCAGTACGCGGCGCGCCGCCAAATCGACGCTGACTTCGCCAAATTTCACAATCGGTTCTGGCTGGTTGCTTTGATGGCGACGCAGCGCCACGCGCACGCGCGCCAGCAGTTCACCTATGCCAAACGGCTTAGTGAGATAATCATCCGCACCCGCGTCCAGTGCATCGATCTTATCCTGCTCATCGCTCCGTGCCGACAGCACAATCACCGGCATGCTGCTCCATTGACGTACTTCACGGATAAAGTCATTGCCATCACCATCCGGCAAGCCGAGATCGAGGATCACCAGATCCGGCTTACGCGTCGCCGCTTCAATCAGGCCGCGCTGCAGTTGCTCCGCTTCCACAATCTTCAGGCCTTCGCTCTCCAGCGCAAGGCGCACGAAACGGCGAATCTCTTTTTCATCTTCCACTATCAAGATGGTCGTCACGCTGCCTCCAGCGGCAAAAAAGTTAACGCATCACTTTAGCAATAAAGCGGCCCGGCGTCCGTCACGAAGTTTTTAACTTGAGTGGATCGTTTGATTCACAATCTTGTAACTAACTTTCATCACCACACAAATTGCTGACAAAAAGCACAATATAGTGGTCGGATGAGTAGTAAAATTACACAATAACGGGTAATATCTGAACCAGATCACATTTCAACGCAATGTTTACCACAAGGGGGCCAAAGATGGATCGCGCATATCCACTGTATAAAATCGTACTGCGCCGCGTGCTGGTGGTAGCAATCGGTTTGCTGGCGTTGCCAGTGATGTTATTCCGCTCAGATCGCGCACGTTTGTACAGTTACCTGCATCGTATGTGGTGCAAAACCAGCACGAAACCCGTCTGGCTGGCGCAGTCTGAAGCGGCTGCCGGCATTCACTGGTAAGCGATTTTAGCGCACTATTAACCCGGCGACTTCACGTGAAGCGCCGGGTTTTTTTATCGATAATTTTCACGCCCACCGCGCGTTCCCGCTGTTATCTCCGCGCATTTCAGCTACACTTAAAACCTCTACAAGATTTATGAGGTTGTACAAGTATGAGCGAGAAAATTCCTGTTGGTATCAGCGCTTGCCTGCTCGGGGATAACGTCCGATTTGATGGTGGCCATAAACGTTTTGCTTTCGCCACGGACGAACTCGTGCCATTTGTGCGCTTTGAACCTGTATGTCCCGAAATGGCGATTGGCTTACCGACGCCGCGTCCGGCTTTGCGCCTGGTAAAAGAGAGCGATGAAAACATCCATCTCTGTTTCAGCAAAGATGGCGGCGAAGAGGTGACGGAAAAGATGCAGCGCTGGTCAGCCGAACGCGTGAAGTCGCTACATCACCTGTGCGGCTACATCCTCTGTGCCAAATCCCCTAGCTGTGGGCTGGAACGTGTCCGCGTTTACGAGCCTGAAACCAACAACAATCGCAAAGCGGGCACCGGCATGTTTACCGCATTTTTACAGAAAGAGATGCCGTGGCTGCCGCTGGAGGAGGATGGTCGTCTGCATGATGACGCTATCCGCGAAAACTTTATCGGCCGCGTCTATGCGCTGCATGAATTCAACGAAATGTGGCGCAGCGGATTATCGCGCCACAAGCTGATGGCCTTCCATAGTCGCTACAAATTATTGCTGCTATCTCATGCGCAGGACGAATACCGCGAGATGGGCCGCTTTGTCGCGGCGATGGACCAGTGGGATTCGCTGGAGGATTACGCTTTTGAGTACCGCAGTCGTCTGATGCACCTGATGTCACATCAGGCATCACGACGCAATCACACTAACGTGCTGATGCATGTACAAGGCTACTTCCGTCCGCAGTTGAGTTCGCCGCAGCGTCAGGAGCTGGCGCAACTGATTGATCGTTATCGTCAGGGCGTGCAGCCGCTGTTAGCACCGATCACTATGCTGAAACATTACATGGCGGAATACCCGCATCCGTGGCTGGCACAGCAGCGCTATTTTGATCCTTATCCGGAAGCGCTGCGTTTGCGCTACGGCCAATAATTTCGGGGCTTTATGACCACCCATTTAGTTTGGCTGCGCAACGATCTGCGCATCAATGACAACATGGCGTTGGCCGCTGCCTGCCGCGATAGCCAGGCCAAAGTGATTGCGCTGTTTATCGCCACACCGCAGCAGTGGCAGCAACACCATATGGCGCCAAAGCAGGCGGCGTTCATCCAGCAAAATCTCAGCTTGTTGCAGAAGTCACTGGCTGAACGCGGCATTCCTCTGCATTTCCATCAGTGTGATGACTTTGCCGCTTCGATTGAATATCTGGCGAAATTTTGCCAGCAGCAGCGGGTTGATGCGCTGTTCTACAATTACCAGTATGAAATCAACGAGCGTGAACGCGATGCGCAGGCGGAGAAACGTCTGGATGAGCAGGGCGTAGTATGTCAGGGATTCGATGACAGCTTGCTGTTGCCGCCGGGCAGCGTGCAAACCGGCAGCAACACCATGTTCAAAGTGTTCACGCCGTTCAGCAAAGCCTTTGTTCGTCGTTTACATCAGGGCTTACCGGAGTGCCATCAGGCACCGAAAGCGCGTGATGGTGCGCCCATCAGTATCGAAAAGAAGATTCCCGCTTTTGATTATCCTTGTGAAGCCTTTGATGAAAGCCTTTTCCCGGCGGGAGAAGAGGCGGCGTTAAAACAGCTGCGCCACTTCGCTAAACAGGCGGTGCAGCATTATCCGGATCAGCGTGATTTACCGGCCATTGACGGCACCAGCCGCTTATCGGTTTATCTAACCACTGGCGTGCTGTCGCCGCGCCAATGTCTTCATCGCGTGCTCAAAGAGCATCCCGATGCGCTCAACGAGGGCAAGGCCTTTACCTGGCTGAACGAACTGATCTGGCGCGAATTCTATCGTCATCTGATGGTGGCGTTTCCGGCGCTATGTAAGCATCAGCCGTTTGTTGACTGGACGCGCAACGTGGATTGGCAGCGAAACGACGCACATCTCACAGCCTGGCAACAGGGCAAAACCGGTTATCCGATTGTTGATGCGGCGATGCGCCAGCTCAACACGCTCGGCTGGATGCATAATCGCTTGCGCATGATTACCGCCAGTTTCCTGGTGAAGGATCTGCTGATCGACTGGCGTGAAGGTGAGCGTTATTTCATGCAGCAGCTGATCGATGGCGATCTGGCCGCCAACAATGGCGGCTGGCAGTGGGCCGCGTCAACTGGCACCGATGCCGCGCCCTATTTTCGTATCTTCAATCCCACCACGCAGGGCGAGCGCTTTGATAAACAGGGCGAATTTATCCGTCAGTGGCTGCCGGAACTCAGCGACGTGCCCGACAGCGATATCCATCAGCCGCAAGTGTGGGCGCAGAAAAATAACAAGAAACTCGATTATCCCGCGCCAATCGTGGAACATAAGGACGCACGTAAAAAGACACTAGACGCCTTTGAGCGCGCTCGCAGCGCGGCCTGAGGCGGTCAGGGAGCCGTAATGAATAATGTCGAGTTAGAACAGATCGTTAACCAGCAGCTGAATAACTGCGCCTTCAGCGACTACGCGCCGAACGGTTTGCAGGTGGAAGGGCGCGCCGAGGTGAAAACCATCATCACTGGCGTAACCGCTTGTCAGGCGCTGCTGGATGAGGCGGTGAAGCGCAACGCCGATGCGGTGCTGGTACATCACGGTTACTTCTGGAAAAGCGAAGCGCCGGTGATTAAAGGCATGAAGCGCCAGCGTCTGCGCACGCTGCTGGCCAATGATATCAATTTGTATGGCTGGCATCTGCCGCTGGATGCGCATCCCGAGTTGGGTAATAACGCGCAGCTGGCGCGTCTGTTTGATATTGCAGTGAAAGGCGAGATTCAGCCACTGGTACCGTGGGGCGAGCTGGCACAACCACTGAGTGGCGCGGCGCTGGCGGAAAAAATTGCCCAACGTTTAGGTCGCACACCGCTGCACTGTGGTGATAACGCGCCGGCATTGATCAAGCGCGTTGCCTGGTGCAGCGGCGGCGGTCAGGGCTTTATCGATAGCGCGGCAGCCTTTGGCGTCGATGCCTTTATTACCGGCGAAGTCTCCGAGCAAACCATCCACAGCGCGCGCGAACAAGGTTTGCACTTCTTTGCCGCAGGACACCACGCGACCGAACGCGGCGGCATCAAGGCGCTGGGCGAATGGTTAGCTGCCCATCATGGCCTTGATGTGACCTTTATCGACATCGACAATCCGGCCTGATTTCTCTCCTCTCACGCCCTTAACCTGCGTTAAGGGCGCAAATCTGTTGACACATCTCTGTCACTTTCGCATAACTTATGGCCTTTACGCATAAACGAGAAGTTCGGTCGCTATGAATGGCGATCCTGCAACTTTCGTTCTGCGACATGTAAGACTTTTACCAGGAGGTTGTTTTTGCAACGAGCACGTTGTTATCTGCTAGGTGAGCGCGCGGTGGTGCTGGAACTAGAGCCACCGGTTTCGTTGACCAGCCAGCAGCGCATCTGGGGATTGTGTCAGCGACTGCAGCAAAACGAGCAGGTTGAGGAAGTGATTCCTGGCATGAACAACCTGACGTTGCTGCTGCGCGATCCGCAACGCAATGCATTGGACGCGATTGAGCGTTTGCAGCGTTGGTGGGAAGAGAGCGAAGCGCAGCTGCCGGAATCGCGCCGCGTCGAGATTCCAGTTGTGTACGGCGGCGCAGGTGGGCCGGATCTGCAGGAGGTGGCGGAGCGCGCCAACATGACGGCCAGGCAAGCGGTAGAACTGCACAGCAGCATCGATTACGTGGTCTATTTCATCGGCTTCCAGCCTGGTTTCCCTTATCTCGGTGGCCTGGATGAGCGTTTACACACGCCACGCCGCGCTGAACCGCGCGTACTGGTGCCGAGCGGCTCGGTGGGCATCGGCGGCAGCCAAACCGGCATCTATCCCTTAGCCGCGCCCGGCGGCTGGCAACTGATTGGCCATACGCCGCTCAGCCTGTTCGACCCGCTTCAGCATCCACCGACACTGTTACGTCCCGGTGATAGCGTGCGCTTTGTGCCGCAGCAGGAGGGCGTATGTTGAAAATTCTCCGCGCGGGCATGATGACCTCGCTGCAAGACCACGGCCGCACCGGCTTCCGCCAATATGGCATCAGCGTGGGCGGCGCGCTCGATCAACCGGCAATGCGCACCGCCAATATGCTGGTGGGTAACCCCGAGCAGAGCGCGGTGCTGGAAATCGTGCTGGGACAATTTAAAACGCAGTTTACGCGCGATGGCTGGTTTGCATTGACGGGCGCAGGCTGCAATGCCGATCTGGACGGCAAACCGGTCTGGACCGGCTGGCGTCTGCCGGTGAAAAAAGGGCAGGTGCTGACGCTGGCAACGCCAACGCGCGGCATGCGCAGTTATCTGGCGGTCAACGGTGGTTTTGCCGTGCCGGACATGCTCGGTTCGGTCAGTACCGATCTCAAGGCAGCGTTTGGCGGCTGGCAGGGACGTAAACTGCAGGATGGCGATGAGCTGCCGTTGGGTAAACCGACGCGCGACTTCAAAGACAAAGCCGGCGTGCGTCAACTGCTGTGGGGCAACCGCATCCGCGCCTTAGCGGGCCCGGAATATAACGAGTTCTCGCGTGAGGCGCAGCAGGGTTTCTGGCGCAGCCCGTGGAAGCTCAGTCCGCAAAGTAATCGCATGGGTTATCGCCTGCAGGGACGGCAACTGCATCGCGATGCGACGCGCGATCTGCTGTCGCACGGTTTAGTGCCCGGCGTGGTACAGGTGCCGCCCAATGGCCAGCCAATTGTGTTGATGGCGGATGCACAAACCACCGGCGGCTATCCGCGCATTGCCTGCATCATCGAAGCCGATCTTTATCATCTGGCGCAAATTCGTCTCGGCGAACCGATTCACTTTATCCACTGCACGCTGGAAGACGCGATTCACGCCAAACAGCATCAACAACGTTCCTTCGACCAAATAGCCTGGGGATTGGCCCATGAAGATTGATCTTAACGCCGATCTCGGCGAAGGCAGCGCCAGCGATCGGGAGCTGCTGACGCTGGTGAGTTCAGCCAATATCGCCTGCGGCTTCCACGCTGGTGATGCGCAAACCATGCTGCAATCGGTGCGCTGGGCGAAAGCGTCTGGCGTGGCGATTGGCGCGCATCCGAGTTTCCCCGATCGGGAAAACTTTGGCCGTACCGCTATGCAGCTGCCGCCGGAAACGGTGTATGCGCAGATGATCTACCAGATTGGTGCGCTGAAAAGCATTGCCGAGAGCGAAGGCGAACGGCTGGTACACGTCAAGCCGCACGGCATGCTGTACAACCAGGCGGCGGGCGATCCGCAACTGGCGGATGCCATCGCGCGCGCGGTAAAAGCCGTGGATAGCGGATTGATTCTGGTCGGATTGGCGGGCAGCGCGTCGATTGCGGCGGCGGCGCATCATGGTCTGCGCACCCGCGAAGAGGTGTTTGCCGATCGCGGCTATCTGGCGAGCGGGGCGTTAGTGCCACGCAGCCAACCGCAAGCGATGATTGAAGATGCCGAACAGGCGCTGGCGCAAACGCTGGCGATGGTGCAGCAGCGTCAGGTGCAGAGCATCAGCGGAGAATGGGTCAAGGTTAACGCCGAAACCGTCTGTTTACACGGTGATGGCGCACATGCGCTGCAGTTCGCCCGCACGCTGCGCGCGGCATTTGCGACCAGTCAGATTGCGGTCACCAGCGCATAACGTTTTTACTCATTGCCCGGCATCACGCCGGGCTTTGTCTTTTCACATAAGGGAACAACATGGATAACGTGGTAAACCTCTGGCCGCTGCTGGGCATTGCCGCCATCATTCTGGGTTTTGTGCTGCGCTTTAACCCGGTGCTGGTGGTGATTGTGGCGGGCTTCGTCACCGGGCTGGCAGCGCATCTGCCGCTGGCAGACATTCTGGAAAAGCTCGGCTCTGGCTTCCTCAATACGCGTAATCTGCCGCTGATTCTGCTGCTGCCGCTGGCTGTTATCGGTTTGCTGGAGCGTCATGGCCTGAAAGAGCGGGCGCAAAGCTGGATTGCGCAGATCAAAACCGCCACCGCCGGCCGCTTGCTGATCGTCTACCTGTTTGTGCGTGAAGCCACCGCCGCGCTGGGCTTAACCAGCCTGGGCGGGCATCCGCAGATGGTGCGTCCGCTGCTGGCGCCGATGGCCGAAGGTGCCACAGAAAACCGCTACGGTGACGTCCCGCCAGACGTGCGCCATCGTCTGCGCGCCATGTCTGCGGCGACCGATAACGTCGGTCTGTTCTTTGGCGAGGATATCTTCGTTGCCTTTGGCGCGATTATCTTCATGCATAACTTTATGCAGGAATCTGCCGGTATCAGCACCGAACCGCTGCATATCGCGCTGTGGGGCATTCCTACCGCGCTCTGTGCTTTCCTCATTCATTCAGCTCGTCTGGTGCGTCTCGATCGCCAGCTGTCGCGTGAATTGGGCGCGTTAAACCAGCAGGCGCTGAACGCCAAAGGAGCGAAGTAATGTTCCAGCAACAATATTTAATGTGGCTGGCAGGGGTGATCCTGCTGGTGGTTGCCGTGCTTTCATGGCGTGACAGCGCTAACCCGCGCCGTTTTACCACCGGTCTGTTCTGGGCACTGTATGGCCTGATTTTTCTGATTGGCGACGGTGCTTATCAGCTGATGGGACAATGGGCGGGCGATGCGGAACTGGGCCGCCGCGGGTTGCATATCGGCGTGGGTGTGGCCGTGGTGTTGATGGCACTGATTGCCGGTTTCGGCGGCGTGCGTCTGGGGCGTTATCATCAGCGCAGCGATGAGCAGAAACAGGAAAGTGCTAAACGTCTGCACAACAAACTGTTCCTGCCAGCGCTGGCGATTCCACTGGTGACGGTGATTGGCGTGCTGGCGTTTAACCATATTCCCGGTTTGCAGGACACGGTGTTTGGTCCCGGCAATCACGCCACGCTGGTGACGCTGTTCTCCATGATGATTGGCTGCCTGCTGGGCTGGCTGATTGCGTTGAAAATCACCCATGAAAAGCCGCTGCAGTCGATGCAGGAAACCCGTCGCCTGCTGGATGCGGTCGGTTGGGCGTTTATTCTGCCGCAGATTCTGGCCACGCTTGGCCTGCTGTTCACCAGCGCCGGTGTCGGGACGGCAATTTCGCATCTCACCGAACAATATCTGGCGGTAGATAATCGCCTGATTGCCGTCGCGGTGTATGCGGGTGGCATGGCATTGCTGACCATGGTGATGGGCAATGCGTTTGCTGCCTTCCCGATTGTCACCGCCGGCATTGGTATTCCGATTCTGGTGCTGCAGCACGGCGGCAATCCGGCGGTAATGGCGGCGATTGGGATGTTCTCCGGCTATTGCGGCACGTTGATGACGCCAATGGCGGCCAACTTCAACATCGTGCCGGCGCGCCTGCTGGAGCTGCCGGACCGCAACGCGGTGATCAAGGCTCAGGTGCCAACCGGTGTGCTACTGTTGGTAGTGAATATTTTCCTGCTCTACTTCCTGATGTTCTTGTGAGGTTGCAATGAAAACGGTGTTAATGACGGCGTTTGAGCCTTTTGGTGGCGAAAACATCAACCCTTCGTGGGAAGCGGTGCGCACCTTCGACGGCAAAGAGATCGCCGGTGCACGCATTGTGGTACGCCAGCTGCCGGTGGTATTTGCCACTTGCGGTGAAGTGCTGACGCGCGCGCTGGAGGAGATTCAACCCGACCGCGTGTTGTGCGTCGGGCAAGCCGGCGGCCGCGCCGATATTACCGTTGAACGCGTTGCGATTAACGTGGATGACGCGCGCATACCGGATAACAACCAGCAGCAACCGATCGATCAGCCCATCGAGGCGGATGGCCCGGCGGCTTATTTCTCCACGCTGCCGATCAAAGCGATGGTTGCCGCGCTGCGTGAAGTGGGTGTGCCGGCCTCGGTATCGCAAACCGCCGGCACCTTCACCTGTAACCACGTGATGTACAGCCTGCTGCACTGGATCCACACCACCAACAGCAAGGCGCGTGGCGGTTTTGTTCATATCCCGTATATGCCGGAACAAGCGGTGCACCATCCTGGCGTGGCCAGCATGGCGACTGCAAGCGTGATTCAGGCGCTGGAAACCTCGCTGCAGGTGATCCTGAGTACCGAAAATGATATCCGCGTCGTCGGTGGCGCTACGCATTAAAAGGAGTCGTTATGCCTGAGGGACCGGAGATCCGCCGCGCGGCGGATCAGCTGGCAGAGGCAATGGTCGGCAAACCCCTCACCGATGTGTGGTTTGCCTTTCCACAGCTGAAAACCTACGAACCGGCGCTGATGGATGCCACCATCAACGCCTTCGAAACGCGCGGTAAAGCGCTGCTCACCCACTTCTCCAACGGTTTGACGCTCTACAGCCACAATCAGCTGTACGGCGTGTGGCGCGTGGTGCCAACCGGTACGCAACCGAATACCACGCGCCAGCTGCGCGTACGACTCGCGACGGCGGATAAAACCATTTTGCTGTATAGCGCCTCGGATATTGAGCTGCTCAACGCCGATACTTTAGCTGCGCATCCTTTTTTGCAGCGCGTGGGCCCGGATGTGCTGGATGCCAGCTTAACAGTGGAAGAGGTGCGCGAGCGTTTGCTGTCGCCGCGTTTTCGTCGTCGCCAGTTCAGCGGCTTGCTGCTTGATCAGGCCTTTTTAGCTGGCCTCGGCAATTATCTGCGCGTGGAGATTTTGTGGCATGCCGGATTGCTGGCGTCGCATCGGGCGCAGGACCTCAGCGAACAGCAGCTGACGGCGTTAAGTGAGGCGATGCTGGCGGTGCCGCGTTTGTCATACGAGATGCGTGGCAGCATGAAGAAGTATCATGAAGAAGCAGCGTTTCGCTTCGAGGTGTTTCATCGGCAGGGGAAAAAGTGCCGGCGGTGCGGCGCGGTGATTGAGAAGGGCGTGCTGTCATCGCGGCCGTTTTACTGGTGCCCGGGATGCCAGTTGTAGCGCTATAAAAAAGGCGGCCAGATGGCCGCCTTTCTCTTATTTATCCAGCGCCGAGGTGAATGGACGCTCGGTGTAACCGGTATACAGCTGACGCGGACGGGCGATTTTCATGCCTTCGTCGTGCATCTCTTTCCAGTGTGCAATCCAGCCCACGGTGCGCGCCATGGCGAAGATAACGGTAAACATGGAAGACGGAATGCCCATTGCTTTCAGGATGATGCCTGAATAGAAATCGACGTTTGGATAGAGTTTACGCTCGATGAAGTACGGGTCGTTCAGCGCGATGTGTTCCAGCTCCATCGCCACTTCCAGCAGATCATCTTTCATGCCCAGTTCGTTCAGCACTTCGTGACAGGTATCGCGCATCACGGTGGCACGTGGATCGTAGTTTTTGTACACGCGGTGGCCGAAGCCCATCAGACGGAACGAATCGTTCTTATCTTTCGCACGTTTAACAAACTCAGGGATGTGATCAACGGTGCTGATCTCTTCCAGCATGCGCAGAGTCGCTTCGTTGGCACCGCCGTGTGCTGGTCCCCACAGAGAAGCGATACCGGCGGCGATACAGGCAAACGGGTTCGCGCCTGAAGAGCCTGCGGTACGGACGGTAGAGGTAGAAGCGTTCTGCTCATGGTCGGCGTGCAGAATCAGAATACGGTCCATCGCGCGTTCCAGCACTGGATTCACTTTGTACTCTTCGCACGGCGTGGCGAACATCATGTGCAGGAAGTTACCGGCATAAGAGAGGTCGTTGCGCGGATAGACAAACGGCTGGCCAATCGAGTACTTGTAGCACATCGCTGCCATGGTCGGCATTTTCGACAGCAGGCGGAACGCAGCGATTTCACGGTGACGCTCAATGTTGACGTCTAAAGAGTCGTGATAAAACGCTGCCAGCGCACCGGTCACACCACACATTACTGCCATTGGATGCGAATCGCGGCGGAAGCCGTGGAACAGTCGGGTGATTTGCTCGTGAATCATGGTGTGGCGGGTAACGGTGGTGCGGAACTCTTCAAACTGGGCTTGGGTCGGGGCTTCGCCATTCAGCAAGATGTAACACACTTCAAGATAGTTAGAGTGGGTTGCCAGCTGATCAATCGGGAAACCGCGGTGTAACAGAATACCTTCGTCACCATCAATAAAGGTGATTTTAGATTCGCAGGACGCCGTAGAGGTGAAGCCGGGATCGAAGGTGAACAGGCCTTGTGAGCCAAGGGCGCGGACATCAACTACATCTTGTCCCAGCGTGCCTTGCATCACGTCCAGTTCAACAGAAGTATTATCTTGTAGGGTTAGCGTCACTTTTTTATCTGTCATTATTTCGTCTCCATAGCGCCTTTAAGGTAAGGATCTTAGACACCAGAATAGCCATGTTGTTACGTAAAACCACAATCTTCACAGCATCACTCTGCGGTAACGTTGGTCGTGCAGGGTTACAGAGTGAATGCTGAGCTGGGCCATTCGGTGGCATCGGGGCATGACATGCTGCACATCGAGGATGTTAAAGTTCCTGTCACGACATAACTTCTTGGTAACCAATAACCTGATGCTTTATATAACTTGTATTGGCAATGTTACATAACTTCAGCTTAGGGGAAAGTGTATCCCCATAACTTTTGTGCATCATAGGGCTTTAATGCGATTGTTTGTAACTGAAATGTTGATTCTTTGTCAAATCAGATAATTAAAAATGTATAAATTGTGAAAATCGTGAAGGTGATCACTGTTCAGCCTAAATGTGACCAAAGAGATTGTAGGGGAATTGTAATCAGAATGTGATCCTCCTATACTGCGGCCAGGTCTCCGGAACACCCTGACACCAGGAGCCACCCAGCGTTTTACCCGCTTTATTTAACACTGGATGTTGCTATTTTGGTGGCGGTTGCAGTCTGAACACACGCTGTGTCTCTGACGCAACTCAGGACCGGAGGAAGCAAAATAAAAAAGAGCTGTGTGGGCAAAACCGTGAAAAAACAAAGACCTGTTAACTTGGATCTCTCGACGATCCGGTTTCCCGTTACTGCAATATCGTCCATTCTCCACCGCGTCTCCGGCGTGATCACCTTTGTCGCTCTCGGAATTCTGCTCTGGTTACTGGGTCTCTCTCTCTCCTCTCCAGAAGGTTTCCAGCAAGCGGCATCCATCATGGATAGCTTCTTCGCCAAATTCATCATGTGGGGCATTTTAACTGCGCTGGCGTATCACGCTGTGAGCGGTATTCGCCATATGTTGGCTGATTTTGGTGTAACAGCAGAAACCCTGCAGGTGGGAACCCGTTCCGCGCAAGCGGCTTTTGTTATCACTGTCGTGCTCTCAATTTTGGCTGGAGTCCTCGTATGGTAAGCAATGCTTCTGCATTAGGACGCAACGGTATCCATGACTGGCTGTTACTGCGTGCTGCTGCAATCTTAATTACGCTCTATATTCTCTACATCCTCGGTTTTGTCGTGATGACAGGCACGCTGACGTATGACGTCTGGCATGGCTTCTTCTCGTCCGCCTTCACGAAAGTGTTCACCATGTTGACGCTGTTCTCGATTCTGATCCACGGCTGGATTGGAATGTGGCAGGTGCTGACTGACTACGTGAAACCTGTTGCAACCCGTTTGTTGCTGCAGTTTGTGATTGTGGTTGCGCTGTTGTCATATGCGATTTATGGAACCGTTGTTGTGTGGGGTGTGTAAATGAGTTTGCCAGTCAGAGAATTTGATGCCGTGGTGATCGGCGCGGGTGGCGCAGGAATGCGCGCCGCTCTGCAAATCTCCCAATCGGGCCAGACTTGTGCCCTGTTATCCAAAGTATTCCCAACCCGTTCCCATACCGTATCGGCGCAGGGCGGTATTACCGTTGCGCTGGGTAACACTCATGACGATAACTGGGAATGGCACATGTACGACACCGTCAAAGGTTCTGACTTTATCGGCGACCAGGACGCGATCGAATATATGTGTCATGTCGGTCCGGAAGCGATCCTGGAACTGGAACATATGGGATTGCCGTTCTCCCGTCTGGATGATGGCCGGGTGTATCAGCGTCCGTTTGGTGGTCAGTCGAAGAATTTCGGCGGTGAGCAGGCGGCGCGTACCGCAGCTGCGGCCGACCGTACCGGCCACGCCTTGCTGCATACGCTGTATCAGCAGAACCTGAAAAACAAAACCACCATCTTCTCCGAATGGTATGCGCTGGATCTGGTGAAAAACGAAGACGGCGCGATTGTCGGCTGTACGGCTATCTGCATGGAAACCGGCGAAACCGTCTATTTCAAAGCCAAGGCAACTATTCTGGCGACCGGCGGCGCGGGCCGTATTTACCAGTCCACCACTAATGCTCACATCAACACCGGTGATGGCGTTGGCATGGCGCTGCGCGCCGGCGTGCCGGTGCAGGATATGGAAATGTGGCAGTTCCACCCAACCGGTATTGCCGGTGCGGGCGTGCTGGTTACTGAAGGTTGCCGTGGTGAAGGTGGTTACCTGCTGAATAAGCACGGTGAACGCTTCATGGAACGTTATGCGCCGAACGCCAAAGATCTGGCGGGTCGTGATGTGGTTGCGCGTTCGATGATGGTGGAAATCCGTGAAGGTCGCGGTTGCGATGGCCCCTGGGGTCCGCACATTAAACTGAAACTCGACCATCTCGGTGCCGAAGTGCTGGAGTCGCGTCTGCCGGGCATCCTTGAGCTGTCGCGTACCTTTGCCCACGTCGACCCAATTAAAGAACCGATTCCGGTGATCCCGACCTGCCACTACATGATGGGCGGCGTGCCGACCAAAGTGACCGGCCAGGCGCTGCGTGTGAATGAGCAGGGCCAGGATGAGGTGATTCCGGGTCTGTTCGCCGTCGGCGAAATCGCCTGCGTATCGGTTCATGGCGCTAACCGCCTCGGCGGCAACTCGCTGCTCGATTTGGTGGTGTTCGGTCGCGCAGCCGGTGTGCATCTGCTGGAGTGTATTGAAGAGCAGGGCGAACTGCGTGAAGCCACGCCGGAAAATATCGATGCAGCGATGGCGCGCTTCAACCGCTGGGAAAATAACACCACCGGTGAAGATCCTGTCGAAATCCGTAAAGCGCTGCAGCGCTGCATGCAGAACAATTTCTCGGTGTTCCGCGATGGCGATGCGATGCGTGAAGGTCTGGAAGAGCTGAAAGTGATCCGTGAGCGTCTGAAATCAGCGCGTCTTGATGACCGTTCGCCAGACTTCAACACCCAGCGTATCGAGTGCCTTGAGCTGGATAACCTGATGGAAACCGCTTACGCCACCGCTGTTGCCGCCAACTTCCGTACCGAAAGCCGTGGCGCACATAGCCGCTTCGACTTCCCGGACCGCGATGATGAAAACTGGCTGTGCCACAGTCTCTATGTTCCGCAGACGGAAAGCATGACGCGCCGTGAGGTGAACATGCAACCGAAACTGCGTGCGGCCTTCCCGCCGAAAGCGCGTACCTACTAATTGCGGAGATCATCATGAGACTCGAATTTTCAATCTATCGTTACAACCCGGAAGTCGATGCCAAGCCGCGCATGCAGGAGTACACCCTGGAGTCGGAAGATGGTCGCGACATGATGCTGTTGGATGCGCTTATCCGTCTGAAAGAGAAAGACCCTACGCTGGCTTTCCGTCGCTCTTGCCGTGAAGGCGTGTGCGGTTCAGATGGTCTGAACATGAACGGTAAAAATGGTCTGGCGTGTATCACGCCGATCTCTGCGCTGGGCAACGGTTCGAAGAAAATTGTTATCCGTCCACTGCCAGGTTTGCCGGTGATCCGCGACCTCGTGGTAGACATGGGACAATTCTATGCACAGTATGAGAAGATTAAGCCTTTCCTGTTGAATAATGGGGAAAATCCACCGGCGCGCGAGCATTTACAGAGCCCAGCCGAGCGTGAGCATCTGGACGGTTTGTATGAGTGTATTCTCTGCGCCTGTTGCTCAACGTCGTGCCCGTCGTTCTGGTGGAATCCGGACAAGTTTGTCGGTCCGGCTGGCCTGCTGGCCGCTTACCGTTTCCTGATCGACAGCCGCGACACGGAAACCAATGCGCGTCTCGACAATCTCAACGATGCTTTCAGTGTTTTCCGCTGTCACAGCATCATGAACTGTGTGAGCGTGTGCCCGAAAGGCCTAAACCCAACGCGCGCCATCGGCCATATTAAGTCGATGCTGCTGCAACGCGGGGCGTAACAGAAAAAGTCACTCTCCGGGAACCTGGGTTCCCGGATGTTTATGGAAGCCTCTATAAGCGCGGTGCTGACCACGCTTATAAAGGTTCCCTTACGAGCCAGGCGCCGGTAGCGCACAGGTTCGTATCGCTGAACTCACTACGGCAAGCCGCGTAAGCGGTAAAAAATGAAACCTCATAAAAAGCAGATTAATGCTTAAGGGATCACAATGCAGAACAGCGCGATGAAACCCTGGCTGGACTCCTCCTGGCTGGCCGGCGCGAACCAATCTTACATAGAGCAGCTCTATGAGGATTTCCTGACCGATCCTGACTCAGTTGATGACATGTGGCGCGAGCTGTTCCAACAGCTGCCGGGCACTGGCGTGAAACCTGAGCAATTTCACTCCACCACGCGTGACTACTTCCGCCGCCTGGCTAAAGACGCTACGCGTTACACATCAACCGTGACCGATCCGGCAACCAACTCCAAACAGGTAAAAGTGCTGCAGCTGATTAATGCGTTCCGCTTCCGCGGCCATCAGCATGCAAACCTCGATCCGCTTGGCCTGTGGAAACAGGACACGGTAGCCGACCTCGATCCGGCTTATCACGATCTGACCGACGCCGATTTTCAGGAAAGCTTTAACGTAGGCTCTTTTGCTATCGGCAAAGAGACCATGAAGCTGGCCGATCTGTTTGCGGCGCTGCAGCAGACTTACTGTGGCTCGATTGGTGCTGAGTACATGCACATCAACAACACCGACGAGAAGCGCTGGATTCAGCAGCGTCTGGAATCGGTGGTGGGCCACGCGTCTTTCAGCAGTGACGAGAAAAAAGGTTTCCTGAAAGAGCTGACCGCGGCAGAAGGCCTGGAAAAATATCTGGGTGCAAAATTCCCGGGTGCGAAGCGCTTCTCGCTGGAAGGCGGCGATGCACTGGTGCCCATGCTGCGCGAGATGATTCGTCACGCGGGCAAGAGCGGTACGCGCGAAGTGGTGCTGGGTATGGCGCACCGCGGTCGTCTCAACGTACTGATCAACGTATTAGGTAAGAAGCCGCAGGATCTGTTCGACGAATTCTCCGGCAAGCACAAAGAACACCTCGGCACCGGCGACGTGAAGTACCACATGGGCTTCTCGTCTGACGTGGAAACCGAAGGCGGCTTAGTGCACCTGGCGCTGGCGTTCAACCCGTCGCATCTGGAAATCGTGAGCCCGGTAGTGATGGGTTCGGTGCGTGCGCGTCTGGATCGTCTGGCTGAGCCAAGCAGCAACAAAGTTCTGCCAATCACCATTCACGGTGATGCCGCTGTTATTGGTCAGGGCGTGGTGCAGGAAACCCTGAACATGTCGCAGGCGCGTGGCTACGAAGTGGGCGGTACCGTTCGCATCGTGATCAACAACCAGGTTGGTTTCACCACCTCCAACCCGAAAGATGCGCGCTCTACGCCGTACTGTACGGATATCGGCAAGATGGTGCTGGCACCGATTTTCCACGTTAACGCGGACGATCCGGAAGCCGTAGCCTTTGTGACGCGCCTGGCGCTGGATTATCGCAACACCTTTAAACGTGATGTCTTCATCGACCTGGTGTGCTATCGCCGTCACGGCCACAACGAAGCTGACGAGCCAAGTGCAACGCAGCCGTTGATGTACCAGAAAATCAAAAAGCATCCGACGCCGCGTAAACTCTATGCCGATCAGCTGGAAAGCGAAGGTGTAGCGACCAGCGAAGATGCCACCGAGATGGTCAATCTCTATCGCGACGCGTTGGATGAAGGCGAATGCGTGGTGCCAGAGTGGCGTCCGATGAGCCTGCACTCATTCACCTGGTCGCCGTATCTGAACCACGAGTGGGACGAAAGCTACCCGTCAACCGTGGAACTGAAACGCCTGCAGGAACTGGCGCGTCGCATCAGCAGCGTACCGGAATCGGTAGAAGTGCAGTCTCGCGTTGCCAAGATCTACAACGATCGCAAAGATATGGCCGAAGGCAACAAAGCGTTCGACTGGGGCGGTGCAGAAAACCTCGCCTACGCCACGCTGGTTGACGAGGGGATTCCGGTGCGTCTTTCCGGTGAAGATACCGGTCGCGGGACCTTCTTCCACCGTCATGCGGTAATCCACAACCAGACCAACGGCTCAACCTATACGCCGCTGCACCATGTCCATAACGGCCAGGGTCAGTTCAAAGTGTGGGATTCCGTACTGTCTGAAGAAGCGGTACTGGCTTTCGAATACGGTTATGCCACCGCAGAACCGCGCGTGCTGACCATCTGGGAAGCGCAGTTCGGCGACTTCGCCAATGGCGCGCAGGTCGTGATCGACCAGTTCATCAGCTCCGGCGAACAGAAATGGGGCCGTATGTGTGGCCTGGTCATGTTGCTACCGCACGGTTATGAAGGTCAGGGTCCTGAGCACTCCTCAGCGCGTCTGGAGCGTTATCTGCAACTCTGTGCTGAACAGAACATGCAGGTGTGCGTGCCTTCTACGCCAGCGCAGGTTTACCACATGCTGCGTCGTCAGGCGCTGCGCGGTATGCGCCGTCCGCTGATCGTCATGTCACCGAAATCACTGCTGCGCCATCCGCTGGCGATTTCCAGCCTGGAAGAGTTGGCCACAGGCAGCTTCCAGCCAGCGATTGGTGAGATCGACGATCTCGATCCACAACAGGTAAAACGCGTGGTGCTGTGTTCGGGCAAGGTTTATTACGATCTGCTGGAGCAGCGTCGTAAAAACGAGCAAACCGACGTGGCCATCGTGCGTATCGAACAACTCTATCCGTTCCCGCACAAAGTCGTGCAGGACGTATTGAAAAACTATGCTCATGTGCAGGATTTCGTGTGGTGTCAGGAAGAGCCGCTGAATCAGGGCGCATGGTATTGCAGTCAGCATCATTTCCGCGAAGTGGTTCCATTTGGTGCGTCACTGCGTTATGCAGGCCGTCCGGCTTCTGCTTCACCGGCCGTGGGCTACATGTCCGTACATCAAAAACAGCAGCAAGACCTGGTTAATGACGCGCTGAACCTTGGTTAATAAAAAGGAAAGAAAATGAGTAGCGTAGAAATTCTCGTTCCCGATTTGCCTGAATCCGTAGCGGACGCAACGGTTGCAACCTGGCACAAAAAACCTGGCGACTCTGTGAGCCGCGATGAAGTACTGGTAGAGATTGAAACTGACAAAGTGGTTCTGGAAGTGCCTGCTTCAGCGGATGGCATCCTGGAAGCCGTGCTGGAAGAGGAAGGCGCTACCGTCACTTCTCGTCAGATTCTGGGCCGTCTGAAAGAGGGCAACAGCGGCGGGAAAGAGACTGCGGCCAAAGCGGAAAGTAACGAATCTACACCGGCACAGCGCCAGACCGCTTCGCTGGAAGAAGAGAGCAACGATGCGCTCAGCCCAGCGGTACGCCGGCTGATTGCTGAAAACAACCTCGATGCCAGCCAGATCAAAGGCACCGGCGTTGGTGGCCGTCTGACGCGTGAAGATGTGGAAAAACATCTGGCGAAGAAAGCTGACGGTGGCAAAGCTGCACCGGCTGCAGCGCCAGCCGCTGCTGCACCGCAGGCCGCTGTGGCTAACCGCAGCGAAAAACGCGTACCGATGACGCGTCTGCGTAAGCGTGTTGCCGAGCGTCTGCTGGAAGCGAAAAACAGCACCGCGATGTTGACCACGTTCAACGAAATCAACATGAAGCCAATCATGGATCTGCGCAAGCAGTACGGCGATGCGTTCGAGAAACGTCACGGCGTGCGTCTGGGCTTCATGTCCTTCTACATCAAAGCGGTAGTGGAAGCGCTGAAACGCTTCCCGGAAGTGAACGCGTCTATTGATGGCGAAGATGTGGTTTACCACAACTATTTCGATGTGAGCATTGCGGTTTCTACCCCGCGTGGTCTGGTTACGCCGGTGCTGAAAGATGTTGATGCACTGAGCATGGCCGACATTGAGAAGAAAATTAAAGAGCTGGCGGTGAAAGGCCGTGACGGCAAGTTGACGGTTGAAGAGCTGACCGGCGGTAACTTCACCATCACCAACGGTGGTGTGTTTGGTTCGCTGATGTCTACGCCAATCATCAACCCGCCGCAGAGCGCGATTCTCGGCATGCACGCCATCAAAGATCGCCCAATGGCGGTTAATGGTCAGGTTGTGATTCTGCCAATGATGTATCTGGCGCTCTCTTACGATCACCGTTTGATTGATGGTCGTGAATCCGTTGGCTATCTGGTCGCGGTGAAAGAGATGCTGGAAGATCCAGCTCGCCTGCTGCTGGACGTCTAATTTCGCCGGGCGCGCGGTGTGAAGGCGCGCCCAAACTCATACCTGAATGGATAGAACATCATGAATTTACATGAATACCAGGCGAAGCAGCTGTTTGCACGCTATGGCATGCCAGCACCGACAGGCTACGCCTGCACCACGCCACGTGAAGCTGAAGAAGCCGCGTCTAAAATTGGCGCAGGTCCGTGGGTAGTGAAATGTCAGGTTCATGCCGGTGGCCGCGGTAAAGCGGGCGGCGTGAAAGTGGTGAACAGCAAAGAAGACATTCGTGCTTTTGCTGAACACTGGCTGGGCAAACGTCTGGTGACCTATCAAACTGATGCGCACGGTCAGCCGGTAAACCAGATTCTGGTTGAAGCCGCGACGGATATCGATCAGGAGCTGTATCTGGGTGCGGTTGTTGACCGTGCTACCCGTCGTGTCATCTTCATGGCTTCGACAGAAGGCGGTGTTGAGATTGAGAAAGTGGCAGAAGAAACGCCACACTTGATCCACAAGATGGCGCTCGATCCATTAGCGGGTCCACAGCCGTATCAGGGCCGCGAGTTGGCGTTCAAACTCGGCCTGACCGGCAAGCAAGTTAGCCAGTTCACCAAAATCTTCATGGGCCTGGCGACCATGTTCCTTGAGCGCGATCTGGCGATGGTTGAGATTAACCCGCTGGTGATCACCAAGCAGGGCGATCTGATCTGCCTCGATGGCAAACTGGGCGCGGACGGTAACGCACTGTTCCGTCAGCCGGAACTGCGTGAAATGCGCGATCCGAGCCAGGAAGATCCACGTGAAGCCCACGCAACGCAGTGGGAACTGAACTACGTTGCGCTGGATGGCAACATCGGCTGTATGGTGAACGGCGCCGGTCTGGCGATGGGCACCATGGACATCGTGAAACACCACGGTGGTGAGCCAGCAAACTTCCTGGACGTTGGCGGCGGCGCAACCAAAGAGCGCGTCACCGAAGCCTTCAAAATCATTCTGTCTGACGATGCAGTGAAAGCCGTGTTCGTTAACATCTTCGGCGGTATTGTGCGTTGCGACCTGATCGCAGACGGCATCATCGGTGCCGTGGCAGAAGTGGGTGTCAACGTGCCGGTTGTGGTACGTCTGGAAGGTAACAACGCTGAGCTGGGCGCTAAGAAATTGGCGGACAGCGGTCTGAACATCATTGCAGCAACCAGCCTGACAGACGCTGCACAGCGTGTTGTAGCTGCAGCGGAGGGTAAATAATGTCCATTTTGATCGACAAAAACACCAAAGTCATTTGCCAGGGTTTCACCGGTGGTCAAGGGACGTTCCACTCTGAGCAGGCGCTGGCTTACGGTACGCAGCTGGTTGGCGGTGTAACGCCAGGCAAAGGCGGCACCACGCATCTCGGCCTGCCGGTGTTCAACACCGTACGTGAAGCAGTAGAAGCCACCGGCGCAACCGCCACCGTGATCTACGTTCCAGCGCCGTTCTGCAAAGACGGTATCCTGGAAGCGATCGATGCGGGCATTAAACTGATCATCACTATCACCGAAGGTATCCCAACGCTGGATATGCTGACCGTGAAAGTGAAGCTGGATGAAGCTGGCGTGCGCATGATCGGCCCGAACTGCCCAGGCGTGATCACGCCAGGCGAATGTAAGATCGGTATCATGCCAGGCCACATTCACCAGCCAGGCCGCGTCGGTATCGTATCGCGTTCAGGTACGCTGACTTATGAAGCCGTTAAGCAGACCACTGACATCGGCTACGGCCAGTCAACCTGCGTAGGTATCGGTGGTGACCCGATCCCTGGCTCTAACTTCATCGATATCCTGAAATTGTTCCAGGAAGATCCACAGACCGAAGCGATCGTGATGATCGGTGAGATCGGTGGTAGCGCGGAAGAAGAAGCAGCAGCTTACATCAAAGCACACGTGACCAAGCCGGTTGTAGGCTACATCGCCGGTGTGACTGCACCCAAAGGCAAACGTATGGGCCACGCAGGCGCCATCATTGCCGGTGGTAAAGGTACCGCTGATGAGAAATTTGCTGCGCTGGAAGCGGCCGGTGTGAAAACCGTACGCAGTCTGGCAGACATTGGTGACGCGGTTAAAGCGGTTTTACCAATCAAATAAGCCAATACAGACTGACAATGAAAAGCCACCTTCGGGTGGCTTTTTTTTTGTAATAACCCGCCTGAAAGAGAGGGAAAAAAGCGCAACGGCTTCAAAAAATTGCGGCTATGCTTACTCTGTCATCAAGGTAAAGAAGGGAAAAGGCGCTGGATTTTTGTCAAGCAATTGGCGTGCGACTTTCCAAAATGAGGTTAAATAATTGCGGAAAAGGTAATTATATTCTTAATAATATGATGATGTTGTGACATCTAATTAACAACCACTTTAACACTACATATCCGGAAATTTATTGTCTTAATCTAGATCAATAATTGGCGACTTATAGGAAACTTTACCGCTAGCAAAAGGCCGACTAACCGGTATAAATTGCGCTGCATCAATTCAGTCTTCGTCATAATTTATCAGGAGTTTGTGCCAGGCGTTGTTATATCAATTCTGCCGCCTCCTCGTGTTACTCCTGCTTTAAATTGACTGAAAAGATCGGTTTTTAAGGGAATTTTATCACTGTTACTCGCTCTCTTCGGGCAACAGCTTTCTCTGTTCTATCAGTAACAAAACTGGAATCAATAATCAGTCGTTCCTGAATCTTGTTCTGCGCGTCAATGTCTGTTGTTTGCCGTTGTCATCCGCAGGGGAAGTTCATGCGAGGAGCAAGGAGTCATCATGTTAGATATTGTCGAGCTGTCGCGTTTACAGTTTGCCCTGACGGCGATGTACCATTTCCTGTTCGTGCCATTAACGCTGGGTATGGCGTTTTTATTGGCGATCATGGAAACGGTATATGTCCTGACGGGGAAACAAATTTATAAAGATATGACCAAGTTCTGGGGCAAGTTGTTTGGTATTAACTTTGCACTCGGCGTGGCTACCGGCCTGACCATGGAATTCCAGTTCGGTACCAACTGGTCATATTATTCACACTATGTCGGCGATATCTTCGGTGCGCCGCTCGCCATCGAAGGTTTAATGGCGTTCTTCCTCGAATCCACCTTTGTTGGCCTGTTCTTCTTCGGCTGGGATCGCCTCGGTAAGGTGCAACACCTTGCGGTGACCTGGCTGGTGGCGCTCGGTTCGAACATGTCCGCGCTGTGGATTCTGGTGGCGAACGGCTGGATGCAAAACCCCATTGCATCGGAATTCAATTTCGAAACCATGCGTATGGAGATGTTGAGTTTCTCCGAGCTGGTGCTGAACCCGGTTGCGCAGGTGAAGTTTGTCCATACCGTGGCCGCCGGTTACACCACGGGCGCGATGTTCATCCTTGGTATCAGCGCATGGTATCTGCTGAAAGGGCGCGACATTGCTTTCGCTAAACGCTCTTTCGCCATCGCAGCCAGTTTCGGTATGGCGGCGATTCTGTCAGTGATCGTACTGGGTGACGAATCCGGTTATGAAATCGGTGACGTGCAGAAAACCAAACTGGCGGCAATTGAAGCGGAATGGGAAACCCAACCGGCTCCGGCTGCGTTTACGCTGTTTGGTATTCCGGATCAGGAGACGCAGGAGAACAAATATGCGATTCAGATTCCGTATCTGCTCGGCCTGATCGCCACGCGTTCAGTGGATACGCCGGTCACCGGTTTGAAAGAGCTGCTGGCACAACATGAAGTACGTATTCGTAATGGCATGAAAGCCTACGCGCTGCTGAACGAACTGCGTGGTGGCAGTAAAGATCCTGAGGTGCGCAGCCAGTTTGAAGCCAGCAAACAGGATCTCGGTTATGGCCTGCTGCTGAAGCGCTATACGCCGGATGTGGCTAACGCCAGCGAAGAGCAGATTCAGAAAGCGACACAGGATTCGATCCCACGCGTTGCGCCACTGTACTTCGCCTTCCGCATCATGGTGCTGGGCGGTGTGCTGATGCTGGGCATTATTGCGCTCTCCTTCTGGAGCGTGATTCGTAACCGCATCGGTAAGTCTCGCTGGTTACTGAAAGCCGCGTTGTACGGCATTCCGTTACCGTGGATTGCGATTGAAGCGGGTTGGTTCGTTGCTGAGTATGGTCGCCAGCCGTGGGCAATTGGTGAGGTGCTGCCAACCGCGGTCGCTAACTCCTCATTGACCGTTGGCGATCTGCTGTTCTCAATGACATTGATTTGCGGTCTCTACACCTTGTTCCTTGTGGCGGAAATGTACCTGATGTTCAAGTTCGCGCGCCTCGGTCCGAGCAGCCTGAAAACCGGCCGCTATCATCATGAAACGCTGAAGACATCATCTCAGCCGGCGCGTGGATAAGGAGAGCGACCATGTTTGATTACGAAGTATTGCGCTTTGTCTGGTGGCTGCTGATTGGCGTGTTGCTGATCGGTTTCGCAGTCACCGATGGGTTTGATATGGGCGTTGGTATGCTGACGCGCATTCTGGGTCGTACTGATACCGAACGTCGCATCATGATCAATACCATTGCGCCGCACTGGGACGGAAACCAGGTTTGGCTGATCACTGCCGGTGGCGCGCTGTTTGCCGCCTGGCCAATGGTATATGCCGCCGCGTTCTCCGGCTTCTACGTGGCGATGATTCTGGTGCTGGCTTCACTGTTCTTCCGTCCGGTCGGATTTGATTACCGTTCAAAGATTGAAGATATGCGCTGGCGCGGCATGTGGGATTGGGGCATTTTCATCGGCAGCTTTGTTCCGCCGCTGGTGATTGGTGTGGCGTTCGGCAACCTGCTGCAAGGGGTGCCGTTCCATGCTGACGAATATCTGCGTCTCTTCTATACCGGCAATTTCTTCCAGTTGCTGAACCCGTTTGGCTTGCTGGCGGGTGTGGTGAGTGTGGCGATGATCCTGACGCAAGGCGCAACCTATCTGCAGATGCGTACTGCCGGTGAGTTACACGTCCGCAGCCGCAGCACCGCGCAAATCTCGGCGCTGGTAATGATGGTGTGCTTCATTCTCGCGGGTGTGTGGGTGAAATACGGCATCGACGGTTATGTGCTGAAAAGCGTTATCGATCATCACGCGGCATCCAACCCGTTGGGTAAAGATGTGGTGCGTGAAGCCGGTGCGTGGATGGTGAACTTCGATCAGATGCCAGTACTGTGGCTGTTCCCGCTGTTGGGCGTGGTGTTGCCGCTGCTGACCATTCTCTGCTCGCGTATCGAGAAGGGCGCTCTGGCGTTTATCTCGTCTTCATTGACTTTGGCTTGCGTGATTATGACGGCCGGGATTGCGATGTTCCCCTTCATCATGCCATCCAGCACCGTGCCGGGCATCAGCCTGACCATGTGGGATGCCACGTCTAGCCTGCTGACGCTGAAAGTGATGACCATTGCCGCTATCATCTTTGTACCGATTATCCTGGCGTACACCGCCTGGTGTTATTACAAGATGTTTGGCCGTATCACCAAAGAACACATTGAGAGCAATACGCACTCCCTGTACTGATTAAGGAGATTGAGCATGTGGTATTTTGCCTGGATTCTTGGCACCTTGCTGGCCTGTGCGTTCGGTGTGATTACGGCGCTGGCGCTGGAGCACGTTGAAGAGAGCAGCGCGAAGGACGAGCAAGTCTGATGCGCACACTGATTCAGACGCTTTATCGTCTGATGGACAAGGGCCCGCTTCGGGCCCTTTCGCTAATCCTCGCGTTGTGGCTGGCGGGCTGTGTCATTTGGCAGCCTTCACGCTTTGCCGCGCGCACCAGTGATTTAGCGATATGGCACGGAATGCTGCTGATATGGGCCGTTTGTACCGGCGTGATACACGGCACCGGATTTCGCCCTCAGCGCCTACGCTGGCAAGCGCTCTTCTCGCCGTTGCCCGCGATGATAGTTTTAGTGGCAGGAATTTTCTGGTTCTACTATTAAGTCCAGGCTCAGGACTTAAAAACGCCGCAATTTCAGACGCTGACGTGAGGTTTTGTCAGCGTCCGGTCAAGAAACATCCTATAAATCCTTCCAGTTGTTAACCTGTGATAATTATTTTCTCGCGGCGTCAGCGGACCATTCCCAAGCCGATCTCTCTTGCGTATAGTAGCAACGTTTAAAATGAGACCGGGATGTAGAGTGAGTACAACGCTGTTTCGCTGGCCGGTTCGTGTCTATTACGAAGACACCGATGCCGGTGGTGTGGTTTACCACGCCAGTTATCTTGCTTTCTATGAACGAGCACGTACCGAAATGTTGCGCCAGCACCATTTCAATCAGCAGGTCCTGTTGGAAGAGCAGGTGGCTTTTGTGGTACGACGCATGACGATCGATTTTGTTGCGGCTGCACGTCTGGACGATCTTTTGGAAATTCAAACAGAAGTGACCTCAATGACGCGTGCAACGATGACGTTCTCGCAGCGTATCGTGAATGCAGAAGGCAAAGTGCTAAATGAAGCAGAAGTCCTGATTGCCTGCATCAACCCACATCTAATGAAGCCAATTGCGCTTCCCAAGTCTATTGTCGCGGAGTTCAAGCAGTGACTGACATGAATGTTCTTGATTTGTTCCTGAAGGCGAGCCTTCTGGTCAAACTTATCATGTTGATTTTGATCGGCTTTTCTATTGCCTCATGGGCGATCATTATTCAGCGTACGCGCATTTTGAATGCGGCGGGGCGCGAAGCCGAAGCGTTTGAAGATAAGTTCTGGTCGGGTATTGAGCTGTCACGCCTGTATCAGGAAAGCCAGGGACGCCGCGATGAACTGAGCGGATCTGAGCAAATTTTCTATTCGGGTTTCAAAGAGTTTGCGCGTTTGCATCGTGCTAATAACCATGCGCCAGAAGCGGTCGTTGAGGGCGCGAGCCGTGCGATGCGTATCTCCTTCAATCGTGAACTGGAAACGCTGGAAACTCACATTCCTTTCCTTGGCACCGTTGGCTCCATCAGTCCGTATATCGGTCTGTTTGGTACGGTGTGGGGGATCATGCACGCCTTTATCGCCCTCGGTGCGGTAAAACAGGCCACGCTGCAGATGGTTGCACCGGGTATTGCCGAAGCGTTGATCGCTACCGCAATCGGTCTGTTTGCGGCCATTCCTGCCGTTATGGCGTACAACCGTCTGAACCAGCGCGTTAACAAGCTGGAACAGGGCTACGACAACTTTATGGAAGAGTTCACGGCTATCCTGCATCGTCAGGCTTTCTCCACCGACAACACGAAGTAAGTCGAGGTTTACGATGGCCAGAACCCGTGGTCGCGGTAAACGCGACCTTAAGTCGGAAATCAACATTGTTCCACTGCTGGACGTGCTGTTGGTGTTGCTGCTCATCTTTATGGCAACCGCGCCGATTATTACCCAGAGCGTGGAAGTGGATCTGCCGGATGCGACAGATTCAAAAACCGTCTCAACTGATGATAATCCACCGGTGATTGTTGAAGTGTCTGGTGTTGGCCAGTACAGCCTGGTGGTGGATCACGATCGTATGACTCAATTACCGCCGGAGCAGGTGGTGAGCGAAGCGCAGCGCCGGATTGAAGCCAATCCGAAAACGGTCTTCCTGATCGGCGGTGCGAAAGACGTCCCTTACGACGAAATCATCAAGGCGCTGAACCTGTTACATCAGGCAGGCGTGAAATCTGTCGGTTTGATGACGCAGCCGATTTAAAGCGAACCGTTTTTTGGGAACCGAGTGTGTCGAAGGCAACCGAGCAGAACGACAAGTTAAAGCGCGCGATAATCGTTTCGGTGATTCTGCACATCGTGCTGATCGCCCTACTGATTTGGAGCTCGTTTAACGAAAAAATCGAATCCAGCGGCGGTGGCGGTGGCAGTGATATTGACGCAGTGATGGTCGATTCCGGCGCCGTGGTTGAGCAGTATAACCGCCAGCAGAATCAGCAACGAGACAGTCAGCGCGCCGAGCAGCAGCGTCAGAAGCAGTCGCAGCAGCATGCCGAAGAGTTACAGCAGAAACAAGCTGCTGAGCAGCAGCGCCTGAAAGAGATGGAAAAAGAGCGCTTGCAGGCCCAGCAGGAAGCCAAAGAGCAGGCGAAGCAGCAGGCTGAGCAGCAGAAAGCCGCTGAAGCCGCCGCTAAGCAGGCCCAGGAACAGCAGAAAACTGCCGAAGCCGCCGCAGCGAAAGCCAAGGCTGATGCCAAAGCGGAAGCTGATGCCAAAGCGGAAGCTGATGCGCAGGCAAAAGCAGCGGCTGACGCCAAAGCCAAAGCGGTAGAAGAAGCCAAGCAAGCCGCAGCTGACGCGAAGAAGAAAGCAGAAGAGCAGGCGAAAGCCGCTGCCGCTGAAGCAGCGAAAGAGAAAGCGGCGCAGCAGGCAAAAGCGGCCGCAGAATCGAAAGCCAAAGCGGACGCTGAAGCCAAAGCGCAGGCTGCTGCCGATGCCAAGGCGAAAGCGGCTCAGGAAGCCAAAGAGGCTAAAGAGCAAGCGGCTGCTGAGGCGAAGGAAAAAGCCGCAGCAGAAGCCAAAGAGAAGGCTGCCGCCGAGGCGAAAGCCAAGGCCGATGCGGCTGCTAAGGCCAAAGCGGATGCAAAAGCGAAAGCGGCTGCGGATGCCAAAAAAGCCGCCGCTGAAGCTGCGAAGAACGAAAATGCGGTTGATGACCTGTTAGGTGGTTTGTCTTCTGGTAAGAATGCACCGAAAAGCGGCACCGCATCGGGTGGCGCTGCAGGGCAGGGCAATCAGAAGAAAGCGGGCGCGTCAGGCGCAGATATCAATAATTATCTGGGGCAAGTGGTCGGGGCGATTCAGAGCCGTTTCTACGATGCAGATTTGTACAAAGGTAAAGAGTGTAACCTGCGTATTAAACTGGCACCGGATGGTTTGCTGATTGACGTTAAATCGGAAGGTGGCGACCCCGCTTTGTGTCAGGCGGCAATTGCTGCCGCGAAGCAGGCGCGGATTCCGAAGCCGCCTTCGCAGGCGGTGTATGAAGTGTTTAAAAACGCACCGATGCGTTTCAAACCAGAATAATGCAGTAACGTACGGCAGGTTGAACTAAGGTTAGCTTGCCATACTCTATGAGTACTCGTGTTTTTCAGGAACTGTGCGAATTATCATGAACCTCTGGTTCAGGTAAGGGAGAAAAAATGAAGCAGGCACTTCGTGTAACCTTAGGTTTTTTTGTACTGCTGTGGGCAGCAATGCTTCATGCAGAAGTCCGTATTGAAATTACGCAGGGCGTTAACACCGCACGTCCTATTGGTGTGGTTCCGTTCCAATGGGCTGGCCCAGGCGCGGCACCAGAAGACATCGGCGGGATCGTTTCTGCTGACTTACGTAACAGCGGTAAATTTAATCCGCTCGATCGTTCTCGTCTGCCACAACAGCCAGCCAGCGCACAGGAAGTTCAACCTGCCGCATGGAGCGCATTGGGTATTGATGCGGTCGTAGTTGGTCAGGTAACGCCTAACGCTGACGGCAGCTATCAAGTTGCCTATCAGTTGGTGGACACCGGCGGCGCGCCAGGCACCGTGCTGGCGCAGAACTCTTATAAAGTGACTAAGCAGTGGCTGCGTTACGCAGCGCACACCGCCAGTGACGAAGTGTTCGAAAAGCTGACCGGCATCAAAGGCGCATTCCGTACCCGCATTGCCTATGTGGTGCAGACCAATGGCGGTCAGTTCCCGTATGAGTTGCGCGTGTCGGATTACGATGGCTACAACCAGTTTGTGGTTCACCGTTCACCGCAGCCATTGATGTCTCCGGCCTGGTCGCCAGATGGCAGCAAAGTGGCTTACGTGACCTTCGAAAGCGGCAAATCTGCGCTGGTGGTTCAGACGTTGTCTAACGGTGCAATCCGTCAGGTGGCTTCTTATCCGCGTCACAACGGTGCGCCAGCCTTCTCACCAGACGGTTCTAAACTCGCCTTCGCGCTGTCGAAAACCGGTAGCCTGAACCTGTATGTGATGGATCTGGCTTCTGGTCAGACGCGTCAGGTGACTGATGGTCGCTACAACAGCACTGAACCAACGTGGTTCCCGGACAGCCAGACACTGGCTTACACCTCGGATCAGGCCGGTGCGCCCCAGATTTATAAAGTTGGTATCAACGGCGGTGCGCCACAACGTATTACCTGGGAAGGTGCGCAAAACCAGGATGCGGATGTGTCAACCGACGGTAAAACTATGGTGATGATCAGCAGCGCCGGTGGCGCTCAGCACGTCGCCAAACAGGATCTGGTAACGGGAGCCGTTCAAACAATAACGGACACGTTCCTGGATGAAACGCCGAGTCTGGCGCCAAACGGCACAATGGTAATCTATAGCTCTACTCAGGGGATGGGTTCCGTGTTGCAATTGGTTTCAACCGACGGGCGTTTCAAAGCGCGTCTTCCGGCAACTGATGGGCAGGTCAAATTCCCTGCCTGGTCGCCGTATCTGTGATGCATAGGTCCCCTGCACGGCGGGGGATTAAAATGTATGGCAAACAAAATAATAGGATAAAGAAATGCAACTGAACAAAGTGCTGAAGGGTTTGATGCTGGCTCTGCCGGTTATCGCAGTAGCTGCATGTAGCTCACACAAAAACAACAACAACGATCAGACTGGCATGGGCGCTAACGACGGTGCTTATGGTGCTGGTCAGAACGGCGGTAACATGTCTTCTGATGAACAAGCGCGCCTGCAGATGCAGCAGCTGCAGCAGAACAACATCGTTTACTTCGGTCTGGACAAGTATGACGTGGCTTCTGACTACGCTCAGATGCTGGATCAGCACGCTGCATTCCTGCGTGGCAACCCGTCTTACAAAGTGACCATCGAAGGTCATGCGGATGAGCGCGGTACCCCAGAATACAACATCGCCCTGGGCGAACGTCGTGCAAGCGCCGTTAAGATGTATCTGCAAGGCAAAGGCGTTTCTGCTGACCAGATGTCTATCGTTTCTTACGGTAAAGAAAAACCAGCTGTACTGGGTCATGACGAAGCGGCTTACGCTAAAAACCGTCGTGCCGTACTGGTTTACTAAGAAAATATCATGATGAGTAACTTCAGACTTCATCTGTTGAGTCTGTCGTTACTGGTTGGTTTAGCGGCTCCTTTGGGGGCCGCTAATGCCCAGGCGTCAATCAGTAGCGTTGGCTCAGGCTCGGTCGAAGACCGCGTCACCACTCTTGAACGTATCTCTAATGCCCAGGCTCAGCTTTTGCAGCAATTGCAGCAGCAGATGAGCGACAACCAAAGCGATATCGATTCGCTGCGCGGGCAAATCCAGCAAAACAGCTATCAGCTTAATCAGGTGATTGAGCGCCAGAAGCAGCTCTATCAGCAAATCGACAGCCTTAGCTCCGGCAGTAACGGTGCGCAGGCGAGCGGTGGTGCTGATGCCGCTGCAGCGGGCGCTGCGGCTTCTGCGGATAGCGGTAGCAGCGCCAGTTCGGCCGCGCCAGCGCAAACCGGCGATGCCAACACGGACTACAATGCTGCGGTTGCGCTGATTCTGGAGAAGAAGCAGTACGATCAGGCGATCACTGCCCTGCAGGCTTGGGTGAAGAAATATCCTGATTCTACCTATCAGCCGAATGCCAATTACTGGCTTGGTCAGCTGTATTACAACAAGGGTAAAAAAGACGATTCGGCTTATTATTTTGCCACTGTGGTAAAAAATTACGCGAAATCGCCAAAAGCCCCGGAAGCGCTGTTTAAGGTTGGTGTGATCATGCAAGAGAAGAACGACACGGCGAAAGCCAAGGCTGTCTTCCAGCAAGTGATCAAACAATTCCCAAATAGTGATTCTGCTAAGCAGGCGCAAAAACGTCTTGCTGGGTTGTAATTTGTGCCTAAAAGACCGGATTTCGTGTGATTTCTGGTCTTACAGCATGAAAGGTAAGCAATTGAGACATTTAGTGGAAAATAAGGGTTGCGCCCTCCCGCTAAATCAGTAATATATGCCGCCGTTGCCGGGACATATCTTAACAAGTATCGGCAGCACTGAAGATGGGTCGTTAGCTCAGTTGGTAGAGCAGTTGACTTTTAATCAATTGGTCGCAGGTTCGAATCCTGCACGACCCACCATCTCAACCCGTTGTAAGTGAGATGATTTCTTCAGTAAGCTTCACAACCTTGATGGGTCGTTAGCTCAGTTGGTAGAGCAGTTGACTTTTAATCAATTGGTCGCAGGTTCGAATCCTGCACGACCCACCATCAAGTAAAGGTTGTAAGCCCCACAGCGGGTCGTTAGCTCAGTTGGTAGAGCAGTTGACTTTTAATCAATTGGTCGCAGGTTCGAATCCTGCACGACCCACCAGTTATGTAGAAAGGCGCCCTAAAGGCGCCTTTTTGCTTTTTTACGTTTTAATAAAATTTTTGCAGTGTTGCTTTGGGATGGGGGCCGGGCTCTAAAAGGCGGGACGGATCGCGAAGACACATCACATCCCTGTGGATCGGCCTCGCAAGTACTTGCCTCATCCATGAGGCTCGCCCGCAAGCGGGCAACGCTTCGCGTTGTGCAAAAACGCTCCCGGCATTTTTGTCCATGGCTCGGGCGCTTCGTTCCTTCCGCTCCCGCCTTTTCTGGCCCATACGCTAAATTATCTCTTTTAAAAAAGTGCACATATTTGCATGAAGGCGGGGATAAGGGGCGGTGGAGTAAAGCTTCCGGCGCATGGATGCGCCGGCAGAGCCTACAGGGATGTATCCACGGCGACTTTACGTAACCGCCCCTTATTTCCGCCTGAAACGCACTATTTGGATTTCTTAACCGGCGTCAGACTCTTCCAGATATGCAGCACCGCATAGCTGCGCCACGGCCGCCAAACCTGCGATAACTGCTCCGCTACTTTGGCATTCACGCCGCCGAGATTATTACGAATCGCAATATCCTCTTTGGGAAACGCATCAGGCCAGCGCAGTGCGCGCATCGCGATATAACTTGCCGTCCACGGCCCAATGCCTTTTAGCGCCAGTAACTGCTGCTGAACCACATCTGGATTCACCGCACCGTTAAAGCGTAATGCGCCGGAAGCACAGGCCTGCGCCAACGCCTGAATGGCATGTGAACGCGCACTGACGATTCCCAGGCTGGCAATATCATCAATGCTCGCCGCCGCCAGCGACTCCGCATTTGGCGGCAAACGCGAAAGTTCTGACCACGGCGTCACCAGCGGCTCACCAAAGCGCTGTGCCATTCGGCTGCTTAGCGTGGTTGCGGCTTTGACGGTAACCTGCTGGCCGAGTATCGCGCGCACACCCAACTCAAAGCCGTCAAACGCACCAGGAACGCGCAAACCCGGAAAGCGCGATAAGCTCTCGGCTAAAAGCGGATCGTGGCTTAGATGCTCAGCTATGCGCTGTGGCTGCGCATCCAAATCAAACAGATCGCGTAGCCGACGCAGCAAAGCGGGCAGCACTGGCGTTAGCGACGTTGTGAATTGCACCTTCAGCGACTGTTTCCCCGCAACATGGCTCACACGCACCCAGCCGCGACAGTTGCCCAGCGCCACGGTGCGGTGATACATGCCCTCGTTCACCCATTCCACTTCCTTCATCACGCGCTGTTGCAGGAAATCGAGCATCGCATCCCAATCGTAAGGCGGCCGATAACTCAGGCGCAGTTCGGCGCTCTCCTGCGTGGTTTTCACGGCGTCGGGTTGATTCTGCTTGCGCAGGCGGGAGGGCGTCATGCGATAGCGCGCCTGGAACACATCGTTAAAGCGCCTCAAACTGCGGAAGCCGCTGGCGTAAGCAATTTCCGTGACCGGCAAAAAGGTTTCTGTCAGAAGTTGCTTGGCTAGCAGCATACGACGTGTCTGACGCAGCTCTAAAGGCGATACGCCGAGCTCCTGCTGCACCACGCGACGCAATTGACGTTCACTGAGGTCAAACTCGCCAGCGATGTCTGCCAGCGTCTCCTGCTCTTCCAGCAAGCCCTCTTCGATGCGGCGAATTAAACGATCGGCAATGCGGTGATGGCTATCCACCGGCGCAGAGCCGGGCGCCAGTTCCGGACGGCAGCGTAAACACGGACGGAAGTGCGCTTTCTCGGCGGCCTCTGCGCTGCTAAAAAACAGGCAGTTCTTCTGCATCGGCGCTTTCACTGGACAAATGGGGCGGCAATAAATGCCGGTGGATGTCACGCCAACAAAAAACAGCCCGTCGAAGCGGCTATCGCGCGACGTCAGCGCCTGGTACGCAATTTCAGCATCAAACATCATCGTCTCCGGCAAATAAACGGCATAGTCGCGCAAGCTGAACAGGAAAACTCGCTGCTTTCGGACAGCTAACCAGTTTATGCTGATGACCGAAAACAGCCAGTTTCCTGCGACGGAAATGCGATAATCGCCAGCAGAGAATATGCCGGAGGTGCACCATGTATCATGCCAAAATCATCGCGACGCCCGTTGGTGAGCTCACGCTTGTTGCCACCGATAAAGGATTGTCGGCGATTCTGTGGGAAAACGAAGGGGCGCAGCGCGTGCCGCTGAAACCGATCAGCCGTAACGATCAGCATCCGATTCTGTGTGAGGCCGAACGCCAGCTGCGCGAATATTTCGCCGGTGAGCGTCAGCAGTTTGATATGCCGTACGACACCGTCGGCACCGAGTTCCAGAAAAAAGTGTGGCAGGCGCTGCTCACCATCCCGTTTGGAGAAACGCGCAGCTACCTGCAAATCGCCGAGCAGATCGGCAATCCGAAAGCGGTGCGCGCCGTGGGCGCAGCGAACGGTAAAAACCCGCTGTCGATTATGGCGCCGTGCCATCGCGTGATTGGCAGCAACGGCAAACTCACCGGTTTTGCAGGCGGACTCACCGTTAAAGCCTTCCTGCTGGAGCTGGAAAGTCCGCAGAAAACGTTGAGCAGCGCATTGTTGCTGTAGAGCGCGCAAAAAAGAGACGACACTCTCGCGCAATTCCGCTATCGTGTTTAGCATATAAAACACGATAGCGGTTTTGATGCCGCATCATTGCCGTAACAGGCAATTTTGTTAAATTGAGAAAACGAGAGCCGTGTCATGAGCCTGATGTTCGATCCTGAAAGCGCGATCTATCCTTTCCCGCCGAAACCGGCACGTCTCAGCGACGATGAAAAAGCCCACTACAAAAACAAAATCAAACGCTTGCTGAAAGAACGCGATGCGGTGATGGTGGCGCATTACTACACCGATCCCGAAATTCAGGCGCTGGCGGAAGAGACCGGCGGCTGCGTATCGGACTCACTGGAAATGGCGCGTTTCGGCAGTACTCATCCCGCTAAAACCTTGCTGGTGGCGGGCGTGCGTTTTATGGGTGAAACCGCAAAAATCCTTAGCCCGGAAAAAACCGTGCTGATGCCCACCTTGCAGGCGGAATGCTCGCTCGATCTCGGTTGCCCAATTGAAGAGTTTAACCGCTTCTGCGATCAGCATCCCGATCGCACGGTGGTGGTGTATGCCAACACCTCGGCGGCGGTTAAAGCGCGTGCGGATTGGGTCGTCACCTCGAGCATCGCGGTTGAGCTGATTGAGCATCTTGACAGCCTCGGCGAGAAAATCATCTGGGCACCGGATCGCCATCTCGGCCGCTACGTCACGCAAAAATCCGGCGCGGATGTGCTGTGCTGGCAGGGTGCCTGTATTGTGCATGACGAATTCAAAACACAGGCTTTGCAACGCATGAAGGCGCTCTATCCGCATGCGGCGGTGCTGGTGCATCCTGAATCACCGCAGGCGATTGTCGATCTGGCTGATGCGGTGGGATCCACCAGTCAGCTGATTCAGGCGGCGCAAAGTTTGCCGCATCCGCAGATGATCGTCGCCACCGATCGCGGCATCTTCTACAAAATGCAGCAGGCGGTGCCGAACAAAGAGTTGCTGGAAGCGCCCACCGCAGGCGAGGGCGCCACCTGCCGCAGCTGTGCGCACTGTCCTTGGATGGCGATGAACGGCCTGAAAGCGATTGCTGAAGGACTGGAGCGTGGCGGCAGCGCGCATGAGATCCATGTGGATAGCGCGTTGCGTGAGGCCGCGTTGCTACCGCTCAACCGCATGCTATCCTTTGCTGCAGATCTTAAACTTAAAATCAAAGGGAATGCATGACGGGCTCCCGTTACACAGGCACCTAATATGGACTTCTTTAGCACGCAAAATATTCTGGTTCACATTCCGATCGGCGTTGGCGGTTACGATCTCTCATGGATCGAAGCCGTTGGTACCCTTGCGGGCCTGCTGTGCATCTGGCTCGCCAGCCTTGAGAAAATCATCAACTACTTTTTCGGGCTGATAAACGTCACGCTGTTCGCGGTGATTTTCTTCCAGATTCAGCTCTACGCCAGCTTGTTGCTGCAACTGTTCTTCTTCGTCGCCAACGTTTACGGCTGGTACGCGTGGAGTAGGCAAACCTCTAACTACGAAACGGAGCTGAGAATTCGCTGGCTGCCGCTGCCGAAAGCATTGGGCTGGGGCGCGGCGTGCGTGGTGGCGATTGCGCTGATGACGGTGTACATCGATCCGGTCTTTGCCTTCCTGACCAAAACAGCGGTCGGCATCATGCAAAGTCTGGGGCTTAACGTGGCGATGCCGCAACTGCAGCCGGATGCGTTCCCATTCTGGGATTCGTGCTTGATGGTGCTGTCGATTGTGGCGATGATTTTGATGACGCGTAAGTACGTTGAGAACTGGCTGCTTTGGGTGGTGATCAACGTTATCAGCGTGATGATCTTTGCGCGTCAGGGCGTATATGCTATGTCACTGGAGTACGCGATTCTGACGCTGATTGCGCTTAACGGTTCGCGCCTGTGGATGCAAAGCGCACGCGAACATGGCTCGCGCGCGCTGTCCCATCAGTGATGATGAGCGTGACCTTCCAGCGCAGCATGATCGTGGTGATCGTGCTGCGCGGCGCTATTATCTAAACACAACTCGCAGTCCGGCCCGCTGCACGGCTGATATTCCATCTGCACCGTGGCGTGGGCAATCTGATAGTGCTCATGCAAATAGTGGTGAATGCGCTTAAGCAGGCCGTCATGATCGTATGGCGGAATCACCTGCACATGCAGCGTCAGCACCGGTTTTTCACCCACTTGCCACAAATGAACGTGATGCACGTTACGTACTTCATCGATATTGCGCGTCAGCTCGCGTGACAGTTTATCCGCGTTGATATGGCCCGGCGCACCTTCCAGCAACTCATGCAGGCTCTCGCGCAGCAGCGACCAGGCGCTACGTACCACCAGCAATGACACCAGCAGCGACAAAATTGGGTCGATTGGCGTCCAGCCGGTCAGCATGATGATCACCGCCGCGACAATCGCACCGACCGAACCCAGCAAATCGCCCAGCACATGCAATGCCGCCGCACGTACGTTGAGATTCTTCTCTTCGCTGCCGCGATGCAGCAGCCAGAACGACAGCAGATTGGCCAGCAGACCGGCAATGGCGATGCCGAGCATCAATCCGCCGGCAATCGGCTGGGGTTCATAGAAGCGACGCAGCGCTTCCCAGACAATCAGCACCGTAATCACCAATAGCGCAATGGCGTTGACGAACGCCGCTAAGGTGGTGAGACGCAGCAAGCCGAAGGTATGGCGCGCGTTAGGCTTGCGCTGAGCAAACTGCACCGCGAGTAACGCCATCAGCAGCGCGGCGGCATCGGTCAACATATGTCCGGCATCGGCCAGCAGCGCCAGCGAGCCAGAAACCAGCCCGCCGATCACTTCGGCCACCATAAACAGCGCCGTTACGCCAAACGCCGCGGCCAGTCGTTTGCGGTTGCCGTTAGCGGTCCCGTGAGAATGCGTGTGTGCCATAATTATCCAGTTGTTTAAGTAACCTGTTTGTTAATGATATCAGTAAATTGAGATCATCAAGCGGCAACTGCTGCTGTTTAACCTGCTCAATCAACTGCTGACAGCGCTCGGCTACCTCATCAATGCCTAGCATCAACCAGCTGCCCTTCATGCGGTGTGCAGCCTGTTCCAGGGCCGTACAATTTTGTGTATCGCGCGCGTTCAACAGCAAATCCCGATCCTGTTGCAGCGTGCGCTGCAAGGTTTGACAGATGCGCGGAATAAATGCCTGATTATCCTGCGCCAGAATCAGTAAGCTGTTTGGCAAGACATCCAATGGATCTTTTACTGCGCGCGCCAGCAGCGGTGCCAGATGATCGAGCTCAATGGGTTTGAGCAGCAGAGCTTCGTCATCCAGCAAGGCGATTTTCAGCAACTGAACATCTGCAGAGCAGAGCACGCGCAGCGAGGTGCTGCCGCGCTGGCGCTGACGACGGCGCAGAATACGCAGCAGCGTTAAACCATCCGGGCGCGGCATCATCTGGTCGATAAACAGAATATCGAAGGCGCGCTGAGCATCGGCGCGCAGCAGCGCTCGGCCCTCTTCAAATACCTGCGCCTCAACGCCAAACATCGCCAGCTGCTGCTGCATCACCAAAAGATTGGTCGGGTGATCGTCCACAATGGCCACGCGCAGCTGCGGGTAAACAGGCCAGCTGGCTGTGCGCTCGGTTAACGGCTCTTGGCTCACGACTAATGGCAACTGCACGCTGACCGTGGTGCCGCTGCCCGGTGCTGAAGTGAGCGTTAGCGTACCGCCCATTCGTTGCACAATCTCGCGACAGATAAACAAACCTAAGCCGCTGCCTTGCACCGCATGGCTTTTGCCAGACGGCGCCTGATACCACGGCTCAAACAGTTGTGCCTGCTCGTTAAGCGGGATGCCGCTGCCGGTGTCGGCGACCGTAAGCTGGATAAGCTCACTCACCGCCAGCGACAGGCGCACTTCGCCTTCGCGGGTAAATTTCAGGGCGTTGGCCACCAGATTATTCACCACCTGCTGCAGGCGATCGCCATCCAGCAACACGCTGGCAGGCAGCGGCGTCAGCGCTTCGGCGATCAGGTTCGGCCCGGCATCGCGCATTAACGGATGATAAAACTGCTGCTGTTGCTGCAGCCAGAGCGTCAGATTGAGCGGGCGCGGTGCCAGACGGAAGCTCTGGCTCTCAATACGCGCGTGATCCTGCAAGTCGTTCAATAGCGCCATCAGCGACCGCGCGCTGCTGTGCATCAGCGCCAGCCGTTCACTCGGATGCTGCTGCTGTTCCAGCTCCAGCAAACCGAGAATCGCCTGCATCGGCGTGCGCAGTTCGTGGCTGGCAGTGGCAAGAAACTGGCTTTTGGCGGCATTGGCGCGTTCGGCCTGCTCACGCTGCAATCGGTCACGGCGCTGCTGCCAGTAACGACGCGCCAGCAAGCCCAACAGCAACAGAATAATTACGCCTGCCGCAAGCAAAATCATCAGCGGAATATTGCGCATCGCCATCGTCGTGCCGGGCTGCGGCGGCTGTGACCAGCTGACGCGCATCTGGTTGAGCGTATCAGGCGGGATTTGCTGCAATGCATGGTCGAGCAGGGCGCGCAGCTCAGGCTGTTCAGCACTGACCTGCGGTGCCAGCGGCCAGGCGATATCGCTGGCAGCAAACGCCAGATGCACACGATTATCTTCGTGACTCGCCATACGCCAGCGGGCAGAGAGCACGTTATCTACCAGCACATCGATCTGACCGTTATTCAGCGCTTGCCACAGCTGCGTCCGATCGTCGAACGGCTGCGGCGTAATACCTGACGGCAGCAAACGTATGGCGAGATCGTCGCGTAATACGCCCACGCGCTGGCCTTGTAGCGATTGCCAGTTCATTGGCTGATGCGTGTCAAGCGTGTAAATGCCCCAAATGGCGCGCCATACCGGCAAAGTATTGCTGCCGGGATCGTCGCCATACAGCGGCTGCAACAGGTTGAGCATCACCTGCTGTTGCTGCAGTAGCGTGGCGGCCTGCTGCGGATTGTTGACCCAGCGCGGGGTAAAACGCAGGCCGGTACTTTGGCTCAGTGCGTTCAGCATGTCGATGCCGAAGCCGCGCGCGTTGCCGCTGCTGTCGCGATAACTCCAGGGCGCGTTATCCGCCTCAACCGCATACGGAATCTCAGTATGTTGCGCCAGCCACTGCTTTTCGCTGGCCGACAGCATCAGAGTTTGTGTGTCCTGATAACGCAGCAGCGGCGGGCTCCAGCGCTGCTGGACCCGACTGCTGAACTCGGCGGGCAGCAGGCGCAGCTGGCTGTTAAGCCAGTGGATCAGCGCGGCATTGCGCGTCATTGCGCGTAGCGTTAATTCGCCCGCGCCAGGATCGGCAGTGATTTGGTAAATTTGTCCTTGCTGCAGCTGGCCCAGCAAGAAACCGGCGCTGGCTTCATCGGCGACCAGATAATCGCTTTGCTGATTGAGCAGCGCATACAGCGCCTGCAGATCGCCCGGCAAGGTGTGCCAGCGATGCTGCTGCACAAATTCAGTGGGCAACTGCGCCAGCGTCGCTTCGGCAATGGTGAGCTGCGCGGTTTCGCTATTGAACATCACCGCGCGCTGATTATCCCGGTTGCGATAGATGCGAATCGGGCTGCTGTACCAGCTGTCGCTGAGCAGCACATCGGATGGGAGCTGGGCATGTTGATTACTTAACACCAAATCCACCTCGTCGCGCTGCAAGGCTGCCAGTTGCTGCGCGCGATCGGCATAGCTTTGCAGCGTGAAATGCGTACCGGTCAACTGGCTTAGGGCGCTGAGATAGTCGGCGTCGATGCCCCAGAGGTGATCGCCAATACGCATCGCCCAGGGTGCGCTGTTTTGTGCCGGCACCGCGACGCGCAACGTTGCGCCAGGCCACGGCTCGGCGTGTGGGGCCGGCATCATCGCGGGTAACATCACGCTGCTGGCGGGTTGCAGATCGGCTTTCGCCATCACACTCAGCAGCAGCGTACACAGCAGCAAACAGATCCTCACTGCTGCGCTTTCCACAGCTCAGCCAGCTCAACCACCGACTGTACGCCGGTTTTCTCCAGGATGTTCTTCTTGTGGGTGCTAACGGTTTTATTGCTGATATGCAGCTGTTCGCCAATCTGCAGATTCGAGAGGCCGCGCACCAGCAGCGCTACAATCTGCTGCTCTTTCTCGGTTAACGGCAGTTCGATACGTTCCGGCAGCGGCGGAAAAGCCTGCTGGCCGCCGAGCACCGCCAGAATCGCGCTCAACAGTTGCGCCATGCTTTGGCTTTTCACCACGTAACCGGCAGCGCCAAGCGACACGGCGCTGAGCAGCGTGTGGCGGCTCTGCTGCGCGGAATAGATCAACACCGGGCAGTGCTGATTACGCACGCGCAACCGGCGCAGCAGTTCGAGTCCGTCGCAATCGGGTAAACCGATATCCAGCACAATTAAATCGATGGGATGTTGTTGAAGCAGTTGGCGCGCCTGCGCTTCGTCGCCAGCGGCGTGAATATTCAACATGATAGGAGCATTAACGCAAGCCGCTTCCAGTGCGACGGCAACTAACGGGTGATCATCAATAAGCAGCAATGAAGCCATGAAACAGTTCCTGTGAATTTCATTGCTTCAGCATAGCGGAAAAGGGCGGGGGGCAAAATAAAAGGGAGAGCCGAAGCTCTCCCTTGATCAAACAGAAGGAAACTTATTGCGAAGTACCGTCTGTTTTATGTTTCACGTGGCCGCCACCCTCTTTGGTGTCGACTTTTTTATTCATGTCCGGGCATTTGCCGTCTTTGCACATGCTGTTTTTGTGCACCTGGTTGGCTGACATATTGCTTGAGTCAGTGCCTGACGTTGCTGCGCTGTTGGTATTGGTGCTACCGCTGTTAATTTTGCTGTTATCAACATTATTAGGTGGCAGATTTTGTTTTGCACCGCCAGCTGCTGCACCGGCTTCAGCTGAAGCGTTGGCCGCACCATTGTTGTTATCCGCAGCCATTACAGCACCGCTACCCATGGTCATCGCTGCTGTCAGAAAGATCATTGCAAACTTATTCATCATTATGCTCCAGTAATTAATGGATAGTTGCCGTCTAACACCCGCTGGTGTTGAGTGACGAAAATAGCGTGCCGCGATGGAATAAAATCCACCTTATACGCTTCACTTAAAAATTTAATTTTGCAAACACATCATTCCTTAGTGCTTACATTTAAAAAGCTTAGTGCATGGATATATAAATGCAAATTTGAGATGTACATTTTAAGCGCGGTGCGTAATTTACACCCACCGCGTGAAGGGCTAAAGTGGGCGGGTTGCGCCCGACGGACGTTGGGCCAGAAATTTGAATGGAATTGTGTATGGATTACCAGAACGATGATTTACGCATCAGAGAGATCAAAGAGTTACTGCCTCCTGTTGCTTTGCTTGAAAAATTCCCCGCCACCGATAAAGCGGCTGCAACCGTAGCGCAGTCACGTCAGGCGATTCACCGCATTCTGCATGGCGAAGACGATCGTCTGCTGGTGGTGATCGGTCCGTGCTCAATTCACGATACCCAGGCTGCGCAAGAGTATGCGACGCGCCTGCTGGCACTGCGTGATGAGCTAAAAGACGATCTCGAAGTGGTGATGCGCGTTTACTTTGAAAAACCGCGCACCACGGTGGGCTGGAAAGGGCTGATCAACGACCCGTTTATGGATGGCAGCTTCCAGATCAATGACGGCCTGCGCCTGGCGCGCAAGCTGCTGGTGGATATCAACGATATCGGGTTGCCAGCCGCCGGTGAGTTCCTCGATATGATCACGCCACAATATATGGCCGACCTGATGAGCTGGGGCGCGATTGGCGCACGTACCACCGAATCGCAGGTGCATCGCGAACTCTCTTCCGGCCTCTCTTGCCCGGTGGGCTTCAAAAACGGTACCGACGGCACCATCAAAGTGGCGATTGACGCCATCGGTGCGGCCAGCGCGCCACACTGCTTCCTGTCAGTCACCAAATATGGTCACTCGGCGATTGTCGAAACCAGCGGTAACGAAGACTGCCACATCATCCTGCGCGGCGGCAAAGAGCCGAACTACAGCGCCGAACACGTGGCGGCCGTGAAAACCGGTCTGGAGAAAGCAGGCTTGCGTCCGCAAGTGATGATCGACTTCAGCCATGCTAATAGCAGCAAGCAGTTCCAACGTCAGATGGTGGTTGCCGACGACGTGGCACAGCAAATTGCCGGTGGTGAGCAGGCGATTACTGGCGTGATGATCGAGAGTCATCTGGTGGAAGGTAATCAGAGCCTCGAAAGCGGCAAACCGCTGGTGTACGGCCAGAGCGTGACCGATGCCTGTATCGGCTGGGAAGACACTGAGAAGGCGTTGCGTCAGCTGGCTGAGGCGGTCAAACAGCGCCGCAGCTAAGCCAATGCGGCAATAAAAAAGGCCAGACTTGCGTCTGGCCTTTTTGCGTTTCAGCGTTCGCTTACTTCGCTTTACCCTGGTTTGCTACGGCTGCGGCTTTCGCAGCGATCTCGTCAGCATCACCCAGATAGTAACGCTTGAGCGGCTTAAAGTTCTCATCGAACTCATACACCAACGGCACGCCAGTTGGGATGTTCAGTTCGAGGATCTCGTCTTCGCTCAGGTTGTCGAGGTATTTAACCAGCGCACGCAGTGAGTTGCCGTGTGCAGCAACGATCACTTTCTCACCGCTCTTAATGCGCGGCAGAATGCTTTCGTTCCAGTAAGGAATCACGCGTTCGATGGTCAGCGCCAGGCTTTCGGTGGTTGGCAGCTGCGCGTCAGTCAGTGAAGCGTAACGCGGATCGTGGCCTGGGAAACGCTCATCAGCGCGATCCAGTTCTGGTGGCGTGATAGCAAAGCCACGACGCCACTGTTTCACTTGCTCGTCACCGTATTTAGCGGCGGTTTCTGCTTTATCCAGACCTTGCAGCGCACCGTAGTGACGCTCGTTCAGACGCCAGGTTTTTTCAACCGGCAGCCAAGCCTGATCCAACTCATCCAGCACATTCCACAGGGTGTGAATAGCGCGCTTCAGCACTGAGGTGTAAGCGAAATCAAACACGAAACCTTCTTTTTTCAGCAGCTGACCGGCTGCTTTGGCTTCAGTGCGACCTTTGTCAGACAGGTCAACGTCGTACCATCCGGTGAAGCGGTTTTCCTGGTTCCACTGGCTTTCGCCGTGTCGCACCAGTACCAGCTTAGTTACGGCCATAGCTTTACTCCTTAATGCTCGATTTACGATTAGTATTGAAACCGGCTGCGGCCACTGAGAAGCGGCTCACTAATAGCGCCATACCATAGCGGAAAACAACGCACGGCGTAAGCCTGTCGGCAGCGCAGTGCGCGTTTTTCATCCGGTCGCTCAGTGCGGCGTGAAGCGATAACGCGTCACGGACTGCCAGCTGTCGCCGGGTTGCAGCCAGCAATCGGGCTGCGGCCACTCTGCATGGTTAGGCGAATCCGGTAAAAATTCGCTCTCCAGAGCGATGCCCTGGAAAGCAGTATAGCTGTCCTGCTCACGGGCGCGTGTTCCCGCCAGATAGTTGCCGGTGTAGAACTGCAGCGCCGGAGCGGCAGTAAACACGCTCAGCTCCAGCTTGCCATCGGCAGACCATAAATGGGCGGCGGGCTGGCTGCTGTCGCCAGCGGTGTTAAGCAAAAAGGCGTGGTCATAGCCTTTCACCGCTTTTTGATCGTCATCGGCGAGGAACTCATCGGCGACGCGCTTCGGCTGGCGGAAATCAAAACTGTTTCCCGCCACCTCTTTCAGCGGCGCGTTAGGAATGCCTTCGCTGTCCACCGGCAGGTAACGATCGGCGTGCAGTTGTAAGCGATGCTGGCGCGCATCACCATGATGCGCATCAAGATTAAAGTAAGCATGGTTGGTGAGATTGACCGGGCAAGGCTTGTCGGTTTGCGCTTCATAGCGAATCGACAAGCAATTATCGTCATCAAGTTGATAGATGACATTGGCGATCACATTGCCGGGATAACCCTGATCGCCATCGGGCGAATCGAGGCGATAGTGCACCTCGCTTTCGCTCTGACTGAGAATCTGCCAGCGACGTTTATCGAAACCTTGCGGCCCGCCGTGCAGCTGATGTGCGCCCTGATTAGCCGCCAGCTGTAGATTGAGTTGCTTAAGTTCGGCCGAGGCGATGCGGTTCGCGTAGCGGCCAATCGTCGCGCCAAGATAAGCATCCTGATGCAGATAATCGGACGGCGTGGCACAGCCGAGCAGCGCTTCACGCACGCTGTGATCCAACATTGGCACGCGCGCTGACAGCCAGGTCGCGCCCCAATCCATAAAAGTAGCCACCATGCCGTTGCGATTGCGCAGCACAGTGATGCGCCACGGTTGCCCGTCTGGCGCGTGTGAATTCACATCACTTACCATTGGCCTGCTCCTGCGGACGCTTTGCACACGTAGAAGGTCTCTTTGATGCCGGTTTGCGCTTCATACTTCTCGGCCACCGCCGCTTTCACCGCATCGACCAGATCGGTTGGTATCAGCGCCACGATGCAGCCACCGAAACCGCCGCCGGTCATACGCACGCCGCCGCGCGGGCCGATTTCTGTTTTCACAATCTCAACCAGCTGATCGATTTGCGGCACGGTGATTTCGAAATCGTCACGCATCGAGGCGTGCGATTCGGCCATCAGTTCGCCCATGCGTTTCAGATCGCCCGCGCTTAACGCATCGGCTGCTTCCAGCGTGCGCGCATTTTCGCTAATCACGTGACGCACGCGTTTTGCCACCAACGCATCCAGCTCACCAGCAGAGGCTTCAAACTCTTCCAGCGTCACATCGCGCAGCGCCGGTTTATTGAAGAAGCGTGCGCCAGTTTCACACTGTTCACGACGCGTATTGTATTCGCTGCCCACCAGGCTACGACGGAAGTTGGAGTTGATGATCACCACCGCGACATCTTCCGGCATTGATACCGCGCGCGTGCCGAGCGTACGACAATCCAGCAGCATGGCGTGATCCGGCTGACCGAGCGCGGAGATCAGCTGATCCATGATGCCGCAGTTGCAGCCGACAAACTGGTTTTCCGCTTCCTGACCGTTCACCGCAATCGCTGCGCCATCGAGGTTTAATGCATACAGCTGCTGGAATACGGTACCTACCGCCACTTCCAGCGACGCCGAAGAACTCAGGCCCGCGCCTTGTGGCACGTTGCCGCTGATCACCATATCAACGCCGCCAAAGCTGGCATCGCGTTTTTGCAGATGTTTCACCACGCCGCGCACGTAGTTGGCCCACATTGGCTCTTTCAGCGGCTCAATCGGCGCATCCAGCGAGAAGCTGTCCTGCTGATTGTCGTAATCGACAGCAATCACACGCACCTGGCGATCGTCGCGTTTGGCGCAGGCAATCACGGTTTGATAATCGATGGCGCACGGCAGCACAAAGCCATCGTTGTAGTCGGTGTGTTCGCCAATCAGATTGACGCGGCCCGGTGCCTGAATGCTGTGTGTCGCCTGATAGCCGAAAGTGTCAGCGAAAACCTGTTGAGTAATGGATTTTAATGACATTTATTGCGCCTCGCGGAAATGGACATCGCTGACAGAACGCAGACGTTCAGCTGCCTGTTCCGCCGTTAAATCACGTTGGGTTTCGGCCAGCATTTCATAGCCAACCATAAATTTGCGTACCGTGGCTGAACGCAGCAGCGGCGGATAGAAGTGTGCGTGCAGCTGCCAGTGATCGTTGGCTTCGCCGTTGAACGGCGCGCCGTGCCAGCCCATCGAATAGGGGAAAGAGCATTGGAACAGGTTGTCGTAGCGGCTGGTGAGCTGCTTAAGCGCCAGCGCCAGATCGGTGCGCTGCGGCTCGGAGAGATCGGTGATGCGTTTCACATGGGCTTTCGGCAGCAGCAAGGTTTCAAACGGCCACGCCGCCCACCACGGCACCACGGCCAGCCAGTGTTCGGTTTCCACCACCGTACGGCTGCCATCGCTCAACTCACGCGTAGCGTAATCGACCAGCAGCGGCGTGCCTTTCTCGGCAAAATAGTGACGTTGATTGTCATCTTCTTTCTGCGCTTCGTTTGGCAGGAAGCTGTTGGCCCAAATCTGGCCATGCGGATGCGGGTTGGAGCAGCCCATCGCCGCACCTTTGTTTTCAAACACCTGCACCCAAGGATAGTGCTGGCCGAGATCGGCAGTCTGTTCCTGCCAGGTCCGCACGATATCTTCCAGCCCGCTCAGCGGCAGTTCCGGCAGCGTTTTGCTGTGATCCGGCGAGAAGCAGATCACCCGGCTGGTACCGCGCGCGCTTTCGCAGCGCATCAACAGATCGTCGCTTTGCGGTGCGTCTGGCGTGTTAGTCATCAGCGCGGCAAAGTCATTGGTGAACACGTAAGTGCTTTTATAGTTGGGGTTTTTGTCACCGGTAATGCGGGTGTTTCCGGCACAGAGGAAACAGTCAGGATCGTGCGCTGGCAGTTGCTCCAGTGCCGGGGTTTCCTGCGCACCTTGCCACGGGCGCTTAGCGCGATGGGGTGAGACCAGCACCCATTGATCGATCAATGGGTTATAACGGCGATGCGGGTGATCGACCGGGTTAAATTTTTCCATGATGAGTCCTGGTAAACGGCAAACAGATAAAAATGATTTTGATCAAAGTAGCACAAAGACCAGCGTGAAAGCGTGATCCAGTCTGGATAAATGGTATCGTTTACACAAGGTGACGATTCTCATTTTGTGGGGTTGTTGCGTGTGTTTGTTGAATTACCAGGCGATGAAATGGTAACGCTTACATTGCCTTCATACTTCGAACTGCTGCTGCTTGCCGCAGCTCGAATTATTTTGGCAATGGCGCTATGCACGTTAGATGTTTGTAGGATTGCCACTTATGGCAACCGCTATTTAACGCAGCGACTCTTGCAGGAAACCGTAACCCTGTTCCTGCGCGACAAAACTCAGGCGATGGGTGATGCACTGCGGCGCATCCTCGGCGTGGTGGGAGACAAACAGCAGTTGCGTACGGCCTTCGCCAATCAGCACATCAACAAAGCGGCGCACTAGCTGACGGTTAATCGGATCAAGCCCTTGCAACGGTTCATCGAGAATGAGTAGCGTGGGATGTTTCACCAGCGCGCGCGCAATCAGCACCAGCCGCTGCTGGCCCCACGACAAACTGTGGAACGGCGCATCCGCCAGCTGATTATCCATACCGAGCAGCGCCAGCCACTGACGCGCCAGCGCTTTTTGCCGATCGGACACCGCCTGATACAGACCAATCGAATCGAAGAAGCCGGAGAGCACCACGGTGCGCACATTACAGCTGACGCGATAATCGAGGTGCAGGCTGCTGCTGACGTAACCGATGTGCTGCTTGATGTCCCAGATGGTTTCACCGCTGCCGCGTCGGATGCCGAACAGCGTCAAATCGTTGCTGTAACCCTGCGGATGATCGCCGGTTACCAAACTGAGCAGGGTGGATTTACCCGCGCCGTTCGGCCCCACAATCTGCCAGTGTTCACCGGGATTAACCTGCCAGTTCAGGCCATCAATCACCGCTTTGTCGTTGTACGACACCACGCCGTTGCGCAGTATCACGCGCGGCGCATCTTCGGCCAGCTGCGGCAGTTGATCGGGTTGATCCGCCTCCGGCAGTGCCATGCCAGCAAGCTTCTCGCTATGCGCCAGCTGCGCCACCAGCGCTTCGGCCAGAATCGCGCGCCGTTCGCCCACGTGGGTTAACGTGCATTCGGCCAACACGCCGACCTTCCCGACAAAATCGGGAATATCATCAAAGCGATTGAGCACCAGCACTACGCTAAAACCGCTTCGATGCAGATCGTTGAGGGTTTGCGCCAGGCTGGCGCGTGACGCCACATCCAGCCCATCGAAAGGTTCATCGAGGATCAGCAGATCCGGCTGCGCCATCAGCGCCTGGCACAACAGCGTTTTGCGCGTCTCGCCGGTGGAGAGATATTTGAAGCGACGATCGAGCAGATAAGTGATGCCAAACTGCTGCGCCAGCGCCTGACAGCGCGCCTCATCTTGCACTTCATCCTGAATGATCTGTGCGGCGGTGCGACCGGTATCGTCTTCGCCTTCACTTAGCAAATCGGTGTTGTTGCGTTCCCACTCATCGCTGACCAGTTTCTGTAGCTGCTCCAGCGACAGGCGCGTGCGGCGTTGAAAATCCTGCTGCACGCTGCCTTTACCGGGCTGCAACTCGCCGGAAAGGGCGCGCGCCAGCGATGACTTGCCGCTGCCGTTGGCGCCGACAAATGCCCAGCTTTCGCCGCTGTTGAGGGTTAAATCGTTAAGGGACAGTGCTCGGGTGTCGCTAAGGTGAAACGTGCCTTGCGAAATTTGCAATGAAGCCATGATCTATTCCGTTTTATGCATCGTGTTGTCCAGTTTTAGCCAGCGATGCAGGCGAAGTCAAATCATGGCGTGGATTTCAGAGCAGTGTGGCGATGATGGCGTGTTCGGCATTAAAACTGGCGGTGACGCTGGCGCCAACCTGCAGATTCTGCTGTTTCACCGCCTCATTGGTGACGGTCGCGCACAGCGTTTCGCCACTCGGCAACGCCATCAATACTTCGCTAAGCTGATCGCCGGGCTCAATTGCGCTGATCTGCGCAGCCAGTTGATTGTCGCTGCTGGCGGCGGCGTGACTGACGTGAATCCACGGTGCTTTAATCAGCACCAGCACCTCTTTGCCGCTATCGAGCTGCAAGCGTTCGGCACTGCGTGCGGTGATCGCCACCTGCAGGCGCGTTACGCCATCGGCGAGCAGCACCTCAAGGTGCTGCTGCACCTGCTGATGATCGCTGGCCAGCACCGTACCAAACAGCTGATTGCGCGCGCTGGTTTGCAGCGAGAAACGCGCAATCGCCGCCAGCAAACTGTCGAGCGGCAAGCTGTCGTTTTGCAGCACATCGAAAGCCTTTTGTTGGATCTGCTCCATCAACTGGAACAGCTGAATCAGCCGCTCGCCATAACGCGTCAGCTGCGCGCCGCCGCCGCCTTTACCGCCGGTGGCGCGATCCACCAGCGTTTTGTCGGCCAGCTGATTCATCTCATTGATCGCATCCCAGGCACTTTTGTAACTGATGCCCGCCAGTTTCGCGCCCTGGCTGATGGAGCCGGTTTGCTGCACGCGTTTCAGTAATTCGATGCGACGCGGATCGGCAAACAGCTTTTGCTGAAGACGAATATGGAGAGAAAGTTCTGCCTGCATGTCAGCTCCTTAGGTTAATCCGCTCAGTTTACTGCTTAAAAGTAAAAGCACGAAAAGGGCAGTGCGTTTTTTTCGCTAACCGTTACAATCACTTTTTTATTTTCTGCGTGAGGTTTCCATGCTGGAACTGTTAAAAAGCCTGGCTGTGGCTATCATCATGGTGCCGATTGTGATGGCGATTATGCTCGGTTTGATTTACGGCCTGGGTGAAGTTTTCAACGTCATCTCAAAATTTGGCCGCCGCGACGATCGTCCTGCCAACAGCTCACAACACTAATTTCTCAACGCCCGCTTCCTGCGGGCGTTTTGTTTCTGAACTTCCGTAAAATCCTGCCGATATAAAGCTCATGACGCATTTGCGCGTACGTTGTATTATAAAATATATAACGTAACAAGGAGCAACAAATGCGAACCATCAAGTACCGTTGGGCTGCTGCAACCGTTTTAAGCGTTTCATTGGCCGGTCATGCCGCGGCCGCAGAGAAAATCACCGTGTTTGCAGCGGCATCGCTGACCAATGCGCTGCAGGACATTGCGACGCAGTACCAGAAGAAAAGCGGTGTAGAAGTGGTATCCTCTTTTGCCTCTTCTTCGGTGCTGGCGCGCCAGATTGATCAGGGCGCACCGGCCGATCTGTTCATCTCTGCCGATCAGCAGTGGATGGACGATGTGGTGGCAAAAAACAGCGTGGTGAGCAGCACGCGCTATACGCTGCTCGGCAATGATTTAGTGCTGATTGCACCGAAAAGCGACGCGGCTAAAGCGGTCACCCTTGATAGCAAAACCGACTGGAAAAGCCTGCTGAAAGGCGAGCGTCTGGCGGTGGGCGATCCGGATCACGTGCCGGCCGGCATTTATGCCAAAGAAGCATTACAAAAACTCGGCGCGTGGGACGCTTTATCCCCGCAGCTGGCGCCAGCCAACAATGTGCGCGCCGCGCTGGCACTGGTTGAGCGTAACGAAACGCCGTACGGCATCGTGTATGGTTCGGACGCGGTGGCCAGCCAAAAAGTGCAGGTCGTAGGACGATTCCCGGAAGATAGCCACAAGCCAGTGGAATATCCGATGGCGATTGTCAAAGAACATCAGAACGCAACGGTGAAAGCCTTCTACAACTATTTGCAGGGGCCGGATGCCGCTGCCGTGTTTAAACAGTATGGATTCACGCCGAAGAAATGATATTGAGCGATCCCGAATGGCAGGCCGTTTTTCTCAGCCTGAAAGTGTCCTGTGTAGCTGTGATATGCAGCTTGCCGTTTGGCATCCTGATGGCCTGGATTCTGGCGCGCTGCCGCTTTCCGGGCAAAACCCTGTTGGACAGCATCGTCCACCTGCCGCTGGTGCTGCCGCCGGTGGTGGTCGGCTATCTGCTGCTGATCGCCTTAGGCCGGCGCGGTTTTATTGGCGAATGGCTGTATGACTGGTTCGGTTTCACCTTTGCTTTTAGCTGGCGCGGCGCGGTGATCGCTTCGGCGGTGATGGCGTTTCCGCTGATGGTGCGTGCAATTCGTCTTGCGCTGGAAGCGGTGGATACCAAACTGGAGCTGGCCGCACGCACGCTGGGTGCCGGGCGCTGGCGCGTATTTTTCACCATCACGCTTCCGCTCACCTTGCCGGGCATTATTGTTGGCACGGTGCTGGCCTTTGCCCGTTCGCTGGGCGAATTTGGTGCCACCATCACGTTTGTCTCCAACATTCCCGGCGAGACGCGCACCATTCCGTCGGCGATGTTTACCCTGATTGAAATGCCGGGCGCGGAAGGCACCGCAGCGCGCCTCTGTGCGGTGGCGATAGCGTTAGCGCTGATGTCGCTGGTGGCGTCTGAGCTGCTGGCGCGCTGGGGCCGTAAACGGCTGGGAGCGGCATAATGCTCAATCTGCAACTTTCTCAGCAGTTGGGCGATCACCTGCTCGACGTTAACGTCAATATTCCCGCCAGCGGCATTACCGCCATTTTCGGCGTGTCGGGTGCGGGCAAAACCTCGTTGATTAACGCGATTGGCGGATTAACCCAGCCGCAGAGCGGACGTATTGAGTTAAACGATCGCCTGCTGTTCGATTCGGCCACGCGCGTGAATTTGCCGCCGGAAAAGCGCCGTATCGGCTATGTGTTTCAGGACGCGCGGCTGTTTCCGCATTATCGCGTGCGCGGCAATCTGCAATACGGGATGGCGGCCTCCATGAAGCCGCAGTTCAACGCGCTGGTGGCGCTGCTGGGTTTAGAATCGCTGCTGACGCGTTTTCCTGCGTCGCTTTCGGGCGGTGAAAAACAGCGCGTGGCGATAGGCCGCGCGTTGCTGACGGCGCCCGATATTCTGCTGATGGATGAGCCGCTGGCGTCGCTCGATCTGCCGCGCAAACGTGAGCTGATGCCCTATCTGCAAAAGCTGGCGAAGCAGGTCGATATTCCCATTCTTTACGTATCGCACAGCCTGGATGAAATCCTGCAGCTGGCGGATAACGTGCTGGTGCTGGATGCCGGTCAGGTGAAAGCCTTTGGTCCGCTGGAAAAAGTGTGGAGCAGTTCGGCGATGCGTCCGTGGCTGCCGATCGCCGAGCGCACCAGCGTGCTGCGTGTGCAGGTGCTGGAGCAGCATCCTGATTACCCGATGACCGCGCTGTCGCTTGGCGATCAGCATATTTGGGTGAGCCGGGTGAATCAGCCGCTGAAAACGCCGCTGCGTATTCGCATCGCCTCAGCCGATGTGTCGCTGGCATTGCAGCCGCCGCATAACACCTCGATCCGCAATATATTGCCGGCACAGGTGGTTGAGCTGCTGGAGATTGACGATCAGGTGGAAGTGAAGCTGCGCATTGGGATAAGCGAACTGTGGGCGCGCATTTCGCCGTGGGCGCGCGATGAGCTGGGCATTCGACCGGATCAGTGGCTGTATGCGCAGATCAAGAGCGTGTCGATAGCAGCGTAAATTGATTCATTGCGCGGTGTGAGAAAAATCCGCGCCATGAATTGCGCACTACATCCTACGGTTACAGAACCTCTTGATAGATCATTTCGGCGATGCCCGGCTCCAGATTGGTGCCAATCACCTTTTTGGCGCGCGCTTTGATGGCGTCATCGGCATTGCCCATCGCCACGCCTAATCCCACCTGTTCCAGCATGCTGAGATCGTTGTAGTTGTCGCCAAACGCCAGCACGTCTTGCATGCTAAAGCCCTGACTCTCAACCCACTGCGCCAGACGCTTGCCTTTGCTGTTGCCGCCTTTGGCGATATCCACCTGATCGTGCCACGACCATTCACACGCCAGACCGAGTTCGGCTTCGGTGCGTTCGGCAAACTGCTGCAGCGCGCGCGTGTCGGGATGCGACAGCGCGAATTTCCAGATCGAATCAGCCTCAATCGCCGCCTGCGCCAGGCTTGGCACCTGCAGGAACAGCGGACGCTGCGCTTCCGGCAACGATTGCGCCCAGTTAAGCGTACGCGTCACATGGCCGGTTGGCGTTTGGTACAGCATCGCATCATCGACATACAGCAGACCGTGGATGTTCTCTTCATCCAGCATCTCAATCACACGTGCGGCTCGGCTTTTATCCAGCGGATCGGCGGCCAGCACCTGTTTCGCGGGATAATCATACAAATAGGTACCATTACAGCAAATTGCGGGTGTATCCAGCTTAAGTGCCTGATAAAAAGGGTGGATAGCGCAGTGGTGGCGACCGGTAACGATCAACACTTTCACGCCCGCCTGTTGCGCGCGGGCCAGCGCTTCGATGGATTCAGGCAAGATGGTTTTGTTCGGGGTCAGCAGGGTGCCGTCGAGGTCAAGGGCGATTACGCGGTAGCTCATTACACTTTCCGTTCGGGAGTTGGCAAAGCATTGAGTCTACACCCGGCAGCGGCCCTGAGACAAAAAACAGGGCACAAATGAATCCAGCGCGACAAAATGAAACGCGCTACAGTTATCCCTTTCATCAGGCAGCGAATAAGGAAAACGCATGAAACAAGTCGTGTATACCGCCAGTCCCGAGAGCCAGCAGATTCATGCCTGGCAGTTGCAGGAAGATGGCGCACTGACGTTATTGCAGGTAACGGATGTTGCCGGCCAGGTGCAGCCGATGGTGGTGAGCCCGAAGAAAGATTTTCTCTATGTCGGTGTGCGTCCGAATTTTCGCGTGCTGGCGTTTCGCATTGCGGCCGACGGCACGCTGAGCCTCGCCGGTGAAGCACCGCTGCCGGGCAGCCCGACCCACATCTCCACCGATCGTCAGGGCAATTATCTGTTCTGCGGCTCGTATAACGATGCCTGCGTCAGCATCAGCCCGATTGGCAGCGATGGTTTGCCGCAAGCGCCAGTTCAGGTGATCAGCGGGTTAGACGGTTGCCACTCCGCCAATATCGATCTGAATAACCAAACGCTGTTTGTACCGGCACTGAAGCAGGACCGCATCTGCCTGTATCAGTTGAACGCAGACGGCACCCTGGCTCCGCGCGAACAAGCGCAGGTCACCACCGTTGAAGGTGCCGGTCCGCGTCACATGGCCTTCCATCCGAACGGCGCATATGGCTACGTAGTGAACGAGCTGGATAGCACCGTGGATGTCTGGGCGCTGAACAATGTGCACGGCCAGGTTGAGCGCGTGCAGAGCCTTGATATGATGCCGAAAGATTTCAGCGACACGCGCTGGGCGGCGGACATCCACATCACGCCGGATGGCCGTTTCCTCTATGCCTGCGACCGTACCAGCAGCACCATTACGGTATTCAGCATCAGTGAAGATGGCTCGGTGCTGGCGATTGAAGGCTACCAGCCAACTGAAACCCAGCCGCGCGGCTTCAATATTGATCACAGCGGTCAATATCTGGTAGCGGCGGGACAGAAATCGCACCACATCGAAGTGTATAAGATTCAGGAACGCGGCCTGCTTAATCCGCTGGCGCGTTACGCGGTAGGACAAGGCCCAATGTGGGTGGTTATCCACTCGTTGGGATAAGTGAAATGCCTGCCTGATCAAACAGGCAGGCATATTCCCTAACAGCGCGATTCTGAACTGTTACGCGTACTTCACCGTAATCGACGCACTGGCCAGCGCATGGAAATGCACATTAAAGCCAACCATCGCGCCGCTCGCGCCTTCATCCACGTCAATTTTATCCGTATCCAGCGCATGCACCGTAAAGATGTAGCGATGGGATTCGCCCTGCGGTGGCGCTGCGCCGCCGTAGCCGGTTTGGCCAAAATCGGTACGCGTCTGAATGGCGCTCTCCGGCAAGTCCGCCACGCCGGAACCGGCACCCTGCGGCAACACGGTAACGTCAGCCGGAATGTTCGCTACCACCCAATGCCACCAGCCGGAACCGGTAGGCGCGTCAGGATCGTAGCAGGTGACAACAAAGCTTTTTGTGCCTGCCGGTACATCATCCCACGCCAGATGCGGTGACAGATTGTCGCCCTGGTAACCCATGCCATTGAAAACGTGTCGCTCTGGCATCTTATCGCCGTCGTTAAAATCCTGGCTAACTACGCGCATGATCGCTCCTTTTATGGTTGTGCAGAACCCTCAATCATGGTGGAAATGCGCCGCAACATCCAGTGCCGCACCGACCGCTTGCGTCAGTTTCGTCAGTTCGGCGGCAGAAATCAGATAAGGTGGCATCAGGTAGAGCAAGCGCCCAAATGGACGAATCCACACGCCGCGTTCAACGAAGAAGTGCTGCAGCGCCGCCATGTTCACGGCCTGATGGGTTTCGATCACGCCAATCGCACCCAGCACGCGCGCATCGGCCACCGCGTGATGACGGCGCAGCGGCAGCAGCTCGGTGCGCAGCTGCTGTTCGATGTGCGCCACCTGCGTTATCCAGCCGCCTTCACTGATCATCTTCAGACTTTCCACCGCCACCGCGCAGGCCAGCGGATTGCCCATAAAAGTAGGGCCGTGCATAAAGCAGCCCGCTGCGCTGCGGCTGATGGTGTCGGCGACTTCACGCGTGGTCAGCGTGGCGGAGAGCGTCATGGTGCCGCCGGTCAGCGCTTTGCCCAGGCAGAGAATGTCCGGCGTGATACCCGCATGGTCGCAGGCAAACAGCTTGCCGCTGCGGCCAAATCCGGTGGCGATCTCATCGGCAATCAGCAGCAAACCGTAGCGATCGCACAGCTCGCGCACCTGCTGCAGATAGCGCGGATGGTAGAAACGCATCCCGCCAGCGCCTTGCACAATCGGCTCCAGAATCACCGCCGCAATCTCCCGATGGTGGATTTCCACCAGCTGCGCAAAATCGGCGAAATCGGCCTCGTTCCACGCGTCATCGAAAGCGCACTGCGGCGCGTTAGCGAACAGATGTTCCGGCAGATAGCCGCGCCACAGGCTGTGCATCGAATTTTCCGGATCGCACACCGACATCGCGGCAAAGGTATCACCGTGATAGCCGCGCTTCAGCGTAAGGAATTTCTGTCGCGTTTGGTTGCGTCCCAGCCAGTATTGCAGCGCCATTTTCATCGACACTTCGACGGCGATCGAACCCGAATCGGCGAGGAACACGCACTCCAGCGCATCAGGCGTCATGGCAACCAGCTGGCGGCTCAGTTCCACCGCCGCCGGATGGGTGATGCCGCCAAACATCACATGCGACATCTGCGTTATTTGCTGCTGCAGCGCCTGATTGAGACGCGGATGGTTGTAGCCGTGGATTGCCGCCCACCACGACGACATGCCGTCCACCAGTTCACGTCCATCGGCCAACTGCAGCTGGCAGCCGTGCGCCGCCACAACCGGATAACAGGGCAGGGGATCGCGCATCGACGTGTAGGGATGCCAGATATGCTGACGGTCAAAGTTGAGGTCATCCTGAGTGAACATGTGAGTTGTAAACCATTTTAAAAAGATTTAGTTTACAAGTATAACCACGTTAATCGTCGGGATGAACCCCCTTTTTCTGGAGTAAGCAATGGCAAACCGCTGGACACTGGCACAAGCTCAGGCACTTTTCGATAAACCTTTCCTTGAGTTGATGTTTGAAGCGCAGCAAGTGCATCGTCAACACTTCGATCCACGCCAGGTGCAGGTCAGCACGCTGCTATCAATCAAAACCGGCGCCTGTCCGGAAGACTGTAAATACTGTCCGCAGAGCGCGCGTTACAAAACCGGGCTGGAATCGGAACGTCTGATGGAAGTGGATGCGGTGCTGGAATCGGCGCGCAAAGCCAAAGCGGCGGGATCGAGCCGTTTCTGCATGGGCGCCGCGTGGAAAAACCCGCACGAGCGCGACATGCCTTACCTTCAGCAGATGGTGCAGGGCGTGAAAGCGATGGGCATGGAAACCTGCATGACGCTTGGCACGTTGGATGGCGACCAGGCGCAGCGCCTCGCCGAAGCGGGACTGGATTTCTACAACCACAACCTCGACACCTCGCCAGAGTTTTACGGCAACATCATCACCACGCGCAGCTATCAGGAACGTCTGGATACGCTGGATAAAGTGCGCGGCGCGGGCATCAAAGTGTGTTCCGGCGGCATCGTGGGTTTAGGTGAAACGGTGAAAGATCGTGCGGGCTTGCTGGTGCAGCTGGCGAATCTGCCGACGCCGCCCGAAAGCGTACCGATCAACATGCTGGTAAAGGTCAAAGGCACGCCGCTGGCCGATAACGATGATGTTGAACCCTTCGAATTTATTCGCACCATCGCGGTGGCGCGCATCATGATGCCCTCGTCGCATGTGCGTCTTTCTGCCGGACGCGAGCAGATGAGCGAGCAAACGCAGGCGATGTGCTTTATGGCCGGCGCTAACTCGATTTTCTACGGCTGCAAACTGCTTACCACGCCAAATCCGGAAGAGGACAAAGATCTGATTCTGTTCCGCAAATTGGGCCTGAATCCGGAGCACACCGCGACGACGGCGGGTGACAATGAGCAGCAGCATCAGCTCAGCGAGCAGCTGCTGCACGCGGATACCGCGCAGTTCTACAACGCGGCTGTGTAAATGGGCTGGTCACAACGTATCGACGAGGCGCTGACGGCGCGGCGTGCCGCGGATGGCTGGCGTTTACGGCGTCGCGTTGAGCACAACAGCGTGCGGGAAATTATGCTGGAGGGGCAGCGCTATCGGCACTTCTCCAGCAACGACTATCTTGGCTTGAGCCAGCATCCGGCGGTGATTGCCGCGTGGCAGCAGGGCGCGGCCGAGACGGGTGCTGGCGCGGGTGCATCCGGGCATGTGACCGGCTACAGCCGCCACCATGCGCAGCTCGAAGCGGAGCTGGCGGACTGGCTGGGCTATTCGCGCGCGCTGCTGTTCATTTCGGGGTTTGCCGCCAATCAGGCGGTGATCCATCTGCTGGCGGAAAAGCAGGATCGCATCTTTGCCGATAAGCTGGCGCACGCTTCACTGCTGGATGCCGCCAGCCACAGCCCGGCGAGCCTGCGCCGTTTTGCCCACAATCAGCCGGAAAGCCTGGCGAAGCTGCTGGCAACGCCGTCGCAAGGCGGCACGCTGGTGGTGACCGAAGGCGTGTTCAGCATGGACGGCGACAGCGCTCCGCTAACACAGATCGCTGCGGAGACGCGGCGCGGCAACGGCTGGCTGCTGGTGGATGATGCGCACGGTATCGGCGTGAGCGGCGCGCAAGGGCGCGGCAGCTGCTGGCAGCAGCAGGTCAAACCGGAACTGCTGATCGTTACCTTCGGCAAAGGGTTTGGCGTCAGCGGCGCGGCGCTGCTGTGCGATGACGCCACCGCTGATTACGTCGAGCAGTTTTCCCGCCATCTGATCTACTCCACCGCGATGCCACCGGCGCAGTGCTACGCACTGCTGGCGGCACTGCGGCAGATTCAACAAGGTGATGCGCTGCGCGAAAAACTGCGCAGCCACATTGCGCGTTTCCGCGCCGCTGCGGCGGATTTGCCGTGGCAGCTGGTCGATTCTGCGAGCGCCATCCAGCCGCTGATCGTTGGCGAAAACAGCGCGGCAATGGCGTTGTCGCAGCGGCTGGCGCAGGCCGGCTGTTGGGTCAGTGCGATTCGGCCACCAACCGTGCCGCCGGGCACCGCGCGGCTACGCATCACGCTTACCGCTGCACATCACACCGATGACATTGATCGTTTGCTGGAGGCTCTGTATGACGCTGCAGGTTAACAAACAGGCCGTGGCGCAGGCTTTTGGTCGTGCGGCTGCGCATTACGAGCAGCACGCGCAGTTACAGCGGCTGAGCGGCGATGCGCTGCTGGCGCTGGCGCCCGCTGGTTTTGGTCCGCACCTGCTGGATGCCGGGTGCGGTACCGGCTGGTATAGCCGCTACTGGCGCGATCGCGGGCGTACGCTGACGGCGCTCGATCTGTCGCCCAACATGCTGCAAACCGCGCGCGATCAGCAATCGGCGCAGCACTATCTGTTGGGCGATATCGATGCGGTGCCGCTGCCGGACGCCAGCGTTGACGGCGTGTGGAGCAATCTGGCGGTGCAGTGGAGCAGCGACTTGCATACTGCGCTGCAGCAGTTTTTGCGCATCACTCGGCCGGGCGGCACGGTGCTGTTTTCCACGCTGCTCGACGGTTCGCTGCACGAAGTGCATCACGCGTGGGCGCAGCTGGATGGTCGCCAGCACGCCAACCGTTTCCTCAGCGCTGCCCAGTTTCATGCGGCCACCGCGACGCTACCGATTGCTGCGCAGCAGCAGGTTATCACGCTGCATTTTCCCAGCGCGCTCAGCGCTATGCGATCGCTGAAAGGCATTGGGGCCACGCACCTGCACGATGGTCGCGGTGCCAGCGTGCTAACGCGTTCCCAACTGGCACAACTTGAGCAGCGCTGGCCGCAGGACGAGTCCGGTTATCGCCTGAGTTATCACCTGATGTATGGAGTTTTAAGCAAATGACACGCTGGTTTATTACCGGAACGGATACCGAAGTGGGCAAAACCGTGGCCAGCGGCGCGCTGCTGCAGGCGGCAAGCGCCGCCGGTTTACGCACCGCAGGCTATAAGCCGGTGGCATCCGGTTGCGAAATCACGCCGCAAGGCATTCGCAACAGCGATGCGCTGGCGTTGCAGCGCTACAGCACCTTGTCGTTAAGCTACGAGCAGGTGAACCCGCTGGCGTTTGTCGAGCCAACCTCGCCGCATATCATTAGCGCGGAAGAGGGCAGGCCGATTAGCTTTGCCACGCTGTCAGCGGGCTTGCGCACGCTGGAGCAGCAGGCAGAATGGGTGTTAGTCGAAGGTGCAGGCGGGTGGTTTACGCCGCTGTCGGAGACGCAAACTTACGCCGATTGGGTGGAAGCCGAGCAGTTGCCGGTGATTCTGGTGGTGGGCGTGAAGTTAGGCTGCATCAATCATGCCATGCTCACCGCCGAAGCGGTTAAAGCGCGCGGATTGCGCCTTTCGGGCTGGATTGCCAATGATATTCAGCCGCCCGGCAAACGTCATCAGGAGTATATGGCCACGCTGCGTCAGCGCATTGATGCGCCGTTCCTCGGTGAGATTCCGCACCTACGCGACGAGTCGCAGCAGGCCGAGTGCGGGCGTTATTTGACGTTGCCGCAATAAATAACCCGGGTCGCCATTCACGGCGACCTGGCTACATCTTCACCTTGCGGTCAGCCACTTATTCACCGTCAAATCATCCAGCTGCGCCACTTTGCCGTGCGCCACATTGCGTCCGCGATGCAGCAGCAGGAAATAATCGGCGACGCGGCGGACAAACGAGACGTGCTGCTCCAGCAGCAGAATGGTTAAACCATACTCACGGTTTAACCGACGAATCAGATTGCCCATCTCCTCTTCCAGCCACGGCGACATCCCTTCTGTCGGCTCATCCAGAATCACCAGCTTGGGTTGCAGCACCAGCGCACGCGCCAGGGCCAAATGTTGCTGCTGTTCCATTGGCAACTCGGCGCTGCGCTGATGGCGCAATGAATAGAGTGCCGGGAACAGGTCGAACACCATTTCCGGAATGGCACGGCTACGATCGTCCTGTGCCGCCATCAGGGCGATCAGCAGGTTATCCTCCACGCTCATTTGCGAGAAAATATGCCGTCCTTGCGGCACATAACCAATGCCGGTGCGCGCGCGCAGTTCGGCCGGTTGCAACAGTAAATCTTCCGGCGGCGCGCCATCTTCCTGCCAGGTCATCGAGCCGCTGTTAATTGGCAGGCGGCCCATAATGCAGTTCACCAACGTGGTTTTGCCCATGCCGGGACTGCCCAGCACGCCGGTACAGGTGCCCGGCGGCAGATCGAGATCGACATCCCACAGAATGTGATTTTGACCGTAAAACTGATTCACCGAACGTAAACTCAGCATCTGACATACTCCTTCCAGATTATTAGCCTGAATGCTCCCGCTCTGTGTCGTCTGGCATACAGTCGTGCACGATTGATGGACACCGCTGTCGTCGGCAAGCGCCGATATGGACTCGTCACTCCATAGTGCTAACACTGCAATTCCCAGGCCAGGTTAGGAATTCAGGCGCAACTGCGGCGGAAACCTGACAAATCAGCGGCTAAAAGTTGAGAAACGCTTAACAATTGCCAGCGGTGATAAACCGACTGCACTTTGACGGTGCTGACTGCTTAACGTTTCTGGTGCATTTGATCGTTCGTAAGGCAATAACCGGAGAAATAAATGGCCTTAACGCCTGACTTTTCGCCGGGCACGGGAAGGTAAAGCCGGAAAAAGGGAGGTAATGCGACACGCACGGCGGGAAAAATAAATGCGAAAAAATTTTTTTTCACGCTTAAGAATGGGCGGGAGAAAATTATACACAGCTGATGGGCTCGGGGCTGGATTCACTTATCCACCATTACTGTGGATAACCTTGTGCATTAGCGACTGAAAACCGTGTGGAAGCGAGTAAATTCGCGGCCTTCCTACATTATGATGAGAAACTGGGCTTTTGAGTCAAAGTGAATTAAAACAGCAGGTTAGTTAAAATCAAGCATGCGAATTATCTGCCTTGTCATCGGACTGCAATTTAATGACACTCTATTGACAAATGTTAAAAGCATCCTCCGCCTGGGGATAACATTGCGCAACAACAACTTGCCGCCTGCCGCTTAAATTGCACTGAAGAGAATCGCCGTCAGGTGCCATTATCGTGCAAGGTTACTGTGATTATGTCCAGTATTTTTTTCTGGCAAATTCGCCATAGCAGAGTAGAATTAGCAGCCTGCCCGCCGACTTCATCTGCTGGAACCGCTAAAACATGAGCAAAGTCTTTAAACTCAACTCCGCTTTCAAGCCTTCAGGGGATCAACCTGAGGCGATTCGCCGTCTCGAAGAGGGACTGGAAGATGGACTCGCGCATCAAACGCTGTTGGGCGTGACCGGCTCAGGTAAAACCTTTACCGTGGCGAATGTGATTGCCGACCTCAACCGCCCGACGATGGTGCTGGCGCCAAATAAAACCCTGGCGGCGCAGCTCTACGGGGAGATGAAGGAGTTCTTCCCGGATAACGCGGTGGAGTTTTTCGTCTCATATTACGATTACTATCAGCCTGAAGCCTATGTGCCGAGTTCTGACACCTTTATCGAAAAAGATGCCTCGGTGAATGAGCACATTGAGCAGATGCGTCTGTCGGCGACCAAAGCGCTGCTGGAGCGCCGTGATGTCATCGTCGTGGCCTCGGTTTCGGCGATCTACGGTTTGGGCGATCCCGATCTCTACCTGAAAATGATGCTGCATCTGACGCGCGGCATGATTATTGATCAGCGCAGCATTTTGCGTCGTCTGGCGGAGCTGCAGTACAGCCGCAACGATCAGGCCTTCCAGCGCGGCACCTTCCGCGTGCGCGGCGAAGTGATTGATGTGTTCCCGGCGGAATCGGACGACATTGCGCTGCGTATTGAGCTGTTTGATGAAGAAGTTGAGCGGCTGTCGCTGTTTGATCCGCTCACCGGCCAGATTGATTCGGTGATCCCGCGCTTTACCGTCTATCCGAAAACGCACTATGTGACGCCGCGTGAGCGCATTCTTAAGGCGATGGAAGAGATCAAAGATGAGCTGGTGGTGCGCCGCAAAGTGCTGCTGGAGAACAATAAGCTGCTGGAAGAGCAGCGTATTTCCCAGCGTACGCAGTTCGATCTCGAGATGATGAACGAGTTGGGTTACTGCTCCGGCATCGAAAACTACTCGCGCTATCTCTCCGGGCGCGGACCGGGCGAGCCGCCGCCGACCTTGTTCGACTATTTACCGGCGGATGGCTTGCTGGTGGTTGACGAATCGCATGTCACCATTCCGCAGATTGGCGGCATGTATCGTGGTGACCGCGCGCGTAAAGAGACGCTGGTGGAGTACGGTTTCCGCCTGCCGTCGGCGCTGGATAACCGTCCGATGAAGTTTGAAGAGTTTGAAGCAGCCGCTCCGCAAACCATTTACGTGTCGGCCACGCCGGGCAATTACGAGCTGGAAAAATCGGGTGGCGAAGTGATCGATCAGCTGGTGCGTCCAACCGGCCTGCTGGATCCGATTCTGGAAGTGCGGCCGGTGGCGACGCAGGTCGACGATTTGCTGTCGGAAATCCGCAAACGTGTTGAGATTAACGAGCGCGTGCTGGTGACTGTGCTGACCAAGCGTATGGCGGAAGATCTTACCGAATACCTGGTGGAGCACGGCGAGAAGGTGCGCTATCTGCACTCGGATATCGATACTGTGGAACGTATGGAGATCATCCGCGATTTACGTCTTGGCGAATTTGATGTGCTGGTTGGCATCAACTTGCTGCGAGAAGGTCTGGATATGCCGGAAGTGTCGCTGGTGGCGATTCTCGATGCTGATAAAGAGGGCTTCCTGCGTTCGGAGCGTTCGCTGATACAGACCATTGGTCGCGCCGCGCGTAACATCAATGGCCGGGCGATTCTCTACGCCGATAAAATCACGCCGTCGATGGAGCGCGCGATGGGCGAAACCGAGCGTCGTCGTGAGAAGCAGCAGAAATACAACGAAGAGAATGGCATTACGCCGCAAGGGCTCAACAAGAAGATCACCGATATTCTTGAGCTCGGCAAAAACGTAGTGAAAACACGCGGTAAAGGCAAAACCGCCTCACGTACCGCAGCAGAAGCGGAAGCCAACTATATGGCGCTTACGCCGCAGGCGATGCAGAAGAAGATTCACGAGCTGGAAGGGCAGATGCAGCAGCACGCGCAGAATCTGGAGTTTGAAGAGGCTGCCAGCGTGCGCGATCAGTTACATCAATTGCGCGAGCTGTTTATTGCGGCTTCGTGATTGTGGTATCCAGGCCGCCATGAATGACGACCCTACAGGAATTCAGCGCGGTTTTCGTAGGGTGCGCATTCATGCGCACCTGGAAATTAAACGGCCTGAATCGCATGTTCCAGCGCGATGCGCAGCAGCTGGCGGTCATGGCGATATTTGATGTCGGCGGCCTCCAGCGGCTCGCGAATGATTAAACGCTCTTCCACGCCGCGAATATCGGCGGCTGGACTCACCACCACCGCATCAATCACCCGCTTGCCAATCGCTTTCTCCATGATCGCCAACTTATCGGCCACATTCAGGCTAGCCGCCGCTGGGCTCAGTTCGCGGCCCAGATTGCCGATAAACACCATGGTGGCAGGCGTACGGCGCAGCGCGCGCGCCATCTCTTCCATCAGCAGAATCGGCATCAGGCTGGTGTAGAAGCTGCCGGGGCCAATCAGAATCAAATCCGCTTCACCAATTGCCTCGATGGCTTCACGGGTTGGCAACACATTCGGATGTAACATCAACTCTTCGGGCGGCTGCTTCATCTCATCTATTGCCGTTTCGCCGTACACCATATTGCCTTCGCCATCCTGCGCCACCAGATCGACCGGCTGTTCCGACATCGGGATCAGAAACGCATCGACCTTGAGCAGATTGCGGATGATGTTGATGGCTTCGAGCGGGCGCACGCTGAGATGATCAAGCGCCTTCAGCATTAGGTTGCCGAGATTGTGTCCGGCCAGCTCGCCATTGCCGGTGAAGCGATACTCAAACATCGCGGTGGCGACGCTCGGTTCGGTGATCAGCTGATTGATGCAATTACGCATATCGCCCCACGCAATGCCGCCTTCCGAGCGGCGAATGCGGCCGGTGGATCCGCCGTTGTCGGTGGTGGTGACGATGCCGGTCAGGCGCGAACCTAACGGTGCCAGCGCCGACATCACGCGGCCCAAACCGTGTCCGCCACCTAATGCCACTACGCGATCCAAATCTGCCAGGGTTCGATTCATGTTTCTCCTTTGTCACTGACGTCCTCGCGTTGAGGCGTAGTTGAACTGATGTGCATCAATATCTGTGGTGTATTTTACCGTATCCTGTCGCGAAAATGCGGTGAAAAAACGTTATGCATCAAGATATATAGCGAAAATCACTCATGGATGCTAACCGTTAATCGCGCTACCATTCGTTTTAACCGTGTTGTCCATAATGACAACAAACTCCCAAGCCTGGTTTCCTAAGTCGTTATAGATATGGAAGCCAGGCCGCAGCCTTGAGCTGCCAGGGTGCAGAAAGAAATGACTGCATCTCCCGACTTTGGAAAGGTGTTCAGGTGCCACAATTTACAGATGCCTATGCGCGCAGCTTTTACTATCTGCGCCTGTCGGTCACGGATGTGTGTAACTTCCGTTGTACCTACTGTTTGCCGAACGGCTATAAGCCGAACGGTACGCACAATAAAAGTTTTCTCTCGCTGGATGAGATTCGTCGCGTGACGCGTGCCTTTGCGGCGGCGGGCACGGAAAAAGTGCGCCTGACGGGCGGCGAACCCTCCATGCGGCGTGATTTCACCGACATCATCGCTGCAGTGCGTGAAAACGCCGCCATTCGCCAGATCGCGATGACCACCAACGGTTATCGCATGGCGCGTGACGTAGGTGCCTGGCGCGCTGCCGGTCTCACCCATATCAACGTCAGCGTCGATAGCCTCGACGCACGCCAGTTTCACGCCATTACCGGCCAGGATAAATTTGCCGAGGTGATGGCGGGAATCGACGCCGCCTTTGATGCCGGTTTCGAGAAAGTGAAAGTCAACAGCGTGCTGATGCGCGATGTGAACAGCCACAGCCTCAGCACCTTCCTTGAGTGGCTGCGCCTGCGACCGATTCAACTGCGCTTTATCGAACTGATGGAAACCGGTGAAGGCAGCGATCTGTTCCGCCGTCATCACATCTCCGGTGAAGTAATCCGCGATCAGCTGATCCTGCAAGGCTGGCAACGCCAGTCGCGCGGCCGCAGCGACGGTCCAGCGCAGGTGTTCCGTCATCCCGATTATCAGGGCGAAGTCGGCCTGATCATGCCGTACGAGAAAGATTTCTGTGCCAGCTGCAACCGCCTGCGCGTCTCGGCGCTGGGCAATCTGCATCTGTGCCTGTTTGGTGACGGCGGCGTGTCGCTGCGCGATCTGCTGGCCTCTGACGATCAGCAAGATGAGTTGCAGGCGCGCATTGCGCACAGCCTTGGACAGAAAAAGCAGACGCATTTCCTGCATCAGGGCAACACCGGCATCACGCAAAATCTCTCCTTTATTGGTGGCTAAACACAGGAGTTACGGCCATGGGTAAACCTTCCGGCGAATTTGTCGCCTTAAATGTGGCGGTGATGACCGTCTCGGATAGCCGCGATGCCAGCAATGACACATCGGGCGATTATCTGCGTGAAGCGCTGGCGGAAGCCGGGCATCAGGTGGTTGATCGCGCGATTGTGCCAGATAACCGCTATCGCATTCGCGCCACGGTATCGCGCTGGATTGCCAGCGACGATGTGCAAGTGGTGATCGTTAACGGCGGCACCGGTTTCAATAGCAAAAACAGCACGCCAGAAGCGTTGCTGCCGCTACTGGACCGCGAAATCGAAGGCTTTGGCGAGCTGTTCCGCATGATCTCCTATGAAGAGATCGGCAGCTCGACGCTGCAGTCGCGCGCGGTGGCTGGATTAGCCAATCAGACGCTGATTTTTGCCGTGCCGGGATCGACCAACGCCTGCCGCAGCGCCTGGGAGCGCATTATCGAAGATCAGCTGGATGCGCGTACGCGTCCGTGTAATTTCGTCTCACATTTGAAGAAGTTGTAAGCATGTCATCGTTAACTCATATCAATGCCGCTGGCGAAGCCCACATGGTGGATGTCTCTGGCAAAACCGAAACGGTGCGCGAAGCGCAGGCCGAAGCACTGGTGCTGATGAGCGCCGAAACGCTGCAGATGATTATTGACGGCAGCCATCACAAAGGTGACGTGTTCGCCACCGCGCGCATCGCCGGTATTCAGGCGGCAAAACGCACCTGGGAACTGATTCCGCTCTGTCATCCGCTGATGCTGAGCAAAGTGGAGGTTACCTTGCTGGCGGAACCGCAGCATAATCGCGTGCGCGTCACCTCACTCTGTCGTCTCACCGGCAAAACCGGCGTTGAGATGGAAGCGTTGACGGCGGCGTCCGTCGCAGCGCTGACCATCTATGACATGTGCAAAGCGGTGCAAAAAGACATCGTCATCGACCAGCTGCGTTTGCTGACTAAAAGCGGCGGCAAATCCGGCGACTTCAGGGCGGTGAGCCATGATTAAGGTGCTGTTTTTTGCTCAGGTGCGGGAATTAACCGGCACCGCTTCACTGGATTTGCAGCCTGACTACGCCGATGTCGCCACGCTGCGCGCGGCGTTAGCAGAGAAGGGCGATCGCTGGGCGCTGGCGCTGGAATCCGGCAAGCTGCTGGCGGCGGTAAACCAAACGCTGGTGCCGATGAGTCATCCGCTGCGTGCGGGTGATGAAGTGGCCTTTTTCCCGCCGGTCACGGGAGGCTGATGATGGAAACGCGGATTCGTGTGGGTTCAGAGCCGTTCAACGTCGGCGAAGAGTACGAAAAACTCGCCGCCCATGACAGCGATGGTGCGGTCGTCACCTTCACCGGCAAAGTGCGCAATCACAATCTCGGTGCCAGCGTGGCGGCCTTGACGCTGGAGCACTATCCCGGCATGACGGAAAAAGCGCTGGCGGAGATCGTGGAAGACGCGCGTCAGCGCTGGGCGCTGAAGCAGGTTACGGTGATCCATCGCGTTGGCGAACTGTTTCCCGGCGATGAGATCGTGTTTGTGGGCGTCAGCAGCGCGCATCGCGGCAGCGCATTCGCCGCCACCGAGTTCATCATGGATTACCTGAAAACCCGCGCGCCGTTCTGGAAGCGTGAAGCCACCGCCACAGGCGACCGCTGGGTTGATGCCCGTGATAGCGATCATCAGGCCGCTGAACGCTGGAGCTAGCGCGCAAAATCCTCCCGCTCCGATAGCGGCAGGCCACTGAAAACGTTAAGGTACGGTTTTTGTTGGCGTCAGGGAGCAGGATGAACACGAGCAAGATGATGAAAGGCGCAGCTTTGCTGGCTGCGCTGGTGCTGGCCGGTTGTAGCACGAAAAAAGAGCCGCAGGCGCCCGCGCGTCAGCCCGCCGATGTAAAAAGCCAAATCCAGCAGTTGTTGCCCAGCGACGTTAAACAGAAATCCGCCTGGGCCGACGATATCTATACCGCGTTCCGCGTGCAGCAAATTGATGCCAGCGTCAGCAACCTCTGCGCGGTGATTGCCGTTACCGATCAGGAGTCTAACTTCAGCGCCGATGCGGTGGTGCCGGGCTTACCGAAAATCGCCTGGGGCGAGATTGATCGCCGCGCCGCCAAAGTGCATGTGCCGGCATTTCTGGTGCGCACCGCACTGCTGATCAAATCACCGAATGGCGAAAGCTATGCCGCACGTCTGGATAAGGTGCGCAGCGAGAAAGAGCTGAGCGCCATTTTTGATGATTTCATCGATATGGTGCCGATGGGGCAAAAGCTGTTTGGCAACCTCAACCCAATTCATACCGGCGGGCCGATGCAGGTCAGCATTGCGTTTGCGGAAGCGCACGCCAAAGGCTATCCGTATGCGGTTGACGGCTCGATTCGTCGTGAAGTCTTCACTCGTCGCGGTGGTATCTACTTCGGCACGCTGCATCTGCTTGGCTACCCGGCCGATTACAGCCAGCCGCTGTATCGCTTCGCCGACTTCAACGCCGGTTGGTACGCCAGCCGCAACGCCGCATTTCAGGCGGCCATCGCGCGCGCCAGCGGCATCAAGCTGGCACTGGATGGCGACCTGATCGTCTATGGCAGCGATCAGGCCGGTTCCACCGAACTGGCGGTGCGCAGCCTGAGCAAGCAGCTGGATATGAGCAATCGCGAAATCCGCCGCGATCTGGAGAAGGGCGACAGCGAAGATTTTGCTAACAGCACGCTGTGGAAGCAGACCTTTATCCTCGCCGATAAGATGGCCGGAAAACGTCTGCCGCGCGAAATGCTGCCGGGCATCAAGCTGGAGAGCCCGAAAATCACCCGCAATCTCACTACCGCGTGGTTTGCTCAGCGCGTAAATGGCCGCTATCAACAGTGCTTGACGCGCCGTTGACGCAAACGGGTGTACACTCCACACTTACAGAGTTTGTTAACGTAACCGCTAATGAGGCGCTTCATGGATCGATATCCACGTAATGATTCAATTGTGCAGCAGGCATCCACCTCGCTGCAGACCTACATGGCGCAGGTGTATGGCTGGATGACCTGCGGCTTGCTGCTCACCGCGTTTGTTTCGTGGTTTGCTGCCCGCACACCTGCAGTAATGGAACTGGTGTTTGCTAACCGCATCACTTTCTTTGGCTTGATCATCGCGCAGTTAGCGCTGGTGTTTGTGTTGTCTGGCATGGTGCATCGCCTGAGCGGCGCGGTCGCCACCGCACTGTTTATGCTCTATTCGGCGCTAACCGGATTAACCATGGCGAGTATTTTCCTCGTTTACACCTACTCATCCATCGCCAGCACCTTCTTCGTGACGGCCGGGATGTTCGGTGCCATGAGCTTCTACGGTTACACCACTAAGCGCGACCTGAGCCGTTTTGGCAGCCTGCTGTTTATGGCGCTGATCGGTATTTTGCTGGCGTCACTGGTGAACTTCTGGCTGAAAAGCCCGGCGCTGATGTGGGCGATTACCTATATCGGCGTGGTGGTGTTTGTTGGCTTAACCGCCTATGACACGCAGAGGCTGAAGGCGATTGGCGAGAATATCAACGTCAATGACAAAGAGAACCTGCGTCGCGCCTCAATCATGGGTGCGTTAACGCTGTATCTCGACTTCATCAACCTGTTCCTGATGCTGCTGCGCATCTTCGGCAACCGCCGCTAAATCCCGCACCAGACTGTCCCCTTTCCCGCCTGCGGGAGAGGGGAACTCCGCACAAACTCACCGCGATACCGATTTCTCCATCTTCTGCTCATTCTTCTGCCGTAAATGCTTCGCGCGGCTCTCCAGCCACAAATAGAGCACCAGCGCCACCAACAGCGGCAGAATAAAATAGAGCACGCGGTAAGCCAGCAGCGCTGCAATAATGGTGCCGTGCGAGGCGTGTTGCCCACTGAGCAGCGCCAAAAATACCGCTTCCAGCACGCCAATCCCGGCCGGGATGTGAATGATCACACCGGCGATACTGCTGATCAGCAACACGCCTAACACAATCGGATAATCCACCTGACGCGCCAGCAGTAGCCAGATAATCATGCCCATCACCATCCAGTTGGCGCAGGAGACCGCAAACTGGAACAGCGCCATGCGCAGCGAAGGCAGCTGCAGATGCTGGCCTTTAACCGTCCAGCGGCGCTTCTTCGCGAAGGCGCAAGCCCACAAATAGACCGCCACCATCACCAGCAGCACCGCGCCAATGATGCGCAGCGTGGTTTCACCAATGAACCAACCGGAGGGAATCGGCACCATGCCCGCCGCAAACACCACGCCGGCCAGCAGAATATAGCCGAGCCAGTTGGTGGCGATGCTCAGCGAGAAAATGCGCGTAATGGTGTTGCCCGGCAAACCCAGTCTTGAGTAGAGCCGATAGCGCATCGCCACGCCGCCAACCCAGGTGCTGAGCGTCAGGTTGAAGGCATAACAGATAAACGACACCAGCATCACCTGGCGCTTCGCCAGCTTATGGCCGCAGTAGGCTCGTCCAATCAGGTCGTACAAGCCATAGGTCAGATAACTCACCACCACTAGTGCAGCAGCGCTTAGCACCACATAGCGGTTATAGCCGACGATCACCGTATAGACGTCTTCCCAGTTCACCTTGCGCGCATACACCACCAGCAGCACAATCACCGCAATAAAAAACAGCCAGGTGAGGATTTTCTTCGCCAGTTGCCAGCGCGGATTCTTTTTCGACATTAGGATTTTGCTCCTGAATTATCGGCTTCAACCCGATCCTGAGTTTCCATTTCGGGTTGTACGGGGGGAGCAACTTGCGACAAGTGTGGCGTGTGCGCAGGCAACCATCCGGCAATAGCCGGGAAGTGACGTAAAAAGTGGAACACAATCACGCCCTTGGTGAGCTGCCACCAGTTGCGCGGCGGCAGCTTGTCATCCTCCACGCGCACGCAGTCCTGCTGAATCAGCAGTTCCAGATTGTCGCGCAGTGTCTGGTTGAAAGCGCGATCGTGCACCATCAAATTGGCTTCCAGATTGAGGGATAAACTCAGTGGATCGAGGTTGCTGGAGCCGACGGTGGACCACTGCTGATCCTGCACCGCAATTTTGCCGTGCAGCGGGCGGCGGCAATATTCATACACTTCCACACCGCCATCGACCAGGTAGTTGTACAGCAGCTCGGCACCGACTTTGACGATCGGCATATCGGGCTCGCCCTGCACAATCAGCCTGACGCGCACGCCGCGCTGAGCCGCGCTGCGCATTTCGCGCAGCAGACGATAGCCGGGGAAGAAGTAGGCGTTGGCAATAATCACATCCTTCTGTGCTTTGCGCAGCATGGCGAGATAGTGCTGTTCGATGTCGTCGCGGTGTTCGTCGTTATCGCGGTAGACAAACAACACCTGCGCTTCACCGGGCATGGCGTTGACCGCCGGGCGATGGGAGCGCGCACCCCACCAGCGCCGCGTGTGCTGTTCGCTGCCCATTTGTTGCTGCACGTATTGGGCAATATCCAGCACCACCGGGCCTTTCACCTCCACGGCATAATCCTGTTTGGCCTCTGCACCGAAATCGATGTTATGTTCAGCGGAGAAGTTGATGCCGCCGACAAAGGCGATCTGTTCATCGATCACCACAATCTTGCGGTGCAGGCGACGAAACACATTGGTGCGCATGCCGAGCACCAGCGGACGCGGATCGTAATAGATAAAGCGCACGCCCGCGGCCGTCAGGCTATCCACAAATCGGTCGGAGAGATCTGGCGAGCCGTAGCCATCGACCATCACCTCGACTTTGACCCCGCGCCGCGCCGCCTTGAGCAGCTGTTCGTGCAGATCGTTGCCGACTTCGTCCTCAAACAGGATGAAGGTTTCCAGCAGCAGCGTGCGCTCGGCGCGTTGGATCGCGCCTGATACGCGCGGGAAAAACTGGTCACCATTTTCTAACAGACGGAGCTGATTACCGTCGCGCCAATTGAAACTCATAGGAAAATCTCCACCGCTAACGGCGCATGATCGGACAGGTGAGACCAGGGTTTAACCGGCAGCGCCCACGGCTTACTCACCGTAGCGTTGCGGATGTAGATACGATCTAGCCGTAACAGCGGAAAACGCGCCGGGAAGGTGCGGGCAGGGCGGCCGGTTTTGATGCTGAACACTTCCTCTAAGCCCACCGCGCGTTTGAGAAAGCGATTGGCGCTGACCTGCCAGTCATTAAAATCACCGGCCACCACCAAAGGCGCATCGGGCGGCAGCGTATCGATAAAGTCGCACATCATCTTCATCTGCGCCTGGCGATGTTTCTCCTTCAGACCGAGATGTACGCAGAACACATGCAGCGGTTCCGCCCGATCCGGCAGGCGGATTTGGCAGTGCAACATGCCGCGTTTTTCACTTCCGGCGACGGAAATATCGCGGTTTTCATATTCAACGATGGGAAAGCGTGACAATATCGCGTTCCCGTGATGTCCCTCGGGATAAACCGCGTTGCGGCCATAGGCAAAATCGTTCCACATGGTATCGGCCAGAAATTCGTAATGGGAGGTTTCCGGCCAGTTTTCAATGTGCAGCGAATGGATGGCGTGGGTACCCATTACCTCTTGCAGGAAGACGATATCCGCCGATGTGGCGCGAACAGCATCACGCAATTCCGGCAGGATAAAGCGGCGATTAAAGCTGGTGAAACCCTTGTGGGTATTGATCGTCAGGACTTTAAATGAAAATCCTTGCGTATTTTGTGGCATACTTCGACGCGCTCCTTTTCATCATCAACAGCACAAAGTGTAGTCTTTGTCACAAATGGATGGTGTTAAGGGCAGAAAATTAGGGCGTAATCCGAAATTTGCTTTACATTGAGGACGTTCGTCTGGCCTCCAGCCAGATACACTTGGGCGACCTGTTGGGTCTGCCAGGAGAAGAGAATGAAATGGTCTAATCGTGTTCAGATTGTTACCGGACAAACTTGTTTGCACATTGCAATGCACCTGCTGGTGATTGCCGCACTGGTTTGGGGCTGGAAACATAGGGCGCTGGTTGAAGTGAGCAGTACCCTGGTGGCAGCTTATGCGGTGGTATTCATTACCATGCTGGTCATGCAGCGTAGTGCCCGTTTACGTAGAATGGGTGATTCCCTCGAAGAGGTGACCACCACTTACTACTTTGGCGCAGCGATGTTAACGCTGTTCCTGATCTCCCGCTTTATCCATAACAACCTGCTGATTGGTCTCCTCGGCGTGGTGATGTTGGTGGGACCGGCGCTGGTTTCACTGCTGGCGAAAGAGCCGGTTCAGCGCATCGAGAAGAAGCGCAGTTGATCGATTAGGGACCGCAACCCTGCGGACCTGACAAAAAGGAGCCCAATGCGGCTCCTTTTTTTATGGATGCTGTCTGCGCGGAAAGCTGCTAAACTCGCGCCCTTACGCATGGTAGTTTGTGCCCTTTTCACACGTGAGCCCCGCGCTTGCGTCATATCCCTCCTGAAAACTACATCGCCTACGGCGGTCAGGACGGTTCGGAGTAATACACCTGCATGTCATTTGACTCTCTCGGCTTAAGTGCCGATATTTTGCGTGCGGTAGCAGAACAAGGCTACCAAGAGCCGACGCCGATTCAGCGTCAGGCCATTCCTGTGGTGCTGGCTGGTCGTGACCTGCTGGCGAGCGCCCAAACCGGCACCGGTAAAACCGCCGGCTTTACGCTGCCGTTGCTGCAGCGTCTGACTGCAAAACCGTCCACGGCGCGTGGCCGCCGCCCGGTGCGTGCGTTGATCCTGACTCCGACCCGCGAACTGGCGGCTCAGGTTGGCGAGAACGTGCGTGAGTACAGCCAATATCTCGATATCCGTTCGCTGGTGGTATTCGGCGGCGTGAGCATCAACCCGCAGATGATGAAACTGCGCGGCGGCGTTGACGTGCTGGTGGCGACACCGGGCCGTCTGCTCGATCTGGCGCACCAGAACGCGGTTGATCTGTCACAGGTTGAAATCCTCGTGCTGGATGAAGCGGATCGTATGCTTGATATGGGCTTCATCCACGACATCCGTCGCGTGCTGGCGCGTCTGCCTGCTAAGCGTCAGAACCTGCTGTTCTCTGCCACCTTCTCTGACGAGATCAAAACGCTGGCGGAAAAACTGCTTACCAACCCAGAACAGGTTGAAGTTGCGCGTCGTAACACCGCCTCTGAGCAAGTTTCACAGCAAGTGCATTTCGTGGATAAGAAGCGCAAGCGGGAACTGCTGTCGCTGATGATTGGTCGTGATAACTGGCAGCAAGTGCTGGTATTCACCCGTACCAAACACGGCGCCAATCATCTGGCTGAGCAGCTGAACAAAGACGGCATCACCGCCGCCGCGATCCACGGCAACAAGAGCCAGGGCGCGCGTACCCGTGCATTGGCTGACTTCAAATCCGGCGGCATTCGCGTACTGGTCGCGACCGACATCGCGGCGCGTGGTCTGGATATCGAAGAGCTGCCACACGTGGTGAACTACGAGCTGCCAAACGTGGCGGAAGATTACGTGCACCGTATCGGTCGTACCGGCCGTGCGGCTGCTACCGGCGCGGCACTGTCGCTGGTGTGTGTTGATGAACACAAACTGCTGCGTGACATTGAGCGTCTGCTGAAGCGTGAAATCCCGCGCATCGAGCTGCCTGGTTTCGAAGTCGATCCCAGCATCAAAGCCGAGCCAATCCAGAACGGTCGTCAGCAGCAGGGCGGCGGTCGCGGTCAAGGTGGACGTGGTCAAGGCCAGGGTCGCGGTCAGGGCGGCAACGTTTCTCGCCCGCACAGCGGCAATGCGCCACGTCCGCAGGGTGAAGCGCGTTCCGCGCGTCGTCCAGCGCAGGGCGCAAGCCAGGCTGCGCCAGCCGCCAACAGCGGTCGTCGTCGTCCGGCACCAAAGAAAACCGGGAACGCCTAACGTCATGAGGGTGTTGCTGGCGCCGATGGAGGGCGTGCTTGATTCGCTGGTGCGTGAGCTGCTCTCCGGGGTGAATGATTATGACTTGTGCGTGACCGAGTTTTTGCGCGTGGTCGATCAGCTGCTGCCGGTAAAATCCTTCTATCGTTTGTGTCCTGAGCTGCATAACCACAGCCGCACGCCGTCAGGCACGCGCGTTCGCATGCAGCTGCTCGGGCAATACCCCGAGTGGCTGGCCGAGAACGCCGCGCGCGCGGTGGAACTCGGTTCCTGGGGCGTTGATCTCAACTGCGGCTGTCCGTCGAAGCTGGTCAACGGCAGCGGCGGCGGTGCCACCTTGCTGAAAGATCCCGAACTGATCTATCGCGGCGCGAAAGCGATGCGTGAAGCGGTGCCGGATCATCTGCCGGTGACGGTAAAAGTGCGGTTAGGCTGGGATTCTGGCGATCGTCGTTTTGAGATTGCCGATGCGGTGCAGCAAGCTGGTGCCAGCGAGCTGGTGGTGCACGGTCGTACTAAAGAAGACGGTTATCGCGCCGACAGCATTAACTGGCAGGCGATTGGCGAAATCCGCCAGCGTCTGCGCATTCCGGTGATCGCCAACGGTGAGATCTGGAACTGGCAGGACGCGCAGGATTGCATGCGCATTACCGGCTGCGATGCGGTGATGATAGGGCGCGGCGCGCTCAACGTGCCGAATCTGGCGCGCGTGGTGAAGTACAACGAAGCGCCGATGGCGTGGCCCGACGTGGTTGCCTTGTTGCTGAAGTACACTCAGCTGGAAAAGCAGGGCGATACCGGCATGTATCATGTCGCGCGCATCAAGCAGTGGCTTGGCTACCTGCGCAAGGCGTATCACCAAGCCGACGGCTTGTTCAGCGAAGTGCGCACCCTCAAAGTCTCCGCCGACATCGCCACCGCAATCGAGCGCCATGCCGCAGCAATAATCAAATCCTCGTAGAGTCGCCATTCATGGCGACCTTCTCAACAAGTGCATAAACTTTATAACTAAAAAACCCGCGATCTCTTAGCACGCTAAGGTTATAGTGACCGCCTACTTTAATCCTGATCCCCGACGCCACTTTCCATGTCTGACGCCGCTGTACTGAGTAACGCTCAGTTAAATAAACGTATTCTCTCCGTCATTGTTTTCACCTTCTTTTGCTACCTTTCGGTGGGTTTGCCGCTCGCGGTGCTGCCGGGATTCGTGCATAACCAGCTTGGATTCAGCTCGTTCATCGCCGGATTAATCATCAGCCTGCAATATTTCGCTACGTTATTAAGCCGCCCGCACTCCGGTCGTCTGGCGGATCGCTTTGGTCCGAAGCGCGTGGTGATGATGGGATTGGTGTTCTGCGGCATGAGCGGCGTGTTATCGATTATCGCCGCGCTGTGCAGCGACATGCCGCTGCTGAGCCTGGCGCTGCTGGCGGCGGGGCGCTTGTTCCTCGGCGTGGGCGAAAGCTTCAGCAGTACCGGATCGACGCTGTGGGGCATGAACATTGTCGGTCCGCTGCAAACCGCGCGGGTGATCTCGTGGAACGGCGTAGCCACCTATTTCGCCATGGCGATTGGTGCACCGCTCGGCGTGCTGCTGAATCAGTGGTTTGGCATCAGCGGCTTTGCTGGTTTAGTGGCGATCATGGGCGTTGCCGGATTCTGGATGGCGAGTCGCAAAGCGGGCGTCAGCGTCTCCGCCGGCGTGCGCATTCCGTTTCATCGCGTGGTCAGCCGCGTGTGGATGTTTGGGCTGGCGCTTGGCTTTGGCACCATTGGTTTCGGCGTAATTTCCACCTTTATCACGCTCTATTTCGCCAGCCGCGACTGGAGCGGTGCGGCGTTCGCGCTGACGCTGTTCAGCCTCGGCTTTGTGATTGTGCGTCTCGGTTTTGGTCGCTACATCACGCGTTTCGGTGGCCTGAAAGTGTCGCTGGTGTCATTTGTGCTGGAGTGTGCCGGACTGCTGCTGATTTGGCAGGCCGACAGCATCTGGCTGGTGGATTTGGGCGCGTTCCTCACCGGCGGCGGTTTCTCGCTGGTGTTCCCGGCGCTGGGCGTGGAAGCGGTGAAGCGTGTACAGCAGCAGGATCAGGGTTCGGCACTCGGCACCTATTCGGCGTTTCTTGATTTAGGACTGGGATTAACCGGTCCGGTGGCGGGCTTGCTGATTGGGCATTGGGGCATGCAATCGGTCTATCTGGCGGCGGCGCTGATGGTGCTGGGCGCGTTTGCTATCACGCTGCGTCTGCACCAGCAACACGGCCGGCAGACGGCCGCGCAAGCGCTGAGCGAATAACGCTTCATCGGCAAACCCCCGTGCGCCGCCGTTGTTTACCGCAGTTAAAAGTGGATAAACAGGGCGTAAAGCAACCCCGAAAGTAACACGGACACCGGCAGCGTCAGCACCCACGCCATCGCCAGATTGCGGATGGTGGCAAGTTGCAGACCTGAACGGTTGGCGGCCATCGTACCTGCGACGCCGGATGAGAGCACATGCGTAGTAGAAACCGGCAGGCCAAACGCGTCGGCCGCGCCGATGGTCGCCATCGCTACCAGCTCAGCGCTGGCACCTTGCGCGTAGGTCAGATGGGTTTTACCGATGCGTTCGCCCACTGTCACCACAATGCGACGCCAGCCAACCAGGGTGCCGAGACCCAGCGCGATCGCCACCACCACTTTCACCCACATCGGGATAAAGCGCGTGGCGGCATCCAGCTCTTTCTTCACCGCCGCCAGGTTGCGCGCGGTCTCTTCCGGCAGCGCTACTTTGGCGCCTTGCAGATGCTTAATGGTTTCGGAGGCCAGATACATGTCGTTTCGCGTGTTGGTCACCGCCTGCGCCGGGATATTCTCCACTGCGCCGTAGCGACGAATCTGGTCGCCGATATCGCCCAGCATCATGCCGAGCGCCGGCAACACCTGTGGACGAGTCTGGCTGGTGCGCACGAATTCGGTCAGCACCTCGCGCGGCGCGGGCATGGCGGCGGGCGCCGGTTGCAGCGTCAGCAGCTGCTGTTCCGTCACCTGGGTCAAGGCGGCGACGCGCGGAATCTGCTCCGGCGGCAGCGAGCGGTTCAACGCGTAGGCAATCGGCATGGTGCCGACCAGAATCAGCATGATTAGGCCCATGCCCTTCTGCCCGTCATTCGAGCCGTGCGCGAACGATACGCCGGTGCAGGTGAGGATCAGCAAGCCGCGAATCCATACCGGTGGCGGCTGATTACCTTTCGGCGCTTCATACAGCTGGCGATTGCGGATAAAGGCTTTCATCGCCAGCAGCAGCAGCGCGGCGCAGACGAAGCCAACAATCGGCGATAGCAGCAATGCGTAACCGACTTTAATTGCCTGATCCCAATCCACGCCGCTGGTACCGCTGCGGCCATGCAGCAAGGCGTTCGCCACGCCAACGCCGATAATCGAACCGATCAGCGTATGCGAAGAGGAGGCCGGCAAACCAAAATACCAGGTGCCGAGGTTCCAGATAATCGCCGAGAACAGCAGCGCATAGACCATGGCAAAGCCGTGGCCGCTGCCCGCTTGCAGAATTAACTCCACCGGCAGCAGCGAGATGATGCCGAACGCCACCACGCCGCTGGAGAGCAGCACGCCCAAAAAGTTACAGAAACCGGACCACATCACCGCCACGCCCGGCGACAGTGAATGGGTGTAGATCACCGTGGCGACGGCGTTGGCGGTATCGTGGAAACCGTTCACAAATTCAAAACCGAGCGCAATGATCAGCGCCACGCCGAGCAGCAGGAACGGTATGTAGCTGGTGACCGGCGCACCGGTCTCTTCAACGTCATTAAACAGGTTGATGCCGGCATACAGCAGGCCAGCGATCAGCAACAGTACAAAGATCAGACGTGAGGCAGGGCCGTTGCCGCGGTTAAGGTTCGGGCGTCCGCTGTGGGACGAGGAGGTCGATGCAGGTAAACTGTTTTCAGCCATAAAACACCTCAGTGTTAACTCACGATGCTCGAACGGCACCCGTTAATGGCAGTGTGATACGTGGTTTGTATGACAGAATGATGATGGCGCACGCCCGGTGTCATCTTGCTGCAACATCCCTGTCGCACGCTGTGGATCTGACCGCTCGGGAATGACCTGCTAATGCTCCAGCCCGTACTACCGCTCGCCTCGCTGCCGGACTTCAATAACGACGTCGCCGGACTGATTCATGGTTATCTGTTTACGCCCGCGTCGCTGCCACAGCGGCTCAATGCACGCGAAGCGGCCCAGCTATCGCAGCAGCAGCTGCCGGAGTCGACCTTTATCTGGCTGCACATCAACCTTAATCACGCGCGTGCTGAACGCTGGGTTCAGGACCACTTTGGCGTAGACCACGATTTTTTCGACGAGATACATTCTGCTTCGCCGCGCACCCGTTTAGCCCAGCAAAACGATGCGCTGCTGGCTGTACTCAATGACGTCACCTTCAGTAAAGAGGAGCGCAGCACCCAGAACGCCACGTTGTGGATGTGGTGCTGCCCGCGTGTGGTGGTCACCGCGCGTTTTCGCCCGGTTGGCATGATCGAACGCATGCATCAGCAGATGAATGAACTGAAGTTCGCCGAGCCGGATGCGATGCTGCTGTGGCTGCTTGGCGAGCAGGAAGCGCAGCTGGAGCAAGTGGTGCGGCGTTCCAGTCAGGCGGTGGATGCGATTGAAGAGCGCTTGCTGAGTGCGGCGATCAAAACCAATCGCCGCGAGCTGGGACAACTGCGTCGTATGCTGCTGCGCGTGCAGCGTTTGCTGGCACCGGAACCGGCGGCGCTGTTCCGCTTGCTGAATCGTCCGCCCAAATGGCTAAAGCGTGAACCCCTGGGCGAGCTGCGAATTTTCACCGAAGAGTTCAGCGTGGCGCTGAATGATTTGGCGAGTTTGATGGAGCGGATTCGTTTGCTGCAGGAAGAGATTGCCGCACGATTGATGGAGCAGAGCAACCGCACGCTGTTTTTGCTGACGGTGATCACCGTGCTGGCGCTGCCGATCAATATCGTGGCGGGATTTTTTGGCATGAACGTGGGCGGGATTCCGCTGGCGAATAATCCGCACGGCTTTTTGCTGCTGGTGTTAGTAGTACTGGCGTTTACCCTGGTGGCGGGTTGGCTGGCGTTTCGACGACCGCGTGATTGATTGACGTTGCGCGATGAATCGCGCCGCTACGGTAGGTGCATGTATCTGTAGCGGCGCAATTTATTGCGCTTCTTAACTCACGATTACAGGCTGGTGGCCGGCTGCGCTGCTGGCGCTGCGCCGTTGATACCTTGCGGCGTCATTGGCTCTTCTTTCGGCAATGCGTCAGAAGACTCCTGAACCGGCACCGGTGCTGGCTGCACTTCGCCAGCTGGACCGTTGATTTTGATCGGCATACCGTTACGCGCCTGGATAGCGTTGTTGACCGCATCCTGGTTGGTGCTGGCATCGGCAATCACTTTGGTCACAGCGGAAGTCAGGTTGATCGGCACCACTTCGCGTGAATTGAACTGCTCTTCGGTGGTCGACAGCGGATTGTGTACTTCCACGTAGCGCGAACCATCTGGCTCAACGGTGGCTTTCACCGGCTGATCGATGAACTGTACGCGGGTGCCAACTGGCACGTTGTCGAACAGCCATTTGATGTCGTCAGCACGCAAACGCACACAGCCGTGGCTTACGCGCAGGCCGATACCGAAGTTGGCGTTAGTGCCGTGAATCGCATACAGGCGGCCGATATAGAGCGCGTGCAGGCCCATCGGGTTATCCGGACCCGCCGGGAACACCGCAGGAATGCTCTCGCCGCGTGCCGCATATTCTGCGTGCATCGCTTTGGTTGGCGTCCAGGTTGGGCCATCTTTCTTACGCTCAACCTTGGTCGTCCAGTTGACCGGCGTATCTTTACCCAGCTCGCCGATACCGATTGGCAGCACGACCACGGTCTTGGTGCCTTTCGGGTAGTAGTAAAGACGCATCTCAGCGCTGTTGATCACGATGCCTTCACGCGGCGCGTCAGGCAGAATCAGCTGCTGTGGGATGATCATTTTAGTGCCAGCTTTTGGCAGATAAACGTCAACGCCCGGATTGGCTTCCAGCATATTGCTGAGGCCCATCTGATACTGTGCAGCAAAGGCTTCCAGCGGAAGTTTGCTGTCATCAGGGACAGTGATTTCAATGTTTTCGCCGATCAGACGGCTGTTAGCCGGCGGCAGCGGATAGACTACTGCAAATGCCGACTGGCTGAACGCCGCCAGTGCGAGGGCGAGTGAAGCGAACGCGCGAATGCTCATTTTCATGTTTTTCAAGTCGTTATGGCCATGTTTCAGGCTTGTCAGTGTGTCGAATCCATCGTGGTCAGTATGACCCGCTGCGCATTATATGTGCATTGGCGCATTGATGGAAATCAGGATTTTTACTGGCTGCATATACTTTACGCAATTCCTTGTCTTTACCCGACAATTCCCTTCGATCCGCAGCCCAAAATGTGAATTTTCACGGCTGCCACAGCGTCACTTCATTACTCAGTTTGCGATTGAGGAAAAAAGCGGCACTGATTAACGCCAGATGCGTCAACGCCTGCGGCATGTTACCCAACGCTTCGCCGTGTGAAGTGAACTCTTCGGCGTACAAACCAAGCGGATTGGCGTAACTCAGCAGCTTTTCAAACTCAAAATGCGCCTCATGTACGCGACCGGCTCGCGCCAGACACTCCACATACCAGAATGAGCAGGCACCGAAAGATCCTTCTCCGCCGGTTAAAGCATCGGCAGGCGTCTCGTGAATGTTATAGCGTCGGACTAAACCGTCGCTCACCAGATGCGTTTTAATCGCGTCCAGCGTCGAAATCCAGTCGGGATCGGTGGAGCTGACAAAGCGCACCAGCGGCATCAGCAGCATTGAAGCATCCAGGAAATTGCCGCCGCGCGTCGCGGTGAAATGGCCCAGCTCCGGGTTCCAGAAGTTCTGCCAGATATCGTCGCGGATCTCGCTGCGCACCTTATCCCAGCGGTCGTACGGCATCGGTAGCGAACGTTTCAGGCCAAGGCGCAGTGCGCGATCGAGCGCGACCCAACACATCAGGCGTGAATGCAGGAAATGTTCCGGCTCGCCGCGCATTTCCCAGATCCCGGCATCGGGCTGATTCCAGTTCACGCAGACGTAATCGATCATATCGGACACATACTTCCAGCCGCGATGCGAAATTGCCTCGCCATATTTATTGGCGAGGTAGATGGCATCCATCAATTCGCCGTAAATGTCGAGTTGCGTCTGGCGCCAGGCATCATTGCCGATGCGCACCGGACGTGAATTGGCGTAGCCGGAAAGATTGAGCAACTCGGTTTCGTGCAGTTCGGTACCGCTGTCGAGGCGATACATCACCTGCAGATGCGGCGTATCGTCGTGGCTGTGCTCGACGCAGCGGCCGACCCATTTGGTAAAGTCGCGCGCTTCTTCGGTGTAGCCGAGGCGCATCAGCGCGTACATGCTGAATGAGGCATCGCGGATCCACGAGGCGCGATAATCCCAGTTGCGCTCGCCGCCCAACTCTTCGGGTAAGCCGAAAGTAGCGGCGGCGGCGATGGAACCGTGCTGATGCGAAGTGAGTAACTTCAGCGCCAGCGCCGAACGCGTCACCATCTCCTGCCAGCGGCCGCGGTAGGAACTGTGGCTGCTCCAGCGTCGCCAGTACTCCAGCGTGTCATGAAAACAGTGCTCGGTGGCGATGGTGGCCACGTTAGGATCGTCATCGTTACCAAAGACAAACTCAGCGGTTTCCCCGGCTTTCAGGGTAAATTCCGCTACCGCGCTGTGGTTCTCGCGCGTCATCACCACCGAAGCGCTGAGGCGCAACGCCGGTTGCCCCGACGCAAGGAAGGCGATACCGCCGGGCCGCAGTTCGGTGGTGGTTTCGGCACGCGCGTAGTCGTGGCGTGGCGCACACAGCAGATGAAAGGTGGCGGTGCCGCGTACCATCTTTACGCGGCGCACGATACGCGGCACTTTGCTCTGCTCATCGCAGATCGGCATGTAATCGGTGATCTCTGCCACGCCCGCGTCATCCAGCCAGCGGGTTTGCAGAATATTGGTATCCGGTAAATAGAGCTGTTGCTGGCGGGCATTTTTCCAGTCCGGCGCGAGGGAGAACAGGCCGGCCTCATCGCTGTCCAGTAGCGCGGCGAAAACCGACGGGCTATCGAGCGCCGGCCAGCAGAGATAATCGATGGTGCCATCGTTAGCAATCAGTGCGCAGGTGCGTAAATCACCAATCACGCCATGGTCGTCTATTCTGCGTTTAATCTCGCTCATCGTGCCCCCTTTGCCGTAGGTAATTGGTAACTATAGACGAAACGGCAGATTCGGCGGCCCCGAGGCACAGAAGGATAACTTCTATACTGTAAAGACACCCTCAATCAGGAGAATGTTATGAGCTTAGGAAAACAGAAAGTCGCTGTGGTTACCGGATCCAGTTCAGGCATTGGCCGCAGCTGTGCGGTGATGCTGGCCGAAGCGGGTTATACGCTGGGCATCACCTGGAGTTCGGATGAAGAGGGCGCCCAGGAAACCGCGCGCATGGTGGAAAGTCGTGGACAGCAGGCGCAGGTGCGGCAGGTTGACCTCTCCGATCCGCAAGCCGGCGCACAGCAACTGACGCAGCTGATCAACTCACTGGGGCGCATTGACGTATTGGTGTGTAATGCCGGCGTGATGACCAAAGCCGACTTTCTCGATGTCACCTTTGAGGATTGGCGCAAAGTGTTCAACGTGGATGTCGATGGCGCGTTTCTTTGCGGGCAGATTGCCGCGCGTCATATGGTTGATCAGGGCGACGGCGGACGCATCATCAACATTACGTCGGTGCATGAACACACGCCGCTGCCGGATGCCTCCGCCTATACCGCTGCCAAACATGCGCTCGGCGGCTTGACCAAATCGATGGCGCTGAGTCTCTTACCGCACCATATTCTGGTGAACGCGGTCGCACCGGGCGCAATTGCCACGGCGATGAACGATATGAAAGATGACCAGCAAGGACGACGTATGCCGGAAATCCCGATTGGGCGTCCCGGCGATACGCGTGAAGTGGCGAGTTTAGTGACATGGCTCTGTTCGGAGTGGGCAACTTATACCACCGGACAATCGTTTATTGTCGACGGTGGTTTTATGTTGGCCAATCCGCAGTTTAAGGGGTACCACGCGTAATCAACCGGCGCGGCGGTGATTCCAGTGGCGAATGATGTAACGCAAGACGATGCCAAAAATCACCGCCGCCGCCAGCCACAATAGCGGCTTGAGGTGCTGATCGATCTTGTGCAGCCACGGCGCGACAATCTGTCCGGCAAAGTAGCCAAGCGAGACAAAGATCAGCGCCCACAGCGCCGCACCAACCACGTTCAGAATGAAGAAACGCAGCGGCTTGAGGCGGCTGGTGCCAATAATGATCGGCCCGACAATGCGGAAGCCGTACATAAAGCGCACGCCAATCACGAACAGGCTCGGGTGTTTTTGAATTAGCCGCTTAGCCTTGCCAATTGTTTCCTGATGTTTACTGAAACGGCGCAAAATGCGCGTGCCATAACGGCGTCCCAGCCAGAACAGCAGCTGATCGCCAATAATGCCGCCGACCATCGCCGCCAGCACCACGCCGCTGAAGTGCAATAAGCCTTCATGCGCCGCCACACCGCCTAACAACGTGAACGTTTCCCCTTCGGCAATACAACCAATCAGCAGCGCCAGATAACCGTATTGGGTGATTAATCCATTGATATCGAGATGCAAATTATCCTCCCTGCAAAGTGTGAAATCGCTATTAGTGTATACCAGCGGCTTAATTTGTGTGGTGGCCCGCAAAAACGGTGACGACGATTATACTTGAGCTAACGCTGCCTCCGTTGATCAGGCCGTTGGCTGTAAGGGCAGCCCATCGCAGCAAAGGAGTAAATGTATGAATCATGTCTGGGGTTTACTGGCGCATCCAGGTCAGGAAATGCGCGATATTAAACAGGAAAATGAGAGCGTTTCGCACCATTACACCCATCATGTTCTGCTAATGGCGGCGATCCCGGTGATCTGCGCCTTTATCGGTACCACGCAGCTGGGCTGGAATCTGGGCGAAGGGCAGTTTGTACAACTCAATCTACTGACCGGTATCGGTCTCGGCATTCTGTTCTATCTGATTATCCTCGGTGGCGTGGCGGTAATGGGCCGCGTGATCCACTGGATGGCGCGTAACTATCCGCAGCGTCCCAGCTTGCAGCGCTGTACGGTGTTTGCTGGCTATGTGGCCACGCCGCTGTTCCTCAGCGGGCTGGTGGCGCTCTATCCGCTGGTGTGGCTGTGCGTGCTGGTGGGCGCGATGGCGCTGGTTTACACCGGTTATCTGCTTTACGTCGGCATCCCGGTGTTCCTGAGCATCGACCGTGATGAGAGCTTGCGCTTCTCCGGATCGACATTGGCGATTGGTGTGCTGGTGTTTGAAGTGCTGCTGGCGCTGACGGTGGTTCTGTGGGGTTACGGGCCACGGTTGTTCTGAGGAAGGCCTGGTCGGCATCAATGGCGACCTTCCCGCAACACGCACCCACCTCGTAAGGTCGTCATTCATGGCGACCTTTTTAACGCCCGGAAACAATCTCAATAAGAAATTTCTCAGGTAAGTGCGTATGATACTGCTGCCAGCCCGCATCCCGTCTGGATTGTTGCGGGCGGCCTGTGTCTCAACACAGCGCAAAACTCCTGACCGGATTTTTTTGACACGATGTCTGCAAAAATGCGTATTTCCTTGCTGTCGCTGGCGCTGTTTGTCGCCGCGCCAGCCGCTATAACGCCCGCGCTCGCTGCGCCGGCAGCACTCGCAAACCTGGCGCCGATTGCCCAACCGCAAATCGCCTCCGGCAGTGCCATGATTGTCGATCTGGAAAACAACAAAGTGCTGTTTTCCAGCCATCCTAACCGCGTACGTCCGATCGCCTCACTCACCAAAGTGATGACGGCGATGGTGGTGTTGGATGCCAAACTGCCGATGGATGAAATGCTGTCGGTGGATATCAGCCATACCGCTGAGATGCGCGGCGTGTTCTCCCGCGTCAAACTGAACAGCGAAATTAGCCGCCGCAACATGCTGCTACTGGCGCTGATGTCCTCGGAAAACCGCGCTGCCGCCAGCCTGGCGCATCACTATCCGGGCGGTTACGATGCGTTTATTCGCGCCATGAACGCCAAAGCACGCTCACTTGGCATGACGCACACGCGCTATGTCGAGCCGACGGGCCTGTCGATTCAGAACGTTTCCAGCGCGGAAGATCTGGTCAAGCTGTTGAAAGCCACGCGACAGTACCCGCTGATTGGCGAACTGAGCACCACCAAAGAAGACACCGCCGTATTCCAACATCCGAGCTACGCGCTGCCGTTCCGTAACACCAATCATCTGGTGTACAAAAACGACTGGCGCATCCAGCTGACCAAAACCGGTTATACCGATGAAGCCGGGCACTGTCTGGTGATGCGCACGGTGATCAACAACCGTCCGGTGGCGCTGGTGGTGCTGGATGCCTTTGGTAAATACACCCATTTCGCCGATGCTAACCGTCTGCGCGACTGGCTGGAAACCGGCAAAGCCGCACCAGTTCCGGCCGCTGCGCTGGCGTACAAAAAGCAGAAGTCAGGTTTGACCGCGAATAATGAATAACTGGATTTAAAGCACGCACATACCGTAGCGGCGCAATCTATTGCCCATTGCAGATTCTGCAGGATGCGCAATAGATTGCGCCGCTACAGATTGAGCGTTGTGTTGTTACGCTCATCTGCAAAAACGCTTATCGTTAGCGCCAAAGTTTTACACCTTCATTCCTATAGTTTCAGTGTCGGCAACGTCTTAAACTAGCCGCCATTCACGATCGCACTTGCGTTTATCGGCTGTTATTACGCTGGAATCTCATTCATATGTTCAAGTTTCGTCATCTGTTTACCCCGTTTTTACTGCTGCTTGTGCTGTTAGCTCCCACGCTGAGCGTGGCTGCGGATACGCCGCCCAACGATCAGGCAGAGGACGCCGCACCCAAGGTGAATGCCTCGGTCGAGCTGCCTAAGATGCAGAAAATTCTCGACAAAATTAAAGGCCAGGTCTCGGGCGATACCAATGAAAGCCAGCTCAACCAGCTTAATGAGATGGCGCTGGAGCTTTCCGGTAATGCCGAAACCCTCGGCCAGGCGTTGATCCCGCAGGGCCAGCAATTGGATGCACAATTGGCGGTTCTTGGCCCGGCACCGAAAGCCGATAGCGGCGTGAAAGAGACGCCTGAAGTGACGCGCAAACGTGCGGCGCTGGAGAGCCAGAAAGCCAAGCTGGACGATCAGATCAAACAAGCCGATGGCATCAAAAACGGTGCGCTGGTGCTGTCATCGCAGATCGTCAACCTGCGTCGTGACCAGCTGAAAAGCCAGCTGGCGCTGAACTCTGGCAGTATCCTTGGCCCGCGCTTCTGGGCGCCGCTGGTTAGCAGTCAGGATCTTGATGGCGAGAAGATCAGCGAGTTCATTACTGAATTGCAGGACACCGCCGCGCTGTCGTGGGAATCTGGCTGGCGTTTCGGCACCGTGGCCTGGCTGTTTGCCGCGATGCTGGTGATGACGCTGGGCCGTCGCTACAGCGAAGAGTTCTTTGCCTGGGTCAGCATTCATAAGATGCCGGAAGGGCGCTTACGTCGCAGCTTCCTCGCCGCCACCACCGCGCTCACCACGCTGGCCGCGGTGGTGATCACCTTTAACTTCATCGCGCTGGCCTTTACGCGCCGTGATGAAGTCTCGGGTGATGTGCAGGATTTTGTTGATCGACTGGTGCAGCTCAGCGTCTATTGCGGCTTGATTGCCGGCTTAGGCCGCGCGTTCCTCTCCACACGTCGCCCAAGCTGGCGTTTGCCGGCCATCTCCAACGAAGTCGCGCAAGCGCTGAAGCCGTTCCCGCCGTTCACTGCGGCGCTGGTGTTTATTTTCCAGACGGTGGAAGCCTTCAACTACAGCGTCGGCACCAGCCTGAATACCACCATTTTTGCTAACGGCTTGACCGCGCTGCTGATTGGCAGTACCGGACTGGCGATCGGCATGCGCATCAACCGCGTACGCCGCCGCATGGTGCAGGAAGGTCAGCAGCCTGAAGCGCGTTCAACGTTGGTGGGATTGGTGCAGCTGGCGCTGATGCTGACGGCGCTCGGCATTCTGATTTCACTGATCATCGGTTACGTCACGCTGGCGCGCTTCCTTAGCTATGAAGTGATTTGGTGCGGCATTTTGTTTGGTTCGTTCTACTTCCTCAGCCATCTGGTGAATGACGGCTGCGAAAGCCTGTTCTCCACCAGCAATGCCACCGGCAAGCGCCTGCAAACCACGCTGAATATTGATGAGCGTTACCTGCAACAGGCGGCGACGCTGCTCAGCGCGCTGGGTAAAACCGTGCTGATTGCCATTCTGGCGCTGGCACTGCTGAACGGCACCTTTGCCTCATCAACGCCGATTGAGCTGATCCAGAAGGTGATTGAGTTCTGGGGCGGCAAAGGGCTGGAGTCGCTGAACATTGTGCCGGCACACATGGTGAACGCGATTCTCTGTCTGGTGGTGGGCATTTACGTGCTGCGTTCGGTGCGTCGCTGGCTGGATAAAGATTTCCTGCCCAAAACCACCATGGACGTCGGCATGCGTGTGTCGCTGGTGACGCTGTTCAGCAATATCGGTTACGTGCTGATTATCCTGCTGACGCTGTCGATTATGGGCCTGCAGTGGAACAAACTGGCGTGGATTGTGAGCGCCTTGTCGGTCGGTATCGGTTTCGGCTTACAGGAGATTGTGAAGAACTTTATTTCCGGCCTGATTCTGTTAACCGAGCGTCCGGTGAAAGTGGGCGATCTGGTGAGCATCAGCGGCATTGAAGGGGATATCCGTCGTATTAACGTGCGCGCCACCGAAATTCAGCTCGGCGACAAATCGACGGTGATTGTGCCGAACTCGCAATTTATTTCGCAGAACGTGCGTAACGCCACCATGGGTAACGCGCAGGGCGTGGTCACCATCTTGCTGACGTTCCCGCTGGATATCGATCCGGTGCGGGTGCGTGAAATTCTGCTGGAAGTGTATCAGGAGAACGAACGTATTCTGGAGACGCCGGAGCCGTCCGTGTCGTTCAAAGATTTGACGCCAGCGGGTATCGTGTTGAGCGTCACCGGCAACGTTGCCGGCCAACGCCAGATTTCCGGTGCCAAGAGCGATCTGCTGTTCGATATTCTGACGCGTCTGCGTAAAGAGGGCATTATGCTGTCGACGCCGCAGACCATGATCATCGAGCGCCGCGCCGTGGCCGCAGCACAAGATCAGCAAAGCGATCCGTTGCCATAAATGCGTAGGGTGGCCATTTATGGCCTAATGCTCGTCAGTTAAGCCGACGACGAGTGCGCAGGCCGGGGCCACTTTTGGTCCGGCGGTCCTCGCGCCGCTTGCGCGGTACCTTCACTTCGCTCGTTTGCCTGACGGACCGGCGGAGACGGGACGTCCCTGTCCCGGCTCCGCCTTTCGCCCGCGTCCTGCGGGCTCTCCTGGCTTCCTCGTTTCGTTCAGCGCTGCGGATTGCCGGTCCAAAAGCGTCCCCGGCCTGCTCCTAAGCTTCAGTGAGTGCTGCTAAAAAGGGCACATTTACCGCCACCGCCCGGTCTCAAACTTTCACCGCCCAACCCTTCTGCTTACTGGTTTTCCCAATTCCTGGATTAAAACTGTTGGTGGGATCGAGCTGCTGATAAAACGCCTGCAGCTGCGGTTTTGCCTGATACAGATGGCCCACGTTATGCTCGGCCGGATACTCGGCGCCGCGCGCGGCTAAAATCGCCAGCATCTTCTCTTTTAACGCATGCGCATCCACGCCTTTTTTCACGATGTAATCCTGATGGAACACGTGGCAGAAGAAGTGGCCGTAGTAGAGACGGTGGCTCAGATCGTTATCGAACTCGGGCGGCAGGCGTTCAAACCACGCTTCATCATTACGACGCAGCGCGATATCCAGCGCCAGAATGTCTTCCACTTCATCGGCATGCACCGCGTGATAGCGTACCGCAGCACCGGCGGCGGCAAAGCGATGCAGGAACGCGTGCGCACCCTCTTTGGCGTCACAGGCGAAGAACGCGCCGCCGCCTTCGCGGAAATATTCGGTCAGATAGGCCTGCGCTTCGGCAACGCCGTCGCCGGACATCTTCAGCATCAGGTGATGCTCATATTTGTCGCGATACTGCTTAAGGCGTTTAGGCAGATGCGCCGGTAGCCAGCTGCTGACGCGCTGCAATAAACGATCGGTGAGATGCGGTTTCACCCAGCTCAGCTTGCCCAGCCAGGCATCCACGCGGCCTTTCAGGGTGAAAAACAGCGGCATTTTGTCGGTGCCGAGTTTATCAATCATCACGAAGGTATCTTTGCCGTACACCTCGGCGATGTCGAAAATGTCGCGGTGCATATATTCGCCCGCCACCGGCAGATGGGTAAATTCCGCCAGTATATGGCGGCGAATATCGCCCAGTTCCGCCGGATTATTGGTGCCGATGTAGAACACCTGTTGCTGCGGTTCGGTGGGGAAGGTATCCAGACGCACGGCAAACACCGCCAGCTTACCGGCGCAGCCGGAGGCTTCAAACAGGCGACGCTCATCGGCGTTGAAGCGCGCTGGCGTCTCTGCATGGATATCGCGTACACGGTCGGCGTATTCATGATCCGAGGCGTGACGTTCATCCCAGCGCACATCGCTCTGCTGCCAGCGATCGTCATCCAGCCGACCCAACATCTCTTCCGGCGAATGGCCTAGATCGATGCCGAGATGGTTCACCAGCTTGAGTTTGCCGCTGGCATCAATCTGCGCAAACAGCGCCATTTCGCTGTAGGCCGGACCGCGTTTGATCAGCGAACCGCCCGAGTTATTGCAAATCCCGCCCATTACCGAGGCGCCAATGCAGGAGGAACCGATCACCGAATGCGGCTCGCGGCCAAGCGGCTTCAGCGCTTTTTCCAGCTGATACAGCGTGCTGCCGGGGAAGGCGAGGATCTGTTTGCCGTTGTCGATCAGCTGCAACTTATCCAGACGCAAGGTGCTGATGATCACCACTGGACGATCGTAATCGTTGCCGTTTGGCGTGGAACCTTCGGTCAGGCCGGTGTTGGCGGCCTGCATCAAAATGATCGCATCGGCGCTCACCAGCGCCTGCAACGCACGCCACAGCTCAAGCAGCGAACCGGGGAAAATCACCGCCAGCGCTTCGCCTTCGCCCGAGCGAAAACCTTTACGGTAGCGCGCGGTCTGTTCCGCGTCGGTTAACAGGTTCGACGATCCGACCAGACGACGCAGTTCGGCGAGCAGAGTAGGGTGCGAAGTGTTGTTATTCATTGGCCTATCCTTGTCTTTAACATGGCGCTTTTACTGTAGCATGCGCCAGCGACAGGAGCGCGGTGTGACATGGTGGCTACCTGCTATCCTCATCTTGTGGCAAACTGCCCCGGTTATTTCGATATTGCGCAGTCACTTAAGAGAACCCGACCTGATGAAATGGATTTACTCTGTTAGCCTCGCTGTCTCCTTAGCCATGCAACCCGCTTTCGCGGACGATCTGTTTGGCCCACATCCGATGACTGAACAGGCGCGCGACGCCTTTGTGAATCAGCTGCTCAGCAAAATGACCCTTGATGAAAAAATCGGGCAGATGCGTTTGATCAGCGTAGGACCGGATACGCCAAAATCGGCGATTCGCGACATGATTCAGCACGGTCAGGTCGGGGCAATTTTTAACACCGTGACGCGTCAGGATATTCGCGCCATGCAGGATCAGGTGATGCAGCTCAGCCGCCTGAAAATTCCGCTGTTCTTCGCCTATGACGTGGTGCACGGTCAGCGCACCATTTTCCCGATTCCACTTGGCTTGGCGGCAAGCTGGGATCTGGATGCCACCGCTGAGGTGGGACGCGTCTCTGCTTATGAAGCCGCGGATGACGGCCTCAACATGACGTGGGCGCCGATGGTTGATGTGTCCCGCGAACCTCGTTGGGGACGCGGCTCGGAAGGCTTTGGTGAAGACACCTTCCTCAGCGCGCAAATGGGCAGCAGCATGGTGAAAGCCATGCAGGGCAAAAGCGCGGCGGATCGCTACTCGATCATGACCAGCGTGAAGCACTTCGCGGCCTACGGCGCAGTGGAAGGTGGACGAGATTACAACACCGTCGACATGAGCCCGCAGCGCCTGTTCCAGGATTATCTGCCGCCGTATAAAGCCTCATTGGATGCGGGCAGCGGTGGCGTGATGGTGGCGCTTAACTCATTGAATGGCACACCGGCCACGGCAGACAGTTGGCTGCTGAAAGACATCCTGCGCGGCGACTGGAAGTTCAAAGGCATCACCATTAGCGATCACGGTGCGATTAAAGAACTGATTAAACACGGCGTAGCCAGCGATCCACAGGATGCGGTGCGCATTGCGATGAAATCAGGCATCGACATGAGCATGAGCGACGAGTACTACAGCAAATATCTGCCGGGCCTGGTGAAGAGCGGCGCGGTGAGCATGGCGGAAGTGGACGATGCCGCGCGCCATGTGCTGAACGTCAAATATGACATGGGCTTGTTTAACGATCCTTACAGTCATTTAGGGCCGAAAGAGAGTGATCCGCAGGACACCAATGCGGAAAGCCGTTTGCATCGCGCCGAAGCGCGTGACGTGGCGCGTAAAAGCATTGTGCTGCTGAAAAACTGGCGCGAAACGCTGCCGCTGAAGAAAGACGCCACCATTGCGTTGGTGGGTCCGCTAGCGGATAGCCAGCGCGACATCATGGGCAGCTGGTCGGCCGCCGGCGTGGCGAAACAGTCGATTCCGCTGCTGCAAGGCGTGCGCAATGCGATGGCGGGCAAAGGCACGGTGCTGTACGCCAAAGGCGCTAACATCACCGACAACAAAGGCATTCAGGACTTCCTCAATCTGTATGAGCAGGCGGTCAGCGTGGACAAGCGTTCACCGCAGGAGCTGATTGACGAAGCGGTAGCGCAGGCGAAAAAAGCTGATGTGGTGGTGGCTGCCGTGGGTGAAGCGCAGGGCATGGCGCATGAAGCCTCCAGCCGCAGCGATTTGGTGATCCCGGAAAGTCAGCAGAAGCTGCTGGCCGCACTGAAGGCCACCGGCAAACCGCTGGTGATCGTGCTGATGAACGGCCGTCCGCTGACGGTGGTGAAGGAAGATCAGCAAGCCGATGCGATGCTGGAAACCTGGTTTAGCGGCACCGAAGGCGGTAACGCGATCGCCGATGTGCTGTTCGGCGATTACAACCCGTCGGGCAAGCTGCCGGTCTCCTTCCCACGTTCGGTGGGACAGATTCCGATTTACTACAACCACTTGCCAACCGGTCGTCCCTACAACTTCGCCAAGCCGAACAAGTACACCTCGCACTACTACGATGCGGTGAACGGTCCGCTTTATCCGTTTGGTTACGGCCTGAGCTACACCACCTTCACGGTGTCGCCGGTGAAGATGTCGTCACGCACTATGCCGCGTAACGGCTCGGTGGAAGCGTCAGTGACCGTGACCAATAGCGGTAAACGCGATGGTGCAACCGTGGTGCAGCTCTATCTCAACGATCCGGTCGCCAGCATTAGCCGTCCGGTGCAGGAGCTGCGCGGCTTCCAGCGCATCATGCTGAAAGCCGGTGAATCGCAGACCGTGAAGTTTAAGATCGACGTTGATGCGCTGAAATTCTGGAACCAGAAGATGCAGCAGGTTGCCGAGCCAGGCAAATTCAACGTGATGATTGGACTGGATTCAGTGCGCACGCAGGATGCGCAGTTTGATTATCTGTAAGTAAGATTGTTGCGCTCTTTCGCTCGGTCAGCATGAATGCTGACCCTACATGTTATGCTTCGGTGATTTGTAGGGTCGGCATTCATGCCGACCAGGCCAATGAGCGCACAAACCCATGAACATCCGCGAACGCATCCAACAGCAAGTCTTCCGCCTCAACGGCCTGTCACTCAACGAATTCGACATCTCGCAACCGCCTGGCGATCCCGGTTTATTTGGCCCGGACCACGTTATCTGGCGCGTCCATGGCGACTTCCCCTCGATGCTGTGCGGCGGTATCAGCGCCTTAATGCTGCAGATGCTGCATCCGGCGGCGCTGGCGGGCGTGTGGGATCACTCCAATTTCCGGCAGGACATGATGGGCCGCCTGCGGCGCACCAGCCAGTTTATCGCCGTCACCACCTTCGGTAACACCGCCGATGCCAACATCCTTATCGACCGCGTCAAACGGATTCACCTGCGCGTCACCGGCGTCGATAACGCGGGCAAGCCGTATGCCGCCAGCGATCCGCATCTGCTTACCTGGGTACACGTTGCGGAAACCAGCCGTTTTCTGGCGGCGCATCTGCGCTACAAAAATCCGCAGCTCAGCCTGGCCGATCAGGATCGTTACTATCAGGAAGCGGCATTAGTTGCCGAGGCGCTTGGCGCACAGCGGGTGCCGAAAAGCGTGCAGGCGGTTGAGGCGTATCTACAACTGATGCGGCCCGAGTTGCTCTGTGATGCGCGCACGCTGGAGGTGATGCAGTTGCTGATTAACGCGCCTGCACCCAGCTGGCAGGCGAGACCGGCAATGCGCGTGATGCTGAAAGCGGGGATGGGATTGTTGCCTGACTGGGCACAACAGCAGATTCAGCAGCCGGTTGGGCCGCTGACGCAGTGGCGTGTGGATCGGGAAATGGCGGTGATTGCCGGGCTGCTGCGCTGGTCGATTCAGCGCGGCGCTTATACCCGCGCCATGCAGCGCATGGGCCGCTAAGCGTTACAAATGCAGCTCATCCTCTTTCTGCGTGTAGGTGCGCGGTGTGCGCGCTTCACGTTTTAGTGCCTGCTGACGTTGCTGATAATGGTGCAGCATCATGCCAAGTCCGAGGCCAATCAGCGCCAGCGGCAGCAGGCTGTAATAGATATCAAGCGGTAATAACACCAGCAACGCCACGCCGCCCAGCAATAGCGTCAGCGACGTCATCACCCATGTATAACGGATAAACAGCCACACCAACATCGCGAAAATAACCATGTCACGCAGGTTCAGATCGAGGTTTTGCAGCACCATGATGGCAGCTCCAAAGAGGTGAATGCGCAAACCATATCACGCGAAATGGTAAAAGAATCGCAAATTAATCTGAAGCTTGTCAGCGTGTTAAGCGGCAATTGATAAGCCGCACTCATCTTTCCCTTCTGGCACTTTGAGAGTTTTACCCTTGTGTCACATGGCACGAGTGCCGATCCTGCTCTATTCTCGGGGAAAATGGATTCCTCCAGGTAATATCGAGGCGTTATGACCCACCAACCTCTGATTGCTGAGGTGCCGAATCAGCAACACACACTAACCGCGATCGTCGAGCAGGATGCGCGTACGGCCTATTTTTATATCTGGCCGAATGACCTGTTTCGCAGCCAATACGCGGTGCGCGGCTGCTGGCTGCGTAACCTGCTGCCTGCGCCCGCGCAGGAAGATCGTGAAGCGATGGAGCAGGGCATCGCGCCGCTGCTCAGTGCCGAGTATTGCCGCACGCTGGAAGCCGAGCCGATGCTCGATCCCGCCGGCTTGCAGGTGCTGTGGGAGCCCAGCGACGACGGCGCCGCGCTGTGGTATTACGGTCAGCTGCTGGCGGTGATCCCTGGCTGGAGCCTGTATCAGGATAAGCAGGTGAGTTTTTCTGCTGCCTGCATCAAAGAGAATCGCCTGACCGCACCGCTGGGATCGGCCTCCACCAACGATTACTACGCGCGCGCTGAACAGCAGCGTCACTTCTGGCGTGACTGGCACGACGGACACTTGTGGGATGTGGTGCAGCGCGAGCTGATGCAGTGTTATCAGGCGCAGTTTGGCGAATCGGTAAAATATTACTCCATCGATCAAGGCAACTGGCCGCCAATGGCGATTTCGCAGCACTTGCACAATGGCGTTTGGTATTTCCTGACGCTGGGCATGGGGATCCGTCCGATGCCGCAGGTGGATCACCTGTTTGACGAGCTGGCGCCGCAGTATCGCCGCGTCGAGCTGGCGATGGCGGTAGACGGTGAAGTGATGACCGAAGCCAATGCGGTGCAGATGGCGAGCGCGCTGGCTGAGTTTGCCCATCTGCCGTGGGCGCGCCTGACCTGGATTGGCGAAGGGCATACGCTGGCGTCGGAAGTGGCGCCGGTTGGCTTTGAAAGCTTCCTGCTGGCCAACGATCTCGCTCCCGAAGCGGCGCAATTCCGCCTGCCGAAACGCGATGGCGATCGCGTGAATCTGCTGTGGTCCACGCCAATTACTGAAGCCGAACGCCAGTTTGCGCAGGCTGACGATCGCGGTGGGCAGCAGCTGCTGCAACGTTTGCTGGCGGACGGCAATAATCATGTGTTCCGGCCGCGCCAGGAAGTGGTTGAAACTCCCGCTCCGTAAATCAGGTCGGCATCGATGCCGACCCTACGATTTTAAATTATCACCCAAATCAACTATTTCACTGCTTTGTGATCGTGCTCACCTCAAGTTCCCCATTAACACGCCGTTAACCTCGATCAGGCAACTCGCCAACCAGGGTAAGGGCACACATAATGTTCAAAACAACACAATCCCGTTTCACCGCGACGCTGGTCGCCTTTTTTGCCGGTCTGATGCTGGTTACCGTGCTGGTAATTAATCAGTTTATCGCTCCGCAACTCTCCGAAAATGAAAGTCGTCTGGTACGTTACGAAGTGGACGGCCTGGCCGGACGCATCGTCGAGCAGATGAACCGCGTCCAGGCACAGCAGCGCGCCATTACCGAAGCCGCAGGCGTGATGGACAGCGCAGCCATTGATACCTTGCTGCCCGCCTTAGTTAACCAATATCAGGACAGCAACGTGTTCGGCGGTGGCATCTGGCCGTTACCGAACCGTCGCGATCCGGCCAAAGAGAAAAACAGCTCGTTCTTTGCGCGCAACGCCAGTAACCAGCTGCAGGTCAACACTTACTGGAACTCGGACGCCGCCGACAAATACTGGGAGCAATCCTGGTACAAAGATGGTTTGGCTGCGCCGAAGGGCCAGTGCGCGTGGGCGAAAGCGTATCAGGATGCCGCCAGCCCGCAGCCGCGTACCAACTGTGCAATGGCGATCTATCGCGATGGCACCGTATGGGGCGTAGCGACCATTGACGTAACGCTCGGCTTCTTCAACCAGCTGGCAAAACAGATGGGTGAGGCGATTCAGGGCCGCGTACTGATCGTTGAAGCTGACGGTAAAGTGGTGGGTAACGCCGCGCTGGTGGATGGTGCGCCGAAGCTGGAAAACCTCGCCGATACCCAGCTGCCGATGGCGTCCGCGTTAAAAGGTCTGCTGGCGCAGGCGGGCAGCCAGCCCGCGCAAACCACCTTTGCAGGTGAAGATGGCGAACACACGCTGTTCGTGCAGGCGATTGCCGGTAGCCCGTGGTATCTCGCCAGCGATGTGCCGTCGAGCTTGCTGGATGCGCAAACTCACAGCATGTTGACGCGTCTGGGTCTGGTGCAGATTCCGCTGGCGGTGATCCTGCTGTTGGTGCTGCTGGGCTTTGTGCGCGCCATGATGAAACGCCTCGCGGTGCTGAACAGCAACATTGAAGCTTTATCGACCGGCGGTGCCGATTTGACGCAGCGTCTGCCCGCCAGTAATAGCCCGGAATTCAACGCCGTGGCGCAGAGCTTCAACCAGTTCATCGCCTATCTGCAAGGCCTGATGCGTCAGGTGGGCGATAGCGCGCTGGCGATTACGGCGGCTTCGCGTGAAATTGCCAGCGGCAACGCCGATCTCTCGGCGCGTACCGAATCGCAGGCCAGTTCGATTGTTGAAACGGCAGCATCAATGGAAGAGCTGACCGGCACGGTGCGTCAGAACGCCGATAACGCCACGCATGCGAATCAGCTGGCGGATGGCGCGTCGCAGGTTGCGGCACGCGGCACCGAAGTGGTGCGTCAGGTGGTCACCACCATGGGCGCGATTAATCACTCTTCGCGCAAAGTGGTTGATATCATCAGCGTCATCGACAGCATCGCCTTCCAGACCAACATCCTGGCGCTGAACGCCGCGGTAGAGGCGGCGCGCGCCGGTGAACAGGGGCGCGGTTTTGCCGTGGTGGCCTCGGAAGTGCGCAACCTGGCACAGCGCTCGGCTAACTCGGCGCGTGAAATTAAGAAGCTGATTGAGGAGTCGGTGGCGAATATTGATACCGGCAGCCAACTGGTGGAGCAGGCCGGGCAAACCATGGATGAGCTGATGCAGGGCGTCAGCAGCGTGACTACGCTGATGAGCGAAATCATGTCAGCGAGCCGCGAGCAGAGCATGGGCATCGATCAGGTTAACGTGGCGATTACCCAGCTGGACGGCAGCACTCAGCAGAACGCCGCGCTCGTCGAGCAGGTTTCAGCCGCCGCGCAGTCGATGCAGCAGCAAAGCGTGCAGCTGGAGCAGGTGGTGCAAAGCTTTAAGCTGTAAGTTTTGTGGAGTCGGTCGCCATGCATGGCGACCGCTATCAAACCGCTTGCGAAAACTGATTACGAATCTCTTCACGCACGGTATGCAGCGTAGTATTGGCACCTGTGCAGCGATCAACTAACTTACCCTTCAATAAAAGATCAAAAATCGGCGATTGCGGGCGATTCAGTCGATTTTGAATCAACTGCACCTCTTAACAACTCATCATTAACTTTTTTGTTGAGGCATGTAAGTCGAAGGCATTTAGATCCCATAGATTTGCTTAACCAAGCTTTCACTCCTTTGTAATGGAAACCATTATTTTGACGTGGGGAACGTTAACAACGTTTACGTGAAAAAAAGCTTATACAACTAATTCGATGGTATGTAGTGGACCTTTTCATCAGAATACAATAAAATCCCCGGGTTACCGCTTGGGATATCTACTTTGCATAACTCTTCGTATTAGCTTTATACAAAGGGTGTAAAGGCTGCTATTGGCAACAATGGTGCTTGCATGGAGATTACCTCATGTTAAAACTAGTGAACGTACGTCAGTACAATCGCTATCGTTTTGGTCGTTGGGAGACGGTGTGTAAACACCGTCGTTCTTACCCAACCCGATGATATGCGGCCTAAGCGGTAGCAACCTCATCTTCCTCGTCCGGCTCATCTATTTCCATCATTTTAATATAATGCTTTTCGTCGCCAGTCATGATAAATATTTTCTTTAATTGATCTATATATTTTTGAGGTGAAATGTCACCCATGTCTGAAATGTTTACTGCATCTGAATGTGAGCCTCTATTAATAAAACGATAGAATGCTCTAAAGCTTTGGTTATTTTCATCTTTAGCAAGCTTTATGAGTTCAGCTTGAAGTGCATCTGTTTTATGTACGAATGCAAAGTAATATTCAAGTATATTTCTCATTATGTTAGGTATAATAATTTTATTAATTTTTCCATCTTGAGCATCTTTTAATAACTGCCATAAAGATTGATATTCATTTTTCAAACTACTTTTTTCAATTTCCTCGAAAGTACTATGCGTGTTTTTGCTTATTCTTCCTAGACTATAATCTCTCTTGAAAATTTTATCATTTCTGCTTCGGGGCGCCAATTTAACCAATTCATGGAAAAAGTATAAGTTATGGGTAAGTATTATTATCTTCTTAGGTTGAGGAGTTTCCAGAACTTCAAAGTGAATCATTGATGCTATATCATAAATGTAGTTTTGCGATAAGCTTGAAATTGGATCATCAATAACTATAAGCGATTCCCTGTTATCATAATCTAATTTATCAGTTTTCCCTTTGCAGTATTCTATAAAATAAAGGAAAGTAATTAGGGTTTTTTCACCTTCACTAAGTGAGCGATATACCCCTTCAGTAGAGGTATTGTCTGCACGCGAGATGACATATTTATCTTCGCTAGATAAGTGTTTTTTTATGCTGAAATTGTCAATGCCAAGGTTTTTAAGTCTGTTGTTAATAGAATCTATTGTTAAATCAATGTTCGAGACATTAGTACGTAATTCTGATATCCGATTGTTATTATCCTTTCCTTTCTTAATTATTAAATCTAAATCTTTTCTTGCGATCTCTATTAATGATTTATTTTTCAAGCTGCTTTTGTTTAGGTCATCAAAGTCTATATGGCAAAAATCTTTCGCTCCTGCCCATATTTTTCCTTGAATAATGTTTTCACTACGTTTGAAAGTTTTAGACTTTGCGTTAATGTCGTTAATTTTAATATTATATTTAACTATGTCTTCGAAAATATTATTGTAGGATTCGTTGTCGAAATTTAAAGTAATCGATATCGAAGGGTTGTTTATTTTATCATTGAGTAATGAAATGTTTGCACTAAGAATTTTATGCAATACTTTTATATATGTTAAAGATTTATTTTTTTCATCGTCAGTTAAAATTAAGCATTGTGTTAGCTCAAGTTCGACCAGTTGTAAGTTATCTTCCATTTCCTTGCTTAATTTGTTTTTAATTATCTTTATTTGATTTGTTTTTTTGTTATAGCTTTCATCAAAGATTGATTCGATAGCTTTTGTGAAGTCATCGCTTATTGTTTTTTCTTGGCAAAAAGGGCAAGTTTTTTCTCTAAGATATAGCTCTTTACCAGTTTTCACCCAGTCAAGGTTATTCAATTCTTTTATATTATCAGAAAGGTAACTATTACTGAGGTCAATAATAGGTGTTGCTAATAGGTCATGTTCACTAGGTAATAAAAAGTCTTTTATTGGTAAGGTAATTGTTGGGGATTCTATATTGTTATGTCTTAGTAACTCATCATATTCTTGAATGAGTGAGTTAAGATCTATTCCAGGAAGCCTTTGAGAAGGCTTTAATTTTTCGAAGAATGATTTTTTGCTGCCTAGACTTCCTTTCATTAATGATTTTAAAGAGGATGCTCTGATATTTTCTGTTTTACTCCAGACTGCATCAATACATTTAATTTCTGCTTTATTTTCATTTTCAACTAAATTATCCAAATAAGCCTTTTTTTCTAAGTATTGTTTTGTAAGTGATTGTTTTTCTGATTCTTTTTCGGCTATTTCCTTTTCGATATCAGCATTTTCTTTGCTAAGGGTAAAAACTCCTTTTTGTTCGGCAGTATTGAAGAAGTTTTCTTCAATAAATTTAGCATTATATACAAAAGGTCGATAATGTTGAATGAATGTACACTCACATTCCTTAAAAGATGCATCGCTCATGTTATAGAAAAAATTGGATATTGTTGACTTCCCAGCGCCATTTTGTCCATAAATAATGTTTATTTTTTTTCTTAAGTCTATTTTTGTGGTTTGTTCTTTACTATAACTTGTTATGTTTTTTAATCTAAGTTCCATTTTGATATCTCACATTTAATTAAGTTTATGGCATGCTGTTTAAATTACATGTTGATATTTATTCAATTAGATAATCGTTAGTTTAATGCGTCGGTGTCAAGTTTGGTACTTCATCTCATACATTATCCCAAATCCAATCCTCCGTTGACTGATTCGAACCTCCACTATCCTTAAAAAGTTAACATATGTATATATTCAATAATATGCATACTTAGAGGGTTGTCATGAATAGATAAAAGAAATGTTGCTATATTTTAACAAGTTAGCTGATAGTAAGGTACGCAGGGCTTCAACTAGCCATATACAATCTACTAAATCATAACTGGGATAGTTAATAACGGTATATGTTCAGATATAATAACGCTGGATCATTAAAATGTTCAAGTAATTAATGACATCATTCATGACTCGACTAAACGCTTGGCTGAACTATGAGGAAAGCAACTTTGGAAAGATATTGCCGCACTTGATGTCATTTCACCTTACATTCAAAATTCAAACTGACGCAGCGTAGGCTTTAAATTCATATTAAAGGAATAGCGCAATGAAAGTTGGGTGGCACATCGGCACGTTGTGATCTCGAACGCGTGTGTGATCGAAGGTTTGACAGACTTCATTTACAACCAGGTGTGGGGCGCTTCATGCGATAAGCTGCCCGCGCATCCTGCTACTGTCCGCCAATTGAGCTGAAAGAGTTAGGGCGATAACGTCAATCTACCCTCTTTTACGATGAATCCTCCGCAGGCTGCTACGCTTTAATGTGCCCACGTTAACGCACGGAATGTGCGCTATTTCCTCCATCAACCCCTTGGAGGTTGTGTACAATAGCTGCGAATTTTCCGAAGGAGTTGTCATGCCCGCCATTGAAGTTATTCTCGTTGACCACCTCGATCGCCCTATCGGCAAAATGGAAAAGCTGGAAGTGCATGAAAAAGGATTGCTGCATCGCGCGGTGACGGTTTACGTGTTCAATTCGCGCCATGAAGTGCTGCTGCAACGCCGTGCCAGCACTAAATATCACTGTGGTGGATTGTGGAGTAACACCTGCTGCAGTCATCCCTATCCGCAGGAATCCACGCGCGATGCCGCCGAGCGCCGTTTGCGTGAAGAGATGGGCATGAATGTTGCGTTAACGCCGGTGTTTGAGCTGAGCTACAACCTGCCGCTGAGTAACGGCTTGACCGAGCATGAATATGGGCACGTGTTCTTCGCCATCAGCGATGAGCAGCCGGTCCTCAACCCGGAAGAGGCGGATGCATGGTGCTATCGCTCGATTGCGCAGATTCAGCAGGAGATGCAGGAGAATCCGGCGCAGTTCACGCCGTGGTTTTTGCATACCTTCCCGCGCATTCCCAATACGCTGGGCGAGTTTCGCCTGACGGCTTAAAGACGAAGGTCGCCATTTATGGCGACCTCTGTTAATCCATCACTGAAAATCTTCCGCATCCACGTCGTAACCCGACGGCTCCCAGCGAATCGCCAGTAGCGCCAGTAAGCCAATCAGCGGCGCAAGGAAAATCACCCAGAACACGCCGGTACCAAACGCCGCCACCAGCAGCGGGAAGGTGAACAGCGACACGGTGGAACTGCCGCGCATCAGCGTCTGGTTGAAGCCGACGCCCACGCCGCGCAGCGAAGCCGGATAGCTTAGCGAGGCAAATGTCATGGTGTGCGAGCCGGGACCAAAGCCCTGACCAAACAGGAACAGCGCCAGCATGGCAATCGCCACCGCCGCCTGTTCGCCGCCTTCCGGACGACCAATCAACGCCAATCCCAGCAGCGCCACGCACTGACAAGCGTAACCGGCCACCGACATCTTCCACGCGCCCAGACGCGGCACCAGCCGCACCGCCAGCAAGCCGCCGACAAAAGCAAACAGCAGATTCAGCGCCAGCGACACCAGAATGGTGGTCAGCATCGATTGCGCAAAGAAGCTGGAGATAATCACCGGCAGGCCAAACGCCACCGCGTTATAGGCAAATGACGAGGCGATGGAGGTGACGGTTGCCAGAATGGTACGACGACGATAGACGCCCTGCAGCAGCGCGCCGTAGTTGCGCCAGCTGGCTTTACGTACCGCTTTCTGCGGCGTCAGATCGGCGTCATCCGCCACCTGCGCGTTGATGTTGTAAGAGTTGCGCAGAATCTCCGCCGCGCCTGTGAGGTTGCCCTGATTGGCTGCCCAAATCGGCGACTCACTCATGTAACGGCTGCGAATGGCGATGATCAGCAGCGCAGGCACCGCACCAAAACCCAGAATCAAACGCCACAGCCAATCGGTGTGGCTTTCGGGCAACACCGCATACAGCAGCAGGACCAGCAGGTAGGAAATACTGATCGCCGCGTACCATGTCGGACACCACATCGCCACGCTGGCGGCCTTATTGCCTTGCCCGCGCAGCTTCGAAAACTCGGCGAGAAACGCCATCGCCACCGGTAAGTCGATCCCGACGCCGAGGCCCATCACAAAGCGCGCACCGGCCAGCACATATTCGTTTGGCGCAAACGCACAGGCTAACGCTGCCACCACGAAGAAGAACATGTCGGCCATAAACACGCGATAGCGGCCGATTTTGTCGGTGAGGTAGCCGCCAATCAGCGCCCCAACAATCGCACCGAAGGTAATCGCCGATGCCACCATGCCGGTGCCTGCGGGCGTCAGCTGGAACTCGCGCGTCACGTCTTTGATGCCAAACGCCAATGCGCCGAGATCGTAGGCGTCAAGGAACACGCCGCCCAGCGCAATCGCGATGACGATGCGCGCGTTGCTACGTGATTCGTTGCTGTTGTTCACCAGCCCGGAGACATCGGCCGCGCTGCGGATCCATTTGGTCTCACCGGTGGGGACATTCCCTGCCTGCGCGACATGCGCTGGAGAAGCTAAGTCGGTCATGATGTTTTGTAATTTATTGTAAGGAGTGGGACTGTGAGCATAAGCCGCCGTCTTAACATCGAAAATTCCAATTGGTTATATGTGCTGCGTTTTGGTTATAACCGATAGGCAATTGATAGCAAAAAAAGCACGAAGTAAGCCGCTTGACCGCGCCTATCCCCTTTCGCCAGGCTACGCTTGATAGTCACACAATGAAAACAAATGAGGGAAGCGGGATGATAAAGCAGGGTTTATTGGGAATGATGGCATTGGCAATGAGCATGGGTGCAGCGCAGGCGGCGGATCCGGTGAAAGTTGGTTCCAAAATTGATACCGAAGGCTCGCTACTCGGCAACATTATTCTGCAGGTGCTGGACAAACATGGGGTAAAAACCGTCAATAAAATCCAGCTCGGTACCACGCAAGTGGTGCGCGGCGCGATCACCGCTGGTGAGCTGGATATCTACCCGGAATACACCGGCAATGGCGCATTCTTCTTCAACGATGAAAAAGACACGGCGTGGAAGAACGCTCAGCAGGGCTACGAGAAGGTGAAAAAACTCGACGCCGAGAAAAATCATCTGGTGTGGCTGACGCCCGCGCCAGCTAACAATACCTGGACGATTGCGGTGCGCGGCGACGTGGCGCAGAAGAACAACCTCAACACGCTGGACGATCTCAGCGCTTACCTGAAAAAAGGCGGCACTTTCAAACTGGCTGCCTCGGCGGAATTTATTGAACGCAGCGATGCGTTACCGGCGTTTGAAAAAGCCTACAACTTCAAACTGGAGCAGGCGCAGCTGCTGTCGCTGGCCGGTGGCGACACCGCCGTGACCATCAAAGCGGCGGCGCAGCAAACCTCTGGCGTGAACGCGGCGATGGCCTACGGCACCGACGGTCCGGTAGCGGCGCTGGGCCTGCAAACGCTGAGCGATCCGAAAGGCGTGCAGCCGATTTATGCCCCTGCGCCGGTGATCCGCGAAAGCGTGCTCAAGCAATATCCGGACATCGGCAACTGGCTGCAGCCGGTCTTCAGCAAGCTGGATGAGAAAACCCTGCAGCAGCTGAATGCGCAGATCGCGGTGGATGGTCAGGATGCCAGCCAGGTCGCGAAACAGTGGCTACAGACCAATAAGTTGCTGTAAGCAGTGTCGTCGTTGTTATTCCGACCGCGCCAGCAGCCGGTGCTGCTGGTGTTAATCGCGCTTATCACGCTGGCGCTGTTTGCCTTGCCGCTATTGAGCTTTGCCGCCAATCGGCTGGTCTCTGGCCAGCCGCTGACGTTATGGCAGGTGACCAACAGCATACTGCTGTTCATCCCGTTGCTGTGGCTGTGGCAGAGCTTGTGGTGGCCGCCGCGCCGCATTCACGCGATATCGGTGCTGCTGGCGGCGGAAGTGCTGCTGGCCTTACTCATCTGGTTGGCCGGACAACAGGCCACGCAACTGGCGAACAGCGGGAGCCCGCTGGCGCGCACCGCGTTTGGCAGCGGCTTGTGGTGTGCGGCGGCGCTGGCGCTGCTGCTGGCGGCGGAAGCGGTCCGGCAAATCACCCGCAGTACCCCGTGGCGCATTGTGCTCAACCTGCAAATCTGGCTGCTGCCGCTGGCGCTGTTACTCAGCGGTCATCTTGATCGTCTCTCGCTTTTGAAAGAGTACGCCAACCGCACGGCGGTGTTTGATGCGGCCTTCACGCAGCATTTGTGGCTGCTGGGCGGCACGCTGCTGCCGACGGTAATCATCGGATTGCCGCTCGGGCTGGCGATTGCGCGGCGTCCGCGCTGGCAGAATGCCGCATTTAGCGTGCTTAACCTGATTCAAACGGTGCCGTCGGTGGCGCTGTTCGGTTTACTGATTGCGCCGCTGGCGGGATTGGTGGCGCATTTTCCGCTGCTGGCCCGTTGGGGCATCAGCGGCATCGGTATTGCACCGGCCTTGATTGCGCTGGTGCTCTACGCGCTGCTGCCGCTGGTGCGCAGCGTGGTGGCCGGTTTGCAGCAGGTGCCGCAGGAAGTGCGTGAAACCGCGCGCGGCATGGGCATGAGCGCGTGGCAACAGTTCTGGCACGCCGAACTGCCGCTGGCGCTGCCGGTGTGGCTCTCCGGGCTGCGCGTGGTGGTGGTGCAAACCGTGGGCCTGGCGGTGGTCGCGGCGCTGATTGGGGCGGGCGGATTCGGCGCCATTGTTTTTCAGGGATTGCTGAGCAGCGCGCTGGATCTGGTGCTGCTGGGCGTGATTCCGGTGGTGGCGCTGGCGGTGATTTTTGATGCGCTGCTGCGTTTACTGTCGGCACTGCTGGAGAGACGTCATGATTGAATTTCACCAGGTGAGCAAAGTGTTCGCTGGCAAAGAGGCGATACGTAACCTGTCGCTGAAGATTGAGAAGGGCAGTTTTACCGTGCTGATTGGCACCTCAGGTTCGGGCAAATCGACCACGCTGAAGATGATCAACCGGCTGGTGGAGCACGACAGCGGCGAAATACGTTTTGCCGGAGAAGCCATCGAAACCATGGATGCGCGCGCGTTGCGCCGCCGCATCGGTTATGCCATTCAGTCGATTGGCCTGTTTCCGCACTGGAACGTGGCGAAGAACATCGGCACCGTGCCCTCGCTGCTCGGCTGGCCGCAGGCGAAGATCACTCAACGCGTCGAGGAGCTGCTGGCGCTGCTCAATCTCGACAGCCATCTGGCGACGCGCATGCCGCATCAGCTGTCGGGCGGACAGCAGCAGCGCGTCGGCGTGGCGCGTGCGCTGGCGGCCGATCCCGAGTTGCTGCTGATGGATGAACCTTTCGGCGCGCTCGATCCGGTTAACCGTCTGGCGCTGCAACACGAGATGCTGCGCATTCAGAAAATGTCCGGTCGCACCGTGGTGCTGGTGACGCACGACATCGACGAAGCGCTGACGCTGGCCGATCAGCTGGTGCTGATGGACGGCGGCGAAATCGTGCAGCAGGGCAGGCCAATCGATCTGCTGACGCAGCCGGTGAACGACTTTGCCCGCGAGTTCTTTGGTCGCAGCGAGCTCGGCGTGCGTTTGCTGGCGCTGGGACGTGCGGGCAGCGCGGCGCGACGCGGTGAATGGCTGGACGCCGAACCGATTGCTGAATCGCTGACGCTGCGTGAAGCGCTGTCGCAATTTATTGCGCGCCGCACCGACAAATTGCCGGTGATCGATCAGCAGCAACAGCCGCTGGGCGTGCTGCACTTCAGCGATCTGCTGCGCCAGCAGGAGGCGAGCTGATGCGGCTGTTACGCGATCCGCTCTATTGGCTGCTGGCGGCCTTTCTGCTGCTGCTGTGGGGCTTGCCGCACAGCGGTCCGCTGTTTGCTCACTGGTTTCCACAGCTGGAGCGTCCGCTCTATCAGCAGGAGAGTTTCTGGCGGCTGGCGCTGGCGCATCTGGCGTTAGTGGTCAGCGGCAGCCTGCTGGCGTTGCTGGTCGGCGTTGGCTGTGCGGTGTTTGCTACGCGTCACGCCGGGCGCGCCTTTCGTCCGCTGCTGGAAACCGTGGCGGCGGCCGGGCAAACCTTTCCGCCGGTTGCGGTGTTAGCGATTGCGGTGCCGGTGATGGGGTTTGGTGCCACGCCCGCGGTGATGGCGCTGTTTCTCTACGGCTTGCTACCGATTTTGCAGGGCACGCTGGCAGGTTTAGATAGCGTACCGGCCAGCAATCGTGAAATCGCGGTCGGCCTCGGCATGGGGCCGTGGCGACGCTTGTGGCAGATTGAGCTGGCGCTAGCGGCACCGGTGATCATGGCGGGCGTGCGAACCTCGGTGATGATCAACATCGGCACGGCAACTATCGCCTCCACGGTGGGCGCGGAGAGTCTGGGATCGCCGGTGATAATCGGTCTTAGCGGCTTTAACACCGCCTATGTGATTCAGGGCGCGCTGCTGGTGGCGCTGCTGGCGTTGATTTGCGATCGCCTGCTAGAGCGCGTGCAGCGCAAACTTAGTGGGTATGCACAATGAGGCTGTAGCCGACCAGCATCATGCCGCCCATGCCGCCAAGCGCCATGATGGCAAACAGGGAACCGATAAGGAGTTTATTCCAGTTCATGAGGAGACCTGAGAAAAGAAATTTAGGGCGGCATGATAACGCGCACACCACGCCAGGCAAAGGCCGTGTGTGCGATTTTACTTATGCGGGATCGTGCAGGTGAATGGCAAAACCCTGCGCCTGCCAGTGTTCAAACTGCTCGACCTGACGACGCGTCGGCTTTTTGCCGGTCCAGATAAACAGGTTTTGTCCGGGGAATAACTCAGGGCGCGGCATGTCCAGCGGCTCCGCCAACACATCCATGCGCCAGCCTTGCTGCGACAAACGCCAGGCTTCCAGCCAGATGCGGGTACGATCTTCCACCGCCCAACCCAGCATCAAGGCATCTTTACCGGCTTTTTTACGTCCACAGGCCAGACAAAACGCCACATAATCAATCAGCGCGCCATCAAGCAGACTGCACATGGTGCGCGCGGTGTTCTGATCTAAACCAAGACGCTGGCGAACCGGCACAAACACGTGATCGATCAACGCATCCACCGGATGTTCCCGGCCAATATTGGCAATTTTAACGCGCAATTTCGCCGGGCGAACGTGGCGCAGTACGCTCATCAACTCTTCCTGCAGCGCCGACCAACCGTCATCCACATTGACCGTCGCGCCTTCCAGCAACGCTTTCACTTTGCCAACGGGCACGCCGCTCTCTATCCAGCGTTTTATCTCTTCGATACGCTGAACATCTTCATCATCAAACTGCCGATGACCACCTTCGGTACGCTGGGGTTTTAACAGACCGTAACGTCGCTGCCAGGCGCGAAGCGTTACCGGGTTGATTCCACAGCGTTCGGCCACATCCCCGATACTGTATAAGGCCATAAAGTCCTCAAAAATTCTGACCTGCATAACAACACCTTAACCCCCACGACTGGGTTGTACAATGATTTTTTAATTGTACAACTTGACCGCTTTATTTATTTAAGGTCATATCTCATATGTGAGATTTATTTCCCGTATATGAGAGGTGAAGATGTCTGCTTCGGATACCGACGATCGACTGGCGGCGCGACTGGCTGAATTACGCGTACAACGCGGTTGGTCATTAGATGAATTGGCGATGGCGACCGGCATCAGTCGGGCGTCGTTGTCGCGCATTGAACGCGCCGAAACGAGCCCCACAGCCGCTTTGCTTAACCGCCTTTGCGTGGCCTACGGCTTGACCATGTCGCGCCTGCTGAGCGAGGTGGAAGAGGAGGCCGCGCTGCTGCTGAAAGCGGCGCAACAGCCGGTATGGCGCGATGACGCCAGCGGCTTCCAGCGCCGCAACGTATCACCGCCCGCCAGCCACTTTAAAGCGGAAGTGGTGGAAGGTGTGCTGCGTCCTGGCGCGCGCATTGATTACGATGCGCCGCCGATTCAGGGACTGGAGCAGCACATCTGGCTGCAATCGGGCGAGCTGACCATCAGCATGGACGATCAGCACTGGACGCTGCAGGCAGGCGACTGTCTGCGCTTTCATCTCACTGGCAAATCCGCGTTTGCCGCCCATGCCGAAGGCGGCGCGCGCTACATTTTGGTGGTATGCAAACCATGATTGACATCGAACCTCTCAGCGCCACCCAGGCGCAGCCGCTGCTGGCGGCATTGTGTGATGTGCTGCAGGGCTGCGTCGCCGATGGCGCCAGCGTGGGCTTTATTGATGCGGACGATCGCGCGGCCATTGAGCGCTTCTGGCAGGACAAAATTTACAGCCTGGCGAGCGGCGACAATCAGCTGCTGGTGGCGTATCAGCAGGGCGTGATTGTGGCGACGGTGATGGTGGGATTCAGCGCAATGCCGAACGGTCGCCATCGGGCGGAGATCAGTAAGCTGCTGGTGCATCCCCGCGCCAGACGTCAGGGCATCGCGCGCCGCCTGATGCAGCAAGCCGAACAGCTGGCGGCACAGCAGGGGAAAACCCTGCTGGTGCTGGACACGCGCAGCGGCGACGTGGCAACGGATCTCTATTTGTCGATGGATTGGCAGATTGCTGGGTCGATTCCGTTCTATGCGGAGTCAACCGAAGGTGTGCTGGATGCGACTACGGTGATGTATAAGGTGTTGGGGTGATTGTGCTTGTGATTGTGCCTGCTGTCCCCCTCCTCGGTCCTCCCCCATAAATGGGGGAGGAAGATGCTGCCATATGTCAGTGATGAAGCTGCATGTGGCAGCGTCTCCTTCCCCCGCTTGCGGGGGAAGGCCGGGATGGGGGACAGCGAGCACAGACCGGGGAAAGCGAGCACAAACCTGGACGGACAGCGAGCACAGACCGGGGACAGCGAGCACAATCCCAAAATGCACCAACTCAGTGCGGTCCTTCCGCCTCGCCAATCCCCAGCGCCTGCATAAACAGCCGGATAATCGGGTTTATTTTGCGACCCTTCTTCATCATCAAACAAAACGGGTTTTCACGGCGAGTCGAATCATCACCCAACTCACACAGCTGCCCACGCGCAATAAACGCGGCGGCATAATGTTCCGGTAAATAACCAATAAAATGGCCGGTTAAAATCAGCATGGCGACAGATTCAACCTGAACCGCCTGCACGCCGCTGTCCTGTAAGGGAATGATGCGACGATCGTCGCGCGGCGTCACATATAAATGATTAATAATTTTCTGCTCACGTAATATGTCCAGCGATATATTTTTATCGCACGATCCCGAATATAAAGGATGTGACATAGAGCAATATAATTTTGAATATTCCTTATAAAGCGGGAAGTAATCAAAATCATTTTTCATTTCATAAACCGGTGCAATACCACAATGAAAACGGCCTTCACTGATGCCGCGCTCAATATCATCTAATTGCGCGGTTTGCAGTCGAATTTGTACCTTTGGCGCTTTCTGGTGCAGCTGTTGCACCGCTGCGGTGACCGGAGATTGCAGGTCGGAGATGGTGTTATCCACCACGCAAATGGCAATGTCGCCCAGCAGTTCATTGCGACTGTTGTGCAGCCGCTCGCGAAACAGATTCAGCGAGACGAACAGTTCCAGCGTGGCCTGGTAGACGTTGATGCCGTACTGCGTTAGCTCAAAACCTTCGCGTCCGCGGCTGCATAACGTCATGCCGAGACGAATTTCCAGATCGGAAACCTGTTTACTGATCGCCGCCAGACCAATATTCAATTCGTGGCTGGCAGCAGTTAATCCGCCCGCTTCTACCACGCATTTAAATACCCGCAGTAATTTTAAATCGATATTACTCAGTGCCAGAACCGCATTATCGCTGCGATTATTTGCATTGTTTCCGGACTGGGAAACTTTACTTTCCATTTTTGCTATTCAACTCCGGAATAATTGCGGTGAAAGTACAGTGAACCTGAAATAGGCCCTATTTACCAGTGTAGCCATAAAATAAGTTTTTATTATTTCAACTGGCTCATCCATATCTTTTTCATATCGCTGATGATTATCTGTAAGGGGAAATAGCATGTCTGATAATGCCGAACTGTTATGGGGCGCGCGTTTTAAAGCGGCACCGGCGGCGAGTTTAACCGCGCTGTCTCGTAGCCCGGATTATTACTTTGCATTGGCACCTTACGATCTGGCGGGCTGCCGGGCGCATGCCCGTGAACTGGCGCGCGGCGAGTTGCTGAGCGCCGAAGAGCTCAGCACCATGCTGGCGGCCATTGACGCGTTAGACGCCGATTATCGCGCCGGTCAGCTGCATCCGATTGCCGCCGACGAAGATGTGCACACCTTTATCGAACGCGCGCTGACCGAGCGTTTAGGTCCGCTGGGCGGCAAGCTGCGCGCCGGGCGTTCGCGTAACGATCAAACCGTTAACGACCTGCGTCTTTACCTGCGCGACAACGGTCGCAAGGTGGTGAGCGCGCTGCTGGCCTTGCAGCAGGCGCTGGTCGAGCAGGCGGCACAGCACACCGAAAGCGTCGCGCCCGGTTTCACACATCTGCAGCAGGCGCAGCCGATTGTTTTTGGTCATCAACTTTTGGCTCACGCGCAATCCTTTGCCCGCGATATTGAACGTATGCAGGATTGGGATCGCCGCAGCGCACGCTGTCCGCTCGGTGCCGCTGCGATGGCCGGTTCCGCCATTGCGCGCCAGCCGGAGCAGGCCGCCGCCGATCTTTCCTATCTCGCGCCGTGCGAAAACTCCATTGATGCCGTTGCCAGCCGCGACTATGCCGCTGAATTCCTGTTTGTCACCAGCATGATCGGCATCAACCTGTCACGCCTGTGCGAAGAAGTGTGCATGTGGGCATCGCGCCAGTTCCGCTGGGTCGAGCTGCATGACAGCTACGCTACCGGCAGCTCCATCATGCCGCAGAAGAAAAACCCGGACATCGCCGAACTGACGCGCGGCCGCGCTGGCCGCCTGGTCGGCAACCTGATGGCGCTGCTCACCACCATGAAAGCGATGCCGCTCTCCTACAACCGCGATCTCAGCGACGACAAACGCAATGTGATTGATGCGGTGGATACGCTGCTGCTGGTGCTACCGGCGATGGCAGGCATGATGGCGACGCTGAAATTCAACACCGACGTGATGCGCGAGCAGGCACCGGACGGCTTCACGCTGGCGACCGAAGTGGCCGACTGGCTGGCGATGCGCGGTGTGCCGTTCCGCGAAGCGCATGAGATCACCGGCCAGCTGGTGCAATTGTGCGAGCGCGAAAACTGCGGTCTGTCGGATCTCAGCGATGCGCAACTGCAGGCGGTGGATGTCCGCTTAACGCCGGAGGTGCGCAGTGCGCTGACGCTGGAAGCCGCGCTGGCGGCCCGTAGCGGCTACGGCGGTACCGCACCGGCACGCGTACGTGAGCAACTGGCACGTCTGCAAACCCTGATGCAGGACCAGCAGCGCTGGACCGACGATTACGCTGGCCCACGCGCCTGAGGAGAACTTATGTCGCAATCAACGCCGATTGAGCCGGGTTTGAACAACAGCCGCGAGCAGACGCATTACGATCTCGATCGTTACCAAGTGGTGCCGCGCCGTTACTACGGCCGTATCACCGCGTCGGCGGTGATTCTGCTGCTGCTGGCGCTGCTGGTAAACGCCTTTGCGCACGGCAATATCGAATGGTCGTTTGTCGGCCAGTTCTTTACCGCCCAGGCGATTCTCAACGGCGTGGTCAACACGCTGATCATGTCGGTGCTGGCGATGGGGCTCGGCGTACTGTTTGGCGTCATCACCGCCATCATGTACATGTCGCCGAATCCGGTGCTGCACTACATCGCCGTGGGCTACGCGTGGATTTTTCGCGGTACGCCGCTGATTCTGCAGCTGCTGCTGTGGTTCAACCTCGCGCTGGTGTTTCCCACCATCAGCATTCCCGGCGTGTTCAGCGTGCAAACCGTCACCATCATGACGCCGTTCCTCGCCGCGCTGCTCGGTTTGAGCATCAATCAGGGCGCGTACACCTCGGAAGTGGTGCGCGCGGGCTTGCTATCAGTGGATACCGGGCAATACGAAGCGGCGAAAGCCATCGGCATGCCGCGTCTGCAGGCGCTGCAGCGCATCATTCTGCCGCAGGCGATGCGCGTGATTCTGCCGCCGGTCGGCAACGAATTTATCAGCATGATCAAAACCACCAGTCTCGCCAGCATGATTCAGTACTCGGAACTGCTCTACAACACGCAAACCATCTACTTCGCCAACGCGCGCGTCATGGAACTGCTGTTCGTGGCAGGCATTTGGTACCTGATTGTGGTCACGGTGTTGTCGTTTGGACAGAGCCGACTGGAACGTTACTTCTCACGCGGCCATCGTCAGCGTCAGTAATCAGGAGCCCAACATGAGAAACATCGTGCGCGCCGTCAAGGTGAACAAATATTTCGACCAGTTCCACGCCCTGAAGGATGTCAGCCTCGAAGTGAACTACGGCGAGGTGATGTGCATCCTCGGCCCATCCGGTTCCGGCAAAAGCACCTTTTTGCGCTGCATTAACCAGCTGGAGAAGGTCGATAAAGGCGGAATTTGGGTCGACAACGAGCTGGCGGGCTATCGCATCGCCGGTAACAAACTGCATGCGCTGAGCGACAAACAGATTGCGCGCCAGCGCCTGCAAACCGGCATGGTATTCCAGCGTTTTAACCTGTTCCCACACAAAACCGCGCTGGAGAACATCATCGAAGGGCCGTGTCGCGTGCTGCTGCGCCCAAGGCGCGAAGCCAGCGAAGAGGCGATGGCGCTGCTCGATCGCGTGGGTCTGGCGCACAAAGCGCACGACTATCCGCAGTCGCTCTCCGGCGGCCAGCAGCAGCGCGTGGCGATTGCTCGTGCGCTGGCGATGAAACCCAAACTGATGCTGTTTGACGAACCCACCTCGGCGCTGGATCCGGAGATGGTGGGCGAAGTGCTGGCGGTGATGCGTCAGCTGGCAAAAGAGGGCACCACCATGCTGGTGGTCACGCACGAAATGGGCTTTGCCCGTGAGGTGGCCAATCAGGTGGTGTTTATGGACGAGGGACGGATTATCGAGCAGGGCGCACCGGAAGACATTCTGCTGAACCCGCAAAATCCACGGATGAAAAACTTTATTAACGCGATTCTTCTTTAAACATTACCGGGGTGAATATGAAAAAGCTGTTATTGAGTGCCATCAGTGCCGCGCTGCTGCTGCAATCCTCTGCCTGGGCAGACATCGCCGTACCCGCGGCGATCAAAGAGAAAGGGCTGACGGTAGCGATCATGCCGAACTATCCGCCAATGGATTTTAAAGATCCGGCGACCAACCAGCTGACCGGCGTGGACTACGACCTCGGCCAGGCGATTGGCGAAAAGCTCGGCGTGAAGATCAACTGGCAGGAGATCGCCTTCGAACAGATGGTGAACGCGGTGGTGACCAAGCGCGTCGATCTGGTGATGTCCGGCATGACGGACACCAAAGAGCGTCAGCAGGTGGTGAACTTTATCGATTACTTCAAAACCGGCCCGCAGTTCTACACCCAATCCGCGCGCAGCGACATCAACAGCGCGATGGATCTGTGCGGTAAGAAAGTCGGTACCAGCCGTCGCACCACCTTCCCGCAGGAGATTGCCAACTGGTCAAAAGCGCACTGTGAAGCGGCCGGTAAGCCGGCGATCATTGTGGTAGGTGCTGAAGGCACCGCCGATGCGCGCACCCAGCTGCGTCAGAACCGTCTGGATGGCGTGGTGCAGGGCAGTGAAACGCTGCCGTACATCATGGATCTGGAAAAGGGCAAATATAAGGCGCTCGATAAAGCCTTCTCCTTCCAGTACACCGGCATGGCGATTGGTAAAGATGCGGGCGAGCTGACCACCGCGATTCAGGCGGCTATCGACGCGATGATTGCCGATGGCACTTACCAGAAAATCCTCGGCAAATGGGGTCTGGCAGACAACGGCGTGGCGAAGGCGACCGTCAACCAGGGCTAAGGAGCGCGCAGATGCAACAACCGGGCGCAGTGCGCTGGCCGCAGGGTAAACGCGGCTGTATGGCGCTGGCGTTTGACCTCGACGGTCCCACCGGCGATGCCATGCTGAATGGCAGCCTGTGGTCAACGCCAGAGTATTTTACCTTTGGGGCTTACGGGCCGTACCGCGCGCTCGGGCGTCTGCTTGACCTGCTGCGCGCCTTCCACCTTCCCGCCACCTTCTTTGTGCCGGCGTGGGTGGTGGAGCAGTGGCCGCAGCAGTGTCAGGCGATTATCGAACAGGGCCACGAAGTGGCCTATCACGGCTATCGCCACGAATCCTTTTGGGCGATTTCACCGGATGAACAGCGTGCAGTCATGGCGAAATCCGCTGAAGTCTTTCACCAACATCTGGGCATCACCGCCTGCGGTTTTCGTACGCCGTCGGGCGACTGGCATGCGGAAACGCCACAAATCCTGCGTGACGCGGGCGTGATCTACTCCAGCAGCATGCGCGGCGACGATCGCCCCTACAGCATTCCGGTGGCGGGCCATACGCCGCTGGTGGAGATCCCCGGTAAGTGGGAGATGGATGATTACGCCTCGCTGGCCTACACGCGCCAGCCCGACTTCCCCAAAGGTGGCGACCGCATCGCCAGCTATGCGCACACGCGTGATAACTGGCAGCGCGAGTTCGATGGCGCGATGGATGAAGGCTTGTGCCTCACCACGCTGTTCCACCCGAAAATCTCCGGCCAGCCGGGACGCTTGCTGCTGCTGGAACAGCTGTTTGCACATATGACGGCGCGCGATGACGTTTGGTTTGCGCGCTGCGACGCGGTGGCGCAGTGGTATTTGCAGGAGCAACAGCATGACTGAACCTTCACGCTGGCCGCTGGGTTTCCAGTCGGCGGCGATCCTCACCATCGATTTCAACGATATTCACGGCATTCTCACTCAGGCTCCGGCAGTGGCGGGGCGCGATAAAACGCTGTCGGTGTGGCGCTACGGCACACTGCGCGGCGTCGATCGCTTGCTGGCGCTGCTGGCAGAAAAGAAGCTCAAAGCCAGCTGGTGTATGCCCGCGATTGTCGCCGAACAGCAGCCGGAACTGGTGCAGCGCATCGTGACCGGCGGCCATGAAATCGCCTGCAGCGGCGATACCCACGAAGATTTCTCGCTGCTGACGCTGGAGCAGCAGATCGCCAGCGTGACGCGCGGCTGCGAAAAACTGGCGCAGATAACCGGACGCAAAATCACGGGGTTCCGCACGCCCGCCGGGCAGTGGAAACCGGGACTGGCGCAGGCGTTGATCGCACGCGGCATTCAATGGTCATCGAGCTGGCGCGGCGACGATTTGCCGTATTTCCATCCCGGTACGCGCTTGGTGGAATTGCCGATGCACTACACGCTGGAAGATGAGCCGTACTTCGCCTTTAACCTCAGCCCGGCTATTCCGCCGGGACAATCGCGCATCGCGCCGTATGGCGAAACCCTGGCGAATATGACGCAGGATTTCCACGGCTTCCACCGCTTTGGCCTGTGCTACTTGCTGCGACTGCATCCGGAAATCATCGGCACCGCCGGACGCATTGGTTTGTTGCGGGCGCTGCTCGACATGCTGCAACAGCACAATGTGTGGATCGCCACCGCTGAGCAGGCGGCGGCGCACTGGCAGACGCAGCCGGATAACGATTTCTGCCATCCGGCGGAGGTGTTTACCCGCATCACTGGAGGTGCGCATGGCGAACTCGCTTAATCAACTGGCGGCCTTTATCGCCGGGACGCGTTTTGCACAACTGCCTGAACCGCTGGTGGAGCAGGCGAAACGCCATCTGCTTGATACGCTCGGTGCTTCGCTGGCGGGCTGCGACAGTCCGATCTGGCGCGAGTGTCTGGCGCTGGTGCAGGCCGAAGGTGGCCGCGAACAGGCGCAGATTTGGGGCAGCGCGCAGCAGGCCAGTCCGCGTCAGGCGGCGTGGCTGAACGGCGTGGCGGCGCACATGTATGAACTCGACGATACCGGCGGCTGCGATCACTCCGGTGCGGTGGTGATCCCGGCGCTGCTGGCGGCTTTGCCGCTGGCGACGCAGCCGGTGGACGGGCAAGCGCTGCTGGTGGCGATGGTGATCGGCTATGACGTCGGCCGCCGCGTGTTAGAAGCCTGCGGCGGTTACTCGGCGCACAACGGCGCGGGCTGGCACTCTACCGCCAGCTGCGGGGTGTTTGGTGCGGCGGCGGCGGTCTGTTCGCTGCTGCAGCTCGACCGCGCGCAGTGTGCGTCTGCGCTGGGCATTGCCGCCAGCTTCAGCGGCGGTTTGTGGGGCTTTATTCACGACGGATCGCACACCAAAAAACTGCATGCCGCGCGCGCAGCAGAAGGCGGCGTACAGGCCGCGCTGCTGGCACAACGCGGTATCAGCGGCCCTTCAGCGGTGTTTGAACCGCGCTGGGGCGGCTTCCTGCAAACCTTAGCGGCGGAAACCCAGCAGCCGCAGGCCTTGACGGCCGATCTCGGCGAGGTGTGGAAGCTGGCGCGCTGCTCGATCAAACCTTACGCTTCGTGCCGTGGCACCCACGCGGCCATTGATGCGCTGGGTATTCTGCTGCAACAGCATGATGTGCGGGTAGAGCAGATTGCGCGCATCGTGGTAGGCGTTAATCCGTTCCTGCTGGAGATGTGCGGCGGACGCGAGTTACACAGCCTGGCGGCGGCGCAGATGAGCCTGCCGTATGCGCTGGCGGCGCGCGCACTGTACGGCTCGGCGGAGCTGGCCAGTTATGACGACGCCAAGCGCCTGCATCCCGATGTGGAAGCGTTGCTGGCACGTATTGAGCTGGTGATCGATGAGCAGCAGAGCCGCGACGACGAGCCGTGGGTGCGGCTGGAAACCGGGCAGGGCGCGCAGTGGCAGCAGCGTGTGCCGGTGCCGTCAGGCGCGCCAACCAATCCGCTCACGCTGGATGCCTTGCTGGCGAAATACCGCAGTTTGGCCGCGCGCGTATTGCCGCTGGAGCAGGTCGAACAGCTCGAGGCGGTGTGTCTGGAGCTGGATGAAGTGGCGGATGTGCGGGAAGTGGTGGGGTTGTTGGGGATTGGGTGATTTTTTCCTTTTTGGTGTGTGCTCGCTGTCCCGTTGGTAGGTGCACGCTGTCCCCCTCCTCGGTAGGTGCACGCTGTCCCCCTCCTCGGTCCTCCCCCATAAATGGGGGAGGAAGATGCTGCTATATGTGAGTTGGGAGCTGCATGTGGCAGCGTCTCCTTCCCCCATTTATGGGGGAAGGCCGGGATGGGGGACAGCGTGCACATTCACACCACAGCGAGCACAAACTAAACCCTGCCTGCTAACCCCTCAATCCGCGCTATCGCTGCCAGCAAGCGCGCTTCGGTCACCGTTTCGGCCATGTTCTCCATATCCGGCGCATGCACCGATTCGCGCACAATCAGCGCCAGCTCACTTTCATCCAGCTCGGCAATCTCGCTCAGCGTCAGCGGCACGCCGCAATCGCGCGCCAGGCGCATCTCATCCAGCACTTCCTCATCGGTGCGGTTCTCCAGCGCCAGCAAACAGAGATTGCCAAAGCCGACCAGCAAGCCGTGCCCAAACTCGCGGGTTTTATCGCAGAAGGTAAAGCCTTCATAAATCGCATGCGAAGCCGCCGCGTGTGCGCCGTTGCTCATTAGCGAGGTTAATCCCGCCCAGGTGAAGATCGCATCCAGCACCTGATCGAGCGACGCGCTGCTCTCACCACGCAGCACTGCGGCATAGGCTGCCGGTCCATGTTCACCAATTACGTCATAACAGATCTGGCTGTGCGCCAGTGACGAGAGCGCATTGCCCTCGCGTGCCGGATGACGTGCGCTGACCGCGCGGAACTCGTACCACTTCGCCAGCGTATCGCCCAGCCCGGCGGCCAGCCAGCGGGCAGGCGCTTTAGCCAGCAGCTCGCTGTCAATGATCACCGCCGCCGGTGCCTGCGGCAGCGGGAAGATGTCGAAGAAATTGCCGTTATCGTCATAGCGAATACTCAGCGGCGTCACCGCGGAACAGGTGGCGGCGATGGTTGGCAGCGTGATCACCGGCACGCCAATCTGTGCGCCTACCGCTTTCACCGTATCCAGCGATTTACCGCCGCCCACGCCAATTAGCACCTCAGCGTGCAGCTCGCTGGCCATCGCCGCCAGACGATTGATCTGATTGATCGAGGTTTCACCGCCAAACCACTCTTGAGCTAACAGCGTGACGTTGGCCGCCAGCAGCTGCGCGCGAACCTGCGCTTCTACTGCCTGCAACGCCTGATGGCCGCCAATCAGCAGCGCACGCTGTCCCAGTCCGGCGCAGATCGCGCCTAATTGGTTGATCACGCCCGCACCGCGCAGCACGCGCGCCGGGAAAACCAGATTTTGTTGTGTCATCACTTGTTCTCTGTGTAACGGACGCCGGGCAACACGCACAGCATCTCATAAAGGATATTGGCCGCCAGCTGCGAGGTCATACCGCTGATGTCGTACGGCGGCGAGACTTCCACCAGATCGCCGCCCACCAGATTGAGTCCACGACAGCCGCGCACGATCTCCAGCCCTTGCATCGAGGTTAAACCGCCCACTTCCGGCGTGCCGGTGCCGGGTGCCCACGCGGGATCGAAACTGTCGATGTCGTAAGAGAGATACACCGGGCCGTCGCCGATACGCGCGCGCACCTCGGCCATCAGCGGCGTCATGGAGCGATACCAGCACTGTTCGGCGGGCACCAGATGGAAGCCCTGATCGACGCCCCACTGAAAATCATCGGCGGCGTAGCCTTGCGCACGTTGCCCGATTTGCACCACGCGCTGGCAGTCGAGCAGGCCCTCTTCCACCGCGCGGCGGAACGTGGTGCCATGCGCGATCTTCTCGCCAAACATCTCGTCGTTGGTGTCGGTGTGGGCATCAATGTGAATCAGCCCCATCGGCCCATGCTTCTTCGCCAGCGCGCGCAAAATCGGCAGCGTCAGCGTGTGATCGCCGCCCAGCGTTAACGGGATAATCGGCCAGTTATTCAGCTCGGTATAATAGTTTTCAATGATATCGACTGATTTCAGCAGGCTGTAAGTGTTGATCGGCACATCACCGAGATCGCCGACGCGCAGCGAATCAAAGGGCGCGGCGCCGGTGGCCATGTTGTAGGGTCGGATCATGACTGAATCGGCGCGGATGGCGCGTGGGCCATAGCGCGTACCGCTGCGCTGCGAGGTGCCGATATCCAGCGGAATGCCGACGAACGCCACATCCAAATCGGCTGGTGATTCAGCGGCGGGTAAACGCATCATGGTGCCGCGTCCGGCGAAACGGGGCATTTCGTTGCCGCCTTGCGGCTGGGGGAAATCGGTCATCACGCACTCCTTCAGTCAGGTAAAACCCATCATTACCCAGCCCGCGCGCCGGAAAAATCCTTGACAGCTGATAATCACTTCAGAGATTACTTAACTTTAGTCAGCAATCTCTGAAGGAAAATCGGTGCAGACGCTTCCCAATCTTAAACTGCTGCAGGTGTTCGCCAGCGTGGTAGAAAATCAGGGCTATTCGCGCGCGCAGCAGGCGCTGAACATGACCACGCCGGCCATCAGCGCCTACATGAGCGAGCTCGAGAGCCAGCTCGGTTTTATCCTCTGTCAGCGCGGGCGCGGCGGCTTTACCCTGACCAGCAAAGGCGAGCAGTTTTATCGCTACAGTCAGGAGATGCTGGCGACGCTGGCGGGTTGGCAGGAGCAGGTAGAGACGCTGAAAAGCGCGCAGGGCGGCACTTTCTCGCTTGGCGTGGTGGACGCCACCGTCACCGATAGCACGCTGGATCTGCCCGCTGCCATTGCCCGCTTTAATCAGCGCTTTCCGGCGGTGTTCTTTAATCTGAGCGTGCGCGATCCCAATGAGTTGCAGCAGCAGTTGCTGGAGGATCGGCTCGATTTGGCGATTGGGCACTTTCCGCTGCGCGCCAGCAATCTGGTGACTATTCCGCTTTACGAAGAACAGCATTGGCTCTATTGCAGCCCGCAACATCCGCTGGCTGAGGGTCATCCGGATGTGCGCACCGTGCAGCAAACCGGCATGGTGACGCGGCGTTACTGGAATCAGCAGGAGCTGAATAAGCGCGGCTTCCGCCAGAGCAACGCCTCAGTGGAGAGCATCGAAGCGCAGCTGACGCTGATTCTCTCTGGCCGCTTCATTGGCTATTTACCCGAACACTACGCGCGCAGCGGGGAACTGCAGGGCACGCTGCGCCGCCTGCTGCCGCACCATTTCCACTTCCGCGCGCCTTTCTCTTTTGCGTTCCGCCGTGGGCGCGCGCGTGAAACCTTAATCCGCGCGATGCGTGAAATTCTGAATCCAGCGCGAAAAAATAGCAGCGAAAGCTGACGCTGCGCCAATACTGTGTAAAAATACAGGCCAATTCAGCAAACAGTAACGAAAATGGCCCTGACAGCAGCGATAAAAAGCCAGATTGCGCAATGGTATAAGGCGCTGCAGCAGCAGGTTCCTGACTTTATCCCGCGCGCGCCGCAGCGCCAGATGATTGCCGAAGTGGCGAAAAGTCTGGCCGGTGACGAAGGTCGTCATCTGGCGATTGAAGCGCCCACCGGCGTCGGCAAAACTCTCTCTTATTTGATTCCCGGTATTGCGGTGAGCCGCGCCGAGGAGAAGCGGCTGGTGATCAGCACCGCCAACGTGGCGTTGCAGGACCAGATCTTCAGCAAGGATCTGCCGCTGCTGAAGAAAATCATCCCCGATCTCACTTTTACTGCCGCCTTTGGCCGTGGACGCTATGTTTGTCCGCGCAACCTTGCGGCGCTGGCGGCGACCGAAGATCAGCAGGGCGATTTGCTGCTCTATCTGGATGAAGAGGCAGTCACCGGCTCGAAAGAGGAGCAGAAATTCTGCGCCAAGCTAGAGAAGCAGCTCAGTAGCTACCGCTGGGATGGCTTGCGCGATCACACCGATGTCAACATTGAGGACAGCTTGTGGCAACGCCTCTCCACCGACAAAGCCAACTGCCTTGGCCATCACTGCCGCTGGTATCGTGAATGCCCGTTCTTTGTCGCGCGTCGCGAAATTGAGCAGGCGGATGTGGTGGTCGCCAACCATGCGTTGGTGATGGCGGCGATGGAGAATGAATCGGTGCTGCCACCGGCGAAAAACCTGATGCTGGTGCTGGACGAAGGCCATCATCTGCCGGAAGTGGCGCGCGATGCGCTGGAGATGAGCGCGGAGATCACGCCCGGCTGGAGCAGTTTGCAGCTCGATCTGTTTGTGCGGCTGGTGGAAACCATCATGGCGCAGTTCCGCCCAAAATCGCCGCCGCCGCTCACCAACCCGGAGCGCCTGAAAGGTCACTGCGATGAGATGCGCGAGCTGCTGCAGATCCTGTGCGATGCGCTCAATCCACTGCTGCCGGGCCATAATCAGCCGGGCGAGTTCCGCTTTGTTCTGGGTGAATTGCCGGAAGAGCTACTGAGCCTGTGCGCGCGGCTGTTCAAGCTGAGTGACGCGCTGCGCGGCTTAAGCGAAGGCCTGCTCAACGAGTTGGGCGAGCAAACCGGGAAAGCCGATATCATGCGGCTGCATAAAGCTATCATTCAGCTCAATCGCCACTTCGGCTGGTTCGAGTCGATCAGCAAACTGTGGCGGCTGGCGGCGATGGAGAAAGCTTCCAATGCGCCGGTGTCGAAGTGGATTACGCGTGAGATCCGAGAAGGCCAGGCGCATCTGCTGTTCCACTGCGCGGGCATTCGCGTGAGCGATCAGCTGGAAAAAATCCTGTGGCGCAAAATCCCGCATGTGGTGGTGACGTCAGCCACTTTGCGCTCGCTCAACAGCTTCAACCGTTTGCAGGAAATGTCCGGCCTGAGTGAGAAAGCCGGCGACCGCTTTGTGGCACTGGATTCACCGTTTAACCATATCGACCAGGGCAAGCTGGTGATTCCGCAGATGCAGTTTGAACCGCAGATGGCGCAGGAAGCGGAGCACATTGCCGAGATGGCGCGCTTTTTCCGCCAGCAGATCGCCGAAGAGAAGCACAAAGGGGTGCTGGTGCTGTTCGCCAGCGGCCGCGCGATGCAGCAGTTTGTCGCACATATTCCTGATCTGCGCCTGTCGATGCTGGTGCAGGGCGATCAGCCGCGTTCGCGCCTGGTGGCGCTGCATCGTGAACGCGTCGAAGCCGGTAAAATCAGTATTCTGGTCGGGCTGCAATCGTTCGCCGAAGGGTTGGATTTGAAAGGCGATCTGCTGTCGCAGGTGCATATCCATAAAATCGCTTTTCCACCGGTAGACAGTCCGGTAATTTTGACCGAGGGCGAATGGCTGAAGAGCCTGAAACGCTATCCGTTCGAAGTGCAGAGCTTGCCGAGCGCCTCCTTTACCTTGATTCAGCAGGTAGGACGCTTGATTCGCAGCCACAGCTGCTTTGGCGAAATCGTGATTTACGATCGCCGCCTGCTCAACAAAGCCTATGGCAGCCGACTGCTGGCCGCGCTACCGGTGTTCCCGATTGAGCAACCGCCGATGCCGGAAGCCAGCAGTGACAAGACGAAAAAACGTCGCAGTAAGAAAATCTAACGATCAATTTTTGGCAGCCGCACGGCGGCGCGCCCTGGAAGCGGGAATGCCTGATGGAACTGAATAAAATTATTAAAGAGATTGGGCGCGGTAAAAATCACGCGCGCGATATCGATTTCGCCACCGCGCAGGCGCTCTACAGCGCGATGCTGGCCGGTGACGTGCCGGAGCTGGAGCTGGGTGGCGTGCTGATTGCGCTGCGCATCAAGGGCGAAGGCGAAGAGGAGATGCGCGGTTTTTATCACGCGATGCAGCAGCAAATGATGCAGTTGCAGGCACCCGCTCATCGTCCCATGCCGATTGTCATTCCCAGCTACAACGGCGCGCGTCGTCAGGGCAATCTGACGCCGCTGCTGGCGCTGCTGCTGGTGAAGCTGGGCTTCCCGGTGCTGCTGCACGGCGTCAGCGACGATCCTACGCGCATCACCACCGAAGCGGTGCTGGCAGCGCTGGACATCGCGCCTGTCACCTCCGCCGCACAGGCGCAGGCGAAGCTGGATAACGGCGAACTGGCGTTTATCACCATCGACCATCTGTGTGCGCCAATGGCGCAGCAGCTGTCGCTGCGCTGGCGCATGGGCGTGCGTAACAGCGCGCATACGCTGGCGAAACTGGCGACGCCGTTTGCCGAACGTGCTGCGCTGCGCCTGGCCAGCGTCTCGCATCCGGAATATGTGCCGCGCGTGGGGAAATTCTTCCAGGATATCGATGCACCGGCGATTCTGCTCAACGGGACCGAAGGCGAGGTGTATGCCAATCCGCAGCGCTGCCCGGCGATTAACTACATTCGTGGCGCGGGTGCAGAAGCGGAAGTGTGGGTTGAGCGCCAGCCGGAAGTCAGTGTGGAACTGCCGGAAAGCAAAAGCGCACAGGACACCGCCGCGTGGATCAATCAGGTATTAGCCGGGGAACGCGCGGTGCCGCAGGCGCTGCGTTTGCAGCTGGCGTGTTGTTTGATGGCGACCGGTGAATCGGCTAGCCTGGCGGATGCAGAAGTGAAGTTACAGTTGGCGGGGATGTGAAGAATAAAGCCATTGAATTAAGCGCCTCATTTACAGCGCACACAAGCTGTAGCGGCGCGATTAATCGCGCTGTTCAATGGCGGCAATGTCGCCATCCAGCGATTGCGCAATAAATTGCGCCGCGACGGCACGAGCAAGCATCCGCCATTCCTGGCGACCGCCCTCACGCTTTCGCCAGCACGCGCTCTACCAACTGCTGCCAGAAGGTAATACCAATCGGCAGCAGCTCATCATTAAAGTCGTAATTGGCGTTATGCAGCGGTGCGGACGGCGTTGCGCCATCGGCACCCAGCCAGAAATAGGCGCCGGGGCAGGCTTGCAGCATGCAGGCAAAATCTTCCGAAGCCATTGAAGGGTTCACCTGCCAATGCACCTGCGCCTCGCCAAGCACATCAACCGCCACCGCACGCACCTGTTCGGCTTGCTCCGCATGATTGGCGGTGACAGGATAACCGGGATACCAGTGAATCTCGCCGCTGACGCCAAACGGGCGCGGCAACGTCGTGACAAAATCCTCAATCAGACCGCGCACGCGATTACGCACGTCGGTCTGCAAACATCGCACCGTGCCGCGCAACACAATCTGCTCAGGAATGACGTTAATCGCTTCGCCGCCGTGAATCTGCGTCACGCTCACCACCGCCGAAGCCAGTGGCGACAGACGACGCGACGGAATGGTTTGCAGCGCCAGAATCAGCTCGGCAGCAACCACCATGGGATCGGCCCCGCTTTCCGGCATCGCCGCATGGCAGCTTTTACCGTGCAGCGTAATTTCGAACGAGTCGAGTGACGCCATCATCGCATCCGGATTCACCGCCAGCGTGCCCACCGGCATGCCCGGCCAGTTGTGCATGGCGTAAACCGCATCCATCGGGAAGCGCTGGAACAGGCCTTCTTCCACCATCTTGCGCGCGCCACCGAGATTCTCTTCGGCGGGCTGGAAGATGAAGTGAATGGTGCCGCTGAAGTTACGCGTAGCCGCCAGCTGACAAGCCGCCGCCAGCAGAATAGAAGTGTGACCATCATGGCCGCAGGCGTGCATGACGCCGGCTTTTTGCGACTTCCACTGCGGCGCGCCTTTTTCGGTGATCGGCAGCGCATCCATATCGGCGCGCAGACCAATAACCGGGCCGGGACCGTTCTCTAAGGTGCCGATTACGCCGGTGCCCGCTAAGCCACGAAATACCTGTAATCCGGCCTCGGTGAGGACCTGTGCGACGAGCTCGCTGGTCTGCTGCTCCTGGTAACCAAGCTCAGGATGTTGGTGTAACTGACGACGCCAGTTGAGGGCGTTTTCCAGCAGTGCAGCAGGCAGGCTCATAAGGTAAGACTCTCCATTAGCAGCGTGAGCTGCAAAATAATGTATTTACTGTAGTGGCAAGCGTATGGCGGCGTCTATCGCGGAACGGAATAATTTGGCTATAGGGTATAGCGGAATGGAATATAGCGAATGGGCTGGTGAGCGCCTTCTCCCGCTTGCGGGAGAAGGCTGGGATCAGGGGAATGCTGCACAATGTTGAAAGGTGCGCGCTGTCCCTCACCCTAACCCTCTCCCGCAGGCGGGAGAGGGGATTGATCGGCGTGCGCGGGTTGAACGTTATTTCTGCATCGGCAGGTTGATACCGTGCTCCTGCGCGCAGCTTTGCGCTAATTCGTAACCGGCATCCGCGTGACGCATTACGCCGGTGGCCGGATCGTTCCACAGCACGCGGCCCAGACGCGCATCGGCTTCTTTGCTGCCGTCACATACAATCACCACGCCGGAGTGCTGCGAGAAGCCCATGCCGACGCCGCCGCCATGATGCAGACTCACCCAGGTCGCGCCGCCTGCGGTGTTCAGCAGGGCATTGAGCAGCGGCCAATCGGATACCGCATCCGAGCCGTCTTTCATCGCTTCGGTTTCACGGTTCGGTGACGCCACGGAACCGCAATCCAGATGGTCGCGACCGATGACGATCGGCGCTTTCAGCTCGCCGTTACGCACCATTTCGTTGAACGCCAGCGCCGCTTTGTGGCGCTCGCCGAGACCCAGCCAGCAGATACGCGCCGGTAAGCCCTGGAAGGCGATACGCTCCTGCGCCATGTCGAGCCAGCGGTGCAGATTCTGGTGATCCGGGAACAGCTCTTTCAGCTTGGCATCGGTTTTGTAGATATCTTCCGCATCACCTGACAGCGCCACCCAACGGAACGGGCCTTTGCCTTCGCAGAACAGCGGGCGAATATAGGCCGGCACAAAACCCGGGAAATCGAAGGCGTTTTTCACGCCCTCATCCAGCGCCACCTGACGGATGTTATTGCCGTAATCCACGGTCGGGACGCCCATGTGATGGAAATCCAGCATCGCCTGCACATGTACCGCCATTGAGGCGCGCGCGGCTTTCTCCACCGCTTTCGGGTTGCTGACACGCTCGGCTTCCCAGCGCGCCAGATCCCAGCCGACCGGCAGATAACCGTTAATCGGATCGTGTGCTGAGGTCTGATCGGTGACGATGTCCGGCTTCATGCCGCCCGCTTTGGCACGTTTCACCAGCTCCGGCACGATTTCAGCGGCGTTGCCCAGCAGACCAACAGAAATGGCACGCTTCTCTTTGTTGGCCTGATCAATCAGCGCCAGTGCTTCGTCCAGCGTATAGGCTTTGTGGTCGACGTAGCGGGTGCGGATGCGGAAATCGATACGTGATTCCTGGCACTCAATCGCCAGCACGCTGGCACCGGCCAACACACCCGCCAGCGGTTGTGCGCCGCCCATGCCGCCTAAACCGGCGGTGAGGATCCAGCGGCCGCTGAGATCGCTGTCGTAATGCTGACGACCCGCTTCAGCGAAGGTTTCGAAGGTACCTTGCACGATGCCCTGCGCACCGATGTAGATCCACGAACCGGCGGTCATCTGGCCGTACATCATCAGGCCTTTTTGATCCAGCTCGTGGAAGTGATCCCAATTGGCCCAATGCGGCACCAGATTCGAGTTAGCCAGCAGCACGCGCGGCGCATCGGCATGCGTACGGAACACGCCCACCGGTTTACCGGACTGGATGAGCAGCGTCTCTTCCGGCTGCAGGGCGCGCAGCGAACGCAGGATCTGCTCAAAGCACTCCCAGTTACGCGCGGCTTTACCGATGCCGCCGTACACCACCAGATCTTCCGGGCGTTCTGCCACGTCAGGATCGAGGTTGTTCTGGATCATGCGGTAAGCCGCTTCAATCAACCAGTTGGCGCAGTGCAATTCATTACCGCGCGGCGCACGGATTTCACGGGCTACAGCCTGAGTCAAAGTTTCGCTCATCATCGATTCCTTAATTAACAGTCTTACGCTGGCTTGGCAGCAGCGCGGTAAGGGATTCAGGCCATGCAGGTGCGCTGGCCCACAGACGCATGGATTCGATATCCGGCGCCAGTAAACGGTCGTGATCGAGGAAGGCCACCTTCTCGCGAATGCGGCTCATCTCTTGCTCCAGCGTCGGCGAGCTCTGCAGCGGACGGTGGAAATCAATGCCTTGTGCCGCAGCCATCGCCTCAATGCCGACCACAGCGGCGGTGTTGAAGCACATGCTGCCGAGGCGGCGGGCCGCGTAGGTCGCCATCGAGACGTGATCTTCCTGGTTAGCGGAGGTTGGCAGGCTGTCAACGCTGCCCGGATGCGCCAGCGATTTGTTCTCAGACGCCAGCGCTGCAGCAGTGACCTGCGCAATCATAAAGCCGGAGTTAACGCCGCCATCATTGACGAGAAACGGCGGTAAACCGGAAAGGCCGGTATCCAGCAGCAGCGCCAGACGGCGCTCGGAGATCGCGCCGATTTCGGCAATCGCCAGCGCCAGAATATCAGCGGCGAAGGCCACCGGCTCGGCGTGGAAGTTACCGCCGGAAATCACATCGCCACTGTCGCTGAACACCAGCGGATTATCGGAGGCGGCGTTGGCTTCAATCTGCAACACGCGCGCGGCGTGCGACAGGTTATCGAGGCAGGCGCCCATCACCTGTGGCACGCAGCGAATCGAGTAGGGATCCTGCACGCGGCCGCAGTGAGTATGCGAGCCGAGGATTTCACTGCCGGCTAATAAAGAGGAGACGGCGGCGGCAACGTTGATCTGTCCCACCTGGCCGCGCGCTTCGTGAATCCGCGCATCGTAAGGTTTCACCGAGCCTTTAATCGCTTCCAGCGACAGTGCGCCGGCCATCAGGCCCGCCGCGAACAGGTTTTCCGCTTCGAACAGCCCGCGCAGCGCCAGCGCATTCGAAACCTGCGTGCCGTTGAGCAGCGCCAGACCTTCTTTGGGGCCCAGCACAATCGGCTGCAGGCCAACGCGCGCTAAGCCTTCGGTCGCGGGGATTAACTCGCCATCGACGCGTACCTGACCTTCGCCCAGCAGCATCAGGGAAAGATGTGCCAGCGGGGCCAGATCGCCTGACGCGCCCACCGAACCTTTCTCCGGGATGCACGGCATCACACCGGCGTTGAACAGCGCCAGCAGCGCTTCAATCAGTTCGATACGCACGCCAGAGTGACCGCGCGCCAGGCTGATAATTTTGGTCGCGACCACCAGACGTGCCACGTTGTCCGGCAGCAAATCGCCGAGGCCAACGCTGTGCGACAGCACCAGATTGCGCTGCAGCTCGGCCAGCCGCGCCGAGGGGATCTGCGTCTGCGCCAGCTTGCCAAAACCGGTGTTGATGCCGTACACCACGTTGCCGGATGCGACAATGGCATCGACGGTTTCATGGGCACGCGCAATCGCTGCGCGCGCATCATCGGCCAACGTGAGCGTTACCTTGCTTTGATAGATGGTGCGCAAGGTAACGAGGTCCACTTCACCGGGAACGAGGCGAATTTCCTGAACCGAACCTGACATAGTCTACTCCTGTCTATACAAGTGATCTGGCATGAATGGGACGCCGATATTTTGCGATGTGGCTGTCCGATTTGCCGTGGATTGCGATGAGTGAAGCATAAGTGTCTAATCTTGTCTATACAAGTAGCAAGCGCTATGCCAGATTGTTCTTGTTCTGTGAAATACGACGCAATGCGCGTTATGCAGTGTAAACGCAGCGGGATTGCACCTGAGCAGGGCGAAAGCTGCACCAATACTGGGCGACTTGCACAATTAGATGTATATACATTTACGGGCTGAGACAGTAAACTTTGGGCATTATTCTTTAAAGGAACAGGAAATGGCGGAGCAAACAGCAGTAGCACAGCTGGCTGCGGCGATGGGCGATGAGCCTGCGCCGATTTACCAGCGGGTGAAGCAGGCGATCGTCAGCCAAATCCGCGAAGGTCACTGGAAAGCCAACCAGCGCGTGCCGTCTGAAAGTGAACTGGTAAACGAGCTGGGCGTCAGTCGTATGACTATTAATCGCGCGCTGCGTGAACTCACCAGCGAGGGTTTTCTGGTGCGCATGCAGGGCGTGGGCACCTTTGTCGCGGAGATGAAGGGCTACACTGCGATGCTGGAAGTGCACAACATCGCCGATGAGATCGCGCAGCGCGGCCATCGTCACAGCTGCAAGATTTTGTCGATTGGGCAGATGAAGGCCGATCCGGAACAGGCGGCGGTGCTGGGATTATCCACCGGGCAAACGCTGTTCCATTCGCTGATTGTGCATTACGAAAACGATCTGCCGGTACAGCTGGAAGATCGTTTGGTCAATCCGCTGGTGGCGCCGGATTATCTCAGCCAGGATTATCATCAGCTGACGCCGTACACCTATTTGATGCGCGTTGCGCCGCTGACCGCTGGTGAGCATATTGTGGAAGCGGTGCTGCCGGATCTGCGTCAGCGTAAGCATCTGGCGCTGGATGAACATGAGCCGTGCCTGCTGATTCGTCGTCAGACGTGGAGCGACAACAAGATTGTGACCTACGCGCGCCTGTTGTATCCGGGATCGCGTTATAAGTTGCTGGGACGCTTTAGAGGACATGGTTGAGCAAAGATTTCCCTCACCCTAACCCTCTCCCGCAGGTGTACAGTCCGGGGACATGGTAAACAGGTGTTCGGGGACATGGTGAACACTTTTTAACATCCTTTACCCATGGTGATCGACTTTTTCTTCAGGTCGATCACCCCCACTTTTGTGCTGTACCACCATACCTCGTAGCACCCGTCT
>NZ_PJRT01000024.1 GCF_002858935.1 Pantoea endophytica | reverse complement strand
GAATTTGCCTGGCGGCTTTAGCGCGGTGGTCCCACCTGACCCCATGCCGAACTCAGAAGTGAAACGCCGTAGCGCCGATGGTAGTGTGGGGCCTCCCCATGCGAGAGTAGGGAACTGCCAGGCATCAAATAAGTGAAGAAGCCCCGGACGAAAGTCCGGGGCTTTTTTACGTCTGAGATCAGCTAAAATCGCATAGAATAGAGCGATTCAGTGTATGAAAATCACGCAAATCTCACCTCAAACTTTCATTTCAAGAAGCTGATCCAGCATAAATACGCCACGACTTATCCCAAATCCCATCTAAAGCTGAAACATTTTCATAAACCGCATGAAGACTCGACATTCTCGACATAACAAGCTAATGTCGGGCATCTGGATGTCTAAACGTTTATACGGTTATCAGTAAGAGGTGAGTAGGTTATGCCAATCAGGATTCCCGACGAATTACCGGCAGTGAATTTTTTGCGTGATGAAAACGTCTTTGTCATGACGTCGTCGCGCGCCAGTGTTCAGGAGATCCGTCCGCTAAAAGTGCTGATTCTTAACCTGATGCCAAAGAAGATTGAGACAGAAAATCAGTTCCTGCGTCTGCTCTCTAACTCACCGTTGCAGATTGATGTGCAGCTGCTGCGCATTGATAGCCGCGAGTCGCGCAACACGCCGACAGAGCATCTGAACAACTTCTACTGCAACTTCGAAGACATCCAAAACGATAACTTCGATGGACTGATTGTGACCGGCGCGCCGCTGGGATTGGTCGATTTCAATGATGTCGCTTACTGGCCGCAGATTCAGCGCGTACTGCATTGGGCGAATGAACACGTCACCTCCACGCTCTTTGTCTGTTGGGCGGTTCAGGCGGCACTCAACATTCTGTATGGCATTCCTAAGCAGACGCGGCAGAACAAATTGTCCGGTGTTTATGAGCACCAAATCCTGCATCCCCACGCCTTACTAACGCGCGGTTTTGACGACAATTTCCTGGCCCCGCATTCACGCTATGCTGATTTTCCGAGCCAGCTGATCCGCGATTACACCGATCTCGAGCTATTTGCCGAATCGGAATCCACCGGCGCATATCTGATGGCGAGCAAAGACAAGCGCCTGGCGTTTGTCACCGGCCACCCTGAGTACGATGCCCTGACGCTCTCGGGTGAGTATCATCGCGATTACGATGCTGGCCTGCAGCCGGACGTGCCGTTCAATTACTTCCCGCACGACAACCCAGAGCTGCCACCGCGCGCCACCTGGCGCAGCCACGGCAACCTGCTGTTCTCCAACTGGCTGAACTACTACGTTTACCAGATCACGCCGTTCGATCTGCGCCGGATGAATCCAACACTCGAATAGATCAAACACCTCGTTTGATCCTGCCGCGCTAGCCGAAAGCTATCGCGGCTTTTTTTTTGCCTTCAATTCACCAGTGGAAGTTATTGCCTTTAATTCGAGAGATTAAATTACATAAATATCAATCTGATAAATTAACATAAACATTAAAATGGAAATAGTTTTTGAAATTAAAATAAAAATCATTATGCTCTGATCTTGCAGGTTACAAAACACCCTACATCCGGATCCGATCGTTAAACGATGGATCACCTCAGGAGGCAGCCCGCATGACAGACTCGGTTATCAGCAATACGCTAACCTTCAGCCAGCCCTTTACCCACGAGGAAAAGCAGCTGCTTACCCCAGAAGCAATCGACTTTATACACGCATTAGTGGTGCGCTTTGCACCAGAGCGCGAACGCCTGCTGAAAGCACGCCAGCAACGACAGAAGCGTTACGATCAGGGTGAGTTACCCGGCTTTGATTCGGAAACCGCTTCCATTCGTGAAAATGCGTGGCAAGTTCGTCCTATTCCGCAGCTGCTTCAGGATCGTCGCGTAGAGATCACCGGGCCGCCGGATCGCAAAATGGTGATCAACGCGCTCAACGCGAACGTCAACGTCTTCATGGCCGATTTTGAAGATTCACTGGCGCCAACCTGGCAGAAGCTGATCGACGGACAATTAACACTGCGCGATGCCGTCAATGGCACGCTGAGCTTCACCAGTGAAACCGGCAAGATCTACCAGCTGCGCGCCAATCCGGCGCTGCTGATGTGTCGGGTGCGCGGTCTGCATCTGAATGAAAAGCATGTGGAGTGGCGCGATCGGGCCATTCCCGGCGGATTGTTCGACTTTGCGCTCTACTTTTTCCACAACGTTGAAGCGCTGCTGGAGAAGGGCCACGCGCCATGGTTCTATCTGCCGAAAACCGAGCATGCCGCTGAAGTGGCGTGGTGGCGTGAGATCTTCCGCTTCAGTGAAGATCGCTTCGATCTGCCGCGCGGCACCATCAAAGCCACGGTATTGATCGAAACGCTGCCGGCGGTATTCCAGATGGATGAGATCCTGTGGGAACTGCGCGATCACGTCGTTGGCCTGAACTGTGGCCGTTGGGATTACATCTTCAGCTACATCAAAACGCTGGGCCAGCATCCCGATCGTATCCTGCCGGATCGCCAGCAAATCAGCATGGATCAGCCATTCCTCGATGCCTATTCACGCCTGCTGATTCGAACCTGTCATCGTCGTGGTGCGCTGGCGATGGGCGGTATGTCGGCGCTGATTCCGAGCAAAGACGCGGAGCGCAATGTATGGGTGACGCAAAAGGTGCAGGAAGATAAAGCGCGAGAAGCGGGCAACGGTCACGACGGAACCTGGGTGGCGCATCCCGGCCTGGCTGATATCGCGATGGAGGAGTTTGACCGTCGGCTGGGCGATCAGCCCAACCAACTGCACATCACGCGTGAGCAGGATGCGCCAATCACCGCCGAACGTCTGCTGGCGCCCTGTCGCGGCAAGCGTACTGAAGCCGGCATGCGCGCCAATATCCGCGTGGCGCTGCAATATCTGGAAGCCTGGATCAGCGGCAACGGCTGCGTTCCGATTGATGGGTTGATGGAAGATGCCGCCACCGCTGAAATCGCCCGCACCTCCATCTGGCAATGGATTCATCACAAACAAATTCTCAGCGATGGCCAGCCGGTCACGGTGGCGCTGTTTGAACGGCTGCTGGAGGAAGAGCTGGCCACCTTGCAGCAAACCGTTGGCGCAGAACGTTTTCAAAATGGACGCTTCGACGATGCCGCCGCGCTGATGGCGCAAATTACCACCGATGACGAACTGGTTTCCTTCCTCACTCTGCCGGGCTACCGCCTGCTGCCTTGAACCTGGAGATATGACGATGAATCGTACGCAACAGATCAAACAACTGGAATCGAGCTGGAATGATGCGCGCTGGCAGGGAATTACTCGTCCGTACAGTGCGGAGGATGTGGTCAATCTGCGCGGTTCGGTCAATCCCGCCTGCACGCTGGCGGAGCGCGGTGCCACCAAACTCTGGTCGCTGCTGAATGGTGAATCGAGCAAAGGCTACATCAACAGCCTCGGCGCGTTGACCGGCGGACAAGCGGTGCAGCAGGCGAAAGCCGGCATAGAGGCGATTTACCTCTCCGGCTGGCAGGTGGCGGCAGATGCTAACCTGGCCGGGCAGATGTATCCCGACCAATCGCTGTATCCGGTGAATTCGGTGCCAAATGTGGTGGAGCGGATTAATCAGAGCTTCCAGCGAGCCGATCAAATTCAGTGGGCCAGCGGCGTATCGCCAGAAGACAGTGATTTTATTGATTACTTCCTGCCGATTGTCGCCGATGCGGAAGCGGGCTTTGGCGGCGTGCTCAATGCGTTCGAGCTGATGAAATCGATGATTCAGGCCGGTGCCGGCGCGGTGCATTTTGAAGACCAACTGGCGGCGGTGAAGAAGTGCGGCCACATGGGTGGCAAGGTATTAGTCCCAACGCAGGAAGCGATTCAGAAACTGGTGGCGGCGCGTCTGGCCGCGGACGTCATGAACGTACCGACGGTGTTGCTGGCGCGCACCGATGCGGATGCCGCCGATCTGATCACCTCAGATTGCGACCCGCGCGATGCGGCGTTTATCACCGGCGAGCGCACCTCGGAAGGCTTCTTCCGCACGCGTGCCGGGATTGAACAGGCGATCAGCCGCGGGCTAGCGTATGCGCCTTATGCCGATGTGCTGTGGTGCGAAACCTCAACGCCAGATCTGGAGATGGCGCAGCGCTTTGCCGACGCGATTCACGCGCAGTATCCCGGCAAGTTGCTGGCTTACAACTGCTCGCCTTCGTTCAACTGGAAGAAGAACCTTGACGATCGCACTATCGCCCGTTTCCAGCAGGCGCTGAGCGAAATGGGCTATCGCTTCCAGTTCATTACGCTCGCCGGAATTCACAGCATGTGGTTCAACATGTTTGACCTGGCGCACGCCTATGCACAGGGCGAAGGCATGCGCCATTACGTGGAGAAAGTGCAGCAGCCGGAGTTTGCGGCGCGCGATAAGGGTTACACCTTCTCATCGCATCAGCAGGAAGTGGGCACCGGCTATTTTGATCGCGTTACCAACGTCATCCAGGGCGGACAATCCTCCGTGACCGCGCTGACCGGCTCCACCGAAGCCGCACAATTCTGAAGCCGTTGTAAGGTCGCCATTCAATGGCGACCACTTACCGCTTAAGGAGCGTTGCCGATGACGCCGAGAGAATCGCTGATCGCCCACACCATTCTGCAAGGTTTTGACGCGCAGTATGGCCGCTTTCTGGATATCACCGCCGGTGCGCAACAGCGCTTCGAGCAGGCCGACTGGCACGCGGTGCAGCAGGCAATGAAAGCGCGTATCCATCTTTACGATCACCATGTTGGCCTGGTCACCAACCAGCTGCGCATTCTCAATGACACTTCGGGCTGGGATGACGCGTTCTGGCTACGGGTGAAAAGCCATTACGAAACCTTGCTGCCCGGCTATCCGCGCCATGAAATCGCCGAAAGCTTCTTCAATTCGGTCTATTGTCGCCTGCAGGGCCACAGCCATTTGTCGCCCGAGCGTCTGTTTATCTTGCCGTCGCAGCCCTATGCACCCGCGCCGGTTGCGCCGCGCCCGCTGTCACGCCTCTATCGTCCGCAGCAGAGTTGGGAGGAAACACTGCGTCAGGTGTTGAATGACATTCCGCTGCGTCTAACGTGGCAGGATCAAACGCGCGATATCGGCTGGATTGTGCGCCATCTGCACGAGCAGTTTGGTGCCACACAGCTGGCGACGGCGACGCTGGATGTCGCCAGCGAATTGTTTTACCGCAACAAAACCGCGTGGATTGTGGCGCGCCTGCAGCTGAGTGATGGCATGGTGCCCTGTTTGCTGCCGATTCAGCGCGATGATGCTGGCCGTTTGTGGATTGATACCTGTCTCACCGACAGCGATGATGCCAGCATCGTGTTTGGTTTTGCCCGCGCCTATTTCATGGTGTACGCGCCGGTGCCTGCCGCGCTGGTGGCGTGGCTGCAACCGATTCTGCCGGGAAAAACCGTGGCAGAGCGCTACATGGCGATTGGCTGTCAGAAGCACGGTAAAACCGAATGCTACCGTGAATACCTGCACTATCTGGCGCACAGTCAGGAAGATTTCACCGTCGCACCCGGCATTCGCGGCATGGTAATGATGGTGTTCACGCTGCCGGGTTTTGATCGCGTATTTAAGGTGATCAAAGACCGCTTCGCACCGCAAAAAGAGGTTACCGATGCGCAGGTGCGCGACTGCTATCGCAGGGTCAAAGAGCATGATCGCGTGGGTCGTATGGCGGATACGCAGGAGTTTGAGCACTTTGCGTTACCGCGCGCGCGTATTCCGGCCGAGCTGATGGCGGAGTTTGAGCGCGATATACCGGAAAAGCTCGAGCTGCGCGACGATGTGGTGATCATCCGCCATTTGTGGCTGGAACGCCGCATGGAGCCGCTTAATCTGTGGCTGGCTCAGGCTTCGCCGGAACAGCGGCAGCACGCGATTGGCGAATACGGTGATGCGATTCGTCAGTTGGCGGCGGCGAATATTTTCCCCGGCGACATGCTGTACAAAAACTTTGGCATGACGCGTCATGGCCGCGTGGTGTTTTACGATTACGACGAAATCCGCCCGATGACCGAACTGGTGTTCCGCGATGTGCCGCAGGCGCGCTATGAGGAAGATGAGCTGCAGGCTGAGCCTTGGTACAGCGTCGGGCCGGATGATGTGTTCCCGGAAACCTTCCGCTATGCGCTGTGCAGCGAACCCTCGACCGGCAAACTGCTGCAGGCGCTGCATCCGCAACTGTTTGATCCCAACTGGTGGCGCGCGCTGCAAACGCGCATCCGCGAAGGGCATATTGAAGAGGTAATTGCGTGGCGCGCCAGCCAGCGTTTCAGCGCGCGCTATGCGTCGGTGACCGCTTAGCGGCCAGAATAGGTTTGGGTCACCTGCTTCGCGGCGCGGATCACCAGCGCTCCCAGCTCGGTGATGCGGTCGTCAGTCATGCGCGCAATCGGGCCGGAGATTGAGATGGCGGCGAAGGGTTCGCCATGTTCGTCATAAATCGGTGCCGCAACGCAGCGCAGACCCAGCGCGTGCTCTTCATCATCGTGCGAAAAGCCCATCTTACGAATCAGCGCCAGATTCTCCTTCAGGCTATGCGGCGACATCAGCGTTTTCGGCGTGTAGTGATGCAGCCCTTTTTGATGCAGCAGCGCGGTAACTTGCTCATCGCTCAGATGCGCCAGAAACGCTTTGCCGGCGCCGGATGCATGCATCGGTAGCTTGCCGCCAATTGGTGCGGACATGCGCATCAGCTGCGTACACTGCACCTGATCGATGATCACCGCCTGATAATCGCTGAGATCCAGCACCGCCAGATTCACCGTCTCGCCGGCGTCTTCCATCAGCTTGCGCAGCAGCGGATGCACAATCGCCAGCAGATTGCGGCTCTGCAGGAAACTGCTGCCGACCACAAACGCGTGCGAACCAATGGTCCACAAACCTAAGTCGCCCACCTGATGCACAAAACCCTGCTGTTGCATGGTGGAGAGCAGGCGATGAGTGGTGGAGTTGGGTAAACCGGCCTGTTGTGCCAGTTCGGTCAGCGCCACGCTGCCGTGGGATTCGGCAATCAGCTCCAGCAGGCGCAGACCACGCGTCAAAGATTGTACTTGCCCGCCGACGGGCGCGCTGGTGGTAGCCGTTGTAGCACGCGGTTTCTTGCCGCGTTTCACGGGCGCAGGGGTTGCCATAACGTCTCCAATTCGCATCAATGCTGGAAACCATTTTCGTTTTTAACCGCATTAATGCAAACGCTGACTTTCTGGTCAGACCTGTTATCGGCAATAGCTGAAAATGTCTCATCTGAGCTGACTTTTGATCACCTGCAAGTTGTGCCAGTATGACTGGCTGGCATATTAGCCAACGCAATGACGTGGACGGGGCGAGAGTGAGCAACAAAACAGAAATGCTGCAGCAGCAGCTGGCGCAACGCATTATGATTCTGGACGGTGGCATGGGCACCATGATCCAGAGTTATAAACTGAGTGAGCAGGATTTCCGTGGCAGCCGCTTTGCCGACTGGCCATCTGATTTGAAGGGCAACAACGATCTGTTGGTGCTAACTAAACCGGAGGTGATCCGCGAAATCCACGATGCCTATCTCGCTGCCGGCGCGGATATTCTCGAGACCAACACCTTCAACTCCACCACCATCGCGATGGCCGATTACGCGATGGAAGCGCTATCGGCGGAGATCAACTTCGAAGCCGCCAAACTGGCGCGTGCCAGCGCCGACGCATGGACGGCGAAAACGCCGCATCGTCCGCGCTACGTGGCGGGCGTGTTGGGCCCGACCAACCGCACCTGTTCTATCTCGCCGGACGTCAACGATCCCGCCTATCGTAACGTCACCTTTAACCAGCTGGTGGAAGCCTACCGCGAATCGACGCATGCGCTGATCGCCGGTGGCTCCGACCTCATCATGATCGAAACGGTGTTCGATACCCTCAACGCCAAAGCGGCGATCTACGCGGTGCAGGCCGAGATGGAAGCGATGGGCGTGAAGCTGCCGCTAATGATCTCCGGCACCATCACCGATGCGTCCGGTCGTACGCTCTCCGGCCAAACCACCGAAGGTTTCTATAACTCGCTGCGCCACGCCGAACCGCTGTCGTTCGGCCTCAACTGTGCGCTGGGCCCGGATGAACTGCGTCAGTATGTGGCGGAGCTGTCGCGCATTGCTGAAGGCTACGTCACCGCGCACCCGAACGCCGGTTTGCCCAACGCCTTTGGTGAATACGATCTCGATGCGGCGATCATGGCTGAGCAAATTGGTGAGTGGGCGCGCGCCGGTTTCCTCAATATTATCGGCGGCTGCTGCGGCACCACGCCGGAACACATCGCGGCGATGGCGGCAGTGGTAGACGGCGTTGCGCCGCGGCAGCTGCCTGAGATTCCGGTTGCCTGTCGCTTAGCCGGGCTTGAACCGCTGAACATTCAGGCCGATTCGCTGTTCGTCAACGTCGGTGAACGCACCAACGTCACCGGCTCGGCCAAATTTAAGCGTCTGATCAAAGAAGAGAAATACAACGAAGCGCTGGATGTGGCGCGCCAGCAGGTAGAGAACGGTGCGCAAATCATCGACATCAACATGGATGAAGGCATGCTGGATGCGGAAGCGGCGATGGTGCGCTTCCTCAATCTGATTGCCGGTGAGCCGGATATCGCCCGCGTGCCAATTATGATCGACTCCTCCAAATGGGAAGTGATCGAGAAAGGCCTGCAGTGCATTCAGGGCAAAGGCATTGTGAACTCTATTTCGATGAAAGAGGGCGTGGAACCGTTTATCGCGCACGCGCGCAAAGTGCGTCGCTACGGCGCAGCGATGGTTGTGATGGCGTTTGACGAAGCGGGTCAAGCGGATACGCGGGCGCGCAAAATCGAGATCTGTCGTCGCGCCTACAAGATTTTGACCGAAGAGGTCGGTTTCCCGCCAGAAGACATCATTTTCGACCCGAATATTTTTGCCGTAGCGACCGGCATTGAAGAACACAACAACTACGCGATGGACTTTATCGGTGCCTGCGAAGACATCAAGCGCGAACTGCCACACGCGATGATCTCCGGCGGCGTCTCCAACGTGTCGTTCTCGTTCCGTGGTAACGAACCGGTGCGCGAAGCGATTCACGCGGTGTTCCTCTATTACGCCATCCGCAACGGCATGGACATGGGCATCGTGAACGCCGGTCAGCTGGCGATTTACGACGATCTGCCTGCCGAACTGCGTGACGCGGTGGAAGATGTGGTGCTGAATCGTCGTGACGATGGCACCGAGCGCTTGCTGGAACTGGCGGAGAAGTATCGCGGCAGCAAAAGCGACGGCGAGCAGGAGAAACAGCAGGCCGAATGGCGCAGCTGGGACGTGGTAAAACGTCTGGAATACTCGCTGGTGAAAGGCATCACCGAGTTTATTGAGCTGGATACCGAAGAGGCGCGCCAGGCAGCAGCGCGGCCGATTGAAGTGATTGAAGGGCCGCTGATGTCCGGCATGAACGTGGTTGGCGATCTGTTCGGCGAGGGCAAGATGTTCCTGCCGCAGGTGGTAAAATCAGCGCGCGTGATGAAGCAAGCGGTGGCCTATCTCGAACCTTATATTCAGGCCAGCAAAGAGGCCGGACGCAGCAACGGCAAGATTGTGCTGGCAACGGTAAAAGGCGATGTGCATGACATCGGCAAAAATATCGTCGGCGTAGTGCTGCAATGTAACAACTACGAAATCATTGACCTCGGCGTTATGGTGCCGAGTGACAAAATCCTCAAAACCGCGATTGCCGAGAACGCCGATATCATCGGGCTTTCCGGCCTGATCACGCCGTCGCTGGATGAGATGGTTAACGTCGCCAAAGAGATGGAGCGCCAGGGATTCACCATCCCGCTGCTGATTGGCGGCGCGACTACCTCGAAAGCGCATACCGCAGTGAAAATCGAGCAGAACTATAGCGGACCAACGGTCTACGTGCAGAACGCCTCGCGCACCGTGGGCGTGGTGTCATCGCTGCTGTCCGAAACGCTGAAAGAAGATTTCGTGGCGCGCACGCGCAAAGAGTACGACACGGTGCGTATTCAGCACGCGCGCAAAAAGCCGCGCACGCCGCCGGTGAGCCTGCAAACTGCGCGCGATAATGATTATGTCATCGATTGGGAAAGCTATACGCCGCCGGTGGCGCACCGCCTCGGTGTGAGCCCGGTTGAAGCCAGCATTGAAACGCTGCGTAATTACATCGACTGGACGCCGTTCTTTATGACCTGGTCGCTGGCCGGCAAATATCCGCGTATCCTGGAAGATGAAGTGGTGGGCGAAGAGGCCAAACGCCTGTTTGCCGATGCCAACGCCATGCTCGATATGCTGAGCAGCACCGGCACGCTCAATCCACGCGGCGTGGTGGGGATTTTCCCGGCCAACCGTGTCGGCGATGACATTGAAATCTACAGCAACGAGAACCGCAATCAGGTGCTGTGCGTCAGTCATCACTTGCGTCAGCAGACCGAGAAAACCGACTTCGCCAACTACTGTTTAGCCGACTTTGTGGCACCGAAATCCAGCGGTAAAGCCGATTATCTCGGCGCGTTTGCGGTTACCGCCGGAATTGAGGAAGATGCGCTGGCCGAGGCGTATGACAAGCAGCACGATGATTACAACAAAATCATGGTGAAAGCGGTGTCGGATCGCCTGGCAGAAGCCTTTGCTGAATATCTGCACGAACGCGTGCGTAAGGTGATTTGGGGCTTTGCCGCTCATGAAAATCTCAGCAACGAAGAGCTGATTCGCGAGAACTATCAGGGCATTCGTCCCGCGCCAGGTTATCCGGCTTGTCCGGAACACACTGAGAAAGCACCGATCTGGCAGCTGCTGGAGGTGGAAAAACATACCGGCATGAAGCTCACCGAGTCTTTCGCCATGTGGCCAGGCGCAGCGGTTTCCGGCTGGTACTTCAGCCATCCCGATAGCAAGTACTTCGCCGTGGCGCAGATTCAGCGCGATCAGGTGGAAGATTACGCCGCGCGTAAAGGCATGAGCGTGAGCGAAGTTGAGCGCTGGCTAGCACCCAATTTGGGTTATGACGCAGATTAATAGTCGGTAACGCGCAATAAATGGCGCCGCTACGGTATGTGCACCTCTCCGTAGCGGCGCGATTTATCGCGCGGGTTTCACACCACCCGCGCTGATGTTAATTAAACCGCGCATCACGATCTGACGTCAGGTCATACAGCTGATATTTGCGACCCAGCATCTGCCCACCATCACGCGTTAACGGCACCCAGTTCACCTGCGCGCGGCCTCGCGTTGGCGTCACGGTAAACAGATCCATCGGCACCGAAATGTAGAAGCCTTTAGTGAAGTCGCCTTCGCCATAGGCTTCCGCCGACACGTTGGTTTTGGTGGCGTAGAAGCCTACCATCACGCCGCTATCAAACCGCTTCGACACATCAACGGTAACGCCTTTATCCTTCGCCAGATATTCACCGACGCTGGCTTTCACCAATACGTCCTGCATAAACCACGGACGCCAGTACGCGGTGAAATGTCCGGTTGGCGCTTTGTAATCGGTGAACTGCATCATGTTGTCCCAATCACGCTGCTTCACGTAGTTGGCATCAACCCCGAATGCCCAGTTGCTATCAATTGGACGATACAGCACTTCGCCGCCGACGCCGCCGTACATGGTTTCCAGATAACCGCCGTAAACCTGGCCGTAGAAACCGTTGCCCAGCGCCTGCATGTAGTTGGCTTGCAGATCGTTAACGTAAACGTTGTTCTCAACGTAATCACGAATATGCGTACGCACGCGCGGCAGTGTGGAATCCGCCGGTGCGCCGTTGTAGTTGAACTTATCGTAGTTATTGGCGAGGTTGCCGAACAGGCTGCCGCCGACCAACAGGTGATCGGTAAGCCAGTAATCGGCGTTGGCCATCACACCAACCTGATACATGTAGAAGCTTTCCGGTCCGCCGACGGACTGATTCAGCACCGGCGACAGGCTGTAGTTCAGACGATCTTTGCGGATAAAGAAACCTTGCTCGGTGGTACCGGGATCGACCGGATTTTCACGCGTCTGCTGCAGCGGCTGTTCATGCCCCAGCGGATAACCCACGAGTTCGTTATGCAGGCTGGCAACGTTGGTGCGCGTGCTCACCTGCGGCATATTGAAGCGCGACTCGGTGACGTCGATGGTATCGATGCCGGCCGGCAGGTTGTTCATGATAATGCGATTGGCGCGATCGACCCCTTCGCGCGTATCGCGATATTTGGTCTGCTCGCCGGACACATACAACGTGCTGCCTTTGGTTTGAATATGCGGGCCATTCAGTCCTGCGTTGTACTTCAGATCGGTCAGCTGGTTTGCCACCACCGTTGGCTGCAACAGATCGCCCTGCGGCTGCGGGTTGTAGGCCGGCTTCTCGCTATCGATATGCGACTGATGCAGATCGTTGAAATTGGTGCGCAGGGTAAAGCCGAACATAAAGGTGTTGCCGCGCTCGTAGCTGGCGTTGATGTCCGCCCAATCGGTGAGGCGATAAATCGCGCCGACGTTGACCTTACTGCGCTGATCCAAACGACCGGCGAAATCATCCTGATAATCGTTGCCTTCGTACTCCAGCTTGAGGCGCAGCGGCTGCCACGGTGTTTGATACTCTACGCCGCCAAACAGCGCCGCCGGACCGTGGAACATCTGTGAGCCATTAATTGAACCCGCTTCGCCACCGCCGGTGCGGCTACAGAAGCTGTCGCTGTAGGAGCAGAACGGGTTCTTAATGGTGCCGCTGTTGCCGAGATAACCCCAGCCCAGACCCAAGGTGAAATCGAACGGGCCCCATGCTTTGCTCGCCACCAGATATTCGCTGTCGAACAGCCCGGTACCGCCTAAATCGCGTGAGCCAACCGCCACTTCTGGCAGCCAATAGCTCTCTTGCCATAGGCGCAGCTTCACATCGAAGGCTTTATCTTTATAGCTTTGGTTGCCGCTGAAACCTTCTACTGCGCTGTAACGGCGGGTACGCACATCGGTATAGCGTACGGTGGTTTCCAGCCACGGGAACAGCTGCAGCGAGGCAGAATAGTAGCGATATTGATCGTTATCGCGGAAGTTGACGCTAAATTCGCCCTCTTTCGCCATACGCGCGGTGGGCGTCTGCATCAGGCCAACGCCACCAAAATCCGATTGAGAAGGACCGACCGGTTCAGGCCAGGTTTCCGCATGCACCTGGCAAGCGGCGGAAACAGAAGCAGCCAACAGGCTGAGAAGTAATTGTTTTTTCATCAGTCTGGTATCCGGTGAGTCAGAACGGAAAGCATGCGCTCATTCAAATCGCTTTGGCCCCATGGCAAGCTCCATGAGGTGAAACCGAGCCAGATAATGCTGCCGGGTTCCACTTCGATATGGCGATGATTCCAGTAGGCAACCGGAACTTGCTGGGTGCTGCCGGACGGCGCAATCACCGTGGCATAGCTGCGTTCCGCGCCGGACAGACGATCGTGGCCTTCGAGGTAATCACGCACTTCGCGGCCCGGCTGCCAGCGCGCTTTACCCGGATTGCTCAACGCCCCCAGCACCAGTACCTGCGTCGGCTGCACCAGCGTATAGAGGTCATAGCTGCCTTGCAGCGTGCGGTTATCCTGTGGACGCAGACGCACGTCATCGGGATCGAGCGAGGTGAACTGGCGGCCCGTTACCTGCAGCGCGCCAAGCTGGTGGATAACCGAGCCGATGGTTGCGGCCAACGACTCGCCGCTGTCGGCTTGCCAGGCGCGCAGATCGGCCAGCAGCTGCTTCTGCTGCTGCTGTGCTACCGCCGTTGCGCCGCGTTCGGCAATCACCGTGCCCGGCCACCAACTGCGCAGTTCAGGATGGGTGAGCAACTGACTAAGATTCTGCGCATCGTTAATTTGCAGTGTGTTTTTTCCCGGCAGATCGTGCACGGTGACTTGCGCCGCCGCCAGTGCGTGGCCAGCCGTGAGCAGCGTCAATGCTGCCAGCATTGGAGTTATTTTTTTCATGATTTCGCCGGCTTCAGAATGGTGGTTTCAACGGGGAAGGCATCGGCGGCCAGCATCTGGTTGGCCTGCAATACCGTGCCATCGCGGTTATCGATCCAGAAGGTGTTCTGCCACTCCGCGCCTACGTTCTCCATGCGCACGGTTTCATGCCAGACGCGGCACGGTACGCGTTCACCGGCGATGTCCAGCACCGTATCGTCACCGCGCTCGAAGCGGGAAACCGCTGTGGCGGCTCGCACTTTATCTTGCTCGCGCCACTGCACCACGCGCGTCCAGCTGGCACCGTTTTGCAGATGCAGCGCATCGGCGAGCGGATCCTGCGCCAGGTTACTGACGTCAGCGAGATTGCTCGGTAGACCCAGGGTTTTGATCAGACGGCCATGCTGCATCACCAGCATCGCTTTATCCTGGGTGATCCACTTCTGCTGGCCGTTTTCGTTGTAACCGAGCACCACGAAGATGCGCGGTCCTTCATTGATGCGGGCATAGAGGCTGGCGTAGGGCAGGTTAGCAACCTGCTCGTTGGTGACCGTAACATCATCCGTGCCATTCACGGCCAGCATCACGGTTTGTTCGAGACCTTTTTGTGTTTGTGTGCAGGCCTGCAACAACAGGCAAAGAAGTAGCAAAGAGAGTCGGCGCACGGTGTATCCCTGTCTAAATAAGCCAAGCAAAAAATAACCACACGGGTGTGTGGTTATGCTTAAAGGTGCTACATCAACGAGTGGTGCTCGTTGTGGTGGTTGTTGTTGTACCGGTATTTGCACCGTCACCGCCGCCAGAAGCAGCAATGCCGAGACCCACTAACGCACCGAGCGCGCCGATACCCACAGCGGTAGACGCGCCGGAAGAGATTGCTCCCGCCTGCGCGCCTGCTGCAGCACCAGCTTCTTCCGGCGCGGCAATCGCAGCGGAAGAAACGGCAACGTAAAGTAAGGCTGCACCGGCAACCATCAGTTTTTTCATAACAACGTTTCCTGCATTTATATGAATCAATGAATGTAGGATTTACCCAGATTTCGGGCGCGTTCAGTATAGGGCAACAAATTACCAGAGTTCAGCATGAGTAAAAGAGGGCAGGAAGTCGGGGTTTTTCTGGTGATAAATACGGCGAATTGGCGTTAGCTGCTTTTTTTTAACGCCTTTTTTCAGGCTAATAGGATAAGTGAATGGCTGCGCATTTCACGGCAGAGTTTTTCACTTTTGCACTAATTATTGGTACGGAATGGGAATAATCGGAATTTACTTATAATGCTTAAATTAAAATCGTAGATCTATCAGATGGATAAACTATTTTTAGGGTTAAATTAGGTCCATTTTAAAACCAGGTAAGGTGCGGTAGATTGAAAAGAATTACGAATTTCCTTACGCCACTTTAAGAATTTTCTAACCCTGTTTAAGGCAGTAATTAATAATATTGCGAGTGAGATGGCCTGGTTGACAAAAAAAGGCGGCAATTACGCCGCCTTATATAAATTAGCCGGAAAATTAACGCCAGGATTTATAGCGATTAATTAAGCCATTGGTGGAGCTATCGTGGCTGATAATTTCAGCGTCATTTTCCAGTTCTGGCAGAATACGGTTTGCCAGCTGCTTACCCAACTCAACACCCCATTGGTCAAAGGTGAAGATGTTGAGAATCGCGCCCTGAGTGAAGATCTTGTGCTCATACAGCGCAATCAGTGCACCCAAGCTGAACGGGGTAATTTCACGCAGCAGGATGGAGTTGGTTGGGCGGTTACCTTCGAACACTTTGAACGGCACGATGTGCGCGACAGATTCGGCAGATTTACCCGCATCGGTAAACTCTTTCTCCACCACATCGCGTGACTTACCAAACGCCAGCGCTTCGGTCTGCGCGAAGAAGTTCGACAGCAGCTTTGGATGGTGATCGGTCAACACGTTGTGGCTCAGTGCTGGTGCGATAAAGTCGCACGGAATCAGTTTGGTGCCCTGATGAATCAGCTGATAGAACGCATGCTGGCCGTTGGTGCCAGGCTCGCCCCAGATGATTGGGCCGGTCTGGTAATCCACTGGATTGCCTTCACGGTCAACGTATTTACCGTTGGATTCCATGTTGCCCTGCTGGAAGTAAGCAGCAAAGCGATGCATGTACTGATCGTACGGCAGAATCGCTTCGGTTTCGGCACCAAAGAAGTTGTTGTACCAGATACCGATCAGCGCCAGCAGGACCGGCAGGTTCTGCTCGGCAGGCGTGTTGGCGAAGTGCTTATCCATGGCGTGCGCGCCGCTCAACAGCTGCTCGAAGTTCTCGAAGCCGATGGAGAGAATGATCGACAAGCCGATAGCTGACCACAGTGAATAGCGGCCGCCAACCCAATCCCAGAACTCAAACATGTTGTCGGTATCAATACCGAACTCACCCACCGCTTTACCGTTGGTCGACAGCGCAGCGAAGTGCTTCGCCACGTGCTGCTGATCGCCCGCAGTTTTCAGGAACCAGTCACGCGCGCTGTGGGCGTTGGTCATGGTTTCTTGCGTGGTGAAGGTTTTAGATGCCACGAGGAACAGCGTGGTTTCCGGGCTGAGATCTTTCAACGTTTCGGCGATATGGGTGCCATCGACGTTAGAAACAAAGTGCATATTCAGGTGGTTTTTATACGGACGCAGCGCTTCGGTCACCATGAACGGGCCGAGGTCTGAACCGCCAATCCCGATATTCACCACGTCGGTGATGGCTTTACCGGTATAGCCTTTCCAGTCGCCGCTGATGATGCGCTCGGAGAAGCCTTTCATCTTCGCCAGCACCGCGTTGACTTCCGGCATCACATCTTTGCCGTCCACCACAATGGGCGTGTTGCTGCGGTTACGCAGCGCAACGTGCAGAACTGCACGCTCTTCGGTGCGGTTGATCTTCTCGCCAGAGAACATCGATTTGATGGCGCCTGCCAGATCGGTCTCTTTAGCCAGCGCCTGTAATTTTTCGAGGGTTTCCTCGGTGATGCGGTTTTTTGAGAAATCCACCAGCATCTGGTCATCGAAAGTGGCAGAGAATTTCGCAAAACGATCGGCATCTTGCGCAAACAGGTCGGCGATTTGCACCGATTTCATCTGCTCAAAATGCTGCTGCAGCGCTTTCCAGGCAGCGGTTTGGGTCGGATTGATATTTTTCATGGCAACACTCTAGTTGATATAAGAACCGTCATTCCATCCGGGGCGTCCTGCTGGCCCGGCATCCATAGCATTCTTGCACGGGGATGAGTATGACCACAGTTACTGGCTAAGGGAAAAAATTTGTGACCGTGGCCGCACTGTTTCAGGTAAATCCGGCAGCGATTGTCGGTGCTGCGCCAGCAGAATTCCCTGTGCCGCATCAGAAAAAAGCCGCTTTTGTCTGATTCGGACACTACTTTAGGCCGCTGTTGGTGGGCGCGTTTGTTCAACGATGCGTTTACCGAAGTGTAAAAGTGAGAAATCCTCAAAGTGCGGGGATGGACAGGGGGGAAAATAATCAGTAATTTATGCGCGCTACTTACACCTCCGGGTGTAAGCCAGAAGAGGCGCGTCGCCCAGGCAGTGTGTTTGAGGATCCGTATCCGCAGAGAACACATCAGGGGGTGTGACGCCGAGGTGGGGCAACACGCGGGGTGTTGCACTGTCGGCTGCAGGGGCTGAATCCTCTGGGTTGTCACCAGAATCGTCCACAGTCGGACGGTTCGCAAGGTGAAGCGCTTTTGGTGACTTGTCTACTACTGATCTTGTCTGCCCAATTCTGCTCTTCTCTTGTGCCTAGGCTGCTACTATGTCTTCCGCCCCAAAACGGAAGAAAGATAACCTGACACGGGGTTCGTAATATGTCCCAAAATCTTATCGTGGCTAAATTTGGCGGCACCAGCGTTGCCGATTTTGATGCTATGAACCGCAGCGCAGATGTTGTGCTGTCGGACGCCAATACCCGCTTAGTGGTGCTCTCTGCCTCCGCTGGCGTGACCAATCTGCTGGTTGCCCTTGCTGAAGGCCAGGAACAAGCGCAGCGCGCTTACCTGCTGGATGAAATCCGCCGTATTCAATATGCCATCATCGATCGTCTGCAATCGCCGGATGTGATCCGCGATGAGATTGATCGCATGCTGGAAAACATCACCATGCTGTCTGAAGCCACCTCGCTGGCAACCTCACATGCGCTAACCGATGAGCTGGTGAGCCACGGTGAGCTGATGTCGACGCTGCTGTTCGTGGAGATTCTGCGCGAGCGTCAGGTCAACAGCGAATGGTTTGACGTGCGTAAAGTGATGCGCACCAGCGATCGTTTTGGTCGCGCAGAACCCGAAGTGGCGACGCTGAAAGAGCTGGCCGCAACGCAGCTGCAGCCGCGCATTGCGCAAGCGCTGGTGGTGACGCAGGGCTTTATCGGTAGCGAAATCAAAGGCCGCACCACCACGCTTGGTCGTGGCGGCAGCGACTATACCGCTGCGCTGCTGGGCGAAGCGCTGCAGGCCGCGCGCATTGATATCTGGACCGATGTGGCCGGTATCTACACCACCGATCCACGCGTGGTGTCCACCGCTAAACGCATCGAAGAGATTACCTTCGAAGAAGCAGCGGAGATGGCGATCTTTGGTGCCAAAGTGCTGCATCCGGCCACTTTGCTGCCAGCTGTGCGTAGCGATATTCCGGTGTTTGTCGGTTCGAGCAAAGATCCGGCCGCGGGAGGTACGCGCGTGTGCAACGAAACCAAGAATCCACCGCTGTTCCGTGCGCTGGCGCTGCGTCGTAAGCAGACGCTGGTAACGCTGCACAGCCTGAACATGCTGCATGCACATGGCTTCCTCGCCGAAGTGTTTAACATTCTGGCGCGCCACAGCATCTCCGTTGATCTGGTGACCACTTCCGAAGTGAGCGTGGCGCTGACGCTGGACAGCACCGGTTCAACCACCACCGGCGACAGCTTGCTGACCCAGGCGCTGTTGACTGAGCTCTCTTCACTGTGCCGTGTGGAAGTGGAAGAGAATCTGGCGCTGGTGGCGATCATCGGCAACAACCTGTCAAAAGCGTGCGGCGTCGGCAAAGAAGTGTTTGGCGCACTCGAGCCGTTCAACCTGCGCATGATTTGTTACGGTGCCAGCAGTTATAACCTTTGCTTCCTGGTGCCAACCCCAGATGCCGAGGAAGTGGTACGTGCGCTGCACAAGAATCTTTTTGGTTCTTAAGGCCAGTTTTTAGCATGCGGAATCAAGCCGGACCGGGTCCGGCTTTTTTATTGGTGAAATTTTTTAAACAATAATTCAAGCCCAGCGGCATTCACTGCTTCGCGCCAGACATTTCTGATGAACCCCATCATAGCTCGCGAGAACCGTCTCAAATACGCTGCTATCGCCTAAAAATCACCCTAATCCCTTATTCTTCGGTTGCGCTTCAATCGCCAAAAACGATAATCCCGCCGCGAAAACATTAAATTATTTGAGGGAGCAGAGATGAAAAGATTAGTGGCTGAAACGCTGGGCACTTTCGTGCTGGTGTTGGGCGGTTGTGGTAGTGCGGTTTTGGCCGCGGCGTTTCCAGAATTGGGTATTGGTTTTGCTGGTGTTGCGCTGGCGTTTGGTCTGACGGTGTTGGTAATGGCATTTGCCGTCGGCCATATTTCGGGCGGCCATTTTAACCCGGCGGTCACCCTCGGTCTGACGGTTGGCGGACGTTTCCCGACGGCGCAGGTTGTGCCTTATATTATCGCGCAGCTGGTCGGCGCGGTTGCGGCTGCTGGCGTGCTGTATTTGATCGCCAGCGGTAAAGCCGGTTTCGATGCCGTGGCCAGCGGCTTCGCGTCGAACGGTTACGGTGAACATTCGCCGGGGGGCTTTAGCCTGCAGGCGGGCATGATCGCCGAGCTGGTGCTGACCGCCGTGTTCCTGATTGTGATCATGGGCGCGCCCGATAAACGTGCTCCGGCTGGCTTCGCGCCCATTGCAATCGGCCTGGCGCTAACGCTGATTCACCTGGTGAGCATTCCCGTCACCAATACCTCAGTCAACCCGGCGCGCAGTAGCGGTGTGGCGATCTTCCAGGGCGGCTGGGCATTGGAACAGCTGTGGATGTTCTGGTTGTTACCGATTATCGGTGCCGCGATTGGTGGTGCGATCTACCGCTTTGCACTGGAAAAAGCAGAGTAACTTTGCCGTATTTCAGCGGATCGGCAGCAGCCGATCCGCATTTTGCCCCGCAAGCGACTTCCCGCCTTACGTCAAGATAATGAAATGTTATGATCCCGCGTCCGTCGCTGTGGTCGTTCCCTGCGCGACATTTCATCTGTGGCAATATAAAAAAATTCCTAAGGAAGTCTGGTTATGCTCGGCAAACTTACCCGCCTGTTCCCGCTCTGGGCCGTGCTGCTCTCGGTCGCTGCTTATTATTCTCCTGGCACCTTTCTCGGCATTGGGCCGTGGGTGACTTACCTGCTGATGCTGATTATGTTCGGCATGGGCGTGACGCTAAACATTGATGATTTCAAACGCGTGCTGGTGCGTCCTGCGCCGGTGATCGCCGGGACTTTCCTGCATTATCTGGTGATGCCGCTGGCCGCGTGGGGCCTGGCGAAGCTGTTCCAGATGCCACCGGATCTGGCGGCAGGCATGATTCTGGTCGGCAGCGTGGCCAGCGGCACCGCTTCTAACGTGATGATTTATCTGGCGAAGGGCGATGTGGCGCTGTCGGTGACCATCTCATCCGTGTCGGCGCTGGTAGGTGTATTCGCCACACCGCTGCTGACACGCTTCTACGTTGATACCCACATTCAGGTGGATGTGGTCGGCATGCTGCTCAGCATCGTGAAAATCGTGGTGATTCCGATTAGCCTGGGTCTGATTATCCATCACTCCATGAATAGCGTGGTGCGCCGCGTTGAGCCTTATCTGCCGGCGTTTTCGATGGTGTGCATTCTGCTGATCATTAGCGCGGTGGTGGCTGGCAGCCAGGGCTTTATCGGTTCTGTCGGCTTGATGGTGATTGTGGCGGTGATCCTGCACAACGCGATCGGTCTGTTGGGCGGTTATTGGGGCGGTAAGCTGTTTGGCTTCGATGAATCGACCTGCCGCACGCTGGCGCTGGAAGTGGGCATGCAGAACTCAGGTCTGGCGGCGACGCTGGGCAAACTTTACTTCTCGCCGTTAGCGGCCTTGCCGGGCGCGCTGTTCTCGGTGTGGCACAACCTGTCAGGTTCGCTGCTGGCCGGTTACTGGTCGGGTAAACCGATCGATAAGAAGCAGAAGTAATATTCAAAAAAGCATCACATTCAATTCATGCACATAGCGTAGCGGCGCAATAAATTGCGCCGTTACGCTGCCTGCGCTCTGAATGTATTACAGCTTCAGATAGGTACGAATCCCATCCAGGAACATCTGCGTCGCCAGCATAATCAAAATCAATCCCATCAGGCGCTCCAGCGCGTTAACGCCTTTGTCGCCCAGCAGGCGTAAAAACAGCCCCGACATCAGCAGAATCACCACCGTCACGCCCCACGCGATCAGCAGCGCGCCGACCAGGTGCGTCATTTGGTTGGGATATTGATGCGACAACAGCATCAGCGTCGCCAGCAGCGACGGACCGGCCACCAGCGGAATCGCCAGCGGCACAAGGAATGGTTCTTCACCGGCCGGCAAGCCACTCGAGCTGCTCTCCTCTGACGGGAAAATCATGCGGATGGCGATCAGGAAAAGAATGATGCCGCCGGAGATCGACACGGTTTCGGTGCGCAGATTGAGAAACGCCAGGATGCGTTCACCGGCGAATAAAAACAGCAGCATCAGAATCAGCGCAATTAGCATTTCGCGCATCAGTACCACGCGGCGGCGTTTGGGTTCCAGATGCTTCAATACCGACATAAAAATCGGCAGGTTGCCCAGCGGATCCATAATCAACAACAGCAATATGGTCGCGGATATCATTTCAGTCATGTTGGTTAGCCATTATTAGTTGTACTGCTGAAAAAGTTGGCGCAATCGAATTAATTCACTTGCCAGAAGTGCTGCATTTTGTAGAGTTGACGGTCATAGGTAAACCTGATTATTACGCAGACCGGCACGATTATCCGGCCAGTCTTTTCCTCGCACCACACGGCCTCTTTCGAGAGCACCCGAGACGGACAGAAAATGAAGAATGTAGGTTTTATTGGTTGGCGTGGCATGGTCGGCTCAGTGCTGATGTCACGCATGAGCGAAGAACGCGATTTTGATGTCATCAATCCGGTCTTCTTCTCCACGTCACAGCTTGGTCAGGCGGCGCCGACATTCGGCGGTAAGTCGACCGGTGCGCTGCAGGATGCTTTTGATATCGAGGCGCTGAAGGCGCTGGATATTATTATCACCTGCCAGGGCGGCGATTACACCAGTGAAGTCTATCCGAAGCTGCGCGAAAGCGGCTGGCAGGGTTACTGGATTGACGCGGCTTCCACGCTGCGCATGAAAGATGACGCCATCATCATTCTCGATCCGGTTAACCATAACGTGATTCGTCAGGGCCTCGATAACGGCATCAAAACCTTTGTCGGCGGTAACTGCACCGTCAGCCTGATGCTGATGTCGCTGGGCGGTCTGTTTGCTAACGATCTGGTTGAATGGGCCTCGGTGGCGACTTATCAGGCGGCATCAGGCGGCGGCGCGCGTCATATGCGTGAACTGCTGACGCAGATGGGCATGCTGCATGACCACGTGGCGAAATCGCTCCAGGATCCGGCTTCGGCAATTCTGGATATCGAACGCAGCGTGACCGATTTCACCCGTTCTGGCACGTTGCCAACCGACAATTTCGGCGTACCGCTGGCGGGCAGCCTGATTCCGTGGATTGACAAGCAGCTGGATAACGGCCAGAGCCGCGAAGAGTGGAAAGGCCAGGCGGAGACCAACAAAATCCTGCGTACCAGCAGTGTGATTCCGGTTGATGGCCTGTGCGTGCGCGTTGGTGCGCTGCGCTGCCACAGCCAGGCATTCACTCTGAAGCTGAAAAAAGACCTGCCGCTGAGCGAAATCGAACAGCTTCTGGCCTCGCATAACGAATGGGTGAAAGTGGTGCCAAACGACCGCGACATCACCATGCGCGAACTGACGCCAGCCGCCGTCACCGGCACCCTGACCACGCCAGTAGGCCGCCTGCGCAAACTGAACATGGGACCGGAATACCTTTCCGCCTTCACGGTGGGCGATCAGTTACTGTGGGGCGCGGCTGAACCGCTGCGCCGCATGCTGCGTCTGCTGATCGACTAAGCGCAGCGGCAAACCAGAAAGGCCGGGGTTTCCCGGCCTTTTTTTAATTATCCAGGCCGCAAAAATTCATGCAAATTGCGCCTGACAAGTGATCCGCTTCCCTTTTTTGCTTGCCCGATAAGTATTTTTCACGATCCTCCCTGGCTTCTGCTATCCCCAAGCTATGATTTAACAGAGATGTGCCGGTTGTTAACTGTTTTTGTTTTTTCGAACTGAATGGTTGTTGTACACGGTGAAGATCTTTCCCACGGACGGTTGTGTCCTCACGGTGTACCTATGGCTCAATGAAAAGCAGCGCACCCGAGGCGATAATCCTGCCGACTCTGGTCGCCTGCGCAAAATCATAGGAAGAAAGTCATGTCAGAGCTTCCCGATCGCCAGGCGATCAATGCCCTTTTTGCCGGGAATTATGCCGATCCCTTTTCACTACTGGGCATGCACCAAACGGCTGCAGGCCTTGAAGTGCGTGCGCTGCTGCCCGATGCCTCCGATGTTTGGGTCATTGAAACCAACACCGGACGCAAATGTGCTCAGCTTACCTGCCTCGACTCACGCGGTTTCTTCAGTGGCGTGATTCCGCGTCGTAAAAACCGCTTTGGTTATCAGCTGGCGGTGAACTGGCACGGCCAGCAAAACCTGATTGATGATGCCTATCGCTTCGGCCCGCTGCTGGAGGAGATGGATGCATGGTTATTGGGTGAAGGCACGCATCTGCGTCCCTACGAAACCCTCGGCGCGCACGGCACCACCATTGATGGCGTGCACGGCACGCGGTTCGCCGTTTGGGCACCTAACGCGCGTCGCGTATCGGTGGTAGGCGAGTTCAACTTCTGGGATGGCCGACGTCATCCCATGCGTTTTCGCCGTGAACTTGGCGTCTGGGAACTGTTTGTGCCGGGCGCGGTAAACGGTCAGCTGTATAAATTTGAAATCGTGGATAATTCCGGCCAGATGCGCATCAAAGCCGATCCCTTCGCCTTTGAAGCGCAGATGCGTCCGCAAACCGCCTCGATGATCTGCGGGCTGCCGCCGAAAACCGAGATGCAGCCGCAGCGTAAGGCCGCCAATGCTTTTGACCAGCCGATTTCGATTTATGAAGTGCACCTCGGTTCATGGCGACGTCACACCGATAACAACTTCTGGCTCAGCTATAAAGAGCTGGCGGAACAGCTGATTCCTTACGTTAAAGAGATGGGCTTCACGCACATCGAACTGATGCCGATTAACGAACACCCCTTCGACGGCAGCTGGGGCTATCAGCCGCTCGGCATGTATGCGCCGACGCGCCGTTTCGGTACGCGCGATGAGTTCCGCCACTTCGTGGCCGCCGCGCATGATGCTGGTATTAACGTGCTGCTCGATTGGGTGCCAGGCCACTTCCCAAGCGATGATTTCGGCCTGGCGAAGTTCGATGGCACCGAACTCTACGAACACAGCGATCCGCGCGAAGGTTTTCATCAGGACTGGAACACGCTGATCTACAACTTTGGTCGCCGTGAAGTGAGCAATTATCTCTCCGGCAACGCCTTGTACTGGATGGAGCGTTTCGGCATTGATGGGCTGCGCGTCGATGCGGTGGCATCAATGATCTACCGTGATTACAGCCGCGCCGAAGGCGAATGGGTGCCGAACCAGTTTGGTGGACGCGAGAACCTCGAAGCGATTTCGTTCCTGCGTCACACCAACCGCGTTTTGGGTCGCGCCGCACCGGGCAGCGTCACGGTGGCGGAAGAGTCCACCGATTATCCCGGCGTTACGCGCCCTTCAGAAGATGGCGGCCTCGGCTTCTGGTTCAAATGGAACCTTGGCTGGATGCACGACACACTGGACTATATGAAGCTCGACCCGGTGCATCGCCGTTATCATCATCAGCTGATGACCTTTGGCATGATTTACAACTACACCGAAAACTTCGTGCTGCCGCTGTCGCATGACGAAGTGGTGCACGGCAAACGTTCGATTCTCGATCGCATGCCGGGCGATGCCTGGCAAAAGTTCGCTAACCTGCGCGCCTATTACGGCTGGATGTGGGGTTTCCCCGGTAAGAAGCTGCAATTTATGGGCAATGAATTTGCGCAGGGTCGCGAATGGAACCACGACACCAGCCTCGACTGGCATCTGCTGGAAGGTGAGGATAACTGGCACAACGGCGTGCATCGTCTGGTGCGCGATCTCAATCACACCTATCGCCATTACGCGCCGCTGCATCAACTCGACTTTGATGGGCAAGGTTTTGAGTGGCTGGTGGTCGATGACTACGAAAACTCCGTGTTTGTATTTGTGCGCCGCGATCGCGACGGCAATGAAATCATCGTAGCCAGCAACTTTACGCCAGTGGCGCGTCACAACTATCGCTTTGGCGTCAACCAGCGTGGCGGCTGGCGCGAGATCATGAATACCGATCAGCACGATTATCACGGCAGCGACACGCGCAATCACGGCGTGGTACACACCGATGAGATGGAGAGTCACGGTCGGCCGCAGTCGCTGAGTTTGACCTTACCGCCGCTGGCAACGCTTTGGCTGGTGCGGGAGAGCGACTGATGCTGGAGCAGGGGCAGCCGGAACCGTTAGGTGCGCACTATGATGGGCACGGCGTTAATTTCACGCTGTTCTCCCAGCATGCCGAACGCGTTGAACTCTGCCTGTTCGACGCGCACGGTGCTGAGCGCCGTTTCGCGCTGCCCGCGCGCAGCGGTGATATCTGGCACGGCTATTTTCCCGCGCTGAAGCCCGGCCAGCGCTACGGCTATCGCGTTCACGGTCCGTGGGCGCCGCAGCAGGGACATCGCTTCAATCCGGCTAAGCTGTTGGTCGATCCCTGCGCCAAAGCGGTGGCGGGTGAAGTGGCGGACGACGCGCGTTTCAACGGCGGCGAACGCGAGCCGGATGGTTTGGATAACGCCGCCATCGCGCCGAAATCGTTGGTGACTGCCGAAGATTTTGACTGGGAGGACGATCACGCGCCGCGGACGCCGTGGGGCAACACGGTGATCTATGAAGCACACGTACGCGGCTTAACCCAGCAGCATCCGGAAATTCCGGAAAGGTTGCGTGGCACTTATGCGGCGCTGGGTCATCCTGCTATGGTGAAGTACCTGCGCCACCTCGGCATCACCGCGCTGGAACTGCTGCCGATTGCCCAATTCACCAGCGAGCCGCGCCTGCGCCGTTTGGGATTGAGTAATTACTGGGGCTACAACCCCTTTGCCTTGTGGGCGGTGGATGCGCGTTACGCCTCGGGCGAAAACGGTTTAACGCCGCTGCAGGAGTTTCAGCAGGCGGTTAAAGCACTGCATGCCGCGGGCATCGAAGTGATTCTGGATGTGGTGTTCAACCATACCGCCGAGCTGGAAGAGATCGGGCCAACGATTTCCCTGCGCGGCGTGGATAACGCCAGCTATTACTGGCTGGATGGCAACGGCGAATATCAAAACTGGACCGGCTGCGGCAACACGCTAAATCTTAGTCATCCGCAGGTGATGACGTGGGCGCTGGAAGCGCTGCGCTACTGGGTGCGTGTTTGCCATGTTGATGGGTTCCGTTTTGACCTCGCCAGCGTGCTGGGACGCACACCGGAGTTTCATCAGGATGCGCCGCTGTTTGCCGCCATCAAAGCCTGTCCGCTGCTGTCGCAGGTGAAGCTGATTGCCGAGCCGTGGGACATCGGCCCCGGCGGTTATCAGGTCGGCAACTTTCCGCCGGACTTCGCCGAGTGGAACGACCATTTTCGCGATGCGGCGCGCCGTTACTGGCTGCATGGTCAACTGAATAATGGCGATTTCGCCCGCCGTTTTGCCGCATCCAGCGACGTTTTCCAGCGTGAGGCGCGGCTGCCGCACGCCAGCATCAATCTCATTACCGCTCACGACGGCTTCACGCTGCGCGATGTGGTGAGTTTTAACAACAAACACAATCAGGCTAACGGCGAAGACAATCGCGACGGCAGCAGCAGTAACTTCAGCCATAACCACGGCAAAGAGGGACTGCAGGTCAATTTCGATATTGTCGAACGGCGGCGGCGCAGCGTGCATGGCTTACTGACCACGCTGCTGCTGGCGCAGGGCACGCCGATGCTGCTGGCGGGTGACGAACGCGGTCACAGCCAGCATGGCAACAACAACGCCTATTGTCAGGACAACCCGCTGACCTGGTTGAACTGGCAACAGGATGATTTTGGCCTGGTCGACTTCACTGCTGCGTTAATCCGTCTGCGCCAGCGCATTCCCGCGTTGACGCAGGATCGCTGGTGGCAGGAGGGCGATGGCAGCGTGCAGTGGTGCAATGCCAGCGGCACACCACTGGAAGCCGAGCAGTGGGAACAGGGGACGCACCGAATGCAGATCCTGCTCTCCGGCCGCTGGTTAATAACAATAAACGCCACGGAATCGGTGAGTGATATCGCCTTACCAGACGGAGAGTGGCGTGCCATTCCTCCTTTCGCCGGGGAAGATAACCCCATCCTGACAACTGTCTGGCACGGTCCCGCACACGGTGTGTGTGTGTTCCTAAAGCAATCATAAGGAGTCAGACATGGTGAAATTAGATAGAACAGATCATCTGATGCTGGCGCGCCAGCTCCCTACACAAACGGTCGCCCTGATCCTTGCTGGCGGGCGCGGTACGCGCCTGAAAGATCTCACCGCGAAACGCGCCAAACCTGCCGTGCACTTCGGTGGCAAGTTCCGCATCATCGACTTTGCGCTGTCCAACTGCATCAACTCGGGCATTCGGCGCATCGGCGTGATCACCCAATATCAGTCGCATACGCTGGTGCAGCACATCCAGCGTGGCTGGTCGCTGTTCAACGAAGAGATGAACGAGTTTGTCGATCTGCTGCCGGCGCAGCAGCGTGCCGCTACCGAACATTGGTATCGCGGGACTGCCGATGCGGTGACGCAAAACCTCGACATTATTCGCCGCTATAACGCGCAGTACATCGTGATCCTCGCCGGGGATCACATCTACAAAATGGATTACTCGCGCATGCTGCTCGACCACGTCGATCGCGGTGCCAAATGCACCATCGCCTGCTTGCCGGTGCCGTTAGCTGAAGCCACGGCGTTTGGGGTGATGGCGGTGGATGCCGAAAACAACGTGATCGATTTTGTCGAAAAACCGCCGAAGCCGCCGTCAATGCCGGGTGACGATACCCGCGCGCTGGCCAGCATGGGCATTTACGTGTTCAACGCCGATTACCTTTACCAGCTGCTGGAAGAGGATCTGCATGTAGCCGATTCCAGCCACGATTTCGGCAAAGATCTGCTGCCGAAAATTGTCGCCAGCGGCGAGGCGTATGCGCACTCCTTCACGCTCTCCTGCGTGCAGGTTGATGAAAACGCCGAGCCGTACTGGCGCGACGTTGGAACGCTGGAAGCTTACTGGCGCGCCAATCTCGATTTAGCGTCGGTCACGCCTGAGCTGGATATGTACGATCACAGCTGGCCGATTCGTACCCACATGGAGCCGCTGCCGCCGGCGAAATTTGTTCAGGATCGATCCGGCAGCCACGGCATGACAATGAATTCGCTGGTCTCGGGCGGCTGCATCATCTCCGGTTCGGTGGTGGTGAACTCGGTGCTGTTCCCGCGTATTCGCATCAACTCGTTTTGCAATATTGATTCCGCAGTGCTGCTGCCTGATGTGGTGGTTGGCCGATCGTGTCGTCTGCGTCGCTGCGTGATCGATCGCGCCTGCGAACTGCCAGAAGGTATGGTCATTGGCGAAAACCCCGACGAAGACAGCCGTCGTTTTTACCGTTCTGAAGAGGGCATCGTACTGGTGACGCGCGCCATGCTGGCCAAATTGGCCGGAGGCGGTCAGTAAGTGACGAAAGAATATAGAGAAAATTGCCGCGTGGAACGTGTGCGATAACAATAGGGGTTCAGGATGCAGGTTTTACATGTCTGTTCAGAGCTTTTCCCGCTGTTGAAAACCGGCGGACTGGCTGATGTCGTCGGTGCATTACCACAGGCGCAAATAGCCGATGGTACGGATGCGCGGGTGTTGATTCCCGCCTTTCCGGATCTGCGTAAAGGGATTCCTGATACAGAGGTCCTGGCGGAGTTGCAAACTTTTGCGGGACCGGTACGCTTACTTTTTGGACAATTTAACGGCGTTGGTATTTATTTAATCGATGCGCCGGGATTGTATGAACGTCCCGGCAGCCCGTATCACGATACGTCGCAGTTTGCTTACGTCGATAACTATCTGCGTTTTGCGCTGCTGGGCTGGATGGGCGCCGAGATTGCCAGCGGGCTGGATACCGACTGGCAGCCAGATATCGTGCATGCGCATGACTGGCATGCTGGCTTAACCTGCGCCTATATTGCGGCGCGCGGGCGTCCGGCGAAAACGGTGTTCACCGTGCATAATCTGGCGTATCAAGGGCTGTTTTCGGCGCGTCATCTGGATGAGATCCAGATCCCGCGCGCGTTCTTCGACATGCATGGACTGGAGTTCTTCGGGCAAATTTCCTACCTCAAGGCGGGGCTGTTCTTTGCCGATCACATTACGGCGGTCAGCCCGACTTACGCGCTGGAGATTACCCGACCGGAATTTGGTTACGGCATGGAATCACTGCTCGAACAGCGACTGCGTGAAGGGCGCCTGAGCGGGATTTTGAACGGCGTCGATCCCGGCATCTGGGACCCGGCGCACGACCTGCTGCTCACCGCGCGCTACGACAGCGAAACGCTGGAGAGCAAAGCGGAGAACAAGCGCCAGCTGCAAATTGCCATGGGCCTGAAGGTGGATGACAAAGCACCGGTGTTCTGCGTCATCAGCCGTCTGACCAAACAGAAAGGGCTGGATCTGGTGCTGGAAGCGCTACCGGGCTTACTGGCGCAGGGCGGACAGTTGGTGCTGCTCGGCCAGGGCGATGCGGAGCTGCAGCAAGGTTTCCTTGCGGCGGCGGCGGAGCATCCGGGCCGCGTTGGCGTGCAGATTGGTTATCACGAAGCCTTCTCGCACCGCATTGTTGGCGGCGCGGATGTGATTATGGTGCCGAGCCGTTTTGAGCCGTGCGGCTTAACCCAGCTGTATGGTTTGAAATACGGTACGCTGCCGCTGGTGCGTCGCACTGGCGGACTGGCGGATACGGTGCAAGACAGCTCGCTTGAGAATCTGGCGGATGGCGTCGCCAGCGGTTTCACCTTTGAAGACAGTAATGCCTGGTCGCTGCTGCGGGCGATTCGGCGCGCATTTGTTCTGTGGTCTCGTCCTGCACTCTGGCGTTACGTTCAGCGGCAGGCGATGGGGATGGATTTTAGTTGGCAGGTGGCAGCACAAGCCTACCGCGATCTTTATCAACGTTTGCTGTAATGAGAGATTGGGATACTTGATATGAATGCACCTTTCACCTATGCCTCACCCACGCTGACGGTTGATGCACTGAAGCACTCAATCGCCTATAAGCTGATGTTTACTATTGGTAAAGATCCATCGATCGCGAATAAGCATGAGTGGCTCAACGCCGCGCTGCTGGCGGTGCGTGATCGCATGGTGGAACGCTGGCTGCGCTCCAGCCGCGCGCAGCTCTCGCAGGATGTGCGGCAGGTTTATTACCTGTCGATGGAGTTCCTGATGGGGCGCACGCTCGGCAACGCGTTGCTGGCGATGGGCATTTATGAGGATCTCAATCAGGCGCTGGAAGAGATGGGCCTCGACCTCAGCGAACTGATGGAAGAGGAGAACGATCCCGGCCTCGGTAACGGCGGTTTGGGACGTTTGGCGGCCTGCTTCCTGGATTCGCTCGCCACGCTCGGTTTACCGGGGCGCGGCTACGGCATTCGTTATGACTACGGCATGTTTAAGCAGAATATCGTCGACGGGCAGCAGCGCGAATCGCCGGATTATTGGCTGGAGTACGGCAATCCGTGGGAATTTCAGCGCTTTAATACGCGCTACAAAGTGCGTTTCGGTGGCCGTCTGCAGCATGAAGGCGCGCGGGTGCGCTGGGTGGAAACCGAGGAGATCGTGGCGATGGCTTACGATCAAATCATTCCCGGTTTTGATACCGATGCCACCAACACGCTGCGCTTGTGGGGCGCGCAGGCCAGTAACGAAATCAACCTCGGTAAGTTCAACCAGGGTGATTACTTCGCCGCAGTAGAAGATAAAAACCACTCGGAAAACGTGTCGCGCGTGCTCTATCCCGATGACTCCACCTATTCGGGGCGCGAGCTGCGTCTGCGTCAGGAGTATTTCCTCGTCTCCTCGACGGTGCAGGATATTCTCAATCGTCACTGGCAGATGCATGAAACCTGGGACAATTTGCCGGACAAAATTGCCATCCACCTCAACGATACGCATCCGGTGCTGGCGATCCCGGAACTGATGCGCATACTGATCGACGAGCAGAAATTCAGCTGGGACGATGCCTTTGAAGTGACCTGTCAGGTGTTCTCCTACACCAACCACACGCTGATGACGGAAGCGCTGGAAACCTGGCCAGTGGATATGATTGGCAAGATCCTGCCGCGTCATCTCAGCATTATTTTTGAAATTAACGACTACTTCCTGAAAACCATTCAGGAATATTACCCGGATGATTGGGAGCTGTTAGCGCGCATCTCGATCATCGATGAGAACGACGGCCGCCGCATTCGCATGGCGTGGCTGGCGGTGGTGGTGAGCCACAAAGTTAACGGTGTGTCAGAGTTGCACTCCAACTTGATGGTGCAATCGCTGTTCGCTGACTTCGCGCGTCTGTTCCCGGGCCGTTTCTGCAATAAAACTAACGGCGTGACGCCACGTCGCTGGCTGGCGCTGGCGAATCCGGCGCTCTCCGAGGTGCTGGACGAGGCGATTGGCCGCAACTGGCGCACCGATCTTGGCCAGCTCAACGAATTGACCACGCAGATCGATTATCCGGCCTTTATCCAGCAGATCGCCGACGCCAAGTTTGCCAACAAAAAACGCCTGGCGGATTGGGTGGCGAAGAACATGGATATCGTGCTCGATCCGCATGCGCTGTTTGATGTGCAGATCAAGCGCATCCACGAATACAAACGTCAGCTGCTGAACGTGCTGCACGTTATCACGCGCTACAACCGCATCAAGGCCGATCCCAGCGCTGAATGGGTGCCGCGCGTTAATCTCTTCGCCGGCAAAGCGGCGTCGGCCTATTACGTGGCGAAACACATCATTCACTTGATCAACGACGTCGCCAATGTGATCAACAACGATCCGCAGGTGAAGAACAAGCTGAAGGTGGTGTTCATTCCAAACTATGGCGTGAGCCTGGCGCAGATCATCATTCCGGCGGCGGATCTCTCCGAGCAGATCTCCACTGCCGGTACCGAAGCCTCTGGCACCAGTAACATGAAGTTTGCGCTGAACGGCGCGTTAACCATCGGTACGCTGGATGGTGCCAACGTTGAGATGCTGGAGCATGTCGGCAAGGAGAATATCTTTATCTTCGGTAACACTACGCCGCAGGTCGAGAAGCTGCGCACCGACGGTTACAACCCGCGTAAGTATTATGAGGATGATCCTGAGCTGCATCAGGCGCTGACGCAAATCGCCAGCGGGGTGTTCAGCCCGCAGGAGCCAGGGCGCTATCGCAATCTGTTTGATGCGCTGGTGAACTTCGGCGATCACTATCAGCTGCTGGCGGATTACCGCAGCTATGTGGACACCCAGGACAAGGTGGACAAGCTGTATCGCCAGCCGGATAAGTGGCAACGTAGCGCGGCGCTGAATATCGCCAATATGGGTTATTTCTCGTCGGACCGCACCATTCAGGAATATGCGGATGAGATCTGGCACATTTCGCCAGTGAGATTGTAAGGCGAGGATTGCAGAACCAAGTCGCCATGAATGGCGACCCTACGTGAACACCCAAATCGATACCCAAAATCATTTGGACGGCAGGAAGGCGGCAAATGAGCGAATCCCCGGGAGCTTACTTTAGTAAGTGACCGGGGTGAACGAATGCAGCCAACGCACCTGCCGTTCGAAGGATGAAGGGTATTATTTCAACGTGATGCTTTTGACGATCCCATCAGCATCGCTTTGCGCTTGCTGTTGGTTGTCGGCTGGCAAGGTAATTTGCAGCGTCAGCAGTTTGCCATCCACTTTCGCCAGAATCACCGAAGACCATGAGGTCTGATTGTTGGCAGAAATCACCGTATCCAGCTGCTGTGCCGGCTGGTCTTTCAGCGTCACCGCTTTATTAGACACCACCTGCAGCTGAGGATCGCGACCGCGCTGCTGCTGTTCCAGACGCTGTGCCAGCGCATCAAGCGCTTCGTTGGTTGGGTCGCCGGCAATCACGATAATCGCGCGCTGACCGGTTTCGTCGGCATAGACGTGCATGTTGGTGGATTCAGAGCCGAGCTTGCCGCTCTTGTCAGACATGCCCGCCGGCAAAGAGAAACTCAGTTTGCCGTCCATCAGGTTAACCGTCTGGGCCGACTGGCTGGCGCTCGCACCGTTGCTGTTCGCTGCCGCATCATCTTTCTTCTGGTCACATGCCGCCAGGCCGATAACCAACAGGCCAATACCCACATATTTCACTACGTTACGCATTCTTTTCCCTTTTACATGATTCCAGTCAGCCGTTATACAAGCGGATTTAGTTAGCAAAAGCAACCGCCGGAGTGTCAGGAAATCTTAGCGTAATGCGGCATTTAGTGTATGTGCAATCAGCCGAAATTGATCTGCTGCTGCGCGGAACGTTCGGCTAAGCGCTTCAGCATGGCATTCAGCAGCACGCCGTAAGCGGGCAGGAAGAAGATCATGCAGATCAGAACCTTGAAGCTGTAATCCACCAGCGCGATTTCGACCCAATGCGTGGCCATAAACGGATCTGGGCTCTTGTAGAAGGCGATGAAAAAGAAGGCCAGCGTATCGCTGATATTACCGAGGAACATCGCTGCCGCTGGCGCAATCCACCACTGCGATAAACGGCGCAAACGGTTAAAAACGTGCACATCGAGGATTTGTCCCAGCGCATAAGCCATAAAGCTGGCGCAGGCGATACGGGCAACAAACAGATTCATCTCTTCCAGTGACGCCCAACCTTGCCATTCGCCCTGATAGAACACGCAGGAAACAATGTAGGAGATCACTAGCGCGGGAATCATCACCGCCAGAATAATGCGACGTGCCAGCGGCGCGCCAAAGATGCGCACGGTCAGATCGGTGGCGAGGAAAATAAACGGAAAGCTAAACGCGCCCCATGTGGTGTGAAAACCGAAGATGGAAACCGGCAGCTGGACCAGATAGTTACTGGAGGTGATCACCAGCAGATGAAATAGCGATAGCCAAAACAGCGCATGCATGCGCTGACGTGCAGAGAAGTTAATCATTGTAAGCCTTTTTAGTGATGGGGTGAGGGAACCCAGGTTCGTGCATTGGCACGGTGGTAAATAAAAAATCGGCGGCATCTTAACGCGTTGCGCAATTTATGCAATGGTTAATTTTAACGCAATCGTTATCGCCTTGCGTTGGCTTATTCGCGCGCTAGAATGAGCGCCCATCCCTAACAACTGACAGAGAATCATGAGCGATCCCTTTTCTGCGCCAGACCATCAGCTTGATGCCCTTGGCCTGCGCTGCCCGGAGCCGGTAATGATGGTGCGTAAAACCGTGCGCAGCATGCAGGCCGGTGAAACCTTGCTGATCATTGCTGACGATCCCGCCACCACGCGCGATATCCCTGGTTTCTGCCGCTTTATGGAGCATGAGTTGCTGGCACAGCAGACCGAAAGCTTGCCGTACCAGTTTCTGATTAAAAAAGGCGCCTAACGCTGACGCAGCAAGCGCAGCGCGTTGGCTGTCACCAGTGCGGTGGCACCGGAATCCGCTAAGACCGCCAGCCACAAACCGGTGAAGCCGAGCAGCGTGGTGACCAGAAAAATCGCCTTTAATCCCAACGCCAGCGCCACGTTCTGACGAATGATGGCACGCGTGCGCCGTGCCAGCACAATGGTGCGCGGCAGAATCGCCAGCTGATTTTGCGTTAATGCCACATCTGCGGCTTCCAGCGCCACATCGGTGCCGCTGCCCATCGCAATGCCGATGGTGGCGGCTTTCATGGCGGGCGCATCGTTAATGCCATCGCCGACCATTGCCAATGCGTGCTGTGTGCCTAACGTCCTCACCGCCGCAACTTTATCGGCGGGCAGTAAACCTGCGCGATAATCGATGTTGAGCTTAGCGGCAATGACCGCAGCCGCGCGTGGATTGTCGCCGGTCAGCATCATGCTGTTAACACCAAGCTTCTTCAGTTCAGACAGCGCGCTGAGGGCTTCAGCGCGCAACTGATCCTGCAAGGCTAACGCGCCAAGAACCTGCTGCTCCTGCAACAGCAGCACCACGGTTTGGCCTTGCGCTTCCAGCTGAGCAATCTGCTGCTGTTGTGCATTATCAAGATGGCTGACTTCGCGCGGCGTCAGCAGTTGATAGGTCACGCCATCTATCGCAGCGCGAATACCACTGCCGGCCAGCGTTTGCTGCTGTGCAGCTTGCGGAAGCGTGAGCGCGCGCCGCTCGGCCTCGATAACAATCGCCCGCGCCAGCGGATGGGTGGAACCCTGTTCAACGGCGGCGGCGATGGTGAGCAAGTTGTTTTCCGCCATCACGCCAAATGGCTGGATGTGGCTGATCTGCGGTTTACCGGCGGTCAGCGTGCCGGTTTTGTCGAACGCCATCATATTTACGCGACTGAGCCGCTCCAGCGCCGCGCCGCCTTTGATCAGCGCGCCCTGACGCGCGGCAGCAGCCAGGCCGGAAGTGATGGCCGCGGGCGTGGAGATCACCAGCGCACAGGGGCAACCAATCAGCAACAGCGTCAGCCCTTTATAAATCCACGGCAACCACGCGCCAAAGCCCAGTAGCGGCGGCAGCACCATCACCAGCAGCGCCAGCAGCATAATGGCGGGCGTATAGATGCGGCTGAAGCGATCGATAAAGCGCTCAACCGGCGCACGATGGGTTTCGGCTTCCTCAATCAGTTGCAGGATGCGGTCAATGGCACTTTGGCCCGGCTGGGAAATGACTTTCAGCGTCACCAGACGATCAAGGCTGGTGGCACCGGCCATGATCTGCTCGCCTGGCTCACGCGCTACCGGCAGCGATTCGCCGGTCAACGCGCTTTCATCAAAGCTGGCGCTGGCGTGCAGCAGTTCGCCATCGGCCGGTAAACGTCCGCCGGCCGCCACTTCAATCACATCGCCGGGCTGCAGCGCTTCTAAGCGGACGTTTTCCCGCTGTGTGCCGTTGATGCGCGTGGCGGTAGCGGGACGCAGCGCCATCAGCGCGGTGACGCCACGGCGTGCGCGTGCGGCGGCGTACGCTTCGAGGCGTTCACCCAGTTGAAACAGCAGCAGCACCATCGCGGCTTCGGCGTGCGCGCCAATCACCAGCGCACCGGCGGCGGCAATGGTCATCAGCATCTCAATGCTGAACGGCGAACCACTGCGCAGGAGCTTCCAGGCGCTGCGCGCGATCGGCGCTAAACCTATCAACGTGGTGGCGATAAACAGGCGATCGCCCCAAACCGGCGAAAGCTGGCTCAGCAGCCAACTGGCGAGCATCATTCCGCCAAGCAGCAGCAAACCGGCGTTTTCCTGCCAGCGGCTTTCGGGTTGTGGAGGCGATGGGGAATCGCTGGCGCTCAGCGCGAAGCCGGCATTTTTCACCACCTGTTCAATGATGGCGCGGATATCCTGGTCGGCATCGACCACCAGTTTTTCACTGGCAAAAATCACGCGTGCTTGCTGAACCTGCGGTACACGTTGCACGGCGGTTTCGATTTTACGCGCGCAGCTGGGGCAATCCATGCCCGCAATCTGCCAGCGGAATTGATGTGAAGAGAGGGCGGGCCTGTCGCTTTCGGCGTCGCTTTCGCCGCCTGGCGAGCCGCTTTCGCTGTCACAGCAGCCGCAATCGCTGTCTGGCGTGATGGGCTGCGCCGCGGAGATGTTCAATGTTGCGGGTTTTACGCTGCGAATCGAGCACAGCGGCTGTGACTGACGGTGTGATTTGCCACAGCGGCAAGGGTGAGCATGTTGATGCATGTAACCTCCGGAATCAGGGGCGGGCTGATGCCCGCGCCCTAATGCTACACTCTGGAGTGGACTCCAGAGTCAAGCGGAAGGTAAGGTTATCTTCAGTAGAGCCACAGTGAACGCACAATCATGAAGTGACCGGCGAAGTAGCAGGCGGCGACAATCGCGCTATCGGCGCTGAAACGGCGGCGATAATGCGAGATAAACCAGACAATATTGGCTAACAGCAGCAACGCGGCACCCACCAGCAGCGAGAAACTGAAGTCAGTTGGACGGAAGAAGTAGTTCTCCGCCGCCATCCAGTTCATCACTAGCGTCATGCCGATCAAGGTGCAGATAGGCCAGCGCAGATCTTCCAGTTTGCTCCACAGAATCCCGATAACGATCACGCCAATGATCAGGAAGGTGAGGGGAATCGGCCAGAAGAAACTCATGGTCATGTGTGCGGCAAAACTGATGGTGTACAGCAGATGCGACAGGAAGAATGCGCCTAGCGCATAGAGCATTTGCTGACGCGGTAACAGCATTAACGCGTCACCCACCAGCGTGGCGACCAGCCCGGCCAGAATCAAATAATCGGTGGTGTTGAAGGTTGGCGCTTGCCACGCCCAGGCAACGAGTAACAGCAAGGTGACAGGTTTAAATAGCCAGCGTTGCCATTGCGGACCGCGATATGAAGCATCGACGTAAAGCCAGCCGGAAAAAAGTACGGCAAGGAAAGACCAAAGCATGTTTTCTCCCTTTTCTGGACGAAATGTCCGCCAGTTTGATGAATTTTCCCAAAATCACCCTCTCAGTGTAAGTTACCGGCGCCAAATGTGACAATCAGCCGACTCTGGTTGTATGCTTTGTCGTCTTTACCCGTTCCGAATTAACGCAAAGCACGAGATAAATCATGAGCAAACCACCGCTAATCTTTTTCATCGTACTGGCCATTATTGCCGTTTTGGCGACCCGTCAGTTTATTAAACAGCGCCGCGAAACGGCGGTGAACGATGCCTCGCCGGTGCGCTCGCTGAGCGTGGAAGTGAAAACCAAACGCGAATTTCCGTCGCCCAATCGCCGTTCACGTCAGCGTGAAGAGATTGTGGCGGAAGAGATGAAATATGAAGCCTGGTTCCATCCGCTGAACGGTGCCAGCGATATTAAAGTGACGGTGAATGCGAACCAGTATCACCAGATCGATAAGGGCGCGAAGGGCGAGTTGAAGATGAAAGGCACGCGTTTTGTGAGTTTTACTCCGGCCCAATAGGGCCGCCATTCATGGCGACCTGGCTATAAACCGCACGAAACTACATCTTCGGATAATGCTTTTTCTGCCACGCCAGCAGCTCAAACACGCCAAAAAAGAAGATCTTCGCCTGGGTTACGCCGCTCAGTTTTGGGGCGTCTTTTGGCTGGGTGGCGCGCAGCAACACTAGCTGCAGGCCGTGCATAATCACCATAAAGAACAGCGCCACGTGCACGAAATAGCGCAGCGGCGTTGGGAAAGGTTGCACCAGATTGAGCAATAAAAAGGCCCAGACGCAAATCATCAGCAAACGTCCCAAATTAAGCCACATCGTGCGTCTCCTGTTGGCGTTGATATAAGCGATAAGCCACCTGACCGGCAATCTTCTCGCGGTACAAATCCCAATTTGCGGGTGCGACAGGTGTGCCGTTTTCCACTTCGCTCTCGACATAAATCAGCGCTTCAGCCGCTAACCAGCCATTTTGCTCCAGCAGCGACAATGTTTCCTGTAACAGCCCTTTACGGAAAGGCGGGTCAACAAACACCACGTCAAACGGTTCGCCCGGCTGGCTTAACCACTGCAGCGTGTTGGTTTGCACCACTTTTGCCTGCGTAGCACGCAGCGTTTGCAGATTCTGTGACAGCTGTTGCGCCACCGAACGCTCCAGCTCCAGCAGCGTGGCCGACGCTGCATAGCGAGACAGCGCTTCCAGCCCTAACGCGCCGCTGCCGGCGAAGCAATCGAGGCAGCGCGCTTCCTGAATATCCGGCGCCAGCCAGTTAAACAGGGTTTCACGTACACGATCGGTGGTCGGGCGCAAACCTGCGCTATCCGGCACCGGTAATTTACGGCCGCGCCACTGACCGCCAATGATGCGGATCTGGCCAGCGCTGCTGCTGCGGGGGGATTTACTCATTTCGCTCACAACTCGTCATATTTTGTTGCGTAGTTTAACGGGCGTAGCGGGCAGAAGAAACGTTAAAAAAGGGTGCTGTGGTGCGCTGGCTGGAAAGTGTTAGACTACTGAGTTGGTATAGCGCGCGTAATTACCTGATTTTTACGCCGCTCACCCGCTTAAAATTGAATATTTTATCCCCTGGGAACAAGCGTGCTACCGGGAATAAGCCATCGAGGAGTAGGGTCACACAATGGCAAAAGAGAAAAAACGCGGCTTTTTTTCCTGGTTAGGCTTTGGCAAAGAAGAAGAGACGCAACAACCTGCTGAAGAGCAGCAGCAAACTGCCGAGGTGGTCGCTGAGCCTGCCGTTGAAGAGAGTGCGCTCGATCGCGCCGAAGCGCAGGCTGTTGAAACCGTCGCCGTCACCGAACAGGTGGCGGAACAGCAGCAGGTTGAACCGGAACTGATTGAAGAGCCGGTCATCGAGCCGCAGGAACCTGAGCCGGTTACCGCAATCGTTGAAGAGGTGCTGCCAGAAGAGATAGCAGCGCCGGATGTGGCACCTATCGAAGAAGAGCCGCAGCTGGAAGAGCTGGCAATTGATGAGCCTGAACTGCACGAAGAAGCGCCATTAACTGACGAAGAACTGGAAGCGCTGGCGTTAGCGGAAACCTATGCGGAAGATGCTGAGCTAGCCGAAGCCACGCAGGATACCGTGAGCGATCTGCCGCTGGCCGCTGCGCCAATCATCGCGCAGGAGCAGGAGCGTCCGACCAAAGAGGGCTTCTTCGCCCGACTGAAACGCAGCCTGGTAAAAACCCGCGAAAACCTCGGTTCGGGCTTTATCAGCCTGTTCCGCGGCAAGAAAATCGATGACGATCTGTTTGAAGAGCTGGAAGAGCAGCTGCTGATTGCCGACGTTGGCGTCGAAACCACCCGCCGCATCATCACCAATCTGACACAACAGGCCAACCGCAAGCAGCTACGCGATGCGGAAGCGCTGTATGGCCTGCTGAAAGCGGAAATGTCCGGTATTCTGGAAAAAGTGGATCAGCCGCTGGAAGTGGGTGGCAAAACGCCATTCGTCATCCTGATGGTGGGCGTCAACGGCGTGGGTAAAACCACCACCATCGGTAAGCTGGCGCGTCAGTATCAGGCGCAGGGCAAATCGGTGATGCTGGCAGCGGGCGATACCTTCCGTGCCGCCGCCGTTGAGCAGCTGCAGGTCTGGGGCCAGCGCAACAACATTCCTGTGGTGGCGCAGCATACCGGCGCAGATTCTGCCTCGGTGATTTTTGACGCCATCCAGGCGGCCAAGTCGCGCAATGTGGATGTACTGATCGCCGATACCGCGGGTCGTCTGCAGAACAAATCGCACCTGATGGAAGAGCTGAAGAAAATTACCCGCGTGATGAAGAAGCTGGACGAAGATGCGCCGCATGAAGTGATGCTGACGCTCGACGCCAGCACCGGGCAAAACGCTATCAGCCAGGCCAAACTGTTCCATGAAGCGGTGGGCCTGACCGGCATCACCCTGACGAAACTGGATGGAACCGCCAAAGGCGGCGTGATCTTCTCGGTTGCCGATCAGTTCGGCATTCCGATTCGTTATATCGGTGTTGGGGAAGGCATCGAGGATTTACGGCCGTTTAAGGCCGCAGACTTTATTGAGGCACTGTTTGCCCGAGAGGAATGATTGGGATGATTCGCTTTGAAGAGGTCAGTAAAGCTTACCTGGGAGGACGTCAGGCGCTGCAGGGAGTGGATTTTCATCTGCGTCCCGGCGAAATGGCGTTCCTGACCGGCCATTCCGGTGCGGGGAAAAGTACCTTACTAAAGCTGATTTGTGGCATTGAGCGCCCGAGCGCCGGGCAGATCTGGTTTAGCGGCCACGATATTTCGCGTCTGCGTCACAGCGAAGTGCCTTTCCTGCGACGTCAAATCGGCATGATTTTCCAGGATCACCATTTGTTGATGGATCGTTCGGTCTACGACAACGTGGCGATCCCGCTGATTATTTCCGGTGCCAGCGGCGAAGATATTCGTCGGCGCGTGTCGGCCGCGCTGGATAAAGTCGGCCTGCTCGACAAAGCGAAAAGCTATCCGATTCAGCTCTCTGGCGGTGAACAGCAGCGCGTCGGCATTGCCCGCGCGGTGGTGAACAAGCCTGCGGTGCTGCTGGCGGATGAACCCACCGGTAACCTCGACAATGCGCTGTCGGAAGATATCTTGCGCCTGTTCGAAGAGTTCAACCGCGTTGGTGTCACGGTGTTGATGGCAACGCACGATGTCGGGCTGATTGCACGCCGGAATTACCGCGTGATGACGCTTAATCAGGGACGTCTGCACGGAGGCCACGATGGTCAATAAACGCAACAAGCGCGCACCAGCGCCGAAAGCGAAGCAGCCCTCTAAAAGCAAGGCGCTGAAAGGCGGCTGGCAGGAACAGTGGCGCTATGCGCTGCGCGGCACGCTGTCGGATATGTGGCGTCAGCCGCTGGCGACGCTGCTGACGGTGATGGTGATCGCCATTTCCCTGACGCTGCCGAGCGTGTGCTACATGGTGTGGAAGAACGTCAGCCAGGCGGCGACGCAGTGGTATCCCGCGCCGCAGCTAACGGTTTATCTGGATAAAGCGCTGGATGACACTGCAGCGGAGAATGTCACCGCGCAGCTCAAGCAGCTCGATGGCGTGGACAACGTCAACTATCTGACGCGTGAAGAAGCGTTGAATGAGTTCCGCAACTGGTCTGGTTTTGGTGGTTCGATGGACATGCTGGAGCAGAATCCGCTGCCGGCGGTAGCCATCATCACGCCTAAACTTAATTTCCAGAATTCGGACACCATGGCGAATCTGCGCGATCGCGTATCTAAAGTGCAGGGCGTTGATGAAGTGCGTATGGATGACAGCTGGTTCGCGCGTTTAGCGGCGCTAACCGGGCTGGTAGGACAGATTGCCTCAATGATTGGCCTGCTGATGGTGGTTGCGGTGTTCCTGGTGATCGGCAACAGCGTGCGGCTCAGCATCTTTGCGCGGCGCGATACAATTAACGTGCAGAAGCTGATTGGTGCCACTGACGGCTTTATCCTGCGTCCATTCCTGTACGGCGGTGCGCTGCTAGGTTTGGGCGGCGCGGTGCTGTCGCTGCTGCTCTCCGAAGTGCTGGTGTTGCGCCTGCAATCGGTGGTGGCGCAAGTAGCAACCGTATTCGGTACCACCTTTGTGCTGGAAGGTTTTTCCTGGGATGAAGGGCTGCTGTTACTGCTGATCGCCGCCATCATCGGCTGGATTGCCGCATGGCTGGCAACAGTGCAACATTTACGCCGTTTTACGCCGCAGTAACCAAAAGCAACGTTTTTTGCTATACTCTTCCTCTGCTGCCGACGACCTGGGAGCAGAGGAATTCTCCTATATCCCCCGCCGTCATCTGTGTGTAAAATATTCACTGCTATAATTGAACTTGTGGATAACTTTGTCGTCCAAGTAGCACAGATTGCTTCTGGTTTTTTCGCGACGTTGACATAATGTAGCGTCTGCGCAAGGAACTGTGCAGCAAGTCCATTGAATTTGTGAGGGTTTGAATGACCAAAGAAATGCAAACTTTAGCGATTGCTCCTCTGGGTAACCTGGAATCTTACGTTCGGGCTGCCAACAACTGGCCGGTGCTGACGGCAGAAGAGGAAAAAGCATTGGCTGAGCGGCTGCATTACCAGGGCGATCTGGATGCAGCAAAGACGCTGATCCTGTCTCACCTGCGCTTTGTTGTTCATATTGCTCGTAACTACTCCGGTTACGGCTTGCCGCAGGCGGACCTGATTCAGGAAGGCAACATCGGCCTGATGAAGGCGGTGCGTCGCTTCAACCCTGAAGTCGGCGTGCGCCTGGTGTCGTTTGCCGTGCACTGGATTAAAGCAGAGATTCACGAATACGTGCTGCGTAACTGGCGTATCGTGAAAGTCGCGACCACCAAAGCGCAGCGCAAGCTGTTCTTTAACCTGCGTAAAAGCAAACAGCGTCTCGGTTGGTTTAACCAGGACGAAGTAGAAATGGTCGCACGCGAGCTGGGCGTGAGCAGTAAAGACGTGCTGGAAATGGAATCGCGCATGGCTGCGCAGGATATGACTTTCGACATGTCGTCTGATGACGAAGCAGGCGAAGGCAAAGCGATGGCGCCGGTGCTGTATCTGCAGGATAAAACCTCTGACTTTGCCGATGGCATCGAAGAGGACAACTGGGATGCACATGCGGCTGACAAGCTGAGCGATGCGATGCTGAGCCTCGACGAGCGTAGTCAGGACATTATCCGTGCCCGCTGGCTGGACGATGACAACAAAACCACGCTGCAGGAGTTGGCCGACAAATACGGCGTCTCTGCGGAGCGCGTGCGTCAGCTGGAAAAGAACGCCATGAAGAAACTGCGTGTGGCGATTGAAGCCTGATAGTGATCGGGTGGAAAAACGGGGCGACTTTTAAGTCGCCCTTTTTATTACCTGGTCGCTACGCAACATGCTCAGACATTCCGCGCGACATCCTTTCAACGTACCCAACCATCAGCCTGCGCACGAAAACCACAAGCCTGCATAAACGCCGCACGCACCCCCTGATCGGCGTCGCCGTCATCGGCAATCCACCAATCTGCTAACGCGCTATTCTGCGCGATTGTCTCTTCCAGCAAGTATTGCCCCACGCCACGTCGACGCGTGACTTCGCGAACGTTGAGGTGGATGATTTTCCCCTGCGTGCCGCTGAGGGTCAGCTGCAGCGCCGCCAGTAATCGGTCGTTAAAACGCGCCGCATACAAACGCTGCGTGTCGCTGAGTTGTGCTTCCAGTTGCACAATATCGATTTCCGGCCAGACTTTAGCTAAATCGATACGATCCTGAGCGGTTAACGATGCTAAGCGCTGGATTGTCAGCTTCATACCTAATACCTGTACTAGTGCAAAGGCGATAGTGTAGCGAATTTAGACAGTCAGAGCGCTGTCACTTTTTTCTGATGAAAATAGGTCAAATGCCGGTCAGTTTGCCAGGATTGTGGAGTAAGCCATCAACGATAGTTGAAAAAGCCAGCATAACGCGCTGGTATCCTGCTGAAAAAACGGCCATAACAACCAGACGATTCTGCTGATCCACTCAGTCAATTCTGAATATGTCAGTTGATTTACAGAAGAAAGTTCCTGTTTAATAACCTGAAAAATAAAGCCTTATTACCTATAAATGCCAGAAAAGCGTGCTAACCCATTATTGCAGAATGAGTTTTCCTCTTTGACTGGCAGAAAATAAACAATCACAACAAACACGACACAACAGATGGGGAAGTTCGCATGAAAATGAGTAAAGGACGCGCATTACTGGCGGGCTGCGTTGCCCTGGCGATGAGCCATGCGGCGCTGGCTAAAGACATCAAAATTGCCATCGTAGGCGCATCAACCGGTCCGGTCGCGCAGTACGGTGACATGCAGTTTACCGGTGCCGCGCAGGCGATTAAGGACATCAACGCCAAAGGCGGCGTTAACGGTGACAAACTGGTTGGCGTGGAATATGACGATGCCTGTGACCCGAAACAAGCGGTTGCGGTTGCCAACAAAGTGGTTAATGACGGCATCAAATACGTTATCGGTCATCTGTGCTCCTCCTCTACTCAGCCAGCTTCAGACATCTATAACGATGAAGGCGTGCTGATGATCACCCCAGCCGCTACCGCGCCTGAACTGACGGCACGTGGCTATGCTGACGTGCTGCGTACTACCGGTCTGGATTCCGATCAGGGCCCAACGGCGGCGACCTACATCCTCGACCACATCAAACCAAAACGTATCGCTGTGGTGCATGACAAACAGCAATATGGTCAGGGTCTGGCGGAATCGGTGCAGAAAACCCTGAAAGCCAAAGGCGGCAACGTGGTGCTGTTTGAAGGTATCACCGCCGGTGATAAAGACTTCTCCACGCTGATTGCGCGTCTGAAGAAAGAAAACGTCGATTTCGTTTACTACGGTGGCTATTACCCGGAGCTGGGCCAGATTCTGCGTCAGGCAAAATCCGCTGGCCTGAATGCCGGCTTCATGGGCCCGGAAGGCGTGGGCAATGCTTCTCTGTCTAACATCGCCGGCGATGCGTCTGAAGGCCTGTTTGTCACGCTGCCGAAACGTTATGACCAGCTGCCAGAGAACAAGGCGATTGTTGATGCGATTAAAGCTAACACCGCGTCTAACCGCAAAGATCCAACCGGTCCGTTCGTCTGGACCACCTACGCGGCGATTCAGGCGCTGGTGGCCGGAATCGAGCGCAGTAAGAGCGATGAGCCCGATGCGATTGCGAAGAACCTGAAAGAGGGCGCTGCCGTTCCAACCGTGATGGGCAACCTGAACTGGGATGAGAAAGGTGACCTGAAGGGCTTCGAATTTGGTGTCTTCAAATGGCACAAAGACGGCTCTTCTACCGCAGTTAAGTAATCCCCCAAAATTCCCTTTCCCGCACGCGGGAGAGGGAATTATTCAGCTCCAGAGCAGGTCCTCACTATGTCCGAGCAGTTTCTCTATTTTATTCAGCAGATGTTCAACGGGGTGACCCTCGGGAGCACCTACGCGCTGATCGCCATCGGTTACACCATGGTTTACGGCATTATCGGCATGATCAACTTCGCCCACGGCGAGGTGTACATGATCGGTAGCTATGTCTCCTTTATCGTGATTGCCGCCCTGATGATGATGGGCATCGATACCTCGTGGCTGATGATCGCCGCCGGTTTCGTGATGGCGGTGATCATCTCCAGCGCCTATGGCTGGAGCATCGAGCGCGTGGCGTACCGGCCGGTGCGATCGTCCAAGCGCCTGATCGCGCTGATCTCCGCGATCGGGATGTCGATCTTCCTGCAAAACTACGTCAGCCTGACGCAAGGCTCGCGCGATCTTGCGCTGCCAAGCCTGATCACCGGCCAGTGGACGCTGGGCGAGAGCAACGGCTTTGCGGCCACGCTCTCCACCATGCAACTGGTGATTTGGGTGGTGACCTTCCTGTCGATGCTGGCGCTGACGCTGTTCATCCGTTATTCACGCATGGGCCGCGCCTGCCGCGCCTGTGCAGAAGACCTGAAAATGGCCAGCCTGCTGGGTATCAACACCGACCGTGTTATCTCTCTCACCTTTATCATTGGTGCCGCGATGGCCGCGGTGGCGGGCGTATTGCTCGGTCAATTCTACGGCTCCATTAACCCATTCATCGGCTTTATGGCCGGGATGAAAGCCTTCACCGCCGCGGTATTAGGCGGTATCGGCAGTATTCCAGGCGCAATGATTGGCGGCCTGGTGCTGGGCATTGCAGAAGCGCTGACCTCGGCGTATCTGTCGACCGAGTATAAAGATGTGGTCTCCTTCGCGCTGCTGATTGTGGTGCTGCTGGTAATGCCAACCGGGATTCTTGGCCGTCCGGAGGTGGAGAAAGTATGAAACGCCTCGGTTTGGTCAACGCCGTGATCTCCACGGTGATGTTGCTGATTCTCGCTACTTTCTTTATGGGCGTGCGCCTCGATCTGGACGGCACCAAACTGGTGGTCGCCAATGCGGGCGCGGTGCGCTGGAACTGGATCTTCGTGGGTTGTGCGGTGGTGTTTGTCTTCCAGCTGCTGCGTCCGCTGGTGCAGGGTAAATTCAAACGCAGCGGCAAAGGTTTTGTTCTGCCGGGTTTTGATGGATCAACGCCAAAGCAGAAGCTGTTGATGGCGCTGGTGATTGCCGCCGCCGTTATCTGGCCGTTTCTGGTCTCGCGCGGCAGCGTCGATATCGCCACGCTGACACTGATCTACGTAATGCTCGGGCTCGGATTGAACGTGGTGGTGGGTTTGTCTGGTTTGCTGGTGCTGGGCTACGGCGGTTTCTACGCCATCGGCGCTTACACCTTCGCGTTGCTTAATCACTATTACGGTTTTGGTTTCTGGGAAAGTCTGCCGCTGGCCGGTTTAGTCGCCGGTGCGTTTGGCCTGATGCTCGGCTTCCCGGTGCTGCGCCTGCGCGGTGACTATCTGGCGATCGTCACGCTCGGCTTCGGTGAAATCGTGCGTATTCTGCTGCTGAATAATACCGCGATCACCGGCGGCCCGAACGGCATCGCGCAGATTCCCAAGCCAAGTCTGTTTGGTCTGGAGTTTGGCCGCCGCGTCAGTGAAGGCGGCTGGAGCACTTTCCACGATTTCTTCGGCCTGAAATACGATCCCAGCGACCGCGTGATTTTCCTCTATCTGGTGGCGCTGCTGCTGGTGGTGCTGACGCTGTTTGTGATCAACCGTTTGCTGCGTATGCCGCTGGGCCGCGCGTGGGAAGCGCTGCGTGAAGATGAGATCGCCTGCCGTTCGCTCGGCCTGAGCCCAACGCGCATCAAGCTGACCGCTTTCACCATCAGCGCCGTGTTCGCCGGCTTCGCGGGGACGCTGTTCGCCGCTCGTCAGGGCTTCGTCAGCCCGGAATCCTTCACCTTCGTCGAATCTGCCTTTGTGCTGGCGATTGTGGTGTTGGGCGGCATGGGTTCGCAGCTGGCAGTGATCCTTGCAGCGATTCTGCTGGTGGTATCACGCGAGCTGATGCGTGATTTGAACGAGTACAGCATGCTGGTGCTCGGCGGTTTGATGGTGCTGATGATGATCTGGCGTCCGCAAGGTCTGCTGCCGATGAAACGTCCGCATCTGAAGATGAAAAGCAGTAAACAAGGAGAGCAGGCATGAGTCAGCCTTTATTAGCCGTTGAAGGCCTGATGATGCGCTTCGGCGGCCTGTTAGCCGTCAACAACGTGGCGCTTGAGCTGCATCCACAGGAAATTGTTTCGCTGATTGGCCCGAACGGTGCCGGTAAAACCACGGTGTTCAACTGCCTGACCGGTTTCTACAAACCGACCGGCGGCACCATCAAACTGCGCGATCAACAACTGCAAGGTTTGCCAGGCCAGAAGATTGCGCGCATGGGCATTGTGCGTACCTTCCAGCATGTGCGTTTGTTCCGTGAAATGACGGTGATTGAGAACCTGCTGGTGGCACAACATCAGCACCTGAAAAGCGGCGTGTTCTCCGGCTTGTTCAAAACCCCGGCTTTCCGTCGCGGTGAGAGCGAAGCGCTGGATCGCGCGGCAACCTGGCTTGAACGCATCGGTTTGCTGGATCTGGCTAACCGTCAGGCGGGTAACCTTGCTTACGGTCAGCAGCGTCGTCTGGAGATTGCGCGCTGCATGGTGACGCGTCCGGAAATCCTGATGCTGGATGAACCGGCGGCGGGTCTTAACCCGCGTGAAACGCACGAACTTGATGAGCTGATCGCCGAACTGCGCGGTGAGCACAAGGTTGCCGTGCTGCTGATTGAACACGATATGAAGCTGGTGATGGGCATTTCTGACCGCATTTACGTGGTGAATCAGGGAACGCCGCTGGCTAACGGCACGCCGGAACAGGTGCGTAACAATCCGGATGTGATCCGTGCTTATTTAGGTGAGGCGTAACATGGCAAACCCGATTTTAACTTTGCAGAATGTCAGCGCCCATTACGGTCCGATTCAGGCGCTGCACAACATTAATCTGCACATCAATCAGGGTGAAATCGTCACGCTGATCGGTGCCAACGGCGCGGGTAAAACCACGTTGCTCGGCACTTTGTGTGGCGAACCACGCGCCACCAGCGGCACCATCACCTTTGATGGTAAAACAATCACCGACTGGCAAACCGCGAAAATCATGCGTGAAGCGATTGCCATCGTGCCGGAAGGCCGTCGGGTGTTTTCGCGCATGACGGTGGAAGAGAACCTGGCGATGGGCGGTTTTTTCGCCACGCGTCAGCAGTATCTGGAGCGTATCGATCGCGTTTATCAGCTGTTTTCACGGCTGGCAGAACGTAAAGCACAGCGCGCGGGCACCATGTCTGGCGGTGAGCAGCAGATGCTGGCGATTGGTCGCGCGTTGATGAGCCAGCCGCGTTTGCTGCTGCTGGATGAGCCGTCGTTGGGTTTGGCGCCGATTATCATTCAGCAGATCTTCGACACCATTGAGCAGCTGCGTAAAGAGGGCATGACCATCTTCCTCGTCGAGCAGAACGCCAACCAGGCGCTGAAGCTGGCAGATCGCGGCTATGTGCTAGAGAACGGCCACGTGGTGCTGGAGGACAGCGGCGAAGCGTTGCTGTCCAACGAAGCAGTGCGGAGTGCGTATTTAGGCGCGTAAGTTGGTGCTCGCTGTCCCCCATCCCGGCCTTCCCCCGCTAGCGGGGGAAGGAGATGCTGCCACATGCAGCTTCAGAACGAACATATGGCAGCATCTTCCTCCCCCATTAATGGGGGAGGACCGAGGAGGGGGACAGCGAGCACGCACGAATTAGCTCAGTTTTCATTACCAACCCACCTGTCACATCCCCGTCATAAACCTGTTATTAATCCGTCATTTCCCCGTGTCATGTTACGTCGCGAACTAAAAAATGCGCGCATTCGCGCGTACTTAACAGCACAGGAAAAACCTTATGTCCGCTTTTACGCTTCGTCCCCGCCTGTTGAGTGTCGTGCTCGGCCTGGCGCTCAGCGGTAATGCGCTGGCTGCAACTGAGATCCCTTTCTGGCACTCAATGGAAGGCGAGTTAGGCAAAGAAGTTGATTCTCTGGCACAACGTTTTAACCAGGCTCATCCCGATTACAAAATCGTTCCGACTTACAAAGGCAACTACGAGCAGAGCTTAGCAGCGGGTATCGCGGCAGTGCGCGCCGGTAAAGCGCCTGCGCTGCTGCAGGTGTATGAAGTCGGTACGGCGACCATGATGGCGTCAAAAGCTATCGTCCCGGTCAACCAGGTGTTTAAAGACGCCGGCGTGCAGATGGATCCGAAACAGTTCGTGCCAGCCGTTGCCGGTTACTACAGCGACAGCAAAGGCCAGCTGATCTCGCAGCCGTTCAACAGCTCCACGCCGGTACTGTATTACAACAAAGATGCGTTCAAAAAAGCCGGTCTGAACCCGGATCAGCCACCAAAAACCTGGCAGGAGCTGGCGAAAGACGCCGAAGCGCTGCGCAAAGCGGGCCTGACCTGCGGTTACGCCAGCGGCTGGCAGGGCTGGATTCAGATTGAAAACTTCAGCGCCTGGCATGCGCTGCCGGTCGCCACCAAAAATAACGGCTTTGACGGTACCGATGCTGTACTTGAATTCAACAAGCCGGTGCAGGTGCGCCATATCGAAATGCTGGAAGCGATGAACAAGAAGGGGGATTTCACCTACTTCGGCCGCAAAGATGAATCCACCGCCAAGTTTTATAACGGCGATTGCGGCATCACCACCGCGTCGTCCGGTTCGCTGGCCGATATCAAACACTACGCCAAATTTAACTTCGGCGTTGGCATGATGCCGTACGATGAAACCGTTCCAAATGCACCGCAAAACGCCATCATTGGCGGCGCGAGCCTGTGGGTGATGAAAGGCAAAGATGCCAACACCTACAAAGGCGCGGCGGAGTTCATGAAGTTCCTCGCACAGCCGGAAATCGCTGCCGAATGGCATCAGAAAACCGGTTACCTGCCTATCACCACCGCCGCATACGAACTGACTAAGCAACAGGGCTTCTATGACAAGAACCCCGGCGCAGACATCGCTACGCGTCAGATGCTGAACAAAGATCCGCTGCCGTTCACCAAAGGCATGCGTCTGGGCAACATGCCACAGATTCGTACCATCGTGGACGAAGAGCTGGAAGGCGTGTGGACCGGCAAACAGGCGCCGCAAGCCGCGCTGGATAACGCTGTGAAACGCGGTAACGAACTGCTGCGCCGTTTTGAGCAGCAAGTGAAGTAACGCTGTTATCTCGGGGCCGACGCCTGGCGTTCGCCCCGATTTTTCTCCTGGATTGAGCCTGCTATGTCCTCATCGCGCCCGGTATTTCGCTCCCGTTTTCTGCCCTATTTGCTGCTGCTGCCGCAACTGGTGATCACGGCCATCTTCTTTCTGTGGCCAGCCGGTGAAGCCTTGTGGTATTCGCTGCAAAGCATTGATCCTTTTGGCATCTCCAGCACATTCGTCGGAATGGCGAACTTTAAACGCCTGTTCAGCGACGAGTACTATCTGGCGTCCTTTTGGACCACCATTGAATTCAGTGCGCTGGTCACGATTTGCGGTATGACCTTTTCCCTGCTGCTGGCGGCGCTGGTGGATTACGTGATTCGCCTGCGCAAGCTTTACCAAACCTTGCTGCTGCTGCCATACGCGGTGGCGCCGGTAGTAGCGGCGGTGCTGTGGATGTTCCTGTTTAATCCGGGCCTCGGTTTGTTCAGCCATCTGCTGAACCAAATGGGCTACAACTGGAACTACGCGCAAAACAGCGGTCAGGCGATGTTCCTGATTGTGCTGGCGTCGATCTGGCAGCAAATGAGCTACAACTTCCTGTTTTTCTTTGCCGCGCTGCAGTCGATTCCCAAATCGCTGGTGGAAGCGGCGGCGATCGATGGCGCCGGTCCGGTGCGTCGCTTCTTCAATTTATCCCTGCCGCTGATTACGCCGGTGAGCTTTTTCCTGCTGGTGGTCAATCTGGTGTATGCCTTCTTCGATACCTTCCCGGTGATCGATGCCGCCACTGGCGGCGGGCCAGTACAGGCCACCACCACGCTGATCTACAAAATCTATCGCGAAGGCTTCACCGGGCTGGATCTCTCTTCCTCCGCCGCGCAATCGGTGGTGTTGATGCTGCTGGTGATTGGCCTGACTATCCTGCAATTCCGCTTTGTCGAGCGTAAGGTGCAATACCAATGATTGAGAATCGACGCGGGCTGGACATCTTCAGCCATACCTTGCTGGTGCTGGGCGTGCTGACCATTCTGTTCCCGCTCTACATCGCTTTTGTCGCGGCGACGCTGGATAACGAGGCGGTGTATCAGGTGCCGATGACGCTGCTGCCGGGTACGCATTTGTGGGAGAACATCGCGCGGATCTGGACGCATGGCGTGAATGGCAACGGCCCGGCATTTGGCATGATGATGCTCAACAGCCTGCTGATGGCGCTCGGCATCACCATTGGCAAAATCAGCGTCTCGATGCTCTCCGCCTTCGCGCTGGTGTGGTTCCGCTTCCCGCTGCGCTCGCTGTTTTTCTGGCTGATTTTCATCACCCTGATGCTGCCGGTCGAAGTGCGTATTTTCCCAACGGTGGAAGTGATTTCGACGCTGAATATGCTCGACAGCTACAGCGGCTTAACGCTGCCGCTGATGGCATCGGCGACGGCCACTTTCCTGTTCCGTCAGTTCTTTATGTCACTGCCGGACGAGCTGATTGAGGCGGCGCGTATCGACGGTGCCAGCCCGATGCGCTTCTTCTGGGACATTGTGTTACCGCTGTCCAAAACCAATCTCGCCGCGCTCTTCGTGATCACCTTTATCTACGGCTGGAACCAATATCTGTGGCCGCTGCTGATCATCAACGATGCCAGCCTCAGCACCGCCGTCGCCGGAGTGAAAAGCATGATCAACAGCAGCGGCGGGCCTACGCAGTGGAATGAAGTGATGGCGGCAATGTTATTAACCCTGATTCCACCGGTGGTGGTGGTACTCGTGATGCAACGTGCGTTTGTGCGTGGCCTGGTAGAGAGTGATAAATAAATGGCAGGCGTAACCCTTCAGACCGTTACCAAATCGTACGACGGAAAAAATCAGATCATTCAGCCCCTGAATATCACCATTAACGATGGCGAATTTATGGTGATGGTCGGCCCTTCCGGCTGCGGTAAATCGACGCTGCTGCGCATGGTGGCGGGCCTTGAGCGCGTATCGTCGGGCGACATCTACATCGACGACAAACGCGTCACCCACATGGAGCCGAAAGATCGCGGCATCGCCATGGTGTTCCAGAACTACGCGCTCTATCCGCACATGACGGTGGGCGAAAACATGGCGTATGGCCTGAAAATTCGCGGCATGGGCAAAGTGCAGATTGATCAGCGCGTGATGGAAGCCGCGCGCAGCCTCGAACTGGATCATCTGCTGCATCGCCGCCCGCGTGAGCTGTCGGGCGGGCAGCGTCAGCGCGTGGCGATGGGGCGCGCTATCGTGCGTGAACCGGCGGTTTTCCTGTTTGATGAGCCGCTGTCGAATCTGGATGCGCGCCTGCGCGTGCAGATGCGTCTTGAGCTGCAACAGCTGCATCGCCGCCTGAAAACCACCAGCATCTACGTGACGCACGACCAGGTAGAAGCGATGACGCTGGCGCAACGCGTGATGGTCATGAACAAAGGCGTGGTGGAGCAGGTGGGCACGCCGGTGGAAGTCTACAAGCGTCCGGCCAGCCAGTTTGTTGCCTCGTTTATCGGCGCGCCCGCCATGAATTTGCTGCCAGGGCAAATCAGCAGCGACGGCACGCGTTTCACGCTGGATGCGCTTAACAGCTTGCTGCTGGGCGAGAGCAGAGCCAAATGGGCCAATCGCCTGCTGACGCTCGGCATTCGTCCCGAACACATTAAACTCAGCAGCCGCGATGCGGGCGGCATTCCGCTGGTGGTTGAAACGCTGGAGATGCTCGGCGCGGACAATCTGGCGCACGGCCGCATCGGTAACGCACGCATGGTGGTCCGTTTGCCACACAGCGAGCGCCCGCTGGCGGGCAGCACCTTGTGGCTGCATCTGCCGTCAGATGCGTTACACTTCTTCGATTCAACCTATGGAAAGCGTCTGGAATGAGTCAACACAACTGGCCTTATCCGCACATTGTCGCGCATCGCGGCGGCGGCAAACTGGCCCCGGAAAATACCCTCGCGGCAATTGATGTCGGCGCGCAGCACGGTCACACCATGATCGAGTTTGATGCCAAGCTGTCGCAAGATAAGCAGATTTTCCTGCTGCACGACGATACGCTGGATCGCACCAGCAACGGTTGGGGCGTGGCGGGCGCGCTGTCGTGGCATAAGCTGTCACAGCTGGATGCCGGCGGCTGGTTTAGCCGCGATTACGAAGGCGAACCGCTGGCGCTGCTGAGCGAAGTGGCCGAGCGTTGTCGCCAGCATCAGATGATGGCGAACATCGAGATCAAACCCACCACCGGGCAGGATGTGGAAACTGGCCGCAATGTGGCGCTGGCCGCACGCGAACTGTGGCAAGGACAAACCGCACCGCTGCTCTCCTCCTTCTCTTACGCAGCGCTGGAGGCTGCGATGGAGGCAGCACCTGAACTGCCGCGCGGGTTGCTGCTGGATGAGTGGCACGACGATTGGCAGGCGCTGACCGCGCGTCTGGATTGCGTGTCGATCCATCTCAACCACAAATTACTCGACGCCAAACGCACCGCGCAGCTGAAAGCGGCCGGTCTGCATATTCTGGTGTATACCGTGAATCAGCCCGCGCGGGCGCGCGAGCTGTTAAGTTGGGGCGTCGATGCTATCTGCACCGACCGCATCGATATTATCGGTCCCGACTTCCGCTAGTTCTGCTGCTGTTTCTGGCCCGGCTGCGACTGAATCACCCGCTGCTGGGCGCTATCCCGCTGTTCCTGCACCTTGCGCTGGACATCCTGACTTTGCTGCTGCTGATTCTGCTGCAACCTGAGCTTCTGCTGTTGCTGCTGATTCTGCATCTGCGACTGCATCCGCTGCTGGCTCGGGTTGAAGCCGGGTTTGTTCGGGTCGTTGGTGCTGTTCAACGTATTTGCCATGCTGCTTAACGGCAGCAATGCTGCGATCACAATTAGCCATTTGTTCATGGTCTTCCTCCATTCATGCAGCCTGCTGTGTGCTGATGCTGCCAAAGTGGCAACACGCGCTGCAGCCATAAGTTTATGCGATATCACAAACCTATGATCCAGGAGTGCGCCGAATTTAGCTTACTGCTACGCTTTTTACCGTGTTTGCAAACACTTGCATCAATAAATAACAAATGGATACCCAAAATAATTCAAGGCGCAGGAAGGCGGCAAACGAGAGAGTCCCGATGAGCTTACACAAGTAAGTGATTCGGGTGAACGAGAGCAGCCAACGCATCTGCACCTTGAAGTATGAAGGGTATAAATAACTTTAAAAGGGTGGTGGCAGGATGAGGATACAGGGCAACGTGCGTCAGTTCGGCTGGGCATTATTGATGAGTTTTACCGTGGTGCAGGGCGCACACGCTGCGCCCGCCAACGCGCCGCCGGTTTCGTATGGCGTTGATAGTGATACCTTTCACCCGGTAAAAGCCAAACATGGCATGGTGGCATCGGTGGATGCGATGGCGACAGAAGTCGGCGTCGATATTCTTAAGCAGGGCGGTAACGCGGTGGATGCGGCCGTTGCGGTGGGTTTCGCGCTGGCGGTGACGCATCCGCAGGCCGGTAACCTCGGCGGCGGGGGCTTTATGCTGCTACGTACCGCATCGGGCCGCACCACCGCCATCGACTTCCGCGAAATGGCACCGGCGCGCGCGTCACGCGATATGTTCCTTGATAAGCAGGGCAACGCTGACAGTAAGTTGTCACTCACTTCTCATTTAGCCTCGGGCACGCCGGGCACCGTGGCCGGTTTTGCGCTGGCGGCGCAGAAATACGGCACCTTGCCGCTGAGCACATTACTGGCGCCTGCTATCAAACTGGCGCGTGACGGTATCGTAGTGAACGATGCGCTGGCCGACGATCTCGCCACCTACGGCAAAGAGACGCTGATCAACCACGACAACAGCCGCGCGATTTTCTACAAAGCCGACGGTAAGCCGTATCAGAAGGGCGAACGTCTGGTGCAGAAAAACCTCGCGCGTAGCCTGCAGCTGATCGCCCAGCAAGGGCCGGATGCGTTCTATAAAGGCAAAATCGCCGATGAAATTGCCGGTGAAATGGCGCAGCACGGCGGCCTGATCGGCAAGCAGGATCTGGCGGCCTATCGCGCGGTGGAACGTAAACCGGTGAGCGGCACCTATCGCGGCTATGAAGTGTTCTCCATGCCGCCGCCATCGTCCGGCGGGATTCACATCGTGCAGATCCTCAATATCCTGGAAAACTTCGACCTGACAAAATTCGGCTTTGGTAGCGCGGATGCGATGCAGGTGATGGCGGAAGCGGAAAAATACGCTTACGCCGACCGTTCCGAATACCTTGGCGATCCTGATTTCGTCAAAGTGCCGCAGCAGGCGCTGACCAGCAAAGCCTACGCCAAAACCCTGGCGCAGCAGATTGACGTCAATAAAGCGCGTCCATCCAGCGAGATCAAGCCGGGCAAACTGGCGCCGTATGAAAGCAATCAAACCACGCACTTCTCTGTGGTGGATAAAGATGGCAACGCGGTCGCGGTGACTTACACGCTGAATACTTACTTCGGCAGCGGCATTGTCGCCGGACAAAGCGGCATCTTGATGAACAATGAAATGGATGATTTCTCGGCCAAACCGGGTACGCCAAACGTCTATGGCTTAGTCGGCGGCGAGGCGAACGCGGTGCAACCGGCTAAACGTCCGCTGTCATCAATGTCGCCTACTATTGTGGCAAAAGACGTTAAAACCTGGCTGGTTACCGGTAGCCCAGGCGGCAGCCGTATTATCACCACCGTGCTGCAAATGGTGGTGAACAGCATCGATTTCGGCATGAACGTAGCGGAAGCGACCAACGCACCGCGCTTCCATCATCAATGGTTGCCCGATCAGCTGCGCGTGGAAAAAGGCTTCAGCCCGGATACGTTGCGCCTGCTGGAAGCCAAAGGCCAGCATGTGAAAGTGATGCCCGCGATGGGCAGCACGCAGAGCATTATGATTGGGCCGGACGGCACGCGTTATGGCGCATCGGATCCGCGTTCAGTGGATGATTTAAGCGCAGGTTATTGATCGCTAATGCGCAATAAATTGCGCCGCTACGATATGTGCACGTCTTTGTAGCGGCGCGATTTATCGCGCGGTTTTAAGGGTTATTTCAAGCGCGCCATATAGTGCGTATCCACCATTTCGCCGTCGCGCATGGCGTGGCGACGTGCGGTGCCTTCGATCTCAAAGCCAAACTGCCGATACAAGCCAAGCGCTTTATGATTATCGGCGAACACCGTCAGCTCAATGCGCGTCACCTGCAGCCAGTTGTCGCACAAATCAATCATCGCTGACATCAGCGCTTTACCGACGCCGCGCCGATGAAAAGCAGAATCGACGCCCATGCCAAAGGTCGCGGTATGGCGACGGCGCGCCACCGACAGCACTTCCACCGTGAGTTGCCCGGCAATCTGATCGTCAATGCACGCCACTAGCATATGCACACCCGGACGCAGATTACTGAGGCGGTCCTGCCACAGCGTCGGCGATTGATACGGCAGATGCAGCGTGTTGGCCTGCGGTTCAGGCTGACTGTACATGCGCGTTAAAGCAGCAGCATCTTCGGGAATAGCGTGACGAACAACGATCTGACTCATGAGCGACTCCTTGTGCAAAATGGATAAAATCCCCTTTAACATCAAGGAATTCTCGCTCTTCGTCAATGCAAAATAATTCGCAAAAGGGCTTTACAGACGCGAATGATAATGATTATTATTGCCATGCGAGCTCGGAAACGTCTCCTGACAACCGGGTAAGCACGACATTGCTCACATTGCTTCCAGGTATTATTTAGCCAGCTCGGGTGCTGGCTTTTTTTTGCCTTTACAGCGTGTACCAGGTTGCCGCACCGGGCCCGACCGGCAGATTGAAGACAAACACCCAAAGCACAAACAGCAGCGTCCAGCCAATCATAAACACCACCGAATACGGCAACATCATCGCCACCAGCGTACCGATGCCCATGTCGCGTCGATAACGCGCCGCCACCGCCATAATCAGGCCAAAGTAACTCATCATGGGTGTAATCACGTTGGTCACCGAATCGCCGATGCGATATGCCGCCTGAATCACTTCGGGCGCAAAGCCGACCAGCATCAGCATCGGGACAAAGATCGGTGCGGTCACCGCCCATTGCGCCGAGGCGGAGCCGATCATCAGGTTGATAAAGCCGCAGATCATGATGAAGCAGACAAACAGCAGCGGCGCGCCCATATCGATTGATGCCAGCAGATTAGCGCCTTTCACTGCCACCACGGTGCCGAAATTGCTCCAGTTAAAAAACGCCACGAACTGCGCAGCAAAGAACACCAGCACGATATACATGCCCATGCTGCTCATACTGGCAGACATGGCGTTAATGACGTCGCGATCGTTGCGCATATTGCCGATCAGGCGGCCATATACCATGCCGGGAATAGCGAAGAAGACAAAGATAAACACCACGATGCCCTTCAGGAACGGTGAACCCGCCAGCGTGCCGGTTTTCGGGTTGAGCAACACGCCGTAGCCCGGAATCACGGTCAGGATCAGCAGCAGCGTAACGCCAAGAACCGCCAAGCCCGCGCCTTTCAACGCCCGACGTTCTTGCATCGTCAGCGCGCCCATATCGCCTCGCACCGCATCACCTTCGCAGTCGTGATATTTGCCCAGTTTAGGTTCGACGATGCTGTTGGTGATCCAGGTGCCAAGAATGGCAATCACGAAGGTACTGACAAACATAAAGTACCAGTTCACTTCCGGGCCAACATGGTAGTCAGGATCGATAATCTGCGCGGCGCTTTGGGTAATGCCCGAGAGCAGCGGATCGATGGTGCCAAGCAGTAAGTTGGCGCTGTAGCCGCCAGAAACCCCGGCAAACGCCGCGGCCAGGCCCGCCAGGGGATGACGGCCCAATGAGTGGAAAATCATCGCGGCCAGCGGAATCAGCACCACATAGCCCAGCTCAGAAGCGGTGTTGGAGATAATGCCAGCGAAGACGATGGTGAAGGTGATGAGCTTTTTCGGTGCGTTAAACACCAGCGCGCGCATCGCCGCCGAGAGCAGCCCTGAATGTTCGGCAATCCCCACACCGAGCAGCGCAACCAACACGGTGCCGAGCGGCGCAAAGCCGGTAAAGTTGGTGACCAGATGGCTGACGATGCGTTGCAAACCTTCGGCACTCATCAGGCTAACCACGTGAATCACACCGTCTGGTGCGCGTCCTGCCGCGCCAACTGGGCGGGGATCGATCACGTTGACGCCAAACGCTGCGGCAACGGCAGACGCAACAATGATAAACAGTGAAAACAGGGCAAATAAAGTAATCGGATGCGGTAATAAATTACCCAGCCATTCAACGGTATTCAAAAAGCGCTCAATCGGGCGCTTAGCGGGTGGAGTGATGTGTTCTGACATAATTTTTCCTTGTTATTCCTGCTTGCAGGGTCCGTGATGCTCATTGTTATGTAGTGGGTTATCTACAAGACCAATCTCGTTCGCACTTCCTCATCAGTAAAACCTGGGTCGTTTTTTTGTTTTCATTCACTTTTTTTGAACAGAGGGATGAAGTTTTTCAGCTATCAATCAATCCTTCGCAGTACCAAACTGTAAAAAACATTGAGGAGAATTGAACATGATTTATGTACGTAAAGCTGAAGAACGCGGTCACGCTAATCACGGTTGGCTGGATAGCTGGCACACTTTTTCTTTCGCCGATTATCACGATGCCAACTTTATGGGCTTCTCGGCATTGCGCGTGATTAACGAAGATGTTATCGATGGTGGTCAGGGCTTCGGCACCCATCCGCATAAAGACATGGAAATCCTGACCTATGTGCTGTCTGGCACCGTTGAACATCAGGACAGCATGGGCAATAAAGAGCAGATTCCGAGCGGTGAGTTCCAAATCATGAGCGCCGGTACCGGCGTGCGACATTCGGAGTACAACGCCAGCGCCACCGATCCGCTGCACCTGTATCAGATCTGGATCATTCCAGAGCGCAAAGGCATTGAGCCGCGTTACGCGCAACGCCGTTTCGATAATGTTAAAGGCCGCCAGTTTGTGCTGACGCCGGATGAACGTGACGGATCGCTCAAGGTGTTTCAGGACATGACGTTGTCGCGCTGGGTCTTTGCTGAGGGCGAAAGCGATGAAGTGACAGTTGAAGCCGGTCGTCGCGTGTGGATTCAGGTGGTGAAAGGGCTGGTGAGCGTGAATGGCGAACAGGTTGGCAGCAGCGATGCGCTGGCGATTTGGGATGAAAGCGCGCTGAGCATCAAAGCTGACAGCGATGCAGAGATTCTGCTGTTTGATTTGCCACCGGTTTAAAGGTCGCGCAATGAATGGCGCCGCTGCAATATCTGCACGTATTTGTAGCGGCGCGATTGATCGCGCAGGTTTTCCTCAAAGGCAGTGCATGACAAAAAAATGATAAACTCGTCGTATCTCTGATTTCAGGCGCATACGATGAAGAAGAAAAGACCGGTATTACAGGACGTTGCCGATCGTGTCGGCATCACAAAAATGACCGTCAGCCGCTACCTGCGCAATCCCGATCAGGTTTCTGCGGCGCTGCGCGATAAGATCGCCGTGGCGCTGGACGAACTCGGTTACATCCCCAATCGCGCCCCCGATATGCTCTCCAACGCCACCAGCCGCGCTATCGGCGTGCTGCTGCCTTCCTTAACCAACCAGGTTTTCGCCGACGTATTGCGCGGCATTGAGGCCGTCACCGACGAAGCGGGTTACCAAACGCTGGTGGCGCATTTTGGCTACAACGCGCAGAAAGAGGAGTTACAGCTGCGATCGCTGCTCGGCTGGAACATCGACGGCGTGATCCTCACCGAGCGTACCCATACGCCGGGCACGCTGCGCATGCTGGAAGTAGCGGGCATTCCAGTGATTGAGATGATGGATTCGGTCACGCCGTGCCTCGATATGGCGGTGGGCTTTGATAACGTCGAAGCCGCGCGGCAGATGACGCATGCTATTCTGAAAAAAGGCCATCGCCATACGGTTTACCTCGGCGCGCGCCTTGATGAACGTACCTTGCAGAAGCAACAGGGCTACGAAAAAGCGATGCGCGAAGCGGGGCTCACGCCACACAGCGTGATGATGGAAGATGCCTCCTCTTTCAGCGCCGGCGCGCAACTGCTGTGCGAGGCGCAAAAGCGCTATCCGGAAACTGACAGCCTGTTTTGTACCAACGATGACCTGGCGGTAGGCGCGATGTTTGAGTGCCAGCGTCAGGGATTACGCGTGCCGCAGCAGATGGCGATTGCCGGTTTCCACGGCCACGACATTACGCAAGTGGTGAATCCGCGCCTCGCCACGGTGTTAACGCCGCGCGAGCGTATGGGACGGGAATCGGCAGCGATGCTGCTGGCGCGCATTGGCGGCGATCGCACGCTAACGCAACCGCTGGATGTTGGCTTTGAAATCTCCGAAGGTGACAGCATCTGATTTTGGCGATTATTTGAGTCAGTTCACACTTTCGTGCTTTTCCACCTGAGAAGGGTTGCCAGCCTTTCAGTGGGCTCTGACAATGGCAGCTCGATTTGTTATCGGTAACATTGGGCAGAATTCACTGCCGGAGCGCAAAACAATGACAACGCCATCTCCATCGCACCACGTTTTTATCCTGATGGGCGTTTCCGGCAGCGGAAAATCTGCCGTCGCCAATCAGGTCTCTCATCAGTTAAACACTGCGTTCCTCGATGGGGATTTCCTCCATCCGCGCAGCAACATCATGAAAATGGCGGATGGCCATCCGCTGGACGACAACGATCGCCAGCCGTGGCTGCAGGCGCTGAATGATGCGGCATTTGCCATGCAGCGCACGCAGGAGATCTCCATCATCGTCTGTTCGGCGCTGAAAAAGTCCTATCGCGATATCCTGCGTCAGGGCAACGAGAACCTGAAATTCATCTATCTGCAGGGCGACTTCGAAACCATTGAATCCCGCTTGAAAGCGCGTAAAGGTCACTTCTTCAAACCGCAGATGCTGGTGACGCAGTTCGCCACGCTGCAGGAACCCGGCGCGGATGAGCCCGATGTACTGGTGGTTGATATCAATCATTCACTGGATGAGGTAGTTGCGGCCACGGTTGCGACCATTGAGGGTGCAATCAACAAGGGTTAGTCATGAGTACCGCAACGCTAGTGTTAACCGCAGCAGGCTCTGTCCTGCTGCTGCTGTTTTTGGTGATGAAAGCGCGTATGCACGCCTTTGTTGCCCTGATGTTAGTCTCCATTGGTGCCGGTCTGTTCTCCGGCATGCCGCTCGATAAAATCGCACAAACCATGGAAAAAGGCATGGGCGGAACGCTCGGCTTTCTCGCCATTGTGGTGGCGTTAGGCGCGATGTTCGGCAAGATCCTGCATGAAACCGGCGCCGTCGATCAGATCGCCATTCGCATGTTGAAAACCTTTGGGGAAAGCCGCGCGCACTATGCGATGGGCGTCGCTGGCTTGATCTGTGCGTTGCCGCTGTTCTTTGAAGTGGCGGTGGTGTTGCTGATCAGCATTGCGTTCGCCGTGGCGCGTCGCACCCAAGGCAATTTAGTTAAGCTGGTGATCCCGCTGTTTGCCGGTGTTGCGGCGTCCGCCGCGTTTCTGCTGCCGGGACCCGCGCCGATGCTGCTGGCCGCGCAGATGCACGCTGATTTTGGCTGGATGATTCTGCTGGGCCTGTGCGCCGCGATTCCGGGCATGCTGATTGCGGGCCCGCTGTTTGGCAGCTTTATTGCCCGACATGTCAGCTTTAGTGCACCGCCGGAAGATCATCAGCCGGAAGTGGAAGAGGGCAAACTGCCGTCGTTTGGCTTTAGTCTGGCGCTGATTCTGTTCCCGCTGCTGCTGGTTGGCCTGAAAACCATCGGCGCACGCTTCACCACGCCGGGTTCCCATCTGTATGAGTGGCTGGAGTTTATCGGCCATCCGTTCACCGCGATTCTGCTGGCCTGTCTGGTGGCGATTTATGGCCTGGCTTATCGTCAGGGCATGGATAAAGAGAAGGTGATGCAGGTGTGCGGCAGCGCGCTGCAACCGGCGGGCATTATTCTGCTGGTGATTGGTGCGGGCGGCGTGTTTAAGCAGGTACTGGTGGATTCGGGCGTTGGCCCGGTTTTAGGGCATGCGTTGACCGGCGCAGGCATGCCGATTGCGCTGGCGTGTTTCATCCTTTCTGGCGCGATTCGCGTGATTCAGGGTTCGGCCACCGTGGCGTGTTTAACCACCGTCGGTTTAGTGATGCCGGTAATAGAACCGCTGCACTACAGCGGCGCGCAGCTGGCCGCGCTGTCGATCTGTATCGGCGGTGGCTCGATCATTATCAGTCACGTGAATGATGCGGGTTTCTGGCTGTTTGGCCGCTTCACCGGCGCCACCGAAGCCGAAACGCTGAAGACATGGACGCTGATGGAAACCATTTTGGGCACCACCGGCGCGATTGTTGGCATGATTGCGTTTAATTTGCTGTCGTGATGTAAAACCAGCGCAATACATTGCGCCGCTACGGACCATTACGCGGATTTGTAGCGGCGCGATTTATCGCGCGATTCTGACCTTCTTAATCCTCTTCCCGCTCATCATCCGGCTGATCCAAAACCGTGTACGCCACGGCGCAGAACAGCGAATTCAAACGCTTCATATCGCCCAGTAAGCCAAGGTGCAGCGAGCTCGTCTCAATGCTCTGCACATTCTGCAGATGCAAGCGCTCGACGTGCGCGTGGGAGAAACGGCGAATCAGGATGCGGAAGCGGTGCTTGGATCGGCGCAGGCGTTTGGCGCTGGTGACATCGTGCGACAAAAACACCGACAAACTCAGACGCAGGTTATACAGCACCTGTTCCTGCAAGGTTTGCAGCTCCTCCAGCCCTTCGGCAGAGAAGGCGCGGCGCGCGGTCAGTGACTTATCCGCTACGTCGGCGCACATGCGTTCGATAATGTCGCCCGCCTGCTCCAGGTTGAGCGCCATCTCAATGATCTCCGCCCAGCGGCGCGAATCATCCTCCGGCAAATCCTCTTTCGGCATACGCGCCAGATAGAGTTTGATCGCGGTGTAAAGCACATCAACATCATCATCCAGCCGCCGCACCGCGCGCTCTTCGCGCAGGTCGCCGTGCACCACCTTATTGAATGACTCAATCATCTGCTCGACCACATCGCCGATGCGCAGTGTTTCGCGTGAGGCGTTAGCCAGCGCTAACGCCGGCGTATCCAGCGCGCTGCTGTCGAGATGTTTGGGTTTGAGATGGGCTTCGTTTTCGGGATCATCGGCAATCATACGGCGGCACAGGCGCGCCATTGGATCGGCAAACGGCACCATGACTAAGCAGCGAATCAGGTTGTAGAAGACGTGGAAGAAGATCACCAGCTCTTCGTCATTGACCGGCAGCTTATCCAGCACATCGGCGACCACATTGACGAACGGCAAAATGGCGATGCTGCCAATCAGCTTAAACAGCAGGCTGCCGAGCGCGACACGTTTGCCCGCTGCATTGGAGCCGCTGGCGTTGATCATCGCCAGCAGACCGCTGCCGAGGTTGGCACCAATCACCAGACAGAGTGCCACCTTGAAGGAGATGACACCGGTAGCGGTCAGCGTGGCGGTAATCAGGACCGCCGCGAGGCTGGAGTAACTGATGATGGCGAACACCGCACCAATCAGTGCATCGAGCATCACATCGCCGGTCAGTGTTGAGAACAGTACCTGAACGCCCGCCGCTTGGGTGATCGGTTTGGCAGCCGCGACAATCAGCTGCAGCGCCAGCAGAATCAGGCCAAGCCCAATACTGGCGCGGCCTAACTGCCCAATGCGCGTTTGCTTGCGGCTAAGAAAGAACACCACGCCAAAGAAGATAAACAGCGGCGACAGCCACGACAGATCGAAGGTCAGGATACGCGCCATGATCGCGGTCCCGACATCCGCGCCCAGCACCACCACCAGCGCTGGCGTCAGACTGACCAGATTCTGTGCAACAAAGGAGGTAACCAGCAGCGTGGTGGCGTTACTGCTCTGCACCAGCGCCGTGACGCCAATGCCGGCAAGAAACGCCATCGGTTTTTTTTCAACGCTGCGACTGAGTACGCGACGCAGATCGGCACCGTAAACGCGCATGATGCCGGTGCGCACAATGTGTGTGCCCCACACCAGCAGCGCAACGGCGGAGAGTAGATTAAGCAGAGTTAACACGTATAGAGGCTCCTCATCCGTCAGGCTCAAACCACACCGATTGCCAGCCTGACGGTGAGCACAACCGGTAAAACCTTCGCCGCGTTGTGTCGCCTTTTTTCGTTTAAATTAAGCAACCTGGCGCAACGTCGACATCTCTAACTGTAGCCCAATCTGCATACCAGCGGGATGCAAATCTGCCACGCTGCGGTTGAGGACATCTATCGAGAGTTCCACGTTTTGCGCACGCACCCGATAGCGAATCACGTTGCCAAGCAAGCTGTGGCTGAGGATGGTGGCGGGAATGCCCGCCTGCGGCGCGCACAGCTGGATCGACTCCGGGCGAATCGCTACCTGACCGCTAAACGCCTGTCCGGTCAGCTGCGTTGCCTGTTCGGCGCTCAGCAGGTTGTAGTTGCCGATAAAGCCGGCGGCAAACAGATCGGCCGGTTGGGTATAGAGCATTTCCGCGTTGCCGTTCTGCACGATCTTGCCCCGGTTCATCAACACGATGCGATCGGACATGGTCAGCGCCTCTTCCTGATCGTGGGTAACAAACAAGGTAGTGAGTTTCAGCTCGCGCTGAATATTGCGGATCTGTTCACGCAGATGGCGACGAATGCGCGCATCCAGCGCCGACAGCGGTTCATCCAGCAACAGCAAGCGTGGACGCGTCACCAGCGAACGCGCCAGCGCCACGCGCTGACACTGTCCGCCAGAGAGCTGATGCGGATAACGCCGCGCGAAGTCGGTGAGTTCCACCAGCGCCAGTACCTCCATCACGCGTTTCTGAATCTCACCGCTGGCCAGTTTCTGCATCTTCAGGCCAAACGCCACGTTCTTCTCAACCGTCATATTGGGGAACAGCGCGTAGCTCTGAAACACCATGCCGATGGTGCGCTTTTGCGGCGGCAGCGGCACGATATCCTGTCCTTGCAGCAACACGTTGCCGCTATCCACTTCGGTCAATCCGGCGATACAGCGCAGCAGCGTGGATTTGCCGCAGCCGCTGGGCCCGAGCAGCGTAACAAACTCGCCTTCTTCGGCACTGAAATCGATGTTTTCAAAAATGGTGGTCGGGCCGTAGCTTTTGTTCAGCTGGGTGACGCTCAGATAACTCATGGTCAGCCTCGTTCAGGATTGAGGGCATTCGCCAGCCAGGTAACCAGCAGGACGACGGCAAAATAGGAGATCACCAGCGCGCTGGTGAAGTGACCGCTGCCGTTGCGCATGTTAAACAGATAAACCTGCAAGGTTTCATAGCGGGTGCCGACCAGCATATTGGCGAAGACAAACTCACCAATCAGGAAGGAGAAGGAGAGCAGCACCGCGATAAATACCCCTTTGCGCAGGTTCGGCAACACCACAAACAGCGCCGCCTGCCAGGTGCTGGCACCGAGCAGTTGCGCGGCATCAATCAGCTCTTTCAGGTTGATGGCCTGCATATTGTTGGAGATAGCGCGATAGATAAACGGCAAGGCGATGGTGAAGTAGCAGCCGATCAAAATCCACGGCGTGCCGGTCAGCATCAGCGGCGACGACGAATAGAGTTGCAGCAGCCCGACCGACGACACCACTGGCGGCACGGCGAAGGGCATCAGGATCAGCACATTCATCACCGCATCCAGTTTCGGATAGTAGTAAGCGATCACAAACATGGCAGGCAGCACCAGCACCAGCGAGAACAACAGCGCACCGCAGCAAACCAGCAGCGAATGGCCGAGTGCGGTCAGAAAACGCGCATCGCTCCACAGCGCGCTGAGCCACTTCAGCGTAAAGCCCTGCGGCAGGATGGTGTCGCTCCAGCTGGTGGAAATGCCGTACAGTAACGTCGCCAGCAGCGGCGCGGCTAAAATGGCCAGCAGCAGCCAGACAATCAGGCGATGATAAAATTTTTCCGCGCGCGACACGTGTAGCTCCTCAGGAAGGTTTGGCGTTGAGATAGCTGCGGCGCACCAGGTACTGCTGCACCACGGTAATCAGCGCCATAATCAGCACCAGCAACATCGCCAGCGCGCCGCCGGTGTTGGGATCAAGCGAGATGTCGCCAGAGACCAGCGCGGCAATGCGTACCGGCACCACGTTAAAGTTGCCGGTAGTGAGCGCGTAAATGGTGGCGTAAGCGCCGAGCGCGTTCGCCAGCAAAATCACGAAAGTACCGAGCAGCGCCGGGAACAGAATCGGCAAACCGATGTGCCACCAATAGCGCCAGCGGCCCGCACCCAGCAGCGCGGCAGACTCTTGCCAATCCTGTCGCAAGCCATCAAACGCGGGATAAAGCAGCAAAATGCCGAGCGGGATTTGGAACCAGGTGTACACCAGCACCATGCCGTCACGCGAAAACAGCTTAAAGCCTTCCAGCACGCCGTAATGGCGCAGCAGCAGCGTCAGACAACCGTTCAGGCCGAGCAGAATGACGAAGGCAAACGCCAGCGGTACGCCGGCGAAGTTGCTGGTCATGTTGGTAAATGACATCAAAAAACGCTGAAAGCGGCCGCTGCCGAGCTGATGCAGCGAATATCCGGCAACCAGCGAAATCAGCAGGCCGTAAATGCTCGACCAGATGGAGATGTCGAGCGACAGGCGAAACGCCTGCAAATAGAACGGCGAGGTGAGGATATCGCTGTAGTTGTCGAAGCCCCAACGCTCATTGATGTCGCTCCAGAAGCTGTTGATGGCAATCCACAGCAGCGGCGCGAGCTGGAATGCCACCCAGAACAGCGCAAACGGCAGCAGCAATAGCGCGGCGAGCGTTTTGCCTTTCATTACTGCGGCTCCGCCAGTAACGCGCGACATAGCGGTTTGTCATGTTCGACGCCGAGCAAGGTGCACACGATGCCACACAGTTCGGTCTGCTGCGGCTGAAGATCCGGCTGCAGCGAGAAACCTTTACCAAACACGAACAGCGGCACCTGCGTCTCTTCCGGCAAAATGCCGCCGTGCGAGCGGTCATCGTTCATGCCGTGATCGGCGGTGACAATCACCTGATAACCGGCCGCCAGCCAGTCCGGCATCCACTGCGACAGATAACCATCGGCCATGCGCGCGCGGTTGCGATACTGCGGCGATGACAGGCCGTGCTTGTGTCCGGCATCGTCAATGTTCATCGGGTGGATCAGCAGGAAGTCGGGATCGTGCCGCAAACGCAGGCTTTCTGCATCTTCAAACAGGTGGGAATCCGGATAACCGTCGTCCCAGTAAAAGTGGCCATACTGAATCGGCAGATCGGGCGCGACCGTGTGGCGGTCGCGCGCCGCGTTGAACGGGGATTGATTGTAGAGCTCACTCACCCAGTGGTAGGCGGCTGCCGCGGTGGTGAGACCGGCGGCACGTGCGTAATGGAAGATGCTGCGCTGATTACTCATGCGACTGACGCCGTTGTGAATAATACCGCTGCGCACCGGTGGAATGCCGGTGAGAATGCATTCGTACAGCGGGCGCGACAGCGAAGGCAGTTCGCAAGTCAGCGTATAATATTGGCCGTTGCCCTGCGCGCATTCAGCAAACAGATAGCCCATTGCGTGCTGCGCTACCTGATTACTCAGCCCATCCAACACCACCAGGATCGTTTTCATCCCTCGCTCCTTACTGCTTCATATTAATGATGACGTTCTCTTGCCACAGACGCGGCAGCATTTTCGAAGTTTTATCCCACGCGGCCTGGTCTTTGATTGGACGGGCATTCTTATACTCAGACTGCGGCAGCAGCTTGGCCTGCACGTCGGCGGGCAGAGTTAAATGCTCGGCACGAATCGGGCGCGCATAGCCTTTCGCCAGGTTGATCTGGCCTTCATCAGACAAGATGTATTCACGCGCCAGCTTTGCGGCGTTCGGATGTTTGGCGTATTTATTGATGATGGTGCTGTAGCCAGAAGTGACGGAACCGTCGGAAGGGATCACCACTTCGTAGCGGTTTTTGTCGATCTGATCGCGGTAGTTCAGACCGTTAAAGTCCCACACCACCGCCACCTGAATTTCGCCTTTTTCAATGTTGGCAATCACCGGATCGGTCACGCCAAGACGGCCTTCTTTCGCCAGATCGCCGAAGAAGCTCAACGCCGGTTTCACATTCTTCTCGTCACCGCCTAATGCATAGCTGGCCGCCAACACGCCGTTCGCTGCCTGAGCCGCAGTGCCGACGTCACCGATAGTGACCACATACTTACCTTTCTTCAGATCGGCCCAGCTGTGCGGCACATCTTTGACCTGCTGCTTATCCACCAGGAACGCGATGGTGCCGGTATACGCCAGCATCCAGTTGCCATCCTGATCTTTTGCCCAGCTCGGGATTTGCTCCCAATGCGTTGGCTTATACGGTTGCGCCACGCCTTTAGCGACGGCAATCGGACCGAAAGCAGCGCCCACATCACCGATATCGGCGCTGGCGTTCTCTTTCTCTGCAGCAAATTTTGCCAGTTCCTGCGCCGAGGACATGTCGGTGTCGCTGTGCTTCAGGCCATATTTGCTGTTGAGGTCACTCCAGGTATCTTTCCAGTTGGCCCAGCTATCTGGCATGCCGACGCTGTTGACCTGACCTTCGGCACGCGCCGCTTTTTCTAACGCGGCGAGGTCATTATCTGCGGCTTGCGCGGCGGGCAGCGCAAGCAGTACGGCACTGGCTACTACAGAGGCGATAAACGCTTTCATCTCGATTGCTCCCGGTATATGTTGTGGGACTTCTTGGTCTAGTCCAGCAAGAACCGAGCCAATGTAGCCCGAATAGATGAAGGTTTTATGACCATGGTGGTGAAACGGGGTGTGGCGCGACGATCCACATGCGGTTACAGCGCGCTAAAGCGTGGGTTGTTCTCTGTCACATTGTAGTCATCGAACTGTCATAGTGCAGATTTGCCCCAAAATGAGGCTGAAAAATGATGTCGAAAACGGCGGATGTGATTGCAGCAGGGCTGCGGGAACGCATTGAAAGCGGTGAATTTGCCGGTGGTCGTTTGCCCGCCGAACGTAGCTTAAGCGAACACTATTCCACCACGCGCATTACGCTGCGTGAGGCGCTGGGTTTGCTGGAAGCGCAGGGCATTATCTATCGTGAATTGCGTCGTGGCTGGTTTCTCGCACCGCCTCGGCTGGTCTACAACCCCTCTCATCACAGCCATTTTCACGCCATGGCCGCTGAGCAAGGCCGTATTGCCAGCACTGAAGTGCTGGAGGCGCGCGAAGTGCCAGCGCAATTAGCCATCGCGCGTCATCTGCAACTGCTGGAGGGCGATCGGGTTTACCGCATTCGCCGTTTGCGCCGTATTGATGGCCGCGCCGTGTTGTATGTCGAGCATTACCTCAATCCCGCCTTCTTTCCGGGATTGCTGGATGAAGACCTGACGCGTTCACTCACCGATCTGTATGACCAGCGCTATGGCATTCGCTACGGCGGCGCGCGTTTTACCATTTTGCCGGGACCGCTGCCGGTGCGCGCTGCGCCCGCGCTCAACGTGGCGAGCGGCACGCCTGGATTGTTGATTACCCGCATCAATCGCGATCAGCACAAGCGCGTGATTGATTGCGACTGCGAGTTCTGGCGCTATGACGCGCTGTGTGTGGATGTCGAAGTATAAATATTGTGATTTTGATCACACTACAGCATGATAGCGCCAGTGAGTAATTGAGAGCGTGAGGCGCAAAAATGACAATAAAAACAGGGGTTGGGCAGTACATCTCTTTAGCATTGCAGTGGGTGCTGAATATTGGTCTGATCATTCTGGCCATTATTCTGGTGGTGTTCCTCGGTAAAGAAACCATTCATCTGGCCAACGTGCTGTTGAGCACCGGTGAGCAGACGTCTTCCTATCTGCTGATTGAAGGCATCGTTATCTATTTCCTCTACTTCGAATTTATCGCCTTGATTGTGAAGTACTTTCAGTCGGGCTATCACTTCCCGCTGCGCTACTTCATCTACATCGGCATCACGGCGATTATCCGCCTGATCATCGTCGACCATAAAAATCCGTTCGATACGCTCTACTACTCGGCGGCGATTTTGATTCTGGTGGTGACGCTGTGGTTGGCGAACAGTAACCGCCTGAAACGCGAGTAATAATATCGCGTGGCACAACGAGCCGTGCCACGCATTCTCCTCTGCGCTAAACTAGGGCAACTTTTTTCCCGGAGATGTCCTGATGTCGCATGACGCGCTGCGCCAGTTACGCGCACTGCACTGGCTGCCAGCCTCTTCACCGCAGCTTTCTGCCCCGCTACTTGACTGGTTAATGGAAGAAGACTCCATGACGCGTCGCTTCGAGCAGCATTGCCAGCAAGTGACCGTAAAACTGATCCGCGAAGCGTTTATTGGCGCTGAAGAGATCTCGGAGGAAGCGGAATTTTTGCCCGCCGACCCGCGCTTCTGGTTACGTGAAATTGTGCTGTGCGGTGATGGCGAACCCTGGCTGATTGGCCGCACCGTGGTGCCAGAAAGCACGCTGAACGGCCCCGAGCAGATGCTGCAACAGCTCGGTACGCGCCCGCTTGGCCGCTATCTATTCTCTTCATCTACCCTGAGTCGCGATTTTATCAATCCCGGTCAGGTTGGCGATTTATGGGGACGCCGTTCCCGCCTGCGTTTGTCGGGCAAGCCGCTGCTGTTAACTGAACTATTTTTACCGGCGTCGCCGCTCTATCGCGCGCTGGATCAAGGATAAAACCACTGTGCAAAACACCTTACCCATGACCAAATGGCAGGCTTACTGCCGCCTGATGCGTATCGATAAACCCATCGGCACTGTGTTACTGCTGTGGCCAACTCTGTGGGCACTGTGGCTCTCCGGCATGGCGATTCCACCGCTGCCGGTGCTGCTGGTGTTTGTGCTCGGCGTTATCGTGATGCGTGCTGCTGGCTGCGTCATCAATGATTACGCTGACCGCAAAATCGATGGTCACGTCAAGCGCACGGCGTCACGTCCGCTGGCCAGCGGCGCGGTATCCGGGAAAGAGGCGAAGCTGCTGTTTGCCGGTCTCGGTTTGCTGGCGTTTATGCTGGTGTTGACCATGAACACCATGACCATTTTGCTGTCGTTTGGCGGCCTGGCGCTGGCGTGGGTTTATCCGTTTATGAAGCGCTACACGCATCTGCCGCAGGTGGTGCTCGGCGCAGCGTTTGGTTGGGCGATTCCGATGGGATGGGCAGCAGTTAGTGAGTCCTTACCTTTAGTCTGCTGGCTGGTTTTCCTGGCGAACATCTGCTGGACGGTGGCCTATGACACGCAGTACGCGATGGTCGATCGCGATGACGATTTGAAGATCGGCGTAAAATCAACGGCGATTCTGTTTGGCCGTTACGACAAACTGATTATTGGTTTACTGCAGCTGGCAACGCTCGGTTTGATGGCGCTGGTGGGCATGATGCTTCAACTGAATGGGGCGTTTTACTGGTCGCTGCTGCTGGCTGCGGGCTTGTTTGTGCATCAGCAGAAGCTAATTGCCCAGCGCGAGCGCGATCCCTGCTTCCAGGCGTTTCTGAATAACAACTATGTGGGCATGGTGCTGTTTCTCGGCATTCTGCTCAGCACCGTGCCGTTCGCGGATCTGTTATAAACAAAAAAGGCGCACTGAAGTGCGCCTTTTTATTAGCTTATCGCCGCGTTAATCGTGGGTGACCGCGCTTTCAATCGTCAGACGCACGTCGCTGGTCACCAGTTCCGCCAGCATCTGCCACATCATATGACTGCGTTCGGCATCGGCATCGCCTTTGTCACTGATATATCCTTCATCACGCAGCGTGAGTACCAGCGCAGTAAACACTGCTTTATCAAAGAACTCTGGTGCGTTGATACCGTGCAGCACAGACAGGCGTTGAGCCAGCGTGCGGCTCTCTTTCTCCAGCGTGCCACGGTTGATGGCCGGTTTCGCGCTGAGGATAGCGAAGGTAATCGCGAAGCGTTGCAGCGTCTCACGAATACCCGCCGCCAGCAGTTGCAGCGAACGGTGACGTGCCGGCGTCATTCTTAGTTGACCATCCTGCAAGGTGATCAGGCCCTGACGCGCCATCTCTGCACAGAGTGCGTTAAGTAGCGCAGGCAACTCTGTCTTGTCCCAGCGCAAGAACAACTCGCTCTTTAGCATCGGATATACCAGGCTAACCTGACGCAGCAGCTCTGCTTCGCTGATTTCACGATGTTGCTGCACGATGGCGGCAATCAACGATGGCATCACCAACATGTGATGAATGTTGTTGCGATAGTAGGTCATCAGCACCGCCTGCTCGCGCGGCAGAATGATGATGTCGCCAATGCTGTCTTGCTCGGTCTCGAACTTGTTCATGCCCATGGCGTGATCAAGCAGCGCTTCGGCGCTCATGTCAGGCACCGTGGCTTCTGGCGAATAGGGCACATTGCGCAGCAGCTGGGTGTAGCACTCTAACTGCTCAATCAGCTGTTCGCGGGTCAGTGAACGCTGACGTGACGCCAGCAGTGCGGTGACGCACAGGTTCATGGCGTTGGCTGCACCGGCTTCGTTGATGCGCACCATCAGCTTCGCCGCAATGTCATTCACGGCGGGCGTCATCCAGGCTGGGCGTTGCGGTTCGATAGGATCAATCGCATCTCGCCATTCGGGCACGTTTTTGTTCAGATAGTTCATCAACGGCAGGGGTTCACCGAAGTTAACGTAGCCCTGGCCGAGATTGCGCAGCTTACGTAAACCGCGCACCATCTGCAGGAAACTCTCTTTCTCTTTGGCCGCACCCCGCAGCTCTTTGGCGTAGGTGCCCACTTCCATCACATGCTCGTAGCCAATGTAAATCGGCACGAAGGTGATTGGACGACTGCCGCCGCGCAGCATCGCCTGCAGCGTCATTGATAGGGTGCCGGTTTTTGGATCCAGCAAACGACCGGTACGCGAACGTCCGCCTTCCACAAAGTATTCCACGGAGTAACCCCGGCTAAACAGCTCGCCAAGATATTCACGGAACACGGTGGAATAGAGTTTGTTGCCCTTAAAGGTACGACGAATAAAGAAGGCGCCCAGACGACGGAAAATCGGGCCGGCTGGCCAGAAGTTCAGGTTAATACCGGCAGCAATGTGCGGCGGCACCAGGCCTTGATGATAAAGCACGTAGGAGAGCAGCAGGTAATCCATGTGGCTGCGGTGGCAGGGCACATACACAATCTCATGACCATCCTGCGCCAGCTGACGCACGCGCTCACCGCCATGCACGTTGATGCCCTGATACAGGCGGCTCCACAGCCAGCCCATCACGCGGTCAGTGACTTTAATCGCTTCATAAGAGAAGTCCGCCGCCACTTCTTCCATCATTTCGATGGCGTTCTGCTGGGCTTTCTCATGCGAAATCTTTTTGCTGCGCGCTTCATCTTCTACTGCTTTTTCGATCGCTTTGGATTGTAACAGCTTGTTGAAGAGATCCTGACGTGCAGGCAGACGCGGGCCGACCGCGGCCAGACGTTGGCGGGCAAAATGAATGCGCGCCACGCGAGCCAGCTTTTGGGCAATCGACTTATCGGTGCCGTGCTCGGTCGCCATCTGGCGCAACGAAACGGTTTGCGAGAAGCGAACAAAGCTGTCGCGGCCGTGCCACAAAATGGCGAAGAACTTCTGCACGCCATTGAGCACGCGCAGATGCGGCGTGGATTCACCGGAGGTTTCACGTCCCGGCGCACGACCAAACATCACCGCGACCGGCAGCATTTGCACATCGAGTTGCGGGTTGCTGCGGTGCAAATCCAGATAATCGTGGAACAGCTTTACCGATTCGGGATTGGCCACGAAATAGGGAATTACGCGTGGGCCATCGTGAATAAACACGTGGCGCGGCAGCAGGGTGCCATCGATCTCCAGCGGAGCCAGCGGATCGGGCAGATCATGTTTCAGGCATTGAGCACGCAGTGTGAGCAGGTCAGCCTTTGAATCATAAGGCAAAACATACATCACCGGACGTGTCGGATCGATCCCATGTTCAGAGATAGGATCGGTCGGAATGACCTTACTTTTTACCAAAATAGAGAGTGGTAAATTCAATAATTTGTAATAGAGTTTACGCCAACCTGACATAGACAACTTTAAGCCTCTTGTTAGCAAAGCGCGGCAAGCATACCAGAAAGCGCAGCGAAGGTCTGTGGCTCTGCCGCCTCATACTGCCCACACATTGACGTCAAAATAGTTCAAGGGTTCCATAGACATGGCAAATAACGTCACCGGTTTAGTAAGAATAGTGAAAGCCGCCGGTTATTCCTGGCAGGGCCTGCGTGCCGCATGGCAGCACGAAGCCGCTTTTCGGCAGGAAGCCATTGCCGCGCTGGTGGCCATTCTCGTGGCTTGCTGGCTGGATGTAGATACCCTTTCCCGCATCCTGATGATTGGCTCGGTAGTGCTGGTTATCATCGTTGAGATCCTTAATAGCGCTATCGAAGCGGTGGTCGACCGCATCGGGCAGGAGCAACATCCGCTCGCGGGCCGCGCCAAAGATATGGGATCGGCTGCCGTATTGCTGACTATCTTACTGGCTCTGTTCGTCTGGATCGCGCTGCTCTGGACGCATTTGAGATAGGGATTCCAGATTCATTAAACCGCTGATTTTTCCCTCTGTTACGGTTTTCATTTCGCGAATACCTGTATATACTCACAGCGACTGTATAAACAACCAGGGGGCGGGATGAAAGCGTTAACTGCACGGCAGCAACAGGTCTATGACCTGATTCGCGACCATATTAACCAGACGGGCATGCCGCCAACGCGTGCGGAAATTGCTGCGCAACTGGGTTTCCGCTCGCCCAATGCTGCCGAAGAGCATCTGAAAGCGCTGGCGCGTAAAGGCGTAATTGAAATTGTTTCCGGCGCATCGCGCGGGATTCGTTTGCTGATGGAAGAAGAACCGAGCGAAGGGCTGCCGCTGATTGGCCGCGTCGCTGCCGGTGAACCTTTGCTGGCACAAGAACACATCGAAGCCCACTATCAGGTGGATGCTAACCTCTTTAAACCGAGCGCCGATTTCCTGCTGCGCGTGAGCGGTATGTCGATGAAAGACATCGGCATTATGGATGGCGATCTGTTAGCGGTACACAAAACGCAGGAAGTGCGTAACGGCCAGGTTGTCGTGGCGCGCATTGATGATGAAGTCACAGTGAAACGCTGGAAAAAGCAGGGTGCGATTGTCCATCTGCTGCCGGAAAACACCGATTTTCAGCCGATTGTCGTGGACACCCGTGAGCAGTCGCTAACCGTTGAAGGTTTAGCTGTCGGGATTGTGCGCAACGGCGAGTGGCTCTGATCAGTTTCTGATCCACTTTAACTGCGGCGGTGCGTGTTTGCGCTGACCGCAGTCTGCTGTTTTACTTCTCTGTGACTCTTTCTGCGGCTCATTCTGGCGCCATTACGCTGATTACCGCACACAACGGAATGGGCTAATGCAGCTGTTTTCCTCTTCAGATAAAACGCTCTGGCGGCTAGCGCTGCCGATGATCCTGTCAAATATCACCGTCCCATTACTGGGTGTAGTGGATACCGCCGTTATTGGTCATCTCGATAGCCCGATCTACCTCGGTGGCGTCGCCGTGGGCACAACCGCCACCAGCTTCATCTTTATGCTCCTGCTGTTCCTGCGCATGAGCACCACCGGACTCACCGCTCAGGCATTTGGCGCCAATGACAAAACGGCGCTGGCGCGCGCCTTAACACAACCGCTACTGATTGCGCTGGTTTTTGGTGCGCTGTTTATGGTGCTGCGAACGCCGATCAGCAGCCTGGCGGCAGCTTTAATGGGTGGCAGCCCGGAAGTGCAGCAACAGGCGAAAATATTCATTGAGATTCGCTGGCTGAGTGCGCCCGCAACCTTGGCCAATTTGGTGATTCTTGGCTGGCTGCTGGGCGTGCAGTATGCGCGGGCACCGATGGTGCTGCTAATCATCGGCAACCTGGTGAATATCCTGCTGGATCTGCTGTTCGTGCTCAAACTGCATTGGGGTGTCGCCGGAGCGGCGGCGGCTACCGTGCTGGCAGAATATGTCACGCTGGGCGTGGGTTTATGGATGGTGGCGCGGGTGCTAAAGATGCGCGGTATCCATTTTGCTTTACTCAAAAGCAGCTGGCGCGGCGATGCGGCGCGGCTATTCCGCCTCAATCGCGACATTATGCTGCGGTCTTTGATGCTGCAAATCTGCTTCGCGTCGCTCACCATCCTTGGCGCACGCATTGGGCCGGATGTAGTGGCAGTCAATGCGGTGCTGCTGATGTTCCTCACTTTCACCGCATACGCGCTGGATGGATTTGCCTACGCGGTTGAAGCCTGTTCGGGTGAAGCGGTTGGGGCCAAAGATCGCAGCCGACTATTGCTGATTTGGCATGCGGCTTGTCGCCAGGCATGCTTCGTCGCCGCGATCTTTGCGCTGATTTATGCATTCACCGGTCCGGAGATTGTGGCGATGCTGACGTCACTGGAAGCGCTACGAGAGATGGCCGACCGCTATCTGATTTGGCAAGTGATTCTGCCGCTGGTTGGCGTCTGGTGCTATCTGCTGGACGGCATGTTTATCGGCGCGACGCGCGGGCGTGAGATGCGCAACAGCATGGTGATGGCGGCGATCGGCTACGGTGTCTCGCTGCTCACGCTGCCGTGGCTCGGTAATCACGGTTTATGGCTGGCGGTGACGGTATTCCTCGCGTTACGCGGACTCACGCTGTGGCTCATTTGGCGTGGTCACTGGCGGCGCGATAGCTGGTTTAACGCCTGAATAAGCGAAGCGTAACCTACAGATTAATCTGTATTTCTCTGCAAACTGCGAAGCGGCTACTACAATTACCTCATACGGCGCATATGAGTAGCGCGTTGTCTGGGTATATCGCCAGCTAAGCAGGCAATATATCTATCTCACTCAGGATGTAGTGGAGGAATATTATGAACAAAGACGAAGCGAGCGGAAACTGGAAGCAGTTCAAAGGCAAATTCAAAGAGAAGTGGGGCAAGCTAACCGACGACGACTTCACTGTGATCGAAGGCAAACGCGAACAGCTGGTTGGTAAAATCCAGGAACGCTACGGTTATGGTAAAGACCAGGCCGAGAAAGAAGTGAAAGACTGGGAAACAACCAACAAAGATTACCGCTGGTAATCTCACTTCACGGATGATGCTCCTACCCGCCAATCATTTAGCGTAGTGATTGGCCCGGCACAAGGATGTGCCTCCCTATTTTCTTACCCGCTTTTTACCCTCGACTTGATGGTCATGCTCGCAGCTTTCATGGTGCGTGCAAGCCGCCACTTCTGCGCAATTTTCGCACAGGCCATGTGCCTCAATTACGGTATGTCGCAGAGAAAATCCCGCCTGATCCGCTAATGCAGCGATGGTTTTTTCCACGCCATGAGCATGTTTTTCGCTTACTGCCGCACAACCGTCACACACCAACATCACCGAAGTATGTGCTGGCTCATCAAAATGATGGCAAACCACGTAACTATTATTTGACTCTACGCGATGAATAAATCCCTGTTCCAGCAGGAAATCCAGCGCGCGATAGATGGTGGGCGGTTTTGCTTGCGGTTCACTGACACGCAGTTGATCTAGCAAATCGTAAGCGCTTATCGAACCATTCTGCTCTGCCATTAAGCGCAACACTTCGGCGCGTTGAGTGGTGAGGCGCACGCCGCGATCAAGGCAAAGTGATTCGGCCTGGGTAAGAAGTTGTTCTGGCGTGAGGTTTGACATACGCATTCTCCGGGTTGCAGGTGATGTTATTTTATCACACAAATTTTTACGCTGCTGTGATTGCTTATTGTCCTTAAAATCCCTAAGAAAATTCTCCCCAATCAATAGATTACCATCGCCATTTTCCCGTCAATATTGCTGCAACCCTTATGTCTGTAAAATGCGTCCGACCAGGCAGCGCAACGCCTGCACGGATTTTGCTTTGCAACTCACCGGGTTAGCGGCTATGGTTCAAAAGGTCTTAAGTAATTTCTGGTATCAATTAACCCACTGTTAATTTTTCTGCATAAAAACACAGCGGAATGGCGTGGAAGCGTCCAATTCTGCGAATAGCAGTGCTATTTCCTTTTAATTCACAGCAATGAAGCGTTAGCCAGGGTTCAGAATAGCGGCTAACTAAACTTTCAGTCGGTGAGTGATTCAGCGACATTTCAAAGGTGATGGCAGGCTCATGGCGAAGACATTATTCAGGCACAAAAAAGTAGCTTATCTTGTTGGTTTGAATGCAGTATTTCTCTCTTCCTCAGCTCTGGCAGCAGGTACATGGTACGACGCGCGTAACGACGCAATGGGCGGTACCGGCGTAGCCTCCTCCACCTGGAGTTCAGCGGTGCTGGCTAACCCAGCATTGATGACCAAGGCGCAGCCTGAAGATAACGTCAGCATCATTCTGCCCTCAGCCGGCGCACAGGTTACCGATAAAGACAAATTGATTGATCGCGTTGACGACATTACCGATACCGTTGATCGTTATCAGGACGTGATCGATGACCTAACCTTTCAGGATTACCTCAATGGTTACCCGCAGCTGAAGGCCGCCGCAGGCGATATGGCAAACCAGCTCAGCGATCTGCGTGGTAATAAAGCTCACGCGACAGCCGGTGTGGCCGTGGCCGTCACCGTTCCGAATGAAACCTTACCTTTTGCCTTTATCACCAAGGCTTACGGCACTGCGATTGTGCGCGCCAACGTGGCAGATAGCGATATTGCCTACCTGCGCGCGGTTGCCAATGGCACGAGAGTGCCTGTGCCGGGTGATGAAAATAATTTGCGCTCCAGCGCCAATGGCCTGGCGGCATTAGTCACCGATTATGGTGTGTCAGTCGCGCATGAGTTCTCGATTGCCGGCCATCCGGTTTCTGTCGGCGTGACGCCAAAGCTGCAGAAAACCTGGCTGTATAACTACACCGCGAGTATCTACAACTACGACAAGAGCGACATCAACAGCAGCCGCTACCGCAGCAGCGATACCGGTTTCAACATGGATGCGGGTGTCGCAACAGATTTCGGTGAGAACTGGACCTTTGGCGTGACCGGACAAAACCTGATCTCGCGCGATCTCGATACTAAAGAGGTAAACGGTTACCGCGATACTTATCAAATTCGTCCGCTGGTCACTACAGGGCTTTCCTGGAATAACGGGCCATTCACGCTGGCTGGGGATGTTGATCTGACTGAAACCAAGCGCTTCAAGTCGGAAGACACCAGCCAATATGCTGGCGTAGGTGCGGAATATCGTGTGCTGGATTGGCTGGCGCTGCGTGCCGGCTATCGCGCCGATCTGAAGTCGACCGATACTGACGTGTTCACCGCCGGTTTGGGTGTGTCACCGTTCAACAATGCTGTCCATCTGGACCTGGCCGGTTCTGTAGGTAAAGACAACACCGTAGGTGCCATGCTGCAGCTCGGATTCAACTTCTAATTACCCGTCTGATAACGGGCGGCTGTGCCGCCCGTTTTGCTGTGATATGATTGCGCAGTTTCTCATCACTTACTTACTGCGGATTTACTGCGTTTCATGACCGATACTTTCTCCTCGCAACGTTTTTCCATCGCCCCAATGCTCGACTGGACCGATCGTCACTGTCGTTATTTTCACCGTAAGCTGAGCGGTGACACGCTGCTGTACACCGAAATGGTGACGACCGGCGCGATCATTCATGGTAAAGGCGACTATCTGGCCTACAGCGAGGAAGAACATCCGCTGGCGCTGCAGCTGGGTGGCAGCGATCCCGCCGCACTGGCGCAGTGCGCTAAGCTGGCAGAAGAGCGTGGCTACGATGAGATCAACCTCAATGTGGGTTGTCCATCCGATCGCGTCCAGAACGGCCGTTTTGGCGCCTGCCTGATGGGCGATGCGGCGCTGGTTGCCGACTGCATTAGAGCGATGCGTGATGTGGTGAGCATTCCGGTGACGGTCAAAACTCGCATCGGTATTGATGAGCAGGACAGCTACGAATTCCTGTGTGATTTTATTGGCACCGTGGCGCAACAGGGCGGCTGCGATACTTTTATTATCCACGCGCGCAAAGCGTGGCTATCGGGTTTAAGTCCGAAAGAGAATCGCGAGATTCCGCCGCTCGATTATCCCCGCGTTTACCAGCTGAAGCGCGATTTCCCGGCGCTGACCATGGCGATTAATGGCGGCATCAAAACGCTGGAAGAGGCCAAACTGCATCTGCAGCATATGGATGGCGTGATGATGGGGCGCGAAGCCTATCAGAATCCGGGCATTCTGGCGCAGGTTGACCGCGAGCTGTTCGGTCGCGATACGCCGCGCGTCGATCCGGTAGCGGTGGTGCGCTCGATGTATCCCTACATTGAAGCTGAACTATCCAAAGGCATGTACCTCGGCCATGTGACGCGCCATATGCTTGGCCTGTTCCAGGGCATTCCGGGTGCGCGCCAGTGGCGTCGCTATTTAAGTGAAAACGCCCACAAACCCGGCGCCGATGTGCGCGTGCTGGAAGCGGCGTTAGCGCTGGTAGCGGATAAGATCCCCCAAGAAGTGATGTAATCACTGTTTAGCATGCCGGAACCTTCCGGTTTGATACGGTGCGCCTTCATGCGCACCGTAAAGCCAGTATCATAATTTTATAGATGGTTATTTCTACGCCGAGAATTAGTTTTTTTCATCACCTCATTATTTCTTCATTCAACTATTGTCCAATGCTTTCAAGCAGTTAGCTATTTTTATAACCTGGCACGTATCTTGTAATGTTCCTGATGTTACTTACACAGGAGAGCCTTCGTGGAAATTCTATTTGTTATCGGCTTTTTTCTGATGCTGCTGTTCACCGGCGTTTCGTTGCTGGGCGTTATTGCAGCATTGGTGGTGGCGACCGCTTTGATGTTCTTTGGCGGATTGCTGGCAATTGTTATTAAAGTGTTGCCATGGCTGGTATTGGCGGTTGTCGCTGTCTGGCTTTATCGGGCATTTACCACGCCTTCAGGTGAGGCAAAGATGCGCAGGCTGAAAAGAAAAATCAGCGACTTAGATAGAAGGGACTGGCGCTAATTGCGGTGACGATCACAGACTCGGATATTGCTTAGCATTATTCCGCATTTAAACATATTTTTTACTTATGTTTTCTGTCAGGATGATTGGCGTTGTTTCAAACGAATTCATCGCCGCTGTCCCTACACCAGCGCGAACTATAAAAAGAAAGAAAAAAGGGGCTTCCTACGGGAAGCCCCGTTTGCATTTAGCGATCAGGGAATCAGCAGGCTGGAACCCTGAGTCGCGCGGCTCTCCAGCACCTGATGCGCGCGCACCGCGTCACTCAAGGCAAATTTCTGCTGCTCGGGCACGTTAAGCTGAATCGCGCGGCTGGCGATCAATGAGAACAACTCATTGCTGGCGGCATCCAGTTCTTCACGGTTGGTGATGTAACCGAACAGCGAAGGTCGGGTGACGAACAGCGAGCCTTTCTTGTTGAGAATGCCGAGATCAATGCCGGTAACCGGACCCGACGCATTACCAAAGCTGACCATTAACCCGTGGCGACGCAGGCTATCTAGCGAAGGTTCCCAGGTATCTTTCCCCACCGAGTCATACACCACGGCCACTTTCTCGCCATGGGTCAACTCGCTGACGCGCTTCGCGATATTCTCTTCACGATAGTTAATTGTCGCCCAGGCACCGGCATCTTTAGCTATCTTCGCTTTCTCAGCCGAACCCACCGTGCCAATCAGATGTGCGCCGAGCGCTTTGGCCCATTGGCAGGCGATCAAACCCACGCCACCCGCGGCGGCGTGGAACAGGAAGATTTCATCAGCTTTCACTTTATAGGTTTGGCGCAGCAGATACTGCACGGTTAAACCTTTGAGGAAAGAGGCCGCGCCTTGCTCAAAGGAGATGCTGTCCGGCAGGATCACCAGACGATCTTCCGCCACATTGTGCACTTCGCTGTAGGCGCCCAGCGCGGCCTGGCAATAGACCACGCGATCGCCCGCCTTAAACCGCGTCACCGCCGATCCGACGCGCTTCACCACGCCGGCTGCTTCGGTACCCAGGCCGGAAGGGAAGCTGCTTTGCGGATACAAGCCGCTACGCACGTAGGTATCAATGTAGTTAATGCCAATTGCCTTGTTTTCCACCTGCACTTCATGTTCGGCGGGATCGGCCAGTTCGAAATCGACCCATTGCAGTACATCTGGGCCGCCGTGTTGGTTGAACTGAATACGCTTTGCCATTCTGACTCCTGTGATTGTTCATCCTGGGACGGTATACTTGCGCGTCCCTTTCACGATCGGTAATGCATTCACTATGGCAGGAAATAAACCCACCAACAAATCGAACGAACCCCGCGATCGGCAACTGGAAGGCGTGAAAATGCCGCCGCATTCCATAGAAGCGGAGCAGTCGGTGCTCGGTGGGTTGATGCTGGATAACCAGCGCTGGGACAACGTTTCTGAACGCGTCGTCGCCAGTGATTTCTTCAACCGCTCGCACCGTCTGATTTTCACGGAAATGCAGCGTTTGCTGGAAGCTGGCCAGCCGATCGACCTGATTACGCTCTCTGAATCGCTGGAAACGCTAGGTGAATTAGAGATGGCCGGCGGCTTCGCCTATCTGGCCGAACTGGCAAAAAATACGCCAAGTGCCGCGAACATTGGTGCTTATGCCGATATCGTGCGCGAACGTGCAGTGGTGCGCGAGATGATCTCGGTGGCGAACCAAATCGCCGATGCCGGTTACGATCCGCAAGGACGGAGCAGTGAAGATCTGCTCGACTTCGCCGAATCGAACGTTTTCAAAATTGCTGAACAGCGCGCTAATAAAGATCAGGGCCCGCAGAATATCGAGCAGATTCTGGAAGCCACGGTATCGCGCATTGAGTCGCTGGTCTCAACGCCGCACGACGGCGTCACCGGCGTCGATACCGGCTATCAGGATTTGAACAAAAAAACCGCCGGTTTACAGGGCTCGGATCTGATCATCGTCGCGGCGCGTCCTTCGATGGGTAAAACCACCTTCGCCATGAATTTGTGCGAAAACGCCGCGATGTTGCAGGACAAGCCGGTGTTGATTTTCAGCCTGGAGATGCCCAGCGAGCAGCTGATGATGCGTATGCTGGCGTCGCTGTCGCGCGTAGATCAGACGCGCATTCGTACCGGTCAGCTGGAAGATGAAGATTGGGCGCGCATTTCCGCCACCATGGGGATTTTGCTTGAGAAGAAGAACATGTTTATCGATGACTCTTCTGGCCTGACGCCCACCGAAGTGCGCTCACGCGCGCGCCGCATCTTCCGTGAAAATGGCGGGTTGAGCCTGATCATGATCGACTACCTGCAGCTGATGCGCGTGCCTGCGCTGTCGGACAATCGTACGCTGGAGATCGCTGAAATCTCGCGCTCACTTAAAGCGCTGGCGAAAGAGCTGAATGTGCCGGTGGTGGCGCTGTCGCAGCTAAACCGCTCACTGGAACAACGTGCGGATAAGCGCCCAGTGAACTCGGATCTGCGTGAATCAGGTTCGATCGAGCAGGATGCCGACTTGATCATGTTCATCTACCGTGACGAGGTGTATCACGAAAACAGCGATCTTAAAGGCATCGCCGAGATCATCCTGGGTAAGCAGCGTAACGGCCCGATCGGTACGGTACGCTTGACCTTTAATGGCCAATGGTCGCGCTTTGATAACTACGCTGGCCCGCAATACGACGACGAATAACCCTTTCATTCCGGATGCATGCACGTTTTGTGCATGCATTTCACGTCATCAGAAAATAGTGTTGGACAACCCCGGCTTTAATCAGGTTATCTGTAGCAAAGCGCCCCTTATTACGCTGTGGAAACAGAATGACTCAGGTAGACGATCACGACCTTAAGATATTGACATTATTACAATCTAACGGACGCCTCACCAACCAGGAACTCAGTGATTTAGTCGGACTTTCGGCGTCGCAATGTTCACGCCGCCGCATCAATCTTGAGCAGGCCAATCTCATTCTCGGCTATCACGCACGCCTCTCGCCCGACGCGGTGGGCCTTGGCATGGTGGGATTGATTGAAGTGCGATTGAAAAACCATACGCCGGATTATGAAGAGAGTTTCCATCGCATGGTGGAAGAAGAAGCCGCGATCGTTGATGCGTTCAAAACCACCGGCGATGCTGATTATCTGCTGAAAGTGGCGGTGGCCGATCTGGCTTCACTGAGCGCGCTGATCAGCCAGTTAGTGGCTGGCCATCAAAGCGTGGCGCACGTGAAAACTTCCGTGGTATTGAGCCGTTTGAAAGAGAACGGTTTGATGATCATCCCGCAGCACAAAACGCGCCAAAAAAGTGCGTGACGTGCTAATCTGGTGCAATTATTGCCTTAATAATGCAAAAAACGCGCACCAGAAAACAGATTTGTGCATGGGTTGATGGTTTAAGTCTCAACTGATGCACAAAAACCTGCAATAAAGCGCCTTAGTTATCAATTGGATAATCACTGGCACCCATCGGCGGCGAGCGTACGCCGCCGATGTGGTGCGTTTTTTGCATTTGAACCGCATCATTTGCAATGAGATTAACCCATGGATAACGTTGTTCAACCCACTAAAGTTCCGCATTCGCTGATTGAAGATGCGCTGGCGATAGTCCTCGGCACGCTAATGGTCTCTTTCGGCGTCATTATGCTGAAACAGGCGGGCGCACTCACCGGCAGTTCTGCCGGTATTGCCTTCTTAATCAGCTATTTGTCACCGCTCTCCTTCGGTAGCGCCTTCTTCCTGATCAACCTGCCATTTTACTGGCTGGCCGTGCGGCGCATGGGCTGGGAATTTACCCTGAAAACCTTCTGCGCGGTTGGCCTGGTGTCGCTGTTCACCCATCTGCATCCACTGTTTGTGCATTTTTCTGCGCTAAATCCGTTTTATGCGACACTGTTCGGTAACGTGGTGATGGGCATTGGGTTTATAGTGTTGTTCCGTCACAAAGCCAGCCTCGGCGGTATTAATATTTTGGCGCTCTGGCTGCAGGACCGCATCGGTCTGCGTGCCGGAAAACTGCAAATGGCGGTCGATACCTGCGTGGTATTAGCGTCGCTGTTTGTGGTGTCGTTACCGATGCTGTTTGCTTCAATCGCGGGCGCGGTGATCCTCAATCTCATCATCGCAATGAATCATCGTCCCGGCCGTTACATGGTTTGATGACGCATCTTTACCTCTTATTTATGACCAATCATGGAGATCTGCACCGTGTTTCAAAACGTTGATGCCTATGCCGGCGATCCGATTCTGTCGTTGATGGAAACCTTCAAACAAGATCCGCGCGATAACAAAGTAAACCTAAGCATTGGTCTCTATTACAACGAAGCGGGCATCATTCCTCAGCTGCAGGCGGTTGCCGCAGCAGAAGAGCGCCTGCAGGCGCAGCCGCATCAGGCGTCGCTGTATCTGCCGATGGAAGGTCTGAACGCTTACCGTAACGCCATTGCACCGCTGTTGTTCGGTAAACAACATCCGATGCTGCAAGCGGGCCGCATTGCGTCCATCCAGACGTTGGGCGGCTCAGGCGCGCTGAAAGTCGGTGCTGATTTCCTTAAGCGTTACTTCCCGGCGTCCAACGTGTGGGTGAGCGATCCGACGTGGGAAAACCACGTCGCGATCTTCAACGGTGCCGGTTTCGAGGTGAATACCTATCCGTGGTATGACGCGGAAACCAACGGCGTGAAGTTTGATGCGTTCATCGCCAAACTGAAAACCTTGCCGAAGCAATCCATCGTGCTGCTGCACCCGTGCTGCCATAACCCAACCGGCGCCGATCTCACCAACGCACAGTGGGATGAAACCACCGAAGTACTGAAAGCGCAGGAGCTGATTCCGTTCCTCGATATCGCTTATCAGGGCTTTGGCGCGGGCATGGAAGCGGATGCTTATGCGATTCGCGCGATTGCGGCAGCGGGTCTGCCTGCGCTGGTCAGCAACTCGTTCTCCAAGATTTTCTCGCTGTATGGCGAGCGCGTTGGCGGCCTGTCTATTGTCTGCGATAGCGCGGAAGAGTCTGCTCGTGTGCTGGGCCAGCTGAAAGCCACCGTGCGCCGCAATTACTCCAGCCCGCCAAACTTCGGTGCGCAGGTGGTTTCCTGCGTACTGAACGACGAAGCGCTGCTCAACAACTGGCTGGCAGAAGTCGAAGCGATGCGTCTGCGCATCATCGACATGCGTCAGGCATTGGTTGAAGTATTGAGTACCAAACTGCCGGGACAAAACTTTGATTACCTGCTGAAACAGCGTGGCATGTTCAGCTATACCGGCTTGAGCGCGCAGCAGGTTGACCGTCTGCGTGATGAGTTTGGCGTGTATCTGATCGCCAGCGGTCGCATGTGCGTTGCCGGCCTGAACAGCCGTAACGTCAACCAGGTTGCTGAGGCGTTTGCTGCGGTGATGTAACTTCACTGCGACGGCGCGCCACAAAAAACCGCCAACATGGTTTGGCGGTTTTTTATTTATAACTTTTTTTAACTATAAACCGGACTGGTCTCGTTAGCGCTTCTCCCCATGAGTGTAAATATCCTCCAGCCTGAAACGGCGCGAGAGCGGCAATGTAGTCGCATATTTAAACTCACAAGGAAGCACGCTTATGACCCGGACCGCTTACTCTTTTGCAGTCAAACCCCTCGCTTATGTATTAGCCTTAGCCTTTTCCCTTCCGGTTTACAGCACCGCTTTAACGCGTGATAACGGCGCACCCGTCGGCGATAACCAGAACTCACAAACCGCAGGCGAAAATGGCGCAGTGTTACTGCAAGATGTGCAGCTGATCCAAAAGCTGCAACGCTTTGACCGAGAACGCATTCCAGAGCGCGTGGTACATGCACGCGGTACCGGCGCGCACGGCGAGTTCCGCGCCAGCAAAGATATCAGCGACTTAACCATTGCCGAAGTCTTTAAACCAGGCAGCGTGACGCCAGTATTTGTGCGCTTCTCATCCGTGGTGCACAGCAAACATTCACCGGAAACGCTGCGCGACCCGCGCGGTTTTGCCACCAAGTTTTACACCAGCCAGGGCAACTGGGATTTAGTGGGTAACAACCTGCCGGTATTCTTCATCCGCGACGCGATTAAATTCCCGGACATGGTGCATGCCTTTAAGCCTGATCCACGCACCAATCTTGGCAACGACGCGCGCACCTTTGATTTCTTCTCTCACGTACCGGAAGCCACGCATGGCCTGACCATGCTGTTCTCCAATATGGGAACGCCAGCAAACTATCGCCAGATGGATGGCAACAGCGTGCACGCTTATAAGTTCGTCAACGCCAAAGGCGAAGTGCACTACGTGAAATTCCACTGGAAAACCCTGCAGGGCGAGAAAAATCTCGATCCGGGCGAAGTGGCGGCTATTCAGAGCAGCACTTTCAGCCACATGACCGAAGATTTAGTGGCATCGATCAACAACAAAGACTTCCCGAAATGGGATCTCTATATTCAAACCATTAAAGCCAGCGATCTGGATAAGTTCGACTTCAATCCGCTGGACGCCACCAAAATCTGGCCGGGTATCGCAGAAGTGAAAGTCGGCCAGATGGAATTGAACCGCAACGTGGATAATTTCTTCCAGGAAACCGAGCAGGTGGCGATGGCGCCATCGAATCTGGTTCCGGGCATAGAGCCATCGGAAGATCGCTTGCTGCAAGGTCGTTTGTTCTCTTACGCCGATACCCAGATGCACCGTTTGGGCGCCAATGGCCTGACGTTGCCGGTCAACGCGCCGCGCGTGCCGGTGAGCAACGGTAATCAGGACGGCGCGATGAACAGCGGCAAGGCTGACGATCATGGCGTCAACTATCAGCCAAGCCGTGTCTATCCACGCGAAGAGCTGCAGAGCGCCCGATACAGCCACAGCCCGCTGAGCGGCACCACGCAGCAGGCGATGATTGCTAAAACGCAGAACTTTAAGCAGGCGGGCGATCTGTATCGTTCCTTCAATGACAAAGAGAAAACCGATCTGATCAATTCTCTGGGCGGCGCGCTGAAAGGCGTGGATGTGCAGAGCCGCGCCATTATGTTGTCGTACTTCTACAAGGCTGATAAAGAGTACGGCGAACGTCTGGCTGCAATTACTAAAGACGATGTGGGCAGCATCAAAACCATGGCCGCTAAGCTGAGCGACTAACCTTCAGTCGGCAGAGTTCACGCTCTGCCGTTTTTTCCTCTCTTCAGGGTTTACCTTTCGCCGACATGCTGCACACTTAAACGGTGTAATTACTTTTAGGATTCTGGCATGTGGCATCAACAAACGCTTACGCTTGGCGCCAAAGCGCGCGGCTTTCATCTGATCACCGACGAGATTGTCGGCCAGCTTCATGGCTTATCCGATGTGCGCGTCGGCCAACTGCATCTGCTGCTGCAACATACATCGGCGTCGTTAACGCTCAATGAGAATTGCGATCCCACCGTGCGCAGCGATATGGAGCAGCATTTCTTACGCCATGTTCCGGAAAGTGCGCCTTATCAGCACGATTACGAAGGGGCTGACGACATGCCGGCACACATCAAATCGTCACTGCTCGGCGTCTCGCTGCTGATTCCGGTTAACCGCGGTCGCCTGATGTTAGGTACGTGGCAGGGAATCTGGTTGGGTGAACATCGGGTGCAGGGCGGTGCGCGGCGTATCGTGGCGACCTTACAAGGGGAATAAAAGATGAATACTTCGGATTTACTGACGTACTGCATGAGCAAGCCGGGCGCGGAGCAAAGCTTTAAAGAGTGCTGGCAGGCGACGCAGATTAAAAGTGAAGGTGTGCTGTTTGCCATGCTTTATGAGGTAAAAGGGCGTCCGGCCTTGTCGCTGAAAGCCACGCCTGCGCTGGCGGAATTGTTACGTGAGGAGCACAACGATGTGTTTCCCAGCGAACATTTAAATAAGTCGCACTGGAGCACGCTGTGGCTGGATGGTTCGCTAAAAGATTCGCAGATTTATTATCTGGTGGATGCTTCCTGGCAACAGGCTGACGCCACGCGCGCGGCGGGCGTCAACCATGATGAACACTGAGGCGAATTAAGCCGCAGATTCCTCACGCAGGGTATTAATATCAATCACGAAGCGGTATTTCACGTCGCTTTTCAGCATACGTTCGTAGGCTTCGTTGATTTGATTCATCGCGATCAGTTCGATATCTGAAGTGATACCGTGCTTGCCGCAGAAATCCAGCATTTCCTGGGTTTCCGCGATGCCGCCAATCAGTGAACCGGCAATGCTGCGACGTTTCAAGATCAGGTTGAAGACCTGCGGTGCCGGATGATCGTGCTCCGGCGCGCCGACCAGCGTCATGTTGCCATCACGCTTCAGCAGGGCAATGAACGGGTTGAGATCGTGCTGCGCTGCAACGGTGTTCAGGATGAAGTCGAAGCTGTTGGTGTGTGCGGCCATTTGGTCGGCATCTTTCGAGATCACCACTTCATCAGCGCCCAGACGTTTACCATCTTCAATTTTTGACGGTGACGTGGTGAACAGCACCACATGTGCGCCCATCGCATGAGCTAGCTTCACGCCCATGTGACCAAGGCCGCCCAAACCAACGATACCAACTTTTTTACCCGGACCGACATTCCAGTGGCGCAGCGGTGAGTAAGTGGTGATACCGGCACACAGCAGTGGCGCAACGCCCGCCAGATCGAGATTTTCTGGTACGCGCAGCACGAAGCTTTCATCTACTACCATGCTGGTGGAATAACCGCCGTAGGTGATGGCTTTGGTTTCACGGTCTTCACCGTTGTAAGTACCAACGAAGCCATTCTCGCAATACTGCTCCAGCCCTTCCTGACAGCTTGGACAGCTGCGGCAGGAATCAACCATACAGCCAACGCCGACCAAATCGCCCACTTTGTAGTTGTGGGTGTGAGCGCCAACGGCCGTCACGCGACCGACAATTTCATGGCCAGGCACCACAGGAAAAATGGTGTTGCGCCATTCGTTGCGCGCGGTATGCAGGTCCGAGTGGCAGACGCCGCAGTACAACACTTCAATCTGCACATCATGAGCGCGCAGTTCGCGTGGCTTAAAATCGAACGGGGCGAGTTTTGCTTTCGCGTCCTGTGCGGCATAGGCATGCGTAATATTCATGGTGTCTCCAGTAGGATATGTCGTGATTTCTATGCGGGATCCCGTTCAGCACACTGAAGGGATAAAGGGCGTAAGGGACGCCAAAAGGAACGTTGTAAGGATAGTCAGCAGGGGGGAATGCGTATATGCCTGAAGTTGTCTGATTCTTGCCTGTTCCTGCATTTCGTTGCGGAATCCGACAGAAAAAAACAGGCCCGCAATGGCGGGCCTGAGAGAAATTTACTTCTTCAACATTGGCTTAAGGAAACGCGCCGTGTGTGATTTTTCACACTCCGCCACCGTTTCTGGCGTGCCGGACACCAGGATTTCACCGCCGCCGCTGCCGCCTTCCGGGCCGAGATCGACAATCCAGTCTGCGGTTTTCACCACGTCGAGGTTGTGCTCAATCACCACGATGGTGTTGCCCTGATCGCGCAGCTGATGCAGCACTTCCAGTAACTGCTGAATATCCGCAAAGTGCAGGCCGGTGGTCGGCTCATCGAGGATATAGAGCGTCTGGCCTGTGCCGCGTTTTGACAGCTCACGCGCCAGCTTGACGCGCTGCGCTTCACCACCAGAAAGCGTGGTAGCTGACTGGCCCAGACGGATATACGACAGGCCGACATCGACCAGCGTTTGCAGCTTACGCGCCAGCGCCGGCACCGCATCAAAAAATTCGCGTGCTTCTTCGATGGTCATATCCAGCACTTCGTGGATGCTCTTGCCTTTGTATTTAATCTCCAGCGTTTCGCGGTTATAGCGCTTGCCTTTGCACTGGTCGCACGGCACGTAGATGTCGGGCAGAAAGTGCATCTCTACCTTGATCACGCCGTCACCCTGACAGGCTTCGCAGCGTCCGCCGCGCACGTTGAAGCTGAAGCGCCCCGGATTGTAGCCGCGTGAACGCGCTTCCGGCACGCCGGCGAACAGTTCGCGCACCGGAGTGAAAATGCCGGTGTAGGTCGCGGGATTCGAACGCGGTGTGCGACCGATCGGGCTCTGATCGATATCGATCACTTTATCGAAATGCTCCAGGCCGGCGATTTCACGATAAGGCGCGGCTTCGATGGTGGTCGCGCCGTTGAGCTGGCGCTGCGCAATCGGGAACAGCGTATCGTTGATCAGCGTCGATTTACCCGATCCGGACACGCCGGTGATGCAGGTAAATAAGCCGACCGGAATCGTCAGCGTGACATCTTTGAGGTTGTTACCGCGCGCACCGGTGAGTTTCAGCACTTTGGCTGGATCGCCTTTGACGCGCTCTTGGGGAATCGCAATCTCGCGTTTGCCGCTAAGGAACTGGCCGGTCAGGGAATTTTCATTCGCCATGATCGCGTGCACATCACCTTCGGCAACCACCTGACCACCGTGCACGCCCGCGCCCGGACCGATATCGATCACATGGTCAGCGGCACGAATCGCATCCTCATCGTGCTCCACCACAATCACCGTGTTACCGAGATCGCGCAGGTGAATCAGCGTGCCCAGCAGGCGTTCGTTGTCGCGCTGGTGAAGGCCGATTGAGGGTTCATCCAGCACGTACATCACGCCGACCAAACCGGCACCAATCTGGCTGGCCAGACGAATACGCTGCGCTTCACCGCCGGAGAGCGTTTCCGCCGAGCGTGACATCGACAGGTAATTCAGGCCGACGTTCACCAGGAAGCTCAGGCGGTCGCCAATCTCCTTCAGGATTTTTTCCGCAATCTGCGCACGCTGGCCGCTCAGCTTCATGTTGGCGAAGAAATCCATCGCGTGACCGATGCTCATTTCTGAGATGGTCGGCAGGTTGGTGTCTTCAACAAAAACATGACGCGCTTCACGACGCAGACGCGTACCTTCACAGCTGGCGCAGGCACGGTTGCTGATAAATTTCGCCAGCTCTTCACGCACCGCGTTGGATTCCGTCTCTTTATAACGGCGCTCCATGTTGTGCAGCACGCCTTCAAACGGATGGCGGCGCACTGAGGTGTCACCGCGATCGTTGATGTATTTGAATTCGATATTCTCTTTGCCGGAACCGTACAGAATCACTTCGCGCGCTTTGTCGCTTAGGCTGTTAAACGGAGCTTCAACATCGAATTGCAGATGCTCTGCCAGCGAGCGCAGCATCTGGAAGTAGTAGAAGTTACGGCGATCCCAGCCGCGGATGGCGCCTCCGGCCAGCGACAGCTCGGGGTTCTGCACCACTCGATCGGGATCAAAATATTGCTGCACGCCCAGGCCATCGCAGGTCGGGCAGGCGCCAGCCGGGTTGTTGAACGAGAACAGGCGCGGTTCGAGTTCACGCATGCTGTAGCCACAGATTGGGCAGGCAAAGTTGGCCGAGAACAGCATCTCTTCGGCGCTGGTATCGTCCATATCGGCGACGATCGCCGTGCCACCGCTCAGTTCCAGCGTGGTCTCAAAGGATTCGGCCAGACGCGTTGCCAGGTCCTCGCGCACGCGGAAGCGGTCAATCACCACTTCGATGGTGTGCTTCTTCTGTAACTCCAGCTTCGGTGGATCCGACAGATCGCACACTTCGCCATCGATACGCGCACGGATATAGCCCTGCGCGGCGAGGTTTTCCAGCGTTTTGGTGTGTTCGCCTTTGCGATCTTTCACCACCGGCGCCAGCAGCATCAGACGACGGCCTTCTTCCTGCGACAGCACCTGATCGACCATTTGACTCACGGTTTGCGCCGCCAGTGGAACGTCATGATCCGGACAACGCGGTTCACCCACGCGCGCGAACAGCAGGCGCAGGTAGTCATGAATTTCGGTAATGGTGCCGACAGTGGAACGCGGGTTATGCGAAGTCGATTTCTGCTCAATGGAGATGGCGGGCGAAAGACCTTCAATATGGTCAACGTCCGGTTTCTCCATTAATGAAAGAAACTGGCGCGCATAGGCCGAAAGCGACTCGACATAGCGACGCTGGCCTTCCGCATACAGCGTATCAAACGCCAGCGAAGACTTACCGGAACCTGACAGACCGGTGACCACAATGAGCTTATCGCGAGGGATGATCAGGTTGATGTTCTTCAAATTATGGGTGCGAGCACCGCGGACTTCGATCTTATCCATTCACCTTTCCCGGATTGAACAACACTCGCCATGCCTTGCCAGCACGACCAGCAGAAACGGTCCATTATGGCACAAAAAATAAACTGAATAAATATCCAGTGTTTTTGCTATTCTGTCCGCCGATAAATTTTGGAATCCCGCTCTAAAGTGGGCACACGCCAATGTGACGTGATACAATTTTTCGCTTAGACTTTTAGCATCAACTCATCGGGAGACAGCAACATGGCCAGTCGTGGCGTAAACAAAGTGATTCTAGTCGGGAATCTGGGTCAGGATCCGGAAGTGCGCTACATGCCAAATGGTGGCGCGGTAGCCAACATTACGCTGGCCACGTCAGAAAGCTGGCGCGATAAGACAACCGGTGAAAACAAAGAGATCACGGAATGGCACCGCGTTGTGCTGTTCGGCAAGCTGGCGGAAGTGGCTGGCGAATACCTGCGTAAAGGTTCTCAGGTTTACATCGAAGGTCAGCTGCGTACCCGCAAATGGACCGATCAAGCCGGCCAGGAAAAATACACCACTGAAGTGGTGGTTAACGTTGGCGGCACCATGCAGATGCTGGGCGGACGTCAGCAGGGCGCGAACGCAGGTGGCGCACCGGCGGGCGGCCAGGGCGGCGGCAATAATAACGGTTGGGGCCAGCCACAGCAGCCACAACAGCAGCCGCAAGGCGGTGGCAACCAGTTCAGCGGCGGTGCGCAGCAGCGTCCACAGCAGCAGAGCGCGCCAGCCAACAACGAACCGCCAATGGATTTTGACGACGATATTCCGTTCTAAAAATACAGAATGTAGTATCTGTTTAGAGCCCCGCAATGCGGGGCTTTTTATTGCTCAAAAAAGATATTTTTATTATTTAATCAATCGCTTATCGAATGAAAACGGCAGCTTTTTTATGCTCGACAGATAATCCTCAAATACCGTATGTTCCGGATTCAATATCGCATTATTTTCCATCGGAATAATGCTTGAGGGAATAATCAACGCTGCACCTTCCCCCGATTGAAGCCAACCTGTACCCAAATCCATAGTCGAAACCGGAGCCGGATCCTGTCGCCAATCGGTTGGCAAAAATTCTTCTCCAATATAGGAGACTTCATCGTCAGGAATCTCGATGCTGAATAAAGTGTAATCATCCAAAATCGACTCGTTCGAAACGTGCACCAGCACTTCAAGTGCAGCAAGTGAAACCGAGGTTGCGACATAAATGGTTGCGTGGCCTTTGTGATTCCAGCGGCCACCGTACTGTTTCGCACCGTTGCCGGTCCAGGCTTCAGAAGCGTATAGCGTTTTGGTTAGCCGATAGAAAATCACGAGAAGACACCATGCTCCAAACGGCCAATCAAATCGAGCACATCCAGTGCGCCGCTTTCCGTGGCTAGCAATGTAATAGGTGCAATGTTGCCTAATCCTTTGACCGGCCGGCTTAACCATTGCGTAGCATCTTCTTTATTACCACCAAACAATTGAACGGCTGCATCCATCACTCGGACGAAGCGGGCTATGCGTTCGCTCTCATCGGGTGACAAGCTTTTACCTGCGCTTTTACGGCGGGCAATATTTCGCTCATTGATGCCAGTGACCTTCATAATTTCGGCTCTACTCATTGCCGACCAATGACGAATGTCATCAATCACCGCGACCGGCAAGCCCGCCTCAAGCATGCGAGTTAGCTCCAATCCGCGTGGGGGTAAGCCAGCAAAGCGCCAAAGTGCATTGTCATGTGATTTGCCATCAGGAATGTAGGCTCTCATAAAATTCTCCAGGTCTGACAAATGTCATACTCTATTATTGACACTTGTCAGAAGTTTTCAATAGCAGAACCTCTAATGCGGTCGCCATTCCCGCAATAACGCTTCCGTCTCACGTACCAGCACCGGGTTGCCCGGCATAATCAAATCGGCCCACACTTCGTTGTGCTGATTAATTTGCTGTTGTGCGGAAACATAGGTGCGGTCGGCGGTGGTATGCGCATCGGCGGCGACGGTGATGTGATAGCCGAGGCTGGCGCCGACTTTGATGGTGGTATCGACACAGTAATCGGTCGCGCAGCCGCAAATAACGAAGCTTTTAATACCGCGTTGGTCGAGCTGAGCGGCGAGATCGGTTTGCCAGAAACTGTCGCAGGCGGTTTTATTGACAAAGATGGCGTTGGCCAGCTGATTCAACTCGGGGACGATGGCCCAGCCTGCTGAATTGACCTCTAAACCTGGCCCAACGTGCTGGATGAAGATCACCTGATCGGCCGCAGCGGTTAACTGATTGATCCGCTCGCAGCGTCCGGCACGATCAAAACGCGGCGATGCCAGCACGCCATTTTGCATATCCACTACCACAACCACACGATTAGCCATTTTGATCTCCTGTTAAGTTTTGACAGTGTCCGGTGAACTCGCAACGAGGTAAAGCAAATCCGCTTTGCATTTATCGCCACTGCCGCGCATGCTTATAAGCGATTTTTCCCGGAGGTGTGTCGTGAAGGTGGTTCCTGAAATCTTTCCTTGTGAGCAAGATCGTGCGCAGTTTCAGCATTTTGCTGAGCTGCCGGGCATCGAGCTGTATCAGGCGCACATCTCCCGCTACGCTTTTGAACCGCATACCCATGAAGCCTTTGGCATCGGCACTATCGAATCCGGCGCCCAGCGCTTTCGCTATCGCGGAGCCAGTTACACCGCGCCGCAGCATTCGCTGGTGATGATGAATCCTGACGAGCTGCACACCGGTGAATCTGCCTGCGACGAAGGCTGGCGTTATCGCATGATCTATATCGATCCGCAGGAGATGGATCGTCTGACCGGCGATCGTCATTGGTGGTTCACCGATGCTCTGCGCACCGATGCGCGTCTGGCGCAGCCGTTTTCTCAATTGCTGGCGCAGATGTGGCAGGCGGAAACCCCGCTGGAGCGTGAAAGCATTTTGCTCGAACTGCTGGAGTTAATGCGTCCGCTGGCGCGTCAGGGACAGCAGCGACCTGTCGAAGGTGCACATCGCTTTGATGCGGTAAGAGACTATTTGCGTGAAAATCTCGCCGAACCGGTGCGCCTCGAAGAACTTGCTGCGCTGGCATCACTGTCGCCGTGGCATTTCCTGCGCAGTTTTAAACAACACTTCCACGTCACGCCGCATCAAATGCTGATGGCTTTTCGTCTGTTCGCAGCAAAACAGCAGCTGGCACGCGGCGACAGTGCGGCAACCGTCGCGGCATCGGTTGGTCTTACCGATCAGGCTCATCTCACCCGCGCCTTCGCGCATCGCTACGGCATCACGCCGGGCCGCTATCAAAAACAAGTGTTCCCTTCACGCTAACCGCAATCTGCTACAAGCCTTTAGCCCCCGCCTGCGTCACACTGCAGCGGAATGCATATAAAGGAAGAGTTTATGTTTGCTGGAATACTGTTTGCGCTGGCGGCGGGACTGATGTGGGGATTGATCTTTGTGGGCCCGCTGTTAATACCGGATTATCCCGGCACCTTGCAATCGGCCGGACGCTACGTTGCCTTTGGTTTGGTGGTGTTGCCGCTCGCCTGGCTGGATCGCCGTCGTTTGCGTCAGCTGTCGCGCAAAGACTGGATTGAAGCGCTGAAGCTGTCGCTGATTGGCAATTTGCTCTATTACGCGTTTCTCGCCAGCGCGATTCAACGCACCGGTGCGCCCATTTCTACCATGATTATCGGCACCTTGCCGGTGGTGATTACCGTGACGGCCAATCTCTGTTATGGCCATCTTGAAGGGCGCTTGCCGTGGCGTAAATTGACGCCAGCGTTGCTGATTATTGCTGTGGGCCTGGCTTGCGTGAATGCCGCCGAACTCCAGACGCAAGGCCCCGATTTTGATTGGTCACGCTATCTCACCGGTTTAGGGTTAGCGGTTCTGGCGGTGGCATGCTGGACATGGTATCCGCTGCGTAATGGTTTATGGTTACGCGCGCATCCCCAGCACAAGCCATCCAGCTGGGCGACGGCACAAGGTTTGGTGACGCTGCCGCTGGCAATAGTGTTCTATCTATTAGTCTGCGTGCAGCTTCACTGGCAGCAACCTGCATTTGCGCTGCCATTCGGGACGCAGCCGCAACGCTTTCTATTATTGATGTTAGGTATCGGGCTGATTTGCTCATGGTTGGGCACGCTCTGCTGGAATGCGGCCAGCCAACGCGTGCCGACGGTGATCATGGGGCCGCTGATTGTGTTCGAAACCTTAGCCGGTTTGCTGTGGACATTTCTGTGGCGACAAAGCTGGCCGCCGTTGCTAACCGCGCTTGGCATTGGTTGTTTGATTATTGGCGTGATCTACGCGATGCGTATTAAACCCCAGCCGCACATCACTGCGGTATAGGTCATCAAAATCAGCGCTGCTGAAAAATCATTTCGGCAGCGTACTACGCTGTATTTTAAGAATTTGACTAACCCTTTTCACTCGCCTCTTCGCCCATTCAGGCGCTCAGCTGGCCATCGATATAACATTTTGGCTAATTGCAGCCCTCTTTTTAGCGCTGATTTGTCATAAAAAGTCATACCGTTTCATCCGGCGCATGAGTGTTTAACCGTATTAAGGCTTCCTGAACCTTCACAAATCTCCGATCTTCCTGGCTATCGCAGGCCCTAAAGCGTAAAAAACCGACGCATTAACGCGCAAAAACATGCATCTAACCTACCGTTTATTGCCATTTGGCACTGAAGATTGGCACTTGAAAACCACTTTTTGCTTAAGGGAATCGAGAGATGTTAAGAAAGATTCCATTAACCTTTGGCAAAAAACCATTAAGCGTAGCGATGAATAGGGTGCAGGAATTTAACTTATTTCCCGCTTTTTGGCCGTTATTGTTTAGGACAGGTAACCTTTGTTATCAGGATTATTCCTGGCAACAGAAGAGGGAGTTATGGTCTACGCGCGTCAAACGATTGACGAATCGATCGCAGAACAGATCCAGATGAAAACAGAGGTTGTGTGTGAGCGGTTACACGCGGTTGTTCATTAATGCTTAACAGAACTATCCGCATTCAGGACTGATGATTAATGTTGGTAAAGTAATAATCGAAGCGCCAATCTCACCGAAATGAGATTGGACTTCGTTAGAATGGCTTGAATAGAGAGACTTTTGCTGATGTGAATCTATTTTACCGCAAAAAAGGAAGCAATTCCGCGATGGTATTCATCAGGAAAAATTGGTGCGAATTGTTATGTTGTGAACGCCGTATTAAATGATCTTCATATCTTCTGGTAAGAACAAATCTCAGCATTAGGTCAAATAACATCGGCCTTAATGGTATTAGCGATTATCTGTACCTGCAGGATAATGATAAACGCTACGGCTAATATCCAGTAAACGGCAGCTACGACGGGTACCTATGTCGAATGTCGTTTGCAGAAAGTTAACCGCCTGACGCTTTTCATTGGTGGTGAAGAAGTTTTTCAATACGCTTTGCAGCATCTCTTTATCGGAACTCAGTGATTGCAGCTCACGCGTGAGGTTAAGTAGCTGATCTTCCAGCTCCTTGATTTTTCTACCTTCTTCGGAAGAGAGCCCAGAAAACTTCTTCTTCCAGCTATAGAAAGTGGCCTCGGAAATGCCAAGCTCCTCACAAATCTCCCTGACTTTCACTCCCGTTTCAGAAGCTTTAATGGCATTTGTGATTTGCTCTTCGCTATATCGTGACTTTCTCATAAATGCTATTACCTTTCTTATCAATTAGTGGATGAGAATTACTGTATTAATATCTGGCACTGCAAAAACACTATTAATGCAGTATTAAAGTGCGCGATTTGAATTGCGAGGGTTAAATTAAGATATTTAGAAGAAATATCATCATGGGATAAATCTTATTTTATTCCGAATGGCATTGAACGCCTTCCTGGCTTTAGGTTTTTGATATAAATTCTCTCCATCCCAAATGCAGAAAAATACTACATTCATTGGAAAATCGGCATAAACCACTTGCAGAAATGTCAGGGTATGCCAGTAAACTTTTGCTTAGAATTTAGGCTGAAATCGTTTACATCCACCGAGTTTCGCACCGGATATAATCGGAATTTTCCTGAATATAATTCCTAATTGCTGACGCGAGTCTCATTTTTCGGACCAGTTTGGTTTGAAGTTAATAAATTAAGTCAGGCCCACTGAGCGCTTGTTAATTCATTTCAAGGACGTTGTACCGAAAGTTGTTGTAGTTCGTAATACTAAGGATCAGTCAATGAAATTGAGCGTAATGTCGAATGCCGCCTGGATGATGTCTGAAAAGATCGTCTCCGTGTTCGGCGTCATATTTGTGACCTCCTACGTGGCAAAATCCTTTGGTCCAACCATCTTTGGCCAAATGGCGTTTTCGACCTCACTGTTTTCCATGGTGCAGACCGTGGCGATTTTCGGTACGGAAACCATTCTGTTTAAACGTATCAGTAAGAGTGCACCGAAAGGGCTCCGCCTGATGACCGTAGCGCGCAACATGCGCATGGTTTTGCTGTTGCTCACATCGCTGCCCGTCTTGATTTGGGTCTGGTACAACATGCAGGAAAACTTCCTCGCTTTTGCACTGGCCTCGTTTATCTCTTCGGTTTTCGTGACGCAGGACACCTTCAGTGTCTACAACAATGCGCGCTTAGCGTCGCGGCTGAATACCATCGCCAACTCTGTCGGATTGCTGCTGGGCTTCAGCTTAAGTTTCGCCATTGCCTGGCTGCACCTCAATCCGCTATGGCTGACCGTTTCGATTGTCGCCGTCACGTTGGTGCCGTACGTCATTAAGCGTTTTAACTTTTATCGCGAAAATCAGGATGTGGCGCCGCCACAGGATAAGCGCAACACCTATCTGCGCTATTTGCTGTACGCCGGATTGCCGCTGGCCATCTCCAGCATCTTTATCTCGGTGCAGGTGAAAGCGGCACAGATGTTCCTGGCAGGCATCGCCTCAGCGCGCGATCTTGGTTTGTTCGCCGCCGCCAATACCATTTCGGCCTCCTGGATTTTTATCCCGGTCGCCATCATCACTTCCTGCTTTTCGGAAATCTTCCGTGAGCGTGGAGAAACCGCCATCAAGCTGACAGCACGGCTTAATGGTTATGTCATGGGTGTTTCATTGTTGTTGTTAGCGGTGATCGCGATGTACGGCGAAAAAATCATCATCGCTTTATATGGTCACGAGTACACACAGTCAGGAAGTCTCATTACGTTGTTGTCGTTAGCAACCTGCTTTTCGGCGATGGGGACCGTAGCGTATCGCTACATGGTCAAAGAAGGCGGGTTTAATTATCTGTTGAAGAAAATCGTTTGCCTGATGGTCATCAGCTTGCCGCTGTCGTGGTGGCTGATCCAGAGCTACGGCATCATGGGTGCCGCATGGAGCGTTTTCATCTCAGAATTGCTGTCTCTTACCGTAATGAATTACTTCTTCAAAAACGGCGTCATCCAAAAAATCCAGGTTTCCTCACTCAACTACAAAACCTACAAATGAGGTCAGATATGCTCAAGTTGAAAGATGAACTCAGAAGAAGCGTTCAGTACTTCATCAAGAAGATGCCCTGGGCATACCAGGATCGTATCTACTATTTTCACAAGTTCCGCAAATTGCCTAATCTGCGCGAGCCGAAAGTGTTTAACGAGAAGGTGCTGTATCGCAAATTCATCCATGGCGATTATCAGATTTATGGTCGTCTGTCGGACAAATATTCGGTGCGTGAATATATCGCCGAGAAGGTGGGCAGCGAATACCTGATCCCGCTGGTTTACGAGACCAGCGATCCCAGCTCATTGCACACGCTGCCGAGCTGGAAAAATACCGTTATCAAGCCGAATCACGCCTCCAACATGGTGGAGATCCTGCTGGAAGAGCCGGATGCGTTGAAGAAGCAGCAGATTATCAACGATTGTCATCGCTGGTTGAAGACCGATTTCGCCAACGAAGCGCGCGAGATTCACTATCGCTACATCAAGCCACGCATTCTGGTGGAGCAGTACATTGGCGATGGTAAATCGGCACCGATTGACTACAAGTTCCACATGTTCAACAAGCGCGACGGTAGCTTTGAGTATGTGCTGCAGGTGATCTACAACCGCTGCAATCCGCTGTTGTCGATGAACTTCTACGTCAACAACCTCAACGAGGCGTATCACAAAATTCGTGATACCGGCCTGGACGTGACGCCGCAAATGGCCTCGTTGCAGCACGCGTTGGCGTTGAGTAAAAAGCTGGCGAGCGATTTCGATTATGTGCGCGTGGATTGGTACATCGATAACGAGCAGATCTACTTCGGCGAATTAACCTTCACGCCGGGCGCGGGTTTGGTGACCGGTCTGGATCGCGGGCTAAATCAGATGATGGGTGATATGTGGATTCAGGATCGTCGCGGTACGAAGATACCGGGCATCACGGTGGCGGAAGTGACCATTCCGGCCGTATTGAAGAAAATTTAGAATCACACAGCAAAATAAAAAACCCCGCTTCGGCGGGGTTTTTTATTGGCGGCGATTAAGGCATTGGCCAATCGGTTGGCGTCTGGCTCATCACTTCGATAAAGGCGTTTTTGGAGATTTCCATAAAGTTATGCAGATTCTCCATGCTCAGCGTGATACCGAGCAGGCCGGTCACAAACCAGCAAGACATGCCAACGCCGATGCCACCGCACAGCAGCGCCATCACGTGGTGACTGTTCTGACGCAGTCGAATTTTCATGGTGCTGGCGAAAAACATCATTACCGCACTCAGGAGTTCCCAGCGCATTACAATCAAACTGGTGGTTAGGGTGGCCATCTGCAAAAACCTCTTAGAATCAGTGATATCCCCGACATTCAATCGACATCACTGGCGGCTAAGAAGGAAGGTCAGGGAAGTCCTTCTGGCCGTCTTACTGAAGACAGAAAAGTGTGACTTGGCTCACATTATATCACTCGATTTTAAATTTTGAACAAAATTTATACCGGGTCAGGTAGAAAGATTTTTATCGAACTGAGGAAAAAAATAGGCAGGAAAAGCGAGGTGCGCCCGCAAGGGGCGCGCAGAGAGGGTTAGCTAACCGGGCAGCACTCGCCGGTGGTACGCTGGGCAAAACTGGTCATGTTGTTGTCTGCACAGTCAAAACTGAGCAAGCGCGGACGCTGAATCATCGCCTGACGACGCATGGTGTGACGATAAGCGGTTGGCGTTTGCGAGAACTGACGGCGGAACACGCGCGAGAACGTCTGCTGCGAATCGTAACCGTATTGCATCGCGATATCGAACACCGGACGCTGGGTTTGACGCAGCGCTTCAGCGGCCAGCGTCAGACGACGTTCGCGAATATAGCCACCCAGCGTTTGTTTCGTGACGGCACGGAACATACGCTGCAGATGCCATTTTGAGTAACCTGATTTTGCCGCGACTTCATCAATTGACAGCGCTTTATCCAGATTCTGATCGATCCAGTTGGACAGCGAATGAATGATTTCCTGTTGCATCATAGCCTCATCCTTCTGATGTTTTTTGCCTGGTAAGAAATTCGAAGTTTTGCTGGGGTGCGAGTATAATTCCTCAAGTTAACTTGAGGTAAAGGCCCTAAATGAAAAAAGAACGCAATTACCCGAAGCCGGTTTTGACGCCGGGTGAAGTGGCGAAGCGCAGCGGCGTGGCGGTGTCTGCGCTGCACTTCTATGAGACCAAAGGATTGATCTGTAGCTCGCGCAACGGCGGCAACCAACGTCGCTACAGCCGTGACGTGCTGCGTCGCGTTGCCATCATCAAAATTGCACAACGCATTGGCATTCCGCTGGCGACGGTGAGCGACAGCCTGACGCATGTGCCGGCTAATAAACGGATGTCGACACAAGAGTGGGACGCGCTGACGCAGCACTGGCGCGAGGAGCTGGATAAACGCATCGAAACCCTCACGCGCTTGCGTAACGATCTTGATGGCTGCATTGGCTGCGGCTGTTTATCGATGCGCGATTGCCCGCTGCGCAATCCCGGTGACCGGTTGGGCGAGCAAGGTTCGGGCGCGGTGTTACTCGATCCGGAACAGGACGAGCAAAAACGCTGATCGACTATACTTGGCGGAACACTTTTACCGGCAAGGAAACCGTATGATCACCGTTCACCATCTGGAAAATTCCCGCTCGCATCGCGTGTTATGGCTTCTGGAAGAGCTTGCGGTGCCTTACCAAATCAAACGCTATCAGCGTGAAAACAGCCTGCTGGCACCCGATTCCTTAAAGAAAGTGCATCCGCTGGGCAAATCCCCGGTGATTACCGACGGCAATCGCGTGATTGCCGAGTCAGGCGCAATTCTCGAATACCTGCAACTGAAGTACGACAGCGAGCATCAGCTGACGTTGAGTCATGAAGATGAGCAGATTCAGGCGCGTTACTGGCTGCATTACGCTGAAGGTTCGCTGATGCCATTGCTGGTAATGAAACTGGTGTTTGCGCAGTTTGGCAAAAAGCCGGTGCCGTGGCTGCTGCGTCCGGCCGGCATCGCCCTGAGCAAAGGGATTCAGAAAGCTTGGCTGAATAAACAGCTGGCTCTACATGGTCGGGTAATTGAAGAGCATCTCACGCAGCATGCGTTTTTTGCCGGTTCACGTTTTAGCATCGCCGATGTGCAGATGAGCTTCCCGCTGCTGGCGCTGCAACTGCGTGGTTCCCTGAGCGATACGCCCGCCACCGCCCGCTGGCTGGAAACCATGCAGCAGCGCGCGGCCTGGCAGCGGGCGATTCAGCAGGGCGGCGCGATTGAATTAAGCAATTGATTTATCGAATCTCGTACGCATCGTAGCGGCGCAATTTATTGCGCAATATATGGACGGGCACGGAGCCGCCATTTATGTGCGCGATAAATCGCGCCGCTACAAATTGTGCATGCCATTGCGACACGCCTAAAGGCGAACAATCGCCTGGATTTATCCTGTCATGCCCGTGATTAAGAGTTGAAAACCCCAGGGCAAACGCCAGATAATCGTTTGCCTTTTTTCCGCGTCCCCCTTTACGGCCTGGAATACGCGGCGACGTAAACGTTTGCCTGGATTTTCATCATGAAAAACCGCCATCAGGGAACGGCAAACGTGCGCCGCGCGGCGACTCACATCACAAAAAAATTGAGGAAGAATTATGTCTGGCGAATCGCGCCCGGCCAGTGGAAAACTGGACGCCTGGTTCAATATCTCTGCACGCGGCAGCAGCGTGCGTCAGGAAGTATTGGCGGGTCTGACAACGTTTCTGGCGATGGTGTACTCCGTCATCGTGGTGCCCGGCATGCTGGGCAAAGCGGGCTTCTCGCCAACGGCGGTGTTCGTCGCTACCTGTCTGGTCGCCAGTTTTGGATCGATCATCATGGGTTTGTGGGCCAATCTGCCGATGGCGATTGGTTGCGCCATCTCGCTGACCGCCTTCACCGCGTTCAGCCTGGTGCTCGGCCAGCACATTAGCGTGCCGGTGGCGCTTGGTGCGGTGTTCCTGATGGGCTTGCTGTTCACGCTGATTTCGGTCACCGGCATCCGCGCATGGATTCTGCGCAACCTACCAATGGGCGTGGCGCATGGCACCGGCGTAGGTATCGGCTTGTTCCTGCTGCTGATCGCCGCTGACGGTATTGGTTTAGTGGTGAAAAATCCGGCTCCGGGCTTGCCGGTGGCGTTGGGTCAATTCGCTTCGTTCCCGGTGATCATGTCGCTGGTGGGACTGGCGGCGATTTTTGGTCTGGAAAAACGCCGCGTGCCGGGCGGCATTCTGCTGACCATCATCGCCATCTCGATTCTCGGCCTGATTTTCGATCCGGCGGTGACCTATCAAGGTCTGTTTGCCATGCCGAGCCTGAAGGATGCTAACGGGCAATCAGCGATGTTTAGCCTCGATATCATGGGTGCGCTGCAACCGGTGGTGTTGCCAAGCGTGCTGGCGCTGGTGATGACCGCCGTCTTTGATGCCACCGGTACCATCCGCGCGGTCGCGGGGCAGGCGAATCTGCTGGATAAAGAGGGGCAGATCATCAACGGCGGTCGTGCGTTAACCACCGATTCCGTCAGCAGCCTGTTCGCCGGCTTGGTCGGCGCTTCGCCAGCTGCGGTCTATATCGAATCGGCGGCGGGCACGGCGGCGGGTGGTAAAACCGGTCTGACGGCGATTGTGGTGGGTTTGCTGTTCCTGGTGATCCTGTTTATGTCGCCGCTGGCCTATCTGGTTCCGGCTTACGCGACCGCGCCGGCGCTGATGTACGTTGGCTTGCTGATGCTGAGTAACGTGGCAAAAATCGACTTCAACGATTTCGTTGATGCGATGTCCGGCTTGCTGACCGCCGTGTTCATCGTGCTGACCTGCAACATCGTCACCGGTATCATGCTCGGCTTCGCTTCACTGGTGATTGGACGCCTGTTTGCCGGTGAGTGGCGCAAGCTGAACGTGGGCACCGTGGTGATTGCTGTCGCGCTGGTCGCGTTCTATGCCGGTGGCTGGGCCATCTGACCTGAAAGTTGAATAATTCCAGGATTATTCGCTTTCTGCATCACGCCGCACATCGGGTTGCTCCGCTGTGCGGCGTTTTGTTTTACACTTTCCCACGCAACAACATCGCTTTAATGAAATTGATTCGCCTAAGGAAAGCATGGAAATCTTCTTTACTATTCTCATCATGACGCTGGTGGTTTCACTCTCCAGCGTGGCGGCACGTATTCTGCCGTTTCAAATTCCCCTGCCGCTGGTGCAAATTGCCGCCGGTGCACTGCTCGCATTTCCCGTCTTCGGCCTGCATGTCGATTTTGATCCGGAACTGTTCCTCGTGCTGTTCATTCCGCCGCTGCTGTTTGCGGATGGCTGGAAAACGCCGATAAACGAGTTCCTGCATCACGGTCGCGAAATCATGGGGCTGGCGCTGGTTCTGGTGCTGATCACGGTGGTCGGGATTGGCTACCTGATCTACTGGCTGGTGCCAGGGATTCCGCTGATTCCCGCCTTCGCGCTGGCGGCGGTGCTTTCGCCAACCGATGCCGTGGCGCTGTCCGGCATTGTCGGTGAAGGACGCATCCCGAAAAAAATCATGTCGATTGTGCAGGGCGAAGCCCTGATGAACGACGCGTCGGGCCTGGTATCGCTGAAGTTTGCCGTCGCGGTGGCGATGGGCACCATGGTGTTTACGTGGGGCGGCGCCAGCGTTGAGTTTCTCAAAGTGGCGGTCGGCGGTTTGGTCGCTGGTGTGGCGATATGCTGGCTGTATGGCCGCTCGCTGCGTCTGCTGAGCCGCTGGAGCGGGGATGACCCGGCAACACAAACCGTGCTGCTGCTGCTGTTACCGTTCGCCTCGTACCTGATTGCGGAACACCTTGGCGTGTCGGGCATTCTCGCCGCCGTCGCCGCCGGTATGACCATTACGCGTTCCGGCATTATTCGCCAGGCACCGCTGGCGATGCGTCTGCGCGCGAACAGCGTGTGGCAGATGCTGGAGTTCGTGTTCAACGGCATGGTGTTCCTGATGCTCGGCCTGCAGCTGCCCGACATCCTTTCCACCTCGATTGCGCAGGCGCAAGCCGATCCTAACGTGGAACTGTGGATGCTGTTTACCGACGTTCTGTTGGTGTACGCCGCGCTGATGGTGGTGCGTTTCGGTTGGTTGTGGATCATGAAGCGCACCAGCATGCGTCTGCTGAAGAAGAAGCCGCTGGAGTTTACCAATTACTCACTGCGTGAATTGCTGATTGCCTCTTTTGCCGGCGTGCGCGGTGCCATTACCTTGGCCGGTGTGCTGTCGATTCCGCTGTTCCTGAGCAACGGCGATCCGTTCCCGGCGCGCTATGAGTTGGTTTTCATCGCTACCGGCGTGATTCTGGTGTCGCTGCTGGTTGGCGTGGTGCTGCTGCCGATTCTGCTGCGCGACGTGGAAAGCATCGATAAGGTCGGCCATCGTCGTGAGATTCAGTTTGCGCGTGCCGCGATGGCGGGTGTGGCGATTGAGAGCCTGCATAAAATGGAGCAGCGTCTTGAGAGCGACACCGAAGAGAACATCGATCCTGAGCTGCTGAAAGAGGTCAGCCTGCGCGTGATTGGTAATCTGCGTCGTCGCGCGGAGGGGAAAAACGATATCGAGCAGGCGCAATTTGCCGAAAATCTCGAGCGTCGTTTCCGCCTCAATGCGCTGCGCGCCGAGCGCGCCGAGGTCTATCATCTGCGCGCCACGCAGGAGATCTCTAACGAGACAATGCAGAAACTGCTGCACGATCTTGATCTGCTGGAAGCGCTGCTGATTGAGAAAGAGGAATAGAGGCAAGCTATATTGTTCATCGGTAGCGGCGCAATTCATTGCGCCGCTACGCTAATGTGCTGCGGTTATTTTCACACCGACAGCCGCGGCGCACTATCCGGCCAGTGTTCACGGCAGCACGCAATCCACGCCTCGGCGCTGCGCGACAGATAACTGCCTTCCCGCCAAATCAACCCCAAACTCCACTGCAGCTCCGATTCCAGTGGCAGCCACAGCAGCGACTGCTTATCCAGCCGCTGACAAATGGGCTCCGGCAGAATCGCCAGTCCCATACCCGCCTGCACCATCGCGGCGAGAAAATCCCACTGCGCGCTGCGCAGCGCAATAGTTGGCGTCAGGTTCTGGCGTTGAAACGCTTTACGAATCTGGCGATTCAAGGCGAACTCTTCATTGAGGATCAGCAGCGGATGTTCGGCTAACTCTGCCAAACCGACTTTACGGTGATCGCGCCATTGTTCACTGCGCGGCAGCAGCACGCACAGCGGATGGTGCATCAACTCCAGCGTATTGAGCGGCAGTTCGGATTCGATCGGCAGTGCGGTGAGGGCGATATCCAGCGCGCCACTCAGCACCGCTTGCTGCGCCGTCAGTCCGCCGAACTCGGATATTTTCAGCTGTACGCCAGGATAACGGCGGCGAAAGGCGGAGATCGATCCGGCCATCTGCATGCCGACCATCGGCGGAATACCCAGCCGCAGCTCGCCGGTTTTCAGCTGGTTGATATCGCCCAACTGCGCTTCAAGCTGGTGGAACTCTTGCAGAATCACCAGTCCGCGTTGGTAAACCGCCTGACCGCTATCCGTTAGATGCAGTTTGCGGCCCTCGCGCAGCAGTAAGGTGCAGCCGAGCTCCTCTTCCAGCTGACGCAGCATTTTGCTGATGGTCGGCTGCGTCACGAAAAGCTTCTCAGCGGCGCGGGTGAAGCTTTGCTGGCGCACCACTTCAGTGAAGTAGCGCAGGGCGCGCACATCCATAAACATTCCTTTTTGGCATAGTTTGAATAATTTTAATTCATTTCTTTCACAGTTTGCGGCGGATTTATACTGGTCACCTCAATTCTTCATCCAGGTAACAAGCAATGATGGCATTAAGTCCGCGCAGAACGGATCTCCTGCAACGTACGTTTGTTCCGCTGCAGCTGGTGCTGTATGTCGGTTTGTTTATTTTCAGCGACAGGCTGGTGAGCTGGCTGCATCTGCCGCTGCCCGCCAACGTAGTGGGCATGGTGCTGCTGCTGGTGTTGATCATGACGCGCATCGTGCCGCTGCGCTGGGTAAAAGCTGGCGCCAACTGGCTACTGGCAGAAATGCTGCTGTTCTTTATTCCAGCGGTGGTGGCGGTAGTGAACTACAGCGATTTGCTGCGCAGTGAAGGCTGGCGCATCTGCGTGGTGATCGGCGTCAGTACCTTGCTGGTGCTGGCTTCGACGTCACTGGTGGTTGATCGTTTATATTGCTTCGAACTGGCGCGCGCCGCACGCAAGCAGGCGCATCATGAATGATCTGCTGATTAGTCTGCTGTGTCTGGCGTTCACGCTGCTGGTCTACTACCTCAACAAAATTCTTTATCGCCGCTGGCGCACGCTGCTGTTGATGCCGCTGGTATTGACGCCGCTGGTGCTGGTGGCGCTGTTGCTGCTCACTCACGTCAGCTGGAAAAATTACATCGCTGAAAGCCACTGGCTGATTTGGCTGCTTGGCCCGGCGACGCTGGCATTTGCCGTGCCGGTGTATGAGAATCTTGAGATCATCAAGCGTCACTGGCTGTCGCTGAGCGTGGGCGTGCTGACGGCCACGCTGGTGGCGGTATGCAGTTCGGTGTGGCTGGCGCGCTGGCTGACGTTACCGGAAACCATTCAGCGCAGCCTGGCGGTACGCTCAATCACCACGCCGTTTGCGCTGGCAGCCGCGCAGCCGATTGGCGGCCAGCCGGATCTGGTGGCGCTGTTTGTGGTGATCACCGGTGTGTTTGGTATGGCGGTGGGCGACGTGCTGTTTCTGCGTCTCGCCATCAAGCAGGGCGTGGCTAAAGGCGCCGGTTTTGGTGCTGCATCACATGGCGCAGGCACCGCACGCGCGTATCAACTCGGCCAGCAGGAAGGCGTGGTGTCGAGCCTGGTGATGATGCTGTCTGGCGTCGTCACCGTCATTCTCGCGCCGCTGTTAAGCCACTTACTGTGGGTATCGTAATCCGCTGGTTTTGAGTCATTGCTCATACAGCAGCCCGATCGCTTTGCTTATTGTTTGCCCGCTTAAACGATAAGGAAGCGAAAAATGAAAAGTCAGTATTTTGCAATGGGGCTCCTGTTGGCCTCCGCTGGGGTAACTGCTCAGGAAATCGGCGTGAAGGGGGGCAATGATTTCTTTGCGGCCGCCATCAACAGCCAAAAAACCGCGCCAGGCCTGCAATATGGCGTGGAATACGTGAATGCCAAACATCAGTCAGAATTGCTGGACGCCAATCTGGGTTACGGCGTGGCTGTAGGCGCAATGCGCATTGTGCCGCGCGTCGGTTTGTTCTGGGCTGAATTGAACCACGATAAAACGTCCAGCTACGGCGTTAACGCGGGTATACGCGCGATGGCTCCACTGCCACAAGCGCGCCATACCTGGCTCTATCTCGATTTCAGCATGGCGCCTAACTTCAGCACCTATAAGCTCGATCATCTGCATCAGTTTGAGGCCGGAGTTTACTACCAACCGGCCCACTGGTTAACGCTGAGTTCCGGTTACCGCTATCTCGGCAGTGGCTTGCACGAATATAAAACCCATCGTGCGATTGATGGTCTTTTTATCGGCGCAGCCTGGCGCTTCTAATCTGAAAAGTGGCCTTTAAGGGCCACTTTTTTCCCCGCCGTAATCCATTTTTACGTAAAGCTTTCCAAATAATGTTGTCTCTCGTCGCCAGGCTGGTACCCTTGCCGCCGAATTAATTGTCCTTCATGGAGTGGAATCACATGTTAAAGCAACTTGTTACTGGAAGCGTTTTGGGTCTGGCACTGCTGAGCAGCGGCGCACAGGCAATTGAGGGCAGTGTTGACGTGGGTGAGCATAGCACCAACCTGAACCTTGGCCTCGGCACCACTTCACCGGGCCTGTTCCTGAAAGGCAACTGGCTGCGCAGCGATCACGATGGCAGCACCTACGGTGCGGGCCTCGGCTATAACATCGACGTGGGTGATTTCCGCATTGCGCCTACTGCGAAAGCGCTGTTCACCCATCCGGAAGATGGTCGTGATGGCTTCACCGTGGCAGTCGGTGGCGCAGCGCAATACAGCTTCAACAGCATGTGGGGCCTGTACGGCGAATATTACTATGCGCCAGAAGCGTTCTCCGATCGTCTGGATAGCTACCAGGAAGCCTCAGGTGGCCTGAGCTTCACGCCGATTTCGCTGCTGAACCTGCGTGTGGGTTATCAGTACATTGAGCTGAACAACAAAGGTAGCCGTAAAGATAACGTACTGGTCGATGGCCCGTATGTTGGCGCATCACTGCGTTTCTAATTGTTTAAATTAGAATGAAAAATGGCGGCCCAATGGGTCGCCATTTTTGTTTGGGTGCGGTCTGTCCCTCATCCCGGCCTTCTCCCGCAAGCGGGAGAAGGAGAAAACGCGCCGATCGGTTCCCTCTCCCATTTATGGGAGAGGGTTAGGGTGAGGGGAAGCCAGCACGGACTTAATGCGATTTCCCCTGCGAAATCCCAATCCCCGTCTGTGAGCGAATAAACTGCCCACGGAAGCGGGCACGTTCCTGGGCACCGCGTGCAGAATGGTCGGTAATTGAGAACAGCCAGATACCGATAAATGCCGCCAGCATTGAGAACAGCGCCGGATACTCATACGGATAGATCGGTTTCTCATGCCCGAGCACCTGCACCCAAATCGTTGGGCCAAGGATCATCAGCAGTACCGCAGTAACGAGTCCCAGCCAACCGCCCACCATCGCGCCGCGCGTGGTCAGTTTTGACCAGTACATCGACAGCAGAATAATCGGGAAGTTACAGCTGGCAGCAATCGAGAACGCCAAACCGACCATAAAGGCAATGTTCTGTTTCTCAAACAGAATCCCCAGCGCAATCGCCACCACACCTAACACCAGCACGGTGATCTTCGAGATGCGCAGTTCATCGCGTTCGGTCGCTTTACCTTCACGGATCACGCTGGCATAGAGATCGTGTGAAACTGCCGAAGCTCCCGCCAGCGTCAGACCTGCCACCACCGCCAGAATAGTGGCGAAGGCCACGGCCGAGATAAAGCCGAGGAACAGGCTGCCGCCGACCGCGTTCGCCAGATGCACCGCTGCCATGTTGGTGCCGCCGAGCAACGCGCCGCTGGCGTCTTTAAAGGCTGGGTTCGATCCCACCAGCAAAATCGCGCCGAAGCCGATAATAAAGGTCAGGAAGTAGAAGTAGCCCATAAAGCCGGTGGCCCAGAACACGCTTTTACGTGCTTCACGCGCATCGGCCACGGTGAAGAAGCGCATCAGAATATGCGGCAAACCGGCGGTACCGAACATCAAGCCGAGACCCAATGACAACGCCGAGATGGGATCTTTCACCAGCCCGCCCGGCTGCATAATCGCCGCGCCTTTCGGGTGCACCGCCATCGCTTCGGTGAACAGCGTATTGAAGCTAAAGCCGGTGGCTTTCATCACCATAATCGCCATAAAGCTGGCACCAAACAGCAGCAGCACCGCTTTAATGATCTGCACCCAGGTGGTCGCCAGCATGCCGCCGAACAGCACGTACAGCACCATCAGAATCCCGACCATCACTACCGCGATATGGTAATCGAGGCCGAACAGCAGCTGGATCAGCTTACCCGCACCCACCATCTGCGCGATCAGATACAGCGCCACCACCACCAGCGAGCCGCAGGCTGACAGCGTACGAATCGGTTTCTGCGCGAGGCGATAGGAGGCGACATCGGCGAAGGTATAGCGTCCGAGATTACGCAGACGTTCGGCAATCAAAAACAGGATCATCGGCCAGCCGACGAGGAAGCCGAGCGAGTAGATCAGACCGTCGTAACCCGAGGTGTAAACCAGCGCAGAAATACCGAGGAAGGAGGCGGCGGACATAAAGTCACCGGCGATGGCGAGGCCATTCTGGAAACCGGTGATATTGCCGCCTGCAGTGTAGTAATCGCTGCGCGAGCGGGTGCGTTTCGAGGCCCAATAGGTGATGCCGAGCGTCGCCGCGACAAACACCACGAACATGATGATGGCTTCATAGTTGGTGGCTTGCCGTTGCACCGCGCCGGTAATGGCATCGGCGGCAAACACGCTGGCGGGCACTACCGCGAGAAATATCGAAAGCAGGCGCTTCATGATTTTACCTCGCTCAGGATCTGTTTGGTCAGACGATCAAACTCGCCGTTGGCGCGCCACACGTAGACGCCGGTCAGCACGAATGACATCACGATCAAACCGACACCAATCGGAATGCCGCGCGTAACGTTAGTGCCCGCGTGCAGCGGCGTACCGAGCCAGGCGGGCGCAAAAGCGATCAGCAGAATAAAGCCGATATAGAGCACCAGCATGATCACGCTGAGCAGCAGCGCAAACGCCTGTCGCTTATGCACCAATTCATGAAAGCGCGGATTATTCTCGACTTGTTGCCAGACTGCTTCCTGTTCAGGGGTTTCGTTCATCACATTTTCTCCAGAGGCAAGGCGGCCAGCATACTCACGATTAAATGATTTAACTGTCTGAATATTCTAGTTTTATAAGTTGTGCGAACTCAGAAATACGTGGCATATAAGGGCGGCCAAATGGTCGCCCCTACAACAGAAGCCGGTTACGGCATGGTGATGGACTGTTTCTCCTCCAGCAATTTCTCTACCACGCCCGGATCGGCCAGCGTAGAGGTATCGCCGAGATTGCTGGTATCGCCCGTAGCGATTTTGCGCAGAATGCGACGCATAATCTTGCCGGAGCGGGTTTTTGGCAGCGAGTCGGTCCAGTGCAGCACATCCGGCGTGGCAATCGGGCCAATCTCTTTACGCACCCAGTTACGCACTTCGGTATACAGCTCTGGCGAAGGCTCTTCGCCGTGGTTAAGCGTGATATACGCATAGATTGCCTGGCCTTTGATGCTGTGCGGAATGCCCACCACCGCCGCTTCGGCAATCTTCGGATGCGACACCAGCGCCGATTCAATCTCGGCGGTGCCGAGACGGTGGCCGGAGACGTTCAGCACGTCATCGACGCGGCCGGTGATCCAGTAATAACCCTCTTCATCACGGCGCGCGCCGTCACCGCTGAAGTAGCGATTTTTGAAGGTGGAGAAGTAGGTCTGTTCGAAACGATCGTGATCGCCATACAGCGTACGCGCCTGGCCTGGCCAGGAATCGACAATCACCAGGTTTCCTTCGGTGGCACCCTCAAGTGGATTGCCTTCGTTATCCACCAGCGCTGGCTGCACACCGAAGAACGGTTTAGTAGCGGAACCGGCTTTCAGTTCGGTCGCGCCCGGCAGCGGCGTGATCATGAAGCCGCCGGTTTCGGTTTGCCACCAGGTATCGACGATCGGGCAACGGCTGTCGCCAATCTTTTTGTAGTACCACTCCCAAGCTTCCGGGTTGATCGGTTCACCCACCGAACCCATGATGCGCAGGCTGCTGCGATCGGTGCCTTCAATCGCTTTATCGCCTTCGGCCATCAGCGCGCGAATCGCGGTTGGCGCGGTATACAGCAGCGTCACCTTATGTTTATCCACCACTTCCGCCATGCGGCTCGGCTTCGGCCAGTTCGGCACGCCTTCAAACATCAGCGTGGTCGCGCCGCACGCCAGCGGACCGTAAATTAGATAGCTGTGGCCGGTGATCCAGCCGACGTCGGCGGTACACCAGTAAACATCATCAGGATGATAATCAAACACGTACTTAAAGGTGCTGGCGGCATACACCAGATAACCGCCGGTAGTGTGCAGCACGCCTTTCGGTTTGCCGGTGGAACCGGAGGTATATAGGATAAACAGCGGATGTTCGGCATCAACGGCGACCGGTTCATGCTGATCGCTGGCCTTTGCCGCTAAATCGTGCCACCACAGATCGCGGCCTTCGCGCCAGCCGGTGTCTTTACCGGTGCGCTTAAACACCACCACATTTTTCACCGTGGTGACGTTTGGATTGTTCAGGGCATCATCAACGTTTTTCTTCAGCGGGATACTGCGTCCGGCGCGTACGCCTTCATCGGCGGTAATAATCAGTTTGGCGTTGGAATCGACCACGCGCCCGGCGACGGCTTCCGGTGAGAAGCCACCGAAGATCACCGAATGCACTGCGCCAATGCGCGCACAGGCCAGCATCGCAACGGCGGCTTCAGGCACCATCGGCATGTAGATCGCCACCACGTCGCCTTTCTTCACGCCCAGGCTGCCGAGCACATTGGCAAAGCGGCAGACGTCCGCATGCAGTTCGCGGAAGGTAATGGTTTTGCTTTCGCTGGCGTCGTCGCCTTCCCAGATGATGGCGGGATGGTCGCCACGCGTGGCGAGATGGCGATCGAGGCAGTTCGCGGCGAGGTTCAGTGCGCCATCTTCATACCAGCGAATCGAAATATTGCCGGGGGCAAAGGAGGTATTTTTCACTTTGCTGTAAGGCTTAATCCAGTCGAGGATTTTGCCTTGCTCACCCCAAAAGGTGTCGGGATCGTCAACCGATTGTTGATACAGCGCCGCATACTGATCGGCATTAATGAGAGCATTCGCTGCAATGGCAGCGGGTACGGGATGCTTGTGTATTTGGCTCATGGCTGACCTCCTTGAAGATGTTAATCATATGTCAATCAATGGTTAATTGAAGACCACGACAGGGCTTTGTTTCTGTTTTGTAGTCTGGATCACGACCTTTTATCACTGCCAAATCCCCGGCGAACGGCGGGCAAAAACGCCGCGCCAGCAGCGTGATCTTCTGCTTTAAGCCTACGAGATCTCTGCCTCTGCTGTGCAAATAATCAGCAAACGAGCCGGGCCGCTTTTTGCGCAATAATGCATAGCTATGCTGAAACTTATCGAATTAACACTTTTCATAACAGCGAGTTATGGCCGTTAACCTTCGTCAGCATTTTGTGCTACTAACCTGAATAAGATTTGCGCTATCGCGCCGGGGGTTGCATTTACCGTAGTGAAAATGGTACTTATCTCGGCCCTGTTCAGCAGGTATCAACTCAGACTGCATCACCCCGCAGGCGCAAAATGCCTGCACAGCTGTAACCGACGTAGTCATAAATAACCCTCTATTTTATCGGGCTTTTGCTCACTTCCCTGTGTGACATTTCTCCTGCACCTTCGCAGCAGAGCAAAGGGGTTTTTAACTGAGGAAATAACGCGTTATGAAAGGTTTTAAGTTCACCCTTGCATGGCAGATTTTAGTCGCGCTGATTCTGGGCGTGATTGTGGGAACCGTGCTGCATAATCAGCCCGACGATCGTGAATGGTTAATCACTAACATTCTGACGCCAGCGGGTGACATCTTTATTCATCTGATCAAGATGATCGTGGTACCGATTGTTATCTCCTCACTGATTGTCGGCATTGCTGGCGTGGGTGATGCGAAAAAGCTCGGACGTATTGGTGTTAAAACCATTATCTATTTTGAAGTGATCACCACCCTTGCCATTGTGGTCGGCATTACGCTGGCCAACGTATTCCAACCCGGCAGCGGCATAGATATGTCAACGCTGGCAACGGTGGACATCTCTAAATACGAAGCCACCACCGAAGCGGTTCAGGGTGCACCGCACGGTCTGGTCACCACCATTCTGTCGCTGATCCCACAGAACATCTTCGCCTCGCTGGTGAAGGGCGACATGCTGCCGATTATCTTCTTCTCGGTGCTGTTTGGTATGGGCTTATCGGCGCTGCCATCGGAACATCGCGATCCGCTGGTCACGGTATTCCGTTCGATTTCCGAAACCATGTTTAAAGTGACGCACATGATCATGCGTTATGCGCCAGTCGGCGTGTTTGCGCTGATTGCGGTCACCATTGCGAACTTCGGTTTTGCGTCGCTCTATCCGCTCGCCAAGCTGGTGCTGCTGGTGTACGTGGCGATTCTGTTCTTTGCTTTCGTGGTGCTCGGCACGGTGGCGCGCTTCTGTAAGCTGCGCATTACCACGCTAATGCGCATTCTCAAAGATGAGCTGATTCTTGCCTATTCTACCTCCAGCTCAGAAACCGTGCTGCCGCGCATTATGCAGAAGATGGAAGCCTACGGTGCGCCGAAAGCCATCACCAGTTTCGTGGTGCCGACCGGTTACTCGTTCAACCTTGACGGTTCAACGCTGTATCAGAGCATCGCGGCGATCTTTATCGCCCAGCTGTATGGCATCGATCTGTCGCTGACCGACGAGATCATTCTGGTGCTGACGCTGATGGTGACCTCGAAAGGCATCGCTGGCGTGCCGGGCGTCTCCTTCGTGGTGCTGCTGGCAACGCTGGGCAGCGTGGGCATTCCGCTGGAAGGCCTGGCATTTATCGCTGGTGTCGATCGCATCATGGACATGGCGCGTACCGCGCTGAACGTGATCGGTAACGCGCTGGCGGTGCTGGTGATTGCGCGCTGGGAAGACCAGTTCGACACCAAACAAGCCGCCGCCTACGAGCAGCAGCTGCGCACGCAAAGCGCCAGCTAACGCACCTGCGCCGTAGTGGTCGATATTCATGGCGACCACTACGCACAGAAACCCGCTTCGGCGGGTTTTTTTATGCCTGCTACAGACAAGTCTTATAACCCTTTGCCTCAAACCCTTGCTTAAATCCATACCCACTATAACTACCCATATTTTCTTCAAGTCTTTTAAAATCATTTTCAAGTGAGGGCTCAACATGAGATTCCCCGTTTATCTTCATAAGACAGAAAGCAACACCTATTCTGGCTTTGTACCGGACGTTGTTGGATGTTTTTTTGCTGGCGAGACAGTGGATGATGCATTAACCGATGCTTCTGCTGCGATTGATTCGCATGTTGAGTCGTCGACTGATGCGGGTTACGAGGTGCCGGTGGCAACGAACATTGAAACGCATATTGAGGATGAAAATTGTCAGGGTGGTTATTGGGCCTTTGTCGATATCGATCTCAGTCGCTATGAAGGCAAAGCAGTAAAGCTCAACATCACCTTGCCGCAGAATCTGTTAACTAAAATTGATAGCTATGTCGATCACCATCGTGAATATGGTTCCAGAAGCGGTTTTTTGGCCGCGTTAGCGCGCAAAGAATTGGCAAACGCCTGAACCACGAAAACGACCCGCTTCGGCGGGTTTTTTTATGTCCGCTGCGGCAAAAAACAAAAAAATCCCGCGCAGCAGAGGAATTAACAATTCTGTGTGATATATAGTTTCACGAATAAATTATTCTCACACAGGAGTGTCTCATGCAGATCGATCTGAGCCAGATGATCACCGAAGGTCGTAATCCCGCCAGTCAGAACATTGATGAGCTGACCACCGAAGCGATGCTGCGGGTGATCAATGATGAAGACAAAAAAGTGGCGCTGGCGGTGGAAGCCATCGTGCCGCAGATTGCGCAGGTGGTGGATGCCATCACCCACGCCTTCAGCAAAGGCGGTCGCCTGATCTATTGCGGCGCAGGCACGTCGGGTCGTCTGGGGATTCTGGATGCCAGCGAATGTCCGCCGACCTTCGGCACGCCGCGCAGCCAGGTGGTTGGGCTAATTGCTGGCGGCCACACCGCAATTCTGCAGGCGGTGGAAAACGCCGAAGACAACGTGGAGCAGGGCGCGCAGGATCTGCGTGATATCAATTTCAACGCTAACGATGTGCTGGTCGGGATTGCCGCCAGCGGCCGCACGCCCTATGTGCTGGGCGCGCTGGCGTACGCGCGTCAGCAAGGCGCATTTACCGCAGCGTTAACCTGTAATCCCAACAGTCCAATGTCGCAGGCCGCGGATGTGGCGTTGACCCCGGTGGTCGGCCCGGAAGTGGTCACCGGTTCTTCGCGCATGAAAGCCGGCACGGCGCAGAAGCTGGTGCTAAATATGCTCACCACCGGCGCGATGATTCGCAGCGGCAAGGTGTACGGCAATCTGATGGTCGATGTGGAAGCCACCAACCAGAAGCTGGTGCAGCGCCAGGTGAACATCGTCAAACAAGCCTCCGACTGTGACGATGCTACCGCACAGCAGGCGTTGGCGGCGAGTAATGGGCACTGTAAAACCGCGATTGTCATGGTGCTGGCGGGATTAACGGCCGATGAAGCAAAATCGCTGCTGAGTCAGAATCAGGGCTTCATTCGCAACGCTTTGCGTGACGCAGGAGCGCAATAATGGCGGCCATTACCGAAGATCTGGTGCGCGACATTTTGCTGGCGGTGGGCGGCGCCAATAATGTGGTGCAGTGCGGCAACTGCATGACGCGCCTGCGTCTGACACTAAACGATGCCGCGCGAGTGGATAGCGCCACACTCAAAACGCTGCCGGGCGTGCTGGGCGTGATCGACAGCGATGCGCAGCTGCAGATCGTGCTCGGTCCCGGTAAAGCGCAAACTGCAGCAGAGAAAATGCAGGCACTGCTTAATCAACAGGCGCCGGGCGATCTGCAGGCCATCGCCAGCGCGCAAAAGCAGCAGATGAAGGCGAAGCAGACCAGCGCATTGCACCGTTTTCTCTCCTGCTTCGCCACCATCTTTACGCCGCTGATCCCCGGTTTTATCGGTGCCGGCTTGCTGCTGGGTTTCGCCACGCTGATTGAGCAGATCTTCCACCTTAATCAGCCTGGCGATCATGCACGCTGGCTGCTGGATACCGTGGCGTACATGAAGGTGTTTGGCAAAGGGTTGTTCACCTTCCTGAGTATTTTGATTGGCTATAACGCGCAGAAAGCCTTTGGCGGTACCGGCGTCAACGGGGCCATTATCGCCTCGCTGTTTGTGCTCGGTTATATCCCTGACGCGAAGGTCGGTTATTACAGCGGGATGCAGGATTTCTTCGGCATGGTGATCGATCCGCGCGGCAATATTATTGGCGTGCTGCTGGCGGCAATATTTGGTGCCTGGATTGAGAAACAGCTGCGAAAAATCATTCCCGATAATCTCGATATGATCCTGACATCGTTGCTGACGTTATTAATTACCGGCGCGGTGACTTTCCTGGTGATTATGCCAATCGGCGGCGAATTATTTAAAGGCATGTCGTGGTTGTTCATTCATCTAAATAACAATCCGTTTGGTTGCGCTATTCTGGCCGGACTGTTTTTGATCGCGGTGATGTTTGGCATTCATCAAGGCTTTATTCCGGTCTATTTCGCGCTAATGGAAACCCAGGGCTTTAACTCGCTCTTCCCAATTCTGGCGATGGCCGGCGCCGGGCAGGTCGGCGCGTCACTGGCGTTATGGTGCAAAGCGGATAAAGACTCACTGCTGCGTAAACAGATCAAAGGCGCCATTGTGCCGGGCTTGCTCGGTGTCGGCGAACCGCTGATTTATGGCGTCACGCTGCCGCGTCTGAAACCCTTTATCACCGCCTGTTTTGGCGGTGCGCTGGGCGGCTTCTTTATCGGGCTGGTGGCATGGCTGGGATTACCAGTGGGAATGAACACCGTGTTTGGCCCTTCAGGATTAGTCACATTGCCGCTAATGACCTCATCGCAGGGCATTTTTGCCGGCATGGCGGTGTATCTCGCCGGGCTGATCGTGGCATGGATTGGCGGGTTCGCCTTTACCTGGTGGGGCGGCACCCGCAATGTGGATTTAAGTTGAGTGAAGTACGGATTTCGACCAGGTCGGCATAAAGCGTGACCTGGTCTAACCGTGATCACGATCACGCTTTTAAACTCTCTCAAGTCGCTTAACCCGTCACAGCCACATTCACCACTTAAGTACCGTTTGTAAGTAAAGCGTTAGCAAAAAATAAAGGTTTTATTAAGGAGATAGAAGGTCAGGCCTTAAATTTAAAATGGCCTCAATTTATTTAGAATATCCAACCTGCATCGCAATTAATTCCCCGAGATGACAATAGGTTACTCATAATTGTCTTTTGCACTCACCAGCGAAAAAGTCTATACCTAAAGCCAATTAATCTATAACAACAATTCCATCCCTTTTTTCGCTGCACCATATTTCTTCACACAGTTGTTCTCAAATTAAATGCTACACGGGATTGGTCATTATCTGCCGCTTTATCCCCACGCGAAGAATTTAACGCTGTTGCAATAACAGCGCGGACGCTGCACGCCCACTGGAGGAAGTATGAGGTTTACATTAAATCCTATCGCATTAGGGATGTTGGCGGCGCAATTGCTGATCTATCCAGCAATGCAAAGTCAGGCTGTTACGTTGGGGACTTACACACCAGAAAATAATGACAACCAAACCGGTAAAATTACCGTTAGCAGCGGCAATGAAACTTTGACCGGCAATCAGGCATTCACGGCAGGAACGGATGGCGCGGTCACCACCACGCTCGGGCAAGTGGCGATCACCTCGGGATCGCAGTATCTCAATCAGGATCGCCTGGATCCCGGCCCGCAAAACTTTGCGATCACCACGCCCGATCCCGCAACCGGCACCAACAGCACATTCCAGGTATATAACTCCGCCAGTCTTGTCGCCTTAGCGCCCGTCACCAGCGCCACCAGCGTGCCGGATGTGCAGAACGTCAATGATGCGCAGTACATCGATGCGCGCATTGCGGATGTCACCGGCGGCACGCTGGATGTGAATATCGGCCAGGCGAATGCGCTCAGCAGCGCCAGCACCAACAGCTGGACCATGGCCGCCAAACAGACACAGCTATTTGATGTGAGCGGCACTGGCACGGTGAACTGGAACAGCAATAACCGCATCAGCTTTTTCGGTGCCACCGCCACGCCGGACGGCGCGGGATCGGCCACCAGCAGCTATCAGGTGCAAAACCTCGCCACCTATAACGGCGCATTCAGCGTGCAGACGCTGGATGGCAAAAGCACCAGCTTTACCGTCACCAACGCCAGCCAGCTGCAAAACTACAACAACTGGCTGATCGGTCAGCTGCAGGCGGGCAATCTTGATAAAACCCGTTATCTGCCTGAGTTCAATAAAGCTGTCACCTTCACCAATGCCAACATCGTCTACAACGTTAGCGCCACGCCGCCAGACGAGGTGACGCAGGCGATCGGCAATCGCATTGTGATCAATGCCAATGGCGCGGACGCGAGGGTCAATCTGGCGGCGGGTAAAACGCTGGAAGTGGTGGGCGCGACGGGCGGTGCGATCAAAGCCTCCAACGGCGCGCAAGCGGTGATTGATGGCAAACTGGCGAGTCGCGGCAGCATCACCAATAACGGCACGGCGCTGGTGTTAACCGATAACAGCAGTGGAACCAATAATGGGGTAATTAACGGCGGCTTCCTCAATCGTCAGGATGGTACCGGCATTGGCTCGACCGGCTACGGTGCCAATGGCGTAGCCGTGCAAACCGGTAGCACCTTTAACAACAACGGCATCCTCAACCTCGCCACCACCGGCAGCAATTCACAGTATGGCGTGGCGGGCATCAATCTTGGCGTGTCATCCACCGCCAATAACAGCGGCAATATCAACGTCGGCGTCAACGGTTCGAGCGCGCGCGGTACCGCGTCTGGCGTGTTACTGACCGACGCCACTTCCAGCTTCACCAATAACGCCAGCGGCAATATCTACATTGGTCGCGGACCGCAAAACAGCCTGGGTGAAGCGACTGCGGATACCGCGATGAACCAAAGCGGGTTGACCAGCGGTATCGCCCTGGTCGCCAACGGCAACGCGGTTAACAACGGCAGCATTACCCTCGGCACGAGAACGCAAAATGCGGCGGGGATGTCGGCGACCGGCGCAAATAACGCCACCATGATCAACACCGGCACCATCAATGTGAACGGTGCGGCTGCCACCATTCCGCGTGAAAACGTCGGCATGCTGGTGACCAACAGTGCCGGCAACATCAATAACGCGGGTACCATTAACCTGAATGGCGTGAACGGCACCGGCCTGAAAGTGCTGGCGACCAATGGCAACACCGCCAGCGCCACCTCAACCGGCACCATCAACGTGGCGGGCGGGGCCGATCCGGCCAGCGGCACGCGCAACTATGGCGTGTGGGTGGAAGGGCAAGGTGCAACCGGCACGGCGCAGGCCACCGTCGATGGCCCGATCAATCTCAGCGGCAATGGCGCGATCGGCGTACATGCGCGCGGCAATTCCACGGTGACCGTGGACCCGGCTGCCGTGCCGACCTTTTCTAACGGTACCAATCAGATCGCCTTCTTTGCCTACGGCCCCAATGCGCTGATTAACGTGCTGGGCAACAATCCGTTTGATGTCACCACGCAGAACTCCACGCTGTTTCGTGTTGAGCAGGGCGCAGACTTCAACGGTAACGCCTTGTCGCTCACCGCGTCGGGTGCCGGTTCTACCGCCGTGCTCGGTAGCGGCGCAGGCACCGAAGTGAGCAGCGATGCGGCGGTGATCAACGTCAGCGGCAGCGGTGCCAATGGCATCACGGTGGAAGGGGGCGCAACGGGTATTATTGATGCCGCAACCACCATGAATCTCACCGGTAGCAACGCAATTGGCGCGATCGTTGACGGACAAAAACACGATATCTTTGGCAGAAACAGCGGCTCGCCGGTGACCAGCACCCGCCTGAACTCTGCGGCGTCATTGAATGCGTCACAGAGTGGATTGACTGGTTATCTGGCCCGCAATCGCGCGCAGTTGACCAACAGCGGCGATATCACCTTCAGCGGCGCCAACGCCACCGGCATTCGCGTCGAGAGCGGTGCGACCGGCACCAACAGCGGCAATATCAACATCAACGATGGCGGCACCGGCATCGCGGTGAACAGCGGCAGCAGCACCTTTGCCACCACCGCCAATAACACCGGCACCATCAATGTTAATGGCGGCAGCACCACTAACCGCAGCCGAGGCGTCAGCGCCAGCGGCAATCGCGCGGTAGCCAACCTGAACGCTGGCACGCTGAATCTCAACGGCACCGGCGCGATTGGGGCGGAAGCGCTCAACGGCGCGCTGGTGAATATCGCCGCCGGTTCAGCGCCGGTACTCAATAACAGTGACCAAATTGCCTATCACGCGGCGGGCAGCGGATCGCGCATTAGCTCCGCCACCAATGCGTTAAATATCAACAGTAGCGGCTCAACCGGCTATCGCATTGATGACGGCGCGGCGCTGAGTTTCACCACGCCGACCACCCTCACCGCCAGCGCCAGCAACAGCACCGGCGCGATTATCTCCGGCAGCGGCAGCAGCCTGAATAGCAGCAACGCCAACTTCACCGCCAGCGGCCAGGGCAGTACGGCGATCCGTGCCGAAGGCGGTGCGAACGCCACGCTCGATAGCGGCAGCAGCATCAATCTCAGCGGCAGCAACGCGGTCGGCGTGCTGATTAATAATCTGCGTACCGATTTGAGTAACGCGCTGGATGGCAGCGCGGCGGCCACCCGCGTTACCAGCAACGGCAATGTGAGCGGCGCGGGCAATGGCGCGATGGGTTTTGATGTCACTAACGGCGCAGAGCTGGTCAACAACGGCAATGTGAACCTCACCGGCAGCAACAATATTGGGATCCGTTCGCGCGCCGGCAGCACGCTGACCAACAACGGCGTGGTCAACGTAGCCAACGGCACCGGGCTGGATGTCTCCGGCAGCGGCAGCACGCTGGCGAAAGGCGGCACCATCAATGTCGATAACGGTATCGCGGGCGTGCGCATCAGCGACGACGCGCAGCTGGCGCTTACCGGCAGCGACACGGTGATCACCACGCGCGGCAATGCGCACGGCATCCTGCTGGACAGCGGTGCGACCGCTCTCAGCGCCAGCGACGCCACGGTGAACGTGCTGGGCAGTGGCAACGGCATCGAAAACCGCGCCGAACTGAGCAACGTTGGTCTGAGCAATCTCACCATTAACGTCGGCGACGGCAACGGGATTCGCACCGCCGTGCCATTTGATCCGGCTTCGACGGTGACCACCAACGTCTCCGGCAGCGGCAGCGGCCTGAATATCGCCAATGCCGATGGTTCCACCACCCGCGGCGATCTGACGTTGGGGTCGGGCTATCAATTTAATGTTACCGGCGCAGGCGGCACCGGTATTCGCGCCAATACCACCGGCAATGTCACCACCGCCGCCAACGTCAATATCGACAATGCGGCGGGCGGATCGGCGCTGGTCTCCAGCACGGCGGGCACCATCGTCAATACCGGCAACTTCACCTCCAACAGCCTGACGGCGCCGGTGGTGGATCTGCGCGGCGGTAAAACCATCTTCGAGAACCTCGGCAACATCATCACCGCTAATCCACAAACCGTGGCGGTAGCGGGCAGCAACGCCGATGACGAAATTCTGCTGACCGAAGGCGCGGTGCAGGGCGATATCAATCCGGGCGGCGGATCGGATCGGTTCCGCTGGACGGGCGGAACGCTCAACGGCAGCCTGACCATGGGCAACGACAACAACAACACCGCTGAAGTGAGCAATGTCGATCTCGGCACCACCTACCATCTCACCAGCGGTAATGGCACCGGCAACACCTTGACCTTCAATCAGATTGGCGCGCGCGGCGGCAGCTTCAGCGCCGACGATCTCAGCAAAGGCGTTAATCTTGGCAGCGGCTGGAGCACCATCAACTTCGCCAATACCCAATGGACACTAACCGATAACCTGCAGCTGGCGCACAGCACCATCAATGTCGATGCGGATTCCACACTGTATGCCGGCGATAACGTGCATCCGACGCTATCCGGCGGCACCGCCGATTCGCTGCTGGTGAACAACGCCGGTACGCTGGATCTCACCAACGGTGCGGGTTCGCCAGGCAACACGCTGGATATTGCTGGCTCGCTGGCGTCGAGCGGCGGCCAGCTCAATCTGATCACTAACCTCAACCAGGGTGGTGCGCTAAGCAATCAGTTCACCGACCACATTAACGTCACCGGTAATGCCAGCGGTACCACGCTGGTGAATGTGAAACTGGCGGATGCCAGCACCGGCGCACTCACCGATCTCAATCAAAATGGAGGGGTAGAGGGCAACGAAGGGATCTCGCTGGCGCAGGTAGGCGGTAATGCCAGCGCCAACAGCTTCGCGTTGAAGGATGGCTATCTCGGTGCCGGGCCGTGGCAATATCGGCTCTACACCTTTGCACCGGGCAGCAGCGATCCCAGCCAGCGTTTAGTCAGCGGCAGCGGCAATAACTATTGGGATTACCGTCTGGCGAACTACTACGTGTGTGAGGATAGCGCTAACTGTCAGCCGACCTTCGTCACCGATGCCTTTGGCACGCCGCAAAGCTACGATTCGCGTCCGGCGGTGGTGCCGCAGGTGCCATCTTATGTGTCGGCACCGGTTGGCCTGGCCTATTACACCTCGGCGATTATCGACGATCTGCATAAACGTCTTGGTGAACTGCGCCACGAGCAGACACGTCCGCAAGGCAACGACGGCGAGATGTTCCTGCGCTATATCGGCTCGAACCTGAAGTACAAGAGCGATAAGAGTTTCCGTGACTTCGGTTATGACTTTGACCTTGATTACAGTGCGGTGCAGGTGGGCGGCAATCTGCTGCGACTCGATGGCGAGCAGGATAGCCTGCGCGGCGGTTTAGCCTATACGCGCGGTAATACGCGCATTCGTCCGCATGCGGCCGACGGTTACAGCAGCACCACTTTCGACAGCGACAGCCTGGCGTTTTACGGCACCTGGCAGCGTCAGAGCGGCTTCTATCTGGACGGTGTGTTGTCATTTGACTGGCATCGCGGCGAAACCGATATCGCCCGCACGCAAGAAGTAGCGAAGCTGAAAGGCCACGGCTGGACGGCATCGCTGGAGAGCGGCTATCCGTTTGCGTTGGGCGATGGCTATAAGCTTGAGCCGCAGGCGCAGCTGATGTACATGAAGCTGAATATGAATGATTTCACCGATAAAGACGGCAACAACGTGCGTTACGGCGACTATAACCAAACTATTGGTCGTCTCGGCGCGCGCCTCGACCGTACCTGGACCGACGACAGCAATCGTCAATACACTCCTTATCTGCGCGCGAACTACTACAAAGGTTGGGGCGGCTCTGCGGATACGTCAGTGTCTTCGGTGGATAATCCGGCGTTTGGCGCAACCTTCAGCAGCGGAAAATTTGGTCAAATGTGGGAAGTGGGCGCAGGCGGCACCGCAACCTTGCAGAAGGATGTTTCGTTGTATGCGGAAGCGGATTATCGCAAAGAGATTGATGGTAATGGTGCCAAAGGGTGGCGGTATAACGTGGGGGTCCGCTGGCAATTCTGATTTCCCTGCGCCCTTTGCGTTGCAGGTGCGTTGGCTGCGCTCGCTCACCCCGGTCACAGAGTTCACTCTGCTCCCGGGGATGAGCGAGCTTGCCGCCTTCCTGCGACACAAATGGCTTTGGGAAATCCCATCTCCCTGCGCCCTTTGCGTTGCAGGTGCGTTGGCTGCGCTCGCTCACCCCGGTCACAGAGTTCACTCTGCTCCCGGGGATGAACGAGCTTGCCGCCTTCCTGCGACACAAATGGCTTTGGGGAATCCCATCTCTCTGCGCCCTTTGCGCTGCAGGTCTGATGAATGCGTTTAAATTAAAGATTGATTTGGTTTACTGTAAAACCCGGTTAATCGATGAGCTAAGTGAAAAAGTGTGAAAGCCGCTGCAAAGCGGCTTTTTTATTGCCCTGAATTTGAAACTGGTGCTAAAGCTCAAGCCGTACGATGCCGAAAAGATAAAAAAGTATTATCGATTGCTTCTTTTCGCCTGCGTATTGCAAGGACACACACATGCGTAACAACCAGCCCGTCACTCAGCGTGAATTCGCTTTTGACGATGACGCCACATTGATGTCGACTACCGATCTCAACAGCTACATCACCTATGCCAACGATGCCTTTATTGAAGTCAGTGGCTTCAGTCCGGAAGAGGTGAATGGCCAGCCACACAACATGGTGCGCCACCCGGATATGCCGCCGGAAGCCTTTGCCGATATGTGGGCGACCCTCAAACAGGGCGAGCCGTGGACGGCGCTGGTGAAAAACCGCCGTAAAAATGGCGATCACTATTGGGTGCGCGCCAACGCCATTCCGGTGGTGCGTGAAGGCAAAGTGCAGGGTTTTATGTCGGTGCGCACCAAGCCGTCGGTGGAGGAGGTTCGCCAGACCGAAGCGCTGTACCGCGACTTCCGCGAAGGACGCGTCAAAGGACGCCGCTTCCATAAAGGCTTGATGGTCGGCACCGGCTGGCGTCGGCTGGGCTCGATCCTGAAAACTCTGCCGCTGCGCTGGCGCATCCGCTCAACCTTATTAACGCTGCTGCCGCTCTCGGTGATTGGCGTCTGGCTGCTGGGCCTTGCACCTCTTGCCGTTGGCTGCTTTGCCGGCGGTATGGCGGGCCTTTTACTGCTGGCGAGTCTGTGGCTGGAGCAGCAAATTTCGCGTCCGATGGAGCGCATGTGCCGTCAAGCATTGAGCGTGGCGACCGGTGCCAGCCATAAAGTGGAGCAGATCGATCGCGTCGATGAGATTGGCGTGACGCTGCGCGCCATCGGCCAACTTGGTCTGATGTTCCGCTGGCTGGTGGATGATGTCAGCGGCCAGGCGATCAACGTGCTGAGCGCCAGCGATGCCATTGCGCGCAGCAACGACGAATTGAGCCGCCGCACCGAACAAGCAGCGGCTAACGTGCAGCAAACCGCCGCCACCATGAACGAAATGACCGCCACGGTGAAGAGCAACACCGATACCGCCAAAGAGGTCAATGGGCTGTCGGAAAACACCAGTCATGCGGCGATCAAAGGCGGCGAAGTGATGCAGGAGATGGTGGGCATGATGGCGGAGATCGCCGACAGCTCGAAGCGCATCGCCAACATCACCAGCGTGATTGACGGTATCGCTTTCCAGACCAATATTCTGGCGCTTAACGCCGCAGTGGAAGCCGCGCGCGCCGGTGAGCAGGGCAAAGGATTTGCGGTGGTGGCCGGTGAAGTGCGCAATCTCGCGCAACGCAGCGCCAAAGCCGCCAGCGAAATCAAACATCTGGTGGAAACCAGCGCCAGCCGCGTGCAATCGGGCAGCGACCACGCCGATGCCGCTGGGCACACCATGCAGGAGATTGTCGATCAGGTGCAGAATGTCACTGCGCTGATCGCGCAAATCAGCGGCGCGACCGCCGAGCAGGCCATCGCCCTAACGCAGGTCAGCACAGCGGTGGAAGATCTCGACGATATCACCCATCAAAACGCCGCGCGCGTGGCGGAAAGCGCCGAAGCGTCCGGTCGCATGAAGCATCAGGCCAATCGTCTGGTGGAAGCGATCAGCGTGTTCCGTTAACGCATGTCGCGTTCGGCGCGCAGTGCGCCGGGTGGCGTGCCAACAATGCGTTTGAAGGCGCGGCTAAACGCCGCCAGCGAACCGTAACCGAGGTGGAAGGCGACGCTTTCCACCGCTTCGCCCTCGTTCACGATACGTTCCACCGCCAGCCGCATGCGCAGCTCGGTAAGATAGCGCAGCGGCGTCATGCCGGTTGCCGTCTGGAAACGCGCGGCAAACACCGAGCGTGAACTGCCGGATTCGCGCGCCAGCCGCTCCACCGTCCAATTTTCGCCGGGTGCGCGATGCATCGCCGCCATCGCCAGGCTGAGACGCGGATCGCGCAGCGCCTGCACCAGGCCGCTGCCTTTGCCGCAGCCGTTCTCCACCCAGCCCCGCACAATTTGCGCCGCCACCACATCCGCCAGCCGCGACAAAATCCCGGCGAAACCGGCTTTGCGCTGCCGCGTTTCGCGTTCCATCGCATCGAGAATCGGCTGAATTTCCGGGTACTGCGCCAGCAGCGTACTCACCAGCATCACGTCTGGCATGGTGTGCACCAGCGGCTGCATGCCGCCCAGTTCAAACGCCATGCAGGCGCTGAACAGAATCACATCGCTGTTATCCGGGCAGAGTTCGGTGCTGTCGTCGATGGCGCAGACGCTGGCGCAAATCGGGCGGCTATTAAACGTCGAAATGGGTTCGCAAACGGCCTCTTCGCTGGAGATCAGCGCGTGCGGTTTGCCGTGCGGGATCAGCAGCGCATCGCCCGCCTGCAGCGGATAAATCACGCCTGACGCCGAGCGAATCAGTAACGATCCGCGCCCAACAAAATGCAGCTGCGCGCGACCAGGCGCGTCGTCATATTGCAGGCCAAAAGGCGCGTGCAGCGCGATACGCTGGTATTTGACGCCGTACAGGCGCATGCCCATCAGCAATTCACTGGTCAGATCTTCATAGCGACTCATACCAATCCCAGACGAATAATCAAAAAACAAAGTTTCTGCATCATAGATCGTCTGGTGATCAGTCACTATGCTTAACGCTAAATATTTTGTGATGGGGATCACAGATAAGCCTGGATACTGAAATAGTCGAAACACCGTTAGACGTGGATAAACCGGCCTGGGGCGCGGTGTTTGCCATGGCCTTTGGCGTGTTCGGCCTGATTACCGCAGAATTTCTGCCGGTCAGCTTGCTGACGCCCATCGCCGACACGCTGCGTATCAGCGAAGGGCAGGCGGGACAAACCGTGACCGTCACTGCGCTGGTGGCGCTGCTCACCAGCCTGGTGATTGGCAACGTGACGCGCCAGCTCGATCGTCGCGTGGTGATGCTGGCCTTTACGCTGCTGCTGATTGCCTCGGCGCTATTGGTGGCTTTTGCCGAGAATCTGCCGATGATTCTGCTGGCCCGCGTGCTGCTGGGCGTGGCAATTGGCGGCTTCTGGACGCTCTCGACCGCGATTACCATGCGTCTGGTGCCGAGCGATCAGGTGCCGCGCGCGCTGTCCATCGTGTTTAGCGGTATTTCGCTGGCGACCATTATTGCTGCGCCGCTCGGCAGCTATCTGGGCGGCATTATTGGCTGGCGTAACATCTTCATTCTGACCGCCGCATTAGGCGTGCTGGCGCTGCTGTGGCAGTTCTTCACCTTGCCCGCGATGCCGCCGATTAATAAAGCGCGCAGCGGTGGCGTGCTGGATCTGCTGCGTAAAAGCGTGATGCGCTGGGGCATGCTGGCGGTGATCATGATGTTTACCGGCCACTTCGCCTTCTTTACTTATCTGCGTCCGTTCCTCGAAGGCAGCGCGCAGCTGAACGTCAATCAGCTGTCGCTGGTGCTGCTGGCGTTTGGCGTGGCGAACTTCTTCGGTACTTCGCTGGCAGGATATCTGGTGACGCGCAGCGTATCGCTGACGTTAACCGCGATGGCGCTGGTGATGAGCGTGACCGCGCTGCTGCTGGTGAGCTTCGGCGAGGTGTCGTGGCTGGTGGCGGCGGGCGTGGCGCTGTGGGGCCTGGCGTTTGGTTCGATGCCAACCGGCTGGTCAACGTGGATCTCCCGCGCGGTGCCAGACGATGCGGAATCAGGCGGCGGTTTGCTGGTCGCCACCATTCAGCTGGCGATCACCGCCGGTGCCGCAGCCGGCGGCTGGATGTTTGATCTGCAAGGCGCTGGCGGCGTGTTCCTCGCCAGCGGCGTGCTGATGCTGCTGGCGGCCATCACCATCTTCACCCGTGTTCGTCATCACGGTTAACACCTATGCCATCCGTCGCGGCGCGATTAATCGCGCCGCGACAGCGTTGTACGCTCTGCCTATCACAGCCATATATCCTGCCTTTTAATTAGATGTCAGATTTTTAACCCTTTGCACAAAGGTTAATCCAAACGTGCTTTTTATGTTCAAAATATTCGAATTACAACGGCAAATCTCTCCGCTTTTTACTGATCAATTCTGCGCCTATTATATCTCTCAACAAGGCGATGACGCCTTACTCAATCAAACGTACATTAAGGAATTGACCATGAAAACCATCAAAACTTTTGCTGCTGTTGTTGCTCTGACCGTTCTGCCATTCGCTACTTTTGCGCAAAGCATCACTGCAACCGCTTCAACGCTGGATGGAGCAGAAGCGCAAATCGCTGCTCAGGCGCATGAAGCTGGTGCTTCGTATAAAGTGACCGAAGCCAACTTCAACAACGGCGTGCACATGACTGCTGAACTAACCAAATAAGTTGCATTAATGTTCTGTGCTGACAGGGTGCCCTCGGGCGCCCTGGCGGCGTTGGTAAGCCGATAAAATCCTGTCACTTTCCCTTCGAAATGATTACTATTCTCAAAAAGTAGCACCCTTCGTCGGCTCGCCTCGGGCTGTCTTTTTAACATTGGTTGTAATGTCGGGCTTTCACTTCACTGCCATCAGGCGGTGTTTTTGCTATGGAGAAGTTATGAAGGCGAATAAAAAATCGTGGGCGCTGCGTCCACTGCTGCTGGCAACAGCGCTGTTCTCAACCTCTGCGGTGATGGCGGCGGAGTCTCAGCCGTTGAACCAGGCGATCTCAAAAGGCGCTTACGAGTTGGCGTTCAGCAACAGCGATAATGCGCTGTTCCTGGCGACCGCGCAGAGCACCACCGACAAAAAAGGCGGCACCGTTTATCGTCTCGATCCGCAGGATCTGGCGGTAAAGCAAACCATTAACACCGATCTGCCGACCTTTGGCGCGGCGATCAACCAGAAAACCAACATTCTCTATTTGGGTAACACCCGCGATGCTGCACTGACTGCAGTGGATGCCACCAGCGGCAAGGTGATCAACACGCTGGTGCTGGATGGTCGTCAGCGCAGTGAAACCGTGCGTCCGCTGCAGCCGCGCCAGTTGGCGGTTGATCCGGCGACCGATCGCGTTTACATCACTGGCCTCGGTGAGCAGAGCGTGGTGTGGGTGGTGGATGGCAAAACCCTGCAACTGATCAGCACCGTGCCGAACACCGGTAAAATGGGCACCGGTTTAGCGATCGATTCTGCGGCGCAAAAACTGTACGTCACTAACTCCGATGGCGAACTGGTGACCATCAATACGCGCCTGAACGCGATTGAAAAGCGTCAGAAAATCGATGGCGACAACGATCACTTCTTCCTCAATATCTCGCTGGATACCAAAGGCCATCGCGCCTTCCTCAGCGACTCAAAACAACCGCAGGTGCTGGTGCTGGATACCCGCACCCAGCAGGTGATCCACAAGATCGATGTGCCGGAATCGCTGGCGGTATTGTTTAATGCCGATCGTGATGAGCTGTACGTCACGCACCGTAAAGCGGGCGAAATCAGTATCATCGACGCCAGCAGTTACAAAGTAAAACGCACGGTGAAAGCGCCGGGCCTGCCAAACAGCCTGGCGCTTTCCGCCGATGGCAAAACCCTGTTTGTCAGCATCAAGCAGCCGGGTTCACGCAAAGAACCACCAAAGAATCCAGATAGCGTGCTGCGTATCGCTTTATAAGCGGTAATAGTCTGAATTAAAGGGCGGCTTGTGCCGCCCTTTGCATTTCCGCACTTCGCTGCGCCTATTCTTTACGCACATACGCTACCTTGTAGGACGACAACACCAATGGAGAGGATGCAATGAGCCAGTTTTTTATGCATGAGAAAAACGATCTGGTTAACGAAGCCATCGAAGGGGTTTTGCTGAGTACGCCGTGGCACAACCTCAGTCGCCTCGATCTCGGTGATGAGATTCGCGTGGTGGTGCGTTCGGACTGGGATAAAAGCAAAGTGGCGCTGATCTCGGGCGGCGGTTCTGGCCATGAACCGGCGCATGCCGGATTTGTCGGCAAAGGCATGCTGACGGCGGCGGTGTGCGGCGATATTTTCGCCTCGCCGAGCGTCGATGCGGTGTTGAACGCCATTGTTAACGTCACCAGCGATGCCGGTTGCCTGCTGATTGTGAAGAACTATACCGGCGACCGTCTTAACTTCGGTCTGGCGGCAGAGAAAGCCAAAAACCTCGGCTACAAAGTTGAGCTGGTGATGGTGCAGGATGATATCGCGCTGCCGGAAAACCCGCAGCCGCGCGGTATCGCCGGGACTGTGCTGGTGCACAAAATCGCTGGCTTTGCGGCGGAGCAGGGACAATCGCTGGATGAGGTCAAAGCGCTGGCACAGCGTGCGATTGATGCCACATCGTCCATCGGTTTGGCTTTTGCCACTTGTCATGTGCCGGGCGAAAAACGCGATGAGCGCGTCGCGCCCGGGCACAGCGAGCTCGGCATGGGCATTCATGGCGAGCCGGGTGTAATCACGCTGGATACGCAAGACAGCCGCCAAATCACCAGCATCATGACCGATAAACTGGCGCAGGCGCTGCCGGACGGCAAGCAAGCGCTGTTGCTGATCAACAATCTCGGTGGCTTCTCGCAGCTGGAGCTGGCGCTGTTAACGCGTGAAGTGTTGCAGTCGCCGCTGGCGGCACGAATCACGCATCTGCTGGGGCCGGCAACGCTGGTCAGCGCGCTGGATATGAAAGGTTTCTCGCTGACGCTGCTGGCGCTGGAGGAGCCGTTCCTTGAAGCGTTAAACGCGCCGGTTCAGGTGCTGGGTTGGGTGCCGGTGTATGACTTTGCGCCGATCAGCCTGCAACGTGCAGAGAAAATCGGCAGTGTGCTGGATTTTGATGCCTCTGAGAATGCGGAGGTGGCGCGCATCGTCGCCAGCGTCACGCAGACGCTGATCGATCTGGAAAGCGAGCTGAACGCGCTGGATGCCAAAGTGGGCGATGGCGATACCGGCTCAACCTTTGCCGCCGGGGCGAAGAAAATTCAGCGCGGCCTGCAGGAAAAACAGCTGCCGCTGGATGAGCTGCCAACCTTGCTGGCGCTGATTGGCGAGCAGCTGGCGACGGTGATGGGGGGATCGAGCGGCGTGTTGATGTCAATTCTGTTCACCAGCGCCGGCCAGCAGCTGGAAGAGGGCAGCGCGCTGCCGCAGGCATTGATGCACGGGCTGGAGCGCATGAAACATTACGGCGGCGCGCAGCCGGGTCATCGTACGTTGGTGGATGCGCTGCAACCGGCGCTGGAAGCGTTAGTGGCGGGCGAGTCGCTGGCTGCGGCGGCAGAAGCGGCGCAGAAAGGCGCCGACGCCACTGCGCAGATGCAGAGCGCCAAAGCGGGGCGTTCCGCGTATCTGAATCAGCAGAGTCTGGATGGGGTGAAAGATCCGGGCGCGTATGCGATTGAGAAGGTGTTTGCGGTGTTGGCGGGTTAAACAGAGTGCGCCTGGCCCCTCACCCTAACCCTCTCCCGCAAGCGGGAGAGGGGACTGACCGAGCACATATTTGACATTTGGCAGTGTCTCCCTCTCCCCGTGGGAGTGTACAGTCCGGGGACATGGTGAACACTTGTTCGGGGACATGGTAGACACTTACAACTAAGGCATAAGAACCCGTTTATGGAGTCGCTTATGTCCTGGGATGCGAGAGATACCATGTCATT
>NZ_PJRT01000023.1 GCF_002858935.1 Pantoea endophytica | reverse complement strand
GTCAGGGAGAACTCATCTCGGGGCAAGTTTCGTGCTTAGATGCTTTCAGCACTTATCTTTTCCGCACTTAGCTACCGGGCAGTGCCATTGGCATGACAACCCGAACACCAGTGGTGCGTTCACTCCGGTCCTCTCGTACTAGGAGCAACCCCCCTCAATTCTCCAGCGCCCACGGCAGATAGGGACCGAACTGTCTCACGACGTTCTAAACCCAGCTCGCGTACCACTTTAAACGGCGAACAGCCGTACCCTTGGGACCTACTTCAGCCCCAGGATGTGATGAGCCGACATCGAGGTGCCAAACACCGCCGTCGATATGAACTCTTGGGCGGTATCAGCCTGTTATCCCCGGAGTACCTTTTATCCGTTGAGCGATGGCCCTTCCATTCAGAACCACCGGATCACTATGACCTGCTTTCGCACCTGCTCGAGCCGTCACTCTCGCAGTCAAGCTGGCTTATGCCATTGCACTAACCTCCTGATGTCCGACCAGGATTAGCCAACCTTCGTGCTCCTCCGTTACTCTTTGGGAGGAGACCGCCCCAGTCAAACTACCCACCAGACACTGTCCGCAGCCCGGATTACGGGCCTACGTTAGAACATCAAACATTAAAGGGTGGTATTTCAAGGTTGGCTCCACGCAGACTGGCGTCCACGCTTCAAAGCCTCCCACCTATCCTACACATCAAGGCTCAATGTTCAGTGTCAAGCTATAGTAAAGGTTCACGGGGTCTTTCCGTCTTGCCGCGGGTACACTGCATCTTCACAGCGATTTCAATTTCACTGAGTCTCGGGTGGAGACAGCCTGGCCATCATTACGCCATTCGTGCAGGTCGGAACTTACCCGACAAGGAATTTCGCTACCTTAGGACCGTTATAGTTACGGCCGCCGTTTACCGGGGCTTCGATCAAGAGCTTCTCCTTGCGGATAACCCCATCAATTAACCTTCCGGCACCGGGCAGGCGTCACACCGTATACGTCCACTTTCGTGTTTGCACAGTGCTGTGTTTTTAATAAACAGTTGCAGCCAGCTGGTATCTTCGACTGCCTTCAGCTCCATCCGCGAGGGACTTCACCTGATGACAGCGTGCCTTCTCCCGAAGTTACGGCACCATTTTGCCTAGTTCCTTCACCCGAGTTCTCTCAAGCGCCTTGGTATTCTCTACCTGACCACCTGTGTCGGTTTGGGGTACGATTTCGTGTTACCTGGAGCTTAGAGGCTTTTCCTGGAAGCAGGGCATCAGTTACTTCACCACCGTGGTGGCTCGTCGTCACGCCTCAGCCTTAAGATACCCCGGATTTACCAAAGGTATCAGCCTACACGCTTAAACCGGGACAACCGTCGCCCGGATAACCTAGCCTTCTCCGTCCCCCCTTCGCAGTAACACCAAGTGCAGGAATATTAACCTGCTTCCCATCGACTACGCTTTTCAGCCTCGCCTTAGGGGTCGACTCACCCTGCTCCGATTAACGTTGAACAGGAACCCTTGGTCTTCCGGCGAGCGGGCTTTTCACCCGCTTTATCGTTACTTATGTCAGCATTCGCACTTCTGATACCTCCAGCATGCCTCACAGCACACCTTCAACGGCTTACAGAACGCTCCCCTACCCAACAACACATAGTGTCGCTGCCGCAGCTTCGGTGCATGGTTTAGCCCCGTTACATCTTCCGCGCAGGCCGACTCGACCAGTGAGCTATTACGCTTTCTTTAAATGATGGCTGCTTCTAAGCCAACATCCTGGCTGTCTGTGCCTTCCCACATCGTTTCCCACTTAACCATGACTTTGGGACCTTAGCTGGCGGTCTGGGTTGTTTCCCTCTTCACGACGGACGTTAGCACCCGCCGTGTGTCTCCCGTGATAACATTCTCCGGTATTCGCAGTTTGCATCGGGTTGGTAAGCCGGGATGGCCCCCTAGCCGAAACAGTGCTCTACCCCCGGAGATGAGTTCACGAGGCGCTACCTAAATAGCTTTCGGGGAGAACCAGCTATCTCCCGGTTTGATTGGCCTTTCACCCCCAGCCACAAGTCATCCGCTAATTTTTCAACATTAGTCGGTTCGGTCCTCCAGTTAGTGTTACCCAACCTTCAACCTGCCCATGGCTAGATCACCGGGTTTCGGGTCTATACCCTGCAACTTAACGCCCAGTTAAGACTCGGTTTCCCTGCGGCTCCCCTATACGGTTAACCTTGCTACAGAATATAAGTCGCTGACCCATTATACAAAAGGTACGCAGTCACCCCATTAAAGAGGCTCCCACTGCTTGTACGTACACGGTTTCAGGTTCTGTTTCACTCCCCTCGCCGGGGTTCTTTTCGCCTTTCCCTCACGGTACTGGTTCACTATCGGTCAGTCAGGAGTATTTAGCCTTGGAGGATGGTCCCCCCATATTCAGACAGGATACCACGTGTCCCGCCCTACTCTTCGAACTCACAATCTGTGCACTTTCGTGTACGGGACTATCACCCGGTATCGTGCGACTTTCCAGACGCTTCCACTAACGCACAAACTGATTCAGGTTCTGGGCTGTTCCCCGTTCGCTCGCCGCTACTGGGGGAATCTCGGTTGATTTCTTTTCCTCCGGGTACTTAGATGTTTCAGTTCCCCGGGTTCGCCTCGCAACACTATGTATTCATGTTGCGATGATGCACTGGGTGCACCGGGTTTCCCCATTCGGACATCGTCGGCTGTAGCGGTTCATATCACCTTACCGACGCTTTACGCAGATTAGCACGTCCTTCATCGCCTCTGACTGCCAGGGCATCCACCGTGTACGCTTAGTCGCTTAACCTCACAACCCACAGGCGTTTTGCAACGCG
>NZ_PJRT01000021.1 GCF_002858935.1 Pantoea endophytica | reverse complement strand
AGTTCAGCGGTGCTCATCTGTAAAACGTCATAATGAATTTCATTATGTGTTCACTCGTGAGGCTTTGATATTTTTTTGCGTCCGGAGACGCGGATATCAATCCTGCGAGTGCCCACACAGATTGTCTGATAAATTGTTAAAGAGCGTTGCGAACAGCGGCTGAACCGTCTGTCGCGAGGTGGCGTATACTACGCTACTCTCCTTCGGAGTCAAACACTTTTTTCAGCGTTTTCATCCGGCGGAAGTTCTTATCGAATCTTCCTCACCAACACCGCACTTCGTAAACCGTTGTGCCGTGTTGATGGATGCGCATTATAGGGAGTTGTTCTCAGCACGCAACCGCTAAATTCAATAAAAACAACCGTTCGCTGCATTCCACAGCAAAACCCCGCCTTATACGCAGTTACACACAGTGTTATCCACACTCTGCCGCACAAATGAATTTAGGCGAGCATCACGCAAACGTTTTCGCTACAATGCCCGGCGACGTCAAGGATGCCCCTTTTGGGGCGTTACATGAGGCAAGCGTTTCCTTCTATATAGAAGAGAGACACTAAGCTTGATGTAACGCTCTTTATTACGCGAAACAAAGCCAAGGGATAAAACCACCATGCAACAACGTCGTCCTGTACGCCGCGCTCTACTCAGTGTCTCTGACAAAGCCGGTATCCTCGAATTTGCTCAGGCACTCTCCAGCCGTGGTGTTGAGCTGCTCTCCACAGGCGGTACAGCACGTCTGCTGGCAGATGCGGGCTTGCCCGTCACCGAAGTTTCTGACTACACCGGTTTCCCGGAAATGATGGATGGACGCGTCAAAACGCTGCACCCGAAAGTGCATGGCGGCATTTTGGGTCGTCGTGGTCAGGATGATGCGATCATGGCTGAACACGCCATCAACCCAATCGACATGGTGGTCGTCAACCTCTATCCCTTCGCACAAACCGTTGCCAAACCTGATTGCTCATTAGCTGACGCGGTTGAGAACATCGATATCGGTGGCCCAACCATGGTTCGCTCAGCGGCGAAGAACCACAAAGACGTGGCGATCGTGGTGAAGAGCAGCGATTACGAAGCGATCATTGCCGAGCTGGATGCCAACGAAAACTCGCTCACGCTGGAAACACGTTTCGATCTGGCCATCAAAGCTTTCGAACACACTGCCGCCTACGACAGCATGATCGCCAACTACTTCGGTAGCCTGGTGCCGGCTTATCACAGCGACAGCAAAGAACCGGCTGGCCGCTTCCCGCGCACGCTGAACCTCAACTTCATTAAGAAGCAGGATATGCGTTACGGCGAGAACAGCCATCAAGATGCTGCCTTCTATATAGAAGAGAATGTTGCTGAAGCTTCAGTGGCCACTGCGCGGCAGGTTCAGGGCAAAGCGCTCTCATACAACAATATCGCCGATACCGATGCCGCACTTGAATGCGTGAAAGAGTTCGACGAAGCCGCTTGTGTGATCGTCAAACACGCTAACCCATGCGGCGTGGCAGTTGGCGGTTCGATTCTTGACGCTTACGAGCGTGCCTACAAAACCGATCCGACTTCCGCTTTCGGTGGCATCATCGCCTTTAACCGCGAGCTGGACGAAGCCACCGCGCAGGCGATCATCAGCCGTCAGTTTGTTGAAGTGATCATCGCGCCATCCGCCAGCGAAGCGGCACTGAAAATTACCGCGGCCAAGCAGAACGTGCGCGTTCTGGTGTGTGGTCAGTGGCAAGGTCGCGTTGCGGCGCTGGATTTCAAACGCGTTAACGGCGGCGTACTGGTTCAGGATCGCGATTTGGGCATGGTCAACGCCAGCCAGCTGCGCGTTGTCAGCAAACGTCAGCCAACTGAGCAGGAAATGCGTGATGCGCTGTTCTGCTGGAAAGTGGCGAAGTTCGTTAAATCCAACGCCATCGTCTACGCACGTGACAACATGACCATCGGCATTGGCGCCGGCCAGATGAGCCGCGTTTACTCGGCCAAAATTGCCGGTATCAAAGCCGGTGACGAAGGTCTGGAAGTGAAAGGCTCCGCGATGGCGTCTGATGCCTTCTTCCCGTTCCGCGACGGTATCGACGCCGCTGCGGCTGTCGGTATCAGTTGCGTGATTCAGCCAGGCGGTTCAATCCGTGATGATGAGGTGATTGCCGCCGCTGATGAGCACGGCATCGCGATGATCTTTACCGACATGCGTCATTTCCGCCATTAATTGTTGGGAGCAGTACAGATGAAAATTTTAGTGATTGGTAATGGCGGACGTGAACACGCGCTGGCATGGAAAGCGGCACAATCGCCACTGGCGGAAACAGTATTTGTCGCGCCTGGCAATGCGGGCACCGCGCTCGAGCCGGCTCTGCAAAACGTGGCAATCAGCGCCACCGACGTTCCCGCGCTACTGGCCTTTGCTCAGCAGGAAAAGATCGATCTGACCATCGTTGGTCCGGAAGCACCGCTGGTGATTGGCGTGGTTGATGCGTTCCGTGCTGCAGGTCTGAAGATCTTTGGCCCAACGCAAGCCGCTGCCCAGCTCGAAGGCTCAAAGGCGTTCACCAAAGATTTCCTGGCACGTCAGCAGATTCCAACCGCCGAATACCAGAACTTCACCGAAGTGGAACCTGCACTGGCGTATCTGCGTGAGAAAGGCGCACCGATCGTGATCAAAGCTGACGGTCTGGCGGCCGGTAAAGGCGTGATCGTGGCGATGGAACTGGCGGAAGCCGAAGCCGCTGTGCAGGACATGCTGGCTGGCAATGCGTTCGGCGATGCTGGTCACCGCATCGTGATTGAAGAGTTCCTCGATGGCGAAGAGGCCAGCTTTATCGTGATGGTCGACGGCAACAACGTGCTGCCGATGGCCACCAGCCAGGATCACAAACGTGTCGGCGATGGCGATACCGGTCCAAATACCGGCGGCATGGGCGCGTATTCTCCGGCGCCCGTGGTAACCGATGAGATCCACCAGCGCGTGATGGATCAGATCATCTGGCCAACCGTCAACGGTATGAAAGCAGAAGGCAACATTTATACCGGCTTCCTGTACGCTGGGTTGATGATCGATAAGGCCGGTCAGCCTAAAGTGATTGAATTTAACTGCCGCTTCGGCGATCCGGAAACTCAGCCGATCATGCTGCGCCTGCAGTCGGATCTGGTGGCGCTGTGTCTGGCGGCGACCGACGGTAAACTGGATCAGCAAACCTCGCAGTGGGATCCGCGTCCCTCTCTCGGCGTGGTGTTAGCGGCGGGTGGTTATCCGGGCGATTACAACACGGGCGATCAGATTCACGGTCTGCCGCTGGAAGAAGTACCGGATGGCAAGGTGTTCCATGCTGGCACCACCATGAAGGACGATCTGGTGGTCACCAACGGTGGTCGCGTACTGTGCGTGACCGCACTAGGCGACGATGTTGCCAATGCGCAGAAGAACGCTTATGCGCTGGCGCAGCATATCTCGTGGGATGGCAGCTTCTGCCGCCGCGATATCGGCTACCGCGCGATTAACCGCAAATAAGTACGCAAAGGGGCACAGCAGCAGGTGCCCCTTCTCTTTTCCACCTGTCAGAAATCACTCTCTTTTGGCTGCCAGCTGCATTCGTCATCCGGCGTAGCACGCAGCAGTTGCACACCTTCCGGCGCTTCCAGCCACGACACCATCAATGGCGCAGCCTGGCTCTGCTGCTGGCGACCTAGCGTATACAGCGTGTCGCGATCAAAGGCCACATTCACCAGCTTGTCATCGCACTCACGCACCTGATTGCCACCCAGCCAATGGCCCTGACGCAGTAATACGCGGCCTGCGAGCAACGCATTGCTCTGATCCAGCATGCGCTGCGCATCGAAGCGATATAGCTCAACGCTATCAGCGCTGACCGCTTCACGTCGCCCCGCCAGCTGGCGCTGCATGAAATTGAGATTGCCCTGATGATCGAAGCGTAAGGTGACATCATCCGGCTGTGCACCCGCGACGCGCCGTTCGACGCTAATCAGCTTCTGCTGCTGCCAATTGTAGTCAGTGGTTTCCATCGCATCGCCATTAAACGGCGTGAAGACCGTACGCAGGTGAACAACTTGATGGTCGCTATTCTTGCGCCAGATGCGCACGGTGCCGCGGTCGGCCAGATAGCCGCTCGCCGTGAAGGCAGGAAGTTCAGGAGTGGAGCTACAGCCCGTCAGCAGCGCACCAAATAACAGGGCGCAAACGCGCTGAGGAATTGAATTCAGCATGGCAGGTCCCGGCAACAAAAAGGGGCGCTAACGCCCCCTCTTTTAAAGCTAAACCGCAATGCGGAAACTTACTTAACAGCGTCTTTCAGAGCTTTGCCTGAAACGAACGCTGGCACGTTAGCTGCTGCAATTTTGATCTCTTTGCCAGTCTGCGGGTTGCGACCGGTACGCTCAGCGCGGTGGTTCACTTTAAAAGTACCAAAACCAACCAGTTGTACAGCATCACCTTCTTTCAGAGACTCAGTGATCGCAGCCAGGGTAGATTCCAGCGCAGTCTTAGCCTGGGTTTTAGACAGGTCAGCTTTCTCTGCGATCACATCAATCAGTTGAGTCTTGTTCATAAGTTATCCTTAAAGTGTATTTATCGCTTGCTAAGCAACGAGTGCGAGGGAAAAGCCATTCTCAGACCTTGTTCAGCCGGCACGCACCGATAGCCACAATTTTCAGCCCCCCAAATGTAGACCAGACTGGGGGCTGATGTGAAGCCTCCAGGCGCGGTAATTCGGGCCTGAAGTCACGTTTTCTTGCCTTATTGCTGAAAAAGTATACCGATGTTACTGATTCCCGCTTCGCGCAGGTCTGCACGCAGGCCTTTAATCAATTCAAGGTCGCGCTCCTCGCACTCTGACAGCAGGCGGAAAATCTCCCACTGCAGGTCCCATTCATCGATGACAGCCTGATTTCCGCGCAGCTCTTCGTCGGTCATTTCGCGACCGGCCTGCGTCATTTCCAGAATCGCCACGGTAGTGATCGATGTACGGCTGACTTCCACGGCGTGCTCCAGCGTTTCGCCGCTGAGCTGTGCATGCAGCAGTTCACTCAAGGCCACGCAGGCATCAATCGCCGGATGTACACCGTAAACGTCAAAATCGTCACCATCCGGAATCGCCGCTTCAAATTTCTCCAGCTGACCGTCGAAATTGATTTTGGCATCTTTGACCGTCAGGCTTTCCCAGATGAGATCGAGGATGCGGCGATAGAGTTGCGGATCGGCGAATGCGGTCTGCTGACAAAAAGCCCAATAGTTGGGGAACATACGCTCGCAAAGGCAGGCCATGAAAGTCATATGCTGCCAGCTTTCAAGCTTCGCCAGACGCAAATGGACGGGATTCTGTAACATCAAACTTACTCTCAATAGGTTAGCTGGCGGCAGTGTACCGCAAAAGCCGGGCACAAACAGCGTTAAGGCGTGTTTTGCCAGCGCAGAAAGGCCGGGCGTCCGGAGGCGACAGCATCCGCCCAACGCGTCGGTTCCGGCAAACGATAGCCCGCAGTACAGGCTTCCACCCATTGCAATGCGCTATCCATGCTGACGCGATGGCCGGTCGAGATAAACAGCGGATTACAGCGCGCTTTACTGCGCCATACCCAGCCAATCTGTTCGCCTTTGTCGAGCAGCGGCTGACGGCTGCCTGGCTCGGCATCCAGCTCAGCAAAACGTCCACACAAACGCTTCTTCGCCACGCCAATGGTGGGCACATCCACCAGCGAACCGAAATGCGCCGCCACGCCAAGCCGACGGGGATGGGATATACCGTGGCCATCCACAAACAGCAGATCGGGCAACTGGGAGAGCTGCTGCCAGGCTTCCAGCAGCGCCGGCATTTCGCGGAAGGATAAGAAGCCCGGAATATAGGGCATGGTGGTGGCCACGCGCGCAATGCGGTGTTCCACCAGCTTTAAGGATGGATACTCGAGGATGATCAGAGCCGCGCGCGTGATCTCGCCGCCCTGTTCAAATCCCACGTCGGCACCACCAATAAAGCGTGGCGGCAGCACATCGAAATCATCCTGCCGCACCACATCAGCAGCGCGCTGTAACTGTTCCTGGCGTAGTGCGGCTAAATCCATCATCAGCCCTGATGATACGGACGTGACAGACGATGCACCGCTTCAACAAACGCACCAGCATGCTCAGGCGGCACATCAGGATGGATGCCGTGGCCCAGGTTAAACACGTGACCTTCGCCAGTGCCAAAACCTTCGAGAATCCCGGCGACTTCCTGCTCAATGCGCGCAGGCGGTGCATACAGCATGGAAGGATCCATGTTGCCCTGCAGCGCCACTTTATCACCCACACGACGACGCGCATCGGCGATATCGGTGGTCCAGTCGAGTCCCAGCGCATCGCAGCCGGTCGCCGCTATCGCTTCCAGCCATTGGCCGCCACCTTTAGTGAACAGCGTAATAGGAACGCGGCGACCTTCATTCTCATGCAGCACGCTATCGACGATTTTATGCATGTAATAGAGCGAGAATTCGCGATAGTCGCGTCCGGTCAGCACGCCGCCCCATGTGTCGAACACCATGACCGACTGCGCGCCAGCTTTGATCTGCGCATTGAGATAAAGAATCACGCTATCTGCCAGCTTATCCAGCAGCTTGTGCAGGGTTTGCGGCTCGGCGTACATCATCTTTTTAATTTTGGTGAACGCTTTGCTGCTGCCGCCTTCAACCATGTAGGTTGCCAGCGTCCACGGGCTGCCGGAGAAACCGATCAGCGGCACTTCGCCTTTCAGGTTGTGACGAATGGTACGCACCGCGTTCATCACATAACCGAGCTCTTGCTCTGGATCCGGCACTGGCAGCTTGTCGACATCCGCACGGCAGGTGATCGGATTGGAGAAACGCGGGCCTTCGCCGGTCTCAAAGTAGAGCCCAAGTCCCATCGCATCCGGAATGGTGAGGATATCGCTGAAGAGAATTGCCGCATCCAGCGCATAGCGACGCAGCGGTTGCAGCGTGACTTCACACGCCAGCTCAGCATTCTTACACAGCGACATAAAATCGCCGGCTTCAGCGCGCGTGGCTTTGTACTCCGGCAAATAACGCCCGGCTTGTCGCATCATCCATACCGGTGTGACATCTACCGGCTGACGTAACAGGGCGCGCAGATAACGATCGTTCTTCAGTTCACTCATAATGGGCTCTCTCATGCTAAGGCCGGCAGTGTAGCATTTTCACGCCGCGCTGGCGCGACACAGGGCAACGGTATCTTCAATCAGGCGACGCGCCACCGTGCCGGGCGGCGGCAACAGCGGCAGATCGTCGTAGCGATACCAGCCGGCATCCAGCAGCTCTTTGCCGTCGTGTTGCAGATCGCCGCCGTCATATTCCGCCATATACGCCATCATCAGAGAGTGCGGGAACGGCCACGGCTGCGAGGTAACGTAACGCACGTTTTTCACCCGCACGTTGCTCTCCTCCATCACTTCCCGCGCCACCGCTTGTTCTAAGGTTTCGCCCACTTCGACAAAGCCCGCCAGCACGGTGTAGATATTGTTACGATGACGCGCATGATTGGCGAGCAGGATCTCATCGCCACGGCGGATAGCCACGATGATGCACGGCGCAATTTGCGGGTAATAACGCTCGCGGCAGTGATTGCACAAGCAGGCAAATTCGCGTTTGCTGATGTGCATCTCATGGCCGCAATAGCCGCACCAGCGATGCGAGCGGTAAAACTCCGCCAGCTGCACGCCACGTCCGGCGATTTGGAACAGGCCGACATCCTCATCAATCAGTTGGCGCACGGAGCCCATGCTGACCGGACGCGATTCACGTACCAGCCAGACATTCTCACCCTGCCACTCGCCGATCAAAATCGCGTTGCTGCCGCTGAGGCCAAAATCGCTGGCTAAGCCATGCGGCAATTCGCCCTGCGGCAACCAAAGTTTTTGCTCATGGCTGACAACCCACCATCCAGCGTCTAAGCTTGAGATCTCACGTTGCATCTTAATCGTTGTCCTTAGCGTCAAATCGCACGCTGAAATCCTAATATTAAGTGTGTAATAAACAACTATAACCTACCTGGAGCCCCATATGCTTAACCAGTTAGATAACCTGACAGAGCGTGTAGGCGGCGGAAATGAATTGGTTGATTCATGGCTGCGCGCCCGTCGACAGCTGCTCGTCACTTACTACGAGCTTATTGGCATGAAGCCACAAAAAGATGCGTTATCCACGCTGGATGAACAGGCGCTGGACGCATTTTGTCACAACCTGGTGGATTACCTTTCCACCGGCCATTTCAGCGTGTATGAACACATCATTAGTGAGATGCAGGGTGATAGCCCCTTATTCGTCGCTGCGCAGATTTACCCGGCACTGGAGGCGAATACCGATCGCATCATGCAGCTCTACGATAGCCATCTGCAGCAAGCGATTAACGATGATAATTGCGTGGATTTTCAAACCGCGCTCTCCGAAGTCGGCGAGGTGCTGGAATCGCGCTTCACGCTGGAAGATAAGCTGGTGCAACTCGCCTGGGACAACCAGCTGGCGCTTCCGCCGGTTGCCAACGACAGCGCCATTGCCCGCCCGGCTTAGAACCCCGAAGATGTAAAAAACTTGTTATTCAAGAAAAGCCCTCTTATGCTAAATGGGCTTTTTTATTGTCTTCTTTAACGACAATCAAAAGGCAAATTTTGCGGTTTAAGCGTAGCGTGCGCAGCCAGTTTGCACTCGGACAGCGCGCAGGGACCGGAGCGTACACGTAGTACGTGACGGTCACGAGCACTGCCCAGGTGCAAAATGGCAAGCAAAGTAGCTTAAACCACAAAACACCAACTTGTCGGAGTGCCCTCTAGGGCTGAGACCGTTAATTCGGGATCCGCGGAACCTGATCAGGTTAGTACCTGCGAAGGGAACAAGAGTAGACATTATCAGCACGGTGCATGCTGGCGCCCGGCACCGTACCTGTTACTCCTTCCGAACTCTGGACAAGCAACTTCCAACCGTTACCGGAAACTTGCTATGTCTGCTAAAACTTCTCGTCGTGAACAACGCGCTCAAGCGCAAGAATTTATCGATTCCCTGCAGGGAACCGCTTTCCCCAACTCCAAACGTATCTGGATCACCGGCAGCCGCGCGGATATTCGCGTGCCGATGCGTGAGATACAGCTCAGTCCAACGCACATAGGCGGCAGCAAAGAGAATCCGCACTATGAGCCAAATGAAGCGGTGCCGGTTTACGACACCGCCGGGGCTTATGGCGATCCTCAAGCCACCATTAATGTGCATCAGGGACTCGACAGGCTGCGTGCCAATTGGATCGAAGAACGTGACGACAGCGAAACCATCCACCAGCTGAGTTCCCGTTACACGCAGCAGCGTCTGGCGGATGAAGGCCTGGACCATCTGCGTTTTGAGCAGCTGCCGCAACCGCGCCGTGCCAAAGCGGGTCGCCGGGTTACCCAACTGCACTATGCGCGTCAGGGCATCATCACGCCGGAGATGGAGTTTATCGCGCTGCGTGAAAACATGGGCCGCGAGCGTATTCGCGGTGAAGTGCTGTTACAGCAGCATCCGGGTCACAGCTTTGGTGCCAATCTGCCAGAAAATATCACCGCGGAATTTGTCCGTCAGGAAGTCGCCAGCGGCCGCGCCATCATCCCTTCGAACATCAACCATCCCGAATCCGAACCGATGATTATCGGCCGCAACTTCCTGGTGAAAGTGAATGCCAACATTGGCAACTCTGCGGTGAGCTCATCTATTGAAGAGGAAGTGGAGAAGCTGGTGTGGTCAACGCGCTGGGGCGCAGACACTGTGATGGATCTCTCAACCGGCCGCTATATCCATGAAACGCGTGAGTGGATTTTGCGCAATAGTCCGGTGCCGATTGGTACGGTGCCGATTTATCAGGCGCTGGAGAAAGTGAACGGCATTGCAGAAGATCTCAACTGGGAGATTTTCCGCGACACGCTGCTGGAGCAGGCGGAACAAGGCGTTGACTACTTCACTATTCACGCTGGCGTGCTGCTGCGCTATGTGCCGATGACGGCCAAACGCCTGACCGGCATTGTGTCGCGCGGTGGCTCGATTATGGCGAAATGGTGCCTGTCGCATCACACCGAAAGTTTCCTCTATCTTCACTTCCGCGAGATTTGTGAAATTTGTGCCGCCTACGATGTGGCGTTGTCGCTCGGCGACGGCCTGCGTCCCGGCTCGATTCAGGATGCCAACGATGAGGCGCAATTTGCCGAACTGCATACGCTGGGCGAACTGACCAAAATCGCCTGGGAATACGATGTGCAGGTGATGATTGAAGGTCCGGGCCATGTGCCCATGCAGATGATTCGACGCAATATGACCGAACAGCTTGAGCATTGTCACGAAGCCCCGTTTTACACGCTTGGCCCGCTCACCACCGATATCGCGCCCGGCTATGACCATTTCACTTCCGGCATCGGCGCGGCCATGATTGGCTGGTTCGGCTGCGCCATGCTGTGTTACGTGACGCCGAAAGAGCACCTCGGTTTGCCGAACAAAGAGGATGTGAAGCAAGGGCTGATCACCTACAAGATCGCTGCGCACGCGGCGGATCTGGCAAAAGGTCATCCCGGTGCGCAGATCCGTGACAATGCGATGTCGAAAGCGCGTTTTGAATTCCGCTGGGAAGATCAGTTCAATCTGGCGCTCGATCCGCACACCGCACGCGCCTATCACGATGAAACCCTGCCGCAGGAATCAGGAAAAGTAGCGCACTTCTGCTCGATGTGCGGCCCGAAATTCTGCTCGATGAAAATTACCCAGGAAGTGCGTGAGTTTGCCGCCCGCCAACAGGCTGAAGCCCAGCCGATTGAGATGGGTATGGCGCAAATGTCGGACGCCTTCCGCAATCGTGGCGGCGAGATCTATCACGCTGCCGATACCCTTAAAGAGGAAAATGTATGACCGACGCCTTTCCTGCCACAGCCTCAAAGCTGGGGCTGTATCCGGTTGTTGATAGCGTGGAATGGATCGCACGCTTGCTGGAAGCCGGTGTGCGCACCATACAGCTGCGCATCAAAGATTGTGAAGATCACGAGGTGGAAGATGCGGTGCGCGAGGCGATTGCACTCGGCAAACAGTATCGCGCTCGCCTGTTTATCAATGATTACTGGCGCTTAGCCATTAAATATCACGCTTATGGCGTGCACCTCGGCCAGGAAGATCTCGATGTAGCCGATCTGGCGGCCATTCGCGAGGCGGGATTGCGCCTGGGTTTATCGACGCATGACGATGCCGAGTTAGATCGGGCTCTGGCGCTGCGCCCTTCTTACATTGCGCTTGGCCACATCTATCCTACGCAAACCAAAGATATGCCTTCTGCGCCGCAAGGCGTGGTGGAATTGAAACGCCACCTGGCGCGTTTGCACAATGTGCCAACCGTGGCGATTGGCGGTATTTCTCTGGCGCGCGTGCCGGAAGTGCTGGCTACCGGCGTGGGCAGCATTGCGGTGGTGAGCGCGATTACCCAAGCCGCCGACTGGCGCGCAGCAACGCAGCAGTTACTGTCACTGGTGGAAAATGGAATCGAACCCGCAGAAGCAGTGTAATGCGCGGTAAGTAAGGATGAAACGCTGGAATCTGCCGCGCAGCAGCGTGATGTAGGGGCTGGCGTCATTTCCTGACAAGACTAAAGTGTGCCTGCCCGCTGTCGCTTGCAGCGGGCCAGGGCTGGTCTCAACCTCTCCCAGCCCTGCCTTTCTTCACGTGATCAGGGAGGAGGTATGCACGAATTCATGACTACAAGCCAGCATGGCACGTTCTACCGCTGCGCCGAGTTGAGCTATCGCCTGCTCTGTGTGCTCATTCATTGGCAAACCATAATTCAGGCGCAAACAGTTGCGATACTTACCCGAGGCCGAAAACAGCGAGCCGACGGCAACCTGCATGTTCAGCTCACGCAATTCGGTATTGAGCCTGACCGCGTCAAATGCCTCTGGCAATTCAATCCACATCAGGAAACTGCCCTGCGGACGCGACACACAAATCCCACACGGAAAGTAGTGGCGTACCCAGCAGCTAAAGGTTTCATAATTTCGTTGATACACCTGACGCATGCGCCGCAAATGCGGCAGATAATGACCAAGACGAATAAACTCGGCGACCGCGTGTTGCGGCTGGGTAGCCGTCGATCCGGTGCTGATATATTTCATATGCAACACGCGATCGCGATAGCGCCCCGGCGCCACCCAACCAACACGCAGCCCCGGCGCCAGCGTCTTGGAGAAGGAACTGCACAGCAATACCCGTCCATCGTGATCCAACGACTTAAGGGTAACCGGACGCGGATACTCCCACGCCAGCTCGCCGTACACATCGTCTTCAATAATCGCGGCATCGAAACGCTGTGCCAGCGTCACCAGCGCACGTTTGCGAGATTCCGGCATGATAAAGCCCAGCGGATTATTGCAGTTTGGCACCACCACCACCGCTTTAATCGGCCACTGTTCGAACGCAAGTTCCAGCGCTTCCAGGCTGATGCCGGTGACCGAATCGGTAGGAATCTCAATGGCGCGAATGCCGAAGCCGCGCAGAGTTTGCATGGTGCCGTGGAAAGTCGGCGACTCCACCGCAATGATGTCACCAGCCTGACATATCGCACGAATCGAGATCGACAACGCTTCATGGCAGCCGGTGGTGATCACGATATCGTCTGCCGTGAGCTGACAACCACTGTCGATCGTCAGACGCGCAACCTGTTCGCGCAGGGCCGCTACACCCAGCAAACTGTCATAGTTGAGCTGATCGATATCCTGCTTCTGCGCCATACGGCTTTGAATTTTCCACAGCGGTTTCAACGTGGGCTGGGTCAGATCGGGCATACCGCTGCCGAGTTGCAACACATCGTTATTAATTCGGCTGCTGAGCAACTCCAGCACCGATTCCCACTGCGTGATTTCCACCGGACGCTGTGCAGGTCGGGTGATGGCCGGCATCGGCGGCGTCGCTTTGCGTGTTGCAACGAAATATCCGGAACGTGGCTGCGGCACAATCAGCTGTTTCTCTTCCAGCAGATGATATGCCTGCTGAACGGTGCTGATACTCACGCCGTGTTCAAGACTCAGTGTGCGCACCGACGGCAGGCGCTCGCCGCTGCGGTACAGCCCTTGCTCTATACGATCCGAAAGCAAACATGCTAAATGTTGGTAGCGCGTCATCGTATGCCTCACTCAGCCATCAATCATAATAAACCAGTACAGATAGACCTCATTATTACCATTCAGATCCACCTCAAGGCAATCTGTATGTTAAAGATAAGTGTTTTTTGCGTCTGTATCATAATGCGTGGCAATAAGACAATGCTTCTCAGGCAACCTACTGAGGGCAAGGATTATGGAATTCGATCAAAACCGCGCGGCTAAACCTTTTGATGTCACTTTACTGGATATCTTCCGCGGCGTAGTGCATATGGTTAAACACTGGAAAGCACGGCGTGAAACTCACCGCATCCTGTCAAAACTGAGTGATAACCAGCTGCGTGATATCGGACTGACACGCGAAGATATCTGCCGCAAGTTCTGACAAAATGAAGACGAAAAAAAACCCTGCCGAAGCAGGGTTTTTTATTGGTCAGCTTTAGCAGACGAATTACTCGTCGTCGCTTCCGCCCAGACCGGCGTTCAGCAATTCTGCCAGGCTTGCAGAGGCTTCATCCGCAGTAACCTGCGGTGCAACCGGTGCTTCGCCCGCAGAGCGGCGACGCATACGATCCTGGTGATAAGCATAACCGGTACCGGCTGGGATCAGACGACCCACGATGACGTTCTCTTTCAGGCCGCGCAGTTCATCACGCTTACCTGCAACTGCTGCTTCGGTCAGGACACGCGTGGTCTCCTGGAACGATGCTGCAGAGATGAACGATTCGGTTGCCAGTGACGCTTTGGTGATACCCAGCAGATCGCGCATGAATGTTGCGCCGATTTTGCCATTCGCTTCAAGTTCACGGTTAGAGATCTTGATGCGTGAGTATTCAGCCTGCTCACCTTCCAGGAAGTCGGTGCTTCCCACGCTCGAGATGGTTGCTTTACGCAGCATCTGACGAACGATGACTTCGATGTGTTTATCGTTAATCTTAACGCCTTGCAGACGGTAAACTTCCTGCACTTCGTTAGTGATGTAACGGGTCACAGCATGGACGCCACGCAGACGCAGGATGTCGTGCGGAGACTCTGGGCCGTCAGATACGACGTCACCACGTTCTACGCGCTCACCTTCGAATACGTTAAGCTGACGCCATTTTGGAATCATCTCTTCGTACGGATCGCTACCATCAACCGGCGTAATAACCAGACGACGCTTACCTTTGGTCTCTTTACCGAAGGAGATGATACCGCTGATCTCCGCCAGGATTGCTGGCTCTTTCGGACGACGCGCTTCGAACAAGTCAGCAACGCGCGGCAGACCACCGGTAATATCCTTGGTACCGCCAGATTCCTGCGGAACACGCGACAGCGTGTCACCGGCACTGATCTTAACGCCATCTTCCAGCTGAACAATTGCTTTGCCCGGCAGGAAGTACTGTGCTGGCATGTCGGTACCTGGAATCAAAACATCATTTCCGTTGGCATCAACAATTTTCAGCGCAGGACGCAGATCTTTACCACCCGCAGTACGTTCTGCAGAATCCAGAACCACCAGCGATGACAGACCGGTTAAGTCGTCAGTCTGACGCGTAATGGTCTGACCGTCGATCATGTCAGTGAAGCGAATGAAACCGCCCACTTCGGTGATGACCGGCATGGTATGCGGATCCCAGTTTGCTACGGTTTCGCCCGCGGCAACCTGCTCGCCATCACCTTTAGCCATGACCGCACCGTAAGGTACTTTATAGCTCTCTTTGGTACGACCGAACTCGTCGATCATCTTCAGCTCAACGTTACGTGAAACGATAACCAGTTTCCCTGAGGAGTTGGTTACAGACTTCGCGTTGGTCAGCTTGATAGTACCTTTGTTCTTCACCTGGATGCTGGATTCAGCAGCCGCACGAGATGCCGCACCACCGATGTGGAACGTACGCATTGTCAGCTGTGTACCCGGCTCACCGATGGACTGTGCTGCGATAACACCGATGGCCTCACCTTTGTTGATGATGTGACCACGTGCCAGATCGCGACCGTAGCAGTGTGCACACACACCGAAGTCGGTTTCACAGCCAACAACCGAGCGCACTTTAATCGCATCGACTGAATTCAGTTCGATCACATCACACCAGTGTTCATCGATCAGGGTGTTACGCGGGATCAGGATGTCCGCAGTGCCTGGCTTCAGAACGTCTTCAGCCGTTACACGACCCAGTACACGCTCACGCAGCGGCTCTTTAACGTCGCCACCTTCGATGACTGGAGTCATCATGATGCCTTCGAACGTGCCGCAGTCATCTTCGGTAACAACCAGATCCTGCGCTACGTCGACCAGACGACGCGTCAGATAACCGGAGTTAGCAGTTTTCAGTGCGGTATCCGCCAGACCTTTACGCGCACCGTGCGTGGAGATGAAGTACTGGAGTACGTTCAGACCTTCACGGAAGTTCGCGGTGATCGGCGTTTCGATGATTGAGCCATCTGGCTTAGCCATCAGACCACGCATACCGGCCAGCTGACGAATCTGTGCAGCAGAACCACGCGCACCGGAGTCGGCCATCATGTAGATGCTGTTGAACGATACCTGCTGCTCTTCTTCGCCATCACGGTTGATCACGGTTTCAGTTTGCAGGTTATCCATCATCGCTTTGGAAACGCGTTCGTTAGCGGCGGCCCAAATATCGATAACTTTGTTGTAACGTTCGCCAGCAGTTACCAGACCAGACTGGAACTGTTCCTGAATCTCAGCAACTTCCGCTTCCGCTTCGGCTACGATTTCCGCTTTCTTCGCTGGGATGACCATGTCGTCGATACCTACAGAGGCACCTGAACGGGCTGCGTAAGCAAAACCGGTGTACATGGTTTGGTCAGCAAAGATAACGGTCGGCTTCAGGCCAAGAATGCGGTAACAGGTGTTCAGCATCTTAGAAATGGCTTTCTTACCCAGCGCCTGGTTGACGATGGAGTAAGGCAGGCCTTTCGGAACGATCATCCACAGAATCGCACGACCAATGGTGGTGTCGATAATGCTGGTTTTCGCAACGAACTCTTCCTGCTCGTTCTTGGTGTATTCAGTGATACGCACTTTAACGCGTGCATGCAGCTCGGCCAGGCCAGCGCGATAAACACGCTCAGCTTCTTTCGGGCCAGTCAGCACCATGCCTTCGCCTTTGGCGTTCACTTTGTCGCGGGTCATATAGTACAGACCCAAAACAACGTCCTGTGAAGGAACGATGATTGGCTCGCCGTTCGCTGGTGACAGAATGTTGTTGGTCGACATCATCAGCGCACGCGCTTCCAGCTGGGCTTCCAGCGTCAGCGGTACGTGAACAGCCATCTGGTCACCATCGAAGTCGGCGTTATATGCCGCACAAACCAGCGGGTGCAGCTGGATCGCTTTACCTTCGATCAGAACCGGTTCAAACGCCTGGATACCCAAACGGTGCAGAGTTGGTGCACGGTTCAGCAGTACCGGGTGTTCGCGGATCACTTCGTCCAGGATATCCCAAACGACAGCCTCTTCGCGCTCAACCATTTTCTTAGCGGCTTTGATGGTGGTGGCCAGGCCACGCAGTTCCAACTTGCCGTAGATGAACGGTTTGAACAGCTCAAGAGCCATTTTCTTCGGCAGACCGCACTGATGCAGACGCAGGTATGGACCAACGGTGATAACTGAACGGCCAGAGTAGTCAACACGTTTACCCAACAGGTTCTGACGGAAACGACCCTGCTTACCTTTGATCATGTCTGCCAGAGATTTCAGCGGACGCTTGTTCGAGCCAGTGATGGCGCGACCGCGACGGCCGTTATCCAGCAGTGCATCAACCGCTTCCTGCAACATACGTTTTTCGTTACGTACGATGATATCTGGCGCAGCCAGATCCAGCAGGCGTTTCAGACGGTTATTACGGTTGATCACGCGACGATACAGATCGTTCAGATCCGACGTTGCGAAACGACCACCGTCCAGCGGTACCAGCGGGCGCAGATCTGGCGGCAGAACCGGCAGAACGGTCAGGATCATCCACTCTGGCTTGTTACCAGACTGAACGAACGCTTCCAGCAGCTTGATACGCTTGGTCAGCTTTTTACGTTTGGTCTCGGAGTTGGTCTCGTTCAGCTCTTCACGCAGCTGCTCGCACTCTTGCTCCAGATCCATGTTTTTCAGCAGCGCCTGGATAGCTTCCGCACCCATCTTCGCGTCGAATTCGTCACCGAACTCTTCCAGCGCGTCAAGGTACTGCTCTTCGGTCAGAATCTGACGTTTTTCCAGGTTGGTCATGCCGCCTTCGATAACCACATAAGATTCGAAGTACAGCACGCGCTCGATATCACGCAGTGGCATATCCAGCAGTAAGCCGATACGCGAAGGCAGTGATTTCAGGAACCAAATGTGCGCAGTCGGTGAAGCCAACTCAATGTGGCCCATGCGCTCACGACGTACTTTGGTCTGTGTAACTTCAACGCCACACTTCTCACAGATCACGCCGCGATGTTTTAAACGCTTGTACTTACCGCACAGGCATTCGTAGTCTTTTACCGGTCCAAAAATACGGGCACAGAAAAGACCGTCACGCTCAGGCTTGAAGGTACGGTAGTTAATGGTTTCCGGCTTTTTAACTTCACCAAAAGACCATGAACGGATCATGTCTGGCGAGGCCAGAGCAATTTTGATCGCATCAAACTCTTCGGTCTTAGTTTGCGCTTTCAGAAACTTAAGTAAGTCTTTCACGGATTAGCTCCCGTCGGAGTGGAACTCTCAGGGACGCGCACCCGAAGTGCACGTCCCGTAACCAGTACTTGCGAGTACTTACTCGTCTTCCAGCTCGATGTTGATACCCAGCGAGCGAATCTCTTTCAACAGTACGTTGAAGGATTCCGGCATGCCCGGTTCCATCTGATGGTTACCGTCGACGATGTTTTTATACATCTTCGTACGGCCGTTAACGTCATCAGATTTAACGGTAAGCATTTCCTGCAGGGTATACGCGGCACCATATGCTTCCAGTGCCCACACTTCCATCTCACCGAAGCGCTGTCCACCGAACTGCGCTTTACCACCCAGCGGCTGCTGAGTAACCAAGCTGTAAGAACCGGTAGAACGTGCGTGCATCTTGTCGTCAACCAGGTGGTTCAGTTTCAGCATGTACATGTAACCTACGGTTACCTGACGCTCAAACTGCTCACCAGTACGGCCGTCGAACAGGGTGATCTGACCGGAAGAAGGCAATCCGCCGAGCTGCAGCAGCTCTTTGATTTCGCTCTCTTTCGCACCGTCAAACACCGGAGTCGCGATTGGCATACCCTTCTTCAGGTTCTCTGCCAGACGCAGTACTTCGTCATCTGTAAAGGTGTTCAGGTCAACTTTCTGACGCACATCAGTGCCCAGATCGTAAGCACGCTGGATGAACTCACGCAGTTTGGAGACTTCTTCCTGCTTCTTCAGCATCGCATTGATTTTTTCACCAATGCCTTTAGCCGCCATACCGAGGTGAGTTTCCAGAATCTGACCGATGTTCATACGCGATGGTACGCCCAGCGGGTTCAGTACGATGTCGACCGGCGTACCGTTGTCATCGTAAGGCATGTCTTCGATAGGGTTGATCTTCGAGATAACACCCTTGTTACCGTGACGACCTGCCATCTTGTCACCAGGCTGAATCTGACGTTTAACGGCCAGATACACCTTAACGATTTTCAGCACGCCTGGTGCCAGATCATCGCCTTGGGTGATCTTGCGACGCTTAGCTTCAAGTTTCTTCTCAAACTCGTGCTTCAGTTCGTCGTACTGCTCAGCCAGCTGCTCCAGAGAGTTCTGCTTCTCTTCGTCAGTCAGGCCCAGCTCCAGCCAGCGCTCACGTGGCAGTTTGTCCAGCTTCTCAGCTTCAACACCACCCGAGATCAGTACGGCCTGGATACGGCCAAATAGGCCAGCTTCGAAGATCTGCAGTTCTTCAGACAGGTCTTTCTTAACCTGCTTCAGCTGCATCTCTTCGATTTCCAGCGCGCGCTTGTCTTTTTCCACGCCATCGCGAGTGAAGACCTGCACGTCAATAACAGTACCGGATACGCCGTTCGGAACGCGCAGTGACGAATCTTTTACGTCAGAGGCTTTTTCACCGAAGATCGCACGCAGCAGTTTCTCTTCTGGCGTCAGCTGGGTTTCACCTTTCGGTGTTACCTTACCAACCAGAATGTCGCCACCGGTCACTTCCGCACCGATATACACAATGCCGGATTCATCCAGTTTAGAAAGCGCAGCTTCACCCACGTTCGGGATATCAGCGGTGATCTCTTCTGGCCCCAGCTTGGTGTCGCGAGACACACATGCCAGTTCCTGGATGTGGATAGTGGTGAAACGGTCTTCCTGAACCACACGCTCGGATACGAGGATGGAGTCTTCGAAGTTGTAACCGTTCCATGGCATGAACGCCACGCGCATATTCTGACCCAGCGCCAGTTCACCGAGGTCGGTAGACGGGCCATCTGCCAGCACGTCGCCACGCTCAATCGGCTCACCCAGATTGACACACGGCATCTGGTTGATGCAGGTGTTCTGGTTAGAACGGGTGTACTTGGTCAGGTTGTAGATGTCGATACCCGCTTCGCCCGGATACATCTCTTCTTCGTTAACTTTGATAACGATACGAGAAGCATCAACGTACTGAACGGTACCACCACGTTTCGCGACAGCAGTTACGCCGGAGTCAACCGCTACTGCGCGTTCCATACCGGTACCAACCAGCGGCTTATCAGCACGCAGAGTTGGAACCGCCTGACGTTGCATGTTCGCACCCATCAAGGCGCGGTTAGCATCATCGTGCTCCAGGAACGGAATCAGTGAAGCACCGACAGAAACCACCTGTTGGGTGGAAACGTCCATGTAGTCAACCTGATCGCGGCTGAACAGGCTTGACTCACCCTTGCTACGGCAGGTGACGAGATCGTCAACAAAGCTGCCATCTTCTGCGAGGTTGGTGTTTGCCTGAGCGATAACGTAGTTACCCTCTTCAATTGCAGAGAGGTAATGAATTTCATCACTCACTTTCCCGTCAACAACGCGGCGATACGGGGTTTCAAGGAAACCGTATTCGTTAGTCTGCGCGTAAACCGAGAGTGAGTTGATCAGACCGATGTTCGGGCCTTCCGGAGTTTCGATAGGACATACACGACCGTAGTGCGTTGGGTGTACGTCACGTACTTCGAAGCCGGCGCGCTCACGGGTCAGACCGCCTGGGCCCAGAGCAGAGATACGACGTTTGTGCGTAATCTCGGACAATGGGTTGTTCTGATCCATAAACTGGGACAGCTGGCTTGAACCGAAGAACTCTTTCACCGCCGCCGAAATCGGCTTAGCGTTGATCATGTCCTGAGGCATCAGCGTATCGAGGTCGCCCAGAGACAGACGCTCTTTAACTGCACGCTCAACACGCACCAGACCCACACGGAACTGGTTTTCTGCCATTTCGCCAACAGAACGAATACGACGGTTACCGAGGTGATCGATATCATCCACTTCACCGATACCGTTACGGATACCGATAAGCTTTTTCATCACTTCGATGATGTCGTCTTTGCTCAGGATACCTGAACCTTCGATCTCATCGCGCAGCAGAGAACGGTTGAACTTCATGCGACCAACCGCAGAAAGATCGTAACGATCTTCAGAGAAGAACAGGTTCTCGAACAGGTTTTCAGCAGCTTCACGCGTTGGTGGCTCACCAGGACGCATCATGCGGTAGATCTCAACCAGCGCGCTTAGACGATCGTTGGTTGGGTCAACACGCAGAGTCTCGGAGATGTACGCACCGTGATCCAGGTCGTTGGTGAACAGCGTTTCAATGCGCTTGTGGCCCGACTGGCTCAGTTTCGCCAGCAGATCCAGTGACAATTCCATGTTTGCAGGAACGATCAGCTCGCCGGTGTTCAAATCGACGTAGTCTTTAGCAACCACTTTGCCAGCAATGTATTCAACTGGCACTTCGATGTGCTGAATGTTGTCTTTTTCCAGCTGGCGGATGTGGCGCGCGGTGATGCGACGACCTTTCTCAACGTAAACCGTGCCGTTTGCTTCGATATCGAAGGAGGCGGTTTCACCACGCAGGCGCTCAGGCACCAGTTCCATCTGCAGTTTGTTATCGCGGATTTCATAAACGACTTTATCAAAGAACAGATCAAGGATTTGTTCTGAGGTGAAGTTTAACGCGCGCAGAATGATACTGGCCGGCAGCTTACGACGACGGTCAATACGGACGAAGAGGTTGTCTTTCGGGTCAAACTCGAAATCGAGCCATGAACCGCGGTAAGGGATGATACGTGCGTTATACAGCACTTTACCGGAAGAGTGCGTTTTACCCTTATCGCTGTCGAAGAACACGCCAGGACTACGGTGCAGCTGAGAAACGATAACACGCTCAGTACCATTGATAACAAAGGTACCATTGTCCGTCATGAGTGGAATCTCACCCATGTAGACTTCTTGTTCTTTAATGTCTTTTACGGTGCCTTCCGGCGCTTCGCGCTCGTAGATCACCAGACGCAGTTTCACGCGCAGCGGTGCCGAATAGGTCACGCCACGGATCTGACATTCAGTTACGTCAAAGACAGGCTCACCCAAACGGTAGCTGACATACTGCAACTCAGAGTTGCCGCTGTAGCTTGAGATTGGGAATACGGAGCGGAAGGCTGCTTCCAGACCGTACTGGCCTTCTGGATCTTGCTCGATGAACTTCTGGAACGAGTCAAGCTGGATAGAAAGGAGATAAGGTATGTCCAAAACTTGTGGACGTTTACCAAAATCCTTACGAATACGTTTTTTCTCGGTATAGGAGTAAACCATGGGGTTCCTCAGCTAGCTGACATGTCGAACCACGCTGTCCGTCCTGAAAAGGACAGTTCATGCAACACTATTTTTTGTTTTTCATGCGATGCGCAGCACCCCATGCAATACATCTTTCTATCACTCTTAAATCATTTCATCGCCGTTGTTCAGGCAGGGAACCTTCGCAGGAGAGCGATATATTAAGGCGTCGATAGAAAAAGATATTGAAGAGGAATGATGGACAAACAGTGCGAAACGCCATCATTCCCCTGTAGCGCAAAAAGGCTGGTGACCTAAACAGTCACCAGCCATCAGCCTAATGTTACTCAGGCTGCAACCCGAAGGTTGTCTTACTTAACTTCAACTTCAGCGCCAGCTTCTTTCAGAGCAGCTTCAAGAGCGGCTGCGTCATCTTTGCTGATGCCTTCTTTGATAGTACCGGTAGCTTCAACCAGGTCTTTAGCTTCTTTCAAGCCCAGGCCAGTTGCAGTACGTACTGCTTTGATTACTGCGACTTTGTTAGCGCCAACAGCTTTCAGAATTACGTCGAATTCAGTTTTCTCTTCAACAGCTTCAGCTGGGCCAGCAGCAACAGCTACAGCGGCAGCAGCAGAAACGCCGAATTTTTCTTCCATAGCAGAAACCAGCTCAACTACTTCCATTACGGACATAGCGGCAACAGCTTCCAGAATTTGGTCTTTAGTGATAGACATATCGATTGTTCCTAAAAATCAGAAAAAGTTTATACGGTAGCAAGCACGAAGGAAAAGAATTTGGCCTTAAGCCGCTTCTTTTGCATCGCGCACAGCAGCCAGAGTACGGACCAGTTTGCCAGCAGCGGCTTCTTTCATGGTCGACATCAGACGTGCCAGTGCTTCTTCGTAAGTCGGCAGAGTTGCCAGACGGTCAATATTGGCCGCCGTGATCAGCTCACCTTCAAAGGCTGCAGCTTTGACCTCAAATTTTGCATTCGCTTTAGCGAAATCTTTGAACAAACGAGCAGCAGCGCCCGGGTGTTCCAAAGAGTATGCAATCAGGGTCGGACCAACAAACGTGTCTTTCAGGCACTCGAAAGGAGTACCTTCAACGACGCGGCGCAGCAGGGTGTTACGAACAACACGCATGTAAACGCCAGCTTCACGACCTGCTTTACGCAGTTCGGTCATTTTATCAACGGTCACGCCACGGGAATCCGCAACAACCGCTGAAAGCGCGCCTTTGGCTACTTCGCTAACTTCAGCAACAATCGCTTGTTTGCCTTGAAGATTTAATGCCATTAGCTTTTGCTCCTGGATTGACCGGGAATAATTTCCCGGAACTCACTTCACTTATTCACCCGAAGGCGATAAGCGCTATTACACGGTGAGCAGAATCCAGCGAAGAAATAATTCTTTTTGGTTCTGTCACCGTCTACGCAGGGTATTAAGCAAGATATCCGAAAATATTCTGCTCCTGCGGTCTCGGACGGAGGCCAGGATAAGGCCTGGCTCCAACCTAAGCGACTGAACAACCAAGCGTTTAGACTTTGTCACTCACTCGCTTTGAATCTGGGTTCTGAATTGTGCAAACAACCAGAACAACGGGCGTAAGATTCTAGATGAATTTTTCGCCCGTTACAAGCAGCAATTAGTTTGCTGATGCACTCAGACCAGCCTGGTCAACGGCAACGCCGGCGCCCATGGTGGTAGAGATGCTGACTTTCTTGATGTACACGCCTTTCGCCTGTGATGGTTTAGCTTTTTTCAGCGCAACCAGCAAAGATTCCAGGTTTTCTTTCAATTTGTCAGTGTCAAAATCCACTTTACCGATGGTGGTGTGGATGATGCCGTTTTTGTCGTTACGATAACGAACCTGACCTGCTTTAGCATTTTTAACTGCTTCAGCAACGTTCGGCGTTACAGTACCAACTTTCGGGTTTGGCATCAGACCGCGTGGGCCCAGAACCTGGCCCAACTGGCCAACAACGCGCATTGCATCTGGAGATGCGATTACAACGTCAAAGTTCATTTCGCCTTTTTTGATCTGCTCAGCCAGGTCTTCCATACCAACCAGTTCTGCGCCAGCTGCTTTAGCAGCTTCAGCGTTTGCACCTTGGGTGAAGACGGCAACACGTACTGAACGACCAGTACCGTGTGGCAGAACGGTCGCACCGCGCACGTTCTGATCAGATTTACGTGCATCGATGCCGAGGTTAACGGCAACGTCAACGCTTTCTACGAACTTGGCAGTAGCCAGTTCTTTCAGCAGAGCAACAGCTTCGTTAATGTCGTACTGCTTAGTAGCATCAACTTTGTCACGGATTACGCTCATGCGCTTGGTCAGCTTAGCCATTTCTTAATCCTCTACTACCAGGCCCATGGAACGAGCAGTACCTTCGATAGAGCGAGTCATCGCTTCTACGTCAGAACCAGTCATGTCCGCAGCTTTAGTTTCTGCGATTTCACGTACCTGAGCACGGGAAACTTTACCGACTTTGTCTTTGTTCGGCTTACCAGAACCAGACTTGATGCCCGCTGCTTTTTTCAGCAGTACGGCAGCCGGAGGCGTTTTGGTAACGAAGGTGAAAGAACGGTCACTGTATACGGTGATAACAACAGGAGTAGGCAGGCCTTTCTCCAGGGATTCAGTCTTAGCGTTGAACGCTTTGCAGAATTCCATAATGTTAACACCCTGCTGACCCAGTGCTGGACCAACAGGTGGACTTGGGTTAGCCATACCAGCTGCAACTTGCAACTTAACGTAGGCTTGTACTTTCTTGGCCATGATAATTCCTCAATTGGGTTATAACGCCTGAAAAACAGGCTCCCCGTGATAACGATTTATATGCCGTTGCGGGCACATAAAAACAAAAGGCGCGAAATTATAGGTAAATTTCGCGCCTTCCGCAAGAGCTAAAAAGTGAACAGAAGGGTTAACCTTTCTCCACCTGAGCGAAGTCGAGTTCCACTGGCGTTGCACGGCCAAAGATGGAAACGGACACTTTCAGGCGGCTCTTCTCGTAGTCCACTTCTTCGACCACTCCGTTGAAGTCGGCAAACGGGCCGTCGCTGACGCGTACCATCTCGCCTGGCTCGAACAGCGTTTTTGGACGCGGCTTATCACCCACCTGCTGCAGGCGGTTCATAATCGCATCTACTTCTTTATCACTGATTGGCGCAGGACGGTCGGAAGTACCACCGATAAAGCCCATTACACGCGGTACACTGCGTACTAAGTGCCAGCTGGCGTCATTCATTACCATCTGAACCAATACGTAGCCAGGGAAGAATTTACGTTCGCTTTTGCGACGCTGGCCGCCACGGATTTCGACGACTTCTTCAGTCGGCACCATGACTTCGCCAAAAAGCTCTTCCATGTTGTGCAGTTTGATATGCTCGTGCAGCGATTTCGCTACGCGGGCTTCAAAACCAGAGAACGCCTGAACGACGTACCAGCGTTTTTTTGGAGCTTCAGACATCTCAGAACCTCAGGCCAGTGATAAACGATACCAGACGGACCAGAATACCATCCAGCCCCCACAAAATCAGTGACATCACGGCAGTAACCGCGGCAACGATTAACGTGGTGTGCAGTGTTTCCTGGCGAGTCGGCCAAATGACCTTACGCATTTCGGTTTTAGCTTCACGGGCAAATGCCACAGTCGCTTTGCCTTTGATTGTCAGCAAAGCAATGCCGCCCGCTGCAGCGATCAGCACAACCACAGCCAGCGCGCGCAGAGGCAATGTTACATCGCGATAGATATAGTTGCCGACGATTGCTACCAGGAGCAATGCGATCACAACTACCCATTTCATCGCTTCAAGGCCGCGCCCGCTTCCTTGAGCTTCGGTATTCGCACTCATAAACCAACCTGCCACAATAATTCAGAAACTATACTGCCCCGCAGTGCGAGGCATCCAAACCGAATGAGCTTTTGAGCGTAACTCGGTATCCAACGCCGTGAAACAGAGCCTGTCTCAGCAATGATTATGATGCAAAATCACTGATGAGCCAGGTTCTATACAACAGCGTGCAAAAAGGGCATCAAATGATGCCCTTTCCTTGTGCATTGCGTCAAATCTTATCGCAGTTAAGCGATAATTTCAGCAACAACACCCGCACCAACAGTACGGCCGCCTTCACGGATTGCGAAACGCAGACCCTGATCCATAGCGATTGGCTTGATCAAAGTTACGGTCATTTTTACGTTGTCGCCAGGCATTACCATCTCAACGCCTTCTGGCAGTTGAACGTCACCGGTCACGTCAGTAGTACGGAAGTAGAACTGAGGACGGTAGCCTTTGAAGAACGGAGTATGACGGCCGCCTTCATCTTTAGACAGAACGTAAACTTCTGAAGTGAACTGGGTATGTGGCTTGATTGAACCCGGCTTAGCCAGAACCTGGCCACGCTCGATGTCTTCACGCTTGATACCACGCAGCAGAACACCACAGTTCTCGCCTGCCTGACCCTGGTCCAGCAGTTTGCGGAACATTTCAACGCCAGTACAGGTTGATTTAACAGTATCTTTAAGGCCAACAACTTCAACTTCGTCGCCCACTTTAACGATACCGCGCTCAACACGACCGGTAACAACAGTACCACGGCCAGAGATTGAGAATACGTCTTCGATTGGCAGCAGGAACGGCTTGTCGATTGCACGAACTGGCTCTGGGATGTAAGTATCCAGGTGCTCAGCCAGCTCAATGATCTTAGCTTCCCACTCAGCATCGCCTTCCAGCGCTTTCAGAGCAGAACCACGTACGATTGGAGTGTCGTCGCCTGGGAAGTCATATGCTGACAGCAGGTCACGTACTTCCATCTCAACCAGTTCCAGCAGCTCTTCATCATCAACCATGTCGCACTTGTTCAGGAACACGATGATGTAAGGAACGCCAACCTGACGACCCAGCAGGATGTGCTCACGGGTCTGTGGCATTGGGCCAT
>NZ_PJRT01000020.1 GCF_002858935.1 Pantoea endophytica | reverse complement strand
AGACGGGTGCTACGAGGTATGGTGGTACAGCACAAAAGTGGGGGTGATCGACCTGAAGAAAAAGTCGATCACCATGGGTAAAGGATGTTAAAAAGTGTTCACCATGTCCCCGAACACCTGTTTACCATGTCCCCGGACTGTACATGCGGGAGAGGGAACCGTAAGGTGCGTTTTGCTCGATCTGCTCCCTCGCCCGCTTGCGGGAGAGGGCTGGGGTGAGGGCATTAAGACGCTGAATTCACCAATAACTGCCCCGCCGTCCCGCGATCTGCCATCTCTAACGTCTGGCTGTAATAGACAAACGGGAAGTGATCCGACGAACTCTGCGGGAAGCTCACCAGCAGCTCCACGCTGCCATCCACCCAAACGGTATCTTTCCAGCCGCGATCTTCGCCCATCGGCTGCGCGCCATTGACGTTCTTAATCAGGAACATCACGCCCTGAATATGCAGCGATTGCGGGCGATCCGCGTGGATAATCCAGCGCTCAAAGGTGCCCTGCTGCACGGTGGTATCGATGCGGTTCATGTCCCACAACACGCCGTTAATGCCCGGCTCGCTATCGCCAATGCGGAATTCGCGCGTGCGCACCGCCACACCATCAAGAATTTGATCCGCCAGCAAACGCATCGGCAGATTGTCAGTCACCAGCGGCAATAAACCGGTTGGGCGTAAGCTCAGCACCAGCGTATTGGTCAGAATCGATGACGGCTCAAACAATCCGCGCAGGCGATCCATCAAACCCGCCGCCGTTCCGGCCATGATCGAAACTTCATCGCCCTGCGACATATCCACCAGCACTTCACGACGTTCGCCGGGAGCCAGCGTCAGCAGCTGCACCGCCACCGGCGCAGGCAGGAAGCCCTGATCGCTGGCGATCACCGTAAAGGGACGATTATCGGAGAAGGTGAGATCGAAGCGGCGCGCGTTCGAGCCGTTCAGCAAACGCAAACGCACCCAGCCGCGCGAGACTTCGACATAGGGATTTTGCACGCCGTTCACCAGCAGCACGTCGCCCATAAAACCGCCGCTGGAGGGCGGGTTATAAACCGGCGTGGCGAAGTTATCGAGGCGCTTGTCCTGAATAATCAGCGGGAAATCATCGACGCCATAATGCTTCGGCAGCGGCAGCGATTTACTGACGTCATCTTCCACCAGCCACATGCCGGCGAGTCCGTTGTAGACGTGCGGCGCCATGCGATTTGGCGTATTGGCGTGATACCACAATGTGCCCGCGCCCTGACGAATCGGCAGCACCGGCGCCCAATCAGCTCCGGCCGACATCATGCGCGGCGCACCGCCCATTAACGCGCCCGGCACCTGCAAACCGCTGACGGTCATCGATACCGGTTCGTTGAGGCGGTTGCTGTAAATCAGCTTCACATCGTCGCCGCTATACACACGCACCGTTGGGCCGAGATACATGCCGTTAAAGCCCCACACCGGCACTTTGTTGCTGTTGCCGCTGAACGACCAATGGCTGCGCTGCAAGGTGAGAAACAGCGGCTGACCGCGACGGGATTCAATCAGCGGTGGAATAGGAAGTGGCGTATCGCCCAATGGCGCGGCGGCGCGGGCGGCGAAAGGCATAGCACCGGAAGCCAGTGCGACACCGGCAGAAAGCTGAATAAACTGACGTCTGCTGCAAGACATAAAACTTCAGACCTTTTGAGCGTGGCGTGAGGACGCCGTGTCCATGTTGTTCTAATTAATGATGAGTTGCTGTGTGGCTTGAGAACGGGGCAGATGATCACCTGCCCCATTTTGGCTGCTCAGAGTTTACCGTTTTTTTCGCGTTCGGCGACTTCGGCGTTCAATTCTTCCAGTTTAGTCGACATTAATTCACGGCAGTGCGTGGCGAGCTTACGCACCGAGGTGGTGGCAAACTGCGAGGTATCGACCGGCGGCAACATCTCCACAATCACCAAACCGTTGTTCCAGCGGTTCAGCTTGATCTTGTCGTGGGTGTTGGAAACCACAATCGGGATGATCGGCACACCGGCGGCTACCGCTGCATGAAACGCACCGGTTTTGAACGGCAGCAAACCACGACCGCGGCTGCGCGTCCCTTCCGGGAACATCCAGAACGAAATGCGCTTTTTGTTGAACTGTTCCACCAACTCACCGATGGTGCCGTGCGCTTTGGAGCGGTTATCACGGTCAATCAGCAGGTTACCGGTCAGCCAGTAGAGCTGGCCAAAGAACGGAATCCACAGCAGGCTTTTCTTGCCCACGGTCACGGTGGTCGGCTGCACGATTTTAGCCGCCGTGATCATGTCGTAGTTGTTCTGGTGGTTAGCGATATAGATCGCGTTGCCATAATGCGCGGCTTCCGCCGGTTTACGCAGTTCCACTTTGAGACCAAACACCGTCGACAGACGACCGAGCAGATGGCCGAAGGTTGCGACGTGACGCGGATTACGCGGTGAAAACAGACACCAGATACAGCCAACAATACTGACCAGAATCGAATAAACAATAACAATAATTGCTCGTAAAATTAGTAACATAGATTCCTCAAATGGGGCATTCCATCGCCTGAATTACAGCGTTACTCTTCACTCACGTCGGCTTTCGGACGCGCTGGTGCATTCACTTCTACGCTATCGATGCGTTGCAGGCCACGCGCCACGCTGCCGCGACGACCGCGCTCGGCACGCACTTTCTGCAGATCTTCATCACGCATGATCAGCTTACGTTTACCGACATATACGGTGATTGACGCGCCCGGCGGCAGAATCAGCAACCATTGTAGTTTGTCGGTGCCCGCCGCGGCTTCCGCTGCAGGAATCGAAATGATCTTGTTGCCTTTGCCTTTCGACATCTGCGGCAGATCGCCAACCGGGAACATCAACATGCGTCCGGCCTGGGTAATTGCCAGCAGCATATCATCGCCCGAATGTACCGCCATTGGCGTCATCACTTTGGCGTTTTCCGGCAGCGTCAGCAGCGCTTTACCGGCACGGTTGCGCGACACCAGATCGGCAAAGGTACAGATGAAACCGTAACCGGCGTCAGAGGCCATCAACAGCTTCTGATCGTCGGGCTCCATCAGCACCTGCTCAATCACCGCGCCCGGCGGTGGCGTCAGTTTGCCGGTGAGCGGCTCGCCCTGTCCGCGCGCGGACGGCAATGAGGTCGGATCCAGCGTGTAGCTGCGTCCGGTGGAGTCGATAAAGGCCACCGGCTGATTGCTCTTGCCGCGTGCGGCGGCCAGATAGCTGTCGCCCGCTTTGTAGCTTAAGCCCGCCGGATCGATATCGTGGCCTTTGGCGCTGCGCACCCAGCCCATTTGCGACAGCACGATGGTTACCGGCTCAGCGCTCACCAGCTCGGTTTCGCTCAGCGCTTTGGCTTCTTCGCGCTCGTGCAGCGGCGAACGGCGATCGTCGCCGTAGGTTTGGCTATCGGCCAGCAGCTCTTTCTTCAGCAAATTGCTCATCTTACGCTCGGACGCCAGAATCGCCTGCAGCTGATCGCGCTCTTTTTCCAGCTCCGCCTGCTCGCCGCGAATCTTCATCTCTTCCAGTTTGGCAAGATGGCGCAGTTTCAGTTCGAGAATCGCTTCGGCCTGGGTTTCGCTGATGTCAAAACGCGACATCAGCACCGGCTTCGGCTCATCCTCGGTACGGATGATGTGGATCACTTCATCAATATTGAGGAACGCCACCAGCATACCTTCAAGAATATGCAGGCGACGCAGCACGCGATCTAAACGATAGTTGAGGCGGCGCGTCACGGTATCGCGGCGATACACCAGCCATTCAGAGAGGATTTCCAGCAGGTTTTTCACCGCCGGACGGTTATCCAGTCCGATCATATTCAGGTTAACGCGGTAGCTTTTTTCCAGATCGGTGGTGGCAAACAGGTGATTCATCACCTGCTCGAGATCCACGCGATTGGAGCGCGGCACAATCACTAAACGCGTCGGGTTTTCGTGGTTGGACTCATCACGCAGATCTTCCACCATCGGCAGCTTTTTATTGCGCATCTGGTTAGCGATCTGCTCCAGCACGCGTGCGCCCGACACCTGATGCGGCAACGCGGTGATCACCACATCGCCATCTTCTTTTTTCCACACAGCACGCTGACGAATCGAACCGCGTCCGCTTTGATAGATTTTACGGATTTCGCTGCGTGGCGTGATGATCTCCGCTTCGGTCGGGTAATCCGGACCTTGCACAATATCCAGCAGCTCATTCAGCGTGGTTTTCGGGTTGTCGATCAGCTTGACCGCTGCTTCCGCTACTTCGCGCAGGTTATGCGGCGGAATGTCGGTCGCCATCCCCACGGCGATGCCGGTGGTGCCGTTGAGCAGAATGTTGGGCAGACGCGCCGGCAACATCTTCGGCTCCTGCAGGGTGCCGTCGAAGTTCGGAATGTAATCGGACGTGCCCTGACCGAGTTCACCCAGCAGGATTTCAGCGTATTTAGACAGGCGCGATTCGGTGTAACGCATCGCGGCGAAGGATTTCGGATCGTCCGGCGCACCCCAGTTTCCCTGGCCATCCACCAGCGGATAACGGTAGGAGAACGGCTGCGCCATCAACACCATCGCTTCATAACAGGCGCTGTCGCCGTGCGGATGGTATTTACCCAGCACGTCACCAACGGTACGCGCCGATTTTTTGAATTTGGCATTGGAATTGAGACCCAATTCCGACATGGCATACACAATACGGCGCTGCACTGGCTTGAGACCATCGCCGATGTACGGCAGCGCGCGGTCCATGATCACGTACATGGAGTAGTTCAGGTACGCGTTTTCGGTAAACGTGTGCAGGGCAAGACGCTCTGCACCATCCTGCGTCAATTCGCTCATTCAGCTCGCATCCTCACTTCGTGGCCCGCAACGGCGGGACATCCGGCGGTCATTTGGCGAGGATATTACCTTATTCGTGCGGTTTAGTCACAGAGAAGCCCGTTCAGCAAACAGAATCGTCTTGCATTAAATAGCGTGATATTGGTTGGAAAATTAAAACGGAATGGGAGCCATGTCACAGTGAATATCGGCAATAATCTGTGAGCAACTTCGCAATTAATATCGCGAGGCATTTAGCGTATTAATGGTGTCCGCAAGCCGGGACAACATTTAGTATTGTTGCTTAGTGATTACTCTCCTAAATTCATACTCCACAAGCCCCACATTTTTGCGCGTCTGATTTCTGGCATGGAATAAATATAACCACCAATTAGCCATAAACGTTTTGCCAAAATAAGGGTGAACGAATGCAAATACTGACTTCGCGACAACACCGATTAGTAAAATTGCTGCTGCATCATGCCGCACCGCAGCCGACAAAAGAATTAGCTTTACAGCTTGGCGTGTCGGAGAAAACCATCCAGCGCGATTTGCAATGGCTGGAGAGTTGGCTTCGCGACTGGTCGCTGCAGCTGGAAAAAATGCCGGGACGCGGCATACGTCTGCGGGTAGACGATCTGCAGCAGCGTCTGCAACTGGAGCAGCAGCTTAACGGCGACGAAAGCAGTTCGGATGCGCTGAGCCACAACAGCCGACGGGTGAAGATTGCCTCGCAGCTGCTGAGTGATGCGCCACGCGCGACTTCAATCAGTAAATTGTCGGAACGCTACTTTATCAGTCATGCGTCGATCGTGAATGACCTGAAGGTGATCGAGGAGTGGCTGCAGCCGCTGGGTTTGGTGCTGCAGCGCGGCCCCGGCGGCACCCACATCGAAGGCAATGAGCAGACGTTGCGCCAGGCGATGGTGTCGCTAATTAATGATGTGATGCAGCAGAACGTCGCCGGCACGCCGCTGCTACCACGCCTCGACCCCGGCAGCCAGCAAGCGCTGGTGCACTATTTTGGCGACGAGGATGTGGCTTTTGTGCAGGCGCTGCTGCAGCAAATGGAGCAGCAGCTGAGTTATCCGTTGGGCGACGCGTGGTACCTCAATCTCTGCACCCATATTCTGATCATGATGCATCGCATGGCGCAAGGTAACGCGCTGGCGCTGGAAACCCTGACCAGCGCGCAGGATCTTGACCAGCGCATTCTGAAGATTGCCCAAAACATGGTGGTGCAGATTGAACAGCGCATGTGCTGCGCATTGCCAGCCGATGAAGTGGGTTTTATTTATCAATATATTGTCTCGTCCGGCATTGTGGTGGAAGAACGTGGCGATAATGCCCCGCTGCATAATCAATTTTCCACCGCTGAATCAGTGAAAATAACCTGTGAATTAATCGATCGCTTCGCGTCATTTATTCAGCAGGACTTAGCGCAGGACCGATTATTATTTGAAGGGTTATTAGTTCATATAAAGCCATTATTAAATCGACTCAAATATCATATTCATATTCGTAATCCGCTGCTGGAGGATATTCAGCAGGAGATGAAGGAAATATTTTCATTAACGCAACAGGCGATGCAATTAACCGCGCGCAGCCAGGGACTTTCATCGGTGGCGGATGACGAAATAGGTTATCTGTGCGTGCATTTCCAGGCAGCGCTGGAGCGACAAATCGCCCACAAACGCATTCTGGTGGTGTGCTCCAGCGGCGTGGGAACCTCGCATCTTTTGAAGAGTCGCATTCTGCGCGCCTTCCCGGATTGGGAGATTGTCGGCGTGGTTTCCGCCAGTAATCACGCGGAGTTTTGCCAGCGAGAGACGGTGGATTTGGTGATTACCACTATTCACCTCAACGCCGGAGCGGTTCCGGCGGTGTATGTCAGTGCCTTTTTTAACGATGACGATATTCGGCGGGTGACTGACGCCATGATTGGCAGCCAGCTGCCCGACGGCGCCTCCTGCGCTTTGGCTGAACATTAATTGAATGAGGATTGATCATGGATATTTCGCGCATTCTGACGCCACGCCGCGTTAACCTGGCGCTGACCGCCACCACCAAAGAGCAAGCGATTCATGAGCTCACCGATTTGCTCTACCACGACGGCGCCATCAGCGACCGCGCTGCCTTTATTGAAGACGTCTGGCTGCGGGAAGCTGAAGGTTCCACCGGCTTCGAAAATCATATCGCCATCCCGCACGGTAAATCCGCCGCGGTGAAACAAACCACGCTCGCCATCGGCCGCACCCAACACGACATTCCGTGGGAAACGCTCGATGGCAGCCAGGTGCGCTGCATCATCCTGTTCGCGGTGCGACTGGAAGATCAGAACACCACCCATATTCGCCTGTTGTCGCAGGTGGCCAGTGCGCTGGCCGATGATGAGGTGATAGCCCAACTGCTGGTGGAAAACGATGCCAGCAATATCATCCGGCTGTTTAGTCAGTACGCCGAAACCGACCTCTGTTAACACCCTAACTCTCTGAGGTGACACATGAATATCGTCTGTGTAGCGGCCTGCACGGCAGGCATCGCGCATACCTACATTGCGCGCGAAAAACTGATTAAAGGGGCCCACGCGCTGGGCCACACCATCCACGTTGAAACTCAGGGCACCATCGGCACCGAAACGGCGCTGACGCAGCAAGATATCGCCGCTGCGGACGTGGTGATCCTCGCCGTTGACGTGAAGATCAAAGGCGAGGAGCGCTTTCAGGGCAAACCCATTGTGCGAGTGAAAACCGAAGTAGTGATCAAATCACCGGTGAAATTCCTCGAAAAAGTGGCGGATTCACTGGCGCGCGCCTGAGGAGATCCATCATGAGTGACAACAAACGTCAGTACGGCCAGGAGATCAAAGGGCATTTGCTTACCGGGATCTCGTGGATGATCCCGCTGATCGTCGCCGCCGGGATCTGCATCGCGCTCGGCCAAGTGATCGGCGGGCCGGATGTCGGTAAACAGACCGGCACCCTCGCGTGGATGTTGAATCAGATCGGCGGTTGGGGCATGGGGCTGATTGTGCCGTTGATCAGCGCGGCGATTGCTTACTCGATTGCCGATCGTCCCGGCTTCGCGCCTGGCCTGATCGTCGGTTTTATCTGCGGGCAGATCGGTACCGGCTTTATCGGCGGCATCTTCGGTGGCTTCCTGGTCGGTTACACCGTGCTGCTGCTGCGCCGCACCATTAAGTTGCCGAAATCGATGCAGGGCTTGATGCCGATTATGGTGCTGCCGGTGCTGAGCACCATTATCGCCGGGCTGCTGATGATGACCTTCATCGGCCAGCCGATTGTCTGGCTGCAGAAGGCGCTGATTGCCCTGCTGGAGTCGATGCAAGGCGGTTCGAAATTTGTGATGGGCGCGATCCTCGGCGCGATGGCCACCTTCGACTTCGGCGGTCCGGTGAATAAAACCATGTCGCTGTTCGCCGACGGCATGCTGGTTGATGGCATTTACGGACCGGAAGCGGTGAAGTTTGTCGGCTCAATGATTCCGCCGTTCGGCATCACGCTCTCTTATCTGCTGAGCCGCAACAAATATACCAAAGCGGAAAAAGAGGCGCTAAAAGCCGCCTTCCCGATGGGCATCTGCATGATTACCGAAGGCGTGATTCCGATTGCAGCGCGCGACCTGTTCCGCGTGGTCGGCAGCTGCGTGGTGGCCTCCGCCATCGCCGGTGGGCTGATTATGGTGTGGGGCGTCGGCGCACCAGTGCCGCACGGCGGCATGTTTGTGGTGCCGCTGTTCACCAAACCCTGGCTGTTCTGTTTGGCACTCGGTATCGGCACCACGGTGTGCGGCGTGATGCTGTCGGTACTGAAAAAGCCGGTGACGCAGGCGGATGAAGAGTTCGATGACGTGGAAGCCCCCGGCGTCCGCGATGAAGAGATCAAATTCACTCTGGAATAAGGAGCCACCATGTTTGCCATGATGAACGACCTGATTCAGGCCGCCGCCCAACAGCGCTATGCGGTGTTAGCGATCAACTGCTTCAACCTTGAAACCGCGCGCGCCGCCATTCAGGCCGCCGAGCAGCAGCGTGCTCCGCTGATCCTCAACGTTTATCAGGGACACAGCGCGCACTTCCCGCCTGCTGTCGCGGTGCCGTTAGTGCGTGCGCTGGCCGAGACCGCCAGCGTGCCGGTGGCGCTGGCACTCGATCACGGCAAAGCCTTTCCGCTGATTGGTCAGGCGTTTCGCGCCGGTTTTACCGGCTTAATGATTGACGCCTCCTCGGAGCCGCTGGCCGAGAACATTCGCCAGACCGCCGCCGTGGTGAAAATGGCGCATACCGCCGGCGTGTGCGTCGAGGGCGAGCTAGGACATATCGCCGATGCGCCAACCTACGAACTGGCTGATGCCTCAGTGAAGATGACGCAGGTGGCCGATGTGCTGCCGTTTATCGAACAGACCGATATCGACCTGCTGGCGATCTCGGTTGGCACCGCACACGGGCTTTATCCGGCAGGTGTGAAGCCAAAGATCGACTTTCAGCGCTTGCAGGAGTTGCAGGCGGTTTCTTCGCGACCGCTGGCGCTGCACGGCGGATCGGGCACGCCCGCTGAGGATATTCGCCGCGTTAGTGAGTTTGGCGTTGCCAAGATCAACGTCGGCGCGGCGGTGTTTGATGCCGGAAAAATGGCGGTGGAACAGGCCTTGAAGCAGCATCCTCACGCTGAGTTAGCCGATGTGCTCGGGCTGATGGAGTCCGCCTGCCGCGAAGTGGTGGCGGAGTATCTGAGCTGGTCGGGATCGGCGGGCAAGGTTTAGTCATCAGGTTGGTTGGTGTTCGCCATGAATGGCGACACAAGGTCGCAATATCAATTTTACATTCATATCCACTATCGGGTCGGCGCATGCGTCGGCTCCGGTAAACATCACGCTGAGGAAATATTAACATGTTGATTTCAATGAAAGAGATGTTGGCACCGACTCGTGAGCACCGCTACGCGATTGGCGCTTTTAATGTGGCCGACAGCTGCTTTATCCGCGCGGTAGTTGAAGAAGCTGAAGCTACCCATACGCCGGCGATCATTTCCATCCATCCAAGCGAGCTGGAGTTTGTCACTGATGAGTTCTTTGGCTATGTGCGCGAGCGCACGCTGAAAAGCAAAGTGCCGTTCACCATCCACCTCGATCACGGTGCGTCCATTGCTCAGGTGCTGCGCGCTATTCAATGCGGCTTTACCTCAGTAATGATCGATGGTTCATTGCTGCCTTATGAAGAGAACGTGGCGCTGACCAAAGAAGTGGTGAAACTGGCGCATGCGGTGGGCGTTTCGGTGGAAGGTGAACTCGGCACCATCGGCGATACCGGCACTTCAGTGGAAGGCGGCGTGAGTAAAGTGATCTACACCGAACCGGCGCAGGCAGAGGATTTCGTGCAGCGCACCGGTGTGGATACGCTGGCGGTAGCGATTGGCACCGCGCACGGCATCTACCCCAAAGATATGAAGCCTGAGCTGCAGATGCATATCCTCAGAGACATTGCGCAGCGCACCACTATTCCGCTGGTGCTGCACGGCGGTTCAGCAAATCCGGATGCCGAGATCGCGGAAGCGGTGACGCTGGGCGTGGGCAAAATCAATATTTCCAGCGACATGAAGTTCGCCTATTTCGCTAAGCTGCGCGAGATTCTGGCGCGCGAAACCTGGTGGGATCCGAATGTGATTTATCCCGATGCCATTGCGGCGGCGAAGGAAGTCATTCGCTACAAAATGAATCTGTTTGGCGGGTTGGGTAAGGCGAGTTTGTATCGCTGAGTTAAGTAGTAAGCCTGGCATCTTCAACGTGCTCGGCAATGCGCAATAAATTGCACCGCTACGGTATGTGCAGATATTAAGTATGGTAATCAGCCACGCGCACATATTTGTAGCGGCGCGATTTATCGCGCTCTTTTGTTATTTAGTCGCACCCAACCATTGTTTAGCAATCTGCGCGTATTCGCCGGTGGCGGTGCTGAGATGCAGCCACTGATCGACATACAACTTCCAGCTCATATCATCGCGCGGGATCATGTAGGCCTTCTCGCCGTACTGCATCGGTTTGTCCGGATTGATGGCGCACAGCGCGGGATAATGCTGCTGCTGGAACAGCGCTTCAGACGCATCGGTGATCATTACGTCCGCTTTGTTATCCACCAACTGCTGGAAAATCCCCACATTGTCAGCCAGCTGCAGCGTTGCCTGCGGCAGATGGCTGTGCACGAAGGCTTCGTTAGTGCCGCCCGCCGGTTCGATCACGCGCACGCTCGCCTTGTTAATCTGTTCAACCGTCTGATATTTCGCTTTATCAGCACAGCGCACCAGTGGAATTTTTCCATCGACACCGAGCGGCTGAGCAAACCAGGCGATCTGCTGACGCTTGAGGGTGACTGATACGCCGCCCAATGCGATATCACACTGCTTGGCCACAAAATCATCGCTCAGGGTTTTCCATGTGGTTGGCACCCACTGCACTTTTGCGCCCAGACTTGCCGCCAGCGATTGCGCCATGCTGATATCCAATCCTTCGTATTGGCCATCGCTGCGCAAATAGCTATATGGCTTGTAATCACCGGTAGTACAGACTTTTAAGGTTTTGCTTGCGCGGATGTCATCGAGGTGGGATTGCGCCTGAGCAGCGCCCGTCACCATAAGTAATGCACTCAGTATCGCGGTTTTCATGTTTTCTTCTTTTATGGGAGTTGATGTTGGTTTGCTCACGGATTGTTTCATAACCCTGCGTATTATTGCTTTATTAGCAAAAGTGTTGTGATCGATCACGCATTTTTCTCGCTGCTGCGCGCGCGTAGAGTGTGCGGCATCAACGAGAAACGGAGCGGATGACATGAACTTTTTAATTATCGATGGTGGCAAAACCTTCGCCCATTCGAAAGGCGAACTGAACCATACCTTAACTGACGTCGCAGCCAGCCAGTTGCGCGATCTTGGTCATCAGGTACAGGTAACGATTGCCGATAGCGACTACAACGTGGCAGAAGAAGTGCAGAAATACCTCGACAGCGATGTGGTGATCTATCAAATGCCCGGCTGGTGGATGGGCGAGCCGTGGACAGTAAAAAAGTATATCGATGATGTCTTCACCGAAGGTCACGGTTCACTGTATGCCAGCGATGGCCGCACACGCAGCGATGCCGGTAAAAAATACGGCTCCGGCGGCCTGATTCAGGGTAAGAAATACATGCTGTCATTGACCTGGAACGCTCCGCTGGAAGCCTTTAACGATCCCGAGCAGTTTTTTGAAGGCGTGGGCGTGGACGGTTTGTATCTGCACTTCCACAAGGCCAACCAGTTCCTCGGTATGGAAGGTTTGCCGACCTTTATCTGTAACGACGTGATTAAAATGCCGGACGTACCGCGCGATATCGAACGTTATCGGACTCATCTCAGCCAGATCTTTGCTTAACTGTAAGCACCCAGGGAAAAGAGGAAGCACTATGTTAACCGTCGTTGCAGAGATTTGTGTCAAACCGGGCCGTCGCCAGGTGGTTTTGGATGCGATTAATCAGCTGATTCCTACCGTGCTGGAAGAAGATGGCTGCCATCAATATGACGCATTAGTTGATCATCAGGCGCAAGTGCCGTGGAAACAGAATTCACCCGATTCCATTTTCATGCTGGAGCTGTGGGAATCACTGCGTCATCTGGAGCAGCATCAGCAGATGCCACACATGGATGCGCATCGCGCGTTGATTAAAGATGAAGTGGTCGATGTCAAGATCCTGGTGCTGGAAGCGGCTAAGTAAGCCGATTTTTTCTCGTTCATCATCATGCATAGAAAAAGCCCCGGTCTTACGATCGGGGCTTTTGTTTCGCAGCTAATCAGAAATTAGTGCTGTTGTTCCTGCAGCAGGTGCTGTGGAACCATCACTTCAGCATCACCACCGTTGTTCTGGTAAACGTTATATTCAACGCCTGCCACGGTTACGGTGCCATTTGCCTGGCTCCAGTTATTCACGTCTTCACCTTCCGGCAGGATGTCTTGCAAGGTCACTTCCTGCGCAGAATCCGAAATCATCAACTGCGTTTTACCGTTGTCGATGAATAACGAGTCATCGCTCATGGACAGAATATCCGTCAGTGACATGCTCATCAGCGCTTCGTTGAATGAGTCTGGGAACAGGTCGCCTGGATCGATAGGCTCTGGTGGAGTAACGTCGACGTTCACATCGAACGATTCTTCACCGGCCACTTCATTACCCGCCGCGTCACGGTAACCGAAGGAGATATGGTAGCTACCTTCAGCCAGTTCTTTGGTATCCAGTGTCCATTTGCCGTTGGTCACCACCGCGCTGCCGATGATTTCGGTACGCGCCGCATCGCCATAGACCACTACCACGGTGCCATCTTCTTTACCGGTACCGTTCAGCTTCATGACCTGACCGTTGATATCAGGAACAATTGGACGAGGATAGCCATCAACGTCAATGAACGTACCACCGGTGTATGTACCAGCCTGAGGCGCGGTCAGATCCACATCAAAGTTGATGCCGTCATTGATAGGGCCTTTCACACCTGAAGCGCTGACAGGTTGAACGCGGATATTGTGCGCACCTTCCGTCAGAGCAGGCAGATCAAAACTCCATTTCCCATCAACCACGGTTGCTGAACCGATCTGCTTATCGCCATCATAGATAATGACTTTAGACCCGTTTTCACCGGTACCGCGCACGGTTGGCGATTTATCATCAGTTACGCCGCCATCGAGGATCTGACCGGTAATTGCACCTACGTCATCCCACAATTCGAAGTCCTTGATTTCGCCCGGCATTTTGGTATCGATAATCAGTTCAATTGGATCGGAACGATCGGAGGTGTTGCCCGCCGGATCGGTAATTTCAACCACCACGTCGTACTCACCATCACCGATTGGATCGGTTGGGGTGACGGTCCAATCACCTTTCTCGTCGACTACGCCGCTACCAATGACCTGCTCTTTTCCATCTTTATCAATGATGATGATTTCCACAACGTCGCCCGGCGTAGCACCGCCACCGGTGAACTCCGGCTGGGTTTCGTCGGTTGGCGTGCCTGGCTGGATGACGCCCTGCTCATCACCGGTGTTATCGATAATGCCCGGAGCAACCGGTTTTTCAGGTGCAGTCAAATCCACCACGATGGTGACCGGATCTGAGAAGTCTGAACTTTTGCCGGTTTTTGGATCTTCGATTTTGATCTTCAGCTCATGCGAACCTTCTTCCAGTGGATCAAGCTCGATTTCCCATTTGCCATCTTTGCCTACGGTAGCAGAACCAATGACTTTATCTTTATCGTAAACATAAACAATTTCACCCTCTTCACCTGAACCGCGCAGCACTGGGGTATCATCGTTGGTAGCATCACCGCTCACCAGCGGACGCTCTTCTGCACCGTTGTTGGCAACGATCTCTTCGATCTGTGCCGGAGGCAGCGTTTGGGTATCAACAATCACAATGAACTCTTCTGATGGAGCAGAAGCAGCACCACCTTTGGAGACGGAATCTACGCGCAGTGCATGTTTGCCCTCGGCGACATCCAGTTCGTAAGACCATTCACCACGTGAGTTGGCAATAACGGTTGCAACTACTTTTTCACCATCCCAGATACGTACAATGGAACCGGCATCCGCTTTACCCGACAGCGACAGGGTGGTGTCGTCAGTGGTATCGCCTGATTTCAGCTCACCGGTTACGCGGCCTACGTCATCGTAAACACCTTCCAGTGAAGGCGCTTCAGGTGCAGTAGCATCCAGTTTCAGGATGAAGTTGTCTGATTTCGGACTCATACGACCGTAGCGATCCTGATACGCCACGTTGAAGATATAGGTGTCATCCGTGGTCAGTTCCGGTGTGAAGCTCCAACGGCCATCGCCACCTGCTTTCACGCTGCCGATCGGTGCTGAATCCGCACCGTAAATGAAGACCAGCGAGCCTGGCTTAGCCACGCCAGACAGCGTTGGGTTTTTATCGTCGGTGTATTGACCCGAAGTTAAGTGGTCAACATTCCCTTCATCGTCAATGACGCGCAGGATTTGCGGCGCTTCAGGTGCTTCGGCTTCAACATGCAGAATGATTTGAGTTGGAGCACCCCAGTTATGAGCGTTGTCACGAACGCGTGTCTGAAAATAATAAATCCCATCTGGCAACTCTTCGGATTTGAAGCTCCAGTTGCCTTCATTGTCAGCACGAAGAACATACGTTTCATTGTTCAAGGTAACTTGAATTTCCGCATTCGCTTCAACTTTACCGGAGTAATCAATGTAGTTCTTTTTGGTATATGACTCCCAGCCATTTTTAAATGTGCCGAAATCATGCGTATCAGCTACTGACTCTCCAGATTGTTGCAACTCTGAAGTTGGGCCTTCGGCTTTGACCACCGCGCCCGCTTCAACCACGACGACGAATGGCGCAGAGGCTGGGCTTTCGTGTTTACCCGCATCTTTAGCCACTACCGTCAGGCTGTGTTCGCCATCAGCCAATTCTGGAGTGATGGTCCATGCCCCCATGCTATTGGCTTTGACTGACGCAATCGGATCTTTTCCACCGTTGTCATACAGGTAAACGATCGCGCCCGGCTCCGCTACGCCTGAAATGACTGGCTTGTGTTCGTCGGTGATTTCGCCCGGATTCAAATTACCTTTATTGCTGCCAGTGTTGTCTACCACACGCCAGATTTCTGGCGCTTCTGGGGCCTGGGTATCCAGATTAACAATAAAGGAATTTGAATTTGATGGTGAGCGGTTACCCGCTTTATCGAGGGTGATCACCTGCACGGTATGTAAGCCTTCGTCCCAGCCCGCTGGCGGTGTGAAAGACCACTTACCATTTTCATCGATAGGTGCTTTGTAAACCACACCATCAATAAGAATTTCAACACGACCACCGGCATCTTTGAGATCGACTTGTATATCTTTCCAACCAAAATTTCTGTCGGTAATAGTACTGATTTTCATTTCTTTAATTTCATTAATACTGTTATTCGCCATGAATATATTCCTTTAAATATTTAGATTCGTGTTCCGGTTCCCTCCCGGAACGCAAGTATTCTCGACCAGTTAGTGAAATAACCAACACAGGACATGTCTTAATTAATGGTCTTTTAACGAAATCACTAATAAAAACCGGCGGCCGAAAAAAATGGTCTAAATTTTAAAAAATCAGACCATTGGTTAATTTTCAGAAAGTGATAAAACTATTTATTCTCCACACTGATAATTACACGACGTTCGCCTTGATAGCATGCTTTTTGCTGCTTCAGCGAGCCGGTGCACTGCGCCGTGACCTGACTTTCACCCATACTTTGCGAATGAATATGCTCGCTCGCGAGCCCGTTATTAACCAATAATTTCTTGATTGCATCCGCGCGGCGTTGACCTAACTTGATGTTGCTTTCCTCCTCCCCAATCGGATCGGTAAAGCCGGTGACTATAATGCGCTGTTCGGCTTTATTTTTGCTTTTCAACAAGGTCGCAAATTGTTGAATGGCGCTGTGACCCTGAGCGGAGATATCGGCACTGCTCGCACTACCAAAATTAAACAACAAATCCGATGAAAACTCATAATTATCATAAGACTGTGTAGTTCCAGGCTGGCACGGCACCACCGCTGACGCGCGGGAAAGCAAGTGAGTTTGCTGACGTGTTCCTACTAATTGCTGCTGAGCCTGTTCGCTATCCATCACCAGAGGACGGCCAGAACCGTCAAGGCTGGCAATAATATAATAGGTTTTGCCCGCCGCCAGATTATCGCGCCATGGCTGTTGCTGCTTGCCCTGATAACCCGGCGCATCATCGATATAGCTCCCCAATGAATGTACACCCGGTTTCAGGCAAAACACCGTGTAGCCACCGGTTAATAATGCCGTTTGGAATTCGCCATCAACATAGATGTGTGCTGCTTTGTTATTATTATCGTCTGTAGCACGATAATAAACGATGCGGGTTTGCTCTGAGGCCGCTGCAGGCATGGATTGCCAGGCTTTGCCAAAATTAGATTGCGCTTGGAGCGTTGCGCTGATGGACAATGACGCAAGCACCGTGGCAATAGCATATTTTTTAAGTTTCATTATAACTCCAGAAAACAGGCGCCAGACGACGCCTGTTTTTATTCTATTAATCGCAATGATGTGATAATTATTCAGATAAATAATGAATATCTAAATCCTTCAAAGCTGTAATATCGAGAGACATCACGCCGTCCACTGCAGAACTCTTAATATCCGCATCAAAAATCGTATTACTTAAAATGCTTTCATCAATATTATTGAGTAATGCAGATTCTTCCTGCACTTCATTGAATAACGTGTCACCGTTTGCCGAGAGCAGCTCAGATAATTCAACATGGCTGAGTAGATCAGGGAAGAGATCGCCCGGATCGATGGGTTCTGGTGGAATCGTATCGATCTCAACTTCAAATGCTTCGGTTTTGGCTGTTACTACGCCCTCAGCATTTTTAAATGCCGCTTCAATCTTGTAAACATCATCAGATAACTCTGGCGTGGCGATACTCCACTTCCCGTTCTCATCTACGACAGAGGAGAGGTAATAATGGTTATTGCTTCCACTGAGCCAAATATAAACGATATCGCCCGCGTTGCCGGATCCACCCACAAAAATCGTTGAATCATTCACCGCATCGCCGTTAGCAATAGGCTGTTTACCGATGAAATACTTTTCGCCGTTATCCAACATTTCATCACGATACACGTCGTCAACCGCGCCAGTTACCGGTACATCGGGATTCGGAATCACTTCCTTGCCGGGATCAATAGGGTTATTCGGATCGTTGATTTCGATAATGACTTTTTCTGAAGGCGCAGATTCATTACCTGCTGGATCCACTTCAATAATCTGGAATTCGTGATCGCCATTACCAATGGCTTTTTCTGGGGTGAATTGCCACTTTCCTTCGTCGTCGACAACGGTGCTGCCGATAACCTGTCCGTTATCAATGATTTTAATGATGTCGCCTTTTTCACCGACGCCAGAGAAGGTTGGCGTGCTGTCTTGCGTTTCGCCACCATTTTCAATCAACTTACCTTCATCATCAGCGATGGCACCAATGCCTTTATTTTCTGGTGCTACGGTATCAACCTCGATAATCCAGGCTTCGGAAGGTAGCGATTTATTCCCGACTTCATCCACGACGACGATGCTGAAATCATGTTTACCCTCTGCCAGCGTCGGGCTGGTGTAGGTCCAGTTACCCTCGCTGTCTACTTTGGCAGTGCCCAGCAACTGGCCATCTTTCCAGATTTCAACGGTAGCGCCCGCTTCGGCTTTACCCGCCAGCGTCGGCGTGTTGTCTTTGGTGATGCCATCTTTCACGATCTCTTTCGGCGGATTCACGCTGTCGTCCACCATGCTACCAATGGTGCCCTTGGCAGGGGCGGTCAGATCGATAACGAAGCTCCAGGCCTCGCTTGAATCGCCTACTACGCCACTTTCATTGCGTTCACGTGTGGTGATGCTGTGGCTACCGGCGCCCAATGCTTTACCAGGTGTAAAGGACCATGTGCCGTTTTCACCAACCGTGGTTTCACCAATTTTTGTGCTGCCATCCCAAATTTCAATGACATTCCCTTTGGTGCCCGTGCCGTTCAGTGTCGGCGTGGTGTCGTCGGTACGGCCGCCTTTCGCGATCAATCCGGTAATGCTGCCCACGTCGTCATACAGGCCGTTAACTACCGGGACGTTTACATTGCCGCCGCCGCTGTCGCCGCCACCTTTACCGCCGCCATCACCGCCGCCATCACCGCCCTTCCCGTTGTCCCCACCATTTTGATCGCTGCTGCCGTTTTCGTGAGCGTTTTTATCCTGATACTGCTCTTTGGCTGCCACGTAGCCCAGGCCGGCGGCCGCAGCGATAGCCGCCAATCCGCCTAAAGCGATCAACGCCGGGGACCATTCAAATCCTGAGGCCAGCATGAAACCAGAATCGGTATCAACCGTGCTCTCTCCAAGCGCTAATGCGGTGGTTTCGCCATCAGCAAATGCGGCAGCATCGTGATCGGCATCACCATCGGTAGCGACGTATTCATGCATGGCGCCATCTTCAGCTTTACCAACTAAAGCCCCTGATTTAGCGAAAAAGTCTTCGATAATCAGATCCGGTTCGCTGGCGTCGGATCCTTCCAGCATCACCAGCAAATCTTTCCCGACACGCTTAACGGTAATGTTTTCTGGTGCAACGCCGTCATTACCCTGGGTCAGCAAATATTTGCCGTTGGTAATAGCCTGAACTTTTGCAGCTTTACCGTCTTTACCTACACGCAATGCTTCCGCTTTCGTTATTGTTTTTTTATCAATAACCGCAACACTCACGGGCGAAACGTTCATGTTTAATCCCTTCCGTACATTAGATTTTGATTGTGCGATTGCGTACAAGCGCAACAATCTCCCTGGCTTAACCCACCTGTGCGGGCTCAAAGTGAGCGACATAATCGGGAAAGAGAGATTTCCGAGACATAAGAAACGTCCCGTTAGGAAAGAAAAAATTTCCCAACATTGACAGAAAAGTTATTAGTTAATTAACTATATGAATTAAAGCGTTTTTATGAATAAAGATATGAAGATGAAGGGTAAATAATCGAGCAGGAACAAGACTATAACAGATGATTTTCCTGAATTTTTTCGCGTAAAAAACTCAGAAAACAGGTAATGCGCGAGGTAAGGGATTGATTGCGATAATAGACCGCGTGGATGGGTAAACGCTGTTCACGGGTTTCCGTTGCCAAAACCTGTACCAAACGCCCACTCTCGCGATCTTCACGGCTGACAAAATCGGATAAACGTACGATACCTTGCCCAGCTAAAGCCAGTTGACGCAATGTTTCACCACTGGAGGCGGACAGCGTAGGTTTGATGCGCAGGAACTCGCCTTCGCGCTGCCAAACCGGCCAGACGTTGTGTACATCAAGCTGACTGAACCCCAACAGCTGATGGTTCGCCAGTGCATCAACATTTTCCGGTACACCAAACTTTTCAAGATAATCTGGGCTGGCTAACAGGCGTATGGCGCTGCTTCCGAGCACACGCGCACGCAGCGTCGAATCGCGCAGTTCGCCGATGCGAATAGCGATATCCGTTTGCTGCTCAAGCAGATCGATCACAATATCGTCGGTGTTCAATTCCAGCTGAATCAGCGGGTAGCGCTGACGAAACTCCGCCACCAGCGGCACAATGACGTGCAGGGTAAAAGGCGTATTGGCATTGACGCGTAAGCGTCCAGAAGGAATGTCCCGGCGCTGCGCGATCAGTTCTTCCGCCTGTTCAACCGACGCCAGAATCTGCCGCGCATGATCGAGAAAAATCAGCCCCTCTTCGGTCAATGCCAGGCGACGCGTGGTGCGATGCATTAAGGTGGTTTGCAGCTTACCTTCCAGCCGGCTAAGCGCACGGCTCACGCCAGAGCTAGTTTGATCTAACTGCTCCGCGGCTGATGTGATTGATCCGGTATCCACCACCGCAACCCAGGCACGTAACTCTTCCAGTGTTATTTTCAAATTCCCATCCTTAAAGATCGAGACCTGTCTTAGCGCGGTTTCTGACACTTTTGACTTAAATTACGCCACTTTATTCGCGGCAGGATATCACAATGCGCCATAAACCTCGGGTGGCTAACGATTTACGTCAGCAACAAGCGGTAACCCAGTTGCTGAAGCAAGGGCGACAGGAAGAAGCCTGGCGTAAGATTCGGGCACACCTGACGCTTGCTCCCTACGATGGCTGGTTCCTTCATGAAGCCGCACGGCTTGCACGGCGCAACGGCGATCTGGATACGGCGCAGCGCTATTATCAGCGGGCGCTAAAACTTGCGCCAACAGATGCGGGATTACTCAACGGTCTTGGCCTAACCCATTATGACGCCGGGTGCTGGAGCGAGGCGGAAGCCTGTTATCAGGCTGCGCTGCAATCACATATGGGCTATGCCGCCTGTCACAATAACTACGCTATTTTGCTGCATAAACAGCAGCGCTATCACCTTGCTTTAGATCAGTATCGATTGGCGCTGCAAAGCCAGCCTGATTATACCGAAGCCCGCTATGGCATAAGTACGTTGCTAGCGCACATGGGCCAGCTACAAGAAGCAGAAAGTCAGATGCAGCAAGTATTGCAAGTGCGTGACGCCGATCAACGTTGCCGAAATTCGCTCGGCATGGTTCAACTACAACAAGGCAACTTCGCTGCTGGCTGGTCTAACTATCAGGCGCGTTATGCGCCCGATAATCCCGATCGCTTCTTTACCTTACCGAAACTCCCTATTCGCTACTGGCAAGGAGAGGATCTGCGCGGCAAAACGCTGTTGGTAAGGACCGAGCAAGGCATGGGGGACGAAATTCAGTTTTGTCGTTATCTCACACGCGTTAAAACTGAAAAACATGCGGTAAAAGTAATCATGCTGGGTAACAAGTCCTTAAAATCATTGATGGTTACGCTGCCGCACCTCGATAATTATCTGACACGGGAAGATGTACAACACACGTTGCCGCCGGCAGATTACTGGTGCTCTCTACTGGATTTACCGCAGCACTTCCTCAACTCAACACAGCCCTTTAGCGCGCATCATCCCTATCTGTTTAGCTCTGCAGAACAACAGGCGAGGTGGCCGATTAAGGGGAACGGGAAAAAAATTGGTATCGTATGGAAAGGCGCCAGCGGGCATAAGAATGATAGCCAACGATCGCTTGCGCACCTTTCACAGTTTGCACCTTTATTTGACCTGCCTGATATCAACTGGATTAGCTTGCAAAAAGGTGCAGGTGAAGAGGAAATCGCTGACTTCCCACACATACAGCCGCTTGGTGCCCAATTCACTGATTATCAGGATACCGCCGCGGTCATTTCACAACTGGATTTGGTGATTGGTGTAGATACGTCGGTGATCCACTTAGCAGGGGCGATGGGGATACCTTGCTGGGTATTACTTCCCGCCTGGGCGCGAGACTGGCGCTGGTTGGAAAATCGCGATGAATCGCCGTGGTATCCGCAAATGAGATTGTTTGGGCGCGGGCAGGATGAAGAGTGGAGCACGGTTATTACGCGGATTAAACAGGCATTACAGCAGCAATAAAACAGGGACGCCGCGGCGTCCCTGTTTTTTTACACTTCGAGGTCGGCTAAATCGCCTTTCTCTTGCAGCCAGTTGCGGCGGTCTTCCGAGCGTTTCTTCGCCAGCAGCATGTCCATCACGCGTAGGGTTTGATCGACATCCTCATCGCTGATCGTCAATTGCACCAGACGACGCGTATTCGGATCAAGCGTGGTTTCGCGCAGCTGCAGCGGGTTCATTTCACCCAAGCCCTTAAAACGCTGCACATTCGGCTTACCTTTCTTGCGCTTCAACTGGTCCAGCACGCCCTCTTTCTCATCTTCATCCAGGGCATAATAGACTTCTTTGCCGAGATCGATGCGATACAGCGGCGGCATCGCCACGTACACATGGCCGTGTTGCACCAACGTACGGAAATGCTTCACAAACAGCGCGCACAGCAGCGTGGCAATGTGCAGACCATCGGAGTCCGCATCCGCGAGGATACAGATTTTGCCGTAACGCAGTTGGCTCAGATCTTCGCTGTCAGGATCGATACCGATCGCCACTGAAATATCATGCACTTCCTGTGAGGCCAACACTTCGTCCGAAGAGACTTCCCAGGTATTGAGGATCTTACCTTTCAGCGGCATGATCGCCTGATAATCACGATCGCGCGCTTGCTTGGCGGATCCGCCCGCAGAATCCCCTTCGACGAGGAACAGCTCGGTTTTGTTCAAATCTTGTGCGGTGCAGTCAGCCAGTTTGCCCGGCAGCGCCGGGCCGCTGGTGAGTTTTTTACGCACTACTTTCTTCGCGGCGCGCATGCGGCGCTGCGCGCTGGAGATTGCCAGCTCAGCCAGCATTTCAGCCGCCTGCACGTTTTGATTCAGCCACAGGCTGAAGGCATCTTTGACCACCGCTGAGACGAATGCCGCACACTGACGCGACGACAGGCGCTCTTTAGTCTGCCCGGCAAACTGTGGATCCTGCATCTTCACCGACAGCACGTACGCGCAGCGATCCCAGATATCTTCTGCCGACAGCTTCACGCCGCGCGGCAAAATATTGCGGTATTCGCAAAACTCGCGCATGGCATCCAGCAAGCCCTGACGCAAGCCGTTAACGTGCGTACCGCCTTGCATGGTTGGGATCAGGTTAACGTAGCTTTCTGTTAGCAGCTCTCCGCCTTCCGGCAGCCATAGCAGCGCCCAATCCACCGCTTCCACATCGCCAGCAAAACTGCCCACAAAGGGTTTTTCCGGCAGCGTGGGTAAGCCGTCAACCGCTTCACACAGGTAATCGGTCAGGCCATCCTGATACATCCAGGTTTGTTCGGTGTCATTGACCTTGTCTTTAAAAACAATTTCAACGCCCGGACACAGCACGGCTTTGGCTTTTAACAGATGTGATAAACGAGAAACCGAGAAACGCGGGCTATCAAAGAAGCTTTCATCTGGCCAGAAGTGCACGCTGGTACCGGTATTGCGTTTACCGACGGTGCCGGTAACCGTAAGATCCTGCACCTTGTCGCCATTTTCGAAGGCAATCTGGTAGATTTCGCCGTTACGTCGCACGGTAACTTCCACACGCTTCGACAAGGCGTTAACCACCGAGATCCCGACGCCGTGCAAGCCGCCTGAGAACTGATAGTTTTTGTTGGAGAATTTGCCGCCCGCATGCAGGCGACAAAGAATCAGCTCAACCGCTGGCACGCCTTCTTCCGGATGGATATCCACTGGCATGCCACGACCATCATCAATAACTTCCAGCGACTGGTCGGCATGAAGAATGACTTCCACGCGTTTAGCGTGACCGGCCAGCGCCTCATCGACGCTGTTATCGATCACCTCCTGGCCCAGGTGGTTCGGGCGCGTGGTATCGGTGTACATCCCCGGACGACGACGCACCGGTTCAAGGCCGGTCAGGACCTCAATGGCATCGGCATTATAGCTTGATTGGCTCATCGTAAATGTCTGATTAGCAATAGGAAAATGGCCCCACTTCGCAAGATCACTGGGCGTTTAATCCCAGAAAATCAACGATCTGTGCGAAATGGCGTTCGAATCCGATATAGGCATGATTGCCGCCCTCTTCAACCGTCTGGCGGCATGCGCTGTAATACTCCAGCGCCTGGCGATAATCGAGTATTTCATCGCCGGTTTGTTGCAGCAGCCAGAGTAAATCGGGCGCTTCAAGAGGGTCAATCTGCATTACTTTCAGATCGTAAATGTGGCGAGACTCTAACACATATTGCTGGCCGGTGTAGGGATTACGGTTTTCGCCGAGGTAATCCACTAACAGCTCAAACGGCCGTACGGCGGGATTAACCACCACCGCTGGCAACATAAAACACTGCGACAGCCAGGTAGCAAAATAGCCGCCCAGCGACGATCCCACCAATCCCAGCGGTTCACCGGCATATTGCATCACCAGATCTTCCAGCATGCTGGCGGCTTCAGACGGAAACGTCGGTAGTTGCGGCACCATCACATTAATATGCGGATGCTGTTCGTTGAGCCACTGCTGCAGCTGCGTGGCTTTCGCCGATTGCGGTGAACTGTTGAAGCCATGCAGATAAATCAGCGCCGCCATTGCTTAGTAGCCCTCGGAATCAAGATCGGGGCGGAACATGTCACTTTGCAGGCGGTTCACTTCGGTCTGCAGCGTGCCGTCGGGCTGCAAGGTAAACCAACGCCAGCCCGGCGCCAGCGTATCAATGGTGAAGTTAGTGCAATGCGGTTTGAACTGGACGCAGGTTGATGGTGAAGCCATCACGCGGCGCCCATGCCAGTCGAGATCGAGTTCCTGATGAATATGGCCGCATACCAGATTACGTGCGCGCGGGAAGTGCTGCAGTACCGCTTCCAGCTGATGCGGATTGCGCAAGCTGTGCTGATCTAACCAGGTACATCCGGAAGCCAGCGGGTGATGATGCAGAAGTACCAAAGTGTGGCGTTCTGGGTACTTGCTAAGTGCGGTGTGTAGCCACTCCAGCTGGTATTCGCTCAACATGCCGTGTGGCACACCAAATACCTGGCTATCGAGCAGCACCAGTTGCCAGTGATCGCCCAAAAGAACGTGCTTGTCAGATTTGATGCCCGCGTCGGCCAGCGTATCCACCATTGCCGGCTGAAAATCGTGATTCCCCGGCAGCCAGACGCAAGGTTTTGGCAGACGATTAATGCCTGCTACAAAGTGTTGGTAAGCTTCGACGGTGTGATCCTGAGCGAGATCGCCAGTGGCGATAATCAGATCATACTGACGCTGTTGTACTTCAATAGCATCCAGTACCGCATCAAAACTCGACCAGGTATTTACCCCAAGCAGCGATTGATGTTTTCCGGCGAAAAGATGGGTATCCGTGATTTGTAAAATCCTGATATCAGACCCATCTTGCGCAGGAAGAGTTAGCAGGCTATCCAAAGCGTTTCCTTAATCTCCACGCCATCGTTGCGTTTTTTACGCTATCAGCAAACCGGTACTGCCACAGCGCCGTGCGCTAAGCAGTAACGCAACCAATCCGCAAGGAACTGGTTAATCTGATGTTTTTCATCGCGCTGATGCAGTTTTTTATTAGGATAATCATAGCGCGCTTTAAATCGGTAGATCTGTTTAGTGGAACACACTTCAGCGACCATCGCATCATGGTAGAGCCGCACCGACATAGAAGGCAGGCTCCAGTAACTCACGGCGGGCGCCACCTGACGCACTTCCACCAGCGTGGTGTAACGCGTCGATTCTTCGATGGTGAGCTGATAGCTGGCGCCATTCACCTGATAAATCACCGATGCGCCTGCCTCGTCATTACGCGGCAGCAGGCGACGCAGCTGGGCGAAATTGGTTTCGCACAGGCGCATCATTTCGGGAAAGTCAGGGGTATAGCGCTGTTTCATTTTAGCTTCCACTCTTGTCGTAGTTTTTCATGGTGCAACGCCAGCCATTGCAAGGCGATGACAGATGCCGCGTTATCAATAATCCCCTCTTCCACCCAGCGATAAGCTTGTTCGCGGCTCACCACATGGACAAGAATATCCTCATTCTCTTCCTCCAGCCCGTGATTTCCCTCTGCCAGGCTGGCATCCACTTCGCCCACCAGCACCGATAAACGTTCAGACGTTCCGCCGGGGCTGGCTAAGTAATTCACTATCGGTTTGACGCGGCCAACCTTAAGGCCCGCCTCTTCTACCGCCTCACGTCGTGCGACATCTTCTGGTGTTTCGCCAGGTTCGATGATGCCAGCCACCATTTCCAGCAGCCAGGGCGTTGGGCTGGAATCAAAAGCGGGAATGCGGATCTGTTCGATCAGTACCACTTCATCACGCAAGGGATCATAGGGTAGCAGCACGGCGGCGTGTCCGCGCTCAAAAACTTCGCGCACCACTTCACCACTCATTTCGCCATTAAAACGACGGTGGCGGAAACGGTAGCTGACGATGGAAAAAAAACCATCGTAACGCGTTTCGCGTGCAATAATTTCTACATCGTTTTTTGTGAAAGTCACAGGGGATTTTTTTTCACTCGCCATCGTCTGATTCCTTATGCAGATTGGGATGGAGCAAAGAAAAGCCAAGTCTACCGCTCCGTCCGAGTGGTTCTTTTTGAATTATTTACGTAAATTAGGGGAAGAAGGCACGTTCAGCCAACTTATCTCTGACGCCGCCTCTGTAGAATCGGCGATTATTTTTTTGGCTTACCTGCAGCACTACCAGTGCATTTTGCTGCAACAAAAGGAATGCAAATGAAAAAACTGCTCCCACTTTTTATTGGGCTGACTCTGGGCGGATTCAGCCTTGCCAGCCAGGCAGAAAACCTGTTGCAGGTCTATCAGCAGGCGCGCCTTAGCAACCCCGATCTGCGATCTTCTGCCGCTAACCGCGACGCTGCATTTGAGAAAATCAATGAAGCGCGTAGTCCTTTATTGCCACAGTTAGGCTTGGGCGCAGATTACACTTATAACAATGGCTACCGTGACAGCAGCGGACTTCATTCCAACACGACCAGCGCCTCTCTGCAATTAACTCAAACTATTTTCGATATGTCGAAATGGCGTGCGCTGTCGCTGCAGGAAAAACAGGCTGGTATTCAAGATGTTACCTATCAGGTTGCTCAGCAAGACCTGATTCTTAACACGGCGACTGCCTATTTTAACGTGTTAAAGGCAATCGACACGCTTTCTTACACCGAAGCACAGAAACAATCTATCTACCGCGAACTGGATCAAACCACGCAGCGCTTTAACGTGGGTTTGGTCGCGATTACTGACGTGCAAAACGCCCGTGCACAGTATGACACCGTGCTGGCTAACGAAGTGACCGCACGTAACAACCTCGATAATGCGGTGGAATCGCTGCGTCAGATTACCGGCATGGATTATCTGTCGCTGGCTTCATTGAATATCGATCGTTTCAAAACCGCGCGTCCAAATGCTGTGGCCAGCCTGCTGAAAGAAGCGGAAAGCCGCAACCTGACCTTGCTGTCTGCGCGTCTGAGCCAGGATCTGGCGCGTGAACAAATTCGTTCAGCCGAAACCGGCCACATGCCAACGCTGGATTTGACCGCCTCAACCGGTATGTCGAATAGCAAATATGGCGGCAGTCGCGCCAATCAGAGCGCTGGCAGCACCGATTCCATCACAGGTTCTAACCAGGTTGGCTTGAGCTTCACCATGCCACTTTACAGCGGCGGCTCGGTCACCTCGCAGGTGAAACAGGCGCAGTACAACTATGTCGCGGCCAGCGAACAGCTGGAAGGCGCGCATCGTAGTGCGGTTCAGACGGTACGTTCATCATTCAATAACGTGAATGCCTCTATCAGCAGCATTGATGCTTATAAGCAGGCCGTTGTCTCTGCACAAAGTTCACTGGATGCGATGGAAGCCGGGTATCAGGTCGGTACGCGTACCATCGTTGATGTGCTGGATGCGACCACCACGCTGTTCAATGCTAAACAGCAGCTTTCAGATGCGCGTTATAGCTATCTGATCAACCAGCTGAATATCAAATATGCGCTGGGTACGCTGAACGAGCAGGATCTGCAGCAGCTGAACAGCACGCTGGGCAAAGAGATCACCACGACTCCTGAAGTGGTGGCGCCGGAGAATAACCAGCAGGCCGCGCGTGTGGATAACGGTCCGAAAGCTTCATCGCCTTCAGCCGCCGCACAAGCCCGTCCAGCTGCCGCACGCAGCAGCGGAAATCCATTCGGTAATTAATTCCCCAGGGGGCCGTATGCGGCCCCTTTCGCATTCAATCGTATAGCTACGTAAAGATCCTTTCCCCATCTGGCTTCGCGCTTCATTTTCCACCGCTCATCCCCTATCCTTACCCCACCTTTGGGCACAGGATGAAAATAATGAAACGGACGAAAAATATTCGCCATGCCGCTTTTCGTAAAAGCTGGCAGGCACGCCACTTAACGCCAGTCGCCTTTGCCGTTAGCGCAGTGTTTATGCTGGCAGGCTGCGAGCAGAGTGACGAAACGGTGTCGCTCTATCAAAACGCGGATGATTGCGCCAAAGCCAATCCAGGCCAGAGCGCGCAATGTACCACTGCGTATAACAACGCACAGAAAGAAGCCGAACGTACCGCGCCAAAATACGCTACACGCGAAGATTGTGTGGCTGAGTTTGGTGAAAACCAATGCCAGCAAACGCCTGCACAAGCGGGTGTGGGCACCACCGCAAACAATGCTGAAGCTCAGCAAAGCGGTAGCTTCTGGATGCCGTTGATGGCCGGTTACATGATGGGACGTATGATGAGCGGCGGTGCTGGGTTTGCCCAGCAGCCCCTGTTCTCGCCAAAAAATCCGAACAGCCCGGCAAACGGTAAATTTGTTGATGCTGCGGGTAAAAACTACGGTAATGCCACATCGGGCCGCACCATCAACGTGCCGAAAACAGCAATGGCGCCGAAACCCGCGACCACTTCCACCATTACGCGTGGCGGCTTTGGTGACAGCGTGGCAAAACAAAACACCATGCAGCGCAGCAGTGCTTCTGGCACCGGCAGCCGCTCGCTGGGAGGCTAAGCCGCAGCATGCAACGTATTGCAATCCCCGAACGTCCAGACTGGCGTGAAAAAGCCGCGGAGTATGGTTTCCAGTTTCACACCATGTATGGCGAACCTTACTGGTGTGAAGATGCGTACTACCAATTCACGCTAGCGCAGGTTGAACAGCTTGAGGATACCACCGCCGAACTGCACCAGATGTGTTTGCAGGCGGTGGAAAAAGTGGTGAACAGTGACGAGCTGCTCACCCGTTTCTGTATTCCTAAGCACACCTGGGACTTTGTGCGTGATTCCTGGAAATTGCGCCAGCCTTCGCTCTATTCGCGCCTCGATCTGGCATGGGATGGCAAAGGTGACGCTAAGCTGCTGGAAAACAACGCGGATACACCAACCTCACTGTATGAAGCCGCCTTCTTTCAGTGGATTTGGCTGGAAGACCAGGTCAAAGCGGGCAATCTGCCGCAAGGCAGCGACCAGTTCAACAGCCTGCAAGAGAAGCTGATTGAGCGCTTCGCCACGCTGCATCAGCAGTTCGGTTTCAACTGGCTACACTTCTCCTGCTGCCGTGATACTGAGGAAGATCGCGCCACGGTGCAATATCTGCAGGACTGCGCCACTGAAGCCGGATTGCCGAGCGAATTTCTCTATATTGACGAGATTGGATTGGGTGAAAGAGGCCAGTTTACCGACGTAAACGATCAGGTCATCAGCAATCTGTTTAAGCTCTATCCGTGGGAATTCATGCTGCGCGAAGTGTTCTCTACCAAGCTGGCGGATGCGGGCGTGCGTTGGCTGGAGCCGGCCTGGAAAAGCATCATTTCCAATAAAGCGCTGTTACCGCTGCTGTGGGAAATGTTCCCTAATCATCCCAATTTGCTGCCCGCTTACTTTGCCGATGATAAGAACGCGCCGCAGCTGGATAAGTACGTGGTGAAACCGCTGTTTTCGCGCGAAGGTGCCAATATTCGTATCATTGAAAACGGTCAGGAGATCGCCCGCGCCGATGGTCCGTATGGCGAAGAAGGCATGATTATCCAGCAGTTCTATCAGCTACCGAAATTCGGTGATAGCTATACCTTGATCGGTAGCTGGCTGATTGACGATCAACCTGCGGGCATCGGCTTACGCGAAGATCGTGCCTTGATCACGCAGGATCTGTCGCGCTTCTATCCGCATACCTTCATCGAATAAAAGCTGTGCCGCCCGCACTCTTCGGGCGGCCTTGCGCATTAGCCAATCTGCACTGACATCATGCTGATCGCCCCCAACTCCATCCCTTCCACAGGAATGCTGATCGCTTCATCAGCGGCACGCGCGCCAAGAATATAGAGCAGCGGTAGATAGTGTTCAGGCGTTGGGTTCGAAAGCTGTGCATCCGGATGCTGCATAAAGTTCACCAATGGGTGATCTGCTGCCTCACCGTGGAAATCCAGATTCTCACGTACAAACTGATTAAAGCTCTCCGCCCACGGATACGCAGTTTCTGCGCCTTGCCAGCGCAGCATACGCAGATTGTGCACCACGTTACCGCTGGCCACGATCATCACATCCTCATCTCGTAATGACGCCAGCTTTTGCCCCAAGGCGTAGTGCCATTCAGCAGGTTTAGTGCCGTCGATACTCAGTTGCACCACTGGGATGTCGGCATCGGGATACATTTTTGCCAGCACGCCCCAGGAACCATGATCAAAACCCCACTCCTGATCGGCATGAACGGCGATCGGATCCAGTAAATTCATCACTTGCTGAGCCAGTTCTGGCGATCCCGGCGCGGGATAGCGCACATCAAATAGCGCCTGCGGAAAACCACCAAAATCATGGATAGTGCGCGGATTATTCATCGCCGTCACCGCCGTGCCGCGTGTGTACCAGTGCGCCGAAACCGCGAGAATCGCACGTGGACGCGGCAAGGTTGCGCCCAATTGCTGCCAGGTTTGGGTATAACGATTATCTTCCAGTACGTTCATCGGGCTGCCGTGACCAAGGAACAGCGCAGGCATGCGTGTAGTGCTCATGATTAATCCTCTGACGGAGTGTCGCTTTGTTAACCGCTACGATACGCGCTTTCACCAGGGGATTAACGCTGATAAGTATGATGGTCTCTGTCAGATAATTTGAATGATATAGGGCGGATAAATTCGACACAGGTTAGGTCTTAATATTGCACGCGAGCCTTTTAGATATCAGTGATATAGCCCGCACCTAAGACCGAGCGAGACCAGTCTTGTTACATCCAATCAATCTACTTCTTAAACTCCCCTCGGTTTTAGAAAGATGAGTTGGAATTTATGTTAATACAGGGAGCAATATTGTGCCTGGCGATGAATATCTACCATGAAGCGCGAGGCGAACCGATTAAAGGACAAATAGCCGTTGGTACGGTGACCATGAACCGTGCCAATTGGGATGTCAAAGAGATCTGTCCTGTGGTGTATGCACCTAAGCAGTTCTCCTGGACGTCTCTCAAAAAGCATCCTTATCGTTATCCACCAAATGAAGATAAAAGCTGGCAACGCGCCAGAAAGCTGGCACAGAAGATTGTTGAAGGGGAATTACAGGACGTAACGAAAGGCGCGACCTTTTTCCATGCACATCATGCTAAACCGGCCTGGCGTCATACCTTTCAGCGTACAGTAGTAATTGGCAATCACGTGTTTTACGCCAATCGTTAAAACAAAAAAAAGAGGCCAGATAGATATCTATCCGGCCTCTTTCTTCTGTATTAATTCAGTTAACTGGCGTGACGCGTTTCTCGCTGACGGCGATATGCCACCAAATCTTCAATGGTGACGACCGGCATATCGTGTTGCTTTGCAAACACGATCGCTTCTGGCGCGTGCGCCATGCTGCCATCATCATTGGTCAATTCGCACAATACCCCTGCAGGTTTAAATCCCGCCAGCGTCACCAGATCGATAGTCGCTTCGGTGTGTCCACCACGCGACAGAACGCCGCCTTCACGCGCACGCAGCGGAAACACATGGCCCGGACGGTTAAGGTCTGAAGGCTTCGCGCCATCAGCCACCGCAGCGCGAATCGTGGTGATGCGATCGGCAGCAGAAACGCCGGTGGTCACACCGCTTGCAGCTTCAATTGTCACCGTGAAACCGGTGCCGTAAGCGCTGGTGTTAGTTTCCACCATCATTGGCAGCTCAAGCTGCTGACGGCGCTCTTCGGTGATGCAGAGGCACACAATACCGCTGCCGTGACGGATGGTTAATGCCATCTGTTCAACGGTCATGGTTTCTGCCGGGAAGATCATGTCACCTTCGTTTTCACGATTTTCATCGTCGAGCACCATTACACCGCGGCCGTTGCGCAGCGCATCAATGGCGCGCTCTACACGCTGTTCAGGCGTGCCAAATTCAGAAAGAAGCGTCTGATTCATGGTAAAAAAACCTTATAAAATATGAGTTACCAGAACCAGGGCGTGCTTAGGAGTGCGTACAAAACACATGGCAAAAACGTGACGCGGGCAAAGCCCGGCTGATGTCGTTACCCTCTCCCATCCGGACTCTAACCGTCGGCTCCGGAATTACACCGGATCTGCTGACCTCTCACATTACTGTGAGAGCGCTCGCGGGCTTTCAGCGAGAGCTGATTTACCGCCGGTGGGGAATTTCGCCCCGCCCTGAGAATAAGCGAACAAACTATAACGCCAATCATCTGGTCGGGCAATCGACAAAAGTGCAAATGCTTTTGCATTTCCTGCGTTGCGGATTTCAGGTTTAACCTTTTCGTTTCAGGCATTACACTTAATAGCTATTGAGTCCGAACACGCGCAGCTATCGGCCACCGTAACCAGGAAATAATCATGATCGACACGAAAAAAATTGAACAACTGGCTCGCCAGGTACATGAAGCGATGCCGAAAGGGATTCGCGATTTTGGCGATGATGTCGAAAAGAAAATCCGTCAGGTATTGCAGGCGCAGTTGACGCGCATGGACCTGGTTAATCGTGAAGAGTTTGATGTGCAGACGCAGGTACTGCTGCGCACGCGCGAGAAATTAGCTGCGCTGGAACAGCGCCTGGCGAAGTTAGAAAGTGAAAGTCCAGCGGCACCCGCGCCGGCGATCATCACGCCAGATCCCGCTGGGAAAATTGATACTCCGCAGTAAGCTAATGGGCGGGAGTTTTCCTCCCGCCCATTCACACTTAATGACTGCGAATCGTTTTGATGATGTTGCTGGTTGAGATGCCATCTTCGAAGTTCAATACGCGCACGTCACCACCGTTCGCCCACACTTCTTTGCTACCCGCGATATCTTCCGGCTTGTAGTCGCCGCCTTTTACCAGCAGATCTGGCAGCACTCCCGCAATCAGACGCTGTGGCGTATCCTCTTCAAACAGCACCACCCAATCCACCGCTTCCAGCGCACCCAGCACAATCATACGGTTTTCTTGCGGATTGACCGGACGCGTTTCGCCTTTCAGACGCTTCGTCGAGGCATCACTATTAACGGCCACAATCAGGCGATCGCCCAGCTTGCGCGCATTCGCCAGATAAGAAACATGGCCAGCGTGCAGGATGTCGAACACGCCGTTGGTCATTACCACTTTCTCACCACGCTGACGCGCCAGCGCAACAGCGGCTTTCAGCTCCGCTTCGGTCATCACACCAAATCCCGTTTCCGGACGGGCGTGAATGGCATTTTCCAGCTCAACAGTGCTGACAGTGGAAGTACCGAGCTTCCCGACGACGACGCCAGCCGCAGCATTCGCCAGGAAACAGGCTTCTTCCAGGCTGTCGCCAGCCGCCAGCACTGCGGCTAGCACGCCAATCACCGTATCGCCCGCACCGGTCACGTCATACACTTCCTGCGCCTGCGTAGGCAGATGCAGCGGCGCTTTGCCCGGCTGCAGCAGCGTCATACCGTTTTCAGAACGGGTTACCAGCAGCGCGGAAAGCTCATAATCAGCGATTAACTGCATGCCACGACTGACAATCTCTTCCACGCTTTTGCATTTACCCACAACCGCTTCGAATTCAGACAAATTCGGCGTCAGCAGCGTTGCACCGCGATAACGTTCAAAATCCGTGCCTTTAGGATCAATCAACACCGGCACATTAGCTTCACGCGCTAATTGAATCATGGTCTGCACGCTGTTCAGCGCGCCTTTGGCGTAGTCAGACAGCACCAGCGCACCCGCTTGCGTCAGCGATTGACGCATACGATCGTGAATCGGCTGCGGATCAATCTCCTCAAAACCCTCTTCGAAATCGAGGCGAATCAGCTGCTGATTGCGCGAAAGCACGCGCAATTTGGTGATGGTTGGATGGCTTTGTACCGCCACAAAATCACAGTCGACGTTGACCTTTTGCAGGGTTTCGCTCAACACGCGCGCGGCATCATCGGCGCCGGTCAAGCCAATCAGCCGTGATGCTGCACCGAGCGCAGCAATGTTCATGGCGACGTTTGCCGCGCCGCCTGGACGCTCTTCAATGGTATCCACTTTCACCACCGGCACCGGCGCTTCCGGGGAAATACGGCTGGTTGGGCCATACCAATAGCGATCTAACATCACATCGCCGACGACCAGCACAGTGGCCTTGCCAAAAGTGGGCAGTGTTACTTTCATTCAGAGACTCCAACACGGTCAAAATAATGCGCGGGATATTACCACATAAGCCATCAGGCTCACTGTTCCGCGCTGTCAGATTGGATACCGCTTAACCAACGCTGCCAACTGTTGTTGACCACCGCGCGTTCAGCGACAAAGGCTTCAGGCGCCACATGGCCCGGTAATTCCTGCAATGCCAGATGGTGCAGTGCATCACGCAGCGTGACGTACGCATGCGTCAAAGCCTGCGCCTCTTCATCCGGCATAATGCCATGACGCGCCATCAATTCGAAAATGCGGACATTATCCGACCAACGCGTCAACGCTGGCTGATCGGCCGCGTAGCTTAAGACAAGGTATTGCGCGATGAATTCAATGTCGGTGATACCGCCCTCATCGGTCTTAATTTCCCAGCGACCTTTCTGTTTGTTGCTGAGATGCGCCCGCATTTTTTCGCGCATTTCACGCACTTCTTTTTGCAACGTCTCAACGTCTCGCGGCAGGCAAAGAACGTTACGGCGGATTTCATCAAAGCGTTCACAGAGCGCAGGTTCGCCAAACACGATGCGCGCGCGCACCAGCGCCTGATGTTCCCAGGTCCATGCTTCGCTGCGCTGGTATTCGTTGAAAGCGGAAAAAGTACTGACCAGCATACCCGCCGCGCCAGAAGGACGCAGACGCGCATCCACATCATACAAAATGCCGGACGACGTGCGCGTGCTAAACAGATGCATTACACGCTGCGCCAGGCGCAGATAGAACTGGCGACCATCAATGACGCGCTCGCCATCGGTTTCCGCATCATCCGGACAATCATGCAGGAACACCAAATCAAGATCAGAGCTGTAACCCAGCTCCCAACCACCCAGCTTGCCATAACCGACAACCGCAAAACCGCGCTCATTGTCGCTAGTCAAATGCGATGGACGACCATATCGCTGCACCATCATCTGCCAGGCCTGCTGCACCACGGATTCAATAATCGCTTCTGCTAGCCAGGTTAAGTGATCGCTCACTTTCATTACGGGTAGCGTTTCAGCAATATCGGCAGCGGCGATGCGCAGATGCTGCGCCTGTTTAAACTGGCGCAATGCTTCCAACTGCTGCTCTTCGTCATCGGTGGGAATACGCAGCAGATATTGGCGCAGTTCGTCGCGGTAAGCGTCGGTTGCGGTAGGTTGATACAGCGTTGCGGGATCGAGTAACTCATCCAGCAGCAGCGGATAGCGCGCCAATTGGCTGGCAACCATTGGTGACGCGGCACACAGACGAATCAGATGACGCAGCGCGCCATGATATTCGGTGAGTAATTCCAGATAAGTGCTGCGCGTCAGCACGCCCAGCAACAACGGCGTCAGACGATTCAGCAGCACATCGGCATCTTCGCGCGGACAAACTTCACTGAGCAGACGCGGCATCAACTGGTCGAGCGCCAGACGACCGCGCGGACCAATAGTACGGCGGCTCACATCCTGGCGGAAGTTGTTCAACGCGATGTAAAGCGCGTGACGCTGCGCATCGTCCAATTGCGGTACCACCGGGATGAGATCGCCCTCTTCCAGCGCGTCCTGCCACAGCCCGGCAAACTCAGCCAACTGCGGCTGATCGTCGACATCCGGTGCATCGTCGCCAATCAGCTCGTCAAAGATGGCGCGCACACCGGCCATTTGCAGCTCAAGCTGCGCCATCAGCGCGGTCCAGTCTGCCGCGCCCATCGCCCAGGCTAAGCGCTGGCGGTCGAGCTCGTTCTCTGGCAGCGTTTGCGTTTGCTCGTCATTAATGCTTTGCAGCAGGTTTTCCAGCCGACGCAGGAACAAATAGGCTTCACGTAGATGATCGACCTGTTTCTGACTTAACAAAGCCAGCTCACCAATCGCTTTGAGCGTAGGGAGCAAGGAGCGCAATTGTAGTGAGCGCTCACGTCCACCGCGAATCAACTGGAACACCTGCACAATGAATTCCGTTTCACGAATGCCACCGGCGCCGAGCTTAATGTTGTCTTTCAAGCCGCGTCGACGCACCTCGCGCGCGATCATGCCCTTCATGTTACGCAGCGATTGAATCACGCTGAAATCGATATAGCGGCGATAGACGAACGGCCGCAGCATTTGCTGCAATTCCTGGCTCCAGTGGCCATGATCGTCGCCCATCAGCCGGGCTTTGACCATCGCATAGCGTTCCCAGTCGCGGCCCTGCTCCTGATAATAATCTTCCAGTGCCGCGAAACTCAGCACCAGCGGACCGCTATCACCAAACGGACGCAGGCGCATGTCCACGCGATAGACAAATCCATCCACCGTTGGTTGATCGAGCACTTTGATCAGCCGCTGCCCCATGCGCGTGAAGAATTGCGCATTGTCGAGCTCGCGCCGTCCACCTTGGGTTACGCCGTTTTCCGGCCAGGCAAAAATCAGATCGATATCAGAAGAGAAGTTGAGTTCACAGCCGCCGAGTTTACCCATGCCGAGAATCAGCATCGGCTGGGCTTCACCCGCTTCATTGCATGGCGTACCAAAGTCGCGGCTGCAATCCTGCCAAACCCAGTCGCGCGCGGCAGCGATGAGGATTTCCGCCAGCGTGCTGAGTTGCTGCAAACTTTGTTCGGTAGTGGCGTGTTGCAGCGCCTGCATCCAGGCGATGCGTACCAGCATATGACGACGGAACAAACGCAGTTCACGCATCAGGGAGGTTTCATTTTCAACCGAGTGCAGCACGTCATTCAGCCAGCGGGCATAGTGCTGCCACTCATCTGGCGCAGGCGCTTGCTGTTGCAGATGCTGCCACCATTCGGGATGCTGCTGCAGGTTATCGAGGATAAAGTCACTAAAGGTCAGCGCGCCCGCCTGTTCTGGCGTGAACGCTGAGGATGGCAAATTAAGTCGCTCTGCCACATTAGCCAACTGCGCCTGCATGAGCGCCGGTAACGGTAACAACATCTTCTCTCCCTGATTGGATTTTTCGTTAGCGTTTGATTCCGCTATTGAGCCAGAAAGGTGCGGGGCGCACGGCCAGGTTAACCAGATGCATTAAGCCACGTTCCTGCTTCTCTCGAATCGCATGCTGTAACTCCAGCCAACCGTCCAGCCAAACATTCACCTCTTCGGCCGGATAAGCACCCGCCAGCAGGTTCACCGCCAACAACTGGCGATTCAGGCGCGTCGCTTTATCCTGGAACTCATTGAACAGTTGAATATCAACGAATGTTTCTCTGAGATCGGCGGCAATACGACTTAGCATAATATCGCTGAAGCGCTTGAACGATCCCTGCAGCTTGCTTTTGCTCTTGTCGTCGAGCCATTTTTGCCACTGCGACTCAACCAGCCAGTGAGTAAGTGCTAACTGAGCTTCAACCGAGGTTAACGAAAAGCAGGTAGCTTCAGCATTGTTCTCATCATCGGCCAGCAACTCTTCCTGACGGGTTAATTTCTGGCGCAGATCGCTGCTGGCTTTGCGTGGCACCAACGCACCAAACAGTGAGAACGCCTGACGCAGCGTTTCCAGCGCATCAATTACCGCTGCTTTGGCATCTTTATTACCACGCAGCCACACTTCTTCGTGATATTGCCAATGATTCAGTGCCGCAGTCATTGCGTTGATCATGCCCTGCTCAACCGACGCTTTCGCGGCGATTTTCTGCAATGGCAACGTACGGATGGGGCGCGGTAAGTTACCCTGCGCCAGCTGATAGCCGCGCGCGGCTTTGCTCAGGCTGCCGAGACGTAATCCGCCCATCGTAACCAGCGCTTCAGCGAACTTCAGCATGTCATCGCGTTGACCACTTTTAAGCTCCAGCTCGACTTCATAAAGCGGTTCGCTAAATTCACCGGCAGCGACTTCGCCGCGGTCAAACGCCACTTCAATTTCGCTGTCGCCAAATTGCACCAACCAGGCTTCGCGCTGGAAATGAGTGCTGAACAGCGGCTGCAGGCGCGATTGCAGTGCAGCAATATCGGTGCCCTGCGGCCAAATCTCGGCTGGCAGGCGCGCGATATCCAGCTGCGGCTCCGTGAGATCAACATTGTATTCCGGACGCTGATGCAGACCGCCAACGGTTTTACCGGCCGCTTTCAGCGTCATTTCATAGCGTTGATCAACGCCACGAATGCGCAGGCCCATGTCCCAGCGACGCAGTTGGTTGTCGTCGGTTTCATAATAGATATTGGTCAGCTCGCGCGCGGCGAAGTGCTGATGTGGCCACGCGGCAAGCTTTTCCGCCAGTTTTTCGGCGGCTTGCGGTGTAGCAATGAACTTTAATTCGATTTCGATGGTCATAATTTTTTATTCAATACGCTGCTGGCACTTACGAGTTTAATCTGGCGAAGAGTAATGCACCGGAAGCCCGCTGTCTCCGCTTTCTTGTGCTTTTACGACCCTTTTCGCACCGGATTGAGACCAGGATAGTTCTCATTCAGATTTTTGAGAAGCGTCTCCAGACTGTGCCGGTAATTTTACGCCATTAAGAAAAAACGACATCGAATGAAAAAAATCACACTTGCTGCCCTTTCTTTGCTGGCTTTCAGCGCCATCACACCTGCTCATGCTGCTGACGAAAAACGCTACATCTCCGATGAATTATCCACTTGGGTGCGCAGCGGTCCAGGCGATCAATATCGCCTGATCGGTAAGCTGAACGCCGGAGAGGAAGTGACCTTGCTGCAGACCAATAACGACTCTCAATATGGTCAGATTCGTGATGCAGAAGGCAAAACTAACTGGATTCCACTGTCGCAACTGAGCGCCAGTCCTAGCCTGCGTACCCGCGTACCGCAACTGGAGCAGCAGGTTAAAGATCTGACGGCCAAGCTAGCGAATATTGACAACAGCTGGAATCAGCGCACTTCTGAGATGCAGAACAAAGTCGCCAATAGCGACGGCACCATTGATGGCCTGAAAGCGGAAAATCAGAAGCTAAAAAATGAGCTGATTGTCGCGCAGAAGAAAGTCAGCGCCGCCAATGTGCAACTGGATGACAAGCAGCGCACCATCATCATGCAATGGTTTATGTATGGCGGCGGCGTGCTGGGCGTTGGTCTGCTGTTGGGTCTGTTGCTGCCGCATATGGTGCCGCGTCGTAAGAAAAACGATCGCTGGATGAACTAACGCGCCACGCAGATTTGTTCTTTTATTTAAGGGGATCGTAAGATGCCCTTTTTGGCGTGCCCGATATTTAGCCAAAGTATGCAACAATAAAGTAACAAGCGTGTTCAGCACGCAATTTTTGATCTGCCTCTGGAGTGGTTGAGTGAAGACGTTTCTGGTCGGTGGCGCAGTGCGCGATGCCTTACTGCGTTTGCCGGTAAAAGATAGAGATTGGGTTGTTGTAGGCGCGACGCCAGATGCGATGCTGGCGGAAGGTTATCAGCAGGTTGGCCGGGATTTTCCGGTTTTTTTGCATCCGCGAAGCCGTGAAGAGTATGCGCTGGCGCGTACGGAACGCAAAAGCGGCAACGGTTACACCGGCTTTGTGACGCAGTTCGCGCCGGATGTCACGCTCGAGCAAGATTTGCAGCGCCGCGATCTCACCATCAATGCCATCGCCCAAAGCGACAGCGGCGAGCTGATTGATCCATATGGCGGTCAGCGCGACCTGGCGAAACGCCAGCTGCGCCATGTTTCCACCGCCTTTAACGAAGATCCGCTGCGTGTACTGCGCGTGGCGCGTTTCGCCGCCCGCTTTGCCCATCTGAATTTCCGGATTGCTGATGAAACCCAGGCGCTGATGCGCGAAATGGCGGTCAGCGGCGAACTGGCGCATCTCACCGCAGAACGGGTGTGGAAAGAGACGGAAAAAGCATTGCTGACGCGTAATCCACAGGTCTATTTCCAGGTATTACGTGATTGCGGCGCGCTGCAGGTGCTGTTCCCGGAAATCGATAATCTTTATGGCATTCCGGCCCCGATCAAATGGCATCCCGAGATTGATACCGGCATCCATGCGCTGATGACGCTGGCGATGTCCGCTGCGCTCTCGGATCAGCTTGATGTGCGTTTCGCTACGCTGTTCCACGATGTCGGTAAGGCGCTGACGCCAGCAGAAAAATGGCCGAGCCATCATGGTCATGGCCTCGCGGGCGTGCCGATTGTTGAAGCGCTGTGCCAGCGCCTGCGCGTGCCGAATCAGGTGCGTGATTTGGCGTTAGTGGTGACCGAATTCCATGACGTGGTGCACACCATTGAACGCCAGCCAGCTGACGCGTTAATCGCGCTTTTTGATCGAATTGATGCCTGGCGCAAGCCCGATCGTGTGGAGAAGATGGCGCTGACCAGCGAAGCGGATGCGCGCGGGCGTGCGGGTCTGGAAAGCATGGCTTATCCGCAAGGCGACTATTTGCGTCAGGCGTTTGCGCTGGCGCAAGCGGTGCCAACTAAAGATGTGGTGGCAGCAGGTTTTAAAGGGGCGGAAGTGCGGGAAGAGTTGACGCGTCGGCGTGTGGCGGTGCTGCAGGCGCAATTGATTAACGCGCGGCCAGTGTAACCAGCCGCGCGGGGCAACTTACATAAAGATGGCGTAAACCACGGCCGCAACAATGAAGCGGTAGATAGCGAAAGAGACGAACGAGATACGCTTGATCAGCTCAAGGAACACCTTGATCGCCAGCAGCGCCACGACGAAAGCCGTTACAAACCCGACGGCAAACATTGGGAAATCCTGCATCGTCAGGAAGCCGAGGCTCTTGTAGAGATCCAGTCCGGTGGCGCCAATCATCATCGGTACCGCCAGAATGAACGAGAACTCTGACGCCGCATAACGGCTCACGCCCATCAGCATACCGCCAGAAATCGTCGCACCTGAGCGCGAGAAGCCCGGCCACAGCGCCAGACACTGGAAGCAGCCAATCATAAATGCCTGACGGTAGGTGATATCGTCAACGCCAACCGCTTTCGGCTGCTTCGGCTTGAAGTATTCCGCCACCAGCAGCAGCACACCGCCGACCACCAGCGCATACATCACGTTGATCGGGTTAAACAGCGTTTTGATTTGGTCGTGCAGCAGCAAACCAATCACCACCGCAGGCACCATACCCAACAGAATATGAATCAGGGTTAATTTGCCCGTACCCACGCCTTCATGTTTGACCTCACCGAAGTGAATGCCGATCAAACCAAACAAGCGGCGCCAGAACATCACGACCACAGCCAGAATTGAACCGAGCTGAATCACCACTTCGAAGGTTTCAGCGGTCTGGCCTTCAAAACCCAACAGATGGCCAACAATAATCATGTGGCCCGTGGAAGAGACCGGCAGGAATTCCGTGAGGCCTTCTACAACCCCCAGGATTGCAGCTACCCAAAGCTGGTGAATGTCTGCCATCAAAATATTTCCTCTATCCGTTTTAAACAGTAAAAAGGCGGTCGCAAAGGGCTACCGCCTGAAATTATGCCTGCGTCACGCTGAAGGAAACCTTAAGAAATTCGGTCACTTCCTGCTGGTTAGCGCAACGGTCTCAAGTGAGACACACCATAATTTGGTTTGGTTTCATTGTGATGGCAATCACGGAAGATTTATTTCGGAATAGTCCCGCGCTCAATACGTACGCCAACGCTCGCCGCCTGCGCTACAGCGCCCGGTTTGCCTACCTTTATGCGTACTCCAGGGGTTTTGAAACGATTCATCAACAGATCGGCGATTTCTTCTGCTACCCTTTCGACCAGGGCAAAACGCTGGCCTTGCAGATGATTGAGGATCACTTCCGTGACATCGGCGTAGCTCAGACAATCATTCACATCGTCGCTGGCGGCGGCGTGACGGTTGTCCCACGCCATTTCGACATCGAGTACCAGCTTCTGCTGCATGCCCTGTTCCCAGTCGTAAACGCCAATAGTTGTGAACACGGTAAGCTGCTCGATAAATACGATATCCATGATGTCAGTCTCTGTTTTTGGCTAAGCCGGATACCACTTCCGGCGGATTATGCGTATTATCCACGCTTATCGAGAACAAAACGACCCAAAAGGAACGGTACGACGCTATGAGTGCTATCGCGCTTGGTATGATTATTTTCGCGTATCTTTGCGGCTCGATTTCCAGTGCGATATTGGTCTGTAAACTGGCTGGTTTACCCGATCCGCGCTCGCAAGGCTCAGGCAATCCTGGCGCGACCAACGTTTTGCGCATTGGTGGCAAAGCCGCCGCTGCGGCGGTGCTGATTTTCGACGTGGCAAAAGGCATGCTGCCGGTGTGGATTGCTTATCTGCTGCACGTTGCCCCGCTCTATCTTGGCCTCACGGCGATTGCCGCCTGTCTGGGCCACATCTATCCGGTGTTCTTTCGTTTTCGCGGCGGTAAAGGCGTGGCGACGGCCTTTGGTGCGATTGCGCCGATTGGCTGGGATTTGACGGGATTGATGACCGGCACCTGGCTGCTGACGGTGCTGCTAAGCGGCTATTCATCACTTGGCGCGATTGTCAGCGCGCTGATCGCACCCTTTTACGTGTGGTGGTTCAAACCGCAATTCACTTTCCCCGTTTCGATGCTCTCGTGCCTGATTCTGTTGCGGCACCACGACAACATCCAGCGCCTGTGGCGCGGCCAGGAAAATAAGATCTGGAAGCGGAATAAGAAGAAATAAAAAAACCGGCGCAAGGCCGGTTTTTTATTTTAGATGGCGGGCAATTCTGCCAGCGGCCAGCGCGGCCGCACGCTGACGCTGAGTCCACCGCTGGTGCCGCCTTTGAGGCGCACCATGCCCGCGTAAGCAATCATCGCGCCGTTATCGGTGCAAAACTCAGGGCGTGCGTAAAACACCTCGCCGCCACGCTTTTGCATCATCTCGGCCATGCGCTCACGCAGCGTGCGGTTCGCGCTGACGCCACCCGCAATCACCAAACGTTTAAAGCCAGTTTGCTCAAGCGCGCGTTTGCACTTAATCATTAAGGTATCAACCACCGCATCTTCAAATGCGCGAGCAATATCCGCGCGAGCTTGCTCGTCGCCCTGATGCTCGCGAATGGTATTCGCCGCAAAGGTTTTCAGGCCGGAGAAGCTGAAATCCAGCCCCGGACGATCGGTCATTGGCCGCGGGAAGCGGAAACGGTTTGGCGTGCCTTGCTGCGCCATACGCGACAGCATCGGTCCGCCGGGATAATCCAGCCCCAGCAGCTTGGCGGTTTTATCGAACGCTTCGCCAGCCGCATCGTCAATCGATTCGCCCAATAAGGTGTATTCACCAATGCCGGTCACGCTGATCAATTGCGTATGCCCGCCGGAAACCAGCAGCGCGACAAACGGAAATTCCGGCGGATTCTCTTCCAGCATCGGCGCCAGAAGATGCCCTTCCATATGATGCACCGGCACCGCCGGCACATTCCAGGCGAATGCCAACGCTCGGCCAATGGTGGCGCCAACCAGCAGCGCCCCCACCAATCCGGGCCCGGCGGTGTAGGCGACGCCGTCAATCTGTTGTGGCTCAAGGCCCGCTTCTTTCAGTGCCGCCTGAATCAGCGGCACGGTTTTACGGACGTGGTCACGCGATGCCAGTTCCGGCACCACGCCGCCGTAATCGGCATGCAGTTTTACCTGGCTATATAGTTGATTTGCCAGCAGACCGGACGCATCGTCGTAAATCGCGATGCCGGTTTCATCGCAGGACGTTTCAATACCCAGAACTCGCATAGCTTTTATCACCCTCTTCGTGCGGCGCGCAGTGTAACACAGGCAATTCTCACGCCAGAGACTTTGCCCCTGAAAAAGTGTTTTTCTGTCGCACAAAGAGTGCGCTATACTCCACGGCCTGAAAAAACCGGCAGCCGCGATGGCATATGCCCCTGTTGGTTCTAAATTATACATGGTGCTTTACAAGTCGGCCGCGGCTGGAGTAAAATGCTGCACCATTTTGAAATGTGCTGGCGCCGCAGTCAGCAGCAAAAACCGAATTTTATCGAGGTAAGAGTTACATGCCGGTAATTAAAGTACGTGAAAACGAGCCGTTCGACGTAGCACTGCGTCGCTTTAAGCGTTCATGCGAGAAAGCAGGTGTTTTGGCAGAAGTTCGTAGCCGTGAGTTCTACGAGAAGCCTACCACTGAGCGTAAGCGCGCTAAAGCATCTGCAGTTAAGCGTCATGCCAAGAAACTGGCTCGCGAAAACGCACGCCGCACTCGTCTGTACTAATTTCTTGCGGAAGCTTGCTTCCGCCGCGTGATAAACGCAGACAGAGTCAAGTAAAAGGCCGTGCTTTCCGAAAGGAAGCGCGGCTTGTTGTCGTTTATGAGCTGAAAAATCGGGGCTTATGGCTGGACGAATTCCACGCATATTTATCAACGACTTACTTGCCCGCACGGACATCGTGGATATTATCGATGCCCGCGTTAAGCTGAAAAAGCAGGGTAAGAACTATCACGCGTGCTGTCCTTTTCATAACGAGAAAACCCCCTCTTTCACCGTAAGCGGTGAGAAGCAGTTCTATTACTGCTTCGGCTGTGGCGCCAAAGGCAACGCCATCGACTTCCTGATGAATCACGATCGTCTGGAATTTGTTGAGAGCGTTGAGGAGCTCGCCACGCTTCATGGCTTAGAAGTGCCGTATGAAGCGGGCAACGGTCCTAGCCAGATGGAGCGCCATCAACGTCAAAGTCTTTATCAGTTGCTGGATGGCCTGAACGGCTTCTATCAACAGAGCCTGCGTGATCCACAAGCGCAATCTGCACAGAACTATCTCGCCACGCGCGGTCTTAGTCAGGAAGTGATCGATCACTTCGCTATCGGCTATGCGCCTGCGGGTTGGGATAATGCTCTGAAGCGCTTTGGGCAGCAGAAAGACGATCGCGAATCGCTGATGGAAGCGGGCATGTTGGTCAGTAATGACTCAGGCCGCACCTACGATCGCTTCCGCGATCGTGTGATGTTCCCTATTCGCGATAAGCGTGGCCGCGTGATTGGTTTTGGTGGCCGCGTGCTGGGCAACGATACGCCGAAGTATCTGAACTCACCGGAAACACCGATTTTCCATAAAGGCCGCCAGTTATACGGACTTTATGAAGCGCAGAAAAATCATCCGCAACCCACGCGTTTGCTGGTTGTCGAAGGTTATATGGACGTGGTGGCGCTGGCGCAGTTTGGCATCGATTATGCCGTAGCTTCGTTGGGCACTTCGACCACCGCTGAACACGTTCAGCTGCTTTACCGCTCAACGGATACCGTGATTTGCTGTTACGACGGCGATCGCGCCGGACGTGAAGCGGCATGGCGTACGCTCGAAACCGCATTGCCTTACATGAATGATGGTCGTCAGCTACGCTTTATGTTTTTGCCCGATGGCGAGGATCCGGACACGCTGGTACGCAAAGAGGGCAAAGCAGCCTTTGAAGCGCGGATGGAGCAGGCTACACCGCTCTCCACATTTTTGTTCGACAGCCTGATGCCGCAAGTGGATTTGAGTACACGCGATGGCAAGACCAAGCTGGCGACCTTGGCGTTACCGCTGATTAGTCAAATTCCCGGTGAAACGCTGCGCATTTATATGCGTCAAACCTTGGGTAATAAACTCGGGATTCTTGACGATAACCAGTTAGACAAGCTGATGCCGAAGCTGGCAGAAAGCGGAGTGCTGCCAACTGCCCCACCGTTGAAGCGCACCACCATGCGCGTATTGATCGCGTTATTAGTGCAGAATCCGCAATTTGCCTCCATCGTGCCTACACTGGATGGACTGGAGCAGTCAAAAATGGCGGGTTTACCGCTATTTGTGGAGTTAGTCAGCCGTTGTACAGAGAATCCTGGCCTGACCACCGGACAGCTACTAGAGTTATATCGCGGAACAAATTTTAGCCAGCCCCTTGAAACACTGGCCACCTGGAACCACATGATAGTGGATGAAGAGGCGGAAGAAGTGTTCCAGGATTCACTGGCGAGCATTTACGATTCCGCACTCGAACAGCGCCTTGAAGCGCTGATCGCACGCGAGCGAACGGAAGGCCTAAGCGCCGTCGAACGCCGTGAATTCTGGGCTTTAAGCCAGGCATTAGCGAAAAAATAAGATTTTAACGGGATCAGAACTGCAAGTACGTTAAAAACAGCATTCTGGTTCAGTGATTTCCGGAATGATAGACGCGATAAGCGAAGCCGGAAACACACAGCACAAATTTAGAGGCGTCAACGTCGCAGCCAGTTTCAGTGCTGCCAGCGCACAGCAACCGGAGCGTACTGAAGTACGTGAGGATTGCGAGCACTGCCAGCACTGAAAATGGCAAGTAAGTTAGCCTCGGAAAGAACACAAGCGGCTTAAGTGCCGATTATAGATGGGCTTCAGCCCTGGCCGCGATGTAGGCAGCGGCAAAAACACAACGCCTTCACTGTTATAGTTGGCTCGCGCCGACCGACACCAATCTAATTAACAGAAGTGTGGATACCGTCTTATGGAGCAAAACCCGCAGTCACAGCTTAAGCTACTTGTCACCCGTGGTAAGGAGCAAGGCTATTTGACCTATGCTGAGGTCAATGACCATCTGCCGGAAGATATCGTCGACTCCGATCAGATCGAAGACATCATCCAGATGATTAATGACATGGGTATTCAGGTTGTTGAAGAAGCGCCTGATGCTGATGATCTGATACTGAATGAAAACAGCTCCGATACTGACGAAGATGCCGCAGAAGCCGCCGCTCAGGTTTTATCCAGTGTTGAATCTGAAATTGGCCGTACCACCGACCCGGTGCGCATGTACATGCGCGAAATGGGTACCGTTGAACTGCTGACGCGCGAAGGCGAAATTGACATCGCTAAGCGCATCGAAGACGGTATCAACCAGGTCCAATGCTCTGTAGCCGAATATCCGGAAGCGATCACCTATCTACTCGATCAGTATGATCGCGTTGAAGCGGGCGACTATCGCCTGTCTGACTTGATCATCGGCTTCATCGATCCTAACGCGGAAGAAGATATCGCGCCGACCGCCACGCACGTGGGTTCTGAGTTATCTCAGGAAGATCGAAACGACGATGAAGAAGAAGATGAAGAGGATGACGACAGCTCTGACGACGATAATTCTATCGATCCAGAACTGGCTCGCGAGAAGTTTGGCGACCTGCGTACGCAGTATGAAACCACGCGTACCGTCATCAAAGCGAAAGGTCGCAGCCATGCTGACGCCGTAGCCGAAATCCAGAATCTCTCTGAAGTGTTCAAGCAGTTCCGCCTGGTACCGAAGCAGTTCGACTACCTGGTAAACAATATGCGTGAAATGATGGAGCGCGTGCGTACGCAAGAGCGCCTGATCATGAAGCTGTGTATTGAACTGTGCAAGATGCCGAAAAAAAACTTCATCACGCTGTTCACCGGCAACGAAACCAACCCAAGCTGGTTCAAAGCCGCGCTGGCAATGAACAAGCCATGGTCTGAGAAGCTGCTGGAAGTTGAAGATGATGTGAATCGTTCGCTGTACAAATTGCAGCAGATCGAAGAAGAAACCGGCTTGACCATCGAGCAGGTGAAGGACATTAACCGTCGCATGTCTATCGGCGAAGCGAAAGCGCGCCGTGCGAAGAAAGAGATGGTTGAAGCAAACTTACGTCTGGTTATCTCTATCGCCAAGAAATACACCAACCGTGGTCTGCAGTTCCTCGATTTGATTCAGGAAGGCAACATCGGTCTGATGAAAGCCGTTGATAAGTTTGAATATCGTCGTGGTTATAAGTTCTCAACTTACGCTACATGGTGGATCCGTCAGGCTATCACCCGCTCTATCGCTGACCAAGCGCGCACCATCCGTATTCCGGTGCATATGATTGAGACCATCAACAAACTCAACCGTATTTCGCGTCAGATGCTGCAGGAGATGGGTCGCGAACCGACGCCGGAAGAGCTGGCTGAACGTATGCTGATGCCTGAAGATAAGATCCGCAAAGTGCTGAAAATCGCTAAAGAGCCGATCTCTATGGAGACGCCGATTGGTGATGATGAAGATTCGCATCTGGGCGATTTTATCGAAGACACCACGCTGGAGCTGCCGCTGGATTCCGCAACCTCGGAAAGCCTGCGCTCAGCGACCCACGACGTGTTGGCTGGCCTGACCGCGCGCGAAGCGAAAGTGCTGCGTATGCGTTTCGGTATCGATATGAACACCGACCACACGCTGGAAGAGGTTGGAAAACAGTTTGATGTAACGCGTGAGCGTATCCGTCAGATCGAAGCCAAGGCGCTGCGTAAACTGCGTCACCCAAGCCGCTCAGAAGTACTGCGTAGCTTCCTCGACGATTAATCGTTGTCTAGACGAAAAAACCCTGGCTTGCCGGGGTTTTTTATTGCCTGAAGAATAGCTCTTTCACGCGTTGTTCTGCAGCCAATCATGCAGTTGGCGATAGGATGCGGCCATCTCTTCCAGCGTCGCACGATTTAACCCGCTCGGATTAGGCAGCACCCACAAACGCGTTTCACCCAGCGTTTGCGGCTGCTCGCCCCACTCAACTTTGCGCTGACGAAACGCTTTCTGAAAAGCATCCTTGCCCAACACCGCCAACGCACGCGGCTGATAGTGCAGAATCTTTTGTTGCAGGCGTGAACCACCGTCGCGTAATTCATCGCCGTCCAACTCGTTAGCCTGCACCGTTGGACGCTCCACCAGCATGGTGATGCCACAGCCAGTTTCCAGCAGCCGCTGCTCCTGCTCGGGCTTAAGTAACTCGCGCGTAAAGCCGGCCTGGTAAATCACCTTCCAAAAGCGATTACCGGGATGCGCAAAGTGAAATCCGGTGTGCGCCGACGATTTGCCCGGATTGATGCCACAAAACAGCACCTGTAAATCAGGCGCAATAATGTCGCGGATATCGTGCTCGCTCATGCCATCTCCAGTCCGGAGCGTTGTTTTACCGACCGACGACTGCTCGCCAGCATCGTACGTGCTTCCTCGTCGTCCGGACAAGCACGTGCCATTGCCACCGCGCCAACCATTTCAGCCAACATGGTGGTCGCGGCGTCATCCGCATGCGGATGGTTAAGTTCATGTAGCGTCAACGCCAGGCGCTGCCGCATGGCTTCTCGCCGCTGGGAAAATAGTGTGCGCGCCTCAACCGGTAAATGTGCCATTTCACTCACCAGCGCAGGCAGCGGACAGCCTTCACCCGGCGTGTTGCAATGATGCTCGGATAAATAGCTATCGATTAACTGACTCAGTCGTTCAGCGGGATCGTTAATTGAGGTGATATCAGCAAAGCGGCGCGCCGAATCGGCAAACATCTCAGCGATCACCGCTTGCACTAAATCTTCGCGCGAGGCGAAGTGGGCATAAAAGCCGCCGTGCGTTAAGCCCACGCGCTTCATCAGCGCCGCGACACCGATGCTTTCAGTGCCGTTCTCGCGCATTACCACAGAGGCTTCATCCAGAATGCGCTGTCGCGTACGCGCTTTATGGCTCAGCTTTTCCATCTTCATTGACTCCGATATCGTTGATAGCAATCAGTGTAATTATTACAACCATCATATTCTAGCTTGACGACAAATATTATGATCGTCATATTAAACCTCGTAAATATGATAACCATCATTTAAAGGAATACACCATGTCACAACACTTGGCTTTGATCACCGGCGCATCAAGCGGAATTGGCGCAACCTATGCAAAACAGCTGGCAGCACGCGGCACAAACTTGATTCTGGTGGCGCGCGATGCAGCCAGGCTCAATCTGTTGGCGCAATCTTTGCGTGAATCACATGGCGTTGAAGTCAGCGTGTTAGCGGCCGATCTCACCAACCATGATGATTTGCAAAGAGTCGATCACGAAATCCAGCAAAATAAAGCGATAACTCTGCTGGTAAACAATGCGGGCATGACGGTTGAAGGTAAATTCATCGACGGTGACATCGCGAAAATTCAAACAATGCTGACATTAAATATCGTGGCGCTGACACAGCTGGCCCACACTGCTGCGCAGGCGTTTCGTGCACGTCGCAATGGTACGATAGTGAATATTGCTTCAGTGCTAGCGCTAGTGAGCGAATCGGCGAATGGCGCGTACAACGCCAGCAAAGCATATGTGCTTTCCCTGACCCATAATTTGCATCGTGAATTAGCCGAAAGCGGTGTGCGTACGCAGGCGGTGTTGCCAGGCTTAACGCGTACCGAGATTTTCGAGCGCGCAGGAAAATCCATTAACGAACTTCCCGCTGAGATGCTGATGGAAGTGGATGATTTAGTCTCGGCTGCGCTACGTGGACTTGATGCCGGCGAACTGATAACAATACCATCCGTTGAAGATGTGCAGCTTTGGCAGAGTTACGAAGAAGCACGCATCGCCATATTGCCGTTCATCTCGCTTAACAAGCCTGCATCACGCTATTTGTAGCATAAGCAAACTTTCGAATGAGCCTGGTCTCAAAAACCAATGCTGGTTGGGCGCTTAATAAGCGATAGAGCGTGGGACGATAGAATTTTCTTTTGAGATCAATGAGTCAGCTATTGCTGTAATTTTCACCATCCAAATGGCGAACTCTGGATCACCCTAACAAGATACTCTATAATCCCCGCTCCGCTGGCCCCTTAGCTCAGTGGTTAGAGCAGGCGACTCATAATCGCTTGGTCGCTGGTTCAAACCCAGCAGGGGCCACCAAATTTAGTTATTATAATCATGTATTTAAGCCACCTTTCATGGTGGCTTTTTTGTTGTCCAAAGTGGCAGTGTCGCAAAAGTGTCGCACGACTTTTTAGGGTTGCGACACTCTCAAGTAAAGCGGGCGACCATTAGGCATAAAAAAACCCGCCTAAGCGGGTAATGGAAATACAACGCTCACATCCAAAGTGAGCCCTGCAGCGAACGATCTGGGTGAGGAGGAACGGGTTTAACTTTTCCGGGACTCATGATTATTTCTGAAACCGTTTCGTGAGATTTAAACGTACAACTGCAATTGATGTTCTGGCATTGGTTGTAACGCTCTTTTGTTTCCTTTGATACCTGGAAACTACTTCGGGTATGTGCAGCATTGCCACACAAAGGACAGTTCATCATACGCGCCTCCGGCTTAGCTTTTTTGCTAATGCTACAATTAAAATTAGATTAAACCTAATTTATTCCATCTCTAATGAGTCAATTTTAACTTCAAGCTCAATACTTGTTGTAAATCCGTTCTCTGCAGTTAGCCCATGCGTCAGCGTCGTGATAATCCACTCCCCGGCATCAATCTGCTGTTTAAACCCGCTCACCTTTACCGGCATTTCCGTGTAGAGATCTGCGCGACCACGCGCCAGCTGAATAGAGAACGTCGCCACCCCGCGCTGCAGCCGCTCCCACTGCATTTTTGCGGCGCGCTCGGCGTTGGCCCTGTTCGCGTAGGTGCGGCTCAGCACCAGCACGTTTTCATCCGTGCCGATCAGGTAGTCACCCTGCTTTGCTTCCGGCTCCTTCTTCTGCGCGGCGGGCTTGCGGCGCTTGCGCTTCACCGTGGTTTCCGGCTTTTTCTCTGGCTCACGGGTGTGCAGCCAGCTTGCGATCACGCCGGTGTAGGCGTCACGGTCAGCCAGCGTAAAGCGGTGGCCGTCGCCGTCTTTCCGCACGAGGGTGATGGCCGGTAGCACTTTCCCGCTCGCTGTTTTGCCCTGCCCCTGCCGGATAAACAGCAGGTTGCCGTTCTTGATGCAGGCCACCGCGCCGCACTGTTTCGCCAGCCGCATCAGGAAGCTGGCGTCTGACTCGTTGGTCTGGTCAATGTGATCGAGGGCCATCTTTGCCAAGTCTTCGCCCATCGCCGTTTTGAGTTTGTGCCGCCCGGCAATCTCTTTCACCACCTCGCCGACGCTGGTCTGGTGCCACGACTTTTCGCGCTTCGTGTTAAGCGTCTGGCGGAAGTCCGCGCTGCGCGCACGCAGGGTCAGCCGGTCCGGCGTGCCGCTGTGCTCGATTTCGTCCACGGTGTAGGTGCCTTTCGGGAAAAGCGCCTCCCCTTTCCAGCCCAGCGCCAGCGACAGCTCAACGCCCCGGCGCGGCATCAGCAGCTGGCCGTCCGCGTCGTCCAGCTCGATGTCCAGCTGGTCCGCTTCAAAGCCGCGATTATCGGTCAGCGTCAGGCTGATAAGCCGCTGCTCTATCTTTTGCGTAACGTCCGCCCCGGCAAGCGTCAGGCGAAACGCGGGCGCGTTTGCCTGGCCGTTAATCCAGCTGCCCGCCATCATGAGAACAGCCCGCCCACTGCCGCGCCGACTTTACCGGCGGCGTTGGTGGCCGCGCCCTGCATAGCCGACAGCTGATCGCTGAGGCTGCCGAACATTTCACCCAGCGATTCATCGGTGCGCTTCAGCGTCAGCGTGAACTCAATGCGCCGGCACACGCCGTTGCTGAAGAACTCCGCTTTGGTCTGGCTCAGGCTCTCGATCACGAACATGCCGTAAATCGTGCCGCTGCCCTCAATCAGCGGCCACGCGCGGCCCAGCTCGGCAATCTGCTCCAGCGCGAACAGCGACAGCCTGCCGCCGGTGATTTCCGGCAGCAGCACGCCCGACAGCGTTATGGTGTCGTTATCCGGGCCGAGGAACTGCAGCGCGGGACGCACCCCCACGCGGCTGTTCGCCGGGAAGCGCCAGCTGCGCTGCAGCTGCAATTCCTGATACGGCACCGTTTTAAGCATGAAAACAAACAGGCCCAGCGTCATCATCATGAGTCAAATCCTCCACGGTCTCGGTAGCTGCTGCGGGCGCGGGACTGCGCCTGCCGCTCTTTAGCCTCAAGCCTGCGCATCACCTCGTCCGCCACGTCCTGCGCGCTCTGTCCCGGCTGCTGCATGATGGTAATCGGCGCGTGGATGCTCACCGGCGCTGCGTTCGCCACTGACTGCTGGCGCGGCGCGTCCTGCCGGTAACTCTGTGCGGGCAGGCTCAGCGGGTGCAGCGGCTTCGCCTCCGCCGTTCCGGCTGACATGCCAAGCGTCATTGCCGCCATGGCGGCCAGCTGCGCGGTGCGCCTGCGGCTGGTTACGCTCACCGGTCCGCCGACGATTTCCGGTCCGTTCTCACCCACGACGCCAAACTGGCCCGCCGGGATGTTGCCGCCGGTGTCGTACATGCCCGCAAACGCCGGGAACCCGCCCGCTGGCAGCGTGACTTTTCCGCCTGGACTGACGCTGGCCGCCTGCGGCGGCACCGGCAGCTTCGTACCCGCCGCAGCCTTGTTAACGAGGCCGAACTTATCCAGCAGCTCGCCGATCCCGGCCTTCAGGGTGTCCAGCGGATGCATCACCATGTTCAGGCCGTCGGCCAGCCACTGCCCGAACTGCCTGCCCATTTCGGCGGCGTTCTTCAGTTCGTCGGCGGTGGAATGTACCGGCGTCAGCAGGTCTTTAAACCAGCCGAACAGCGCCTGCACCTTGTCGCCAATCCATTGGAACACCGGCTGGAGCGGTGAAAACGCCTCGCTGATGGGTCCGGCGGCGGCCCGGAAGCCGTCCACCACGCCGCCTAAATACGCTTTAATGGGTGCCCAGTATTTCCAGATAACCAGCGCCACACCCGCAAGTGCGGCGACGGCCAGCCCGACGGGACTCAGCAGCGCACCGAGCGCCCAGATTACGCCGGTCAGCACCGTGCGCAGCAGCGCCAGCGGCGACTTCACCAGCCACATCAGCGCACCACCGGCACCGCGCACCGACACAGCCAGCGGCGCAAGGGCGGCACCGGCCAGACCGCGCACCTGCGCGCCCAGCGCCCGCACACCGGCCATCGGGTTACGGAAGGACGCAACCAGCGTCTGCCCGGCGTCCTGCGCCTTCTCTTTGATTTTCTCCAGCGCACCCTCACGGAAGGCGTTAAGGATGCCGCCGCCCTCGTCCTCATCGTCACCGCCGCGCAGGGACGCCAGCGCGTCGCGGATTTTCTCCAGCCAGTTCACCGACTCCCCGGCCTCGCCGCCGCTGAACAGTGAGAACAGCTTTTTGATGCCGTCGCCGGATGACGTCAGACCGGGCGCCAGTTTTGCAAACGCCTTGCCCAGCCCGCCCAGCAGCGGCGAGAGCTTCGCCAGCCCTTTCAGGCCGAGCATGCTTAACCCGAAGCGCAGCATCAGGATCGGCCCGAGCACGGCGGCCATGCCCACGGCGAGCGTGCCGAGCGCCAGCGTTACCGTTGCCACCACGGCGGCGATTTTCATCAGCCTGCCGACCAGCTCCGGGTTGGACTCCACCCAGCGGCGCATGGTGCCGGTGACGCGCTTCACCGCGTCCATGATTTCCATCAGCGGCGTGCGCAGCGTGTCGCCGAGGCTGCTCAGCGTGTTGGCCGCGCCGGTTTTCACCAGCAGCCACTGCGCGGACAGCGAGTCCTTGTTGATGTCGGATTCTTTCTGCATGGAGCCGCTGGCCGCGTTGCCCTGCGTCAGCTGCAGCTGGCGCTTAAGCTCCGGCATGTTGTTGGCGAGCTTCGCTGCGTCCTTGCCGAACTCCTTGCCGAACACCATGGTCATGGCGGTCAGGCGCTTGTCGGCGGGAAGATTGTTCACCTTCTCCAGCACGCGCTGGATGGTGCCCATGGCGTCCGTGGTCATCTGCTTTTCGATGGCTTTCGGATCCAGCTTCAGCAGCGCCATGCCGCCCATAAAGGTCTTGCCCTGCATGGTGGCGACGGAGAGTTCGCGCACCATGGCGTTTGCCGCGCTGGCGGCGGTTTCCGACGTTGCGCCGAGGCTCAGGAACGTGGAGCCGAGCGCGGCGGCCTTGCGGTAGTCCAGCCTGTCCGCCACGCCGCCCATGCGCTGCAGCACGTCGATAATGTCCGAGCCTTTGGACATCGCGTTGTCGTCCAGGTAGTTCAGCGCGTCGCCCAGCTGCTCGATGTTGCGCGTGGGGATTTTGTAGAGCTGCGCAATCTTACCCAGCCCCTCGGCCAGCTCACCGGCGGGCAGCTCAAACGCGGTGGACGCTTTCGCCGCTGTGGTGGCAAACGCCAGCAGGTCGCGCTTCTGGTCCTCGTAGGAGTCGTTCTGGTTGGTGACGCCCATGCGCGCGCCGCCCTCAACCAGCGCGGCGTAGTCAATCGCGCCGTTGTCCATCGGCAGCTGCTCGCTGGCGGCCTTGATGGCGGCCTGCATGTCGTAGAACTGCGCCGTCCGGTTGCCGTCGTTGTCGCGCAGGCCGTTCACCTGCTTCGCCACGCCCTTCATGGCGTCTTCCATGCCCGCCGAGGACTTTACGGCGGCCAGCACCGGCGCGCCCATCGCCAGCCCGGCCACGGTGGTCGCCGCACCGGCACCGGCAATTTTATCGCGCACCTCAAGCGAGCGGGCGTGGCGCTCCCGCAGCGCGTTGATTTTGGCCTGCTGTTCGCCGAGCCGCTTCAGCGACTTCTGTTGCCGGTCAATCGCCGCGCGCGCCTCATCCGCACGACTTTTTAGATCGCGCTGCGCCTGGCTGAGTTTTTTGGTATCAATGCCGGATTCAGTCAGGGCGGCGCGCTGCCGCTGAACCGAACCAATCAGGCCGTTGTAGCTCTGCTGCAGCTCGCGCACGCGGTTTTTCGCCTGCTCCAGCACCCTCGCCTGCGCGGCGGTGGGCCGGTTAGTCTCGCTGAACTGCATCGCCAGCTTCGCCGCCTCCGCGCGTGCCGTTTTGAGGTTGGTGGCCGTGGCGGCCAGCTGCGAGCGGGTTTTGCGAAAGCCGTCGATGCGCGCGGCCTGCGCGTCTAAGTCCTTAAGGCTGGCGCGCGCGGTGCGCAGGGAATCGGCCAGCTCGCGGGTGCTGGCCTTGGCAGAACGGAAGGGGCGGGTCAGTTTGTCTATCGCGTTAAGAACAACCTGCAGGCGCAAGTCTTTATCACTCATCGCTGGTCCCGTGTCGCATTATCGCCTTATGGCGCCATTCCAGTACCTCGGTCAGCGTCATGAACTCGGTAACGGACGGCGGCCAGTGAAAGACGGTGGCAATGTCCGCCACCAGATCGTCAACCGTCAGGCCGTCGCTAAATCCGACAGCACCGACTTCTTCAGTAAAAAAGTGACCACCTCGACGGACAGGCTCACCAGATCGGCGGGGTCCATCTCGGTGATTTCCTGCGTGGTCAGCGCCGGGGTGGTGACGCGCGGCAGCACGGTGATCATCGCATTGACGTCCATGTCCATCAGCGCCTGCAGGCGGGTGCCGCGCAGCGCGCCGGACTGCGGCTTGCGCACGACGACGCTTTTAATTTCGGTCTTGCCGCGCAGAATCGGGGTGTCCAGCTCGACGGTTTTTTCGGTGGTTTTGTCAGTCATGGTTATGGCTCGCTAAAAGGGTTAAAGGCGGCAGGGTTTGCCCTGCCGGATAAATTACAGGCCGAGCGCGTTGCGGTGCGCTTCCATCAGGTCCGTGCCGTCCACGATGTGAACCATGTTCACCAGGTCAATCTCGTAGAGCACTTCGCCGTTGATGGTCAGCTTGGCGTAGCTGTTGGTACCGGACACTTTAGTCGTGCTGGATTCGCCGGTCTTCCACTCGCCGGAGTCCAGCTCCTTGTGGCGGCCGCGCACGACCAGCTCCACCGCCTGCACTTCGCCGGTGTCGTCGCGCTGAATGGAGCCGGTAAAGCGCAGCTGCACGCCGTCCACGGTCAGGGTGCCCATCTGCTTGAACAGCTTCGCCTCAACGCCGCCGCAGGTGAATTCCGTATCCAGCGCGCCGTCGTCCAGGCCCATGTCGATGTCCACCGCACCGGCCATGCCGCCGCCGCGATATTTTTCGAACTTGCGGGTGACTTTCGGCAGCGTCACGGACTCGATCAGCCCCTGCCAGTTGTCGCCTGCGTTGAACAGGTTGAGGTGCTTGAGCTTGCGGGGTAATGCCATAATTCAGTCTCCTTATGCGCTGACGCGGCTGGCGAAATCGACCAGGTACTGATCGGTGATGCGCTGACGCAGCAGCAGGTTTTCAAGCGGCGGCACCGGCGTGTAGTCGTAGTCGATCAGCAGCTTGCCCGCTTTGAGCGTGTCCTTGTCGTTCACGCTCTCGTCCAGCCAGCAGTCCGCGCCGATGAGATAGCCCTGACTTACGAGGCTGCGCAGTTTGGCGCGGATGCCCTCGATAATGTCGCGGGCCAGCGACGGATTCAGCGCGCCGTCCACCGCCCACATGTGCGCCTCGGCCATGGTGTCGGCCAGCACCTGCGCGGTGCGGGTGTAGCACTCAAACGCAAACAGCGGGTCATCACTCAGGCAGCGCGAACCCCAGAAGCGGAAGCCGTCTTTACGAATCAGCGTGGTGATGTCGTTCTGGTTCAGCAGGCCGGAGTCGGTGGCCGGATCCTGCAGGTCCCAGAACACGTCTTTGGAAATGCCGGTGACGCCGTTCACGCCGACGTTCGACAGGGATTTATGCCAGCCGGTTTGCTCGTCGATTTTGGCGCGCAGGCCGAGCGCGCGGGCGGTGGCGAAGGCCGTCGCGTCCGCCTTCAGCACGGTGTCAAAGTTGATGAAGTCCGGCCAGATGAGCATGCCCTCGCGCTGACTGAAGTTCGCGCGGTAGGCAATAGCCTCTTCCACGCTCTGACAGCCGTACGCCGACAGGTAGGCAAAGCCGCGCAGGCTCTGCGCTACGCTCAGCAGCTCGGTTGCCACCGCCTGCGTGTCGTGGCCCGGCACGCCGAGGATGCGGGGCTTCACGCCGCACACCGCCTGCGCGGCCAGCAGCGCCTTCATGCCGGTGCGCTGGCCGTTGCTCACGCCGCCGATGATGTTGGCGGTTGTCTCAGCCTCGGTTTCACCCTGTGGCACGCGCACCACGACGGTGACGGGTTTAGCCTGGTCGGCGATGGCGTCCAGCGAGCGCGCCAGCGTGCCGGACTCGCCCGCCTTGCCGCTCGCAGTGAGTACGTCGGTCAGCAGTACCGGACGATTAAGCGGGAACGTGGCCGCGTCGGCGTCGTCGCCAGTGCAGACCATGCCGACAATCGCCGTGCTGATGGTGGTGATGGTTCGGGTGCCCTCGTTGATTTCCTCAACGCGCACGCCGTGGTGATAATCCTGTGCCATATGGCGGTTCTCCTGTGAAGGGGTTCCGCTATGGTGAAAGGTGGCGTGCGCGTGCGCACCCGGTTGGCGTTGTGAGGGGGATGGCACAAAAGAAACAGGCCCGAAACGGGCCTGATGGTTATGCGGGTTGCTCGGGCCAGATAATTTCTGAGGCTCCGCCGGACTTTGTATCTATACGGTTAAGTAGGACGCGGTACGTCATCCACGCTTTGAGGCTGGCGTTTTCATCGTCCGTCGCAATACCGAGCGTGGCGGCATCCTGCAAGGGCGCAATAGCGTCATCGGCAATCGTACGCAGCTCACGCTTTTTTGCATCAAGCTGCGCGCTTTTTTCCTCATCCGTAAGCACGTACTCTTTCAGTACCGGCCTGCCGTCTGAATCTGCCGCGATAATCAGTCCAGTAGACTGTCCGCTGAGTAAGGACATCCACTCCTCATCGGTCACGTTAACGGCATCTGCCGGAATGACCGGGTTGATGTCGGCGTCATAGAATGCGTTTGCTTTTGCTGAATACTTTTTCATTATTAATACCCCAAAACCAGCCAGAAAATGCCCTGCGTGCTACCACCCGCACCGGCAGTATTGGTAATCGAAACCGTTGATTTGCCTGCCAGCTGAATGCCGACGGTATATTCCCCGGAAAGGTTGATAGACGCCCCCTTGCTGGCAACCGCCATAAATCCAGCGTTCGGGAACTCAATCGGAAGCGTAACCGTCGTCGTCGCCTGCTTGGTATAGGTTCCCGATCCCCACTGAATAATCAGGCCGCCCGGCAGCTTCACGTAGCCAATCGCAACAAAGGACTTTTCCAGGCCGAGGTTTTTTAACGCCTCAGCGACCAGACCGGCGTCGGCCAGCTCTTTCAGGGCGTTCTTAATCAATGGGTACTGCGTATGGGGATTAACGGCATCCGTATGCTGCTTGAGCGCATCACCGCTGTACTTTTTCGCCTGCTCAAGCAGCGTGTCGGCGTATTCCTCTGCCTCCTTCTGCAAACGTTCCGCATATTCTTTCGCCTGTTGGTGCAAAGTGTCACCGTACTGCTTCGCCACAATCACGCCGTCGTCCACGTACTTACGCGTCGCCAGCACCACCGACGGGTCGATTTTCAGCGTCACCGCGCTGGTGCTGTTCACGATGATAATCATGCGCACCGTCTGCGTGCGCCCGCTGCCCTCGGCGAGCTGCGGCTTGTAGGTCTCGGCGCAGTTAGCCACGGCAATCATCACGCCGTCGGCGTCAAACAGGCCAATCTCGCGGATCCAGAAGCCGCCCTCGCCCTCCGGGATAATCTGCTCGGCAATAATCTGGCTGCCGTTGGCGGCGTCAATCGTCAGCGAGTTAAGCGACGCGCGGCGCTTCTCGCCGATGAGATTCGTCTGTGCCGGGTCAGGCGTCGGCAGCGTGCCGCCACCGTCGCCCACGGCCAGCTGCGTGATGTTCACTTTCGTGCCGAGCGCGGCAGCGTTGGCAAGCTTAGCCGCGCCCTGATTGGTCAGCAGGGCAAAATATTTTGTCGTCATGCGCTCACTTCCGTCAGGTCGATAAGATGCACCGCCGCGCCGGAATACACCGGCCCGCCGACGCTGATAAGTTCAGGGGTATAGGGATAAACGGTCAGCTCGTCGCCGCTGTAGCTGGCAACGGCCACCGGCATCGTGCCGTTCGCGTCCAGGGTGATCGAAAGCCCGATAAGATGGCGGCTGCACGGCTTGGCGTCGGCAATCACGCGCTCCAGCTCGTGATACATTTCCTCGGTGATGCCGGTATCCAGCACGCCCACGTCAAGCCGGAACGTGCCCGGCTCATCGTTGGTTTTCCACCACTCAATCACGCGGATGAGATAGCCCAGCGGCTCCACCACGCGCCGGATCGCGCTGACGGTGCCCTTGTGCTGATGGATATAAAACGCATCCTTCACCACCTTGCGCTTCACGCTTTCCGGCCAGCTTTCGTCCCAGCGGTCCACCGAAAACGCCCAGGCAAGATAGGGCAGAAAATTCACCGGGCAGGTGTCCGGGTTCCACAGGTCACGCAGCGGCACGCTCAGCCCGGAAATCCCGCTGCACGCCTGCGCCAGACGGCGCTCCAGCGCGGATGAGCCGGGCGGAAGCAGGCTATTCATCCTGTCACCTCATCGTCCGCCACCGTCACGTCGGTGCCGGTGCAGTTGCCCGCCTGCGTGCGGTCCATGATGATGTCTTCTGCCGGTTCGGTGATTTCCACCCAGTCCACACCGGCCACGCGCAGCACCGCCCCATAAGACTCGCGGCGCACGCTGCGACCCAGCTTTTTCTGCTCAATAAGATAGGCGGCAAGCTGCTCGTTTGCGGCCTCAAGACAGGGCGCGGCGGCCACGCCGTCAAACAGGTGCAGCTTTGCCTGCACGCGGTAGTCGTTGATGGTTGCAGCCTGCACCGTCACGCGGTCCGCCACCGGCCGCACACTCTCGCTGTTCAACGCAGCGTCCACTGTATTCAGTAAATCAGCGGCTGCCGTGCCGTTACCCTCGCGGCTCAGCACGGTGATCAGCACCGTCGCCGGTGACGGGCTGATGGCGGACACGTCCTGCACCCGTCCGTCTGCGCTTCTCGCGTGAAACTCGTAGGCCGCCGTCGGACCGGCAACCGATAAACCCTCAAACGCTTCCGGCACGCGCACGCGCAGCGCGTCATCCGATTCCATCACCGCCTCAACGGGCGGCACGGCGTCCGGGTTAGCCGGGGTGATGGTCAGACGCTGTACGTTACTGCGCGCGGCCAGCTGATCGAGGTCGCTGCCGAGCGCGTAAGCCACCATCACCGCCTGCGCCGCCTCGTTGATGCGCTGGCGCAGCAGGATTTCGCGGTACACGCTTTCCTGCAGGCACTTCACAATCGGATCGGATTCCAGCGCCAGCACGCGGCGCATGGCGGCCTGCTCCTCCGCCGGATAGAGCGCAATCAGCGCTTCCTTGCGCTCGGCCAGCAGCGTTTCAAAGTCCGGCACCTCGATCACTTCCGGTGCGGGCAGTTGCGAAAGGTCAATTACTGCCACTGTTCACCCCCGTAGGCACTGACATTGCGAGCGGTGAGCCGTCGGCGCGCTGGCCGGTCAGCTCAACCACCATGGAGCCATCAAAGGCGCTGGTTATGCCTAAAGAACTGAGGCGGATACGCGGCTCCCAGCGGCTCAGCGCCGTGTACGCCGCCGCCATTACCTGAAGGCGCACCACGTCGTTCTGCGGCTGGTCAATCAGCACCGACAGCAGCGAGCCGTATTCACGACGTCCGATGCGGCTGCCTTCCGGGGTGATCAGGATGTCGCGCACGCTCTGGCGAATGTGCTCGGTGTCGGTGATGGCTTCACCAGTGTCACGGTTCATGCCGAGATACATCAATGCGGACCTCCTGACATATCGCCTCCCGATTTCACACTGTCATGTAGGTGAGCATCAGCCACTACGCCGTTGGAACTCATCGCCCCGCCGCCCTGTGTCACCGCGCCGTTCATCACGGTTTCGCTATTGATGAGCATCTGACTTGCATCAACGCCCAGCTGGTCAGTGATCAGCTGAATGCCGTCGGCGGCTTCAATGCGAACGCTTTTGATGTTCTTAATCAGCAGCTGGCCGGTGTCCGGTTCGTACTGGAACCAGCCGCCGTCGTTGAACACGGTGGTGCTGCCGTTCTCTGAATAATCGGGCGGCGGGAAGGCATCGGAATAAATGGCCGGCAGCGCGAACGCAGTTTCGAGATTGCCGCCGAGGCTCAGCAGCACAACCTGCTCGCCAATGGAGGGTTGCCACCATGTGCGGGTATTCCCGGCGCGGAAGGTGAGCCAGTTAATCCAGTTGGTTTCAAGGTCGCCCGTTTTCACCCGGCATTGCCATTTATCCGGGTCCACCTCGGACACGGTGCCGGTGCGGATCAGGTTGGTGATAAGGCGCATGATTTCGGTGAGTTTTTCGTTCATGCTTGAGAGAATTTCACAAACTTGTGGCAACTTCATCTGGATAAAGTTGTAGCGTCAATGGCACAATTACTCGTGATGTTTTTTCTAAGAGAAAAAGATGAGCGATACTCAAAAAAATTATATAGATCATCATTTCGAGTCAGCAGATGAGCTTTGGGAAAGTCTTTCTCCAACTAGAATGTACGACCATGGGCGAACTCCTCATGTTTTTTATCGAGGACATGCTGACTCAGAATGGTCTTTGTTGCCAAATTCTTTGAGAGATCCAAGTTTTAAATATCACTATTTAACTACAGCACCTACTGAAATATCCCATTTATTGTTTAATGAGATGATAACCTTAAAATACTTTGCAGAGTCATGTGACAGAATAGGCATATCCATTCCTAATGACTCATTCAATTTTCGAGATCAATATTTAAATCACAATTCCTTTTATGGTGGTGAGTTTATTGACTCCCCAAGGAATTGGCCTAATCCCGCTCTTTATGAGCTAATGGCTATTGCGCAACACCACGGCGTTCCAACACGGCTATTGGATTGGAGTAAAAGCCCATACGTAGCGTTATACTTTGCAGCAAGCGGAGCCTTAGCCAAGCAAGAAGAAAAGTCTTGGTCAGACAAAAAAATAGCATTATGGGTGGTTAAAAATTATGTGACCAAAGGCAATGACTCTTTAAAATTCATTGATGTTCCAGGCGCAGTAAGCAAGCATTTAAGAGCGCAAAGAGGTTGTTTTTCAATTCACCCAACACTTCAATTCTACCCAGATATTTTCAACATGATTGGTCTAGAAAAGGTTAACTTTGAGAGCGAAGGATTCTACTTTCATAAATATACATTGCCTGTGACGCAGAGTGCGAGATTACTGCACCTTTGCAATCTAATTGGCTTTGGCGCTGCGGACTTGTTTCCTAGCGCTGATGGTGCTGGCAGAGCGATAAAAGACAGCCAATTAAAAAATAATCTTGTTCGTAAGTTAAATTTAAACTACGACGGAACGTCAAAATCATCTTTACTTGGCTAAGTATTCTAAAATTTTTTTTCGAATCAAATCTACAGCCTGATTATTGAACCCTAGCAAAGGTCTCTCTGCGTATTTAACTTCAGTGCCACGACGATTAATCCTGTCACGCAGTCCATAATGATGCACGCGGACCAACTTCTGCACGCTAGGCACAAACGCAACTTCTGCAACATTCGCGTTTGCCTGCGCTTTGAGATACTTCGCCGTTTTCAGCTTCGCAAACATCTTGCGGCGAATGCGGCCCGGCTTGGTTCGCGCGGTGACGCGGCGCGGCTCCCATGCCGTACCGTCCGGGCTGCGCTGCAGCGTGATATTGTTCTGCTGGATGCGTCGCACATCGCGCGCCACTTCGCGCAGCATCTTTGTGCGCATTGCCGGCTCAAGCTGCGACAGCAGCGCACCCAGCCACTCCTCAACTTCATGCAACTCAGCCACGGCGCACCGTCCAGCCTTCGTCAGCATCATCCGGCGCTTCCGGTTCCGGCACGGCCTCAACCGACATCACGCCGTCCACTTCCTTCGCGATCACTCGCTCCGTCAGCTTCAGGTTCATGCTGATGTCGCAGCGGTCATTGCCGAGAATATCCGCCTCAAAGGTGAAAAGCCGCTCCCGCTCGCTGGCGTTCTGAAGGGCGTCCGGCTGATTGACGCCGAGCCAGAATAAAACGGGCGCCATCAGCAGATTCTGGTCGCCGGTGAAGTCCGTCACCACCACGTTCAGGGTGTAGCGGTACTCCCACGAAATTGACGTGGCGGAGGTGGCAACCACCGCGCCGTTATCCACGAACAGGTGCAGGCGGTCCGGGTTGTCAGCCACGTAGGGCACGGCTTTATTCAGGGCGTTTCGCAAGGACTGCGGCTTGTTCATCGTCTTTATCCTGACAGCTGATGATGGTGTCTACCTTGTCGGCACAGGCCGCCCATGCGGCCTCGGTGTCGTCCAGTTGCGCCAGCAGATCGCCGTTACGGCGCGGTGCGGCTTCGTCCAGGCGGCACGGGGTGATTCGCGGACAGCCACTCACGGTAAGACTGACCTCCGGTGAGGGGCGGACGCTGGCGCAGCCGGATAACAGGATCAGGCAAAGGGGCATCAGCCCAGCGGCGAAGCTCGTCATTTTCACGTTTAAGTTCCTCAATGGTGCGCTGCCGGTCACGCAGCAGCGTGCCGTTCTGCTCGGCGGCGGCGTAAAGCTGCGTCTGCGCCCGGCTGCTGGTTTGCGTCAGAATGTTAAGAGCTATCAGCTGGCCGTTTTTCGCCGAGAGCTTTTTACCCTGCGCGGCTAAGTCCTTCACCTGCTCGTCAATTTTGTTGTGGGCGTTACTGAGTCGCCACGACTGCACGCCAAGCGCGGCAATCAGAACGAGCGCTATCGCCGCAAGCGTGCGCATCATGCTGTTACTCCTTTTAAGCACCACACCAGTTCACGCTGGCGCCGGTTATCCAGCCCCTGATTGAATACGCCCTTCACGTATACCCAGCGCGGCAGCTGATAACAGGCATCGCGCCAGCGCTCCTTATTGATGAGCGCCACCATCGTTGAAGCGCAGGCGTTGCCGGTGCCGACGTTAAACGCCAGCGACACCAGCGCGTCGTAGACCGGCTGCGGCATAGAAACCGCAGCGCAGCGCGCCAGTGCCGCCTCAACGCGTAACACGTTGGTGATGAAGTTGCCCGCTGCCTGACGCTCGGTGATGGTCCGGCCCGGCACCACGCCGACGGTGTTACCAATGCCGTCGGTCCACTTGCCCGCATCGCACAGATACGGCTTCAGGCGGCAGCCCTCATAATCAGCGATCAGCTTCAGCCCCTCGACGGAGGTGTGCAGCTGCTGGAAACCCGGCATTGAACCGACAATGAGCAGCACAGTGCCAACGGTGCAGCGCTTAACGGTTTGCAGATTCATATTCCTCCCGCGTGATGCGCCCGGCGGCCAGCAGCTGATAGGTTTTGCGTTTGTAATACCAACTGATGATTGCCATCAGCAGGCCGATTAATACCCCGGCCACGGTTGAAACGTCTTTTAGCGACAGGTCGCCCAGCCATGCCATACCGACAGCAATAAACCAGACGATCCCGGCGCGGATTCTTTCCCACATGATTCAGTCCCAAAGCTGGAAGGCCTGCACGGTGGCCGCCGCCGTCACGTCCGGCAGCTCCACCTCCAGCCCGTGCGGTAAAATGGGGCCGTGCTCCGCCAGCCCCGGATTGGCCTGCAATACCTGCTCCGTCATGCCCTGCGTGCGCCCGTAGTGACGCCAGCAGATTTCGTCCACCGTGTCGTACTGCTGCGCGCGCACCTTCATCAGATCAGCTCAACGGTGCAGTGCGGCGCGCTCTGTACGCGGCTGATGGCCCAGCGAGCGTCGCGCCACAGATCGCCGGTGGCGTCTTCCAGCTCTTCCCCGCGCTTCGCTGCGGCAGCGGTGGCGTCAAAGTCCTGATAGCGCTCGTTCAGTACCGCGCGCGCCCAGCACCACACCGCATTTTCATAGTGATGCAGACGCACGCTGCGCCCGGCCAGCTGCTCCGCCGGTACATCGGCCAGCCCGTTAAAGCCGCGCAGCTCCTGCTGTTCGCGCCACGGATACAGCTCCGCGTTCACTTCCGCCATCGCGGTGAGCACCACCTGCTTCAGACGCTGTGGCGTCACCGTACCGTCAACGCGCATTACACTGCGAAACGTCGCCAGATCGATGTCCGGCCAGAATGAGTTGTTGGGGATAATTTCCGGCGTTCCCGTCGCCTTTTCCGGCGCTACAAACTGCATGCCTTATTTCTCCTGAATAGGTGGGCGGTGGACGGGGTTTTGATGCGGCGCTGCCTGTCGCTACCCCGTGCCGCCCCGCGCGTGGGCACGTCCGGTTATCAGCTGGCGTTGCGGATTTTCCGCTCCAGCTGCTCAATGTCTTTTTTCACCCCGCAGCGCTCGTCGAGCTGCATGGCCTGTTGTAGATGGTTAAGCGCGGCAACGGGCTGGCTTTCACGCAGCACCCAGCCGAGCGATTTGTGCAGGCGCGCGCGCGACTGATCGGGCATATCCAGATCGCCGATCACGTCGAGCGTCTGCATCAGCAGGTCGGGGTCAAAGTCGGCTTTTGCCATGAGGGCGTTTTTCGCGGCGTCGGCCATCTCTTCGGCCAGCAGCGTCTGCACGTTGCGGCTAAAGCTCTGCGGCATAGACCAGCCGTGGCGGATAGCATGGCGGCCAATGGTGAGCGCCCCGGTATAATCACCGGCATCAACGCGCCACAGCATCACGTACATCAGCACGTCATCCTGCTGCGCGCCGTCTGCGGCCAGCACGCCGTCCACCCACGGCACGTATTTCGGCAGAACTTCCACCTTGATTTCGGCCTTCTTCACGGTGGACTGAATGCCCTTGAGGCGGCGGCGGTCTTCGCCGAGTTGCATCAGCATCAGCTCATAGCCGCTGGCGTGGCGAACACTGCCGCCCTGACGGGCGGCCTGTTCAGCCTGAACGCGCTGGCGGTGCTGCCGTGCGGGACTCAGGCTCATTGATTACGCTCCCGCGCCAGCGTCTGCTGAGAAGTCACCAATGGTGATGTTTTCAACCAGCGCGGCGCAGCGGTAGTCCTCAACCACGTAGGCCTCATTGACCGATTCAAAGTTTTCAATGCGGTCACGCTTAGGGTTGTCAATGAGTGAGCGGCGGCGGGACTCTTCCTGCCAGTAAATCGACAGGTTATCGAGGCGGGTGATCAGCACCGCATTAGCCGGGAAGTAAGGCGCGCGCACCGCCTGCAGGCCGCCCATGCGTTTCTGGCTGATGATGAGATCGGCGGCCAGCTTGTTGGTGTTGTCCTGCTCGTTGTTAACCAGCGGGAAATACTTGTCCGCCAGCAGCTCGCGGCCACAGATGACCACCAGTTCGTCGTCGTCCTGGAAAATAGGATCAATCAGCTCGTTAACCGCATCCATCACCAGCGCGTCGAGATTGGCATATACGCCGCCCTTGCCCACCTTCACCGGCTCGGCAGTGGTTTCGCCGTCTTTGGTCACACTGCCCAGCACGTTGTCCGGCGCATCCTCGCGCACCTTCTGCAGCCAGCCCTTATTCACGTCCTGCAGCAGCGGGTTGGCGGTGCGGTTGGAGGATTTCGCGCGGGCAATACCGTTAAAGCCGATCATGATGCGGTCCAGCGCCTGACGCTTCACGATGGCGTCACGGATGCGGGTCTGGAAGTCCTGGAACTTCGCCCACAGGTCCAGCTTTGCGTAGGTCAGCGCCGTGTCAAAGTTGGTCTGCTCGCAACGGTATTCAACATCCGTCATGACCGTCGGATCGGTTGGCTCACGGTCTTTAGCCGTGGTGTCGGTGGTGCCGGCAATGGTGCTGCCGACGCCAAGACCCAGCAGTTGGCCGGATTGCTCAGGCACGCCGATCACGTTGACCAGCGTCAGGAAGGCCGCCGACTGCTGAATAGTGTCTTCCAGCGTCTGCGCCACTGATGGCTCAACGTTGAACTTGCTGGACAACTCTTCAACCGGCACGCCGTTGAGTTTTGCCAGCTGCATCAGGTAGGCGTTGAAGGCAAAGCGGGTATTCTTTTTCATTGGATATGCTGCTCCTTTAGCAGTTGGTCATGTTTGCGGCTGGCGCATTGCCACCCGGCGCGCGCTGGCGGTAATCGGCGCGGCTGTCTTCGCGGCCCAGCTGCTGCTTCAGTTCGGTGAAATCGTTCACCTGCGTTTCCAGCAGGTTTTCCAATTGGCTCAGACGATCCGCCTGCTCGCCCAGCGCCTTATCGGTGCGCGAGCTGAATTCCTGCTGCTCGGTAGCAACCAACTCCACCGCCTGATGCACGTCAGAAAAGTGTGCGTCGTCGGACTGCTGCTTTTTGCTGAACAGCGCGGTGATGCGGGCAAACAGCGCGGGTTTGTCTTCCACCTCTTCCAGCTCGATCGCGGTTTCGGTGGCGGCGGTGAACAGGTTTTCCGGGTGCTGTTTGCGGTTTGCCAGCGGGTTGTGTTGCGCGCTGGCGCTGAAGGCCAGCATCTCGGTGCCGAGGCTTGCCGGGTCGTCGGTGGCAGCCAGGCCAACCAGATAGGCTTTGCCGGTGTCGGCAAACTTGGTGCTGACTTCCATGGAGGTGAAAAGCTTTTGGCCCTGCTTTACCAGCGCCACGAGGGAATCTGTCGGCAGGATGTCGGCATACAGCGCCAGCTTTCCGGCCAGCGGGCCGTCGGTGATTTCTTCCGTCCCCAGCGCGCTCACCGTGCCGTAGCGGTTAAAGGTGCTGTCCGGGGAGTAAGATTTGATGTGTTCCAGATTGATGGTCGCGGTGTAAACCGCCGGGTTGTAGGCGGCGGCCATCTGCTCCAGCCATTCGCGGGAAATTTCGCGCCCGTCCGTGGTGGCACCTTCCACCCCGATACGAAAACGCTTTGCTTTAACTGCCATAGGTCAGGCTCCGTTGGGTAAATCGCTTAGAAGCCTTATGTTTGCGGTTCAGAGGGGGGCGAAACAACGCGGGCACATTGTGCGGGCAGCCACACAATGAGGGACGGCAGAAAAGGGATCGTCGGGGCCGTATTTTGGGGCCATGACAACGACACTCGCCCCCGAAGACCTCGATCCCCGCAGGCAGGCCATGCTGCTGTACTTTCAGGGATACCGCATCGCCCGCATTGCTGAAATGCTGGGAGAGAAACCCGCAACCGTTCACAGCTGGAAGAAGCGCGACAAGTGGGGCGACTATGGCCCGCTTGACCAGATGCAGCTGACCACCGCCGCGCGCTACTGCCAGCTGATCATGAAGGAGACAAAAGAAGGGAGAGACTTCAAGGAGATTGACCTGCTGGCGCGCCAGTCCGAGCGCCATGCCCGCATCGGCAAGTTCAGCAACGGCGGTAACGAGGCGGATCTCAATCCGAACGTGGCGAACCGCAACAGCGGGCCGCGCAAGCCGCCGGAAAAGAACGTGTTTACCGACGAGCAGGTGGAGAAATTACAGGAGATTTTCCACGGCTCAATGTTCGGCTACCAGCGCCAGTGGTGGGATGCGGGCAACAAGCACCGCATCCGCAACGTGCTGAAGTCGCGCCAGATTGGTGCCACCTACTACTTTGCGCGTGAGGCGCTGCTGGATGCGCTGACCACCGGACGCAACCAGATTTTCCTTTCAGCCAGTAAGGCGCAGGCGCACGTTTTTAAGCAGTACATCATTGAGTTCGCAAAAGAGGTGGACGTAGAGCTGAAAGGCGACCCGATGACGCTCAGCAACGGCGCGTGCCTGTACTTCCTCGGCACCAACGCCCGCACCGCACAGAGCTATCACGGCAATCTGTACCTGGATGAATACTTCTGGATCCCGAAATTTCAGGAGCTGCGCAAGGTGGCGTCCGGCATGGCGCTGCATAAGAAGTGGCGCCAGACCTATTTTTCAACGCCTTCCAGCCTCACGCACAGCGCCTATCCGTTCTGGTCCGGCGGCCTGTTCAACCGGGGCCGCGCCAAGGCGGACCGCGTGGATATCGACCTGTCGCACATGAACCTTTCGCCTGGCCGCTTCTGCGATGACGGCCAGTTCCGCCAGATTGTCACCGTTGAGGACGCCGTGCGCGGCGGCTGTAACCTGTTTGACCTCGACCAGCTGCGCCTCGAATACAGCCCGCCGGAATACCAGAACCTGCTGATGTGCGAATTCGTGGACGATCTGGCGTCCGTCTTCCCGCTGCAGCTGCTGCAGAAGTGCATGGTGGACAGCTGGGAAATCTGGAGCGATTTCGAAGCGCTGGCGCTACGGCCGTTCGGCTGGCGCGAAGTGTGGATCGGTTACGACCCGGCGAAAGGCACGCAGAATGGCGACAGCGCCGGGTGCGTGGTGATCGCCCCGCCTGCCGTGCCGGGCGGGAAGTTCCGCATTCTGGAGCGCCACCAGTGGCGCGGCATGGACTTTCGCGCGCAGGCCGAGTCCATCAAAAAGCTGACGCAGCAGTACAACGTGACCTATATCGGCATCGACTCCACCGGCGTTGGCCTCGGTGTGTACGAGAACGTGAAGATGTTTTATCCGGCGGTGAAGGAGTTTGTCTATAACCCGAACGTTAAAAACGCCCTGGTGCTGAAGGCATACGACATCATCAGCAGCGGGCGGATGGAATTCGACGCCGGACACCTCGACATTGCGCAGTCATTTATGGCAATCCGCCGCGCCACCACGGCCAGCGGCAACCGCCCGACCTACGAAGCCAGCCGCAGCGAGGAAGCCAGCCACGCCGATCTGGCGTGGGCGACCATGCACGCGCTGGCAAACGAACCGCTACAGGGCGAAGCCGCCCACACCGGCAACATTATGGAGATTTTTTAAATGAGCAAACGCAGGAACCGCACGCGCACGCAGCCCGTGCAGCAGCAACAGATGACCGGCGGCCCGGCGGCGGAAGCGTTCACCTTTGGCGACCCGGTGCCGGTGCTGGACCGCCGCGAGCTGCTGGACTACGTGGAATGCGTGGTCATGGACAGGTGGTATGAACCGCCGGTCAGCTTTGACGGGCTGGCGCGCACGTTCCGCGCCGCCGTGCATCACAGCTCGCCGATCAACGTAAAGCGCAACATTCTGACCAGCACCTTCATCCCTCACCCGCTGCTGAGTCAGCAGGCGTTTAGCCGCTTCGTGCAGGACTATTTGGTGTTCGGCAACGCCTATCTGGAGAAGCGCACCAACAGGCTTGGCGGCGTGCTGGCGCTTGAGCCGGCACTGGCAAAATTCACGCGACGCGGCACCGATTTAGACACATACTGGTTCGTGCAGTACGGCATGAATACGCAGCCCTATAAGTTCACCAAAGGCAGCGTGTTTCACCTGATGGAGCCGGATTTGAACCAGGAAGTTTACGGCCTGCCGGAATACCTTTCGGCGATCCCGTCCACCCTGCTAAACGAGTCGGCAACGCTGTTCCGCCGCAAATACTACCTGAACGGCAGCCACGCCGGTTTCATCATGTACATGACCGACGCCGCGCAGAATCAGGAAGACGTGAACAACATCCGCCAGGCAATGAAAAGCGCCAAAGGGCCGGGTAACTTCCGCAACCTGTTTATGTACTCACCGAACGGGAAGAAGGACGGGATCCAGATTATCCCGCTGTCAGAGGTGGCGGCAAAGGATGAGTTTCTGAATATCAAGAACGTTAGCCGTGACGACATGATGGCCGCGCATAGGGTGCCGCCGCAGATGATGGGTATTATGCCGAATAATGTTGGGGGGTTTGGTGATGTGGAAAAGGCTTGCAAAGTGTTCGTAAGAAATGAATTAACTCCATTGATTAAAAGATTAGAACATTTAAATGACTGGTTAGGAGAAGAAGTTATGAAATTTGAAAACTATTCAATTTAGGAAAATATGGCCTGCCATCACGTATGGCAGGCAGTCATTACTAAAACATCTCTTTTATGCGTATGCATTGGGGACAACTATCAATATCAGATTTTCTTAAAAAATCCGATTTAGATATTATCACTGAGTTATTCATCCCAGAAAACTGCAACTGCCCAAATAAATTTATTTTTGACTTCTTCTCTGAATATTTAGATTTCCCTTTCCTTGATTCACAACCTTCTATGATATGCATCTCTTTAGTCCTTTCAGACTCAAGTGCATTCTGCGAAAGAAATTCAGAGACACAACCCATTAGATGTTCATCTTTATTAGAAAAATGCTCTAATAGAATATCTTCAAGAACACCTGTTTCACTACTTTTCTCATGATAAACATAACAACCAATTTCGTGATCATTATATGGCAAAATTATACCATTATCAGGTGTAACGCTAAGATTGAATTCTTCCTTAATTGAATTTAACCTTGCAGGTACACCTTCTTCATCAGCATCAAAAAAGAAAAGAAACTTGAAGCTGTAACCTAAATCTTTTGTAAAATCATCATCACCTTTAAGTTCAGAGTAAGCTTTAACCAACTTACTCCTTTCATCTTGCCTTCCATCCCCGCTAAGATTATGGAGGAAAACGATGCTATTCTCTTTCTCTAAAGCCAGACATGGAAGAAGATAGTTAGGACTTTGATAACCTAACTTTCTATCTGTCAGCACCATCGATTCTGCTATTTTCCTGAACAGAATATTAAAGGGCATTGGGAAGTTTTTTATTTTATCATTTTTAGTAACAAAACCCGCAACCTGTAAAATGCGTGTTATAAAAGCAATATCATGCTGGCCTTCGCAGGCTACGACGACAACTTTATTATGAGAGTTCATGTCTTAGCCCCTAATATCAAGATCGATACTATCAATTAAATATTTAAAACGCTCACCATCTACTCTTTTTGTCGAAATCGTTCCACTTTCATTCAACATTCTAAACCCAGTGAGCTGTTCAGTTTTGTAGTCGTTTTCAACAAAAGCTCTAATACATTCATCTGAATGGGACGTTAAAAAAACCTGAACATTGAAAGTATCAGCTAGCTCTTGAGTTAATCGCGTAAATTGCTTTAATAAACTAAAGTGAATTGCAGTTTCAAATTCATCAATGAGTAGAACACCATTTCTACAAGATGCAAATGCTAGAGCAATGTAAAATATCCTTTGTATTCCTTCACCATAGCTAGTTAGATCGAAACTTCTATCTAGAGAATACTTAGATTCCACCAAAAATCTTTTTACATCCATCTCTTCGGTATAACGTACGTCCACTATACTTTCGTCGACTCTTTTCATGAAGTCAATTACAAGATTCAGAGCTAATTTAGTGTCTCCATTAGGCAGTGTGATTTTCAATTCAACACTTTTGTTATAATCGCTAACTGAATCATCGATATCATGAAAATACGGGCTTTTAAATGAAGATGCACATAAGTGTGAGACTTGATCTGAAATGCGCTGCATACTTTCGTGTACATAAGTATGAACGGTGTTAGTAACTTCAGTATTATCTATTTGAGAGGATAATTTATATGATGCTACGTAGTCGTCTTTTTTATCAATTGTAGCAGCATCAAACTTCTCCATGTGAATGGAAACATCCAACCCATTAAAATTACCACTCACATCAATTTTATCTTGGAACACTGCATTCAAAAAAACGGGGCTTAATGTGGGACATTTGTTTTTATGCCTAATTAATTTAAAATAAGAAGCCATATCGTTTCTTTGCGTCAAGAGGTAAATAGCCTCAAGCAAACTTGTTTTTGCAGTATTATTCAAGCCAGCAAATATATTAATTCTATTTAAATTATCAATATTGAAGTTTTTAATTTTTTTGTATTTATTTATTCTTATTGTGTCGAAATGCTTTTTAACTGCAAACTCAAACACTGTAGTGTGGTTTCCACCTTCAATATTTAAAGTGCTTTTCTTAGGGATTATTTGCAAGAGATTTTCTTTTGCTTCATCTAAAATCTTTGTGTCATCAACACCAATCAAAGTACGATAGGTTAATAATCCTTTAAGAGAGTCCGAAAGATTATTTAATGCATTATGGTAATTTTGCTTATCAACCGAACCACTTGAAACCAGGCCCCTTGCTAAACTTCTTTCATCCTCCATTACTTTTAATGCATTTTCATTATCAATGAAAAGTGCGAGATCCCTTATTTCTAAGGACTTAGTAATTATTGGTTCAACCTCTTTATAATCATCCCCATTATCATAAAAATCATCCTCATCCTCTTCGTTGTCTTCAGGTTCTGAGTATACCTCCGTTTTAGATATCCATGAAAATAGCCGCTCAAGATTTATTTGGTTACTTGCAGAATATCCCGCATCATTCCATCCCAGCCAATTTTTAAGAACTGGTTTTTTCATTACCTCTTCGAAAATACCAACCATATCAGGTGAAAATTGCTCACTATAATCACTTAACTTATATAGCTGTATAAGGTTGTACACCCTTAGCATTGAACGTAGGCGATGTTTAGTAATCCCCAAGGAATTCACCAGCTCATTTTCTTTATTCACATAATCATCACGACCTTTTTCCTCATAAGGTTTCAGAAAGTCATGAAGTAATTTAGACTGATTAAATGTAGACCACTTTTTATTTCCGCTTATATGCTTCAAACCCATGACAATCAGATGTTTTTCATTCTCCTCTTTGCTATGGATTTCAAAGGGAACGCTTCTGAAAATAGCAGGATCTAGTTTCCCTATATCAAAGCCATTATCATGTGCTTCCTGTAAGGCTTTAAGAGCGGTAACACGCCTATTCCCTTCTAAAACTAGATAGCGGTTATCACCAAGCTCTCTAACCTGAATTACGTCCACATCCAAAAAACCATTGGCTTTGAAGCTTGCAATTAAATCTCTAATATTTTCCTGGCCTTTTCCCTCAATAAATGTACGACTTCTTTTTTGTATTTGGGAATCAAGAAGATTTTCTTCATTAACTGGTTTGTGATTTTTATTATCAACAAACCTATAGTTGTTTGGATCTAAATATAAATTCTTTAGGTTTCTGCTCAGTCGGGTAGTTCTGAGATTGTCTTTAGTCAGATCAGTTGTCATAGAGTTTTCCTATTGATTATATCTGATAATGTATAATGGGTTGTGTACCAAAACAACTACCATATTTTGTGCTTGCGCGCGCTCGTACCCCCGCCACGCCTGCCCGCTTTATGATGCGGTTTTCATGCACCTGCATGGCATAGACGAAAGACCGTCAGAACTGGTGGGCCGAGGATTAAGCGCTCATATTCGAATCATGCGGATTCATGCGGCATAGTCATGCACTCTCCCCTCTAGTTTAGGGTCATCCACAGAAGCGGGTTTGTGGGCGCTTTATCCCTCTGCTTCACAACGACCTTCTGAGCACGCACCGCGTACAGCCGTAAATGATACGAATTCTTTCCGATAGCATCGGCGGGTTGGGTGATGCGGTAAAGCGGCGCAGGTGTTTGTGAGAAATGAACTGACACTGCGGCTAAAACGGATGAAAAGATAGATTATTGAATTAGGTATGAAGCCGTCTCATTCAAGCAGCACATTTGTAGCAATCCATCTCAATTGAGTTAACAAATTGGCGCTCACACATGCATCCAATCAAGGAGTGGTTTTTTTTTTGATTTGTTTTATCTTGTTTGAGAAGCCATGCAGATTAAAGGATTATCATGAAAAACTATAACACTCGGATAGACCCAAGGCTAGTTTCAATATGGGAGCGTATTAAATCCCTACCTGAATTACATACTTTACCGATAGAACATATTTACAAGCTTGCACTTGAAAAGGGCTTAACAGTTATTGAAATAAAAGATGTGACATTTGGTAGTTTTATAACAGTACCTGGAATTTTGCTCAGTACAAATTCAGGTAAAGTTATCTATCCAAGGATCAGAGCTGAATCATTAAATTTTTACACTGAAAGCATAGCTCCAAGAAAGGAAATGTCCGATTTTTGGCGCTCAGTTGATTGGTTCGTTCCAGCATATGTCACTAATGGCGATATTCATGATGCATTTAAAACAGCAGGGGTTGACCCTGGAAATTTCCGTCTGCGGACCGACAGTTTTAATCAAAAGCAATTCGATTATGCCATGCCTAGTATTTACAGCGTTGGTCAAATGGTTTTAGTCGTAAATCAAATATTACCTAAGTCAGAAATCATAAAAAAACACCTCCCAATAATTAAAGAGTCAATGCTTGCTTTTTACAGCGGAATGAGGGTGGCTGCGATAGCTTCTCTAATTCCAATAATGGAGGACATTTTAAGATCCCTCGTAATTGAAGGTGACAAATCCGATGACTTAATTACCAATATAAATAAATGCATTGATGCAGCTTGTATGACAGCATATAAGATGGATATAGATTATGTTGATTGGGTCCCAAATGAATATGCATCAAATGAATTTTTAAAATCTACAAATGAAAGAGTTTTTATACTTGAAAGCATTCGAGCTTGGCTATTAGACAGTTTTTACATTGACAGCAAGAAATATTGCAATGAATCTGGTTTTAATCGGCATCATTTTGCGCATGCATTATCTGATATTTGGCACAAAAATACGAATTTCTTTCGAGCCATTGGACTCATTCAAGCGCTGGCATTTGTTGAGTGTTTTGCTCACCCAGATAGTAAAATTAGTATTTTTTTACCTGAGCCAAATGAAACGACAAAATCATTTCATATAGAAATAATTGCTTGTACTCAAATGCAAATGCAAAAAAAAATAATTATAAATAAAATCCAAAGTGAAAACGGCCTGCCTCATAGTGTTACAGCATCGGATGATGGCTGGTTACTAAGATCTGCAATATTAAGTGATTTAATGGATAAGGAAATAATTAGATCGTTAAGGAATAATGGATGGCAATGTTGTGATTTTATAGACCCGGTAAAGGATGGTGAGTACATAACAGTCAAAGCCTTTAAAAATGGTGAATCTTTAAAAATTGCCCTTCTGTATTCTTGCGCATCTTCGCGGCAACTCTATGAAAAGCTATCATTAGAATGTGATGCAATTCTTTTCCATGGGGCTGCTTATCATATGAAGGAATATGCGGGGGCCGTTGAAAACGTTTATCCTTTGAATGCATGGATTGCCCCTATGTAAACAATAAACATGCTTACCTTGTCGCGCGCAATGCTTTCCCTGCCACGCCAGTATGCTTATTGGATTATTTAATGCATTAGCTAACCTAAGCTCAACTTACCCCGGCGGTGTAGCTCAGATACCGTGAAAAAGGCTGATTTAAGGGCAAGCAAATATGTTGCATTAACTAATCTAATAACATCTGGATTTATACTATAGTTCTCACTTCCGAGAAGCTTAGATCCAGAATCGAAGTAGCTTGCAACTTCTTTTGCATTCAGAGGGCCATCATTTGTAACATCCTCCAGCGGGATTTTACCAACGTCGCTTTCGAATTCAGAAATAGCTTTTTCAGTTAAGCAATAGTCAAGCTTGTGAGCAAAGCTATTACGGAGTCCTGAAAGCCTGTTTATAGCAATAATGATTGACTCAGGAAGACCAAGAGTTTTTGCAACATTTAATTTAAAATGCTGCTTTTGTTTTTTATCTAAGAAAAGATCATGATATTCCTCATGAGACACTTCCTTGATGTAAACATTCGTGAAGTTTTCCATGATAAGAGCCAGATTAAGCACAACAGATAAAACATCATTATTCTTAATTAACCTCTCATATCTTTTATTATCTACAAAAACTTTAAAGTCATGATTTAAAGGTATCATTTTCATCATCCTTAACTACAAAAATAACGCTAATAACCTGATAACTTATATGGAACATTTACCATATTACAATACTTTTTTGCTGTTGCCAGCTATCGTTTTCCCAATGAACTGGAGGATATACATTATTTTTTATCTTCGTCCATCCTCAGGCCACTTAACTCAACACCATTTGCGCTGCCCTTGCGGATGTGGATTGCCATTCTTGGGTATTGGGGGTGCAGGTTTTTAAGCAATTCCGATTCCAATGCATCAAGCGTTGATTGGCTAATCTTTTGCTCTTTATCGATCATGATTTCAATTCGCATCGCAGCTACCTCAAGGATTATTTTTCAAGGGGTACAGCCGAAAATACGACTGAAAATTGTTTGTTCGCCATCGCAGTATTGCTCGCGATTTCAGCTATCAGATTCAGTGCAATCTCTCTATCACGTTCTCTGCACATCCCTTCACTAGTTAGCCGAGCAATCAACTCGACACGTTCAAGCATTACCCGCTCTTGTAATTCGTTGTCCACGCGCCCTCCCCAACAATCACTGTTCATCCATACAGTAACATAGCATTTAGTTTAAGCGGAAGAAAAATGTGTCAGTTGAAACAGGTTTTTATCTGCATGATATGAAAGATCTTTATCACTATTACCCTAGCGACTCACATCAACCGCACAACCCCTGTTGTTGCCTGACAATTTTTCCAGTTTCGTTAACCCTAGCCTATTGGTGAGCATTTTTTGCTCTAACCGAATCTGCTAATCGGTTAAATCTCGCTAATATGCAGCCCTCTTTTGCTTCTGGTTTGGCTCTCAACAAATCGCCGCACGCTGAAGCACGACACATTTTTCCAGCTATCTCAGTCTGAGTTCCACCGATTAGGCGCACAGCAAGCCCGCGGCTAATAGTTTCACCGCAATAATCTCTCACCTGGCTAATCACTTTGTCGCAAGCAGCCTCTATTTTTTCCGATCGCCTTAACTTCCTAAGCCGTTTTCTAGGCTGCTCAACCCTGATTCGGGCAAGAAGCTGGCGCCGTTCTTTGCGACTCATACCGTCAAAGTCGATTTTTGCGTAACTTTCCGGCGGGTTCGAATCCTCAGCTCTCAAACCTTCCGTACAGTTATTGACAGAACTCCGAGAGGACGCAGGCGCGTCCAAAAATTCAAAGGCCAAATCAAGGTCAACATCCAGTGCAGAAAGCGGCTTCGGTGCGCTTTCATACATGGCATCGATTGAACGTTTTGGGACGATCTTCCACTGTGCCAAACGAGTTAGTATTGGCGTGTCTGCTCCGACTTCAGTAGCAAAGACTCCTTTAATGCGCACGGTTACTTCGCCGTACTCATTAACATCCTCGCCTGGCTGGTACCATGTCCGCACAGCCAAATCATCACGACGAACAAACGGACCACCCTGTGCGTTAACGTAACCAGCCCAATCACCGACGTCGGCTGCATCATGTGCTGCAGCAAACTCAACACTTAAACCGTGCGCCGTTTCGCTGTCAGCCATGCGACGCAGCTCGCGGTATACAGTTACCGGCGCGCCGCCAACAAACTGGAACTGGCGAATGTGCCAGCGTGCAGCCCACGCAGAAACCGCTGGTGCAGTCTCCTTAAGTTCTTTTCCGCTTTCGTCGTCCAGCTCGCCATCGAGAGCGTAGCCATCGATATTCTTGGAAATATATTTAGCTACGTACCCAGTGGCGCTGCCTTTTTCCGGGTCGATAGCTTCAGCATGAAAACGCGCTTTGCGTGCTTTATCTGTTGTCAGCTCGCCGCTGTCTTCCTGATATGCGTAATCGCGGATAATCCGACGAACTTGATCCACGTCTTCAGGGCGCATAAACATCAGCATATGCCAGTGCGGTGTGCCGTCGTGGTGCGGCTCGGCTACGCGAATACCGAAAATGCGAATATCCTCGCGGTGCAATTTGGCGCGGATTCTTTGCCAGACGTTGCAAAGGTAACGCTGCGTATCCGCCGGGCTTGCACCATTCCATTTCCGATTACGGTGTCCGGTCTTGATTGTTGCGTGAAAGCGAGCCGGGGCGGTAAGTGTGTAGAACTCACCAATAAAACCCATTTCATTGCAAATATTTTCAAAGCCACGGATGCGCGTCATTAACTCGCAGCGACGGATCGCTGGATTGGCCACACTTCCGTCGTATTTGTCGATCAGGCTGATGCGGTTGCCTTCTTCGTCTTCCAGCTCAAGCGACTTTAGAAATTCGCGCGTGCGGCGCTTTTGCTCGCGCCATTCCGCGACATTCATATTGCTGGCGTAAGGGGTGTGTTTTTTGCTTACGTTCGCCAGCGCGATCTGTAAATGTTCGCGCCATGAGGCGGCGACGCGGCGCAGTCGACCTTTCCACCACTTTTCGGTATGCATGCGCCGGATCGCAGGGGTGACTTCTTCCGGGTCAAAGAGTCGGGATGTGACTTTTTCCCACAGTGGCGGGGTTTGGCTGAACTCGCGTGTGATGGTTGCTGCTGTCATGTATACGCGATGAGTGTATTTGTAATCTGACTCATCTTTTGCCTGATGGTGGGCTTGCACCAATTCAGCGAGGATTAGATTAGCAATATCGCCTGCCAGCAAATCAACATCAGCGCGCGCCATATCTGGAAGGCGATTAAAGCGGCGCATCAAATTATGTAATTGCCCGCCAGCAACAGCTGTGTTTTCACGATCAGTAGCATTTCCGCCAAGGAGATTCAGGGTGCTACCTTTCATTACACCAAGGCGATATTGAGTGCTGACAATCTCAACGCGTGGCAATGTGCGCTCTACGAAAGTCTTCGTAAAGTATGCATTGGCACGGGCTGTACCCTGTGTTTTTTCAAGCTCACTGGTGCGGCGCTTTACGTCGAGCTGCACCAGTGCCGGCTGTTGCTCAAGTAATTCCTGCGCACGCACTAAAGCCGCATTCATTTGATTGCGGCTGTGCATTTCCTCATAGGTGGGATAAGGGCTGGCGATAGCTTCCCGTGGAGCGTTCCACGGATAAGCGTATTGTTCAGTCATTGCGTTTCACCTCCCACGACTGGCGTTGATTAGAACCATTAGAGCTGTGTAAAATCGCCTATCAAATGGACTTTTAAGAGAACAAAAATGAAAGATAATTACGTTGAAGGCATTGCCAAATCTCAGCTTGATGATGAAATTACTCGCATAGCAAAAAAGGCTCAGCGCCGCGAACTCAGCGGAAAGGAAATGGTTACCGCAATTCAAAATGAAGACGGAACTATTTATCGTGTCATATGCATTGAAGGAATGGGTGCATATATTTACTTGGCAATGGAAATTACGGGCATCGGTCTTGTTGATTTGCATGCTGAAAACCTTAATCCTGGTAAATACGATTCACTGTTCATTTTTAAATAATTAATCACTGGCGGCTTTGTGCCGCCATTTTTCAGCCATGTTTTAAATTGTATTTTTCAATATATCTTTCGGTTCTTGTCTTACTTTCTGCACTGTATGAGATCCCCCCTAATCGCTCATTTGCTGGACCACGCTTCGCAATAATTTCAGATGCGCACTTACCTTTACCGGCGGCAACCCCAACCGAGCGAGCCACAGTGATTTTGGTAATGTCGAAAGCGCGATAAATACTGCGGGTGAAAAGCGTGTCGCTATTGGACAGGATTACCGGGTTATGCTCGGAAATGCCCAGCAGATAACAGGCCAGAGAGTGCTGGTCGTCCTCATTAAATCCACCTGTGTGATATTCGGTGAACGTGCCGTGATATGGCGGATCGCAATAAACGACATCATCAGCCTTTACCATGCCAAGCGTTTCCTGATAGCCAGCGCAAATGAACGTCGCGCGCTGCGCCTTCTCAGCAAACATTTCAATTTCATAAAGCGGGTAATAGGGTTTCGCGTAATGTCCGAAAGGAATATTAAATTCCCCCTTGAGGTTGTAGCGGCAAACTCCGCGATAACCGTGGCGGTTCAGGTACAGAAAATGTGCCGCACGCTCCAGCAGGGGCATTGATGCATTTTCATTAAATTCTTTGCGCGCACGGTAATAGCTTTCTTCAGTCGTGTTTTGGCTGAATAAAGCCATCGCCACCACGATAAACGGACGCGTGTGTTCTTTAATCTGGCGGTACATATTGATGAGGTCGGGATTAATATCAGCGACCAGATATTCGGGGTAATCGGTATTCATCATAACCGCGCATGAACCTGCGAACGGCTCAACAAGGCGATTACCAGCAGGAAGATGTACCGACAGCTCAGTCATTACACGGACTTTACTTCCCGGCCATTTCAAAATGGTATTCATAAGGCAGCCCCTTTGTAATGAGCGCTTTTAAGCTCGCTGACTTCCTTGCATGTCACGCAAACAGAAACGCCCGGCAGCGCACGGCGTCGGGCTTCAGGAATTACGGCATCACATGACAGGCAGAAAAATTCGCTTGCGCCGGTAGGGTGCTGTTTAGCGTTTGCCAGATTGCGCGCCAGTTCTTCTTCAACGCGCTGCTGCACCAAGTCCATTGAATCCGCCATTAGTGCAACGCCTCCCGCGCTTCGCTCTCATAACGCTCAGCTTCCTGACGCAGAAGCTCTGCAGCTTCAACACCGCTCAAGCCTTTTTGCTGAATGCGCATAGCAAGATCAGTTAAACGTCGAGCTACCTGCATGCCCCGCTCGGCACGTTCTTCTGCGCGGGCGGATGTGATGATTGTGGAAAGCTGCTCGACATTTGCGTCGAATTTCCGTGTTTCGATATTTCGCATATTTAAATCTCCAGAATTTGGGCAAAAGAATGCCCGGCGGGTTTACGCCATTAATTTTTGAGTCTTATTTACTCAGGTAAAAAACAGTCAGCAGTTGAAAAGCGGCCAGGCAAAATTCTGCCCCAACGCGCAACTTTATTCATTGCGATGATTATTAACTCGCGGCGGCGTTCATCGAAATATTCAAAAGGCTTTCCGATTTCCTCCGGTTTGAATGTCTTGGGATTATCACGATTAGCCAAGGTCATTACGCAGAACTTAAATTCATCATTCTGGTTGTTGAAATAACGCAGTGCCGGGTTTGCGTTGTTATCACGCATCTGACGCCACTTTTTGCGAAATTCATCAAACGTCATTGGCTGAAGCTTATCAACACGTGCACCCATCAAATGAATTTTGGAAAAACTGGCGGCTTCGTGTTGTTTCGGTACTTCCCATAAAACTCGCGGCATATTAACCACCGATAAGTTTACGCAAGCGGATTAACAATCCGGCGCGTTTTGATGTTAGATCACGTAGCAGAGATTTCTGGTCAGCACATGGATGCCAGCGCTTGCCGTTCTCGCCCATAATCCAGCCGTTACCATATGACATAGACGGGCTTTGGCGCTTGAGGTGGGCTGCAAATGAAATCATCGCGCGCCTCTCAGTTCAAACCAACTGAAGCGCTTAGGCCGCTGATCGCATCAACGGTAGACGCTAAAGTGGGGTTTGAATGAATGCGGCTCTGGACTGCAATTGCGGCCAGCATCAGGCAGCGAATGCCAGTATTGGCCGCTTCGACAACACCACGGCGGCAGGTGGCTGTGATTTTCTCAGCGCTTGCCGCTTTAGCTGCCAACATGCCAACCTCGGCAGTTGCTTTCAGCACGTATGCTGAATACTTCTCGTCTGCTAGTTCATTCACCGGCACACATGGAAGACATTGCAGTTGTGCTAACGCTCCATCTATCAACGTCGCGTCTTCTGTCAGATCAGTCAGCAGAAGCATTTCGGCCACAGTAAGTTGATGCACTTGATCGGGATTCAACTTATTACGTAAAGCCTGAACTTTCATATCGGCTTGCTGAGCCAGCTCTGTCATGTTGTGCGTAAGAGCGAACTTGCGGCAGGCTTCGTCAAAGTGGCTGTGGGTGGAAACCTTAAAATCAAACATGATTAGTCCTTGTCTAATATCTAAGATTTATTACGCATTAAGCGAAATATCACATTCGCTCAGCGCTTGGATTGTTAGTGCGGCCATGTTGATTTCGATTAAGGCTTTTTTCTGAGTTCCCTTAGGTTTAATGGGCAACTTTCCGTATTCAATCAGGTTTTTAGCTGTTTCGTACTTTGTGCCAGTGCGTCGGCAGTATTCATCTAGCGGGAGATAAGGCTCAGGGATGACGATTGTAATGCTAGGTCGCATGATGCAAACTCCATTAGGTTTACCGATAGGTCAATATCGGTCAATGTAGGTCAATATGTTCACTTAAGCTAACGAGATGGAGACTATACCTCCATAAATGGAGAGTCAAGCTACATGAGTTCACATCTAAATTTTTCTTTCCCGTCTTCAAGCGCTGAAGCCCTTGACAGAGTTGTCGAAGCCTACGGATTCAACTTAAAAGTTGAACTCGCAGAACACCTTGGCATAGCTTCCAGCAGCCTGTCTTCGCGCTATAAACGTGAGGTTTTTCCAGCTGATATCGTTCTACAGTGTTCGATAGAAACCGGTGCCAACATTGATTGGTTAATTTCAGGAAAAGGTGAGAGCTTTGGAAAAAGCGCACCAGTGGGCAGTAGCATAGATAGACTAAAGCTAATTGATGGCCGACTTGAGGATGCAGGCAGTCTAATTTTTGATTTTTCTTTGCTTAATGATGATGTGGCTAGCGACCAAAATTTGGTTAGTGTTAAAGATAAAGACGTGAACTACATAGTCGCACGTAGATTGGATGAGATTCAGGATGGGCACTGGTTAGTGGAGATCGAAGGAAAAGTCGGTTTTCGCTCCCTTACGCGAATCCCTATTAGAAAATTACGCGTAGGCTCTGGTGAAACAAGCTTTGAATGCGGAATTGATGACATCAAAGCAATTGGTAAAGTCGTTCTGACAATAAGTTGATATGACGGTACGAAAACTCCCCACAGGCCAATGGGTCGCTGACTTCTACTCTGTTAACCGGAGTGATGGAAAGGAAGGAAAGCGAGTCCGAAAAAAATTCGCCACCAAAGGCGAAGCTTTGGCATTTGAAAATTACACTCTTCAAACGATAGAGGACTCACCTTGGCTCGGTGATGGAAAAGATCGCCGCCGCTTAGCTGATTTGGTTCATTTGTGGTTTGACCGACACGGCATCACATTGTCTGATGGTGAAAAGCGCAAAAGCACTATGCTATGGGCTGCCGAGTGTATGGGCTCTCCTTTAGCTACAGAATTCAGTGCGCCACTATTTACTGCTTACAGAGCAAAGCGCCTTAAAGGGGAGTTTGCTCGTACCAAGCGTATTGCTCAAGTCTCTCCTCGTACCATGAATCTTGAACACGCCTACTTTCTGGCCGTTTTTAATGAGCTTAAAAGGCTGGGTGAATGGTCTCCACCCAACCCACTTGAAAACGTGCGCCAGTTTCGCATTGATGAAAGTGAGATGTCTTATCTGACTGATGAGCAGATAGATCGATTATTGGAAGAATGCCGAAACAGTAGCGCTAAAGATTTAGAAGCGATTGTGAAGGTGTGTTTATCCACCGGTGCGCGCTGGGGTGAGGCTGAGACTCTGAAACGCTCGCAGATCACGCCGGGTAAAATTACTTTCATTAAAACCAAAGGTAAACGTAACAGAACCATACCCGTTGACGCAGCCCTGCTTGAACAGTTACCAAAGAAAACAGGCGCAATTTTCACACCTTGTTACTACGCCTTCCGAAATGCTCTGGAGCGCGCTGAAATTGAATTACCTCCTGGACAACTGACGCATGTTTTACGCCATACCTTCGCCAGCCACTTTATGATGAATGGCGGCAATATTCTCGTGCTGCAGAAAATCCTCGGACACACCGACATAAAAATGACAATGCGCTATGCTCATTTCGCTCCAAACCACTTGGAAGAGGCGATCAATTTAAACCCGTTAAAGTGTCGCAAAAGTGTCGCATGAAGTTAGGATTATTGACCTATATTGCCCGATATTGATTTTATAACCCATTGATTATTATCTAAGTCATTGATTATCGGTTGGCTGTTATGGTTCTCATAATCGCTTGGTCGCTGGTTCAAACCCAGCAGGGGCCACCAAATTTAGTGATGAAAATCATGCAGTTAAGCCACCTTCCTTGAGGTGGCTTTTTCGTATTTGGCTTTCATTGCCCCCTTTTTGTCCACCGAGATCCAAAAGCTAGACAGCAGCATCTATCATTTGTGAACATAAGACGCTGGAACTAACTCAATGCGTAAGGAATACCTAATGATTTATGATTGTTTTTTATACTACGACGAAGATATGCTACTTGATATAAGATTAAATACTTTGGACGATGCCGTAGATTATTTTGTCATTGTAGAATCTACTCATACATTCACTGGGAAACCTAAGAAATTAAATTTCGATATAGATAAATATGAAAGATTCAAAGATAAGATTATCTATGTTGTCTTTGATGAGTTACCAATTCTAAAAAATGGTAAAGCAGGGAACTATGATGCCTGGGCAAACGAGGCTGCAACAAGAAACGCTATAATGCGAGGATTAAAAAAGGCTAAGGATGAAGATTTGATATTAATTTCCGATGTTGATGAAATTTTTAACTCAGCAATTGTAAAAAAAATAAACCCCAAAAAATTATGTACGATATTGTATATGCCTTTTTATAATTATCAATTTAATCTTCAAGTATTCAATGCTGACGGATCAGAGCGTCAATGCCGATTACCACGGGCTACTAATATGCATAATCTCAAACATTATTTTGACGGTAAGCCAGAGTTGTTCCGAAACATAAAGAAATCAGAATTATACAGTCATTTTATTTCAAGAAACTGGTTTAAGTTACGCAGCAAGGTCATAAAAAATGCAGGCTGGCATTTCTCATGGATTATGACTCCAGAACGGATATCAGAAAAAATGTCTTCAATTTCTCATACCGAATATGATTTACCTCATTTAAATAATAAAGAGCACATTATTGATGCGCTGAAAAATGGTAAAGATTTATGGAATAGGGAAAGAAAACTTGTCAGGCAAGAATTAACTAATGATAAATTCCCATCTTACCTTGTTGCGAACAGAGAAAAATTTAAACAATTCGTCTTGTGATAATTTTAGGTTGACAATAAACGGTTAATTCTTAGCGTCATTTAAACTTTTGGAAAGCACAACCACCTATAATCGTGCTAATTTTTAATGACGCCTGACACTGTTTTTACCCCTCTGTTTTTCAGTCCATTCGAATCAGTCAATTTTACCGCAGCCCCCTAACCAATCATGGCCAAATGGACATTGCTTACGCTCAAGCAGCAGATCCATTCAAGATCCAATAATCTGCAAATAACAATCTTGTCTTTTTCTCATTGATCTGTGCAATTACCAAGATCCAACATTGATCCTTCAAACTGAAAAGCACTCAAAATCTTTTCAAGATTTTAATTTGCCTAATTACATCAGAAAGCCAGCAGCCGCGTGCACTGGCGCATCGGTTTGCATAAAAATAAAACTGAAAAATTTTTATGATGTAAAACCCACAGCCGGGTGCGATGTAGCGCCGTTTTCGTCATTGTGGGGCTGTTGCTGCACCTGTGCCCTACTGTGCGGATGATCCATGTGAGGGTGATTAGTCGAGTGGCTGTTCTGATGCGTGCGGCTACGTGCGTTCTGTGTGGTGTGATAGCAGGCATAAAAAAACGCTGTGTTAGCAGGTCTGGTGAAGTGGATAATTTACCGATAACTTGAGAATATTTCGCGGCGAGTGCAGTGACATGTATGGCACTTTTCCCGATGGCGACTCTGTTGGTTGGCTGCCCGGTAGACGGGTGCGTATGACTTGCCATTCACTGCATAAGCGCAACACTGTCAAGCATCAACTGCGCCACGTTGATTTGCTCTGAACCAATCCAAACCACTGGCGCGATAATCTCCTGACGTGTAGCCGCGACGCTTTGCCTGATTTCGTAAAAGATTAGGCTCAACATAAGCCTTGGCTGGGAGATAAAGCGGATAAGCGAGAAGATCACCCGCTCCAGCCGAGTGAAGACGGTTACGCCGCGCACTGTTAATTTGGAGCTGGCATATTTTAGGGCAATGTTTAACGAGCTACGCCGGTTAGATTAATGAACTGCTCCGAACTCGCTTGAAAACGTGCGCGAGTTTAAAATCAGTGAATCGGAGATGGCGTTTCTCACCATTGAGGAAATTAAAACACTCCTCGCTGAATGTGGGAACAGCCGTTCTAAAGATTTAACTACTATTATGAAGATCTGCCTGGCAACTGGCGCACGTTGGAGTGAAGCCGAAGGCTTAAAGGGCAACCAAATCCGCGCCGGTCAGTTCATCTATGTGAAAACTAAAGGCAAGAAAAACCGCGAGGTGCCGATAACTAAAAAATTACAAGCTGATCTGCCAGCCTGCAGGAAAGCACAGGTGCTCTTTAAACCTTGTTACTTAGCCTTTAGGAAGGCCATGCAACGTGCCGGTATCGAAACACCTGCTGGGCAGTTTTTGCACGTTTTGCGCCACACGTTCGCGTCTCATTTCATGACGAACGGCGGCAATATTCTCGTACTTCAGCGGATACTGCGGCATACAGATATTAAGGTAACAATGAGATATGCGCATTTTGCGCCAGATCACTTGTCAGAAGCTATTTTACTTAACCCTCTCAGCAAAATGGAATCGTGATGGAGAAGGAAATTCCGTGTGATGATTTAGAACTCGAAGAACTCCTATGCGTTAGGGTTTTCAGTAATACATTTCATGTAATTGGCTTGGATAGGTATTACAAAGCGATAACAGAATGGGCTGAAAGAAAAGACTTAATAGGCGAAGAGTCTGATACTCTCCTTATTCTGGCATCTCTGAATTTAGAGCCGATACCTGATCGTAATGAAGTAGAGCAATATCTAAAAATTTACCAGCGAGAGATGAACATACAAAATCCACATCCTCATTACAGCGTATTAGTATGGCTACGGATGCAAATAGGATATTTGATTGCTTCTAAATCCGGTGAAGATGTTGAGGGCAAGCTTGCATTATTTACTCATTATTTCTTAGATTTTCCGCCAAGAGTTTTCGCCAGATCAGCGAATATTCTATCCAATTTTTATTGGGAACTGTTTGACGAAGCAATACCTATCTTTTATTCGAAAGCTTCTGAAATGAGTGAAAACGAACTCATTTTGCATGTTAAAGAGCGTCTAACCCCCCCTCTACAGGAAGTTAGACAACTCTGACTGGATGGGAATTCTAGCTAGAGAAATTTTTGTGTAGAAATGGCAGCAGAGCGCAACGCTATGTGCCACTTTTCATCACTATTCGGTTCAAAGAAAACATTAAATTCAGTAAATTACCGATTCCACTCGCTATAAATTTTAACTTGTTACCGCTTGGTCGCTGGTTCAAATCCAGCAGCGCCACTAATTTTAGTAATGTAAATCATACTGTTAACCCATCTTTTTCAAGGTGGCTTTTTTGTTTGTCATTCACAGTGGCGATCAAATGGCGATACGTTTTCTAAAGCGATTCTAAATATCAATCACGCTCCAACTCATTCACCTGCCAACGCACCGAACTTACGCCCTTCTCCAGACTAATGCGGCTCACCAGGCTTTCCAGCTGATCGGTTAAAGTGGGATTGCCAATCACCTCAGCATTCACCTCCATGCGATGCGGCGGATCCAAATCCTCACTGTGCAGTGATTGCAGGCGCAATCCGCTGCCGCCCAGCGTGTGCAGCATTAGGCTGCGAACCTGAACCTCATCCTGCGCGAGGCAGATGATTTGTACTTTGTAGTGTTGCATCGCTTCGGCTGCTGAGACGATGGTTTGGCGGTTGATACCCAAAGCCAGTTCACGCAGCAGTATATTCGCGCACAGGATCACCACGCAGCCGAGGGCCGCCTCCAGCAGCAATCCCATGCTGCACAGCACGCCAATGGCGGCGGTGCACCACAAGGTGGCGGCGGTATTCAATCCGCGGATGTTCAAGCCATCGCGCATGATGACTCCGCCGCCGAGGAAACCGATACCGGAAACCACATAAGCCGCAACGCGTGACGCATCCGTAGCGATGCCGGGCACGCTTTGTGTCATCAGAACGAAGAGACAAGCGCCGGTGCTCACCAGCGCATTGGTGCGTAATCCGGTCATGCGTTGACGCAGTTGGCGCTCACTGCCGATCAGCGCACCCAAAACCAGCGCGACAGTGACGCGCAGTAAAAAGATTTTCCAATCCATGATAGACCTCAATCCGCAGCTTTCTGTTTGCGGAACAACAGGTTAATAAATGGATTACAGACAGTGCGAATACCGCTGGGAACCAGCCGCATTGTGCTTATGAAAAGGGGTGATTCTGGAAGGAAATTCACCGTCTTAACGCGCAGTTAAGACAGCGTGAAGGCTATCTTACCGCGAGGTCCTGCTGTAATCGTTTGGGACTTGTGTCCAATGCCGTTCTCCTCTTGGGTAAAAATTCGCCGCGATTCTAAAGTGACTTACGCAGCATTGCCAACTCAAATAGCCCGTTCGTTTACGTTGGGTTAAAACAAAAAACCCGCCGAAGCGGGTGTATGGAATTGTTATCGCCCCGTCGTTAGCCAACGACTTAGCGTGCCCGAGTTAGCATATCCGCTGATAATGGCGGCATAGCTATCGAAACGGTTGCTGACTTCACTGACCTGGTTGTTGTACAGATCGCTTTCTGCGCTCAATACATCCAGCAATGAACGGCGGCCTAAGTGATACCACTGATCAAAGAAGTCCTTACGAATCCGATCGGATTCCACAATCAGGTTTTTATACAGTACGGCGCGTTCCGCTGTTGAGTGGGCATTCTGGTTGGCAGCACGCACACGATTTTCCAGATCGCGGCGTTGCTCCTGCACCTGCTGACGACTCGCCTCGGCACGTTTAATCGCCGCAATTTCCTGAGCGTTGGTTGAACCGCCGCGGAATAAGCCCCAGCTAACGTTCAGGCCGGTTTGCCATGCCTGTTGTCGTCCGAGCTGGTCTTCACGAGTGTTTTTGCTTACCGTCCAGTTGAGCTTTGGCAGGCCAGAAGCTTTGATCGCCTCTGCCTCTTTGAATGCTGCTCGCTCCTCAGCGCTGGCGCGCAAGATCAGAGGATGGACATCCAAACTCGTCAGTTGGCGGTTTAAATCACCAAAGGAAAGCGCCCACTTATCGCTGGCTGGTAACGTCACGCGGTTGTTGCCCATCAGGCGATTCAGAGTAATTTCAACATCCCGCGCGCGAGACTCGGCATTTTCCAGGTAGCTTTGCGCTTGCAGTAAGCGCCCTTTTGCCTGCGTCAGTTCACTGCGACGTCCAGTATCTGACTGAACAATACCGCTGAGCATTTTGGTCAGCTCCGCCATACGCGCCAAATACTGTTTACTGATGGCGATGACGTGCTGCTGTTTATTCCACTCAATCAAGGCGTTACTTACCTGCATCGCCAAATCTTCTCGCTGTGCCTGCACCGACTGTAAGGCTGACTTAACGCGCTCTTCGCGACTTTCAATGGTGCGACTGGTTTGGCCAAAGTCGATTAGATTAGTCGCTACTGAAACACCTAAAGACGGCATATTCCCTTGGTATTCATAATTTTTAGTTCCACCACCAAACTCTTTGGTTGCCGAAGCGGCGCTTACATCAACTTGTGGCCAGCGCTGACCTTTCGCTTCATCCACGCTGGCTTCAGCCGCATCACCCTGAGCAATATAGGACTTCAGCGCCGGGCTGATTCGCCAGGTGATACGCGCAGCTGAGAGAAACTTTTGCCGTATTTCACTCTCGGCAACTGTTTCATTAACTCCGCCGCTTAACGTAACGGGTGAAGTCGTTTCTGCCGCTGTAGTCGCTGCTGGAGGGCTAACATAACTAAAATCTGCCTTAGCGCTTTCAGCTGGAGCATAGGTTTTCGTTGCTGCCGCCTGCTGCTGACCCACATTTCGCGACGGTTGCATCGGGTTAAACGGCTGTGGTTCAGGTCGACGCTGATCCTCCGTCAGGAAACCTCCGCCCTGAATTTCAGCATGCTGGCTGGTTTTCGCGCTGATCTGTGCAGGACGTTCGGCGGCTTCGCGCTGGTGCGGCGCTTCTGCTATTGGGGCCGGTACGATTGACGCAACTGGCGGCTGAACTCGTGGAGTAATCGCGACCTCCGGTATCTGTCTTTCAACAAACAGCGGCGCAGGCGCAGTGAACGTTGGTTGCGCAACCTTTGCCGCAGGTGTCGTTGGAGCAGATGCAGGCGCCGTAGAAACTGGCAAACGTTGCGTTCGCACCGGCGCTGCCGCAGGAGCGACAGGACGCTGGCCGCTCATTTCCGCAAACATCATCAACTCACTGGTGGAATCAGCCATCACGTTGACCGCTGGCGCCATCACAACGGCAATACAAACGGCAAGCAGAGAGAGATGACGCGCCTGTGCATGGCGCATCTTGTTATTATTTTTCATGATTATTAACGCTCGCGGAATGCTTCTTTAGCTTTCAGGACCGGCTTCAGCAGGTAATCGAGAATGGTTTTCTCACCCGTGCGCACCTCGACGGTAGCGATCATGCCGGGAATGATAGGCAGCTCTTTGTTACCTGCGTGCAGCGTGCTTTTATCCGTCAGGATCAGTACGCGATAGTAGGTATCATCCGGGCGTCCACTGGCGGCTTTCTGATCGTCTTTTAAGGTATCCGGACTGATATACTCCACGTGCCCATCAAGCCCGCCGTAAATGGCAAAGTCATAGGCGGTGATTTTCACCTTGGCCGGTAAGCCTGGACGCAGGAAGGCGACATCCGACGGACGGATTTTCCCCTCCACCAGCAACTGCTCTTCCAGCGGAACGATTTCGAGGATGTGCTCACCCGGCTGAATAACCCCGCCAATGGTGTTAACGCGTACGTTTTTCACCGTGCCGCGCACCGGTGCGACGATCGTGGTGCGATCAACAATATCGGCACGGCCAATCAGGTTTTCGCTAACCTGGCTCAGTTCTAATTCCAGGCGTCCCAGCTCAGTGTGGGCATCTGATTGATAGCGGTTACGACGTTCGACGATTTGCGCCTGAATGTCATTGGCCTGACGCTGCATACGCAGTAGTTCAACTTCCGATAAGAGACCTTTGGCCGCTAACGGCTCAGCCAGATGAATCTCGCGCATCGAAAGTGCGTAACTGCGTTGCAATGAGTTGATGCTGTCACTTAGCGCACGTTTGCGCGATTCATAAGCTTTAGTTTCCTGCGCCACAACGGCGGGATCGCTCTGTACCTGCTCATCAAACGCCAGTGGCAATGAATAAGCTTCAGCACGTAAGCGTGCAATGCTGCCCTTCAGACCCACCACTTTACTCAGTACTTCGCGATAGCTGGATTGCGCACGCGTTGGGTCAATTTTCAGTAGCACATCACCGCGATCTACAACCGTACCTTCACGCACATTCATCTCTGCCAGAATGCCGCCTTCCAGGCTTTGAATAACCTGTTCACGGCTGCGTGAGATGACCTTGCCATCGCCTTTAGTGATCTCTTCGACTCGTGCGTAATTGGCCCAGGTAAGGCCACCAACTAACACCGCAATGATGATCCACATCACTAGCTTGGAACCCGGCGTGGTTTGCGACAGCAGAGAAGCCTGCACGTCATTCATAAATTCGGCATCAGCAGCAGACATACCTTTCTCACTCTTACGCCATGACATTAACTTGCTCATACTGCGGCCTCCTCTGCTGCTGCTTGCTTCGGCGCTGAATCGTTAGCGGGAGCTGGCGCACGTACCGCCGGTTCAACCGCCTGACGCGGCTGTTTGCGGGCTTTATTTTTTCCTTCTAAAGCGGTAAGCACCTGATCTTTCGGGCCATCCGCCACCACTTTGCCTTCTTCCACCACGATGATGCGATCGACCAATGCCAGAATGGATGGACGATGCGTCACCACAATCAGCGTGTGTCCTTCACTGGCGCGACGTAAATGCGCGAGGAATTGGTTTTCCGTCATGCTATCCATGGCGCTGGTTGGCTCATCCATCAGCAGCACTTTAGGCCGGGTGAGAAGCGTTCGCGCCAGAGAAACCAGCTGACGCTGACCGCCAGACAAGCCTTCGCCGCCCTCGCCAACCGTTAAATTGATACCACTTGGATGGCGTGCCGCAACGTGGTCCAAACCGGTCAGATTTAGCACGCGCAGCAGTTCATTGGCGGTGGCGTCCGGGCGCCCAATCATTACGTTTTCGCGCAGCGTGCCGTAGAACAGACGCGCATCCTGACCGACAAAGCCAACAGCCTTGCGCCAGTCCGCCGGATCAATCTGGTTAACATCCAGACCATCGGCCGAAAGCTGACCTTTCACCGGTTGGTAAAGGCGCGCCATCACACGTAATAAGGTGGATTTACCGCTACCGATGCGGCCAAGAATCGCGACGCGTTCCCCGGCTTTAATGCTCAACGAGATATCTTTGAGGATTTCCGGGTTGGGCTTCATTGGCGGTGCCGGATAGGAGAAGTTGACGTTGGTCAGCGTGATCTCACCACTCAACGGCGGATCGGTGAGATAGGTTTTGCTGCTGTCACGATCAATAGGCATCTCCATCAGCTTGTTGAGTGACGTTAGCGCCGCTTTTGCCTGCTGATAACGTACAGCCAGGCCAATAACCTGACCGAGCGGGCCAGTCGCGCGGCTGGCAAGCATCACGGTGGCGATCATCGCACCCATGGTGAACGTGCCTTCATTGATCAGATAAACACCGGCCACCACCAACATCACCGTCTGAAACTGCTGCAGGAACGTCACCACGCCGGTTGCCAGCGTTGAGTAGCGTTTTGATTTCATCGAGTTAGCGGATTGCAGTGCGCTGAAGTTTTCCCAGCGACGCTGCATGTGTGCTTCACCGCCCACCGCTTTCAGCGTTTCCATACCTTCAACCGACTCAATCAGTACACCTTGCTTGAGTGAGGCGTCGCGCAGATTCTCTTTCATGATGCGCGCCAGCGGCCACTGGATCGCGGCACTGACGATGATGATCAATGGGATCATCATCAGTGGAATGATCGCCAGCGGACCGCTGATAAAGAAGATCACACCCACAAACATCAGAATGAAAGGAAGATCGGAAATCGCCGCCAGCGTGGCAGATGCCACGAAGTCACGTACCGATTCATACTCACGAATCTGGTTGGCGAAGGTACCGGAGGAAGCGGGTTTGTGTTCCATCTGGATAGAAAGTGCCTGACGGAACAGCATACTGCCGAGCACTAAATCGGCCTTTTTACCCGCCATATCCAGCAGATGCGCGCGTACGAAGCGGGTAACGGCTTCGAAGATCATCGCAATGGTCACGCCAATCGCCAGTGACCACAGCGTCACGAATGCCTGGTTCGGCACCACACGGTCATAGACGTTCATGGTGAAGAAGATGCTGGAAAGACCGAGAACGTTGATCAATACCGCCGCAATCGCGGCACTGCGGTAATAGCGGCGATAGCGCCACAGAGTGGTGAACAGCCAATGGCCTTTTACTTCCGGCAGCATTTCACTGGCGCGCTCATCGACCACAGCAGTGGGTTTCGCCATGACGGCGAAGCCCGCGTAGATCTCATTCAGCTCGGCCAGATTCATCTCAACGGCTGAAGCGCTGACTTCTGGCATCACCAGTTGGAAGCGCAATTCGCGTTGATTTTCCTCATTAGTGTGAATGCGGCGCGACAGCACAATGCAACCGCCGCCCCCTTTGCGCAGCAGAATCATCGGCATCAACTGCTCCGGCAGATCCTGCAGACGACGCTCAACCATGCCGCCGGTAATGCCGGCGTTTTCGAGCGCTGTCATGGCCTGTGATGGTGAGAGCAATGTCGCTTTTGGCAAACCTGCCACCAGCGCTTCTTCACTTTTCTCGCGTTTGTAGTGTTTGCAGATCCAAGCCACGCTTTTTAACAGCGTGTCATCTACCGTGGTTTCAATACGAGCAACAGAACGCGCATCCTGCTCCACAGCATCCTGCTTCTGGTCGACCATTTCCCGACTCCTGTAAACCTGACAAAAAAACGGTGAGCACATTGCCCACCGTTGCACCTGTTTGAATTGGGAAAATTCTGACAGAAGGCAGGTTTTGAGCAGTCCAAGACTTGTCTCAAACGGTTAGGAATAATTGTTTAAACTCGTGATTGCAGGCACGGAGGCGGGCTTTTTGCACTGCCTGGCGCAGAAAAATGCAAGGCTGTTGATGCTCGTCCTGGGCGTGTTATCTTACTGGCTCGCTTTATCGCAATCGGACAAATAGCAATGGTAAAACAGCGCGTAGGGATCGTGTTTGGCGGCAAATCGGCCGAGCATGAAGTGTCATTACAATCGGCCAAAAACATCCTCGAAGCCATCGATAAGAGCAAGTACGAGGTGGTGTTGCTGGGAATTGATAAACAGGGTGAATGGCATCTCAATGATGCTTCGGGATTCTTGCTCAACGCAGAGAACCCGAAGCTGATTGCGCTTAATCGTTCAGGTGAAAATGTCGCGCTGGTTCCGGGCAGTTCTTCCCAGCAGCTGATTACCCGTCAGCAGGCGCTGCCGTTGTCACAGCTGGATGTCATTTTTCCCATCGTGCACGGCACGCTGGGTGAAGATGGTTCGCTACAGGGCTTATTGCGTATGGCGAATCTGCCGTTTGTCGGCTCTGACGTGCTCGGGTCTGCCGTCAGCATGGACAAAGATTTTACCAAGCGGCTGCTGCGTGATGCCGGACTGAACGTTGCACCCTGGCTGAGCGTGACGCAGGCACAGCGCGCGAACATTGATGCTGAGGCCGTGATTGCACGCTTTGGCCTGCCGCTGTTTATCAAACCGGCTAACCAGGGATCGTCCGTTGGCGTGAGCAAAGTCGAGAGCCCTGAAGCGTTCGATGCCGCGCTGGATCTCGCCTTTACGTTTGATCGCAAAGTCTTGATCGAGCAAGGGATTAAGGGGCGCGAGATTGAATGTGCCGTGCTGGGCAACGATACGCCAGAAGCCAGCCCGTGCGGCGAAGTGGTGGTGCATGATGCCTTCTACTCATACGACACCAAATACATCAGCGAAAGCGGTGCGCAAGTGGTGGTGCCAGCGGCAATCAGCGATGAAGCCAGCGAGGCAATTCGTCAGGTGGCAATTACTGCGTTTCAGGCGCTGGAGTGTTTTGGCATGGCGCGTGTTGACGTGTTCCTGACGGAAAGCGGCGAGATCATTGTCAATGAAGTGAATACTTTGCCAGGTTTTACCAATATCAGCATGTATCCGAAGTTATGGCAGGCAGCGGGTTTGAGCTACAGCGATCTGATTTCCCGTCTGATTGAGCTGGCTCAGCAGCGTCACCAGCAAACCAGCCAACTGAAAAGTAGCGTTTGAATCGCCATGACGTGGCTCAGGCCACGTCATTCATCATGCTGCGCGGCTCCATCGCCGGTGAGGTTTGATTACGGCCATTGCGTTTGGAAAGATAAAGATTCTTATCCGCCGCTGACACTAAGCGATTGATCACGCTTGGCCATTCACGTTCGTTCTGCGCACTGCCGCGCGCCAGACCTAAACTGGCAGTTACCGTCACCGTGTTGCCCTGAATCCAGAACTTCTCTTTGACCATCGCCTGACGTACCGTTTCGGCGAGTTGGTAAAGCTGGCTATGGTTACAATCGAACATCACCATCACAAACTCTTCGCCACCAAAGCGACACACCATGCCACGATTGCCAACCACGCGCTGAATGCGCCGCGCAATCTCTTCCAGCACGCAATCACCGGCATCGTGGCCAAAATTGTCGTTAATGGCTTTGAAATAGTCGACATCAAGCATAATAACGCCAGCTTCCCGTTGTAGCGAGAAAGGTTCATTTCTTAAGCTTTCATACAGACCGGAACGGGACAGCAACTGGGTGAGAAAATCAAAATTAGCGCGGAGTGCAAGGCGATGATTTAACTGGCGGATCGCATCCATGCTCACCGCCACCAGCAGCGGGCTGAGCGCAACGGTGGCGACGCCAAGCCGTGCCGAGGTGAGATGGCTAATCGGTAGCAGTGCATCGTCACCCTGGATGTTCATCACACCATGCGACACCAGCACAATCTCCGTGATACCGGTTATCAGGATCACTAAGCTAGTCAATGGAATCGGTAACACAATGGCGCACCAGATCAGCGCAGGAACCGGGAATGTCAGGCTACCGGCCCCGCCAATTAGTGCCCCAACAGTCAGCGATAGAATCACCGCCGCCAGCGGCAGCAATTTGCCGGGATGCATTAAGGTGCGCGGTGAAACCGTTCGCAGCGGGCGTGCCAGCATCACCGGCAGCAGCATCAGCGAAGTAGAGAACTGTTCGCTGAACCAGTCGCTCCACGCCACAATAAAGCGCGCATTGAAATCAATATCCTGTGCCCACGCGCCCCAGGTTGCACAAGCCGCCGCGCCAAGAAAACAGGCGGGAAAAATGCGCATGGCATTGAACACCTGGCTGTGGGCGGAAGGACGTTGCAGATGTTTGATCAGCATGCTGACCGCGACGAGAATAAACAGAATGTTGGCAAAATTGACGGTAAACGCTGGCAGCGCCCAGCCGGAAAATACCGTGTCGTTAAAAATCATCGCACTGAAGCACACCAGATAGCTGGAGGTAGTGTGCAAAAACGGATTCCTCACTATTAATCCCGCCACCAGCGCATTCACCGGCCAGAATAGTGAGAACTCTTCGGGGATGCGTAAATGGCTGCCGATAAAGCAGAAAAACAGCGTAATGAAGAACAGCGTGAGGGCATTCTTTTTAAAATTATTCTCTTCAAACAGCATAACGCGCATACGTCTGAACCCTGTAACCTGGAAAGTGCCGGCATCAACCCTAAGCATCAGCAAGCATTAAACCGGAAATACCCGTGCGATGATTCGGTAATTAAGCAAGTGTTCGCCATCCTACTCTGCGGCTGGGCGGCGCTCACCTGCCATAAAAAGCAGCGTCGCGCCAAATGGCATTGTGGAAACGCCAGAGACAAAGGATAAAACTTGTGGCAATTATGCCCTGTAAATAAAAAAATCGGCTATCCGAGATATCCGATTTTTTAGTTTTAAAGCGGTTGTTCCAGCACAGACTTATGGCTATTTCACCGCAACAGGCCATTGACTCAGACGAATGCCACGTTTACGTGCGTTTTCACCAAAGTCTTTTAGCACCGCTTTAACGTCGGGATCCATATATTGGGCATTGCCGTGCTCAGCAATCACCACGCTGTTTTCCGGGATCTCTGCCAGCAATCCCTGCAGCTTTGGATTGTGCATAAAGGTCAGATTTTGCTGCAGGCGTAAAACGTAGTGATCGTCATGTCGCGTGAGCTGCAAGGCGTTGCGATGGCTTTTATAGATGCTGTAGAGGATTTGCGTAGCGATGCCAATTCCGATGCCGGCCAGCATGCCAAACACAATAATGCCGCCGATGGTGGCAAGGAATGGCACATATTGCTGCGGTCCCATGCGCATCTGCTCAATGAACAGGCGCGGCGTGGCCAGCTTATAGCCGGTATAAAGCAGCACCGCCGCAAGGCTGGCAAGGGGAATCGCGTTAAGCAGATTACTGAACCACAGGCCGCAGATTAACAGCAGCACACCATGAATCAGAATCGACAGTTTGGTTTGCGCGCCAACGCTGACGTTCACCGAACTGCGCACAATCACTGCAGTAATCGGCATCGCGCCAAGGAAACCGGCGGTCAGGTTACCAATACCCTGCGCAAACATCTCTTTGTTAGGTGAAGTTGCAGGATGTTGCGGACGCAGTTTCTTCAGCGCTTCCTGGCTAAGCAGCGTTTCAAGGCTCGCGACCAGCGCCAGCGTGATCGCCACCATCCACACTGCAGGATTCTGCCATGCTTGCCAGTCTGGCGTTTCCAGTTCAGCCACCAGCGCCGACATGCTGTCGAACGCGGGCAGCGCGATACGCGGCAAGCCATCAGCTAACGCTGGAAACAGGCGATCCCCAAACACCGTCGCCGCACAGCCTACCAGCACCGCTACCAGCGGACCGGGCATCCAGCTCAGCACTTTAACTGACTTGATCAGCGGCGTGGTCCACAGCCATAAAATAGCCAATCCCACGCCAGCAACCAGCATCGCGCTGCTGGAAAAATGAAATTCCCCGTTTACCAGCGACAACAGCTCAACATCGCCCGCCGCGCCGAATGCTACCGGAATTTGCTGCATAATCAGCAAAATACCAATCGCCGCCAGCATGCCTTTAATCACGCTGCTCGGCACTAAGGCGATAAAACGTCCTGCACGCAGTAAGCCAAACAGGCACTGCAACACACCCGCCAGAATCAGCGCGGTGAGAAAGGCGGAAAAGCTGCCTAGCGTGGCGATCGACGCGACCACAATCGTTACCAATCCCGCCGCCGGACCACTAACCGCAAAACGCGAGGGGCTCAGCGCAGTCACCAGCAACCCACCAATCACGCCGGTGAGCAGACCCGCAAAGGGCGGCAATCCACTCGCCTGCGCGATGCCAAGACAGAGCGGCAGCGCGACCAGAAACACCACCAAACCAGCCGGAATATCCTGACGAAGCGTGCTTAAATTCATGGCGTTGATTCCTCTGCAGATGACTGAATTAACCGCGCGCGGCGCCGCAAAGCCAGAGTACGATTTATCACTAATAAGGGTTTCAGGGTCATCACAATAATCTTCTCTCAACATTTAAAAAGATCGCTTTCAGGCAGATAGCGACGTCATTAAACGCGGCTATGGAGAACCATTGAGGATGAAAGCAGAACTTCCTCACAAAAATAGTTTATAGACGCTTAAGCATTACCTTGCATCATGAATATTTCTGACGTCGGCAAAACGAATATTTTTGTAAACCAAACTTCAATAAACGTATGAATCAGGTAAGTTTATGCAAGGAGCGGAATGATGAGCAGGCTCGATAAAAAGTATTATTAACAATTAAATAAGAGCGATTTTAAATGTGATATTTTCGGTGCAATTACAAAACAATACACGCAAAAATTATATGCCATTTTAGCGACGCTATAATTTAATCCTTATGAGCTGGGAGAATTCCTAATTAAAAAATTTATGATTAGTGCGATTCACTGCCATTCAACAAATAAGACGAGATATTTCGCTATTCAGTTGCCATGAATTTAGTAAGAGATCAGGAAAACAGTGAGGGGAATAATAGTTACGGAGTTATGTAAATATTGATGGACCTGAAAAGGACATGAATGCGCCTGCCTAAGCAGACGCTATTTCACCTGACGAATTATTTACCGTTCCACGCTTTCATACGCGCTTCACGCACCTGCAGTTGCTGCTCAGGCGTGAGTTTGTTGTAGTTTTCCGCCATGCCACTTTCCCAGTCGCCATACAGCGGGTTCGGTAACACGATGAATTGGGTGCCAAAACGCTGATGATTAAGGCTAACGAACTGCTGACGCTGCGCATTTCCCTGATGCCAGGTTGAACCGCCAAAGTCATTCAAGTTGTCGCCCACATACAGCACCACGTTGTAACCGGCATTCTTAACCGCGTCGAAGCGCTCTTGCTTGTTAGAATTACCGGTACTCAAGCGCACCGTCTTCTCGCTCACGCCGCTGAAGCCCAGCTTATTCAGGTTCTCAACCGTTGCGGCAAAATCTTTTTGGTCGCGGTTGGAGATATAGAACATAGTGCCGCCGTGGCTGTTGACGTAGTTGGCAAACTCCACTGCGCCCGGAACGGCCGTTGCCTGACGCGCCTGCGTCCACGCTGACCAGGTTTTACCCGAGAAGGGCTGGCCGTTTTTCGCCTGCCACGCGCTGTAGGCGCTGTTATCAATCATCGTTTCATCTAAATCGACGATAACCGCTTTCGGTTTACCCGCCAGCGATGGCGCCTGATCGAAGGCCATGCGCGCGCTGTTAAATGCCTGCCAACTCAATGCCTGATATTCGCCGGATTGCTGGAACCAATTTACTGCCAGCACCGATTGCTGGCCGAGCTGCTGCTGAGCCTGCTGTTTAGAAGGCTGCGCACAACCGGTTAATGCCAGCGCCATTAAGCCGGATGCCGCCAGCAAGGTGGTTTTCTTCATCATTTCATCCTTAAGTGATTAGGGTCAGTTTTTGTAAAGCTTTAAAAATGTAGCAGTTAACGTAAGCTGTGGGCAGCAGAAAGCAGCGGTTTGGTGAGAGGAGACACTTATGGTACAGCACCCCCACAGCGGTCCACGATCAAGACTATTGGATGACTTTTCCTGGCTGGAATACGCCTTTCAGCCGGCTGGCCAGCCCGTTCCGGCAGAGGCGGCTTATGGTCAACAGCGACACAGCGCCAATGTGTTGCTGGCAAGCCAAAACATCCCGCCTAAACGTTGCGAATCGGATGGCTTGATTGGCGAAGATCATCTGCCGGTCGCGGTGTATACCGCCGATTGTCTGCCGGTGTTATTTGCCGATCCGCAACAACAGCAGGTTGCGGCGGTGCACGCCGGATTAAAAGGCACGCTCGGTGGTGTATTGAACAACGCGATTGATCGTCTGCTAGAGCGCGGCGCCAGCCGTGAAACGCTGCGTGTGGTAATCGGTCCAGCGATCGGGCCGTGCTGCTATGAACTGGGTAACGATCTGGTGACACATATGCAGGATCGTCACGATCTTCCGCCGTTACCCTACTCCACCCAGCAGCCGCACAACGCACAAGCGATCCGTCCGCAGGCGCGGGCCCAGCAGGATGGAATCTGGTTTGATCTGCCTAACCTGGCGCGAGGCTTGTTGTTACAGCGGGGAGTGGTGGCGGAACATATTGAAGTGCTGAACGTCTGTACTTACTGCATGGCGGAAGCGGGTTCCAGCTATCGCTACAACACCCATTTTGACAGCGGCTATCAGTCACGTTTCTCGTGGATCCGCACGCGCGGTTAAGGGCTTCACATCCTTGTGAAGCTTTATCGATCAGTGAATTATGGCATTGAGCGCCAGTACGCCGGCTAAACCGAGAATTGAGATCAGCGTCTCCATCACCGTCCAGGTTTTCAGGGTTTCCACCACGCTCAGGTTGAAGTAGCCCTTAAATAGCCAGAAGCCGGGATCGTTCACGTGTGAAGCGATCACGCTGCCGGAACCCACCGCCAGTACCATCAAGGCAGGATCGGCATGCGTGGCAGCGATAATTGGCGTCACAATACCGGCGGTGGTGATCGCCGCCACCGTGGCTGAACCCAGCGCCACGCGCAGCATTGCCGCAACCGTCCAGCACATCAGCAGCGGTGACAGTGACGATCCCTTCATCATATCGGCGATATAGTTACCTACGCCGCTATCCACCAGCACCTGTTTAAATGCACCGCCGCCCGCGATGATAAAGATGATCATGGCGATGGCGGCAATCGACTCGCCGCACATATCCATCACTTCTTCCATCTTACGGCCATTGCGCAGCCCCAACGTCAGCACCGCTATCACCACCGCGATAAACAGCGCCACTGCCGGATTACCGATGAATTCGAAGAACTGACGCAGCGCGTTCTCTTTCGGCGTGGTCAACTCGAAGACGGCGGCAATCGCCATCAGCACCACCGGAATCACTGCGGCAAAAATACTGATGCCGAAGCCTGGCATCTCCTCTTCCGTGAAGATTTTTGGGTTGTAGAGCCCTTCCGGCGGTGACTTCTCAAAGCTTTTAAGGAACTTCGAGAAAACCGGTCCGGCAATAATCACCGTTGGAATGGTGATGATCATGCCGTAGAGCAACGTGGTACCGAGATTGGCCCCAAAGATAGTGGCAATCGCCGTTGGGCCAGGATGCGGCGGCAGGAAGCAGTGAGTGACCGAGAGCGCGGCGACCATCGGCACGCCGACGTACAGCAGCGGCAACCCGGCAGCCGCCACGATAGTGAACACCAGCGGCAGCAACAGTACGAAGCCAACTTCATAGAACATCGCCAGGCCGACGATCAGTCCGGTCACCACCAGCGCCCATTGCAGCCGCTCTTTACCAAAAGCGGCGATCAGCGTGGTAGCCACGCGTTGTGCGGCACCGGTATCGGAAACCAGCCGCCCGAGCATGGCGCCGAAGCCGAGGATCATGGCTAATCCGCCCAGCGTCGAGCCGATACCTTTCTGGATCGAGGCCATTACATTCAGTGGCGTCATGCCTTCGGCAATACCGACCACCGCCGAGACAAACACCAAAGCAATGAAGCCATTGACCTTAAATACAATCATCAACACCAGCAGCAGTATCACACCCAGCACAATGATGGTTATTGGCATTTTTATTATCCTTAGGAATACAGAGGGGTGATTAAGGTTTAGGCGCGGCCCGATGATAATGCCAGCCGCGCCCGGTCATCACACGGCGACGCGCATGCCACCGTCAACGAACAGCAGATGCCCGTTAACGAAGTTCGACGCACCGGAAGCAAGGAACACTGCCGCGCCAATCAGCTCTTCCGGTTTGCCCCAGCGAGCGGCTGGCGTGCGCTTGGTTAGCCAGCCGGTGAAGGCAGGATCGTCAGCCAGCGCCTGAGTCATCTCCGTGACGAAATAGCCCGGCGCAATGGCGTTCACCTGAATATTGTGACGCGCCAGCTCCACGCACATGCCGCGCGTCAGCATAGTCACCGCGCCTTTGGAGGCCGCGTAAGGCGTGATGGTGTCGCGCCCTAATTCGCTCTGCATCGAACCGATATTGATGATTTTACCCTGCTGACGCTCGACCATTTTTTTCGCCACAGTTTGCGAAACCAGGAATACGGCGGTCTGGTTGACCGCGATAACGTCATTCCAGTCCTGCTCCGGGAATTCAAGGAACGGCCGACGACGCTGGATGCCAGCATTATTCACCAGCACATCAATCGCGCCCCACTCCGCTTCGATCTCATCTACCGCCTGTTTCACCTGCGCCGATTGCGTGACATCAAACGCTTTGGCGTGCGCGCGTAAGCCCAACTCACGCAGCTGCGCCGCGCCCTTCTCTGCGCCTTCGTGCGTGGTGGCGTTGACGATCACGTCAGCACCGGCTTCCGCCAGGCCGCGCGCCAGCAGATATCCAATGCCGCGCGCCGAACCGGTCAGCAGCACACGCTTGCCTTCGAGGGAAAATAACTGGCTCATCACTGCTCCTTAAAAGGTTAACTGGACTTTAGCGGCACGGGTTTTATCGCCGGCAAACTGCAGCGCGGCATCGATATCCTGCAAGGCATACTCACCGCTGAACAGCGGCAACGGGTTTACCACGCCGGTGGCCAGCCATTCGACGGCGGTGTTGAATTCATGAGTAAAGCGGAAGGAACCAACCAGATTAATCTCTTTGGCAATCAGCGCCATGATCGGGAAATTGGGAATGGTGCCGCCCATGCCAACCTGCACCAGCGTACCTTTGGCGCACACCACATCGAGGCAGCGCTGCAGCGAAGAAGGATGGCCGGAGGCTTCAAACGCCACATCGAAATAGCCTTTGTCGGCAAGATAGGGCGCGAAATCGCCGTCGGCGGCATGAATCACCTCGCTTGCGCCCATCTGCTGCGCCATCTCCAGTGAACGCTCGCTGATATCGCTGCACACAATGGAGGCCGCGCCGCGCGCTTTGGCCGCCGCCGCAATCAGGCAGCCAATCGGACCCACGCCTGAGATAAACACGTGCTTGCCGGTGAGATGACCTGCCTGCTGCGTGGCGTGAATACACACCGCCAGCGGCTCAGCGAACACCATGACCGTTTCATCAGCATCCTGCGGGAACGGCACGCATTGCGCGCTATCCACCACTTTGTATTGGGTAAAACCGCCGTCAACGTGCGGCACATACATGGCGCTGCCGAAGAAACGCATGGTGGTGCACTGGTTTTCCTGATCGCGCTGGCAATATTTGCACGCGCCGCAAGGCTTAGAGGGATTTACCGCGACTTTTTGTTGGGGTTTAAGTGCTGGATTGTCGCTCTCCACCACATAACCAATCACTTCGTGGCCCAGGATCATCGGCATTTTGATCTCAAAACTACCGACCTTGCCTTCCTGATAGTAATGCAGATCGGATCCACAAATGCCGCCACGCGTGATACGCACCAGCGTACCTTTGCCGTCCCATTTCACCTGCTGCTGCGCAACGCTGACTTGTTTTTTTCCAGTGATTACGCCGGATTGCGTTTCGATATTCATAACGTCCCCATAAGAGCTGTAGCAATGGGGGCCATCAGACCGGGTTATGCGGCTTAAAACTGTGATGAACATCACCTAAAAACATGTTACGGAAAGCTGTTACCTGGAACGTGAAGTCTGCGATGCCGAAGAGGAAACAGGCGGCCGTAAGTGGCCGCCCGTGAAGAGAATTAATAGCCTGACATCAGGTCGTGGCTGTATTTGAACAGCTCAGAATCCGAACGTAAACCGAGCTTTTTCAGCGCCGATTGTTTCTGCCCGCTCACGGTTTTACGACTGCGCTTAAACTTCACGGCAATTTGCGACACGCTCAAACCATCGAGAAAACAACGCACCACTTCAACTTCACGCGGGCTGAGGGTTTTCACCTTCTCATACATATTGCCTTTGCTGCTGAAATCGAGGCTGTCATCCAGCGACTCTTCGCTCATGACATAGAGATTTTCAACCTCGTAAGCGACTTCTTTAGACAAGAACAAACGGCCCTGCGCCACCTGACGAATCGCATGGGTAATTTCCTGCATATTGTGGCTTTTGCCAATAAAGCCCTTCACGCCTGCGCTTAGCACCATTTTGACGATGGCCGGACTCTCCATCGAAGAAGAGATCAGAATTTTTTGCTGGGGATGGTGATTACGCAGTTGCTTCACCAGCGCCAAACCATCCAGTTCACGTTCACCCAGCAGGAAATCCAGTACCAGCACATCGACTACGGTACTTCTCAGCTGATTAAATAATTCATTACTTGAAGCCCAGGTACCCACCAAATGAATATCGGGCTCATGTTTCAAACACAACTCGAAAACGGTACGGACCATGGGGTGATCATCAAGGACAGCCACACGCACTTGTTTATTGTGTGCATATACCATTTGTTTATTCCTTTATTACAGCATTAACTTTGTCCAATTCTGACTGTCACACCCGCTTCAATAAATAAATGGTGTCGATTACAACAGCTGTGAAAAAATAGCCTTCACAACATCAGAATTCTAAATCGATAGCGTCACCCTAATAGCGGTCATTTTTATATACCCCTTTTAGGTTTATATTTTTCCGTGATAGATTCTTACTTGCCTGCTCACGTAAAAGTGGGAAAAGTCTGACTTAACTCCTTAACAAGACCACATAAGAATTGTCTTGAAAGAAAAGGAGCAATCTAACTAACTGAATAAGCTAAGAAATGAACATCATATAGTGACATCGTCATCACCCTCTCTCTTTCGCTAAAAATCAAATATTTGAGAATGGTCGCAAAATTTTAACAGTAAAAGAATAGAACGAGCGAAAGATAATAATATCTTTATAATCCCTGGTCCTAATAGATATTAATGGATACCTTAAGAAGGCAGCGTGCTAATTAATCTTAATACTTTTCGCTTGTTGGCATTATTTTTTCTGGCTTTAGTTTCATGTTCATTAATAGCATCAGAGAAAAAACTGCAATTACTGGCGCGATATGATGTAGCTCAACCTGCTTTACAACTGGCTGAACCAATCTCTTCGGAGTTTCGTCATCACGTTCTCAAAGTTGCTGTCGCTGGGCAACCACAACCGCCCCTTTTTATGGATATAGATACGCGACGATTCGAAGGCGTGAGTGCGGATTATCTCTCTCTGATTCAGAATATGCTGGATACCACAATAGAAATCCATTATTACGCCAGTCATAGCGCGGCCCAGGAAGCGGTAACCAGCGGAGAAATGCAACTATTAGCGATCTATGTGGAACCCCCCTCAGTATCAAAGCCGCAAACCTTGATCGCCAGCGACCCCTGGATGCTGGATTATGCAGCGATCGGTTTTAAGTCTGAGCAGAACGCTCCATTAAAAATTGATGAACCCAATCGCATGGCCTGGTCTGGTTCAGCGTTGATGCGTGCACATTTAGAAGAGACTTTTAAGAGCGACCTTTTAGTTCGCTTTCCTGGTTACTACGATGCTGTCGCAGCAACAGTATTTGGCCAAACAGAGCGTGTATGGGGCAATGCCGCCACACTTACGCACCTTAATCGCTTCATGTTCGCAAATGCGCTGGAAATAACCAAAGATAACCACGCTATTCCGATGAATTTCAGCTTTGGCATTAGCCCGCGTTATCCACAACTTGCCGAAGCGATTAATTTTGCCTTAACACAAATTCCTCTCTCTATTCGCATGCAGATAGCGAAGCGCTGGCAACTGGATACGTACCATGTGCTGCAGCGTAATCCGCTTGCACTCAAGCATGAAGAGGAGAAATGGCTACAGGCACACCCGCGTATTAACACCGCACTACCGCAAACCCTCGCTCCACTCAGCAGTCGCAACGGAAGCATGCCGTTTCGCGGCATGATCATTGATGTTTTAGATCTGATAGCCAACCAAAGTGGCATTACATTTAATTCAGAAGTTCAGGAAGAAAGTGGACGTAACCAAACCGATAAGCATTTTCCACATCTGTATGCGCTTGAGATGCTTACCCCGGATATGCCCCCTCAGTTAATAACCCGCCCATGGCTGGTTTCACACTGGGTCATTATTCGCCATAAACGCCCTCGGAATATTATGGCTCGGGATCCTTTTCCCTTTGGCTCGGCTCTCATGCTGAACAATCGGCAGATGAAGGATTGGATGCTTCTGCATTATCCCCATCTGAACCTCGCCTATATCAACGATCCTTTGCAGGCCTTGCGTGAATTGCAGGCGCATGAAATCGATGCGGTAGTGCTGCCAAAGATTTTTGTGGATTATCTGCTCCACAACCATTACGCAGATGACCTGATTATTGAAACCACGTTGGGTGCAGACCCGGCACGTTTTGTCATGCGTGTTGAACCCGGTAATGAAACGCTGATTAGCATTCTCAATAAAGCCTTGATCGCGATTCCTCCCGAAACCATGTTCAAGTTGCTGGCACATTGGCGTCAGTCAGAGATGCCGTTCCTCAGTGCTTCATGGCAGAGTTACAAACAAGTTATCTTGCTGATCGTGTCCGTCTCGGTCGGATTGATAGCCCTTATTTTGCTGTGGAACCGTCATCTGCGGAAGGTTATTCAGCAGCGTATTCAGGCTGAAAATGCATTGAAAAATCAGCTCAATTTCACCCATACACTCTTCAATGACTCGCCCGTTGCCATGTATATCCGCGATAAACAAACCCGATTAGTGGATTGCAACAATGCCTACCTACGTTTTATGGATTTCCAGCGAGAAGATGTCATCGGTAAACGACTGTCGGACGTTCTTACTGGCAATAACGCCAGTATTCACAGTATTGAAGATGGCTATCAAAAAACCTTACTGGATGGCGAAGCCGTCATGCGCGATATACACATGGATTTTGAACAGCGGACATTCCAGCTTTATCACTGGACGCTGCCGTTTCGCGATCGGCACGGTGATGTCGCAGGTGTTATTGGGGGCTGGCTGGATGTCACTGAACGCAATGCGCTGCTGCAGGAGTTACAGCTCGCCAAAGATGTGGCTGATAAAGCCAACCGCTCCAAAAGTGAATTTCTTGCCAGCATGAGCCATGAAATCCGCACGCCATTGCATGCCATGATTGGCTTACTGGAGCTCGAAACTCGCTTGCAACCGGCTGATTCACTCTCAGAGAACATCCGTGTTGCGTACCATTCGGCACGCGCGTTGCTGTCATTGATTGGCGATATTCTCGATTTGTCGAAAATCGAGTCCGGCCTTTATCAACCAACGTTAGAAACGGTCTACCTTCCTGATGTTCTCGATCAAGCGGTTACGCTATTTCGTAATAAAGCAGAGATTAAGGGACTTGAACTGCGGGTAGAGATGGATATTGCTGCTTACTGGGTGAAGACAGACCCATTGATGCTGAATCAAATTCTCTCCAACCTATTGAGCAACGCCATTAAGTTTTCCGATTACGGTACTGTCACTGTCGTGCTCATGCAGGGCATTGCGCAGGAGGAGGACGGTTGTGAATTCGTGATCGAAGTTAGCGATCAAGGTTGTGGCATGACGGAGGACCAACAGCACGCCATCTTCGAACCTTTTGTGCAGGTGGGCGATCGTCAGCAGCAGCAAATTGGCACCGGATTAGGATTAAGCATTTGTCGTAATCTGGCGCATTTACTGGATGGTGAGCTGATTGTGGAAAGTGCGCCAGGGGAAGGCGCGGTGTTCTCTTTTTATTTCCGTGCCTTGCCCGGTGAACCGCAGGATCAAACACAGCCTCATTTGTCGCAGCCGCTGATCTCCGACAAGCTCTCCGTGATGATCATTGACGATCACGCACCCAACCGATTACTGCTTGGGAAACAGCTTGAACTGGCCGGCCATCAAGTCATGGTGAGTGAAAGTGCGGCAGAAGCACTGACGTTATGGCAGCAGGATCCATTACGTTTCGACCTCATCATCACAGACTGTAATATGCCGGGCATGAACGGCTTTGAGTTCGCTGAAGCGCTGCGTCTATACGAGCATGAGCATCTGTTAACACCGATCATGCTCTTCGGCCTGACTGCATCGGCTGAGCAGCATATTATGCAACGCTGCCTTCAGGCGGGAATGAACGATTGTCTTTTCAAGCCGCTGGATTTAGAGAGCTTACTTGCTCAGGTTGCACGTTGTACCCGGCGCAGCGCCATAAAACCAGAAATCCAGGCCCCGCCGGCAGCGAGTATCTCCTCTTTCCCACAGCTGTTAACACAACTGGCCGAACAGGATAGTGAAGGTTGTCTGGTGTTACTCAATAGCATACGAACCAGCCACGAAGAGTTGTTGGTATCACTTCAGCAAACCGATGATGCCAGCGCCCTGTCACAGCTGGGTCACAAATTAAAAGGAGGAGCAGCAATGCTAAATGCTCCAACCTTGACTGAACTGGGCCGCAAGTTGGAGAAACACCGCGAGGAAGCCCTCGATCCGCAAGCGTTAATTCAGCAGATTGTCGAGGAAATGAAACGTGTTAATGAGTCCTTGCAAGAATTTGAGAAACATCGCCTGAAAAAACATCAAGATTTATAGAATCATAATCTTATCGAGACATTTCTCGGTTCGCCCTATTAATCTGCCGGACATAATGGCCGTCAACGTCATCATTACGGTGCCGTTAAAGGGAGAGATATGTTTAATGCAAAAATTCTCATCGTTGATGAGCATCGTTTGGTTGCCGCCGGCGTGCAGGCTTTATTATTAATGAATGGCTTTAATTGTGTCACTACTGCGCACACAATTAACGATGGTATTGATGATATCATTCATCAACACATCGACATACTAATATTAGACCCTGACTTTAAAGAAAAAAATGGCATCGCATTTCTACGCGATATCGTCAAATCAAAGACGTGGATGAAAGTCATATTGATTAGTCGGGATAGCAACAACCATCTTTCAATACAGTCACTTAGCCAGGGCGCGAACGGGTTCGTGTCAACTTACGATCCCATTCAAACACTGATCGCCGCCATTGGCTGCGTTTCTAATAATGTGAATTATCTACCGGGCGACATTCTGGACAAACGTCAGCGTTATGCAAATGAGCAAGATATGCTTTCTCGCCTGACTGACCGTGAAAATTTAATTTTGCGACAGCTCGCACAGGGGAAGTCCAATAAAACCATCGCTTGCGAATTGGGATTAAATAATAAAACAATCAGCACTTATAAAACAAAAATATTCCAAAAACTTGAGTCAAAAAACCTGGTTGATATCATCGAACTTGCACGTCGCAATGGGGCTTGTTGAAAGAAAAATCAAGACTAGTCTTGCTGATTAATAACGTTATGGCGTGGCATGATATGCCTTGTCCTAACCCCGGACAGTTTTTAAAAAGATTGAGTTATAAAGGAATTAATAACCACAGAGCTAATTTATTAGCCCCTTCTTCATGCTATTACAGGGCGAGTAGGTTTCTTCCCGTGCCTGCCGAAAGAAGTCCGATACTTTCGTCTGCGACTTACCGCCCTGCTTTTTTTTGATACTTCTCACAGGCTGAACGCCACACACTTCCTTCCCTGCAAAATCCCGCTAGAGTTCACTCATCCGACCACTCTCTGAGTATGTGATTATGTCTGAGCATTATGCCCACCTGTTCGCCCCGCTGGATTTGGGTTTCACCCAGCTTAAAAATCGTTTCCTGATGGGTTCGATGCATACCGGACTGGAAGAACACGCCGAGGGCGCAGAGCGTCTGGCCGCTTTTTACGCTGAGCGCGCGCGTGAAGGCGTGGCGCTGATTGTCACTGGCGGTATCGCGCCCAATCCGCAAGGCGTGGTGGCACAAGGCGGAGCGATCCTTAACCAGGAAAGTCAGTGCAACTGGCACCGTATCATCACCGATGCGGTGCATGCAGAAGGCGGCAAAATCGCGCTGCAAATACTGCATGCCGGGCGCTACAGCTATCAGCGTGACCTGGTTGCCCCATCGGCATTACAGGCGCCGATCAATCCTTTTACGCCCCAAGCGCTCAGCGATGCGGATATTCAGCAAACCATTCAGGACTTCGCGCACTGCGCCAAACTGGCGCAACAGGCCGGCTATGACGGCGTGGAGATCATGGGCTCGGAAGGTTATCTGATTAACCAGTTTCTGGTGGCGCGCACCAATCAGCGTGAGGATGACTGGGGCGGCGATGTGACGCGACGCCAGCGCTTTGCGTTAGCGGTGACGCAAGCGGTGCGTGATGCCGTCGGCAGCGACTTCATCATTATCTTCCGCCTGTCGATGCTCGATTTGGTCAATAACGGCAGCTCGCTGGAAGAGACGCTTTCACTGGCGCAAGCGCTGGAGCAGTGCGGCGTTACGCTGTTTAACAGCGGCATTGGCTGGCATGAAGCGCGTATTCCCACCATCGCCACCTGCGTGCCGCGCGCCGGTTTTGCCTGGGTCACGCAGCACCTGCGCGAGTGCGTATCGGTGCCGGTCATCGCCACCAATCGCATCAACCATCCCGATGTAGCTGAACAGCTTTTGCGTGATGGCATCGCTGATATGGTCTCGATGGCGCGCCCTTTCCTCGCCGATGCGGCTTTCGTCCGTAAAGCAGAAACCGGCCAGCCCGAAGCCATTAACACCTGCATTGCCTGTAATCAGGCCTGCCTCGATCAAATCTTTGTCGGCAAAGTCACCTCTTGTCTGGTGAATCCGCGCGCCTGCCACGAAACGCTGATGCCGATAATCGCCACCGAACAGCCAAAACAGCTGGCGGTGGTTGGCGCGGGGCCCGCGGGCATGGCGTTCGCGTTGCAGGCGGCGCAGCGCGGCCATCAGGTCACGCTATATGAAGCCGACGCGCAAATTGGCGGGCAATTTAATATCGCCAGGCAGATTCCCGGCAAGGCCGAATTCAGTGAAACGCTGCGCTATTTCCGTCATCAACTTGCTGCTGCGGGTGTGACGATTAAAACAGAACATCGCGTCACCGCAGACGCACTGGAAGCCGCTGACGAAGTGGTTATCGCCACCGGTATCTTGCCGCGCCAGCTGACGATTCCTGGCATCGATCATCCTAGCGTGCTGAGCTATCTCGACGTCATACGCGATAAAAAACCGGTGGGAAAACGCGTGGCGATTATTGGCGCGGGCGGCATTGGTTTTGATACCGCCGAGTTTCTGCTGCATCAATCCAGTCATGACGATTTCTACCAAAGCTGGGGCATCGACCACAGCCTGCAGGCGCGTGGCGGTTTGATTGCGCCACAGCCGCAGCCCGCCGATCGGCAAATCTGGCTGCTGCAGCGCAAATCTGGCAAGCCGGGCGCAGGCTTAGCGAAAACTACCGGCTGGATCCACCGCGCCAGCCTGCAGGCGCACGGCGTGCAGATGTGGGGCGACGTCGAATATTTGCAGATTGATGATGCAGGACTGCATCTGCGCCATCAGGGCGAAGCGATGACGCTGGCGGTAGATAACGTGGTGATTTGTGCCGGACAGGAACCGCTGCGTCTGCTGGCGGACCAGCTCAGCGCGCGTGGCAAATCCGTACGTGTGATTGGCGGTGCAGATGTGGCGCAGGAGCTGGATGCTCGCCGCGCCATCGCTCAGGCGACCGAACTGGCGCTGAGTGTGTAATTAGCGCAGTTTGACCGAACGCAGCACTACAAATTTGGCGTTGGACGCCACCAGCTCGCAGTTGCCAAACAGCTTTTTCATTTTGACGTGATAACCGAGGTGGCGGTTGCCGACGATGCGCAACTCGCCGCCATACTGCAGGCAGCGTTTCGCATCGCGCAGCATTTGCCACGCCAGATGATCGGTCACCGCGTGCTGCTGATGGAACGGAGGGTTGCACAGTACCGCGTGCAGGCGATCGGACGGGAAGCCACTCAGCACGTTGTTAACCCGGAACTGGCAGCGCGCCATATCCTGCGGACGGTTCACTTCCACGTTCAGTTTGCTTGATGCCACCGCCATATAGGATTCGTCATAAAACAGCACCTCCGCATTTGGGTTCTGTTCCAGCGCCAGCAAGCCAATCACGCCATTGCCACAACCCAGATCGAGAATCTCACCTTCAATGTCAAAAGGCAGATGCTGCATAAAGAAGCGTGCGCCCACATCCAGCGACGCGCGGGAAAACACGTTGGCGTGGTTGTGGATCTGGTATTCAGAATCATCCAGCGGCCAAACGGTGGTCGCAGGCTGATCCGCTAATTGAGGCGCGGTGAAGCGGCTGTAAATCAGACGCGCTTTTTTCCACGCCAGCGAGGTTTTGCTCTCGCCGAGGATGCGCTCGAACAGTTGCAGCGTGGAGTTGTGAATATCTTTGGCCTTCGCCGCCGCCAGAATCAGCGTGTCCGGCGTCACCACTTCGCGCAGTGCACGCAGTTGATGCTCAAGCAGCGCCAGCGCTTTGGGGATTTTGATCATCACCACCGCCGGCGCGACCGGCAATGGCGCGAGGCTGTCGATAAAGTGCACCTGATCTTCATCCATCTCATTGAGACGCAGGTTCTGTTTTGCCGCCTGTTCGCTCAGCAGCGAATCGCTGACGTGCCACACCGGACGTGCGCCCAGCCCGCAGGTCAGCGCGCCAAAGCTGTCGTTGAACACCAATACCGGTCCCTCAGGCAGCTCTTGCTGCAACAGGTATTCATCGGCGGAATCCCACGCCTGTAGCGGGCTTTCCTCACGCATTGGCGGGAAGCGGTGCAGCGTCAGCGTGCGATTGGTCAGTTCAAGTTGGCTCATGGAATCTCCGGCGTGGTACACTTTGCGCGATTTTCGCCCTAAAAAGGGGGCGCAGTATACTGTCTTTCGCCGGGAATCCCAATGTCATTAATCTATCTGCAGGGTTACCCTGAAAACATCCTCGAGCAGGTTCAGACGCTGATCGAACATGAGCGCTTAGGTGCCTTTCTCCAGCAACGCTACCCCGATACGCATAATATCGTCAGCGACCGCGCGCTGTATGATTACACGCAGGCGCTGAAAAACCGCTATATGCGCAGCGCACCGCCGGTGAGCAAAGTGATTTGGGACAATAAAATCAAGGTGATGAAGCACGCGTTGGGGCTGCATACGGCGATTTCGCGCGTGCAAGGCGGCAATCTAAAAGCCAAAGCGGAGATTCGCATCTCCACTTTCTTCCGCCTCGCACCGGAAGCGTTTTTGCGCATGATCGTGGTGCACGAGCTGGCGCACCTGAAAGAGAAAGAGCACGACAAAGCGTTTTACCAACTCTGCTGCCACATGGAACCGGATTATCATCAGCTCGAATTTGACGCACGCTTGTGGATGACCGATCAGGCGATGCGCGGCAACGCGGCTTAAAGAAACTCCTGCGCTTTTTGGATCAGGCTGGTTTTGGTCAGTGCGCCCATAAAACGGCGCTCCTGCGGATTATTTAGCACCGGCAGGCGTTCAAGCGTGACGCGGGCAAAGGCTTCCCAGCCTTCGCGCATGCTTTGATTCTGATAAATGCAGGGAAAGTTATTGTCCATCACGTTACTGACTGGCGAATGCAGCGTGATCTCCTGCGACAACACCTTGCGTGAGATATCGTGTATCGACACCACGCCGAGAAATTGCCCTTCACTGTTAATCACATAGACATAACGTTCCCGCTTGAGCGAGCTCACCGCCAGCGCCTGCCCTACTGACTCTTCTGGCTGCAACGCCGCGCCGGGAATGATCAACTGATCGACACGCATGTTATCGAAATCATACTTGGCTTCGGAACGACTGAAATGGCTGCTCACCACCGGATAAGTGCTGGACGATTGCAGGCGATACACCACCATCGAGGCCAGCACTGACGCGATCATAATCGGGAATAGCAGGCTGCTATTCAGCGTCATCTCAAGCACCATCAGCATCGCCATTAACGGTGCCTGGCTGACCGCCGCCAGCACCGCCGCCATGCCGATGGCCGCATACAGCAAAGTATTGCCGACCGGTAAATGCAGCATCACACCCATCTGCGCCAGCGCCACGCCGAGCAGTGCGCCGATCAATAAGGAAGGGGTAAACAGCCCGCCCACCGCGTTGGAACCCACCGACAGCGTGGTCGCCAGCGTTTTGAGCACCAGCAATCCCAGTAAACCCATCAAAACATATTGGCCATCAATGATTTTCACGATCACTTCGTAGCCGTTACCGAGAATATCGGTGGAGATCAGCGCCAGAAAGCCCACCGCTAACCCACCCGCGCCCAGCCGCAGCGGCAGCGAATGCACGCGACCAAACAGCGCCTTGCTGCGCGCAATCAGTTTGATCAGCAGCCAACCGGCGATACCGGCGACGAAACCAATCAGCAGCGTCATCAGCAAGCTGCTGATATCCATCTGGAACAGCGCTTCGGATAACGGATAAAGGGCGCTGCGAAACCCCAACGACCACATGGTCATCACCGCTACCGCCGATGACACAATCAGCGGAATCAAGCGTTGCAGCGCCGAGATGCCAAACGCGATTTCTGCGACAAATATCGCCGACGCCAGCGGCGCGTGATACACCGATGAAAGCCCAGCAGCAGCGGCCATCGCTACGATATCGCTGTTACGCAGATTCAACGATTTCGGCAGCCAGCGCCCGATTAAACTGCCGCTCAGCGCCGAGAGCTGCACCATCGGCCCCTCTTTACCAATCGACGCGCCGCTGCCGATGCTGGCCATCGATGACAGCGCACGGAACAGCGAGGTTTTGGTTGGTACCGCATCGAGCCGCGCGTTAATCACCTCCAGATAATCGGTCTGCACCGTTTCCTGTTTCTCAATCGCCACCGCATAGCGCAGGAAAAAACCGGCCAATACGCCGCCGGCGCCCACCAGCAGCGGCCAGAAGATCCACGGCCAGACATGCATCGCCACGGTGATTTCACTGTCACTGTTGAATAGCAGATGGTTGATCAATTCAATCACGCCGCGAAAGGCCAGCGTCACCAGCGAGGCCACACATCCAACGGGGATGGCAATCAGTAATGTGGTCCAGTTCAGAGCATGTTTACTTCCACTCACCCGCGCGTCCCCGCTAAGTCGGTTAAAAAGTTGTGCGGCATCATCATATTGGAATGCGGATCTCAGGATCAAATTTCGCCTGCCTGGCGCTCAGATGAACATGTTACTCTGCCGTTTTACTTTAGCAGGAGAGCAGCACGTGATTCGTTTCGCCATCGTGGGAACCAACTGGATTACCCGCCAGTTTATCGACGCCGCGCATGAAACCGGCAAAATGAAGTTGAGCGGCGTCTATTCGCGTAGTCAGCAGCAGGCCGACGCGTTTGTGGTGGATTATCCCTGCAAGCTGACCTTCACCTCTCTGGATGAGCTTGCCGCCAGCAGTGAGATCGATGCGGTGTATATCGCCAGTCCAAATGCGCTGCACAGTGAGCAGGCGATACTGTTTATGTCGCACGGTAAGCATGTGATTTGCGAGAAGCCGATGGCGTCTAATCTGCGTGAAGCCGAGGCGATGATTGCCTGCGCGCGCCAGCATCAGGTGGTGCTGTTCGAAGCCTTTAAAACCGCCAGCCTGCCCACCTTCCAGCAACTGCAAAAAACGCTGCCGCAATTGGGCAAACTGCGTAAAGCCTTGATCAACTATTGCCAGTATTCCTCGCGTTATCAGCGCTATCTGGATGGCGAGAACCCGAATACCTTTAATCCTCGCTGGTCAAATGGCTCGATGATGGATATCGGCTTTTACTGCCTTGCCGCCGCTGTCACCTTGTGGGGTGCGCCACAGCAGGTCAAGGCGCAAGCTTCCCTGCTGGAAAGTGGCGTTGATGCGCATGGCGTGGTGGTGCTGGGCTACGGCGATTTTGATGTCACGCTGCTGCACTCAAAGGTCAGCGATTCACTGATCCCGAGTGAAATTCAGGGCGAAGCGGGATCGCTGGTGATTGAAAAGATCTCCGAGTGCCAGCAACTGCGCTTTATCCCGCGCGGTGGCGAGAGCCAAAACCTGACGCAGCCGCAGCACATCAATACCATGCTGTATGAAGCCGAAACCTTCGCTAAATTGGTGGAAGCCGGTGAAGTTGAGCATGCGGCCTTAGAAAACTCACGTATTACGGCGCAACTGCTCACGGAAATCCGCCGCCAGACCGGCGTGGTATTCCCGGCGGATCAGGCTGAAGTGTAAATATTGCAAAACATTTCCAGAGCCCTCTTGAAAGCGATTATCGAACTCCGTATGTTTAGCGCTGCAAAGGGGAGTAACTTCTACGCTGATTGATCGTCATTACGATGCGCCACGCAATATACGTTACGCATCCGGTCGTCAGGCAACCCGGAATCTATTCTGAGTTGTAAGTGAGACCTTGCCGGAAGGCGAGGTTTGCTTGCAGCACGATCAAAGCGGCTGACGTCTTCTGACTTCAGCCGCTTTTTTATTTCTGGAAAAGGATACGACTATGCACTCAGTTGGCACACCGTTACTTTGGGGCAGCTTCGCTGTCGTAGTGCTCATCATGCTGGCGATCGATCTGCTATTACAGGGCCGACGCGGCGCACAAACCATGTCATTCAAACAAGCAGCGGTCTGGTCGCTGATTTGGGTGTCAGTTTCACTGCTGTTCAGCGCCGCCTTCTGGTGGTATCTCGACGGCACCGCCGGGCGCGAAGTTGCCACCGCGCAAACCCTCGCCTTCCTCACTGGCTACGTTTTAGAGAAAGCGCTGGCGGTGGATAACGTCTTTGTCTGGCTGATGCTGTTTAGCTACTTCGCTGTACCGGCCAACCTGCAGCGCCGCGTGCTGATTTATGGCGTATTGGGCGCGATTGTGCTGCGTACCATCATGATCTTCGCTGGCAGCTATTTGGTTACTCAGTTCAGCTGGATCCTATACGTGTTCGGCGCCTTCCTGCTGTTTACCGGCCTGAAAATGGCGCTGGCGAAAGAGGAAGATGACAGCACGGTGGGTGACAAGCCGGTGGTACGCTGGCTGCGCAAGCATCTGCGCATGACCGATAGTCTGGACGGCGAGAAGTTCTTCACCCGCAAAAACGGTGTGCTGTTTGCTACGCCGCTGCTGCTGGTGCTGATCATGGTTGAACTGAGCGATGTGATTTTCGCCGTGGACAGCATTCCCGCGATCTTCGCGGTGACCACCGATCCGTTCATTGTGCTGACTTCCAACCTGTTTGCGATTCTCGGCCTGCGCGCCATGTACTTCCTGCTGGCTAACGTCGCGGAGCGTTTCTCGATGCTGAAATATGGCCTGGCGATTGTGCTGGTGTTTATCGGTATCAAAATGCTGATTGTCGAGTTCTATCACATTCCCGTCGGCATCTCGCTGACGGTGGTGGGTGTAATTCTCGGCGGTACGCTGCTGATCAACGCCTGGGTAAACCACAGAAACGACCAGAAGAAGATCTCACCATAATCTTCTGCAGGGGCGCTAATCGCCCCTGCTTTGTTTCGCCAGTGGCAACCTTCACCTTTTATATATCTGTCACACTTCCCATCATCAGCAGATCAAAAAACCGATCTGCTGCGCATGCACAGAATTATCTCTTTCCTCATAAGCTCTTTTCCTTATACTCCGCCAGGCAAACCGTTGTGCGTGGTGGAACCGCGCACAATACTCATGACCGCGAATATAAAAAGACTGTGATATGCAAAACAACTTTATTGGACGTCTGGGCGCACTGTTCGCAGGAAGCCTGGTAAAACAAATCATGATCGGCCTGGTGGCGGGCGTGGCGCTGGCGTGGTTCTCACGCGATGCCGCACTGGCCGTTGGCTTGCTGGGTGAGCTGTTCGTGCGTGCGCTAAAAGCCGTCGCGCCGCTGTTGGTTTTGGTGCTGGTAATCTCTTCGATCGCTAACCATCAGCAGGGACAAAAAACCAATATCCGCCCGATTATCATGCTGTATCTGCTCAGCACGTTCTTTGCTGCGGTTGTGGCGGTGATCTTCAGCCATCTGTTCCCTCAGACGCTGTCGATGAACGTCGGCGCCACGCAAATTACGCCGCCGTCGGGTATTACCGAAGTGCTGCACGGTTTGCTGATGAGCATGGTGTCGAACCCGATTGAAGCGCTGATGAATGCCAACTACATCGGTATTTTGGTGTGGGCGCTGGGATTGGGGCTGGCGTTTCGTCATGCCAGCCCAAGCAGCAAAGCGTTTCTTAATGACGCGTCCAATGCCGCGACCTGGGTCGTGCGCTGTGTGATCCGCTGTGCGCCGCTGGGAATTTTTGGTCTGGTGGCCTCTATTCTCGCCTCAACCGGCTTTGACGCGCTGTGGGAATACGCCAATCTGCTGGCGCTGCTGCTCGGCTGCATGCTGATTATGGCGCTGGTAATCAACCCAATGCTGGTGTTCCAGAAGATTCGCCGCAACCCGTATCCGCTGGTGTTTACCTGCATGCGTGAAAGTGGCGTCACCGCGTTCTTCACCCGCAGTTCAGCGGCCAACATTCCGGTCAATATGGCGCTGGCGAAACGTCTCAATCTGGATGAAGACACGTATTCCGTGTCGATCCCGCTGGGTGCCACCATCAGCATGGCTGGCGCATCCATCACCATCACGGTGTTGACGCTGGCGGCAGTACATACGCTGGGTATTGCGGTGGATGTTCCAACCGCCATTCTGTTGAGTCTGGTAGCGTCACTGTGTGCTTGTGGCGCATCCGGTGTGGCCGGCGGTTCGCTGCTGCTGATCCCGGTAGCCTGCAACATGTTTGGTATTCCAAATGATTTGGCGATGCAGGTAGTGGCGGTGGGCTTTATTATTGGCGTGCTGCAGGATTCCGCCGAGACTGCGCTGAACTCCTCGACGGATATTCTGTTTACCGCGGCCGTATGCCAGGCCGAAGCCGAGCGCCAGCCGCGTCGTACGGTGTCAGAATCGGAGTAAGGTAAGGTTTTTTGAATAGGTCGCCATTCATGGCGACCTGGTTTTACAAGGTCACACCGCTTTTAAAGATGGCTAACTCGCGAAAATCATTAGTTTCGTTGCGCGCGGGTTGGCCATTGGCAATCGCCACAATCATGTCGACGAAGTCCTCCAGCATCTCCGCCATACTCATTCCTTCAAGCAAACGCCCGGCATTAAAATCGATCCAGTGCGGCTTCTTCTCGGCGAGCTGCGTATTGGTGGCGATCTTCACCGTCGGCACAAAACCGCCGTACGGCGTGCCGCGTCCGGTGGTAAACAGCACCATATGACAGCCGGCGCCCGCCAGCGCGCTGGTTGCAACCGCATCGTTGCCCGGCGCACTTAACAGATTCAGTCCCGGCATATGCAGGCGCTCACCGTACTTCAGCACATCCACCACCTGACTTTGTCCGGCCTTTTGCGTGCAGCCGAGCGACTTCTCTTCCAGCGTGGTGATGCCGCCCGCTTTGTTGCCGGGTGAGGGATTCTCATAAATCGGCTGCTGGTGATCGATAAAGTAGCGCTTGAAGTCATTTATCATCGCCACGGTTTTTTCAAAGGTGGCTTCATCGCGGCAGCGACTCATCAAAATGCGCTCTGCGCCAAACATCTCCGGCACTTCGGTCAGCACCGTGGTACCGCCGTTGGCAATCATCTGGTCGGAGAAACAGCCCAGCATAGGATTGGCGGTGATGCCGGAAAAACCATCCGAACCGCCGCACTCCAGACCAAACTTTAGCTCGCTGAGTTTGCCCGGCTGGCGTTGATCCGCGCGCATGGCACCATAGAGTTCGTGCAGACGTTCCAGCCCCGCTTCCACTTCATCATCCTGCTTCTGGCACTCCATGAACTGCACGCGATCGCTATCGAAGCCACCAAGCGTTTCACGAAACACATCAACCTGATTGTTCTCGCAGCCAAGCCCAATCACCAGCACCGCGCCGGCATTGGGATGACGCACCATGTTCTGCAACATGGTGCGGGTGTTCTCGTGATCCTGCCCAAGCTGCGAACAGCCAAACGGATGGCTGAACAGATGCACGCCATCAATGCCTTCGGCGTCATTGGTCTCTTTCATAAAGCGCGTCAGGATTTGCCGTGCGATGCCGTTGACGCAGCCCACGGTGGGCAGGATCCATAACTCATTACGGATGCCCACTTCTCCGCTGGCGCGACGATAGATCTGCACGTCGCGATCGCCAGCTTGCGGCGGCAGATCGAGAAAATCGGGTTGATAGTCGTACTCATCCACGTCGCTTAGGTTGGTGCGCGCATTGCTGGAGTGAATGATCTCGCCGGCCGCAATCGGTTGAGTGGCGTGTGCGATCGGCAAACCGTATTTGATCACCAGCGCGTCGGTGGCTAAAGGCTGCAGCGCAAACTTATGGCCGCGTCCAACCTCCTGCTGCAAGATGATCGCCTGTTGATTGATTTCGACCTGGGTATTGGCTGGCAAATCGCGCAACGCCACAGCAACGTTGTCGCGTGAATGGATTCTAATGGCATCTTGCATAGCGTTATCTCAGTTGTGTCAACGCCGTCCGCATCCCGTGGACGATGATGTTTTGCAGGTGTTGGCTGACCGCAGCCACTAATCCGGGCTGCTGAGTGAGATCTTCGCCCCAGTGATTGGCGTCGCTGAGTACCGCGCGCACCAACTGTTCTGGAGTCTGTTTATCGTTATTTACTGCTGACCACAGTTCAGCGAAACGCTGCAGCCACTGTTCGTCGTCCTGCAGCGGCCAGTGACGTTTGCCCTCTGCACCACGATAAAAGGCCAGCAGCGCGGCAAAGGCGAAGGTCAGCCGCACAGGCCATTGCCCGTTTTGCTGCTGCGACAACAACAATTGCGGCAGCAAACGGGTGCGGAATTTGGTCATGCCGTTAAGGGCGATGGAGAGCAACGCATGGCGGATAAAGGGATTGCGGAAGCGACGCTGCACCGCGTCGGCAAAGGCGTGCAGCTCGTCGCGCGGCAGATCCAGCGTGGGGATCACCTCATCGCGCAGCAGCGCATCGACAAAGCCAGCCATCTGCGCATCATCCATCGCCTCTCCCACGCTCTCCAGCCCGGCCTGAAATGCCACCGGCACCAGCGCGGTGTGCGCGCCGTTAAGGATCGCCACCTTTTGCGCTTTGTACGGTGTGATGTCCTCCACCAGCTTCACTTCCGGTGCCAGCGCGTGCAGCTGCAGCTCCTGCGCCAGTGCATTTGGTCCCTGAATCACAAACTGGTAATAGACTTCGCCCGCCACCAGATAGCGATCTTCGTAGCCTAATGACGCTTTGATCGCCGCGCTATCCGCCGGATAACCGGTGACAATGCGATCCACCAGCGTGTTGTAGAACGCGCAGTGATCCTGCACCCAGCGGGCAAACGCCGGCGGCAGCTGCCAATGCTGGCTGTAGCGCAGCACCAGCTCACGCAGCGTGTCGCCGTTGTAATCGATCAGTTCACAGGGCACCACCAGCCAACCTTTATCGCTGGCACCGGCAAAATGGTTGAAGCGCGCCCACAGCAGCTGCGTCAGCTTGCCGGGGAAGGATGAGGCGGGCGTGTCGTCCAGCCGATCCTGCTCCGCAAAGGCAATGCCGGCTTCTGTGGTATTGGAGAAGACAAAGCGCATCTGCGGTGCGCGTGCCAGCGCGAGAAACGCATCAAACTGCTGATACGGCTGGATTTCACGATTCACGCTGCGGATCAGGCGGGCTTCACTCGCCTGCTCGCCCGCCGCATTGAGTCCGCGAATCAGCGTGGTGTATAAGCCATCTTGCTGATTCAGTGTCTCTTCCACCACGCGGTTGCGCGGCCGCACCACCACCACGCCCGCATCGGTATTGTGATGCTGATTGAGCCAGTCGAGCTGCCAGTCGATAAAGGCGCGCAGGAAGTTGCCTTCACCAAACTGGATAACGCGCTCGCTGTAGTGCGCGCCAGGAAAATCGTGACGGTTGAGTCGCTGCATTATCAGGCTCCCAGCTCAATACCGAAGTAATCGCGCGCATTGTTGAAACTGATGTTCTGTACCATCTGCCCTAACAACGCCTCGTCTTCAGGCGCTTCGCCCCGCGCCACCCAATTGCCGATCATCTGGCACAGCAGACGACGGAAATATTCATGACGCGTGTAAGAGAGGAAGCTGCGGCTGTCGGTTAGCATGCCGACGAAGCGGCTCAGCAGGCCGATTTGCGCCAGCTGCGTCATCTGCCGCTGCATGCCATCCAGCTGATCGTTAAACCACCACGCCGAACCAAACTGCATCTTGCCGGGTTCGCCTTCACCCTGGAAATTGCCTGCCATGGTCGCCAGCACTTCGTTGTCGCGCGGGTTGAGGCAGTAAAGAATGGTTTTGGGCAGCGCGTTATTGCGGTTTTGCGCATCCAGCAGACGCGCCAGCGGAATCGCCAACGGCGCATCGTTAATCGAATCGAAGCCTACATCCGGCCCGAGGATATCGAACTGGCGGCGATTAGCGTTGCGCAGCGCGCCAATGTGATACTGCTGCGCCCAGCCGCGACGCGCATATTCGCTGCCGAGCCACACCAGCACAGCAGTTTTAAACTGGGCCGTCTCTTCAGCGGAAGGCGCTGCACCTTGCAGTCGGCGCGCCAGAATGCCATCCAGCGTGGCGTCATCCGCTTCCGCAAACACCACCACATCCAGCGCGTGATCGGAAATTTTGCAGCCATGCGCGGCGAAGTGATCGAGTCGCTGGCTTAAGGCGCGGCGCAGATCGTCAAAGCGCTGCACGTTAACATCCGCGACCTGCGCTAAGCGCTGAATCCACGGTAGGAAACTCTCCAGCTCAATGTTAAAGGCTTTGTCTGGACGCCAGCTCGGCAGCACTTTGACGTCAAAGCTGCTGTCCTGCGCCAGCTTGCGGTGATGCTGTAAGTCGTCGAGCGGATCGTCGGTGGTGCCGACCATTTTCACCTTCATCTGCTGCATGATGCCGCGCGCGCTGAAGGCGTCCTGCGCCAGTAGTTCATTGCACTGCTGCCAGATGCGATCTGCGCTCTGCTCATTCAGCAGCACATCGGTGATGCCAAAAGGGCGGCGCAATTCGAGGTGCGTCCAGTGATAGAGCGGATTGCCGATGGTATGCGGCACGGTACGCGCCCAGGCGTTAAATTTCTCACGATCGCTGGCATCGCCGGTGCATAACGCTTCCGGCACGCCGTTAGCGCGCATTGCACGCCATTTGTAGTGATCGCCTTTCAGCCAGATGTCATAGAGGTTGGTGAAGCGGTAATTATCGGCAATCTGCTGCGGCGGTAAGTGACAGTGATAGTCGAAAATCGGCTGGTTTTTAGCGTAGTCGTGGTACAGACGACGGGCGAACTCGGTGTCGAGTAGAAAATCCTCACTCATAAAACGCGACATACCTGCTTCCTCATTTTGTAGCCAGATGGCTTTTAACTAAAAGTTATCATACCAATTTAAACGGGCGGCAAAATTGTTTGCGATCCGACTCACAATAATGACAGTTTCACTGTGGGTATATGGACGATTATGTTGCGGATAATGCGTTAAATGGCTGTTTTAACGATCTTTAGCCCTAACACACACTGGCCGCAAGGTTTATGTGATGGCATTCAACTTTTAAAGCGGTATAACAAGTTAACCTCTCGCTCCGTTGCTAACGGGATTAATGGCACAGGCAAGGAACTGCGGGAGTGAACAGCACTGTTCACGTCTTCCCGCTCCAGATAACTACAGCGGTAAAACCGCAACGACAGACTGGACGAGGTTAATAATGCGTAAGATCAAAGGGCTACGCTGGTACATGATTGGGCTGGTGACGCTGGGCACCGTGCTCGGTTACCTGACGCGCAATACCATTGCCGTCGCTGCGCCCACGCTGGAAACGCAGTTGGGTATCACCACGCAACAATATTCTTATATCGTCGCCGCCTACTCGGCGTGCTACACCATCATGCAGCCGGTAGCCGGTTATGTGCTGGACATGCTCGGCACCAAAATTGGTTATGCAGTGTTTGCCGTGCTGTGGGCAATCTTCTGTGCGGCAACCGCGATGGCGGGCAGTTGGGGCGGCTTTGCGCTGGCACGCGGCGCGGTGGGTGCCGCCGAAGCAGCAATGATTCCCGCAGGCCTGAAAGCCAGTAGCGAATGGTTCCCTGCCAAAGAGCGTTCGGTGGCGGTGGGCTATTTCAACGTGGGCTCGTCAATTGGCGCAATGCTGGCTCCGCCGCTGGTGGTGTGGGCGATCATGGCGCACAGCTGGCAAATGGCGTTCATTATTACTGGCGTGCTGAGCATGGTGTGGGCCCTCTGCTGGCTGGTGTTTTATAAGCATCCTAAACAACAAACCAAGCTGAGCGATGAGGAGCGTCACTACATCATTGCCGGCCAGGAGTTGCAGCATCAAACCGGTAATAATAAGAAGATGTCGGCACGCCAGATCCTGCGCAATCGCCAGTTCTGGGGCATTGCGCTGCCGCGTTTCCTCGCCGAACCCGCGTGGGGAACGTTTAACGCGTGGATCCCGTTGTTTATGTTTAAGGTGTACGGCTTCAACCTGAAAGAGATCGCCATGTTTGCCTGGATGCCGATGTTGTTCGCCGATCTCGGCTGCATCGTCGGTGGCTACTTGCCGCCGCTGTTTCAGCGCTGGTTTGGCGTCAATCTCATCGTCTCACGCAAACTGGTGGTGACCATGGGCGCGGTGTTAATGATTGCGCCAGGCACCATCGGGTTGTTCACCAGCCCGTATGTGGCGATTGGGTTGTTGTGCGTCGGTGGTTTTGCCCATCAGGCGCTTTCAGGCGCGCTGATCACGCTCTCTTCGGATGTATTTGGCCGTAACGAAGTGGCTACCGCCAACGGCTTAACCGGCATGGCGGCCTGGACGGCGAGCACCCTGTTTGCGTTGGTGGTCGGTGCGCTGGCCGATACGCTGGGCTTCAGCCCGCTGTTCGCGGCGCTGGCGGTGTTTGATCTGCTAGGCGCGGTGGTTATCTGGACGGTGCTGAAAAACCAGCCGGTTTCTGAACTCGACGATCAGCCTGCGGTGCAGTCCGCTGCAGTGCGCACCTAACCTCCTCGGGCTGGCATCGGCCAGCCCATTTCCTCCGTGCGGCTGAAGTGGTATAACAACTCAACTTTCTCCCACAGCGGACCGCGCAATGGACCTGACCGAATCACGACGCCTTTATCAACAGCTCGCCAGCGAACTCAAACGCCGCATTGAAGCTGCCGACTACCGTGTCGGCGACAAACTGCCTGCCGAGCGTCTGATTGCGGAAGAGATGCAGGTGAGCCGTACCGTGGTGCGTGAAGCGATCATCATGCTGGAAGTGGAAGGTTACGTGGAGGTGCGGAAAGGTTCCGGCATTCACGTCATCAGCAGCCAGCAGCAGAACCGCGTGGTAACGTCCAGCCAGCTGGAGTTCGCTAATTTCGGCCCCTTCGAGTTATTGCAGGCGCGCCAGCTGATTGAAAGCAACGTGGCTGAGTTTGCCGCCACGCAGGTGACACGCCAGGATATCGTGGCACTGATGGCAATTCAGGAGAAAGCGCGTCAGGAAGATCATTCGCGCGATTCGGCGTGGGATATGGAGTTTCACGTGCGCATTGCGCAATCGACGCAGAACAGCGCCTTAGCAGCGATTGTCGAGAAGATGTGGCTGCACCGTCTACACAATCCTTACTGGTTAAAGCTGCACGAACATATTGATGCCAAAAATATCACCAGCTGGTGTGACGATCACGACCAGATCCTCAAAGCCCTGATCCGCAAAGATCCCGCCGCCAGTAAGCTGGCAATGTGGCAACACCTGGAAAATACTAAGCAGATGCTGTTTAACGCCACCACCGACGATTTTGAATTTAACGTTGATCGTTACATGTTTGCTGAAAATCCGGTCATCCTGCCTGAAGGTAGCGAAAACTCACGCTGATCCTGCTTATTTTTCAGGCGTTTTGTTGCTGAAAAAGTCAGTTAGTCTGCAATAGTGTCAGCTCATGTAAAGCTCCTTTTGACCACCTGCGTCTAAAGGTAAAACTCCTGTGCGGCAGGCACTTTCCCCTGTCTGGATAACGTTATTTTTGTTACAGTTATCGCCCTTTTATTACCCTTTGCGACAGGGCTTTAAAAAGTCGCTGATTTAACAATCAATTCTGGAAGGATCCGGAAACTCCTGCTCAGGCTGCTTATCTAAAATGTATAACCAACGCCAGTCTGCGCCTAAGCCCCTCACGGGCACGTTTAACAATGATGTTCAGGAATGATTGATGGATATTTTGCAAGCATTGCTGCATGCCTTGTGGCAGCAGGATTACGAAATGCTCTCCGACCCGACGTTGGTTTGGGCCATTTATGGCGTGTTGTTCATGATTCTGTTTCTGGAAAATGGATTGCTGCCCGCCGCCTTTCTGCCGGGCGATAGTTTACTGATTTTGGTCGGCGTTTTGATTGCTAAAGGCACCATGGGTTTCCCCCTGACGCTGCTGATTCTGACCACTGGCGCCAGCCTCGGCTGCTGGGTGAGCTACATTCAGGGTCGCTGGCTCGGTAATACGCCTACCGTGCAAAAATGGCTTTCACACTTGCCCGCGCAATATCATCAACGCGCCCACCGATTGTTCCATCGCCATGGCTTGTCTGCACTGCTGGTGGGTCGCTTTATTGCCTTCGTTCGCACCTTGCTCCCTACCATCGCCGGGCTTTCTGGCCTGAGTAATGCGCGCTTCCAGTTCTTCAACTGGGTAAGTGGCTTCCTGTGGGTGCTGATCCTTACCGTGCTGGGCTTCGCGCTGGGTAAAACGCCGATTTTCCGTCGTTACGAAGATGAGCTGATGTTGTGCCTGATGCTGCTGCCGCTGGTGCTGCTGGTGGTTGGCCTGGTCGGTTCTTTAGTGGTTATTTGGCGTAAACGTCAGTCTGCGCGTAGCGGGAATTCACAGTCATGATCACATTCCGTGGATTCCCAAGGCGTTTCCTGCCTTGGGCGCTGGGTGGCGCGTTGGCGCTGCTGGCGATCTGTTTCGTTCCGACCTTGATGCAGCATGAAACCGTGGTGCAGATCCGCGTCGCCAACAGCGGCACCAATCTGCCCGATGGTTTTTATCTTTATCAGCAACTTTCTGCGCAGGGCGTGCGTATCAAAAGTATTACGCCCTCCGGCGATGCGCTGGTGATTCATTTTGAGAATGAAGAACAGAGCCTGGCGGCGCAAAAAGTGTTGAAGCGCCTGTTGCCACAAGGCTTTGTCGTCGCCGCTGGCCCGCAGGCTTCGCAGCAATATCCTGACGCCAGTCGCCCAATTTTTAGCTAAATTTCACCGCCTGACGTTAAGCCAGGCGGTGAGCTAATCCTCGCTATCCCCGCGTCTTCTTTGAATTTTTTCGTCTGCTGTCTATCCTTAGAGATAGCGTAAGCCTAAGACATGCTGGGAAGCTTCTCCTGTCTGCTCTCGGGCAGGTCATCAACAATGGAAGGTCACAACCTGATGAAACATCAATTACTGCTAGGTGCTATTCTTTTTTCACTCTCGGGTTCGCTGCTGGCGGCTGAATCGCTCTGCCAACAAAAAGAGCAGGATATTCAACGCGAGATCGATATGGCAAAACAGCACGACAACCAGCGCCGCGTTACCGGGCTGGAGCGCGCGTTGACCGAAGTCCGCGCAGGCTGCACCGATGAGAAGCTGAAATCTGCACATAGCGAACGCATCGCTGAGCAGAAGCACAAAATCGCCGAACGTGAGCGTGAGCTGAAAGAAGAGCGTCAGGATGGCGACAAGGACAAAATTGAGAAGCGCGAACGTAAGCTGCTCGATGCGCAGCACGAACTGAAAAAGCTTGAAGCTGAACCTTATTAATCGGACTTAACTCAATGCTGTAAAAGGAGATTTCCATGGCTAAAGAAACAACATCTGAACATCTGCGCGCTGAATTGAAAAATCTGGCTGATACCCTGGAAGAAGTGCTGAGCAGCTCAGCAGATAAATCCAAAGGTGAGCTGGATAAACTGCGTCATAAAGCGCGCGGCGCTATTGAAAGCTCCCGTGAACGTCTCGGCGATTCCGGCGAACGTATTGCACAAACCACGCGTGAAGCAGCGGAAAAAGCGGACGAATACGTGCGCGACAATCCGTGGCACGGCGTGGGTATCGGTGCAGCGGTAGGTATTCTCATCGGCATTTTAATCTCACGGCGTTAATGATGAGTGATAGTCAGCAAAGCCACGGCCCCGGCAAAGGGGTCTTTAACATCGGTCAACGGGTCGTTACCACGCTGGTTAGCATGGTCGAGACGCGCGTCAGACTGGCAATTGTGGAACTGGAAGAGGAAAAGGCCAACCTGATTCAGATGCTGATGATGGTGGGCCTTACTATGCTGTTTACCGCTTTCGGTCTCATGAGCCTGATGGTGTTGATCATCTGGGCGGTGGACGCACAATATCGCTTGATGGCGATTGCCATCACTACGGCGGTGCTATTTGCTCTGGCGCTCATCTTCGGTTTGTGGACGTTATACAAATCGCGTCAGTCAACGTTGTTGCGCCATACGCGTAAAGAGCTGGATACCGATCGCAAACTGCTGGAGGAGCATCGCTCATGAGCCGCCGCGAACGTGAAGCACGCATTCACGAACTGCTCAATCAGGTGCAGCAGCAGCGGCTTGACCTCAGCGCCGACAGCCGCGACTGGCTGACCAGCACCGCACAGTATGATCGCGGCTGGTTAACCATCATTGGTATGCGTCGTTATCTGGCGATTGGCAGCAGTGCATTGGCCATTTGGTCGATTCGCAGCCCCAATCGTCTGCTGCGCTGGGCCAAGCGCGGTTTCGGCGTCTGGAGCACCTGGCGCATGATCAAATCGACTTTAAATACCCGCTAGCTTCTCTCTCTAAAACCGGATCGAATTGATTCGGTTTTACTCCCCCTCAAATTTACTGAACAACATTGACAGTTTATCTCGCTTACAACTCTTTCAACCTGCGATTATCATCTTCCTCCATCAGCCCAGTGAACTGAAACAACCGGTTCAAGGGGATTCAAAACCCGCAGGCCAACAACCTGCAACAAAAACCTTGTTGGAGTAGATGATGAAAAAATTCGAAGACTCAGGCCTGCTGGTAGCACGCGTATTAATGACCATTCTGTTTATCACCGCAGGCTGGGGCAAAATCACCGGTTACGCCGGTACCGCACAATACATGCAGGCAATGGGCGTCCCAGGCTTCCTGCTGCCGCTGGTTATTCTGCTGGAGTTCGGTGGCGGCCTGGCGATTCTGTTCGGTTTCCTGACGCGCTTTACCGCCCTGTTCACCGCTGGCTTTACTCTGCTGACCGCGTTCCTGTTCCACAGCAACTTCGCGGAAGGTGTTAACCAGCTGATGTTCATGAAAAACCTCTCCATCGCCGGTGGCTTCCTGGTGTTGGGTCTGGTAGGTCCAGGCGCTTACAGCATTGACCGACTGATTCGTCAGCGCGTTCAGCCAGCAACCGCACGCTAAGCAGCACAAGCGTTAGAGAACACATATACTGAATTGCAGGGGCGGGGATTTTCCTCGCCCCTTTTTATTATGGAGGGCTTATGGGACAGCTGATTGACGGTGTCTGGCATGATACCTGGTACGATACGAAGTCAACCGGTGGCCGCTTCAAGCGCACAGAAGCCGTCTGGCGTAACTGGGTTACCGCCGATGGTAGCGCCGGTCCAACCGGCAAAGCGGGCTTCGCCGCTGAGCGTGGTCGCTATCATCTTTACGTCTCGCTTGCCTGCCCGTGGGCGCATCGCACGCTGTTAATGCTTAAACTCAAGGGATTGGAGGAGATGATTTCAGTTTCGGTGGTGCATCCGCTGATGCTGGAGAACGGCTGGACCTTTGACGCCAGCTTCCCTGACGCCACCGGCGATGCGTTGTATCAAAAAGAGTTTCTCTATCAAATCTATCTGCACGCCGATGCGCACTATTCCGGCCGTGTGACCGTGCCAGTGCTGTGGGATAAAACCCAGCAAACCATCGTCAGTAATGAATCTGCCGACATCATGCGCATGCTTAACAGCGCTTTTGATGCGCAAGGTGCCCGCGCGGGTGACTATTATCCGGCGCAGCTACGCGACAAAATTGATGAAGTGAACAGCTGGGTTTACGACACGGTCAACAATGGCGTGTATAAAAGCGGTTTTGCCACTTCGCAGGCGGCGTACGATGAATCGGTAACGGCGCTGTTCCATTCGTTAGCGCGTCTCGAACAGATTCTTGGCCAACACCGCTATCTCACTGGCAACCAACTTACCGAAGCCGATTTGCGCTTGTGGACCACACTGGTGCGCTTCGATCCGGTCTACGTCACCCACTTTAAGTGCGATCGTCACCGCATCAGTGATTACCGTAATCTGAGCGGCTTCCTGCGCGATATCTATCAGATGCCAGGCATCGCTGACACGGTTAATTTGCCGCACATTCGCCATCACTACTACTGCAGCCACAAAACCATCAACCCAAGCGGCGTGATCTCGCTGGGTCCAGCCTTTGACTGGGATGAGCCACACGGCCGGGGTTGATGCTCTTACCCTCTCCCAACGTGGAGAGGGGACTTTAGGCAAACTTAATCAGCACCATACCGACCAACAACAATCCCACGCCCAGCCAGCCAACCCGACTCAGACGCTGGCCAAACAGAATCCAGCCTGCCGCCACGGTGGCGACCAATCCCAGCCCGCCCCATAACGCGTAGGCTACCGTCAAATCAATGCCTTTAACCGCCTGCGCCAGCGCACTGAACGCCGCCAGCACCGCCACCAGCGATAACACGCCAAACAGTGGACGGCGGAAACCGTTGGAGTATTTCAGGAAGATATTGGCGACGATCTCCAGGCCAATGGCCAGCGCCAGCCATGCGATATGCAGCCAGTTAAACGTTGCCATGGCGCAGCTCCTTGCGGCTCAGCGTGCCGGATTTGATCAGGACAATGCCGAGGATCAGCGTCAGCAGGCCGGCTACTTTGATGGCGGATAAGGCTTCATCGAACAACAGCACGCTAAACAGCGTAATAAACAGAATGCCAATGCCTTCCCACATGGCATACGCCACGCCAAGGGCAATACGTTTAATGGCGAAGGATAAACAAATATAAGAAAGTGCGATCATCACCAGCATAAAAATATAACCGGCGTTGCCACCGTTTACGCTGGCCCATTTCATTGAGACGGTGCCAATAATTTCCGCGGCGATCGCCAGCGCTAATAAAATCCAATACAGCATGATTTCTCTCCTGAACGAGAAATAAACGCCACCCACGCGAAAATAGGCGTGTTAGCAAAGTTAAATTAAAAGGTCGGAATAGGAGAGAACGGAACTAAAGCGCGAAGCGCCAGTGCTGATCGCAGATTGAGCAGTTTGATTCAGAGAGAGAGGAGGAGAGTGAAGCCTTATTTGACGCAAACATTTTGTCCATAAAATTACAACTTATCCACGTTGTTGCTTCTCGTCAGTGTGGATTAAATTTGTCCTCAGTAGTTAAACACGCGCTTATTCTGGCATAGCGGCAGTAATGTTTTCAGGGATTTTCATTTCTTTACGTGGAGGCGTTTAATTAATGTTATTAGACTGATGCCCTCACCCTAGCCCTCTCCCACAGGAGAGGGAACTGTTTATTGCGGTTTGAAAGATCGCTCGCTCCCGCCTGCGTGAGAAGGTTAGGATGAGGACCAGCACGCACAAGCCCCAGAAAACACAAAACCCGCCGAAGCGGGTTTTGTGTTTAAAAAAGTCGAAACTGACCGATAAGCCGGGTTCTGTCGTGGACAGTCATTCATCTAGGCCAGCAATCGCTCACTGGCTCAAGCAGCCTACCCGGGTTCAGTACGGGCCGTACCTTGTGAACCCCTATTTGGCCTTGCTCCGGGTGGAGTTTACCGTGCCACGAACTGTTGCCAGCCGCGCGGTGCGCTCTTACCGCACCCTTTCACCCTTACCTGATCCCATTACTGGGCCATCGGCGGTTTGCTCTCTGTTGCACTGGTCGTAGGCTTGCGCCCCCCAGGCGTTACCTGGCACCCTGCCCTATGGAGCCCGGACTTTCCTCCCCTTTGCCCGTCTCCCCCCGAAAGAGGACGACGACAAAGCGGCGACTGTCTGGTCAGCTTCGGCGCGGGATAATAGGCGATCTGCCAGCGTTTGTCACGCCTCTTGCTGCTCCAGCGCGTACTTATAAAGCGCGTTCTTCTTCACCCCATGAATTTCCGCCGTCAGCGCAGCGGCTTTCTTCAATGGCAGCTCTTTTTGCAGTAGCGCCAGCGTGCGCAACGCCTCCGCTGGCAGCGCTTCTTCATCCGCTTTATGGCCTTCAACAATCAGCACCATCTCGCCTTTACGACGATTTTCATCTTCCTGCACCCACGCCAGCAGTTCACCGACCGGTGCGCCTTGAATAGATTCCCACGTTTTGGTGATCTCACGCGCCAGCACCACGTAGCGCTCGCCGCCCCACACGCTGACCATATCCTGCAGGCTATCGATCAGGCGATGGGTCGATTCATAGAAAATCAGCGTACGCGGCTCTTCACCCAGCGCGCGCAGCACATCGCAACGTCCTTTGCTTTTGGCCGGTAGAAACCCTTCGTAACAGAAACGATCGGACGGTAACCCCGCCGCGCTTAATGCTGTAATCGCCGCGCAGGCACCTGGCAACGGCACCACGCGCACACCAGCCTCACGGCAGCGACGTACTAAATGGTAGCCGGGATCGTTGATTAACGGCGTGCCGGCATCGGAGACCAGCGCGATGCTCTGGCCCTCTTGCAGCTTAGCTAACAGCACCTCAGCTTTCTGCTGTTCGTTGTGGTCGTGAAGTGCGAAGAGTCGCGCATTGATGGCGAAATGTTGTAGCAACAGCCCGGTATGACGTGTATCTTCCGCTGCGACTAGATCGACGCTTGAGAGCACCGTCAACGCTCGTTGAGTGATATCACCCAGGTTACCGATCGGGGTAGGAACGATATAGAGCGTGCTGGCAGAAATCTCTGCCCGATCGAGTTGTTTCATTGTTTCATCCGAATTGCCGATTTAATATTGAGCATCTTGAAAAAAACATCACTGGATACAGTATGCTTCCTTCAAAAGTCGTACGTCATAAAGCAGGACGCTTAGTACCTGTTCTTCTCGCTGGGCTGATTTTAGCCGCCTGTAGTGGTCAGGGACCGCAACAAACCTCTAACGTCAATATTCAGGGTCCTGCGACTGGCCGGTCTGACTATTATCTGCAGCAGGTGCAGCAAAGCAGCGATGATAGCAAGACCGACTGGCAATTACTTGCCATCCGTGCCCTGTTGAAGGAAGGAAAGTATCCGCAGGCGGCGAATCAGCTCAATCAATTGCCGCAGCAGTTAAGCGAAGTGCAACAGCAAGAACTGCTGCTGCTGCGCGCGCAGATGCAGATTGGGCAGCAGGATTACACCGGTGCGCAACAGCTGCTGGGCCAGGTGAAAAGCGGCGGCCTGTCGCAGGACCAGCAGGTGCGTTACTACGCGCTGCAAATCGCGGCGGCACAGAATCGCCCTTCACTCTCGCTGCTGCGTGCCTATATAGCGCAGGAGCCGCTGCTGAAAGGTGCCGATCACCAAAGCAATATCGATGCAACCTGGCAAGCGCTGACGCAGATGACCCAGGATCAGATCAACAGCCTGGTGATCAATGCTGATGAAAATACCCTGCAGGGCTGGCTCGATCTGCTGAATACCTGGCGCGCAAACAGCCAGGACCCACAAATGTTGAAAGCGGCGATTCAGGACTGGCAGACGCGTTATCCGCAGAACCCAGGCGCGAAGACACTGCCAACCCAGCTCAGCCAGGTGCAGAACTTCACCAAAGCGTCGACCAATACCATCGCGCTGCTGCTGCCGCTTAACGGCCAGGCGCAGGTGTTTGCCAATGCGATTCAGAAAGGCTTCACCGATGCGCGCAATGGCGTGCTCAATGCACCGGCACCGCAAGCCGCTCCTGAGGCTAATACAGCCGATGCCAGCGCACAGCCGCCAGCGGACGCCAATAGCGTGGTCAGCCCCGCCGTTGCAGGTAACACACCGCCGCAAACCGAGCAGTCACAGCCAGCCGCACAACCCGCCGCCCCACAGGGCAACAGCAATGCGCAGGTGAAAGTGTATGACACCAGTAGCCAGCCGATTGCGCAGGTGATGCAGCAGGCGCAGCAAGATGGCGCCACGCTGGTGGTCGGCCCGCTTCTAAAAAATGACGTTGAAACCGTCGCCAATAGCAACACGCCGCTTAACGTGTTGGCCCTGAACGAGCCAGAACAGATCCAGAACCATCCGAATATTTGTTACTTTGCGCTTTCTCCTGAAGACGAAGCACGCGATGCCGCGCACCATATCTACGAGCAAGGCAAACGCCAGCCATTATTGCTGGTGCCGCGCAGCAGTTATGGCGACCGTATCAGCAAAGCGTTCGCGCAAGAGTGGCAAACGCTGGGTGGCTCAACCGTACTGCAGCAGCGTTTTGGCGGCGTCGGCGAACTCAAGCAAGGCATCAACAGCGGTGCGGGTATCGCGTTAAGCGGCACGCCGCTCAACGTTGAGCCTGCGCAATCGCAGAGCGTGGCGATTGCTGGCCTGACGATTCCTGCACCGCAAACCAGCGCACCGGCGCCAACGGCCGATGCCAGCAGCGGTAGCGTGGATGCGGTGTACATCGTCGCCAGCCAGGATGAGCTGCAGCTGATCAAGCCGATGATTGCGATGCGCACCAGCAGCCGCAACAACACCGCGCTGTACGCCAGCTCACGCAGTGCGCAGGCGGGTGCAGGCCCGGACTTCCGTCTGGAGATGGATGGCCTGCAGTTCAGCGATATTCCGCTGCTGTCCGGTAGCAATCCGGGCTTAATGCAGCAGGCGGCGAAGTCGTTCAACAACGATTATTCGCTGGTTCGCCTCTACGCTATGGGCATTGATGCCTGGACGCTGGCGAATAACTTTAACCAGATGCGTCAGGTGCCTGGCTTTGCCATTGATGGCAACACCGGCAAGCTGAACGCCGACACGGATTGCGTGATCAACAGGAAGTTGGCATGGAACCAGTATCGTCAGGGACAGATCGTTCCGGTGCAGTAAACCGCCAGCGCATTGGCGCTGAGCAGGAACAACTGGCGCGTCGCTATCTGGAGCGCGCCGGGCTGCAGTGGTTTGCCAGCAATGTACGCTGTCGCAGCGGGGAAATTGACCTGATTATGCGCGACGCCGATTGCTGGGTATTTGTTGAAGTGCGCTATAGACGCGATGCGCGCTACGGCGGTGCCGCCGCCAGCGTAACGCGCCAGAAACAACAAAAGCTGCTGCGTGCCGCCGCGCTCTGGTTGCTGGCGCGTGGCGGCAGTTTTGATACGGTGAATTGCCGTTTTGACATCATTGCCATTACCGGGCGTGAGCTGGAGTGGCTGCCCGATGCCTTTAATGCCGATGGATAGAACCAGGTGGTCTTGTGCAGGACAGAATTAAAGCGTGTTTTACCGAAAGTATTCAGACCCAAATCGCCGCAGCCGAAGCGCTGCCCGATGCGATTTCCCGCGCCGCGATGACGCTGGTGCAGTCGCTGCTTAACGGTAACAAAATCCTTAGCTGCGGTAACGGTGCGTCGTCGGCGAATGCCCAGCATTTTGCCGCCAGCATGATTAACCGTTTCGAGACAGAGCGCCCTAGCCTGCCTGCGCTGGCGCTGAGCGCTGATAATGTGATGCTGACGGCGATTGGTAACGATCGTCTGCACGATGAAATCTACGCCAAGCAGGTTCGAGCGCTTGGTCAGGCTGGTGATGTGCTGCTGGCCATTTCCACCCGTGGCAACACCCGCGATATCGTCAAAGCGGTTGAAGCTGCGGTTACCCGCGATATGACCATCGTTGCGTTAACCGGCCACGACGGCGGTGAGCTGGCGGGCCTGCTCGGTCCGCATGATGTGGAAATTCGCATTCCATCACATCGCAGTGCGCGCATTCAGGAAATGCATATGCTGACGCTGAACTGCCTGTGCGATTTGATTGATAACACTTTATTCCCACACCAGGAATGACTGAAGGAGCTCAAATGAAAGCATTGAACGCTGTCGCCATTCTCTTAACCGCCATGCTGCTGCAAGGTTGTGTTGCCGTGGTGGCCGGCGGCGCGGCCGTCGCCACCAAAACCGCCACTGATCCGCGCACCGTGGGCACGCAGGTCGATGACGGTACGCTGGAGCTGCGCGTCTCGAACGCACTGGCAAAAGATGAACAGATCAAAAACCAGGCGCGCGTGGTTGTCACCGCTTATCAGGGCAAAGTACTGCTAACCGGCCAGTCGCCAACCCCGGATCTGGCAAGCCGTGCCAAACAGATCGCCATGGGCGTTGATGGAGCCACCGAGGTGTATAACGAAATCCGTAATGGACAGAAAGTCAGCCTCGGCACCTCGTCATCGGATACCTGGATCACCACCAAAATCCGCTCGCAGCTGCTGGGCAGCGATCAGGTGAAATCCTCCAACGTGAAAGTGACCACCGAAAACGGTGAAGTGTTCCTGTTAGGACTGGTTACTGCAGAAGAAGCGAAGGCGGCGGCCGATGTTGCCAGCCGGGTGAGCGGCGTGAAGCACGTGACTACGGCCTTCACCATTCTCAAATAAGCGTTGCAGCAAAGCATCAGGGCGACTTCGGTCGCCCTTTTTTGTGCGTGAGGGTTAGGCGGGAAGGTCAATCACCAGCGCGCGCAGCGGCGTTCTGGCCTGCAGGTTAATCTGGTTCTCATCGCTGAGAAACGCGCCGTCGCCGCAGCCTAGCGGCTGCTGGTTGGCGCTGCTGGCCTGCACATCCAGCGAACCATGGATCGATTGCAGGTAAGCGCGCGGTCCGTGCAATTTCACCGTGTACTGCTCGCCCGGCGCTAGCGTCACCTGATGCACCCAAACCTGCTGGCGCAGCTGCAGGCTGCCCTGCGCGCCATCGGGCGAGGCGATCAGTACGCTGGTTTGTTGCGGCAGGTCGAGCTTCTGCAACAGCGGGTTTTCACGTTCCGGACAGGCCGCCAGCCACAGTTGCATGCGGGTTAACGGGCGATCTTTGCTGATGTTAATTTCACTGTAATTCACGCCCTGACGCGCAGAGAGCAGCATCGCCTCGCCTTCACGCGCCACCAGATGATTGCCTTCGCTGTCGCGATACTCGGCTTCACCCTGCAACACCAGATTCAGCACATCGACCTGCGGATAACTGCGCGGCTGGAATGCGGCGCCCGGTGCCAGAATTTCCTGGTTGAGTACGCGCAGCGACGCATAACCCATTAATTTTGGATCGAAATAGTGGCCAAATGAGAAGCTGTAGCGCGCCTGCAACCAACCGAAATCGGCCTGGCCACATGCGGACGCGCAGCGGGTTGTCATCATGATAATCCTCCGACGCGCTGCGGTGAGAACCGACCGCAGGCTTGATAGGATTATGGTAAAAGTCTGGACGCCGGATTGTAAGCCAGTTAATCTGCCTGGCATGTTCAAATTTACTGACAGAGAATCGGCATGGCAAAAGACCGCGCGTTAACCCTTGAAGCTTTACGTGTGATGGATGCTATTGACCGTCGTGGCAGCTTTGCCGCTGCGGCCGATGAACTGGGTCGCGTCCCTTCCGCGCTGAGTTACACCATGCAGAAGCTGGAAGAGGAGCTGGATGTGGTGCTGTTTGACCGTTCCGGCCACCGCACCAAGTTCACCAACGTGGGCCGCATGCTGCTGGAACGGGGCCGCGTGCTGCTGGAGGCCGCCGATAAGCTCACCACCGATGCCGAAGCGCTGGCGCGCGGTTGGGAAACGCATCTCACCATTGTTGCCGAGGCGCTGGTGCCTTCCGAGCGTTTATTCCCGCTGGTTGAGAAGCTGTCAGAAAAAGCCAATACGCAGATTTCGCTGATCACGGAAGTGTTAGCCGGCGCCTGGGAGCGGCTGGAACAGGGCCGCGCCGATATCGTGATTGCCCCGGATATGCACTTCCGCGCCTCAACCGAAATCAACACCCGCAAGCTGTACAGCACGATGAGCGTCTACGTTGCCAGCCCGGATCATCCCATTCATCAGGAAGCTGAGCCGCTATCAGAAGTGACGCGCGTGAAGTATCGCGGCATCGCGGTGGCGGACACCGCGCGCGAGCGCCCAGTGCTGACGGTGCAGTTGCTGGATAAGCAGCAGCGTCTGACGGTTAGCAGCATGGATGATAAACGCCGCGCGCTGCTGGCCGGTTTGGGTGTGGCGACCATGCCGTATCCGATGGTAGAGCAGGATATCGCCGAAGGTCGTTTACGCGTGGTGAGCGCCGAGTATACGCGCGAAGTGGACATTATTATGGCGTGGCGCCGCGACAGCATGGGCGAAGCCAAAGCCTGGTGTCTGCGTGAGATTCCGAGGTTACTGGCGAAGCGTGGGTAGATTGTGCGGGGTTTCCCCCTCCTCGGTCCTCCCCCATAAATGGGGGAGGAAGATGCTGCCACATGTTAGTGATGAAGCTGCATGGGGAGGAAGATGCTGCCACATGTTAGTGATGAAGCTGCATCTCCTTCCCCCGCTTGCGGGGGAAGGCCGGGATGGGGGACAGCACGCACAACCCTTACAGCCGACTCAAACAATCGATCGCCACCGCTTTAAAACTGACAAAATCCGCGCAATCACGCAGCCGCGTCATCGCCCTTTCGCGCAGGAAGGTGACGAACAGATCGTAAATCGCCATCGCCTCTTCGTATTCACTCTTGCTGATCGCCAGCAGGAAAATCACCGATGCTGTCTCCTCGCCCCAGCTCACGCCATGCGGCGCCAGCACCGTGTAGACCACGGTTTTCTGCGCCAGCAGTCCGAGTGAATGCGGCAGCGCGATGCCTTCGCCGAGCAGGGTGCTGACAATCGCTTCGCGCTCCTCAACCGACGGATAAAAATCCGCATCGACAAAACCTTCGCTCTCCAGCTGATAGCACAACAGGCGGAACAGCTCTGACTGCGTCATCGGCTTATCCAGCACCATAAAGTGCTGCGCGTCGAAGTACTTCTCCAGCATGTACGGGCGCGTGCGATCCACCAGCACCAACTTGCCGAGCTGCTCCAGCTGGAACTCGGTTGGGAATGGCGACATCACCGCAATCGGCTTGTTCTTCTCGCTGAGCCGCGCGGTGGAGATCACGAAGTCTTCATCGATATGCTCGCGCAGTTCATAGTCGCGCTGCGACAGCCGCGCCGTCACCACCAATTGCGGGTATTTGCGCAGCAGCAGCGCCTCAATCATGCGCAGCGTGGAGTTGCCGCTGTCGCACACCAGCAGCACCTGTGGATGGCGCTGATAGCCGACGTCGTAATGCCTCTCCAGCCCAACACCAATGTGCAGCACCAGAAAACCGATCTCGTTCTCACTGATAGTGTAAGGGGTGTATTTACCCCAGCTGGTCACCGCCGCCAGCGTCACATCGTAGGCCATTGGATAGTGCTGTTTGATGTTGCTCAACAGCGGATTGGGGATATGGATTTGGTAGCGCACCCGCGTGATCATGGTTTTGATATGGGTGAGCAGATCGGCGCGCAGCTGCTCATCGTGCTGCAGCCGATAGTTGTAATGGGTGTTGATGTAATTTAGCAGGTAATCGACCAGCGCATCGGCGTCGTCAGCGTTAATGGTGCTCGGTGCCAGCGCCTGAATCTGGCGTGCGGCGATGTTGACCCGCAGCCAGTTCTCTTCCGCCTGTGAAATCGGTTTGCCGACCAGCGGACGCATCAGGTTAATCAGATCGTGCGCCGCCTCGCGCACTTCCTCGCCCACATCTTCCGCACCCGGATCGTTGAGCGGGAAACCTTCGCTGATGCGTCGTACCGCCACCGCGCAGTAGATTTGCAGATAGCGGTCGCCTTCATCGCTGAGGCGAATGGCGTGCTGGGCGAAGCACTGTTGCAGCAAAGGTTCGAGCTGCGCCAGAATGCCGCTGTGCAGCGCTTCTACCGTCAGCAGCGGGCTGTCCGGCGTCTCCTGATCGATCTGCCACAGCAGGTCGGTTAAGCAGGTGCGGATCGCCGCCTCGCTGCCAAACAGCTTCATGCCATAATGCGGTTTGGTTTCGATATTGAGGTGATAGCGGCCCAGCCATTCGCGCACTTCTGCCATATCGCTTTGCAGCGTGGCGCGGCTGACAAACCACTCTTCGGACAGATCTTCCAGCTTGATCGAATACGCCGCAGTCAGAAAGCGCGTCAGCAGATAGCGCACGCGCTCCTGCGAGGTACGCGGTACGCGCAGAGGCGTCGCGCTCTCTTGCTGTAAGCGGCCAAAGCGCGCCGCATCGTCAATTTTGAGTTGATATCCCGCGCCGCGCGCCAGCACAAACTGCGCGCCATGTTGTTCCAGCAGCGCATTCAGCGCGGTGATATCGGTGCGCACCGTGCGCGTTGAAACGGAAAAGCGACGTGCCAGTTCATCCTGCGGCAGCGTTTCATTTTGCAGCGCAGCGAAAAGCTGAGTCAGACGCTGGTTGGGAAATCTCACGGAGCCTCACCTGTTACTCATTTGTTACAGCAGTTTCTTGCACGTTGCCAGAAGCTGACGTACATCGTCAATGCGCGTGTCGCCGCTTGCGCTATCGATAATCGAACTGTAAACGTGCGGGATCACTTTGCTAACGCCTGCATCGAGCGCAATACGCACAATCTCTTCGAAGTTATTGAGATCGATGCCGCCGGTGGGTTCCAGCCAGAAGTCGTGACGCGCGCAGGCTTCCGCCACCGCGCGATACTCATTTACCGCTTTCAGGCCGCCCATCGGAAAGTATTTCACCGAGCTGCCGCCCATGTCCTGCAACATGGCGATGGCGCTGTCGATCGGTACAATCGCGTCGGCGTTCTTCGAGCTGCGCGGTCCGGTGGAGATTTTCACCAGGCCCGGCGTGCCGGTCGGTGAAATCAAACCATTTACCACGGTTTGATTCTGGCCGAGCAGCGCACGGCTGGTCGCCACGCCGGTGAAGACCTGATTGACGTGCTGCGGTTGCAGCACCGCCGAGATCTCACTCACCATCGCTGACTGGTTGGGATCGCCCGCGCCCAAACCCACGGATAACGCATTGTCGATCAGCGCCGCATACTCGCGCATATCGGCAATGGCTTCTTCGTTGCTGGCGTAGTTTTTTGACAGCACGCCCACCAGCACATGACCTTCAGCCGCCTGCCAGATCGCTTTGGCGTTCTGCTTCGAACCGGCCAGCACGTTAAGGCACAGGCGATCCTGATAGAAATTCGGGTTCAGACTCATGCGCGTTTTCCTCCGCTGATCAACGCCTGAATAGCGCTAAAGATGATGTGCAGCTGATCGGCGCTAACGCTGCGCACATCGGCTTCGATAATGCCTTCGTTGGCTTTGTAGCCACGGAAATAGATGGCGATGTCGCCAGTTTTCAGCGCCTGCACCAGTTCGCCAGTCGGCCAGCCGGTGACCGCTTCATCAAACTTGATCTCGGCACGCGCAATATCGCGTCCGGCGGCATCCCACACCACGCGGGCGGTGACGCCGTTCAGCGTGTTGAGGTTGTCGATAAACGGCGTCATGTTGGCCACCATCTCGGCGCCGGTGGTTTTTGGCTGCACCAGATAGTTTTCAATCGCCTGCGTCAGGCCGAGAATGCCCTCTTTGCCGACTTTCATCGCGCGGCCAATGCCGTTGCTCTGACGCTTCACCCACTCAACGTATTGCGTGCGACCAATCACTAAGCCGCTGGTCGGCCCTTCAATCGCCTTGGCGCCGCTGTAAATCACCAGATCCGCGCCCATTTGGTAGTAGCACTGCAAATCTTCTTCCGCTGCCGCATCAACGATCAGTGGAATGCCGTGCTTGCGCGCCACTACCGCTGCCTGCTCCACGCTAAGATGGCTTTTCTGCACGCAGTGGTGCGATTTGATGTACATCAGCGCCGCCGTGGTCGGCGTGATTGCCGCCGCCAACTGCTCTGGCGAACATTCGTTGCTGTAACCGGCTTCGATCAAACGCCCGCCGCCCAGCGCCACCATCGTGCCAACCGGCGCGCCGAAGTTCACGTTGTGCCCTTTTGGCACCACGATATCGTGCGGCACGCTGAGCGGCGCGGCGTGCAGGTTCTCCAGCAGCCAGTCGTTATCTTTAACAATCACCGCCGCCACGCTCTGCGCAATGCCCGCTGAGGCGCACGACACCACCACCGCGCTCTCCACATCCAGCAGTTTGGCGATGTAAGCGCCGGTCTTGTTGACCAGATCTTTCATCTCGAAATAGTGATTCAGACCGTAGCTGACGGTATCCACCACATCCGCAGACGGCGTGGAGACGCCGAGAATGGTCATGCGGCCCGAGGCGTTGATGACCTGTTTCAGGTCATATTTTTCATAGATCGAAGACATGATTCGCTTTCCCTTCATCAGTCAGATGCCAGTGACCGGCGATAACCACGGCCAGCGGCAGAATATGTTGTTCACCTAATACCCGTTCGCCTTCAGCATCAACGAACGGGCAGGCTTCCTCTTTGACGGTAAAAATGGTCAGGTCGGCGTCATAACCGGCGGTCAAGCGCCCTTTGCCCGCCAGACGCAGGCCAGCAGCGGCATTAACGGTGACGCACTCGACGATTTGCGGCAGCGTCATGCCAATGCTGAAGAATTTCGACATCACGTGCGCCAGGCTATGCACCGGGCCGTTGATGCGGTTACGACAGTAAATGTCGGAGCTGATGGTGTCGGGCAGAATGCCCTGCGCAATCGCCTGACGCGCCACCTCAAAACTGAAGCTGGCGCCGCCGTGGCCGATATCCAGCTTCACGCCGCGCGCGATGGCATTTTTCACCGCCGCTTTCAGTTCGCCCTGCGGTGACAAGATACGGTTCGGCTTGCCGTTAAAGCAGTGGGTAATGATGTCGCCGGAGGTCAGCAGATCGGCGATCTCTTCCAGCACTGGCGGATTGTTGCCAATGTGCACCATCAGCGGCAAGTTTCCGGCTGCCTGCTGAATCGCCTTGGCCCGCACCAGCGGCTGAATGCCGTTCTCGCCCACCACGCTGCTGCTCATGCGCGCTTTCAGGCCAACGATAAAGTCGGGACGGCGTTTCACCGCCTGCACCACCGCATCGCCATCAATCTGCGCCATATCGGCCAGCTCGTTTTGCGTCACAATGCCGGTGCGTGAAATGTTGATCAGCGCGCGTACTTCGGTGGTAGCCGAACGCGTGAGCTGATAAAAGTCGTCGATGTCGTCAGCGCCGGTGCTGCCGGCATCCACCACCGTGGTGACGCCTTGCGCCATGCCAATGGTGTCGGCGTCGTCGTGATAAATCGGGGATTGGGGATAACAGTGCACGTGGCTATCAATCCAGCCAGCGCTGATATAGTAACGTCCGGCAAGATCGCGCTCCTGCTGTGCCGGACCACTCACCTCGCCGACGGCGGCAATTTTGCCGTGCTGGATAGCAATATCCACCAGCTGTTCGTCGCACAGACGTGCGCGGCGCAGAATCAGATCAAACATGCTTACTCCTCACATACAAACGCTCATTTCGTAGCGGCGTGATTTATCGCGCAATAAATGGCGCCGCTACGGATATGTGCAGCCATATGGCCGCACATCGGTATCAGAGTGAGATTGGGAACATCGCACCCAACACCATCGCGCCCAAAATCGCGCCGCCGGTAATAGGCTTATTCCACAGGTAGAACAGCAGCGCGCCCACCAGCGAACCGAGACCAATGGGAATCGACGCCGCCATGGCAGAAAGGATAATCAGCGGCCCGAGGAAACGGCCCGATGCGTTACCCGCGCCCATCATCACGTCTGCGCCGTAGGTTGAGTCGCTCTGGTTGATGGTGAACTTACGCGCCAGGATGATCAGATAACCTATCGCTAAGCCCACCACCAAACCCGTAGCCAGCGATGCGGCAAAGTTGGCGACCGGGAACACAATGCCGGCACCGAGCAGCAGCGCAGGCACGCCGAGGCCGACGCCGGTCTGGATCGCGCCGCCAATATCGAGAATCCCCACCAGCGAACCTTCGATAATGCGTGCAAACAGGAAGCTGGCACCAAACGCCGCCACCGCGCCATACACGCCGGTTTCCATACCGGAGCGCAGCATCGAGACAAACGCCACTTCGTTAAAAGCACCAATGCCGTACAGGTAATACATGTGCGTACCGGCAAATACGCCGGAGGAGAGCAGGCCAACAAAAATCGGGAAAGACCAGTCGGCGTACCAGAACCCTTTGTTTTCGTTCTCGTTCATGCTGATGGCTCCTTATTTGCCGCTGACGCTGTTGTGGATCATATCCAGCCAGCCCGGAATACCTAGCTGGAAGGATTGCAGCAGTTTCAGATCGAAACCGCGGAAGAAGCCGCTCAAGGCAAACAGCAGCACGATGGCAAACATCATCACCTTGGTGACTTTGTTCCAGCCGCTCTCTTCCACACCCTTACCGATCAGGATGCCCAGCACCAAACCCGGTACGGCGTTACCCATGATCAGCTGCGCCAGACCGCCAAAAATGGTGGCCCAGAAGCCAGATTTCTTACCGGCATCAATCGCTGCCAGCCAGAAGATCACTGGCATCACGGTATTCACCAGCAGGTTAGCCGCCGGCACCAGCACTTTTACTGCGGTAACCTGCAGCGCCGCCGGAACCGCAGACGCCGTGCTGTTAAGGAAGGCCACCACAATCATGCCGATGATGCCGCAGGCAATCGCCATGCGTTTCGGGTTGTGCAGCGTTTCCGCCACGTTGCGGTTTTTCACCATCAGTGCCGCCGCGCCCCAGTTCGGCAAAATGCGGTGATCGACGTCCTGCGTGAAGGAACCCGCTGCCACGGATGATGCCCAGGCGTTAAAGAAGAAGCCGAGACCAAAGGAGAAGTGCGATGCCGGATCGCCTTCACAGGAATTGAGTTCTCCCAAGGTACGGAACGCGCCCATACCTTGTGTGGTCGGTGCGTGGAACATGCGCGCTGCGCCCGCTCCCACCCCGACGCCAACCAATCCGCCAATGATTAACGACTTAAACAAAATGATTAAAAACATGTCGTCGTACCCTTGTTGTCGTTTTTATTAAGTCTCTATGAAGTCCACCTTGTCGGTGTCGATCACAGTGACGCTAACGGTAATGTTCAGCTCAACGCTGTAATTCCGTCGCTCACGCGCGAGGAAGAAGAACAAGAATTTTTCCTTGCGCACGCTCTCCTGCGCGCGCAGCACCCGCACATCTATGGGTTCAATGCGCAACAGAATCTTTTGGCTGGTGCGCAGCACTTGCTGCTGCACCTTGCTGAGCGCATCGGCAAAGGCTTTTGCTTTACTGTCGCCTTTGCCCTGCACCGTTACCTGCGTCTCGTATTGCTGTTTCATACTTAGCTGCCGTGTTTTTTAGTCCAGGCCTGCACCAGACGCTCACCCAGCTCTTCTTTATCCATAAAGCCGAAGCCCAGCACGGTGGCACCTTCATTGATGGCGGTAACGCCTTCGTCAATCGAACGCATCCCGTGTTTGGCTTTGTAGCCATATTTGTTCTGCGCGGTAATCGCACCGGCACCGCCGCTGCCGCAGAAGGAGATACCGAAGTCGGCGTTTTCCGCTTTCATCACATCGCCCAGCTTCATGTCGGCTGCCACGCCTGGCACCACCACCGCACGACCACCGGCTTTCTCGATGCCCGCTGCTACTTTCTGACCTTTACCCAGACGATCGCCAATCACTACAGTTACCATGTTCAATTCCTCGCAATTTATGCTTCGTTCGATTTCGCCACTTCGATATGGACGGACAACAACCAGGCTTCCTCTTTGGGCAGATTGCCAAACAGATCCACCACCTGCTGCGCCAGCGCCATGGTTTCCGGCGAGATATCTTCAAACAGCTCAGCTTCTACTTCCGGTAGCGCTTCACCCGTTAAAGAGCGCGATGCCATCGCCCGGACATGCGAAGCCAGCATCTGATGCTGCACGGCGTTGGCTTCGATATGATGTGCGGCGTAGATCGCTGCAATTTGGCTTAACACCTTATCCGCCAGCGCCTGGATCGCTTCCGGCGTGCTCTGTTTCAGCGGGACAGCTTCACTCCTCACCTTGTTACTCCTGTTTACAGCGGACAATTACAGATATTTCTCGTTGATAAGAAAGTACGCTTTCCCCTTGAGGCTGTTGAGTCGCAACTTTTCCACCTCAAAGTGGAAATCCCGCGGGCGAGTGTGCGCCAGATCTCAGGACGCACGAAGTGTGCGAAAGCGGTCACAAAATGCGAGAAGTGATGGATTTAGGCGGATTAAAACGGAGAGAAAGCAAAGAGGAATAAGGCCAGCCACGGGGCTGGCCGGGTTATCAGCGGAATTTCTTATGGTTGGCGTTGCGAATATCTTCCAGTTTCTTCGCTTCGGCCTTGGCTTCGTCCAGCTTGTTGGCTTGCGCCAACTGATCAACCACATCGATCTGGGCAATCAGCGAATCCAGACCGGCGTGATAATCCTTGATCTGCGCGCTATCGGCCGCCTGACCTTCCAGTTTTTCCGGCGTGGATTGCTTAGCATCCGTTGCCGCCTGACGCATTTTGCCCAACGCGGTATGCATTTCCTGCGCGTCAGAGGTTTTCTTCACCACGCTCAGACCATCTTTGAGCGCATCCATATCTTTTTCTAAATCGGCTGCAAACACGCTAGCCGAGGAGAACAACAGCGATAACGACAACACTGCAATCACATGCTTATTACGCATTGGTATGTCCTTTTATTATTGTCGGGCCAAAAAAAAGCAGCCTTGCGGGCTGCTTTCAGAAAGCGATGACTCTTATTGTCCGGCGATTTTCATCTCCGGCAGCAGCACCGAACCGCATTGTATATTGCTGCGGGTTTCAATGTCGTTACCGACGGTTACCATATTGAGCCACATCTCCTTGAGGTTACCAGCGATTGTGATCTCGCTCACAGGATATTGAATCTCACCGTTTTCCACCCAGAACCCGGATGCGCCGCGTGAATAGTCGCCGGTCATGCCGTTGATGCTGGAGCCCATCATCTCGGTTACCACTAAACCGGTGCCCATCTGCTTCAGCAGGTCGTCAAAGCTGTGGCCCTGACCGGCAATACGCCAGTTATGGATGCCGCCTGCGTGGCCGGTGCTCTGCAAGCCGAGCTTGCGCGCCGAGTAGCTGGTCAACAGCCAGTTCTGCAGCACGCCATCTTTAATGATGTCACGCGATTGGGTGCGCACGCCTTCGCTGTCGAACGGCGTGGATGCCAGGCCTTTCAGCAGGTGCGGATGCTCTTTAATGGTCAGCCACTCGGGCAGAATCTGCTTACCGAGCGAATCAAGCAGGAAGGTCGATTTGCGGTATACGCTGCTGCCGCTGATCATGCCCACCAGATGACCAAACAAACCGGTCGCCACTTCTGGCGCGAAGATCACCGGCGCTTTCATGGTCGAAAGCTTGCGCGGTGCCAGACGCGACAGCGTGCGGCGGGCGCACTCGGCGCCAACCCATTCCGGGCTTTTCAGATCGTCAAAAGCGCGGCCAATGGTATACGCGTAATCGCGCTCCATATTGCCGTCCTGCTCGGCAATCACACAGCTGGAGAGCGAATGGCGGCTGGAGCAGTAGCTCTGCAACATGCCGTGGCTGTTACCAAAGACTTTGATACCAACGTGGCTGTTGAAGCTGCCGCCTTCGGTGTTGATGATGCGCTTGTCGGCCTGCAACGACGCTTGTTCCGCCTGAGCGGCCAGTTCGATAGCGCGATCGGCATCGATCTCCCACGGATGGTAGAGATCGAGATCCGGCGCGTCAAACGCCAGCAGATCGGGATCGGCCGGTGCGCCAAATGGATCCACCGAGGTGTAGCGCGCAATGTCGATCGCCGCCTGCACGGTGCGTTTGATCGCGTCCGGGCTGAGATCGGTGGAGGAAGCGCTGCCTTTTCGGTTTTGATGGTAGACGGTGATGCCGAGCGCACCATCGCTGTTGAATTCGACGTTTTCCACTTCGCCATAGCGGGTACTGACGCCGATGCCGGTGGTTTTCGTGACCGCCACTTCAGCGCCATCGGTGCTGGCTTTTGCCAGTTCCAACGCCTGCGCGACAGCCTGTTCCAACACTTTACGTTGTTCTGCAACCTGAGTAGATACGTTCATCGACCTGCCGTCTAATCTTAAGTATGAATTGTTTGAGTCTATCAGACTCAGAGAACAATTTCGCAGTCGCCCGATAAACTGGTAGGATTAGCCTCTTTTTTTTGGGAGCCAAGAGATGACCAAGCAGCCCGAAGACTGGCTCGACGATGTGCCGGATAATAATGACGAAGAAGATGAAGAGATTATCTGGGTCAGCAAAAGCGAAATTAAACGCGATGCCGAAGAGCTAAAACGCCTTGGTGCCGAGCTGGTTGAGCTGGGGAAAAATTCCCTCGACAAGATCCCACTCGACGAACAACTGCGCGACGCGATTGAACTGGCGCAGCGCATCAAGAAAGAAGGCCGCCGCCGTCAGCTGCAGCTGATCGGTAAGATGCTGCGTTCACGCGATGAAGATCCGATTCGCCAGGCGCTGGATAAGCTGAAGAACCGTCACAACCAGCAGGTTGCACTGTTCCATAAGCTGGAGATTTTGCGCGATCGTTTGATCGAGCAAGGTGATGACGCGGTCGCTGAAGTGTTTAACCTCTATCCGCACGCCGATCGTCAGCAACTGCGCAGCATGATCCGTAACGCGCAGAAAGAGAAAGCCGCGAATAAGCCGCCAAAATCTGCCCGCCTGATTTTCCAGTATCTGCGCGAGTTGGCAGAAGCGTAAGTTTTCTGCGGTTTTCCCCTCATCCCAACCTTCTCCCGCAAGCGGGAGAAGGGGCTGACCGAGCTCCACCTAAATATTCCCTCGCCCGCTTGCGGGAGAGGGCCAGGGTGAGGGGAAAACCCGCACCATCACCGCCCTAACCGCTCCAGCAGTTTCTGGTGAATACCACCAAATCCGCCGTTACTCATCACCAGGATCGAATCGCCTGGCTGGGCTTTCTTCGCCACCATTTCCACCAACGTATCGATATCCGCGCTCCACTGCGCTGGTTGAATGCACGCCTCAGCGACATCGGAAACCTGCCACGGAATATGGTGCGGCTGGAACAGGAACACTTCGTCTGCGCGGCCCAGCGATGGCGCTAACTCGTTCTTGCTCACCCCCATCTTCATGGTATTTGAGCGCGGCTCCAGCACCGCCAGAATGCGTGCGGTGCCGCCCACTTTGCTGCGCAGCGCCGCCAGCGTGGCGAGAATCGCGGTAGGATGGTGAGCGAAATCGTCGTACACCTTGATGGCATTCACTTCACCACGCAGTTCGAGACGACGACGCGCATTGATGAAGCTGCTCAGTGCTTCACCGGCATCCCCCGGTTTCACCCCAACATGACGCGCCGCTGCAATCGCCATCAGGCCATTGTGCATGTTGTGCTCGCCCACCAGCGCCCAGTTCACTTCGCCGACTTTCTCGCCGTCGAGCCAGATCTCCCAATGTGAAGAGTCGGGCGTCAACTTTTTCGCCTGCCAGTGACCGTTATCGCCCACCGTTTCCTGCTCGCTCCAGCAGCCCATCGCCATCACTTGCTTGATGTTGTTGTCGTGCTCCGGCAGCAGGATCTTGCCCTGGCCCGGCACGATACGGATCAAATGATGGAACTGCTTCTGGATGGCGCGCAGATCGTCAAAGATATCCGCGTGATCGAATTCGAGGTTGTTGAGGATCAGCGTGCGCGGGCAGTAATGCACAAACTTGGAACGCTTGTCGAAGAACGCGCTGTCGTACTCATCCGCTTCGATGACGAAGAATGGACTTTTTCCTAATTTTGCCGAAACCTCGAAGTTTCCTGGCACACCACCGATGATAAAGCCCGGTTCCAGGCCGCAGGCCTCGAGAATCCACGCTGCCATGCCGGCTGTGGTGGTTTTGCCGTGGGTTCCCGCCACCGCCAGCACCCAACGATCGCGCAGGACGAAATCGTGCAGCCATTGCGGGCCGGAGAGGTAAGGAATGTTGCGTTCCAGTACCGCTTCGACACAAGGATTGCCGCGCGTCATCGCGTTACCAATGATCACCAGATCCGGTTGCGGATCGAGCTGGCTGGCATCGTAACCTTCAGTCAATTCAATGCCTTGCTGTTCCAGCAACGTGCTCATCGGCGGATAGACATTGGCGTCTGAGCCGGTCACTTCGTGTCCCAGCGAGCGCGCCAGCATCGCCAGTCCGCCCATGAAAGTGCCACAAATCCCGAGGATGTGAATACGCATAAAGAGATCCATTACTCAAAAGTTCGGCGCACAGTGTAACGCCGAGTTGAGAGGGAAGAAACGGATTAGGACTATGGTTTTTAAAGTTCAATCGGCTAAACTGCGCTCATACGTTGGTAGCTTGTTACAGCTGCTGCCACTCCATCGTAGATGCAGGGAATGTGTTATGAAAACGTTAGGCGAATTCATCGTCGAGAAGCAACACGACTTTCCACACGCCACAGGTGAACTGACGGCGCTGATTTCTTCCATTAAGCTTGGCGCTAAAATTATCCACCGCGACATCAACAAAGCGGGTCTGGTGGATATTCTGGGTGCCAGCGGCGTGGAAAACGTGCAGGGTGAGCAGCAGATGAAGCTTGATCTGTTTGCCAACGAAAAGCTGAAAGCCGCCCTGAAAGCACGCGGCGTGGTGGCCGGTATCGCGTCGGAAGAAGAAGACGAGTTCGTCATCTTTGAAGGCTCTGAGAATGGCAAATACGTTGTATTAATGGATCCGCTGGACGGTTCTTCAAACATCGACGTTAACGTTTCCGTCGGCACCATTTTCTCTATCTACCATCGCATCAGCGAGCCGGGCACGCCAATCACCGAAGCCGACTTCATGCAGCCGGGCAACAAGCAGGTTGCCGCGGGTTACGTGGTTTACGGTTCTTCGACCATGATGGTTTACACCACTGGCGTGGGTGTGCATGCGTTTACTTACGATCCGTCGCTCGGCGTATTCTGCCTGAGCCACGAGCGCATGACCTTCCCGGAGAAGGGTTACACCTACTCGATCAACGAAGGTAACTACATTCGCTTCCCGCAGGGTGTGAAGAAATACCTGAAGTTCTGTCAGGAAGAAGATATCGCCACCAAGCGCCCGTATACCTCGCGCTACATTGGTTCACTGGTGGCCGATTTCCACCGTAACCTGCTGAAAGGCGGCATCTATCTCTATCCAAGCACTGCCAGCCACCCGAAAGGCAAGCTGCGTCTGCTGTACGAATGCAACCCAATGGCCTTCCTGGCGGAGCAAGCGGGCGGTAAAGCCAGCGATGGTGCCAATCGCATCCTCGACATCCAGCCAGAAACGCTGCATCAGCGCTGCCCGTTCTTCTGCGGCAACGACGCAATGGTAGGCGACGTTGAACGCTTTATCCGTGAATATCCGGACGACCATTCAGCCTAAGTTTTTTCCCGCTGTGCAAAGCCCGCCTCCGTGCGGGCTTTTTGTTGCTGCCTACGAAGGCAGAGCCGCGACTACGCGGAATTGCGCCATCGAATCCTGCAACTGCTGCGACTGCGCTTCCAGCGATTGGGTGGCAGCGCTGGCTTCTTCGACTAACGCGGCGTTCTGCTGCGCGGCTTCATCCATCTGCGTCACCGCCTGATTTACCTGCTCGATACCGCGACTTTGCTCTTCCGAAGCAATGGAGATCTCTTTCATCAGCGTGGTCACGCGCATCACTTCACTGGAGATCTCATCCATGGTTTCGCCAGCGCGCGTGGCCATATCGCTGCCCTCTTGCACCCGCGTCTGCGATTCTGCGATGAGCTCGCGGATCTCTTTGGCGGCGGTGGCGCTGCGACCAGCCAACGTGCGAACTTCATTAGCGACCACAGCAAAACCGCGCCCTTGTTCACCGGCACGCGCGGCTTCAACCGCAGCGTTCAGTGCCAGGATGTTGGTCTGGAAGGCAATGCCATCAATCACGCTGAGGATGTCGCCAATGCGATTGGCGCTTTGGGTGATCTCCTGCATCTTCTCCATCACGTAGCCGACCACTTCGGCACCGCGATCGGCACTGTCGGAGACATTGCTGGCGAGCTGATTGGCCTCTTTGGCGTTGCTGGCATTGAGACGCACGGTGGCGGTAAGCTGTTCCATGCTGGCCGCGGTTTGCTCCAGCGAAGCGGCGGACTCTTCGGTACGCTGCGAGAGATGCACGGTGCCCGCCGCTAACTCGCGGCTTCCCACATCAATCTGTAAGCTGGCTTCGCGCACCTGACTTACCGAACTGCTGAGCGCCAGCTGCATATTCGCCAGCGCCTGATTGAGACGGCCTAATTCACTCTTTCCGGCTGCGGGCAGCGGCTGGGATAAATCGCCGGCCGCAATTTGCTCCAGATGCAGAATCGCGCCATCGAGTGGACGCAGCAGCAGACGACGCAGCAGTTGCCAGGCAATGACGATCAGCAGTAGCGTCAACGCCATCGCCACGCCAATCATGATTTTCATCTGCCACTCATTGTGTGCAGCTTGCGCCAGACGTGTAGCTGAGACTTCATCAGCATAAACGGCAAAATCATGCACGGCTTTCGCGTAGTTGCTTGCCAGCGTTGAGAGGTTGCCTTCCAAAACCTGGTAATATTCGTCGGTATACTGCTTTTGCAACGCATCCATCATCGGCACGATGGCGCCCTTATGATAGGCAGCGAACGAAGTAGCTACGGCATCGGCCAGGATTTTACCCTGAGCCGTTACCGTTCCGGCATCAATAAAGGCTTTCAGATGACGCTGGGAACTGGTGACATCCTCCTCAGCTTGTTTGGTGACGCTGGCGCCGTCCTCCAGTAATCCGATTTCGATTTTGCGCACGGCCAATGCGGCGCTGCCACGCGCGCGCATGAGATCGGCGTTGCTTTGGTACAAACTGTTCAGTTCGATTCCCTGAATGCGGTTAATAGCATCCAGTGATTGATTGCCTGCGTTGATGGCAGAGATGCCCATCGCGCTGACTGCCAGCAGCAGCAGCGTCATAAAAGCCAAAAGCGTGAGTAATGCAGTACGAATTGATAGCTGTTTGAACATGATTATCCCCGTTTGCAAGAAAAGGCAGAAATCCGCTGGCCCTAAAACGGAAAGATTATCGGCAGTTGATCGCGGAAACTTTATCCATTGTTGATGGTCAACTGGCTGACGATCATCCAGACTTCACTTTTACTGAACTCTGCCCCCGCAAAATCTAAGGAATGAAACGATGAAAAAATGGCTCCCGATGGCGTGTTTGTTGGTCAGTGGTTTTGCGGCAGCGCAACAAAACCCTATCGATCAGCAGCTCGATCAGTGTCTGAATAAGGAATCCAGCACCGCCGGCATGTCTCAATGCTACGGCACCGCCAATAAAGCCTGGGATAAAGAGATGAACGCGCAGTACACCCAAGCAATGAAAAAATTAACCGGCGCACCTAAAGACAAATTGCGCAGCGCCCAGCGCGCGTGGCTGACCTATCGCGACAGTTGGCTGGATGCCAGCCGCAGCTATTTTGTTAGCAGCCAGGGCACGATGGCCGCGCTGTCAGTTGGTGCGCAGGGCGTCAGTCTGGTGCGTAATCAGGCGCTGATGTTGCAATCAATTAACAAAGGCAGTTGCGCCAACCCCGACGATTGTTGATTAATGTAAGCGTTTAATACGCTTAGCGCTGGCATCGGCCAGCGCGCCCATTAATCTGCAGGGAGAAACCATGGCTGCTTATGCCTCCACCATCATTCTTGTTTGCCTCGCCGTCCTCAGCTATTTCGTTCATAACAGCGCCGTTACCATCTCGATTCTGATCCTGCTGGCGATCAAGCTCACCCCGCTGTCGCAATTCTTTCCCTATGTGGAAAAACAGGGCATTCAGATTGGCATCATCATCCTCACCGTTGCGGTGATGGCGCCGCTGGCCAGCGGTACGCTGCCGGCTTCTTCGCTGTTGAAATCGTTCGCCAACTGGCAATCAATTATCGCGATTGTGGTGGGGGTTTTCGTTGCCTGGCTGGGCGGACGCGGCGTGAACTTTATGAGCGTGCAGCCGTCGGTGATTGGTGGGCTGTTGATTGGTACGGTGATTGGCGTGGCCTTCTTCCGTGGTGTGCCGGTTGGACCACTGATTGCGGCGGGGATCGTCTCGCTGTTTGTCACGGCGAAGTAGCGGGTTGGAGCATTCCGAAACGCCAAAAAGGGGGCATACTTTCAGAGTCAGTTGGCTATAATAGCCGTCACTCAACATATGACTAATGAAGGAAAGCCAGATGAGTTTGAACCAGGTGCCTGCAGGTAAAGAGTTGCCAGAAGATATCTACGTTGTCATTGAGATCCCGGCTAACGCCGATCCGATCAAATATGAAGTCGACAAAGAGTCTGGCGCCCTGTTTGTAGACCGTTTCATGTCTACCGCCATGTTCTATCCGTGCAACTACGGCTACATCAACCACACCCTGTCTCTGGATGGTGACCCGGTTGACGTGCTGGTGCCAACCCCTTATCCGCTGGTACCGGGCTCAGTGATCCGCTGCCGTCCCGTTGGCGTGCTGAAAATGACCGACGAGTCTGGCGAAGATGCCAAACTGGTTGCGGTGCCGCACACCAAGCTGAGCAAAGAGTACGATCACATCAAAGATGTGAACGACCTGCCAGAACTGCTGAAAGCGCAGATCACCCACTTCTTCGAGCACTACAAAGATCTGGAAAAAGGCAAATGGGTGAAGGTTGATGGCTGGGACAACGCAGAAGCGGCCAAAGCTGAAATCATCGCCTCTTACGAGCGCGCGCATAAGAAATAAGATTCTTTTCTGCCACGCATAAAAAAACACCGTCCAATAGACGGTGTTTTTATTTATGCCTCTGTTTCGCCATCTCGCCTTAACCAGTCACCGCTCGCGATATGCGTGCGACCCGCAACTGAACGCTGATAGACATACAGCCAGGCACTGCCGTAAGGCGTCTGAATAAGCTGGCGTTTGTATTCGCCATTTTTGGTGCGCAAGGCATCAAGTTCGCCGAGCGTGCTGGCGTCAATGCGATACACCTCGCAATAAACGCTGCCTTCTCCTTCCACCACGCCCGGATAGTGACCCAGATTGTAGAGATCAAACCCCACAATCTGATGGTCGCCGAGCCACTGCGCATTCGTCATCCAATGACTGTTTCCCTGTTTGCGCCGTAAACTGCCATAGACAATTATTCGCATTGCTAAAACTCAAACTGATAGAGCAGATCCAGTGCCTGATCGAGACCCGACACGGCTTCTAAATAGAGTTTGGGCATCAGGCGATAACGCAAGGTTAAGGTCGCCAGTGAATCAAATATGCCAACACCGTATTTTACTTGTAGACCCGGCAACACGTAACCACTCACCTGCACCTGCTGGCTATCGCCTACGCCAGCGGTATCAACCGCGAGATTACTGACACCGAAGGTCTCGCCGATTTTACCCACAACCTGACCACTTTGCGCAACCCCCAATCCCACCAGCGCGGAAGTTAATGCGTTGCTGTCGCCATCGCTGTTGAGTCCCTGACCACGTAACAGGTAAGAAAGCGCTTCCTGCTGTGACATCGCCGGATCGGAGAACACTTCCACTTTCGGCTCATCCGCCAGCCCGGTTACCCGTAATCCGGCGGTGACATCGTCTTCAGTGGCCTCAGGATTACGGATCGCCTCGAGATTGACGTAAGGCTGGTCCGGCGGTCCGGCGAATTGCAGCTCACCTTTACGCACCAGCAGATCCTGACCATAAGCGTGGAAGCGGCCGGATGGGATGTTGATCTGACCATTCAAGCCGAGGCCGTTTTTATCCTGCACCAGTTTGAGATCGCCATTCAGCCTAGCTTTTAGGCCAAACGCCGAGAGCCGCACATCATTACCGACGTGGATCACCAGATTGCTGTTGATCGGGATCGCCGCCGTTTTCGGCTGAATCGGCTTAAGATTTTGATCCAGCATCACTTCATCAGAGGAGACGCCGGTGGCGCTTTCCGGCACTTCCTGCACGGTAATGCGCGCCCACGGAATATCCACTTTGCCGTCGAGGCTGAACGCGGCCGGCGTGGCTTCAAACACCAGATCCGGCGAGACATCCATGCGCACCATTGGCGGCACGGTAACGCGGATGCGGCTACCTTGCGCCGCCACGCGCGCGCGCCAGTTATCCAGCTGGCTCCAGTCGGCGTTACCGCTCAGGTTAAGATTGCCCTGCGCCGTCTGAATCATGCCGTTGAGCGTTGAGCTCATGCCGTTGAACACCATGTTGAGGTTGGCAGCGGTGAGATCGACTGGCATAAAGCTGCCGTCGACATCCACATCGCTCAGCCCCAACTGACCAAACACCTGCGGCTGCTGCAGCGTGCCGCCAAGGCGCAGGTTGCTGTTCAGGTTGCCTTTGATCTTCTCGCCCTGCATCAGCGCCGGATTCAACATCGCCAGCGAAATATTGCTGATGCCGATGTTGCCCGACAGCTGACGCCGATTCTCAGGATCGGCGATCTGCACATTGCCGCTCAGCTGGCCGTTGTTGACGATATGGATCAGCCAGTCAAGCTGTGCGCGACCGTTACGCAGCGCCGCATTCAGGTTCAGCGTGTCGAAGGCGATAGGCAAACTGTTGCCCTGTACGTCTTGCTCCACTTTCACGCCGCTGCCTTTCAGCGCTAAGGTGCCGGTTGGCAGCGCGCCGTCGGCGGTCCAGTTAACGCGCGCATCACCACTGAACACGCCGTTCAGTTTGGTGGCATCGGTGAGGAACGGTTTGATCATCGCCAGATCGAAGCGATTGAGCACCACATGCGCATGTCCGCTGGCACCGGCTTCAATCGGTTCCGGTACGCACAGCTGCGCGTTCGGGTTCTGCCAGCAGTGCGGCCCAATGGTGGCGGTCTGCTTGCTGTTGAGGTAATCAATCGCCATCGCCCGCGTCAGTCGCCATTCGCCTATCGGCGTGTCGAAACGCGTGTTGTTGAGATTGCCCTGCCAGCGCTCGGTTTTGCGATCAAAGCTGCCGTTCAGCGCCAGCTGACCGGAAACCGGTTCGCCCTGTACCTCGAGCTTCAGCTGATGCTGCTTTTCGTTGCCGTCGGCGTTCAGCGTTAACAGGTTCACTTTCAGCGCGTCCTGCTGCAGCTGTTCCACGCGCAGTTGCAGCTTACCGGCGATCTGATCGCTGGATTTCACATCGCCCTGTAACGCCACGCGACGGATCTGCAGCTGCTGCCAGCGCAAACCGGTAGCCGTGAGATCGGCCAGCAGCTGCGGCGCTTGTAAGGTGCCGCGTGCTTTGATGGTACCTTTGGCGACGCCGCCCAGGCCCGGCAGCGCGTTATCCAGCTTTGGCGCATCGATGTTAGCGTCGAGATTGAGCGTGTCGCCCAGCTCGCCCTTCACGTCCAGATGGTTGCGACCCAGCGCAATGTTAAGGCCGGGCACTTTCCACTGGTTGTAGCTGTTGCCGGTCAACGTACCTTTGGCGCTCACCGCGTTCTGCTTAACGTTTCCTTTCAGCTCCAGCTGCGGCACGCTGAGCTGCCAGGTTCCGCCGTACAAGCTGCCGCGCGTGGCAATTTTGCCCTCCAGCTTCGCTGGCCAATCCGGATACTGTTTGGCAGTGTTGATGCCGGACAGCGTCAATTCGCTGCGCCAGCTGATGGCTTTGCTCCAGTCCACCAGCGCCGTCAGATCGATATTGCCCTGCAGCGCCGCCACGCGCAGCTTATCAAGATTGAACTGCTGCTCGTTGCCTTTGCCGTCCAGCGCAATGCTGGCAGGCGGCACGCCTTCGCCTTTCACCGCAGTGCGCAGCGACATCACGTAATCGGTGGCTTTGCCTTTGAACTGATAATCGAGATTATCCGCCTGATACTGCACTGCGCCGGTGAGCGGCCAGCGCAGCTGCGGGCTGGTGAGTTTTAGCGCCAGCGGCAAACCAGCGACCGCAGGTTGCGTGGTCGCATCCAGCTGCGCACGCACCGGACCGGAAAGATTCAGCCCGAGCTTCAGCTCGTCACGCATCGCGCCTGCAAGGTTCATTTTGATCTTCTCGCCCTTGATCGGGTCGAGATTGAGCGTGCCGTTCAGCGCAAAATTCACCGGCCAGTTATCGGCCAACGTTGCTTCACCGCTGGCGTTCACCTGCCCTTGCGGCGAATCGACATCAAAGGTTTCCAGTTGGAGATGACGATCGGCGGTTTTGGCTTTTAACAGCAGACGCGTGATTGAGATGTCGGTATCGCCGGTGATGCGCAGCTGTTCGCCCAACAGTTCCTGCACGGTGATGTTCAGCGGCAGCTGGAAGTCCGGCATCTCTGGTAATAGCGGCTTAGCGAACATCGCCTGCAGCGTTTCGCCCAGCGGCTGTTCATCCGGCTGCGGCTGCTGCACTTTTGGCTGCACCACCTGCTCATCCACCACCTTGGCCGCTTTCGGCAGCGCAATCAGCAGGCTTTGGATATGGGTTGGCGTCAGCGTCAGTGCACGATCCTGCCACTGCAGGCCGGTGGTAAAGTCGAGCAGGGAAATTGCGGTGTCATCCACTTTAACGTTGATGTTATGCAGGCCGACTTTGCTGAGCGTGATGGGATACGGCGTGCTGAGATTGGTGCTGCCGCTTTCCTCTTCCGGCGGCGGGGCGCTGGCCGGTGCCATTTTTTTGCTATCGACCACCACGCTGACATCCTGCAGCGCGATGTCATTGACACACACCGACGAATGCAGCAGGCAGTTGAGATTCAGCGCCAGGTGGAAACGTCCGGCATCCACACTGACGCCCGGCATCTCATACTTCACGCCGCTTAGCGTTAGATCGCGCCAGCCACCTTCCACCTGTTTGATCGACAAACCTGGCACCCAGCGATCGGCGCCTTTCAGCAGCAGATGCAAACCCGGCGTGGTGCCCACCAGAAACGCGATGCTGCCCAACAGCAGCACCAGAAAAATACCGATGCCAATCAGGACCTTTTTCCACAGCTTCATAGTTCAGGCCCCAATCCTACATAAAATTGCAATCCATGCTCCTTGTCGTCGCCAATCGGCCGCGCGATATCAAACTTGATCGGCCCGACCGGAGAAGACCAGCGCACGCCGAAGCCGGCGCCGGTTTTCAGGTTGCTCTGCTTGATGTCGTTGACCGCTTCGCCGGAATCGACGAACACCGCGCCCCACCATTTGCCGGTCACGTTGTATTGATATTCAAGCGAGCCGGTGGCCATTTTCGAGGCGCCGGTCAGCTTGCCGTTATCATCACGTGGCGATACGTCTTTGTATTTGTAACCACGAATACTGCGATCGCCACCGGCGAAGAAGCGCAGATCCGGCGGCACTTTGTCGAAGTCGTTGGTTTCGATCCAGCCCACATTGCCGCGCGCCACAAAGCGATGCTTATCGGCGAGCGTGCGAATCCAGACGTTTTGCGCCTGCATGATGACGAAATCAACGTCCGAACCCCATGTGGTATCCGACACGTCCACCGAGTAGCGCTGCGAATCGCCCCACGTCGGCATCAGACCGCCGCGCGAACGGGTGCGGTTCAGGCTAACGCCCGGATAGAGCAGCATAGTGGTGTTGGTCACGCTGGCCTGGGTAAAGTGATCGAGGCTCCAGCGCAGGTTGATTGCCTTCTGCCAGCCGCTGCTGCTGTCCCAGTTTCGCGACATCGCCAGCGTGGTGGTATCGGCTTTGGTGTCGTTGAGATCGGTACGCTTCACGCCGCCGGAGAAGGTGTAATACTGCTCCAGCGGACTTTTCAGCAGCGGGACTTTGTAGCTGAGATCGAGCTGTTGCTCCGGCGCAGAAACGTAGGCGCTGGCGGCCAGGCTGTGGCCGCTGCTGTTAATCCACGGTTTTTTCCACGTGCCTTTAATGCGCGGCCCGACATCGGTGGAGTAACCGACGCCGGTTTCAATGGTGTTTTCCACGCGTGGCGATACCACCGCATTCAGCGGCAGCACTTTGCTTTGACGACCTTTATCAAACTCAGGCGCGACCACCACCGAGTTGAACCAGCCGGTCGCCGACAAGCGGCGGTTAAGTTCGGCCAGATCGCGCGAGCTGTAGTAATCGCCCTTTTTGAACGGCACCAGATTTTGCAGATAGGCTTCGTCGATTTGCGAGCCCTGGAAACCGACATCACCGAAACGGTAGCGCGGGCCGCTATCGTAATTGATGTCCCAGAAGGCTTCGCGCCGTTCAACCGAAACGCCAAGCTGGCTTTGCTTAAAGTCACCGTCGAAGTAACCATTACGCAATGCCAGGCTGGAGAAGCCGTTTTTAAATTTGTCATAGGCGCCGTGATTCAGCTGTGTACCGACTTTCGGCGTGCCCTGTTTGACCCAGGCTTGGTAATCCTTGTCGGTGCGGGCTTCACCTTCGATCACAATGGTGCTGCCGCCGATCTTGACCGGTTCGCCGGGCTTAACGTGTGCGATCAATACCGGACGACCACCTTGCGGCGGTGCCGGGCGCGATTCAAAATCGATCTCCGGTTCGTAATAACCCAGCGCCCGCAGGCCTTCTTTGATCGCTTCCGCAACGCGCGCGCGGAAACGGCCGTCGTTCGACACCTCGTCACTGCCGATGGTGGACAAGCGTGCCCTGACGTTCTTTTGCAAATCCCCGCTAAGACCGTCCAGCTGCAAGCGCACTTTGGCTGCCTCAACGGCAGGTGCAGCAAGCAACAGGCTGGCCAACCAATAAATATGAAATCGTGGCACACGTACTCCTGTTAATAATGCCGGCCCCTATTCCGCAGGGGCATTTATTCTCTGGAAGGGTATCACCAGCGCGCGTTTACCCATCAGCATAGCCGCTCTTTTCCCCCTACTGGCGCAAATTTAGCGACTAAGCCAAATTGTGACCTATTGTGGGTAAATGTGCTAAACGATACAACAACCAAGGCGATTCTTGAGCTCGCGAATGACGCTCACTCAGATTAATCCGACCCCCTGATGCGCGCCTATAGCGGCATGATAAGCGCTGCTGCTATAATCAGCGACCAGCAGGCCTCGCCTGCACCCTTTCTGCCCCGACGTTAACCTTATCTTGTCGAAATGGCGCAGACATTTTTGGCACGGATAGCCTGTTTGACTGGCAAGTACCGGACGTACGCCCATTCCCGCGCTGCCCAGGCCAAAAATGACAAGTGATTAACCCAACGGACCTTTTATGCTCGATAGCTTGCTTGTCATTCTTTTACTGATCGTCATCAGTTCATTTTTCTCCCTTTCGGAGATCTCGCTGGCCGCCGCCCGTAAGATCAAACTGAAGCTGCTGGCTGACGAAGGCAATATCAATGCCCAGCGCGTGCTGAAGATGCAGGAACAACCTGGCATGTTCTTCACCGTAGTGCAGATTGGCCTGAATGCCGTGGCGATCCTCGGCGGTATCGTCGGCGATGCGGCGTTTTCGCCCGCCTTTAATAGCTTATTCAGCCGCATCATGGCACCCGAATTGGCTGAACAGCTCAGTTTTATCTGCTCCTTCACCATCGTGACCAGCCTGTTCATTCTGTTTGCTGACCTGACGCCAAAACGCGTCGGCATGATTGCACCGGAAGCCGTAGCGCTGCGCATTATCAACCCGATGCGCTTCTGCCTGGTGGTGCTGCGTCCGCTGGTGTGGCTGTTCAACGGCCTGGCGAACGTCTTCTTCCGTCTGTTCAAACTGCCGATGGTGCGTAAAGACGACATCACCTCCGACGATATCTATGCGGTGGTGGAAGCCGGTGCGCTGGCGGGTGTGCTGCGTAAGCAGGAACATGAGCTGATTGAGAACGTGTTTGAGCTGGAATCGCGTACCGTGCCGTCATCAATGACCTCGCGCGAGAACGTGGTGTGGTTCGATTTGCACGAAGATGAAACCACGCTGAAAACCAAAATCGCCCAGCATCCGCACTCGAAATTCATCGTCTGCGATGGCGATATCGACCACATCGTCGGCTATGTCGATTCCAAAGAGCTGCTGCTGCGTGTACTCGGCAATCAAAGCCTGACGCTGAACAGCGGCGTACAGATTCGTTCAGCGCTGATTGTGCCGGATACGCTGACGCTTTCTGAAGCGTTGGAAAGCTTCAAAACCGCTGGTGAAGACTTCGCGGTGATCATGAACGAATACGCACTGGTGGTGGGCATCATTACGCTGAATGATGTGATGACCACGTTGATGGGCGATTTGGTGGGTCAAGGTCAGGAAGAGCAGATTGTCGCGCGCGATGAGAACTCATGGCTGGTCGAAGGCGGCACGCCAATTGATGACGTGATGCGCGTGCTGGATATCGATGATTTCCCGCAGTCTGGCAATTATGAAACCATCGGCGGCTTCATGATGTACATGCTGCGCAAGATTCCGAAGCGTACCGACTTTGTGAAGTTTTCCGGCTACAAGTTTGAAGTGGTGGATATTGATAGCTACCGTATCGACCAACTGCTGGTTACGCGTATTGATGAACGCCCGCCGGTGCTGAATGTGAACAAAAATACGGTGGATGAATCTGAGTCGTCCCAGGATCGCAATTGATGGCGACAAGCCAACAACCGCACTAAAAACTGAGGGCGCCATCGGCGCCCTTTCTTATGCTTACTTAGTTGTACTCGGCTTGCAGCCGCAGCACCTGGCGATTGATTTCTGACATCACGCTGAGATGCTGTTTATCTTTGACACGCGGCAACATCACTTTGCCCTTATCAAACTCGAACGCGCCCACGTCCTTGATGTACAACCTTCCTCTAAATAGCGTTTTGACATATTTCGCAATTTGCAGCGGATTATAGCGCTGGAAGATCTTCATGCTGTTTAACTCCTAAAATGTTTAATACGCTCCGTCGTCACCAAATTTGGTACGAACCCGTGAAGCGCAAATGAGGCATAACTATAGAGCATCCTTTCTTAGCCGTGTTCCGAAAAGGTGAATTATTTACTGAATTGACACATCATTACAGAATACTCTGTTATCAGCCTCACTAAACCCAGTATAAACCTTCACTCATTATGGAATTGTGGCATAGGTTGCAAACCTGTTAACTCATTGCGACAGACGCATCATCCACGCCTAATATTGCAGGAACATGAACAACTGGTCGGATCACCAAGGAGAGTAATAAATGCGTTTGAGACACACTGTGATAGCACTGGCACTCTTGCTGCCGGGCCTGGCTGCGGCACATGCCTTCAAACTGGGTGAACGCGTGCCAGCCGTTGGCGTTAACGACAAAGGAGAGCTGGTTTATCAACAAGATGAAGATAAGTTTAGCTACAAATCCTGGAATAGCGCGCAGCTAAGCGGAAAAGTTCGCGTTATCCTGCATATTGCCGGGCGCTCTTCTGCTAAAGAGCAGAATGCGGCGTTAATTGAAGCCATCAAAGCTGCGCATCTGCCGCACGATCGTTATCAAACCACCACTATCGTCAATACCGACGATGCGATTCCGGGCACCGGCATGTTCGTGCGCAGCAGCCTTGAGAGCAATAAGCAGCAGTTTCCATGGTCGCAGTTTATCGTCGATAGCAACGGCAGCGCGCGTCAGGCCTGGCAGCTGGAGAAAGGCGGATCCGCGATTGTGGTGCTGGATAACACCGCACATGTGCGCTACGTCAAAGATGGTCCGCTGACGCAGGACGAAGTGCAGCAGGCGATGAAGTTAATTCACGAGTTGTTGCAGAAGTGAACGGAAGTTGCCGTGGACGGCCAATACGGATGCATCCATGCATTGCACATTCTTTAGCGGCGCAATTTATTACGTATTAAATTGCGCCGCTGAAAGCCTAAAACAATGAAACGCGGAAACCGGGATTGAGGAACGATTCGCGTGGGGTGTAATCGAGGGTTTTGCCCTGCCAATCGTGGACATGCGCACCGGCGGCAATCGCCACCGCATGGCCTGCGCCGGTATCCCAGATGTTAGTGGGCCCGAAGCGCGGATAGAGTTGCGCGCTGCCTTCAGCTACCAGACAGAACTTCAGCGATGAACCAATCGCGGTGGTTTGATGCTCGCCGAGCTGGTGCAAATACTCCTGCAACTCGGTATCGCTCTCAAAATGCGAACGGCTAACCACCACTAACGGTGGACGCGCTTCACGCGCATGAATCTGCGTCTGCTGGCCGTTCTCTTCCTTCCAGGCTTTACCTTCAGCCGCCGAGTACATCACGCCTAGCACGGGCGCATACACCACGCCCAATACCGGTTTGCCATTTTCGATCAGCGCAATGTTGACCGTAAACTCGCCGTTGCGCTTGATGAACTCTTTGGTGCCATCGAGCGGATCGACCAGCCAGTATTTCTGCCAGTGCTGACGCACGTCCCAGCTCGGGGGATCCTCTTCAGATAGCACCGGCACCCCCGGCGAAAGCGCCGTCAGACCTTGCACAATCACGCGATGCGCCGCGAGATCGGCCGCGGTGACCGGAGAATCATCCGACTTACGGGTCACGTCAACCGGCTCTGCGCCGTTATATACCTGCATAATGGCATCGCCCGCATCACGCGCCAGCTGACAAATTTTATCTAACATTCTTTACCTCTTTTCCGCTGATTCTGCTGTCAGACACCAACTGCCAATCTGTCCTTATTTTAGCAGTTGTCATTCAACAGCCTGCGACTGTGCTGTCTGCTACAGCAATCTATTTGAATATCAATACCATAGTTCATCGTCGGCGGCTATGGCGGGATGCTGAATGCGCTTTTAGCGCGGCCCGGCGGGAGATATTGGATGAAAGTCCGAGCTTCATCACAAATTGAAATGATAATTCGTCATGGTTTTACATTATTTTGAGAGGCCCATTGGACCGAACAAGGAGCAAGCGATGTTCAAAGCGAGCATGTCGTTATTGGCACTCTGTATAACTGCCGCCACGGTACAGGCTGCTACGGTGGATCTGCGCATTCTGGAAACCACCGATCTGCACAGCAACATGATGGATTTCGATTATTACAAAGATACGCCGACGGAGAAATTTGGCCTGGTACGCACCGCCACCTTAATTCAGCAGGCCCGCGCGCAAGCGAAGAACAGCGTGCTGGTCGATAACGGCGATATCATTCAGGGCAGTCCGCTGGGCGATTACATGGCGGCGAGAGGGCTAAAACCGGGCGAAGTTCATCCGGTATATAAGGCGATGAATACGCTGGATTACGCCGTCGGAAACCTCGGTAATCATGAGTTCAATTACGGTTTACCTTATCTGCAAAAAGCGCTGGCCGGCGCGCGTTTCCCTTACGTCAACGCCAACATTATCGATGAAAAGAGCGGAAAACCGCTGTTTACGCCCTACTTAATCAAGGAAACCACCGTTACAGACCGTGACGGTAAGCCGCATACGCTGAAAATTGGTTACATCGGCTTCGTTCCCCCGCAGATTATGGTTTGGGATCGCAACAATCTGCAGGGAAAAGTGCGGGTTGATGACATCACTGAAACAGCGAAGCGCTATGTGCCGGAAATGCGCGCAAAAGGTGCTGAAATAATCATCGCTATTCCGCACTCCGGTTTGAGCAGTGAACCCTATCATGCCATGGCCGAAAATTCGGTCTATTACCTCAGCCAGGTTGCTGGCATCAACGCCATCATGTTCGGTCACGCTCACGCGGTCTTCCCGAGCAAAGAGTTTGCGGCAATTAAAGGCGCTGATATCGCCCAGGGCACACTTAACGGTATTCCGGCGGTGATGCCCGGTATGTGGGGCGATCATCTGGGTGTGGTCGATCTGGTGCTGAATAACGAGGGCGGCAAATGGCAGGTTACGCAGGGCAAAGCCGAGGCACGTCCAATTTATGACAGCGCGGCGAAAAAATCGCTGGCTGCCGAAGATGCCGATCTGGTGAAAGTGCTGGAGCAGGATCACCGCGCCACGCGCGATTTTGTTGCCAAACCGATCGGTAAATCCGCCGACGTGATGTACAGCTACTTGTCGCTGGTGCAGGACGATCCCACGGTGCAGATCGTTAACAACGCGCAGCGCGCTTACGTCGAGCACTTTATTCAGGGCGATCCTGATCTTGGCCGCTTGCCGGTGCTCTCCGCCGCCGCGCCGTTTAAAGCTGGCGGCCGCAAAAACGATCCCGCCAGCTATGTCGAAGTGGAGAAAGGTAACCTCACTTTCCGTAACGCCGCCGATCTCTATCTCTACCCCAATACGCTGGTGGTGATGAAAGTCAGCGGTGCACAGGTGAAAGAGTGGCTGGAGTGTTCAGCCGCGCAGTTTAATCAAATCGATCCGCACAGTAGCAAACCGCAAGCGCTGATTAACTGGGATTTCCGTACCTATAACTTCGATGTGATCGATGGCGTGCAGTATCAAATCGATGTCACGCAGCCGGCGCGCTATGACGCAGAGTGCTCGCTGATCAACAAGGGGGCTTCGCGCATTAAGGATCTTAGCTGGCAAGGCAAACCTATTGATCCTCAGGCCAGTTTCCTGGTCGCCACCAATAACTATCGCGCTTATGGCGGCAAGTTTGCCGGCACCGGCGATAAGTATGTCGCCTTCGCGTCGCCGGATGAGAACCGCTCGGTGGTTGCCGCCTATATCAGCAGCGAAACCAAAGCGCACGGCGAAGTGAAACCGCAGGCCGATCACAACTGGCGTTTAGCGCCGATTAACAGCAGCACGCCGCTGGATATCCGTTTTGAGACCGCGCCTGGCGCGAAAGCAACGAAGTTTATCGAGCAGCACGCCGATTACCCGATGAAAGCGGTGGGCAGCGATGAGATAGGTTTTGCGTTGTGGCAGGTGGATTTGCAGAAGAAATAGTTGTTATAAGCGGGTTGCCAGATGCGTAGCTGGCACCCTGCTCTGATGTAATACCGCCAAAATAATAATGCCTTTCTGGCCTGGCTGGTAATAAACCATGTGGCTAACATAGGGAAAGCTGAGCACACCTTCTGCAACATCCAGCGCTCTGCTTTTTCCCAATGCCGGCATTTCTGCCAGCGTGCGTAACGTCTCCTGCAAACGCCTTAAATAGATTTTTGATTGCGCATCACCCCAGTTCTGCATAGTGAACCGGCGAATATCGACAAGATCCTGTCGCGCTTCATCCGTAAGCTGATAATTAGCCATTTAATCCAGCAGTTGGTCGAAAAAGGTTTCACCATCGGTCAGTTGTCCGTTGGCAATATCATTTCTGGCTCGGGCAATTTTTTCCTGCAAAAATTGCTGCTTCATGGCCTCTATCGCCTGATACTCCTCAGCGGAGATGACCACTGCTACCGGCTTTCCATTACGGCTAATCTGGACCGGCTCACGCTGCGCTTTCAGCAGCATATCGCCAAATTGGGTTTTGGCTTCGTTGGCGGAAAGTGAATGCATACCGCACCTTTCGTGTGAATCGTTCGATTCGCACATTATATACGCTGATTAATTTAAAACCAGCTTGTTCTACAGATATAAAAAAACCGGCACGATCGTGTGCCGGTTTTGAGAATCAACTTGGCGACTTACAGAATTTCCAGCAGTTCAACTTCGAAGATCAGGGTGCTGAATGGCGGGATGGAGGCGCCAGCACCGCGCTCGCCGTAAGCGAGGTTGTGTGGAATCGCCAGTTCCCACTTCGAACCGACCGGCATCAGCGTCAGCGCTTCGATCCAACCGGCGATTACGCCGCTAACCGGGAATTCTGCGGGTTCGCCACGCGCGACTGAGCTGTCGAATACCGTGCCATCGATCAGTTTGCCGGTGTAATGCACGCGCACACGATCCTGACGTGAAGGAATTGGACCTTCGCCCTGCGTGATGACGCTGAACTGCAGACCGGTTTCGGTGCTGCTTACGCCTTCGCGTTGTGCGTTCTGCTCAAGGAAAGTCTGACCTTCAGCCGCCATCGCTTCTACACGCTCACGACGCACGCCTTCAGCGCGCTCGTGCACTTCACGCAGTGCGCGATGTACCACGTCAACCGGGACGGCCGGTGAGTTCCCTTCCAGCGCGTCGCGCAGGCCGGCGAGCAGTGCTTCTGGCTGCAGACCCTGCAGTCCAGACTCTTGCAGCTGCTGGCCTACCTGTAAACCGATACCGTAACTTGCTTGTGATTCGACGCTGTCGAATGAAGGGGTCGTCATCTTGATTCCTTAATCCCGGAGAAAAATAGAACCGGCAGCATACCAGCGCGGGCGGCTGGCGTAAAATCTCACGCGCCGCAGATGACATTTCCCGGCGAAACGGAAACAATACAGCGGTCAAATTTTTCAATGCTGCCAGGCACTTCCTGTCAGCATTGCTCATACTATAGCTGTGGCGAGGTTTTCACCCGCCACCGTCGGAACAAGAGAGAATACATGGGCCAGATCGCCCCACGACGTCGCAGGACGCGCGCACCGCGTACTTTATTACCTTGGTTGCAACGTTGGCTGCCGCGCATTCCGCGCCAGGCCGCCAGCGAGGAGGATTCACGAATGGCTTCCGATCACCCTTCCCGCGTTCCCGCCGCACTACAGCGCGTCTGGCATTTGCTGGATGATGTGCGCTGGATGGATCCGCTACCCGCTTTGCATCGTCGCGGCATCGTCATTGCCCTGCTGGTGCTGCTGCTGGCGTTTCTCTGGCCGAGCAGCACGCCGCAATATCCGGTTGAGCGTCCGGCGGACACTGGCGCTAAAGAAGTGCCGATGCAGGCGGAGATTTACGACAATAATCAACAGCAAAACACGCCGGCGAAAACCGATTCGCAGGGCGAGTGGCGCACCTATAATGTGGCATCAGGCCAGACACTGGCACAGCTGTTCCGCGACAATAATTTGCCGGTGAATGATGTGTTTGCCATGGCGCGAGTCGAAGGTGATGGGCAGCCGCTGAGTGCGTTACAAAATGGTCAGCAGGTGAAGATTCGTCAGAACGCGCAAGGCGTGGTGACCGGTTTAACGGTCGATGGCAGCAACGGTCCGGTGCTGTTTACGCGCCAGCCAGATGGCAGCTTTATCCGCGCTCAGTAAAACGCAGAAACAAAAACGCCGGCACATGGCCGGCGTTTTCGCATTACTGAGTGAACTTACTCAGCAACTACATTCACAACCAGTTTAGCGAAGACTTCGCTATGGATCTGGAAGTCAACTTCGTGCTCACCGGTGGTGCGCAGTACGCCTTCTGGAAGACGAACTTCGCTTTTAGCCACTTCAACGCCAGCTGCAGTTACTGCATCAGCGATGTCACGGGTACCGATGGAACCGAACAGCTTACCAGCGTCGCCTGATTTAGACGCGATGGTTACGTTGCCCAGTGCGTTGATTTTCTCTGCACGTGCGTTAGCAGCAGCCAGAACGTCAGCCAGTTTGGCTTCCAGTTCAGCGCGACGTGTTTCGAAGAACTCAACGTTTTTCTTGGTAGCAGGAACAGCTTTACCCTGTGGAACCAGGAAGTTACGAGCGTAGCCCGCTTTAACGTTAACCTGATCACCCAGGCTGCCCAGGTTTGCTACTTTATCAAGCAGAATAACTTGCATTACCTTATCCTCTTAAAGTCGTTAATGGACAACTACCGATTACTGATGACGATCAGTGTACGGAAGCAGGGACAGGTAGCGAGCGCGCTTGATGCAACGAGCGAGCTGGCGCTGGTATTTTGCACGAGTACCGGTAATACGGCTCGGGACAATTTTACCGCTTTCGGTAATGTAGTTTTTCAGTGTAGCGATATCTTTGTAATCAATCTCTACAACGCCTTCCGCGGTGAAACGGCAGAACTTGCGACGACGGAAATAACGTGCCATTTGGCTAGTCTCCAGAATCTATCAAATCAATCTGCTCGGCATGTAACACCATTCTGCTCTGACCATTGCGTGCCTGATGGCAGCTAATGAAGCCTTCGAGAGTGAGTTGCGTGCCGACCGTTATATGTTGAGTAATCACCTGATGGGTGCTGCCGCTGATAATCACCGGCATTTGACACCAGGCTTGCCGGTGGAAACCGGCTTCCTCTTGCACAGAACGATGCTCAAGCACGAACTGGCAATGAGGAATCCCTGACGGACTGACTTTTCGAACCGGCGTCTTGCACACAGTGCCAGACAGGCGCAGTCGATTTGCCGTCATGTCGGATTACTCTTCAGAATCCCCAGCATCTGAGTCATCAGCCGATTCGTTAGCAAAGTCTTCGCGGCGATCACGACGCTCATCTTTAGCTTTAACCATCGGAGATGCTTCAGTTACCGCGTGCTTAACGCGCATAACCATGCTGCGGATAACGGCGTCGTTGAAGCGGAAGTTAGTTTCCAGCTCGTCAATCACTTCCTGCGGCGCTTCTACGTTCATCAGAACATAGTGAGCTTTGTGCAGTTTGTTGATTGGGTAAGCCAGCTGACGGCGGCCCCAGTCTTCCAGACGGTGAATCGTGCCCTGTGCACCGGTGATAGCACCAGTGTAACGCTCGATCATACCTGGAACCTGTTCGCTCTGGTCAGGGTGGACCATAAATACGATTTCGTAATGACGCATCGATAGCTCCTTACGGATTATTCAGCCTCCTGTCAGGGTCAGCTGCGGCCCACGGAAGCAAGGAACGTTATAGGTTGCGAATCATTTAAAAAATGAAACACACCTCTGAATGCAGCTGAAAAATTGACGCGTAATCATACTGGCGTCCTTGCGGAAACTCAAGCGCACAATTCATCAAATGGCGACTATCGTGCCAGCTGAAGCGGCTTTTTGTGCTAAGTGAAATGCATCAGTGAGTTAGAGAAGGTTTTATCAAATTCTCTGAAGAAGGCGTTCAAAGGGACGATCTGGCGGCAAATTGGTTAAGAACTACACTGTTTACAGGCGCAACGAATTCCGCTTTTCGCCGCGTCTGAGAGTGCAATCCCTGGAGTGAGGAGTCGATAATGAAAACGATCATTTTCGCCACTTTACTGGGTCTCTTCCTGTCTACACCCGCTCTTGCCAGCTCCGCTGACTTCGCGCAGCAGATGAGAAGTCACAGCAGCAACGCGGCATCAGGCTATGTCTACGTCAATCGGCTGGATGCGCCTGCAAGCAGTAACCCAGTCAGTGCCAATACCAGCGCCGCCGAACGGTTGTCATCACAACTCTGATTCGGCAACCTAAACGGGCTGGCGCCAATCACGCCAACCCGCATTTTTATAAATGATGTTTAAAGAAACTGACCAGCGCCGTCAGGGCCGCTGGCGTGATTTTATGGCCGATGTTTTTTTCAGATAGCGTGGTCACATGGTGATCGAGTTCTGCCTCGCCTAAGGCTTTCTGCAAACGCGCCGTTTCAGCAAAGGGCACCACTTCATCCGCTTCGCCGTGCCACAACAGCAAAGGTCGATTCGCCAGTTTCTCCAGCTGTTCGCTGGGATCGTAAGGCGCCAGCGGTGCTAAACGCGCGGCAAAAGCCTCTTTCTGCTCTGGCGTGCGCGCCACCAGCGGCGGAAACAGCGTATGACTCAGCTGCATGAAATAGCCGGAACCCATCAAACACGCCACGCTGTGAATCTGTGGATAGCGTGCCATCGCGCCCAGCGCGGTCATGCCGCCCATTGAGGCGCCTGCCACGGCAAAACGCTCATCCGCAATCCAGTCGTTATCGCGCAGCGCCTTTTCCAGCAACGGCACTTCATCGATGTTCTGTTTAAGGATCTCCCAGAAGTGGGTCATCCGCGCGTCGGTATCACCGTTGTAACGTGCGCCGTGCATGTCCGCATCGGGCATGACCACGCGGAAACCAGCCTGCGCCAGCGCCACGGCAAAGTAGCTGTAAACCTCTTTCGATGAGGTAAAACCGTGATAGAACAACACCGTCGGCAAGCGCGCCTGGCGCTGCCCGGCCGGTGATGCATGAATACATTCAATGCCTGCCAGATTCTCCGTTGCCAACTCAATCATACCGCCTCCATTGAGAATGATTATCACTGGACTCAGTGTAAGCGCTGCCTGATAAAACGCGAGCCACTTCACATTAAGTTTGAATAATTTCTGCCCTAAACATTTAGCCCACTTTGCCGTTGATCTTGTACCCCTTCAATAATCTCAAAAGGTACTTTATGAAGCGTCTTTCTCTCAGCGCCATGGGTCTCGGAATCAAGCTGTCTGTATTGACGTCTTTGAGCGTGGCAATTGTGCTATTTACGCTGACATTGACCCTGAGCCATAACGCGGCACGTCAGCTGGAGCAGCTGGCAACCGATGATATGCAGAATCAGGTGCAAGGCATTAATGAAATGGCCACCATGTTCAACGCCACGCTGTCGGAAGAGGTGGCCAATTACACCAAACTGTTCCAAAGCTTCCTGCCAAAACGTTTTAGTCGTGACGACAGCGAACGTGTGCAGGTAGGTGAATTCAGCACGCCAACGCTGCGAGCGGGATTGAAAACCCTCAACCTCGATCAGATCGCGGTAGATGATTTTCTCGATCGTACCGGTGCGGTATCCACCATCTTCGTGCGTGACGGCGAAGACTACATCCGCATCGCCACCTCGCTGAAAAAAGAGGATGGCAGCCGCGCGGTGGGCACCAAACTGGATCGCAGCAGCGCCGCCTGGCGCAGCGTCAATCAGGGCACGGTCTATCGCGGCCTGGCGACGCTGTTTGGCCATCGTTACATTACGCAGTATCAGCCGGTGCAGGATAGCAGCGGCGCGGTGATCGCTATTCTGTTCGTCGGGGTACAGATCGACGCGCAGTACGCGCTGATGCGTGACAAAGTGCTGGCGCGCCATCTTGGTGACAGCGGCACCTTCTCGGTGTTGAATGGGACGCCGGGCAGCAGCCAGGGCCAATATCTGTTTGATCGTCACGCTGAAGGCAAACTGCCGCGCTGGGATAACGCCACGCAGCAGCAACTGCTTAGCCAGCCGAAGGGATTAGTGGCGATTGAACTGGATGGCGAAACCAAACTGCTGGCGTGGCAGCAGCTGCCGGGCTGGAACTGGATCATCGCCGGTGAAGTGAGCCGTGCCAGCCTGCTGGCGCCAATCACGCACAGCCGTAACCTGTTTATGGCGATTGGCCTGGCGTTGGTGATCGCGTTTGCCATTGGCTTTATGTGGTACAGCCGCCGCGCCATCACGCGTCCGCTGCAGCAGGTGATCCATCTGGCAGAACAGTACGCCGCTGGTAATCTGCAGGCACATCTCGACTCTTCACGTCGTGATGAGATTGGTCAGCTGGTCAGCGCGATCAACGGCATTGGCGATGGACTGGAGAAAGTCGTCAGTCAGGTACGTTCGGCGGCGCAGGAAATCAGCAGCGGCACCGATACCATCGCCGCCAGCAGCTCCAGCATCAGCGAGCAGATTGGCCGTCAGGCCAGCAGCGTGGAGGAAACCTCGGCCAGCATGGAGCAGTTTGGCGCCACCGTGGCACAAACCGCTGCCAACGTGCGGCAGGCGATGGCGCTGGTTGGTGAAGCGGCTAATACCGTGAATCACGGCGGCAGCACCGTGGCACGTTCGGTGGAAACCATGTCGGAGATTCGCGTGGCGTCGCAGAGCATCGCCGATATCACCCATGTGATTGAGTCGATCGCCTTCCAGACCAACATTCTGGCGCTTAATGCCGCGGTTGAAGCCGCTCGCGCCGGTGAACACGGTAAAGGCTTTGCTGTGGTCGCGGCGGAAGTGCGCGCGCTGGCACAGCGCAGTGCTACGGCAGCCAAAGAGATTGATGGGTTGATTGCCAGCTCCATCGATAAAGTGGCGGCCGGCCATACGTTATCTGAGCAGACGCGCGATGCAATGAGCCATATCGTCAATCACATCGAGCAGGTTAAAACGCTGATGGGTGAGATCAATATTGCCGCGCAGGAACAGGCGGCGGGCATTGGTCAGGTGAACCTGGCGATGAATCACATCAGCCAGGCCACGCATCAAAGCAGCGATATGATTAACCAGTCAGAAACCACCGCCAATCATCTGAGTAAGAAAGGGCATCATCTGACGCAGCTGGTGAGCATTTTTCATCTGAAGGACTAAAAGCCACAGGAAGATGGCTTACACTTGAGCCATCTTCCTGCTTCAGGAGTTGCTATGCGTACTCTCTATTTGGCCTTAATGCTGCTGCTCAGCGGCTGCGCCGCTTTCACCACCACGCCACAAGCTCCGCCGCCGCCCACGCAGCACGCGCAGGAGATTTCACGCGCGCAAAGTGTTGGTCTGCCAAAGCTCGGCACTATCACCGCCACCACACGCGGATCGCCGGATGATGCGCAGCGCGCTATTGCCGCTAAAGCCAATCAGGCGGGTGCGGTTTACTATCAAATTCTGATGCTGGATGAAACCACCCTTCCCAGCTTCTGGTACGCCACTGCCATTCTGTATGGCGCGCCTTCAACCGGCGCTGCAGCGCAACAGTAAGCGCGCGCAGAGATCGTCGCTTAATGCCCGTGTGCCGCGCAGATCAAGCTGCTGCTGACACCAGCCATCGGCCAGCGGCGGCTCTGCCACTTTCAGCAGAATCGCGGCACTTGCCAGCTGCAGTAACTCGCGCGTGATTTCTCGCGCCTGCCCTTCACGCGGGTTGGCGAGCTGCAAGCGTAATTGCCGCCAGCGGCGATCAAAGTGACGATTACTGCCCTTCACCGCCTCAAACTCATCATGCAGCATGGTCATCACCTCGGCGTGACGGCCGAGCACCCGCATGACATCCAGGCACATCACATTGCCGGCGCCTTCCCAGATGCTATTAACCGGCATCTCACGATAAAGACGCGGCAGCTCGCTCTCTTCGCAATAGCCAATGCCGCCCAACACTTCCATTGCTTCTGCCACATAAGGCATGCCCGCCTGGCAGATCACAAATTTGGCGGCGGGTGTGAACAGGCGTGCGTATAAACGCTCATGTTCGCTGGCCGGTGTTGACCAGGCGCGCGCCAGCCGCAGCAGCAGTGCGGTTTGCCCTTCCAGCTGCAGCGCCTGTTGCGCCAGCACCGCGCGCATCAGTGGTTGATCGATAAGGTTCTTGCCCATCACCTGACGCTGCTGCGCATGATGCACGGCAATCGACAGCGCACGGCGCATCTGTCCGTGACTGCCCAGCGCGCAGTCGAAGCGCGTCATGCCGCCCATTTTGAGGATCAGCCGTACACCTTCGCCCTCTTCGCCCATCAGCCAGCCGATAGCATCCTGAAATTCCACTTCAGCGCTGGCGTTGGAGCGATTGCCGAGCTTGTCTTTAAGGCGTTCGATGCGAATGGCGTTGCGCGTGCCGTCCGGCAGCAAGCGTGGCAGGAAGAAGCAACTCAATCCCTGTGACGTTTGTGCCAGAATCAGATGCGCATCGCTTTGCGGGACCGAGAAAAACCATTTATGGCCGGTGATGCGATACGCTTCGCCCGGCCCGCGCACGCCGAGCGGTTCGGCGCGTGTGGTGTTGCTCAACACATCGGTGCCGCCCTGTTTTTCCGTCATGCCCATGCCAATCAACAGACCGCGTTTCTTGTTGCCAGGCAGATGATGCGCATCGTAACGATCGCTGAGCAGCGCTTCGCGCCAGTCCGCGTAGGGTTCAGGCAGATGATTCTGCAGCAGCGGAATGGCGGCGTGCGTCATCGTCACCGGACAGAGCGAGCCGGCTTCCACTTGGGCATGCAGGATAAATCGTGCGGCACGCGCCACCATCGCCTGTGGCTGAACGTCGGGCTGCCAGCTGAGATTGTGAAGCCGACTGGCGCATAATCCCTGCATCAGCAGATGCCAGGCGGGATGAAAACGCACTTCGTCGAGGCGTTCACCGCGCGCGTTGTAGCGCAGCAGTTCAGGCGCTTCGACGTTAGCTAAGCGGCCTAGTTCAAGGGATTCGGCGCTGCCGAGTTGCAAGCCGACGGAAGCCAGCCATTCGCGATCCCAGCTGGCACCTTCGCGTGCAACGGCCTCGCACAGGGCGATATCACGCGAGAATAGGTTGCTGTTGCTGAGCGGTTGGGGCTGATTGAATACGGTGTGAGTGGTCCAAATCATATAACGTCCTCCTCATACTCATTTTTCAAGTATGAAGAGGATGTGCAGTTATGCCTGGCCTGGAAAACTTTTTGCGGTGGGGATCACGCCTGACGCTGACGTACGGCTTCGAACAAGCACACGCCGGTGGCAACTGACACGTTGAGTGACGAGACGCTGCCTGCCATTGGGATGCTGATCAGCTCATCGCAATGCTCACGCGTTAAACGACGCATACCTTCACCTTCCGCGCCCATCACCAGCGCCATTGGGCCGGTCATTTTGCTTTGGTAAACGGTGTGATCGGCTTCGCCTGCGGTACCAACCACCCAGACGTGGTATTCCTGCAGCAAGCGCAAGGTGCGCGCCAGGTTGGTGACGCGAATCAACGGCACGTTTTCCGCTGCGCCGCTGGCCACCTTCTTCGCGGTGGCATTCAACGGTGCTGCACGGTCTTTTGGCACGATGACCGCATGCACGCCCGCAGCATCCGCGCTGCGCAGGCAAGCACCGAGATTATGCGGATCGGTAACGCCATCCAGCACCAGCAGGAACGGCTTCTCAAGGCTCTGCAGCAGATCCGGTAAATCACCCTCCTGATACTGCTTGCCCGGCTTCACGCGCGCCACGATGCCCTGATGCACGCCGCCTTCAACCTGGCTATCGAGCCATTGACGGTTCGCCACCTGCACCGGGATTCCCTGAGCTTCCAGTGCGAGGATCAGCGGCTGCAGGCGACGATCGTCGCGGCCTTTAAGGATAAAGACTTCCTGAAAACGCTGAGGATCGCGCTCCAGCAGCGCCTGCACGCTATGAATACCAAAAATTATTTCACTCATTACTTTGCTCAAGGTTGGATTTAGATCGTTGAATACGGAGATTCAGGTGCGCATGAATGCGCACCCTACAACGGTTTCGTCAGGTCGCCCTGCAAGGCGACCAAACTATCAGGCTTCGTCAGGCTGCTTCTTCGACGCGCGCTTAGACTTGGTGGCGGCGGCGATTTTACGGGTTTTCTCGGAGACTTTTTTGCCTTTTTTCTCGGTTTTAGCCGGTTTTTCAGCAACCGCAGTCTTTTTCTTTTCGCCGCGGAACGCTGAATCAGGTTCGAAAGTGCCCTTCTTGCCGGCATCACGACGACGCTTGGCTGGCGGTTTGCCACCGCGTTTCTCGCGCTCACGTTCGGTTTTGCCTTCGCCGCGCGGTACACGCTTGCTGGAGATCAGCGCGAAGTCGATTTTACGCTCGTCCATATGCACGGCTTCAACGCGCACTTCCACCGCATCGCCCAGACGATAAGTACGGCCGCCGGATTCACCAATCAGACGCTGACCCACCGCATCGAAGCGATAATAGTCGTTATCCAGCGAGGAAACGTGCACCAAACCATCGATAAACAGTTCGTTAAGACGCACGAAGAAACCAAAGCCGGTCACACTGGAGATCACGCCGTTGAACACGTTGCCGACCTGATCCTGCATGAAGTCACACTTCAGCCAATCGGCAACATCGCGCGTGGCTTCATCAGCACGGCGCTCGGTCAGTGAACAGTGCTGGCCCAGCTGCAGCATCTGCTGCATGTCGTAGTGATAGCCGCCGGTCGGCGTGGTGATGCCGTCCACTTCGCCGCGCTCTTTTGCCAGCAGATATTTGATGGCGCGATGCAACAGCAAATCCGGATAGCGGCGAATCGGCGAGGTGAAGTGCGCGTACGACGCCAGCGCCAGGCCGAAGTGACCCCGGTTTTCAGGATCGTAAACCGCCTGTTTCATCGAACGCAGCAGCATGGTTTGCAGCATTTCTGCGTCTGGGCGATCGGCCACTTGCTTCAGCAAGGCGGCATAATCGGTCGGGTGTGGCTTAGTGCCACCCGGCAGGCTTAAGCCCAGCTCGTTCAGTACGGTACGGAAGCTTTTGATGCTGTCTTCGCTTGGACGATCGTGATCGCGGAACAGCGCAGGCTCTTCATTTTTCTCAACAAAACGCGCCGAGGCGATGTTGGCGAGAATCATACACTCTTCAATCAGCTTATGCGCATCATTGCGTGAGGTGCGCTCAACGCGCTCAATGCGACGCTCGGCGTTGAAGATGAACTTGGGTTCATCGGTCTCAAACGAAATGCCGCCACGCTGCTCGCGCGCGGTTTCCAGCACCTGATACATGTTGTGCAACTCGTGCAGATGAGGAACCTGAGCCGCGTATTGTTCACGCAGATCGGCATCACCTTGCAGAATGTTCCACACTTTGTTGTAGGTCAGTCGCGCATGGGAATTCATCACCGCTTCATAGTGTTTGAAACCGGTAAGTTTGCCGCTGGAGGAGATGGTCATCTCACACACCATGCACAAACGATCAACCTGCGGATTCAGCGAGCACAAGCCGTTGGAGAGAATCTCCGGCAGCATCGGGATAACCTGCGACGGGAAATAGACCGAGGTGCCGCGCTGATGCGCTTCATCGTCCAGCGGCGTGCCCGGACGTACGTAATAGCTGACGTCGGCAATGGCCACCCATAAACGCCAGCCACCGCCGCGCTTCTTCTCGCAGAAAACCGCATCATCAAAGTCACGCGCATCTTCACCATCAATGGTGACCAGCGGCAACTTACGTAAATCAACACGTCCCAGCTTCGCCTCTTCCGGTACTTCTTCTTTCAGCTTAGCGATCTGCTTCTCAACTTCTTCCGGCCATGTGTGCGGGATTTCATGGGTGCGCACCGCCATATCGACCGCAAGGCTGGTGCCCATATCGTCACCCAGCAGCTCGGTCACTTTGCCGAGCGCTTTGGTGCGACGCGTCGCACGTTGGGTGATTTCAACCACCACCACTGAACCCATACGCGCGTTAAGCGTTTCTTCTTGCGGGATCAGGATGTCGAAACTCAGGCGGCTGTCATCCGGCACCACAAAACCGGTACCAGCATCGGTAAAGTAGCGGCCGACGATCTGGCTGTTACGTGGCTCAAGCACGCGCACCACGCGCGCTTCACGACGACCTTTACGATCGGCGCTGCCTGGCTGCGCCAGAATCACGTCGCCGTGCAGGCAGAATTTCATCTGCTCAGCAGAGAGATAGAAATCATCTTTCTGACCTTCTACGCGCAGGAAGCCATAGCCATCGCGATGGCCAATCACTTTACCGCGAAGCAGATCAAGACGTTCTGGCAGGGCGTAACATTGACGGCGAGTAAACACCAGCTGGCCATCGCGCTCCATGGCGCGCAGACGACGACGCAGCGCTTCCAGCTGCTCTTCACTGGTGATATTCAATTCCTGCGCGATGTCATCGCGGCTGGTCGGCTTTTCGCGTTTTTCCAGCAGTGCCAGAATAAATTCGCGGCTTGGAATTGGGTTTTCGTATTTTTCAGCTTCTCTATCCTGATAAGGATCTTTTGACATTACGGTTCCTCCGATGTCATTTAATTTGGATTGCCACCGGCGGTTCGGACAATAAAAGTTGGTACAGTGAATCGTTATCTTTGACCAAATCGGCCAGCGTATACTTGTCCAGTTCCTTGAGGAATAGCTGGACCGCATCGTGCAATGCTTTACGCAAACGACAGGCTGGCGTGATCACACACTCGTCGCAGTTCACGAGCTGCAATGGCTCCATTCTTCGCACCACATCGCCAATGACGATTTTTTCCGGGTCCATGCCTAAACGAATTCCGCCGTTTTTACCGCGTGTTGCGGCGACAAAGCCAGCCCGGCTAAGTTGATTGATGATTTTAACCATATGGTTACGCGACACCCCGTAGGTATCGGTGACTTCGGTAATGTTGGTCTGCTTACCTTCCGGTAACGTCGCCATGTAAATCAAGGCACGCAGACCATAATCGGTAAAACTTGTTAGCTGCACATATACCTCAGTGAATCATCGAACGTTATGGTTATGCGCCGGTCGGCGTGATGTTTAAATATGATGATAAACCAGAGCGTGGTGGCCGGTGCGTTTTTTTCCGGCAAGTATCGATATTTGCAAGAAAAAATAGAGTGAGTGGAGTCAAAGATTAGAAATACAAAGGCCGGACAGAGTCCGGCCTGAGGAGATTATGCGTCGAACGGGTCGCGCAGAATCATGGTCTCACTGCGGTCTGGGCCGGTAGAAATAATATCAATCGGCACACCGGTCACTTCTTCTACACGTTTGATGTAGTCACGTGCAGCTTGCGGCAGACCTTCCAGCGTCTTGACGCCGAATGTGGTCTCGCTCCAGCCTGGCATGGTTTCGTAAATCGGCTCAATGCCTTCCCAGCCTTCAGCTGCCAGCGGCGTGGTGGTCATTTCGCGGCCATCTGGCATGCGATAAGCCACACAGATTTTCACTTCTTTCAGGCCATCCAGCACGTCCAGTTTGGTCATGCAGAAACCTGACAGGGAGTTGATCTGTACGGCACGGCGAACGGCAACCGCATCCAGCCAGCCGGTACGACGACGACGACCGGTGGTCGCGCCGAACTCGTTACCTTGTGCACACAGGAACTCACCGGTTTCATCGAACAGTTCGGTCGGGAATGGACCGGCACCCACGCGCGTTGAGTAGGCTTTCACGATACCCAGCACGTAATCAACATAGCGTGGACCAATACCTGAACCCGTCGCTACGCCACCTGCGGTGGTGTTTGAGGAGGTCACGTATGGATAGGTACCGTGGTCGATATCCAGCAGCGTACCCTGCGCACCTTCAAACATGATCAGGTCGCCACGCTTGCGCGCGCCGTCCAGCAGATCGGACACATCAACCACCATGCTGGTAATGATATCGGCCACCGCCAGCGTATCACTCAGCACTTTTTCGTAGTCAACTGCGTCGGTTTTGTAATAGTTAACCAGCTGGAAGTTGTAGAAATCGACGATCTCTTTCAGCTTCACCGCAAAGGTTTCTTTGTTGAAGAGATCGCTCACGCGCAGACCGCGACGTGCCACTTTATCTTCATAGGCAGGACCGATACCGCGACCGGTGGTGCCGATAGCTTTAGCGCCACGCGCTTTTTCGCGCGCCACATCCATTGCTACGTGGTACTGCAGAATCAATGGGCAGGCTTCAGAGATCAACAGACGTTCACGTACCGGCACACCGCGCTCTTCCAAACCTTTCATCTCTTTCATCAGCGCTTCAGGCGACAGGACAACGCCGTTACCAATGATGCTGGTGACGTTTTCACGCAGGATGCCAGATGGAATTAAGTGGAGGACGGTTTTTTCACCGTTGATGACAAGTGTGTGGCCTGCATTATGGCCACCTTGGTAACGCACGACGTAATTCGCGCGCTCTGTCAGAAGGTCTACGATCTTACCTTTACCCTCGTCACCCCATTGGGTGCCCAGTACGACGACGTTCTTACCCATTTTTTCAAAATCACCGATTGCTTAAAAATGGATTCTACCACCTGACTTTTACTCTTTCAGCACTTTTAGCATACGATTGCGCTGTTTTTTGCCTGAGTTTTGCTCAGCTCACAACATGTTGGGGGAACAGCGGCCAACAGACACAATTGAGTCGGGCGGCCTCACATAATTTCAGGCTGATTAACGCGCATGCATGCTGATCATGGCGTAAATCACCACGCCGGCCACCACTAAACCGCCACCAAAACGATGTAAGAGACGATCGGGCAACTGCGTCATCGCCAGAATCATCCGCCGCCACACGCGTGGCATTAACATCGGTCCAAGTCCTTCCAGCACCAAAACCAAAGCCAGCGCCATCCAGATGGTTGAGTTCATGATTTTTTCCCAAAAAAAAGGCCGACAACATTGTCGGCCTGGACTTTATATCAGTTCTTAACGCGTGGCGTTAGAGGGCGCTTTCATATAGCGGAAGAAATCGCTATCCGGGCTCAGCACCAGCACATCCTGGTTGTCTGAGAAGCTATTCTCATAGGCGCGCAGGCTGCGGATAAAGGCATAGAAATCCGGATCCTGGCTGAAGGCATCAGCAAACAGTTTTGCCGCTTCACCATCACCTTCACCGCGCGAAATCAGCGCTTCACGCTGTGCTTCTGCCAGCGTGCGCGTAACCTGATAATCGGCCTGTGCACGCAGTTTCTCTGCCTCTTCCTGACCTTGTGAACGCTGACTACGCGCTACCGCTTCACGCTCGGCGCGCATACGGTTGTAGATCGCGTCAGACACTTCAGTCGGCAGGTTGATCTGCTTGATGCGCACGTCGACAACTTCAATACCTAACGCAGCCATGCTGTTCGGGTTTGGTGCCGGCTCACTGCTGTTGGTTTCACGTTCTACACGTGCTGCAGCACTCGCAATCGCATCATCCGCTGCTGGCGTCTGAACGTCATCATCATTGCCAGCGCTGCCGGTGTTCAGGGCATCACGCACGTCGGTGGTTAAACGGCCACGTGAATCAGTCACGATGTCTTTCACATCCAGACGACCCATTTCAGAACGCAGACGGTCACTGAACTTACGTTTCAGCAGCACTTCTGCCTGAGAAACGTCGCCACCACCGGTTGCCAGGTAGTAACGGCTGAAGTCACTGATGCGCCACTTGATGTAAGAATCAACGATCAGGTCTTTCTTCTCTTTGGTAACAAAGCGGTCAGCCTGGTTATCCATGGTCTGAATGCGCGCATCCAGTGATTTCATGGTTTCGATAAACGGAATTTTGAAATGCAGACCCGGTGCGTACACCAGCGGTTTGTTTTCGTCATCACGCAGAACCTTACCAAAGCGCAGCACGATGCCGCGTTGGCCTTCCTGCACCACGAACAGTGACGCGTAAAGCACCACCAGCACTACAATAATTACGGCGATGATTGGCTTACGCATCGATTACTCCCTCCCCTGGCGCTGGGTATCGTTGCGCAGCGCATTGGCGCGACGCTGATCCATGATGCTGTCTGGACTGTAAGATGAAGAATCTCCACGGCTCGCATTACTATCGGACGACGAAGGAGACTTCATTAGATTCGTCATTTTCTGACCGCCCTGGCCAGATGCCTGACCACCGCGCATCAGTTGATCCAATGGCAGGACCGTCAAATTATTACCACGATCGCTGATCAATACCTTGCGGGTATGACTCAGCACACGTTCCATGGTTTCAATATAGAGACGCTCTTTCGTGATTTCTGGTGCAGCTTTATATTCAGGCAGCAAGCGAGCAAAACGCGCCACTTCACCCTGCGCTTCTAACACCGTACGTTCTTTGTAAGCACGACCCTCTTCGAGGATACGTTGCGCCTGACCATTAGCACGCGGCTGAACTTCGTTCGAATAAGCTTCAGCTTCACGAACATACTGTTCACGGTTTTCACGCGCGGCAATCGCATCATCAAACGCGGCTTTTACTTCTTCTGGTGGACGCGCCGCCTGGAAGTTTACGTCCAGCAGGGTAATACCCATATTGTACGGACGGATAGTTTCGTCAAGCTCACGCTGAGTTTCGCTACGTACCACGGTACGACCTTCCGTCAGGATGCGGTCCATGGTTGAGCGACCAATCACGCCACGCAAGGCGCTGTCGGTGGCCTGACGCAGGCTGTCGTCGGCGCTGGTCACGGCATACAGATAACGCTCAGGATCCGTCACGCGATACTGCACGTTCATCTCAACGCGCACTACGTTTTCATCCGACGTCAACATCACGCCAGACGCGGCCAGTTCACGTACGGCTTCTACGTTTACGGCGCGAACCTGATCGACGAAAGTCGGTTTCCAGTTGAGGCCTGGCTCAACCAGATGGCTAAATTTGCCAAAGCGTGTGACGACGCCACGTTCCGCTTCTTTGATGGTGTAGAAACCGCTAGCCGCCCAGATAACGACTGCCGCTACGGCAACAATGCCAACCACTTTGCCACCGCTACCGCCGCTGCGCTGGCCATTGTCATTCTGTTTGCCACCGCCCAGTCCGCCGAGTTTTTTACTCAACTTTCGGAAGATATCATCCAGATCAGGTGGTCCCTGATCGCGACCTCCTTTATTTCCCCCAGAGTTGCCGCCTTGATTATTGCTGCTTCCCCACGGGTCGCGGTCCTGTCCGTTATTTCCGGGCTGATTCCACGCCATGTTTCTACTCCATTTATTGTATTTACGTTTTTTACCCTTCATCTTTCGGATTGCAGCTTCGTTGGCTGCCTTCGTTCACCCCAGTCACTTACTGATGTAAGCTCCTGGGGATTCACTCAGTTGCCGCCTTGCTGGAATCCGAAATATTCCGGTAAATCCTGCACATACGGCCTGCAACGATAATGACGACAATCTAAAAGATATTGAGTAAAGGCGTTTGGGCAATTTCAAACAATATAACTGGCTAGCGACGGCTCTTGTTTACACAGACGACGCCAATCAACTATCGGCATACGCACGTGCAAACTCACACAGCCATCATCTTCATTCCATTCTTTTTCTATAGCATGCAACTGATAAAAACGACTGCGCAAACGGCCCGCTTCCGGCGGCAGACGTAAATCGTACTGCGCGATTTCACCGGCTAAACGCTCAGAGAGCGCCTGCCACAGCAACGGCAGACCCACGCCGCTCTGTGCAGATAACCACACACGAATCGGCTGGTTCTCTTCGTTGCGATCGATACGCGGCACAAAGTCCTCCAGCATATCGATTTTGTTCATGATCAACAGCGCCGGAATTTCGTCAGCTTCAATCTCTTCCAGAACTTCATTTACCGCATCAATGTTGTCATTCACGCGCAAATCGGCAGCGTCAATCACATGCAGCAGCAATGTCGCCTGACGCGTTTCCTGCAGCGTGGCTTTAAACGCCGCGACTAAGTCGTGCGGCAAATGACGGATAAAACCAACGGTGTCTGCTAAAACCACTTCACCCACATCCGCCACATTCAGACGGCGCAATGTTGGATCAAGTGTCGCGAACAGTTGATCCGCTACGTACACATCCGCAGAGGTAATCGCGTTGAACAGGGTGGATTTACCGGCGTTGGTGTAACCCACCAGCGAAACGGTTGGCACGTCAGCTTTGGCACGCGCTTGTCTGCCCTGATCGCGCTGTTTTTCGACGCGTTCAAGACGGGAGAGAATCTGACTGATACGGCCACGCAGCAAGCGTCGGTCCGTTTCCAGCTGAGTTTCACCCGGACCACGTAAACCGATACCGCCTTTCTGGCGTTCAAGGTGTGTCCATCCGCGAACCAAACGGGTTGCTAAATGGCGTAGTTGTGCCAGCTCGACCTGCAATTTACCCTCATGGGTGCGGGCGCGCTGGGCGAATATATCGAGAATTAAGCCGGTGCGATCGATTACGCGACATTCGCACAGCCGTTCAAGATTACGTTCCTGAGCAGGAGTTAAGGCATGATCGAATAAAACGACCGATGCTCCACTCGCTTTTACCGCATCGGCAATTTCAACTGCCTTTCCTTCACCGACAAAATATTTGGGATGTGGCGCTTTACGGCTGCCCGTAATGACTTGCAGCGCTTCAACGCCCGCAGAAGAGACAAGAGTTTCAAACTCCTGCAAATCTTCCAGCTCTTTGTCTTGGGAGAACCAGATGTGTACCAGTACGGCCTGCTCACCGGCATCATAACGGTCAAACAAGCTATAACCTCGCTAAAATAAAATAACCAGGACAGGAAAACGTGCTCGTTCTCCAGCCCTGGCTTTACGGCAGCGCAAAATTATTCTGCGTTATCGCCGTCTTGTTGTGGCTGCGACTGAGCGCTTTGATTGCTTCCGCTGTGATGATAGTTGCTGCTACCACCGCTGCCGCCCGCGTTATTGCTATGGTGCGACACTGGACGAGAAGGAACCACTGTAGAGATGGCGTGTTTATACACCATCTGGCTGACCGTGTTTTTTAACAGAATGACGAACTGATCAAAGGATTCAATTTGCCCTTGCAGCTTAATACCATTCACCAAATAGATCGAAACCGGTACACGTTCACGACGCAATGCGTTCAAAAACGGGTCTTGTAAAGATTGCCCCTTAGCCATTCTATCTTTTCCTTATATGCTTGTTGTTTGTTGCTTTAAGAACCGTGGTTCAGAAAAACTGCGTAAAAATTTGCGCACGATAACGGACCAATTGTACACAATCATCCCTGCTACGCACTAACTACCTTAAGCACCGCATTACGCGCTAACTCTGGCTCATCACTGTTTAACCAGTGTACTTCAGGCCAGCCACGTAACCAGGTCATCTGGCGTTTAGCGAGCTGCCGAGTGGCGCAAATTCCCCGATAAACCATTTCGTCGTAATCGATTTCACCTGACAAATAAGACCACATCTGGCGATAACCAACACAACGAATGGAAGGCATGTCCGTATGCAAATCACCTCGCGCAAACAGTGCACGAGCCTCCGCTTCAAATCCTGACGCTAGCATCTGGTCGTAACGCAACGCAATGCGTTGATGTATCAGTTCACGACTCGCAGGTGCGATAGCAAACTGGTACACGTCGTAGGGTAACGCTTCGCCGGAGGTTTTTGTCAGTTCCGTTAAAGTTTTACCCGAAATAAAAAAAACTTCCAGTGCTCGCGAAAGTCTCTGCGGATCATTCGGATGAATACGACTACCGGCGACCGGATCGATTTCACACAGCTGACGGTGCAAGGCTTCCCACCCTTTCTCCGCCGCCATTTGCTCTATTCGCTGACGCACCTCGGGATCGGCCGAGGGCAACGGCGACAATCCTTCAAGTAATGCCTTGAAGTAGAGCATGGTTCCACCAACAAGCAACGGAATCTTCCCCTTCCGGGTGATATCCGTCATTTCTGCCAACGCATCGCGACGAAATTCTGCGGCGGAATACGCTTCCGCCGGATCGCGAATGTCCAGCAAACGATGGGGCGCCAGTGCTAACTCTTCTGCCGACGGTTTCGCCGTGCCAATATCCATCCCGCGATAGATTAAGGCAGAGTCAACGCTAATAAGTTCCACCGGAAGTTGCTGACGCAGCGAAATCGCTAATGCCGTCTTACCGGAGGCGGTAGGCCCCATCAAAAAAATTGCCTTTGGCCGGCTAGCCTGGTTTAGTTCACTCATGCTTCAACGCGTTTAGCGCGCTCTCAATCTCAATGGTCTGTAACAGACCTGAAGGCGGCGACTTCAGCAGTTGCGGACAAAGCCTTTCCAGCTCTGCCAGCAGTGCAATCGCCTGCGAGTGATTCCAGTGAGCGTCTTCTGCATCATCTCGACGCGCCAGCCATTGGGCCAACGTGGATGCAGAAACCTCTTGCTGCCGGGCCAGGTAGCCTAACAGTTCTGGAATCAAGATTTGTAAATTTTGTGTTCGTAACGGTAAAGGCACCGCGCGCAACGTCACGTGTTGCCCTTCTCGTTGTAAATCAATGCCCATCTGGCTCAGCAGCGCGGCATGATCGGCGATGGCAGCCAGCTCAGGCGCAGCAATTTTCAGGCGCACCGGGATCAGCAGCGGCTGCGGTTTTAAACCTTCTTCCCTTGGTTCAAGCTGGGCCTGTTTTAGCCAGCGCGCCGCCACGGCCAGCGATAACAATTGCAATGCGCTACCACGTTCCAGCAGCGCATATCGATCCTGCAAAACACTCAACACACGGCCGAAGCTTTGCGCATGGGCGGCCAGCGGCGCTTCACGCTTTTCCGGCAGACATACCGGAGCCGCGGCAGGAACTGGCGCAGCGTGCGGCGTTTCTACCATCGGCGTTTTCATCAACTGCTTATAGGCATTACCTTCACGCGCACTGTAAACCGGCTCTTTGTTCTGCCAGTTCGCGGCCGCAGAAGCGCCGCCGCTGCGTGGCGTGTTGCTGGGTTGTGCAAAGTGGTTCGCGCCTGCCGCCTGACGGTTTTCTGGCTGCCACTTTGGCGCTGGTTCTTCGGCGTGGGCGATGGGCAATTCCGGCGCGCGGCTGGCTTGCAGCGCACTCATCACACCTTGCCAGATAAAATCATGTACCAGACGCGACTGATGAAAACGCACCTCGTGCTTAGCCGGATGGACGTTGACATCCACCTGATGCGGGTCGATCTCCAGATAGAGCACGTAAGCCGGCTGTTGCTCGTCACCAAGCTGCGTTTGATAAGCCTGACGAATCGCGTGATTGATGAGCTTGTCGCGCATCATGCGTCCGTTGACGTAGCAATATTGCAGATCGGTAACCTGGCGCGAACCGTGAGGATCGGCGACCCAACCGCGCAGCGCTAAATCATCGTGCTGCCACTCAATGCGTAAAGCGTGCTGCATAAACGTGGTGCCGCAAATGGCCCCTAAACGCCGCTCCCGCTGCGCATCTTCACTGACCGCGCGATACTGACGCATTAACTTACCGTTGTGGCTAAGCGAAATAGCGACGTCAAAGCGTGCCAGCGCAATACGACGAATCACCTCATCGATATGGGTAAACTCGGTCTTTTCAGTGCGCATGAATTTGCGGCGAGCGGGCGTGTTATAGAACAGGTCGAGCACTTCCAGCGAGGTGCCCACCGGATGCGCAGCCGGTTTCACCGTCACATCCATGTCGCGCCCTTCCGCGTAGGCTTGCCAGGCTTCGCTTTGGTCGGCGGTGCGTGAAGTCAGCGTTAAACGAGAAACGGAACTGATACTGGCGAGCGCTTCGCCACGAAAGCCGAGGCTCATGATCGCCTCAAGGTCATCAAGCGAAGCAATTTTGCTGGTCGCATGCCGCGCCAATGCCATTGCAAGCTCGGCTTTGGCGATGCCGCAGCCGTTGTCGCGAATGCGGATGAGCTTCGCGCCACCTTTCTCAATATCGACGTCAATGCGCGTGGCGCCGGCATCAAGGCTGTTTTCCACCAGCTCTTTTACGACCGACGCCGGGCGCTCAACCACTTCGCCTGCGGCAATCTGGTTCGCCAGCTGCGGCGGTAAAATCTGTATTGGCATGGTGGTGATCCTTCTGGCTGGTTGGCTCACGGGGAGCCAACAATCAGGATTGCGGAATTTTTAAGTTTTGCCCCAGCATCACATTGCTCGACTTCATATTATTCGCCTGTATGATGGCTTTTGAGCTCACGCCATAGTGCGCGGCAATCGCCGTGAGGGAATCACCGCGCACCACTTTATGCCGGGTTGGACGACTCGCCGCCACGCTGACGCTGGATTTCGCGGGCACCTTCAGGCGCTGTCCCACCCAAACCACATCGCGCTTCAGGCTATTCATCTCACGTAACGTCGCCATGCTCACGCCATATTTTGCCGCGATGCCCGACAGCGTTTCGCCACGCGTGACGGTATGACGCTGCGTTGCGCCGGTATATTGCACCGTGCCGGTCGCCGGGTTGCTGGCGACGCTAACCGCTGGTGCGCTGTCCAGCGGCCGGTTTTCCTCCTTTGGGATCGATTGCAGCGGATGCGTAAGGAAATAATTGCGCAGGCCTTTATAAATCGACTGAGCAATCTTCTCCTGATACGCGCTGCTGCCAAGCAGCCGCTCCTCCGCGGCATTACTAATAAAGCCGGTTTCAACCAGTAAAGAGGGAATATCCGGGGAACGTAAAACGCCAAGGCTGGCATGTTCCGGCAGACGCTTATGCAGCGGCGTAATACCGCGCAACTGCTGCAGGACTTTGACGGCGACGTCATAACCTACACGCTGTGAATGACCAAACTGCAAATCCAGCACTGCCTGGCTAAGATAGGGATCGGCTTGGCTGTTCGCCAGCAGATCCCCTGCGCCGCCCAGCAGCTCAGATTGTTTCTCTTTCTGTTCCAGCCAGTTCGCCATTTCATTATTGGCGCGGCGGTTAGACAGCACCCAAACCGATGCGCCGGTGGCTGAGTGATTTGGCGCGGCGTCGGCGTGAATGGATACCAGCAGGTTCGCGTTCTCTTTACGCGCCACTTCTGAGCGGCCCATTACCGAGATGAAATAGTCGCCGTTACGCGTCAGCACCGGTTTGAACATCGGATCCTGATCCATCAGCGCTTTCAACTTACGCGCAATTGAGATGGTGACATTTTTCTCGTGCAAACCGTGCTGGCCGGATGCGCCGGGATCCTGACCGCCGTGCCCGGCATCAATCGCCACAATTACCACATCGTTGCGACTAACCGAGTTGCCGGGACGCACGGTGGTATTGCTGCTGGTCACCGCTGTCACCTGATTGGCGTTGAACGGATTGCCCTGGCTGCTGCTGCTCGGCTGGCTTTCACGCGCGGTGGTAACAGGCGCGGCAGCGGCCGGGCGCTTCGCTGGCTGCGTCCCACGAATGGTGAACACCACGCGATAATTACTGCCATCGCGCTGCGTGCTGGCGCGCGTCTGCGCGGGCTGCGTCAGTTCGAACACCAGACGCAGGCTTTGCTTATCCTTCGGCTGGCTATGGCGAATGCGCTGCACAATATTTTCGCCGCTAAAATTGAGCGGCAATCCTTTAATCGCGCCGCTTTGACGAATATCCAGCACCACACGATTGGGATTGTGCAGCGGGAAAAAACCATACACGGGCTGACCGTTAAAGCTCAGGGTGACGGTGGCCTGGCTATCGCCATTTTCGACTTTGATATCCGATAACGTGGCAGACAACGCCGAGGCAGAAAACAGGCACAGCAAGCCCAGTACAATGATTTTCATCCGTGACATCATGCCGGATCCCTGCCTTGCTGGAATTGGGTTAACAGCGCTTCGCCCGTGGCGGAAACCGCGCTTATTTCGGCTTCACGCGCCGCATCCACGTAGCGCAACGTCAGCGCTAAATCGGGCTCAGGCAGCACGCCGGTGCCCCTCTGCGGCCACTCCACCAGACAGAGCGCATCGCCGGCGAAATAGTCGCGGATGCCCATGAACTCTAGCTCTTCGGGATCGGCAAGACGATAGAGATCGAAATGGTACAGCGTGCGAGAGCCGAGCTCGTAGGGCTCGACCAGCGTATACGTTGGGCTTTTTACATTGCCTTGATGGCCGAGCGCCTGCAGAAAACCACGGCTAAAGGTGGTCTTACCGGCACCCAAATCGCCATAAAGATAGATCACCAGCGCGCTGTTGCAGACGCGCGCCAATTGCGCACCCAGATTCAGGGTTGCCGCCTCATCGGGCAAAGGGATAACACAGGTCTTCATGCTTTATTGTTGGATCATCTCTGGATTAACAAACTGCCACAGCAGCTCGAATAAATCAGTGGCTAACATGCCGCGAGTACCGCGCTGATGCGCGACGGCATCGGCTGTTGCCCCATGCGCGACACAGCCTGCGCAGGCTGCATCAAGTAATGTCAGTTTCTGGCCGAGCAGAGCGGCAATAATCCCGCTCAGCACATCGCCCATGCCGCCAGACGCCATGCCCGCGTTGCCCACATCGGCAATGGCGATGTCACCCGCCGCGCTGGCAATCACCGTGCCCGCGCCTTTCAGAACCACCACGCCGCCGTAGCGTTTCGCCAAGGCGCGCGCAGCGTGTAAGCGGTCACTCTCAATCTCGCTGGTTTTCACCCCTAGCAAGCGCGCAGCTTCGCCGGGATGCGGCGTAATGATGCGATTCTGACGGTTATCCTGCTTGATTGCCAGCAGGTTAAGCGCATCCGCATCCCAAAGCATCGGCTTTTCACTGACCGCGATCTTTTTCAGTGCCTTCTGAGCCCAATCGCGCTGGCCGAGCCCCGGTCCAACGGCGATCACATCCGCCCACTCCAGGGCCTGATCCAGCCGTTCATCGCTCAGCGCATCAACCATTAACTCCGGTCGCGCGGTGAGAATCGGACCAATATTATCTTCATGTGTCAGCACGCGCACAAGTCCGGCGCCGGTTCGCAGGGCGGCTTCACCGGTCATGCGAATCGCGCCCGCCGTGCCGCTGTCGCCGCCGACCACCAATAGCCGCCCCTGATCACCTTTATGAGAGGTAGCGCGACGTGGTTTCAGCCAGCACGTTAAATCCCCGGCGTCATAGCGTGAAATCGGTGCCTGCTCAGCGGCAAGATATGCCGACAAGCCCAACTCATGGTTGTGCAGAACGCCAACGTAATCGCGCGCCTTGCCGGTCAGTTGGCCGGGTTTCAGCGTAATCATGCTCAACGTGTGATCGGCGATGACCGTTTTGCCCGGCGCCGTGCCATTAGCCGCCAGCAAACCAGAGGGAATATCGATCGCCAGCACCGGTGCGGCATGCGCGTTGATGAGTGTGATCAGGCGATCGTAAGGATCGGCGGGCGCGCGATTCAGGCCGGTGCCGAGCAGCGCATCGACGATCACCTCAACCTGCTCCGGCCAGGGCGCATCCGCCGCATGAATCACACCGCCCGCCGCCAGCCATGCGTCTTGCGCCTGCTGCGCCTCTTCTGGCAAGGCTTTGCTGCCTGCGCACGCCAGCAGCGTCACGTTCAATCCTGCTGCCTGCGCCAGTCGCGCCACCACATAACCATCGCCGCCATTGTTGCCGTGCCCGCACAGGATCAACCAATGCTGCGCCTGCGGCCACAGCTGGCAGCCTAATTCATAGCTGGCTTGGCCAGCACGTTGCATCAGCTCAAACAGCGTTAAGCCCAGGCTATCGGCGGCATCGCGTTCCAGTTGCGCCATCGCCTGCGCAGGCCAGACAGAGTGTGTTAAACTGCGCGCGTTTGCTTCAATTGCCTGGTTTCTCATGTCATATCCTCTCGATCTTCAACAGCTCGCTGAACAAATTAAACAGTGGGGACGCGACCTCGGCTTCCAACAGGTCGGTATTTGCGATACCGATCTGAGCGCCGAAGAGCCCAAACTGCAGGCGTGGCTGGATAAGCAATATCATGGCGAGATGGATTGGATGGCGCGCCACGGCATGATGCGTGCGCGGCCGCATGAGCTGCTGCCTGGCACGCTGCGCGTGATTAGCGTACGCATGAATTACCTTCCAGCTAAAGCCGCCTTTGCCAGCACCTTAAAAAATCCGCAGCTGGGCTATGTAAGCCGCTATGCGCTGGGCCGCGACTATCACAAAGTATTGCGCAATCGACTGAAAAAGCTCGGAGAAATGATTCAGGCGCACTGTGGCGAACGCAATTTTCGTCCGTTCGTCGATTCCGCACCGATTCTGGAACGCCCGATTGCCGCTAAAGCCGGTTTAGGCTGGACCGGCAAACATTCGCTGATCCTCAACCGTGAAGCGGGTTCGTGGTTCTTCCTCGGCGAACTGCTGATTGATCTGCCGTTACCGGTCGATCAGCCCCAGGAAGAGCAGTGTGGACGCTGTGTCGCCTGTATCACTATCTGCCCCACTTCCGCTATCGTCGAACCTTACGTGGTCGATGCGCGTCGCTGCATCTCCTATCTCACCATCGAGTTGGAAGGCGCAATTCCTGAAGAGTTCCGTCCGCTGATTGGTAATCGAATTTATGGCTGCGATGATTGCCAGCTGATCTGCCCGTGGAATCGTTACGGCCAGTTAACCGATGAAGATGATTTCTCGCCGCGCGCGGTGCTGCATGCGCCGCCGCTCACCGATCTGTTCAAATGGGATGAAGCCAAATTTCTGCGTATCACCGAAGGTTCAGCGATTCGGCGTATTGGGCATTTGCGCTGGTTGCGAAATATTGCGGTGGCATTGGGCAATGCGCCCTGGGCAGAAGAAAATATGGCGGCATTAGCATTGCGCAGCGGCGAACATCCCCTGCTTGATGAGCATATTGAATGGGCGATTGCACAGCAGTTGCAGAAACGCGCGGCGCAAGCGGTAGAAGTGCAGCCAGCGAAGAAACAGCGACTGGTGCGCGCGGTCGAAAAAGGCCTGCCGCGTGATGCGTGATTGAGCAGTCGCACAGGATAAAACGCTTTTCCACATGCTGTGAATAAAATTATCCCACTGAATCGTGACGGAGATCGTAATTTCGTCTTAAGGGCAAGATCACAGTCTGAAATAGTTATAACCACTTAAAAATCAATCAATTAAGCGATTATTGTAAATATTCACGTCGTATTTAGCGCGCAGGGGTTTGTCCAGAGCTTGTGGATAACTCTGTTCAAAACAGTTTTAAACAACGGGGAAAACGCCGTCAGAAGCTTGCAGGCACATTGTGGATAACCTGTAAGATAACTGCATCAGACAACAAGCATTATCGCTGCTAGCGAGGCGTGCAAAATTTCCAGAAAAAAACGGTGTCGCATGCGATCAAAAAAGATCTGCAGCTGTTTTAATTCTGATTGCGCCTAAGGGCAAATAACATTAGTGAATATGAAAATCTGGAGCGGGAAACGAGACTCGAACTCGCGACCCCGACCTTGGCAAGGTCGTGCTCTACCAACTGAGCTATTCCCGCATAATCTTCGTATTTTAGTCTGCTACTGCGTTGGCTGCCTTCACTCACCCAGGTCACTTACTCATGTAAGCTCCCAGGGATTCGTTCAGTTGCCGCCTTGTTGCAAACTAAAATACTCGATTCTGACTCTTCGTATTTTTGTCACAACAATCACGCTAACGACTAAATCCGTGATTTGGATGGTTTACTACAAACTCTGGAGCGGGAAACGAGACTCGAACTCGCGACCCCGACCTTGGCAAGGTCGTGCTCTACCAACTGAGCTATTCCCGCATTAGAGGTTTACTACTCAACGAAAGTTTGGAGCGGGAAACGAGACTCGAACTCGCGACCCCGACCTTGGCAAGGTCGTGCTCTACCAACTGAGCTATTCCCGCATAATCATCGCCTGTTTATCTGCTGCTGCGTTGGCTGCCTTCACTCGCACAGGTCACTTACTGATGTAAGCTCGCTGTGACTCGTTCAGTTGCCGCCTTGCATCAAATAAATATGCTCGATTCTGAACTTCGCCGTTACTGCTTTTACTTTTTCGTTCCGAATTCCGAATCAAATTCTTCACCGGTACGGGGTGCGCATTATACGAGAAATCCTTTCAGTCGCAAGAGTCTAAAAGCAAAATTTTGCGCTTTCCGCGCGTTCGCTGCTTTTATCGACAACCTGATGATTTCCTGCGCACCCGCGGCGGTTAAAGCTGCAGGAAGTGCTCGCGATAGTACGCCAGCTCGGCGACGGACTCGCGAATATCATCCAGTGCCTGATGGCTACCGGACTTTTTAAAACCTGGCAAGATATCTGGTTTCCAGCGGCGCGCCAGCTCTTTCAGCGTGCTGACATCAAGATAGCGATAGTGGAAATAGGCTTCCAGTTCAGGCATGTACTTAAACAGGAAGCGACGATCCTGACCAATACTGTTGCCGCAAATCGGCGAGGTGTTCGCCGGCACCCACTGTTTCAGGAACTCGATGGTGGCCAGTTCCGCCGCACGGTCATCGTGCTCGCTGGCTTTGACGCGCGCCACCAATCCGCTATTGGTGTGCGTGCGCACGTTCCAGTCATCCATCAACGCCAACTGATCGTCAGATTGATGCACCGCGAACACCGGGCCTTCTGCCAGGATGTTAAGGTTGGCATCGGTCACGATGGTAGCGATCTCAATAATGCGATCGCGTTCCGGATCCAATCCGGTCATTTCGAGGTCGATCCAAATCAGGTTGTTTTCATTTCCAGCTGTCATGCGTTTCCCGCCTGTTGCCAAAGTCGTCATTAAACTCATTTCAGGTGTATCATAGACGTTTTGCCCAGCAGGGCGAAACCTGGCGAAAGCCGTGAGAGGATGCGTGAGTAAAAACAAACTGTCGAAAGGTCAACAACGTCGCGTAAGCGCCAACCATCAGCGTCGTCTGCAGCAACGGAGCGATAAGCCGGAGCCGGATGATAGTCTGTTTGGAGAAGCGGCTGATGGCGTGGTGATCAGCCGTTTCGGCATGCACGCAGACGTGGAAGATAGCGAAGGCGTTGTGCATCGCTGTAACATCCGCCGCACTATTCGCTCGCTGGTCACTGGCGATCGCGTTTTATGGCGCGCTGCCATTGGCGGCGGCAAAGGGATCGTCGAAGCGGTACACGAACGTAAGACGGTGCTAACGCGCCCAGACTTCTATGACGGCGTGAAACCGATCGCCGCCAACATCGATCAGATCATTATCGTTTCGGCGATCCTGCCAGAGCTGTCACTCAACATCATTGATCGTTACCTGGTCGCCAGCGAAACTCTTGGCGTGGAACCGCTGCTGGTGCTCAACAAAACCGACCTTTTAGATGCCGAAGGCCGCGCGTTTGTTGATGAGCAGATGGAGATCTATCGCAACATTGGTTATCGCGTTTTGATGGTTTCCAGCCACGCCAAAGATGGCCTGGTTGAACTGGAAAGCGCCTTAACCGGCCGCGTCAGCATCTTTGCCGGCCAATCTGGCGTGGGTAAATCGAGCCTGCTGAATAACCTGCTTGGTCTGGAGGTAGCGGCTGAAATTCTGACCAACGATGTGTCGAACGTTTCTGGATTAGGCCAGCACACCACCACCGCGTCACGCCTTTACCACTTCCCGGCGGGCGGCGATGTGATCGATTCACCGGGCGTGCGTGAGTTTGGTTTATGGCATCTGGAGCCGGAACAAGTGACGCGCGGCTTTGTCGAATTCCGTGAATTCCTTGGCGGTTGCCGTTTCCGCGACTGTAAGCACGATACCGATCCTGGCTGTGCCATTCGCGAAGCGGTGGAAGAGGGCAAGATTGATATCTCCCGCTTCGATAACTACCACCGAATTCTGGAAAGTATGGCGCAGGTAAAGACGCGTAAAAACTTTTCCTCCGACGCAGATTAAGCAGTACAACGGCACATTCGCCAACGCGCTGGGGCGCTGCTACAATCCGCCCCCTTTTTTGTTAACGACACGTAATTAAGCCAGGAGGCAACGGTGTTTGATCGTTTTAAACTCGGCCTGAATCATATTTTGCCTAAAAAAGGCCTCACCGAACTCGCCGGTTGGGGTGCCAGCCGCCGTGGTGGCTGGCTCACTAAAGCGGTCATCGACCTATTTGTCTGGTACTACAAAGTGGATATGGCGGAAGCCAGCAAGCCACATACCGGCAGCTACCGCACCTTCAATGATTTCTTCGTGCGTCCGTTAAAAGAGGGCGCGCGTCCGATCGATACTGATGCCTCATTACTGGCGCTGCCCGCCGATGGCGCGATCAGCCAGCTGGGCCGCATTGCCGGCGATCAGATCTTCCAGGCCAAAGGTCACACTTACAGCCTGCAGGCGCTGCTGGCCGGTAACGACGATCTGGCGGATCAGTTTCATGACGGCGAGTTTGTTACCACTTATCTCGCCCCGCGCGATTATCACCGCGTGCATATGCCGTGTAACGGCATCCTGCGCGAAATGATCTATGTGCCGGGCGATCTCTACTCCGTCAACCCGCTGACCGCACGTAACATCCCGAATTTGTTTGCGCGTAACGAGCGCGTGATCTGCGTATTCGATACCGATCATGGCCCGATGGTGCAGATCCTTGTCGGTGCCACCATTGTGGGTAGCATCGAAACCGTGTGGGCGGGCACCATTACGCCACCGCGCGAAGGTGTGATTAAACGCTGGCGCTATCCGTCTGCCGATCATGATGGTGCGGTGGTGCTGTTGAAAGGCCAGGAAATGGGTCGCTTCAAGTTGGGTTCAACCGTGATCAACCTGTTCGCGCCGAATCGCGTGAAGCTGGCAGAAAGCCTTGAAGCCGAAAGCAAAACCCGCCTCGGTCAGCCGCTGGCCATCGCCCTGCCTCAGCCTGGCGACAGCGTCTCACTTAGCAAATAACCCGGAATCTCTCCCGTGCGTGTTTTCCTCTCCTTGCTGCTGAGCCTTGTGCTCAGCAGTTCTGTATTTGCAGCCACCGTTCCGCAATCCAGCCAGCTAAAGCAGGAACTGGATGCGGCTAAATCGGCGAAAACCTCACCCGCGCAAACCGAGCAGGTGCAGGCGCTCGAATCGGCGATCAATTTCCTCAACGAGCGCGATGAGTCGCTGGAGCGCGCGAAGCAGTATCAGCAGGTGATTGATGATTTCCCGCGGCTGGCGCGCGAATTACGTCAGCAGATCGCCACGCTGACGGACAGCAGCAAGGCGGTGCGCAGCAATATGAGCAGCGCCGAGCTGGATCAGGAGCTGTTGCAGGTTAGCAGCCAGCTGCTGGAGGAAGGCCGTCAGGCGCAGCAGGAGCAGGATCGCGCGCGCGAGATCAGCGATTCACTGTCGCAGCTGCCGCAGCAGCAAACCGATGCACGCCGGGCGATGACCGAAAGCGATCGTCGCGCGCAGAGCGCTTCGACGGCGACTACGCCGCTGGCGCAGGCGCAGATTTACGCGCGTCAGGCGGAAAACGCCGCCAACAAAGCGCGCGTGGACGAGTTAGAGCTGGCGCAGCTTTCGGCGAATAACCGTCAGGAACTGGCGCGTATGCGCGCTGAGGTGCATCAGCGCAAAGCGACTCAACTGGATAACTATCTGCAGGCGCTGCGCAATCAGCTCAACAATCAGCGCCAGCGCGAAGCTGAACTGGCGCTTGAGCGCACCGAGCAGCTGGCGGAAAACAGCGGCGATCTGCCGAGTTCGATCAGCGATCAGTTCCGCGTTAACCGCGAACTCTCCGCAGACCTCAATCAGCAAGCGCAGCGCATGGATTTAGTCGCTTCACAGCAGCGTCTGGCCACCAATCAGACCTTGCAGGTGCGTCAGGCGCTGAGCACGCTGCGTGAGCAGTCGCAATGGCTGGGGGCATCCAATCTGTTGGGCGAAGCCTTGCGTGCGCAGGTTGCCCGTCTGCCAGAGATGCCGAAATCTCAGCAGATTGACAGCGAAATGGGCCAGCTGCGCGTACAGCGTCTGCATTATGAGGATCTGCTGGAGCGCCAGCAGGAACTGCGCAAAGCCAAGCAGGATGACGGCACGCCGTTCAGCAGCGATCAGGTACGTATCCTCGAAGCGCAACTTAAAACCCAGCGCGAACTGCTGAACTCACTGATTTCCGGTTGCGATACGCTGATTCTGGAAATCACTAAGCTCAAAGTTTCCAATACGCAGCTGCAGGATGCCTTAGCCGAAGTTAAAGATGCGACGCATCGTTATCTGTTTTGGACCGCTGACGTTAATACCATCGGCCTGAATTTCCCGGTGGAGATGGCGCAGGATCTCAAGCGTCTGTTGTCGCTGGATACCGCCGGCCAGCTCGGCAAAGCGCTGGCGATGATGTTTACCAATCGCGAAACCGTGTTGCCGATAATTGGTGCGATTCTGCTGGTTGGCTTCAGCATCAGCTCACGTCGTCACTACAACGCCTTTATGGAGCGCTCCGCCAGCCGCGTCGGCAAAGTGACGCAGGATCGCTTCAGCCTGACGCTGCGCACGGTATTTTGGTCGATTCTGGTGGCGGTGCCGCTGCCGGTATTGTGGGCCGCGCTCGGTTACGGTTTACAGCATGCCTGGCCTTATCCGTTCGCCGTGGCGATTGGCGATGGCATCACCGCCACGCTGCCGCTGCTGTGGGCCTTTATGATCAGCGCGGCGTTTGCACGTCCCGATGGCTTGTTTGTGGTGCATTTCCGTTGGCCGCAAGCGCGCGTGGCGCGTGCCATGCGCTATTACTCGCTGTCGGTAGGGCTGATTGTGCCGCTGATCATGCTGCTGATCGCCTTTGCCAATCTCGACGATCCGCAATTCTCCGGCACGCTGGGACGCGTGTGCTTCATCCTGATTTGTGGCGCGCTGAGTATCGTTACCGTTAGCCTGAAACGCGCCGGTATTCCGCTCTATCTGGATAAAGAGGGCAACGGCGATAACTTCGTAAACCGCATTTTGTGGAACCTGATGATTGCCCTGCCGCTGGTGGCTGCCCTCGCCTCCTGCATCGGTTATCTCGCCACCGCGCAGGCGCTGCTGGCGCGTCTGGAAACCTCGGTGGGCATCTGGTTCTTCCTGCTGGTGGTGTATCACATCATCCGCCGCTGGATGCTGATTCAGCGCCGCCGCATCGCCTTTGACCGTGCACGTCAGCGTCGTGCCGATATGCTGGCCAACCGCGCGCGCAGCGAAGAAGAGAAAGAGCAATCAACGCCAGCGAATGCCGACACCATCGAAATCGATGAGCCAAGCATTGATCTTGATGAGATCAGCGCACAGTCGCTGCGTCTGGTGCGTTCAATCCTGACGCTGATTGCGCTGGTTTCGGTGATTGTGCTGTGGTCAGAAATCCACTCGGCGTTTAGCTTCCTTGATAACATTCCGCTGTGGAATGCCAGCACCACCATTCAGGGTGTGGACAGCGTGCAGGCGATTACGCTGGGTGCGGTGTTGATTGCGATTCTGGTGCTGATCATCACCACGCAGCTGGTGCGTAACATGCCCGCGTTGCTGGAGCTGGCGCTGTTGCAGCATCTCAGTTTGGCGCCGGGCACCGGTTACGCCATTACCACTTTGACCAAGTATGCTTTGATGCTGATTGGCGGCTTGATTGGCTTCTCAATGATGGGCATTGAGTGGTCGAAGCTGCAGTGGCTGGTTGCTGCGTTGGGTCTGGGTTTGGGCTTCGGGATGCAGGAGATTTTCGCTAACTTTATCTCCGGCCTGATTATCCTGTTTGAGAAACCGATCCGTATTGGCGATACCGTGACCATTCGCGACCTGACTGGCAGCATTACGCGCATCAACACGCGTGCCACCACCATCACCGATTGGGACCGCAAAGAGATCATCGTGCCGAACAAGGCTTTCATTACTGAGCAGTTCGTGAACTGGTCGCTGTCGGATTCAGTGACGCGTGTGGTGTTGACGATTCCAGCGCCCGCCAGAGTCAACAGTGATGAAGTGACCAACATTCTTAAGCAGGCAGCCGATCGCTGCACCTACGTGCTCGATATGCCGGCGCCGGATGTGTTCCTGGTCGACCTGCAGCAAGGTATTCAGCTGTTTGAACTGCGCGTGCATGCGGCGGAGATGGGGCATCGTATGCCGCTGCGCCATGAACTGCATCAGCTGATTCTGCGCGGCTTTGAGGAGCACGGCATTGAGATGCCGTTCCCACCATTCCAGGTACGCATGGAGACGCTAGGAAAGCAAAACCCCGCGACTAACGGTGCGCCCGCTAATAAGACCTTCAAATCTGGCGGATTATAAAAACAAAACGCCCGGCAGATGCCGGGCGTTTTTTATTGCCGCTTAGAGTTCATCACTTCACAAACTCTTCGCCCTGCGAGATATCTTTCTTCAGCGTTTCCAGCATGCCGTTTAGCGCCTGCTGTTCAAAGGCACTTAGCGTGCCCAGCGGACGGCGTTCAACGATGCCGTTTTTGCCCAGCAGCAGCGGCTGCGAGAAGAAGCGGGCATATTCGCCATCGCCTTCCACATACGCGCACTCCACCACGTTGGCTTCGCCTTGCAGGGCACGAATCAATGACAGGCCAAAACGGGCCGCTGCCTGTCCCATCGACAGCGTCGCCGATCCGCCACCGGCTTTGGCTTCCACCACTTCGGTGCCCGCGTTCTGAATACGTTTGGTGAGATCCGCCACTTCCTGCTCGCTGAAGCTCACGCCTTTCACCTGCGACAGCAGCGGCAGAATCGTTACGCCGGAATGCCCGCCCACCACCGGCACTTCAATCTCGTTAGGCTGCTTGCCTTTTAACGCCGCGACAAAGGTATTGGCACGGATGATATCGAGGGTGGAAACGCCAAACAGGCGATTCTTGTCATACACGCCGGCTTTTTTTAGCACTTCGGCCGCAATCGCCACCGTCGTATTCACCGGATTGGTGATGACGCCAATCAGCGCTTTTGGCGCGGTACTGGCAACCTGTTCGATCAGGTTACGCACGATACCGGCGTTGACGTTAAACAGGTCGGCGCGATCCATGCCCGGCTTACGTGCCACACCCGCGGAGATCAGCACCACATCAGCACCATGCAGCGCAGGCGTAGCATCTTCACCGCTAAACCCTTCCACGGTGACTGCCGTTGGGATATGACTGAGATCGACCGCCACACCGGGCGTTACCGGGGCGATATCGTAAAGTGAGAGAGCTGAGCCTGCGGGTAATTGCGTTTTGAGCAGCAGTGCGAGCGCCTGGCCAATACCACCAGCGGCACCGAGAACGGCAACTTTCATCCTGAACTCCTTATTAAGGTGGGGCAGAGATATGCCGAAAATCCATCAGGTTACGAGTTTAATCAACTTCTCAGGCGATAGCGACTAAACCTGTCGCGCACTAAACACTACGCCGCAATCGGCTCCCGAGACATCTCCACTTCAGAAGTCGCCTGAATGATTCATTCGCAGCCAGAAGACAATGGACGGCAATGATCATCGATATTGTTGTTACCACTTCAATAATATAACAACTTTGCAACCTTCGCTTTGCGCGTCCACCCGCGATTTTGGTGCAACATCATATTCTGTTATGATGCCCGCCCCGCAGGTCATTACCGCGATTCTCTTACCAGACTTATTGCATAAAAATTCATCTAAATGCATAATAATTTATCTGCCGTGGGCCTGTTGCCCTCTGCAACCCCTTTTTAATTGGTAGCTTATGCGAAACCCATCGAAACAAGACGACTTGATTAAGGCGTTTAAAGCCTTATTGAAGGAAGAGAAATTCAGCTCCCAGGGCGAAATCGTGCAGGCGCTGCAGGAAGACGGCTTCGAGAATATTAATCAGTCCAAAGTTTCTCGCATGCTGACCAAGTTTGGCGCGGTGCGCACGCGCAACGCCAAGATGGAGATGGTTTACTGCCTGCCTGCTGAACTCGGCGTGCCCACTACCACCAGCCCGCTGAAAAATCTGGTGCTGGATATCGATTACAACGATGCGTTAGTGGTGATTCACACCAGTCCGGGCGCGGCGCAGCTGATTGCGCGCCTGCTGGATTCGCTGGGCAAAGCGGAAGGCATTCTCGGCACCATTGCCGGTGATGACACCATTTTTATTACCCCCGCGCGCACCTTCTCGGTAAAACAGCTGTACGACGCGATCCTGGTTTTATTCGAACAAGAGCTATAAAACCCTGCTGCATACCGGCAGTTCCTCTGCCGGTTATCTTGCCCTTTGCGCTTCATTTATAACCATTCTGTTACAAATCCCTTTGTAAATAATAAGTTATCCATATGCCTGTCGGTTCTTTTCAGCCGCTATCATTGGTACGACCTTTATGCCCGTTTAACCTTATGCGCTATTTTACGCTGCTTTACACATTGTGCTCAGTGTCTTTCCCTTCTCTATCTGTATCAGCCAGCGAGATCAACCACGATCTTTCGCACTAAAAGATAATTTGATGTAGATCATTGTTTTTACGGTGAAATAACCACCTATGGTTAAGATCCAGGCGTTTTTTATAACTTCAGGTTCTAAAAAAGTGCCATAAGGATAAAGAATTACAACCAAACATTATTAGCTCGGTATTAATTTCATGGGTGATTAGATCTATACTTGTTTTCGTGATGCAAATCACACGAAAGAAAAAGATAAAAATAGACGACGAGGAAAATTATCATGAACGTTAAAACTACTATCGCGACTTTAAGTGTTCTCTCTGCCCTGTCATTTGGTGCTTTTGCAGCAGATTCTATTAATGCCGAACAGGCAGCGAATCTGCAACCTGCGGGCACCATCAGCGTCAGCGGCGTGGGCGGTTCTCCAATGGATATCCGTCAGCAGTTAAACGATAAAGCCGACCAGCAAGGTGCTAAAGCCTATCGCGTGGTTGAGGCGAATACCGGTGACAGCTACCACGCAACCGCTGAGCTGTACAAATAAGTTATTGACTTAAAAAGCAATGTGAACGGCGACCCGTTTGAGACGCTCTTGCCTCTCAGGTTGCCGGCCCCCATTTCAGGAGAGTGAATCATGAAAACCAAATTAGCTATCGCAGTACTGGGCTTGGCTTCTGTTCTTTCTTTTGGCGCGAATGCCGCCAGCCTGGTTTCAAACCAACAAGCTGAACAGCTGCAATCTCTGAACCAAACCATCAGCGTGAGCGGTGTTGACGGCGACCAGACCAACGTGCGTCAGGAACTGTCACAGAAAGCCGATGCGCAGGGTGCCAGCCATTACCGCATCATCGAAAGCAACCGTGGCGATACTTTCCACGTAACTGCTGAACTGTACAAATAATCACTAATTGAACGTCCGGTGCCTTGATGGCGCCAGGCAATAGATCGACGACCCGCCACCCCTTTTCTGCCGCAGGTTGTTGATTAAACGAGGAGAAAATTATGAAAATCAAAACAACCATCGCAACTGCTACCCTGCTTTCCCTGTTCGCCTTTGGTGCTTCTGCAGCACAACTGGTCACCGAACAACAGGCGCAGAATCTGCAACCTACCGGCAGCACCATTTCAATCAGCGGAACCGGCGGTTCGCCAATGGACTATCGTGCCGAGCTTTCTCAGAAAGCGGATGAGCAAGGTGCCAGCGCTTACAAAGTGATTGAAGCGAAAACCGGCGACAGCTACCACGTGACAGCTGAGCTGTATAAGTAATTCCTCGTCAATTAAGACGAACCCTTTGGCCCCGCTCGCCGGGGCCCTTTTTACTTTATATTGAAGCGGAGCTGGCCTTCCAGCTCCTCTTCTGCTTCATCAAATAGCAGGATCAATGCGCCATACCGGCGTTTCTGCCCTTTCCCCAGATTTACAAATTCAATCTCCAGCGGCAACGGCAGTTGCTCACCGACAATCGCATCCCAAAGATCGTCAAGATCGTTGATGGCGAGATCGGCTAACGCAAAACGATCGCTAAACTGTCGATAAAAATGGGCTTGATCGACAATCTCGTCGAAATCGAAACGCTCGGTTCTCATCATGACGCCCTCTTGGTTGTTGCGGCTAGCTGAGCCCGCCGAGGTGCAACGCTTTAACTTCCAGATACTCTTCCATCCCCAACACCGATCCTTCGCGTCCCAGTCCAGACTCTTTCACGCCGCCAAACGGTGCCAGCTCAGTGGATACCGCGCATTCGTTAATGCCGATCATGCCCGCTTCCAGCGCCGCTGAGACGCGGAATACCCGCTGCAAATTCTGCGTGTAGAAGTAAGCCGCCAGGCCAAATTCGGTATTGTTGGCACGCGCAATCACCTCGGCTTCATCGTCAAAGCGGAAGCAAGCCGCAACCGGACCAAACGTCTCTTCCTGCGCCAGCTTCATCTCTTCATGCGCTTCGCCAATCACCGTTGGTTGCCAGAAGTTGCCGCCAAGAGGATGACGTTCGCCGCCGACCAGCAATTTGCCGCCTTTACTCAATGCATCTTTGACGTGCTCCTCCACTTTCTCCAGCGCGGACGGCTCAATCAGCGGGCCAACGATCACGCCTTCTTCCACGCCATTTCCGACTTTTAGTTTGCCCACCGCATCGGCCAGTTGATTAACGAAGCGATCGTAGACCGCGTTGTGCACATAGAAGCGGTTGACGCTGACGCACACCTGCCCGGCGTTGCGGAATTTGTTGGCAATCGCGCCCTGCACCGCCGCATCAATATCGGCATCATCAAACACGATATAGGGCGCGTTGCCGCCTAACTCCATCGAGACCTTTTTCATGGTCTCAGCCGCATTACGCATCAGCGTTTTGCCCACCGCGGTGGAACCGGTAAAGGAGATTTTGCGCACCGCCTTGCTGGCCATAATCGCGTCGCTGATGGCATGCGTATCGCCCGCCACCGCATTGAGTACGCCATCAGGCACACCGGCTTTCTGCGCCAGCGCCAGCAACGCGAAGGCGCTCAGCGGTGTGTTGTTAGCGGGTTTGATTATGCCGGTACAGCCCGCGGCCAATGCGGGGCCAAGTTTGCGCGTCAGCATCGCCATCGGGAAATTCCACGGCGTGATCGCCGCGACCACACCAATTGGTTCGCGCGTCGCCAGAATGCGCGAGCCCGGTTTAGCCGGCGGGATGATTTCACCGTTGGCGCGTTTCGCCTGCTCGGCAAACCACTGAATAAAGCTGGCGGCGTATTCCACTTCACCTTCGGCTTCTGTAAGCGGTTTACCCTGCTCGGCCGTCATCAACTGGCCGAGCCAGCTTTTATTCTCGATGATCAGCTGATACCAGCGATAGAGGATTTCGGCACGCGCCTTGGCGGTTTTATCGCGCCAGGCGGGAAACGCACGCTGCGCGGCGGCAATCGCCTGTTCGGTTTCTTGCTGGCCGGCTTTCGCCACGTTAGCGATAACTTCGCCGGTGGCAGGATTGGTCACCTCAAAGGTGGCGCTGGCGTTATGCCACTGACCATCAGCGAAATAGCCGGTCTTGAAAAATTCGTGTTGTTGCAGGGAAGTGGACATCGGTTTTCTCCTGTCAGTTTGCGTCCTGTCAGGAAAGTATAGATGCCAATATCAGAGGTTTTTGTGTCAGCGTGGGATCTAAAAGGCCGCTGCAGGTTGCAGCGGCCAGTTTCAGATTTGTATTAAGGTGTTCTGATACTTATCCAGCATCAGCGCCAGCCGTTTCACCGGCTCGGTGACGTTATCAGGCGCAGCATAGTGCTGCAGCTTCTCCTGATACACATCCAGCTCCTTGAGCAGCCGCTCGAAGTAATAGCGCCGCTTATCATCGCTGGTTGCAGAGATGATGCGATCGGCGGTGTAGCGCAGCTGGCGGTGATAGGCCGATAACTCTGCATTCACCGGCACTTCGGCATTGCGCAGGCGTTGATGGCCGATAATCAGGGTCAGCGCGATACGGTATTTATCGATATCGCCGGGGAACAGGTTGAGCAACAAAAACAATTGCTGATACAGCGCCGGCAAGTGGTTTTCACGACGACGCGCCTGATTAGTGGTCAGCGCAGCAACTGCGGCATACATAAAGCGATTCAGCAGTTTACGTCCGGTACGCTCCTTGGATTTATCGCGAATCAGCAGAATCACCATCATCGCTACAAAGCAGCCAATCACCTGGCCCAACACGTTATCGAGGAATACGTTGAACTCGAACTTCATCGGGTTATCCAGCACCAGCACGTTGATGGTACCAATCAACGCACCCAGCGTACCCAACTGACGACGCTGCACGAAGATGCCGCCGATAAAACCCAGCGCGCCGATGGCGATACACAACAGCAGCGCACTTTGCTGGGTCGCGGGCAGAATAAAGATGAAGTAGAGCGCGCCGAGCGGCACCGCAACCGTCATGCCGTAAAGGAAGTCTTTCGCCATCATCAACGGATTCGGCATACGCATCGCCAGCGCGGTAATTACCGCCAGCATCACCATGCAGCCGCTGCCTGATGTCCAGCCGGTATATAGCCAAAACAGCGATCCCAGCGCGGTGGCGACAAAGGTACGTATACCGTTGATCATCGCGTGATGGGTTTCCGCAGAGCGCGCCTGAATCACTACCTCACGCTGCAGAATGCTCTCTTCCAGCGTGGTGATGCGGCTATTACTTTTAATGCCGTTAATCAGCAGCAGATATTCAGTGGCCGCGCCGACCCAACTCGCCAGCGTCACCGGCACGGTTTTGCTGCTCACGCCAATCAGGCGACGCATCACCTTCATGCGCTTATGCACATCGTTGACGCTGTTGACCTCTTTTTCGATCAGCAAACGATAGTGCGGTGGAATGTATTCCGGACGCGAGTTTTGAATCAGGAAAGTTTCGGCGGCCTGCGTGATCAGCGTCAGCGATAAGGTGTTGAGCATTTGCAGGCGGCGGCTGGAGTTTTTCCAGCGTGAGGATTCCATCATCAGCTGGCCGCGCATGCCGTTGAGTGCCGTGGTGCGACGCACTAACGCGCTCCAGGCTTTATCCACTTCCTCTTTGTCTTCATGCGCGACGCACAGCTGCAGCAATTTGTAGTGCGCCACCAGCAGCACGTCCACTTCCTGCTCAATCACTTTCTTGATCGAACGCGGCGAGAACAGCATGTCGGCGAGGATGGCACACAGAATACCGATGACGATTTCACTGCAGCGCTCAACCGCGTACTGCGGAGCCAGCGTTAAGCCGCCGCTGGCATCCGCCGTCACCACGATGATCAGCGCGGTGTAACCGGCAAGACCCAACGCATAGGAGTTTTCGACTTTGATCAGCGAAGAGAGCCACACGCACATGCCGGCCCACATACAGCACAGCAGCAGCATCACCACCGGCGCGCGCACCGTGGCAATCATGATGGTGAGCGCGGCGATACAGCCAATAAAAGTACCGATGATGCGCAGAATGCCGCGATAGCGCAGCGCGCCAGAATAGGGATCGCCCCCCGCAGCAAAGGCGGTACCACCGGCCACGATGCCGGCGGTCATCACCGCCCAACGCGGCGTTTCCAGATTGAAGTGAAAGCCAATCATCAACGCCGCAACCAGCGCGAAGGTGAGCTTCACCGGGAAACGCAAAAACTCAATCATATCGCCCTCGCTTAACCAAACTCACGCAGGCGATTGAACAACTGTGCCAGCGGCGAGACTTTGGTTTCGCGATCCTGCGCACCGGTGATCACCACCGTCGCCGTGGTCCCCGCCGGGAAGCGGTTGCCCGGTTGCTCGTCGAGACGAATACGCACCGGCACACGCTGCGCCAGACGCACCCACTCCAGATTCGAGTCGATGGTTGCCATGCCTTTGCTGTCGCTGGTGCTGCTGCTGTTGGTTACGCCCGCCGCGATACTGTCAACGGTGCCGCGCAGTACCGCGTTGCTCCCCAACGGCGTGATTTGCGCGCGGAAGCCCGGACGCACGCCATCCAGCTTGGTCTCTTCCATATAGGCCAGCACATAGAAGGAGTGCTGTTGCACCAGCGCCACGGCTACCGAGCCGCGCGTGATGAATTCGCCCTGATAGACATTGAGGTTGGTGACCCAGCCGTCAGATGGCGCTTTGATAGTGGTGCGATCGAGGTCAATCACCGCCAGGTCGCGCGTGGCCACAGACTTCGCCAGCTGGTGCTCGCTGGTTTGCAGATCGTTATTGGATTGCTCAATCGCTTCACGCGACATGGCGCTGGTACCCAACTGATTGCGGCGACTGGCTTCACGGCGTTTTTCACTCACTAACGCCTGGTAATACTCGACATCCGCCTGGGCTTCGTCCAGCGCTTTTTGGTAGCGCGGACGGTCAACCACAAACAGCGTGTCGCCTTTTTTAACCAGCTGGTTGTCGTGCACCGGCACGTCAGTGATGATGCCGGTGACGTCAGGCGAGATCGCTACCACATCGGCAGAGAATTTGGCATCACGCGTCCACGGTGATTCGGTGTAGAACACCCAGGCGCGGAAGATGATCACGATGGCGATGACAACCAGCAGGAGTGTAATCGCGTATCGCGCGATTTTTCTTATTAGCGCTTTCACTTAAAAAACCTCAGACGAATAAACGGGATACAAGGTAAAACACGCAGCAATACAGCGCAGTGTTAAACAGTGCCGGATGCCAAACCAGATCGTAGATCCCGCTAGGCGTTAGCACGCGTTTCACCAGCCAGAACAGCGCCAGTGAAACCAGTAGTTCAATGAAGATGGGCGGAAAACTCAGCCCGAATACGACAAATACCGGAAGCACACTCATTTCGGATCCTTAGTTCGACCTTGCCGGATTGCACCGATACCTGCCCACGTGCCGTATAGCACGTTGGGTTTACGATCAGGGGATGACGGATAAACTGATGGCAACATTCAGGCCGCGTTGAGCTAATCATAGCGTATCATCGGGCTAACACAGCCGTGTTCAGGTGCAGTGAAGAGACCCAGCGCGCGTATAGTAACGCGCTTGACTATACGTTTTCTACATATTGTGAGCTAAATCACTTTTTAGCCAGAGTAAACAATGGATCGACTTAAAAGCATGTCCATTTTCGCCAAAGTGGTTGAATTGGGTTCATTTACCGCCGCGGCGCGCCAGCTACAGCTTAGCGTTTCGTCTATCAGCCAGATTGTCGCCAAACTGGAAGATGAGTTACAGGTTAAATTGCTTAATCGCAGCACGCGCAGCATTGGCTTGACTGAGGCCGGAAAGATCTATTTTCAGGGCTGTCGCCGCATGCTGGCGGAGGCGTCGCAGGTACACGAGCAGCTGTACGCCTTTAACAACACGCCGATCGGTATTCTACGGATCGGCTGCTCATCGACGATGGCGCAGAATGTGTTATCGGCGATGACCAGCGAAATGTTACGCGAATATCCGGGTTTGGGCGTCAATCTGGTGACGGGTATTCCTGCTCCCGATTTGATTGCCAACGGTTTGGATTTGGTGGTGCGCGTGGGCGCGCTGCAGGATTCGAACTTGTTCTCGCGTCGGCTGGGTGCAATGCCGATGGTGGTGTGCGCGGCGAAGAGCTATCTGGCACAGCATGGCACGCCGGAAAAACCCAGCGAGATCGATAATTTTTCGTGGCTGGAATATAGCGTGCGGCCGGATAACACTTTTGAACTGGTTGCGCCGGAAGGATTGGTTACCCGCCTTACGCCGCAGGGCCGTTTCGTCACCAACGATTCGCAGACGCTGATACGCTGGCTGAAAGCAGGTTGCGGTATCGCCTATGTGCCGTTGATGTGGGTGATTGATGAGATCAATGCGGGGGAGATCGATATTCTGTTCCCGCAATATCACTCGGAGCCGCGCCCGGTCTATGCGCTCTATACTGAGAAAGACAAGCTGCCGCTGAAAGTGCAGGTGTGCATTGATTATCTGACCGAGTATTTCAGGCAGGTAGCGCAGCAGTATCAGCAGCATCGGAAAGGTTGATAATAATCCTAATATTTTTAAAGGAAATATTTACTCTGCGAAATATTTAGCGCGCAAATGGCGCGCTATTAAACAGTAAAGACTTTATTCAGACCGGTCTTGTCCAGGATCATCGGACGCTTCGGTGCCAACCAAGACTTCATCAATTTTACCGAACCATTCTAATTTTAAAGTGAGTCCCATAAAGACCAACCTATTAATTTGTTCAGAGGATCTGTCTACCTTCTTGATAAGCTTTTTTTGCTTCATTCAAACTCATCTTATTTGCACCGCCCGAGAAATCAGGCTCTTTCGATTGAATGGGATCGTCCTCCCACTTACAAACGCTGCAAATCTCATAATCACCTAAATTATCGATTGTTCTTTCCCCACAACAAGGGCATGGAAATTCATTATTCATTGCTTACTCCAATATTCCATCTTTTTATCAGGCTTGAACATCGTTTTGGGAACACCATCCTTTGTTCTCACTGCAAAAGTGTTTGTTTCAGGATGGTAGAAAAGACGATCACCGTTCGCTCGGGTTTTTGTCAATGTCCCCTCAGGAGGGTTATTAACGAAATCATGAGTTGAATCCACATATTCTTTAGCATTGTTGAAAGAATCTTCTGAAAACTCTCTGGAATGTTTTATCCAGTGAGCATAAGCATTGGATACCGGAACTAACTCCTTAGTTTTAGTCCATATTGGTGTTTCTGGCTTTTTACTCAAATAAATATAAACCGGCGGAACACCTTCCACCGGAATATACAGAATATAATCCAGGAAGTGCCGCTCTTCCGGTAAGTGACCCGGAAGCGTAACAATGTCAGAGCTTTCAGGCATCGGATCAACAAAAGTAGGATCCGGTAAAACTGGACGATCTTGATTACCAGTGTGATGTGGATAATCCTCGCCTGAGTGATCGGGCGTCCAAATGATGGTTATCGGTTTTTCATCTTCAGTGGTGAAGGTATATGCACTGAGTTTACTGTCCCATTCCATCTGCCTTACACGCGCTTCGCCATGCGGGGTATGCCATCCACGCGGCACCAGATTTCCGTCGCTGTCATTTTCCCACGTAAAGCGGACGCGGGTCGGGGCTGTACCACGTTTAGCAGCGATCTGCTGCAACAAAATTGGTGTGATGAAATCCTGCTCACCTTCATTGAGTTTGCCCGGCATCATGCCCATTAGAAATCCAGCCACGGAAGCCCCTGCTCCAGCCGTCGCAATTCCTGCTGCACGTAATGCCCACGTCCCATAAGTTGAGGTGCGTCCGCCAATTAGCTCAAGTACGTTTGAACTGGCAGCCACGGCCTGAGCGCGTGCTGTTCCAGCCGCAGCAGCTGTCGCCGCTTGGTAGTCCATCTCTTCATGATGACCAAAAAACCATTTGTATAACGCGCTTCGTTCTTTCGGCTTTGGAATTTCTTCTGACTTAGAGGGGTTATTTTTCTTCGTTGCCTGAGCACGCTGCGGCACATCAACTTCAGTCGCAGGATCGACATCTGCTGCCGCTCTGAAAATGCCCATATTGGCAAAGTTAGTATGCGGTTCCCGTTCGTCTCCGGCATCATTGCAGCCATCACCGCGCAGGCAAGATTTGGCAAAAACTCGGTTACACTCCCGTTCATCGGCGAGTCTTTTCTCTTCCTCTTCATGCTTTGTTTTCCGAGCGGCTGCAGCTGCGGCGTGTTTATCACGAGCAATTTTTTCTGGCGATGGCCCCTTTCCTAACCATTGACCGACCGGAGCAATAATCCGATTCGAACCGGGTGGGCAACCACAGATAACTAAGCAGCGATCAACTGCTACGGCCACATTGTGAATTCTGGATTTTTCTTCACCTTCCCCTACTTGTCCCTCCTTGCCGCAGACTGGGCATGGCGTGGTCTTATCGCCCTTTCGGATGATGCCAAAACCATGATGGCTAAATCTGTTTAGTGGCAGAGACGAGATTAATCTTGCACCGGTAGTGGTTTTATCGCATGAGAGTGCGAGTCCCCGCCCGAATTCGTCATCGCGGTATCCCATCTATTACGCTCCGAATTCAGCAAGCTGATTTGCAGGCATAAGTGACTTGATGTACTTCGTATCCATACGAACTCCATGTACTTTATAGGGCTAATTTCGTCGCCGGATAATACATGGATTAATTTTGCACCTGAATGACCACGATTAGAAATGGATCTAAATGTCACAAAAATAATGGGATTTCACAACGAGGAGGAAAGGTTGAAGCCGGAAAGCATGTATAAAAACGGCGCGATAAACGCGCCGTTGCAGAATGTGTAAAGCGTAAAGGCTATTAGGCAGTACCACCTACGGTGATTTTATCCAGCTTCAGCGTTGGCTGGCCCACGCCAACTGGCACGCTTTGTCCCTCTTTACCGCATACGCCGACGCCTTTATCCAGCGCCAGATCGTTGCCGACCATCGAGATCTGCTGCATCGCTTCGATGCCGGAGCCAATCAGCGTGGCGCCTTTTACGGGCGTCGTCACTTTGCCGTTCTCGATCAGATAAGCTTCTGAGGTGGAGAACACGAACTTGCCGGACGTGATATCAACCTGGCCGCCGCCGAAGTTTGGCGCGTAAATGCCGTACTCCACGCTTTCAATGATATCTTGCGGCGTCGATTTGCCTGCCAGCATGTAAGTATTGGTCATGCGCGGCATTGGCAGGTGCGCGTAAGATTCACGGCGACCATTGCCAGTTGGGTTGACGCCCATCAGGCGCGCATTCAGCTTGTCCTGCATGTAGCCTTTCAGCACGCCATTTTCGATCAGCATGTTGTACTGGCCCGGCACGCCTTCATCATCGACCGCCAGCGAACCGCGCAGACCTTCAATGGTGCCATCGTCAACCACGGTACACAGCTCTGAAGCCACCAGCTGGCCCATTTTGCCGCTGAATACCGATGTCGCACGACGGTTGAAGTCACCTTCCAGACCGTGTCCAACTGCTTCGTGCAGCAGCACACCCGGCCAACCTGCGCCCAGCACCACCGGCAACATGCCAGCGGGTGCCGCCACGGCGGAGAGATTGACCAGCGCCATGCGCACCGCTTCGCGCGCCCAGACATCGGCACGCACATCACCGCTCTCATCAGCGAGGAAGAATTCATAACCGGTACGCGCGCCGCCGCCGCTTGAGCCACGTTCGCGTTTACCCTGATCTTCCACCTGCACGCTGATGGAAAGACGCACCAGCGGACGAATATCTGCGGCCAGCGTGCCGTCAGTTGCGGCGACCAGCACTTGTTCGTAAACACCACTCAGGCTGGCATTCACTTCCTGCACACGTGGATCGGCAGCACGCGCCACTTTATCAACACGGTGCAGCAGGGCAATTTTGTCTTCGCGCGTCAGGCTATCCAGCGGATTAACGGGCGCATACAACGAACGGTTCAGCACCGCCGATAAGGTATGCGCTTTGCCGTTGCCTTGTTCACGCACGATGCTGCGCGCCGCTTCAGACGACTGACGCAGTGCATTCAGGGAAATCTGGTCAGCGTAGGCGAAACCGGTTTTCTCGCCGCTCACGGCGCGGACGCCCACGCCCTGATCGATATGGTAAGAACCATCTTTGATAATTTTGTCTTCCAGCACCCAGGATTCGTGGAAACTGGACTGGAAATAGAGATCGGCATAATCCAGACGACGTTCTGAAAGCTGCCCTAACAGGGAATAAAGGTCCTGCTGATTAATGCTGTTCGCAGTTAGCAACTGCTCACTTACCAGATTCAGAGTCATCGTTTCTCACTCATTATGTGCTCGGATAGTCATAGCCTGCGGCAATTACCCGACGGCGTCAAATTCACTTCTTCTCGTCTTCACGCGGTTTGCGCAGTACTTCATTGATTTCCGGCTTATCCAGCGGTCCGCTGATGTGGTAGCGCAACAGTGAAATCTTATTCCACAGCGGTCCCAGCACTTTGCTGGCGGCGAAGACCGCAGCACCGACCACCGGATTGATGACGAATGCAGTGGCAACGCCGACCGACGCGGAGATTTCCGGGGCGACCACCGCTTCCATGTCGATCTGACGCTTCACCAAATCGATGTTGCCCTTCATGGCGATATCCGCTTCCAGGCCATCCACCAGCAGGTTATCGGTACGCATCACACCGTTTTCAATCCACGCGGTGCCGTTGATCGAATCGAAATAGAAACCGTCACTAAAGGTGTCGCTGAAATCGAATCGCATCTTGCGTAGCAAGGCATCAAAGCTAAACAGACGCAGCAACTGCCCGGCGCGGCCGGTGTTCACATCGGCGATCTGGCCTTTACCAAAGTGGGTTTTCAGCGTACCGCTTAGCGTCTCTTCCGATGGCTGCCACGGCGCAGAACGCCAGTGCAGATCGTAATCGAGTTTAAACGGTGCATCGCGCAGCGGCGTATTCATGCCAAACCAGTTAGCCGCGTCATTGATGTTGTCGCCGCTCAGGCTGCCCTTCAGCGAAGTGCGCTGATCGCCGGGTTTATTCACCCATTCACCCGCCACATTTAATTTTGAGCTGCCAGAATCAATCGAGGCGTTAGTAAGTGCTAACGTATCGCCTTGCGGCTGTAGCTTCGCCTGCATGTGGCCAAACTTCTGCCCGCGAATCCAGCACTCATCACAGTTGAGCTGCAACGCTGGCCAGCTGCTGAAGTTGATGTTGCTGCTGTTGCCGCCAAACGGCGATGATTTTCCATCGCTTTTCTCAGCCCATTCAGGATTGTAGTAAAGATAGCTCAGGTTGATCTGCCATGGAGAGCGCTGCGCCGTCTGCAAACTGCCACGTGCTTCACGGCTCTCCAGCTGCAAGTGGGTGTTGCCGGCTGGCCCCTGCGTAACAGTAGCGTTAACGTCTTGCCATTGCTGACCACCAAGCGTCAGCGCCGGTGTGCGCAGAATAAAGTCGCCCGGCAGCGCCGCGCCGCCCACTTCCGGCTCGCCCTGAGCGTTACGCGCACTGCCCGCGCCAGCCATCATCCCCATCCAGGCTTCGCCATCCAGCGGCGGGAGATTCAGCTCCATGCCGCGCTTTTCCGGCAGCTTCGGTGTGCTTTTCGCATCATTCAGCCAGATCCCGCGATCAACGCGCAGCTGCGGCTCCAGAATCCAGCGGCTATTGAAACGATGGCGCTCGCGCACGCTGCCGCTCAAGGTAAAGCCTTTCAGATCGCCATCCGCGTTGATGGTAATCGGCATCGCTTCACCGGCCGCTTTATCCAGCGGTGCTGGTAAGTGACTGCTTACTGCTTTGCCCTCGCCTTGCAGTGCCACTTTGTAGGTTGCGCCACCTTTATGCGGCAGCGTGATATCCACGTTGCCCTGCCACGGTAAAGAGCCGTCTAACTGACGCGTGATGGCATCAGGCAGCACCTTGATATTACCTGGCTGCCAATCGCCCAGCAGTTTGACGTTCACGCCAAAATCGTTGGGATTCTCTTTCGTGCTGAAACTCACGCCCGTTGGCTGCCCGAACCAGTTGGCCTGCAGCTCTTCACTCTCCAGATTGCCGTTATTGTAACGGAAGCGGCCGGTGAGATTGTTCAGCGTGGTATTTAACGGCTTGATATGCAGGCTGTTGTTGTTCAGCACCACATTGCCGCTGGCGTGCACCTGCTCGCCATCCAGTGGAATATCAAGATTCAACGTGCCGCGCACATTGCCGCCAATCTGTAGCTCCTGCAGCGCCGCGCCGAGCGTCGGTTTCAGCGGCGTTTGCTCGAAATAGTCAGCGATTTTTTTGCCTTCGCCGCTGATGTCACCATCGATGATCAACTTCTCTTTCAGGTAATCCGGAATCACCGCGCTGACATTGCGCGCATCAACCTCGCCGAGCCTGGTTTTATCGGCTTTCATCCACAAACCGTTGTTGAGGAAGTCGAGATTGATGTCGAGGTTTTCCAGCGCTGGCCAGCCGGGCTGGAACTGGAAGGTGGCATTGCGCAGCGGAACCCAAACTTCAAACATGCCGTCATTGTGTTTGAACGGGAACAGCGAGGGATCGCCAGCAAACAGCAGCGTGGCGTTATCCACCTGCCCGCCTTTAATCGCGTCACTGAGATAGTGAGTAAGATCGTGGCCCATCAGCTGCTGCGGGAAATAACGCCACGCATCGCCAGCATCGGTAACGCGAATTCCGGCGAGAATATCGAGGCGCGGCGCGCTACCCAAATTCTGCTGGTAGCGGAAATCGCCGCGTGCCCACAGCGAACGGGCCTGCACATCCAGCTGATGTCCATCCAGCGTTAAGCCGTTAGCATCGCGCAGCCAGTTGAGCTGGCCAGTGATCTGTTTAATCTGCAGCGGAGCCTGGAACATATCGCCGTACGGCACTTCCGCCTGGCCCATCGCCACATCCAGCAAGCCGTTGTTTAAGCTGCCGCTGGCGCTCCCGCTGAGATTGCTGATACCCGGCAGTAATTCCCACTGTTGCCAGGCGAGATCGCGCCATTTCACCTGCAAACGCGTTTGCTCAGGCTGCTGCAGCGGAATATCCAGCGCCAGCGCATCAATGTGGCCGCGCGGCTGCAGCGCACGCCAGTTATCCAGCAAGGTTGGAGAAAGCGGTGCAAACAGCGGAACGATGGGCGCCAGACGTTCTAAATCCAGCTGCGTGGCACGCACGCGCATCTCCGGCGCACTGTTGGCGCCGAGCATCTGCTTATCTTCTGGCTTCCACAGCAGGGAAAAATGTCCTGGCGCCCATGCGATGCCATCCGTTCTCAAGCGGGTTTGCGGTACCGAAAGGCTCCAGCCATTCTGGTAGCGCGACAAGTGCGCGGTTAAGCCATCAACCTCTAATTGATGATCGCCCTGCTCGCCGCGCCAGCGCGCGCCACCTTTGCTCAACAGCAAATCACCGGCGTAGAGATCGCCATCGCGCAAATTCGCCCACGCGGCCAGACTGAAGCGCGCGCTTTCAAGGCTGGTGTTATCACGCAGCCACGGACCAATCCACGGTCGCACATCCACATCATCGGCCTGCATCCAGATGCGGCCATCGCTGAGTAAACCGTTGCTGTCGTTGAGATCGAGCCTCACCTGCACCACGCCATGCTGGCCGGTAAAACTGGAGAGGCTCACTTCGCCCTCGGCGCGGTGACGGGTATTTTCGTTCAGCCAGGTAAGGCGCGGAATCGCCAGTTCAGCATGCTGGCCGGACGGCGTCAGAAAACGGATGCTGCTGTCGCGCAGATCGAAGTGGTCGAACTGACGCAAAAACAGATCGTTGATTTGCGCCGGTTTGAAGCTGTTCTTCTGTTCGTCACTGGTGAACAGCGGATGATTGGTTTCGAGATGCAGCTGCCAGAAGGTGAGATCGCGGAATTGCCAGCGCCAGTGCAGCAGCGATTGCCACACATTGAGCGCCAGATTGACGCGGCCGATGGTCAGTTGCCCATCTTCCTGCATCGCGACGTTGAGATTGCGCATCTGCAGCGTCGGGCCAAAATTCTCCCATTTGCCCTGCAGTTCGCTGGCCGTCACCGTGACGCCGCTGACGCGTGAGATCGTCTGCAGAATATCGCTGCGATAACTGTTGAGGTGCGGCATCACGAGGCGCAACCCGCTGACCAGCAGCGCCACAATTACGATGATTGCGGCGAGCAGCAGTAACAAAATCCTCGGCAACCGCCTCACACACCTCTCCTTGCTGTCCGTTGGCTTGCGGAACTCAACCTCAAAATCACATCATGACGACATCAAACTGCTCTTGGGTATAGAGCGGTTCAACATGAACTTTGACCTGTTTACCGACGAAGATCTCCACTTCCGCCAGCGCGTGTGACTCTTCGCCCTTCAGCGCGTCGCCCACCGCCGGGGAAACGTACACCAGGAAACGGTCGGAATCGTAGGCGTGATGCACGCGCACAATTTCACGCATGATCTCATAGCAGACGGTTTCCACCGTTTTCAAGGTGCCGCGCCCTTTACACACCGGGCAATCGGCGCACAGCACATGTTCAATACTTTCACGCGTGCGTTTACGCGTCATCTCCACCAAACCGAGCGCCGAGAAACCATTGATGCCGGTTTTCACCCGATCTTTGCTCAGCGCGCTCTCCAGCGAATGCAGCACGCGGCGGCGATGCTCGTCGTTACTCATGTCGATGAAATCGATAATGATGATGCCGCCGAGGTTGCGCAGTCGCAGCTGACGCGCGATCGCTTGCGTCGCTTCAATGTTGGTGTTGAAGATGGTCTCGTCGAGATTGCGGTGTCCGACAAACGCGCCGGTGTTGATATCCACCGTGGTCATGGCTTCGGTTTGATCGATAATCAGATAGCCGCCGGATTTTAGCTCGACCTTACGCTCCAGCGAACGCTGGATTTCGTTCTCAACGTCGAACAGATCAAAAATCGGCTGTTTACCGCTGTAAAGCTCCAGCTTGCTGGCCATTTCCGGAATATATTCGCTGGTAAATTCCACCAGCAAATCACAGGTCAAACGTGAGTCCACGCGAATGCGATCCAGCGCGGCACCGGCGAAATCACGCAGCACGCGCTGCGCTAATGCCAGTTCACCGTAGAGCAGGCAGCGCGTCTGATTACGCTTTTTACGCTCGCTGACTTTGGTCCACAAACGTTTCAGGAAAGCGGCATCCTGCGACAACTCTTCCGAACCAATGCCTTCCGCAGCGGTACGAATAATAAAGCCGCCGAGATCGTCACAGTGCGCAGCAACCACCGTTTTCAGTCGTTCGCGCTCGGCTTCGCTCTCAATACGCTGCGAGACGCCGACGTGTGACGCGCCAGGCATAAACACCAGATAGCGCGAGGGCAAAGTAATGTCGGTGGTGAGGCGCGCGCCTTTAGTGCCCAGCGGATCTTTCACCACCTGCACCATCAGATCCTGGCCGGGACGCACCAGCTCGCCAATGTCGCGCACCACAAAATTTTTCTTCTCATCACCCGCCACGCATTCGGTGTGCGGCATGATGTCGGAAGCGTGCAGAAAGGCGGCTTTTTCCATGCCGATATCGACAAAGGCCGCCTGCATACCAGGTAAGACGCGACTGACGCGTCCTTTATAGATGTTGCCCACGATGCCACGTCGTGCTTCACGCTCAATGTGGATTTCCTGCAGAATGCCGCCATCAATGTAGGCAACACGGGTTTCCGAAGGTGTCACATTTACCAGCAGTTCAGCCGTCATCTTGTCCCCTTAACGCCCGCAGTGACTGAAAATGACTCAGCAGCTCACCGGTCTCAACCAGCGGTAATCCCACTACGGCGTGATAACTTCCATTAATCTTGCGGACAAAATTGCCGCCAAGGCCCTGAATTCCGTACGCGCCGGCTTTATCCATCGGCTCGCCACTGGCGATATAGTGCGAAATTTCCTCCGCCGTCATCGTGCGGAAGGTCACGTCCGTGGTCACCAGACAATCCAGCTCACGCTGCGTATCGGCCAGCGCCACCGCGGTCATCACCTGATGAGTTTGTCCCGACAGCTTGCTCAGCATCGCGGCGGCGTGCGCGGCATCCTGCGGTTTTTCCAGTACTTCACCGTTCAGCACCACGATGGTATCAGCACCCAGCACCGGCAGATCCTGCGGTGCCACCGCGACGCCCGCGCGCGCCTTATCCGACGCCAGACGACGCACGTAAGCGTCAGCCGCTTCTTCAGGCTGACGCTGCTCTTCTACGTGGGTAATCAGGCGTTCAAATTGCAGACCAAGCTGCGTTAACAGCTCACGTCGACGCGGTGAACCGGATGCGAGGTACAGGCTTATCATAGTATTCCTTACTGAACAGCGAATTGACGGCGAATCTTTCTCATCAATAAGAATAGCCAGGGCCACAGGACGCCGTCGACCACGCTACTCCAGAAGATTTCCGGACGGAAAGAAACGTTGATCACCAGGAATTCTGCCCAGAAAACAATCACATCCACCGCAAGGGACAGCACCATAACCATTAATGCCTGCTGCCACAACGCTAAGTTTCGGAATAACTGAAATTTAAAGGCCACCAGATACGCGATGATGCTAAAGGCTAATGCGCGCACGCCCAGCGTTGAACCCGCCACCAGATCCATAATGGCACCAAGACAAAAACCGGTACCAACATTCACCCGATGCGGCAGCGCCAGCACCCAATAAATGAGGATCAGCAATAGCCATGATGGCCGGAACATATAGATCTGTTCCGGCCACGGCATGATTTGCAGGATGAGGGCAATCAGAAAGGACAGCCAGATAACCCATCGGCCCTGGCTGCGATATCGACTCAAGGCTGGCCTCCGCGTGTGTTCGCAGAATTCCCTTGCGAACGACTGCTGTTAGCGGGTTGCGGTGGCCCCATTTGCTGCGAAGACTGCAAAGTATCAGGTGCCGGTGGGCCCATTTCGCCTGCTGGCGGCAGGACCTGCGGCATCATCTGCATTAAACGTTCGTTGGCCACGCGGTGCACTTCGTCCGGTGCCATCGGTGCGACGCCGTTGCGATCCGCGCCCCACAGCAGCAGCAGATAGCGCAAACGCTGCAAGCCAGCGGCTGGACGCGCCTGAATCACCGTGTAAGCGCGCTGCGTATCGACTTTCACCGAAGAGACCACGCCAACCGGATAACCTTCCGGGAAGCGGCCGCCCAGGCCAGACGTGACTAACACATCGCCCACGCGAATATCGGTGTTGCCCGGTAGATGCTCCAGCTGCAGATCTTCGCTGCAGCCATTACCGGCGGCTATAACACGAATATCATTACGCAGCACCTGAATCGGCAACGCATGCGACGCGTCGCAAATCAGCAGTACGCGACTGGTCACCTGACCGACCGCGACCACCTGACCGACTACCCCTTTATCACTGATCACCGGCTGGCCTTCGTAAACGCCGTTTACGCTGCCTTTGTCGATAACCACCTGATCGGTATAAGGATCGGTGCCGGTGGAGATCACCTGCGTTACCATCTTGTGCTCATCCTGGCGCAGCGGCGAGCCAAGCAGTTCGCGCAGACGCGCGTTTTCCTGCTTATATTGCCCCAGCATCAGCAAGTCACTGTTTTTCAGGAAGAGCTCACGGCGCAGTGCTTTATTTTCCAGTTCCAATTGCTGACGTGACGCCAGGGTTTCGGAAACGCCATCAAGAAGTTGTCTTGGCCCGTTGGCCAAAAAATAAAATGGACTGACCGATGTGTCCAGGTAGTTGCGGATCTGGGAAAAGGAGCTCACGCGGCTATCGGCGATAATAATCGCGATAGCCACAATGACTGCCAGAAAGAGGCGCAACTGCAGGGAAGGTCCCCTGCTAAAAATCGGCTTCATAAATTCTGCGTGTTCCTCGACATCAGGGAAGAAGCGTTAGCCTAAATCACCAACGCCTCAGGGCTGGACGCATTTCGCCGTCGTGCGTTGCAGCAGCAGCGTCAGCATAGGCGCTATTCCCTGCGCAATTTGACCAGGGCCTCAGCCGTTGAGGAATTACTCCTCGCTGAACAAATCGCCGCCATGCATGTCGATCATTTCCAACGCTTTACCACCGCCGCGTGCTACGCAGGTCAGCGGATCTTCTGCCACGACTACCGGAATACCGGTCTCTTCCATCAGCAGGCGATCGAGGTTACGCAGCAATGCGCCACCTCCGGTCAGCACCATACCGCGCTCGGAGATGTCAGAGGCCAGCTCTGGCGGGCACTGTTCCAGCGCAACCATCACCGCGCTCACGATGCCGGTCAGCGGTTCCTGCAGCGCTTCAAGAATCTCGTTCGAGTTCAGGGTAAAGCCACGTGGCACACCTTCTGCCAGGTTACGGCCGCGAACTTCAATCTCGTGTACTTCATCGCCCGGATAAGCAGAACCGATACCATGCTTGATACGCTCTGCAGTCGCTTCACCAATCAGTGAACCGTAGTTGCGGCGAACATAATTAATGATAGCTTCATCGAAGCGGTCACCACCAATACGCACAGAAGAGGAGTAAACCACGCCGTTCAGCGAGATCACTGCTACTTCAGTGGTACCACCACCGATATCCACCACCATAGAACCGGTTGCTTCAGAAACCGGCAGACCTGCACCAATCGCCGCAGCCATTGGCTCTTCAATCAGGAACACTTCGCGTGCGCCTGCACCCTGTGCAGATTCACGGATGGCGCGACGCTCAACCTGGGTCGCACCCACCGGTACGCAGACCAGCACTCGCGGGCTTGGACGCATAAAGCTATTGCTATGCACTTGCTTAATGAAGTGCTGCAGCATTTTTTCGGTAACGAAGAAGTCGGCGATCACGCCATCTTTCATAGGACGGATAGCAGCGATGTTGCCCGGCGTACGGCCCAGCATCTGCTTAGCGTCATGACCGACAGCCGCTACGCTCTTTGGGGAGCCGGCACGATCCTGACGAATGGCAACCACAGAAGGCTCGTTTAACACGATGCCTTGTCCTTTCACGTAAATCAGGGTATTCGCGGTACCCAAGTCAATGGACAAGTCATTGGAAAACATGCCACGAAATTTTTTAAACATACTAAGGGATAATCCTGCAAGCTGGGGGCGGAAAATAAAATCCGCCTACTTTACCAACCACGCGAAGCCGCTACAAGGCGCAAAAACGTTCGGCTTCGGTGAAAAAATACGCTGAATACTTTTTTGGCCTGATCGTAGGGTCTTTTGCCGCAGTTAAATGGCGTTAACACGCCGTTTTAACCTAAATTGCCCCGGCGCTAGCCGGCGAATTTCGACATAAAATCTAACATTTCCAGCCGCCAGCATCGCGCGCTCCGGCACTAATAAGCGATAAAAACAGCCATCAGCCTGCACTTCGCGCGCTGAAGGTCTAAATTCGATAACGTTGCGAGTGTTTCTTTACATTACTGTTGACCGGCAACGAAGGCGCAAAGAAATCGCCCTGCCCGCCCGAAACACCTAATCCCGACAGCGTTTGCCACTCCGCGCGTGTTCGCACACCCGCGGCGAAAACTTGAGTTGGCGATGACTTACACACTTCCAGCAAGCTCTGCACAAACAGCTGGTTCTCGGTGCGTCGTTCAATATTGCGTACCAAACCCGGCGCAAGTTTAATCACTTCTATCGGGAATTGTTTGATATAAGCGCTGCTCACCACCGTCAAACCAGCCTGATCCACCGCAATGCGACAGCCAAATGCGGTTAACATGTGAAAAACCGGCACTAAACGGCTGATGTGTTGACAAACGTCGGCCTCAGCAAGTTCAAATAAAAAACGTTTTCTTTGCGATTTGCTGCACTGTAGCAGCAGTTTTTGCAGCCAGCGCTGAAAAGGCCGCTGCAACAGCGAATCAATATTCACGGGAAGTGCCAGAGTTTCATCCGGCCACACTTCCGAAAGCGCCGCGATGCGCGTCACCAGTTGACGATCCCAGCTGTCAGTCATACCCAGCTGCAATACCAGCGGCATAAACTCAGCCGACACCACTTCTTTGTCGCCATCAAACACACGCGTCAGTAATTCACGATGATGGACTTTTCCATCCAGCAACACCGCCGGCTTTTGGTAAAGTCGCGGACCACCACGATTGAGCGTGTTCTCCAGCAAGGTCCGCCAGCGCACACTGCCGCGCCCCATATCCAGCGTATTGCCTTCGCCAACCGACCAGCTATTACCGCCCTGCAATGCCGCACGCCGCGTAGCCATCTCCACATTTTCCATCACCTGCGACACGCTCTGACCGCTGCGCCACGCGCTGATGCCGATGTGGATCAAATCATCACGATCGACCATGCGCATCGGCGGCAGTGAATCGACGGCATTAATCAGTTGATCGGCAATGCTGTTGGCTTCTTTTAAAGTGCGATGCGGCAGCAAGACGGCGAAGTCACTGCGGAAATATCGCGCCAGCAGCGCGCCCGGATAGCGCAGCACAAAGGTCGACAGCATATTAATCAAATCAAACAGATACTCTTCCACCAGCGTTGGGCCGAGGGTTTCGTGCAGCATATCGAGGTCCGGCAGACGCACCATCATCACCACGCCGTGCGTGCCGACATCTTCCTGATCTTCCAGCAACGTCGCCAATTGGTTATCAAAGAACAAACGATTGTTCAGGCCGGTACGCGGATCTTGCGCCGCAAAGGTGCGAATTAAAGTATCGATGCGTAAACGCTGCTCGCCCGCTTCCTGCAAATCGCCCAGCAGCGCATCGATGGCGCGACTGGCTTTCGGCGGCCATTCCGCCGCATGGTCACCCTGCGAATGACGTTCACCGGTCAGAATGCGATCGGCGCGCGCTTCTAACTGTTCCATATCCTGCCAGCGCCGCTTGAGCCAACGGTTGGTCATGACCAGCAGCACGCACATGATAGCGACGACCGTAAACAGGACCACCAGCGTATAAGTGCCGGTAAAGGAGCGAAACAGCGTTTTGGCCGGATCCAGCACCACCACGCGCAGTTCGAGGCCCGGCGAATGCGTCAGGGGCAAATCGAACTGCACAAAGCGATTAGGCTCATCTTCTAACATCGGATTTTCATGGCGGGCTAAACTGAACACTAACGTATCGCCGTTCAGCAGTTGCATCTGTTCGGCATTGACCACCGGCATCATGCGCGTCAGCCACTGCGTGATTTCCTGCGGCGATTGTGAAGCCAGTGCTTTATCCACTTCAGTCGCCAGCGTTTGCATCCGCGTTTCTACGCGCTGCTGCGATAGCCAGATAAAACTAAAAGCGCAGCCCACCAGCATCAATATCATCGCCAGTAAACTTAATAAGGTAATAAACGCAGAAAATTTAGTTGTTAATCGCATCCCTGTGCCTGCATCACTGCGGTTATGAACGGTGTTAATCCGTCGGCGCCACGCTTACCCCTGGCGCAAACCTGAGCAAAATAGCACAAATCAAGGTGTGATTCAGCGCCAGACTGGCATCAAAATCGCACATAACACAGCATGATAAGCGCTACGGCGCGAGTATAGCGTTAAACCGTGATGGCCTGACTTTGCTATGGGCTTTTTCGTCCTATTCTCAAAGAGGGCGATGCGCCAGGAAATTTCACATTTTTCCCCGCAAGTTCGCGCCTGACACTGAAGTTGAGCATGCTGGTCATAATTTACTATTCACAGGAGAACGTCATGAACCTGAAGCACTTGCTCACAGAAGCCGACGTCACGCCAGAAAGCGTCTTTAATATGCGCCGCCGTCAGGTGCTGAAAGCGTTGGGATTAGGCGCAGCAGCAGCCAGTTTACCCGGCACCGCGCAAGCCGATGTGCTGAGCTGGTTTAAAGGCAATGATCGTCCGCCCGCGCCCGCTGGCCGTGATTTAGATTTTACTAAACCGGCTGAATGGCAAGCCGATTTGCCGCTCACGCCGTTTGATAAGGTGTCAGGTTATAACAACTTCTATGAATTTGGCCTTGATAAAGCCGATCCTGCTGCCAACGCTGGCACGCTGAAAACCGATCCATGGAAGCTGCGTATCGAAGGCGAAGTTGCCAAACCGATCACGCTGGATATGGATGACATCTTCAAGCGTTTTGCCATGGAGCAGCGCATCTACCGCATGCGCTGTGTCGAAGCCTGGTCGATGGTGATTCCGTGGGTCGGTTTTGAACTCAACAAGCTGCTCAAACTGGCTGAACCCACCAGCAATGCGCGCTTTGTGGCGTTTGAAACGCTATACGCACCCGACCAAATGCCGGGTCAGAAAGATCGCTTTATCGGCGGCGGGCTGGATTATCCCTATGTGGAAGGCTTGCGGCTTGATGAAGCGATGCATCCGCTGACGCTGCTGAGTACCGGCGTGTATGGCAAAGCGCTGCCGCCGCAGAATGGCGCACCGATTCGCCTGACGGTGCCGTGGAAATATGGCTTCAAAGGGATTAAATCGATTGTGAAGATTACGCTGACGCACGATCGCCCGCCAACGACCTGGAGCCAGATCGCCGCCAATGAGTATGGTTTCTACGCCAATGTGAACCCGCATGTAAATCATCCGCGCTGGTCGCAGGCAACCGAGCGGTTTATCGGCGCGGGCGGCATTCTGAAGGTTGATCGCCAACCTACGCTGCTGTTCAACGGCTACGCGAAAGAGGTGGCGTCGCTGTATCGCGGCCTGGATTTACGGGAGAACTATTGAGTGCGCCTCTCTTTACGTCACATCACCGCGTTAAAAGTCGTGCTGCATCTGGCGGCTTTTCTGCCGTTTGTGTATCTGTTTATGGCAGCGAGTCAGGGCTGGCTGAGCGCTGATCCGGCGAAAGATATCCAGCACTTTACCGGCAGAATGGCGCTTAAGTTGCTGCTCGCCACGCTGCTGGTCAGCCCGCTGACACGCTACCTGAAACAGCCGCTGCTGATTCGCACTCGCCGCCTGCTCGGCGTGTGGTGTTTCGCCTGGGCCAGTTTGCACCTTACCAGCTACTACCTGCTGGAACTTGGCTACGATCATCTGCGTTTACTCGGCAGCGAGCTGGTTTCGCGTCCTTATTTGTTACTGGGGATGATCAGCTGGATTATTCTCTTCGCCCTCGCCATCACCTCATTCCAGCGCATGCAGCGCAAACTGGGTCGTCGCTGGCAAACGCTGCATAACGGCGTCTATCTGGTCGCGATCCTCGTGCCGATACACTATATCTGGTCAGTGAAAGTGCTCTCCCCGCAGCCGGTGATCTACGCCGTGCTGGCCATTGCGCTGTTAGCGTGGCGTTACAATAAGTTGCGTAAACTTCTCCCCAGATAATCCCCGCACGGTTGTGTTCCTCCCGCGAGATCTGTTAAAAAGTGTGGCCTTCGGGCCGCATTCGATCAACTTCGCAGATAAGACCAGTATTTTGCTGCGAATGTCGACGAAACGGATATAATGCCCGGCTTTATTGCAAGCGAAGTCTGGTTTTTCATCCGCAAGGGTGACAAACGCGAGATGTCGCGGTATTTTACGCGATGCCTTACTGATTGCAGGAGATAGCAGCAAGATGGCGCACAAATTTCACATACTGCTTTTGAACGGTCCCAACCTGAATCTATTGGGAACCCGCGAGCCTGATAAGTATGGTCACACTACGCTGGCGCAAATCGTCGGCGATCTGACGCAACAGGCCGATCAGCACCATGTGAAATTGAGTCATTTGCAATCGAACGCAGAGTTTCAGTTGATTGACCGTATTCACGAAGCCCGCGGCAACGTGGATTACATCATCATCAATCCTGCTGCGTTCACGCATACCAGCGTTGCACTGCGTGATGCCCTGTTGGCGGTTAGCATTCCTTTTATTGAGGTGCATCTCTCGAACGTGCATGCACGCGAACCGTTCCGACATCACTCCTATCTTTCCGATGTATCTGCCGGCGTCATCTGTGGACTTGGCGCTGATGGATACGCGTGGGCTTTACAAACGGCAGTAAAACGCCTGTCACATTCCAATTAAACAGAGTACGGAACCACACTCATGGATATTCGTAAAATTAAGAAACTGATCGAACTGGTTGAAGAGTCTGGCATCTCCGAGCTGGAAATCTCCGAGGGCGAAGAGTCCGTTCGTATCAGCCGTTCACCTGCAAATGCCGGCTACCCAATGATGCAGCAGGCTTATGCTGCGCCAATGATGCAGCAGCAGCCTGCGCTGTCTACCGCGGTGGCGCCTGCCGCACCGGTTGCAGCAGAAGCCGCTAAACCAGAAATCAGTGGCCACATCGTGCGTTCACCAATGGTCGGCACTTTCTATCGCACGCCAAGCCCAGACGCGAAAGCTTTCGTTGAAGTTGGCCAGAAAGTGAATGCCGGCGACACCCTGTGCATCGTTGAAGCGATGAAAATGATGAACCAGATCGAAGCCGACAAATCCGGCGTTGTGAAGGCGATTCTGGTCGAAAGCGGCCAACCGGTTGAATTTGACGAGCCGCTGGTCATCATCGAATAACGAGGCGAAGCATGCTGGATAAAATTGTCATTGCTAACCGTGGTGAGATCGCGCTGCGCATTCTGCGTGCCTGCAAAGAGCTGGGCATTAAGACTGTTGCCGTGCACTCCACCGCGGACCGTGACCTGAAGCACGTGCTGCTGGCAGACGAAACCGTCTGCATCGGCCCGCCACCTTCAGTCAAAAGCTACCTGAACATCCCGGCACTGATCTCCGCCGCTGAAATTACCGGCGCGGTCGCGATCCACCCGGGTTACGGCTTCCTCTCTGAGAACGCCGATTTCGCCGAGCAGGTTGAGCGTTCAGGCTTTATCTTCATTGGCCCAAAAGCCGACACCATTCGCCTGATGGGCGACAAAGTGTCTGCCATCACCGCCATGAAGAAAGCAGGCGTACCAACAGTGCCAGGTTCTGATGGCTCGCTGACCGACGACATGGAAAAAAACCGTGCCTTCGCTAAGCGCATCGGTTATCCGGTGATCATCAAAGCCTCCGGCGGCGGCGGCGGTCGCGGTATGCGCGTAGTGCGCAGCGACAAGGATCTTGAGCAATCCATCAACATGACAAAAGCGGAAGCCAAAGCGGCTTTCAACAACGACATGGTTTACATGGAGAAGTACCTCGAAAATCCACGCCACATCGAAATTCAGGTGCTGGCCGACGGCCAGGGTAACGCTATCTATCTGGCGGAACGTGACTGCTCAATGCAGCGTCGTCACCAGAAAGTCGTCGAAGAAGCGCCAGCGCCAGGCATCACGCCGGAACTGCGTCGCTACATCGGTGAGCGCTGCTCTAAAGCCTGTATCGATATCGGCTATCGCGGTGCAGGTACCTTCGAGTTCCTGTACGAAAACGGTGAGTTCTACTTCATCGAGATGAACACCCGTATTCAGGTGGAGCATCCGGTGACTGAGATGATCACCGGCGTCGATCTGATCAAAGAGCAGCTGCGTATTGCTGCTGGTCAGCCGCTGTCGATCAAACAGGAAGACGTGGTGATTCGCGGTCATGCGGTTGAATGCCGTATCAACGCCGAAGATCCCAACACCTTCCTGCCAAGCCCAGGCAAGATCACCCGTTTCCACGCGCCGGGCGGCTTTGGTGTACGTTGGGAATCGCATATCTATGCCGGTTACAGCGTGCCACCGTACTACGATTCCATGATTGGTAAGCTGATTACCTACGGTGAAAACCGTGACGTGGCAATCTCGCGCATGAAGAATGCGCTGGCGGAACTGATCATCGACGGCATCAAGACCAACATTGAGCTGCAGATGAAAATCATGTCCGACGAAAACTTCCAGCAGGGTGGCACCAACATCCACTACCTGGAGAAAAAACTCGGCCTGCAAGAGAAGTAATTGCAGCGCAGAGCAAAGCAGAGGCCGGTTAACTCCGGCCTTTTTCATTTTTGTCGCCTTTGAGGTTACATAATGGATTGGCGTTTTTTACAAGCAAACAAAGAGGCGCGCTGGTCACTTTATCTGACGCTGGCCTACCTTGCCGTTTGGGGACTTTCTGCCTGGCTGGGCGGCAATGAGATCGGCTTGTTTGGCTTACCAAGGTGGTTCGAGCTTTCGTGTCTGTTCGCTCCGCTGCTGTTTATTGTGTTGTGCTGGCTGATGGTGCGAGTGCTGTTCCGCGACATGTCGCTGGAGGATAACGATGGACTCTGAAATCATTCTTCCGCTGCTGGCCTATCTGGTGCTGATCGCCGCGCTGTCGGTGTTTGCCATGCGCAAGCAGCGTCAGGGCAACTTCCTGAGCGAATACTTCCTCGGCAGCCGTTCGATGGGCGGTTTTGTGCTGGCCATGACCATCACCACCACATATATCAGCGCCAGCTCGTTCATTGGCGGCCCCGGCGCAGCCTATAAATATGGCCTTGGCTGGGTGCTGCTGGCGATGATTCAGGTGCCTGCCGTCTGGCTTTCGCTTGGCGTGTTAGGCAAGAAATTCGCCATTCTGGCGCGTCGCTACAACGCCGTGACGCTCAACGACATGTTGTATGGCCGCTACGGCAGCACGCTGCTGATTTGGCTCTCCAGCATTAGTTTGTTGGTGGCGTTTATCGGCGCAATGACCGTGCAGTTCATCGGCGGTGCGCGCCTGCTGGAAACAGCGGCCGGCATTCCTTATGACACCGGCCTGCTGATCTTCGGCGGCACCATCGCGCTCTACACCGCTTTCGGTGGCTTCCGCGCCAGCGTGCTGAACGATGCGATGCAAGGTTTGGTAATGCTGATCGGCACCTTCCTGCTGCTATTCGCAGTGATTCACCACGCTGGCGGATTAGCCTCCGCAGTGACCAAACTGCATGATATCGATCCGCAGCTGACCTCACCAGAAGGCGTGGGCAATGTCATCAACCCAACCTTCCTCAGCTCGTTTGCCGTGCTGGTGTGTTTCGGGGTGATTGGTCTGCCCCACACCGCGGTGCGCTGTATTTCGTATAAAGACAGCAAAGCCATGCATCGTGGCATTGTACTCGGCACCATTGTAGTGGTGATCCTGATGCTTGGTATGCATCTGGCCGGCGCGCTGGGGCGCGTAATTTTGCCCGATCTCACCATTCCCGATCGAGTGATTCCTACGCTGATGATTACCGTATTACCGCCCATGGCGGCGGGCGTATTTCTTGCGGCGCCGATGGCGGCCATTATGTCGACCATCAACGCGCAGCTGCTGCAATCCTCCGCTACGCTGATCAAAGATCTCTATTTGCGCATTGCCCCGCAGCACAGTGAAAATGAAGCGCGCCTGCGCATGCTGTCAGGCACCATCACTTTTGTGCTCGGTGTGCTGCTATTGCTGGCAGCGTGGAATCCGCCCGATATGATTATCTGGCTGAATCTGCTGGCATTTGGTGGCCTTGAAGCGGTATTTCTATGGCCGCTGGTGCTGGGTTTGTACTGGGAGCGCGCCAACTCCACCGGTGCGATCAGCGGCATGCTGGTCGGCGCGGGATGCTATACGCTGCTTGCCAGCCTGAATATTGAGTGGTGGGGCTTCCACCCCATCGTTCCGTCATTGACCTTAAGCCTGCTGGCCTTCCTGGTGGGCAATCTGTTTGGCCGCACGCCTGCAACGCATGCCGCGGCACTGGAATAAAGAGAAACGCTATGCCTTGGATTCAAATCAAAATTAACAGCACCGGCGAAAACGCCGAAACCCTGAGCGATGCGCTGATGGAGGTTGGCGCGGTGTCGGTCACTTTCCAGGACACGCACGACAATCCAGTGTACGAGCCGCTGCCGGGCGAAACGCTGCTGTGGGGCGATACCGATGTCATCGGCCTGTTCGACGCTGAAACCGAGATGAGCGATGTGGTGGCCGAGTTAAGCCAGCATCCGCTGCTGGGATCCGCGTTTCGCCATAAGATCGAGCAGATCGAAGACAAGGACTGGGAGCGCGAATGGATGGATAACTTCCACCCGATGCGTTTCGGTGAGCGTCTGTGGATCTGCCCAAGCTGGCGCGATGTGCCGGATCCAAATGCCGTCAATGTGATGCTGGATCCGGGCCTCGCCTTTGGTACCGGCACGCATCCTACCACATCGATGTGTTTGACCTGGCTTGATGGCCTGGATCTGCAGGGCAAAACGGTGATCGACTTTGGCTGTGGCTCCGGCATTCTCGCTATCGCTGCACTGAAATTGGGCGCGGCGCAGGCGATCGGCATTGATATCGATCCGCAGGCGATTCAGGCCAGCCATGATAACGCCGAGCGTAATGGCGTCTCTGAGCGTCTGGCGCTCTATCTGCCCCACCAGCAGCCGGAAAACTTGCAGGCTGACGTGGTGGTCGCCAACATCCTCGCGGGTCCGCTGCGTGAGCTGGCACCGCTGATTAGCGTGCTGCCGAAAGCCAGCGGTCATCTTGGATTGTCCGGCGTGTTAGCGAGCCAGGCTGAAAGCGTGTGTGAAGCCTACGCTGAGCGTTTTGAGCTCGACGCGGTTGCAGAGAAAGAAGAGTGGTGCCGCATCACCGGCGTACGCCGCTAACCTGCCCGCTTGCCAGTCGGGCTAACTGACTGGCAAGCCGTACTATTTTTCTGAGACCCGTCTCAAAGCGCCAGCCCTTCTCATCCGTTGCCGTTTCTTTACATTTCAGTCATTACAATCCTGCTCCAGGCGATAGCGCTATCCCTGCTGGCAATGCCTTTGATGGCATTTCACTTCGATAAATCGCTGAAAGTAATGGATGATGAAAAAGAAACTTTGTTTATTCGCTCTGCTGACAAGCATGGCATCGTATGCGCACGCTCACAGCTCAAACTGGTCTTATGAAGCGCCGGATGAATGGGGCAATCTGCACGCCGATTATCACACCTGTAAAAGCGGTGTGAACCAGTCGCCTGTCGATATCCGCAAGGTGGTGAATGGACAATTGCCGCCGCTAACGTTGAGCTATCAAGCCAAACAAAAATCCATCATCAATAACGGTCACACCATCCAGATCAACGTCAAAGATGGCGATGCGCTGGCGCTGGATGGCGAAGCTTATACGCTGCGTCAGTTCCACTTCCATACGCCGAGCGAAAATCTGATTGATGGCAAACGCTTTCCGCTGGCCGCGCATTTCGTCCATGCCAGCGAAGAGGGACATCTGGCGGTGGTTGGCGTGATGTTTGAAGCCGGGGCGGAAAACCCTGCGCTGGCGGAGATCCTGCGTGAACTGCCACCTGAAGTTAACAAAGAGGCGGCGCTGCAACAGCCACTCAATCTCAGCGCTTTGATTCCGGGTCAAAAGAACTACTATCGCTTTAGCGGTTCGTTGACGACGCCACCTTGTACCGAAGGTGTGCGCTGGTTAGTGATGAAGCAAACTGTTTCGGCATCAACTGAACAGCTTAAAACGTTCGCCAAACTGTTAGGTGAGCACGGCAACAGTCGCCCAGTACAGCCGCTGAATGGTCGCGTGGTTATTGAATAGTTGCCTGATGTCTGAGGTTATATCTGTCACTCCTCCACGACGTAGGTTTTTGGGGAGTGACGCTAACCCTACGTGACTAAGTAGTTCAATTAATAATCATAATGGCGTCATTTCTTTCGCTAATTACCGGAAGAAGCGGTTTTTATGTTGTGATTTCGGTCATGTTTTGAGAAAAATTTTTGTACACAATTTCACCATATTTTTTTAATCTCATGAATTATAAAGATTAATAACTTATCCCTTACTGGATAACGCTATTTCCGTGCTCTGTGAGAGCGAATTGTTCAAAGTTTGGCCTTTCATCTTCTCTAAAAAATGCGTAATATACGCCGCCTTGCGAACAGTTAGGGTCACTTCTTTTTTCATGCGCATTGGACAACATCAGCTACGTAATCGACTCATTGCTGCGCCTATGGCCGGAGTATCCGATAAGCCATTTCGCACCCTGTGTTACGAGAACGGCGCCGGAATGACTGTCTCCGAGATGCTGTCGTCGAACCCGGAAGTTTGGGCCAGTGACAAATCCCGTTTGCGCATGGTGCATAGTGACGAGCCTGGTATCCGCGCCGTGCAAATTGCTGGTTGCGATCCTGATGAGATGGCTGCTGCCGCGCGCATTAATGTGGCGTCTGGCGCGCAGATTATCGATATCAACATGGGCTGCCCGGCCAAAAAAGTGAATCGTAAGATGGCAGGTTCAGCGCTGCTGCAACATCCGCAACTGGTGGAGTCGATTCTCACCGCGGTGGTTAATGCAGTGGATGTACCGGTTACGCTGAAAATTCGTACCGGCTGGGACAAAGAAAATCGTAATTGTGTAGAGATTGCCCAATTGGCTGAACGCTGTGGCATTCAGGCTCTCACCATTCATGGCCGCACGCGCGCCTGTTTGTTTGAGGGATTTGCTGAATACGACAGCATTCGGACAGTTAAGCAGAGCGTTTCCATTCCGATTATTGCGAATGGCGACATTACTGACCCGCATAAAGCCAGAGCGGTGCTCGACTATACCGGAGCCGATGCTCTTATGGTTGGCCGTGCCGCTCAGGGAAGACCGTGGATCTTCCGGGAAATCCAGCATTATCTGGACACAGGGGAGCTGCTGGCACCGAAGCCGCTGGCTGAAGTGAAGCAAATGCTGATTGGACATATACGGGAGCTGCACGACTTTTACGGTCAGCGCAAAGGATACCGTATTGCCCGAAAACACGTTTCCTGGTATTTGCAGGAAAGTGCTCCTGATGACCAGTTTCGGCGCACATTCAACGCCATAGAGGATGCCAGCGAACAGCTGGAGGCGTTGGAGGCATACTTCGAAAATCTTGCGTAAACGAAATAAAGAGCTGAAAGAACTATGTTCGAACAACGCGTAAATTCTGACGTACTCACCGTTTCTACCGTTAACTCTCAGGATCAGGTGACCCAAAAGCCACTGCGTGATTCGGTTAAACAGTCACTGAAGAACTATTTTGCTCAACTGAACGGTCAGGATGTGAGTGATCTGTATGAGCTGGTATTGGCAGAAGTCGAGCAGCCTCTGTTGGACATGGTGATGCAGTACACCCGTGGCAACCAGACCCGTGCAGCTCTGATGATGGGTATCAACCGCGGTACCCTGCGTAAGAAGCTGAAAAAATACGGCATGAACTAATCTGTTCGTTGCTGCGATAACGCCAGCCTTGCGGCTGGCGTTTTTGTTTCTGCTGCCGGTAATTTCCTGAGGTTAAAAACGCATGAAACAATTGGCGCGATAATGGTAACGATAGTTGCAATTGCAGCAGTGATATCCTATCCCTCTTAGCAACGCATTTCCCCTCACTTTATTACGCGCTCACTTATCCTTTCATCACCCTTCAGCCCGCTTTCTCTGTGATCCTCAACCGCTTCGGCCGTAAGCGTGCAAACTCATACATCCACTCCTGAGCGTTAGCTCACACTGCTTCCATATAGTGAAACTTTTTGCACTATTTGTGATCGTGTCGTCTCGTCATGCTGCCTTTTGGTGCGCCATATTAGCCAGAATCTTCTGAGTGCTTCAGTTTATTAAAAGATCTTTCCAGAGAATTCAGGATTCTGCAAACCTGGCATCAGGTTTGCAGAGTTGTGGATGGCTAACCACCACAGACAGAAAACAGCGCACATTAAAGTGCGCGCAAACATAACAACACACGATATCGCCACACAGGATGCTTTATGAAAAAGATGATGCTTTCCACTCTGGTCGCTGCAGCCTCGCTGTTAGCTGTTGCTCAACAAGCGCACGCTGGCACCACGCTGGATGCCATTAAGAAGAAAGGTTTTATACAGTGCGGCATCAGTGACGGCCTGCCAGGCTTCTCTTATGCTGACTCTAACGGCAAATTCACCGGTATTGACGTGGATGTATGCCGTGCAGCCGCTGCCGCAGTATTTGGCGACGCAACTAAAGTGAAATACACCCCGCTGACCGCAAAAGAACGCTTCACCGCGCTGCAGTCTGGCGAAGTAGACATCTTATCTCGTAACACCACATGGACCTCATCACGCGATGGCGGCATGGGCTTCCTGTTTGCAGGCGTGAACTATTACGACGGTATCGGCTTCCTGACGCACCAGAAAGCCGGTCTGAAAAGTGCTAAAGAGTTGGATGGCGCCACCGTGTGTATCCAGGCCGGTACTGATACCGAGCTGAACGTGGCTGACTACTTCAAAACCCATAAAATGCAGTACACCCCAGTGACCTTCGACCGCTCTGACGAATCCGCTAAAGCGCTCGACAGCGGCCGTTGCGACACCCTCGCGTCTGACCAATCTCAGCTGTATGCGCTGCGTATCAAACTTGGCAAGCCAGACGAGTTCATTGTACTGCCAGAAGTGATCTCGAAAGAGCCGCTGGGGCCCGTGGTACGTCGCGGTGATGACGATTGGTTCACCATCGTCAAATGGTCGCTGTATGCCATGCTGAACGCGGAAGAGATGGGTATCAGCTCTAAAAATGTCGATGACATGGTAGCGAAACCGACTACGCCGGATATGGCACATCTGCTGGGCGCGGAAGGTGACTTCGGTAAAGACCTGAAGCTCGATAACAAGTGGGCTTACAACATCATCAAACAAGTGGGTAACTATCAGGAAGTGTTCGACCGTAACGTCGGTAAAGACAGCGCACTGAAAATTAAGCGCGGCCAGAATGCGCTGTGGAATGCGGGCGGCATCCAGTACGCTCCGCCAGTTCGTTAATTCCATTCTGCCAGTCGGGCACCGCATCCTGCGGTGCCCACGCGTAATCTTCACTGAGGTTTTAACATGTCGCAACGCCCAACCGTAAAAAGGGATTTTTCGTTCGGTAATCCTACGGTTCGCGCCTGGCTTTACCAGATCGTCGCGATTGTTGCCGTGCTTGCTGTGGTGGGATATTTAATCCACAACACCGTAATCAATCTGGCCAATCGTGGCATCACTTCCGGATTCGGGTTTCTGGATCGCAGTGCCGGCTTCGGCATCGTCCAGCACCTGATCGATTACACCGAAGGCGACACCTACGCGCGCGTGTTTATGGTGGGGTTGACCAACACCCTGCTGGTTTCCGCGCTCTGTATTGTTTTCGCTTCGATCCTTGGCTTTGCCGTGGGCCTGGCTCGCTTGTCTGAGAACTGGCTGCTGCGCAAGCTTTCAACCATTTATATCGAGACCTTCCGTAATATCCCGCCGCTGCTGCAGATCTTTTTCTGGTACTTCGCGGTACTGCGTAACCTGCCCGGCCCACGTCAGGCACTCAACGCTTTTGATTTGGCATTCGTCAGCAATCGCGGTTTGTATATTCCGTGGCCCGAGTACGCACCTGGCACATGGCCATTCCTGATCGCGCTGGCGTTAGCGGTGCTGGGTTGCGTGGCGCTGTTCCGCTACAACCGTAAGCATCAGTTAAAAACCGGCCAACTGCGTCGCACCTGGCCGGCTGCGGTTGGGTTGCTGATTCTGCTGCCGCTGATTGCTCATACCTTGTTTGGCGTTGCCATGCATTGGGATGTGCCGGAACTGCGTGGATTTAACTTCCGCGGCGGTTTCGTGATGATCCCTGAGCTCGCCGCGTTGACTCTCGCGCTGTCGGTTTATACCTCGTCGTTCATCGCCGAAGTGATTCGTTCCGGTATTCAGTCGGTGCCACATGGTCAAAGCGAAGCCGCACGTTCGCTCGGTTTACCTAATCCAGTGACCATGCGACAGGTGATCATTCCGCAGGCAATGCGTGTGATTATCCCGCCACTCACCAGCCAGTACCTCAACATCGTGAAAAACTCATCGCTGGCGGCCGCTATCGGCTATCCAGATATGGTTTCGCTGTTTGCCGGTACCGTGCTGAACCAAACCGGTCAGGCGATAGAAACCATCGCGATTACCATGGCGGTTTACCTGATTATCAGCCTGATCATTTCACTGCTGATGAACCTCTACAATCGCAAAATTGCGCTGGTTGAGCGTTAAGAGAACGGGATCATTATGTCTGTTACTACACATGAAACACCGCCGATTCCGACCAATCCACTTAGCAAGGCTTGGCTCTGGGCACGCAAAAATCTGTTCTCCAGCTGGCTGAATACATTGCTGACGTTGTTCAGCATCTGGCTTATCTGGAACGTGATTCCTCCGGCACTGAACTGGCTGGTATTTCAGGCTAACTGGATTGGTGAGACGCGCGCAGACTGTACCAAAGAAGGCGCATGTTGGGTGTTTATCCATGCACGCTTTGGCCAGTTTATGTATGGGCTCTATCCGCATGAACTGCGCTGGCGCATCAACCTGTCGCTGGTCATCGGCTTGCTCTCGATTATTCCGATGTTCATCAAATCAATGCCGCGTCGCGGTCGCTACATCGCTTGTTGGGCGGTGGTCTATCCGATTGTGGTTTGGTTCCTGATGTACGGTGGTTATTTCGGTTTAGAGCGCGTAGAGACTCGCCAGTGGGGCGGCCTGACATTAACGCTGATTATCGCTTCAGTGGGGATTGCCGGCGCGCTGCCGTTGGGGATTTTACTGGCGCTGGGACGCCGCTCTGAAATGCCGGTGGTGCGTACACTTTCGATCATCTTCATTGAGTTCTGGCGTGGTGTACCGCTGATCACCGTACTGTTTATGTCGTCGGTGATGCTGCCACTATTTATGGCGGAAGGTACCACCATCGACAAACTGGTGCGTGCGTTGGTTGGCGTGATTTTGTTCCAGTCTGCGTATGTCGCGGAAGTGGTGCGCGGCGGTTTGCAGGCGCTACCAAAAGGCCAATATGAAGCCGCTGAATCTCTGTCGCTGGGCTACTGGAAAACCCAGATGCTGGTGATTTTACCGCAGGCGCTCAAGATGACCATTCCCGGCCTGGTGAATACCATCATTGCGCTGTTTAAAGATACCAGCCTGGTGATCATCATCGGCTTATTCGATCTCTTCAGTAGCGTGCAGCAAGCCACCGTTGATCCAACCTGGTTGGGTATGTCGACGGAAGGCTATGTATTTGCTGCCATGGTTTACTGGATTTTCTGTTTTAGCATGTCGCGCTATAGCCAGTATCTGGAGAAGCGTTTTCACACCGGGCGTGCATCGCACTGAGGTTTAACATGACACAAACTATGACTAATGCGGCTGATGCCATGATGATTACACTCGAAAACGTTAACAAATGGTACGGTCAGTTCCATGTATTGAAAGACATCAATTTAAAAGTAAAACCACGCGAACGTATCGTACTGTGCGGACCGTCCGGTTCGGGTAAATCGACCACTATTCGTTGTATCAATCACCTCGAAGAACATCAGCAAGGACGCATTGTGGTGGATGGCATCCATCTCAATCACGATGTGCGTAATATTGAACGAGTTCGAACCGAAGTCGGCATGGTTTTCCAGCACTTTAATCTTTTCCCGCATCTTACCGTTTTGCAAAACTGTACGCTGGCACCGATTTGGGTACGCAAAATGCCGAAGAAAGAAGCAGAAGAGCTGGCCATGCATTACCTTCAGCGTGTACGCATTGCTGAGCATGCGCATAAATTTCCTGGCCAGCTTTCAGGTGGTCAGCAACAGCGTGTGGCGATCGCCCGTTCACTCTGTATGAAGCCGAAAATTATGCTGTTTGATGAGCCAACCTCCGCGCTCGATCCCGAGATGGTTAAAGAAGTACTCGATACGATGATTGGCCTGGCAGAAGATGGCATGACCATGTTGTGCGTTACCCATGAGATGGGATTTGCGCGTACGGTGGCGGATCGTGTGATCTTCATGGATCGGGGTGAAATTGTCGAAGAAGCCCCGCCTCAGGAGTTCTTTGCCAATCCGAAATCAGAACGTACACGTGCGTTTCTGTCACAGGTTATTCATTGATATCCAGTGAGTTAGATTAAGAAACACCTCTGCTGAAAAGCAGGGGCTTTTTTTATAACTGCAATTTGAATTGGGTTAGGTTTGTGAGTGACAGCTGAAGGTTTCTGATGCATACAAAAAAGCCCTGAACTTTCGTTCAGGGCTTTTGTGTTTGATGCCTGGCAGTTCCCTACTCTCGCATGGGGAGACCCCACACTACCATCGGCGCTACGGCGTTTCACTTCTGAGTTCGGCATGGGGTCAGGTGGGACCACCGCGCTAAAGCCGCCAGGCAAATTCTGTAATTTACCGAACTCACGCTTTAAAACTGGTGCTGATACCCAGAGTCGAACTGGGGACCTCACCCTTACCAAGGGTGCGCTCTACCAACTGAGCCATATCAGCACACTTTAATTTGATGCCTGGCAGTTCCCTACTCTCGCATGGGGAGGCCCCACACTACCATCGGCGCTACGGCGTTTCACTTCTGAGTTCGGCATGGGGTCAGGTGGGACCACCGCGCTAAAGCCGCCA
>NZ_PJRT01000002.1 GCF_002858935.1 Pantoea endophytica | reverse complement strand
GAACCGTTATCCATCGTCATCCGGTCCGGCAGGCCGTAACGTTCAAAGACTCTGACCAGCTGCTTCTGCACCGTCTCACGCCGCTCATCAGCGCAGTGTACGAGGCAAAGCGAGAAGCGGGAGTGATCGTCAAGGAGGGTAAGCGGGTGGCAGCGGCCGCCGCCAAAGGGAAAATGCCCCTTGAAATCCATCTGCCAGAGCTGGTTCGGGGCCGCATGTTCAAACCGGCCCGTGGCCGGGACACCCGGAGCTGAGCCCGGCAGCAGGTCGTGGCGGGCCATCAGGCTGTGGACGGTGCTGAAGGCGGGCATGCGGTGTCCGCGGTCTTCGAGCCAGCGCTTTATCTTGCGCGCGCCCCAGTGCTGATGAAGTTCATGCGCCATACGAAGCAGGTCAGTGATGTCGTCAGACGAGCGGTTGGGAGAGTGATGGGGTATGCAGGGGCGGTCCTCAAGACCGGATTCTCCCTCTTCAGCCCAGCGGCGAAGCCACTTGTAGGCAGTGGCGGAAGAAATGCCGTAGTGACGGCAGAGTGCGCGGATGTTCGCCCCGCCTTGCGAGGCGAGCAGAACAAACTCTTTACGTAATGACATGGTATCTCTCGCATCCCAGGACATAAGCGACTCCATAAACGGGTTCTTATGCCTTAGTTGTAAGTGTCTACCATGTCCCCGAACAAGTGTTCACCATGTCCCCGGACTGTACACAGGCGGGAGAGGGGGACTAATTGCGCCTTCTCCCGCGTGCGGGAGAAGGCTGGGATGAGGGGAACGCGGCACTTATTCAACCCGACTGAGCATCACAAACAGCAGGCTGGCATCTGAGGTTAACGGTTCAAGCTGCGTAAGTTCATCCATCCACCACACACCTTGATTGACGGCTAGTTTTTCCCCCGCCGATGTTTGCCATTCTCCCGCCAACACCCACGCCACGCCGTTTTCACTGCTGGCCGTTTTTTGCTCAACGGTAACCTGAGAATGCCAGCTGTCGCGGCGCGTCATGATATTAAAATCCTCACAGCTGCCGCGAATGCGGGCCTCAATCGCCCATTCACCGGGAAACGGCCAAGGTTGATGCGGCTGTAAAACGTGTTCCCCGTGATTGCCGCGCAACAGCACGCTATCGCCGTGCAGCAGGGTAATCACGCGATCGATGCCGGGAAAAGGTGAAAACGGCCCGTCGGCGGAGATGGTAGCGATGCTGGCGCGCCAGGCAAACTGCGCGTCGCCCGGCGGATAGCTGACGATTTCTCGTGTTTCACCGCCGCCGTTGCGCCAGCGGCTTACCGGAAGCTGGTCGTAGGCAAAACGGGTGCTCATTGTAATGCCCTCATCGCCCCGGCAAAGTTCGCTGCTGCACGCTCTTCTGCAGCATGATGGCCTTCGCTGATCACCTGCTTGCCCGCCACAAACACGTCGCGGATCTGTTCGCGCTGGCCGCCAAACAGCCAGCGGTTCAACAGCGCTGTGCTGCTAACGCTGCTGAGGAACGCGTCTTCTGCCAGCACCAGCCAGTCAGCACGTTTGCCTATCGCCAGTTCACCTGCCGGCAAACCACACGCCTGCGCGCCACCCTGTGCGGCTTGCTGCCACAGCAGATCGCCTATGGAAGGTTGATTGGGCAAGGTGATGCGGTTGCGACGACGATCGCGCAGTCGCTGGCCGTACTCCAGCCAGCGCAGCTCTTCCAATGCGCTAAGCGACACGTGGCTGTCGGAGCCAATGCCCCAGCGGCCGCCGCGCGCGATGTACTCCACCGCTGGGAAAATGCCGTCGCCGAGGTTGGCTTCCGTGGTCGGACACAATCCCGCCACCGCGCCGCTTGCCGCCATGCGCTGAATTTCGTCGTCATCAAGATGAGTGGCGTGAATCAAGCACCAGCGCTGATCGACCGCGAAGCGATTGAGCAGCCACGCCACCGGACGCTCACCGCTCCACGCCAGGCTGTCGTTAACCTCTTTCTCCTGCTCGGCAACGTGAATGTGCACTGGCACATCCTGCGGGCAGGCGGCTAATACTTCGTGCATCTGCGCTTCATTCACCGCGCGCAGCGAATGGAAGCAGATGCCATGATTAAGCAGCGGCTTATCCGCGCTCCAGCTCGCCACGCGCTGCTGCTGTTGCAGATAGGCGTCGGTTTGCTGAATGAAACGGCGCTGGCCGTCGCTGGCCGGTTGCGAACCAAAACCGCTGTAGCTGTAGAGCACCGGCAGCAAGGTTTGACCGATGCCGGCGGTCTCCGCCGCCGCCATCAGTGCCAGCTGCATGGCATCATCGGCGTAGGGTTTGCCGTGCGCATCGTGGTGCAAATAGTGGAATTCCGCCACCTGGCTGTAGCCGCCTTTCAGCATGTCGATGTAAAGATGCGTGGCGATAGCGCCAACCTGCTCGGGCGACAGGCGCTGCACCATGCGATACATCAGATCGCGCCATGTCCAGAAGCTGTCCTGCGGATCGCCCGCCACTTCAGCCAATCCCGCCATCGCGCGCTGGAAGGCGTGTGAATGCAGATTCGCTATCGCCGGAATCACCGGTCCGGCAAGACGCGTAGCATCGCCGGGCTCGCTGTTGGGCGCGAGTTGGGTGATCTGTCCGGCTGCGTTGGTGGTAATCAGCACGCGCTCATGCCAGCCGTCGGCCAGCAGTGCGCGTGGGGCAAAATAGGTTGTCATGGTTGATCCTGCATGGCGGAAAGTTGTATATACATATACATACTTTGAAGCGCAGTGTAAATCGCCCAACGCGAAGGGGAGTGGGATGGCAGAAACAGAGCAGATCGACAGCCTGTGGCTGGGGGCCGACATCGTTACGATGCGTGACGGGCACTACAATCTGATTGCCGACGGCGTGCTGGCGGTCGATCAGGGAAAACTGATTTGGGTGGGGCCACGCAGTGAATGCCCGGCTTTTTCCGCGCGCGAACAGCACCAATTTTCCGGCGGCATCATCACGCCCGGTCTGGTGGATTGCCATACGCATCTGGTGTTTGGCGGCGATCGCAGCCAGGAGTTTGAGCAGCGTCTTAATGGTGTGAGCTATGCAGAAATCGCTGCGCAGGGCGGCGGCATTCTTTCCACGGTGCGCGCCACCCGCGCGGCCTCGCAGCAAGAGCTGGTGGCAAGTGCGCGCTGGCGACTGGATCGCCTGCTGGCGGAAGGCGTCACCACGGTAGAGATCAAATCCGGTTACGGTCTCGATGAAGCCAGCGAACTGACCATGCTGCGCGCCATTCGTGAGTTGGCGGAAACGGTGCCTGCCGATGTGCAGGCCACTTGCTTAGCCGCGCACGGTTTCCCGCCGGAGTTTAAAGACAATCCGCAAGGCTGGATCGATATCATCTGCCAGCGCCTGTTACCGCAGGTGAAAGCAGAAGGGTTGGCGGATGCGGTGGATGCGTTTTGCGAGCATTTGGCCTTTTCTCCTGAGCAAGTTCGCACGGTCTTTGATGCCGCCAAAGCATTGGGCATGCCGGTGAAACTGCACGCCGAGCAGCTTTCGGCGCTGGGCGGCGCGGCGCTGGCGGCCAGTTACGGTGCGCTCTCCGCCGATCATCTGGAGTACGCCACCGCAGCGGATGCGCAAGCGATGGCGCAGCACGGCACCGTGGCGGTGTTGCTGCCAGGCGCGTTTTATCTGTTGCGTGAAACCCAGCGTCCGCCGGTAACACTGTTCCGTGAACACGGCGTAGCAATGGCGCTGGCCAGCGATGCCAATCCGGGCACCTCACCGGCGCTTTCGCTGCGACTGATGTTGAACATGGGCTGCACGCTGTTTGGTTTAACGCCGGAAGAGGCGTTAGCGGGCGTGACCTTGTGGGGCGCCAAAGCGCTGGGATTACAGCACTCGCACGGTTCGCTGGAAGCGGGCAAGGTGGCGAATTTTGTTCACTGGCCGCTGGCGCGTCCGGCTGAGCTGGTTTACTGGCTGGGCGGCGAATTGCCGTGCCAGGTTATTTATCGTGGAGAAGCGCAATGACACCTTTTCATTTTACCGCCGGTAAGATTCCGCTGCTGGTCAGCATTCCTCACGCCGGCACGCAGTTAACGCCGGAAGTGGACGCCGGCCTGAGCGACGCAGCGCGCGGCCTGCCGGATACCGATTGGCACTTGCCGCTGCTGTACGATTTTGTGCGCGATCTCGGCGCCAGCGTGTTAATTGGTCACTATTCACGTTTTGTTATTGACCTTAATCGCCCGGCGGATAATCAGCCGCTCTACACCACGGCGACCACCGGCTTGTATCCGGAAACCCTGTTCGACGGCAGCCCCACCTTTGCACCGGGTAAAACGCCGAGCGCCGAGGTACGCCAGGGTTATCTGGACACGATTTGGCAGCCTTATCATCAACAGCTGCAGCAGGAGCTGGCACGCCTGAAAGCTGAACATGGCTACGCATTGCTGTTTGATGCGCACTCGATCGCCTCGGTGATCCCGCGGCTGTTTGAGGGGCGTTTACCGGATCTCAACATCGGTACCAATGATGGCGCCAGCTGTTCAACGGCGGTGATCAACGCGATCAAACAGGTGTGTAATGCGCAAAACGATTACAGTTGGATCGCGAACGGACGCTTTAAAGGCGGCTATATTACCCGCGCCTACGGCCAGCCGGATCAAGGCGTGCAGGCGGTGCAGCTGGAGCTGGCGCAGCTCAATTATATGGATGAAACCCCGCCGTTTGCCTGGCAGCAGGATCGCGCAGCGCAGCTGCAGAAGGTACTGAAACCGCTGATGCAGGCGTTTCTAGACGCCGGTAAATCGAACTAAATCCCCGCACCTATTCGTAGCGGCGCAATTTATTGCACGTTATTCAGATTGGCAATGTGGTCGCCATTCATACGCGCGATTAATCGCGCCACTACGATTCATGTTCCTGCACCATCACAATGCACACCTTGCCTCCTCGCGGTGCAATATTACGTCCATCGCGTGACCATCTCCCTGAATTTGCGGCTTTGCCGATTTGGCATAGTGCTTGCTAGGTTGTATGTACAAGTAAAGACCGCGCAGCGATTATTAATTTTTATACTGGCTGGCTCACAAAAAGCTTATGCCGACAATGATCTGCCGCACGCTAACTTGTATATACATGAAAGGTCATCTGCAAATATTGCACAAGCAGAGACTGCCAAATTCGATTAATAGCCAGGAGAAGCCGCATGACGCACCGCGCCCCGATTCGCCGTTTTTGCCTCACGACCCTGTTTGCCAGCCTGATGATCAGCGGCATTGCCGTCCAGGCGAAAGAGTGGAAATCGATCACCATCGCTACCGAAGGCAGCTATGAACCCTGGAACCTGACGCTGCCGGGCGGCAAGTTGGGCGGCTTTGAACCGGAACTGATGGAAGACCTGTGCAAGCGCATGGGCATTCAGTGCAAGCTGGTGGTGCAGAACTGGGACGGCATGATCGCCGGCCTCAACGCCGGAAAATATGACGTGATCATGGATGCGATTGTCATCACGCCAGATCGTAAAAAAGTGGTTAACTTCACCACGCCATACGCTTCAACGCCCGCCACCTTTATCACCACTAAAGACAATCCGATGCTGCCGGCCGATCACAACATCATCAAGCTGCATGACGACGAGAAAGCGATCAACGCGGCAATTGCCCCACTGAAAGCGGCGCTGAAGGGTAAAACCATTGGTATCGCTTCCGGCACGGTTTACACGCCCTTTATCGACAAGTACTTCAAAGGCGATACCGAGGTACGCGAATACACCTCTTCGGCGGACGCGATGCTCGATCTGCAATCCGGTCGTATCGATGCGGTGTTCGATGACGTGACCTTTGCGCAATCGATGCTGGCGCGCAAAGAGAACAACAATCTGGTCTTCAGCGGCCCACAGCTCGGCGGTCCAATTTGGGGCGAGGGCGAAGCGATGGGCGTACGCATGGCGGATAACGATCTGAAAGCCAGGCTGGATGAGGCGATCCATGCCGCGCTGGCTGACGGCACGGTGAAAAAGCTCAGTGAGAAGTGGTTTAAAACTGACGTAACTCCGTAAGTGAGGTGAAAGATGATGAGCCTGCTGAGTTTTGGTGCTGATGGTTGGGGCCGCCTGATCCTGAGCGCCGCCTGCACCACGCTGCTGCTGTCGCTGGTGGCGCTGATGATTGGTGCGGTGGTCGGTTCCGGTGTGGCGGCCGCCAAATTATCGCCTCAGCGCTGGCTGCGCTGGTTGGGTGAAGGCTATTCGGTGGTGTTTCGCGGCATCCCGGAACTGCTGGTGATCTACCTGTTCTATTTTGGTGGATCCGGCCTGATTACGCTGGTTGGGCAGATGTTCGGCGCAGATGGCTTTATCGAAGCGCCGCCGTTCCTGATTGGGGCGCTGGCCATCGGGCTCATCTCGGGTTCGTATCAGGGTGAAGTGTATCGCGCGGCGCGTCTGGCGCTGGCCAAAGGCGAAGTGGAAGCGGCGGTGGCGATTGGCATGCCACGCTGGCGCATTGCGCAACGCATTCTGCTGCCGCAGGTGGTGCGTTACGCGCTGCCGGGCATGTCGAACGTGTGGCAGATGAGCCTGAAAGACTCGGCGCTGGTGTCGGTCACCGGCATCGTCGAGCTGATGCGCGCCAGCCAGGTTGCGGCGGGATCCACGCGCGATTACTTCACGTTTTATCTGGTTGGCGCTGCCTGTTATCTGGTGCTGACGCTGGTGTCTAATCATGCGTTTCGTCGGGCAGAGTCGCGCCTCGGACGCGCGTGGCAAAGTCGCACTGCGGCGCAGCATTAAGGAGCAGCAGCATGATCGACTTCGCTTTTCTCTCGGATACCTTCCTCAAGCTGAGCGCCGCGCTGCCGGTGACGCTTGGCCTGTTTATCAGCGCCTTTCTCTGCGGCGGCATATTGGCGATTGGCATTTTGTCACTGCGCATGAGCCGCTGGCGGGTGCTGAGCGGCTTCGCACGCGGCTACATTCTGGTGTTTCGCGGCTCGCCGCTGATGATTCAGCTGTTTCTCATCTATTACGGTCTTGGCCAGTTTGGCGTCATCCGCCACAGCTTCGTCTGGCCGTTCCTGCGCGAGCCCTTTATTTGCGCGGTACTGGCGCTGTCACTCTGTACGGCAGCCTACACCGCTGAGATTTTGCGTGGAGCGCTGCTCGCCGTACCGGCCGGACAAGTGGAAGCCGGTCTCGCCTGCGGCATGTCGCGCTGGCTGCTGCTGCGCCGCATTATCGCGCCGATCATGCTGCGCTATGCGCTGCCGGCGTACTCCACCGAAGCGATTTTGCTGGTGAAATCCACCGCACTCGCCAGCCTCGTCACCGTGTGGGACGTGACTGGCGTGGCGCAGCAGATCATTCAGCGTACCTATCGCACCATGGAGGTGTTTGTCTGTGCGGCGGCGATCTACCTGATCCTCAACTTTATTATCGTCCAGCTATACGCGCTGTTAGAGCGCCGTCTGACCCCGGCGCATCGTGTCGCAAAAAAGCCGATGCCCGCCGTTAAACCGCTTGCCGGAGAGTAATATGCATTCCACATCACCCGTTACCTTATCCGCCACTGATATCCATAAATCCTTTGGCGCGATGGAAGTTCTGAAAGGCATTTCGCTACAGGCGCATCAAGGCGATGTCATCTCGATTCTTGGTGCCAGCGGCTCGGGCAAAAGTACCTTGCTGCGCTGCATCAACCTGCTGGAAACGCCGGATGCTGGCGTGGTGAGCGTCGGCGGTGAAACCATTGAGATGAAACGCCATGCGCGCGGCCATCAGCTGGCGGCCAATCCGAAACAGATTGAGCGCTTGCGTTCGCGCCTTGGCATGGTGTTCCAGAGCTTTAATCTTTGGTCGCACATGACGGTGCTGCAAAACGTCATTGAAGGGCCGCACTATGTGCTGAAGCGCGACAAGAAAAGCTGCATCGCCCAGGCGGAGCAACTGCTGGATCGCGTTGGCTTACTCAATCGCAAGGATTTCTACCCGGCGCAACTCTCGGGCGGCCAGCAGCAGCGCGTGGCGATTGCCCGCGCGCTGGCGATGGATCCGGAAGTGATGCTGTTTGATGAACCGACTTCGGCGCTCGATCCAGAACTGGTGGGCGAAGTGCTGAAAGTGATGCGCAGCCTGGCGGAAGAGGGGCGCACCATGCTGGTGGTGACGCACGAAATGGGCTTTGCGCGCAACGTCTCCAACCGCGTGGTGTTTATGCATCAGGGCACCATTGATTGTCAGGGCGCGCCGGAAGAGATGTTTGGCGCCCAGGGATCGCAGCGCTTTAAGCAGTTTATCTCCAGCCATCACGGCGCGGAGCAGCCAGCATGACCATTGTATGGGGCGACAGCCCATTAACCTGGCAAGAGCTGGTGCAGGTGGCGCGGCACAACGCGGAACTGAGTTTGAGCGTCAGCGCCTGGCAGCGTATTGCGCAGGGGCGCGCGATTGTCGATGAGATTGTCGCCAGCGGCCTGATAGCTTACGGCATCAATACCGGCCTCGGCGCGCTGTGCAACATCACGCTGCCGGAAGATCAGCTCAGCCAGCTGTCGCGCAATACGCTGCTGAGTCACGCCTGTGGCGTGGGTCCGCTGCTGACGCGTGAGCAGGCGCGCGCCATTCTGTGCGCGGCGATTGCCAATTACAGCCACGGCAAATCGGGCGTGTCGGTGGCGCTGGTGCAGCATCTGCTGGCGCTGCTCAATCAGCAGATAACGCCGCAGGTGCCGTCGCAGGGTTCGGTCGGCTACCTCAGCCATATGGCGCATATCGGTCTGGCGCTGATTGGTGTCGGCGACGTGGAGTATCAAAACCAGATCATGCCCGCGGCGCAGGCGTTAACGCTGGCGGGATTACAGCCTTATCGTCCGGGGGCCAAAGAGGGTTTGAGCCTGGTCAACGGCACGCCGTGCATGACCGGCTTGTCCTGCCTGGCGCTGGATGATGCGGCGCGTTTGCTGGATTGGGCCGATGTCACCGGTGCGATGAGTTTTGAGGCGCTGCGTGGACAGCGGGTGGCCTTTGATGCCGAAGTGATCGCGCTGAAAGCCAGTCCGGGCATGCAGCTGAGCGGTCAGCGCTTACGCGCATTGCTGAGTGATAGTCCGCTGCTGGCGACCAGCGTTGGCATTCGCACCCAGGATGCGCTCAGCCTGCGATCCATGCCGCAGGTACATGGCGCCAGCCGCGATCAGTTCGATCACGCGGCGCGCCAGATTGAAACCGAACTCAATGCCTGCACCGATAATCCGCTGGTGCTCGGCACGGCGGATAACTGGCGCGTAGTGTCGCAGGCTAACCCGCACGGCGAATCGGTGGCGATGGCGGCGGATCTGCTGGCGATTGCCATGGCGGAAATCGGCAGCATCGCTGAGCGGCGGCTTGATCGTTTGGTCAATCCGCTGGTGAGCGGCTTGCCGGCGTTTCTGGTGGCGCAGCCGGGCGTTAACTCCGGCATGATGATTGCGCAGTATGTGGCGGCGTCACTCTGTGCGGAGAATCGCCAGCTGGCGCAGCCGGCGGTGCTGGATAACTATGTGACGTCGGGTTTGCAGGAGGATCATCTCAGCCTCGGCACCGGCGCGGCGCTGAAGCTGCTGAAGCTGGTGGGCAACGTGTGGCAGATTCTGGCGATCGAGTATCTGCTGGCGGCGCAGGCGCTGGATTTCCACGGCGAAGAGCAGCTGGCGCAGGGAACGGCGCAGGCATTGCGACGCTTGCGCGCGGTGGTTGCCAACTGGCAGGAAGACCGCTGGCTGGCACCGGAGATCGCGCGGGCGGTAGAGGTGTTGAAGAGCGGTTTGTAACATGGTCGCCATTTACGGCGACCTGACCAAGGATCAGCGGCGAGCGTCCGGGCGCACCAAATCGAAACGCAGTTCTTCGCTGATGCCGTAATAGGCCGACGGGCCTCCGGCACGCAGGATCGGCTGCGCTTTGGCCGTTTGATAAATACCCTCTTCCAGCAGGGCTTCATCAATATGAATGGCGACCGCTTCGCCCAGCACCAGCCAGCTATCAATCGGCTGGCCTTGGGCATCCTGCAACTGAATCAACTGCGTCAACTTACACTCAAAATTCACCGGGCTTTCCGCCACCATGCTGACATTGACATGTGACGCTGCAAGCGGCGTTAATCCCGCCAGCGCAAACTCATCCTGTTCGGACGACACTGATGCGGAGCTCTCATTCATCGCCTCGGCCAGCGGACGCGTGGCCAGATTCCAGACAAACTCTTTGGTCTCTGAAATATTTTGTACGCTGTCTTTCCAGCCGCTGCTGGCAAAACCAATAATCGGCGGATGATAGTTAAAGCAGTTAAAGAAGCTGTAGGGCGCTAAATTGCGAACCCCGCTGGCGCTTTGCGAGCTGACCCAGCCGATTGGGCGAGGGCCGACGATGGCGTTCAACGGATCGTGCGGCAAACCGTGTCCCGCGCGGGGCTGATAAGAGTAACGCTGACGAGTCATAACCATCCTTATAAGAGAACCTGAGTGTGGTGCACTAATCTCATCTAATACGGTGAATTCGATTAAGCGCATTGTGCGATGCCGCTAGCCAGAGTATCTTACGCCCGCGCTATTTTCCGGAGAAACTATGAACAAGCCAGCCGCCACGTCACCTTTCCATCCGCGTAACCGCCACCAGGGCCGTTATGATTTTGCTGCTCTGACCGCAGCCCATCCGCCGCTGGCGGTGAAAGTGCGTCCCAACGGCTACGGCGAATTATCGGTGGATTTCGCCGATCCTGAAGCGGTGATGCTGCTGAATCAGGCGCTGCTGAAGCTGTTCTACAACCTCAACTGGCAGCTACCTACAGGTTATCTGACGCCGCCGGTGCCGGGCCGTGCCGATTACGTGCATGCGCTGGCCGATCTGCTGGCGAGCGACAACGGTGGCGTGGTTCCACGCGATCTGGATGTAATGGATATCGGCTGCGGCGCGAACTGCATCTATCCGCTGATTGGCAACGCCGAATATGGCTGGCGCTTCACCGGCACCGATATCACCGCCGAAGCGATTACCGTGGCCGGGCAGATTGTGGCGAGTAATCCGGGCTTGCAGCGCGGCGTGCGTCTGCGTCGGCAAAAAGAGCCCTCGGCGATTTTCGCCGGCGTGGTGCATAAGAATGAACGCTATCATGCGGTGCTGTGCAATCCGCCTTTCCATTCATCTGCGGAAGAGGCGGCCAGCGTGGGTCAGCGCAAAACGCGCAACCTTGGCTTAGGCAAAAATGCGCCGCTCAATTTTGGTGGCCATCACAACGAATTGTGGTGTGACGGCGGCGAGCGCAAGTTCGTTGGTCAAATGATTGCTGAAAGCGTGACGCACTCAGACGCCATTATTTGGTTCACCTCGCTGGTCTCGCGCAAAGAGAATTTACCGGCGCTGCGCGACCAACTGCGCGATCTCGATGCTTATGAAGTGCGCATCATCGAAATGGCGCAAGGTCAGAAGCAGAGCCGCTTTATCGCCTGGACGTTCCAGCCGCCGGCGACGCGCGCCAAACGGCTGAAACGCTAACCTCATTGCGCCGGCGGCAACGCCGGTAAGCTGGCAGCGGTGGTAATATCGCTGCCGGTTTGCATCACTGCTACCGTTTGATGCGGCGCTTTAATGCCGGCCGCATCAAAATGCTTCTTCACCTTATCATCCAGCGCAAAACGTACCGTCCACTGCTTCAGCGGCTGGGTGGTGAATGACACGCGCACGGTAAAGGATTGGTTGGTTAATCCCACTAATCCGGCAAAACTCGGCTCGCCAATCACCATGCCGCGAATCTCCGGGTTCTCCAGCAGCTCTTTCACCGCGCCCTGCAGCGTTTGGTTAACGCGTTCGGTATCTTCACTGCGATCCACATCGTAGTTCGCCACGAACGAGCCGATGCCGCGCACAAAGTTGGCGAAGGTGGTGATCGATGACCACGGAATAATGTGATACGCACCGGTATCCTGACGCACGCCCACCGAGCGAATCGACATGCGCTCTACGGTGCCGGTGATCGGGCCAATGGTGACTAAATCACCGGTGTTCATGCCGTTCTCAAACTGGATAAAAATGCCGGTGATGATGTCTTTCACCAGCGTTTGCGAACCGAATGATACCGCCAGACCGAGCGCACCGGCACCGGCTAGCAGCGGCGCAATATTCACGCCCACTTCCGACAGCAAAATCATAATGGTGATGGTGCTTATTACGACCGCCAGCGCGTTACGAAACAGCGTCAGCAGCGTGCGGGTGCGTGCGCTCGGCATGGGGCGGCCATGCGAATCCGAGGCGAGGCGACTTTCGATCAGGCTTGCCAGCAGCGTCCAGCCGACTGCCGACAGCAGCACAATGATCACGATACGAATCAGCACATCCACCATTTTTTGGCCGGCGCCAAGCGTGAGCCAGTGCCAGAGATCAAACAGATTCCATGCGTTGAGCAGCAGCAACAGCGTGGCAAACACCGTGACCACGCGCGCCAGTTTCAGCAGCGCTTTCACCCAATCGTTAACGCGCTTTTGCAGCTCGGGATAGTTGCGGCGCATGTCGGGCGACAGCGTGACGGTTTTGCCAATCCAGCGCGTCAGCATGCCGGAAATCAGCGCAGCGATAACCACGATCGCCAGGCTGCGCACCGTGGCGGACATCATAAACTTCAGGCTGTCGCCGGGATTGAAGATCGAGAACAGGAACAGCGCGATACAGTAGGCGCTGGCCAGCCAGTGCCACACCATGCCAAAGGCGCGGATGAACAGCGCAAAGAAGCTCAAGCTGCGATCGGCAAGACGCGACAGTTCATGATGGATGTTGCTTTTGTTGCGGAAAATCAGCCACAGCGCCCAGCCGGTCATGATCCCCATAATCAGCATGTTGACCAGCGCCGCCACCTGAATATTCACCTGATTGGAGACAATCGGCACCACCACCAGTAAACCGTAACCGATGATGCCGCTTAGCCAGCTCAAACGTGTGTTCCAGTAGCTGGCGCGCGCATCGGTTAAGTGGAAGAAGCGCAGCGAAGGGAAACGCGGGCAGAATATCAGCCGCAGCACCGCTTTAAAGAACTCAATCAGCGCGAAAGCGTTAAGGAAAAGGCCTTGCTGATAGGCGATGGTGCGGTTGTTGTTGTGATAGTTGTCGCTGATGATCTGACCGACAAACAGCGTCAGCGCTAGCAGCACAATATCGAGCACAAAGGCCATCAAGATAGTGGCGGGCAAGTGCAGCCACTTGGTGCGCTCAAGGTTTTGATCGCGTCCCCAGCGGCCCATGCGGCGCCACACCGGCCACATCAGGCGGCGTGTCAGCCAGTAAAATGCAAACACCGCGGCGGAGAGCGCAGCGAAGTATTTCAGCGCGTTGAAGAAGGTTTGCTGGTTAAAGGATTTGTGTGGCGCATTGGTGATGTTGTCATGCAGTTGCACAAACTGCGCGGCCACCGCGCCGCCATATTCACGCGTTACGCTGGTGACGCTCTCCAGTACCGTGAGATCGTCCTGATTGGCCTGCGGCGGCGCCAGCACCGGTTGGTCGCTGGTGGATTGGCTGTTGGCAGCCTGACGTAACTGATCGATCAGCTCCTGACGCGAGGCGTTGTTATCCAGAATATTCGCCAGCGCGGCATAGGCGGCTTTTTTCTCGTCTAAGCTGGGTTCGCCTTCGGCTTTATCATCCGCTGCCGGGGTTTGCGACTGCTGTGCTGCGACGGCCGCCTGCGGCAGATTAACGGCCTGCGCCGGGGGAATGAGAAACAGAGTGAACAAACTGAAGAGTAACCACACGGCTGAACGCCATGGTGGGCTGGCAGACGACATCGCTTTTCTCCTTTAGCTTCGCGCAGCGGCACAAGAGAGAAGTATAGTCAGTGATGGAAGGTGAAGATTTTGAAAAGGAAAATTGAATCGTGGTACCTGCCGTAGTGGCGCGATAAATCGCGCCGCTACAAATGCTGCATGTAAAAAACCGCCGCCGAAAATGGGCGACGGTTTAATGGCAGAGCTTAGGATACGTGCTGCAGGAACTCGCGCAGACGGTCGCTCGGCGGGTTGGTGATCAGATCGTCCGGGTTGCCATCTTCTGCGATGGTGCCTTTGTCGATAAAGATCAGACGCGAAGCCACTTTTTGGGCGAAACCGACTTCGTGCGTCACGATGACCATCGTCATGCCTTCTTCCGCCAGATCCTGCATCACTTTCAGTACTTCGTGACGCAGCTCGGGATCCAGCGCTGAGGTTGGCTCATCAAACAGCATCATCTTCGGTTTCACCGCCAACGCACGCGCAATCGCCACGCGCTGCTGCTGACCACCGGAAAGCTCAGACGGGAAGTGGTGTGCACGCTCGGCGAGGCCCACTTTACCCAGCAGCTCACGCGCCAGCTTATGCGCTTCCTCTTTCTTCGTACCACGCACGCGAATCGGACCAAAGGCGACGTTATCCAGCGCGCTCATCTGTGGGAACAGATGGAACTGCTGGAACACCATGCCTGCTTCCTGACGAATCAGTCGCTCATCCACTTTCGGATCATTGACCTTCATACCATCGACGATCAGCTCGCCGGTGGTGATCTCTTCCAGCTTGTTGATGCAGCGCAGCAGCGTGGATTTACCGGAACCGGAAGGTCCGATAATCACCACCACTTCGCCTTGATTAATCTTCAGGTTGATGTTGTGCAGAACCTGAGTCTGGCCGAAATTCTTCGAGACGTTTTTAAATTCAATCACAGAATTTTCATCCTTTTCTCAATACGGCGCAGCACAAAGCTCAACACCAACGTAATAACCAAATAGATAATGGCAACGGCGCTCCAGATCTCCAGCGCGCGGAAGTTACCGGCAATGATCTCCTGACCCTGACGCGTCAGTTCGGCCACGCCAATCACGATAAACAGCGACGTATCTTTGATGCTGACAATCCACTGATTACCCAGCGGTGGCAGCATACGGCGCAGGGCCAGCGGCATGATCACATAACGCAGGGTCTCGCGGCGCGACAGACCCAGCGCCAGACCCGCTTCACGGAAGCCTTTATTAATCGACAGTACCGCACCGCGCGTGATTTCCGCGATATAAGCGCCGGAGTTGATCATGATGGTGACCACCGCCGCGCTGAACGGATCGATACGCAGATCCGGGAAAGCCATCGGCAGGGCGAAGTAGATAAACATCACCTGAACCACGATTGGCGTGCCGCGAATCAGTTCGATGAAGACTAAGGCGATGTTGTTGGTGATCCAGCCGCCGTAGGCGCGGGCAAAACCGGCAACTAAACCGATAATTAAACCGCCGACCAGGCCGAGGACCGAGATCAGCAGGGTCATTTTGGCGCCTTCGATTAAAATCGGCAGGGCAGGCCAAATGACGCTCCAGTCAAACTCCATGGTGTGACTCCAAAATCTGTTGCGTGGAAATGTAAAAAGCAGGGAGTGTCAGGCTCCCTGCTGGAAAAATCGGCTCAGGCCGCAATTATTTTGGTTCAGTACCGAACCATTTTTTATAGATGGTGTTGTAAGTGCCGTTATCGCGCAGAGTTTTCAGGGCGCCGTTCACTTTTTCACGCAGGTCGTCGCTGCCTTTCGGGAACGCGATGCCATACTGCTGCGCTTCAATTGACTCGCCTACCGCTTTGAAGCGGCCTTTACCGGCGGTGTTGATGAAGTACAGGATGTTCGGCGTATCGTGCAGCACGGCGTCAGCACGGTTAGTGCCTAACTCCATGTACGCGTTGTCGATGTTAGGGAACTGGCGCAGGTCTTTAGACTTGATGTGCGCTTTGGCGTAATCCACCGAACCGGTGCCGCTCTTCACCGCCACCACTTTGCCGTTCAGATCGTCAATGCTCTTAACGTCTTTTTCATTCTCGCGCACCATCACCAGCAGGCCGCTTTTGTAGTAGCCGTCAGAGAACTCGATGGCTTTTTTACGTTCTTCGGTGATGGTGATACCCGCCAGCGCCAGGTCAATGTTTTTGGTTTGCAGCGCAGGAATGATGCCGCTGAAGTCCATTGGCTTGAAGGCGTAATCCAGTTTCAGTTCTTTCGCTATGGCATCCCACAGATCGATGTCAAAACCGACGTATTTATCGCCTTGTTTGAACTCAAAGGGAACGAATGCGGTGTCGGTTGCGACGATCAGTTTTTTGTCTGCTGCGGTGGAGGAAAGCGAGAAGGCCAGCGCCAGCGCGGCCACGGAGACTTTAATCAATGACTTCATCATTTTTTTCCTTATTACCCCTCAGGCCTGGTGGCCCGATGTACGGCCTATCATATGAAAAAATTATGCCAACTTTTCATTTTGCTCGAAATCAGTAGTTTTAAGCACTTGCTGACACGATTTTGCGCAGAAGAAAAGTTTTGCACCTTATTGGTGCTTCATTTTGGTGCGTGGTGCTGTTGTGGTGCAGGCACAGTGTGCACCAAGGGCGGGGAGAGCGAAAGAAGGGATTAAGGAAATGTTAACAACGTCAAAAAAAGCACCACAATGTTACAGACGTAAAAAAAGGCGGGATAACCCGCCTTCGTTATAACACTGAAATTTATTCAATATTCGATTCGATAAACCACAGGAATTTATCCAGATCGCGCGATGCCGCAGTGAAGATGTCAGCGGTATCTTCATCGCTGACTTCAGTGATAGCTTTACGCGTGTCATTCGCCACAATCGCATAGCGATCGGCCAGCGCTTTCAGGTGATCCTGCACGCTGTGAATGTTCAACGGATAGCTTTTCAGTGGTGTTTTATCGTTGACGATCTGAGTGGTACCCAGCGCCACGCCGCCTAGCTGAACTACACGTTCAGCGATAGTGTCCTGGTGATCGGTAATGGCGGTACGGAAACCATCCAGCATCTCATGTACGCCAATAAAGTTGGCGCCACGCATGTTCCAGTGCGCCTGCTTGGTGATCAGCGACAGGTCAATAAACTCCACTACCAGACGGTTGAGCACCTCGATGGTCGCTTTTTTATCGCTGTCAGCGACGTCATTACGGGTGTAAATCAGATCAGACGATTTAGTTTTAACCAGTTTTGCGGTACTCATCATTAATGTCCTCTTATTGATGGTTGTCCTAATCAAGCACGGAAATAAGTATAGCAGCAGTTTTTTAACTTGCAGGGTTGATTAAATCAATGACAGGAATAGATAAACCTTAATATTGCTCAGGGATTGTGCATCTTGACGATTATTTCAGTTAAAACAGATGCTTGTGAGGTATGTTAATTATTTATTAAACGTGTTGCAAAATAATAACGGAAAAATCTTAATACCGCGTTAAAAATGATAATGAGAATGCTTCTATATTTAGCCTGCCGCGCAGCAGGCTGAATTATTGAATATTTATTGCGGATGCGTAATGTCGACTTCGCTTATTTTTGCGCTTTTTTGTTTCATGGTGAGCGTTGAACCGGCCGAGGCGATGATGATCGCCAGCAGCGCAATCCACTGCTTCAGCGTCAATAGCTCGCCCAGGAATAACATGCCTGATAACGCCGCCATCGCCGGTTCCAGACTCATTAAGGTACCAAAAATGCGTGCCGGCAGTCGTGTCAGCGCCATCATCTCTAAAGAATAGGGAATGGCGCTGGAGAGCAGGGCGATCAGCAGTGCCAGCGGCAATACTTCCCAATGCCAGATGCCCGGCGCGGCAAAGGTCAGGCCGAGCGGCACAAAAATCACCGAGGCAATTAGCGAACCCATCGCCACCGTCGCCGGACCATGCTCCGCGCCGGCACGCTGTCCTGCAAGGATGTACACCGCCCAGCAGGCACCCGCGCCTACCGCCAGCAACGCACCGAGCGGATCGATATGACTCATCCCTTCACCGATGGGCAACAGGAACCACAAACCCGCCACCGCCAGCAACACCCAAAGAAAATCAAGCGGACGACGCGCGCCGATCAACGCCAAAGTCAGCGGACCCAAAAACTCCAATCCGACGGCAACGCCCAGCGGCACGGTGCGAATCGCTAAATAGAAGAGATAGTTCATGCAGCCCAGCGCCAAGCCGTACATCAGCAGCGGTTTGCGCTGCTCGCGCGTGAAGCGCAAACGCCAGGGTTTAAAGATAATGCAGAGAATCAGGGTGCCAAGACCAAGACGCAGCGCGGTAATGCCGGTGGCGCCAACGGTGGAAAACATCGATTTTGCCAGTGAAGCGCCGCCCTGTAGTGAGAGCATGGCAATCAGCAGCACAGCAATAGGGAACAACACCGGGGCCATATTTTTGGTCGTCAGAGGGGCAGACATCCTGTAATCCATTCCTTTTATTTATTAACAGTAGAGCAACAAGCGCTCAGTGTAATGGAATCTCAGGCAAATAAGGAGACGCGAATCGGGGAAATAAAACGCGCTGACAGGTCAGAATTTGGCCATTTTTAGTGCCATTTCCGTAAAGAAACGTCAGGTTAGTTTAGGAATTTACTTAAAGGCATTTTTTGTGATCGTTATTTATGTTGCAGGAATATGATGCTTTTTATAAGTAAAATGAATGACATAGGAAACTTCATTAACTTTCTGTTACACCAAACAATCTGTTAGACAACAAAATGCGGGCAGAGTTTCTTGCTGTTTTTTGTTATATTTAAAGCGTTGTCAGGAGAGAAGTATATTCACATTTGAGGTGGTTATGAAAAAAATTGCATGTCTTTCAGCATTGGCTTGTGTACTTGCAGTTTCTGCAGGTTCTGCCATGGCACAAAGCACCGTTACCGGTGGTTACGCTCAGAGCGATTATCAAGGCGTTGCTAACAAAGCAAACGGCTTCAACCTGAAATATCGTTACGAAGACGGTACTAACCCACTGGGTTGGATCGGTTCTTTCACCTATACCGAAAAAGATCGTACTGATGCTGGCGCTTATAACAAAGCTCAGTACTACGGCATCACCGGTGGTCCTGCTTACCGTCTGAACGACTGGGCGAGCATCTACGGTGTTGTTGGTGTGGGCTACGGTAAATACCAGCAGAACGACAATTCAGTACGTTCTAAGTCTGATTCAAGCGACTACGGTTTCTCTTACGGTGCGGGCATGCAGTTCAACCCAATCGAAAACATCGCCGTTGACGTGGGTTACGAGCAGAGCCGTATCCGCAACGTTGACGTTGGCACCTGGATTGCTGGCGTAGGTTACAGCTTCTAAGTTCTTGCTTAGACCAGTTGCACAATAAACGGTCCTTCGGGACCGTTTTTTTATGGGCGCGATTAACGATTTACCTGCCGCCAGAAACACAAAGCCCGCTACATGAGCGGGCTTTATTGGAATTTGTATGCGTCAGGAACGTTAGCCGCGCCAGATTAGTTTTGGGCACGGACGTTCAACCAGCTGTTTGCCGGTGAGCTTTTCAATCAGCATCAAGCGCAGCGCAAACGGCGAGCGGGTCAACAGGCACAGCAGCGATTTCAGCTCAAAAGCCGGTTTGCTTTGTTCAGCCTGGAAACATTTGCCACAGTCGAGGCAGTTTTTCATGGTAGTCATGTTCACCTCCCGAGTGAATGACGACATTTCTTTGTAGCCTTTATAAGCTATTCGCTTACATTATCAACAAAGATAGCACTGGCTATACTCTTTAGCCAACACTATTTAGGAAAAATTTGTGCTTATTTGTGCCTGGTTTACAATGGGCGCAGCCAGCCCGCACCGCAGGTAAAGTGCGGCAGATAATAAAGAGGAAGTTAGATGAGTCGTCGTGCAAAAATCGCCACCAACATGCCCCAGGGCCCGCTAAAAGAGATAGAGGAGCATGTCGAAGGATTTCGTCAGGTGCGCGAGGCGCATCGTCGTGAGCTGATCGATGACTACGTTGAATTAATTTCTGATTTGATTCGTGAATTTGGCGAAGCGCGTCAGGTGGATATGGCTGCACGTTTGGGGGTTTCCCAGCCGACAGTGGCGAAAATGTTAAAGCGTCTTGGCACCACCGGCTTGGTTGAGCAAGTGCCTTATCGCGGTGTATTCCTCACCGCCGAAGGCGAGAAGCTGGCTGAAGCGAGCCGCGTCCGCCATCATATTGTTGAAACTTTCCTGTTGGCGCTGGGCGTTAGCCCGGAAACCGCGCGCCGTGATTCAGAAGGCCTGGAGCATCACGTCAGTGATGAAACTCTGGCCGTGTTCCAGAAATTCTACGAGAATCGCTAACTACAAGGCCTTCCGCCATCATGCCCAATCTGCTTCGTTCTTTTATGCGCGATCGTATTTTGCATTTGTTGTTGCTGTTGGGTGTGATAATGTTGCCGCTGGCGAATTTCCGCTGGTCGCAACTGCCTTCCGCTGTGGACTGGCATACCATCATGACGCTCACCGGCTTACTGGTGCTGACCAAGGGGCTGGAAAACAGCGGCTATTTTGATGTGCTCGGCGCACGTCTGATTCAGCGTTTTCAGCATGAACGCGCATTGGCGTTATTCATGGTGTGCGCCGCCGCGTTGCTCTCCACTTTTCTCACCAACGATGTTGCGCTGTTTATTCTGGTGCCGCTGACGCTGACGCTGCGTAAATTCTCGCGGCTGCCCATTTCGCGCCTGATCATTTTCGAAGCCTTGGCAGTGAACGCGGGTTCCTTACTGACGCCGGTTGGTAACCCGCAAAACATTCTGCTGTGGAGTCACGGCACGCTTAGCGTGCCCGGTTTCATTGCGCAGATGGCGCCGCTGGCGGCATTTTTACTGCTTTCGCTGATGGCGTTAACCTGGTGGAGTTTCCCGGCGCGCGCGATCCAAAAGCATGAGCAGAGTGAAACTCAGGCGTGGCGCAAACCGTTGTTCACGATTAGCGTGCTGCTGTATATCGTATTTATCGTCGCGCTCGAGCTGAAAATGACCGGCTGGGCGCTGCTGCTGGTGGCGGCCTGTTTCCTGATCATGGCGCGCAGCGTGTTGATCAGCATCGACTGGAGTTTGCTGCTGGTGTTCGTGGCGATGTTTATCGATGTCTTCCTGTTGATGCATTTGTCCTGGCTGCAGCCTCACTTTGCCGCTATCGGTCAGCTAGGCGAGGGCGGAATCTATTTGCTGGCGATTGGCTTGTCGCAATTCATTAGTAACGTTCCCGCCACCATTCTGCTTTTGCAGAAAGTGCCACCGTCGGAGGTGCTGGCGTGGGCGGTGAATATCGGCGGATTTGGCTTATTGCCGGGTTCGCTCGCCAACCTGATTGCCTTGCGGATGGCGCAGGACGCGCGCGTTTGGTGGCGTTTCCACTTGTTTTCCATCCCGATGCTGGCCTGGTCGATGTTAGGCGGATGGCTGCTGTTACACCTCATGCGTTAGCACCGTGCCAATGTCGGCTTGTGTAAAGTTGCATTGGCATTTGTCAATTTCCCATCTAAGGTTATGTTGACCGTTTTTGCCCGGGAATCGGGACAACTGCCTACGATGAAAAATTATGGAAAACCAGAATCAACCGTCTGAACGCGATCAGCAGGATCCGCAAAAAACCGCCAATACCCATCAAGATAACAACGAACCAGAACGTAAACGTCCCGGAAAGAAACCACTGATTTTTCTCGCCATTGTGGTGGTGATTATGATCGTGGTGGGATTATGGTTTTGGCTCACCACGCGCAATATCGAAAGCACGGATGATGCCTTTACCGAAGGCAATGCGGTGACCATCGCGCCGAAAGCAGCCGGATATGTGGTCAAGCTGCTGGTGCATGATAACCAGCGCGTGAAGCAGGGCGATTTGCTGGTGGAGATCGATGCGCGCGACAGTGAAGCGCAGCGCGATCAGGCCAAAGCCCAGCTTGGCTTGGCGCAGGCGCAGCTGCATCAGGCGCAGGCGCAGTTAGCCTTGTCCCGCGTGCAGTATCCGGCACAGCGCGATCAAGCTCTCGCCGATCAGGCCAAAGCGCAGGCCAATTTGCTTAACGCCCAGGCCGATTATCGTCGCCAGCGCGGTGTTGATCCGCGTGCCACTTCACAGCGCAATATTGATACTGCCGCCGCGCAATTGCGTTCGGCTGAAGCGCAACTGCAAAGCGCTAAGGCGCAGGTTGAAGTGGCTTCTCAGGTGAAGCTGCAAATCCGCCAGCAGGAAACCAATGTGGAAGCGCGTGAGCAGCAGGTTGAGCAGGCGCAGGCGCAGCTCAACACCGCCGAATTGAATCTCTCATATACCCAGGTTCGCGCACCTTACGATGGCTTTGTCACCAAGCGTAACGTGCAACTCGGCACGCTGGTTCAGGCTGGCAGCGCGCTGTTCTCGCTGGTTTCGCCTGAAATCTGGATTAATGCCAATTTCAAAGAGTCACAGCTGGCGCGCATGAAGCCGGGTAATAAAGTGGAAATCAGTGTCGATGCCTGGCCGGATATGAAGCTGGAAGGACATGTGGATAGCGTGCAGATGGGATCAGGTTCCCGTTTCTCCACCTTCCCGGCGGAAAACGCCACCGGCAACTACGTGAAAATCGTGCAGCGCGTGCCGGTGAAAATCGTTATCGATAAAGGATTGGATCCCAATCATCCGCTGCCGCTGGGCTTGTCGGTTGAGCCGAAGGTCACAGTGGAATGAGTGCGAGCGAAAGCTGGCGTCCGGCCAGCAATCCGTGGCTGGTCGCCATTACGGTGACGCTGGCGGTGTTTATGGAGATCCTCGACACCACCATCGTCAACGTCGCGCTGCCACACATTGCCGGTTCGCTCTCCTCCAGCTACGACGAATCGACCTGGGTTTTAACCTCTTATCTGGTGGCGAACGGCATCGTGTTGCCCATTTCGGCGTTCTTCAGCCGCCTTTTTGGCCGCAAGCAGTTCTTCCTGATTTGCATCGTGATGTTCACCATCTGCTCCTTCCTGTGCGGCATCGCAACGGAGCTGTGGCAGATCATTCTGTTCCGCATCCTGCAGGGCTTTTTTGGCGGCGGATTGCAGCCGGTACAGCAATCGGTGCTGCTCGATTACTTCAAAGCGGAAGATCGCGGCAAAGCCTTTGGTCTATCGTCGATTGCGATTATCGTCGCGCCGGTGATTGGTCCGACGCTGGGCGGCTGGATCACCGACAACTACAGCTGGCGCTGGGTGTTCTTCATTAATATTCCAGTCGGTATTTTGACGGTAATGGCAATTTACCAGCTGCTGGAAGATCCGCCGTGGGAGCGCAAGTGGGATAAAGGCCGCCTGAAGATCGACTACATTGGCATCAGCCTGATCACGCTGGGACTTGGCTGTTTGCAGGTGTTCCTCGATCGTGGCGAAGATGAAGATTGGTTTGCCTCGCACTTCATTCGCCTGTTCGCCATGCTGGCGGTGATCGGCATTATCGGCGCCATTTATTGGCTGCTGTATGCACGCAAACCGGTGGTCGATCTTAGCGTAATGAAGGATCGTAACTTCTGGGTGGCGGGCTTGCTGATGGCGGGCATGGCGATGATTTTGTACGGCAGTTCGGTGGTACTTCCCCAACTGGCGCAGCAGGATCTCGGTTACACCGCAACCTGGTCGGGGCTGGTGCTGTCGCCCGGCGCAATATTGATTGTGCTGACGATACCCATCGTGCTGAAGCTGATGCCGATTGTGCAAACGCGCTACATTATCGCATTCGGCTTCACCTGCCTTGCCAGCGCCTTCTTCTATTCCACCCGGCTTACGCCCAACGTTGATTTCACCACGCTGGTGTTAATGCGCAGCGCGCAGTCGATTGGCCTTGGCTTCCTGTTTGTGCCGCTGACCACCATTGCGTTCATCACCGTGCCGCAGCGATTAAACGCCGATGCGTCGGCGCTGTTCACCATGTTCCGTAACGTCGCGGGTTCGATCGGAATTTCGCTGTCGACGGCGGGCATTACCGAACGCATGCAGACGCGATCGGCCAACATGGTGCACAACATGTCGCCGCTCAATGAGCCTTACAATCTCACGCTGCAGCATTGGGCTGATTCGATCCGTAATTTCACCACCGCAGTGGGCGATCCGCTGGTGCTGGCGAGCGGGCAGCTCTACCAGGAGATGATCGCGCAGGCCCGTATTCTGGCGTACATCGACGTATTTACGGGCCTGAGTATCGTGGCGTTGCTATTGATTCCATTTTGTTGGTTGCTTTCGCCGATCAAGAGCGAAGGCAGTGCAGGAGCACATTAAAATGAGTAAGTTTTCGCGCTCTACGCCGTCACTGACGTTGCTGGCGCTGTCACTGTTGCTGGCCGGATGCGCCGTAGGACCTGATTATCAGCCGCCGCAGGCGCACACGCCGGGCGGTTACCATGATTTGCCTTCACAGCAAGCGTCTAAGCCGCTGGCGGCAGCGACCAATCCGCTGTGGTGGAAAAGCTTTAACGATCCGCAGCTTGATAGCCTGATTGAGCGCGCTATTGCCGGCAACTTAACGCTGCAACAATCGGTGCTGCGTATTGCCGGGGCGCGTGAGCAGCTGGCGCAGGCGCGCGGTGGGTTATTCCCTTCGCTTAACGGCTCGGCAAAAGTGACCCGTCAGCAGCTCGGTTTAAAAGGCTTGCTGAAATCCAACGGCGTTTATGACCAGGTTGATAGCGATGTCGCCAGCCAGCTCAACGGTTTAGACCATTCCGTCACCCTGTATCAGGGCAGCTTTGACGCCAGCTGGGAGCTGGATCTATGGGGCAAAGTACGCCGCCAGATGGAAGCCGCGGATGCTCAGCAGCAGGCGGCCATTGAGCAACGCAACGATGCGCTGGTCTCGCTGGAAGCCGAAGTGGCGCGCGCCTATCTGCAATTGCGCGGTTCGCAGGCGGTGCTGGCGACCTTGCAGCAGCAAATTGAGGTCGCGCAGCAAACCTGGGAACTGACAAAGAGCCAGCAGCAAAACGGCTTAGCGCCGACCACGGATGTGGAAAATGCCCGCGCGCAATTAGCCTCGCTGAATGCGCAGCTGCCGCAATATCAGGCGCAGCAGTTGCAGGCGATGAACGGTTTGGCGGTGCTGCTGGGTAAAACACCGGGCGCACTGGATAACGAATTGATGAACAAAAAACCGCTGCCTGATTTGCCGAAATTGGTGCCGGTGGGCATTCCGTCAACGCTGGCGCGCCGACGTCCGGATATTCGCCAGGCTGAAGCCACGCTGCATGCGCAGACCGCGAATATTGGCGTATCCGTTGCCGAGCTGTTCCCCAGCTTGTCGCTCACCGGGCAACTGGGCGTGCGAAATACCGATGCCAGCTATCTGGATGACTGGAGCAGCCACTTCTTCAGCGTTGGTCCGTCGCTGTCGATTCCAATTTTTCAGGGCGGCCGTTTAGTCTCCAGCGTAAAACTGGCGCGCGCGCAGCAAGCCAGCGCGGCGCTCGATTATCGGCAAACGGTATTAACTGCGCTGCAGGATGTGGAGAACGCGTTGGTCAGTTATCGCGCCGATCAGCAGCAGGTTATAGCGCTGGATGAAACCACCGGCGCACTGCAACGTGCATTTGATTTGGCCAGCGACAGTTATCGTCAGGGTATTTCCACCTTCCTCGATGTATTAGATGCGCAGCGACAACTGGCGCAAGCTAAAGCGCAATCGACACAGGCGCGGATGCAAAGTGCACTTGATTTAGTGGCGTTATATAAAGCGCTGGGCGGTGGCTGGGAACCTTATCAAAACGTCAATTTGCCAGACTATTCTGTGTTTGGTCCCGCAACGGAAGTGCATTAATTTCCCTTAGCAGCCGGTTAAACACCGGCTTTTTTTATCGGCACGATATGAAAAAATGAGATTCTTCTCTCATCCCGGGCAATATAATAATCCGTGATGACATCAGGTTTTACGTTACACCATTAATCCTTGCTTACCATTATGCTCACTAATGCTGCAGCGCGTAATAGCCGCTAAATGATTGTTTATTACCTGGGAATATTGCTTTGAAATCGATTCCAGTTGCTACATATGGAACACATTACGGTTGTTAATTCAGGGTTAATTAAAGCGGTTATCCGCGTTTTAAACCCTAACGTAAGAAATATGTAAGCAACTTCAGATTAATCCGGGCAATAAAATTAATTTATTTTTTTATTTGAATTAGGTAATCTTGCCACTACAGTTTATTTAACCCCCTTAAGCAAGGACATTGTGATGAGTGACGCATTTAAAGTTCTGAACAACATTCGCACATTACGTGCACAGGCTCGTGAACTGCCATTGAGCGATCTGGAAGAAATTCTGGAAAAATTAACGGTTGTCGTGACTGAACGTCGTGACGAAGTAAACGCTGAAGAAGCGCAGAACCGCGAAAAAGAAGAGAAGCTGTCTAAATATCGCGAAATGCTGCTGGCTGATGGTATTGACCCGAACGAATTACTGGGCGCTCTGGAAGTTGGTAAAAAACGCGCTAAGCGTGCACCACGCCCGGCAAAATATTCCTACACCGACGAAAACGGTGAAGTAAAATCTTGGACCGGTCAGGGCCGTACACCAGCAGCGATTAAAAAAGCGCTGGATTCAGGTAAAAGCCTCGACACTTTCCTGATCAAATAATCCGCACAATCCTTGTAAGTGGGAGCCGGGGGCAAATGCCCCCGGCTTTTTTGTTGTTTTTATTTCTTTATGAGCAACAACACCTTTAGCCCAACGTAACGTCTGCCTCTGGCGCAGAGGTGGCGTCCGGGTGCCCGCTTCTGGCATAATGCCCGCTGTTTTTTCCTCCACTGCGTAACAAAGGTCAATGCCGTGTTAGTTTCCAGCAATATCACCATGCAGTTCGGCAGTAAGCCGCTGTTCGAAAATATCTCCGTTAAATTTGGCGGCGGTAATCGTTACGGTTTAATCGGTGCGAACGGCAGCGGTAAATCTACCTTTATGAAAATACTGGGCGGCGATTTGGCGCCAACGGGTGGAAATGTTTCCCTCGACCCAAATGAGCGTATCGGTAAGTTACGTCAGGACCAATTTGCCTTCGAGCAATATAGTGTGCTGGACACCGTGATCATGGGCCACAATGAATTGTGGGCAGTGAAGCAAGAGCGTGACCGTATATATGCATTGCCAGAAATGAGCGAAGAGGAAGGCTATAAAGTGGCCGACCTTGAAGTCGAATACGGCGAGATGGACGGTTACAGTTCAGAATCACGTGCCGGTGAATTATTACTGGGCGTTGGCATTCCTGTGGAGCAGCATTACGGTCCGATGAGCGAAATTGCGCCGGGCTGGAAATTGCGTGTCCTTTTAGCGCAGGCATTATTTGCCAATCCTGATATTTTGTTGCTCGATGAACCGACCAACAACCTGGATATCGATACCATTCGTTGGTTGGAGCAAGTGCTCAACGAACGTAACAGCACCATGATCATCATTTCGCATGACCGTCACTTCCTGAATATGGTGTGCACGCACATGGCGGATCTGGATTACGGTGAACTGCGCGTTTATCCGGGTAATTATGACGAATATATGACCGCGGCTACCCAGTCACGCGAACGTTTATTATCGGATAACGCCAAGAAGAAAGCGCAAATTGCCGATCTGCAATCGTTTGTTAGCCGTTTTAGCGCCAACGCCTCTAAATCGCGTCAGGCGACTTCGCGTGCCAAACAGATTGATAAAATTAAGCTGGAAGAAGTTAAAGCCTCCAGCCGTCAAAACCCGTTTATCCGTTTTGATCAGGATAAGAAGCTGTTCCGTAATGCGCTGGAAGTTGAAGCGCTGACCAAAGGTTTTGATAACGGTCCGCTGTTTAATAAACTCAACCTGATGTTAGAAGTCGGCGAGAAATTGGCGATTCTCGGTGCCAATGGTATCGGTAAAACTACGCTGCTGAAAACGCTGGTCGGTGAACATACGCCGGATAGCGGCACAGTGAAATGGTCTGAGAATGCGCGCATTGGTTATTACGGCCAGGATCACGCGGAAGACTTCGCTGACGATCTGACGGTATTCGACTGGATGAGCCAGTGGAAGCAGGAAGGCGATGACGAACAGGCGGTGCGCAGTATTCTTGGTCGTCTGCTATTTGGTCACGACGAGATCAACAAGCCCGCTAAGGTGCTGTCCGGTGGTGAGAAGGGTCGCATGCTATTTGGCAAGCTGATGATGCAAAAGCCAAACATCCTGATCATGGATGAACCGACTAACCACCTGGATATGGAATCGATCGAGTCGCTCAACATGGCGCTGGAGATGTACGAAGGCACCCTGATTTTCGTCTCGCACGACCGTGAGTTTGTTAGCTCGCTGGCTACCCGCGTGATGGAGATGAAAGCCGATCGTATTATCGACTTCACCGGTAACTATGAAGATTACCTGCGCAGCCAGGGTATTGTTTAATTGTGAAAAACCAGGTGCGCATGAATGCGCACCCTACGAAAACCCGCGACTTACATCTGTAAGGTCGTCATTCATGGCGACCTTGTTCACCACACACTTCACAATGCGCATCCTGCGCCACCTTCATGCTGCGGAACTCCGCGCTCATCGCGTCGTACATCAATAAGCGTGCGCTAGCAGGTTGACCGAACGCCGTCAGCACTTTTAAGGTTTCCATCGCCTGCATTGCACCAACTACGCCAACCAGCGGCGCCATCACGCCGGCTTCTACGCAACTTAATACCTGATCGCCAAACAAACGGCTGATGCAACGATAACACGGCTCGCCGGGCTGCCAGGTAAATACGCTGAGCTGGCCTTCCATGCGAATCGCTGCGCCGGAAATCAGCGGCACCTTGTGCTGAAAACAGAGGCGGTTGATCTGCTCGCGGGTATCGACGTTATCGGTGCAATCCACCACCGCATCATGGCGCGCAATTAACGTGCTGAGCTGCGCGTCATCCAGCTGCGCATCAATCGGCTCCAGCTGGCAATGCGGATTAATTGCCGCCAACTGCTGCTGCGCCGAGGCGACTTTCGCTACGCCAATTTTCGCATCACTGTGCAGGATCTGGCGCTGGAGATTACTGAGGCTAACGCTGTCGAAATCGAGCAACGTGAGATGTCCCACACCCGCCGAGGCCAGATAGGGCGCCGCCGCACAGCCGAGTCCGCCGAGGCCGATCACCAACACCTGTGCCGCCTTTAGCTTCTCCTGGCCATCAAAATCAAAACCGCGCAGGACAATCTGACGGTTATAGCGCAGCATCTCTTCATCGCTCAACTCAACGCTCATTAGCCCTCCAGCAAGCTATTAAAGGCTTCGATCTCCACCCATTCGCCCGGTTCCACATCGCCGCGCTCGCGCTCCAGCACCACAAAGCAGTTAGCCAGCGCGAACGAGCTGAACACATGCGAACCTTGCGCACCGGTGCTGCGCACTTCCAGCACACCATCGTCACCGCGGCTGAGAATCGCACGCTGGAAGTCGAGACGACCCGGCGATTTCTTCAAACGCTGGGTGGCGCGCGCACGTTGGCGTAGCGGCATGATGCGCGTGGTTTGGCCGGTTAAGGTGGCCAGCAGCGGCTGGACCAATTGATAGAAGGTTACCGCCGCAGAAACCGGATTGCCCGGTAAACCGCAGAACCAGCTGTTGGCCAGGCGACCAAAAGCAAAGGGTTTGCCCGGTTTGATCGCCAGTTTCCAGAAGGTAATAGCGCCGAGCTCTTCCAGTATCGCACGGGTGAAATCGGCTTCGCCAACCGACACGCCGCCGGTGCTGATCACCACATCGGCCTGGCGATCGGCTTCGGTAAAGGCGGTACGCAGCGCCGCCTGATCGTCAGCAATCACACCGAGATCGATCACTTCGCAGCCCAGCTTGTTAAGCATTAACGCCACGGTAAAGCGGTTGGTATCGTAAATCTGACCTTCCGCCAGCGGCTGGCCGACCGCCTGCAGTTCATCGCCGGTGGAGAAGATTGCCACGCGCAGTTTGCGCAGCACGCTGACTTCAGCAATCCCCAGCGACGCCAGCAGCGGCAGTTCGGCCGCACCAAGGCGCACACCGGCGTCCAGCACCTGTTTGCCCGCCTGAATGTCTTCACCGATGCGACGAATATTTTGCGCAGCCTGCACCGGCGCGGTAATCACAATGCCGCCGTCGCGTTGCTCCGTTTGCTCCTGCATCACCACGGCGTCACAACCGGCGGGAATCGGCGCGCCGGTCATGATGCGGATCACGCTGCCCGCGGGCCACGCACCGTTAAACGGCGCACCGGCGAAGGCTTTACCGGCCACCGGGAACACGCGATCGGGTGCGATGTCGGCCAGACGCAGCGCGTAACCATCCATCGCCGAGTTATCAAACGAGGGGACATCGAGCGGCGAGTTGATCGGCCTGGCGGTGATACGTCCGGCGGCCTCAAACAGCGAGACGTTGATCGAATCGCTAATCGGCGTCAGCTGTTGCAGCATCTTTTGCTGCGCGTCTTCGAGGGAGATTAATCCTGCGGTAAAAGGTTCCATGTCCATCTCTGCCTGGTTAATTTCAGATGCGGTCTATTATGGGTAATGCGTGGCCGTTAAGCGAGAGTGCACTTTACTCAATCAATGCACATTCCGTAGCGGCGCAATTTATTGCGCGATAAATCGCGCCGCTACGGAATGTGCGAATGGTAAAATGGTTTTCCTGTTTTACAGGTGCGCATCCGCTAAGCACATCACAACCAAAAAAGCATAATCCACAATAAAAGGTTATGACCGCGCAGGCAGTTTCTGCTTTACAAGATGAGGGTGCCTTTCTATAGTCGAAAATTGCCAAAAAAAGATGAAAACCATTCTAAATCAGTGTTTTTGGTTCTGATTCCTTAACAGGGTACCGGTTATGGCTAAAGCAGTTATCGCAATTCACGGCGGTGCGGGCGCGATTACGCGTGCGGCAATGAGCGCCGAAAAAGAGCAGCACTATCGTCAGCAACTCACCGCAATCGTTACCGCAGGCCAGCAAATTCTTGCGGCGGGCGGCAGCGCGTTAGATGCCGTTACCGAAGCCGTACGCCTGCTGGAAGAGTGTCCGCTGTTTAACGCTGGCAAGGGCGCGGTGTTCACTCATCAGGGCACGCATGAACTCGATGCCAGCATTATGGATGGCCGCACGCTGGACGTCGGCGCGGTCGCGGGCGTCAGCCACATCCGCAATCCGATTCTGGCGGCGCGTAAGGTGCTGGAGAATAGCCCGCACGTACTGTTTATCGGTGCGGGCGCAGAAGCTTTCGCCGCTGAGCAAGGTTTAGCGCCGGTCGACGCCGATTTCTTCTCCACGCCAGAGCGCTGGGAGCAGCTGCAGCGCGCGCTGCACAGCCAGCAGATGGTGCTGGATCACGACGGCGAAGCAAACAGTCACAGCGACGATCCGCTGGACCCGGATCGCAAATTCGGCACCGTCGGTGCGGTCGCGCTCGATCTTCAGGGTAATCTGGCGGCCGCCACCTCAACCGGCGGCATGACCAACAAACAGGCCGGTCGTGTGGGCGATTCGCCTTTAGTCGGCGCAGGCTGCTACGCCAGCAACGACACCGTAGCGGTCTCCTGTACCGGTACCGGCGAAGTGTTTATCCGTACGCTCGCCGCTTACGACGTGGCGGCGCAGATGCATTACGCCGGACGCTCGCTGCAACAGGCCACCGCCAACGTCATTCATGACAAAGTGCAAGAGCTGGAAGGCAGCGGCGGGCTGATTGCCATTGACGCCGCAGGAAATGTGGCGCTGCCGTTTAACAGCGAAGGCATGTATCGCGGATTCGCCTATGTGAATGGCGATGTTGAGGTAGCGATTTACCGCGACAGCTAAGGAGCAGGCATGACGGACCAACAGCTGCAGTTTGCGCCGGAGCAGGTTCTGGCGGTGCGCGATCTTAACGTGCGCTTTGAGCATGAAGGGCGCATTACCGAAGCGGTACGCAACCTGTCGCTCGACCTGCATCGCGGTGAAACTCTGGCGCTGGTGGGCGAATCGGGCTCGGGCAAATCCGTCACCTCGCTGGCGCTGATGCGCTTGATTCAGCAGGCCGGCGGCGAAGTGAGCGGAGATATCCAGCTGCGGCGTCGCAATGGCGAGGTGCTGGATGTGATGCGCGCGTCGAACGGTCAGATGCGCAAAGTGCGCGGCGCCGATATGGCGATGATCTTTCAGGAGCCGATGACCTCGCTCAACCCGGTGTTTACCGTTGGCGAGCAGATTGCGGAATCCATCCGTCTGCATCAGGGAAAAAGTCACCAGCAGGCGCTGGCGGAAGCGCGGCGCATGCTCGATCTGGTGCGCATTCCCGAAGCGCAAAATGTGTTATCACGCTATCCGCATCAACTCTCAGGCGGCATGCGCCAGCGCGTGATGATTGCCATGGCGCTGTCGTGCAAACCGGCGCTGCTGATTGCTGACGAACCCACCACCGCACTCGACGTCACTATTCAGGCGCAAATTCTGCAGTTGATCCGCGTGCTGCAAAAAGAGATGCAGATGGGGGTGATTTTCATCACCCATGATATGGGCGTGGTGGCGGAGATGGCCGATCGCGTGCAGGTGATGTATCGCGGCGATGTGGTAGAGCGCGCGTCGGTGCAGCAGCTGTTTGCCGACCCGCAGCAGCCCTATACCCGCGCGTTGCTGGCGGCGGTGCCCAAACTGGGGGCGATGCATGGCCAGCCGCTACCGGCTAAATTTCCCTTATTGCATAGCAACGGACGTGAAGAACAGGCCGCGCCGCAGGACACGGTGCGTCACGATCGACCGCCGATTTTGCAGGTGCGCGATTTAGTCACGCGCTTTGATATTCGCGGCGGTTTACTCAATCGCGTTAAACGCCGCGTGCACGCGGTCGAGAAAGTCAGTTTCGATCTCCATGCCGGTGAAACGCTGGCGCTGGTGGGGGAATCCGGCTGCGGAAAATCCACTACCGGGCGTTCGCTGCTGCGGCTGGTAGCCAGCCAGGGCGGTACCATTACTTTTGACGGCCAACGCATCGATGCGCTGCAGGGCAATGCGCTGGCGTCGCTGCGTCGCGATATCCAGTTTATCTTCCAGGATCCTTACGCCTCGCTCGATCCGCGTTTGACCGTGGGTTTTTCGATCATGGAACCGCTGCTGGTGCACAAAACGCTGGATCGCCGTCAGGCGGAGAAGCGCGTTGCCTGGCTGCTGGAGCGCGTCGGCCTGCTACCGGAACATGCGCAGCGTTATCCGCACGAATTTTCCGGCGGCCAGCGCCAGCGCATCTGCATTGCGCGCGCGCTGGCGCTCAATCCCAAAGTGGTGATCGCCGATGAATCGGTGTCGGCGCTGGATGTGTCGATTCAGGCGCAAATCATCAACCTGATGCTCGATTTGCAGCGTGAATTTGGTATCGCTTTCTTATTTATCTCGCACGATATGGCGGTGGTGGAACGCATCAGCCATCGCGTGGCGGTGATGTATCTCGGACAAATTGTGGAGATGGGGCCGCGTCAGGCGGTATTTGAGCAGCCGCGCCATCCCTACACCAAAAAACTGATGGCCGCGGTGCCGGTGGCCGATCCGGCCCATCGGCATCGTGAGCGGGCGCTGATGGTGGATGAGATCCCCAGCCCGATTCGCCCGCTGGGCGATGAGCCAGAAGTGGCGCCTTTACTGGAAGTGGCACCGGGCCATTTTGTCGCCCGGCACGCAATTAGCGGCGCCTGAGCAGCAAACAACCGCACATCTTTGGATGTCGCGCATGACAGGGATTACAGGAGAACGATAACGATGCACCATATTATGCGAAAAGGGGTTATCACTGCCGGTTTGTTGAGTTCGGCGCTGGCGCTGCCCGCGTGGGCGGCGAAAGATGCGGTGATTGCGGTGGCCTCGACCTTTACCACGCTCGATCCGTATGACGCTAACGATACGCTGTCGCAGGCGGTGGCAAAGTCCTTCTATCAGGGCTTGTTCGGCTTCGATAAAGACATGAAGCTGACCAACGTGCTGGCGGAAAGTTATCAGGCGAGCAGCGACGGCCTGACCTACACCATTAAGCTGCGCGCTGGCGTGAAATTCCAGGATGGCACTGACTTCAATGCCGAAGCGGTGAAGGTGAACCTCGATCGTGCCAGCAATCCGGATAACCATCTCAAACGCTATAACCTGTTCAAATATATCGCCACCACCGAAGTGGTCGATCCGCGCACAGTGAAAATCACCCTGAAGCAGCCGTTCTCGGCCTTCATTAATAATCTCGCGCATCCGGCGGCGGTGATGATTTCCCCGACCGCGCTGAAGAAATATGGCAAAGATATCGGCTTCCATCCGGTAGGAACCGGCCCGTTTGCCTTTGATACCTGGAACCAGACCGACTTCGTGAAAGTGAAGAAGTGGGACGGCTACTGGAAAAAAGGCTATCCGAAGCTGGATAGCATTACCTGGCGTCCGGTGGTGGATAACAACACCCGCGCGGCGATGCTGCAAACTGGCGAAGCGAGCTTTGCTTTCCCGGTGCCGTTCGAGCAGGCCAAACTGCTGGAAGGCAACAGCAAGCTCGATGTGGTCACCACGCCGTCAATCATGCAGCGCTACATCAGCCTCAACGTGACGCAAAAGCCGTTTGATAATCCGAAAGTGCGTGAAGCGCTAGAGTACGCCATCAACCGTGAGGCACTGGCAAAAGTCGCCTTTGCCGGTTACGCCACGCCAGCCACCGGCATCGTGCCGCCGAGCATCGACTTTGCGCAGAGCTATCCGGCAATCAAATATGATCCCGGCAAAGCGCGCGAACTGCTGAAAGAAGCGGGCTTCCCGAACGGTTTCGAAACCACGTTGTGGTCTTCGCACAACCACAGCACCGCGCAGAAAGTGCTGCAGTTCACCCAGCAGCAGCTGGCACAGGTGGGCGTGAAGGTGAAAGTGACGGCGATGGATGCCGGTCAGCGTGCCGCTGAAGTAGAGAGCAAAGGGCAGAAAGAGAGCGGTGTGCGCATGTTCTACACCGGCTGGTCAGCCTCGACCGGTGAAGCTGATTGGGCGCTGACGCCGTTGTTCGCCACCACCTCATGGCCGCCAGCGATCTTCAACACCGCCTTCTACAGCAATCCGCAGGTGGATAAAGATCTCGCCGATGCGCTGAAAACCACCGATCGCGACCAGAAAGCTAAGTTGTACAAAGACGCGCAGGATCGCATCTGGAACGACCATCCGTGGATCCCGCTGGTGGTGGAACAACTGCTGTCAGCCAACAATAAAAACCTCAGCGGTTTTTATGTCATGCCCGATACCTCATTCAATTTTGATGAGGCCGATCTGAAGTAACAGACGCGGCCAGCCTTAACGGGCTGGCCGATGCTGCGCAGGACTTCGCATGCTCAACTATTTTCTCAAACGATTACTGGGACTGATTCCCACGCTGCTGATTGTGGCGGTGCTGGTGTTCCTGTTCGTCCATTTGCTGCCGGGCGATCCGGCGCGCCTGATTGCCGGCCCGGAAGCGGATGCCTCGGTGGTGGCGCTGGTGCGTCAGGATCTCGGCCTCGATCAGCCGCTGATCAAGCAGTTCTGGCACTTTATGATTAATGCGGTGCAGGGCGATTTCGGCCATTCGCTGGTCTCGAAACGTCCGGTGATTGACGAAATTGCCGCGCGCTTTTTCCCGACGCTGTGGCTGACACTCAGCAGCATGGTGTGGGCGGTGATTTTCGGTATGGCGATTGGCATCACCTCGGCGGTGTGGCGCAATCGCTGGCCGGATCGCATCGGCATGACGCTGGCGGTGTCGGGCATCTCGTTCCCGGCGTTTGCGCTCGGCATGCTGCTGATGCAGGTCTTTTCCGTCGAGCTCGGCTGGTTGCCGACCGTTGGCGCGGATAGCTGGAAACACTACATTTTGCCATCGATCACCTTGGGTGCAGCGGTGGCGGCGGTGATGGCGCGTTTCACCCGCGCGTCTTTCGTGGAGGTGATGCAGGAAGATTACATGCGCACCGCGCGCGCCAAAGGGGTGCGCGAATCGTTGGTGGTGGTGAAACACGGTCTGCGTAACGCGATGATCCCGGTGGTCACCATGATGGGATTGCAGTTTGGTTTCCTGCTCGGTGGCTCGATTGTGGTGGAAGTGGTGTTCAACTGGCCAGGCTTAGGCCGCTTGCTGGTGGATTCGGTGGAGATGCGCGATTACCCGGTGATTCAGGCCGAAGTGCTGCTGTTCTCGCTGGAATTCATCCTGATTAACCTGATTGTCGATGTGCTGTACGCGGCAATCAATCCGGCAATTCGCTACAAGTAAGGAGTTGCAATTGAAGAACTGGCGACGAGCCGCGGCATTGAAAACCCTGCCGACTATCACGGAAAACCGGGTACGCACGCCGTGGCGCGAATTCTGGCGGCGCTTTCGCCGTCAGCATGTGGCGCTGCTGGCCGGACTGTTTGTACTGCTGCTGATTGTGGTGGCGTTTATCGCGCCGCTGATTGCGCCATTTGATGCGGAAAACTATTTCGATTACGACCGGCTAAACGAAGGGCCATCGCTGATGCACTGGTTTGGCGTTGACTCGCTGGGGCGCGATATCTTCAGCCGTGTGCTGGTGGGCACGCGCATCTCGCTGATTGCCGGTTTCTTCTCGGTGGCGATTGGCGCGCTGATCGGCACCGTTTTAGGTCTGCTGGCGGGCTATTACGAAGGCTGGTGGGATCGCATCACCATGCGTATCTGCGATGTGCTGTTCGCGTTCCCCGGCATTCTGCTGGCGATTGCGGTGGTGGCGATCATGGGCAGCGGCATGAGCAACGTGATTGTCGCGGTGGCGATCTTTAGCATTCCAGCGTTTGCCCGTTTGGTGCGTGGCAATACGCTGGTGCTGAAACATCAAACCTATATTGAGTCGGCACGCAGTATTGGTGCGTCGGACTGGACCATTATTATGCGTCACATCCTGCCCGGCACGGTGTCGTCGATTGTGGTCTATTTCACCATGCGTATCGGTACCTCGATTATCACGGCGGCGAGTTTGTCCTTTCTCGGCCTCGGCGCGCAGCCGCCCACGCCGGAGTGGGGCGCGATGCTCAATGAAGCGCGCGCCGATATGGTAATTGCGCCGCATGTCGCCATCTTCCCGAGCCTGGCGATTTTCCTCACCGTGCTGGCGTTTAACCTGCTGGGTGATGGTTTGCGTGATGCGCTGGATCCGAAATTGAAGACCTGATGGTGGGTCCGGTCGCCATTTATGGCGACCTCTTCAATAAACGCACCACTCCGGTTTTAGAACGTTTCCCAATTGTCATTACTGTGCGCGGCGGCAGGCTGCGCGCGGGTTGGTGTTATCACCGGTTTCACCACTTTCGCCACCGTTGCAGTCGCCTGGCGCGTGCCAGTTTTGAAGCGGGCCACCGCAGAAGAGAGGCTGCTGGCCTGCTGCTCCAGCGACGCTGAGGCGTTAGCCGATTCCTGCACCAGCGTGGCGTTCTGCTGCGTGACGCGATCCATCTCGTTCACCGCCTGACCAATCTGGTCGATGCCGCGGCTCTGCTCATCGGACGCTGAAGCAATCTCGCCCATGATATCGGTGACGCGGGTAACAGCGCTGACGATTTCCTGCATGGTTTCACCGGCGCTGCTCACCTGCTGCGAACCGGTGTTGACACGCTGCACGGAATTCTCAATCAGCAGTTTGATCTCTTTCGCCGCCTGAGCGCTGCGCTGTGCCAGATTGCGCACTTCACCCGCTACCACGGCAAAACCACGGCCCTGTTCACCGGCGCGCGCCGCTTCTACCGCCGCGTTGAGCGCGAGGATGTTGGTCTGGAAGGCGATGCCATCAATCACGCTGGTGATATCGGCGATTTTCTTCGAGCTGTCGGCGATATCGCGCATGGTTTTCACCACACCATCCACCACGTTGCCGCCTTTATCGGCGGTTTCCGAGGCGGTTTTCGCCAGCTGCGTGGCCTGACGCGCGTTATCGGCGTTCTGTTTCACCGTGGCGGTCAGCTGTTCCATGCTGGCGGCGGTCTCTTCCAGCGATGCCGCTTGCTGCTCGGTGCGTGAAGAGAGATCGTTATTGCCGCTGGCAATCTCGCTGGCGCTGCCAAAAATCGCATCCGCGCTATCACGCACATTGTTAATGGTGCTGAGCAGCGACTGCTGCATATGGTTGAGGCTGGCGGCAATCGATGCCATTTCACTGCGGCCTTCCACCTGCAAACGGGCGGAGAGATCGCCGTCGGCGAAGCGCTCCATCTGCTGCTGCACCTGCTTCATCGGTGCCAGCAGGATGCGACGCACCAGAATCCACACCGCAACCAGCAACAGCACCACAACTATCGCCATCACGGCGACCAACACCAGCATGTGCTGATAGTTATTATCATATTCCGCGTTGCGCTCGGCCAGCAGCTGCACGTTGTGCTCGCGCCATTGCTTGTACGCGACTTCCAGATCGTCCTGCGCCTGCTGGGCGTCAAGGTTGCCATAGGCGGCGTAATCATTGGCTTTCAGGAACGCTGCCGACTGTTTCAGTAATTCTGCGAAGGCAGCAAATTTAGCGTCGACTACACTGGCTGAATCAGCGCTTTGTCCGGCAATGCGCGGCATGCTCTGGTAGAGGTCATAATGTTGCTTTGCTTCATCCAGTGACGCACCCGCGCTGATCAGCAGTTTGTTGATGGCGGCGACGGACGCTTCATCCGTTTGTTTTTTCAGGATACGAATGGCGACGCGGTTAATGATTACGCGCGTTTTCACCAGCGTTTGCCAACCGTCTGCCAGCTCACGCTGCTGATGTGACAGCTGATTACTGGTGGTGAAATTATGCTGTCCGGTAATCAGTGATGATAAAAACAGCGAGCCGGAAATCGCCTGCATCGCGGTGAAAACCACCAATATCATCATGATGGCTGTCACAATTTTCATTCGTTTAAACATAGGTGCGTCTCTGAGGAAGTAGGCTGATATCCAGGTTATCGGTATAAAAGCAAATCGCTTAAGTGCCAGCAGGAAATAATTACGTCACGGGACGATGAGAGGCGGGAAAAACAGATGAAAGCGTTTAACTACGAGCAGGATTTCAAGCACATCAATTTTCGCCAGCAGCCTGAGCTGTATCAGGTGGGGCGCGGCGAGCAGGGCGTGCTGATGGTCGAGCCCTATAAAAGTGAGATTCTGCCGCACTGGCGTTTTCGCACCGTCGAGCTGGCAAAAGAATCTTCACAGCAGATTATGCAGCTGTTTGAGGCATATCGCGCGCAGGACGATTTTGTCGGTATGGACATGGCGCGCAAATATATTCAGATGGGTTATACGCGTGCACGCCGCTACAGTAATCATCAGGGCGGGCGTAAATATGACGAGGCGGGCAACGAACTGCCGCGTACCACAGAAAAAGAGAAGGCCGCTGCGGCGGCCGTTTTCAAAGCGTGCTGGGATAAACTGCGCGCGGATACTGACTATCTGGCGCGCAAGCGTGCGCACCAGCAGAAGTATGGTTAAACGCGCGTGCCCCACAGATCGTATTCATCGGCGTGTTCCACTTTAACGCGGACCACGTCGCCGACTTTCACCTGACGATCGCCGTTCAGATAAACCGCGCCATCGATTTCCGGGGCGTCAGCCATGCTGCGTCCCACCGCGCCTTCTTCGTCCACTTCATCAATCAGCACCAGCACTTCGCGGCCGATTTTCTCCTGCAGCCGTTCGCTGGAGATCTTCTGCTGCAGCTGCATGAAGCGATCAAAACGATCCTGCTTCACGTCGTCCGGTACCTGATCCGGCAGCTGGTTAGCAGTTGCGCCATCTACCGGGCTGTACTGGAAGCAGCCAACGCGATCGAGGCGCGCTTCCTGCAGGAAGTCGAGCAGCATCTGGAAATCTTCTTCGGTTTCACCGGGGAAACCGACGATAAAGGTTGAACGCAGCGTCAGCTCCGGACAGATTTCACGCCAGCGCTTAATGCGCTCCAGCGTACGCTCTACCGCGCCGGGACGCTTCATCAGCTTGAGGATGCGCGGGCTGGCGTGCTGCAGCGGAATATCGAGGTACGGCAGAATCTTGCCTTCGGCCATCAGCGGGATCACATCATCCACATGCGGATAAGGATAAACGTAGTGCAGACGCACCCACACGCCGAGTTTGGCTAACTGCTCGCACAGGCTCACCATGCTGGTTTTCACCGGCGATCCGTTCCAGAAACCGGTGCGATGTTTAACATCCACGCCGTAAGCGGAGGTGTCTTGTGAGATTACCAGCAGCTCTTTCACGCCCGCTTCGACCAGACGTTTAGCTTCGTCGAGCACCGAACCGATTGGGCGGCTATCAAGATCGCCACGCATTGATGGAATGATGCAGAAGGTGCAGCGATGGTTGCAGCCTTCGGAAATTTTCAGGTAGGCGTAATGGCGCGGCGTCAGTTTGACACCTTGCTCTGGCACTAAACTCAGGAACGGATTGTGTTCTGGTTTCGGCACATAAGTGTGCACATGCGACAGCACCTGCTCGTAGCTGTGCGGGCCAGTGATCTCCAGCACCTTCGGATGCACTTCGCGGATCTGATCCACTTTGGCACCGAGGCAACCGGTGACGATCACTTTGCCGTTTTCATTCAGCGCTTCACCAATCGCTTCCAGAGATTCCTGTACGGCGCTGTCAATAAATCCACAGGTGTTAACGATGACGATCTCCGCATCATCGTAGCGTGGCACCACGTCATAGCCTTCAGTACGCAGCTCCGTCAGGATGCGTTCAGAGTCGACGAGGTTTTTCGGACAGCCGAGGGAGACGAACCCCACGCGCGGTGGATTTTTGACATGGCTCATAAGGATAAAAATTCATCATAATTAGTGTGGATAGGGGGGCGATTGTACAGAGGTTGCCGGGGAAAATGTATAGGCTGTGTAAGAATCTCCTTATGGGGTAACTAATGCATGATGATTGTGCTTAACTCTGTTGGCGGTGCGGCTCACTCGCTGGCGCAATGGCCCTCTGTGGCGATCCGAGTTGTGTAAGCTGGCGCCTTTTGCTTAAATGTTGGGTCGGTGAAGGTAAGTTGTTATCTTCGCTGAAAATTTCAAATCGCACTGATAGTGAATCCTCACTGCCAGGGCAGAAGTGGATAATGTGAGAGCAGACATATGCAAGAGATCGTCAAAGGTTTTCTGAATTTTCAACAGAATGTGTTCCCTGAAAGGAAGGATCTTTTCAAAAGTTTGGCATCCAACCAAAATCCTAAAGCCCTGTTTATCTCCTGCTCAGACAGCCGTCTGGTGCCAGAGCTGGTGACGCAGTCGGAGCCGGGTCAGCTGTTCGTGATCCGAAACGCCGGTAATATCGTGCCACCGTTTGGTCCAGAGCCGGGCGGCGTGTCCGCCACCATTGAGTACGCGGTTGTCGCTTTGGGCGTGACCGAAATTATTATTTGTGGTCACTCTAACTGCGGTGCCATGAACGCCATTGCTTCCAATGCCGATCTCGAAACCATGCCCGCGGTCGATCACTGGTTGCACTACGCCAACGCGGCGAAAGCGGTGGTGGAAGAGCGTAACTACGATTCCGTTGAGAAGCGTCTCAACGAAATGGTGAAAGAGAACGTGATTGCGCAGCTGAACAATATCAAAACACACCCTTCCGTAGCGGTAGCGCTGCGTAAAGGCAAAATTCGCCTGCATGGATGGGTTTATGATATTGAGAGTGGCGGAATCATTGCCCTGACCAAAGGCGGTGAATCCTTTATTTCGCTGTCGGAAAACCCGGAAACCTGCTTCGAGTAATTCCGCCTAACCACCTGCTTGCAGGTGGTTATCCTCGCATTTCGTTAATATTTCCCGCCACGTTTTTGACGACCTCCTACACTTGAGAAGCAATTACCTCTGATAAGGGCTTTCTCATGCGATTTCCCCTTTATGCTTCTGTTTTAACGCTGGCAATACTGGCGGCGGGCTGTACCTCTCATGTGACTAATCAACAACAATATTCAGGATTTCTCGGCGATTACAGTGAGTTGAAGGCCACCGAGTCGCCCAGCGGTAAACCGACCTTGCGCTGGATTTCACCCGATTACCATGATGCTGATTATAAAGGCGTGGTGTATACGCCAGTGGTCTATTATCCGGCGGCGCACCCCACGGCACGTATCGATCAGCAAACATTGGATGCGATCCGCAGCTATACCGATACGCAACTCAAGCACGCGATTTCCCAGCGTAAACCGCTGGTGACGCAAAAAGGCCCTCACACGCTGGTAGTTAAAACCGCTATCACCGCCGTTTCTGCCGAAAATGAAGGCGTGCAGTTCTATGAAGTGGTGCCAATTGCCGCTGTTGTTGCCAGCACCATGGCAGCGACTGGACATCGCACGCAAAACAGCGCGCTGTTCCTCGAAATGGAAGCGCTGGATGCGCAAACTGGCAAGCCGCTGATCAAGGTGGTGCGCAAGGCATTTGGTAAAAATCTGCCGAACAACAGTGCGCCAATCACACTCAACGATCTGCGTCCGGGCATCGACGAGATGGTACGCGATGCGCTGACCTTCCCCGCACAGTAAATTCTCGCCCGGCGGCGTGCCGGGCTTAATTTTTTGTAAATCCTGCACATCCTTTGTCACGCGCTGACTACGCTTTACGGCAGACTGCGATAAAGGAGAATGCCATGCGTTTACTGCCCGCCGCGCTGCTGTTTGGCGCTTTAAGCACGTCCTTACCGTTATTCGCTGCCGATGTGCAGGTTCAGGTGCTTCAGGACAAGCTCGACCATCCGTGGTCCGTGGCTTTTCTACCCGATAATCAAACGCTGTTAATCACTGAACGATCCGGCCAGCTGCGCAGTTGGCAGCCGGGTAAAGGCTTGTCGCCACCGATCGGCGGGGTGCCGAAGGTGTGGGCGAATCGTCAGGGTGGCTTGCTGGATGTGGTGCTGGCACCGGACTTCGCCGAAAGCCGCCGCGTGTGGCTCAGCTACACCACCGCCGATGCCAGCGGTCGGGCTGGTGGCGTGGTGGGTTATGGTCGCCTGAGCGATGACAACCGTCAGCTGAGTGACTTTAAAGTGGTGCTGGAGCAAACGCCGAAGCTGTCGGGCGGCGCCAATATCGGCACGCGACTGGCGTTTGATCGCCAGGGCTTTCTCTATATCGCCTTCGGTGACAACTTCGCCAGCAGCAGCGCGCAACAGCTGGATAAGCTCTCCGGTAAAATCGTACGTCTGACCAAAGACGGTGAAATCCCGCCGGACAATCCGTTTGTTGATCGTCAAGGCGCGCGCGCGGAAATCTGGTCCTACGGCATGCGCAATCCGCAAGGGCTGGCGCTCAATCCGTGGACGCAGCAAATATGGGAAAGCGAACACGGCCCGCGCGGGGGTGATGAGGTCAACATCCCCGAGAAGGGCAAAAATTACGGCTGGCCGCTGGCGACGCACGGCATTGATTACAGCGGGCAGAAAGTGCCGGAAGCAAAGGGCAGTGAAGTGGAAGGCACTGAGCAACCGCTGCATTTCTGGAAAGTCTCGCCGGCCATCAGCGGCATGGCGTTCTACAACAGCGCGCGTTTCCCGCAGTGGAAAAATTCCCTGTTTATTGGTGCGCTGAAAGAGAAGAGTTTGATTCGCTTGCAGGTCAACGGCGAGAAAGTGGTGGAGGAGCAGAGATTGCTGGAAAATCGTGGTGAGCGTATTCGAGATGTGCGTCAAGGCCCGGATGGTTATCTGTACGTGCTAACCGATGAATCCAACGGCAAGCTGCTGAAAGTGGGGCTGCCAGACACAGCCACCGCCCCACGCGGTTAAATTAGCGAGCCCAGTTACACACTTCCCATCCGCGCTGTTGTGCTTCCTGCAGCAGCAGCGGATTGGGATTGACCACCCACGCATGATCGGCATGTGCCAGCAGCGGTAAATCATTCATCGAATCGCTGTAAGCCCAGGTGCGTTCAAAGCGTTGATCTTGCTGTAAGGCTTTCCAGTCACTGAGGCGTGTCACTTTACCTTCGCGATAGGTCATGGTGCCGTAGGTTTGTCCGCTGTAGCGTTCATCCACCACTTCCACGCCAATCGCCAGCGCGCCGTGTACACCAAGGCGTTCGGCGATGGGCACCGCAAGATGATCGCCGCTGGCGGTGATGATCATTACCGTGTCGCCGCGCTGCTGGTGCCACGCAATACGCTCGCGGGCGGCAGGGAACACGCGCGGCATGATGTCGCGATGGATAAAGCGGCGTACCCAGCCTTCAACGGTCATCGTAGCCATGCCGGCGAGTGGCGCCAGCGTGGTGTTCATATACTCTTCAATGGATAACGTACCGGTGTGATATTGCTCCATCAGGATTTTCTCCTGCTGGATGATCTCTTCGGGGGCAAAGCCCTGTGAAACCAACCAGCGCAGCCAGAGGCTGGTGCTGTCTTCACAAATCAGGGTTTCGTCCAAATCGAAAATGGCTAAGTCCATCGCGGCTCTCCTCAGGCTGACTGAGTTCAGGTTAGCGGAAATTTGTGACTGGCTTAACCGTTCTGCGAAAAATCGGAATTACACGCAAAATTTTTCAATAGTCAGATGGGCAAAAGTGGCGGCGCTGCGCGGTTGGTGCCAGGGTTAGTCTAATAAACTCTATAAAACTTTACGATTGAGCGGTTTTTTTCGCTGGCCTGAACCGTTAGCGTGGGGCAAGACATGTCTTGCCTGCAAGAAAACCGAGATTTAACAAGGACAATCTGGTCACGCTCATGAGAAAAAACACCTTCGCTTCTGTCTGGCGGCCGTTGGCTGCGTCTTCACTTCTTTTACTCTTTATCCCCGCAGCCACCCTGGCTGAACAGGCACCTGCGGCACCGCAAATTGACGCCAAAGCCTGGATTTTAATGGATTACAACAGCGGCAAAGTGTTGGCGGAATCCAATGCCGATCAACGCCTCGATCCCGCCAGTTTGACCAAAATGATGACCAGCTATGTGGTCGGCCAGGCGCTGAAATCGGGCAAGATTCACAACGATGACATGGTTACCATCGGCCAGGATGCGTGGGCAACCGGCAATCCCAAGCTGCGCGGCTCATCGCTGATGTTCCTTAAGCCCGGCGATCGCATTCCGGTCTCTGAGCTGAATAAAGGTGTGGTGATTCAATCCGGCAACGATGCCTGTATCGCGCTGGCTGATTATGTCGCGGGCAGCCAGGATTCATTTATCGGGTTGATGAACAACTACGTCAAAGCCTTTGGCCTGCAAAACACCCACTTTATGACGGTACACGGCCTGGACGCCGAAGGGCAGTACAGCACCGCGCGTGATATGGCGATTATCGGCCAGCGCCTGATTAGCGATGTGCCGGAAGAGTATGCGATCAACAGCGAAAAAGAGTTCACTTTCAATAAGATTAAGCAGATGAACCGCAACCGTCTGCTGTGGAGCACCAATCTCAAGGTGGATGGCATTAAAACCGGTCACACCTCCGGCGCGGGTAACAATCTGGTGGCGTCGGCAACCGAAGGCGATATGCGGCTGATTTCCGTGGTGCTCGGTGCGGCGACCGATGCCACGCGTTTCCGCGAAAGTGAGAAGTTGCTGACGTGGGGCTTCCGCTTCTATGAAACCGTGACGCCGATTAAGGCCGATAAACCGTTTGCGCAGCAGCGCGTTTGGTTTGGCGATCGCAGCCAGGTCAATCTTGGCGTCGCAAAAGACGCCGCGATCACCGTGCCAAAAGGGCAGATGAAAAACCTCAAGGCCAGCTTTACCCTAAATTCACCGCAGCTGGAAGCGCCGCTGGAGAAGAATCAGGTGGTGGGCACTATCGATTTCCAGCTGGATGGCAAAACCATTGAGCAACGTCCGCTGGTGACGATGGAAGCTGTGCCGGAAGGTGGCTTTGTTGGTCGCATTTGGGATTTCATCATGATGAAATTCCACGGCTGGTTCGGGAAGTGGTTTAGTTGAGACAAAAACGGTGCGCTTGATGCGCACCGTTTTTTACAGGCTCGTCATTAATGGCGACCCCATCGCTTACTCACGAATCCACCCTTTCTTAATCGGCATGGCGAACAGCGCGCGATACACCTGATGCGTAAACGCCAGCATGCGTTCGCCATACAGCTGCCACGCCATGTGCGACGCCAGACAACCCAGCAAGCCAACCAGGAATCCGCCCAGCATATCCAGCGGCCAGTGCACGCCAAGATAGACGCGTGACCAGGCGATGGCGCTGCCTATCACCAGCAACACCACACCTGACCAAAGGCGATGCCAGAAGATAAATGCCAGCGCAAAGGTGAAAATGGTGGTGCCGTGATCGCTCGGATAGGAATCATCAGGTCGGTGTGACAGTAACTGATGGCCAAAACCAATAGCGAACGGACGCGGATGCGGCAGCAGCTGGCCGACGCACCATGAAATGCTCAGCGCGTACAGCAGCGCCATGCCGGTTTTTAGCACCAGCTCGCGTTGAGACTGCACCTGATCGCGCGGTCCCCACAGCCACAGTGCCACAATCAGCAGCGGTACGATGGCGATCACATCTTTGGCGATAAAGGTCGCCAGAGTGATCAGCCACTGCGGTGAATCCTCTGTGGCGTTGATCCATAAAAAGAGCGTGTGGTTCAATGCTTCCATCACGATTCCTTGTCCTCGTCTTGTTTACCCGAAAAACAGCAGAGCAAAATTGTCTGCAAAATAAAGCTGATAGCCTAGAAGCGTCCGAACCAGGAATAAATAGTCGCGCTCTTAATCTTATCGCGGGTTGTTGGAGTGTTTAACTTTGATGAAAGTTGCATGAAGATTTGAAAAAACGACATCAGAGTGGCTGGATGGAGTTTTTGTCTGAGAAGAACCTTAAGCGGCAGAATGGCAGCCATAAAAAAACCCGCAAGTCAGTGACCGGCGGGCTCCACAATTTGGGGATTTCAAAGAAAAGCAGTGGCACTTATTCAGACTGCGACCCCAGAAGAAAGTTCTGGACAGCGCAAAAATATTTTTATAAAGGCAAAAGCGGCCAGATTATCACAATCAGGGTACCGGCCAGCGTCAGCAAAACATTCGCGATCGCATATGTTCCTGCATAGCCCAAGGCTGGGATGCTGCTGCGCGCGGTATCGCTGATGATCTCCATCGCTGGCGCACAGGTACGCGCGCCCATGATGGCACCAAACAGCAGCGCGCGGTTCATACGCAGCACGTAAGCGCCGAACAGATAGCAAATCACCACCGGCAGCAAACTCACCAGCAAGCCACTCAGCAGCATCAACGCGCCGGCGCTGCCGAAACCGTGCTGCAAGCCGCTGCCCGCGCTCAGACCTACGCCCGCCATAAACACCATCAGGCCAAACTCTTTCACCATCGTCAGCGCACCCTGCGGGATGTAGCCAAACGTAGGATGGTTAGCGCGCATAAAGCCCAGCATGATGCCTGCGAACAACAATCCAGCGGCGTTACCGATGCCGAAGCTGAAATTGCTGAACTGGAAGGTGATCATCCCGACCATCAAGCCGACGATAAAGAAGGCGCAGAAGGCCAGCAGATCGGTGATTTGGCTGTGAATGGCGATAAAGCCAATGCGATCGGCCAGGCTTTTCACGCGACGCGCTTCGCCGCTTACCTGCAGCACATCGCCTTTGTTCAGCATAATGCTGTCATCGATCGGCATTTCGATTTGGCTGCGAATCACCCGGTTAAGGAAGCAGCCGTGATCGGTCAGTTTGAGATGACTCAGGCGCTTGTTCACCGCGTTGTGATTTTTCACCACGATCTCTTCGGTGACGATGCGCATATCCAGCAAATCACGGTCGAACACCTCTTTGCCGTTACGGAAGCTGGGATCAAGGCGTGCGTGCGCATCGGGATAGCCCACCAGCGAGATATCGTCGCCCAGCTGCAGCATCGCGTCACCGTCCGGGCTGGCGAGAATACCGTTGCGGCGCAGGCGCTCAATGTAGCAGCCGGTCTGGCGATGAATGCCCAGCTCGCGCAGGTTTTTACCGCCGCTCCACTCCACCAGTTCCGGACCCACGCGATACGCGCGGATCACCGGTAGAAACACTTTGCGCTGGCTATCAGCGTCGAGGCCGCGCTCGCGCGCGATTTGCTGCGCGCAAGTCGGCAGATCCTGATGCTGCAGGCGCGGCAGATAGCGGGCGCCAAAAATCAGGCTGACTAAACCTACCAGATAGGTGAGGGCATATCCGAGGCTGAGGTTGTCCTGCATCAAGGTGAGCTGATGGCTGTCGCTGATGCTTTGCCGCAACGTATCGCCAGCACCCACCAGCACCGGCGTTGAGGTCATTGAACCGGCCAACATGCCCGCGGTTAAACCAATATCCCAGCCGAATACTTTGCCGAGCGTCAGGGCGATTAACAGCGCGCTGACCACCATGACAATCGCCAGAAAGAAGTAGTTTTTACCGTCGCGGAAAAATATCGAGAAAAAGTTAGGCCCGGCTTCCACGCCAACACAAAAAATAAACAACATAAAGCCAAGACTTAATGCGTCAGTATTAATGGCGAAATGCTGTTGACCTAAAATCAACGAAACAACCAGGACTCCAATGGAATTACCGAGTTGGACCGAGCCGAGGCGTAATTTACCTAAGCAGAGTCCGAGGGCTAAAACGACAAATAATAACAGAACGTCATTTCCGCTTAACAATTCTGCGACGTTAATGTTCACGGTTTAACTTCTTCTTAACCTGTAACCAGTTGATGAGAGGGACTTTTTTCGCTATCTTGTGCCGAACGTTAAGGTTCTTGCAACAAAAGCGTTCAAGCCGAAATCTAAAGCGGCGTCATTCTAATCATAATTAACACCCTCAGCTATCGGCAGTTTTCATTCCTTTCGCCTCCAGCTGTTTCTTTTTATTTCCAGTCGTGCGCATCAGGGCAGTAAAAGTTTCATAATTGTTAACGTCAAAGTTGAGGATAATTATGTTGCAGCGCAATAATCGCTGGCCAGCATCCATTCTGGGCGTGATGCTTTATACGCTGGTGTTTATTTATGCACATCATTTCTGGGCCGCCGCCAGTGAACAAGCCGTTCGCGGACAGCCAGAATTACTGCTGTTTTTACTGCCGGGATGTTTGATGGCGCTACTGCAGCCGCAAAGTCCGCTTATCAGCACCTTGTGGGTCGCGCTAGGCGGTACGCTGCTGGGTATGATGTGGTTAATGCTGGCGGTGCCAATGACGCACAGCGGCTTGTTGATTGTGGCCTGGAGTTTGAGTGCGCTGTTTTGGGCGGGTTGTGGTGCGCTGCTGGTGCGCTTGCTGCGGATTATGCTGGCGATGCGAGCCGAATAGCACCTGCAAAAACGGGCCCGCAGGCCCGTTCTCTTAGGCTTCGATACCCAGGTTTTCTTTGGTCCAGGCAGCGAATTCGGTGTAACCACCGATGTGCTGATCGTCGAGGAAAATCTGCGGCACGGTTGTCACCGGCTTGCCGGCACGGGCTTCCAGATCGGCTTTAGTAATGCCGGTGGCCTGAATATCCACGTACTGATAGTTAAAATCGTCGCGCTCGCTGGTCAGCTTAGCCGCCAACTCTTTCGCACGTACGCAGTAAGGGCAGCTAGAACGGCCAAAAATCACTGCAATCATTGCTTCTCTCCTTCCGCTGCTGTTTTGTGACTAGAATCACATCACAGCGTGAATAATGCGTCACATCATGCCCGCCCATCCTGCTTAAAGGAAGAAGAATATACCTGTTACTCTAATACTTACCGCCTATACATTGGGTAAAATGCGGCTAACGCTGAAAGAACAATCAAGGAACCATCGCATGCGTAATCTCGCCACATTACCCAAACCCGTGTTGCTACTCGAAGTGCTCGGCGTGCTTGCCGTCATTGGCGCCTTGTTGCTTACCAACGATTGGGTGAGCGCACCTGATTTCATCGCCAAAAAGCCGCTGGCGACGCTGCTGTTTTTTCTTGGTATCGCGCTGATGCTGCCTGCCGCATGGATGATGATGTGGCGCACGGCGAAGGCGATGGCCCCGCAATTGTTCAATCATTCCAACAAAAAGAAGTAACCACCGGAGAGAATTTATGACGCCGACTATCGATTTACTGTGCAGCCACCGTTCCATTCGCGCTTTTACCGAACAGGGCATTGACGAGGCGCAACGCAGCGCCATCATTGCAGCGGCACAAGCGGCTTCGACCTCCAGCTTTTTACAGTGCTCCTCAATTATTCGTATCACCGATCCCGCTAAGCGCGAGCAGCTGGTCCAGCTGACCGGCGGCCAGCCTTGGGTCAGCGCAGCGGCGGAGTTTTGGGTGTTCTGCGCGGATTTCAATCGTCATCAACAGATCTGCCCGGATGCGCAACTGGGGCGTGCTGAACAGCTGCTGCTCGGTTGCGTTGATACCGCGCTAATGGCGCAAAATGCCATGGTGGCGGCGGAATCGCTGGGCCTTGGCGGCGTATTTATTGGCGGGATTCGCAACAGCATCGCTGAAGTGACCGAGCTGCTTGAACTGCCGAAGTTTGTGCTGCCGCTGTTCGGCTTCTGCATCGGTCATCCGGCTGATACACCCGATGTTAAACCCCGCATGCCGCACGCGATGCTGGTACATGAAAACCGCTATCATGCAGTCGATAAAAATCTGTTGGCGCAATACGATGAGCAAATTACCGCCTATTATCAGCAGCGTGATAGCAACCAGCGTTCCGAAACCTGGAGTCAGCTGATTCAGCGTCTGATTATCAAAGAAACGCGTCCCTTCATACTGGATTACCTGCATCAGCAGGGCTGGGCGACGCGCTAAGCACAAGGAACTCTGCAATGAAAATGGCCATTCTCACTCGCGATGGATCGATCTATTCGTGTAAGCGTCTGCGCGACGCCGCGGAGGAGCGTGGCCATCAAGTGCAGATGATCGATCCGCTCTCCTGCTACATGAACATCAATTCCGATTCGCCTGCGGTGCACTATCGCGGCGAGGCGCTGGGGCATTTTGATGCGGTGATCCCGCGCATCGGCACCGCTACCACTTTTTATGGCACCGCGGTGCTGCGTCAGTTCGAAGTGCGCGGCAGCTATCCACTCAATGAATCGGTGGCCATTACCCGCGCGCGCGACAAACTGCGTTCGCTGCAGCTGCTGGCGCGTGAGGGCATTGATATGCCGATCACCGGTTTTGCTTCTTCGCCGGATGATACTGATGATTTGATCGCGATGGTGGGCGGTGCGCCGCTGGTGGTGAAACTGGTGGAGGGCACACAGGGCATCGGTGTGGTGCTGGCGGAAACGCGGCAGGCAGCGGAGAGCGTGATTGACGCTTTTCGTGGCCTCAATGCCCATATTCTGGTGCAGGAGTTCATCAAGGAAGCGCAAGGACGCGATATTCGCTGCCTGGTGATTGGCAATGAAGTGGTGGCAGCGATTGAGCGCGAGGCGAAAGAGGGCGATTTTCGCTCCAATCTGCATCGCGGCGGCAAAGCGCGTGCGGTGGAGATCACTGAACAGGAGCGCAAAATCGCGGTGAAAGCCGCCTGCACGCTGGGGCTGGAAGTGGCCGGTGTGGATATCCTGCGCGCCCAACGTGGTCCGCTGGTTATGGAGGTAAACGCCTCACCGGGACTGGAAGGGATTGAGGGCGTTACCGGTTTAGATATCGCCACCATGATGATCACGTGGATTGAGCAGCACGCTTGCCCCGGCTATCGTCCTAAAACCGGCGGCTAACCGGCGCTTTTCAGCGGTTTTCGTGGCATCCAGATCGGTTTTTCCGTAAGCTAAGGCGCTTATTTCTTCACCCCACAGGATATTACGATGGATTCACTGGTCGTTCCGGACATTGACGTACTGCGTCGCTGGCTGGATCAACAAAATATCACCTGGTTCGAATGCGATGCCTGTCAGGCACTGCACCTGCCGCACATGCAGAATTTTGACGGGGTGTTTGATGCAAAAATTGACCTGGTGGATAACGTTATCCTCTTCTCCGCGCTGGCAGAAGTAAAACCTACGGCGCTGATTCCGCTGGTGGGCGATCTCTCGCAGATCAATGCCAGTTCGCTAACGATTAAAGCCTTTGTTGATATTCAGGACGACAATCTGCCGAAGCTGATTGTCTGCCAGTCGATCAGTACCAGCGCCGGATTAACCTTCGGGCAGTTCTCCCACTTTATGAAGCAGAGTGAAGAGGGCGTTTCTATGGTAATCATGGAAGCCTTTGCTAACCACCTGCTGGTGGTTGAAGAAGAAGAGGAGCGACAGCCGAGCTCCAGCAGCCACGCGATGCTGCACTGAGTTCCCCGCCTCGCTAACTGCCGCTTTTTGCGGCAGTTTTCATTTTTGTCCCACCACTTTTTATTCTGCACTTTGCCCTTTATTGCCAGATATTAGTCGTGCTTTATGCCACTAGTGCCAAACCCCATAGCAGAAACATGCATAACTCATCGCAAAAAGGCGTTTTTTAAGCTGGGATCTGGTGAAGGTGGTGCGGGGGGGCTATTCTTGCGGGGCTGCTTGAGACGTGCAACCTCAGCGCAGGTATAGGTTTTTGCTATTAAACTCCCGCTGAATATTGATTCATTGTGTGCCTGTGATTTAACAGAAAACGCAACGTCCGGATCGCCGTGTATGCAGCGTTGTGATGACCCGCTCAGGAGGAAGTAAAACATGTTCAACCAACGTCAAAAATGGTTGTCAGGTGTGGTTGCTGGTGCATTGATGGCTGCGGCCGGCGGTGTGCAGGCCGAAGGCAGTACGGTACATGTGTATAACTGGTCCGATTATATCGCGGCGGATACCGTGCCGAACTTCGAAAAGCAGACCGGCGATAAAGTGGTGTATGACGTCTTTGATTCCAACGAAGTGTTGGAAGGTAAACTGATGGCCGGTAGCACCGGTTATGACGTGGTGGTGCCGTCGTCCAGCTTCCTCGCGCGTCAGCTGCAATCCGGCGTATTCCAGGAGCTGGATAAGAGCAAGCTGCCGAACTACAAAAACCTTGATCCCGATCTGATGAAGAAACTGGAGCAGCACGATCCGGGTAACAAATTTGCGATTCCTTATCTGTGGGGCACCACCGGCATCGGCTATAACGTCGATAAAGTGAAAGCCGCACTGGGCAAAGATGTGCCGCTGGATAGCTGGGATCTGGTGCTGAAACCGGAAAACCTGGAAAAACTGAAAGGCTGTGGGGTTTCCTTCCTTGATGCGCCGGAAGAGATTTTCGCTACTGTGCTGAACTACCTTGGCAAAGATCCCAACAGCTCTGACGCGAAAGATTACTCTGGCGCAGCCACTGATTTGCTGCTGAAATTGCGTCCGAACATCCGTTACTTCCACTCGTCGCAGTACATCAACGACCTGGCGAACGGCAACATCTGCGTGGCGATTGGCTGGTCGGGCGATATCCTGCAGGCGAAAGATCGTGCGGACAAAGCCAACAACGGCGTGCATGTCGGCTATATCGTGCCAAAGCAGGGCGCTCTGGCATTCTTTGACATGTTCGCGATTCCCAAAGACGCGAAAAATGTGGAAGGCGCCTACCAATTCCTTAATTACATGATGGATCCCAAAGTCATCGCTGACGTTTCCAACAACATGAACTATGCCAACGGTAACAAAGCCTCGCTGCCGCTGATCAATGCGGACGTGCGCAACAATCCGGGCATTTTCCCAACGCCGGATGCCATGGCCAAACTGTTTGTGCTCAAGGTCCAGGATCCGAAACTGGATCGTGTGCGCACCCGTGCATGGACTAAAGTAAAAAGTGGTAAGTAATTCGTTCTGAACGATTATTGCCTGAAGACGACAGCAGAGGCGCAGTAATGGCCTCTGTTGTGCCATTTTTAGCGGCTGGCTGTGCCGCGCGATTTTAGCGCCGGAGAAATGTTAGTGAACGACGCGATTCCCCGCCCCCCAAATAAAACGGCTAAGGCGATGACGCCGCTGCTGGAAATTCGCAACCTGACTAAATCGTTTGACGGCCAGCACGCCGTGGATGATGTCAGTCTGACCATTTACAAAGGTGAGATTTTTGCGCTGCTGGGCGCATCCGGCTGTGGTAAATCGACCTTGCTGCGCATGCTGGCGGGATTCGAACCGCCCACCAGCGGCCAGATCGTGCTGGATGGCCAGGATCTCTCCCATGTTCCGCCGTATCAGCGCCCGATCAACATGATGTTCCAGTCCTACGCACTGTTCCCGCACATGACGGTGGAGCAGAACATCGCCTTTGGCCTGAAGCAGGACAAACTGCCGAAAGGCGAAATCAGCAGCCGCGTTGAAGAGATGCTGTCGCTGGTGCATATGCAGGAGTTCGCGAAGCGTAAGCCGCATCAGCTCTCTGGCGGTCAGCGTCAGCGTGTGGCGCTGGCGCGTAGCCTGGCGAAGCGGCCCAAACTGCTGCTGCTCGACGAGCCGATGGGCGCACTGGATAAAAAGCTGCGTGACCGCATGCAGCACGAAGTGGTCGATATTCTCGAGCGCGTCGGCGCCACCTGCGTAATGGTGACGCACGATCAGGAAGAAGCGATGACCATGGCGGGCCGCATCGCCATCATGAACCGCGGTAAATTTGTGCAGATTGGTGAGCCGGAAGAGATCTACGAGCATCCCACCAGCCGCTACAGCGCCGAGTTCATCGGTTCGGTAAACGTGTTCGAAGGCTTACTGCGCGAACGCGGTGAAGACGCGCTGATCATCGATGCGCCGGGCCTGGTGCATCCGCTGAAAGTGCAGACCGATGTTTCTGTCGTCGATAACGTGCCGGTCCATGTGGCGCTGCGTCCGGAAAAAGTGATGCTGTGCGAAGAGGTGCCTGCCGATGGCTGTAACTTTGCCGTAGGTGAAGTGGTGCATATCGCCTATCTCGGCGACCTGTCGATTTATCACGTGCGCCTGCGCAGCGGCCAGATGATCAGCGCACAGTTGCAAAACGCCCACCGCTACCGCAAAGGCGCGCCAACGTGGGGCGATGAAGTGCGTCTCTGCTGGGACGCCGACAGCTGTGTGGTTCTGACGGTTTAAGGGGGCGATATGAGCCAGATTTCTCAACGCAGCGAGCCCGAAGTGGTGGGCACGCCGCTGCAGCGCTGGGCGACGCGCATCAAGATGCAGCACGGCCGCAAGCTGGTGATTGCCATGCCATATCTGTGGCTGATCCTGCTGTTCCTGCTGCCGTTCCTGATCGTGCTGAAGATCAGCTTTGCCGATATTGCGCGCGCTATTCCGCCGTACACCGATTTGGTCACCTGGGCCGATGGTCAGCTCAATCTGGTACTCAATCTCGGTAATTACTTCACGCTGACCGACGATCCGCTGTATGCCGATGCGTACCTGACGTCGCTGAAAGTGGCGGGCATCTCCACCATTATCTGCCTGATGATCGGATATCCGCTGGCGTGGGCGGTGGCGCACAGCAAGCCGTCAATGCGCACTATTTTGCTGCTGCTGGTGATCCTGCCATCGTGGACCTCGTTCCTGGTGCGCGTTTACGCGTGGATGGGCCTGCTCAACAACAACGGCATTCTCAACCGCTTCCTGATGTGGCTCGGCGTTATCGATCATCCGCTGGTGATCCTCTACACCAACACGGCGGTGTATATCGGGATCGTTTACTGCTATCTGCCGTTTATGGTGCTGCCAATTTATACCGCGCTGACGCGTATAGATTATTCGCTGGTGGAAGCCTCGCTGGATCTCGGTGCACGTCCGCTGAAGACCTTTTTCAGCGTGATTGTGCCGCTGACCAAAGGCGGGATTATTGCCGGCTCAATGCTGGTGTTTATTCCGGCGGTCGGCGAGTACGTGATCCCGGAACTGCTCGGCGGTCCGGACAGCATCATGATTGGGCGTATTTTGTGGCAGGAGTTCTTTAACAACCGTGACTGGCCGGTAGCGTCCGCGCTGGCGGTGATCATCCTGTTGATTCTGATATTGCCGATTATCTGGTTCCACAAGCATCAGAATCGTGAAGTGGGAGAGAAAGAATGAGCCAGTTACCGACTATTCGCTCTCCGTGGCGCACTGTGATTCTGCTGCTGTGCTTTATGTTCCTCTATGCGCCGATGCTGCTGCTGGTGGTTTATTCCTTCAACAGTTCGCCGCTGGTCACGGTATGGGAGAGCTTCTCGTTCCACTGGTACAACGTATTGTTCCAGGATCAGGCGATGCTGGATGCGGTGGGGCTCAGCCTGACCATCGCCGCGCTCTCAGCCACCATGGCGGTGGTGCTCGGCACCATGGCGGCGGTGGTGATTGTGCGCTTTGGCCGCTTCCGTGGACACAACGGCTTCGCCTTTATGCTGACGGCGCCGCTGGTGATGCCTGATGTGATCACCGGTTTGTCCTTGCTGCTGCTGTTTGTGGCGATGGGCAATACTCTTGGCTGGCCGAGCGATCGCGGCATGCTGACCATCTGGCTGGCGCACGTGACCTTCTGTACTGCTTACGTGGCGGTGGTGATCAATTCGCGTCTGCGCGAACTGGATCGCTCAATTGAAGAGGCGGCGATGGATCTCGGCGCAACGCCGGTGAAAGTGTTCTTTGTGATCACCGTACCGATGATCGCGCCCGCGATCGTTACCGGCTGGCTGCTGGCGTTTACCTTGTCGCTGGACGATTTAGTGATTGCCAGCTTCGTGACCGGCCCAGGCGCGACCACCTTGCCGATGGCGATTTTCGCTACCGTGCGTCGTGGCGTCAATCCGGAGATCAATGCTTTAGCCTCGCTGATTCTGTTTGTCGTCGGTTTAGTTGGTTTTATCGCCTGGCGCTTTATGGCGCACGAAGAAAAGCAGCGTTTACGCGATATCCAGAAAGCAAAACGTGGCTGAAAGCCGTAACATTTGTCACTATAAGAACGGGCTGATTTTATCGGCCCGTTTTATTATGGTTACGGAGCGACACCATGTCGGAAACCCTGAAACACGGTTCAATGATTAACGCTACACCGGTGCCCGTGATGGTGGCGGGCAGCGCTATCATCATTACGCGTTGCCTCAGCGTGTTGATGCTGGCCAACGAACTGGGTTACGACGAACTCGCCAACTTCGTGCATCGCAGCGCGCAAGCCTGGGATTCTACCCTGATCTTTATCGCTAGCCAGCTGATTTTCCTGTTTGAACTGCGCTGCGCCTTTATTCTGATGCGCGGCAACAATCGTGGGCGCTGGGGCTATGTCGCGACGCAAATCATTGTGCTGATCTACATGTTGATGGCATCGGTGGGCTGGATCTACCCGGAAATTTTTAGCATTCCCGGTGAAAGTAATGCGCAGATCATTCATCACACGCTGCTGCAAAAGCTCCCGGATGTGTTGGTATTAGGGCTGCTGTTTGTGCCGGCCAGCAGTCGCGCTTTTTTCCGGCGCCGGTGATACAATCGCCCCCCATTTTTTCTCCCGATTCTGACTACAGGCATTTGCATGCATTGCGCGCTTTATGATGCCGGTCGCTGTCGTTCGTGTCAGTGGCTGGAAAAACCCTATCCGCAACAGCTCAACGATAAGCAGTCGCTGCTTGAACAACTGCTGGCTGAAAAGCCGGTGGGCGAATGGCTGCCGCCGGTGCAATCCGCGCAGCAAGGGTTTCGCAATAAGGCCAAAATGGTAGTCAGCGGGAGCGTAGAGCGGCCGATTTTAGGCATGGTGGCGCGCGACGGTGAACCGGTCGATCTCTGCGCTTGCCCGCTCTATCCCGACAGCTTCAGTGCGGTGTTCGCGCAGCTCAAACCTTTTATCGCCCGCGCCGGTTTAACGCCCTACAACGTGGCGCGTAAACGCGGTGAGCTGAAATTTCTGCTGCTGACGGAGAGTACGCAGGGCGGCATGATGCTACGTTTTGTGCTGCGTTCCACCAGCAAGCTGCAGCAGCTGCGCGACGCCTTGCCGTGGCTGCAACAGCAGCTGCCGCAGCTGAAGGTGATTTCCGCCAATATTCAGCCGGTGCATATGGCGATTCTTGAAGGTGATGAAGAGATTGCGCTGACGCCGGATCAGGCGCTAGCGGAGCGCTTTAATCAGGTTCCGCTCTATATTCGCCCGCAAAGCTTCTTCCAGACCAACCCACTGGTTGCAGCCGATCTCTATGCCACCGCGCGCGATTGGGTCGCGCACTTGCCGGTGAGCGGCATGTGGGATCTGTTTTGTGGCGTCGGGGGATTTGGCCTGCACTGCGCAACGCCCGAAATGCAGCTGACCGGCATCGAAATCAATGCTGAAGCCATCACCTGTGCGCAGCAGTCGGCGCAGCAGCTGGGATTAGAAAAAGTGAGTTTTGCCGCGCTGGATTCCACGCAGTTCGCCACTTCACGGGAAGCGGTGCCGCAGCTGGTATTAGTGAATCCGCCACGTCGCGGTATTGGCGCAGAGTTGTGTGCTTATCTCAGTGAGATGGCGCCGGATTACCTTCTCTATTCCAGCTGCAATCCCAGCAGCATGGCGCAGGATATCGCGCGTCTGGCTGATTATGACGTGAGCCGCGTGCAGCTGTTCGACATGTTCCCGCATACCGCGCATTTTGAAGTGCTGTGCTTGCTGGGCAAGAAGGGTGGGACGGCGTAACGTTCACCTGCACGGAGGACGTGCAGAACCTGGCAGGCAGCACGCTCCGCCATCCCATAATGCTTATTCCGGGAACCACTTCTGATTGATTTGCTGCCAGGTGCCGTTGGCTTTCAATGCCACTAACGCGCTGTTCAGCTCGTTCAGCAGCGGCGCATTGCCTTTGCGTACCGCGATACCTAAACCGGTGCCAAAGAAGTCGGTATCGGTGATGTGCTCGCCTACCGCGCTAAGATCGTCATTGGCCTTGAGCCACTGATTCACCACCGCCGTATCACCAAACACGCCGTTCAGGCGACCGTTTTTCAAGTCGAGAATCGCGTTCTGATAGCTGTCATACGCCACCGCAATCACCTCCGGATGTTTCTCCAGCAGGTATTTCTGATGTGTGGTGCCGTTCTCAACGCCAACACGTTTGCCTTTCAGCTGGCTGAAGTCGGTGAACTGGCCTTTATGCGCAATCACAATCGCCGAGTTAGCGTAGTAAGGTTGGGTGAAATCGACCTGCTTGCTGCGATCGGCGGTGATATCCATGCCGGAAATCACTGCGTCATAGCGACGGAATTTCAGCGACGGAATCAGGCTATCGAAGGCGTTGTTGGTGAAGGTGCAATCCGCTTTCATCTGCTGACACAGTGCTTTTGCCAGATCGATATCGAAGCCCACGATTTGGTTGTCGTGATCAAGGGATTCGAACGGGGGATAAGTGGCGGAAGAGGCGAAGCGGATTTTTTCCGCCGCATAAGCATTCATTGCCAGAGTTGCTAGCGCAGCAGCAACGATCCATTTTTTCATTATGTAACTCCTGTAAACCATGCCAGAGACGGAACGGGTTACACGATGCCAGTTAATGAATTTATATGCAATATTTTTGCTTATTAATTTAAATGAACAGCGGGCGCTTTTTTAGTACGCCCGCAGGGAGTAAATCAGTTACGACGCTCAAATGCCAGCGCACGCTTCTCGACCAGACGCATCATCAGCGTCAGCAAGCCGTTCACCACCAGATAGATCAGACCAGCGGCAGCGTATACCGAGATATCGTAAGTGCGGCCATACAGCAGTTGTCCGTGGCCCATCACTTCCATCAGCGTAATGGTGTAGGCCAGCGAGGTACTTTTGAATACCAGCACCACTTCGTTGGAGTAGGACGACAAGGCGCGCTTGAAGGCGTACGGCAGCAGAATGCGCAGCGTATCTTTGCGGTTCATACCGAGCGCCGCGCAGGATTGCCATTGACCGGACGGAATGGCGCGCACCGCACCGTAAAACAGCTGCGTGGTATAAGCCGCACTGTTGAGCGACAGCGCCAGCAGCGCACACAGCCACGGCTGCGACAGCAGATGCCACAACCAGGGAATGTTCTGGATGCTGGGGAACTGGCCGGGACCGTAATAGATCAGGAAGATCTGCACCAGCAGCGGCGTGCCGGTGAACAGCGTGATATAGCCTTTCACTAGCCAATTGAGCACCGGCACTTTGAGCGCCAGCACGATGGTGCAAAGTACAGAGAGCACCAATGCCGCAATCAGCGATGCCACGGTCAGCGTCAGGCTGGTGTGTAGCCCTTTCAGCAGCTCGGGTAAGTAATCCAGCATGCTTAAGCCCCTCGCTCGAAACGCGTGGTGCGCAATTCAATGCGGCGCAGCACGAACTGACTGAACAGCGTGATAATCAGATAGATCGCCGCCGCCACCAGATACCAGGTAAACGGCTCTTGCGTGCGCGTAGCGATACTTTTGGTTTGCAGCATCAGGTCATTCACGCTGATCAGCGATACCAGCGCAGTATCCTTCAGCAGCACCAGCCATTGGTTGCCCAAACCGGGCAGCGCGTGACGCCACATCTGCGGCATGATCAGGCGCAGGAAAATCGCCGACTTCTTCATGCCCAGCGCATGGCCCGATTCCCATTGACCCACCGGCACCGCTTTCAGCGCGCCGCGCAGGGTTTGTGACGCATAGGCGGAATAGAGCATCGCCAGCGCAATCACACCACACAGGAAGGGACTGACGTCGAAGTTTTCAATCTGCACCTGCACCGGAATAGATAACAGGCCGAGATTGATGTGGAAGCCATCGGAGAGCGTCAGCAGCAGCTGTGAGGCGCCGAAATAGATAAACAGCACCACCAGAATTTCCGGCAGGCCGCGAATCAGCGTGACCAGCGCGGTACCGAGCCACGCCAGCGGTTTCCAGCGCAGCGATTCCCAGCCAGCAAAAATCATCGCCAGCACAAGGCCGGCGATCAGTGCACAAACGGCAAGGCCGACGGTCATACCGGCGGCGCTTGCGAGTGGAATCATTTCATTCATCAGAAATTACTGCTGGAACCATTTGCTGTAGATGGTTTTGTAGGTGCCGTCAGCTTTGATCTTCTCCAGCGCCGCATTGAACTTGCCCTGCAGCTCGCTGTTGCCCTGACGCACGGCAATACCTAAACCGGTACCGAAGTAATCTTTGTCCGTCACTTTCTCACCCAGCGGCGCGAGGTTGGCGTTCTGCTTCAGCCACTCGTTCACTACCGCGGTGTCACCGAATACCGCATCGATACGACCGTTTTTCAGATCCAGCACGGCGTTCTGGTAGCTGTCGTAAGGCACAACGGTGATGTCGCTGTGTTTGTCAGAGAGGTATTTCTGGTGTGTGGTGCCGTTCTGCACGCCTACACGTTTGCCTTTCAGCGCGGCCACGTCAGCCATTTTGCCTTTCTGCGCGATGAAGATGGCAGAGTTGTCGTAGTACGGCTTGGAGAACAGCACTTGCTTCTCACGATCTGGCGTGATGTCCATGCCCGCCATCACCGCGTCAAAACGACGGAACTTCAGGCTGGGGATCAGGCTATCGAACGCCTGATTGGTGAAGGTGCAGGTCGCATCCATCTCTTTACACAGCGCGTTAGCCAGATCGACATCAAAGCCCTGAATTTTGTTGTCAGAGTCGACGAATTCAAACGGAGGATAAGAAGCCTCGGTAGCAAAACGCAATGTCTGTGCCGCTGAAGCGCTCAGGCTCAGGCCAGCAAGGAGGGCAGCAATTACAACTTTTTTCATTAGAAGCATCCTGACTTAATGCGAAAGATAATTAGCAAACGCGTCGGTTTGCGGCTGTGTAAAGTGACTGGCATCGCCTTGCTCAACAATGTGACCGTTTTCCATATACACCACGCGGCTGGCGGTTTTACGCGCCACTTCCACTTCGTGCGTCACGATCACTTGTGTGATGTTGGTCTGTGCCAGCTCACGAATAATGCTGACGATCTGGGCGGTGATTTCGGGATCGAGCGCAGCGGTCGGTTCATCAAACAGCAGCACCTGCGGCTCCATCATCAGCGCACGGGCAATCGCTACGCGCTGCTGCTGGCCGCCGGAAAGATGCAGCGGGAAGCGATCGGCGTAAGGCGTCAGGCGCAGACGGTCCAGCAGCTTTTCAGCACGCGCACGCGCGGCGTCCTTGCTGAGGCCGAGCACGCGGCACGGCGCTTCAATCAGGTTTTGCAGCACGCTCAGGTGCGGCCACAGATTATATTGCTGGAATACCATGCCCACGTTCTGCCGCAGCTCGCGAATCGCGCTGTCGGAAGGGGCTTTGGTGAAATCAAACTGGTTGCCGGCAATCTGCAGGCTGCCGGAGCGTGGTTGCTCCAGCAAGTTGAGGACGCGCAGGAGCGAACTTTTACCCGCGCCACTCGGGCCGAGCAACACCAGCGTTTCACCCTGCGGACAAGCCAGGTTGATATCGAACAGGGCCTGATGGGTACCGTAAAAACAGTTTATGGCGTTTAGTTGAATACTCATGCGCAAAAAATGAATAGTAATTAGTGTCGCGGATTTTAACGTCACCAGAATAGTTATGCAATTGTGGTGGGTTAATATTTATTAAAGAGCAGTGAAACCTCCAAAGCGTAGCACAAAATCGCGCAACTCAAGGTGGATGAGGGCTGGCGAGCCCTATTTTGTTCACAAAATATCAACAAAAAGCGCCGCAAGGATGCGGCGCGCTAAACAATGGTATTAACGGCGGGAAAAGTGAACGGTTACTTTTTCGCTTCCAGCAGCTGCGTCAGCGAACCGCCGCCAGCGTGGGGCACCTGGCCGACATAACGCACATCATCAACCACCCAGCAGGTGCCTTCGTGGATCATCAGCACTTCATCTTGCCAGGTTTTGCTGTCGCGGCTCAGCTCAACCCGCAGCGGAATATTGCGCGCGTCGCGGTTAGGAATGGTGGATGCGCTGGCCACGTCCGCTGAAGTTGGGCCTTGCGCCAGGCTGGAAAAGAGATCGCCGCGGGTCCACGCCGCTGGTTTCGGATTCTGGCTGCTGGCACTCAGCAGCTTTTGATACAGGCGATCGCTCAGGTAAGGGCGATATTTCGCCAGTGTGTTGCTGTCTGGCAAACCTTGCGTCGGCTGGCTGACGCGTAAATCGTAGAACTGTTGCGCCACGCTGTCCGGACCCCCGTCAACGCAGGCAGCGGTGCGCGGGCCATTATCCTTAATCACTGGCTCAACGGTGGTACAAGCACTTAGCAGCAACGCTGCGGGAATAAGCAGCGCAAAGGCATTGTTTCTCATCTCGATTTCCTTATTGTTCACTGGCAAAGCGCCATTTTTAGCATAGAGTATAGCCTTGCTTTTAAGCGCTACGAGCTGATTCAGAAAAGGAGAACACCATGAAATTTTCTACAACGCCCACGCTGGAAGGACACAGCATCAGTGAATATTGCGGCGTGGTCGCCGGTGAAGCGATTCTCGGCGCCAATATTTTCCGCGATTTCTTCGCCGGTATCCGCGATATCGTCGGTGGCCGCTCTGGCGCCTACGAAAAAGAGTTACGCAAAGCGCGCCAGATCGCCTTTAAAGAGCTGGAAGAGCAGGCGAAAGCGCTCGGCGCCAACGCGGTGGTGGGCATCGATATCGACTACGAAACTGTCGGCAAAGAGGGCAGCATGTTGATGGTGAGCGTCACCGGCACCGCCGTGATTATTCGCTAATGCGCGTGGTTGTCCTGCTGGCGATGGCGCTGTTACTCAGCGCTTGTCAGTCATCGATTGAAGCGCGCCACGGTTACTGGGTGGATACCGCGCATCCGGCGCAGGGCGCGCGGCCGCGTATTAAGGTGGTGGTGATTCATTACACCGCTGAGGATTTCTCCAATTCGCTGGCGACGCTGACCGATCGGGAAGTTAGCGCGCACTACCTGATTCCGCAGAATCCGCCGCATAAAAACGGCAAGGGCGTGGTGTGGCAATTGGTGCCGGAAAGCCAACTCGCGTGGCACGCAGGCCCGAGTTTCTGGCGCGGCGCAACGCGTATTAATGACACTTCGGTTGGTATTGAAATCGTCAACAGTGGTTATCGTCGAACCTTAACGGGTTTGCAGTGGCAGCCCTTTACGCCGCAGCAGATCAGCGCGCTGATAGCGCTGGTAAAAGATATCACTCAGCGCTACGGCATCGCGGCGGAAAATGTGGTCGGGCACAGCGATATCGCGCCGCAGCGTAAGCAGGATCCCGGTCCGCTGTTTCCCTGGCAGCAGCTGGCAGAGCACGGTTTAGGCGCTTGGCCCGAGCAGGCAACGGTGCAGCGCTATCTTAACGGACGCGCGGCGGATGAAGGCGTGGATCAGGCAGAACTGCTGGATGTGCTGCAGCGCTATGGCTACGACGTGGCGGCGGCGACCACGCCGCAAATGCAGCGCAAGCTGATTGCGGCGTTTCAAATGCATTTCCGCCCGCGTGATTATCGCGGCATCGCCGATGCAGAAACCCTGGCGATCGCCCGCGCGTTATCAGCGAAGTACGGTGCGGCGCAGTGATACGCGGCATTGGTCGCCATAAATGGCGGCCCTTTGTTTACTGCTGCAGGAATGCCTGCCAGTGCGCCACCAGCCGTTGCAGATCCTGACGGCTGACATCCAGATGCGTGACAATACGCGTTACGGGCCCAACGCTGATTAGCACATCGCCCGACTGCATCCAGCTTTTCAGCGCGTCAACTTTCTCTGTTGGCACCTTCACAAACAGCATGTTGGTGTGCTGATTGAGCACTTCAACACCGATGGCGCTGAGCTGCTCGCCTAACCATGCCGCATTATCATGATCCTCTTTGAGACGCGCGATATTGTGCTTCAACGCATACAACCCCGCCGCGGCCAGAATGCCCGACTGGCGCATGCCGCCGCCGGTCATTTTGCGCCAGCGACGCGCTTGCTCAATGTAGGCCTCATCGCCACACAGCAGCGAACCAATTGGCGTGCCGAGGCCTTTTGACAGGCAGATGGTTAAGGTGTCGCAGTAACGCGCAATCGCTTCCAGCTCCACATTCTGTGCCACCACGGCGTTAAAAATACGTGCGCCATCAATGTGCAGCGCCAGCTTATGCTCGCGGGTGAGAGTCCACGCTTGCTCCAGATAGCTGAGCGGCAGCACTTTACCGTGATGGGTGTTTTCCAGGCTCAGAAGACGGGTGCGGGCGAAGTGGAAATCGTCGGGTTTGATGGCGGCGGCCACCTCCGCCAGCGGCAGGGAACCATCTTCCGCATGCAGAATTGGCTGTGGCTGAATGCTGCCAAGCACCGCTGCGCCGCCGGCTTCATATTTGTAGTTGTGCGCCTGCTGACCCACGATATATTCATCGCCGCGCTGGCAGTGACACAGCAGCGCAACCAGATTAGCTTGCGTGCCGGTGGGGAAGAACAGGGCGGCGGCTTTGCCGCTCAAGCGTGCGGCTTCGACTTCCAGTGCGTATACGGTGGGGTCATCGCGGTAGACATCATCGCCGGTTTCGGCTGCCATCATGGCATCGAGCATGGCAGCACTTGGGCGGGTTACGGTATCACTGCGTAGATCGATCACGTCGCTCTCCTGAAATAAAAAAGCGGGCGAAGTGCCCGCGTTATCGTCATGTCTGGCCTGAATTGTTTTACCTCAGCCAGTTGGTTTTCGCCAGCTCCACGATCTCATCACCGCGTCCATTCAGAATGGCACGCATCATGTAGAGGCTGAAACCTTTGGCCTGCTCGGCTTTAATCTGCGGCGGCATCGACAACTCTTCTTTGGCGGTAATCACGTCAAGCAACACCGGGCCATCGTGCGCAAAGGCTTCCTGCAGCGCGCCGTTAAGATCGGAGGCTTTCTCGACGCGAATGCCTTTGATGCCGCAGGCGGCGGCGATGGCGGCGAAATCCGGGTTTTCGAGGTCGGTGCCGTCGGTCAGATAGCCACCGGCTTTCATCTCCATCGCCACAAAGCCCAGCACGCTGTTATTGAAGATCACCAGTTTCACCGGCAGCTTGAGCTGCGCCACCGAAATGAAATCGCCCATCAACATGCTAAAACCGCCGTCGCCACACAGCGCCACCACCTGACGCTGCTTGTCCAGCGACTGCGCGCCCAACGCCTGCGGCATGGCGTTGGCCATCGAACCGTGATTGAACGAGCCGATCAAACGACGTTTGCCGTTCATCTTCAGATAGCGCGCTGCCCACACGGTTGGCGTGCCGACGTCGCAGGTAAAGATGGCGTCGTCATCGGCGTATTCGCTGATTTGCTGGGCCAGATATTGCGGGTGAATCGCCAGCTTATCGTTAGCGGTGGCCAGTTCGTCCAGCCCTTTGCGCGCATCGACATAATGCTCCAGCGCTTTGTCCAAATGCTGACGATCGGTTTTGCTGGTGAGCTGCGGCTGCAGCGCATGCAAGGTGGTTTTGATGTCACCCACCAGCGCCATATCCACATGGCTGTGTGAGCCAAGGCTGCCCGGATTGATGTCGATCTGAATGATTTTGGCATCGGCCGGATAGAAGGCGCGGTAGGGGAATTGCGTCCCCAGCAGCACTAAGGTATCGGCATTCATCATGGCGTGGAAACCAGAGGAGAAGCCAATCAATCCGGTCATGCCGACATCGTAAGGGTTATCATATTCGATGTGCTCTTTACCGCGCATCGCGTGCACAATCGGCGCTTTTAGCGTTTCTGCCAGCTTCACCACTTCGTCATGCGCGCCAGCGCAACCGCTGCCGCACAGCAGGGTGATATTTTTCGCTGCATTCAACGTTTCAGCTAAGGCGGCCACTTCGCTGGCGGTTGGCACCACGTGCGGCAACTGCGGCGGATACCATTCGCTGCGTGCGCTTTCCGGGGCCGGCTGCAATGCCACGTCGCCGGGGATCACAATCACTGATACGCCACGATTGAGAATCGCTTTACGCATCGCAATGCCCAGCACCTGCGGCAGCTGCTCCGGATTGGAAACCAGCTCGCAATAGTGGCTGCATTCGCGGAATAATTCTTGTGGGTGGGTTTCCTGAAAATAGCCGCTACCAATTTCGCTGGAAGGAATGTGGGCGGCGATGGCCAAAACCGGAACGTGATTGCGGTGGCAATCAAACAAGCCGTTGATGAGATGCAGGTTGCCCGGTCCACAGGAACCGGCGCATACCGCCAATTCACCGCTGATTTGTGCTTCAGCGCCGGCCGCGAAGGCTGCCACTTCTTCATGGCGCGTCGGCATCCATTCGATGGTACCCATGCGATTCAGGCTGTCGCTCAGCCCGTTGAGAGAGTCACCGGTGACGCCCCAAATGCGTTTCACGCCGGCGTTTTCCAAAGTTTTTGCCAGCATTGCCGCCACAGTTTGCTTCATCGTTATGCTCCTTTCTGGTGTTGAGCCATCCATGCCGATGGCGAAAACGTGTCAGTCAGAAAGCGTAGACGATGAAGCCGGCGTGCAGGCGTGAAAAAATGCGTTATGCCGAGAACAGGGCGATAAGGATTGGCGCCAGCAAACTCATAATAAAACCGTGCACAATCGCAGCGGGCACGATCTCCATGCCGCCGGTGCGTTGCAGGATTGGCAGCGTGAAATCCATCGAGGTTGCGCCGCTCAAGCCCAGCGTCATGCTGCGTTGACGGGTGATCAGCAGCGGGATCAGCATAATGGTGATCAGCTCACGCAGCAGGTCGTTGAAGAAGGCGGCGCTGCCTATCACCGGGCCGAACGATTCGCTCATCAGAATGCCGGAGAGCGAATACCAGCCGAAACCGCTGGCTAACGCCAGGCCGGTTTTGATCGGCAGATCCAGCAGCAGCGCGGCCATTACGCCGCCCACCAGCGCGCTGCACAGCGATACCAGCGCCACCAGCATGCCGCGCCGGTTGATGGTGATTTGACGTAGCGTCATGCCGCTGCTGCGCAGCTGAATACCGACCAGCAATAGCATCAGCATCAAGGCGTATTCACTGATGGTCGAGGCGTGACGCAGCGGCGCCCATTGACTCAAACCGAGCAGAAAGCCCGCCAGCACCGAACCGCACAGCTTGAGCGACTCCAGCGCCATGTGCAGACGCGACGGCAGCGCTTGTGGCTTGTGCTGATGACGCCACGGCCAGCGTCGCTCCAGCAGCCACAGCGCCAGCAGCGAGCAGGCAAGAATGCTCAGCATGCTCACCAGCGCGATGTGGAAAATGGCCAGCAAATTGCTGCTCAGGTTATCGAGGAATGCCAGGCTGGTGCCCATAAAGAACAGAATGATGTAGACCAGCGCGCTCAGCGTGCGGGCAACCGCCTGTAAAAGCGTGGTGTGGCGCAGCGGCAGCAGATAGCCGAAAATCAGCGGCAAAAGGATGATAATCAATCCGTACATGTGAGGTTTCTATCCATGATTTGCGGGCTGCCACGCTAGCGAAAAACGGTTGAAGTGTAAACCTTTTCCCCTGGCGCTGACTTGACCAACGCAGCGTGGCGGACCATGCTCAGGCAAAGTAGCAGATGGAATGTATGATGATTCTGGAACATATCGATATTCACGGTTTTCGCGGTATTAATCGGCTGTCATTGCCGTTGACCAACACCAATGTGTTGATTGGGGAAAATGCCTGGGGTAAATCGAGCCTGCTCGATGCATTGACGCTGTTGCTGACGCCCGCCGCCGAGCCTTATCAGTTTAGCGAACACGACTTTCACTTCCCGCCCGGCGACATTGATGCCCGCATGCGCCAGTTGCAGCTGGTATTTCGTTTTCGTGCCCAGAGCGATGATGAGAGTGCGTTGTTTCAGCCCTTCTGGCAGCACGATGAGCATGGACGCTATATCCGTTTCAGCACGCGTGCTAAACGTCAGGATCAGGGTGTAAAAACCAGCTGGCGTTTCATCGATCAGCATAACGATGTGTTGCCAGCGGCAGGCACTGACGCAGCGTTGGCACATCTGCGCGCTTATTATCCGGTATTGCGTTTACGCGATGCGCGTTTTGGTCGCCGTAACCGCCATGCTCACAGCGATGCGGAGCGCCGCGCGACGACGCTGACGGCATTGGCGCAGGAAGTGGAAAAGCTGACGCGCGATTTGGTGGTGCGTCCGCAAACGCTGAGTGACAATCTGCTGCGTCAGGGATTGCATACTATGCAGCAGCTGCTGGAACACTATTTTCTGGTGCAGCAGTCAGGCAGCAGCGCGCCGCGCGTGGCACCGGAAGTTCGCGATGGCAGCGAAGGCTGGCGATCGCTGGATAAACTTAATCACCTGATTGCCGGCACCGAATCACGCAGTCGTCAGGTGATTCTGCTGCGCATGTTCTCGCTGTTGATTCAGGCGCACGGCAACGAGCCGCTGCCGGCGGGTGCGCATCCGCTGCTGCTGGTGGAAGATCCGGAGACGCGGCTGCATCCCATTATGCTGTCGGTGGCGTGGAATTTACTGGAACTGATGCCGCTACAGAAAATCGCCACCACCAACTCGGGTGAACTGCTATCGCAGGTGCCACTGGAAAATATGTGTCGGCTGGTGCGTGAATCCACGCGGGTGGCGGCATGGCGCATTGGGCCTGAAGGTTTAAGTGCTGAAGAGAGTCGCCGTATCGGTTTCCACATCCGCGTGAATCGTCCGTCGGCGCTGTTTGCCCGCTGCTGGCTGCTGGTGGAAGGCGAGACCGAAGTGTGGATTATCAATGAACTGGCGCGGCAGCGTGGCTATCACTTCGCGGCGGAAGGGGTGAAAGTCATTGAGTTTGCGCAATCGGGTTTAAAACCGCTGCTGAAGTTCGCCCAACGCATGGGCATCGCCTGGCATGTGCTGACCGACGGCGACCAGGCGGGCAGCAAATATGCGGCTACTGCCCGCAGCCAGCTGCCGTCGGCGGCACGGGAAAGCGATCATCTCACGCAGTTTCCGGCACCGGATATTGAACATTTTCTCTTTAAGCAGGGTTTCAGCGATGTTTATTACCAGACGGCGCACCTGCCGTTAAACGCGCCGATGAACACGCGGCGTATTATTAGTAAAGCCATTCAGCACAGCTCGAAACCTGAGCTGGCGATTGCCGTCGCGATGGCTGCGGCTGAACGCGGGCCGCAGGCGGTTCCGCCGTTGCTGGATCAGCTGTTTGCGCGCGTGATGTGGTTGGCTCGCGGCCGGGCGGATTGAGGAAAGGGTGAGATGCGCCAAATAAAAATGCCAGCGTCTGCGGCTGGCATTTTTTTTCGGGAGTGGTCAGAATACGTGAAACAGCATGCGCGTTAAGCGACCGCGGCTTGCGTGGCTTCACAGGGCACGATCAGGCTGGCATGATTGCCTTTTGGTCCTTCATGGACATCAAACTGAACCTGCTGGCCAGCTTTCAGCGTTCTGTATCCCTCCATCTGAATCGTGGAGTAGTGTGCGAAGATATCGTCGCCGCCGCTAATCGGACAGATAAACCCGAAGCCTTTGGCGTTATTGAACCATTTTACTGTACCCGTCTCCATGCTTTTACTTCCCTCGCAAGACATTTTGATAAGTAGGTGAGGTCATCGAAGCTGTGAGTCGAGTTTGTTTAAAACTCAATCAGCTTGTGTTAGTAGAATGTAGAGAAACGGACCTTACCGTCAAGCAAACGGCCCTGGCGGACGGGGATAAATTCATCAAAATTTGAGGCAGTTAACGCTATTGCAAATTTTGTGATACAGGTCGCGCATGTGCTTTTAGGGCCAGTTTTTATCAACTGAAAACCGGCTTGACAGGCATGTTAAACTTTAGGAATGGGCGCAGAGATGTGCACAACCGTAACGCAGAATTTCGACGGAACATTATGGCAAACACAAACGACTGGCTTAATTTTGAACATCTAGCCGAAGATAAAGTACGCGAAGGGTTAAAGCCGCCTTCAATGTATAAAGTCATTCTGAATAATGACGATTATACACCTATGGAATTTGTTATTGACGTTCTGCAAAAGTTCTTTTCTTATGATATTGAACGTGCAACGCAGCTGATGTTGAAAGTTCACTACCATGGAAAAGCAATCTGTGGTGTATTCACTGCAGAAGTGGCGGAGACCAAAGTAGCCCAGGTGAACAATTACGCACGAGATAATGAACATCCGTTGCTGTGTACGCTAGAAAAAGCCTGAAGCCATCTCCATATAGGAGATAGGTTGTCAGAGCGATAATTGGGGGAGGTGCCAAATGCTCAATCAAGAACTGGAACTCAGTTTAAATATGGCTTTCGCCAGAGCGCGCGAGCACCGTCATGAGTTTATGACCGTCGAGCATCTGTTGCTGGCATTGCTCAGTAACCCGTCGGCCAGAGAGGCACTGGAAGCCTGTTCGGTGGATATCGTGGCTCTGCGTCAGGAACTCGAAGCCTTCATCGAACAAACCACGCCGGTGCTGCCTGCCAGTGAAGAGGAGCGCGATACCCAACCTACGCTCAGCTTCCAGCGTGTGCTGCAGCGCGCGGTATTCCACGTCCAGTCCTCCGGTCGCAGCGAAGTCGCAGGCGCGAACGTGCTGGTGGCGATTTTCAGCGAGCAGGAGTCGCAAGCGGCTTATCTGCTGCGCAAACACGAAGTGAGCCGTCTCGATGTGGTGAACTTCATCTCCCATGGTACGCGTAAAGACGAACCCGGCCAGCCGCAGAACAATGCGGAGAATCCGGTTAACGAAGAGCAAGCAGGCGGGGAGGATCGTATGGAAAACTTCACCACCAATCTTAATCAGCTTGCTCGTGTCGGCGGAATCGATCCGCTGATCGGCCGCGATAAAGAGCTGGAACGTACTGTTCAGGTGTTATGCCGTCGTCGTAAGAATAACCCGCTGCTGGTGGGGGAATCGGGCGTGGGTAAAACCGCGATTGCCGAAGGGCTTGCCTGGCGCATTGTGCAGGGCGACGTACCGGAAGTGATGAAAGAGTGCACCATCTATTCACTCGACATCGGTTCGCTGCTGGCGGGTACCAAATACCGTGGTGATTTTGAAAAACGCTTCAAAGCGCTGCTGAAACAGCTGGAGCAGGACAGTAACAGCATCCTGTTTATTGATGAAATTCATACCATTATCGGTGCCGGTGCGGCATCGGGTGGCCAGGTGGATGCGGCGAACCTGATTAAACCGTTGCTCTCCAGCGGCAAAATTCGCGTGATGGGTTCAACGACCTATCAGGAATTCAGCAACATTTTTGAGAAGGATCGTGCGCTGGCGCGTCGTTTCCAGAAGATCGATATCACCGAGCCTTCTGTGGAAGAGACCGTGCAAATTCTTAACGGCTTGAAACCGAAGTACGAAGCGCACCATGACGTGCGTTATACCGCCAAAGCGGTGCGTGCGGCGGTGGAGCTGGCGGTGAAGTACATCAACGATCGTCATCTGCCGGATAAAGCGATTGACGTGATTGACGAAGCCGGTGCGCGTGCGCGTCTGGTGCCCGTCAGCAAGCGTAAGAAAACCGTTAACGTTTCGGATATTGAAACGGTGGTGGCACGTATTGCGCGTATTCCTGAGCAGAGCGTGTCACAAACCGATCGTGATACGCTGAAAAATCTCGGCGATCGCCTGAAAATGTTGGTGTTTGGTCAGGATAATGCGATTGAAGCACTGACTGAAGCGATCAAAATGAGCCGTGCAGGTTTGGGCCAGGATCGTAAACCGGTCGGTTCCTTCCTTTTTGCGGGCCCAACCGGTGTCGGTAAAACAGAGGTTACCGTCCAGCTGGCAAAAGCGCTGGGTATCGAGCTGCTGCGTTTTGATATGTCCGAGTATATGGAACGTCACACCGTCAGCCGTTTGATTGGTGCGCCTCCGGGCTACGTTGGCTTCGATCAGGGCGGTTTGCTGACTGATGCGGTGATTAAACATCCGCACGCTGTGGTGCTGCTGGATGAGATCGAGAAAGCGCACCCGGATGTCTTCAATCTGCTGCTGCAGGTAATGGACAACGGTATGCTGACCGATAACAACGGCCGTAAAGCAGATTTCCGTAATGTGGTGCTGGTGATGACCACCAACGCCGGTGTGCGTGAGACTGAACGTAAGTCGATTGGCCTGATTCATCAGGATAACAGCACAGACGCAATGGAAGAGATCAAAAAGATCTTCACCCCAGAGTTTCGTAACCGTCTCGACAACATTATCTGGTTCCGTCACCTGTCTCAGGAAGTGATTCATCAGGTAGTGGATAAGTTTATCGTCGAGTTGCAGGCTCAGCTGGATGCGAAGGGCGTATCGCTGGAAGTTAGCGATGATGCGCGCGATTGGCTGGCTGATAAAGGCTACGATAAAGCGATGGGTGCGCGTCCGATGGCACGTGCCGTACAGGAAAATCTGAAGAAACCGTTGGCGAATGAACTGCTGTTTGGTTCGCTGGTTGATGGTGGATCGGTATCAGTAGCGCTGGATAAAGATAAAAACCAGCTTACTTATCACTTCCTGAGTGCGGAAAAACGTAAAACCGAAGGTACAGTACACTAAGCGTTTTGCAGATATGAAAAAGGCCGGATGCGAATCCGGCCTTTTTTTTGCGCTAAGTTTGTGCCATCAGCGCGAGATAGAAATATCTACTTAGCGACTACGGAAGACAATGCGGCCTTTGCTCAGGTCGTACGGGGTCAACTCGACAGTCACTTTGTCGCCCGTCAGGATGCGGATATAGTTTTTGCGCATTTTACCGGAGATATGAGCGGTAACCACGTGCCCGTTTTCAAGCTCTACGCGGAACATGGTGTTCGGTAACGTATCCAGTACGGTACCTTGCATTTCAATATTGTCTTCTTTGGCCATCGAATCCTCTGGGTGTACTACCAAACTGTTGAACCGGCAAGATAATGCCGAATTCCATGATTTATGTAAAGAACCGTTGATGATTTTGCCAACGCTTCGCCGTGCGTCGCGCCGTTGCGCGTGCAGTACGGATAAATTAGGGTGTTTTTTGACGTCTGCGGGGGATTAGCGGGCTAAGAATCTGTAGCAATCGGCATCAGTTGCACAATCAAAACAGCTTCGGGAAATGTGTGTGATTCCCAACCTGGCAATTCCGGCTCGCCACAGCGAAGCGCGGACGACATACCAAACTCGCTTATTGTATCACTTTTGTCGGGAATTGTGTGCAAAACATCGGTGACCGATGTCAAAAAAGGGTTTGAGTGTGCCAGCAACTCTCGGAAACCGGTTGCCACGCCAGCGTTTGCACGTACTGCAGATAATCAACGCGAGGAATTTCCACCGCACCGAGGGAAGCGGTATGCGGATTCAGCACCTGACAATCAATCAGCCGGCCCTGATGCGCCAGAAAATGTTGCGCGAACACCCAGAGCGCTGTTTTCGAGGCATTTTCCTGACGGCTGAACATCGATTCACCGCAAAAAATTTGCCCCAGCGCCAGGCCATACATCCCGCCGACCAGTTGCTGCTCGCACCAGACTTCAATCGAATGTGCGTGGCCCAGTTCGTACAACCGCAACCACGCACGTTTCACTTCGAAAGTGATCCATGTCCCTTCCTGACGGCCGCTGGCGCAGCCTTCCAGCACCTGCGGAAACGCATGATTCATGGTGACGCGATACGGTGAGCGCTTATGGAAGCGCGCCATACTGCGGCTGAGATGGAAAGATTCTGGCAGCATGACCGCGCGGGGATCCGGCGACCACCAGAGAATCGGATCGCCAGGAGAAAACCACGGAAAAATGCCTCGCTGATAAGCATTCATCAGGCGGGCAGGGGAGAGATCGCCGCCCATCGCCAATAATCCATTGGGCTCGCGCAGCGCCATTTCCGGTGGTGGGAAATTTAATGAATCTCGTGAAAGCTGTATCAGTCTCATTGCATCAATCACACTCAGGGCTGTTGGCTAAGACTATAGCGTAAAGCGCTGATGGAAACGCCAGTAGCGGCCTGCTTTTGAGATTAATTCGGCGTGCGAACCGGATTCGATAATTTGTCCCTGATCCATAACGCAAATGCGGTCCATGGCGTCTAAACCACTTAAGCGATGCGTCACCATAATCAGCGTCTTGCCGCGGGTGACGTGTTGCAATAACGCCAGAATTTGCTGCTCGGTGTTGGCATCCAAACCTTCGGTGGGTTCATCCAGCAGCCACAAATCGCCATCATGCAGCAGGGCGCGTGCTATCGCCAGACGACGCAGTTCGCCGCCGGACAACGGTCGACCGCCGTCGCCCATCCACGCATTCAATCCTTCGCTGTGTTCGGCGAGATGGGCCAGACCCACCTTGTTCAACGTATCAACCAGTTGCTCATCGCTGGCATCGGGTTTTGCCAGCAGGAGATTGTCGCGCAGCGTTTGGCTGAACAGATGCACGCGCTGTGTTACCACGCTAATTCGGCTACGCAACGAAGCTTCATCCCAGGCGGCGAGATCGCTATCGTTGAGGCTAATTGAACCTTGCTGCGCTTCCCAACCGCGGGTAATCAGCGCCAGCAGACTGGATTTGCCGCAGCCGGTTGGACCGAGCAGCGCCAAATGCTCACCTGCATTTAACGATAGGGAAAAATGCTGCAACACCGGTTCGGGGCGCTGCGGATAGCTGAAGCGGATGTTTTCCATTTTCAGGCTGATACCTGATGGGCTACTGATTTTTGCGCTGGGAAAACGGATCGCGGCGGGCTGTTCAATGATTTCCTGTACCCGCTTAGCGGCGCTGGTCACCTGCGACAGAGGCAGAAACGCTCCGGCAACCGGGGCCAGCGCTTCAAACGCCGCCAGTCCGCAGAACACAAACAGCGCGATCAATGCGCCCGGCGAACTGTTTCCACCCACGCCATTCGCGGAAATCCATAGCAACAGCGTAACCGTCGCGCCGCTGATGACCAGTAACAGACTTTGCGCCAGTGCCTGCAGGCAATGTTGTCTGCGTTGCGCCTGTTGCCACTTCTGTTCATCGCTATCAAGTTGGTCGCGCCACTGTTGTGCTGCACCATAAATTTTCAGCTCAGACAGGCCAGTAATCCAGTGCGTCAACTGCATGCGCCAGCTGGCCTGATGCAGGGCGATTTGATGTCCGGCTGAGGTGCCAAGCCGCCAGAACAGCGGAGGCATGAGCAACAGCGTCAAAAGCATCATACCGCCGAGCAGCAAAGCTAACGGTACATCCAGCAGCGCCAAACCGCAGGTGACCACCACAATTACCACTGCTGCACCGATTAACGGCGAGATCACACGCAGGTAAAGATGATCGAGTGTATCCACGTCGCTGACAAAACGGTTGAGCAATTCGCCATGACGAAAACGAGCCAGCTGTTCCGGCGATAGGGCGATAAGTTTGCTAAAGGTGAATACGCGTAAATGTTGCAGCACGCGGAAGGTGGCATCGTGGCTCACCAGGCGCTCAAAATAACGTGCAGCCGTGCGCGTGATAGCCGCGCCGCGCACGCCGGCAGCGGGCAACATGTAATTGAACGTATAAAGTCCCGCTACGCCCGCCAGCGAAGAGGCGGCAAGGAACCAGCCGGATAAAGTCAGCAATCCGATGCTGGCAAGCAAAGTGATAATGGCGAGAATGATGCCAAGTCCCAAACGCCATGGATGACGGCTAAACAAACGCAGGAAAGGCAATAAATTATTCATTATGCGATCTCCTTCCGACGATGCTGCGCCATTTCACGCAAAGGTCCATCTTGTTCAATCAGCTGCTGCCAGGGACCTTGTTGCACCAGTTGCCCGGCCTGCATCACCCACACTTCATCCCAGCTAGCGAGCTCGTTGAGTTGATGCGTGATCATTAGCGTGGTTTGCTGGGTGGCCGCCTGCTGCAGTGCGCGGATAACATGTTGCTCACTTTGGCTATCCAGCCCAGAACCGGGCTCATCAAGCAGTAGCAGTTGTGCCGGTTTGAGCAGGGCTCGCGCCACGGCAATACGCTGCGCTTGACCGACGGAAAGCCCCACGCCGCCATCGCCTAAAAGAGTATCTAATCCGTTTGGCAGACGATCTAAAAATTCGTCAACGCCCGCGCGCTGCAGAACCGACATGAGCGTAGCGTCATCAATGGGGCTATTAAGCAGCAGGTTTTCGCGTAGCGTTTGCGCGGGTAAATGCGGATTTTGGCCAACCCAGGCAATGTATTGTTGCCAGCTATCGCGGCTGATATCACGCAGTTCCTGCCCGTTAACCTGCAGTGAACCTTGATAGGGCAGGAAACCCAGCAAGACGTTCATCAGCGCTGTTTTGCCTGCACCGCTTTGTCCTACCAACGCCACACGATTACCAGTATCGAGAGTGAAATTGAGCGATTGAGACAGCGCTTCACCGCCAGCAGTCATGACCACCAAATTCTGAGCCTGAATATGCAGCGGTGTAGTGAGAGAAAGCTCGCGAGAAGCATGCTCTTCGTGTGGATCGGGACTTTCGCGTAGAAACTGGTCCAGCGCATCAGCTCCGCCAATCGCTTGCGCTTTGGCGTGATAAAAGGTGCCTAAGTCGCGCAACGGCTGGAAAAATTCAGGCGCCAGAATAAGTGCCAGGAAACCAGCAAACAGCGTTACGCCGGTGCTGTAATGACCAAAATTCAGTTCGCCGAGATAAGAAAAACCGAAATAGACCGCGACGACAGCAATCGCCAGTGAGGCAAAAAATTCCAGCACGGCAGATGAGAGAAACGCCAGGCGTAATACTTCCATGGTACGTTGCCGAAAATCGGTGGTGCTGGCGGCAATTGCTTCTTGCTCTGCCGCAGCGCGATAGAACAGGCGCAGCGTTTCACGTCCACGCAGACGATCGTAAAAATCACCACTTAGCCGGGCGAGAGCAACAAAGTTGCGGCGATTGGCATCTGCAGCGCCCATGCCAACCATCGCCATAAATAGGGGAATCAGTGGCGCGGTGACCAGCAGAATCAATCCCGCCGCCCAGTTAATTGGAAAAATGGCGATCAATATGGCTAACGGAATAAAGAGTGCCAGCGACATCTGAGGCAGATACCGCGCGTAGTATTCCTGCATCTCTTCGATTTGTTCGAGCAGTAGCGTAGCCCAACTGCCTGCTGGCTTACCTTGAATCCAGGCGGGACCGAGCACATTGAGTCGATCCAGAACCTGCTGACGCAGCGCACGGCGAATGGCAACGCCGGCGCGATGTCCTGCCATTTCGCGGGCGTAATGCAATCCGGCGCGCAAAACAAAGCACAGCAGCAGCAACAGAAAATCGGTGAGCAGTGATGCGCGCGGTTGCTGTGCGACAAGCAGATTTTGCAGCAGCGAAGCCAGTAACCAGGCTTGGGCGATAATGACCAATGCGCCAGCAAAACCCAGCAGCGAAGCCGCACGTAAGTTGCGCGCACCGTGATGACGTTGCTGACGGAGCCAGCGGAGAAGTTCTTGTTGCCGTGATTTGTTCATGCGATGCCGTTTGGTAACTCAAAAGAGATGTAAATCCCGGATGAAAACCCAGCAATATCGGGCGCGTGAACTGTAGCACGCAGGTAACAAAAAAGGCGACCAAAACTGGCCGCCTTTTAGCGATTATGATCAGGTTATTAACAACTTACTTATCGTTTTTAACCAGTCCATCGAGGAAGTGTTCCGCATCCAACGCCGCCATACAGCCGGTACCGGCAGAGGTAATTGCCTGGCGATAAATATGATCCATCACATCGCCGGCAGCGAACACGCCTGGGATGCTGGTTTGCGTGGCGTTGCCGTGCAGACCAGACTGCACTTTGATGTAGCCATTTTCCAAATCCAGCTGACCATCAAAAATTGCGGTATTTGGACTGTGGCCGATGGCGACAAACAAACCAGCGACGTCCAGTGATTCAGCCGCTTCACCTTTGGTAGACAGCAGTTTCAAGCCCGTCACGCCCATTTGATCGCCAACCACTTCATCCAGCGTGCGGTCGGTGTGCAGCACGATGTTGCCATTGCGCACTTTTTCCATCAGACGGTCAATAAGGATTTTCTCAGCGCGGAAACTGTCGCGACGGTGAATCAGATGCACTTCTGCAGCAATATTAGCCAGATAAAGCGCTTCTTCAACGGCAGTGTTACCGCCACCAATGACGGCAACTTTCTGATTGCGGTAGAAGAAGCCGTCGCAGGTCGCACAAGCAGAGACGCCTTTGCCTTTGAACGCTTCTTCTGATGGCAATCCGAGATAACGTGCCGATGCGCCAGTGGCGATGATCAACGCATCAGCAGTGTATTCACCGCTGTCGCCGACCAGACGGAACGGACGGTTCTGCAAATCGACGGTATGAATGTGGTCAAAAATGATCTCGGTGTTGAATTTCTCGGCATGCTCCTGCATGCGCTCCATCAACGCTGGACCGGTCAGATCGTTTGCATCGCCTGGCCAGTTCTCCACTTCGGTGGTGGTGGTGAGCTGACCTCCTTTCTCCAGTCCGGTAATTAACACCGGATTCAGGTTAGCGCGCGCTGCATATACCGCAGCAGTATAACCGGCAGGGCCGGAGCCCAGAATGAGCAGCTTACTGTGTTTGGCCGTACTCATGCGTTCCTCAATTTTTTTCTGACAACATAGTTTTTGATTGTAGGGAAATTAACGCCGCAAAAAAAGGCTCCAGCAATTTTGTTAACAATCACTGCGAGCGGCGTAGACGATGAGTGCAAGTTTTGCACGCGCGTTGCGCCAAAAGGGGGCAATGCTCGGCAATTAGTGGTGCAGCAGCATAAAAATTCTCATTTAAAAACAGCAACCCAGAACTCTATCTGGCATCTTGTACTGAATTTGGATGTTTTACTTTGACAATCGCCTGCGCTTTTGCGAAAACATTGGGAGAAGCAGAGAATATTTAGCGATTCAAAACAGAATTTCATTTCTGTTTTGGGCTTTTTAGCCGAATAAACTCAGCCTGACATTGGTAGTGACGCATGATGTGGACAGACAACATGCGTCATACGGATGGACGCGTTACTGCACAGGCTTATGGTCTTCACTTCAGTAAGGCCCTGAACAATGAGCGTTTTCAGGGTGTGGCAGGTAAAGGGAAGGAATTAAGAGAGACAATAATAATGGTAGACAATAAGAAACGCCCCGGAAAAGATTTAGATCGTATCGACAGAAATATTCTGAATGAACTGCAGAAAGACGGTCGAATTTCTAATGTCGAGCTTTCCAAACGTGTTGGATTATCGCCAACTCCATGTCTTGAGCGCGTGCGCCGCCTCGAGCGTCAAGGCTTCATTCTGGGCTACACCGCGCAGCTCAACCCGCATTATCTGGATGCTTCACTGCTGGTTTTCGTTGAGATTACTCTGAATCGTGGTGCGCCAGATGTATTTGAACAATTTAACGCCGCCGTGCAAAAACTTGAGGAAACTCAAGAATGTCACCTCGTTTCCGGTGATTTTGACTACCTGCTGAAAACCCGCGTACCGGATATGTCCGCTTATCGTAAACTACTGGGTGAGACCTTGCTGCGTCTGCCGGGCGTAAACGACACCCGTACTTACGTGGTGATGGAAGAGGTCAAACAGAGCAATCGTCTGGTGATTAAAACCCGGTAGTGCAGGGCAGGTGCAAAGCTTGCAGGATTTCGGTACACTCCTGTGAATTCATACAGGACCAGCGTCGGGCATGCCCGACGTTGTTGCCTTCTTAATTTACAGGCACCTGGAGAGTTCTCTTGAGCCAGGAATATACAGAAGATAAAGATGTTTCGTTACAACCGCTGAGCAGTGGACGTCGTCTGCTGGAAGCGTTGCTCATTCTTGTGGCCTTGTTCGCCATCTATTTGATGGTGTCGCTGGTTAGTTTTAACCCGTCAGATCCAAGCTGGTCACAAACCGCATGGCACGAACCTATCCATAATCTGGGTGGTAGCGTCGGCGCATGGCTGGCCGATACGCTATTGTTCATCTTTGGCGTGATGGCCTACGCCATTCCTCCCGTCATTATTGGTCTGTGTTGGATCACCTTCCGCCAACGCGATCGTCAGGATTACATCGACTATTTTGCCGTTGGTTTACGCCTGATTGGCGTGCTGGCCTTGGTGGTAACGACCTGTGGTCTGGCGGCGCTCAACGTAGATGACATCTGGTATTTTGCTTCCGGCGGCGTAATCGGCAGCCTGGTCAGCAATGCGATGGCGCCGTGGTTCAGTTCGGCTGGCGGCACCTTGACGCTGCTGTGCGTCTGGGCTGCCGGCATCACGCTTTACACCGGATGGTCATGGCTGACGATTGCCGAGAAGATCGGCGGCGTGGTGATGGGTGTTCTGACCTTTGCCAGCAATCGTTCACGACATGACGAACCCTGGCAGGAAGAAGAATACGACGACGAAGAGCTTGCAGATGAGGTGTCGCCTCCGATGCATGCTGCACACTCCGTTAATGACGACGATGATGTCTTGTTAGCTCAACCGCGCAAGGTGAGCGAACCGGTTGCTGCGGAGTTGAGCGACGATCCGCTGCTGGCGAAGGCGAGTGCGGCAACTGCCGCTGCAATTGCGGTTACTACGCAAGCCGCACAGCAAACTCCAGCTGCTATGCAGCCTGCTCCAGCCGCATCTGCCGAACCCGACGCAATGCCACGCGTTGCCGAAGCCACGGCTCAGTCGACTCCGGCTCCTCAGCCTGTTGCTGCAGCGCAACAACCAATCGCGCAGCCTTCTGCTCCGCTCTATCGTTTCGAGATGCCAGGTGAAGCAGCACCTTCACCGTTTTCGCCGGCTGATGATGATGAGGGCCCGAGCATGGGCAACTGGCAGGATGCCGCTTCATCTTCTGCACCTTTAAACAGTCTCGCCGCCGCTTCACTTGCCGCTGGAGCAGTCAAAGCAGCGACATCACCTGCTGCTTATTCACCTGCCTTCGATATCGTACCCGAGCGTGATTATAACCCGCAGGTGAAGCAGGGCATTGGTCCAGAGTTGCCGCGTCCAAACAAAGTTAAGTTGCCAACACGACGTGAGTTAGCTTCGTACGGCATTAAGTTGCCTTCGCAGCGTATGGCGGAAGAGCAGGCTAAAGATGCTGAGCAGCAACAGCCAGAAGTCACTGCGTCTTACAGCGTTCCTCCACAGGAACAGGATGTTGAGCTGCAAGAGGCGCAGTTGCGTGAAGCCTTCGCGTCGCAGCAGCAGAATCGTTACGGTGAAAGCTGGCAGGAAGCGTCTGAGCCTGATGATGAGGATGCATTGCAGCAGGCTCAACTTGCACGCCAGTTCGCCGATCAGCAGCAGCAACGCTATACCGAACCTGAAGTGAAGGAAGCACCGGTATTTAATCTGGATACGACGTCTGCTTTTGATTTTTCACCAATGAAAGATTTGGTCGACGATAGCCCGAGCGAGCCACTGTTCACTATTTCTGCATCGCCAGAGCCGGAAGAGCCCGCGCCGTGGCAACAACCTGCTGCGCCGGAGCCAGCGGCAATGCCGTCGTTGAGTGCTGAATCCAGCCCATGGTCGTCGCCGGAACAGGAAGCTTATTCTGCGCCGCCTGCACCAGTGAAACCTGCTGCGCCGGTGCAGGACAGCTTGTTCCATCCGTTCCTGGTTCGCCATGAACAGCCGCTGGAAAAACCTTCTACGCCGCTGCCCACGCTGGATCTGCTCACGTCACCACCGGCAGAAGAAGAGCCGGTGGATATGTTTGCGCTGGAGCAAACCGCGCGGCTGGTTGAAGCACGCCTGGCTGATTATCGAGTGAAGGCGGAGGTTGTAGGTATTTCACCTGGTCCGGTCATTACCCGCTTCGAGCTCGATTTAGCGCCAGGCGTTAAAGCTTCCCGTATTTCTAACTTGTCGCGTGACCTGGCGCGTTCTCTGTCTGCGGTTGCCGTGCGCGTGGTGGAAGTGATTCCAGGCAAGCCTTACGTCGGGCTTGAACTGCCAAATAAACATCGTCAAACCGTTTATCTGCGCGAAGTACTGGATTGCCCTAAATTTCGTGAAAACCCGTCACCGCTTGCAGTGGTGTTGGGTAAAGACATTGCTGGCCAGCCGGTGGTGGCTGATTTGGCGAAAATGCCGCACTTGCTGGTTGCCGGTACCACCGGTTCCGGTAAATCAGTGGGCGTTAACACCATGATCATTAGCATGCTGTATAAAGCCACGCCGGAAGAAGTGCGCTTTATCATGATCGACCCGAAAATGCTCGAGCTGTCAGTCTACGAAGGCATCCCTCACTTGCTGACCGAAGTGGTTACAGACATGAAAGATGCGGCCAATGCGCTGCGCTGGAGTGTTGGTGAAATGGAGCGTCGCTATAAACTGATGTCTGCGCTGGGCGTGCGTAATCTGGCCGGCTATAACGAGAAGATTGAGCAGGCTGCCGCGATGGGTCGACCGATTCCGGATCCGTTCTGGAAACCGGGCGATAGCATGGACACCACACCTCCGGTGCTGGAAAAACTGCCTTATATCGTGGTGCTGGTCGACGAATTTGCCGATCTGATGATGGCGGTCGGTAAGAAAGTCGAAGAGTTGATTGCTCGTCTGGCTCAGAAAGCGCGAGCGGCGGGTATTCACCTGGTGCTGGCGACACAGCGTCCGTCGGTTGATGTGATTACCGGTCTGATCAAAGCCAACATACCGACGCGTATCGCCTTCACCGTTTCCAGCAAGATCGACTCACGTACCATCCTCGATCAGGGCGGTGCAGAATCGCTGCTGGGGATGGGTGACATGCTGTACATGCCGCCAAACTCCTCAATGCCTGTACGTGTGCATGGTGCATTCGTGCGCGATCAGGAAGTGCATGCGGTGGTTCAGGACTGGAAAGCACGCGGTCGCCCGCAATACATCGAAAGCATTACTGCTGGTGAAGAGAGCGAGAGTGCAGCTGGCGGAATGATGGGCGATGAAGAGCTGGATCCGCTGTTTGACCAGGCGGTCTCTTTCGTGGTGGAAAAACGTCGTGCCTCCATTTCTGGGGTTCAGCGCCAGTTCCGTATCGGTTATAACCGTGCCGCACGTATCATCGAGCAGATGGAAGCGCAGGGCATCGTTTCTGAACCGGGACATAACGGCAACCGCGAAGTGCTTTCGCCGCCGCCACACGAGATGTAATTTATCGCGTGCAGTTGTCTGCTTATGGGCCAGTTAACACTGGCCCATTGTTTATCTGTTGGTCGATCCCCATATCTTCGGGAGCTTTCGGCTTTTTCTCCTGTCGAAGAGACAGGACGGCAACTACCTTTAATGCCGTAAGTGTCGGGAAACAATGAATAAGGAATCGAATCAGATGAAATTACGCGTTATTGCCTGTGGCCTGTTGGCCAGTTTTGTTTCCGCATCAGTATTGGCGGATGCGTCCAGCGATCTGCAACAGCGTCTTAATAAAGTGAACAGCTTCCATGCCAGCTTCAGTCAGAAAGTGACCGATGGCAGCGGCGCCAACGTGCAGGATGGTGAAGGCGAGCTGTGGGTGAAGCGCCCAAGCTTGTTTAACTGGCACATGACCGCGCCGGATGAAAGCGTAATTATTTCTGATGGCAAAAATCTGTGGTTCTACAATCCCTTCGTTGAACAAGCCAGCGTTAGCCTGTTGCAAAATGCAGCCAGTAATACGCCGTTTATGCTGATTGCGCGTAACCAGCCAAGCGACTGGAAACAGTACAACATCAAGCAGCAGGGCGATAATTTTGAGCTAACGCCGAAGAGCAGTGATGGCAACCTCAAGCAGTTCACCATCAATGTGACATCGTCTGGCACCATCAATAAGTTCAGCGCGATTGAGCAAGATGGTCAGCACAGCGATTATCAGCTGAAGAGCCAAAACAACGGCGCTATTAGCCCAGACAAATTCACCTTTACGCCGCCAAAAGGGGTAACGGTGGACGATCAACGTCAGTGAGGTCACGGTGAGTAACCTGTCTCTGGATTTCGCTCCATCGAATGAGTTTCAGCCGCTGGCCGCGCGTATGCGGCCGGCGACGCTGCAACACTACATTGGGCAACAGCATTTGCTGGCGCCCGGTAAACCGCTGCCGCGCGCCATTGAGGCTGGGCATCTGCATTCGATGATTTTGTGGGGACCGCCTGGGACAGGGAAAACGACATTAGCCGAGATTATCGCCCATTACGGTAAAGCTGATGTTGAGCGCATTTCTGCTGTCACTTCTGGCGTGAAAGAGATTCGTGAAGCGATCGAGCGTGCCCGACAAAATCGTCAGGTGGGTCGACGTACCATCCTATTTGTCGACGAAGTCCATCGCTTTAATAAAAGTCAGCAGGATGCTTTCCTGCCACATATTGAAGATGGCACCATTACGTTTATTGGTGCCACCACTGAAAATCCCTCGTTTGAACTCAATTCCGCGCTGCTATCCCGTGCCCGCGTATATTTACTCAAGTCTCTTACCACTGCAGATATTGAACAGGTTCTGCTGCAGGCGATGCAGGATGACCAACGCGGTTATGGCAAAAGCGATATTGTGCTGCCAGATAATACGCGCCGTATGATAGCGGAACTGGTGAACGGTGATGCGCGTCGGGCATTGAATACGCTGGAAATGATGGCGGATATGGCTGAAAGCAATGCCGAAGGCCAGCGTGAATTAACGCCACAATTACTCAACGAAGTTTCCGGTGAAAGAGCGGCGCGTTTTGATAACAAAGGCGATCGTTTCTACGATCTGATCTCCGCTCTGCACAAGTCTGTTCGCGGTTCAGCACCTGATGCGGCACTTTACTGGTATGCAAGAATCATCACCGCCGGCGGCGATCCGCTGTATGTCGCCCGCCGTTTGCTGGCTATCGCCTCGGAAGATGTGGGTAACGCCGATCCGCGCGGCATGCAGGTTGCGCTAGCGGCCTGGGATTGCTTTACGCGCGTCGGTCCAGCCGAAGGCGAAAGGGCGATTGCCCAGGCGATTGTCTACCTTGCAAGTGCACCCAAAAGTAATGCCGTTTACACCGCTTTCAAAGCCGCGATGCGCGATGCGCGCGAATTTCCTGACTACGATGTGCCGGAACATTTACGCAACGCCCCTACCAAATTGATGAAAGAGATGGGGCTGGGCAAAGAGTATCGTTATGCGCACGACGAGACTAACGCCTATGCCGCTGGCGAAGTCTATTTCCCGCCTGAAATGGCGCAGACGCGCTACTATCAACCGACTAATCGCGGGCTCGAAGGGAAAATTGGCGAAAAACTCGCCTGGCTGGCTGAGCAGGATCAAAATAGCCCGATAAAACGCTACCGCTGATAAACACCTTACGGTAAGGTGAGCAAGGATTTCATTGCATTCCATAGGGATGCAAGTCCCGCCATTCGTTCAATCAACCTTTTATTACACAGGATTAGCATGCTCGATCCCAACCTGCTGCGTAACGAGCCAGACGCAGTCGCAGAAAAACTGGCACGCCGAGGATTTAAACTGGATGTGGAAACCTTACGTTCGCTTGAAGAGCGTCGTAAAGTCTTGCAGGTAGAAACTGAAAATCTGCAGGCTGAGCGTAATTCCCGATCCAAATCCATCGGTCAGGCCAAAGCACGTGGGGAAGACATCGAGCCGCTGCGTCAGGAAGTGAACGCGCTGGGCGAACGCCTGGATGCGGCTAAAGCAGAACTGGATGCCCTGCAGAACGAAATTCGTGACTTTGCCCTCGCATTGCCAAACCTCCCGGTTGACGAAGTCCCGTTGGGTAAAGATGACAGCGAGAACCAGGAAGTCAGCCGCTGGGGCCAGCCGCGCCAGTTCGATTTCCCGGTGAAAGATCATGTTGAGCTGGGTGAAGCCGCCAAAGGTCTGGACTTTGCCGCCGCGGTGAAATTGACGGGTTCACGTTTCATTGTGATGCAGGGCCAGATTGCGCGTCTGCACCGTGCGCTTAGCCAGTTTATGCTTGATCTGCATACGCAGCAGCACGGTTATCTTGAAACCTATGTTCCGTATCTGGTGAATCAGGAAACGTTGTATGGCACCGGACAGCTGCCGAAGTTTGGTGAAGATTTGTTCCATACCAAGCCGCTGGGCGAAGAAGCGGGTAGCAGCAACTATGCGCTGATCCCTACCGCTGAAGTGCCGCTGACCAATCTGGTGCGTGATGAGATCGTTGAAGAAGAATCTTTGCCGCTCAAACTTGCTGCGCACACGCCATGCTTCCGTTCTGAAGCCGGTTCGTACGGGCGCGATACGCGTGGTTTAATCCGTATGCACCAGTTCGATAAAGTGGAAATGGTGCAGATTGTGGCGCCTGAAACCTCCATGGATGCACTGGAAGAGTTGGTGGGCCATGCAGAGAAAGTGCTTCAGTTGCTCAATCTGCCATACCGTAAAGTGCTGCTTTGCACCGGCGATATGGGCTTTGGCTCTTCCAAGACCTACGACCTGGAAGTTTGGCTGCCAGCACAGGACACCTATCGTGAAATCTCCTCTTGCTCCAACATGGGTGATTTCCAGGCTCGTCGTATGCAGGCGCGCTGCCGTAGCAAAACCGACAAGAAACCGCGTTTGGTGCACACGCTGAACGGTTCTGGTCTGGCGGTGGGTCGTACTCTGGTGGCTGTGCTTGAAAACTATCAGCAAGCAGATGGCCGCATTGAAGTGCCAGAAGTACTGCGTCCTTATATGGGCGGACTGGAATTCGTTGGCTAATCAACGCGCAATTATATAAACCCGGCAATGCCGGGTTTTTTGTTTCTTAAGCGGCAAAATAATTATTTTTTAGTCGGAATTAATAAGAAATAAACGTTATCGACAAGAAATGGCTATTAACCATTAAAAATCGTAAATTCAAATAGATAGATGCCGCACTTGTATCCCTCATCATGCTTCTAACCCTCTGAAGATAAAAAAAATAAATTGTTCCGCAGCAAATCGTGCGGCGACGAATTTTTGCACATTGACTTTAAGATAGCCGATGGCAAACTGCGCGCAATTATCGTCATTTCTTTTGGTTTTATTCCCTATGTCAACCTGGTCGCGCCCCGTCGTTTTGCTGCTTTGCGGCTTAATGCTTATGACGGTGTCTATCGCTGTGCTTAATACGCTGGTACCGCTCTGGCTTACCCATGATCAATTGCCAACCTGGCAAGTGGGAATGGCTAGCTCATCGTATTACACCGGTAACTTGCTGGGCACCTTGCTCGCGGGCTGGTTGATTACTCGTTATGGTTTTAATCGCTGTTTTTACCTCGCCAGCGTGCTTTTTGCCGTAGCGACCATGGGCATGGTGATACTGGATGGTTTCTATAGCTGGACATTACTGCGCTTTACCGCAGGTGTCGGTTGTGCACTGATTTGGGTGGTGGTTGAGAGTGCCTTGTTATGCAGCGGTACCGTGCGTAATCGCGGTCAGTTGCTGGCGGCTTATATGATCATCTATTACCTCGGCACTGTTGCAGGCCAGTTGCTGGTGAGCCGCGTGTCAACCGAACTGCTCCACGTGATTCCATGGGTGACTGCACTGATTATCTGTGCGGTATTGCCGGTAGTATTTGTGCATGTCAATACCAGCGCTGCGACAGAAGAAGCTTCAACGGGGCGCCTTTGGGTTATGTTGCGTCGTCGTAGTTCTCGTCTCGGCATCAATGGCTGCATTATTTCCGGTATCGTTCTCGGCTCACTTTATGGCTTGATGCCGTTGTATCTGTCACATCAGGGCATGAGTGATGCAAACGTCGGTTACTGGATGGCGTTACTGGTCAGCTCCGGCATTGTCGGTCAGTGGCCGGTAGGACGTTTAGCCGATCGCTTTGGTCGCCTGATGGTGCTGCGTGTGCAAGTGTTTGTGGTTATCCTGGGTGCGATTGCTATGTTAGGTGATACTGCGATGGCGCCAGCGCTGTTTGTGCTTGGTCTTGCGGGTTTTACACTTTATCCGGTGGCGATGTCCTGGGCGTGCGAAACCGTCGCGCATCATGAGTTAGTGGCAATGAATCAGGCGTTACTGTTTAGCTATACCGTGGGCAGTTTGGTGGGGCCGGGAATGACGTCAATGCTGATGCAAAATTACTCTGACCGCCTGCTGTTTGTGATGATTGCTGCAGTTGCACTGGTTTATCTGGTGATGTTACTGCGCAAAGCCGATCATCAGGCTACTCCGGTCGCACATGCTTAACGCATTCCCATGAAATAGTAAAAAGGGGAGCCGGTGGTTCCCCTTTTGTTTGCGGTTAATACATCACTTCATGGCCGTAGCTGGCGAGGATATTCTTCACTCGCTCCATGGTTTCCTTGCTCGGCGGCTTAACACCATCCAGCTTGTACTCTTCGCCCATGGCGATCCATTTGTGTTTGCCTAACTCGTGGTAAGGCAGCAATTCGATCTTCTCTATGTTATCCATATCTTTGGTAAACTCACCCAAGCGATGAACGGAGTCATCATCATCGGAGTAGCCAGGCACCACTACAAAGCGGATCCAGGTGCGTTTGCCTCTCTTCTGCAGATAGCGCGCAAAGTCCAGCGTACGATGATTGGAAACGCCCACCAGAATCTGATGCACATCATCGTTAATCTGTTTTAAATCGAGCATTACCAAATCAGTGGCATCAAGCAATTCATCGATCACCGGATCGTAGCGACGAACAAAGCCGTTAGTGTCGAGACAGGTATGAATGCCTTCTGCCTGGCAAGCGCGGAACCAGTCACGCACGAACTCCGCTTGTAAGATCGCTTCGCCACCCGACGCCGTCACGCCACCGCCAGATGCATTCATGAAGTGACGATATGAGAGCGCATCCTTCATCAACTCTTCAACGGTAACTTCTTTACCGCCATGCGTGTCCCATGTATCGCGGTTATGGCAATACAAGCAGCGCATGAGGCAGCCCTGAAAAAAGGTAATGAAGCGGATGCCTGGGCCGTCAACGGTGCCGCAGGATTCAAAGGAGTGGATACGACCGATGGTTGACATTGCGATGAGTTCTCCAGGTGGGCCTGAATATCAGGCAGCACAATCTATGTTGTGCTCTAAAAGTGAAAGTCGATTTTGCCAGGTCGCCAGCACCAGCAAACTGGCAAAACGGACTTGTGGAGAAAAGGCTCCCGCAGGAGCCTTTCAATCTCAGTGAACTACGATTACAGCGACTGAGTGAACGTACGGGTAATTACATCCTTCTGCTGCTCTTTGGTGAGCGAGTTGAAGCGCACAGCATAACCGGATACGCGAATGGTCAGCTGCGGATACTTCTCAGGATGTTCCATCGCATCCAGCAACATCTCACGGTTCATCACGTTAACGTTCAGATGCTGACCGCCCTCAATATTGGCTTCATGGTGGAAATATCCATCCATCAGGCCAGCAAGATTGGTTTTACGCACGTTATCATCTTTACCCAGCGCATTTGGCACGATGGAGAAAGTATAAGAGATGCCGTCTTTCGCGTAAGCAAAGGGCAGTTTCGCGACGGAGGTCAGTGAAGCCACCGCACCTTTCTGATCACGGCCGTGCATTGGGTTAGCACCCGGACCGAATGGCGCACCCGCACGACGTCCGTCTGGCGTATTACCGGTTTTCTTACCGTAAACCACGTTAGAAGTGATGGTCAGCACTGACTGAGTTGGCACCGCGTTACGGTAGGTTTGCAGTTTCTGAATTTTCTTCATGAAACGTTCAACCAAATCGCACGCCATGTCATCAACGCGAGAGTCGTTATTACCAAATTGCGGATATTCGCCTTCAATTTCAAAGTCTACCGCTAGACCATCTTCATCACGGATGGTTTTCACTTTGGCGTATTTGATGGCAGAAAGTGAGTCAGCCGCAACAGACAGACCCGCGATACCACAGGCCATGGTGCGATAAACGTCACGATCGTGCAGCGCCATCAGTGAAGCTTCGTAGCTGTACTTATCGTGCATGTAGTGAATGATATTCAGGGAGGTGACGTACTGCTTAGCCAGCCAATCCATGAAGTGATCCAGGCGCTCCATCACGATGTCGTAATCAAGAATCTCGTCAGTGATTGGTGCTTCTTTCGGACCCACCTGCATTTTCAGTTTTTCATCAACGCCACCGTTGATTGCGTAAAGCAGGGTTTTTGCCAGGTTGGCACGCGCACCGAAGAACTGCATCTGCTTACCGACAATCATTGGGCTAACGCAGCAGGCGATAGCATAGTCATCGTTGTCGAAGTCAGGACGCATCAGGTCATCATTCTCATACTGCAATGAGGATGTATCGATAGACACTTTTGCGGCGTATTTCTTAAAGTTAACCGGCAGTTTTTCTGACCACAGGATGGTCATATTTGGCTCCGGAGATGGCCCCATGGTGTAAAGCGTATTCAGGAAACGGAAGGTGCTTTTAGTCACCAGAGTACGACCATCGACGCCCATACCCGCCAGTGATTCTGTTGCCCAGATTGGGTCACCGGAGAACAGCTCATCGTATTCAGGCGTACGCAGGAAGCGCACCATACGCAGTTTCATCACCAGATGGTCAATCAGTTCCTGTGCTTCTTCTTCAGTCAGTTTTCCGGCCTGAATATCGCGCTCGATATACACATCAAGGAAGGTGGATACGCGACCAAAGGACATTGCCGCACCGTTCTGAGATTTCACCGCCGCGAGATAGCCATAGTAAGTCCACTGAACGGCTTCTTGAGCATTGGTAGCGGGCAGCGAGATATCTGAACCATACTTCGCAGCCATCTCTTTGATCTGACCCAGTGCGCGGTGCTGTTCAGAGATCTCTTCACGCAGGCGAATGGTGGCTTCGAGGTCAACGCCATTCTCCATATCGCTCTGCAGAGAATTGAACTGCGCAACTTTGTCTTTCATCAGAAAATCTATGCCGTACAGCGCAACGCGGCGATAGTCACCGATGATACGACCGCGGCCATAGGCATCCGGTAAACCCGTCAACACGCCTGATTTACGGCAGCGCATGATGTCAGGGGTGTAAACATCGAACACGCCCTGGTTATGGGTTTTGCGGTAATCAGTGAAGACTTTTTTCAGCGCGGGATCAAGTTCGCGGCCATAAACCTTGCAAGAACCCTCAACCATTTTGATGCCGCCAAACGGGATGATGGCACGTTTCAAAGGTGCTTCAGTTTGCAGGCCAACGATTTTTTCCAGCGATTTGCTGATGTAGCCGGCATCATGAGAGGTGATGGTTGAAGCCAGATCGGTGTCAAAATCTACCGGCGCGTGGGTGCGGTTCTCGATTTTGATGCCTTCAAGTACACTGTCCCACAGCTTAGTTGTGGCCGGCGTCGCGCCAGCGAGGAAGGATTCGTCGCCTTCATACGGTGTGTAGTTTTTCTGGATAAAGTCACGGACGTTGACGCTGTTCTGCCATTCGCCGGCGCTAAATCCTTCCCAGGCTGACGCCATTTTTTCATTCAGTTCGGACATGATATACCTGCCTTATTTAGGGAGACTTTGACGTATGGCGCGCTGACTCAGCACGCCCGTACCAATTCATTAATGCACCGGCTCATCGCCACGCAGATAGATTACCCAGTAGGTCAAACCGACTAATAATCCGCCGCCAATAATGTTGCCGATGGTCACGGGAATCAGGTTGTTAACAATAAAGTCACTAACGCTTAGTGATGGGAACTGTGCTGCGCTTGCACCAGCCATTTGCCAGAATTCCGGGCTGGAAAAATCACGGATAACGATGGCCATCGGGATAAGGAACATGTTGGCAATGCTATGTTCAAAACCGCAGGCAACAAACATCGCCACCGGTAGGATCATCGCAAACATTTTGTCCATCAGACTGCGGCCGGAATAACTCATCCACACCGCCAGGCAAACCATCAGGTTGGCGAGCGTGCCGAGACTCACTGCTTCAATAAAGGTGTGATGCATTTTATGGTCAGCGGTTTGCAGGACATTCAAACCCCAGGCACCATTCGCCACCATGTGTTCACCGGCTAACCAGATCAGCGCGACAAAGAACAGCGCACCAAACAGGTTACCGATATAGACCGTCAACCAGTGTCGACCGAGTTGCAGCCAGGTGATACGGCCGCTGGCTTTTGCCACCACGATCAAAACAGTTGAGGTGAACAGGTCAGCACCGCACACCACGACTAACATTAAACCGAGCGAGAAACAGATACCGCCGATCAGTTTTGCTATGCCGTAGGGCATTGCTCCACTTCCGGTGGTCGCAGTGATATAGAAGACAAATGCGATTGAGATAAATACGCCAGCAGTGATGGCAAGGAAGAAGGTGGTTAAAGGACGTTTAGTAGCTTTATATATGCCGGCTTCTTCTGCAACTTTCGCCATTGCCGCCGGTAATAATGAATTAAAAGGGTTGTCAGCTTTCACACTAACGCTCTCCAAAAATTGCCTGTAAAGATATTAACAAAGGAGTATAGGTCAGAAATTGATGTGGATCATATTTGACCGGAAGGTAGCTGATAAGCGAAGCGTAAATGCGTCTGAGTGCTGCTTAAATTATTGAATTTATTGTAATAAATAATTTTTAATTTATGCAAAATAAGTTGAAGGTGGCTGCGGGCAAAACTAGATTTTGTTAAATATCATTAACGATTAAAGCTGAATTGTTATTTAATAATGCACTTAAATCTCTTTGTATGATCAATATAAAAAAATGGCACTGATTTTTTCAGTGCCATTGACCAATACCCTAATTTCTATAAATGGAAATTTAAGCGTTAAGGCTATTTTTGTGACCAATAACGACGTTTAGCTGTCTGCAGCTTTTCATAGGCAGCGAGTAATGATTGATGCGCAGGGAAAGCTTTCAGATCCAGATCGACCGCTTGCAATCCATAGAAGGGCGCTTCGCCACTGATTGCCGCTGAAGCAGCCTCAACAGCAGCCTGGCCGTACATACGAATAAAGGCGCGATGATATTGTAGCGGATCGCGTTCCTCTTCCATTGCCAGCAGCAGCAAGGTTTGCAGACAGCGGTAGTAGTTTGCGCGCTCTTCACTAAAGATGGACTGATTAAACTCCATCGTCCATTCAGTCCAGATCAGAGCCTGATCCAGGTCGCCGCCGGCCAGCGCCAGCATAGCTTTCAGCTCGCCAATACGTAGCGTGTACCAGCCATTATCTTTGCCTGATGCCAGACCCAGCAGCTCGCGCACGCGAGTAAAGTCATCATGACCTTCCTCATCCAGTTGCACAATCAGCTCGAGATAGGCTTCGGGTTCCCATTGGCTGTCTGGCAGCGCCAGCAGGGTTTTGCGCAGTGGTGCGCCCATGCTGTTATTTGCCAGCAGCAGATCTTCTGCTGGATAAATATCAGACATGCCCGGCACGATAATGCGGCAAGCGTAAACACTCAGATGTTCATAGTCAGCGATATAGACTTCTTTATCTTCCGCACGGAAGATCGCCATTAGCGTATCAAACTCTTCGTGAGTGGTACCCGCAAAGCTCCAGTCGACGAAAGGATAATCGGCATCGTCTTTAAACATATCCCATGAAATCAGACCGCTTGAATCGATGAAATGCGTTTCCAGGTTAGCGTGTTCCGCTACCTCTTCATCATCGAACGTCGGCGGTGTGAACACGTCGAGATCTTTCAGACCACGGCCCTGCAGCAGTTCAGTAACGGTTCGCTCAAGTGCGACGCCAAAGTCCGGATGTGCGCCAAACGAAGCGAAGCAGGTACCATTTGCTGGATTGAACAGCACAACGCAGATAACCGGGTATTTGCCGCCGAGTGACGCATCGTATGAGAAGATTGGGAAACCTTCTGCTTCCAGACGTTCAATTGCTTCAATTACGCCAGGATAACGCTGCATCACCTCTGCTGGTATTTCTGGCAGGCTGATGGATTCGGCGATGATGCGATTCTTAATATGACGCTCAAACACTTCAGAAAGACCCTGTACACGCGCTTCGTTCGCGGTGTTACCGGCAGACATACCATTCGAAACGTACAGATTACCGATGATGTTCATCGGGATATACACTGTTTGCTGGTCAGATTGACGGGTAAATGGCAGGCCACAAATTCCACGCTCGTCATTGCCGGATTGCAGATCAATCAGCTCAGAAGCACCCAGGCTCTCATCAGGATCATAGAACTTGCGCAGGCGCGCATCCAAAATGCCTTCTGGCAGGCTGTCGTCCTCAGTGAGCGGGAACCATTTTTCATTCGGATAGTGAACAAAATCACCATTAGCGATGGATTCACCCAACCAGAAATCGGCGAAGAAATAGTTAGTAGAGAGGCGCTCAAAATATTCGCCCAGCGCTGAAGCCAGAGCGGCTTTTTTGCTAGCACCTTTGCCATTTGTAAAGCACAGCGGGCAGTCGCGATCGCGAATGTGTACTGACCAGACGTGTGGCACCGGATTCAGCCAGGAAGCTTCTTCAATGTTGAAACCAAGGTCTTGCAGTTTCTGCTGAAAGCGAGCAATGGAATCTTCCAGTGCGGCGTCTTTTCCGGGGATAAACGTTTGCGTCATGGTGGCGCTCTCTTAAGTCAATGGGGTGGGCGTAAAGCGCGCAATAATACGGGTTTTATGCGTGCTTCGCTATTCAGTCAGCCAAATTTATCTCAGACTGGTTAAGGTTGTTACGCCATTCCGCTTGCCGATTTTTCTTTCTGGAACAACCTCACAAAATTCCATGGCTTAATGCATTTATGACATAAGCTGCGGTGAAGCTGGCTCTGGAAATGTGATCGCTGCCGGATTAATGATTGCAGCCATCTGGAGGCAATGATAAAACCGGTTGGGTATTCATAACCGTTCGATATGACAGTGGTGAGGGGAAATGACTCAGGTTTATAATTTTAGCTCTGGCCCGGCTATGCTGCCGGTAGAAGTGCTCCGTCGCGCAGAACAAGAACTGACAAACTGGCACGGATTAGGCACCTCGGTGATGGAGATCAGTCACCGCAGTAAAGAGTTTATTGCTGTTGCAGAAGCGGCAGAACAAGATTTTCGCGATCTGCTGAAGATCCCAGCCAACTACAAAGTTTTATTCTGCCATGGCGGTGCGCGTGCGCAGTTCGCGGCCATTCCCGGCAACTTGCTGGGTGATGCAAAAACCGCGGATTATATTGACGGCGGTTACTGGGCTCACAGCGCAATTAAAGAAGCTGAGAAATTCTGCTCGCCAAATACCATTGATATCAAAACTACGCGTGATGGTAAGCGTGCTTTATTACCAATGCGTGAATGGCAGTTAAATGATGATGCGGCTTATGTCCATTTCTGCCCGAACGAAACGATTGATGGTATTGCTATCGATGAAGAGCCGGATTTTGGCGATAAAGTCGTAGTTGCCGATCTCTCTTCTACTATTCTGTCTCGTCCAATCGATGTGAGTCGCTATGGCGTGATCTACGCTGGCGCGCAAAAAAATATCGGCCCGGCGGGCTTAACCTTAGTGGTTGTGCGCGAAGATCTGCTAGGCAAAGCACAACGTTATGTGCCTTCTATCCTTGATTACAAGGTGCTGGCCGAAAATGAATCAATGTTTAACACTCCGCCGACTTTCGCATGGTATCTCTCTGGCCTGGTATTCAAATGGCTGAAAGAGAAGGGCGGCGTGGCTGAGATGGACAAGCTGAATCAGGCAAAAGCCGACTTATTGTATGGCGTGATTGATAACAGTGCGTTTTATCGCAACGATGTCGCAAGTGAAAACCGATCACGTATGAACGTGCCATTCCAGTTAGCCGATTCCTCATTGGACAAAGTGTTCCTGGAAGAGTCTCTCAAGGCTGGGCTGCACGCGTTGAAAGGCCATCGCGTGGTTGGCGGTATGCGTGCATCGATCTACAATGCGATGCCGCTGGAAGGGGTTAAAACGCTCACTGAGTTCATGGTCGACTTCGAACGTCGCCACGGCTAATTGCTTTTTCATGCCAGCTTGTCTGGTATCAGACCCCGTCACTCGATGGGGTCTCGTATTTTCTGGAGATTTGGTTTCACATGCAGGACTCCCTGACTCTACAACCGATTGCTCGCGTTGACGGCACGGTAAACTTACCGGGTTCAAAAAGCGTCTCGAACCGCGCACTCTTGCTGGCCGCGCTGGCAAAGGGCACCACCCGCCTGACTAACTTGCTTGATAGCGATGACGTTAAGCACATGCTGAATGCCCTCAAAGCGCTGGGTGTCAGCTATACGCTCTCAGACGATCGCACCATATGCGAAGTAGTAGGTAACGCGGGCCCTTTACATGCTGAAAAACCGCTTGAGCTGTTTCTCGGTAACGCAGGTACAGCGATGCGACCTTTGGCTGCCGCGCTCTGTTTGGGCGAGCAGTCAATCGTTCTGACTGGCGAGCCACGCATGAAAGAGCGTCCGATTGGTCATCTGGTTGATGCACTGCGTCAGGGCGGAGCAAAGATTGACTATCTCGAACAGACCGATTACCCGCCAGTGCGTCTTAATGGTGGTTTTGTTGGTGGGGAAGTCAGCGTCGATGGCAGTGTATCCAGCCAGTTCCTCACGGCATTGCTAATGACCGCGCCACTGGCGCAGCAAGACACCATCATCACCATAAAAGGCGATCTGGTTTCTAAGCCTTACATTGATATCACCTTGCACCTGATGCGCTGCTTTGGTGTGGATGTTGATAATCAGGACTATCAGCGTTTTGTGGTTAAAGGGCAGCAACAGTACCAGTCTCCGGGCGATTATCTGGTGGAAGGTGATGCGTCTTCTGCATCATACTTCCTCGCTGCCGCTGCCATTAAAGGGGGTACCGTACGTGTAACCGGTATTGGCCGCAACAGCGTGCAGGGCGACATCCGTTTTGCTGATGTGCTGGAAAAGATGGGCGCAGTGATTGAGTGGGGAGATGACTATATCTCTTGCACACGCGGATCGCTGACGGCAATCGATATGGATATGAACCATATTCCCGATGCGGCAATGACAATTGCAACTACTGCACTTTTCGCTCAAGGCACCACGTTGATGCGCAACATCTATAACTGGCGCGTAAAAGAGACAGACCGTCTTGCTGCGATGGCGACTGAGTTACGCAAAGTGGGGGCGGAAGTAGAAGAAGGACACGACTTTATTCGTGTTACACCCCCGGCTCAGTTGCAACATGCGGACATCGGTACTTACAACGATCACCGTATGGCAATGTGCTTCGCACTGGTGGCTCTGTCGGATACGCCGGTAACCATCCTTGATCCAGGCTGCACTGCGAAAACCTTCCCGAGCTATTTCCAGCAGTTGGCGAAAATCAGTCATACTTCCTGATCGTCTAACCCGGTGCACAGCGCCGGGTTTCTTTGCTCTCTTCTCGCCTTATCAGGCGGAAATTCTTCTGAATCTGTCTATATTTCTAGCGCTGTCTACGCTAAAGGGTACTAACCCGACGCAGGCAGCGTATAATGCCGCGCAATCCAGGCGGCCTGGAAGGGCTGACAATAAGCACGCAGCAACAGGAGAGAACAATGACGGCAATCGCCCCGGTTATTACCATCGATGGGCCAAGTGGCGCGGGTAAAGGGACTTTATGTAAAGCGATGGCGGAGTCGTTGCAGTGGCACTTACTGGATTCTGGCGCTATTTATCGCGTTTTAGCATTGGCCGCACTTCACCATCAGGTGGATATTGAGTCCGAGGAAGCATTAGTACCGATGGCTGCGCATCTTGATGTGCGTTTTCTATCGGTTGACGGTGAAATGCAGGTGGTTCTTGAAGGTGAAGATGTCACCGGTGAAATCCGCACGCAAGAAGTCAGCAATACCGCATCGCGCGTTGCCGCTTTTCCGCGGGTGCGTGAGGCATTGCTTCGACGCCAACGCGCATTCCGCGAAGAGCCCGGTTTAATCGCCGATGGACGCGATATGGGAACCGTGGTTTTCCCTGATGCGCCAGTGAAAATATTCCTCGACGCTAGCTCGGAAGAGCGTGCGCATCGCCGTATGCTACAGTTGCAGGAGAAAGGCTTTAATGTTAACTTTGATCGCCTTTTATCCGAGATAAAGGAACGCGACGACCGCGATCGTAATCGTGCCATCGCCCCTTTAGTGCCTGCCACAGATGCTCTGGTACTGGATTCAACCAGTATGTCGATTGAGCAAGTGATTGAAAAGGCGCTTGATTATGCTAAGCGTAAGTTGGGCATTTAATCTTTCGGCAACCGAATTGCTGTAACCCTGTACCAAGGACCCGGTGCAGGGCATGTGAAACAACCCCATCCGACAATGAAGTCAGGTGGACGTTAAATTGAAGAATCCTAAGATTATCAATATGACTGAATCTTTTGCTCAACTCTTTGAAGAGTCCCTGAAAGAAATCGAAACCCGTCCGGGTTCCATCGTTCGTGGCGTTGTTGTCTCTATCGACAAAGACGTAGTTCTGGTTGATGCGGGTCTGAAATCTGAATCTGCAATTCCTGCAGAGCAGTTCAAGAACGCAGCCGGCGAACTGGAAATCCAGGTAGGCGACGAAGTTGACGTTGCGCTGGACGCAGTAGAAGACGGCTTCGGTGAAACCCTGCTGTCCCGTGAGAAAGCTAAACGTCACGAAGCTTGGATCACGCTGGAAAAAGCTTACGAAGACGCTGAAACTGTTACCGGTGTTATCAACGGCAAAGTTAAAGGTGGCTTCACAGTTGAGCTGAACGGTATTCGTGCGTTCCTGCCAGGTTCACTGGTAGACGTTCGTCCGGTTCGCGATACTCTGCACCTGGAAGGCAAAGAGCTTGAATTCAAAGTAATCAAGCTTGATCAGAAACGTAACAACGTCGTGGTTTCACGCCGTGCAGTTATCGAATCTGAGAACAGCGCTGAGCGCGATCAGCTGCTGGAAAACCTGCAGGAAGGCATGGAAGTTAAAGGTATCGTTAAGAACCTCACTGACTACGGTGCATTCGTGGATCTGGGCGGCGTTGACGGCCTGTTGCACATTACCGATATGGCTTGGAAACGCGTTAAGCATCCGAGCGAAATCGTCAACGTGGGCGACGAAATCACTGTTAAAGTGCTGAAGTTCGACCGCGAGCGTACCCGTGTATCTCTGGGCCTGAAACAGCTGGGCGAAGATCCTTGGGTTGCTATCGCTAAGCGCTATCCAGAAGGCACCCGCCTGACTGGTCGTGTAACCAACCTGACTGATTACGGCTGCTTCGTAGAAATCGAAGAAGGCGTTGAAGGTCTGGTACACGTTTCAGAAATGGACTGGACCAACAAAAACATCCATCCGTCTAAAGTTGTAAACGTAGGCGATGTGGTTGAAGTAATGGTTCTGGACATCGATGAAGAGCGTCGTCGTATCTCCTTGGGTCTGAAGCAGTGCAAATCTAACCCATGGCAGCTGTTCGCTGAGACCCACAACAAAGGCGATCGCGTTGAAGGTAAAATCAAGTCAATCACTGACTTCGGTATCTTCATCGGCCTGGACGGTGGCATCGACGGTCTGGTTCACCTGTCTGACATCTCCTGGAACGCGACTGGCGAAGAAGCCGTTCGTGAGTACAAAAAAGGCGACGAAATCGCTGCCGTTGTACTGCAGGTTGATGCAGAGCGCGAGCGCATCTCTCTGGGCGTGAAGCAGTTGGCTGAAGATCCATTCAACAACTACATCACCCTGAACAAGAAAGGCGCTATCGTGACTGGTAAAGTCACTGCAGTTGACGCGAAAGGTGCTACAGTAGAATTAGCTGACGGCGTAGAGGGTTACCTGCGCGCTTCTGAAGCTTCTCTGGACCGCATCGAAGACGCAACTCTGGTTCTGAGTGTTGGCGACGACGTTGAAGCTAAATTCACCGGCGTTGACCGTAAGAACCGCGTTGTGAGCCTGTCTGTTCGTGCTAAAGACCAGGCTGATGAGAAAGAAGCTATCAACACTGTTAACACCAAACAGGATGAAGGCAGCAACTTCTCTAGCGCGATGGCTGAAGCGTTCAAAGCGGCTAAAGGCGAGTAATCGACCTAAGGCACCGGACGATGAAAATCGTCCGGTTTCGGTAAAAGCTGTCATACCTTTCCAAATAAGGATTAACCGGAGGTTACATGACCAAGTCAGAACTAATTGAGAGACTTGCTGGCCAGCATACTCATATTCCGGCGAAAGTCGTTGAGGATGCGGTCAAAGAGATGCTTGAGCACATGGCCACTACGTTGGCCCAGGGCGAGCGCATTGAAATCCGGGGATTCGGCAGCTTTTCTTTGCATTACCGTGCACCGCGTACGGGTCGTAACCCGAAAACGGGCGACAAAGTGGATCTGGAAGGTAAATACGTTCCCCACTTTAAGCCGGGCAAAGAATTGCGTGACCGTGCGAACATCTACGGCTAAGCCGTTACCGAACGATAAAAACGACACTTTAGGGTGTCGTTTTTTTTGTTTAAAGTATGCGGAATTGAGATCTGCTTTCCAAAATGAAGTCTCATCAATGTAATCTCTGCAAAAGTCTCGGAATCCATCGCGACACACTCTCTTTTCAATGAAGTAAATCCCTGCTTTTCTCGGCACACTCTTCCGCCAATGAGGGAGAGTAATGATGCATATGAACTGGATTGTTCTGGCCAGATTGATGATTGCCTCGGCATTGCCGTTGGGCATATTGCCGCACATACCCGCAGCCAACGGAATAGTCATCATGGTTGTATTCGCTGTGGCGCTTGGGTTGATGCCAATCACGTTGCTACGGCTTGCAGGGATTGCTCTCTTAATGGTGGCCTGGACATTGACTGAAGCCCGCCAGATGGTCAATGCCATTGGGGATCTGACTGCCGCCACAATTGAAGCCACTGTACGGGTGACTGAAGTTCGTGAACAGAAGCAGCAATTAACCGTGCAAATCTTGCGTGTCGGTCAGCGTTATCAGTTTCCACCTCTCTTTGTCACGCTCAATAATGCTTCGATGGAGCAACCGTACTGTGCCGGTCAGAGCTGGCAGATGAAACTGCGACTGCGTGCCGTCCACGGCAGATTAAATGAAGGCGAGTTCGATCTGCAGCGCTTTGCCTTGTCTAATCACACGCCGCTGCAAGGGCGCATCATCAGTCAGCAGGTGGAATCGCTAACTTGCAACTGGCGGACGCGTTTAATTAATCATCATCTACCCGCATTCGATACGCTCAAACAACCGGCAATTATGCAGGCTTTAGCGTTTGGTATACGTACCAACATGACTGAAGAGCAGCGACAGTTGCTGCGGGAAACAGGTACTGCCCATTTGATGGCAATCTCGGGAATGCATATTGCATTAGCTGCCAGCGTTGGATGGCTGTTGGCGCGTGCTATCCAGGTAATTTTGCCGGGTCATTTGATTGGTCATTTATTTCCGCTGCTGGTAAGTGTTATGACCGCAGCGACTTACACGTGGGTTTCTGGCAGTCATGCACCGGCCCAGCGCGCGATGATCGCGCTCATATTATGGATAGGGATGCGCAGCGCCGGTTGGCAGCTCAGTGGCTGGCAAGTCTGGACGTTATGTATCGGCGCTTTGCTGGTACTGGATCCATTAACTGTGCTGTCAGAAAGCTTTTGGTTGTCGGCACTGGCGGTCGCGATGCTGATTACCTGGTATCAATGGTTTCCATTAACACATCGCTTTCGCGCAAAGCGTCGATGGCTGTTATTGCAATTGCTACATCTGCAGTTAGGAATGATGATCCTCATGGCTCCACTACAAATCTTCCTGTTTCAGGGAATAAGCCTGAGTGCGTTATTAGCAAATCTGATCGCGGTGCCGGTTGTGTCTTTTGTCACGGTGCCACTAATATTGCTGGCAATGCTATTGCCAGTGCCGCTGATTTCAACGGGATTATGGTCTCTGGCGGATCTTTCCATAAGCCAGGTCATGCTCCTGCTGCAGTGGTTACCCGCTGGCTGGTGGGCATGGAGCGATACGTTACCTGCTGTCGTGCTGCTGTGGGTAGGATTAGTTCTCTGGCGCAGCAAGCTGATTTATCGCAGTGTGATGCCGTGTTTTAGCCTGATACTCGCAATCATCCTCTGGCGCAGCACTGCACAGCGTGATGACTGGCAAATCGACATGATTGATGTGGGGCATGGCCTGGCGATTGCCATTACACAGGGCAATGAAGTGGTGTTATATGACGTTGGACCGGGTTGGAAACAGGATGATGCCGGATCGCGCGTCATTCTGCCATGGTTGCAGTATCACGGTAGAAGCCTCCATTCTTTGATACTAAGCCACAAGCATCTTGATCACCGTGGTGGGCTACACTCATTGCTCAAAGTTAATCCAGCGGTAGCAATTCGTAGTGCCCTGGCGGAAGACGGACACCTGCCATGCTTCCGTGGTCAGCGGTGGCAGTGGGGCAAATTGCAATTTACCGCTTTGTGGCCGCCGGAGAATCAGACCCAGGGACAAAATAACGATTCCTGTGTGGTGCGAGTCGATGACGGGCTCGTTAGCGTGTTACTCACCGGGGATATTGAGTTAGAAGCCGAGAGAAAAATTGTCGCGCTGGAAAAAGAGGCTCTGAACGCGACAATTTTGCAGGTTCCGCACCATGGTAGTCGGACTTCATCAGGCGCATTACTGTTACGTAATGTTGCTGGGAAAGCAGCATTTGCTTCGGTGGCGCGGTATAACGCCTGGCGTATGCCTGCGCCAGCCGTGGTGCAACGCTTTCGTCAGCAAGGCTATATGTGGTACGACACGGCACAATCGGGTCAGATTCATGTGGGTATCAGACAAGGTCATTGGCAAATTAAGGGCTTAAGAGAGCAAATAATGCCTCGATGGTACCATCAGTGGTTTGGCGTCAAACGCGATTCCAGGTAGAATGAGCGGCTATTTCAAACAGCGTGAATAAATAATGCATCAAGATAAAGATCTCTCAACGTGGCAGACATTCCGTCGACTCTGGCCGATGATTGCGCCCCACAAGGCTGGCCTGTATGTGTCAGCGGTGGCGCTGATACTCAATGCGGCAGGCGATACCCTGATGCTCTCTCTGTTGAAACCTTTACTGGATGATGGCTTCGGTAAAGCAGACAGATCCGTAATGCTGTGGATGCCGCTAGTGGTAATTGGCCTGATGCTGGTACGTGGCGTGACCAGCTATATCTCCAGTTACTGCATCTCTTGGGTGTCCGGCAACGTTGTCATGAACATGCGTCGCCGCCTGTTCGGCCATATGATGGGCATGCCGGTAACCTTCTTTGATCAGCAATCAACGGGGACGCTGCTGTCACGCATCACCTACGATTCTGAACAGGTGGCCTCTTCCTCTTCCAGTGCACTGGTTACGGTGGTGCGTGAAGGGGCCTCAATCATTGGCCTGTTCATCATGATGTTCTATTACAGCTGGCAGCTGTCTTTGATTCTCATTGTGCTGGCACCGATCGTCTCCTTTGCTATTCGTACTGTTTCCAAACGTTTCCGCAGCATCAGTAAGAACATGCAGAACACCATGGGACAGGTCACCACCAGCGCCGAACAGATGCTAAAAGGGCATAAAGAAGTGCTGATCTTTGGTGGCCAGGAAGTGGAGGCCAAGCGTTTTTCTCAGGTCAGTAACAGGATGCGCCAACAAGGCATGAAACTAGTGTCAGCATCTTCAATCTCTGATCCGGTAATCCAGTTGATTGCCTCGCTGGCACTGGCATTTGTGCTTTATGCCGCCAGTTTCCCAAGCGTGATGGAAACGCTGACAGCCGGTACCATCACCGTGGTCTTCTCATCCATGATCGCCTTGATGCGTCCGCTCAAGTCACTGACCAACGTGAATGCACAGTTCCAGCGCGGTATGGCGGCTTGTCAGACGCTGTTCTCGATTCTTGACAGTGAGCAGGAAGTGGATAACGGCAAGCGTGAAATGGATCGTGCTAAGGGTGATGTGGAATTCCGCAACGTGACCTTTACCTATCCAGGCCGTGAAATTCCTGCGCTGCGTGATATCAACCTGTCGCTGCCTGCCGGTAAAACCGTTGCACTGGTCGGCCGTTCTGGCTCTGGTAAATCCACTATGGCCAGCTTGCTGACGCGCTTCTACGACATTGATAGCGGTGAAATTCTGCTGGATGGCCACGATCTGCGCGAATACACCCTGCGTTCACTGCGTAATCAAGTGGCGTTGGTTTCCCAGAACGTTCATCTCTTCAACGACACCGTCGCCAACAACATTTCTTATGCCCGTAATGGTCAATACACGCGCGAGCAAATCGAGCAGGCTGCGACCATGGCGCATGCAATGGACTTCATCCAGAAGATGGATAATGGCCTTGATACCGTGATAGGTGAGAATGGCGTGCTGCTTTCCGGTGGTCAGCGTCAGCGTATTGCGATTGCGCGTGCGTTACTACGCGACTGTCCGATTTTGATTCTCGATGAAGCCACATCAGCGCTCGATACCGAATCTGAGCGGGCGATTCAGGCCGCACTTGATGAGCTGCAGAAAAATCGCACCTCACTGGTGATTGCGCACCGTCTGTCGACCATTGAGAAAGCCGATGAGATCGTCGTAGTTGAAGATGGTCGCATTGTCGAACGCGGTACTCACAGCGTGCTGCTTGAACAGAAGGGCGCCTATGCGCAGCTTCACAAACTGCAGTTCGGTCAATGATCGAACGGATCTGGAGCGGGCGCTCGCCGTTATGGCTGCTGCTATGGCCACTGAGCCTGCTTTATGGGGCGATCACCCTATTGATTCGCCTCAGCTTCCAGCGCGGTTGGCGAAAAAGTTGGCGCGCGCCTTGCCCTGTGATTGTGGTGGGGAACCTCACCGCAGGTGGGAATGGTAAAACGCCCGTAGTGATTTGGTTGGTGCAGGCGCTGCAACAACGTGGAGTACGAGCTGGCGTGGTGTCGCGGGGTTACGGTGGAAAAGCTGAACGTTATCCGCTGCTGGTTACCGCTGAAACGCCCACGGCGCAGGCCGGCGATGAACCTGTGCTGATCGCTCAACGCACGCAAGTGCCGGTCGCCGTTGCGCCACGGCGGCGTCTGGCGGTAGAAGGCTTGCTCGCTGCGCACGATCTGGATGTGATTATCACCGATGATGGCCTGCAGCATTACGCGCTGCAGCGCGATCGCGAAATCGTGGTGGTGGATGGGATGCGTCGTTTTGGTAATGGCTGGTGGTTACCGGCTGGGCCGATGCGTGAACGCGCCTCACGACTTAGCACCGTAAATGCGGTGATCGTTAACGGCGGCGATGCGCAGGCGGGCGAAATTGCGATGTCATTGCAGCCCGGTCTGGCGGTCAACCTGATCAACGGTGCAAGCGTGGCGTTAGCGCAATTGCCGGAAATTGTCGCGATGGCCGGCATAGGTCATCCGCCGCGCTTCTTCAACACGCTTAAGCAGCAAGGCATCAAGCCAGTGGCTGAAATTGCCTTCGCCGATCACCATGCTTACAGCGAAGACGAATTGCGGCGTCTGACTCAGGCAGATCAGTGCTTGCTGATGACGGAAAAAGATGCGGTAAAATGCCGTAGTTTTGCTCGCCCAAACTGGTGGTATTTGCCGGTTGATGCGCATCTGCAAGGCGCGGCGGTGACAACCTTGTTAGACGATATCACCCATCTCTGCACTACCGCGCGAGACGCCCGTTCGCGCTAACCACCAAAAAGGGAATGGAGTTATGAACCTCGTCGCTTCCCTCTCGTTGCAAACTGCTCGTCATCTGCATCTGGCTGCTCAGGGACTGTTACGTCCTTTAGGCCGACGTGCGCGCTTTGCTGATATACACGCGACTGTGCGTCAGATGTCTTTGCTGCAAATTGATACCATCAATGTGGTGGCACGCAGTCCTTATCTGGTGCTGTTTAGCCGCCTTGGCGCGTATCAGACCAACTGGCTGGAAGAGGCGCTGGCCTCGGGCGCATTATTTGAATATTGGGCTCATGAAGCCTGTTTTATTCCTTTCGAAGATTACCCGTTGCTGCGCCACCGCATGCTGGAACCGCAGCGACTGGGCTGGAAGTACAACCAACGATGGGTTGAGGAACATCAACAGGAAATCACTGACCTACTGCAACACATCTCCGTCAACGGCCCAGTGCGAGCAGCCGATTTCAGTAATGATAAACAGACCAAACCGGGCTGGTGGGCGTGGAAGCCGCATAAGCGTCATCTGGAGAATTTGTTCAGTGCGGGTCAGTTGATGGTGGTGGAGCGGCGCAACTTCCAGCGGGTTTACGATCTGCACAGCCGCGTGATGCCGGACTGGATTGATGAACAGCATGCGTTAAGTGAAGACGAAGCGGTGTTACAGATGCTGAGTCACAGCGCATGCAGTCTCGGCATTTTCCGTGGCAGTTGGTTAGCCGATTATTACCGGCTCAAACGCGCACCGCTCAAGTCATGGCTTGAGGATGCGGCTGCGCGCGGAGAAATTGTGCGTGTTGAGGTCGAGCAACTGGGCGAAATGTGGTTACACCACGCATTATTGCCGCTGCTGGAAAAGCCACTCTCTGCCACACATACCGCGCTGTTGTCACCCTTTGATCCAGTGGTTTGGGATCGTCGTCGCGCGCTGGAGCTGTTTAATTTTGATTACCGCATTGAGTGCTATACGCCTGCGGAAAAGCGCAAATATGGTTATTTTGTCCTGCCGGTCCTGCCGGTCCTGCCGGTCCTGCCGGTCCTGCCGGTCCTGCCGGTCCTGCATCGCGGATTATTGAAAGCGCGCATTGATGCCAAAATGGAGCGTCAGGCGCAGCAATTAGTGGTTCGTGCATTCTGGCTGGAAGAGGGCACACGCATCAGTAACGCTTTCCTTAATGACGTCCAAAAAGCCATTAATCGCTTCGCCGCGTGGCAAGGCGCCAACCAAGTGATTATCGAAAATGCGCCGGCAGAACTGCTGGCTGCCTGGTCAACTCGCTGGTCGATTGGTGAATAAAGCTGCCATTTGTCCGGCTTGAGTGCGTCATTCACGCGCACGCTATTATGCTATGCTACCCGTCTGAATCGGTCCTGAATGGAGAAGATTATGGATCACCGTTTACTCGAAATCGTTGCTTGCCCGGTATGCAACGGAAAACTCTATTTCAACAAAGAGCAGCAAGAGCTGATCTGTAAACCGGATGGCCTGGCTTACCCGGTACGTGACGGTATTCCAGTGCTGCTGGAAGTGGAAGCGCGTACGCTGTCTGTTGAAGAGATCCATCCATGAGTTTTGTTGCCATTATTCCTGCACGTTATGCTTCAACCCGTCTGCCCGGCAAACCGCTGGTGGATATTCAGGGTAAACCGATGGTGCTGCACGTTATGGAACGCGCCCGTGAATCGGGTGCCGATCGCGTAATTGTCGCCACCGATCATCCGGATGTGGCTGCGGCGGTAACGGCGGCTGGCGGCGAAGTGTGCATGACGCGGGTCGATCATCAGTCCGGAACTGAGCGTTTGGCCGAAGTGATCGAAAAGTATCAGTTTGCCGACGACACGATCATCGTTAACGTGCAGGGCGACGAGCCGATGATCCCGGCGGAGATTGTACGTCAGGTGGCAGGTAATCTGGCGCAATCTGAAGCCGGGATGGCGACGCTGGCGGTGCCGATCACCGATGCAGAAGAAGCCTTTAACCCGAACGCGGTAAAAGTAGTGATGGACGCCAAAGGTTATGCGCTCTACTTCTCACGCGCCACCATTCCCTGGGATCGCGAGCGTTATGCGCGTTCGCGCGAGCAGATTGGCGACACGCTGCTCCGCCACATTGGCATCTACGCCTATCGCGCCGGTTTCATTCGTCGCTACATCGCGTGGGAACCTTGCCCGCTGGAGAACATTGAGTTGCTCGAACAGCTGCGCGTGCTGTGGTACGGTGAAAAGATTCACGTCGCGGTGGCAAAAACTATCCCAAGTGTTGGGGTGGATACGCCGGAAGACCTTGAGCGGGTTCGTCTCGCTATGCAGGGTTAATCTCCGACCGGCCAGCGGCTCTCGCTGGCCTGAAAGTTTGATCTGGCGCTAAGCTTTGCGCCGCCATCACCTCCAGCATATTCCAGCCCTTTGACGTCGGAGGATATTGCATGGAACAGCTCCGTTCAGAACTCGCGTTGGTGCTTGGTGAAAGCATCAGTCGTCTCGAAACCATTAGCGAGCAGGCGCACACGCGGCTGTATGCGCTTTACGATAACGCCGGTAAACCGATGCCGCTGGTGGCGAAATATTTTCGTCATCAGGGACGCGCTGCGCTGGAAGCTAAAAAACTGACCATGCTCGGCCATGATGGCTTGATCGCCGTGCCTGCCGTGTTTGGTCTGGTGCTCAGCCAGCAAAAGCCGGTACATGAAATGTTGCTGATGGCACGCTTTAACGGTGTTTCTGCGGAAGCTCCGGCCCGCAGCGCAGCGCGCTGGGAACAGCTGTGCGAACAGATCGTCGAAGGCGTGCTGGCGTGGCATCGTATTGACAGCCATGGCTTAGTCGGCAGCGTGGACAGCGTGCAGGAAAATAACTGGCCCGCATGGTATCGCCAGCGGGTGGATGTATTGTGGTCAACGCTGGGTTATTTGTCACCGCCGTTTTTTACACTGGAAGATCGTCAGATTCTGTTTCGCAGCCGTCAGCTATTACCGCGTCTGTTCAACGGTTTTGACGATCCCTGCGTATTGATGCACGGCAACCTGCGCTTAGCCAGTATGTTAAAAGATGCGCACAGCGATCAGCTTATTGCCATGATGCAGCCGGGCAACATTCTCTGGGCACCGCGCGAATACGATCTGATGCGCCTGGCGGATAGCGGCGCAGAAGCGTCACTGCTGCAGCACTATCTGCAGCGCGCGCCTGTGGCGGAAGGTTTCCTCTGGCGGCGCTGGTTGTATCAGCTGTGGGATTGCGTCGACACGTTGGTCAGCAGCGGACAGTTTGACCGTCCGCGCTTCGATCACGCCCGCGCGCAATTACTCCCCTGGCTGGGTTGAGGTGAGATCGTCACCGCGCAGCTTCTGCCAGGTTTGTCCCAGCGTTTCATAGGTCGCACGCTCACTGTGTGCCAGCCACAGCGGTGACGGAATAGCGCGTTCCCACCAGTTTAGCGGCGAGGTCACTGCCAACTGATTTGCCGGTGCGGCCAGCGGATTCATGCCGGCACTTTGAAAGAAATGCATGGCACGCGGCAGATGGTTGGCGGAAGTCACCAGTAAGAACGGGTGTTCACCAATCGTCTGTTTCACCGCGCGAGCTTCGCCAATCGTATCTCTTGGTTGATCCAACTGAATAATCGCTGCTGATGGCACGCCCAGACTTTCCGCCACTTCGGCCGCCACGCTGGCGCTGCTGCGTGGGTTTTCGCCGGCTGCTGCGCCTGTAAAGATCATTTTGGCCTGCGGATAGCGCCGCCACTGACGCACGCCTTCGGCCACGCGCGGCAGACTGTTATTAATCAAGTTGGAACTCGGTGCCCAATTCGGATTGAAGGTATAGCCGCCGCCGAGCACCACGATATAATCGACCGGCTCGTTACCGTTCCAGGTTGGATAATGATTTTCCAGCGGTGACAGCAGGCGATCGGCAACCGGCTGCAGGCTCAAAATCAGCAGCAGCAGCCAGCTGCAAGAGATGAGGATTTTGCCGCTTTTTTGCCAGCGGCTGAACCAGAGCAGCAAAAGTCCTGCCGCCATCAGTAATAACAGCAGCGGCAAGGGAAGCAACATCCCGCCAATGACTTTTTTAAATGCGAAAAACATCGAATATGGCCTCTTTTGTCCAAAAAAACAGCTGCCAGACGGTTACTGCGGCATGAAAGGTTCATTCTTGTTGAGCCTGTGACAAAATAGCACAAGTTGAATGCAGCAAAGCGGAGCCATCATCATGCAGGATCGTAACTTTGACGATCTGGCGGACAAATTCTCACAGAACATTTATGGCACGCGCAAAGGGCAAGTGCGCCAGGCGATTGTCTGGGACGAACTGGAAGCTCTGTTACCGACATTGCCTGCCGGATCCTTGAAGGTGCTGGATGCCGGCGGCGGCGTGGGACAAGTCTCAAGCGGCCTGGCGGCGCGCGGTCATCAGGTTGTGCTGTGCGATCTCTCTGCTGAGATGCTGAAGCTGGCGGAAGCCCATGCGCTTGCCGCGGGTGTGAGCCACAACATGCAATTCAAACAAATTAGCGCCCAGCAGGTGGGCGAACATTTGGATACGCAGGTTGATCTGGTATTGTTTCACGCGGTGTTGGAATGGGTCGCGCATCCGGAAGAGGTGCTGCAAGCGTTGTGGCACACGCTCAAGCCCGGCGGCGTGCTGTCGTTGATGTTTTACAACGCTCACGGCTTAACCTTCCGCACCCTGACGCTTGGCAACTTCGGCTATATGCGCGCCAATATGAGCAAACGTAAAAAGCGCACGCTGTCGCCCGATTTCCCGCGCGATCCGGATGATGTGACGCGTTGGCTGACAAACTGCGGATTTGAAATTGAACGGCGTGCGGGCATTCGCGTCTTCTGTGATTACATGAAGCCGCAACCCGGCGCAGGGAAGAGCGTTGAGGAAATCATTGAGATGGAACGGCGTTTCTGTCGCCAGGAGCCCTTTTTAAGCTTAGGGCGCTATATCCACGTGACCGCGCGCAAACCCAGCCAGAAGGATCAACTATGAGCGAATTTTCCCAGACGGTCCCCGAATTGGTGGCATGGGCGCGCAAGAACGATTTTTCGCTTGCGCTGCCGGTAGAACGTCTGGCCTTTTTGCTGGCCATCGCCACCTTAAACGGTGAGCGCATGGACGGCGAGATGAGTGAAGGCGAGCTGATTGACGCGTTTCGTCACGTTAGCAAAGCATTCGAACAAACCCACGAAACCGTGCAGGTCCGTGCCAATAACGCCATTAACGACATGGTGCGTCAGCGCTTGCTGAACCGCTTTACCAGCGAGCTGACGGAAGGGCACGCCATCTATCGCCTGACGCCACTCGCCATCGGCATTACCGACTATTACATCCGCCAGCGCGAGTTCTCCACGCTGCGCCTGTCGATGCAGCTGTCGATTGTGGCGCAGGAGTTGAAACGCGCCGCGGATGCCGCCGAAGAAGACGGTGATGAATTCCACTGGCATCGTAACGTGTTTGCGCCGCTGAAATATTCGGTGGCGGAAATCTTCGATAGCATCGACATGACGCAGCGTCTGATGGATGAGCAGCAGCAAGCGGTGAAAACCGATATTGCCGATCTGCTTAACAAAGACTGGCGCGCGGCGATCTCCAGCTGTGAAATGTTGCTGTCGGAAACGTCCGGTACGCTGCGTGAACTGCAGGATACGCTGGAGGCGGCGGGCGATAAGCTGCAGGCCAACCTGCTGCGCATCCAGGATGCGACGCTGAGCAGCCCGGATCTGGGCTTTGTCGATAAGCTGGTGTTTGACCTGCAAAACAAGCTCGATCGCATCATCAGCTGGGGCCAGCAGGCTATCGATCTGTGGATCGGCTACGACCGCCACGTACACAAGTTTATTCGTACCGCCATCGACATGGATAAGAACCGCGTGTTTGCGCAGCGTTTACGCCTGTCGGTGCAAAACTATTTCGATCAGCCGTGGGCGCTGACCTACGCCAATGCCGATCGTCTTTACGATATGCGCGATGAAGAGATGACGCTGCGTAATGACGAGGTGATGGGCGAGCTGCCGCCGGAAATGGAATACGAAGAGTTTAATGAGATTCGCGAGCAGCTGGCCGCGATGATCGAAGAGGCGCTGCAGATTTATAAGCAGGAGCAGAAGCCGCTCCATCTGGCCACGGTGATGCGCGACTATCTGTCGCAGTATCCGCGCGCGCGCCACTTTGATCTGGCGCGTATCGTCATCGATCAAGCGGTGCGACTCGGCGTGGCCGAAGCTGATTTAGCCGGTCTGCCTGCGCAATGGCAGGCCATTAATGATTACGGAGCCAAGGTGCAGGCACATGTCATCGACAAATATTGAACAAGTGATGCCAGTCAAACTGGCATTGGCTCTGGCAAACCCGATTTTCCCGGCGCTCGATAGCCAGTTACGCGCGGGTCGCCACATTGGCATTGAAGAGCTGGATAATCACGCCTTCCTAATGGATTACCAGGAATATCTCGAAGAGTTTTACGCGCGCTACAACGTTGAGCTGATCCGCGCGCCGGAAGGCTTCTTCTATTTACGTCCGCGTTCAACCACTTTGATTCCACGCTCGGTGTTGTCCGAGCTGGATATGATGGTGGGCAAAATTCTTTGCTATCTCTATCTCAGCCCGGAACGTCTGGCGAATGAGGGGATTTTTACCCAGCAAGAGCTGTACGACGAACTGCTGTCGCTGGCCGATGAGAGCAAACTGCTCAAGCTGGTCAATCAGCGTTCCACCGGTTCCGATCTTGACCGCGCCAAGCTGCAGGAAAAAATGCGCGCGTCGCTGAGTCGCCTGCGCCGTCTCGGCATGGTGTGGTTTATGGGCAACGACAGCAGCAAATTCCGCATCACCGAATCAGTGTTCCGCTTTGGCGCCGACGTGCGCAGCGGTGACGATGCGCGTGAAGCGCAGCTGCGCCTGATACGTGACGGTGAAGCGATGACGCTGGAAAGTGCGCCGGCTGCGACTGAGAACGATGAAGCAGATAACGATATTGACGCTGAAAGCGACGCGAGTGATAACGCGGAGGATGAACAAGCATGATTGAACGCGGTAAATTTCGTTCGCTAACGCTGATCAACTGGAACGGCTTCTTTGCCCGTACTTTTGATCTTGATGAACTGGTCACCACGCTTTCGGGCGGTAACGGTGCGGGTAAATCCACCACCATGGCCGCCTTCGTGACGGCGATGATCCCCGACTTAACCTTGCTGCACTTCCGTAACACCACCGAAGCCGGTGCAACTTCCGGTTCGCGTGATAAAGGTTTGCACGGCAAGCTACGCGCCGGCGTCTGTTATTCGGTGCTGGATGTGGTTAACTCACGCCATCAGCGCGTGATCGTTGGTGTACGTCTGCAGCAGGTGGCGGGACGCGATAAAAAGGTCGATATCAAACCATTCAGTATTCACGGCTTGCCGAGCGATTCACAGGCGACCGATATGCTGACCGAAATCCTTAATAACCGTCAGGCGCGCGTGTTGCCGCTGACGGAAGTGAAGGAGCGTGTGGAAGCGCAGGAAGGCGTGCAATTCAAACAGTACAACTCGGTCACCGATTACCATGCGGTGCTGTTCGAGCTCGGTGTGGTGCCGCGTCGTCTTCGTAACGCCAGCGATCGCAGTAAGTTCTATCGCCTGATTGAAGCTTCGCTGTACGGCGGTATCTCCAGCGCTATCACCCGTTCACTGCGCGATTACCTGCTGCCAGAAAACGGCGGTGTGCGTAAAGCCTTCCAGGATATGGAAGCCGCGCTGCGGGAAAACCGCATGACGCTGGAAGCGATTCGCGTCACCCAATCCGATCGCGACCTGTTTAAGCATCTGATCTCGGAAGCCACCAACTACGTTTCCGCCGACTACATGCGCCACGCCAACGAGCGTCGTATTCACCTCGACGGTGCGCTGCAGCTGCGTAATGAGCTGTTTACCAGCCGCAACCAGCTGATTTCCGAGCAGTATCGCCACATTGAAATGGCGCGCGAGTTGGCCGAGCACAGCGGTGCTGAGAGCGATCTGGAAAGCGATTATCAGGGCGCTAGCGACCATCTGAATCTGGTGCAAACCGCCATGCGCCAGCAGGAAAAAATCGAGCGTTATGATGCCGATCTGGAAGAGCTGACCTATCGCCTCGAAGAGCAGAACGAAGTGGTTGCCGAAGCGCGCGAAGTGCAGGAAGAGAATGAAGCACGCGCCGAAGCGGCTGAAGTGGAAGTCGATGAGCTAAAAAGCCAACTCGCCGATTTCCAGCAGGCGCTCGACGTGCAACAGACGCGGGCAATCCAGTATCAGCAAGCTTTGCAAGCATTGGAAAAGGCGCGCACGCAGTGTCAGCTGCCTGATTTAACCATCGATAACGCGGCCGAATGGCAGGAAACCTTCCAGGCGCGTGAAGAAGAAGCCACCGAGCGCCTGCTGCGTCTGGAACAGAAACTGAGCGTCGCCGAAGCGGCACACAGCCAGTTTGAGCAAGCGTTAGCGTTAGTTACCAGCATCGCAGGTGACGTCAGTCGTCAGGATGCGTGGCAAGTGGGGCGCGAATTACTGCGCGACGCTGGCAATCAGCGCCACCAGGCCGAACAGCTTTCCTCGCTGCGTCTGCGCCTCAATGAATTAGAAACCCGTCTGCGTGAGCAGCATGATGCTGAGCGTTTGCTGGCGGATTTCTGCAAACGTCAGGGCCAGCAATACGATGCGGATGCGCTGGACGGCTTGCAGCGTGAACTCGAAGCGCAGATTGAGCAACTGAATAGCAGCGTTGCCGATGCCGGTGAACGCCGCATGTTGATGCGTCAGGAGCTGGAGCAGCTGCGTAAACGCATCACTGCGCTGACCGCGCGTGCGCCACACTGGCTGGCGGCGCAGGAAATCCTGACGCAGCTGAGCGAGCAAACCGGTCAGGAGCTGACCAGCAGCCAGCAAATCACCGAATTTATGCAGCAACTGCTGGAGCGCGAGCGTGAAACCACGGTTGAGCGCGACGAGCTGGCCGCGCGTAAGCGCGAAGTTGAACAGCAGATTGAACGTCTGAGCCAACCGGGCGGTGCGGAAGATGCGCGACTGACGCAGCTGGCGGAACGTTTTGGCGGCGTGCTGCTGTCGGAAATTTATGATGACGTTACGCTGGATGATGCACCGTACTTCTCGGCGCTATACGGTCCATCGCGCCACGCCATCGTGGTGCCAGATCTGTCGCTGGTGCGCGACCTGCTCGACGGTTTAGACGAGTGCCCGGAAGATCTCTATCTGATTGAAGGCGATCCGCAAGCCTTTGACGACAGCGTATTTAGCGTCGAAGAGCTGGAAAAAGCGGTGGTGGTGAAAGTGGCTGAGCGTCAGTGGCGCTACTCCCGCTTCCCGAAAGTGCCGCTGTTTGGTCGCGCGGCGCGTGAAAACCAGCTTGAGTTGCTGAACAACGAACGTGAACAGCTGGCTGAACGTTATGCCACGCTGTCGTTTGATGTACAGAAAACCCAGCGTCTGCATCAATCCTTTAGCCGCTTCATCGGCAGCCATTTAGCGGTGGCGTTTGACGAAGATCCGGAAGCGCAGATTCGTCAGCTTAACAGCCGTCGTGGCGAGCTGGAGCGGGCGCTGGCGCAGCATGAAAATGACAATCAGCAGCAGCGCGCGCAGTTTGAGCAGGCAAAAGAGGGCGTCAGCCAGCTGAACCGCCTTTTGCCACGCGTTAATCTGCTGCTCGACGACACGCTTGGCGATCGCTGTGAAGAGATCCGCGAGCGCGTTGAAGAAGCACAGGAAGCCGCGCGTTTCCTGCATCAGCACGGCAGCAAACTCAGCAAGCTGGAGCCGCTGATTGCGGTACTGCAAAGCGATCCGCAGCAGCACGATCAGCTGCAGCGCGACTATCAGCAGGCACAGCAGCAGCAGCGTGATGCGCGTCAGCAAGCCTTTGCGCTGACCGAAGTGGTGCAGCGCCGCGCGCACTTCAGCTATGAAAGTTCGGCTGGCATGTTGGGTGGCAACAGCGATCTCAACGAACAGTTGCGTCAGCGTCTGGAGCAGGCGGAAGGCGAGCGCAGCCGCGCACGCGAACGTCTGCGTGGACATCAGGCCCAGCTGACGCAGTATTCGCAGGTGCTGGCATCGCTAAAAAGTTCATACGATGCCAAACGCGACATGCTTAAAGAGTTGCAGCAAGAGATGCAGGATATCGGCGTGCATGCCGATGCCAGTGCAGAAGAGCGCGCGCGCATTCGTCGTGATGAGCTGTATAGCGCGCTAAGCCACAACCGTGCGCGTCGCAACCAGCTGGAAAAACAGATCACCTTCTGTGAAGCCGAAATGGACAGCCTGCAGAAAAAACTGCGCAAGCTGGAACGCGATTATCATCAGATTCGTGAGCAGGTGGTCAGCGCGAAAGCGGGCTGGTGCACGGTATTGCGTCTGGTGAAAGAGAATGGCGTTGAGCGTCGTCTGCATCGTCGCGAGCTGGCCTATCTCAGCGGCGATGAGCTGCGTTCGATGTCGGATAAGGCGCTGGGTGCGCTGCGTCTGGCGGTGGCGGATAACGAACATCTGCGCGATGTGCTGCGTATGTCTGAAGATCCGAAACGTCCGGAACGTAAGATTCAGTTCTTTATCGCGGTGTATCAGCATCTGCGCGAACGTATTCGCCAGGACATCATTCGTACCGACGATCCGGTTGAAGCCATCGAGCAGATGGAGATTGAGCTGAATCGTCTGACCGAAGAGCTGACGGCGCGTGAACAGACGCTGGCAATCAGCTCACGCAGTGCGGCGAACATCATTCGTAAAACCATCCAGCGCGAGCAAAACCGTATTCGCCAGTTGAACCAGGGGTTGCAGGCGGTAAGCTTTGGTCAGGTGCGCAGCGTGCGCCTCAACGTGAACGTGCGTGAAGCGCACTCAACGCTGCTGGATACGCTGTCGGAAGAGCATGAACAGCATCAGGATCTGTTTACCAGCAACCGATTAACCTTCTCGGAAGCGCTGGCGAAACTTTATCAGCGCCTGAATCCGCAGATCGATATGGGCCAGCGCACGCCGCAAACCATCGGTGAAGAACTGCTCGACTACCGCAACTATCTTGAGATGGAAGTGGAAGTGAACCGTGGCACTGACGGCTGGCTGCGTGCAGAAAGTGGGGCGCTCTCTACCGGTGAAGCGATCGGTACCGGGATGTCGATTCTGGTGATGGTGGTACAGAGCTGGGAAGAGGAATCACGTCGTCTGCGTGGCAAAGATATTTCGCCGTGTCGTCTGCTGTTCCTCGATGAAGCGGCACGTCTTGATGCGCGTTCGATCGCCACACTGTTTGAGCTGTGCGAACGTCTGGAGATGCAGCTGATCATCGCGGCGCCAGAGAACATCAGCCCGGAAAAAGGCACCACCTACAAACTGGTGCGTAAAATGTTCAATAACACCGAACATGTGCATGTGGTTGGGCTGCGCGGCTTCTCGGCAGATCCTGCACCGAGCAAGGATCAAAGTCCTAAGGTCGGTCTTGAATATGAGAATTCATAGCGCTTAATCTGGTTAAAAAACAGCACTACGTTTAATCTGTATGCGGCATCTGCACTGAGAGGCAGATGCCGTTTTTTATTCGTATACTCAACATTATGAGTATGGCTGTACATGGCGATCACAGGGCGCTATGTCATTGGTGAGAAGGGGGCAGGGATGTTGCTAAACAATAAGAGCAAAATGAGTCGTGCTGCAGTAGCACTCGGTTTGTCACTGGTACTATCGCCGCTGGCTGTGAGCCATGCGGCCATCACCTCCACGCTACCCAATTCAACGCACCACAGTTCGATGTCGGTTGCTGCCAGCCAGCAGCAGATTCAGCAGGCGTTCAGCGCCACTGAACAACCTTTCTATTTGCCCGGTTTAGCCGGTATTTATGCGTCGCGCGATATGGCTCCGCTGTGGCAAGACCCGCAAGCGGTGCAGGCTTTCCAACAGCAATTGGCGGAAGTGGCGCTCTCTGGCGTGCAGCCGCAATTCACCCGCTGGGTTGAGCGTCTGACCAATCCGAACATCAAAGGCCTGGCGCGCGACATCGTGCTCAGTGATGCGATGCTTGGCTATCTGCAGTTTGTTGCCAATGTGCCGACGCAGGGCGAAACCTGGCTTTACAGCAATGTGCCTTACAAGCTGACCATGCCATCTCTGGCGGCCATCAATCAGTGGCAAAATGCGGTGAACGGCGGCGGCAGCCGGACTTTTGTGGTCTCGTTGCAACCGCAGCATCCGCAATATGCGCCGATGCATAATGCGCTGAAAACGCTACTCACCGACGATCGCCCATGGCCACAGCTGCGTGATACCGTTACGCTACGCCCAGGGCAGATCAGTAATGATGTGCCTGCGCTGCGTGAGATTCTGCAACGCACCGGCATGTTGACCGCCAGCCATAGTACTACGCCAACGCCGGCGGAAGACGCGGTGCCAACTGCGCCGGTTCCGGTGAGCCAAAGCAATCAGCCGGTGGCGGTGAGCCCGTCTGCGGCAAACTTTGATGATATTGATGCGGCTCCGGCACTCGCTGCGACGCCTGAAGTGGCCAATAATGTGGCTGCTAATCCGACGGCAACCGGACCCAACGTCTATGACGCTGCGCTGGTGGAGGGCGTTAAACGCTTCCAGCACTGGCAGGGATTGGCCGATGACGGCGCGATTGGTCCACGTACCCGTGAATGGCTGAATGTGCCGCCGCAGATGCGTGCTTCGCTGCTGGCGCTCAACATACAGCGCCTGCGTCTGCTTCCGGATGATATGCATAACGGCATCATGGTGAACATCCCAAACTATTCGCTGACTTACTACAACAACGGCGCCACCATTTTGTCATCACGCGTGATTGTGGGTCGTCCTGACCGCAAAACGCCGCTGATGCGTAGCGCGCTGAATAATGTGGTGCTCAATCCACCGTGGAACGTGCCAACCACGCTGGTGCGCCAGGATATTGTGCCGAAGGTGAAACAGGATCCGACTTATCTGTATAAGCACGGTTATACGCTGTTGTCGGGCTGGAGCGCGGATGCGGAGGTGATCGATCCTTCGATGATTGACTGGCGTATGGTGTCGGCCGCGAGCTTCCCGTATCGCATTCGACAGGCGCCGGGCGCAACCAACTCACTGGGTCGCTACAAATTCAACATGCCGAGTTCGGATGCGATTTATCTGCACGATACGCCGAACCATAACCTGTTCCAGCGCGATATTCGTGCGCTCAGTTCGGGCTGTGTGCGCGTGAATAAAGCCTCAGAACTGGCCGATCTGCTGTTGCAGGATGTGGGCTGGAACGACGGCCGTATCTCAGACACCTTGAAAGAGGGAAATACCCGTTACGTGCCGATTCGCCATCGTATTCCTGTGAACCTTTACTATTTAACCGCATGGGTCGCAGATGACGGCCAGCCGCAATATCGTACAGATATTTACAATTATGATAATCCCGCCCGTTCCGGTAGTCAGGTACTGCATAAAGCCGGTCAGTTGTTACTCTAGTAATTGATTTGGCTGTTTTCTCTTCACATGAATTTAACCAAGACCAGTCTCGAAAATTTGATTTTGAGCTGGTTTTGGTCTTCTGCAACATATTCTGGGTTGACTGAGTCTTAGGCGGACGTTAATGTTCGGCCTTGTGTACTTTTCGCACATATTTTATCCGCTTTAGATTAGGTAACCTCGCTTCATGGCTAATATTGATTCTCAACGTCGTCGATTACTCTTGATTGGAGGCGCAGCAGCAGGATTATCACTGCTTCCTGGCTCCGCTCTGGCTTCGCTTTCCACCGCCCGCCCACGAGTATTGACGCTTAGTAACCTTCACACCGGTGAAACCCTTAAAACGGAGTTTTTTAACGGTAAGCGTTATGACAAGGATGAGTTAGCCCGCTTAAATCACTTCTTCCGTGATTACCGCGCCAATCAGGTGAAGACCATCGATCCCCATCTTTTTGACCAGCTTTACCGCCTGCAAACATTGCTGGATACGCGTAAGCCGGTGCAGTTGATCTCGGGTTACCGCACCTTAGCCACCAACACCATGCTGCGTGAATCGGGCCCGGGCGTGGCGAAAAAAAGCTATCACACTAAAGGACAAGCGATGGATTTTCACATTGAGGGAATTTCGTTGAGTAATGTTCGCAAAGCGGCGTTATCTATGCGCGCCGGTGGTGTAGGATATTACCCGCGCAGCAACTTCGTACACATAGATACCGGGCCCGCAAGGCACTGGTCCTGATACCGGCAGCGCTGCGTGTGTCGGTCATGGAGCGCTATGAATTACCAAATTATTCCGGTTACGGCTTTTTCCCAAAACTGTTCAGTTATATGGGATGACAAAACCCAACAAGCCGCACTGGTCGATCCCGGCGGCGATGCGGAAACCATCAAAGCCGTGCTGGCAGAACGCGGTTTAACGCCGTCGCAGATCCTGCTCACGCATGGACATCTTGATCACGTTGGTGCCGCTGCCGAGCTAGCGGCACATTATCAGGTGCCCATTGTCGGTCCGCATCCGCTCGATGCTTTCTGGCTAGATAATCTGCCCACACAAAGCCGTATGTTCGGTTTGCCCGAGTGTGCGCCGCTCACGCCCGATCGCTGGCTGGAAGAGGGTGAAACTGTGCAGGTTGGCAATGTCACGCTGGAAGTGCTGCTTTGTCCGGGCCATACGCCGGGACATATCGTGTTCTTTGATCGGGCTGGGCGTCTTCTGATTTCGGGAGATGTGATTTTCAACGGTGGCGTTGGACGCACCGATTTCCCGCAGGGCAGCCACAGCGACCTGATCGATGCGATTAAAACCAAGCTGTTGCCGCTAGGCGATGATGTGACTTTCGTGCCGGGGCACGGGCCTATCTCGACGCTAGGCCGCGAACGCATCAGCAATCCGTTCCTGCAAGAATAAAAAAATGGGCCCTTTTGGCCCATTTGTCGTTATTTGCCGCCTGATTTATAAAACTGCGACAATCGCCTCACACAGCGCCGACATATTATCTGGCGTCATGCCTGCCATGTTAACGCGACCCGAGTTCACCGCATACACGCCAAACTCCTCACGCAGACGCACTACCTGATCTTTGGTCAGGCCGCTGAATGAGAACATGCCGTTCTGCTTGATGATGAAGCTAAAGTCTTGATTAGCGCCTTTCTCCGCCAGTGTGTTCACAAACAGCTGACGCATGCGCTGGATGCGCTGACGCATATCGGCCAGCTCCTGAATCCAGATGGTGCGCAGCGCGTCATTGCTGAGGATGGCGGCGACGACCGCCGCGCCGTGTGACGGCGGGTTAGAGTAGTTGGCGCGAATGGTGTATTTCACCTGGCTAAACGCAGTTTTCGCTACGTCGCTGCTCGCTGCAACCAGCGTTAGTGCACCTACACGCTCATTATACAAACCGAAGTTCTTCGAGTAAGAGCTGGCAACAATCAGTTCCTGATGTGATGCGGCAAAAATACGCAGCCCTTGCGCATCTTCATCCAGACCGCGAGCAAAGCCTTGATAAGCGAAATCAAACAGCGGCAGCCATCCTTTCTCTAGCGAAAGTTGCGCCAGCTGTTGCCATTGCTCTGCAGACGGATCAACGCCAGTTGGGTTGTGGCAGCAGCCGTGGAACAGCACTACATCGCCTGCTTTGGCTTCCTGCAGCGATGCCACCATGGCGTCGAAATCCAGGCTGTGGCTTGCGGCATCGTAATAATCGTAATCACACACTTCAAGGCCAGCAGCGTTGAACACATTGTTATGGTTCGGCCAGCTTGGGTTGCTCACCCAAACGCGCTTGACGCTGGTCTGGTTTGCCAGAAAATCTGCCGCTACGCGCAGGGCGCCGGTGCCGCCTGGCGTTTGTGCGGTGCATGCGCGACCCGCAGAAATCAGCGCGCTCTCTTTGCCGAACAGCAACTCCTGCGTGCATCTTGCGAAATCCGCCAGACCATCAATGCTCAGGTAGTTCTTGGTGGTTTCATTTTCCAGCAAATACTGCTCAGCTTTTTTAACACTGGTGAGGACCGGCGTTTTACCGGTTTCATCTTTATAAACACCAATGCCAAGATTGATTTTATTCGGCCGGTCATCGGCACGAAAAAGGTCAGCCAGTCCCAGAATAGGATCGGCGGGTGCGGCAGAGATCGATTCAAACATGAGTCAGTTCCGTTTAGGTGAACTTTAGCGAAATGAGCTATCAGGTTAACGTCAGTCGGCACGCTTGCCAACCGCTGATATAAAAAAGAAATATGTCGGTGAGATAAAGTAGAAAAGCTAATTGCGAAGCCGATCACTGAAATGCAAAACGGAGCCCGAAGGCTCCGTTTTTAGGTATTACGCAAATCTAATCAGGTGATTAGAACTGGTAAACCAGGCCAACGCCAACAACGTCGTCGGTGCTCACGCCCTGAGCGCGGGTGTAATCGTTGTCATCCAGCAGGTTGATTTTGTAGTCAACATAGGTAGACATGTTTTTGTTGAAGTAGTAGTAGGTACCCACTTCGATGTATTTAACCAGGTCAGCATCGCCACCAGCGAAGGTTGCACCGTTAGCGGTGTTACCGTTCAGCTGCTTACCTTTTGACTGCAGGTAAGCGATGGATGGACGCAGACCGAAGTCGAACTGGTACTGTGCAACCACTTCAAAGTTCTGAGTTTTGTTAGCAGTCTGACGAGCAGTGTTACCGTAAGCAGTAGTGTTACGTGCTTCACCGTAGAACGCTGCCAGGTAGACGTTGTTAGCATCATATTTCAGACCGAAGCCGTATGCGTCAGCTTTATCGCCATTGCCGTCCAGTGCTTGCTGATCGGTACGGTCAGAAGAAGCGTATGAACCTACAACGCTAACACCCATGCCGGTGTCATAAGCTACAGAAGTACCCCAGCCGTCGCCGTTGTCATGCAGTACGTCACGACCTTCGTTTTTGCCTTGATACTGTGCAGCGAAGCTCAGGCCATCAACCAAGCCGAAGAAGTTGCTGTTACGGTAAGTAGCCAGGCCGTTAGAACGACCGATCATGAAGTTGTCATTTTCCTGGTACATGGTGTCATCACCAAATACCGGCAATTGGTCGGTGTAAGACATTGCGTCATAGATAACGCCGTAGTTACGACCGTAGTCGAATGAACCTGCATCGCCAAATTTCAGACCTGCAAAGCCCAGACGAGTTTTAGAACCGCTGGTGCCCTGAGATTCTGCAACGTTTGCCTGAACGTTGTATTCCCACTGGCCATAACCGGTCAGTTGGTCAGTAATCTGAGTTTCGCCTTTGAAACCGAAACGCACATAAGTTTGGTCACCATCATCGCCAGCGTTATCAGAGAAAGTATGACGCGCATCAACTTTACCGTACAGGTCCAGTTTGTTGCCGTCTTTGTTATAAATTTCTGCTGCGTTTGCTGCGCCGGCAGCTAACAGAGCAGGGATAACCACTGCAAGAATGTTGCGCTTCATCATTTTTTATTACCCTCATTGGAGTTATTTGGACATCTGCCACTGCTGCCAAGAAATCTTTACAGAACCTTGAAAGAAGTTTGATGTCTCCTGTGTCTGCACGCATCTTTCCATCACAGGGTTGCTAATTCTAGCCCGAAGATGATTCAAATCTCGCAATTAAGTATCAAAAGGAAAAATTGTATGACAATTTGTAAAAATTCGGGAACTTTGTGAGAGAACTCTAAATTTACAAAAATAAAAAAAGGCCGGCTAGGCCGACCTCTTTATATATATGAATTACTTATAATTAATCGCTAAATTTAGAAATTCGCGTTGCGAGGGGTACGTGGGAAGGGGATAACATCCCTTACATTTTGTACGCCGGTGACATAGGCGATTAATCGTTCGAAACCTAATCCAAAGCCGGCATGTGGCACGGTGCCGTAACGGCGCAGGTCACGATACCACCAATAATCTTCTTTATTGAGTCCCATTTCTGCCAGACGTGCATCCAGCACATCCAGACGCTCTTCACGCTGTGAACCCCCGATGATTTCGCCGATGCCTGGCGCGAGAACATCCATCGCCGCTACGGTTTTGCCATCTTCGTTCATGCGCATATAGAAGGCTTTAATGTCTTTCGGGTAGTTTTTCACTACCACCGGCGCCTTGAAGTGCTGCTCGGCGAGATAACGCTCGTGTTCGGATGAGAGATCCACGCCCCAGGATACCGGGTTCTCGAAGCTCTGGCCGCTTTTCAGCAGGATTTCAACCGCATCGGTGTAATCCACCTGAGCAAAGTCGGTCTGTACGAAGCGCTCCAGACGCGCAACCGCATCCTTGTCTACACGCTCAGCAAAGAACGCCATGTCGTCGGCGCGCTCGTTCAGCACAGCCTGGAACACATATTTCAGCATGGATTCTGCCAATGCGGCCGCATCATCCAGCGTCGCGAACGCCACTTCCGGCTCCAGCATCCAGAATTCCGCCAGGTGACGGCTGGTGTTGGAGTTTTCGGCGCGGAAAGTGGGACCAAAGGTATACACCTTAGACAGCGCACAGGCGTAAGTTTCGGCGTTGAGCTGGCCCGATACGGTCAGGAAGGCTTCTTTACCGAAGAAGTCTTTATCGAAATCGATTTTGCCCTGCGGATCGCGCGGCAGGTTTTCCAGGTCCAGCGTCGAAACGCGGAACATCTCGCCGGCACCTTCGGTATCCGAAGCGGTGATCAGCGGAGTAGAAACCCAGAAATAACCGTTTTCGTGGAAGAAGCGATGCAGCGCCTGCGCCAGCGTATGACGCACGCGCGCCACGGCGCCTACAAGGTTGGTACGCGGACGTAGATGCGCCACTTCTCGCAAATATTCGATGCTGTGACGTTTCGCCGCCATCGGATAGGTATCCGGATCGTCAACCCAGCCAGTAACTTCAACGTTAGTCGCCTGCAGCTCGAAAGCCTGGCCTTCGCCCGGCGATTCGACCACTTTACCGGTAATGATTACCGAGCAACCGGTGGTTAGACGCAGCACTTCATCCTGATAATTATTCAGAGAGTTATTGACGACGGCCTGAACGGGATTAAAGCAGGAACCGTCGTAAACGGCGATAAAGGAAAGACCAGCTTTGGAATCTCTTCGGGTACGCACCCAACCACGTACGGTGACTTCACTGTCAACCGCGACACGGCCGTGCAGTACATCCGCTACAGGCACAACGCTCATAAAGTTCTCTCTATATATAAAAGAAGGTGGATAAAAGCCCTTATTCAGGGTTTTGCTATGTTACTTGCGAGCCCACAGGAAACAAGCAAAATTGCCGGGTAAACAGGAGATTTGTTGCGTGAGAGCAGGGCGCAAGCGCCCTGATATAAGAATCAGCTGGCTCTTTTGACCAGCGGCAGATCGAAGGCTTTGCGTAAGGCGCGCACGAAGGCTTTATCCTGGCAAATGGTTTTGCCGGGGCTGTCGGAGAGTTTTGCCACCGGTTTGCCATTGCAGCTCACCAGTTTGATCACGATATTCAGCGGCGTAACGCCCGGAATATCGCAGGACAAGCGTGTTCCGATACCGAACACCACGTTGGCACGTTGGCCAAAGTGGCGATAGAGCGCTAGCGCTTTGTCCAGATTGAGGTTATCCGAGAACACCAGCGTTTTGCTTTTGGGATCGATATCCAGCCGCTGATAGTGCGCAATGGCTTTTTCACCCCATTCCAGCGGATCGCCGGAGTCATGGCGCAGGCCTTGATAACGATGCGCAAAGCCCGGGCCAAAGTCGCGCAGGAAAGCATCCATGGTGATGCAGTCGGTTAAAGCGATGCCTAACTGATCGTCATACTCATCCAGCCAGGATTGCAGCGCCGCACGTTGGCTGTTCGCCAATACCGGGCTGATTTGCTGGTGTGCCTGGAACCATTCATGCGCTTGCGTACCCACCGGATTAAGCTGCAGGCGGCGCGCCAAATCGTAGTTGCTGGTGCCCACCAGCCACGGAAACTCCGCTTTAAGCGTAGCGACGATCGCTTCCTGTACCGCTTTGGAGTAGCGGCGCCGCGTGCCGAAATCCATTAGCTGGAAGCGCGACATATCCCAATCGCCGACCTGCTGACGGAAATTCGTAAGCTTATGCTGCAAGTGCGCAACCGCCTGATCCACACCCATCTGCGGCGTGCGGTGGCGATGCACCACCTCACTGATCAGCGCCAGCAACGGCACTTCCCACAAAATCACTTCACGCCACGGCCCGCTGATCTGAATGGTCAGATGGCCGTTGTTGTTACGCACGTTGACTTGTGAGGGATCGAGGCGGAACTGGCGCAGCCAGTCAAGGTAATCGCGTTGGAAGAAAGGCAGCCCGCTGAGGTGGTGATACTCATCGTCGCTCAGGGCGAGCGTTTGCAGGGTTTCAATTTGTGCGCGGATCTCGTCCGCATAAATACCGAGCAGTTCGTCGCCACGGCAGCGAAATTCCGCCGTAACCGGGACATCATAATAGCGATGATAGACGGCCTGCTGCATGTGAAGCTTATACGCATCGGTATCAAGCAGCGTGGTCAAAATCGGGGAAGCATGTCCAGTCATGGTGCGTTTCAGCATCCTCTTCCGCGGAGCAGAGCCCGGTGTTCAACAAAGTCATAAAGACGCAGGAGTATAAAACAGTAATGACCGCGATCACACCATAATTGCGGGTGGCAGGTCGAGGGTCATTTGTGCCATTGTTAATGAATTGTAGCCTTTTCAACGAACGCACGCATAGACCGTGGCAACCGAGGCACAACCCGCTTAGACTTTGACGGGTCAACATATTAACGAATAACGATGCGAGAAGGACTTATGACGCAACAGCCGCAAATTAAATATCGCCACGATTACCGTGCGCCGGATTACACCATCACCGATATCGACCTGACTTTTGATCTTGATGCAGCTTCGACGCGCGTCACGGCAGTCAGTCAGGTGAAGCGTATTGGCGCTGCCAATGCGGAACTGCGTTTAGATGGCGAAGATCTCACGCTAGTATCGCTGGCGGTGGATGGCAATCCGTGGTCGCATTACCGCGAAGAAGAGGGCGCGTTGTTCATTAGCCAGTTACCGGACAACTTCACTCTGACCATCATTAATGACATTCATCCGGATAAAAACACCGCGCTGGAAGGGTTATACCAATCCGGCGATGCGCTTTGTACCCAATGTGAAGCCGAAGGTTTCCGCCATATTACGTGGTATCTCGATCGCCCAGACGTGCTGGCGCGCTTCACCACCACCATTATTGCCGATGCCGCGCGTTATCCTTATTTACTCTCTAACGGTAACAAGCTGGAGAGCGGTCGCCATGAAGATGGCCGCCATTGGGTGAAGTGGCAAGATCCGTTCCCAAAACCGTGCTACCTGTTTGCGCTGGTGGCGGGTGATTTCGACGTATTACGTGATAGCTTTACCACGCGTTCAGGCCGCAATGTGGCGCTGGAGATTTTTGTCGATCGCGGCAACCTTGATCGTGCTGATTGGGCGATGACCTCGCTGAAAGCCAGCATGAAGTGGGATGAAGAGCGCTTTAACCTTGAGTACGACCTCGACATCTTTATGATCGTCGCGGTGGATTTCTTCAATATGGGGGCGATGGAGAACAAAGGCCTTAACGTCTTCAACTCCAAATATGTGCTGGCGAAAGCCGAAACCGCCACCGACAAAGATTACCTCGGCATTGAAGCGGTGATCGGTCACGAATATTTCCACAACTGGACCGGCAACCGCGTGACCTGCCGCGACTGGTTCCAGCTCAGCCTGAAAGAGGGGCTGACAGTGTTCCGCGATCAGGAGTTCAGCTCCGATCTCGGTTCGCGCGCGGTGAACCGTATCGATAACGTACGTGTGATGCGCGGTGCGCAGTTCGCGGAAGACGCCAGCCCAATGGCGCACCCGATCCGTCCGGATCAGGTGATCGAAATGAACAACTTCTATACCTTAACGGTGTATGAGAAAGGGTCAGAAGTGATCCGCATGATGCACACCTTGCTGGGCGAAGAGAATTTCCAGAAAGGCATGCAACTCTATTTCGAGCGTCACGATGGCAGCGCCGCCACCTGCGATGATTTCGTGCAGGCGATGGAAGATGCATCGAACGTCGATCTGTCGCAGTTCCGCCGCTGGTACAGCCAGGCGGGCACGCCAATCCTGACGGTGCGCGATGACTACAATCCAGAGCTGGAACAGTACACGCTGCACGTCACCCAGCGCACGCCGGCCACCGCCGAGCAGAAAGAGAAGCTGCCGCTGCACATTCCGCTGGATATCGAACTGTACGATAACGAAGGCAAGGTGATCCCGCTGCAGCATAACGGTCATCCGGTGCATCACGTGCTGAACGTCACCGAAGAGTTCCAGACCTTTATTTTCGATAACGTTTACTTCCAGCCGGTGCCATCGCTGCTGCGTGAATTCTCTGCGCCCGTGAAGCTCGACTACAAATGGAGCGATGCGCAACTCACCTTCCTGATGCGCCACGCGCGTAATGACTTTGCGCGCTGGGATGCGGCGCAAAGCCTGCTGGCAACCTACATTCGCCTCAACGTCGCACGTCATCAGCAGGGCCAGCCGCTATCGCTGCCGCTGCATGTGGCTGATGCGTTCCGCGCGGTGCTGCTGGATGAGCAGGGCGATCCGGCGCTGAAAGCGTTGATTCTTTCGCTGCCGTCTGAGAATGAAATCGCCGAACTGTTTGATGTCATCGATCCGCTGGCGATCTCAGCGGTGCGCGATGCGCTGGTGCGTACGCTGGCTAAAGAGCTGAGTGACGAATTCTTTGCGCTCTATCTGGCCAACCAAAGCAGCGAATACAAAATTGAGCACGCGGAGATTGGCAAGCGCACGCTGAAAAATGTCTGCCTCGGTTACCTGGCCTTCGCCGATGCGGCACAGGCGGACAAGATGGTGCAGGCGCAATATCAGCAGGCAAACAACATGACCGATGCGTTAGCGGCGCTGTCTGCAGCGGTGGCGGCGAACCTGCCGTGCCGCGATACGCTGCTGGCGGCCTACGATGAGCGCTGGCATCAGGATGGTCTGGTGATGGATAAATGGTTTGTGCTGCAAGCCACCAGTCCAGCGGCGGACGTGCTGAGCAACGTGCGTGAGCTGCTGAATCACCGTTCGTTCACCATGGGCAACCCGAACCGCATCCGTTCACTGATTGGTGCGTTCGCGACTGGTAATCCCGCGGCGTTCCACGCTAAAGATGGCAGCGGTTATCAGTTCCTGGTGGAGATGTTGACCGATCTCAACACGCGCAACCCGCAAGTGGCTGCACGCATGATCGAGCCGCTGATTCGCCTGAAACGCTACGATGCCGATCGTCAGGCGCTGATGCGTAAAGCGCTGGAAACGTTGAAAGGGCTGGATAAGCTGTCGGGCGATCTGTACGAGAAAATCACCAAGGCGTTAAACGCGTAAGAAAACCATGCGCAATAAATTGCGCCGCTACGAATAAATGTATGCATTCGTAGCGGCGCGATTTATCGCGCGTCTTTAATTAACTCTGCTGCGCAAACTTCAACGGCTGTTCCGATGAACCACGCTTCATCACCCGATCCAGTACTTCCGCTTCCAGCTCTGCCAAACGTGCCGATCCGCGACGGCGTGGGCGCGGTAAGTCGACGATCAAATCCAGGCCAATCTGACCTTCCTCAATCAACAATACGCGATCGGCAATAGCCACCGCTTCGCTGACATCGTGCGTCACCAGCAGCACGGTGAAGTTATGCTGCTGCCACAGCGACTCAATCAATCCCTGCATTTCGATACGCGTCAACGCATCCAGCGCCCCGAGCGGCTCATCGAGCAGCAGCAAACCTGGGCGGTGAATCAGCGCACGCGCCAGCGCCACGCGCTGTTTCTGCCCGCCAGACAACGCGGCAGGCCACTCGTTGGCACGATCCGCCAATCCCACGGCTTCGAGTGCTTCCAGCGCGGCGGCGCGCCATTCGCGGCCTTTCAGTCCCAGCCCAACGTTATCAATCACCTTTTTCCACGGCAGTAAGCGTGAATCCTGGAACATCAAACGCGTATCTTCGCGCGCCTCGGATAACGGCGCATTGCCCGCCAGCAACGCCCCGCGCGTGGTGGATTCCAGACCCGCCAGCAGGCGCAGCAAGGTACTTTTCCCGCACCCACTGCGGCCGACGACGGCGACGAACTGCCCGGAGGGGATGTGCAGGTCGATATTATTCAGGATGGTACGATCGCCATATTGCTTGCTGACGCCATTCACGCCAACCGGTGTACCGCGATTTAAGCGCGCCGGATTTAGGGTTGCGTTGCTCATGCGTTCTCCTTCACTTGGTAAGCCGGATGCCAGCGCAGCCAGACGCGCTCCAGCAGTTGTGCCGCGACGTCGGCGAGTTTGCCGAGCAGGGCATAGAGAATGATGGCCACCACCACCACGTCGGTTTGCAGGAATTCACGGGCGTTCATCGCCAGATAACCAATGCCAGAGTTAGCGGAAATGGTTTCGGCGACAATCAGCGTCAGCCACATCAGGCCAAGGGCAAAACGTACGCCAACCATAATCGAAGGCAGCGCACCCGGCAGAATCACCTGAATGAACAGGCTCCAGCCAGACAAGCCGTAGCTGCGCGCCATCTCGACCAAACCCCGATCAATATTACGAATGCCGTGATAAGTATTCAGGTAAATCGGGAACAGCGTGCCCAGCGCCACGAGGAAAATCTTGGCGGATTCGTCGATGCCGAACCATAAAATCACCAGCGGAATCAGCGCCAGATGCGGCACGTTACGCAGCATCTGCACCGAGGTATCCAGCAAGCGTTCGCCGACGCGCGAGGTGCCGGTAATCAAACCCAGAATCAAACCAATCGAGCCACCAATAGAGAAACCGATGGCGGCACGCCAGCTGCTGATCGCCAGGTTTTGCCACAGTTCTCCGCTCACCGTCAGCTTCCAGAAGGTGATGAGGATGTTTTCCGGCGACGGCAAAATGCGCGTCGACAGCCAACCCACTTGCGATGCCAGTTGCCACAGTGCAATCAGCACCACCGGCAACACCCACGGCAATACAGCATTGGTCAGCCTGGTTTTAACGTTCGCCATCATCTGCTCCTTTAGCTCTGCGACACTTTTTGCGGCGTGAAATCGTTGGCCACCGCTTCACCGTGCGCTTGCACCACGCGCGGCTTCGGCACTTCCGGAATCGCCAAATCGAGGTGCGGGAACAGCAACTCACCTACGCGATAAGCCTCTTCCAGATGCGGATAGCCGGAGAGAATAAAGGTCTCGATGCCGAGATCCTGATACTCCTGCATGCGCGCCGCCACGGTTGGGCCATCGCCCACTAACGCGGTACCTGCGCCGCCGCGCACCAGGCCGACACCGGCCCACAGATTCGGGCTGATCTCCAGCTTGTCGCGACGTCCACCGTGCAGTGCGGCCATGCGCTGCTGGCCTACCGAATCGGTGCGCGCAAACGCGGCCTGCGCTTTGGCAATGGTGGCATCGTCGAGATGGGCAATCAGGCGATCCGCCGCTTGCCACGCTTCTTCATTGGTTTCGCGCACAATCACGTGCAGACGAATCCCGAAGCGCACGGTGCGGCCTTGTGCCGCCGCTTTGGCGCGCACTTGCTCAATCTTCTCTTTAACTAACGCCGGCGGTTCGCCCCAGGTGAGATAGACATCGACCTGTTCAGCGGCCAGATCCTGTGCGGCATCTGATGATCCGCCAAACCACAGCGGCGGACGCGGTTCCTGCACCGCTTTAAACATCAGACGCGCACCGCGCACCTTCACATGCTTGCCTTCGTAATCGACGGTTTCGCCTTCGCTTACCCGCCGCCAGACGCGGGTAAACTCAGCGGACTCTTCATAGCGTTCACGGTGATCGAGGAACACGCCATCGCCGGCTAACTCTTCCGGATCGCCGCCGGTGACCAGATTAAACAGCGCGCGACCATTCGACAGACGATCCAGCGTGGCGGCCTGACGCGCCGCCTGCGTCGGTGAAATCACGCCCGGACGCAGTGCGACGAGGAAACGCAGACGCTGCGTAACCGGAATCAATGACGCCGCCACCAGCCAGGCATCTTCACAGGAGCGGCCGGTAGGGATCAGCACGCCGCCGAAGCCAAGGCGATCCGCTGCCTGCGCAATCTGTTGCAGATAACCATGATCAACCGGGCGCGAACCTTCCGCGGTGCCAAGATAGTGGCCATCGCCGTGCGTCGGGAGAAACCAAAATACGGATACGCTCATGATTAATTTCCTTTAGGCTGGGCGGATTGTGGATGCCAGATGCGGTCAGCAATATTCACTTTTACCGGCATCAGATGATTGGCATAAAACAGATCGGCCGTTTGCTGTTGGGCCTGCGCGGTATGGGCGCTGACCGGCGTAATGGTGGTTGGTGGACGATGGTCGAGATAGCTGGCAATCACCGGTTTTGGTAAGCCCATCGCATTCGCCAGCAGATCGATACTCTGGTCGCGCTGGCTGCGCGTTAGCGCATCGGCTTCGCTGAAGGTATTCAGTACCTGCTGCACGAAGGCGCCGTTCGTCTCGGTGTATTTGCGCGTGGCTAAATAGAAGGAGCCGGTTTGATTGAGTTTGCTGCCGTCGGCCAGCACGCGCACGTTGCCTTGCAGCAGCGCGGCAGAGTAGTAAGGATCCCAAATCGCCCAGGCATCAACGTCGCCTTGCTGAAATGCGGCGCGCGCATCGGCGGGCGTCAGATAGGTTGGCTGAATGTCTTTAAAGCTCAGTCCGGCCTGTTCCAGCGCACGCAGCAGCAGGTTGTGCGAGCTGGAGCCTTTCTGGAACGCCACTTTATGGCCTTTCAGTTCGGCCACGCTGTGAATTGGGCTGTCTTTCGGCACTAAAATCACTTCGGCTTGCGGCTTGGGTGGCTCCGAGCCGACATACAGCAGATCGGCACCTGCGGCCTGAGCAAACAGCGGCGGGATGTCGCCGGTGCTGCCCAAATCGATGCTATCGACGTTAAGCGCCTCGAGCATCTGCGGGCCCGCCGGGAATTCCACCCACTTTATGTTGGTGTGCGGGAAGCGCTGCTCCAGCAGCTTGTGGGTTTTCGCCAATACCATGCTCACCGAACCTTTCTGATAACCGATGCGCAACTGTTCAGGTGCGTCGGTGGCCTGCGCGCTCACGCTCAGGGTGAGCAGCGCCGCTACGGCTGGCATGAGTAAACCCGTCAATATCCTTTTCATCTTTCTTCCTTTATACCGCTTGTGCGTAAGGTGGGTGGCGACGATGCAGCGCGTGCCAGAAGGTATCCAGCGCTTCATCAATGCGTTGCGACAGCAGCGGATCGAGCAGCGGCTGGCGGTCGTAATCGGTAACTTGGCCGTCAGTGGCGAACACGCCGTGCAACACTTCCTGTGCCTTTAGCGCGTTGAGTACCGGCTTCAGCGCGTAATCCACCGCCAGCAGATGTGAAGCACTGCCGCCGCTGGCCAGTGGCAACACCACTTTGTGTTCCAGCGCGCGCTCGGGCAGCAGATCGAGCAGGGTTTTCAGTGCGCCGGAAAACGAAGCCTTATAAATAGGCGTGGCGACAATTACGCCATCCGCCAGCGCCAAATCGGCTTTCAACGCGGCCAATGCGGGAGAATCGAAGCGTGCATAGAGCAAATCTTCAGGCTGGAAGTTGTGAATATTCCATGGAATCACTTCGACACCGCGTGCTTCCAGCGCGTGCTGGCACAGGCTCAGCAGCGCAGTAGAGCGTGAAGGGAAGCGAGGGCTGCCCGCCAGCGTAATAACCCGCATGGTCACTCCTTATAACTGAAAGTTATTGATTATCTGATATTCAGAACTGATATGTTCAATACTGTCAGAGCAGGCAGCGAGGCTTAAATGATTTATCTGGTAATCCTAAGTCGCAAAATGGGATAGCCAGTAGCATATAAAGAGGGGATGAAAACGCAGATTTCAGGCGCTTAGGTATAATCTGAAAAGCGAGGCTGCAAGGGTGCGGTTATATAAATCCTGCGGCCTCAGTGAATGACGTTAATGATTAAAGGGCGTTATGCATGGGTAAAACAGAGTGGTAACCAGAGAAATATATTTATACAGACCGCGCAGTTACCGATTGCATGCAGTGCTTGGTATTGAAAGTTATAAGAAAAGATAAACAATTCTCCACTATTCCCTCCTCCATGAATCGGATAAAACTGAGCAACAGTTGTTTATTTCCTAATTTACCGTGGTTTTTATTTCACGAAATTTATGTCTAAACGCGAATAAAGGTTAATAAAATACGCACTATTCAATCCGCTTGTTACAAGTCATGCAAATTTTCGCCGATCAACATCACACTTCATGCAGCTGCGCTGAACAATTAATTTCGTAAGTTACATGTTAATGCTAATCGTGGTTGGAATTACAACTCCAGGCCTGTTTATAATCGGTTGAGCTAATTTCCGCTAGAACACGATAACGATATTTCACTTATTTATTTACGCCCGCGTTTTGTGGCGTGAACTGCCGTTGCGGCAAACCAAATTTATTTTTAGGGAGATATATATGGGTAGTTCTTCATTTGCTCAGGATTTAACTGAGCAGCGGGTCGCGCCTGCCACCTTCAATTGCATCTCACCTTCGCCTAACGCTGCAGAAGAGCTGGTATGTTACTGGCTGCAACCCGATGCTGCGGGATCGCATCTCACCTCGTCATTGCTGCCGACCTTTCCGCACAGCACGCCGGCTGAAGATGATTTCCTGCTGTTCAGCGCGGAACGCAGCGCCTTGCCGGCCAACCTGCTGCAGGACGTGGCAAAGCTCAGTGACCAGCGTCCCGAGCTGAACTGTTTTGTGGTCTCACTGGCGAAGCGCGAGCTGGCGAACGGTTTACACTCTTCTCTGCAGCTGTTTCAGCAACTGCATGCGCAGCGCTGGTGGCAGCAGGGCGGCTTTGTGGTGATCTTGCGTGCTGGGCTGGCCCGCGCGGGTGGGCCGCTGACGCGTATTCAGGATGTGATGCTGGCCGGATTACTGCATACGCAAACGGCGTGGGTGCTCGATTACGCCAGTGAAGCGTCGCTGACGACTCAGGTAGAAGCCTCGCCGCGCTTAACCTATCAGCAATTTATTACCGATTATGAAAAACTCACGCGATTGTCACACTATATTCCGGAGCGAAACCGCTATCGGGAAAGTTATTTACGCAGCGGCTTATTACAATTAGTCCAGCACGAGTTAAGTGGTGCCGATAAATTCTCAGATAATACCCGCCATGCATTAACCTACTTTGCGGAAAACTTCCCGGCCAAAGGTGCAATGGAAAAACTCATGTTGAAACAACCTGACATCTATTTCTCCATGATGAAAATGAGAAAAAAGCTGGGCGCTTAGCACCAACGTTAATTTTAAGAATAACTCCGGTGTGCGCGTGAATACTTTTATGTCACGCTTAAGGCCACTGAGATAATCCCCAGATGCCAAAACACCTATGTCTATAAAACGTAACGCGATTGCCAACTATGTTGGTCAAATCTATCTGACGCTGTCAGGTATTTTGGTTGTACCACTTTATATTCAACACTTAGGTATGGAAGCCTACGGTTTAGTGGGCTTCTTTTCGATCTTATTAACCTGGCTGCAATTACTCGATGCCGGTGTTTCGACCACCTTGATGCGGGAAGCGGCGCGCTATCGTGCTAATCAGGCGGAATTTGTCTGGTTCCCGGCGCTGTTTGCCACGCTGACCAAATTCTTCTTGTTCTCCACGATTGTGCTGGTGGTGTTGGGTTGGTTGGCGACGCCATGGATTGCCACGCACTGGCTGGATGCGCGTCATCTTCCGGCGGGCGATGTGGTGATTGCCGTGGCGATTATGGTGGTCACTGCGGCGATACGCTGGCGCACCAGTCCGTATCGCAGCGTGATTGTGGGCTTCGAACATCAGGTGTGGCTGAACGGCGTCAACCTGATTATCACCACCTTGCGCACCTTTGGCGCGGTGCTGGTGATTCAATTCTTCTCTAATGCGGTATTGGCGTTCTTTGTCTGGCAGTTGCTGGTGTCGATTGCCGAAGCGGCCTGCTGTATCTACAAATCCTGTCAGCTGATCCCCAAAGCGGCGCGCAAAGAGAAGCGCGGCGATCTGAAAGAGGTGCTGAAACCTTTTATTCGTTTTGCGCTCAGCGCGGCATTTTCCAGTGCGGTGTGGACCTTTATTTCGCAAATCGACCGACTGGTGCTCTCCAAGACGCTGCCGCTAAGTGAATACGGTTCGTTTACCGTGGTGGCGACCGCCGCGACCGGCATTCTGCTGCTGAGTAGCCCGATCATGCAGGCCATCGTGCCACGCATGACCGGCATGAAAACCCGCAAAGAGGGCGATGCGGAGTCCTTGAAACTTTACCGCTACACCACGCAGGCGGTGGCGATCTTTATGGCGCCGCTCAGTATCACCATCGCCTGTTACGCCGGCCCGCTGCTGTGGGCGTGGACGCAGAAAAGTCAGATTGTTGATGAGATGTCATTTGTCCTTAGCCTGTACGCATTAGGCAGTGGCATTCAGGCCATCTGCGGTTTGCTCTATCACCTGCAATACATCAACGGCAACCTCAAGCTGCACATGAAAGGCTTCACCTGCTTTGCCGTGCTGCTGGTGCCGCTCAACATCTGGTGTGCCATTCACTACGGCGCACTCGGCACCGGTTGGCTGTGGCTGGGCCAGAACATCTTCTATCTGGTGGGCTGGGCGTGGCTGGTGCATCGCCGCTTTGCGCCGGGCATTCATTTCACCTGGTTAACCCGCGACGTGATGCTGATTTGGGCGGTTTCTGCGGCTGTCGCCTGGCTGAGCACCTTGCTGCCGATCGAGTGGAACCAAAATCGCTGGCTCAACCTGCTGTGGCTTGGCTTGATTGGCGCGTTCAATCTCGGCGTCTGCTGTCTGCTGCACAGCGTGGTGTTGAAGCGTCTTAGAATTCCGTTGTTTAACGTTGAGGAAAGAGGATGAGCATGATGTCATCTCACCGTATCCCTTCGGTTTCGGTCATCATACCGAACTGGAATTGCGCGCCCTGGCTGCCAGAAGCGATGGGTTCATTGCTGCGTCAGTCATCGCCGCCGGAACAGATCATTGTTATCGACGATGGTTCCAGTGACAGCAGCGTAGCCTGGCTCACGGCGTTTGCGGCCCAGCATCCGCAGGTGATCCTGCTGAGCGGTGAGCGCGGCGGCGTCAGCGCCGCGCGTATGAAAGGGCTCTCTGTCGCAACCGGTGATTTTGTTTACTTCATGGATGCGGATGATTTTGTCTCCACCGATTTGTTCGCCGACTTCCGTCGCGTGCAGGCGCGCCATGAAGATATCGATCTGTTCTGCTTTGGCGCGAAAATGTTTTTTGATGTGCCTGCCGCGCAGCGCCACTATCAAACCATTCACCAGCGTCATGTCAGTGGATTACTGCCCGGCGGCAGCACCAGTTTACGTACGCTGATGCAGCATCAGTCGGCGCATCGCGTCGTGTGGAGCAGCATCATTTCGCGTCGCTTGATTGATCAACTGGCGCTGCAGTTTCTGCCGATTCAAAACCATGAAGATGCGCCTTACATGTTTGCGCTCTATCTGCAGGCGCGTAACATTTATTGCACCAGCCAAAGCTACTACTACAAACGCTTTATGCTGACGTCGCTGTCGCAAAGCACGCGCGATTTTTCCTATGTGAAAAATTACTTTATTGCGCGTGAAAGCAGCGAACAGTTCCTGCGCGATCGGCAACTGCCGGTGGATGCAGCGTTGCTGGATAGCTATTACCAAACGGTGATGCACAGCTGCCTGGCGCAGATGCGCAAAAATCACATGGTGATCCCAACGGATTGGCAACCGCAGGTGAATCAGCTGGTGCGCAATGTATTGCAACATAGCGCGCGTCTGAAGCTGATGTGGTATTGTCCGACGATTTACAGTGGCTTGCAGGTGTGTCGCGAACAGCTTGGCCGCTATTCTGCACGACGCTGATAACGATCAAATTGTGATGCAGTAGAACAATTTACTTTTGCGCCAGCGCACCTTACCATTCTGGCGCACATTTTCCCGTGCACCCCGACTTCCCTGGTTTCCGTCATTGAGGAGAGTGCATGTTATATCCTATCGTCCGGCCAGCGCTGTTTAAGCTTGATCCTGAGCGTGCGCACGAACTCACCTTTCAACAACTGCGTTTTATTAGCGGCACCCCGCTGGAAGGGCTGGTTCGCCAGTCGCTGCCATCACGTCCGGTAACCTGCATGGGATTAACCTTCCCGAACGCGCTCGGCTTAGCGGCCGGTCTCGATAAGAATGCCGAGTGCATTGATGCCTTCGGCGCGATGGGCTTTGGTTTTGTCGAAGTGGGAACGGTAACGCCGCTGGCGCAACCGGGAAATGATAAACCGCGTATGTTCCGCTTGGTGCCTGCCGAAGGGATTATTAACCGCATGGGGTTTAATAATCTCGGCGTTGATCATCTGATTGCCAACGTTAAAAAGTCGCGCTTTAAGGGCATTCTCGGCATCAATATTGGCAAAAATAAAGATACGCCGGTCGAGAAAGGCAAAGACGATTATCTGATCTGCATGGAAAAGGTATATGCCCACGCCGGTTATATCGCCATCAATATTTCGTCACCCAACACGCCAGGATTACGCACGCTGCAATATGGCGAAGCGCTGGACGATCTTCTTTCTGCCATCAAATTAAAACAGCAAGAACTCCAGGCAAGGCACCTTAAATATGTGCCGGTGGCGGTAAAGATCGCGCCGGATCTGACTGAAGAAGAATTGATCCAGGTTGCCGACAGTTTGGTGCGTCACAATATTGATGGTGTGATTGCCACCAATACCACGCTTGATCGTTCGCTGGTGACCGGCCTTAAATATGCCGAAGAAATGGGCGGATTAAGTGGTCGTCCGGTGCAGTCACGCAGCACCGAAGTGATTCGCCGCCTGGCGCAAGAGCTGCAGGGCCGCTTACCCATTATCGGCGTCGGTGGTATTGATTCGCTGGTTTCTGCGCGTGAGAAAATTACCGCGGGCGCAACATTAGTGCAGATATACTCTGGATTTATTTATAAAGGCCCAAGCTTAATTAAAGATATCGTAACCCACCTCTAAGACATTTCCCACTTTACTGCGCCGAGGGGTTTATTTATCCCTTCGGCTCGTTTATATTTTGTCCTGCTGATGCATTTTTCAGCTTTTTCTCAGATTTATTTTTTTAATTAAGCGCCGTTTAGCGCAGCGATAAACCACAGGGCAGATCATGAAAATCAAACCTGATGACAACTGGCGTTGGTATTTCGACGCTGATCATGACCGCATGATGCTGGATTTAGCCGACGGCATGTTATTTCGCTCGCGCTTCTCGCGCAAAATGCTGACGCCTGATGCATTTAATGTCAGCGGTTTTTGCGTTGATGACGCCGCGCTCTATTTTAGCTTTGAAGAACGTTGCCGTCAGAGTGGATTAAAAGGCGATCAGCGTGCGGAGTTAGTGTTAAACGCGCTGGTGGCCAGTCGTTTTCTCAAACCCCTGATGCCAAAAAGCTGGCACTTCACCAATCACGCGCACAGCTGGCAGCCCGCTGCGGGCGATATGGTGGCGGTGACGCTGGCTGATAGCGGCGAACAGGCGCAACTGTTTGTGGTTGAAAGCGGTGAAAATGCCGCGCTGTGCTTATTAGCGCAAAACGCGCTAACCGTGGCGGGTAAAGGTATGCAGTTGGGTGATGCGATTAAGATCATGAACGATCGTCTGCGTCCGCAGCAGCAGGAACAAACCGCCCACTTTGCGCGGGCGGTGTAATCGGCTTACGCCAGTTCGATATCGCCTGCCGGAATACAGCTGCAGCTTAAGATGGTACCATCGGCGCGCACCGCGCTTTTCTTCAGTGCTTTCACTTCACCCGCCACCAACGTCACTTTGCAGCTGCCACAAATCCCGGCGCGGCACGAGTAGGGAATGCGGAAACCCTGCATTTCCAGCTGTTCCAGCAGCACTTGCTGATTGTCGCCGCTAAAGCTCGAACCCTGATAATCGATGGTCACCGCGCTGCGGCTGCTGGCGGCTGGCGCCAGCGTTTCGACCACGACGCCCGCACCGTAAGCGCGTGGGGTTTGCTTCTCGATAATGGTCACCGCGTCGCCGACGCGAATAATGCCGCTATTAAGGGCGATCAAATTCAGGCCGAAATCGATATCGCCGCTGCCATCCTGCGCGCTGCGAAAACTCTGCAAGGTCGAGAGCGGTTCGCCATCAGGATGTTTACGGCCGCTTTCGGTACCGACGGTGGTAAACACGCAGCGGCTGCACGGTTTCGGCATCTCAAAGGTGATCTCGCCAATTTGCAGGCGTTTCCAGCTATCTTCTTCCCAGGCAGCCGCGCCGCTCACCACCAGATTGGGACGGAACTGCTCAACGCGCACGCTGGCCGGACAGCGCTGTTGCAGATCCTGCAACGAGGCCATATTCACTAACAGGTAAGGAAAACCGTCGGCGAAACTCAGTGGCACATGATCAAAACGCTTCACGCGGCGCGTCGGTTGCACGCCGGTCCAGCGCAGCTGCACCGGACGCGGGAAGAAGGTGCTTAACCAGTTGTTGATCGCGTCAGGTGCAACGCACGCGGTGAAATGGTTGCCCCAGACTTCGGTGGGTGACTGCTCAGCGGTGAAATCAGCGAAGCGGATCAGCGCCTGCGAACCATCCGGTGCCTGCAGAAACAGCCCGTCCGGCAGCAGCGCCGGGGTAAAGCGCACCATTTCCGGAAACTGGCGGGCGGTCACGAACGTGCCGTCCCGTTCGGTCACCATAAAGATGCGATCAAAGCCCAGACCGCTTTCCAGCACCTGCGCATGTGACAGTTGCAGACCGCGCATAGATTTAACGGGATGGATGTAAAGGCGTGAAAGCGTAATCATCACCACTCCAAAAAAGGGGTCATAAGTTTTAAAGAAGCTAACTTTATGACATAGCACGCTGATTCGCTATAATGCGCAGCAATTTAAGCAAGAGTAAAAAGTGACGATATGAATTCTCTGTTTGCCAGTACGGCGCGTGGGCTCGAAGAGCTGTTGAAAAGTGAGCTAGACGCGCTGGGTGCGCAGGATTTGCAGGTGGTGCAGGGCGGCGTCCACTTCCAGGCCGACGACCATGTAATGTACCAAAGCCTGCTGTGGAGCCGTCTGGCTTCGCGCATTTTGCTGCCGCTGGGAGAATTTGGCGTCTGGAGCGATCTCGATCTTTACGTGGGGGCGCAAAGTATCCCGTGGACCGAGATGTTCGACAGCAACACCAGTTTTGCCATCCATTTTAGCGGCACCAACGAGGTGATCCGCAATAGCCAGTTCGGTGCGCTGCGCATTAAAGATGCCATCGTCGATAGTTTTACCCGCCAGAATCTGGAGCGCCCGAACGTTGATCGTGAACAACCGGGCATCCGCATCAATGCGTGGCTCAACAAAGATCGCGTCAGCATCGCGCTGGATCTAAGCGGTGATTCACTGCATCAGCGCGGCTATCGCCAGCAAACCGGCGCAGCGCCGCTAAAAGAAACCTTAGCGGCAGCCATCGTGATGCGTTCCGGTTGGCAGAGCAGCACGCCGCTGGTCGATCCGATGTGTGGTTCCGGTACGCTGCTGCTGGAAGCGGCGTTGATTGCCTGCGATCGCGCGCCTGGCCTGCTGCGTACCCATTGGGGCTTCAATCGCTGGAAGAAACACAATCAGGCTGCGTGGCAGGAAGTTCATGCTGCCGCGAAAGAGCGCGCACGCGTGGGTACCGCCGCTGCGACCGCCCGTTTCTTTGGCTACGATAATGACAGTCGCGTGCTGGAATCAGCGCGCGCCAACGCCCGTCGTGCAGGCGTGTTCGAGCTGTTCACCTTTGCGCAGCAGGATGTGATTAAGCTGAAGAATCCGCTGGCGGGCAAAGAGATTACCGGCACGGTATTGAGCAATCCGCCGTACGGTGAGCGTCTGGAAAGCGAACCGGCGCTGATTGCGCTGCACAGCCAGTTGGGCCGCATCATGAAGCAGAACTTCGGCGGCTGGAATCTGTCGCTGTTCAGCGCCTCGCCAGAGCTGCTGAGCTGCTTGCAACTGCGTGCCGATCGTCAGTTTAAAGCCAAAAACGGCCCGCTGGAGTGCGTGCAGAAAAACTATCAGCTGGCTGCAACCAGTGCAGAAGGCGGCGCGCAGATCGCGGAAGATTTTGCTAACCGTCTGCGCAAGAACCTGAAGAAGCTGGATAAATGGGCGCGTCAGTCGAATATCGATTGTTATCGTCTGTATGACGCCGATCTGCCTGAGTACAACGTAGCGGTCGATCGTTACGCTGATTGGGTGGTGATTCAGGAGTATGCGCCGCCGAAAACCGTGGACGCCAACAAAGCGCGTCAGCGTCTGTTCGATGTGATCAGCGCTACGCTGAGCGTGCTGGAGATCCCGGCGAATCGTCTGGTAATGAAGACCCGCGAACGCCAGAAAGGCAAAAGCCAGTATCAAAAGCTGGGTGAGAAGGGCGATTTCTTCGAAGTGCAGGAATTTGATGCGCGCCTGCTGGTGAATCTCACCGATTATCTGGATACTGGTTTGTTCCTCGATCACCGTATCGCGCGCCAGATGCTGGGCAAAATGAGCGCAGGCAAAGATTTCCTCAATCTGTTTGCGTACACCGGTACCGCCAGCGTACACGCCGGTTTAGGTGGCGCGAAAACCACCACCACCGTGGATATGTCGCGTACTTATCTGGAGTGGGCCGAGCGCAACCTGCGCCTTAACGGTTTAACCGGCCGTAATCATCGCCTGATGCACGCCGATTGCCTGAGCTGGTTGCGTGAGAGTGACGAACAGTTCGATTTGATCTTTATCGATCCGCCGACGTTCTCTAACTCTAAGCGCATGGAAGACGATTTCGACGTGCAGCGCGATCACATGATGCTGATGCAGAACCTGAAACGTTTGCTGCGTCGCGGTGGCACCATTATGTTCTCCAACAACAAGCGCGGCTTCAAAATGGATCTCGACGGCTTAGAACGTCTGGGTCTGCAGGCGCAGGAAATTACCCAAAAAACGCTGTCGCAGGATTTCGCGCGCAACCGTCAAATTCACAACTGCTGGCTGGTTAGCCACGCCGGTAAGGAATAAGTTTTATGTCACTGATCAGTATCCATGGCGCTTACCTCTCGTTCAGCGATGCGCCGCTGTTGGATAACACCGAACTGCATATCGAAGAAGGCGAACGCGTCTGTCTGGTTGGCCGTAACGGCGCCGGTAAATCGACGCTGATGAAAATCATCAACGGCGAACAGCCGCTGGATGACGGCCGCATCATTTATGAGCAGGATTTGGTGGTGGCGCGTCTGCAACAGGATCCGCCACGCAACATTACCGGTTCTGTTTATGACTTCGTTGCCGAAGGCGTGGCCGAGCAGGCGGAGCATCTCAAGGCTTATCACGCGATTTCCCATCTGGTGATGGAAGATCCGAGCGAGAAGAACCTGAACGAGATGGGCCGTTTGCAAACCATCCTTGACCATCAGAATCTGTGGCAGCTGGATAGCCGCATCAACGACGTGCTGCAACAGATTGGTCTGGATGCGGATACCGAGTTGTCTTCGCTATCTGGCGGCTGGCTGCGTAAAGCGGCGTTGGGCCGCGCGCTGGTGAGCAACCCGCGCGTACTGATGCTCGACGAACCGACCAACCACCTTGATATCGAGACCATTGATTGGCTGGAAACGTTCCTCAAGACATTCACCGGCAGCATCATCTTCATTTCGCATGACCGTTCGTTTATTCGCAACATGGCGACGCGCATTGTCGATCTTGATCGCGGCAAGCTGGTTTCCTGGCCGGGCAACTACGATGTGTTCCTGACCGGCAAAGAAGAAGCGCTGCGTGTCGAAGAGATGCAGAACGCCGAGTTTGACCGCAAGCTGGCGCAGGAAGAAGTGTGGATCCGTCAGGGCATCAAAGCGCGCCGCACGCGTAACGAAGGCCGTGTACGTGCCCTGAAAGCGCTGCGTAACGAGCGCTCTGCACGTCGTGAAGTGATGGGCAAAGCCAATATGCAAGTCGGCGAAGCGGCACGTTCAGGCAAAATCGTGTTTGAGATGGAAGATGTCAATTACAGCGTGGGTGGCAAAACCCTGGTGAAAGACTTCTCTACTCAGGTGCAGCGCGGCGACAAAATCGCCCTGATTGGCCCTAACGGTTGCGGTAAAACCACCTTGCTGCGTTTGATGCTGGATCAGCTGAAAGCCGACAGCGGCCGCGTGCATTGCGGTACCAAGCTGGAAATCGCTTACTTCGATCAGCACCGCGCTGAGCTGGATCCGGATCGTACCGTGATGGATAACCTCGCTGAAGGTAAACAGGAAGTGATGGTTAACGGCAAACCGCGCCACGTGCTCGGTTATCTGCAGGACTTCCTGTTCCATCCGAAACGCGCCATGACGCCGGTGCGCGCCTTGTCCGGCGGTGAGCGTAACCGCCTGCTGCTGGCGCGTCTGTTCCTCAAGCCAAGCAACCTGCTGATTCTCGATGAACCGACCAACGACCTCGACGTCGAAACGCTGGAATTGCTGGAAGAGCTGGTGGATGGTTATCAGGGCACCGTGATGCTGGTGAGCCACGACCGTCAATTCGTCGACAACACCGTGACCGAGTGCTGGATCTTTGAAGGCAACGGCGAAATCGGCACCTTTGTCGGTGGCTATCACGATGCTCAGCAGCAGCGCGCAGCCTATAAGCAGGGCAAAGCCTCGCAGGCTAAACCGGCTACACCGGTGAAAACCGCTGAGAAAAGTGACTCCGCCAAACGTCCGGCCAACAAGCTAAGCTATAACCTGGCACGTGAGCTGGAACAGCTGCCACAAAAACTGGAGCAGCTGGAAACCCGCATCGGTGAGTTGCAGGCTAAAATGAGTCATCCAGATTTCTTCAGCCAGCCACACGATAAAACCCAGCCGGTTCTGGATGCGTTAGCGCAAACCGAGCAGGAGCTGGAAGTGGCGTTCGAACGCTGGGAAGAGCTGGAAGCACTGAAAAACGGCGCGTAATCGGAAGGAGTCAGCATGTGTGCAGCGGATCAAGCGCATCAGTGGAGTCTTTGTCCACAGTGTGATTTAACAGTAAAGCTGCCCGCTGTACCGGTTGGCAGCCGTGCGCGTTGCCCGCGTTGTCACACCACGCTGCAAGCCAACTGGCAGGAGCCGCGTCGACGTCCGACCGGCTACGCCTTTTCGGCGCTGTTTATGCTGGTGCTGGCCAATCTGTTTCCTTTCATCAATATGCACGTCGCGGGATTGAGCAGCCAGATATCGCTGCTGGAAATCCCCCAGGTGATGGATCGCGAAGATTACCGCAGCCTGGCAACGCTGTTTCTGCTGTTTGTGCAGGGCATTCCTGCCTTCTGCATGATCACCATTATTCTGCTGGTCAATAACGTCCGCATGCCGCACAACCTGCGGCTTGGGTTGGCGCGCGTGCTGTTTCAGCTGCGTAGCTGGGGCATGGCGGAAATTTTTATGGCTGGCGTGCTGGTCAGTTTCGTTAAGCTGATGGCGTATGGTGAGATTGGCCTCGGCAGCAGTTTTTGGCCGTGGTGTCTGTTCTGCGTGTTGCAATTGCGCGCTTTTCAATGTGTTGATCGCCGTTGGGTGTGGCGCCGCATCAATCCTTTACCGCCGCTGCCGAAAACGCCGCTGGCCGGTGTTAGCGGCCTGAAGCAAGGTTTGCGTAGCTGCCCGTGTTGTACCGCGATTCTGCCCGCTGACCAACTGGCGTGCCCGCGTTGTGGTGTGAAGGCGCATGCGCGCCGCAAGCACAGTCTGCAATGGACGCTGGCGCTGCTGATCACCTCGGTGATGCTCTACATTCCCTCAAATATCATGCCGATCATGGTGACCGAAACGCTCGGTTCGCAATATCCTTCGAACATTATGGCCGGAGTAATTTTGCTATGGAGCGACGGTTCGTGGCCGGTGGCGCTGGTGATCTTCATCGCCAGTATCATGGTGCCTTCGCTGAAAATGCTGGCGATTGCCTGGCTGTGCTGGCACGGCAGCGGACGCGGTGGGCGCGATGATGAAAAGATGCACGTGGTTTATGAGGTGGTTGAATTCGTTGGCCGTTGGTCAATGATTGATGTGTTTGTAATCGCCGTTCTCTCTGCGCTGGTGCGGATGGGTCGGCTGATGAGTGTGTATCCTGCGCCGGGCGCGCTGCTGTTTGCCATGGTGGTCATCCTCACCATGTTTGCCGCAATGACCTTTGATCCGCGCCTGCTGTGGGATCGACAACGAGAAACTGAACGTAAGGAGCCGCGTCTTGACGGACAACCATCACGGGACTGCTAAGGTCGACCAGATTAAACGCTGGTCGCCGGTCTGGATTGTACCTATTGTCACGCTGTTAATCGGCGGATGGATTCTTTTTTATCACTTCAGCCATCAGGGCCCGGAAGTGACGCTGATTACCGAAAATGCGGAAGGCATCGAAGCCGGTAAAACCACCATTAAGAGCCGCAGCGTCAACGTCGGTGTGGTGGAAAGCGCGGTTCTGACCGACGATTTGCACCATGTAGAGATTAAAGCGCGCCTTAATTCGGGCATGGAAAAGTTGCTACAGGGCGACAGCGCATTTTGGGTGGTGAAACCGCAAATTGGTCGCGAAGGCATTACCGGATTGGGCACGCTGCTTTCCGGTGCCTATATCGAGCTGCAGCCGGGCGCGAAGGGCGATAAGCCGGAACGTTATCAACTGCTGGATGCACCGCCGCTGGCGCCGCCGGATGCCAAAGGCATTCGCATAACGCTCGACAGTAAAAAAGCCGGTCAGCTTAATGCGGGCGATCCGGTGCTGTTCCGCGGTTATCGCGTAGGTTCAGTGGAAACCAGCAACTTTGATACCGATAAACGCATGATGACTTATCAGCTGTTTATCTCGGCGCCTTACGATCGCCTGATCACCACCAACGTGCGTTTCTGGAAAGACAGCGGCATTGCCGTCGATATGTCTGCATCAGGCATGCGCGTAGAGATGGGATCGCTCACTACGCTATTCAGCGGCGGCGTCAGCTTTGATGTGCCGGACGGCGCTGAGCTGGGCCGGGCGGCGGAGAACAAGGCGGAATACCATCTGTACGACGATCAGCGCAGCATCCAGGATTCGCTCTACAGTGCTCATACCGATTTCCTGCTGTTCTTCACCGATTCAATTCGCGGCTTGCAGGTTGGCGCACCGGTTGAGTTCCGCGGCATTCGTTTGGGTACGGTGTCACAAGTGCCTTATATGATTCCGGGCGTGAATCAGGCGCTGAATACGGATTATCGTGTGCCGGTGCTGATTCGCATTGAGCCGGATCGGTTTGTTAATCGCCTGGGCGGAGATTTCAATCTTGAGCAGCATCTGCAGGATGGCAAAAAACGCGGTCTGCGTGCGACGCTGAAAACCGGCAACCTGCTGTCTGGCGCGCTATTTATCGACCTCGATTTCTACGATAACGCACCGGCGTATCAAGGCCCGAATCAGGTGGCTGGCCTGGAAGTGATTCCAACCGTCAGCGGCGGCCTGGCGCAGATTCAGCAGAAACTGATGGCGGCGCTGGATAAGATCAACGGCTTGCCACTTAATCCAGTACTGAATGAAGCCACAGGTACCTTGAAAGAGAGCCAGCGCACCCTGCAGCGGTTGCAGAAAACGCTGGATAACCTTAATCAGGTCACGGCGAATCCGGCGATGAAAACCCTGCCTTCAGACATGCAGCAAACCTTGCGCGAACTGAACCGCAGCATGAAAGGGCTGCAGCCAGGTTCACCGGCTTACAGCAAGCTGGTGGGCGATATGCAGCGGCTTGATCAGGTACTGCGAGAACTGCAGCCGGTGCTGAAAACGCTGAACAGCAAAAGTAACGCGCTGGTGTTTGAGGCCAAGCCGGGCCAGGATCCACAGCCAAAGAGGGCGAAACAGTGAAAAAAGGGCTAATTATCGGGGCGCTGTTGCTGCTGGCAGGCTGCAGCAGCACCATTGAAAATACCTATTATCAGCTGCCTGCGGGCAGCAATGTGGCGCGCGTTGAAAGTGCCGCGGGCACTGGCCAACCGATGATTTGGGTTGAGCAAGTAACTGTACCGGATTACATGGCGGGCAACGGCTTGGTCTATCAGACCAGCGATGTGAAGTACGTGATTGCAGCCAATAACCTGTGGGCCAGTCCGCTCGATCAACAGTTGCAGCAAACGTTGATCAGTAATCTCAGTAAAGCGCTACCTGGCCGCCTGGTTGCCGGTGCGCCGCTGGGCGACACGCACGATACGCTGTCGGTAAACGTTACCGGTTTCCAGGGACGCTACGATGGACAAGTGGTGGTGAGTGGCGAATGGTTACTGCAGCATCAAGGACGCCTAATCAAACATGGCTTTAATCTGACGCTGCCGCAAACCGAAGATGGCTATGATGCGCTGGTACGTACTCTGGCTCTCGGCTGGCAGCAAACCGCACAACAAATCGCAAATAGTGTCGTTTCGCTAAATTAAGATTTGTTCGATGCTTATGCTAAGTCCTTGATTTACTGTAGTGTGATCGCAGTCAAATCAGGGGCTTTTTTTATTGCCTAATCAGCCAGATAGACAATCAACTGACAATTCTACATGGCACTTTAACGTCAAAACATGACATTGGCGTGAATTTTGCGCATTGACCTTTCTTCGGCATCGGGTTAGAACATTACTGTGGTTGAACATTATATCGCCACTCTTTCTTTCCACCCAGATTCCACCAGACCTGAAATGAGGGAAACGAGGCATGAAGAGACAGAAGAGAGACCGCCTGGAACGAGCACATTCACGAGGCTACCAAGCCGGTATTACGGGCCGCTCAAAAGAGATATGCCCTTATCAATTGATCGATGCACGGTCTCACTGGTTGGGAGGTTGGCGTCAAGCCATGGAGGACAGGTCAGCGGTGGCCTAGCACTGCTGGATGTCTAACATTATGGAAGAAACCTCCGCTGCGTGCGGAGGTTTTCATTTGGAAGGATTAGAAAGCTGATGTGTCTTTGAACAGACCCACTTTCAAATCGGTCGCAGAGTAAATCAGGTTCCCGTCAACGAAGACTTCGCCATCTGCCACGCCCATCACCAGTTTACGGTTAATCACACGTTTGAAGTGAATTTTATAGGTCACTTTTTTGGCGGTAGGCAGGACTTGTCCAGTGAACTTCACTTCACCCACGCCCAACGCGCGGCCTTTACCTTCTGCGCCCAGCCAGCCGAGGTAGAAACCTACCAGCTGCCACATCGCATCGAGGCCGAGGCAACCCGGCATTACCGGATCGCCAATGAAGTGGCAGTCAAAGAACCACAGGTCAGGGCGGATATCCAGTTCGGCTTCGACGAAACCTTTATCGAATTTACCGCCGTCTTCGGTCATTTTGACCACGCGGTCCATCATCAACATGTTGTTGGATGGAAGCGGCGGTCCATTTTCGCCAAACAGTTCGCCGCGACCCGAGGCAATCAGGTCTTCTTTACTATAGGATTCGCGTTTATCTACCATGTTCTCAATATGCCTTCTTTTAGTGAAGCCCGAATATTAGCGAACAGTTGTACGCTGAGCAATGTTATCAGCTGTGGTTGAACCAGTTGAGCCAACGTAGTGGCCACGGACGCAGGCGAGCTTCCTGCTGGTTCAGCTGGGTAATACGTTCCTGAATGGTGCTAAGCAGAGATTCGCCGCTTTCACTCTGCCAGGCAATGCCGGTCAGCAGCGGCAACGCTTCATCTACGCTCTCAATGGCCCAAAGATGGAATTGTCCGGCCTTAACCGCTTCCACAACATCCTGATTCAGACTGAGATGGCGCGCGTTACTGGCAGGGAAAATGACACCTTGCTTGCCGGTCAATTCACGTGAATGACAGATTTGGAAGAAGCCTTCAATTTTTTCGTTCAGGCCGCCGACGGGCTGCACGTTACCAAACTGATCAACTGAGCCGGTCACCGCAATCTGCTGGTTAACCGGCTGATTAGCCAGCGCACTGATTAACGCACAGAGTTCGGCCAGCGAGGCGCTGTCGCCATCCACTTCGGAATAGGATTGTTCAAATACCAGTGAAGCGGAGAAGGGCAGCTGTTGCTCTAGTTCCAGCTCGGCAATCAGGTAGGCTTGCATAATCATCATGCCTTTCGCATGAATGTTGCCACCTAATTCGGCTTTGCGCTCCACATCGGTGAACTCGCCATCGCCCGGGTGTACCACACAGGTAATGCGCGAAGGTTCTCCCCACGGACGCGGATGGCCTGGGAACTCAACCACCGAAAGGCCGTTAATTTGCCCAACCACTTCGCCTTCGGTTTCAATCATGATCTGATTAAGCAGGATTTCATCACGCATGCGATCGGCGAGGAAGCCTTCACGCCATTGGCGCGCTTCCAGCGCTTCTTTCAACGCTTCGCCATTGATGCTGTCGCCATGCAGCGCCGCTTCTTGCAGCTGGCGACGCAGCCAGCGCGGGCAAAGCGGCAACGTGTCTTGATCACCGGTCATGCGTGCTGCTTCGGTGATCAACAATGGCCAGAAATCGGCTTCAGGCTGCGCTAATCCGGCTTGTTCGGCTTGCGTTAGCGTCCACTGGCACCATGACGTCATGTCATCTTCGTCGAGAATTTGTAAGCTCTCTTCGAATTCGCTATACAGCGCCATCTCATGAACTTCGACGTCCATTTCCTGGAAGGCGGCCAGTGCATCACGGTCGCCACACAGTACCAGACGCAGTTGCAACGGTAGCGGGGGAATGGCGACGGGCAATGGTTGACGCTCATCCTGTGAATACCAATCGAAGCGACCTTGCTCAATACACTTACGCAAACGCAGCCACAGCAGCGGCTGTGCCAGTAAAGTGTTGACCGCAAGAATCAACGTACCGCCATTGGCGCGATGCAGTAAGCCCGGTTCAGGCTGCACACGGTCTTTATATTGACGTACGCAACCGAACAACTGTTCAGCTTCAATCCAGTCGGCGAAATGCACGCCGCCCTGGCTGGTGAAGGGGCGATTGATATCGGTTGGCGGTAGAAGACTGACGGTATCACCCATCACATGATAGTCGCCACCGTAAAGAGAAATATCATCCGGCTGGAAACGTTGCGCCGCATCGGCGATGCAGGCCAGGTAATCGCTGTTTTCCTGACTGCGTAACAGCAGCAGCGGAAAACCCAGGGTTTGATGATGCAAATGCGCCAGCGCATTCAGCAGACGCGGCTGAACCGCGGCAAGACTATCGCAATCTTCCAGTGAGACGTTCGAGAAAATGGATTGGTAGCGGTCGCTATCCGGCTGCAGGGCTTGCCACGTAATTTGAGTGCTGGTCAAAATATTCGCATTAGTCTGATTTAGGAAAAGCGCGATTATACAGGAATCAACCTGGTTAATCACGGCGGAGTTCCGGCCCGGATTGTGACGGCTGCAACATGTTTTTCCTTGCTGCATCCAGGAAAAAAGCTGTTATTCTTAGTTTGTTACGTGATCACGATGAGATTCCGATGAAATACCAGCAACTCGAAAATCTTGAAAGTGGATGGAAGTGGAAATACCTGGTGAAAAAGCATCGGGAGGGTGAACTGATCACCCGTCATCTTGAGCTTAGTGCGGCGCAAGCTGCGGTCGATACGTTGTTGTCGATGGAAAACAGCCCGGTTGAGGTTAACGAGTGGATCGCCCAGCACATTCATCCAGATTTGGAGAATCGTCTCAAGCAGACAATACGTGCACGTCGTAAACGTCACTTTAATGCTGAGCATCAGCACACGCGTAAGAAATCGATCGATCTGGAATATCTGGTGTGGCAGCGTCTGGCAGGATTGGCGCAGCGTCGCAGTAATACGCTGTCAGAAACCATAGTTCAGTTAATTGAAGATGCTGAACGCAAAGAGAAGTACGCCAGCCAGATGTCTACGCTGAAGCAAGATCTGCAGGCGATCCTCGGAAATGGTGGCTCGGAAAAAGAGTAGAATCCTTTTCGTTCTCATTACATTCAGCCATAAAAAAAACCCCGCCTTAGCGGGGTTTTTTACTGCGTGATAACTTAAGCCTGTGGCTGAGTTACAACGTCTTTGATACCTTTCACGTCGATTTCAACGCGACGATCTGGCGCCAGGCAGTCGATCAGGGCATTGCGGCCTTTCACGCTGTCACAGGTGTTGCCAGTAACTGGGTTGGATTCGCCCATACCGCGTGCAGAGATCTTGTTAGAAGGGATACCTTTAGATACCAGGTAATCAACTACAGATTGCGCGCGCTTCTCAGACAGTTTCTGGTTGTACTGCTCTGAACCGATGCGATCGGTGAAGCCCAGTACTACAACAGAGCCGTCTTTCGGATCCATTGAGCTCAGCTGGCTGTACAGCTGATCAAGAGCCTGCTGACCTTCTGGCTTCAGAGTAGATTTGTTGAAGGTGAACAGAACGTCAGACTTCAGGGTGAAACGCTTGGTTTCAACAACTGGCGCTGGAGCTGGAGCCGGAGCTACAACTGGCGCTGCATCTTCATCCTGACCGAAACGGTAAGAAACGCCTACGCTCAGCATGCTGTTGTCTGGACGTGCACCAACGGTACCTGCGTCACCGATGTTGTTAACCCACTGGTAGTCCAGGCGAGTTGCCCAGTTTTTGGTCAGTGCGTATTCAACACCAACAGCAGCCAGCGGAGAAACGCCGGTGTCGTGGTCGCTGATGCGGCCAGTAGTTGGGTTGGTCTGAGTAGAGTCAGCACGCCATACCATACCACCCAGACGGGTGTAGACATCGAAGTCTTCGGTAATTGGGTAGCTCAGTTTAGCAGCCAGCTGAACGCCTTGTGCTTTGAATGCGCCATTGGTCACGGTACCTTTGTTAGGCATACGGCCCAACCAGTCGTAGCCCAGCTCGAAGCCCAGGTACGGGTTCGCCTGATAACCCAGGAATGCACCAGCACCTAGCTGAGATTCATGAGTTGGACCGTTGTTGTTCTCATAACCGTTACCGTAGTAACCAGTATCGTGATACTGAGACCAGCCCAGTTTAGCACCGGTGTACCAGGTGTTATCTTTAGGTGCGGCCTGCGCTACGGTAGCGAAGCCAGCCAGTGCCACTGCAATTGCGATAGCTGTCTTTTTCATTTTTGCGCCTCGTTATCATCCAAATAGGCAATGAGCAAAAAGGTTGCTCTTTGTGTTAATCCTTCGCCGGGTCTAAACGCTCGCTTTTGACTCTACCGAAAAAACGGAGGTTATTGAGCACCCTGGCGAGCTAAAGTCTACAACGAGATTGGAAACTTACAAGTATGATGTGACGCCGGGCAGCAAAAAAACAGCGATTTATACACACATTTTAACAAAACATATGGCTAAATCTTCGGTCTTAGAAAACAAAAAAGCGTCTAAGCCATTGTCATAGCTGGCGGGAAAAGAATCAGTAGCTTAGATGCAACTTTTGCAAAAAAAATGCTGAGAAAATTCCTGGATTTACTTAATGAAACAAATCTGAGGGAATTTTTGACGCATTAGGTTGTCTGGAATGAGCATATTGACGTCCCTGTGGACGCAAAATCAGACCGAGTGCTTCACCCTCCGCCGCTGCTTGTTCCAATTCTAAACGCTCTTCATCACTCAATTCGTACGGAATCCAGGCAAGCACGACGCTGTAGTTACCTGTACGTAATGCCTTCACCATACTTTCAACGGTGTTAAAACGCTCAGATTCGGTGATATGCATACTCTTTTCTAACGGCAATCCCGACTGCTGCATCCAGCTACGATTTAGCTTATGAGCCGGAGTGAGCCACAGCTGCCAGCGCGATTGCTCGCTCAACTGTTTTAGTACCGGAAGCAGCATAAGTTGCATCATTTCAGGTTGTTCGCTGGAGCGCAGTTCAGTGATTCCACCCAGCGAAGGTTGCGCTAAGCCAGGTGAAGCGAAACGATGTGAACGATCAGCAGGGCCAGAGAAATGAGTACGCATAATTTAATCACTCAGTAATGAACTGTATGGATGTACAGTAATGGCTTCCTGGATAAAGATCAACCTCAATTTCTGAAAACGCCTCGCAATTTCTGCACAAGATCCCGCACTCCTGCTTTTATTCATTGAACAGCTAAATCGTTTTTTTTATCTTCTAACCAGATGAATCTGCGAGCTTTTATAGGAAATTTCCCGCGCATGGAATCCATTGAAGGGGGCGTTATGAAGAGATATAACCCGGTAGTTGAGCAATCGAAAGCGCAGTTGGCGGCATTAGGTAAAATTGAATCGCGTACGCAATTTGGGGGGTATGCGCTGACTATTGAGAAGGTGATTTTTGCTTATATCAATGAAGATGCGCTTTATCTCCGAGCCAGCGAGGCGCTTCACGTCTATAACGCACAGCGTTCACTCGAACCGCTGATTTACCGCAAGCGTGGCGTGCCGGTGACCTTAAGCTACTTCAAAGTAGATACACAGTTATGGCAAAACCCCGAACAATTATTGCAGTTATCGGCTAGCTCATTGCGCGCCGCACAGGAGGAAGCGGCTACCAGACTTGTCTCGCTGCGATTGAAAGATCTGCCGAATTTAAGCCTGCGACTGGAGCTGATGCTGCATAAGGTGGGGATCAGTTCGGTGCGGTTACTGTGTGAAACAGGATCGCGACAAAGCTGGCTGAAACTACGCGCGGTCAATAAGCACATTGGGTTAAAAACGCTGTTGGCGCTGGAAGGTGCAATATCAGGACATCATGAGGCGGCGTTACCCAGCGCCATCAGGCAAGAGCTCTACGCCTGGTATCTAAAAATGCTCCGCCAGCATGCGGCGGCGGAGCATCAGCAGCCTTAATCGTTGACGAGGGTGCGGCGTAGACGGGCAATTTCGGGCAGCAGCGCGACCAACAATCCCAATTGCTGAATCACTAATGGTGCGCGTGTATCCGGGCTGTTTTTCATCTCGCTCATGCGCTGCATTAGCGCCTGCTGCATCTCTGTGGCTTGCGTATCCGTAACCTGATCGATCTGCAGCACATCTTCTATGAAGCAGACCGCGTCATCCAGTAAGGTCAGCAAGGTACTATCTGCCAGCTGTTCGCGATGCGCTCCCAGCGCCGAGATATAGCTGAGGAAGGAGTGGTTCAGACACAGCAGTCGAAACGCATTCTCACGTAACGGTTGTTGTAGCTTAAGTTCACCACTGATGTTTGACACCACTGACGCTAGCTCAGCATCGGCGTTGTGCGCATCGCGACGTGCCACGCGATAAGCCAGACGATTGTCCTTGCCTTGATGATATTGCTCCATAATCGCATCCAGATAGCGGCAGTTGGCATCCAATGTTCGATCGGCAACGGCGGTGATTTTGCGAAAACGCCAGTCGGGCCAGACAAAAGCCACGGCTAGCCATGCCAGGCCACAGCCAAGCAAGGTATCCACCACGCGCGGTAGCGCCACTTCAAAGCCTTCGCCGAGCAAATTGAAGCACAGCAGAACCAGCAAGGTGATAAACAACGTGGCTTGCGCATATTGAACCTGGCGGAATGCGAAGAACAGCACGCCGCTCAGCACGATCAGCACCAGCTGACCTTCAATCGAGGGCACCAGCCACAAGACCGGCAGGCCGATGGCGATGCCGGCTAAGGTACCGCCAATACGCAAGGCGAGGCGTCGTCGGGTGGCGTTGTAATTGGGCTGGCAGACGAACAGGCTGGTCAGCAAGATCCAGTAACCGCGATCGACGCCGGTGATTTGAATAAAGGCGTAGCCAACACACAGCACTAGCGACATACGCACTGCATGGCGGAACAGGGCCGATTGTGGGCTGAGATGGCGACTCAGGCGTAAGCGGATATCCGCCCAGCCGCTGAGCCCTTCCCGTGACAGATGGTGATCGCTCTGCGGGGACGGTTCAGCAAGCATCTGCTCTGACTCAATCGATGCCAGTTGCGCATCAATGGCACGCAGATTACGCAGCAGCCAGAACAGTGCGTGAATGTGCGGATCCTGCGGCTCGTTCTGTTGAAGGCGTTGCAGCGCGGTTTCCAGCCGTTCAAAGGTGCGTTCAAAATGGCTGTCGTGATGCCACGGCTGACGCAGCAAAATGGTCTCCGCCAGTTGTCGACACGCGCGCGCTTGCATGTTCATCAGGCGCTGGAAACGGAACAGCACTTCGTTGTAACGCCAGTTATCACGCAGCAAATGATATTGCAGATGCGAGGAGCTGGCGCGTTCATGGATATCCTGCGCGACAAAATAGTAGTGCAGGCTGCGACGCGTGCTGCGTGAACCGCGGTCGCCACGCAAACGACTTTGAATGGTGCTTTTAGTGAGATTGAGCTGGGCCACCAACTGGCTGTTGACCATCGCCGTGGCAACCAGCGTAGCGTCATCCTGATCGCCGCCGTCAGGATCAAACAGGTTTGCTTTGGCTTCAAGATAGCGCGCCAGCTGGGAAAAACTGCCTGCCAGCTGTTCCTGCACCGGGCGCACCGGAAACATCAAATGACCAACAAAGGTCAGCAAGTTGTACCAAAGGGCACCGATCAACAGCAGCGCTGGCTGCATCCACCACTGCGGGAACAAGCCGATGCCCAGCATGGTATAAACCGCAATCAGCAGCGCACCAAAGGCGATGGTGGCATAACGCTGTCCCAGCGCACCGAGCAAAATAAAGCCCCAGCTGGAAAGCGCCAGACCCAGAGCAAACGCCCACGGATTGGGGAACAGCAGTTCCACCGACACCGAAGCAATACAGAAACACACCAGGGTGATCAAAAGATTGCGTACACGCCCAATCCAGCGATCGTCGAGATCCGCCAGCGCCGCGGCGACCACGCCCAGCGTCAGCGGAATGGTCCACTCGATTTGGTGCAGCCACCACGGTACCGCCGCGCATCCGGTTAAGGCAAAGAAGATGCGCAGCAAGTAGCGCAGGCTGCTGTTAAATAGATAACGTCGCCAGCCTGGCAAGGCGTCATGAATCATTGAACGGCCTCAGTAGCGGCGACGCGCATTGGCTTCACGCGCAGCCTGCGCTTCTTCAACGGAGACCACGCGACGGCCAACCGGCCACAGCGCAATCGCGGCAATTTTGAAGTTGGCGATGCCAACAGGAATGCCGATGATGGTCAGACACTGCACGATACCGGCCGAGATATGCGCCAGACACAACCACCAGCCAAACAGTATCAGCCAGAAAATGTTAAGGAAGGTACCGCCGGTATTCATCACATGGCTTTTACTGTCGGGACGCAGCACATCGACATGCACCGCTTCGTTGCCAAAGGGCAGCAGAGACAGTTTGGTGATTTCCCAGCAGGAGCGCGTCAACGGCAGCGTAAAAATCAGCACGATGCTCACCAGCGTGGCAAACAACCAACTGAGGGTGGTGAAAAAGCCGCCGAGAATGAAATTAAGAATGTTAAGTACGGTACGCATAAACGTGTTTTTCCTTTTGCAATCCGCAATATGTGGCGCCAAGTTTAGCCTGTTTTAAGGCTGGAGCGTCAAGAGTCTGACAGGTAAACTGCGCGATATCGAATTCCACATGACGGTGCGGACATGGAACTGAAAGCAACATCAATGGGTAAACGTCTGGCACAGCATCCCTATAATCGGGTGCGCTTGCTGGCCGCCGGCGTGGAAGTCAGTGGCGATCGCCATGAATATCTGATCCCGTTTAACCAGTTGCTCAACATTGCCTGTAAACGCGGCATGGTATGGGGCGAACTGGAGTTTCTGCTGCCAGATGAGAAAGTGGTGCGCCTGCATGGTACCGAATGGCAGGAAACGCAGCGCTTTTTCCACTACTTGCAGCACGCCTGGCAGCAGTGGAGCCAGGAGATGAGCGAGGTGAGCGCGGAGGTGCTGGTCGCGCTGGAGCAGGAAATTCTCGCCTTCACCCAACAGGATCGCTGGTTGAAACGCAGTGAGCTGAGCGCGGTAAAAGAGAGCATTACACGCCAGTTTTCTGCCTTGCCGTTGCCTCTCGCGCGTATTGCCGAGTTTGATAACTGTCGTGAGCGCTGGGAATTCTGCCAGCAATGGCTGGAGCAGGGTGAAGCGGCGATCCGCCAACGCAATCGCCAATGGACCAGTGAGATCCTCAGCGACTATCACGAATTCTTTTCCACAGTTGAAACCACGCCGCTCAATCCATCGCAATGCGAAGCTGTAGTGAATGGCGAAGACGCGCTGCTGGTGCTGGCGGGGGCGGGCAGTGGCAAAACCTCGGTGCTGGTGGCGCGCGCGGGTTGGCTACTGAAACGCAAGCTGGCGCAAGCGGATCAAATTCTGTTGCTGGCGTTTGGTCGTCAGGCGGCAGAAGAGATGAATGACCGTATTCAAACGCGCCTTGGTGAGAGCGCGATTCAGGCGCGTACCTTCCATGCATTGGCGCTGCATATCATCCGCGAAGGCAGTAACAAACAACCGGTGATCAGCAAGCTGGAAAGCGACAGCAAGGCGCGGCGACAGTTGCTGATTGAGACCTGGCGCGAGCAGTGCAACAGCAAGAAAGCACAGGCCAGCGGATGGCGTCAGTGGTTGCAGGATGAGCTGGAGTGGGAGATTCCCGAAGGTCCCTTTTGGCAAGATGACAAACTGGCGCAGCGCATCGTATCGCGCATGGAGCGCTGGCTGGGCTTGATGCGCATGCACGGCGGCGCGCAGGCGGCAATGATCGCGGATGTGGCAGAAGCGCAGCGCGATAATTTCAGCAAGCGTGTCAAACTGATGGCGCCACTGTTAAAGGCATGGAAAAGCGCGCTGAAAGAGGAGGGCGCGGTCGATTTTTCCGGGCTGATTCATCAGGCGATTGCCATTCTGGAGAAAGGGCGTTTTATCAGCCCGTGGAAGCATATTCTGGTCGATGAGTTTCAGGACATCTCACCGCAGCGAGCTGCACTGCTAACGGCGCTGCGTCAGCAAAACAAGCGAACCAGCCTGTACGCGGTGGGCGATGACTGGCAGGCAATCTATCGCTTTAGCGGTGCCGAAATGAGTTTGACCACCGCGTTCCATCACTATTTCGGCGATGGCGATCGCTGCGTGCTGGATACCACCTATCGCTTTAACGATCGTATTGGTGAGATAGCCAATCGCTTTGTACAACAGAACCCGCATCAGCTGCGCAAGCCGCTGAACAGCTTGAGCAAAGGCAATAAAAAATCGGTGACTTTGCTGCCGCAGGATCAACTGGAAGCGCTGTTCGATAAACTGAGCGGTTATGCCAAACCCGAAGAGCGCGTACTGCTGCTGGCGCGTTACCACCATTTGCGGCCAGCAATCCTCGATAAAGCTAAAACGCGCTGGCCAAAGTTAAAGCTGGATTTCATGACGATCCATGCCAGCAAAGGACAACAGGCGGATTTTGTTATTGTATTGGGGCTGCATCAGGGACGCGACGGTTTCCCGGCACAAGCGCGGGAATCCATCATGGAAGAGGGTTTGCTGCCGCAGCCGGAAGATTTCCCGGATGCAGAGGAGCGACGGCTGGCGTATGTGGCGATGACGCGTGCGCGCCAGCAGGTGTGGCTGATGTTCGATAAAGATCGGCCTTCGGTATTTGTCGAGCACCTGCGCGAATTAGGTGTGCCACAAAGCCGTAAGGCCTGATGATTAGGGTTTCAGGCGTTCGGCGAGATAACGCTGATAGTCTGGAATCTGAATCTCAATCTGTTGGGCAAACTTCGGTGACTGGATAATAAAATCTGCGGTGGTGCGGTTATTGGCCACCGGGATATTCCACACCGTGGCGAGGCGCAGCAGCGCTTTGACATCTGGATCGTGCGGCACCGCATTCAGCGGATCCCAGAAGAAAATCAGCACATCAATTTTACCTTCCGAAATCAACGCACCCACTTGCTGATCGCCGCCCATCGGGCCGCTTAGCATGGCGTTAACATCCAATCCGGTATGACGATTAATCAGATTGCCGGTGGTGCCGGTAGCGTACAACACATGCTGTTGCAGCGTGCTTTGGTTGGTTTGCACCCACTCCAGCAGCGAGGCTTTACAGTGATCGTGTGCAACGAGGGCGATATGTTTCTGAACCTGAAGGGTACGAACGGTCTGCTCCATAGGGCTTCCTGTTTCTTCTCATGCATTATGTGTTAATGCAGGAGTTTACCCCTGGCGTTTCATCACTATCAACTTGCGCGTAAGGTTTTCATCCAGCTAATAAAACGCAGACGTGTGGCGGCATCAAAACGCTTGAACCAGCCATGCAAAGAGGGAAGATCGCTAACTTCTTGCCAGGCGTAATCCAGATTCAACTGCGCCTCGCTGGCGCTCAGCGAATGTAAGGCAAAACGCGGAACCGAAGCGGCGTGGGCATCACGATTATAATTCACCATCGCCTTTTCGAAATCGTTATCACCTGGCTTCGGCAAATGGTCGCGCAGGCTGGTGATTTCTATGCCGCGTTCATCAATCAGTTGAAAGTTGAGGGTTTTGTCGAAGGTGGTACGTTCACGACGATTAGTGAGCGCAGGCAAGCGAATTGCCACCGAATGGGCATTGGCGCTGAAAGTGACAATCATCGGCACGGAATGAAAGTGCGCGGCGTCAGTGCCCGGTTTTTCCACACGAAACAGAAACTGATGCTGCCCACGATCCAGCTCAAGGCTGCCTGCGCCTTTCAACAGCGAACCAGAAATTTTACGCCCGTCCAGCACCAGCAGTTCGATCTCGGGATCGAGCTTGAGAGTGATGGCCTGGCATGAGGCTGATACGAGCAACAGCAGTAAACCCGTAGCAGTTAAAGACAGCTTCATTTCAACTCCCGGCAGAAGGGGGTAAATCGATTATGTGTAGCAAAGTATTACATTATGGCAGTAAATTTACATTTTTACATATTTATTCGTGCTGCTGCGCAAAGTTCTGGTGCCCAACAGTTGCAGCCTGATGCGCAATGCCATCTACACTTAAGCGAATGAACCAGGAGAAAAAAGATGAATGATCAAACGATTCGCGATGTGCTGACTAAAACCAAACGTATCGCGTTAGTAGGCGCCAGCGACCGCCCCGATCGCCCGAGCTATGGCGTGATGAAATATTTGCTCGATCAGGGATACGAGGTGATTCCGGTGAGTCCTAAATTGGCGGGACAGCAACTTCTTGGCCAAACCGCCTATGCCACGCTGGCGGATGTACCCGGAAAAGTGGATATGGTGGATGTGTTTCGCAATGCCGAAGCGGCGTGGGGCGTAGCGCAGGAAGCGATCGCTATTGGAGCGGATACGCTGTGGTTACAGCTGGGCGTGATTAATGAGCAGGCGGCGGTGCTGGCGCAAGACGCGGGTATGACCGTGATAATGGATCGCTGTCCAAAAATTGAAATTCCTCGGCTGGGGATTAGGCACTAAAACAGAAACGGCGACCGGAGTCGCCGTTTGATTAATGTCTCAGGCTGGGTGCCTGCAGCTGTTGCCGAATTGACGCGGCCAGCTCATCCATTGAAGGTTGTTCGGGATGTTCGAAGGAGGTTTCCCCCGCCAGCTGAACTTCAGCGACATAGGTATGCACCTGATCGCCTTCTTCATCTTCCATCACCACATGATACCAGGGCGCGGCGCGCAGCGTTTCGCTGGCAGCGACATCATCAACTTCTGGCTCATCAAGCGAAAACTCCGGATCGACATCCACGATAACGCCGAGCACCCCGGAGAGACGATGTCGGACCTGCTGTCCAATTCCAAATTTAGTCGTAATCATTGTGACCTCCCAAAAGACTGCCCTGTAACCAATATGGAGGCAGGGACAGCGTTTTCAAGTCACAGCACGCGGCAGGCAAAACCTTTCAGATAAAGCCCTTCAGGATAGCTGGCGATCACTGGATGGTCGGCTGCCTGACGGAACTGCTCTATAAATTGTACATCACGACCGGCATCAACGGCGGCATCAGCGATGATTTTCTGGAACAAATCGGTTGGCATCAGGCCAGAACAGGAGAAGGTCAGCAATACGCCACCGGGATTCAACAGCTGAATGGCCAGCATATTGATATCTTTATAGCCGCGACACGCGCCCATCAACTGGTTCTTGTTCTCTACGAATTTCGGCGGATCCATGACGATCAGGTCGAACTTTTCGCCGCTGTCGCGATAACGACGCAGCAGTTTGAACACATCGTCACGCACAAACTGGGCACGCGACACATCCAGACCATTGAGTTCAACGTTCTGTTTCGCCACGTCGAGTGCGTCTTGCGAAGTATCAACGCTAATCACTTCACGACAGCCGCCCATCAAGGCAGAAACCGCAAAACCACCGGTGTAAGAGAAGCAGTTCAGCACGCGTGCATTATCTGAGTAGCCACGCGTGGCAAAACGGCTGTCACGCTGATCAAGGTAATAGCCGGTTTTATGACCGCCCTGAATATCCACCAGCAGCTTCATACCGTGTTCAGTAATCGGCAGCAGCGGTGGCGGCAGTTCACCCGAAACCGGCCCTTGCGCCAGCTCCAGTCCCTCTTTTTTACGCACTGCCACATCTGAGCGATCGTAAATAGCGCAATCCGGGAAACACTGCTGTAAGGCGGAGACGATGGCCGGACGCTGATACTCGGCACCCGCAGACAACAGCTGCATCACCAGGAAGTTGCCGAAGCGATCGATGGTTACGCCCGGCATGCCATCAGACTCACCGGCAATCAGGCGATAGCTGTCCAGCCCATCACGTTTCGCCAGCCAGTCACGCCACAGCTGGGCTTGCTCAAAGCGGCGCACGAAGAAGGTGATGTCGATTGACTCATCCTGTTGCCAACTCCAGACGCGTGCGCGAATTTGTGATTGCGGAGAATACGCGGCGCGAGCCAGCCATTTGCCATTGCTGTCACAGATATCAATGGTTTCACCAGACTGGGCTTTACCTTCCATACGTGCAACGGCACCAGAGAACACCCACGGATGGCGGCGGAGCAGGGATTTTTCACGTCCCTTTGTGAGAATCAATCGAACGGTCATAGTTTGCTATGCTTACCTGAAAAAATGAGGCGCCATTTTCCGGCGGATGGCGGCAAATTGCAACGCAAGACGATGGGAGAACGCAATGGCTACCACATGCTGCAAAATTTGGGTGCACGGCATCGTGCAGGGCGTGGGGTTTCGCTACCACACCCAAGCGCAGGCCAGAGAGTTGAATCTTAACGGTTATGCGCACAATCTGGCGGACGGCAGCGTTGAAGTGCTGGCGTCCGGTGAGGCGCAGCAGGTCGATGCATTGATCAGTTGGCTCAAAGCGGGTGGGCCGCGTAGCGCGCGGGTAGATAAAGTGCTGGTGGAGCCGCATCAGCCCAGGGAGATGCCGACCCGATTCACCACCGGCTGATTACAAGCATTTCGCCGGTTTTGGCAATCCGGCAATTTTGGTCGCCTGCTTCGCCGGGCCTTCCGGGAACAGACGGAACAGATAGCGGCTGTTGCCTTTCTCCTCGCCATACTTTTGCGCCATAGCTTTCACCAGCATGCGCACCGCCGGCGAGGTATTAAATTCCTGGTAAAAGTTGCGCACAAAGTGCACTACTTCCCAATGCGCGTCACTCATCACGATCGCTTCTTGCTCCGCGATGGCAGCAGCCAGCGGTTCGCTCCAGTCCGCGCTATTTTTCAGATAGCCTTCCGCATCGGTGGCAATCTCTTTACCAGCAAAATTCACAGTCATTCCTCATGGCGTTAATCGACACATTGTAAATTCGCCCGGCCATAAAAAGCAAAAACCCCGCCGAAGCGGGGTTTGATAACTCTTGCGGCAGCTTAATCGCGGTTAGCGAAGCCCAGCAGGCTCAACAGGCTAACAAAAATGTTATACAGCGAAACATACAGGCTTACGGTGGCGCGAATATAGTTGGTTTCACCACCGTGAATGATGTTGCTGGTTTCCCACAGGATGGCACCCGCAGAGAACAGGATGAACAGGGCGCTAATCGCCAGATGCAGCGCAGGCAGTTGCAGGAAGATATTAGCAACCACCGCCACCAGCAGCACGACAAAGCCGGCCATCATCATGCCACTCAGGAATGACATATCGCGGCGTGTGGTCAATACGTAGGCCGAGCAACCGAAGAACACCAGCGCGGTGCCGCCCAGCGCCATAGCGATCACATCACCCATGCCTGCAGTGAGGAACGAGCTCAGGATTGGACCAAGGCAGTAACCGAGGAAGCCGGTGAAAGCGAAGGCCGCCAGAATACCTGCCGGGCTGTTAGCCAGTTTATGCGTCAGGAACATCAAGCCATAAAAGCCGACCAGCATCAGAATCAGGCCCGGTGAAGGCAAGGCAAACACGGTGCTGAGTGTGGCGGTGACGGCCGAGAAGGCCAGCGTAAAGCCAAGTAACAGATAAGTATTGCGCAGCACCTTGTGGGTGCTGACTAACGATTGCTGCGACGAGCTAAAAATTCTTTCCATCATGCGCTCCTTAAAGAGAGAAACACCAAATATGGCACGAGGATACGCAGCGCCTGAAAGACAGAAAAGGCGTTTTACCCATCTTTACGCGATAAATTGCTGTTTCGCTGAGCAGAATGGCGAAATAGACGCCGAAAAAATAGAATTTGGCTGTTTTTCAGCCGAACGATTCATTGCAGGCTTTACATCGTTATGGGGGATGTTTATAGTGCGCCTCATTGCGGAGGGGTGGCCGAGTGGCTTAAGGCAACGGTCTTGAAAACCGTCGATGGGAAACCATCCGAGAGTTCGAATCTCTCCTCCTCCGCCATTCACTCTTGCAGAGTGACGCAACAAAAAAATCCCCGGAGGGATGGCCGAGTGGCTTAAGGCAACGGTCTTGAAAACCGTCGATGGGAAACCATCCCAGAGTTCGAATCTCTGTTCCTCCGCCATATTAAAGAAGCCCGCAGAAATGCGGGCTTTTTGCTTTTCTGCGTTCACAAATTCCGAAAAACATCGCGTTGCTTTTCCATCTGCTGCCGTTCCCCGACGCCACGCGCGTTAACTGCTATATTCCATGCACGGTTTTTTGCAAACATCTGGCGATTTTCCGATGCAAGCTGAGTTACACTGTGCGGTAATTCGCTCTTTGGCGGGCTAATCGTTTGAAAGCCAGAGTGTTTCACTGATGAATTATGGAATAGGCACAATGATCAAGAAACTGAGTCTTTGCGCGTTGTCAGTCATCGCTGCGCTCCCGATGGGCATGTCCGCCTATGCTGCGGATGGAGATATGCAACTCCAGCAGGTGCTGATGTTAAGCCGTCATAACCTGCGTGCGCCGCTCGCCAACAACGGCAGCGTACTGGAACAATCCACCAAAAAGAGCTGGCCGCAGTGGGATGTCGCGGGCGGTGAGCTCACCACCAAAGGTGGCGTGCTGGAAGTCTACATGGGGAATTATACCCGTCAGTGGCTGGCACAGCAGGGCTTAGTCCAGAACGGGACTTGCCCGGACAGCAGCAACATCTTTGTCTACGCCAACAGCCTGCAGCGCACCGTGGCGACCGCGCAGTACTTTATCACTGGCGCCTTCCCTGGCTGTGATATCGCGGTCACGCATCAGGATGCGATGGGCACCATGGATCCGATCTTCAATCCGGTCGTTACCGACGGCAGCGATGAATTCAACAAGAAAGCCTTGGCTGCTATGACCGCCGCCAATGAAAAGCTGGCACTGAAGCCTGCCTTCCAGCATCTGGAAAAAATCGTCGATTACAAATCTGCCCCGGCCTGTAACGGCAAAAAGCAGTGTGATTTGAGCAGCGGCGATAACACTTTCAGCGCGGATAACGGTAAAGAGCCGAACGTAAGCGGTCCGCTGAAAATCGGCAACTCGCTGGTGGATGCGTTTACGCTGCAATATTACGAAGGTTTCCCGGCCGATCAGGTTGCCTGGGGCCAGATCAAAACGCCTGAACAGTGGAAAGAGCTGGCGTCGATCAAAAACGGTTATCAGGATGCGCTGTTCGCCTCTCCTGAAGTGGCGCGCGAAGTGGCCGCACCGCTGGTGGATTACATCCGCAGCCAGTTAGTCGATCAGGATAAAGCCAACGCGCCAAAAGTGACGCTGATGGTTGGTCATGATTCCAACATCGCCTCCTTACTCAGCGCGCTGCAGGTTAAGCCTTATGAACTGCCGGGCAACGATGAGAAAACGCCGATTGGCGGCCAGGTAGTATTCGAACGCTGGCACGATGTGAAGAACAACAAAGATCTGCTGAAAATTGAGTACGTCTATCAAACGGCCGATCAGCTGCGCGATGCCGATGTGCTGAGCCTGAAAAATCCACCGAAGCGCGTCACGCTGCAACTGGCGGGCTGTGAAACGGATGCCAACGGCTACTGCAGTTGGGATCAATTCATCGGCGCATTGAACGGTGCTCTGCAAGGTACGCCACTGCAGCCTGCTGCGGCACCGGCTGCGGCAGAACAGCCAGCACCTGCGGCCGCAGCACCAGCCGCAGATGACGCTAAGCAGAAAGCCGATCAGACTGCTGCGGATAAAGCAGCCGCAGACAAAGCAGCAGCGGATAAAGCCGCAGCACAGAAGGCTGCAGACGCGAAAGCGGCTGAAGAGAAAGTGAAGGCGGATAAAGCGGCCGCGCAGAAAGCGGCAGACGAAAAAGCCAAAGCGGAGAAAGCCACTGCCCAGAAAGCAGCGGATGAGAAAGCCAAGGCTGATGCGGCAGCAGCACAGAAAGCGCAAGCCGATGCTACGCCAGCCAAATCAGAAGAACCGGCCAAAGCAGCGACCAGTAACTGAGTTTGCTGCTCAAAGAAAACCCCGCCGCGGCGGGGTTTTTTGTGCCTGTTAACCGGCGACGACCACCAGTTTTTGGTTGGCGAACTCTTTAATCCCCAGATCCGACAACTCACGTCCGTATCCGGAACGTTTCACGCCACCAAACGGCAGCTCTGCGGAGGTATCGCTCTGCGAATTGATAAACACCATGCCGGTTTCAATCTGCGATGCCATCTTACGGCCGCGCGCAATGTCTTTAGTCCAGACTGAACCGCCCAGGCCGTAATTTGAATCATTCGCCAGTGCCACAGCGGCACGATCGTCCGCCACCACATACACCTGTGCTACCGGGCCAAAGAACTCCTGATAGTAAGCAGGATTGTCTGGCGTCAGACCAGTGAGCACCGTTGGCTGGTAATAGCAGCCGACGCCATCAATGGCGCGTCCACCAAACTCCACGCGCGCGCCATTTTGCACCGCTTCCTCAACCTGCTTCACTAAACGATCGCGCGCATCTTTTGAAGAGAGCGGACCAAGCGTGGTTTTCTCATCAAGCGGATCGCCCGGCGTGGCCGATTGCAGAGCCGCGCTAAATTTGGCCATAAACGTATCGGCAATTTTCTCATGCAAAATAAAGCGCTTGGCGGCGGTACAGACCTGGCCGCAGTTACTGAGGCGAGCTTGCGCACCCTGACGTACCGCTTCATCGATATCGGCATCGTCCAGCACCACAAACACATCGTTACCGCCCAGCTCCAGCGTCGATTTCTTCAAGTGTTTACCGGCCTGTTCCGCCACGGCACTACCGGCGCGTTCGGAACCCGTCAGCGCCACGCCTTGCACGCGCGGATCGGCAATCAAATCCGCGACTTGATCGGTGGAGATAAACAGGTTGGTCCATGCGCCTTTTGGCGCACCGGCTTCTTCTACCAGCTTTTCAAACACATCGGCGCAGTGCGGCACGATATTGGCGTGTTTCGCCAGCACCGGATTGCCGAGCGCCAGGTTTGGCGCCAGCACGCGCATCAGCTGATAGTAAGGGAAGTTCCACGGCTCGACCGCGACGATCACGCCAATCGGATGGTACTCAAGCCAGGCATCGCCCACATCGCTGGCGTAGGGTTGCGGCTGTAAAAATGTCGCGGCATGTTCAGCGTAGTAGCGGGCGATCTGCGAACAGATTTTTACTTCACCACGGCTCTGGCCAATCAGTTTGCCCATCTCTTTACTGGCGATGGTCGCCAGCTCTTCGGCCCGTTGGTCAATCAAATCGGCTAAACGGTGTAGCACCTGCAGACGCGGTTGAATATCGCCTTTACTCCACGCGGAATGATAAAGCGCATCTGCGGTTTCCAGCGCCTGTTGTGCATAGGCATCATCGTGCTCGTTCCACGCTTTTAGCAGTTGGTTATTGGCTGGATTGATACTTTGATAGGCTGACATACAAGGCTCCTTGGTGATGTAAAGGTAACAAAGGCGGGACAATGCCCGCCTGCAATTCAAACGTTTTTGCGCTCGACCGTTTTATCGTCCCAGGTCAGAACATCCTGGTCGGTCTTTTTGAAGGCGCGAATCAGCACTTCATCGCTGCCTTGCTGGCTCCAGATCTGCTCGGCTAAACGTTCGTCGTAGTTGGCTACCTCAAAAATGGCTTCAGCGATTTCGCGTGAAGTGTGGCGCAGTGATGCCCATTCGCCTACGTGATGCTCTTTCGACTGTTCTGTTGTCATGAAGGTCTCCTGTTGTGGATTTTATCCCTGTAGCTTTACCGCCAGTCCGGCGACGTGTTGGCCCTGAAAACGGGCAATATCCAGTTCTTCCGCCGAAGGTTGACGTGATCCATCTCCGCCCGCCAGGGTGGTGGCGCCGTAGGGCGTTCCGCCGCGTACGTGGGAGATGTCGAAGAGTTCTTTAGTGCCATAACCGATGGGAACAATCACCATGCCGTGATGGGCGAGGGTGGTCCAGACGGAAGTGATGGTTTGCTCCTGGCCGCCGCCGGTACCGGTGGAAGCAAAGACGCTGGCGATTTTGCCGTACAGCGCGCCCGAAGCCCACAAGCCGCCAGTGCGATCCCAGAAGTTACGCATCTGCCCCGCCATGTTGCCGAAGCGTGTGGGTGTGCCAACGATGATGGCATCATACTGCGGCAAATCTTCCGGTTTCGCTTCAGGCGCAGCCTGATCCACTTTGCCGCCAACCTGGGCGAAACGCTCGGCATCCATGCTTTCCGGCACGCGCAATATTGTAACTTCCGCGCCGCTCACGCTCTTTGCACCGTCGGCCACGGCTTGCGCCATGGTTTCAATATGTCCGTACATCGAATAATAGAGCACCAAAATCTTTGCCATGGTTTTCATCCTGCGAGGGTGGTGAGTAACCAAAAGTATAGAAGAGCCTGCGCAGGCTGCTGTACAGAGGTTAAGCAGGTGCCAATAAGTGTCGGCTAACTGCTTGTAACGCGGCGGTAAATTTGCTTTTTCGCAGTGAAATGAGTGAATTATCTGTTTCAAATTGTGAATATCAGGCCGATCTCACCGCTGCGTTGTCTATTATTTAATCAGGTGTGCGGAATATCCGCCGCCAGGCTTTTCACGGCAGCATCGTGACAAGCCCCTAATCTGGATGCTCAATCCGTGGAGGAAATGATGGCCGAACATCGTGGAGGATCAGGCAATTTCGCAGAGGACCGTGAAAGGGCCGCAGAAGCGGGTCGCAAAGGCGGCAAAAACAGCGGGGGTAATTTTAGAAACGACCCACAGCGCGCGTCTGTAGCCGGTGAAAAAGGGGGACGCAGCCGCGGCAAGAAATAGCGCGACTGACCGTTAATCCCCGGCCGCCGGGTTCGCCCGGCGGTGACAGGCATTGCAATTTCCCCGCTCTCTGAGCAAACTGACCGCCAACTGATTATTCTGGTGCGTTATGTCCGCTTCTTCTTCTCGTCTCAGCCTGCGTATTTCGCGTCAGGAGTTGGTGCTCATATTTATTACCATGGTTTGGGGTGGCACTTTTTTGGTGGTACACCGGGCGATGGCCCATTCCGGTCCGTTCTTTTTTGTGGGATTACGTTTTGCTACGGCATCGCTGCTGCTGGCCTTTTTCTTCCGTCGTTATCTCAAGCAAGTTACCTGGCTGGAAATCAAAGCCGGGGCGCTGATTGGCCTGTCGATTGCCGGCGGCTACGGTCTGCAAACCTGGGGCATGCAAACCATTTCCAGCAGTCAGTCGGCGTTTATCACCGCGCTCTACGTGCCGGTGGTGCCGCTGCTGCAATGGTTATTCCTGCGCCGTCCGCCGGGATTGATGGCGTGGCTGGGCATTTTGCTGGCGTTTACCGGTTTAGTGCTGGTGGCGGGTCCGCAGGATGGCAGTTTGACGCTGAATGCCGGTGAAATCGCCACCTTACTGAGCACGCTGGCAATCGCGGCGGAGATCATCCTGATCAGCCGTTATGCCGGACAGGTCGATGTGCGCCGCGTCACGCTGATTCAGCTGATGGTGGCATCGGCCTGCGCCTTTGTTCTGATGATCCCGAATGGCGAATCGGTTCCTGCCATGTCAACGCCGTTGCTGCTGAGCGCGTTGGGTCTGGGCGCGGCCAGCGCCTTGATTCAGGTGACGATGAACTGGGCGCAACGCAGCGTTTCACCGACGCGTGCCACGGTGATTTACGCCGGTGAACCGGTGTGGGCGGGCGTGGTAGGGCGTTTGGCGGGCGAGCGTCTACCTGCTGCTGCGCTGCTGGGCGCGGCCTTGATTGTTTGTGGGGTAATCGTCAGCGAACTGCGTATACGCCGCAAGAAAGCGGTGCCCGATCAGGCACCGCTCGAGCCTTAAGGGTGTTGCCGTGCCGCCTCGTTCGCCAGCGCGGCGCCGCGACGTTGTAAAATCGCGTTCAGGATGATGGCACCAAAGGTGGCGGTGCCGATGCCGCCAAGGGTGAAGCTGCCAATCTTCAGGGCAAAATCACCGGCGCCCAGCACCAGCGTGGTCGCCACCATGATCAAATTGCCATTCTGATTGAAATCCACATGGTTCTGCACCCAAATGCGTGCGCCTGCCACCGCAATCAAACCAAATACTACAATCGAGGCGCCACCAATCACCGGACCGGGAATGGTGTGGATTAGCGCGCCAAATTTCGGTGAGAAGCCAAGCACCAAAGCGATCGCCGCGGCGGCCACAAAGGCCAGCGTTGAATAGACTTTGGTCACCGCCATCACACCGATATTTTCCGCGTAGGTGGTGACACCGCTGCCGCCGATTGAGCCCGACAGCAGGGTTGCCAGACCGTCACCGACAAAGGCGCGGCCCATCCAGGGATCGAGATTGCGCCCGGTCATGCCCGCCACGGCTTTAATGTGCCCGAGGTTTTCCGCCACCAGAATGATCGCCACAGGCGCGATCATCACGATGGCCTGCATATCAAAGATCGGTGCGGTGGTGTGCGGCAGGCCAAACCACGGTGCGTTGGCAAGGCCGCTGAAATCCACCGGTTTGCCGAAGCCCATCACGTTGGTTAGCAGTGCATAGATGGCCCACGCGACAATCAGGCCGACCAGAATCAGCAGGCGCTGGATCATCCCGCGCGTGAATACCGCCACCAGACCAATGCACAGCACCGTCATCACTGCCATCCAGCTGTCAAACATCGAGCCGGATACACCGTGCACCGCAATTGGCGCCAGGTTCAGACCAATCGCCATCACCACCGCGCCCGTGACCACCGGCGGCATCAGACGCTCGATCCAGCCGGTGCCGACCTTCATCACGATCAGGCCAATCAGCGTATAGAGCGCGCCGCAGGCAATCACGCCGCCCAGCGCCAGCGCCAGGTTGGGGTTGAGTCCCTGACCGTTAAAGCCGGTTACCGCGATGATTACGCCGACAAACGCCGCGCTGGATCCGAGATAACTGGGTACGCGCCCGCCGGTGACCAGGAAGAACAGCAGCGTACCGATGCCCGAAACCAGAATCGCCAGATTGGGGTCCAGTCCCATCAGCAACGGCATCAGCACCGTTGCGCCAAACATTGCTACAGCATGCTGCAGGCCAAGCACGACCGTCTGCGCAAACGGCAGCGTTTCGTCCGGCGCAATCAGCCCATCATCGGTCATGGCTGACTTTTGCTGCCAGCGGGGGAACCAGGAACTCGCCATCGTCATCTCCAGGGTGTCAGTGAAAGCGGGCCGCACAAGGCGGCGTTAGCGGGCGTCCTGCCGTAAAAGGTGATGATAGCCACGGTCAAACCATGCCAGACCGTGCGTTTCATCATTGCGTACCAGCGCCTGCACTTCGCAAAACAGAATGTCGTGCGTGCCCACGCTGACCACTTGTGCCACTTTGCAGTCAAACGACACCAGCGCGCCGTCTAACAGCGGTGAACCGCTGGCCAGCGTGTGCCAGTCAGCGGCGGCAAAGCGTTCTGCCATCGGCGTTTTGCCGCCAAATAGCGTCGAGAGATCTTCATGCCCGGCGGCCAGGGTGTTAACGCAGAGATAACCGTTGTCGCGAAAAATCGGCCACACCGACGCTGAGCGATTAAGACAAACCAGCAGCGTAGGCGGCGTATCAGTAACGCTGCACACCGCCGAGGCGGTAAATCCGGCGCGTCCAGCGGGACCGTCGGTGGTGATGATATTCACCGCCGCGCCTAAGCACGCCATCGCGTTACGAAACGCATCGCGTTCTACACCGGGTAAAACTGGCAGTTCATGCACGCTCATTGGCGGCTCCTGTGATTAGCTGGCCGCTCGCTGGGCAGGCGCAGCCGTATCGGCCAGCCAGCGCAGCAGCAGCGCATTAAAGTTGTCGGCATCGGTGACGCTCATCGCGTGTCCGCCCCAGGCCATCTCAATCAGGCTGCCGTTGGGCAGCGCCTGCGCCAGCTGCGGTGAGCAGCTCCACGGCACCAGCAGATCGTCCTGGCTGCAGATCGCCAACACCGGCTGGGAGATGCGCCCCACATGTGCGCGGAAATCCGCGCTTTTCAATGCATGCAAGCGACGCAGCAGGTTTTCCATGCCCTGAAAATGGGCGACATGGTGCGCATCTTCAGCGTTAATGCGCTCCTGATTGCGCGCCAGCCATTCCGCGGGATAGAGGAACAGCGGCTGCGCACGCACAAAGGCTTCGACGCCGACGTTCATCAGCAGATCCTGACGCACCTGGAAGCAGCGCTGCGTGTGCGCATCCAGCGAAAGCCAGCCGTTGATCACTACCACGCGGCCCACGCGCTGCGGGAAGTCCAGCGCCAGCTGCAGGCCGATTAAGCCGCCCAGCGCATGGCCGATAATGTCGTAATGTTGAATGCCGTGCTGTTCCAGCGTTTCTGCCAGTTCCGCCGCCATCATCGTCATGCTGTAGCCGTCCGGCAGCGTATCGGCGCTGCGGCCAGTACCGCGCTGATCGTACGTCACCACGCGATAATGCGGCGTCAGCGCCGCCAGCTGCGGTTGCCAGAAACCGGCGACGCCGCCTAAACCGGAAGCGAGCACCAGCGTCGGCGCATCTTCAGTGGTTAAACCCTGGATCTCCAGATGCATCACGCCTCCTGTTTGCCGATATGCGCAACGCTGGCGATTTCGATCAGCGCATCCGGTTTCACTAAGCCGCACTGAATGCAGAAGCGCGCCGGTTTATCTCCGGGGAAGTATTCGGCGTAGATCTGGTTAATCGCTGCGTAGTTGCTCCAGTCGGTGAGAAAAATCGAGTTGAAGGTCACGTCTTCCATGGTGCCGCCGGCAGTTTCGATCACCTTTTTAATGGTCTCCAGCACGTGACGCGTTTGCGCGGCGGCATCACCGACGTGCACCACGTTGTTGTTGGCATCGAACGGCAAGGTGCCGGAGACGTAGACGACGCCGTCAGCTAAGGTGCCGGGCACGAATGGCGCTATGGGCATACCGGTGCCGGGCGGAATAATCACACTTTTAGGCATGGCGAAATCCTCTTCTTATCGGTTTGCAGGTGAATCGAGGCGTTAGCTTTTCAGCGTTTCGCAGAAGGTGTCGGTATCGCTGACCCAGCCAAAAAACGTTTCGATATTGAAAATGGCCGCCTGCTGGGCAAACGCCGGACCCGCCTGATAGGTCGCGTCTTCCAGCACCACGCCGAAATATTCCAGGAAGAAGCCGTCACGCAGCGTCGATTCCACGCAGATGTTGGTGGCGATGCCGGTAAACACCAGATGGCGGATGCCACGGCTGCGCAGCATGCTGTCGAGCGAGGTGTTGAAGAAGCCGCTGTAGCGCGGTTTCGGCAATACGATATCGCCGGCCTGCGGCACCAGTTCATCGACCAGCGCATAATCCCAGCCGCCTTTCGACAGCAGCGTGCCCTGTAACTCCGGGCGCTTGCGCATGGTTTTCAGCGCATTAGATTTGTGGAAGTTAGGCGATCCGGCATCACCGGCTTCAACGTATTGGTCGTCCCAACCGTTCTGGAACCAGATGATCTGCATCCCGGCGGCCCGCGCTGCGGTGACCGCCTGATGGATTTTGGCAATCACCGGCTTGGTAGCGGAGACATCAAAGCCCGCCAGATCGAGATAGCCGCCTTGCGTGGCGTAGGCGTTCTGCATATCCACCACAATCAGCGCACTTTGCGCGGGCGGCAGCGCGATGGCTTCCGGGCGCGCCGGCAAGGTGACGTTCGGTAAACTTGAGGTATGGGCGCAAACAACGGTACTCATCAGGCAACCTCCTGCTGGGATGCGATTAAATCGTGGCGACACTGCATTAAGGGCTGAATACGTTCACCGAAATCTTCGATGCCTTGCAGGAAGTCGTCGAAGGTGAGCAACACGCCTTGCGTGCCATCGACTAATGCAACCTCATCCAACATTCGTGCCACATTGGCGTAAGAACCCACCAGCGTGCCCATATTGATGTTGACGGCGGAGGTCGGATCGGCCATCTGGCGCACGTTGGTGTCGCTGCCAGATTTGGTGTCCTGCTGACTTTGCGTGGTGAGCCAGGCGAGCGCCTCTTCATCGGCACCGGCTTTGTAGTGCTCCCATTTGGCGCGTGCGGCTTCGTCGCTCTCGGCGGCAATGATCATAAACAGCACATAGGAACCGACGTCGCGGCCCGCTTTATCGGCAGCTTGCTTCATACGCGCGGCGGTTGGCGCGAAGGCAGTTGGCGTGTTGACGCCTTTGCCGAAGCAGAAGTTGTAATCGGCGTGCTGCGCCGAGAACGCCATGCCCGCATCGCTCTGGCCGGCGCAGATCACTTTCATCGGTTTCTGCGGCTGCGGGCTGACGCGGCAATCGTTCATGGTAAAGAACTCGCCTTTAAAGTCGCTCTGGCCGGTGCCCCACAAATCGCGCAGCACGGTGACGTATTCGGTCAGATATTGGTAGCGGCTGGAGAAGTAAGCATCGCCCGGCCACAAGCCCATCTGCTCGTACTCGGGTTTCTGCCAGCCGGTGACGAGGTTGACGCCGAAGCGGCCATTGGAGATGGAATCAATGGTGGAGGCCATACGCGCCACAATCGCGGGCGGTAAGGTTAGCGTGGCGGCGGTGGCGTAGATCTCAATGCGTGAGGTCACCGCCGCGAGTCCCGCCATCAGCGTGAAGGATTCGAGGTTGTGATCCCAAAACTCGGTTTTGCCGCCGAAGCCGCGCAGTTTGATCATCGAAAGGGCAAAGTCGAAATGATAATGCTCTGCTTTCAGCACGATCTCTTTGTTCAGTTCAAAAGTCGGTTTGTACTGCGGCGCATGGGTGGAGATCAGCCAGCCGTTATTACCAATCGGGATAAAAACGCCAATTTTCATGTGAAACCTCTCTGCATTAGACGGGGACTGCTTCACGCGCTGCGCTGCTTCCTGCACGCATCCTGCGGGCGGCGCTCCATCACAAAATTGCAAAGGCTGTGCCACATTTTTAAAAGAGATAAATAACAATGCGTTAAAAGTATCGCCTGTTCTAAACTGGAGTAATTGGTCCATTTCAGACCGTTTGGTCAAAACGTTTTGCACGTTTTTCATGCGCCGCATGGTCAAAAAAGGTGCAGGCGGGCGATTAGGCAGGAAAGAAGGCCTTTGTTATGATGCGTTGACGCAGGACGGAAGAGGTAACAGTGTGAAAAGCGATGAAAAAAAACCGGGACGCCGTTCGCGAGCGGTCGCCGCAAAGCGGGCAGCCATTCTGGAAGCGGCGTTAACCTTCTTCTCGCAATACGGTATTCACGGCACCAGCCTGGATAAAGTGGCGGAGCGCGCCGACGTCTCCAAAACCAATTTGCTGTATTACTATCCGTCGAAAGAAGTGCTGTATGTGGCTGTTTTAAAAGAGATTCTTTATGTGTGGCTGGCGCCGCTGCGCGCGCTGCAGCACGATCACGATCCGCTGACCGCGATACGTCAATACATTCGCCTTAAGCTGGAAGTCTCGCGTGATCATCCGCAAGCTTCGCGATTGTTCTGCCTTGAGATGTTGCAGGGCGCGCCGCTGCTGAAAGGTGAACTGGCCGGTGATTTAAAAGCGCTGGTGGATGAGAAAGCGGCGATTATCGAACAGTGGATCGCCGAAGGTCGGTTGGCGGGTGTGCAGCCGCAGCACCTGTTTTTCCTGCTATGGGCGACTACGCAGCACTATGCGGATTTCGCCTCACAGGTGGAAGCGATTACCGGCCAGACGTTGAACGATGCGGCGTTTTTTGAACAGACGCTGGAAAACGTGCAGCGCATGATAATTGAAGGGATCCGCGTGCGCTGATCCCGCGTTTTCAAGGAGAGTGCATGGATTCGTTATCACAACTGACGTTAGGCGCGGCGGTCACCGTTGCGGTGATGGGCAAGCGCGTCCCGCTGTGGCAAGCGGCGCTGGTGGGCGCGGTGGCGGGCACCTTGCCGGATCTCGACGTGTTTATCGATCACGGCGATGCCATCCGCAATATGACGCTGCATCGTACCGAAAGTCATGCGCTGATAATCCTCACCTTAATTGCACCGCTGCTCGGCTGGCTGGTGGCCGGTGCGACACGCAGTCGCGCGCACTGGCGCGGCTGGACGCTGGCGATGTGGCTGGCGCTGGTGACGCATCCGCTGCTGGATCTCACCACCGTTTACGGTACGCAGCTGGGCCTGCCGCTCACCGATTTCCCTTATGCCATTGGCAGCATGTATATCATCGATCCGCTGTATACCTTGCCATTGCTAATTGCGCTGCTCGTCGCCCTGTGGCGACGCGATGCTGTGGGCTTGCGCTGGAATCAGGCGGGATTATTGGTGAGTACGCTTTATCTCGGCTGGAGCATGGTGGCACAGAGCATGGCGACGCAACACATTGAGCAAGCGCTGGCGCAGCAATCAGTGCAACCGGAGCAACTACTGGTGACGCCAACCGCGTTTAATACGCTGGTGTGGCGCACGGTGATCATGACGCCAGAGCGTTATGGCGAAGCCTATTGGTCGCTGTTGTCACCGGGGCGTTCGCTGCAGATAAGCTGGCACGATCGTCAACCCGCGCTGTTTACGCCGTTCAAAGGGCAATGGCACGCCGAGCGTGTAGCGTGGTTTAGTCATGGGTTTTACGCAATGAAGCAGGAGGGCGATCGCACGTTGATCAGCGATTTGCGGATGGGGGAAGAGCCGGATTACACCTTTACCTTCAATCTGGGATCGCCGCAGTCGCCGGAGCTAGCACCGCAGCGTGAACCTTCGGTGCGTCCTGCATTGGGTGAGGCGTGGCATAAGCTGCGGGAGAGATTGTGACTTCGTGGTGAAGCGTGTTTGCTGATGAGGTGCGCTTTCTGTCAAAAAAGAAAAAGGCTGCACTTTCTTTCAAAAGGCAGCCTTAACGTAGCCGTGATAAATCAGGCTTTACGACGACGTAACAACCAGCCCATGGTCAGCATCACAAACCACAGCGGCGTGACCATTAGCGCCTGACGGGTGTCTTCCTGCAGCGTCAGCAGCACCAGCACAAAGGCGAAGAACGCCATGCATACCCAGCACATAAACTTGCCCAGCGGCATTTTGAACTTCGATTCAGCATGACGCTGTGGATGCTGCTTACGATACGCCAGATAGCTGCACAGGATGATGGTCCAGACGAACATAAATAGAATCGCCGACACCGTAGTGACCATGGTGAACACCGTCATCACATCCGGAATCAGGTAGATCAGCGCCACGCCCGCCAGCAGACACAGACAAGAGAAGAACAGGCCGGTGGTTGGCACCGCACGCGCCGAGAGGCGACCAAAGGCTTTATGCGCTACGCCTTGTTCCGCCAGGCCGAACAACATGCGGCTGGTGGAGAAGATACCGCTATTGGCGGACGAGGCGGCGGAGGTCAGCACCACGAAGTTGACGATGCTGGCGGCGGCAGGCAAGCCGATCAGCACAAACATCTCAACGAACGGGCTGCGATTCGCCAGCACCTGATTCCACGGCGTCACCGCCATGATGACCATCAGCGCCAGCACGTAAAACATAATAATGCGCAGCGGAATGGCGTTAATTGCACGCGGCAAAACTTTGTGCGGATCTTTGGTTTCTGCTGCCGCGGTGCCGACCAGCTCAATGCCGACAAAGGCGAAAACCGCAATCTGGAAGCCAGCAAAGAAGCCGCTCAAGCCTTTCGGGAACATGCCGCCGTGATCCCAGATGTTGCTCAGGGACGCGGTGCCACCGTTCGGCGACGGATAATGCATGCTCACCAGCACAATGCCGGTGATGATCAGCGCCACAATGGCGACGATTTTGATAATCGCGAACCAAAACTCCATCTCACCAAACAGCTTCACCGTAGCGATGTTCAAAGCCAGGAAGACAAAGACGCACAGCAGGGCGCTCATCCAGATGGAGAAGTCCGGGAACCACAGCTGGAAATAGGCGCTGATGGCCACCACGTCGGCAATGCCGGTCACCACCCAACAGAACCAGTACGTCCAGCCGGTAAAATAGCCCGCCCACGGACCGAGTAAATCGGCAGCGAAATCGCTAAAGGATTTGTATTCGAGGTTGGACAACAGCAGTTCGCCCATGGCGCGCATGACGAAGAACAGCATAAAGCCAATGATCATGTAGACGAAAATGATCGACGGGCCCGCGAGGCTGATGGTTTTACCCGAGCCCATAAACAACCCCGTGCCGATGGCGCCACCGATAGCAATTAACTGAATGTGACGATTATGCAGGTTACGCTGGAGTTTATCCGGCTGTTCGGCCGTAGCGAGCGCCTCTTTTGATTGATCAACCATAAATTTTTCTTTCCTGTCGAGATGTTGTGTCAGCTCTATTGGCTGTTTTGCCCGTCATACTTCAAGCCGCAGATGCGTTGGCTACGCGTGTTCACCCCAGGAACTGACTAAATTAAGCTCCCAATGATTCACACACTTGCCGCCTTTCTGCGGCTCACATTATTTAGGGCATTCGTTATGAGCCTTTGTCCAGGCAAGTGGCATAAGATAGTGGAAAGCCAACCCGTTTCGGTAATGGTTTTTCCCCCTTTGTGACCTTTTACGTGCTTTGCTCTGTCAGTAATTATTTACAGAGTTTAAAGCGCAGTCATTTTGCGTAAATCTTCAACAATTAAGCGATTTACGTCACTTTCCGCGCACATGACTTCTACACTTGTTAGTTCATTTCATCAGGAAAAGTGAGGCATTGTGCGCGCTCTGTTCGCCGTCGCGTTGTTGGCTGTATGCGGCTGGTTTAGTTTGCCGTGGTTGAAAACGCATCTGCCGCCTCAGTGGAACCCCTTTACACCGCTCAACGTTACCGATCCGCCCGGTTGGATGACGCGTTACAAGCTAAAAAAGCTGAGTGGCGATCCGGCTGCCTGCCTGGCGGTGATGCGGCAAGCCAGTGAACAGCGGCTGGTGCAGTTTCGTGCCGTGCCGCCTATGCAAGGGAATTGCCCTATTGAGCAGCCGCTACGCATCAGCGGCTACGGTGACGTCACGCTGAGCAGCAGTTTTCTCGCCAGCTGTCCGATGGCGGTGGCCAGCACCATGTTTGTGATTAACAGCGACAGCGCATTACGTCAGGCCGGTTTTAACAGTCCGCTGAAACGCATTGCCCATGTTGGCAGCTACGCCTGTCGCAATATTTATCATCGTCAGGAAGGGCGTTTGAGTGAGCACGCCAGCGCCGATGCCTGGGATATTACCGGATTTCAGCTGGCAAATGGGCGTTGGTTGCAGGTAGGAAAAAACTGGCAACAGCCAGAGGATGCGGCGGCTGGACTGCATGCGCTGTGGCGTAACGGCTGTGCGACGTTCGGTAATGCGCTGGGGCCCGATTATAACGCCGCGCATGCCAGCCATTTTCATCTTGGCATGCGCGGTTCGGGTTACTGCCGTTAGCTACACCGCGGGATTAAGCCCACGTTTTATCAGGAAATGATTAGCCGGCCAGGAGAAAATAAAGCCAATCATTATGGCCAGTTGCAGCATAAACCAGAATGCCGCCACCAGCGGGTTGACCTGCTCGTTCAGCACAAACTTTAGGGCCAACGCCATAAAGATAAAAATACCTAATTGAAAAATCAGCAGGGGGAAAATTTCGGTTTTTAACGCCAATAATAATGCGCTGCCAAATGAATGTTTTTCACGTTGGCGAATCGCCAGAAATTGAAAAAGTAATCCCATAAACAATGAAGCGATAACGCAAATAAGCGCCTGCATCCCTATCGTCGGATTAATGGCAAAGTGTTTTAGTAAAGTGACTATCGGGATTGTCATTATATCGCCAAATATACAAGCCGCTGCGGATAATGACGTGGAAATAAATATAGTTTGCCAGCTGGCGTTACTGCGTATTTTTTGTGGAACCAACAGCGCAAGTTTTTGCTGTTGTGATGGTTTACGGCCTAAGTACCACCAGACGATCCAGCCAATAAAAGGCATATACAAACCGGTAAATGGCCAAATGATATTCATCACCGCCACCGGATGTGGATGGCGAAAAAGATCTTTTAAAATCATCAGGGCAGTGCAGACGCCCAGAACAAGGAAAGGTAATGCAAACTGGTTCAACATAGTCAGTTCCGCTAAGTTTCCCACCTACATGCGACAATGCGCCTGAGCCTTACTGCAGCACTGTCTTCCAATGCATCTTTTCACTCCGCTAGCATTAAGCGTAGCCGTTAATCAGCGTGAGAGAAATCACATCATTACTTAATGTATTATCTTAACCGCAGAAATAGGTGGGATTAACATTAAGTCAAAACTCATTCACCGTACAAACCCCTTTCACAGCAAAACAATCTGCTTTTTGCATCAATAATTTTAGTTAATGACGATGCTAAAAATTTATCAATCTAACGATCATTTTCAATCAACTGGATGATTGAAACTACTTCAGAAAAATCCTATTCTAATCTGCTGAGGAATTAAAGTTGTCAACCTGTTAACAATTAACGTGAACTTACACATCTCCATTACGTTAACGCATTGACAGTAGAAGAGTTATGCTAGCTGCTGGCAAATTTGCTCCTTTTTCAATCAATATTTTTTGTCTGGCTAATTTATTTTTTGCGTTAACACGAACTAATTTCAGAATGTAAAAGCGTGAAACAGCGCTAAGGCAATAATGACGACCGATAATTATTTCGTCTGGCGAGGCGAAATGGAAAATGAATTTCTGGCGCTAACGCAAGTGACGCAATTGAAATCCCTGTTGCAACAGCAGATTGAAAAGCTGGGTTTCGATTACTTCGCTTTTTTGGTTCAGCATCCGGTGCCCTTTACCCGGCCGCGCTTGTTTTTGTTCAGTACATACCCGGAAGGCTGGGTAAAACGCTACGAAAGCGAGAACTATTATAAGGTCGATCCGGTGCTATTACTCTGTCAGCGGCCGGGACGGGGTGTTGAATGGACGCGCGATTTATTTACCGGTGCGGGTAATTTGTGGGCAGAAGCCAACGCTGCGGGATTAATGAGCGGCTTTTCCTGCTCAGCAATGGCACCAAATCGTACCATTGGTATATTATCTATTGCATCGACACTTCACAGTAAGACCCAACACTTGCGCATAGAGCTTGAGGTGAAACTGCATCTTCTGGCGGAACTGAGTTTGCGCGTGTTGGAGCGTTTGAATGACGATTCTATGGTCGTTTTATCTAACGATTTTAGTCAGCGTGAATTAGAAATCCTGAAATGGACGGCGGAAGGAAAAACGTCGGCGGAAATTTCACTTATTTTAGCCATATCTGAACATACGGTGAATTTTCACCAAAAGAATATGCAAAAGCGTTTTAATGTTTCCAATAAAACGCAGATTGCCTGTTATGCCGCTGCGGTTGGCCTGATATAGCGAAAAAGCAACTACTAATTTTAGTAGTTCCTTCTCCCGTGTCAGTTGTCTACCCTGCGCGCAACGTTGCCAGGCTGGCTCAAAGAAATCATTGCATACATGGGGATGTCAGAGGCGCATGATGAAAGTAATTCAAACACAGCTTAAGGATATGCCGTCCTCACTGTTGGCAGAACTGGGAACGTATCGCTATAGCGTGTTTGCGCGCGGCGAAGGGTGGTCGATTCCACCGCGATTGAGTACGCCAGGGCAAGAGTACGATCGTTTTGATCGTTCGGATGTCACCTGGTTGATTGCCTGGAACGCTCGTCAGGGTATTTGCGGCTGCGCACGTCTGTTGCCGTGGCATGAACCTGAGGTGCCGGAAGGTTTTATTCTGCCTTTCGATCAGGAAAAGGTATGGGAAATGTCGCGCTTCTCGGCGCGCCTTGAGGTGGACGCGGAGCTACCGCTGAGTATTTTGTGGCACTCGGTGCAATTAGCAGAACTGAGCGGCATGGAGTATTTGATCAGTTCGGCGACGCCAATGCTTGAGAAGATGTTCGAACAGCATCAGGTAGTCTACGAGCCGCTCTCACCGGGCTTGATCCAATCTGAAGACAATCTGTTTGCCATTCGCATTCCGGTTGATCAACCGGCGCTGGCGGAGAAATATCGGGGTACACGACGCTTTAGCCCGGAAGAGGTGCTGCCGTCGCTGGGTGTTTCAGTAAACTGGCAATCACACAGCTAAATACCCCGCGCATTTCGCGCGGGGCACATCGCTTATTGACGGTAAGCGGTTTTGATCTGACGAATTGTATTATTAAACACTTCCGCCTGCGGCTTATCGCCTAACGAAGCTTGCACATAACGCTCCATGTTGATGATCACCTTACCGGCATCGGCTTGACCCATTCCTTTCAGAATCAGCGTCACCATCATTTTCAGACAGGCGACTTCGTCGGCCAGCGCCTGCGTGTCTCGTGAAGTTGCGAAATCTTCATCACTCATAATTGACTCCTTGGGGGTATTACTCAATGTTGACACATTCTTCCTGTGCGTAAGAAAGAGAGTATATCATAGGGTTTTCAGATGAATTTTAATGAAGCGAAGCGGTAAAAGTCAGACCGCTTTTTAATTGCGCATTGCGCTATTTGTCAGCAACCAGAATTGGCGTTTAGCTGTTATTTACCAGGCGATCGGAATGCGACAATAAAATCGAGCTATAAATTATAACTTAATGATATTAATAACAATTTAACTTATCTCATTTTGCATCTCATTGCCCTTTGCAGTAAAAGCTGGATCAAAGAAATGTTATTGATTTGCATCAGTTCATTTGAGATTTATCTGTGACTGTAGATGTTTTTTCCACCTGAAAACCGGTAAGATGACCGTTCTGAAATATATTTCCCTTTCTTAACCTGCGGAGTACGTCCCGTTGATCAGCCTGCTTCTTGTTGATGACCATGAACTGGTACGCGCCGGTATTCGCCGCATTCTGGAAGATATGAAAGGCCTCGTTATTGCGGGTGAAGCGGCGTGCGGTGAAGACGCCGTGAAATGGTGCCGCAGCAATCCGGTTGACGTAGTGCTGATGGACATGAACATGCCCGGTATTGGCGGCCTGGAAGCGACACGCAAAATTGTGCGCTTTAACCCGGATATCCGCATCATCATGCTCACCATTCATACTGAAAATCCACTGCCGGCGAAGGTGATGCAGGCGGGCGCAGCGGGTTATCTCAGTAAAGGCGCCGCGCCGCAGGAAGTGGTGAGTGCGATTCGCTCGGTGCATTCAGGGCAACGCTATATCGCTTCGGATATTGCCCAGCAAATGGCACTCAGCCAGATCGAACCGCAAAAAGCCGAATCCCCCTTCAGCTGTTTGTCGGAAAGGGAATTGCAGATTATGCTGATGATCACACGCGGGCAGAAAGTGACGGAAATTTCCGAACAACTCAGTCTCAGCCCTAAAACCGTTAACAGTTACCGCTATCGCATGTTCAGCAAGTTGAATATCAGTGGCGACGTCGAGTTAACGCATTTGGCCATTCGACATGGCTTGTTCAATGCGGAGCCATTAATCAGTAGTGAGTGACGTTTTCGATTCCAAAGCCTTTCTCAGCACCGTGACCAGCCAACCCGGCGTCTACCGTATGTACGATGCGACCGGCACGGTGATCTATGTTGGTAAAGCCAAAGACCTCAAAAAGCGCCTGACCAGCTACTTCCGTACGCAGGTGGGCAGTCGCAAAACTGAAGTTCTGGTCAGCAACATTCAGAACATCGACGTCACCGTGACGCACACCGAAACGGAAGCGCTGCTGCTGGAGCATAACTACATCAAGCTCTACCAGCCGCGCTATAACGTGCTGCTGCGCGATGACAAATCCTATCCTTACATTTTCCTCAGTGGCGATAGCCATCCGCGTCTGGCGATGCACCGTGGCGCGAAGCACGCCAAAGGCGAATACTTTGGCCCGTTTCCGAACGGCTATGCGGTACGTGAAACCCTCGCGCTGCTGCAGAAGGTATTCCCGATTCGCCAGTGTGAAAACAGCGTGTATCGCAACCGCTCGCGCCCGTGTTTGCAGTATCAAATTGGCCGCTGCCTTGGACCCTGCGTTTCCGGCTTGGTTAGCGAAGAGGAGTATGCGCAGCAAACCGATTACGTGCGTTTGTTCCTCGCGGGGAAAGATGATCAGGTGATTAATCAGCTGGTCAAGCGCATGGAAAATGCCAGTGAGGAACTGCGTTTTGAAGAGGCCGGGATTTTACGCGACCAGATTCAAGCGGTAAGACGCGTAACCGAGCGGCAATTTGTCTCCAATCAGGGTGAAGACCTGGATGTGATGGGCGTGGCCTTTGATGCTGGCATGGCTTGCTTGCACGTGCTGTTTATCCGTCAGGGCAAAGTGCTCGGCAGCCGCAGCTACTTCCCGAAAGTACCTGCCGATACCGAACTGACCGAAGTGGTACAAACCTTTGTCGGGCAGTTCTATCTGCAAGGCAGTGAAGCGCGCACTTTGCCGGCGGAAATTCTGCTGGACTTTACACTACCGGAACGTGAGCTGCTGGCGGAATCGCTGAGCGCGCTGGCGGGACGTAAAGTGAACATTCAAAGTAAGCCGCGTGGTGACCGTGCACGCTACCTGAAACTGGCGCGCACCAATGCGGCAACGGCACTGACTACCAAGCTGTCGCAGCATTCGACCATTCAGCAGCGTCTGGCGGCGCTGGCGACGTTCCTTGAGCTCGACACCATTCATCGCATGGAGTGCTTCGACATCAGCCACACCATGGGCGAGCAGACCATTGCGTCGTGCGTGGTGTTCAACCGTGATGGTCCGCTGCGTTCGGATTACCGACGCTACAACATTGAGGGCATCACGCCGGGCGATGATTACGCGGCGATGAATCAGGTGCTGCGCCGTCGTTACGGCAAAGCGCTGGAAGAGGACAAAATCCCCGACGTGATCATCATCGACGGCGGTAAAGGTCAGTTAGCGCAGGCGAAACAGGTTTTCGCCGAGTTGAATGTACCCTGGGATAAAGATCGTCCGATTTTACTCGGCGTGGCGAAGGGTAGCGATCGTAAAGCCGGGCTGGAAACGCTGTTCTTTGAAGCGGAAGGTGAGGGCGTTTCCTTACCGCCGGACTCGCCTGCGCTGCATGTGATTCAGCATATTCGTGATGACTCTCACAATCATGCGATTTCAGGTCACCGGAAAAAACGCGCCAAAGTGAAGAACACCAGTGCGTTGGAAAGTATTGAAGGCGTGGGGCCCAAAAGGCGCCAGCAGCTGCTCAAGTATATGGGGGGCCTGCAACCGTTGATGAATGCCAGCGTCGAAGAGATTGCCAAAGTGCCGGGAATTTCCACCGCGCTGGCGGAAAAAATCTACTACTCACTGAAACACTAACGTTGAAAGAGGGGGGGCAATGTAGCAACATACATGAAACCCTACTCACACCAGACAGTTACTGGCATATGCAATTTAACATTCCGACGTGTCTTACCCTGTTTCGAGTCGTACTTATTCCCTTTTTTGTCCTGGCGTTTTATCTGCCATTTCAATGGGCTCCCTTTGCTACTGCACTGATCTTTGTGATTGCTGCGGTTACTGACTGGTTTGATGGTTTTTTAGCGCGTCGCTGGAAGCAGACCACGCGTTTTGGCGCGTTCCTCGATCCGGTTGCGGATAAAGTGCTGGTGGCGATTGCGCTGGTGCTGGTGGCGGAGCATTTCCACGCGTGGTGGATTACGCTGCCTGCGGCAACGATGATCGCGCGTGAAATCATTATCTCTGCGCTGCGTGAGTGGATGGCGGAGATCGGCAAACGCAGCAGCGTGGCAGTGTCGTGGATCGGCAAGGTGAAAACCACCGCGCAGATGTTCTCGCTGTTTGCCCTGCTGTGGCGTCCAGAAGCCACGGTGGTTGGCGTGGGTGTGGTCGCACTGTACATCGCAGCCGTGCTGACGTTCTGGTCAATGTTCCAGTATTTAAGCGCAGCGCGCGGCGATTTGCTCGATAGCTGATCGATGCGATTTAAAAAGCAGCAAACGGACGCAGTGTGTGGATAATTCTGTTGACTCACTGCGTCAGATAAGTAGAATGCATCGCATCGAACGGCAGCAAGCCTGCAAGAAGCTGAACAAAATCAGCAAGTTCGATGAAGAAATACAGAATCGAGTATTTCAATTTGTAGCAAGGCAGCAACTGAACGAATCATAGAGAGCTTACTTCAGTAAGTGACCTGTGTGAGTTAAGGAAGCTAACGCAGCAACAAATTGAAAGACGAAGATTATGCGGGAATAGCTCAGTTGGTAGAGCACGACCTTGCCAAGGTCGGGGTCGCGAGTTCGAGTCTCGTTTCCCGCTCCAAATTTAGTGGTTCGTATTCAACGAATTACATATCAGATTAAAGGCGCGTTGGCAGAGTGGCCATGCAACGGATTGCAAATCCGTCTACCTCGGTTCGACTCCGGGACGCGCCTCCAATTTATACCCTGCCCGGGTGGTGAAATCGGTAGACACAAGGGATTTAAAATCCCTCGGCTTATGGCTGTGCGGGTTCAAGTCCCGCCCCGGGCACCATATTTGCAGTCGATAAAACGAATAAAATAAAGCAATAAGCAGTAATGTCGTAACCGCCCAAGGGCGGTTTTTTTGTTTTTGTCCTTACCTCATCGCCAATAAAAAACCCGGCTAAGCCGGGCAAGTCATTACGATTGCGGTTGTCCCACCGGACCTGCACCTTCGCTGGCACCCGGCACCGGTTGGTTACTTGGCGCATGTGGGCGCCCATCGTTGCCGACCGCATCACTCTTGTGCATACAACCCGCCAGCGATACCAAGGTTAACGTCACCAATGCTGCTTTTGCTAAAACGTTCATCTGCTGCTCCTTATAATTAAGCGATTGAGTAACCAATCCCAAAGAGATCAAAGGATTGACCATGAGCTAAGCAAAGTCAGTGACAGCAAATTTCGCAAGCGAAGCGCGGCAGTAACCATAAAAAACGCCGGATTTCCGGCGTTTTTCGTCTCAATCCTAATATTTCTATCCCAGATTGCCACTCAGCCGCTCGCGGAAATCGCTGCTGCGGTTATCCAGCCCGATAAAGGTGACGTTCGCTCCATGGCGCTGATAGCGATATTCGATAGCATCAAGGGCCGCCACGCTGGAAGCGTCCCAAATCTGCGCATGCGTCAAATCGATGGTGACAGTTTTTGGATCGTGGCCGTAATTGAAGTGTTCAAACAAATCATTGCTGCTACCAAAGAACAGCGGGCCGCGCACGGTGTAATTGACCTGTTGGCCATCCTCGCTCAGCTGGCGTTCAGCGTGAATGACGTGAGCGATGCGGCGTGCGAACAGCATCATCGCCAGAATCACACCAACCAGCACGCCAATCGCCAGGTTACCGGTCCACACGGTGACCGCCACCGTCAGCACCATTACAAAGGTTTCCGACCACGGCATGCGTTTCAGCGTTGCCGGCTGAAGGCTGTGCCAGTTCACGGTTTTCACCGCTACCACCATCATAATGCCCGCCAGTACTACCATCGGGATCTGCGCCATAATCTGGCTCAGTCCGGTCACTAATAACAGCAGCACGATACCCGCCGCGACCGTCGAAACACGCGTACGTGCTTTGCCCAGCTCGACGTTAACGATGGTTTGGCCAATCATCGCGCAACCGGCGATGCCGCCATAGAAGCCCGCAAGAATATTGCCGACGCCCAGCGCCCAGGATTCGCGGCGTTTAGCGGAAGGCGTATCGGTGATGTCATCCACCAGTTTGGCGGTCAGCAATGATTCCATCAAACCCACAAAGGCGATGCTCAAGGCGGTGGGCCAGATGATTTGCAGCGTGTGCAGATTGATTGGGACCAGCAGCGTCGTGAAGCCTGGCAGACCGGCGGTCATTGGCCCTTCATCGCCCACGTTCGGTACGCGATAGCCAAGCAGCAACGCCACCGCCGTCACCACCACAATCGCCACCAGCGGTGAAGGGACGCTTTTCAGCACTTTTGGTAGCAGCAGCACGATGGCGAGCGTAACGGCGAACAGCACCCACACCAACTCGGATTGTCCCCAAACGTGCGGGACCTGCGCAAAGAAGATCAGGATGCCGAGGGCGTTAACGAAGCCGATCATCACCGAACGCGGGATATAGCGCATCATGCGCGACAACCCAGCGAGCCCAAAGATAATCTGGATAATGCCGCCCATAATCACCGCCGGCAGGATGTATTCAACGCCGTGCGCATGCACCATTGGGCCGATCACCAGCGCCACCGAACCGGCCGCTGCGGTGACCATCGCCGGACGACCACCCAGAATCGACAGCGTCAGGCACAGCACCACCGAGGCAACAAGGCTGACTTTAGGATCGACACCGGCAATCACGGAGAAGGAGATAACTTCCGGGATCAGCGCCAGCGCGGTAATAATGCCGGCCAGACACTCGCGGGTTAGCAGGTCAGGCGAACGTAAAACGCGCCCCACAGTGATATCGCTCTCCACCGCAGTGGTGCGCTCAGTTGGTTGACTCATAAATTGTGCAGGCTCTTTTATTATTGTGCGCATACCGTCGCGGTACGGCAGTAACCAGTTAGGATTTTCCGAGAAGGGATGTTACCGGGCAATAAGGTGAGACGCTAGCGCGTTGGGTCAGGTGAGGGTGATTCCATCCCTGGAATCCGGCTTTAGACCGCGAGATCGTCAGGTGTTTTATTCACAACCAATTCAAGCAGATGGCGATAAATATCCAGCTGAATCACATCGCTTTCCATCTCAAGACGGTTAATCAGCGAAGCAATAATCGCTTTATTAGAAACCGGCATACCGGCTTGCAGGATTTCGGCGATGATCTGCCCGAAAACTTCCATTTCACTGCTGTCGCTGTTACCGGCCAGTTTGAAATAGTCAGCGATGGCAGCGCTACTGTGTGCGGCGTTTTGCATATGTGAAGCCCTTAAGATCGGCCTGATGGCAATGTGCCTTCAGCTCCATGATGAAAAAATTTGCACGCGGACAGGCGCGCAACACCCAACTCATCAACCAACGCAAAAAGACACCTCTGAAGGTGGAAATCCACAACACTTTCAGAGGCGACGCAAAGTGCATCATTCGTTACGGAGCCATCTCCTGGCTCACGGGACGTAAACTTATACAATCCAGCACAACTTGTACAAGCTGGATTTTAAGCAATTTGTGCTAGCCCTTATTTAACAGTTACTTATGATTTGTAATGTTTTCTAAAAGCTATACAAGAATAAGCCCAAACCGCCAAATTTTCGGTGAGTTGTACAACTGATAAAGAAAGCTGGAGATTTTTTGTCCTGCCAACTACGTTTGCAGGTGTAAGCAAAATTTTCATTGGCGAGCGGCTTACCTTATAATAACGCTCCCGTTTAGTTAGATACCTAACCATTAGGCCACTACGTTTTGAGCGACTATCCCCAACCCTTTTCTCGTTTGCTGCATCTCACCGCGCACGCGTGGCGTTTGGCTGTCGATCGTCGCCTCAAAGAGAGCGGACTGAGCATGAGCAGCTGGATGGCAATTGCCAGCGTTGCCACCGCCGCCGAGCCGCCAACGCAAAAAGCGCTGGCGCAGTTGCTTGGTCTGGAAGAGGCCAGCGTCGTGCCGCTGGTGGATCGTCTGGTGAAGCAGCAGCTATTGGCGCGCGTGCAGCCGCCGGAAGATCGCCGCAAACGCCTGCTGATTCTGACGGAGCAGGGCAGCGTGGCCTTTGCCGAAGTGAAAACGCAGGCCGATGCGCTACGTGCACAGTTGCTGGCGGATATCGATCCTGCATCGCTGGCGATAACGGAACAGGTGCTGCAACAGCTGCTCGCGCGTCTGGGAAGCGTTTAACCGTGGCAAAACGTAATCCTTATGCTCCGCGCGAATGGCTGCCGCATGAGAAGCCGATGCTGCCGGGCTCGCCCTCAACGCCGCTGCATTCGCCTTCGAAGCGCATCGCGTTTGGCATCATTGGCTTATTGATTTCGATTACCGGCGCGCTGAGTAACGCGCTGGTCTCTGCCAACCTTACCAATCTGCAAGGCACCTTCGGCGCCTACAGCAATGAGATCGCCTGGCTGCCCGCGGTATATGTGATGGGCAACATCTCCATCAACCTGCTGCTGGTGAAGTTCCGCCAGCAGTTTGGTCTGCGGCTGTTCACCGAAGCGTTTCTGGTGCTGTATGTGATCGTGGCATTTTTCCACCTGCTGGCTAACGATCTCAGCTCGGCGATCATTGTCCGCACCGCGCACGGCATGGTCGGCGCGGCGCTCAGTTCGCTCGGCATCTATTACCAGATTCAGGCCTGGCCGGCGAAGCATCGGCTTAAAGCCCTGGTGATTGGCATCACCGCATCGCAGCTGGCGATTCCGCTGGCACGATTGTTCTCCACCGAACTGCTGCAGCTGCAAGAGTGGCGCGGTTTATACCTGTTTGAACTCGGTCTGGCGATGATCTCGCTGGGCTGCGTGCTGGTGGTGAAACTGCCGCCCGGCGACCGCATCAAAGCCTTTGAAAAGATGGATTTCCTCACCTTCATGTTGATGGCGCCGGGCATGGCGCTGCTGTGCGCGGTGCTGTCGCTGGGCCGCATCGAATGGTGGTTCAGCACGCCGTGGCTCGGTGTGGCATTGGCGCTGGCGTTGGTGTTGATCGTGGCGGCGATTGTCGTCGAGCACAATCGTAAGAATCCGTTGCTGAATACCCGCTGGCTCAGCAACGGCACGATTGTGCGGCTGGGCATTGTGATGATCATGATGCGTATTCTGCTGGCCGAGCAAAACACCGGCGCGGTCGGTTTCCTGCAGCAACTCGGCTTACTCAACGATCAGATGCGCGGTCTGGCGTTAGCGATCATTGCCGGGGTGATTTGCGGCATGATCGCCAGCGCATTAACCATCAAACCTACGCATCTGAGCTGGCCAATTGTCGTGTCGCTGGTGGTGATGATCGTCGCCTCGCTGATGGATGCGCAATCCAACCCGCTGACGCGTGCCCACAATCTCTACTTTAGCCAGTTTCTGCTCGGTTTCGGCAGCGCCTTCTTCCTCGGGCCTGCCATGCTGCTGGGGATTGGCGGCGTGGTGACGCAACCGAAAAACCTGGTCAGCTTCTCGGTGCTGTTCGGCATGAGCCAGAACTTAGGCGGCCTTATTGGCGCGGCCATTCTCGGCACGTTCCAGACGTGGCGCGAAAAATACCACTCCAGCCTGCTGGGCGATCAGCTGTCGCAGCTGGATCCCAACGTGACCGAACGCCTTAGCCAGTACAGCTCGCTGTTTAGCAGCCAGTTGCCGGATAGCGTGCTGCTCAGCGCGCAAAGCAGCAGCCAGTTGCAAACGGTGGCGACGCTGCAAGCCAACGTGCTGGCCTATAACGATACTTATCTTCTTACCGCCGCGCTGGCTTTCATCACCTTAATCTGGGTGCTGTATCGCCTGACGCGCTTACGCTATATCAACTGGCGTCAGACTAAAATGAATGCGGCACAACCAGTAACCCCGACGGAGAATTCATGAGCCAACAGGACGACATTCAGGCGGCGGAGCGCGAGCGCACCAACCGCCGACGCATTCTTTCCATCGCCGCTGGCAGCGGCATTGTCATCGTCGGCGTGCTGGTGATCCTCTATGCCTGGCAGCTGTGGCCGTTCACCAGCACCGTTCAGTCCACGGAAAACGCCTACGTGCGTGGCCAGGTAACCTTTATCAGCCCGCAGGTGAATGGCTATCTGACCGAAGTGAACGTGGTGGATTTGCAGCCAGTGACCAAAGGCCAACTGCTGATGACCATCGACGATCGTATCTATCGTCAGCGCGTGCATCAGGCGCAGGCGCAGCTGGATATGAAAATCGCCGCGCAGAATAATAACCAGCAGCAGCGTAAAAGTGCCGAAGCCAACATTCTCAGCAATAAAGCGGCGCTGGAAAATGCCAAAGCGCAGGCGCTGAAAAGCAGCCTCGATCTCAAGCGCGTTGAAAATCTGGCGGCTGATGGCTCGCTGTCGGTACGTGAGCGCGACGCCGCGCGCGCAGCGAATGCCCAGGCGCAGGCACAGTTGCGTCAGGCGGATGCGCAGGTGGCCGTTTCACAACAGAATCTGCAAACCGTGGTGGTGAATCGCGCCTCACTGCAAGGCGATGTTGCCAGTGCGCAGGCGGCGCTGGAGTTGGCAAATATCGACCTGGCGAATACGCGCATCATCGCGCCAGACAGCGGCCAGCTCGGTCAGCTGTCGGTGCGCAAAGGCAGCTATGTGACCGCCGGCACGCGTTTGACATCGGTGGTGCCAGAAAACAAATGGATCATCGCGAATTTCAAGGAAACTCAACTGGCGCGCGTGCGTCCTGGCTTGCCGGTGAACATCCGCGTCGATGCGCTGGACGGTAAGCACTACGATGGCCGCGTCGAGTTTATTTCGCCTGCCGCCGGTTCCGAATTCAGTGCTATCTCGCCGGATAACGCCACCGGCAACTTTGTGAAAATTGCCCAGCGCATTCCGGTGCGCATCAAAATTTTGAATGACGATCTGCAAGCACTGCGTCCGGGCATGTCAGTGGAAGTGAGCATTGATACCGCCTCAGAGCCGCACAAGGATGCGCCATGAGGCGCTTATTGTTAGCCACCTGTGTGGCATGGATGGTGAGCGGCTGTGCAACGCAAGTGGAAAAAGCGCCCTCATCGTTGCCGATTCCTGAGAGCTGGCGTCAGCAGGTGGGCCCGCATGCGCTGCCGGAGGCGCAATGGTGGCAGAATTTTGGCGATGCCAATCTTAATCGCCTCGTCACGCAGGCGCTGCAGCACAACAGCGATGTCCTCACCGCGCGTTCGCGCGTGGATCAATACCGTGCCGAGTTGCGTGCCGCGCAGGGCGATAATTTCCCAACGCTGTCGGCGGGCGTGGCGGCTACGCATCAGCGTGCGCTGTCGGCGGCCACCGGTCAGCCGTATGAAAACGCGGTATTTCAGGGATTGCTGCAGGCTAACTACGAGGTGGATTTATGGGGCAGCCGCAGCAACAGCATTCGCGCTGCGGAAGCTTCGCTGGATGCGCAGCGTGCTGCCGCTTCTGCCGCTGAGCTCACCGTCGCCAGTTCGGTGGCATCGGGCTATCTCAGCTTGTGTGCGCTGGATGAACAGCTGCGCGTAACCCAGGCAACGCTGGCGACGCGCAAAAACTCGCTCAACCTGGCTCAGCGCCAGTTTGAAACCGGCTACACCTCGCGCCTTGAATGGATGCAGGCCGCCTCGGAATATCAAACCGCCAAAGCGCAGATCCCGCAGTTGCAGCATCAGATCGAGCAGCAGGAGAACGCGCTTAGCGTGCTGGTGGGCATGAATCCGCGCCAAATCGCGCGCAGCAGCCAGTTCGACCACATCAAGCCGCAAACCTTGCCATCGTTGCTGCCGTCGCAGCTGCTGAATCGTCGTCCCGATATTGTTCAGGCGCAGCGCCAGCTGCTGGCCGCCGACGCGTCACTGGCGTCAACCCAGGCCAAACTGTTGCCGTCGCTCAATCTCACCGCCAGCGGAACCTTGCAAAGCAGCGAACTGCATCAGCTGCTGGATAATCCGTTCCGTCTGTGGAGCATTGGCGGCAGCATTCTGGCCCCGCTGTTGAATCGCGAAGCGCTGACTGCTCAGGTGGATGTGGCGATGGCGACGCGTAATCAGGCGCTGTACGGTTATGAAAAAGTGGTGCGTAACGCCTTCTCCGACGTGGATAACGCGCTGGATGCCATTCGCCGTAGCGAGGAGCAGCTGGCGGAGTTGCAGAAACAGGAGAGTTATGTGGCGGAAGCGTATCGCATTGCCCACAACCGTTACCAAAATGGTTACGCCTCTTATCTGGATGAGCTGGACGCCCAGCGCACGCTGTTCAGCACTCAGCTGAATATCGTGTCAGTAAAAAATACGCTGCTGTTAGCGCAAATCGATCTATATCGTTCGCTCGGCGGCGGCTGGCAGGGTTAAACATCATGTCGCAAGGCCATTTTTCGGTAGAAATTCCGCCGTAAAACGGCCTTCGTCTGGTTTTAAATCGGCAGTAAACGATTCTAAAGTCATTCATGCTTCTTTTTACTTGTCTTTACAAATAATGTTATTATCCGCCCGCTTTACACAGTCTGAACGGAACAGTGTTGGTAAGTTTACCAGCGCGGTCGCTCACTTAAGCGGCATGCAAAGACAGGGGAAGGAAAGGAAATGATGAATAAAAAAATCGGTTTTGCGTTGTTAGTTACTGCGGTCCTGTTAACCGGCTGTGCGCCGCGTACCGCGCCGATCCAGAATGTTAGCCAGACCGTGGGTCAGAGCTACTCGGATGAGCAAATGAAGCAAGCTATCGTCCAGGCGGGCGCCGCTAACCATTGGGTGATGACGCCCGCGGGTCCGGGCGTGATGAATGGTCACCTGGCCGAGCGCGGACATACCGCGGATATTCGCGTGAACTACACCGCGAACAGTTATCAAATTCAGTATGTCAGCAGCCAGAATCTGAAAGCAGGCAGCGGTCAGATTCACCGCAACTATAACCGCTGGATTCAGAACCTGAGCCAGGGCATCCAGACGCGACTGGCGGTCGAAGCCGCTAAATAAGCGCGAAGCGTGATTGCTGACATAATGTTGTAAAGTTAGCCGTAACGCTGCCGAAATAGAAACAGGCGGGCCACGTGCCCGCCTTGTTAATCGGCGACATCCGCATGGGATGACGGGTATAGAGAGCAAGGAAGGGATGCCGCGCAGCGAAAACCGGACCATCCCTGAGGCTGAAGAAAGAATACAGGTATGAAACTCGCTTACTCCCTTGTTGACTGGCACGCCATCGCGCCGGGCAACAGCACCGCAGAAGAGTGGCAACGTTGGGCGCAACAGGCACCGGCGTTAGATGCCACGCAACCTATCGCGAAACCCCAATTTTTGCCGATGATGACCGCGCGTCGTCTCAGCGCCGGCAGCCGTGCTGCGGTTGAATGCGGGCTGGCGTTATTGGCGCGGCACAGCGTGGACGCCATCGTCTTCACCAGTCGCCACGGTGAACTGGAGCGTAATCTGCGCATCCTCACCGCGCTGGCGGAACAGCAAGCGCTGTCGCCCACCGATTTCGCCATGTCGGTTCACAACTCAGCGGTGGGCAGTTTGACCATCGCCGCGCGTCAGCCGCTGGTTTCATCCTCGGTTTCGGCCGGTATTGATAGCTTCCAGCAAGGATTGATAGAAGTGGCGGCGCTGCATCAGGCGGGTTATGCGCAGGTGCTGCTGGTGGATTTTGACGGCGTGGTGCCGGATTACTACCGTCCGTGGCTACCGGAAATCGATCGCTTTAATGCGCCGTACGCGGTAGCGCTGCTGCTACGCGCAGGCGTGGCGTGGCGTTGCGAAGCGCAGGCCGGCAAACCCGCTGAGCTGCACAACCCTCTGCCGCAAAGTCTGCAATTTCTGGCGGCGATGCTGCACAACACGCCACGTTTTAGCGTGGCCGGCGAGCGCCATCAGTGGCACTGGGAGCGTCTGCATGGTGGATAATTCGCTGACCGAGGTGCGTCCCGGTTTCAACTATTACTGGCGGCTGGTGATGACCGCCGTCAGCTTTACGCTGTTCAGCGTGGGCGGCCTGCTACTGTCGCTGATTTGGTTCAATCTGCTGTTACTGGTGCAGCGTGATGGCCTGCGCCGTCGCCATATCGCCCGCAGCAGCATCGCCTGGAGCTTCCGCTGCTTCCTGCGTTTCTGCCGCTTTGTCGGGGTTTACGATTACCAAATCATCGGCGCAGAACAGCTGCGTCAGGATCGCGGCTGCCTGATCGTCGCCAACCATCCGTCACTGATCGATTACGTGATGATCGCTTCGGTGCTGCCGGAGATGGATTGCCTGGTGAAAGCCGAGCTGCAGCACAACATTTTCTTCCGTGGCGTGATTCGCGCCGCCGATTACCTGATTAACAGCGAAGCCGATACGCTGCTGCCAGACAGCCAGCAGCGACTGGCGCGCGGCGATACCATTCTGATTTTCCCGGAAGGCACGCGCACACGTTATGGCGAGCCGCTGAAGCTGCAGCGCGGTGCCGCCAACATTGCGGTGCGCGCGGGCTGCGATTTGCGTGTGGTGCACATCAGCTGCACCGAGCGCATGCTCGATAAGCAAAGCCGCTGGTATCAGATTCCGCTGGTTAAACCGATTTTTACTGTACGCGTACAATCGCGTATTGCCAGCCACGCCTTTAGTGAGGCCGAAGAGGATTCGCAGCCGCTGGCCGCACGTCGTCTGACGCGTCATCTGCAACAGGCGCTGGTGCCTGAAGAGACCAACTAAGTTATGCAAGTACTGATTAACGACATCAAACAGATGATTATCGACACGCTGAATCTGGAAGATATCAGCCCTGACGACATCGAAACCGACGCACCGCTGTTTGGCGAGGGGCTGGGCCTCGATTCAATCGATGCGCTGGAGCTGGGACTGGCGGTGAAAAATCGCTTCGGCGTACAGCTCTCCGCCGAGAGTGAAACGTTGCGCGCGCACTTTTTTTCCGTGGCTACACTGGCCGCGTTTGTTGAACAACAGCAAGCCTGAGAGCAGTCAACATGATGAACAAAAACGAAATTTACCAGGAAGTGGCTTCGCTGCTCACCTCGCTGTTTGAAATTGAGCCGGATGATATTCGTCCGGACGCCCGCCTGTATGAAGACCTCGAGCTGGATAGCATCGATGCGGTCGATATGGTGGTGCATCTGCAAAAGCGTACTGGCCGTAAGATCAAACCGGAAACCTTCCGCGCGGTGCGTACCGTGCAGGATGTGGTGGATGCCGTCGATCAACTGATGCGCGACGAAGCCTGATCGCATGCTGCTGCGGCTGCTAAACGGAGCGGCGCTGCTGGCGTGGCCGTTTCTGGTGTGGTTAACCCTCACCCAGCCACAGTGGCGCGGCGTGACGGGCCTGCTGGCGCTGCTGTTTGTGCTGCGCGTCTGGACGCTGCGCCGCGCCGCCGGGCCGATGGCGCGTGTGATGCTACTGCTGGCGCTGGTGGGCAGCGCGTTATGCCTCGCCAGCCTGCTGCTGCGATCGCAACATCTGCTGCAGTGGTATCCGCTGGTGGTCAATGCATCGATGCTGCTGCTGTTTGGCGCGTCGCTGTGGAGCCCCATGCCGCTGGTGGAACGGCTGGCACGGCTGCGCGAACCGGATCTGCCACCGCGCGCGGTGCGTTATACCCGCCGCGTGACGCAAGTGTGGTGCGGCTTTTTCATCTTCAACGGCAGCGTGGCGCTGCTCACCTGCCTGCTCAATGATGTCACGCTCTGGACACTCTGGAATGGGTGCATCAGCTATCTGTTGATGGGCACGCTGATGGGCGGCGAATGGCTGCTGCGTCAGCGCATAAGGAAACAGGCATGAACTTACATAGCCTCCGCGACTGGTTCAGCGCGCCGGATCGCATGGTGGCCTGGCACGGCCAACAGCAACATACGCTGCATACCTTGCGTCAGCAGGTACGGGCGCTGGCCGATCGGCTGCAAAACCAGCCCGGCCAATATTGGGCGCTGTGCTTTGATAACAGCTATGCGTTTACCGCCGCGCTGCTGGCGCTGTGGCACGCCGGTAAAACGCCGGTGATCCCCGGACACTGTCGCGCGGCCCAGCTGGAAGAGATGGCCGACAGCCTGGATGGCGTGATCAGCGATATGCCGCTGGCAGTCGCGCTGCCGCAGCTGCGCTGGGACGGCGCGCTGGCGAGCGGTGCGTTACCGCCGATCGCCGCCGACGCCACGCTGGTGTTGTTCACCTCTGGTTCGACCGGCACGCCGCGTCGCGTAGTGAAATCGCTGCGCGCGCTGGATCTTGAAGCCCGCTGGCTCTCCAGCTTGTGGGGCGCACGCTTACGTGATTGCCATGTGATTGCCTCCGTCAGCCATCAACATCTGTATGGCCTGAGTTTTCGCATCGTGCTGCCGATGGCGTTGGGTTTACCCTTTGCCGCGCAGCAAATTTTCTACAGTGAACAGCTGGCCGATCATTCACCCGATCGTCGCTACGCGTTTATCAGCAGCCCAGCGTTTCTGCGGCGTCTCGATCCTGCATTGGCCGGGCCGCGCTGCGAACTGATCGTGTCCGCCGGTGGTGCGTTGCCGTGGACGGCGGCGCAGCATGCGCAACAGGCGCTGAGCTGCACGGTTGATGAAATTTATGGCAGCACCGAAACCGGCGTGATTGGCTGGCGCTGCGCCCACGAGGAGAACGCGCTGTGGCACTGTTTCCCGCAGATCACCTTGCGTGAGCAGGACGCCGGACGCTGGCGAATATTTTCCGCCTTGCTGGAAACCGACGCCGGTTGCGCGCTCGACGATCGTATCGTGCAGCAGCCGTCCGGCCAGTTTCAGCTGGCGGGACGTCAGGATCGCGTGGTGAAGATCGAAGATAAACGCGTATCGCTGAGTGAAATTGAACGCCGCCTGCTGGCGTTGCCCGGCGTGGAAGATGCCGCCGCGCTGGCGATTCAGCGTCACGGTCGTCACGCGATTGGCGTGGTGCTGGCGCTGCCTGAGATGCTGGATGCGGCGACGCTGCATCAGCTAAAAATTGAGTGGAAACGCGCCCTGCAACCCTGGCTGGAGCCGGTGGCGATTCCGCGCTATTGGCGCGTGGTGACGTCGATTCCTGTCACCGCACAAAGTAAACGCGCCTGGCCACAAATTGAGGAGTTATTTGATGCTGCCGGTTGAACTGCATGCCGAACAGCAGGGCGATGCACTGATATTGCGCCTGCACGTTGTTGCCGATCTCTTTTGGTTTCGCGGCCATTTCCCGACGCTGCCAATTCTGCCCGGCGTGGCGCAGCTCGACTGGGCGCTGCATTACGGCCTGACGCGTTTAGCCATCGGTAAATCTTTCGCCGCGGTTGACAATATCAAGTTCCAGCAGCCGGTGCCGCCGGATGCCGAACTGGCGTTACAGCTGCAGTGGCAGGCAGAAAAATCGCTGCTCAGTTTCAGCTACAGCCTGATCAACGGTGACGTGGCGACGGTGGCCAGCAGCGGGAAGATCCGCCTGTGTTGAGTTCTCACTTCACGCCTTGTGTGCTGATTCCCTGCTATAACCACGGCGCGATGCTGGCGTCGGTGCTGGCGCGGCTGGCACCGTTCAACTTGCCAGTGATTCTGGTGGATGACGGCAGCGATGCCACCACCAAACAGCAGATTGCGGCGCTGGAGGCACCGCAGTTGCGGGTACTGACGCTACCCCACAATCAGGGCAAAGGCGCGGCGGTGATTGCCGGGATGCGCGCGGCGGCGGCGGCGGGTTACAGCCACGCGCTGCAACTCGATGCCGATGGCCAGCATCAGGTGGAAGACACGCCGCGTATGCTGGCCGAAGCGCAGCGTCATCCGCACTGTCTGATCTCCGGTCAGCCGCTTTACGACGCCTCGATTCCCAAATCGCGCCTCTATGGCCGCTACATCACCCATTTCTGGGTGTGGGTGGAAACGCTGTCGTTCTCGCTGAAAGACAGCATGTGCGGCTTCCGCGTCTATCCGCTCGCGCCATCGCTGGCGTTGTGCGATCGCCGTCCCATTGGTCAGCGCATGGATTTCGACACCGAAATCATGGTGCGCCTCTATTGGCAGGGCACGCCGAGCCGTTTTATCACCACGCGCGTGACCTATCCGGCCAGCGGCGTATCGCACTTTGATGCGCTGCGGGACAACCTGCGCATCTCATGGATGCACACGCGGCTGTTCTTCGGCATGTTGCCACGCATCCCGCAGTTACTGCGTCAGCGTAGTGATGCGCAACACTGGTCTGCAACGCCGGAACGACGCGGGCAGAGCGGTTTGCGCTTTATGCTGTGGCTCTATCGCCGCGCCGGACGCTTGCCTTTTATCTTGCTGCTGTGGCCGGTGGTGGCGGTTTACTGGCTAACCGGACGCACCGCGCGCGCCGCCTCGCAGCAGTGGCTGAAGCGAGTGCGGGCGATGGCGCAGCAGCAGAACATCGCGCTGCCTGCGCCGCTCAGCAGCTATCGTCACTTTCTGCGTTTCGGCTACAGCATGCTGGATAAAGTCGCTAGCTGGCGCGGTGACCTGCAATGGGGACGCGACATTGATTTCGCGCCAGGTGCGGAAGCCACCATTCGTGCCGCCGAGGGCAAAGGCCATCTGATTCTGGCCTCGCATCTCGGTGATATCGAAGCCTGCCGCGCGATGGCCAAACAGGTCAGCGGATTGGTGATTAATGCGCTGGTGTTTACTGACAATGCGCAACGCTTCCGCGAGGTGCTGGAGAGCATTGCACCGCAGGCGGGCGTCAATCTGCTGCCGGTCACCGATATCGGTCCGGACACCGCCATTCTGCTGCAGCAAAAACTTGATGCCGGTGAATGGGTGGCAATCGTTGGCGATCGTACCGCCGTGCATCGCCAGCGCGGCGGCGAGCGTCGCGTGGTGTGGAGTGAATTTATGGGCCATCCTGCACCGTTTCCCCAGGGACCGTTTGTGCTGGCGGCGGCGTTGCGCTGTCCGGTGCTGCTGATGTTTGCCCTGCGCGAACAGGGGCGATTGCGGGTGCACTGCGAAGCCTTTGCCGATCCGCTCTCGCTGCCGCGCGCCCAGCGCCAGCAGGCGTTACAGGCCACCGTCGATCGCTACGCCGAACGGTTACAACAGCACGCGCTGATGGCGCCGCTGGATTGGTTTAACTTTTACGATTTCTGGACGTTGCCCGAGGAGAAAAGCCGCGATGAGTGAAAGCAACTACCGCGCTGAGGTGGACATTACCGTGTCGTTTCACGACTGCGATCCGATGGGCGTGGTGTGGCACGGCAACTATTTCCGCTTTTTTGAAGTGGCGCGCGAAGCCTTGCTGCGCAGCGTCAATTACAGCTACGGCGAAATGGCCGCCAGCGGCTACGTCTGGCCGGTGGTCGATACCCATGTGAAATACCGCCAGCCGCTGCGCTGCGAAGAGGTGGTCCGCGTCGTCGCCAGTATCAGCGAATACGAAAACCGTTTACGCATTGATTATGTGATCCGCAACGCGGCGGGGCAGGTGACCACCAAAGCACACACGCTGCAGGTGGCGGTCAATGCAGCGACGCAGGAGATGTGTTTTGTCTCGCCCGATATTCTGTTTGAACGCCTGGGAGTGAAACCGTGATCAGAACCCTTTGTCTGCTGCTGCTGGTGATCTGCGCCAACGCCAGCGCGGTTACGCTCGAGCAGTTGCAACAGCGCTTCGCCAGCCAACCGGTGATCCGCGCCAATTTTGTTCAGGTGCGCACCATTGCCGGGATGGCGCAGCCGCTGGTGTCACGCGGTCAGCTGCTGATCGCCCAGCAGCAGGGTTTGTGGTGGCAACAAGCCACGCCGTTCCCACTGATGCTGATCCTCGATGATAAGCGCATGGTGCAGAGCATGAGCGGCCAGCCGCCGCAGGTGATCACCGCCGACAGCAATCCGCAGATGTTCCAGTTCAACCATTTGTTACGCGCGCTATTCCAGGCAGATGAAAAGGTGCTGCGTGAGAATTTTGCGCTCGATTTCCATGATCTGGGCAACAACCGCTGGCAACTTGGTTTGACGCCGAAAGCCGCGCCGCTGAATAAGATCTTTAACCGTATCGATCTGCAAGGCGAGGCGTTTCTTAATCGCATCACGCTGGATGATAAGCAGGGCGATAAAACCGAGATCACCCTTAGCGCTACCCGCACCGAACCGAAACAGTTAACCGATGAAGAGCGAGCCCGTTTTGCCCCAGCGCAGTGAAAAAACCGTTGCGCTGCTGTGGCTGGCGGTGTGCCTGACGTTAGCGCTGGCGCTGGCGGTTTTGCTGCCGCGCAGCCAGCTGAACAGCAGCGTGCTGGCGTTATTGCCGCAGCAAAACCTCGGGCAGGCACCAGCGGAGATTCAGCACGGCTTTATGCAGCGCCTCGATCGTCAACTGGTGTGGCTGGTAAGTGCCAACGATCACCACGGCGATGCGGTTGCGGCTTGGTGGCAAGCGCAGCTGCAAGCCTTGCCGATGCTGACACAGGTAAGCGGCGCGCTGGATGACGATCAGATGCAGCGCTGGGGCGCCTATGCGTTTCAACATCGCAACGGCTTGATCGATCCGGCCACGCGCGCGCGCTTGCAGAACGGCGGTGACGCGCAGGCCGACTGGATTCTGGCGCAGCTGTTCTCGGCTTTCGCGAGCGTCGGCAGCAAAGAGATCGGCCACGATCCGCTGCTGCTGGTGCGCGGCGCACAGCTGGCGATGCAGCAGAACGCCAATAAAATGCTGCTGCATAACGGCTGGCTGACGGTCAAGGATGCGCAGCAGCGCCGCTGGTATTTCCTGCACGGCGAGCTGGCGAGCAATGCTTTCAGTATCAAAGAGAGCCATCAGCTGGTGACCGCGCTTAATCAGCTGGAGCAACAGCTGAAAACCCGCTGGCCGGATGCGCAACTGCTGACGCGTGGCACGGTGTTGTTTAGCGACGATGCCAGCCAGCGCGCGCAGCAGGATGTCGAAACCCTCGGCAGCGCAACGTTAGCGGGGTTGCTGCTGCTGGTGTGGCTGGTGTTCCGTTCATTACGGCCGCTGGCGCTCTGTGCATTGTCGGTGGCGATGGGCGCGATGGCGGGCACGGTGCTGACGCTGCTCTGTTTTGGTGAGCTGCATCTCACCACCTTAGTGATGAGCCTCAGCATTGTGGGTATCTCGGCCGATTATACGCTCTACTATCTGACGGAACGCATGGTGCACGGCGAGCAAGCCACGCCGTGGCAAAGTTTGCATAAGGTGCGTGGTACGTTGCTGCTGGCGCTCGGCACCACGGCGATTGCCTGGCTGTTGATGCTGCTGGCACCGTTCCCCGGCTTGCGCCAGCTGGCGGTATTTGCCGCCAGCGGATTAAGTGCTTCCTGCCTGACGGTGATCTGTTTTTATCCGTGGCTGGTACGCGGTTTACCGGTGCGGCCGATTCCGGCCATGGTATGGCTGGCGCGCTGGCTGGCCGCGTGGCGACGCAATAACGGGCTGAAGCGCGGCTTACCGGCGCTGGTGGCGATCTATGCGCTAAGCGGCATGCTGCAACTCAAGGTCGATGATGATATTGCCCATCTGCAAAGCGCCCCGGCGCAGCTGTTAGCGCAGGATCGTCAGCTGGCGCAGCTGACCGGTCAGCAGGCCGATCAAACCTGGTTTGTGGTGTGGGGCGATAATGAACAGCAAGCACTGCAACGGCTGAGCGCGCTGGCACCCAAGCTGCAACAGGCGCAGCAGCAAGGCTGGTTCAAAAGTTATCGCGTGCTGCCGCTGAGTTCGCTGGCGCAGCAGCAGCAGGATGTAGCGCTGCTACAGCAGGCTGCACCAACCATTCTGGATCGATTGAAGCAGGCGGGCATTACTGTAGCGAATGCTAATCTCAGCGCCATGCCGGTGACCGCCGCCGACTGGCTGGCGAGCCCGCTGAGTGAAGGCTGGCGGCTGCTGTGGCTGTCGTTGCCGGACGGACGCAGCAGCGTGCTGGTGCCGATCGGCGGCGTTAAGAACAGCGCCGCGTTGCAGCAGCTGGCATCCCAGCAGGCGGGTGTCAGTTGGGTTGATCGCAAGGCCAGCTATGATGAACTGTTCCGCTTTTGGCGCACGCTGCTGAGCGGATTGCTGGCGCTGGCATTATTGCTGATTACCGCCAGCTATATGCTACGGTTGGGCGTAAAAGCCGGGATGCGCAGCGCGCTGCCGTCGTGGCTGTCGCTGGCGGCGGCGCTGGCGACGCTGGGCTGGATCGGCGCGAGCCTCAATCTGTTTGCCTTGCTGGCGCTGATTCTGGTGCTGGGCATCGGCATCAACTACACGCTGTTCTTCAGCAATCCGCGCGGCACGCCGTTAACCTCCATGCTGGCGGTGACGCTGGCGATGATGACCACGCTGTTAACGCTAGGCATGCTGGTGTTCAGCAGCACCGCCGCCATCAGCGGTTTTGGCACCGTGCTGTGCAGCGGGATTTTTTGTGCATTCTTGCTGGCGCCGTTGGCGCTGGCTCCGGGGAAAAGGAAGCAACGATGAAAATGGGCATTTTGCTGCTGTTGAGCCTGCTGGTAAGCGGCTGCGCGCAGCATCAGAGCGACCTCAATCGGCCAACCGCGTGGCTGAAACCGGGCGTGCGCGTCACGTTGCCGGCGCCGGGCATCTCGCCCGCGTTTCAGCAGCAGCAGTTGCTGACCGGCCACGCCAAAGGCAAAACCCAGTCGCTGCTGGTGCTGCTGAGCGCGGATTCACAGCAGCTGAGCCTCGCCGGTTTGTCATCGCTTGGCATTCGCCTGTTCCGCGTCACCTATGATAAAAACGGCATTCACACGCAGCAGATGATGGCGCTGCCGGAAATGCCGCCCGCCAGTCAGGTATTGGCGGATGTGATGCTGAGCCACTGGCCGATCAGCGCGTGGCAGCCGCAGTTGCCGCGTGGCTGGACGCTGACCGACATCGACGATCGCCGCGAGCTGCGCGATCCCGCTGGCAAGGTGGTAACGCTGATTCGCTATCTGCAGCGTGGCGAGTTGCGTGAGCCGATCAGCATCGATCAACGTGCGTTTGGTTATCAGATTCAAATCCAACATCTGGATGCCTCATCATGATTTACATCTCCGCCTTTGGCATGGTGAATGCGCTGGGCAACAACCTGGCGCACATCGCCACACAGCTGCAAGCGGGCCACGCGCCCGGCATGCAACCGCGTGACGGCTGGCTGCAAGACGGCAAACGCTGCTGGCTGGGCGAAGTGCAGGGCGCGTTGCCGCTGATTCCTGCCGCGCTGGCGGCGCATAACACCCGCAACAATCAGCTGCTGCTGGCCTCGCTGGCGCAGATACGCCCGGCAGTGGATGCGGCGATCGCGCAATATGGGCGCGATCGCGTGGCGATTGTGCTTGGCACCAGCACCTCCGGCGTGGATGAAGGCGATCGTCAGGTGGATGACGCCTTGTCGGGCTACGATTACCGCATGCAGGAGCTTGGCGATCCATCACGCTTCCTGGCGCATTTTTTAGCGCTGGACGGTCCGGCTTACACCATTTCGACTGCCTGCTCATCCAGTGCGCGCGCCATAATCAGCGGCCAACGTTTGATTGATGCTGGTTTAGCGGACGTGGCGCTGGTGGGCGGCGCGGATTCGCTGAGTCGCATGCCGATTAACGGCTTCGCCAGCCTGGATTCGCTTTCTGAACGTCACTGCGCGCCGTTTAGCGCCGATCGCGACGGCATTTCGATTGGTGAAGCTGCCGCGCTGCTGCTGCTGACGCGCGAAAAGCATCCGCTGGCGCTGCTCGGCTGCGGTGAATCGTCGGACGCGTGGCACATGTCGGCACCGCATCCTGAAGGCGTCGGCGCCGAGCGCGCTATGCTGATGGCGCTGCAACAGGCGGGTTTACAGCCGCAGGATGTTGGTTACATCAACCTGCACGGTACCGCCACGCCGCTGAACGATCAGGTGGAATCTGCGGTGATTCATCGCCTGTTTGGTGAACGCGTGCCGTGCAGCTCAACCAAACACCTGACCGGCCACACGCTGGGCGCGGCGGGCGCGACCGAAGCGGCTTTAGCCGCACTGATTCTGCAGCAGCAGCTGCCGCTGCCGCCGCAGGATTTCTCGTTGGCGGCACGCGATACCTCGCTGCCGGCGTGCGGTTTGATCACCACGCCGCAGCTTTTGGCGCGCCCGGTGATTGCCTCAAATTCGTTTGCTTTTGGCGGGAACAATACCTGCCTGATTGTAGGAAAGCCTCATGAGTGATTTTCTGCCGGTAGATGCTTATCTGCCGCATCGTGCACCGATGCTGCTGCTGGATCGCGTCATCCAGGTTAGCGACGACAGCGTGATCTGCGAAGTCAGTATCAACGCGACAGGCGTGCTGGCCCCTTTTCTCACCGCACAGGGCGATTTACCGGCGTGGTACGGCGTGGAAATCATGGCGCAGACCGTTGGCGTCTGGTCGGGCTTTCATGCGCGTCAGCGCGGCGGCGATGAGATTCGTCCCGGCATGCTGCTTGGCGGACGCGGTTATCGTGCCAGCAGCGCCGCTTTCGCCGCCAACAGCACGCTGCGCGTTGAAATGCGTCTGCTGATGCGTGACGACCGATTGGGCAGCTTTGAAGGGGAGATCCGCTGCGGCGAGGCGATCATTGCCAGCGGGCGGCTGAATACCTATCAGCCCAATGAACACGAGTTAATTCAATTGCAACAAGGAGTTCAGCCATGACACGCAGCGTTTTAGTGACCGGCGCAAGTAAAGGTATTGGCCGCGCCATCGCACTGCGTCTGGCGCAGGATGGCTTTGAGATAGTGGTGCATTATCACCGCGACAGCGCCGGTGCCGCGCAGACGCTGGCTGAGATTGAGGCGGCAGGCGGATGTGGGCGCACCTTGCAGTTTGACGTGGCGCAGCGCGATGTCACACGCAGCGCACTGGAACAGGATATCGCCGCACACGGCGCCTACTACGGCGTGGTGAGCAATGCGGGCATCACGCGCGATGCGGCGTTCCCGGCCCTGACCGATGACGAGTGGGACAGCGTGATCCACACCAATCTCGACAGCTTCTACAACGTGATTCATCCGTGCGTGATGCCGATGATTGGCCTGCGCAAGGGCGGACGTATTATTACGCTCTCCTCGGTATCGGGGATCATGGGCAATCGCGGCCAGGTCAACTACAGTGCGGCCAAAGCCGGCATTATCGGTGCCACCAAAGCGCTGGCGATTGAGCTGGCGAAACGCAAAATTACCGTTAACTGCATCGCGCCCGGCTTAATTGATACCGGCATGACCGATCTTGAGCCGCTGGTGATTGACGAGGCGATGAAGCTGATCCCGATGAAGCGCATGGGCGCGGCGGATGAAGTCGCCGGACTGGCCAGCTACTTAATGTCGGACATCGCGGGCTACGTCACGCGTCAGGTGATTTCAATCAATGGAGGTATGCTGTGATTCAGCGCGTAGTGGTAACCGGCATGGGCGGCGTGACCGCTTTTGGTGAGCGCTGGAGCGCGGTGGCTGAGCGGATCAAACAGGGCAAAAATGCGGTGCGCCATATGCCGGAATGGCAAGTGTACGACGGCTTGCACACGCTGCTCGGCGCGCCGGTGGACGACTTTACGCCGCCAGCGCATTACACGCGCAAACGCATTCGTTCGATGGGGCGCGTGTCACTGATGGCGACGCGCGCCACCGAACTCGCGCTGGAGCAGGCCGGTTTGATCGATCATCCGGTGCTGACCAGCGGTGAAACCGGCATTGCTTATGGCTCCTCCACCGGCAGCACCGGACCGGTGAGTGAGTTCGCCACTATGCTGACGGAAAAGCACACCAACAACATTACCGGCACCACTTACGTGCAGATGATGCCGCACACCACCGCCGTTAACGCGGGCCTGTTCTTTGGCCTGCGCGGCCGGGTGATCCCGACGTCCAGCGCCTGTACGTCGGGCAGCCAGGCGATCGGCTATGCGTGGGAAGCGATTCGTCACGGTTATCAAACCGTGATGGTGGCGGGTGGGGCGGAAGAGCTGTGTCCATCCGAAGCGGCGGTGTTTGACACGCTGTTCGCCACCAGCCAGCGTAACGACGCGCCGCACACGTCGCCCGCGCCGTTCGACCAGCAGCGCGACGGATTAGTGATTGGCGAAGGTGCCGGCACCTTGATCCTCGAATCGCTGGAACATGCGCAGGCGCGCGGAGCCACCATTTATGCCGAGCTGGTGGGTTTCCACACCAACTGCGATGCCGCGCATATCACCCAGCCGCAGCGTGAAACCATGCAGATTTGTATCGAGCGCGCGCTGAAAACCGCCGGCGTCACGCCGGGGCAGATTGGCTATATCAATGCCCACGGCACCGCCACCGATCGCGGCGATATCGCCGAGAGTCAGGCCACCGCAGCGATTTATGGCAACAGCACGCCAATCTCTTCGCTAAAAAGCTACTTTGGCCATACGCTGGGCGCGTGCGGGGCGCTGGAAGCCTGGATGAGCATTGAGATGATGCGTGAAGGCTGGTTTGCGCCGACGTTGAATTTGTCACAACCGGCCGCTGAATGCGGTGAACTTGATTACATCATCGGTGAAGCGCGCCAGATTGAGACAGATTACATCCAATCCAATAACTTTGCCTTTGGCGGGATTAACACTTCGCTGGTGTTTAAACGCTGGCGCGAAGGCTGATAGCAGGGCGCCATGAATGGCGCTTGTTAGTTAAGTCCGCGACGAACGCATGCCTGCTGCTTCGGTACATGTTGTTGAAAAGGGCACAGTTGCCAGAGGCGCTGGCGCGTCTGCTGCGGCAAAAGGGCTATTCGCAGCGCTGAGGCTTTTACGTTGGGCCAGGAGCCTCACGCATGGATGCGTGAGGCAGTTCGGTGTCGGCCAGTGAAGGCCGATCCGCGAACGGTCCGTTGGCACGACGTGGAAGCCGAAGGCACCGCGCTAGCGGCGCGAGGACGGCCCGTGACGCAGCAGATGTGTCAGAGCCCGCTACCTAGTCAAAGCAAAACCCTTTCTTCAGTGATAAGCATTGGTCGCCATGAATGAATGGCGACCCTACAAGACCGGGCAGGGTACCTATTGCACCACTCCTCCATGATATGAACGCAAAAAGTGGGATTTTTCTTGCTTTCGCACAACGACTGCGCATAATCGCAAACCGCAATAATAATGATTATCACTTCGTTTGCATTAGGGGATCCCATGCGCACTATGCCTTTCAATCCCGGACTGAAACCGACGCTGTTGGCCGTAATGGTCAGCGCCGGTTGTTTGCCAGTGATGGCTGCTACCACCAACACCACAACCTCAACTGACGCGAAAAACGAGCAGCAGACGCTGACCGTGACCGCGACACCGCAAACCGATTTCAAACCAGGCGGCAACGATCTGGTACCGGCTTTCCTCGATGGCCAGGTTGCACACGGCGGCCGCCTTGGCATGCTGGGTGAGCAAAACGCCATGGACGTGCCGTTTAACGTCATTGGTTTTACCTCGAAAATGATTCAGGATCAGCAGGCGCAAACCATCGGTGACGTGGTGCGCAACGATGCTGGCGTGCAGAATCTGAAAGGCTACGGCAACTTTGCCGAGAGCTATCGCATTCGTGGCTTCAAGCTGGACGGCGATGCCATGACCTACGGCGGCCTGGCGGGTATCGTGCCGCGTCAGGTGATGGATGCCTCGCTGATTGATCGCGTGGAGATCTTTAAAGGGGCTAACGCCTTGCTGAACGGTTCGACGGAGAGCGGCGTCGGCGGCATGATTAACCTCGAGCCGAAGCACGCTGATGATACGCCGCTGACGCGCATCGGGGTGGATTACACGTCCGGTTCCCAGGTGGGCGGCACCGCCGATATTGGTCGTCGTTTTGGCGACAACAACCAGTTCGGCGTGCGTCTGAATGCGGTTAACCGCGAAGGCGGCACCGAGGTAGATGGCGAGAAAAAACGCACCACCGCTGCGTCACTCGGCCTGGATTATCGTGGCGATCGTCTGCGTACGTCGCTCGACGTTGGCTACCTGAAAAAGACCTTCCACGATGCGCGTAACGGCGTCAACATCAGCGGCATCGATTTCATTCCTGATGTGCCGTCCAACGCGAAAAACTACAGCCAGAAGTGGGTGTTCAGCGATATCGAGTCGGAGTTTGGTCTGGCGAAAGCCGAATACGATCTGACCGATCAGTGGACCGCCTATGCGGGCCTCGGCGCGCAGCACACACATGAAGTGGGCAACTACGGCATTCCGAAGATCCGCGACAGCGCCGGCAACGCCACCATTGGTCGCTTCCGCACCAATCGCGTGCAGGACAACATGAGCGGCATGGTTGGACTGCGTGGTGATTTCACCACCGGTCCGGTGACGCATAAAGTGAATTTCGGTTATTCGGCGATGACCACGAATGCGAAAAACAGCTATCGCATGTCGTCGGGCAACGATGCCAACGTAAATATTTATCACCCGCAGGATGTGGCTGAACCGGATAGCGTGTTCGCCGGTGGCGCTAAGTTCAGCGATCCGCTGACCACTTACCGTTCACGTTCGCAAGGCTACCTGCTGAGCGATACGCTGGGCTTCTTTGATGACACCTTGCTGGCAACCGTCGGCGCGCGTCATCAAAAAGTGGTGGTGCGTAACTACGGTTATGACGGCGTTGAAGATACCGCGACACGTTTCGACAGCAGCCGTTGGTTGCCGGCCTACGGTTTGCTGTATAAAGCCACACAAAATATCTCGCTGTATGCCAACCATACCGAATCGCTGACGCCAGGCACCGCCGCGCCGTTTACCGCCACCAACTACGGTAGCGTGACCGGCATCGTACATGCTAAGCAGAACGAAGTGGGTGTCAAAGCGGACTTTGGTCGCGTCGGCGGATCGCTGGCGCTGTTTGAAATCAAACAGCCGGTTGGCGTGCTGAACAATTCGGTCTACCAGCTGAATGGCGAGCAGCGCAACCGTGGCGTGGAGTTGAACGTATTCGGTGAGCCGGTGCTGGGCCTGCGTCTTAACAGCAGCGCCACCTGGATCGATCCGGATATGACCAAAACCGGTGACAGCGATCAGGATGGCAAAAACGCCATCGGCGTACCGCGCTTCACTGCGGCGCTGGGTGCGGAGTATGACATCAAGCCGGTGGACGGTTTGACCGCCACAGCATTGCTGAACTACACCGGTTCACAATATGCCGACCTGGCAAACAACATGAAGCTGGATGATTACACCACGCTGGATTTGGGTCTGCGTTACCGCATGAAGGTTAACCAGAACGATATGGTGTGGCGCGTGGGCGTGGATAACGTCACGAATGAGAAATATTGGGCCAATGTTGATGATAGCGGCACCTATTTGTCGCAGGGTGAACCACGCACGGTGAAGGTTTCACTCAGCTACGATTTCTAATCTGCTCTCCAATGGGGCGCGCCTGCGCCCCATTATTTCTCCGCCAGAAATTTTCCTGTAACTTAGGGCGCATTGCATTACACTCTGTGCGGCAATCCTGCGCGAAAACTCGCCTTTATTTTTGAGTCATCATGAGTTCACCTGCACCACCAGACGACCACGACGAACCTTATCGGCAGCCGCTCGACGACGCGCTCTTCGCCATTGTGGTGCTTGCAGTCACTTCGGTTACGCTTATAATCTTCGTCCTGATGATTACGCTGTGGATGAGTTAAGGTCAGCACCGGGAAAAGGAAGCCTGCAAGGAGATGTCGATGGAATCCAGCGATGACAAACTGATCGCCATAATTGGCCTGCTCTCCGCCTGTTTAATTGGCGTGGTGTTTCTCTTCACCATGACCTGGCTCACCGACGTGCGTCACCCCGCGGATCCTTCACTCGATGTGCAAACCTGCCCGCAAAAACCCGCCACTACGCAACAGTCTTAGCTTTTTGTCTGCCAGTTCTGCCACTTAATCTGTTGACTGCGCAACTCCAGCGCCAGCGCCTCATGCAGGGTGCGATTGCCATTGGGATCGCCGAGGCCAAACAGCGCGCCCGGTGAACGCCGATCGTCGGCCCACGCCGGATACTCCACCACCGGATAGAGCGAAATCCCTTCCAGCGCCACGCCGTGATCCAGCGCCAGACGCGCTTCTTCACTGATCTGCCGCAGCCAGGGCGCTCGCGCATCACCTTCGGCTCCGGTTTCGGCCAGAATCATCGGGCGCTGATAACGTTGCCAGCACTGCATTAACAAACGGTGCAGCGGTTGGCGCGTCGGATGGTCGATTGGCATGGTTTCGCCTGAGAAAAACCAGTGATTGTCGGGATAGTAATTAAGACCCAGAATATCGAGGAAATCCGCGCGGCCACCCAGTTCCGGCGCATCGCGTCCGCCAATCCAATCCCAGGCTTCAAACTGCGCCTGATGCTGCGCGTCGGCATAAGGTTTGCTGTCAGGGTTATCGGGATCGGTCGCCACCTGCACCAGCGGATCGGTCAGCACAAAGCGGGCATCGGGATAAACCTCGCGAATGGCGTGCATCGCCGCCAGCGAGGCGCGCACTAATTGGCGCTTCAGCTCACGACCGCGATCGCTGGCGTAGGGATCGAGCCAGGAAACATCCGCGCCGGCCCACGACCAGAATGAGATCTGATTGATCGGCGTGAAAAAGGGCTTTTCGATGCCTTCATCGCGCATCAGTTGCGCCATCGCGCGGGCGAAGCGTTCAAAGTGATCGATAAAGCTGGCTTTCCAGATATCCAGGTGATCGGGATAGCCAAAGTGCGCCAGCTCCCAGATAATCTGCATATCGTGACGCGCCGCGGCGTGCACCATCGGCAGAAAGGTGCGCCAGTCATATTCGTTGGGCACGGCTTCAATCAGATGCCAGCGAGCGCCATCGCGCGCGGTGTGCAAACCTTCCTGCGCCAGTGCGGCATAATCTTTCTCCAGCAGCATGTCGTGGCCGCTGCTGATCACCATATCGAGCCGACGTCCGCCTGCGCGACGGGCGGTTGAACAGGGAAAACTGCCCTGAAAGAAACTGCGGAACAGCTGAGGGTGATGGCGCAGGGATTGCTGAGTCATAATCCTCTCCTCACATTGAGCGCCGGATGCAGAATGCAGAACGCCTGGCTAAGTCTAGACTAAATTGACGGTGCGCCATTGGGCAGAAAAGGAAGCCTCCGATTGCTTCTTCGCGCATTGATACCAACAATAATAGGTCCACAGCTTTCAGGGATTCACTATGAGTGAAGCAGCAACCTCTTTGCCGCCTGAGGAACATTCGGGCAACCGGCTGAAACCGAGTGTTGAGGCGCGTTGCGCACGACATCCGGGCATGAGCGGCATCCATCCGCTTAACGATGGATTGGACGCTTTTGCTGCGCGCTATCAGTTGATGAGCATGGCGCAGCACACCATTGATGTGCAGTACTACATTTGGCACAACGACATGTCCGGCCGCTTGCTGTTCAGCGCGCTGCTGGACGCCGCCGAGCGCGGGGTGAAAGTGCGATTGCTGCTGGATGACAATAACACGCCGGGTTTGGATGAGACGCTGGCGGAACTCGATCGCCACGCCAATATCGCCGTGCGCCTGTTTAATCCGTTCTCGTTCCGCACGCTGCGCGCGCTCGGTTATCTCACCGATTTTTCCCGCCTCAATCGACGTATGCACAATAAGAGCCTGACGGTGGATGGCGCGGCGACGCTGGTGGGCGGGCGCAATATCGGCGACGAATATTTTGGCACCGGCGATGAACCACTGTTTACCGATCTCGATGTCCTGGCGATTGGTCCGGTGGTCGACGAAGTGACGCAGGATTTCGAACGCTACTGGCGCAGTAAAGCGGTATCGCCGCTGCGCAAAGTGGTTGATGTGAGCGGCGATGCGCATCAGGCAGTGCGCTTGCCACAAGAGTGGCAGCAGAGTGAAGCGGTGGAGCGCTATCTGGCACGGTTGGAGCACTCGTCGTTTATCAGCCAGATGGAGCAGGGCGAGTTGGAGATGACGTGGGCGGAATCGCGCCTGCTGAGTGATGATCCGCGTAAAGGGCTCGGCAAAGCAAAACGCCGCAGTCTACTGCCGCAGCGCATGCTAGAGGTCATCGGCACGCCGCAGCAGCAGTTCGATATTATCTCGGCCTATTTTGTCCCGACGCGATCTGGCGTGGCGCAGCTGCTGGCATTGAAGCGTCGCGGGGTGAAGATTGCCATCCTTACCAATTCGCTGGCGGCCAATGACGTCACGGTGGTGCACGCCGGTTATGCGCGCTGGCGCAAAAAACTGCTGCGCCACGGCATCGCGCTGTATGAACTGAAGCCGCAGGACAATCCGCAAACCGCGCCACACGATCGCGGTATCACCGGTAATTCAGGTTCCAGTTTGCATGCCAAAACCTTCACCGTGGACAATCGCAAAGTATTTATCGGCTCGTTCAATTTCGATCCGCGTTCCGCCATGCTGAACACCGAAATGGGGTTGGTGATTGAGAGTGAAGCCCTGGCGCAGCAAACGCATCAGCGCTTTATTGCCGGGATGCGCGATCGCGCCTGGACGCTACGTCTGGATAAGTGGGGACGCGTCAATTGGGTCGAGTTTGCTAACGAGCAGGGCGAAGTGGTGCACAAACATGAACCGCAATGCACGCTGCTGCAGCGCTTGCTGGTGCGACTGGTGTGGCGCTTGCCGGTTGAGTGGTTGCTTTAGATAAAAAGGGCCAGCTTAGCGGGCCCTTTTTTCATTTGCGTTGCGGCTTACCGGAGAACAGGAAGCGCAGCAGCGGAATGCGCAGATGGATTTCATACAGCGTAAACGCCACGCCAAATACCATCAGTAAGCCGACGAAGAAGCCGAGCGTGTTGTTGCCGATGTGCGGCGTGATGTAGATGCCGTACAAAATGGTCAGCGGATGGTGTACCAGATAGATAAACAGCGAGGCATTCACCAGATACATGATGCGCGGCGAATGGCTGTTCAGCAGCTTATGGCCGAAGCTAAAACAGACGTTTAGCATGCACAACCCCATCAGCGTCGAAATGATCATATCGATTTCATACAGCCAACCTTCACCGCTGCTGTAACGCTGATTCAGGCTATAGGCGATGAATACTGCGATAGCGCCAAAGCACATCACCGGATTAAAGCGCACAAACAACGCTTTCAGCGCCTGATGCTTCCAGCTCAACGCACCCAGCATAAAGAACGGCAGGAACATCAGCGTTTGCATCACGGCAATGCTGAACAGGCCATCGGCAAACACGGCCGGAACGAAATAAAACAGCACGCGGCGGAACGCACACCAAATTAAGGCATAAGTCAGTAGCGCCAGCGTCAATTTGCCCCAGCCAATTTGCTGATAATCGATGCTGCGCTGCTGCTTATTCAGCCAGCGAAACGCCACCATACCGAACGTCGTCAGAATCACCAGTACCAATAAAAACCACAGATGAGATATCAGCTCCCACGCCAGCGTGTTGTACTTGTCGTACAGCGAGAAACTGTTCCAGTCGCCGATTTTATCGGTGAGATTTTTGGTGATGAAAAACTGCGGCAAGGTAATCAGCGGCACGGCAGTCAACATCGGGATGCCGACACGCTCCAGACGCACTTTCAACCAGCGCTGCGGCTGGTAGCGTAAGTAGAGCATGTAGGAAAAATAGCCTGAAATAACAAAGAACACCTGCATGCGGAAGGCGTGAATAAAGTCGTTCAGCACCGTCAACCACATTGAGGCGTCATGGCTGTTCACGGCCCATTTCTGCGTGGAGTAAATCAGGGAGACGTGAAAAGGCACGCCCAATAACATTAAATACGCGCGAATCGAATCGAGGAAATATTCACGTTCGGGTTTAGCTGAACTCATAATCTTCCAATAGTCAGTTTACTTGCCGGTTTCGCCCTGAAACCGGATTATGCCGAAGGAAAATTCTACCGGCTGTAAACAGGGTATACTATCAGGTGAATCTGTATGTGATTTTGCGGGGTTTAATTATCCTAAAAGCACATTTTCAGCTTACAAATCAGCGGAACAATCTATTACATACGCTGTCGGAAAACCGAATAATCCTTTAAGATAATCGGGTTTGATCTAAGCACACGAAAGGGGGGGATGTGCTGAATAATGTGAATAATAAAGTGGGACTGGTAAAGATGCGCTGGGTAGGCGCGGCAGTTCTGCTGGCTATGTATGCCAACAATAGTTGGGCGTTTAACATTGATGATGTTGCAAAACAAGCCAAGGCGTTGGCAGGGAAAAGTTTCGAAGCGCCAAAAAGCAATTTACCCTCTCAGTTTCGTGAAATGAAGTTTGCTGACTATCAGCAGATCCAGTTTAACCACGACAAAGCTTATTGGGGCAAACTGCGCACGCCGTTTAAGCTTGAGTTCTATCATCAGGGCATGTATTTCGATACGCCGGTGAAAATCAACGAAGTGACGGCGTCTTCAGTACGTGAAATTAAATATAACCCTGACTACTTCAATTTCGGCAACGTAAAACACGATGCTGATGCAGTCAAAAACCTCGGCTTTGCTGGGTTTAAGGTGTTGTATCCTCTAAATAAAAAGGGCAAAGACGACGAGATCACCAGCTTCCTCGGCGCCAGCTATTTCCGTGTGATTGGCGAGGGCCAGGTGTACGGTCTTTCGGCACGTGGACTGGCGATTGATACCGCCTTGCCGTCGGGCGAAGAGTTCCCGCGCTTTAAAGAGTTCTGGATTGAGCGTCCAAAACCGCAGGACAAACAGCTGGTGATCTATGCGCTGCTGGATTCGCCACGCGCGTCCGGTGCCTATCGTTTCATCATCAAACCGGGCAAAGAATCGACGGTTGATGTGCAATCCAAAGTTTATCTGCGTGATAACGTCGGCAAACTGGGCGTGGCGCCACTGACCAGCATGTTCCTGTTTGGTGCAAACCAGCCTTCGCCAGTGACCAACTTCCGTTCTGAGCTGCACGATTCAAATGGTCTTTCGATTCATGCCGGTAACGGTGAGTGGATTTGGCGTCCGCTAAATAACCCGAAACATCTGGCGGTTAGCACTTTTACCGTTGAGAACCCGAAAGGTTTTGGTCTGCTGCAGCGCACGCGTGATTTCAGCCGTTTCCAGGATCTCGACGATCGCTATGACCTGCGCCCTAGTGGCTGGGTTGAGCCGCAGGGTGATTGGGGTAAAGGCCGCGTTGAACTGGTCGAGATTCCAACTGCCGATGAAACCAACGACAACATCGTTGCGTTCTGGACGCCGGAAAAACTGCCAGAGCCGGGCAAAGAGATGAACTTCCAGTATCGTCTGCACTTCACCCGTGACGAGAATCAGCTGCACACAGACGATATCGCCTGGGTAAAAGACACGCTGCGCTCTGCCGGTGATGTGAAGCAGTCGAATCTGGTGCGTCAGCCGGATGGTTCTATCGCCTTCACCATTGATTTCGTTGGCAAAGCGATGAGCAAGCTGCCGGAAGATACGCAAGTGGCGCCGCAGGTGAGCGTGGGTAACAACGCTGACGTGGTTGAGCAGAGTGTGCGCTACAACCCGGTGACCAAAGGCTGGCGTCTGGTGTTGCGTCTGCGTGTGAAAGATAACAAGCAGCCGACTGAGATGCGTGCGGCGCTGGTGAGCGGCGACAAGACATTGACGGAAACCTGGAGCTATCAGCTACCTGCCAATGAATAAATCGATATTTCTACCTCAATCTTACGTGGAGGCTCTGCCGCTTGATGCGGCAGGGCGCGCCCGTCTCAGCGATTCGCTGCAAAATGCGCAGGCGTTCCACGCTATTCATACGTCGCTGGGGCAAGATAACGCCGCCAGCGAGCGCCCGGATGATGCGCCGCTGAAATCGGTGTCATCCCGTGTGCAAATGGCCTGGCCGGACTCACTGGCGGATGGTCAGCAGCTCAGCAAGGATTATCTCGATCGCACCACACTGAAGGCGATGCCGAAAGTGAAGCGTTCGCTGATGTTCCCGGAGATCTGGCGCACCAACCCGATTGCGCGCGCCTGGGATTCCCTGCGCGGCCAGAAATCCACCCCACGCTATGCCACCGTTGAAGAGCAGAAAAACGAGGACAAGTGGCGCCACGTTGGCTCCATGCGTCGTTACGTACTGCTGATTCTGACGATTCTGCAGACCGTGGTGGCAACCTGGTACATGAAAACCATTCTGCCGTATCAGGGCTGGACGCTGATCGATCCTATCGAGATGTTCAACCAGAACTGGCTGCAGTCGGTTGAGCTGATCCTGCCGTACATCCTGCAGACCGGGATTCTGTTCCTGTTCGCCATCCTGTTCTGCTGGGTTTCAGCCGGTTTCTGGACCGCGCTAATGGGCTTCCTGCAGCTGCTGATCGGTCGCGATAAATACAGTATTTCGTATTCGACAACCGGCGATGAGCCACTGAATCCGGAACACCGTACTGCGCTGATCATGCCGATCTGTAATGAAGATGTAGAACGCGTGTTTGCTGGCCTGCGTGCGACCTGGGAATCGGTCAAACGAACTGGCAATGCCGAACACTTCGACGTCTACATTCTGAGCGACAGCTACGATGCCGATATTGCCATCGCCGAGCAGAAAGCCTGGATGGAGCTGGTGCGTGATGTCGGTGGCGCCGGCAAGATTTTCTATCGTCGTCGTCGTCGTCGTGTGAAGCGTAAAAGCGGCAACATCGATGACTTCTGCCGTCGCTGGGGCAGCAACTACAGCTACATGGTGGTGCTGGACGCCGACAGCGTAATGAGCGGTGAGTGTCTTACCGGTTTAGTGCGCATGATGGATGCTAACCCGAACGCCGGTATTATCCAGTCTTCGCCGAAAGCGTCAGGCATGGATACGCTGTATGCGCGTTGCCAGCAGTTTGCTACCCGTGTGTACGGTCCGCTGTTCACCGCTGGTTTGCACTTCTGGCAGTTGGGTGAATCACACTATTGGGGCCATAACGCCATCATTCGTGTGCAACCGTTTATCGAGCACTGTGCGCTGGCACCGCTGCCGGGTGAAGGTTCCTTCGCGGGTTCGATCCTGTCGCATGACTTCGTTGAAGCCGCGCTGATGCGTCGTGCCGGTTGGGGGGTGTGGATCGCCTACGATCTGCCAGGCTCCTATGAAGAACTGCCGCCGAACCTGCTGGATGAGCTGAAGCGTGACCGTCGCTGGTGCCACGGTAACCTGATGAACTTCCGTTTGTTCCTGGTAAAAGGGATGCATCCGGTTCACCGTGCGGTGTTCCTGACGGGCGTAATGTCCTATCTCTCTGCGCCGTTGTGGTTCATGTTCCTCGCGCTTTCTACTGCCTTGCAGGTGGTACACACGCTGATGGAACCGACCTACTTCCTGCAACCACGCCAGCTGTTCCCGGTGTGGCCGCAGTGGCGTCCCGATCTGGCGATAGCCTTGTTCTCAACTACGTTGGTGCTGTTGTTCCTGCCGAAATTGTTGAGCGTGGTGCTGATTTGGTTCAAGGGAGCGAAACCTTATGGTGGCGCCATCCGCTTGTTCTTCTCGCTGATTCTGGAGATGCTGTTCTCAGTGCTGCTGGCGCCGGTACGCATGCTGTTCCACACCGTGTTTGTGGTCAGCGCGTTCCTTGGCTGGGAAGTGGTGTGGAACTCGCCGCAGCGTGATGATGATGCGACGCCGTGGAGCGAAGCTTTCCGTCGTCATGGTTCACAGATGCTGTTGGGTCTGGTGTGGGCGGGCGGTATGGGCTTCCTCGATCTGAACTTCCTGTGGTGGCTGTCGCCGATCGTCGTCTCACTGATCCTGTCGCCGTTTGTGTCGGTGATGTCGAGCCGTGCAACGGTAGGGCAGAAGAGTAAGAACGCCAAACTGTTCCTGATCCCGGAAGAGTATGAGCCGCCTAAAGAGCTGGTTGATACCGATCACTATCTGCAGATCAATCGTCAACGCGCGCTGAAAAATGGCTTTATGCATGCACTGTTTAACCCGGCGTTTAACGCGCTGGCGACGGCGATGGCAACATCGCGTCATAAGCAGAGCGATTTACTGGATCATGCGCGTGACCGTCGTGTCGATCAGGCACTGAGCGATGCGCCAGAGAAACTGAATCGCGAGCAGCGTTTGCAGCTGATTAGCGATCCGGTGGTGCTGGCTCGTGTGCACTCACGCCTGTGGGAAAGCGCGGACAAATATCATCAGTGGGTGGAAAGCTATCAGAAGCTGAAGCTCAATCCAGAGGCGCTGCCACAGCGCTGAGGATGAGAAAGTAGAAAGCGGCAGAAATGCCGCTTTTTTTTCGCCAGAAATATGACGCAATCTTTACGTGTTAAGGAGTGGTCATCGTCCCTGCGAGATGGTTAAACTAACGCCAGTTCATTGTGAGTAAATGTTGTGAATTATTTCCTGAAAATAACCGCGCTCAGCGCCGCCATTCTTCTGCTCACCGGTTGTGGCAGTATCATCAGCCGCACCTTTCCCGGACAAGGTCACGGCAACCAATATTATCCCGGCGTGCAGTGGGACGTTTGTGACGGACCGTGGCGCGTGCTAACCATTATCGATTTGCCGCTGTCGCTGGTGATGGACACGCTGTTACTGCCCGTCGATGCCAGTCACGGTCCGTACGAATAAACGTTATTACAGGTTGTCAGAAGGGCTGTTGTCGTCTTCCCACTCTTGTGCCGCCGCTTCGCCCTCTTCAAGGTCACGCGGTGGTTCCAGCTGGAACTCGCCGTCGTCCCATTCGTGCAGCGTATTTTCCGCCTGCCACTCCTGACGCAGTTCGACTTCATCAAAATCGCCATCAAAGATGGCTTGTGCGGCGTCTCCGCTTGAGATTGGCAGGCATTCACCCTGACCGTCCTCTTCCGCGAAAAATTCGGCCTGCCACATAATGTCGCCATCCTGCATCACGTACTTCTGCAGGGCGAACTGGCTTACACTGGCATCTTCTTCAGCGATCTCTGGTTGGCTGGCGAGAAACTCTTCACGAGCGGCTTCAATGGCTTCTTCAAGGGTGGTAAACAGGCTCATCATCAACTCCATGTCTGTAAAAAAGGGATTTCACAGAAGGATAGACGAAAAATCGTGAAGTGCAGGGCGGAGAGGAAATATCAGTTGGGCGGTTGCGTGAAATTCAACCGCCCAACCGGTCAGGCTATTTTCTGCGGGAAGTGCAATACCGGACGTACTGATTCGTGAATAATTGGAGCAGAGTAACGAATACAACATTTAATACAGGGCTTAACCTTTTTAAAATTAATACGCGCGGTTGATAATGCCTGATTTAAATTATATAGAGTGCCAATAAATACCATGTCCTCCTTTACGGGTAAGCGTTTGCACTCTTTCCGATGCAGAAGATGATAACCTTCCTGATCGGTACTGATCGTCACGTAGTAGTAGATACCTTTATTCATATTATATTGTCCTGAGATATATTTGCTGTGTGTAATCTTTTTATATTTTTTAAAAGTGAACGGATGAAGCTAAGTACTGCAATCGAAATTAACTGGATTCGATTTTACGAACCAATTCCATAAAGTTATAAGCGAAGCGATTATTTTAATAAAAAGGAATATGGGGTTTTTTAATCAGACAATACCTTGTTTAGTAAGTTAATTTTACTTCATTGATAAGTGATGCCGAAGGATTTAGCAATATTAAATAGGAATAGCCCTGGAAGTCGTAGAAATCAGGTCCGAAACGCTAAACTTTGGTGAATAAATATTAATGGGTGACAATTCCGGGAATCCTGCATCAACGCAGAATTTGGCTGCTGCGGCGCAAGGAAAGGTTAATTTTACGTCAACATTGCGTGCTGAAGAAAAGTGATGTCTGATTAAATGCGGCGCTAAGCCAACTATCAGCCTAAGTTCAGGCTGGCACGGCGCACTAATAAATTACCGCATGTGATCGCGCCAAAAGGCAAATTAGTGCATATAAACAGTGGAGCACACAGAGTGCCCCGACCAATATTAATAAACTGATGGTTCGCCTTGCGGACGCGTTTTAAAGCGGCGATGCAGCCACATGTATTGCTCTGGAGCCAGCAGCACCGTCTCTTCCACCACTTTATTCATCACCACAGCGGTATCAAGTTCAGATTCCAGCGTAAATTTGTCGCGGATATCTGGCATCATTTTCAGCTCATAGCCGCGCGCGTTCGGCAGACGTCGCGCCAGGAACGGCACCACGCTTGGGTTTGCCAGACGAATCAGCATATGGGTGCCGGTGGTGGTCGCCGCGTCCTGAACCGCGAAGAATGGCGCAAACACGCTGCTGCGCGGGCCATAATCATGATCCGGTGCATACCAGATAATGTCGTTGTTCTTCATGGCGCGAATCATGCCTTTCAGATCTTTGCGGTCCAGCATGCTTTTATTGGAGCGCATCCGGCCCCAGGTTTGCAGCCAGTCGATCAACTTGTTGTCGTTGGGACGATACACGCCAATGCCTGGGTTGTGCATACCAAATACCCGCGCTCCCAACTCCAGAGTCAGAAAGTGCATACCAATTAATAATATGCCGCGCTTCTCTGCCAGCGCGTTAGTCACGTGCTCCAGTCCGCTGGTGGTGACCCATTTACGAATACGCCAGTCTGGCCAGAACCACGCCATCCCGGTTTCAATCAGCCCCATGCCTACCGATTCGAAGTTGTGCTTTACCATCGCGTCGCGTTCATTGGTCGGCATAGTGGGGAAGCACACTTCAAGATTACGCTGCGCCACTTCAACGCGCCGCTTCATAAAGCGCATGGCAACGCGACCCAATCCGCAGCCAATTGCATGCAGTACCGGATAGGGCAACAGCACCAGCAGATAAAGAAAGCCAATGCCGAGCCAGGTCAGCCAATAGCGTGGATAGAAGAGTTCACGGGTGAGTTGGGGAAGTTGAGTCATGGAAATGTCAGTATCCTGCGTCTTATGCCAGAGAGTCCGGTTTCTGTAATTTTTTGTCATTATGCCATTTTTTCATTCTGGCTGAAATCAAGCATAGACCGAGGACGGCTTTCCGACAGCAGGTATGCGCACGAAAACGCAATTGTGGCGCACAAATGCGTGTGTAATTTCAGCCGGCAGGCTTATCAAACCAACATTTTTGTATCAGGCAGAATTCGGGTATCATACGCGCGCTAAATTTCTCTGATTGCTAACAGGACGAACACCATGCCAGTGTTACATAACCTTGTTTCCAATAAAGAGCTGAAGGAACGTATGTTGGCGGAAACCGAACCACGTACCACAGTCTCTTTTTATAAATACTTCCAGATTGCCGATCCTAAAGCCTTCCGTGATGCCCTCTACGTTGAGTTAACCAAACTCAAGGTGTTTGGTCGCGTCTATGTTGCGCATGAAGGCATCAACGCACAAATCAGCGTGCCCGCCAGCCGCTACGAAAAGATGAAGGCCGCTTTGTATGCCTTTGATGCGGCGCTAAATAACTTGCGCATGAACATTGCGCTGGATGATGACGGTAAATCTTTTTGGGTGCTGCGCCTGAAAGTGCGTGAACGCATTGTAGCGGATGGGATTGAAGACAACAGCTTTGATGCCAGCGATGTGGGTGCTTACCTGAAAGCCGCGGACGTTAATGCGATGCTCGACGATCCGGATGCGCTGTTTGTGGATATGCGTAACCACTACGAATATGAAGTGGGGCGCTTCGATAACGCGATGGAAGTGCCGGCCGATACCTTCCGCGATCAACTGCCGATGGCCGTTGATATGCTGCAGGATCAGAAAGACAAAAAGATTGTTATGTACTGTACCGGTGGCATTCGTTGTGAAAAGGCCAGCGCCTGGATGAAACACAACGGCTTCAAAGATGTTTATCACATCGAAGGCGGGATTATTGAATACACCCGTCGGGCGCGTGAACAGGGCTTACCGGTGCGTTTCAAGGGCAAAAACTTTGTCTTTGACGAGCGCATGGGCGAGCGTATTTCCGACGATATTCTTTCCAGCTGTCATCAGTGCGGCACGCCTTGCGATAGCCACACCAACTGCATCAATGATGGCTGTCATTTGCTGTTTATTCAGTGCCCAAGCTGCGCTGAAAAGTACAACAACTGCTGCAGCCCAATCTGCATGGAAGAGTCAACGTTGTCGCCAGAGGAGCAGCGCGCACGCCGTGCGGGCCGTGAAAATGGCAACAAAGTGTTCAACAAATCACGTGGTTTGCTGAACATGACGATGGCAATTCCGGCGCCAGATAAAAAATAAGCGTAAAACAGCCTGAGGTCTGCGGACTTCAGGCTGTACTTCGTTTACTTACGCACGCCTTCCACCGAAATAATCAGTTCAGCTTTCTGCGATGCCGGGCCAAGATCTTTGCTGATGTTGAACTCTTTCAGCACGATCTCACCGCTGGCTTCAAATCCTGCACGGTAGCCGCCCCATGGATCTTTGCCTTCACCGATCAATTTTGCATCCAGCGTGACGGGCTTGGTCACGCCATTCAGCGTCAGGTCACCGGTGATCTTGTAATCTTTACCCTCTTTCTTCACGGCGGTAGAAGCAAAGGTTGCCTGCGGGAACTTACCGGTGTTGAGGAAATCCGCGCTGCGCAGGTGTTTATCACGCTCAGCATGGTTGGTATCGAGGCTGTTGGTGTTGATGGTCACGTTGACTTTATCTGCCGCAGGATTGGCTTCATCAAAAGTGAAGCTGCCATCAAAGTCTTTAAAGGTGCCGTACAACCAGCTGTAGCCCAGGTGCTGAATGCGGAACTGCACAAACGCGTGCTGGCCTTCCTTATCAAATTTGTAATCAGCCGCGCTGGCCGTCAGGCTGGCGCTCAATAATCCGGCCGCTGCTACTGCCAATAATGTCTTCTTTAGCATGTTACTTTTCCTTTTCAGAGATTAACGGGATGCGGTAACCCAACATCCTTTTCAGTGTCACATCACGGTCGATAAAATGGTGTTTCAGGGCTGCCAGCGCGTGCAGTGCTGAGATCAGCACCAAACCCCACGCCAGCCAAAGATGAATGTCACCCGCCAGATCCGCTTGTTGCGCGGCACCGCTGAACAGGGCGGGAACCGCGAACCAGCCAAATACGGAGATCGGTTTGCCATCGGCGGTGGAGATGAGATAACCGGTGAACAGCAGCACCAACAGTAAGCCGTATAACAGCCAGTGCGCGGCGGTAGCGCTGCGTCGTACGGCGGGCGAATAACTCGCCAACGGTTTGGGCGGCGGTGAAATAAAACGCCAGCCGAGGCGCAGCAGCAGCGCAGCGAACAGCAGAATGCCGATGCCTTTATGAATTTCGGGCGCATCGTGATACCAGCCATCGTAATAGCCCAATCCGACCATCCACAAACCCAGCGCGAACATGCCGTAAATAACCAGCGCCATAAGCCAATGCAATAAAATCGAGACAGCGCCGAATTGCTGTGTGGAATTACGCCACATTAAAATCACCTGAATGAAATAAGTGGTAATGAGCATCTACATTTTGCAATGAAAGATCAATTAACCTTACTTTTCTATAAAGTTGAAAATCATCTTCGGAATAAATGAGGATTTAATTAAAACTCAGTCAGAATAATTGAAGGGATAGCTTAAAAGGCGGGGCTTATTGCGAAGTATTGCATATTCACTACACCAAATGCGGCATAGCGCGGCGCTGAATGTTGATATAGGTAATTAACTGTCAGTTTGTGTCAATTTCGCCGGCACAGGATTAGTACCGGCAAGTATGGTTTAGTTAAATCGCGCGAGCGAGAAAGGCGCAATATCGAAAGAGAACGGTTTGTTCTGCGCAAATTCACTGGCAAGTTCACCCAGCACGCTGGCGAATTTGAAACCGTGTCCGCTTAAGCCGGTGATGATCAGACGATTAGGTTCGCCCGGTAGCGTATCGATAATGAAATCTTCGTCCGGCGTATTGTCGTAGCTGCAGGCTTCGCCATGCAAACAGACGCCCACGCCCGGCAGGAATTTACGCAGGAAGCTAAAAGATTCGTTGCCGTCTACCGCGATGCTGCCAAAAGGTTTGCGATCGGCCGGCGTTTGCATCAGCTGTCCGCCATCGTGACGTCCCACTTTCAGCGCGTTGTTATCCGCCGGGAAGCCGTAAAAGTGGCTGCCATCGCTCATCTCCACGGTAAAGCCGGGGAATTTATTGTTCTCGCTGTAGCGACCATCTGCCTGATACCAGGCGAAAACTTTGCGCACGGGCGCAACCGGCAGATCGGCGACCAACTGGCTCACCCAGGTACCGGCGCTGACCAACAGTTTACGCGCGCGGAAAATGCCATCGCTGGTGGTGACTTGCTGCAGATCGCCGTCACGACCTATCTCTGTCACCGGACAGTTAAACAGCTGCGCGCAACCGGCCTGTTCCGCCAGCTGCACCCAGCTGCGCACCGCTTGCTCACATTTGAGGAAGCCGGAGTTGGGTTCGTACACGCCGATGTAGCCATCCGGCACCGTGAACTGCGGCCAGCGCGCGCGCACTTCATCGGCTTGCAGGATTTTCACATCCAGCTGCCACGCTCTCGCGCTATCGATAACATTTTGAATAAAGGAGGAGGTGATGGGCGCTAAGTTGAGGATGCCGCTGCGATGCATGATGCGCTCGCCGCTCTGGCGTTCCAGCTCATCCCAGAGTTTCTGTGCGCGTAGCACCAGCGGCACGTAGCGTTCACCTTCACCATACGCATGGCGAATCAGGCGGGTTTCCCCATGATGTGTGCCCTGGCTGTGCGGCGGATGGGCGCTATCAATCATCAGCACCGATAAGCCAGCCTGCGTGGCGTAAAACCCGGCTGCTGCGCCGACCGAACCGCTTCCCACCACAATCAGATCATAAACCATAACGACATCACTCCAGCAAAACAGCGAAATTTTTCAACAGCATATCAAAAGAGAGCGCCCATGAAAAAGGCACCCTGTTGGGTGCCCTTTCACGCGATAGTAGAAATTAATGCTTTTGATTGTCGCGTAGGTACTGCTCGGTAGACTCTATTTTTGCAATGCCAGCTTCGAGTAGAGAGATGAACTGTCTGGCTACGTCGGTAGTCAGCCAGTAGGTCGGACCCACGTCAGCTTCTTCTTCTTTCTGCCCCTGCGAGGAGAGCGAGTGCAGGCGAATCATCATGGCGTCATAACTGTCTACGGTGCTGATGTCCCATCCTACCAACGGATGAGTCTGGATGACGTCTTTATTTCTGTCCATTATAACCTCCGTATTACTCGTTAAACGAAGTGCTTCTTGAGGTTCAATGCGGCTGTATCGTGCACTAGCGAAACAATTATAACATGAAATAGCGGGTACAATAGTTAAAAGGTATGACGAACCTAAACAGAGTAAAAATAAACGCGGTTAACATTGCCGTTTAATCGAATAATAAAATGCCCGCAGCATCAGGCATTTTATTGGAATTATTACTGGCAACACTGACGAAGTTATCGGCTTTTATAAGGGAAAACTTTAGGCCGAAAAAGGGGGCACTTTTATGAGTGTGGCTCGACCGGCAGCAGGCCGTGACGTTTCTGAATCTCTTCCGCCAGCCGGGTAAAATGCTGCTGTAACTGCTCGTCATGGTTCTGGTTTTGCGCTTCCAGCGTCAGGTTGTGGACCAGCAACTGATTGGCGCGATCGTCGAGACAGAAGGTCAAGGTGGCAAACGCATTTTCTAATACGGTTAAGCGGCGCTGTTGCTCAGCAATAAATGCCAGCAATTCTCCGAAGGTCATCGCCTCTTCTGGTTTTTCAGTAGTCATGTAAAACACCTCCTGTAAGCATGACGAGGCAAGAATAGGGGATCGTTTAACATGAGTCTAGATGCAGGAAGTTTTTCTGGCGAGAGGGAAATAAAAACAAAAAAGCCGGATAGCGATACCCGGCAAAAACGGCACAGTGGCAGTTAATCGTTATTGAACCAGTCGTCAGCGCTTTCCCAGGTTTCTTGTAACAGTTCGCTGATGCGTTCGCGTGACTCTTTACAGCCACCAAACACGCTGAGTTGGTTGCCGCCGGCATAACGCACTTTGACGTGATGATCGTCGTCGGGGAAATCCTGCGTAATGCGACGAACCAGTTCGACGCTGAGTGCATCCAGTGCACCCGCAGGAAGGGGCGAAGTTTTTGCTACGGTAATTTCAACACGCATAGAAGCCTCCGGGATAATATACTGTTTATTTGTACAGTATAAATTTCCCGAAGGCAAGCAGCAGATAATTATTCTTTGATGCGCCAGTTCAGCGTTTCACCGGCAAGGAAAGGCACCAGCGTGTCATCCGCCAGCGCAATGCTCTCTTCAACCTGCCAGGATTCTCGCACCAGCGTCAGCGTGCCTTCATTCAGCGGCAGACCGTAGAAGTTCGCGCCGTTCTCCGAGCAGAAGGCTTCGAAATGTTCCAGCGCATTCAGCTCCTCAAACACTGTGGCGTACGCCGGCAATGAGGTCGGCGCATTAAACACGCCGGCGCAGCCACAGCTGGCTTCCTTGAGGTGACGCAGATGTGGCGCGGTATCGGTACCGAGGAATACGCGACGATTCCCGCTGGCAACCAGCTTACGCAGCGCTTCCTGATGGATATTGCGCTTCAGAATCGGCAGGCAGTAAAGATGCGGACGCACGCCGCCCACCAGCATGTGGTTACGGTTGAACATCAGGTGCTGTGGCGTAATTGTGGCGCCCAGCAGATCATTACCGGCTGCCAGATACTCCGCCGCTTCTTTCGTGGTGATGTGCTCCATCACCACTTTCAGCGCCGGGAACTGTTTACGCAGCGGTTCCAACACGGTTTCAATAAAGCGCGCTTCGCGATCAAAAATATCGATGTGAGAATCGGTCACTTCGCCGTGCACCAGCATTGGCATGCCGATCTGCTGCATGCGATCCAGCACCTTAGCGATGGCGGCGATGTTGGTCACGCCGTGGCTGGAGTTGGTGGTGGCGTGCGCAGGATAGAGTTTGGCGGCGGTAAAAGTGCCGTCACGGAAGCCTCGCTCGATCTCATCGGGATCAAGTGAATCGGTGAGATAGCAGGTCATCAGCGGAGTAAAAGCGTGCTCAGCAGGTAACGCAGCCATGATGCGCTCGCGATACGCCACGGCAGCGGCCACGCTGATAACCGGTGGAACCAGGTTTGGCATGACAATCGCACGACCATTTACTGCGCTGGTATAAGGCAGTACGGCGTTAAGCATCGCGCCATCGCGCAGATGGATGTGCCAGTCGTCAGGGCGGCGGATGGTAATGTGCTGAGGTTGGGCTGTCATTCAAAAAGACTCCGGCTGAGAAGAAAACGAGAGGCACGTTTAGGCCGGGGAGTAATCATAAGGATGTGGGCAACCGTTTGCACGGGATTTTATTGTGACAAACAAAAACCGCACCGGAAGGTGCGGTTGCGCGGATTAATCTGTAAACGGAATCACCAATTGGCCCGGTTTCACTTCAATTCCTTTAGCAAGTTTCTTCGCCAGCGCTTCGCCTTTGCTGCGGTCTGCACTCAGCACATAAGCAGGTCTCTCATTAAAGTAGCGCTTCAGCGACTCATTGAGATACGGCGTGAGGGTTTTCATAATCGACGCCATTTTCTCTGGCTGCACCTGCGCATCGACAATCTCCATGTCATGCAGATAAATCGCGCCTTCCTGTGCGTTGTAAACCGGCTGCGCCTTCATCTTCAGCAGCATTTCGGCCTGCTGCGGACCAAACAGCGAGCTGACATTGATGTTGGCTTTACCCGAGAGCGTTATTTTGCCGGGTTCTTCACGGCCAATCTGGCTGTTGAGATCGCTCAGCACAATGTGCGCATTCACCAGCCCGGAAACGCCGATATCTTTTTCGAAGTTATTGCGCTTTTGCAGCGCCTGATTCACTTCCTGTTCGCTGATGGTGTATTGCGTCAATTGGTTACAGCCGCTGAGTAGCACGGCAAAAAGCAGAGCGAAAAGCCCGGTAAGCGCCTTTTTCATATTGTCCTCATCCTGATCGAAACGGCAAAACAGCGATAGCCTGCCTGAATCAGCGGCATGTGTCACCAGGAGAGAGATGAGAAGCGCCGCAGCGCCTCTCAGGGATGAAGATTATGCGGCGATGGAGGAGAGCAGATTAACCTGGGTTTGTTTCGCCATGTTGTCGCGATAATCGGCAACGCGACTTGGCCATTCAATGCCGTTGACCAGCGTTAAGGAGCGCAGCAGCGGGAAAAGATGAATATCATCTTCCGACAGTTCGCCATTTACCGCATTGGGTTTGACGATCAGCTTGTCGAGCTGACGCAGATCGTCGCTGATGTTTTTGATTAAGCCCGGCGCGTGTTTACGCAACTCGCTGAAATCGCCCACGCTGGCCTGCTTCTTCTCGCTGAAGTAGCTACGCGCTTCCGGCGTAGCGAATTCGGCGAAGGAGGCATCGGCGATGCGCGGCAGCAGCAGCTTATTGACGTAGCCATTCACGTGGCGCAGCCAGTCGCTGATCGCAGGGTTGCTTTTGCCATTAAGCAGCGGTTGGTGATCGTATTTATCTACCAGCCGCACAATATCCATACTTTCCGGTACAGCGCTGCCGTCGGCCTGTTGCAGAATCGGCGCCATTTTCTGGCCGATCAATTTTTTCGGTGTTTGCTCGTCGTCATTTAGCATAACGATGAGTTCTAACGGCAGATTTTTTAAGCCGAAAATCATGCGTGCTTTGACGCAGAAAGGGCAGTGATCGTAGATGTAGAGTTTCATCCCGTTTCTCCTGTGGTTCTAAGGGTGACAGAGGTCACCCTTTTTCCGGACGTGCGGGAAGTATGGAAGAGATCTGTGGCGGGGGCAAATTAGCTGCTGAAAATCGCTGGTGCCACCGAACGCGGCTGGAACTGCCACCAAAGCGCCAAAAGGGTGATCATGCCAACGCTGCTCAGCAGCATCCACGGCAGTTCCGGCAGCGCCCATTGCTGGCCCATATCGAACATCCAGCCGCCACCGGAGTAGCCGATCAAACCGCCAATCGCGAGGCCGAGTCGGCTGAAGCCCATATAGCTGCCGCGCGCACGCGAACTGGCCAGCGAAGCGCTGAGCGTTTCTCGCGCCGGTTCCGCGATGATTGAGCCCAGATAAAAGAGGGCGATCAGCATAAACAGCGACGGCAGCGAATCGGTCATGCCAACCGGCAGCAGGCTGAACGTCATCAGGAACAAGCCGGCCATCAAACGCGTTTCGAGGCGGAAGCGTTTTTCGCTCCAGCGCGCCAGCGGATAGAGCAGGCTTAATGACAGCAGCGCTTCAATCGCGTACATCCACTTCACCGCAGCAGGCGCCCCGGCTACCTGATTCACCATCACCGGCAGCATCAACATCACCTGCACGGCGAGAATGTAGTAGCCGGTCAAAGTCAGCACGTACAGGCGAAAACGCTTGTCCTGCCAGACGCGTTGCATCCCTTCACGCATCGCAATGCGTTCGGTCGAGATGCGCCACGCCGGTAACCAAACGGCGTTAAACAGCGCAGCAGTGACAAATACCGCCGCGCCAACCCAGCACACCAGACGGAAATCCCACGCCAGCAGCCAGCTACCAATCAGCGCACCCAGCACCGCACCGGCGCTGTCCTGCATCATCAGCAGGGAGAAGAAGCGGCCGCGATCGCGTGCGCGCACCAGTTTCATCACCAGCGCGCTGCGTGGCGGATCAAACAGCGTACCGCCAAGGCCGGAAAGCAAACAGGCAAACCACAGCAGCCAGGGTTCATGCGCCAGCGCCATGCAGGCAAAACCCGCCGCGCGCATCAGCATACCAGTAACGATCAGCGGACGCGCACCAAAACGGTCGGCAATCGCACCGCCGAAGATGCCGAATCCCTGCTGGACGAACTGGCGCAAGCCAAGCGCAATACCGACCATCAACGCGGCCCAGCCCAGCTGTTCGACAAAATGGATGGAAATGAGGGGAAACACCACGAAAAAGCCCATCACAACCAGCATGTTATCCACTAAAAGAAATGTTTTACCGAGGCGTCGTGCCCGCGCAACCCGAGACATGCTAATTCCTGAGCAAATGAGAGGAGATAAGAGACCAATTGGTCTATTTTCCGCCTGCACAGCGGCGAAAAACAGCTTTCTCAGGATGATATTTTTTCATCGAATCCGCAGAAATATTAATCCTAAATCAGGATGAATCCTGAGGAACGCGTTCAAGGGTTTTACCGCAAGCTGGGTGACGGTTATAGTGAGAAGTATCGCCGCTGGCGTACATCTTTCTTAAGTTATGGATTTCAGGAGTCATGATGTTTGGCTATCGTTCTGCTGGCCCACGCGTGCGCCTCACTACCGATCGCTTAGTGGTGCGTTTAGTACACGAACGCGATGCCTGGCGATTAGCGGATTATTACGCTGAAAATCGTGCGTTTCTCAAGCCGTGGGAACCGGTGCGCGACGAGAGCCATTGTTATCCTTCGGGCTGGCAAGCGCGCCTCGGACTGATCGCCGACATGCATAAACAGGGCTCAGCCTACTATTTTGTGCTGATGGACCCGGAAGAGACCGAAGTGCGTGGTGTGGCGAATTACAGCAACGTGCTGCGCGGATCGTTTCACGCCTGCTATCTCGGCTATTCACTGGGCGAGAAGTGGCAAGGTCAGGGACTGATGTTTGAAGCGCTCACTACCACCCTTCGCTATATGCAACGCCAGCAACGTATTCACCGCATAATGGCTAATTATATGCCGCACAATCAGCGCAGTGGCGATCTGCTGGCGCGTCTTGGTTTTGAAAAAGAGGGTTACGCCAAAGATTACTTGCTGATCGATGGGCGCTGGCAGGATCATGTACTCACCGCGTTGACCTGCCGGGAGTGGACCCCGGATCGTCGTGGACAATAATAAGGGATCACCTCAATGAAAATGGCCTTATCCGCGCAGGCATTGCGCGTGATTGGATGCCTGCTGGAGAAGCAGGTCACCACGCCGGATCAATATCCGCTCTCCCTTAATGGCGTTGTCACCGCCTGTAATCAGAAATCTAACCGCGAACCGGTGCTCAATCTCAGCGAGATGGAGGTGCAAGCGCAGCTTGATGAGCTGGTGAAAAAGCATCTGGTGACCGCCAATAACGGCTTCGGTCAACGCGTCAGCAAGTATGAACAGCGCTTCTGCAATTCCGCTTTCGGCAATCTGCAGTTGAATAGCGCTGAAGTCGCCGTGCTGACGCTGCTGTTCCTGCGCGGTGCACAGACGCCGGGCGAACTGCGCACCCGCAGCGGTCGTCTGCATGAATTCAGCGATATGAATGAAGTCGAGCAGACGCTTATCGGTTTAAGCACGCGCGAGGATGGCCCAATGGTGGTGCGACTGGCGCGCGAACCGGGCAAACGTGAAAGCCGCTATATGCATCTTTTTGGTGGCGAAGTAGAGGAAGACGCGGCCAGCGCAGAAAGCGTCAGTGACAACGGCGATTTAACCGCGCGTGTCGCGCAACTTGAAGAAACGGTTGCTGAGTTGCAGTCGCAACTGCAACAGCTGCTGCAAAAGGAGCACTAATATGACATTGCGTATTGGCATTGTAGGATTGGGCGGTATCGCGCAGAAAGCATGGCTGCCGGTTTTATCGCAAGCCAGCGGCTGGCAATTAGCGGGTGCGTTTTCGCCCAATCAGGCAAAGGCGCAACCGATCTGCGATAGCTATCGCATACCTTATTTTGGTCAACTGGATGCGCTGGCCGCCGCCAGTGATGCGGTGTTTGTTCACAGCAGCACCGCCAGCCATTACGAAGTGGTTAAAGCGCTGCTGCTGGCGGGCAAAGATGTGTGCGTCGATAAACCGTTAGCCGAAACGCTGCAACAGGCCGAAGCGCTGGTGGCGCTGGCGGACAAGCAGAAGCGCAAGCTGATGGTGGCATTTAACCGCCGCTTTGCGCCGCGTTATCAGCAGCTGAAAAGTGACATGTCACGCGCCGCCTCGCTGCGCATTGAAAAGCACCGCGCGGATAGCGTGGGTCCACAGGATTTGCGTTTTACCCTGCTGGACGATTATCTGCACGTGGTGGACACCGCGCTGTGGCTGGCGGGCGGCAGCCTGACGCGCGAGTTAGGGCACATTGAGACCAATGATGATGGCGCGATGCTGTACGCCGAACACCATTTCTCCGCCGGATCGCTGCAAATCACCACCAGCATGCATCGTCGCGCCGGGACGCAACGCGAAGTCGTCAGCGCCATCTGCGACGGTGATTACATCGAAATTAACGAGATGCGCGACTGGCAGCAGGAAAACCGCGGCGGCATGGTGCGTGATGTGCCGCCCGCGTGGCAAAGCCACCTTACTCAGCGCGGTTTCAGCGGCGCAGCGCACCATTTCATTCAGTGTGTTGAAAATCAGACGATGCCTGAAACCAGTGGCGAACAGGCGCTGGCGGCGCAGCGTCTGGTGGAAAAATTGTGGCGCGATGCCGAACGTGAATAATTCCTTGTAACACTCAATGCTGGTCATTTCCCGCCGTGGCAGTAGACTATCGCCGGACATCACGGGATGTCCGCGCTAAGTCGCTCATTTCTCCGACACTTTTCAGGATGCGCCACTCAATATGAATTTGTTGAAATCGCTGGCTGCGGTCAGTTCGATGACCTTGTTTTCCCGCGTACTGGGCTTTGCCCGCGATGCCATTGTGGCGCGCGTTTTCGGCGCAGGAATGGCAACCGATGCCTTCTTTGTTGCCTTCAAACTGCCGAACCTGCTGCGCCGTATCTTCGCTGAAGGCGCGTTTTCTCAGGCGTTCGTGCCGATCCTCGCGGAATATAAAAGCAAGCAGGGTGAAGATGCCACGCGCGTGTTTGTCGCTTACGTCTCCGGATTACTGACGCTGGTGCTGGCGGTGGTGACCGTGTTAGGGATGATCGCTGCGCCCTGGGTGATTGTGGTGACGGCGCCAGGCTTTGCCGATACCGCCGATAAATTTGCCTTAACCAGCGCGCTGCTGCGCGTCACCTTTCCCTATATTTTGCTGATCTCGCTGGCCTCGCTGGCGGGCGCGATCCTCAATACCTGGAACCGGTTTTCCGTGCCGGCGTTTGCGCCGACGCTGCTGAACATCAGCATGATTGGTTTTGCTGTCTTCGCTGCGCCGCATTTTAATCCGCCGGTGATGGCGCTGGCGTGGGCCGTGGTGGTCGGCGGCGTGTTGCAGCTGTTCTATCAGTTGCCGCATCTGAAGAAGATTGGCATGCTGGTTTTGCCACGTCTGAATCTGCGCGATGCGGGCGTATGGCGCGTAATGCGTCAAATGGGGCCGGCGATACTCGGCGTGTCGGTGAGCCAGATTTCACTGATCATCAACACCATTTTCGCCTCCTTTTTGGTTTCCGGTTCGGTTTCGTGGATGTACTACGCCGATCGCCTGATGGAGTTTCCTTCCGGCGTGCTGGGCGTGGCGCTGGGCACCATTTTGCTGCCCTCGCTGGCGAAGAGTTTTGCCAGCGGTAATCAGGAAGAGTATTCACGGTTGATGGATTGGGGCCTGCGCCTCTGCTTCCTGCTGGCGCTGCCGAGCGCGGTGGCGTTGGGCATTTTGTCCGGGCCGCTGACGGTCGCGCTGTTCCAGTACGGCAAGTTCACCGCGTTTGATGCCCTGATGACGCAGCGCGCGCTGATTGCCTATTCAGTGGGTTTGATGGGGCTGATCGTGGTGAAAGTGCTGGCACCCGGCTTCTATTCTCGTCAGGACATTAAAACTCCGGTGAAAATTGCCATCGTGACACTGATTGTGACGCAGCTGATGAACCTGGCGTTTATCGGCCCGCTCAAACATGCCGGTTTGTCGCTGTCGATCGGTCTGGCCGCTTGCCTGAATGCTGCGCTGCTGTACTGGCAACTGCGTAAGCAGGATATCTTCCAGCCGCAGCCTGGCTGGTTCAGTTTCCTGACCCGTTTGCTGATTGCCGTAGTGGTAATGGCCGCAGCGCTGTTTGGCATTCTGCAGGTGATGCCGGCATGGGAAGAGGGGCAGATGTGGTGGCGCCTGATTCGTCTGGCGGCGGTCTGCGCCATTGGCGGCGGCGCATACTTTGTGATGCTTGGTCTGCTCGGCTTCCGCCCGCGCGACTTCGCGCGACGCACGCTGGTTTAAAGGCCGCACTCTCTTAATGGACATGCAGCGTCTGCCGCTGCGTAAGGGCAATCCGCAGCGCTGAAGCGTAAACGGTGGGCCAGGAGAGACCCGCATGGATGCGGGGCTCAGTTCGGGCCGGGCAGGAAGCCCGATCCCGAACGGTACGTCGGCACAACGTTGAAGCTGAAGGTACCGCGTAAGCGGCGCGAGGACCGCCCGGCAGCGGCAGATGCTGTAGGTCCCGCACACAACAAAAAGGCCGCCATCCCAAAAGATAGCAGCCTCTTCAAACCCACTTTTTTCTACCCTTTACGACTCAGCGTCGCCTGACCTTTACCCAAACCATCCGGGCCGTAAAACGCCTGGGTTTGGTGGGGTCGCAACACCGCCAATGCTTCATTGGTGTAGCCGATTTGATGCTGCAACAAAATCCCGTTATGCGTATTGGCATCGCGCAAGCGGCGCGTGTGCTGCTGAATACGCATCCAGCGGCTTTCGCGATCGCTGTGATCACCATAGGGCGCCTGCGTGCCGAGCGTTTTCTCGGTGGTGCGGCGCATCTCGTCCAGATAATTCAACGTCGTCAGCAGCGCGCTTTTATCTTCAGAAATACGCTGCAGCAGGTTGCCATTGATCTGGCCGGCAGAAAGTTGCTGTTGTTCCTCATCCATTACCACCGCAAGGGATGTCAGCACGTCCTGCATTTTGTCTAAGGTGATCAGCAGATGGTCCATTGGGATTAGTTACCCTCTAAATACGCCTTGGTATCGGCGATCAGCGCGTCGGCGATCTTACCGGTATCCATTTTCAATTCGCCATTACGAATGGCCGTCTTCAGCTGCTCAACGCGCGCTGTATTAATATCTTTGCTGCCAGGCTGCATCAGTTGCGCCTGCGCGGTACTCAACTTCACTTCCGCACCGCTTTCGCTGGTGGTGCTGGCTGCGGGCGTCGCGCTCTGACGCACTTTGCTGCTGTTATCGTTATTGTCGCGTGTTTGAACAGTGCTAACCGGATTCGTAGGCTGCGTTCTGTCGATGCTCATGGTAAGGCTCCTGTAAGGTCAGTTGGGGGTCAGCCAACTGAGTCAGCATAGGGTAATGTCTTTGTTGATATCTCTATCGGCAGAACAACAGGGTTCTTTAACGCTTTATAGCGATATCAGAATATTCCCATCCGCGTCGACGCGACCACTGACAACCTGACCATTTCCCATCCTCACGCGCACCATTTGTGCCGCGCTGGCGTTGTTCAGCGCACGTCCTTCGCTGCTGGCATTAAACCCGTTTCCACTGGCGACTACCATCACATTTTGACCGGCTTTCACGCGCCACGGCTGACGTACCATGGTGGCGGTGACCGGCTGTCCTGGCGGGATATCGCGTAGTGCGATCGCATCGATGACGCCGCTGCTGTCCATCAATGCGCGTGCTGGCAGTTCATCGAGACGTCCGGTTGCCAGACGCACGTCCGTCGGGCTGAGATTGCTGCCGCGCGCCACCTGACGGCTCGCCACCAGATATTGCCCGGTGACCTGCACCTGAACCTGCAGGAAACGACGATTTTGGTCGCAGTTGGCGGCGATGCTGATGTTGCCCCACTGACGGCTATTGCCCGGTAGCTGCAGTTCAGGGGTTTCGCAGTTTGGCCACTGCGCCTGTGGCGTACGCACCACCACCGTCATGCCCGCGGCATGTTGTGGGTCGCGCGCTTTAAAAAATTGGGTCAACTGCGCGGTAAGGTCCGCAGCAGAGCTGGGTAGCGCCAGTGCCAGCAAAAGTGTGGCTAGCAAGGTGGAATATCTGCGCATAACGCCTCCTGACGAGAAGATGGCACTGAGTCTACGCCTCGCGCAAAAAAATCAATGTCAAAAATAGCCGTCATTTTTGCTGCTATTCAGACGATCACCCTTGCATTTGTCCACTTAAGCTGTCAGCTCGAAATTCTCATTCGCGGAGGAAGCATGCTCGACAAACTCGATGCCGCGCTGCGATTTGGTACTGAAGCGTTAAACCTACGTGCTCAGCGTCAGGAAATCCTGGCGTCAAACATTGCCAACGCCGATACCCCGGGCTACCAGGCGCGGGATATCGACTTTGCCAGCCAGCTGAGCAAGGTGATGCAAAACGGTCGCGCCGAAGGCAGCAGTCTGGCGCTGAATGTGACGTCCTCACGCCACATTGAAGCGCAAACCAACTCTCAGCCGTCACTGGATCTGCTGTACCGCATTCCCGATCAACCCGCCGCGGATGGCAACACCGTGGATATGGATCGCGAACGTACGCAGTTTGCTGATAACAGCCTGAAATACCAAACCGATCTCACCCTCATCAGTAGCCAGATCAAAGGCATGATGAGCGTTCTGCAGGGGCAATAAGCATGGCATTGCTGAATATCTTTGATATCGCCGGTTCTGCGATGACAGCGCAATCACAGCGCCTCAACGTCAGTGCCAGTAACCTGGCCAACGCCGACAGCGTGACCGGCCCAGATGGCCAGCCTTACGTGGCGAAGCAGGTGATTTTCCAGACCGACGCCGCACAAGGTGCAGCCACCGGCGGCGTGAAGGTCGCTGGCGTGGTGAACGATCCTACCCCGGCAAAACTGGTGTACGACCCGGGCAATCCGCTGGCGGATCAGAAGGGCTACGTCAAGATGCCAAACGTTGATGTGGTGTCCGAAACCGTTAACACCATGTCCGCGTCGCGCAGCTACCAGGCCAACGTTGAAGTGCTGAACACGGTGAAGTCAATGATGATGAAAACTCTCACTATCGGTCAGTAACGGAGAACGAATATGAGCGTAGCAGTAGGAATTAAAGACAGTCTGGACCCAACGGTACTGACCTCCAGTAGCGCTTCGAGCGGTAACTCTTCCGCCGACCTGCAGAATCAGTTCCTGAACATGCTGGTGGCGCAGCTGAAAAACCAGGATCCCACTAATCCTATGGATAACAGCCAGCTCACCACGCAGTTGGCACAGATCAACACCCTGAGCGGTATTGAAAAGCTGAATACCACGCTGGGATCCATCTCTGGCCAGATCACTACCAGCCAGTCGCTGCAGAGTTCAACGCTGATTGGTCACGGTGTGATGGTCAATGGTTCGCAGATATTGGTGGGCAGCGGTACGACTACGCCGTTTGGCATTGAGCTGGCGACAGCGTCCACGGCCACCAGTGTCACGATTAAAGACAGTAACGGCGCCACGGTCCGCACCATTGACCTCGGCAAACTGAGCTCTGGCGTCCACACCTTCTCGTGGGACGGCAAGCTGGATGACGGTTCTACCGCCGCGGATGGCAAATATTCTGTTTCGCTGGCCGCCAGCAATGGCAGCACGCAACTGGTGGCGCAGCCGCTGAACTATGCCTACGTCAATGGCGTCAGCACCACTGATGGCACCACAAAACTGGATCTCGGCACCATGGGCTCCGCAACCCTCGATGAAATTCGTCAGATTCTCTGATTAACCTTTTAGCAGGAGAGATTACATGTCTTTTTCACAAGCGGTGAGCGGCCTCAATGCTGCCTCCAGCAATCTGGATGTGATTGGTAACAACATCGCCAACTCCGCCACAGCCGGTTTTAAATCCAGCACCATTGCTTTTGCCGATATGTTTGCCGGCTCTAACGTGGGTTTGGGTACCAAAGTTGCCGCCGTCATTCAGGACTTTGGTGATGGAAGTACGACGTCAACCAGTCGTGGACTGGATGTGGCACTGAGCGGCAACGGTTTCTTCCGCATGACCGACGCCAGCGGCGGTGTGTTCTATTCCCGTAACGGCCAGTTCACGCTGGATGCCAACCGTAACCTGGTGAACACCCAGGGTCTGAACGTCACCGGCTATCCGGCCAGCGGTACACCACCAACCATTCAGACCGGTGCCAACCCAGTGGCGCTGAGTATTCCAACCACGCAGATGGGGGCACGTGCAACAACAACTGCTACCCAGGTTGCCAACCTGAACTCCACCAGCACCACCCCGACCGTCACCCCGTTTGATAAGTCCAACGTTGATAGCTACAACGCGAAAACCACCATGACGGTGTACGACACGCAGGGTAACGATCACCAGTTAGACATGTACTACATCAAAACGGCGGATAACACCTGGACCGTGCACATGGTTGACTCCACCACCGGTAATGAAGTTGGTAATACTTTGGGCGGTGACAACCTGGGTTATCAGATGCAATTTGATGCTAACGGTAAGCTGACGCAGGTGGGGAAAATCACTGCAGCGGGTGTTGCTGACACCAGCGCTTCCCTGGCAAACCTGGTTGTGGACGGCACCAACGGGGCGAATGGCATGAATATCAGCCTGAGCATGTTGGGTAGCCTGCAGCAAAACACCGGTGCGACCACTTTTGGTAACCCAACGCAAGACGGTTATCAGCCTGGCGATCTCACCAGCTACACCATCAATGATGACGGCACCATTACTGGCACCTACTCCAACCAGAAAACCCAACTTCTGGGACAAATTGTCTTGTCGAGTTTCTCTAACCCGGAAGGTCTGAAGTCTGAAGGTGACAACGTCTGGTCTGCCACCAGCTCATCAGGTCAGGCCGCCACTGGTCTGGCAGGCACCGGTACTTACGGCAACCTGACTTCAGGTGCGCTGGAAGCGTCCAACGTCGATATGAGCAAAGAGCTGGTGAACATGATCGTTGCGCAGCGTAACTATCAGGCCAACAGCCAGACCATCAAAACTCAGGACCAGATTCTTAACACCCTGGTTAACTTACGTTAATTCGCTAACGGGATTGCTTTATGGATCACGCAATATATACCGCCATGGGCGCGGCCAGTCAGACGTTGGATCAGCAGTCGGTAACGGCCAGCAACCTCGCCAACGCCTCAACGCCGGGCTTTCGTGCTCAGCTCAACGCGTTGCGCGCGGTGCCGGTCAGCGGCTGGTCGCTGCCGACGCGTACGCTGGTTGCCGCTTCCACGCCGGGCGCCGATATGTCACCGGGCTCGATGGACAACACCGGCCGCACGCTGGATGTGGGGGTCGCGCAGGACGGCTGGTTGGCGGTGCGTGCCGCTGACGGTACCGAAGCTTATACCCGCAACGGCAACATGCAGATCAGCGCGACCGGTATTTTGACTATTCAGGGCAATCCCGTAATGGGCGATGGGGGTCCGATCGCCATCCCGCAAGGCGCTGAATTGACCATCGCGGCAGACGGGACCATCACCTCGCGTAACGCCGGTGATGCACCCAATGCCACGGTGCAGATTGGTCGCCTGAAGCTGGTGCGCGCCACCGGTAAAGAGATGCAGCGCGGTGATGACGGCATGTTCCGTCCTAATCAGCAAACCCAGGCGACGCGCGGCGCTGCGCTGGCAAATGATGCCACCATGACGGTGATGCCCGGCGTGCTGGAGGGCAGTAACGTCAAGCCGGTGGAAACCATGGTCGATATGATCGCCAACGCCCGACGTTTTGAGATGCAGATGAAAGTGATCTCCAACGTCGATGAAAACGAACAAAAAGCTAACAGCTTGCTCAACATGAGCAGCTAAGGCGTAAGGAAAACACCATGATTCGTTCTTTATGGATCGCCAAAACCGGTCTTGACGCTCAGCAAACCAACATGGACGTCATCTCCAACAACCTCGCGAACGTAAGCACCAACGGCTTTAAACGTTCGCGCGCGGTATTCGAAGATTTGATGTACCAAACCCTGCGTCAGCCGGGCACGCAGTCGTCAGAGCAAACCACGCTGCCGTCTGGTTTGCAGATAGGTACCGGTGTGCGTCCTGTCACCACTGAACGTCTGCATCAGCAGGGTAACCTGTCGCAGACCAGCAACTCGAAAGACGTGGCGATTAACGGCCAGGGTTATTTCGAAGTGCAGATGCCGGACGGCACCTCGGCGTATACCCGTGATGGTTCATTCCAGGTTGACCAGAACGGTCAGCTGGTGACTAACGCCGGTTATCCGGTACAGCCAGGCATCACTATTCCGGCTAACGCCACCAGCATCACGATCTCGCGCGATGGCGTGGTGAGCGTAACGCAGCAGGGCCAGACCAACCCGGCGCAGGTCGGTCAGCTGACGCTGAGCACCTTCATGAACGATGCGGGCCTGAACAGCCAGGGTGAAAACCTCTATCAGGAGACGCAGGCATCCGGTGCGGCGACGCAGAGTACGCCAGGCCAGAACGGCGCGGGTCTGCTGTATCAGGGTTATGTCGAAACCTCGAACGTCAACGTGGCGGAAGAGCTGGTCACCATGATTCAGACGCAGCGCGCCTACGAGATCAACAGTAAAGCGATCAGCACCTCCGATCAGATGCTGGCGAAGTTAACCCAGCTGTAATGCTGGTGTCGTTGGGCCAGCTCCGCTGGCCTGATTAAGCAACATGAAGAAGGTCAAAAAGTGGCGAAGCAAGTGATTCTCAAGCCTGGTCATTGGTTGGTAGCCACGCTGCTACTCACGCTTAACGGTTGTGCGCTGGTTCCGCGCACACCACTGGTACAGGGATCGACTACGGCAGAGCCGACGCCATCCGCACCGCCGGTGGTGAACGGTTCCATTTTTCAGGGCGTCGCACCGCTGAACTACGGCTATCAGCCGCTGTTTGAGGATCGTCGTCCACGCAACATTGGCGATACATTGACGATCACCTTGCAGGAAAACGTCAGCGCCAGCAAAAGTTCTTCGGCCAATGCCAGCCGCGATGGCAGCAACAGTTTTGGTGTGACAGGTGTACCAACCGGCCTGAGCGGTCTGGTGGGTGCTGGTGGCGAAAAAGCCACGCTGGATGCCAATGGCAAAAATGACTTCGCCGGTAAAGGTGGCGCGACGGCCAACAACACCTTTACGGGCACCATCACCGTCACCGTCAATCAGGTGTTGTCGAACGGCAACCTGCGCGTGGTGGGTGAGAAACAGATCGAAATTAACCAGGGCACCGAATTTATCCGGTTCTCGGGCGTGGTTAACCCACGCACCATCAGCGCCAGCAACGCGGTGCTGTCAACGCAGGTGGCCGATGCACGTATTGAGTACGTCGGAAATGGTTATATCAATGAAGCGCAGACGATGGGCTGGTTCCAGCGTTTCTTCCTGAACGTCTCGCCGATGTAAGAGGTAGTAACAATGAATATGACGACTCTGCTCCGCCTGAGCCTTGGCATGCTGCTCGGTTTCAGCTTACTGGCGCATGCTGACCGCATCCGCGATCTGACCTCCGTGCAGGGCGTGCGCGACAACCAGCTGATCGGTTACGGTTTGGTGGTGGGCCTTGATGGTACCGGTGACCAGACCACCCAAACGCCGTTCACCACCCAAACCGTGAGCAACATGCTCTCCCAGCTCGGCATTACTGTGCCGGCTGGCACCAATATGCAGCTGAAAAACGTAGCGGCCGTGATGGTGACCGCCAAGCTGCCAACCTTTGCGCGTCAGGGGCAAACCGTTGATGTGGTGGTTTCTTCGCTGGGTAACGCCAAGAGTTTGCGCGGCGGTACGCTGCTGATGACGCCGATGAAAGGCGTCGATAACCAGGTTTATGCGCTGGCGCAGGGTAACATTCTGGTCGGCGGTGCCGGCGCTTCAGCCGGTGGCAGCAGCGTGCAGGTTAACCAGCTGAACGGTGGCCGCATTACCGGCGGCGCCACGGTAGAGCGTGAACTGCAGAGCAACTTTGGTAGCCAGAACACCATTAACCTGCAGCTGAATAATGAAGATTTCAGCATGGCGCAGCGCATTGCCGACGCCATCAACAGCCGTGGGATTGGTTCGGCGCAGCCGCTGGATGCCCGTACTGTGCAGATTCGCGTCTCGCCGAATAACAGTTCTCAGGTGCGTCTGCTGGCCGAAATTCAGAACCTCGATGTTGCGGTGCCGCTCGAAGATGCCAAGGTGATTATCAACTCACGTACCGGTTCGGTGGTGATGAACCGCGAAGTGACGCTGAACACCTGTGCGGTGGCGCAGGGCAATCTGTCGGTTACCGTCAATCAGCAGCAGAACGTCAGTCAGCCGGATACGCCGTTGGCGGGTGGGCAGACTGTGACCACCAACAATACCCAGATCGATCTGCGCCAGAGTGGCGGCGCGCTGCAACGGGTTAACGCCAGCGCCAACCTCAATAACGTGGTGCGTGCACTGAATGCGCTGGGTGCGTCACCGATTGAGCTGATGTCGATTTTGCAATCGATGGAAAGCGCAGGCTGCTTGCGCGCCAAACTGGAAATTATCTGATGAACGATACGCAATCGCTGGTGAATGCGGCGTACGACAGCCGCTCGCTGAACGACCTGAAACGCGAAGCCGCCGCCGACCCGAAAGGGAAGGCGATGCAGGTGGCCAAACAGGTGGAAGGGATGTTTGTGCAGATGATGATGAAAAGCATGCGTGCAGCGCTGCCGCAGGATGGCCTGCTGAGCAACGATCAGACGCGGCTTTTCACCTCGATGTACGATCAGCAGATTGCACAGGACATAGGCAAACGTGGTCTCGGCATGGCCGATATCATCGTTAAGCAGATGCAGCCCGCTCAGGAGCCGGACGAAACCGCCGGTACGGTGCCGATGAAGCTGGATAACAGCTTCATCTATAGCAATCTGCCGTCGAATCAGCTGGAGCAGATGGTACGTAAAGCGGTGCCGCGTTTGCCGGTCTCGCCCAGCAGTTTGCCGAGCGACAGCAACGACTTTATCGCGCAGCTGGCGCAGCCGGCGCAGGTCGCCAGCCAGCAGAGCGGTATTCCGCATCACCTGATTCTGGCGCAGGCCGCGCTGGAATCCGGCTGGGGCCAGCGACAGATTCTGACGCGTGACGGCAAGCCGAGTTACAACGTGTTTGGCATCAAGGCGAGCGGCGACTGGAAGGGCGAAACCACCGATATCATGACCACCGAATACGAAGGCGGGGCAGCGAAGAAAGTGCGCGCCAGTTTCCGTGTGTATGGTTCCTATATGGAAGCGCTCAGCGATTACGTCAAACTGCTGTCCAATAATCCTCGTTATGCCGCCGTTGCCAACGCACCGAGTGCCGAGCAGGGCGCGCGTGCCTTGCAGGCCGCCGGTTACGCCACCGATCCAAACTATGCGCAGAAACTGGTGGGAATGATCCAGCAATTCAAAAACATGGGCGAAAAAGTGGTGAAGGCGTATAGCAACGACATCACCGATTTGTTCTGATTTTTGCTCTCAAGTTTCACTTAAGCACGCCGATAACAATCACATGCCGCGGGCGTTCTCGTCCGCGCAATCGCACTGATGACTGCCAGCCCGGTTAACGGGAAATTAAGGAACCGAGATGTCCAGCATAATTAACTCAGCGATGAGTGGGCTGAGCGCCGCACAGGCTGCATTAAGCACCACCAGTAACAACATCAGTAATTACACGGTAGCGGGCTATTCGCGTCAGACGGCGATTTTGTCGCAGTCGAACAGCACCTTGCAGGGCAACAGCTATTACGGCAACGGTGTAACGCTCTCCGGCGTACAGCGTGAATACGATGAGTTCATTACTGCGCAATTGCGTGGCTCCAGCGCCAATTACAGCGCAGTGAACACGCAATACAACCAAATTTCCAACATTGACGATCTGCTGTCGACGTCGACCACCAGCTTGTCGACCTCAATCCAAAGCTTCTTCACCAACGTGCAGAACGTGGTGAGTAACGCCAACGATCCCTCGGCGCGTCAGTCAATGCTGAGCTACGCCCAAGGCCTGGTGAACCAATTCCAGACCACCGCGCAATATCTCAACAATATGCAAAATAGCGTTAACACGGATATTGCCTCGAACGTCGATCAGATCAACACCTTCACCAGCCAGATTGCCGACCTGAACAGCCAGATCGCCAAGCTGACCACCGGCGGTGGCGCGGCGCCGAACAATTTGCTGGATCAGCGCGATCAGCTGGTGAATAGCCTGAACAATGTGGTGGGCGTGAACGTATCCCAGCAGGACGGCAGCTATATTGTCTCGATGGGCAGTGTGACGTTGGTGAATGGTAAAAACTCCACCAGCTTAGTGGCGATGCCGTCCAGCAGCGATTCAACACGTACCACTGTCGGTTATGTCGATAAGCAGGCAGGTAACGTTGAGATCCCTGAGAAGACGCTAACCACCGGTTCACTCGGCGGTTTGCTGGCGTTCCGCACCCAGGATCTGGATACCGCGCAAAATCAGCTCGGCCAGTTAGCGGCAGCGTTCACCACCAGCTTCAATACCGTGCACAGCGAAGGTTATGACAGCAACGGCGACCAGGGGGGCAACTTCTTTAATATCGGTTCGCCAACCGTAGTGGGTAACAGCAAAAATACCTCAGCGGCTACCGTTACGGCGGCATGGTCAGACACCAGCGCGATGAAAGCCTCTAACTACACCGTAAGTTATGATGGCAGCAACTGGTCGGTGACCCGCATGTCCGACAACGTGAAGTTTAGCGTTACGCCAGATGCGACCGACGGCACCCTCAACTTTGATGGCCTGAAACTGACGGTGAGCACCTCACCCGCGCCTAACGCGAAAGACAGTTTCCTGGTCAAACCGGTCCAGAACGTCATTGCGGGCATGTCGGTCGCGATCACCGATGAGTCGCAAATTGCTGCGGCATCCAGCGCAACCAGCGGTGAAAGTGATAATACAAACGCGCAAAAACTGCTGGCTTTGCAAGATGAAAAGTTAGTGAACGGTAATGCGACGATCTCGCAAGCTTACGCCAGCCTGGTCAGTACAGTAGGTAATAAAACTAGCACCCTTGAAACCGCCAGTACCACGCAGAAGAATGTGGTTACTCAGCTTAGTGACCGTCAGCAGTCAGTGTCCGGCGTGAACCTTGATGAAGAGTATGCCAACCTTACCAGGTACCAGCAGTTTTATATGGCGAATGCGCAGGTTCTGCAAACAGCAAATACTATTTTTAATGCCTTGATGGGCATTCGTGGCTAATTGGAGAAATCATAACCATGAGACTTAGCACGAGTATGATCTTCGACCAGCAGGTGCGCGGCATTAGCGATGCGCAATCTTCTTGGTTAAAAGTTGGAACACAGCTTTCTACTGGACGTCGTGTTAGCAACCCGTCTGACGATCCGATTGCAGCATCGCGTTCCATCGTGTTGTCACAATCGCAGGCTAAAAGCAGCCAATATGCGACGGCGCGTAGCTTCGCAAATCAAAGTTTGTCGCTGGAGGAGAATTCACTGTCCAGCGTGACGTCAAGTATTACCAAAGCGCAGGAAATTATTGTTGCCGCATCCACCGGCACACTCAGCGATGATGATCGTGCGTCGTATGCCACTCAGTTGCAGGGAATTCGTGATGAGATCCTGAACCAGGCTAACAGTAAAGACGGCTCCGGGCGTTACATTTTTGCTGGTTACAAAACCGATGTTGCGCCGTTCTCTGATACTGCTGGTGGCGTTACGTATGTCGGTGGGACGGAAGCTATTACTCAGAAAGTTGATGAAAGCCGCACTATGTCTGTGAGCGATACGGGAAGCTCGGTGTTTATGGCCATCACCAGCAATGCTAAACCTGAACCGGATGGAACGCCGAGTGAAAAAAGTCTTTTTGCAATGCTTGATGGTGCGATTGCCGCGCTGAAAATACCGCAAGAGAATGCTGATGCTGCTACTACACAGTCTTTTACCGACGCGATGAATAAAACGAACCGTGGATTAAGTAACTCATTAAATAATGTGCTTACGGTGCGTTCTGCAATTGGAACTCAAATGGCCGAGTTGGATACGCTGGATGGTCAAGGCGATGATCGAGATTTGATTCTTAGTTCGCAAATGAGCGACCTGGTTGATGTCGATTACACCGCGGCTATTTCCAGCTACACCATGCAACAGACGGCACTGCAAGCTTCGTATAAGACCTTTACCGATATGTCGCAGATGTCGCTGTTCCAACTCAATTCTTAATTAGCCTAAACCTTTGAGCGTACTTTAACCGGGTGCGCTTAGCTTCTCCCACCTCCCTTTGGGGGTGTGGGATTTTTTTTGCCCGTTATTCAGGTCGCCATAAATGGCGTCATGGTTGTCCGTTAGCGTAAATCGGTCGCCATAGATGCCGCCTGCAGGCAATAAAAAACCCCGGACTGGCCGGGGTTTGATGTTGACTGACTTGCCAGAGGTTACGCGCTTTCCGGACGGGTTGCCGGTGCGGTTGCCTGATGCGTCGCGCTGTGACCACCGGCTGAGCCGCGGCCCTCAAAGCCAAAGGCTGGACGGACCCAGTCGCTGTTGCGAACCGGTTCTGGTTCCCACGCCGGTGCTGGTGCTTTAGTCATCGGTGCAGTCGCGTGATGCTTGAAGCGCGTCTCAACCGTGGTTACTGCGGTATCACGTGCTGCAACCGGCGCATGAGGTTCAGTGACTGGCGTGACTTCGGCTTCAGCCGCGACTGGCGCAGCCAGCACGTCTTCAACCTGAGCTTCAACGGCTGGCGATACATCCACCGGCGCCTGTTCAGCAACTGCAGCCACTTCGCTTACTTCAGGCTTCGCTTCTTCAGCCACGGCAGCCGGTTCCGCTTCAGCCGCGGTTTCCTGTGCAACCTGTTCGTCAGCAGCAGAGATCACTGATGGCTCTTCGTTAACGGGCGCGGCAATCGGCGTGACGTCATCCGTATTCACCACGGGCACATCGGTGTGCGCCTGCGGTTCAACCTGATGTACGGATTCTTCAGCGGCAACCTGCTCAACGGCCGGTTCAACAGCGTCAGCGGGTTGAGTCTCGGCATCCGGTGTTTGCTGGTAACCGTAATCCGACACTTCATGCATCGCATCTTGCGTGCTGTACTCTTCCTGCGCTTGCGCAACCGGGTAAGAGATCCACACTTTGCCTGACGCCATTTCTGGTGAAGCAGCAGCAGATTCCAGCGGCATTGCAGACTGCGTTGGGTAACGCTCGTCACGATAGCGACGACGACGCTGACCGCTTACGCGCAGATGACGCGGTGAACGACGTGAACGGCGCGGCATATTGGCGCTATCACGGTTATCGCTATCATCTTGCTCGTCATTGCTGGCTTCAGGATGCTCTTTGTACTGAGCACGCGGCGCAGTTTCAACGGCAGCATCATGAACCACCGGCGCTTCGACAGTGATGTCAGGCGTTTCGCCAACACGCACGCGCTGTGACAGCTGACGCTGCTTACGACGCGGCATGACCTGAACGCGTTCTTCTTCGTGCTCAACGTTTTCGTCAACCGCAGGCGCCTGAACAACCGGTTCAGCGGCTTTCTGATCCTGCTGCTGAGCACGTTTTTCTTCCTGACGACGACGCTGGCGATCGGCACGCTGTTCGCGGCGCTGTTGCTGCTGCTCATCACGTTGCTCAAGCGCTTCATCGCTCAGCACTGGACGCGCTTCACGCGGCTCGTTCTGACGCTTGTTACGACGGTTGTCCTGATTATCACGCGGTTCGCGGGCTTCACGTGGCTCACGTGCTTCGCGCGGCTCGCGCGGTTCACGACCTTCGCGCACCTGACCGTTCTCGCCATTACGCGGCGTACGTTCACGACGATTGTTGCGACGGTTGTTATTGTTACGACGTTCGCCACGCTGCTGGGTGGTTTCAGATTCAGCGGCAACAACGGCTGGGGCTTCCTGCTTAGTTTCAGCAGGCGCCGCAGCAGGCGCATCACCGGCAAACAGTTTCTTCAAGCCACTCAGCAGGCGAGCCACGAAACCAGTGTTGGTTACTGCAGGCGCAGCAACTGCTGGTTTGGTTTTCACTTCTGCCGCTGGCTGAGTTTCTTTCACCACTTCAACCGGCGCAGGCGGCGCATCAGGCATCGCGAAAGCGGCCAGTGCTGGCTGCTCCGGACGACGACGCTCAGCGTGCTCTTCTTCAGAAGGCAGCGCCATTTCCGCTTCGTGCAGTTTCGGTAAGTGATAGCTCAGCGTTTGCGTCTCTTCGCCAGTACGAACACGCAGTACCGAGTAGTGTGGCGTTTCCATCTGATCGTTTGGCACGATGATGGCACGCACACCGCCCTGGCGTTTTTCGATGGCGCTAACGGCATCACGCTTTTCGTTCAGCAGGTAAGAGGCGACCTGAACCGGCACAATGGCATGCACTTCTTTAGTGTTGTCTTTCAGCGCTTCTTCTTCAATCAGACGCAGAATAGACAGCGACAGCGATTCGTTATCACGGATGGTGCCGGTTCCGCTGCAGCGTGGGCAGACGTGATGGCTGGATTCACCCAGTGACGGGCTCAGACGCTGACGCGACATCTCCAGCAAGCCGAAGCGTGAAATGTGGCTGATCTGAATACGCGCACGATCCTGACGTACTGCTTCACGCAGGCGGTTTTCCACCGCGCGCTGGTGGCGTACTGGCGTCATGTCGATGAAGTCGATAACAATCAGGCCGCCGAGATCGCGCAGACGCAATTGGCGTGCAATCTCATCGGCCGCTTCCAGGTTGGTGTTGTACGCGGTTTCTTCGATATCACCGCCGCGAGTAGCGCGTGCGGAGTTGATATCAATCGCCGTCAGGGCTTCGGTGCTATCGATAACAATCGATCCGCCTGATGGCAGACGCACTTCACGCTGAAAGGCGGATTCAATCTGCGATTCGATTTGGTAGTGGCTGAACAGCGGGATTTCACCGGTGTAGAGTTTGATTTTGCTGCTGAAGTCCGGACGACCCAGTGCAGCAATGTGCTGACGGGCCAGTTCCAGTACTTTTGGATTATCGATAAGGATTTCACCGATATCCTGACGCAGATAGTCGCGGAAGGCGCGCACGATAACGTTGCTTTCCTGATGGATCAGGAAAGGCGCTGGGCGGCTATCTGCGGCTTTCTTAATGGCTTCCCAGTGCTTCATACGGAAGCTGAGATCCCACTGCAGTGATTCGGCAGATTTACCCACGCCCGCAGTGCGGACGATCAATCCCATGCCGTCTGGAAGTTCCAGTGCGGAAAGTGCTTCTTTTAATTCGGTACGGTCGTCGCCCTCAATGCGGCGTGAAATACCACCGGCACGTGGGTTGTTCGGCATCAATACCAGATAGCTACCGGCCAGGGAAATAAAGGTGGTGAGTGCTGCACCTTTATTACCGCGTTCCTCTTTATCAATTTGAACGATAACTTCCTGACCTTCACGCAGCACATCTTTGATATTCGGACGACCATGTGCGTTGTAATTGGCGGGGAAGTATTCGCGGGAAATTTCTTTCAGAGGGAGGAAACCGTGACGTTCTGCACCATAATCGACAAATGCAGCTTCAAGGCTGGGTTCAACGCGGGTGATTTTACCTTTGTATATGTTGGCTTTTTTCTGTTCGTGTCCAGGACTTTCAATATCCAGATCGTACAGACGTTGTCCATCAACCAGGGCAACGCGCAACTCCTCCTGCTGAGTTGCGTTAATTAACATTCTTTTCATCGTGACTTACTCGTTATTCTCACATGAGTGATCTAGCTGCGGGCATCGTTACCCTGGACGAGAATCAACCGATGGCCCCGTGTCTTAATGCACTGACGTCAACCTCACGGTTGTCGGCGGCTAAAGGGGCGCAAATCTTGTCGGTGGCCTGTTTTTCATAAGGAAATCCAGCGCCTGAAGGTGGAAATGTTACAGAGTATTCAAAAATCCACACATCCTGGTCTGTCGTCCAGGCCGCAACCCGCAGCCCGCTAAGTGCCTGATTTAACATTACGTCTTACGCCATTGCTGCGTGTCCGTTAAATCCGGCAAAATGACTTATTTCGCTCTTTTTCCTGCCTGAATCTTTCCAGGGCAGAAACCCCTGCATTATTCCATTGCTAACTCACATTAAGCAAGGCGACTTTTGCCAAGCTGAGAAGTTTATTCATCCATAACCTGTTCATTTGCAGGGCTAATCATCGCATCGCTGAAAATGTCGCCATTTTCACCGTTTCAATACGCGACAAAGAGAGAGTTAAGCACAGAAAAAGGGGTGGCGCTATCCAGGTACACTAATTAGAATCGCCGCCATGAAAACTGAGAATCCCGGCGTACAGTATGTCGCCATCACGGCTGAAAATGCCGGACAACGAATTGATAACTTTTTGCGCACCCAGCTCAAGGGCGTGCCGAAAAGCATGATTTACCGCATTTTGCGTAAAGGCGAAGTACGGGTAAATAAAAAGCGCGTGAAACCGGAATATAAGCTGGAGGATGGCGACGAGCTGCGTATTCCGCCGGTGCGGGTTGCCGAACGCGAAGAGAACACGGTTTCACCGAAACTGGATAAAGTGGCGGCGCTCACCAATGCCATTCTGTATGAAGATGATTACCTGATGGTGCTGAATAAACCGTCGGGCACTGCGGTGCACGGTGGCAGCGGATTAAGTTTTGGCGTGATTGAAGGGCTGCGTGCGCTGCGTCCGGAAGCGCGTTTCCTTGAATTAGTCCATCGTCTGGATCGTGATACTTCTGGCATTCTGCTGGTGGCGAAGAAGCGTTCTGCTTTGCGCTCGCTGCATGAGCAACTGCGCGAAAAGGGCATGCAGAAGGATTACCTGGCGCTGGTGCGCGGTGACTGGCCGTCGCATCTGAAAGTGGTGCAGGCTCCGCTGTTAAAGAACATTTTGCAGAGCGGCGAACGCGTGGTGCGCGTGAGTGCGGAGGGCAAACCTTCCGAGACGCGCTTTAAAGTAGAAGAGCGTTTTGGTTTCGCGACCTTAGTGAAAGCCAGCCCGGTGACGGGCCGTACCCATCAGATTCGTGTGCATACGCTGCACGGTGGCCATCCGATCGCTTTTGACGATCGTTACGGCGACCGCGACTTTGATGCACAGCTGGGTTCGACGGGCTTGTCGCGTCTTTTCCTGCATGCGGCTGCGTTGACCTTTACCCATCCCAATACCGGAGAAGTGCTGCGCATGGAAGCGCCACTGGATGGCGCACTGAAACACTGTCTTGCACAGTTGCGTCAGAAGAAAGACTGATTGAAGGGGCATCAACACAATGCGTTGATGCCCACCGCTCTTAACATCTCATTTAGCGCGATCAGCGGTAAGCCAATCAAGGTATTAGGATCGCGACCCTCTAGCTTGTCAAATAAACAAATCCCCAATCCTTCGCTTTTGAAGCTGCCGGCGCATTGTAGCGGTTGTTCCTTTTCGACGTAGCCGCGAATCTCTTCGGCACTCAACTCGCGGAAATGCACGGTAAAGGGTTCGCAAATAACCGATTGTGTGTCGCTCTGCGGTTGCAGAAGCGCCAAGCCAGTATAAAAGGTGATGGCGTTGCCGCTGGCGGCCGCGAGTTGCTGGCAGGCCTTCTCCACGGTATGCGGTTTACCGGTTATCTCGCCATTCAATACACAAACCTGATCGGAACCGATAATCCAGCGGTCCGGGTAACGTGCAGCCAGCGCCTGCGCTTTGGCTAATGCCAGCCGCTGCACCAGCTCGGAGGCTGATTCATGCGGCAGCGGGGATTCGTCGCAATCGGGAGCGGCGGTAATAAAAGGCAGGCCCAGTTTGCTTAGCAGCGCCTGACGAAAAGGGGAGGTAGAAGCTAAAACCAAAGGTGTCGTCATTTTTTTTCAGAATAGATAGCGTAAAGATGACAGTCATTTTAAACTATGCGCCGCACTGGATGCGACTAACGGGTGAAAGATGCCGTAAACCGGCCTTTTTCTTTGACTCTATGACGTTACAAAGTTAATATGCGCGCCCTATGCAAAAGGTAAAATTACCCCTGACGCTCGATCCGGTCCGCGCCGCGCAAAAACGCCTTGATTATCATGGTGTTTATGCACCTGAATTGGTGGCGCGCTTGGCCGAAACGGTCGTGAGTGTGGACAGTGAAGTTGAATGCGATATGTCGTTTGCGGTTGATAACCAGCGCCTCGCCGTTCTGCAAGGAACAGCCGAAGTGCAGGTGACTCTGTCATGTCAACGCTGCAACCAGTCGTTTCCACGTCATGTTCACGTAAGCTATTGCTTCAGTCCTGTCTCTTCTGATGAACAGGCCGAGGCACTACCGGAAGCCTACGAGCCAGTTGATGTCAATGATTTTGGTGAGATCGACTTGCTGGCAGTGATCGAAGATGAGCTCATCCTCGCGCTGCCCGTGGTTCCGGTGCATGATTCTGAACACTGTGAAGTGTCCGACGCGGACATGGTATTTGGTCAATTGCCTCCAGAGGCAGAAAAACCAAATCCCTTTGCCGTATTAGCCAGTTTAAAGCGTAAGTAATAGGAGTAAGGTCCATGGCCGTACAACAGAATAAACCAACCCGTTCTAAGCGTGGTATGCGTCGTTCACACGATGCGCTGACCACTGCTGCTCTGTCAGTAGATAAAGTTTCTGGCGAAACTCATCTGCGTCACCATATCACTGCGGATGGTTACTACCGCGGTCGCAAGGTTATCACCAAGTAATCCTCGCGATTACACAAGGCGATACCTTGACACGTTTGACCCTGGCAGTTGATGCCATGGGCGGGGACTTCGGTCCTTGCGTGACAGTGCCTGCAGCCTTGCAGGCACTGGCCTCTCATTCGGAGCTGGTTCTTCTTCTGGTCGGCGATCCCGACATCATCTCGTCATTTCTTGCCAAAGCGGATTCCTCGTTACAGAGGCGTGTGCAGGTTATTCCTGCCGAATCGGTTATTGCAAGTGATGCCAAACCTTCTCAGGCGATTCGTAACAGCCGCGGCAGCTCCATGCGTGTGGCGTTAGAGTTGGTCAAAGAGGGGAAAGCACAAGCCTGTGTCAGTGCGGGAAATACCGGCGCACTGATGGGCCTGGCGAAAATGCTATTAAAACCGCTGGATGGCATTGAGCGTCCGGCGTTGATGACGGTGTTGCCGCATCAGCAGCATGGCAAAACGGTGGTGCTGGATCTCGGCGCTAACGTTGAATCCGACAGCGCCATGCTGGTGCAGTTTGCGATCATGGGCGCAGTGATGGCCGAAGAAGTGTTGGAGATCGCCCAGCCGCGTGTTGCGCTGCTGAATATTGGTCAGGAAGAGACCAAAGGATTGGAAACAATCCGCGCCGCATCTGCGGTGCTGCGAGCGTCACCGCAAATCAACTATATTGGATATCTTGAGGGGAACGATCTCCTCACCGGCAAGACGGATGTGCTGGTTTGTGATGGCTTCGTTGGTAATGTCACGTTGAAGACCATGGAAGGCGTGGTAAGAATGTTCCTCACTCTGATTAAATCGTCAGAGGAAGGAAAAAAACGGGCCTGGTGGCTAACATTGCTGGGACGCTGGATTCAAAAGCGTCTGGCGAAGCGTTTCGGCCATCTCAACCCCGACCAGTACAATGGCGCTTGTCTGTTAGGATTGCGCGGGACAGTGATCAAAAGCCACGGTGCGGCGAATCAACGTGCATTTGCCGTGGCGATAGAGCAGGCAGAGCAGACGGTGCGAAAGCAAGTCCCTGAAAGGATTGCGGCGCGCCTTGACACTGTATTAGCCAGGAGTGACAAAGCGTAGATGTTTACCAAAATTATCGGTACGGGCAGCTATTTGCCTGAGCAGATTCGCTCCAATGCGGATCTGGAAAAAATGGTCGAGACGACGGACGAGTGGATTGTCACCCGTACCGGCATCCGTGAGCGTCGTATTGCCGCTCCGGAAGAAACCGTTGCTACTATGGGCTTCACCGCAGCACAGCGCGCGTTGGAAATGGCGGGTGTGAATGCGAGCGACATTGGCCTGATCATTGTGGCGACCACCTCTTCCAGCCATGCCTTCCCAAGTTCAGCATGCATGATCCAGCAAATGCTGGAGATTAACGATTGCGCTGCCTTCGATTTGGCCGCTGCTTGTGCGGGCTTCACCTATGCACTGAGCGTTGCCGATCAATACATTAAAAATGGTGCGGTAAAACATGCGCTGGTGATCGGTGCAGACGTGCTTGCACGTACGCTCGATCCTAACGATCGCGGCACCATCATTCTGTTTGGTGATGGCGCGGGCGCGGTGGTGCTGAGTCAAAGCGAAGAGCCAGGCATCCTTTCTACCCATCTGCACGCCGACGGCCGTTACAGCAAACTGCTGACGCTGCCGTATCAGGATCGTGCCCATCAGGATGAGCCTGCTTATCTGACGATGGCGGGGAATGAAGTCTTCAAAGTGGCCGTGACTGAACTGGCGCACATTGTGGATGAAACTCTGCAAGCCAACAATCTTGATCGTGAAATGCTCGACTGGCTGGTGCCGCATCAGGCGAATCTGCGCATTATTAGCGCAACCGCCAAAAAGCTCGGTATGGGCATGGAGAAAGTTGTGGTCACGCTGGATCGTCACGGTAATACCTCGGCCGCGTCAGTGCCAAGTGCACTTGACGAAGCGGTGCGCGATGGCCGTATCAAGCCGGGACAACTGATTCTGCTGGAAGCCTTTGGTGGCGGTTTCACCTGGGGTTCTGCGCTGGTTCGCTTTTGATTGACAGGAACGAAAGATGACGCAATTTGCTTATGTTTTCCCAGGACAGGGATCGCAGACCGTCGGCATGTTAGCCGAGCTGGCCGCTGAAAACCCGCAGGTTGAAGCCACTTTCCGTGAAGCTTCTGACGCACTGGGTTATGACTTATGGCAGCTGGTCCAGCAGGGACCAGCTGAAGAATTGAATAAAACCTGGCAGACACAGCCTGCGCTGCTGGCGGCTTCTGTTGCCATCTATCGCGTATTGCAGAGCAAAAATGCGGTGCAGCCAAGCATGATGGCCGGTCACAGCCTTGGTGAATACTCGGCGCTGGTTTGTGCCGGTGTGCTGAATTTCGCTGACGCCATTAAATTGGTTGAGCTGCGCGGCAAACTGATGCAGGAAGCGGTACCGGAAGGTACTGGCGCTATGCAGGCGATTATCGGCCTGGATGATGCATCCATCCGTAAAGCCTGTGAAGAGAGCGCTCAAGGCCAGGTGGTTTCACCGGTTAACTTCAACTCGCCGGGCCAGGTGGTTATCGCGGGCAACAAAGAAGCGGTTGAACGTGCGGGTACAGCCTGTAAAGCTGCCGGTGCCAAACGTGCATTGCCGCTGCCAGTCAGCGTGCCATCGCACTGTGCGTTGATGAAACCTGCTGCCGATAAGCTGGCAGTAGCGCTCGAAGCGATCACCTTTAGTGCGCCTTCGGTGCCGGTGGTGAATAACGTCGACGTGAAGTGTGAAACTGAAGGTGCTGCGATTCGAAGTGCGCTGGTCCGTCAGCTGTATAGCCCCGTGCGCTGGACCGAATCGGTCGAATTTATTGCTGCGCAGGGCGTTGAGCAGCTGCTGGAAGTCGGTCCAGGTAAAGTTCTGACCGGTCTGACCAAACGTATTGTGGATAGCCTGAGTGCCGCTGCGGTGAACGATTCTGTTTCACTGAGCGCTGCACTTACCCAGGAATAAGAGGAAAAACATGAGCTTTGAAGGTAAAGTAGCGCTGGTTACCGGTGCAAGCCGTGGAATTGGTCGCGCCATTGCGGAAACGCTGGCTGCGCGCGGTGCCAAAGTGGTGGGAACCGCCACCAGTGCAAGCGGTGCGGAAGCAATCAGTGCTTACCTCGGCGACAAGGGCAAAGGCCTACTGCTGAACGTTACTGATGCCGCCTCAATTGAGAGCGTCCTCGAACAAGTTCGCGCCGAATTTGGCGAAGTGGACATTTTAGTCAATAATGCAGGCATTACGCGTGACAATCTGTTGATGCGCATGAAAGACGATGAGTGGGCGGATATCCTTGATACCAACCTGACATCTGTCTTCCGTCTTTCTAAGGCGGTTATGCGTGCCATGATGAAAAAACGCGTGGGCCGTATCATTACCATCGGTTCTGTAGTTGGGACCATGGGTAACGCGGGTCAGGCAAACTATGCGGCTGCAAAAGCAGGTTTGATTGGCTTTAGCAAATCACTGGCGCGAGAAATTGCGTCACGTGGCATTACTGTAAACGTCGTGGCTCCGGGCTTTATCGAGACGGACATGACGCGTGCACTGAACGAAGATCAACGTTCGGGTATTTTGGCAGAAGTTCCCGCAGGTCGTTTAGGTGACCCGCAGGAGATTGCCAATGCTGTTGCATTCTTAGCCTCTGACGAAGCAGCCTATATCACGGGTGAAACGCTTCATGTCAATGGCGGCATGTACATGGTCTGATAATCACGAAAACATTTGCTTTATCTACGGTAAACACCGCAGAATAACGCAAAATCGTGGTTCGACCAGCCGGGATTTTGTTGCATCTTTTTCAACATTTTATACACTACGAAAACCATCGCGAAAGCGAGTTTTGATAGGAAATTAAATAGTATGAGCGATATCGAACAACGCGTTAAGAAAATCGTAGCTGAGCAGCTGGGTGTTAAAGAAGACGAAGTGATTAACACTGCTTCTTTCGTTGAAGACCTTGGTGCAGATTCTCTTGACACCGTTGAGCTGGTAATGGCTCTGGAAGAAGAGTTTGATACTGAAATTCCAGACGAAGAAGCTGAGAAAATCACTACCGTTCAGGCAGCGATCGACTACATCACTAGCCATCAAGGTTAATGAATATCTTCAGGCGGTCACCTCGACCGCCTGAGTTTTATGTTTGCCCCACATAGCGTTATTTTTTCCCTCCCTGGAGGACGTGCGTGTCTAAGCGTCGTGTAGTTGTGACTGGTCTTGGCATGTTGTCTCCTGTCGGCAATACCGTAGAGTCTACCTGGAGTGCTCTCCTTGCCGGTCAGAGCGGCATTAGCCTGATCGACCATTTTGATACTAGTGCCTACGCAACGCGTTTTGCGGGCTTAGTAAGAGATTTTAATTGCGATGATTTCATCTCGCGCAAAGATCAGCGCAAGATGGATGACTTCATCCAATACGGCATCGTTGCTGGTATTCAGGCTATGGCAGACTCCGGTCTGGTCGTAACCGATGAGAATGCTGGTCGCATTGGTGCGGCAATCGGTTCTGGTATTGGCGGACTGGGTTTAATCGAAGATAACCACAGCTCGCTGGTCAACGGTGGACCGCGCAAAATCAGCCCATTCTTCGTGCCTTCAACCATCGTCAACATGGTTGCTGGTCATCTCACCATCATGTACGGCCTGAAAGGTCCAAGCATCTCTATCGCAACTGCCTGTACGTCTGGTGTGCACAACATTGGTCATGCAGCGCGTATCATTGCGTATAACGATGCTGATGTGATGTTGGCCGGTGGTGCGGAGAAAGCCAGTACGCCACTTGGTGTCGGTGGTTTTGGTGCTGCTCGTGCGCTCTCCACGCGTAATGACAATCCTCAGGCGGCAAGCCGTCCGTGGGATAAAGATCGTGACGGTTTCGTGTTGGGTGACGGTGCTGGCATTGTCGTACTTGAAGAGTACGAACACGCTAAGAAACGTGGTGCGAAGATTTATGCTGAGATCATTGGTTTCGGCATGAGCAGCGATGCTTACCACATGACGTCACCTCCGGAAGACGGTTCAGGTGCAGCCGCGGCGATGGTTAACGCGCTACGTGACGCACAGCTGAACGCTGAGCAGATCGGTTATGTCAACGCGCATGGCACCTCGACGCCAGCCGGTGACAAAGCGGAAGCGCAGGCGGTGAAATCGGTGTTTGGTGCGGCAGCTCACAGTGTGATGGTCAGCTCTACCAAGTCGATGACTGGCCACCTGTTGGGTGCGGCGGGTGCAGTAGAAGCGATTTATTCGATTCTGGCGCTGCGCGACCAGGCGATTCCACCGACCATCAACCTCGACAATCCTGACGAAGGTTGCGATCTGGACTTCGTGCCGCATACGGCGCGCCAGGTCAGCGGACTGGAGTACACCTTGTGTAACTCCTTCGGATTTGGCGGCACTAACGGCTCGCTGATCTTCCGCAAGGTTTAATCGCTCCTCAGCCATACAGAGGCCCGCAATGCGGGCCTTTTTTATATTTTCTACCGGGCTAATCAAGGCGGCCAGCATGTGGATAAACGGCATACCGCAAACCGAGCTTTCAGCACGCGATCGCGCAGTGCAATTTGGTGATGGCTGCTTTACCACCGCCGCGGTGATTAACGGCCATGTTGTGATGCTGGATGCGCATCTGCAGCGGCTCAAAGAGGGCTGTGCAAGGCTAATGATGGATGCGCCGGATTTAGTTCAGCTCGCTACAGAAATGCATAATGCCGCTGCGGGACAAAAACAGTCGGTGCTGAAGGTGATCGTGACGCCGGGCGCAGGCGGACGCGGTTACAGCCGCGCAGGCTGCCACTCACCTACGCGCATTCTTTCGCTCTCGCCGTGGCCGCAGCATTACGCCACGCTGCAACAGCAGGGCGCTGTGCTCCACACCAGCCCAATACGTCTGGCGCGCAATCCGTTGCTGGCCGGCGTAAAACACCTAAATCGCCTTGAGCAAGTGCTGATTCGCCAGCATCTTGACCAGACGGGCGGTGACGAGGCGCTGGTGCTTGACACTGGCGGGACGGTGGTGGAATGCTGTGCGGCCAATTTGTTCTGGCGTAAGGGCAATAATGTTTTTACGCCGCAGCTTGAGCAGGCTGGCGTGGATGGCATTATGCGTCGTTATCTGATGGCGCAGATGGCCGCAAATGGCCAGACTTGTCAGCTGATTGATGGCAGCAGGGACGACGTATTGAACGCCGATGAAGTGGTGATATGTAACGCCCTGATGCCCGTTTTACCCGTGCGACAAATTGACGACGTTTCATTTACCGCACGCTCGCTGTATCAGCAACTGCGCGCCAGTTGCCCGACGATGGAAGTATCATGACTCGAATGAAAAAAATTCTCGCAGGCGTTGTAATTGTCGCAGGACTCACCGCCGCTTTTGGCTATTGGCAGATTGAACGTTTAGCTGATACGCCCTTAACACTGCAGCAAGAAACCATTTACACCTTGCCCGCTGGCAGCGGTCGCGTGGTACTGGAAGCGCAACTGGAAAGTCAGAAGATCATTCCGCAAAGTATCTGGTTTGGGCCGCTGCTGAAACTGGAACCGGAACTGGCACGTTTCAAAGCCGGTACCTATCGCCTGGAAACCGGCATGACGGTGCGCCAGCTACTGCAACTGTTGGCCAGCGGTAAAGAAGCGCAGTTCCCGGTGCGTTTTATTGAAGGTTCGCGTCTTACCGAGTGGTTAGCCGAGCTACGCAAAGCGCCATACCTGAAACACACGCTGAGCGACGATCAATTTGCCACCGTTGCCGCCGCGCTTAAGCTTGATGTTAGCCAGCTGGAAGGCAGTTTCTATCCGGATACCTATCTCTATACCGCCAATACCAGCGATGTGGCGCTGCTGGAGCGTGCCCACGCGCGCATGAACAAATTGGTTGATGAGATTTGGCAGGGACGCATGGAAAATCTGCCTTATAAGAAAGCGCAGGACATGGTCACCATGGCGTCGATCATTGAGAAAGAGACCGGCGTGAGCGAAGAGCGCGCGCGCGTGGCGTCGGTGTTCATCAATCGACTGCGGACTGGAATGAAGCTGCAGACCGATCCCACGGTGATTTACGGCATGGGCGACAGCTACACCGGCACGCTAACGCGTAAAAATCTGGAAACGCCGACCGACTATAACACTTACACCATTAGCGGTTTACCGCCGGGGCCGATCGCGATGCCGGGCCGTGCTTCACTGGAAGCGGCTGCGCATCCGGAAAAAACCAATTACCTCTATTTTGTCGCGGATGGCAAAGGTGGACACACCTTTACCACCAATCTGGCCAGCCACAACAAAGCGGTGCAGGTTTACCGGCTGGCAATGAAGGAAAAAAATGAAAAGTAAGTTTATCGTCATTGAAGGTCTGGAAGGTGCAGGCAAAACCACCGCACGCGATGCGCTGGTTGCCGTGCTGCATGAGCACGGCATTAATGATGTCGTCTTCACGCGCGAGCCCGGCGGTACGCCGCTGGCGGAACAATTGCGTATATTGGTCAAGCAGGGCATAGACGGCGAGCAGGTGACCGATAAAGCCGAGCTGCTGATGCTGTACGCGGCACGCGTGCAGCTGGTAGAGAACGTCATCAAACCGGCGCTGGCACGCGGTGCCTGGGTGGTGGGCGATCGCCACGATCTCTCTTCCCAAGCCTATCAGGGCGGCGGACGCGGACTGGATGCGCAACTGATGACCACGCTGCGTGATGCGGTGCTAGGCGATTTCCGTCCCGATCTCACGCTCTATCTCGACGTCACGCCAGAAATTGGACTGCAACGCGCCCGCGCACGCGGTGAGCTGGATCGCATTGAGCAGGAATCATTGCGCTTCTTCGAGCGCACGCGTGAACGCTATCTGACCTTAGCTGCTCAGGATCCCTCGATACTCACCATTGATGCGACGCAAAACATTGCAAACGTGACATTGTCACTTCAACGCACCTTGCGTAGCTGGCTGGCAGGCCAATCCGCATGAATTGGTATCCGTGGTTGAATCAGCCTTATCGACAAATTATCGCCCGTCATCAAAGCGGCCAGGCGCATCACGCCTTGCTGGTACAAGCCATTGCAGGCATGGGTGACGATGCGCTGATTTGGGGCGTGAGCCGTTGGTTGATGTGTTTACAGCCGGAAGGATTGAAAAGTTGCGGCCATTGCCACGGCTGCCAGTTAATGCAGGCGCACACGCATCCCGATTGGTATCGCCTGGAAGCCGAAAAGGGGAAATCTTCGCTCGGTATTGATGCGGTGCGCGACGTCACTGAAAAGCTGTATCACTTTGCCCAGCAGGGCGGCGCAAAAATCGTTTGGTTGCCCGATGCCGCGCAGCTGACGGAAGCCGCCGCCAACGCATTATTGAAAACGCTGGAAGAACCACCGGCCAATTGCTGGTTTTTCCTCAGCGTGCGCGAATCTTCACGCCTGCTGCCTACGTTGCGCAGTCGCTGTATGACGTGGCATCTGTCGCCGCCGGAAGAGGCGCATAGTTTGCAATGGCTGCAGAAACAGCAACCGCAGCCGGAAGAGAAGCTGCGCGCTGCCTTGCGTTTGAGTAATGGCGCACCCGCCGCCGCCTTGACGCTGTTGCAGCCCGAGCGCTGGCAGGCGCGTGAAACGTTGTGTGAAACGCTGATTAAAGCGCTCAACGGCGATGTGCTGCAGCTGTTACCCGCGCTGAACAGCGAAGATGTGGCCGTACGTCTCAGTTGGCTGATTTCACTGCTGGTGGATGCGATGAAAGTGCAGCAGGACGCAAGTCAGTGGCTAAGCAACGGTGATCATCCGGATGTGGTCACACAGTTGGCGCAAAGAATGAACAGCAGTGCGCTCAACAGCAGCGCGCAGCAATGGATGCAGTGTCGCGAACAGCTGTTACATGTCGCCGCACTCAATCGAGAATTAATGTTGACCGATCGTTTACTCGCCTGGGGACGTTTACTGGCTCCGGCAACGGTCGGCTAAGCGAAAAGAGAGCTCTATGTTTATTGTCGATTCCCACTGCCATCTCGATGGCCTCGATTATGAAAAGCACCATCGCGATCTGGATGATGTCATCGCCAAAGCGGCGGCGCGCGATGTGAAGTTTATGCTGGCGATTGCCACCACCTTGCCGGATTACTACAAAATCAAACAGCTGGTAGGCGATCGTGAAAACGTCGCGCTGGCTTGTGGCGTCCATCCGCTTAATCAGGAAGCGCCGTACGACGTCGAAGAGTTCCGCCGTCTGGCCGCAGAGGATCGCGTGGTCGCGCTGGGTGAAACCGGGCTGGACTATTTCTATCAGCAGGAAACCAAAGCGCAGCAACAAGCTTCGTTTCGTGAGCACATTCGTACCGGCATTGCGTTAAATAAACCGATCATCGTGCACACGCGTGATGCGCGTGAAGACACGCTGGCGATTCTGCGCGAAGAGCAGGTAGAGAAGTGCGGCGGCGTGCTGCACTGTTTTACCGAAGATAAAGAGACCGCCGCCAAATTGCTCGATCTCGGTTTTTATATCTCTTTCTCCGGCATTCTGACTTTCCGCAACGCCGAACAGATCCGCGATGCGGCGCGCTACGTGCCGCTTGATCGTATGCTGGTGGAAACCGATTCGCCGTATCTGGCGCCGGTACCGCACCGTGGTAAAGAGAATCAGCCAGCCTTTACGCGTGATGTGGCGGATTACATGGCGGTGTTAAAAGGCGTTGATATCGAAACCCTCGCCGCTACTACTACCGAAAATTTCTCCCGCCTGTTCCACATCCCGATGAGTCGTCTCGGCGGCTAAACGCTTTATTTCAAACGCTGTAATTAATCAGAAATCATTCAACTGCACTGCGTCTTACGGGACGCAGGCAGTGATTTATTGCTGTTTATTAGCGCAAGTCAGTAAGAAATGGCTGAAAGGAAAGGGGCCTCCTTAGCGAAATGTGATGGCCGTCAATTTAACAATTAGCGATTTATTTTACTCTTCGTAATAAATCAAAAGACGCTCAGCGTCACCCCGGCGAAGGATCCTCCCCCTAAGCCATGCGCACTGCGCAAAAAATTGCACTCATACTCAGGAGTTTCTATGTTCAAGAACGCATTTGCGAACCTGCAGAAAGTAGGTAAATCGCTGATGTTGCCGGTATCGGTTCTGCCGATTGCCGGTATTTTGTTAGGTGTTGGTTCTGCAAACTTCAGCTGGCTGCCGGAAGTGGTTTCCCACGTCATGGCCGAAGCGGGTGGTTCGGTGTTTGCCAATATGCCGCTGATCTTTGCGATCGGTGTGGCGCTTGGCTTTACCAATAACGACGGCGTTTCCGCGCTGGCGGCCGTGGTTGCCTACGGCATCATGGTGAAAACCATGGCGGTGGTTGCACCGCTGGTGCTGCATATGCCTGCCGGAGAAATTGAGGCTAAGCATCTTGCAGATACCGGTGTGCTCGGCGGAATCATCGCCGGTTCCATCGCGGCGTATATGTTTAACCGCTTCTATCGCATCAAACTGCCTGAGTATCTCGGCTTCTTTGCCGGCAAGCGCTTTGTGCCGATCATCTCCGGTCTGGCGGCGATTTTCACCGGTGTGGTGCTGTCATTCATTTGGCCGCCAATCGGTACGGCGATTCAGGAATTCTCACAGTGGGCAGCCTATCAAAACCCAGTCGTCGCCTTTGGACTGTACGGTCTGATTGAGCGTTCGCTGGTGCCGTTTGGTCTGCACCATATCTGGAACGTCCCTTTCCAGATGCAAATTGGTGAGTTCACCAATGCCGCAGGTCAGGTATTCCACGGTGATATCCCACGTTACATGGCAGGCGACCCAACCGCAGGTAAACTGTCTGGCGGCTTCCTGTTCAAAATGTACGGTTTGCCAGCGGCAGCGATTGCGATTTGGCATACGGCTAAACCAGAAAACCGCGCCAAAGTGGGCGGTATTATGATCTCCGCCGCGCTGACCTCGTTCCTGACCGGTATCACCGAGCCAATCGAGTTTGCCTTCATGTTCGTGGCGCCGATTCTGTATGTGATCCACGCGATTCTGGCAGGTCTGGCCTTCCCAATCTGTATTCTGCTGGGGATGCGTGATGGCACCAGCTTCTCACACGGTTTGATCGACTTTATCGTGCTGAGCGGTAACAGCAGCAAAATCTGGTTGTTCCCGATTGTGGGTATCATCTACGGCCTGATTTACTACACCGTATTCCGTTTCCTGATTGTGAAACTGAATCTGAAAACCCCTGGCCGTGAGGAGACCGCGATGGAGCAGAGCAGCGCAACCGGCAGCGAAATGGCGGGTAAACTGGTTACCGCGTTTGGTGGTAAAGAGAACATCACTAACCTTGATGCCTGTATCACGCGTCTGCGTGTCAGCGTGGCGGATGTCGGCAAGGTTGATCAGGCTGAACTGAAAAGCCTCGGCGCACGTGGTGTGGTGGTAGCAGGTTCAGGCGTTCAGGCGATTTTCGGCACCAAGTCCGATAACCTGAAAACCGAAATGGATGATTATATCCGCAGCATGTAACGGAAAAAGGCGGGCAGAGCCGGTGCGATGAAGCGGCGTCAGATCGTAAAGACGCCATAAACCATCCCTGGGGCTCGGCCCAAGCCATCCATGGCTTGGGACGCTTTACTCCTCTGCCGCCGCTTCAACGCACATTACTTACTGTGCGTAAAAATGCCCTCAAATGAGGGCATTTTTTTATTTACAGATAAACCCGCAAATACTCCGTCAAACACAGCAGCGCCATGGCCTGACCATACGGCATCGAGGTGAGCGGTATCTGGCGGTAGTACGCCAGATCGCTGCCCATCGCTGTGCCGAACGACACCTGCTTCAATTCCCCATCCTCATCGATATTGCCGATCACGCCGCGCAACGCTTTCTCCGCCAGCGGCAAATATTCGGGCGAAAGATAATGTTTGCGCACCGCTTTAAGAATGCCATAGGCGAAACCGGCGGTGGCGGAGGCTTCCGGGTAGCTGTTGGGATCGTCGAGCAAGGTGTGCCACAAACCGCTGCTGTGCTGACAGGCGCTCAGCGCCTTCACCTGGCTTTCCAGCACCTGTTGCAGGAAACGGCGCGTGGCATGCTGTTCCGGCCAGTTCATCATCTCGAGGAAATCAGGAATGACGATAGTCAACCAGCTGTTGCCGCGCGCCCAACGTGCATTGGCAAAGTTGTGCCGTCCCTCAAACGTCCAGCCGTGGAACCACAAACCGGTTTGGCGATCCATTAAGTATTGGGTATGAATCAGGAACTGATAACTGGCTTCTTCGACAAACTCAGGACGATCCAGCAGCTGGCCAATCTTCGCCAGCGCCATCACGCTCATCATTAAGGTGTCATCCCACAGCTGCTGGGTGTTTTCATTGTTGTAGACGATGTGCTGCAAGCCGCCTTGCTCGGTGCGTGGCATCTCATACATCACCCATTCAGCCCAGCGCTCCAGCACCGGTCGCCATGCGGCATTGCGCGTCTCTTCATAGCGATACGCCAGCGTCAGGAACGGGCAGACGGTATTGACGTTCTTGGTTGGCGTACCTTCCGCCAGCCGCGTGCTGAACCAGTCATCGATAATCTTCAGCGTCGCTTGATCGCCGGTTTGCTGATAATAGTGCAGCATGCCGTACAGGCCGATGCCGTGCGTCCACTCCCAACCGGCCCAGCCTTTGGTATCGATCACGCGGCCATCATCGAGGCGCAGCAAAAACTCGCCGCTGTGATCGGTAATATTCACCAGATTATGGGTTAGCCGCTGAATCAACTGCACCAGCTCAGTACGTGGCAACAGATATTCAGGCTGGCGCAGTAACGCGCTGTGCTTTACAGGAAATACAGTCATGGTTCATTCCTATCGTTAATCAGGGTAGAGAGAGAAGGTAAAGATCGTGGCTGCGTCGGCAGCGGCGGTGCGGCAGGCTTATGACGGTTGAGATACCCGACGTTGTTATTGCCCCACAGATTTTCATACGGCATGCCCGCCAGCATTTCGACCACTTCACGCGCCTGTGGCGAAATACGCTCTGGCACCACGCGTCCGGCTTCGCGCATTTTCAACGTCTCTTCGCGCAGCACGGTGTGGGTTTGCAGATTGAGTTTAAAGCGCAGTGAAATAATGAAGCCGCAGGCCAGCACACAGAGCGTGCCCACGCTGAGGATCGCCAGAATGGTATGGCCGACAGCCGGCACCTGCGTGGCCTGGCCGGAAGAGAAGCCCGCCAGCTGCAACACGATACCGACGAACATCACCGCACCTGCTTGCGAGGCTTTGCGCGTCAGCGTCATGATGCCGGCAAAAATGCCTTCGCGACGTTGGCCGGTAATCACTTCATCGACGTCAGCGATATAGGTGTAAGTATTCCACGGCACATAGTTGATGCCGCCGCGACCAAGACCGGCAAGACCGGAAATCAGTACCAGCAGAGCGAAGTTGTCGTTCATGCCGGTGTACCACAATCCGGCGTAGGAGAGGGCGCTAAGCCCAAACAGCACCACCACCATACGGTATGCGGGCGCAGGCCCAAGGCGGATACACAGCGGAATCATCGCCATCACCGCAATAAACTGCATCACCGCCATGGTGCCCATCAGGTTGGAGGCGATCTGCGCGCTTTGCATCAGCACAAACACCACATACCAGGTGAACACCGCGTTAAACACGTCCTGCGCGATATAGCCGCCGAGATACATGCCCAGATGCTGACGGAAAATACGAATGCGCAGCGTTGAGGCCAGCTCGGTGTAGAGGCGCTTCAGGCTCTGTAGCAAGGTCAGCTGTGATTTTTCCTGCTCGGCGCGGCGCGATTCGGCAGAGAAATCGTCGGGATCGCGTTCCCAGGTAAACAGCCACACCAACGTTAACACCAGCGCACAAATCACGGAGAACACCAGGCTGGCGTAGAAGAAGGAGATCGGATTCTCTTTGCCAAACCAGCCAATCAGTATGCCTGGCAGGAACGCTGCCAGAATGGCCGACAGCTGCGCCAGGCCAATACGCGCGCCAGAGAAGCGGGTTTTCTGTTTGAAATCGTCGGTCATCTCCGGCACCAGCGTTTCGTAAGGCACCAGAATCATGGTGTAGACCATATCGAACAGCAGATAAGTCAGCAGATACCACCAAAAACTCATGTCGCCAACCCACATCAGGCTGTAGCTGAACACGCACGGAATACCGAGCAGGATAAAAAATTTGCGGCGGCCAAAGCGCTTGCCGAGCCAGGTCGAACCGAAGTTATCGGTCAGGAAACCCATCAGCGGGCTCACCACCGCATCCAGTACGCGGGCGGCGGCGAAAATGAAGGTCGCCTGAATCGGCGAGAGCCCACAAAAGGTGGTGTAAAAGTAGAGCAGCCAGGCGGCGGTTAACGCCGTGGTGCCTGCACCGAGGAAATCCCCGGCCCCATAGGCCAGATAATGGCCCAGGCCAATCTTACGAGAGCGCATGGCAGGTTCTCCTTGAATTAGTCAGTAAACACATCCCTCATCACTCCGTACAATTTGCGCGGATTGGATTGAAAGTAGAGCGGCTTAAGCTGGCAAACCTTCGTGATTTCGCAATGACCTGCAGGTGAGTGGCAAAATCACAAAGAAAAAGGCGTGATATCTCTAATTTATAAAACAGCGTTTCATTTTTGTGGTTAATGAGAGGTTAGAAATGCGAGCTGCAGCACATGCGTGGCGAAGGGTTAAATCGGCTTAAAGGCAGCCATTTAATGCAGGAATTGTGGTCCTGAGGTTGAAAGAAATGGAATTTCTCACGCATACTGCCTGACTGAACTCAGGCTTAAGGAAATGCACCATGGCTGAAGAAACCATTTTCAGTAAAATCATCCGTCGCGAGATCCCCGCCGACGTGGTTTATCAGGACGAACTGGTCACCGCCTTCCGTGATATCGCGCCGAAAGCGCCTACCCATATCTTGATCATCCCTAACGTATTGATTCCCACCGCCAACGATGCGCAGCCCGCACACGAGCAGGCGCTGGGCCGGATGATCACCGTGGCCGCCAAAATTGCCCGTGATGAAGGCATTGCCGAAGATGGCTATCGTCTGATCATCAACTGCAACAGCCATGGCGGTCAGGAGGTTTACCACATCCATATGCATTTGGTTGGCGGTCAGCCGCTGGGCCCGATGCTGGCCAGCTAACTCAGGCGGACAACGTGATGCGTCAATGGCTGAGTGGCTTGCTGTTGCTGACCCTTGCAGGTTGCAGCAGCGATAAGCCGATGATTAATACCTCGCAGTCGCTGGTGATGGAATCGGCGGTATTATCCGCGGGCATTATTACCGATGATCCGAAGTTGACCGAACAAGATGGTCAGCAGCGTGCCATGAGCGTGTTGTACAACCAGCGTGAAACGCCAGTGAAAGTGCACTATCGTTTCTATTGGTACGACGACAAAGGATTGGAAATCACGCCGGAAGAGCCGGCGCAAAGCCAAATCGTTCCGGCGCACGGCAGCGTAGAAGTGGCCTCACAAATGGGCAATCCGACCGCCAGTAAGGTGCGTCTCTATCTTTATCTTTGAGGAGTAAGCTGTGATTCGCAGTGTAAAACGTTCGGGCGCGTTGTTATTTGCGCTAATGCTCACCGGTTGTGTGGTGCAACAACAGACGCCGGCACCGGTAGAACCCACGCAGCCGACTACGCCCACTCAGCCGGTTGAACCCACGCCGCAGCCAGTGCCGCCGCCGCAAACCGTGCCGCAGCCACCAAAGCTGAAAACCATTAACTGGGATGCCAGCGTCCAGCCGTTGGTCGGCAAGATGGTGCAATCTTCAGGCGTGAATCCGGGCAGCGTGCTGCTGGTGGATCGCATCAAGAACAGTACTAATGGCGCGCTGCAAACCGACAAAGCCACCGACGCGATTCAAAATGCGCTGGCCAACAACGGCAAGTTCACGCTGATCACCCCAGAACAGCTGGCGCAGGCCAAGCAAACGCTGGGCTTGTCGCCGGATGACAGCCTCAACTCGCGCAGTAAAGCGATTGGCCTGGCGCGCAACGTTAACGCGCAGTATGTGCTCTACAGCAATGCGCAGGGCGATGTGAAATCACCGACGCTGCAAATGCAGCTGATGCTGGTACAAACCGGTGAAATCATCTGGTCAGGAAACGGTGTTGCTCAACCCTGATCCACAGCTGCAAAACCTGCTTCAGCAACAATGGCCGACGGCGCAAGCTGCCGGTCATTTTTTCGCGCTGCCGGGACTGAGCGGGCAAAGCGTGCGCGTGCAGATGCCGCAGGGCGAATTGCTGGCGAGACGTGCGCCGTCGCAGCCGATCCCGTTTGTCGATCGCCAGCGCGAATACCGCATTCTGCAGCAACTGCGGCATGCACAGCTGGGGCCGCAGCCGCTGGCGTGGCGCCATCCCTGGCTGCTGCAAAGCTGGATGCCGGGCGAGGTGCTCACTTCCGCGCAGTTTAACGCGCAGCGGCAGGCGATTGTGGCGCTGCTGCAGCGTCTGCACCAACAGCCGCTCACCGGCTACCGTTTACGCTTAGCGCCGCTGCTACAGCGCTATTGGCAGCTTTGCCGGCAGCGTCACTGGCGCTGGCAGCGTCGTCTGCAACGCTTATTACAACAGGGCGAACCGCAGCCGCTGCGCCTGGCGCCGCTGCATATGGATGTCCACGCCGGCAACCTGATTGCCACGCCGGAAGGTTTACGCCTGATCGACTGGGAATATGCCGCCGACGGTGACGTGGCGCTGGAGCTGGCGGCGGTGTGTGCGGTTGATGGCGATACGCGTTCCGCGTGGATTGCTGATTACGCCGCGCGCGCGCAACTGGATGAGCCAGCACTGGCATGCCAGATGCAGCGCTGGCAACCGTGGCTGCAGCTGTTGATGGCCAGCTGGTATCAGCTGCGTGCCGAGCAGAGCCAGGATGACACCTTACTGCAGCTGGCGCAGGCCAGCTGGCACGACCTTTAACCCAGGATTTTAATCATGACCATGAACACACCCGGACCGCTGATGCTTGACGTCGAAAGCTATGAGCTGGACGCCGAAGAACGCGAAATTCTGCAGCATCCGCTGGTGGGCGGGCTGATTCTGTTTGCCCGCAACTTCCACGACGTTGAGCAGTTAGCAGAGCTGGTGCGCCAGATTCGCGCGGCTTCACGCAATCGTCTGGTGGTGGCGGTGGATCAGGAAGGCGGTCGCGTGCAGCGTTTCCGCGACGGCTTCACGCAGCTGCCGGCGATGCAATCCTTCGCCGCGCTGCACGATCTCAATAGCGCGGGTGAACTGGCGCAGCAGGCGGGCTGGCAGATGGCGTCGGAAATGATCGCCATGGACATCGACATCAGTTTCGCGCCGGTGCTCGATATTGGCCACATCAGCGCGGCGATCGGCGATCGTTCATTCCATGAAGATCCGGCCATCGCCCTACAGGTCGCGCGACGTTTTATCAACGGCATGCATGAAGCCGGCATGAAAACTACCGGCAAACACTTCCCCGGTCACGGTGCGGTCAGTGCCGATTCGCATAAAGAGACGCCGCGCGACAACCGCGATGCCGCCACGCTGCGTCAGCATGACATGGCGATCTTTAAGCAGTTGATCGACGAGCAGCTTCTTGATGCGGTGATGCCGGCGCACGTTATCTATACTGAGGTAGATCCGTTGCCTGCCAGCGGTTCGCCGTATTGGCTGCAAACCGTATTGCGCCAGGAGCTCAGCTTTAACGGCGTGATTTTCTCCGACGATCTGTCGATGGAAGGTGCCGCGGTGATGGGCAGCTACGCCGAACGCGCGCAGCAGTCGCTGAATGCCGGTTGCGATATGATCCTGATGTGCAATCAACGCGCGGGCGCGGTGAGCGTGCTGGATAACTTGACGCCGATCGGGGCAGAGCGCGTGACGCAGTTATACCATCAAGGGCGTTTTACCCGTCAAAGCCTGCTGGCAAGCGAGCGCTGGCGGCAAAATCAGCGTCAGTTAAGCGCGTTGCAAGAGCGCTGGCTGGCGCACAAAGCCTCGGGCAGATAAGCATCGCTGCCCGGATTTCACTCCACGCTGAGGATAATCATGATCATCTATCTGCACGGTTTTGATTCCAACAGTCCGGGCAACCATGAAAAGGTGCTGCAGCTGCAGTTTATTGACCCGGACGTCAGATTAGTCAGCTACAGCACCCGCCATCCCAAACACGACATGCAGTTTCTGCTGAAAGAGTGCGACAAGCTGCTGCAACAGGGCGACGATGCGCATCCGCTGATTTGCGGGGTTGGGCTGGGCGGTTATTGGGCCGAACGCATTGGCTTCCTGTGCGGCATGCGTCAGGTGATCTTCAATCCAAATCTGTTCCCGTTTGAGAACATGGAAGGCAAAATCGATCGCCCGGAAGAGTATCTCGATATTGCTACCAAGTGCGTCAACGATTTCCGGGAAAAGAACCGCGAAAAGTGTCTGGCGATTTTGTCTCGTCAGGACGAAGCGCTGGATAATCAGCGCAGCGCGACGTACCTGCAGCCGTTCTATGAAATCATCTGGGATGACGCAGCCAGCCACAAATTCAAGAACATCGCGCCGCATTTGCAGCGCATCAAATCCTTCAAACTCCTCGCCTGACCGTCCGCGCGCCGTGTGATGCGGCGCATAAAATGTGTAACATTCTGATAATGCAGCTGAAAGATTGATGTACATCAATTTTCTTATGTGATGTCTCTGACGCCGTGATATTCTGCCCTCAGCTCGCGATTTAACGTCGCCAACCCTATGTTTATTAAGGTTTTTATTAACCATTAATTAACTATTGGTTTACAACTTTGAGGGGGTCTTTGTTGACTACATCTATGGAAAAAATCGTTATCATCGGCGGTGGTGCTGGCGGCTTAGAGCTGGCAACGCAGCTCGGTCACAAGCTGGGACGCAAGAAGAAAGCCGAGATCATCCTGGTCGATCGTAACCACAGTCATCTGTGGAAACCGCTGCTGCATGAAGTGGCAACCGGTTCCATGGACGAAGGGATTGATGCGCTGAGCTATCTGGCGCACGCGCGTAATCACGGCTTCCAGTTCCAGCTGGGATCGCTGACGCAAATCAATCGTGAAAACAAAACCCTTGAGCTGGCCGAAATCCGCGATGCGGAAGGCGCACTGTTAGTGCCGCAGCGTGAGCTGGCCTACGACCGCCTGGTCATTGCGCTTGGCAGCACCTCAAATGACTTCGGCACGCCGGGCGTAAAAGATCACTGCATCTTTCTCGACAACCCGCATCAGGCGCGTCGTTTCCACAACGAAATGCTCAACCTGTTCCTGCGTTTCTCGGCAAGCGAAGGCAGCCTGGAAAAAGTCAACATCGCCATTGTCGGCGGCGGCGCCACCGGCGTGGAACTCTCTGCAGAGCTGTATAACGCGGTGAAACAGCTGCACAGCTACGGCTACAAAGGTCTGGATAGCAGCTCGCTGAACGTCACGCTGGTGGAAGCCGGTGAACGCATTCTGCCGGCGCTGCCACCGCGTATCTCGGCGGCGGCGCATCAGGAGCTGACCAAACTTGGCGTACGCGTGTTGACGCAAACCATGGTCACCAGCGCCACCGAAAATGGCTTGAATACCAAAGGCGGCGAATTCATTGATGCCGATCTGATGGTGTGGGCGGCCGGTATCAAGGCGCCAGACTTCCTGAAAGAGATTGGCGGTCTGGAAACCAACCGCATTAATCAGCTGGTGGTAAAAGAGACGCTGCAAACCACGCTGGATGACGACATCTACGCCATTGGTGATTGCGCCTCCTGTGCGCTGCCGGGGGGCGGATTTGTACCGCCGCGCGCGCAGTCAGCGCATCAAATGGCGTCGCGCGCGCTGGAGAACATCCTTGCACAGCGTAAAGACAAACCGTTGAAAGCCTATGTTTATAAAGATCACGGTTCGCTGGTGTCGCTATCGCGCTTCAGCACCGTCGGCAGTTTGATGGGTAACCTGATGCGCGGATCGATGATGGTGGAAGGGCGCATTGCGCGTTTTGTCTACATCTCTCTATATCGTATGCACCAGATTGCGCTCCACGGATACTTCAAGACCGGTCTTATGATGCTGGTCGGCAGTCTTAACCGCGTCCTGCGTCCGCGCCTCAAGCTGCACTAATAATTTTCGGACGGTGAATGCCGCCCTACGCCACACCAGCTGCCGTAACCCGCTGAAAACTGCACTTTCAGCTTAAGGTTACGGCACTATTTCACCCGCTCTCAGAACTCTCCTAAAAGCTGGCCCTGATGGGTTTCCGCTGCGTTTCCTCCATTAATCTGATGTTGCAATTACGGTCCATCTGTAAAACTTATCACCAACAAACACGGCGCGGCGCGCACGCCGGTTATGCCTCGGTTACCCAGGATTGGGTAGCGGCAGGAATGCGCGGTAACAACCTTCAGGAGGATATTCCTGTGAATAAATCAATGTTAGCGGGTATCGGTATCGGCGTGGCAGCAGCGTTAGGTGTTGCCGCAGTCGCCAGCATGGATGTTTTCGATCGCGGCCCGCAGTTTGCACAAGTTCTGTCGGCGACGCCGATTAAAGAGAGCATCAAGCAGCCGCGACAGGAGTGTCGCAATGTGACGCTGACCCATCGTCGTGCGGTCCAGGATGAGAATCGCATTGCCGGTTCGGTGCTGGGCGCGGTAGCCGGCGGCGTGTTGGGCCATCAGTTTGGTGGCGGACGCGGACGCGATGTGGCTACGGTAGCGGGCGCGTTAGCTGGCGGTTACGGTGGTAATCAGGTGCAGGGTGCGCTGCAGGATCGCGACACGTACACCACCAACGAGCAGCGTTGCAAAACGGTATATGACAAACAGGAAAAAATGCTGGGTTATGACGTGACCTATAAAATAGGCGACCAGCAGGGCAAAATCCGCATGGAAAACGACCCTGGTACCCGCATTCCGCTCGACCGTAATGGTCAGCTGATCCTGAATTCAAATCAGGCTTAATTGGGCAAAGATGCATCACAGCAGCAGTAACGAAAAAAGCGCCGCAAGGCGCTTTTTTTATGTGTGAGATCCTCAACGCGCATGGATTCGTAGCGGCGCAATTTGTTGCGCATCATCAATGGCGCACGGAGTCAAAGGCGCGCGATGAATCGCGCCGCTACGATTCCGTGCGGATATCCACTAAACCCGGTTTTTCGCCAGCTCGCTGACAAATCCCTGCACCCACTCCATACGTATTTTCCGGTCCGCCATATCGCGGGTGAACTTCAATCGCGTTGGGCCATCCAGCTTCCATTGCTGAGGATCTTTCTGCAGCAGGCCAATCAGCCAGCCCGGATTAACCCGATTCTGCGGCGCAAACTCGAAGAATCCGCCTTTGTCGCTGGCTTCAATCTTACGAATCCCCAACTCGCGTGCCACTAAACGCAGCCCGGCAACATCCAGCAGATTACGCGCTGCATCCGGCAGCTTGCCGAAGCGGTCAATCATCTCCACCTTCAGTTCCGCCAAATCCTGCTCATCGGCGGCGCTGGCCACGCGCTTGTAGAGCGACAAGCGAGTATTCACATCCGGGATAAAATCATCTGGCAGCAGGGCAGGCATACGCAGTTCAATTTCGGTTTGATTGCTGGTGAGATCTTCCAGCGACGGCTCGCGGCCCGCCTTCAGCGCATCGACCGCGTTCTCCAGCAGTTCCATATACAGCGTGAAGCCGATGGTTTCCATCTGGCCGCTCTGATCTTCGCCGAGCAGCTCACCCGCGCCGCGAATCTCCAGATCGTGGGTTGCCAGCGCAAAACCGGCGCCAAGATCTTCCAACGACGCGATAGCTTCCAGACGTTTTTGCGCATCAGTGGTCATCGCTTTTGGATGCGGCGTCAGCAGCCACGCATAGGCCTGATGGTGCGAACGTCCCACGCGGCCACGCAGCTGATGCAGCTGCGCCAGACCAAAGTGGTCGGCGCGTTCGATGATAATGGTGTTGGCGCTGGGTACGTCGATACCGGTTTCGATGATGGTGGTACACACCAGCACGTTAAAGCGCTGATGGTGGAAATCATTCATCACCCGCTCCAGATCGCGTTCGCGCATCTGACCGTGACCAATGGCAATGCGCGCTTCCGGCACCAGATCGGCCAATCGCTGCGCCGCTTTCTCGATGTTTTCCACGTCATTGTAGAGATAGTAAACCTGGCCGCCGCGCAGCACTTCACGCAGGATTGCCTCGCGCACCACCAGGCTGTCGTACTCACGCACAAAGGTTTTCACCGCCATGCGTCGTGCCGGTGGCGTGGCAATAATCGACAGATCGCGCATGCCGCTCATCGCCATATTCAGGGTGCGCGGAATCGGCGTGGCGGTGAGCGTCAGGATATCGACATCGGCGCGCATCGCCTTGATCCGCTCTTTATGACGCACGCCAAAGCGGTGCTCTTCATCGACAATTAGCAGGCCGAGATCGTGCCACTTCAGGTCGCTCGACAGCAGCTTATGGGTGCCAATCAGAATATCGACTTTGCCCTCGCGCGCCTGTTCCAGCACCTGACTCTGTTCTTTGGCGGTGCGGAAGCGCGACAGCATCTCAATGCGCACCGGCCAGTTAGCGAAACGATCGCGAAAGTTGTCGTAATGCTGCTGCGCCAGCAGCGTGGTGGGCACCAGCACCGCGACCTGTTTGGCGTTCTCAACCGCCAGAAACGCAGCGCGCATCGCCACTTCGGTTTTACCAAAGCCGACGTCGCCACACACCAGACGATCCATCGCCAGCGGCTGACACATGTCGCTCAGCACCGCGTTGATCGCCTGGCCTTGATCCGGCGTGGTTTCAAACGGGAAGCCTTCGCAGAACAGCTGATACTGATCGCGATCGTGCTTAAAGGCAAAGCCGGTTTTGGCTGCGCGCTGAGCGTAAATATCCAGCAGCTCTGCCGCCACGTCGCGCACTTTCTCAGCAGCTTTCTGCCGCGCGCGTGACCAGGCATCGCTGCCAAGTTTATGCAGCGGCGCGTTTTCATCCGCGCCACCGGCATAGCGGCTAATCAGATGCAGTGATGAAACCGGCACGTACAGCTTGGCGTCGCCCGCATAGGAGAGCATCAGATATTCAGCGACGATGCCGCCGGCTTCCAGCGTGGTCAGGCCGATATAACGCCCAACGCCGTGCTCCAGATGCACCACCGGCTGGCCAGGATGCAGCTCGGCGAGGTTGCGGATCAGCACATCAGGATTGATGGTGCGGCGATTATCCTGGCGACGACGACTGACGCGCTCGCCAAGCAGATCGCTTTCGCAAATCAACGCCAGCTGGCGTTGCGTATCGATAAAGCCGCGCTCGCTGGCGCCAATCATCAGGCTAAGCGGCTGATTGGCGGCCTGATCAAAGTGATCGATAGCCTGTGGACGCAGTTTAATGCGCGCCAACAGTTCTTGCAGGCTTTCACGCCGGCCTTCACTCTCAACCGAGAAAATCACCTGACCGCTGAATTGTTCAAGGAACTGACGCAGCAGATCGAGTGGCGCTTTGGCCTGCGCCTGCACCGTCAATTCCGGCAGCGGCTGATAACCGAGATTGGTATTCGCTGCTTTTTCCGGCAGCGTCTCGCTGCTTAACTGCATGCGCGGCCAGGCTTTCAGTTCGCTCATCAGCGTGTCGGGACGCAGCCACAGCGTGACCGGCTCCAGCAGCGGGCGCATCGGATCGATACGGCGATTCTCAAAGCGCGCGTTGGCGTCAAGCCAGAAGCGCTCGGCGCTGGCCAGCAAATCGCCGCTATTGAGCAGCAGCGTATTGGCGGGCAGATAGCTGAACAGCGTCGGCAACGCCTGCTCAAAGAACAGCGGCTGCCAGTATTCGATACCGGCGGGCAGCGTGCCTTTGCTCACCTGCTGATAGACATGCTCCGGCTCGCGCCGTACGTCAAAGGTTTCGCGCCAGCGGCTGCGGAACAGCTCGATGGCGGCTTTATCCGTGGGGAATTCATGCGCCGGCAACAGGTTGATGGCGTTGACTGCCTCCAGCGTGCGCTGCGTATCGACATCAAACAGGCGCAGGCTGTCGATCTCATCGTCAAAGAAGTCGATGCGATAAGGTTGGTCGCTGCCCATCGGGAACAGATCGAGCAGCGCACCGCGCGTGGCGTATTCACCGTGCTCCATCACCTGATCGACGTGGCGATAACCGGCCTGCTCCAGCTGATCGCGCAGCGCATCGCGCGACAGCTTTTGCCCTTGCTGCATCACCAGCGCATGGCCGTGCAGGAAGCTGTGCGGACATACGCGCTGCATCAGCGTGTTGACCGGCATAATCAGCATACCGCGCGTTAAGTTGGGCAGTTGATACAGCGTGGAGAGGCGAGCTGAGATGATGTCCTGATGCGGCGAGAAGCTGTCGTAGGGCAGCGTTTCCCAGTCAGCGAGATGGGTGACCGGCAGATCGGTGAACTGGCGAATCTCCTCCTGCAGACGCAGGGCAGATTGCATATCCGGGGTAATCATCAACACCGGACCGCTGTGGCGTTCGGTGATGCTGGCGCACTCAAGCGCTTGTGCGGCGCCGACGAGCTGGCCGAGCTGGCGATGGTCGCCGGCTTTGACTGGCAGGGTATAACGACTCTGTTCCGACATGGGATCTCGACATTCTCTCCTTGGATTACAGGGCGTCATCATTCCATAATCCGCCCTGAGGATCATCTGTCGTAGTGCGATTTCTCACACTTTTGCCGGTTGAGCTACTTACTCGATTGCTGTGTGTAGTGCATACGTGGACGATCAACATTGGCCCAGGACAACTCTTTCTCCAGATGGTAGCTGTGGTTGCCGTCGTCCCACTTCACGTAATAGCCGGTTGGCGCATCTCCCTGTTCAAAAACGTTGACGATCTCGCCTTTAATTTCACCCGATTTATGCTTAACAATGCTGCTTTTGGGGAACTTGAACATGGTGTACTCCTCGTCGCCTACGGTAATTCACCTTTAAGTCTACGCCAGCCAATGACGAATAAACGTACAAATAACATCATTAATTTGTCGCAATTTTATGCATAAGCGTTGGCTGGGACGGTTTTTGACACAACTTTGCCGCAGACTCAGAGGGTTAGAGGTTTCATAAAGGGGACGCCTCCTTTATCATCCCACTACTTATTTTCAGGCAACTGCCAAGACGGATCTCATGTATCAACCAGTCGCGTTATTCATCGGTTTACGCTACATGCGTGGACGTGCCTCAGACCGCTTTGGTCGCTTCGTCTCCTGGCTCTCAACTATCGGCATCACGCTCGGCGTGCTGGCGCTGGTCACCGTGTTGTCGGTGATGAATGGCTTTGAGCGCGAGCTGGAAGGCAATATCCTCGGCCTGATGCCGCAGGCGCTGATCACCAGCGAAAAAGGCAGCATCAGTCCGAAGGCGTTGCCCGCCGATAATCTCCAACTGCAAGGGGTTAAGCGCATCGCACCGCTGACCACCGCTGATGTGGTGCTACAAAGCGCGCGTAACGTCTCGGTCGGCGTGATGCTCGGCATCAATCCCGACGAACAGGATCCGCTGACGCCATTCCTCGTCAACACCCAACAAAGCGTGCTGCAGCCGGGCCAGTACAACGTCATCCTCGGTGAACAGCTGGCTGCACAGCTGGGCGTGAAGCGCGGCGATCAGCTGCGTCTGATGGTGCCATCGGTCAGCCAGTTCACGCCGGTAGGACGTTTGCCGAGCCAGCGTATTTTCACTGTGGCTGGCACCTATGCCGCCAACAGCGAAGTGGATGGCTATCAAATTCTGGTCAATCAGCAGGATGCGTCACGCGTGATGCGCTATCCGCTCGGCAACATCACCGGCTGGCGTTTGTGGCTGGATAAGCCGTTAAGCGTTGATGCGCTCAGCCAGCAGAAACTGCCGGAGGGCCTGACGTGGAAAGACTGGCGCGAACGCAAAGGCGATCTGTTCCAGGCGGTACGCATGGAAAAAAACATGATGGGGCTGCTGCTGAGCCTGATCATCGCGGTGGCGGCTTTTAATATCATTACCTCGCTGGGCCTGCTGATCATGGAGAAGCAGGGCGAAGTGGCCATTTTGCAAACGCTGGGTTTAACCCGCCGCCAGATTGTCGCGGTGTTTATGGTGCAGGGCGCCAGCGCGGGCATTATTGGCGCGCTGCTGGGCACCGTGCTTGGCGTGCTGCTTGCCAGCCAGCTGAATAACTTGATGCCGGTGATTGGTCTGTTCCTTGATGGCGCGGCGCTGCCGGTCGACATCAATGTGTTGCAGGTGATCACCATTGCGCTGGTCTCAATGGCCGTCGCGCTGCTTTCTACCCTTTATCCGTCGTGGCGCGCTGCCGCCGTCCAACCCGCTGAGGCTTTACGTTATGAGTAATACTCCTTTGTTGCAGTGTCGTGACCTGTGCAAACGCTATCAGGAAGGCAGCGTGCAGACCGATGTGCTGCGCAATGTGGCTTTCAGCCTGCAGCCGGGTGAACTGACGGCAATTGTCGGCAGCTCCGGTTCGGGTAAAAGTACCTTACTGCATCTGCTCGGCGGCCTGGATGCGCCGACGTCAGGCGATGTGATTTTTGATGGTAAATCGCTGAATGCGATGTCGTCGGCCGCGAAAGCCGAGCTGCGCAACCGTGAGCTGGGCTTTATCTATCAGTTCCACCATCTGCTGCCGGATTTTAGCGCGCTGGAGAACGTGGCGATGCCGCTGCTGATTGGCAAAATTGGCAAAGCGGAAGCGGAATCACGCGCGCGTGAAATGCTGGCGGCGGTCGGGCTGGAAAAACGTGCTGCGCATCGGCCTTCTGAACTGTCGGGCGGTGAACGTCAGCGTGTGGCGATTGCCCGCGCGCTGGTGAATCGTCCGCGGCTGGTGATGGCCGATGAACCTACCGGTAACCTCGATGCGCGCAACGCCGACGCGATTTTTGAACTGCTCGGCGAGCTGAACGTTAAACAGGGCACCGCTTTTCTGGTAGTGACGCACGATCTGCAGCTGGCGAAACGCCTGAGCCGCCAGATGGAGATGCGCGACGGTGAGCTGAGCGACCAACTGACGCTGGGAGTGATCTGATGGCTTCGTCATTATCCCTGCTGCTCGGGCTGCGTTTTAGCCGCGGTCGGCGGCGTGGTGGCATGGTCTCGCTGATCTCCATCATCTCCACCATCGGCATTGCGCTGGGCGTGGCGGTGCTGATCATCGGCCTGAGCGCCATGAACGGCTTTGAGCGTGAGCTGAATAACCGCATTCTGGCGGTGGTACCGCACGGTGAAATCGAGCCGGTGAATCAGCCGTTCCGTAACTGGCAACCGATGATCGCGCCGATTGAGCAGGTGGCCGGCATTGCCGCCGCAGCGCCCTATATCAACTTCACCGGGCTGATTGAGAGCGGCGCAAAGCTGCAGGCGCTGCAGGTGAAAGGCGTCGATCCGCAGCAGGAAGCGCGTCTTAGCGCCTTGCCGAGCTTTGTGGCCGGAGATGCATGGTCGCAGTTCGCGGCTGGTAAACAGCAAATCATTCTGGGTGGCGGCATCGCTAAATCGCTCAACGTGAAACAGGGCGACTGGATCACCATCATGATCCCCAATAATGATGGCGAGAATAAGCTGCTGCAGCCGAAACGTATTCGTCTGCAGGTCAGCGGCGTGCTGCAACTGAGCGGCATGCTCGATCACAGCCTGGCGCTGGTGCCGCTGGCCGATGCGCAGAAATATCTGGATATGGGCGACAGCGTCAGCGGTATTGCGCTGAAGATGAATGACCCGTTCCAGGCGCAGAAGTTGATACATGACGCCGGTAAAGTGACGCACTCTTACGTCTACATCAAGAGCTGGATTGGCACTTACGGCTACATGTACCGTGACATCCAGATGATTCGCGCCATTATGTATTTAGCCATGGTGCTGGTGATTGGCGTGGCCTGCTTTAACATCGTCTCGACGCTGGTGATGGCGGTGAAAGATAAGAGCAGCGACATCGCGGTACTGCGCACGCTGGGGGCCAAAGATGGTTTGATCCGCGCCATCTTTATCTGGTACGGCTTGCTGGCGGGCCTGCTCGGCAGCGTCAGCGGCGTGGTGGTCGGCGTGCTGGTAGCGCTCAATCTCACGCCGGTGATGCGCGTGTTTGAGCACCTGACCGGGCATCAGCTGCTGGCGGGCGATATCTACTTTATCGATTTCCTGCCGTCCGAACTGCACTGGATTGATGTGATTTCGGTGCTGGCCACCGCGATTGTCCTGAGCCTGATTGCCAGCTGGTATCCGGCACGACGCGCCAGCCGTATCGATCCGGCCCGCGTACTCAGCGGTCAGTAAAGATAAAACGCAGCCGCTGTGCGGCTGCTATTATCGGGCAGAGTAGCCCGAAAAATCCCCGATGCGCGGCAATAAACGCCGCAGATAAGGAGCTTTTATGCGCATACCGCGCCGCCGCCTACGACTCGCCCGCGACAAAAAAAACCGCCGCAAGGTGCATCAGCGCTTTCGCCAGCGCATCTTCGAGCGCGATCGCAAAGCTGAACTGGCCGCGCATCCGCAACCGCGCGTGGTGGTGCTGACTGGCGCGGGGATCTCCGCCGAATCCGGTATTCGCACTTTCCGCGCCGCCGATGGCTTATGGGAAGAGCATCGCGTAGAAGATGTCGCCACGCCGGAAGGTTTTCAACGCAATCCGGCGCTGGTGCAGGCGTTTTACAACGCGCGGCGTCAACAGCTGCAGCAGCCAGAAATTCAGCCTAACGCCGCGCACAAAGCGCTGGCGGAACTGGAGCAGGTGCTGGGCGATAACTTCCTGCTGGTGACGCAGAATATCGATAACCTGCACGAACGCGCCGGCAGCCAGCGCGTGCTGCATATGCACGGTGAACTGTTGAAAGTGCGCTGCGTCAGCAGTGGACAAGTGCTGGACTGGACCGAAGATTTAACCGCGGACGATCGCTGCACCTGCTGCCAGTTCCCGGCCATGCTGCGCCCGCACATCGTGTGGTTCGGCGAAATGCCGCTGGGGATGGAAGAGATTTATCAGGCGATTGAGCAGGCGAATCTGTTTATCGCCATTGGCACGTCGGGCCATGTCTATCCCGCCGCCGGTTTTGTCCACGAAGCGAAACTGCAGGGCGCGCATACTGTGGAGCTGAATCTGGAACCGAGCCAGGTCGGCAATGAGTTTGCCGAGCGTCATTACGGCTTAGCAAGCGAAGTGGTGCCGGAGTTTGTGCATACGTTTTTGCGTGGGTTGTATAAGTAGATTTGTGCGCGCTTTACCTCATCCCAACCTTCTCCCAGAGGGAGAAGGGGCTAGACGGAACCCTCTCCCGCTTGCGAGAGAGGGCAGAGCGAGGGGAAGCCGCAGAGAGTTAACGTCCCGCCTTCAGCTTCTGGAACAACGTCTCATACTGCACGCTGGCGTCACCGACATCGTTTTGCCACTCGCCGTTTTTGATCACATCCTCAGCAGGATAAAGCGAAGGATCGCTGGCCACTTCTTGTGGCAGTAACTTCTTCGCTGCCAGGTTTGGCGTGGGATAGCCGATGGTTTCCGCCACCTGTGCCGCCACATCCGGACGCAGCAGGAAGTTAATCAGCTTCAGCGCGCCTTCACGGTTTTTCGCATTGGCCGGAATCGCCAGGTTATCCATCCAGAAAATCCCGCCTTCCTGCGGCCAGATAATCTGCAGCGGCGTGCCTGCCTGGCGCGCCACGTAGGCGGAACCGTTCCAGATCATCCCAACGTTCACTTCGCCTTCCATAAACGGATTTCCTGGATTATCGGAGTTAAACGCCAGCACGTTCGGCATCAGCTTTTTTAACTCTTCATAAGCGGCTTCGATCTGCTTGGGATCGCGGGTGTTGCCCGAATAGCCCAGCTTACGCAGCGCCATCTGGAATACTTCACGCGCATCGTCGGTCAGCAGCAGGCTTTGCTTATACTCAGGCTTCCACAAATCGGCCCAGCGGGTAATGCTTTTGGCATCCACTTCGTCAGTGTTGATGCCAATGGCGGTCGCGCCCCAGATATAGGGGATCGAGTAATCATTGTTAGGATCAAACGGCTTGTTGAGCAGGTTAGGATCGAGGTTTTTGAAGTTGCTGAGCTGGGTTTTATCGATCTTTTGCAGCATGCCTTCATTACGCATTTTGGCGACGAAGTAGGTTGAAGGCACCACCAAATCGTAGGCGCCATCTTTCCAGGTCTTCAGCTTGGCATACATGCTTTCATTGGATTCGTAGGTGGAGTAAATCACCTTGATGCCGGTCTCTTTGGTGAACTGCTCCAGCAGTCCCGGCGGCACGTATTCGGTCCAGTTATAGAAGTAGAGCGTTTTGCCGGCGTCCGCCTGCGCGCTCTGCATGCCCAATGCCAGCGCCCCAGCCGCCAGCCAGTGAGACCACTTTTTCATCGATTATCCTCTATTTGGTTTTATCACGGAGCAACAGCTGACTGAGCGCCACCAACAGCAGCGACAGCAGCAGCAAAATTGTCGCCAGCGCGTTCACTTCCGGTGACACGCCAACTTTCACCATCGAATAGATTTTTAACGGCAAAATTTCGAAGCTCGGGCCGGTGACGAACGACGATACCACGACATCGTCCATCGACAGCGTAAAGCTCAGCAGCCAACCCGCTGCGACCGCCGGCAGCGCCAGCGGCAGCAGAATTTTGCGCAAAATGGTGACTTCGCTGGCACCAAGATCTTTGGCGGCTTCCAGCATGCGCACATCAAACCCTTTCAGGCGCGAATAGACGGTGATCACCACAAACGGCAGGCAGAAGGTGATATGCGAGAACAGCAGCGACCAGAAGCCCAGCGAAATGCCCAGCAGCATAAACAGCACCAGCAGCGAAATCGCCATCACGATATCCGGCGACATCATCACCACAAACAGCATGCCGCTGACGAACGGTTTACCACGGAAGCGATAGCGATAGAGCGCGACGGCCGTCAGCGAGCCGATAATCGTGGCGCAGCTGGCAGAGAGCACGCCCATCAGCAATGAATGCTGGGCTGCCTGAATCAGGCTGTCGTTATTCATCAGCAGGCGATACCACTGCGTGCTGAAGCCCTGCCAGTTAATGCCGAAACGCGAACGGTTGAAGGAGTTGACGATCAGAATGATGATCGGGATATAAAACCAGGCATAAATCACGGCCATGAAGCCGCCACGTAACCAGCGCGCCATCATTGCAGTTCCACCTTGCTGTTCAGCATACGCGCTGCGCGCCAGTAAGCCAGCAGCATCAGCCCCATCAGCAGCGTCATCACAATGCTGGTGGCAGCTCCGAACGGCCAGTCACGGATATTCAGGAACTGGCTCTTGATCACGTTGCCAATTAACAGGTTTTTCGCGCCGCCCAGCAAATCCGCTACAAAGAACAAGCCCATCGCCGGGATAAACACCAGCAGGCAACCGGCGACAATGCCCGGCATGGTAAGTGGCAGAATGATGCGTAAAAAGGTTTTTACTTTGTTCGCGCCAAGATCGCGCGCCGCTTCGAGGCAGGATTTATCCAGCTTTTCCAGGCTGGAGTAGAGCGGCAGCACCATAAACGGCAGCAGAATGTAGATCAGCCCCAGAATCACCGCTTCCGAGGTGTACATGATGCGAAACGGTTTATCGATCACCCCAAGCCACAGCAAAAATTCATTCAGCCAGCCGCGCGTGCTGAGGAAGATTTTCAGACCGTAGATACGGATCAGCGAGTTGGTCCAGAACGGCACAATCAGCAGGAACAGCATCAGCGGACGCAGGCGCGCCGGCAGTTTCGTCAGACACCAGGCAAACGGATAACCGAGCAGCAGGCAGCACAGCGTGGCGATCAACGCCATATTCAGCGAGTGCAGCAGCACATCAGCGTAGAGCGGATCGAGCAGCCGCGTGTAGTTATTTAGGGTGAAGGCCATACTGACAAAATGCGCATCATCGCGCGTCAGGAAGCTGGTGGCGAAAATCATCAGGTTAGGCAGCAGCACAAACAGCGTGAGCCAGCTGACGATCAGGGCAACAATGACTTTCTGCAGGCGGTTACGCATCAACTTCATACGGCAACACCACCTCCCAGTTGGCGACCCAGCTGACGGCCATTTTCTGGTTCAGCGAGTGATCAAAATCGGGATCGTCTTCGTTAAAGAACTCGCTCACCGTCAGCAGCTTGCCGTTCTCCAGCTCAACAGTAGACTCCAGCGTCATGCCTTTATAGTTGCGCTCGCGCACGAAGCCGATCAGATTATCGCTGCGGCTGTCGTGGTCGATCTCTTCAACGCGCAAATCTTCCGGGCGCAGCAGCACGTGCAGTTTATCGCCGACGCTGACCGGGAAATCACATTGCAGCATGCATTCAAGGCCTTCCACACGCGCGCGGATTGTAGGCGCATGATCGCTGTTCAGCACCTCGGCATCGAACACGTTAATCTCGCCAATAAAGCGCGCCACAAACAGGTTGGCGGGCTCTTCGTAAATCTCGCGTGGCGTGCCGTCCTGTTCGATGCGGCCATCGCGCATTACCACGATACGATCGGACATGGTCAGCGCCTCTTCCTGATCGTGCGTCACAAACACAAAGGTGATGCCAAGCTTACGCTGTAGCGCTTTGAGCTCGTTTTGCATCTGGCGCCGCAGCTTGTAATCCAGCGCCGACAGCGACTCGTCCAGCAGCAGCACTTTCGGGCGATTGACCACCGCGCGCGCAATCGCCACGCGCTGCTGCTGACCGCCCGAAAGCTGATGCGGACGGCGATCGGCAAAACTCTCCAGCTGCACCATCGCCAGCGCATCGTTAACGCGCGTGGTGATCTCCGCCGCCGGGGTTTTCTGCATGCGCAGGCCAAAGGCGACGTTCTCAAACACCGACATGTGCGGGAACAGCGCGTAGCTCTGAAACACGGTGTTAATGTGGCGATGCTCGGCGGGCAGATCGGTGATGTCATTGTCATCAAGAATGATATGACCGCGATCGGCCGCTTCCAGCCCGGCAATCAGGCGTAAAATGGTGGTTTTTCCGCAGCCGGAAGGGCCAAGCAGCGTGATGAACTCGCCGTGACGGATGGTCAGGTCAAAGTCAGAGATGATGGTTTTGCCATCAAAAGCTTTACTGATGCCAGAAAGCGTAACCAGCGCAGGCGCGCGTGTTTGCGTCATTTTAGTCACTCAGTCTGATGGTGAATCAGGTTACAGCATAGCCGCTGGTGGCCGCTTGCTGTGATGAAGGGCGCGATGATACCGCAAAAATGTGTCAATGCCATGTTTTGCCACGGATTTACCTTGAAAACTCTGAAAAATGCCGGAGTATGCGTAACGGATAAGTCGGACAGGCGCGAGTGAGCGAATTTTCAACGCAAGTCACGTTGAGAGAGCTAACCTGAAGGATAATGATTTGACGCAACATGGTGCCATTTGGCCACCATGATAATGACGCAGGTTCTTTAGAGGGATGACAGATGGATCAATTACTTGAGCGTTTTCTCAGTTATGTTGCAGTAGAAACTCAGTCAAAACCTCAGGCACGACAAGTGCCAAGCAGCGAAGGGCAGTGGACGCTGGCGCGTCAATTACAGGAAGAACTTATCGCGCTGGGCTTTGTTGATGTCTCTCTGAGCGATCACTGCTGTGTGATGGGCACCTTACCGGCTAACGTTGATTGGGCCACGCCGGTAATCGGCTTTATTTCGCATATGGACACCTCGCCGGATTTTACCGCCAAAAACGTCAATCCGCAGATTATTGAAAACTATCGCGGTGGCGATATCGCGCTCGGTAACGGTGATGAAATTCTGTCACCGGTGATGTTCCCGGTACTGCATAAGCTGATCGGTCATACGCTGATCACCACCGATGGCAAAACGCTGCTCGGCGCGGATGATAAAGCCGGTATCGCCGAGATCATGACCGCGATGGCGCGTCTGGCAAAAGGGGATACGCCACACGGTGCGATTCGCGTGGCCTTTACACCCGATGAAGAGATTGGTCGCGGCGCGTCGCACTTCGACGTCGAAGGCTTTGCCGCCGATTGGGCGTATACCGTTGATGGCAGCGATCTCGGCGAGTTCGAGTTCGAGAACTTCAATGCCGCTACCGCGATGGTTAAAATCACCGGCAACAACGTGCATCCAGGCAGCGCTAAAAATGTGATGGTCAATGCGTTGGATCTGGCGATGCGCTTCCACGCGGAACTGCCAGCCAAAGAGAAGCCGCAGTATACCGACGGCTATGAAGGCTTCTTCCATCTGCACACCATCAAAGGCACGGTTGAGCACGCCGAGCTGATGTATTTGATCAGAGATTTTGATGCCGACAGCTATGAACAGCGTAAACAGCTGCTGGAAGAGATTGGTCAGCGCGTCAGCAAAGGGCTGCAAAGCGAATGTTCGGTGAAAGTGGAGATCAGCGACAGCTATCGCAACATGCGCGAGAAAGTCGAACCGCATCCGCACATTATTGAGTTGGCGCTGCAGGCGATGCGCGATTGCGGCATCGAACCGAACGTCAAACCGATTCGCGGCGGCACCGACGGCTCTGCGCTGTCGTGGAAAGGATTGCCATGCCCGAACCTGTTCACCGGCGGCTACAACTATCACGGCAAGCACGAGTTCGCCTCACTCAATGTGATGGCGCAGTCGGTGGATGTGATTGTGCGTTTGGCTGAGCTGGCGGGGCAGAAGAAGGGCTGATGATGATTGCTTAGCGCGGGTTGTCCCCCATCCCGGCCTTCCCCCATAAATGGGGGAAGGAGACGCTGCCACATGCAACTCCCAACTCCCTACTCACATATTGCAGCATCTTCCTCCCCCATTTATGGGGGAGGACTGAGGAGGGGGACAGCGAGCACCTACCGAGCACCCACCGAGTTTTAGAAACCCCGAGACAGATTGAAACTTACTCGCCGAAGAACCAATACCCGCTATTCACCAACGCCGCCAGCTGCGCCAGCAGTGAAGGGTCATCCAGCGCATCGCCGAAATCTTCCAGCGTCAGCACGTGATTGTGCGCCAATGCCGCCAGCACATGCGGATGGCTGCTGGTGACCGATTCACCGTTCACAAACACCACATCGCCAATGGTCAATACGCGCAGGCCGCCGAGCCGCGTCAGCGCATCGCCTTGCTGCAATGCATCGTAGATTTCGTCCGGTTGATACGGCGGCTCCGGCGGTGCGACGTCCAGCTCATGACGCGACTGAGAAATAAACTCGCCAAACCACTGATTAAACTGCTCCGGCTGGTTAATCACATCCATCATGACTTTGCGGATGCCTTCCAGTTCTGACGGCAGAATTTGCGATGGGCATTCACGCGATGGCACATCGGGATCGCTGTAGCGGTAGCTGCCCAATTCGTTGGCCAGCATGTGATCGGCAAAACCGCTGATCAGCTCACGACCGTTCGGTGCGCGGAAGCCGACCGAATAGTTGATGGCGTTTTCCAGCGAATAGCCTTCGTGCGGGAATCCTGGCGGAATATAGAGAATATCGCCGGGCTCCATCTCTTCATCGATGATGGCGTCGAAAGGCTCAACCTGCAGCAGATCCGGATGCGGGCAGTGCTGTTTCAACGGCACTTTTTCACCCACGCGCCAGCGACGGCGGCCAGTGCCCTGAATGATAAACACATCGTACTGATCGAAATGCGGACCGACGCCGCCTCCCGGCACGGCAAACGAGATCATCAGGTCGTCAACACGCCAGTCGGGCAGAAAACGGAACGGACGCATCAGTGCGGCAGAAGGTTCATGCCAATGGTTGACCGCCTGCACCAGCAGCGACCAGTTGCTCTCACCGAGATGATCGTAGCTTTCAAACGGGCCGTGGCTGACTTGCCATTTGCCCTCGTTATGGCTGACAAGACGGCTATCGACCTCATTTTCCATCGCCAGACCGGCCAGCTCGTCAGGAGAAATAGGATCGACGAAGTTTTTAAATCCACGTTTAAGCACCACCGGGCGTTTCTGCCAGTAGCGTTGAATAAAGTCGGGCCAGTTGATATCGAGCTGATAGTCCATATGAGGAGTCCGTTTGCTGCAAAGAATGATGGCAAGTATAACAGCCCGCGTCCCTTTCTACTCGCGGTGATGCTCGACTTCCTGGCGCTGGAAAATTACTTCCATGCGCGCGCCGCCGAGCGGGCTGGTGGTGGCGATCACCTGGCCGGCGTACTGTTCGAGGATGTCGCGCACCACGGCTAAACCTAATCCCTGGCCGGGACGCAAGGTGTCGGCACGTTGACCGCGCACGAAGATCAGATCGCGTTTGCTTTCCGGAATGCCGGGGCCGTCATCATCAATAAACAGATGCAAGGTGTTGTCGGTTTGTCGTGCGGTGACTTCAATAAATTCGAGGCAATATTTGCAGGCGTTATCCAGCACGTTGCCAAGCACTTCCATAAAGTCATTCTTATCGCCGATAAAGGTCAGCTCCGGCGAGATATCCAACGTGATCGCCACGCCCTTGCGTTGATAGACTTTATTCAGTGCCGAGCACAGGCTATCGAGCAGCGCCGAAACCGAATGCAAATCGCGCTGCAGAGGATTGTGATCGGCCTGCATGCTGGCGCGATGCAGGTAATAACCAATCTGCTGCGAGATGCGGCTGATCTGCTCCAGCATCACCGGTTCGGCCTGTTCAATGGTTAACTCTTTACCATTGCGTAACGATCGCAGCGTACTTTGCAGCACTGCCAGCGGGGTTTTCAGGCTGTGGGTGACATCCGACAAGGTGGTGCGATAGCGCGTGTAGCGTTGACGTTCGTTGGTCAGCAGCAGGTTAAGATTGCGCACCAGACTGCGTAACTCTTGCGGCGGATTGTCATCAAGATTCTCGCGCTGACCGGTTTCCAGCTCGCGCACCTGCGAAGTGAGATCGCCAATCGGCCGCAAACTCCAGTGCGCCGCCAGCCACAGCAGCGGGATCACCAGCAGCAGATTGGCCGCCAGCACATAGCTAAACCACGACCACACTACATCGGAATGCTGCAACTCTTGCGGAATTGAGTCGACCACCACAATGGTCAGCGCCGGTAAGTTGGTGGTGGCATCGTAGCGATTGACCGCGACCGAGTGGGTGAAGGTGTCACTGCTGTCGCTATCCAGCGCGTGCAGCCGCTCTTTCGCCTGCGGGTTGTTGCCCATCGCCGCCATGCTGGTGCGGTTGCTGGTATCGATTTCGTAGAAATCGGGCTTGAGCAGCCATTCACGATGAATCTTTTTGCGGATTTCGGGCACATCGCGCTGCTGCCACAGCAGTTTGCCGCGTTCATCGTAGATAAAGACCAGCGTGGGGAAATTGAGCGTCATGCGCTCCGGCTGGCCAATAGTGAGCTGATTGTCGTGCCACTGCGCCAGCGTGAAGAACAGATTGCTCTCACCGCGCATCACGCGATAGGTATTTTTATCGAAACTGACGACATAGCCAACCACCGCGACCATGCCGTAGGAGAGTGACAAAAACAACACGATCGCCGCGGTCGCCAGCAGAAAACGAGCGCGGAGAGAGAAGGGGCGTAAACGCCGGAACCACGTCATAAATCAGAGATCAAAGCGATAGCCCTGGCCGCGTACGGTGTTGATCACTTCGGTTGGATAGAGTGAGAGAATTTTTTTACGCAGACGGCCCATCAACACGTCGATGGTGTGACTTTCGCGCAGTTCGGCATCCGGATAGAGCTGCAGCATCAGCGAATCTTTGCTCACCACTTTACCCGCGTTGCGAATCAGGGTTTCGACGATGGTGTATTCGAAAGCGGTCAATTTTACCGGTTCATCTTGCACCGTCAGTTCGCGGCGAGAGAGATCGACCTGGAACGGCGGCATAGAGATAATTTGCGACGCGTGTCCGCTGTTGCGACGCATCAACGCCTGCAAGCGTGCAGCCACTTCTTCAATGTGGAACGGCTTGGTGACATAGTCGTCGGCACCCGCTTCCAGCGCTTCCACCTTGGCCTGCCAGCCTTCGCGCGCGGTTAAGACCAGAATTGGTTGACGTACCGCATCGGTGCGCCAGCGGCGAATCAGCGACATGCCATCTTCATCGGGCAAACCGAGATCGACCAGCGCAATGTCGGGCACATGTTCTTGCAGGAAATAATCCGCTTCTTTGGCATCTTCTGCGGCGTCGACCTGATGGCCCATTTCACGCAATTGCACGGCGAGGTGATGGCGTAGCAGCGCATTATCTTCCACAACCAGAACACGCATAGTATTTCCTTAGCTTCGAACGTAGTGATGATGAGAAGAGTATACGCAAAGCCAGCTAAACCAGAGAACAACCAGGCGCGCGAAACGCGCCTGGCCACCGCATTACTTCAAATCATCAACCATCTGAATCGCACGGCCGAGGTAGTTGGCTGGCGTCATCTGCTTCAGACGCACTTTTTCCTCTTCCGGCAGTTCGAGGCTATCGATAAAGGTTTGCATACCGGCAGCATCAACGCGTTTACCGCGCGTCAGCTCTTTCAGCTTCTCGTACGGTTTTTCGATACCGTAACGACGCATCACGGTTTGGATCGGCTCAGCCAGTACTTCCCAGTTGTGATCCAGCTCGTCCAGCAGACGATCGCGGTTCACTTCCAGTTTAGAGATGCCTTTCAGTGTGGCTTGATAAGCGATCAGCGCATAACCGATGCCCACGCCAAGGTTACGCAGCACGGTGGAGTCGGTCAGGTCGCGCTGCCAGCGTGACACCGGCAGTTTGCTGGCGAGATGCTGCATCATGGCGTTAGCCAGGCCGAGGTTGCCTTCGGAGTTTTCGAAGTCAATCGGGTTCACTTTGTGCGGCATGGTGGACGAACCGATTTCACCGGCGATGGTTTTCTGCTTGAAGTGATTGAGCGCCACGTAGCCCCAGATATCACGATCAAAGTCGATCAGAATGGTGTTGAAGCGCGCGATGCAATCAAACAGTTCAGCGATGTAATCGTGCGGCTCGATCTGCGTGGTGTACGGGTTCCAGGTGAGACCTAAGGAGGTAACAAACTGCTCGCTCAGCTGGTGCCAATCCACTTCCGGGTAGGCGGAGATGTGGGCGTTATAGTTACCGACCGCACCGTTGATTTTACCCAGCACGTCAATTTTGCTCAGCTGACGCAACTGGCGCTCGAGACGGTACGCCACGTTCGCCATCTCTTTACCCATGGTTGACGGCGTTGCCGGCTGGCCGTGGGTGCGCGACAGCAGCGGAATGTCACGGTATTCGTGTGCCAGACCTTTAACAGCATCGATCAGTTGGTTCCAGAACGGCACGATCACATCACGACGAGCGGTTTCCAGCATCAGCGCATGCGACAGGTTGTTGATATCTTCGGAGGTACAGGCGAAGTGGATGAATTCAGACACCGCATGCAGCGCGGGTACATCGGCCACTTTCTCTTTCAGGAAATACTCCACGGCTTTGACGTCGTGGTTGGTTGTGCGCTCGATGGTTTTGATGCGTGCCGCGTCTTCTTCGCTGAAATTGGCGACAATGGCATCAAGGAAAGCGTTTGCGTCGGCATCAAATGCAGGAACTTCCTTGATCTCGACAGTCGTGGCCAATTTTTGTAACCAGCGAACCTCAACCTCAACGCGGAATTTCAGCAAACCGAACTCGCTGAAAATGGCGCGCAGTGGGCTGACTTTATCGCCGTAACGACCATCGACAGGTGAAACGGCGGTCAGAGAGGATAATTCCATCAGTGCAACTCCTGAATCGTTTAACAATTATGCCGGGGCGGCGCTTAATACGCCGGGCCCAGGCGGGATAAAATGGTTTTAGCTTCGCTCAGCAAGCGCTGGCGCGAGAACATCAGCTGCAGACGGCCACCGCCAACCTGCTGCCATAACACCGCAGAGCGAATGCCGGCCAGCAAGGCGGCGCGCACTTTACTCTGCACTTGTGAATTCTGTAGCACCTGCGGTGAACCGGTCACCTGAATGCGCGGGCCCAGCGGGCTAATTACATCCACATAAATGCCGGCCATTGCGCTGATGATGGTGTCCGATTCCAGCTCGTAATGCGCCAGCTGGCGGTCAAGCTGGCCGATGCGTTGTGCCAGCGTGTTCATCGCGGTTTTGTTGCCATGCAGCTTACGCTCCAGCACCATCATGCTTAAGGTATAACGGGTCAGTTCAGCGCTGGCACCCTGACGATTGCTGCTGTTCAACACCGCCATCAAGGTCTCTAATCCAACCTTTAAATTGGCTTCGTCGTTGCCAAACACTGCCAGCGTCGAACCGGGATTGAGATCGATCAGGCTGCGCAGCGACACATTCAGTGCCGCGTTATTGCAATTTCCCTGCTGCGCGAGCTGTTGCACCACATGGGCGGCCTGGCATACGCCCGCCAGCGCCAGCGTAATCTCATAATAGTTCTTAGCCACGCTTAACTCCTGTCATCGCGTCGGGCAGCGCCGACCTTAGGCTTCTGCCAGAGGCAGGCGTTGTTCGATAATGCCGCCGCCGAGGCACACTTCACCGAGATAGAACACGGCGGATTGGCCTGGCGTGACGGCCGCAACCGGCTCGTCAAAACGGACTTCAATACGGTCATCGCCGTGCGGAATAATTTCACACGGAATGTCGGTCTGGCGATAGCGGGTTTTCACCGTGCAGCGCAGCGGCGCGCTCATTGGCTGGCGATCAACCCAGTGCAGCTGTTGGGCAATCAACCCCACGGACATCAGGCGCGGATGCTCGCCGCCTTGCGCCACGATCAGGCGATTGCGCGCCACATCTTTGTCGACCACATACCAGGGATCGTCGTTGCTCTCTTTACGGCCGCCGATGCCCAGACCTTTACGCTGGCCGAGCGTGTGGTACATCAAGCCCTGATGTTCACCGACGATTTCGCCATCAACAGTTTCGATTTCGCCCGGCTGCGCAGGTAGATAACGACCAAGGAAGTCGCGGAACTTGCGCTCACCGATAAAGCAGATGCCGGTGGAATCTTTCTTCTTCGCGGTGATCAGATCCAGCTGCTCAGCGATGCGGCGCACTTCTGGCTTATCCAGTTCGCCAACCGGGAACAGGCTTTGCGCGATCTGCTGGTGGCCGAGCGTGTAGAGGAAATAGCTCTGATCTTTGTTGCCGTCGAGACCGCGCAGCAGGCGGCTTTGGCCATCCACATCCTGACGGCGCACGTAGTGGCCGGTGGCGATGAAGTCTGCGCCGAGATCATCCGCCGCGAATTCAAGGAAGGCTTTGAACTTGATCTCTTTGTTGCACAGGATGTCAGGATTCGGCGTGCGGCCGGCTTTGTACTCTTCCAGGAAGTGCTCGAACACGTTATCCCAGTACTCAGCGGCGAAGTTGATTTTGTGCAGTTTGATGCCGAGTTTGTCACACACGGCTTGTGCGTCAGCCAGATCATCGGCGGCGGTGCAATACTCCTCGCCATCGTCTTCCTCCCAGTTCTTCATGAACAGGCCTTCAACCTGGTAGCCCTGCTGCTGCAGTAACCAGGCGGAAACGGAAGAATCGACGCCGCCGGACATTCCGACGATCACTTTTTTCTGGCTGTTGTCAGACATGACGCACTCTTAAATTACGATAAAAACAGGCGGCGCATTCTATCATGCAGAAGCGGGGCGCGCACCCTCATGAAACGGCCACTGGAACGGCGCGACCAGATGCAGCGGATAACGCTCGCCTTGTTGCCACAGTCGCACGCTCTCTGCCACTAACGGCGAACGCAGGCGATTGGCCGTCAGAATCTGCTCTGGCGGCAGCCACCAGCAGCAGTCGATGTCGCGATCGTGCGGCGAGGTATCGACTTTTTCGGCCAGATCGAGGCCAAACAGGAAACGCACAAAAGGTGTATCGTCCGGCGCAATCCACTGCTGCACGCCGAGGAAATATTCAGGTTTGGCTTCAATGCCGGTCTCTTCAAACAGTTCACGCTGGGCGGCTTCGAGTAGGGTTTCATTGGCCTCAAGATGCCCGGCGGGCTGGTTCCAGGTAATACGACCGTGCACGCGCTCTTCAACCACCAGCAAATGTCCCTGTGCCTGCACAATACAGGCGACCGTTACATGAGGTTTAAACATCCTTCCTCCGAAATTGTTAACTAAAAGTTATTAAATGGCTGCACTGATATCGCGCCATTCACCCGGGGGCAAATCGCCTAACTGATGTTCGCCCATCGCAAAGCGAATCAGGCGCAATGTCGGAAAGCCGATGTGTGCCGTCATGCGGCGCACCTGGCGATTTCGTCCCTCAAACAAGGTGATTTTCAGCCAGCTGGTGGGAATCGCTTTGCGTTCACGAATCGGCGGCTGGCGCGGCCATAGCCACTCTGGCTCGTCCACTAACTCAATCCCTGCCGGCAAAGTGGGGCCATCGTTCAGCGTCACGCCGCTGCGTAACAGGGATAAATCTGATTCCTGCGGCGCACCTTCCACCTGCACAAAATAGACCTTTCCGGTGCGCTTGCCGGGCTGCGTCAGCGCCGCCTGCAGCGCGCCATCGTTGGTCAAAATCATCAATCCTTCGCTGTCGCGATCGAGTCTGCCAGCGGCGTAGACGTCGCTCACCGGCACAAAATCCTTCAGCGTGCGGCGTCCGGCTTCGTCACTGAATTGCGGCAAAACATCGAATGGTTTGTTAAAGAGTATGACGCGTCTTGGGCCTTTCGGACGGGTATCGCGGCGCACGGGCTTACGTGCCGGGGCGCTTGCGCGCTTATCCTGGTGAATTCGTTGAGAAGTTTTTCGCATGGGCTTTGCAGTCGGAAACATTCGGCGCATTATAGCGCGAAACTACGGTGATTGGCGTAGCGGAAATAATCAAGTAGTATTGACCCGCATCTTACAAATCATTAACAAAAAATCGCTCGAAGGAGAGGTTGATGGAAAGCAAAGTAGTTGTTCCGGCGGAAGGTCAAAAAATCACCCTGGATCAGGGAAAACTGAATGTTCCGAATAACCCGATTATTCCTTACATTGAAGGTGACGGTATCGGCGTTGATGTTTCCCCGGTAATGTTGAAAGTGGTTGATGCCGCTGTGAAGAAAGCCTACAACGGCGAGCGAAAAATTTCCTGGATGGAAATTTATACCGGCGAAAAATCTGTAGAACTCTACGGCCAGGACGTCTGGCTGCCGCAGGAAACCCTCGATTTAATCAAAGAATATCGCGTTGCCATCAAAGGCCCGCTGACTACTCCAGTTGGTGGCGGTATTCGTTCTCTGAACGTTGCGCTGCGTCAGGAGCTGGATCTGTACGTTTGTCTGCGTCCGGTTCGCTACTACAAAGGCACGCCAAGCCCGGTTAAGCGTCCAGAAGAGACCGACATGGTGATCTTCCGTGAAAACTCAGAAGATATCTATGCCGGTATCGAGTGGAAAGCGGGCACGCCAGAAGCTGATAAAGTGATCAAGTTCCTGCGCGAAGAGATGGGCGTGAAGAAAATTCGCTTCCCTGAGCAGTGTGGTATCGGCGTTAAGCCATGCTCGGAAGAGGGCACTAAACGTCTGGTGCGCGCAGCGGTTGAATACACCATCACCAACGACCGTGATTCTCTGACCCTGGTTCACAAAGGCAACATCATGAAGTTCACCGAAGGTTCTTTCAAAGACTGGGGTTACCAGTTAGTGAAAGAAGAGTTCGGCGGCGAGCTGATCGATGGTGGCCCGTGGATGAAGTTCAAGAACCCGAACACCGGTAAAGAGATCATCGTTAAAGACGTGATCGCCGACGCCTTCCTGCAGCAGATCCTGCTGCGTCCGGCGGAATACGACGTGATCGCCTGTATGAACCTGAACGGTGACTACATCTCTGATGCCCTGGCGGCACAGGTTGGCGGTATCGGTATCGCACCAGGCGCCAACATCGGTGACGAATGTGCCCTGTTCGAAGCGACGCACGGTACAGCACCGAAGTATGCAGGTCAGGATAAAGTGAACCCAGGTTCAGTGATTCTGTCGGCAGAAATGATGCTGCGTCACCTGGAGTGGTTCGAAGCGGCTGACCTGATCGTTAAAGGTGTTGAAGGCGCTATCGCTAACAAAACCGTGACCTACGATTTCGAACGTCTGATGGAAGGCGCTAAACTGCTGAAATGTTCAGAGTTTGGTGACGCGATCATTAGCAACATGTAATTTGCCACTCGGGCAGAAAGCATAACGGGAGCCAATGGCTCCCGTTTTTTTATCTCAATTTCGCAGATATGCCAGCTAAGTTTATTGCCTTGCCAGCACCGACTGAGCATCGATAATCATGCATTTTCCTGTGCAGCTCTCATTGCCGGTGATCACTGGCGATTTGGTTAGAGTGTAATGCATACCCGCTTCTTTTTTTACGGTAAATGCCATACCGGCAAACGTCCACGGCATGCCTAAAGATAAAGAACCAAACTCATCATATTTCGATGATTTTGCAATTTTTGGCAAATTCTCACTATTTAAGCGGTAGTAAAGGGCACCATCGAAATCTTTGGCGACCACTTTAGTTATTTCGTCTTTTAAAAGGGCATACTCTTTTTGCTGAGGTGAAGAAAAACCCTCTTTAATATTGCTGGCTGCAAGCCATCCGGCAGCGACAGGTAGCAATAGATAAAGGAATCGTGAGTATTTTGTCTTATCGACCACCGCGAATAGCCCGATAAGGAAGCAAGACGTGGTAATCAGCGAGAGCGCACTGATTGTTCGATAAGCCGCCCAACTCTCTGTCACCAATAAGTTTGGTGTCACTGCTGCAACAGCGAACAGTAAAGATAAAATCACTTTCTCCTTGCCGTTCCCGCTAATTTTTTTCAGCCCAATAAAGATGAATAACAGTGAGATGATAACCGATAGTGCTTTTCTGCCAGTGTCAAAATTACAGATGGCATTTTTTAATGGCTCTACAAAGAACCATTTTATTTTCCCCATGAGATCGAGGGTAATGTTACTTCTTGAAAGTGTCTCGCCGAATAACAGGAGCGGAATGACTTTAGCTAATATTAATGCCATCAGCATGCCAAAGAAAATCATTAACAATGTACGAATGAGTTCTTTTTTAGTGACTTTACGTGGAGTCAGGCAAGTGTCCATAAACGCAAAAAAAAGAAAACACATGGCCGTGGGCTGGTAAATAGCGAAAGAGAGCGTAATCAGCAAGGCTGACACCGTTACTCCCTTAATACCACGCAATCGGGTTAATGCTGAGTAACTCCATCCAGCAAGAAGAATAGACGTTACAAAAGGAAAACATACTGACCAGGCGTTGAATACCTGGAAAGAGGGCAGTAAACAGATCACTAAAGAGAATATAACTCTCTGCAATGGATTTTTAAGGATATCTCTATCAGAGATAAATTTGTAAAAGTAACAGCTTAGTAATATGAGAGAGGCAACGGATAGCACTCTTATCAGTATCAATGAGTCCAGGCTGGATATCAGGAAAGAGAAACCATAGCGCAAAGCACCATAGGCCGGCCTTCCAGAAAGGACGTCCCACTTGAAAATGCTGGCAGGATCAGTTTGGGCGCTGAACAGATAGTACCAATCATCCGAAAAGGCATAGCTTGAAAGAAAGACAGGGCTATAGCAAACCAATAATGCCGCAGCTAAAAAAAGATAAACTTTAAAGTTATTACAAGCTATGTTTGTCATCTGCTTCCTTTTTAATATATCGAGGTCTATGCTTGGTTTCAATATATATCCTGCCAATGTATTCACCTAGCACACCTATTCCAATTAATTGAATTCCACCCAAAAACAGTATTGATACCAGTAGTGATGGATAACCTGCTACCGGGTTACCCCATATTATTTTATCAATGATCATCCACGCGCCATAAACGAACGACAGGAATGCGACAAAAAAACCAATATAGGTCCACACTCTGAGCGGAAAGGTTGAGAAACTGGTCAGCCCTTCAAGCGCTAAATTCCAAAGTCGCCATCCGTTAAACTTTGCCTCTCCCGCAACGCGCGCTGAACGGCTATATTCCACGATGGCAGCATCACCCTCCACCCAACTCAGGATGCCTTTCATAAACAGATTGCGTTCCTGCAATTGCTTTATGTTTTCGACAGTCGCGCGAGAAAGTAAACGAAAGTCTCCAACATTTTCTTCTAGCTTTGGTGAGCTGATCTTATTATGCAGTTTATAAAACCATGCAGCCGTTTTACGCTTAAAATGACTATCGCTACTGCGGTCATTGCGTTTTGCCAGCACAATCGGCCATCCCTCTTGCCATTTGCTTATGAGCAAGGGAATCACTTCGATGGGATCCTGAAGATCAACGTCAACCGGAATGACTGCATCACCAGTAGCATGTTCAAGTCCGGCAAGCAGCGCGGTTTCTTTACCAAAGTTACGAATAAAGTTAATGACTAATACAGATTCATCATCATCCCGCAGCGACTTAATAATCTGCTCGGTTTTATCGGTACTGCCATCATTAATGAAGACAATTTCGAGAGGGTAAGAAAAGAGTTTTTCTTTGACGGTACGGTAGAATATCGGTATTGCGTCTTCTTCATTGAAGACGGGAACGACCAGGGAAATTTTCACTTTTTCACCTTAAAAACAATAAAGTTTGAATAGATGAAGCCGAATACCAGGCTTATTATTGAGAATGAAATAAGCGTAATAATCGGATTAATATGCGTATGATCGGCGAAACTGCCAATGCCTGCGGCCATCATGCCCATAAAGGCCACGAAGATGACATAGCGAAAAGTTGTCGCTTCGGCTTTAAACGTCCAGCGTGCATTGGCAAAAAATGAAAAAGTTACCGCGACAATGAAAGCCAACAGATTAGCCAGCCATTGGCGGGTATTAAGAGCATACAGGGCTGCAAACACCATCCAATGAATCAGGGTGTTAATGATGCCAACTGATAAGAAACGTGAGAATAATTTCAACATAGTGAAATATTAGCCATGACGACATCATTATTTGCAAAATAGATGCGAATTTTACATGCAGGGGTACAATAAATAAAGTTGAAAAATCAGCGTCCTCACCGGTATGTCATAAGCGCAGGCTATTCACTCATCGTCAGAAAAAAACGAAAGTTAATCGCTTCCGTTTTTTTAATGCATTAATCGACTTGCTGCTCATTGGTTTTGGTGATTTGGGCACGCTCCTGCGACAGCCGCCAGAAATCGCTGCCGCCCGGTTGCTGATACATCCGCAGCGAGAAGTGACCGACAATTGCATAGATATACTCAAAAATGGCCGACTGAGAATCCTCGTAATCTACCCACAATACTGACGAGGTGAAGCAATAAACCTCCACCGGCAAGCCCTCGGGCGAAGGCTTCATGGCGCGTACCACGATATACATATCCTTTTTGATATCGTCGCGCTGCGACAGCCACGCCGTCAGGTATTTACGAAACACCGTTAGATTGGTAATGCCGTTTTCTGCAAACCAGCGTTCGCCCACCGCATTGCTATCGCGGCCATCCATCAGTGCTGAAAGTTGCTCACTGACGCCGCGGATTTGGCTCATTTGCTGCACCATCTCGTGATCGAGAAAGCGTATCGACATCTGATCAAGATGGAAACTGCGCATAATGCGGCGCGCGCCGGAGGAGAACATCGCCTGCCAGTTGGTATAGGTTTCGGTGAGGAAGTTTTTGGTGGGGATACGCGACAGCGTATTGTCCCAGTTGCGAATGGTGATGGTATGCAGCGCGATATCGATCACTTCGCCGCTGATGCCGTTATCCGGCATCTCAATCCAGTCGCCGAGTTGCAGCACATCGTTCGATGACACCTGAATATTGGCCACCAGCGACATCAGCGTATGCTGGAACACCAGCATCAATACCGCCGCTACGGCACCCAAACTGGAGATAATAATCACCGGCGATTTATTCGACATAATCGCCAGAATCATAATCGCCGAAATAATGTGCACCAGAATCTTGCCGACCTGGATATAACCCTTGATCGAGTGATTTTTGCGCTTGGCTTTTTTCGAATAGGAGTTATTAACGATCTCCAGCACTTCGGTAAAGAACAGCGATAAATAGACGAAGAACAGAATGCCGCAGATGGTCTTAATTGCGATCAACAGATGCTCGGGTAAATCTGGCATAAACTGCAGCAGATAATAGACCGTGATCACCGGGATAAAGTTAGAGAGCTTCTCCGAAAGCCTGACGTCCTTATCCAGCGGCACCTGATTTTTGTGCGTGCTGAAGAACACCTTTCTGACCACTTTAACGATAAAGAATTTACAGATCAGATGGGCGATCATGCCGGCAAACATCAATAACACCAGGCTGAAAGCGGCCGACAGCACCGTGTTACCCTCAATAAAACTTTGTATCTTGCTTAAATAATTCATTTCAACCACATGCCGGACAGTGTTGGCGGGAATTCAAACATAATCGCGCCGATAGCGATATGCGACGCGTGCGCATTAGTCTACACCATCATGGGTTTACATTCCCTTTCGCAGAACTTTGAAACAGTTAACATTTACATGCTGATGGCAGTGTGCATTAAAGACTAAACCGTTATCTTCAGCGCTTACGATTCAGGAGGTGGTATGCAAGGTGTAATCAAGTTCGTTAAAGGCTGGCTGCTGTTTTCGCTGTTGTGGGGCATCTTTATGTGGTTTGTTTCGTGGCAGGCGCAGGGCAAAGAGATCGGCATGGTGATCGTGATGAGCTTGTATGCGGGGTTAATTTACCAGGCGCTGATGACCATGGTTGCGCGATACAAAGCACGGCGCGCGCAGGTGTAGTTGTACACAACTGACTACAGAGCTTTGCGGCACATTGACGCTCATTTTCATTTACTCGGGCAATCTGAGCCAACATATCTCAGCTTGCTGGAAAAAGAACGATGGGAAAGAAAGTTGTCGCTGCGTGGTTTTTTCTGCTGCTGTCTGTGGTCGCTTGCGCACAGCCTTCAAGCTCAATAACTTTAACCCTGCAGCACGATCGTCATTTGAAGATGGAAAACAGCACCGTAGATGTGGCTGAAACGCCGGATGAACATATCAAAGAAGGAATATATGAAGTGGGTCAGCACCATTAAAATCGGGGCCTTGAGGCCCCGTTTTAACGGATTACTTACGTCCGAGCAGAAAACCGACAATCACACCAATGCTGGCTGCAACTGCCAGGCCGGTCGCGGGGTTATCGCGTACCGATTTCACCACACAATCCGCTGCATCCTGAACCGCATAGCTGGCCTGAGCCGGATAACGACGCGCCGCGCCTTTGGCTTCATGACGGCGTGAACCGGTGAATTGACCAAATTTTTCCTGGACGGCACCCGCCGCTTCATTCAATTTTGCTTCCGCTTTGTCGCTCATAATGACTCCCTGATCGTGGTGAATGTCCTGTAAAGCGTAGTCAGAGAAACTGCAGGCAGCAAATGACGCAGCGGTAAAGGTTGTAACAGCAGTTTGCAGTACGCAAAAATTCTGCGCATGCCAGCGGAGTGGGAAAGCGAAAACCTGAAGTTAGCGCTGACCGCGATAAGCCGGATACCAGCTCACCAGAAAGTGACGCAGGTGGTCAAAACACCATTCGGCATCGTCGGCCTGCTGGCAGTAATAGCGCAAGGTCACTTTTTCGTAGCGCATGTGGCGCTGCTGCAGGGGAGACCAGCTCCAATCAAGCACCGCACGCGCGTAGTTGATTAGCGTGCCACTCTGCATGTTGTGCTGCTTCTCCTGACGGCTGAGGTAGATTTCAAACGCCTGATCGAGGCTTTGCGTCTCTTCCGTATTGAAGCCTGCCACCGTCGGACGAAATGCCACATCGATAAATCCGCACACGCCATCGTCACGTTGCTGCCAGTCGCAGGCCAGCGTCATAAATAAGCCATCCTGCAGATTCACTTCTTCCAGCAGGCGCCGCATATTTTCGGAGTGTTTACCGGCGGTGATCTCATCAATACGATCGGTTTCCAGCGTGAGGTCAAATCCACAGGGGTTCACCGAGCCATCCGCGTTGGTGCTGGCCGGAAAGGGGAAATCGATATAGCCGTTGTTATCCAGACTCTTTTCCATCATGCAGGTCCGCCGCGTGCGATGGGCAGACAATAAACCATCTCACGCTGCGACGCACGGCTTATGGGCACGTCCAGGTAATCATGGTGTTCTGATAAGGATTGATCAGGCGGAACTGTTTATCAGACAGGCGTTGCGCGTAAAAGCCCTCCGCGGTGATGGCCGATGGCACGTACTGAAAGCGATCGGTGGAGTGCAGCGTACCGCTTTGCACCTTCACGCCATCGCGCGATACGGCGAAGGCGCTCACCAAATCAAAGATCCGCGCCTGCGTGTTGCCCATCGATTGTCCATAAATCGTCGACACTTCGCCCGGACAGTCGACACCTTTCGGTGCGGAACTGCAGCCAGCTAACATTAAAAGGGTGAGTACAACCGTGATTCGCCACATGAGCACCTGCTTCATTCCCTGGTTTGCCATGGCACGCCTATGCGTACTGATAAGTGGATCATAGCAGGTCTGACGCTGCTTCCCATTTGTCATTTGTATAATCGTTAAGCGGAAGGAATGTAAAGGGGTGACTTTACTAGCAGAGAAACGGTATTCTTGCCAGCGTTGCGCACCAGGTAAGCAAAACAAGGGTAAATTAATGAAAGAAGAAGAAGCGAGTTTAATGATTCTTCAGCACGCGATCGACAAATTAGAAGCCGACAAAAAGAAGCAGGTAATGAACTGCGTAGCGGCCATTCAGGAAGTGATGCAGCGTTTTGAAGCCGAAGAAGCCGGACTGGCATTGATGTTGGTCGCGGCGCAAGTGGCCGCTGAATAGTGCCTGCTCCCGCAGAATCTCATTGCGCTTGATGTACCAGGCTTTGCTGTTGTTGGATGAAGTTTATGGAATGCAGCAGCAAGGCCAATCACGCCACGAAATCATCATTTAACCTCAGCGGAGAACCCAATGAAGGCACTAGTCATGGCCGTTGGCGTGCTGGCATGTCAGATAGCGCCCGCCTGGAGCGAAACCGAATACCAAATCACCTGTCCCGGCCGTCCGACTATGACGGTATCGCGTGCCGAGTATGGTTTGAGTACGTTAATGTGGCCAACGCGCCACTTCCAGATTGCTGCCGGGCAGCAGCGCACCAGCCTGAAAGGGGGTGACAAGGTTGCCATCACCCGTTTTCGTAATGGCGATCAGTTAATCGTGAACAAAAAGAACGATGAAACTTTCTTCGTCTACGCCAACAGCAACAAGTTGTTGCCCTGCAGCCGCACCGATAAGCGCGATGCGCAGATTCTATCGCTGGAACGCTACGACGACAGCGCGCGTCCAAACTCGTGAGTTAATAACCCGGTTTGATGAGTTGCCGCTGGCGCAAATCCAGCGGCGACTGTTCCGCCTCATCAATGGCTGCCAGCCAGCTCTGCAAATTCACCTTAGCCCACGAAAGATGTCCGCGCGTGGTGCTCATCAGCACGACATCCGGGCGTAACGAGCGATACAACTCCAGCGACTGCTGCAGTTCGGTGGGATTGCTTTCAGGCATCAGCACGCTGATCCAGCGGTTGTAATCGCGGGTCAGCGTATCGCCGACAAACAGATAAGTGTGGCCGAGCGGCGAGTGATAGAGATAGCTGCTGCTGCCGGGCGTGTGTCCGGGCGTCGGCAGCAGGTGAAAATCGCCGAAGTGCGTCTCTTGCTGTGTAAAGGTTTCGTCGGGCTCAATCACCAAACTGACCGGCCCGAGCGAACGACTGTGGCAATAGAGCGCGCTATTAAAGCGCTGCTGAATGGCGATCGCCCCCGGCGCGGCTTCGTGCCAGTGAGTCAAATAGTGGCGAATGACGCCGCCGGCATCGTTAAGGAACTCATGATCGAGCGGATGCTCCACGCGGCCAATCAATAAATTGCCGCGTGGGTGGCACAGCATAAAGCCATGCATCATTAAGTCACTCGCCGTCTCTTCGGCGGGGAATTCTGGCGTGGAGATCCACAAATCGTCGTACAGTGGCTTCATTGTCGGTCTCCTGCGGCAACACGTTAGCGCAATGTCGGGTGGCCGGTGAAGGCGAACTGTGCTTCTCCATTCTCAATCTGCAACGTGGCGCTAGCGCCCAGCGGCAGCGTCACGGTATCGGCATCGTGTCCAAAAGCCAGATCGCTAATCACTGGAATCTGAAACTCGTCACGAATGCGCTGCCACACGGTGGCAAAATCAAAACCGTTGTCATACGCCGACAGCGATGTGCTGGTAAAGCTGCCGGTAATAATCGCTTGCTGGCGCGACAAAATGCCACTCTGCTGCAGCTGAATCAGCATGCGCTCGATACGGAACGGATGTTCGTTCACATCTTCGATCACCAGAATGCCGCCTTCAATTTGCGGCATCCACGGCGTACCAATCAGCGAGCAAATCATCGCTAAATTGCCGCCCCATAAAGTGCCTTGCCAGCGGCCGTGATCCGGGCTGGTGCTGCGCCAGCTTAGATTGACTGTAGGTGATGTCAGCGTTTGCCAAAAGTGCGATTCGGTAAAATCAGATAATGCCTCGGCGCCGAAGTTACCGGCCAACATCGGCCCGCTAAAGGTGATCAGCCCGATTTGTGCCAGTAACGCCAGTTGTAGCGCGGTGAAATCGCTATGGCCGCACAGCGCCACCGGTTGATTGAGCAATCGACGTTGCAGGCCAACGTAATCGATCTTATCCAGCAAACGTGAAGCGCCGTAGCCGCCACGCACCGCCAGCACGATATCGGGCAGCGCCTCTAGCGTGGCCAGCGCATTGATATCATTTAGCCGCTGCGCATCATCGCCGGCAAAGCGTTGAAAGCGGCGGGTGATCGCCGATAGATTGTCAAGATGATGGCCAGCAGCCTGTAAACGACTCACCGCGCGCTGGGCGGCGTCCTGATTGTGGCAATAACCGGAAGGGGCGATGAGACGTAGCGTGCGGGGAGTAACCATAACTTCCATCCTGCTGTAGAGTGGCCTGCTGATGATGACGAAATGCGTTATCGAAGTCACGGTAGCATAAGGTTTTTTACCGATTTAGGATAAACGGTAATTTTGCATCGCGCTGCGCCAGGTATGATAGCTTGCGCCAACCCTATTGCGGAACCAAAAATCAGTGAAAATTCGCCTACTTATGCTTTCTGCACTGCTGCTTGCTGGCTGTTCCAGCGAGCCGGAAAAACCGGCACTGCCCGAGAAGAATACGCCGTTAACTCAGGCACCGCCGTCGAAGGTGAATGATGCATGGTCAATGTTTACCGAAGATGCCGCCAGTCATTATGGCGTTGATGAGAAGTTAATCAGCGCCATTATTAGTGTCGAATCCGGAGGCAATCCCACCGTGGTGAGCCGTTCCAATGCGGTTGGTCTGATGCAAATTAAGGCCTCGACCGCGGGCCGCGAAGTCTATCGCACCCAGGGCCGTCATGGTCAGCCATCCTCGTCCGAGCTGCGCGATCCGGCGAAGAACATCGATATTGGCGCGGCCTACCTGAAAATTCTGCAGGATTCCGCCTTAGCCGGAATTCGCGATCCGCTGACCCTGCGTTACGCCACCATTGTCTCCTACGCCAACGGTGCCGGTGCCTTGCTGCGTACTTTCTCGCGTGACCGCGAGCGTGCTATTGCGATGATCAATTCCATGACGCCGGACGAGTTTTACCAGCACGTACAGAATAAGCATCCGGCGGCGCAGGCCCCGCGTTATTTATGGAAAGTCACCACCGCCTACCGTACCATCGGTTGATGCTGTACACCTATCTGTTGCGGCGCGATTTATGACGCAATAAATTGCGCCGCTACACCAACAATCGCGCCGTCGGATAATCCACAATCAACACCTGCACATAACCGCCGCGCAACGCCCCGCGAATCGCCTGCGCTTTCTCTTTGCCGCCCGCTAACGCCACCACCTGCGGACAGCGTTTTACCTGCTCCAACTCCATACCAATTACCGGATCTTCCTCAGCGCTCAGCACCGGCTGACCATCAGCATCGAAATAGTGCAGGCAGATATCGCCCACCGCGCCGCGTTCGGCCAGCGTTTGCAGCATCTCACCGTCGTAATAGTTGCCGGAATTACGCAGCAGGGCGGACGGCTCGAGATCGCCGATGCCGACAATCGCCAGGTCCACCTGATCAAACTTTTCCAGTACCACCGCGACATCGGGATTAACCGATAAACGCTGGCGATCCTTTACCGAGTGTTCGATTGATTGCGACGGCAGCAGCCACGCCGGACAACCCAGCAGCGCCGCGAGATTCTGCGTCAGAATCGTGGCCTGCACATTGCCGTTAGCGCCCACGCCGCCCAGCAGCTGAATGACGCCTTTGCACGGCGCGCTGAGCGGATGCAGCGCATCGACCATGGCGCGAATGGTGCCGCTCCAGGAGGAAATGCCAATCAGCTCATCGGCACGCACCCGCGTTTCCAGATAGTGCGCGGCGGCGGAACCGATCGCCTGTTTGATCTGCAATGCGGAAGCCTGATCCGGCACATCCACCACAATCACCTGCGGCAGTTGATACAGCTGCTCAATGGCTTTTTCCAGCTCAGGGAACACATTGGCCGGCGGCACCACGCTGATCTTCACCACACCTTCTTTCACGCTGCGATTAAGGATGCGCGACACAAAAGATTGCGACAGCTTCAACAGCTGCGCAATGTCGGACTGCTTCCTGCCTTCCACATAATAAAGCGTGGCGATTTTCACCATCAGCCGCTGTTCATCCTGTTTTGCCATGGTTTTTTCTCTCTCTTAACCTGCCTGGTATTGTTAATCAGCCTGTCATAAATAACAACGCAGAACATTTTGTGATCGTTTTCGCTTTTTGAGGATCGGGCAATGGACGTGCTCAGAAAGCCAGCGCATAGTCATTATGCATATAAAATCGCAATTGAATATATATTCAATCGGAGATAACAAATGAAAGCCTCTGTCCTCAAAGTCTCTCTACTTGCTTCAATCATGATGATCTCGGCGGCGTCGCTGGCGGCGGATAAGGGGTTGCTGGCTATTATTACGCCATCACATGACAACCCGTTCTTTAAGGCCGAAGCCGACGGCGCGCAGGAGAAAGCCAAAGCCCTCGGTTACACCACGCTGGTGGCCTCACACGATGATGACGTGAATAAACAAAATCAGCTGATTGAAACCGCCATCGCGCGCAAAGCCAAAGCCATCATCCTTGATAACGCCGGTGCGGATGCCACCGTTGGCCCGGTGCAAAAAGCCAAAGATGCCGGCATTCCTACCTTCCTGATTGACCGCGAAATCAATAAAACCGGCATCGCCGTGGCGCAAATCGTCTCCAACAACTATCAGGGCGCACAGCTCGGCGCCGAGAAGTTCGCCAAACTGCTGAACGGCAAAGGGGATTATGTCGAGCTGCTGGGCAAAGAGTCAGATACCAATGCGGGTGTACGTTCGCAGGGATATCACGATGTGCTGGATGATTATCCCGATCTGAAGATGGTGGCGCAGCAGAGTGCCAACTGGAGCCAGACTGAAGCCTTCAGCCGCATGGAAACCATCCTGCAGAAGAACCCGAATATCGTTGGCGTGATCTCCGGTAACGACACCATGGCGCTCGGTGCGGAAGCGGCGCTGAAAGCGGCGGGCAAAACCAATGTGATTGTGGTCGGCTTCGACGGCAGCGATTACACCCGCGACTCCATCCTCAATAAAGGCAACATCAAAGCGACGGTGCTGCAGCCGGGCTGGGATCAGGCGCAGATGGCCGTCGAGCAAGTGGATTACTACCTGAAGAATGGCAAAGCGCAGAAAGAGGAGAAGCAGCTGATGGATTGCGTGCTGATTGACGACAGCAACGCCGCGAAGCTGAAAACCTTTAAGCTGGCGCCATAACATGGAGGCCGGCATGAAGGGGAAAGCGCTAAGCGGCATGCTGGTGGCGCTGCTGACGCTGATGTTAGCCGCCTGCACCGTGGTGGATCTCGATGCCAACGGCAAACCCATCATGCCGAAAGATCCCAACGCCAAACCGGGCTACAGCGATCAAACGCCGCAGCAGATTGCGGAGTCAAGCTGGGCCAGCCGCGTGCAGCAGCCGGCTGAGAAGCAGGCGCTGAGCTGGGCGGATATGGAAACCAAAAGCCACACCGTCAAAGCGGGCGGCAGCGAAAGCGTGTTTGTGCGCGCTGCGGGCACGGTGACGGCGTTTGATAACAGCAACGAGCGGGAACGCAGCCTCACCATGACCATCAACGGCAAGCCGGTGAAAGTGTTGATTGGTCCGGTGCTGCGCGGCAACGCCATTCGCGATGCGGCCGGTTTCCGCTTCGAAGAGTTCACCAATCAGGTGCAGTACGCGCAGCTCACCAAAGCACTCAATCGCCACGCGGTGAAACAGCTGCCCGCGGTGGATGCCAGCTGGGTGGGCAAACCGGCGCAGGCGCTGCTGGCCGTCAGCATGGGCGCGGGCACAGTGGAAGATGTGGTGGCGGTGCGGCTGCAGCAGGGGAATCCATAATGAGCGACGAGATCATTCTGCAAGCCAATCAGATGTCGATGCTGTTTCCTGGCACCTTAGCGCTGGATCGCGTGGATTACCGCGTGTGGCGCGGCAAAGTCAACGTCATCATCGGCGAAAACGGCGCGGGCAAATCGACGCTAATGAAGATTCTCGCCGGCGTGCAGCAGCCAACCAGCGGTGAGATGTTCCTCAATGGCAACAAAGTGGCGTTTCACAGCACGCGAGACGCCGCGCGTCACGGCATCGGCATGGTGCATCAGGAGCTCAACCTGTTTGAGAACCTCAGCGTAGCGGAGAACATTTTCCTTGGCCGGGAAATCCAAAGCGGCATTCGGCCCATCAATGAAGCCGAGCAGAAACGCCGCACCGCCGCGCTGATGCAGCGCCTCGATCAGCCAATTTCACCGGATGAGAAGGTTGGCAGCCTGAAGGTTGGCCAGCAGCAACTGGTGGAGATCGCCAAAGCGCTGGCGGAGGACGCCGACATTCTGATCCTCGACGAACCGACCTCGGCGCTGAGCAAAACTGAAGTGGAGATCCTGTTTCGGGTGATCCGCGAACTGACGCGTCAGGGCGTCTCCATCATCTATATCTCGCATCGGCTCGAGGAGCTGATGGCGATTGGTGATGTGATCACCATTCTGCGCGACGGGCGTTTTCAGGCCGAAGCGCAGGTCAGCGATATCGACGTGCCGTGGATCGTGCGCGAAATGCTGGGCAGTGAACCTGTCGGCACTTTCCTGCCGCCGGATCGCCAGTTCGGTGCGCCGGTGCTGGAAGCCGAACACATCACCTGCGTCAGCCCGAACGGCAACACGCTGGTGGATGATGTCAGTTTTCAGGTGCGTTCCGGAGAGATCGTCGGCATTTACGGGTTGATGGGCGCGGGGCGCACCGAACTGTTTGAGTGTTTGCTTGGCACGCAGCGTAACTATCTCGGCAAGCTGTGGCTCGACAGCAAACCGCTGCCGACGCGTCTGCCGACCGCTGAACGCATTCGTATGGGCATGAGTCTGGTGCCGGAGGATCGCAAACGCTCGGGCATTTTTCCCATCTCATCGGTGGCGAGTAATCTCACCATCGCCAGCCTGTGGCGGCGTCTGTCGCATCGCACCGTGATTTCAGAGCAGGCGGAACGCGAAGTGGTGACCAGCACCGTCGGCAATCTGGCAATCAAAATCTCCTCGCCGGATGTCGCCATTAGCGCACTGAGCGGCGGCAATCAGCAAAAGGTGGTGATTGGCCGATCGCTGCTGACCAATCCGCGCTTGCTGCTGCTGGATGAACCGAGTCGCGGCATCGACGTCGGTGCCAAAGGCGAAGTGTTCCGCATGATGGTGAAGCTGTCGGAGCAGGGCATTGCGGTGCTGTTCTCCACCTCAGATTTGAAAGAGATCATGGCCGTAGCCGATCGCATCATTGTGATGTCCGGCGGCAAATTGACTGCTGACCTGCCGCGCGCTGAAGCGGAAGAGGCGGCGCTGGTTAAAGCAAGCGCACAAGGGTTCTGATATGAAAAACAATGGCGCGCTCGCGCTCGCATCGCCTGTCAAAGCATTCAACTCACGCGAAAGCCTGATTTTGCTGCTGCTCAAACTGCGCACCTTTATTGCGCTGTTTCTCATTGTCGGCTTCTTCGCTATCACGGTGCCCGATTTCCTCGCGGTGGGCAGCATGGTGATCATGGTGAAACACATCGCCATTAACGCCTTTCTCGCGCTCGGCATCACGTTTGTCATTATCACGGCGGGCATCGATCTCTCTATCGGCGCTACGCTCGGCCTGTGCGGCATGATCGCCGGCTGGCTGATTACCAAAGGCATTGTGTTGCCGATGTTTGGCATCGCTATCTTTCCCAGCGTGTGGCTAATCGTGCCGATTGTATTGCTGATTGGCGGCCTGATTGGTGCGGTCAATGGCTGGATCATTACCCGCTATAACGTGGCTCCGTTCATCTGCACGCTCGGCACCATGTACATCCTGCGCGGCACGGCGATGCTCACCTCGGGCGGCGAAACCTTCCCCGGTTTGCAGGGCAATGAAATGCTGGGGAACACCGGATTCGACAAGATTGGCGCTGGCTATTTCCTTGGTTTGCCGTGGGCCATCTGGATGATGGTGCTGCTGGCGCTGGTGATTGCCTACGTGGCGCGCCGCCTGCCGTTTGGCCGTCAGGTTTACGCGATTGGCGATAACGAACGCGCCGCTGAACTCTCGGGCGTGAAAGTGAAGTCGGTGAAAATCTGGGTCTATGCCATCTCCGGTTTCTGCGCGGCAATTGCTGGCATCGTGGTCTCGTCGCAGTTGGTGGCCAGCCATCCGGCGAACGGAACCTCCTTTGAAATGAACGCGATTGCCGCAGTGGTGCTGGGCGGTACCTCGCTGGCGGGTGGACGCGGCACCATTCTTGGCACGCTGATTGGTGCCTTTGTGATCGGCTTCCTCGCCGACGGTTTGATCATGATGGGTGTGAGCGAGTTCTGGCAAATGGTGATCAAAGGCATCGTGATTATCGTGGCGGTGATCATCGACCAAATGCAGAGCCGCATGCAGCAGAAAGCGGCGGTGGTGGCGCAGAAAGCGCTGATTGAGGAGGGCGGTAGCCCGGCAAAAAGTTAATCGGTTGGGTGCAGGCGCTGATTGTCTGCACCTTTTTTTCTTTATCACGAATAAATATTCATCCATGCTTTAAAATTCAGAGGTGTCTATGAATCCTTTCAAATACACGGTAGCGGATCTGGCAGCGAAAGCGCGCGCCGTGCGCCGCCGCATCATCCAGCTTAATGCGGGCAGCCCGGCGGGCGGTCACACCGGTGCCGATCTCTCACAGGTTGAGATCCTTACCGCGCTCTATTTCCGCATCCTGAACTGCGCGCCAGATCGCACCAACGATCCGCAGCGCGACATCTATATCCAGTCGAAAGGCCATGCGGTGGGCGGTTATTACTGCGTGCTGGCAGAAGCCGGTTATTTCCCCACCGAATGGCTGCCGACTTATCAGCATTCCGATTCGCATCTGCCGGGCCATCCGGTGCGTCAAAAAACGCCGGGCGTTGAGCTGAACACCGGCGCGCTTGGTCACGGTTTACCGGTGGCGGTCGGCATTGCGCTGGCGGCGAAGAAAGATAACAGCGACCGACGCATTTTTGTCGTCACCGGTGACGGTGAGCTGGCTGAAGGCAGCAACTGGGAAGCGGCGCTGGTGGCGGCGCATTACGGCCTCGATAACCTGGTGATCATCAATGACAAGAATAAGCTGCAGCTGGCGGGGCATACGCGCGACATCATGAATACCGATCCGCTGCCGGAAAAATGGCGCGCCTTTGGTCTGGATGTGAGCGAGTGCAACGGCAATGACATGGCGGCGGTGGTGGACGCCATCGAAAACCTGCCGCGCAACAGCGGCAAGCCACAGGTGATTGTGGCGCATACCGAAAAAGGCTTCGGCATCTCCTTTATTCAGGGCAAACCGGAGTGGCATCACCGTGTGCCGAAAGGGGAAGAGATTGCGTTGGCACTGGAGGAATTAAAAGATGAGTAATGCAAAACATTTGGCGACGGTAATGGTTGAGGCATTTATTGATGCGGTTAATCGCGGTGTCGATTTAGTGCCGGTGGTGGCCGATTCCACCTCAACCGCGAAAATTGCGCCCTTTATCAAAGCATTCCCCGATCGCCTGATCAACGTGGGTATCGCGGAGCAAACGCTGGTGGGCACCGCCGCCGGTCTGGCAATTGGCGGCAAAGTGGCCGTGACCTGCAACGCCGCGCCGTTCCTGGTTTCCCGCGCCAATGAGCAGGTTAAAGTCGACGTCTGCTACAACAACACCAACGTTAAACTGTTTGGCCTGAATGCCGGTGCCAGCTACGGCCCGCTGGCCAGCACCCATCACAGCATCGACGACATTGCGGTGATGCGCGGCTTCGGCAACATCGAAATCTATGCGCCATCCTGCCCGCTGGAGTGCCGCCAGATTATTGAGTATGCGCTGGCGCATGTCGGGCCGGTGTATATCCGTCTGGACGGTAAGGATCTGCCGCAGCTGCACGATGAAAACTATCAATTCCGTCCTGGCCAAATCGACGTGTTACGTGAAGGTCATGACATTGTGCTGGTGGCGATGGGCTCGACGGTTCACGAGGTGGTTCACGCCGCCGAGCAACTGCATGAGCAAGGCATTACAGCAGGTGTGATCAGCATTCCATCGATTCGACCTTGTGATACCCAACAGCTGCGCGAGCTGTTAAATCACTATCCAGCGGTCATTACCGTGGAAGAACACAACGTCAACGGCGGCGTCGGCAGCCTGGTGGCGGAAGTGCTGGCGGAAGGCGGCTGTGGCATCCCGCTGCTGCGTTTGGGCATCCCCGACGGCGAATACGCGATTGCTGGCGATCGCGCCTCCACCCGTGCCCGACATGGCATTGATGCCGCCAGCGTGGTGAAGAGTGCAGCGCGCATCTGTGCAGGAGCGTAAAGATGGCAGGTTCGTTGATACTGGCAATTGATGAAGGCACCACCAACGCGAAAGCGATTGCGGTCGATCGTGCCGGCAATGTGGTGGCACGCGGCAGTCAGCCGCTGACGCTGGAACATCCGCAGCCGGGTCTGGCGGAGCAGGATCCGCTGGCGATTTGGCAGGCGGTGAAGCAGGCGGTGAGCGCTTGTCTGGCGCAGTGTGCGGGGGCGCAGGTTGCGGCGGTGGCGATCAGTAACCAGCGCGAATCGGTGCTAATCTGGCAGCGACATAACGGTCAGCCGCTGACGCCGCTCGTTAGCTGGCAGGATCGCCGCTCGGAGGCGTTTTGCCGCGATTTACGCGTGGCGGGTAAAGCACCGCGCATCACCGGACTCACCGGGTTGGCGGTCGATCCGATGTTTCCGGCCGGCAAACTTACCGGCATGCTTGCTGCGTTGCCGAATGGATTTGCGCGCGCGCAGGCCGGTGAACTCTGTATCGGCACCGTGGATAGCTGGCTGAGCTGGCAGCTGAGCGGCGGCGAAAGCTTCGTCACCGATCATGCCAATGCGGCACGCACCCAACTCTACAACCTGCACAGCGGCGACTGGGATGATGAATTGCTGGCGCTGTTCCATATTCCCCGCGCGGCTCTGCCGCAGATTGTGCCCTCGGCCAGCGCGCAAGGCGTGGTGACACGCAACGATATTCCCGGTTTAGCGCCCGGCACGCCGATTTTGTCACGCATCGGCGATTCGCACGCTGCGCTGCAAGCGCAGCGCAACGGCAGCGAAGAGGTGGTGAAAGCCACTTACGGCACCGGTTCATCACTGATGATGTCGATGGCGACGCCGTTGCTGACGGAAAATGGCCTCAGCACCACTGTGGCGTGGCACGACGGCACGCTGCGCTATGCCTTTGAAGGCAACATTACCCACACCGGTTCCGGCGCGGCGTGGCTGGGCCGCATGCTGGGCATTCATGATCCGCGAGAACTCACTGCGCTGGCGCAGCAAAGCGAACACAATCAGGGCATCTATTTTGTGCCGGCGCTTTCCGGTCTTGGCGCGCCCTGGTGGGATTTGAAAGCGCGCGGCATGGTATGTGGCTTGACCGATGCGGCTACGCCGGAGGTGCTGGCGCGCGTGGCGCTGGAGTCGATCACCTTCCAGATCGCCGATGTGTTTTTTGCCATGGAGCAGGCCAGCGGAGTGCAACTTCCAGCGCTGTGCGTGGATGGCAGCGCCACGGAAAATAGCTGGTTGATGCAGATGCAGGCCGATGTCTTGCAGCGGCCACTGAAACGCGTACCCACGGCAGAAGTGTCTGCGCTGGGCGCCGCGCTATTAGCGGGCCGCACCTTAGGCTGGTGGCAGCAGGGCAGTGAGATGCAGGCGTTACAGGGCGGTAGCGTGATCACGCCGCGTGAGGATCAGGCGAAAAGCATGCAAGAGAATTATCACGGCTGGCTGGATGCGGTGGCGCGTTGCCGTTATCAGCCGCATTGATTACCGTTATTTAAATCGCGCACGCTTCGTAGCGGCGCGATTTATAGCGCTTTTAGACGTGTATCTCATGCCACATAGCGCAATAAATTGCGCCGCTACGATGTTGTACAGTGATAAACGTCCAGCGCTACTGGAAACGGTTGGCTTTATCACGCGCCAGACGTTCCAGCGCAAAAATCACCTGCTGTAGCTGGCGTTCCTGAATCGGTTCGATGGCGGTAAAGCGGAAGCTGAGGCGCGGTGTGGCGCGGGTTTCATTCTTGCTGGTCACTACGGTGCGTTCACCAATGTGCAGCAGCTGTGCAGTCACCTCAAAGTGACCATACTCAGCTAAATCCACGCGCAGGTTTTTAAAGGTATCGCCGCGATTGAGGCCTTCCGGTAGCGCTTCGTCCAGCAGCACGCCGACGCCGCCCAGTGACAGATCCTGCAGGCGGAAACGCGCGGTACGCCCATCAGGCCACTGGCTGTGGCAATAAAAAACCGGTTCCAGCGGCGCATTGACGCGAAAGAATTCACGACGTTGAATCTGCCACACCAGTTCCGGCAGCGACGCAGCAAAAGCGGGTAAGCCTTCGAATTCAACCCGCTGTAAACCGGTTAAGCCAAATTCGACTTTGGCACCGTGCGTTTCGGCGGCAATATTCACTTCGCCACCTTGCAGCGCTAAATCGTTATCCAGCGCGTTGCTGCCGAGGTCAAAGATCACCTGATCTTCATCGGCTGACAGCAAGCGGCTGATAAACTGACCGCGCGAAAAATTCACCATCAACGGGGTTTGAAAACGCAACAGGTCCTTCATCACGCCCAAAACCGCTAACGTGCCTCGCTTGAGGTATTGTTCTTTATCGGCTTCTCCCACGTCCTGCTCCACTTATCCGATTGTTATTTTCACGACTGACAATGCTGTTCGTCAGTTATCGGCGTCGCTGCGCTAACCTTTAGTCAGCTAACGGCTATTTACGGCGGCAAGTTGGGATGCAGATCATAAAATCCCGTCTATACTAGAGGCGGTGAACACATTGATTAATAACGTAAGGAGCAGTACATGGGTATTCTTTCATGGATTATTTTTGGTCTGATTGCCGGGATTATCGCTAAGTGGATTATGCCGGGTAAAGATGGCGGCGGCTTTATCATCACCGTGGTTCTGGGTGTGGTGGGTGCGGTTGTCGGTGGCTGGATCAGTACCCTGTTTGGTTTCGGTAAAGTTGACGGTTTCAACTTTGGCAGCTTCGTGGTGGCAGTGATTGGTGCCATTGTGGTGCTGTGGATCTACCGTAAAGTGCGAAGTTAATCGCGCCAGGATTTGATGAAATCCGCCATCCCGCAAAGGGTGGCGGATTTTTTTATGCCTGATTAAAAGTCGTAGCCCACCGTGGCCATGACCGTGCGCTCGGCACCGCGATAGCAGTAACCGGTGCCGTAACAGGCGGCCAGATACGTCTTATCGGTCAGGTTGTTGGCATTCACCTGCAGCCAGGCGCCTTTCAGCTGTGAGTTCCATGCGCCAAGATCGGCGCGAACCGACGCATCAAACAGCGTAACCGATGGCAGACGCGTGGTGTTCTCGTTATCCGCCCACTGTTTACCGATATAGCGCACACCCGCACCGGCGCTCAAGCCGTAGTCAAACTGATAATGTCCCCACAACGATGCCATGCTGTTCGGCGTCACATACGGCGTATGGCCATCGTTACCGTCCACCGAATCTTTGAAGCGCAGATGATTTAGCGTGTAGCCGGCGATGGTGCTAAAACGTGACGTCAGCTGATTACGCGCCTCAAGTTCAATGCCCTGTGAATGCACTTTGCCCGACGGCGTGTAAGTGCCGTCCAGCACGTTACGGTTGGCGACATCGTCCTGGGTCAAATCGTACACCGCGATTGAGTACATATCGCGCGTGCCCAGCGGCTGATATTTCACGCCCGCTTCATACTGCTCTGACGTAGTCGGTTTTAGCTGATTGCCGAAAGGATCGGTTAACGAAGCCGGCGTTATTGCCTGGCTCCAGCTGACATAAGGCGAGATGCCGTTCTCGAAGGCATATAGCAGCGCAGCGCGGCCGCTGATGTGATCGTCCTGACGACGGCTGGTGCCGTTTTCCGACACGATGCGATCGTAGCGTCCCGACAAATCCAGATGCCAGCGATCGAGCTGCAACTCATCCTGCAGATACAAACCGGTTTGATAGTAGCGGCGCGTCTGCGATGTCCAGTCGAAGTCCGGCATGATGCCCACTTCTTCGCCGTTCCACGCATTCAGCGCGCTGGCGGCACCGCTGGCTTTGGTGATGTCGTTTTTATAGCGATGGTATTCCGCGCCCAGCGTCACGCGATGCTGAACCGCGCCGGTAGCGAAATCAGCCTGCAAGCGGTTGTCGTTGGCCCACGCGCTCAGCGATGAACGCTCACCGGAGTAGTAGCGGTTCAGCAGGTCTGGATTCGTTGCGTTCCAGCCAATCTGATAAACCTGATCGAGCTCGGTATTGGAGTGGCTGTAGCTGCCGGTGGAGTACACCGACCACACATCGTTGAAGCGGTGCGAGAAGTCATAGCTGTAAATCTGCTCGCGACGTTTGAACTGATCGAGCGCAGTGTCACCTTCATAGAAACTGTCACTCAATTTGCGGCCATTATGGCTGTAGAGCGTGCCTTCCGCCGGTACCGAGCCGTGATAGCCGCCGGACGGATCTTTCTGCAGGTAGGCGCGCAGCACTAAGTTGGTATCTTCACTTGGCTGCCACATCAGCTGTGGCGAAATCGCATATTTCTCTTCGCGGGTGTGATCGTATTGGGTATCGCTGTTGCGCGTAATGCCGGTTACGCGAAATGCCCACTGATCGTTGATGGCGTTGGTGTAATCAAAGGCGGCGTTATTGGTGGCGTTGGTGCCGGTCGCCAGGCGGAAGTGGCCCTCTTCAGCAAACTGCGGGCGCTTGCTCACCATATTCACCAATCCGCCCGGCACCGTTTGGCCGTAGAGCGCGGAGGAGGGACCTTTAATCACATCGATGCGGTCGAGGAACCAGTTATCCACCTGCAGGATGTTGAAGCTGCCGCCGTCACTCATCACGCGCAGGCCATCGAGGAAGGTGTTATCGACATCGCCGCCGTGGAAACCACGCAGCGCGATGGTGTCATAACGCGTGGCCGCGCCGCCAAAGTTGGTGAAGACGCCCGGCGTGTAACCCAGCGCCTGATTGAGATCCTGCGCGCCCTGATCTTCCATCTGCTGACGCGTCACTACCGAAATTGACTGCGGCGTAGTGATCAGCGGCTGATCGCTTTTGCTGGCACCGCTGCTGCGCGTGGCGAGATAGCCCTGCGTCGGCGAGGTGGCGCTCTCTTGCGGTTGCGCTGTCACGACAATCGACTCTTCAGCGAAGCTTGCCGCGGGTAAAGCCAGCGCAAGCGCGCACAGTACGCGGCCACGTTTAAGGGTAAACAACGAGGTCATGGGAGGTTCCTGTTATTTTAATGGGAATAGCTATCGATATCAGATTGAGAATTATTATCTTTTGTCGCGGATGTTTCAAGATGTGAGTTTGTTGCTAGAGGAATGTGAGGAAAATGCACAGATGACAGGCACGAGCCGTAGCGGCGTGATTTATCGCGCATTGCACTGGCGAAACCTTACCCAGGTTCGGGTCGTGCAATAAATCGCGCCGCGACGGGAATGTGCAGTCGCCGGGCTACTTCGCCCGGCAGAATAGAGGTAATTACTTCGCGCTACTTAAAACCGGCATATTCGGGATATCGCCAGCGTTATTACAGGTTTTGTCTTTCGGGCAGTACTTATCCAGCAGCTTCAGCGTCACGCCATTGGTCCAGCCGAAGCCGTCCTGCAGCGGATATTCACCGCCGCCACCGCCGCCCAGCTGCGCGCCTTCAACCACGTATTTCTCGACCAGCTTATGTTCCTTGTCGTAGGTCGCCTGCACGTTCTGCAGGAAGCGCTGACCAATCTGTTGCGCCAACTTCGGCTGCTTGTAATGCTCCAGACCTTCCACAGCCACCCATTGCAGCGGCGCCCAACCGTTTGGTGCATCCCATTGCTGGCCGTTATTCACCGTGGTGGTCACCAGTCCGCCGGGTTTCAGCAGCTGTTTTTCAACTGCGGAAGCGGTGCGTTCAGCTTGCTTATCGCTCGCGAGCTGCATATAGAGCGGGAATAGCGTTGCAGCGGTCAGCTGTGAATGCACCTGCTTCTTCTGGAAATCGTAATCGGCGTACCAGCCTTTTTTGTCATCCCAAAGGTAGCGATTGATCGCCGCCTGACGTTTCTCAGCATCCGCCGCGAACTGTTTAGCTTTGTCATCCTGCTTATCCAGTTTGGCAGCTTTAGACAATGTTTGTTCGAGGTGGAAAATCAGGCTGTTAAGATCAACCGGTGCCAGCTGCGTGGTACGGATGGACGCCAGATTGTGCGCATCGGTGAACCAGCGCGAACTGAAATCCCAGCCCGAAGCCGCGCCCGCACGTAAGTCGCGATAAACCTGCTGCTTATTGCGCTCCGGCGCTTTATTCGCGGTGTTGACGTCATCCAGCCAGGATTCGGTACGCGGCGCATCGCGATCGTCCCAGTAACGGTTAAGCAGCGTGCCGTCGCTGAGTTTGATCACACGTTTGCTGGCCTGGCCAGCCGCCACTTTGTCGCTGTCCGCCATCCAGTAATCGTACTCTTTCTGCAGCTGCGGCAGGTATTGGCGATAGACGTCGTCGCCTTTGTGCGTTGCCAGCAGGTCAACCATCAAGCTGAAGAACGGCGGCTGCGAGCGGCTGAGATAGTAGCTGCGGTTACCGTTGGGAATATGGCCATATTTATCCAGTTCGGTGGCGAAGTTATCCACCATATCCTGCACGCGATCCCAGTGACCGCTCTCCGCCAGGCCGAGCATAGTGAAGTAGCTGTCCCAGTAATACACTTCGCGGAAGCGTCCGCCAGGCACCACGTAAGGTTTGGGCAGCGGCAGCAGCGAATCGTACTGACTGGCACTTTGCGCGGTACGCGTCAGCACCGGCCATAATCCGTTGATGTGCTCACGCAGGCTTTGCCCGGCGGGCGGCACATATTTGTCACCCTCTTTTGGCAGCGTGAAGTTGCTGTCGACAAAATGCTTGAGATCGAAGTTGCGCTGGTTTTTTTGCATCTGCCAGTCGGCCAGAATCGACGAGGGATTGGATTTCGGCACCGCATCGGCGAAGGTTTTCTGATCCGGATAAAATTTTGCCTGTTGTACCGCATTGAACAACGGTCCCAGGCGCACATCCGGTGGCTGCGGTTGATTGCTGAGCATGCGGCTTTGATCGTCGGCGTGTGCGGCGCTGGCACCGGCCAGCAACGCGGCGCTAAGTAAAAAGGTCAGACGCGCGGGCGTGAATACGGCATTTTTTATCATCGGTTTTTCTCCTTGTCCGAAAAGGTGGTGTGCTAACGCATTGACCACCCGAACAACTTTAGTCGTAATCGCGCCGCTTAGCCTCGCACAGCGGTGGAAATGTGAAGCGCCCGGAATTAATCACGTGAGAAATTGCCTCAAGGCTAAGGTTTTTGCTTGCCCTGTACGGCTATTTGCCTGAGGCTGAAGCAAAAAAAGGAGAGTCGTATGGAGATAATCTGGTATCACCCGTCGCTGGCGCCGCAAGGCTGGCTGGAAGGTTTGCGTCAGCGTTTACCGGAGGCGCGCGTGCGTGACTGGCAGCCGGGCGACAACGGGCCGGCCGATTATGCGGTGGTGCGTTCTCCGCCGGTCGAGATGCTGGCGGGGCGTCAGCTGAAAGGCGTATTTGCCATGGGCGCGGGCGTCGACGAAATCCTCAAACAGCTGCGTGACAATCCACAGATGCTGGCCGACACCGTGCCGTTATTCCGCCTGGAAGATACCGGCATGGCGCGCCAGATGCAGGAGTACGCCAACTGGTGTGTGCTGGGCTGGTTCCGCCGTTTTGCCGACTATCGTCAACTGCAGCAGCAGGCTTGCTGGCAGGAGCTGGACGGTTTCGATCGCGAAAACTTCACCATTGGCGTGCTCGGCGCGGGCGTATTAGGCCGTAGCGTGCTGGAGAGTTTGCGTCAGTGGGGCTTTCCGTTACGCAGCTGGAGCCGTTCGCCGAAGCAGATCGACGGTGTGCAAAGCTTCCATGGCCGCGAACAGCTCAATGCTTTCCTGGCGGGCACGCAGGTGCTGATCGATCTGCTGCCGACCACGCCGGAAACCACCAACCTGATTGATAGCCAACTGCTTAACGCATTGCCGCACGGCGCCTGCTTCCTCAACCTGGCGCGCGGTGCGCATGTGGTAGAAGCCGATCTGCTGGCGGCGCTCAACAGCGGTCAACTGGCCGCCGCCGCGCTGGATGTGTTCCAGCGCGAGCCGCTGCCGCAGGATCATCCGTTGTGGTCTCATCCGCATGTCACAATCACGCCACATACTGCGGCGATTACCTTGCCAGGCGAGGCGATGGATTACATTGCGGATGCCATACTTGCTCTGGAGCAAGGTCAACAGCCGGGTGGTTTGGTCGATCGCCAGCGCGGTTATTAATTCCCATTGGGTCAGGAGATGAAGATGTATCCCGTTGATTTACATATGCACACCGTTGCCAGCACGCATGCTTACAGCACGCTGCATGATTATGTGGCGCAGGCGAAACAGAACGGCCTGAAGCTGTTCGCGATTACCGATCACGGCCCGGATATGGCCGATGCGCCGCACTATTGGCATTTCGTCAACATGCGCATTTGGCCGCGCGTGATTGATGGCGTTGGCGTGCTGCGCGGTATCGAAGCCAACATCAAAAATCAGCAGGGCGAGATCGATTGCAGCGGCCCGATGCTGGATGCGCTGGATCTGATCGTCGCGGGCTTCCACGAACCGGTTTATGCGCCGCGTGACAAAGCACATCACACTGAAGCGATGATTGCGGCGATGGCGGGCGGTTTGGTGCATATCATTTCGCATCCGGGCAACCCGAAGTTCCCGGTGGATATCCGCGCGATTGCCGAAGCCGCCGCGCATTACGATGTGGCGCTGGAGATCAACAACTCCTCCTTTACCCATTCGCGTCCGGGCAGCGAACCGAACTGTCGCGCCATTGCCGAAGCGGTGCGTGATGCCGGTGGACGTCTGGCGTTTGGTTCCGATTCGCATACCGCGTTTACGCTGGGCAATTTCGAACACTGCCTGCGCATCACCAGCGAAGTGGATTTTCCGCAAGATCGCGTGTTAAATGTCACGCCGCGTCGCCTGCTCGACTTCCTCGAACAGCGCACCGGCAAAACGATTCCCGAATTTGCTGATTTTTAACTTTTTTGCCTCAAGGAATTCTGTTGCATGAATGAGTTTTCCATACTCTGCCGCGTCATCGGCTCGCTGTTTAATCGCCAGCCGCAGGATCCGCTGCTGGTGCCGCTGTTCACTCTGCTGCGTGAAGGCAAACTGCAACAGCAGTGGCCGCTGGAGCAGGACGAACTGTTGACGCGCCTGCAGCAGAATAGCGATCCGCAGGCGCTGGCCGCCGACTACAACGCGCTGTTTGTTGGCAGCGAGTGCAGCGTGCCGCCGTACGCATCGCAGTGGCCGAACGGTGTTGCTGAAGCAGATGTGCGTGCGTTTCTCAGCGCGCGCGGCATGCCGCTGAGCGAAGCGCCTGCCGATCACTTTGGCGTGCTGCTGCTGGCGGCATCCTGGCTGGAAGATCAGTCGGCAGAAGATGAATCCGCCGCGCAGCTGGCGCTGTTTGATGAGTATCTGCTGCCGTGGTGCGGCGCGTTCCTCGGCAAAGTGGAAGCGCATGCCACCACGGCGTTTTATCGCACGCTGGCGGCATTGAGCCGTGAGGCGATGCAGGCGATGTACGACGAACTGAACGAAGAGCAGGGCGACGAGGCGTAATCGTTACCAGCTTGCTGCGCTGCTGCCGAGCTTCACGCCTGGCGTTGCGCAGATCATTGGCGTGCCGGGCAAATACGCTGCGGCGCGCAATCTCTCTGCAATTCCCCACTGATTGATCTCTATCGCGCTCAGCGCGTCATCGTGCTGCGCGTGTATACCGTTTTGCGCATTCTGCGGCGCGTCACCGAACTGCTGCAACAGCCGCGCGGTGCGTGCCAGCGATAAGCGCGCCTGCCAGCCAACGCCGTTGGTCAAGCGCTGACGCAAACCTTCCAGCACCGCCGCGGCCATCAGATAACCGGTGGCGTGATCGAGCGCCTGCACCGGCAGCGGCGTCGGTTGATTATTGCCGCTCCAGCGCATGCCTTGTTCGGCGATGCCGCAGCCCATCTGTACCAGACTGTCGAAGCCGCGCCGGTTGCGCCACGGCCCGCTCCAGCCCCACGCATTGAGGCTGACATCCACCAGGCCCGGCGCGAGTTGGCGGCGCGTATCGGCATCCAGCCCGAGTTTTTCCAGCGCATCAGCGCGATAACCGTGTACCAGCACATCGCTGTGCTGCAACAGCTGGCGCAGCTGCTCGCGCCCGGCGCGGGATTTGATATCAAGCCGCGCACAGCGTTTGCCGCAGGTGATCTCCTCTTCCAGCGTGGGTTCGTGCCAGTCGGGCGGATCGATGCGCAGCACCTGCGCGCCGAGGCTGGCGAGATAACGTGTCGCCACCGGTCCGGCAATGATGCGTGTGAGATCCAGTACACGCACGCCGAGCAGCGGCCGCGCGGGCGACAGTGACCAGGCGGGCGGCGGGGCGGCGTCGGTGGCCTGTTGGGCAATCAGCGCTTCCTGCTGCACGGCGCTGCCTTGCGGATGCTGCAGCCATTGCGCTTCGCTGCGCATCTGCGCGGCGCAGCCGCCGGCATCAATCACCGCCTGCTCCAGCGTGGCGGCGGGCCAGAGGGCCACCGCATCGGCCAGCGCGGCACGATCGGCATGCTGGCCGAGCACGCGCTCCATCGCCGCACGATGATGAGCCGCGTTGGTGTGCAGACGGATCCAGCCGTCGGCGCTGGCGTAATCACCGGCGAATTCATCCCACAGCGCAGCAGGCGGTCGATTGAGCGGGAGCAGGCTGTGCTGAAACCAGCGCGAGGCGAGACGGACATTAACGCTGACCGGCGCGGATTGGCCGAGCAGATCGCTTAGCGCCTGGCTGGCGAGGCCGATGCTGGTGGCCGCTAATTCGCTGACGGCAAAGGCAGAGGAAAAAGTGTCGGGCTGGAGAAAAGTCGGCGAGGGAAGCGGGTCTGCGCCTCGCAATCCCTGCCACATTTGCTGCCACAGTGCGGCAGCACGTTGAGAATCCATGTTGAGTCTCCGGAAAACGCGCGAGACTCAAGCATAGCAGAGCGCATTAACGGCGGCGTAAGCGCGGAAAACGCGCATGCATCCGCAGGTTACGCAGGTTGATCACCGCAATCGCGGTGCCCAGCACCACCAGTGACGCACCGAGGATCTTAAAGCTGTTCATGCTGTCACCCAAGACGAAAACGCCCATCAACACCGCCAGCACCGGCGTCAGCAGCGAATAGGGCATGATCAGGTTGACGTTGTATTTCTTCAGCAGCGCGTACCACAGCGTATAGGCGACAATCGACGAGGCGAGCGCGCTATACAGAATGCCAAACCAGCCGCGCCAGCCGGCGTGGCTCAGCGCGTAAAACTGATGGGATTCGGTCAGCCACGAAGCGGCACCGACAATCGGCACCGCAAGGAAGGAGATCCAGCCGGTGAGCGTCAGCGGTTGTATCGGCGGCGATTTTTTCACAATCATATTGCTGATTGCCCAGCCAAACGCGCTGCACAACAGAATACAGAGCACCCACCAGGCCGGAATGGTCGGACTGCCCGACAGCACCGCCACGCCGCTCAGCGAAATGGCGATACCAAACAGCTGCACCAGCCGCAATTTCTCTTTGAGAATCACCATCGCCAGCAGCATGGCAATCGGCGTACCGAGCTGAACCACGATGGCGCCGGTGCCGGCATCGGTGTAGCGCATGCCGACAAACAGCAGCGAGAAGTGCATAAAACCGAAGGTGAACGCCAGCGTCAGCAGCCACGGCAATTGCGCGCGCGTAATGCGGCAGAATGGCACCAGCACAATCGCTACCACCACAAAGCGCATCCAGGTGAGAAACAGCGGCGGAAGTTCCAGTAATCCCCACTTCACCGCCACGTTGTTGAAAGCCCAGATGGAAACCACCATCAGAACCATTAAAAAATGCCGCACTGCCACGAGGTCTTCCTTCACGCTGTACAAAGATGATCACCGGCTAATGATGGCATGAAGGTGCGGACTTCGGGCATGTCGGGCAACATTTTTTTCGCTTAAGCATTAGCTTTTGCAGGAAAAATAAGACATGTCGCTGATTTACTGTCAAAGTGGATGTCCGAAAGGCGACCATAACGAGGACCGTATTCGGCATGACACACACCCGCGCTTTACCTCTTGCTCTGATTCAACTCGAAGTCCCGCCGCCGCAGGTTGTGGCGCAAATTGGTGAACAACCCCGCTGGTTTATCGACGCGCTGCAACTGCAGCCCGATGACTATGTGATTGTGCGTCCGCATCTGGGCGATGATTTACCGGCCTTTGACCGCGTCAGTGGCGCGATCCTCAGCGGTTCCTGGGCGATGGTCACCGATCACGCTGACTGGAGCGAACGCACCGCCGCCTGGATTCGTGGCGCGCTGGAGGCGGAGCTGCCGCTGCTGGGCGTCTGTTACGGGCATCAACTGATGGCGTATGCGCTGGGTGGCAAAGTGGGCGATAACCCGCAGGGCTGGGAGCGTGGACTGAAACCGCTGACGCGCAATGCGCAGGCGCACAACGATCCCTGGCTGGCCGATCTACCGGGCGAGTTTCAGGCGTGGTTGTCACATCGGCAATCGGTGTTAACGCCGCCGCAGCATGCGCAGGTGCTGGCGAGCTCGGCGCAGGATGGTTGTCAGATTTTGCGTTATTCGCCGCAGGCGCTGTCGGTGCAGTTCCATCCGGAATTTACCCGCGAGATTATGCGCGCCTGTTTACCGGCGGGCGTCAGTGACGATGGCACGGTTCTTTCAGGCGAAGATTGGTCGCGCGAACTGTTGCGCAGCTTCTGGCTACAAACGCGGCCGCAGCCGCGCGCGCAGGCTCAGGGCGCGTAGTTGCGCGTGCAGCGATAAACCCACGCGGGTGGCATATTTTTCAGCACCCGCTGGCGTTCCCAGGTGAAGTAGCGTGACAAATTTGGCTGGGTGAACGAGGTGTATTGAAACTGCACGAATACGCCACGTGGACCCAGCGCATCATGCACCGCACTGAGGATGTTATCGCGCGTGGCGGGCGGTAATGACAGCAGCGGCAGGCCCGAGAAAATCACATCATATTCCCCGGCGAGATATTCCGCCGAACAAGCGCGTACCTGCATGCGCGCATCAGGCAATCCACGCAGGCTTTTCACCAGTTCCGGGCTGATTTCAAACACATCAAGCTGTGCTTGCGGTGACATGCGCGCCAGCACGTGACGCGTGAGCACGCCATCTCCGGCACCCAGTTCCGCGATACGCAGGCTGTTATCCCAGTTCACCGCATTGCACATGGTGCGGCATAGCGCGGCTGAAGAGGGCGTGATGCTGCCCATTTTGCGCGGGTTGCGGATAAATTGCTGAACAAAGTTCGCTTTGGCACGCATTAACGTCAGGGCTGAAGCCAACATCTGTTTCTCCTGGTTAGTATCCTGCTTCATATTGACCACATATTTCGCCCATGTTCCGCTTTTTGCGGCATAAGCGGGAAAACTCGGAATTATCTGTAGCGGCCTACGCTCGCCACATTTCCTTCGGTACGGTCACAGTTTCCCCTTTTACGATCTGACAGGCTGGCGTGGATCGCCCAATGTTAATAACAGGTTTCATAGTTGTTAATCGCCACTCTGTCCCGCAAGGAGAAACACCATGCGTTACGCTGCTCCGGGAGAACAAGGTTCTCTCATTACTCTGCAATCGCGTTATGGCAACTTTATCAACGGCGAATTTGTTGCACCGGTGAACGGTAACTACTTCGTCAACACTTCACCGATCAATGCTTCTACCATTGGCGAATTTCCCCGTTCGGACCGCGCCGATATCGATAACGCCGTGGCTGCCGCCCAGGCCGCTGCCGATGCGTGGGGCAAAACCTCGCCGCAGGCACGCTCGCTGGTGCTGCTGAAAATTGCCGATCGGCTGGAAGAGAATCTGGAATATATCGCGGTCAACGAAACCTGGGATAACGGTAAGCCGGTGCGTGAAACGCTGGCGGCGGATCTGCCGCTGGCGGTCGATCACTTCCGCTATTTCGCTGGCTGCGTGCGTGCGCAGGAAGGCACCGCCGCTGAAATCGATGAGTTCACCGCCGCCTATCACTTCCACGAACCGCTGGGCGTGGTCGGGCAAATCATTCCGTGGAACTTCCCGCTGCTGATGGCGGCATGGAAACTGGCGCCGGCGCTCGGCGCAGGTAACTGCGTGGTGTTGAAACCGGCCGAGCAAACGCCGCTGTCGATTACGCTGTTTATGGACGTGATCAAAGATCTGCTGCCGCCGGGTGTGATCAACGTGGTACATGGTTACGGCAAAGAGGCAGGCGAAGCGCTGGCATCCCATCCGGGCATCGCCAAAATCGCCTTCACCGGATCCACTGCCACTGGCGGCCATATTCTGGAGCTGGCGGCGAAAAGCCTGATCCCGTCCACCGTTGAACTGGGCGGCAAGTCGCCGAACATCTTCTTCGAAGACATCATGGATGCTGAAGAGAGTTTCATTGAGAAAGCGGCAGAAGGCGTGGTGCTGGGCTTCCTTAATCAGGGTGAAGTTTGTACCTGTCCGTCGCGCGCGCTAGTGCAGGAATCGATCTTTGAGCCGTTTATGGCGGCGGTGATGAAGCGCATCAAAACCATTAAACGTGGCGATCCGCTGGATACCGAAACCATGATTGGCGCGCAGGCGTCGCAGCAGCAGTTCGACAAAATCCTCTCTTATCTGGAAATTGCGCAGCAAGAGGGCGCGCAGGTGCTGCACGGCGGCGGCGTAGAGAAAGTGGGCGAAGAGTTTGCCAGCGGCTACTACATCCAGCCGACACTGCTCAAAGGGAATAACAGCATGCGCGTGTTCCAGGAGGAGATATTTGGCCCGGTGGTTGGTGTGCTGACCTTCAAAGATGAAGCGGAAGCGCTGGCAATCGCCAATGATTCGATTTACGGACTTGGCGCGGGCGTCTGGACCCGCGACATCAATCGCGCCTATCGCATGGGCCGCGCCATCAAAGCCGGTCGCGTGTGGACTAACTGTTATCACCTCTATCCGGCGCACGCGGCGTTTGGCGGCTATAAGAAATCGGGTATTGGTCGCGAAACCCACAAAATGATGCTCGATCATTATCAGCAAACGAAAAACCTGCTGGTGAGCTACAGCACGCAACCGCTGGGTTTCTTCTGATTGAAAACGGCAGCGGGGCAATCTCGCTGCCTTTTCATCTCTTCGTCATCTTGCCGCTGCAGGATATTCACTTCGCCAGAATTTTCTGATCAAGGTGGCATCTTTAAGCCAGGTCTTGTGTGTTTAAAGGAGGCGATTGGGCAGAATAGCCCACCTATTTTCAAGGAGATTTCATGAACACGTTGTATAACTACCTGGAACAGCATGATGAGATGCTGGACGGTGTGGAGCAAAATATTATTACCGTTAACCTGCCTGGGCGTCAGGCGGTGTATGTGATTGGCCAAAACGATGCTGACCTGCTGCTGGAAGTAAAAGCGCGCGAAATCGCCACGGCACAGCGCATTGAAACATTGCGTCAACTGGAGAGCCAATTCCGTTTTTAACCTTTCTGTTTTGCCTCATTCGATGATCAATTCGTCAGAAATATCGCAATAAAAAAGCCGCTATCACAAGATAACGGCTTTTTTGTGGTGCGATGCGCAGATTACTTCACGCAGGCGGCACAGTTATTGTGAATCTGCTGGAAGAAGTCGTGTCCTTTGTCATCCACCAAAATGAATGCCGGGAAGTTTTCCACTTCAATCTTCCAGATCGCTTCCATGCCGAGTTCGGCATACTCCACGCATTCCAGACTCTTAATACTCTGCTGTGCCAGCACCGCAGCCGGGCCGCCGATGCTGCCCAGATAGAAGCCGCCGTGTTTTTGACACGCATCGGTAACCTGTTTGCTACGGTTGCCCTTCGCCAGCATCACCATGCTGCCGCCATTGGCCTGCAGCAGATCAACGTAGGAATCCATACGACCTGCAGTGGTTGGGCCGAGTGAACCGGAGGCATAACCTTCTGGCGTCTTCGCTGGACCCGCGTAATAGACCGGATGGTCCTTGATATACTGCGGCAGGCCTTCGCCGTTATCGATGCGCTCTTTCAGCTTGGCGTGCGCAATGTCGCGCGCCACGATAATGGTGCCGTTAAGCGACAAGCGGGTTGAGACCGGATAAGCCGACAGCAGCGCCAGAATTTCGCTCATCGGCTGGTTGAGATCGACATGCACCACTTCGCCTTCACCCTGCTGACGCAGCGCTTCCGGAATATAGCGGCCTGGATTGTCTTCCAACTTCTCAATCCAGATGCCTTCACGGTTGATCTTGGCCTTGATATTTCGGTCTGCGGAACATGACACGCCCATACCCACCGGGCAGGATGCGCCGTGACGCGGCAGACGCACCACGCGGATATCATGCGCAAAATATTTACCGCCGAACTGCGCGCCGAGGCCCAGCTCCTGCGAGGCTTTCAGCAGTTCTTCTTCCAGCTGAATGTCGCGGAACGCCTGACCATGCTCGTTGCCTTCAGTCGGCAGCGAATCGTAATAGTGGGTTGAGGCCAGCTTGACGGTTTTCAGCGTGGCTTCGGCTGAAGTCCCGCCAATCACAAACGCGATATGGTACGGCGGACAGGCCGCGGTACCCAGCGACATCATTTTATCGATCAGGTAATTCTTCAATTTGGCGGGCGCAATCAGCGCTTTGGTTTCCTGATACAGATAGGTTTTGTTGGCGGAACCGCCACCTTTAGCGATGCACAGGAATTTGTATTCGTCGCCATCAACGCTGTAGAGGTCGATCTGCGCCGGCAGGTTGGTGCCGGTATTCACCTCTATATACATATCCAGCGCGGCATTCTGTGAATAGCGCAGGTTATCTTCAATAAAGGTGTTGTAAACGCCTTGCGACAGCGCGGCTTCATCGCCGCCACCGGTCCAGACACGCTGGCCTTTTTTGCCCATGATGATGGCGGTGCCAGTATCCTGACAGGTTGGCAGCACGCCTTTGGCGGCAATTTCGGAGTTGCGCAGGAACTGCAGGGCGACGTATTTGTCGTTCTTGCTGGCTTCATCGTCGGCAAGAATGGACGCGACCTGCGCCTGATGCGAGGCGCGCAGCATGAAGGAAGCATCGTGGAATGCCTGCTTCGCCAGCAGCGTCAGCGCTTTGGGATCGACTTTCAGGACTTCTTCGCCATCGAAGTTGGCCACCGAGACGTAATCGCGGCTCAGCAGATAGTATTCGGTATCATCTTTGGCGAGAGGAAAGGGATCCTGATAATAGAAGGGTTTGTTCGACATGTTGGCTCACTTAGCTTCGTGTGGCCCGCCAGCATGACGGGCGACAAATTAGGCAGTTTGTTATTCGATTTTCTCTCGCCAGCCCTCCGCAGGGGCTGACTGGCGAGTATCATAACATTTTCACGGTAATGCGCGGCTCCGTTTTTAACATCGAAGCAACATCATCAGAACATCATCACCATCCATGGATAGGCGACAACCATCAGAAGAACCAGGAACAGCGCGCCGAAGATGGTGCCCAGGCGCCAGTAATCTTTGGTTGGCAGATAGCCGCTACCGTAATAAATCGGGCTTGGGCCGGTGCCGTACGGGGTGATAATGCCCATCACACCCAGAGAAACACACATCATCAGGCAGAACACCGGCATATTGATGCCCGGAATGGATGCGGCGATGGTCAGCATCGCGGGCAGCAGCGCGGTGGTGTGCGCGGTGGTACTGGCGAACAGGTAATGCAGCAGGTAGAAGGCGACCAGAAGGACGACGGCAGAAATCTGCGGGTCATAGCCTTGCAACAGCATTGCGCCTTCTTTACCCAGCCACGCGATGAAGCCAACGCGCGCTAAACCATCCGCCAGCGCGACCAGCGTGGCGAACCAGGCGAAGGTGTTCCAGGCGGCTTTATTGCTGGTGATGTCATTCCAGTTGAGTACGCCGGTCCACAGCATCAGCACGATGACTAACAGTGCGGCCATTGCGGGCTCAATCCAGGCGGTGGCGAAGATCCACATCATCAGCGCCGCAACCACGAAGCCCAGCAGCAGGATTTCGTTACGTTTCAGTTTACCGAGTTTGGCCAGCTCAGCGGTGGCCCAGCGCGGTACTTCATCGTTCACTTTCACTTCTGGCGGATAGAGCCAGTAAGCCAGCAGCGGCATGGTGAGAATCAGCAGCACGCCCAGCGGCAGGAAGGCAAGGAACCACATGCCCCATGAGATATCAAAGCCCACCACGCTTTTTACCAGCGCCAGCGCCAGCAGGTTTGGTGCCAGCGCAGAAAGGAACATCGAACTGGTGATACAGGCGGCGGTGATGGCAACCCACATCAGGTATGAACCAATCTTACGTGCGCTAGGATCGTTCGGTTTTGAACCATAGAGCGGCGGCAGGTTAGCAATAATGGGATAGATGGTACCGCCGCTGCGCGCGGTGTTGGATGGCGTAAACGGCGCCAGCAACAGGTCAGCGAAGGTAATGGCGTAACCCAGCGTCAGGCTACGACGGCCCAGATATTTCACCAGAATCAGCGCCAGGCGGCGACCGAACTGGGTTTTATCGTAGCCTGCGGCGAACATGAAGGCACCGAAGATCAGCCAGACCGTGGAGTTGCCGAAGCCACTCACCGCCCATTTGAACGACTGCGCCGCGGTTTTGAACTTGGGATCCGCCAGTTCTGCCGGGCTAAACAGCACCCACTGGCTGAACAGCGCAATCACCACCACGCCGGTTAACCCGATAACGGCACCCGGCAGCGGCTCGAAAATCAGTCCCACAATAACCCCGACAAAAATGGCGAAGAAGTGCCAGGCGTAAGGTTCCAATCCCGCAGGAGTCGGTACCAGCAGCAACAGCACAGCCACAATAATTGGCAGGCACAACATTATCAGGCGGTTCTTTTTTTTCCCTGGTGCCGCGGGAGGCGCGGTGAGGGATTCACTCTGGGTTGTTTGTGTGTTCATAGTTTTGTCTGCAAGTTATGGAGAATGCGGATATACGCCCCGAACCAAGCTGGTTTTTTTAGTTACAAAACCCTTTTAACAGATTAGTCGTGACATTTAAAACTGAGTCTTAATAAATCGCCATTTACAAAATTCGATGCGCGAATTATCTAATGGATGCGCTTATGATGCGATTAATTAAAATATCTATTTTGATCTAGATCAATAAAATTTATTGGTGATTTTTTTGCTTTAAACCTGTGCGCCTTAATTAACGAACCATTAGGTGAAAATTAACTGTGTGAGATGAATAAAACGGCACAAATCAAGCAAAAACAGAGAAAGGAGACGATTTATCTTTATGATAAGACTAGGTTTGTTTTAAATGTAAGGAAAAAGTTGATTTTTGTCAAGTCTTGGTTAAAACTTAGCGGAGCGCAGCTTTTAGCAATAAGCCTCAAATATTATTTTCATGCGTAAAACTTATATAACTAACGAATAAGGTTATGTAAGTAAATAAAATGCTATATTTACGCCATGAAATCGGACCACTCAAATAATTATAAAATTCTCCGAACCGCCAAAGAATTGAATACCAAGTTTCTTAATTCTGGAGTTGCTCATCATGAATACGCTCACCCCGATTCTTAATCCGCTTACGTTACCGAAAGGTGCGGTGCTTAAAAACCGACTGGTTATGGCACCGATGACAACATGTACCGGTTATTACGATGGCGGTGTTACCAGTGACCTTGTCGAATATTATCGCGTGCGCGCCGGCAGCATCGGTACTGTGATTGTCGAGTGCTGCTTTATTGATAACCGTGGCCCTGCGTTTCCAGGCGCGCTCGGTATCGACAGCGACAACAAAATCCCAGGCCTGGCGAAAATCGCCCACGCCATCAAGTCGCAAGGCTCCAAAGCGATTCTGCAGATTTATCACGGCGGCCGTATGGTTGAACCGGCGCTGATCGGCGGTAAAACCCCGGTCGCGCCGAGCGCCATCGCTGCACCGCGTGACGGTGCCACTCAACCTCAGGCGCTGACTGCAGAAGAAGTGGAGGTGATGATCACCAAGTTTGGTGATGCGGTGAACCGCGCGATCAAAGCCGGCTTCGACGGCGTGGAGATTCACGGCGCCAACACCTATCTTATCCAGCAGTTCTACTCGCCAAACTCCAACCAGCGCGACGACAAATGGGGCGGCAGTCGCGATAATCGCGCGCGTTTCCCACTGGAAGTGCTGGAAATCACCCACAAAATGGCTGACCGCTTCGCTGCGGCAGACTTCATCATCGGCTATCGCTTCTCACCGGAAGAACTGGAAGTGCCGGGCATCCGCTGGGATGACACGCTCTATCTGCTGGAGAAACTGGCAGAACGCGGTCTCGATTACGTGCACTTCTCGGTTGGTCAGCTGCTGCGTCCATCGATTGTTGATACTCAGGACCCAACGCCACTGATCACCAAATATCTGGCACAGCGCTCGCCTAACCTGGCGAAAGTGCCGGTAATCGGCGTCGGCGGCGTCGTCAATAAAGAAGATGCCGAGAATGCGCTGGAGCACGGTTTCGACTTGGTGGCGGTGGGCAAAGCCTGTATCGCCTATCCGGACTGGACCGATCGCGTTATCAAGAATCAGCACATGGAGCTGTATATCGACAGCACCAAGCGCGAAGAGTTGACTATCCCGGAACCGCTGTGGCGCTTCTCACTGGTGGATGCGATGATCCGCGACGTCAGCGATACCGGCCGTAAATACAAAGCGGGCGTTTATCAGGCGAAAGTCGAAGCCGAAGCGCTGAAGCTGAAAATCAACGTTACCCTCGACACCGACCGTATCACCGACATCTCGCTGGTGCCGGATCCGAGCCTCGACGTCGACTTCACCAGCACCTTCGAAAGTCTGCGTGAACGCATTCTGGTGGCGAACAGCCCGCACGTTGACGCCATCACTGGCGCCACCACGCAAAGTGAAGCGCTGAAAAAAGCGGTATCGCGTGCCATGACCACCTCAAGCAAAGAGTATGTGATTGAAGAGGGCGGTAACCCGAACGCACCGGTGAATTACGATGTGGTGGTAGTGGGCACCGGCGGTGCCGGTCTGGCGGCGGCGATTCAGGCGCATGACGATGGCGCACGCGTGGTGATCATCGAGAAGATGCCCACCATCGGCGGTAACACCATCAAAGCCTCGGTCGGGATGAACGCGGCGGAAACCCGTTATCAGAAGTTGAAAGGCATCGAAGACAGCAAAGAGCTGTTCTATGAAGAGACGCTGAAAGGCGGCAAATTCAAAAACAATCCGGTGCTGCTGCGCGAATTTGTTGAGCAGGCGCCCGAAGCGATTGAGTGGCTGGCCGCCAAAGACATCGAGCTGTGCGACATCACCATCACCGGCGGCATGAGCATCGATCGTACGCACCGTCCGGAAGATCGTTCGGCAGTCGGCGGCTTCCTGATCAGCGGGCTGGTGAAAAACGTTAATCTGCGCAATATCGAAGTGTTGCTGGAAACCTCAGTGGCCGAAATTTTAGTGGAAAACGGTGCGGTCACCGGCGTGAAAGTGGTGGATGAGTATAACGACAGCCGCATTATTAACGCCAAAAGCGTGATTGTGGCGACCGGCGGCTTCAGTGCCAACCGCGAAATGGTGGTGAAATATCGCCCTGAGCTGGACGGTTTCGTCACCACCAACCATAAAGGCGCCACCGGCAGCGGCATCGCCATGCTGCAACACATCGGTGCGGATACCGTCGATATGGGTGAAATCCAGATTCACCCAACGGTTGAGCAAACTACGTCGTACCTGATTTCCGAAGCAATGCGCGGCGGCGGGGCGATTCTGGTGAGCCAGGCAGGCAAGCGTTTCTACAATGAAATGGAAACCCGTGACAAAGTGTCCGCTGAGATCATCGCGCTGCCTGAGAAGAGTGCGTGGATTGTGTTTGACGAGCAGGTACGCGCCAATAACAAAGCGGCTGACGAATACATCGCTAAAGGCTTTGTCATCAGCGCGCCAACGCCACACGAGCTGGCGGTGAAACTCAACATGGATCAGGAAGCGCTGCAAACCACGCTCGGTCGTTACAACGAGTTCGTGGCGAAGCAGGATGACGAAGACTTTGGTCGTAAAACCGCGCTGCGTCACCCGCTGAATAAAGGTCCGTACTTCGCCATTCGTATCGCACCGGGCGTGCACCACACCATGGGCGGCGTGACCATCAACACCGATACCGCGGTGCTGGATGCGCAGAAAGAGGTGATTCCAGGCGCATGGGCGGCCGGTGAAGTGGTCGGCGGCATCCACGGCGCCAACCGCATCGGCGGCAATGCGGTGGCCGATATCATCATCTTCGGTATCAAAGCCGGTCACAACGCGGCTAAACTGGCGTTAGGACACTAAGCTGTAAAGATGCCCGCCTTGTGCGGGCATCGTTTTCTTTAGAGGCATGCAATGACCGCTGGCGTCTTTTCTTACTCTGCCGTTCTGATGGGTTCGCCCATTCTGCTCAAATTGTTTGATGACAATCCCACGCTTGCCCGCCACGTATTTCAACTGATTAAACAGCAGGAAAACCTGTTCACCGTTAACCGAGCTGAATCCGAAGTGATGTCGATCAACCACGCCGCAGGCCACCATCCGGTGATCGTCAGCGAAGCGGTGTTTGCGTTAATTAGCGTGGCACACGCCGTGAGTTTACTGCCGGACAGCGCCTTCAATTTCACCATTGGGCCGATTGTGAAGCGCTGGAAAATCGGTTTTCAGGGACGTGCGGTACCGCCTGCGCCAGAAATCGCGTCCCTGCTGAAGCTGACCGATCCGCATCAGGTGGTGCTCAATCCCGCCGATCGCTCAGTGTTTTTGCAACAGCCAGGCATGGAGATCGATCTCGGCGCCATCGCCAAAGGCTACATCGCCGATCGCGTGCAGGCGTTTTTACGCCAGCAGGGCGTGCAGCAGGCGCTGATCAATCTGGGCGGCAATGTGCAAACGCTGGGTTCGCCGCCGCACGAGCCGCAGGGTTGGGGCATTGGCCTGAAAAAGCCGTTTGGTCGTGATGATGAGCTGTTAGGCGTGCTGCAGGTGCAGGGCAAATCGGTGGTGACGTCGGGGATTTATGAGCGCTACTTCGAACTGGATGGCCGCTGCTGGCATCATATTTTTGATCCGCAAACCGGCTATCCGCTTGATAACGAACTGCTGAGCGTGACGGTGATTTCCGATCGCTCGATTGATGGCGATATCTACACCACGCTGCTCTTTGGCATGGGCGTGGAGCAAGGGCTGGCTTATCTCGCTGACCAGCCCGACATCGACGCGGTGTTTGTCACGCGCGATCGGCAGATCATCTGCTCCTCGCCGCAGCACTTTCACTTCCAGCAGCTCGATGTCGACTGGCGGCTACGTTACTGACAATATTGCTGCAGCAGCGAATGGTATTCCGGCTGCAGGCGATAGCGGTACACCGGACGGCCGGTCGCGCCGTAATGAATGCTGGTGAACAGAATATTAATCTGCGCCAGCCAAATCAGGTATTTACGACACGACACGCGCGAGATGTTCACTTCAGCCGCCAGTTCGTCGGTCGAGAATTCATGCCCCGGATGCGCATCAATCCACTGACACAGCGTGCGCAGCGTTTGCGGCGTTAAGCCTTTTGGCAGGCGCTTATTGTCGTGCTGCGTCGCCGGGCTGCCGTGAATCAGCAGATCCACATCCGCTTGCTGATAATAATGCTGATTGTCCATCAGCGATTTCTTCTGCCGCCAGCCGGTCAGCGCCTCTTCAAAACGTGGGAACTGGAACGGTTTGATCAGGTAATCCACCACGCCGTAGTGCAGCGAGGTTTTGATATTCTCCGCATCGGCCGCCGACGAAATGATGATCACTTCCACCGCGCTCTGTGCCGTACGCAGCTCCGGCAACAGATCGAGGCCATTCTCCTGCTGCATATAGATATCCAGCAGCACCAGATCGACCGCAGTATCGCTATTGAACAGGATCTCTTTCGCCTGCTTCAAGGTTGAGGCGGTGCCACAACAGTGAAAGCCCTGAATTTGGCCGATATACGCGCGATTAAGCTCGGCGACCATGGCGTCATCATCGACCACTAACACATTGATCATGCGGATTGGTTTCCTCCATCCCAGGGAAGTTGGACTAAAAATTGGGTAAACACGCCGGGTTCTGACTCCACACTCACGCTGCCACCGATATTTTCGGTTTGCTGCTGCAGCAGAAACAGCCCGACACCGCGGTTTTCACCTTTGGTGGAGAAGCCTTTTTCGAAAATGGTGCTGAGATGATCGGCTTCAATGCCTGGACCATCATCACTCACTTCACAGGTCAGCCAACCGTTTTGGTAGTGCAGCATCACGTGAATCTCGCCTTCTACCTGCTCGCTCATCGCATCCAGCGCATTCTCAATCAGATTGCCGATCACCGTAATCAGCGCCGCCATCTGCTGCTCATTGCCGCTGTCGGGCAGGAAGCTGGCATCGCTGATGGTCAGGCGATGGCCGCAATCCGACGCGCGGTTGATTTTGCTCAGCAAGAAACCAGCAATCACCGGCGACTTAATCTTATCGAGCAGGAAACCGATCTCCGTCTGGTAATTATTGGCGGTTTTGAGAATGTAGCTTTCCACCTGCGTGTAGTTTTTCATGTGCAGCAGGCCGAGGATCACATGCAGCTTGTTCATAAATTCGTGCGAGCGCTCACGCAGCGCATCGACGTAGTTTACCATGCCCGTCAGACGCTGCATCAGTTGACTGATTTCCGTCTTGTCCCTGAAGGTGCAGACCGCGCCGATAATCCGTCCCTGCGTGCGCACCGGTACGGTGTTGCTTAGCAACACGCGGCCATTCACATTCAACTCTTCATCACGCCGCGCCCGCCCGCTGTGCAGCACATCCCGCAGATGATCGTCAATCACTGAGGCATCGTAGATGCGGTCGCCGCTGATGGTGCCCATTGAATCGTTCAGCAGCGATCGCGCCGCCTGATTCACCAGCGTCACCTGCGCCTGATCATCCATCGCCACCACGCCTTCTTTTAGCGAGTTGAGAATCGCCTGACGCTGTTCAAACAGGGTAGAAATTTCGTAGGGTTCGAGGCCAAACAGGATGCGCTTCAACACACGCACCAGCACCAGGGTGCCGATGGCGCCCGCAAAGGTGCCAATCAGGATAGTCCACAAGATGCTCCAGCGGCTTTGGTTAATCTGATCGGTAACGGCGCTGAGTGAAATGCCCACTACCACGACACCAATTTGCTTATGCTGCGCATTATATACCGGCGTATAGACGCGCATTGCCCGGCCCAGAACACCTTGATTGACGGAGACGTTTTCATGACCGCGTATCGCGGGCTCAATATCAGTGCCAATAAAGTGCTGGCCGATGAGTTCAGGATTCAGGTGCGAATAGCGGATGGTATCCATATTGGTCACCACCACAAACAGCAGGTTATTGCTCTCCTGCACGGCTTTAGCAATGGGTTGGATGCTGGTGGCATTTGGCGGCAATATCAGCGCGTGCTGAATCTCAGGAAATTTGGCCAGCGTGCGCGCCACCGCCATGGCTTTGTCCTCCAGCTGCGCGCGGGTCGCTGCGCCAATCTGGAAAAAATAGAACATATGCACGCTGAGCAGCACCAGCACAATCACTGCGCTAAGCATCAGGGTGACCAGCGTATTAAGCTTCATCGGCTGCTTGCGCGCCGCGGTTCCTTGCTGTGAAGAAGACATGATCGCTCTCGGAGGAGAAGAGGGCACATATTATGACGGATAAACAGAAGAAGGTCGCGCACCATGTAAGGCCGCCATTCGTGGCGGCCTCGACATTGGCGGTACTGAATTAACTCGATTTAACGCGATTCGCAAAGCTCTTACGCAGCTTTTGCAGTTTCGGTGGGATTACCGCCATGCAGTAGCCGTTGCGCTGACCCGCGCCTTGCCAATAATCCTGATGATAACCTTCTGCCGCATACCACTCTTTCAGCGGCTCGATGGTGGTCACTACCGGATCGCTCAGATTCTCCTGCGCGCGCGCAATCGCGGCAATCGCTTCGGCTTCCTGCTCAGCATTCGCCGGGAAAATCGCAGAGCGATATTGGGTGCCAACATCGTTGCCCTGGCGGTTGAGCGTAGTGGGATCGTGGGTGGCAAAGCTGATATCCAGCAGATCGCCGTACTTCACCTGCTCTGGATCGAAACCGATGCGAATCGCTTCTGCGTGGCCGGTCGCACCGCTGCACACCTGCTCGTAGGTTGGATTCGGGCGTGCGCCGCCGGTATATCCACTCTCGACTGACTCCACGCCAATCACATCTTTAAACACTGCTTCAGTACACCAGAAACAGCCACCTGCGATCACCGCATATTCGGTTGCCATTATATCTACTCCTGTCAGGGCGAAAGAATCAAAGTGGGGGCAAGCCCATATCAATTCAAGCAGTTAAATTAACATTTCAGGCTTAAAGTCGCCGCGCTTGTCGAGCCGCAAATTGCTCATCACGCTGAAGCGTCCTTCGCCGGTGTAGTGCAGCGTCGGCGGAAACTCCGGCGTTTCAGCTACATGCGCTTTAACGATCTCAAAGATAAAGAAGTTGTAGTTATCTACCATGGAATCGTCATACAGCTGGCACTCAAAGCTGGCAAAGCAATCGCCGATTAACGGCGCATTGACCACGCTTGCCGGTTCGGGTGTCAGATTGAAGGCATCAAACTTATCTAGACGATCGCCGTGGCTGTTACCGATCGCCACCACGCTGTCCACCAGATTGGCCGACGGCACGTTAATCACGCACTGGCCGCTCTGGCGAATCAGTTCATGGCTGTAATTGCCGCCGGCAATCATGCAGCCAACCAGCGACGGCGAGAACTCCAGAATGGTGTGCCAGCCGAGCGTCATGATGTCGCGATGATCCTCAAACTGGGAACTCAGCAGCACCACCGGACCCGGCTCCAGATACTTCCGCGCTTTGCTTACCGGAAAGTCGATTTTATGCATCGGGATTCTCCTGTTGTAGGTACAGACACATTAAGTGTAGATGCCAGCCTTTACCGAGCCGAAAAATCGCGGCATGTTATCGGCTACCTCTTACCAACAGGCCAATAATATGAACAACATCCTGTGTCAGACCCTTAACCTTCGCTATCCGATCATTCAGGCGCCGATGGCGGGCGTCTCGACGCCGGAACTGGCGGCGGCGGTGAGCACCAGCGGGGCGCTGGGTTCGATCAGCGTGGGCGCCTCAACGCCGCAACAGGCGGATAGCATGATCCGCAAAACGCTCGCCCTGACAGCCGCGCCCATCAACGTCAACGTCTTCTGCCACGCGCCGGTGCAGCGCAATCCACAGCAAGAACAGGCGTGGATCGCACGTTTCAAGCCGGTGTTTGCTCGCTATGAAGCGACACCGCCCGATGCGCTGTCAGAGATTTATCAAACGTTCGTGGATAACCACGCGATGCTGGATGTGCTGCTGGACACCGCACCTGCCGCAGTGAGTTTCCATTTTGGGTTGCCGTCCGCCGGGGTTGTGCAGCGCTTGAAAGGTCGCGGCATTATCACGCTGGCCAGCGCCACCAGCGTTGCTGAAGCAGGCGCCATCGAAGCCGCCGACATCGATTTTATTGTGGCGCAGGGCATCGAGGCGGGCGGGCATCGCGGGATATTCCATCCAGAAAATGACGATCAGCAGCTCAGCACCTTTACGCTGGTGCAGGCGATTCGTCGGGCGTCGCGGCTGCCGGTGATTGCCGCCGGCGGCGTGATGGATGGCGCGGGCATGGCTGCCATGCTCAAGCTGGGCGCGGCGGGTGTACAGCTGGGTACCGCGTTTATTCTGTGCCCGGAATCCGCCGCCAATGCGGCATACCGTCAGGCGCTGAAAAGCGCGCAGGCCAACAGCACCGAGATGATTGCCGCCATTTCTGGCCGATCGGCAAGATGTCTCACCAACGATTTTTGCCAGCTGGCGCGCGAGTTCGCGCAGGATGCCATTCCCCCTTATCCACTCACCTACGCGCTGGGCAAAGCGCTCGCTGCTGCCGCCGCCGCCAAAGGCGCGCACGGCTTTGGCGCGCAGTGGGCCGGGCAGGGCGCCGCGCTGGCGCGGGAAATGCCGGCGGCAGAATTAATTAACACGCTGGTGGCGGAGTGGCAGGCGGCGTAACGCAGCTTTTCTGCTGCGACCATCTCTATGGTTGAGGAGGCGATGATGACAAACCCAGCCGGGATAAATCCCGGAGAACAGGTCGTTTTATACGACGGCGTATGCAAACTGTGCAACGCGTGGGTGATGTTTCTCCTGCGTCACCGCATTCCACGCCATGTACGTTTTGCGGCGGTTCAGAGTGAGCAGGGGAAAGCGCTATTACGTTTTGTCGGTCTGCCAGATGAAGATATTCGCACCATCGTTTTGATTGATGGACAAAATCATTGGCTCCGTGCGCAGGCAATTTTCCGCATCATGCACTATATGCCGTGGCCGTGGCGCGTGTTGTCAGTCGTGAGGTTTATGCCTGACGTTATCAGCAATTATTGTTACGACCGCATTGCGCTAAATCGTTATCGGCTTTTTGGTCGCTACAACGAGCATTACCCCCTTAAATCCGATTATCACGGACGATTTTTAGACCAGTAAAAATCGTCCGTTAATCCTCGAAGCGGTACGCTTGCTGCGTAATGGTTTTAGCCATCATCGATTTAATCCATTCCGTAGGTTCCCGTTTACCGCTGCGTTTGTGTGAATAGATTTTCACGGTGAACCTTGGCGCGGGAAACGGCAGCCTGAATGAGGTCACATCGGCGGCCTGTTTAATTTTACTGGCAACGAAAGACGGGATCGCCATCAGCAATTCACTTTCCGCGATAATAAAGGGCGCACTCAGCATTGACGGCGTTCTGATGGCGATGCGGCGTTTAAGGCCAATGCGCGCAAGATGGGAATCCAGCAATCCCTGCTTTTCATTCCATGGCGTAACCACCAGATGCCCGGCGGCAAGATAGTCGTCAAGATTCAGACTGCTGCGTCGCGCATTGGCAATCACCATAAATTCATCACTGAATAAATCGGTCTCTTCGAGATCGGGATGATGCATGCCATCCGGCTCGCTAAAACTCAGCGCCATATCGATTTCACCCGCCAGTAATTCAATCAGCGCCGGATTATGCGGCAAATGGCAGAGTTCAAAACTCAGATTGGGTGCCGTATCAGTCAGCGCATGCATCAGCCGCGGAAAGACACAAAAAGCGGTGTAATCCGTTACCGCAATTCTAAAACAGTCATCACTGGTCAGCGGATCGAAAGGCTGCAGCGGACTGAGATGCCGATTTAACCCGGTTAACGTTTCGGCAATATAGGGTGCCAGCTGGCAGGCATAAACGCTGGGACACATTTTGTGGCCTTCGCGGTAGAACAGCGGATCTTTAAAAAACTCACGTAATCGGGACAGCGCGTGGCTTAACGCGGAAGTACTCAAACTGAGCTCAATCGCCGCCAGCCTGACCGAACGATGTCTGAAAACTGCGTCGAAAACGGGGAGGAGATTCAAGTCCAGTCGACGCAGCACATGATGCATGAAATTCACCTATCATTGATTTTATTGCACTTATTTCATCGAACAATACCTATTATGCTGGGCAGCATCAATCTGATTAAATAAGAAAATAATGCATGAAGATGACTATTCGGCCAGCCAATCCTGAAGACGCGGACGCCATTTACGATATGATTGCTGAGTTGTCGGTTTATGAACATGGATTACAGCCGTCATCAACTACCGTGGAAGAGATCAGATCGACGCTATTCAATCCCGAAAGCCATAGCGAGGCGTTGATGTGCGAGATTGATGGCATAACCGCCGGGTATGCAGTGATTACCCGCAGCTACTCGGCGTGGCTGGGGCGTCGCGGACTCTATATGGAAGACTTGTACTTCTCGCCCAATTTTCGCGGCCTCGGTGCAGGCAAAGCGCTGCTGCAGTATGTCGCGCAGCACGCGGTCAATCATCAGTGCAACCGCATTGAGTGGAGCGCGTTAGATTGGGATCAGTCGGCCAGAGATTTCTATCTCAGTATTGATGCGCTGCCGTTAAATGAGTGGGTGCGTTATCGGCTCGACGGGGCGGCATTAGAGAAATTTGCTGCCGCCACGCCGCAATAGTTCTCTGCCACAAAAGGCCCGCCAAAATGGCCTAATGCTCATGTCAGCCAGGCCAACGACGAGTGTGCAGGCCGGTGGCACTTTTGGGCCGGCTGTCCTCGCGCCGCTAACGCGGTTCCTTCACTTCGCTCGTCAGCCTAACGGACCGGCGAAGACGGGACTTCCCTGTCCCGGCTTCGCCTTTCGCCCGCGTCCTGCGGGCTCTCCTGGCTTCCTCGCTTCGTTCAGCGCTGCGAATTGCCGGCCCAAAATTGCCCCCGGCCCGCTTCGACGCTTCAGTGCGTGACGCAGCAGATGTGTCAGAGCCCGCACGATTAATGCAGCCTTTAAGCCAAACTCTTTCATAACTGACAAGTATTAGGCCAAACCGGCCGATTAATGTTATTCCCGTTAAAGCGATTGCAGGAACGTCAGCAGATCGGCGTTGAGCTGATCGGTATGCGTCACCGCAAAGCCGTGCGGTGCGTTGTCATACACTTTCAGCTGCGCGCCGGCGATCATCTCGGCGGCGACCTTCCCGGTGGTTTCGAACGGCACGACCTGGTCGTTGCTGCCGTGAATCACCAGCGTCGGCACGTCGATTTTTGCCATATCAGGACGGAAGTCGGTTTCCGAGAACGCGGTAACACAATCAATCGTCCCTTTTAGTGACGCCAGCAGCGCAATATTCAACGTCTGCGTCAGCGCGCCTTCTGAAACCGTTTGACCGGCGTTGGTGCCGTAAAACGGTGTGGCAAAATCACTGATGAACTGCGCGCGATCTTTACGTAAGCCCTGACGAATGCCTTCAAACACCGACAAATCGACGCCTGCCGGATAATCATCGGCCTTGCCGAAGATCGGTGTCACCGCGCCCAACAGCACTAAGCTATCCACGCGCGCTGTGCCGTAATTGTTGATGTAGCGCGCCACATCGCCGCCACCCATTGAGAAGCCCACCAGCGTCACGTTTTGCAGATCCAGATGGCTAATCAGGTCGTTAATATCCGATGCAAAAGTATCGTAGTTGTAGCCTTCCCACGGTTGATCGGAACGGCCAAAGCCGCGGCGATCAAAAGCGATAACGCGATAGCCTTTCTCCGCCAGGAAATTCAGCTGGCTGTCCCACATATCCCCGTCGAGCGGCCAGCCGTGACTGAACAGCACCGGCTTGCCGGTACCCCAATCTTTAAAATAAATCTGCGTACCATCCTGCGTCTTAAATGTGCTCATGTTTCGGCCTTATTAATGTCGATGAATGAAAGCGCCTTATTCAGGCGCCACGAGATAACGAACTTCCGGAGCTGCAGTGCCTTGATGAAATCCCAACACGCGGTTCTGAATCTTTTGATCGTTCATGGTATAGCGCTCGCGCTGACGCAGATGCTCCATCCATGAGCCAACCACAAAGGTCTCGACAAACATGTCGGGTTGCAGCATGTCCTCGTACAGAGACCAGTTCAGCGCGCCACCACGTCGTCTGACGCGACGCATATCCTGCATGCACACCGCAAAGGCATGCGCATCACTGCGCTTGATCTGATAATGATAGCTGACCATCACCGGCCCGCGATCGTGACGAATCTCCAGCTCGGGCAAGGGATCGCTGACCGTGCTGAGGTCGAGGTTCAGATCCGGATCCTGATCCAGCCGCCAGCGCAGCACCGTCAGGCTCGCCAGCAGCATGCCGACGGTGGCGACATTCAGTGACAATGGGATGCTGAATGTCGATGCCAGCTGTCCCCAAATGGCGCTGCCTAACGTCATCGAGCCAAAAAACACCGTCAGATAGACCGCCAGCGCCCGGGCTTTCACCCATTTGGCGGCACTGCGCTGCGCGCCAAGATTGAGGGTGGAAAGCACGGCAATCCACGCAAAGCCGGTAAAGAACTCGAACGCATTCAGCAACCAGAGGTGACGAATAAACGCCAGCGCCAGCAGAGTGATGGCAAACATCAGGCTCGCCAGTACCATCAGCTGATCGGGATTAAAGCGTTTGCGCATACGCGGCAACAGCAGCGCGCCGCAAATCGCGCCGATGCCGATGCAACCCAGCATAATGCCGTAGCCGCCGGGCCCGAGGCCCAGTTCGCGTCGAGCCACCAGCGGTAACAGCGCCCAACCGGCACTGCCAAACACAAAGAAAGCGATGGTGCGCACCAGCACATTGCGCAGTACCGGCGCAGCATGCACATAGCGCACGCCGGCACGCACCGCCGGGAAGAAGTGCTCCGGCGGCAAACGCTGCACGCTGGGCTGTGCTTGCCACACATACAGCACCAGAAACACGCAGAGTACCGAAAGCGCATTCAGCAGAAACACCATCCACGGACCGGCAAACGACAGAATCAGGCCGCCGAGCGCCGGGCCGATAGCGCGACTGATGTTAATGCCGAGCGAGTTAAGCGCAATCGCTGGGCCGAGCTCCTCCTTACTGACCAAATCCGGCACGATGGCCTGGAAGGGCGGAGAACTCATGGCCGCGCCGGTACTCAGCAGGAACGCCGCAATCAGCAGCACCATCGGTGTGACCAGGTCTGCCCAGGAAAGGAATGTCAGGCTCGCGGCGGCAATAAACACCCAGATTTGCGAGAACAGCAGGTATTTACGCCGGTCAACGATATCCGCCATCACGCCAGACGGCAGTGCAAACAGAAACATCGGTAAGCTGCTGGCGGCCTGCACCAGCGCCACCGAGAGCGGATCGGCGCTCAGTGTCAGCATGGTCCAGTTAACGCCTACGTCGTTCATCCATGAACCGACATTGGATACCACGGTAGCGATCCACAGCATGCGGAACACGCGCTGACGCAGCGGCTGCCATGGTGAAACCGTCTGCGAAACGGGCGGCAGATCCGCCTCGGGGATGTCATGAATGTCATTAACCTGCGCCATGAACAACCTCCGAAACGCCGCCAAACACGCGCCAGCGACCGGGGCCGGTCAGCGCCAGCGTGGTGAAAATGATCAGCAGCAGGCAGCCGGTAAGGCGCAGGAAGAACAGCCCCGCATCAATGCGAGGCGGCTGTGAGAGTGAATGTTTCATGGTTTAGAAGGCGAAGCAGCTGCAGCCGAGCGCGCCCCAGAAGGCGTTCTCTTCCGAAACCGGCAGGTTGGCGCCGCGCGCAATCTCGTGAGAATGCGTATGCACGCCGCACGGGCCGCTGCAGTGATGCGCTTGCTGCATCATGCCCACGCGTGTGGTGGCGGTCGGTGGCGCACTGCGATAGTGGCCGGGAACCTTGACCACCGGCGACCATTCCGGCAGTACCGGAATGAGGGGCGGCGCTTCCGAGCTGAAAGCGCCGGCGGCATAAACGATATTTCCGTCCACCACCGTCAGCACCGACTCAATGCCTTTGATCTCCTCTTCAGGCACGCTGAAGTAGTCTTTGCTCAGCACCACCATATCGGCCAGCTGACCGCTTTTAATCTGACCTTTTTTACCTTGCTCGCTGGAGAACCAGGCGCTGCCCTGCGTCCACAACATCAACGCCGTATCACGGTCGAGGCGCGCGTTGACGTCGTACATCTGCATGCCGCCCACAGTGCGTCCCGATACCAGCCAGTAAAGCGCGGTCCACGGGTTATAACTGGCCACGCGCGTCGCATCGGTTCCTAAACCCACCGGCACGCCGGTCTCCAGCATGCGCGCCACCGGCGGTGTATGGCGAGTGGCCTCAATGCCGTAACGCTCGGCAAAGTACTCGCCCTGGAACGCCATGCGATGCTGTACGGCAATGCCGCCGCCCAGCTCTTTGATGCGGTCAAGGTTACGCTGCGTCACGGTTTCGGCGTGATCGAAGAACCAGTGCAGGCCGTTGAACGGAATGTCGCGGTTCACTTTTTCAAACACATCCAGCATGCGGCTGATCGATTCATCGTAAGTGGCGTGCAGGCGGAACGGCCAGCGATGCTCCACCAGATGACGCACCACACGCTCCAGCTCATCTTCCATGCCGGGCGCCAGATCCGGACGCGGTTCGAGGAAATCTTCAAAATCGGCGGCGGAAAACACCAGCATTTCACCGGCACCGTTGTGACGGAAATAGTCGCTGCCCTGGCCCGGCGTCAGCATGTCGGTCCACTTCTCGAAATCTTCCAGCTCGTGGCCCGGACGTTGGGTAAACAGGTTGTAGGCGATACGCAGCGTCATCTGCTTTTTCTCATGCAGCTCGGCAATGACTTCGTAATCTTCGGGATAGTTCTGGAAACCGCCGCCTGCATCAATCGCGCTGGTCAGGCCCAGATGGTTCAACTCGCGCATAAACTGGCGGGTGGAATTGACCTGCTGCTCCAGCGGCAGTTTTGGCCCTTTCGCCAGCGTGGCGTAAAGGATCATGGCGTTCGGGCGCGCAATCAGCATGCCGGTCGGGTTGCCATTGCTGTCACGCTGGATCTCGCCGCCCGGCGGATTGGGCGTGTCTTTGGTGTAACCGACGACCTTCAACGCGGCGCGGTTGAGCAGGGCGCGATCGTACAGATGCAGGATAAACACCGGCGTATCGGGCGCGGCTTCGTTGATCTCATCCAGCGTCGGCATGCGACGCTCGGCAAACTGAAACTCGGTCCAGCCGCCTACCACGCGCACCCACTGGGGTGACGGCGTGCGCAGCGCCTGTTCTCTCAGCATCCGCAACGCATCGGCGATCGAGGGCACGCCTTCCCAGCGCAGTTCGAGGTTGTAATTCAGGCCGCCGCGGATCAGGTGCAGGTGGGAATCATTCAGGCCGGGAATGGCGGTATGGCCTTTGAGGTCAATCACTTTGGTGCCTTCGCAGTGATGCTGCATCACGTCGGCCAGGCTGCCCACTTCGAGAAATTTGCCATCGCGCATCGCCACGGCCTCGGCAATCGGGTTGCCGCGATCGACGGTATGAAATCGCCCATTGGTCAAAATGATGTCTGCTTTGCCTAACGTAACCATAAAAGCTCCTGAATAAGAGGTCCTGCCAATTTCGCAGGTGAAATACTGGGTGGGATTATGTTCAGGCGGTGCGGAAAGCGTCTAGTTATACAAAAGGATAGGTATACCTTCGTATAGTTATACCTATAGATAATGGTTCGTGTGCCCAAAGGTTCTTACACTGCGCCCAGACATTCACCTCAATGGGCATACAAAAATGACAACCAGTAAATTAGAAGTACTGACGCCGCACAACTGCCAGATCATCTTCATTGACCAGCAGCCGCAAATGGCATTTGGCGTGCAGTCCATCGACCGTCAGGTATTGAAAAATAACGTGGTCGCGTTGGCAAAAGCGGCGAAGGTGTTCAACATTCCTACCGTACTGACCACGGTGGAGACCGAGAGCTTCTCAGGTAACACCTTCCCGGAGCTGCTGGATGTGTTCCCCGGCCAGGACATTCTTGAGCGTACCTCGATGAACTCGTGGGATGACCAGAAAGTGCGTGATGCGCTGGCGGCCAACGGTAAGAAGAAAATTGTGGTTTCCGGTCTGTGGACCGAAGTGTGTAACAACACCTTCGCGCTGTGCGCCATGCTGGAAGGTGATTATGAGATCTACATGGTGGCTGACGCCTCCGGCGGCACCACCAAAGAAGCGCACGACTATGCCATGCAGCGCATGATTCAGGCGGGCGTGATCCCGGTGACCTGGCAGCAGGTGATGCTGGAGTGGCAGCGCGACTGGGCGCACAAAGAGACCTACAACGCGGTGATGGATATCGCGAAAGAGCACTCCGGTGCTTACGGCATCGGCGTTGATTACGCTTACACCATGGTGCACAAAGCGCCATCGCGTCAGAAGAGCGAGCATCGCACGCTGGCACCGGTTGCTGCGCCCGTTCGCTAAATCGTCACCCAGGCGAGCGCTTACGGGCTCGCCTTTCTTTTTTCAAGGAGGACCGGTGAGTCCTTTACTGATTTCTCTGGCGGCGGGTGTGTTTATCGGCCTGATTTACGCCTTGCTCAACGTGCGATCGCCGGCGCCGCCCGCCGTGGCGCTGGTGGGCTTGCTGGGCATGATTGTGGGCAGTTCGCTGGGTGGAAAATTGACGCATCCCGTAGCGCCCGTCGATAAAACCTCACGCGCGATGGCCGCTGACAGGCCGCTACCTCCCGCCACGCTCACCGCAAAACAGGCGGGTTGAACATGCTGAAAACCTATGCGATATCGCTCTCGGTCGGTATTTTAGTTGGCATCATTTATGCTGTTATCGACGTCAATTCCCCAGCGCCGCCCGTGATTGCGCTGCTTGGTCTGTTTGGTATGCTGGTCGGCGAACAGATTATCCCGCTGTGTAAGCGCCTGATAAACCGTCAACCGGTCACGCTGGCCTGGTTTCGTCAAGAGTGTGTGCCTAAAATCAGCGGCATGCCGCCATCGAGTGACAAAACCTCCTGAGGACGCGCCGCAGGCAGTGAATAATAATTAAGGAACACAGCATGCAGCTGTCGCAGCGCATTGTCGTTGTTGATGATGAACGATCGGTTCGCAGTGGTTTGAGCAATCTGCTTCAGTCGGAAGGATACGCAACGCAGGCATTTGAGTCGGCTGAAGCGCTATTAGCGGACGAGACGGCGCTAAATGACGCTGCGCTGTTTATTATTGATGTTGAGCTCAAAGGCATGTCGGGCTTTGAGTTGTTCCGTGCGCTGGTACAGCGTCGCGAGAACCCACCCGGAATTATCATCTCCGGCAATGGCGATGAGAATATGCTCTGGTATGCCATCCATCTAGGCGCGATCACCTTTATGCGAAAGCCCATTGATATCGACCTGCTGTTTGAACATATCCGTCTAGCGTTTTCCTCCCAGGCAGCGCGCCAATGAGCACGCTTTTCCTGTCGTTAAATATCGCGGATGACGCGGCGCTGGTGTTGGCGGATGACATCGTTTTCACCCCGCTGGCGCAGGAAGGGCAGGTTGAGTGGATCGAATGCCGTCACCCGATCTCCGATGAACGCTTCGTGCTGGCCACGGCGGCGGCCGAAGAGGCGGAGTTTCCGGTAACGCAACTGCTGAAAAATGAGTATGCGCTGCGCGCCTTATTAGCAGAAAGCTGGGCGCTAAAACCGCTGCGCCACACGTTATATCAGGGGCGCTACGCCCTGATTTACCCCGCGTTTCGCTACCAAACCCTGGCGGATTATCTGCGCCTGCCAGCGGGTAAAATTCAGAAGTTCATCAGCTGCGCCGTGCTGCTGTGTAATGCGCTCAGCAAGCTGCATGAGCAAGGTTTGGTGCACGGCGACATCAAACCGGCCAATTTCTTCTTTACCGATCAAGGCGACGTGGTGCTGGGCGGCTTTGGCCTGGCGTTTATCGAAGCGGACTCACAGCAGCCGCTGCGCGCCTCTGTGACCGGCGGCACGCTGGCCTACATGTCGCCCGAGCATACCTCGCGCACCGCGCACGCGGTCAGCCGGGTCAGCGATCTCTACAGTCTGGGCATCGTGCTTTACGAATTACTCACCGGCAAGCTTCCCTATGGCAGCGCTGAAGGGGGCGCGGCTGAATGGGTGCACCATCACATTGCCTCCGAAGCGCTGCCGCCGCACCGGCTGCGCAAAGATGTGCCGCTGGTACTCTCATCCCTCATTTTACGCCTGCTAACCAAATCGCCGGAGCAGCGTTATCAAACCGTCGAAGGCGTGCTGGCCGATCTGCGCCGCTGTGAATCCAACCTGATGCCTGACGGCGTAGTTGAATCCTTCGCGCTGGGCTTACAGGATGTGCCAACCACAACGCTGTTATCCGATGTGCTGTACAGCGACCATACTCAGGCCAGCGAGATGCTGGCGGCGTTTGATGAGGTGTGCAGCAGCGGGAAACACTGCATGGTGGCGATTAGCGGCGCGTCCGGTGCCGGAAAATCGGCGCTGATGGCCTCGGCGCTTAAAATCCTGCGGGAAAAAAACGCGCTGCTGACGGTGACCAAAGCCGACCAGCACTCGCCCATTTTGCCCTACGCGGTCTTTACCTCGGCGTTTCGATCGCTGACGCTGCATCTGCTCGGGTTGCCCGCCGAAGAGCTGGCGCGCTGGAAAACACACATTGCGCGCCAACTGGGGAATTATGTAGGGCTGGCCGTTAATCTGGTGCCCGAACTGGGCATCCTGCTCAACCACAAAGCCAGCGTGCAGGCGGATGCGCGCTCGTTAGATGCACGCAATCGCCTGAATCTGGTGGCCTGCAGCCTGGTGAAAGCCTTTACGGTGCCGGGGCGGCCGCTGATCCTGCTGATTGATGACGTGCACTGGGCCGATCAGGCGACCTTGCAGCTGCTACAGAATTTGCTGCGCTCCAGCGACGATATTCCCTTATTGCTGGTGATTTCTCATCGCGATCGCGCCTCGTTGCCCTGTCCGACGGTGGTCGCCAGCCTGGAGCGCATTCGTGCGGCGGCCACGCGCATTGTGGATATCACGCCCGAGCCGCTGTCGGTGAAAAATATCGCCAGCTGGCTGGCCGGCATTTTTCACACGCGCAGCGCGGAGACCACCGAGCTGGCGCAGATCATCCATGAAAAAACCGCCGGGAATCCGCTCGCCACGCGTGAGTTTTACCGCCAGGCGGTGCGCGATCACCACATCACACACGCTGCATCCCATAAATGGACCTACAATCCGCACGCGTTGAGAAACTGCCATTACACCGCGAACGTTGCCGCCAGCGTGCTGCAACAGCTGCAGTTGCTCGCGCTGCCGCTGCGCCAGCTGCTGGGCCGATTGGCCTGCATCGGCAGTAGCGGCGATCTGCCAGTGTTGGCCGGCATCCTCGATACGGCGCTTAGCGCCCTTCGCGCCACGCTGCGCCCTGCGGCTGAGGCCCGGCTGATCTCGCTGACCGATCACAGCTACACCTTTATGCATGACAGCATGCATGAGGCCGCGCTGAAGTTGCTGTCGTCGGCGGCAAAAGATGATTTTCACTTTGCCGCTGCGCGCTATTACATGCAGGCCGCGCGCCAGGATAACGCGCATGCGCTGCTGTTCAGTGCCGCGCATCACACCATCACGTTGCAAAACCGCGCACTTTTAGCGCCTGATGCCGCTGCGTTTAGTCTGCTGTTATTAAACGCCACCCGACGCGCGAAAATTATGGGCGATTACGCTTCCGCGCTGCGTTTCTTACACGCTGCCCGAGCGCTCAACGCAGCGTCAGGCGCGGAGGAGAGCGGCCCGTTTTTGTTTGAGCAAGCGGAGTGTGAGTTTTTAAACGGCAACTTATCGGGCGCGCTGGCGTTGAGCTCTGAGATTCTCGCCACGCCCGGTGTGGTCACCGATAAAGCCGAAGCGGCGACGCTAATTGCTGAAATTCATATGCGTCAGTCCGACAGCCAGCTGGCGCTGGAAACCGCGCTGGCCTGGCTGGCGGTGTTTGACATTCATCTGCAGCGCTATCCGGATAAAGCCGAGTGCGATGTCGCCAGGCAACGGTTGAAAAAAGAGGTTGGCAAAAATCCCTATACGCGCTTCCGTTCCCTGCCGCGAGTGACCTGCCATAAAACCGAAGCGGTGATGAACCTGATGGCCAGCGCCAGCACCTTCGCCGCTTTTATCAGCCCACGGCTGCAGTTCATCATCCTGTGCAAACTTCTGCATCTGACGATGGAGAAGGGCATTAGCGGTGCCTCCACGCTGGCGCTTGCCTGGTACGGCGTGGTGTGTGGCGATCAGTTCAACGAATACAGCCGAGGATTTGCCAGCGCGCTGCTGGCCCGCGAGCTGGTGTATAAGCACGACTTCGTTAGCTACAAAGCGCGCACGCTGATGCCGCTGGATCAGGTGAGCGTCTGGACCATGCCACTCAGTTACGCCATTGAGTGCGCTAAAGCGACTTTTGATGTGGCGGTTGATATTGGCGATCGCACGTCGGCGTGTCTGGCGCTGCGTCATCTCACCATGAATTGCCTGGCGCGAGGTGACCATCTTGATGGCGTGCATACTTCGATCATGCGCGGCATGGTCTATGTGCGCAAAGCGCAGTATCACGATGTGGAAGTGATTCTCGGCATGCAGCTGGATTACGTGATGTTCCTGCGTAAGCCAGCCGGTGAGACCTTGTCCGGCGATGATTTCCAAGCGCCCGCGCTAAATGTGGTGCAACCCGAATACGCCATTGAACCGCTGTTTTTGATGCAGTTCTGGACGCGGCTGTATAAAGGCATGGCGCACTTCTTTGCCGGTGAGTATGCCGCCGCCCAGTGCCAGTTCAGCGACGCCGCACCGCTCACAGACGTGATTCCCGGCCATGTGCATATGCTGGATTTCCATCTCTACAGCGCGCTTTCACTCAGTATACCGCTGCAACCGAATGAGCTTGATGCCACGCAGCGGCAGCAACTGCAGCGCCATCTTGAAAGAATCATCACCTGGGCAACGGAGAACCCCGGCACCTTCGCCGACAAAGAGGCGCTGCTGCGCGCCGAACTGCTCAGGCTGGAGGATAACAGCGGCGCGGCGCTGGAGCAGTTTGAAAAAGCCATTGAGCTGTCGCGCAAAGGGCAGTTTCATCCGATCAACGCTCTGGCATGCGAACTGGCCGCGCGCTGTGCCAATGCGAGCGGCATGGCGTTCGCCGCCGAGGGCTACATCAAAGGCGCGCTTGCCGCCTGGGATCGCTGGGGCGCGGGCGCCAAGGTGCGCCAGCTTGAAATGCACTATCCGCATCTGGCGGTGCACCCGTCGCAGAGCGCGTTAAACACCGTGACCTTTGAGCAGAGCGCGGTGATCAGCGACCTGCAAAGCCTGGTCACGGCGATGCGCGCATTGACCGAAGAGATCAATCTTGATCGGCTGATCCATATTTTGATGATGATGCTGGTGGAGCGCGCCGGTGCGCAGCACTGTATTTTGATCCGCCTCATCGACGGCAATGTGCCGGAAATTCAGGCGCGCGCCTCCTCCACGGTGGAAGGCGTCAGAGTCAAAATCGTTAATGAACTGCCGGTGGCGACCGATTTGCCGCTGTCGATTCTCTCGGCGGTGATCCGCACCGGACAGGAAATCCGTACCGGTCGGCCGGAAGTGTTTAGCCCGTTTAGTCAGGATAACTATCTGGTTGCCTCTGGCGCGGCAGTGATGTGTGTGCCGATGTTTCGCCAGGCGCAAATGGTGGGCGTGCTCTATCTGGAAAACCGGCTGATGCCGGATGTTTTCACCGCGGAGCACTCGCGCATTGTCTCGATGTTAGGTGCGCAGGCTGCGGTTTCTCTGGAAACGGCGCGGCTGTATGCCGAGCTGGTGGAGGAGAACATCCAGCGGCGGAAAATTGAAAAACAGCTGCGTGCCAGCCAGACATCCCTGATGCTGGGTGAAAAAATCAGTAATACCGGTACCTGGCACTGGCATCTTGAGCCGGATATCCAGCTGATATCGGACGAATATAAACGCATCATGGGGCTGCCCGCCGGGCAGGTGAGCACCTCGATGGCCGAGTTTCAGCGGCGGGTGCATCCAGACGATCTTCAGTGCCTGAAAGCGCTGATTGAATCCAGCGTGGCGCATGGCGTGAGCATGCAGGCTGAATTTCGTATCATCCGTGATGACGGCGAATGCCGTTATATCAAAGGCATAGGTGAGCCGGTGGAGAACTGGCCGGATGTCGCCGAATATTTCGGCACGCTGACGGATATCACCGCGCAGCGTCAGTCCGAAGATGCCGCCAGAATTGCCCAGGCCGAGCTGGCTCGCGTGGCGCGCGCCACCACGGTAGGACAGCTGACCTCATCGATCGCCCATGAAATCAATCAGCCGCTGATGTCGATTGTGGCCAATGCTGGCGCCAGCCTGCGCTGGTTGAAACGCGATCCGGTTCAGCTGGAGAAAGCCAGTGAAAGCATTGAGGAGATCATTAACGAAGGGCGGCGCGCTGGCGAAATTATTCGCGGCCTGCAGTCACTGACGCGCAATAATGTCGCGGAGTATGCATCGGCCAGGCTGCATCTGCTGGCGCGCGATATTTTAACCTTGTCGCGTCTGGAACTTGAGCGCCGCTCGGTGGCGCTGGAACTGGATATTCAAGCGCCATGGGATGAGGTGTTTTGCGAGCGCGTACAGATTCAGCAGGTGCTGCTGAATCTGGTGATTAATGCCATTGAGGCGATGGCGGATAATGCCGGAGCGCGTATCCTGCGGCTCTCATCCTGCAATCCTGACGCGAATCATATTCGTATAGCGGTGGCCGACAACGGCAGCGGATTATCGGCAGAGGTTATCGGCAAGATATTCGACTCTTTCTACACCACCAAAGCGGAAGGAATGGGAATGGGCCTGACCATCAGTAATGAAATCATCAAACGTCATGGTGGTGTGCTGAGTGCGGAAAACCGCCCGCAGGGCGGCAGCGTATTCAGTTTTACCCTGCCATTAAATCTGGGGAAATAGTTTATCTGATCCTCCCGCGCTATTTCGCGGGAGGAAAATCGGACCGTTATCACTTTAACGCGCGCGTTATTCATCTTGCAGTAAATGAAGTTTCTCAGCGGCTCTGACTAATTCTGATACTGAACGCACCGCCATTTTTTCCATTACGCGGCGTTTATGCACTTTTGCCGTAATTTCACTGATGCCCATTTCGGCGGCAATCTGCTTATTCAATAAACCGCGAATGACAAGCAGCATCAATTCCATTTCCCGTGGCGTTAAAGAGTGATAACGCCCGGTGAGTACAACTCTTTCCTGTGCGAGTGCTGCGCTTTTTTCGGCCAGCGCCATGGCAGCGGATACCACTTGTATCAGGTCATCCGGCATCACCGGCTTGGTGAGAAACTCAAAGGCACCGGCCTTCATCGCGCGGACCGTCAGAGGAATGGTGCCAAAGCCGGTGAGGAAAATGGTGGGAATGGTGTATCCGCGTGCGGTGAGATCCTGCGAGACATCAAAGCCGTCGCGGCCCGGCATATTCATATCGACAATTAAACAGCTCGGGGTGCGGTAATGCGGCTGATGTAAAAATTCAGCGGGGGAGGTAAAGGTCGAAATCAGGTAGCCTTCTGAGCTCAGAAGATTTTGCAGCGCGTTGATGACAGCGTGGTCATCGTCAACAATATAAATCGTTCTATCCATAAAAACTCATTCAGACTCTTACGAGTTCTATTCACTACATGCGCGCTAATATACCCGCAAAATAGTGCTGTAGGAATGGCGAAAAACGTATATGTGAATGTGATTATCTGCTGCGCTGTCAGGCCTAAAAAGGGTGAGGATGAAAAGCCATGCACTCACCCGCTATTCTTAAGGTAATAAATGCGTAACCTTAAGGTTCTTCAATTCGCGATACCCTCAAGGTGGTTTGTTCGCCACGCCCATACACTTTTCCACTCACGCGAACTTTATCACTGGCTGAATAGGTTTTCTCTTTGAAGGCCGGCTTCTCAGCATTAATGATAATCGTGCCGGTATCATCGCGGAATTTGTAGCTATCACCTTTCAGCTTTTCAATAATATGGCCTTCGAGCGTGACATAGCCGCCCTGACGGAAATCACGAATACGTGAAATCGGGGTTTGTGCGGTGTCTTCCGATCCTTTATAACCGGCATCCTGATTCTTCTGCGGCGGTGCTGTTTCACCTGATTGGTATCCGCCTTCCGCTGCGCTCACGCCAACGCTGAACATCATGATTACTGAAGCTAAAACAACCTGTTTCATACGCTCTCCATAGATTTTCCTGCTGACACGGTGTTAAGTCTGGCACAAATATGCGCGACTGCACGACAAACGCAGCGGTAATTGAAAAAAGCACAACTGACTTATTTATGCCAGGGTATGTAGACGCGGTTTTTATTTCTTTGGCTAAGCGCGACGTTAAATTAGCGCCGTGCTTATCTGCTCATTCGAATTAAGAGTGCTAGCCACTCAGGAAAATAAATCATGAAAGCTATCGTCTATAACGGGCCTTTTGATGTCTCGGTTAAAAATGTTCCTGATGCAAAAATTGTGCGTCCTACCGATGCGCTTATTCGTATTACCACCACCAATATTTGCGGTTCCGATTTACATATGTACGAGGGGCGCACCAGCTTTGAACAGGGGCGCATCTTTGGTCATGAAAACCTTGGCGAAGTGGTGGAGGTGGGGAGTGGCGTCGAGCGACTTAAGGTTGGCGATTACGTTTGTATGCCGTTCAACGTCGGCTGTGGTTTCTGTGAAAATTGTGAGAGAGGGTTAACCGGTTTCTGTCTGACCGCCAACCCCGGCACCGCAGGTGCGGCCTACGGCTTTGCTGAAATGGGTGAGTGGGAAGGCGGTCAGGCCGAGCTGCTTCGCGTGCCGTTTGCCGATTTTAACTGTTTGCTGCTGCCACCGGATGCGGTGGAGAAAGAGGAAGATTATGTGATGCTGTCAGACATTTTCCCCACCGGCTGGCATGCAACCGAGTTGGCAGGCCTGCGACCGGGCGATAGCGTCGCCATCTACGGTGCGGGCCCGGTAGGCTTGATGGCCGCGCATTCGGCGATCATCAAAGGCGCGTCGCAGGTGTTTGTGGTGGATACGCACCCCGATCGCCTGGCGCTGGCGGAGCAGATGGGCGCAACGGGCATCAATGCCGTGGGCGACGCAGCGGTGCAGCAAATCCTTGATCTGACGGATGGACGCGGCACGGATTGCGGTTGTGAATGCGTGGGTTATCAATGTTGTAATCAGCATGGACACGAAGATAACAGCGCCACCATGAACAGCCTGGTCGCCTCCACCAAAGCCACCGGCGGCATTGGCGTGGTGGGCGTGTTTATCCCGCAGGATCCCGGCGCGGCCAGCGAGTTAGCCAAAGTGGGTAAAATGCCGTTCGATTTCGGCAGCTTCTGGTTTAAAGGGCAGTCGATCCGTACCGGCCAGGCCAACGTCAAAGCCTATAACCGCCAGCTGGCGCGATTGATTGCCACCGACAAAGCGCATCCGGCGAGCATTATTTCTCATCGACTGTCGCTGGCCGAAGGACCCGAAGCGTACCGCCATTTCGACGATCGTGATGCGGGCTGGACCAAGGTGATTTTGAAACCTTAACGCATTCATAGCGCCTGTTATGCCGCATGATATTTTTGGTCGCCATTAATGGCGACCCTGTGGAGGGTGCGAAAATAATTGAAATAAAGCGCAACGGTATTTATCAGGATTAATCTTATTAATAAACCATTAAAGCTACCTTTCGGTTAAAATATCCTCGCTTTACATTCTCCTCATTAATCTCTTTAAACATCATTTCTAAACCAGACGAAATATAAATGTTTTTATGCTCTACAGTTAATAGGGTCTTAACTGGAGGAGCATGTCACATGTCGAAAGATAAAAAAGAACAGAATTTAACCCATACCGCGCCGCATAAAGGGCCAGAAACCTCTGAGCCAGGATTAGGTGATTTAGCACCGCAAGGCGGTGGGCATAAACCTGCCGCTGAACCGACGCCGCCGGGCAAGCAGCCTACCGCGCCCGGCAGCCTGAAAGCGCCCGCCACGCAAAACAGCAAACTTGAGCAGCTCGATGAGTACCGCAAAAATGGCGAAAACGCCGACCTGACCACTAATCAGGGCACCCGCATCGCCAACGATCAGAACTCGCTGCGTGCCGGTTCGCGCGGGCCCACGTTGCTTGAAGACTTCATCATGCGTGAAAAAATCACGCATTTTGACCACGAACGCATTCCTGAGCGTATCGTGCATGCGCGCGGTTCGGCGGCGCACGGCTATTTCCAGCCCTACCGCTCGCTGGAAAAACTGACCAAAGCAGGTTTCCTCAGCGATGCCGAAAAAATCACACCCGTCTTCGTGCGTTTCTCCACCGTGCAGGGTGGCGCAGGATCGGCTGACACCGTGCGCGATATCCGTGGATTCGCCACCAAGTTCTATACCGATGAGGGCGTTTTTGATTTAGTCGGCAACAACACGCCAGTATTTTTCATCCAGGATGCGCACAAATTCCCGGACTTCGTGCATGCGGTGAAACCCGAGCCGCACAACGAAATTCCGCAGGGGCAGAGCGCGCACGACACCTTCTGGGATTATGTGTCGCTGCAACCTGAAACGCTGCATAACGTCATCTGGGCGATGTCGGATCGCGGTATTCCGCGCAGCTATCGCACCATGGAAGGCTTTGGCATCCATACTTTCCGCCTGATTAACGCCGAGGGTAAAGCCACCTTCGTGCGTTTCCACTGGAAACCGGTGGCGGGCAAAGCCTCGCTGCTGTGGGATGAAGCACAGAAGCTGACCGGCCGCGATCCCGATTTCCACCGTCGCGATCTGTGGGAAGCGATTGAAGCCGGCGATTTCCCGGAATATGAGCTCGGCCTGCAGCTGATCCCGGAAGAGGATGAGTTCAAATTCGATTTCGACATTCTCGATGCCACCAAACTGATCCCTGAAGAGCTGGTGCCGGTCGAACTGGTCGGCAAAATGGTGCTCAACCGTAATCCGGACAACTTCTTTGCCGAGACCGAACAGGTGGCGTTCCATCCGGGCCACATCGTGCCGGGGCTGGATTTCACCAACGATCCGCTGTTGCAGGGCCGTTTGTTCTCCTACACCGATACGCAAATCAGCCGTTTGGGTGGGCCGAACTTCCATGAGATCCCGATCAACCGTCCGGTTTGCCCGTACCACAATTTCCAGCGTCAGGGCATGCATCGCACGGAAATCGATACCAATCCGGCCAACTACGAACCGAACTCCATCAACAACAACTGGCCACGTGAAGTGCCGCCAGCGGCAAAAGAGGGCGGATTCGAGAGCTATCAGGAGCGGGTGGAAGGCAGCAAGGTGCGCGAGCGTAGCCCATCGTTTGGCGAATATTACTCGCAGCCACGGCTGTTTTGGCTGAGCCAGACCGCGGAAGAGCAGCAGCATATCATCGGCGCTTATTCGTTTGAGCTCAGCAAGGTAGCGCGTCCTTACATCCGCGAACGTGTGGTCGATCATCTGCTGCAGATTGACGTCACGCTGGCGCAGGCTGTGGCCACCAATCTGGGGCTAAAGCTGAGTGATGAGCAGCTCAACACCGTTCCGCCGAAAGATGTCAACGGCCTGAAAAAAGATGACAGCCTGAGTCTGTATGCACAACCGAGCGGCGATATCAAAGGCCGTCAGGTAGCGTTACTGCTGAGCGACGGTGTGAAAGCCGCCGACGTGCTGGCGATTCTGCAGGCGCTGAAAGCGCAGGGCGTGCATGCCAAAATTCTGGCAGCGCACATGGGACAAGTGCTGGCGGATGATGGATCGGTGCTGCCGGTTGATGCCACCTTTACCGGTCTTCCTTCGCTGACCTTTGATGCGGTGATTGTGCCGGATGGCAATATCGATGCGTTGCTGCTGAGCGGTGATGCGCGCTATTTCCTGCTGGAAGCCTACAAGCATCTCAAAGCCATCGGTCTGAGCGGTGATGCACGCCGGTTTAAGGCGCAGTTTAACGTGCAGGACAATGAGGTCGAAGAAGGGCTGGTGGAAGATGTGAAAGCCGAGGGCACCTTTATGGCGGACTTCCTTTCTGTCATGGCATCCCATCGCGTCTGGTCGCGCAGCAAAAAAGCGCTGACCGTCGCAGCCTAATGCGCGGGGCGGAGTTGATTGCTCCGCCCCGTTTTCCCTGCATCTTAGGCAAAAAAAAGCCCGCTCGTAGCGGGCTGGTCGAGATGCATACCGAAGTGATCGTGTAAACGCGTACTGTGTGTTGCTGCCACTCAATGTGGTGAAACCAGATTACAGTAATATTTCGCAACTGGTCATAGGAGTTATCGATGGACCGAAAAATAACCGCATTCGTCCACTGATGCGTGGTTTACCTGCTTAACTCTGTTGGTGGGGAAGACAGAGGACAACATGCAGTTTAAAAGAAAAATGGATAAGCCGGTTTCTTCTGACGGTGGTTTACTGAAAAGCATTGTGCTCTCTGGACTGCTGCTGTTGATCACCGTAGCCAGTATGAGTATCTGGACCTTGCGTGAAGACTGGCTGGCGACCGTGCGTCAGACCCAGGAATCCGCGATGAATCTGGCGTTATCACAATCGCGTCAGGCGGAAGACACCTTCCTGCAGACCGAGCTTTCGCTACGCCAGGTACAGCGTGATCTGCAGCTACAGCTGGCAACGCGCATTCAGGGCGCTGACCTGAGTAATACCATGCGCGAATTACAGCGCCGCTTACCGCAGTTACACGGCTTGTTCTACTACGATCAAGATGGCAAGTGGATCGCCACCTCCGCCCAACGCGCACCCAACAATATCAATAATTCCGATCGTGAATACTTCACTTTTCAGCGCCATAACCGGCGCAACAGCGTGCATATCGGCCCGGTGATCAACAGCCGCAGCACCGGTGATTTAGTGATCCCCGTTTCCCTGCGTGTCAGTGATGCCAGCGGTGGCTTTAAGGGCGTGCTGCTGGCCACCATCAAGGTCGATTTTTTCCGTCGCTTCTACAGCTATTACGAGCTCGGTGCGCGCGATGTGCTGGTGTTGATGCTGGCTGATAGCACGGTGCTGTATGCGCGTCCGATGCCTGACAGTTACATCGGCAAAAATCTTTCAGCCAGCCCGTTGTTTCAGGAGATGTTGGCGAAAATGGATCGCGGCAGCGGGCAGTGGAAATCGGTGCTGGATGGCCAGGCGCGGATCTTTGGTTTTGCGCGTTCCGATCGCTATCCGATTATCGTCGCCGCCGGTTACAACAGTGACGATCTGTTCCATGTGTGGGTTAACCGTCGGGCGCAGGATATTCTGCTCAGCATTATCCTGCTGCTGACCATCTTGCTGCTCGGTATTTTCCAGCTGCGTCAGGCGCGTAGCGTGTTGCGCTATCAGCAGGAATTGACTCAGCTGCGCGACGAACTGCACAGCGCCAACCTCGCCCTGAATCAACTCGCGCACGTTGATGGTTTAACCGGTCTGGCGAATCGAAGGGAGTTTGATCGTTTCCTGCATCAAGCGCTGGCCCACGCCGCCGCCAGCGGTAAACCGCTCACGCTGATCATGATGGATATCGATTTCTTCAAGCATTACAACGACACTTACGGCCATATCGCCGGGGATAAGTGCCTGAAAGCGATCGGTGAAGTATTAGCTGCCGTGGTTGCGCGGCGCTCCGATATCGCCGCGCGCTATGGCGGCGAGGAGTTTGCGCTGATCCTGCCTGATACCCCATTCGATGAGGGCATGACGATTGCGCATCGGGTGGTTGAGGCGGTGCGTATCAGGCAGCTTGCGCATATTTCTTCGCCCAAAGGGCAGGTGACGATCAGTGCCGGCTGCGCCACCACTGCGACGTCTGCTACCCTCAGTGCGGTAAAACTGCTGGAGTACGCCGATCACGCCTTGTACCGGGCAAAGCGTGAAGGGCGTGATGATGTGAAAGGGATTAATATAGATGAATCGCAAGCGTAATTGGCTTATTCCACGGCGGGCAGCTGGTATTTAATATATTGACGCAGCGCCTCGTGCATCTGGCTATTCCTTTCGTCCTCTAAGCCGCGCTCTTCATATTCTTTCGCCAGTTGAATAATCACCTCATCATATTTCCCTTTGAAGGTGATGTTATTTACCGCCACCTGCTTAATCATTAACTCGCGCAAGGCAGCGACTTCAATCTGCAGCTGGTTTACCGTTGCTTCCAGCTCGTTTACGCGTTCTTCATTCGACATAGGTTCTCCGGATGTTATTAAGCTGTGACCGTATCAGGGGCTGAATATCGCATTCGCATGCGTGTAATTCAAGCGTGAAGCGCTTACTTCGCTACCGGCAGATCCGCCAGCCGGGTGGTGTACGCCGGGGACAGCATCTCGCGCTTCATCGACCAGGGTTTCTGAATGCCTTGCCCGGCAAACCATAACGCGCCGCGCTGGTGGGCATTCATCTTGTCGATCAGGGCCATTAATTGGTCACTATTGTGACGCGGTTGATATTCCGCAAACAGATCAAACTGCGCCACGCCATCGCTAAAGAAATCGCCCAGCATGACGCCGCCTTTCATATAACGCTTACCGGACACCCAGATGCGATCTAAACAGTTGAGCGTGGCCTGAATAATATCGCGGCTGTCAGCGGTGGGCGTAATCAAGGTTTGGCTGGCCGCATTGGCATAATAAGGATGATGCGGATCGTGCGGACTGGTACGAATAAACGTCCCGATATGACGGCAATATTGCCGCTCGCTGCGCAACTTCTCTGCGGCACGCGCCGCGTAATTGGCGATGGCCTCGCGCATATCCTGATATTCGGTAATGCGGTCGCCAAACGAGCGCGAGCAGAGGATATTTTGCCGGTTGGGAATCACCTCTTCAAACGCCAGACAAGACTCGCCACATAATTCACGCACCGTACGCTCCAGCACCACGCCAAAGTGTTTACGGATCAGCGCGGTCGGGGTTTCAGCCAATTGCAGCGCGGTGGTAATGCCCATCAGGTTGAGCTTTTTCGATAAGCGCCGGCCCACGCCCCACACCTCTTCAACCTTGACCAGTTTCATCAACTCGCGCTGACGGTGGGGCAAAGAGAGATCCATCACGTTCTCGGCTTTGGTCCAGCGTTTGGCGGCCCAGTTGGCGAGCTTGGCAAGGGTTTTGGTCGGCGCAATGCCGACACCCACGCGCAAATGGGTGTCCTGATAAATACGGTCGCGAATGTCGCGGCCTAACTGTTCGAATGTCATGCAGGCGTTGATGCCGGTGACGTCAACGAAGGCTTCGTCGATGGAATACTCATCCACGCGCGTGGAGATCAGCGCCAGCGTCTCCATCACGCGGCGCGACATATCGCCATACAACGCATAGTTAGACGAGAACACCACCACTTTGTGGCGCATCAACTCTTCCCGATGTTTGAAGTAGGGCGCGCCCATCTTAATGCCCAGCGCCTTGGCTTCTCTGCTTAGCGAAATAATGCAGCCGTCGTTGTTCGACAGCACCACAATCGGCTTGCCGCGCAGATCCGGGCGAAACACCGTTTCACAGCTGGCGTAAAACGAATTCACATCCACCAGGGCAAACATCAGCGGCCTATGGTTTTAATCACGTGTTTAACGATGCCGAAGACTTCGAACTCATCGGCGTCAGGAATGGCGATCACCGCATGCGCGGTATTCATCGGTTTGAGATGCAGGTAAGGCTGTAACATCAGCTGTTTCACGGTGAACTCGCCGGAAAGCGAAGCCACCACAATGTCACCGTGTTTGGGTTTGAGCGAGCTGTCCACCACCAGCATGTCACCCTCATTGATACCGATGTCGATCATCGAGTCACCGCTGACTCTAATGAAATAGGTTGAACTGGGGTGATCGACTAAAAAGTCGTTGAGGTCGATACGTTGTTCAACGTAGTCCTGCGCCGGGGACGGAAAGCCGCAGGGCACGCGGCTGATGAACAAAGGTAAGGCGAGAATAGCGCGGATTTCCGCGGGCTGATAAAACTGCATGGCTGCGATCTCAAATCGTCACTGTATATGTATACAGTAATGTCGAATAGGCAGTTTGATCAAGCCAGAACCCGTAATGATTTGCAAAACAGTTGGCAACAAAGGAAATTTATTTTGTGCCAAAGGGCTTACCGCTGCGCTTAAATCATCATCCCCATGATCTGCAGGGTGCTCTGCTGTGAAGCGGTGATAAACGGAATGTCTTTGATGTGCTGCATACCAAAGGCTTCGTAGAACTTACGTGCACGCACGTTATCGCCTAACACTTCCAGCCACAGGTAGCCTTCACGCTTGTCGCGCGCCTCATTGATGATGCTCTCGAACATCCAGCGGCCGTAGTTTTTGCCGGTTTCTTCTGGATTGAGGTAGAGCTTGTTGAGCAACGCGCCGCTCATGCCGGAATCCGGCACTGGCGTGTTCCAGGTGACTTTGGCGAAGCCAATCGGCTTGTCGGTCTCGGCGATCAGCCAGCTCTCATTGGGCGCCGCGAGGCTGCTATTCAGCTCTGCCAGACCGTATTCCTTGTCGATAAAGGCATCCAGTTCGTCTGCGGAAACCCACATATGTTTGAAATGCGCACTGTAGGTCATGCGGCCCAGCAGGTGCAGCAGCTCTGCATCCTCTGCCGTGGCTTTGCGTATGGTGAACTCCATGCCAGATTTCCTTGCTTAATGCTTGTTATTAATCACGTCGTCGGTGCGAGCAGAGGCCACCGAAGGGCAGTTACCATAACGTGTTAGTAACAAAAACCCAAGATAACCAGAGCTGTCTGTTAACAAGGTGCCAGGCCGATGATCTATAATGAAGAGTGAGAAGCAAGCGTAAGCCCATATTCTCAGGAGGTAGAAGATGTCAGATTCGCAACCTAAAATTATCGGCGAAGCGGCCTATGCATTACTGGTGCGCCGTGAGGAAGTCAGCGTTTCCTCACTGCTGGCAGAGCTCGCGCGCATGGCGAGAAAAGAGCAAAACAGTCAACAGCAGCAGCGTATTGCCCAGGCGCAGCAATGGTTGCTCACGCACCGTCAACCGGCGGGCAGCGATAATCGCGTCCATTCAGCATTGCGCGGATTGAGTCGCCAGGAAGGCAGTGTCAGAATGCCTTCGGCCGATGCCGACGACAATTGACCATCCCAACCGGCTCACGCGTCAATGACTTTCGGCGCGGAGCGCACAGATTTGGAAATAAAAGCTTTCTAATTGTCCTAATTCACACTTCTTAGCACTTTTTGCAACAAAACCTGCCTGATATCTTGAGTAAGCTCCTTGTACAGCTTTTTGCTATCTGTACAACTTTACTTAGGTCAAATGATCTAACTTTTTCATTTATTGGGGTCAATTATGCGTCAGAACGGATACACGCCGAGTTCAGTCGAGGCCATTGCCAACTATTTCAGCAAAGCGTCGCTGCCATCGCAGCAGGAAACCTTGGGTCAGATCGTGGTTGAAATCTTACGCGAAGGCCGTAACCTCAACCGCAAATCGCTATGCACCAAGCTGCTGCGCAGACTGGAACTGGCCGCCAATGCTGAAGAAGAGCATCACTACCATCAGCTGATTGGCTTGTTATTTGAACGTGAAAGCTGAGAGCCAGTCAGACGTCAAACTTGTACAAGTATTAAAATTTTACTCTGAATACGCTCCCACACTGGTTTCGCCCCGCACCGGGGCGAAGCGGCGGTCAGAGATTCGTTATGAAAATTCGTTATGAATAGAAGTGAACACCAGAAAATAATCGATGAAATTATTGGCGAAGCGGCGCTGGCGCTGTTGCAACGTACGGGCCCGGTCAATACGCAAGCGCTGTTGAATCAGCTGATGCTGATGAAGCAGCAGAGCAACGACGAAGAGCAGCGTGCAGCGATTACTGCCGCCATCACCGATGTACGCAACAGTATTTCGGCGGGAAAAAAGCTGCGCGAAGAGCAGCCGCAAAGCGACAACGTTCTTCAGCTGTTTGGTAACAACCAACAGTCTGGTAACAATCGTAAACATTGACTGATTGGCTCGCATTTAGGCATTGTAAATTCGAGCGTAGATACAATCACGGGACTGGAATCATGTCGGAAAATCACAACCTCTACGCTGCACTGCCTGACACCGAACTGGCAGAGCATTTTCGCAATGCAGACAGTACGTTAAGAAACGAAGCTGCCGTATTGGATAGGGTTATCCGCCACGTGCTGGCCACGGAAGGGCGCGTCAGTAATAAATCGATTATTCTCTGTTTGATTATGGCGCTGGAAACCGCAGAAGGTGATGCTGAAGCTGATGTGCTGCGCAAAACACTGGAAATTGTGGTGGGTTACACGCCTGACGACGCCTGATATTCCTCTCTGTCCCCCGCGCGGGGACAATGAATTAATCCTTTCTGGCGAGAGCTAATCGGCGCTTCGCTTTGCCAATATTAATTCTGTGCAACCAGGTGCGAAACTGTTTTAACTGGACATGTGAAGCGACATCAGTTGAAAGCGTGCAAATATACAGCTGGCTTTGGGTATGATTATTAGTGCCGGTCGCGTAAATTTCGCTTTTATTATCACGCTGTTGCAGTTCAATTCCCGTGAAGTGTAAATTCCCCCACAGCTGTAAAGTGTCCTCGAACTTTTTAAAGTCCATCATGATGCCCTTATTATTTTGACTTATTATGGAATGTTGCTGGCTCCGTGCAACATAAAGCAATTGCACGATTAAGCCAGCATCTTTGAATAGTAAATTTAGGGATAGTCGCGTTTGGGCGCGGATTTTCGCATCCACTTGCGTTTATTACCGCTTTGCTTATCCATCGCTAATGCGCTGGCGCTGGCCGGATCAAACAGCGACAAACTCTCTATTTGATGCACCATAATCACTTTACGAAACTCAAGGGCACTTTTAGGTGCGGACGAGAAATCAATGTTGTGATTGTGGTACCACAGACTGTAATTATGCTCGATCGCCAGATTGAGCGTGCGTGAATCACGATAGCCGCTCAGCATCGGGATCAACACAATGTTGGCAGTGTTTGGATATTCAAAGGTCGCCGCGTGAATCATGCCGATATAGATACGGCGCGATTTCAGTGTGACCCACGCCAGCTCGCCTTCTTCCATACATTGCAATAGCAACTGTTCAATGCCGTTGGAGCGGGAAAGGCGTTGATACAACTCCTTGCGTCCACCGGCGTTGAGCCGGGCGCTGACCGCCCAGTTGGAGCGATACATACAGAACAGGATGGCAAAGGCCAGCATCAGCACCACCGGGGCCTGAATGCCTAAAAAGCTCCAAGTCATGAAATCGACGTTCCAGTGCACATTCTCCGCCGAGGTCAGCGCAAACGCATTGTTCACGCCCGATGCGGCCAGCAGAATCAGCCAGATAATCGCGGTTGCCAGCACGCCTTGCAGCACAAATATGCAGCCATACAGCGCAATGAGAAAATAGACATCCCAGCCAAAGGAACGCTTAATTTTTAAACGGCTCGACATGTCGCGGCTGGTATACCAATAGCCGCAAACCATCATCACCATAAATATCGCCGTGCCCATTTAAATATCCTTTAATGTGCTGACATGATGGGCAAAATCGCGCTGCACTTCAGGACTCAACGCATTAACCGAAGCGTTACCATCTTCATCAATAATAATTCTGTCGCCTTCCTCAATCGATTCCTGAATGTCCTGGCGCGTCATGACTTGCACTAATGACTCCGGGCTACCGAACAGGGAAGTTAAAAAACCAAACATCATCAAGCCATCCTTATTATTTATGCCAGCGTCAACTATGGCACATCCCTCAACAACCTAGCCGGGTAACTGAAATGAAAGGGCGTTTTCCGGATTAATCTGCCAGGTCGCCGTTTAGGGCGACCTGTGATAATTACTGATTGGTAAGCGGCGTTTTACTGCCAGGTTCCGCGCCGGTAATCGGATTGGTATCGGGCTGTGAAGCGGTGCGTGTTGCCAGCGTATCCAGATCGCTCAGCTGTTTTGACGGCAGCGTCACGCTGGCGGAGCCATCACCGCCATCCACTGCGGGCTGCGGGTCGGCGACATAGTCGAAGTTCTCATCCGAATTCCAGCTACCGCGAATATCGTCACCCTGAGACATGTTGTAGTAGGTGTGCGCATACTTCTCGATCGGCGGCAGTTTGCCCGGTGGGAAGTTGTTGTGGATGGAGTAGAGCGCTTTTTCAAACGACAGCTGATGCGCCACTTCGCGCGTCATCAGGAAGCCTAACGCATCTTTTACGCCCACGTCATCGGTGAGGTTGATCAGGCGTTCGTAGAGGATTTTGGCGCGCGCTTCGGCCGCGATGTTGGAGCGCAGATCCGCTGTCACTTCGCCAATGGTATCAATGTAAGCCGCTGTCCAGGGTACGCCCGCGGAGTTGGTTAATGCCGGGCCGCCGCCGTACAGAATCGATGTCAGATGGCTGTCATTGCCCGCGCCGGTGATGGAGCGATAAAGATCGCCTTGCTCTTCGCTGCCTTCCGCCAGTTCGCCTTTGGCGCCTTTATTCAGCATGCCAACCAGTGAACCGATAATTTCCAGATGGCTCAACTCTTCAGTCGCGATATCCATCAGCATCTCGCGACGACCCGCATCTTCATCACTTAAGCCCTGCATGAAATAGCGCATCGCAGCGGCTAATTCGCCCTGCGGACCACCAAACTGCTCGAGTAATAAATTGGCCAGACCGGGATTGGGCGCATTAACGCGCACGGTATATTGCAACTGCTTTACATGTCGAAACATAGCTCACCTCAAAAAATAAAATAAACGGAGAAAGGGAATTAATTCTGATGTTTAAAAATAAATAACGATAAGAAATGGAGGAGGAAGGAGTGAATTTAGCCTTGTACTCATCAACTGCATGCCGCCTCATTAATACTAAGCGGGCATCCCATTGCTGCAAGCGCACCGGGTTAAATTAATTTTATTTTAAGCCGCGAGATAAATATTATTTTAAAGGGTGAATGTTGGCATGAATTAAATAAGCGCGTCGTTCTGGTGCGCATAAATGCGCACCTACAAAACACGTCGGTCGCCATTAATGGTGACCTTGTTAACGCCTAATCAGAACAACTCACGATACAGCGCAGCGATCATCGTCACGCTGCACTCCCGCGGATTGCCCGGTGTACACACATCGGCGAAAGCTGCGGTGGCAAGCGCATCCACATCCTGCTCCTGCATGCCGATATCACGTAGTCTGAGCGGAATACCGATATCGTGGTTTAGGGTGATCACCGCATCAATGGCCAGCGCACGGGCATCGGCTAATGAACAGCTATAGGCACCTTCCATGCCCAGCGCATGGGCGATATCGCGGTACTTCTCGCCGGTATGCTCGGCATTGAACGCCATGATATGCGGCAGCAGAACCGCATTGGCGATGCCGTGCGGCGTGCCATAAAACGCGCCCAGCGGATGCGCCATACCGTGCACCAGACCCAAGCCAACATTCGAGAAGCCCATTCCGGCGATGTACTGACCGAGCGCCATATCCGCCACGCCCGCAGGCACGCCTTTAACCGAATCACGCAGCGAGCGGCCAATAATTTCAATCGCTTTGAGATGGAACATGTCGGTAAGTTCCCACGCGCCGCGCGTGATGTAGCCTTCAATGGCGTGCGTCAGCGCATCGACGCCGGTCGCCGCTTTCAGGCTGGCGGGCATGCTGGCCATCATGTCGGGATCGATAATGGCAATCGCCGGGATATCGTACGGGTCGTAGCAGACGAACTTGCGCTTCTTCTCTTCATCGGTGATGACGTAATTGATGGTCACTTCCGCTGCGGTGCCGGAAGTAGTCGGCACCGCAATGATCGGTACGGAGGGATTGCGCGTGGCGGCGCCGCCTTCCAGCATGCGCACGTCACTGAACTCGGGATTGGCAATCATCATGCCGATGGCTTTACAGGTATCCTGCGGCGAGCCGCCGCCCACCGCGATCAGATAATCGGCACCCGAACGACGAAAAGCCTCGACGCCCGCATGCACCACCTCAACGGTAGGATTGGGGATCACCTCATCATAGATGGCGAAACTGAGGTCGTGCTGCGCCAGCAGATCGGTGATGCGGGTGGCGACAGAAAACTTGATCAAATCCTTGTCGGTCACCACCAACGCTTTGTTAAAACCGCGTTTGTGAATCTCATCGACAATAGAATTAATCGCGCCCGCACCGAAATAGGCGGTCTCATTGAGGATCATTCTGTTAATCATATTAATTACCTTCACGTAGATGCCAGATTTAATATTTTTCGATTAAATTCATCAAGATAAGAAGATTTAACCGTATCCAGATTTACGTGGTAATGACGATACAGATATTGCGTTGCCTCAATAAAATCGCGGTTTCCATTGAGTCGAATAAATGGAAGGAATCATGATCCTAAACGCATAGTCTCGGCACGCTTCGCCGTGTCGTAAACATATTGCAGCATCGGTTCCAGGTCGGTGTCGGGCCCGGAGCTGATGATCTTGGCGCGCAGCCACTCAATCTCGCTGGTGATATCCGGCGGGAAAATGGTGTTGTTCTGCGCATTACGCAGCCATTTCAGCAGGAAGTTATTCTTGCCGCGCACGCCGCCAGACTTCTTCGTTTTGGCGTTGATTTTCAGGGCGACCAGAATGCAGTAATAGAAGTGAACGCGTTGGCTGTAGCTTTGCGGGATCATCTTCGCTCACCTGCCGCGACAAGTGAAAAATGTGATGTCGATCGGTTTTCCATTATCCGGATTCCTGCCTGAATGGGTCTAACAGCCGTGATCAATGCCGATCAGGGCGCTATTTCCGCGCTGTAGCCGCACGGTAAACGCACCATATGATAATCCTCGCGGCGGATGCAAGTCGGCATAATCCGGGAATTGAGGCGGGAGAAGGGCGTCATCAACGCTAAAAAAATAAGCGAAGCGGCTGAAAAAGCGCTGAGGCAATTCTTTTGCGGCATAAGGCTTAAAACGGCCACTTATCCTATAGCCAGGCCGCGCGTATCTGGCAATATCGTGATCTGCGTCTACACTTAATTCTGACGATGTTCGCAGTCAGCCTGGCGAGTGAGTTTAAATGATGTTTGTTTGTGGAGAGTTATCTATCGAAATTCCGTGTTATCTGCAAAACCTCCTCGCACACACTTCTGCGGTAGCAACCGCCTCGATCACCCAGCCAGCCTCCGAACATCCTGTAATGACAAATTCCACAAGACAGGAGAAGAGTCGTGACCTCCGCGGTTAATCACAACAGCACCTTGCCGTCATTAAGTGGCGGACTCTACGCCTTCTTTTTTGATGTAGACGGCACGCTGGCAGCGATTCAGTCGCAGCCCGAGTCGGTCTCCATTCCCGCTCCGGTACGCCAGCTGCTGCAACACATTTCCAATCTTAGCCACGGCGCCTTAGCGCTGGTTTCCGGCCGTCCGATTGCGCAACTCGACGCCTTAGTCGCGCCACTCGAAGCCCCCGCCGCGGGCGTGCACGGTGCAGAACGCCGCGATGCGGCGGGCCGCGTGCATCGCCACAGCTTGCCGGGGGATATTGCGCAAACACTGCAAACTGAACTGCAGCAGACGCTGGATCAGTGGCCCGATACGCTATTAGAAGTGAAAGGCATGGCATTTGCGCTGCACTATCGCAATGCGCCGCAGTACGAAAACGCCATTATGCAGCTGGCCGAAGACGCCGTTGCACGCTTTCCCGAGCTGGCGCTTCAGCCAGGTAAATGCGTGGTGGAACTGAAGCCGCAAGGCATCGATAAAGGCGCTGCCGTACGTGAGTTTATGCAGGAAGCACCCTTTGCCGGACGCATTCCGGTATTTGTGGGAGACGACCTGACAGATGAAAAAGGATTCCTCGTGGTAAATGCCATGCAGGGGATCTCTGTCAAAGTCGGTGAAGGGGCCAGCCATGCACGCTATCGCCTCAACAGCGTTGAGGCCGTATGGCACTGGCTTGAACAACTATTATTACAACTAGAACATGACAATGTTGGTAAGGAGTTTAGGTTATGAGTCGTTTAGTCGTCGTATCTAACCGTATCGCGATCCCCGATGGTAGCAAGGCCAGCGCAGGCGGGCTTGCTGTCGGTATTTTAGATGCACTGCGAGATACCGGTGGATTATGGTTTGGCTGGAACGGAGAGATCAGCGAATTCTCGGGTGAAGAAGAGGATGAAGAACTTACGCAGATCGAAAAAGACGGCATCACCTACGCGTCACTGCCGCTTAATCAAAACGATTATGATCAATATTATCTCCAGTTCTCCAATACCGTGATTTGGCCGGCGTTCCACTATCGCCTCGATCTGGTGCAGTATCAGCGCGAAGCCTGGGATGGCTACTGCCGCGTCAATACTTTGCTGGCGCAGCGCCTTAAACCGCTGCTGAAGCCCGACGATATTCTGTGGATCCACGATTATCATCTGCTGCCGTTTGCCGCCGAGCTGCGCAAGCAGGGCATTAATAACCGCATCGGATTCTTCCTGCATATCCCGTTCCCGACGCCAGAGATCTTCAATGCTCTGCCGCCGCATCAGGAGCTGCTGGAGATGCTGTGCGACTACGATCTGCTGGGCTTCCAGACAGAATCTGACCGCGTAGCTTTCCTTGATAGCCTGAGCCAGCTGACGCAGCTGCAGAATAAAGGAGAGAAGAAGCATCGTGCCTTCGGTAACACCTTTATGACTGAGGTCTATCCGATTGGTATTGAGCCGGACACCATTAAAGAGATGGCGGAAGGACCGCTGCCACCGAAAATGGCGGCGATGAAACGCGATTTGGGCGATCTGCAGAATATCATCGCCTGTGAGCGCCTGGATTACTCTAAAGGGTTGCCGGAGCGTTTTCTGGCCTTCGAAGCCCTGCTGGAGAATTTCCCGCAGCACCGCGGCAAAATTCGCTACTCGCAAATTGCGCCCACCTCGCGCGGCGATGTGCAGGCTTATCAGGACATCCGTCACCAGCTGGAAACGGAAGCGGGGCGCATCAACGGTAAATACGGCACGCTGGGCTGGACGCCGCTCTATTACCTCAATCAGCACTTTGATCGTCGTCTGTTAATGAAGATCTTCCGTCTCACCAACGTCGGCTTGATTACGCCGCTGCGTGACGGCATGAATCTGGTGGCGAAAGAGTATGTAGCAGCGCAGGACCCGGATAACCCTGGCGTGTTGGTGTTGTCCCGCTTTGCTGGTGCGGCCAATGAGCTGACTTCCGCGCTGATCGTCAATCCGTACGATCGTGATGACGTGGCGGCGGCGCTCGATCGCGCGTTGACCATGCCGCGTACCGAACGTATCTCGCGTTATAACGACATGATGGCGGTGTTGCGCAAACAGGATATTTCACACTGGCGTGAAAGCTTCCTGAAAGATTTAAATACTTTGCCGGTACGCAGTGATGATCACGGTACGGTAAATAAAGTCGCTACCTTTCCGAAATTAGCGTAACGCTTAATTGCACAATACATTGCGCCGCTACGGTAAATGCTAACATTGGGTGCTTTGCTCACTTATTGCACACTTCCGTAGCGGCGCGATTTATCGCACATTTTTGAATTTACGCTCCGCTGCACAGCGTTTTCACGCGCCACTGTAACTTCACGAAATCGATTTCATTTCTTTAAGCGCTAATGCGCTGACTCATCAGCAAAAAGCGCACGATTTGGTTAAAAAGCATACAATCGAAAGGCAAAAAGAGCTTTTTTTCCTCGCAACCCTAAAGATCTCAGGTGGCAGGCCGATAGTCATCGCGGAGCAAACCGAAAAATGCCTATTCATTCATTTCTCTAATGTAACGCCCTGTTACATCCCCTGCCGTGCGCTAAACACTCCCTACAATCCACTAACAGTTCCCTGGCGCTCTGCGCCCAGACTTCACGCTTCGCTAGCGTCTCGCTTTACGGCACATGGGCAATATTCCCTGTAAGTGATTAATTTAGAAGCGAATAGTTTCATGCTAATTCAGAGTATTATGCTGCATATAATCCTTTATATGGCGTGTTATAGCACCCTAATTCCTATAGGACAGATAACTGATCGCGTTGTAATGACAATCTTCCGCACAGCCTAAAATCCGCCTTACTTCAGCAAAATATTAAGGAAATAATCAGAAATCGCGCAAAAAATGGACAACAGAAAAGCGCTGCTGAAGGTTTAGAGAAAAAATTTGCCTTAAAAGTGTGACGTGGATCACACTTTATCTAAAATTTCGCGCCACTCACGTTGTATGTCGAAATCAGACAATATAGATTTGCCTTGTTTTCAGATTAGTCTTAAAAAACTGTAAGCAGACGTCACGGAAGATGGTTACAACTCAAGCAAAGAATGGCCTGGAGTTTTGATTACTACAGATCAGTGTCCTGACGAAAAGTGCAACAGTCAGGAGCACGTTGGCTCAAGCCTGATTATTTTTTGCCATCTTTAGATTTACCAACCAGCAGCCCGAACCATAGAACAATTTAATTCTGTGGCCGTATATGTGTCGCGTCTATCAGGATGGAAAAAAATGGGTACATCAGAATTACTAAAACATATATATGACATTAATCTGTCATATTTGCTTCTTGCTCAGCGTTTAATTAACCAGGAAAAAGCTTCAGCAATGTTTCGTTTAGGCATCGATGAATCGATGGCTGATGCATTGTCGCAATTAACTTTACCTGAGATGGTAAAATTAGCGGAAACCAACCAACTGGTTTGCCAGTTCCGATTTACCGATCACAACCATATTAATCGCCTGACTCAAGAGTCACGTGTGGATGACTTACAGCAAATCCACACCGGTATTTTATTATCCAGCCGTCTCCTGCGAAATGCGTCTAAAGATGACGTCTCTGCGAAGAAGAGGGCCGTTTAATGAGCGAAAAAAGTATTGTTCAGGAAGCGCGTGATATTCAGCTGGCCATGGAGCTGATTACATTGGGCGCACGACTGCAAATGCTGGAGAGTGAAACTCAGCTGAGCCGTGGTCGCCTGATTAAACTCTATAAAGAGTTGCGTGGTGCGCCACCACCGAAAGGTATGCTGCCATTCTCTACCGATTGGTTCATGACCTGGGAACAAAATATCCACTCTTCTATGTTCTGTAACGCCTGGCAGTTCCTGCTGAAAACCGGCTTGAACAGTGGCGTTGAAGCGGTAATCAAAGCTTATCGCTTGTATCTTGAGCAGTGTCCGCAATCGGACGAGGGCCCGCTGTTGGCGCTAACGCGTGCATGGACCCTGGTGCGATTCGTTGAAAGTGGCATGCTGGAACTGTCTGACTGTAAGTGCTGTGGTGGCAGCTTTATTAACCACGCTCATCAGCCCATCGGCAGCTTTGTCTGCAGCCTGTGCCAGCCGCCATCACGTGCCGTAAAAAGACGTAAACTTTCTGCAGATTCTGCCGATACCTTTCCACAACTGCTGGATGAACAGGTTAAACGCGCCGTTTAAGTTTGTTCGCATCGTGGAAAACATCCAGCAGCGGTTAATACCGCTGCTTTTTTTTTGCCTGCGATCAACGAATAACACCTGCGGCTCTCTGGCTTAACTTCCATCAACACGTTACGGACGTAAGGATTTTTTGTGCTGATAATTCTGGGTTATATCGTGGTCGTCGGCTCCGTGTTGGGCGGCTACGCGATGGTCGGCGGACATTTAGGCGCGCTTTATCAACCGGCGGAGCTGATCATTATCGGCGGTGCCGGTATTGGTGCCTTTTTAGTCGGCAATAATGGCAAATCGATTAAGAAAACATTAAAAGCGCTGCCATTGTTAATGCGCGGCTCGAAATATAACAAAGCCGTATACATGGATTTAATGGCGCTGCTTTATCGCCTGATGGCGAAATCCCGTCAGCAAGGCATGTTGTCATTAGAACGTGACATTGAAGATCCCAGCCAGAGTGAAATTTTCGCTAACTATCCGCGTATTTTGTCCGATAAACAGTTAGTCGATTTTATTACCGATTATTTGCGTTTGATGGTCAGCGGAAATATGAACGCCTTCGAAATTGAAGCGTTGATGGATGAAGAGATTGAGACCTACGAGCACGAGTGTGAAGTCCCCGCGCAAAGTATCTCGGCGGTGGGTGATGGCTTACCGGCTTTCGGTATTGTCGCGGCGGTAATGGGCGTGGTGCACGCACTGGCGTCAGCCGACCGTCCGGCGGCCGAACTGGGTGCGTTAGTGGCGCACGCGATGGTCGGTACTTTCCTCGGGATTTTGCTGGCCTACGGTTTTATCTCTCCGCTGGCATCGGTGCTGCGTCAGAAATGTGCCGAAACCACCAAGATGATGCAGTGCGTGAAGGTGACGTTGCTCTCCAGCCTCAACGGTTACGCACCGCAAATCGCGGTGGAATTTGGTCGTAAAACGCTTTACTCCGCTGAACGTCCGTCGTTCTCGGAGCTGGAAGAGCACGTGCGTAACGCCAAGAACCCGGCGAAACAAACTTCGGATGAGAATTCATGAAAGCAGGCAATCGCCCCATTGTGCTGGTTAAAAAGCGCAAACATAAAGGTCACCATGGGAGCCACGGTTCGTGGAAGATTGCCTATGCCGACTTTATGACGGCGATGATGGCGTTCTTTATGGTGATGTGGTTGCTCTCCATCTCCAGCCCCAAAGAGTTGGTCCAGATTGCGGAATACTTTAAAACGCCGCTGAAAGTGGCGTTGACCGGCGGTCAGCGCAGCAGCGACAGCGAAAGTCCGATCCCCGGCGGCGGCGATGATCCGACGCAGCAGAAGGGTGAAGTGAAGAAGATTGTCGATATGGATGCGCAGAAGAAGAAGCTGGAGGAGATCCGCCTGAATCGCCTGCGTGAAAAGCTCGACCAGCTGATTGAAGCCGACCCGCGTCTGAAAGCGCTGCGTCCGCATCTGATCATCAACATGGTCGAAGAGGGACTGCGCATTCAGATTATCGATAGCCAGAACCGCCCGATGTTTAAAACCGGCAGCGCGGACGTGGAGCCTTACATGCGCGATATCCTGCGCACTATCGCGCCGGTGCTGAATGATATTCCGAACAAAATCAGCCTCGCGGGTCACACCGATGATTTCCAGTATGCCAACGGCGATCGTGGCTACAGCAACTGGGAACTGTCGGCGGATCGTGCCAATGCCTCACGGCGCGAGCTGGTGATTGGTGGCCTCGACGGCGCCAAAATGCTGCGTGTGGTCGGTATGGCCGACACCATGAAGCTGAAAAACCGTGGTGCTAATGATGCAGTCAACCGCCGCATTAGCCTGCTGGTGTTGAATCACGACACCGAAGCGGCGATTGAAAAAGAGAATGCCGAGAGCGATGCCGTTCAGGTGAGCGACCCGGCGCAAATGATTCCCAACATTACCGCACCCGCTGTACCGGCTGCGTCGACTGCCCCAACAGGTTCCACTGCAACACCGGCTGCGCCGACTGCTGCAACGGCCCCTGCGGCAGCGGCGACGCCCACGGCGAGCGCGGTGACACCAGACCAACCCTCACAGCCGAGGTGATCCCGTGAGCATGGACATCAGCGATTTTTACCAGACGTTTTTCGATGAAGCCGATGAGCTGTTAGCGGATATGGAGCAACACCTGTTGGGACTTGATCCCCAGGAGCCCGATTCCGAGCAGTTGAATGCCATCTTCCGCGCCGCCCACTCCATCAAGGGCGGAGCCGGTACGTTTGGCTTTACGGTTTTACAGGAAACCACCCACATCCTGGAAAACATTCTGGATGGTGCGCGCCGCGGCGAGATGCAGCTCAGCACCGATATCATCAACCTGTTTTTGGAAACCAAAGATATTATGCAAGAACAGCTCGATGCCTATAAAACGGCGCAGGAGCCGAATGCAGAAAGCTTTAAATATATCTGCGAAGCGCTGCGTCAGCTGGCACTGGAAGCGAAAGGCATTGCGCCTGAAGCGCCCAAAGTCGCCGAAGTGGTTGAGATCGCAGCACCAGTTTCGGCCGCAGGTCTGCGCCTGCAACTGGTTGACCTGAAAGAGAAAGAGCCGGAGCTGATGCTGGAGGAGCTCGGCAATCTCGGTACCGTCAGCAACGTGGTGAAAGGCGCCAATTCGCTGGACGTTACCATTGATGGCGTCGGCAAAGATGACATCGTCGCGGTGCTCTGTTTTGTGCTGGATGAAGCACAGATTCACTTCCCGACAGGCGCGGCGGCGGTTGCCGACGCCCCGGTTGCTGAAGTGGCTGCTGAACCGGTGCAAACCGCCACCGTGACCGATATCACCCCAGCGGTGAAGCGCGAACCTAAACGTGCCGCCGCACCGGCCAAAGGCAGCGAATCCAGCAGCATCCGTGTTGCCGTCGAGAAAGTGGACCAGCTGATTAACCTGGTTGGCGAACTGGTGATCACCCAATCGATGCTGGCACAGCGCTCCGGTGCGCTGGATCCGGTAGCGCACGGCGACCTGCTGAACAGCATGGGTCAGCTGGAGCGTAACGCCCGCGATTTGCAGGAATCGGTGATGTCGATTCGTATGATGCCGATGGAGTACGTCTTCAGTCGCTTCCCGCGTCTGGTACGCGATTTGGCCAGCAAGCTGGGCAAAGAAGTGGAGCTGACGCTGCTTGGCAGCTCAACCGAGCTGGATAAGAGCCTGATTGAACGTATCATCGATCCGTTAACGCACCTGGTGCGTAACAGCCTCGATCACGGTATCGAAACCCCGGAAAAACGTCTGGCTGCGAATAAAACCGCCGTTGGCAACCTGACGCTGTCGGCGGAACATCAGGGCGGCAACATCTGCATCGAAGTGATCGATGACGGTGCCGGTCTGAACCGCGAACGTATTCTGGCTAAAGCGCTGTCGTCTGGCCTGCCGGTCAGCGACAGCATGAGCGATGAAGAAGTCGGCATGCTGATCTTCGCGCCGGGCTTCTCCACCGCTGAGCAGGTCACCGACGTGTCGGGACGTGGCGTGGGCATGGACGTGGTGAAACGGAATATTCAGGAGATGGGCGGTCACGTCGAAATCTCCTCGAAGCAGGGCAAGGGCACCACCATTCGCATCCTGCTGCCGCTGACGCTGGCGATCCTCGACGGCATGTCAGTCCGCGTCGCTAACGAAGTGTTCATTCTGCCGCTCAACGCGGTAATGGAATCGCTGCAGCCAACCGCAGAAGAGCTGAAACCGCTGGCCGGTGGCGAGCGCGTGCTGGAAGTGCGTGGCGAATATCTGCCGCTGGTGGAACTGTGGAATGTGTTTGAGGTGCAGAATGCCAAAACCGACGCCACGCAAGGCATTGTGGTGATTCTGCAAAGCGCAGGCCGTCGCTATGCGCTGCTGGTCGATCAGCTGATTGGTCAGCATCAGGTGGTAGTGAAAAACCTTGAAAGCAACTATCGCAAAGTGCCGGGCATCTCTGCCGCCACCATTTTAGGCGATGGTAGCGTGGCGCTGATTGTGGATGTCTCAGCACTGCAATCGTTGAACCGTGAAAAGCGTGTGGCCGGTGCCGCAGCGTAATAGATAACGAAAGGGTAAAAAAATGACTGACATGGCAACCGTGACCAAAATCGCTGGCGAAACCGTGGGCCAGGAATTCTTAGTTTTCACACTGGGTGACGAAGAGTACGGCATCGACATTCTGAAAGTGCAGGAGATTCGCGGTTACGATCAGGTAACCCGCATCGCCAACACGCCGGAATTCATCAAAGGCGTCACCAACCTGCGCGGCGTGATCGTGCCGATCATCGACCTGCGTGTGAAGTTCTCGCAGCCGGATGTGGTGTACAACGAGAACACCGTGGTGATCGTGCTGAATCTTGAGCATCGCGTGGTGGGCATCGTGGTGGATGGCGTTTCTGACGTGCTGTCGCTGACGCAAGAGCAGATTCGTCCTTCACCGGAGTTCGCGGTCACCATGTCCACCGAGTACCTGACCGGTCTGGGCGCGCTGGGTGAACGTATGCTGATTCTGGTCGACATCGAAAAGCTGCTGAGCAGCGAAGAGATGGCGCTGGTGGATAACCTGCGTACTGCATAGTCCCCGCAACGGGCCGCGCTGCTGCGGCCCGTTATCATTACATACATTAATTAATTCCTTACAAATCAACAATAAATCCGCAAAAAATCGCTGTAATATCCCTCAATCTTCTCCGCCCCTGGTCGATAACCGATCGGTACGATTTTTTCCTTCATTTTCCAGGGCAAACTATGTTTACGAGAATCCGCGTTGTCACCAGCTTATTGCTGGTGTTGTTAGTGTTTGGCTTTTTACAGCTGGCATCCGGCTCACTGTTTTTTAAAGCGCTAAGCGATGACAAAAACAGTTTTAACGTTTCACAACTGGCGAGCAAAAACACCGCCGCCATCAACGACGCCTACATGAGCCTCAATCAGAGCCGTGTGGTGTTAACCCGCATTCAGCTGCGCATGGCAACCAGCAAACTGACCGGTACCGAAGCGGATATCGCCGGTTTGTACGGCGACAGCAAAGCCTTCCAGAAAGAGGCCGCCGATAACTACCAGCTGTTTAAAGCGACGCCGGACACGCCGGGACAGGATGCCGCGCTCAACAAACGTCTCGATCAAACCTATACCGCCTATGCCAGCGCGCTAGGCCAGTTGCAGGACGCGTTGGTCGCAAAAGATCTCGATCAGGCAGCCAAAGCGCCGGTTGCGCCAAGCCAAAACGCCTTCCTGAAAGAGTACCGCCAATGGCGTGCCGATCAGGATCGCCTGACTGCGGCGGGCGTCGAAGCCAACAGCTCAGCCTACGATCACATGATCTGGCTGTTAGGCGCGGTGCTGGCGATTGTGGTGGCGGTGATTGTGCTGTGCTGGTTTGGCATGCGCAAAATCCTCATCAAGCCGCTTAATGAGAATATCCAGCATATTCAGCACATTGCGCAGGGCGATTTGACGCAGCGCATCACGGTCGAAGGACGCAACGAAATGAGCCAGCTGGCGGAAAGCCTGCATGAGATGCAGCAGTCGCTAGTGCGCACGGTGAGTGATGTGCGTGACGGTTCGGATGCCATCTTTACCGGAGCGAGCGAAATCTCTGCGGGCAACAACGATCTCTCGGCACGTACCGAAGAGCAGGCGGCTTCACTGGAGCAGACCGCCGCCAGCATGGAACAGCTGACCGCCACCGTGAAGCAGAACGCCGAAAACGCGCGTCAGGCGTCGCAGCTGGCGTTGAGTGCTTCCGAAACCGCGCAGAAGGGCGGTGATGTGGTGCAAGGCGTGGTGCGCACCATGAGCGACATCGCCGGCAGTTCGAAGAAGATCGCCGACATCACCAGCGTTATCGATGGCATTGCCTTCCAGACCAATATTCTGGCGTTGAACGCGGCGGTAGAAGCGGCGCGCGCCGGTGAGCAAGGCCGTGGCTTTGCGGTGGTCGCGGGTGAAGTCCGTAATCTGGCCCAGCGCAGCGCGCAGGCGGCGAAAGAGATTAAAGGGTTGATTGAAGACTCCGTCAGCCGCGTGAACAGCGGATCTGAACTGGTGGGCACCGCCGGTGAGACCATGAGCGATATCGTTAATGCGGTAACGCGCGTCACCGACATCATGGGCGAAATTGCCTCGGCATCGGATGAGCAGAGCCGTGGTATCGATCAGGTCGGCCAGGCGGTGACGGAGATGGATCGCGTGACGCAGCAGAACGCCTCGCTGGTGGAAGAGTCTGCCGCGGCGGCGGCCTCGCTGGAAGAGCAGGCGAGTCGCCTGAGCCAGTCGGTGGCGGTGTTCCGCGTACCGCGCGCGGCACACGCGCAGCCGCAGGCCAGAAGCGGCGTGCGTCATCCGCAGATCGCACCCCCCACGCTCGGCACACCGCGTAAAGCGCTGACCGCGGCAGCGGGGGACAGCAACTGGGAAACGTTTTAAGTTTCGGAGTGGTCGGTCCCTCACCCCGGCCCTCTCCCGCACGCGGGAGAGGGAGACGCTGCCCCATGCAGGCTCGATCGGTTCCCTCTCCCACTTGTGGGTGTACAGTCCGGGGACATGGTGAACACTTGTTCGGGGACATGGTAGACACTTACAACTAAGGCATAAGAACCCGTTTATGGAGTCGCTTATGTCCTGGGATGCGAGAGATACCATGTCATTACGTAAAGAGTTTGTTCTGCTCGCCTCGCAAGGCGGGGCGAACATCCGCGCACTCTGCCGTCACTACGGCATTTCTTCCGCCACTGCCTACAAGTGGCTTCGCCGCTGGGCTGAAGAGGGAGAATCCGGTCTTGAGGACCGCCCCTGCATACCCCATCACTCTCCCAACCGCTCGTCTGACGACATCACTGACCTGCTTCGTATGGCGCATGAACTTCATCAGCACTGGGGCGCGCGCAAGATAAAGCGCTGGCTCGAAGACCGCGGACACCGCATGCCCGCCTTCAGCACCGTCCACAGCCTGATGGCCCGCCACGACCTGCTGCCGGGCTCAGCTCCGGGTGTCCCGGCCACGGGCCGGTTTGAACATGCGGCCCCGAACCAGCTCTGGCAGATGGATTTCAAGGGGCATTTTCCCTTTGGCGGCGGCCGCTGCCACCCGCTTACCCTCCTTGACGATCACTCCCGCTTCTCGCTTTGCCTCGTACACTGCGCTGATGAGCGGCGTGAGACGGTGCAGAAGCAGCTGGTCAGAGTCTTTGAACGTTACGGCCTGCCGGACCGGATGACGATGGATAACGGTTC
>NZ_PJRT01000019.1 GCF_002858935.1 Pantoea endophytica | reverse complement strand
CAAAGTCGTCCCAGGCGCTGTCAATGGTTGGCTTCAGGTCCAGCGCCGGATCGATGGTCAGCTTAAAGCTGCTCCAGCCGCTCTGGCCGGCCTTCTGTACCTCAAAGGTCCAGCTGCCTTTCGCCAGCGTATTTGGCGTCCATGACCAGTTGCCGTCTGCATCCACGCTCGCGCTGTCGACGCTGTAGCCACCGTTGCCGAGCTTGTAGCGCAGGGTAATAACGCTGTTGGCCGGGCCGGTCCCGCGCAGGGTTGGGGTGGTGTCATCGGTGGACGCGCCGCTGCTCAGGCTGCCGGTTACCGGGCCCGCGTTGTCCAGCGCGCTGTCGATGGTCGGATAGCGATCGAGGTCCGGATCGATGGTCAGCTGGAAGCTGCTCCAGTCGCTCTGGCCGGCCTTCTGCACCTCAAAGGTCCAGCTGCCCTTCGCCAGCGTATCCGGCGTCCACGACCAGTTGCCGTCTGCATCCACGCTCACGCTGTCGAGGGTATAGCTACCGTTGCCGAGCTTGTAGCGCAGGGTGATAACGCTGCTGGCCGGGCCGGTGCCGCGCAGGGTTGGCGTAGTGTCATCGGTGGACGCGCCGCTGCTCAGGCTGCCGGTCACCGGGCCCGCGTTATCCAGCGCGCTGTCGATGCTGGCGTTGCGATCGGCATTGGGATCGATGGTGAGCGTAAAGCTGCTCCAGTCCATCTGACCGCTCTTCTTCACCTCGAAGGTCCAGCTGCCGCTGGCCAGCTCCGGCGGCGTCCACGACCAGTTGCCAGCTGCGTCTGCTTTTATGCTGGCGCTGGCATAGTGGCCGTCGCCCAGGGTGTAGCGCAGGATCACCAGGCTGTTGGCTTCGGCGCGACCGTGCAGCGCTGGCGTGCTGTCGTCGGTGCTGCTGCCGCTGCCGAGGTTGCCGGTCACGGGACCGAAATCATCCACCGCGTAATCGATGACGGGCGCAAAGCCGCCGTCGCTTTCGGAAACAATGATCAGATCGAAACTGTCGTTCCAGTGCGTCTGCCCCAGAGATTTGACGTCGAACGACCACTGGCCGGCGGCCAGCTCAGTGTCCGGCGTCCAGCTCCAGCGGCCGGTGCTGTCGGCGTCAACGGTGACGGAGGCAGCAGCGCCGCCCGCCAGCGTATAGCGGATCACCACCTGGCTGTTGGCTTCCGCCCGGCCCTGGAAGGTGGGCGTGGCGTCGTCGGTGATGGCGCCGCTTTCCAGCAGGCCGGTGGCATCGCCGAAGTCGTCGATAACCGTTTCAAAGCGGGGGCGCAGGACGATATCGGACGGGCTGACGATCTCCAGCTCAAACAGCGCCGAGGCGACGTCGCCGGTGCTGGCCTGGAATTCATAGCGGCCGTACGGCAGGTTGCTGCCCGGCGTCCAGGTCCAGGTCTCGCCGCTGACGGTGGCGGTGGCGCTGCCGGCCCAGGTCGGGCTGCCGGCGAGGCGATAATAGACGATAACGGTGCTGCCGATGGAGACCTCGCCGCGCAGGGTCGGCGTGGCGTCGTCGGTGAGCGCGCCGTTGCCGAGCGCCCCGGTGAAGCTGCCCGCGTCGTCAAACGCATCGGTAATGGTAACCGTGGCGTTGTCGCCAACAATCACGATGTCAAACGCCGCCGAAGGCGCGCCGGCGCGCAGCTTGCCGCCGAAGGTCTCTTCGGCCATCAGGCGCAGGCTGTTAATGCCGTCTTGCAGGTCCTGCGCCGGCTCCATCACCCACTTGCCGGTGACCTTGTCCGCCACCGCGCTGCCGATTTTTTCATTTTTGTCGTTGAGCAGGTAAACGGTGCTGCCTTTCTGCGCGATGCCGGTCAGCGTCGGGCGTTTGTCGTCGGTGGCCTTGCCGGGGTCAAAGCTGCCGGTCACGGCGCCCTGGTCGTCGTAGAGGTTAACCAGCTCCGGCGCGTCCGGCGGGGTGGTGTCGACAATCTGGATGCCGAGCGTCGGCGTGCTGCGGTTGCCGGCGGCGTCAAAGTGGCGGAGGGAGAAGCTGTACTCGCCGTCGGCGTAGGGCGTCGGCGCTTCCCAGCGGTAAAAGCCTTCATCGTTTACCGGGACGCGGAAGATGTCGGTGCCAATCACCAGCTCGATAAAGCCGCCGGGCTCCAGCGCTGTTTTACTGTTACCAAACACCAATTTGCCGTCGGCGCTTTCGCGATATATCACCGGGCTGCGGGCTAATAAATCATTCATAGGTATCGTCCATAATGTGTTGTCAATAGTGCGTCGCGGTTTACACGACATCGCACAGCGGCGAGGATGGTAGAGCAACGTGTTACGGGCCTGTATCAAGAACCGTCTGCAAAGAAGGAAAATTCCTGGTGGAACGCAGGGGAGAAACTCTGGCACGCGCGATAAATCGCGCCGAAACGATGACGTGCAAATTCTGAGTGATGATTACGTTTGGCCGCGCAACGGCATGTGCGGAAAACAGGTGCCCGCAGCGGTGTAATCATAATTCAATAACCGACTGTTCTTGCGTCCTATCATGGTGTCGTCCTGTTTTGTACCGGGCATCTTTTTCACGCCGCCCACAAACAAAAAAGCCACACAGCAAAGGCTGTATGGCTTGGTAGTCGCGATGCTCGATTAGCGCCGCTAAATCATCAGCGTTTAAACGGCGTGTTGCACCAGTAATTCGGTCTCATCCGTGTACTGATAAACATCGTATTGAATGCCAGCAACGGTGAGGGTGCCTTGCTGCTGTTGCCAGCCGTCAATATCGTTGCCGGACAGAATATCCTCCAGCTTCACCACGTTGTTGGCGTCATTGTCCAGCATGTACTGCGTTTTACCGTTATCAATCAATACGTCACTATCAACAACGGACAGCAGATCGCCAAAACTCAGTGATATAAAACCGCTGCCAAACGCGTCATCACCGCTTACCGTATCTGTCGAGGTATCAATGGTGATCGCGAAGCTCTGGCTCCAGCTCGGTGCGCCCTCAACCTGCACCTGGAATGTCCAGTAGCCGTCATTCAGATTCTGCCAGGGCGTCCAGCTCCAGTTGCCCTCGTTGTCAGTGAAGGTGCTGTTGGTGCGCACTCTGCCGCCATCGGTATACAAAATATCGATCAACGTATTAGCCGGACCGGTGCCATGCAGGGTTGGCAACGCGTCGTCGGTGATGCTGCCGCTGTAACGGTCACCTTGATCGCTGCCGACGTTATCCGTGATATGGGAGATCTCGGCGTCACGTAGGGCGATACGGCCTTCTGGCGTATCGATGGTAATTGCGAAGCTCTGGCTCCAGCTCGGTGCGCCCTCAACCTGCACCTGGAACGTCCAGTAGCCGTCATTCAGATTCTGCCAGGGCGTCCAGCTCCAGTTGCCCTCGTTGTCGGTAAAGGTACTGTTGGTGCGCACCCTGCCGCCATCGGTATACAAAATATCAATCAGCTTATTGGCCGGACCGGTGCCGTGCAGGGTCGGCATCGCATCATCGGTAATGCTGCCAGAGAAGCGGTCACCCTGATCGCTGCCGACATTATCCGTAATATGGGAGATTTCGGCGTCGCGCATCGCCATACGGCCTTCCGGCGTATCAATGGTGATGGCGAAGCTCTGGCTCCAGCTCGGTGCGCCTTCAACCTGCACCTGGAACGTCCAGTAGCCGTCATTCAGATTCTGCCAGGGCGTCCAGCTCCAGTTGCCCTCATCGTCGGTGAAGGTGCTGTTGGTGCGCACTCGACCGCCATCGCTATACAGGATATCGATCAGCGTATTGGCCGGACCGGTGCCGTGCAGGGTTGGCGTCGAGTCATCGGTAATGCTGCCGCTGAAACGCTCGCCTTGCTCGCTGCCCACGTTATCGTAGATGTGGGTAATCAGCGCGTCCGGTGCCGCCGGGGTGTCGATGACCAGCGTGAACGCATTGCTCCACGTCTCCTGGCCGTCGGCCTGCACTTTAAATGTCCAGGTACCATCGGCCAAATCGGCGCGTGGCGTCCAGCTCCAGTTACCGTCAGCATCGGTGGTGATGCCGTTGTAGCGAGTTACGCTGCCGTTGGTGAACATAATGTCCATGTAAGTGTTCGCCGGGCCGGTGCCGCGCAGGGTCGGAGCGGCATCATCGGTGCGGTTGCCGCTGGCACGCACGCCTTGCTCTTGTCCAACGTCATCCCAGGCATAGCGAATAACTGGGGTGATCGCTTTTACGCCATAAGCGTAAGACGAAGGCTGGTGTGCGTAGCTTACCGGTGTGTCGCTGACGAGGCTTTCAGGGAAACTGCTCAGGGTTTTGGTGGTGGTTTGCTCAATCACATAAGTTGAATTATCGAGCGCGATATAGGCGGTTGAACCGTTTTCACGCGACGCGCGGTCGGTGTCGAGGGTGTAATCCGGATAGCGTGTGTTCATCTGTGATTCCTTAACAGAGTAAAAGAAGGGATTGAGGCCGGCTTGCCGAAACGGGCTGGCAAGCGCACAGACGAGAGGATGGGTTAAACGCGTTAATCAGGGTACGAGAATGGTCCCGATGCGCATGCGGCTTTTCAATGCGTGAGCGAGAAAAGCGCGGCAGTCGGCGGCCGCCGCGCGGGAGCGTTAAAGGCGGGAAGCGGGCGGCAACATGGTCAAAATGTCATCCAGCGGCACCGCGTGGCTAAACAAATAGCCTTGCAGCTGATTACAGCCTGCATCGGCCAGCGCGTTTTTCTGGCCTTCGGTTTCCACGCCTTCAGCGGTCACCGTTAAGCCCATCGCGTGACCCAGCCGCACCACCGATTCCACAATCGCGGTAGAGTTCTGCGCCACGCCCAGCGACTGAGTAAACGAACGGTCAATCTTGATTTTGTCCACCGGGAAGCTGCTGAGGTAATTAAGGCTTGAATAGCCGGTACCGAAATCATCCAGCGCAATCCGGAAGCCGGCTTCGCGCAGCGCAATGATGCTGTTGCGCGCCTCGTGTTCATCCTCAATCAGCACGCCTTCGGTGATCTCCAGCTCCATGCGCTGCGGATCGGCACCTTCTTCCTGCACGATATGGATGATGCGCTCAACAAAATTCACCGCGCGGAACTGCACCGGCGAGACGTTCACCGCCACCACAATATCCGGCAGCTTGAGCGACGTTTTACAGGCTTCGCGCAGCACCCATTCGCCGAGCGGGATGATCATGCCGGTCTCTTCGGCGATGGCGATGAAATCACCCGGTGCAACGTCGCCGCGCATGGCGTGATGCCAGCGCAACAGCGCTTCCAGACCCACCACCTGCTGGCCGCTGATATCCATCAACGGCTGATACCACACCGCCAATCCACTAAACTTCACCAGCGCCTGACGCAAATCCGCCGCCATCTGCTGACGGGTGCGCAGCGATTCATCCATCACTTTTTCGAACTGGCGATACTGGCCGCGTCCGTGGTTTTTGGCATCATAAAGGGCGATATCCGCTTTGCGCATCAGCTCCAGCCGATCAATGCCGTCTTTTGGCGCCAGCGCCAGACCGATGCTGACGCCCACCCACAGCTCGCTGCCCACCAGCTGATACGGCTCGCTGAGGCGGCTGATAATGCGTTTCGCCAGCGATTGCACCTGACCAATATTCTCCACCTCCGGCATCACGATGATGAACTCGTCGCCGCCGATGCGGCCCACGGTGTCGCTGGTGCGCACAATTTCATTGAGGCGGCGCGCCACCTCAATGATCAACTCATCGCCGGCGTGATGGCCGTAGGTATCATTGATATTTTTGAAGCGATCAAGATCCAGCAGCAGCAGCGCCACGCGCTGATCGTGGCGTCCGGCCAGCGCCAGCGCCTGGGTTAAGCGATCTTCCACCAGGGAACGATTGGGCAAACCGGTTAACACATCATGAAAGGCCAGATGCTGCGCCTGCGCTTCACTGGCACCGAGTTTCAGCAGCGACTGCGACAGCTTGAGTGACGAGATCCAGATGCGGCGCACCATCACCCAACACAGCACGGTAATCAGGATAACCGACAGCAAGGTAGACGGGCCGAGGGTGCGTAACATCTGCGCGCCGGGCTTATCGGGATTCCAGCTGAGATAACCGACCGGTTCGCCCTGTTGTGAGTTCAGCAGATAACGCGCTTTGGTTTTTCCCGCTGGCTCGCTGTCGCTGAAATGCAACTGACGTAGCTGGCTGCGATCGGCGAGGTTGCGCAGATAGCCATCATCGAGAAACTTAATGCTCACCAGACGATAGCGCCCGGCCTGTTTGGTACTGCTGATATCGCCCACCGCCAGCGCGGCAGCGCGTTGACCGATGCGCACGAAATCGGCGTGATCGGTGGGGCCCGCTACCACATCGCTGTTTTGCACCAGCGGACTGTTCAGCATGTCCTGCAGATAAGGGCCGATGCGCTTGTCCGGCACCGGCTGGCCATTGCGCCAAACGTTAATCAGCTGGTTGTCGCGGTCCAGCAGCACCACCAGCTGGTGATCAAACATGTCATAGAGCCAGCCGCCGACATTTTGCGTCAGCCAGCGTTGATCGGGATGCGACGACGCCAGCTGATCGGCCAGCGGTGACCAGCGCGTCAGGCTGCGCAGCTGGCGCAGATGTTCCGTCAGGCTCTGGGTAAACGAAGCCTGGATCATGCGCTGTTGCTGATCGCGCGCTTCGTTATTGCTTAACGCTGTGCCCCAGAACAGACCCACGCCCGCGCCGACAAAGGTCAGAAGCAAAATTGCCAGCAGTGGCAAAATAACTTCACGCACAAAGTTGCGGCGAAAACCATCCGATAGTTTTATTGCGTTAATCATTTTAAAGGTGGCCTGACAAGAAGGGTTCATCCTTTAACCTAGCAGAACATCCGCAGGCTGTATTCTGTAGGGGAGATGAAAGCGTGATGTAAATTAGCGTTAATTTTTTGAATGCTGTCACAAACAGAACAGTTAAAAATAATTTATTAAAAACGCCGTCCGTTTCGCTGCAATTCTGCTGCCCTAAAACAAATTCATCCGTCCGTCATTGAGCCGTCACGGCGCTGTCATCTGACATGCGCAATGTAATCGCCATCCCGCAGCAAGCCCGCTGCGTTCCTCAACCAATGCGAATGAGGTATTGAGCGTGATGGAGATATCCAGACATCCGACCACTGTTTATCAGGCCGTTGCCGCCCAACTGGAGCAGGCGCTGCAGGAGCGCTACCGCTGCGGCGATTATCTGCCTTCTGAACAGCAGCTGGCCGATCACTACGCAGTGAATCGTCACACCCTGCGGCGCGCGGTGGATGAGCTGGTCAATAAAGGCCTGCTGCAACGGCGTCACGGCGTGGGCATTTTGGTGCTGATGCGGCCGTACGATTATCCGCTGCATGCGCAGGCGCGCTTCAGCCAGAACCTGATGGAGCAGGGCAGCCATCCCACCAGCGAGCGTCTGCTGGCGGTGCTGCGTCCGGCGAGCAGCGATGTGGCGAGCGCGCTGGGCGTCAACGAAGGCGACAACGTTATCCACTTGCGCACGCTGCGCCGCGTCAATGGCGTGGCGGTGTGCGTCATTAACCACTTCCTGGCGCAACTCAGCTGGTGGCCGGCGCTGCAACAGTTCCACAGCGGTTCACTGCACGACTTTATGCAGCAGCAGCTTGGCCTGAACCTGACGCGCAGCCAAACCCGCATCAGTACGCGTCGCGCGCAGGCCAAAGAGTGTAAGCAGCTGGAGATTGCGCTGCAGTCGCCGCTGCTGTGTGTGCGCACCCTGAATAAACACAGCGACGGTCAGGTAGCGGAATACTCCGTCAGCCTGACGCGTGGCGACATGATTGAACTGACTCTGGAGCACGAATGACACAGCAAACCGCCCGCCAGCATTGGCTCTCGGTGCTGGCGCACAGTGAAGCCCGCCAGCTTGAAGCGCACTGGCAGCCGTTACGTATCAACACTGATTTTGAACGCATCCGTCCGGCAGAAACCGGCTTAACCCGCCTGCAGGCGCGCATGGGCGGCAGCGGCAAGCGCTTCGTGATGGGCGATGCCACGGTGACGCGCGCGGTGGTGAAGCTGCACGACGGCACGCTCGGCTTTAGCTACGTGCTGGGGCGCGACAAAGCGCACGCCGAACGCTGCGCGCTGATTGATGCGCTGCTGCAACAGCCGGAAACCCAGGCGCTGTTGCAGGAAAAATTGATTGCCCCGCTGGCGGCCCTGCGTGAAGAGCAGCGACAGCTGCGCGCGCGTGAAATCGCCAGCTCCAAAGTGGATTTCTTTACGCTGGTTCGCGGAGATAACTAATGACTTTACTGGCAAGTTTTACCCATCCGGTGGCCGATGCCCAACGTGCGTTCCGCCGCATCCTGAAAGCGATGAGCGAGCCGGGTGTGATGGTATCGCTGCCGCTGCAACAGGGCTGGGGCGATCTCTCGCCGGCGGCCACGGCGGTGCTGCTGACGCTGGTCGATCAGGAGAGCGCGCTGTGGCTCGATGGCCGCATCGATAATGACGTGGTACGCAGCAACCTGCGTTTCCACACCGGCGTGCCGATTGTCGATGAACGCGATGCCCCTTTTGCGCTGACGCACGCGGCGGCCAATCCCGATCCGGCGCTGTTTGCTTCTGGCGACAACATGTCCCCGGAAAAAAGCACCACGCTGATTGTGGAAGTGCCGTCACTGAGCGGTGGCTTAACGCTGCGCCTGTCGGGTCCCGGTTTACGTGAGCCGCGCGCCATTGCGCCGCAGTTGCCGGAAGCGATTCTGCACTATCTGCGTGAGCGCCCACATCCGTTCCCGCAAGGTGTGGATCTGATTTTCACCTGCGGTGAAGCGATGATGGCGCTGCCACGCACCACCGACGTGGAGGTGTGCTGATGTACGTTGCGGTCAAAGGGGGCGAAAAGGCGATAGCCAGCGCCCATCAGCTGCAGGCCGATCTGCGTCGTGGCGATCGCGAGGTCGCCGAATTGGGTTGCGATCAGGTGGCGCAACAGTTGGGTTTAGCGGTCGATCGCGTGATGACCGAAGGCGGCATCTACGATCCGCAGCTGGCGGCTTTAGCAATTAAACAGGCGAGCGGCGATCTGGTGGAAGCGATCTTCCTGCTACGCGCTTATCGCACCACGCTGCCGCGCCTCGCCGATAGCCTGGCGCTGGCAACCGCTGAGATGCGCCTCGAACGCCGTATCTCAGCGGTTTACAAAGATTTGCCGGGCGGCCAGGTGCTCGGCCCAACCTACGATTACAGCCATCGTCTGCTCGATTTCACCCTGCTGGCGAATGGCGAAACGCCTGCCGCGCCGCGTGACGATCAGGCGCTGCCACAACACTGTCCCCACGTGTTCAGCATGATGACGGCGGAAGGATTGGCGGCACGCGAAGAGGATGACGGCAGCGAGCCGTGCGACATCACCCGCGAACCGCCAGGCTATCCGGCTACGCGCGCCGCACGGCTGCAACAGCTGGTGCGCGGCGACGAAGGATTTCTGCTGGCGCTCGGCTACTCGACGCAGCGCGGCTACGGCCGTAATCATCCGTTCGCCGGCGAAATTCGTACCGGTTATCTCAGCGTGTCAATCTGCCCGGAAGAGTTGGGCTTTGAGATTGAGATTGGCGAAATCCTGCTGACCGAATGCGAGATGGTGAACGGCTTCACCACCGAAACTGACAGCGCGCCGCACTTTACGCGCGGTTACGGTTTGGTGTTTGGCCGTTCCGAGCGCAAAGCGATGGCGATGGCGCTGGTGGATCGCGCGCTGCAGGCGCCGGAGTACCATGAACGCATTGCCGGTCCGGCGCAGGATGAAGAGTTTGTGCTGTCGCATGCCGACAACGTCGAAGCGGCGGGCTTTGTCTCGCATCTGAAACTGCCGCACTACGTCGATTTCCAGGCGGAGCTTGAGCTGCTGAAACAACTGCGCCAACCGCATCAGGAGCAGAACCATGAGTGAGTTAACCGGCTACAACAACGGTTATCTGGATGAGCAGACCAAACGCACCATCCGCCGCGCCATTCTGAAGGCGGTGGCGATTCCCGGTTATCAGGTGCCGTTTGCCGGACGCGAAATGCCGATGCCCTACGGTTGGGGCACCGGCGGCATTCAGATCACCGCCAGTATTATTGGCGATGCCGATGTGCTGAAAGTGATCGATCAGGGCGCGGATGACACCACCAACGCGGTATCCATTCGTCGCTTCTTCCAGCGCGTCAGCGGCGCGGCCACCACCGAAGCGACCCGTGACGCCACGCTGATCCAGACGCGCCACCGCATTCCGGAAACGCCGCTGGAAGAAGATCAAATCCTGATTTTCCAGGTGCCGATCCCTGAGCCGCTGCGCTTTATCGAGCCGCGTGAGACCGAAACCCGCACCATGCACGCGCTGGAGGAGTACGGCATCATGCAGGTGAAACTGTATGAAGATATCGCCCGCTACGGCCATATCGCCACCACCTATGCCTATCCGGTGAAGGTCAACGATCGCTACGTGATGGATCCGTCGCCGATCCCCAAATTCGACAACCCCAAAATGCACATGATGCCGGCGCTGCAGCTGTTTGGTGCCGGACGTGAGAAACGCATCTATGCGCTGCCGCCGTATACCAAAGTGGAAAGCCTCGACTTCGACGATCACCCGTTCAGCGTGCAGCAGTGGGAAGAACCCTGCGCGCTGTGCGGTTCGCGCCACAGCTACCTCGACGAGGTGGTGATGGATGACGCCGGTACGCGCATGTTTGTCTGCTCCGATACCGATTTTTGCCACCAGCAGCAGGAACAACAGCATGCACAGTGAACAGCCGCTGCTTGCGGTCAACCATCTCACGCACCTTTACGCGCCCGGCAAAGGGTTTGAAGAGGTGAGTTTTGAACTCTATCCCGGCGAAGTGTTAGGCATTGTTGGGGAATCCGGATCGGGCAAAACCACCTTGCTGCGCAGCCTGTCAGCACGCTTAGCGCCGCAGCAGGGCAACATTCTTTATCGCGCGCAGGATCTCTATCAACTGAGCGAGAGCGATCGCCGCCGCTTGCTGCGCACCGAATGGGGCGTGGTGCATCAGCATCCGCTGGATGGTTTGCGTCCGCAGGTCACGGCGGGCGGCAACATCGGCGAGCGGCTGATGGCGGTAGGCCAGCGGCATTACGGTGATATCCGTCAAGAGGCGATGCGCTGGCTGCAGGATGTGGAGATCCCCGCTAATCGTATCGACGATCTGCCCACCACCTTTTCCGGCGGCATGCAGCAGCGTTTACAGATTGCGCGCAACCTGGTGACGCAGCCGACGCTGGTGTTTATGGATGAGCCAACCGGCGGGCTGGATGTGTCGGTGCAGGCGCGTCTGCTGGATCTGCTGCGCACGCTGGTACGTGAGCTGAATCTGGCGGTGGTGATTGTGACGCACGATCTCGGCGTGGCGCGGTTACTGGCGCATCGCCTGCTGGTGATGAAGCAGGGGCGCGTGGTGGAGAGCGGGTTGACCGACCGGGTGCTGGACGATCCGCATCATCCGTATACGCAGCTGCTGGTTTCATCGGTGCTTAACTAATGGCGGACATCACTATGCAACCTTTATTGCGCGTAGAGCATCTGAGCAAAACCTTTGTGCTGCACAACCAAAGCGGCGCCGCGCTGCCGGTATTGCAGGACGCCAATCTTGACGTTAGCGGCGGCGAATGCGTGGTGCTGCATGGCCGCTCCGGCAGCGGCAAATCCACGTTGTTGCGCGCGCTGTACGGCAACTATCAGGCCAACAGCGGTCACATCTGGCTGCAACATCAGGGCGAATGGATCGACATGGCCAACGCGCCCGCCCGCCAGATTCTGGCGATTCGGCGCCACAGCGTTGGCTGGGTCAGCCAGTTTTTGCGTGTCATCCCACGCGTGCCCACGCTGGAGATCGTGATGCAGCCGCTGCTGGAGCGCGGCACCGAGCGCGCCTTCTGCGAAAAGCGCGCCAAAGAGCTGCTGACGCGCCTCAACGTGCCGGAGCGTTTATGGTCACTGGCGCCGTCCACTTTCTCCGGCGGCGAACAGCAGCGCGTCAACATCGCACGCGGCTTTATCGCCGACTATCCGGTGCTGCTGCTGGATGAGCCAACCGCCTCGCTCGACAGCGCCAACAGCGCTGCGGTGGTGGAACTGATTGAACAGGCGCGCGCCCGCGGTGCCGCCATTGTCGGAATTTTCCATGACGAAGCGGTGCGCGCACGCGTGGCCGATCGCCTGCACGTCATGCAGCCAATGCAAGCAGGAGCAGAAGCATGATCGTCAACAACGTCCAGCTGGTGCTGGAAAACGAAGTGGTAACGGGATCGCTGGAAATCCGTGACGGGCGCATCGCCAGCTTTAGCGATAGCGTCAGCCAACAGCCGGGCGCGCTGGATGGCGAAAACGCTTTCCTGCTGCCGGGGTTGGTGGAGCTGCACACCGATAACCTCGACAAGTTCTTTACGCCGCGCCCGAAGGTGGATTGGCCCGCCTATTCGGCGATGAGCAGCCACGATGCGCTGATGGCCGCCAGCGGCATCACCACGGTGCTGGATGCGATTGGCGTCGGCGACGTCCGCGATGGCGGCCATCGTCTGGATAATCTCACCAAAATGATCGACGCGATTCAGGGCAGCAATCGCAAAGGCATTAACCGCGCCGATCACCATTTGCATCTGCGCTGCGAGCTGCCGCACAACACCACGCTGCCGCTGTTTGAAGCGCTGATCAACACGCCGGAGCTGTCGCTGGTGTCGCTGATGGATCACTCGCCGGGCCAGCGCCAGTACGCCTCGCTGGAGATGTATCGCACCTATTATCAGGGCAAATATCAGCTCAACGACGAGCAGATGGATCAGTTTGAGCGTGAGCAGTTGGCGCTGGCCGCCGAGTTCTCCACGCCTAACCGCAACGCCATCGCCAGCTTGTGCCGTTCACGCGGCATTCCGCTGGCCAGCCACGATGATGCCACGGCGGCGCACGTTGCCGAATCGCATGCGGTCGGCAGCGCCATCGCCGAATTTCCCACCACGCTGGAGGCGGCACGCGCATCACGCAACTGCGGCATGCAGGTGCTGATGGGCGCGCCCAACATCGTGCGCGGCGGTTCGCACTCCGGCAACGTGGCGGCAGCGGAACTGGCGAGTCACGGCCTGCTGGATATTCTCTCCTCCGACTATTATCCCGCCAGCTTGCTCGATGCGGTTTTCCGGCTGGTGGCCGATGAGCGCAACACGCTGACGCTGCCGCAAGCGGCCGCGCTGGTGACCCGCAATCCGGCGCGGGCAATTGGCCTGCATGATCGCGGGCGCATCGCCGAAGGACTGCGTGCCGATTTGGTGCTGGTGCATACCGATCATGGTCATTCGCACATTCGTCACGTCTGGTCGCAAGGCAAGCGGGTGTTCTGATGGCGCGCCTGATCTGGCTTACCGGGCCTTCGGGCGCGGGAAAAGACAGCCTGCTGAACGCGCTGCGTGAAGCGCCGCCGGAGAATTTGCTGATCGCCCATCGCTACATTACGCGCGCCGCCGATGCGGGCGGCGAGAACCACGTGGCGCTAAGCGAAGCCGAGTTTCGACGGCGCGAGGCGCTGGGGTTGTTCGCCGTCAGCTGGCAGGCGCACGGCATGTATTACGGGCTGGGCGAGGAGATCGATCTGTGGCTGGCGCGCGGAATGAACGTGCTGGTGAACGGCTCGCGCCTGCATCTGCCGATGGTGCAGCAGCATTACGGCACGCAGCTGCTGCCGCTGGTGTTACAGGTTTCGCCAGCGGTGCTGGAAGCGCGTTTGCGGCAGCGTGGGCGCGAGTCAGAAGCGGAGATCGCGCAACGGCTGGCGCGTGCCGCCGAACCGCTGCCCGCGCACTGTTATGCGTTGAATAATGATGGTGCGTTGAGCGAAACACTGCTAACGCTGCGCCAGTTGCTGACCGATCCAGCCGCTGTCACCGTTTAATCATTTTACTGTCATCAAGCTTTCATCCGTTTTGCCCGTAATAGCGTGCAATCAACAGCTCAGAAGAGATGGAGTGCAACATGGCACAGGCATTACTGAAAACCGTTGTCGACAATCCCTTCCCGCACGTTACCGGGCAGGGCAACAAGGTGCTTTCGGTGCAGGGATTGTGCAAAGCGTACGGCGCCAACCAGGTGCTGGATAACGTCAGCTTCGATCTGCATGCGGGCGAGCTGGTGGCGGTGATTGGCCGCTCGGGCGCAGGCAAATCGACACTGTTACACATGCTCAACGGCACCATCACCGCTTCACAGGGCGCGATCCTCAGCAATCGCCACGGCGAAGTGGATCGCGATGTGGTGACGCTGAACAGCCGCCAGATGCGTGAATGGCGCAGCGAATGCGGCATGATCTTCCAGGACTTCTGTCTGGTGCCGCGCCTCGACGTGCTGACCAACGTGCTGCTCGGTCGTTTAAGCCAGACCTCGACGCTGAAATCGTTCTTCAAAGTCTTCTCCGAAACCGACCGCGCCCGCGCAATCGAACTGCTGCAGTGGATGAACATGCTGCCGCAGGCGCTGCAGCGTGCGGAAAATCTCTCTGGCGGCCAGATGCAGCGCGTAGCGATTTGCCGGGCGCTGATGCAGAATCCGCGCATTTTGCTGGCGGACGAACCGGTGGCGTCACTCGATCCGAAAAATACCAAGCGCATCATGGACGTGCTGCGTCAGGTGAGCGAGCAGGGCATCAGCGTAATGGTGAACCTGCACTCAATTGAATTGGTAAAAAGCTACTGCACCCGCGTCATCGGTATTCAGCGCGGCAAAGTGCTGTTTGATGGACATCCTTCCCGGTTGACCGACGGCCTGATGCATGAGCTGTACGGCGACGAAATTAACCAGCTCCACTAACTCCCACAGCAAGAGAAAACCTAAGAATGAAACTGACTTCTTTAGCTTTACTGACTATTGCGATGGCATTTGGCGCAAACGCAGCGGATGCACCAAAAGAGTTGAACCTCGGGATTCTTGGCGGCCAGAATGCCACGCAGCAGATTGGTGATAACCAATGCGTGAAAGATTTCTTCGATAAAGAGCTGCAGGTGGATACCAAACTGCGCAACTCGTCTGACTATTCAGGCGTGATTCAGGGCTTGCTGGGTAACAAAATCGACCTGGTGCTGAGCATGTCGCCCGCCTCGTTTGCCTCGGTTTATCTGCATAACCCGAAAGCGGTGGATGTGGTGGGCATCGTGGTGGACGACAAAGACGGTTCGCAGGGTTATCACTCAGTGGTGATCGTGAAAGCCGACAGCCCGTACCAAAAGCTGGAAGACCTGAAAGGCAAATCGTTCGGCATGGCCGATCCGGATTCCACTTCCGGCTTCCTGATGCCGAATCAGGCGTTCAAGAAAGAGTTTGGCGGCACGGTGGACGATAAGTACAACAACACCTTCTCCAGCGTCACCTTCTCCGGCGGTCACGAGCAGGACATCCTCGGCGTGCTGAACGGCCAGTTCGAAGGCGCAGTAACCTGGACGTCGCTGATTGGTGACCGCGAAACCGGTTATACCTCGGGTGCCTTTGGTCGTTTGATTCGTATGGATCATCCGGATCTGATGAAGCAGATCCGCATTATTTGGCAGTCGCCGCTGATCCCGAACGGTCCGATTCTGGTGAGCAATAATCTGCCCGCTGACTTCAAAGCGAAAGTGGTGGCCACCATCAAGAAACTGGATAAAGAAGATCACGGCTGCTTTGTTAAAGCGGTTGGCGGTGCCCAGCACATCGGCCCAGCTACCGTGGCGGATTACCAGAATATCATCGATATGAAGCGTGATTTGATGAAGGGTACGCGCGGTTAATTTAGTTGGTGCTGGCTGTCACCTTCCTCGGTCGGTGCTGGCTGTCCCCCATCCCGGCCTTCCCCCACAAGTGGGGGAAGGAGATGCTGCCACATGCAACTCCCAAACTCGCATTTTGCAGCATCTTCCTCCCCCACTTGTGGGGGAGGACCGAGGAGGGGGACAGCGAGCACAATCCAGCAAGCACCCTCCAACGAGCACAATCCAGCAAGTCCCCAACCAACAGGAATCCCCCCTTGACCGATTTCGAACACTACTACCAACGCATCCGCCGCCAGCAAAAGCGCGACTCGCTGCTGTGGTCGCTGCTGTTACTGGCGCTCTATCTGGCCGCGGGCAAGATGGCGGAATTTAACCTGCTCACCGTCTGGCAGTCGCTGCCACACTTTTTCGATTACATTGGCGAAACCCTGCCGGTGCTGCATCTCCCGCTGCTGTTCGCTGACGGCAAAACCGAGGGTTCGCTGGCCTATTGGGGCTATCGCCTGCATTTCCAGCTGCCGCTAATCTGGGAAACCTTACAACTGGCGCTGTCGTCCACCATCATCGCGGTGGCGGTTGCTGGCGTGCTGGCGTTCTTCGCCGCCGACAACACCCAAACGCCGCGCAGCCTGCGCATGGCGATCCGCGCGTTTGTCGCCTTTCTGCGCACCATGCCCGAACTGGCGTGGGCGGTGATGTTCGTGATGGCGTTTGGCATTGGCGCCATTCCCGGCTTCCTTGCGCTGGCGCTGCACACCGTCGGCAGCCTGACCAAACTGTTCTACGAAGCGATTGAGAGCGCGTCGGATAAACCGGTGCGCGGCCTCGCGGCGTGCGGCGCCAGCAAACTGCAGCGCATGCGCTTTGCCTTCTGGCCGCAGGTCAAACCGACGTTTCTCTCCTACAGCTTTATGCGTCTGGAGATCAACTTCCGCTCCTCCACCATCCTCGGATTGGTGGGCGCGGGCGGTATCGGGCAAGAGCTGATGACCAATATCAAACTCGATCGTTACGATCAGGTCAGCATCACGCTGTTGCTGATCATTGTGGTGGTGTCGCTGCTGGATACGCTGTCCGGCTGGCTGCGTCGCCGCGTAGTGGAAGGAGACGTATCATGATCGCCTTAGCGCCGGATGTCGCCAAACTCAAGCAGGAGCATGCCGCCCTGTTTGCTGCGCAAAATCGCTATCTGCGCCGCGTTGCGCTGTTGGCGCTGGCCATCGCGCTCTATTACCTGCTTTTTTTCGAGTTCTTTGGCATTGAGTGGAGCCGTTTTCTCATCGGCTGCCAGCAGCTCAGCCGCTATTTCCTGCGTATGTTTGTCTGGCAGGATTTCCTCAACTGGCCGTTTGCTTACTACTTCACGCAGGTCGGGATTACGCTGGCGATTGTGTTTTCCGGCACGTTGACCGCGTCACTGATCGCCTTGCCGGTCTCGTTCCTGGCGGCGCGCAACGTGATGCACGATCCGCTGATGCGTCCGATTGCGCTGGTGGTGCGTCGCGTACTGGATGTGCTGCGCGGCATCGATATGGCGATTTGGGGGCTGATCTTCGTGCGTGCCGTCGGCATGGGACCGCTGGCCGGCGTGCTGGCGATCGTGATGCAGGATGTCGGCCTGCTCGGCAAACTCTACGCTGAAGGGCACGAAGCGGTGGAGCGTTCGCCGAGTCGCGGTCTCAGCGCGGTGGGCGCGAACAGCCTGCAAAAACATCGCTACGGCATTTTCACTCAATCGTTCCCGACCTTCCTCGCGCTCAGCCTGTATCAGATTGAGTCCAACACCCGCTCCGCAGCGGTGCTGGGCTTTGTTGGCGCGGGTGGCGTCGGCCTGGTGTATGCCGAGAACATGCGTTTATGGAACTGGGATGTGGTGATGTTCCTGACCCTGATTCTGGTGGCGGTGGTGATGATCATGGATGTGATCTCCAGCAAGCTGCGTAAACGTTACATCACGGGGAAAGGGGTGCCGTTGTGGCAGCCTGCCGCGCGCGACTAAGCCGTTCACTGCGCTGCCAGGCGCGCTCCAGCGCCTGCACCAGCTGCGCCTGATGCCAGGGTTTCGCCAGCCGCTCACACAGCGGCAGCGTGACCTGCGTCTGGCGCAGATCCTGACCGCTGATCAACACCGTTGCCAGATGCGGCCACTGCGCCTGCGCCTGGCGAATCACATCCGCGCCGTTAATGCCGCCCGGCAGCATCAAATCACTGATTAACAGATCGATATCCGGCGTCTGGCGCAGCAGCCTCAGCGCGCTTTCGCCGTCGCCACACTCCAGCGTCAGATAACCCAGTTGATGCAGATGTTCGCACAGCGTTTGTCGCACCGTCGGTTCATCATCCAGCACCAACACCAGCCGATCGTTGCTGGCCTGCGGCACCAGCGGCGGCGGCACGCTGAGCGGTTGCGCCGCTTCGGGCGCGCGCGGTAATAACAGCCGCACGGTGGTGCCTTGTCCCGGCGCGGTTTCCAGCTCAATCTGGCCGCCGGATTGCCGCACAAAGCCATACACCATCGATAAGCCCAAACCGCTGCCGCTGCCGATGGCTTTGGTGGTGAAGAACGGCTCAAACACCTGTTCACGCACCTCGGCCGACATGCCGCAGCCGTGATCGATCACTTCAATGGTGACGCGATCGCGCTTGCCGTCGGCTTCCTGTTTACGCTGATTCCAGATACGCAGGCGGATTTCGCCGCTCTGCTGCGCCATGGCATCGCGCGCGTTGACCACCAGATTGATCAGCGCGTTCTCCAGCTGTCCGGCATCGATCCACGCTGGCCAGCCGGGTCGCTGCGCATCGATCACCAGTTGCTGGCCGGGCAGCAGCGCGTGCTGCAGCAGCGAATGCAGATTATCCACCAGCTCCACCACCGACACCGCGCGCGGATAGAGCGCCTGCTTACGTGAGAAGGCCAGCAAGCGCTGCGTCAGCTGCGCCGCACGGTCGGCGGCCTGACGCGCGCGTTCGATGCGGCTGGCGAGCGTGCCGGGCGGCAGCTGATCGACGGTTAACGCCAGGCTGCCAATGATCACCGCCAGCAGATTATTGAAGTCGTGCGCCAGTCCGCCGGTCAGCTGTCCCACGGCTTTCATCTTCTGGCTGTGCAGCAGCGCTTCCTCCAGCGCCTTGCGCGTGGTGCGCTCCAGCACGGTATTTACCATGCCGCGCCGTGGCACCGGACTGAAGCGCAACTCCAGCGTGCGGCCATCCGCCAGCCGCACTTCCTGCGCATCGGCTAATCCGTTGAGCTCGACATCGACGCGTTTGAGTAGCTGCTGATAGTGCAAACCGCGATGCAGTTCGCGCGGCGCGATGCCGAGCAGCTCGGCATATTGCGCATTCCATACCACCAGCTGACCGCTGTTATCGAACAGCGCAAAGCCGTCGCGCATGGCGAGAAAGGTCGATTCCAGCTGGTTGCTTTTCTCTTTTAGCAGGCGCGAAGTGTGCGCCAGCGACGCCGTATTGCGGGCAAACACGTTAAAGGCGCGCGCCAGATCGCCCAGCTCATCGCGCCGCGCAAGGCCCGGCACGTTGACGCTCTTTTCACCCTGCGCCAGCCGCGTCATGGCGTGGGCGATGGCGGTCAGACTCGAACCGAGATTGCGGTAAATGTAGTAACCGGCGTAACCGGTGATCAGCAGCGCCAGCAACATAAACAGGCCGATAAAGCCGATGATCGAATCCAGCTCTTCATGCGTCACCGCGCTGCGGGCGTCACTCTGTTGCGCCACCAGCTGCACGTAATGGGTGATGTCGTCGTTGAGCATCGCCACCAGCGCTTTGATGCGATAGGTAGCGTAGGCAATGGCGATATCGCTTTGCTCCAGCTGCTGCGCCACCGGCTGCAAATCCGTGCTGGTGGCGATCAGCCGCTGCACCTGGGTATTCAGCGCGCCGTTAAGCCTTAACGCTTGCCACTGGCGCAGCACCGAGGGTAATTGCTGCACTGCGGCCTGCGGCGCGCTGGATTGAATCGCCACGCTGAATAAGCTGTGGGTTTGCTGGCGCAGCGCGGCAGAAGGGGAATCGGTGCGCGTTAGCAGGTCAATGCGATTGAGTAACAGCTGCGATTGCCACAAGCCGCTCAGCATCACGTTGCGCTGCAGATGGCGCTGATGCCCGGCACGCAGCAATTGATTGATGGTTTGTTCCAGCGTCTGGCTGCGCTCACGAATACGCGCTAGCAGCTGCGGCTGCTGTGCCGCCAGCGGCGCACTTGCCAGCAAGCTCAGCGACTGTTGCAGTTCCCGCTGGGTTTGCTGCAGGCGCGCCGATTCACTCTGATACTCCAGCGCACCGACCACCTGCGATAACCGCACCGCCGCAATGGCCACATTGGCGGTGTCGCGCGCCAGCGCCAGGCTGCCATTCATATCGGCCAGCGTTTGTGCCTGCGCCTGTTCCTGAATGTGACCTGCGTGGCGAAATCCAAAAATCGCGACCAGGCTCACCGCCAGCGTCACTGACATCACCAGCAGATTAAACAGCAGCAGGCGACTGCGCGCGCCCGCGTGCCAGTGCAGACTGTGACTCATAGCTGCCACTCCTTACCGCTCAACTGCTGGCGAGTATAGAAGCGCGATCGGGGCGAAATATGACAAATATGAATGGCCGCTGACATTTTCCATTTATCTAAGCAGGTTTTACTCGCTGCAACCTTTGCCAGCAGGAGTCTGTAAATGGATGCCACACCGATACTCTCCATGCGGGGAATCACCCGACGCTTCGGCAACTTCTATGCGCTAAAGGGCGTGGATCTCACGGTCTGGCCCGGTGAAGTGCATGCGCTGATGGGCGAAAACGGCGCGGGCAAAAGTACTTTGATGAAAATTCTGGCCGGCGCCTATACCGCCAGCAGCGGGGAAATTCTTATCGACGGCCAGCCGTATGTCATAAAAGGCCCAAAAGAGGCGTTGGCGGCAGGCATCACCCTGATTTATCAGGAGATCAATCTGGCACCCAATTTGACGGTGGCGGAGAACATCTTTCTCGGCAGTGAAATCACGCGTGGAGGCCTGGTGAAGCGTCGCCAGATGGCGGAAGAGGCGCAGCGGGTGATTGATCGCCTGGGTGCGCAGTTCAGCGCCACCGATCTCGTGAGCCGCCTGAGTATTGCCGAGCAGCAGCAGGTGGAAATCGCCCGCGCGCTGCACCGCAACAGCCGCATTCTGGTGATGGATGAGCCGACTGCCGCGCTCTCCAACCGTGAAACCGAGCAGCTGTTTGCGCTGATTAAACGGCTGCGCAGCGAAGGCATGGCGATTATCTACATCAGCCATCGCATGGCGGAAGTGTATGAGCTATCCGATCGCGTGAGCGTGCTGCGTGACGGGCAGTACGTCGGTAGCCTGACGCGCGAGCAGCTTAACGCCAGCGAGCTGGTGCGCATGATGGTCGGGCGGCCGCTCAGCGATCTGTTCAACAAAGACCGCGATATTCCGCTCGGCGACATCCGTCTCGCCGTCAATCACCTGTGCGACAAACACAAAGTGCGTCCCAGCAGCCTGTCGGTGCGTGCCGGCGAGATTGTCGGGCTGGCGGGGCTGGTCGGCGCCGGACGCAGCGAACTGGCGCAGCTGATTTTTGGTGTGCATCAACCGAGCGGCGGTGAGATCTGGATCGACGGCGTGAAAGTGCAGATTCACTCGCCGCGCGACGCCATCGCACGCGGCATCGGTTTTCTCACCGAGAACCGCAAAGAGCAGGGCTTGTTCCTTGAACTGGCGGCGCAGGACAACATTGTGATGGCGACGCTGGAGCGCGATGCCAGCTACGGCCTGCTCAATCGGCGCAAAGGGCAGAAGATTGCCAGCGAGGCAATTGATGCGCTGAACATCCGCGTGCCGCATGCGCAGGTGCGCGCGGGCGGCTTGTCCGGCGGTAATCAGCAGAAGCTGCTGATTTCACGCTGGGTGGCGATTGCACCGCGCATCCTGATTCTCGATGAGCCGACGCGCGGCGTTGATGTCGGCGCCAAGAGCGAAATCTACCGCATGATGCAGCAGATGGCGCAGCAGGGCGTGGCGATTTTAATGATCTCCAGCGAGTTACCGGAAGTGGTGGGCATGAGCGACCGCGTTTATGTGATGCGTGAAGGCGCCATCGCCGGTGAGTTGAGTGGGGCAGAGATTAGCCAGGAAAACATTATGACACTGGCCACCGGCGCGCAGCCGGTTCAGGCCTGAGGAGAGCGCAATGACCAGTGAATCCGCACGCGTAAAAAGTCCCACCCTCAAGCGCGCGTTAATGAGTGACCTGCTGCAAACCGTCGGCATCCTGCCGATTTTGATCCTGATCGTGGCGGTATTTGGCTTTGTCACGCCGAACTTCTTCACCGAGGGCAATCTGCTCAACATTACGCGTCAGGCCTCGATCAATATCGTGCTGGCGGCGGGCATGACCTTTGTCATTCTCACCGGCGGCATCGATTTGTCGGTGGGATCGATGCTCGGCACCACGGCGGTGGTGGCGATGGCGGTGTCGCTCGATCCGGCATTTGCGTCACTGACGATCCCGGCGGCGTTAGGTGCCGGGCTGATTATGGGGTTATTCAACGGCATTCTGGTGGCGTGGGCGGGGCTGCCGCCCTTTATTGTCACGCTTGGCACCTACACCGCGATGCGCGGCGCGGCTTATCTGCTGGCGAACGGCACCACGGTGATCAACTCCGACATCAACTTTGAGTGGATAGGCAACGGCTATCTCGGGCCGGTGCCGTGGCTGATCATCATCGCCTTTGCGGTGATCGCGCTGTGCTGGTTCATTCTGCGCCGCACTACCTTAGGCGTACACATTTATGCCGTTGGCGGCAACGTGCAGGCGGCGCGACTGACCGGCATCAAAGTCAGCGTGGTGCTGCTGTTTGTCTACGCCATGAGCGGCTTGCTGTCGGGGCTGGCCGGATTGATGAGCGCCTCGCGGCTCTACAGCGCCAACGGCAACCTTGGCGTCGGTTACGAGCTGGATGCGATAGCGGCGGTGATCCTCGGTGGCACCAGCTTTGTCGGCGGCATCGGCACCATCACCGGCACGCTGATTGGTGCGCTGATTATCGCCACGCTGAATAACGGGATGACGCTGATGGGCGTCTCCTATTTCTGGCAGTTAGTGATTAAGGGCGCGGTGATCATTATCGCGGTGTTGATCGATAAGTACCGGACGCGGCATCACGTGGGTTGATTTACAAGGTGCTGGCTGTTTTAGAACGTGCTGGCTGTCCCAGACTGTGCTGGCTGTCCCCCTCCTCGGTCCTCCCCCACAAGTGGGGGAGGAAGATGCTGCCATATGCTCGTACTGAAGCTGCATGTGGCAACGTCTCCTTCCCCCGCTTGCGGGGGAAGGCCGGGATGGGGGACAGCGAGCACTCACCATAAAAACCAAAAAGCAGGAGAACATCGACTATGCGTTTTAATCCGATTCTAACCGGACTGCTGGCGGCTACGCTTCTGAGCGCGCCATTGGTGCAGGCCAAAGAGCTGAAATCCATTGGTGTGACCGTCGGCGATCTCGCCAACCCGTTCTTCGTGCAGATCACCAAAGGTGCCGAGCTGAAAGCGCGTGAACTGGCGGGCGACAAGGTCAACGTGACGCTGGTCTCCAGCGGCTACGATCTCGGCCAGCAGGTGGGGCAGATTGACAACTTCATTGCCGCTAAAGTTGACATGATCATCCTTAACGCCGCCGATTCCAAAGGTATCGCGCCCGCGGTAAAACGTGCGCGTGATGCCGGGATTGTGGTGGTGGCGGTCGACGTGGCGGCAGACGGCGCTAACGCCACTATCACCTCCGATAACACCGCTGCTGGCGCCATGGCGTGTAAATACATCTCCGACCGCCTGAAGGCCAAAGGCAACGTGGTGATCATCAATGGACCGCCGGTTTCTGCGGTGCAGAACCGTGTCGAAGGCTGCATGACCGAGCTGAAAACCCATCCGGACATCAAGCTGCTCTCCTACAACCAGAACGCCAAAGGCAGCCGCGAAGGTGGCCTCGAAGTGATGACCGGCCTGCTGTCGGCCAATCCAAAGATTGATGCAGTGTTCGCGATTAACGACCCAACGGCGATTGGTGCCGATCTGGCGGCGAAACAGGCGCAGCGCAATGAGTTCTTTATTGTCGGCGTCGATGGATCGCCAGACGGTGAAGAGGCGCTAAAACGCAAAGGCTCGCTGTTCGTGGCCACGCCAGCGCAGGACCCGCAGGTGATGGCGGCGAAAGCGGTGGAGATCGGCTATGACATCCTGCAGGGCAAGCCCGCGCCAGATAAGCCGGTGCTGATTCCGGTGACGATGATCGATCGTAACAGCGTCAGCAGCTACAAGGGCTGGACGGTGAAGTAAGCAGCCGCTGTCCCTCACCCTAACCCTCTCCCATAAATGGGAGAGGGGACAAATAGCGCCCTCTCCTGCTTGCGGGAGAGGGCTGGGGTGAGGGCCAGCGTGGAAAGGAGGTGAAGATGCAACGCTCAGAAGTGAATGCGATCCTACAACGCACCCGCGAATTCTTTATGCGTCAGGATGTGCATCTGCCGCCGTGGGCCGATTACGGCCTCAGCCAGTGGCGCGCGCTCGATAAACATGACGCCGATGAACTGCTGGCGCTGCATCTTGGCTGGGATGTCACCAGCTTCGGCGCTGACGATTTCAATCAAACCGGTTTAACCCTGTTCACACTGCGCAACGGTTCGCGGGGTGGCCAGCCGTGGGCCAAACCTTATGCCGAAAAAATCATGCATGTGCGCGAAGGGCAGGTCACGCCGATGCATTATCACCCGCAAAAGATGGAAGACATTATCAATCGCGGCGGCGGCAATCTGATCGTCACGCTGCATAACCGTGCGGGCAATCAGCTGGCTGATACGGCGGTGAACGTCACGCTCGATGGCATCCGCCAAACCCACGCCGCCGGTTCGCAACTGCGTTTATCGCCGGGTGAAAGCATTACCTTGCTACCGGGCATCTGGCACAGCTTTTGGGGCGAAGAGGGCTACGGCGATGTGCTGGTGGGTGAAGTCTCGATGCCCAATGACGACGAACATGACAATGTGTTTCTCACGCCGCTGGCGCGCTTCAATCCGCTGGATGAAGATGAAGCACCACGCTGGCTGCTGTGTAACGAATATCACCGCTGGCTGGCCTAAAGGAGCCTGATATGGCACTGATTTCACTGGCGCAGGGTTTGGCCCATGCGCAACAGAACGGCTACGCGCTTGGCGCGTTTAACGTCCTCGACACCCATTTCCTGCGCGCGCTCTATCAGGCCGCTGAGCGGCAGCGCTCGCCGTTTATTATCAGCATCGCTGAAGTGCATTTTAAGTATGTCAGCCTCGAGCATTTGGTCGCCGCGGTGCGTACCGAAGCGGCGCTGCACGCTATTCCGGTGGTGCTGCATCTCGATCATGGCCTGCATTTTGAGGCGGTGATGCAGGCGATTCGCCTTGGCTTTACCTCGGTCATGTTCGATGGCTCGACGCTCAGCTATGAGGAGAACGTGCGCCAGACGCGCGAGGTGGTGAAGATGTGTCACGCGCTCGGCGTGTCGGTGGAGGCCGAACTCGGTGCGGTGGGCGGCGATGAAGGCGGAGCGCTGTTTGGCGAGGCCGATAGCGATAAATTTACCGATCCGGCGCAGGCCGCTGATTTTGTGCACTCCACCGGCATTGATTGCCTGGCGGTGGCGATTGGCAATGCGCACGGCAAATACAAAGGCGAACCCAAACTCGACTTCGACCGGCTGGCAGCGATTCGCGCGACGGCCGGCATTCCGCTGGTGCTGCATGGCGGTTCCGGCATTAGCGACGCGGATTTCCGCCGCGCCGTCAGCCTTGGCATCAACAAAATCAATTTCTATACCGGCATGTCGCAGGCGGCGCTCGGGGCAATTGAAGCGCAGATCGCCCAACGCGATGCGCGCTACGACGCCTTTGCTGAGTTGTTGATGGCGGTAGAGCGCGACATCGCCAACGTGGTGGCGCAGCAGATGCAGGTATTCGGCAGCGCCGGGAGGGCATAACCGCATGGTGCGTAACGGAATCATCGGTGCCGGCAGCATGCTGGTGGATCACGTGCAGCGCATCAGCCATTGGCCGGAACAAGGCTGGCTAACCGAGATTCAGCACAGCGAGAAGTGCAGCGGCGGCGCGGCGCTCAACGTGCTGTTTACGCTGGCGCGCATGCAGCTGAACCTGCCGCTGGCGGGCGTCGGCATAGTAGGCGAGGACAGCGACGGCGATTACATCCTGCAACTGCTGGACGATCATCACATTGACCGCCAGTTTGTGCAGCGCATCGCAAGCATCAATACGGCGATGACGCAGGTGATGACCACGCCGGATGGCCAGCGCACCTTCTTCCATGCGCGCGGCGCCAATGGCAAGCTTGATTTGGCGCACTTCGCCGACGTCTCCACTGCACACCGCATCTTCCATCTCGGGTATTTGCTGCTGCTAGATAGCCTTGATGTGCCGGACGATCAATACGGCACGCGCAGCGCACGGCTGCTGGCGCAGATGCAGCAGCGTGGCTATATCACCTCCCTCGATTTGGTGTCGCGCGTGGGCGAATATCGACCGCTGGTGGTGCCTGCGCTGCGCTGGCTCGATTATCTGGTGATTAACGAACTGGAGGCGCAATCGCTCACCGGCATCAGTTTGCGCACGCCGCACGGGCTTGCCGCACCGACTGCGTTTGCCGAGGCGGCGACCTGGCTAATGCAGCAAGGCGTACGTCAGCGCGTGGTGATCCACGCACCCGAAGGCGCGTGGGGCCAGCAAGCGGACGGCGAAGGGCGCTGGCAACCGGCGTGGTGCTTAGCGCCAGAAGAGATCGTTGGCAGCGTGGGGGCAGGCGATGCGTTTTGCGCCGGTGTGCTCTATGCCAGCCATGAAGGCTGGTCGCTTACGGAAACGCTGAAGCTGGCGCACACCTGCGCCTGTTTTAATCTGCATGCCGCCAACGCGCTGGACGGCACGCGGCCATTAGCCGAGATGCAGCGCTGGATGGATCAGGCGATTTGCGTTTCACGTGCCGAAGAGGCCGGGCGCATCACGTCGGCGGAGAAAACATAGCCGAGACCGCGAATGGTGCGGATCAGGCTCGGTTGATGCGGATTGATTTCTATCTTGCGTCGAAGCCGCATAATCAGCACATCAATGGTGCGATCAAACACCTCAAGGCTTTCGCTGTGCGTCAGTTCGAGCAGTTGATCGCGGGTTAATACTTTGCGCGCATGCGCCACCAGCGCGCGCAGCAGCGTGTATTCACCTTGCGTTAGCGGCACGCTTTCACGCTGCGGATTGAACAGTTGGCAGCGCGCATCGTCGAGGCGCCAGCCGTTAAATTGCCAACCTTCATCTGCTAACGCTTCCGGCTGCGCCAGCCGTCCGCAGCGTCGCAGCGCCGCGCGTGCCCGAGCCACTACCACGCGCGGATTGAACGGTTTAGCGATGTAATCATCCGCGCCCATCTCCAGCCCCACCACCATATCCGCTTCCGAACCCATGCCGGTCAACATGATCACTAGCAGATCGGGACGCTGCCGCTGCATCTGTTGCAGCACCAGCAAGCCGTTGGTGTCTGGCAGCATCATATCCAGCATCACCAGTGAAATTTCCGGGTGTAGCGTGAGCAGGGCTAGCGCATCTTTACCCTGATGGCAGCAATAAACGGTAAATACATGTTCATTCAACACATCGTGCAGCAATTCGCACACTGCACGATCATCATCGACCACCAGAATCGCGGGCTTCATGGATGCGCCTCTTTTGTTACGAAAGGGTTAAAAGCAGTGTAACCCGATGTTTTTTACCTGCTGATTAAGGCAACAGAAACGTGAGCGCCATCGCCTGGCAGAGTGCGGAAGCGTGCAGTGCCGCACTCTTTTTGCCAAACCATCGTCAGGTAGGAAAACGATTGCGCGGCGCTGGTGCAATGCACCATAATCGCGCCTCAATCTGGTTCAGAATAATCTTAGCCGCAGCCGCAAATGAAAACGTAATCGATTGCGTAGGGGAGTGGCATAGCTATTGCTATATGGACAGGGGAAAGCGCAAGGTTTCACAACCTGTTGTCCAGTTTGCTTCGCTTTCAAAACAACAATAAGCATGTAAACCACATTGGCAAGGAGCGCGCGCATTCGTGCCGACTCCGCTCATGAGAGATGATGATGTTAGAAAAACTCTTCAAACTAAAAGCGCACAACACCACGGTTCGCACCGAAATCATTGCGGGTATCACCACCTTCCTGGCAATGGCTTACATCCTGTTTGTTAACCCGAGCATTCTCGGCGCAACCGGCATGGATAAAGGTGCGGTCTTCGTGGCGACCTGTCTGGCGGCGGCGATTGGCTGTGTGTTAATGGGCCTGATCGCTAACTATCCGATTGCACTTGCACCGGGCATGGGTCTCAACGCCTTCTTCACCTACACCGTGGTGCTGCATATGGGTTACACCTGGCAAGTCGCGCTGGGCGCGGTGTTCTTGTCGGCGGTGATCTTCTTTGCCATGTCGCTTTTCAAAATTCGTGAGTGGATTATTAACAGCATTCCGCTGCCGCTGCGTGCCGGTATTGGTGCCGGTATCGGTCTGTTCCTGGCGATTATCGCGCTGGAAGGCGCGGGTATCGTGGTGGATAACCCAGCAACGCTGGTTGGCCTGGGCGACCTGACCAAACCGGGTCCACTGCTGGCGCTGCTCGGCTTCTTCATCATTGTGGTGCTGGAAGCGCGTCGCGTTACCGGTGCGGTGCTGATCGGCATTCTGGTGGTGACCTTCATTTCTATGGGCATTGGCCTGACACCGTTTGGCGGCGTGTTCTCCGCTCCGCCCTCTATCGCGCCAACCTTTATGCAGCTGGATATCGCCGGTGCCTTTAACGTCGGTTTGGTGAGCGTAATCTTCGCTTTCCTGTTCGTGGACGTGTTCGATAACACCGGCACCTTGCTGGGTGTGACCAAGCGCGCCGGTCTGGCAGATGAGCAGGGCAACGTGCCGAAAATGGGCCGTGCGTTGATCGCAGATAGCGCCGCCGCGCTGTTCGGCTCGCTGCTTGGTACTTCAACCACCACCAGCTATGTGGAATCTGCTGCCGGCGTCAGCGCCGGTGGCCGCACCGGCCTGACGGCGATTGTGGTGGCGATTCTGTTTCTGCTGAGCCTGTTCTTCTCGCCGCTGGCGGGCAGCGTACCGGTTTATGCCACCGCACCAGCGCTGCTGTTTGTGGCGGTGCTGATGGCGTCTGGCCTGGCGGATATTGACTGGAAAGATATCACCACCGCCGCGCCGGTAACCGTGACCGCGCTGACCATGCCGCTGACCTACTCGATCGCCAACGGTATTGCGTTCGGCTTCATCACCTGGACGGTGGTGAAACTGCTGAGCGGCCGCACCAAAGAGGTCAACCCGGCGCTGATCATTTTGTCGATTCTGTTTGTTATCAAACTGGGCTGGCTGAGCGCGTAAATGTTGCTTAACGGAAGCCCGCTCGGGCTTCCGTGTCTGCTGTTGCATCCCTTCGTTTATTTTCTGCGTGGCACTTCGCAATCCTTTTTGATGCTCACTTTCCTTCCCTCTCAAAACAGCCCAGGCTTTGCGTGTTATTTAAACCTGCCCGCAAAAAATGTGCTGTGAATGGCGGGATCGTGGAATGTTAACGCTGCGCAAATCTGTTTCACTAACAGTGTGGTGGAAAGATTGAGCTGCGCGATGGAAGAGGATTCGGTGATGGATTACCCCATTAGCAATACAACTCGTGTGTTCCCACCGCTTATTTTTGACGTTGGTAACAAAGGAGATCATCAAATGGAACAACTCACCAAACGCGTTGAAGAGCTGGAAAAAACCACGCAGCAGATTCAGATGGATGTTGCTGTGCTAACTGCGCGTTCAGAGCATTTTGCGACTAAAGCGGATATCGAAAAGGTCAGAGCCGAGCAGGGCGTGATGCGTGTGGAGATTATGGGCGAGCTGGGGGCGCTTGAACAACGTCTCGATAAAAAGTTTGAGCGGATGGAAGACAAATTCGATAAAAAGTTCGAAAAGATAGATGAGAAGTTTGGAAAGATAGATGAGAAGTTCGAAAAAATTGATGAGAAGTTTGAAAGGATTGATGAGAAGTTCGACAGAGTTAATCAGAGATTCAATCAGCTGGAAGATAAAATATCTGCCTTCAACAACAGCATCACCTGGAAAATCATGATACCGACCGGCCTTCTGGTGCTGGCGTGGTTTGTGCAGAATATCGTTTTGAAAATGTCATGACGCGCTTTACTGCACGGTTCCGGCCCTTCATGGGCCGGAACTCATCATGATTACCTAAACGGCGGCTCGTTAAAGGTTCTCAGCTTCCTCGAATGCAGCTTGTCGCCTTCAGCTCGTAGCAGTTCTACCGCGCAGATGCCAATCTGCAGGTGCTCGGAGATTGCGCCTTCATAGAAGCGGTTTGCCTGGCCCGGTAGCTTGATCTCGCCATGCAGCGGTTTATCGGATACGCATAGCAAGGTGCCGTAAGGCACGCGGAAGCGATAACCCTGCGCGGCGATGGTGGCGCTCTCCATATCAACCGCTACGGCGCGGCTCAGGTTGAAGCGCAGCGCCGAAGCGGAGTAGCGCAGCTCCCAGTTACGGTCATCGGTGGTGACCACGGTGCCGGTGCGCAGGCGCTGTTTAACTTCTTCGCCGGGCATGCCGCTGACCGCTTTGGTGGCGTCATACAGTGCGCGCTGCACTTCGGCGATGCTCGGGATTGGGATATCTGGCGGCAGTACGCTATCCAGTACGTGGTCGTCGCGCAGGTAGGCATGCGCCAGCACATAGTCGCCGATGGTCTGGCTTTCGCGCAGTCCACCGCAGTGGCCAATCATCAGCCAGGCGTGCGGACGAATCACCGCCAGGTGGTCACAGATGGTTTTGGCATTGGATGGGCCCACGCCGATGTTCACCAGCGTAATGCCGCGACGATTCGGTGATGTCAGGTGCCATGCCGGCATTTGGTGCTTCTTCCACGCCAGATCGGACATCATCGCCGTCGGGTCTGGCGTATCGGCGGTGATCACCACTTCACCGGCGCAGGCCAGGCTGTCGTAAGGCGTGGTGGGATCCTGCACCTGCTCAATCGCCCAGCGCACGAACTCATCGACGTAGCGCGTGTAGTTGGTAAACAGCACGAACGGCTGAAAGTGCTCTACGCTCGTGCCGGTGTAATGGCGCAGGCGTGCCAGTGAGAAATCGGTGCGCAGGGCGTCAAAGTGCGACAGCGGGAAAATCGCATTGGCGTGGAACAGGCCGTCGGCGGTTTCATCACCGATTTGCGACAGTTCGGTGGTGGGGAAATGGCGTGCGATGCTGGCGCTCATTGAGCGGTCCAGTGACAAGCCGTCAATCACATAAGGATAAGGAATTTCCTGCTGTGAAGGCGCGACCTCAATCAGCACGTCGTACTCTTTCTCCAGCATCTGCAGCTGCTCGCTGAGATAGTGCCGCAGCAGCGCCGGGCGCGTGATGGTGGTGCTGTAGCTGCCGGTATGGGTAAAACGTCCCCACGCGCGGGTGCGATTTTGCTGCGGACCTTCACCCAGCCAGGTGATGCGCAGCTGCGGATAAACAAACAGCCCTTGCTGACGCGCGGCCTCATCCGGCAACTGTCCGGTGGCGGTGAAATCGCGAATAGCGTTGCGCAGCGCGTCAACGGCTGCGTCGTACAGGCGTTCTAGTTCGTCCAGCGCTTGCTGGCTGCTCAATCCGTTCCGTTGTGTATTCATGGGTTCTCCTTCAGAAACATGGACCGTTTTCACCAGAGCATAGCGGATAAACCCTGCGCTACGATGAAGAATCTGTGATCGACCGCATTCTGCACCATCACGGTGCTGGTGCGTGGCGTAACCGCGGCTATGTTTATGATCAGCAGGGATGTTACATCGCGTGTCTCCTGTTCTGGAGCGATGCCCGAGTAATAAATCGTCCACCTTCGCGGTATTGGCGAGCTTATTGCTTAGTTTTCAACCGTGGCCTTTATGAATCTATCCGGTTCTCAAAGCAGGTTGCCATAAATGGCGACTCTTCGGGTGTTGGAGGCCGCACTCTGTTCTGCCGAAGTTTCAGAAATTGATTTCTCCCAGGCCGTGGTATGGCTCCGTTCCTGACCCGTTGAGGATTGAAAGCATGTCTTTGAAATTCATAAAACACCCAATGAAGGTGGCGATTGCAGGTTGTTTAAGCGTGGCCTTTTACGCTCAGGCAGATATTAAAATTGGTGTGGCGGGTCCGTTCTCTGGGCCTAATGCGACGTACGGCGCGCAATACTGGAAAGGCGCAAGCCAGGCCGCGGAGGATATCAATGCAGCAGGCGGCATCAACGGCGAGAAAATCGTGCTGGTACAGGGCGACGACGCGTGCGAACCGAAGCAGGCGGTATCCGTCGCTAACCGACTGGTCGATCAGGATAAAGTGATGGCGGTGGTCGGCCACTTCTGCTCCTCATCCACCATGCCCGCTTCGGAAGTCTATGATGAGGCCGGCGTTTTAGCGATCACGCCCGGATCCACCAACCCGAAAATTACCGAACGCGGCATGAAAACCCTATTCCGCATGTGTGGGCGTGATGACCAGCAAGGCGCCATCGCCGCGGATTACATCATCGACAAGCTGAAAGCGAAGAAAGTGGTCATCATTCATGACAAAGACACTTACGGCCAGGGTTTGGCGGATGCCACCAAAGCCTCACTTGAGAAGCGCGGCGTAAAAGAAGTGCTGTATGAAGGATTGTCGCGCGGTGAGAAAGATTTCAATGCGCTGGTAACCAAGATCGGCGCGCTGAAACCGGACGTGGTCTATTTCGGCGGCTGTCATCCGGAAGCCGGTCCGCTGGTGCGCCAGATGCGTGAGCAGGGCGTTAATGCGGCTTTCTTCTCCGGCGACTGCATTGTGACGGAAGAGATGGTGACGGCAGCAGGCGGCCCGCAATATACCAAAGGCGTCTACATGACCTTCGGCAACGATCCGCGCACTATCGCCGATGGCAAAGCGGTTATCGACAAATTCCGCGCCAGCGGATTTGAGCCAGAAGGTTACACCCTGTATGCCTACGCCTCCGTGCAGACGCTGGCCGCCGCTTACAAAGCAGCCGGTAAAGACAATGCCAAGGCCAGCGACTGGCTGAAAGCCAACAGCGTCGATACCGTCATGGGCAAAAAAGGCTGGGATAGTAAAGGCGATCTCAAGGTGTCGGATTACGTCGTGTATCAATGGGACGACAAAGGCAAGTATCACCAGCTGTAATGTGCCACGCGGCCCCGCGCAGTGCGGGGCCATTCGCCATTGCGCGCGAGGTGTGCGCTCCCATTGAGTACGAGACGACATTATGGACGCCTTTTTCTTACAGCAGCTGATCAACGGTTTAACGCTCGGTGCCGTATATGGCCTGATCGCCATCGGTTACACCATGGTTTACGGCATTATCGGCATGATCAACTTCGCCCACGGCGAGGTGTATATGATCTCCGCCTATCTGTGTGCCATTGGCTTATCGCTACTCAGCTTTTTTGGCATTCACTCCTTCCCGCTACTGATATTCGGCACCTTAATCTTCACCATTATCGTCACCTCGGCTTACGGCTGGGCGATTGAGCGCATCGCCTATCGACCGCTGCGCAACTCGACGCGCCTCGCGCCGCTGATTTCAGCAATTGGCATGTCAATGATTTTGCAGAACTATGTGCAGCTCAGTCAGGGGCCAAATCAGCAGGGCATTCCGACGTTGCTGACCGGCGTGTTGCGCATGGAATTTGATGGTGGCGTGGTGCAAATCACCTGGACCAAAATCTTCATCCTGATCGCGGCGTTTTGCGGCATGGCGCTGCTGACCTGGATTATCCAGTACACCAAACTCGGGCGTATCTGCCGTGCAGTGCAGCAGGATCGACGCATGGCTTCCATTCTCGGCATCAATACCGATCGCGTTATCTCGCTGGTGTTTGTGATTGGTGCGGCGATGGCGGGATTAGCTGGCGTGCTGGTGACGATGAATTACGGCACCTTTGATTTTTACGCCGGATTTATCATTGGCATCAAAGCGTTCACCGCCGCAGTGCTCGGCGGCATCGGTTCACTGCCGGGCGCGATGCTTGGCGGATTATTGCTGGGCGTCGCGGAAGCGCAGTTCGCCGGGATGGTGAATTCTGACTACAAAGATGTGTTCTCGTTTTCGCTGCTGGTGGTGATTTTGATCTTCCGCCCGCAAGGACTGCTGGGACGACCGCTGGTCGCTAAAGTGTGAGGAAGCCCCGATGAATGCAATGACGCAAAATCCTGTGCGCCAGGCGCTGCTCGATACGCTGTTGGCGGGGTTAGTAGCGCTGGTGGTATTTGGTCCGATTGTTGGCGTGGTGCTCGACGGTTACAGCTTCAAACTGTCGCCACAGCGCGTGGCGCTGCTGGTGGCGGTGGTGATGGCGGGGCGTTTGCTGTTCAGTTTGTTTCTGCACGCGCCTGTTGGTCAGCGCATCATGCGCAAGTTTGCCAGCAGCGATGACGGGGTTTACGTGCGCGAGCCCGGCTATCGTTCGCGTTTGCGCTGGATATTGCCGCTGCTGCTGATCGTGGCGCTGGCCTTTCCGTTTCTCTCCAGTAAATATCTGCTGACGGTGGCGATTCTCGGCCTGATTTATGTGCTGCTCGGGTTGGGCTTGAATATTGTGGTTGGGCTCGCCGGATTACTTGATCTCGGCTACGTGGCTTTTTATGCCATCGGAGCGTACGGCCTGGCGCTTGGCTATCAATATCTCGGATTGGGTTTCTGGAGCATGCTGCCGCTGGCGGCGCTGCTGGCAGCTTTTGCTGGCGCGCTGCTCGGGTTCCCGGTGCTACGCATGCACGGCGATTATCTGGCGATCGTTACGCTCGGCTTTGGTGAAATCATTCGTCTGGTGCTGACCAATTGGGTCGCCTTTACCGGCGGCCCGAACGGGGTTTCCGTGCCGTCGCCGACCTTCTTTGGCCTCGAGTTTGCCCGCCGCGCGCGCGATGGCGGCGTGCCGTATCACGAGTTTCTGCACGTCACTTACAACCCGAATATGAAATTTATCTTTATCTATGTTGTGCTGGTTCTGGTGGTGTTGCTGGTGCTGTGGATCAAGCATCGCCTGACGCGTATGCCGATTGGCCGCGCCTGGGAAGCGCTGCGTGAAGATGAGATTGCCTGCCGCGCGATGGGGCTTAACCATGTGTTGGTTAAGCTTTCAGCCTTTATGTTGGGCGCGTCAACGGCGGGCATCGCCGGGGTGTTTTTTGCCAGCTATCAAGGCTTCGTTAATCCCACCTCGTTTACCTTTTTTGAGTCAGCGCTGATTCTCGCCATTGTGGTGCTTGGTGGGATGGGATCGACGCTCGGCGTGGTGCTGGCAGCGTTTGTGCTGACGGTGGCACCGGAACTGCTGCGCAGCTTTGCCGAATACCGCGTGCTGCTGTTCGGCATGCTAATGGTGCTGATGATGATCTGGCGGCCACGTGGGCTGGTGCGCACCGCACGCGTTGGCGTGCCGCTGCGAAAAGGAGTGCGCCATGAGTGATGCCATCCTGCAAGTGGACAACCTGATGATGCGCTTTGGCGGCATCAAGGCGCTGAATGACGTCAGCCTGGCGGTGGAGCGCGGTTCGGTGACCTCATTAATTGGTCCTAACGGTGCCGGTAAAACCACGGTGTTCAACTGCCTGACCGGTTTTTATCGCGCCAGCGGCGGACGCATTGTGCTTAACGCCAATCAGCGCAGCACCGATGTGATTCAGGTGTTGGGGCAAAAAATTCACGCAGGTGACTGGATCAATCCTACACGGCTCGGCTCGCGGCTCTGGTACAAGATGTTTGGCGGCGCGCATCTGGTGAACCGCGCCGGGCTGGCACGTACTTTCCAAAATATCCGGCTGTTCCGCGAAATGTCGGTGATTGAGAATCTGCTGGTGGCACAGCATATGCAGGTCAATCGTCATCTGCTGGCGGGCGTGCTGAACACGCGCGGCTACCGCGAAGCAGAAAATCGCGCGCTGGATCGCGCTTTTTACTGGCTGGAGAACGTTGATTTGGTCGCCAGCGCCAACCGCCTGGCGGGCACGCTCTCTTACGGTCAGCAACGGCGGCTGGAGATCGCGCGCGCCATGTGTACGCGACCGGAACTGATTTGTCTGGATGAACCAGCGGCTGGGCTGAATCCGGTGGAAACCGAGGCGTTGAGCGCGATTTTGCATCGTCTGCGCGCCGACCATCGCATCAGCGTGTTGCTGATTGAACACGACATGCCAATGGTGATGCGCATTTCCGATCACATCGTGGTGCTCGATCATGGCGATGTGATTGCCCAGGGCACGCCGCAGCAAATTCGACACGATCCCAAAGTGATTGCCGCCTATCTCGGCGCAGAAGAGGAGAGCGATCATGGCTGAACCGATGCTGGCTTTTGAGCAAGTCGATGTGTTTTACGGTCCTTTGCAGGCGTTGAAACAGGTTTCGTTGACGGTGAATCAGGGCGAAACCGTGGCGCTGATTGGCGCTAACGGCGCGGGAAAATCCACGCTGCTGATGTCGATCTTTGGTCAGCCGCGCATTGCCAGCGGCGAGATCCGCTTGCGCGGCGAAGCGATCAGCCAGCGTTCGACGCACTTCATCGCCGCCAGCGGCATTGCGCAGGCCCCGGAAGGACGACGCATCTTCCCTGATATGACGGTGGAAGAGAACCTGCTGATGGGCACCATCGCTATCGGCGAACGTTTTGTTAAACAGGACAAAGATCGCATGTATCAGCTGTTTCCGCGCCTGCTGGAGCGGCGTAAGCAGCGCGCCATGACGCTCTCCGGCGGCGAGCAGCAGATGCTGGCGATTGCCCGCGCGCTGATGAGTCGACCCAAACTGTTGCTGCTCGACGAACCCAGCCTTGGCCTCGCGCCGATCGTGGTGAAGCAGATCTTTGGCATTCTGCGCGAGTTGACCCAGCAAGGCATGACGCTGTTTCTGGTGGAGCAGAATGCCCGCCATGCATTGCAACTTGCGGATCGCGGCTATGTGATGGTGAACGGTGAGATTCGCCTGAGCGGCAGCGGCGCAGAGCTGCTCAATAATGACGACGTGCGCAGCGCCTATTTGGGCGGCGCAGCCGATCCTGCGGTGGTGGCGACAAAAAGTTTGTAATAATGATTAAATGGTGAGGGGAAACACTTTGCATAATTCTCAGTGGCCTATCATCATTATTACTCTTCTTCCTCTCCAAAGTGATTTGGTAATCCCTTGCAAAATCCTGGCGTAGCAGTGATGCGGGCGGTCAGAAACACGGCGTGGTATCCCAAGCGCCGCGCTTACCGTACGTTGTTCTGGCGAGAAATCACCCCATTAGCCGTGCCCATCTTTATCGAAAACCTCTGCGTGATGCTGATGGGCGTCCTCAGTACCTTTTTGGTGAGCTGGCTGGGTAAAGAAGCGATGGCGGGCGTCGGTTTGGCCGACAGCTTCAACATGGTGATCATCTCCTTCTTTGCCGCCATCGATCTCGGCACCACGGTGGTGGTGGCGTTCAGCCTGGCGAAACGCAACGGCAAACGTGCGCGAGCCGCTACCAGACAGTCGCTGGGATTGATGACCGCGCTGGCGTTTGTGCTGGTGATCGCCATCGAGTTTTGGGGGCATCTGATCATTGATGTGATTGCCGGCAGCGCCGATCCCAAAGTGAAAGAGCTGGCGCTGAGCTATCTGCAAACCTCGGCGTGGAGCTATCCCGCAGCGGCAATTGCGCTGATTGGCAGCGGCGCGCTGCGTGGCGCGGGCAATACTAAAATCCCGATGCTGATCAACGGCGGCATGAACATTCTCAACATCGTGATCAGTAGCGTGCTGATTTACGGCTGCCTCGGTTGGGGAGGGCTGGGCTTTGTTGGTGCCGGATTGGGCTTGACCATTTCGCGCTACATCGGTGCGGCGGCGGCGATTTATGTGCTGTATCGCGGCATTACGCCAGCCCTGAAAATCTCCATCGCCAGCTATTTCCGGCGCTGGGATCGCAATATTCTGATGGAAGTGTTGGGCATTGGTGTGCCCGCCAGTATTGAATCGGTACTGTTTAACGGCGGTAAGCTGCTGACGCAGATTTTTGTCGCTGGCATGGGTACCAATGAGATCGCCGGTAACTTTATCGCCTTCTCGATTGCTTCGCTGATTAACCTGCCGGGTAACGCGCTGGGATCGGCGTCGACCATTATTACCGGCCGCAGGCTGGGGCTGAATCAGGTGATGCAGGCTGAACGGCAAATCAAACACGTGTTCTGGCTGGCGATGATTGGATTGTGTTCGCTGGCGCTGATCACCGTACCGCTCGCCGGAACACTCGCGCAGTTTTACAGCCGCGATCCAGAAGTCATTTCAGTTACCAAGCATTTGATTTGGCTGAATGCCGCCTTTATGCCGATCTGGACCGCTTCATGGGTACTGCCCGCCAGCCTGAAAGGCGCGCGCGATGCGCGTTACACCATGTATGTGTCAATGTTTAGCATGTGGGGCGCCCGCGTCGTAGCCGGTTATTTCCTTGGGATTGTGTTGGGAATGGGCGTGATAGGCGTGTGGCTCGGCATGTTCCTCGACTGGACGGTGCGCGGCGTATTTTTCTGGTGGCGACTCAACAGCGGCAAATGGCTGAACAATTACCGCAAGATGATGGCGAAGAGCAGGGGATAGGGCATTGGCTGGTGCCCATTGTGGGCTCTACGTATATGCATTAATTGGCAATGAAGCGCACAACTAATCGGTTTGGTTATAGGAGAGAATACGGTTTACTGTCAGCGTCAATCATTTGTGGAGAAGCTGACAATGAAACACCTCTTGCAGCAGTGGTTTAACCAACTGATCAATGGCGAGACTGGACCCGCAGAAGAGCGCGAATTCGATCTCAGTAATCATATCGACCTGCTGATTCCCATCAGCCAGCTGTACGGTGTTGAGTTCCATCCTTCGGTGTATCGTTACTATGAGAGATGAGCGCCTGCACCATGTCATCCGCTACAGCTACTGGAATGAGCTGTGCGCTGTTGAATAAAGAACCCGCTCTAGCCAGCGGGTTTTTTTATGCCTGAAATTTGACCCTTCGTTCAAAAAAATTCATCAGATTTTTACACTCTCTATCAATTGTCTTGATTCCGTAATTTTCTCGTAAAGAAATGTATTCCTAACTCGCGGCGTGCGTGTAAGATAGAAAAGTAAATGATAACCATTGGCGTTATCATTTAGGTGTCACGCCAGCTCAACGCCTTGCCGCCGGAATGCTTCTGCGCCAGGCCCTCCGCTGATGTGATGTGCGCGTCAATCATTACAAGAAACTCACTCCCTTAAAAATGGATAAAAATCGCACCCTGCCGTTTGGCAGCTTCAATTCGTTGACCCTGTTCACCGGGCTTTGCATTGGTATTTCTCCTGCTGCCGCATTAGCGGCAGAAAATGCCAACAAAAAATCTGACGATACCTTAGTGGTTGAAGCGCATACGCCATCGCTGTATGCCCCCAACGCATCTGCCGATCCGAAATTCAATCGTCCGCTGGTGGATACCACCCGCACCATGACGGTGATTCCGGATCTGGTGATTAAAGATCAGGGCGTAACCAATCTTACTGACGCGCTGAAAAACGTGCCGGGCGTGGGCGCGTTCTATGCGGGGGAAAACGGTAGTTCTACTACCGGTGATGCGGTGTATATGCGTGGCATTGATACCTCCAACAGCATTTACGTTGATGGTATTCGCGATATTGGTAGCGTGACGCGCGATACCTTCAACACTCAGCAGGTTGAAGTGATTAAAGGGCCATCGGGCACCGATTACGGACGCAGCGCGCCGTCAGGTTCGATCAATATGATCAGCAAACAGCCGCGCCTCGATAGCGGGCTCGACGCCTCAGTCAGCGTTGGCAGCGCGTGGATGCGTCGCGGCACGCTGGATTACAACCAGGCGATCAATGACAACGCCGCGTTCCGCCTCAATCTGATGGGTGAGAAAACTCACGATGCGGCGCAAGATAACGTGCAGAACGAGCGTTATGGCGTGGCGCCATCGCTGGCGTTGGGTCTGGATACTGCAACGCGCTTGTACCTCAACTATCTGCATGTGCATCAAAACAATACGCCCGATGGCGGCATTCCAACCATTGGCCTGCCGGGCTATTCGGCGCCAAATGCGGCGACATCGGCACTGAACAATTCTGGCAAAGTCGCGACCAGTAACTATTACGGCACCGATTCTGACTTTGATAAATCGACCACCGACAGCGCCACCATACGCTTCGAGCACGATATTAACGACAGCACCACCATCCGCAACACCACGCGTTGGTCACGCGTGAAGCAGGAATATCTGCTGACGGCAGTGATGGGCGGCGCCACCAATATCACTGCCCCGAACCGGAACGATGTGAATAGCTGGAGCTGGTCGCGCCTGGCGAACACCAAAGACACCAGCAACCGCATTCTCTCCAACCAAACCAACATCACCTCGAAGTTTTATACCGGTTCGGTTGGGCACGATGTCAGCGCGGGCGTGGAGTTTACGCGTGAAAATCAAACCAACTACGGCGTCAATGCGATCACGCCGCCATCGGTTAATATTTACCATCCTATCAGCAGCATTTCGGTGGGTGGATTGGACAGGAATGGTGCCAATGCTAACGGGCAAACCGATACCGCAGGCATTTACGCCTTTGATACGCTCGCCATTACCAACAGTTTTGAGCTGAACGGCGGCATTCGTCTCGATAACTATCACACCGAGTATGACAGCGCGACCGCCTGTGGCGGCACCGGACGCGGTGCGTTGACGTGCCCAGCTGGCGTGCCGCGCAATACGCCGGTTACCACCGTGGATACCGCAAAATCGGGCAATCTGGTGAACTGGAAAGCCGGTGCGCTTTATCGTCTGACCGAGCAGGGCAACGTCTATGTTAACTATGCCATTTCTCAGCAACCGCCAGGCGGCAGCAGCTTTGCACTGGCCGCGGGCGGCACCGGCAACAGCGCCAACCGCACTGACTTCAAACCGCAGAAAGCCAAGTCCAGTGAAGTGGGCACTAAATGGCAGGTGCTGGATAAACGTCTGTTGCTGAATGCTGCGCTGTTCCGTACCGATATTGAAAATGAGGTCACCGCTAATGACGACGGCACCTATTCGCAAGCCGGTAAAAAACGTGTGGAAGGTTATGAGCTCTCAGCCACTGGCAACATCACGCCAGATTGGGAAGTGATCGCCGGCTATACCCTGCAGCATGCGTCAGTGACCGAAGGGGATAGCGTATCGCAGGATGGATCTTCTGCGCTGGCTTACACGCCGAAGCACGCCTTTACGCTGTGGACCAACTATCAGGCAACCGATGCGCTTTCAGTCGGTGCCGGTGCGCGTTATGTGGGCAGCCTGCGTCGCGGCAGCGATGGTGCGGTCGGTACGCCGGATCACACCGAAGGTTATTGGGTCGCCGATGCCAAACTGGGCTACAAGGTGAACAACAACCTCGATCTGCAGCTCAACGTGTACAACCTATTCGATACCAACTATGTTGCCTCAATCAACAAGAGCGGTTATCGCTACCATCCGGGCGAGCCACGTACTTTCCTGCTGACGGCAAACGTGCACTTCTAAGTTAACGTCGTGGGGCGTGCGCGCCCCACAATTTTTGAGAGAACAACGCGATGATGTATCACATTCCTGCTGTACTGACGCCGGAAGAGGTAGCGAGTTTTAGCACGCTGCTGCAACAGGCCGAATGGATCGACGGAAGGGCGACGGTCGGCAGCCAGGGCGCGACGGTGAAAAACAATCAGCAGATCGATACCCGCACGCCACTGTACGATCAGCTGCAAACCGCGGTGATGCAGGCCCTGAACAACAACCCGCTGTTCTTTTCCGCTGCATTACCACGATCGATTTCCACACCGCTGTTTAACCGTTATGAGCAGGGCGAAACCTACGGTTTTCATGTCGATGGCGCGGTACGCCATAACGGCGCGGCGGGCTGGATGCGAACCGATCTCTCCGCCACGCTGTTCCTCAGCGAACCTGAAAGCTACCAAGGTGGCGAGTTGGTGATTGAAGACACGTATGGTCAGCACAAGGTGAAACTGCCAGCGGGCCATCTGGTGCTGTATCCGTCGAGCAGCCTGCATTGCGTCACGCCAGTTACCCAGGGTGCGCGCGTCGCTTCATTCCTGTGGATTCAGTCGATGGTGCGCGACGATAAACAGCGTGCCATGCTGTTCGAGCTGGATCGCAATATTCAAAGCCTCAAAGCGCGTCACGGTGATAGCGCAGAGCTGTTGTCGCTGCTGAACATGTATCACAACCTGCTGCGCGGCTGGACGGAAGTGTAAAAGCAAAAAGCCCGCTTAGTTTCCTAAGCGGGCTTCTCTAAATATGGCTCCTCTGACTGGACTCGAACCAGTGACATACGGATTAACAGTCCGCCGTTCTACCGACTGAACTACAGAGGAATCGTGTGAACGAGGCGAATATTAATTGCGCCCCTTGCAGGTGTCAACAGCTTAAAACACATTTGTATTCAACTGGCTAGCATTAGTACAAAGCGATCGCGATTTAAGCAGGTTCTGCTGTTAGCATCGCCAGTCGCGCCAGGGGATCCTGACGATAGAACTGCTGCAGATGGCGATACATCGCCGGGAAACGGTTAGCCAGTAAATCCGGTGCGCTGAAGAAATACTCCGACAGCACCGCAAAACATTCAGCCGCATCGCTGGCGGCGTAAGGATCGATGGTCGCCGCCTGTTCACCGACTAACTCAACTTCCGCTTCAATCTCCGCCATTGCCTGCAGCAGATCTTTCTCCCAACTGGCGACATCGCGCAGCGCCATCACCGGAATGCCGCTGGTATAGCCGCTGCCGCGCGCATCGAGTTTATGCGCCACTTCGTGGATCACCAGGTTAAAACCGGAGAGATCGAGCGAATCCTGAATATCCAGCGCATTCAGCACCACCGGACCTTGCGTCCAGCTTTGTCCAGCGTGCACCGCCGGCGCGTGATGCACCAGGCCGTTATCATCTTCCCAGCGATCGTCGACATTGAAAGGTTCAGGATAGATCAGCACTTCATGAAAGCCATCGAGCCATTCGAGACCGAGCTTCAACACTGGCAAACAGAACAGCAGCGCCAGACGCGTCAGTAACAGTTCATCGAGTTGCAGGCCTTGCAGCGGCGAGATTTTTTTCTGCTGCAGGAAGCGTTGCGCCAGCGTAACCAGCGCGGTTTTTTCATCAGGATCGAGCAGTGAAAAGATCGGCTGCGCCAGCGCCTGTTGCCAGGGCAGCGCCAGTACTGAAGTCTCTATTTGCGCATGCCACGGCCATTTGAACATTGCGTCACTCACTCTTCAGACGAAAACAGTATCCTGGCGCGGCAAAGGGGAAATTACCAGCGCGGAATCAAAGCCGGAGATTCAACCAGTTAATGGGGGATTTGTCTGTGATTGGCGTGGCAAAGCGGCAAAGTAAGTTTGCCTTCACACCAACGCTCTCCCGCAGGCGGTGTACAGTCCGGGGACATGGTGAACACTTGTTCGGGGACATGGTAGACACTTACAACTAAGGCATAAGAACCCGTTTATGGAGTCGCTTATGTCCTGGGATGCGAGAGATACCATGTCATTACGTAAAGAGTTTGTTCTG
>NZ_PJRT01000018.1 GCF_002858935.1 Pantoea endophytica | reverse complement strand
ACCTGAAATCAGAACGATTGTCTGATATCAGTACAGAATCGGTGGAGCGGTAGTTCAGTTGGTTAGAATACCTGCCTGTCACGCAGGGGGTCGCGGGTTCGAGCCCCGTCCGTTCCGCCACCCTAATTAGGGGCGTAGTTCAATTGGTAGAGCACCGGTCTCCAAAACCGGGTGTTGGGGGTTCGAGTCCCTCCGCCCCTGCCAGAAAATAATCCTTTGCTTCGGCAAAGGATTTTTTTTGTCCAAAATTCGGCAGTGAAATGAGTTTGAGTTTCACTGTGATCCACTCAAACTCCCTCATTTATTATCTTATTGTGTCAAAACCGGATATTTAAGCAGCTGACGAATGTGACTTTGCTGATCGCTATTCTGCAGCCACACCGCATATAACGGTCGCACGGCGACGGGTGTATCTGGAATAACCATCAAATCACTATAAATGCCGTGCCAAAAATCAGGTAAAAAGGCACAAGCACCGGTGGTATGCAGTAATTCGCGTGTTAAATGTGCGGATGTGGTGGTTAATACGGGAACATCATCACTGGACAGATAACTTTCATGCTGATGAAAATCTGCGCCCCATTCCAGCTTGATATAGTCATATTTTTCACGCTTCTCGGTTTTACGCGCCCGGAATAATGCGAGCGAAATATGCCCTATTTGCTGGCTGGTTAACTCATCCATTTTTGGCGCTTCAGTTGTGATCAACAGGTCCAACTGACGTTCATGCAATTGCTTAACCAGTAAATGTCGCTGGGCGATACGTGCCTCGAGATGAAGGCTTTCGCGATTCTCATAAAGTGTTTGCAACCAGGGAGTTAAGTACGCTTCCCAAAGGGATGCGCTACCTCCTATTGAAAGCTCATGATGCTGTTGTGTATGCGAAACTTCCTTTTTGGCCATCAGCCAGGTGCTCATCAAGCTTTCGGCATAGGGTAATAAACGCTCGCCTGCTGAAGTCAGCCGGATGTTATTACGGTGACGAGTAAAAAGGTTTACGCCCAGCTGATTTTCCAGCTGACGAATGCGAAAACTAACGGCAGATTGCGTGAGGTAAAGCGCTTCAGCAGCACGCCCGAAATGGCGTGTTCTGCTCACTTCGAGGAAAGTTTTCAGTAATTCCGTATCCACTGCATTCTCCCAAAAATTGTTTGTCGTACTGATTTAAATGTTTTGTTTTACACTCTGTCAAGCCTATCTAATACTCCGCGCCATAAATAGCACGGCCATATGAGAGTCAGGAGCGTGTAAAATGGCGGATAGCTTCGCAACAACGAATCGTTTCTTTGATAACAAACATTACCCACGTGGTTTTTCGCGTCATGGTGATTTCACCATTAAAGAAGCTCAGCTTCTGGAGCGCCACGGTTACGCCTTTAATGAACTGGATCTCGCTAAGCGTGAACCCATTACAGAAGAAGAGCGTTCATTTTTAGAAGTATGTCGTGGTCTTCGTGAGCCACAAACGGAAGCTGAACGTGTATGGTCGAAATACACCGCACGTATCAAGCGACCTAAGCGTTTCCATACGCTATCTGGCGGCAAGCCGCAGATGGATACGGTGGAAGATTTTAGCGATAGCGATGATTAAGAATAGAGGGGCTTATATAAGCCCCGTTTTTTATTCCAGAGTCTTGTGCAGATAGATCATTAAGCGGTCGATACTGCGATATCCCACCGCTTCCTGCAAATGACTACGAGTAATCTGCTCTTCACCTGCTAAATCAGCGATTGTCCTGGCCACCTTTAAAATCCGCTGCCAGGCGCGTACTGAAAGCCCCAACGAATTCAACACTTCTTCCAGCCATTCAGCATCCTGTTGCTTCAATGGACACCAGCGTAAAATCTCTGGGTTAGAGAGATGAGCATTCACTTTTCCGCTGCGTGCTGTTTGAATCTTTCGTGCGGCGAGGACGCGAGTTAAAACTTCAGCGCTGCTTTCGCTGACTTGTTGTTTCTTACTTAGCGATCCACTGGGCAGAAGTGGGACCTCTAACGATAAATCAAAGCGATCGAGAAAAGGTCCTGATAACCGATTGAGATAGCGCAACACCTGCTGAGGTGATGAGCGATTATGGTTGCCCTGATAATGCCCGGTCGGGCTGGGATTCATCGCGCCGATCAATTGAAAGCGCGCGGGATACTTCACTTTAGCGCGCGTGCGTGAAATGGCGATTTCCCCGGATTCAATCGGTTCGCGCAAAGCATCAAGCGTTCTGCGCTCGAATTCTGGCAGCTCATCGAGGAATAACACGCCATTGTGTGCCAAGGAGATTTCTCCCGGCCGCGGCAAGGAGCCGCCCCCAACCAGCGCATAGAGTGATGAACTGTGATGAGGCGCTCTGAACGGCCGTTTGCGCCACTGATGATGGAGATTGCCACTGCTTACCAGACTGGCGATAGCGGCGCACTCCAGCGCTTCCTGGTCGTCTAACGGTGGCATGATACCGGGCAGACGCGTCGCTAACATGGTCTTGCCGGTGCCAGGCGGCCCAATCAGTAATAGGTTATGCCCGCCAGCTGCGGTGATCTCCAGTGCACGTCGGCCCTGATCCTGGCCAATGATATCGCTGAGGTCCTGCTTTTCCTGTTCAAGCGTTTCGGGCTGATAATGCGCGACAGTGAGAGTGGTTTTGTTATGGAGAAACGCACAGATTTCTACCAGATGTTTGCCAACCAGCGTCTCGCCTTGTTGAATCAACCCTACATCCTGTTGATTCTGTTCAGCTAACACCATTTGTCTGCCTGCTTGCAGTGCCGCCATCGCAGCTGGAATAGCGGCCTGAACGCCACAGAGCGCTCCGTTAAGTGCTAACTCCCCCAGGAATTCAAATTGCCCCAGTTTTGCGTCTGGCAGCTGCTCAGAGGCCGCCAGAATGGCGATAGCGATGGGGAGGTCATAGCGTCCGCCCTCTTTTGGCAGATCGGCAGGCGCCAGATTGATGGTGACGCGTTTCGCCGGGAAGGTGAACCCGCTATTGATAATCGCGCTTCGCACCCGTTCCCGCGCTTCTTTTACCGTGGTTTCAGGCAGTCCAACCAGCGTCAGGGCCGGCAAGCCGTTGCTGATGTGCACTTCCACCGTCACCAGCGGAGCCTGAACACCCAGCGCAGCTCGTGTTAATACCTTCGATAAAGACATAACCGCTCCTTGTTGTCCTTATCATCAAAGCAGCCAGACAGATGAACAATGGCTTACTGCTCAACTTCAGAGCCAGATTCCTTACATTCCCTGATAATTGCCGCTCTTTCACTGAAAATCAGAGCTTGATCGTAAACTCCAAATGAAGATTACGACGCGGGCGTTATGAATTTTTATCACAAATGTAAATAACCTTTTATTTACAATGTGATAACGGCGGGCCGCCAGCGGCATCATAAAATTTTCCAATGAAAATTATTGTCAACGACACGCTAACTATGGTAACTCTGTAGGTATTACTTCGAACAATCGAAAAAACAAACAACACATGAAAGCCCTTCTACAAGTGATTAGCCTAGTCGTGATTAGCGTGGTGGTGATTATTATCCCACCGTGCGGGGCATCGCTTGGAGAAAGAAAGGCTTAAAAATCAAGTCTGGAATTCCAAAAACCCCCGCACCGAAAGGTCCGGGGGTTTTTTTTTGACCAGGCTAAATATCAGCAAATTAGCGAGGAACAGATTATGAGCAGTAGCATAAAATTCTGTTGTTCCCCTAGGAATACAGGAGAATAACCATGACAGGTGCACAGTGGGTAGTTCAGGCTTTACGCGCGCAGGGTGTCGATACAGTGTTTGGCTATCCTGGCGGCGCAATCATGCCAGTGTACGATGCGCTCTACGATGGCGGCGTGGAACACTTACTGTGTCGTCATGAGCAAGGTGCGGTGATGGCTGCTATTGGTTATGCCCGCGCAACCGGCAAGACTGGCGTATGTATCGCCACGTCGGGGCCCGGCGCCACCAACCTGATCACCGGTTTGGCGGATGCGATGATGGATTCGATCCCGGTTGTGGCGATCACCGGCCAGGTATCATCGGCCTTCATCGGCACCGACGCCTTCCAGGAAATAGACGTTCTTGGTTTATCGTTAGCCTGCACCAAACACAGTTTCCTCGTTGAATCGCTTGATGATTTACCCTCAGTGATGGCAGAAGCTTTTGCCATCGCGCAATCGGGTCGTCCCGGCCCGGTACTGGTCGATATCCCGAAAGACATTCAGATCGCCAATGGCGAACTGACGCCTCATCTGCTGCCAGTTGAGGAAGAAATCAGCCACTCCGCGCAGCACATTGCAGAGGCGCGTGCATTGATGGCGCAATCGCATAAGCCGATGCTGTATATCGGTGGCGGCGTGGGTATGGCGCAGGCGGTTCCAGCCTTACGTGCCATGGCGCAGGAAACCGGTATCCCGATGGTTTCTACGCTGAAAGGTCTTGGTAGCGCGGATGCCAGCAGCGATCTTTATCTCGGAATGCTGGGCATGCACGGCACCAAAGCCGCTAACCTCGCGGTACAATCCTGTGATTTGCTGATTGCGGTTGGCGCGCGTTTTGACGACCGCGTTACTGGCAAGCTGGACACCTTCGCACCGCACGCCAGCGTCATCCATATCGATATCGATCCTGCCGAGCTGAACAAACTGCGCCGTGCTCACGTTTCACTGCAGGGCGATATGAATCAGGTGCTGCCGGCACTGAGCATGCCAATGCACATTGATGGCTGGCGCAAAGAAGTCAGCGCGATGAAAAGCGAGTTCGACTGGCGCTACGATCATCCAGGCGAAGCCATTTATGCGCCGTTGTTGCTGAAGCAGTTGTCTGACCGCAAAGCGGACAGCGCCGTGGTCACCACCGATGTAGGTCAACACCAGATGTGGGCCGCTCAGCACATGAGTTTCACCGCGCCAGAAAACTTCATCACCTCGAGCGGTCTCGGCACTATGGGCTTTGGCCTGCCGGCGGCGATTGGGGCGCAGGTAGCACGTCCGGAGGACACAGTGATCTGCGTGTCTGGCGATGGTTCTATCATGATGAACATTCAGGAGCTGGGCACCATCAAGCGCGGCAAGCTGCCGGTGAAAATTCTGCTGCTGGATAACCAGCGTCTCGGCATGGTGCGCCAGTGGCAGCAACTGTTCTTTGATGGTCGCTACAGCGAAACCATTCTGACCGACAACCCCGATTTCCTCACGCTGGCCAGCGCGTTTGATATCCCAGGCCAGCGCATTAGCCGTAAAGATCAGGTCGACGCCGCCCTCGATGCTCTGCTGAACAGTGAAGGTCCTTACTTCCTGCATGTTTCGATAGATGAGCATGAAAACGTCTGGCCATTGGTACCGCCAGGTGCCAGCAACGCAAACATGATGGAGAAAACCGCATGAATCAGCATCAATTGTCTATCGAAGCCCGTTTTCGTCCTGAAATATTGGAGCGCATTTTGCGTGTCGTGCGTCACCGTGGTTTCCAGGTGTGTGCGATGAATATGGCCACCGCGGTCAATGCGGAGAACATTAATATCGAAATGACCGTTGCCAGCCAACGCTCAGTCGATTTACTGTCTTCGCAGTTAAGCAAACTTATGGATGTCGCTTGCGTCGAGATCCAACAACAGACAACACAACAAATCCGCGCATAGTCGCCAAAGGAAAAAGCAATGAGTACGAAGAAAGCAGACTTTATTTGGTTCAATGGTGAGATGGTTAAGTGGGAAGACGCCAAGGTCAGCGTTATGTCTCACGCCCTGCACTACGGTACTTCTGTGTTTGAAGGCGTGCGTTGCTACGACTCACACAAAGGTCCAGTGGTGTTCCGCCACCGTGAGCATATGAAGCGTCTGCATGAATCCGCTAAAATTTATCGTTTCCCGATTAAAGCCAGCGTTGATGAATTGATGGAAGCGTGCCGCGAAGTGATCCGCGTGAACAAACTGAAAAGCGCTTATATCCGTCCGCTGGCCTTCGTGGGTGACGTGGGTCTGGGTGTGAACCCGCCAGATGGCTACACCACCGATGTAATCATCGCTGCCTTCCCTTGGGGTGCTTACCTGGGCGCTGAAGCGCTGGAAAACGGTATCGATGCCATGGTTTCTTCGTGGAACCGCGTTGCACCAAACACCTTGCCAACCGCCGCGAAAGCGGGTGGTAACTATCTCTCCTCTCTGCTGGTAGGCAGCGAAGCGCGCCGCCACGGCTATCAGGAAGGTATCGCGCTCGACACCAACGGCTATATTTCAGAAGGTGCTGGCGAAAACTTGTTCGAAGTGAAAGATGGCATTCTGTTCACGCCGCCGTTCACTTCTTCAGCGCTGCCGGGCATCACCCGTGACGCCATCATCAAGCTGGCGCAAGACATGGGTATTGAAGTGCGTGAGCAGGTTCTGTCGCGCGAATCCCTGTATCTGGCCGACGAAGTCTTCATGTCAGGTACTGCAGCGGAGATCACCCCGGTGCGCAGCGTCGACGGTATTCAGGTCGGCGAAGGTAAACGTGGTCCGGTCACCGGTCGTATCCAGAAGGCATTCTTTGGCCTGTTCACTGGCGAGACGGAAGACAAGTGGGGCTGGTTGGATCCGGTTAACGCATAACGAGATTTTTTGCGGGCGTCAGATGGCGCCCGCAACCTTATTATTACTGGAGTAAATAGAGCATGCCTAAGTACCGTTCCGCCACCACCACCCATGGACGTAACATGGCCGGTGCCCGTGCCTTGTGGCGCGCGACAGGAATGACCGACGACGATTTCGGTAAGCCGATTATCGCCGTGGTCAACTCATTCACCCAATTCGTACCGGGCCACGTGCACCTGCGCGATCTTGGCAAACTGGTTGCTGAGGAAATCGAAGCAGCCGGCGGCGTGGCCAAAGAGTTCAACACCATTGCGGTGGATGACGGTATCGCCATGGGTCATGGCGGCATGCTGTATTCACTGCCTTCACGCGAGCTGATTGCCGATTCAGTGGAGTACATGGTCAACGCGCACTGCGCCGATGCCATGGTATGTATCTCCAACTGCGACAAAATCACCCCAGGCATGCTGATGGCGTCACTGCGCCTCAACATTCCGGTGATCTTTGTGTCTGGCGGCCCGATGGAAGCCGGTAAAACCAAACTGTCTGATCAAATCATCAAGCTGGATCTGGTTGATGCAATGATTCAGGGTGCCAACCCGAACGTCAGCGATGCCGACAGCGATCAGATCGAACGTTCTGCTTGTCCAACCTGTGGTTCCTGTTCCGGTATGTTCACCGCCAACTCCATGAACTGTCTGACCGAAGCGCTGGGCTTGTCGCAGCCAGGTAACGGTTCACTGCTGGCCACGCACGCCGACCGTAAAGAGCTGTTCATCAATGCCGGTAAGCGCATCGTTAGCCTTACCAAACGCTACTACGAGCAGGATGACGTCAACATGCTGCCGCGTAACATCGCCACCAAAGCGGCGTTCGAGAATGCGATGACGCTGGATATCGCCATGGGCGGTTCCACCAATACCGTTCTGCACCTGCTGGCAGCGGCGCTGGAAGGCGAAATCGACTTCAACATCTCCGATATCGATCGCTTGTCTCGCAAAGTGCCGCAGCTGTGTAAAGTGGCGCCAAGTACGCCGAAATATCACATGGAAGATGTGCACCGTGCGGGTGGCGTAATCGCCATTCTCGGTGAGTTGGATCGCGCCGGTTTGATCGACACCAGCGCGCGCAACATTCTGCAGCAGAGCATGCGTGAAACTCTGGATCAGTACGACATCATGCTGACCAAAGATCAGGCGGTGAAGGATATGTTCCGCGCCGGTCCTGCTGGTATTCGTACCACCAAGGCGTTCTCGCAGAATTGCCGTTGGGACACGCTGGATGACGATCGTGCCGAAGGCTGTATTCGTACTCGCGAACACGCTTACTCGCAGGATGGCGGCTTAGCCGTGCTTTACGGCAACATTGCCGAAGATGGCTGCATCGTTAAAACCGCGGGCGTAGACAAAGAGATCCTCACCTTCAAAGGCCCGGCCAAAGTGTACGAAAGCCAGGACGATGCGGTTGAAGCGATCCTTGGCGGCAAAGTGGTAGCCGGCGACGTCGTGGTGATCCGCTACGAAGGACCGAAAGGCGGACCGGGCATGCAGGAAATGCTCTATCCGACCACTTATCTGAAATCCATGGGCCTCGGCAAAAGCTGCGCACTGATCACCGACGGTCGCTTCTCTGGCGGCACATCTGGTCTGTCGATTGGTCACGCCTCTCCAGAAGCGGCGAGCGGCGGCACCATCGCGCTGGTGAAAGATGGCGACATGATTGAGATCGATATCCCGAACCGTGGCATCAAGCTGGCGGTGCCGGATAACGAACTGCACGCCCGTCGTGAAGAAGAGCAAGCGCGCGGCGATGCGGCTTATACCCCGCACGGCCGCGTGCGTGAAGTCTCCTTTGCCCTGCGCGCCTATGCATCACTGGCGACCAGCGCAGACAAAGGCGCGGTGCGCGATAAGTCCAAGCTGGGAGGCTAACCGATGGCTGAGTCTCAACCGCTTTCCGCGACGCCAAACGGCGCGGAGTATTTGCGCGCAGTGCTGCGTTCACCGGTGTATGAAATTGCCCAGGTGACGCCGCTGCAAAAAATGGAAAAAATTTCATCGCGTCTTGGCAACACCATTCTGGTGAAGCGTGAAGATCGTCAGCCGGTGCACAGCTTCAAGCTGCGCGGGGCTTACGCGATGATTGCCGGGCTGAACGAAGAGCAAAAAGCGCGCGGCGTGGTCACGGCTTCGGCCGGTAACCATGCGCAGGGCGTGGCGCTCTCGGCCAGCACGCTTGGCATCAAATCACTGATTGTGATGCCGTTGGCCACGGCAGACATCAAGGTTGATGCAGTACGCGCATTTGGCGGTGAGGCTTATCTGTTTGGTGCCAACTTCGACGAGGCGAAAGCCAAAGCGATCGAGCTGGCGGAGCAGCAGGGTTACACCTTCGTTCCTCCGTTTGACCATCCGGCGGTGATCGCCGGGCAGGGCACGCTGGCGATGGAGTTGCTGCAGCAGGATGCGCATCTCGATCGCGTCTTCGTGCCGGTTGGCGGCGGCGGTCTGGCGGCGGGCGTGGCGGTGCTGATCAAACAGCTGATGCCGCAAATCAAAGTGATCGCCGTTGAGTCGGAAGATTCAGCCTGTCTAAAGGCCGCGCTAGAAGCAGGTGAGCCGGTCGATTTGGCGCGCGTGGGCTTGTTTGCTGAAGGCGTGGCGGTCAAACGCATCGGCAGCGAAACCTTCCGTCTGTGTCAGGAGTATCTCGATGACATCATCACGGTGGATAGCGATGCGATTTGCGCAGCGGTGAAAGATCTGTTCGAAGATGTGCGCGCCGTGGCGGAACCTTCTGGCGCGCTGGCGCTGGCGGGTATGAAGAAGTACATCCAGCTGCACGACATCAAAGGCGAGCGCCTGGCGCACGTGTTGTCGGGCGCTAACGTCAACTTCCACGGCTTGCGTTATGTCTCCGAGCGTTGCGAACTGGGCGAACAGCGTGAAGCGCTGCTGGCGGTCACTATTCCAGAACAGCAGGGCAGTTTCCTCAAGTTCTGTCAGACCATCGGCGGGCGTTCTATCACCGAGTTCAACTATCGTTATGCGGATGCGGATAACGCCTGCATTTTCGTCGGCGTGCGCTTAACGCGCGGGCTGGAGGAGCGCAGTGAGATCATCAGCCAACTCAGCGAAGCCGGTTATAACGTGGTGGATCTGTCGGATGATGAAATGGCCAAGCTGCACGTGCGCTACATGGTGGGCGGACGTCCATCCAAGCCGCTGCGCGAACGCCTGTTTAGCTTTGAATTCCCGGAAGCACCGGGCGCGCTGCTGAAGTTCCTGCAGACGCTGGGCGCGCACTGGAATATCTCGCTGTTCCATTATCGCAGCCACGGCACCGATTATGGCCGCGTGCTGGCGGCGTTTGAAGCCAACGATCAGGAACCGGATTTCGAAACACATCTCACCGCGTTGGGTTACGAATGGCATGACGAAGCGAGCAACCCGGCGTTCCGTTTCTTCCTCGCCGGGCAGTAACTACAGTTGGTGCCAGAACGCATTGATAAGCGGCTCTCCGAGCCGCTTTTTTTGTACGCAAACGCCGAGTTCCAGCGGTGCGACCGACTCCACATTCTCCAGCGTTAACACGCGATTGCGCACCGGTTCCGGGCTGTTCTCCAGCACCACATCCGGCAGCAGCGCAATACCACACCCCAGCGCCACCATCGACACAATCGCCTCATGCCCGGAGACCGTGGCATAAATCTGCGGATTGGGAATGCGCTGGCGACGGAACCATAAATCGATGCCGCGGCGTGCAGGTCCTTGTTCCGGCAGGATAAACGGAATCTGCGCCCAATCGGGTTGCTCCTGCGTCGCCTGATTGCGCACCGGACAAGGCAGCGCCGGAGCGATCAGCACCAGCGGAATCAGGCCCAGTGGCGTAAAATCTATGCTGGCCGGCAGCGATTCTGGGCGACCGGCAATGGCGAGATCGGCGTCGCCGGACTGCACCATCTCAATCGCATCGGCGGCATCACCGGTAGTAAGTTTGATCTCTACCTGCGGATGTTCAGCACGAAAGCGATCGAGAATCGGCGGCAGATGGCTGTAAGCGGCGGTCACCGAGCAGAACAGGCGCAGCTCGCCGCTCAGTGACGGGCCGTTGAGATCCATCACATGGCGTAGCTGCTGATATTGCAGCAACGTCTGCTGCGCAAACTGGCGCAGGCGCTCACCGGCTTCGGTTAGCGTGACGGTGCGGTTATCACGCAGGAACAGCGCGTGACCGACATCCTCTTCCAGGCGCTGAATCTGGCGCGAAAGGGTTGAAGGGCTGACGTGCATGGCACGCGCGGTGCGGCCAAAGTGGCAGCTTTCAGCCAGATGGAGGAAGAGTTTCAGGTCTCGTAAATCCATGCGCGTATCGCCTCAAGGTTATGTTGCAAATTATGCAATGTGACCTTGCTAATATATCAATTTAAGCAACGGATTTCCTGTCATATGATGGGGTCATTCGCGGCGTAAGAGATAACGTCGTTACTGAACAAAAACAAACACAACATCTAACCGGAGTACCCATGGCTAATTACTTCAACACATTGAATCTGCGCAACCAGTTAGCGCAGCTGGGCAAATGTCGTTTCATGTCACGCGACGAATTCGCAGATGGCGCTAGCTTCCTGAAAGGCAAGAAAGTGGTCATCGTTGGCTGTGGCGCTCAGGGTCTGAACCAGGGTCTGAACATGCGTGATTCTGGTCTGGACGTGGCGTATGCCCTGCGTGCTGAAGCGATTGCTGAGAAGCGTGCCTCTTTCCGCAAAGCGACCGACAACGGCTTCAAAGTCGGTACTTACGAAGAGCTGATCCCACAGGCCGATCTGGTGGTTAACCTGACGCCAGACAAGCAGCACTCGGCGGTCGTTCAGGCTGTTCAGCCGCTGATGAAAGATGGCGCTGCGCTGGGTTACTCACACGGTTTCAACATTGTTGAAGTGGGCGAAACCATCCGCAATGACATCACCGTAGTAATGGTGGCACCGAAGTGCCCAGGTACGGAAGTACGTGAAGAGTACAAGCGTGGTTTCGGTGTACCTACGCTGATTGCCGTTCACCCGGAAAACGATCCGAAAGGCGAAGGCATGGCGATTGCTAAAGCCTGGGCAGCAGCGACCGGCGGCGACCGTGCAGGCGTGCTGGAATCTTCCTTCGTTGCGGAAGTGAAATCTGACCTGATGGGCGAGCAGACCATCCTGTGCGGTATGCTGCAGGCCGGTTCTCTGCTGTGCTTCGACAAGCTGGTAGCTGAAGGTCACGACGCGGCTTACACCGAAAAACTGATTCAGTTCGGCTGGGAAACCATCACCGAATCACTGAAGTTTGGCGGCATCACGTTGATGATGGATCGCCTGTCTAATCCGGCAAAAATCCGCGCTTATGCTTTGTCTGAGCAGCTGAAAACCATCATGGCTCCGCTGTTCCAGAAGCACATGGATGACATCATCTCTGGCGAATTCTCTTCAGGCATGATGGCTGACTGGGCTAACGACGACAAAAACCTGCTGACCTGGCGTGAAGAGACCGGCGCAACGGCATTCGAAAACGCACCGCAGTTTGATGGTAAAATCGAAGAGCAGGAATATTACGACAAAGGCGTCGTGATGGTTGCGATGGTGAAAGCAGGCGTTGAGCTGGCATTCGAAACCATGGTTGACGCGGGCATCATCGAAGAGTCGGCTTACTATGAATCACTGCACGAGCTGCCGCTGATTGCTAACACCATCGCACGTAAGCGTCTGTATGAAATGAACGTGGTTATCTCGGATACCGCAGAATACGGTAACTACCTGTTCTCCTTTGCGGCAGTTCCACTGCTGAAAGAGTTCATGACCACGCTGCAGCCGGGCGATCTGGGCAAAGCAGTTGAAGGTACGCAGGTGGATAACGCGCAGCTGCGTGACGTCAACGAAGCCGTTCGTCAGCACCCAATCGAATCTGTAGGCCGCAAACTGCGTGGCTACATGACCGATATGAAACGTATCGCTGTCGCTGGCTAAGCCACGCGCGACACAGTTTTCAGCACAATAAAAAACCCCGGCTTGCCGGGGTTTTTTTTAATTAGTGCTCGCTGTTGCTCCAGGTATGTGCTCGGTGTCCCCCTCCTCGGTCCTCCCCCATGAATGGGGGAGGAAGATGCTGCCATATGTTAGTTCTGAAGCTGCATGTGGCAGCGTCTCCTTCCCCCGCTAGCGGGGGAAGGCCGGGATGGGGGACAGCAAGCACGTACAAAGTACAGTCAGCTCAATCACACCGCTTCATACAGCGTCTGATTTCGCGTCTCTTTACAGGCAATCAGCGCGATCAACGTCAACACCGCCATCGAAGCCAGATAGAAGCCCACCGCCTGCAAACCGTAATGGGCGTTCAGCCAGGTGGCGATATAAGGCGCTACCGAGGCACCAAGAATCGACGACAGGTTGTAAGAGAACGATGCGCCGGTATAACGCACTTCCGTTGGGAACAGCTCTGGCAGCAGCGCGCCCATCGGACCAAACGTCAGGCCCATAATGCTTAGACCAAGGATCAGGAAGCCCATTACCAGCACCTGAGAACCGGAACCCAGCAGCATTGGGAACATCAATGCAAAGGCGATAATCATCAACGTAATGGTGATCATGGTTTTACGACGACCAAAGCGATCGGCCAGCAGACCGGCAATCGGCACCATCACACCAAAACCAATCACCGCCACCATCAGCATCCACAGGAAGCTGTTACGCGAATAGCCAAGGCCAGCCGGTGCGGGTGCAGTGCCGTAACTCATCGAATACACGGTCATGATGTAGAACAGCGTGTAAGTGGCGAGCATGATGAAGGTGCCGAGAATGGTGGCGGTCAGATGCTTACTCAGCAGCGTGCCGATCGGCATTTTCACCTGTTTGTTCTCTTTCTGCACTTTGGCGAATACCGGGCTTTCATGCAGCGAAACGCGCACATACAGGCCAATTAACACCAGCACCGCAGAGAGAATAAACGGCACGCGCCAGCCCCAGTTCATGAACTGCTCGTCGGTCAGCAACCAAGAAAGCAGCAGGAACGTGCCGTTAGCGAAGAAGAAGCCAATCGGCGCGCCGAGCTGTGGGAACGAACCATAAAGCGCACGTTTCTTCGCCGGGGCATTTTCGGTCGCCAGCAGCGCCGCGCCGCCCCATTCGCCACCAAGGCCAAGACCCTGACCAAAACGCGCCAGCGCCAGCAGCAGCGGCGCTGCCACGCCAATGGTTTCATAACCTGGCAGTAAACCAATCAGCACCGTCGAGACGCCCATGGTCAGCAGCGATGCCACCAAGGTGGCTTTACGGCCAACGCGGTCGCCAAAGTGTCCAAACACGGCAGAACCGATAGGACGCGCCACGAAGGCGATCGCGAAGGTCGCCAGCGACTGCAACGTGGCCACGGTCGGATCGCCCTGCGGGAAGAAGATGTGCGGGAAAATAATCACCGCAGCGGTGGCATAGATATAGAAATCGAAGAACTCAATGGCGGTGCCGACAAGCGATGCCACAACCACTTTGCCACGTGAATTGACCGGCGTGTCGTCGTGTTTTTTGTCGAGTGTTTCTGTGATGGAGGCTTGCATAAGTGTTTCTTAATTGTAAATGTAGACAGAGAATCTTACGCACCTGGTTTGCGGCATTCAATGGCGAAAAACCGCGTCAGACCGGGCTTTTTCGGCGAATAAGTGGATAATTTCTGAGTTGCTGCGATCAGTGGCGGATGGGAACGGGAAGTGTCACTTTTTTGGCGGGAATCTCTGCAAAAGGGCCAAATTAAAGTGACCCTTTAGCGTTTCCTGCTGGTTTTTGCTGAAAAAGCAGCCAGCAGGAGACATTTTTAGCTAGTACGGCAATTGTAACAACCTCGTTGGCTTATTTAGCCTGATGCGGCTGCGGCATCTCTTTATCATCTTTGTATTTGGCGGTGGCGATCCACGCGGCGCAGAACAGCGTCAAACGCGCAAAGAAGTAGAAGAACGCCATTAAGCCGAGTACTGAACCAAAGGCCGCGCCCGACGGCGAGCTTGCCAGCTTCGGCAGCGTCAGCGTCATTACAAACTTGATCACCTCAAAGCCAATCGCCGCCAGCAGCGTGCCGCGGAACAGCGCTTTTTTACGCGGCTTGTGGCGCGGTAAAATCCAGAAGATCCACAGGAACAGCAGATAGTTAGCCAGGATAGAGATGGATAACGCAATCACCGTCATCGCTGGACGCAGCCACTCAATGTCTTCCAGCCCCAGCGCGTTAACGATCGCTGCCTGCGCCGCGCCGGCAATCGAGGTCAGCGACAGCGTAATCACCAGCGCAAACATCAAACCCAACAGCGAAATCAGATCGCGCGCGTACTTCTTCCAGAATTTCTCCTGATCGTCCGGCGTGCGTTCCCACACGTCGCGTGACTGCGCGCGCACCGCTTCACGCAGGTTGCCCATCCAGTTAATGCCGGAGTAGAGCGCCAGCAGCAAACCGGTTAATCCCACTGTGGCACGCTGCTGAATCGCGGTATTCACCGTATTTTTCAGCGTGGTGGCCAGCGTCGGATCGCTGATGCTGTTAACGATTTTGTTGATCAACTCGGTGAGCAAATCCTGATTCGACGCCAGCACAAAACCGACTGCCGCAAAGGAGACCATCAAAATCGGTATCAGAGAGAGAAAGGAGAAGTAAGTGATCGCCGCGCCAAACTGACTACCGAGGCGATCGTTAAAGCGTTCCAGCGCGCGCATAAAGTGCGCCACCGCCGGAATCGCCTGGAACCGGGCAGCGAAGCGCGACACATTCTGAATCGAGCCGTCCACGGTTTTATTGCCGGTTTTAATATCAATCAGCGGCTTGGCTTCTGCCTCGGCCGCGGTCTGTTTAGGGGTTTTGTCCGTCATAGACGATAGTCATCCTGTTCACTGCGAAAATACAATTATAGTCTGCTAAGTTACATATTCCTGCAGGACTTGGCTGAGCCATTCCATAAACACTCGCACGCGGCGCGCCACGTTGCGGCGATGCGGATAAAGCAGCGAGATGGGCATGGGTTTCGCCGGGAAATGATGCAGCACTTCCACCAGTTGCCCCGACTCCAGTAGCGGCTGTACGCCAATCGCCGGCACCTGAATAATGCCGAGCCCTGCCATACAGGCGGCGCGATAGGTTTCGGTGCTGTTTACCGTCACTACGCCGCCGGTTTGAACGTAATGACACTGTTTGCCATCAAAATATTCAAAGCCCAATGAAGGTTGTCCCAGTTGCTGGGTGTAATGCACCATCGCGTGTTGCGACAGATCTTCCAGCCGCACCGGCATGCCGAAGCGGGAAAGGTAGCCGGGGCTGGCGCAGTTGATCAAGGCGTGCGAGCCGATTTTCCGCGCAATCAGCCCGGAATCTTTCAGCTCGCCGACGCGCACCACGCAGTCAAATCCTTCGCGAATCACATCAACCTGACGATCGCTGCTGCTCAACTCAATTTCCAGACCGGGATAGTGCTGCAAAAACTCCGGCAATCGTGGCAGCACAAAGCCGGTCGCCATCGCCACCGACATGTCCACGCGCAATTTGCCGCTTAAGGTGCCGGGATCGTGCTGGAACAGGCTGTCCATGTCGTCGAGCATCGACAGTAAATCGAGGCAGCGATCGTAATAAACCAGGCCGTCCTGCGTCAGATGCACACGTCGCGTGGTGCGATGCAGCAGGCGCGTCCCCATTTGATTCTCCAGCGCCTGCAGCTGGCGGGATACGCTGCCTTTCGGTAAACCTAAGCTTTCTGCCGCACGGGTAAAACTGCCCATTTCTGCCACCCGCACAAAAACCTGCATAGCGTGAATTTTATCCATGTTGTTCACCGATTGTTGTTGTTAGTGAAACAGTGCTGCGTATTCCTCTGCGTTTATAGATCAATTTTTCACGAATATCCTTAACACGTGTTCAATTTTCCAACTGGAGCGAAACATGAGTCATAAAATTGCATTGATTACCGGCGGAAATCGCGGTTTAGGCAAGAATGGGGCGCTGAAACTGGCTGCCAAAGGCACTGATATCCTGTTTACCTATCGCGGGCACGCGGAAGAAGCGCAGGCGGTTGTGCAGGAGATTGAAGCGCTGGGCGCGCGTGCGGTGGCGTTGCAGCTGGATGTAGGCGACACCGGCACGTTTGACGGCTTCGTGGCGCAGGTGAAAGAAGCGTTGCAGAAAACCTGGCAGCGTGACAGCTTTGATTATTTAGTGAACAACGCTGGTCACGGTCACTACAAGCTGTTTGCAGAGACCAGCGAAGATGAGTTTGATGCGCTGGTGAATGTGCACTTCAAAGGGCCGTTCTTCCTGACGCAAAAACTGCTGCCGCTGATCGTTGATGGTGGACGCATCCTGAATATCTCCAGCGGTTTAACCCGTTTAACGCTGCCAGGTTCAGGCACGTACGCCTCAATTAAAGGCGCGATGGAAGTGTTAACGCGCTATCAGGCCAAAGAGTTAGGCGAGCGTCATATCCGCGTCAACATTCTGGCGCCAGGCGCGATTGAAACCGACTTCGGCGGCGGTCGCGTGCGTGATACCAAAGATCTCAACGATCATATCGCTTCAGTCACCGCGCTGGGCCGCGTCGGCTTGCCGGGTGATATCGGCGATGCCATCAGCGCGATTCTCAGCGATGAAACCGGCTGGATCACCGCACAGCGCATTGAAGCCTCAGGCGGCCAAGGTCTGTAAAAATATAAACTGATGCACATATTCGTAGCGGCGCAATTTATTGCGCAATAAATTGCGCCGCTACGGATGGTGCAGATTACAATTACAGCTCAATCGTCCCGTCAATCACCGTCACGGTTTGGCCACCAATCCAGATCGCTTTATCGCTAAAACTCACCTGAATGCGACCTTCCCGCTGAATCGCGCTGCCCTGACGCGCCCGATAATCCCGCGTTTGCTTGTTAGCCTCGAAATAGCGCGCCAGACAGGCGTTGGCGCTGCCGGTCACCGGATCCTCAGTCAAGCTGCCGTTCTCAACCAGCAATGCGCGCACTTCATACTGCTCGTTTTCGCCCGACGGTAACGCACCAAAAATTGCCGTACCGTTAACCTCAGCATGCTGATGTAAACGGTGTAAATCGGCTGCTGACGGCACCACATCCAGCACCGCTTGCGCGCTACTCATCGGAATCAGCAGCCAGCGAATACCCATATCAACGATGGTCGGCATTTGGCTGAGATCGAATGATTCACTGTTCAGCGCGCTGCTCATCAGCGCATCACTGAACGGCGTTAATGTGGCGGCAGGCGCGGCAAACGCCAGCGCTCCGTCATCGCTGATTTTCACCTCAACCAGACCAACGCCGCACTCCTGCACGATTTTTCCCGGCGTTTTCAGCGGCCAACCGGCTTCCAGCAGCGCATGCGCGGTACCTAACGTCGGATGCCCGGCAAAAGGCAGTTCACCTTCGACGGTAAAAATGCGCACGCGGTAATCCGCCGACGCATCCTGTGGCGGCAGCACAAAGGTGGTTTCCGACAGATTGGTCCAGCGCGCAATCGCCGTCAGCTGCGCGTCACTCAATCCCTGTGCATCCATGATCACCGCCAGCGGATTACCTTTAAACGCCGATGAGGTAAACACGTCCACCTGTTTAAATGCGACCTTCATTGTCACTCCTTCCTCGTTGAGGTTGTCTGAAATCGGGATTTACATCCTGCTGATTGCGAAAGGCCAGCAACAGGGCTATGAATAGATTAAGAATTCTGGAATCGGAGTCCGCAATGTTAAAAGTTCTTGGCCGTACTTCATCAATAAACGTGCGAAAAGTTCTGTGGCTGTGCGCAGAACTCGATATTGCGTACGAATTAGAACCCTGGGGCGATGATCCACAATCGCTGCACTCGAAAGAGTTTATGGCACTCAATCCCAACGCCATGGTCCCGGTAATAATCGAGGACGACTTCGTGCTGTGGGAATCCAACGCTATTCTGCGCTATCTCGCCAACAGCAATGGCGGCGAATGGCTCTATCCCGACAATCCCCGCGCGCGCGCGCCAGTTGATCAGTGGATGGATTGGCAAGCCACCGAACTTAACACGTCCTGGCGTTACGCATTTATGTCGCTGGTGCGCAACTCGCCGGCGCATCAGGATCCCCGCTTGCTGGCGGCGGCGGTGAAAGGCTGGACGCACACCATGAACATACTCAACCAGCATCTGGAGAAAACCGGGCGCTATGTCGCAGGCCGCAATTTCTCGCTGGCCGATATTCCGGTTGGGCTGGCGGTGAACCGCTGGTTTGAAACCCCGCTGGAACACCCTGACTTCCCGGCGGTGCAGACTTATTACGAACGCCTGACCGAACGCGAGCCTTACACCACCTGGGGCCGCAACGGCAAACCCTAATCCTGTCCCGGCGCGAGGCCTGTCATTTCACAGGCCAGCGCGCCGGTGCGCTGCAGCGCCCACGTATAACGTTCATCAAACGGGTAGCAGCAGGAGAGGCGCAACGCATGTTTGTAGCGATCGCTCAGGGAGTAGAGCGCGCCCGGCGTCACACAGATTTGCTCCTGCAGCAGACGATGAAACATCTCTACGGTATCAATGTTCCCCGGCAGTTCGACCCAAAAAACAAATCCGCCGCGCGGCAGGGTCGCGCGCGTGCCCTGCGGAAAGTGGCGTGCCAGAATCCCGCGCGCCGCATCCAGATTGGCGGCATAGCGCCGACGCAGCGTGCGCAGATGATGATCGTAGCCGCCGCTGGCAAGAAATTCGGCCAGGGTTTCACTTAACAAGCGTGATTCCGCCATCGACGACACCGCTTTGAGGTGAGCGATAGCGTCATGAAAACGCCCGGCAGCAGTCCAGCCGACGCGGAAATCAGGCGCCACGGTTTTGGTAAAGCTGGTGCAGTAAATCACCCAACCCTCGCTATCAAACGCCTTTACTGGCGGCGACAGCGGCCACTCAAACTGCAATTCGTCGTACAAACCATCTTCCAGCAGCGGAACGTGGTAAGTGTTCACTAACTTCGCCAGCCGCTTTTTATTCTCCAGCGGCATCACATATCCCAGCGGGTTCTGCGCGCCGGGCATGGCGATCACCGCCTGAACCCGCTTCTCCTGCAGCAGCATCTCCAGCGCATCCAGCGACAATCCCTGCTGCGGATCGGTAGGAATTTCCAGCGCTTTCAGCCCCAGCGACGCCAGCAGCGGGAACAGGAAGAAATAGGTCGGCGACTCCAAACCAATGCAATCGCCGGGTTTAGTCACCGCGCGCAGCGCCAGCTGGAGTGCTTCCATGCAGCCGTGCGTCAGTGTGATCGCCTGCGGCGGCAAGTTGATGCCGTTGTGCAGGGCACGACGCGCAATCTCCTCCCGTAAGCGCTCACTACCGGGTGGAAGCGCATAGCGTCCGATAATGTCGGGATTCTGGCGCAAAATCGACGCAGTAATTCGCCCGATCCGCGCCGCCGGATAGAAGGTGCCATCCTGCGGACAGGCTAATGAGATATTGGTGTAATCGGGATTATTTTGCGCCGCGAACACTTGCTCAATCAGCTCCAGCTTCTGCGCGCTGGGATCGTTGATTTTTGCCGGTAGCGGTTTTACTGAACGCGTCACGGCGGGCAGCACGCCACGCACGTAATAACCCGACTGCGGCCGCGATTCAATCAGGCCGCGATCTTCGAGGATTTGCCATGCATTGAGCACGGTATTGATACTCACCTGATGCGATTGTGCCACGCGGCGTATCGCCGGCAGCCGTTTACCCGGCTTCAGCGTGCCCTGATGTATCGACTCGGCAAAGCTATCGACCAACTGCTGATACAGCGTTTGACCGGATGAGAGTGGAAGGGACACAAAAGCCTCCGCGCGCAATGGGTACAATTAATTTTTAAAACAACTGTACCCATTACAATAGTGGTTTTGTGTCTCTGTTTCCATTGCAACATACGCATTAGCATGAAGGCATCATTGATTCTTCAGGAAGCGCATCATGCTCGATCCCTCATTCTTCAGCTACGTCACCGTGATGTCGATCACGCCGGGTCCAAATAACCTGCTGCTGGCAACGTCGGGTGTTAATTTTGGCTTTAAACGCACGCTGCCGATGCTGTTTGGCATCCTGCTAGGCTGCGCAATACAGATGCTGCTGGCGAGCGTGGCGCTGGATGCGCTGCTGCACTGGATGGGCGCGATTCGCCTGCCGCTGACGGTAGTCGGCTGTAGCTATCTGCTGTGGCTTTCGTGGAAGATTTTCCGCGCTGGCGCGCCGCAACTGCGTGAACGCCCGCGTCCCATGACGCTAATTGGCGGCATCTGTTTCCAGGCGGTGAATCCCAAAGCCTGGCTGATGGTCACCAACGTGGCGCTGATGTACGCCAACAGTAACGGCGTGCTGACGGTGCTGTTGGGATTCGCCGCACTGAATCTGCCGTGCATTTTGATTTGGGCAGCGCTGGGCGATCGCCTTCGCAGCCATCTGCAGGTCGCGTGGAAACGTCAGGCGTTTAACAGTTTGATGGCGCTGTCGCTGGTGGCGACAACTGCGTGGATGTTGTACGACGCGGTGCTGCTGAGCTAGCCATAAAAAAGAGGCCGCTTTCGCGGCCTCTCATCTTGCCAACATCCGATACTACCTTGTTACTTACCCACCACGTGCGCGGTTTCGCGCGCTTCATCGTTGGCGGCATCGGGTGTAATCACCGGCTCGTAGTCGAGTTGCAGCACGCGACTGGTATCGGCCAGCACTTTCTCGGTCAGTGCGACGTCGCCGTTCAGCTTGCGGCCCCACGATGGGATCACCATGCGGATTTTGGTCTGCCACTCCGGTGAACGCATCTGTTCCGGGAAGGCTTTCGCCATCAGCTCAAGCATAATCGGTGCGGCGGTGGAGGCGCCCGGCGAGGCACCCAGCAGGGCGGAAATGGTGCCATCTTCCGAAGTCACCACTTCAGTACCAAGACGCAGCACGCCACCTTCAACGGCATCGTTCTTGATGATTTGCACGCGCTGGCCGGCAGTGACTAAACGCCAATCTTCATGCTTCGCCTGCGGCACGTAAGCGCGCAACGCTTCCATACGATCGCTGTCGCTTTGCAACACCTGATCAACCAGATATTTCACCAGTTCGAAGCTCTTCAGGCCAACCTGCACCATCGGCTTGAGGTTGCTGGTGTTCATCGCGCCGAACATATCCAGCAGCGAACCCTCTTTGAGGAATTTGGTTGAGAAGGTAGCAAACGGCCCAAACAGCAGCACCTGTTTGCCATCCAGCACGCGGGTATCGACGTGCGGCACCGACATCGGCGGTGCGCCGACGCTGGCTTTGCCATACACCTTCGCCATATGCTGTTTCACCACGTCAGGATTTTCCGTCACGAGGAATGAACCGCCCACCGGGAAACCGGCGTAGCCTTTCACTTCCGGAATGCCGGATTTCTGCAGCAGCGGCAACGCCGCACCGCCGGCACCGATAAACAGCTGGCGCGTGGTCAGCACACGATTTTCACCGCTGGCCAGATTATGCAGCGTGACCTGCCAGCGACCGTCGCTCAGGCGTTTGATATCACGCACTTCCTGGCGCAGACGCAGGCGGAAATTGGCTTTCTTCTCTAAAGAGGCAATCAGCTGGCGCGTTACTTCACCGAAGTTCACGTCGGTACCCATTTCGGTCCAGGTCGCCGCCACTTTCTGTTTGCTGTCGCGGCCGTTCATCACCAGCGGAATCCACTCCGTGATTTGATCGCGATCTTCAGAGTAATTCATGCCGCGGAACAGCGTGCTTTTCTGCAGCGCATTGAAACGCTTGCGCAGGAATTCAACGTTATCGTCGCCCCAGACGAAACTCATGTGCGGCGTACTGTGGATAAAGCTTTTGGGATTGCGCAGGTTGCCTTTCTGCACGTGATACGCCCAGAATTGACGCGAAATCTGGAACGATTCGTTAATCGCGACCGCTTTGGCGATGTCGATGCTGCCATCCGCCTTCTGCGGCGTATAGTTGAGCTCCGCCAGCGCGGCGTGACCGGTTCCGGCGTTATTCCAGCCATTAGAGGATTCAACGGCCACATCATCAAGACGTTCAACCATCTCAACTGACCAGTCAGGCTCGAGATCTTGCAGCCATGCGCCCAAAGTCGCACTCATCACGCCTGCGCCAATCAGCAGTACGTCGACGTCTTTTCGTTCCTGAAGGTTTGCACTTTCCATTGAAGCGGCGGCGAGCGCCAGATTTACCGCAGTAGTACTCATGAGGCGACATCTCCTCTCTCTGTTGACCTGAAGCTCAACAGGTTCGCAGGCGAAATAGCCGCGCTTCTTTCGAGCGCGTGGCGCTATCTCTCAAAGGTTAAGACTCAGGTATAAGTCACGGGGACGATAACGGTTAACTGCACGTTATGCATATGCATTCGAATATAACATTCTCGTATCGGAATTAAACGTTTGTTTATTTTTTAAAGGCGGAAATGATTCAGCATAAGAATTAATCAGCTCAACCTCGCGGTCATAAGGGATTTTTATCTCTTAATCAGACGGTTAGAGTAATGCAGTTGTTACGCTATTGTGAGGGGTTTTGACGGGGGTGAAAACGGCGGGTGATATGCATCACATTTTAATGTGTTGAAAAATATATGTTTTAACTAAATTGATTATTTATGCGGATTTTATGTTGCGCGATATTTCGCCATGTCGTGTAAAAGTAATGTTACATTTTTGTGGTGATGAATTGAGGTATGGCCGCGTAAAGCTGCCAGAAGAAAAATGCATCACCTTGCCGGAAAAATGATCAGCGCGATCGGCGGCGCCACAGGAAGCGAATGACGAAAAACTCGATCGCGCCCAGCAGCAAAAACCACAAACTAAAGACGATGGTATACAGCTAATTAACATCCATCAGATGCAGGGTTTCCTGCAATTGTTTTGCCAGCTCAATACCAAATGAAGGCGCGGGCAGCAGCAGGGCGGAAAGAAAGCCTAGCAGCAGAATGCCGCCTGGGATGATCAGCGTTTCGAATGGGTTATTCATGGTCATTGTCCAAATCAGTTAGCGCGGGCATTAGCGCATAAAACCGCGCTACGGTGCAATCCCCGCGCCGGATCGCGCTCAGAAATTTCTTCTATTCCATTCACTTAGCGTCAAAAATAGCGGAAGTTAAGAGTTATAGCCTTTGCTATACTTAAATCCCTGATTTTACTATCTTTTTTTTGACGTTTTTGCGTGTTAGACTGCGCGCACTTTTTCATTACTGAACAATAAATGCGGACAAGTAGCGGCTTTAACGCCGGTTCCGCGGCATTGATTAAAAACCCATGACATTTATCGCAACCCTGATTTTGGCCTTTGGCATGTCGATGGACGCTTTCGCCGCAGCACTGGGCAAAGGCGCGTCGCTGCATCGCCCAGGTTTCAAAGAGGCGCTGCGAACCGGCCTGATTTTCGGCGTTATCGAAATGTTGACGCCGCTGATTGGCTGGGCAATTGGCCTCGCGGCCAGCCGCTACATCATGGCGTGGGATCATTGGGTGGCATTCGTGCTGTTAACCGTGCTGGGCGGCCGTATGATGATGGAAGGTTTTCGTCAAACCGCTGACGAGCCGTGCGAAGCGCCGCAGCGTCATGGTTTTATGGTGCTGGCGTTAACCGCCGTCGCCACCAGTCTTGATGCGCTGGCCGTCGGTGTTGGCCTGGCGTTCCTGCAGGTGAATATAATCATGACCGCCGTCACCATCGGCGCGGCGACCACTATCATGGCAACCACCGGCGTATTGGTTGGACGCTTTATCGGCCCGGTGATGGGCAAATGGGCGGAAGTGTTGGGCGGAGTAGTGCTGATCAGCATTGGCTGCACCATTTTAAGCGAGCATTTAGGCTGGTTTAACTAACCACGTAGTCGTTGTGCCATTTATGGCGACCTCTTTTCACACCCGCACCAACCCCCAATTCTGTGATCTACTTCAAAAATAATTGCGGTAAAAACGCTCAGCGGCTATACTTTTTGCGTATTTCTTCAACAATTTTTGAACCAGGTGCTTTATGAAACGCTTTTTCCGCTACGTGTTCCGTTCTTATGTCGAGACTTTCAAACACGTACCGCCGGGTGCTTTAAACTAAGCATTCCGTCAAATACCCTCGATAATCGCGGTCAGGGATCGACCTGTGGTTATCAACGATTTTCTTATCTATCCAGCCGCTAATCTCCCCATTTTTCCCCTAACTCGCTGATAAAACTCCTCAGCCATTAGATTTCGATCTGGCTATAGCCGCACGTTATACCCCGCTACTAAACAAGCATTCGTCACCCCATCTTCTGCGTGAAATAGTCAATTCAGGCCCTATAACCGTCTGAAACGAGAAACATCATGCTGATCCCACAACCTTATTTACTCTTCCTCGGCGATGTAACCGATCCACTGGCCGCTAAAACCGCACGCGGCATTCACGTCTGGCGTCCAGAGCAGTGCGTTGGCGAAATCAAACTGCCGGGCTGCACCGTCACGCTTGGCCTCGACGTCCTCGACATCGCCGCTGCCAAAGCGCGCGGTGCCAAAACGCTGGTGCTCGGCACCGCCAATGCTGGCGGTTACTTGCCCACGCATTGGCTCGACACGGTCAAAAGCGCCATCTCTGCCGGGATGAACGTGGCCAGCGGTTTGCACCATCGTCTGGTGGATGAGCCGGAGCTGGTGGCGTTGGCCAAAGAGTTCGGCGTTGAACTGTTCGACCTGCGCCACATGCGCCCAAAACTGGAGGTCGGCAGCGGTAAAAAGCGCACAGGTAAGCGTGTACTTACTGTCGGCACCGATTGCTCGGTAGGCAAGATGTACACCTCGCTGGCGCTGGAAGCCGCGATGCGTGAACGCGGCATGCAAGCCGATTTCCGCGCCACCGGCCAGACCGGTATTTTGGTCGCGGGCGAAGGTATCGCGATTGATGCAGTGATTGCCGACTTCATCGCCGGCGCGGTCGAAGCGCTGTCGCCAGCCAATGACGCCGATCACTGGGATATCGTTGAAGGTCAGGGTTCGCTGTTCCATCCTTCCTACGCTGGCGTCAGCATGGGCCTGATCCACGGTGCGCAGCCGCACTGGCTGGTGATGTGCCATGAAATGGGGCGTCCGCATATGCGTCATCTGCCGCATCAGCCAATGGTCAGCCTGAAAGATTGCGTTGAAGCCAACCTGCGCGCAGCGCACGTCACCAGCGACGCGGTTCAGCTGGCCGGTTTCGCCATCAACACCTCGAACTACAGCGAAGACGAAGCGCGCGCCTATTGTGCAGAGATCAGCGCCGAATTCGGCGTGCCTGCCACCGATCCGGTGCGTTTTGGCATTGCGGATATCGCCGCGCTGCTGCAGGAGCGTGGCTAACATGCGGCGCATGCAGATTGAAGTGCTGGAGCTGCCGCTGGCGCGTCCGTTCGCCATCTCACGCGGTACGCGCACCGCAGTCACGGTGATTCGCGTAACGCTGGAGCAGAACGGCTTTATTGGCCGCGGCGAATGTACGCCAACGCCGCGCTACGATGAAACGCCAGAAAGCGTCAACGCCGAACTGGAAGCGCTGCGCGCTGCCATGGAAGCGGGGCTGAGCCGCCTCGATCTGCAAAGCCGTTTATCAGCGGGTTCAGCGCGTAATGCGCTGGACTGTGCGCTGTGGCGTCTCGATGCCGCGCTGGCGAAGCACACGCTGTGGCAACAGTGCGAGCGTCGTCAGCCGCCATCGGTGATCACCGCCGAAACTCTCAGCCTCGACTCCATCGAAAACATGGCCGCCGCTGCTGCCGATGCGGTATCACGCGGCGCCATCCTGCTGAAAATCAAACTTAATCGCGACGACATTCTGGAGAAAGTCGCCGCGATTCGTCAGGCCGCGCCGCGCGCCACCTTAATCATTGATGCCAATGAAGCCTGGTCGGGCGTGGATTTGCCCAGCCTGTTCAACGCGCTGGCGAGTTTTAACATCGCGATGGTCGAGCAGCCGCTGCCGGCGGGTCAGGATCAGGCGTTGCAGCGCTTCACGCACCCGATTCCGGTGTGTGCCGACGAGAACTGCCACATCCGCGAGGACATCGCGCCGCTGCGCAATCGCTACGAGATGATCAACATTAAGCTGGATAAGTGCGGCGGTTTGACCGAAGCGCTGGCGATGGTGGAGGAGGCGCAGAAGCACGATATGCGGTTGATGGTCGGCTGCATGCTCGGTTCTTCACTGGCGATGGAAGCGGCGCTGCCGGTGGCGATTGCCGCTGAACATGTCGATCTTGATGGCCCCATTTGGCTGGCCGCCGATAGCTCGCCCTTCCTTTCTTACGCTCAAGGCCAAATCTGGCTGTAACCCGCATGCGGAGCAACGATGACGGACACTTTACTCACATCCAACGCCGCCAGCGTTGCCGGTTCAGAACCGGTGCTCGCTATTCAGGATCTCAGCGTCATTTTTCGCGGCCGCAGCGGCGAAAATCAGGCGTTGAAGGGCATCAGTTTTAACATTCATCAGGGCGAAATTGTCGCCGTGGTGGGCGAAAGTGGCTCGGGTAAATCGGTCACCTCGCTGGCGGTGATGGGCTTGCTAGCCGCATCCGGGCGTATCGATCGCGGCAGCATGCAGTTCCGCGATCGTCAGGGCAACGCGCATCAGCTTGCCACGCTGAATGAAACCCAGCGCCGTGCTTTGCGTGGCCGCGAAATGGCGATGATATTTCAGGAGCCGATGACCTCGCTCAATCCGGTGCTGCGCGTCGGCGATCAGCTGACTGAAGCGCTACGTGACCATCAGATTTGCGACAAAAGTCAGGCCGACGCGCGCGCACGTGAATTACTGCGCCAGGTGCGCATCGCCGATGTGGACCGCGTAATGAAAAGCTATCCGCATTCGCTGTCGGGCGGCATGCGCCAGCGCGTGATGATTGCGCAGGCGCTGGCCTGCGATCCGCAACTGCTGATCGCCGATGAGCCGACCACCGCGCTGGATGTCACGGTGCAGGCGCGCATTCTGCATATCCTGCGCGACCTGCAACGCGAGAAGCAGATGGCGGTGCTGTTCATTACTCACGACATGGGCGTGGTGGCAGAAATCGCCGATCGCGTGGTGGTAATGCTGCGCGGCGAAGTGGTTGAACAGGGCACGGTAACTGAAATCTTCAACGCGCCGCAGCATCCTTACACTAAAGCGTTACTGGCGGCGGTGCCGAAACTTGGCGATATGCGTGAGCACGTATGGCCGCAGCGTTTTCCGCTGTTGGGCAGCAATGCTAGCGATAACAGCGAGCAGCGCACCGCGCGCTATGACGAAACGCCGCTGCTGGATGTGCGTGGCCTGAAAGTGTACTACCCGATTCGCAGCGGGATTTTCTCGGCGCTCACCCATCAGGTGCACGCGGTGGAGCAGATCGACTTCAGCCTGTGGCCGGGCGAAACCCTGGCGATTGTCGGCGAAAGCGGCTGCGGTAAATCCACCACCGGCCGCGCGCTGATGCGGCTGATTAACAGCGACGCCGACAGCATCCATTTCCAGGGCAATGAAATCGCCAACCTGAAAGAAGCGCAGTTCCAGCCGCTGCGCCGTGAAATCCAGATGGTGTTTCAGGATCCTTACGCCTCGCTCAATCCACGTCTCACTGTCGGCTTCACCATTGCCGAACCGCTGCTGCTGCACGGCAGGGTGAAATCGCTGGAAGAAGCGTCGCCGCAGGTTGATGCGTTGCTGAACAGCGTGGGCTTATTGCCGGAACATGCGCGGCGCTATCCGCACGAATTTTCCGGCGGCCAGCGCCAGCGTATTGCGATTGCGCGCGCCATGGCGTTGAAACCCAAAGTGATCATCGCCGACGAAGCCGTCTCGGCGCTGGACGTCTCAATTCAGGCGCAGGTGGTGAACCTGATGATGGATCTGCAACAGCAAACCGGCGTGGCGTGGATTTTTATCTCGCACGACATGGCGGTGGTGGAACGTATCGCTAACCGCGTGGCGGTGATGTATCTCGGCCAGATTGTTGAGCTGGGCCCGCGCCAATCGGTGTTCAACCAGCCACAACATCCTTATACCCAACGTCTGCTGGCCTCGGTGCCGGTGGCCGATCCCCAGAACCGGCAACCCCGCACTTTCGAAGAGGGCGAAATTCCTTCGCCGCTGCGCAAGGTGGGAGAAACGGTCATTAAACCGCGTTATCGCCAGGTTGCCCCGCAACACTGGGTCGCTGATTTTGTTTCGCGCTAACCCTCAATACCAGGAGATTTCATGAACCCGATTTTTCGCCGTACTGCGCTTGCGCTGGGATTGACCCTCTCGCTGGCCGCCGCCGCTCAGGCGCAGGATTTGCGCATTTCGATGTATGCCGACATCACCGGCCTCGATCCGCACGATACCTCCGATAACGTCAGCTACTCGGTGCAGAGCGGCATCTTCGAGCGTCTGTTCCAGTTCGATGCAAAGATGAAGCTGCAGCCGTGGCTCGCCACCAGCTACACCAGCAACGATAGCGCCACCGAATTTACCCTGACGCTGCGTAAAGACGTGACCTTCCAGGACGGCACGCCGTTCGATGCTGAAGCGGTGAAAGCCAACCTCGATCGCCTTGCCGACCAGAGCAAAGGCCTCAAGCGCAACAGCCTTTACAAGATGATTGCTAAGGTAACGGTGCTGGCGCCGGATCAGGTGAAAATCGATCTGAACCAATCGTTTGGTGCCTTCATTAACACGCTGGCGCATCCGTCGGCGGTGATGTGGAGCCCGGCGATTCTCAAGCAGTATCCGGAAGAAGCGCAGCTCCGTCTGCATCCGGTCGGCACCGGCCCGTTCAAGTTTGTAACGTGGCAGCCGGGCAAAGCGGTGACGCTGGCGAAATACGACGGCTACTGGCAAAAAGGCTGGCCGAAAGTGGATAACGTGATCTTCTCGCCCAGCCCGGAAGATGCCACGCGCGTTGCGGCGCTGAAGTCGGGCCAGGTGGATGCGATCTGGCCGCTGCCATCCGATCTGATCGCCACCGTGCAGAGCGACAGCAAACTGGCGGTGCAGCGCGATCCAAGCATTTATCTCTATTACATGGCGATTAACACTCAGCACAAACCGCTGAATGATGTGCGCGTGCGGCAGGCGATCAACTACGCCATTGACCGCGATCTGTGGCTGAAAGTGGCGTTTGCCGGCATGGGTAAACCGGCCAGTTCGGCGATTCCGGAAGGCGTGCAGTTCTACCAGAAGCAGAGCGCGCCTAACTATCGCTATGCGCCAGATGAAGCCAAAGCGCTGCTGAAGGCCGCCGGTTATCCGAATGGCCTCGATCTTAAACTGTGGGTCACCAACGCCACCGCCAGCGTGCGTGCCGCGCAGGTGTTGAAAGCGCAGCTGGCAACGGTGGGCATTCGCGCCACGGTCACGCCGATGGATTCCGGCACGCGCAACGCCAAACTGTGGGGCGTGAAGGACCCGAAACAGGCGGAATTTGATCTCTACTACGGCGGCTGGTCGACCTCAACCGGTGATGCCGATTGGGCCTTGCGTCCACTCTACGCCACTGAATCCTGGGTGCCGACCTCGTATAACGTTTCGTACTTCAGCAACGCCGAAGCCGACAAAGCGATTGCCGGTGGCTTAGCCACCGCCGATCCGGCCAAGCGTGGTGAAGCCTACGCCGAAGCGCAGAAAGTGTTGTGGAAAGAGGCACCGGTAGCGTTCCTCGGCACGCCAGACAACCTGGTCGGCAAACGCAGCACGCTGAGCGGTGTGTCGATGCTGCCGGATGGTAACTTCCTGTTTAATCAGGCGACGTTTAAGTAAAGGTTGGGTGGGGTTGGGTGCTCGCTGTCCCCCTACGAATGTGCTTGCTGCACCCTACGAATGCGCTTGCTGCACCCCACGAATGTGCTCGCTGTCCCCCTCCTCGGTCCTCCCCCATAAATGGGGGAGGAAGATGCTGCCACATGCAGCTTCATCACTGGCATGTGGCAGCATCTCCTTCCCCCGCAAGCGGGGGAAGGCCGGGATGGGGGACAGCCAGCACGATCTGAAGACAGCCAGCACCATCTGGGGCCAACCAGCACCATCCCAAATAATAAAGGAACCGCATGTTCGCATACATCATTCGCCGACTGCTGGAGATGATCCCCGTATTGCTGGTGGTCTCGCTGCTGGTCTTCGGCTTCATCAAACTGCTGCCTGGCGATCCGGCGCGTATCTACGCCGGGCCGGATGCGCCTTTGGCCGCGGTGGAAGCAGCGCGTCAGCATCTCGGACTTAACGATCCGCTGCCGCAGCAATATATCAACTGGATCGGCGGCCTGCTGCGTGGCGATCTGGGCGTCACTTATCGCACCCAACAGCCGGTGCTGGACGTGATCAAACAGGGCTTTATGCCGACGCTGTGGCTGGCGCTGGCCGGGTTTGCCTGGTCGGTGATTCTGGGGTTATTCCTCGGCGTATTTGCCGCACTGAAACGCGGTAAATGGCAGGACTGGACCTTAATGAGCGTCGCCGTCGGCGGCATCTCCATGCCCACTTTCTGGCTCGGTCTGCTGCTGATCCAGTTCGTCGCCATGCCGTTTGGCCTGTTCTCCGTCAGCGGCTTCAACCAGCCCAGCGACATCGTATTACCCGCGATCACGCTCGGTTCCTCGGTGGCAGCGGTGATGGCGCGCTTCACCCGTTCGGCGTTTCTTGAAGTGGCGCAGGAAGATTACGTGCGTACCGCCAAAGCCAAAGGGCTGCGCAATCGGCTGGTAACGTGGAAACACGTGATGCGCAATGCGTTGATCCCGGTGATCACCATGCTCGGTTTGCAATTCGGTTTCTTACTCGGCGGATCGATCGTGGTCGAAAGCGTGTTCAACTGGCCGGGGTTGGGCTGGCTGTTGATCGAGTCGATCAAGGCGCAGGATCAGCCGGTGATCCAGGCATTAGTCATGCTGTTCGTGTTTGAATTTATCGTCATTAACCTGCTGGTCGATCTGCTGTATGCCGTGGTCAACCCAGCAATTCGCCTGCGACAGGAGCCCTGATGAGTCTGCAATCTCTGCCTGCCCACGCGCAGGAGGCGATCCGTTCGCCGTGGCGTGATTTCCTGCACGCGCTGGTGCGTAATCCGCTGGCGCTGGTCTCCGGTGGCTTTGTGCTGCTGCTGGTGCTGGTGGCTATTTTCGCACCCTGGCTGGCACCGTGGGATCCGATGGCGCCGGACTGGATGGCGCTGTCATCGCCGCCGTCCAGCACGCACTGGATGGGTACCGACGAACTCGGTCGCGATCTGTTTAGCCGCATCATCTTTGGCGCACGCATCTCACTGTACGTTGGCGTGCTGTCGGTAACGCTCGGCATGGTGGTGGGCGTGCTGCTGGGTTTGCTGGCGGGCTATTACGGACGCTGGATCGATATGTTGATTATGCGTGGCTCCGACGTGCTGTTCGCCTTTCCCGGCATGCTGCTGGCGATTGCGGTGGTAGCGATTCTCGGTCCGGGACTCAACAACGTGATCATTGCGGTAGCCATCTTCAGCGTGCCGGTATTTGCCCGTATCGTGCGTGCTTCTACGCTGTCGCTGAAACAGGCAGCTTATGTTGAAGCGGTGCGCTGCGCCGGTGCGCCGGATCGCGTGATTCTGCTGCGCCATATTCTGCCGGGCACGCTGTCAAACGTGATTGTCTATTTCACGATGCGTATCGGCACCAGTATTCTGACTGCTGCCGGGCTGAGTTTTATCGGCCTCGGCCCGGAACCCGATGTGCCGGAGTGGGGCAATATTCTGGCGATGAGCCGCAGCATGATGATGGCGGGCTTGTGGCACGTCAGCGTGTTTCCGGGTCTGGCGATATTTATTACCGTGCTGGCGTTTAACCTGCTGGGTGATGCGCTGCGCGACACGCTCGATCCCAAACTGAAGAGCTAAGCATGGACTTTCAACAACTGCAGCGCGACCTGCTGCTGCAACGCTGGCGCAACGAGCGTCAGCTGGGACAACCGCGCAGCGCCAGCGGGCCAACCAATCGCATCAGCGATGTGCCCGGCGTGCGTGTCGGTCACTACACGCTAGCCGACGGCGAGCGACAAACCGGCGTTACCGCGATTGTGCCGCCGGGCGACAATCTGTTTATCCAGCCGCTGCCTTGTGCGGCGGCGGTGTTTAACGGTTTCGCCAAGCCGGTTGGCCTGGTGCAGGTTGAAGAGTTAGGCGTGCTGCAAACGCCGATTCTGCTGAGCAACACGCTGGCGATTGGCACGCTGTTTACCACGCTGGTGCGCGATGCCATCAGCCGTAACCCTGAGTTGGGCCGCAGCTTGCCCACGGTCAATCCGCTGGCGCTGGAGTGCAACGACGGCTGGCTTAACGATATTCAGGCGCTGGCGATCACCGAAGCGATGGCGCAGCAAGCACTCTATGACGCCACGGCAGATTTCGATCGCGGCAGCGTCGGTGCCGGGCGCGGCATGAGCTGTTTCAGTTTGAAAGGCGGCATTGGCACGGCATCGCGCAGTATTCCGTCGCTCAACGCCACGCTGGGCGTGCTGGTGCTGGCGAACTTTGGCGCGTTAACCGCGCTGACGCTGGATGGCGTACGCCTGGGTGAGATGATCGCGCCGCTGCTGCCGGAACTGACGCCGCAGCGCGATGCCGGTTCCATCATCATTATTATGGCGACCGATGCGCCGCTCGATGCACGTCAGCTGAAGCGCGTCGCCAAACGCGCCGGTGCCGGTTTGGGACGACTGGGCAGTTATTGGGGCCACGGTTCGGGCGATATCGCGCTGGCGCTTTCCACCCAGCCGCAGCCGCAACCGCCAGAAGAGTCCACGCTGGAACCGCTGCTCGCCGCCGCCGCCGATGCCACCGAACACGCGGTGCTGGATGCCTTACTCAGCGCCGAATCTGTCACCGGTTTTCGTGGCCATCATCGGCCGTCGTTAACGGAAGTATTGGATAAATTAATTTGATGAAAATCTTTATCTCAGCCGATATCGAAGGCATCGCCGGCGTGATGCGGCCGGAACAGTGTTCACCCGGCCACGCCGAATACCAACTGGCGCGTGGACTGATGGAACAGGAAGTTAACGCCGCAATCGATGGCGCCTTTACTGGCGGCGCAACGGAAGTGGTGGTGGCCGACAGCCACGCGCAGATGACCAACCTGCGTGCGGAAAATATCGATCCCCGCGCGCGCATGGTGCAGGGCAAACCGCGCGGCTTATCGATGGTAGAAGGCATTGAGCAGCAGCCGTTTGATGGCCTGTTCTTTATCGGCTATCACAGCGCGGCGGGTGAACCGGGTGTGCTGGCGCACACCATTAACGGCCGTGCGTTCTGGCGCATTCACATCAACGGCAAGGTGATGGGCGAAAGCGACATTTACGCTGCAGCCGCGGCTGAACAGAGCACGCCGCTGTGGCTGGTGAGCGGCGACGACCAGCTTAAAGGCTGGATTGCCGAGCATTATCCTTCGGTGGATTACGTCTGTGTGAAACGCGCCATCTCGCACACCTGCGCCGAATCCATTAGCCCGCAGGCAGCGCAAAATGCCATTCGCGCTGCAGCGACGGCCGCCGTGCAACGCAAACGCCAGGTCAGCACCACGCGGCTGAGCGCGCCCTATGAGATGCAGCTGCAAGCCAGCAAACCGGTGCTGGCGGATCTGTTCAGCCTGATCCCCGGCGTGACGCGCATTGACGCGGTCACCGTTGGCTATCGCGCCGATGACATGAACACGTTGATTAGCCTGCTGAGCGCCTTCTCTTATCTGGCGACCACGCAGTCGTAATGTAAAATGTGCGATAAATCGCGCCGCTACCAATATGTGCACATACCGTAGCGGCGCAATTTATTGCGCGATGTGGAAAATAGCGTCATCAGGTCGGTCCGCATTTCCTGCTGAATTTTGCTAACCTGCGCGCAATTTATAGATCACAACGAGGCAGTCATGCAGCTCTGCAGTTTTTATCTTATTGACCAGCAAAGAAAAAGTTACGGTATTGTGCAGCAAGAGGGCGTGATTGATATCGGCTTGCGTCTTGGTGCTGACTGCCCGGACCTGAAAACCTTGCTGCAACGCGGCGCGTTAAGCGATCTCGACGCCTATGTGTCCCAGCCGATTGATCACCCGTTTAGCGCCATTCGCTTCCTGCCGGTGGTGGAAAATCCTGGCAAAGTGTTCTGCGTTGGCATGAACTACGCCGACAAACGCAAAGAGTTTGCCGAGACGATTGAAGCGCCGACGCTATTTGTGCGTTTCGCGGATTCGCTGGCGGCGCACCAGCAGCCGCTGCTGAAACCCATCACCACGCAGGAATTTGATTACGAAGGTGAACTGGCGGTGATCATCGGCCAAGCGGCCTATCAGGTGAAAGCCGCCGATGCGCTGCAGCACGTTGCGGGCTACAGCTGCTTTATGGATGCCACGGTGCGCGACATGCAGTTTACCTGGTTCACCGCCGGGAAAAACTGGCAGCAGACCGGCGGTTTCGGACCGTGGATGACCACCGCTGACGAGATCCCCGATCCGCAGCAGCTGGCGATCAAAACCTGGCTCAATCAGCGCGAAGTGCAGAACGACACCACCGCCAGCATGGTGCATCCGGTGGCGAAGATCATTGAGTACATCTCCGCGTTCAGCCCGCTGTCGCCAGGCGATGTGATCATCACCGGTTCACCGGGCGGCGTCGGTAAAAAACGCACGCCACCGCTGTTTATGTTCCCCGGCGATGAGATTGAAGTGGAAATCGAGAAAATCGGTCGTTTACATCATTACGTGGCTTAGCGCCCGTCATACTTCGAGCCGCCGCTGCGTTGGCTACGTGTGCTCACCCCAGTCACTTACTGATGTAAGCTCCTGGGGATTCACCCACTTGCCGCCTTGCTGCAACTCGAATTATTTAGGGCGTGCTGTCTGTAAAAAGCGCACCACGCGGCTGCGGTTCAACAGCAGCCGCAGCGTGTCGCCTTCGCGCGCAATCGCGAAGCGCTTCTCCCACGGTCCATCCTGCGCGGTAGCTAATAGGCGATCGTTGCCCAGCGACTGCAAACGCGCACGAATTGCCGCCGGGCCGATGCCCATGATTAAGCTGTCGCCCTCAATCACCAACTCGCTGCGCCACTGCGGCGCGAACCAGCGGCCCTGCAGATGATCGAGGCTGGCCTGATCGGCCTGCACCGGCACAAAACGTCGGGCGGCATGACCAATCTCTCCCACAATCGCCGCGCCAGCATGGCGTAACTGCATCGGGAAAGTGCTGGAGAGCGACACCGCCGTGCCGTGCACATCGTCACGCCACAAGGTTTCGCCTGCGCCGAGCCAGGTGGCGGTCGCGCCTTTGATTTCCAGCCAGTCGGCGGCGTCTTCCGCCACGTAAAGTCCGGGTGTTAAATCGTGTCCTTTCTCGGGTAACGCGCGATTGAGCAGCGCCGCCATCACGCGCAGCACGCTTTCCGACGTGGCGACATCTTCGCGGTTGGCGACCAGCGCCACGCCGATTTTCAGCTCCGGATGCAGCAGGAAATAGCTCTTATAACCGGCATGCGAACCGCCGTGACCGAACAGCGTCTGGCTGCCAAGCGTCGAGCTGGTGATGCCCAAACCGTACCCGCTGGTGCGGCCATCGTTGAGATTGCGCGGCGCGCTCAGGCGCTGCAGCACGCCCGCGCCCGGCCCGCTATCGGCCAGCAGGCTTTGCAGCCAGCGCGTCAGATGATTCAGGCTGCCAGTGACGCTACCCGATGCCGAGAGATGCAAACCGGCGCTGGAGAGCTGCCACTGCGCGCCGTTTTGCCAGTAGCCGGGCACTAAACCGGGCACAATATCGAACCAGCTTTCCGGCGCAATCAGGTTGATGTCCAGCGGATCACAGATGTACTGCTGCAGCAGGTCATTAAATAACACGCCTTTGGCTTTCAGCGCCTCTTCAACCAGCCGATAGCCGGTGTTGGTGTAGGAGATTTCGCTGCCGGGCGCGTAGTTGAGATCGCCTTCGCGCGCGACAAAATCCAGCAGGTCGTCGGCGCGGGTGGCGTTGTACACCGACAATCCCAGCAGCGATAAGGTTTCACGCACGTCCGGCAAACCGCTGCTCATATCCAACGCCTGGCCGACAGTGATCTGGCCGTTGGCGCCGCGCAGCTGCGGCAGATGCTGCACCAGCGGATCGTCGAGCTTGAGATAGCGGCGTCCCGGTCCGGTCACCAGCGCGGCAAACAGATGTTTGGTGATGGAGGCGAAACGCACCACGCTGTCGGCGCTAAACGGCGTTTGCTGCGCCAAATCGGCCAATCCGGCGCAGTAGGTTGAGTGAATCTGCTGCGCATCAAACAGGATCATCGCACCGCCCGGCGCGCCTGGCTGTTGCCAGCTTTCAGTGATCTGTTGTGCGACATCCGCGGCGCGTTGCCAGTAAGCGGTCATGCCGGTTCCTCCAGCGTCATGCTGAGATCGAAAAGTTGGGCGGTATGTGGATGCTGGATGCGCCGCGCGCGCAGATCGTCGGCGCTCAGCTGTTCCACCATCTCGCCATTCTGCATCACGCCAATGCGCTGACACAGATGCGTTACCACCGCGAGGTTATGCGTCACCATAATGTAGGTGAGTTTGCGCTCGCTGCGGAGATCGCTGAGTAAATTGAGGATTTCGGCCTGCACCGACACATCCAGCGCCGAGGTCGGCTCATCCAGCAGCAGCACTTCCGGTTCGGCGATCAGCGCGCGCGCAATCGCCACGCGCTGACGCTGGCCGCCCGACAGCTGATGCGGATAGCGGAAACGCACCGACGCGGGCAACCCCACTTCGCTTAACGCCTGGCTGATGCGCTGTTCGGCGCGATCGAGCTGATGCACCAGCAGCGGTTCGTGCAGGATGCGATCGATGGTCTGGCGCGGGTGCAGCGAACCAAACGGATCCTGAAATACCATCTGCACCTGACGATAGAAGGCGCGGCTGCGTTTGGCGCTGAGCTGCATGCCACCAAACAGCATGCTGCCTTGCCAGTCGGCATTCAGTCCGGCGAGCGCGCGCAGGATGGTGGATTTGCCCGAACCGCTTTCACCAACCAGGCCAAAGCTTTCGCCGTTACCGACCGTGAAGCTGACGTCTTTCACCGCCGTGTGCGCACCGAAATTGATGCGCAGGTTATCGATTTGAATCATAAATTATTCTCGCCACGCGGCATCGCGCTGCAATACGGGTAAACGCTCGCGCGGATGGCGCAACGACGGCAAACACGCCAGCAAACCGCGCGTATAGGGATGCTGCGCCTGCTGCAACTGCCCGGCATCGAGCAGCTCAACGATGCGGCCGGCGTACATCACCGCCACGCGATCGCAGAAGTGCGACACCAGCGGCAAATCGTGGCTAATCAGAATCAGCCCCATGCCGCGCGCCGACACAAGCTCATCAATCAGCTTAAGGATCTCCGCCTGCACCGTGGCATCCAGCGCGCTGGTGGGTTCATCGGCGATTAACAGCTCCGGATCGGGTGCCAGCATCATGGCAATCATCACGCGCTGGCCCATGCCGCCGGAAACTTCATGCGGATAGCGTTGCGCCACGGCTTCAGGGTCGCGAATCTTCACCTGCTCCAGCAGCTCAATCGCCGCCTGCATCGCCGCTTTGCGGCTGCCGCCTTTGTGCTCGCGCCAGGCTTCGGCAATCTGCTGGCCGATGGTCATCACCGGATTAAGCGAATATTTCGGGTCCTGCAGGATAAAACCGACGCGCTTGCCGCGTATTTTGCGCAGCACTTTCTCGCTGGCTCCGCGCAGATCGATGCCGTCAAAGCGCAGCACGTCGGCGCTGACTTCCGCGTTGCCCGGCAGTAACTGCATCAGGCTACGCGCGGTCAGTGACTTGCCGGAACCGCTTTCGCCGACAATGGCGAACTTCTCGTGGCCAACGCTAAAACTGACGCCGCGCACTGCTTCAACGGTTTCGCTGCGCGAGCGGAAGGCAACGCGCAGGTTCTCAATTTCCACCAACATTTAGCGCTCCTTGGGATCCAGCACGTCACGCAGACCGTCGCCGAGAAAGTTGAACGCCAATGACGTCAGGAAAATCGCAATACACGGCATCAATGGCACCCACCATTCGCTGAACAGGAAACGACGCGCGGTGGCGATCATCGTGCCCCATTCCGGTGACGGCGGCTGCGCGCCCATGCCGAGAAAACCGAGGCTGGCAGCGGTGATGATGATGGAGCTCATGTCCAGCGTGACGCGCACAATCAGGCTCGGCACGCACAGCGGCATGATGTGGCGCAGGATAATGCGCAGCGGCGAAGCGCCGGTCAGACGGCTGGCGGCGATAAAGTCGCTGTGGCGGAACTGCAGGGTTTCGGCCCGCGCCAGACGCGCATATGGCGGCCACGACGTCAGGGCAATCGCCAGAATCGCGCTCTCCACGCCGGGTTTCAGCGCGGCGACAAACGCCAGCGCCAGAATCAGACGTGGGAAGGCGAGGAAGATGTCGGTCAAACGCATCAGCGCTTTATCGATAAAGCCTCCGGCATATCCGGCGATGCAGCCAATCAGCAGGCCGAGCGGCGCGGTAAGCAGCACCACGGCGATCACCATGCCGAGCGTGGTGCGGCCGCCGTAGATAATGCGCGTCCAGACATCGCGGCCCAGCTCATCGGTGCCGAGCCAGTGCGCGGCGGAAGGGGCCGCAAGACGGTTTTCCAGATGCTGCATGCCGGGTTCGAACGGCGTTAGCCACGGCGCAAACAGCGCCAGCAGCAGCATCACCGCCACCACCAGCAGTCCGGCCATCGCCAGTGGATTACTGCGCAGGCTGAGCCACAAGCGATAACGCCGGCCCCACACCGCCTGGCGACGATTGGCTGGCGTGTCGTCAAGCAGCCATTCTCGTGAGAAGAAGATCATTTTACGCGCGGGTCCCAAAGTCGATAGAGAAGGTCAGCCAGCTGATTGAGCAGCACATACACGGTTCCGACCAGCAAGGTGGCGCCGATCACCGGGTTCATGTCGGCGTTCATCAGCGATGTGGTGAGATATTGGCCGATGCCAGGCCAGGCGAAGACGTTTTCCGTCACCACCGCGCCCTCCAGCAATCCGGCGTAGGTCAGCGCCAGCACCGTTACCAGCTGAACCGCCACGGTGGGAAATGCATGCCGCCAAATCACCCGCCGTGACGACAAGCCTTTGGCGCGCGCGGTGATCACGAACTCGCCGCTCAGCGCGTTAAGCATAAAGGTGCGCGTCATACGCGTGATGTAGGCCATGCTGAAGTAGGCCAGAATCAGCACCGGCTGCGCCATGTGGGCCAGCGCATCCCAGAAGGCGTCTGTTTCCCCGGCCAGCAGCGAATCGATGGTGAGAAAGCCGGTGACCTGCGGCACCATATCCTGCCAGATGATGTCCTGCCGTCCGGGGCCGGGCGCAATGCCGAGCACCGCGTAGAACACCAGCAGGCTCAGCAGCGCCAGCACGAACACCGGCAGCGAATGGCCGGCGAGACAGATCACGCGAATGGTTTGGTCGACCCACGAACGTTGACGCACCGCCGCCCACACGCCGAGCGGAATACCGATCAGCGCCGCGATGATGATGGCCGCCGTTGCCAGTTCCATGGTGGCGGGGAAGAAGCGGGCGATGTCGGTAATCACCGGATTCGAGGTGAGAATCGATTTACCGAGATCGCCATGCAGCAGTTGATTGAGGTAGTGACCAAACTGCACGTAAAGGGGCTGATCCAGCCCCATTTCCGCACGTACGCGCTCAACCACCGATTGCGGTGCGTTATCACCGACCGCCGCCAGCACCGGATCGGTGGGCATGACGCGGCCAATGAAAAAGGTCAACACCGACAGACCAAACAGCGTCAGCACCAGGCTTCCCAAGGTGCTGACGATTCTCTTCAGTAACGGCATCAGGCTTTTTTCACCTGCGCATACGGCCACTGCTCCAGTACGGTCATGTGGACATCACTCAGCGCTTTGCTGGTGGCCACGTTTTTGGTCTTCTGCATCATGAAAATAAACGGGCTCTTCTCGCGGCCTAGCTGCTGAATCTGCTGATAGAGCGCGATGCGCTTCGCCGGATCCGGCTCATGCAGCGCCTGCTCGGTGAGTTTGTTAAATTCATCGTCTGACCAGCTGCAGCGCCACGCCAGCGTTCGCGCACGCGCGTTATCGCTGTTGTCAGTGTTAACGCAGAAGGCTTCGGTGTTGGAGTTGGGATCAAAGTAATCGGCGCCCCAAACCGTCAATGCCAACTGATGCTGACGCGCACGCATCTTGGTCAGAACCTGGCGGTTTTCGGCGGCGATCAGTGACACTTTGATGCCAATCGCGCCCAATTGCGTCTGAATTGCCTGCGCGATGTCCGGATAGGGTTGCATGGAGTAGTGATCGAGGGTGATTTCGAAACCGTCCGGAAATCCCGCTTCGGCCAGCAGCGCTTTGGCTTTCGCCACATCTTTGTGGAATGGCGTATCGTCCAGCGCCGCCGGGAAGCCGCTCGGCAGGAAACTTTGATGGGTGACAAAACTCATCGACAGAATGTTTTTCTGAATGCTGTCGTAATCCAGCGCCCACTTCAGCGCCTGCCACACCTGCGGTTTTTTCAGATACGGATTATTGGTGTTGCACGACATCAGCATGATGGCCGACAGTGACTGATTCACCAGCGACACGCTGCTGTCGTTTTTCACCTGCAGCAGCTGTTCGGTGGTGAGGTCATATGCGGCATCAACATCGCCTTTTTTCAGCATCAGCGCCTGCGCGGCTGGGTCGGCGATGTGTTTGAGGATCACGCGTTTGGTTTTGCTGGCGCCTTTATATTGCGGGCTAATCTCCAGAATCACCGTTTCGCTGGCATTCCAGGTGCGCAGGGTAAAGGCACCGGAGCCGGCGCTGTGCTGTTTTAGCCATCCGTTACCGAAGTCGTTGTTCTGCTGGTTCGCCAGACAGGCTTTCTTCGACACGATGCTGCCGACGGTGGCGGACAAGCAGTAGAGCAGGAAGGTTTCGGCCGCTGGCGCGCCGAGTTTCATCTCCACGGTGTGCGCATCTTTCGCGGTGACCCGCTGCGTCACGTTGTCTTTGGTAAAGCCGAACTGGTTGATAATAAAGGCCGGGCTTTTATCCAGCTTGACGATACGCTCAATCGAGAACGCCACGTCTTCTGCGGTAAGCGGCGAACCATCGGCGAATTTGGCCGCCGGATCGAGATGGAAAGTGTAGGTACCGTTATCGCTGCTGACGTCCCAGCTTTGCGCCAGTTGACCAATCACTTTATCGGCTTGCTTAGGATCGGGCGTGACTAAACGTTGATAGAGGTTGCCGCAGATCTGGCCGCCGGTGGCTTCGAAGCTTTCGTGTGGATCGAGGCTGGTGATGTTATCAAGCTGCATCGCGATCACCAGCATGGTCGGTGGCGTCGCGGCAAAGGAAGAATTCAGGCTGAGGTAGGAAACAACAGGTACAGCAGTGCATCCTGCAAGAAAACGTCTTCTGGTAACCATGTAAACTCCCAACTTATTGATAATTAAAATAAAAAATCGTTATTTGATTGTTTTTTGTCTTGACTTTAGGCACCCACCGGAGGATTAATACCGGTTCTGCGTCCTTTGTTTCACGCGTGTGGTTTTGCCCTTTTATGGTGCAATTTGCTCCGCCAGCTGGCAGTGCTGCGCTTTCCCCCGAACATGGAACTGAACAACATGTCTGACTCGATTACCCTCGATATTCCGGTCTTTGACGGCCACAACGATGTGCTGAATAAGCTGTGGCAGCACCATCAGCCGGACGCGGTTAATGCCTTTTTTACTGGCACCAAAACGGGCCAAATGGACTTGCCGCGTATCCGTCAGGGAAATATGGTAGGTGGCATTTTCGCCACCTGGGTGCCGTCCCACCCTCTGATTGCAAGAAGTGCGCCAGACCTCGCAGATTTTCCTCAGGAAATTATCAACTCAGCGCGCGACGCGACGTTTTCCATGCTGGCGCTGCTGCTGCGCATTGAGCAGGCCTCGAATGGCCAGGTGAAGATTTGCCGCAGCGTGCGCGAGATTCGTCACTGCATGGCGAACAAGGTGTTAGCGGTGGTGATGCACGTCGAAGGTGCGGAAGCGCTGGATACCCACGGCGAGCTGCTCGACATGCTGTATGCCAGCGGCTTGCGCACGCTGGGACCGCTGTGGAGCCGCCCGAATCAGTTCGGCGACGGCGTACCGTTCCTCTATCCCTCGTCGCCAGATATCGGCAACGGCCTGACGGCTGCGGGCAAGCAGCTGGTGCGCGACTGTAATCGCCGCCGCATCATGGTCGACTTGTCGCATATGGATGAGAAAGGCTTCTGGCACACCGCGGAAATCAGCGATGCGCCGCTGGTGGCGAGCCACTCCAACGCGCATGTGCTCAGCGCGCAGTCGCGTAATCTCACCGATCGCCAGCTGGCGGCGATTGCCGAAACCAACGGCTTTGTCGGCGTCAATTTTGCCGTGCCGTTCCTGCGTGAAGATGGCGATCGTCATGCGCCGACCGGCGTCGATGCCATCGTGCGTCACGTTGAGTATCTGCTGGAAAAAGTGGGGGAAGAGGGCGTCGGTTTTGGTTCGGATCTCGATGGCGCCACCATGCCGGGCGATCTGAAGGACGTGGCCGGATTCCCGCTACTGGTGCAGGCGCTGGCGCAACGCGGCTATTCACGCGAGCTGCTGGAGAAGATTTGCCACGGCAACTGGCTGCGCGTGCTTGAAGCCACCTGGGGCGAATAATCATGCGGCTGCGGCATATCGAAGTCTTTCAGGCGATTGTGCAGACCGGCAGCATCAGTGCGGCGGCGCGTTTGCTGAATGTGTCGCAGCCGAATGTCAGCCGCGTGCTTAATCACGCCGAGCAGCAGCTCGGTTTTGCGCTGTTTGAGCGGCGCGCGCAGGGCATGGTGGTGACGGCAGAAGGGCGGCGCTTGCTGCCGGAAGTGGAAGATATCTATCAGCGTTTACAGGCGATTACCCAGCTGACCGAGCAACTGCGGCGCGGCGAAGGGCAAACGGTGCGCGTCGGTGCTGCGCATGCGTTTGGTCAGATGGTGTTAGCGCCCGCGCTGGTGAACTGGCGGCAACAAGCGGCATCGGTCAGCGTGGAATTGGTCACCGAGCATTTCAGCACCTTGTGCGGCATGATCATGGCTAATCAGCTCGATTTCGCGCTGGTGTTTGGTCAGCAGGTGGATGCCGATTTACTGGCGGAACCGCTGTTTCAGTCGTCGATGGTGGCGTTGCTGCCGCGCGATCACACCCACCATGAGCCGGTGACGCTGGAGTGGCTGTGCGCCAACAACCTGTTGATGATGCAGAATCAGGATCCGCTCGGTCGGGTGCTGCACCGCGCGCTGCGCGATAAAGGGCTCAATCCGGCGGTATCACTGTCGATTAAAACCTATTCGGTGATTGCCGATATGGTGCTGGCGGGCGGCGGCGTCGGGATTGTCGATCTGTTTACCGCGTGCCGTTATGCCGACCAGCTCAAGTTGTTGCCGGTCGCGCAGCCGCTACCGTTTGAAGTGATGTTAATCAGTCGCCGCGATCAGCCGCAGTCGCAATCGACGCTGCAGCTGAAACAGGTGATTCGCAACAAGCTGTGGGAGATCGCGCGCCAGTGTGAATCGCAGTTTTTTACCCACCCGGCATAACGCCAATTGCCGGTGCGCATATTCATAGGCATCCGGTCGCCATGCATGGCGACTTTACGGAGCTTATAGCGATTGTGAATTAAGAAAACGCATTGCTGCTGCAGCGAGGGTGTTGAGGCGACATCCCAATCCGCTGAACGATTGAGGGATTCCAGGACGAGCCGCATGGATGCGGCGAGAGGTGGCGTTGAGCAGGAGCGAATCGACACCGGTCCGTCAGGAATCGTGAATGAGTGAAGGTACCGCGAAGCGGCGGGTTGGGCTGGCGCAAGGCCTGGGAGTGCAGAGGGCGTGGCCAGACGCCCTCTGCTCGGTCGCCGCACGAAGGTGCTGCAACTGCCTCAGTACGAGGCGAACGAAAGTCGCACTGCGCTTAACTGACATGTATTACGCCATTCCTGGCGACCATTCAAACCCCATCGGTAATCGGCTTACGCACCAGCAGCAAATAGGCCAGCGCACCCACCACCGTCACACCGGCGCAAATCATCAACGCCAGGCTAAACGACTTGGTGGTATCCAGCACCCAACCGGTGATCACCGGGGCGAACGAGGCGAACACGAAGCTGGCGAAGTTCTGGATGCTGCCGACCGAGGCGGTCATGCGCGCCGTGACGTTGGCGTGAATCAAACCCCAGCACGATGTACCGGCAAAGTGGATGCAGAACAGCGCCATACCAATCATGGTCACCGCGCTGGTGGTGTCGGTGGCACGCGTTACAAAGGCGGTAAACGCGGCGGACAACAGCATGCCCGTGACGATAGAGATCTTACGCACCTTCACCGCATCATGGCCACGACGCACCAGCGCATCGACCACATAACCGTTCAGCAGCATGCCCGCCGCGCCGAACAGGAATGGAATCGCAGCCAGTAAACCGGTGCTTTTCAGATCGAGGTGATAAGTGGATTGCAGATAGCCCGGCAGCCACGCGATGTACAGCCACGCGGTGTAGTTGATGCCGCTGAAGCCAATCATCATGCCCCACATGGTGCGCTGCTTAAACAGGCCGCGCCACTCGGCAAAACTCAGCGGCTCTTTGCGCGATGCCACGCTGCCCGCCTGCAGATAGTGAATCTCTTCGCCGCTCAGCGTGTTGTTATCGCGATCGCGGTACATCAGATACCAGCCGATGGCGAGAAACATGCCGAGCACGCCGATAGTGATAAACATGCCGCGCCAGCCCATCACCATCATCATCGCGGCCAGAATCGGTGGCGCAATCGACAAGCCAATCATCGAAGCGGCGTTAAACATGCCCATCGGCATGCCGCGATCTTTGATGTTGAACCAGTCGTTGATCACCTTGACGCCGCAGGGGTTCATCGGTGCTTCGCCAATACCTAACCCGATACGCACCAAAATAAACTGGGTGAAGTTATGCACCAAACCGGCGGCCGCCTGGAACAGCGACCAGAAGAACATACCAATCGCCAGCATGATGCGCGGCCCTTTGCGATCGAGCAGCGCACCGCACGGCAGCTGCGCTAAGCCGTACGCCAGCGAGAAGGCCGACAGCAGCACGCCAATTTCAGTCGCGGATAAACCCAGTTCTCCCCGGATGGTCATATTGGCCACCGACAGCGAACTGCGGTCGAGATAGTTGATCATGGCGGCGAACAGCAGCAGCAGCATGGCGGTAATCTGGATCTTTCTGATGCGCGGCGAGCGCACCACGTCACTGCGTGCCGGGATAAAATCTTGCCCGTCTGCAGCCGGTTGTGGCGCGTTTTCGCGGCCACGAGCCGAAGTATTTTCCATTGCGACCTCCCGGATCTGGGTACTTATCGTTATGCGTTTGTAAGGGATCCTGCGGCAGCAAAACGGTGCTGCCCCAACGGATTGACTTCGAGACTAGAAGCAATCAGATCGGGATGTTGCGGAGATGTTTCAGATTCGTGCGGGAGCTAATGCTTTGTGGTTTTTAATCGGTTTTTAATTGTACTGGCGGATCGAACGGATCATCGATGTCTTGGCGGTGCCGAGATGATTGTGCAGGGCGCACAAGGCTTCGACATCCTGACGGCTAATCAGCGCTGTCAGAATCGCCATATGTTCCTCCAGCGCCACGATATTTCTCTGCTTAAGATCGGTTTCATCCCATTGATAATGTGAGTGAAAAATCACGGAAATAATCTCCAGCGACTGATTAAAAAACGGATTGTTAGCGGCGGAGAGAATCAGCGTGTGCATCTCTTTATCCAGCGCGGCGAAGTGGCGGTAATTGCTGGCAATGGTGTCACGCATCGAACGATGGCGATCCAGCAGGTCGCGCGCCTGCATCCAGCGCTCATCCTGCGAGGGCAGGTTGAGAAAACGGGTCAGCGCGTGGGTTTCCAGCATTTCACGCAGCTCAAACAGGTTCTCGGCATACTTCTGATCGAACTTCTTCATGCGCCATTGTCCGCGCTTTACCGGTTCCAGCAGGTCATAACGCATAAAGCGCAGCAGGAATTCACGTACCACAACCGGACTGACCTTCACCTGCTGGGCTAACTGCAGCTCGCTAAAGGTATCGCCCGGCATCAGCTGACGCTGATTAATCAGGTTAAAAAAGGTCTGCTCAAACTGCAGCGCCTGCTGATCGATCGGCGGCGTCAGGGCGTTAAAACCATCTTCTTCGCTGGGATCGCGCACGATAACGTAGGTTTCATCCACCTTTTCCAGCACGCCGCGCTCATGCAGATGCTGCAAAGTGTGGCGCACCGTAGTGCGGCTGATGTTGAACATCTCAGCCAGCGCCGCCTGCGGGGGCAACGGCGAACGGATATGCCGTTTGGCAATGCCTTCCAGCATCTGGTTAATCACGTTCTGACGTAGATTCTGGCTGCGGCTCATACGCGTCTCCGGTTTTTTATCTATTAAAAACCATACAAAGCCCAAAAAAAGCGGTTGGCTTCACACTTCCCCCAACGCAAAACGCTGCCATCGGCGATTTTCGCCATAACTGCGACAACAGCACAGGAGAAGCCAATGACAACGATGAAAACGCTGGTGGTCGCCGAGCCGCGCCAGATGGTATGGCAGCAGCGCGCGAAGCCGACGCCCGCCGCCCATGAAGTACTGATCAAACCGATCGCCGCCGGCATTTGTGGCACCGATATCCACGCCTGGGCCGGAAATCAGCCGTTTTTCAGCTATCCACGCGTGTTGGGGCATGAGCTGTGTGGCGAAGTGGTAGAACTCGGCAGCCAGGCCAGCGGCTTCAGGCTGGGCCAGCGCGTGGCGCTGATTCCTTACGTTGCCTGCCAGCAGTGCGATGCCTGTTTAAGTGGCAAAACCAACTGCTGCGAAAAAATCTCGGTGATTGGGGTGCATCAGGATGGCGGTTTCTGCGAATACCTTAGCGTGCCGACCAGCAATTTGCTGGCGGTGGATGAGGTTGATCCCGAAGCCGCCGCGCTGATTGAACCCTTCGCCATCAGCGCGCATGCGGTGCGCCGTGCGGCCGTTACGGCGGATGAGCAGGTTTTGGTGGTGGGTGCAGGTCCGATTGGCCTTGGCGTGGCCGCGATTGCGGCGGCGGCGGGGGCGAATGTGGTGGTGGCCGACACCAGCGAGCAACGCCGTGCACACGTAGCGCAGAAGCTGGTTTTGGCGACGGTAAATCCATTAGACGCCGATTTTGAGGCGCAGTTGCGGGCGGAGTTTGGTGGGCGTTTGCCGGCCAAAGTGATCGATGCCACCGGCAGCCCAGCGGCGATGAACGGCGCGGTGAAACTGATTCGTCACGGCGGCACCATCGTGTTTGTCGGCCTGCACAAAGGCGATCTGGTGATCCCGGATATCGAGTTCCACAAAAAGGAAACCACGCTGCTGGGCAGCCGCAACGCCACGCTGGAAGATTTCGCGAAAGTAGGCGAACTGATGGCGAATGGGCAGCTTCGTGCCGACATGATGCTCAATCGCCATTATGATTTTTCTACGCTGGCAGAGCGCTTTGAGGCGGATGTGATTAACAACCGGGATCTGATTAAGGGCGTGATTCACTTCGAACGTTGATATTGGCACCAACCGTAGCGGCGCAATTTATTACGCAAAGAGGGATTGGCACGGTGCCTTCACTGATGCGCGCGATAGATCGCGCCGCGACAACACTGTGCCTCCTTCACCATATTGTCTGCATTGCCAAGCCAGCGTATTATCTCCCGCCTAAGGTGATGGCGTGCCACCTTCCCCAACCGCCGTTCTGGTCACAGACGGCTGATGACGCCTGACAACACTCGTATCCCTGCGCGGGAGACGGCGGTGTGTCAGGTGTTATTCTGTCCTGCCGCGGCCCTGCGCGTCATTCATATCAGGAGCTCCAAACTATGTTGAAATCGTTACTGGCGGTGGTGCTGGGCGGTGCGGTGGGCTGTACGCTGCGTTGGTTGATCTCATTACGTTTTAACGCGCTGTTTCCCAATTTGCCGCCCGGCACCTTGATGGTGAATCTGGTGGGCGGTTTTATCATCGGTGCGGCGCTGGCTTTCTTTGTGCGTAATCCGCATATCGATCCCTTTTGGAAACTGTTAATTGTCACTGGCTTGTGTGGCGGCTTAACCACCTTTTCCACTTTTTCTGCAGAAATTGTTGGGTTGCTACAATCAGGTAAATACCTTTGGGCGATGTCGAGCGTGATGGTGCATGTTATTGGTTCGCTGCTGATGACCTTCGCCGGTTTTGCCGCGGTCAATCTGCTCGGATAACCATCGCGCTTGAAATAACTCCTCAGAGGTAGATACTGATCGCCATTCTGTGCGCGTGACGCACAGAATTTGTCACCGATTATCCGGACGATTAAGGAGCTGTGTCATGCGTTGTAACCCTAAATTCCTTAACCTGGTGTTGTTAAACGGTGAACCTGAGGAGAAGCTGCGTGCCGCACGCGCCGCCGGTTTTGATCAGGTTGAGATCTGGCGCGAAGATGTGCAAGCCAGTACGCCACAGTTAGCGAAGCAGTTGCAGCTTGGCTTCACCAATGTGCAGGTGCTACGCGATTTCACCGGTGCGCCGGATCGCGACCGCCAGCAAAAACGCGAAGAGCTGCGTCAGTTTATTCAGATTGCCCAAACCATCGGCTGCGACACCATTCAGGCACCGGCCAGCACGCGTGAAGATTGTGTGGCGGCGCGTATTGATGAAGATTTACGTTGGATGGCATCGGAAGCCGCGCGCTACAACATGCGCATCATGTATGAGCCGATGGCGTGGTGCAGCGTAGATAACACGCTGCCGCTGGCGTGGGAACGCTTGCAACGGCTGGACCAGCCGAATATCGGTTTGGTGGTCGATCTGTTCCACATCTGCGCGTTAGGCGGCGATGCGTCGCAGCTGGATGGCATTCCCGCCGACCGTATCTACGAAGTGCAGCTGTGCGATATGGCCGACATGCCACCGCAGGATAAGCAGCCGCTTAGCGAGTACGCGCGTCACCAGCGCCTGTTGCCGGGCGATGGCATCATCGAAGTGGAACGCTTTGTCGATAAGCTGAAAAGTGCCGGTTACAGCGGGCCGGTCGGCATTGAAGTGTTCAACGATAAGTTGAAGGCGCAGCCAGCAGACGTGGCTGCGCAAAAAGCGTGGCAGGCGTTAAATCGTTACTGGCCTTAATCCTGCAAACATTGCGCAATAAAACCGGCGGCATCCATCGCACCCTGCGATGAAATGGTGTGGCCGGTTGCCGCTTCATAACGCGCTTCCACCGTCACGCCAGCCTGCTGTAAACGTTGCTCCGCCGATACGCTTTCGCTAAACGGAATCACCTCATCGGATTTGCCGTGAATCAGCAGCGCAGGCGTATACGGCTGCGGCGTTAATGCGCCATCAAATGCCAGACGGCCGGAAAAGGCCACCACGCCGGCTAGCGGATAACGGCCCGACGCCAGCGCATCTAACGCCATGATCGAACCCTGCGAAAAGCCCACCAGAATCACTCTGTCCCACGCATCCGCCATGCCGTGCTGCGCCATCAGCTGCTGCAGCGTGTTATCAAAGGCCGCGCGCGATTCACGCACGCGCGCCGGGCGGTTTTCGGGCGTGATGCCGGTCAGGCTAAACCACTGATATCCCATCGCGTGTTCAAAAGGATAGGGCGCATTCGGCGAGGCAAACGCCACATCCGGCAGCAGGCGCTCCCAATGTTCGCCGAGCACCGCGAGATCATCGCCGTTGCTGCCGACGCCATGTAAAAAAATCACTAACGCTTTTGCCATCGCCCTGTTCCTTATAAATCGTAGGCCGCCATATCCGGGCCAACCGGCACAATGCCGTTGGGATTCAGCGCTTTAATTGAATAATAGCCCTGCTTGATGTGATCGATATTCACCGTCTGACGCACGCCAGAGACCGAAAGCATACTCTTTAGATAACGATCGAGCAGCGGATAGTCGCGCAGGCGGCGCAGGTTGCATTTAAACAGGCCGTGATAGGCGGCGTCAAAGCGCACCAGCGTGACGAACAGGCGGATATCCGCTTCGGTTAAGCGCTCGCCGAGCAGGAAAGTACGGCCATCCTGCAAGCGCAGCTCCAGCTCATCCAACTGGCTGAACACATCGTTAAACGCCTGCTGATAACTCACCTGCGTGGTAGCAAAACCGGTGCGATAGACGCCGTTATTCAGGCGCGGATAGATCGATTCGTTCAGCGCGTCGATCTCTGCGCGCAGATCTTCGGGATAAAGATCGATGCGATCGTCCGCCAGCGCGCCAAAGCCGCAGTTCAGCATGCGCAGGATATCGGCTGACTCATTATTGACGATGGTTTGCGTCTTTTTGTCCCACAGCACCGGCACGGTGGCGCGGCCGGTGAAATCGGCATCGGCACGGGTGTAGAGTTCGTGAAGGTATTCGGCTTTATTCAGCCAGTCGCGATCTGCGCCAGGATAATCACCGAAGCGCCAGCCTTGCGCGCCGAGCTGCGGCTCAACCACCGACACGCTGATGACCTTATCCAGCCCTTTCAGACTGCGCGCCAGCAGCGTGCGCGAGGCCCACGGACAAATCAGCGCTACATAGAGGTGATACCGATCCGGCTCGGCAGCGAATGCGCTGGAACCATCTGCGCTAATCCAGTGACGAAAACGGGATGTCTGGCGCACAAATCCGCCTTGTTGATCGGTGGCTTGCACCGGATGCCACTCTGCACTCCACTTACCGTTAACCAGCATCGTCTTCTCTCCTCAGTGTTGATGAAGTGAGCATACAGCGCTGCTGGTTGGGTGATAATCCGGGCAAAATGGCTTTCATTGCTTCCAAATTGGAAGGAATCAGCCGGGCGGATGGTGCTGGAAATGGGCGGCGAGGAAATCGATCAGCAGCCGGGTTTTCTGCGCCAGATGACGCGCCGGCGGATAGAGCGCGAACAGGCCCATGGGCGGCGTGGCGAATTCCTCTAATAGCGAGACGATTTCACCTCGCTGCAGGGCGGGTGCGGCAATAAAACCTGGTAGCCGCGCAATGCCCAATCCGGCGATCGCTGCTTGCAAACAGGCTTCGGTATTGGAGAAACAGAGACGACCGCGAATCGGCATGCTGACGCTGTCGCCGCACGGCGTCACGAACGGCCAATGCCAGGGATCGCGGAAGTTGGTATCGCTGATGCACTGATGTGTCGCCAAATCGCGCCAGTGCTGCGGCGTGCCGTGTTGCAGCAGATAACCGGAAGACGCCGCCACGCGAATCGGCACATCGCCAAGGCGGCGCGCGATTAGGCTGCTGTCATCAAGCTTGCCGATGCGAATCGCCATATCAAAGCCTTCATCGACGATGTTAACTGCACGATCGGAGAAGTTCACGTCGAGTTCGATCTGCGGATAATGACGCGCGAACTCCACCAGCACGCTGGCCAACACCGCAGTACCAAAGGTACCGGGCGCGCTGATTTTCAGGCGGCCGCTCGGCGTAGTGGCGCTGTCGCGCACCGTGGCATCCAGCGTATCAAAGGCTTCCAGCAGGGTTTTTACCCGCTCGTAATAGGCGCGACCGATTTCGGTGGGCGAGAGCGCGCGCGTGCTGCGTTTAAACAGCTGCACGCCGAGTTCATGCTCCAGCCGGGAGACCAGCTTCGACGCCTGGCCGCTGCTGGTGCCGAGGCGTTCGGCAGCGCCGGCGAAGCTGCCCACTTCCAGCACGGCGACAAACATGCGGTCACAATCGAGGCGATCCATGGCGTTTCCTGACGGCTAAAAAGCCTGAGTATACACATGCCTAAAGGGCGCGCGATAAATGGCGCCGCTACGGAACTATCCACAGGTCGGTTGCGGGCACAAAGCAAGGTATACACATTCAGTGCGCTGCACCTTTTCCCACGCGGGAAAACCTGTTGAACTAGGTGCCTGCTTTCATCAGGCCGGGAGCCGTGAATGTCTTTGCTACATCTGTCATCGCTGGCGGAGATTGCCGCCGTCGAATGGGATGCGCTGTTACCTGACGATCAACCGTTTTTACGCCACGCATTTCTCTTGTCACTTGAAGAGAGCGGCAGCGTGCGGCCCGAAAACGGCTGGCAGACGGATCACCTGCTGTGGCGCGAAAACGGCACGCTGCGTGCGGCGCTGCCGGGCTATCGCAAACGCCATTCGCGCGGTGAATATGTGTTCGACCATGCGTGGGCGGATGCCTGTCAGCGCGCCGGTATTCCTTACTATCCGAAATGGCTGGGCGCGATTCCGTTCAGTCCGGTGACTGGCGCACGCCTGCTGGGCGATGAAGAAGCGGTGCTGAAACTGCTCAGCGTGCTGCCGGATAACCTCTATCAACACGGTCTGAGCGGCGCGCACATCAACTTCACCACGCCGTTCGCCAACCACATTATGCAGCAGCAGCCAGACTGGCTTGAACGCCTCGGCTTGCAGTATCACTGGCACAACAAAGGCTATCGCGATTTTCAGGATTTCCTCGACACGCTGATGTCGCGCAAGCGCAAACAGCTGCGCAAAGAGCGTGAGCAGGTGATGAGCAGCGGCTTTGAATTCAGCTGGTATCGCGGCGATGAGCTGCGCGAGGATCAGTGGGATTTTGTTTACACCTGTTATGCCAACACTTACGCGGTGCGCGGCCAGCGGCCCTATCTGAGCCGCCACTTCTTTAGCCTGCTGGCGGAGCGCATGCCGCATTCGATTCGCGTGGTGATCGCGACGCTACAAGGGCAACCGGCAGCGATGGCATTCTGCTTAATGGACGGCAACACGCTGTACGGCCGCTATTGGGGCTGTCTGGCGGAGTTTGATCGGCTGCATTTTGAAACCTGCTTCTATCAGGGCATGGATTTCGCCATCGCGGAAGGTGTGCAGCGTTTTGATGCGGGCGCGCAGGGCGAGCATAAGCTGGTGCGCGGCTTTGAGCCGCACATTACCCACTCGTGGCACTATCTGTGTCATCCCGGTTTGCGCGATGCGGTGGCGGATTTTCTGCTGCAGGAACGGGAAGGCGTGCGCGGCTGGGCAATTGAAGCGCGCGACGCCTTACCGTATCGGCGTGGTGATTAATCCGCGCCGACAAAACCGCCGGTCTGATGCTGCCACAGGCGCGCGTAAAGTCCGCCGTGCGCCAGCAGTTCGCGGTGGTTGCCCATCTCGACAATCTCACCCTGCTCCAGCACCACCAGACGATCCATTTTGGCGATAGTGGAAAGACGGTGCGCGATAGCAATCACCGTTTTGCCCTGCATCAGCGTTTCCAGGCTCTCCTGAATCGCCGCTTCCACCTCGGAATCCAGCGCCGAGGTGGCTTCGTCCATGATCAGAATCGGCGCATCTTTCAGCAGCACGCGCGCGATGGCGATACGCTGACGTTGACCGCCCGACAGCTTCACGCCGCGCTCGCCCACGTGCGCATCCAGCCCGGTGCGGCCTTGCGGATCAGAAAGCAGCGGAATGAACTCGTCGGCGCGCGCGCGGATAATCGCCGCCTGCAACTCCTCTTCCGTCGCATCCGGACGACCATACAGCAGGTTTTCGCGAATTGAGCGATGCAGCAGCGACGTGTCCTGCGTGATCATGCCGATTTGTCCGCGCAGGCTTTCCTGCGTCACTTCAGCGATGTTCTGATCGTCAATCACAATACGGCCGCTGTTGATGTCATACAGCCGCAGCAGCAGATTCACCAGGGTGGATTTACCGGCCCCGGACGGGCCAATCAAACCGATCTTCTCGCCCGGCTTGATGTTGAGGTTGAGGCGATTGATCACCTGACGACTGCCGCCATAATCAAAGCGCACATCCTCAAAACGAATCTGGCCGCGCGTCACCTGCATGTTTTTCGCGTTCGGCTCATCCTGCACGCTCAGCGGCTGCGCGATGGTGTTCAGGCCATCCTGCACCATGCCGATGTTTTCGAAGATGCCGTTCACCACCCACATGATCCAGCCGGACATGTTCACCAGACGGATCACCAAACCGGTCGCCAGCGCAATCGCGCCAACGCTGATCAGCGACTGGCTCCACAACCACAGCGCCAGGCCGGAGGTGCTGACAATCAGCAAGCCATTCAGCGTCGAGAGCGTGATATCCATGGTGGTGACCATGCGGCTGGCGTGCTGGGTTTTGTCGGTTTGCTCCTGAATGGCTTCGCGCGCGTAACGCTTCTCCAGATCGTTATGCGAAAACAGTTTGATGGTGGCGATGTTGGTGTAGCCGTCGACAATGGTGCCCATCAATTTCGAGCGCGCTTCCGATGACACCACCGAACGCTGTTTAACGCGCGGCACAAAGAAGCTCAGCGACACGCTGTAAGCCACAATCCAGATCATCAACGGAATCATCAAGCGCCAGTCGGCTTCGGCGAACAGCACCAGCGAGGTCACCGCGTAAATCACCACGTGCCAGATGGCGTCCACCAGCTGTACCGCCGAATCACGCAGCGAGTTACCGGTCTGCATGATGCGCTGGGCAATGCGCCCGGCAAAATCGTTCTGGAAGAAATTCAGGCTTTGACGCAGCACGTAGTTGTGATGCTGCCAGCGGATCATGCTGGTCATGCTCGGGTTAATACTTTGATGTACCAGCATATCGTGCGCAGCAATCACCACCGGCCGCAGAATCAGCGCGACAAAACCCATCCACAGCAATATTTGCCAGTTATCGCTGAACAGCGAAGCGGGCGTCGAGTGATTAACCAGGTCAATGATGCGGCTGAGATAGCTGAACAGCGCCACTTCGATCAGCGCCTGCGCCAGCCCGACAATCAGCAGCGCGACAAAGCTCGGCCACACCTGACGCAGATAGTAGAAGTAGAACGGCCAGACGCTGGCGGGTGGGGAATCGGTTGGCGCATCCTGGAAAATATTGATAAAACGTTCAAAACGGCGATACAACATAGAATCACTCTTCCCGAAATGGTGAGAGTTAACAGCTTAGTGCATGTGAAAAGGGATTACCGACATGGATTTACACATTCGCGGTCGTGAGCCGGGCGATGCCGCCGCCTACCAACGCCTATACAGCCATCCTGACGTTTATCGCTGGACCACGCAGTTGCCGTGTCCGAGCATAGCGACCTGGCAGAAAAAATTCGAAAAGATGGATGAGCTGGGATACATCGGCTTTGTTGCGGAGATTGAGGGTGCGATGGTCGGTGAGCTCACGCTGTTTGTCGAACAGCGTCCGCGTACGCGTCACAGCATTAGTTTTGGTATCAGCGTCGATCCGGCGTTTGGCGGGCGCGGCATTGGTGAAAAGCTGATCCGCCACGCGATGGATTACGCCTTCAACTGGCTCGGCATCATGCGTATTGAGCTGGAAGTGTTCCACGATAACCAACGCGCGCTGCGCCTGTATCAAAAGCTGGGCTTCGAGCGCGAGGGCGTGAAGCGCAAAGCCTGCCTGCGCGACGGCGAATATCACGATATCGTGCAGATGGCTAAACTAAAAAACTGATGGGTTTTGCGCAATAAATTGCGCCGCTACGGAATTGTGCACGCATTCGTAGCGGTGCGATTCATCGCGCGAATTTGACCTTTTACTGACTCTTCTCAACGTACTTCTGCATATTCTCTTTGGTCACCAGCTCGAACGGGATCCACACGTGTGAATCCACTTTCTCGCCTTTGATCAGCTTCTGTGCCACATCCACCGACGTTTTGCCCTGGCCGACCGCATCCTGGAAAACCGTGACCTGAATTTTGTCCTGCGACAGCGCTTTCAGGCCGTCTGGCGTAGCATCGATACCGCCAATCAGCACCTTTTTATTGCTTTTGGCCAGCGCCATGGCCGCGCCAATCGCCATCTCATCATTATTAGCCGCAACGATATCAATCGCTTCATCGTTGCCCAGCCAGCTATTCATCAAATCCATGCCTTCATTGCGCGCGTAGTTAGCGGGCTGTTTCTGTACCACTTTCATGCCGGGATATTTCGCCACCACTTGCTCAACGTCTTTGGTGCGTTGCAGCGCACCGGCGTCGGTCAGGTTACCGATCATGATCGCCACATTGCCTTTGTAGTTAGCCCTTTTCGCCAGCGCTTCCATCTGCAAGGTGCCGGATTCACGCTCGTCGGAGCCGACAAACACCACGCCGGCCGGCAGCGATTTATCGCCTGGCGTGCGGTTGACGTACACCAGCGGAATTTTTGCCTGCTGCGCCAGCCTGGTGAGCTGCGGCGTGCTGGCGGAATCGACCGGATCGACGATGATCGCATCCATGCCCGCACCGATAAAACTCTGCACCTGATCGGTCTGACGTCCCACATCGCCGCGTGCATCTTCAAACTGAATATCAAGCCCACGCGCTTTGGCTTCTTTATCAATCGACTGGCGAATAATGGTGAGGAAGTTTTGATCGAAGTAGGCCATCGACACGCCAATTTTTTCCGCCAGCGCCGAGGCTGACGTTGAGAGCAGGCCGAGCAACACAATCGCCTTGAGGGTTTTCATCGCAGACTCCAGAGTAAGCTTGTTATTAGAATGAATGTTTCATTGAGTTTAAAAATGGCTCAATGAAATCATTTTCAGCCTACGAGGCCGCCACCCGGCTGACAATCGGCAAGGTTGGATTTTGCAGCTAAGCGCACACTTTGCTCTCGGGTGCGTCTTTCCTTCGCGCACTCATAGTTGCACTGCGAAGGATTTTCTTAGAGTTGGCGCACATTGCGGTGCAACAGCCTGATGATTTTTGAGGTTCTGTGCAGCACAGCACCTCACTTTGTGCCAGCGGCTAAATCTGGCGCTATTTTGCCCCATCGATTCCGCCATTCGCACAATGACCATGGATGAAACTGCTTCCTATAGTTGCTGAACAGGGAAATAAAGCGGTATTCCGGCACGTTCATTTGAGGAATTCAGCCCATGCTAAAAGCCAATCATCGTCCACAGAACAGCCACGTACGCGTTGGGATCCTTTGCCTGATCCTGTTTCTTTCCGTGGTGGCGTATGCCGACCGCTCGATCCTGTCGATCTCAGGATCGGCGATCAAAGATGAGTTTGGACTTTCGGCGATCCAGCTTGGCTTGATCCTCTCGGCGTTTAGCTGGGCCTATGTGATCGGCCAGATCCCCGGCGGCCTGTTTCTCGATCGCTTTGGCACCAAAAAAGTGTATGGCGTGACGCTGGCGCTGTGGTCGATCTCCACGTTGCTGATGGGTTTTGTCGGCGAGTTCTCCAGCGGCATGACCATGGCGCTCACGCTGATGTTTGCGCTGCGTTTCGCGCTGGGCCTGATTGAAGCACCGAGTTTTCCCGCCAATGCGCGCGCAGTGATCATGTGGTTCCCCAGCGCTGAACGCGGCCGTGCTTCTTCACTCTTTGCCTCGGCGCAATATTTTGCCGTCGCCATCTTTTCGCCGCTTTCCGGCTGGCTGGTGTCGCGCTTCGGCTGGGAATGGCCGTTCTTTGTGCTGGGCGGCATTGGCGTGCTGGCGGTGTTTGTCTGGATGGGCTTTATGCGCAGCCCGCGCCAACATCCGCAGGTCTCGGAAAATGAATTGCGCTACATTGAGCAGGGCGGCGCGCTGGTTGATATCGATTCGGCACAAACGCTAAAAGCGCGTCCGCCGTTGAGCAAAGCAATGTTCAGGAAGCTGCTCAGCAACCGCATGCTGTGGTGCGCCTATATCGGCCAATATTGCATCATCGCGTTGAGCTACTTCTTCATCACCTGGTTCCCGATCTATCTGGTGCAGGCGCGCGGCATGAATATTCTTGATGCCGGTTTTGCCACCATCGCACCGGCGGTATTTGGTTTCCTCGGCGGCATCAGCGGTGGCTATATCTCTGATAAGTTGCTGGCAAGCGGCTGGAGTTTATCCTGGGCGCGTAAAACGCCGTATATTGTCGGCATGCTGATGGCGGCATCGCTGGTTCTGGCGGCGGTGATCCCCAGCAACGTCGGCATTATCGCCATGATGTCGTTCGCCTTCTTTGGTAAAGGCGTGGCGGCGGGCGCCGGAACCTGGACGATTGTCAGCGATACCGCACCGAAAGAAGCGGTTGGCCTTGCGGGCGCGATTTTTAACGGCATCGGCAATATGGCGGGTTTTATCACGCCGCTGCTGTTCGGCATCATCGTCGGCTTAACCGGCAGCTACAGCATCGGGCTGGTGTTTGTCGGCGCGCACTGCGTGGTTGCTGCACTGCTGTTCCTGCTGGTGATGGGACCGATTGAACGCGTTGGTGCGGAGCAGAACCCTGCTGCCTCTTATGAAAATCCGGAGAAAGCGCGCGGTATTAAAGCGGTTTAATCATCGGCTCATAAATTTTTGGAATCCCGATCTGAAATTCGTTATGATGTTAAAAAATGCACTTGAGCACAGTGCGTTAGTGCAATAAGTTGCCCACCATGTTTACATCAGGTGTGGTAGTAGATGAAGGGTTCAATTCACAGTTTCAGGGACGATTGGCTGCGATTATTTTTTGTTTATGCAACACCGCATAAGCATATCCCGGCCATGATTGAGTCCGCATTGGCGCGCAAGCTCGACATCATCCATGCCGCAACATCGCATCATGATTTGCGTTCACCACCGGGTAATCGCTTTGAGGCCTTAAGACCTCCGCTATTGGGATATTATTCAATACGGATAAATGAGCAGTATCGACTAATTTTTCAATGGGTTAATGGCACGGCAAGAGATCTCTATCTCGATCCACACACTTATCGTAAACACCGCTAGCAGCCACTTGTGGCCAACTGCTAACCGTTAAAGAGAAGCAACAATGAAACAGGCGATGCGTAAACCGACCAGCGTTGGCGATGTTCTGCAGTACGAGTTCCTCGAGCCGCTTAACCTCAAAGTGAATGACCTGGCAGAGATGTTGAACGTGCACCGCAATACAGTCAGTGCATTGGTGAATAACAACCGTAAACTGACCACCGAAATGGCCTATAGGCTGGCAGCTGTTTTCGATACTTCAGTCGATTTCTGGCTGAATCTGCAGCGCCATTTGGATCTATGGGAAGTGGAAAACGATGCCAGAACACAGGAAGAGTTGAGCAGGGTAACGCCGTTAAGTGCCTTTCTGGCGCAGCGTTCAGCGGTTGTAGCCTAAAATCATGGTCGCCATAAATGGCGATCCAACGTCGTAAAATTCGCATTTATACGTACCTCGCGCGCAAACCTCACCGATCGCACAAATCCACTCTGAAGATTTTTTGCTCAGCTGCCGATACCTCCTTACCACCCACTGATATTAAGGAGCGATATCGTGATAAAGCTGATTAATGTTGACGAACTGCGGCAGGGAATGTTTATCCACAAACTGGAGGTTTGGTGGGTCAAAGATAAGCGCATTCGCAACCAAATGCTGATCACTGATAAACGCCAGATCGCGATGATCCGCAATGAGGGGATCCTGCAGTTATGGATCGATCTCGACAAATCGGTACAGGCACCCGTCACGCCTGCGCCGAAAAAAGAGATTCCTCAAACCCCGTTTTTCCAGGAGATGGATCAGGCGCAAAGCATCTTCAATCAGGGGAAACCGCAGGTGCTGGCGATGTTTAACGAGGCGCGCATGGGACAAGGCCTCGACCTCGATTACACCCTTGATCTGGTTGATCAAATTGCCGGTTCGATCACCCGCGAACCCACGGCGCTGCTGAGCGTGGCGCGCCTGAAGAATCACGACGATTACACCTATCTGCACTCAATGGCGGTGTGCGGTTTGATGATCTCGCTCGGCAAAAAAATGGGCCTCGATGAGCATCAGCTGCGGCGCGTTGGTATGGGCGGTTTGCTGCATGATGTGGGTAAAGCCGCAGTGCCGCTGGAGATTCTCAACAAACCCGGCAAGCTCAGCGATGAAGAGTTCACCGTGATGCGTCAGCATCCGATCGTGGGCGCGCAGATGTTAATGGACGCCAATGCCGGTGAAGATCTGCTGGATATCGCCCTGCATCACCATGAAAAGTATGACGGCAACGGTTATCCGCACGGACTGAAAGGCGACGAAATCTCACTATATGCGCGCATGGCATCGGTGTGCGACGTCTATGATGCCGTCACCTCGAATCGTCCTTATCGCAAAGGCTGGACGCCTGCCGAAGCGATGCACAACATGTTGAGCTGGCGTGGACACTTCGACAACACGCTGTTGCACGCCTTCGTACGCACCATCGGCATTTATCCGGTGGGATCGCTGGTGCGACTGGCTTCCGGGCGCGTGGCGCTGGTGGTACAGGCTGGCGAAAAATCGCTGCTCAAGCCCAAAGTACATGTGTTCTGGTCGCTGCACGCGCAGCGCGAAGTGAAACCGGAAGCGCTCGATCTTGGCGACAGCTTCTGCACCGACAGCATCACCGGCGCGGAAGACAGCGGCTTATGGCAGAACATCGATCTGAACCGCATCTGGGCGTTAGAAAGCGCTTAATTCTTCACCATTTTTATACTTTATTTACGCCCGCTTCCCGCCTTTTTACCTCTTCTTTATGCCGCGCCGCGCATGCTTGCAGCACTACCTAAATCCTCTGGAGGTTGCTGTGAGCGTGGGCGTGATAGCCGGCATCGTGCTGGTGTTTGTTCTTCTGGGCTACCTGATTTATGCCCTACTTAATGCGGAGGCATTCTGATGGCGGCGAATGCATTTATGCTAATTGCGGTGTTTCTGCTGGTACTGATGGTGCTGGCACAACCGCTGGGACGTTATCTCGCCCTGTTTGTCGCTGACAAGCCGCTGCTGCCGCGCACCGAAGGCGCGCTGTGGCGACTGGCCGGTGCCGACGGCGATGCCATGCGCTGGCCGCACTATCTGCTGGCGATTCTGCTGTTTAACGCGCTGGGTTTTGCCTTGCTGCTGCTGATGTTGATGACGCAGGCTGCGCTGCCGCTGAACCCGCAGCATCTGCCTAATCTCAGCTGGGATCTGGCGCTCAATACCGCTATCAGCTTCGTCACCAACACCAACTGGCAATCCTACGCCGGGGAAAGCACGCTGAGCTATTTCAGTCAGATGGCGGGCCTCACGGTGCAGAACTTCCTGTCGGCGGCGACCGGTATCGCCGTGGCGTTTGCGCTGATTCGTGGTTTTGCCAACCGTTCGCTGGATACGCTCGGCAACGCATGGCGTGACCTGACGCGCATTACCCTTTACGTGCTGCTGCCGATCAGCCTGGTTATCGCGTTGTTCTTCGTCAGCCAGGGCAGCATTCAAACCTTCGAACCGTACCATGCGCTCACCACGCTGGAAGGCGCGCAGCAGACGCTGCCGCTCGGGCCGGTGGCATCGCAGGAAGCGATCAAAATGCTCGGCACCAACGGCGGCGGTTTCTTCAACGTTAACTCGGCGCATCCGTTCGAAAACCCGACGGCGCTAACCAACTTCGTACAGATGCTGAGCATCTTCCTGATCCCGGCGGCGCTCTGTTTCACCTTTGGTCAGCATCTGGGCGATCGTCGTCAGGGCCACATGCTGCTGTGGGCGATGACCATCATGTTTGTGCTGGCGGTCATCGCCGTGATGTGGGCCGAACTGCGTGGTAATCCGCACTTCATCGCGCTCGGCGCAGACAGCGCCATCAACATGGAAGGCAAGGAGACGCGCTTCGGCATTCTCAACTCCAGCTTGTTTGCGGTGATCACCACGGCGGCGTCGTGCGGTGCGGTTAACGCCATGCATGACTCCTTCACCGCGCTCGGCGGCATGGTGCCGATGTGGTTGATGCAGCTGGGTGAAGTGGTGTTCGGCGGCGTCGGTGCTGGCCTGTACGGCATGCTGCTGTTCGTGCTGCTCGGCGTGTTTATCGCCGGGTTGATGATCGGTCGCACGCCAGAGTACATGGGCAAAAAAATCGACGTGTGGGAGATGAAGATGACCGCGCTGGCGATCCTGGTGACGCCAACGCTGGTGCTGCTCGGCACCGCGCTGGCGATGATGACCGACGCCGGTCGCGCCGGTATGGCCAATCTTGGTATTCATGGCTTCAGCGAAGTGCTGTACGCGGTTTCCTCGGCATCCAATAACAACGGCAGCGCCTTTGCCGGACTGAGCGCTAACACGCCGTTCTGGAACCTGCTGCTGGGCTTCTGCATGTTGGTGGGCCGTTTCGGCATCATCTTTCCGGTGCTGGCGATTGCCGGTTCGCTGGCGGCGAAGAAAATTCAGCCAGTCGGCAACGGCACGCTGCCAACGCACGGCCCGCTGTTTATCGCGCTGCTGATTGGCACCGTCTTGCTGGTGGGCGCATTGACGTTCATCCCCGCGCTGGCATTGGGCCCGGTCGCGGAACATCTGCAATTAATTCAGGGATAACGGAATCATGAGTCGTCAACAACTGGCGCTATTTGATGCGGCGCTAACCCGCGTTGCCATGCTGGATGCGCTGAAAAAACTCGATCCACGCGTGCAGTTCCGCAACCCGGTGATGTTTTTGGTGTGGATCGGCAGCGTGCTGACCTCGGTATTGGCGGTGGGCATGGCCAGCGGCGCGCTCAGCGGTAACGCGGGCTTTACCGCCGGCGTCGCCATCTGGCTGTGGTTCACCGTGCTGTTCGCCAACTTCGCCGAAGCGCTGGCGGAAGGGCGCAGCAAGGCGCAGGCCAACAGCCTGAAAGGCATCAATAAAACCAGCGATGCGAAAAAACTGGCCGAAGCGCGCTACGGCGCTGCGTGGCACAACGTGGCGGCCGATACGCTGCGCAAAGGCGATGTGGTGCTGGTGGAAGCCGGTGACATCATTCCGTGCGACGGCGAGGTGCTGGAGGGCGGCGCATCGGTGGATGAGAGCGCCATCACCGGTGAATCCGCGCCGGTGATCCGTGAATCGGGCGGGGATTTCTCCTCGGTGACCGGCGGTACGCGCATTCTTTCCGACTGGCTGGTGATTCAGTGCAGCGTCAATCCGGGTGAAACTTTCCTCGACCGCATGATTGCGATGGTGGAAGGCGCGAAACGCCGCAAAACGCCGAACGAAGTGGCGCTGACCATTCTGCTGGTGTCGCTGACAATTGTGTTCCTGCTGGCGACCGCCACGCTGTGGCCGTTCTCAGCGTATGGCGGCACGCCAGTCAGCATCACGGTGCTGGTGGCGCTGCTGGTGTGTTTGATCCCGACCACCATCGGCGGCCTGCTGTCGGCCATCGGTGTGGCGGGCATGAGCCGCATGCTGGGCGCGAATGTTATCGCCACCAGCGGCCGAGCGGTGGAAGCGGCGGGCGACGTCGATGTGCTGATGCTGGATAAAACCGGCACCATCACACTCGGCAACCGTCAGGCGACGCAGTTCCTGCCTGCGCCGGGCGTCAGCGAACAGCAGCTGGCCGATGCGGCGCAGCTGGCGTCGCTGGCCGATGAAACGCCGGAAGGGCGCAGCATCGTGGTGCTGGCGAAGCAGAAATTTAACCTGCGTGAGCGTGACTTGAGCAGCATGGGGGCGAGCTTCATTCCCTTCTCGGCGCAAACGCGCATGAGCGGCGTAAACGTGCAGGATCGTCTGATACGCAAAGGCGCGGTCGATGCGGTTCGTCGCCACATTGAAGCCAATCATGGCCGCTTCCCGTTAGAAGTGAATGCCGCCGTCGAAGAAGTGGCGCGCGCTGGCGGCACGCCGCTGGTGGTGGCCGAAGGCGCGCAGGTGCTGGGCGTGGTGGCGCTGAAAGATATCGTCAAAGGCGGCATCAAAGAGCGCTTTGCCGAGCTGCGCAAGATGGGCATCAAGACGGTGATGATCACCGGCGATAATCCGTTAACTGCGGCGGCGATTGCGGCGGAAGCCGGCGTCGATGACTTCCTGTCTGAAGCGACGCCGGAAGCCAAGCTGGCGCTGATTCGTCAGTATCAGGCCGAAGGGCGCTTAGTGGCGATGACCGGCGACGGCACCAACGACGCACCGGCGCTGGCGCAGGCCGACGTGGCGGTGGCGATGAACTCGGGAACCCAGGCGGCGAAAGAGGCCGGCAACATGGTCGATCTCGACTCGAATCCGACCAAACTGCTGGAAGTGGTGCACATCGGCAAACAGATGCTGATGACGCGCGGCTCGCTCACCACCTTCAGTATCGCCAACGACGTGGCGAAGTATTTCGCCATTATTCCGGCCGCGTTTGCCGCCACCTATCCGCAGCTCAACATGCTCAACGTGATGGGGCTGCATTCGCCGAACTCGGCGATTCTGTCGGCGGTAATTTTTAACGCGCTGGTGATTGTGTTCCTGATCCCGCTGGCGCTGAAAGGCGTGAGTTATCGTCCGCTGAGCGCGGCGGCGCTGCTGCGTCGCAACCTGTGGATTTACGGTGCGGGCGGATTAGTGGTGCCGTTTATAGGTATTAAAGCCATTGACCTGCTGCTAACGCTGCTTGGTCTGGCTTAAGGAGAAGAGAAATGAGTCAGTTACGTCCGGCTATTGTATTGTTACTGGTGCTTACGCTGCTCACCGGCGCGGTCTATCCGCTGCTGACCACCGGTCTGGCGCAGTGGTGGTTCCCATCGCAGGCCAACGGTTCGCTGATTGAGCAGGATGGCGCGGTACGCGGTTCCGAGCAGATTGGGCAAATGTTTAATCAGCCGGGCCACTTTTGGGGCCGACCTTCCGCTACCGGCGATGCGCCTTATAATGCGTTGGCCTCCAGCGGCAGCAATCTGGCAGGCAGCAATCCGGCGCTGGATAAAGCGGTAGCGGAACGCGTCGCCGCGCTGCGTGCGGCGAATCCGCAAGCGCCCAAAGCGGTGCCGGTGGAGTTGGTCACCGAATCGGCGAGCGGATTAGATCCGGATATTTCGCCAGAAGCTGCGCTGTGGCAGGCACCGCGCATCGCCGCCGCGCGCAAGATGGCGCTGAAAGATGTCGAGGCGCTGATTGTGCGCCACACCGAGCGCCCGCTGCTGCCGTTTGTTGGCGAAGAGACGGTAAACGTGCTGCGCCTGAATCTGGCGCTGGATGATTTACAAGGATAAACACCTCGCGCAATGCATTGCGCCGCTACGGTATATGCACGCAATCGTAGCGACGCGATTTATCACGCTGTTTTTACGATGGACGATCGATGAACGACGAAATTGCCCGCCCCGATCCCGATGCGCTGCTGCTGAACCACAGCGACAGCCATCGCGGTAAGCTGAAAATCTACTTTGGCGCCTGTGCGGGCGTGGGCAAAACGTTCGCCATGCTGCAGGAGGCGCAGCGCCTGCGGGCGCAAGGTCTCGACGTGTTAGCCGGCGTGGTAGAGACCCACGATCGTGCAGAGACCGCCGCGCTGCTCATCGGGCTGGCGCTGTTGCCACGGCGTACCACCGGCCGTTCGCGCCATGCCGAATTCGATCTCGATGCCGCGCTGGCGCGCCATCCGGCGGTGATCCTGATGGATGAACTGGCGCACACCAACGTGCAGGGTTCGCGTCATCCCAAGCGCTGGCAGGACATTGAAGAGCTGCTCGAAGCGGGCATTGACGTCATCACCACCGTTAACGTCCAGCATCTGGAAAGCCTGAATGATGTGGTCGGCGGTGTCACCGGCATTCAGGTGCGTGAAACCGTACCCGATCCCTTCTTTGATAGCGCCGACGAAGTGGTGCTGGTGGATCTGCCGCCGGACGATCTGCGTCAGCGGCTGAAAGAGGGCAAAGTCTACGTCGGCGACCGCGCCGAACGCGCCATCGAAAACTTCTTCCGTAAAGGCAATCTGTTCGCGCTGCGTGAGCTGGCGTTGCGTCGTACCGCCGATCGCGTGGATGACCAGATGCGTGCCTGGCGCGATCGGCAAGGCCGCGACAAAGTGTGGCACACGCGTGACGCCATTCTGCTGTGCATCGGCGACGATACCGGCAGCGAAAAGCTGGTGCGCACCGCCGCGCGTTTAGCGGCGCGGCTCGGCAGCGAATGGCACGCGGTGTATGTGGAAACGCCGCGCCTCAATCGGCTGCCGGAAGCGCGCCGTCGCGCCATTTTACGCACGCTGCAACTGGCGCAGGAACTTGGCGCTGAAACCGCCACGCTCTCCGATCCCGATGAAGCGCGCGCGGTGCTGCGTTACGCGCGCGAGCACAATCTCGGTAAAATCGTGACCGGCCGTCAGCCACAACGGCGCTGGCGGCGCGACAGCTTTGCCCAGCGCCTCGGCGAACTCGGCCCGGATCTCGATTTGCTGGTGGTGGCGCTGGATGAACCGGTGCGCGATGCGCCGCATCCGCTCAGCGGCCAGCGCGCCAGCAACGAAAAATGGCGGCTCTATCTGCGCGGCTGTGTGATGGCGCTGCTGCTGTGTATTTTGGTCACCGGCGTCGGCCGCTGGCTGCTGGTGGCGTTTGATCCCGCCAACAGCGTGATGATTTATCTGCTGGCGGTGGTGCTGGTGGCGCTGCGCTATGGCCGCTGGCCATCGGTGTTCGCCACGGTGATCAACATCATCGCTTTCGACCTGTTCTTTGTCGCGCCTACCGGCACCGTGGCGGTGTCGGATTTGCAGTATCTGGTGACCTTCGCGGTGATGCTGGCGGTGGGCGTGATTGTTGGGAATCTGACAGCGGGCGTGCGCTATCAGGCCAAAGTGGCGCGCTACCGTGAACAGCGCGCGCGGCATCTGTATGAGATGGCGAAAGCGCTCGGCAGCGATTTGACGCCGCAGGATATCGCCACCACCAGCCAGCGCATCATCGATGTCACCCTGCAGGCGCGCAGTTTACTGCTGCTGCCGGATGAGCAGGGCGAGCTGCAAACCGTGGGCGATACCGCGATCGGTACGCCGCCGGATCTGGCCATCGCCAAATGGAGTTACAGCAAAGGCCAACCGGCGGGCGCGGGCACCGATACCTTGCCGGCGGTGCCGTACCAGATTCTGCCGCTGAAAAGTGGTAATCACTGTCGCGGCTTGCTGGTGGTGGAACCGGAAAACCTGCGTCAGCTGATGATCCCCGAGCAGCAGCGTTTACTGGAAACCTTCACCGTGTTGATTGCTAACGCGCTGGAACGCATGGCGCTGTCGCACAGTGAGGCGGCGTCGCGGCTGGCCGCCGAGCGCGAGCAGCTGCGCAATGCGCTGCTGTCAGCGCTGTCGCACGACCTGCGCACGCCGCTGACGGTGCTGTTTGGTCAGGCGGAGATGCTGATGCTCGATCTCGCCAGCGAAGAGTCGAAGTATGTCGACCAGGCCAATCAGATTCGTGAACAGACGCTGAGTACCATTCGGCTGGTGAGTAACATGCTGGATATGGCGCGCATACAATCCGGCGGACTCAATCTGCGCGAAGAGTGGGTGGCGCTGGATGAGGTGATTGGCGGCGCGCTGAGCAGCATGGGCCCGTCGCTGAAGGGCCATGAATTTATCCTCGAATTACCCGAGATGGTGCTGATCAAAGGCGACAGCGCCATGCTGGAGCGCGTGTTTACCAATCTGATCGAAAACAGCCTGAAATACGCAGGCAACGCGGCGCAGCACGGTATTCGGGCGTGGCGCGATCGCGATCGGTTGGAGATTGCGGTGTGGGACAGCGGTCCCGGCATCGCGCCGGAGAACCTCACGCGTATTTTTGACAAGTTTGCGCGCGGTGATAAAGAGTCGGCGGTGCCGGGCGTCGGCTTGGGTTTGGCGATCGGTAAAACCATTATCGAATCCCATCGCGGGCGCATCTGGGCGGAGAATCGGCCGGAAGGCGGCGCGGTGTTCCGTTTGTCATTGCCGCTGCCCGCCGCGCCTGAAATTTCTGAAGAAGGGCTGAAATAACTTCACATAAGTTCGGTTATACTCGCCCACTTGTCTGTTGATTAATGGGAACTTATGGAACGTTTTATCGAAAACCTGATGTATTCATCGCGCTGGCTGCTGGCTCCGGTTTACATGGGACTTTCGTTGGGCCTGCTGGCGCTGACCATCAAATTCTTCCAGGAAATTTTTCACCTGTTGCCGCACGTCTTCAGCATTGCGGAGAACGATTTGATTCTGCTGCTGCTGTCGCTGGTGGATATGACGCTGGTCGGCGGTTTGCTGGTGATGGTGATGCTCTCGGGTTACGAGAACTTTGTCTCCAAGCTGGATATTGATGAGCACAGAGAGAAGCTGAGCTGGCTCGGTAAAATGGACTCCGGCTCGTTGAAAAACAAAGTCGCGGCCTCGATTGTGGCGATTTCGTCGATTCACCTGCTGCGTATCTTTATGGACGCGCGCAACATCGAAAACGATAAGCTGATGTGGTACGTGATTATCCACCTGACGTTTGTGCTGTCGGCCTTTGTAATGGGCTGGCTGGATAATATGTCGAAGGGGGATAAGAAAGCGGTGAAGATGTGATGAACCAGGTCGCCATGAATGGCGACCTTTTCATTTCCTCGCCGGCGTCGCTGGCTGCGTCCCCGCTAACTTCGGCATCACGTCCCGAATCATGGCGAAAAACTTCTGTAACCGCGCCGGATAGTAGCTGGCCCACGGATAAGTCAGCCACACCGGCAGCGGCGGCGCTTGCCACTCCGGCAACAGCTGAATCAAATCCCCTTTCGCTAAATCCTCCTGCACCACCCACGATGACACCACCGCCGCGCCCATCCCGGCAACGGCGGCTTTGCGCACCGCGTATAAACTGTCGCTGGCGAGGCGCGGGGCAATCGCCAGATTCACCGGCTGACCATCGTTAATACGCTGCAGGGCGATTTCGTTGCGATAAAAACTGGTCAGCGCCAGCCAGGGCAGGTTGGTGAGCTGCGAGACGTCCTCAACCGGCGGATGGGCGGCCAGCAGCGACGGTGCCGCCACCACAAAGCGCGGCACTTCCGCCAGCAGCACCGCCACGATGGACGCATCGCTGGGCGCACCGACCTGAATGGCGCAGTCGATGTTTTCGCTGATGAAGTCTGGCGTGCGGTCATTCAGCGTCCACTCCACGTTTAAGCGTGGATAGCGATGCAGATAATCAATCAGCGGTTCAATTAGCTGATCCTGACCAAACGCATGCGGCGCCCGCACGCGCAGCGTGCCAATCGGGTCGTCGCTGGCGCCGGTGAGATCATCCTCCAGCGCGTGCCAGGTCGCGACCAGCTGACGCGCCTGCGCATAACAGCGTTCGCCATCGTCGGTGAGTTTCAGCGCATGCGTGGTGCGCATAATCAGTTTGAGACCAAGCCGCTGCTCAAGCGCCTGCAGCCGTCGGCTGATGGTGGGCTGCGTGGTGCCGAGCTGGGCGGCGGCGGCGGAGAGCGAGCCGCTCTCGACGATGCGAATAAAGGTCTGCATCAGTTCGATACGATCAAGGCTGGATGGGTTGTTCATACGCACCGCGCATAACAGTTCTGTGTTTGAGCAGTCTACCGCGTATGGCGGCAACGCGCTTTAATAAGCGCACTTTCACGGGGGAATCCACTATGTCAGCTATATCAACGTCAGCCATGCCAGCTGAAAAACTGCCCGCGCCGCTGGTCTTTACGCTCGCGGCCGGTGCCGGACTCAGCGTCGCATCGATTTACTACAGCCAGCCGATGCTGGATATCATCAGCAAACAGTTCAACGTCGGCATCGGCAGCGTCGGCATGGTGCCAATGCTGACGCAAGCCGGTTACGCGCTGGGCATTTTGCTGCTGGCCCCGCTCGGCGACCGCCACGATCGCCGTACCATTATTCTGATTAAAGGTTTGCTGCTGGTTGCCGCGCTGCTGCTGTGTGGCTTCTCGGGCGGATTGAACGCCTTGCTGATCGCCAGCTTCGTCACCGGTTTAACCGCCACCGTGGCGCAGGACATCGTGCCCGCTTCAGCGGCGTTAGCGCCGGAGCGCAGCCGCGGCAAAATCGTCGGCACGGTAATGACGGGATTGCTGGTGGGGATTTTGCTGTCACGCGTGGTAAGCGGCGTGGTGGCGGAGTATTTCGGCTGGCGCACCATGTACATGATTGCGGCGGCGGCGGTGTTGCTGATTAGCGTGGCGCTGTGGCGCGTGCTGCCGCGCTTTACGCCGGGCACGTCGGTGAGCTATCCGCGTTTGCTGCTGTCGCTGGCGCATCTGTGGCAGCACCATCAAACGCTGCGCCGCGCCGCGCTGGCACAAGGGTTGTTGTCGGTGGGCTTTAGCGCCTTCTGGTCAACGCTGGCGTTGATGCTGAGTCAAAACTTCCATCTGGATAGTGCGGTCGCTGGCGCATTCGGCCTCGCTGGAGCCGCGGGCGCTTTAGCCGCGCCGTTAGCGGGCAGCGTGGCGGATCGCATCGGTCCGGCGCGTGTTACGCAGTACGGTGCCACGCTGGTAATGGTGTCGTTCGCGCTGATGTTCCTGCTGCCGCTGCTGCCGATGCCGGCTCAGCTTGGTCTGATTATCATCAGCACCATCGGTTTTGATTTGGGGGTGCAGGCCACGCTGGTGGCGCATCAGACGCTGGTTTACAGCCTGGCGCCAGAAGCACGCAGCCGCCTTAACGCCTTGATGTTTACCGTTGTTTTCATCGGCATGGCGACCGGCGCGGCGCTGGGTAGCCTGGCGCTGGCACATTGGGGCTGGACCGGCGTGGTTGCACTCGCAACATTGGCCGCTGCGCTTGCCCTGATGATTCGCCTCGCAAGCCGTCATCTGAAAAACTGATCGCCTAACATGTGCCAGGCTTAAAGGAGAATGTTATTTAAAAACGGAGCGTTATGAATTTCCTGGCCTGGACCGCCGCCACCGGCGGTCTTTTACTTCTTATGTCACTGGCTTCCGGTTGGATACACCGCGGGCCAGTGACCTCATTTGGTCTCTACCTGTTCGCGGGCATTCTGTGTGGCCCGTGGATGCTCAATCTGCTGCAAGTCGACATCATCGGTCACGCCAACCTCGCCGCACATCTCACCGAAATCGCGATGGCAGCCTCGCTGTTTATCACCGGGCTGAAACTGCGCTTGCCGCTCAACGCGCATGCGTGGCGGCTTGGCGTCAGGCTGGCGTTTCCCGCGATGCTGCTCACCGTCGGCAGCATGACGGTGCTGGTGCACTGGATCACCGGCTTTGACTGGGCGATGTCGCTGGCGTTTGGTGCCATTGTCGCGCCGACCGATCCGGTGCTCGCCAGCCTGATTTCAGTGAACGATGCGCGTGATGACGATGCCCTGCGCGTAGCGCTCTCCAGCGAAGCGGGCATGAACGACGGCTCGGCGCTGCCGCTGCTGATGCTGGCGATTTTGCTGTTGCAGCCGGGCGAACTCAGCACCGCTGCGCTCGGTGAATGGTTCGCCAAAGATGCGCTGTGGGCGATTGGTGGCGGGCTGGGAATCGGCTTTGCGCTGGGCTGGTTGATCGGCCAGCTGGCGACGCATTTACGTACCGCCAATCAGGATCTGGCACCCAACGATCTGTTCGCACTGGCGCTGATTGCGCTCAGCTATGCCGCCGCGCAGTCGGTGGATGCGTCGGGCTTCCTCGCCACCTTTGCGGCCGGCGTCGGTTTACGTCGTGCGGAATTGCGCGTGGTGAAGCACTATCCGCAAGATGAGATGTCTGAAGAGGAGCGTTTCTTACCGGCAGAAGCGCGCGTGAATACCGGTCAGCGGATGGCGCAGGGCAGCAGCGGCATGGTGAAATCGGTGGGTTTGGTGATCGGCGATGCGCTCTCCTTTGGTGATACTATCGAGCGTTTGCTGGCGGCGGGCATGATGGTGGTGCTCGGTATTACGCTGGCGCAGCACTGGAATCTCACCGGCATTGGCCTGGCGCTACTGCTGTTTGTGGTGGTGCGCCCGCTGGCGGTGTGGATCACCACATGGCGCTGCGATATTCCGTTGATGCGACGCTTGCTAATTGGCTGGTTGGGTATTCGCGGCATCGGCAGTATCAATTATATTGCCTATGCATGGGTGCACGGCATGCGTGGACCGCAGGCGGAGCAGATGGTGGATATGGCGCTGACGTTAGTGGTGTGCAGCATTGTGTTGCACGGCATCACGGTCACGCCATTGTTAAACTGGCGTGCCGCACGTCAGGCCGCCCGCGCCGAACAGAATGAAAAATGATTTATTGGAAATTATTGGAGCCTATTATGAAAGCGTTATTACTCGCCCTCGTTGGGCTGTCGCTGTCGGCCGGTGCGTTGGCTGCCGACGGCGACAATAATCAGGAAGAGAATGTTTATGCCAGCCAGCTGTGTCATCTGGTGAGCAGTGAAAAGAAGACCAGCGATTTAGATGGCTACACCGAGAAGCTGAAGTCGCAACTCGCGGCCAGCCAGTCTTCTTCGGCCATGCAGCAGCCTGAATTCAATGAAGAAATCGCCCAGGAAGTGATTAGCGCGTGGCTGGAGTTGGGCGAGGATGAGCGCGGCAAACTGCGTAAAGATCAGCAGCAGTGCGAACAAACGGTAATGACCCAGTTCCAGCAACAGGACTAATACCCGTCATACTTCAAGCTGCAGGTGCGTTGGCTGCGTGTGTTCACCCCAGTCACTTACTTTTGTAAGCTCCTGGGGATTCACACCCTTGCCGCCTTCCTGCAGCTCGAATTATTTAGGGTATTCGAAAAAGCTCGCGCCTTTTTAGGCGCGTTTTTTATGGCTTTTTTGTACGATTTACGTACATAATCGCCAACGTCGAAATCAGACACGCGTCACATAATGAGATTCAGCTGTTGAAGCTGGCATTTTTTGCATACTGGCACTGGGCAAGATGATTACACGTCGTCACTTTTTGTTGGCTACTGGAGCAACCGTTCTCTCGATGACCACGGGCAAGCTGTTTGCCCGCGATGACGTCATTCCGTTGTGGCCCGACGATCCGCCGGGCGGCGGCGGTCCTTCCGGCTTGCTTAAAGTGAATTCGCACGGCTCCTGGACCAATATCGTTTCACCCGCGATTCAGCGTTTCCGCCCGGAAAATCCCAACGGCGAAGCGGTGATTGTGGCCGCGGGCGGCGGCTATCGTTTTATCGGCATGGGCCGCGAAGCCTGGCCGGTAGCGCGCTGGCTTAATGCCAACGGTTATACCGTGTATGTGCTCAGCTACCGTTTGCCGGGTGAGAAGTGGCAGGCGGGCAATCTGGCACCGCTGCAGGACGCGCAGCGCGCCATTCGTCTGGTGCGTTCGATGGAGCGCAAAGTGCATGTGCTGGGCTTTTCTGCCGGTGGCCATCTACTTGGCATGGCGGCGGCGCGTCCGGATTTCGAATCCTATCCGGCGCAGGATCCGCTTGACCAGATCAGGCCGAAGGTGGATAGCGTTGGCCTGATTTATCCGGTGATCACCCTTGAAGCGCCATATCAGCACACCAACACGCATCTGATGATGGTGGGGAAAAACGCCACGCCAAGCCAGGAAGCCAACTGGTCAGTGCAAAATTACGTCACACGTCACTATCCCCCGACGTTCCTCGCGCAGGCCGAGGACGATCGCACCTCCAATCCTCATAATACTGAACTGATGCGCGATACCTGCCGCCGCATGCGCGTGCCGGTTGAGCTGATTGAGCTCAGCAGCGGCGGTCACGGTTTTGGTCTCGGCAAAGCGGGCACGCCTGCCGCATTGTGGGATCAGGCGTATGTGCGTTGGTTGGATAATCAGAGCTGATTACGTCAAATTGAAATGCGCATCCGGCTGCAGTGGTTCCGGTAGCGGCATATCGCCATTCATCGCTTTCAAATTGCGTTCGATAGTGACGCACAGCGCATCGAGCGGCAGATGATTCGGTGCGGTGCCAAACGGATGTTCCAGCTCCTCCGCCAGCGCTTCCAGCGATAAAAAGGTGTAGGAGATAAACATCGACACCAGCGGCGTCATCAGCAGGTTAAGTGACAGGCGGAACACGATGTTGCTGAGCACCGATCCATGCCAGTCAAACAGCCGGAGAAACCAGTGTTGGTGAGGACGTACGATCATTTTGCGATGGTGTATTTTTTAGGTTTTGTGGCGACAGGTTACGCCGCCAGGCATGAGGTGATCAACGCCATTGCTACAGGTTTTGAGACAAAAGCCGTGCTGCTCGCCTCACGCATGACGTGGCAGGCCGACTTTCAGCGCATCGATAAACAGCCGTAGCGCCATGGATTGATGCCGGTTGGGTGGGAACCACAGCGCAATCCCCGCCGATTGCACCCGCCAATCGGCCAGCAGCTCCACCAACTGGCCGCTGCGCATCTCCTTCTCGACATACAGCGACGGCACATAAGCAATGCCTAAACCGGCGAGAGCGGCCTGCGCCATCAGCGCGTTGCTGTCCAAAGTCAGCGTGCCTGGCACGTCAATCTCCTGCTTTTCTTCCGCCTGCGCATATTCCCACTGATAACGTTTTCCGCTCGGTAAGCGCTGGCGAATGCACTGTTGCTGTAGCAGATCGCGCGGATGATTAACCGCCGCGTTTCTCGCCAGATAAGCGGGCGCGGCGACGGTGACAAACGTCAGCGGGCCGCCAAGCGGAACGGCCACCATATCCTGCGGCACATCCTCAATCAGCCGAATGCCGGCATCAAAACCGGCGGCGGTGATATCCACCAACGCACCTTGCGCGGCAAAATCGAGCTGGATATCGGGATAGCGCGCGCTAAAGTCCGCCACCACGTGCTCCAGCAGCAAAGCGATCGCGGCATCGCTGGCGCTGATGCGCAGCGTGCCGTAATGCTGATGGCGGCTGGCGGAGATGTCGTGCAGCACATCATCCATCTGGTTCAGCAGCGGCGAGAGTCGATCCAGCAGTTGCTGCCCGGCATCGGTGAGCGACACGCTACGTGTGGTGCGTTGAAACAGCTGTACGCCCAGATTGTGCTCCAGCGTTTTCACCAGATGGCTGAGTGACGAGCGCTTGAGGCCGAGCATTTCAGCGGCACGGCGAAAGCTGCGCTGCTCGCCCAGCGTTTTAATGGCCTGCAGTTCGTGCCAGGAAGGACGTCTCATTGGTGGTTTTTCCTCACCGGGTCATGCGCGATTAGGTGGATTATCTCCACCAGTAAAGCGATCTACCATCAGGTTTTCAATATGAGGAGCACAAGATGAAAACCTGGTTGATCACCGGCGCCAGCAGCGGGCTGGGCCGATTGATGAGTGAACGTTTACTGGCGCGTGGCGATCGCGTAGTAGCGACGGTGCGGCGTGAACAGGTGATGGCCGATCTGCAGCAAACCTATGGCGAACGGCTGCAGGTTATTACGCTCGATCTGGCGCACACCGCCAGCATCGCGCCCACCATTAAACGCGCCTTTGCCGCCATCGATCGCATTGATGTGGTGGTGAGCAATGCCGCTTACGGCCTGTTCGGCGCAGCTGAAGAGTTGAGCGATGCGCAGATTGATCGGCAGATCGCCACCAATCTTACCGGCTCAATCCAGCTGATTCGCGCGGTGATCCCGTTTCTGCGCCAGCAAGGCGGCGGGCGCATCGCACAGGTTTCCTCGGAAGGCGGCCAGGTCGCTTATCCCAATTTCAGCCTGTATCACGCCACGAAATGGGGGATTGAGGGATTTGTCGAGGCGGTGCGCCAGGAAGTCGCCAGTTTCGGTATCGATTTCCTGCTGGTGGAACCGGGCCCCACCGCAACCCATTTTGGTGCGGGGCTGGACGTGGCAGATGCGCTAGAAGTTTATCGTGAAAACGCCGCAGGCCAGCTTCGCCAGGCAATTCTTTCAGGCGATTTCACCATTGCTGGCGATGCCGGGAAATGCGTTACGGCGATGATCGCCACGCTGGATCAGGCCAGCATGCCGCTGCGTTTAGCGCTTGGCAGTACGGCGTATCAGAACATCGAAGCGGCGCTGGAAAGTCGGTTGGCGGAGCTGCGCGGGCAACGCGATGTGGCATTCGGCGCGGATGTGTAATCGTATAATTTTAAAAATCACGCGAGTGCCATGCAGAACGCGTGGCACAAAAAAGCCGGGAAGACCGGCTTTTTGTTTAATCATCGGTAAGTTGTTCTGGCATGCACTCGTAAAGCTCAGCGAGCTTGGCGAGATTAAAATCACGCGGTTTTTCGCTTTTTTCCATCGCAGAGACAGACGCTTGCGTGATGCCAAGCGCTTCAGCAACCTGCTTTTGGGTCAGTTTACGATAGATGCGCCAAGCGGCGTGAAGAGTGACACCCTTATTAATGGCGATGTCTACGACGTCACCTGGAATCAAGGCGTCATCATTAATACCGGATTCGTAAGGGATTGATTCACATAGTTCAGTGAAATCAGCATGTTGAGTCATTTTTTCGAACAGCTCGATGGGAACAATTGCCGCTTTGCGGTTGCCAGCACTGTCAGTGATGAATTCGATCATAGGATGTATGTTCCAGTATTCAGCGTTATCAGTTTTTTGAAAACGAGTTGAGAATCTGTGAATTAAGGCAGCAAATCTCTACCTTGATTATTTATATGTTCCGCTGGTACGTCTCATTACCTGCTGAATAGCGATGATTTTCGGTTCCTCGCCTTTGTTGTAGTCGAACAAAACACGATAATTTCCCCATCTAAGCCGATAGTCAGCCTGACCATTTTTCAAAGACTTAACATCCAGATTGGGCGGAACAAGCGGAAACTTTTTTAACTCATTCACTTGCTCATTCAGCTTCTTCCTTTCGTTAGCGTCTGCAATGGCTCGCATCTGCTTCAGAGCAGCTTTGCGCCAATGTAGCTCTGGCATTCCCTTACCTCACTTGTTACAAACACTCCTCACTGGATTTAGATATTATAGATATTCTTTTCTATATCTGCAATGTATATAGATTTTTGCTGTGTTTTAGTTCTATATAATCACAAAGCAGAGGGTTTGGCGGCTATCCATCATCAACGCTTTTGAGCCATCTTCAGAATAGAATGGCGTGCACCGTCGCACGCAGCGCAATACCGAGCAGAATGCCAGGCACGGCAAAGCGGAACAGGCGCGGGAATCGGCTCGACAGGCCAAGGTAAATCCCGATGCCGGGCAGGTCAAAGGTCTGAATCAGTAATCCTGCCGAGGCGTTGATGTTGTGCGCACTGTATAATCCTTTCTCCACCAATCCCGCCACCACGCCGTAATAGGCTGTGCCGCCCGCCAGACATTTGGTCAGCGCCGGAAGAATATAGACTTCGGAAATATTCAGCTTATCCAGCAGTGGCGACACCAGACGCGTCAGCATTTCAATCCCGCCCGCTTCTTTCAACATGCCAACCACCGATAATGAAATAATCAGCATCGGCAGCGAACCCAGCGCCAGACGAATCGCATCGGATCCGGCGCTATTAATGATGCCAATCAGCCCCATTTTATTTTCGCTATTGGTAACGGCCTCATCTTCATTTAATAGCGCCGCATCGGAAAGTTTGCGGCCAAACAGGTGATAGGTTGCCGCCGCCGCTAATACACCGCCGCAGATCGAAATAATTAGCGCTGTGCTCCAGTGTAATCCCGCCGGAATCAGGGGATAAAAGGTGCTGGCCTGGCCCATCGCAAACAGCATCGCCAGCGTGGCCGCCATATGACGATCGGACGTACCGCGCTTTTCCATGATGGCCAGCGCCGCCAGCGGGGCCGCGAAGCTGACGAAATTAAGTTGAATCATGGCAAAAAATGCCAGCCCGGTAATACCGAAGGGTTTTAATAACGGTGTGGCATGACGTACAACAAAATCCAGTACGCCTTTGACCTCCAGATATTTCATGATGAATAACATCACCACCATAATCGGAATCAATGTGTAGAGCGCCACGTCTACCGAGGCTTTGCCTGCGGACATAATGATATCAATAATATTCATGCCCGATTCCGACCTTTTCTCACACCGTTCTCCCCGTAAAAATAAATAAGCTGGCAATGCCATGAAGTTTGCGGTGCGCATTAATGCTCACCCTGCAGCAAAGAAATAAATCTTATCCTGTGCGTGGATTATTGAGTAGTGAAGAAAAAGGTATATAAATTGCAGCCATAAAAAAACCAGCCATATTAAACGGCTGGTTTTTTCAATTCCGGCGGGAAATATTAACGCATCGTCACAAACTCTTCCGCCGCCGTTGGGTGAATCGCTACGGTGTTATCGAAGTCTTGCTTGGTTGCGCCCATTTTCAGCGCCACCGCGAAGCCTTGCAGCATCTCATCCATACCGTTGCCGATACCGTGAATGCCGACAATCTTCTCTTCCGGGCCAACGCACACCAGCTTCATACGGCACGGCTGGCGATGCTGGGTAACGGCGGTATACATCGCGGTGAAAGAAGATTTATACACTTTCACCTGATCGTCGCCGTACTGTTCGCGCGCCTGCGGTTCGGTCAGGCCCACGGTGCCAATCGGCGGATGGCTGAACACCACGGTCGGCACGTTGCTGTAATCCAGATGCTCGTCCGGTTTGTTGTTGAACAGGCGCTCGGAAAGACGACGACCTGCCGCCACGGCCACCGGCGTCAGTTCCACCGCGCCGGTGTTGTCACCTACCGCGTAGATGCCTTTCACGCTGGTGTTCTGGAACTTATCGACGTTGATGTAACCTTTGTCGTTCAGCGCCACGCCAGTTGCTGCCAGGTTGAGGTTGTCGGTCGCCGGCTCACGGCCAATCGCCCACACCAGGCAATCCACGGTTTGCTCGTGGCCGCTTTCCAGCTGCAGCGTCAGGCTGCCGTCGGCGTTTTTAATCACGGCTTTTGGAATCGATTCGGTGTGCAGCGTTGGGCCTTCGGCCTGCATCACTTCTACCAGCGTATCGACGATCAGCGGATCGAAGCTGCGCAGTGGCGCATGCTTACGCACGAAGAGATGCGTTTCCGCACCCAGCGCATTGACCACGCCCGCCAGCTCCACCGCGATGTAACCCGCGCCCACGACCGCCACGCGTTTTGGCAGCGCATCGAGTTCGAAGAAACCGTCAGAATCGATACCGTATTCCGCGCCCGGCACGTTTGGATGGCTTGGACGCCCGCCGGTGGCGATCAGAATATGATCGGCAGTGAGTGTTTCACCGTTCACTTCCACGGTGTTGGCATCGATAAAGCGCGCGAAACCTTTGATCACCTCAACCTTGTTTTTACCCAGCACGTTGTCGTACGAGCTGTGAATGCGGTCGATGTAGGCGCTGCGGTTTTTCACCAGAATTGACCAGTCAAACCGGTTTACCGTGGTATCAAAGCCATAATCTGGCCCATAAAGATGAATAGCTTCAGCGATTTGTGCCGCATGCCACATAACCTTTTTCGGTACGCAGCCGACGTTGACACAGGTGCCGCCCAGCTCTTTGGCTTCAATCAGCGCGCACTTCTGGCCGTGCATCGCGGCACGGTTAATCGAGGCGATACCGCCGCTGCCGCCGCCGATGGCGAGGTAGTCAAAATGTCTGGTCATGCGTTATGTCCGTCTGTTGGAAGAAAATTGGCATAGAGTTTAACGCTATGACGATTATTGACGCAAAGATTGCACCTATGATTGTAATAGCATTGATTTTTATGTCCGATTACAGGGAAGCATAGCATGCAACTGACATTCCTCGGCACCGGCGGCGGTGCGCCCAGCCTGCAACGTAATGTCACCGCGATAGCGCTGACGCTGTCGAAACGCGGCGATACCTGGCTATTTGACTGCGGCGAGGCGACGCAGCATCAATACATGCGCTCCGCGCTGAAGCCGGGCAAGCTGGAGAAAATCTTTATCACCCATCTGCACGGCGACCACATCTTTGGGCTGCCGGGTTTGCTCACCAGCCGCTCCATGGCCGGCATCCCCGAACCGATGATCATTTACGGGCCGAAAGGTATTCGCCAGTTTATTGAGACGGCGCTCAGTTTGAGTGGCTCGTACACCTCTTATCCGCTGGAGATTATCGAGATCGAAGCCGGTTTAGTGCTGGATGACGGCGAAGTGCGCGTGACGGCCTGGCCGATGAATCATGTGATTGAGTGTTATGGCTATCGCATCGAGCAGCACGATAAACCGGGCTTCCTTGATGCGCCGCGCCTGAAAGCCGAAGGTGTACCGCGCGGGCCGTGGTATCAGGATTTGAAAGCGGGTAAGCGTATCCAGCTGGAAGATGGTCGCGAGATCAACGGCGCGGATTATCTTGGCCCGGCAACCAAAGGCAAAGTGCTGGCGATATTTGGTGATACCGCGCCCACCGACGTGGCGCTCCAGCTGGCGGCGAATGCCGATGTGATGGTGCATGAAACCACGCTGGAGTCGGCGCTGCAGGAGAAAGCCAATGGACGCGGCCACTCAACCACCATTCAGGCTGCGGAAGTAGCGAAACAGTCGGGAGCGAAGCGCATGATCGCCACGCATTTCAGCTCGCGCTATTTGTCTAAGGATCGGGAAAAACTGTTGGCAGAGTGCCAGTCGGTGTTTGCGGCGACCGAACTGGCACATGATTTCGCGGTGTTCGAGGTTTAGTGCTGTAGCGCCGGATAGGTGAAGAACAGCAGATGCGTCATGTTGAAAAGGAAATGGATGCCGGTGGCGACCCACAGGCGTCCGCTCCACTGCCACGCCAGGCCGTAAATCAATCCGGCGAGCGTGGCGAAGATCATCAGCAGCGGTCCGCCTGGGAAGTGCGCCAGACCAAACAGCAGCGACGTCAGCAACAGGGCCGCCACGGCACCAATGTGCTGGCGCAGACGCTGTTGCAGATAGCCACGAAAGAACGCTTCTTCTGCCAGTGACACGAAGAACAGGTTCGCCAGCATAAAACTGCCCAACCATTCCGGCCAGTGGGGTTCAACGGCCAGGCCACCCAACTGCACCGCGACATACAGCAGCAGCGGAATCGCCGCCAGCAGCGCCAGCCACAAAATTTTAAGTCGCGGCGGCGCGGATTGGGTGCGGAACAGCTGCGGCAAGCAGATGAGCAGCACAAACGGAATCAGCGCTTTATCGAAGTTGTACGAGAAACTAAAGGGCAGGCTGAGCGGCCCGGCCTGCACATCTTCCACCTGGCGCGGATTTTTGAAGCCCGGGAAAAAGTGTACAAACAGGCCGATGGCAATGGCAACCAGCGCGACTTCACTCACCCACTGAATCCAGCGCGCGTTATTTTCCACGCGAATCCAGGCGATGACGGCAATGGCGCCGAGCAGCAGCATCGCTGGCCAATCCAGCACATCCTGGAACAGCCCAAGAATGGTGGCGAGCGTGAGCAGCAGTACCGAAAAACGTTTGGCGGGCGACAGCATAGCAAGCGCGCCAGCCAGAATGATCCACATGATAATAGTCCTAATAGGCTGGCGACGCGGTAAGGCGAACTTACTCTGGCACGATCTGCGTGACGCTGAAGTGACCGGTTCCGGCGGGCACCAGCTTCTGATGCAGCCACGGCAGCAGCTCTTCCATCTGTGCTTTCAGCTTCCACGGCGGGTTAATCACGATCATGCCGGAAGCCGTCATGCCGCGCTGATCGCTGTCTGGACGCACCGCCAGTTCAATCTGCAGAATGTTGCGGATATTGGTGGCCTGCAGATCTTTAACCATGTGTTTGATCTGCTGACGCATCACCACCGGATACCACAGCGCAAACACGCCGGTGGCGAAACGCTTGTGACCTTCCTGAATGCCTTTCACCACATCCTGATAATCGCTTTTCAACTCATATGGCGGATCGATCAGAATCAGGCCGCGACGGCTCAGCGGCGGCAGCTTGGCTTTCAGCTGTTGGTAGCCATCACCACGCGCCACGCGCGCACGGGAATCTTTGCTGAACTCGGTGCGCAGCAGCGGGTAATCGCTGGAGTGCAGCTCGGTCAGCTCCATTTTGTCCTCTTCACGCAGCAGGAAGCGGGCAATCAACGGCGAACCAGGATAGTACTTTAAGGTGCCGTGCGGATTGAGATTACGCACCGCCGAAAGATACGGCTTGAGCAACTCAGGTACATCCGGCTGCTGCCAGATGCGGCCGATGCCTTCCAGATATTCACCGGTACGCTCGGCGTGCTCTCCGCTCAGCAGGTAACGTCCGGCACCGGCGTGGGTATCCAGATAGAGGAAAGGTTTTTCCTTCTCCATCAGAGCGGTGAGGATCAGGCTTTCAACGGTGTGTTTCAGCACGTCGGCATGGTTGCCGGCATGAAAACTGTGGCGATAACTCAGCATAAAAAAAGGGGGTCCGCGGTTGCATCAAAGGGAGTGAAAACATCGTGTGTGGCGCGATTATAGCCGCGCTGCATAAAAATTGCTGACGTTTTGGCTGCCGCTTAAGTTTTGCGCCAATGCGCCGCTATAGCCGGTTGCGATCAGACTTCTTGTCGGTAATTTGCTACGAAATGACGTGATACTCGAAATTTCATCGCGGATTAAGTAAGTTAGTTTCCGATAACGAAGCGGTCATGAGCGAAATGCCAGGTGGTTCTGGCAGGAAACTTTCCGGTGAAGACCGTATAATTTTTTGCTTAAAGCATCTCAAACAACTCCTGGTGACAATAATGAAAAAAATGACTGGTGTCGCGGTGGCAAGCCTGTTGGTACTGACTGGCTGCGCGAAACAACAACCCGTTCATAGTTTAGTAACGCCGCCGACTGCGGACGAACAATCCGCCGCGCAAACCGCGCCAGAGCAGCAAGGTACGCCATTTGTGGCTTCAGCGCCGGCGCAACCCGCGACGGCTTCACTCAGTGACGACCGTTCCAGCAACATTCAGCAGTGCCGTAAAGAGCTCGACGCGATGCGTCTGTATAGCCAGGCGTCATTTGACAGCTATCAGGCCGAATTCCAGAAAATCGGTGCCCAGACCAATAAATATCTGCAAATTAAAGATTCGATTGGCGCGGATATTAACGACTTAGTGATGCCGCGTTATCAATTCCAGATTCGTGAATTGTGCTTCCGTATTAAGACACGTCTGTCACAGTTAATTATTCGCCAGGCCGGTTAAACCATAACTATTTAACTGCATTCGCTAAGTAGCAGCGCGAAATTTCGCGCTGAGGATGGGCTTCATCTCTATTTTATTAATAGAGATGAAGCCTTTTGTGTTCTTAAGGCTGTTACAGGAGATTGTGATGACACAGCGTCATCTGCCGTTTGTCTTTATTATCATCGCATTGTTCTTCCCTGCTCTGGCCTGCGCGGCCGCTGAAGATGATGTATTGCAAGCGTTTGGCGATGCAGCCCGCACGTTGCCTCCTGTTCCAGTGCAAAAGCCAAAACCTCAGCTAAAACCGGTAGCGCCAAAATTAGCTGAGAAACCTGCCGTAAAATCGAAAACGCCGGAGCCGCTTTACCAGCTGCGTGCGCAAATAAGCGAGCTGGAAAAACAGAAAGCCGCACTGCAACTAAAGAATGAACAGCATGAAAAAGCGCTGAAAGAACAGCAGGCGAACAGCGATAACAAACGGGCGGCGCTGGATGAAGAAAAACAGCAGCAAACACTAAATATCATCCGGCTAACTCAAGAGCTCAAAGCCGCACAGCAGCAAACGACGGATGCAACCGCGCTACGTAAGCAACTTACCGCAGCGCAGGCTGCTGCTAAGCGCGATCAGGATGCGCTAAAAACTCAGCTGGCCGAAAGTGAAAAAATGTCGCAGGCACTACAAAAACAACAATCTGAGAGTGAGAAAAAGCTCGCGTCACTGAATGAAGTAAAAGTGATGCAGCAGCAAAACATAATGAAACTCACCGCTGAACTGGAGGCTGCGAAAAAGCAGCCAGCAGCAGTGGTTGCAGCCGCAGAACCCAAAACCGATGCTGAGCGCGATGGCTATATGCTGGGGCAATCGATCGCCAGCAATGCGGTCGTTCAACTACAGATGGTAAAAGATACCGGTCTCACCATCAGCATTGATCAGTTGATCGCGGGATTCAGCACGCAGTTACAAACCGGCACTTCGGTAATGAACAGTGAAGAGATGTCACGGCGATATGCTGCGATGCAGGAGACGATCAATAAAAAGATGGGATCGCTGATTGAGAAGGGCTATGACCAGCTCAACAAACATTTAGAACAGCGCAAAGCGTTAGTGACGCAAAATGGTGTGCGTTGGTTTGCCGTAAAAACAGTCAAAGCTAAGCTTATTCCTGACCAGCAAGTGGAAGTCAGCGTGAAAGTCAGTACCTTAGGCGGCAAAGTGATTAACGATTTTGCTGATGACAAAGTGCCGTTTGATAACAATCTGCCTCCCATGTTGTATGAAGGGATGTCGTTAACGGGAGCCGGCGGCGCAGTAGAAGGCTGGGCACTGGCAAAAGATATCATCGAACGCGAACCGCTGCCGCCGTGGGTGGCGCCCTACGATGTGATTCACTACCAACTCGCGATTAAATAATCTTCAGCCCGCCTTCTGGCGGGCTTTTCTTCATAAGTCCAGGCTCAGTGGCATTGATTTTCCTGTCATCAAGCCGCATGTTAGTAAAATGCGTCGCGCGAGCATTCGCGCCACTACTTCATCATGAAAGGACTGCGCTTATGACCAATCCGTTACTCACGCCTTTTTCGCTGCCCCCGTTTTCTGCTATCAAACCTGAACATGTGGTTCCTGCGGTTACCGAAGCGCTGAACGACTGTCGCGCAGCGGTGGAGCGCGTTGTGGCGCAAGGCGCGCCTTACACCTGGGAAAATCTGGTGCAGCCGCTGGCTGAAGTTGACGATCGCTTAGGTCGCCTGTTCTCGCCGGTCAGCCATTTGAACTCGGTGAAAAACAGCCCGGAACTGCGCGAAGCTTACGAGCAAACGCTGCCGCTGCTGTCCGAATACAGCACCTGGGTCGGCCAGAATGAAGGTTTGTATCAGGCCTATCGCAACCTGAAAGAGGGCGATAGCTACGCGGCGCTGGATACCGCGCAGAAGAAAGCGGTGGATAACAGCCTGCGTGATTTCGAGCTGTCCGGTATTGGCCTCGATAAAGAGAAGCAAAAGCGCTACGGCGAAATCGCGGCACGTCTTTCTGAACTGGGTTCGACCTACAGCAACAACGTGCTCGACGCCACCATGGGCTGGAGCAAGCTGGTGACCGATGAAGCGGAGCTGGCGGGTATGCCGGAAAGCGCGCTGGCCGCCGCCAAAGCGCAGGCCGAAGCCAAAGAGCAACAAGGCTGGCTGCTGACGCTGGATATCCCAAGCTATCTGCCGGTGATGACTTACTGCGACAACGCTGCGCTGCGTGAAGAGCTGTACCGCGCATATTCAACGCGTGCTTCCGAACAGGGCCCGAATGCCGGCAAATGGGACAACGGTCCGGTGATGGCGGAAGAGCTGGCGCTGCGTCATGAACTGGCTCAGCTGCTGGGCTTCGACTCTTACGCCGACAAATCGCTGGCAACCAAAATGGCGGAAAATCCGGCGCAGGTCATCGACTTCCTGACCGATCTGGCGAAACGCGCCCGTCCGCAGGGTGAAAAAGAGCTGGCTCAGCTGCGCGCCTTCGCGAAGAAAGAGTACGGCGTCGACGAGATGAATCCGTGGGATCTGACGTATTACGGCGAGAAACAGAAACAGCATCTCTACACCATCAGCGACGAGCAGCTGCGTCCGTACTTCCCGGAAGCGCGCGCGGTAAGTGGTCTGTTCGAGGTGGTTAAACGCATTTACGGCATCACCGCTAAAGAGCGTAAAGACGTCGATGTTTACCATTCAGACGTGCGCTTCTTCGACCTGTTCGACGAAAGCGGTGAACTGCGCGGCAGCTTCTACCTCGATCTCTACGCACGTGAAAACAAGCGTGGCGGTGCGTGGATGGACGATTGCGTCGGCCAGATGCGTAAAGCCGACGGCAGCCTGCAGAAGCCGGTGGCCTATCTCACCTGCAACTTTAACCGTCCGCTGCAGGGCAAACCGGCGCTGTTCACGCACGATGAAGTGATCACGCTGTTCCATGAATTCGGTCACGGTCTGCATCACATGCTGACGCGCATCGAAACGCCGGGCGTGTCTGGCATCAGCGGTGTGCCGTGGGATGCCGTCGAGCTGCCGAGCCAGTTTATGGAAAACTGGTGCTGGGAGCCGGAAGCGCTGGCGTTTATCTCCGGCCACTACGAAACCGGTGAACCGCTGCCGAAGGAACTGCTGGATAAAATGCTGGCGGCGAAAAATTATCAGGCGGCGCTATTTATTCTGCGTCAGCTGGAGTTCGGCCTGTTCGATTTCCGTCTGCATACCGAGTTCGATCCCGCCCAAGGTGCGCGCATCCTCGAAACCCTGCGTGAAGTGAAGAAGCAGGTTGCCGTGGTGCCAAGCCCGGAATGGGGCCGTTTCCCGCACGCCTTCAGCCACGTCTTTGCTGGCGGATATGCGGCTGGTTACTACAGCTATCTGTGGGCCGACGTGTTGGCTGCCGATGCCTATTCGCGCTTCGAAGAAGAGGGCATTTTCAACCGTCAGACTGGTCAGTCGTTCCTCGACAACATCCTGACGCGTGGCGGTTCCGAAGAGCCCATGGAGCTGTTCAAACGCTTCCGTGGTCGTGAACCGCAGCTCGATGCGATGCTGGAACACTACGGAATTCAGGGATAAGCCGGCTTGTGAAAATTGGTTTAATCGATGAAACGGGCGCCGGAGACGGCGCCTTATTACATTTAGCCGAGCGCTGGGGTTTGCAGCAGGACGAACAGGCGACGATGGCGCTGGTGTTAACCGCTGAGCATCTTGAGTTGCGTAAACTGGATGAGCCGAAACTCGGCGGCATCTTTGTGGATTTCGTCTCGGGCGCGATGGCGCATCGGCGTAAGTTTGGCGGCGGTCGCGGCGAAGCGGTGGCAAAAGCGGTCGGCATCAAAAGCGGTTATCTGCCAGACGTGGTTGATGCAACGGCCGGTTTGGGGCGCGATGCGTTTGTGCTGGCGGCGCTGGGCTGTCGCGTGCGTATGCTGGAGCGCCATCCGGTGGTGGCGGCCTTGCTGGACGATGGCTTGCGTCGCGGTTATCAGGATGCGGAGATTGGCGGCTGGTTGCGCGATCGGCTGACGCTACTGCACGCTGCTAGCCAGCAAGCGCTGAGCGATATCACGCCTGCGCCGGATGTGGTCTATCTCGATCCGATGTATCCGCATCGCCAGAAAAGCGCGATGGTGAAGAAAGAGATGCGGGTGTTTCAGTCGTTGGTCGGTGCGGATGATGATGCTGATGCGTTGCTGGAACCGGCGCGCCGTCTGGCGAAGAAGCGCATTGTGGTGAAGCGTCCGGATTACGCGCCGCCGTTAGCGGGCGTGGTGACGCAGGATGCGGTGGTGACCAAAAGCCATCGTTTTGATATTTATCCGCCGCAGGGGTAATAACGCAAACAATGCGCAATACATTGCGCCGCTACAAAAAATCAGGCCGGTAACCCGGCCTGATTTTTATTCTTCGTCTTCGTCGCGCAGCGGCACAATCAACATGTCGATATGCACGGTGTTAATCAACTGGCGCGCCGATGACATCAGCTTGCTCCAGAAGTCCTGATGGTGACCACACACTACCAAATCCACATCATATTTCTTAATCGCATCCACCAGCACCTGGCCAAGATCGCCGCTGCCGCTCAGGGTTTCACTGATCGGATAACCGGCGTTAATCGACAGCTCTTTCAGCGCGGTGTGCGTCTCTTCAGAAATACGCTTCTGCATGTCGCCCAGATTGACATCAATCAGCCCGGTGTAGAGGTCTGAATAGTTCACATCAACGTGGATCAGCGAGATTTTTGCATCATAAGGACGGGCCAGCGAAACGGCTTTATCAACCAGCAACTGGCTTTCCGGGGAAAGGTCTACTGCAATCAGGATGTGTTTATAAGCCATGATAAAACTCCTTTCTCAAGATTCGGGGCAATCTTCCTGCTTTCACGGTCGGCGATTCCTTTGCGCGAGACGGCGATGAAGCGCCACCAACCAACTATTTCAGCCTTGCAGGCGGTTTTTGTTATGTCCTGAGTATAGCCAGAGTTGTTAACAAATGCTGCAAGCGCAAGTTCGCTTGTGAGGAAGATCAAGCGTTATCGGCTTTTTCACTCGCCCTGAACGAAAATCATCGCTGGAAAAAAATTCAACAGATCTCCTACACTGAAAATAAGTGCCACTGCCATATGCGTTGCGCACTCAGGTTCGCATAACAACAATGCAATCGACATCATTCAATGGCTGGTTTATTTCCCGTGCGGCGTCTACAGCAATTCCCCGCTGCGTTCGACGTCGTTGCGGCTCCAGCCGGGAGGGGAACATGATCAGCACTATCGCGCTTTTTTGGGCTCTGTGTGTGGTTTGTCTGGTGAATATGGCGCGCTATTTCTCTTCTTTGCGCTCACTTTTAGCCGTTTTGCGCGGTTGCGATCCGCTGTTATATCAATACGTGGATGGTGCGGGTTTCTTCACGTCGCACGGGCAGCCGAGTAAGCAGGTGCGGCTGGTGCGCTATATCTGGGAGAAGCGCTATCACGATCATCATGACGACGAGTTCATTCGCCGCTGTGAGCGCGTGCGCGGGCAGTTTGTGCTGACCAGCGGGCTCTGCTTTTTGGTGGTGGTGAGTTTGATTGCGATGGCGATCTGGCAATAAAAAAGGGCAATAAAAAAGGGCAATAAAAAAGGGCAATAAAAAAGGGCAATAAAAAAGGGCGACATCGCGTCGCCCTCGAATATTTCTGCGCTTTGCTTAGATCAGTTTCAGTGCAATCCAGTAGAGCGAACCCGACAGCAAAATACACACCGGCAAGGTGAACACCCACGCCATAGCGATATTTTTGATGGTGCGACTCTGCAATCCACCGCCATCGACCAGCATAGTACCGGCCACCGACGACGACAGAATGTGCGTGGTAGAAACGGGCATACCGGTGTAACTGGCCACGCCAATCGATACTGCGGCCGTCACCTGCGCCGACATCCCTTGCGCATACGTCATGCCTTTCTTACCGATTTTCTCACCAATGGTGGTGGCAACACGACGCCAGCCAATCATGGTACCGATGCCGAGCGCCAGCGCCACAGCCACAATAATCCAGATCGGTGCGTACTCAACGGTGCCCAGCAAATCGCTTTTCAGCTTGTTGAGGAAGCGCTTATCGTCCGCGCTGGTTTCCGGCAGCTTGGCCACTTTATCTACGGTATCGGAAACGCACAGCAGCAGGCGACGCATCTGGCTGCGTTGATCAACCGTCAGCTGATCGTAGCTCTGCAGATTGTTCAGCAGCAGCTGCGCACGATCGATAGCCTGCAGCGCACGGCTGCTGTCGCAATGGAACTCCTGCGGACCGCCAAGCGATTCATCTGGCGTTGGCACCACAGGCGGCGCCATCTGCACCATGTGCGTCAGTGATTCGTTGTGCTGCTGATAATACTGCTCCAGATGGTTTACGGCATCGCGCGTGCGGGTGATGTCATAACCCGACGCATTCAGGTTCACTACAAAACCAGCCGGCGCAACGCCGATCAGCACCAGCATAATCAGGCCAATGCCTTTCTGACCATCGTTAGCGCCGTGTGAGTAGCTCACGCCAATCGCAGAAACGATCAGGGCAATGCGCGTCCAGAACGGGGGCTTTTTCTTGCCATCAATCTTTTCACGGTCAGCAGGCGTCATGTGGATGCGTGAACGCTTGGTGGTTCCGCTCCAGTAGCGACGCAGGATAAAGATCAGACCGCCTGCAATCACCAGACCTACAATCGGCGAAAGAATCAGGGACATGAAGATATTGATGACTTTCGGCAGGTTGAGCGCGTCAACCACCGAGGTGCCGGTCATCAGGGCGTTGGTGAGACCAATACCGATGATAGCGCCAATCAATGTGTGAGAACTGGACGCCGGCAAACCCAAATACCAGGTGCCAAGGTTCCAGATAATCGCGGCCAGCAGCATGGAGAAGACCATGGCGAGTCCGTGGGCCGAACCGACATTCAACAGTAAATCGGTCGGAAGCATATGAACAATGGCATACGCCACGCTCAATCCACCAAGCAAAACACCTAAGAAGTTGAAAACACCCGCCATGACAACCGCCAGTTGCGCCCGCATCGCACGGGTATAAATGACAGTCGCGACCGCGTTAGCAGTGTCGTGAAAACCGTTGATTGCTTCGTAAAACAATACAAACAGCAGAGCAAGAATCAGTAACAGGCTGGTACTGAGGTCGAGACCAGCAAACAGATGTAGCATAAACGTTACGCCATTTTGGGAGGACATGAACGCGGCGCATTATCTGCGACAACGTGCGCGATATGAAAGAAAAATATAGCTCTTTATTGTCTTAAAATTGTAATGCAGCGTATAGATTTAGCTGAAAACAGCTTAAAATTAGTAAGTTACATTATGACACATTTACGGCATTTTTTTGAAGCTGGCGCTAAAAGCCGCAAATCCCTACAATCAGCGCCTTTCGGGCAAGGCGGATAAAAGCAGTGGAAAAGTTTGACATTATCATTGTTGGTGCAGGCGCAGCCGGCATGTTCTGTGCGGCGCAGGCGGGACAATTGGGTCGCCGCGTATTGCTGCTGGATAACGGCAAAAAAGCCGGTCGCAAGATTTTGATGTCGGGCGGCGGTCGCTGCAACTTCACCAACATGCACACCGAACCGGCGGCGTATCTGTCGCATAATCCGCATTTCTGCAAATCGGCGCTGGCGCGCTACAACCAGTGGGATTTCATCGATCTGGTCAATCGCCACGGCATTGCGTATCACGAGAAAACGCTCGGGCAATTATTCTGCGATGACTCCGCACAGCAGATTGTCGATCTGCTGTTGAAAGAGTGTGATGCCGGGCAGGTGACGCTGCGCCTGCGCAGTGAAGTGCTGAGCGTCGATCGCGACGATAACGGTTATACCTTGCAGCTGAACGGCACATCGGTGCAGGCAGAAAAACTGGTGATCGCCAGCGGCGGGCTCTCAATGCCAGGCCTCGGCGCCACGCCGTTTGGCTATAAAGTGGCGGAACAGTTCGGCCTGAAAGTGTTCCCGACGCGCGCGGCATTGGTGCCGTTCACGCTGCATAAACCGCTGCTGGAACAGCTCAACACGCTGTCGGGCGTCGCGCTGCCCACCACCATCACCGCGCAGGACGGCACCTTATTTAAAGAAGCGATGCTGTTTACCCATCGCGGCTTATCGGGGCCCGCCGTGCTGCAAATCTCCAGCTACTGGCAGCCGGGTGAATTCGTCACCATTGATTTGTCACCTGCCACTTCGCTGGATGATTTCATTCATGTGCAGCGCGAGGCGCATCCCAATCTTAGCCTGAAAAACAGCCTGGCGAAAATTCTGCCAAAACGGTTGGTGGAAGTGCTGCAGGAGCTAAAGCAGATTCCTGACGTCACGCTGAAGCAGCTAAACAGCAAGCAGCAGGGCGAACTGGTCAGCACGCTGCATCAATGGCGCGTGCAGCCAAACGGCACCGAAGGCTATCGCACCGCCGAAGTGACGCTAGGCGGCGTCGATACCACCCAACTGTCGTCAAAAACCATGGAAGCGCGCGATGTGCCAGGTTTGTTCTTTATCGGCGAAGTGGTGGACGTTACCGGTTGGCTGGGCGGCTACAACTTCCAGTGGGCGTGGAGCTCGGCTTGGGCGTGCGCGCAGGCGCTTTAACTCACGTCGCTATGATGGCGTATTTCCTTTCTCCAGCGGATGAACCTATTGATGTTAAAACTCAAATTTATTGTGCCGTTGCTGATCGTCATCAGTGCCGCCGTTTGGTGGCTGATGCCGCATTACAGCGATGAGGACAAAGGCTATTACATCGCCATGTTTTGTACGCTCACGCATGATGGACGCGGCAATGCTCCGCAAGATATGCAGCAGATTATTGAAGGCAGTAATTCCGATTACGCATTACAAAAGGTGCATTTCCAGCAAGCTTTGGCAGAGCATCTGCAAACGGTTTGGCAGGATTTGTCACCGCAACAGCAGCAACAAGCGCGACAGGAAAGGCTCTCCTGCCGCCGCTTGATGTCTGAGAAATTGCTACCGGGCCAGCCGGTTCAGTAATTATTGAACGGGCAGCGCAGGGATTAAAAGCTGCGCCGCCATTTCAAGAAGCCGCTCAACACCTTCCCGCTCCCATATTGCAAAACGTTTCGCGACAGAATCTGACGCCAATTTTGCGAGACGCCCCGCATCCGCTTGCACGTTACTTGTTGTACGAATTGATATTTTTCGCAGCGCCGCGCAAAATACACACAGTCACATGGTGCAGCAATCGCTCGCTGAGCATGATGTTGGCACGCGCCTCACATCAACTCAGGAGCTTCACGGATGACACTCGCGATGATGAACACACACAAAGCCTTTAAAGCACTGCAGTTGGCCGGCGTCAGCGACCAGCAGGCCGAAGCCATGGTCGAGATCTTTACTGAGATGCCGCAGGATAATGCGTTATCTCGTGCTGATTTAATGAAGGCCGGAGAAGGAATTACAGGGAGCATTAAAGAACTGGATGTTCGACTTACCGGCGATATCAGAGAGCTGGATATTCGGCTTACTGGTGCGATTAAAGAACTGGATAAGCGGCTGAGTGGTGCGATTAAAGAGCTGGATGACCGGCTTAGTGCTGCTATTCGAGAACTGGAGGTTCGGCTTACTAATCTGGATGTTCGACTGAGTAGTGAGATTAAAGCAGTCGATGTTCGCCTGACCAGAGTCGAAGCTCGCCTTGATCGCATAGAAAAAGACATTGAAGTTATCAAAGCCGATGTCTCTGCTTTAAAAACCGATATGCGCTGGATCAAACGTTTGCTAATGGTGATGACCACCACGATGGTCATTGCAGCGATCAAATACATTTTCTCTTAGATCTTGTGCTCCTGCGGCAGGAGTACAGTCGGCTGTACTCTCAGCGCGGCGCGATTCACATTCCCGCACACGCGCTGCCAGCAAACACGCTCAGCGCTGCGTAATTTGAAGCGGCGCACACTTATCACGAAGTAAAACTACAACACTGCGCTCCAGATCATCAGACTGGAGTCCAGCATGTTGGAAATTACGCCTGTCCCCGCGCTGACGCGCGCCATTGCGATTCTCGACTTTATTGCCCAGCACGGACCGTGCAGCGCCGCCGAGATCATCGAAACGCTGGCGCTTCCCAAAAGCAGCGCCTATCTGCTGTTCGCTGAACTGAAAAAACAGCGTCTGATCACTATCGATCGCAACAACAACTATTGCCTGTGGACGCGGCTGGTGGAGTTTGCCGGTCATGCACTGCAGCGCATGGATATCCGCGATATTGCGCGTCCACCTCTGACACGTTTAATGCAGCAGACCAATCTGCTGTGCCACCTCGGCATCCTCGAGGGTGGTCACGCCTGTTACATCCTCAAACTCGAATCCGCCGCCACCATCAGCGTGCGCTCACACGAAGGCAAAAGCCTGTCGCTCTATCGCTCGGGCATTGGCAAATGTCTGCTTGCCTGGCAGCAACCTGAAGAGCAGGAACGCATCATCAGCGGCCTGCGTTTTGTGGCGGTGACGCCAACCTCGCTGCGCAATGCCGACGCGCTGCGTACCGAGCTGGCACGCATTCGCCGTCAGGGCTGGAGCTTTGATAACGGTGAAGATTATCCCGATGTGCGCTGCGTCGCCGCGCCGATTTTCAATGCCCGCCAGCAGCTCGTCGCCGCCATTTCGCTGGTGGGCACCCGACTCGACATTGACGACGACAAACGCGATTACCTTGCTGGCCAGGCGATTGCCTGCGCCCGCGATATTTCCCGTCTGCTGGGCTGGCGTAGCCCGGCGGAAAAACACGCCTCGTAACCAGGAGAAGAGCATGTCCCTACCTAAAATTAAAACTGTCCGCGCCTACTTTGCCGGTGGCGCTACCGCGGATAAAGCAGCGGCTGGCGGCGATTATCACGATCAAGGTGCCAATCACTGGATTGACGACCACGTCGCCACGCCCATGAGCAAATACAAGCAGTATGAGCAGTCGCGTCAATCCTTTGGCATCAACGTGTTAGGCACGCTAATTGTCGAAGTCGAAGCCGATAACGGTCAAACCGGTTTTGCCATTACCACCGGCGGCGAAATGGGCTGCTTCATCGTGGAAAAGCATCTCAACCGCTTCCTTGAAGGACGCTGCGTCAGCGATATCAAACTGATTCACGACCAGATGATGAACGCCACCCTGTATTACGCCGGATCGGGCGGCCTGGTGATGAACACCATTTCATGTGTCGATTTGGCGTTGTGGGATCTGTTCGGCAAAGTCACCGATCTGCCGGTGTACAAACTGCTGGGCGGCGCGGTACGCGATGAACTGCAGTTTTACGCCACCGGCGCACGTCCGGATCTGGCGCAGCAGATGGGCTTTATCGGCGGCAAAATGGCGGTGCAGTGGGGACCGCACGATGGCGATGAAGGCATCCGTAAAGAGGTGGCGCGCATCGCTCACTATCGCGAAAGTTGCGGCCCGGATTTCTGGCTGATGCTTGATTGCTGGATGAGCCAGGACGTCAATTTCGCCACCAAGCTGGCTCACGCCTGCGCACCTTATAACGTCAAGTGGCTGGAAGAGTGTTTGCCGCCGCAGCAGTTCGAAGGATACGCCCAGCTGAAACAGCAAGCGCCGCAGGGCATGTTGATCACCAGCGGCGAACATCACGGCACGCTGCAATCATTCCGCACGCTGGCTGAAACCGGCATCGATATTTTGCAGCCTGATGTCGGTTGGTGCGGCGGCCTGACCACGCTGGTGGAAGTGGCGGCGCTGGCGAAATCACGCGGCCAGCTGGTGGTGCCGCACGGCTCCTCGGTTTACTCGCATCACGCGGTGTTCACCTTCACCAACAGCCCATTCAGTGAATTCCTGATGACCAGCCCGGATTGCAGCACGCTGCGCCCGCAGTTTGATCCGCTGCTGATCAACGAACCGGTGCCGGTTAACGGTCGTATGCACAAATCGGTGCTGGATAAACCGGGCTTCGGCGTGGAACTGAATCGCGATGGACTGAAGCGTCCTTATCAACACTAATCGCAGGGCTGCGGCGACTCGTCGCAGCCCTGCGTGAGGGTTTACCATGGATAATCTGGTGTTAAGCGCGGTTAAAAAGAATCGCGCACGTCTTATTCCTTTCATGTTGATGCTCTACGTGTTGGCGTTTCTCGATCGCGCCAACATTGGTTTCGCCAAAGAGGCATATCAACTTGATACCGGCCTGAGTAATGAAGCTTACGCGTTAGGTGCTGGAATCTTCTTTGTGGTGTACGCGCTGCTTGGCGTGCCGGCCAATTTGCTGATGCGACGCTTTGGCGCGCGCAGCTGGATTGGCGGCACCACGCTGCTGTGGGGATTACTTTCGGCGGCGATGGCATTTGCTGATACCGAAGCCAAATTCCTGCTGGTGCGTACCTTGCTCGGCGCCGCTGAGGCGGGTTTCTTCCCGGGCATGATTTATCTGACCTCGCTGTGGTTCCCGCAACAGCAGCGCGCTAGCGTCATGGGACTGTTCTACATGGGCGCGCCGCTGGCGTTGACGCTGGGTTCACCGCTCTCTGGCGCACTGCTGGAAATGCACGGCGTGCTAGGCCATCCCGGCTGGTTCTGGATGTTTATCATTGAAGGATTACTGGCGGTGGCAGCCGGCGTTTTCACTTTCAGCTATATCGACGACACACCGGCGAAAGCGCGTTTTCTCAGCGCCGAGGAGAAGCGGGCGCTGCAACGTCAGCTGGAGAGCGAAGAGCAGCAGAAGCCGACTTCACATCTGCGTGATGCGCTGCGCAATGGTCGCGTCTGGCAGCTCGCCATTATCTATATGACCATTCAGATAGCGGTTTATGGCCTGATTTTCTTCCTGCCTTCTCAGGTCGCAGCGTTGTTGGGCACCAAAGTCGGTTTCCTCGCCTCGCTGGTGGCGGCCATTCCGTGGGTGGCCGCGCTGTTTGGCACCTGGCTGATTCCGCGCTATTCCGACCGCAGCGGCGAGCGTCGCCGGGTCGCGGCGTTCACCTTGCTGGCTGCTGCCGTCGGGATTGGTTTGTCCGGATTGGTTTCGCCGCTGTTGGCCATCATTGCGCTTAGCGTCGCAGCGGTGGGTTTTATTGCCGTGCAGCCGGTGTTCTGGACCATGCCGACGCAGCTGCTTTCTGGCACTGCGCTGGCGGCGGGCATCGGCTTCGTCAATTTGTTTGGTGCTGTAGGTGGCTTCCTGGCGCCGCTGATTCGCGTAAATGCCGAAATGCACTTTAACAGCAGCGCTGCCGGATTGCTGGCGCTGGCGCTAATTGCCGCCATCGGTTCACTCATTATCCTCAGCCTGAAAGTGGAGCGTCAGTTGCCACACTCTCAGCAGCCAAGTCATTAAGTAAGGAGCAGCTATGCAGGATCCGTTAAATAATCCCTTCAAAGCCGGATTGGCGAAAGGCGAAACGCAGATTGGTTTGTGGCTGAGCAGCACATCGTCGTATCTGGCCGAAATTGCTGCCACCAGCGGCTACGACTGGTTATTGATAGATGGCGAACACGCCCCGAATACCGTACAGGATCTCTATCATCAATTGCAGGCCGTTGCGCCTTATCGCAGCCAGCCGGTGATACGGCCAATCGAATTCCAGACCGCACTGATCAAGCAGGTGCTGGATATCGGTGCGCGCACCTTGCTGGTGCCGATGATCGATACCGCTGAGCAGGCACAGGCGCTGGTGAAGGCGACGCGCTATCCGCCTTACGGCACGCGCGGCGTCGGCGCAGGCGTGGCGCGGGCGGCACGTTGGGGGCGCGTGGAAAATTATATGGCGCGCGCCAATGAAGAGTTATGCCTGCTGATTCAGGCCGAAAGCAAAACGGCGATTGATAATCTCGATGCGTTGCTGGAGGTTGAGGGCGTTGACGGAATCTTTATTGGTCCGGCTGATTTGTCAGCCTCATTGGGCTATCCCGATAATGCCGGGCATCCTGAAGTGCAGAAAGTGATTGAGCAGAGTATCAAACGCATCCGCAGCGCAGGAAAAGCGGCCGGTTTTCTGGCGGTTAATCTGGAGATGGCGGAACGCGCTATTCGTTGGGGAGCTAATTTCGTTGCCGTCGGTGTGGATACCATGCTGTATACCGATGCGCTGGATAATCGGCTCGCGCATTTTAAAAAGAGCGTAAATGCGCTGAATAAATCGAGTTACTAATTGAGAAACGGATGGCATACCATCCGTTTCTATTCAATTAAAGCGTTCATGAATTGGAATGAAGAAGTCTGTTGGCGTCAAATGGCGCCAAAAAAAGAGTCAATTATTTATCAACGCATCGCACAACCAATTCGCGGTATATATTTATCGTTACGTACCGCGGGCGTGATAATTGCTTTATTGCGTTCCGTGGCGTCAAATCCCGCCTGACGGCAAAGCACACAGGGATCGCTACTTTCACGCATTGCAAGTTTGGTTTCCTCATCCATCTGGCGCTTACGGCAATAAAGAGGCGTGCAGCCCAGCACATGTTTAAATGAGCGCGTGAAAGATTGCTGGCTTTCAAAATGATATTTCACTGCCAGGCTGATAATTGGCACATTGCTGTCTTTTAAGTCATTAATGCAATGAGCCAGTTTCTTTTTTCGGATGTAGCGTGCCAGCGTCTCATTATGATAGCGGGCGAACAGTTTCTGTAAATACCATTTCGAATAGCCAGACTTCAGTGCAATATCATCAATCGTTAAACGCTGATCCAGATTAGCCATAATCCATTCGGTTACCGAATCAATTACCCCTTCATTATATTTTTGCTGTGTCATCATAGTCCTCCATTAACAGTGGCAGAGTGTAATTTAATTAATCTTTCCAATCTGCAATTAATGTAAAGTTTTCTGGTTATTTGGCTGTTTTAATATTTGTCATCAAGACTGGTCTTGGTTTTCGTGAATTTACAGGTTTTCTTGTTGTGATGATGTTGAGTATTTATCGTAATAACGGGCGTTATTATTAACTCAAATTTTTCATCGCTTCGCGGCGCTTAATAGTAAAAGGTGTGCTTTCTGGCGGCACACCTCATCAATACTTAACGCGGATTAACGTGCCACACTGAAGGTTTTCACTGTTGAGGAATCACCTAATGGGTTTTCGTTTCAAACCAAAACAGTCACTTGCCGTGATTCTGGCATCAGTGGCGTTAGGCGCTGTTGCTCCGGCGCTCGCCGCCAATGTGTATGGTGAACAGCTCGAAGGCTTTAACTATCCCTATCCGCTGCAGCACTTTAACTTCTCCTCGCAGCAGCAAGCGCTGAGTATGGGTTATATGGATGTCAAACCTACGCAGCAGGCCAACGGTGAAACCGTGGTGCTGATGCACGGCAAGAACTTCTGTGGCGCAACCTGGGATGACACCATCAAAGCGCTGAGCCAGAAAGGTTATCGCGTCATCGCGCCAGATCAGATTGGCTTCTGCAGCTCAACTAAACCAGCTAACTATCAATACACCTTCCAGCAACTGGCACAGAACACCCATCAACTGTTGCAGCAACTGGGTATCGACAACGCCATTATGGTTGGGCACTCGACCGGCGGCATGCTGGCGACGCGCTATGCGCTGATGTATCCCAGACAAACGCAGAAGCTGGTGCTGGTCAATCCCATCGGCTTAGAAGACTGGAAAGCCAAAGGCGCGCCGTGGCGCTCGGTGGATCAGTGGTATCAGCGTGAACTCAAGCTGGATGCGGCGGGCATCAAGAAATATGAACAGCAGACATATTACAGCGGCCAGTGGAAGCCGGAGTATGACAAATGGGTCGATATGCTGGCTGGGCTAAATAGTGGGCCAGGCCACAAGAAAGTGGCGTGGAACTCGGCGCTCATCTACGACATGATTTTCACTCAGCCGGTGTATTACGAGTTTAAAGATCTACGCGTGCCGACCACGTTGATGATTGGCACCGCAGATACCACGGCGATTGGCAGTGATATCGCGCCGCCGGAAGTGAAAGCAAAACTCGGGCATTACAATGTATTGGGTAAGCAGGTGGCGCAACTGATTCCCGGCGCACGCTTAATCGAATTCCCGGGCATGGGGCACGCGCCGCAGATGGAAGAACCGCAGACGTTTAATCAGGCATTGATCACGGATTTAGTGGGTCATTAATTGCAGGGTCGCCATTCACGGCGACCAACATCAACTCAACTTCTTTTTCCCGTTCTTAGCGGCGTACATCCGTTCGTCGCTACCTTCCAGCAGCTGTTCCAGCGACTGCGGATGATCGGGATCGAACTCAACAATGCCCGATGAGAAGTGCAGAGCGTAGCGGCGCTCGAGGTTCTGGGTTTGCTGTTGCAGGAAACCATCAAAGCGCGCCAACACACCTTCGGCATCGGCTTGCTGCAAGCCATTAAACAGCACCACAAATTCGTCGCCGCCCAAACGAGCAAAGATATCCGCATGGCGAAAACTCACCTTCATGGCGTTGGCAAAGTCCATTAATGCGCGGTCGCCTTCGCGATGACCGAGCGTATCGTTAATGGCTTTAAAGCGATCGAGATCGAGGAAAGTCAGGCTGGCCGGTAACTGCTTCAGCTGGCACTCATTCAGCGCCAGCTGGCCGAGCGTCATAAAGCCACGGCGGTTGGTGATTTGCGTCAGTTCATCGGATGTTGCGGTCTGGAACGCCACCAGCTCCGCTTCCGCCATTGCGGCTAAATCACGCAATGTATGGATATCATCCGCATCGAACTGGCGCGCATGATGATCGATAATGCACAAGGTGCCGACTTTCGCACCAGCCGGCGTGCGCAATGGGCAACCGGCGTAGAAACGCACCGGATTTTCGGCATTTTTAACCAGTGGATTATCGAAGAAGCGCTCGTCATCAAGCGCGTTTTCTACCACCATCACATCATCCTGCAGCACGGCGTGGCCACAGAAAGAGGTATTGCGCGGTGCGGTGATATCGCTTGAACCCGCAGTGGATTTGAACCACTGATGGTCCTCTTCCAGCAGGCTGACCAGCGCAACGGGTACACCAAACAAACGACGGGCAAGGCGGGTTAAACGGTCGAAACGCTCTTCGGCAGGCGTGTGCAGAATGTTGAGCGCACGTAACTGGGCCAGACGATATGACTCGTCCGCAGGCAGTGCAGGTGCTTTCATCGCGTTACTCTTATTAATTATGGAATTACAGAAACACTGGTATTTAAGCCACAAAGGCTGAAAGCGCCTGGCAACGGTATGCGATGTCCGATGCCAGGCGTAACGATAATCAGAGCACTTTTTGCTCAGCGAGATCAAGGGCAAAATAGCTGAAAATGAGATCCGCGCCGGCACGTTTAATCGCGCCAAGGCTCTCCAGAACCACATTACGTTCGTCGATGGCACCCGCCTGCGCGGCGAATTTGATCATCGCGTACTCACCGCTCACCTGGTACGCAGCGAGCGGCAGCGTGGTGCGTTCGCGGATATCGCGCAGGATATCGAGGTAAGCGCCAGCCGGTTTTACCATCAGAGAATCTGCACCTTCCGCTTCATCAAGCAGCGACTCGCGCAGCGCTTCACGGCGGTTCATCGGATTCATCTGGTAAGTCTTACGATCGCCTTTCAGCGCGGTGCCTGCGGCTTCACGGAACGGGCCGTAGAAGGAGGACGCGAACTTCGTCGAATAAGACATGATGGCGGTATCGGTGAAGCCGGCGGCGTCGAGCGCCTGGCGAATGGCTTTCACCTGGCCATCCATCGCGGCAGAAGGAGCGATAAAGTCTGCGCCGGCTTGTGCCGCAACCACGGCTTGCTTGCCGAGGTTAATCAGCGTTTGGTCGTTATCGACGCCGTGATCGCACAGCACGCCGCAATGGCCGTGGCTGGTGTATTCGCAGAAGCAGGTATCAGACATCACGATCATTTCTGGCACGGTGTCTTTGCAGATACGCGACATACGCGCCACTAAACCGTTTTCATTCCAGGCATCGCTGCCGGTGGCGTCGGTGTGGTGGGAAATACCGAAGGTCATCACTGAACGAATGCCCGCTTTGGCAATACGTTCAATCTCATAAGCTAAACGTTTCTCGGGGATACGCACCACGCCCGGCATGGCGTTAATGGGCACATAATCGTCCACGCCTTCTTCAACGAAAATTGGTAGTGCCAAATCGTTGATGCTGAGGTGAGATTCCTGGAACATTTCGCGCATTGACGCGCTTTTGCGCAGCCTTCTTGGGCGCTGGATCAGATTAAATTCAGACATGCTCTACAACTTATGCAGGTTAAAAAAGTGGCAATAGTTTACCCCTTTTCGCGGCTGCGCATGAAGGATTGTGTGCGGAAACGAAAACTCCCGCCGGGCGGCGGGAGTAGGGAAGATTACTCGTTGATGTCCGGATGCTGCTGCACCAGGTTTTTACGTTTCGCCTCAAGCTTGGCGATCTCGTCATCAATATCTTCGATTTTCTGCTCGATGTTGTCGTGATGCTCCTGCAGGATCTCACGTGCTTCATCCATGTCCGACGCGGCTGGCGTGGCACCGCGCAGCGGCTTATTGGCGGTCTCTTTCATGAAGATACCGGTAATCAAACCAATCACCGCGACAACCATCAGGTAGTAAGCCGGCATATACAGATTGTTAGTGGCTTCCACTAAATAAGCGGCGAATGTCGGCGTTAGACCGGCAATCAGTACCGAAATATTGAAGGCACTTGCCAATGCGCTGTAGCGAATGTGGGTTGGGAACATCGCAGGTAGCGAGGATGCCATTACACCGGTAAAGGCGTTTAAGATCACAGCCATCAGCAACAGACCGGCAAAAATCAGACCCAGCACGCCACTGTTAATCAGCATAAAGGCCGGAATCGCGAAGGCAAACAGGGCGATACTGCCGATGATGACAAACGGACGACGGCCAAAGCGGTCACTCAGCATGCCCATTACTGGCTGCACAAACAACATACCCATCATGATAGCGATGATGATCAACACGCCGTGATCTTCCGAGTAGTGCAGGTTATGTGACAGGTAACTCGGCATGTAGGTCAGCAGCATGTAATAGGTCACGTTGGTGGCGATCACCAGACCGATACAGGCCAACAGGCTTTTCCAGTGTTTGGTCGCGATCTCTTTAAACGACACTTTCGGGCCGTCGCGCAGACCTTCACGGTCGCCTTGTTCTAGCTTGTCAACGTGTTGCTGGAACGCCGGCGTTTCTTCCAGGGCATGACGCAGATACAAACCGATAATGCCGAGCGGCAGCGCAATAAAGAACGGAATACGCCAGCCCCACTCGAGGAATTTCTCTTCACCGATAATGGTGGAGATCAGCACCACGACGCCCGCACCGAGCACAAAACCGGCGATGGAGCCGAAATCAAGCCAGCTGCCCATAAAGCCGCGCTTGCGGTCAGGCGAGTACTCGGCAACGAAGATCGATGCACCGGTATATTCACCGCCGACCGAGAAGCCCTGCGCCATTTTTGCCAACAGCAGCAGAATCGGTGCCCAAATACCAATTGAGGCATAGGACGGTATCAAGCCGATACAGAAGGTACTGATCGACATGATAACGATGGTAATAGAAAGGATTTTCTGGCGACCATATTTATCGCCCAACATGCCGAAGAACAAACCACCGAGTGGACGAATCAGGAACGGAACTGAGAACGTACCCAGTGCAGCAATCATCTGTACACTTGGAGAAGCATCCGGGAAGAACACCTTACCCAGCGCGTAAGCCACAAAGCCATAAACACCAAAATCAAACCATTCCATCGCGTTGCCCAGCGAAGCCGCGGTAATGGCTTTACGTAAACGGGAGTCATCGATAATGGTGACATCATCAATCCCGATAGGTTTTACACGCTTCCTACGTAGTTTCATGCAGATACCCTGTATTGGAATTCGAAAAATCCTCAACGCTGCGGACTCAAACAATGCCAACAGTCCGCGGCGTTGAGAAAATTAAAGCATAGCGGGGAAATAACGCTTTTTCCCTGCCCTGCCGGGCAATTATTAGGAAAGTAATGATTGCCAACCGCGACAGAGTATACCGATTTTGTGTGATATTTGTCATGTTCTCACCATTAACTGGCTATTTTTTAGCTAATGCTGTGGCCTGTTAGCGCTTAAAACGCGTCGAAAAAAGGCCACAATTTCACGCAGCGATTTGCAGTAAGCGTGCGCCATCTCGCGAAACTACATATACTTGCGTGAGTTGCTTTTTTGGAAATCAGGTTTCATATGGCGCGCTTTGTTTTATTTGCCAAAAGTCTCTGTTTTGATGCCGACCAACAGGTGTTTTATCCACTCAATTCTCCCGCTCAACGCGTGGCATTAAGTCCGCTGCAAAGCGCGGTATTACGTCGCGTGCTCAATGCCCAAGGCAAGCTGGTGCGTAATCAGGCATTGCATGTGCTGTTTCAGCGCGAACCTTCTGAGATCCCCTTTGCCGATCGCTTAACGTTGACCATTGCTGAGATCAATCGTCTGGCGCAGCAGGCGCACGCGCCAGGTGCATTGGTACATCAGGTGCCGCTGATTGGCTGCGTGCTGGCCGAGCAGGTCGATGTCGAATCCTTCAATGAGGTCGCTACGCCTGCTGCTGAAGCTGAAAAGCCGGTCACGGTGCAGCCCGAACCTGCTGTGAAAGCGGTCGCCGTGAAGAAAAAATCCTGGCTGTGGCGTGGCGTGCTGGCGGGATTATTACTGCTAAATGTGGCGCTGGCACTGATTATCCGTCAGGAGTTTGCGCCAACCGAACATGATGGCATGCAATTTAAATTTTATGGTCAGGAAGCGCAGACGCAGGTCTTTATCAATGAAAGACTTTCTGCCGATTCTTTTGTCGTTCAGGATGCTATGCGCCGATTCCGCGAGTTAAAACCGCGCCTGCCGGATGGCTCAGTCCCGCCGTTGCTGTACATCAACCGTTCACGCATTCGTGCCTTCAGCAGTGCTTTCCTTTGCCTCCAACCCATCGAGCAAAAGAATAATGGATGTATTTCATGGTTGATATCTAATCAGGAGCTACCTGATGCGTAAGTCATTACTCACATTGGTTGTTATTATTGCGTTCATTCTTCCCTGGGCGTGGGTGCTGTTGGTCCGCCCAACCGTTGTGGTACCCGAATGGTGTGATGTTCCCTATCGCATTGATAATGAAGGGAAGCCAACGGGTACGCTGGATGCGACGGTACGCACACGTTTTAAAGCGGATGGTAGCGGCGCATCAACGCTAATCGGCACGGTGACATTGCCGGATCGTCAATATCGTTTAAATCGCGTTTCTGTCAGTAGCTGGCATCGTCAGGGAGATTTTATGCTGGTGAATACCCGTAAAGTGCAGGCGATGGCCGATGATACGGTGCCCGAGCCACTCGCTGCGCAGATACTTTTCACCTCGGCGCGAGAATCCCACAGTGATTATTATCAGATGTATCAACTCCCCAATGGCGATCAAATAATCAATTATTCTGGTATGCCGCGGCTTTATTGCCATACCTGATTGATGCGCACATAAATAAGAAAAATTTACCATTAAGCGAGGCGGCAACCTCTGCTTGCCAGCTCCAAAACATTGGGTAATACTCTGCCGCCGTGCTTTGGTGGAGTGTTCATGTCGAGGATAAACGCCCAGTCTTTTAAGAATCCCTGGCTGTCGATGAGCGACAGTGTAGAAAGCAATCTTATCAATCTTGTGCCTGCGGCACAGCGTACGACTGCCGTTTCCATTAGCTCAATGGCGTGGATTAACTGTGGCGAACGAACCGATGCGCAGCTGGCATTATTGGCGCAACAACCCGATGAACTGCTGCAGCGCCTGAAAAGCTGGCGTCAGGCCGGATTACTCTCCCGCCAGGCGACCGAGAGCTTGCGTCAGCTGCAACGGTTGACGCAAACCAGCATCGCATGTAACCAACCCATCACGCAGCTTGATGAATATCAGCAGTTGGTGGGGCAGTTAACGCCGACGCTGGAGCGCATTAATCAACGTCTCAATGCCCAGCGCGATGTGCCGAATGGCGCGCTGGCGGAAGACAGCCTTGAAGTGGCGCTGCGCATTGCGGAAAAACGGCGCGCAGGCCGTTCAGAGCAGCGAGCGCAGTGGCGCACCCGTTAACCATCCCTGAATATCTTCCACCGCCTGCGTGAAGTAGGTGCGATAATTGCTGTCGGCGACATAGCCGAGATGCGGCGTCGCCAGCACGTTCGGCAGCTGACGCAGCGGATGATCGGCGGGCAGCGGCTCCTGTTCAAACACATCTAATCCCGCACCGGCTAACTGACCCGATTGCAGCGCGGCGATCATCGCCTGTTGATCGACAATGCCGGCGCGCGATGTGTTAATCAGCAGCGCGCCGGGCTTCATCTGCGTCAGCGCCGCTGCATCAATTAAATGGCGTGAGCGCTCGCTCAATACCAGATGAATGGACACCACATCGCTGCTACTGAGCAGCGCAGCCAGCGATGCCGAACGTTCTGCGCCACACTCGGCGGCACGTTCGGCGGTTAAATTCTGGCTCCACGCACACACGCGCATCCCAAACGCCTGCGCCACTTTTGCCATCTCGCCGCCGATTTTACCCAATCCAAGTAATCCCAGCGTTTTGCCCTGCAGGCTCATGCCAACGGTGTGCTGCCACGCGCCGTTGCTGCGCAGCGCCTGATTCTCCGGCACGATATGGCGCGCCAATCCCAGCAACAATCCCCACGTCAGTTCCAGCGGTGCCGCGCTGCTGCTGGCGGTACCGCACACCGCGATATAGCGTTCCGCGCAGGCATGTAAATCGATAGAGGCATTACGCATGCCGGAAGTGACTACCATTTTCAGATTGGGCAAGCGGCCAATCAGCTCGGCGCTGAGCGGCGTGCGTTCGCGCATAACTACCAAAATATCGGCGTGCGCGATGCGCTTAACCAATTCATCCTGGTCGGCGAAATGTTCAGTCAGAAAAGTGGTGTGCACCAGCGGGGCGAGAGACGCCCAATCGGCAAGCGACTGGGCGACGTTCTGGTAGTCATCAAGAATGATGCAGTTCAGGCTCATAATGTTCCTCAACGAGAAGTGGCTTGTGCCCTTGCTCGCTGAGCCAGGCACGCAGCCGGTCATTATCCAGCGGACGGGCATAATAGTAGCCCTGAATAAATATCACACCACGCTGCCGCAGGTACTCAAATTGTGTTGCGGTCTCGACGCCTTCGCCCAGCACATCCAGTTCCAGCTTGTGGCACAGATTAATAATCGCATCCAGCACCGGCGTTTCCACGTCGAGGCCTTCAATGGCATTGATAAAGCCGCGATCGATTTTCAGGTAGTCCAGCGGGAAGGTGAGCAGGTAGGTCAGTGAACAGTGGCCGGTACCGAAATCATCAATCGCCACCTTCATGCCCTGCGCGCGCAAATGACGCAGTTTACACGCCACCTTTTCACCCTCTTCAATCAGGCTGCGTTCGGTCAGCTCCAGCGTGATGCACAGCTGTTTGTCTTTGATGCGCTCAGCAAACAATTCAATATCGGCCACGAAATCGTCATGCTGCAGATGCTCCGCCGCCAGATTCAGCCCGAGGTGAAATCCGGGCTCGACCTGCCAGCTCTGAATATCTTCGGCCATCAACTCCAGCAGATGCTGCGTCAACGGCACAATCATCCCTTCGGCTTCAGCGGCGCTGATAAAGATATCCGGACGAATCATCACGCCGTTGGGCCGTTGCCAGCGCAGTAAGGCTTCAACACCGGCGCAGGCGTGCAAGGTATTGCTGTATACCGGCTGATAATGCACTGAGAACTGGCGGGCGCGGATAGCGCGACCAATCTCATCGTGCCAGGAAATACGACGACGCAGCCAATTGGCGGTGAGGATCATCAGCAAAATCGAGAAAATCGCCGCCATCGGCAGGAAGATGAACAGCGCCTGACGCCAGGCTTTGAGCAGCTCAGAAGCCGGAACGGTTACATTAACGGTGATGGGATAGCGGCTGGAGTCGGCCTGAAAAGATTCACTTTTCATATACAGCTTTGGCTGCATGTCAGCCGGTCCGCTGGCGATCACTGCGCCACCGCTAAATTGCAGGCTCATGTGGTAACCGCGTGAACCGCCAATGGCGTTCATGAAATCCATCAAATATTGGCCGTCGATGACCGCCCAAAAACCGCTGGTATCGGGAAGCTGACGCATAAACACCACCGCCGGACGATTCGGCACGCCAACCGTTCCGTGCACCGAGATGCTCCACCAGGCTTTGCCGGTTATCGGCGGCGGCTGCATCATCATCTCGGTCAGGGTGCCATGCCGCAGGCCAAAGGCGGACGAGCAAATGATGTCATTGCCTTTCAGCATACCAATGGATCGAAAATAGGGATTGAGCGTACCGGCGCGCTGCAGCTGATCTTCGATTTGTGCACAAGGCTGGTACTGATACTGGCGCATCTCAGTGATCATATCCCAGGCGTTGTCACTCATCTTTTCAGCCTGAGTAATCAAGGTATTGGCGGTTGAGATCTGCTGTTGGCTGACGGTGTGACGCGCTTCGATGGCCGTACAAAGGATGCCGAGCACCAACGGCAGCAACCCGGCACAAACGATTAAGACCCAATCAAAATCGTGATGTCGTTTTTTCAGTGGCACCAGACAATCCTCAGTCGGTTTAAGCTGCGCTTGCGGCGTCAGCAGCATACCATTTTCACAGGGCTGTGTAGGGTAGCGATTTAAGAATAAACCGGTCTGATACAGGTCAATGATCAATCTCACTTTGCGTTTAATGACATTGTTTTGCCGTTATTGGCATTTCCCAGCGGCAAAAACGCTATGCCACGATGTTAGGTAAGCACATTGACCTGAAATGAGGAGCGGAAATGAGCACGGAAACCCTGGATGTCACATCATTACGGCAGCGCATCAGCGAAGGCGAATGGCAGGCGCGCATCAAACTGGCGCAGGCTTATCATCTGGCGGCTAAGCTACGCTGGACCGACCATATTTACACCCATTTTTCCCTGCGCGTACCGGGCGATCAGCCGCACTTTCTTATCAACGCTTTCGGGCAAACCTTCGATGAAATCCAGGCGGAAACGCTGGTTAAAATCGACATCGACGGCAATATTATTGACGACCCAACCGGGCTGGGAATTAACCTTGCCGGGTTTGTTATTCACAGTGCGATTCACCGCGCGCGGCCAGATGCCCATGCGGTGCTGCATACGCACACCGCGGCCGGCATTGGCGTTTCGGCGCAGCGAAACGGCCTGCTGATGATTTCGCAACACAGCACGCGTTTCCATAATCGCCTCGGCTATCACGATTACGAAGGTATCGCGCTGGATCTCGACGAGCAGCAGCGCATCGTTGCCGATCTCGGCGATCTTAACGCGCTGATCCTGCGCAATCACGGCCTGCTGACCAGCGGCGGCAGCATTGAAGAAGCTTTCTATAACCTCTATTACCTCGAGCGCGCCTGCCAGGCACAGTTGGCGGCACAATCGGGTGGCGCGGATCTGATCATTCTGCCGGACGCCGTTTCCGAGAAAGCCGCGCAGGCGTTTGATAACAGCATCCGTAATCGCAAATATCAGCTGCACTGGGATGCTTACATCCGCCAGCTCAACCGCAACGCACTCTGAGAATCTCCCCGATGAAATGGCTAAAACCGGTAGTTTCTGCGCTGCTGCTGTGCGCGGCGTTTGGCAGTCAGGCGGCGCCTGATTTGAGTAAAGTCACGCTGGTGCTGGGCGATCAGGCACGCAATCTGCGTTCGCTGATCGAAGCGGCAGATGTCATGAAAGACGCGCCTTATCACTATCGCTGGGCGAATTTCCAGGGCGCGGCGCCGCTGTTTGAAGCGCAGCGTGCGGGTGCGGTCGATACCTCGTACGCTGGCGATTTGCCGGTGCTGATGGCGGCGTCGGGCGGCGTACCGCTGAAGATCATCGCCACCAACGTCGGTGACGCCGGTTCGAACGGGCTGATCGTCCCCGCCGATTCGCCGATCCACAGCGTGAAAGATCTGGCTGGCAAGCAGGTTGTCGTCTCGTCGGCGCGCGGCAGTATCTCGCAGCACTTGCTGTATGAGGCGTTGGAAGAGGCGAAAGTGCCACGTGATACGGTGCCGGTGCGTTTTGTGTTGCCAACCGACGCCAGCGCGGCGTTTAACTCCGGGCAGATTACCGCATGGGCGACCTTCGATCCCTATTTAGGTATTGCGGAAAAGCATGGCGCGCGTCTGCTGCGTGACGGCAAAGGGCTGACAACCGCGCTGTCGTTTGTCACCGCCACGCAAAGCTCGCTCGACGATCCCGCGAAGCGCGCGGCGATTGCCGATTTCACCCATCGTCTGGCTAAAGCGCGCGAGTGGGCGCTGGCGCATCCGCAGCAGTATAACGAGGTGTATGCGCAGTTAACGCGCCTGCAACCGGCGGACGCGCAGCAGATTACTGCGCGTATTTCCCACGGCGTACGTGGCGTGACGCCGGATGATGTGGCGAAGGTGCAGAAGGTGTCGGACTTGTTTAGCGAGTTGAACATCCTGCCAAACAAAGTTGATGTCCAGGCGATTACCGACAACAGCGTGTTTCAAACGCAATAACGTAAAATCACGCCGCTACGGCATGCACTGAATCTGTAGCGGCGCAATTTATTGCGCGACCTTGAGTGAAAGAGCCTTAACGCGCCCGTTTACCCGGCCGTCCATTACCCAACATAATCGCCAATCGGCTTCCGCCCGGCGTGGTTTCCATCAAAATCTTGGTCACGCTGGTGAGCGGCACCGACAGCAACATGCCGACCGGACCCAGCAGCCAGCCCCAGAAAATCAACGACAGAAACACCACTAGCGTCGAGAGTCCCAGCCCGCGCCCCATCAATCTTGGCTCCAGCATGTTGCCGAACACCATATGAATCGCGCTGAACAGCGCCGCCACCAGCATGGCGTCATAAATATCATTTAACACCAGCGCCTGAATAAATGGCGGAATACCGGCGATGATCGGGCCAATGTTGGGGATGAAATTAAGGATGAACGCCACCACGCCCCAGAACAGCGCGAACTTCACGCCGAGCAGCAGCAGCGACAGCCAAACGGCCACGCCGGTAATCAAACTCACCAGGGTTTTCAGTGCCAGATAGTGCGTCACACCTTTCAGCGCGCGGTGCAGACCGGCGATGCGGATTTGTGGATTAACCATCGCATTGCGCATCTTGTACGGCAGATGACGCACTTCAAACAGCATAAACACCACGGTGAGGATCAGCAGCAGGACGTTGGTCATCGCGCCGGACAGCTGTTTTAGCACCGATGTTGCCATGTCCATCACCACGTTGGGATCGAGGCGCGCAGCCAGCGCTTCGGTAGAGATGTTGATATGAAAACGCGCGGCAAAATGTTGCACCACCGCCAGTTTCTGCTCCAGCATGGCGCGGATTTGCGGATAGGTATCGCTGAAGTCACTGGCCGAGCTGGCGAGTACAGCAATGAGTAACAGTACGACGATAAAAATCACGGTGATCACCAGCGTAATCGCCAGGCCACGTTTGACGCCGCGTCGCATTAGCATCGTAACCAGCGGATTGAGCACAATAGCTAAAAAGCTGGCGAGTAAGAAGGGCACCAGAATGTCCGAGGCGGCGCGAATGCCCGCCAGAATAATCACCAGCATCGCCAGTTTTACCAGGATGTTCTGGCCAATTTTTTCCTGAAGCAGGTTATTCATTCTCTCTCCTGAGACAAAATTTCTCAGGAGAGTGTAGTTGATGAAAATTAACCATCTGTTTTTTAAGATAAAGAGAAATTTTTACAACACGCAACATCCGTAGCTACCTGCATGAACGTCAAGCGGTAGCTGTGAAATTTTCACACCTCGGCTTACCGTGCCGACATCAATACTTATTTAAACATCGGCACAGACAAACAGCGAGCAAGGTAAGGTGTTAACTATTTAATTAAGCGATCATTCGTTCATTCCAACCATCTTTAAACTGAATATTTCCATCGACGTATTTCCACATAATAGTTTCATAACGAATCTCGACATTTTCCATATGTGTGCTTGCTATGCCTGCTGGTACGAGTGATGGAGTAATGCTGGTTATTTTTACGTTTTCAAGAACAATGTTAAAGTATTCTGTTTCAATTCCTGCCTCATTAATTCTATACATTTTTATCGTGGCTGATTTAAGTATTCTGCCCTGACACAGCGCGCGAAATAATAATGGCGTCGTCTGGTCAAATTCTTTCTGGAAAACTATTGGGGCATGGATTCTTGCTGCTGTTAACTTTCCGGTATGTCTGTCGGCTGGAACCGATATGTTATGCGTTAGAGTGCGCATTTCAATTGAGCCGAGTCGTGTAGGCATCAGGCATCCACCCGCGATAGGGGATCCGTTTTCATCTGTTAGCCATAAATGAGCTGGAGTTGACATAGTTAAGTTCCTTTTAATTTTAACGAGGGCGGTTAAACCAGACAACAAACGCAAAGGTAATGATTATCAAAACCCCTATGGCCTGAAGTGCGTAGGGGCGAAAGTACGTTACTGCAAAAACACCGAAATTAATAATTAAAACAAGCGGAACGTAGCCCCAAAAGAAATATGATGCCTGCGCCTTTAACCATTGTTTTAGAAAATTACGCATGCCTACTTCACCATGTTAATTATTGCATTGGTAATGTCACTCTCAAATGCTTGAGCTTTCATAAAAGTCGGCTCGACGAGGAAATACATCATTTCGAGTCTTTGCATGTGCAGGGCTTGATAATACATCGGCGCTTGCAGCCTAAGCCTTTCAGCACTATCAGCAGCTTGTTGTACGATGCCGTATAGCCCTAGCCCGGTAACAGTTAGCGCGGCGGTCTTTCCTGTCCAGGCGACGATGGATGAGTTAAAGCCTATGCCAAGGCAAACAGCTGTTGTTATTCCAATGACAAAAGTCTGGTTGTTTAGTGTGTTAGAGGAGATGATCACGCCTGCTTTTAATAAACCGGAATTGATTGCTGAAAGTTGTTCGCGTGTTTTGAATCTGAAAATTCCTTCAAAATAGATGTGAACCAGCCTAAAGATAATGTCACGTCTTTTGACCACTTCGGCAATGCCATCCAGGAAGCGCAAGTCTTCTTCTTTTAGCTTTGCACAGACATCTTGATAGTTATCGGTGAAGCAAGATGTGTAATACACCAAGCGTGTTGCTCCGTCGCCAATTTTACTGGCTTGCTGAAGTACCTGGTCTTTTACACCTATAAGAGCTTTTTCAAGCTGTGACGCCATCAACTCATCGGCTTTGATGCCCTTGAGTATCAAATCACTGTGATACATGCCGTTTCCTTACGGTTAGAAATCATCCCTAATCGAAACTATAATTTACCCATTTAAAATGTAAGGTCAATGCGGCATGGACATGGGTTTTAAAATATGTGGATAAGATGACAGTTAAACTCACAATCACGGCTTAAATAATGTTAATCATCAATGTCATATTTATGCGTGATGAATCACGCCGCTACGGTATGTATGACTATTTTTCATGACGCCGCATCAGCACCGTGGCCGCCAACATCAAACTCAAACTGGCGCAAAGCGTCAGCGTGGCCATCGCCATACCTTGTCCCACCGAGCCCTGTTCGAACTGACGCCAGATAAAGATCGCCACGGTTTGCGTGCCTGCCGGAGCCAGCAGCAGCGATGTCACCAGCTCGCGCGACGCTACGGCAAACACCATCATCATCGCCGCCAGCAGGCTGGGCGCGACTAGCGGCAGCACAATCAGACGCAGCGCCCGCACACGTGATGCGCCGTGCACGCGCGCCGCTGGTTGCAGCGTGGGTGCCAGCTGGCGCAGCGCGCTACTGACATAACGCACCGGCCACGGCAGCAGCAAACAGCTGTACGACAGCAGCAGAATAAACATCGTGTTGTAGGGCGAAAACGGCCAGAAACCGCGGTTCCACAGCAGAATCAACCCCACGCCCACCACCACGCCGGGCATCGCCGCAGGCAGCAGCGCCAGGCCATCCATCATCGCCAGCAAACGGGTTTTCCCTTCCGATACGCGCCAGGCGATCAGAAAACCCAGCGCGCCGGTCAGCAGCGCCGCGCCGAGCGCCAGGCCAATGCTGGTGGAGAAGGCCGCCAGCGCATCGCCTTGCTGGCTGAACAGCGCGCCGAAGTGGCGTAGCGTCAGATTACTCAGATGTAATCCGCCGGAGAGCGTATTCAGCAAGCCGCTCAGGGTCATCGCGCCGAGCGGCAGCACCACCGCCAGCAGCACGGTGACAGCAAACGGCAGCAGCATTAAGATTTGTAAGCGTCCCGCATGCGCCAGTTCCTGACTCACCGGTTTGCCACCAACCGCCGTCACATCGCTGCTGCCGGTCAGTTTGCGCTGCAGCAGCCACGCCGTGAGCGCCATCAGGCTCAGCATCAGTGACAGCGACGCTGCGCCAGGCAGATCGATCGGCCAGTCGGCGAGTTTGGTTTCAATACCGACGGTCATCAGCGTCAGCTTCGCCTGCGCACCGAGCGCCGCAGGCACGCCGTACTCCTCAATCGCCAGCGTAAACGCCAGCAGCACGCCACCCGCCAGTGCCGGTAAGGTGAGCGGCAAGGTGATGTGCCAGAAGCCGCGCCACGCCGATGCGCCATGCACGCGCGCCACCCAGGCAAGACGTTGCCCGCTGGCCAGCAGCGAACGCGACACCGCGAAATAGACCACCGGGAAGATGTTCAGCGTCATCACGCCAATCATGCCGCTGCTGCTAAACAGCAGGCTGTCGAAGTTGATGCCAGTGAGTTGTTCGATATAGCCGTTGCGTTGCAGCGCCAGCGTCCATGACTGCGCCACAATATAGGGCGGCGTCAGAAAGGGGATCAGAAACAGCAGATCCCACAACGCCGCGCCCGGCAGGCGGAACAGGCCGCGCAGTACGCCGAGCGGTAAGCCCAGCAGCAAACTGCACAGCGCCACGCCGCCGCCGATTTTCAGCGTGCCCAGCCACATCGATGTCAGCTGCGGATCGTCCAGTAGCGCCGGGAAAGCGCTAAAGACACCGCGCCAGCTACCTTCGCCGAAGTAGGGAAACAGCGCTTGCAGCACGATAAACAGCAGCGGCAGCGCCACCAGCAGCAATAACGCCAGCAGAATCACGCCATTCAGGGCACGCGACATCGCTTACTGTCCGAAAAGTGCGCCAAAGCGCTTCAGCACCGCCGAACGTTCGCTGCTGCCATCCTGATTAGTCGGTAACAGCTTGATCTCAGTGAATAGCGGACGTTGCGCTTTGATATCGGTACGCGCCGGCATCAGCCAGGCTTTCGCTACTTGCTCCTGACCTTCATCCGACAGCACGTAATCGACGAATTTCTTCGCATCATCTGCGTGTTGGCTGCTTTTCAGGATCATCATCGGACGCGGCGCGACCACGGTACCGTTTTCCGGGAAGATCACCTTCACGCTCTCGCCCTGCGCGATGTTGTTATAGGTGACGTAATCGACCGCGCCAAACACCGCCGCTTTCGCGCCTTGCAGCACCGGCGTCACCGCCTGCGCGTTGGGGCCGCTCATCACCATGCCGTTGGCTTTCAGCTGGTCAAACAGCTGCCAGGCTTTTTCGCCTTCGCTGTTTTGCAGGCCAATCAGCAGATCGAGTGACGCGCCAGACAGCGCCGGATCCGGCGTGGTGACGTTATCTTTGAAGGCGGGCGCGGTGAGATCCTGCCAGGTTTTCGGCTCTGGCGTGTTGCTTTGCGTATTCCACACGATGCCGAGCGCGGAAATGCCTTGCGCGACATAGTTGGCGGTTTTGAACTGCTCCGGCACCTTCGCCGCGTTGGCGCTGTTGAACGGCAGCAGCCAGCCGCGCTGTTGCAGATCTTCGGCGGTATCCCACGAAGCCGAGATCAGCACGTCGGCTTGCGGATTGGCCTGTTCCGCTTCCAGACGCGCCATCACTTTGCCGGTGGTGGCCTGGAAAATATTCACTTTGATGCCGGTCTGTTTTTCAAATCCGGCGGCAAGACTTTTCGACAGCGAACCCGGACCGGCGGTGTATACAGTCAGCGCCTGGGCGTCGTTGATCATGATGGCGGAAGTCAACATCATCGCGCTGATGGCTCCTGTTTTAACTGACTTGAGAGATGGCATTGCAGTCCCCTGAGAGGTGAGTAACGGAAACAATCTGGCCCTGCGCCAGGTGAATGATGCGGTCGGCCAGCGTGTTGGCTTCGTCGCGATCGTGCGTAACGTAAACAGCGGTGATGCGCGCCGCGCGCAGCAAATCCGCCATGGTGTGAACCAGAGTTTCACGCAGGTCGCGGTCGAGGTTGGAGAGCGGTTCGTCGAACAGCAGAATGGCCGGTTTCGCCACCAGCGCACGCGCCAGCGCCACGCGCTGCTGCTGGCCGCCTGAAAGCAGCGCCGGTTTGCGATCGCCAAAATCCTCAAGGCCCACCTGCGCCAGTGCGGCATCGGCCTGTTGCCGCGCGGCGGCTTTTTTCATGCCGCGCATACGCAGCGGAAAGGCGACGTTTTGCGCCACCGACATGTGCGGCCACAGCGCGTAATCCTGAAACACCATGCCAAGGTTACGTTTTTCCGGCGCATCACAGTGGCGCGGTGAGGCCACGCAGCGTTGGCCGATCCACAGTTCGCCGGCGGTGGGCTGCAACAAACCCGCCAGCAGTTTCAGCAGCGTGCTTTTGCCACAGCCGCTCGGGCCGAGCAGCGCCAGAATTTCGCCTGCGGGAATGGTCAGGGAGAGATCGTGCAGAATAGTCAGGTTATCCACCGACCATCTGAGATTTTTCAATTCAATAGGCAGCGCGGCATGCGTCATCGGCCACCTCGCGCGAAGGCGTGAGCGTTACGCACGCGCGCCTGAGAAATCAGGGGCGTCATCAGATTGTTATCCTCTTTGGGATTTGATTGGGGGCGAGTCTACGAGCGCGATATGACGAAATGATGACCATAAAACTGGGCATTTCACTGATGCGGATAAAACCAAATGGCGTATAGTTATCCTCTTGTTATAAAAATTCCGTCACCCACGAGCGCAATCACTCATGCCTGACTCGCCTGCCGCCGCACCTGAACACGGTCGTTTTCGCCTCAATTTACTGATCCTTTCCATCGTGAAGTTCAACTTTGCCAGCTATCTCACCATCGGCTTGCCGCTGGCGGTGCTGCCCGGTTTTGTCCATGACGGACTGGGTTACAACGCCTTCTGGGCCGGATTGGTGATCAGCCTGCAATACATCGCCACGCTGCTCAGTCGCCCACACGCGGGACGCTATGCCGATATGTGGGGGCCGAAAAAAGTGGTGGTGCTGGGGCTGGTGGGATGCTTGCTGAGCGGCATCTGTATTTTGCTGTCGGCGCTCAGCGATGGGCAGGGCGTGCTGAGCCTGGTGCTGCTGTGTCTGGGGCGCGTGATTCTCGGCATCGGACAGAGTTTTTCTGGCACCGGCACGTCGCTGTGGGGCGTGGCGCGCGTCGGTTCGCTGCATATTGGCCGGGTGATTTCGTGGAACGGCATTGTCACCTATGGCGCGATGGCGATTGGTGCGCCGCTCGGCGTGGTGATTTTCCGCAGCGGCGGCTTGCTGCTGCTTTCCAGCATCATCATTGCCATTAGTGTGCTGGCAATTGCGCTGGCGCTGCCGCGTGCACCGGTGAAAGGCAGCAAAGCCAAGCCGCTGCCGTTCCGTGACGTGCTGAGCAAGGTGTACGGTTTCGGCCTGATTCTGGCGATGGGTTCCGCCGGATTTGGCGTGATCGCCACCTTTATCACGCTGTTTTATCAGGATAAAGGTTGGGATGGCGCCGCCTTCGCGTTGACCATGTTCAGCGCCGCGTTCGTCGGCACGCGTCTGCTGTTTCCGAATGCCATCAACAAGCTCGGTGGCTTGCGCGTGGCGAGTATCTGCTTTTCGGTAGAAGCGATGGGCCTGTTTCTGGTGGCCGGTTCATTCGACCCGTGGATGGCGAAGATGGGCGCTTTCCTCACCGGCGCGGGTTTCTCGCTGGTATTCCCGGCGATTGGCGTGGTGGCGGTGAAAGTGGTGCCGCAGCAGAATCAGGGCAGCGCGCTCGCCACCTATACGGCGTTTATGGATTTATCGCTGGGCATCACCGGGCCGATCGCCGGTTTCATCATGAGTTATGCCGGCGTGTCGCTGGTCTATTTCCTCACCGCACTGCTGGTGTGTTTAGCGCTGTTCTGCACGCTGCGCATGATTAAGCGGATGCCGGAATAGCCGATGGTGGAGGTTAAATAGACGCGTAGTTGTTCTCGGTGAATCCGATATCCCCTAAATAATTTACGTTAGAGCAAGGCGGCAAGATTGTAAGTCCCCAGGAGCTTACATTTGTAAGTGACTGGGGCGCACAATCGCGGCCAACGCAGCTATCACGTAAATTATGACGGGGATAAAAAAAGGCCTCCGACCGAGGCCAACACTAACAAAATGTGTCATTAGACACAGATAAGGGTTCGTTTTCAGGCTTGCAGCAACTCGATGCTGTAGCGAATTTGGCGTTCAATCTCAGCGGTATTCCACGTCTCCAGCGATGAGGCAAACGGCTCAAATGCGTAAATGCCTTTATAGCCCAACATCTCCAGACGTTTCACCTGCGCCACGCTGTTCAGCACATCGCGGTCACTGAGCATGATGCGTTGTTCATCGGTCAGTTGCGCCGTTGGGCGGGTATCTTCCACGCCGGATAAATGCACCAGACCAATATGGTTGATATCAATCTCCTGCGGGAACTCGTTTTCGGCGTTCTCATACAGGTGATGATGGAAGGTATCGAGCAGCACCTTAAACGGGACTTTTGCTTGCTGAATCAGTTGCTGCGTCTGCACCGCCGAGCGCAGCGAGCTGACCGGGAAGCCCAGCGGTTCAACCAGCCCCTGAATGCCATACTTTTCAAAGCGCGGCGCCAATACCTGCAGCGCTTCCAGCGTCTGCTGGGGCGAAATCTCAATCCCTTCATTGAGCGGACACATCACCAGCGCTTTTGCGCCGATGGCCCGAGCTTCCTGTAGCAGCGCGTCGGCTTTAGCCAGCAGCGACTCATCGGCACGGTTAAACGGATAGAGCGCGTTAATCGTCACGATTTCAATGTGGTACTTATCCGCTAGCGCGCGCAGCTGCGCCGCGCTGAGATCATCGGTTACCTTGCCGCTCTGCATGTCATTACGCAGTTCAACCTTGCTCAATCCCAGGCGTTGTACCAGCTGAAAGAAGGCTTCCAGCGTTAGCCTGGGCGCAATTTTACGGTTAATACAGAAACGGGTCGGATCGATGGCCATGTGCGGCTCCTGTAAACGGATACGGATTAGGTGCTGCAAAGAGAACATTTATTTCATTATTATTGAATTATGAAATATCAGATATTGGATCTGCCTCGCAAAAATTTCATATTTCGTTTCGCGTTGCATGGGGAAGCTGGATTTCAGACATAAATTCGGTGCGGGCAACGGCTTAGCGGCAGAGCGGTTTGGCGAGCCTTTAGCGCCAGCAGTGCAGCGCTACGGGCTGATTTACACCCGGCTGTCAGCGCAGGCGGAAAAAATGCGATCCATGCCGCTAAAAGGAAATTTTCTAAAAAGAAGTATTTGAAAAATTCATTTCATTACGATAGCTTCATAGCACGCTTTAAGTATTGCCTGCACACGCAGCGTCGCGGTTCGAACGGGCTATCTGCAGGGAACTTCACATCTAAGAGGCAACGACATGACTATCGTAGGAAACTTTATCGGCGGCAAAATTACCCACAGCGCCAGCAATGAAACCATTCCCGTGTACGATCCGGCGACCGGCAAAGTCGTGCGTGAACTGACGCAGAGCACCGCTGCTGAAGTGGAAAAGGCGATTGAAGTCGCGCATGCCGCCTTCCCGGAATGGTCGAAAACCGCGCCGTTGCGTCGTGCCCGTGTGATGTTCAACTTTAAAGCGCTGATGGAAAAACATCGCGAAGAGCTGGCGGCACTGATCGTGTCTGAGCACGGTAAAGTGTGGTCCGATGCGCTGGGTGAACTGACGCGCGGTATCGAAGTGATCGAGTATGCCTGCGGTATTCCGCATCTGATTAAAGGTGAGAACTCACCGAGCGTGGGCACCGGCGTTGACAGCTATTCGCTGATGCAGCCGGTCGGCGTTGTCGCCGGTATCACACCGTTTAACTTCCCGGCGATGGTGCCACTGTGGATGTTCCCCATCGCGCTGGCGTGCGGCAACACCTTTATCCTCAAGCCACCGGCGCTGGATCCTTCCGCATCTGTGCGCATGGCCGAACTGCTGAAAGAAGCGGGCCTGCCGGATGGCGTATTCAACGTGGTGCATTCGTCTAACGAAGATGCCGAGCAGCTTTACAAAGATCCGCGCATCGCCGCAGTCAGCTTCGTGGGTTCTTCCGGCGTAGCGGAGCACATCTATAAAACTGCCAGCGCCCACGGTAAACGCGTGCAGGCGTTTGGCGCGGCGAAAAACCACGCCATCGTGATGCCCGATGCCGATCTCGATGCCACCGTGAACGCCATTATGGGCGGCGCGTTTGGTTCAGCGGGTGAACGCTGCATGGCGCTGCCGGTTGTGGTTGCCGTGGGTGACGACACCGCAGACAAACTGATTGCGCGTCTGACGCCGCTGATCAAAGCGCTGCGCGTCGGTCCTGGCATCCAGAAAGGTGCCGAAGAGAATGAAATGGGGCCGGTGGTTTCTGCTGCGCACCAGAAGAAAGTGCTGGGCTACATCGACAAAGGTGAGCAGGAAGGCGCGAAGCTGGTGGTTGATGGCCGCGGCATACAGGTTGCTGGCCATGCAGAAGGTTACTACGTTGGCGGCACGCTGTTCGACAATGTGACGTCGGATATGACTATCTGGCGCGAAGAGATCTTCGGGCCGGTGCTGAGCATCATGCGTTCCAGCGATTACGACAGCGCACTGCAGCTGGTTAACAGCCACGAATTCGGTAACGGTAGCGCCATCTTCACCAGCAACGGCCACACCGCGCGTGAGTTCGTGCAGAACGTCGAAGCTGGCATGGTTGGCGTTAACGTGCCGGTACCGGTTCCGATGGCGTTCCACAGCTTCGGCGGCTGGAAGCGTTCGGTATTTGGTGCGCTGAACGTGCACGGTCCAGACGGCGTGCGTTTCTACACCCGCATGAAAACCGCCACCGTGCGTTGGCCGAGCGGCCAGCAGACCGTATCTGAGTTCAGCATGCCGACGCTGGGCTAATTTCGCTCAACAAGGAGGAACAGGATGTCTCTGATTTCGAAAGCGCAAAAACCCGACAGCAACGGCCGCATCCAGCACGTCACGCCGGAAAGCGCGGGCTGGGAATATGTCGGCTTCGACGCTTATCTGCTGAAAAAAGGGCAGAGCCTGAAGCTGAGTAGCGGCGAGAAAGAGTTGTGTCTGGTGCTGGTGGCGGGCTTTGCGTCGGTGAAAACCCGTCACGCCGAGTTTCCGAATCTGGGTAAACGTCTGTCGCCGTTTGAACGCACTCCGCCTTACTCAGTTTACGTACCGCATAACGACGAAGTGGAAGTGTATGCGGATAGCGATCTGGAGCTGGCGGTGTGTAATGCACCGAGCAGCGGCAACCTGCCGGCGCGACTGATTGCGCCGGAAGATGTTGGTGTTGAGCAGCGTGGTAAAGGGCGTAATCAGCGTCTGGTGCACAACATTCTGCCGGACAATAAAGAGGCCGACAGCCTGCTGGTGGTGGAAGTCTACACCGATGAAGGCGCGACCAGTTCGTACCCCAGCCACAAGCACGACCAGAAAAACAGCCCGGACGAAACCTATCTGGAAGAGACCTACTATCACCGTTTCGATCCTGAGCCAGGTTTCGCCATGCAGCGCGTTTATACCGACGACCGTTCACTCGACGAGTGCATGGCGCCGTATAACCGCGATGTGGTGACGGTGCCGCGTGGCTATCATCCGGTGGCAACCATTGCCGGGTACGATAACTACTATCTCAACGTGATGGCGGGTCCAAAACGTCTGTGGAAATTTACCTGGGAGAAAGATCACGCCTGGGTGAACAGCGACCAGTATCCGCGTTCGTAGATTGCACATCAATGTAAGAAGGGCAGCCACCTGGCTGCCCTTTTTTGTTAGCTGGTCGACTCTGCGAAGAGATTATTCGCTGGGCACGTTGTTGTTCAGCGCCAGCGACACGGCAAGCGTCTGTGCCAGACACAGCGAAGCGACCTGCGAACGGAAGCCATCCACTTGCGCTTCACGCACCACAAAGCACACATCGCTGAAGGCAGCCAGCGGGCTGACCTGACTGTCGGTGATGGCGATCAGATGCGCGCCACGTTTGGCACCCAGCTCAACCAACTCCACCGCTTCACGCGCGTATGGCGAATAGCTGATGGCGATCACCACGTCTTTCGGGTTCACCATGCTCAGCTGCTCGGTGAACATGCCGCCGAGGCCGTCGATCAGGAACGCACGACGCTCCAGATGGCGCAGCGCATACACCAGATACGATGCCACGCTGAATGAGCGACGCAGGCCGATGATGTAGATGTTCTCGGCTTCATCGAGCATTTTCACCGCGCGGTTGAGCTGGTCTGGATTGACCTGCATCGCCAGCTGTTGCAGCGCCTGGCTGTTGACCATGGTGAAGACATTGAGAATTTCGGCCGGGCTTTCGGGTGAAGTGGCGCTGTCGTCGGTGGCGGTCTGGCGGAACAGACGTGCGCGCTCGGTATAGTTAACGGTCTCTTCCATCAGGTGCTGACGGAAAACCTGTTTCATTTCGTTGAAGCCGCTAAAGCCAAAGGCGTTGGCAAAGCGGATCAGCGTCGAGGGCGGCACATCGGCATGTTGTGCGATGGAAGCAACGGTATCGAAAGCGATGCTGTTACTGTTATCAAGGATATAACGAGCCACCTGCTTCAGGCGTTTGCTCAGCGTCTCATAGCGACGACGGATCTCGTCCTGTAACAAGGTTAATTGCGTTGGATTATTGGTCATTACTTCGGCCCGCTAGAAAAGAAAATATGGCTGGATAATGAGCGCTATAGTACCAGATGGATGGAAAATTTCATTTGTTTGACATCATCGTGACGCTTATTTCATCGGTTTATGAAATGCCTCACAGAATATGCAGGTTTTCCCCTCACCCTAACCCTCTCCCGCAAGCGGGCGAGGGAACCGTCTTGTGCGGCTTAGCAGATCGCGTTCAATACTCAACAATTGCTGGATCGGTCCCTTCTCCCGCTGGCGGGAGAAGGCGAGGATGAGGGCCAGCGAGCACAATCAAAAAAGCGGCCAATTGGCCGCTTTTTCCCAGCTAACTTCGCACTTAACCGCGTACAGCGCGCCAGTAGCCGATCAACCGCAGGTAGTTCCCTTTCACGGTCTCAACCAGCGCTGTATCATCCAGCTCGCCTTGCAGCCACTGGCGTGACGGCTGGCCGAAGATGGTGCGACCTACCGCGAAACCTTTCACCCACGGCGCTTGCGCTGCGGCGGCGAAACCAGCTTTCAGCGTCTCTTCCGGGGCATCGAGGCCCAGCAGCAGAATGCCGCGGCAGTGCGGATCGTTCTGCTCGATCAACCCGCTGATCGCCTGCCAGCTTTCGGCAGACAGCGGCGGCAGTTTCCACCAGTCTGGCTGAATGCCAAGGCTGTAGAAGTGGCTCAGCATGTCGTAATAGTAGGATTCGTTACGGTCCGGATTGCTCTCCGGCAGAATCAGCTCCAGCAGCAGTTCGTGCCCGCTCTTGTTACAGCCATTCCACACATCGAGCACCAGCTCATCCTGCTCTTTGCGCAGTTCCGCGCTGTCGTGCGGATGGTAGAACACCAGACATTTCACCACGTGCTCGGCTGGCCAGTCGACCAGCTGTGAGCCGATGTTGCCGTGTTCAAGGCGCAGCGGACGTGAACTTGGCAGCTCAATTGGACGCCCAATCCACCAGTTTTTACCGGTAATCGCGTTCAGCGCTTTCTGGCCGTAAGTGGTATCCGCGAGGATGCCGCTCTTTTCATTCAGGCCGGCTTCATTGGCCGCTTCTTCTGCGGCACGCAGCAGCAGCAGTTTCAATTCTGGGATCCGCGCTTCGCTGACGCCCGCTTCGCGCGCCATATCAGCCAGCTGTTTGCGATGGTCGAAGGCGAACACATTCAGCTCTGGCCACTGCTGTTTACGCGTGGTGACGCGATGCAGGTGATTGAGACGTACATCAAGATCCGGACGTTTCACCTCTTTATCGCGGCTTAGGAAATCATCCAGCTCTTCTTTGGTCGGCATCGCCGGTGCACAGCCGTGGCGCGAAACCACCAGCGCGCCACAGGCGTTCGCGTAACGGCACGCTTGCTCCCAGCTTTCATCATTCAGCCAGCCGCGCAGCAGGCCAGACATAAAGGCATCGCCCGCACCCAGCACGTTCAGCACTTCAACGCGCACGCCGCTCTGCAGTTTGGTCTGTTCCCAACTATCCGGGATCTCGCCCTCAAACACCACGCAACCCAGCGGACCGCGTTTGCACACTAATGTGGCCTGGCTCGATTGACGCACATTTTTCAGCGCGGTCAGCGTATCGGTGCTGCCACCGGCGATATGGAACTCTTCTTCCGTTCCGACCACCAAATCGAAATAGTGCAGCACTTCCTGCAGTTGTTGCGTCACTTCGCCCGATTCAATGAAACGCGTTTCGCCGTCGCCGAGTGAGGTCAATCCCCACAGTACCGGACGATAATCGATATCCAGCGCGGTGCGCAGGCCGTTGCGTTTGGCGATATCCAGCGCTTTCAGTACGGCGGCGCGGGTTTGCGGATGCGAAAGGTGCGTGCCGGTGACGGCGACCGCGCGTGAAGAGGTGATGAAATCTTCGTTAATATCTTCCGGCACCAGCCCCATATCGGCGCAGTTGTCGCGGTAGAAGATCAGCGGGAAGCTCTCTTCATCTTTGATCCCAAGGATCACCAGCCCGGTCAGGCGCTGCTTATCGGTAATCAGGCCATCGGTATTGCAGCCCGCACGTTGCAGCTCTTCACGCAAAAAGCGGCCGTTATGCTCGTCACCTACGCGCGCCAGCATCGCCGATTTCAGGCCCTGGATCGCCGTACCGTAGGCCACGTTGCCGGAAGACCCGCCGAGATATTTGTTGAAGCTGGTCATATCTTCCAGGCGTGATCCAATTTGCTGACCGTAGAGGTCGACGGCGATGCGTCCGATACAAATCACATCAAGCCGCTTCTGTTGTGTACTCATACCTATTGTTTCCTTCTGTGATAAGCAGACACTGCGGGCGCTGCCGCCCAACGTCGAGCGCTTTGCTTCCGGGTTCTCAAGGTGCCTGATTGGCTTTGGTCGCAGTATGAGGAATAAAAATTCCAAATTCAATATGAAATGAAATATCCATCACGATTTTGTGAGCCAGGTAAAACTCTGACCAGGCCGCAAAGCAGCGTTGGAATCTTTCGGAGTTTCAGTGATAGTCAGGCTTGTGAGCCATGTCTCAGGAAATTGCTGGCGAATTAAGGAAGCTACTGAAGTGAAATGAAATTTCGTTATGACCTGCAAATGACCTGTTACTGTTCCACTTTTCCCCCTTTCGCGGCTTGCGCAGCCCACGTTTCATTGCTGAATTTGATCTCCATCGCAAAATGAAATGTTTCTTCTGTAATCGTGTTTAATGAAAAAAATATTTGTTTATAATCGCCTCACGTTTCACTTAATCCGCGGGCGCCGTGAACGGCAGTTTTTACCCGAACCGCGATGTACCTCGCCGCAGGTACCAGCATGTAAAGGAAGAAGCATATGGGCACAATCAGACTCACCACGGCACAGGCGCTGGTAAAATTTCTCGATAACCAATACCTGAACGTTGACGGCGTTGAAACCAAATTTGTGAAAGGCATTTTTGCCATTTTCGGTCACGGCAACGTGCTGGGATTGGGACAGGCGCTGGAGCAGGACAGCGGCGATTTGGTGGTGCATCAGGGCCGTAACGAGCAGGGCATGGCGCACGCCGCCATTGGCTTTGCCAAGCAGTCGCTGCGTCGTCAGATTATCGCCTGTACCTCATCGGTCGGTCCCGGCGCGGCCAACATGATTACCGCTGCTGCCACCGCGACCGCCAACCGCATTCCTTTACTGCTGCTGCCGGGCGATGTGTTCGCTACGCGCCAACCGGATCCGGTATTGCAGCAGATTGAACAGAGCCACGATCTCAGCATCAGCACCAACGACGCGTTCCGCGCCGTGAGCAAATACTGGGATCGCGTCAGCCGCCCGGAACAGCTGATGACTGCCTGCATCAACGCCTTGCGCGTGTTGACCGATCCGGCAGAAACCGGCGCGGTGACGATTGCGCTGCCGCAGGACGTGCAGGGCGAAGCCTGGGACTTCCCGGAATACTTTTTCCAGAAACGTGTGCATCGTCTGGATCGCCGCTTGCCAACTGCCGCGCAATTAGAAGATGCGCTGGCGCTGATTGCGCGTAAACACAAGCCGCTGATCATTGTCGGCGGTGGCCTGAAATATTCCGATGCCGGGGATGCGCTGCTGAAATTTGCCGAGCGCTTCAACATTCCGTTTGCCGAAACTCAGGCCGGTAAAGGCACCATCGTTTCCGATCACCCGCTCAATGTCGGCGGCGTGGGCGAAACCGGCTGCCTGGCGGCCAACCTGCTGGCGAAAGAGGCCGATCTGGTGATTGGTATCGGTACGCGTTACACCGACTTCACCACCGCGTCGAAATGGATTTTCCAGAATCCGGATGTCAGCTATCTGAACCTCAACGTCAGCAACTTCGACAGCTACAAGCTGGATGCGGTGCAGCTGCTGGCGGATGCGCGTGAAGGTTTAACCGCGCTGGAAAGCGGGCTGCAAGGTTTCGAAAACCATTGGGGCGGCCAGATTGAGCTGTCGCAAAGCAAGCTGTTGAAAGAGACGCAGCGCGTCTATGCCGCCACCTATAACACCGACGATTTCATTCCGGAAATCGCCGACCACGCCGATCGCGAAGCGCTGTTTGCCGAGTTTGAGCGCCTGACGAAATCGGTGCTGACGCAGAGCAGCGTGCTGGGCACCTTAAACGAGCAGCTCCCAAAGGATGCGGTGATCGTCGCGGCAGCGGGCAGTCTGCCGGGCGACCTGCAGCGCGTGTGGCGCACCAAAGATTACAACTCGTACCACGTTGAGTACGGCTACTCCTGTATGGGTTATGAAGTGAATGCCGCGCTGGGCGTAAAGCTGGCGCAGCCGCAGCGTGAAGTCTACGTCATGGTTGGCGACGGTTCGTTCATGATGCTGCACTCCGAGCTGGTCACGTCGATTCAGGAAGGGGCGAAAATCAACGTGGTGCTGCTGGATAACATGACCAACGGTTGTATCAACAACCTGCAGATGGAACACGGCATGGACAGCTTCACCACCGAGTTCCGCTTCCGTAATTCGGAAGGTGGCAAGCTGGATGGCGGCTTTGTGCCGGTGGACTTCGCGGCGATCGCCGGCGGTTACGGCTGCAAAACCTACCGCATTACCACGCTGGAACAGCTGGAAGCCGCGTTGATCGACGCGCAGAAGCAGACCGTTTCCGTGCTGTTCGACATCAAAGTGCTGCCAAAAACCATGGTGCACAAATACTTCAGCTGGTGGCACGTTGGCGTGGCGCAAACTTCTACGTCAACGCGCACGCAAGAAGTGGCCGACACCCTTAACGTGCATATCGAACAAGCACGTAAGTATTAAAACCTCTTTTAGGCCGGAGCTCTCCGGCCTTGTTTTACCCTAACTTATCCGACTCTACAGGTGTAATTATGACGCTCAAACTCGGTGTAATTGGTACCGGTGCAATTGGTCAGGAACACATTCGTCGCTGCAATAACGTCTTGCAGGGTGCCAAAGTGGTGGCGGTTTCTGATATCAACGTGGAAGGGGCGCGCTCGGCGCTGCAACGTCTGAATATCGAAGCCGAGGTGTATCAGGATGGTCATCAGGTGATCAACTCGCCAGACGTTGACGCCGTGCTGGTGACATCCTGGGATCCGACCCACGAAGAGTTTACGCTGGCGGCAATCGCGGCCGGCAAACCGGTGTTCTGTGAAAAGCCGCTGGCGCTGAGCGCTGAAGGTTGCCGTCGCATTGTGGATGCCGAGATCAAACACGGTAAACGTCTGGTGCAAGTGGGCTTTATGCGCCCGTACGATGCCGGCTATCGCGCGCTGAAAAAAGTGATCACTGACGGTGAAATCGGCGAACCGCTGATGCTGCACTGCGCGCACCGCAACCAGAGCGTCGGCGAGAATTACAGCACCGACATGGCGATCACCAACACCCTGATTCACGAGCTGGACGTGCTGCGCTGGCTGACCGAAGACGACTACAAAACCGTGCAGGTGGTGTTCCCGCGCACCACGTCGAAGTCTCATGCCAGGTTGAAAGATCCGCAGATCGTGCTGTTCGAAACGCAGAAAGGTATCCGCATTGATGTGGAGATCTTTGTTAACTGCGCGTACGGCTACGACATTCAGTGTGAAGTGGTGGGCGAAGAGGGCATCGCTAAGCTGCCGGAGCCTTCGGCGATACAAACGCGCAAAAACGCGCGTCTCGGCGTGCCGCTGCTAACCGACTGGAAAGACCGTTTCATTGATGCTTATGACGTTGAGCTGCAAGCGTTTATTAATGACGTGAAAGACGGCCAACTGACCGGACCTTCTGCCTGGGATGGTTTTGCTGCTTCCGTGGCCGCCGATGCCTGCCATAAAGCGCAGAACAGCGGCGCGATTGAGCCGGTAACCATGCCGCCGCGTCCGGATTTCTACGCCAAATAACTGAGCTGTGCGCTAAATACTCCTCGGCGGCTCAGCGGCCGCCTCTGTGAATCAGGGACAACAAGATGAACAAAGACAACGTTAAACTGGCGATCGCGCCAATCGGCTGGACTAACGACGACATGCCAGAGCTGGGCAGCGAAAACACCTTCCAGCAAACCGTGAGTGAAATGGCGCTCGCGGGCTTTACCGGCAGCGAAGTGGGCAGCAAATATCCGCGCGATCCGGCGATTCTCAAGCCGATGCTCGATATCCGTGGCATTCAGATCTGCAACGCGTGGTTCAGCACCTTCTTCGCCAACGGCGACAAAGCGAAAACCATCGACGAATTTACCAATCACATGAATTTCCTGCATGCAATGGGCGCGCGCGTGATTGGTTGCTCCGAGCAGAGCAAAAGTATTCAGGGCACCACGCTGGCGGTGCTGGAGCAGAAGCCGATTTTCAGCGATGAAGAGTGGCGCTTAACCGCGGAAGGCTACAACGAGCTGGCGGAAATCGCCGCGAAGAAAGGCATGCGTTTGACGCTGCACCACCACATGGGCACCGGCATTCAGACGCCAGCCGAGATTGACCGCTTTATGGAATCGACCAATGAGAATGTTGGCCTGCTGTACGATACCGGCCACATCTACTATTCCGAAGGTTCACAGCAGGCGATGCTGGATGTGCTGACCAAATATCTGCCGCGTATTTTCCACGTGCATCTGAAAGACGTGCGCGACAGCGTGGTAGCCGAAGTGCGTGAGAAATCGCTGTCGTTCCTGGACGGCGTGAAGAAGGGGACTTTCACCGTGCCGGGCGATGGCGTGATCGATTTTAAACCGGTGTTCAAAATCCTCGATGATTACGGCTATAAAGGCTGGATGGTGGTGGAAGCGGAGCAGGATCCGGCGCTGGCCAATCCGTTCGAATATGCGGTAAAAGCGCGTAAATACATCCGCGAGAATGCGGGGTTATAAGGGCAAATGCGCGCAGTGCATTGCGCCGCTACGAGATGTGCACGCATTCGTAGCGGCGCGATTTATCGCGCTGTTTTCCATAAAAAAAGCCGTTATCCCATCAGGATAACGGCCTTTTAATTGGCTGAGATTATGACGCTAACGACAACGCCGGTTTCTGTGCGTTGACCGCCAGCCACTCGGCAATGCGCGCCTGCTCGGCTTCGTTCAGCCACATACCTTGTTTGGTACGACGCCAAATTGCATCATCCAGTTCGCGTACCCATTCGTTTTTCACCAGGTAACGCAGCTCGGCTTCGTAGAACTCGTGACCGAAGTTTTCACCTAGATCCTCGATGCTCTTCGCGCCTGCCAGCAGCTCTTCGGTGCGGCTGCCGTAAGTCCGCGCAAAGTGACGCGCCATACCTTCGCTGATAAACGGATAGCGACGACGAAGGCTAGCGGTGTAATCCTCGCGTGAACCGGAGAAATCCCCGCCCGGCAATACCGCGTTTTTGGTCCACGCCGGGCCGATATTCGGGTAGTATTTGGTCAGTTTCTCCAGCGCATGTTCCGCCAGCTTACGATAGGTGGTCAGCTTGCCGCCGAACACGGACAGCAACGGAGCCTGGCCATTGTCGTCATGCACATCCAGCGTGTAATCACGGGTGATGGCCTGCGGCGAATCTGATTCGTCATCGCACAGCGGACGTACGCCCGAGTAAGTCCAGACGATGTCATCTTTGCTCAGCTGCTGTTTGAAGTGTCCATTAAACACGTTCAGCAGGTAGCTGATTTCGTTGTCATCGATTTTCACGTCTTTCGGATCGCCTTTGTACTCCACGTCGGTGGTGCCGATGATGGAGAACTCATCCATCCACGGAATCACAAACACGATACGGTTATCTTCGTTTTGCAGGATATACGCCTGCTTTTCGCGATGGACGCGCGGTACCACGATGTGGCTGCCTTTGATCAGACGAATGCCGTACGGCGATTTCAGCTTCAGGCCATCGTCGAAGAACTCTTTTACCCACGGACCGGCCGCATTGACCAGACCTTTGGCGCGCCAGGTGTAGGTTTTACCGCTGTCGATATCTTCGGCTTCCACCATCCACAAACCGGCTTCACGCCAGGCGCGGGTCACGCGCGTGCGGGTGCGTACTTCGCCGCCCTGTTTTTCCACTTCCTGCGCATTGAGTACCACCATTCGCGCATCATCAACCCAGCAGTCAGAATATTCGAATCCGCGCGTGATCTCCGGCTTGAGGGCCGAATCCGCGCCAAAACGCAGGCTCTTACTACCCGGCAGCGTGGTGCGTTTGCCGAGGCGATCGTACATAAACAGGCCCATGCGGATCATCCACGCCGGACGCAGATGCGGACGGTGCGGCAGACGGAAGCGCATCGGGAAAGCGATGTGCGGGGCCATTTTTAGCAGCACTTCACGTTCTGCTAACGCTTCGCCCACCAGGCGGAATTCATAGTGTTCAAGGTAGCGCAGGCCGCCGTGAATCAATTTCGAGCTGTTGGAGGAGGTTGCACAGGCCAAATCCCGCGCCTCCAGCATCAGCACCGACAGTCCGCGTCCTGCAGCGTCCACTGCAATGCCGGCTCCGTTAATGCCGCCGCCGATCACGATCAGGTCTTTGGTTTCCACGTCATCTCCTCCGATGTTCGGAATAGTTCTAAAATGTTCGTTTTCGAGCGTAATAATAATCGGAAACCAACATCTACGCCAGCGGTTAACTGAATAAAAACATTTTTGCGTGATATAGCTAACATTCCGACAGGAAAAAAATCACATAACCACAGGACTTGTCAGGTTATCGCGGCGCGTTCTCAGGTTAAACTAGGCGCTAATTGTGATGAAGTAATGAGAGACACCATGGAAACCTTCGAGTGTATTAATGTCCTGCAGGCGCAAGAGCATCTGGCACAAGGTGCGCAGCTGGTGGATATCCGTGATCCGCAGAGCTTTATGATGGGCCACGCGGCGGGCGCGCAACATCTGAACAATGACAACCTGGCGGATTTCATCGCCAACGCCAATCAGGCTTTGCCGGTGCTGGTGATGTGCTATCACGGCAACAGCAGCAAAGGCGCGGCGCAGTTCCTGCTGGGCCAGGGATTCAGCGCGGCGTACAGCATTGACGGCGGATTTGATGCCTGGCGCGCGGCATTCCCGGCGCAGGTTGCCCTCGGCGACGCCTGAGCCCATCGCATAAGGAAGGAGATCACCGCATGATGCGCATTACCCAGTTCAATAATCCGCGCATGGCGCAGGCGTTTGTCGACTACATGGCGACTCGCGGCGTGACGCTACGCATTGAGCGCGAAAGCCACTTTGTCATTATGTTGGATGACGAAAGCAAGCTGGAGAGGGTCGAAAACGAACTCGCGCAGTTCGTGCGCGATCCCAACCATCCGCGCTATCAGGCGGCCAGCTGGCATAGCGGCAACACCGAAAGTGGCTTGCGCTACGAGCGCACTAATATCTGGGCGAGCATTCGCGAACGCGCAGGTCCGCTCACCATGGCCATCATGATCGCCTGCATCGCGGTGTTTATCCTGATGCAGATCGTCGGTGATGATGTGGCGCTGGAGTGGCTGGCTTGGCCGGCGGATTCCTCGCAATATTTCCAGGTGTGGCGCTGGTTTAGCCATGCGCTGCTGCACTTCTCGCTACTGCATATCCTGTTCAACCTGATGTGGTGGTGGTATCTCGGCGGTGCGGTCGAGAAGCGTCTCGGCAGCGGCAAGCTGTTTGTGATTATGCTGATCTCGGCGCTGCTAACCGGCTGGATGCAGGCCAAGTTCAGCGGCGTGCTGTTTGGTGGCTTGTCGGGCGTGGTTTACGCGTTGATGGGTTACTGCTGGCTGCGCGGCGAGCGCGATCCCGAAAGTGGTATTTATCTCGAGCGCGGCCTGATTGGCTTTGCGGTCGTATGGTTGGTGATTGGCTGGTACGGCGCATTTGGTCTGTCGATCGCCAACGCCGCGCACGTCACCGGCTTGCTGGTGGGTTTAGCGATGGCATTTGTTGATACGCGTAAGATTACGCGTCGTTAGCAGCACCAATAAAAGAAGCGGCCACGAGCCGAGGAGAGAGATGTGAAGCAGACGCAACGTCATGACGCCATTATCGATCTGGTCCGGCGTCAGGGATATGTCAGTACCGAAGAGCTTGTTGATCACTTTGAAGTCAGCCCGCAAACCATTCGGCGTGACCTGAACGACCTGGCCGATCAGAACAAAATCATGCGCCATCACGGCGGGGCGGCGCTGCCGTCCAGCTCAGAAAATACCGCATGGCAGGATCGTAAAATGATGTGGTCGGCGGAGAAAGCGCGCATCGCCGAGCGCGTGGCGAGCCAGATCCCTGATGGCGCCACGCTGTTTATTGATATCGGCACCACGCCGGAAGCGGTGGCGCATGCGCTGCTCAATCACAACAATCTGCGCGTTGTCACCAACAACCTCAACGTGGCGATTCTGCTGATGGCGAAAGCGGATTTCCGCGTGATTATCGCCGGCGGCGAAGTGCGCACGCGCGATGGCGGCATCATGGGCGAAGCGACGCTGGACTTCATTTCGCAGTTTCGCCTCGATTACGGCATTCTCGGCATCAGCGGCATTGATATGGATGGTTCGCTGCTGGAGTTCGATTATCACGAAGTGCGCACCAAACGCGCCATCATCGAAAACTCGCGCTGCGTGATGCTGGTGGTGGATCACTCGAAGTTTGGCCGTAATGCGATGGTCAACCTCGGCAATATGAGCCTGATTGATTACATGTATACCGATCAAAGCCCGCCGGCCAGCGTGCTGAAAGTGATTGAACAGCACGAAGTTCACCTCGAACTTTGCTAATGCCGTAGCGGCGCAATTTATTGCGCGATAAATCGCGCCGCTACAAAAATCAGCACCGATTTTTTTCACCGCACCTGCATTTCCCTGTCGCTTTTTTCTGCGCCCCCAGCTTTACTTATCCATTCACCTCTTGCGCTCGCCCGGCTTTACCGTTAACGGACTTGAAGGGATTGATATGTCGCAGCAAAAATTCAATAAAACACGTTTCGACGCCGCGCTCACCCGCCAATGGCAGCATCTCGGACTCACTTCCGCCCAGCAAATGACACCGCAGCAATGGTGGCAAGCGCTGAGCCGCGTGCTGGCAGAAATGCTGGCGACGCAGCCACCTGTGCCAGCCAAACACGGGCAGCGCCACGTCAACTATCTGTCGATGGAGTTTCTGCTGGGGCGTTTGACCGGCAACAATTTGCTCAATCTTGGCTGGTATAACGAAGTGCAAGCCGCGCTGGCGGAACATCAGGTTGAGCTGAGCGAACTGCTGGAAGAGGAGGTGGATCCGGCACTCGGTAACGGCGGATTGGGGCGTTTGGCCGCCTGCTATATGGATTCGATGGCGACCGTCGGCCAGGCTGCGATGGGCCACGGCCTCAACTATCAATACGGCCTGTTTCGTCAGACGTTTGCCGACGGACAGCAGCAGGAAGCGCCGGATGACTGGCAGCGCGATCGCTATCCGTGGTTCCGCTACAACGCCGCGCTGGATGTGCAGGTAGGCCTCGGCGGCAAGGTCAAAGAGAACCACGATGGCAGCCTCAGCTGGCGACCTAAAATTCAGCTCAAAGGCGAAGCCTGGGATTTGCCGGTGGTGGGCTATCGCAACGGTATCACGCTGCCGCTACGCCTGTGGAAAGCCAGCAGCGCGCAGCCGTTCGATCTCACCGCGTTCAACAACGGCCAGTTCCTGCAGGCTGAGCAGCAAGGCATTGCAGCCGACAAGCTGACCAAAGTGCTCTATCCCAATGATAATCATGCCGAAGGTAAGCGGCTGCGCCTGATGCAGCAGTATTTCCAGTGCGCCTGCGCGGTGGGCGATATTCTGCGGCGTCATCATCTCGCCGGGCGCGCCATTCGCACTTTGCCTGATTTCGAAGTGATCCAGCTTAACGACACGCATCCCACCATCGCCATCCCGGAGATGCTGCGCGTGCTGCTGGATGAGCATCAACTGAGTTGGGACGATGCGTGGCATATCACCAGCCGCACTTTTGCTTACACTAACCACACGCTGATGCCGGAAGCGCTGGAGCGCTGGGATGAGAAACTGGTGCGCGACCTGCTGCCGCGGCATATGTTGATCATCCGTGAGATTAATCGCCGCCTGAAAAAGGTGGTGAAGCAACGGTGGCCAGACGATAAAGCGATCTGGCACAAGCTGGCGGTGGTGGCTGATGGTCAGGTGCGTATGGCGAATCTGTGCGTGGTGAGCTGTTTCGCCGTCAACGGCGTGGCGGCGCTGCACTCCGAGCTGGTGGTGAAAGATCTGTTCCCGGAATATCACCTGCTGTGGCCGAACAAATTCCATAACGTGACCAACGGCATCACGCCGCGCCGCTGGTTGAAACAGTGTAATCCGCTGCTGGCGACGCTGATCGATGACAGCCTGCAGGTTGAGTGGGCCAACGATCTCGATGCGCTGGCGTGGCTGGCACCTTTCGCCCGCAAGAAGGCGTTTCGTCAGCAGTTTCGCGACATCAAGCAGCAAAACAAACAGCGGCTGACGCTCTACGTCAAGCGCGTGACCGGCATTGATATCAATCCGGATGCGCTGTTTGACGTGCAGATTAAGCGACTGCATGAGTACAAACGTCAGCACCTCAGTTTGCTGCATATGCTGCACTGCTATCGCCAGCTGCGCGACAACCCAGATAACCCCGACTTCGTGCCGCGCGTGTTCCTGTTTGGCGCCAAAGCCGCGCCCGGCTACTACCTCGCCAAAAATATCATCTATGCCATCAACAAAGTGGCGGAAGTGATCAACAACGATCCACTCGTCGGCGATCGCCTCAAAGTGGTGTTTATCCCGGATTACCGCATCACCGCCGCAGAGCTGATGATTCCGGCCGCCGATCTCTCCGAGCAGATTTCCACCGCCGGTTATGAGGCTTCCGGCACCGGCAATATGAAGCTGGCGCTGAACGGCGCACTCACCATTGGCACGCTGGACGGCGCCAATGTGGAGATTGCTGAAGCGGTGGGCGCGAAGCATATCTTTATCTTCGGCAACAGCGTGGATGAGGTGAAAGCGCTGAAGGCGGGAGGCTACAGCCCGAAAAAGCTGCGTAAACAGAATCCTTATCTGGATGGTTTGCTGAAGGAGCTGGAGAAGGGCAAGTTCAGCGACGGCGATAAGCATGCGTTTGATTTGATGCTGCAAAGCCTGACCAAAAATGGCGATCCCTGGCTGGTGCTGGCCGACTTTGATGCCTACATCGCCGCGCAGCAGCAGGTGGAAGCGTTGTGGAAAAATCCGGACGCCTGGACGCGCGCAGCGATCCTCAATACCGCTCACACCGGCCGCTTCAGCTCTGACCGTTCAATTCGCGATTATCAGCAGCGGATTTGGCAGGCGGCCCGATAAAGACACGATAGATGATTTTGGAGACACGATGACGCTCAACAAGCTGGACCAGGCGACACAGGATGCCGGCATTTCGCTGCGCTTTATTAACGCGCACGGCGAGCCGGAAACCATCAGCGATGAGACCAAACGCGCGTTGCTGGCAGTCATGGAAACGCCAACCGGTAAAGCGCCACCACTGCCGCCGGTGCAGGTATTTGCCGCTCGCAGCAAGCGCCAACTGACGCCACAAGGCAGCGGCACCTTTTCCTGGCAGCTACAAACCGAACAGGGCAAAAGCTTCAGCGGCGAAGTGCAGGGCGGAGAACCGCTCACACTGCCGCCGCGTCTGTCACAGGGTTATCACCAGCTCACGCTGCGCAAAGGTCGCCAGCAGTGGCAAACCCGCATCATCATTGCGCCACGCCGCTGTTTTATCCCGGCATCAGTCGAGCAAGGAGAGAAACTGTGGGGCGCGTTAGTACAGCTTTACACGCTGCGATCGGATGACAATTGGGGCATCGGTGACTTCGGCGATTTGGCGCAGATGCTGGAGAACGTTGCCAATAATGGCGGTGACTTCGTTGGCCTTAATCCTTTGCATGCGCTTTATCCCGCACAGCCAGAACATGCCAGTCCTTACAGCCCAACCTCGCGTCGCTGGCTCAACGTGCTGTATATCGACGTTAATCGGCTGGAGGATTTTCAGCGTAGCGAGGCAGCGCAGCGTTGGTGGCAAATGGCGAAAACACGCAAAGCGCTGGATCAGGCGCGCGCGGCTGAGTTTGTCGATTACAGCGCGGTGGCCAAACTGAAATTGGCCGCGCTGCGCTTTGCCTGGCAGCGCTTCCAGCCGCGCGCCGCTGAAGATGCCGGATTCCAGCAATTTATCGTTGAGGGCGGCGACCATCTGCGTTATCAGGCGGCGTTTGATGGCATTCTCGCCGAACGCAGCCAGCAGCATCCTGATGAATGGGGTTGGACCAACTGGCCGGAAGGCTGGCGCAACGCTTTGTTGCCGGAAGTGCAGCAATGGTGTGCGGAACACGAAGAGGAGATTCAGTTCTGGAGTTGGTTGCAGTGGGTGGCGCAAGAGCAGTTTGCCATCTGCTGTCAAATTAGCCAGCAGCTTGGCATGGAAGTGGGATTATATCGCGACTTAGCGGTCGGCGTGGCGCAAGGCAGCGCCGAAACATGGCAGGATCCGGAACTGTATAAACTCGGCGCTTCCGTTGGCGCACCGCCGGATCGCCTCGGTCCGCAGGGGCAAAACTGGTGTTTGCCGCCGCTCGATCCACATGTGATGCGCGCGCGCGGCTATCAGCCTTTTATCGACCTGCTGCGCGCCAATATGCGTGACTGCGGCGCTTTGCGTATCGATCACGTGATGGCGCTGCTGCGCTTGTGGTGGATTCCCTACGGCGAAAGCGCGGATAAAGGCGCTTACGTGGCCTATCCGGTTGAGGATCTGCTAGCGATCCTGGCGCTGGAGAGTCAGCGCCATCGCTGCATGGTCATTGGCGAAGATCTCGGCACGGTGCCAAAAGAGATCGTCAGCCTGCTGCGCAAAAGCGGCATTTTCTCGTGGAAAGTGTTGTTCTTCGAGCAGCACGGCGATGGCAGCTATCGTCAGCCGCAAGAGTATCCCGTGCAGTCGATTGCCAGCGCCAGTACCCATGATTTGCCGACGTTGGCGGGATTCTGGAGATATGAGGATCTTTTTCTGGGTCACAAACTGGGCTTGTACCAGGAGAGCGTATACATGTCATTGCTAAGGCAAAGGGATACACAAAAACAGGCGCTATTGGATGTGCTGCATCAGATGAATACGTTGCCTGCGCGCCACGGTACCGTTGCCAGCCGATTGTCCTTCACACCGGTGCTCAATCGCGGCTTCCACCGCTATCTGGCGCGCACTAACAGCGCATTGCTGGGGCTGCAACCTGAAGACTGGCTTGCTATGACTTCACCGGTCAACGTGCCGGGTACGGTAGATGAATATCCAAACTGGCGGCGCAAGTTAAGCGTCACAATCGAAAAGATGTTTAGAGGAAACGTGCCGGGCTTATTGAATGCGGTGAATACCGGGCGCAGGAAGCGTTGAAGAAAGCGCGGCAGCTTCGGGTCGCTGCCGCGTGCTTAATCAGTAGTACGAGTGCTCGCCGCGCTGGTGCTCGGTCAAATCGCGCACGCCTTTCAGCTCAGGGAAGGCTGCCAGCAGCTCTTTCTCGATGCCATCTTTCAGCGTGACGTCGATCATCGAACAACCGTTACAGCCGCCGCCGAATTGCAGAATGGCGATGCCGTCATCGGTGATTTCCATCAGCGATACGCGACCGCCGTGACCAGCCAGCTGCGGGTTAATCTGCGCTTGCAGCAGATATTCCACGCGTTCCACCATTGGCGCATCGTCAGAGACTTTCCGCATTTTGGCGTTAGGCGCTTTCAGCGTCAGCTGCGAACCGAGGTTGTCGGTAACAAAGTCGATTTCCGCATCATCGAGGTACGGTGCGCTCAGCTCATCAACAAAGGCTGACAGTTTTTCGAACTTAAATTCGGTATCAGTCGCTTCTACTGCATCGGGTGGGCAGTAAGAAACACCGCATTCTGCGGTTGGCGTACCCGGATTAATGACGAATACGCGAATCTGAGTGCCATCTTCTTGTTTGGACAGCAATTTTGAGAAGTGCTCTTGCGCAGCATCAGTAATAACGATCATGGCGATTGCTCAATAGTTGACTAAATTACTTGGTTATAATACGCCCAACACCGACGCTCTACAAGGTACGGCACAGGCAACCAATGTGTACGCTGGCCGCGCCTTGCGCCAGCAGGATGCGGCTAATTTCCGCCACGGTACTTCCGGTCGTCACAACATCGTCGATAAGCAGGATATGGCGTCCGCGCACCGGCATTTCAAGGCGAAACGCGCCGCGCAGGTTCTTTTTGCGCGCGCTGGCGCTCAATGAATGCTGAACTGCGCCCTGTCGCACCCGCTTTACCGCTTCGCGATATTCACAGCCCAGCCAGCGAGCCAGCGGTTTAGCTAGCAGCGCCGCCTGATTGTAGCCGCGTTGCCAGGCGCGCCGACGATGCAGCGGTACGCTCAGCACCAAATCTACACGCGGCAGTCGGTAATCACGACGCATTGTTAACAATTTTAACAAAATAAGCCGCGCCAGCATCACTCTGAGTGCGGTTACGCGAGAAAACTTCAGCTGCTGCACCCAATCGCTCAGCGGCGGCAGGTAATCGCTGACGCAGCTCAGGCTCTGCCACGGCGGCGGGCGGCGCAGGCAGCGCCCGCAGGGCTGCATTCCACTGGCCGGTAAACCGCAGCAGGGACAGAGTGCCGGTAGCCGCGGAATTTGCTGCACGCAGCGGCTGCACAAACCGTGGCTGGCAATCTGCAACGGCAGGCGGCATAGCCAACACAGGGCCGGGATTGGTAGCATAGCGACCTCCTTATCACTTTTCCGGAGTGTAACCGATGAGTTCGCTTTACTGGCACACCACAGGCACGGGCGATCGCGATCTTGTGCTGCTGCACGGCTGGGGTTTGAACGCCGAAGTGTGGCAAAACATCGTTCCGCGACTCAGCTCGCATTTTCGCCTGCATCTGGTGGATCTGCCGGGCTTCGGCCGCAGCCAGGGTTTTGCGCCGCTGACCTTAGCGGAAATGGCGCAACAGCTGTTGCCGCAGTTACCCGATCGCGCGGTGCTGCTCGGCTGGTCGCTGGGTGGATTGGTGGCCAGCCAGCTGGCGTTAACCCAGCCGGAGCGCGTTGCAGCGCTGATCACCGTTGCCTCATCGCCGTGTTTTACCGCGCGTGATCAATGGCCGGGCATCAAGCCCGAAACGCTGCAAAATTTTCAGCAGCAGTTGAGCACCGATTTCCAGCGCACCGTGGAGCGCTTTCTGGCGCTGCAAACTATGGGCACGGAGAACGCGCGACAGGATGCGCGTCAGTTGAAAGAGGTGGTGTTATCGCAGCCGATGCCGTCGGTTGAAGTGCTGGAAGGGGGATTGGAGATTCTGCGTCAGGACGATTTGCGTGCCGCGCTCGACGATCTGCCGCTGCCGTTCCTGCGTATCTACGGCTATCTCGATGGGCTGGTGCCGCGTCGTGTCGCAGAAGAACTGGATTCACGCTGGCCAGCTTCATCCTCGGTGGTGATGGAGAAAGCCGCGCATGCGCCTTTCATTTCTCACCCCGATGAATTTACCCAGCTGATCATGACGTTTACCGCAGCCACATAAACTGCCACGCAGCCAGCGTTAAGGGCTGGCTGCCATCCAGCTTCTCCCCGCTAATCACATCCTGCATATGCCGCGCCAGCGGTAACTGTGTCGTCACCTCATGACGGCTGAGATTAAACACACACAGCAACCCCTCATCGCTATCCGGCTGATGGCGACGCAACACCAGCAGGCTATTTTCGCTTTCCAGCAGCGTCATCGGATTATCGGGATGAAACGCGGGTTGCCGCGTGCGCAGTTGAATCAGCGCGCTCAGGCGTTCATACACCTGTTGGCGCAGCGGATTGCCGCCGCTGATCCACTGTTCCATTTCACGCAGGCTGTACTTCTCCCGGTTGATGGCACGGTTATGACCGGCGGCGCGCACGCCTTCATTATCGTTGCGCGAGCCAAGAATACTTTGAATGTAAATCGCCGGTACGCCAGGAAATGACAGCAGAATCGCGTGCGCCAGCAGGAAGCGGCGCAAACGCGTGTCATCGTCGTCGTCCTGCTGATTGAGCGCATCGAAATAGGTGACATTGATTTCGTAAGGGCTGGTGGTGCCATCGGCATTGTTCTTGTAGGAGACCAGCGCGCCTTCCAGCGCTAAATCACGCACCAGCGCCACAATCTCCACTTCCGACAAAATGCCGCGCGCCGGATTGAGTCCAATGCCGTCGTGCGAGGCAAGAAAGTTAAAGAAAGTGGTGGTGCCACCGCCTAAATCCAGCGTGCTGGCCCATTGACGCAGCGCACGCGCCGATCCGGAATGAATGGCGTGCAGCACCAGCGGCGGCAGCGAAAACTGATACACCATTTGCGCTTCATCTTTGCCGTTACCGAAATAGCTGATGTTGTCTTTGTGCGGCACGTTGGTTTCGGTGACGATCACCGTACCGGGTGCCACTTCATTGGCTATGGCGCGAAACAGCTTCACCAGCTGATGCGTTTTCGGCAGGTGAATGCAGTTGGTGCCCGGCGTTTTCCACATGTAGCCCACCGCGTCGAGCCGCACATAATCCGCGCCTTTGTTCAGGTAGTCGAGCAGCACATCGACCATGCGAATCAGCACTTCCGGATTGCCAAAGTTGAGGTCGATCTGGTCGGCGCTGAAGGTGGTCCAGATATAGCGCGTCTCGCCGTCGGCCATCGCAAACGGTGTGAGCAGCGGCGAGGTGCGTGGACGCGTCACCGCGCTGAGATCGGTCGCCGGCGGCATGCTGATAAAGAAATCATCCCAACCCGGATCCTGCGCCAGAAAGTGTTGAAACCAGCGGCTGTGCGCCGACATGTGGTTGCAGACAAAATCAAACATCAGCCGCGTTTCGCTGTGCAGCGCGCTGATGTGCTGCCAGTCGCCGCAAATCGGATTGACCTGGTGATAGTCGATAACCGAGAAGCCATCGTCGGAAGAGTAGGGAAAGAACGGCAACAGATGCACCAGACTGAAAGTGGATTGCAGATGCTGCTGATAAAAACGCGAGAAGCTGGCAAGGGTTGGCTGTTCAGGTTCGCGGAACTGATCGGCATAGGTAATCAGCACCACATCTTTCTCATCCCAGTGCGCCTTGCGCGGCAGTTTTGCCGTATCGCGCGCGGCACGAATGTGTGAAAGCAGGCGTTCACGCGCCGCGACCGGAAAGCTGCCGTGATAAATCTCATCGATTAAGGCGTTGATAATATCCATGGATCGCTGGGCCACGCGGAAGGTTATTTTTTCAGCGTAGTTGGATGAGGAGATTTATCAAGCTGATACGCGCAGAGACGAGGGTTTCTCCGCGCGTTATTTACGGCAGGAACTTAGCGTTTTTTACCGAATGCCGCGGCGAGCGCATCGCCCATCGCGCTGTTGCCGGCAGACGAGCTGGCAGGTTTGCCGCGACCTTTGTTATTGGCCGCCGGGCGGGCGTTTTCTTTGCCTGCGCTGCGGTTGCTGCCGCGGGCATTGCTTTCACCAGGCTGCTCGTCCAGACGCATGGTGAGCGCAATACGCTTACGCTGCATATCCACTTCCATTACCTTCACTTTGACGATATCGCCGGCTTTCACCACCTGATGGGGATCTTCAACGAACTTGTCGGAAAGGGAAGAGATGTGCACCAAACCATCCTGATGCACGCCGATATCGACGAAAGCACCGAAGTTGGTGACATTGGTGACGGCGCCTTCCAGCACCATGCCCGGCAGCAGATCGTTGAGCGTTTCCACGCCTTCAGCAAACTGCGCGGTTTTAAACTCCGGACGTGGATCGCGGCCCGGTTTTTCCAGCTCTTTGATGATGTCTGTGACCGTGGGCAAGCCGAAGCGCTCATCGGTGAAGTCGCGGGCATTCAGATCGCGCAGACCGCCAGCATTGCCCATCAACTCATCCAGCGCCTGCTCGGTGGCGGCCAGAATGCGCTCGACCAGCGGATAGGCTTCCGGGTGCACAGTTGAGGCATCCAGCGGGTTATCGCCGTGGTTGATGCGCAGGAAGCCCGCGCACTGCTCAAAGGCTTTCGGCCCGAGGCGGCTCACCTTTAGCAGTTGCTGACGATTCTGGAAGCGGCCATTTTCATCGCGCCAGCTAACAATATTCTGCGCCATCATGCGGGTTAAACCGGCCACGCGGGTCAGTAGCGCCACAGACGCGGTGTTGAGATCGACACCCACGGCGTTTACGCAGTCTTCCACCACCGCATCCAGCTTCTTCGCCAGCTGGCTTTGGCTGACGTCGTGCTGATATTGGCCTACGCCGATCGATTTCGGATCGATCTTCACTAGCTCGGCGAGCGGGTCCTGCAGGCGACGCGCGATGGAAACCGCGCCACGGATGGAAACGTCGAGATCCGGGAACTCCAGCGCCGCCAGCTCAGAAGCCGAATAGACCGATGCACCGGCTTCGCTGACGATCACTTTCTGCGCGTTGATTTGCGGGAACTGCTTCTGCACGTCGAGGAAGAAGCGCTCGGTTTCGCGCGAGGCGGTACCGTTACCAATCGCCACCAGTTCAACCTGATGTTTGGCGCACAGCGCCGCCACAGCCGTGGCCGCTTTCGCCGCCTGGCCGGTGTGCGGATAAATGGTATCAGTGGCGACCAGCTTGCCGGTGGCATCTACCACCGCAACTTTCACGCCGGTACGTAAGCCTGGATCGAGGCCCATGGTGGCGCGCATGCCCGCAGGCGCGGCCATCAGCAGATCGTGCAGGTTACGGGCAAATACGTTGATAGCTTCATCTTCGGCGCGTTCACGAAGGGTGCCCATCAATTCAGTTTCGAGGTGCAGCAGCACTTTGATGCGCCAGGTCCAGCTCACCACCGCTTTACGCCAGCTATCCGCTGGCGCGTTATTCAGGCGCAGCTTGAGGTGTTCGGCGATCAGCGTTTCGCCATAGCTTTCACGCGGGGCTTCATCGAACTGCGGATCGGCATTCAGCGACAGCTGCAGCACGCCTTCATTGCGGCCGCGGAACATCGCCAGCGCACGGTGCGACGGGACGCCGCTCAGCGCTTCGTGATGATCGAAGTAGTCGCGGAATTTCGCCCCTTCTTCCTCTTTACCTTCCACCACGCGCGAAACCACATGCGCGTTCTTCCACAGATATTCACGCACTTTCGCCAGCAGCGTCGCGTCTTCGGCAAAGCGCTCCATCAGGATGTAGCGCGCGCCATCCAGAGCAGCGCGCACGTCGGCGACACCTTTGTCGGCATCAACGTAGCTGGCGGCCAGTTGCTCGGGATCCTGCGATGGGTCCTGCCACAGCGTATCGGCCAGCGGTTCCAGACCGGCTTCAATAGCGATCTGTCCGCGCGTGCGACGCTTCTGTTTGTACGGCAGGTAAAGGTCTTCCAGCTCGGTTTTGTTCAGCGTGCTGTTGATGGCGGTGGCGAGTTCAGGCGTGAGTTTGCCCTGTTCGTCGATGGATTTCAGAATCGACTGGCGACGATCGTCCAGCTCGCGCAGGTAACTCAGACGGCTCTCCAGCAAACGCAGCTGGGTGTCGTCGAGTCCGCCGGTCACTTCCTTACGATAACGTGCGATAAACGGCACGGTGTTCCCTTCATCAAGTAAGCGAACGGCAGCATCAACCTGGTCGGCGCGTGCCTTCAGCTCACCTGCGATAATCTGGCTCAGTGAATCTTTCATCATCATTAACAATGCTTACACAGGGTTGGAAATAGCGGACAGTTATACGGAATGAGGCCGAAAATTGCCAGCCGGTGGCCCGTGAATCCGTCTTTTTCTGAATGCAGCGCGCGCAATCTTGCTGATGGTCAATCGGTCGCTTATTGTTAGCCTCTTTGCTGCGAAGAACCGCCGTCACCACGAGTTGAAGTCATGAAAACCCAACTGATTACCCGCGAAGGCTATAACAAGCTGCGTGCCGAACACGACCATTTGTGGAATGAAAAGCGTCCGGAAGTCACCAAAATCGTCTCCTGGGCGGCAAGCCTCGGCGATCGTTCGGAAAACGCGGATTACACCTACAACAAGCGTCTGCTGCGCCAGATCGATCGCCGGGTGCGCTATCTGCGTAAATGCCTCGCCGATCTGAAAATCGTCGATTACGCGCCGCAGCAGGAGGGCAAAGTGTTTTTCGGTGCCTGGGTGCAAGTGGAGAATGAGCAGGGCGATGTGAAGCGTTTCCGCATTGTTGGCCCGGATGAAATTTATGGCGAGACGATGAAAGAGTACATCTCGATCGACTCGCCGATGGCGCGTGCGCTGATCAAGAAAGAAGTGGATGACGAAGTGGTGGTCAACACGCCGGAAGGGCAGAAGCTGTGGTTTGTGAACAGCATCGATTATGTGAAAGAGACGCCTTAAAAAAAGCGCAATCGCCGTTGGTGTAGTACTCAACACTCTTTCGCAAAACGCACACATTGTCGCGGCGCAATTGATTGCGCGATAAATCGCGCCGCGACGAAATGTGCGGTATTAAATGGCAGAGATTAACGGAACGGCCGTGATACGTTATTTACCGGCTTGGGTCGCGGTGGTGGTTGAGGTACCGCTGCCACCTTTGTCGCCGCCGCCCATGGTCGCCAGCGCCACGCCGAGCAGCGCGCCTACAGCGCCAACACCGATCGCGTCAGAGTTACCCTTCGCCGTCGTGGATGCCTGCGCGCCAGCCGCTTCGCCCGCGCTGGTGGCCGCCTGAACCTGAGTGAAGCTGGTCAGTACCAGTGCGCCCAGCAGAATTACCGTTTTTTTCATTTTTCTCTCTCCACATGAACTCAATAACAACAGGTACGAATCCAGTGTCGGAGATCGAGAGAAGCGAGGAAAGAGGAGATTACTGATTGATTTGTAGGAATTAATTTAACACTGGCCTTGTTTTTCATCGCTCGGGAATTGTTCCGAAAACAGATGCGCATTCCGCGAGAGAAATGCCCTATTTTATGCTGCCATCACTGCAACTCAGGCCTATTCTTCACCATCACCTTAAGTCAAATCGCCCTGAACGCCTCTCTGGCGGCGGGATTTTTTGTCATGAACCAGTAACAGAAAGAAAATGCGCCAAATTTTCAGATAAGCGCTAAGCGGCTTGAAAGCACAGATAAAAAACGCGAAGCGAAGCGCATTTCAGGGTCAAAAATAAATATAAGCTGCTGTTTAATATGCTTTGTAACAATTTCGGCTAGAATATAAACCATTAATGACTGTCACACTGAGGCCTCTTTTTTTAACAATATTGGCTCAGGCAATGGCGCCTTTGGGAGTTGAACATGCAAGAGAACTACAAAATTCTGGTCGTCGATGATGATATGCGTTTGCGTGCGTTGCTGGAGCGCTATCTCACCGAGCAGGGCTTTCAGGTGCGTAGCGTTGCCAACGCCGAGCAAATGGACCGACTGTTAACCCGCGAATCCTTCCACTTGATGGTGCTCGACTTGATGCTGCCGGGCGAAGATGGTTTGTCTATCTGCCGCCGTTTACGCAGTCAAAGCAACCCGATGCCGATCATCATGGTCACCGCGAAAGGCGAAGAAGTGGATCGTATCGTCGGTCTGGAAATCGGTGCGGATGACTACATTCCAAAACCGTTTAACCCGCGCGAACTGCTGGCGCGTATTCGTGCCGTATTGCGTCGTCAGGCCAATGAGTTGCCGGGCGCGCCTTCGCAGGAAGAAGCGGTTATCGCCTTCGGTAAGTTCAAGCTGAACCTCGGCACCCGCGAGATGTTCCGTGAAGATGAGCCAATGCCGCTGACTAGCGGTGAGTTTGCCGTGCTGAAAGCGCTGGTGAGCCATCCGCGTGAGCCGCTGTCACGCGATAAGCTGATGAACCTGGCGCGTGGCCGTGAATACAGCGCCATGGAACGCTCCATCGACGTGCAGATCTCGCGTCTGCGCCGCATGGTGGAAGAAGATCCGGCGCATCCACGTTACATTCAGACCGTTTGGGGTCTTGGCTACGTATTCGTTCCGGACGGCAGCAAAGCATGAGGCGATTGCGCTTCTCACCCCGCAGTTCGTTTGCCCGCACCTTGTTATTGATTGTTACCTTGCTGTTCGTCAGCCTGGTAACAACCTATTTGGTGGTGCTCAATTTCGCCATTCTTCCCAGCTTGCAGCAGTTCAATAAGGTCCTCGCGTACGAAGTGCGTATGTTGATGACCGATCGGCTGCAGCTGGAAGACGGAACGCAGTTGGAAGTGCCACCGGCCTTCCGACGCGAAATTTATCGTGAGCTGGGCATCTCGTTGTACACCAACGCGGCGGCGGAAGAGAGCGGTTTGCGCTGGGCGCAACATTACGAATTCCTCAGTGAGCAGATGGGCCAGCAGCTGGGCGGTCCTACCGATGTCCGTGTCGAGGTGAATAAAAACTCGCCGGTGGTGTGGCTGAAAACCTGGCTGTCGCCGGATATCTGGGTGCGCGTGCCGCTCACCGAAATCCATCAGGGCGACTTCTCACCGCTGTTCCGCTACACGCTGGCGATTATGCTGCTGGCGATTGGCGGCGCCTGGCTGTTTATCCGCATCCAGAACCGACCCCTGGTGGATCTGGAGCATGCGGCGTTGCAGGTCGGTAAAGGCATCATTCCACCGCCGCTGCGTGAATACGGCGCGTCGGAAGTGCGTTCGGTGACGCGGGCGTTTAACCAAATGGCGGCCGGTGTGAAGCAGTTGGCCGACGATCGTACCTTGTTAATGGCGGGTGTCAGCCACGATTTGCGTACGCCGCTGACGCGCATTCGTCTCGCTACTGAGATGATGGGCGAGCAGGATGGTTATCTGGCGGAGTCGATCAATAAAGATATCGAAGAGTGCAACGCGATTATCGAGCAGTTCATCGACTATCTGCGTACCGGTCAGGAGATGCAGACCGAGCGCGCCGACCTCAACAGCGTGCTGGGCGAAGTGGTGGCGGCAGAGAGCGGCTACGAGCGCGAGATTGAGAACGCGGTGATGTCCGAGGATTTGATGCTGGATATCAACCCGCTGTCCATCAAGCGCGCGCTGGCGAATCTGGTGGTCAACGCGGCGCGTTATGGCAATGGATGGATTAAGGTCAGCAGCGGCAAGGAGCTGAACCGCGCGTGGTTCCAGGTGGAAGATGATGGTCCGGGTATCAAGCCGGATCAGCTACAGCATCTGTTCCAGCCGTTTGTGCGCGGCGACAGCGCGCGCAGTACCAGCGGCACCGGTCTCGGTTTGGCGATTGTGCAGCGTATTATCGATGCGCATGAAGGCTCGCTGGAGATTGGTGACAGCGACCGGGGCGGATTGCGGATTCGTGCCTGGTTGCCGATTCCGGAAGGCAGCAGCGCTACGGCGGTGGCGAGTATCAATCACAGTGCGTGATACCCGGCGGGCATTTATGCCCACCGGGTTTTCACATCACAACTGCGGACCCGCCTGCACTAACGCTTTACCCGCATCGTTATCGGTATATTTCTCAAAGTTAGTAATAAAGCGCTGCGCCAGATCCTGCGCGGCTTGCTGCCAGGCCGCTTCTGTCGGCCAGCTGCGGCGCGGATCGAGAATCGCGCTATCCACCTGCGGCAGAACTTTAGGCATCTGCAGGTTGAACACCGGCAAGGTGTCAGTCTCAACCTCATCCAGCTCCCCAGCCAGAATCGCGTTGATGATGGCGCGCGTGTCTTTCAACGAAATGCGCTTGCCGCTGCCGTTCCAGCCGGTATTCACCAGATACGCCTGCGCACCTGCCGCTTCCATGCGCTTCACCAGCACGTCGGAATATTGCGTTGGGTGCAGCGTCAGGAACGCCGCGCCAAAGCAGGCAGAGAAGGTGGGCGTTGGCTGCGTGACGCCGCGCTCGGTGCCGGCCAGTTTGGCGGTAAAGCCAGACAGGAAATGGTATTGCGTCTGTTCTGGCGTCAAGCGTGAAACCGGCGGCAGCACGCCAAAGGCATCGGCGGTAAGGAAAATCACCCGCTTCGCATGGCCCGCTTTCGACACCGGCTGCACGATGTTCTCGATATGCTCGATCGGATAAGAGACGCGGGTGTTCTCGGTCTTGCTGCCGTCGGCGTAATCCACGCTGCCATCGGCGCGCACCACCACATTTTCCAGCAGCGCATTGCGGCGAATCGCCCGGTAGATCTCCGGCTCCGCCTGCTCAGACAGATTGATGGTTTTGGCGTAGCAGCCGCCTTCAAAATTGAACACGCCGTCGTCATCCCAGCCGTGTTCGTCATCGCCAATCAGCTGGCGATCCGGATCGGTGGACAACGTGGTTTTACCGGTGCCGGACAGGCCGAAGAACACCGCCACATCGCCCGCTTTGCCGACATTAGCCGAACAGTGCATTGAAGCGATGCCTTTCAGCGGCAGCAGGTAGTTCATGATGGCGAACAGCCCTTTCTTCATCTCGCCGCCGTACCAGGTGCCGCCAATCAGCTGCATGCGCTCGGTCAGGTTGAAGGCGACGAAGTTCTCGGAGTGCAGACCTTGCGCCTGCCAGTCTGGATTGGTGCACTGCGCGGCGTTCATCACCACGAAATCCGGTTTGAAGTCAGCCAGTTCGGCTTCGCTCGGACGGATAAACATGTTTTTGACGAAGTGCGCCTGCCAGGCCACTTCCATCACGAAGCGCACGCTGAGGCGCGTGTCAGGATTGGCACCGCAGAACGCATCAATCACAAACAGGCGTTTGCCGGAAAGCTGCTGGGTGCAGCGATCTTTCAACGCCTGCCAGGTTTCCTGTGACAGCGGCTGGTTATCATTTTTACCGTTGCCGACATCGTTCCACCACAGCGTGTCGCGCGTGGTGTCATCCCGAACGATGTACTTATCTTTTGGCGAGCGACCCGTGAAGATGCCGGTATCCACGGCAATAGCACCGCTCTGCGTCAGAATGCCTCGCGCATAACCTTCCAGCTCTGGGCGAGTTTCTTCCTGAAACAGGGTGTCGAAATCAGGGTTGTACACCACTTCGGTGGTGCCGCTGATGCCCATAGAGGCGAGGTCTTGCGATGTCAGGCCGTTAACGCGCATGTGACTGCTCCTTTAATCGGTATCTGTTACTGCATATTTTTTATGGGGTGATTCTGCCGCCTGCCTGCATAGCCACGCAGGGCAGATCGCGCGCAGTGTACTCTTCTGAGCACGGCGGAAAAGAGAAGATAGTCAGAAATGCGAGCTGGAACGTGACAAGTAGAGAAATCTGCCACTTATGAAACTAAAGTCAGCGTTATTTAGCTAATAACCGTGATAAATGATAGGGATACGTTCAGCAGGAATGCGGGCGGATGAACCGCCCGGCAGGTAATTAATGCACGTGATCGCTGTTGTTGGTTGGCGCGTTGCGAATGGCGGCAATATCCACTGCATCGAACACGTAATGCGATCCGCAATAGTCGCAATTCATATCGATTTCGCCATCCTCTGCGAGGATTTCGTCCACTTCCTCAACCGGCAACGTGCTCAGCACTTCACCGCAGCGCTCGCGTGAACAGGTGCACTTGAAGCTGACTGGCGACGGATCGAACACGGTGGCTTCTTCCTGATGATACAGGCGCCACAGCACGTCGGTGGCGGGCAGCTCAATCAGCTCTTCGCTCTTCACAGTTTCGGTCAGCGTGGCGAGGTGATTGAAATCATCCAGGCTCGGCTCTTGCGCTGGCAGCACCTGCAGCAGAATGCCGGCTGCGCCTTTGTCGCTGGTGCGGATAAACAGGCGCGTTGGCAACTGCTCAGAACGCATGAAGTAATCTTCCAGACAACCCGCCAGCGTATACGCTTCCAGGCCAACCACGCCCTGATAGCGCTCGCCTTTCTCTGGCGAAATGGTGATCACCAGATAGCCGTTGCCGACCATCTCTTTCAGGCTGCTGCCGGGTGCGATCTCCGCGTCTTCTTGCACGCGCGCCACGCCACGCAACTCCTGACGGTTGTTACCGTTGATCACCGCCAGCGTCAGCGGACCGTCGCCCTGTAACTGCACCGTGATATCACCGTCAAACTTCAGCGTTGCCGTTAGCAGGCTGGTGGCTACCAGCAGCTCGCCCAGCAAGGTTTTTACCGGCTCAACGTAGTTGTGATTTTCGACGATTTCACGCCAGGTTTCGCTCACATTGACCAGCTCGCCGCGCACGGCGACGTTTTCGAACAGGTAACGGTGCAGTTGATCGTTTGCAGACATAGTGTTTCTCTCGTTGGGGGCGCGTTATTTATCACCCGACAATTTAAATTTCATCAGATCGCGGCGCTCTTTCTTATCCGGGCGGCGATCGGGGTGCGGCATGGTTAAGGCATTCATCTTGCGTGCCAGCGCGGTTTTCTCGCGCTTGTCGATGCTGGCGGCGGTTTCGGCATACAGCGCCTGGGCTTCGCTGGCCGGACGACGCTGATCGGTCACGGCGGTGATCACCACGGTGCGCTCATCGTTGCCCTGACGCAGCGTCAATTCAGCATTTAGCTCCACCAGTTTGCTCGGCTTGCTGCGCTGACCGTTGTAATGCACTTTGCCGCCTTCGACCATTTCGCGTGCCAGCGCACGCGTTTTGTAGAAGCGTGCGGCCCACAGCCATTTGTCGAGGCGCACGCCTTCGCTCACTTTCTCTTTCATGGTATTGCGGCTCCTGCTTTAACGCAGCGTCTCACACAACTGGCGATAATCGCGTACCGCCGGATGACGCTGGAAAGATTGATCGGGCCGACCGGAATCCGGATTGCTGACGCCTAAGCACCAGCGGATGCCCCAGCGTGTTGCTGCATCCAGAATCGCTTCGCTGTCATCAATGAATAGCGTACGCGCGCTGTCAAACGCAGTGTGTTGCTGAACGGCTTGCCAGAGACGCGGATCCTCTTTCGGATATCCAAAGGTATGGGTGGAAAGTAATAAATCAAGGTGGGCAGCTAATCCGGTCTGCTCCAGTTTCACATCCAGATTGTAAGGATGCGCATTGGTCAACAGAATCGTGCGCTTACCTGCGGCACGCAGCGCCTGCAATAGCGGCAGCGTATCTTCACGCATTGCCGCGCGGTGGCGCTTCTCCCACGTCATGGCGCGAATATCCAGCGCCAGTTCCTGCGACCAGTAATCGAGACAATACCAGTTTAGCGTATGCACCACGGCCTGGTATTTCTGCTCAATCAGCTGATGCGCTTCGCCCAGCGTGATGGCGCGTTCGCGGCTCAGGGTTTCCGGAACGTGTTCCAGCCAGAAGTGGCGATCAAAGGCGAGATCGAGCAAGGTGCCGTCCATATCCAGCAGCACGGTATCAATCTCTGACCAGTTAAGCGTAACCTGCATTGTCTTTCTCGCCGCAAAAAAGTGGGCGACAGGGTAGCACAGAAGGAGAGGGCTCAGAACAGCGAGCGCACGCTCTGCATAGTGTTCAGATTGTGGTTGAAGCACTTATCGTAATACTGCTGAATTTCCGCCATGCGCAGGCGATTGCGATGAATACGACGCAGCGCCAGCAAGCCGTTGATCACCGCGCTGGCAATCAGCACCAGCATCAACAGCGTGGTACCCAAATAGCGCCATTGCGCCATGGCATCCGGCTCGTTATGCAGCGCGATATGGCGTGTGCCGTTGGCATCGGTGGTAATACTGGTGATGATGCCGCTGGCGGCGAATGGCGTATGCAGCAGCATGCCAGACATGCGTTGCAGTTCGCGCCATTGCGAAGGCGCATCAAGATCGAACAGCGGTACCGACGGCTGCGGTTGCATCACCATCTGACGACCTTCATCACTGACAATCAGGAAGCCGCCCGGCGGTGGACTATTGAGGTTTTCAGCCGCACGACGCGTTTCACGCGCGAAGAAGCTGGAGGTGGCGGTGTTCACCAGATTTTCCAGCGCTTCGGCACTCACCGGACGCAGTAGTACGTTCATGCCATTCAGCTTGCCAGAATCCGCACGGTGAATCAGTGAATCCCAATCTTTGGCGTTGCCGAGATTCACCAGCGCATTTTTCAGGCGTACGCAATCCTGCTGCTGGCTGCACAGATCCTGGGTTTTCAGCACCAAATCCGAGAAGTCATCCAGCAGAATCATGCCCGATTTCTGAATCGCCGAGGCGAGCTGCGGATTGAGTTTGGGATCGGTATTGGTTTCCGGATGCAGCTGGCGCGTGGTGGTATCGAGCAGCGCCGAGGCTTTATCGATGATCTCCGATTGCGGCTGTGGCAGCGGCGCGGCGTTATTCCAGTAAATCGCCGAGCAGTCGAACGGCATGTAGGCGTAGCTGCGATTGCTTTGATAATTGCCCGGTACCGAACACATGCCGGTGCCACCCACTTTCAAAATGTCGCCGATGTGTAGCGGCAGCGCATTCAGCTTATCCACGCTATTCACTTCAATGCTCTCGGTGCCTTTCACCCACGCAAGGCTGAGTTTGATCGGCATGCTGAGAGGAATCCAGGTGAATAGCATGACCAGCACCAGCAGCGAGCCGCACGCCAGCACCAGATTTTTACGCCAGCGCTGCACCGGGAAGTTACGCACTTCGTCCTGCAGCGACAGGAAGCGCCCCTGACGCACTACCTGACGATTGAGGTACATATCGACGTCGGTAGTTTGGCCTAAATCGTGCGCCACATACGGCTGCCAGTGCGCGGGATAGATTAAATCAATAATGCCCAGCGAGATGTTGCTCTGCTCCTGATTGGATTCACCAAACAGACCCCAGCGCTTGGGCGCACCGCGCAGGCAGTGCACATCGCGCAAACCTTTGGTGCCAGGGAAGCGATAGAGGAACCACAGGCTAACGGCGATCATCAGGCAGCCGAGCAGCGCAATCCAGCCCATCAGGCTGCCGGGCAGCACCAGACTCAGGAAGAACAGCAGGAAAGCGAAACAGATGGCGACCGCTTCACGCGTGCCGTCGGCGCGAGACAGCTGATACTCTTCTGAGGTCTCTTTGCGTACCTGCAGCAGCTCAACATTCTCGCTCTCTTCTTTACGAATTGACGCGTTAGTGGACATCGGCCGCACCAGTGGCGGCAGCGCCGGTTGTTCCACCGCGTAATTCACCAGCGAATGTCCGTTAAGCGAAATCACCAGCGGCAGCGTTTGCGTGCGGATCAGCTCTACGTGGTTCTCTTCGGCTATGTACTGTTCCCAAAGCGGCGGAAGATGCACTTCGACTTCATCGAGATAGTAGCGCCACTTCTGCGGATCGTCGGTGGAGAGGCCATAGCGGGTGATGGAGCGGGTGACAGGATAAACATTGTTGCTTTGCGCGGTGAGCGTCAGCGCTTGAGGTTCGCGCGGCTTCTTTGCGGATCGCGCGCTGCTGTGTTGCTGCTGTTTCACTAGTAGCGCGATGTACTTTTCAACGGCAGCGCGTTCTTCGTCGGTGAGTTTACGATTAGGCGGACTGATAAACGGCAGTGGTTTCGCCAACGGCGGACGATGCCGCATAGCGAACCAATAGCCGATACCTGCTAATAAGGAACAGGCGAGCATGACAGCCAGAATGACAATATAAGTGCTCATGCTTTGCTCAATCCAGCCAAAAAACTGCCTTCACGTTAACGAATTACTCCCGGTGAATCCATCAATACAAGTCAATTTTGGCGAGCAGATGTCATTCTGACAAGGGAAAAGTCAGATAAAATAACGCGCAAAATCATTTAATTATAGTTTGTTAGATCATTCCTTAACGGGATGTTAACCAGACATGACTCAACTAAATATCGGTATTTTCTGAATTTAACCCCACACCGTTGACTTATTGTGAATTTTTAACTGCATAGATAACAAGAAGTTGTTAGCAGCCATAAGTGAATGTATGTCACCATAGTTTACTTACGCTGCGTGTCGCACAATAGTTCTGGCTTCGGTATGCTGGCGTCATCACGTTTCACAGGGTTGTGCTAAGTTTGAGGCTGATATGAAAACCCCAATGAAAAAACCTGACATCCTCAATGTGGCAGCGGTGGCCCGCTCCCGCCTGTTCACCATCGAAGCGGTCGATCTCGCTTTCAGTAATGGCGCGCGCCGCGTTTATGAGCGCATGAAACCTTCCGACCGTGAAGCGGTGATGATTGTGCCGATAATTGGCGATGACGTGATCCTGATTCAGGAGTATGCCGTCGGTCTGGAAAGCTATGAACTGGGCTTTCCTAAAGGGCTAATCGATCCTGGCGAAAGCGCCTTTGAAGCCGCCGATCGTGAACTGAAAGAAGAAGCGGGATTTGGTGCCACCAAACTGGAAGCGCTGGGCAAGCTGACCATGGCGCCCTCATATTTCTCCAGCAAGATGAACATCGTGGTGGCGGAAGGTTTGTACGAAGAGAAGCTGGAAGGTGATGAGCCGGAGCCGCTAATTGTCCATCGCTGGCCGCTAAATAATCTGCTGGCGCTGCTGGATGAACCCGACTTCCGCGAAGCGCGTAACGTCAGCGCGCTGTTTATGGTGCGTGAGTGGCTGGTGAAGCAGGGCCGTTTAAGCTACTAAATTGCATCATCATTAAAAAAAGAAAGCCGGCGCATTTGCCGGCTTTTTTGATCAGAACAGTTCGTGGCTTTCGCCGTTGTCCATGAGGGTGGTGCCGACATCATGCACCGAATACTCGGTTGGCTGGGTGCCGTTGATGAAGTACTCCTGACGCGAGTTACCGCCGTTAGCCAACTTGCCGGTGCCGCGATCGATGTTAACGGTGACCACGCCATCTGGCGGTGTTAGCGGCTGTACCGGCACGCCTTCCAGCGCGGATTTCATATAGTCATCCCACGCTGGCTGTGCACTCTTCGCGCCGCCTTCGTAACCGGAGATTTGATCCGGTATCGCACCTGACATGGTGGAGCGACCCAACGCGCGCGAATCATCGAAACCAATCCACACCGACGTCACCACGCCCGGACCATAACCAGAGAACCACGCATCTTTCGAGCTGTTGGTGGTACCGGTTTTGCCGCCGATATCGTTACGCTTCAGGTCACGACCGGCACGCCAGCCCGTTCCCATCCAGCCCGGCTCGCCGAAGATGTTGGTGTTCAGCGCGCTCTTGATCAGGAATGACAGCGGCGTGTTGATCACGTGCGGAGCATACTGCTGCTCGCCACCCGGTTGTGCAGGCACTTGCTCCAGCTCCGGTTGCGGCACGGTTTGGTTCTGCGATTGATCGGAGGTCGCGACATTCTCGACGCTCTCTTCATTCAACGCGACCGACTTTTTGGTATCGCCATAGATCACCGGCAGGTTGCACTGCGGACAGGCAATCTTCGGTTTCTCTTCGAAGATCACGCCGCCTTGTTCATTCTCAATCTTCGCGATGAAGTAAGGATCAATCAGGAAGCCGCCGTTCGCCATCACCGCGTAGCCGCGTACCACCTGCATTGGGGTAAAGGACGCCGCGCCTAAGGCTAACGATTCGGTATGCACGATGTTCTGCGCCGGGAAGCCGAAACGCTGCAGATATTCCGCCGCGTAATCAACGCCCATCGCACGCATCGCACGTACCATCACCACGTTTTTCGACTCGCCTAAGCCCTGACGCAAACGGATTGGACCTGCATACGTTGGCGGTGAGTTCTTCGGACGCCAGTCAGCACCCGCACCGGCATCCCAGCGCGAAATCGGCACGTCGTTGAGAATCGATGCCAGCGTTAAACCGCGATCCATCGCTGCGGTATACAGGAAAGGTTTGATGTTGGAACCCACCTGACGCAGCGCCTGGGTTGCGCGGTTGAACATGCTCTGGTTGAAGTCGAAACCGCCGACCAGCGCGCGAACCGCACCATCTTCTGGATTGAGTGACACCAGCGCCGAGTTCACCGCCGGAACCTGGCCGAGCCACCAGTCGTCATTCACTTTACGCACCCAAATCTGCTGGCCGGTTTGCAGCACCTGCGTCACGCTGCGCGGCGTTGGGCCTTGCAGCGTGTCAGATTTGTAAGCGCGTGCCCAGCGTACGCCGGCCATATTCAGCGTAACGCTGCTGCCATCTTTCAGCATCGCCGTGGCGTGATCGGCGCTGGCGCTGGTGATCACCGCAGCATTCAGCGGTCCGTAAGTTGGCAGATTTTTCAGCGCATTCTGGATGCGGGTTTGATCCCAGCTCGCTTCGCCCACTTTCCACAGCACATTGGTTGGACCGCGATAGCCGTGGCGCATGTCATACGCCATCACATTGTTACGCACCGCCTGCTGTGCGGCTTCCTGCAGATGGCGGGTGACGGTGGTGTAAACCTTGTAACCATCTTCATAGGCTTTATCGCCATAACGCTTCACCATCTCCTGACGCACCATTTCACTTAAGTAAGGTGCAGAGAAGGCGATTTCCGGGCCGTGATAGCTGGCCGTCAGCGGCGAGTTACGCGCTTCGTTATATTGCTGCTGCGTGATGTAGTTTTGATCCAGCATACGCGCCAGCACCACATTACGACGCGCCAGCGCACGCGTATGAGAATAGAGCGGGTTGAACGTCGAAGGTGCTTTTGGCAACCCAGCAATCATCGCCATTTCACTCAGCGACAGTTGATCAATAGGTTTACCAAAGTAGACCTGCGCCGCCGCGCCCACGCCGTACGCGCGATAGCCGAGATAAATCTTGTTGAGATAGAGCTCAAGGATTTCATCTTTGCTCAGCAGCTGTTCGATACGGATCGCGAGGAACGCTTCCTTAATCTTACGCATCAAGGTGCGTTCCGGGCTGAGGAAGAAGTTACGCGCCAGCTGTTGAGTAATGGTACTGGCGCCCTGCGAGGCGTGGCCGGACATCAGCGCAATGCTGGCTGCACGGAAAATCCCCACCGGATCGACACCGTGATGCTCGTAGAAACGGCTATCTTCGGTGGCAATAAACGCTTTGATTAACTCAGGCGGCATCTGTTGTAGGGTCAGCGGGACACGGCGCTTCTCGCCGTACTGGGCGATTAGATCGCCATCCGCGCTGTAAACCTGCATAGGAGTTTGCAGGCGCACATCTTTCAATGTGTTCACATCAGGCAGCTGCGGCTCTATGTATTTGTACAAACCATAAACCGTGCCGGCTCCCAGCAAAATGCAACACACTGCAAGGATCAATAAATACTTTACGAACTTCACCTGAGAATTCCCATCTGTTGTCGTTTGAGCAGTTTATAAGCAACCGCGCGGTAGTATAAAGACAAGCCTGACGCATTCATATACCTGTCAGGCTTGAAGTTGCCGGGGTATCAGCACTCTGACCTTTTAATGATAAGGAGATCGCGCGTATGGCTTTTCAGCGCTGGCAAATTGGACTGGATATCCAAAACGGACAACTGTGTGCCCTTGGCATCGAACGCCGACGTCATGGTTGGCAGTTGCGACACTGGTGGCAACAAACGCTGCCGCAAGATACGTTAAGAAACGGCGTGCTGCAAACCACGCCTGCGTTACTGGATATGTTAGGGCGCTGGCAGCGCCATCTGCCGAAGCGCTATTCACTGCGCGTTGGCCTGCCGCCGCAGTTGGTATTGCAACGCACTTTGCCGCTGCCGGAAACCTCGCTGCGTGAACCCGCGCTGGGGCGCTATGTGGCGGCTTCTGCGCAGCGTCTGTTTCCCGTCGAACCCGCTTCGCTGTCGCTGGATTATCGCTCACCGGGCAAGGATGCACCGCTTTACGTTACCGCGGCACGGCGCGAGGTGATTACGCAATGGCTGACGCCGCTCAAGCAGGCAGGTCTGCGACCGGACGTATTCGAACTGAGTAGCCTGGCGCTGACGCAGATCGCCATGCGCCTGCCGTTACGCCACAACCACTTATTGATTCATCCGCTTAGCGATCATTGGCTATGGACGCTGGTGGGGGAAAGCACTACATCAGGCGCGGCCACCGAACCTCTCACCCTTACGCAGCTGCGCGAAACCTTCCCGCAGATGGAAAGCGTATTCTGCACCTCAACTCAGGTTTTGCCTGAGGATCAGGTTAAACGCTGCAAGCCGTTTTCGCTGCTGCACTATCTGCAACCGCCGTTGCCTGCACAGGAAGGTATTTTTGCCATCGCGCTTGGGCTGGCGCTGCGCCCGGAGGATATCTGATGCTGGCGGTCAACCTGCTTCCCTGGCGCATCCAGCAATCGCAGCGGCGGCGCCAGCAGAGTGTCTCGCTGCTGTCGCTCACGCTGGCCTGCACCTTGCTGATCCTCTCATTACTGTGGTGGCGCGGCGTCATTGCACGGCAGCAACAAACGGACGCGCTGATGGATATCACCTCTCTCCTCAGCGCACTGCAGCAACAGCTGGAACAGCAGCAATCGCTGTTGAAGCTGCGTGAATCACTCCTTCAGGCGCAGCAGGCACAGCTGCAACGGCAAGATCAGCATCAGCGCTGGCAGCATTTTTGGCAGCAACTGCCGGAGTTAATGCCAGACACCTTGTGGCTCAATCGCCTCGAACGTCGGCAAGGGCAATTGGTGTTGGAAGGGCGGGCGCAGAGCATGGCGGCTGTCAGTGATTTTCGTCATCAGCTCATGACTCAGCCGCTGTTCAGCAGCGTAAAGCAGGGCGGTGTGAAGCGCGAAGCGGGCGGCGACTATCGTTTTGCTTTGCATGCGCGCGTGCAGGAGGTAGCCGATGAATGAACTCCTGCAGCGCTGGCTGATGCTCACGCTGCCGCTGCGCATGCTGGGACTTTTGACATTATCGCTGGGGCTGTTTGCGCTGACGTGGATCGTGCTGCTTCGTCCGCAGCAGCAGATGCGTGAAGCGCAAGCGCGGCAGCTGGAACAGATGCGTCAACAGCAGCAACAGCGGTTGCAACAGCTGGCTTCACTTCCGGCGATTGATGTGTTGCAGAGCGAGATTAGCCTGCTGCAGCAACCCACGAAGGATACCGGCACTCAGCAAACGCTGGAGCGAATCGTGGCAGCGCGCGGCAATCAGCTGGAAGCCTGGCATCCGGATAGCCAGCCGCAGCAGTTGCAGTTAAGGCTTGCCTGGCCGCAATTTCTGCCGCTGTTTAGTGAACTAGCCAGCACCCGATTACCGGTGCCACAACGCTTTCAGCTGCAAGCCGAGCAAGGCGTATTGAACACGCAACTGTGGCTGGAGAGTGACGATGCGGAGTAGCGCCTTGCTGTTGTGGCTTTGTAGCTCGCTGGCGCTGGCGCGCGATCCTTTCCAGCCGCTGGCAGCAACGCTATGTCAGACGCAGGTTGCTGCGCCAGAAGGCTGGCGCTTACAGGGCATTATTGGCACGGCGCCGCACTACGTGGCGTGGCTGGTGTCACCTCAAGGCAAAAGCCATCGGCTGGATAATCAAGCGCCTTTTCCCCAGCCGCCCTGGCAAGTCGTGCAGCTTACGTCGCGCATGCTGGTGTTGAGCGCAGCACAAAGCTGCACGCCACAGCAAATCACATGGGTAATAAAAGGAGGTTTTTATGAAATGGATGACGTTACTGATGCTGCTGTGTCTAAGCATGCCGCTGCGCGCTAACGACGACCGATTAAGTCTGACGTTTGATGATGCGCCGGTTGAACGCATTTTGCAGGCGCTGGCAGATTATCAGCAGACCAACCTGTTAATTGCGCCGGGCGTTGAAGGTCGGCTGTCGCTGCGCTTAGACAATGTCGGCTGGGATCGCGCGCTCGCGCTGGTAACGCAGCTGGCAAAACTCACCGTGGTGCAGGAAGAGGGCGTTTTGCTGGTCTATCCGGAAAGCTGGCAGCAGCAGCAGGCGCAACAGGAAAAGGTGGAGCGTGAGGAGGAGAAGCAGCAAACGCCGCTGGAACAACAAACCGTGACGCTGCATTACGCCAGCGCCAGCGATATTTACCGCAGCCTGCAAGCCGAACGCTCGTTGATGACGCCGCGTGGTAGCGTCACGGTCGATAGCCGCACCAACAGTTTGCTGCTACGCGATACGGCTGAGGCATTGCGTGACACCGAGCGCTGGTTAAAAGCGCTGGATTTGCCGCTCGAGCAGGTTGAGCTCGCGGCACATATCGTCACCATCAATGAAGAGCACCTGCGCGAGTTAGGTGTTAACTGGGGCACGTCACCGGCAGAAGTGGTAACGCAGGCGTTGCGCAACCCGCTGCTCGAGATTCCTCTTGCGGTGAGTAATCCGGCGTTTCGCGCGGGCGTGACGCTGGGCCAGGTCAGCGGCGAACTGCTCAACCTGGAACTGAGTGCGCTGGAGCAGGAGAACCAAATCGAAATCATCGCCAGTCCGCGCTTGTTTACCTCGCATCAGCAAACCGCCAGCATCAAACAGGGCACGGAAATCCCTTATGAGGTGAAATCGGGCAACAGCGGTGCCACCGCCATTGAATTTAAGGAAGCGGTTTTAGGCATGGAAGTGACGCCGGTGGTGCTGGGAAATGGCCGCATCCAGCTCAAACTGCGGCTGAGCCAGAACTTGCCAGGGCGCAGTGTAAACATTGGCGACAACCAGGTGCTGAGCATTGATAAGCAGGAGATCGAGACTCAAGTGACGCTGCGCGATGGCGAAACTTTAGCGCTGGGCGGCATTTTCCAGCAGCAGCGTACGCAGAGCGAAAAACGCGTGCCCTGGCTGGGCGATATGCCTTTATTAGGGAATTTGTTCCGTCAGCAAACTGATGAGCAGAAGAAAAAGGAGCTGGTGATCTTTATTACTCCCAGACTGGTCAGGGAAGCAGCGCTTACTGCCGGATAAAGCGGAAAATTCGTTCTGTGAGGCCAACTGCGTTGACGCAGGGCTGGAATTAGCTTACAAGGTTTAGCGATTTTCAAAACGGTGTAACGGAACGCGGCAGAATAACCTTCCGAATGACGTTAGTCACAAGCGATACTGACGTCAAAAGAAATATCGCCAAAATAATTCGAGCTCCAGTAAGACGTTAAATGAGTGAATGCACTGTGCTTACATCGGTAAGCGATGACAGTGGATGACCCCGGCCAGCGTGCCTGTAGCACGAAATATAGCGGATCAGCGGAGGTGCGTTACCGTCTCGCGAACCACAGACCGGTCCTGTTAAGAGGTCGCCGGGGGCAATTTATTCGGTTGCCAAACGGCCATGAGTGTTGAGATAATTTTCCGTCTGACTCTTGTTAACGCTCATGAGGTCTCAGTTCCTGTCCCGCCAGCTATGCTGAACGCGGGGTATCATCAACGAATTCTTAGTAATACCGATAAAATGGCAGAGAAACGCAATATCTTTCTGGTTGGGCCGATGGGTGCCGGCAAAAGCACTATTGGTCGTCAGTTGGCTCAGCAACTCAATATGGAATTTTTCGATTCCGATCAGGAAATTGAGCGACGCACCGGAGCGGATGTAGGCTGGGTATTTGATGTGGAAGGCGAAGAAGGCTTCCGCGATCGTGAAGAAAAGATCATTAATGAGCTGACCGAGAAGCAAGGCATTGTCCTCGCGACCGGTGGCGGCTCAGTCAAATCCCGCGAGACCCGTAATCGTCTCTCCGCCCGCGGTGTGGTCGTATACCTTGAAACCACCATCGAAAAGCAACTTGCACGAACCCAGCGTGATAAAAAGCGTCCGCTGTTGCAGGTTGAATCACCGCCGCGCGAAGTACTGGAAGCGCTAGCTGGTGAACGTAATCCGCTTTATGAAGAGATCGCTGATGTCACTATTCGCACTGACGATCAGAGTGCAAAAGTGGTGGCCAATCAGATCATCAACATGCTGGAAAAGAACTAATCCAGCGCCCTGAGGGCTCAGCAATAGGTATCGGTCATCATGGAGAAGATCACTGTCTCACTCGGGGATCGCAGTTACCCCATCACCATCGCTGCCGGACTGTTTAACGATCCGGCTTCTTTTTGGCCGCTCAAAGCAGGCGACAATGCCATGCTGGTGACAAACCAGACCCTGGCGCCGATCTATCTTGAACCCCTGTCAGCGCTGCTCAGCAATGCCGGCATTAAGGTAGATCAGGTCATTTTGCCTGATGGTGAGCAGTACAAAACCCTGGCGGTCATGGACGAGGTATTCACCGCGCTGCTGAAAAAGCCGCACGGTCGTGATACCACGTTGATTGCACTCGGTGGTGGCGTGATTGGTGACTTGACCGGATTTGCTGCAGCCAGCTATCAGCGTGGCGTGCGCTTTATTCAGGTGCCGACCACGTTGTTGTCTCAGGTTGACTCCTCCGTCGGTGGAAAAACCGCGGTAAACCATCCACTCGGCAAAAACATGATTGGGGCGTTTTATCAGCCCGCGTCTGTCGTAGTGGATACTCATTGCCTGGCCACTCTGCCACCGCGCGAATTAGCGTCCGGTCTGGCGGAAGTGATCAAATACGGCATTATCCTTGATGGCGAATTCTTCCAGTGGCTAGAGCAAAATCTTGATGCTCTGCTGGCGCTAGATGAAAAAGCCCTGGCTTACTGCATCCGTCGTTGCTGCGAGCTTAAAGCCGAAGTGGTTGCGGCTGATGAGCGCGAAACCGGCGTACGTGCACTGCTCAATCTGGGCCATACTTTTGGTCATGCGATTGAAGCGCACATGGGCTACGGCAACTGGCTGCACGGCGAAGCGGTGTCGGCTGGCATGGTGATGGCCGCACGTACCGCTGAACGTTTAGGGCAGTTCACCTCGGTTGAAACCGATCGCATTATCGCGCTGCTGTTGCGTGCTGGTTTGCCTGTACATGGCCCGGCGAGCATGGCGGCGGAAGATTATTTGCCACACATGATGCGCGATAAGAAAGTGCTGGCGGGCGAGCTGCGTCTGGTGCTGCCTCTCGCTATTGGCCGCTCTGAAGTGCGTGGCGGTGTGGCTCATGATATGGTGCTGGCAGCAATTAACGATTGCCAGAAACCCTGATTATTAGAAGTGATGAGTGGTGATGCGGCGTGTGGGAAGCGCGTCGTTTTACGGAGGAGGCTAAATGGATGAGTTCAAACCGGAAGACGAGTTAAAACCTGACGCCAGTGACCGCCGTCCGACGCGGCCACGCAAATCGTCTTCTGCGCCGAAAGTGAAAGTACCGGTTTCCCGTCAACATATGATGATGGGCATTGGTATTTTGGTTCTGCTGTTGGTGGTGCTGGGGATTGGTTCAGCATTAACCGGCCCAGACGAGAAGAAACCCGCAACCAATACCGCAAATAATGGCGCGGCACCTTCTGCCGGTGGCAGCGAAAAGAACATCGACCTTTCGGGATCGACGTCCATGAGCGGCCAGCAAAACGCCACGCCTTCTGCTGAAGGCAGCGCAGCGCAAAACACCGCGGGCACAACTGCACCAGCGGGCAGCGATGGTCAATCCATCTCGATGCCATCGGTCTCCTCGACGCCGACGCAAGCTGCGCCTGTGGATACGCCAGCTAACCAACAACGTGTCACGCTGCCGGGCGATCTCAATAGTGCGCTGAACAATCAGCAAGGTTCTGTCGATGCCGCAGCACAAGGCGCGCAGGGTAATAGCTCGCTGCCAACCGCGCCGGCCACAGTCAGCGGCAACGGTAAAGCGATCACGCCGCCAGCCATGCGTTCAGAAACCCCCGCGCGCACCAGCAACAACGGTACACGCGAGACGCACGCGTCGACGCCGCATAAAACACCGACCGCCACTAAACCAGCAGCTGTGAAAGAGAACAACACCCGCACCACCGCGACGCGTAATCCCGCGCCTGCCAGTGCGAGCGGTGCCAGCAAATCGTTGCCGTCGGGCGGAAACTATACGCTGCAGTTGAGCGGTGCGTCGAAAGAAGAGAGCCTGAACGCCTGGGCGAGAAAACAGAACCTGAGCGGTTATCACGTGTATAAAACCACGCGTAACGGCGAACCTTGGTATGTGTTGGTGAGCGGCGCTTACGCCACGCCAGCCGATGCGAAACGCGCCGTGGCATCGCTGCCAGCGGAAGTACGTGCGGCCAATCCGTGGGTAAAACCGCTTAGCCAGGTGAAGAAAGAAAGCCAGTAATGAGATGTGGGGCCGCAAAAATGCGGCCCCGTTTAAAGCGCAGAGCTGCTGTCGGTTCCACCACAGCCAATAATTAAGATGTAATAACCACGACAGCATGAAAAAAAATCGCGCTTTCCTGAAATGGGCCGGAGGGAAATACCCGCTCCTCGATGACATCCGTCGTCATTTGCCACAAGGTGATTGTCTAATCGAACCCTTTGTCGGCGCCGGTTCCGTGTTCCTCAACACCGACTATGACCGCTATCACCTGGCGGACATCAACGGTGATCTCATCAATCTGTATAACATCGTCAAAACGCGTACCGCGGCTTTCATTGAAGACGCGCGCCAGCTTTTCAACGCTGAAGGCAACACGGCAGAAACCTACTACGCGCAGCGCATCGCCTTTAATGCGAGCAAAGATGAATATCAGCGCGCGGTGCTGTTTCTGTATCTCAATCGACACGGTTATAACGGTCTGTGCCGCTACAATTTGCGCGGTGAGTTTAACGTGCCTTTTGGCCGGTATCGCAAGCCGTACTTCCCGGAAGCGGAGCTGCTCTGGTTTGCCGAACGGGCGCAAAAAGCGACCTTTGTCTGTGAATCGTACGATGTTACTCTGAACAACGCCGTTGAAGGCTCAGTGGTTTATTGCGATCCGCCGTATGCACCGCTTTCGGCGACAGCGAATTTTACCGCTTACCACACCAACAGTTTTAGTCTGCGCGAGCAGCAGCATCTGGCTGAGTTAGCCAATAAGCTTTCGCAGCAAAATCGCATCCCGGTACTGATTTCAAACCACGATACGGTACTCACGCGTGAGTGGTATCAGAATGCGGATTTACACATAGTCAAAGCCCGGCGTTCCATCAGCCGAAGCATAAGTGGTCGCACGCAAGTCGACGAACTGCTAGCGCTTTTCCGCTAGCCTGTTTCGTCCGCGACCAAGGCATTACGCCAGCTCAGGCTGGCGCACAAAATTGGGAGAATCGGATGAAACAATTTTTACTGGCCCCATCAATTCTGGCTGCTGACTTCGCGCGTTTGGGTGAAGACACGGCCAAAGCGCTGGCGGCAGGTGGTGATGTGGTCCATTTCGATGTGATGGATAACCACTACGTTCCCAATCTGACGATGGGGCCGATGGTGCTTAAAGCGCTGCGCGATTACGGCATCACTGCACCTATTGATGTGCATCTGATGGTTAAACCTGTGGATGCATTGATCCCGGAATTCGCTAAAGCGGGCGCCACCTTCATCACTTTCCACCCGGAAGCCAGCGAGCATGTTGATCGCACGCTGCAGCTGATCAAAGAGCATGGTTGCAAAGCGGGTCTGGTGTTCAACCCTGCGACGCCGCTCCACTACCTCGATTATGTAATGGATAAGCTGGACATCATTCTGCTGATGTCGGTGAACCCAGGCTTTGGCGGTCAATCCTTCATTCCCGGTACGCTCGACAAACTGCGTCAGGCGCGTCGCCTGATTGATGAGAGTGGCTACAACATTCGTCTGGAAGTGGATGGCGGCGTGAAAATCGATAACATCGGCCAGATTGCTGCCGCCGGTGCCGATATGTTTGTTGCCGGTTCCGCGATCTTCGGTCATCCGGATTACAAAAAAGTGATCGATGAAATGCGTGGCGAACTGGAGAAAGTTAATGGCTCATTTCACTGATATCCGCGCGCTGGCGTTTGACCTCGACGGTACGCTGGTCGATAGCGCGCCGGGCCTGGCACAAGCCATCGATCATGCGCTGAGCGATCTGCAGCTGCCGCCGCCGGGTTTGGCATTGGCTTCTACCTGGATTGGTAACGGCGCTGACGTGATGATGACCCGCGCGCTGACCTGGGCGCTGGGACGCGAGCCGCATGCCGAAGAGCAACGCGATGCGCGTGCGCTGTTTGACAAATATTACGCGCAAACGGTAGAAGCGGGCAGTACGCTGTTCCCGCAGGTAGTAGAGACGCTGGCGGCCTTGCAGGCGAAAGGCCTGCCGTTGGCGATCGTCACCAACAAGCCAACGCCATTTGTGGCGCCGCTGCTGAAGTCGCTCGGGATTGCTGAGTACTTCACGCAGATTATCGGCGGTGACGACGTAATTGTGAAAAAGCCCCATCCGGCGGCCATTTTCCTCGTCCTTGGCCATTTTGGCGTGCTTCCGGGACAATTGCTGTTTGTCGGCGATTCTCGCAATGATATTCTCGCGGCCCAGGCGGCAGGCGTACCGAACATCGGTATGACATTCGGCTACAACTACGGCGAGCCGATTGCTACCAGCCAACCCGATTTAACTCTCGACTCTTTTGACGAACTTTTGCCCGCTATCGGGCTGTGATTATCAGGACATAACATGAGCAAACCCATCGTTTTCAGCGGCGCCCAGCCTTCCGGTGAACTGACCATTGGCAACTATATGGGTGCGCTGCGTCAGTGGGTGCAGATGCAGGATGATTTTCACTGCATTTACTGCATCGTCGATCTGCACGCCATCACCGTACGTCAGGATCCAACCGCGCTGCGTAAAGCCACGCTGGATACCTTAGCGCTCTATCTTGCTTGTGGCATCGACCCGGCGAAGAGCACCATCTTTGTTCAGTCGCACGTGCCAGAGCATGCGCAGCTGAGCTGGGTGCTGAACTGCTACGCCTATTTTGGCGAGCTGAGCCGCATGACGCAGTTCAAAGATAAATCCGCGCGCTACTCGGAAAACATCACCGCAGGCCTGTTTGATTATCCGGTGCTGATGGCGGCCGATATTCTGCTGTATCAAACCAATCAGGTGCCGGTTGGCGAAGATCAGAAGCAGCATCTGGAGCTGAGCCGCGATATCGCCCAGCGTTTCAATGCGCTGTACGGCGATGTGTTCAAAGTGCCTGAACCGTTCATTCCGAAATCGGGTGCACGCGTGATGTCGCTGCTTGAGCCGACCAAAAAAATGTCCAAGTCAGACGACAACCGTAACAACGTGATTGGTCTGCTGGAAGACACCAAAGCGGTGGTGAAGAAGATCAAACGTGCGGTAACCGACTCCGCCGAGCCGCCAGTGGTGCGCTACGACGTCAAAGAGAAAGCCGGTGTATCAAACCTGCTGGATATTCTTGCGGGCGTGACCGGTAAAACCATTGCGCAGCTGGAGCAAGAGTTCGAAGGCAAAATGTACGGCCATCTGAAAGGTGAAGTGGCTGAAGCGGTTTCCGGTATGTTGACCGAGCTGCAGGAGCGCTATCATCGTTTCCGTAATGATGAAGAGTTGCTGAATCAGGTGATGCGCGATGGCGCAGCAAAAGCCCGCGCTCATGCGCAGGAAACGCTGAAGAAAGTGTATGAAGCGGTAGGTTTTGTCGCACAGCCGTAAGCGGTTTGCGGAATAGAACAGAACGGCGGGTCATTTGACCCGCCGTTTTTTATTTGATGCGATGTAACGCCAGTTCCGCGCCATCCCAGAACAGGCGGGCGTTACCGTCAGCCAGCACGCTGATCACCGCGCCCGGCGCAGGTCCCCACGCCGGGTTGCCACAACTCACATTGAAACCGTAACGGAAGGTGAAATCACGATCCTGGCCCGCGCCATTGGCGGCGCTCAGGCGCGGTTTAACGTTGCAGTTATCGACGGAAGGATTGATGCTGCGCTCAGCAGTGCCGCGCGTCCAGGTGATCGCATTCGGCTTAAACGCCACGCGCGCGCCCATAAACTGTGGATCATTCTTGATATAAAGCTGACCGACTTCCTTCTTAGGCGTTACCGCCACCACCTGCCATTCACCCACCACGTTCGACCAGGTAACCGGTGCGGCGGTAGCAAGCGCGCTTAACGGCAATAACAACGCGCAAACCCGTGAAGCAACGCGCATGGAAACTCCTTATTGACGAGAAAGATGGCCCATAGTCTGGCGACAAAGCGCAGCGCTGTACAGTTTTTTGCCGTTTCAAAACCAGCGTAACTGAGAACGCAGTTCCACCACGCGACCAACAATAATCAGAGCCGGACTGGCAAACTGCTGCGCCAGCGTGGCCAGTTCCGCCAGCGTTGCGGTCTCAACGCGCTGCTGCGGCGTGGTGCCGTTCTGCACGATCGCCACCGGCATCGCAGCATCCATGCCGTGTTGCAACAGCTGCTGCTGAATTTCCGGCGCCTGCGCCAGCCCCATATAGAACACCAGCGTTTGCTGTTCAGCCGCCAGCTTGCGCCACTCGATTTCGCCATGCTGCTGCAAATGGCCGGTGACGAAACGTACGCTCTGCGCGTGGTCGCGATGCGTCAGCGGAATACCGCTGTAAGCAGAACAGCCCGAGGCGGCGGTGATGCCCGGCACCACGCTAAACGGGATGTTGTGCTGCGCCAGCAGTTCCAGCTCTTCACCGCCGCGGCCGAAGATAAAGGGATCGCCACCTTTTAGTCGCACCACGCGCTTGCCGCTCTGCGCCTGCTCAAGTAAAACCTGGTTGATCTGCGATTGCGGTACGCAGTGATTGCCGGCTTGTTTGCCGACAAAGATGCGCTCCGCATCGCGGCGGACCAGATTAAGAATCGGCGCCGAGACCAGGCGGTCATACACCACCACATCGGCCTGCTGGATGTGCTGCAAACCTTTCAACGTCAGCAGCCCCGCATCGCCCGGCCCGGCGCCTACCAGCACCACTTCGCCTTGCTGCGACAGCGGCGCATCGAACAAGGTCTCGACGATGTGCTCGGCGCGTGGTCGATCACCATTCGCCAGGGTTTGCGCCAGACGATCGCTCACGAAGAAGCGTTCCCAGAAAGCGCGCCGCTTCGCCATGCTGTTAAAGCTACGCTTCACACGATTGCGCAACGATCCGGCTAGGAACGCTAACTCGCCGAGATGTTGTGGCAGCATCGCTTCAAGTTTTTCACGCAGCAAACGCGCCAGCACCGGCGCGCGACCGCCAGACGACACGGCGATCATCAGCGGCGAACGATCAACAATCGACGGCATAATCGCGCTGGCTTCCTGCGGCGCATCCACCAGATTGCAAAAGATGCGCCGCCGCTCAGCCGCATCGCCAACCTGCTGATTCACCGCATCATCATCGGTGGCGGCAATCACCAGCCAACAATCCGCGAGCCAGCGCTCGTCAAACGCGCCGGGGAGTAAGGTCAACTTTTCCTGTTGTGCCCACTGCTGAAAAGCGGGAGAGAAATCCAGCGCGCCAACCTGCAAATTGGCACCGGCGTCCAGCAGCAAACGCGCTTTGCGTTCTGCCACATCGCCACCGCCCACCAGCAAACAGCGCTTGCCTTGCAGGCGGCAAAACAGCGGAAAGTAGTCCATAGCTCATCCTGAAAAAAGCCCGCGCAAGGCGGGCTGAAAAAGTGTTATGCGGTTTTGAGCGGCGCGGCTTGCGCTTCGGCCTGCGGGCGCTGCGCCTGCGGTGTGGCGTACCAGTAACCGAGGCCCATCAGCACCATGCCGGAGAACATATTGCCCAGCGTCACCCACAGCAGGTTGTGGCCGATGCCGCTTAGCGTGAAGTCGGCATTATGCTGACCAAACCACGACAGCGCAAAGACCGTCATGTTGGCAATCGAGTGTTCGTAGCCGGAAGCGATGAACGCCAGCAAACACCACCAGATGGCGATGAACTTCGCCGTGCCTTCGGTACGCACCGCCATCCAAATCGCCAGGCAGACCAGCCAGTTACAGAGCGCGCCTTTAAAGAACAGCGCCATGGCTGGCTGCGTGGTTTTTGCCAGCGCCGCGCTGTGCAGCAGCGATCCGGCATTTGGCAGCAGCGGACCCGCCGCATAGTAATAAATCAGCGCGACGAATACTGAACCGACAAGATTACCCAGCCAGGTTTGCGGCAGCACGCACCACATCTGGCCTTGCTTGATGCTGCCGGCTTTGACGCCGATGGTCAGGAACATGGTGTGGCCGGTGAACAACTCGGAACCAGCGATGATCACCAGCGTTAAAGCGATACCGAAAGTCGCGCCCATCAGCAGCGGACGATAAGCCGGATCGACCAGATTGCCGAGCGTGAAGATCAGGATAATCGCCAGGCCAACGTAAGCGCCCGCCATCGCCGAGCTGATCCAGAAGGCCTGCGGGCTGTGCTGCGCCGTACGCACAATGCGCGCCGCGTTGGCGGCGCATTTATTCAGGGTGTCAGTAAACATAGTGACGTCTCATAAAGTGAAGGAATGCTGTCAGGCGCAGATCTCGACCTTGCCATCGCGAACGCGCACCGGATAGCTCGCCACCGAGCGCGCTTCGTCTTCCAGACACAAGCCATCGCTCAGGCGGAAGCGCTGTTTCTTCAGTGGACTCGCCACCCACAGCGCCTGCTGATGCTCCGCAATCAGACCGCGTGACAACACGCTGGCTTGGGCGAAAGGATCGATATTGCTCAAGGCGTAGAGTTGCTCATCGTCGTGCGGACGGAAGAGGGCAATCTGCTGGCCTTTGATCAGCGCACATACGCCGGTCGCAGGCAGAATTTGGCTGAGTTCACACACCGAATGCCACTGGCTCATGCGTCGATCTCCTCAATCAGAGTGACCGCAATGCGCTCGGCGGGTTGCGCCGGACGATGCTGATCGCGTTGGTTGATGTGCTGTACCAGCGGATCGCGGCGATCGCTGTTGATGAAAGTGCGGAAGTGACGCTGCTGCTGCGGATCCTGCAGCGTCGCGGTCCATTCACATTCCACTGCCGCGCGCAGACGCGCCAGCTCCGTTTCAAGCTGCGTATTCAGACCGAGTTTGTCATCAATAATCACGCTGCGTAGATAGTCAATGCCGCCTTCCATGCTTTCCAGCCACAGCGAGGTGCGCTGCAGGCGATCGCCGGTGCGGATGTAGAACATCATGAAGCGGTCGAGATAGTGCAGCAGCGTATCGCGATCAAGATCGGCAGCCAGCAAATCGGCGTGACGTGGCTTCATGCCGCCATTGCCGCACACATACAGGTTCCAGCCTTTCTCGGTGGCGATGATACCCACGTCTTTGCCCTGCGCTTCGGCGCATTCGCGCGTGCAGCCGGAGACGCCAAACTTCATCTTGTGCGGGGTACGAATGCCTTTGTAGCGATGCTCCAGCTCAATGCCGAAGCCGAGGCTATCGCCTACGCCAAAGCGGCACCAGACGCTGCCGACGCAGGTTTTCGCCATGCGCAGCGCTTTGGCATACGCTTGTCCGGTTTCAAAACCGGCATCAATCAGCTGCGTCCAGATCGCCGGCAGATCATCGCGCTGCGCACCAAACAGGCCAATACGCTGCGAGCCAGTGATTTTGGTGTAGAGATTGTACTGGCGCGCCACGGCGCCAATCGCCATCAATCCTTCCGGCGTGATTTCGCCTCCGGCCGAGCGCGGGATCACCGAGTAAGTACCGTCTTTCTGAATATTGCCGAGGAACAGATCGTTGCTGTCCTGCAACGGTGCGAGCTGTGGCTTCAGCACATATTCGTTCCAGCAGGAAGCCAGCAGTGAACCAACCGTCGGTTTACACACCTCGCAGCCGTAGCCCTGACCATATTTCGCCAGCAGCGCGTCGAACGATGTGATCTCTTCCACGCGAATCAGGTGATACAGCTCCTGACGCGAATAGGGGAAGTGCGCACACAAATGATTGTTCACTTCGATGCCCTGACGGCTCAATTCAGCGTTCAGCACCTGAGTAATCAACGGAATACAGCCGCCGCAGCCGGTGCCGGCGCGGGTTTCGGTTTTCAGTGCCGCGACGGTGTGGCAACCGCCTTGCACCGCTCTGACGATATCGCCTTTGCTGACGTCGAAGCAGGAACAGATTTGCGCGCTGTCCGGCAGCGCATCAGCGCCCATTACCGGTTTCTCGCCGCTGCCCGCAGGCAGGATCAGCAACGCCGGATTTTCCGGTAGCGCGATGTTGTTCAGCGCCAGCTGCAGCAGATTGCCGTAATCGCTGGTGTCACCGACCAGCACCGCGCCCAGCAGCGTGCGGTTATCTTCGCTGACGATCAGGCGCTTATAGATATTTTTCTGCTCATCAAGCCACACGAAGCTGCGCGCGCCCGGCGTGCGGCCATGCGCATCACCAATGCCACCGACATCAACGCCCAGCAGTTTCAGCTTGGCGCTCATATCTGCTCCGGCAAACGCGTTGTCGCGGCCAACCAGCCGATCGCTGGCGACCTGCGCCATTTTGTAGCCTGGCGCGACTAAGCCATAAATACGGTTCTGCCAGGCGGCACACTCACCAATGGCGAAGATATCCGCATCGCTGGTCTGGCAATGATCGTCAATGGCGATACCGCCGCGCGCGCCCAGCTGCAGACCGCACTGTTTGGCCAACTTGTCTTGCGGGCGAATGCCGGTGGAGAAGACGATGAAATCGACATCCAGCGCGCTGCCGTCAGCAAACTCCAGCGTTTTACCGCCTTGCGCGTGATGGACGATCTGCTGGGTGTTTTTGCCGGTGTGAACGCGCACGCCCATCTGCTCGATCTTGCGACGCAGCTGCTCGCCGCCTTGCGGATCGAGCTGTTCCGCCATCAGCACCGGCGCGAACTCAATGACGTGGGTTTCGACGCCGAGGTTTTTCAGCGCGCCTGCCGCTTCCAGTCCCAACAGGCCGCCGCCAATTACCGCGCCGCGTTTGCTGCGGCGTGAACAGGCTTCAATGGCGTTGAGATCTTCAATGGTGCGATAGACATAGCAATCACTGCCTTCCGCGCCGGTAATCGGTGGAATCCACGGATAAGAGCCGGTGGCGAAAATCAGCGTGTCGTAATGCACCGCGCGACCGCTATTCGAGTGAATCAGTTTTTCATCGCGGTTAATGGTGATGGCGCGTTCGCCGAGCAGCAGCTTTACCTGATGCTTTTCGTAATACCCTTCGCGAACCAGTGAGAGTTCTTCGGCGGTGTGATGGGAAAAATAGGCGGAAAGGTGGACGCGGTCATAGGCGACGCGAGGTTCTTCACAGAAAACGGTTATCGCAAACTGATTAGATTCATCTTTGTCGATAAGTTCTTCTATAAAGCGGTGGCCGACCATGCCGTTGCCAATAATAACGACACTGTGCTTGCTCATGCTTGCCTCAAAAATTGCGGTATCTGCGCCTACCTTAGCGCGGCGCTTTTGGAACTTATTGATATACATCAAGCGCACCCTTATATACCTATTTCGAGTTATATAGCTGATTTTGAACGAATTAGTTAAGTGGCTTATTTGGTTGATAATTACCTAATCATTTCTTCGCCGCACATTCCGTAGCGGCACGATTCATCGCGCAATAAATTGCACCGCTACGGAATGTGCCCGCGGTGACAGGGTTTTTCATGCTAGCTTTAGGTTTTGTGTTTTACAGGAGTACGGCATGGCCAACCCGTCACTGAAGTGGATCAACAACCTGCGCTTAGCGGGCCAGCAAGGCTTGTGGCAGATCGAAATCGCCAACGGCAAGATTGCGCAGATTCGCCCGCAGCCGCCGCAAACTGCAGCCCAGCATGACGCGCTGGATGCGGAGGGCGGACTGGCGAGCGCGCCGTTTATTGAGCCGCATATTCACCTCGATACCACGCAAACCGCTGGCGAACCCGCCTGGAACCAATCCGGCACGCTGTTTGAAGGCATCGAGCGCTGGGCGGAGCGCAAAGCGCTACTGAGCCATGACGACGTGAAACAGCGCGCGCAGCAAACCCTGAAGTGGCAAATCGCCAACGGGATTCAGCATGTGCGGACTCACGTCGATGTCTCCGATCCCACGCTGACCGCGTTAACAGCGATGCTGGAGGTGAAAGCGGAAATGGCGCCGTGGATCGACATCCAGATTGTGGCGTTTCCGCAGGAAGGGATTCTCTCTTATCCGAACGGCGAAGCGTTGCTGGAAGAGGCGCTGCGCATGGGCGCGGATGTGGTAGGCGCGATTCCGCACTACGAATTCACCCGCGAATACGGCGTGGAGTCGCTGCATAAAACCTTTGCGCTGGCTAATCGCTACGATCGGCTGGTGGATGTGCACTGCGACGAGATCGACGATGAGCAGTCGCGCTTTGTCGAAACCGTGGCGGCGCTGGCACACCGCGATGGCAACGGCGAGCGCGTCACCGCCAGCCACACCACGGCGATGCACTCCTACAACAATGCCTACACGTCGCGGCTGTTCCGTCTGCTTAAGCTCTCAAATATCAACTTTGTCGCCAATCCGCTGGTGAATATCCATCTGCAAGGGCGCTTTGATAGCTATCCGAAACGTCGCGGCATCACGCGGGTGAAAGAGCTGATGGAAGCAAATATCAACGTCTGCTTTGGCCACGATGATGTGTTCGATCCCTGGTATCCGCTCGGCACTGCCAGCATGCTGCAAGTGCTGCACATGGGATTGCATGTCTGTCAGCTGATGGGTTACGAGCAGATTGATAATGGATTGCAGCTGATTACCGCCAACAGCGCCAAAACCCTGCAGCTGGCGAATTACGGTATTGAGGCAGGTAATGATGCCAGTCTGATTATTCTGCCGGCGGAGAGTGGATTTGATGCGGTGCGGCGTCAGGTGCCGGTGCGTTATTCAGTGCGTAAAGGTGTATTGGTCGCTGCGACGCAGCTCGCCAGCAGCGAGATCTATTTAGCGGGAAAAGAAGCGGTAACCTTCAAACGCTGAAGAGCAGGGCGGACCGCGGTCCGCCCGTCAAACTTAGTGGGTGACGTGACCGTGCTGGCGATGTTTGGTCACAAAGCCGAGCAGAACACACATCACAAACACCACGGCGTACAAACCGTTAGCCGTTGAGAGCGCAGCATGTGCGCCACCTTGCGCCACGATTGGGCCGGTTACCACGAAGGTCAACATGGTGCCGACGGTGCCGCAGGTCAGGATGAAGTTCACCAGCTTCGGTGAAGAGACTTTGGTTTGCAGCGATCCCAGCGTGATGATGGTGGTGTAAATCGCGCTGGAGCTGAAGCCCAGCGTCATGATGATCCAGTGCAGCATGCTGGCGTCTTTAGAGGTGATGAACCAGTACATCAAACCGGTTGCCAGCGCCGCCAGCACCATCAGGATGCGCTGCAGATCGAAGAAGCGCAGTACGAAGCTGAACACCCACATGCCGACCATGTACGCGGTCCAGAAGTTACCTACCAACTGACCGGCAGCGGCGATATCCATGCCCATCGATTTGGTGGCGTATTCCGGCACCCACGAGATGAAGCCGAGCTGGCCGAGGATATAGCAGAGTGCCGCAATCGACAGGAACAGCACGCCGATGCCCCATTTCTCTTTCTCAACGCCTGGCTTAGCGGCTTCGCTTTTCAGCACCGGGAACTCAATGAACAGCGTCAGCACAAAGATCGCGACATAAATGATGCCGATGCAGGCGTAAACCCAATACCACGGCAACGCGCGCGCCAGTAAGATACCGGCGATGATCGGAAAGATGGTGCCCGCCATGCTGAAGAACGAATCGGTAAACAGCAGACGTGCGCCGCGCTGACGGCCATCGTACAGATGGGTGATCAGGAAGGTACCGATCGACATCGTGATGCCGCTGACGACGCCGAGGATGAACATGCACAGCGAGAAGACGGTGAGATCGTGGCTGGTCATCAGACCGGCAACGGCGAGGATCATCAGCACAAAGCCAAAGATCAGCTGGCGCTTCAACGGCACAATCACCATCAGCCAGGCGTTCAGGAACACCGACACCAAAATGCCCGCATTGAGGAATGTGAAGGTGTTGCTCATTTCTGAAATAGGGCGCTGGAAATACTGCGCGATATTGTCCAGCACCATACCGGTAACGATCACCAGTGCGCCGGTGAGCGCATAGGAGAAATAGCTAATCCAGGTAAGGCCAATGCGATTACGGTTTGTCATGTTCTGAACCTGTTAAGCGCCGAAGGTGGCAAAAGTGTCATGAATTGTAAGTGTTGCTGTGATCTTAATAAACAACGAGTGTAACAAGGCGGAAATATTTCATTGAGAGTGTGATTTTCATCACGCAAATGATTGCGTGACGGCAAAAGTATGACAATAGCAACATCCGCGTAAATATCGGTAAAACGCTGGCTCTTAGATCACATGCTCTTTACAATCAATCTCGTTTTTGAGCTAGCTCTCCATGGTAAGGAATCTTTCATGCTTAAACGTACTTTTACAGCGGCGGTTGCCCTGTTAGCGCTCTCTTCCGTATCGTCTGCCGCGCTCGCCGCAAAAGGCGATCCTCATGTGCTGCTCACCACCTCTGCGGGCAATATTGAACTCGAACTGAACAACCAGAAAGCCCCGGTTTCGGTGAAAAACTTCGTTGATTACGTCAACAATGGTTTCTACAACAACACCATTTTCCACCGCGTTATTCCTGGCTTTATGATTCAGGGCGGCGGTTTCACTACCGACATGCAGCAGAAGCAAACGGTAGCGCCGATCAAGAACGAAGCCGACAACGGCTTGCGTAATCTGCGCGGCACCATTTCGATGGCGCGTACCGCAGATAAAGACAGCGCCACCAGCCAGTTTTTCCTCAACGTAGCCGATAATGCGTTCCTCGATCACGGTCAGCGTGATTTCGGCTATGCGGTATTTGGTAAAGTTGTGAAAGGCCAGGATGTGATCGACAAGATTGCGCAGGTCCCTACCAAAGATGTGGGACCGTACCAAAATGTGCCGTCAAAACCGATTGTTATCCTCTCCGCCAAAGTCCTGCCTTAATTCTGAAACGCGCCATTTTCGCATGGCGCATCATTGGCTCTCCGGCAAAGCAAAAAATTGCTGCTTATACTTAGGGCTCATTGCTTGCCGGAGGCGCTATGACTAGCAAACTCACTGAGAAACAGAAAGCCACTTTGTGGCAGCAGCGCCGTGCTGCGAGCTACCAGGCCAGCTGTCGACTGGCCGGATATACCTATAGCGAAGCTCTTATCGATGCCGAACATGCTGAGGAGCGACTCGAGTCGCTGAGGAGGCAATATGGTGGATAACAGCTTAGCGGTACGCGATCCCTATTTGTGGCATAACGACAATGTGTTGAAGAATCGCCTCGATATTCACGATGAAGCCCAGCTGCGCAAAGCGGAACTGGCTTTCAGCACCGCGCGCCTGGCGACGTTAGAACTTGGCCAGCGCAGCATCGGTTTGCCACGTCTTTGCCATATTCATCGCACGCTGTTTCAGGATCTCTACAGCTGGGCGGGAGAATTGCGCACCATTGATATCTGGCGCGATGAAACGCCGTATTGTCATTGCGAATACATCGAGAAGGAGGGCAACACGCTGATGCAGGCGCTGGAGGAAGAGCGCGGCCTGGCTGACCTTGAGCAGGAAGCGTTCGTGGCGCGTATCGCACATTACTATTGTGAGATCTTCGTGCTGCATCCGTTCCGCGCCGGCAATGGCCGCGCGCAGCGCATCTTCTTCGAGCAGTTGGCACTGCATGCCGGGTATCAGCTTTCGTGGGAAACACTCGAACGTGATGCGTGGCGCGCTGCGATCTCGGCGGGCGTCGCCGGCGATCTGGCACCGCTTACCGCGCAGTTTGCGAAAGTGGTGAGCCCGGCGAAGTAAAATGGGTAGAATAGCGCCGCTTTTACTGGCCTGAGGGCGCTATGCTGCTGCTAATCGATAACTACGACTCCTTCACCTGGAATCTCTACCAATACTTCTGCGAGCTGGGCGCGGGTGTGCGTGTGGTGCGTAACGACGCCATTACGCTGGATGAGATGGCAGCGCTGCCGCTGACGCATCTGGTGATTTCGCCGGGCCCATGTACGCCGGATCAATCTGGCATCTCGCTCGCGGCTATTCGCCATTTTGCCGGGCGCTTGCCAATCCTCGGCGTTTGCCTTGGACATCAGGCGATTGCGCAAGCCTATGGCGCGCAGGTGGTACGCGCGCGGCAGGTGATGCATGGCAAAACCTCGCTGATTCAGCACACCAACCAAGGTGTGTTTCGTGATCTGAATAATCCGCTTACCGTGACCCGCTATCACTCATTAATTGTGGCGCGCGATACGCTGCCCGCTGAGTTTGAAGTCACCGCGTGGAGCCTGCGCGACGGCCAGCCGGATGAGATCATGGGTTTCCGCCATCGCAGCTTGCCGCTGGAAGGCGTGCAGTTCCATCCGGAAAGCATCCTCAGTGAGCAAGGGCATCAGCTGCTGGCTAATTTCCTCAACGCGTAACTTATGTTTGCCTTCGTGTGACTTTTTATGCATATTTTGTGATTATAATTTCACATCAGCTCAACAAATAACCCGATGAGGTCGTCAATGGCAGCGGAAAAACTAGCGGTAACCCGGGAAACGTTCGATAACGTAATTTTGCCTGTTTATGCACCTGCGCAGTTTGTGCCGGTAAAAGGCAAAGGCAGCCGAGTGTGGGATCAGCAGGGCAAAGAGTATATCGATTTCTCTGGCGGTATCGCGGTGACTGCATTGGGCCATTGTCATCCGGCGCTGGTGGAAACGCTGAAAACCCAGGGCGAAACGCTGTGGCATACCAGCAACGTGTTCACCAACGAACCGGCGCTGCGTCTGGCGAGTAAACTGATTGCCGCGACCTTTGCCGATCGGGTGTTTTTCGGTAATTCCGGCGCGGAAGCCAATGAAGCGGCATTCAAGCTGGCGCGTTATTACGCCTGCAAAAAACACAGCCCGTTTAAAAGTAAAATCATCGCCTTCCATAACGCCTTCCACGGTCGCACGCTGTTCACCGTGTCGGTGGGTGGCCAGCCGAAATATTCTGATGGCTTCGGTCCAAAACCGGCGGATATCGTGCATGTGCCGTTCAACGATCTCGATGCGGTGAAAGCGGTGATTGACGACCATACCTGCGCCATCGTGGTCGAGCCGATTCAGGGTGAAGGCGGCGTAATGCCGGCTACGCCAGAATTTATGCAAGGCCTGCGCGCCCTCTGTGATGAACATCATGCGCTGCTGGTGCTGGATGAAGTGCAGAGCGGCATGGGACGCAGCGGCAAACTCTTTGCGTACGAACATTACGGTATCAGGCCCGATATCCTCACCACCGCCAAAGCGCTGGGCGGCGGTTTCCCGGTGAGTGCGATGTTGACCACCAACGAAATCGCCTCAGTAATGGCGCCGGGCGTGCATGGCACCACTTACGGCGGCAATCCGCTGGCGTGTGCTATCGCTGAAACCGCGCTGGATATTATCAACACGCCAGAAGTGCTGGAAGGTGTGGAAGCGCGTCGTCAGCAGTTTGTTGAAGCGCTGCAAGCCATCGACAGCAAATTCGCTATCTTCAGCGAGATTCGCGGCAAAGGTCTGTTGATTGGTGCCGCGCTGAGGCCGCAGTTCGCCAGCAAAGCGCGTGACATCCTCAACGCTTCCGCCGCGGAAGGGCTGATGATTCTCACCGCCGGTACTGACGTGATCCGTTTTGTGCCGTCGCTGGTGATTGAACCAACCGATATCGCCGAAGGCATGACGCGTTTCGCCAGCGCGATTGAAAAGGTGCTGACCGCTTAATCCGCTTTCGGACGTAACACTTTGAGCCAGCGGCCATGATGCGGTCGCTGGCTCCACGCCAGCGAAGAGATGGTGTGCATTACGCTGAGGTGCTGCAATATCCGCTTCACATGCTGTTCGACAATCGTCACCGGCCCTTCATTAAGATTTTCCGGCGCTTCCAGAATATTGCTGTCGTTGCCCGGACCGTCATACGCCAGCCGCTGCTGACAACGCTGCAGCGCGATTTCACAGGATTGCAGATAACCTTCTGCCAGCTTCGATGTCAGCATGGTGTGCTCGCGCGCCAGAATCGTCATGGCATTAATATGCTCGACGATGAACTGACTGTGCGTAACCCACATGCGCATATCTTTCAGATATTGCAGGTTAAAGCCCGGCTCGCTCGATGCCTGGTTCAATGAGTTGAACAGCGCGTTGTGCGCCTGATTAACCTTTATGCGCTGATAAGCCAGTTTATCGGGCGACTGTTCCGGCCCCAGCAGCAGTTGCAGCGCCTCCTGATAGGCTTCCAGCGCATCGTGCGCGTTCTTGCGCAGCAGCCCGCTTTGCCACTGCGGCCACAGCCAAATCATCCCGGCGAAGGCAATTAAACAGCCCATCAAGGTATCCATCATGCGCGGCAGCAGAAACTGTGCGCCGTTCAGCGACAGCAATTGCAGCGAATACACCGCCGTGACGGTAAAGCCAATCATCGACCAGCCATAATATTTCCGCGTGATCAGATAGCTCGCCAGCGTAATCCCCAGCATAAACAGCAGCGTGATCGATTCCGGCACCGCCAGCTGCAGCGACGCGGCGGCGATCAGCAATCCGGCGAAAGTGCCCAGCGCACGGTGCTGAATACGCACGCGCGTGGCGTTGTAACCGTTCTGGCTGACGAACATGATGGTCATCAGAATCCAGTAAGGTTTGGGGATGTTAAAGAACAGCGCCAGCGAGCTGCCAAACATCAGCATCACAGCGAAGCGGGCTGCGGTGCGTAACGCGGTGGATTTGAATGACAGATAACTGCGCAGCGCCGGCAACAGCGGCAAACGGCGCTGGCGATCGGCCATTAGGTCACGCGTGTAGAGCGGCTTCTGCGTACGCAACACGCGGGCGATGCGACTGAAGTGATACAGGCAGAAGTTGCCGACCGGATTATCCGGATGCTGGCGTGCAATTTTCTCCAGCGCGCCGAGCTGTTTCTCCATGTGAAAACGGTCCGGCAGCTGATGGTAGAGAATCGCATCCGCCAGCACGCGCAGCCGCGCCGAGATAATCTTGGCGTTCCAGCGAATCACCGCTTCGGCGTGGCTCTCCTCAACCAGCTTCTGCACCTCTTCGGGCTGATGCAAACTCACGGAGATGTGTTCCTGTAAATCCAGCGCAACCTGGAAAGCGCGCGTCAGGCGTTTGTGGCTGTTATCGCGGCTCGCCGACAGCATATGCATTTGCTGATAGCAGGTGGTGATGAGATCGACCGCCTTTTGCTGGCGCGCCAGCAGCGGCGGCAGCGCTTTCTCTGGATCGGTCAGCTGCGTCAGTAAGGTGTATTTGGCATCGCAGTAATCCGCCAGCTCGCGGAACAGCAGGCTGAGCGATTCGCGCATCGGCTGCTCTTTCCACAGCCAGAACCAGAACCAGTTGAACAAGCCGTACCACAGCGTGCCGCCAATGTAGAGCAGCGGCGGCACCCACATCGGCATGCGTCCCACTAAGCTGAGCGTAAAGATGGCGGCGATGAGTGTGGCGGGCAGCAGGCGCGCGTGCAGCGGGCCGATTTCGCCAGTTACGCCAATCAGCAGCGGCAGCGCCAGCAAAATCAGCGGCAGCGGAATCTGGTAAGCGGTGAGGATTTGCATCAGGAAACTGCCGGTGGCAAACAGCGAACCACCCACAATCAGGCGTTTGAAGAAGCGTTTGTGCGGCGTATCCAGTCCCGCCATGTTGCAGCAGGCGGGCACTAACGAGAACAGCAGACCTTTTTGCAGATCGCCAAACAGCCAACCGAGAGCCACAGGCAGGCACAGCACCAGCGTTTGCCGCAGCGCATAGTTAACTTCGGGATGATAGATGATTCGGCGCCACATCAGCTCATCGCAAATAGAAACGGCGCGATGTTGCCATCACGCCGTGGGTGAGAAGAAATTAGCGGGTGCCGTAAACGACGATGGTTTTACCGTGTGCGGAGATCAGGTTCTGATCTTCCAGCATTTTCAGGATACGACCCACGGTTTCGCGTGAGCAGCCCACGATCTGACCAATCTCCTGACGGGTGATTTTGATTTGCATCCCGTCTGGGTGAGTCATCGCATCTGGCTGTTTGGCCAGATTTAGCAGCGTTTGCGCAATACGTCCGGTGACATCGAGGAAGGCAAGGTTGCCCACTTTCTCAGATGTCACTTGCAGACGACGCGCCATTTGCGACGAAAGTCGCATTAAAATATCCGGGTTTACCTGAATCAGCTGACGGAATTTTTTGTATGAAATTTCAGCCACTTCGCAGGCAGACTTCGCACGCACCCAAGCACTACGTTCCTGGCCTTCTTCGAAAAGACCGAGTTCGCCGATGAAATCCCCCTGATTGAGGTAGGAGAGAATCATCTCTTTGCCTTCTTCATCTTTAATCAGTACCGCTACGGAACCTTTTACGATGTAGTACAGCGTTTCCGCTTTCTCACCCTGATGGATGAGCGTGCTTTTGGATGGATATTTGTGAATATGGCAATGGGACAGGAACCATTCGAGTGTAGGGTCTGTTTGCGGTTTGCCGAGAACCATTCGCTATTATCCTCTGTTGTAATCGTGCCCAAAACACAGGGGGCATTTTTTTCCCTGTCAGGCGGTTTAATCGTCGAGCGTTTCCAGTAAAGGAAAAATTATTCCGGGTGGACTCTTAAGCTACGCTTTTGATTCTTCCGGCCTTCGTCTGTGATGACGAAAATATTTTCAGCACTGTTTGTAGCACAGCTTTTGCGAGCTGTCTTGTGTTGTCTCGCTTCAGCAGAAGGGGGATTACTCTGGATTGCTGTTTGTCAGGTGAAAGCGTACTCTGGCGGCAAAACCGCCGCTTCAGGAGAAAGAATCATGCAGGCACGAGTGAAATGGGTGGAAGGTCTTACCTTTCTCGGAGAATCCTCATCCGGCCATCAGGTATTGATGGATGGTAATTCCGGTGATAAAGCGCCAAGTCCAATGGAAATGGTGCTGATGGCCGCGGGCGGCTGTAGTGCTATTGATGTGGTGTCGATCCTGCAAAAAGGGCGCAGCGATGTGGCCGATTGCGAAGTGAAGCTCACATCGGAACGCCGTGAAGAAGCGCCACGCATTTTTACCCACATCAACCTGCATTTTATCGTTAGCGGTAAAGCGTTGAGCGACAAGGCCGTTTCGCGTGCGGTTGATCTGTCAGCGGAAAAATATTGTTCGGTAGCGATCATGCTGGGTAAAGGCGTGGAAATTACCCATAGCTATGAGGTGATCGAGTTATAACTCGGATTGTAGCGGCGCAATAAATTGCGCCGCTATGGAATGACTTCGCTTATTCAATCCGCTTCCCTTCAATCAGTCGCTGTACCAGCGGCAGCATAATCAGCTCCATCGCCAATCCCATTTTGCCACCCGGCACCACCAGCGTATTGATGTGCGAAATAAACGATCCCTGAATCATCGCCAGCAGATAGGGGAACGCGATGCCTTCCAGACCACGGAAATGAATCACCACAAAGCTTTCGTCGAGCGACGGAATTTCGCGTGCGGCAAACGGGTTTGAGGTATCAACGGTCGGCACGCGCTGGAAGTTAATGTGGGTGCGCGAGAACTGTGGCGTGATGAAGTTAATGTAATCCTCCATTGACCGTACCACCGAATCCATCACCGCTTCGCGTGAATGGCCGCGCTCGCTGGTGTCACGCACCAGCTTCTGAATCCACTCAAGGTTAACAATCGGCACCACGCCAACCAGCAGATCGACATGCTCCGCCACATTTTGCTGCTGCGTGACCACACCGCCGTGTAAGCCTTCATAGAACAGCACATCGGTGTTTTCCGGCAGCGGCTGCCACGGCGTAAAGGTGCCCGGCACCTGATTCCACGGCACGGCTTCATCGTAGGTATGCAGATATTTGCGCGATTCGCCAAGGCCGGTTTGGCCGTAATGTTTGAACGTTTGCTCCAACAGGCCGAAGTCGTTGGCTTCCGGGCCGAAGTAGCTGATGTGGCGCCCGAGATCGCGCGCCTTGCGGATCGCCATGTCCATTTCCGGACGTGTGTAGCGATGAAAACTGTCGCCTTCGAGTTCCGCCGCATGCAAATTCAGCTGCTGGAAAATCTTACGGAAGGCGAGGCTGGTGGTGGTGGTTCCGGCGCCGCTGGAACCGGTGACGGCAATAATTGGATGCCTGGCTGACATAACAGAGCTCCCTGTGAAGTCCGGCGATGAGCATTGTTACCACGAATTGCCGCGGGGTGCATCAGCCGCGGAATTCACCCTTCGGCATAATATTGATCGATTCATGCAGTTCCGACCACACCAGCACCACGTCGCCGCGCTCCAGTTGGCGGCGTACGTCGGCGACTTTTTGCAGCAAACTGCGTTCCTGCTCGCCGTAATCAGTGCCTTCGCGTAACACGAAGGTTTCAATCAGGTTTTCCAGCGTGTCCGCTTCGAGTTCTTGCCAGGGAATAATCACAATTACACATCCAGATAGGTTGAGAGCCAGTCAGGCACGCGCTGTTCCAGCCACATTTTCGGTTTAAGAACGGTGCCACCGACGAAACCGACGTGGCCGCCTTGCTGCGTCAGCTGATACTGAATGGAGGCTGACAGCTGGTCAGGTTGCGGGATCACGGCATCGGTCATAAAGGGATCGTCTTGCGCGTGAATGATCAACAGCGGTTTACGCACGCCGGTCAGCAACGGCATCGCGCTGGCTCGTTGATAATAGTCGTTGGCGTCAATAAAACCGTGCGCACGTGCGGTTATCGCATCATCGAACTCGCGTAAGCGGCGGAAAGCACGTAACTGGCTGAGATCGACCGGCAGCGTGCCAGGCCAGGCGCGCAGTTTGCGCGTGGCGTTCTTTTTCAGCTGCGTCAGTAAATAGTGCTGATAAAAGCGTGAAAATCCCACATCCAGCTTGCCGCTGCACGGCTCGAGCGCCAGCGGCGCTGAGATGGCGATGCCGGCATCAATCGGTACATCGTGACCTTGCTGACCCAGCAGGCAAGCGAGCATGTTGCCGCCCAGCGAAACGCCGACGGCGGCGGTGGGTACGCTGCCCCATTCGCGCTGCAGCCAGTGAAGGAAGTAGGTGGCGTCTTCGGTTTCACCGGAGTGATAGATGCGCTTTAAGCGATTAGGCTCGCCGCTGCAGCCGCGAAAGTGCATTACCACCGCCAGCCAGCCGCGTGCCTGACACGCCTGCATCAGGCCGTGCGCATACGGGCTGCGAAAGCTCCCTTCCAGGCCGTGAAACATCACCATGCGCGGTTTATGACGCGCCTGCGCCGGATCTTCACTCCACGCTAAATCGACAAAATCGCCGTCCGGCAGGTCAAGACGCTGCCAGTGCGGACGTAACGTAACGCGGCGCCGCAGAATACGCGGCAGCAGCGTTTGCAGATGCGCGTTACTGAATCCGCGCAGGGGTTTAAAACGCTCGCCGCTGGGGCGATCAAAATAGCTTGGGTAAAGGCTTGTCTGATGCATAAGTCGCTGATAGCTTCGATGGGTTGTTCGCTTTACTGGGTGAGGAGCACCCGAATATACATGGAACTGAGTCTTTTTTTATCAATGTTAGGTTTTCTCTGGGTCGCGGCCATCACGCCCGGGCCCAATAATATGTTACTTACCGCCTCGGGTGCTAATTTTGGCTTCCTGCGCACCATTCCGCTGCTGATTGGTATCATGATTGGTATGCAAGTCATGTTGCTAATGGTGGCATTTGGCATCGGCGGCCTCATCCTGCTTTATCCCTCGCTGCATCTCATCCTGAAGATTGCCGGTAGCCTTTATCTGCTGTGGCTGGCATGGAAAATCGCCAGCGCCGAGTATGAAAAACTGGAAACCGACGCTGTCACGGAGAAGCAGATGCCTTTCTGGCAAGGCGGCTTGCTGCAGTTGATCAACCCGAAAGCCTGGCTGATGGCGCTCGGCGCGGTGGCCAGCTTCAGCCTGGCGGGCAGCGAATATCTGCATTCGGTGGTGGCGATCAGCATCGGCATGTTCATGGTGAACGTGGTTTCTGGGGTGATCTGGATGGGCTTTGGCTCGCTGATTGGACGCCTGCTGCGCAGCCCACGCGCGTGGAAAATCTTCAATCTGGCGATGGGCTTGCTCACCGCTGCCTGCGTATTGCTGATTTGGCGCTAAGTTAGCTGGAAGCGCGTTCAACGCGCTTCCACGGCAACACTTCATGGACCACCGACGCGTTAGGCTGGCGGATGCGTTGCAGCAACAGCTGTACGCTGCGCACACCCATACGATTCATCGGCTGCTCAATCGTGGTCAGCGGTGGATTCAGGCTGCTGGTAAAGTTGATGCCATCAAATCCCACCACCGCTAAATCTTCCGGTACGCGTAAACCTGCTTCCAACGCCGCGTGGATGACGCCGACCGCCAACACATCTGATACCGCAAACACCGCATCCGGCGGTTCCGGCTGCGTGAGCAGTTCGCGCAAAGCCGCACTGCCCGCTTCGCAGGTGATATTCTCGGCATAAGCCACACCGCACCAGCTGAGATCCAGCTGCTCCAGCGCCGCGCGATATCCCTCTTCACGCTTATGTGAATAGAGGTAGCGCATATCACAGTTCACCAGCGCAATACGACGTCGGCCTTTGCTCGCCAGATAACGCACGGTTTCGAAAGCCGCTTCTTTATTATCAATCGCCACGCTTGAGGCGGCGATTGACGGATCGTATTCCGCGCACTGCACCCAAGGCTGATCGCCAATCAATTCTTTCAGCTCATGCAGGCTGCTGGCGGCATCCATGGTGATCACGCCGTCGACCACTTTGCCGGTGAGCAACGCAATGTAGGCCGCTTCGCGCCGCAGCTGCGATCCTGAGTTACACAGCAGAATGTGGTAACCCTGCGCTTCAGCTTCGGCTTCAATGCCCTGAACCACGCGTGAGCAGAACGGATTGGTGATGTCGGGAATCAGCACTAACAACATATGGCTTTGCGAAGTGCGCAGCTGGCGCGCCAGCAGGTTGGGCTGATAGTCGCAGATGTCGATGGCCGCCAGCACTTTGGCACGCGTATCCGGGCGCACGCCGGGATTCTGGTTCAAAACCCGTGAAACGGTGGCTTTTGACACGCCAGCCAGGTGTGCGACTTTCTCTATCGACATGGATTCAGGACCGTTAGTAAAGAGTTATAAAATGAGATCTCTATCAATATCACAGCTGCCATGTGAGCGTGTGACATATTTACCGCTTTCCTTTTCTTTCCATTTGCACTTTTTGCATAGCCTTGCGCGATGTTGATCTAAGAACGGATCGTCATTAGGGATAATTTTTAATTCCTTTATGAAATTACTGTTGCTGGAGAAACTGCCGAGACAAAAACACATTGGGGTGAACGATGATGGCAATGAAAAAAACAATAACGGCGGTCACAGCGGCTCTGGCCCTGATGGCGTTCCAGGCGCAAGCGGTCAACGTTACCGTGGCGTATCAGACCTCGGCTGAACCAGCCAAAGTGGCGCAGGCGGATAACACCTTCGCCAAAGAGAGCGGTGCTACCGTCGACTGGCGCAAATTTGATAGCGGGGCCAGCGTGTTACGTGCACTGGCGTCGGGCGACGTGCAGATTGGTAATATCGGTTCCAGCCCGCTGGCGGTCGCCGCCACGCAAAAGCTGCCGATTGAAGCTTTCCTGCTGGCCTCTCAGCTCGGTAACTCCGAAGCGCTGGTGGTGAAGAAAACCATCAAAGATCCTAAAGACCTGATTGGCAAGCGCATCGCCGTGCCATTCATCTCGACGACGCACTACAGCTTCCTCGCCGCGCTCAAGCATTGGGGCATCAAGCCTTCGCAAGTGACCTTAGTCAACCTGCAGCCGCCGGCGATTATTGCTGCCTGGAAACGCGGTGACATTGACGGCGCTTACGTCTGGTCTCCGGCGGTCAACGAGCTGGAGAAAGATGGCAAGGTGCTGACGGACTCTTCGCAGGTCGGCAAGTGGGGCGCGCCAACGCTCGATGTGTGGGTGGTGCGTAAAGACTTTGCGCAGCAGCATCCAGAAATCGTCACCGCCTTTGCCCGCAGCGCCGTTGAAGCGCAGCAAGCTTACATTTCCAATCCGGATCAATGGCTGAAGCAGTCAGACAACCTGAGCAAGCTGGCGCGCCTGAGCGGTGTACCCGAAGCGGATGTGCCGGTGCTGGTAAAAGGCAACACGTACCTCACCGCGCAGCAGCAGGTGGAGCAGCTCGGCAAGCCGGTGAACAAGGCGATTGTCGATACTGCCGGCTTCCTGAAAGAGCAGGGCAAAGTGCCAGAAGCGGATAGCGATTACAGCAGCTTCGTCACCACGCGCTTCGTTGCACCCTTAGTGAAATAACCGGAGGCCGTATGCTTAACATCACCCATCTCAATGCGCGTTACGCCGGACAACCCGCGCTGCAGGACATCAACCTGCAGCTGGGCAGCCGAGACCTGCTGGTGGTGTTAGGTCCCTCCGGCTGTGGCAAAACCACGCTGCTGAACCTCATCGCCGGCTTTCTGCCGCTGGAATCTGGCAGCATTACGCTGGATGGCAAAGCGGTAAAAGGGCCGGGCGCTGAGCGCGGCGTAGTGTTTCAAAATGAAGGATTGCTGCCGTGGCGTAACGTGATCGATAACGTTTCGTTCGGTTTGCAACTGGCGGGCATGGCGAAGGCGGAGCGCCATAGCATTGCACGCCGTTTGATCCGCAAAGTAGGACTGGAAGGTGCAGAGCAGCGTTATATCTGGCAGCTCTCTGGGGGTCAACGCCAGCGCGTGGGCATTGCGCGTGCGCTGGCGGCCGATCCTCAGTTGCTGCTGTTAGATGAGCCGTTTGGCGCGCTGGACGCCTTTACCCGTGAACAGATGCAAACCCTGCTGCTAACGCTGTGGCGTGATACCGGCAAGCAGATTCTGCTGATCACCCACGACATCGAAGAAGCGGTGTTCCTCGCCAGCGAACTGGTGCTGCTGTCGCCGGGACCGGGCCGCGTAGTGGAGCGTTTGAAACTCGACTTCGGCCAACGCTTCGCCGCCGGGGAACCGTGCCGCAGCATCAAATCCGATCCGGCGTTTATCGAACGTCGTGAATATGTACTGAATCAGGTGTTTTCCCAGCGTGAGGCGTTTATATGAGTGCGGTGATTGATGGGAAGACCCAAATGCGTCGTCGTGGACTGCGCTGGCCGTTCTCGCGCCAGTTCTCACTCAGCCTGCTCAGCGTGGGCTTGTTGCTGCTGTTGTGGTGGGCTATCACTGCGCTCGGCTTAGTGGCGCCGCTGTTTTTACCGCCGCCGCAAGTGGTGCTGCAGAAGCTGATATTGATTGCCAGCCCGCAAGGCTTTATGGACGCCACGTTATGGCAGCATCTGGGCGCCAGCCTGGCGCGTATGCTGGTGGCGCTGTTCTTCGCCGCGCTGATTGGGATTCCGGTCGGCATCGCCATGGGCCTGAGCCCGGCGATTCGCGGCTTGCTTGATCCGCTGATCGAACTCTATCGCCCGGTGCCGCCGCTGGCTTATTTGCCGCTGATGGTGATCTGGTTTGGCATCGGCGAAACCTCGAAGATTTTACTGATTTATCTGGCGATTTTCGCGCCGGTGACCTTGTCGACGCTGGCGGGTGTGAAGAATGCCCAGCAGGTACGGATTCGCGCGGCGCAGGCGCTTGGCGCATCGCGCTGGCAACTGCTGCGCTACGTGATTCTGCCTGGCGCGCTGCCGGAAATCCTCACCGGTTTGCGCATTGGTCTCGGCGTAGGTTGGTCAACGCTGGTGGCGGCGGAACTGATTGCCGCTACGCGGGGACTCGGCTTTATGGTGCAGTCGGCCGGTGAGTTCCTCGCCACCGACGTGGTGCTGGCCGGTATCGCCGTGATTGCCCTGATTGCCTTTGGCTTAGAACTGGGTCTGCGCGCCTTGCAGCGCCGACTGACGCCCTGGAATGGAGAACAGCAATGAACGAACGACTTTCTTTTACCGCTCTGGGCCCGAATATCGGGGCGCAGGTTAGCGATGTTGATCTCAGCCGTCCGCTGAGCGATGCCCAGTTTGAACAGCTCTATCATGGCTTGCTGCGCCATCAGGTGCTGTTCGTGCGTAATCAGGTGATTACCCCGGAACAGCAGCGCGCGCTGGCGATTCGCTTTGGCGATCTGCATATCCATCCGGTCTATCCGCATGCGGAAGGCGTGGAAGAGATCATCGTGCTGGATACGCATCAGGATAATCCGCCGGATAACGACAACTGGCACACCGATGTCACCTTTATTCAAACCCCGCCGGCAATTGCGATTCTGGCTTCGAAGCTGCTGCCGGAAAGCGGCGGCGATACCTTGTGGTCAACCGGCATTGCGGCCTATGAAGCGCTGTCTGAACCGTTTAAGACGCTGTTGAATGGGCTGCAGGCGGAACACGATTTTAAGAAGTCGTTTCAGGAGTACAAATACCGTAAAACCGAGGAAGAGCATCAGCGCTGGCAGCAAGCGGTGGCAAAGAACCCGCCGGTGCAGCATCCGGTGATTCGTACCCACCCGGTGAGCGGACGCAAGGCGCTGTTTGTCAACGAAGGTTTTACCACGCGTTTGCTGGGCTTGAGCGAAAAAGAGAGCGATGCGCTGCTTAACTTCCTGTTTTGGCATAGCGCCAAACCGGAGTTCCAGGTGCGCTGGCGCTGGCAGGAGAATGATGTGGCGATTTGGGATAACCGCGTGACCCAACACTATGCTAATGCGGATTATTATCCGGCGCGGCGGGTGATGCATCGCGCGACGGTGTTAGGGGATAAGCCGTTTTAATTTGGAATAGTGCTCGCATTCCCCCTCCTCGGTCCTCCCCCATAAATAGGGGAGGAAGATGCTGCCACATGTAAGTGATGAAGCTGCATGTGGCAGCGTCTCCTTCCCCCGCTTGCGGGGGAAGGCCGGGATGGGGGACAGCGTGCACACTTCCATAAATGGGGGAGGACCGAGGAGGGGGACAGCGCGCACACTCACCCCGCCAGCATCTGCTCCAGCTGTTCCTGCGCATCCAGCCACGCCATTTCGACCTCTTCCAGCGCGGCCTTGCTCTCGGCCTGACGTAGCAGCGCCACATTCAAATCGGCTTTGCGGCTCTGATCGTAAATCGCGCTGTCGGCTAACTGGGCTTCCGCGTCGCTGAGCTGGCTCTGCCACTTCACCATCTGCTTCTCAAGCTTCTCGATCTCTTTACGCAGCGGCTGCGTTTGTGCGCGCAGTTCGGCGTCGCGGCGTTTCTGGTCTTTGCGCGATTGCGCGCTGTTGCCGTTGTCCTGCTTCGGTGCGGCATCCTGTTGCGCTTGCTGCTTCTGCAAATCGCTCAGCCACTGCTGATAATCTTCCAGATCACCCTCAAACACGTCGACCTTGCCGTCGTGCACCAGATAGAGATCGTCGGTGGTGGCGCGCAGCAGATGGCGATCGTGCGAGACCACCACCAGCGCGCCTTCGAAATCAATCAGCGCTTCTGTCAGCGCCTGACGCATATCAAGATCGAGGTGGTTAGTTGGTTCATCAAGCAGCAGCAGGTTCGGGCGCTGCCAGACAATTAATGCCAGCACCAGACGCGCTTTTTCGCCGCCGGAGAAACGTTCGGTGATTTCGCTGACTTTATCGCCCTGAAAGCCGAAGCCGCCTAGGTAGTCGCGCAGCTGCTGCTCCAGCACTTTCGGTGCGATGCGTGATAAATGCTGCAAGGGTGATTCATCGGCGCGCAGATATTCCAGCTGATGCTGGGCGAAGTAACCGAGCTTAATGCCTTTCGCCAGGCCAACTTTGCCATCCAGCGCGTCGAGCTCACCGGCTAGCAGCTTAATCAGCGTCGATTTACCCGCGCCGTTACGGCCCAGCAGGCCAATACGTGAACCCGGCACAAGGTTGAGTTTGATGGCGTCGAGAATAATGCGTTCGCCATAACCGGCGGTAACGCGCTCCATCTTCAGCAACGGATTCGGCAAGCTTTCTGGCGCGCGGAAACTGAAGCTGAATGGGTTATCGACGTGTGCCGGCGCAATCAATTCCATGCGCTCCAGCATTTTGATGCGGCTCTGCGCCTGCTTGGCTTTGGTCGCCTGCGCGCGGAAGCGATCAATATACTTCTGCAGGTGCGCCACTTTTTCCTGCTGGCTCTGGAACAGCGCTTGCTGCTGCGCCAGTTTGGCGCCGCGCTGACGTTCGAACGAGCTGTAGTTACCGGTGTATTCAAACATCGTCTGCTGCTCGATGTGGATGATCTTATCGACCACCGGATCAAGGAAGTCGCGGTCGTGCGAAATCAGCACCAGCGTGCCTTCGTAGCTTTTCAGCCAGCGTTCAAGCCAGATCACCGCATCCAGATCGAGGTGGTTAGTCGGTTCATCCAGCAGCAGCAGATCGGAACGGCACACCAGCGCCTGCGCGAGGTTAAGGCGCATGCGCCAGCCACCGGAGAAATCGCTCACCGGCCGCATTAATTGTTCCTGGCTAAAGCCCAAACCGTGCAACAAACTTGAGGCGCGAGCAGGTATGCTCCACGCCTGAATCGCATCCAGCTTGCCGTGCAACAGGGCGATGGCGTTACCATCGTTGCGCGCGTTGGCGTCGGCCAATTCGGATTCAAGCTGACGATATTCACGGTCGCCGTCGATAACATACTCCAGCGCGGGTTTGCTCAGCGCCGGGGTTTCCTGATTGACCCACGCCAGCGCCCAGTTGCTCGGGAAGGTGGCGTTACCTGCATCGCTGCTGATTTCGCCCTTCAGCAATGACAGCAGCGTCGATTTGCCGCAGCCATTTTTGCCCACTAAGCCAACTTTCTGGCCTGGGTTAATGGTGGCTGTTGCGTTATCCAGCAGCACATTGGTGCCGCGGCGAATTTGTAGTGCTGAAAAGACAATCATAAGCGCCGTATCGTCAGAATATGTTAATTTACCGGCAACATAATTCGAGAAAATTTGTTGCGTCGAGCATGGTAGCGGAATTCCTGTGCCGTGACGACGCTTTGGAGGGGAACGATGTCGCAGCCACCCAAAATATTGCTGCTTTACGCCCATCCGGAATCACAGGATTCGATTGCTAATCGGGTTTTGCTGCAGTCGGCTATGGAACTGGACCACGTCACGGTGCACGATTTATACGCCCACTATCCGGATTTTTTTATTGATATTCACTATGAGCAGCAACTGCTGCGCGACCATCAAATCGTTGTATTCCAACATCCACTTTATACCTACAGCTGCCCGGCGCTCCTGAAGGAGTGGCTGGATCGTGTGCTGTCGCGCGGCTTTGCCAGCGGACCGGATGGTAATGCGCTGGAAGGCAAATACTGGCGCAGCGTGGTCACTACCGGCGAACCGGAAGCGGCTTATCACCCTAGCGGCCTGAATCGCTATCCGATGAGTGACATTATGCGTCCGTTTGAGCTGACGGCGCAGATGTGCCGCATGCACTGGATGACGCCGATGGTGATTTACTGGGCGCGTCGACAAACGCCGGACGTGATGCGTAATTTTGCGCGCGCGTATGGTGACTGGCTGGCTTCACCGCTGCCGCAGGGAGGTGTGTGATGGAAGGCGAAACGTTACTGACGGCGGGCGTGATTTATCTGGTCGCGGCGGTGCTGATTGTGCCGATTGCGGCGCGTCTCGGCATTGGCGCGGTGCTGGGCTATCTGCTGGCCGGTATCGCGATTGGTCCGTGGGGTTTGGGGTTCATCAGCGACGTTGAGGAGATTCTGCACTTCTCGGAACTCGGCGTGGTGTTCCTGATGTTCATCATCGGGCTTGAACTGAACCCCTCGAAACTGTGGGCGCTGCGCCGTTCGATATTTGGCGTTGGTGCGGCTCAGGTGCTGATTTCCGCCGCCATTCTCGGCGGATTGCTGTGGCTGACCGACTTTAGCTGGCAGGCGGCGGTGATTGGCGGCATTGGTCTGGCAATGTCATCCACGGCGATGGCGCTGCAGCTGATGCGCGATAAAGGCATGAACCGCAGTGAATCGGGACAGCTCGGCTTCTCAGTGTTGCTGTTCCAGGATCTAGCGGTGATTCCCGCGTTGGCGCTGGTGCCGCTGCTGGCGGGCGGCGACAGCGGTCATGTTGACTGGTTGAAAGTTGGGATGAAAGTGCTGGCGTTCGGTGGGATGCTGATTGGTGGTCGTTATCTGCTGCGCCCGATTCTGCGCTTCATTGCCGCATCCGGCGTGCGCGAAGTGTTTACTGCCGCCTCACTGCTGCTGGTGCTGGGTTCGGCACTGTTTATGGATGCGCTCGGCCTGTCGATGGCGCTCGGTACTTTCATCGCGGGTATTCTGTTGGCGGAAAGCGAGTATCGCCACGAGCTGGAAGTGGCCATTGAACCGTTCAAAGGTTTGTTGCTGGGCTTGTTCTTTATTTCGGTTGGCATGGCGCTGAATCTCGGCGTGCTTTATACCCACATCACTGAAATTTTGCTGGGCGTGCTGATTCTGGTGACGGTGAAAACGCTGGTGCTGTATGTGCTGGGGCGCATTTATGGCCTGCGCAGTTCGGAGCGCCAGCAGTTTGCCGGTGTGTTAAGCCAGGGCGGCGAGTTTGCCTTTGTGCTGTTCTCGGCGGCGTCGTCAGCCAAAATGTTCAGCGGCGACCAAATGCCGCTGCTGCTGGTGACGGTGACGTTATCCATGATGACCACGCCGCTGCTGATGAACGGCATCGATCGTCTACTGGCGCACCGCTTTAATGAGCCCGATGAAAATGCCGAGAAGCACTTTGTTGAGGACGATCAGCCGCAGGTGATTGTGGTGGGCTTTGGTCGTTTTGGTCAGGTTGTTGGCCGTTTGCTGATGGCGAACAACAAGCGCATTACCGTGCTGGAGCGTGATATCTCCGCGGTGAGCCTGATGCGTAAATATGGCTATAAGGTTTACTATGGCGACGCCACCGAGTTGGAGCTGCTGCGTGCGGCGGGCGCGGAGAATGCGCAATCCATCGTCATTACCTGTAACGATCCGGAAGATTCGATGACCATCGTACAACTGTGTCAGCAGCATTTCCCGCAGCTGGAAATCCTGGCGCGTGCGCGTGGACGTGTTGAGGCGCACGAACTGTTGCAGGCGGGTGTTACGCTGTTCTCGCGTGAGACGTTCTCCAGTGCGCTGGAGCTGGGTCGTAAAACGCTGATCTCGCTGGGCATGCATCCGCATCAGGCGCAGCGCGCGCAGCAACATTTCCGTCGTCTGGATATGCGTATGCTGCGTGAGCTGGTGCCCAGCCACGATGACAGCGCGCAGGTTTCGCGTGTGCGTGAGGCGCGGCGCGAGCTGGAGGATATCTTCCAGCGCGAAATGCAGCACGAGAAACGTCAGTTTGACGGCTGGGATGACGAGTAGAACTATACTTACTCAATCCGTTCACTAACGACGGCAGGAAACAGTATGCGTAAACAATTTATTGCCGGTGCGGTTTGCCCGCACTGCCAGGAAAAAGACACGTTGGCATTGTGGCGTGAGAACAATGTTGATGTGGTGGAGTGCGTCGAGTGCGGTCATCAAATGCGGGAAGCGGATAAGCAGGTGCGCGATCAGGTTCGCAGCAATGAGCAAGTGATCGGCATTTTTCATCCTGAGTAGCGCAATGGCTCAGCTTTTTTTAAGCTTGAACTTACAGCGGGATTGAATTCCGTTACAATCGGCGCCATTAACGCTGAGCAGTATGCAACAACACATTTGTTGGCATCCTCAGTCTTGAACCTTTCTGGTTGGTTATTGCACGCAAAATTGACCAATGGGACGGGATCTTAGTTCTCAACGGTTAGGAGATATCATGAAAGTAGCAAAAGACCTGGTGGTGAGCCTGGCGTATCAGGTTCGTACCGAAGACGGTGTGTTGGTTGACGAGTCACCGGTGAGTGCGCCGTTGGACTATCTGCACGGTCATGGTTCCCTGATTTCTGGTCTGGAAAAAGCGCTGGAAAATCATGATGTAGGCGATAAGTTTGACGTGCATATCCCGGCGAACGACGCTTACGGTCAATACGATGACAACCTCGTTCAGCGCGTGCCAAAAGACGTGTTTATGGGCGTTGACGAACTGCAGGTTGGCATGCGCTTCCTGGCAGAAACCGATCAGGGTCCAGTTCCGGTTGAAATCACCGAAGTTGAAGATGAGCACGTAGTGGTTGATGGTAACCACATGCTGGCGGGTCAGAACCTGAACTTCAACGTGGAAGTTGTGGCGATTCGCGCAGCGACCGAAGAAGAGCTGGCGCACGGCCACGTGCATGGCGCTGATGGTCATCATCACGATCATGACCACGACCATGGTCACGATCACGGCCAGGGCGGTTGTGGCACTGGCGGTTGCGGCTGCAGCCACTAATTAGTGTGATGCTGGCGAGGCCACCTTCGGGTGGCCTTTCTTATATACAGCATCTAAGAATGTGCGAGCAACATTGAGGCAAGGCGCCAGGAATCGGGAGAGCGCAGCATACTGTAGTATGTGAGCATCTCACGGTGACGCAGCAACGCGGCATCGATGTGGCGCAGCCATTCTGGACATTAGTAATGCGGCGGCGGGGTTTCTTCTGCTTGTGATGCGATCATCGACGGCGCGCTATCTTTCACTTTATCGATTAACAGACGGACCTGCTCACGCAGTCTGATCATCTCCAGCTCATGCTGAACCACCGTTTGATTGAGCTGATCGATGGTGTATTCCTGAAAAGCCAGCTTGCTCTCCAGCGCCTCAAGGCGTTGTTCCCATTCTGTTGGTTGCATGATCTTTCCTCATCTTGCGGTGCTGCACGTTAGTCTGTTTTGGGCCTGATTCTACGGCCTTTCGCTTCAGAATCACCTGATATTTTATCTTTCCGCGCCATGCTGCATTGAAACGCCGCATAACGCCTATATCTCTGATGAAACTTCCTGAAGCAAAAAAGGTCGGAGGTTGGACGGGTAATTACATTGTGGGAGTGTTCGCCGCTGCCACGTAAAGTTATAGTGTGGGCCTCAGTCCGCAATGATTCCCGAGGTTAGAGGCTTCGGTTTTGGAGAAAGGATGAATTCACTGTTTAAAGTCACATTGTTAGCTACCACCATGGCCTTCGCGCTGAATGCACCGCTGGCAATGGCAGCAGAAACCGCCGCTGCTCCAGCAGACGCCGCTCAGGCTGCGCCGCAAGCACCGAAAAATGCTGCCTTCAAAAACGAAGACCAGCAATCAGCTTATGCACTTGGCGCGTCCCTGGGTCGCTACATGGACAACTCTCTGAAGGAACAAGAGAAGCTGGGCATCAAACTTGATAAAGATCAGTTGATCGCGGGTGTTCAGGACGCCTTTGGCGGCAAGAGCAAACTCTCTGATCAAGAGATCGAGCAAACCCTGCAGGCCTTTGAAGGCCGCGTAAAAGGTGCTGCTCAGGCGAAGATGGAAAAAGACGCGAAAGAGAACTCCGATAAGGGTTCCGCTTACGCTGACAAATTCGCTAAAGAAAAAGGCGTGAAGAAAACCGAATCTGGCCTGCTGTATCAGGTAGAGAAAGAGGGTACCGGTAGCGCGCCGAAAGACAGCGACACTGTGGTTGTGAACTACAAAGGGACGCTGATCGACGGTACTGAGTTCGATAACTCTTATACCCGCGGTGAGCCGCTGTCGTTCCGTCTGGACGGTGTGATTCCGGGCTGGACCGAAGGTCTGAAGCACGTGAAGAAAGGCGGTAAAATCAAGCTGGTGATCCCACCGAACCTGGCTTACGGCAAAAATGGCGTTCCGGGTATTCCGGCCAACTCTACGCTGGTGTTCGATGTTGAACTGCTCGACATCAAACCCGCGCCGAAAGCGGACGAAAAAGCGCAGGCTCCAGTCGCTGCCGATCAGAAAGCCCAGTAATCTTAACTTTCTGCATCACGCCGCCCTCGGGCGGCGTTTTTATTGCGGAGAAGAGAGTAAAGGTCTGGCTAAAGACCAGCACATTTGCCAGACTAGCGCCTGCACAATTATCACAATATGAGTCTGCCCCAATGCTGTCGAGACAGGCTCCAGCCATTTAGGGTAATGTCTTCGATGTCTAATCCATTCAATCCCGGTGAACTGACTGACTTCGATTTACTGGAGCAACGTCCGTTCGAGCAAGCAGATTACGATATCCTCAAATCCTACGAAGCCGTTGTCGATGGCCTGGCGATGCTGATTGGCTCGCACTGCGAAATCGTGCTGCACTCGCTGGAAGATTTGAAGTGTTCTGCGGTGCGTATCGCCAACGGTGAACATACCGGGCGTAAAGTGGGTTCGCCGATTACCGATTTGGCGCTGCGTATGCTGCACGATATGCACGGCGCCGACAGCAATGTCTCCAGAGCCTACTTCACGCGCGCGAAAAGCGGTGTGCTGATGAAATCGGTCACGATCGCGATTCGTAATCGCCAGCAGCGCGTTATTGGCTTGCTGTGCATCAACATGAACCTCGACGTTCCGTTCTCGCAGATTATGTCGACCTTTATGCCGCCGGAGATGCAGCAGGTGGATTCCAACGTCAACTTTGCCAGCTCGGTGGAAGATCTGGTGATGCAGACGCTTGAGTTCGCGATTGAAGAAGTGAGCGCTGACCGTAACGTCTCTAATAATGCTAAGAATCGCCAGATCGTGCTCAATATGTATGAGAAGGGTATCTTCGACATTAAAGATGCGATTAACCAGGTGGCCGATCGCCTCAATATCTCCAAGCACACGGTTTACCTCTACATTCGCCAGTTTAAAAGCGGTGATTTTCAGGGGCAGGATCGCTAATGCGCTACACCTTGCTGGTCACCGGACCGGCATACGGCACGCAACACGCCAGCAGCGCGCTGCTGTTTGCGCGCGCACTTATTAAGGCCGGGCACCATCTGGAGAGCGTGTTCTTCTATCGTGAAGGCGTATTGAACGCCAACCAACTGAGCGCGCCGGCCAGCGATGAGGTGGATATGGTGCGTGAATGGCAGCAGTTGCGCGCTGAAAGTGGCGCCGTGCTGAATATCTGCGTGGCCGCAGCATTACGTCGTGGCGTAACCGACGCGCAGGAAGCCGCGCGCTTGCAACTGGCGGGCAGTAACTTGCAGCCGGGTTTTGAACTCAGCGGTTTGGGCGCATTGGCAGAAGCCGCGCTCAGCTGCGATCGTCTGGTGCAATTCTGATGAACCGCGTGGCTTTTCTATTTACTCAGGCACCGCACGGCAGCAGCGCGGGCAGGGAAGGGCTGGATGCTGTGCTGGCGACGGGCGCGCTAAGCGAAGATATCGGTCTGTTCTTTATCGGGGATGGCGTGCTGCAGCTCAATCGCGACCAACAACCTGAGCAAATTCTGGCGCGTAACTACATCGCGACCTTTGGCGTGCTGGAGTTGTACGATATTGACCAGTGTTTTGTCTGCGCCGATTCGCTGCTGGCGCGCGGGCAAAGTTTGACGGCCGAACGTGTGTTGGCTGCTGAGGTGCTGGAGGCCGCATCGCTACGCGAAAAGCTGGCTTCCTATCATCGTGTTATTCGATTCTGAGAACTGATCATGCTGTACACGCTGTTGCAATCTCCCTGGCAATGCGACCTCGATAGCCTGCTGCTTTTATTGCAGGAAGGCGACGATCTACTTTTATTGCAGGATGGCGTCAGCGCCGCTTTGGCTGGCAGCCAAATGTTAATCAAGCTCAGCGCATCGCCGGCTACGCTGTGGGTATTAGAAGAAGATGTGGGCGCGCGCGGCCTGGGTGAGCAAATTTCGACCAATGTAGCACGTTTGGACTATACTGGTTTCGTTGCGATGACAGCGAAGCATCCACAACAAGTGGCCTGGTAAGAGCGAAAACCTGGTTATTTCTTGACACCCTTTTGACACAGCCCTAAAATTCTGCCTCCTCGTAGTAATACGAGGCGATTTATTACGTGTTTACGAAGCAAAAAGCTAAATCCCAGGAGCTATTTAATGGCAACAGTTAACCAGCTGGTTCGCAAACCACGCGTACGCAAAGTTGCAAAGAGCAACGTGCCTGCGCTGGAAGCTTGCCCGCAGAAACGTGGTGTATGTACTCGTGTGTACACCACTACCCCTAAAAAACCAAACTCAGCACTGCGTAAAGTTTGCCGTGTGCGTTTGACCAACGGTTTTGAAGTTACCTCCTACATCGGTGGTGAAGGTCATAACCTGCAGGAACACTCAGTGATCCTGATCCGTGGCGGTCGTGTTAAAGACTTGCCAGGTGTGCGTTACCACACCGTTCGTGGCGCGCTGGACTGCTCAGGTGTTAAAGACCGTAAGCAGTCACGCTCCAAGTACGGCGTGAAGAAGCCAAAGGCTTAATGGTTCTCCGTTAAGTAAGGCCAAACGTTTTAACTTAAATGTCAAACTAAACTCGTAGAGTTTTGGACAATCCTGAATTAACAACGGAGTATTTCCATGCCACGTCGTCGCGTCATTGGTCAGCGTAAAATTCTGCCGGATCCTAAGTTCGGATCAGAGCTGCTGGCTAAATTTGTAAATATCCTGATGGTAGATGGTAAAAAATCTACTGCTGAATCTATCGTCTATACCGCGCTTGATACCCTGGCTCAACGCGCTGGTAAAGATGGCCTGGAAGCGTTCGAGGTTGCTCTCGAAAACGTACGTCCGACTGTCGAAGTTAAGTCACGTCGCGTTGGTGGTTCTACCTACCAGGTTCCAGTTGAAGTCCGTCCGGTTCGTCGTAATGCCCTGGCAATGCGTTGGATCGTAGAAGCTGCTCGTAAACGCGGTGATAAATCTATGGCTCTCCGCCTGGCGAACGAACTTTCTGATGCTGCAGAGAACAAAGGTACTGCAGTTAAGAAACGTGAAGACGTTCACCGCATGGCTGAAGCCAACAAGGCGTTCGCACACTACCGCTGGTAACAGCAACGTAGTTGTTATAAACCCAGCGGGCGTCCCAGTGACTCACCTGCTGGGCTTTTTTAACTTAGAACGTCTAAGAATCAGAGGAATCAAATGGCTCGTAAAACACCCATTGAGCGCTACCGTAACATTGGTATCAGTGCGCACATCGACGCCGGTAAGACTACAACTACCGAACGTGTTCTGTTCTACACCGGTGTAAACCACAAAATCGGTGAAGTTCATGACGGCGCAGCAACCATGGACTGGATGGAGCAGGAGCAGGAACGTGGTATTACCATCACGTCTGCTGCGACTACCTGTTTCTGGTCTGGTATGGCTAAGCAGTTTGAACCACACCACGTAAACATCATCGACACCCCGGGACACGTTGACTTCACCATCGAAGTTGAGCGTTCTATGCGTGTGCTTGATGGCGCAGTAATGGTTTACTGTGCAGTTGGTGGTGTTCAGCCACAGTCTGAAACCGTATGGCGTCAGGCTAACAAATATAAAGTTCCACGCATCGCGTTCGTTAACAAAATGGACCGCATGGGTGCTAACTTCCTGAAAGTTGTTGACCAGATGAAAGTGCGCTTGGGTGCAAACCCAGTTCCACTTCAGCTGGCTATCGGCGCAGAAGAAGGTTTCACCGGTGTTGTTGACCTGGTGAAAATGAAAGCGATCAACTGGAACGATGCCGATCAGGGCGTTACCTTCGTTTACGAAGATATTCCAGCTGATATGCAGGAACTGGCTGAAGAGTGGCGTGCGAAGCTGGTTGAAGCCGCTGCTGAAGGTTCTGATGAGCTGATGGAGAAATTCTTCGGCGGTGAAGAACTGACCGAAGAAGAGATTAAAACTTCTCTGCGTAAGCGCGTTCTGAAAAACGAAATCATCCTGGTTACCTGTGGTTCTGCATTTAAGAACAAAGGTGTTCAGGCGATGCTGGATGCGGTAGTTGAATACCTGCCAGCACCGACTGACGTTACCGCGATTAACGGTATGCTGGACGACGGTAAAGACACGCCGGCTGAGCGTCATTCCGATGACAAAGAGCCGTTTGCTGCACTGGCGTTCAAAATCGCTACCGACCCGTTTGTTGGTAACCTGACCTTCTTCCGCGTTTACTCTGGTGTTGTTAACACCGGTGACACCGTGTTCAACCCGGTTAAGTCAAACCGTGAGCGTCTGGGCCGTATCGTTCAGATGCACGCGAACAAACGCGAAGAGATCAAGGAAGTTCGTGCGGGCGATATCGCCGCTGCGATCGGTCTGAAAGACGTAACCACTGGTGACACCCTGTGTGACCCAGACAACGTCATCATTCTTGAGCGTATGGAATTCCCTGAGCCGGTAATCTCTATCGCCGTTGAGCCGAAAACCAAAGCTGACCAGGAAAAAATGGGTCTGGCTCTGGGTCGTCTGGCGAAAGAAGATCCATCATTCCGCGTATGGACTGATGAAGAAACCAACCAGACCATCATCGCAGGTATGGGTGAGCTGCACCTCGACATCATCGTTGACCGCATGAAGCGTGAATTCAACGTTGAAGCGAACGTCGGTAAACCTCAGGTTGCTTACCGTGAAGCGATTCGCGCGAAAGTTACCGATATCGAAGGTAAACACGCCAAGCAGTCTGGTGGTCGTGGTCAGTATGGTCATGTTGTTATCGACATGTACCCACTGGAGCCGGGCGTTAATCCGAAAGGTTACGAATTTGTCAACGATATCAAGGGCGGTGTGATTCCAACTGAATACATCCCTGCGGTTGATAAAGGTCTCCAGGAGCAGCTGAAATCAGGTCCACTGGCTGGTTATCCGGTAGTTGATCTGGGTGTTCGTCTGCACTTCGGTTCATACCATGATGTCGACTCCTCTGAGCTGGCGTTTAAACTGGCTGCTTCTTTAGCCTTTAAAGATGGCTTTAAGAAAGCACAACCTGTTCTGCTTGAGCCAATCATGAAGGTTGAAGTAGAAACTCCGGAAGAGAACACCGGTGACGTTATCGGTGACCTTAGCCGTCGTCGTGGTATGCTCAAAGGACAGGAATCTAACGCTACTGGCGTTCAGATCCATGCTGAAGTTCCGCTGTCTGAAATGTTCGGATATGCAACCCAGCTGCGTTCTCTGACCAAAGGCCGTGCTTCTTACTCCATGGAGTTCCTGAAGTACGATGATGCGCCGAACAACGTCGCTCAGGCCGTTATTGAAGCTCGTAGCAAATAAGCTACGGTTTAAAAATTGTGAACTGATGCCTTCATGACTCATGAAGGCACAACGTAAGGAATTATCGCCATGGCGAAAGAGCAATTTCAGCGTAACAAACTGCACGTAAACGTGGGTACCATCGGTCACGTCGACCACGGTAAAACCACCCTGACTGCAGCAATTACTACCGTACTGGCTAAAACCTACGGCGGTAAGGCAAGCAAATTCGATGAGATCGATAAAGCGCCAGAAGAGA
>NZ_PJRT01000017.1 GCF_002858935.1 Pantoea endophytica | reverse complement strand
CACTCGTCACCCGAGAGCAAGCTCTCTGTGCTACCGTTCGACTTGCATGTGTTAGGCCTGCCGCCAGCGTTCAATCTGAGCCATGATCAAACTCTTCAATTTAAGTTTGATTTGCTGAAACGAGTTCAGCGGTGCTCATCTGTAAAACGTCATAATGAATTTCATTATGTGTTCACTCGTGAGGCTTTGATATTTTTTGCGTCCGGAGACGCGGATATCAATCCTGCGAGTGCCCACACAGATTGTCTGATAAATTGTTAAAGAGCGATGCGAACAACGGCTGAACCGTCTGTCGCGAGGTGGCGTATACTACGCTACTCTCCTTCGGAGTCAAACACTTTTTTCAGCGTTTTCATCCGGCGGGATGAATTTCTTCACTCCCTGCCGAGTCGTCTGCGTTGCCGCTTTGCCGTCTCAGTGGTGGCGCATTATAGGGAGTTCATTTCAGCTGACAAGTGCTAATTTGAAGTTTTCGCGCGACCGCTCACTTTCCAGGCTATGCGTTGCAAAAAGCAGCTAATTCTTGCAAAAGGCCAAAAAAAACGGGCCTGCAGGCCCGTTTTAATCAGAAGTGATTACTGATGAGCAACAATCACATCGTCTTTAACATCCATTTCGATGGTTTTTCCCGGAACCAGGGCACCAGAAAGAATCTGCTGAGCCAGCGGGTTTTCAATCTGCTGCTGAATAGCACGTTTCAATGGACGCGCACCATACACCGGGTCGTAGCCATTCTCGCCGAGCAGTTTGAGCGCCTCATCGGAGATATGCAGCTGATAGCCACGCTCCTCAAGACGTTTATACAAACGTTGCAGCTGAATCTGCGCAATTGAAGCAATGTGTTTTTCGCCCAATGGGTGGAACACCACCATGTCATCGATACGGTTGATAAACTCTGGGCGGAAATGCTGCCCCACAACCGTCATCACCACCTCTTTCATCTCCGCATAATCCAGAGAACCGAAACGTTCCTGAATAAGATCGGAGCCAAGGTTCGAGGTCATGATCACCACGGTATTGCGGAAATCGACCGTACGGCCCTGTCCGTCGGTTAAGCGACCATCATCCAGCACCTGCAACAGAATGTTGAACACATCAGGATGCGCCTTCTCCACTTCATCCAGCAGAATCACCGAATAAGGCCGACGACGTACCGCTTCGGTCAGATAACCGCCCTCTTCATAGCCGACATATCCCGGAGGTGCACCCACCAGCCGCGACACCGAGTGTTTTTCCATAAACTCGGACATATCAATACGCACCATCGCGTCATCGCTATCGAACAGGAAGCTAGCCAGCGCTTTACACAACTCGGTTTTCCCTACCCCCGTTGGTCCGAGGAACAGGAAGGAACCAATTGGACGATTCGGATCGGACAAGCCGGCACGACTACGACGAATCGCATTCGAAACCGCTTCTACCGCTTCGTTCTGGCCAATGACGCGTGAATGCAAATCCTGCTCCATACGCAGCAACTTGTCGCGCTCGCCTTCCATCATGCGTGCGACAGGAATTCCGGTCCAACGCGCCAGTACATCGGCGATCTCCACATCCGTTACGCGATTACGTAACAGCTTCATGGTTTTACCTTCAGACTGCGTAGCGATGGCTAACTGTTTCTCCAGCTCCGGAATTTTACCGTACTGCAGCTCAGACATCTGACCCAGGTCACCAACGCGACGCGCTTGCTCCATCGTCAGGCGCGCTTGCTCCAGCTCGGCTTTAATGTTTTGCGTGCCGGTTAATGAGGCTTTTTCCGCTTTCCACTCCTCTTCCAGCTCAGCATATTCACGCTCTTTCTGGTCAAGTTCACTTTCCAGCATTTCCAGACGCTTCACGCTGGCGTCATCAGACTCTTTCTTCAGCGCCTGCTGCTCAAGTTTCAACTGGATGATGCGGCGCTCAAGGCGATCAAGGGATTCAGGCTTCGAATCCATCTGTAAACGAATGCTTGAGGCCGCTTCGTCTATCAGGTCGATGGCCTTATCCGGCAGCTGACGATCGGAGATGTAACGATGCGACAACGTCGCCGCAGCCACAATCGCCGGATCGGTGATCTGCACATGATGGTGCAGCTCATAGCGTTCTTTCAGTCCGCGCAGAATGGCAATGGTATCTTCGACACTCGGCTCAGCAACGAAGACTTTCTGGAAACGACGTTCCAGCGCCGCATCTTTCTCTATGAACTGACGATACTCATTCAACGTAGTTGCGCCGACACAGTGCAACTCACCACGCGCCAATGCGGGTTTCAGCATGTTGCCGGCATCCATGGCGCCATCGGCTTTACCTGCGCCCACCATGGTATGCAGTTCGTCGATAAACAGAATGACGTTGCCTTCCTGCTTCGCCAAATCGCTAAGCACGCCTTTGAGGCGCTCTTCAAATTCACCGCGATATTTGGCGCCCGCCACCAGCGAACCCATATCCAGAGCCAGCACGCGACGGCCTTTCAGCCCTTCCGGTACTTCGCCATTGATGATGCGCTGCGCTAAACCTTCGGCAATAGCCGTTTTACCGACGCCGGGTTCACCAATCAGCACCGGGTTATTTTTGGTACGACGCTGCAACACCTGAATGGTGCGGCGAATTTCTTCATCACGACCGATAACCGGATCAAGCTTGCCGAGTTCGGCACGCTCTGTAAGGTCGATGGTGTATTTTTTTAATGCCTGACGCTGATCTTCAGCCCCTTGATCGTTCACGCTGTCTCCTCCCCGTATTTGCTCGATGGCCGCAGAGAGTTTTTCCGGAGTCGCGCCAGCTGATTTCAAAAGATCAGCCAGCGAGCCACGTGAATCGAGGGCCGCCAAAACAAATAATTCAGATGATATAAAGTTGTCGCCGCGCTTTTGCGCCAGCTTGTCGCACAGATTGAGTACCCGAATCAGATCGGCGGATGGCTGCACATCGCCGTCCGTGCCTTCAACCTGAGGTAGTCGATTAATCGCTTGTTCAATGCTGGTACGCAGGCCAGCCACGTCGGCACCCGCTGCGCTGAGCAACGGACGCACCGATCCGCCTTCCTGGTTGAGCAATGCGCTCATCAAATGAAGGGGTTCAATGAATTGATTGTCATGTCCCAGAGCAAGGGACTGTGCATCGGCAAGTGCCAGTTGAAATTTATTAGTAAGACGATCCAGACGCATAATTCCTCCCATTACAGGTCAAAATGCTACTGGAGATTAAATGAGGTCATCCCTCAAATTTTTCAAGGTTAATGACCTGAGTTGTGAGCAAAAAATACGCTAACTGGACCGTCTTGTGGCGTAAGGTTATCTCAGCCAAATCAAAGTTGCCATACGCCCGGTGATTCCGTCGCGTCGGTAGGAGAAAAAATCATCGCGCTCATGGAAGGTACATCGCGTTGAACCGCTGATGGAATGCACGCCAGCGGCCTGTAGACGATGACGCGCCAGCAGCCAAATATCGGCAAAGTATTTGTTACCCGCCGGGCGGAAAGCCTCTTCCGCTTGTGAATCATGGGCCATAAATGCCGTTCTGACTTCCGAGCCAACTTCAAATGCCAGCGGCCCAATTGCCGGACCAAGCCATGCATGAATGTCATTTGGCGCGCAGTGAAACTGCGACAACGTCTGTTCCAGCACACCATTACAGAGTCCACGCCAACCGGCATGTGCTGCAGCGACTTCACTGCCATCCTTGCTGCAGAACAGCACCGGCAAACAATCCGCCGTCATCACTGCGCAAACAACCCCGCTTTCACGCGTGATTGCGGCATCAGCGCGCGGCAGCGGATCGCTGGCGGGTAAACGCGCAACCACTTGACCATGGATCTGATCCAGCCATTGCGGCATTGCAGGTAACGTCAGTTGCTCAACCAGGCGCTGACGATTCTGAGCAACATGCGCCTCAGCGTCGCCAACATGCCCACCAAGATTCAACGAATCCCATGGAGCAGCGCTGACGCCGCCGTAACGCGTGGTGGAACATGCCCGAACATGCTGCGGCGCAGGCCAATCCGGGATGATCCATTCACTCATAGCCAATCCATCTGATCGCGGAATTCAAGGGTATCGGCTTTCAGCGCATCAATTAAATCGACCATATCCTGCGGCAACGGCGCATGCCATTCCATCTCAATACCGGTGATTGGGTGATAGAGACGTAACATCGTGGCATGCAGCGCCTGGCGATCAAAACCCCGTAGCGTAGTGATGAAAGCTTCAGATGCCCCTTTTGGCGGACGTGGGCGGCCACCGTACAGCGGATCGCCCACCAGCGGATGGTTAATATGCGCCATATGCACACGAATTTGATGGGTACGACCGGTTTCGAGACGCAAACGCAAACGCGTATGGGCACGAAAATGCTCCATGATGCGATAGTGCGTGGTTGCCGGTTTACCCATCGGGTGCACCGCCATGTGCGTACGTTTGGTTGAGTGGCGCGCCATGGGCTGATCCACCGTACCGCCCGCAGTCATGGTGCCAATAGCCACCGCTTCATACTCACGCGTGATTTCGCGCAGCTGCAGCGTTTCAACCAGGTGCGTTTGCGCAGGAACGGTTTTCGCGACCACCATCAAACCGGTGGTATCTTTATCCAGACGATGAACAATACCTGCACGAGGTACGTCAACGATCGGTGGATAGTGATAAAGCAGTGCGTTAAGCACTGTGCCATCAGGATTACCGGCGCCGGGATGTACCACCAAACCGCGAGGTTTGTTGATGACCAGAATGTCGTCATCTTCATAGACGATATTCAATGGGATGTTTTGCGCTTCCCAGCGTTGCTCTTCTTCGATCTCAGCATCAATCGAGACATGCTCACCGCCATAAACTTTTTCTTTTGGTTTATCGATGATAGTGCCGTTGACGCTGACTCGGCGCTCGAGAATCCATTCTTTTATGCGAGAACGTGAATAATCAGGGAACAATTCTGCCAAAGTCTGATCTAAGCGTTGTCCAAGCTGTGCTTCGGACACCGTTGCGGTGAGTTGAACTTGTTGTGCCATATACAGCTTCTTCGTTAACGTTGGGTTTTCACGGCGATGCCGTTTAATATAATGTGCTATCGTACCTGGTCATAACTGGGAGCTATACGGACAGCTTCTGCTACAACACTTTGAGGATAATCATTTCGTCATGACGCGTATGAAACATCTGGTGGCTGCTGCCACACTGAGCCTGAGCCTGGCGCTTGTGGGTTGTTCTGGCTCATCAGATCCAGTCCCGGACAGCCCGCCGTCTGAAATTTACGCCACGGCCCAGCAAAAGCTGCAGGACGGTAACTTTAAAGCGGCGATTAAGCAACTGGAAGCACTGGATAACCGCTATCCGTTTGGCCCTTACTCGCAGCAAGTACAGCTGGATTTGATCTACGCGTATTACAAAAATGCCGATCTGCCACTGGCGCAAGCCGCTATATCTCGCTTTATGCGTCTGAATCCAACCCATCCGAATATCGACTATGTCATCTATATGAAAGGTCTGACGGATATGGCGCTGGACGATTCTGCACTGCAGGGCTTCTTCGGTATCGATCGTTCCGATCGTGATCCGACGCACGCTCGTGATGCTTTCCGTGACTTCTCGCAATTACTGCGCGGTTATCCAAACAGCCAATATGCTGCGGATGCGCAGAAACGTTTGGCATTCCTGAAAGAGCGCCTGGCGAAGTATGAACTCTCGGTGGCGCAATTCTATACCAAGCGCGGTGCCTATGTCGCTGTTGTTAACCGCGTGGAAACAATGATGAAGGATTATCCGGATACTGAGGCGACCCACGAAGCGTTGCCGTTGATGGAGAATGCTTACCGCCAGCTGCAGTTGACGGCCGAGGCCGACAAAGTGGCAAAAATCATTGCGGCAAATAATCAGTCCTGATTATTACACCCACAAAAAAGCAGCCCATGAGGCTGCTTTTTTTATGTCACTTTGTGGATAATTCAGCAGTTTTACGGATTTATCGCTGCAGTTATCTAGTCAATCATGCGCCCTTCCCCAGTCGTCTTCAAGTATTTCCCGCCACTTTCCCGGCCTTTCTCACAATTAAGCGGCATTGACAAAAAGTGACATTTCAATGTGATTTAGATCACACATTTTCTTGATTTCCGCGGTATGCTGGACCTACCCACACGGAAATGACAGAGAGGTTTAACTATGATTCTGAACATTACCAGCAAACAAATGGAAATCACCGAGGCCATCCGTAACCACGTTGAAGAGCGTCTCGCCAAGCTGGAAAAATGGCAAACACATCTGATAAACCCTCACATTGTGTTATCGAAAGAGCCGAAGGAATTTGTGGCTGATGCCACCATTAATACGCCTAACGGAACGCTGGTTGCCAGCGCGAAACATGATGATATGTATACGGCCATCAATGACTTGATTGCCAAGCTGGAGCGACAACTCAATAAAGCGCAACACAAACCCGAAGCCCGTCGCGCCAACAGCAGTGTGAAAGATTTTCTTCCTACAGAATAAGCAAACATCTTTAGTAACGCGCCTCCGGGCGCGTTTTTTATTGACAGCTTTAAATCACTGCGGTTACTCTCAAGCCACTTCATTTATGGAAACAACCATGAAACATCTGCCGTTCTTCTTCGCATTCTTTTTTACCTTCCCCTGATTGGGAGGCGATTCGTCATGTGAAAATGAATGCGAAGACGAACAACAAAGCCTCCCAAATGGGAGGCTTTTTTATTGGACATTTTACAGGTGAGCCCTATGAATCCCGAAAATCCGCTGCTGGCATTACGCGATAAAATCAGCGCCGTTGATGAAAAACTCTTAGCGCTTTTGTCGGAGCGTCGCATACTGGCCGTTGAAGTTGCGCAGGCTAAACTGGCAACGCATCGCCCTATCCGCGACGTTGAGCGTGAACGCGCTCTGCTGGAAAACTTAATTTCACTGGGTAAAAAGCATCAGCTTGATGCGCATTACATCACTCGCCTGTTTCAGTTGGTGATTGAAGATTCGGTTCTAACTCAGCAAGCCTTGTTGCAAAAGAATCTCAACCATCCACATGCTCACGCACCGCGCATTGCATTCCTTGGTCCGAAAGGTTCTTACTCACATCTCGCGGCGCGCAAATACGCTACCCGGCATTTTGATTCAATGGTTGAGATCGGCTGCCTGAAATTCCATGACATCATTCATCAGGTGGAAAGTGGACAAGCGGACTACGCGGTGATGCCGATTGAAAATACCAGCTCTGGTTCGATCAACGACGTTTACGATCTGCTTCAGCAAACCACGCTATCGATTGTGGGTGAACTGACCATTCCAATTGAGCACTGTGTGCTGGTCAACGGCAGCACCGATTTGCAGCAGATCGAAACGGTATATAGCCATCCACAGCCATTCCAGCAGTGCAGCCAGTTCATTAATCGTTTCCCGCAGTGGAAAATCGAATACACCGAAAGCACTGCTGCAGCGATGGAGAAAGTGGCAGCGATGAATTCACCAAAGGTTGCCGCATTGGGTAGCGAAGCGGGCGGTGAGCTGTATGGATTGCAGGTGCTGGAGCGCAATCTGGCCAATCAACAGCAGAACCACACGCGCTTCATCGTGCTGGCACGTAAAGCGATTGAAGTTTCGGGTCAGGTTCCAGCGAAAACAACATTGATCATGGCAACGGGTCAACAAGCAGGCGCATTGGTGGAAGCGCTGATGGTATTACGTAACCACGGCCTCATCATGAGCAAACTGGAAAACCGTCCCATCAACGGCAATCCGTGGGAAGAGATGTTTTATATTGATGTGCAGGGCAATCTGCAGTCAGAAAATATGCAGTTGGCGTTAACCGAGTTGAGCGGCTTAACCCGTTCATTAAAAGTTCTTGGCTGCTATCCAGGCGAGAATGTGGTGCCGGTTGAGCCGCGTCTCTAAGCAAAAAGGCATCCGTGAGGATGCCTTTTGTTTTTACTGCCGGCTATCGTTCGCCGATCGCAGCATGCTTCTGCTTTCGACCAGGAAGCGTTTCGCGTAATCACCAAACCAGTGTTCGACGCGCTCAAAGCTATCGATAAAGGCTTGCTTATCGCCCTGCTCGAGCAGTTTGATCGCATCGCCAAATCGCTGGTAATAACGTTTAATAAGCGCCAGATTGCTCTCCGAGGACATGATGATGTCCGCGTAAAGCTGTGGATCCTGCGCAAACAGACGTCCAACCATTGCCAGTTCAAGGCGGTATATCGGTGAAGATAGCGCCAGCAGCTGATCCAGATTAACGTTCTCTTCCGCCAGATGCAGACCGTAAGCGAAAGTCGCAAAGTGACGCAGTGCCTGAATAAACGCCATATTCTGGTCGTGCTCAACGGCACTGATACGATGCAGCCGCGCGCCCCAAACCTGAATCTGCTCAAGAAACCACTGATAAGCTTCCGGCTGACGGCCATCACACCAAACCACAACCTGCTTTGCCAGGCTGCCGCTGTCCGGACCAAACATCGGATGCAAGCCCAGAACCGGTCCGGTGTGCGCGGCCAGCATCGCCTGCAGCGGGCGATTCTTCACCGAAGCCAGATCGACCAGAATGCAGTCTTCTGGCAATTTCGGCAGCTCACCGATGATTTGCTCGGTCAGATGAATTGGCACACTGATGATCACCATGCCCGCATCTTTCAGCAGCTCGTCAGAGCGTTCCCTATCGCCTTTATCCAGAATGCGGACCTGATAGCCAGAAAGCGTCAGCATCTTTTCAAACAGACGCCCCATCTGGCCGCGGCCACCTACAATCACTACCGGACGCAATGTCGGACACAGCGTTTTGAAGCCTTTGTCATTTTCATGCGCATAGGATTCACGCATCAAACGACGCAATACATCTTCAATCAAGTCCGGCGACACGCCGAGCGCTTCAGCTTCCTGGCGGCGTGAAGCCAGCATGCTGGCCTCACGCTCAGGAACATAGATCGGCAAACCGTAGCGGCTTTTAACTTCCCCTACTTCGGCTACCAGCTCCAGTCGTTTTGCCAGTAACCCAAGCAGTGCTTTATCTACTTCATCGATTTGATCGCGTAGCGCGGTCAGTTCAGCCACCATGACTCATTACACCTCGTGTGACAGACGCGCCGACAGCACTCCCTGCAGATCCTGATGGATTTCACGCAGCAACGTTTCAGTGGTTTCCCAGTTGATGCAGGCATCAGTGACGGACACACCGTATTTCATTTCGCTACGTGGCTGTTCAGAAGACTGGTTGCCTTCATGAATGTTGCTTTCCAACATCAGGCCAATGATGGAACGGTTTCCATCTTTAATCTGCGCAATAGCCGATTCGGCTACGCCAGGCTGGCGACGATAGTCTTTATTAGAATTACCATGGCTGCAATCTATCATTAAGGCCGGACGCAGTCCCGCTTTCAGCATCTCTTTTTCACACTGAGCGACATCTTCTGGACCGTAGTTTGGTGCTTTACCGCCGCGCAGAATCACATGCCCATCTGGGTTGCCCTGCGTTTGCAGCAAGCAAACCTGGCCGGCCTGATTGATGCCAACAAAACGGTGCGGCATTGCGGCGGCGCGCATGGCGTTAATCGCGGTGCCCAGGCTGCCATCCGTACCATTTTTAAAACCAACCGGCATGGAAAGGCCTGAAGCCATTTCACGGTGGGTTTGTGATTCAGTGGTACGCGCACCAATCGCTGACCAGCTAAACAGATCGCCAAGATATTGCGGGCTATTCGGATCCAGCGCTTCGGTCGCCAGCGGTAAACCCATCTCAACGAGATTAACCAGCAGTTGACGCGCGATATGCAGGCCAGCTTCCATATCAAACGAGTTGTTCATGTAAGGATCGTTGATTAACCCCTTCCAGCCGACGGTGGTTCGAGGTTTTTCAAAATAAACGCGCATAACGATGTACAGCTGATCCTTCAACTGTGCAGAGAGAGATTGCAACTGACGGGCATAGGCAAGCGCGGCTTCAGTATCGTGAATCGAACAAGGACCACAAACCACCAACAGACGCGGATCGCGGCCCGCAATAATATCGGCAATGGTTTGGCGAGAAGACGCAATTTGCGCTTCCTGCGCCGCAGTGAGCGGGAATTTGGCTTTCAGCTCTTGCGGGGTAATCAAAATTTGTTCGTCGGCGATATGCACATTGTTCAGCGCGTCTTTTTGCATGATTGCGATCCTTTTCACTCGTTTATGCGGTTTGGGATCCTCACTGAGGATGGCGCTTACTTTATCACACCCTGTACAGGTTGCAATCCACCCATGTACACATTTATTACCACATCAAATAAAAAACACAGGTAATATTAAAATAACCATTAAAATCAAATACATAATTGAAATGACGGCAGAGTGAAAGTGTAAACTAAAGGTTACATACAATTATTTTCTGATGATGCTCTCAACTGAAAGTTTGGTATAACATTTTGATTTTCATTGTTTTCAGGAAACATACACTTTTCCATCTTAGGGATGATCCTGCGCTCTTATACGCCCATAAAAAAAGGGGCTGGCCAAATGGCCAACCCCTTGTTTGCTATTAACTTTGAGAAGTCGCTTACGCGCCAAGACGCTCTTTGATACGAGCTGACTTACCGGTACGCTCACGCAGGTAATACAGTTTGGCTTTACGCACAGCACCACGACGTTTAACAGCAATGCTGTCAATTACTGGAGAGTGAGTCTGGAAGACACGCTCAACACCTTCGCCGTTAGAAATCTTACGAACAGTGAATGCAGAATGCAGACCGCGGTTACGAATAGCGATAACCACGCCCTCGAATGCCTGCAGACGCTTCTTAGAACCTTCTACGACCCATACTTTCACTTCCACGGAATCACCCGGACGGAATGAAGGTACGTCCTGCTTCATCTGCTCTTGTTCAAGTTGCTTGATAATGTTGCTCATAATTAAATCTCTTATCCTGGGTAAACTGATAGTGAGGGAAGATTACTCTCCCGCCTCATCGTTTTGTTGCTGCTGATGTTCACGCTGGAACTCATTTAGCAACCGTGCTTGCTCTTCAGTCAGAGCCAGGTTTTCCAGAAGTTCAGGTCTTCTTAGCCAGGTACGGCCTAACGACTGTTTCAGGCGCCAGCGGCGAATATCGGCATGGTTGCCCGACAGTAAAACTGGCGGAACTTCCATCCCTTCTAACACTTCAGGTCGGGTATAGTGCGGGCAATCCAGCAAACCATCCGAGAACGAATCCTCATCGGCTGACGCCTGTTTTCCCAGTACGCCGGGAATAAACCGGGCGACCGAGTCTATCAACGTCATGGCTGGCAGCTCACCGCCACTAAGAACGTAATCACCGATTGACCATTCTTCATCAATCTCAGTGTGAATCACGCGCTCATCTATCCCTTCATAGCGACCACACACCAGAATCAACTTCTGATGGGTCGCCAGTTCGCAAACGCCCTGTTGGTCCAGTTTGCGTCCCTGAGGTGAAAGATAAATCACCTTAGCACCTTCTCCCGCCGCTGCTTTCGCTGCGGAGATGGCGTCCCGTAAGGGTTGCACCATCATCAACATTCCCGGTCCGCCGCCGTAAGGACGATCGTCCACGGTACGGTGCCGGTCATGCGTGAAGTCACGAGGACTCCAGCTGTGAATGTCGAGCAGGCCATTTTTTACTGCCCGGCCAGTTACCCCGTACTCGGTAATAGCGCGAAACATCTCTGGAAACAGGCTAATAACACCAATCCACATCGCGTTCGCCGTTACGTTACCGGATTGTCCGGAGATCAAAAACCAGGATCCCAATCTACTTCAATAAGGCCAGTAGAGAGATCGACTTTCTTGATAACCTGTTCATCAAGAAACGGGATTAACCGCTCTTGCGCACCGAATGCATCCTTCAGGTTTGCCTTAACGACGAGAACGTCGTTCGATCCGGTTTCCATCAAATCAATGACTTTGCCCATCTCGTAGCCTTCGAGGTTCACTACTTTCATTCCCATAAGGTCTTTCCAGTAGTAATCGCCTGCTTCCAGCGCTGGCAGCTGCGTGGAGTCGACCGTAATTTCGCAATTGGTCAACTGTGCCGCAGCGTCCCGATCGTCAATGCCTTTGACTTTGATGATCAGGTCCTGATTGTGGTGCTTCCAGCCCTCGAGTTCGACCTGCTGCCATTTACCGGCGCGCTGGATGAACCAAGGTTGGTAGTCGAAGATGCTTTCAGCGTCTTCAGTGGAGGAAAACACTTTGAGCCAACCCCGAATTCCGTAAGCCGCGCCCATTTTTCCCAATACAATCGGGTTAACGGGAGGCTGCCCGGCAGGTTTAATGCTCATGCTCACCACCGTGACAGATTAAGCTGCTTTCTTTGCTTCTTTGATCAGCGCGTTAACGCGATCAGAAAGCGTTGCGCCCTGGCCAACCCAGTGCTCAATACGGTCCAGATCCAGACGCAGACCTTCAGCCTGACCAGAAGCGATCGGGTTGAAGAAACCTACGCGCTCGATGAAACGACCGTTACGAGCATTGCGGCTGTCAGTGACGACGACCTGATAGAACGGACGCTTTTTAGCGCCGTGACGTGCCAAACGAATTGTTACCATAACATCCTCATTAGTTAATAAAGCGCTCGGGCCCCATCGAGGAACGGGGCCCGAGCGCGATATAAAAAGCCCGAAAATTTTACTCATTTTGGCGCAAAAAGCAACCTAAGCGTGCCAAATTTCCGGCTTTATGACGGCCGCCTTAGCGACCAGGGAATCCAGGCGGCATCATACCTTTCATGCCACGCATCATTTTGGCCATGCCGCCTTTCTTCATTTTCTTCATCATGCGCTGCATATCATCGAACTGTTTCAGCAGTCGGTTGACATCTTGCACCTGCATGCCTGAGCCCAACGCAATACGACGTTTGCGCGACCCCTTGATAATTTCTGGCTTCTCACGCTCTTTACGCGTCATCGAATTGATGATGGCTTCCATGCGGACCAGCACTTTGTCATCCATCTGCGATTTCACGTTGTCAGGCAGTTGCCCCATGCCCGGCAGTTTGCCCATCAGGCTCGCCATGCCGCCCATGTTACGCATCTGCTTCAACTGCTCAAGGAAGTCGTTGAGATCAAAACCGTCGCCGGTTTTCAGTTTCTTCGCCAGTTTCTCCGCCTGATCGCGGTCAACTTTGCTTTCGATATCTTCGATCAGCGACAGAACATCGCCCATGCCGAGAATGCGCGACGCGATACGCTCTGGATAGAAAGCTTCCAGCGCTTCGGTCTTCTCACCCATCCCCATAAATTTGATTGGCTTGCCGGTAATGTGACGAATCGACAGCGCCGCACCACCGCGCGCATCACCATCGACTTTCGTCAGGATCACACCGGTCAGCGGCAGCGCTTCGTTGAAGGCTTTCGCGGTGTTGGCGGCATCCTGACCGGTCATGGCATCGACCACAAACAGGGTTTCCACCGGATTTATCGCGGCGTGTACCTGTTTGATTTCGTCCATCATCGCTTCATCGACGTGTAAACGACCGGCGGTATCCACCAGCAGCACATCGTAGAATTGCACTTTGGCTTGTTTTAGCGCGTTCTGAACAATATCTACCGGCTTTTGACTCAGATCGGACGGACAGAAATCCACGCCGACCTGGCCAGCCAGGGTTTCCAGCTGTTTGATCGCCGCGGGGCGATAAACGTCAGCAGAAACTACCAGCACTTTTTTCTTATGCTTCTCGCGCAAGAATTTACCCAGTTTCGCCACGCTAGTGGTTTTACCAGCACCTTGCAAACCTGCCATCAGCACCACGGCTGGCGGCTGAGCATTCAGATTGAGCGCATTATTTTCAGCGCCCATCGCCGCAACCAGTTCGTTGCGCACGATTTTGATGAACTCCTGGCCTGGCGTCAGGCTTTTGTTCACATCGTGGCCAACGGCGGCCTCTTTCACGCGATTAATAAATTCACGCACTACCGGCAGCGCAACGTCAGCTTCCAGCAGCGCCATGCGGACTTCACGCAGCGTGTCTTTGATGTTGTCTTCAGTCAGCCTTCCGCGGCCGCTGATATTGCGCAGGGTTTGCGACAAACGATCGGTTAAATTATCAAACATGCTCTCTCACTTAGAACCGTAGCGAGGCCGCCATAGGCGACACAATGCGGCGGATTATAACACGAAGACGAAGCGATCTCTGCAATTGACCGTCAGATCGTTTGGAGCCTGCTGCTGCTGGCGCTATACTGCTTTTTTCCTTATCTGACCGATACCTGAAAGGATCTATGTTCGTTTTCGCGATCGTGGCGCTGTTCGCCTACTCCCTCAGCCTTGCATTGATCATTCCCAGCCTGCTTAAACGCAACGGTGGCTGGCGTCGTTTTGCTGTGCTTTCTGCCTGCGTGGCGCTGATTGCGCACGCCATTGCTCTGCAGCAGCGCATTTTTGCTGTTGATAACGGGCAAAACCTCAGCCTGCTTAATATCGGCTCGCTGGTTAGCCTGCTGATCTGCGCCATCATGACAATTGTCGCCTCGCGCAATCGTGGCTGGCTGCTGCTGCCGATTGTTTACAGCTTTGCATTGATTAATCTGGCCTTTGCCACTTTTGTGCCCAATGCCTTTATTACGCATCTGGAAACCACGCCGGGCATGATGGTTCACATCGGTCTGTCGCTGTTTGCCTATGCCACGCTGATCATCGCGGCACTGTATGCGCTGCAGCTGGCGTGGATCGATTACCAGTTGAAAAATAAGAAACTGGCTTTCACTCAGGATATGCCGCCGCTGCTCAGCATTGAGCGCAAAATGTTCCACATCACGCAGATTGGCGTTGTGCTGTTGACGCTGGTGCTGTGCACCGGTTTGCTCTTCATGCATAACCTGTTTAGCGCTGAGAATGTGGATAAAGCTGTTCTCTCCATCATTGCCTGGTTTGTCTACATCGTTCTGCTTTGGGGACACTATCGTGAAGGCTGGCGCGGACGCCGCGTCGTGTGGTTTAACTGTGGCGGCGCATTGCTGCTAACCATGGCCTACTTCGGCAGCCGCGTGCTTCAGCACCTGCTCACCTCTCACTAAGGATTTTGTGTTGGAACACGTTTCAACCACCACGCTGATCATTACGCTGGTCATCATGGTGCTGGTCTCTGCCTATTTCTCCGGTTCAGAGACCGGCATGATGACGCTTAATCGCTACAAACTGCGCCATAAAGCCAAAAGCGGCAATCGCGGTGCGCGTCGGGTAGAAAAACTTCTGCGTCGTCCCGACCGCCTGATCAGCCTGGTTTTAATTGGCAACAACCTCGTTAATATTCTCGCCTCCGCACTCGGCACCATTGTCGGTATGCGCCTGTATGGTGATGCTGGCGTAGCGATTGCCACCGGCATTCTGACTTTTGTCGTGCTGGTATTTGCCGAGGTGCTGCCGAAAACGGTCGCGGCGCTCTATCCAGAAAAAGTGGCCTATCCCAGTAGCGTGTTACTGGCTCCGCTGCAGTATGTGATGCTGCCGCTGGTGTGGCTGCTGAATACCATAACCCGCATTCTGATGCGCATGGTGGGCATTAAAACCGACGGTTCCATCAGTTCGGCGTTAAGCAAAGAAGAGTTGCGCACCATTGTGCATGAGTCGCGCTCGCTGATGTCGCGGCGTAATCAGGACATGCTGCTGTCAGTGCTTGATCTGGAGAAAGTCAGCGTGGATGACATCATGGTGCCGCGCAATGAGATCGTCGGCATCAACGTCAATGATGACTGGAAATCGATTGAGCGCCAGCTGAGTCATTCGCCGCATGGGCGTATCGTCCTGTTCCGTGACTCGCTGGATGACTGTGTTGGTATGCTGCGCGTGCGTGAAGCCTGGCGCATGATGACCGAGAAGAAAGAGTTCAACAAAGATCGCCTGCTGCGTGCTGCTGATGAGATTTACTATGTACCGGAAGGCACGCCGCTTAACGTGCAGCTGGTTAAATTTCAGCGCAACAAAAAGAAAGTCGGCATGGTGGTTGATGAATATGGCGATGTTAAAGGCTTAGTGACGATCGAAGATATTCTGGAAGAGATCGTCGGCGATTTCACCACCTCCATGTCGCCGTCGTTGGCCGAAGAAGTCATGCCGCAAAATGATGGTTCGGTATTGATTGAAGGCAGCGCCAATGTGCGTGAAATCAACAAAGCCTTTAACTGGACGTTACCGGAAGAGGATGCGCGCACCATTAACGGCATGCTGCTGGAAGCACTGGAAGAGATTCCGCTGGTCGATACTCGTGTCACACTTGGCGCCTACGATATCGATATCCTTGATGTGCAGGACAACATGGTGAAGCAGGTGCGCATTACGCCACACCACGCACTGAAATCCTCCATCGGCTCCTGAAGCCTGTAAACAAAAACGCCGCGATAATCGCGGCGTTTTTCATGGTGTCTCAACTAGATGTGCAGCTCTTTCAGCTTTTCCGCTGGCAGCTTCAAATCTTCGTTGCGGTTCACGCCGATGTCGTGCGCCAGCACATTGCGCGCGATCTGCTGCGCTTCATCCAGTGAGTGCAGTTTGTAGCTGCCGCACTGGTATTCGTTCAGCTCTGGAATCTGGCCCTGCTCTTTGACTTTCAGGACATCTTCCATCGCGCCTTTCCAGGCTTTCGCTACACGCTGCTCGTCAGGCGTGCCAATCAAACTCATGTAGAAGCCGGTGCGGCAACCCATTGGCGAGATGTCGACGATTTCAACGCCATCACCATTCAGATGATTACGCATGAAGCCAGCAAACAGGTGCTCCAGCGTATGAATGCCACGCTCAGTCAGAATTTCAATATTCGGACGGCAAAAACGCAGGTCGAAAACGGTGATGGTATCGCCATGCGGAGTTTTCATGGTTTTTGCTACGCGTACTGCAGGTGCGCCCATGATGGTGTGATCAACAGTAAAACTATCCAGTAGTGGCATACGTCACCTCCTGTTTTGAGATTTTTTTTTAAAACGATGAAACTTTTCTGTTCGTCCAGCGTCTGAATATATGAAAGACGCGCATTTGTTATCATCATCCCTGACAACAGAGATGTTTATTTTGGCCACATTGATGTGGCCATTTTCTTTTCTAGCCTTCGCGACCCGCAAGGTAGCTTTCGAAATCCAGCGTATCGCTCTGTTCCAGCTTCTCTTGTGCCTGCACCGACTCCAGCGCCTGACGACTAAAATCTTCTTCAGTCAGAATCTCTAACGACTCTTCACACAGCAGATGACGATATTGCTCTGCCAATGCCACGCCCGCGCCGGTCAAACCGTTTTCTTTGATCGCATGCAGGATGCGCGCCGAATAGGTTAGCTCAGGATCGTCGAAAGATGCCACCAGTTGATCGCAAACCTGTTGATATTGCGTGTTGCCGTGATTGCTGTCGAGCACTTCCGCCACGCGACGCAGATCGGCAAACAGCGCTTTACCCACTTCAACCAGCGTATGTTCTTTTTCGCTGCAACCTACTGCAATGACCTGGCCAGGCTTACGCCCTTCCATCACCACGCGATTCCAGTTTTTACGCGTACACAGCAGCTCATCCGCGCTCATTTCTGGCGCATCAGCCAGCGTACACCAAATCAGGAACAGATCGAGGAAGCGCGCCTGATCGGCATCTACGCCAATCGCGGAGAATGGGTTGATGTCCAGCGAACGCACTTCAATGTATTCAATACCGCCACGCAACAGCGCATCGGATGGTGCCTCGCCTGAACGCGTAACGCGTTTCGGACGAATCGGCGCATACAGCTCGTTTTCAATTTGCAGCACATTGGTGTTCAGCTGCAGCCAGTTGCCTTCGGCATCTTTGGTACCCATGGCGGCATACTCTTCCGACGGCGTTTTAATCGCTGCCTTCAGTGCTGCAACGTAACCTTCCAGCGAGTTAAAAGTGATACCCAAACCGCTCTGCGATTTGTTGGTATAACCAAGGTCGCTCAGGCGCAGTGAGGTGGCGTGAGGCAGCCACAGCGTACCCTTGCCATCACCTTCAAACGGCAAATTGCTTTCGCGCCCTTGCAGGAAAGAGGAGCAGATCGCTGGCGATGCACCGAACAGATACGGAATGACCCAGCCAAAACGATAGTAGTTACGAATCAGACGCAGATAGCCGGCAGAGATGGTCTCTTTGCCGCTTTCGGCATCTTTTACATCCGCCCACTCCTGCCAAAACGACAGCGGCAACGAGAAGTTGTAGTGCACGCCAGAGATAATCTGCATCAGCGCGCTATAGCGATTCTTCAGCCCCTGACGATACAGCGTTTTCATTTTGCCAATGTTCGAGCTGCCATACTGCGCCAGCTCGATGCTATCAACGTCATCAATGAAGCCCGGCATGCTGAAAGGCCACAAGCGCTCCTCGCCTAACTCACGCGCCACATGACGGTGAATATCGCGCAGGAACGCCAGTGAACGATCGATGCTCTGATCAACTGGCGTGATGAACTCCATCAGCGTTTCGGCAAAATCGGTGGTGATCCAATCATGCTTAAGCGCCGAACCGAGTGACTCAGGATGTCCTGTGGTTGCCAGGTGACCATCGGGTTTTACGCGTAATGATTCGCGCTCAATACCACGGCCGATACCCTTTAACGCGTCAGGATGCGCCTCCAGCCAGGAAAGTGCCTTAGATACGTCCGGGATCACGTTAACCTCCCGCTGTGTTAATAATTTATTTTTGTTCAGCATAATGTTAGCCGTAGCCTCGAATCTGTGCGAATCAATGCCACCATTGCATTGTTTGCAATGTGGCGGTCGCGATAACGATATAACGCAGCGTTTTACCCATGGCGAGGAACAGCACTGAAGGTAGCCAGGCAAAGCGCAACCAACCTGCGAGCACGCAGAGTAAGTCGCCCACTACCGGCAGCCAGCTAAAAATCAGTGCTGCAGGTCCTAATCGGTGTAACCACGTCATTGCTGTGTCGTGCCATCGCCCTTGCCCTTTTGGCGGCATCAGGCGACCAAGAAGAATGTTGGTCAGGCCACCCAGCGTGTTTCCCACTGATGCAGCCAATAACAATCCATAAACCGAACCTTTTTGGGCGATCAGCAGTGCAACCAGCACCGCTTCCGAGCTTCCTGGTAACAGAGTCGCGCTAAGAAAGCTGCTGCCGAATAACGATCCATAGGTCAGAAATTCATTCACAGTAAACGGACATCAACCACGTCCATGCCTGCTGCTTTGGCGGCTTGTACGCCGAAGTCAGCATCCTCAAACACTACACAGCGCTCGGGTGCGATACCCATTAATTCAGCGCAGCGTAAAAAGGTATCCGGCTGCGGCTTATGACGCTGTACGTCATCCGCTCCGACCACCGCATCAAACAGGTGGTAAACACCTAACTCTTCGAGTAAGGCTTTTGCCAGGCTGTGTTCACTGCCGGTGCCCACCGCCATCGGACGGCGACCATGATAAGCCTTTACCACGTCCATCAACGGCAGCGGACGCACGTCATCCAGCAACATCGCTTTCAGTGCAGCGGTTTTTTCCGCCGCCAGCAGATGCGGATCGTGCGTTGCATTGTTCTGCTCAAGAATGAACTGCGCCAGTTGCCAGGTTGGAGCGCCATTGAAGCCCACCATTTTTTCTTCATCCATGGTGAAACCATAGCGGCCAAGCACCTGCTGCCAGGCTTTTCGATGTGTCGGCTCAGTATCCAGAATTGTGCCGTCCATATCGAAAATCAGGGCGTCATATTGGTCGTACATTGTCACTCCATCGAGCACCACAAAATGAGCCATTACTTTAGCGTAATGCGCTCAGGTTGTCGCCAGGCACGCTTAACCGCAAATGCTTTGAAAGCATTAGTTTTTTTCGTTTTCAGAAAAAGGTCAGAGTGCAATGCCGTGGATAAACGCCGGTAAATTCAGCGATTTTTTTACAAATTGATTTGATTGCTGCAGGATTCAGAAACTGAGAGTCAAAAAAAGAAAGGTATCGAAGAAGAGATGGTGCATCCAGGAGGATTCGAACCTCCGACCGCTCGGTTCGTAGCCGAGTACTCTATCCAGCTGAGCTATGGATGCATTGAGTTACTGCTGAAGAAAATTTTGAGAAGTTTGAAGAGGAATGGTGCATCCAGGAGGATTCGAACCTCCGACCGCTCGGTTCGTAGCCGAGTACTCTATCCAGCTGAGCTATGGATGCATTGAGGTTTTCTTACGATGGACTAACTGAAACAACCTGAGGATGATACGAAGAATGGTGCATCCAGGAGGATTCGAACCTCCGACCGCTCGGTTCGTAGCCGAGTACTCTATCCAGCTGAGCTATGGATGCATCGAGTTAATTCTTGTACAACGCAGGGTGCTAACAACTCACCATGAAAGGAACTGCTCGTTCACTCTTACTTCACCTTTCCAAATGGTGCATCCAGGAGGATTCGAACCTCCGACCGCTCGGTTCGTAGCCGAGTACTCTATCCAGCTGAGCTATGGATGCATCGGAAATGGCGGTGAGGCGGGGATTCGAACCCCGGATGCAGCTTTTGACCGCATACTCCCTTAGCAGGGGAGCGCCTTCAGCCTCTCGGCCACCTCACCTTACGCGTTCTTCCGAACCGTGCTTCTGAACTTGTTTCTGCTCATCGGCACTGCGTGGCGCACATATTACTTTCCCGGACTTATAAGTCAAACATTTATTTCCAGCCTTTTGTTTGATTGCACAAATGACACTCAATTCGGATGCTTTAGCGACAAAAAGAGTGATTTATCAACAAAGAAAGCCTGCTGGAGAACAGAAATGGGCGTTAAAAGAATTGGGAATTGAGAGCGAAAAGCGTGAGATGTGCGGGACTGGAGAGGAAAAACCGGTAGCGCCTCGCTCAGGAGCGAGGCGCTGAATCCGTTAGTAACTCGAGGCTTGAGTTTTTTCGGCTTGAATTCGCTGATAGATCTCTTCGCGATGTACCGAAACTTCTTTAGGCGCGTTAACTCCAATGCGGACCTGGTTACCTTTTACACCCAGCACCGTTACAGTCACCTCATCGCCAATCATGAGGGTTTCACCAACTCGACGAGTTAGAATAAGCATTCTTTGCTCCTTGAAAGATTAAAAGAGTCGGGCTTGTTAGGTCTCCCGGCCGTATCCATCATATAACGCTGAACAATGCCTATGACAAATACACCATTGTGCTTCGCCATGCCAATACATTCTGCTGATAGTTAGTTTAGCCGAAATACACTACATCAACCGGACTTTGTCATTACCTGGTGTGCACCGCGTTAAAAAAGCGCCAGAAAACGGGCTTCTGGCGCTTATCACAATGCGAAGTTTTATACGTTACAGTCGGTTACTGACCCATTCCTGCACGCCTGCCAGCGCGCCCGCTAGCGCCTGCGGATTTGTACCGCCGGCCTGAGCCATATCTGGGCGACCACCGCCTTTACCACCAACCTGAGAGGCCAGTTCGCCAATCAGCTCGCCGGCTTTTACACGGTCAGTAAGATCTTTGGTCACGCCAGCAATCAGTGAAACTTTGCCATCATCAACCGTTGCCAGCACGATAATGGCAGACGTTAACTGGTTCTTCAGATCGTCAACCATGGTACGCAACATTTTCGGTTCAACGTTGCTCAGTTCACTGACCAGCAACTTCGTGCCTTTAACGTCAATCGCCTTACTGCTTAGTGACGCGCTTTCCTGCGCAGCTTGCTGATCGCGCAGTTGCTGCAACTCTTTTTCCAGCGCGCGGACGTGATCAACTAAGCCGCGCACTTTCTCATTCAGGTTACTGCTATTGGCTTTCACCAATTGCGCCACATCCAGCAACTGTTGGCTCTGCGCATTCACTTGTGCCAACGCACCTTCGCCGGTTACAGCTTCAATGCGGCGTACACCTGCAGCAGTACCCGATTCAGACTGAATGCGGAACAGGCCGATATCACCGGTACGCAGCGCGTGAATACCACCACAGAGTTCGGTAGAGAAATCGCCCATGGTCAGCACACGTACGCGCTGATCGTATTTCTCACCAAACAGCGCCATTGCGCCCTTCTGTTTTGCATCATCGAGATCCATGATTTCGGTCTCAACGACAAGGTTGCGGCGAATCTGCGCGTTAACAATATCCTCAACCTGACGGATTTCCTGCGGTTTCATGGCTTCAAAATGAGAGAAGTCGAAACGCAGATATTTATCGTTAACCAGCGAGCCTTTTTGTCCTACGTGATCACCCAACACCTGACGCAGTGCTGCATGCAGTAAGTGCGTGGCGGAGTGATTCAAACGGATGCGCGCGCGACGCGTTTCATCAACCTGCGCATGCAAACGGTCACCAACGCGTAACTGACCGCTGCTCAGCTTACCGATATGACCAATCGCTTTACCATACTTCTGCGTATCCTGAACGCTAAATTCAGCATTCTGCCCAGCCAACACGCCGGTATCGCCAACCTGTCCACCTGACTCGCCGTAGAACGGCGTTTCGTCCAGTACGACCACCGCGTCCTGACCCGCTCTGATCTGCTCAACTTGCTGACCGTCGACGAACAGTGCTTCGACTGTCGCGTTCAGTTCCAGATGGTCATAGCCTTTAAAGTCGGTTGCGGCATCAATGCGAATGACATTGTTATAGTCGGCACCAAAACCGCTGGCTTCACGCGCACGCTGACGCTGCTGCTCCATCGCGGCTTCAAAACCCGCTTCATCAATCTTCAGATTGCGCTCACGGCACACGTCAGCGGTCAAATCCGCCGGGAAACCGAAGGTGTCGTACAGACGGAACACCGTTTCGCCATCAAGCGTATCGCCCTGCAGCTTGGCCAATTCTTCATCCAGCAGCGCGAGTCCACGCTCCAGCGTTTTAGCAAACTGCTCTTCTTCGTTTTTAAGCGCGTTTTCAACATGCTTCTGCTGACGCTTCAGGTCTTCGCCTGCAGCCCCCATCACTTCAATCAGTGGCGCAACGAGTTTATAGAAGAAGGCTTCTTTCGCACCCAGCATATTGCCGTGTCGTACCGCGCGACGAATGATGCGACGCAACACATAGCCGCGGTTTTCGTTTGATGGGATTACGCCATCAGCGATCAGGAAGGCACAAGAGCGAATATGGTCAGCGATAACGCGCAGCGACTTGTTATCCAGATCGGTTGCGCCAGTTACCTGCGCAACTGATTTGATCAATTTGGCAAACAGATCGATTTCATAGTTGGAGTTAACGTGCTGCAACACGGCAGCAATACGCTCCAGACCCATGCCGGTATCCACTGACGGTTTAGGCAGCGGCTCCATGGTGCCGTCGGCCTGACGGTTGAACTGCATGAAGACGATGTTCCAGATCTCGATGTAACGATCGCCATCTTCTTCCGGGCTGCCCGGTGGGCCGCCCCAGATATGATCGCCGTGATCGAAGAAAATTTCGGTACAAGGACCGCAAGGTCCGGTGTCGCCCATCTGCCAGAAGTTATCTGATGCGAAAGCGCTGCCTTTGTTGTCACCGATACGGATAATGCGCTCGCGCGGCACACCAATATCGTTAGCCCAGATTTCGAAGGCTTCATCGTCTGTTTCATAGACGGTCACCCACAGGCGCTCTTTAGGCAGCTTGAACCACTGCTCACCCGTCAGCAGTTCCCATGCATAAGCGATCGCTTCTTTCTTGAAGTAATCACCAAAGCTGAAGTTGCCCAACATTTCAAAGAAGGTGTGGTGACGTGCCGTGTAGCCCACGTTTTCGAGGTCGTTATGCTTGCCGCCGGCACGCACACAGCGCTGCGACGTCGTTGCACGCGCATAGTCGCGCTTATCCTGACCGAGGAAAACGTCTTTAAACTGGACCATCCCGGCATTGGTAAACAGTAAAGTCGGGTCGTTGTTCGGTACGAGGGAGCTGCTGGCTACAACCTGATGTCCCTTGCTATGAAAAAAGTCGAGAAACGCTTGACGGATCTCAGCAGTGCTCTTGCTCATAAAATTCCTGGAATCACGCTAACGAACGTTCCCTTTCGCTGGCAAACCCTATCCATCCGGCCTGCCGCTGACTGAGGAACAAAAAGTGGGAATAAGATAAATTTTCTTCAGTGTGAAGTAAAATCACATCGCCTTTCAGTCGTCACTATTTCTGAAAACAGCCTGAATATCTTCCATCATAAAGCCTTTCGACATTAAAAAACGCTGTACCTTGCTTTTCTCAGTCCAGGTTTGCGGTAAGGGTTCGCCAAATTTGCGTTTGGCAAGATCGGCTGCGCACTGGCTCCAGTCTACTTCGGTATCGAATAGCGCCTGATTGATCTCCTCACGGCCAATGCCCTTTTGCTGCAATTCCATACGCACGCGCTGTGGACCATATCCTTTACGCGCACGGCTTTGAATAAAGCGTTCGGTAAAGCGCTCATCGTTGAGCCAACCGCTCTCCTGACACCAGTCGAGCACTTTTTCCAGTAACTCGTCGGGAATGGGCGTGTTTTCCTGCTGCTGCAGATAAGCCGCACGTTGGGAAGAGAGCTGCAATTTACGCTTCAGCTCTTCACGGCTATGGTCGCGCTGCGAAAGGATGCGCATAGCGCGGTCGAGTAAACGGGAATATGTTGGCACTGGTGCCGCAGATGGTGATGATGACATAGGATCAACCTTGTTCTAACAGTCGTGCAGGGTCGCAGGGTAAAGCAAGAAGGCAGAGAGGAAAAGCGCTGGCGGGGAAAAGCAAAACGGGAGCATCTCGGCTCCCGTTAATATTTTAGAAATCTTCGTTGGTTTCGCTGGCTTCTTCGCGATCATCCGCGGAGATTTTCGCGGTGTCTGCGGCGGCGACATCACCACTTAGCAGTAAGTCACGCAGCTTCTTGTCGATTTCATTCGCAATCGCCGGGTTCTCTTTAAGGAAGTTGGTGGAGTTAGCTTTACCCTGACCAATCTTCTCACCGTTGTAGCTGTACCACGCGCCGGCTTTCTCAACCAGTTTGTGCTTCACGCCAAGATCCACCAGCTCGCCAAAGGTGTTGATACCTTCTCCGTACATGATTTGGAATTCAGCCTGCTTAAACGGTGCCGCAACTTTGTTCTTCACGACTTTCACCCGGGTTTCGCTACCTACCACTTCGTCGCCCTCTTTAATCGCACCGATACGGCGGATATCCAGACGAACAGAAGCGTAGAATTTCAGTGCGTTACCGCCTGTTGTGGTTTCCGGGTTACCGAACATCACACCAATCTTCATACGAATCTGGTTGATGAAGATCAGCAGCGTGTTGGACTGCTTCAGGTTACCCGCCAGCTTACGCATTGCCTGGCTCATCATACGAGCGGCCAGACCCATGTGCGAATCGCCAATCTCGCCTTCGATTTCCGCTTTCGGCGTCAGCGCCGCCACGGAGTCGACGATGATGACGTCAACTGCGCCTGAACGCGCCAGCGCATCACAAATCTCAAGCGCTTGCTCACCGGTATCCGGCTGTGAACACAGCAGGTTATCGATATCAACGCCCAGTTTTTTCGCGTACACCGGATCCAGTGCGTGCTCAGCATCGATAAAGGCACAGGTTTTACCTTTACGCTGTGCAGAAGCAATAACCTGCAGCGTCAGCGTGGTTTTACCCGAAGATTCTGGTCCGTAAATCTCAACGATACGGCCCATCGGCAAGCCACCCGCGCCCAGCGCGATATCCAGTGACAGTGAGCCGGTAGAGATGGTTTCGACATCCATTGAGCGGTCTTCACCCAAGCGCATGATGGAGCCTTTACCAAATTGCTTCTCAATCTGGCCCAGTGCGGCAGCTAAAGCCTTCTGTTTGTTCTCGTCGATCGCCATTTCCACTCCTAATCATGCTGGGTGAGTCGACATCAAGTATGTCGCTCGTTCTGTTGCCGCTAATTATACTGTATAGTCATACAGTATCAAGTTTTAATTTATCAGAAATTCATCAAGCAGCGTTTGCAGCGCCCAAGCCACTGACTGACGGCGTACCGCATCACGGTCGCCAGCAAAGATCTGGCGCTGCGCTAGTACGCGCCCCTCTGGACCCACAATCGCAAACCACACGGTGCCCACCGGTTTATCGGGCGTGCCACCTTCAGGACCGGCAATACCGCTTACGGCGATGGCGTATTCTGCCGCTGCCGCTTTAGCCGCACCGGTAGCCATCTCACGCACCGTCTGTTCACTTACGGCGCCATGCTGCTGCAACGTTGTGTCCTGTACGCCGACCATCTGCTGCTTAGCTTCATTGCTGTAAGTAACGAAACCGCGCTCAAACCAGGCAGAGCTACCGCTGATATCAGTAAATACTTTCGCAATCCAGCCGCCGGTGCAGGATTCTGCAGCGGTCACCGTGGCCTGACGTCTCTTCAGCTGTTCGCCAATACGGTGACTTAGCTGCTGTAACTGTTCATCGTTCATCGCCTTCTCCCGTTGTGGCGCTTCACGTTAGCAGTATATGGTGCGCTGAAAAGCCCTTTTCAACCTTCAGCCATCATTTCTGCGCAGTGGCTTCCAGATACCTTAGCCAGTTTTCACTGCAACCATAAACAGACGCGGGAAGGCTAACAAAACCTGGCCGTTACTGCGTGCGGGGTAAGCCGGAATGAGGGCCTGATGATAATCATGAAGAAATGCTGCCTGCTGCGTTTCATCCAGCCCCGCGAGGAAAGGACGCAGCCCGGTGGCACGCAACCAGGTAATGATGCCCTGCGCATCTGCCATCGGGTGATAATAAGTAGTGCGCCAGACATCAACCTGGCAACCCGCATCGGTCAGCAGATCGTAATAGCGATCGGTGGTTAGCAGGCGTTTGCGATCCGCCGCTTGTGGCGAAATCAGCGCCTGCCATTTTTCATTCGCCGCCACTTCGCGCATCAAACGGTGCGATGGTTCTTCAAGATTATCGGGCATCTGAATCGCTAGCGCGCCACCGATGGCCAATTGATCAACCAGATGCGGCAGCAAGGTGTGATGCTCGGTCAACCACTGCAGCGAGGCGTTGGCATAGATAACCTGCTGCGGCTGTTCAGCCTGCCAGCGACGAATATCGGCCTGCAGGAAATGGCAGTTGGGGAGACGTTCGCGCGCCTGCTCTAACATTGCCGCAGAACTGTCAATGCCGGTTATCTGCGCCTCAGGCCAGGCTTGTGCCAGTAGCTCGGTGCTGTTGCCAGGTCCGCAACCAAGATCGGTGGCAAAGCGCACATCATCGAGCGGAATGCGATCCAATAGCTCGCGCGCCGGGCGGGTTCGCTCTGATTCGAATTGGCGATACAGTTGTGGATTCCAGTCTTGCATGGCAGTGCTCCTGTCTTGGCTGAGGGGTTAAACACTACCTGCTTTTCATGCTTTCATAGAAAGAGAAAAGTGCGATATCTCACCTTTTTGCCCTCGTTAGCTGGTTAGCCTGCGCAGATAGCATTAAGTTAAAACGACGTTTCATTTTCCAAGCAAGGAGCTTGATATGTCTGCACAACCCGCATTGCCCGGCGTATGGTGTCCGTCAGTAACGCCCTTTGATAGCAACAATAATCTGGATATTGATGCGCTTGGCCGCCATTTTTCTCGCCTGAGCCAATCAGGCATTGATACCTTGCTGCTGATGGGCAGTATTGGCGAATTTGCCTCGCTCTCGCAGCAGGAGCGCCTGTTACTGATCCGCGAGGCGCGTCAACTCTCGCCCCTGACCATGGTGGCAAATGTCTCCAGCACCTGTATTGCGGACATGCTGCAACTGGCAGATGCGGCCTGGCAGAACGGATTTGATGCTGTAATGGTGCTGCCTCCTTACTATTACGGGCAGACACATAAACAGCTGCTGCGCTATTTCAAAGCGCTGGATACACAGCTGGGCGGCAAGTGGTTCGCCTACAATTTCCCCGCACGCACCGGCTGTGATTTAACGCCTGCGTTGGTCGCAGAACTGGCGGCAGAGCTGCCCAACTTTATTGGCATCAAAGACACCATGGATTGCTTGTCGCACAACCGCGCAATGATTGAAGAAACGAAGCAGGTGCGCAGCGATTTCACCGTGCTTTCCGGCTATGACGAATATCTGTTGCCCAATCTACTGGCTGGCGGTTCAGGTGTGATTTCCGGCTTGAACAATATTGTGCCGGAGCTATTTGCCCGTGCGATGCAGGCCTGGCGGGCGGGCGATGTAGCGCAGCTCAGTGAGATTCAACAACGTATTGGTAAACTGATGGCGATTTACACTATCGGCGATGATTTTGTTACCACCATAAAAACGGCTGTTGCACGTCGATTTGATTCAATGCGCAGCAACTCGCGCAATTATGGTGGCGAGCTAACAGCGGAACAGTGCGAGGAAGTGGATCGTTTACTGAGTTGAAACAAACAGGACGGCGCAAAGCCGTCCCATAATTAGTTCTTTTTGACGAACTCAGATTTGAGTTTCATCTGGCCAAAACCATCAATTTTGCAATCAATGTTGTGATCGCCTTCGACCAGGCGAATGCTTTTGATTTTGGTACCAATTTTCAACGTCGAAGAGCTGCCTTTAACCTTAAGATCTTTAACGACAGTGACGCTGTCGCCATCGGCTAACAGGTTGCCGTTGGCATCGCGTACCACCAAACCGTCCGATGCATCATCGGCGTTTGCCGTCCAGATATGGCCGCAAGATGGGCAATTCAGGTTCTCGCCATCTTGCCAGGTGTAATCGGCGTGGCAGACAGGACAGGCAGGTAAGGTACTCATAAGCGCTCCTCAGAAGTCGGATGCGGTGAAGATGGCACCGCAAATGGGGGGCCATCTTATACCCTCACACTTTATATGGACAGCATTAAAACAGGCTGCCCTGACGTGCTTTAGCCACGGCTTCACCCAACTGCCACACCGCCATTGCATAGTGGGTGCTATGGTTATAGCGCGTAATGGCATAGAAGTTGGGCAGACCATACCAATATTGATAGCTGGTGCCGAGATCCAAACGCAGCAAACTGACCTGAGTATTACCGTCCAGCGATCCCTGCGGCGTTAAACCACTCGCAGCTAAGGTGCTGACTGGGTACTTGGTTTTAAAGCCATTCTCCAATGCCGGAGCCTGCCCGCTGGCCGGCACCGCAACGTTCTCGCCCGCACGCCAGCCATGTTCTTTGAAGTAGTTGGCTACGCTACCAATCGCATCAACCGGATCCCAAAGGTTGATATGACCATCGCCATTAAAATCGACTGCGTATTGCTTATAAGAGGATGGCATGAACTGTCCATAACCCATCGCACCGGCAAAGGAGCCGCGCAGATCCAGCGGATCGTCTTGCTCTGTTCGCGCCATCAGCAGGAAGGTCTCCAGCTCACCGCTGAAGTAAGCTGCACGACGCGGATAGCTAAATGACAAGGTTGCCAGCGCATCCAGCAAGCGCGTTTTGCCCATTACCCTGCCCCAGCGCGTCTCAACGCCGATAATGCCAACAATGATTTCCGGCGGCACGCCGTAAACCTGCTGCGCACGCTGTAGCGCATCCTGATACTGATTCCAGAATGCCACGCCGTTCTGCACGTTATCCGGCGTAATAAACTTGTTGCGATAGCGAATCCACGCGCCATTCGGTCCGGTTGGCGGCGTATAGCTCGGGGCTTGCTGATCCATCAAACGCAGCACGTAATCCAGACGCTTCGCCTGGCCGATAACCGCATGCAATTGCTCACGGTTAAAACCGTGTTTTGCCACCATTTGATCAATGAACTGTTCAGCTGCGGGGTTACCCGCAAAATCGCCAAACATCGGTTGAACCGCGTGCGAAGGTTCCAGCAAAAAACCGCCTTTCGGTGCAGGCACAACGGCGGGCTGCTGATGGGATGCAGGCTTACTGCTGCAGGCAGCAAGCAGAGTAATAAGCGGAAGAAGAGCAACCTTAAAACGCATTGGATATCCATAAGCCAGGTGAAACCGGAAGCACTCATGGTAATCGTTCATCGGGGTGACATACAGAGCAATATCTTAAAATTTAGCCGTTTCCCGCCCGTTTCAGCCGGTTGCAACGCGAATTTGCGAAACCGCTCCACACTTTACCTTTTTCATTAAATTTTGCTTTTTACCGTTTGCGGCAATTTGTTATGGTCGGCAGCCATAAAGCCCTGCTGGCGGATGAAGGTTACGCGGCAAAAATGGTAATATCCCGCTTTCGTTATCCGCCCAAGTGATAACGACACTTCCGGGCTGCATTGACCCAGCCTCAGGTAATTAAAAGAATGAATGTTGAGTGAGAATGAGATGAAAGGAGCAGAGCAAATGGACTTTAGTGGCCATACGCCGATGATGCAGCAATACCTGCGCCTGAAGGCCGATCATCCTGACATCCTGCTGTTTTATCGCATGGGCGATTTTTACGAGCTGTTTTACGATGACGCGAAACGCGCCTCGCAACTGCTGGAAATCTCTCTGACCAAACGCGGCGCCTCTGCTGGGGAACCGATTCCGATGGCGGGCGTGCCTTACCATGCGGTTGAAGGCTATCTGGCGAAACTGGTCCAGCTCGGCGAATCGGTGGCGATCTGTGAGCAGATTGGCGACCCAGCCTTGAGCAAAGGCCCGGTTGAGCGAAAAGTGGTGCGTATCGTTACACCCGGCACCATCAGCGATGAAGCGTTGCTGCAAGAGCGCCAGGATAACCTGCTCGCCGCCATCTTCCAGAGCCAGCGCGGTTTTGGTTATGCAACGCTGGACATCAGTTCTGGCCGCTTCCGCCTGAGTGAACCCGGCGATCTGGAGACGATGGCAGCAGAACTGCAGCGCACCAATCCGGCTGAACTGCTCTATCCCGAAGATTTCCAGGCAATGACGTTGATCGATCAACGCCGTGGCCTGCGTCGCCGCCCGCTGTGGGAATATGAAATCGATACGGCGCGCCAGCAGCTCAATCTGCAATTTGGCACCCGCGACTTAAGTGGTTTTGGCGTTGAGCAGGCGCATCTGGCGCTACGCGCTGCAGGATGTCTGCTGCAATATGTTAAAGACACGCAACGCACGTCGTTACCGCATATTCGCTCGCTGAGCATGGAGCGTCAGCAGGATAGCGTGATCATGGATGCTGCTACGCGCCGCAACCTGGAAATAACGCAAAACCTGGCCGGCGGCATCGAGAACACACTGGCGGCGATACTGGATAAAACCGTCACGCCGATGGGCAGCCGTATGCTGAAACGCTGGCTGCATATGCCGCTGCGCGATGTCACTACCATTGCCCGGCGTCAGGAGTCTATCGCAGAACTGCAATCACTTAGTCAGGAGCTGCAGCCGGTGCTGCGCCAGGTGGGCGATCTGGAGCGTATTCTGGCGCGACTGGCACTGCGCACCGCGCGCCCACGCGATTTGGCACGTATGCGCCATGCCTTCCAGCAGTTGCCCGAGTTAAACCAACAACTCGAGGGCGTTGAGGCCACGCAGTTAATTAATCTGCGCTCTCAGATGGGCGAATTTACCGAACTGCGTGAGTTGCTGGAACAGGCGATCATTGAATCGCCGCCAGTGCTGGTGCGCGACGGTGGCGTGATCGCTTCGGGATACAACGCTGAACTCGACGAGTGGCGTGCGCTAGCCGATGGTGCCACCGATTATCTTGATCGTCTGGAAATCCGAGAGCGCGAGAAACTCGGGCTGGATACGCTGAAAGTCGGCTTTAACGCGATTCACGGCTACTACATTCAGGTCAGCCGTGGTCAAAGCCATCTGGTGCCGATTCATTACGTTCGCCGCCAGACGCTGAAGAATGCTGAACGCTATATCATTCCTGAACTAAAAGAGTATGAAGATAAGGTCCTGACGTCGAAGGGCAAAGCGCTGGCGCTGGAGAAAGGTCTCTACGATGAGCTGTTTGATCGCTTGCTACCACATCTTGAAGCCCTGCAAATCAGTGCGGCTGCACTCTCTGAGCTGGACGTGCTAGCGAACCTGGCCGAACGTGCATGGACGCTGAATTATTGCCGCCCGGTGCTGCAAGAAAAAGCCGGCATCCGTATTACTGCAGGCCGCCATCCGGTGGTCGAGCAGGTATTGAAAGAGCCGTTTATCGCGAATCCGCTGTCACTCTCACCGCAGCGTCGCATGCTGATCATTACCGGCCCCAATATGGGCGGTAAAAGTACCTACATGCGCCAGACAGCGTTGATCGCGCTGATGGCGTGGATAGGCAGCTATGTGCCAGCAGAAGAGACCGTCATCGGCCCTATCGATCGCATCTTCACGCGCGTCGGGGCTGCTGATGATCTGGCTTCCGGACGCTCAACCTTTATGGTGGAGATGACGGAAACCGCCAACATTCTGCATAACGCTACCGAAAACAGTCTGGTACTGATGGATGAAATCGGGCGCGGCACCTCGACTTATGATGGTTTGTCGCTGGCATGGGCCTGCGCTGAAAGTTTGGCGAATCGCATTAAGGCCATGACGCTGTTTGCCACCCACTATTTCGAGCTGACCACGCTGCCGGAAAAAATGGAAGGTGTCGTGAATGTGCATCTGGATGCGGTCGAACACGGAGACACCATCGCCTTTATGCACAGCGTGCAGGATGGTGCAGCAAGCAAAAGTTATGGTCTCGCGGTGGCGGCGCTGGCGGGCGTGCCGAAGGAAGTGATTAAGCGCGCGCGTAACAAGCTGAAGGAGCTGGAAGCGTTATCTGGCAGCTCCGCCGCATCCACAGTGGAAGGTTCGCAAATGCAGTTGCTGGTGGCAGAAACCTCACCGGCGGTTGATGCGCTTGAGGCACTGGACCCAGACAGCTTAACGCCGAAGCAAGCGCTGGAATGGATCTATCGCTTGAAAACGCTGGTGTAGTTATTCGCCCGCCCAGAAGCAACGTTCTGTGCGGGCCATTTTTTTTACAATTCCCTGGTGTTAAGCAATTTTAGCGGGCTCATTCCAGTCAACTCGCCCGGCTTTAAATCACACTATATCCCCCATCGATCACTAAATTCTCGCCATTGACCATTGCCGCTTCATTGCTGCTGAGATACAACACCGTACTCGCGACTTCGTCAGGTGTGGCAAAACGTCGTGATGGGATTTTTGATTTCATCTGCTCCGCTCGCTCCCCATGCCAGTAACGCTTACCTAATTCCGTCTCAACCACCGTTGGTGAAATGGCATTAGCGGTAATACCAAACGGCCCCAACTCCGCTGCCAACACCCGCGTGAAAGACACCATACCTGATTTGCTGGTGCAATATGCCGCGTGCTCATTGAGTGCAATGACGCTGGCCTGTGAGGCGATGTTAATCAGGCGGCCAAAACCGTGTTCTTTCATATATCGAGCACAATGCTGAGCGAGGAAGAATGGCGCGGTCATGTTAATCAACATCGTGGTATTCCAGCTGGCGAGTTGCACTTCGCCCACGGATTCCAGCATGCCAATACCGGCGTTATTGACCAGGATGTCAATGCGGCCAAAATCATGGTGAATCTGCTCAACCAGTTCGCCAAGCGCTTCGACATTAGCCAGATCGAAAACGTAACCTCGCGCAGGGTTGTCCATCTTGCTGGCAACCGTTTTTACCTCTTCTGCGCGATCGATCATCGCCACTTGGGCACCCGCAGCACTTAAACAGCGGGCAATGGCGTAACCAATTCCCGATGCGGCGCCGGTGACGATGGCGACCTTATTTTGCAGTGAAAATGGTGTTGTCATGTTGTGGTCCTTTTCATTGAGGGTATTTATTCGGATTTGCTGGCCGTGGTCTTGGAAGGAGCGTTACGCTCTATTTTTGGTTGGGGATCACGAATAAAGAATGTCATGACGCCGCCAGCAAAATAGAGAACGGAGAAAGTAATAATCACGTGCTTGATTTCAAATGACAGGCCGAACATTAGTGCGGCAACCGCCGGACCAATTAGATTACCGAAACCACCACCCAGATTTTGCACCGAAACCGCAGCGCCTTTATGCTGCGGCGCCAGCATCGGGAAAATCGCCCCCATTGGCACAAAGGAGGTGAGCGTTAAGGCTAATAACAGCGCGCAGACAATGGCTAACGCCAGATTACCTGGGAAAAATGAGGGTAAAAAATAGAAAGCGGCAGTGGTAATCGTGCATCCGAAGAAACCAAACCAGCGCATCTGAAAAATCCAGCCAATACGATCGCCAATAATGCCCCAAAGCACATTGGTTATTGGTTGAACCAGGAAAAATACGCCCCAGATAGTCGCCCACTCTTTAGTAGAAAATCCTAATTCACGGGTGAAATAGATCGGCATAAATACCGGCAGGCCAAATAATGCCACATTACATAAGATGCGTGTTATCAGCGCAAAGAACATACTGCGGTCTTCGAAGATCAAGGTTATTCCGCGCGATATTTCCCGCAATTTTTCTTTGCGACTGACGCCGTTACTATTTAGATTGTGTTCACTCTGAGTTTTAACCGTAAACAATATAATCACACCGCCCACCGCAGCAAACAGCAGTGAAAGCCAAAGCGTATTGATGAACCCAATTTCAGGCACCAGAAGGCCGGAGAGGAAGGAAGCTGTAATGCCATAACCAATGGTAAACATCGACCATATCCAGCCGGTTGCGGAGGCAAGTCGATGCTCAGGCGTGCGCTGCACCACTAATACATAGAATCCATAAAAGAACAGCGGATAAGCGAAGCCGCGCAACGTATAACTCACCAACATCAAGGTAAAGTTATTTTCACTTACGCCAAAATAAACAAATACGGCATGTAACACCATCCACCAAATAGCGCCGGTGAGCATAATTTTCTTCGGACCATAAATTTCACTCACGGCACCGGAAAGCCAACTTGAAACTGCTGCCGTTAACGCATAAACGGTGAAAACTAATGAAACTTGTTTTTCTCCATAGCCGAGATCGTAGAGATATCGGGAGAGATGAGCCAGTTCGATGCCATCGCCGGTCATGAAGATGGCCATCGCAATATATCCCCATAGCAGAGATATTGGCATCCCAAAAACCACTCTGGAGTATTGTGACTTTGTACTGCTGCTTTGCACACGCATTGTTCTTCTCACTCCCTTTTAGTTATTCATTGCTTGAATATCCTGGTGATACAGCGAGCAAGAAAATGGCATAGCACCGTTTTAAAAACTTTTATCAGAGTGACACGGAGAAAGGAAATAAGGCAAAATTGCAAAGAAAGTCGTGCACAACATTACAAATTGCTAAATGAGAGCAAGATAAATAGAGCATTTATTAGATGTTTAATTAACATCTAATGGATTTAATTTACGGTTATCTATTTAGGTGACGGTTTAAGTGATAGCGTTAAAAGATTTTACTTTGATGAATTAACAAGTGCTGCCTGTATATTTTAACCAATAAAAAAGCGGTGGTTTTCACCACCGCTTCTTGTATTAACCACGTATTCTGTTATTCACGAAACAGTGCTTCGATGTTCAAACCTTGCGTCTGCAGAATCTCACGCAGACGACGCAGTCCTTCCACCTGAATCTGACGTACGCGTTCACGGGTCAAACCGATTTCACGACCGACATCTTCAAGCGTTGCCGCTTCGTAGCCTAACAGGCCGAAACGACGCGCCAGCACTTCACGCTGCTTGGCATTCAGTTCAAACAACCACTTAACGATGCTCTGTTTCATATCATCGTCTTGCGTGGTGTCTTCCGGACCGTTGTCTTTCTCATCGGCCAGGATATCCAGCAGCGCTTTTTCGGAATCGCCACCCAAAGGTGTATCGACCGAGGTAATGCGCTCATTGAGACGCAGCATACGGCTCACGTCATCAACAGGCTTGTCTAGCTGCTCGGCAATCTCTTCAGCACTTGGCTCATGATCAAGCTTGTGCGAAAGTTCACGCGCGGTACGCAGGTAAACATTTAACTCTTTAACGATGTGGATTGGCAGACGGATGGTACGGGTTTGATTCATAATCGCCCGTTCAATTGTCTGACGAATCCACCACGTGGCGTAAGTTGAGAAACGGAACCCACGTTCTGGGTCAAACTTCTCTACGGCGCGAATCAAGCCGAGATTACCCTCTTCAATCAGATCCAGCAGCGCCAGACCACGATTGCTATAACGACGGGCAATCTTTACTACCAAGCGTAAGTTACTTTCAATCATGCGGCGGCGAGATGGAATGTCACCCCGCAGTGCACGGCGCGCAAAGAAGACTTCTTCTTCTGCCGTCAGCAGCGGTGAATAACCAATCTCTCCGAGGTAAAGCTGCGTCGCATCCAAAACGCGTTGCGTCGCACCCTGTGACAACAGCTCTTCTTCCGCTACGTCGTTGTTATCACCAGGTTCGTTCTCAACGAGAGCCTTCTCATCAAAAACCTCAGCTCCGTTGTTTTCCTCGAATTCCGCATCTTCATGTAAATCGTTAACTTTCAGCGTATTCTGGTTCATTAGCGGCTCCTACCCGTGATCCAAGGGCAGAACCAAGGTTCTGCCGGATTATCGCTGCGGTAAATAACGCAACGGGTTTACGGATTTCCCCTTGTAACGAATTTCAAAGTGCAATCGTACTGAACTGGTACCGGTGCTACCCATGGTAGCGATTTTTTGCCCCGCCTTAACTTCCTGTTGTTCCCGGACCAGCATAGAGTCGTTATGGGCGTAGGCGCTCAGGTAGTCATCATTGTGTTTGATGATGATTAAATTACCGTACCCACGGAGCGCGTTGCCTGCGTACACCACTCTTCCCGAAGCTGTGGCGACAACAGGTTGTCCACGCGAACCGGCGATATCGACCCCTTTGTTTCCGCCTTCCGCAGCGGAGAAGTTATCGATGATCTTCCCATCAGTCGGCCAACGCCAGCTTCCCACTGGAGTTGTGCTATTAGTCGTGCTGCTGACTGTAGGTGGTGCGACAACCGGAGCTGTGGTCGTTGCCACATTATTTGCTCCTTTCGACGGCAGCAATTTGCTACCCGACGAATTACCCGAATCATCAGAATACGTAATAACAGGTTGCTGTGCAACAGGGGTGGATTTAATTTGCGTCTGGCTCAGTGTAACTGGCACGCCGCCCTGGGTTGCATCGGCGGCAGTAATCGCGTTTCCACCGGTAATGGTCTGGCCGTTACCATTACCAACCTGCAGCGTTTGCCCAGCGTTCAAGCCATACGGGGCTGCAATATTGTTACGCTGTGCCAGATCGCGGAAATCGTTTCCGGTAATCCAGGCAATGTAGAACAGGGTATCGCCACGTTTTACGGTATAGGTTTCACCACCGTAGCTACCTTTAGGAATATTCCCATAATTGCGATTGTACACAATGCGACCATTTTCCGTGGCTACATTGTTATTGTCACTTACCATTCCACCTGACGGTTGTGCCGATGGTGTGCCGCCGCTTAACATTCCGCCACGTGGCATCGCGGGCACAGCGCTGTTTTGCGAAGAGATCATGCCGCCGCCTGAGGCTGAAGCCATACCGCTATCGCCACTATTACCACCAATCTGGCTAATGGGTGCCTGTGTATTATCGCCAGAACTACAGCCCGCCAGCCAAAAACCTACCAAAGAAAGTGCCGCCAAACGGCGTAATTGAAATGCTGTGCTTCCCATGCTCACTGATCCCCCGTGATGGCAACCCTGAATATAAATGTGTAACGGCGTTAACCGCATTATCCACTGCGCGTAACGTTAAAAACGGTTTTTAGCATTGATAAACAAGGATAGTAACAATATCAACTGTGCCGTGCCATGTAACAGTTGTGAAGAATTGCGTAATGCTGTCCTAGGCCAGATCGCCCTGAACCAACGGCACAAAGCGCACGGGTTCGATGATTTCTTCAATCAATTCATCGCCCTGACGACGCAAACGCTTCAATACCTGCTGATCCTCGCCAACCGGCAGCACCATTTTGCCGCCGTCACCTAATTGCGCTATCAGCAAAGTCGGAATTTCAGGCGGTGCGGCGGTCACGATAATGGCATCAAACGGACCACGCGTCGCCCAGCCCTGCCAGCCATCGCCATGCCGGGTAGAGATATTATGCAGATCGAGTTGCTTGAGGCGACGCTTAGCCTGCCACTGCAAGCCCTTGATGCGTTCGACGGAATAAACATGATTAACCAGATGCGCCAGAATCGCGGTCTGATAGCCAGAACCGGTGCCGATTTCCAGCACGCGCGATTCCGGCGTGAGCTCTAACAAGGCGGTCATGCGCGCCACCATGTAAGGCTGAGAAATGGTCTGGCCGTTGCCAATCGGCAGCGCAACGTTTTCCCACGCTTTATGCTCAAACGCCTCATCGATAAAACGCTCACGAGGCACATCGGCAATGGCTTTCAGCAGGTGTTCATCATGAATGCCCTGCGCGCGCAGCTGCTCCAAAAGCGTTTCGATGCGGCGATTCACCATGCGAGTTTTACCTCTGCCTGGGTCAGCCAGTCACTTAATACTTCTTGTGCAGCATGCGCGGTCAAATCCACATGCAGCGCGGTCAACGAAACGTAGCCCGCATCCACCGCAGCGAAATCGGTATCCGGGCCTGCATCCAGCTTTTGCCCCGGCGGGCCAATCCAGTAAAGCGGCTGGCCGCGCGGGTCTTCGGTGCAGATAACCTGATCGGCGGGATGGCGGCTGCCGCAGCGGGTCACGCGGAAACCTTTGATCTCCGCTAACGGCAAATCAGGCACGTTGATATTAAGAATACGGCCGGTACGCAGCGGAGCGCGCGACAGCGCACGTAACAGCGTACAAGTGATGGATGCGGCGGTGTCGTAATGCTGATGTCCATTGAGTGAAACAGCGAGCGCAGGCAAGCCAAGATGGCGCCCTTCCATTGCCGCAGCGACGGTACCGGAGTAAATCACATCGTCGCCAAGGTTTGGACCGGCGTTGATGCCGGACACGACGATATCGGGACGCGGCTGCATCAGCTTGTTCACGCCGAGGAACACGCAGTCGGTCGGCGTGCCCATCTGCAGCGCGATATCGCCGTTTTCATGTGTAAAGGTACGCAGCGGCGTCTCCAGCGTGAGCGAGTTAGATGCGCCGCTACGATTGCGATCGGGCGCGACAACCTGCACCTCGGCAAACTCACGTAAAGCACGCGCCAGCGTCTGAATACCTGGCGCATGAATTCCATCATCGTTACTCAGCAATATCCGCATCGTTACCTTCTTGTTGGAGAAGCTCACGCACCACGCTGGTGGCAAAACTGCCCGCGGGCAGCCAGAACTGCATCTCCAGCGTCACATCGTCCCACCATTCCCAGCGCAGATCCTTTGGCACCACCAGCATTGCACGACGCGCGGCATCAACCCGCTCGCGCTCAAGCAGTGTAATCAATTCTTCTGCGCCTGCCAGGCTTTGCTGCTCAAAAAGCAGCGCGTCGCCTTGCGGACCCGCATCACCGCGACCCGGCAGCGGCGCAGTGATGCGCAGTTGATGATTATCGATGCGCTGCTGCACGTCAGGCAACTCTTCCGCCTGCGCCACGAACCAGCTGCCGCGACCGGCCAGCTGTACCGCATCGCCCACCTGCACCACATCCAGTGCGCCATCACGCTGCAAACGCGCGCTGGTCACCTGATTAAACAGATGACTGCGGGTCGCTGACAACAGCAAACCTTTCATATTGCGATCGCGCGGACGGAATGTCTCTTGCGCCCACTGTTTCGCCTGCGTTAGGTTGTTGCCGCCACGACCAAAGCGCTGCTCACCAAAGTAGTTCGGCACGCCGCGCTGTTGAATCTGCTGTAAACGTGCGTCGACTTCACGGCGATCGGAGATCTGACGCACCACTAAGCGGAACGCATTGCCCGCCAGCGCGCCGGTACGCAGTTTGCGCTTGTGGCGAATTACCTGCAGGATTTCAACGCCTTCCAGCTGGAATCCGGCCAGATTCGGCATGCCATTGCCCGGTACGCGGAAACAGAGTGTTTGCTCGGTGACGGCATGACGATCTTTCATGCCGGCATAGCTAAGGTCACGCACCGGCACGCCGAGAAATTTGGCGATGGCTTCAGCGACAAAGCGCGTATTGCAGCCAATTTTACGGATGCGCACCAACAGCTGTTCACCTTCGCCATCATAGGGATAGCCAAGATCTTCAATCACCACGAAATCTTCGGGATTGGCTTTGATGACGCCGGTGGCAGTCGGCACGCCGTGCAGGTAATGCAGTTCACTCATGCCTGATCGGCCTTTATCAGCAGCGCAACCGCTTCACAGGCAATGCCTTCGCCACGCCCGGTAAAGCCCAGCTTTTCGGTGGTGGTGGCTTTGACGTTGACGTCATCCATATGGCAACCGAGATCTTCGGCGATATTGACGCGCATCTGCGGCACATGCGGCAACATTTTCGGTGCCTGCGCAATGATGGTCACATCGACGTTACCGATGCGATAGCCTTTCAGCTGAATCCGACGCCAGGCTTCGCGCAGTAAACCGCGGCTGTCAGCGCCTTTAAACGCCGGATCGGTATCCGGGAACAACTTGCCGATATCGCCCATCGCCACCGCGCCGAGCAAGGCATCCGTCAACGCATGCAGCGCCACATCACCATCAGAATGGGCAATAAAACCGTGTTCGAAGGGAATACGCACCCCGCCAATCACTAACGGACCTTCGCCGCCAAAAGCGTGAACGTCAAAACCGTGACCGATACGCATCATGCGCTCTCCTGTAACTGAATCTGGGTAAGATAGAAGGCCGCCAGCGCCAGATCTTCTGGCCGCGTCACCTTAATATTGTCGCTGCGTCCACTCACCAATTCCGGGTGATAACCGCAATACTCCAGCGCCGACGCTTCATCGGTAATGGTAGCGCCTTCATGGAGTGCGCGCGTCAGGCAAGCGGTGAGCAGTTGATGCGGGAAAAATTGCGGCGTTAACGCGTGCCATAAATCCTCGCGTTCAACGGTGTGGGCGATGGCGGTTTTATCCGGTTCGGCGCGTTTCATGGTGTCGCGCACCGGCGCCGCCAGAATTCCGCCAACCTTGCTGTACTCACGTACCGCCAGCAGACGTGCTAAATCGTCCGGATGCAGGCAAGGACGCGCGGCGTCATGCACCAGCACCCATTCGCTGTGGTGAATGGCGTTTAAGCCCGCCAGCACTGATTCGGCGCGCGTGTTGCCACCGGTCACGCGGAGAATACGGGAATCCTGCGCCAGCGGTAGTGAATCGAACCAGCCATCGTCATTGCTGACCGGCACAATTACCTGTTTTACCGCAGGATGTGCCAGCAGACGTGCGACGCTGTGTTCAAGGAGGGTGAATTGACCAATGGTCAGATACTGTTTTGGGCAGGCAGCCTGCATTCGGCTGCCCACACCTGCGGCGGGCACCACGGCAATCACATCCGCAAGGATCGGGCGCTTGTTCATGGCTTATCGTTGTTGATTTTGCGCAGCTTGTTGCGCGTTACGTTTGTTCTGGTCTGGCACCAGACGATAGAAAGTCTCACCGGGCTTAATCATGCCCAGTTCATTACGTGCGCGTTCTTCGATCGCTTCAGAGCCGCCATTGAGATCGTCAATTTCGGCGAATAGCTGATCGTTACGCGCTTTAAGCTTGGCGTTATTCGCCTGTTGTGTCGCGACGTCTTCGTTGACGCGCGTATAGTCATGAATACCGTTCTTACCCAGCCACAGGGAATATTGAAGCCATCCCAGCAGCACGAGTAGCAGTAACGTCAGTTTTCCCATCCCCGCCCCCTGAAAAACGGCCCAATCATCCCATAACTTGACGCTGGACTCCACTGCGACGGCGAAAATGCCGCGCACGGGCGTTTAGCCGTGCAAATAATGCCAGAGTAGGAGGCGAGACGGCAGGTAAAGTTTTGTAACCTGCCGATGCGTTTGCACATCAGCTGGGCGTTACCAACCGGAGAGAAATGAGAACAGCAGCCAGAACAAGCACACCACCACAATCGCCGTGGCGATCCCGCTCCAGAATAAGTGAGTGCGGATCATCAGGCTGAGCACGATGCCAATCAATACCGAAACCGGCAGTAGCGCGAGGAAGAATGGCCAGGTGTAGAGGAAGAAGAACAGCGTGTTGGAGCCGTAGAGCATGAACGGAATCGCCAGTGCGCACCAGTACGAGAGAAAGCCAAACACGCCGCCCGGCAGTGATGAGCGAGACTCATCCGGGGTGCGTTCATCTTTACGGGCTAGCATGGGCGTTACGTTCTGCATAGAGATCCTGTTGACGCTAAGCGCGGCAAACCCAAAGGGATTTGCCGCTGTCGGTTCAGGATCTGATGATATCGCGGTGACGCAGCAGGTCTAACAATTGGCCGGCGAGTTTTGTAACCAATTGTTCGCCATCAAGGTGGATTTCCGGGGCGTCTGGCGCCTCGTAAACGCTATCGATACCGGTGAAATTACGCAGCTCACCGGCACGGGCTTTTTTGTATAAACCTTTGGGGTCGCGCGCTTCGCACACGGCCAACGGCGTATCGACAAACACTTCGATGAACTGCCCTTCAGCCAGCAGATCGCGCACCATGTTGCGTTCCGCGCGATGTGGCGAGATAAATGCGGTCAGCACTACTAAACCGGCATCGACCATCAGTTTCGCCACTTCGCCGACGCGACGAATGTTCTCTTTACGATCGTCATCGCTAAAGCCGAGGTCACGGCACAAACCGTGACGCACGTTGTCGCCATCCAGCAGATAGGTGTTCACACCGGCCCGATGCAGCGCCTGCTCCAGCGCGCCGGCCACGGTGGATTTCCCCGAGCCGGAAAGCCCGGTGAACCACAGCACCACGCCTTGATGGCCGTGCTGCTGTTCGCGCTCCTCGCGCGTTACCGGATGATCGTGCCACACCACGTTTTCATCGTGTTGCGCCATTACTTGCCACCCAGCAGATCGCGCGCGTTCCAGTGTGGGAAGTGACGACGCACCAGCGCGTTCAGCTCCAGCTCGAAATCGCTGAACTGACCCGCTTGCGTACGCACATCGGTCAGCGGCTGATTAATCATGCCCGCGCCCACCGTCACGTTGCTCAGACGATCGATAAAGATCATGCCGCCAGTCACCGGATTCTGGCGATACGCGTCCAGCACCATCGGTTCGTCAAAGGTCAGTTCGACCAGGCCAATGCCGTTAAGCGGCAGGCTGTCCACGGTGCGCTTCTCCAGCGAGTTGATCTCCACCTGATGGATCACTTTCTCAACGCGCGCGCGAGTTTTCTTACCGGCGATCTTCACTTCGTAACTTTGCCCGGGCTGCAGCGGCTGTTCCGCCATCCACACCACGTCAACGGTGGCGGATTGCACCGCTTGCAGCTCGGCTTCCGCATCCACCAGCAGATCGCCACGACTGATGTCGATCTCATCTTTCAGCACCAGCGTAATCGCTTCACCGGCACCCGCTTCAGGCAGGTCGCCATCGAAGGTGACGATGCGCGAGATGGTCGATTCCACGCCCGATGGCAGCACTTTCACGCGCTGACCGACGTTGACCACACCCGACGCCAGCGTACCGGCATAACCACGGAAATCGAGGTTAGGACGGTTCACATACTGCACCGGGAAACGCATTGGCTGATGATCCACCACGCGGTTCAATTCAACGGTTTCTAATACGTCGAGCAGCGTTGGGCCGCTGTACCACGGCATGGTGACGCTGGGCGTTGCCACGTTATCGCCTTCCAGCGCCGACATCGGCACAAAGCGAATATCAAGGTCTTCCGGCAGCTGCGCGGCGAAATCGAGGTAATCCTGTTTGATCTGCTCAAAGGTCTCTTGCTTGTACTCCACCAGATCCATCTTGTTGATGGCGACCACCAGATGCTTAATGCCCAGCAGCGTGGAGATAAAGCTGTGACGACGCGTCTGATCCAGCACGCCTTTACGCGCATCGATCAGCAGGATCGCCAAATCGCAGGTCGATGCACCGGTCGCCATGTTGCGGGTGTACTGCTCGTGTCCTGGCGTGTCGGCAATAATAAATTTGCGCTTCTCAGTGGAGAAATAGCGATACGCCACATCAATGGTGATGCCCTGCTCGCGCTCGGCCTGCAAGCCATCAACCAGTAACGCGAGATCCAGCTTCTCACCCTGCGTCCCGTGACGTTTGCTGTCGTTGTGCAGCGAGGAGAGCTGGTCTTCATAAATTTGACGCGTGTCGTGCAGCAGGCGACCAATCAGCGTACTTTTGCCGTCGTCGACGCTACCGCAGGTCAGGAAACGCAGCAGGCTTTTATGTTGTTGCGCGGTCAGCCAGGCTTCTACGCCGCCCTGATCGGCAATCTGTTGTGCAATAACGGTATTCATCTGCGTCTCCTTAGAAATAACCCTGACGTTTCTTCATTTCCATCGAACCGGCCTGGTCGCGGTCAATCACGCGTCCCTGGCGTTCACTGGTGGTGGAGACCAGCATCTCTTCAATAATTTCCGGCAGCGTCTGCGCCTCTGATTCCACCGCGCCGGTCAACGGCCAGCAGCCGAGCGTACGGAAACGCACCATGCGCTGCTTGATCACTTCACCTGGCTGCAGATCGATACGGTCGTCATCGATCATCATCAGCATGCCATCACGCTCCAGCACCGGACGCGGCGCGGCGAGGTAGAGCGGCACGATCTCGATATTCTCGAGGAAGATGTACTGCCAGATATCCAGCTCGGTCCAGTTGGAGAGCGGGAACACGCGGATGCTTTCGCCTTTGTTAATCTGGCCGTTGTAGTTGTGCCACAGCTCAGGACGCTGGTTTTTCGGGTCCCAGCGGTGGAAGCGATCGCGGAAGGAGTAGATACGCTCTTTCGCGCGCGACTTCTCTTCATCACGACGTGCGCCGCCAAATGCCGCATCAAAACCGTATTTGTTCAGCGCCTGCTTCAGGCCTTCGGTTTTCATGATGTCGGTGTGCTTGGCGCTGCCGTGCACAAACGGGTTGATGCCCATCGCCACGCCTTCCGGGTTGCGATGCACCAGCAACTCCGCGCCCATCGCTTTCACGGTGCGATCGCGGAACTCATACATTTCACGGAATTTCCAGCCGGTATCAACATGCAGCAGCGGAAACGGCAGCGTGCCCGGATAGAAGGCTTTACGCGCCAGATGCAGCATTACCGAGGAGTCTTTACCGATGGAGTACATCATCACCGGATTGCTGAACTCGGCCGCCACCTCGCGGATGATATGGATACTCTCTGCCTCCAGCTGGCGCAGATGAGTAAGTCGATTTTGGTCCATAATTTTTCCTCAAGCCAAATTGACAACGGCGGACTCGCGAGCCCCCTGCTGTGCCGAATGTTGGAACCAGGCCAATTGCCCGTGCAAATTTACGACTTCGCCAATCACTAACAGTGCTGGCGTGGGCGCGGCCGCAGCCAGCGCCTCCAGTTGATCCAATGTGCCGGTCAGCACCTGCTGATCCTGACGCGTGCCGCGCCCAATCACCGCCACCGGCGTGGAGGCGGCGCGGCCATGTTCGATAAGCCCGGCAGCGATTTCCGCCGCTTTCACCGTGCCCATATAAATCGCTAAGGTTTGACGTGCGCGCGCCAGCGACGGCCAATCAATGCCGTCGCCATCCGCGCGACAGTGACCGGTAATAAACAGCACGCTCTGCGCGTGGTCGCGATGGGTCAGTGGAATACCGGCATAGGCGGTTGCGCCTGCTGCAGCGGTGATGCCCGGCACCACCTGGAACGGAATGCCCGCGGCCTGCGCCGCCTGCAGCTCTTCGCCACCGCGGCCAAAAATAAACGGATCGCCGCCTTTCAGGCGCACTACGCGTTTACCCTGTTGCGCCAGCGTCACCAGCATCTGATTGGTCTCTTCCTGCGGCACCGAATGCGCACCAGCGCGTTTACCGACGCAGATGCGGTCGGCATCGCGCCGCACCAGCTCAAGCACTTCGTCGCTGACCAGATGGTCATACAGCACCACATCGGCCAGCTGCATCACCTGCAAGCCACGCAACGTCAGCAAACCGCTGTCGCCTGGACCGGCGCCTACCAGCGTAATTTCGCCCTGATTGTCGCTATCGTTTTCCAGTTCGTGATCCAGCGTGCGCCGCGCTTCATGGACGTTACCCGCCGCCATCTGGCTGGCGAACAGACCGTTAAAGGCGCGCTCCCAGAAGCGACGGCGGTCAGACATGCGGTGATAGCGCTGCTTCACCTTGTCGCGCCACTGCCCGGCCACTTCCGCCATCTGCCCGAGATTGGCCGGCAGTAACGCTTCAATTTTTTCACGCAGCAGACGCGCTAACACCGGCGCGGTGCCGCTGGAGGAGATGGCCACCACCAGCGGTGAACGATCGACAATCGACGGGAAGATAAAGCTGCACTTCGGCTGATCGTCCACCACGTTCACCAGCTTGTGGCGCGCATTGGCGGCATCGAACACCTGCGCGTTAAGCGCGTTGTCATCGGTAGCGGCAATCACGAGGAACACGCCATCCAGCTGTGCCGGATCGAAGCGGTGGGCGATCCATTCAATCGCCTCAATTTCCAGCAGCGCCTGCAGCTCATGACCGAGTTCGCGCGCGGCGACCAGCACGCGCGCACCGGCACGCCGCAGCAGTTCTATTTTGCGCGCCGCGATGTCGCCACCGCCGACAACCAGCACCGGACGGCTTTTGAGATCGGCAAAGAGAGGCAGATAATCCACGTTAACCTTGCTAGTTTTACAATAAGTTAACGCGACTATACGTCCCGGCCTTCCAGCAGATGAAATTACGAATTGGAATGAGTAGTTACCGAATGGAATAACGACCCAGGATTGCTGATAACATTTTGTGCTTAACAAATGATATTGCTGGTGTTTCAGAGCAAATCAAATTGTGCAAGCGTCGTCACAGTTTCATACTAAGTCGGAATTTTTTTAGCATGACCGGATGTCAGAAAAGGACGCTAACTATGTTTGCCACTCTCCGCCGCACTGTGCTGGCTGCACTGCTCGCGGGCGGTTTGCCTTTCTTTGTTCAGGCTGCGAGCAACAACACGCCAGGACATTTTGCCGAACAGCAGCTTCGCCATATCGCCACCTATTTCCCCGGCCGCATGAGCGGCAGTCCCGCCGAGTTGCTGACTGCCGATTATCTGCAGCAGCAGTTTAGCCAGCTGGGATATCAGAGTAATACCCGCCAGTTTAAAACCAGCTATAGCTGGCTGGAGAAAAAGGGTGAGAGCCGCACCCACAAAGTTACGGCCACGTCGGTGATTGCCGCGCGGGCCGGTGAAGTACCGCAGGAGATCCTGATCGTTACGCATCTGGATACCTGGACGCCGCTCAGCCGCCACGAAGCCGATAACAATCTCGGCGGCCTGCGTTTGCAGGGCGTGGATGACAATGCCTCCGGGCTTGGCGTGATGCTGGAGCTGGCGCAGGCGCTCAGCAAAACGCCGCTGCACTACGGCGTGCGCTTTGTGGCGCTGAGCGCCGGTGAAGCGGGTTTGCACGGCATGGATGATTATCTGGCGCGTATGAGCGCGCAGGAGAAGAAGAACACGCTGCTGGTGATCGATCTGAATAGCCTGATTGTCGGCGATCATCTCTACTTTAACAGCGGCATGAATACGCCAGCGGCAGTGCGCAAACAGACCAGCGCGCGTGCCGTGCAGCTGGCGCACCGTTACGGTATCTCCGCCGCCAGCCACGCGATGACCGCACGCGATTATCCTGGCGTCAATCCGTTCGACAAAGCCGGCATGCCACTGATGGATGTCACCGCCGCCAACTGGACGCTGGGCAACAAAGATGGGCAGCAGCAGCGCGCGCGTTCCAGCCACTTCCCGGAAGGCAATGTGCGCCATCAAACCGAGCGCGATAATCTCAACTACCTCGATCACTGGCTGCCTGGCCGCATCACCCAGCGCACGCATGACAGCGTGAAGATTCTGCTGCCGCTGCTGACCGAGCTTGCTAATCCGACAACCTGAGGATTCCCTATGTACGTGGTATATCTAGACTATTTTCGTCCGGTAGAAGAAGTGGAAGCGTTACTGGAACCGCACATTAGCTGGCTGGATCGCTATTTCGCTAACGGCGTGTTTATCGCGGCGGGACGCAAAGATCCACGCACCGGCGGCGTGCTGTTGGTGAAGGATATTGATCGTGCGCGATTAGATACCATCCTGGCGGAAGATCCGTTTGTGGCGGTGGCGCATTATGAAGTGACGAAAGTGAATATGACGCGTGCGGCGGAAGAGTTTGCGGGGTTGCAGGGGGTTTGATTGTGCTGGCTGTACTCATACTTGATTGTGCTGGCTGTCCCCCATCCCGGCCTTCCCCCGCTAGCGGGGGAAGGAGACGCTGCCACATGCAACTTCAACACTCACATGTGGCAGCATCTTCCTCCCCCATTCATGGGGGAGGACCGAGGAGGGGGAAAGCGAGCACAAACCAAGGATGGGGGACAACGAGCACCTACCAATCAACCTTCATGCAACCCGCACTCGCGCTTCAGGCCGAAGAAGCGTGTCTCTTCCTCTGCCATGCCCGGTTCCCACTTTTTGGTGGTATGCGTATCGCCCACTGACAGATAACCTTCATCCCACAGCGGATGGTATTTCAATCCGTGTTGGGTCAGATACTGATGCACCTGACGGTTATCCCAATCAATGATCGGCAGAATCTTGAACACGCCGCGCTGCACCGCCAGCACCGGCAAACTGGCGCGACTGCCAGACTGATCGCGGCGCAGGCCAGCAAACCAGGTTTGCGCGCCCAGCGTTTCCAGCGCGCGGTTCATCGGTTCCACTTTGTTGATCTGGTTATACTGCTCAATCCCTTCGACGCCCTGCTCCCACAGTTTGCCGTAACGCGCTTCCTGCCATGCCGCTGAGGTCTCCGCACGGAAGATTTGCAGGTTGAGATTGAGCTTGTCGGTCAGCTCATCAATAAAGCGGTAAGTTTCCGGGAAAAGATAACCGGTATCGGTCAGGATCACCGGAATGTCCGGCTTCTGCTGCGTCACCATATGCAGCAAAACCGCCGCCTGAATACCGAAGCTGGATGACAGCACAAATGCGCCCGGCAGCTGTTCTAATGCCCAGCCCACGCGTTGTTCAGCGGAGAGTTTCTCCAGCTGCACATTGCTTTCCGCCAGCGCCATGATGCGGTCAACTTTTGATGAACCATTCAGTGCTGCGAGATCGAGTACCGTCATACTGCCTCCGAGTCCCAGAAATCACGGGCGGGATCAACCACGGCTTTAATGATGCCGGTGCGAATCACGAAGTCGCCGAAGCCTTCGTTGGCCTGACGCTCGGTTGCCCAGCGCGCCACCAGCTCATCAATGCTGGCGAGGATTTCGCCTTCGTTGATGTTCTCACGGTACATGCGTGGAATGCGCGTACCTTCGCGGTTGCCGCCAATGTGTAAGTTGTAACGGCCCGGCGCTTTGCCCACCAGACCTAACTCCGCCAGCAAAGCACGGCCACAACCATTTGGGCAACCGGTAACGCGTAACACTATGTGCTCTTCGCCGACACCATGCTTATGCATGATCTCTTCCACTTTGGTCACGAACGACGGCAGGAAGCGCTCGGCTTCTGCCATCGCCAGCGGACAGGTCGGGAACGCCACACACGCCATCGAGTTCTCACGCTGCGGCGTGACCGCTTCCATCAAACCGTGTTCACGGGCGATGGCTTCGATCTGCGCTTTTTGCTTCTCCGGCACGCCAGCCACAATCAGGTTCTGGTTAGCCGTCAGACGGAAATCGCCCTGATGGATTTTGGCAATTTCGGCGATGCCGCGCTTCAGCGGACGGCCAGGATAATCCAGCAGACGGCCGTTCTCAATGAACAGCGTCAGGTGCCATTTCTCATCGATGCCTTTCACCCAGCCAACGCGATCGCCGCGCGAGGTGAACGCATACGGACGAATCGGTTCGAAGGTCAGACCGGCACGCTTTTCCACTTCCGCTTTGAAGGTTTCAACACCGACGCGTTCCAGCGTGTATTTGGTCTTGGCATTTTTACGATCGGTACGATTCCCCCAGTCGCGCTGCGTGGTGACCACCGCAGCCGCCACGTCGAGGATCTTCTCGACCGGCAGAAAGCCGAATTCGCTTGCGGTGCGCGCATACGTTGCTTTGTTGCCGTGATCAATCGACAAGCCACCGCCCACCAGCAGGTTAAAGCCAATCAGCTTGCCCTGCTCGGCGATGGCGATGAAGTTCAGGTCATTGGCGTGCAGATCGACATCGTTATGCGGCGGCACCACCACCGTGGTTTTGAATTTACGCGGCAGATAGGTTTCGCCAAGAATCGGCTCTTTATCGGTGGTGGCGACCTTCTCTTTGTCCCACCAGATTTCCGCGTAAGCGCGGGTTTGCGGCAGCAGATGCTCTGACAGCTTTTTCGCCCACTCATACGCTTCCTGATGCAGCTCTGATTCCACCGGATTCGAGGTGCAAAGCACGTTACGGTTCACGTCGTTGGCGGTCGCCAGCGCATCCAGCCCGACTTCGTGCAGCATCTGGTGCGTCGGCTTGACGTTCTTCTTCAGAATGCCGTGAAACTGGAAGGTCTGGCGGTTGGTCAACCGGATGCTGCCATAAATGGTTTTATCGGTGGCGAATTTATCAATTGCCAGCCACTGCGTTGGCGTGATGATGCCGCCCGGCAGACGGCAACGCAGCATCATGGCGTGACGCGGTTCGAGTTTCTGCGCTACACGCTCGGCACGAATGTCGCGGTCATCCTGCTGGTACATACCGTGGAAACGGATCAGCAGGAAGTTGTCGCCGGTGAAGCCGCCGGTCAGGCCATCGTCGAGATCGTCGAGGATGGTGCCGCGCAGGTAGTTGCTCTGTTTTTTCAGACGCTCAGCGTCGACCAGCTTGCCTTCAACGACCAGCGGTCCAGGATGTTTTTCGCTCATTAGTAAACGTCTCGCTGATAACGGCGCTCAATGCGCAGCTCACTTAAAAATTCGTCAGCCGTTTCACGATCCATGCCGCCGTGTTCGACCACCACATCCAGTAATGCCTGCTCAACGTCTTTCGCCATACGATTGGCGTCGCCGCAGACGTAAAGGTGTGCGCCTTCCTGTAACCAGCTCCACACCTCCGCACCTTTGGCGCGGATTTTATCTTGTACGTAAACCTTCTCGGCCTGATCGCGCGACCATGCCAGATCAATATGGGTCAGCAGGCCATCTTTGACATACTTCTGCCACTCCACCTGATAGAGGAAATCATCGGTGAAATGCGGGTTACCGAAGAACAGCCAGTTTTTACCGCCTGCGCCATCGTTATCGCGCTGCTGCATAAAGGCGCGGAACGGCGCGATGCCGGTGCCCGGACCAATCATGATCACTGGCGTTTCCGGGTTAGCCGGTAAACGGAAGTTATCGTTGTGCTCGATGAAGACGCGAATTTCGCCTTCTTCCTCAATACGATCCGCCAACCATGTTGAGGCGCCGCCGCCGCGCTGACGACCGTCGATTTCAAAGCGCACCGCACCTACGGTGATGTGCACTTCGGTTTCGTTCTCCGCCTGCGATGAGGCGATGGAGTAGAGGCGCGGCGTCAGAGGACGCAGCAGGCCGGTTAATTGTTCGGCATTCAGTTCGGTCGGTGCCTGACGCACCATATCGACAATCGGGAAGCTCTGCGCATAACTCTGCAGCTTCGGCTTGTCACCGGCCAGCGCCAACAGCGCATCATTGCGGGATAGCGCCGCATACTGTTCAACGATTTGTGGCGTGTTAACCGTCAGTTCGAAATGGGTTTTCAGCGCTTCGGCTAGCGGCAGGGTTTTGCCCTGCACCTCAACCTGCTCGTCACCTTTCAGCCACACCAGCTGCAGCAGTTCCTGCACCAGCTTGTCATCGTTTTCAAACCACACGCCGAGTGCGTCGCCCGGCTGGTAGCGCAGGCCAGAATCGCCAAGGTCGATCTCAATGTGACGCACATCTTTATCCGAATCGCGTCCGGTGATCTTCTGGTTGGCCGCCAGGCTGGCCACCAGCGGCTCTTCTTTGGTGTACGGGCTGCTGTCGACCAGGTTAACGCTGCCCGCCGCGGTGATGGCGGCCTGTGCTGGCGATTCGCTCGGCACACGCGCTTTCAGAATCTCGGTGATCTGCTGACGCCAGGCGTTCGCCTGCTCTTTGTATTCAACATCGGCATCCACACGATCCAGCAGACGTTCTGCACCCAGCTCAGCCAGACGTTCATCGAAGTCTTTACCGGCTTTGCTGAAAAACTCATAAGAGGTATCGCCGAGACCGAACACCGCAAACGCTGTGCCTGCAAACTTCGGCGCTTTCTTCGACAGCAGGAATTTATGCAGCGCCACCGCCTCTTCCGGCGGCTCGCCCTCGCCTTGCGTGGAAGTTACCACCACCAGCAGCTTTTCCTGACCGATCTGCTTGAATTTATAATCGCCGGCGTTAACCAGATTGACGCTCAGCTTGGCAGCCAGCAGGTCATCACGCAGTTGCTCAGCCAGGCGACGCGCGTTACCGGTCTGCGAGGCGGAGATCAGCGTAATGGTCGGGGTTTCTGCCTGCACAGGCGCTGGCGCGGCAGCCGCACCCGGCGTCTGATTGACCATGCCCCAGAAATAGCCGGAGAGCCAGGCCATCTGAGTGGTGTTGAAATCCGTGGTCGCCGCCTGTAAGCGCGCGAGTTGCTCCGGTGATAACGGAAGCAGTGAACCTGGTGCCTGAGTCGTCATTGCGTTAAAAATTCCAGTGTCAGAAGTCCGGATCAATATGTTGCGAAAGAGTGCGTAGGTTACCGGGCTGTATATTAACGATTAAATACGCCTTCGACATATTAAATAACCAAAATGACTAAGTGGTTTTTCGGGTAATGTTAACCAGCAAAAGTGGTAAATGAAGGCGATATGATTCAATGAGTTAATTAGGCGTTTTGCTGTCGGCATGGCGCAAAATGCCCTTTTCGTTGCCAGCGGGTGCGAAAAATCTGCAATTCAGGTAGACTTCAGCGGTTTTTAAGTCTGAGAGCCATTATGTCTACCACGTTATTTAAAGAGTTCCAGTTTGAATCTGCCCACCGCTTACCTCACGTGCCGGAAGGCCATAAATGTGGGCGTTTGCACGGCCATTCATTCCTGGTGCGATTAGAAATTACCGGCGAAGTGGATGCGCATACCGGTTGGGTGATGGATTTTGCCGAACTGAAGGCGAAGTTCAAGCCGCTGTATGAACGCCTCGATCATCACTATCTGAATGACATTCCGGGTCTGGAGAATCCTACCAGTGAAGTGCTGGCGAAATGGATTTGGGATCAGATGAAGCCGATTCTGCCGGAATTGAGTGCGGTAATGATTAAAGAGACCTGCACCGCCGGCTGCGTTTATCGCGGTTGAGGTCAGTGAAGCCGTAACCGTGAGTGAGGTCGCCATGCATGGCGACCTTAGAACTCAGGCAATATTCAGGTATTTGTGCGTCTGCATCGAAAGCCGCCAGTTGCGGGCGATACAGGTTTCAATACAGAGTTTCGTTGCCGCATCACCACGGCTGATCGGTTGCAGTGCCACAATACGCTTTTTATCGTCGTGTAATCCTGCCAGCAACGTATCTAACGCTTCCACATCACGCTCACGCGCCACCGGATGTTTAATCTCATCGGCACGCTGCAGTGCCTGCGGCAAAACATCATAGCCACCGCGCATGTTCACCTTGGGTGAAACCGTCACCCATGTTGCGTCGGAACACTGCACGTCGTGCGTGCCGCTGGTTTCGATCTGGCAGGCAAAACCCGCCGCTTCTAATTGTTCCGTCAAAGGGCGCAGATCAAAAATCGCCGGTTCGCCGCCGGTGATCACCACATGACGTGCGGTCCAGCCCTGACGTTGGATGGTGTCGATCAACATGGCCGCATCGGCGCTGCCCCACGCATCGCTTTCCACGGTTTTGACCAGAATATCACCCAGCGAGGTCTCCCGATCCGCCCGCTTTTCCCAGGTATGTTTGGTATCACACCAGCTACAGCCCACCGGACATCCTTGTAAGCGGATGAACAGCGCCGGAACACCGGTGTAAAAACCTTCGCCCTGCAGCGTCTGGAACATTTCGTTAATCGGGTAGAACATTATTTACTCACGTCTAAAATTTGAGGCGCAGATTATGGCAGATCTTATGCGCCAGGTCACAGCTGCTTCGTGCCAAATAAAAGCAAAAGCCCCGCACAAGGCGGGGCTTCATTCAGACGATGCTGCCCTCAGGCAGCATACTCAAGCGATTACGCCTGGCCTTTAACTTCTTTCAGACCGTTGAACGGTGCTTTGCTGCCCAGCGCTTCTTCGATACGAATCAGCTGGTTGTACTTAGCTACACGGTCAGAACGGCTCATAGAACCGGTTTTGATCTGGCCAGCCGCCGTACCTACCGCCAGGTCAGCGATGGTTGCATCTTCGGTTTCACCTGAACGGTGTGAAATCACCGCGGTGTAACCAGCATCTTTCGCCATCTTGATTGCAGCCAGAGTTTCGGTCAGTGAACCGATCTGGTTGAATTTGATCAGGATGGAGTTAGCGATGCCTTTATCGATACCTTCTTTCAAGATCTTGGTGTTGGTTACGAACAGATCGTCACCCACCAGCTGGATTTTGTCGCCCAGCACTTTGGTCTGGTAGGCGAAACCAGTCCAGTCAGATTCATCCAGACCGTCTTCGATAGAAACGATTGGGTACTGTTTGGTCAGGTCTTCCAGGAAGTGGGTGAACTCTTCTGAAGAGAAGGCTTTGTTGCCTTCGCCAGCCAGCACATATTTGCCGTCTTTGTAGAATTCAGATGCTGCGCAGTCCATCGCCAGGGTGATGTCTTTGCCCAGTTCGTAGCCTGCTGCTTTTACCGCTTCAGCGATAACAGCCAGCGCTTCGGCATTAGAACCCAGGTTTGGCGCGTAGCCACCTTCGTCACCAACTGCAGTGCTCATGCCTTTAGACTTCAGCACTTTTGCCAGGTGATGGAAGACTTCAGAACCCATGCGGATCGCTTCTTTCAGGGTTGGCGCGCCAACCGGCTGAATCATGAATTCCTGGATGTCGACGTTGTTGTCGGCGTGCTCACCACCGTTGATGATGTTCATCATTGGCAGCGGCATAGAGTATTTGCCTGGGGTGCCGTTCAGTTCAGCGATGTGTGCGTACAGCGGCAGGCCTTTAGAGGCAGCAGCAGCTTTAGCAGCAGCCAGTGAAACCGCCAGAATGGCGTTAGCACCGAAGTTAGATTTGTTCTCAGTACCGTCCAGCTCGATCATGATCTTATCGATGTTCGCCTGGTCTTTGGCATCTTTACCGGTTACCGCGTTAGCGATTGGACCGTTAACAGCCGCAACCGCTTTGGTTACGCCTTTGCCCAGGAAACGAGATTTGTCACCGTCACGCAGCTCCAGAGCTTCGCGAGAACCGGTTGATGCACCTGATGGCGCAGCAGCCAGACCAACGAAACCGCCTTCCAGATGCACTTCTGCTTCTACAGTTGGGTTGCCACGGGAGTCGATGATTTCGCGACCGATGACTTTTACGATTTTGGACATTCGATTTTCCTCAGTACAAGTTAGTCAATCCTAAGACAAACAACGCGCGAAAAGTTCGCGCGTTGTTCGTGAAACTTACTTCGCTAAACGCTTCTGGTGTTCCTGCGCGGCTTTCACAAAGCCAGCGAACAGCGGATGACCATCGCGTGGGGTCGACGTGAATTCCGGATGGAACTGACAGGCAACAAACCACGGGTGGTTCGGGATCTCAATGATCTCAACCAGCTGATCGTCGCCAGAACGACCGGCAATATGCAGACCCGCCGCTTCAATCGGCTTCAGCAACATATTGTTTACTTCGTAACGATGACGGTGGCGTTCGGTAATGATTTCAGAACCGTACAACTGACGCACTTTGCTTTCCGGCGTCAACTGGCACTGCTGGCTGCCCAGACGCATGGTGCCGCCCAGATCGCTCTGCTCAGTACGCTGTTCAACGTTGCCCTCTTCGTCACGCCATTCGGTGATAAGCGCAACCACCGGATACTTACAGTCTGGCACAAATTCCGTAGAGTTCGCGCCTTCCATACCGGCAACGTTGCGGGCAAATTCCATCAGCGCAACCTGCATACCCAGGCAAATTCCCAGGTAAGGCACGTTGTTCTCACGGGCGTATTGCGCCGTCATCATTTTGCCTTCCACACCGCGGTAGCCAAAGCCGCCAGGGATCAGAATAGCATCCAGATCTTTCAGTAATTCGACACCGCGCGTTTCAACATCCTGCGAGTCGATCAATTTGATATTCACGGTAACGCGATTTTTCAGGCCACCGTGTTTCAAGGCCTCAATCACTGACTTGTACGCATCCGGCAGTTCGACATATTTGCCGACCATACCGATGGTCACTTCGCCGCCCGGATTGGCTTCTTCGTAAATAACCTGTTCCCATTCGGCCAGGTTCGCTTCCGGCGCGTTCAGATTGAAACGCTTGCAGATGTAATCATCCAGACCTTGCGATTTCAGCATGCCTGGAATCTTGTAGATGGAATCCACATCTTTCAGGGAAATAACCGCTTTTTCTGGCACGTTACAGAACAGCGCGATTTTAGCGCGTTCGTTCGCCGGCACCGCGCGGTCAGAGCGGCAGATCAGCACGTCTGGCTGAATCCCGATCGACAGCAGCTCTTTCACTGAATGCTGGGTTGGCTTGGTTTTCACTTCGCCTGCGGCCGCCATATATGGCACCAGCGTCAGGTGCATGTACATGGTGTGTTCACGACCGACATCGACCGCCATCTGACGAATCGCTTCGAGGAACGGCAGGGATTCGATATCACCCACGGTACCGCCGATCTCGACCAGAACCACGTCATGACCTTCGCCGCCTTCAATGATGCGTTCTTTGATGGCGTTGGTGATGTGTGGAATAACCTGAATCGTGGCGCCCAGATAGTCACCGCGACGCTCTTTGCGCAGCACTTCTGAGTAGATACGACCGGTAGTAAAGTTGTTACGGCGCGACATTTTGGTGCGGATGAAGCGCTCGTAGTGACCTAAATCCAGATCGGTTTCGGCCCCATCATCGGTAACAAATACTTCACCGTGCTGCGTTGGGCTCATGGTACCCGGATCGACGTTGATGTACGGATCGAGTTTCATGATGGTCACATTCAGACCACGTGCTTCAAGGATGGCTGCGAGGGAGGCTGCGGCAATGCCTTTGCCCAGAGAGGAAACGACCCCGCCGGTCACAAAAATATAATTCGTTGTCATGCTGAACCTGAGAGTTTAGGTTTAAAGACGGTGGAATAACCAAGACGGGAAAATAGTATACTTGAAGTCGTCTTAAGCCACAATTGATGAATCACACCATCGTCCTCCACAGGTAAGCCGGTAACATAGCGGATAGCATGGTGCGAAATGTTGATGTACGTCACAAAGTCGCCGCAAGGCTGAATCGAGTAAGCTCAAGCGGCGAATTTATGCGCAGCGCTGGAATAATCGCCAGATTCGCTTACTGTTTGTTCTCGCTCACTTTCACCTGCTGCCAGGCGGCTTCCATTTGATCCAGGGTCGCATCGCTCATGGCTAACCCTTGTGAGGCGATGATGGCTTCAACTTCGCGGAAGCGGCGCTCAAATTTATCATTGGCTTTCTGCAAGGCGACTTCCGCTTTGCTGCCTAGATGGCGCGACAAATTGACGGTCGCGAACAGCAAATCACCGATTTCCTCTTCCAGCCTGGCGTTATCCACCACCGCTTGCTGCGCTTCGTGCATCACCTCATCGATCTCTTCATGCACTTTATCCAGCACCGGGCCGAGATTGTTCCAGTCGAAGCCCACCGAGCTGCAACGCTTCTGAATTTTGTGCGCGCGCATCAATGCCGGCAGCGCTTTAGGAATGTCGTCCAGCGCCGAGTGCTGCGATTTTTCTGCGCGTTCGCTGTGCTTGATGGCTTCCCAGTTTTTCAGCACTTCTTCGCTGGTTGCAGCCTGAACATCGCCAAAAATGTGCGGATGACGGCGCTCAAGTTTGTCGCTGATGGCGTTGCAGATGTCATCGAAATTAAAGCGCTGCTGCTCATCGGCCATCTGCGCGTAGAACACCACCTGAAACAGCAGATCGCCAAGTTCACCGCGCAGATCGGCAAAATCTTCACGCTGGATGGCATCGATCACTTCGTAGGTTTCTTCCAGCGTGTAAGGCGCGATCGAGGCGAAGGTTTGCTGACGATCCCACGGGCAGCCGCGCTCCGGGTCGCGCAAGGTTTGCATGATGGTGAGCAGGCGATTTAAGGGCGTCATGAAAGGATCCTTTGGGAAAATTTTGGGAGAGACTGCGCCGGTTACAAATACGGCAGCGTCTTCTTCCCCCGCGAACGGGGGAAGATCGGGATGGGGGACAAACGGCTCTGAATCAATGCAATCGGCGCGCGTCGATAATATCCGGCACCTGATTAAGACGTGCCAGCACGCGGCCAAGCACTTGCTGGTTATAGATCTCAATATCCATATCAATGGTCGCCAGCTGCTTTTTGGTGTCACTGCGGCTGGAGACGCCGAGCACATTGACCTTCTCGTTAGCCAGAATGGTGGTGATATCGCGTAGCAGGCCGCTACGATCGTTGGCGGTAACGCGTACCACCAGCGAATAACCGCTGGAGTAATCCTCGCCCCACACCGCATCAACGATACGTTCCGGTGCGTGCGAAATCAGCTCGGTTAACTGGTCGCAGTCGGCGCGGTGAATCGAAATGCCGCGCCCCTGAGTGATGAAGCCCACGATATCGTCGCCAGGAATCGGCTGGCAGCAGCGGGCGATGTGGTGCAGCAGATTGCCCACGCCTTCCACCACCACGCGACCGCTCTCTTTGCGCGCGGACGGCGCATGTGACTTCTGCGTCAGCAGGCGCAGCGCCTCGCGATCTTCCTCTTCGGCGCTCGGCTTGTTGAGCTTGCCCTGCAGGAAATTCACCATCTGATTGAGGCGAATATCGCCGCCGCCAATCATCGCCAGCAGCTCATCCTGCGAACTGACGTTATAGCGCGGCAGCAGCAGTTTTTCCGCTTCGCGCATGCTGATATCCATCTGATTTAGCTCGCTTTCGAGGATCTGACGGCCAGCAATGATATTTTTGTCACGATCCTGTTTGCGGAACCAGGCGTGAATTTTCGAGCGTCCGCGGCTGGTGGTGATATAGCCGAGGTTCGGGTTCAGCCAGTCGCGGCTTGGGTTTGGCTGTTTCTGGGTGATCACTTCAATCTGATCGCCCATCTGCAACTGATAGGTAAACGGCACGATGCGCCCGCTGATTTTGGCGCCAATGCAGCGGTGGCCGATATCGCTGTGAATATGGTAGGCGAAGTCGAGCGGCGTTGATCCCGCCGGCAGATCGACCACGTCACCTTTCGGGGTAAACACATACACGCGGTCGTCGAATACCTGGCTGCGCACCTCTTCCAGCATCTCGCCGGAATCAGCCATCTCTTCCTGCCAGCTAATCAGCTTACGCAGCCAGGCGATGCGCCCTTCATGTCCTGCCGCGCCGCGCGCGTTGCTGGAGGTTGGACCTTCTTTGTACTTCCAGTGTGCGGCGACGCCCAGCTCGGCATCTTCATGCATCTGGCGCGTACGAATCTGGATTTCCACCGTTTTGCCCTGCGGACCCAGCACCACGGTATGAATCGATTGATAGCCGTTAGGCTTAGGATTGGCAACGTAGTCGTCAAACTCACTCGGCAGATGGCGAAACAGCGTATGCACCGTACCAAGTGCGCCGTAGCAATCCTGCAGACGTTCCGCCACGATACGCACCGCGCGCACGTCAAACAGCTCATCGAACGCTAATGACTTCTTCTGCATCTTGCGCCAGATGCTGTAGATGTGTTTCGGACGGCCATACACTTCAGCACGCACGCCCTCTTTCTGCATCTCGGCACGCAGGTTGGCAACGAAGCTTTCAATATAGCCTTCGCGGTCAATACGGCGTTCATGCAGCAGCTTAGCAATGCGTTTGTATTCATCGGGATGCAGATAGCGGAAGCAGTAATCTTCCAGCTCCCATTTGAGCTGGCCGATACCCAAGCGGTTGGCCAGCGGCGCGTAGATATTGGTGCTCTCTTTCGCCGCGAGCACGCGCTCATCTTCTGGCGCGTCTTTCATTTCACGCAGATGGGCGATACGTTCCGCCAGCTTGATAACCACGCAGCGGAAATCTTCCACCATCGCCAGCAGCATACGGCGCACGTTATCCACCTGCTCGGAGGCCATCGAATCGTTGTGAATCGCTTTCAGCTGGCGAATGGCATCCATGTCGCGCACGCCGTGCACCAACATCACAATCTCTTTGCCAAAGGCTTTTTCGAGATCCTCTTCGCTCACCACATCGGCGTTGGCGAGCGGGAACAGCAGCGCCGCGCGCAGGCTGTCAATGTCCATGCTGAGCATGGTGAGAATTTCCACCATCTCAATACCGCGCCACAGCAGCAGAGCTTGATCAGGATGGTTGTGCGTTTCGGCTTCACAGTAGCGCCACGCATCCGCCAGTCGCTGACAGGATTGCGGATTGTTGATACTCAAACTGGCGATCCACTGGTCGAGGGCAAATTCGCCCGCCGTATTTAAATGCGCACTTCTAACCGCAACCATATCCTCTCCTGCCACAGCGATGTGGACATCGCTTATGCTTTGCTAAACAGCACCATGGATTCGAGATGACTGGTATGGGGGAACATATCCAGCATCGCGACCCTTTCCAAATGGTAGCCCGCTGACAGCAATGTCTGACTGTCACGCGCCAGCGTTGTAGGGTTACAGGAAACATAGACCACACGTTGCGGCGCAAGTTTAACCACATGCGCCATTACGCCCGCGGCCCCAGCACGCGCTGGATCCAGTAACACCTTGTTAAATCCCTGCGTCGCCCACGGCTGACGCGATACATCTTCCTCCAGGTTATGCTGGAAAAAGCGAACATTCTTGAGATTAGTCTGCTCAGCATTATACGCTGCCTGCTGCACTAATGCTGCAACGCCCTCCACACCTACAACATTTTGTACGAACTTTCCTAATGGCAAGGTAAAGTTTCCCATGCCGCAGAACAAATCCAGCACACGATCCTCTGGCTGCAAATCCAGCCATTCAATGGCTTTTGCGACCATCTGCTGATTCACACCATCGTTGACCTGAATAAAATTCTGCGGGCTAAAGGATAGCGGCAAATTCAACGAGTGATAAAAAGGTTCGCGCGCATTCAGCGCCTGCAAACTTTCACTGCCATCAGCCAGATAGAGCGACAGTTGCTGCTCATGCGAAAAGCGTTCCAGTTTTGCGCGGTCGCCGGCAGATAATGCATCAAGATGACGCAGCACCATCAGCGGGCCATTATCCGCCAGCACCAATTCTACGTGGCCTAACCGTTTAACTGCCTGTAAATCGCTGAGGCACTGGTGCAGCGGCTGCAGCAACGCTTCAAGTTCGGGCACCAAAACCGGGCATTGCTTCAGTTCAACCAGATCGTTGCTGGCGGCCTGACGGAACCCCATTTGCAAACGCTGCTGTTTTGGCTGCCACTGCAATCCTAAACGCGCCCGGCGACGATAACCCCACGCGCTGCCGCTGATGATCTCATCGACCTTCACCGGCAGCGGCGCTTCGCGGCTTAACATGCGGCTCAAGGCGCGCGCTTTACTCTCCTGCTGCAAAGCCACCGAGGCATGTTGCTGCTGGCAGCCGCCGCACACGCCAAAATGGACGCAGCGCGGTGTTTCCCGCTGTGGGCTGGGATTAATGATCTTGTTGGCTTTGGCGCGTGCGTATTTGCTTTTATCCTCGAACACCGTCACTTCCGCCTGTTCACCGGGCAGCGCACCGCTAACAAACATCGCCTTGCCTTTATGGCGCGCAACACCTTGTCCGAAAGGATCGAGGTCTTCAATGGTGACGGATATGCGAGCCTTCGTCGTCACACGCTGTTTTGCGGAGTAAAATTGCGCCATAGTATTGTGAAATCTCTACGTTAATTGGGTGTGCAGCTATTAACCGTGCTCGCACAGGGAAAAAATGCCAGGAGTCGCCAGGCCACAATTATGACCAAATACAGCCTGCGGGCGCGAATGATGATTTTGATACTGGCACCAACGCTGATGATTGGTCTGCTGCTCAGTACCTTCTTTGTGGTGCACCGCTACAACGAATTACAGCATCAGGTGCACGACGCGGGAGCGAACATCATCGAACCGCTGGCGGTCTCTAGTGAATACGGCATGACGTGGCACAACCGCGATGCGATTCGCGAGTTAGTCAGTCTGCTGCATCGCCGCCACTCCGATATTGTCCGTGCCATCACCATTTTCGACAACAACAATCACGTCTACGTCACCTCGAATAACAATCAGAATCTGGCGCTGCTGCAAAAAGAGGACATCTCCACGCTGGAAGATGGCGTCTCGGTGGAGCGGCAAGGCACGATTATGATTCTGCGCACGCCGATTATCTCTGAACGCTATTCGGTGGATGAGCTGCCGGGCGAAGATGCCAAACCAGCCGGGAATCCGCTGGGTTATGTGGCGATCGAACTGGATCTGCAATCAGTGCGGCTGGAGCAGTACAAAGAAGTATTTGTCGCCACACTGCTGCTGCTGTTTTGCCTGTGCATCGCCATGCTGTTTGCCTATCGCCTGATGCGCGACGTCACCGGTCCCATTCGCAATATGGTTACCACCGTGGACCGCATTCGTCGTGGCCAGCTGGACAGCCGCGTCGATGGCTACATGCTGGGCGAGCTGAGTATTCTGAAAAACGGCATCAACGCCATGGCGATGTCGCTCACCGCCTATCACGAAGAGATGCAGCAAAACATCGATCAGGCGACTTACGATCTGCGTGAAACGCTGGAGCAGCTGGAGATTCAGAACGTGGAGCTGGATCTGGCGAAGAAGCGCGCGCAGGAAGCGGCGCGCATCAAATCGGAATTCCTCGCCAACATGTCGCATGAGCTGCGTACGCCGCTGAACGGCGTAATTGGCTTTACCCGTCAGATGCTAAAAACCGGGCTGAGCACCAACCAGCGCGACTACATGAGCACCATCGAGCGTTCGGCGAATAACCTGCTGAGCATCATTAATGACGTGCTCGATTTCTCGAAACTGGAAGCCGGCAAGCTGGTGCTGGAGTCGATCCCGTTCCCGCTGCGCGCCACGCTGGATGAAACCCTGGTGCTGCTGGCGCCGTCCGCCCATGACAAAGGGCTGGAAATTACCGTGTGCCTGGAAAAACAGGTGCCGGATAATGTGATTGGCGACCCGCTGCGCCTGCAGCAGATCATGATTAACCTGATTGGTAACGCGATTAAATTCACCGAACACGGTCATATCGATTTGCGCGTTGAGCTGCGCAGCATCGACAATACGCGCGTCGAGCTGGAGATTCAGGTGCATGACACCGGCATCGGTATCTCTGAACAGCAGCAGTCGCAGCTATTCCAGGCGTTTCGTCAGGCCGATGCCAGCATTACGCGCCGTCATGGCGGCACCGGTTTAGGGTTGGTGATCACGCAGAAACTGGTGAGCGAAATGGGCGGCGAAATTGCCTTCCACAGCCGCCCGAATCAGGGTTCGACCTTCTGGGTGCACATTCATCTCGATCTCAATCCCAATGCGCCAGCCATTCCGCGCATGTTGGACGATTTGCGCGCCACGCCGCTGGCGTATATCGAGCCACATCCAGCGGTGGCGAAAGCGGTGCAGGAGATGCTAAGCATCACGCCGCTGCAGGTGCAGCACTTCTCCAGCCTGGAAGAGATGCCCGAGACGCACTTCCCGCTGCTGCTGATGGGTTTGCCGGTCACCGAGCCGCATCCTGCGACGTTGCCGGATGCATTGATTAAACGTCTGCATGCGCGTGCCGACTCGGTGCTGCTGGCGCTGCCGAGTGAAATGATGCTGTTTGCCGATGACTTACGGGCGCGCGGCATTGCCGGGTGTATCGCCAAACCGGTTTCGTTGACGCGCTTGCTGCCGATGCTGCTGGACTTACATGACTGGCAAAGCGATGCGCTGCCGCGCGGCGCACGTCAGCCGCTGACGGTAATGGCGGTGGATGACAATCCCGCCAACCTGAAACTGATTGGCGCGCTGCTGGAGGAGCAGGTGCAGCACATCATTCTGTGTGATAACGCCGAGCAGGCGATTCGTCAGGCGCGCCTGCACAAGCTGGACGTGATTCTGATGGACATTCAGATGCCGGATATCGATGGCATCCGCGCCAGCGAAATCATCCGCACCCTGCCGCTGCACGCCACCACACCGATTGTCGCCGTTACTGCGCATGCGCTGGACGGCGAACGTGCGCAGCTCATCAACGCTGGCATGAATGACTATCTGGCGAAGCCGATTGATGAGGACAAACTGAGCCAACTGCTGCAGCGTTACGCGCCGAACCGGGTCATGCCACAGCCGCAACAGCCACATGTGGCGCCGTCACTGGACTGGACGCTGGCGCTACGTCAGGCCGCCAATAAACCCGATTTAGCCCGCGATTTGCTGCAAATGCTGCTCGATTTCCTGCCGGAAGTGGAAGAGCGCGTAGAGAGTGCCATGGCGAGCAATGATGTGGTGGGATTGCGCGAGATTATCCACAAGCTGCACGGCAGCGCCAGCTACAGCGGCGTGCCGCGCCTGAAGCAGCTGTGTCAGCAGCTGGAGAAGAGTTTGCATCAGGAGAGCGATATCGACGCGCTGGAGCCGGAGCTGCTGGAGTTGAGCGATGAGATGGCGAACGTGGCGCGTGAAGCGAGGAAATTGTTGGCGTTGGGTTAGTGCGGTGCGATTTTCCCCTCACCCCAGCCCTCTCCCGCAAGCGGGCGAGGGAGTTGCCCTGAGCATGCTGAAGTTACGTGCAAACTTATTCCATCGCTCCGATCGGTTCCCTCCCCCTCTGGGAGAGGATTAGGGTGAGGGAAAACTATCTCCCTTTCCCCAGCTTTATCACCGCCGCCACATTGCGCGCCGTCAGGCGCACGTTCTGCGCCGCGTTGGCCAGCGCGTCATCCAATGAGCAGATGCTAAACAGCACGCTGAACACCGCATCCAGCCCATGTTGGTGCACCACGCCGACATCCGCGGTTAAACTTCCGGCAATGCCAATCACCGGTTTATTAAACTGCTTCGCGACCTTTGCCACACCAATCGGCACCTTGCCGTTAATGCTTTGACTATCAATGCGCCCTTCGCCGGTAATCACCAGATCGGCATCTTTCACCTGCTCGGCCAGGCCCAAGGCTTCAGTGACAATCTCAATGCCGCTGCGTAACTCGGCCTGACAAAACGCATGCAGCGCCGCGCCCATGCCGCCCGCCGCGCCGCCACCATCAATGTGTAAAACATCAATATCCAGATCGCGATGAATCAGGGTGGCGTAATGTTCCAGTGCTTTGTCCAGCTGCTGCACCAGTTCCGGCGTCGCGCCTTTCTGCGGACCGAAGATCGCCGAAGCGCCCTCATCACCGGTGAGCGGATTGCTGACATCGCAGGCGACTTCAAAGCGACACTGCTTAATACGCGTATCCAGCTGTTCGATATCGATGCGCGCCAGCTGCGGTAATGCGCCGCCGCCGTAGGCGATTTGCTTGCCGTGCTCATCCAGCAGTTGTGCGCCCAGCGCCTGCATCATGCCGGAACCGCCATCATTGGTGGCGCTGCCGCCAATGCCGATAATGAAGTGATCGACACCGCGATCGAGCGCATCTTTGATCAGCTCGCCGGTGCCGAACGAGGTGGTAATCAGCGGATCGCGCTGTGCCGCGGGCACTAACTCCAGCCCGCTGGCTGCCGCCATTTCGATAAATGCGGTACGCTCATCACCTGACAAACCGTAGAACGCCTCCACTGGCTTGCCGAGCGGTCCAGTAACCGTCAGCCGGACAATGGTTCCCTGCGTTGCCGCCACCATCGCTTCAACCGTGCCTTCACCACCGTCGGCAACCGGTATTTTCACGTACTCAGCTTCGGGAAAAATCTCGCGGAATCCCGCTTCAATCGCCGAAGCCACTTCCAGGGCGGATAAACTCTCTTTATATGAATCCGGTGCGATGACAATTTTCATAGGCAATCCAGCGCGGTTGATGACGGACATCCGTCCTGCGAAGGCAGCGAGCCGCCCGACATCCGTAGACGCCGGACGATTGCACTACCGGGTGATCTCAACTTTCGCTAATTTTTCATAATAGCAGGCCAGCGCGCTATGGTCGGAAGTGCCCTGTCCATCCACTTTCAGCGTCTGCATCATCTCCATCACTGCGGCAGTTAGCGGCAGATGCGCACCAATCTCGTGCGAGGTATCCAGCGCATTGGCCAGATCTTTGATATGCAGATCGATGCGGAAGCCCGGTTTGAAGTTACGATCCAGCACCATCGGCGCTTTGGCATCCAGCACGGTGCTGCCTGCCAGACCACCACGAATCGCCTGATAAACCAGCTCAGGATTAACACCCGCTTTGGTTGCCAGCGACAGCGCTTCTGACATCGCCGCGATGTTAAGCGCCACAATCACCTGATTCGCCAGCTTAGTCACATTCCCCGCACCAATGTCGCCGGTGTGGACCACCGAACCCGCCATCGCTTTCATGATGTCGTAGCACTGATCAAACACCGCTTTATCACCGCCCACCATCACCGACAGCGTGCCTTCAATCGCTTTCGGCTCGCCGCCGCTGACTGGCGCATCGAGCATTTTGATGCCTTTCGCCGCCAGCGCATCATGCACTTCGCGGCTGGCCAACGGCGCAATGGAACTCATGTCGATAACGATCAGGCCCGGCTTCGCGCCTTCGATGATGCCGTTAGCACCGAGGCACACCTCTTTAACCTGTGGCGAGTTCGGTACCATGGTGATCAACACATCCACCTGTTCAGCCACCTCTTTTGGCGTCTTCGCCACGATGGCGCCCAGCTCCACCAGCTCTGCTTCGTTACTAACATTATGGTCGCGCACCACCAGCGAATAACCGGCTTTCACCAGGTTTTTACTCATCGGTTTGCCCATGATGCCGAGGCCGATAAATCCAATTTTCATTGCCTTTCCTCTCAGTCAGTTATTTTTTAAATTTGTCACACAGCGCCTGCGTGGCGTTACGGAACACACCCAGATCGCTGCCTACCGCCACAAAGCTGGCGCCCCACTCCAGATAGCGGCGCGCATCGGCTTCCACCGGCGCCAGAATGCCACTCGGTTTCCCCGCTGCTTTGGCGCGTTCGAAGACGTGTTTAATCACTTTCAATACTTCGGGATGCGCAGGCTGGCCCAGATAGCCGAGCGCGGCCGAGAGATCGCCCGGCCCAACGAAGATGCCATCAACACCTTCCACCGCGGCGATAGCATCGATGTTGTCCACCGCCTGTTGCGTTTCGATCTGCACCAGCACCGTGATGTTGTCGTTAATGGTGCTGTTGTAATCCGGCAGCGTGCCGTACATGTTGCTGCGGTGTGAAACCGACACACCGCGAATGCCCGCCGGTGGATAGCGAGTAGACGCGACCGCGCGAATCGCTTCTTCCTCGGTCTCCACAAATGGCACCAGGAAGTTGTAGAAGCCGATATCCAGCAAGCGCTTAATGATGATCGGTTCGTTGCACGGCGGACGCACCACCGGCGCACTGTGGCTGCCCTTCAGTGCCATCAGTTGCGGCACAAAGGTGGTGATGTCATTCGGCGCGTGTTCGCCATCCAGCACCAGCCAGTCAAAGCCCGCCAGGCCCAGCACTTCAGTGGTAAGAGGATTAGCCAGCGCGCACCAGCTGCCAATCAGGGTTTCTCCTGCCAGCAAACGGCGACGAAAAGGGTTCGGCCAGGCATTGCTCATTGTCTTCACTCCTGTCGGTTACAGCAGGCTCCCGCGCGGGGAGCCGGAAAAGTTAGCGCACCAGGCACGGACGCTTGTTATCAAAGGTCCAGTTCGGTACGAGGAACTGCATGGCTTGCGCATCGTCGCGCGCGCCTAAACCGTGTTTCTGATACAGCGCGTTGGCTTGCATCACCTGATCCATATCCAGCTCGACGCCGAGACCCGGTTTTTGCGGCACCTGCACCATGCCGCCTTTAATCTGTAGCGGCTCTTTAGTCAGGCGCTGATTGCCTTCCTGCCAAATCCAGTGGGTATCGATGGCGGTAATCGCACCCGGTGCGGCGGCGGCAACGTGGGTAAACATCGCCAGTGAAATGTCGAAGTGGTTGTTAGAGTGCGAGCCCCACGTCAGGCCGAAGTCGTGACACATCTGCGCCACGCGTACCGAACCCTGCATCGTCCAGAAGTGCGGATCGGCCAGCGGGATATCGACCGACTGCAGCGACAGCGTGTGGCCCATTTGACGCCAGTCGGTGGCGATCATGTTGGTGGCGGTCGGCATGCCGGTGGCGCGGCGGAATTCCGCCATCACTTCGCGACCGGAATAGCCCTGCTCAGCACCGCACGGATCTTCCGCATAGGCCAGCACACCTTTCAGCTGCTTACCGAGCAGAATCGCCTCGTTGAGCGACCAGGCGCCGTTAGGATCAAGCGTCACACGCGCCTGCGGGAAGCGCTTCGCCAGCGCCGTCACCGCTTCGGCCTCTTCGCCACCGCGCAGCACGCCGCCTTTCAGTTTGAAATCGTTAAAGCCATATTTTTCATAGGCCGCTTCCGCCAGGCGCACCACCTTATCCGGCGTCAGCGCTTCTTCGTGGCGCAGGCGATACCAATCACATTTGTCATTTTCCTGGCTCTGATACGGCAGCGACGTTTTCTTGCGATCGCCGACATAGAACAGATAGCCGAGCATTTCTACCCGGTCGCGCTGCTGACCATCGCCGAGCAACGAGGCGACGTTCACGCCTAAATGCTGTCCCAGCAGATCGAGCAGCGCCGCTTCGATGCCAGTAACCACGTGAATGGTGGTACGCAAATCAAAGGTTTGGTTGCCGCGTCCGCTGGAATCGCGGTCAGCAAAGGTGCTGCGCACCAGGTTGAGGATGTTCTTGTATTCGCCAACGGTTTTCTGCACCACCAGCGCCGCCGCATCCTCCAGCGTCTGACGAATCTTTTCGCCGCCCGGAATCTCACCGACGCCGGTGTGTCCGGCATTGTCTTTAATGATGACGATGTTGCGGGTAAAGAACGGCGAATGCGCGCCACTCAGGTTAAGCAACATGCTGTCGTGACCGGCCACCGGAATGACCTGCAGCGATGTTATTTTCGGTGTCTGACTCATTTCCTGCTCCTTAAACTTAGCCGCGACCAAAGGCTGGACGCTTGCGGTCGAATGCCCAATTGGGAACCAGATACTGCATCGCGGTGGCGTCATTACGTGCGCCCGCCGGCAGTGATTTGTATAACGCGTTGGCCTGATGCAGGCGATCCCAATCCAGCTCGACGCCGAGGCCCGGCTTATCCGGCACGGCGATTTTGCCGTTGCGGATCTGCAGCGGCTCTTTGGTCAGGCGCTGATCGCCCTCCTGCCAAATCCAGTGCGTATCAATCGCGGTGGGTTTACCCGGCGCAGCGGCGCCAACGTGGGTGAACATCGCCAGTGAAATATCGAAGTGGTTATTGGAGTGACAGCCCCACGTCAGCCCCCAGTCATCACACAGCTGCGCCACGCGCACTGCACCGCTCAGCGTCCAGAAGTGCGGATCGGCCAGCGGGATGTCGACGGCATTGAGCATCACCGCGTGGTTCATCTCGCGCCAGTTGGTGGCGATCATGTTGGTGGCGACCGGCAACCCCGTCGCACGGCGGAATTCGGCCATGACTTCGCGGCCGGAATAGCCCTGCTCGGCACCGCACGGATCTTCGGCGTAGGTCAGCACATCGCCCATGCCTTTACACAAGCGAATGGCTTCATCCAGCGTCCAGGCACCGTTGGGATCGACGGTGATGCGCGCATCGGGGAAGCGTTTTTTTAGCGCCGCCGCCGACTCAATCTCCTGCTCGCCCGGCAGCACGCCGCCTTTGAGTTTGAAATCTTTGAAGCCATATTTGTCCTGCGCCGCTTCCGCCAGACGCACCACAGATTCCGGCGTCAGCGCCTCCTGATGACGCAAGTGATACCAGTCGTGGCTGGCATTTTCGCCAGTCAGATACGGCAAATCGGTTTTGCGACGATCGCCGAGATAGAACAGATAGCCGAGCACCGTGACCTCATCGCGCTGCTGGCCCGGACCGAGCAGTTCCGCCACCGGCACGCCGAGACATTGGCCGAGTAAATCCAGTAGCGCCGCTTCCAGCGCGGCCACCGCATTGACGCGCAGCTCGAAGGTCCACGCGCCCTTGCCGAAGGTATCGAAATCCGCCGACTGATTGCCTTTGTGCACCTGCTGCACCAGACGATTCATGCGGGCAACCTGCTGACCTTTTACCTGCGGAATCGCCTCAACCAGCGTTTGGTAGATGGTTTCACCGCCCGGCGCTTCACCGACGCCGGTATGTCCCGCGCTATCCGTGAGCACCACGACATTGCGGGTGAAGCAGGCGCTGTGCGCGCCACCGATGTTGAGCAGCATACTGTCGTAACCGGCAACCGGAATCACCTGCATATCGGTGATGACCGGCGTGCTTTGTGTAGTCATATTCCGTCCTTATGGCCTGGTTTTCAGTTCAACGCGTTTGATATCGCCAGCAATCACCAGGAAGCTAAATGCGGCGACAAAGGCATGGATACCGACATAAATCAGCGCGCCTTCGAAAGATCCGCTGGTGGCGATGATGTAACCGATAGCAATTGGCGTGACGATGCCGGAGAAGTTACCGAACATGTTGAACAAGCCGCCGCTCAAACCGCTGATCTCTTTCGGTGCGGTATCTGCCATCACCGCCCAACCCAGCGCACCAATGCCTTTGCCGAAGAATGCCAGCGCCATAAAGAACACCACCACCCATTCCGTGTCGGTGTAGTTACACATCACCATCGAGATGGAGAGCAGCATACCGAGCACAATGGGCGTTTTACGCGCGATGTTCAGCGAACCGGTTTTACGCATCAGGTAATCAGAAATCACGCCGCCCAATACGCCGCCGAGGAAGCCACACACCGCAGGAATCGAAGCAATAAAGCCGGCCTTCAGAATCGACATGCCGCGCGCCTGCACCAGATACACCGGGAACCAGGTAATAAAGAAGTAGGTTAAGGCGTTGACGCAGTATTGGCCGAGATAGATGCCCAGCATCATGCGTGAGGTCAGTAGCTGTTTGATCTGGAACCACTTCTCGCTCCAGCTCACTTTGCGGTCATCCTTTTTGACGTCCATGTTGATCAGTGCGCCGCCCTGCTCCATGTACTCCAGCTCGGCTTTGTTGACGCCCGGATGATCGGTGGGATCGTGGATCACTTTCAGCCAGATAAAGCTGAGGATGATGCCCAATCCGCCCATGAACCAGAACACGTGCGCCCAGCCCACTTCGGAGACCAGCCAACCCATGATCGGCGCGAAGATTACCGTGGCAAAGTATTGCGCCGAGTTAAAGATTGCGACGGCGGTGCCGCGCTCCTGTGCCGGGAACCAGGCCGCAACAATGCGGCTATTGCCGGGGAAGGATGGCGCTTCAGCCAGGCCGACCAGGAAGCGCAACAGGAACAGCGAAATGATAATGCCAAAACCGCTGAACAGATCGACGAAGCCTTGCAGCAAGGTAAACAGCGACCAGAGGAAGATGCTCCAGAAGTAGACGCGTTTTGAGCCGAAGCGGTCGAGCAGCCAGCCGCCCGGAATCTGCCCAATCACGTACGCCCAGGAAAAGGCGGAGAAGATATAGCCAAGGCCGACCGAATCAAGGCCGATCTCTTTGGACATCGCCGAACCGGCAATCGAAATGGTTGCGCGGTCACCGTAGTTGAACGAGGTGACGATAAATAACATCACCACAATCCAGTAACGGGCATTGGTGCGCTTTTGCACCGCTTCCGCTGTCTGGCTGAAACTATTCATGATGCACTCCTGAAATATAGCGAACGCTACATCCACTCTGACTGCATACACATCGCGTTGGGTATCAGAATGAAGTCGGGTTAAACACGGCGATTTTTATATTTGGCAATACGATGATGCGTCGTGACGAATAACCTAACGTTGAAGAACGAGAATCAGTATAGGAACAGCCTGGCGGCGAAACACTGGAAGAACGCATGAGGATTAGGGTTGAAAGAGAATGATTTTATGGCATCTGCACATAACGCTGCGGCGTGGCTCACGGAACGCTTTTTTGCTCCCTGATTTTGCCTGGTTAACGTACAGGATAACGGCAGTTTGTGAGTCCCTTCACTTGTGTTTGGATAAACGAACCAAATTCCCCTGATAAATCTCCTTAAAGCCAGTCAGTTGCACAATGCATACGGCAAATACCCCTGCATATACTGAGGCTGGCAAAAAACGATGACGTGATGGACGTATTTTAAACCGCGCTGCTACGTACGGTGCGACGAACTGGAAGGTGAGCAATGAACCGTCCTCTGACAGAAAAACCGCTCTATATCAAAGTGCACGATGCCGATAACGTGGCGATCGTGGTCAACAATCAAGGATTACCGTCTGGCACCCGGTTCGACGACGGACTGCAACTGACTGAGCATGTGCCGCAGGGACATAAAGTCGCGCTAAGCGATATCCCGCAAGCAGGCGCGATCCTGCGCTACGGTGAAGTGATTGGCTACGCGCTGCGTCCCATCCCACAAGGTAGCTGGATTGAAGAATCACTGGTAGCGCTGCCCGAAGCGCCGCCACTCAACAGTTTGCCGTTGGCAAACAATGTGCCGCCCGCGCTGCCGCCGCTGGAAGGTTATACCTTCGAAGGCTATCGCAACGCAGATGGCAGCGTGGGCACGCGCAACCTGCTCGGCATCACCACCAGCGTTCACTGCGTGGCGGGCGTGGTGGATTATGTAGTGCAGATCATTGAGCGTGATTTGCTGCCGCGTTATCCCAATGTCGATGGCGTGGTGGCGCTGAATCATCTGTACGGTTGCGGCGTGGCAATCAATGCGCCCGCCGCGGTGGTGCCGATTCGCACCATTCATAACCTGGCGCTGAATCCCAATTTTGGTGGCGAAGTGATGATCGTCAGCCTCGGCTGCGAGAAGTTACAGCCCGAACGTCTGCTGACCGGCACACCGGATGTGCAGGCCATTTCGCTGGATGACAACGACATTGTGCGATTGCAGGATGAGCGGCTGGTGGGCTTCGGCGCGATGGTGGATGAAATCCTGCAGGTCGCCGAACGCCATCTGAAAAAGCTCAATCAACGTCAGCGCGAAACCTGTCCAGCATCGGAATTGGTGATCGGCACGCAGTGCGGCGGCAGCGACGCTTTCTCGGGCGTAACGGCGAACCCCGCCGTGGGATTTGCTTCGGATTTGCTGGTGCGCTGCGGTGCGACGGTGATGTTCTCGGAAGTGACCGAAGTGCGGGATGCTATTCATCTGCTGACACCGCGCGTGGTGGATGAAGCGGTTGGCAAACGGCTGCTGGAAGAGATGGCGTGGTATGACGATTACCTCAGCCAGGGCCAAACCGATCGCAGCGCCAATCCCTCGCCGGGCAACAAAAAAGGCGGGCTGGCGAATGTGGTGGAGAAAGCGCTGGGTTCGATTGCCAAGTCAGGTCGCAGCCCGATTGTTGAAGTGTTATCGCCAGGACAGCGCCCCACCAAACGCGGGCTGATTTATGCGGCCACACCAGCCAGCGATTTCGTGTGTGGCACGCAGCAGATGGCATCAGGCATTACCTTGCAGGTGTTCACTACCGGGCGCGGCACGCCTTATGGTTTGGCCGCCATTCCGGTAATCAAGATGGCAACGCGTAATGCGCTGGCCGAACGCTGGCATGATTTGATGGATATTAATGCCGGAACCATTGCAACGGGCGAAGAGAGTATTGAACAGGTCGGTTGGCGACTGTTTGAGTTGATTCTGGAGATTGCCAGCGGGCGCAAGCAGACATGGTCGGATCGTTGGGGGATTCGTAATCAGCTGGCGGTGTTTAATCCGGCGCCGGTAACGTGATGGTTATTGTCCTCACCCTGGCCCTCTCCCACTTCGCGGGAGAGGGAACAAACCGTGCGGGCTGCACCCTCTAAATATTCCCTCTCCCGCTGGCGGGTGTACAGTCCGGGGACATGGTGAACACTTGTTCGGGGACATGGTAGACACTTACAACTAAGGCATAAGAACCCGTTTATGGAGTCGCTTATGTCCTGGGATGCGAGAGATACCATGTCATT
>NZ_PJRT01000016.1 GCF_002858935.1 Pantoea endophytica | reverse complement strand
GGCGGCTTTAGCGCGGTGGTCCCACCTGACCCCATGCCGAACTCAGAAGTGAAACGCCGTAGCGCCGATGGTAGTGTGGGGCCTCCCCATGCGAGAGTAGGGAACTGCCAGGCATCAAATAAGTGAAGAAGCCCCGGACGAAAGTCCGGGGCTTTTTTACGTCTGTACATGAGCAATTTCCCATCAGAAATAAGAAAACATCAAACTCGCAACCTACCGATCAGGTAAACTACGGTCAGATTAATCAGTAAAGGCCGTGAAATGTCCAGCCCCAATACATCCCTGAAAGCTTTCAACACTCTTGGTCTTACGATCAATGCACAAACGCTGACCATCGCTGAAACTCCTGACGCTATTACTTTGGCCTGGAAAAACAGTCAGCAATCAAATCTGCCTTTTATTGTATTAGGCGAAGGGAGCAACGTACTCTTTCTTGAAGATTTTAGCGGCTCGGTGGTAATTAATGCGATTAAAGGCATCGCTATCGAAGAGCATGACGAAGCCTGGCACTTGCATGTTGGTGCCGGCGAAAATTGGCATGCTTTAGTTGAAAAGACGCTAAAGAAGGGTATTACAGGGCTGGAAAACCTGGCGCTGATTCCTGGTATGGCCGGCTCAGCACCGATTCAAAATATCGGTGCATATGGTGTCGAATTTAAAGATATCTGTCACTACGTTGAAGCTATACATCTCCCAACGCAACATATGATTCGTTTGTATCGAGAAGAGTGCCAGTTTAGCTATCGCGATAGTATTTTCAAACATGCAATGAAGGATGACTATGTCATTGTTGCAGTAGGATTACGTCTGGCAAAACAGTGGAAACCTGTTCTAACTTATGGCGAGCTGACTAAGTTAAACCCAGCAACAGTGTGTGCCTGGGATGTATTCAATGCTATTTGCCATATGCGCCAAAGCAAACTGCCCGACCCAAAAATCACAGGTAATGTCGGTAGTTTCTTCAAAAATCCGCTGATCACAGCTGAGCATGCAGATGCGCTAATTAAGCAGTGGCCATCCATTCCTCATTATCCACAGGCCAGTGGCGAAGTGAAATTAGCAGCTGGCTGGTTGATCGACCAATGTGGTCTTAAAGGCTTCCGTGTAGGTGGCGCCGCAGTTCACCGTCAGCAGGCTTTGGTACTGATAAATGAAGATTATGCCACGCCACAGGATATTGTCGATTTAGCGCATCAGGTTAGAAATAGAGTCGGACAAAAGTTTGATGTTTGGCTGGAGCCAGAAGTGCGCTTTATCGGTGCTCGAGGCGAGCGTAATGCCGTTGAGGTAATTTCATGAAAGATAATAGCGTGCCGTTAAAGTTAGTGGCATTGGTGGCCGATGGTGAATTTCACTCTGGTGAGCAGCTGGGCGAAGCGCTTGGTATGAGCCGTGCTGCCATTAATAAACATATACAGACTCTCAAAAGTTGGGGTCTGGATGTATATACGGTAACGGGTAAAGGCTACAGCTTACCAGAGCCAATTCAGTTACTGGATGAAGAAATCATTCTGTCTCTCCTGCATCAACCTAATCTGGCGGTTATTCCTGTTATCGATTCTACCAATCAGTATTTGCTGGATCGGATGGATCAATTGCCGTCTGGCTACGCATGCATTGCCGAGTATCAGCAAGCAGGGCGCGGACGTCGCGGGCGTAAATGGTTTTCACCGTTTGGCTCCAACCTGTATATGTCGATGTATTGGCGTCTTGATCAGGGGCCAGCTGCGGCGATGGGCCTAAGTCTGGTGATTGGTATCATCATGGCAGAAGTGATTCAGTCATTAGGTGCTCCGGATGTCCGGGTTAAATGGCCGAATGATCTCTATCTTAACGATCGTAAGCTTGCTGGTATTTTAGTTGAGTTAACTGGAAAAACCGGCGATGCAGCTCAGATTGTTATAGGTGCTGGTGTCAATTTGCTGATGCGTTCAGAAGGCACGGCAGAAATTAATCAGGGTTGGATTAATCTTCAGGAAGCTGGTGTTGATATCGATCGCAACGAGTTAGCTGCGAAGTTGATCAATAGCCTGCGTGAAGCGTTACCTATTTTTGAGCGCGATGGTTTGGCGCCATTTGTCTCCCGCTGGGAAACCCTTGATAACTTCATTAATCGCCCAGTGAAGCTTCTTATTGGGGATCGTGAGGTACATGGCATTGCGCGAGGTATTGATAAGCAGGGTGGCTTATTACTGGAGCAGAATGGAGTCATTAAATCCTGGGTTGGGGGTGAGATTTCTCTTCGTCCAGACAATTAATGCATCTGAGCTAAAAAATTAAAATGCCCACGATCTTTTATGGGCATTTTATAAAAAAGACTATTTCCTCAAACGTACACTTTGCACCGCATGATCAGCCGACTTCGTCATAATAAGACTTGCTCGTTCACGTGTAGGCAGGATATTTTCCTTTAAATTAAGCCAGTTAATCTCTTTCCACAGATCATGCGCAATATTGAGTGCATCCTCTTCGGGTAATTGCGAATAATGATGGAAATAAGAGTCCGGATCGCTAAATGCGCCCTCACGAAATTTCAAAAAGCGATTTACATACCAGCTCTCGAGTAAGGACTCTGGTGCATCGACGTAAATTGAAAAATCCACGAAATCAGAGACAAATACATGATGAGGATCGTGAGGATAGTCCATACCGCTTTGCAGCACATTCAATCCTTCAAGAATAAGAATATCAGGCTGTTGTACGACTTTATCGCCATCCGGAATGACATCATAAATCAGATGAGAATAAACCGGCGCTGTCACCTGGCTAGCACCCGATTTTAAATCAGATACGAAGTTAACCAGGCGATGCATATCGTAAGATTGCGGGAACCCTTTTTTCTTCATCAAACCGCGTTCTTTAAGCACGGCATTAGGATGCAAAAAACCATCAGTAGTGATCAGTTCTACTTTGCGGTGTTCTGGCCAGCGGCTAAGAAGCGCCTGAAGCACACGAGCAGTTGTGCTTTTTCCTACCGCAACGCTGCCGGCAATACTGATGATATAAGGGATTTTCTGCCCATTAGTGCCAAGGAATTGCTCAAGCACCGCCTGACGACGCAGATTAGAACTGATGTAAAAATTAAGCAGACGCGATAGCGGCAGATAAATCTCGGCCACTTCTTCTAATGAAAGATCTTCATTGATACCACGCAGACGCTCAATTTCACCTTCAGCCAATGTCATTGGTACTGAATCGCGTAGTGCTGCCCATTGCTGGCGATTGAACTGCAAATAAGGCGTAGTAAGAGGTGTCGTTTTTTTACTCATAAGCATGCATCTGAGTGCAAATTCTGATTCATCAACACCTTGCTGCATTAGGCATACGAAGATGTATCAAACTCAATTGCACGTCACAGGGGTAATTAACGAGAACAATGGGCAGGAGGGTAACACCAGTGTGACTTTAAAAAGAAGTAAAATGATAAACAGGAGCACGCTTTCGCAAGCGTGCCCGCATTTTTCTTGTCGGTCAGTAGCTTGTCGCTACATTTTCTGCTGGGCTGGTACGCAGACGTTTATAGTAAATCGCGCCGGGATGAGGATGCCCATCCGCGCATAATGCATAGTCGGGCAATTCCCCTAAATAGCGGTAGCCATGTGCCCGATAAAAAATTTCTTCTGCAGAACCTGCAATGACATCCAAATAAAGCAGACCACGCTGATAGCTTTCTGCCTTGTGCTCAAGCGTCTGCATTAATCTGCGTCCAATCCCTTCTCGCTGAGCATTTGAATGCACAAGCAGCTGTAAAACTTCCGCGCGATTTTGTCCATCTGGACGCTGACAAATATTGAGCTGCACGCTTCCCACCACAACCGAGTCGATGACGGCAATCCATAGCAGCAACTCATGGCGTGCCATTTTGTTGCGCAAGCTATGAAAATAGCGCTCGGCATCCTGATACTGTTGCATCTTTTGCGAATGTTGAAATGCCGAAGTCATATTGTTTTTTACCGCTTCAACCATCAGGGCAGCCAAAGCCTGACGATAAAGGGGTAATGTTTCTGCAGTGAGCTGAACAATATTCATGCGACATCCTCCATTTAATGACCCGATTAAATAGATAAGCAAAATGCAGGCCAGCAGAAAAAACGAGTGTAGCGGGTAGTTTCACAAAAAATTTTCTACAATTTGCACAGCAGAAAGTCAGTGTGCTTCAAATATGTGCATTGAAAATGATGGCGGTTCATAGCAATCAATCGATGTGGTGGTGTAAAAATGCACAGGTTTAGGGTGATTTTACTGCAGCTGATGGCTGATTTGAGATGATTTGCACAAATAGTAAGCGATAGAACAATTTTGACGATTTTTTTGTTGCATCCTTCTTCGGGTATTCCTAGAATGCGCTCCACTTGATGCCGGCTTAGCTCAGTTGGTAGAGCAACTGACTTGTAATCAGTAGGTCACCAGTTCGATTCCGGTAGCCGGCACCATCAAGTAGGTGGGATTCCCGAGCGGCCAAAGGGAGCAGACTGTAAATCTGCCGTCACAGACTTCGAAGGTTCGAATCCTTCTCCCACCACCATCTCAACCTCCTGGTTGGGCATCAGATAAAGTCTTTATCTGATGGGTGAGTTCTTCATCTCTCACCTTCGAATTTCAGATTGCGCATTAGCGCAATCAAAGTTGGTCAGCAACTCTGACCGGCTCGAATAATAGAAGGTCTTCTTTTATTATTCATAAGCTACAGAAAGAACAGGTAGCCGAGTTCCAGGATGCGGGCATCGTATAATGGCTATTACCTCAGCCTTCCAAGCTGATGATGCGGGTTCGATTCCCGCTGCCCGCTCCAGATGTGCTGATATGGCTCAGTTGGTAGAGCGCACCCTTGGTAAGGGTGAGGTCCCCAGTTCGACTCTGGGTATCAGCACCACTTCCTTTATCTCTCTCCTGATTCTCTCTCTGTAAACCAAACAGTCAGGCAATGCCTGGTTGATATGACGATATCTTCGATATATCCGTGTCTTAGAGGGACTAGCGATGGCTAAAGAGCAATTTCAGCGTAACAAACTGCACGTAAACGTGGGCACCATCGGTCACGTCGACCACGGTAAAACCACCCTGACTGCAGCAATTACTACCGTACTGGCTAAAACCTACGGCGGTAAGGCAAGCAAATTCGATGAGATCGATAAAGCGCCAGAAGAGA
>NZ_PJRT01000015.1 GCF_002858935.1 Pantoea endophytica | reverse complement strand
CAGAACAAACTCTTTACGTAATGACATGGTATCTCTCGCATCCCAGGACATAAGCGACTCCATAAACGGGTTCTTATGCCTTAGTTGTAAGTGTCTACCATGTCCCCGAACAAGTGTTCACCATGTCCCCGGACTGTACACCCATCAATGGGAGAGGGGACCGATCCCGCCGATATTAGCCAAATAAATCACCTCACCAACCAACCGCTCGATCAACTCCCTCGCCCGCTTGCGGGAGCGGGGACCGATCCCGCCTATATTAGCCAAATAAATCACCTCACCAACCAACCGCTCGATCAGCTCCCTCGACTGCTTGCGGGAGCGGGGACCGATCCAGCGCATATTTAGCCACAATGATCACCTTACCAACCAACCGCTCGATCAGCTCCCTCGCCCGCTTGCGGGAGAGGGTTGGGGTGAGGGCGTCCTCCAAACTACTCCTTATTACTATTCCGCATAACACACCGTTTTTTATTATTTGTTGCGATGACACCAACTTCATAACATGGACGAAACAGGGGCAGGAATCAGGAGAAAAGGGTGTGAATTTCCAGCAACTTAAAATTATACGTGAAGCGGCCCGTTGCGAGTTCAACCTGACCGAAGTGGCAAATACGCTGTTTACCTCCCAATCCGGGGTAAGCCGCCATATTCGCGATCTGGAAGATGAACTGGGCGTAGAAATCTTTATTCGTCGTGGCAAGCGACTGTTAGGCATGACCGAACCGGGCAAGGCGCTGTTGACCATTGCTGAGCGCATCCTTGATGAAGCGGGCAAAGTACGCCGCTTAGCGGATGTGTTTACCAATGAAACCAGCGGCGTGCTGACCATCGCCACCACGCACACCCAGGCGCGTTACAGCCTGCCGCGCGTGATCAAAGCGTTTCGCCAGCTCTATCCCAACGTGCGCCTTGAGCTCAATCAGGGATCGCCGCAGGAGATTGTCGCCATGCTGCTGGCCGGTGAAGCCGATATCGGTATCGCCTCCGAGCAGTTAGTGAACAACAGCAGTCTTGCGGCATTCCCGTGGTTCAGCTGGCATCACTCGCTGCTGGTACCGCACGATCATGAACTGTTACAGCAGCAGCCCATTACGCTCGCCAGCCTGAGCCGTTATCCGTTAATCACTTATCGTCAGGGCATTACCGGCCGTTCGCGGGTGGATCGTGCATTCCAGGCTGCCGGTCTGCGCCCGGATATCGTGCTCAGCGCGCAGGATTCGGATGTGGTGAAAACCTATGTCGAACTCGGTTTAGGCGTGGGGATTTTGGCCGATCAGGCGTGCGATATTTACGAAGGGGAAGATCTGGTAAAAATCGATACCCATCATCTGTTCGATGCCAATACCGTGTGGCTTGGCCTGAAGCGCGGCCAGCTGCAACGCAATTACGTTTGGCAGTTCCTCGAACTCTGTAATGCCAACCTGTCGCTGGAGGAGATCAAGCGGCAGGCGCTCTCATACGAAACCGAAAACGAACCGGCCATCGACTTCCAGATCTAAGCCAGTACGGTGCGGCGCAACCCGGCCGCACCGCCTCGCAACCGCGTTCCCGCTTTCATCCCCGCCCTGAAATGTGCTAAAGACAAGGGCATTTCCCGCACATCAGGAGCAAACATGATCAGGCTACGCGCTATGACGCCACGCGACATTGATTCCGGCGTTGCCCTCACGCAGCAACTGCACTGGCCGCATCGCCGCGAAGACTGGCAGCAGGCGCTGACGTTCGGCGCAGGCACGGTGGCCGAACATCAGGGCGACTACGCTGGCAGCGCGCTGGGATTTCGCTGGGGCGAGCAGGCGGCCACCATCGGACTCGTCATCGTCAGCCCACGCTGGCAAGGGCTGGGCATCGGCAAACAGTTGATGCTGGCGCTGCTGGAACAATTCCCTGATTACCGGCTGCGGCTGCACGCCACCGAGAGCGGCAAACCGCTGTACCAGAAACTCGGTTTTACGGTAGCGGGCCATATCCTGCAGCATCAAACGCGCGCGCTGGCGGCGGTGCCGGCGTTAACGGTGCCAGCCGGTTTCACGCTGCGTCACGCGCTGCCCGCAGAGGCACAACCGTTGACCACCTTCGATCACCAGGCGCACGGCCTGTGGCGCCCCGCGTTAATCACCCACCTGATTGCCGCTGCACAAACCCGCATATTGCTGGATGCGCAGCAGCGCGTGCAGGGCTTTGCCAGCCTGCGCCGGTTTGGTCACGGCTGGTCGATTGGCCCGGTGATTGCGCTGAATCTGGCGAGTGCGCAAACCTTGATTGCCGCCCTGATGCAGACGCTGCGCGGCGAGTTTGTGCGCATCGATACCGACGCCGCGTTACCGCTGGCGCCATGGCTGAAAACCTTGGGTCTGCAGCAGGTGGATGCGCCCACCATCATGGTGCGCGGCACGCCGTGGATGCCGCAACCCGGCGCGATGCAGGCTTATGGTTTGATGACGCAGGCGATGGGGTGATGCCGAGTGACAAGGGGATCGATGCCGCCACGGTAACGTGCGAAATTTGTGTGACGTGACCGCCGCGCAACGTAGCGGCGCGATTTATCGCGCAATGCCAGCCGGTGCGCAATGCCCGAAGGTTCTGAGTGGGTAAACAACAAAAAAAGCCACCGAACTTCGGTGGCTTTCCAGACAGATAATAGAGGATCTAACCGTTAAATCAGCTCGGTTTTCACCCCCTGCTGCACCAGCAGTTCCGCGTCATCGCCGTGGCTGTACACTTCGTACTCCACGCCCGCGACCGTCACGGTGCCTTGCTGATGCTGCCACTCGCTGATATCGCTGCCTTGCGGCAGAATATCTTTCAGCTGCACCACATCGCCGGCATCGCCGTTGATCATCAGCTGAGTTTTACCGTCTTCGATAAATAGATCTTTTTTACCCAAGTGCAGGATATCTTCGAACGAAACAGTCAGTTCGACGTCACCTTTTTCACTTAACAGTATCGTTGTGAGTGAATTAGCTGCTCGCTCAAGGTTATGTAAATCAAAATGCGGTTCATCTGCTTCGATAACAATTTCTTGAGCATAAACCATGTCCAAATCAAAACTTAACTCAGTAACATCTTCAGATTGTGTAATTTCATTTGAATCTGCAATGGCATCATGATGTTTTATCGCTTCATCACCCCAGCGCAGATTATCTAAATAAATTAAATTATCTAAACCACCAGAGTAAATCCTTTCATTGCTAAAATCAAAGTCGATATATGAGATCATCTTACCAACAGGTGCGCGAAAATAGAAGAAAGCTCTTTCGGCATATGTAGGAGCATTCTCTAAGGTTATTTCCCCGATCAAAGTGTTCTCAGTGTCGTAGATTTTAACTTTATTTCCAGCAGATTTGCTTCCAAAATGTTCAAAGCTTACCGCACTGGTGTTTTCGCCAAATGACATCCTATTGCATCTCTGTAAATAGCCATCACTTAATTCATCTTTCGCGGTATCAAATATTCTTCCAATTACAAATAAATTTTCACCTTCAGGAATAAAGCCAATACTTTTGTCTGATACTCTTGCGGAATTCATCCAAGCGGTTACTAATTGTCCGTTTCTCTTAAAGGAGTAAGTGTACTTTGACTCAATTTTGAAACCACTTTCAAAATATCCATCAGAATCACCTGGATAGCCATTTTTATAGTTTTGGAAATTTTCTACTCCCGCACTTCCACCTGACGCTCCCGGACTCTCGAAATGGACGTTAAAGCTTTCGCTCCACTCACTCTGATTGGAACCTTCAACGGTTTTAGCGCGATATTCCCAGTCACCATTTTTGGATAGTTTAGGTGATGTTAACTCCCATTTCCCGTTTGCCTGAACAACGGCTGAACCTGCGGCTGACCAGCTACCGTTTGCTAAACTGTACTCAACAATCACAACGCTGCCCGGCACGCCTGTACCGCGCAAGGTTGGTGTTTCATCATCGGTGGCACCGCCATTGGCAATACTTCCAGTTGATGCACCATAATCATCGAAGGCATCAGTGATTACTGGCTTATTTGGAACCGCCGCGACGTATTTCACCACGAACTTGTTGCTCCACGCGCTGTAGTGATCGCCGTTCTGCGCCCGGGCCTGGAAGTCCCAGGTGTTGCTGCTGCTCAGCGCCGGTGAAGTCCACTCCCAGGTGCCGTCCGCTTTCACCACGGTGCTGCCTACTGGCTCCCACGGCACGCCCGGCGGGCTGCTCTGAATGTGGATGATGGTGCCGGCCACGCCTTTGCCGCGCAGGGTCGGCGTGCTGTCGTCGGTGGTATCACCGTTCTGCAGGCTGCCGGTCTGGGCACCAAAATCATCAAACGCATCGGTAATGATCGGCGTCGGATCGGTGTAGTTCAGAATAAAGCTGTCTGACCAGTCGCTTTTGCCGTTGCTGTTCTCAACATAGGCGCGGAAGTGCCAGTTATCGCTGTGGTCCAGCGCCGGCGACGTCCACTCCCAGGTGCCGTCCGCTTTCACCACCGTGCTGCCTACGTTCACCCACGGCTTATCCCACGGGCCGTTCTGGAAGTGAATGATGCTGCCCGCCACGCCGCGCCCGCGCAGGGTTGGCGTGCTGTCATCGGTGTAGCCGTCACTCTTCACGCTGCCGGTCACCGGACCGACGTCGTCAAACGCATCGGTGATGACCGGCTTGTCAGGCGCTGCCGCGACGTATTTCACCACGAACTTGTTGCTCCACGCGCTGAAGTGATCGCCGGTCTGCGCCTGGGCCCGGAAGTCCCAGGTGTTGCTGCTGCTCAGCGCCGGTGAAGTCCACTCCCAGGTGCCGTCGGCTCTCACCACGGTGCTGCCCACGGTCTCCCACGGCACGCCCGGCGGGCTGCTCTGAATGTGGATGATGGTGCCAGCCACGCCTTTGCCGCGCAGGGTCGGCGTGCTGTCGTCGGTGGTATCACCGTTCTTCAGGCTGCCGGTCACCGCGCCAAAATTGTCCCAGGCATCGTCGATGGTGGGCTGCATATCCAGCGCCGGATCGATGGTCAGCGTAAAGCTGTTCCAGCCGTTCTGGCCGCTCTTCTGCACCTCAAAGGTCCAGCTGCCTTTCGCCAGCCCGGACGGTGTCCACGACCAGTTGCCTGCGTTGTCCACGCTCACCGTGGTGGAGGCGTAGCTGCCGCCGTCCATTTTGTAGCGCAGCGTAATGGTGCTGTTGGCCGGGCCGCTGCCGCGCAGGGTCGGCGTGGTGTCGTCGGTGGACGCGCCGCTGCTCAGGCTGCCGGTCACCGGACCCGCGTTGTCGAACGCGCTGTCGATGCTGGCGTTGCGATCCGCGTTGGAATCAATGGTCAGCTCGTAGCGGCTCCAGTTTTCCTGGCCGTCCTTCTTCACCTCAAAGGTCCAGTGTCCGTCCTCCAGATCTGGCGCGGTCCACGTCCAGTTACCGCTGGCATCCACTTTAATAATGATGCCGCCGCTGCGGTCGCCATTGCTGTACTTCAGCGAGATGCTGCTGTTGGCCGGGCCGGTGCCGCGCAGCGTCGGGGTGCTGTCGTCGGTGGTCCCGCCGTTGGCAATGGTGCCGGTCACGGCGCCAAAGTCATCCCAGGCGCTGGTGATCACGGCATCGCGGTCCACGGTCGGGTCGATGGTCAGCGTAAAGCTGCTCCAGCCGCTCTGGCCGGCCTTCTGCACCTCAAAGGTCCAGCTGCCGTTGGCCAGCGCGGACGGCGTCCACGTCCACTTGCCGTTGCCGTCCACGCTTACCGTGGTGCTGGCGTAGCTGCCGCTGCCAAGCTTGTAGCGCAGGGTGATAACGCTGTTGGCCGGGCCGCTGCCGCGCAGGGTTGGCGTGCTATCGTCGGTGCTGCTGCCGCTGCTCAGGCTGCCGGTCACCGGGCCGACGTTATCCAGCGCGCTGTCGATGGTCGGGTAGCGATCGAGGTCCGGATCGATGGTCAGCTGGAAGCTGCTCCAGCCGTTCTGGCCGGCCTTCTGCACCTCAAAGGTCCAGCTGCCTTTCGCCAGCCCGGACGGCGTCCACGACCACTTGCCGCCGCCGTCCACGAACACCGTGGTGGAGGCGTAACTGCCGCTGCCAAGCTTGTAGCGCAGCGTGATGGTGCTGTTGGCCGGGCCGCTGCCGCGCAGGGTTGGCGTGCTGTCGTCGGTGCTGCTGCCGCTGCTCAGGCTGCCAGTGTTCGGACCGAAGTCGTCCCAGGCACTGTCGATGGTGGCGTTACGATCGGCGGTGGAGTCAATGGTCAGCTCATAGCTGCTCCACTGAGACTGCCCGCTTTTCTTCACCTCGAAGGTCCAGTCGCCGTCCGTCAGCGCCGGTGCGGTCCACGTCCAGTTGCCACTACTGTCTACCTTGATCGTGCCCTCAAACAGGGTGGCCAGGTGGAAGTAGCGCAGCAGAATGGTGCTGTTGGCCGGGCCGGTGCCGCGCAGGGTAGGTGTGGCGTCGTCGGTGATGCCGCCGTTGGCGATCAGGCCGGTATTCGCGCCAAAGTCATCCCACGCGCTGTCGATAGTCGGCTTGCGATCCACGGTCGGGTCGATGGTCAGCTTATAGCTGCTCCAGCCGTTCTGGCCGGCCTTCTGCACCTCAAAGGTCCAGCTGCCGCTGGCCAGCGCATTCGGCGTCCACATCCAGTTGCCGCTGGCGTCCACGCTCACGCTGTCGGTGTTGTAGCCACCGCTGCCGAGCTTATAGCGCAGAGTGATGACGCTGTTGGCCGGGCCGGTACCGCGCAGGGTCGGCGTGGCGTCATCGGTGACGCCGCCGTTGGAAATAACGCCTTTGACGGCACCAAAATCATCATAGGCGCTGTCAATGGTCGCGTTGCGGTCCAGGGTCGGATCGATGGTCAGCTGGAAGCTGCTCCAGCCGCTCTGGCCGGCCTTCTGCACCTCAAAGGTCCAGCTGCCTTTCGCCAGCGCGGACGGCGTCCACGACCAGTTGCCCGCGTTGTCCACGCTCACCGTGGTGGAGGCGTAGCTGCCGGTGCCGAGCTTGTAGCGCAGCGTGATGGTGCTGTTGGCCGGGCCGGTGCCGCGCAGCGTCGGGGTGCTGTCGTCGGTGATCCCGCCGTTGGCAATGGTGCCGGTCACGGCGCCGAAGTCATCCCAGGCGCTGTTAATCACGGCATCGCGGTCCACGGTGGGATCGATGGTCAGCTGGAAGCTGCTCCAGCCGCTCTGGCCGCTCTTCTGCACCTCAAAGGTCCAGCTGCCTTTTGCCAGCGTATTTGGCGTCCACGACCAGGTGCCGTTTACGTCCACGCTCACCGTGGTAGAGGCATAGCTGCCGCCGTCCATTTTATAACGCAGCGTTATGGTGCCGCTGGCCGGGCCGCTGCCGCGCAGGGTCGGCGTGGTGTCATCGGTGCTGCTGCCGCTGCTCAGGCTGCCGGTCACCGGGCCGACGTTGTCGAACGCGCTGTCGATGGTGGCATTGCGATCCAGGTTAGGATCGATGGTCAGCTTAAAGCTGCTCCAGCCGCTCTGGCCGTCCTTCTGCACCTCAAAGGTCCAGCTGCCTTTCGCCAGTGTATTTGGCGTCCATGACCAGTTGCCGCTGGCATCCACGCTCGCGCTGTCGATGGTGTAGCCACCGTTGCCGAGCTTGTAGCGCAGGGTGATAACGCTGTTGGCCGGGCCGGTACCGCGCAGGGTCGGCGTGGTGTCGTCGGTGGTCGCGCCGCTGCTCAGGCTGCCGGTCACCGGGCCCACGTTGTCGAGCGCGCTGTCGATGGTCGGGTAGCGATCGAGGTCCGGATCGATGGTCAGCTGGAAGCTGCTCCAGCCGTTCTGGCCGGCCTTCTGCACCTCAAAGGTCCAGCTGCCTTTCGCCAGCCCGGACGGCGTCCACGACCA
>NZ_PJRT01000014.1 GCF_002858935.1 Pantoea endophytica | reverse complement strand
TCGGGTAGCGATCGAGGTCCGGATCGATGGTCAGCTGGAAGCTGCTCCAGCCGTTCTGGCCGGCCTTCTGCACCTCAAAGGTCCAGCTGCCTTTCGCCAGCCCGGACGGCGTCCACGACCAGTTGCCTGTGTTGTCCACGCTCACCGTGGTGGAGGCGTAGCTGCCGGTGCCGAGCTTGTAGCGCAGCGTGATGGTGCCGTTGGACGGGCCGCTGCCGCGCAGGGTCGGCGTGGTGTCGTCGGTGCTGCTGCCGCTGCTCAGGCTGCCCGTCACCGGGCCGACGTTGTCGAACGCGCTGTCGATGCTGGCGTTGCGATCCGCGTTGGAATCGATGGTCAGCTCGTAGCGGCTCGCGCTTTCCTGACCGTCTTTCTTCACCTCAAAGGTCCAGTGTCCGTCCTCCAGATCTGGCGCGGTCCACGTCCAGTTCCCGCTGGCGTCCACTTTAACCATGATGCCGCCGCTGCGGTCGCCGTTGCTGTACTTCAGTGCGATGCTGCTGTTGGCCGGGCCGGTGCCGCGCAGCGTTGGCGTGCTGTCGTCGGTGGTCCCGCCGTTGGCAATGGTGCCGGTCACGGCGCCGAAGTCATCCCAGGCGCTGTTGATCACGGCATCGCGGTCCACGGTGGGATCGATGGTCAGCTGGAAGCTGCTCCAGCCGCTCTGGCCGGCTTTCTGCACCTCAAAGGTCCAGCTGCCGTTGGCCAGCGCGGACGGCGTCCACGTCCACTTGCCGTTGCCGTCCACGCTTACCGTGGTGCTGGCGTAGCTGCCGCTGCCAAGCTTGTAGCGCATCGTGATGGTGCTGTTGGCCGGGCCGCTGCCGCGCAGGGTTGGCGTGCTGTCGTCGGTGCTGCTGCCGCTGCTCAGGCTGCCGGTCACCGGGCCGACGTTATCCAGCGCGCTGTCGATGGTCGGGTAACGATCGAGGTCCGGATCGATGGTCAGCTGGAAGCTGTTCCAGCCACTCTGGCCGGCGTTCTGCACCTCAAAGGTCCAGCTGCCCTTCGCCAGCCCGGACGGCGTCCACGACCAGTTGCCTGCGTTATCCACGCTCACCGTGGTGGAGGCGTAGCTGCCGCTGCCGAGCTTGTAGCGCAGGGTGATGACGCTGTTGGCCGGGCCGGTGCCGCGCAGGGTCGGGGTGCTGTCATCGGTGGACGCGCCGCTGCTCAGGCTGCCGGTTACCGGGCCGACGTTGTCCAGCGCATCGGTAATCACCGGTCCGGCGGCAGCAACGTACTTCAGAATAAATTTCCCGGTCCAGCCGCTGATAACGTCGCCGTTTTGCGCCTTCGCGTGAAACTCCCAGGTGCCGTTT
>NZ_PJRT01000012.1 GCF_002858935.1 Pantoea endophytica | reverse complement strand
AGTTCAGCGGTGCTCATCTGTAAAACGTCATAATGAATTTCATTATGTGTTCACTCGTGAGGCTTTGATATTTTTTTGCGTCCGGAGACGCGGATATCAATCCTGCGAGTGCCCACACAGATTGTCTGATAAATTGTTAAAGAGCGTTGCGAACAGCGGCTGAACCGTCTGTCGCGAGGTGGCGTATACTACGCTACTCTCCTTCGGAGTCAAACACTTTTTTCAGCGTTTTCATCCGGCGGGATGAATTTCTTCACTCCCTGCCAAGCCGTCTGCGTTGCCGCTTTGCCGTCTCAGTGGTGGCGCATTATAGGGATCCGAATTTTTTGCACAACCCCTTTTTTCGATCTTTTTAATCGACTGGCGAGTTTTCACTCTTTTCGCTGCGATCGCGAGCGATCCGCTCAAAAATCATCTTGTTTATCCGCCTTTTAAGCCGCAGGCTTGGGTAAAAACGTAAAAGGAGAAGATCATGTCCACAGCCCTACGACCTTATAAGAACCATTTCCCGCAACAAGGCGATCGCGTGATGATCGATAACAGCAGCGTGGTGGTGGGTGAAGTACAACTCGACGATGACGTTAGCATCTGGCCGCTGGTTGCGATTCGTGGTGACGTCAATAAAGTGGTGATAGGCAAAAGAAGCAATATTCAGGATGGCAGCGTACTGCACGTCACTCACAAGTCCAGCAGCAATCCGGAAGGTTATCCGCTGATTGTTGGCGAAGATGTCACGGTAGGGCATAAAGCGATGCTGCACGGCTGTACTATCGGCAATCGCGTACTGGTTGGTATGGGATCCATTCTGCTGGACGGCGTGATCGTTGAAGATGATGTGATGATTGGCGCTGGCAGTTTGGTGCCGCCAGGTAAACGACTGGAGAGCGGCTACCTGTATTTAGGCAGCCCGGTTAAGCAGGTCCGCCCACTCAGTGAAGCGGAAATCGCCGGGCTGCTTTACTCATCCAATAACTATGTCGGTTGGAAGAATGAATATCTCGCTCAGGAAAGCCAATCTCATTCCTGATCGCCAGCCTTACCTCTGCTGCATCGACTGCTTTAGTTTGGCTATCACTGGCGTGATCTCTGGCATCACGCCATGCCATAAATGAAAAGCGTGAGCGGCTTGCCCTACTAACATGCCAACACCATCCGCCAGCTGCTGCGCGCCCTGCTGCTGGCACCACAATAAGAATGGCGTCAAACCTTGTTGATAAAACATGTCATAACACCGCGTTTGCGCATTAATTAGCGATGTGGCTAACGCCGGAACTTTGCCATCAACACCGCTCGAGGTCGCATTAATGATCAGATTAAATTGCTGATCCACTAATTGCTCAAAGCTGGCCGCTTTGATATCCCCGCTATGCTGGAAAATCTCTGCCAGCTGCTCGGCGCGTGCCACGGTGCGATTCACTACCACCAGCGAACATCCGAATGAAAGCAGCGGCAGGATTACGCCACGCGCAGCACCACCGGCGCCCACCAGCAGAATTCGATCGCCTGGATGGATCATCTGCAGTCGTTCCAGATCGCTGAGCAAGCCGATGCCATCGGTGTTATCGCCGAAGATCTTGCCCTGCGCATCTTTCTTTAACGTATTAACCGCACCAGACAATGCCGCACGCTCGCTAAGCTCATCGGCAAATTCCCACGCCTGCTGTTTAAAAGGCAGCGTGACATTGGCACCTTTGCCGCCATGCGCAAAAAAATCGGCGATCGACTGAGGAAAACCCTCAAGTGGCGCGCACTCCTTGCCATATTGATGCTCAATGCCGGTTTGCTCAGCGAACAAGCTATGAATGAAAGGAGATTTGCTATGCGCAATCGGGTGACCAAATACGGCAAAATTTTCCATGCGTTAGCCCTGACGAATAAGTTCACCGCTAATAACGTCGCGGATTTCAGAAGGATTCAGTCGCCCACCCGTTTCAGCATGTAAGACCGTGAACTGCGGACCAAATTGCTTAGCAACCTCTTCCGCATTACGACAAGGCGGTTCGCCGGAAAGATTGGCGCTGGTCGAAACCAGAGGTTTACCAAAACCGCGACACAAAGCCTGTACGTCAGGATGATCGCTAACGCGAATGGCCAGTGAGTCAAAACGCCCCGTTAACCAACGCGGCGTATGTGGCGAAGCTGGCACTACATAGGTTACCGGGCCAGGCCAACTGGCAAACATACGCTCGCGCTGCAGCACAGAGAGTTCACGGTCGGCGATATAAGGTTCCAGCTGCGCGTAATCGGCTGCAATCAAAATGAGTCCCTTCTCGACTGGACGCTGCTTGAGCGCCAAAAGCGCCATTACGGCATTCTCGCTGTCGGGATCGCAGCCCAATCCAAATACGGCTTCGGTTGGATAGGCGATAACTTCCTGTTGCTGTAGCCTCTCAATGCAAAAATCGAGACTACCCGCTGAATACTGGCTTGGCTTCATGATGATGATGCGTCCTGGACAATGGGCTTACCGCAGCGTTTGCTGGCGCAGAAGCGCTTCATGCCTTGTGCGGTTTTCTTCTCTATTAATAAAGGGAACTGGCAATGCGGGCAAACGCCTTCAACCGGCGCTGCGTTAAGGACAAACTGGCAATCTGGATAGCGATCGCAAGAGTAGAAGGTTTTGCCATAGCGCGAGCGCCGCTGTACCAGTTTACCGCTCTGACATTGCGGACAGGCGATAGCTGTTTCATCAGGCTTGTCGATAGTTTCGGTGTAATCACATTCCGGGTAGTGACTGCAACCCACGAACATGCCAAATCGCCCCTGACGCAGAACTTTGTCTGCGCCACACTGGGGGCATGCATGGCCTTCCAGCACTTTAACGACGTGTCCATCTCCCTGACTTTTCAGCGGGCGAATGTAATCGCAGGTTGGATAATTTACACACCCCAGAAAAGGGCCGTGTTTGCCGGAACGTATGACTAATTCTGCCCCGCAAGCGGGGCAGGGATCGTGTTTAGGCACGGAAAATAGTGCTGATTTACTCATATTACCGGTTGCATCAATCGCAAATTATTAATGCAGCATACCTTCATTGACGTCGAATAACAGTTCTTCCATTTGCTGATAGGCGTTTTCACATCCTGGGATGTTAAAAAGCACCATCAACACCACCCATTTGAGATCTTCAAGATCGAATTCGAGGGTATCAAGGGCCATTACGCGTTCGATGACCATCTCGCGCGTTTCCATATTCAGCACCTGGACCTGTTCCAGGAACAAAATAAAACCGCGACATTCTGCATCTAAACGCTGGTTTTCCTCTTCGGTATAGATTCGCATTGAGAGCGGATCGTTTGCCATGAGTACTGGCGCAACCAAGCCTTCCTGATAATCCGCTAACCGCTCAAGCCAATTCAACGCATTGTAGATATCTTCACGATGAAAACCGGCATCGGTTAAATCATCGGTCAATTTATCCTGATCAACGCGCATTTCAGCTTCGTTGTGGATATACGTCTCAAACAAGTACATAAGTACGTCGAACATGGCATGCCCTCCTCAATCGGACATAGCCGCCGGGTACAGCTGCGATCCATCCTGCTAACTCCAGCTCCAGCAGGTGAGCTGCGATAACTGGCACAGGTTGGCCGGCACGTTCAGCGACGACGTCAACAGGTGTAACCTCATCACCTACGTTAGCCAACACAGTTGCAAATGGCAATGGCACATCGTCACTGTGTTGTGAATATATTGTTTCTGAACTGCTATCAGGCAACCATTGCAGCGTTGAATGTAAATCTTCAAGGATATTGTTAGGATGCGCCACCAGCAGCGCGCCTTGCTGGATAAGCCAGTGCGTACCTTCACTACCCGGATTGCCTAGCGCGCCGGGTAATGCATAAACGTTACGATTTTGTTCCAAAGCGTAGCGTGCCGTCACCAGCGAACCGCTTTTTAACGTGGCTTCAACTACCAGTACGCCAAGACTTAAACCACTGATGATGCGATTACGCCGCGGAAAGTTAACCGCATGCGGTGCCGTATCAAGGGGGAATTCCGAGATCAGTGCCCCACCGCCAGCGATGATCTCACGTGCTAACGCTTGATGACTTTTAGGGTAGATATGCTGCAGGCCGCTGCCTAATACTGCAACGGTTTTGCCCTGCACTTCTAACGCGGCCCGATGCGCCACGCCATCGATTCCGCGTGCAAGGCCGCTGGTGATGGTCAATCCACTTAGCGCTAATTGCTGCGTAAACCAGCTTCCCCATTGCTTACCATAATGCGTGCAGTGACGGCTGCCCACGACACCGAGTTGGGGCGTCTGCAAGATGTCCATATTTCCCGCGACATACAGCAATGAGGGACGTCGACTGATTTCCGCTAACGCCGAGGGATAATGTTCGTCGATACAGGTAACTAAATGATGCTGTTCATCCTCCAGCCATAGATGTGTTCGTGCTAACTGGCGTGGACAAAGCTCTTTAAACTGTTGTCGCTGGGTTTCGTTTAATCCCTGATCCAGTAACAGATCGTCATCAACCTGAGCATTATCCTGCAATGCCTCAGCTAAATGTCTGACAACTCCAGAGCTTAAGCCTTTCACATTTGCCAGCCTGAGCATCCATTCAATTCTCTCCATGCTGCACTCCCTGTCAGCCGCGCTATCATGCGGTGCAATGCTGTCAATCAGACATCAAAAAGTCTACAATATGAGGCAGTAATCTTTTCTTCAACGCATACAGATCTGGATATTTATGTCAGTTTTGCAGGTATTACATTTCCCTGATGATCGCCTTCGCAAAATCGCTGCGCCGGTGGCAACCGTAAACGCAGACGTGCAGCGTATTGTCGACGACATGTTTGAAACCATGTACGCCGAAGAAGGTATTGGCTTAGCGGCGACCCAAGTCGATATTCATCAGCGCATCATTGTTATTGATGTTTCTGAAAACCGTGACGAGCGTTTGGTGTTGATTAATCCGGAACTGCTGGAAAAAAGCGGTGAAACCGGTATTGAAGAAGGCTGCCTTTCCATTCCTGAGCAACGTGCTTTTGTGCCGCGCGCAGAGTGGGTCAAAGTGCGTGCGCAGGATCGTGACGGCAAAAGCTTTGAGCTGGAAACCGACGGTCTGCTGGCGATTTGCATCCAGCATGAAATCGATCATCTCGATGGCAAACTTTTCATTGATTATCTGTCGCCACTGAAACGTCAGCGTATCAAACAGAAACTGGAAAAATTGGCCCGCCTAAACGCACGCGAAGATTAAGTGCTCATTGAAGGTTAAACTGTGTCTGCACCGCTCAAAATTATCTTTGCCGGTACACCTGACTTTGCAGCGCGTCATTTAGACGCGCTACTTGCTTCTGAGCATCAGGTTGTTGGCGTCTTTACCCAGCCCGATCGTCCAGCCGGACGCGGCAATAAGCTTACGTCAAGCCCGGTCAAAGTCCTGGCACAGACGCACGATATTCCGGTATTTCAGCCGAAATCCCTGAAGCCTGAAGAGAACCAGCATCTGGTTGACGATCTGCAGGCCGATATCATGGTGGTGGTCGCTTATGGCTTGATCCTGCCAAAAGCCGTGCTGGCGATGCCGCGCCTGGGTTGTATCAATGTGCATGGTTCGCTGCTGCCACGCTGGCGCGGTGCTGCACCCATCCAACGCTCTCTCTGGGCTGGCGATACCGAAACCGGTGTCACCATTATGCAGATGGATGTTGGCCTCGATACCGGCGACATGCTGCATAAACTCTCCTGCCCAATTACGGCTGAAGACACCAGCGCGTCGCTGTATGAGAAGCTGGCGCAACTCGGCCCGCAAGGCATGCTGTTAACGCTGGATCTGCTAGCAAGCGGTAATGCCAGGCCAGAAGTTCAGGATGAAGCGCTGGTCTCTTATGCTGAGAAACTGAGTAAAGAAGAAGCGCGTCTTGATTGGTCACTTTCAGCAGCGCAGTTGGAACGTTGTATTCGTGCCTTCAATCCATGGCCAATGAGCTATTTCATGATTGAAGAGCAACCGGTAAAAGTCTGGCAGGCAACGGTTTTGCCGCATCAGAACAAGCAACCCGGTGAAATCGTCCATGCTGATAAACAAGGCATTCAGATCGCAACGGCCGATGGTGTGCTGAATCTGGTATCGCTGCAACCTGCCGGTAAAAAAGCCATGTCCGCTCAGGACCTGCTCAATTCGCGCCGCGAATGGTTCGTACCTGGAACCGTTCTGGCCTGATCCTCCAAGCCCGGTTTGACCGGGCTTTTTGTTTGATGAAATAACATGAAAAAAGCTACCAACTTGCGCAGCCTGGCCGCGCAACTCATTGAACGCGTTGTGGACAAAGGCGAATCGCTAAGTGCCATTTTGCCAGGCGCGCAAAAGAACCTATCCGATAAAGATGGCGCGCTGCTGCAAGAACTCTGTTTTGGCGTGATGCGCACGCTGCCGCAGCTGGAAGCCTTAATCGGCAAACTGATGGAGCGCACCTTAACCGGTAAGCAGCGAGTGTTGCATTATCTGTTGATGGTTGGCCTCTATCAGCTGCTATATACCCGCGTGCCGGCCCATGCGGCACTGGCAGAAACCGTGGCGGGTGCTGAAGTGCTGAAGCGCACGGCTTTAAAAGGCCTGTTAAATGGCGTGTTGCGCCAGTTCCTGCGCCAGCAAGAAGCGCTGTTAGCCGAAGTCGATCAGGGCTCGCAACGTTACTGGCATCCAGGCTGGTTGCTGAAACGTCTGCAAGCGGCATGGCCAGAACAGTGGCAACAGATTGTTGAAGCTAACAATCAGCGACCGCCGATGTGGCTGCGCGTCAATCGCCAGTATCACAGTCGCGATGCCTGGCTGGCGCTATTGCAGGCAGAAGAGAAAGTTGCTTTTCCTGGCGATGCACAAGATGCATTGCGACTGGAATCACCCGCTCCAGTCAGCCAGCTGCCGGGTTTCGATCAAGGTTGGGTGACGGTGCAGGATCTTTCTGCACAACGTTGCGCACTGCTGCTTGAGCCAAAAGATGGGGAAACTATTCTCGATCTCTGTGCTGCTCCGGGTGGTAAAACCACGCATATCCTCGAAATCGCCCCGCAGGCCAAAGTCTTAGCCGTCGATGTTGACCCGCAACGCCTGCTCCGTGTGCATGAGAACTTACAGCGCATGGGCATGCAGGCCGAAGTGCGTCAGGGCGATGGTCGTACACCGGCAGAATGGTGTGGTGATATGCAGTTTGATCGTATCCTGCTCGATGCGCCCTGCTCTGCCACGGGCGTTATTCGCCGCCATCCAGACATCAAGTGGCTACGTCGCGATCGTGATATTCCTGAGCTGGCGATTCTACAGCGCGAAATACTTGAGGCCGTCTGGCCGCGTCTAAAATCTGGCGGCACGATGATATATGCCACCTGCTCAATATTGCCGGAAGAGAATCACAATCAAATCAGCGCCTTTTTGGCAGCGCACAGCGACGCCGTGGCCGAAACGTTACCACAGGGCCAGGCTAATGGCTGGCAGGTTTTCCCGGCCATCGATGGCGGCGACGGCTTCTTCTACGCTAAGCTGATGAAAAAATAGTGCTGCGCACACTGACAAGAGCATCTAAGCCATGAAAATCATTATCCTCGGCGCCGGCCAAGTCGGCGGAACCCTGGCAGAAAATCTGGTCGGGGAAAATAACGATATTACCGTCGTCGATAGCGATGCGACGCGTTTACGCGTATTGCAGGACAAATTTGATCTGCGCGTCGTGCATGGTCACGGATCACATCCGCGTATTTTGCGTGAAGCCGGTGCTGAAGATGCGGATATGTTGGTGGCGGTAACCAACTCCGATGAAACCAACATGGTGGCTTGTCAGATTGCGTATTCCCTTTTCAATACGCCCAATCGTATCGCGCGTATTCGCGCCGCTGAATACTTACGCGATGCTGAGAAGCTGTTTGTACCTGAAGCCGTACCAATTGATCATCTGATCTCTCCTGAGCAGTTGGTGATCGACAATATCTACCGCCTGATTCAGTATCCTGGCGCACTTCAGGTAGTGAATTTTGCCGAAGGCAAAGTGAGCCTCGCTGTGGTTAAAGCCTATTATGGCGGACCGCTGGTCGGGAATCCTTTGTCGATCATGCGTGAACATATGCCGCATATTGATACGCGAGTCGCGGCGATTTTTCGTCAGGATCGTCCCATTCGTCCCCAGGGTTCTACGATTGTGGAAGCCGGCGATGAAGTGTTCTTTATTGCCGCGAGCCAACACATCCGCGCGGTGATGAGTGAAATGCAGCGTCTGGAAAAACCGTATAAGCGCATCATGTTAGTTGGCGGCGGAAATATCGGCTTTGGATTGGCGCAGCGCCTGGAAAAACAGTACAGCGTGAAGTTGATCGAACGTAATCAACAACGCGCGGCAGAACTGGCAGAACGTTTGCACGATACTATCGTGTTTTACGGTGATGCCTCGGATCAGGAATTGCTGGCCGAAGAGCATGTCGATCAGGTGGATCTCTTCATCGCGGTCACTAACGACGATGAAGCCAATATTATGTCGGCCATGCTGGCTAAGAAAATGGGCGCGAAAAAAGTAATGGTGCTGATCCAGCGACGCGCCTACGTCGATCTTGTTCAAGGCAGCGTGATCGATATTGCGATCTCGCCGCAACAAGCCACGATCTCGGCGCTGCTAAGTCACGTACGTAAAGCCGATATAGTGGGCGTGTCCTCATTGCGTCGCGGTATTGCAGAAGCAATCGAAGCGATCGCACACGGCGATGAAACCACCTCACGCGTGGTTGGGCGTTTAATAGAAGATATTAAGTTGCCGCCGGGAACCATTATCGGTGCTGTGGTGCGCGGTGATGAGGTGATCATCGCCAATGATAATGTGCGCGTCGAACAGGGCGATCACGTAATTATGTTCCTGACGGATAAGAAGTTTGTGCCCGATGTTGAGCGCCTGTTCCAGCCAAGTCCATTCTTCCTGTAAAAGCTGCGGGCGAAAGCCCGCCGTGAAAATTTCGCTTAATCCATTGTTCTAATGGCAATTGCACAAAGGTTTGTTAGACTTTAGCCATTGGCCAAGGCAAGGAGATAACAATGAGTTTATTCAAAGAGTTTCGTGATTTTGCAATGCGCGGGAACGTGGTTGATCTGGCGGTAGGTGTCATCATCGGTGCCGCTTTTGGTAAGATTGTTTCTTCACTGGTCGCCAATATCATCATGCCGCCACTTGGCTTGCTGATTGGTGGCGTCGATTTCAAACAGTTTAAATGGATATTAAAACCGGCAGAAGGTGATATTCCTGCTGTGGTAATGGAGTACGGTAACTTTATTCAGACCGTGTTCGATTTCGTTATTGTTGCCTTCGCGATATTCCTGGCAATTAAAGTAATGAACAAGCTGTATCAGAAAAAAGAAGTTGAGAAAGCGGCACCTAAGCCGACGAATGAAGAGTTACTGCTCACTGAAATCCGTGACCTGTTAAAACAACAAAATCACGATAAATTATAATGAAGAAGCCGCCCAAGTAAGGCGCTTTTTTGTCTTTAAAGAAGAAGGCCAGTGATAAACTTTTCTGCTTATCACTGGCCTCCCAGTTACGTCCTTTGCCATGTTTGTCTTTACGTTGATAGCTGCCCTTTCCTTTCTGATTCTTCTCAATGCGCTGCCTAAACAGTGGATCATGTAATAATGTTTCCAGTGCATTATCGTTGATTTTACCTTTTTGGTGCTGATAGCGAGTCATCTCGTCCTCCGGTTATTAACGGCGCAACTATATTCCTTCCAGCGCAAAATTCAATCCTTACTACAACAAATTTCAGGCTGCGGCTCCTCACCTCTCTCCAGAGCTTCAAGTATTGAACAGCAAGCGCTGCTATGTATGTCGCCGCAGCAGGTTTCAGCTAAACGATGCAATGAACGTTGAATCGTCTGTAGTTCGGCAATCATGCCATTCACTTCATCCAATCTTTTCGCCACAATGGCTTTGGATTCCTGGCAAGTATGATGTTCAGGATCGATGCGGATCGACAATAAACCACGGATTGACTCTAAGCTAAAGCCGAGTTGGCGACCATAACGAATAAAACGCAGCCGCTGTAAATCATCGTCGCTATAAAGACGAAAACCGCCCTCAGTGCGTACCTCATGATTCATCATCTGCTGTTTTTCATAAAAGCGGATGGTGTCTGGCGTCACATCCGCCATTTTTGCCAGCTGGCCAATCCGATACATGCTATTTCTCCCGCTGCAAATGATGATGGATGTTATCGCTATACTCGCCGCGCAAAAATTCGGTACTGATTCCGGCTTGCTGGAGTTTTATTTCTAGCAAAGCTAAGCGTTTCGACAGTTCTCGCGCCTTGCCATCGTCAGGATCCAGTTCGCGTAGCAGATCGTTTACCGCCAATGCTTCTCGACGCATTTCAAGTTCCGGAGGTAAGTAACCAGAATTTTTCAACAGCCGATATGCCGTGCGCAGTTCAACTGGCACTCCGCTGTCATCATCTAGCTGTAAAGGTGCACCTTCGCCGGGCAAATTACTCAGCTCGCCCTTTTCCTGAGCTTCACGTATGTGTTGCTCTACAAGTTGATCAATTAGCCACATAAGGGAGTTCCTGATAGGTGTATCAGCCATCAGCATAGCGAAAGGGGAGTAAATGGAAAGGAATTACGGACAATAAAAAACCCGCCGAAGCGGGTTTTTTACGATACTGCAAATTACTCTGCAGTAGCTTCTGCTTGAGCTTCTGGACGATCAACCAGCTCGATGTAAGCCATCGGAGCGTTGTCACCAGCACGGAAGCCACACTTCAAAATGCGAGTGTAACCACCGGCACGGCTCGCGAAACGCGGGCCCAGCTCGTTAAACAGTTTTGCCACGATCTCGTTATCACGAGTGCGGGCGAATGCCAGACGACGATTAGCTACGCTGTCGGTCTTGGCAAGAGTAATCAGCGGCTCAACTACGCGGCGCAGCTCTTTGGCTTTCGGCAGAGTCGTCTTAATGATCTCATGACGAACCAGAGAACCAGCCATGTTGCGGAACATAGCCTGACGATGGCTGCTGTTGCGGTTCAGTTGACGACCACTCTTACGATGGCGCATGACCTTATCCTTCTCAGTGAAACCTTAACCTGTGATCGGTTTATTCATCAGCAATGCTTGCTGGTGGCCAGTTTTCCAGGCGCATGCCCAGAGACAAACCACGTGAAGCAAGCACATCTTTAATCTCGGTAAGAGATTTTTTACCCAGGTTAGGCGTTTTAAGCAGCTCAACCTCGGTACGCTGTACCAGATCACCGATGTAGTGGATAGCTTCTGCCTTGAGGCAGTTAGCAGAGCGGACAGTCAATTCCAGATCGTCAACAGGGCGCAGCAGGATCGGATCGAATTCTGGTTTCTCTTCTTTTACTTCCGGCTGACGTACATCACGTAAGTCAACGAAAGCTTCCAGTTGTTCTGCCAGGATGGTTGCCGCACGACGAATCGCCTCTTCAGGATCGATTGTGCCGTTGGTTTCCATTTCGATGACCAGCTTGTCCAGGTCGGTACGCTGTTCTACACGCGCTGCTTCAACATTGTAGGCAATACGGTCTACAGGGCTGTAGCAAGCGTCAACCAACAGACGGCCGATTGGGCGCTCATCTTCTTCCGAATGAATTCGGGCAGAAGCCGGCACATAACCACGACCACGCTGAACTTTGATACGCATGCTAATAGATGCGTTTTCATCGGTCAGGTGGCAGATCACATGCTGCGGCTTGACGATTTCAACATCACCGTCGTGGGTGATGTCGGCTGCAGTCACAGGGCCAATGCCAGATTTATTCAAAGTAAGGATGACTTCATCTTTACCTTGAACTCTTACCGCCAACCCTTTCAGGTTAAGCAGGATTTCCAGGATATCTTCCTGTACGCCCTCTTTGGTGGAGTACTCATGAAGCACACCATCAATCTCAACCTCGGTCACCGCGCAACCCGGCATGGAAGAAAGCAGAATACGGCGCAGTGCGTTGCCAAGAGTATGGCCAAAGCCACGCTCTAACGGCTCAAGGGTCACCTTGGCGTGCGTCGAACTCACTTGCTCGATATCTACCAGGCGCGGTTTTAGAAACTCTGTCACAGAACCCTGCATTGTGTCCTCTCTTTGGTACTAAGCTTTACTTAGAGTAAAGCTCGACGATCAGGTGTTCGTTAATGTCCGCAGACAGATCAGTACGTTCAGGAATACGCTTGAACACACCTTCCATCTTAGTAGCATCAACTTCCAGCCAGGTTGGCTTTTCACGCTGCTCAGCCAGCTCCAGAGCGGCCTTCACGCGAGATTGCTGTTTGGCTTTCTCACGGATGCTTACGACATCATTCGGAGATACCTGATAAGAAGCGATGTTAACAACGCGACCGTTCACCAGGATAGATTTATGGCTAACCAGCTGACGTGCTTCTGCACGAGTGGCGCCAAAGCCCATACGGTAAACAACGTTATCCAGACGGCCTTCCAGCAGGGCCAGCAGGTTTTCACCTGTGTTGCCTTTCAGACGTGCTGCTTCTTTATAGTAGTTGCGGAACTGACGCTCCAGCACGCCGTACATACGACGAACTTTCTGCTTTTCACGCAACTGGCCGCCGTAGTCAGACAGACGCGGTTTACGCGCACCATGCTGACCAGGTGGTTGTTCAATTTTGCACTTGGTATCGATCGCGCGAACGCCAGACTTAAGGAATAAGTCGGTACCCTCACGACGGCTCAGCTTGAGCTTAGGACCCAAATATCTTGCCATTTTCTTTCTCCAACTAACCTAAAAACGGGCGATTAAACGCGACGTTTTTTCGGCGGACGACAACCGTTGTGAGGGATTGGAGTCACATCAGTAATATTAGTGATGCGGAAACCAGCAGCGTTCAGAGCACGAATTGTTGATTCGCGTCCTGGACCCGGACCCTTAACCATAACTTCCAGATTCTTAATACCGTAATCTTTCACTGCTTCTGCACAGCGCTCTGCAGCTACCTGAGCAGCAAACGGAGTAGATTTACGTGAACCGCGGAAACCGGAACCACCGGCGGTTGCCCAACCCAGTGCGTTACCCTGACGATCAGTAATTGTAACGATGGTGTTGTTAAAAGATGCATGGACATGAGCCACGCCATCTGAGACTTGTTTTCTTACACGCTTGCGTGCACGAACTGGTGCCTTTGCCATTATTTACTCACCCCGATTATTTCTTGATCGGTTTACGCGGACCCTTACGGGTACGTGCATTGGTCTTAGTACGCTGACCGCGAACTGGCAGACCACGACGATGGCGTAAACCACGATAGCAACCAAGGTCCATCAGACGCTTGATGCTCAGGGTGATTTCACGGCGCAGATCACCTTCAACAACGAATTTACCAACTGCTTCACGCAGCTGTTCAATTTGTTCTTCAGACAGCTCTCTGATCTTAACATTTTCAGCAATACCCGTTGAAGCGCAGATGGCTTTAGAACGAGTTTTACCGATACCGAAAATCGAAGTTAATGCGATAACGGTATGTTTTTGATCAGGAATGTTAATGCCTGCTATACGGGCCACTATGCACTCCTATAATTAAACAAATGCGTCCCATGCTGAAAAGCCCGTTTTCAGGATACTCAAATGGTAACGCATCGACATACAAAAGATTGGCTGGCTAATCTAGCCAGCTCAACCCGACTTTGCAAGAAAAATATGTGACAATATCAGCCTTGGCGCTGTTTATGCTTTGGCTCGGCGCTGCAGATCACACGTACGACACCGTCGCGGCGAATGATTTTGCAGTTACGACATAATTTCTTGACGGAAGCACGAACTTTCATTTTTACTCTCCGTAACTTCTCAAGCACCCGAATTAACGGCCGTAGCCCTTCAGGTTAGCTTTCTTCAATGCAGACTCGTACTGACTCGACATCATCAGAGTTTGCACTTGAGCCATAAAGTCCATGATGACGACCACTACGATGAGCAGCGATGTGCCGCCAAAGTAGAATGGAACTTTCATAGCATCACGCATGAACTCCGGGATCAGGCAGATAAAAGTAATATACAGTGCGCCGATTAAGGTCAGACGTGTCATTACTTTATCGATGTACTTCGCCGTTTGCTCTCCCGGACGAATTCCCGGTACGAATGCACCAGACTTCTTCAGGTTATCTGCTGTTTCACGTGGGTTGAAGACCAACGCCGTGTAGAAGAAACAGAAGAAGATGATTGCAGTCGCATAGAGTAGCACATAAAGCGGCTGTCCTGGTTGCAAATACAGCGAAATTGTTGTCAGCCAGTTCCAACCGGTACCGCCCCCGAACCATGATGCTATGGTCGCCGGGAACAGAATAATGCTGGAAGCAAAAATAGCTGGGATTACGCCCGCCATATTCACTTTCAACGGTAAATGTGTGCTCTGTGCAGCATATACACGACGGCCTTGCTGACGTTTAGCGTAGTTGACCACAATGCGGCGCTGGCCACGCTCGACGAAAATAACAAAGAACGTCACTGCAAATACTAGAACTGCAACCAACAGCAACAGAAGGAAGTGCAGGTCACCTTGCCGCGCTTGCTCGATGGTATGGCCAATGGCCGGCGGGAGTCCCGCAACAATACCTGCGAAGATAATGATCGAGATACCGTTACCGATACCTCGCTCAGTAATCTGTTCGCCCAGCCACATCAGAAACATTGTCCCAGTAACCAGACTTACAACAGCGGTAAAGTAGAATGCAAAGCCTGGATTCATTACCAGCCCCTGCATTCCAGGCATATTCGGTAAACCGGTAGCAATACCGATCGACTGGAATACAGCCAGAACCAGTGTGCCGTAGCGAGTGTACTGGCTAATCTTGCGACGACCAGCTTCACCCTCTTTCTTAATCTCAGCTAACGCTGGATGAACCACCGTCAGCAGCTGGATAATAATAGAAGCCGAAATATACGGCATGATACCCAGAGCGAAGATTGAGGCACGACTGAGAGCACCACCAGAGAACATGTTGAACATTTCAATGATGGTACCACGCTGTTGCTCAAGCAGTTTGGCAAGTACAGTGGCATCGATACCGGGGATTGGAATAAAAGAGCCAATTCGGAAGACAATGAGTGCACCGATTACAAACAACAGTCTGCGCTTCAGTTCACCAAAGCCACCTTTGGCACTTTGAAAATCTAATCCCGGTTGCTTTGCCATCTGCTACTTATTCCTCGATTTTACCGCCAGCAGCTTCGATTGCAGCACGAGCACCTTTGGTGACACGCAGACCGCGAACCGTTACCGGTGCAGAAACTTCACCAGAAAGAATCACTTTCGCGAATTCAATCTGAACACCGATAATATTGGCCGCTTTCAGCGTATTCAGGTCAACAATACCGCCTTCAACTTTCGCCAGATCAGACAGACGAACTTCTGTCGTGATCATTGCTTTGCGAGAGGTGAAACCGAATTTCGGCAGACGACGGTACAGAGGCATCTGGCCACCCTCGAAACCGCGACGTACGCCACCGCCAGAACGAGAGTTCTGCCCTTTGTGACCACGACCACCAGTTTTACCGAGGCCAGAACCGATACCACGACCCAGACGCTTAGAAGCGTGTTTAGACCCTTCGGCCGGAGACAGAGTGTTTAAACGCATCTCTTACTCCTCCACTTTCAGCATGTAGGAAATCGCGTTAATCATACCGCGTACAGCAGGCGTATCTTCACGCTCAACGGTGTGATTGATGCGACGCAGACCCAAGCCAACCAGAGTCGCTTTGTGCTTAGGCAGGCGGCCGATTGAACTGCGGGTTTGTGTAATTTTAATTGTCTTAGCCATCGTGATTACCCCAGAATTTCTTCAACGGATTTACCACGCTTGGCAGCGACCATTTCCGGAGAATTCATATTGCCCAAGCCATCGATAGTTGCACGAACCACGTTAATCGGGTTGGTAGAACCATACGCTTTAGCAAGAACGTTATGTACTCCAGCAACTTCTAAAACGGCGCGCATTGCACCGCCGGCGATGATACCGGTACCTTCAGAAGCTGGCTGCATGAACACACGAGAACCTGTGTGAGCACCTTTAACAGGGTGCTGCAGGGTACCGTGAGTCAGCGCGACGTTAATCATATTGCGACGGGCTTTCTCCATCGCTTTCTGGATCGCTGCTGGAACTTCACGCGCTTTACCGTAACCAAAACCAACGCGGCCGTTACCATCACCCACTACAGTCAGTGCGGTGAAGGAGAAAATACGACCACCTTTTACAGTTTTAGATACACGGTTTACCGCGATCAGTTTTTCCTGCAGTTCGCCAGCTTGTTTCTCGATGTTTGACATCTTAGACCTCTACCTTAGAACTGAAGGCCAGCTTCACGGGCAGCATCTGCCAGTGCCTGGACACGACCATGATATTGGAACCCGGAACGGTCGAAAGAGACATTAGTAATGCCTTTCTCAACAGCGCGCTCAGCCAGAGCTTTACCTACAGCTGCAGCGGCGTCTTTGTTACCGGTATACTTCAGTTGTTCGGCAATAGCTTTTTCTACAGTAGAAGCAGCAACCAGAACTTCGGAACCGTTCGGGGCGATCACCTGTGCGTAGATATGACGCGGGGTACGATGTACCACCAGGCGAGTAGCACCCAGCTCTTTGAGCTTGCGACGTGCACGGGTCGCACGACGGATACGAGCAGATTTCTTATCCATAGTGTTACCTTACTTCTTCTTAGCCTCTTTGGTACGCACGACTTCGTCGGCGTAACGAACACCCTTGCCTTTATAAGGCTCAGGACGACGGTAGGCGCGCAGATCAGCTGCAACCTGACCAATCAGCTGTTTATCTGCGCCTTTCAGCACGATCTCAGTCTGAGTTGGACATTCAGCAGTGATGCCGGCCGGCAGTGCATGGTCAACAGGGTGAGAGAAGCCCAGGGCCAAGCTCACAGAGTTGCCTTTAACAGCTGCACGATAACCAACACCAACCAGTTGCAGCTTCTTGGTGAAGCCTTCGGTAACACCGATAACCATGCCGTTCAGCAGCGCACGAGCAGTACCTGCTTGTGCCCAACCATCCGCATAACCTTCGCGTGGAGCGAAAGTCAGGGCGTTGTCTGCATGCTTAACTTCTACAGCACTGTTGATAGTACGAGTCAGCTCGCCGTTTTTGCCTTTGATCGAAACTTCCTGACCGCTGAGTTTTACCTCTACGCCCGCAGGAACAACGACAGGTGCTTTTGCAACACGAGACATTTTATTCCTCCGATTACGCTACGTAGCAGATAATTTCGCCACCAAGACCAGCTTGGCGCGCTGCACGATCAGTCATGACACCTTTAGAGGTAGAGATTACAGCGATGCCCAGACCAGCCATTACTTTTGGCAGCTCATCTTTTTTCTTATAGATGCGCAGACCTGGACGACTAACACGCTGAATGCTCTCTACCACAGCCTTGCCCTGGAAATACTTTAAAGTAACTTCCAGCTCAGACTTGATATCGCCTTCGATTTTAAAATCTTCAATATAGCCTTCTTCCTTCAGCACGTTGGCAATTGCCACTTTCAGCTTGGAGGAAGGCATAGAGACCGCAACTTTGTTCGCGGCCTGACCGTTACGGATACGGGTCAGCATATCCGCGATCGGATCTTGCATGCTCATCTGTGTTACTCCCGTGATTCAAATGGTGACAATTACCAGCTAGCCTTTTTAAGACCCGGGATTTCACCGCGCATTGCGGCTTCACGGACCTTGATACGGCTCAACCCAAACTTCCGCAAGAAACCGTGCGGACGACCTGTCTGACGGCAGCGGTTACGCTGACGGGAAGGGCTGGAATCACGCGGCAGACTCTGCAGCTTGAGAACGGCATCCCAACGATCTTCGTCGGATGCGTTCACATCAGAAATGATCGCTTTCAGTTCAACGCGCTTGGCGAAGAACTTGTCTGCTAATTTCACACGCTTAACTTCGCGTGCTTTCATCGATTGCTTAGCCATTAAGTAACCCTACCTTACTTGCGGAATGGGAATTCAAAGGCAGCCAGCAGAGCACGGCCTTCATCATCAGATTTCGCAGTAGTGGTAATGGTAATATCCAAACCACGAACGCGATCGACTTTGTCATAATCGATTTCTGGGAAGATGATCTGCTCACGAACGCCCATGCTGTAGTTACCACGACCGTCGAACGACTTAGCAGATAAACCGCGGAAGTCACGAATACGTGGTACAGCAATAGTGATCAGACGCTCAAAGAACTCCCACATACGCTCACCGCGCAGAGTTACTTTACAGCCGATCGGATAGCCCTGACGGATTTTGAAGCCTGCAACTGATTTGCGTGCTTTGGTGATCAGCGGTTTTTGACCGGAGATTGCTGCCAGGTCAGCTGCTGCGTTATCCAGCAGTTTCTTGTCAGCGATCGCTTCACCAACACCCATGTTCAGGGTGATCTTCTCGACCCGAGGGACTTGCATGACAGAATTGTAGCCGAACTCTGTCATGAGTTTCTGGACTACTTCGTCTTTGTAGTAATCATGCAGTTTCGCCATCGTACTACTCCAAATTACTTGATAGTTTCGCTATTAGACTTGAAGAAACGGACTTTTTTGCCGTCTTCGAATCTAAAGCCTACACGGTCAGCCTTGCCGGTTGCCGCATTGAAGAGTGCAACGTTGGAAGCTTGAATAGCCGCTTCTTTTTCAACGATGCCACCTGGCTGGTTCAGGGCCGGAACCGGCTTCTGATGTTTCTTAACCAGGTTGATACCTTCAACGATGACTTTACCAGAAGTCAGGACGTTCTTTACTTTACCGCGTTTACCTTTGTCTTTGCCGGTAAGCACGATAACTTCGTCGTTACGACGGATTTTCGCTGCCATTGCTCGCTCCTTAGAGTACTTCTGGTGCCAGAGAGATAATTTTCATGAACTTTTCAGTACGAAGTTCACGAGTTACCGGCCCAAAAATACGCGTACCGATAGGTTGCTCGCTGTTATTGTTTAAAATAACGCATGCATTACCATCGAAGCGAATGACAGAACCGTCCGGGCGACGAACACCCTTCCTGGTGCGCACCACTACCGCTTTCAGGACATCACCTTTTTTCACCTTGCCACGAGGAATTGCTTCCTTGATGGTCACTTTGATGATATCGCCGACGCCTGCGTAGCGACGGTGCGAGCCACCCAGAACCTTGATACACATTACGCGACGTGCACCGGAGTTGTCGGCGACGTTCAGCATAGTCTGTTCTTGGATCATTTTAGTGCTCCGCTAATGTCAACTACTACTTCGGGACCCAAACCTCAGGTCGTTAAAAAGCCCCATAATTGAGGGCGCGGCATTATAACACCGGTTCTCGCACATGGGTAGAAAAAACGAACGGCTCAGACGAGCCGTTCGTTTTATTTTTTAGAGGAAACGGATTCTATTACAGAACCGCTTTCTCTACAACGCGAACCAGCGTCCAAGACTTAGTCTTGGACAGCGGACGGGTTTCGCGGATTTCAACCACGTCACCAATACCGCATTCATTGTTCTCGTCATGGATGTGCAGCTTAGTCGTACGCTTGATGAATTTACCGTAGATCGGGTGTTTCACGACACGTTCGATAGCAACAACTGCAGATTTCTGCATTTTGTCACTAATAACACGACCCTGCAGAGTACGGATTTTATCGGTCATTACGCCGCCTTCTCAGTCAGTAAAGTCTTAACACGTGCAACATTACGGCGAACTTCTTTCAGCAGATGGGTTTGCTGAAGTTGGCCGGATGCTGCTTGCATGCGCAGGTTAAACTGCTCACGCAGCAGGTTAAGTAGCTCAGTGTTCAGCTCTTCAACGCTTTTTTCACGCAGCTCATTTGCTTTCATTACATCACCGTCTTAGTAACAAAGGTGGTTTTGATAGGCAGTTTTGCTGCTGCCAGCTTGAAGGCTTCACGGGCCAATTCTTCCGAAACTCCGTCCATTTCATACAGGACTTTACCCGGTTGAATGAGGGCAACCCAATACTCCACGTTACCCTTACCTTTACCCATACGCACTTCCAGCGGCTTCTCGGTAATTGGTTTGTCCGGGAATACACGGATCCAAATTTTACCTTGACGCTTAACTGCACGGGTCATAGCACGACGTGCTGCTTCGATCTGACGAGCAGTCAGACGACCACGGCCAACAGCTTTCAGACCGAAAGTACCGAAGCTGACATCCGTACCTTGCGCCAGACCACGGTTGCGGCCTTTGTGCACTTTACGGAATTTCGTACGCTTTGGTTGTAACATCAGCGACTCTCCTTACTTACGGCCTTTACGCTGCTGCTTTTTAGGTTGAGCAGCCGGTTCCGGTTGTTCAACAGCAGCCATACCACCCAGGATCTCGCCTTTGAAGATCCATACCTTAACGCCGATTACACCATAAGTGGTGTGCGCTTCAGAGGTGTTGTAGTCAATGTCTGCACGCAGTGTGTGCAACGGTACGCGACCTTCACGGTACCATTCGGTACGTGCGATCTCGGCACCGCCCAAACGGCCGCTGACTTCGACTTTAATACCCTTCGCGCCCAGACGCATTGCGTTCTGTACAGCACGCTTCATAGCACGACGGAACATCACACGACGCTCCAGCTGTGAAGTGATGCTATCAGCAACCAATTTAGCGTCCAGTTCCGGCTTACGGACTTCGGCGATGTTGATCTGTGCAGGAACGCCAGCGATTTTCGCGACGACCGTACGCAGTTTTTCTACGTCTTCACCTTTTTTACCGATAACGATACCCGGGCGAGCAGTGTGAATAGTCACACGGATGCTCTTAGCCGGACGCTCGATAACGATACGAGATACAGACGCTTTAGACAGTTCCTTGGTCAGGAACTGACGGACTTTAAAATCGCTGTCCAGGTTGTCAGCGAATTCTTTGGTGTTCGCAAACCAGGTAGAGTTCCATGGTTTTACAATACCCAGGCGAATACCATTAGGATGTACTTTCTGACCCATTGCTAGTCTCCAGAGTCTCAGCGATCGGACACAACCACAGTAATGTGGCTGGTGCGCTTCAGGATGCGATCTGCACGACCTTTCGCACGCGGCATAATGCGCTTCATGCTTGGGCCTTCGTCTACGAAGATTTTCGCGACTTTCAGATCGTCGATATCAGCGCCATCGTTGTGTTCGGCGTTCGCAATGGCAGATTCCAGGACTTTCTTAACCAACACAGCAGCTTTCTTGTTGGTGTAGGTCAGAATATCCAGAGCCTGCGACACTTTCTTACCGCGAATCAGGTCTGCCACCAGGCGAACCTTCTGAGCAGAAGAACGAGCATGGCGATGTTGAGCAATAGTTTCCATCTCTTCCTCCTACTTATTTCTTCTTGGCTTTCTTATCTGCAGCATGGCCGCGATAAGTACGTGTCGGTGCAAATTCACCCAGTTTGTGGCCGACCATTTCGTCGGAAACAAAGACAGGAACGTGCTGACGACCATTATGGACAGCGATGGTCAAACCGATCATGTTAGGGAAGATCGTTGAACGACGGGACCAAGTGCGCAGGGGCTTCTTGTCACCGCTTTCCACCGCTTTCTCTACCTTCTTCAGCAAGTGCAGGTCAATAAAAGGACCTTTCTTGAGAGAACGTGGCATGGCTTATCCTCTAAAATTATTTGCTACGGCGACGTACGATAAATTTATCAGTACGCTTGTTGCTACGGGTCTTCTTACCTTTGGTCTGAACGCCCCACGGAGTTACCGGGTGCTTACCAAAGTTACGACCTTCACCACCACCGTGCGGGTGATCGACTGGGTTCATCGCAGTACCGCGAACGGTAGGACGAACACCACGCCAACGGGTTGCACCAGCTTTACCCAGTACGCGCAGCATGTGCTCAGAGTTGCCGACTTCGCCAAGAGTTGCACGACATTCGGATTCAACTTTGCGCATTTCGCCTGAACGTAGACGCAGGGTAACGTAGGAACCTTCACGCGCTACGATCTGCACGTAAGTACCAGCTGAGCGAGCAATCTGACCGCCTTTGCCTGGTTTCATTTCTACGTTATGAACGGTAGAACCCACCGGGATGTTACGCATCGGCAGGGTGTTACCTGCTTTAATCGCAGCATCAACGCCAGATTGAATCTGATCGCCGGCTTTCAGGCCTTTAGGGGCCAGGATGTAACGGCGCTCGCCATCTTTGTACAGAACCAGTGCGATGTTCGCAGAACGGTTCGGATCGTACTCAAGACGCTCAACAACTGCTGGGATACCATCTTTGTTGCGTTTGAAGTCAACAATACGGTAAGCCTGCTTGTGACCACCACCGATATGACGGGTAGTGATACGACCATTGTTGTTACGACCACCGGATTTGCTGTTTTTTTCTACCAGCGGAGCAAATGGTTTGCCCTTGTGCAGCTCTGGGTTCACCACTTTAACTACGTGGCGACGACCCGGAGATGTCGGTTTACATTTAACAACTGCCATTGTCTTTCTCCTCCGACTTACTCAGCGCCGCCGACGAAGTCCAGATTCTGGCCTTCCTTCAGGGTGACGTAAGCTTTTTTCCAGTCGCTACGACGACCGATACGCTGTCCGTGACGCTTAACTTTCCCTTTAACTACCAGGGTGTTTACGTCTTTAACTTCCACTTCGAACAGCTTCTCAACAGCAGCAACGATCTCTGCTTTGGTCGCGTCTTTAGCAACTTTGAGAACGATGGTATTGGTTTTTTCCATCGCAGTAGATGCTTTTTCTGATACGTGCGGTGCACGCACTACTTTCAGCAGACGTTCTTCACGGATCATGCCAGCATCTCCTCAACTTGCTTAACTGCTTCCGCAGTCATAACGACTTTGTCGAAGGCGATCAGGCTAACTGGGTCGATGCCCGCTGCATCACGCACGTCAACCTTGTACAGGTTACGCGCAGCCAGGAACAGATTCTCATCCAGTTCACCGGTGATGATCAGCACATCTTGCAGCGCCATGTCTTTCAGTTTCTGTACCAGCAGCTTAGTTTTAGGCGCTTCTACAGAGAACGTCTCGACAACGATCAGACGGTCCTGACGTACCAGCTCGGACAGAATGCTTTTCAGCGCGCCGCGGTACATCTTTTTGTTAACTTTTTGACTGTGGTCCTGTGGACGTGCAGCGAAGGTTACGCCACCTGAACGCCAGATCGGGCTCTTTACAGAACCTGAACGCGCACGGCCGGTACCTTTCTGGCGCCAAGGCTTTTTGCCTGAACCAGTAACTTCAGCACGAGTCTTCTGCGCACGAGTACCCTGACGAGCACCAGCAGCATAAGCAACAACAACCTGGTGAACCAGCGCTTCGTTGAAATCACGACCGAAGGTAGTTTCGGAAACAGTCAGCGCGCTCTGCGCGTCTTTCAGTACTAATTCCATTGCTATCCCCTTACGCCTTCACAGCTGGTTTAACAATCAGATCGCACCCAGTTGCACCCGGGACGCCACCTTTGACCAGCAGCAGGTTGCGCTCAGCGTCAACACGTACTACTTCCAGGCTCTGAACGGTTACGCGCTCATTACCCAGCTGACCAGCCATTTTCTTGCCTTTGAACACTTTGCCCGGAGTCTGGTTCTGACCGATAGAACCCGGAACGCGGTGTGACAAGGAGTTACCGTGTGTAGCATCCTGGGTACGGAAGTTCCAGCGCTTAACGGTACCTGCGAAACCTTTACCTTTAGAGGTACCGGTCACGTCTACTTTTTTAACGTCAGCGAAAATTTCAACACTGATGCTCTGGCCAACAGAGAAATCTTCACCTTCGGTGCGGAATTCCCACAGACCACGGCCAGCGTCAACGCCAGCTTTAGCAAAATGACCTGCTTCAGGCTTGCTCACACGGCTTGCTTTTTTAGCACCGGTGGTAACCTGAATAGCTTGGTAACCATCGTTGTCCAGGCCTTTGACCTGAGTAACGCGGTTCGCTTCAACTTCGATAACGGTTACTGGGATTGAAACGCCATCTTCAGTGAAGATGCGGGTCATACCCACTTTTTTACCGACTAAACCAATCATTGTATCAACCTCTCAATCGCTCGATGACCTGATTAACCCAGGCTGATCTGCACGTCAACACCGGCAGCCAGGTCCAGACGCATCAGAGCATCAACGGTTTTTTCAGTTGGCTCAACGATGTCTACCAGACGCTTGTGAGTGCGGATTTCGTACTGATCACGCGCGTCTTTGTTAACGTGCGGAGAGATCAGAACGGTAAAACGCTCTTTGCGGGTTGGCAGCGGGATCGGACCACGTACCTGCGCACCAGTGCGCTTGGCAGTCTCAACGATTTCCGCGGTTGATTGATCGATCAGGCGATGATCAAACGCTTTAAGACGGATACGGATTCTTTGGTTCGACATGAGACCAAGGCTCCAAACATTTTATAAACGAAAAGAATTACTACCCGCATCCATTACGATTGATGGAGGAGTGTAATCGTTCAGCATATAACTCCCCAATTGGGAGTATTGTTAGGCGATACATAAACAGCTATCCCCTGCGATTCTGCTCGAATCGCGCCACACCAATATCGGCAGGCCCGCGCATTATACGTAAATCAGTTCAGGAAGCAACCCGTGTTGTGTTTTTAACCACATCAATCTGGTTACAGACCGAAAAAAACCCGCAGCAATCGTTTTGACTGAGCGGGCTTGCGTGACGATGGGCATATGGCTAATGTTCGTTCTGATCTTTTAATTGAGACTGAAGATAATTTTGCAGGCCGAGTTTGTTCACCAGATCGAGTTCCGTTTCCAGCCAGTCTATGTGCCCTTCCTCTTCCGTAAGAATCTCAATCATCATGTCTCTGCTGACGTAGTCATGAACCTTGTCGGCATAGGCTATCGCCTCACGCAAATCCTTTGCGCCTTCCAGTTCTAATGCCAGGTCAGATTGCAGCATTTCCGGCACGTCTTCACCGATGCGTAATCGACCTAGATCTTGCAGGTTAGGAATTCCTTCAAGAAAAAGAATGCGTTCGATGTATTTGTCCGCATGTTTCATTTCATCGATTGACTCATGATACTCAACGTCATTGAGCCGGGTCAGACCCCAATTTTTGAACATACGCGCATGAAGGAAGTACTGATTAATCGCAACCAGTTCATTCCCCAGCAATTTGTTGAGATGAAATATGATTTTACTGTCGCCCTTCATTTTTGCTTCCTCCGCTTCCAACTAAATAGAGCGTAGATGCGGATGAAAGGAAGTCAAAAAAACGCGACAGTTATTGTGGGTATTAGGAAGTGCAAAATTACTTTATTAAGCTATCTCTTTGTAGAGCGGCACGTTTTGCAGTTCATCTTCCATAATTTCACGCGCAAACCGCAAGCACTTGCCACATTGCTTTCCAATGGGAACCAACTGGCGCAATTGTTGAATCGATTTGGGTTGATAGCGGCGAACCACTTCGCGCAGAGTTTTATCACTCACGGCATTACACAAGCAGACGTACATTTACTGCGGACTCCCGTACAATTTATGATCAAATTGTAAATGAGAATGGTTTTTATTTCAAACGCAGCTTTTATGTGGGATTAATCGAAACGGCAAAATTCAGACATAAAAAAAGAGCACCGAAGTGCTCTTTTTCATGCTGCGATGACTGCCGAAACAGCCATCGACATTAACGCAATTAAGCGATAATTTCAGCAACAACACCCGCACCAACAGTACGGCCGCCTTCACGGATTGCAAAACGCAGACCCTGATCCATAGCGATTGGCTTGATCAAAGTAACGGTCATTTTTACGTTGTCGCCTGGCATTACCATCTCAACGCCTTCTGGCAGTTGAACGTCACCGGTCACGTCAGTAGTACGGAAGTAGAACTGAGGACGGTAGCCTTTGAAGAACGGAGTATGGCGGCCGCCTTCATCTTTAGACAGAACGTAAACTTCTGAAGTGAACTGGGTATGTGGCTTGATTGAACCCGGCTTAGCCAGAACCTGGCCACGCTCGATGTCTTCACGCTTGATACCACGCAGCAGAACACCACAGTTCTCGCCTGCCTGACCCTGATCCAGCAGTTTGCGGAACATTTCAACACCAGTACAGGTTGATTTCACAGTGTCTTTAAGGCCAACAACTTCAACTTCGTCGCCCACTTTAACGATACCGCGCTCAACACGACCGGTAACAACGGTACCACGGCCAGAGATTGAGAATACGTCTTCGATTGGCAGCAGGAACGGCTTGTCGATTGCACGTACTGGCTCTGGGATGTAAGTATCCAGGTGCTCAGCCAGCTCAATGATCTTAGCTTCCCACTCAGCGTCGCCTTCCAGCGCTTTCAGAGCAGAACCACGTACGATTGGAGTGTCGTCGCCTGGGAAGTCATATGCTGACAGCAGGTCACGTACTTCCATCTCTACCAGTTCCAGCAGCTCTTCATCATCAACCATGTCGCACTTGTTCAGGAACACGATGATGTAAGGAACGCCAACCTGACGACCCAGCAGGATGTGCTCACGGGTCTGTGGCATTGGGCCAT
>NZ_PJRT01000011.1 GCF_002858935.1 Pantoea endophytica | reverse complement strand
GGCCGGAATGCTGGGCATCCGACAGCAGGATGCGCTGGCCGGGCGTGGAGTGAATGTACTGGGTACCTTTGCCGGACGGCAGCGTCAGCGGCGCAGAGAGGCGGTTACCTTCGGCCGTGGCGACGGCGATAACTGATGTAGACATAACTGAGTCCTAAAAAAATAAATGACTGAGGATGAATAAATAATGGGGATTCTGCCGGGTGGAGAAACAATGAAATACAGGCCGGGTCTGGGAAGGTAAGAAAAGACGGAGAAAACAGTGAGTTTTGTAGGAAAATATTTATTAAAAAAAACTGACCCGCAATGAAGGCGGGTCAGTCTGAACGTTAGTGATTGTCGAGATTAACCGTTACGTTTTGCTGTACTAACAGCTCAGCATCTAGAGCAGAATGCTGGAATATCTGATATTCAGTACCGCCAACGTTAACTTTACCTCCGCTGTTCCAGTCACCGGCATCGGCACCGTTAGGTAACATGTCAGAAAGATTAACCGTATCGCCGGCATTGCCTTTCACCATTAATTGCAGATTACCGTTTTCTCTAAACAGATCGACCTGACCATTTGCCAAAATATCGCCCAGTGATAACATCAGTGTATTATCACCGGTTCCGGTAATGTCAATGACCTCAATAGAACTTATCTTGCTGGCTAATCGGGTGAAATCAAGCACCTGATTAGCACCGGTTAATGCCAGTGTATCAATACCACTGCCACCCCCAAGCTGAGTAACAGTATCAAGGTGATGCACGTCAGTGACAGTAAAGCTGTCATTTAGCTCACTACCGATTAAGTACTGGCTCTCATCCGTGACTGCATGGTCTTGGTCTGGGGCATGTGTATAGCTACGCATGATGTTGAAATCCCAAATGCTGACATTACCACTATACGTGAATAAAACACGGTATATTGGTATGTCTGAATGATATTCCACCAGGTTGTTAACCGATGTGTTTGCATTCGTGACTAATCTGCTTCCGAGTAGATTGTTATCTTTATCATAAAAGTTGAAATTAATATTTCCGGTGCCAGAAAACATTCTGGTATTAAATGAAATATCTTTAGTGCCTAATTCGCTACGATTGAGATCAAGAGATGACGATCCTCCCCAAAAATGCAACAGCCATCCTTTACTTGTACCTGCAGTGTAGGAGTCTCTATTATGAAAATGCCCCGTTGAATTAAATGTGACCCCATCTACGATAGTACCTGCTGGGAAATTGTAACCGCCAGTATATAACGAGAAATCAATCTCTTTGGATTCAGGAATATTTCGATATTCTGATAATTTACCAGCCTTGTTTACCACTGCCGCGAGCATATTATCATTGGGCTCAATTGATGTAGGCAACGTAATAACCATATATCCCCGATCACTATCTGCGTCAGTGACCGTGAAGAGATAATAGTTTCCATCAATGTTAAGGCTTACCTGACCACCTTTTTCAGTCTGGTTCCCGGAAAAGTGAACCGTGACATCCTGACCTGAATATGTCAGTTCAAACGGTGCCTCAGGTTTAGTGGTATCAACATTAACCTGCTGTGTTTCTACTGGACCAGTGCGACCTAAATTATCAATAACTCGCGTCTGGATTGACCAACTATTCGCGTGGTTTTCACCGTCAAACCAGTACCATCCACCTGATGGATCTCTGAGTGCATCATGCCAGCTCACACCGCCATTGACAGAAATCTGGATACGTTCATTGGCATTAACAATGCCATCAAGCGGACCACGGATCAGATGCCCAGTTGTGCCAACGTCAGTGTAGAAATCCCCCGCGTTATTGAGATAGCCGCTGTCATGGGTTATTGCTGCTATTCTGGCCATGCCTGACGGTGCCGAAGTGTCTACGGTGATTTCAGTCGCTGCACTGACATCACTGGCGTTACCTGCTGGATCGGTGATGATGATGGTAAAGCGATAGTCGCCGTCATCCAACGCGCTATCTGGCTGCCAGTGCCACTGATTATTGCTCCCAATTATTTGTGTTCCAACGGGAACTCCATTCAGATAAATGGTAACGGTGCAGTCGGCTTCGCCCATGCCACTGAGTTGCGGACGATTGTCATCAGTAAAGGCACCGTTCCACAGCTTGGTGGGATCTACACTCGAAACGTTCTGCCCGGCATTAAGTGGCTTGACGGTATCAACATTGATTGTGAAAACATCGGACAACACTGACGTGTTACCTGCGGTATCGACTGCCTGCACGCTCAGCGTGTGCGGACCTTCCTCAAACCTATCGGTGCCGGTGAACTGCCAACTCCACGTGCCACTAATGCTGTCTGCACAAACACTTCCTATTGCCGCAGTGCCGTTAAATATCGTGACCAGACTGCCTTTTTCGGCCGAGCCGCTCAGCACAGGGCGGGCATCGTTGGTGAGGCCGGTGCCGTCGTTGGCAATTGGGCCGAGTGCGCCGCCGGTTATTGCATCGGTGATGGTGGCCAGCACCGGCTGTGCGATTTGCGTGTCAACGGTGATGGTAAAGGTGTCGGACAGCACGGAAATGTTGCCCGCCGGATCGACGGCCTGCACGCTCAGCGTATGCGAGCCTTCGTCAAACTCATCGGCACCGGAATACTGCCAGCTCCACGCGCCGGTGCTGACGTCGGCATAGACGCTGCCCACC
>NZ_PJRT01000010.1 GCF_002858935.1 Pantoea endophytica | reverse complement strand
CCTGGCGGCTTTAGCGCGGTGGTCCCACCTGACCCCATGCCGAACTCAGAAGTGAAACGCCGTAGCGCCGATGGTAGTGTGGGGCCTCCCCATGCGAGAGTAGGGAACTGCCAGGCATCAATTTAAGACCCGTTATCGGGTCGTGACCTTCCCCGTGACGCGGGAAGGGCGAAACACCTGAAATCAGAACGATTGTCTGATATCAGTACAGAATCGGTGGAGCGGTAGTTCAGTTGGTTAGAATACCTGCCTGTCACGCAGGGGGTCGCGGGTTCGAGCCCCGTCCGTTCCGCCACTTAATTGATAAGCCCTGACTGAAAAGTCAGGGCTTTTTCATATCTGCAATTTTTCCATTATTGTTGATAAAAAATCAAAATTCTTCTGCTTATAAACGGATTTTTCAGCAATAATAAACCTGCCAAAATAATTCCCATCGAAACATAACACTATACGATGAGGAAATCATGACAATCCCCGCCTTTGGTTTAGGTACTTTCCGCCTGCAAGATGACGTTGTAATCCATTCAGTTAAAACTGCGTTGGAACTTGGCTATCGCACAATTGATACTGCGCAAATCTATGAAAATGAAGCGGCTGTGGGCCAGGCGATCGCTGAGAATGGCGCAGCACGTGGCGACTTGTTTATTACCACTAAAATTTGGATCGACAATCTTTCGGCTGAAAAGTTGATTCCCAGCTTGAAAGAGAGCCTGGCAAAGCTGCGCACCGGTTATATCGATCTCACCTTAATCCACTGGCCTTCTCCCGGATCGGCGGTATCGGTGAAAGAGAGCATGTTGGCATTGATGGCAGCAAAAGAAGCAGGGCTGACGCGGCAGATTGGTATCTCAAACTTCCCAATTGCTTTGATGAAAGAGGCGATTGACGCGGTTGGCGTAGAAAATATAGCGACTAACCAGATTGAGCTGCATCCCTTTTTGCAGAATAGGCAGGTGGTTGATTTTGCTAAAAAGAATGGTCTTCACATCACTTCTTACATGACGTTGGCTTATGGAGAAGCGCTGAAGGATGAGGTAATTAATACCATTGCGCAGAAGCACAAAGCTACTCCGGCACAGGTTGTTTTGGCATGGGCGATGAAGTTAGGTTACGCGGTGATCCCGTCATCAACCAAACGTGAAAACCTGGCGAGCAACATGACAGCGGTTGATCTGCAGCTAGACGATCAAGATATGGCAAATATTGCCGCGCTGGATCGTCATCAGCGCTTAGTGAGTCCAGAAGGTCTGGCGCCAGACTGGGATTAATCACTGCATCCCTTTATCAGCCCTGCACTCGCCAGGGCTGAGCTTTAACCCATTCACTAAGAAAATCGATAAACGCCCTGACGCGTTGGCTAACTCCTAAGTCACTGTAATAGACTGCATTAAAAGGCATCTCAACTGGAATACGCTGTTCAGCAAGCAGTTCAATAAAAGTACCATCACCTATCTCTTTATCTACCATAAAATCTGATAAACACGCGATACCTTGGTCGCCTAGCACTAGCTGTTTGAGCGTTTCGCCGCTGTTAGATGACATTCCTGGCGTGATGTCATAAAGATCGCCACCTTCATCTGCGACAGGCCAGCGATTTAAGCGTGGCGTTTCAACGAAGCCAAGGCATTCATGCTGAGCCAAATCAGCTGTTGATGCAGGGACACCATATTTCGCCAGATAAGCCGGCGTTGCTACTAATTTGCGATAGCTTATAAAGAGCAAACGAGCGCGCAGTGTAGAATCCGTCAAATTGCCAGCGCGAATCGCCACATCGACTTTACGTTCGATGAGGTTAATAAAGCTCTCTGAGGAGATGAGCGATAGTGTGACATTGGGATAGCGCTCACGAAAGGGTTTAATCATCGGTAGCAACAGATGCAGAATCACGGGTGTAGCAGCATCAATACGCAGTACGCCCTGAGGCGCCAGCTGACGCTCAATCAACTCGCTCTCGGCGGTTGACATCTCCTGCATCAACTTTTGCACGCGGCGAAAGTAATGCTCGCCTTCATGAGTGAGCGCTAGCTGACGCGTAGTACGCGTTAAGAGCGCGACACCCAGCTTATTCTCCAGTTTTTTAACCGTACGACTCACCGCTGAATTGGCCATGTGCAACTGCTCTGCAGCGCGACTGAAGCTGCCGCTCTCCACTACAGCGATAAACACCTTAAGCTCATCTGACGATGCCTTCATTATCCCTCCAAAAGCAAAAGTCTGTTCGCACTTTGCATCTTTTTGTCATTAAAGCATGCGGCAACACTAATGCCCATCAAAACCTTAATGGGAGTTAATCATGCCAATTGCACTTTGGGCGCTGACGATCAGTGCCTGTGCGATCGGAACGACAGAATTTGTTATCGTCGTTCTGAGCCCAACCATCGCTGAACAACTCCGTATTACGCTGCCTGCCGCAGTGAGCGTGATTCTGCATTGTTGAACATTATGGATTGGCGCAAACCCCGTGGATCGGTACGGTGTATGTACCTGGCACGCTGCTGCTAGTGCGATTGAGTGGCCAACCCGATAAAACTCAGACTGCGATAGCGATGGAATAACCCGCACGAAAGCCTGCCAGCTGGCAGGCTTTTACATTGGTAAGCTGTGAGGCGAATTCCGACAATCAAGAACACCAATTGAAACCCCGCGCTAAAATCCCTATAACAGTCAGGTGAAGTGCGAGTCGTAAACCAGTTGGGCGGGAAAGTGCGGAAAAAAACTTATTCAATGCGTTATGTAGCAGGTCAGCCAGCAGAACGGATTTTTCCGCCGGGGGCAATGCTGCATCTTGGGCAGGCATTACCGCCTGGCGCACCTTTGCCAGCTGATCCCACACTGCGAGTTTTAGTCTGGAATATCTTCAAGCAACAGCGTGCAGACTGGATGTCTGTGCTCCAGGGTTTTGGCAAAGATGCCCACCTTGTTCTGCTGCAGGAGGCGCAGGCCACGCCTGAACTGGTCAAATTCGCCACCAGTAACTATCTTGCGGCCGATCAGGTGCCAGCCTTTGTCTTACCGCAACATCCTTCCGGCGTCATGACGTTGGCGTCTGCGCACCCTGTGTACTGTTGCCCACTAAGGGAACGTGAGCCGCTGCTGCGTTTGGCCAAATCTGCGCTGGTCACGGCGTATCCATTACCCACGGGCGAAATGCTGATGGTGGTGAATATCCACGCGGTCAATTTCAGTCTCGGTGTCGATGTCTACAGCAAACAGTTGGGGCCGATTGGCGAACAGATTCAACATCATCGCGGGCCGGTGATCATGGCGGGGGATTTTAACGCCTGGAGCCGCCAGCGCATGAATGCGCTGTATCGCTTTGCGCGGGAGATGTCTTTGCGTGAGGTGAACTTCACCGATGACCATCGCCGAAAAGCCTTTGGGCGCCCACTGGATTTCGTCTTCTACCGCGATATGAAGGTCAGTGAAGCTTCGGTACTGGTGACGCGCGCATCAGATCACAATCCGCTGCTGGTTGAGTTCAACTCTCTCTACGGTATCGAGCGTTAAGCTAATACGCTCGAACTCACGCCTCGCAACAGTTAATGTTCAGCTGAAATAATACAGGGAAGGGCGAGTCAGAGCCTGAACAGGCGATATGCAGAATTTAGCAGAAGCAGAAAATGAAAAAGGCTGACAAAAGTCAGCCTTTTCGGGGCATTAGGTATCAGGTGTTGCGCTATTATTCACAAACAGCGTGAGCTTGTCGCCCGGCTGAATGTCTTTAGCGTCACTGTTCCAGCGCATAACGTCTTTGGTGTTCACACCGTGGCGTTTAGCAATACTGGCAAAAGAATCACCCTTACGTACACGGTAGGTGATGCTGTTGCCGTTATCAGCCAATTGCGTGCTCGCTTTGCCGCTCACGGTCAGAGTCTGACCGGTACGAACTGAAGCGCTGCGCAGATTGTTCTGCTGTTTCAGTGCACTGACGCTTACGCCAAGCTTGTTGGCAATGCCAGACAAGGTGTCGCCTTTGCGTACCGTATAGCTGTTTTCTGCCGCACTGACTTTCGCCATCTCGGTAGGCTGCACGGAAGCGATATCACCGGAAGCCAGTGAATCGCGCAACTTAGCAACGTTGGACTTAGGCACCATAATGTAGTGCGGTCCATTTGGCGCAGTGGCACCGTTTTTATAACCGGCATTAAATGTCTTCAACTTGCTGAGAGACATTCCGGCCATATCGGCGGCCTGCGTCAGTTCAATCTGCTGTCCCACCTCTACGCGAGCTAAAGCACGGCTCTCGTTCGGGGTCGGCAGTTTGATACCGTAACGCTTGTTGTTCTTGAGAATCTCACTCAAGGCCAACATTTTAGGTACGTAAACCGTGGTCTCGCGGGGCAGCGATAAACTCCAGAAGTCAGTCGGCTTACCGCGCGCCTTATTCTGTTTCATCGCCTTCAGCACACGTCCTTCACCGCTGTTATAGGCGGCGATGGTCAGTAACCAGTCGCCGTCAAACATACCGTTCAGACGCTGCATCATATCCAGCGCTACTTTGGTCGAGGCCACCACATCGCGGCGTCCGTCGTACCATTGGTTCTGATTCAAACCATAGTTTTTGCCCGTTTGTGCAACAATCTGCCAGATGCCGGCGGCATTCGCAGAAGATGTTGCGTGTGGGTCAAAAGCGCTCTCCACTATGGGTAGCAGTACCAGTTCCATCGGCATTTTACGTTTCTGTATCTGCTCGACAATCCAGTACATGTACGGCTCTGCCCGTAATGTTACATCGTGGAGATAGCTCTTATTTTTTAAAAATTTTGTTTTTTGTTCGCGGATCCGGCTGTTTTCCGGAATCCCCATCTTCAACTCGTCACTAATGTGATTCCAGAGATCAGTATCTTCTGCGAGGCTTGTTCCATCATCCTGCCATCGCGGCGACAACAATCGATCTCCGTACTTTCCATTTTCACCTTGACCAGCTGAAGACAGACTCTGGGCATGCTGTACGGGGATATTGGCGTCATTCCTTGATGCCTGACATCCTACCAGCAAGACCGAGGCGAGTAAGATCGCTTTAGCCTTCATGTGTGTGTCAATAGTTCGCTTAAAAGACGAGCAACTATACGTGACGGTCCACCACAACACAACCTCAAATATCAAAAGCGGTCTTTCTTCTCGCGTAGATCGGCGAATATTTGCCATAACGCTGATGATGAGACATTAGTGCCTAAAGCCTGTTGTAAATCAGCCTCTTGCGTGCGTAAAAATAAATTTATTTCCCGCTCTAAGGCCAGTTTTGTTGGTAAAGTGATGCGGTTTTCTGCGCGTAAGTCCTTAATTTGCTGATACCTTGCCAAAATTTTAGGGTCATGGGGCAGAATAGCCGCAGCAAACTTCATATTGGATAAAGTGTACTCATGCGCGCAGCAAACGAGAGTATCTTCAGGGAGCTGATTAAGTTTTTGAAATGATTCGAACATTTGCTCTGCAGTGCCTTCAAATAAACGCCCGCAGCCGCCAGAAAACATCGTGTCACCACAGAAAAGATAAGGGGAGCTGAAATATGAGATATGTCCTAAAGTGTGACCGGGTGTTGCGATGACACGGAAATTCAGCCCAAGCAGGGTAAATTCATCACCTTCGGCCACAATACGCTTCGCCCCTTTATCTGCCGTTTCCTCTGGACCGAAAACCGCCAATTCGGGATAGTGCTGCAGCAGCTCATCCACACCGCCGACGTGATCGTGATGATGATGTGTCAGCAAAATCGCCACGGGTTGCCAATGATTGGCCCTGATTTTATCCAGCACCGGCTGTGCTTCGCCGGGATCGACTATCAAACACCTATTGTCATCGTCCGTTAGTGTCCAGATGTAGTTATCCTGCAATGCGGGAATGCTGGTAAGATTCATAAACACCTCTCAGGTCGTAGAAAAAGGAAAATGGTAGAGCATGAAGCCGGCTAAAACACGCCAAATCCTGACCGCACCGCGCTCCTGGCGCGATATGCCAATGGGAGACTATTTTCGCGACGCGCTCACTCAGCAACTGCAGCCTTATCTCGGCAAGCTGTATGGCTTTCATATGCTTAAAATTGGCAGCCTCAGCGCAGAAATCAACACCAGCCAGTGTGCCATATCGCATCAGGTGAATGTGGGCATTGAGGGCGATGAATTACAGGTTATTGCCAATAACACGCAATTACCCTTTGAATCTAAATCCGTAGATGCCTGTTTACTGGCGCATACGTTGGCGTGGAGTCAGGATCCGCACCGCGTACTGCGTGAAGTGGATCGGGTATTGATCGATGATGGCTGGATGATCATCAGCGGCTTCAACCCTTTCAGTTTATTAGGCATTAGCAAAGGCATTCCGGGTCTGCACTCGCGCGCGCCGTGGAGTGGTCGGATGTTCAGCCAGGTACGATTGCTCGACTGGCTGGGCCTGCTGAATTATGAGGTGGTTTACCGCACCCGTTTTCAGGTGGTGCCGTGGCATCGGCAGGGCGGCAGGGTGATCAGCGCGCATTTACCGGCGCTCGGTTGTTTGAACATTGTGGTGGCACGTAAACGTACGTTCCCGCTAACGCCCACCAAAATGAAGAAGAATCTGAGTCAAAGCCAGCTACGGCAAACGGTTAATGTCACGCGCCAGTTTCGTGAAGTGAAGGATCAGGATTCAACCTGATAACCGATATCATCCTGAGTGGGCTTTCCCGCCGCGCTGCGTGCCAGTTCGTCGCAGCGTTCGTTCTCCGGATGCCCCGCGTGGCCTTTTACCCATTCCCACTTAATTTCATGGTTGCTGAGCGCCACATCGAGGCGTTTCCATAGATCGACATTTTTTACCGGTTTTTTATCGGCGGTTTTCCAGCCGCGTTTCTTCCAGTTGTGGATCCAACTGGTGATACCCTGACGAACATATTGGCTGTCGGTGCTGATCACCACCTCACACGGCTGTTTTAACGCTTCGAGCGCCACGATAGCCGCCATCATTTCCATGCGATTGTTGGTGGTGAGGCGATAGCCTGTACTGAACTCTTTTTCATGCGCGCCATATCGTAAAATGGCGCCATAACCGCCGGGACCGGGATTGCCCAGGCAAGATCCATCGGTGAATATTTCTACCTGTTTACGCATCTCTGGTAGACTTCCTTCTGACAAAACGCCAAGTCTGACATAAAACGAGTCCTATGAGCACTGCAAATAACCGCCAGATCGTCCTCGATACTGAAACCACCGGCATGAACATGATCGGTGTGCATTATGAAGGACATCGCATCATTGAAATTGGTGCGGTTGAGGTGATCAACCGTCGCCTGACCGGCAACAACTTCCATATGTATCTGAAGCCCGATCGGCTGGTGGATCCGGAAGCGTTCGGCGTTCACGGTATCGCCGATGAATTCCTCGCTGATAAGCCGATATTTGCGGATATCGCCGACGAATTCCTTGATTACATCCGTGGCGCAGAGCTGGTGATCCATAACGCATCGTTCGATATCGGCTTTATGGATTATGAATTCGGCATGCTGAAGCGGGATATCGGCAAAACCGAAACCTTCTGCCAGATCACCGATAGCCTGGCGATGGCGCGTAAGATGTATCCCGGCAAGCGCAACAGCCTCGATGCATTGTGCAACCGTTATGAAATCGACAACAGCAAGCGTACGCTGCACGGCGCACTGCTCGATGCCGAGATTCTGGCCGAAGTATTCCTGATGATGACCGGCGGTCAAACCTCGCTGGCATTTTCTCTGGACGGCGAGCAGAACAATCAGGGCGGCGCGGAGAACATTCAGCGCATTGTGCGTCCGAGTTCAGGTCTGCGCGTGGTCAGCGCCAGCGATGAAGAGATTGCTGCGCACGAAGGTCGTCTGGATTTGGTGCAGAAGAAGGGTGGTAGCTGCTTGTGGCGCGTGTAAAACGGCTGATTTTGCGTGCAAAATCGACGTTAAGCTGAAAAAAACGTCAAACGAAACATTCCCACAGAAAAAGCGTTGACGGGTGTGAAAGCTGCTATTAATATGCGCCTCGTTCTCGACGGGGAACAAAGCGCGGAGCGGTAGTTCAGTTGGTTAGAATACCTGCCTGTCACGCAGGGGGTCGCGGGTTCGAGCCCCGTCCGTTCCGCCAATCTATTTAAAGAAGCCGATGCAGAAATGCATCGGCTTTTTGCTTTTTCTAAATGGTGTCGTTTCCCTCATCCCCCGCCTTCTCTCGCAAGCGGGCGAAGGATGGAATGAGGGCCAGCGCGCACGCAACTTAATCCTTCTGTACCGCCACCGTCGCGCGATACGCCGCCACCGACTCTTCGCGGTCAGCGCGCGCCAGCCAGCGATAGCAGCCCGCACCCAACGCCACGCCGATAAACCAGCTAAAGTTCGCCACCGCATGCAGTGAAGGAATAAAGCTGATCACCAGACAAATGCCCACCGACGGCAGCAGCGCGGCAATCGCTTTCGGGTTGAAGCCGCCGCGATACCAGTAACGTCCTTTCGGCGTGTCATCAAACAGGTCATCCACGTAGACTTTGCTGCGTTTAATCAGATAGAAATCGGCCACCAGGATGCCAAACAGCGGCCCAATAAACGAGCCCAGCACATCCAGCGTGTAGTGAATCAGTTCTGGCGACTGGAACAGGTTCCACGGCGTCAGTAACACTGAACCGACTGCGGCAATCATGCCACCGGTGCGGAAGCTGATTTTCTGCGGTGAGCAGTTCGAGAAGTCGAATGCCGGCGAAACAAAGTTCGCCACGATATTAATGCCGATGGTAGCGATAATCATGGTCAGCAGGCCAATCGCCACCGCCACGTCGTTACCCACCATGCTGACAGTTTCAATCGGATCGGTGATCATTCTGCCGAACAGCGATTGCGTACCGGAGACAATCACCACGGTGACAATCGAGAACAGCAGGAAGTTGAACGGTAAGCCCCAGCGGTTGCCGCGACGAATTTCGCCCATGCTTTTGCCGTAACGCGAGAAGTCACCAAAATTCAGCAGCGGACCGGAGAAGTAGGAGACCACCAGCGCGGTGGCGGTAATCATCTGCCAGGTTTGCTCGCCGGTGCTCAACTGCTTGCTGGCCAGCGTGAAGGAGATGCCGTCGAAACCGGTTTTGTATACAATCCAGCCCGCCAGCGCCACCATCACCACGTACACCGCCGGACCGGCGACATCAATAAAGCGTTTAATCGCGCTCATGCCGTGCCAGAACACCATCGCCTGCAGTAACCACATCACCCCGAAACAACACCAACCCAGCTGTGATAAGCCGAGCCAGCTGCTTTGCGTCATGCTGCTCAGGGTGGGGAAGAACTTCAGCAGCACCAGCATCAGCGCGTTAGCCGCCAGATAAGTCTGGATGCCGTACCACGCAAAAGCGATCAGCCCGCGAATAATCGCCGGGATGTTAGCGCCAAACACGCCAAACGCCTGACGCGAAATCACTGCGTACGGTACGCCCGCCATCAGGCTCGGTTTGGCCACCAGATTGGCGCACAGCTGCACAATGCAGATGCCCACTAACAAGCACAGCAGCACCTGCCAGCTCGCCAGCCCGAGGGTAAAGAAGCTGGCGGCCACCACGTAGCCGCCCATGCTGTGCACGTCCGACATCCAGAACGAAAAGATGTTGTACCACGACCAATTCTGATCGCGCGTTGGCGCCAGATCGTCATTACACAGACGTGGACTGTATTGTGCGTTGGCTTCAGAGGCCACCGCAGAGGTCACTTCAGTATGTTTTGGCATGAAACCTGCTCCTCTCTACATCATGGAAAAATAATCACAGCGTGAAACGGTATTGCAGGATCCAGGCCAGAAATGATTTCTTGTATACAAAAAAATAATTTCACGTATACGATGTGCAGCACACAGTCACTTACCGGAGCAGGTAATGAAGAGTGAAACAGGCCAGAAAACGGCTGCCGATCTGAACGATCGCGATGAACCTATCTATCAGGCGCTGCTTACCGCCATCGTTGAGCATCAACTGCCGCCGGGCAGTAAATTGCCGGAAGAAGCCTTATCGGATGTCTTCGGCGTGAGCCGCACCGGCATTCGTAAGGTGCTGCAACGCCTCGCCGCGGTGCAAATGATCACTTTGTCGCCCAGGCGTGGTGCACAGGTGGCGACGCCGGGCGTGGATGAAGCCCGCGACATCTTCGCCACCCGCAGTTTATTAGAGTGCGCCAATCTGCCGGCGGTGCTGAGCCACGTGCAGGCACCGCACTTAGCGGCACTCGGCGTGCTGATTGAAGAAGAGCAGCAGGCACATGATCAGCATGATGGTGCCGCGGCGATTCGTCTCTCCGCCGCGTTCCATATTCAGCTGCAGGCGATCTCCGGTAACGCAGTGCTCACCGATATGGTGACGCGCCTGACGCAGCGTTCGTCGCTGGTGATTGCCGCTTACGGTGCACCGTGGCAGCGCGGCTGCCGATGCGATCATCACGATCGGCTGGTGGATCTGCTGCGGCAAAAAGATCTGCCGGGGTTGACGGCGGCGCTGCAGCATCACTTCGAACACATTGTTGCCAGCCTGCACTTTGAGCGCAGCGGCGAAACCTTGCCTGATTTCACCCGGTTATTTGCCGGTAACAAAGGAGCGGCATCATGAGCCTGATTCAGGTCATCAATCCCAACACCAGCTTAGCGATGACGGAAACCATGGGTACTGCCGCGCGCGCCGTCGCCGCGCCGGGCACCGAGATTCTGGCGGTGTGCCCGACTCACGGCGTCGAGTCGATTGAAGGTCATTTTGATGAGGCCATCGCGGCGATTGGTGTGCTGGAGCAGGTGAAACGCGGCAAAGAGCAGGGCGTGAGCGGCCATATCATTGCCTGCTTCGGCGATCCGGGATTGCTGGCGGCGCGTGAACTGGCAAGCGGCCCGGTAATTGGCATTGCGGAAGCGGCCATGCACACCGCCACGCTGGTGGCGACGCGCTTTTCGATTGTCACCACCTTGCCGCGCACGCTGGTGATTGCGCGCCATCTGCTGCAGCAATATGGCTTCACACACCATTGTGCCGCGCTGCACGCCATCGATCTGCCGGTGCTGGCGCTGGAAGACGGCAGCGGCGTGGCGCAGGAGAAAGTGCGTCAGCGCTGCATGCAGGCCAAACGCGAAGATGGCAGCGGCGCGATTGTGCTGGGCTGTGGCGGTATGGCTACGCTGGCGCAGGATCTCACCAAAGAACTGGGCATGCCGGTAATCGACGGGGTCAGCGCTGCGGTAAAAATGGTGGAGTCGCTGGTGGCGCTAGGCTTTGGTACCAGCAAGCATGGCGATCTCGATTATCCACGCGAAAAACCGCTCAGCGGAGCCTTTCAGCACCTAAACTAACCACTGGTTGAGCGACAGGAACTTACAGAATGAATGATGTATCTGGAAAGAAAGAGTACAGCTTCAACAAAAACTATCCCCGCGATCTGATCGGCTACGCTGGCAACCCGCCGCATGCGCAGTGGCCGGGCAAAGCGCGCGTCGCGGTGCAGTTTGTCCTTAATTACGAAGAGGGCGCCGAGAACAACGTGTTGCATGGCGACGCCGGTTCCGAGCAGTTTCTTTCCGATATCATTGGCGCGGCCAGCTACGCCGATCGCCATATGTCGATGGATTCGCTGTATGAATACGGCTCGCGCGCCGGTTTCTGGCGCATCCACAATGAGTTTCAAAAGCGCGGTTTGCCGCTAACGGTGTTTGGCGTGGCGATGGCGCTGGCGCGTCATCCGGACATCGTTGTGGCGATCAAAGCGGCGGATTACGACGTAGTGAGCCACGGCTGGCGCTGGATTCACTATCAGGCGATGGATGCCAAAACCGAGCGCCAGCACATGCAGCAGGCGGTGGACGTGTTAACCGACCTGTTTGGCAAAGCGCCAACCGGCTGGTACACCGGCCGCGACAGCCCAAACACCCGACGCTTGGTGGTCGAGCAGGGCGGCTTTAGCTATGACAGCGACTATTACGGCGACGATTTACCGTTCTGGACGCAGGTCACCTGTCAGGACGGCACGGTTAAACCGCATCTGGTCATCCCTTACACGCTGGAGTGCAACGATATGCGCTTCGCCTCGCCGCAGGGCTTCAACACGGCGGAGCAGTTCTTTACCTATTTGCGCGACACCTTTGATGTGCTGTACGAAGAGGGCGAAACGGCACCGAAGATGATGTCGATTGGCATGCACTGTCGTTTATTGGGACGTCCGGGGAAATTCCGTGGCTTGCAGCGCTTCCTTGATCACATTCAGCAGCATGAGGATGTGTGGGTGTGTACGCGGCAGCAAATCGCCGATCACTGGATCGCGACGCATCCGGCACCGAGCGCTTAGCCCCTCATCCCAACCTTCTCCCGCCAGCGGGAGAAGGAGCCGCTCCGGCCCCGGTTTAACAAATCACTCCACCTAATTATTCCCTCGCCCGCATGCAATAGCCCAATCATTCCCACTCCCGCATGCGGTAGCCCAATCATTCCCTCTCCCGCGTGCGGGAGAGGGTTAGGGTGAGGGGAAAAACAACTCAACTCATCAAACTCACCTGCGCCGCGACAATCCGCCAGCCGCACGGTAATCGCACCCACGTCTGCTGCTGGCGTCCGATCTTCTCTACGCCTTCACGCGTAAACTCCGTACTGCACACCGCATAGTCATCGCCAAAAGTGGTGATCACCGTATTACGTAACTCGCGATCCAACCCTTTCGACGGACGCGCCGCGCGAAAAGCGCGGATCTCATCAATGCCATACAAATTCTCACCCGCGCCCAAACGCACGGTGCGTTTGTCGTGCCAGAACAGCTCATCCAACACCTCCACATCATTGCCGATCAGCGCTTGCTCATAGCGGTAAAAGGCGGCGGTGACTTCGGCGAGAATTGCCGGGCGATCGATATGTTCAGGTGTCATCTTCAGGCATCCATTAATGTGGTTTGTGGCAGCGTCAGCCCTTGCTGTTGCAGCGCCCAGGCGGCGCGCAGTGCCAGATGTTCTTTAAACGGCGCAGCGATCAGCTGCAAGCCTATCGGCAAGCCGCTGGCGGTTTGCAGCGGCACGGTACAGACCGGTAAGCCGAGGAACGAAATCGGCTGGGTTAGCATGCCCATGCTGGCGCGCGTCGGCAAATGCTGGCCGTTGATATGAATGGTTTCCTGGCCGATGGTGGTGGCGGTGCAGGGCGTGGCGGGCGCAATCAGCACGTCAAACTGCTCAAACAGCGGCAGCACCTGCTGCTGGAAGTGGCGGCGGAAACGCTGGGCCTGCACGTACCACGCCGAAGGCAGCATTGCACCGGCCAGCAGGCGCTCACGCGAGTTGGGCTCGAACTGCTCCGGCTGCGTGCGCAGCATCGGCAAGTAGTGATTGCCGCCTTCTGCGGCGGTCATGATAAAGGCCGCCGAGCGTGCGATCTCCGCATTCGGCAAGGTCACTTCGTCGATTGCCTGCAGCGCTTTAGCTGCCACCGCCACGGCGGCACGCGCTTCATCGCTGCACCAGGTTGAGAAGAACCCGCCGAGTACCGCGCTGCGCATGCCTTCTGCGCCCTTGCTGAGCCCTGCGCTAGCTGGCGAGACGGGCTGCGCGGCCTGGAAGGCATCGCTGGCATCGGCACCTTGCAAGGTGTCGTACACCAGGCTCAAATCTTCAACCGAACGGGCAAACGGGCCGATGTGATCGAGGCTGGCGACAAACGGATGGCTGCCGCTGCGCGACAGGCGGCCAAAGGTCGGCTTCAGGCCAAAGATACCGCACAGTGAAGCGGGCACGCGGATCGAGCCGTTAGTGTCGGTACCGAGCGAGAAGTGCACCAAACCCGCAGCCACCGCCGCCGCTGAACCGCCGGACGATCCGCCCGCCACGCGGGTTAAATCGCGCGGGTTGCGCGTTGCGCCGTAATGGGTGTTTTCCGTGGTAAAACCATAAGCATAGGCATCCATATTCAGCATGCCGGAGAGCAGCGCGCCAGACTGGCGCAGTTTGCTCACCGCCCACGCATCCTCGCGCGCCGCCGCGCGTGCGCTGAACAGGCTGGCACCGGCTAAGGTGCTGTGTCCGGCGACATCAAACAGGTTTTTCACCGCGTAAGGAATGCCGGCTAACGGCGGCAAGGCTTCACCGCGCTGGCGCTGCAGATCGATCTGATCGGCTTCGCGCAGCATGCGCTGGCTGGTGACTTCGGTCCAGGCGTTGATCGCCTTATGCTGTTCAATCGCCGCCAGCGTGTTTTGCGCGATATCGCGGGCGCTGATCTCGCCCTGACTCAGCGCCTGTTGCAGGGCGTTAATCGATAATGACGACAGTTTCATGGATGAAACACTCCCGCCACTTCCAGACGATCGTCGAGCGGCAGCGCCATCAGCGGCTCGGCCATGGCGGCGATGCGGTTGAACTGCGTCAGCAGCTCGGCGCGGCGCGCATCATCCAGCTCCAGCGCCAGAATCTGCTCCATTTGGGCAATATAGGTGGCCCAATCCGGTTGTGAACTCATCAATAATCTCCGTTAGAAACCGGCGGCGCTGCCGTTGCTGCGCGGATCGAACGCGCCTTCCAGCATGCCGTTGTTGTGTCTGACGATCGCGCCCGCATGGCCGACCACTTCACTGAAATCGGGTAGCAGTTCAACCTCATGGCCGAGCGCACGCAGCTGCTGCACCGTTTCCGGTGCGATGCGCGCTTCGAGCTTGAGCGAATCGGATGATTGTCCCCACGTACGACCCAGCAGCCAGCGCGGCGCGCTCACCGCCTGCTGTAGCGGATGTCCCTGAATCACGTGACGGGTGAAAATCGCCGCCTGGGTTTGCGGTTGGCCGTCGCCGCCCATCGAACCGTATACCATGGTGCGGCCATCTTTGAGACGCGCGGCGGCGGGATTGAGGGTGTGGAACGGCTGTTTGCCCGGCTGCAGCGCCAGCAGATGATCGGGTTGCAGGCTGAAGGCGGCACCCCGGTTTTGCCAGGTGATGCCGGTGCCGGGCAGCACCACGCCACTGCCGAATTCGTGATAAACGCTCTGGATAAACGAAACCGCCAATCCGCTGCTGTCCATCACGCCCATCCACACGGTATCGCCCGGCCCGCGCCCGGTGCCCCACGCAGCGGCTTGTTGATCGTCCACCTGCGCCGCCAGCGTGCTGAGGTGTTCCTCATCCAGCAGACGCTGCACATCAATGTCGATGTGGCGCGGATCGGTGATGTGCTTGTCACGCAGCGCAAAGGCTTTTTTAGTGGCTTCGACGATGCGGTGCACGGTTTGCGCTTCATCGGCGTCAGCCATATTCAGCCGATCGGTAATGCCGAGGATCGCCAGCGACACCAAACCCTGCGTTGGCGGCGTCATGTTCCAGATATCGCCTTCACTGTGTGCCAGGTGCAGCGGCGTGCAGCGCCGGGCTTGATGCGTCTGCAAATCCTCCAGCGTGATCGGCATCCCCAGCGCAGTCATTTCGCGCGCCAGATGGTGCGCCAGTTCACCGCGATAGAAACTTTCCAGACCGTGATCGCACAGCATGCTCAGCGTATTCGCCAGCGCCGGCTGGGTGAAGCGACTGCCGGCAAGCGGTACGCTGCCGTCCGGTAAAAAGGTGGCGGCAAAACCAGGTTGATGCTGCAACTCGTGCTGTTTGGCGGCGGTGGCGGCGGCTTGCGAGGCGGTGACCGGAATGCCGTCGGCGGCATAGCGAATTGCATCGCGCAGCAGGCGGGTTAACGGCAGCGGCGTCGCGCCAAGTTCCTGCGCCAGCGTTAACGCTTCCTGCCAGCCGCTGACGGTACCCGCCACGGTTAAGGCGGCTTTGGGGCCGCGATGCGGAATCTGCGTTTCGCCATGGTAGAAATCAAGATGTGCCAGCGAACCGGCTGCGCCGCTGGCGTCAATGGCGATGGGATCGCCGTTTGGCGTCACCACCAGCCAGAAGCCGTCGCCGCCCAAACCGTTCATGTGCGGGTAAACCACGGCGATGGTGGCAGCGGCGGCCACCATCGCTTCCAGCGCATTGCCGCCTTCGCGCAGCACCGCTAACGCGCTTTCGCTGGCGAGATGGTGCGGCGTAACGGCCATGCCTAACGGCGCCATGTTGCTCTGTATCATAAAGAACTCTTTTTCTGGGTACGTGGTTAATGGGAAGCAAGAGCTGTTCCAGTTTTGAACGGACATCAATCTGGATCGATTTATGCTAGCTTGTGATGAAACGAAAGTTACAGGACCGATGATGAAACAACTTGATGAACGCCTTCGTAGTCACTATCCGCAACTGTCGCCGCAGGAGCAGCGCATTGCCGACTTCGTGTTTGACCATTTTGATGACCTGATCAGCTATAACAGCGCCGAGCTGGCGCGGCTGAGCGGTGTGTCGAAGGCCACGGTCAGCCGTTTATTCAAGCGTCTCGGTTACGAGAAATATAAGGACATGCGCGACGAGCTGCGCATCCTGCGCCAGAGCGGCATGCCGCTCACCGACAACCGCGATGCGGTGCAGGGCAACACCTTGCTGTCGCGCCACTATAAGCAGGAGATGGCCAACCTGACGCAGTGGGTCAACAGCATCGATCCACAGCAGTTTGGCGAGGTGATTAGCGCGCTGGGCGCGGCAAAACGGGTATTTATCATCGGCATGCGTAACGCCTATCCGGTGGCGCTGCACCTGCGTCAGCAACTGATGCAGGCGCGTCCGCAGGTGCATGTGCTGCCGCAGCCGGGCCAGACGTTGGGCGAAGAGCTGGTGGATATCACGCCCGACGATATCGTGGTGGTGATGGCGTTTCGCCGCCGTCCACGCATCATTCGCCCGCTGATGCAGCAGCTGCAGCAGAGCAACATTCCGGTGCTGGCGCTGTGTGAGCCGCAGGCGCAGGGCATTATCACGCTGGCGCGCTGGCAGCTTTGCGCGCCGCTCGACAGCGTTTCCGCTTTTGATAGCTACGCCTCCGCCATGAGTCTGATTAACCTGCTGGCGAATGCGTTGCTGCATGAAATGTTGTCGCAGGGCCGTCAGCGCATCCATCAAATTGCCGATCTTTATCAGCATCTCGACGAGCTGGAACACCGTTAACGGGCGCCATTATGGTGCATTGCACTAATTTTGATCGTTAATTCCAACGGGCGCGATGCCCGTTTTTGCTGCCTTCAACGCGGTAAATCCCCGTTTTTTCCCCTTTCTTCTCCCGGCACTGCGGTTGGCACATTAGTTGCAGAATGATTCATCAAGAATCTTTTGTTTCACGTAAACTCACCGGGGTGCATAATGAAAAAAGTATTATTAGCGGTAGCGGGCGCGGCATTGCTGATGGCGCAGATCGGGAGTGCGATGGCCGATCAGCTGCAGGATATCCAAAAGCGCGGCGTGATCCGCGTAGCGGTTCCGCAGGACTTCCCGCCGTTCGGTTCTGTAGGTACAGACCTGCAACCGCAGGGCTACGATATCGACATGGCGAAGTATCTCGCCAAACAGATGAAACTGAAGTTGCAGCTGGTGCCCGTTTCCAGTGCCAACCGCGTGCCGTATCTGCAGACCGATAAAGTCGATCTGGTGATCTCCAGTATGGGTAAAAACGCCGAGCGTGAAAAAGTGATCGATTTCACCCGCGCTTACGCGCCGTTCTTCCTCGGCGTATTTGGTCCGAAAGGCGAAACGCTGAAAGATGCGGCAGCGCTGAGCGGCAAATCGATCGGCGTCACGCGCGGTGCAGTGGAAGATATGGTGTTAAGCGATATCGCCCCGAAAGAGGCGCAGGTGAAGCGTTATGAAGATAACAACACCACGCTGTCGGCCTACCTTTCCGGACAAGTGCAGTACGTTGCGACGGGCAACCTGGTAGTGGCGGCGATTGCGCGCCAGAACGCCGAAAAAGCGCCGGTTGCCCAGTTTATGCTGAAAGATTCACCGTGCTACATCGGCCTGAAAAAAGATGAGCCAGCGCTGAAAGAGAAAGTGAATGCGCTGATTGAGCAGGGAATCAAAGACGGCACGCTGAACAAGCTGTCGGAAGAGTGGCTGAAAGCGCCGCTGCCAGCGAACCTCGGCGCATAAAGTATGGCGCAACTTAACTTCGCCGATCTCTGGCCGCACTGGCCAGAGTTGCTGGCCGGACTGTGGGTCACGATTCAGATCACCGTGCTCGCCACCGTGGGCGGTGTCAGCCTCGGTATTCTCGGCGCGGCGCTGCGCAGCGGCAAACCGAGCTGGGCGAGCCGCATCTGGGGCCTGTACGTCGAGCTGATTCGTAATACGCCGTTTGTGGTCCAGCTGTTTTTCATCGTCTTTGGGTTGCCCAATCTGGGTCTGAAACTGACGGCGGGTGAAGCCGCGCTGCTGGCGATGTTGATTAACCTTGGCGCGTACAGCACCGAAATTATTCGCGCCGGCATTCAGGTGACGCCGCGCGGGCAGTGGGAAGCGGGGCGCGTGCTGGGATTGACCCGCACGCAAACTTTTATCCGCGTGGTGCTGCCGCCGTCACTGCAGCGTATTTATCCGGCGCTGGTCAGCCAATGCATCATTGTGATGCTCGGCTCGTCGGTGGTGTCGCAGGTGTCGTACGAAGAGTTGACCTTCGCCGCCAACCTGATTCAGTCGCGCACCTTTTTGAGTTTTGAAGTCTATTTCGTGACCACGCTGATCTATCTGGCGTTGTCGATTGCCATGCGCCAACTGCTGCTGGCGCTGGGACGTAAATGGTTGGGAGCGCAGCCGGCATGATGACGCAATTTACCGACTGGGACATCCTGCGCAACCTGCTGCTGGCAGCGCGCTGGACAATTTTACTTTCGCTGGTGGCGTTTTTTGGCGGCACGCTGGTGACCTTGCCGCTGCTGTTTATGCGCCTGCTGAAACGTAAATGGCCGATGCGCCTGGTGCGCGCCTACACCGAGCTGTTTCAGGGCACGCCGCTGCTGATGCAGCTGTTCCTCGCCTTCTTCGGCGTCGGCTTGTTCGGCATCGATGTCGCGCCCTGGACCGCCGCCTCGCTGGCCTTAACGCTCTACACCAGCGCGTTTCTGGTGGATATCTGGTACGGCAGTATTCGCGCCCTGCCAAAAGGGCAGTGGGAAGCGTCGCGCTGTCTCGGCCTGACCTTTGGTCAAACGCTGTTTCGCGTGGTCGCGCCGCAGGCGATTCGCATTGCCATCGCGCCTACGGTTGGGTTTGCCGTGCAGGTGATTAAAGGCACCGCGCTGGCCTCGATTATCGGTTTCGTCGAGCTGACCAAAGCCGGCACCATTTTGAATAACGTGACGTATGAGCCGTTCAAGGTGTTTGGCCTGGTAGCGCTCGGTTACTTCCTGATGTGTTATCCGCTGTCGCGTTACAGCCAGTACCTGGAGAAAAAATTCAATGCCGCTCATCACCATTAATCAGGTACAGAAGTACTACGGCGATAACCACGTCTTGAAAGGTGTCGATCTCGATGTCGATCACGGTGAAGTGATCTCGATTATCGGCCGCAGCGGATCGGGTAAAAGTACCCTGCTGCGCTGCATGAACGGGCTGGAAGGTTATCAGGAAGGCAGCATCAAACTCGGCGGTATGACAATTACCGACCGCGAATCGCAGGCGCGTGAAATTAGCCGTTCGGTCGGCATGGTGTTCCAGAACTTCAATCTGTTCCCGCACATGACGGCGCTGGAAAACGTGATGCTGGCGCCGCGCCGTGTGCTGAAGAAAAGTGAAGCCGAATGCCGTGCGCTGGCAACGCAGATGCTGGAGAAAGTCGGCCTCGGTGAGCGCATCAATTACTATCCGGCCAATTTGTCGGGCGGTCAGCAGCAGCGCGTGGCGATTGCCCGTGCGCTGGCGATGCAGCCCAAAGTTTTACTCTGTGATGAGATCACCTCCGCGCTCGATCCCGAGCTGGTGGGCGAAGTGCTGAAAGTGCTGGAGCAGCTGGCCGCCGAAGGCATGACGTTGATTCTTGTCACCCATGAAATGAACTTCGCCCGCGACGTGGGCGATCGCGTGGTCTTTATGCATCAGGGGCGCGTCTGGGAGCAGGGCGACAGCAAAACGCTGTTCGCCAATCCGCAAACCGCGGAGCTGAAGCAGTTTATCTCTACCGTGCGCCTCTAAGCTTTCTTTAAGGAATACAACATGGATATCAGCCAATTTTCGCAAATCAATCCGCCACAGCGTCTGTTGATGGGACCGGGCCCGATCAATGCCGATCCGCGCGTGCTGCGCGCCATGTCGAGCCAGCTGATCGGCCAGTACGATCCGGCGATGACGCACTACATGAACGAAGTGATGGCGCTGTACCGTGGCGTATTCCGCACTGAAAACCGCTGGACGATGCTGATCGACGGCACGTCACGCGCCGGTATCGAAGCGATCCTGCTGTCGGCGATCCGTCCGGGCGACAAAGTGCTGGTGCCGGTGTTTGGCCGTTTCGGTCATCTGCTGTGTGAAATTGCCCGCCGCTGCCGCGCGGAAGTGCACACCATTGAAGTGCCGTGGGGTGAAGTGTTTACGCCGGATCAGATCGAAGACGCGATCAAAAAAGTGCAGCCGCGCCTGCTGCTGACGGTGCAGGGCGATACGTCCACCACCATGCTGCAGCCGCTGGAAGCGCTGGGCGCGATTTGCCAGAAATATGGCGTGCTGTTCTACACCGATGCCACCGCGTCGCTCGGCGGTAACGCGCTGGAAACCGATGCGTGGGGCCTGGATGCGGTCTCAGCCGGGATGCAGAAGTGCCTTGGCGGTCCATCCGGTACGTCGCCAATCACGCTGAGCCCGCAGATGGAAGCGGTGATCCGCAAGCGCAAGTGCGTGGAAGAGGGCATCCGCACCGCCGATCATCAGGATGGCGACGACGAGATGATCTACTCCAACTATTTCGATCTCGGCATGATCATGGATTACTGGGGCCCGGAGCGCCTCAATCACCACACCGAAGCCACCACCGCGCTGTTTGGCGCGCGTGAATGTGCGCGTCTGATAATGGAAGAGGGGTTAGATAACGGCATCGCGCGCCACAAGCTGCACGGCGATGCGCTGCTGAATGGCATTCAGGGCATGGGCCTCGAAACCTTTGGCGATTTAAAACACAAAATGAATAACGTGCTCGGCGTGGTGATCCCGCAGGGCGTGAATGGCGATCAGGTGCGCAAGCTGGTGCTGGAAGATTTCGGTATCGAAATCGGCACTTCGTTTGGTCCGCTGCACGGCAAAGTGTGGCGCATCGGAACCATGGGCTACAACGCGCGTAAAGATTGCGTGATGCAAACCCTGAGCGCGCTGGAAGCGGTGCTGAATCATGTTGGCTTCCGCACCACGCAAGGCGCGGGGATGCAGGCGGCGTGGGATCTTTACGGGAGCCGCGCATGAATAAAAGCCTGATGACCGCCAGCGAGGCGCAGATCGCCGCCGCTCGCGTCATGGCGCGCTGTGATGCGCTGGCTGAGATCAGCGAAAGCGAAGATGGCCTGACGCGCGTTTATCTGTCGCCGGAGCAGCTGCGTGCCAACGCGCGCGTTGGCGAATGGATGCAGGCTGCGGGCATGACGACGTGGCAGGACGCGGTGGGCAACATTTGCGGTCGCTACGAAGCGGCGCAGGCGGGCGCGCAGGCGCTGCTGCTCGGTTCGCACCTGGATACGGTGCGCAATGCCGGTCGCTACGACGGCATGCTCGGCGTGTTAAGCGCCATTGAAACCGTGCAGTGGCTGCACGATCGGCAGCAGCGTTTGCCGCTGGCGATTGAGATTGTCGGCTTCGGCGACGAAGAGGGCACGCGCTTCGGCATTACGCTGCTCGGCAGCCGTGGTATTACCGGCAGCTGGCCGGAAAGCTGGGTGACGCACCCGGATGGCAACGGCATCACCGTGGCGGAAGCGATGCAGGATGTCGGTTTCGATGCGGCGAAGATTCACGACGCGGCGCGTCAGGTCAATGACATCGCCGCCTATCTGGAACTGCATATCGAGCAAGGTCCGTGTCTTGAGCAGGAAGATTTGGCGCTTGGCGTGGTCACGGCGATCAACGGCGCGCGTCGTCTGAACTGCAGTTTTATCGGTGAAGCGGGTCACGCGGGCACTGTGCCGATGACGCATCGCAAAGATGCGCTGGCCGCTGCCGCTGAATGGATGGTGTTTATTGAGCACACCACGCAAGAGCACGATCCGCAGCTGGTGGCGACCGTCGGCACGCTGAGCTGCTTGCCGGGCGCGGTCAACGTGATCCCCGGTGAAGTTCAGCTGTCGCTCGACGTGCGCGGTCCGCAGGATGAGCCGCTGGAGCGTTTACTCTCCACGCTGCTCACCCAGGCGCAGGCGATTGCGCTGCGTCGCGGCTTAACCTTCAGCGCCAACGAGTATTACCACATTGCCGCTACCGCCTGTGATGCGCGGTTGCAGCAGGCGCTGAGCCACGCGGTAGAAACCGTGCAAGGGCGCAGCCTGTCGCTGCCGAGCGGCGCGGGACATGATGCAATTGCTATCGCCGAGCGCTGGCCGGTGGGCATGCTGTTTGTGCGCAACCATCGCGGCATCAGCCATCATCCGGCGGAATCGGTACAAACCGCTGATGTGGCGCTGGGCGTGCAGGCGTATCTGCAAGCGGTTTGCGATATTGCGCGCGCTAAGGAATAAAGATGGATTTGGTCAACTTTAATCAGCTTTCACCTCAAGCTGCGCAGGCGGCGATTGCGCACTGCTTGGCGATTCCCGCCTGGCAGCAGGCGCTGGTGGCGGCGCGACCTTTTGCCGACGTTGCGGCTTTACAGGCCGAAGCCGATCGTTTGGCGCAGTTGTGGCAAGCCGCTGATCTTGAGCAGGCGCTGAGTGCCCATCCACGCATTGGCGACAACGTGGCGGGCGCGGACAAAGAGGCCACGCTGTCGCGCAGTGAGCAGTCGGCGATGCAGCAGGCGGACGGCGCGTTGCAATTGGCGATGCTGGCGGGCAATCAAACCTATGAGCAGCGCTTTGGCCGGGTGTTTCTGATTCGTGCCAAGGGGCGCAGCGGCGAAGAGATGCTGGCAGAATTGCAGCGTCGGCTTAACAATGATGCAGCGAGTGAACAGCGTGAAGCGCTGGCGCAGCTGCGTGAAATTACCCTGTTGCGGCTAAAGGAGAGCATCACATGAGCACCATTACGACGCATATTCTCGATACCGCGCTGGGCAAACCGGCGATTGGCGTGGCGGTTTCGCTCGAGCAAAATAGCCCGGAAGGCTGGCTGCCGCTGGTGGAAGGCAATACCGACAGCGACGGACGCATTAAAGACCTGACGCCCGAACCGCTGGCGCCAGGTCATTACCGTTTGACGGCGGAAATTGGCGACTACTTTGCTGCCGAAGGGCGCGATGCGCTCTACGTGAGTGCGCAGATTGATTTCGTGATTGGCGCCACAGGCAGCCATTATCATCTGCCGTTTCTCATCTCGCCGTGGTCGTGGTCGACTTATCGCGGCAGCTGATAATGTGCGCCACTTCACGCGCTGCGCTTGAAAGCCAGTAACTATCAAAACCTTCGGTTCATCCAAATATATTCCTGGCGAAAGTGCGGCTAATCTTAGTCGCATATTAGAAAGCAATATGAAGCCAATGGAGCCGATAAACATGAGCACGCACGACAATAACGATAATGCAGCAGCCGCAGGCAAGTGCCCCTTTCATCACGGGGCGTCTGAAGAGAAGAGTGTTCTGGCGCGCGGCGCCGGTGGCGGGACATCCAACCGCGACTGGTGGCCTAATATGTTACGCGTCGATCTGTTAAACCAGCACTCCAACCGTTCCAACCCGCTTAGTGACACCTTCAACTACCGCGACGAATTCAGCAAACTGGATTACTCCGCGTTAAAAGCCGATATCCGCGCACTTCTCACCGATTCGCAATCCTGGTGGCCAGCCGACTGGGGCAGCTATATTGGGCTGTTCATTCGCATGGCGTGGCACAGCGCGGGTACTTATCGCACCATCGATGGTCGTGGCGGTTCAGGTCGCGGTCAGCAGCGTTTTGCGCCGCTGAACTCATGGCCGGATAACGTCAGCCTCGATAAAGCGCGTCGCCTGTTGTGGCCGGTAAAACAGAAATATGGTCAAAAAATTTCCTGGGCCGATCTCTACATCCTGGCGGGTAACGTCTCGCTGGAAAACGCCGGCTTCCGCACCTTCGGCTTTGGTGCCGGTCGTGAAGACGTGTGGGAACCGGATATGGATGTGGATTGGGGCCACGAAACCGAATGGCTGGCGCATCGCCATCCAGAAACGCTGGCCAATGCACCGCTGGGCGCTACCGAAATGGGCCTGATCTACGTCAACCCGGAAGGCCCGGAAGCCAGCGGCGATCCAAAATCAGCGGCGCCGGCGATTCGTGCAACCTTCGGCAACATGGGCATGAACGATGAAGAGATCGTGGCGCTGATTGCTGGCGGTCATACTTTGGGTAAAACCCACGGCGCGGCAGAAGCCAGCCATGTTGGCGTTGATCCTGAAGAGTCACCGATTGAAGCGCAGGGCCTTGGCTGGACCAGCAGCTATGGCAGCGGCGTGGGTAAAGATGCCATTACTTCAGGTCTGGAAGTGGTGTGGACGCAAACTCCCACGCAGTGGAGCAACTACTTCTTCGAGAACCTGTTCAAATACGAATGGGTACAGACACGCAGCCCAGCGGGCGCCATCCAGTTTGAAGCGGTTGATGCCGAAGCAATTATCCCGGATCCGTTTGATCCGGAGAAAAAACGTAAACCGACCATGCTGGTAACCGATCTGACGCTGCGTTTCGATGAAGAGTTCGGCAAGATTTCGCGCCGCTTCCTCAACGATCCACAGGCGTTCAACGAAGCCTTTGCCCGCGCCTGGTTCAAACTGACGCATCGCGATATGGGACCAAAAGCGCGTTACATCGGTCCGGAAGTGCCGAAGGAAGATCTGCTGTGGCAGGATCCGTTACCGCAGGCGATTCATCAGCCAACGCCGGCTGATATCAGCGAGATTAAAGCGCGCATTGCGGCTTCAGGTCTGAGCGTCAGCCAGCTGGTTTCAGTGGCCTGGGCTTCAGCCTCCACCTTCCGTGGCGGTGACAAACGTGGCGGTGCCAACGGTGCGCGTCTGGCGTTAGCGCCGCAGAAAGATTGGGCGGTGAATGCCAGCGTAATCAATGATGTGCTGCCAATCCTGCAAAAGATTCAGCAGGAATCAGGCAAAGCATCGTTGGCCGATGTCATTGTACTGGCAGGTAGCGTAGGTATCGAACTGGCCGCTTCAGCCGCTGGCGTGGCAACGCAAGTGCCGTTTACGCCGGGCCGTGTGGATGCGCGTCAGGATCAAACCGACGTTGAGTCGTTCAACTTCCTGCAGCCGCTGGCCGATGGTTTCCGTAACTATCGCCGCAGCGCCAAAGGTTCTTCAACCGAAACGCTGCTGCTGGATAAAGCCCAACAGCTGACGCTGAGCGCGCCAGAATTGACGGTATTGCTCGGTGGCCTGCGCGTATTGGGCACCAACTTCGACGGCGGCCAGCACGGCGTATTTACCGATCGCGTTGGTGTGCTGAGCAATGATTTCTTTGTTAATCTGCTCGACATGCGTACCGCGTGGAAAGCCACCGATGAGAGCGAAGAGCTGTTTGAAGGTCGCGATCGTCTGAGCGGCGAAGTGAAGTTCACTGCGACACGTGCCGACTTAGTGTTTGGATCGAACGCTATCTTGCGCGCGCTGGCCGAGGTTTACGCCAGCAGCGATGCGAAGCAGAAGTTCGTGACCGACTTCGTTGCCGCATGGACAAAAGTGATGAATCTGGATCGCTTCGAGCTGTAAGCTTAAAAAGCCGCAGCGGATTTCTCTGCTGCGGCTTCCTCTTTTAATCTTCGCGAAACGCTTCGAAAGGCAGGTTAAAACGTTTAGCCAGCGCGGCTTTGTGTTTGTCTGTCAACGAACGTTCTCCTTTCAAAATTCGGTTTACATAAGAACGCTGACCAATTTCATTCACGAAGGATGACTGGTTGAGATTATGTTGATCCATCAACACCCGCATTAACGCGACACCGCCAGGTAATGCAGTGACACGCGCGTTGAACGCGGCAAACTCCGGCGCACTATCTTCATATTTCGCCACTTTATCGGTGAGCATTTCAATCAGCGGATGATCAGGTTGATGTTCAATCAGATACTCCACCAGTTCTAACGCCTGCTCATAATCAGCTTTCGCGTTACTTCCGCCCAGCAGCGGGACGGCTTTAATCAGATTGTTGCTGGCCTGGATGGCTTCGGCGATCATTCTTTGTTCTCCCGATAATGCTTTACCCATTTGTCATACTCGGCATGCGTTACAACGTGTTTAATGAAGATTCGTTGGGCTATAAAATCAGCAAAAAACATCACTCTGAGATTATTTCCACCCACGTTAATCACCCACCATTTCGCCCGGTATTTCATTCGGTCAAGACTTGGAAAAAAGGCTCTGAGCGCATCTGGATCGGCAAAATCGTTGCCATTTAAAGTTCGATAAGTTGCATCCAATGCTGCTGCATCATTTGGAAAACTCCGTGTCGCTTCTGTAAACACTTTCCTTGAGATAACGTGCATCATTCCCTCGACATGTTCCAACATGGAAACATGGTAGCGCAACAATGCCATGTTTCCAAGCAGGAAACAAAATTTTAGAGGGTTTTTAAGAGAGGGGAAAATGTGCCGCGCAGCGTCCACGCGGCAAAGAGGTTACTTCAGCGTATACCCATCCGCATCGCGCCAAGCCGGGAAGCGTTCGCGGTAGGCTTGCAGCTCCTCCAGCGAAAGCTCCGCATCAAGACGTGCGCGCGCAAAGGGCTCTCCACTCGCCAGAATCTCACCCAGCGGCGAAATAATCCGGCTGTCACCACTGTATTGATGCTGATTGCCATCGCTGCCGACGCGGTTACAACCGGCGATATAAGCCTGGTTTTCAATTGCACGGGCTAACAGCAGCGATTGCCAGTGCAGCGCACGCGGTGCCGGCCAGTTGGCGACATACAGCGCCAAATCGTAATCGTTGTGGTTACGCGAAAAAACCGGGAAGCGCAGGTCGTAGCAAATTTGCGGCAGAATCCGCCAGCCGCGCCACTCAAATACTTCACGTGTTTCACCCGCCACATAGTGCTGATGTTCATTGGCCATGCGGAACAAGTGACGTTTGTCGTACTGATGCAGCGTGCCGTCTGGCTCGACCAGCAAGAAGCGGTTCACCGCGCCTTTTTCCGTCTGGATTGCCGCGCTGCCGCCGACTAACGCATTGCTGGTTTGCGCGTGCGCGTGCAGCCACGCCACGACGTCATCCTGCGGCAGCGAACTTTCGGCAGCTTCCATAGCAAAACCGGTAGTGAACATTTCCGGCAGCAGAATGATGTCGCGGCCTGCAATGCCTTTCAGCACGCCATCGAAATGACGCAGGTTAGCCGCGCCATCCATCCAGCTCAGGGTTTCCTGCAGAACGGTAATTTTCAAAGCTGACATAAGCGCTCCGCAGCGGCGTCGAGCGTCGCTTCCTGTTTGGCAAAGCACAGGCGAATCAGCTTGTGCGGGAAAGGTTCGGCGCAGAACACCGACAGCGGAATCGCCGCCACGCCGACTTCTTTGGTCAGCAGCTGGCAGAAGCTCACGTCATCCAGATCGGAAATGGCGCTGTAATCGACCAGCAGGAAGTAAGTGCCTTCGCACGGCAGCAGCTTGAAACGGCTGGCGGAGAGCGCCTGGATAAAGCGATCGCGGCGCGCGCGGTAGAACTCCGGCAGTTCGCGATAGTGCTCAGGCGCCTGACGCAGCATGTCGGCAATCGCCAGTTGTGCCGGCGTATTCACCGAGAAGGTCAGATATTGATGCACCTTGCGGATTTCAGCGCTGATCGCCGCCGGGGCAATGCAATAACCCACTTTCCAGCCGGTCATGTGGAAGGTTTTACCAAAAGATGACACCGCGATGGATCGCTGACGTAGTTCAGCATGCGCTAACACGCTGGCGTGGCCCTCTTCAGTGAAACAGATGTGCTCATACACTTCGTCGCTCAGCACATAGATTTCCTGCTCCGCAATCGCCTGCCACAGCTCGGCATAATCGCTTTTGCGCCACACGGTGGCGGACGGATTATGCGGCGTGTTCAGGATCACTAAGCGGGTTTTGCTGCTCAACAGGCCGCGGAATTCGCGCCAGTCAACGCGGAAACCCGGCGGCTGCAGGGCGATGCGTTTTAACACGCCGCCCGCCAGTTGCACCGCAGGCGCGTAGCTGTCGTAGCTTGGGTCAAAGCAGATCACTTCATCACCTTGACGCACCAGCGCGGTGATCGCAGCGTACAACGCTTCTGTCGCGCCCGTCGTCACGGTGATATCGCTGTTGACGTCAGGCGTGTGGCCGTAAAGCGCGGCGGTTTTCTCAACAATCGCCTCACGCAGTGGCAGTACGCCGATCATCGGTGCATATTGGTTGGCGCCCTGACTCACGTGATGCGCCAGGCGCTCCTGCAAATAGCGCGGACCGTCAAAATCGGGGAAGCCTTGCGACAGGTTGATGGCGTTGTGCTGCTGAGCTAACGCACTCATTTGCGTAAAGATGGTAGTGCCGAGCGCCGGTAATTTGCTCTCGGGGATCAGGTTGTGCTGCGTCATTGTTTTGTGGCCTTAAGCGCGAATGTCGTTGCGGAGAAACCCTGCGTTGCTGCCACTATAAACAGGATGTTAATATTTGGCAATCGAGACGCTTAGACGTCTAAACTAACCTGCGGAGTCGGTATATCGCTATGACGGATTTTCTTCCACTGGAACATTTAGTGGCCGCCTGCCACTGGATTGGTGGCAAAGGCTGGGCACCTGCGACCGGCGGTAATATGTCGGTGCGGCAGGACGCGGAGTATTGTCTGCTGAGTGCGTCCGGCAAAGATAAAGGCAGCCTGACGCGCGATGATTTTATCCAGGTTGAAATCGCTACCAACGCCGTGCCATCGGGCCGCACGCCTTCGGCGGAAACCGGCCTGCATACCTTGATTTATCGCCTGTTTCCGCAGGCGGGTGCGGTGCTGCATACGCACACGGTCAACTCGACGGTGCTGTCGCGGGTGGAGAAGGGCGATGCGCTGCTGCTCAGTGGTTATGAGATGCAGAAAACGCTGGCCGGACAGCAGACGCATCTGAACACCATCGCCATTCCCTTGTTCGATAACGATCAGGACATGACGGCGCTGGCGCAGCGTATTGAAGCTTTTGCCGCCGCTACGCCGCTGCAATATGGTTTTCTGCTGCGCGGCCACGGTTTGACCTGCTGGGGCAAGGACGTGAACGAAGCGCGTCGCCATCTGGAAGGTCTGGAATTCCTTTTTGAATGTGAACTGCAACGTCGCCTGCTGGAGGCCAAATGATCCGCGCCATTGTTACCGATATTGAAGGCACCACCAGCGATATCCAGTTTGTGCATCAGGTATTGTTTCCTTATGCGCGTCAGCGTTTAGCGGCGTACGTGCGGGAAAATCATACCGATGAAAACGTCGCCGCCGCACTCAACGCGGTGCGTGCAGAGTCCGCTGCGCCTCAGGCCACGCTGGAGGAGCTGATTACCACACTCAAGAATTATATCGATGAGGATCGCAAATCACCGGGCCTCAAAGCCCTGCAGGGCATGATTTGGCGCGCCGGCTACGTTGAAGGCCAGTTCACCGGCCACCTCTATCCCGACGTGCTGCCGGCTTTTGCGCGCTGGCAGCAGCAGGGGATTGGTCTGTATGTTTATTCCTCGGGATCGGTGGCCGCGCAAAAACTGTTATTTGGCTACAGCGATGAAGGTGATTTAACCTCGCTGTTCAGCGGCTATTTTGATACCGGCGTCGGCGCGAAACGTGAAGCGCAATCGTATCGCAGTATCGCCGAAAAAATCGGCCTTGCGCCTGCGTCATTGCTGTTCCTGTCGGATATTCATCAGGAGCTGGATGCGGCAGCGGATGCGGGCTGGCATACCGTGCAGTTAATTCGTGGCGCGGCGGATAACGCCAGTCGTCATCACCAGGTCAACGATTTTTCCCAGATTAAACCGGAGTCGATTTAACATGAGTGCATTGACCATTTTTACCGATACCGAAGCCCAGCAACCGGTGTGGCACAGCACCGATGCCGAGGCGATTCGCGAGCGTCTTAACGCGAAAAACGTGCGCTTTGAACGCTGGGAAGCCGATCGCGATTTGGGTGCGGATCCTGATGCAGAGACGGTGATTAACGCCTATCAACATGCGATTGATCGTCTGGTGGCCGAGAAGGGCTATCAGAGCTGGGATGTGCTGAGCATGCGTGCGGATAATCCGCAGAAAGAGGTACTGCGCACCAAGTTCCTTAATGAACATACGCATAGCGAAGATGAAGTACGCTTCTTTGTTGAAGGTTCAGGGCTGTTCTGTCTGCATCTGGAGGGCGAGGTGTATCAGATTTTGTGTGAGAAGAATGATCTGATCTCAGTGCCCGCTGGCACGGCGCACTGGTTTGATATGGGTTCTGAGCCGCACTTTACCGCGATCCGCATTTTCGATAATCAGGAAGGCTGGGTCGCGAATTTCACCGGCGATAAGATTGCTGATGCGTATCCGCGTTTGGCGTGATTTTTTGCCCTCATCCCGGCCCTCTCCCGCAAGCGGGCGAGGGAGAAAACCAAGCGTGCAGATTTGCTCGATCGGTTCCCTCTCCCAGTTGTGGGAGAGGGTTAGGGTGAGGGGAAAATTGCGCCTATTTACGGCAAAAATATCCCTTCCTCTACCTGCGCAGGCGTCACCACACCGGTATCCAGCACCCAACCGCTAATCAACGCCGCTGGCGTCACATCAAAGGCCGGATTATAGACTGCCGCACTTTCCGGTGCCCACTGCACGCTACCAAAACTGCCTGCAACGCCGGTCACTTCGCTGGCGGCGCGCTGCTCGATAGGGATGGCGTCGCCGTTTGGACATTGACTATCCAGCGTGGTGTGCGGTGCGGCGACGTAGAACGGAATACCGTGATAGTGCGCCAGCACGGCCAAGCTATAGGTGCCAATCTTGTTAGCGACATCACCATTCGCTGCGATACGATCCGCGCCGACCCAAATAGCATCGACCACGCCGCGCGCCATTAGACTGGCGGCCATCGAGTCGGTAATCAGCTGATAAGGAATGTTTAGCTCACCCAGCTCCCACGCGGTTAAACGGCCACCTTGCAGCAGCGGTCGCGTCTCATCCACCCAGACATTTTTCACCAAACCTTGCTGGTGGGCATAAGCGATAACGCCGAGCGCCGTGCCGACGCCGGCCGTCGCCAGCCCACCGGTATTGCAGTGCGTCAGCAGCTGGCTGCCCGGTTTTACCAGCGTGCTGCCGGCGCGGGCGATGTGGTCACACAGTTGCTTATCTTCGGCCACCAGACGCAGTGCTTCGCGGCTCAGCGCCGTGACGAAATCACTTTCGGCCAACGCAGTTTTCATGCGATCAAGGTTATTCATCAGGTTCACCGCCGTTGGGCGCGCCGCGCGCAGCACCTCAAGCGCCGTCACTAATTCTGCGCGCGCTGCGCCTTGCTCACCCAGCAGCGCCAGCAGCAAACTGGCTGAGAGGCCAATCAGCGGCGCACCGCGCACGCGCAAGGCATGAATGTGCTCGACCAACTCTGTAACGCTGTGCGCGGGCAGCCAGTTCTGTTGTTGTGGCAGCGCCTGCTGGTCAAGGATCCACAGTTGATTATCGCGGACCTCAAGGCTGGTGGTACGAAGTGTTTGCATGGTGTGAAATCCCTGTTGCGTTAATGCTGGCTATTGTGCCAACATGCGTAACGGATGTATAGACGTCTGAACGGCTTATTACTATCGATAATCGAGGAACAGGCAATGTCGCAATACCGTACGTTCAATGCTGCCGATGCTGTGGAATATGCTCAACAATTTGGCGGCGTGGACGATCCGTCAGCGCTGGTGAGCGCCGAGGAGATCGGGGATGGCAATCTCAACCTGGTGTTTAAAATTTTCGATAATCAAGGCCGCAGCCGCGTGGTGGTAAAACAGGCGCTACCCTATGTGCGTTGTGTCGGTGAATCCTGGCCACTCACGCTGGATCGTGCGCGTCTCGAAGCGCAGACGTTGATTGAGCACTACAAACATTGCCCGCAGCACACCGTCAACGTCACTCATTACGATGCCGAATTGGCGGTGATGGTGATGGAGGATCTCTCCAGTCATCGTATCTGGCGGAGCGAATTGGTGAAGGGCGCGTATTATCCGCAGGCCGGTCGTCAGGTTGGCGAATATCTGGCGCAGACGCTGTTCCATACCTCCGATTTCTTCCTGCATCCGCATAAGAAAAAAGCCGAAGTGGCGCGTTTCATTAATCCGGAAATGTGCGAAATCACCGAAGACTTATTCTTCAACGATCCGTTTATTGACCATGAGCGCAACAAATATCCTGCGGCGCTGGAATCGCTGGTGGTCAGCCTGCGCAGCGACGATGCGCTAAAAATCGCCGTGGCCGGTCTCAAACACCGTTTCTTCGCCGATGCGGAAGCCTTGCTGCATGGCGATGTACACAGCGGTTCCATCTTTGTCGCCGATGGCAGCCTGAAAGTGATTGATGCGGAGTTTGGTTACTTTGGGCCGATAGGTTTTGATGTCGGCAGCGCGATAGGCAACTTGCTGATCAACTACTGCTGCCTGCCGGGCTTGCTGGCGCCGCGTGAGGCGGCAGAAGGGCGTGAACGTCGTCTGAGTGACGTGCAGGATATTTGTAATCAGTTTGCCAGCCGCTTCCTGGAATTGGCGAAAGAGAAAACCCGCGATGTGGCGCTGGCCTATCCCGGTTACGCCGAATCTTTCCTGCGCAAAGTGTGGCGCGATACCTTGGGTTATTGCGGTACCGAGTTGATCCGTCGCACGGTGGGGATGTCTCACGTTGCGGATTTCAAACAGATTGAAGATGAAACCATGCGCACCGAGTGCATTCGCAGCTGTATCACGTTGGGACGCACGCTGATTCTGGCTGCCGATCATGTTGCTGATGTGGATGCGCTGATTGCGCGGATTCGTCAGGCGGGTTAATGCTGGTGTCGGGAAATCAAGCAGGGGCTGCAGAATAACCGGCTGACGCTGCGCAGCAAAAAACCAGATAGTCAAACTGCGGGGCGACGGGAGCGGTCATTCCCGAGAGTGGAGAAAGAGAGGCCCTGGAAGTACCCGACAGCCAAAAGAAAAAATGCCAGTCAGGCTTAACTGACTGGCATTAGCCCCGTTTCCGGGGCTTTTTTTATTTCACGTTTAAGCTGGATTTTTTAGCTTCATAACGATGTGTTCAACACCCGGCTCATTCGGTAACAGCTGAAGGGACGATTCAATGACAGTAATTTTCCCTGCGTTGATGTCATCCAGGCGGCCACGCACAATCTTATCGGTGTGAACGTTTAAGTCGATGCTAAAAACATCAGCGCTTGCGATCATTTTGTCACGTTCAGACTGTGGCAAGGCATAAAATTCTTCGAAGTTCTTTGGAAAAGCTTTATTTGCTGAGTGAAAGTTAATTACTAACGGATTACGCAGAAGGACGTTCGTTCCATGCGTCCGTGTACTGGATATTACCATCCACAATACGCCAGGTGATTTTTTCATACTGCAGACTGACGCTTTCCGTGTGGTTCAGCTTGTCATTGCCCGACAGTTTTGTGTTGGCCACGCCGCAGTTAACGCCGGTGACTTTCACGTTTTCCATCAGCACGGTGTAATAGCACACCTCTTGGCCCGCATCGCTGATGTTGTAGAAACGAATTTCGGCGCTTTTCAGCGTCTGGCCGGTGGCCGCTGCTTTATAGAGATAAGGCGTTGAGCTATCCACCTCTTTCTCGATCATCATTGATGAATGCTGGCGCGTGCCGGTTATTTTGCCGTTAGCGGTGTCTACCGGCAGGTTAATACCGTGGCTCAGGCCGATAATTTCAATGCTGCCTTCACGTTCGTGAACATCGACAGAACCTCTAATATCCGCGCCACCATCGTCTTTAAGCCACATATACGGAGGAATTGGCATTTATTTGCTCCTTATTTTTTTGATTAACTTCATTGTTAAAATGTAAATAACAACCGTGATGGGAATCACTGTGCATACGGACATGTAGAAATAGATGTCGTAAAAACGATCCGCTCCAATCTCTTCATTCCCGTAGATCATTTGGCCGATTTTCAAGGCTAATTGTTCGTTAAACCATAACTCTGGCGGGCCCAGAGTACGGGCGACAACGAGCATCAGCGCGAGAAAAAAAGCGACTTTGGCCGCTTTACGGGCAAGTGTTTGAATAACCACCGGCAACCACCTCAATGTATCCGCGCGCCATTAAATTTTTCATGCAAGGAACCGGGATCGACGCTGTTCTCAGAAGGGCATTACGAATTAGCGCATAGTCTGAATTAAGGTGGAGAGTTATACATCCTTCAGATACGCGGCCGGGATGGAGGCGAAATAATCCGCGTTTGACGTCATTAATCCACGTTTCATCATCAATGCTCAGATCGTCACGATATAAAGCAAACCATTCGTCGCGATCAAATTCAGCACCGTTAAAAACGCGGTTATATAAATCCTGTGACTTTGCCTTAGCCCATGACAGCAGGCCACCCCTCCCACGCTCAACAATCCAGTATTTACCCGGTGGGATAGGCCCAACGTTTGGGACGGCCATACATGCAGGAATATTTCTGTAGGCACCTTTCCCGGAAAACGCCATGAAGACGCCCACGCCATACAGATTCAACGGCACGAAATCTGCGCCGTTCAAAATCATCTTACCGATAATTGGCATCGTTAATCCCTAACCTTTAATCCATGTAGTCACTGATGTTTACGTTACATCCCTCAGATTGTCCGGACCAGAAATAATTAGAGTTGGTAATCAATAAAGCTTTTACGATCACGCTTTGCTATTGGCGTTGTTAAAACAACAACGAGAGATAGAGAATCTCAACGAACAACCCCCCCTTTCGCGCAAGACGTGCGACACAAACAGGATATTCGTTATGTCGCAGACGCTGACCGATCAGGATTTTAAGAACGCCGCCACCAAACTCAGCTGCAGTGAAGCCGCCGTGCGCGCCGTCGCCGAAGTAATGAGCTCCGGTATCGGGAAATCAAGCAGGGGCTGCAGAATAACCGGCTGACGCTGCGAAGCAAAAAACCAGATAGTCAAACTGCGGGGCGACGGGAGAGGTCATTCCCGAGAGTGAAGAAAGAGAGGCCCTGGAAGTACCCGACAGCCAAAAGAAAAAATGCCAGTCAGGCTTAACTGACTGGCATTACTCCATGCGGAGGCTTTTGTGTTTTAAGCGGCTTCACTGGCCCGCGGGTTGGATTTCGTCTGCGGCTTTGGCACCGCCAGCGCTTCCGGCGCGAAATCATCGACGTTAATCGCTTTCAGGCGGCTGGCTTCCGCACGGATCAAGACCTGCGCTTCGCTCTCATCAATCCAGCCCGCTTTCAGGCCCTCTTGTGCCAGCGCATCCAGTCGGGTAAATGACAGATGCTTTTTCTGCTGCTTGCATAAACGATCGTGAATCACTTCGGCGGCCATCACATCCTGCAGCGCCTGCTCCAGCTGACCTGCAGGATTATGTGCGCTTGGTGCCAGATATTGGCCGCGGCCCAAACGGGTACGGGTCGCAGAAGGCAGCTGCAGCAGTTTCGCCAGCTTGTGGTCCAGTTTATCTGACGGTGCCGGGCAGTGATGACCACCGGCGAAAATCACCAGTCGCAGCGCACCGGCCACCATGCGGTTCGGGAAGTTACGCAGCAAATCATCCATCGCCACTTCGGCCTGATGCAGCGCATCCTGCACGCCCCAATGTACCAGCGGCAAATCGGCTTCGTTGCGGCCTTCATCGTCATAGCGCTTCAGGGTGGCGGAGGCCAGATACATCTGGCTCAGCACATCGCCGAGACGCGCCGAGATACGTTCACGACGTTTCAGGCTGCCGCCCAGCACCGCCATCGATACATCTGACAGCAGCGCGAGGTTGGCGCTCAAACGGTTAAGGTGTTGATAGTAGCGGCGCGTGGCGTCGCGGGTTGGTGTGGCGCTAGTGCGGCCGCCGGTTAAGCCCAGCCACAGGCTGCGTACTTTATTACTGCCTACGTGGCCAATATGGCTGAATAGCGCGCGGTCAAAGGTCACCAAATCGTTTTTCGCTGCGGCGTTCATCTCTTCCAGCACCCACGGATGGCAGCGGATCGCGCCCTGGCCGAAGATGATCATGCTGCGCGTCAGGATGTTAGCACCTTCCACGGTGATGGCGATCGGTGCGCCCTGATAAGCCCGCGCCAGGAAGTTGTTTTCGCCCAGCATAATGCCTTTACCGCCAGCGATATCCATCGCGTCGATAATCGCGCGCTGACCGCGATGGGTGCAGTGATACTTCACAATCGCCGATAGCACCGCAGGTTTTTCACCGAGCATAATGCCGCTAGTGATTAGCGTTGCGGCAGCATCCATCACGTAGGCGTTACCAGCAATGCGTGCCAGCGGCTCTTCGATCCCTTCCATCTTGCCGATAGAGACTTTGAACTGACGGCGGATGTGCGCATAGGCACCGGTCGCCAGTGCAATGCTTTTCAGGCTGCCGGTTGAGTTCGAAGGCAGCGTGATGCCGCGACCGACTGAAAGACACTCCACCAGCATGCGCCAGCCCTGGCCGGCCATGGATGGGCCGCCGATGATGTAGTCGATGGGTACGAAAATGTCTTTACCGCGCGTCGGACCGTTCTGGAACGGCACGTTAAGCGGGAAGTGACGTTGACCAATCTCTACGCCAGGCGTGTGCGTTGGGATCAGTGCGCAAGTGATGCCAAGCTCTGTAGTCTCGCCCAGCAGATGATCCGGATCGGAGAGTTTGAACGCCAGGCCTAACACGGTGGCAATCGGTGCCAGCGTGATATAGCGCTTGTTCCAGGTAAGACGCATGCCCAGCACTTGCTGACCTTGCCACTCGCCCATGCACACCACGCCGGTATCGGGAATCGCGCCGGCATCCGAACCCGCTTCCGGGCTGGTCAGGGCAAAGCACGGGATCTCATCACCGCGCGCCAGACGCGGCAGGTAATGATCTTTCTGCTCATCAGTACCGTAATGTTGCAGCAGTTCGCCGGGGCCGAGTGAGTTCGGTACGCCAACGGTGATCGCCAGAATGCCGGAGACGCCCGCCAGTTTCTGCAGCACGCGCGCCTGCGCATAGGCGGAGAATTCCAGGCCGCCATACTCTTTCTTAATGATCATGGCGAAGAAGCGATGCTGTTTCAGATACGCCCACAACTCCGGCGGCAGATCGGCCATTTCATGGGTGATTTCGAAGTCGTTCGCCATGCGGCACGCTTCTTCGACCGGACCATCGATAAAGGCCTGCTCCTCTTCGGTCAGGCGCGGCTGCGGATAGTTGTGCAGCTTCTGCCAGTCCGGTTTGCCGCGGAACAGGTCGCCTTCCCACCATGTGGTGCCGGCGTCGATCGCCTCTTTTTCGGTGCGCGACATCGGCGGCATCACTTTCTGGAAGCTGTGCAGCGCCGGTTTCGAGAACAGGCTGCGACGCATGACCGGCAGGTTAAATGGCAGCAGAATAATCGCCAGCGGCAGCAGCATCCATGGCGTCCATAAGTCAGCGGCCGCCAGTGCGCCGGTCCACAGCAGCAGAATTACGCTGCTCAGCTGAAGCGAAATTTGGTGGTAGAACAACACGCTAAGCAGGATTAGCGTCGCAACGATTGAGGCAACCAACATAATGAACCACTCCATAAGTAGTAAGAGGTCTGACCTGTTATGGATGTAGGTTTAGAATATGGGGCAAAATTTATCAATCTGTTTACATCGCAATTACAACACATCTCACAAATTCGTTGCACGATGCGCAACAACTGCCAAACTTCCTCGAGACGCCGCGCTTTTCCTTAAGGCAGGCGCTTTGCGGCTTAGCCCCATTCCGTTAAACTTGCCGGGTCAATCTTTCCTCTAAAGGACATCTCTATGTATCAGGACATTATTCGCTCAGAACTCAATGAAGCAGCCGATACGCTCAACACGTTCCTGAGTGACGAAGCCAACATTCACGCCATTCAGCGCGCCGCAGTTCTGCTGGCCGATAGCTTTAAAGCGGGCGGCAAGGTGCTCTCCTGCGGTAACGGCGGCTCGCACTGCGATGCGATGCATTTTGCTGAAGAGCTGACTGGACGCTACCGTGAAAACCGTCCTGGCTACCCGGCGATTGCCATTTCTGATGTCAGCCATCTCTCGTGCGTCAGTAACGATTTTGGTTATGACTATGTGTTCTCACGCTATATCGAAGCGGTAGGCCGTGAAGGCGATGTGCTGCTGGGTCTTTCTACGTCCGGTAACTCTGCCAACATCATTAAAGCAGTGGAAGCTGCGCGCGCGAAAGGCATGAAAGTGATTACTCTGACCGGCAAAGATGGCGGCAAGATGGCAGGTTCGGCGGATATCGAAATTCGTGTGCCGCACTTTGGCTATGCCGACCGCATTCAGGAGATCCACATCAAAGTGATCCATATTCTGATGCTGTTGATTGAAAAAGAGATGGTTAAGTCATGATGCGTTCCTCTCGCCGCGCGCGAGAGGATCTAACTTAAGGCGGTTGCTATGTGCGAATTGCTCGGGATGAGCGCCAATGTCCCCACGGACATCTGTTTCAGTTTTACCGGTCTGGTGCAGCGTGGCGGTGGAACCGGGCCGCACAAAGATGGTTGGGGCATCACGTTCTACGAAGGAAAAGGGTGCCGCACCTTCAAAGATCCGCAGCCGAGCTTTAACTCGCCGATAGCCCGTTTGGTGCAGGAATACCCGATCAAATCGCATTCGGTGGTGGCGCATATCCGCCAGGCGAATCGCGGTGAGGTGTCGCTGGAAAATACCCATCCGTTCACGCGTGAGCTGTGGGGCCGCAACTGGACCTACGCACACAATGGTCAGCTCAAAGGTTATCGTCAGCTGGATACCGGGCCATTTCGTCCGATTGGTGAAACCGACAGCGAGAAAGCATTTTGCTGGATGCTGCACAAACTGACCGAGCGCTATCCACGCACGCCGGGCAACTGGCCAGCGGTGTTCCGCTACATTGCCGAGCTGGCAGCAGAAATGCGTGAGAAGGGCGTGTTCAACATGCTGTTATCGGATGGGCGCTATCTGATGGCGTTCTGTTCGACCAATCTCTACTGGATTACGCGCCGGGCGCCGTTTGGCAAAGCGACGTTGCTCGATCAGGATGTGGAAATTGATTTTCAGCAGCAGACGACGCCGCAAGATGTGGTAACGGTGATTGCTACGCAACCGCTGACGGGCAATGAAACCTGGCACCGGATAGTGCCAGGCGAGTGGGCACTATTTTGCCTGGGTGAGCGCCAGGAATGATTTCGAGGCAGCATCCGGTGTAGCGATCACCGGCGTGCTGTTCACCGCATATTGGCCGGTGGCCGTCACGTTCACGGTAGGCGGCACACGGTACTTAGCGAAGTACGCATAGCCCGGCTGCAGTTCACGCCAGAAGTTAATGTACGTCGAGTATTTATGACGCTGCATATTGCTGTCTGTCATGCGGAACGGATAGATATTGACCTGAATCTCCTGCTGACCATTACGTAGCGCGGCGTTGGTGTAGGCGAAGATCTCATCCATCGATGCATCCGTCATTGCGTAGCAGCCCACTGACACGCAATCTCCGTGAATCATTAAATAGTTACCGTTATAGCCTTTAGCGCGATCATACTGATTGGGAAAACCGGTATTAATAGCGCGATAAAAACGGCTATCCGGTTTTAACTGGTTCAGCTTAACGTTATAAAAGCCTTCCGGACTTTTGAAATCGCCCTGACGACGTTTAGGTCCTAAACCGCCAGAGAAATTACAGATGCGATAGCTGTCCAGCAGACGATATTCATTCCCGATTTTGCCGTACAGTTCCAGCGTACGCTCTTCCTTGAAAATCTGAATAAAAACGGGGGTTCCAATTAGTTGTTTCTTTAACTCTTTGCTCACCGGAGCCAGCGGTTGCGTAGGCTCGGGGTTCATTGCCCAGCTAAGGAGCGGCATAAGAATCATCGCAAGCGTTAATGCGATTCTGCCCATTCTGTAGATACCTTGATGTGGAGAGAGACGATGACGCTGTGCGTCCGGGTGTTGCATTATCGGAAATATCCGCTATCGCAGCGCAACATTAACATTGTCTGGCTTTTAATCAAGCCAGTGTCCGAGAAAATGGCGCGTTCCTAAAAGGAATACGACCACTAATTTGTAAACTTTAATCTCGCTCTCAACAAATATTGCCGATATTTTTCGCTGCTGTATACTTATCCAGTATCTGGGAGGGCGTATGCGCAAAATTATTCATGTCGATATGGACTGCTTTTATGCAGCGGTTGAGATGCGCGACGATCCCTCTTTACGTGATATTCCGATCGCCATTGGCGGCAGCCGCGTGCAACGTGGCGTGATCAGCACCGCGAACTATCCGGCACGTAAATATGGCGTGCGCAGCGCGATGCCGACCGGCATGGCGCTGAAACTCTGCCCGCATTTGCGGCTGCTGCCTGGCCGCTTTGATGCCTATAAAGAAGCCTCCCGCCAGATCCGCGACATCTTCTCACGTTACACCTCGCTGATTGAACCGCTGTCGCTGGATGAAGCCTATCTGGATGTGACCGACAGCCTGCACTGCCATGGCTCGGCGACATTAATGGCGCAGGCGATTCGCGCCGATATCCTGCGTGAAACCGGGTTGACCGCTTCCGCCGGCATCGCGCCGATCAAGTTTCTCGCCAAGATCGCTTCCGATCTCAACAAACCCAACGGGCAATATGTGATTACGCCCGACGCGATGTCTGATTTTCTACTGACGCTGCCGCTCAGTAAAATTCCTGGCGTGGGTAAAGTGGCGACTAAAAAGCTGGAAGAGATGGGCTTGCGCACCTGCGCGGATGTGCAGCGCGCCGATCTGGCGCTGCTGCTTAAACGCTTTGGCAAGTTTGGCCGCATCTTGTGGGAACGCAGCAACGGCGTGGATGAGCGCAATGTGGTGGTTGAGCGCGAACGCAAATCGCTCGGCGTTGAACGTACGCTGATGGAAGATATTCACAGCTGGGAGCAGTGTCTGGAGATTATTGATTTTCTCTATGCGGAGTTGGATCGCCGCTTAACCGCCATCAAGCCGGATAAGCAGATCGCCCGGCAAGGCGTGAAACTGAAGTTCAATGATTTCCAGCAAACCACGCAGGAGCACGTTTGGCCGGTGCTAAATAAAGACGACATGATCGCGGTGGCGCGTCAGGCGTGGGATGAACGCAGAGCAGGGCGCGGCGTACGGCTGGTGGGATTGCATGTCACGATGGTGGATCCGCAGTTGGAGCGGCAGTTGGTGTTGGGGTTGTGAGATTGTGCGCGCTGCCCCTCATCCCGGCCTTCTCCCGCCAGCGGGAGAAGGAGTAAAACAAACCGCGCCTATCGGTTCCCTCTCCCGCCAGCATGAAAGCGAGAAGACAACGCCGATCGGTTCCCTCTCCCACATGTGGGAGAGGGTTAGGGTGAGGGAAAACTACTTCTTACCGTACTTCGCTTCCAGCGTTGCAAACCATGGCGCGATGAAATCGTTATTTTCGCCCCAGCCTGGAATGATCTTATTCAGCGACGCCACGTTGACCGCGCCTTGCTGGCTGTTCAACTGCTGCTGAGAAATCGATGACGCTTTAAACTCGTAAGTCGCCGGTGTGGTTTCGCCTGCAATCTTGTTCGCCACCAAACGCATATTCACTGCGCCAATGGTTTTCGGATCCACCGCCACGGTTTGTACCCACGGGCTGTTTTTCTCGTGCATCAACTGCAGATCCTGATTGGATACGTCGATGCTATACAGTTTGATCTCGGTACGACCATTCTCCTGCAGGGCTTTATACGCGCCCTGGCTGAAGGCATCCCACGAACCCCAGATCGCATCGATCTTGCCTTTCGGGTATTTCGCCAGAATCGCGCCAATCTTGTTGGCGGTATCGCCCTGTACATCAGATGAAACCGCGCCAATCGACTCCAGCTGATGAATGCCCGGATTCTCTTTCAGCAGCTTCTCATACACCACCTGACGACGATCCATCGCCGGGAAACCGGCCACCCACAGCTTGACGATATTCGCCTTGCCGTTGAAGTCTTTGATTAAGCTGCCGAGTGATTCCTGCGCCAGCGAAGCATCATTCTGCGCCGTCACGGTGACGCCCTCTACCGGCGTATTAACCGGCGTATCAAACACCGACAGCTTGATGCCCGCTGCGGCAATACGCTGCACCAGCGCCGTGGAGTAGGGATCTTTACCGTGCGACAGGATAATGCCGTCATATTTCTGGCTAATCGCCTGGTTAACGAAATCCTGGAAGCGCGCATCGTCGCCATTGCTGAGGAAAGTGCTGACCTTAAAGCCCAGCTGGCGGCCTTGCTGAATCGCACCGGCGACAAACTGCGTGGTGTTATCGTCCGAACCCAGGTTGCGGATGATGGCGATGCGTACCGGGCCTTCATGGTTAGCGATAACCTCAGGCACTGCGGCATCGGCGAAGGCGGCGCTGGCGTTGAGCAGGCTAACCGCCAGCAGCGAAAGGGTAATTTTTTTCATTATGATCTCTTTCTGATTAAACGCGCCTTAACGGCGCTGGATGTAAGTCATCGCCAGCGCCAGCGCCAGTACCAGACCTTTAATAATGTCCATCGCGTAATAGGGCACCGACAACATCACCAGCCCGTTCTGCAACACACCAAGAATGATGGCGCCCACCAAGGTACCCAGCGCATTCGGTTTGCCCGAACCGGCCAGCGAGAAGCCGATCCACGCTGCGGCAACGGCATCCATCAGATAACCGCCGCCGGCATTCACCTGCGAAGAGCCGATGCGTGATGCCAGCAAAATGCCGCCCAAGCCAGCCAGCAGCGAGGCCAGCACATACGCCAGCACGCGATAGCGCGTGGTACGAATACCGGAGAGACGCGCCGCTTCAGGATTGCCGCCCAGCGCATACATACGACGGCCATGCTTGGTCAGCGACAGCGCCAGCTGCGCCACAATGGTGACCACCAGCATGATAATCACGATAGTCGGCACCTGGCCGAGTAGACCAAAGGCGGCAGGAATGGTGCCTTCGGCCATGTCGCCGCTCGGCAGCACCATATTCTCGGTAATGGAACCACCAAAGCTGTAGGTCATCGCCACGCCCTGAATCACAAACAGGGTGGCGAGGGTGGCGAGCATGTCGGGAATACGTAGCACCACAATCAGGAAGCTGTTGAACAAGCCAACCAGCGTACACAGCAGTAGCGTGATAATGATGGCTTCGGTGGTGCCAAAGCCGTGCCAGACGAATAGCGAAATCACCAGCGCATTGGCCAGCGAAGCGGTGGATCCCACCGACAGGTCAAAGCCGCCAATGGTCAGCGAAATCGACACGCCAATCGCAATCACCGTGACGATGGCAATCGAGCGCAGGATGTTAATGATGTTGGTCGGTTCGAGGAAGCTGTCCGAAGCGAGACCAAATGCGGCAATCAAAATCACCACGGTCAGCAACATGCCCCACTTATAGAGGAAATCAAACAGCTGATGGCGCAGAGAAGGCTGCGAGTTTAGGGATAGTTCTTTGCTGCTCACGCAGGTGTTCCTCCGGTGGAATAAAGCAAAAGTGCCTCTTCTGTGGCGGTGTTGCCCTCCATCTCTGCCACAATGCGCCCATCCCAGAGCACACAAATGCGGTCGCACAGACCGACCAATTCAGAAAACTCGCCCGAGGCATAAATGATGCCTTTGCCCTCACGCGCTAAGCCATCGATCAACGTGAACAGATCGGTTTTGGCTTTGATATCGACGCCTTTCGTCGGCTCATCAAAAATCAGCACATCGGCGTTGTTGCGTAGCCACTTGCCAATCGCCACTTTCTGCTGGTTGCCGCCCGACAAACGACGCAGGATTTGCCCCGGTCCGGTGGTGCGCACATTCAGGCGCTGAATCACCGCTTCCGCCCAACGCCACGCCTGGCGATGACCAAACAGGCTCCAGCGCGAGAAGCTGTTATCGGCGCTGATGCTCAGATTCATGCTCACCGGTTCATCGATGAAAATGCCCTCTTTGCGGCGCTCTTCCGGCACCAGCGCCATGCGGTTTTCTACTGAATCATGCGGTGAACGCGGTCGCCACGGTTTGCCGTGCAGTTCGCCCTTTGTCACACGGCTTTTGCTGGCACCAAAAAGCGCTTTGCACAGCTCGGTTTTACCGGCTCCCGCCAGACCGGCAATGCCCAGAATTTCCCCTTTATGCAGACGCAGCGAAATATCCTGCAGTAGCCGATCGTCGTGTAAGCCTTCCACCGACAGCAGCAGCGGCTGAGTCGCAAGGGCGCGACGCGGCGGAAAAACATCATCCAGCCGATGTCCCAGCATTTTTTCCACGATCTGCTCACCGCTTAGCGCCGCCATCGGACTGCTTTCAATCAGACGACCATCGCGCAGCACCGTTAAGCGGTCGCAAATCGCTTTCAGTTCGTGAATGCGGTGCGAGATAAATACCACGCCAATGCCGCTGGACTGCAAGCGGCGCACCACGGTAAACAGGCGCTCGCTCTCATGCTGATCGAGCGGGGCGGTGGGTTCATCCAGGATCAGAAAGCGGCAGTGATGGGACAGGGCGCGCGCCAGCAGGATTTGCTGCTTCTCTGCCAGCGAGCAGCGCTCCACCAAACGGTTGACGTCGATGTTCACTTCCAGCTGCGCCAGTAACGTACGCGCCTGGCGGCGAATCTCGCGCCAGCTGTAGACGTGACCCGGTTCGGCTAAACGATCGAGCAGAATGTTTTCGGCCACGCTGAGCTGTGGCACCAGCGCCACATCCACTTCCTGCTGCACCAGATGAATGCCGAGCTTTTTGGCATCGCGCGGTGAGCGAATAGTGACCGGCGCATCATCCAGCAGAATCTCACCGCTGTAATGATCGTGTGCGCCAGCCAGCACCGCCATCAGCGTAGATTTTCCGGCGCCGTTAGCGCCCGTCAACGCATGCACCGAGCCGCCTTCAGTCAGAAAATCCACCTGCGCGAGCGCGGCGAAACCGCCAAAGGCAATGGAGATATTACGCATCTCCAGGCGGTTGATCGCACTCATTGAGCCGGGCCTTTAATTAGTTGAGTTGGGGGCATTTTTTCCTGAACCATCACTCTCGGCAACGAACGAAAGGGCATAAGCTAGCACGAAATCTTATTAGCCATCCAGACATCTGGACGTTATGGCGGCTAAATCTGGTTTGATGGAAAGATTTGGGTTAACCGAGAGGTGTAATCGTATTTATTCAGCGGGATGTGCTGTTTGTAGATGTGCGCAATAAATTGCGCCGCTACGGTATTTACAGCGTTTTATTTCCACACCTTTCACACGTCACTTTTGTAGCGGCGCAATTTATTGCGCAATCCTTCGCAGGCATAAAAAAACCCGACCGAAGTCGGGTTCATCGCGAAAGCGCAATCTTACGCTTTTTCTGGCACCACGCTGAGCAGCGCGGTCAGCAGTTTCCAGTACAGACCCACGCTTTCGATGTGAACCTGCTCATCCGGCGAATGCGGGCCGGTGATGGTTGGGCCAATCGACACCATATCCATATTTGGATACGGCTTCTTGAACAGACCACACTCCAGACCGGCGTGAATCACCTGAATGTTCGGCGTTTTACCAAACAGCGCTTCATAAGTTTTGCGCGTTAGCGCCATCACCGGTGAATCGGCATCAGGCTGCCAGCCCGGATAGCCGCCTTTAGGTGCGCTTTTCGCCCCGGCCAGATCGGCCAGCGAGGTCAGCACTTCAACCACCCAATCTTTACCGGTATCGATCAGTGAACGAATCAGGCAGATGATTTCGGCATTGTCCTGATCCATCGTAACCACGCCGACGTTCAGCGAGGTTTCCACCACGCCTTTCGCCACGTCAGAGTTACGAATCACGCCGTTTGGCGTAGCGTTTAGCAAATTAAGGAAACGATCGCGGCTGTCAGCGTTCAGCGCCTGGCCTTGATGCGCCAGCGACTCGGTGACCACGGCGATGTTCTTCTCTTTAATGCCCAACTCGTTCAGCAGCGTCGCCTGGAAATGTGCCGCAGCAGATTTCAGTGCATCAACCTTGTGGCTGTCGATCGCCAACGTAGCAAAAGCTTCACGCGGGATAGCGTTACGCAGCGTACCGCCGGTGAATTCAATCAGACGGACATCGAGTTCACGCGCGTGCAGCGCCAGAAAGCGTGCCAGCAGTTTGTTGGCGTTGCCGAGACCATGATGAATGTCGGCTCCGGAGTGGCCGCCTTTCAGGCCTTTCAGCGTGAGCTTCAGGGTTTCATAGCCCGCAGGAATCGCTTCACGCGTCAGCGGCAGGGTGGTGATGAAGTCGATACCACCAGCGCAACCCATGTAGATCTCACCTTCCTCTTCCGAGTCGGTGTTGATCAGAATGTCGGCCTGCAGCCAGTTCGGCTGTAAACCAAAGGCGCCGTCCATACCGGACTCTTCGGTCATGGTCAGCAGCACTTCCAGCGGACCGTGGATCAGGCTGTTGTCAGCCAGCACCGCCAGCGCAGACGCCATACCAATGCCGTTATCCGCGCCCAGCGTGGTGCCGCGCGCTTTCACCCATTCGCCATCAACATACGGCTGAATCGGATCTTTGGTGAAGTCGTGCACCGTGTCATTGTTCTTCTGCGGCACCATATCGAGGTGCGCCTGCAGCGCCACCGGCGTGCGTTTTTCCATACCGGCGGTAGCGGGTTTACGAATCAGGATGTTGCCAACCTGATCGCGCTCAACCCACAAACCTTGCTCTTTTGCCCAGCCGACAACGTGTTCGGCCAGTGCTTCTTCGTGGTAAGAAGGGTGCGGAATGGAACAGATTTTGGCAAAAATATCCCACAGCGGTTGGGGTGAAAGTTGCGACAATTCAGACACCATGCATCTCCTGTGTCAGCGTGGCGGACATACCGCACGCACGCGGGTTTCCAGTAAAAATCGTCGTCAGAAGATCTGACGTGATGGGCCTGAGAATATCACTGTTTCTCGCCGGGTGCGTAATCAGCCGCGCTAAAAACCTGCAACCAGTAAGACAGATGCTGGTTTTTAAGGCGTCAGATCCTTATAATCTCGCGCAACCTTTTCCCCCTTGCATATTTTTTAAGCCAAGTTTCTTGGCCGGGATTCCTTTATATGAGCGAAAAATACGTCGTAACCTGGGACATGTTGCAAATCCATGCCCGTAAACTGGCCCAGCGCCTGCTTCCTGTGGAACAGTGGAAAGGTATCATCGCGGTGAGCCGTGGTGGTCTGGTTCCGGCATCGCTGCTGGCGCGTGAACTCGGTATTCGCTACGTCGATACCGTGTGCATCTCCAGCTACGATCACGATCATCAGCGCGAAATGAAAGTGCTGAAGCGTGCCGAAGGCGACGGTGAAGGCTTCATCGTGATTGATGACCTGGTGGATACCGGCGGCACCGCGCAGGCGATCCGCGACATGTATCCTAAAGCGCGTTTCTGCACCATCTTCGCTAAGCCAGCTGGTCGTGCGCTGGTGGACGACTATATTGTCGATATCCCGCAGAACACCTGGATCGAGCAGCCCTGGGACATGGGCGTGGTCTACATCCCGCCAATCGTCAAAAGCTAATTGATGCATCGCAAACAACGCCCGGTTATGCCGGGCGTTGTGCTTTCTGCGCCTCGCGCGCGTATGGCGGGTGCAGTACACTCTTAGCCATCGCCACGTTGTTGGCAGGAGAATAGCTGAGATGTCTGATAAAAACCTGAGCGAAGAACTGTTCAAACCGCGTTTTAAACACCCGGAAACCTCCTCATTAGTGCATCGCCAGCATCATGCCGCCGTGCAGGTGCATAACGCCCTCGAAGGGGATACGCAGCGCGGCTGGTATCGCATGCTGAACAAGCTGCTGTGGACGTGGCGCGGTCTGTCGCCGCAGGAGATCAGCGAAGTGCTGGCGCGTATCGCGGTGAGCGAGTTCGAACGCACCAATGAAGCCTTGCTCGATACCGTGATTGGTTATCGCGGTGGCAACTGGAATTATGAGTGGTCGAAGCAGGCGGCGATCTGGCAGCAGCGCGCGTTAGAGAGCGAAAACCATGACGATGCAGGTCAGCATTGGCTGCACGCCGCCAATCTGTTCAGCCTCGCGGCTTACCCTTACATCAAAGGCGACGAGCTGGCCGATCAGGCGCAGGTGCTGGCCAATCGCGCCTACGAAGAGGCCACGCAGCGTCTGCCGGGCGAACTAAAATCCCTGACTTTCCCGATGAGCGGCGGCAGTCCGGTGACGGGGTTCCTGCATATGCCGGCGCAGGCTGAAGCGCCGTATCCCACCGTGCTGCTGTGCGGCGGCCTTGATTCGCTGCAGAGCGATCACTATCGCCTGTTCCACGACTATCTCGCGCCGCGCGGCATCGCCATGCTGACGCTGGATATGCCATCGGTAGGCTTCAGCAGCAAATGGCTGCTTAATCAGGACACCAGCCAGGTGCATCAGCAGGTGCTGCGTGAACTGAGCAATGTGCCATGGATCGATCACACCCGCGTGGCGCTGCTGGGCTACCGCTTCGGAGCCAACGTGGCGACACGTCTGGCCTATCTGGAAGTGCCGCGAGTACGCGCTGTAGCGACGCTGGGAGCCATGGTGCACAGCGTGTTTGTGGATGCGCAACAGCAGCAACAGCTGCCGGATATGTACATGGATATGCTGGCGAGCCGTCTCGGTATGTCCTCAACTTCCGACAGCAATCTGCGCACGGAACTCAACCGCTACTCGCTGAAAGTGCAAGGCTTACTCGGCCGCCGCACGCCAACGCCGATGCTGGCGGCTTACTGGCCGGATGATATTTTCGGTCCGGAAGCAGACGCGCAGTTGATCGCCAACTCCTCGTCGCAGGGCAAGACGCTGGCGATTTCCGTCAAGCCGGTTTTTGCCAGTTTTGACAAAGCGCTCAATCAAATTTGTGACTGGCTGGAAAAACAGTTGAAAGGCTAACTGGCGAAATCTCTGAACTCTGCTACTACTTATATCCGGGATTTTCCATTTTTATGTTAATGGAAAGCTGGAAGTGCAATTTAAAGGGTTAAGGGAAAAGAGATGACATTACCGAGTGGTCACCCCCGTAGTCGCCTGCTTAAGCGCTTCACCGAATTGGGGCCGTATATCCGTGAAGGCAAATGTGAAGAGACACGCTTCTTCTTCGATTGCCTGGCAGCGTGTGTCAACGTCAAGCCTGCACCTGAGCTGCGTGAGTTTTGGGGCTGGTGGATGACGCTGGAAGCCTATGAAGATCACTTCACATACGAATATCATTTTGGCCTGTTTGATAAAGCGGGTGATTGGGGCGCTGCGACCATCAAAGGCAAAGAGAACAATGCCAAAGTGGAAAGCACGCTGCGTAATTTCCATGAGCGTCTGAAAGCGATGCTGCTGGAACAGAAACTCGATCTGCGCCCGGCGGAAGGCTTTAAAGAAGAGCCAGTGAAACTGAGCGCCTGATAGACTTTTAAGGGTTTAAAAAGGAAAGAGCCGGTGATGAGCCGGCTCTTTTTTTATAGACACAACGAGGGTACAGCTCAATCAGAATTGGTAAGTTAAGCCAACGGCCACAACGTCATCGTTGTTCAGGTTCAGCTTGTTGTTGTCATCCAACTGGTTGATTTTGTAATCCACAAAGGTCGACATGTTTTTGTTGAAGTAGTAAGTCATGCCCACGTCGATGTATTTAACCAGATCCTCGTCACCGATCCCTTCGATGTCTTTGCCTTTGGTCTGGATATAGCCGAGGGACGGACGCAGGCCGAAGTCGAACTGATACTGCGCTACCACTTCAAAGTTCTGCGCTTTGTTAGCAAAACCGCGGGTGCCGATTGGCGTCATGTTGCGGGTTTCGGTGTAGATAGAAGCCAGGTAGATGCTGTTCGCATCATACTTGATACCGGCGCCCCATGATTCCGCTTTATCACCGCTACCCAGCGCCTGCAGCTGCTGCTGGTTAGTACGGTCTGAAGAGGTGATGGCCGACATCAGGCTGATACCGGTGTCAGCAATGGTGTAACCCAGTGACGCACCGTAACCGTCGCCGTTCTGACGAGAAGTATCGGTGATGCTGCCACGGGCGTTAGCGCTGGTGGCGTCGTTTTTGCCCTGATATTGCAGCGCGAAGCGCAGGCCATCAACCAGGCCAAAGAAGTTGCTGTTGCGGTAAGTGGCTACGCCAGTTGCACGCGCAGTCATGAAGTTATCGGTACGCGCGGTACCGTCACCGCCGAACTCTGGGAATACGTCAGTCCAGGCCTCGACGTCATACAACACGCCATAGTTACGACCGTAGTCGAATGAACCGTATTGGCCGAATTTCAGACCAGCAAAGCCCAGACGGGTTTTGTTGCCTGCGTTGGCATCAGAACCTTCAGAATTATTCGCGTTGTACTGATATTCCCACTGACCGTAACCGGTCATAAGGTCATTAATCTGCGTCTGGCCTTTGAAACCGATACGCACGTAAGATTTGTCACCGTCGCTTGACGCGTTATCGCTGAAGTAGTGTTCAGCTTTAACACGGCCGTAGAAGTCCAGTTTATTACCGTCTTTGTTATACACTTCTGCGGCGTTTGCGGTGGAAGCCAGCGCCAGCGCTGATACAACTAATGCCAGTGTGCTCTTCTTCATTTTGCTATCAATCCCAATGAGTAAAATTTGTTGTACCCGTGAAAGGTTTTGTAAAACACCGACTTTTTACCGGTTGGTGATGAACGTTTTATGACAGTTTTTCGGCTTTCTTGTTAATCGCGAACTTTTGGTCTACCGCATTGTCAGGGGATTTTTGTGCTTTTCCCCTTGCTGTTGTTGGCTTCCTTGCTCACTCCTGATAAAACGTCCCTTCGCAGATTTTTTTCTTACATGGCAGGAAAAACATGAGTGGCAGTCAGACCCTTGTGGTCAAGTTGGGTACTAGCGTCCTCACCGGCGGTTCACGTCGGTTGAATCGGGCGCACATGGTGGAGTTGGTTCGTCAGTGTGCGCAGTTGCACGCCGCGGGCCATCGCATTGTTATCGTTACCTCTGGCGCCATTGCCGCCGGACGCGAACACCTTGGTTACCCCGAACTGCCGCCTACCATCGCCTCAAAGCAGCTGTTGGCTGCGGTGGGGCAGAGCCGTTTGATCCAGCTGTGGGAACAACTGTTTTCGATTTATGGCATTCACATCGGGCAGATGCTGCTGACGCGCGCTGATATGGAAGACCGTGAACGTTTCCTTTATGCGCGTGACATGCTGCGCGCGCTGCTCGACAACCACATCGTGCCGGTGATTAACGAGAACGATGCGGTGGCCACCGCTGAAATTAAAGTGGGCGACAACGACAATCTGTCGGCGCTGGCGGCGATGCTGGGCGGCGCGGATAAACTGCTGCTGCTGACCGATCAGCAAGGTTTGTTCACCGCCGATCCGCGTACCAATCCGGAAGCGGAGTTGATCAGCGACGTGCACCAGATCGATGATGCGTTACGCACCCTCGCGGGCGGCAGCGTGTCGGGCCTGGGAACCGGCGGCATGGCGACCAAGCTGCAGGCGGCGGACGTCGCTTGTCGCGCGGGGATCGATGTGATCATCGCCGCCGGCAGTCGTCCGGATGTGATTAGCGATGTGCTGTATGGCAAACCGGTCGGTACGCGTTTCCACGCGCAGCAGTCGCCACTGGAAAACCGCAAGCGCTGGATCTTTGGCGCACCGCCGGCGGGCGAAATCACCATCGATGATGGTGCGCTGGCCGCGATGCTGGAGCGCGGCAGTTCGCTATTGCCAAAAGGCATCCGTGACGTGCAGGGCAACTTCTCGCGCGGTGAAGTGATCCGCATTCGCAACCTGCAAGGGCGCGATATCGCCCACGGCGTCACGCGCTATAACAGCGATGCCATGCGCATGATTGCCGGTCATCACAGCCAGGAAATCGGCGAGATCCTCGGTTACGAATATGGCCCGGTAGCGGTGCACCGCGACGATATGATCGTCAGTTAAGGAGCAGATAATGTTAGAAGAGATGGGTAAAGCGGCGCGCGCTGCGTCGTACAAACTGGCAGAACTCTCCACCGAACAAAAAAATCAGGTGCTGCTCACCATCGCCGATCGTCTGGAAGCGGAAAGCGCGGACATCCTGGCGGCGAACGAGCAGGATTTGGCGGATGCACGCCAAAATGGCATGAGCGAAGCGCTGCTCGATCGCCTGACACTCAACCCGCAGCGTCTGAAAGGCATTGCCGATGATGTGCGTCAGGTGTGTCGCCTGGCCGATCCGGTGGGGCAATTGATGGATGGCGGCCAGCTTGATAGCGGCCTGCGCATTGAACGTCGTCGCGTGCCGCTGGGTGTGGTTGGCGTGATTTATGAAGCGCGTCCTAATGTCACTGTTGATGTGGCATCGCTGTGCCTGAAAACCGGCAACGCGGCGATTCTGCGCGGCGGCAAAGAGACTTATCGCACCAACGCCGCCACCGTGCGCGTGATCCAAAATGCGCTGACCCAGCACGGTTTACCAGCAGGCGCGGTGCAGGCGATTGAAAACCCGGATCGTGAACTGGTGAATCAGCTGCTGAAGCTCGATCGCTACGTCGATATGCTGATCCCACGCGGCGGAGCAGGTTTGCACAAGCTGTGCCGTGAAAACTCCACCATTCCGGTGATTACCGGCGGCATCGGCGTGTGCCATCTCTATCTCGATGAAACCATGGAGACCGAGGCCGCGCTGGAGGTGATCGTCAATGCCAAGAAGCAGCGGCCAAGCGCCTGCAACTCGCTGGAAACGCTGCTGATCCATCGCGATCAGGCGGACACATTCATTCCGGCATTCCTGCAACGTATGGCGCAAGAGAAGATTGCGCTGCACGCCGACGAAAATGTGCTGGCGCTGCTGCAAAACGGTGCTGCCGAGGTGGTGGCGGTGCAAGCGGAAAATTATGATGACGAATGGTTGTCCAACGATCTGAACGTCAAGCTGGTGTCGGATATTGATGAAGCCATCGCGCATATCCGTGAGCACGGCACGCAGCACTCTGATGGCATTCTGACGCGCAGCATTGGCAATGCCAATCGCTTCGTCAATCAGGTTGACTCATCGGCGGTATACGTTAATGCCAGCACACGCTTCACTGACGGCGGCCAGTTTGGCCTTGGCGCCGAAGTGGCGGTCAGTACGCAGAAGCTGCATGCGCGTGGTCCAATGGGACTTGAAGCGCTGACCACCTACAAATGGATAGGGTGGGGCGACGATACGCTACGTCGCTAATGTTCGCTCCTGCATGACAATGGGCACCGAAAACGGTGCCCATTTTTTTCGTTTTCGATCCAGTTATTCCAAGAGCTTTTTGATTTATTTCTGTCATCTATGGCGGGCTCGCGGCTTTTCACCCATTTTTTCCTTTAGATGCTGGTCTTATTGCTACAGAACAATCCTGAAAACCCCTGTCAGAACAAGCGATATGGCACTGAACACTGGTTTCGCCCTAACCGAAGGGGATAATGATTGTCCAGCTTCATTGATAAAAGCGGTTGGGTAGTAAACTGCCGGTAATATAAAATGAACTGGTAGCAAAAATGAAAATAACATTCAGTCTTTTACTGAAGGCAGATTATTAACTGATGGTTAAAAAAGAAAGTACGAGACAAGCATTCACTGCCAGGCTGATTGCCGCATGCGAAAGCGCGGGAATTGTCGGACATGGACGGAATAAACAGGTTGCGCTGGCTCTGCAAGAGAGGGGATGCAAGATCTCAACGCCGGGGGTATGGAAATGGTTTAACGGGCAATCGATCCCCGATGATAATAATTTACTGGCGCTCAGCCAGTTACTCGACGTGCGCGTGGAGTGGCTGCAATTTGGCATGGAAAAACCGGCCGCCTTGCTGACGCAGCGCAGTCTGGTGAACCCAAAACATCTGTTTCGCGTGGAGAGTCTGGATATTGGCCAGCACGGTGTGCGCAGCGGCTCTTCGCGCGATGAACTGGTGGAAACCATTCAAGCCATTGAATATGGGCTGGAAGAGGCGCGGGTGCTGTTTAACGGCCGCCCGGCAGAAAATATTCGCCTTATCGCGCTGAACAGCGATTCGATGGCCGGCACTTTTGCGCCGCGCGATCAGCTGTTTGTCGATATCAGCGTGCATCGCTTCGATGGCGATGGTATTTACCTGTTCACGCTTGACGATCAGCTCTATCTCAAACGCCTGCAACTTCAGCACAAAAAGGTCGCAGTGATCTCCGATAACAAGCGCTATGAAACCTGGTACCTCACGCTGGAAGAAGCCAGGACGCTGCAAGTGGTGGCACGGGTGATCATGAGCCAGGCGCGGGATTATCAAATCCTGGGCTGATCACAAAACGCCAGATTGCGGCAAAAAAATATTTTGGCTGAAATCATTAATTTAACTGACGGTAAATAAAAAATTAACCATTGGTGTTTGCCAATGCATTAGAACCTGTTAATAATTTGAGCATGGATGGACAACATACCTGCTCACGGATGAGCCCGCTCTTAAACAATTGAGGCGCTGCACAAGCGCGATACATACCATCCAAAGTTAGTGAACTTTGGGATGGGGTGGATACGCACTTTGCAGCGTTGTCAGTTGCCCTCTGATTTTCACTCTCCTCTACTTCACCCTGGCCGCGAAAGCAGCCGGGCGAGTTGACGTCGGGTATTTTCCAGAGGAATAACGAACGCGTCGGCCTCAGCCGAATTGCCGTGCCTGCCACCCCATCGCCAAAGACTCATTAACAGGAGGAGTTATGGCGATTATCCAGTACGGAAAGTCAGTATTTTCAGGCAATGCACGCACGCGCCGCCATCGGCGACGTCAGTCCCTCAGCCTTAAGCGCAGCATCGATAGCGCACTCGGCATCGAATACGAAAACGTCACCTTGCGCACCGCTGAACGCATCTGCCAGCGCCAGACGCTGTCGCGCGTTGACAGCGCCGTGCTAGCGCCCGTTCGTGTTCAGCAGACACAACCCAGCTTTGATAACTGCTGTCTGCCCCACGTCTATTTGTATGCCGTGCGTTAACCCTGCATCACTTTCCCCAGTTTTAAACGGAACGTTCCATTGTTGCTCACTGTTTAACCATTCTTGAGCGTTTCGCTTATATGAAAACGCGCTCAATGTCGTAAACGATCAGCAGGATTTATGTTTTTTGCCGTTTTGCGCAGCCATTTTCAGGCTGTTGCGCCCCGTCAAAGAGGAATTTCTATGAGCCAGATTATTGCCATCCTGAATTTCGAAGAGGGTTATCGCGAAGCGCCTTACCTCGACTCGCTGGGTTTCCCCACGGTCGCTGGCGGCATTCGCATCGGCCCCAAAGGGGCATCGCTTAGCAACTATATCTTCCAGGTGCCGCGTCCCGTCGGCGATGTGTGGAAGCAGTGCATTGTCGAGGGCAAGGTGCAGCAGATGCATCAGCGTGCGCTGGTGCAGCAGGCGCTGGCCAAATGCAATGAGGCGCGCAGCGATGTGCTGATCAGCATGGGATATCAGCTGGGGGTGGATGGGCTGGCGATGTTTCGCGGCATGCTCACCGCCATCACGCAGGGCGATTTCAACAGCGCGGCCAACGCCATGCTCGACAGCCTGTGGGCAAGACAAACGTCGGGTCGCGCACGGCGCCATGCCGAAGTGATGCGCAGCGGCACCTACGACATCTATCGGGGGCTGCTATGAATCTGAAACTGCTGATTTTTGTCACCGCGGTGCTGGCAGTGATTGTGGTGGTGTTGGTGATGCAGCGCTTCACCACGCTGGAGTTCGTGAAACATGCGCGGCTGTTATTCAAAACCTGGTCGGTATGGCTGGCGTCGCTCGGTTCGATGCTCAGCGCGTGGGTGCAATCATTTCCCACCGCTGCGCTTGATGCCTGGAACAGCATGCCGCCCGACGTGAAAGCGATTCTGCCGCACAACTATCTGGGGCTGATTGGCGCCTTTATGGTGGCGATGGGCGTGATTGCCCAATTCATCCGCCAGAAAGGCCTCAACCAGCAGAAAAATGCGATGGAGGAAAAAGTATGACATTGCTCATGACATTATTCGGCGCCAGCTGGCACTGGGTTGCCGCGCTGGCGGGCGTCATCGCTGCGCTGGTTGCCAGCTACTTCGGTGGCAAGAAAATCGGCAAGGTGCAGCAAGCATCCCAGGCCGCCGTCGAGCGCGCCGATAAAGCCGCGGCGCAAGCGGTAGCGGTTAACCAACAGCAGCAACTGCTGCGCGAGGAGGCCAAACGTGTGGAAGCCAGCAACCTTAATCTTGATGACGCTGCTGCTCGTGACAAGTTGCAGCAATCGAAGTACCACCAGCCCTGAATCTCCCGTCGTCATCGACTCAGCCTGCACCCTGTTTTCCCCGATTTACACCCACGGCAATGACGCCGAGCGCATGGACGTTCGCACCGTGCGCGCCATCAACAACCACAACGATCTTTGGAATCAGCACTGCGGCCAGCCGGCTCAGTAACGCTGCTCTCATGCATTTGCATTACCTACCCGAAAAGCCGAGGAGGCTATGATGATCGAAGTTAACTCTTATGCAGAACTGCGCACCACTGTACCGGCCAAAAACGGTGATTTGGCATTCTTACGTCGTTACAACGCGGACTCCACCTTCCACGGTGGCGGTGATTTTACCGGTTTTATCGGCACCACCACGGCGGTAGAAGATGGCGGTACGCTGGTGATCGGTAACGGTTTTTACTGGAAACGCGTGATTAACGATCCCACCGAAATCAACGTTTATCACTTCGGTGCCAAAGGCGACGGTTACGCCAACGATACCGAGGCGTTTAACCGTATGCTGGCGTGGACGCAAAGCTACTCAGGCAACATCACCGCATTACCGGTGCGTTTTCCAGGCGGTCGATTCCTGATTAGCCCCATCGACATCAGCGGTACCGAGCGCGCCTTCTTCGGTTTGCAGGGGGATGATGTTGAGCTGGGTTCGCTGCCGCGCACCACCATCATTTCCGACAAAAGCGCCAACACGGTGTTCAAGGTGAAGGCGCGTCGTACCTCAATCCGCGGTATTGCGTGGAACGGCCAGGCATCCGCCGATATCACCACCAACAAAAGCACCATCACTGCCGACATGTGCAGCAACGTGCAGCCGTTCTTCGAAAACACCTGTATCGAAGGCACCACCGTCAATATCTACTGTTTCCGCGCGCAGAATAACGGCGGTACGGTGATTAAAGTGCTGGATACCCTCGACAGTAAATTCGACCAGATTTACACCCTGTATACCTACGGACGCGTGTTTGATGTCGGCTGGTCAAACTCGCCAAAAGGCGCGTGGGATCACTCCACGGCGATTGAGCTGTGTAACTGTAACTTCCAGACCGGTTATGGCGACGCCACGCTTTACATGCCGCGCGTGACGCAGGGGATTATTCGCAACGTGTGGATTGAGCACACGCGTAATCCGGGCGATCTCTCCGACGGCGGCTGGACGGTGGATACGCTGAACATTGAGGATTGCGGTACGCCGTTGAATCTCAACAATGCGCGCGTGGTGATCCGTCAGCTCAATCTGCAATCCGGCGCAAAACTCAGCCTGGATGCGGCGGCTGGACGTTGGTTATCCACCTTTGAGTATGGCTACCGTCGCGACGAGAACTACGGCACCTTTATGACCGGATCGCTGCGCGCGGGCTACTTCAGCGGCTACAAAATTACTAATAACACCGATACCGATAACTGGTATCGCGTTGGGCAGCTGTTCTTCCCGAACGCTAACCAGCAGTGGGTAATGGAGTTTATTGGTAAAGCGGATGCCACTCAGCCAACGGGCACTGCCGGCTCACCGGTCAACGTGGCGGCGACCGGGAAAACCTGGGTCAATCTGCAGCGTCTGGAAACGGTGTGGGCTGATGCCTATCACATGGGACAACCTGCGGTGCTGGATATCCGCTACAGCCGCGTCGGCACTACCTATGCGGCGGTGTGGGTAAAACTGCGCGCCAACAGCGGTGACACCATGATGAACCTGAAATGCACCGGCCCTACGCGTTTCGATACCGGTTCCTGCTCGCTGTTCCAGCAGGACTTCTCGGTCGTGACCGATACCACCAAACTGGGCGGTTTCAAACCGGCGGCGCGTTTCGGGCTGCATAACGGTTTGGCCGGTATTGGCGCGAACGAGAAAGGGGTGCTGACCGTCGCGACGGCGGCCGGTACGCCGACCAACAAAACCGCGCCTACGGGCTTTGTGCTGGTCAACATTAACGGTGTCGATCGTAAACTTCCTTATTACGATTGAGGTCCAGCACCTGTTTGGCGAGGCCTTTGGCCTCGCCTTTTTTTGTTTGTGGGGAAAGAGCTCTGGCCATAAAAAAAGCACCGCTGTTTCCAGCGATGCTCTGATTAAAAGAGGCCGATTGCGCTATCAAAAACTGACTTTGACGCCCAGCGTGGCGCTGGAATCGCTGAAGCCTTTACCGCCAACCTGTTGCGCGATGCCGCCCCAGATGCCGACGTGCTGGCTCGGATTCACTTCCAGACCCAGTTTCACTTCGCCGATGTTGCGCGCACCCGCCTGCTCAATCTTCACGCCATCCAGTTTGCTGCCGAAGCGCTGCGTGTTATGCAGCCAGTTCACTTCAGCGTAAGGCTGCGCGGTGGCGGTGTGCATGGTTGCCCGAACGCCGGTGCGGGTTTGCACGTTATTTTTGCCGGTGGCGCTGACGCGGGTGCCGTTCTGCTCGGTATAATCGCCGGTTTTTACGCCCATCCACACCGCCTGCGCTTTCGGCTGCAGGCGATACTGCTGCTGCTCGCCGAAGGCGAAGCTGTAGCCGCCTTCCAGTGACGCTGTCATCCCCTTCGACTTGTAGCTTTCCTGACCGAGACCTTCACCTTTTACGCTGTTATTGAAGGTGTTGTAGGCCAGCCAGCTGTCGACAAAGGCGCCGCTGCGCGTCTGGCTGTCCTGCTGCCAGCCGGCATAGATACCGCCGCTGTAGCCGTTAACCTGGCCTTTGGCGCTGTAGCCGGTGGTTTTCGACAGCGTATTGCTTTTGGCGTTGCCGTAACCCGCCATCACGCCGAGGCTGAAACGGTCGCTGCCATTCAAACTCCATTGTGCGATGTCGCCACCCAGCTGCGCCATGTAGCTGTTGGTGATGCTTTTCAGCTGCGCGGTGCTGTCACTGAAGCGCCCGTGCGCGCCTTCGTTGCGCAGCCACAGCGTGGTTTTTTCCACTTTGCCGGTCAGCGCATCACGGTATTCTGTCACGCCCGGACGATCGGCTGCGCTCAGGGTAAACAGGTTGCTGGCCGCCGCAAGGTTAGCAATATAGCTGCCGACTTCCGGACGAGCACGCGGGGTACGTTTCGGTTGCGGCACCTCCGGTGCAATGACGGTACCCGTATCGCCGCCCTCGTCTTTGATGGGATCGACAGGCGTTGGATCAACGGGAATCGGATCGCTAACCAGGCGCCACTTACCGTTTTTATCCTGCACCAACGCATAATCCCACGCGCCGCCGACAATGCGGCCATCCTGCAGGAACTCACCGTTTTGCGTGCCCTCAACGCGAATCAACTCAATGCCCTCCAGCGTGGCAGCACCTTTACCGCCCGCATTGTGCACCTGAACTTTGGTGGTGCCGCTGGCGTTGCCGGCGATATGCAATTTATCGCTAGCCGCATCGTCACCCGCCAGCGCAAGGTTCATCACCAGCTTGGCGTTGTCAGCGTGGTAGTCGCCCTTAACGGTTAAGGTGTGGAAATCGCCTGCACCGTGATCGAAGATGATGGTGCTGTCTTTGGCCGTCAGGTTGTCCACGGTGGAAGTGCCGGTCATGTTCCACTGGCTGCTACCCGCTAAGCTGAGATCCTGCAAATCATGCGCGGCGCCCTGCCAGCGCGAACCGGAATCCAGGCTGACGCTGCTGGCCTGCGTTTTGCTGCGATCAATATTGGCATCGCCCTGAAGCTGAGAATAATTGCTGGCGTTAACCGCAATGCCGCGCACGTCTCCTCCTGCATCACCGCCATTCGGTGCAAACCCGCTTTCGAGCAGCGTTGTACCGGACAACAGGCTGTTGTCAAGATTCACCGTCGTTAAGGCTTGGTTATAAGCGACGATTGCAGGCCCATTATCTACCGTCAAGATTGTGTTATTGAGGTTGACTTCACCTTTAGTATATTCAGTCACAATTCCAGCGGCGTTATTTCCTTTGATATGTAAAAATGAATTATTAATGTTAGCCGTAGGGTCAGCGGAGCTTAAATAAGAGTTAGAGATGTTTATAGCAGTAACTAGTTTTTCTGGGTTATTAGTGTTATCCATTTCTGCAAAAACATTGTCAGCCGTTAATACGGAGCCACTTTCAACATAAAATGCAGTGCCACCGCTGTTACTGTTTATTTTTGATTTTTTTAAATTTGTTTTTCCACTATAATCTAAGTGTATTCCGTATCCACCACCCAGGATGTCAATATCTACATTTTCTGCTTCAACTTGCCCTGAATCATCGGCATAAAGACCAGCAGAAGCTCTATCAACGGCAATCAATTTACTGTTACGAACGGTTGCAAATCCTTTATTACGGGCAGTTATTGAGCCGCCATTATAAGCCCCGGAAGAAATTGTACTGTTATTGACATTTATCCGGGAGCCCTCATTTGTCGCCCAGGCTCCATTTCCTCTTGCATCAATCTGTATATTTTCAGCATTCAGGACGCCACCGTTTTTCGCAAACATGCCGGTGCTGTTTTTTCCTGTTGTAGTGATGCTCCCACCAAAAATATTCAGTTCCGAACCGGTATTGACCCACGCACCATAGGCACTGTCGCCCGTCGTAATATAGTGGCTATCGATGCTGGTCGTCTTTCCGCCGTTTTCAGCCAGTAATCCGTACGCCCCTTTATCCGTAACGGTGACATGACTGTTAGCCACATTTGCCACGGCTGAGCTGTAGCTATTGATGCCCTGACTGGTAGACACGACGGTCACGCCATCAACATTTACTACGCCACCGCTTTTGGCGAAAATACCGACGCTTTCTTTTCCGGTATTGGTAATGCTGCCACCGATAATGGTGAGTTCAGATCCCTTGTTTGCCCATGCGCCGTAAACGCTGCTGCCTGACGTGATGTAATGACTGTTGGTGCTGGTAACGTTACCGCCATTTTCAGCCAGCAGCGCGTAGGCTCCATTACCGTTCACGTTTACATTGCTGTCGGCAATGACAAGCTCGGTACCTGCACCCAAACCGTAAACGCCATAGGCGTTGGCCTGTACGCTCAGGTTCTTGGCCAAAATGTTGGATCTATCGGCGTAAACGCCCACGCCGGAAGTATTCAGGGTAATATCGCTAGCCATTAACTTGCCGCCATTGCCAGCCGCTAAACCATATCCTTGTGGACCTGTAGTGGTAATTGTACCACCCGTGACATCAATACTTGATCCGGCACCATTAACATAAACTCCATACGCTTTTTTACCGCTGGTCGTGAAGTTCACATTATTGCTGTGCGCGGTGGCGCCTTTTTCAATAAATAAGGCGTGCGCATTGTCTTCATTGGTGGCTACGTCCTTATCCTGAATATCAATAATATTGCCTGCGCCAGAAGCATATTCACCGTAAGCGGGGGCGGCCAGCGCTGGCTGGATAATCCCGACGCTGGAAATCGCCATGAAGGCCGTCGCCACGCAGCCTGCGGTGAGGCGACGTGCTGTGCTGGAGCGGGATGATTTCACTTTACCGCGTGCCAGCTCGGAGGTGACAACATAATTACCCTGGCTGTGGTTCCAGATAACCCGATAATTTTTATTCATTTTGACTCTCTGCCTGTAAAAATACATCACGCCGCAATAACACGATGATTCGCACGCGGGATGGTTAAGGGGTGGGGATATAACTTGATGGCAGAGAGAATATGAAAGATGCGGCAAAAAACCGGCTAAGACATGTCTTGAATAAAATAAGTACAGAAAGAATTTAATTATTGAGCGGCGTATTTAATAGCAGGAGGTGATGTGTCGCTGTTTATTCTGTTTTAAAAAATTTATTTTTAATGAGGATTATCAGTGAAGAAAGGAGGCGGCTGGCCGCCTCCTTAAACATCAGGATTTCGGGAAAATCCACACATGGTTTTCCGGCAATGCCAGATGGCAGTGCTGCGGATCGCGCACCTCGCTGCCATAAGCGCGAATGACAAAATCATCGCCCTGGGTGCGGAACAAATATTCCCAACGATCGCCCAGATACATGCTGGTGAGCAGCGGCAGTTCCAGCTGATTTTCGCCCGGCCCCTCGACCAGTTTCACCCGCTCGACGCGGATCACCGCCGTGGCTTCCTGGCCGTTTTGCACGCCTGCGCCCGCCAATCCCCACAACGCCCAGCCTTTGCCCTCGATGCGCGCTTTGCCGTCGCGCAGCTCGGTGATTTTGCCGTGCAGCCGATTGTTGCTGCCCATAAACTCGGCGGTGAACAGGGTTTTCGGTGAGCCGTACATCTCCTGCGGTGTGCCTTGCTGTTCGATTTTGCCGTTATTGAGCAGCAAAATACGGTCGGAAATCGCCATCGCCTCATTCTGGTCGTGTGTCACCATCAGCGCCGACAAGCCCAGTTTGATGATCAGCTCACGCAGGAACACGCGCGCCTCTTCGCGCAGCTTGGCATCCAGATTCGACAACGGCTCATCCAGCAGGATCACCGGCGGGTTGTAGACCAGCGCACGACCAATTGCCACGCGCTGCTGCTGACCGCCAGAAAGCTGGTGCGGATGGCGTTTACCAAGGTGGCCTAACCCCAACTGCACCAACACATCCTGCACGCGTTGGGTGATCTCCGCCGTCGCCACTTTGCGCAGTTTTAACGGATACGCCACGTTCTCGAACACGGTTTTGTGCGGCCACAAGGCGTAGGACTGGAACACCAACCCCAGATTACGTTCTTCCGCTGGGATCTCACTGCGCGGCGTGCCGGCGTAAACCGTGTTGTTGCCAATCACAATCGTGCCTTGCGTTGGCTTCTCCAGCCCGGCGACCGCGCGCAGCAGCGTGGTTTTGCCGCTGCCGGACGGACCAAGCAGAGAAACCACTTCGCCGCGCTGCAAATTCATCGACACGCCTTTCAGCACCGGATTGTCGCCGTATGTTAAGTGCAGGTTCTCGACCGATAATTCAATCATGTAATTTGACTCCAAATCGCAAGGCAATACCCAAACCGACCACGACCAGCAGGATGTTAATAAACGAGAGTGCGGCGACGATATCTATCGCGCCCGCCGCCCACAGGGAAACCAGCATGGAGCCGATGGTTTCCGTGCCGGGCGAAAGCAGGTACACGCCGGTGGAATATTCGCGCTCGAAAATCAGGAACATCAGCAGCCATGAGCCAATCAGGCCGTAACGGGATAACGGAATAGTGACGTGACGCGTGATCTGTCCGCGCGTGGCGCCGGTGCTGCGCGCCGCCTCTTCCAGTTCCGGCCCGACCTGCAGCAGCGTGGACGAGATCAGACGCAGGCCATACGCCATCCACACCACGGTATACGCCAGCCAGACGCTGAAGATGGTGCTGCGCAGTGACCGCAGCCAGACGATCAGGTTATCGCGCAGCCACTGCGACCAGACGAAATCAGACAGCCAGCCCGATTTGAGCGAGTTATCCAGCCACATCGGCAGGAACAGGAACACCCAGAGAAACGCCAGGCCGGCTAGCAAGCCCGGCACCGCACGCGGTACCAGCACGCTGTAGTCGAGAAAGCGCGTGGTGTTATCGGGTTTGCGGTGCATGGCGATGCCGATAAACAGGTAACACACCACCGCCAGCGCGCCGCCAATTACCCCAATCGCCATCGAGTTGACGATGGCGCGCAGCAGGTTAGGCTGCGCCCAGATGGTCTGGAAAGTTTTGATCGACAGCTCATCCCAGATTGAGACGCCAACGCCCCAGTTTGAGATAAACGCACGCAGCACCACGCCCAGCAGCGGCACGCCAATGGTCACCGTCAGCCAGAAGGCGACAACCGCGCCCGCCACCCAACGCCATTTGCCCAGCGGCAGCGCACGCGCCTGCGAGGCTTTGCCTTTTACGGTGACAAAGCGATTGGCGGTGCGCATCAGGCGGCGTTGCAGCATCACCAGCGGGATGGTGATACAGATCAGCACCACCGCCACGGCAGCCATCAGATGATAAGAAGGCGTGCCGAGTTTGTTAGTCAGCTGATAGAGATAGGTGGCCAACACCATGTTGCCTTCGGGATCGCCCAGCACCAGCATCAGGCCGAACACCTCCAGCCCGAGGAAGAACAGCAGCACGGTGGCATACAGCATTGAAGGACGCACCATCGGCAAGCTCACCGCCGTCATCACCTGCAGCGGTGTCGCGCCCGCAATACGCGCCGCTTCTTCCACATCCGATCCCACGCTGCGCAGCGCAGAAGAGATATACAGATAGGCGTGCGGGACGTGCGTTAGCCCGGCGATCACTACGATGCTCGACATGTCGTAGATATTCCACGGCACAAAACCGAACAGCGATTGTGCCCACAGCGAGAAGAATCCCACCGGGCCCGCCGCCACCACGTAACCAAAGCCGAGTACCATCGGCGAGACAAAAATTGGCACGAGGATCAGCGGCTCAATGATGCGTCGGCCGGGCAGATCGGTGCGCACCATCAGAAACGCCAGAATACCGCCCAGCGGAATGGCGATGATCACCAGCCCGAAGGCGAGAATAAATCCGCTGCGCAGCGCTTTATAGAAGTCGGGATCGGTGAAAATAAATTCAAACGACTCGAGGCTCCACGCTTTCGACGGCGAAAAGAACGGGGCGGACAAGAAACTTTGTATGACGATAAACGACAGCGGAACGTAGATAACCAGCGCGGTTATCAGCACCACAACGCCGCGCGGCAGGCTTTGCCACTTTCTCTGCAATGCACGCATATTGAGACCCTGAATGGCGAATCAGATAACAGAAAGAGAAGCGCGACGCAGCGGCCGCGCTTCGGTACTGCCGTTATTTACCGGCGGCTGTGCGCCACTGTTTGATGTAATCCAGACGTTTTTTCGGTTGCAGATATTCCAGCAGGCTTTCATCAACCGGGATCGGTTTCAGCGCGTTACCTAACATTTTGGTCAGGCCATCAATGTCATTTTTGCCTTCAATATCGTTGCGCAGGGAAGGGATGTCGGCCTGATTGGCCAAAATGCTTTGCCCTTTTTCAGACAGCACGTAATCGAGCCACAGCTTAGCCGCATGGCTGTGTTGCGCTTGCTGGCTGATGAACGAGACGCGTGACAGCACCAGCGTGTAATCCTTCGGATAAGCGATGCCCAGCGACGGATCGGTTTTGGCGCGCGCTTCGGCGTAAGAACCCAAAATGTTAAAGCCAATCAGGTTTTCGCCGGATGAAACCCTTTCCATCATGGTGCCGGTGGAAGACTGCACGGCTAAACCGCCTTTCGCCACGTCGGCCAGGGTTTTGAAGTAGTTGGGGTCGGCTTTGGCATCCTGTACTGAGAGCATGAAGCCGAGGCCCGATTTCTCAATATCGTAGGTGGTGACTTTGCTCTTGAATTTGTCGGTCTGGCTGGCGATCAGCTTGGCTAACGCAGCGTGCGAATCGGGCACGTCACCGGCCGGGATCATGCGCTTGTTGTAGATAAAGACCACCGGTTCGTAGGTGGTGCCGTACGCCTTGTTATTCCACACCGCCCACGTCGGCAGCTGCGCCAGTTCAGGAGATTTGTACTCCTGCGCGTAGTCGGTCGCCAGCTTCAGGCCGGTATCCATTGAGGAGCTCCACACCACATCGCCGCTGGTGCCACCCGAGGCTTGTTCACTGATAAAACGGTTGTACAGCTCGGTGCTGTTCATATCGTTATATTCAACTTTGATGCCGGGATAAGTGGCCTCAAAGCCTTTGACCAGCGGTCCGGCGGCTTTGATGTCGGTGGTGGAGTAGACCACCACTTTGCCCTCTTTGGTGGCGGCATCAATCACGCTTTGGTAGTCCGAAGGGTAACCTTGCGGCGGAGCCGCTACGGCTGACATGGAAACAAACACAGTGGCGGCAATCAGAGACAGAGGGAAAATGTTCGACATTATAGTTAACCTTTTAGTTACATTTGAGGAACTAAAGGTCAACATAGCCGATCGCCTTTTCCACACAAGAGGTGACGGATTGTTATCTTCACGAAGTGTGATTGTTGGCGTCGTTTAGGCAATTAACACCATAAAAACCGCAAGTGGCCGCGCGCGGGATTTGCGCAAGATCACAGGATTTTGCGGTACAGCCGTCGCGGGTGGCCGATGTTGCCGTACTGCATCTCGACGCCAATAAATCCGATCTCCACGCAATATTCGAGGTAGCGGCGGCCGGTGGTTTTGCTGATGCCGATGTTTTCTACCACCTGTTCAACCGACCAGCTGCTGTGCGGTGCTGCGTCAAAAAAGCCTTTCACCCGTTCCAGCGTAATCGACTCAATGCCTTTGGTGGATGGCGCGGCAGGCGCGTCACTGGCTGGCAGGTTGAACAGCTTATCCAGCGCCTGTTGATCGACATTCTTCATCTGGCGCAGGGTCTGCACCAGCAGCATGAAGCGCTCCAGCGACGCGCGCAGGCGATGGAAAAACACCGGTTTCAGCAGGTAGTCAAAGGCGCCGCTGCGCATCGCGTGGCTACAGGTTTGCATGTCGCTGGCGGCGGTGATGAAAATCACTGAGCACTCAAAACGCTTCAGCAGCGGATCGTCAATCAAGGTTACGCCCTGACCATCCGGCAAATAGTTGTCGAGCAGCAGCAGGCGTGGCTGATGCGCGGCAATCAGCGCGCGCGCCTGCGCTAGCGTGGCGGCAATGCCGACCACGCGCAGATGAAAGTTCTGCTCAATATATTCACGATGCAGATCGGCCAGATGCGGCTCATCTTCCACAATCACCACATCAAGCGGCTTAGCATTATTCATGGGAAAGTCCTGTTAATGCGGCGGGCTGGAACGGAATAAACACCGAGAAGATGGTGCCCTGCGGTGAGTTGTCGCTGATCTCAATGCTGCCGCCCGCCTGCTGTACATAACCTGCCGCCAGATAGAGGCCGATGCCGTGCTCAGTACCGAACATATCGTCGTTGCTGGACGGCTTGCTGGTGACGCCTTGCTCAAACAGATGCGGTTTAATGCTGTCATCGATGCCGCAACCCTGATCGGCCACTTCGATTAACAGCTCCTGATTACGGCCAGAAATATACAATTCTATCGGGGCGGCGGGCGTTGTGACATTGAGCGTGGCGTCGACGGCGTTATCCAGCAGATTACCGATCACCGACATCAACGCCGTTTCACTCAGCGCGGCAGGAATGCGGCTCAGCTGGCAGGCCGGATCAAATTTCAGCTCCACGCCTTTTTCCCGCGCACTGACATATTTCCCCAGCAGCAGCCCACAGAGCGCGGGTGAGGTGAAGCGCGCCGAGACAAAATCCAGCACCTGCTGCGCGCCAGCTGATTGCGCGTGGATGTAGCGCATCGCGTCGTCGTAACGCTGCATCTGTAACAGGCCGACCAGCGTGGCGGTCCAGTTCAGCTGTTCATGACGCATGATGCGTAAATTATCCGCATAGCGTTTCACCTGGCTCAGCTGGCTGCTCAACGTATTGATGTCGTTTTTATCACGGAAGCTGCATACCCAGCCGCCAGGCTCGCCGGGTTCCAGCTCGATTGCCACCCGGTTAACGATCACCTGACGCTGATTGAGCACGGTAACGTGATCGTGGGTTTTCACCTCATGCTGGCGCAAAAACGCCGCAGGAATCTGCAACACTGCATCCAGCGGTTTTCCCAGCAGTTCACTCTCACTCTGCTGAATATCCAGCAACTCGCGTGCGGCGCGGTTGATGAGAATCAGCTGCCGCTCCGCGTTGACCGCAAACACGCCTTCATACATCGCTTCCAGCAGCGCTTTTTGTTGCAGCACCAGCAGGGCGATATCCTTCGGCTCCAGCCAGAACATCTGTTTTTTCAGGTTGCGACTAAACATCCAGGAAAAAATAAACAGCAGCAACAGCAGCGCCACGCCATACAAACTGGCCTGCCACAGCAGGCTAACGTTGATATTGGCAATATAGGAAGTGAGATAACCCACCGAGACAATGCCAATCACCTGATGCTGGGCATTTAAGATTGGCGCCTTGCTGCGCAGCGACACGCCGATGCCGCCTTTGCGCACCGAAATAATGGTTTTGCCCTGCAGCACCTCGGCATTGTCGCCGCCAATCATCGGTAAATTGAGGCGCTCCGGTGATTCCGAGTGGTAGAGATGGTGTTCTTGCGTGTCGCCAATCACGATATAGCTGGCATCGCTTTGGTTGCGCAGCGGCTGAATCAGCGCGGCGATGCCAGCGATATCACGGCGCGCTACTTTCTCCGCCAGGCCGGGCATCAGCGCAATTTCACTGGCCTGCACCCGCGCGCGCTGTCCCAAATCGTGATGCAGTTGGCGATCGATAAAATGAAACAGAATGGTGCCCAGCAGGGCGAGTAGCAGGCAGGAAAACAGCACCAGCGACAGGAAGAGTTTTACCTGGAAAGATAATCTGCGTTTCATACAACCTGCAGTAAAGAGAAACTGGAGAGAGGCATGGCTGGAGACTAGCACGCGAAAATGCGTGCCGTGACACGCTATCTTCAGAGTTGTGAGCTGGCTTCAATCCCGGCGCGGCTTAGGCGCTGGTTACTGTTGGCACCATGTCAGCGATATTCCCATCTTATTCCTGGTATTCGCCTGCTGTGGCGCTAATCAATCAGCAAAAAATCAATTCACCACGGCTAATCTATGCGCCATTATTTAATCCAGCCTTTCTCTGAGTAAATTCCGGTTTGGCCTGGCAACCATTGACCTTATAACCCGGAGTGGTGAGAATGCCGGGAAAAGTTTTGAATTAGATCGCAAATTTTGGGCATTAAGCCCGTTGCAGTGCGACCGCAAACGCCGCACTGAATTAACGCCACTTGCACTCATCGGAACGCAAAAGACGCGCCGAAGTAATAAAAGTGCAGGGCACACAGCAAATATCGTTAATGTCGTGACGTTCGTTGAGAAGGCCCGTCTGTTGATGCACCTACTCAGCCCCGGTCGGCATTTCTTTTTTTGGTGATGAGCGCGATAAAAACGTCAGCGTTTTTTTCGCTCATTACCAGACAGATAAAAATTTAATTTAAGTACGCCGTGAATGACGTGGTGACGCCATTAAGCCAAATCACCGCAAGATAAAACGTAACTGGCTGAAAATTAACTGAACTCTCGCGAGCGCAGCGCAGCCTTTTTATGCCTGAAAAGTGGGTTTATGCGTAGTCAGTAAACAGGTAGCTGCAAGCCTGGGGCGGTAGCCTGCCTGTTTTACCTGACGAAAGCAGAATAAATCTGCACGGTTTATTTGGCGATTATCTTATTTAGCGATCTTTTTACAGAGAATTAAAGGCCAGTTTTATTTGACCTGAGGAAACTCTGAAATAGACAGGCAATAAATGTTAAGCCGGGCGCAAGCAACGTGCACTGTTAATCACTGCAATGTTCAGCGAATACTTTTTCCGTCCGCAACTTTTACTCCGACAGAGTCCAGAGGTTATATGCAAAATCCCGTTAACGACGTTTTGATCAGCGTCATCGTGCCGGTGTATAACGCCGCGGCGTATCTGGAGCGATGCATTGACAGCCTGCTACAGCAGGAAGAAAGCCGTTTTGAAGCGATATTTATTAATGACGGCTCCAGCGATAACTCGCTCGCGATATTACAGAATTACGCCCACTACCCACATTTTCACATTATCGACAAAACCAACGGCGGCGTTTCGTCGGCGCGCAATCAGGGCATTCGCGCCTCGCGCGGCAAACTGCTGTGCTTTTTAGACGCCGATGATTTTCTGCCGGCCAGCGCGTTTGCCACCTATGTGCGGCTGATGCAAAACAACATCGCCATGGTGGGTGGGGAATCGCAGCACTTCACGCCGCAAGGCGATCCGCTCGATTTCCCGGCCAACAGCAGTGACGCGCGCCAGCTGACCGCTTCGGCGGCGATTAACGATCTGCTCTATTTCAATCCGCGTCACGGCATCTGCGACAAGGTGTTTCGTGGTGATGTGATTCGTCAGCATCAGCTCACCTTCAACGAGGAGATTTATAACTTCGAAGATCTGCTGTTTGTGGTCAATTACCTGCACCTGCAACAGGATCGTCAGGTGATCTTCACCCAGCAGGTGGTTTATTACTATGTGGAATCCACCAACTCCGCCACGCGATCGGCGTTACGCGAAAAGCATTTCTCCTTTGCGCGTTCGTTTAATGGCATGCAGGCGTTTTTATCCGCGCAGCATAGCCGCTGTTATTACCATCTCTATTTAAAAGTGACCTCGTCTTATATCTATAAAGCGCTGCACAGCGACGGATTCAGCCGCGCCTTTATTGATGAATATATTTCGCTCTACCGTCGCAGCTTCAAGTCCTATTTCACATCAGGATTGATGCTCAATCCGTGGAGCCTGTACTTTGCGCTGTTTTTTGTCAGTCCACGACTGGTATCGCGTCTGCGCCGCCTGGCACAGAAATAAACGCTGAGGTTGAGTTGTGAAAGATAAATTAAAAAATTCCCTATGGATGATCGCTGAAAAGCTGATTGCGGTGTTCGGCCTGATATTTGTCACCTCTTATGTGGCGAAATATGTGGGGCCCACCACCTTCGGCATTATCTCGATTTCGATGCTGGTATTTCAGTTCATCCAAAGCATCGCGCTGATGGGCAGCGATGTGATTCTGCTGAAACGCTTATCGCAAAATCATCACTCCGGCATGCGCTTAATGATGGCGACCTTTTTGCTGGTGTTAGTGATTTACGGCGTTCTGGCAGCCAGCGGCATGCTGATTATGGGCGAAGAGTGGAGTGCTGAAGCGCGGGTATTTGTCTGCGCAGCGGCGATTGCCTGTCTGTTTTCTTCGCTTGATCTGGTCAATATCTACAACGAGGCGATGCTTAATGCGCGCCTGAATGTCATCGCCAATCTGGCGGGGCTGGCGATCAGTTTAACCGTGCGCTTCTTTATTTCGTATTACGGTTTGGATCCGCAACTGTTGTCGATTCCGATCGTACTGGCGACCTTTATTCCTTTTGCCATCAAACTGACGATATTCCTGAAATACCATCGTCAGGTACCGATTCCGGCACTGCGCCAGATGAAGAAATATTCCCGCTATATGGTGGCGTCCGGTATTTCTCTGGTGTTTTCCGTGATTGCGGTGGCGATTTATACCCGCGTTAACCAAATCAGCGTGTCGTATTTCCTTGGCGTGAAAGAGGCGGGGATTTTCTCTGTCGCGCTGACGCTCGCCACCGCGTGGGTATTTTTACCCAATGCCTTGCTGGCTTCCTTTTTCCCGGCGTTCTTTGCCGAACGTGACGATCGGCAATCGATTATCAAAGCGCAGAAATTACATCTGCTGGTGATAGGTGTCTCGTCGTTGGTGATTCTGGCGATTTGGTTATTGTCCGGATGGTTTATCCGTGACTTTTACGGTGCGGAGTATCTCGATGCGGTAGCGCCAACGCTGTTACTCAGCGTGGGTGCGATGTGCGCGGTGCTAAGCAGCGTGATGGATCGTTTCATTATTAAGTACAACGGATATCGCTATTTAGTGAAGAAAACCTTCGTGGTGTTATTAATTTGCGTGGCCTCCTCTTTATTGTTGGTTCCTTATTTCGGTTTAAATGGCGCGGCCATGAGCGTGGTATTAACCGAGTTTTTATCTTTCTCCCTGCTTAATTACTTTTTCCCTGCTCAACCCGTAATGCGTATTCATCAAATTTTTATCAATCCCAGGAAACTATGGCTGTTATTTAACAATATCAAAACCTCAGACAGTAAAGAGAGTTTATCATGAATGAAAAACCCCTGTTTAGTCTTATCATTCCCGTCTATAACTCACAAAAAACCATTAAACGTACCTTACTGAGCGTGCTTAAACAGACGTTCAGCAGTTACGAAGTGATTGTGGTTAATGATGGCAGCAGCGATTCAACCGCGAATATTCTGCAGGAGTTTAGTGCTTATTCGCAGGTCACGGTAATTCACCAAATTAATGCCGGTGTCAGCGCCGCTCGAAATAGCGGAATGCAGCAAGCCAGCGGTGAATATGTGTTATTCCTCGATGCGGATGATTGGGTGGATGATAACTTCCTGATGATCTTCAAACAGAATCTCGATGCCTGGCCAGCGGAATCTGTCGATTTGATGGTGGGCAACCTCAACGACAACCGCGTGGGCAAAGTGTCGCAGGCGGGCTTCTTCAGTCAGGAGGACATTCCTTATGTGCTCGGTGAGCTGGAGATGAGTGATAACATCGGTTATCTGCATAACAAATGTTATCGCCGTCAGATTATTGAGGAGTTGAACCTGCGCTTTTTGGAAGGTATCTCGATGAGCGAGGATTTGCTATTTAACCTTAAATTCTTCAGCTGCATTAGCAATTTTCTGGTCACACCGGGTGCGGCTTATCATTATGAAGATGTGGCGGGTTCATTATCGAAGCGTAAAGTGCAATACAGTGAACTGAAAGTACGTAAACAGTTTCTCACCGCACTGTATGATTCGATTATCAGTAAATATCAGGCCAGCGATCTCGACTATTTCCTTAAAGGCATCTCCAAACGTGTGCTGGCGCTGGATATGCAAATCGTGACCGCAATGTATCACTCATCGTTTTCACCTGCGGATATTGCCCAGGAAATTGATCAAATAAAGCGGGGTAAATACTCAAAAGGTATTTTCATCCTGCTGAATAAAAATGAAAAATTGAAGTACATGATTATGAATTTGAATACACTCACAGCGTACTATTTTCTTTATGCACTCTACAGAATGCGCGCATTCTAATTAAATTCTCCCGGCGTTAGCCTCTGGACGCATTTGCTGTATCAGAGGCTAGTGGCCGGGGGAGTTGCTCTTAATGTCATCTGCACCACCCGTGGTAACAGCCCAGCGTTGCCACACCTTTCCACTTTCCTCACGCCTTTCTGCTGACTCCCCGTTACTCCTTCTTGCACTCATTCCGCGTCTCATGTCAAATAGCGCCCCATGCAATCGATTGCGCGCATATTTCGTGCATTTACTGCGGCACAAAACATCAGGATGCGTGAATTTCATCTCATGAAGCGTCATCCTTTGCGTTCCGGCCGGGCGGAGCAGCCCACGCCATGATTGGTAGCCATCTTTGTGGCTGCATGTTGATAAAGCTTGAAATTCTGGAGAGACAGATGGACAACTCACAAACCGGTACGCTTGGCACCGTAGAAACGGCGGCTAAGGGCTGGCGTAAGAGTGATACCGTGTGGATGCTGGGTCTGTACGGTACGGCGATTGGTGCGGGTGTGCTTTTCCTGCCGATTAACGCCGGTGCAGGCGGGCTGATTCCGCTGATTATCATGGCGATTCTTGCCTTCCCGATGACCTATTACGCGCACCGCGCGTTAACGCGCTTTGTGCTCTCCGGTAAAAATCCCGGCGAAGACATTACCGAAGTGGTGGAAGAGCACTTTGGCGTGGGCGCTGGCAAGATCATCACCTTGCTCTACTTCTTTGCTATCTATCCGATCCTGCTGATGTACAGCGTGGCGATCACCAACACCGTGGATAGCTTTATCGTGCATCAGCTGGGGCTGGTTTCGCCGCCGCGTGCGCTGCTGTCGCTGATTCTGATCATCGGCATGATGACGGTGGTGCGCTTTGGCGAGCAGATGATTGTGAAAGCGATGAGCATACTGGTGTTCCCGTTTGTGGCGGTGCTGATGCTGCTGGCGGCTTATCTGGTACCGCACTGGCATGGTGCAGCGCTGGAAACCTTGTCGTTAGATGCAAATGTAAGCGGCCACGGCATTCTGATGACGCTGTGGCTGGCTATTCCGGTGATGGTGTTCTCCTTTAATCATTCGCCGATTATCTCCTCTTTTGCTGTTGCCAAGCGCGATGAGTACGGCGCAGGCGCGGAGAAGAAATGTTCGCGCATCCTGGCGAACGCCCATCTGCTTATGGTCGTGACGGTGATGTTCTTTGTGTTCAGCTGCGTGCTGAGCCTGTCGCCCGCCGATCTGCAGGCGGCGAAAGATCAGAACATCACCATTCTCTCCTATTTAGCCAACCACTTTAATGTGCCGATGATTGCGTGGATGGGCCCGATTGTGGCAATGGTGGCGATCACGAAGTCGTTTCTCGGGCATTATCTGGGGGCGCGCGAAGGGTTTAACGGCATGGTGGTGAAGTCGCTGCGCAGCCGCGGTAAAACCGTCACGCCGCAGCGTCTGAATCGCCTGACCACCGCGTTTATGCTACTGACCACCTGGCTGGTGGCGACGCTGAACCCCAGTATTCTGGGCATGATTGAAACGCTGGGTGGGCCGATTATTGCGATGATTCTGTTCCTGATGCCGATGTATGCCATTCAGAAAGTGCCGGCGATGCGTCAGTACAGCGGAAAAATCAGTAACGTGTTTGTGGTGATCGTTGGCGTGCTGGCGATTTCGTCGATTGCTTATTCGCTGGTCAGTTAAGCATACATATTAGAAAGGTCGCCAGGCATGGCGACCTTGTCATCATTACACCGCAGCCGTTTTAAACACACTCATCGACTGCGCCAGGCGATCCGCCTGTTCCTGCAACGCCTGCGACGCCGCTGAGGCTTCCTGCACCAACGCGGCGTTCTGCTGCGTCACCGCCTCCATCTGCGTAATCGCTGAGTTGATCTCGCTAATCCCGCTGCTTTGCTCGCTGCTGGCAATGGTGATTTCGCTCATAATATCCGCCACGCTCTTCACGCTGTTGACCACTTCACCAATCGTTGAACCGGCGTGCGTCACCAGACGGCTACCTTCATCCACCTGCGCGACCGAATCCTCAATCAACACCTTGATCTCTTTCGCGGCAGATGCCGAACGCGCCGCCAGATTACGTACTTCGGTGGCCACCACGGCGAAACCACGGCCTTGCTCACCGGCGCGTGCGGCTTCGACCGCGGCGTTAAGGGAAAGTATGTTGGTCTGGAAGGCGATGGAATCGATCACGCTGATAATATCGACGATCTTCTTCGAAGAGAGCGTTATGGCTTCCATCTTCTCGATCACCTGTTCCATCACCACACCGCCTTGCTTCGCCACGTTGGAGGTGTTGGCCACCAGCTGATTGGCTTCCCGCGCGTTTTCGGCGTTGTGCTTGACGGTGGCGGTCATCTGTTCCATCGCCGATGCAGTCTCTTCCAGCGAGCTGGCCTGCTGTTCGGTGCGTGATGAGAGATCGATGTTACCGCTGGAGATTTGATTCGAGGCGACAGCGATGGTATCGGAACCGGCGCGCACATCGGAAACGATAGTGAGCAGATTGTCGTTCATCGCCTGCAGCGCCTGCATCAGCACGGCGGTTTCATCTTTACCGCTGATTTCAATGTGCGAGCTGAGATCGCCTGCCGCGACTTTCCCGGCGATTTCCACCGCTTCATTCAGCGGACGCACAATTGAACGCGTCAGCATAAAGCCTAATACGATGGAGGCTGCAATGGCGAGAGCAGAGAAGATTAGCGTCATCTCAATAGCGGACGATCCGTTATCAATAATCTTCGCGCCTTCTTGCTGTAACTGCTGCGATTGCGAATCGGCAAACGCCACCGCGCTCGCCAGGAAAGCGTTTTGCGTAGCGGTAATGGATTTCAGTACATAGGTGCTGGCGGCGTCTGCATCGCCAGCGCGTACCAGCTCAATCAGCTGATGTTTCTCGGCCTCGAATTTGTCACTGGCCGCCAGCAGCCCGGCGATTTTCTTTTTACCCACTTCGGTAACCTGTATCGCTTTGATTTTGTTCATCGCGTTGTTGGTATGCTCAGTGGCTTCGGCGAGTTGCTGATAACGTTTAACGTTATTTTCCGGACGCGTGGTATCAATCACGATGCCACGCAGATATTTAATTTGATCGTTAACACCGTCACGGACGTCAAAACCAAGACGCACTTTCACGTAACGGTCTTCCACAATCGACGTAATACCGGTTTTGATGTTGTTAATTTTGGTAATCGACGTGATGCCGACAATGACTAACAGTGCCACCACTAAACCAAAGGCGATGCCCAAACGGACGCCGACCTTCATATTCTTTAAGCTCAACATTGGTTCTCCCCGTAATGCCAAAAATTGATGTTTTCAAGACGGAAAAGCAGGCAAGGCGCCCGCGTCAGGTTGATGTTTTCTAAGGTAAAAATGGTTACGCAGCGTGACAAATCTGGTATGGCAGCACCAGCGCAAGCGCTATCTGTTATCGGTTGTTAATGTTTTAACTTTAATTTTTTAGAGATGCGTCACGGTTTGGTTAATGACGTTAACCTTGATTTTTGACTGGATGGGAAAGTTAGGCGGGAGGATCCTGGTTGAAGGGTCGCCAGGAATGGCGTAATGCCGATCAGTTAAGCACCTTATCAAATCACCGCACATTCCGTAGCGGCGCGATTTATCGCGCAATGAATTGCGCCGCTACAAGGTGTGCTCTGGTAATTAAGGGTTTTCAGGTCTTAACTGACAAGCATTACGCTATGAACGGTGGCGTTACGATCATTAACGCGGCTTTTTCAGCACGCCGTGGATCACATTCGACAGCTCGTTGATTTCGAACTTCGCCACGTAACCATCGGCACCGACTTTGCGCACGTGATCTTCGTTGGCGCTGCCGGAGAGTGAAGAGTGGATCACCACCGGAATCTGGCGCAGGTTGTTATCGCGTTTGATGTTGCGCGTTAAGGTAAAGCCATCCATTTCCGGCATTTCGAGATCGGTCAGCACCAGCGCGATCTTATCGTGGATCGACTCACCGTTTGCAGCCGCTTCTTTCTGCATTTCGTTAATTTTGATCCAGGCTTCCAGACCGGTGTTGTGCATAATCGCCGGGATGCCCATGCTTTTCAGGCCTTGCTCCAGCAGCTGACGCGCCACTTTGGAATCTTCCGCCACAATCGCCACCTGGCCAGGCTTCAGATTGAAGTCTTTGGCGGTCTCTGCGCTTGGCTCAACGCCGCGCACTGAAGGAATGATGTCATACAGAATCTGCTCAACGTCCAGCACCATCGCCAGATTATTGCTTTGGCCGTCGGTATCCAGACAGGCGATGCTGGTGATGTTGCGGCTACCGATGCCCGCTTCCGCCGTGTGCACCTGGCTCCAGTCGAGACGCACAATGTTCTCCACCGATTCCACGGCAAACGCCTGAGTGCTGCGTGCATATTCGGTCACCAGCAGCAGGTTAAGGCCGGTTTCTGGTTTGCAGCCGGTGACGGCGGGCAGATCGATAACCGGAATAAACTGGCCGCGAATACTCGCCATGCCAAGCAGCGGCGATTGCATGCCAGCGGCGCGGGTGATGGTGGGCATCGGCACGATTTCACGCAGTTTAAACACGTTGATGCCGTACAGCTCAGATTTGCCTTTCAGCTGATCGGAACCCAGTCGGAACAATAGCAGTTCGAATTTATTGGAAAGCGCAAGGTTGGCGCGTTCATCGATCTCTTTCTGAAAATTATCCATCATGGCCTCGGAGCAGATCTGGGCTGAGTAAAGGGCAGGGCAATATCGCCATGATTAACTTATCGGCAGAAGAGAAAAAAAATGAAGGGGGAGATAACGGAAATTTTAGCGTGAGAGCGATCGCCCTCACGCGGGTACCCTTTACTTCAGCAGAATGGCGCGCACGCTTTTGCCTTTGATCTTGCCCTCTTTCAGCTTGATCAGCGCTTTCTTCGCCTGAGCGGCGTCGATGGCAACATAGGCGTGGGTGGCGGTCATATCGATCTTGCCGATCTGATCGCCGCTGAATCCGGCTTCACCGGTCAGCGCGCCGAGAATATCGCCCGGACGGATTTTGGCTTTGCGGCCGCCATCAATGCACAGCGTCATTTTGGTCGCCGGCAGCGATTTGGCGCTGGTGCCTTTCAGCGAGCTGGAGGAAACCCAATTGAGCTTCTGCTGCAGATACTCTTCCAGCGCATTGGCGCGCACCATTTCGTCGGGGGCGACAAAGCTTACCGCCAACCCTTTCTCACCAGCGCGACCGGTACGGCCGATGCGATGAATGTGCACTTCCGGATCCCACGCCAGCTGGAAATTCACCACCAGCGCCAGCGATTTAATATCCAGACCGCGTGCAGCGACGTCGGTGGCGATCAACACGCGGATGCTGCCGTTGGCGAAGCGAATCAGCACGCGCTCACGATCGCGCTGCTCCAGATCGCCATGCAGCGCTAACGCACTGATATCACGCTCGTTCAGCGCGGCGGCAACGTCGTCACACTCGCGCTTGGTGTTACAGAACACCACGCAGGAGGCCGGTTGTTGCTGGCTGAGCAACGCGCCGAGCAGGCTGTGGCGCTCTTTGGCGCTGGCTTCAATAAACTGCTGCTCGATGGTCGGTAACTCGGTTTTATCTTCGGTGGCGACCGCCAGCGCATCGCGCTGAAAACGCTGGCTGAGACTGGCGATGGTATCCGGCCAGGTGGCAGAAAACAGCAGCGTCTGGCGTGTTTCTGGCGTAAAGCCGATGATCGCTTCCATATCGTCGCGGAAGCCCATCTCCAGCATGCGATCGGCTTCATCCAGCACCAGCGTTTGCAGCTGGCTGAGATCAAGGTTGTCGCGCTTCAGGTGATCGAGCAAACGGCCCGGCGTGCCCACCACGATATGTGGCGCATGCACTAAGGAATCACGTTGCGCGCTCATCGGCTGGCCGCCGCACAGCGTCAGAATTTTGATGTTGCGGGTAAAACGCGCCAGCTGACGCAGCACGTTGCTGACCTGATCGGCCAGTTCACGCGTCGGGCACAGAATCAGCGCCTGGGTGTGGAACTGGCTGTTATCGATGCGGTTCAGCAAACCTACGCCAAAGGCGGCGGTTTTGCCACTGCCGGTTTTCGCCTGCGCACGCACGTCGCGCCCTTCCAAAATCGCGGGCAGGGAAGCGGCCTGAATCGGCGTCATGGCGTCGAAACCCATCTCGCGCAGGTTATCGAGTTGGCTGGCGGGCAGTTGCGTCAGGGTAGAAAAAGCAGTCACGGGAAAGTCTCTAATTGCGGGTAGGATGGCGGCGGTCAGTCTGGCAGAAAGGGGCGTGATCGGCAATGGCAAAAGCGCTTCTGCTGCCTGCCTGAAAACCGTTAGCGTTATAGCAGGCTGGTCTCGTTTTTATACGCATACTGTTGCGAATTTCTAATGCTTTTGAGGTTGATTTTATTCTGCAATGAAGGCGCTAAACCTCGACATATTCAACGAAAAAGGAGAATTAGCGTTATTAAACAAGCATTATCAGGGTTTGTTAATGCTTACTTATAAGTATTGTGCTAATGAATGGCTTCGCTTAGGTAAAATTCTGATTAAAACGAATAGCCGATTTGCTTTATATTTACCCCGCCGTTTGGCTAATCAGTAAATACCCATAATATTTCAGAGGTCATTTCATTGAGTCATTATGTCCAGGGACAAAACGAAGACATTCTGAAAATCGTCGGCCGCGCCGTGTTAACGCTGCATCTGCATGGAGAAACCTTATCTTCGGATAAAGTCAGCTCTATGATTGCCTGTTACGCGGAAGAAGAGCCTGTCAGCGACGATGAAAACCAGCGGCTGTATGCGCTGGCGATTCAGATGCTTTCGTAAAATCCAGCACTCACCGGGTGTGCGCATGCCGCCTGTTTATGTCGTACGTAAAGCCTCCTTGCGGAGGCTTTTTTGTTGGGTGCCTTCAGCCACGCGCCGCTACGGCAATGTGCGATTTTCGGCTTACGCACTGAACACTGGCAATCCGCGGTGGAAGGTGGCGCGGACCGGGGAGATGCGGGCGACGGCTTCGGCGGAGCAGCTGGCCTCGACCAGCATCATGCTGGCTTCATCGTCGACCTTCGGCCACTGACGTTCGCCCTGATTCGACAGCGGCAAAATCCCGCCGGTGGCGATATGCAGCGCGCGGCTCAAACCGAACTCATCGGAACCGCGATACAGCTGCGCGTACAAATTGGCTTTCTCCAGCATGCTGCCGGTGCCAAACGGTGACCAGTGATCGATCACGCTGTCCGTGCCGGTCATCACCGTGATGCCCGCCGCCTGCAACTGCGGCAGCGGCATGGTCAGCTTGCCAATCGGAATGGTCGACGCCACGCTCATCTGCTGCTCGGCCATGCCCGCAATCATCTGATCCAGCGCTTTGCCTTCCAGCGTGCCGAGCGCAAAACCGTGACTCAGCGTCACTTTACCCTTCAGCTGCGGGTTTTTCGCGATGGTATCGATCATGTACTGAATGGCCGCCACGCCGGATGGCGAGGTTTCGTGCAGATGGATATCCACGCCGCGCTGGAAATCGAGGGCGATCTGGAACATCGCATCCAGCGACGCCTGCATCGCGCCATCCACGTTGGTGGGATCGAGCCCGCCGACAAACTGCACGCCCATCTGCATCGCTTCGCGCATCAAGCCATCAACCTTCGAATGCAGCAAACCATGCTGCGGGAAGGCAACGATTTCACACGGGAATTCCGGATGATTCGCCAGCGCCAGCTTGAGATGCTCAAGGCTTTTCAGGCCGCTCACCGGATCGATATTGCAGTGGCTGCGCGCTTCGGTGGTGCCTTTGCTGTGCAGCAAACCAATGATCGCTTCGGCACGCGCCTGCGACGTTGGCAGCAGTTGCGGGATCAGCACCTGTTCGCGCGCAATCATATCCATGATGGTTTTGCCCTGACGCGGACGCGGCGCTTCCCACGGACCACCGTAAAAGGTTTTGTCGAGATGGATATGCATATCACGGGTGCGCGGCAGCAGCAGGGCGCCGTGGGCATCCCACTGTGGCAGGGCGGCGTTGCGCGCTTTGCCTGCGGCATCAATCGCCGCGAAAGTGCCGTCTTTGATAGTGATGTCGTACAGCGCGGTGCGCGTGGCGATCACCTCTTTACCGTCGCGCTCAAAGCCCTCTTCGAGGCGGACATTGAGCAGCTGGTAGTGCGCAACGCGCGGTGGCGGCGTGTGCGGCTGTGTGCTGTTAGCGAGCAGCGGTGAAGCGGGTGCAGCGTAGCTGATGCCGGCGGCCAGCAGGCTTCCGGCGGCGGTCAGACTAAGAAATTCACGACGGCTGGGAGAGGTCAGTTGCATCAGCGGTTCCATCAAATGAGAAACGCTTAATCTGGCAAAACTCAACGCAGCGCGCTGCGATATTTGCCACTGGTTAGCAGTGGAAAAATCACTGCCACTGCAGCTGACAAAAGGTCACCAGCGCGGCGGCCAGCGCCTGCTGCAGTTCGTCCTGCGGCGCACGGCAAAATAGCGCCAGTTCAAAATGGTTGATGGTGGGTAAACCAGCGGCTTCCCCTAATACGCGATGCTCAGGCAAGCGGCAGCTGGCGGGCAGCAGCGTTAAGCCCAATCCGGCGGCGCTGGCGCTGGCGAGCGCCACTAAACTGGCGCTACTGTAGCTGATGCGCCAGCTGCGGCCGAGGCTATCCAGCGTCTGCGCCATCTCTTCGCGATACAAACCGAGCTGCGGGAACACCACCAGCGGCACCGGCGTTTGCTCAAAGCAGGGATGTGCGGCGCTGTCCAGCCACAGTAGCGGCTCGGGGCGCGCAGCCAGCGGACGTTCACCGCCCGGCTGTTTGATCAGCATGATATCCAGCTCCTCACGCTGCCAGGCGCGATGCAAATCGACATACATGCCGCTCATCACATCAAGGCGCAGTTGCGGATGATCGCGGCTGAACTCCGCCAGCAAACCGGCGGTCGGCGCGGCGAAATCTTCCGGCACGCCAAGGCGCAGCACGCCGTCGCGCCATTTATCGCTCAGCACGTCGTGCGCTTCGCCGTTTAGCGCGATGATGCGGCGCGCATAGCCCAGCAGCTTCTCGCCCTCTTCGGTGAGCGCCACCTGATGCGATGTGCGCTGTAGCAGCGGTTTACCGATCATCTCTTCCAGCCGACGCACCTGCTGGCTCACGGTGGATTGCGACAGATGCACGCGATCGGCGGCGCGGGTGAAGCTGGCGGTTTCGCACACCGCGACAAAACTCAGCAGTTGCTGCGGGGTAAACATCGGCTGACGATTCATTTTTCCACTGGTCGTTATGGTGTTATTTCATTTCCAAATAGTAACGACTGCTGCGATGCTGACAACCTCTTTGCAGCTGGATTGTGTATGAATCGACATTTCAACGGATTAACGCTCGCCGCTTTGGTATTGGCTGGGCTGAATATGCGACCGTTACTCACTTCTCTTAGTCCATTACTCGGCCAGCTTCGGCAGACGATGGGACTCTCTTCACTGGCGGCTTCGCTGCTGCCTGCGGTACCGATGGTGATGATGGGCGCGGTCGCGCTACTGAGCGCTTCGCTGATGCAGCGCGTGCCGCTGCAACGCTTGCTGCTGGCCGGATTGACGCTGCTGCTGCTGGCGCTGGCGGCGCGTGGCGTGATCCACGACGGCAGTTGGCTGGTGGTCAGCGCGCTGTTTGGCGGCCTTGGCGTGGGCGTGGTACAGATGGCGATGCCGGGCCTGATTCGTCAGCGCTTTGCGCAGCGCAGCGCGCCGGTCACCGGATTGTGGGCCGGTGCGCTGATGGGCGGCGGCGGTTTGGGGGCGGCGTTATCGCCGTGGCTCAGCGATCATTTGGGCGAGCCGCTGGCGCTGAGCGGCTGGGCGCTGCCGGTGCTGCTGGCGATTGGATTGTGGTTATATGTGCGGGTGCCAACCGCCGCCAGTACGGAAAAGGTTGCGCTGCCGTCGCTGTGGCGCACGCCGCGCGCCTGGACGCTGGCAATCAGTTTTGGACTGGTGAACGGTGGTTACGCTACCTGTGTTGCGTGGCTACCGGATGCCTATCATCATCTTGGCTGGTCGGCGCAAGCCGGCGGATCGCTGCTCGGCGCAATGATTCTCTGTCAGGTTGCGGGCGCGCTATTGATGCCGCTGCTGGCGCGTAAGGCGGATCGGCGTCCGCAGCTGATTATCAGCCTGGTTTGTCAGCTGATCGGCATGAGCGGCTTTCTGTTTGCCCCGCTGTTCGCGCCGTGGCTGTGGGCGGCGATTGCCGGATTTGGACTGGGCGCGGCGTTCCCGCTGGCGATGGTGCTGGCGCTTGATCACCTGCCGCATCCGCAGGCCGGTGCACGGCTGGTGGCGTTTATGCAGGGCGCGGGCTTTATCATCGCCGGCTGCATGCCGTTTATCGCCGGTCAGCTGCAGGCATTAACCCACAGTTTTTCCAGCGTCTGGCTGATGCAGGCGGCGGTGACGGTCGGGCTGATTTTGCTGAACCTGCGCTTTCATCCGCGCAGTTATGGTCGGGCCTTTGGCCGGACTGTGGCGTAATTGGTCCTACCAAAAGATTCAAATGTGGCCGCCTCGTCACATAACATGAAAAATCCCGCCTGTTTCGTTGCATCGAAATAACAAAGCATTAACCATTCTCCTCCATCAAGCCCGCCCTGCTGCATTTTGGTCCTACCAATGCAGCAGGGCGGTGGGGCCTTTCTCAGGATAATGCGATGACCGAAAATACGCTGCGGGCGCGGCTCTGCGCCTGGATTACCGAGCATCAGCTGGAGCCGGGCATGCGGCTGCCGTCCGAACGCGCGCTGGCGGCCGAGTTCGGTTCATCGCGATCGTCACTGCGCGAGGCGATCCAGCAACTGATCAGCAGCGGCGTGTTGATCAGTAAACGCGGTGGAGGCACCTGGCTACGTCAGCCGCAGCAACCGTGGTCGGAACAGCGCATCGTAGAGCCGATTCGCCAACTGCTGGCTGAAGATCCCGATTATCGCTACGACATCCTTGAAGCGCGTCACGCAATAGAGGCCAGCACGGCATGGCACGCGGCGTTGCGCGCCACCGAAGCCGATAAAGAGCGGCTGGCTTACGCCTTTGATGCGCTGCTGAAGATTAAGCAGAGCGACGATGCCGATCTCGCGGCGCAGGCCGATCTGCGTTTTCATCTCGCCATCGCCGAAGCCTCGCACAACGTAGTGCTGCTGCAGACCATGCGCGGCTTTTTCGATCTGTTGCAATCCTCGGTGCTGCACAGCCGTCAGCGCATGTATACCCATCCGGTGATTTTTAATCGTCTTAACGAACAGCATCAGGCGATGTTTGATGCGGTGATGGCCGGTGATGCGGAAACGGCGCGCCAGGCTGCGATGGATCATCTCGGCTTTGTTCACACCACTATGAAAACCCTGCATGAAGATGAGGCGCGCCAGGCGCGTATTACGCGTCTGCCGGGCCACCAACCTCAGCACAAGGAAAATAACGGATGATCATTTCTGCTGCCAGTGACTATCGCGCCGCGGCGCAACGCATCTTGCCACCGTTCTTGTTTCACTATCTGGATGGCGGCGCTTACGCCGAGCACACGCTGAAGCGCAATGTCGCCGATCTCTCCGACGTGGCGCTGCGCCAGCGCGTGCTGAAAAACATGTCGGCGTTGAGCCTCGAAACGAAGCTGTTCAACGAAACCCTGTCGATGCCGGTGGCGCTTGCGCCGGTCGGCTTGTGTGGCATGTATGCGCGACGCGGTGAAGTGCAGGCGGCGCGCGCGGCGGCGCTGAAAGGCATTCCGTTTACGCTCTCAACCGTGTCGGTTTGCCCCATTGAAGAAGTGGCGCCGGCCATAAATCGTCCGATGTGGTTCCAGCTCTATGTGCTGCGCGATCGCGGCTTTATGCGCAACGCGCTGGAGCGCGCCAAAGCCGCCGGCTGTACCACGCTGGTGTTCACTGTCGATATGCCGACGCCGGGCGCACGTTACCGTGATGCGCACTCCGGCATGAGCGGCCCCAATGCGCCGCTGCGTCGTTACTGGCAGGCGGCAACCCATCCGCAATGGGCGTGGGATGTCGGTTTACATGGCCGTCCGCACGATCTCGGCAACATCTCCACTTATCTTGGTAAACCGACCGGGCTGGAAGATTACATCGGCTGGCTGGCGAACAATTTCGATCCGTCGATTTCCTGGAAAGATCTGGAGTGGATTCGTGAATTCTGGGATGGCCCGATGGTGATTAAAGGCATTCTCGACGCGGAAGATGCGCGCGATGCGGTGCGATTTGGTGCCGATGGCATTGTGGTGTCGAATCACGGCGGGCGTCAGCTGGACGGCGTGCTGTCGTCGGCGCGCGCGTTGCCGGCAATTGCCGATGCGGTGAAAGGCGATATTACCCTTCTCGCCGACAGCGGGATTCGCAGCGGGTTGGATGTGGTGCGGATGATCGCCCTCGGTGCCGACAGCGTGCTGCTGGGACGCGCGTTTGTCTATGCGCTGGCAACGCACGGTCAGCGCGGCGTTGAAAATCTGCTCAACCTGATTGAGAAAGAGATGAAAGTGGCGATGACGCTGACCGGCGCGAAATCGATCAAAGAGATTACGCAGGCTTCGCTGGTGCAGGCTAACGCGCTGTTGAGCGAGGCGGGCTTGAGTCCGGCGCGTCCACGCGCGGTGAGCTAATCCAGCAGAATGAGTCATGTTGTCTATACTCAATAGCTGTCGAACACAACAGGAGGAATGACATGACCATTCATAAGAAAGGATCGGCCCATTGGGAAGGCGACATTAAAGGCAAAGGTACGGTAAGTACCGAAAGCGGCGTGTTGAGCAATCAACCGTACGGTTTCAATACCCGTTTTGAAGGCCAGAAGGGCACTAACCCGGAAGAACTGATTGGTGCTGCGCACGCCGCTTGCTTCTCAATGGCGTTGTCATTGATGTTGGGCAATGAAGGGCATCCGCCAACAAGCATTGATACCACCGCGGATGTGTCGCTGGATAAAAAGGGCGACGGTTTTGCCATCACCAAAATCGCGCTGACCAGCGCCATCGTCTTACCGGGCATTGATGACGCGAAGTTTGATGAGATCATCCAGAAAGCCAAAGCGGGCTGCCCGGTTTCTCAGGTACTGAATGCTGAAATCACGCTCGACTACACGCTGAATAAATAATCGCCCAAATGGGTGACCAGCGTTAGAATCAACGGTGCGCCTTAGGGCGCATCGTTGCTTTCTGTCGTCTGGAGGATGCGTGGCAAAAAAACTGGCTGCAACCAAACACTGGAAAATGATCGTGGTGCTGTTGTGCATCTGCGGGGCGCTGATGCTGATTCGCTGGGCGGCGATGATATGGGGATGAAAGAGTGGATCAGCAGCCACAAGCTTGGCGTATTGGTGATGGTGATTTTGGTGCTGGAGTTACTGCACTACCTGCTCACGGCGTCATGGTTCCCATGGCAGATTGGCTAATCAATCAGGCGAACTCACCGTCTGTCTGGCGTACGTTACGCGCACTGCTGCGCGCAATGCGATACGCCTTGCGTGGATCGCCCGCCACGAACTCAAAAGTGGGCGAGAAATAGAATGGCAGCCAGCCGCCGAAGCCGCTTTCCCATTCCCAACGTACGGGGCAGGGCCAGAGAATGCCATCATACAAAATGTAATAAACCCAGCGTCCGTTTGGACGACGGGGGCGAGATGTTTTCATTGGATTCACAACGATGATAGTGAAAAGCAGCTTATATTTTGAACGCTACAACCCATTCTTGCAATGCCGTTTGGCTACTATTTGCGCAACTTTATTCAAGCTGGCACCGAATTAACGGTGCACTTCGCCACAAAGTAAGACCACATTTGGCCGCACTTTATGGATGCGATCGGCCATCTGCTCACAGGCCACTTTGGTCGGATAGATACGCTCCGAAACCGGTAAGGCATCACAGGCATCATGCCCACATGCGCTCACTAATAAAACAAAACCAATCAGCATAATCAGACTCCTTTAACACCTTCTCGCTGGTACGGAATGTGTGGCTGGTCGTTCCCTTTTTTGATCCAGTATAGCTAAACGCGTTGAGAGTCAATTATCACCCTGAGCGGCTTTCTTGTCCGGCTCGCAAGATTATACGCATCGCAGTGCGCAACCGTAGCTCAATCTGGGCTAAACTATGCGGCCCTGATAAAAACGATGAGTGAGTTAACATGTCGAACGAAATTGCCCAACCAGCCAGCAGCCCAAAACAAGCCGCCTTGCAACTGGTGATTGAACTGGTGCGCGCGGGAAAACTGAGCCCGCTGCACGGTGATGCTTCCAACATGATTTCAATCTACGAACAGTTCAAAAACCATTTCGAAGCGGAAAAAGAGTAGCGCAAAAAATTATTTACGGCGCGTTGATAGCGCCGTAAAATTTGAGATAGAGCTGTTAGCTAATTTAAATTATAACCATAATTATTCGAGCATAGCACGCGCTTCCAAAATTGTTCTCTATCAATAATTAGCTGATCATCCGTTCTCATTGAATAGAATTCCAATAAAGAAAATTGGAAGTTCTTTCTGGCATAATCGATGCCAGCCAAAGAAATTATCTCCGTGAGTCCTTCATTCAAACCATGTCCGGTGTGAACATAACATTCCCAGCGTGACCAAATGCCTGAATCACCATATGCGGAACCAACATATTTCTTTCCATTGGATTTATCTACAATAAGATAGACACCTTTGACGTTTAGCAATGCGGTTTTCCAATCTAAACGTTGGTTTTTGATGATGTGCTCGATTTTATCAAATGAATGTTCGATTTTGTCAAAGCCGCAGAATGTCTCGCCTGAGTATTGCTCTTCAAGTATCTGAGATATTTGCATTTTTGTGTAGTGATTTTCAAACAAGAAAGATCGTCCACGAGCTCCTGGGCCCGGATATTTTATAAGAAGTCGACCTATAAATTCTTTGTGCAAATCGAGCAGTTTAACAGTATATTTTTCCTGGTTTCTTTCTAATACTTCATAGATGCCACCAAATAACCACCGTTCTTGTTGAGGGTAAAACTTTATCAAACTGAAGATGTATTTTCTGTTGAAGTCATCTCTATGTCCTCTCCATTCGTTCCATGCTTGCCATTCATCTTTACTACGAACAAAAGCATCCAGTGGCTGTTCTTCATAGTTATAAACTGCAAAGTGAACCTTATAATCAAATTCATTCTCAATGTGTAAAACTGAACTCAGAGATATCATCCGTTGACCTCATCTTTAATGGTGATTTAATGAAATATTTTAACTCTGTAATGATTGTAAATTTAATTTTTAGCCTAATTTTTATGCGTATAAAACGTGATCTTTTTTATTAAGCGAAATACCAGGCGGGCAGGATAGCGATTAAATTGTTCAGCGTGTGCAGGAAAATCGGTAGCGCCAGGCTGTTGCTGCGCAGGCGCGCGTAGCACAGCAGCATGGAAAACAGCGTTAAGGCAACCAGCGTTTCCCAGTGCACATATTGGGTATGCATCGCGGCGAACAGCAGGGAGGTGAGCAGCATGCAGGCAAAACGGCTTCTCGGCGCCCACAACAGAAAACCTTGCAGTAAAAATCCCCGGAACAGCACTTCTTCAAACACCGGCGCCAGCAGCACGGCGGTGAGCAGCAGAATCAACATCGAGCTGCGTCCCTGCTGCGATTGCGCAATCAGCCAGCCTTCGGGTTGCAGAAACTGCGTCTGCGCCACCATCAAAGCAAACAGTAAACCAATAAACAGCAGCGCCTGCATCGGCCGCACAAAGCCCAGCGGAATGTCGCTGCGACGCTGACAGTAAAAACGGTACAGCGGATAAATCACCGCAAACTCCACCAGGCAAAGCACCGGCATCAGCAAGCCGTTGGTACGCAGCATCCCGTAATTGGGAAACAGCGTAACCAGCATGGTCACAAGGTAATAGACCACAAAGCTACCCACGTAGAACAGCGTTAACGTAACTTTGTCGGATTGGGTGTCCATAGGCGACTCAGCGAGCAGAGGAGAGCGCATAGTAGCAACGCCGATCATCCCTGTCGAGGTGGCGTGCTGCACATTTGCGCTGCTCAAATATTCCACCAACAAGACTAAATCTGCGGCGCTCGGGGCCGATAACCGATCAAACCCTTACAGGGTGGAGATGTGCGCAGTCTGCGTTGTCATCCGCCTTTTTTTGCTGCCTGTATTCTACGAGCAATGCGCATGAATTCTGAGTTTCACCGGCACACGGCACTGGCCGCCAGGACCAATATGGAAGCACATACGGTAAGGCTGACGCGGCGCATTCTGCGCACCTTATCCTCGCTGCTGTTTGGCGTGCTACTTCTCTCTGTGGTGATGGTGCTGGTTATCGCCCATCGACAAAACATCGACTCAATCCAGCAGGATGCCAATCTGATGCGTCAGGCGTGGCAGCAACAGCAGCAACAGATGCTCGTCGATGCGCGCGATTATGCTAACTGGGGCGAAGGCTGGAAGAACCTGCATCTGACGGTCAATAAGGTTTGGGCGTGGGACGAAGAGAACTTTGGTCCGGGGCTTTACAAGGAGTATCACTACGACGGCGTGTTCGTGGTAGATGGCAATGGGAAAACCCGCTATGCGGTGATTAACGGTGAATTATCGGATGCTTCGATTGAGAGCTTGTTAGGCGCACAAAGCAACGTACTGCTAAGCGCGGCGCGCTCACGGCATGACGCCGTTGCAGGCAATGCGCTGGTGGAGATTAACCCGGCGATTGTCGTGGCCGCGCCGATTACGCCGGGCAAAGGACAGGATTTGCCGACGATGCCCGGCCCCGCTTCGGTCATGGTGTTCGTTAACACTTTCACGCCACAAAAACTGCAAACGCTGGGCAAAGCCCTGAATGTGATTGAACCGCGCATCGCTAGCGATTTAAACGATGCGCGGTTTGAGCCACGGCTGGTGGAGCCGGTGCTGCAGGGCGAACCCCTGGTGCTGCGCTGGCAGCCGAAAAATCCCGGCTTCGGCGTGATGTGGCTGATGATGCCGCTGCTGCTGTTCACCGCGCTGGCGGTGGCGATGGTGACGCGTCGCGTGCTGCGGCATGCACTGCACAACGCGGTGATCTCCGATCGTCGCTTTGAAATGCTGGCGATCAGTCAGCGTGAGTTGGCCAACAGCGAAGAGCGTTTTCGCGATCTGGCGGAAGCCGCGTCGGACTGGATTTGGGAAGTCGACGCACAGGGCCGCCTCTGTTATCTCTCGTCGCGCTTTGCTGCGGTGACCGGCCATGAAGTGAAAAGCTGGATTGGACGTCCGCTCGATCAACTGCTGAGCCATCCCAGCCATTCGCTGGTCTCCTGGCTGATGCGTCAAGGCGAAGAGGTGAAACATGTGCCGCTGCGCTGCCAGTTTATGTCGGCCAACGGCGAGCGCCGCATTGGGCAGTTAATGGCGAAAGCCATTCGGCGTAATGGCTTGCGCTCGGGTTTTCGCGGCACGGTGTCGGATATCACTCATGAAGTGGACGCCGAAGCGCGCATTCAGTTTCTGTCACGTCATGACATGCTGACCGGCCTCGCGAACCGCATGCAGCTGCAGGAGTATTTAACCGCGTATCTGGAGTGCGTCAGCGCGGATGATCCGCTATTTGTCATCAGTTTCGATCTCGATCAGTTCAAACCGATCAACGACACGTGGGGCCACGCGGTCGGTGATGACGTTCTGAATGAGATCTCGACACGGCTGAAAAGCTTGCTGGCGCCGAATGAACTGGCGGCCCGGCTCGGCGGCGATGCCTTTATTTTGCTGCTGCGCGAAAGCACGCGGGCGGGTGTGGAATATCGCTGTCGTGCGCTGCAGCGCATGGTGCATCAACCGATCATCAGCGGATCGCATCAAATCAGCCTCACCGCCAGCATGGGCATCGTATCAGCACCGCAGGATGCGGCTCAGCCGGAAGCGCTGTTACGCCTGGCCGATATTGCGCTGGCTCAGGCGCGCAGTGCCGGACGCGATCGGTGGGTTTGGTACTCCACCGATATGGCGAACCATCTGCAGTCAAAACGCGACATGGTGCAGGCGATTGAGGGCGCGCTGCACAATCACGCCTTCACGCTGCATTATCAGCCGCGCTATCAGCTGCAAAGCGGGCAGCTGGCTGGCGCTGAAGCGCTGATTCGCTGGCAGATAGCCGACGATCAATGGATCACGCCCGATCGCTTTATTCCGTTAGCGGAAGAGAACGGCCTGATCGCTGCGATCAGCGATTGGGTGCTGATGCGCGCATGCGTGGACGCCCGCGACTGGGGCGAACAGCGCTATGTTTCTGTGAATATTTCGCCGGTGGAGTTTCGTAATAACGATCTGGTGCAGCGCGTGGCGCATGCGCTGGAGGTGAGTGGATTACCGGGCACACGGCTGGAGCTGGAGATCACCGAAAACGTCACTTTTGAGAATCCGGATCGCGCATTGGAGATCATGCAAGGCCTGCGCGCGCTCGGCGTGCGGCTGACGGTGGATGATTTTGGTACTGGCTATGCGGCGTTGGGCTATCTGAAAACTTTCCCGTTCAACGGTTTGAAGATCGATCGTTCATGGATGAAGGAGTTCCCGGAATCGCAGCAGGCGCAATCGGTGGTGGCGGGGATTGTCGGTCTGGCTCGCGCGTTTGCGCTGACCATTACCGCTGAAGGGATTGAAACCGAAGCACAGCTAAAGGCGCTGAAAGCGCTGTCGTGTGAAGAAGGGCAGGGATATGTCCTTGGCCGACCCATGTCGCTGGCCGCCTTCAATGCGCGGTTACAGGAAGAGGAAACCGTCAATTGATTTTGCACACATTGTAGCGGCGCAATGCATTGCGTGAAAAATCGCGCCGCTACGAAATGTGTGCGGCTTTTTAACGCACTCTGATCGCAACAAACGTCATCAGAGCGGCGAAGCCAACAAAAATCACCAGTTCCATCATTGTCTCCTCGCTAAGAAAATTCTTAGTTAATTGTAGTGGCTGGCGGATTGATTTTTAGACAGTGCGTGCGATTAATCCTAACTTTTGAGAGGAAGATCGCCCTTTTGAGCTGATTAGTGCGACCAATCTGCTGTAAAAATTTCCGTTTCACGGTCACGCTTTGCTACTCTCAGAAACCGGTTGTCTATTTATCCAGGAGGAGAAACTTGTGACCCATTATGGAAAAGCGCTACTGGTAACGGCCTTTTTTGCCCTGACCGCTTGCCAGTCAGCCAGCAAACCTGACGCCAGCGCGGCTGCCAGCCACGATCCGGAAACCGATCAGTGCGGCGCATCGCAATACCAAAATTACGTTGGTCAGCCATTATCGACGCTCGACAACAAACGCTTCGCGGTGCCCGTGCGTGCTATTCCGTGGAATTCAGCGGTAACGATGGATTTCAATCTGCGTCGGATAAATTTCGCGGCGGATCAAAGCGGTAAAATTTCCCGGGTGTACTGCGGATAACAAAAAAACGACATTGCATTGTCATCTGGCTGTCACAGCGCCGGGCGAGGATAACTGCGCACTACGGAGATTTCCTCGTCACTCTCGAATATGCAATGTTCGTCTTATTTCTTCCCGCTGCGGCGGGAATTTTTTTATCTTTCGGCCTGCAAGGCTGATGGAGGAGTGATGATGAGAACGCGTGGAAAATTGCTGCTGTTAACGCTGTTGTTGAGTCCGCTGGCGCAGGCGTCGAGCGAAGCCGCATGGCAGCAGAACGACAAAAATATGCAGCAAAGCTGTCTCAAGGCCAGCGGCCTCAAGACAGCGAAAGTGGTGGGTAAGCCGATTCAGTATGATGACAGCGTGGGCTTTGATGCGCTGCTGCTGGAAGGTCGCTATCCGCAAAAGCACATGAAAAATCAGGTCGGACGCGAACTCTGCCTGTACCAGCGTCAAAGCGGCAAGGCATTTGTCAGCGAAGCCGACCATCTGCGTGCGGTAAAATAGTGGCGTGGGCCGCTATTTCTGCGGCCCCGATTCCAGCAGTTTTGCCAGTAAGTTGCGGTAGCTCTGCAGCTGCTGTTCATCCCCTTCAAATTCCAGCTTATCAATCACGCGCGCAATAATCGCTTTGCTGGTGGCAGGCTGTCCGTCATCCATCAGTTCGCGCATGATCGCCGCTAGCATGTCGCTCTCATGCGGTGCATGCCAGGCTGGGCTATTAAAATAGTCGGTAATCGCCCGACTGGCGCTGTTTGGCTGGGTTCTCATAGCTGACCTCCGCAGAGACAACGATGCCCACCGCCGGATAATGGCAGCATGGGGAAATTGGGTTTAATCATGCGGACTGCCCAGAACAGACAGCGCGTCGCCAGTGATAACTGGTGGTTTTTTAAACATAGATGCGGTGTGGAATATTGTCAGTAACGTGTAGACATATTTTTTCACGTTTGCCTGCCATTGCGATGCGCTTATCTTGCGGCAGGCAGGGTTTCAGCACATAAAGACACTAAAAAACGGCTTTCAGACATGATTTGCTGTGAGCAGAATCACGCTCGACAGTGTAAAACTGCGTTTTTTCGCCCATGCCATGTTTTGCCGTCCGGTAATGTTATGAGATTGTTAGACTGAACTCTTGTTTCATTCTGCTGATGCCCACGCCCATGTTACGCTCCATCGAGTCCTGGAAAGTTAATCTGATATCTGTTTGGTTTGGCTGCTTTTTTACCGGCCTTGCTATCAGTCAGATCATTCCCTTCCTGCCGCTGTATGTGGAAGAACTCGGGATTCGTGGCGGTAACGCGCTCAGCGTCTGGTCTGGACTCACCTTCAGCGTCACCTTCATTGTTTCTGCCGCCGTCGCGCCGTTGTGGGGCAGCCTTGCTGACCGTAAAGGGCGCAAGCTAATGCTGCTGCGCGCCTCTTTCGGCATGGGCGCGGTGATTCTGCTGCAGGCGTTTGTCACTCAGGCCTGGCAGCTGTTGCTGCTGCGCGCGCTGATGGGCCTTACGTCCGGCTACATTCCCAATGCGATGGCGCTGGTGGCGGCGCAGGTACCGCGCGAACGCAGCGGCTGGGCGCTAAGCTGTGTTTCCACCGGGCAAATCAGCGGCGTCATTCTCGGGCCGATGATTGGCGGTTTGCTGGCGGACTGGCTCGGTTTACGCATGGTGTTTATCGTCACCGCCGTGCTGCTGATGGTGAGCTTTCTCGTCACCTTATTTCTGATAAAAGAGACCGGTTATACGCCGGTTAGCAAGCAGGATAAGCTGAGCGGGCGCGACGTGTTTCGCACCCTCGATAATCCGCGCTTAATGATCTGCCTGTTCTTCACCACCATGGTGATTCAGATGTGCAACGGCTCGGTGAACCCCATCCTGACGCTGTTCGTGCGCGAGCTGGCACCGAATGCGCAGAACATCGCGTTTCTCAGCGGGGTGATCGCCGCGCTGCCGGGCGTATCGGCGCTGATCTCCGCGCCACGGCTGGGTAAACTCGGCGATCGTATTGGCACGCAACGCATTCTGCTCGCCACTATGATGGTTTCATTATTGCTGCTGGTGGCGATGTCGTTCGTCACCAGCGCGACGCAGTTGGGCGTGTTGCGTTTCCTGTTGGGGTTTGCCGATGGTGCCATGATGCCGGCGGTGCAAACGCTGCTGGTGCGGCATTCACGCGATAACGTCACCGGGCGCATTTTCGGCTACAACCAATCTTTTATGTATCTGGGTAACGTGGCGGGTCCGCTGCTGGGCGCGGCGGTATCGGCGGCAACCGGCTATCGCTGGGTGTTCTTCGCCACGGCGATGGTGGTGATGGTTAACGTGATCTTCCTGCGCCGCTTCTATCGTCGGCCGAAAACCACGCTGACTCCACCTTTGAGCCAGCGTGAAACCGCAGAAAAACCTACTGACGCAACGTCAGCGCGTAGTGCCAGCGCTGCTGAGAAAGCAAAAACTCCGGGCTAACGCTGGGGCTCCATGAATCATCACCGCCGACGCCCATGTGGAAGCCATCGAGGTGCAGCCAGCACCCATCCTCTTGCTGCAATAAGTGGCGATGCGAGGTGGCACGCAGCTGTTCAAGGCTGAAGCGACTGAGCGAAAAGGCGAAGTCGCCGCTCACCTGCAAGCCATTGCTCTGTAACTGACGCGTGCCGCAGCGCAAACCATTTTCACCGGGGAACACATACGCGGTGCTGAGCGCTGCCAGCGGCAGCTGCCAGCGCGAGAACTGCGCCGCCAGTTGGCGATCCGGATAGTTCTCGTGCGGGCCCAAACCGAGCCAGCTTACCTGCTGCGGCGACTTCGCCAGTTGGCAGCGCAGCCCGATGCGTGCCGGCAGCGGCAGACCGGGCGCCTGTTCCACATTGACGCTAATGGACAACTCACCGTTAGCATTAATTTGATAGCGTTTGTGGCTGGTGAAAGCCAGCTGACCGTTGGCCAGCCACTGATGCCAGGTTTCAATCAGCACGCTGTGTTTCAGACTATCGACCTGCATATCCACCAGCACCGCTTGCAACTCATCGTAGCCCGCACGTTTCCAGCGCTCGACCCACGCATTGGGATCAACATTGGCAGCTTCGCTGGTGCCGATATCGTTATCAATCGGCGCACGAATAAAGCACTCCTGCAGCGGCGTGAGCAGCGTTTCTTCATCATCGACAAACCATTGCACCAGCTCGCCGCTGCGGCGCGAGAAGTGCCAGCGCTGCTGCGGCACAACCACCGCCACCAGATCGTGATTGGCAATCAGTTCCGGCGCGGTGGCACCGAGCTCTGCAACGCGCACTGGCAGCGCAGCGGGTAGCGGCCACTGATCCCAGGCGACGCGCGCATCCGCTTCGGACCACGGCGTGGCGTTGATTTGATGCACCGCCAGATTAAGCCACGCGTTGCCCTGCAAATCTTCACTGGCGGGCAGCGTAAAGGTCTGGCTGCCTTGAGCGGCGAGATCGAGCGGCAATTCACCGCTGGCGATGGCAACGCCATCCTGCTCGATTGACCAGCGCAGCACTTCGTTATCGCTGCGGCGGAACAGATATTCGCTGCTGACGGTAAAGCGATACGGCTCGTTAGCGTCCCGCTGAAACTGGAAGTACTGCTGCGCGCGCTGGGCTTCAAACAGCGCCGGATGCGGTGAGCGGTCGGCAAAAACCAGCCCGTTCATGCAGAACTGGCGATCGTTCGGCGTATCGCCAAAATCTCCGCCGTAGGCTTGCCAGGCTTCACCGTTGTCGTCGTAGCGCGTCAGGCTTTGATCGACCCAATCCCAGACAAAGCCGCCCTGCAAGCGCGGGAACTGGCGGAAGGCTTGCCAGTATTTAGCGAAACCGCCAAAGCTGTTGCCCATCGCGTGGGCGTATTCACACAGAATCAATGGCCGCGTCTCGCCCGGCAAACCAATCCACTTTTTCAGCGACCACTTTGGCACCGCCGGAAAAGGCTGATCCTGATCGACGCGCGCGTACATCGGGCAGACGATATCGGTGGCGGCGGTGTTGGCGCCGCCGCCTTCGTACTGCACCGGACGCGTCGGATCGCTGCTTTTCACCCAGTGATAGAGCGCATCGTGCGTGCTGCCGTGACCTGATTCGTTGCCCAGCGACCAGATAATAATGCAGGCATGATTGCGGTCGCGCTGCACCATGCGCGTGACGCGCTCGCTGTAGGCGGCGAACCAGCGCGGATCGCTGGAGAGGCGATTCATGGGCTGCATACCGTGCGTTTCGATATTCGCCTCATCCACCACATACAAACCGTATTGATCGCACAGGCGATACCACAGCGGATGATTGGGATAGTGCGCGCAGCGTACCGCGTTGAAGTTGTGGCGCTTCATCAGCTCGATATCGCGGCGCATGCTGGCTTCATCCACCACCTGACCGTGTTCCGGGTGATGTTCATGGCGGTTCACACCACGAATCAGCAGCGGCTTGCCGTTGAGGCACAATTGGCCCTGTTCAATGCTGACGCGGCGGAAACCGACGTCGTAAGCTTCGGCTTCGAGCACGGCACCGTTTTCATCCAGCAGCGTCACCACCGCGCGATAGAGATGCGGCGTTTCGGCGCTCCACAGTTGCGGCTGGTTGACCGGCAAAATCAGCAGGGCGCGTTCGGGATAATGACCGCGCTCGTCGATAATCGCACTGCCGGGTGCCTGTTCCTGCTCACCAATGCAGCTGTCGCCGCGCCACAAACTGACGCGCAATCGGCACTGCGCGGGCTGACGATCGCCGGCGTGGATCTTGACGCTGACACGCAGATCGCCGCGCAGGTATTCCGGGCTCAGCGCGGTTTCAATCTGCACATCGGCCAGCTGCGTCTCCGGCTTATGCAGCAAGCTGACATCACGGAAGATGCCGCTCATGCGCCACATATCCTGATCTTCCAGATAGCTGCCATCGCACCAGCGCAGCACCATCACGGCTAAGCGGTTCTGGCCGGGCTGCAAAGCGTGAGTGAGATCAAACTCGGCGGGCAGGCGGCTGTCCTGCGAATAGCCGATCCACTGGCCGTTACACCACAGGAAGAAGGCCGAATTTACGCCGTCGAAGATAATGCGCGTTTGGCCCTGTTGCAGCCAGCTAGCATCCACTTTGAATGTGAGCGAGTAGCATCCAGTAGGATTCTGTTGCGGCACCAAAGGTGGCGTTACCGGAATTGGATACTGCACGTTGGTATAAATTGGCGCGTCAAAGCCGTGCAGCTGCCAGTTTGCAGGCACCGGCAGCGCATGTGCGCCAGGCAAATCCTGTAGTAGCCAGCTTTGCGGTACCGCTTCCGGCTGCGTGAAGTAGCTGAAGCTCCATTGGCCGTTCAATAGCTGGCGCGAAGGCGAAGGGCGGTCATCGCGCGCGCTGATTTCGTCGCGCCAGCTGGCAAACGGCGGATGCGCATCCAGTCGATTAAGGCTGGTGATCACCGGATTTTCCCAGTCACGGCGCGCCAGAATTTCACTCAGGGAGACAGCAGATAAGCTCATGATGAGATCTCATTTATTGTAATGCGCTCACATTGCGTGAAATCGCACCGGCTGTAAAGCGATCAACCACGATTTTGCGCAGCGCGTTGGCAGCAATTTATGCCAGCCGTGCAATGTTTTTGCCGCTTTAGTGCCAGTAAATTGTTAAGCGTGGTGAGCAGAGATGAATAGCGCCGGGTTGCGGAGAATTCTGTATTGTCGTGCCCGATGCGGCCTCATACACTCAGCCCGATTTCACCATTCCGAGGTAATTATGGTCCGTATGATTAAAATGGCCGCAGTTGTGGCATTGGTCACCGCGTTGAGCGGTTGTATTTTCCCACCTCCGGGTGGCGGCGGTTGGGGCGGCGGCCATGGTGGCGGTCCGGGACGCGGCTTTATGGGGCCGCATTAATACCCATCATAATTCAGGCTGCAGTTGCGTTGGCTACGTGCATTCACCTTCAGTCACTTAGTGAAGTAAGCTCCTGAGGATGATTGCACTTGCCGCCTTCCTGCACCTCGAATTATTCAGGGCATAGGTGAGCGAAACGTTTCAATAAATCTTTGAACGTCCAGTGAAACGTTTCGCTATTACCTGTTGAAATCTAGCCGGTTTTTTTATTCTGCCGTTTGGCTGTTTTTTCTCTAAAACGGCTTAAAAATCCTTGTTGTTTTATTCAGCGCAATGCTAACGTCTGTTTTTCTTCTCTCATTGAGCTTGTCGCATGAAAAACCTGATTGCGGAACTCCTTCTAAAGCTGGCTGAAAAAGAAGAAGAGTCTAAAGAATTAGTGGCTCAGGTTGAGGCATTAGAGATCGTGTTAACCGCGATGCTGCGCAAACTGAATCCCGATCAATTCCACGACATTGAGGCCGCTATTAAATTAGCCATGCCGCCCGTCGCTCCCGCGGCTGAAACGCCCGATACCACCATGCTGCGTAATTACGTAGAGAAGTTGCTGCATCATCCGCGCGTATAATGGCTATCGCCTGTTTTTGCAGGCAATTGTTATTATCGATTTCTCGTATTTGCTTATTCCGTGCCATGCTTAGAGAGCAATAATGCTACGGAGAATCCGGTAATGAAATCGTGTCTTTTGGCAATAATGACAGCAGGCTTGCTGATTGCAGGCGGAGCGAGTGCGGCAGAGAAAACCGCACAGCAGGAAAAAATGACCCAGTGTAACCAGAGCGCCGGTACACAAAATCTGAAAGGCGATGCGCGTAAAAGCTTTATGAGTGACTGTCTGAAAAAAGACAGCAAAATAGGCAGTATGACGCCGCAACAAATGAAGATGAAAACCTGTAATGCTGATGCGAGCGATAAAAAGCTCACCGGCGATGCACGTAAAACGTTTATGAGTTCGTGCCTGAAGAAAAGCTGATTTAATTAGCGATAAATCGTCGCCGTTTTTAAATCACTCATGCGTGAAAAGGAATAAGGGTTCATGTTTAGCGTGAACCCTTTTTTTATTGCTGTAAGCTGCGGCGCAGACATATTCAATTTTACTTATCACGTCAGAGGAAAAACTCATATCAGGATCCTCATCACAAAACCGCATCGGTAACGCTGCCAGGATGCTTTAGTCCTAAATGATGACTAATTATTCCATCCGCTCAATCCCCGCGAAGCCAGAGCGTTCGTTGGGCAGCCTTTACCTGTGGAGTCTGCTATGAATGTGCTTGATTATGCTGTGATGGCGCTTTATGCGCTGATGATTGTGGCTATAACCTTGTGGGCGATGCGCAAGGTGGGCAGCACGCGTGATTTCTTCGCGGCTGGCGGCAAAATGCCGTGGTGGCTGTCGGGCGTGTCGCATCATATGTCAGGATACAGCGCGGCGGTGTTTGTCGCCTATGCGGCGGTGGCTTACAACATGGGCATCACCATCTATTTTTGGTGGGCGTTTCCCATCGCGATCGCGGTGTTGATAGGTTCACGCCTGTTTGCGCCGCGCTGGGCGCGCTTGCGCATCTATATGAACATCGAATCGCCGATGGAATATCTCGCCACGCGCTATAACCTGCCAACGCAAATGGTGCTGGCGTGGAGCGGGGTGCTGCTGAAAACTTTTGACGTCGGCGCGAAGTGGGCGGCAATTGCGGTGATCATCAACGTCTTCACCGGACTCGATCCGCTGATTGGCATCTGTGTATCTGGCGCGCTGAGTTTGTTTTACACCGTGATGGGCGGATTGTGGGCGGATGCCTGCAACGACTTCGGCCAGTTCGTGGTGCAATTTGTGGCCGCGATTGTGATGGTGGTGGCGGTGGCGGTGCATCTCGGCGGCTTTGCTGAGCTGTTCACCATCTGGCAGCGTTTGCCGCCAACCCATACCCAGATTATTCAGGAGCCGTACAGCATCGGCTTTATTCTCGCCTATTTCGTCATCTACACGCTGAGCTACAACGGCGGCACCTGGAATCTGGCGCAGCGCTTTATAGCCGCGCCCGCCGGCCGCGATGCACGCAAAGCGGCGCGCCTCTCCGCCGCGCTCTATCTCATCTGGCCGCTGATTCTGTTCTGGCCGATGTGGGCAGCGCCGCTGCTGTTTCCCAATCTCAGCGATCCGTCGCGCTCTTATTCGATGATGGCGATGGAGTTGCTGCCGAATGGTTTAGTGGGTTTGGTGCTGGTGGCGATGTTTACCCACACGCTGTCGATGACCTCGTCGGATGCCAACGCCATTACGGCGGTGGTGACGCGCGATATCCTGCCCGGCATGCTGCCGAAACACTTTCAGCGCGGTAAAAGCTCGCTGCTGGTGGCGCGGCTCACCGCTTTTATCTTCATTATCACCACGCTGGTGATTGCCATGAACGCCAGCCACTTCGGCGGCGTGCTGTCGCTGCTGATCATCTGGTTTGGCGGCTTAGTCGGCCCGATCTCCATTCCCATGCTGCTGGGTTTGCTGCCGGCATTTCGTCGCAGCGGCAGCGCTGCCGCGCTGGTGAGTTGGGCGATCGGCGTCGGCACTTTCTTCTGCGTGAAATTTGTCTTTACCGATGTCAGCACCGCCACCGTGGTGGCTGCGCCGGTGATGTCCTCGCTGGTGCTGTTTGTGGTGATGGGCTGGTTACGCCGCGCGCCGGTGCGTCCGGAAGTGGATCAATTGCTAAACGCACTCAATCAGGATCAGGATGCGCCTGCCGCACAGCGCTGGGCGCATAAAAGCAACGTCTCTCAGGAGGGATAACATGACGCTATTACAACAGGGAACCCGAGATCGCTTACGGATCAAACGCTTCGCCAGCCGCGCGGCATTAGGTGCTGCTGCTGCGCAGGATGTGGCCGCGTTTCTGCGTCAACGGCTGAGTGAACAGCATGTGGTGCGCATGGTGTTTGCCGCCGCGCCCTCGCAAAACGAGTTTCTCGCCGCGCTGGTTGCGGCCGCGGATATCGACTGGTCGCGTATTCACGCTTTCCATATGGACGAGTACATCGGGCTGGAGACGGATGCGCCGCAGCGTTTCAGCCACTTTTTACGCCAGAAGCTGTTTGATGTGGTGCAGCCTGGCGAAGTTCACTTGATCCCATCTTGCGGCGATCCTGCCGCGATCTGTGCGGATTACGCGGCAAAACTTACCGCTGCACCGATTGATGCGGTGTGTCTGGGGATTGGCGAGAACGGCCATTTAGCCTTCAACGATCCGCCAGTGGCCGACTTCAACGATCCTATCACCGTTAAGGTGGTGCAACTGGATAATACCTGCCGCCAGCAGCAGGTCAACGATGGCTGTTTCGCCACTGTCGAGGCGGTACCGACGCATGCCGTAACGCTAACGATTCCCGCCTTGATGAGTGGTGCGCGGCTGTTCTGCATGGTGCCGGGTGCCAGCAAACGCGCGGCGGTGCGCGCAACGCTTGAGGATGCGATCTCCACCGCGTGTCCGGCGACGTGTCTGCGCCAGCATGCCGATTGCACGCTCTATACCGACAGCGATGCCTGCCCGGAGGTGACCTTTGACTAACCTCATTTTGCGCGGTCGCGATTACCGCACGCTGCGACCGATTGAGCTGGAGATTGAGCACGGCACCATCAGTGATGTGCGCGCGCTGAATAAACTGGAAGAGGAGATTATCCTCGCGCCGGGCTTGGTCGATCTGCAGGTTAACGGTTTTCAGGGCGTCGATTTTAACCATTTTCCTTTTAGCGAAGAGGATGTGCTGCACGCCACGCGCGCGCTGTGGCAGCAGGGCGTCACCAGCTTTCTGCCGACGGTGATCACCGCCATGCCGGAGGAAATTGCGCAGGCGATGCAGCGACTCGCCAGCGCCCGCCAGCAGCATCCTGACGTGGCACGCGCCGTTTCGGGGTTTCATCTGGAAGGACCTTTTTTGTCGCCTGAAGATGGGCCGCGCGGTGCGCATCCGCGCGAGGCGATTCGCGCACCGGATATCGCACTGTTCGACAGCTGGCAGCAAGCCGCGCAGCAGCAAATTCGCCTGCTCACGCTGTCACCGGAATGGCCGCACAGCGATGCGCTGATCAAACATTGTGTGGCGCAGCAGGTGCGCGTCGCCATTGGGCATACGTCCGCCACGCCAGCGCAAATTCACGCGGCGGTTGACGCGGGCGCCACGCTCTCCACCCATCTCGGCAACGGCGCGCATCTGCAACTGCCGCGTCATCCCAATTACATCTGGCAGCAGCTGGCGGAAGATGCGCTGACGGCCACGTTGATTGCCGATGGCGATCACCTGCCGGCGGACGTGTTGAAAGTGTTCCTGCGTGCCAAAGGCGAGCAGGCGCTGCTGGTCAGTGACGTCACCTCGTTCGCCGGGCAGCCGCCGGGCATCTACGACACCGCGATTGGCGGCCGCGTGCAGCTTAGTGCCAGCGGACGCCTGAGCATCGCCGATGCGCCGCAGCTGCTGGCGGGATCGGCGCGTGGTTTGCTGGAGGGCGTGAACTTCCTGCTGCGCCATCAGCTGGCGACGCTGGCGCAGGCGATTGAGATGGCGTCTGTTCGTCCGGCGCGGCAGCTCAATCTGCCGCAGCAACAAGGTTTGGCCTGCGGCGCACCCGCCGATGTGCTGCTGCTGGCTGCTCAGGCGGACGGCGGCGTGGCTTTACGCGGCTGTGTGAAGCAAGGCGCTGTCGTGTGGCGGGATGGTGAAGATTATCTTTAGCGAATAAACAATAACTTACCTACCGTAGCGCGTTGTCGATGCGGACAAATCACCATGCTTTGCCAGGCTTACTCTTTGTAGGGATTTACTGATTACCTCAAAAACCACAAGAAAGGAGGCCTAACGTGAGCTATCAAACTGTCGTGGAACTCAAGTCGCTGGCACAGCGCAAACCCACCAAATTTACCGTCGGCGACACCGATGTGGTACTGATTCGTGACGATGAGCGGGTGCAGGCGTTTCAGGCCAAATGCCCGCACGCCGGGGCGCCGTTAGAGCAGGGCGCGGTGTGTGGCGACAAGCTGATCTGTCCGTGGCACAAAGCGGTGTTTCAGCTGCAGGATGGGCAGATGTGCGAGCCGCTGGCGCTGGCGAATCTCAAGCGTTATCCGGTGCGCATCGAACAAGGCAAAGTGCTGGTCAGCCCGCAGGCGATGTCACCCGCCAGTGCGCCCTCCGCACAAGGTGAGTCACCGGTATGCGTGATTCTCGGTTCGGGCGCGGCGGGAAGTGCGGCGATCTGGACGCTGCGCGATGAAGGTTTTAAAGGGCATATTGTGTTGATCGAGCGGGAATCGGCCGCACCTTACGATCGCACCGCACTGAGCAAATTCGTGCCGTCCGGCAAAATGGCGATTGAGGATGTACCCAGGCTGCTGCAGCAGGATGTGCTGGGCACGGTGGAGCGGATTCAGGGCGATGTCGAGCAGCTCAAAGCGCTTGAGCAAACGCTGATCCTCAAAGGCGGTCAGCAAGTGAAGTTTGACCAACTGCTCATTGCCAGCGGCGGCGTGCCGCAACCGCTCGATATACCGGGTAAAGATCTCGACGGCGTGCATCTGCTGCGATCGCTTAATCAGGCCGATGAGTTACTCAAAGAGGTGGATAAAACCGAGCAGCTGGTGATTATCGGCAACAGTTTTATCGGTATGGAGATGGCAGGTTCGCTGCGTAATCGTGATGTTGATGTCACGGTGATTGCGCGCCAGCCGCTGCCGTTTGCTAAACAGTTTGGCGAAGAGATTGGCCGCCACTTTTACGATCTGCATCGCAGCAACGGCGTGAAGTTTGTCGAAGGCGATCCCGTGGCGCTGGAAGGCGAGGGCAAAGTCACTGCCGTGCGCCTGAAGAGTGGCAAAAAAGTTGATGCCAGCCTGGTGCTGTTTGGCACGGGCGTGGTGCCGGCGACCTCATTCATCCACGACCTGCCGCTGGAGGACGATGGCAGCTTGCTTACCGACAGCCAGCTGCGCGTGGCCGATAACATCTGGGTGGCCGGTGATATCGCCAGTTATCCGTCGGTGCAGGGCCCACAACGCATTGAGCACTATCGCGTGGCGCACCAGCAAGGGCGCATCGCGGCGCTGAATATGTTAGGGAAACAGAACCTGTATGACCGCGTGCCGTTCTTCTGGACCGCGCATTACGGTACCCGCTATGAGTATCTGGGGCATGCGGAAGAGTGGGACAATTACCGGCTGCTGGGATCGCTACAGAATAAGCAGTTTATCGCTTTCTATTGTCAGGAGGGGATGATTGCGGCGGTGTGTTCTGCCGGGTTATATACGCTGACGGCAGCGCTGGTGCAGGAGATGCAGCAGCCCATGACGCTGGCGCAAGGTATTGCGCTGTATGAGGCGTACGCAGCGGCCTGATGCCCTCACCCCGGCCCTCTCCCACAGGAAGAGGGAGACGCAGCCACATGCCCGATCGGACCCCTCTCCCGCATGCGCGAGTTTGCCACATGCTCGATCAGTTCCCTCTCCCGCTTGCGGGAGAGGGTTAGGGTGAGGGGCAAAGCGCACCGATCACTGCTTACTCAACGCCTCTGATTTCGCCATACACTGCTGCATCGCATTAATCACCGCGGCGCGGAAGCCTTTCTCTTCCAGCACTTTCACCGCTTCGATGGTGGTGCCGCCTGGCGAGCACACCATATCTTTCAGCTCGCCGGGATGCTTGCCGGTTTCCAGCACCATCTGCGCCGAACCTTTGACCGCCTGCGCCGCAAACTGATATGCCTGCGCACGCGGCATGCCGCCGAGCACCGCCGCATCGGCCATCGCTTCGATAAACATAAACACATAGGCTGGCGCTGAGCCGCTCACGCCAACCACCGCGTGAATCAGGTATTCATTTACCACCGCCGCTTTGCCGAAGCTTTCAAAAATCCCCACCACTTCATCCACTTCATGCGCTTCCACCAGCACGTTTGGCGTCACCGAGGTCATACCTTCGTTCACCAGTGATGGCGTATTGGGCATCACGCGGATGATTTTGCGATCGTGGCCGAGAACCGATGCCAGAGAATCCAGCGTCACGCCTGCGGCAATCGAGACCACCAGCACATCTTTCTTCAGCTGGCCGGCAAGATCTTTCAGCACTTTGAGAATCACATTGGGTTTCACCGCGCCAAACAGAATATCCACTTCGCGCGCCAGACTTTCCACGCTGTCCGCGGCGGTGACGCCATATTGCTGCGCCACCGCCTGATTGGTGGCGGGCTTACGGTCGAACACCCAGATATTGGCGGGGGCGATCTGCCCGCTGTTGACCAGTCCGCTAATGATGGCTTTCGCCATATTGCCGCAGCCGACAAACCCGATTTTTTTATCCAGCATCGCTTTATCCTCTAAGTGGTTCATTTTCTATGGGAGTAAGCTTACGTCAGCGAGGATTAATAACAAGGCGGGCGGCCAGCAAAAACAGTTGCCATTCTGCCGCAGCACGGCAAGATCAGCCTCATTGTCTGTGAAAAAGGAGTCATCATGTCGATTTGGGTTGATGCCGATGCCTGTCCCAATGTCATCAAAGAAGTGCTGTACCGCGCGGCTGAGCGCACCAAAGTTACCGTGACCTTTGTCGCCAACCAACCGCTGCGCGTGCCGCCGTCGCCGTGGCTGAAAACGCTGCAGGTTGCTGCCGGGTTTGACGTGGCGGATAACGAGATTGTGAAACGGGTGCAACCCGGCGAGCTGGTGATTACCGGCGATATTCCGCTGGCGGCAGAAGTACTGGAGAAGGGCGCTGCGGCGCTGAATCCGCGCGGAGAGCGTTATTCGACAGACACCATTCGTCAGCGCTTAACCATGCGTGACTTTATGGAAACGATGCGCGCCAGCGGGATTCAGAGTGGCGGCCCGTCGACCTTAAGCCAACGCGACCGCCAACTGTTCGCCAATGAACTGGATAAGTGGTTACGTCAGCGCTGATCAGACGAAGCTATCATCGTCATCAAAGTCGCCGCCGCTGCCAAAGTCACCGAAATCATTGTTGTCCGCCAGGTTGTTATCCCAGCCCGAGTTATCATTCAGGAACGCATTGTTGCTGTCGTTGCCGTTAAAGGTGTCGAGGCTGTTATCGACCTGCGGCAGCGCCGGTTCGTTGATGATGTTAACGATCTCTTCCGGCTGCGAATGGTGGAACATGCTGGTCAGCATATCCGCCATCACCACGCCGCCCGCCACGCCAACGGCCGTCTGCAATGCGCCGCCGAGGAAGCCGGTGCCGCGTGCCGCAGGCGCAGCAGATTGCTGCTGTGGTGGCGCATATTGCTGTTGTGGCTGCGGCGGTGGATTCCCCCACGCTGGCTGTTGTTGCGCCGCCGGGCGCGATCCGCCACCAAACAGGCTGGAAAGAAAACCGCCGCTGCTCTGCTGCGGTGCCTGTTGCTGCTGCGCCTGCGCCAGACGATTTTCCAGATCCGTAACCTGCGCATTAAGCTTTTTCAGCGCCGCTTCCTGAATAAGGATCGCCTGTGACATGTAGTAAGGCGCGCCGGGCTGATTCTGTAAATGCTGTTTGATTAACTGCTCTGCGCCAGCATCACGCGGGCCGCTTTGCGTCTCAGCCTGTTTCAGTCGGCTGAACAGGTTTTCAATAAGTTGTTGTTCTTCGCTTTGCATGGGGAACCCTCCGTTAAGGTATGCCTCATATATGAGGGCGCGACCAGAGAAAGTAAATCAGCGGCCTGGTAAGGAAATGTTGGCCGCTGTTACATTTGGCCCGATGCACGATTCATGCATTGTTTTTTGCAGCTTAATCAAACGACTAGCTTAGGATGTGACTGAAATACGCGTAAATCGTGCCTCGCGGGTGGCTGATAAAATAAAATCCAGGTATTATGCGACGCATTATTGACCTGATGACGTTGCCCGTGCGGCACATTACGGCGGAGGATGAGCCCGGATGTCATTACCCATCTATCTGATCGGCGCACGCGGTTGCGGTAAAACCACGGTTGGCCAGGCGCTGTCGCAAGCGCTGGGCTATGTCTTCAACGATACCGATCACTATTTGCAACTCACTACGCAACGCAGCGTGGCGGAGATTGTCGCATCTGAAGGGTGGGATAGCTTCCGCGCCCGCGAAACGGAATCGCTGCGCGCGGTCACCGCTCCGAATACGGTCATCGCCACCGGCGGCGGCATGGTGTTGGCGGAAGTGAATTGTCGCTTTATGCGCGAACACGGCCAGGTGATTTGGCTGAACGCGCCTGCAGACGTGCTGGCCGATCGTCTGGAACATCAGCCGGAAGCCGCGCAGCGTCCCACCTTAACCGGCCGCCCGATTGCCGAAGAGATGGGCGATATTTTGCGTGAGCGTGCTCATTTGTATCGCCAAACCGCGCATCATGAAGTCAACGCGATGCAATCGCCCGATCGCGTAGTAGAGCAAATTCTGCAATCGCTCTCTTTAGCGCGCGCCAGCTAAACCCTCAGATTTCTCTCTGTTTCTTTGCAGCGATCCTCAGTTGTCTATACTTAGCGTTAGGCAGAGGATCACCGCTGTCTGTGGACAACTGATAGAAGAGGGAAAACAATGCCAACGAAACCACCCTATCCGCGCGTCGCGCGTATTGTCGCCGTTGAAAAAGGTTCGGCGGATCAAACCGTCACCTGGTATGAATTGCGTGCCGACCATCCCAAACCCGATACATTAATAAGCGAACACAAAAGCGAAACCGAAGCGCAAGATGCCAAAGAGCGCTACGAAGACGCTGAAAAAGATTAAGTTTACCCGTCATATTTCAAGCTGCAGGTGCGTTGGCTGCATGTGTTCACCCCAGTCACTTACCTAAGTAAGCTCCTGGGGGATTCACCCATTTGCCGCCTCCCTGCAACTTGAACTCTATAGGGTAAAGAATTCAGCCGAAAAACTGCAATATTCCAAAAAAGTTACACACTTTCCTGCGGAATATTTAACTCACCTGATTACGTCATTTATTTCCCACTTCACGCCGTATTTTATTCTGCCTTAAATTCCCTCAGAAACGTCCGGCTTAAAATTTGCGCTTGACCGTCAAAGCGTCGCGCTTTACTTTCTGGTTATTGAAAGAGGAACTGTGTTCCATATAGTGAAACCAACGCCATGACCACACTCGAAAATGCCTCCGCTGTACTGAAGCTGTTTCAGCGCTTTGGCGTGACGCAGGGCCATCCCGGCTTGACCTTTACCGAGGTGGTGGATGCGTTAGGCATGCCGAAAAGCACGGTCTCGCGCCTGTTAGCGACCATGGAGAGTGAAGGCTTACTTGAGCGTGACACTGAAAGTCGCTGCTTCCAGATTGGTCGCGTGCTGTTGTCGGTGGCGGGTCACTATCTGTCGACGCCGCTAGTGGATAGCGCGTCGGCGCCGATGGCGCGCCTGGCGGCCAGCAGCGGTTGCATGGGTTATATCTCGGTGTTGGATGGCGACGATGTGCTGGTGATGCGCATGTATCACGGCCGCTTCTTCACCCAGTTGGTGACGCCGCCGGGCTCGCGCGTTTCATTAACCGGCACTTCGACCGGACGCGTGCTACTGGCGCAGCTCAGTGATGACGAGGTTCGCGAACGTTTTGCCAGCAACTGGCAGGCGGCTTCGATGAACTCGCCGCTGAGCGTCGATGCGTTATGCAAAGAGTTAGCGGTAATTCGCCAGCAAGGCTGGGCACTGGCGCGCAATGAGACGCTGCCGGGCATCAGTTCGCTGGCGGTCGCGGTAACCAATAAACATCGCGGTGAAAGTGCTGCGCTCTGTCTCTCGTTTTTATCGCAAGAAGCGGCGCCCGGATATCCGGAGAGGCTGCTCAGCGAACTACGCGCAACGGCTGCACTGATGGCCGAAAAATACGGCGCATAATCCTGTCCAAAACAGGAAACCCTATTTTAGTTTTGAAGGCGTTTATTCGCGCCACACCAGGGAAATAGCAGGTCTTCGGACCTGCTTATTTCAATAATCAGGGAACGATTAATATAAAAACGTTGATGTCCCGCGTGTCGGGCACTTCGAATTAAAGCGTTTTCTACAGGGTGAAAATACGGGGATCTCATGCGTCAAAATAATCCAATAAAAAGCGTTGGCGTTGCCTTAATGCTGGTTCTGCTGTCCGTTGCCGGCGCCATCATTGGGGTTCAGCTTATTACCACCATTGGGGTAACACCCAATACCTCTATTATCGGCGCGCTGTTTGCCATGCTGCTGGCGCGTATTCCGCTGCAATGGTTTCGTCGCTATCACTCCATTGAAGTACAAAACCTCGCGCAAACCGCCATCTCCTCGGCCACCTTCGGTGCGGCCAACAGCCTGTTGATGCCGATTGCGGTGCCGTGGGCGCTGGGTGAGCCGCAGCTGGTGCTGCCGCTGTTTGTTGGCGTCAGCGCGGCGATGCTGCTCGATGCTTATTTACTCTATCGTCTATTTGATACCCGCGTCTTCCCGGCCAGCAATGCGTGGCCGCCGGGCGTGGCGGCAGCCGAAGCGATCAAAGCCGGTGACAAAGGCGGTCGTCAGGCTTGGCTGCTGGTGGTGGGGATTGTTGGCGGCATCGTGGGTTCGATGCTGAAGATCCCGATGTCGGCATTTGGTACCGCGTTTATCGGTAATATCTGGGCGCTCAGCATGCTCGGTATGGGTTTCCTGCTGCGCGCCTACGCGCAACCGGTTGCTGGCATTGATATCAACGCACTCTATATTCCGCACGGCGTGATGGTCGGTGCCGGTTTGGTGGCGTTAATTCAGGTGGTGCAGGTGATTCGCAGCCGCCGCAATGATCAGGTCAACGTCAGCCGTAGCGACAGCGAAGTCAAACGTTCGCTGGGTTTCGGCACCGTCGGTTACATCGTCATCTCCACGCTGCTGGCGCTGGCGGGCGGTCTGTGGAGCCAGATGGGCCTGCCGATGCTGGTGCTGTTTATCCTTTACGCCGCCTTTGCTGCCTTCGTGCATGAATTGATTGTTGGTATCGCCGCCATGCACTCTGGCTGGTTCCCGGCCTTTGCGGTGGCGCTGATTACCCTGATTCTCGGTATTCTGCTCGGCTTCCCGCCGTTGGCGTTGTGCCTGCTGTGTGGTTTTACCGCCGCTACCGGTCCGGCGTTTGCCGATATGGGTTATGACCTGAAAGCCGGCTTTATCCTGCGCGGTAACGGTGCCGATGTGCAGCAAGAGCTGTGGGGTCGCCGTATCCAGCTGATCGCCGCGATGATTGCCTTTGTGATCTGTATTCCCGTGGTGTGGTACGCGCACACCATTTTCTTTGCCGAGAATCTGCTGCCGCCGGTGGCGCGCGTCTATGCCAAAACCATTCAGGCCGGCGCCGAACCGGGGATAGCCGGCAACCTGCTGATGTGGGCGATTCCGGGCGCGATTATTCAGTTGATCGGCGGACCAAAACGTCAGCTTGGCGTCCTGCTGGCGACCGGCTTGTTAATCAACAACGCCGCGGCAGGTTGGGCGGTGATGGTGGGCATCGCGCTGCGCATTATCATCCTGCGCGTGTGGGGCGAGCGTGGACGTTCACGGATGGAGGTGATGGCCGCCGGATTTATCGCGGGCGACGCGCTCTACAGCTTCTTCCATTCACTTTTTGCCAGCGGCAGCAAAAAATAATCCAGGAAATTCATGATGAGTTTACAGCAGACACTGCAGGTCTTTGAGTTACTCGATAGCGCTTACATTGATGGCCAACAGGTGGTCGATCTGTTCGCGGCCTATCCGGGCGTCACCGCCAGCACGAAACGCGTTAGCGGGCCAAAAGGGCGGACCGATTTCGTCCGCATCGATATCCCCGGTGCGCAGGGCAAAAGCAACGGCGGCAGTGCGCCAACACTCGGCATCATTGGCCGTCTCGGCGGTATTGGTGCGCGTCCAACGCGCATTGGTATGGTATCGGATGCCGATGGCGCCGTCGCGGCGGTGAGCAGCGCGTTGAAGCTGGCGCAGATGCAGACCAAAGGCGACGTGCTGGCCGGTGATGTGATTATCACCACCCACATCTGCCCGGATGCGCCAACCCGTTCGCACGAGCCAGTCGATTTCATGGATTCGCCGTGCGACGACATCACCATGAATGACAACGAAGTGATCGCTGGTGTTGATGCGATTCTGTCGATCGATACCACCAAAGGTAACCGTATTCTCAATCACAAAGGCTACGCGCTGTCGCCGACGGTGAAAGAGGGCTACATCCTGCGCGTGTCAGAAGATCTGTTACGCATCATGGAGATGACCAGCGGCAAACCGGCGGTTACCTTCCCGATCACCACGCAGGACATCACGCCATACGGCAACGGGGTTTATCACCTCAACAGTATTTTGCAACCTTCCACCGCGACGGATGTACCGGTAGTCGGCGTGGCGATCTGTGCCGAATCGGTGGTGCCGGGCTGCGGTACCGGCGCCAGCCATGAAGTGGATATCGCCTTAGCGGTGAAGTTTGCGGTGGAAGTTGCGAAAGAGTTCGGGCGTGAAACCTGTCACTTCTACGACCCGCAAGAGTACGCTCTGCTGCTCTCTTTGTATGGTAGTCTCAGCCATCTGCGTACCCGGAAAGCCTGATGAACATCTCCCTGGTCACACTGACGATTGGTCAATCACCGCGTAGCGACATTCTGCCGCTGCTGCTGGAACATCTGCCCGCCGATCAGGTGGCGCATGCCGGTTTACTCGACGGCCTGACGCTAGCCGAAGTTGAGCTGCAGTATGCGCCCGCGCCGGGTGACAAGGTGCTGGTATCGCGTATGACCAGCGGCGAGCAGGTGCGCCTGTCCGTAGCAAAAGTGGAGCTGGGACTGCAACGTAAGATCAACGCGCTGGAGCAGCAGGGCTATGACACCATTTTGCTGCTGTGCACCGGCGAGTTTGGCGCGCTGAAAACCCAATCCGCTCTGCTGCTGGAGCCCGATCGCATCATCCCACCGCTGGTACGCGCGATTGTGCAAGATCATAAAGTCGGGATTGTGGTGCCGGTGGAAGAGCAGATTGCCGAGCAGGCCAACAAGTGGCGCAACTTGATCACTCCGCCGTGTTTTGCCGTTGCCAGCCCGTATCTGGCGGAGCAGGCCGATTTGGTGGAAGCGGGATTGTCGCTGCAGGAGCAGGGCGCGGATGTGGTGGTGCTGGATTGCATCGGCTATCACCAGCAGCACCGCGATTTCCTGCAGAAAATGCTGGGCATTCCGGTACTGCTGTCGAACGTGCTGGTGGCCAAGCTGGCGGCAGAATTAATCGTCTAACGCAGGGAGATCACAAGTTGCGATCTGTGGCGCTAATTCGCGTGACAGATCAGCGAGTTCCTTAGTAATCTGCCAGTCACGATAATGTGCTGTGAGGAAGTAATATGCTCAATACAAGTGAGTATTTCGACGGAAAAGTGAAATCCATTGGTTTCGACAGCGTGACCATTGGCCGTGCCAGCGTTGGCGTGATGGCGGAAGGTGAATACACCTTCGGCACCAATCAACCGGAAGAGATGACGGTGGTGAGCGGCGCGCTGAAAGTGCTGCTGCCGGGCGAAACCGAGTGGAAATGGTACGAAGCCGGCACCAGCTTCAACGTGCCAGGCCAAAGCGAATTCCATCTGCAGGTGGCAGAGCCTTCTTCTTATCTGTGCCGCTACCTCTAAACTCAAGCTTTAGAACATCTTAAACCTGCGACTTCTGTTGAAGCGCAGGTTTTTTTATTGCTCGACCCACGAAAATCCTGCTGGTTTGTCGTAGGGTCACCCTTAATGGCGATCAGGATCGAGAGGATTAACGCTTCGCTTCGCCGCCTAACGCTTCGACCAGATTGCCGATCAGCGCGGCCAGTTCGCTGGTCATAAGAATAAAATCGGCATCGAAACGCTGGGCGAAATCATCGCGGTCGATGTCATCATTCTGCTCACGCAGCGTGTCGCTGAACTTCAAACGCTTCACTGAAGCATCATCGGCAATAACGAACTGAATGCGTTCCTGCCAGTCAAGCGCTAGCTTGGTGACCACTTTACCGGCTTCAATGTGTGTAGCGATTTCGTCGGAAATCAGATCCTGCTTCTTACAGCGGATCACGCCGCCATCTTCCAGCATGGCTTTCAGCTCGGCTTCATCCATCAGGGCAAAACCTGCTGGCAGCTCACCTGAGCGCACCCATTCGGTCAGCGTCAGCTCGATCGGATTCTCCAGCGTCAGCGGTACCACCGGCAGCGAACCGAGGCTTTTACGCAGCAGCGCCAGCGTGTCTTCGGCTTTTTTGGCGCTGGCACAGTCGACGATGATCAGATTGTTAACGGTGTCGATCCACATATACGTCTGGCTGAAACGGCTAAACGCGCGTGGCAGCAAGCTGTGCAGCACTTCATCTTTCAGCGAATCTTTCTCGGTCTTCTTCAGCTTGCGGCTCTGTTCCGCCTCCAGCTTGTCGATTTTGGCTTCCAGCGCCTGCTTCACCACCGGCGACGGCAGAATCTTCTGCTCGGTGCGTGCACAAATCACCATCTGACCGTTGATTTCGTGCGTCAGCGCTTCGCTGCGGTTGCCCATCGGTGAAACCCAGCCGGTTTTCGCCATATCCTGGCTGCCACACGGCGAAAAGGTAAAGGCGTCGAGCTGTTTTTCCAGATCGTCTGCGGACAGCGGAATGTCACGATTCAGACGATAAACCATCATATTTTTAAACCACAACATCGGGATTCCTTACCGTGGGTGCGATCGGGCGCACAAGTCTCAAAGTCAGCGCGCATGATAGCGAAACATCGGATTGGTTTCATTGCCTTTCCCGATTCAGCCTTCTACTGTATTTGTCACCAGAACGAATAATGAGGAATAAATCGTGCGTATCGGGATTGATTTAGGCGGAACCAAAATTGAAGTGATTGCACTGTCTGATCAGGGTCAGGAGCTGTTCCGTCATCGCGTTAACACCCCGCGTGACGACTACGCTGCCACGGTTCAGGCGATTGTCGAATTAGTGCTGCTGGCGGAGGAGAAAACCGGCCAGCAGGGCACGGTTGGCATTGGCATTCCCGGCACGATTTCGCCTTACACGCAGCGGGTGAAGAATGCGAATTCCACCTGGCTGAACGGTCAGCCGCTGGATAAGGATTTAGCGCAGGCGCTGAATCGTGACGTGCGCATCGCCAACGACGCGAATTGTCTGGCGGTTTCCGAAGCGGTGGATGGGGCCGGCGCGGGTCAGCCGCTGGTGTTTGCGGTGATTATCGGCACCGGATCGGGCGCGGGTGTAGCGATTGGCGGTGAGTCGCGCATTGGCGGTAACGGCAATGCCGGTGAGTGGGGCCACAATCCGCTGCCGTGGATGGATGAAGATGAACTGCGCCACCGCGCGGAAGTGCCCTGTTACTGTGGCTTGCAGGGCTGCATTGAGACCTTTGTATCGGGTACCGGCTTCGCTATCGATTATCAGCGTCTGAGCGGTAAAGCGCTGAAAGGCGCGGAGATCATCAAGCTGATTGAGCAGCAGGATCCGGTGGCGGAACTGGCGATGAATCGCTACGAAATGCGTCTGGCGAAATCACTGGCGCAGGTCGTGAATCTGCTGGATCCCGATGTGATTGTGTTGGGCGGCGGCATGAGTAACAACGATCGCCTGTACCAAACCGTGCCGGCGCTGATGAAGCAGTGGGTGTTTGGCCGCGAGTGTGAAACGCCAGTGCTGAAGGCGGTACATGGCGATTCGAGCGGCGTGCGCGGGGCGGCGTGGTTGTGGCCGTTGAAAGGGTAGTTTCTGGCACGCACCTCGGTTAGTGCTTGCTGTCCCCCTCCTCGGTCCTCCCCCATCAATGGGGGAGGAAGATGCTGCTATATGTGAGTTTGGATGCTGCATGTGGCAGCGTCTCCTTCCCCCGCTTGCGGGGGAAGGCCGGGATGGGGGACAGCGTGCACACTTCCACCAATGGGGGAGGAAGATGCTGCCACATGTCAGTGAGGAAGCTGCATGTGGCAGCGTCTCCTTCCCCCGCTTGCGGGGGAAGGCCGGGATGGGGGACAGCCAGCACTAACCCACTCACTCACCCACTAACATCGAATCCTGCGGCGCGTTATCGCGCTGGGCTTTCGTCGCCAGGAAGTAGACATATCCCACCGCCATAATCGCCACAAACAAGCCGCCAATCACCGGGTTGAACCACAGCATCGCCACCAGACACACCAGCGACAGCACCAGCGCAATGCCCGGCACAATCGGATAGCCAGGCGCACGGAAGCTGCGTTCCATCTCTGGCGCAGTGCGACGCAGTTTAAACAGGCTCAGCATACTCATCAGATACATCACAATCGCGCCGAACACCGCCATGGTGATCATCGCAGCGGTCAGCGTCATGCCTTGCAGATTAATGAAACCATCGCTATAGATCGCGGCGATGCCAATCAAACCGCCGGCGATAATCGCGCGGTGCGGCGTCTGAAAGCGCGACAGCTTCGCCAGACTTTGCGGCAGATAACCGGCGCGGGCGAGGGCGAAGAACTGGCGCGAATAGCCGAGAATAATGCCGTGGAAGCTGGCAATCAGGCCAAACAGACCGATCCACACCAGCATGTGCATCCAGTTGGAGTTTTCATCGACAATCATCTTCATTGCCTGCGGCAGCGGATCGTTGATGTCCGACAGCTTGCGCCAGTCGCCAGCGCCACCGGCCAGCAGCATCACGCCAATCGCCAACACCACCAGCGTCAAAATGCCGGTGATATAGGCTTTGGGAATAGTGCGTTTGGGATCTTTGGCCTCTTCGGCCGCCATCGCCGCGCCTTCAATCGCCAGGAAGAACCAGATGGCGAACGGAATCGCGGCAAAGATGCCAGACATCGCCGGCATGCCGAAGTGATCGCTGCCCGCCCAGCCGTTAGCGGCAAAGTTGGCGATGCTGAAGCCCGGCGACACCACGCCCATAAACACCAGCAGCTCCAGAACCGCCAGCACCGTGACCACAAATTCGAACATCGCCGCCAGCTTAACGCCGAGAATGTTCAGCGTCATGAAGACGATATAGGCGCCGACCGCGGCGGTTTTCGGATTGAGATCGGGATATTGCACGTTGAGGTAAGCGCCAATCGCCATGGCGATCGCCGGCGGTGCGAACACGAACTCAATCAGCGTGGCGAGGCCCGCGATCAAGCCGCCGGTTTCACCGAACGCGCGGCGGCTATAGGCAAACGGACCGCCCGCATGCGGTATCGCGGTGGTCAGTTCGGTAAAGCTGAAAATGAAGCAGGTATACATGGTGGCGATCATCGCGGTGGTGATCAGAAACCCTAGCGTGCCCGCCACGCCCCAGCCGTAACTCCAGCCAAAATATTCCCCGGAAATCACCAGTCCAACCGCAATGCCCCACAAATGCAGGGTGCCCAGCGTGGGTTTGAGCTTATTCGTCATCATCTTCTCCCCGTCGTCATTGTTGGTGCGGCAGCTTCACCGCGCTTTTTTATCTTTGCGCTACAGTGAAGTGATAATGCCGCTGCCGGGCGCGGGAAAACTTGACGCGGGCGCAGTGAGTTTTGTCCTCCACGGTCAACTCTGAGGCAAGAAAAGTGCCAGATGCACGCTGCGGTCAACTTTGGGTTGTCTGCGGTCAAGCAGTCAGGACGACGTCATCCCATGCTGATACCACTTGCTTGATGCTGGAGATTGATGAATGAGTGCCGAACAGTCCGATACCTTAACCGATACTGAAATCACCCTGCTGGCGCATCAGGCGCTGGCCCGTTATCCCGCGGCACTGCGCGGCGAACTCAAGCTGCTGTGCCGCTCGGAAAATGCCACCTTCCTGTTGCAGGCGGCGGGCAAACGCTACGCGCTGCGTCTGCATCGTCCTAACTATCACAGCAAAGCGGACATTCAGAGCGAGCTGCTGTGGCTGGATGCGCTGCGTGACATTGGCATCATGGTGCCGCAGGCGATCCCGGCCAGTGAGGGTGAGACCGTGCTGACGCTGCCGATGGCAAACGGCGCTGAGCGCTACGCCGTGTTGTTCCACTGGATTGAGGGTGACATGCCCACCACCGATGTCGATCCCAAAGCGTTTCAGCAGCTGGGTCACATCACCGCGCGCCTGCATCAGCACAGCCGCAGCTGGCAGAGACCGGCCGGTTTTCAGCGCATCATCTGGGATCATCACACTATGGTTAGCGATCATAGCCATTGGGGACGCTGGCAGGACGCGCCGAACCTCAATCCGGCCGATCACGGCATCGTCGCCGAAGCGGTAGCGCGCGTCGGGCAGGAGCTGCAGGGCTTTGGCAAAGGGGCGGATCGTTATGGTTTGATCCACGCCGATCTGCGTCTGACCAACCTGCTGCTGCATAAAGGCGAAACGCGGGTGATCGACTTTGATGACTGCGGACTCGGCTGGTATCTGCACGATCTGGCGGCGGCGATCAGTTTTGTAGAGCACCACCCTCGCGCCGCCGAATGGGTGGATAACTGGATCCTCGGTTACGAAAAAGTGGCGCACATCAGTGATGACGAGATGGCGCTGGTGCCGACGCTGCTGATCCAGCGCCGCATTCAGATGACGGCGTGGATGGGATCACACGCGGAAACGGAAATGGCATTGAGCCTTGGGCCGCGCTGGGCCGATCACTCGGTGCGCCTCTGCCGACGTTATCTGGAAACCAATCAGCTGCCAGTTGGCGTCTGATGCACCAGCAGTGAGCAGCTTTGCGCTGTCGCGGCGCAGCAAAGGTCGCCATTCATGGCGACCCTGCGACAAAATCCGCAAATCATCCGCCTGGTACGAATATTGCTGGAATCCTCAACCTGTTTCACTCGCGCCACACGCAGAGGTTCCGATGCAATCACTCATAACACCCACTGAAGCCTTGAGCGCCTTGTCCGTCAGCGCCAGCAACCGCGGCGTTTTGGCGGCGGCGGCCACCGGACTGAGCGGGTTTATCACTGACAAAGGCGGCGATGTCGATCGTATTTTTGGCATCAGCGGCATCAACTCCGAACTGCTGGCGAGCCCCACGCTAAGCCTGGGTTTGGTGAACTACTGCCGCGTGATGGAAGAGGCAGCGCGTCATTCCGGTTTTGATAACTTCGGTTTGCATTACGGCAAGCAGTTCAAACCGCAGTCATTAGGCTTGATTGGGTATATCGGCCTCTGTTCGCCCACGCTTGAGCAGGCGCTGCACAACGTGGTGAATGCCTTTCCGTGGCATCAGCACGACACGCTGACGCGGCTGGTGGATAAAGGCGAGTGCTGGCGGCTCGATTATCAGGTGCGCCACGGTGCGATCCTCTCCAGACGTCAGGATGCGGAGCTGACGCTCGGCATGTTCCTCAACTTGATCCGCCACGTTGCCGGCAAAAACTGGGCACCGCGTGAAGTGCACTTCGAACATCCGCGCCCGGAGCAGTGGCACGAGCACTGCAAAGTATTTGATGCGCCGGTGTGGTTTGATCAACCGTTCAACTCATTACTGATCCCGAAACGCGATCTGCTGCGCAGCATGCCGGAACAAGATCCGATGTTGCTGATGGTGATGCAGGATGCTATCCGCCGCCTGAACAGTTGTGCCAGCCTGCAAAGCGTGGTGGAGCAGGCGCGATCGCAGGTCAATCTTTCACTGATGCAGGGCGAACCGGTGCTGGAAGAGATTGCCGAAAAAATGGGCTTGTCGAGCTGGTCGCTGCAACGGCGGCTGCGTGAAGAAGGCATCAGTTTCACGGCGCTGGTGGACAAGGTGCGCTGCGAGATGGCGACGCACTATCTGCAACAGAAGCAGCTGCCGATCTCAGAGATGGCGCTGCTGCTCGGCTATTCCGAAGTCAGCGCCTTCTCCCGCGCCTTCCGCCGCTGGTTTGGCATCAGCCCGCGCCAGTGGCGCCAGGATGGCTCGGCGTTGCCGGGGCAAAACCGAACCACGCTGGCTGGCTAGCGTCCGGCGGCGGCGGTAAATCTTTGCTTTGACCAATCAACTGCCAGGCGCGCAGGCACAGCGTTTCGTCGCCTTGCGTCTGCGTCACCGCGTAGCGCCCGCTGTTTTGCCACTCAAGCCGCACCAGACATTGCTGACCGGCATAACGGCGCGCATCGCGGAAATGCTGGTTGAGCTGATGCTGCATCTCATCAGTCCATTTGCAGGATGCGCTGCCCGGTGCGCTCTGCGGCTGACACAGGTTGGCGATGCTATCCTGTTGCTTTGGCTGAGAATGCTGACAAGCGCTGAGCGTCGCAATAATCATTAACCCGCCCAATAATCCCGCCATTCGATTAATTAAATTCATTAATATGCCTGTGTTTTCACTAAAGTTCCTCTCCCTCACTGCCGACAGTCTACAGACCGACTCAACCAATGCTATGGCATTACTCTGACTATCGGCAGAACCAGAATTTGCCGCAGCCTCGCGGCTTTATCTCCTTTTGATTCATGGATTAGAAATGCAGAAAAAATATGCCCTTGCGGCACTCTCCTTGTTAAGCGCCACGCTGCTCAGCGGCTGCGCGACCGAATCGTCACGCGCCATTGAAGCGCCACAGGTACGTGCGGCCAGCCAGCCCGCGTATCAGGGCGTGCGCAGCCCGATTGCGGTTGGCCAGTTTGATAATCGCTCCTCGTACATGAACGGCATCTTCTCCGATGGCGTGGATCGTCTTGGCAATCAGTCGAAAACCATTTTGGTCACGCACCTGCAGCAGACCAATCGCTTCAACGTGCTGGATCGCAGCAACCTGAAAGAGTTGCAGCAGGAAGCCGGCTTTAAGAAGAGCGAGCAGAACATCAAAGGTGCAACTTACATCATCACCGGCGATATCACCGAATTTGGTCGCAAAGAAGTGGGCGATCAGCAGCTGTGGGGCATTTTGGGGCGCGGTAAGAACCAGATCGCCTATGCCAAAGTCAACCTGAATGTGGTGGATGTCACCACCTCAGAAGTGGTGTACAGCGCGCAGGGCGCGGGTGAATTCAAGCTGTCAGCGCGTGAGATCGTCGGTTTCGGCGGCACCGCCAGCTATGACTCCACTCTCAACGGCAAAGTGATGGATCTGGCGATTCGTGAAGCGGTAGATCATTTAGTGGATGGCATTAACAGTGGCGCATGGCGTCCGGCGAAATAAGGATATTGAGCATGAAAGGGTTGCAACTGAGTGCGGCGCTGATCGCTGCGGGTGTGCTGGCAGGCTGTGCGCCAAAAGGGCCGGAACCGATCTATTACTGGGGCGATTACCAGCAGCAGATCTACAGCTATTACAAAAAAGATAGCGATCCGCAGAAGCAGATCGAAGCACTGAATCTGGATATTGAAAAAGCCAAATCGGTCAACAAACCGGTTGCGCCGGGCCTGCACGCGCAGCTCGGCCTGCTGTACGCCAAAACCGGTGCTACCGATAAAGCCTTCGGCCAGTTTGCCACCGAGAAGCAGCTGTTCCCGGAATCGGCGCCCTATATGGACTTTCTGATGAAGAAAAAACAAGGAGTTGCCCAGTGAACAAGCTGATTGTGTCTTTGGGCGTGCTGGCCACGTTGCTATTGACCGGCTGCGCGCATAAAAAACCGTACGATTACAGCGCCTTCCGCGCCAGCAAGCCGGCCTCAATTCTGGTGTTGCCTGCGGATAACCGCGCGCCGGATGTGAACGCGGCGAACAGCTTCACCTCGCTGGTGACACGTCCGCTGGCGGAAGCGGGCTATTACGTGTTCCCGGTGGCGGTGGTGGATGAAACCTTCCAGCAGAACGGATTGACCAACGGCCATGAAATTCAGGCTGTCAGCCCGCAGCGTCTGCATGACATCTTCCACGCCGACAGCGCGCTGTACATTTCAGTGACCGATTACGGCAGCAGCTATCAGGTGATCCAGAGCGTGACCAGGGTGTCGGCGACGGCGCGTCTGGTGGATTTGCGCAGCGGTAAAGAGCTGTGGCAAGGCATTGCCACCGCCAGCGACGCGGAAGATGGCAACAACAATAATGGCGGTATCATTGGCATGTTGGTGTCAGCGGCAATCAAGCAGATTGCCAGCAATGTGTCGGATAAGGCACACACCATCGCCGGTGTGACCAGCGCCCGTCTGTTGGCGCAGAACGAGCAGGGCGGTTTGCTGGCCGGCCCCCGTTATAAGTTGGTGAGTACGCGATAAAAGAATGCAGTGAATCGTAGCGGCGCGATTTATCGCGCTCTTTTCGGATGGGCACCGCCTTAACAAGCGCAATAAATTGCGCCGCTACGAATTGTGCGTTTTTAAGCGAGATCGCCCGGCAACTCCAGCTTGCTGTAACCCAGGCCATTCATCTTACGGACACGGATCTGCACCGGAATACGCTCCTTCATCGCTTCGACATGGCTGATCACGCCGATGGTTTTGCCGCTGGCGTTGAGGGCATCGAGCGCATCCAGCGCGGTATCCAGCGTCTCGGCATCCAGCGTGCCGAAGCCTTCGTCGAGGAACAGCGATTCGATGCGCGTTTTATGACTCACCAAATCGGACAGCGCTAACGCCAGCGCCAGGCTGACGAGAAAACTCTCGCCGCCCGATAGCGTGCGCGTATCGCGCGTGGCGTCGGCTTGCCAGGTATCAACCACTTCCAGCTCCAGTTCTTCACTGATGCGGCGCTGCAGCAGATAGCGACCGTGCAGGCGATCGAGCTGACGGTTCGCCAGCCACACCAGATGGTCGAGCGTCAGACCTTGTGCGAAGCGGCGGAATTTATCGCCTTTGGCCGAACCCACCAGATCGTTCAGACGCCCCAGTTGCGCCAGTTCCACTTCATCGGTGGCGATTTGCGTCAGCAACGATTGCTGCTGCAAACGCTGTTGTGCATCGCTGTGTAACTGCTGCTGCGCTTCGCCCTGTTGACGGGCATTGTCACGTAACGTCACGCGCAGCTGTTCCAGCTGCTGCTGAATCGTGGCGGCGATCTCGTCGCTAAGATCCAAAGGCCGCTGCTGCTGATGCGCCGTCCAGCGCTGCATAAGCTGTTCGCTGAGGGTGAGCTGCTGCTGGCGCTGCTGATCGAGCGTTTGCAACTGCTGGCGCAGCTGCTGCACCTCGCGCTCCTCCAGCAGAGCGGCACGCAGCGCGCTTTCATCCGCAAAATCACTCTGCTGCAGCGCGGCGAGGAATGCGCTTTCTGCTGCGGCAGCGCGCTCACGTAAGGTGTGTTGCTGCGCCGCGATCTGCTCGCACTGGCCATGCAGGCCGTGCAGCAAGCTTTGCGCCTGTTGCCACTGCTGAAGCTGCTGCGCCAGCGCCTGTTCACACTGTTGCAGCGCAACATGCTGCTGCTGCCGGGCTTCTGTCACCCGACGATCGCCAAACAGCTGTTGACGCTGTTGCTGCTGCTGCTGGCGCTGCTGCTGCAAAGCGCTGAGCGTCTGCTGCAGCTCATCCAGCCGCTGCTGTTCACGCGCCAGATTCTGCTGCAGGCTGCTGCGCTCGCTTTCGGCTTTCGCCAGCTGTGGCTGCAACTCGCCGTGTAACCGTTCATTTTCCTGCCATGCGATCCAGCGTTGTTGTAAGGTGCGCAGCCAGCTTTCCCGCTCAGCGACATCTGGCAGGACGAGCTGATGCTGCGTCAGCTGCTGTTCCAGCTGCTGCGCCAGTTGCTGCATGGCGCTGCGTTCGCTGGCCTCGCGCTGGCTGATTTCATCCAGCGTCTGCTGCGTGCTGGCGATCTGCTGCTGCGCCATCTGCTGCTGATTCTGATGCTGCTGCCACAGCTGCTGCTGTTGCAGATGCGCATCCTTTGCCTGCTGCAGCGCACGCGCGGCGTTTTCCCGCGTCTGCAGCTGCTGTTGCTGCAGCTGTTCCTGCGCATCCTGCTGCTGTTGCCACTGCGCAAAATCGTCCTGCTGCTCTAGCGTGCAGGTAAGTGCCAGCTCACCGCTCAGCGCTTGCCATTGGGTGTTCACCGTCGCCAGTTGCTGATCGTAATCGCTGATCTCCTGCTGCAACGCCTGCTGCTGTTGCAGCGACAGTTTCTGCTGCTCGCCTTTGGCGGTGCCGGACTCTTTTAACTGCGCCACGCGTGTTTCCAGCGCGGTTAAACGCTGCTGATTGGCACCGGGCTCAAGCTGCTGATATTGCGCAATCGCCGGATGCTGGCACGAGCCGCACAGCGGGCAGGGCTGATCCGGCTGCAGTTTGGCGCGCTCGTCGGCCAGCTGGGCGATGGTGCGCTCCAGCTCGCAGATTTTGCGCACATCGAGCAGCGCCTGATGTTCCCGTTTGTACTCCTCGCGCAGCGCTTGCAACGTCTTTTCCGCGTCCTGATGCTGCTGCTGGAGCTGCGCCAGTTTCTGCTGACGCTGCAACCGCTGCGGTTGCAGCGCGCGCCACTGCGCGGCGAGCAGGTTAAGCTGCTGGCGCGCAGGGCGTTGGGTTTGATGCTGCGTCAGGGCGTCGCGCAGTTGCGCGCTGCCGATCTCCGCCTCAAGTGAAGTCAGTGCTTGCTCCGCTTGCATACGCTGCTGCGCGGCCTGCGCTTCGGCTTGCTGCAACGGTTGCGCCGCCTGTTCACGCTGAGCCTGCGCCTGTTGATGCTGCTCCAGCTGGCTGCGCTGCTGTTGGTGCTGTGCGATCAGCTGCGTCAGCGTCTGCTCGCGCTCATCCAGCCGGGCAATCTCCGCCTGCCAGCGCGTTAATTCCGCGCCCCAATGGGCGACAGCGGCTTCGCGGACACGGAATTCCTGCTGCTGCGCCAGCTGTTGTTGTAAACGTTCACTTACCTGCTGTTGCTGGCTGAGTGCGGTTTGGCTGGATTGCAGCGCCTGTTGCTGCTGCAGATGCAATCGCTGCTGTTCATCCAGCTGCTGCGCGAGGGTGGTGATGCGTTGATCGAGCGGGATAACCTGCTCGGTGAGCAGCGTTTCAAGCTGCTGCTGTTGCTGTAACGCCTGTTCGCGCGCCTGCTGCGCGGCCTGATAATGGTTTTCGCCCTGTTGCAGCGCGGTTTTGGCTTGCTGCCGTTGCGCCTGCAGCTGCTGCGATTGCTGTTCCAGCACGCGCAGATCGCCCTGCAACTGTTCGCGCTGCTGCAACTTCTCGCGCAGTTTTTCTGCCGGTTCGGCGCGCGCCAGCCGCTGACGATCGCCATCCGCCTGCTGCCAGGCCTGTTGCGCGGCAAGCAGCGTCTGTTCGGCCTGCTGCTGCTCTTGGGTTAGCTGTTGCTGCTGCACCAGCCATTGCTGCTGATGCTGCGCCAGCGTTAGCTGTTCGCTGAGAATTTTCTCCTGCGCACCAAGTTCCGCCAGCTGCTGCGTCAATTCTGCCCGGCGTGCTTCATCCAGCAGCGACATGCCACCGGCGCGGGCGCGCAGCGTATCCAGCTCGCTGCGCGCGGTGCGCCAGCGCTCGTAGATCTGCACCGAGATTTGTCCGTAGATTTCGGTGCCGGTCAGCTCTTCCAGCAGCTCGGCGCGTTCGCCGGGTTTGGCATTCAGGAAGGCGGCAAACTGGCCTTGCGACAGCATCATCGAGCGGGTAAAACGGGCGAAATCGAGCCCCGACAGGGTCTCAATCGCTTTCAGCTTGTCGCCAACTTTATCGGCGATGATCTGATTATCGGCCACACGCGCCAGCTCGACGCGCGGTGCCTGCAGCTTACCGTCGGCTTGGCCGCGCGCGCGGTTCTGGCTCCAGAAGGCGCGCCAGGCTTCGCCTTTGATCTCAAACTCCACTTCCGCCAGACACTCGGCGGTGTCGCGGGTGATCAGCTCGTTCTGGGTTTGCGACAGCGTGCCGAGGCGCGGCGTCTGATGATAGAGCGCCAGGCAAATCGCATCGAGTAAGGTGGTTTTGCCCGCGCCGGTGGCGCCGGTAATGGCAAATAAGCCGTTGCTGGCAAAGGGCTCGCGACGGAAATCGATAAACCATTCGCCGCGCAGCGCATTGAGGTTTTTAAAGCGTAGCGTCAAAATTTTCATGCGGATGGATTCTCCAGCGCGGCAAGCTGGGAGCGGAACAGCTGCGTTAACTGCTCGGCCTGCCCGGCATCCAGCTGATCTTCCTGCGCCAGTCGGCGAGCAAACACGTCTTCCACTTTTAGTTCGCTCAGGGTTTCGTTCTCCAGCCGTTCGAGGCTGCGCTGCCGCTGTTCGCGGCTGCGGCGCACCAGCAGCACTTCGACCGGCAGATTTTCGGTGAGCGCTTCAATGCGACGTTGCAGATCGCTGAGATATTCCTGCGTGGTGATCTCAATATCCAGCCAGACTGGCTGTTCGCTGGCGCTCGCGCTGAACTGCGCCAGCTGATGTTCAATCTCCGCCATCGAGCCTTTCAGCATCTGCATCGGCTGGAAGTGCGGGATGGTTAGCGGCGTAACGGTATTGAGCGTGGTGCTGAATTCCAGCAGGAAGACGCTTTTCTCGCGGCCAAGCTCATCAAAACTGAGCGGAATCGGCGAGCCGCTGTAACGAATGTGCTCGCTGTTGGCGATGCGCTGGGCGCGATGGATGTGACCGAGCGCGATGTAATCGGCGGGCGGAAACGCCTGCGCCGGGAAGGCATCCAGCGTGCCGATATAGATGTCGCGCACCGAATCGCTTTTAGTCACGCCAACAGTGGTGAGATGACCGGTGGCGATGATCGGCAGCGTAACGTCCTGCGCATCGCGCTGCGCCTGCGCGGCAGCAAAGCAGTGCTGATAATGCTGCTCGATCGCCTCCAGCAGCGAGATCTGCTTTTCGCGGCCGGATTGGCCGGCCTGGCTGCGCAGAATGTCGCGCGGACGCAGATAAGGAATGGCGCACAGCAGCGCGCCCGGCGCGCCATCGCGCTGCTTCAGGGTTAATACCTGCTGTTCGCCCTGCGGCGTGGCGCTGGTGATCACCTGCGTATTCAGGCAGGCCAGCAGCTCGCGCGATTCATTCAGCGTCGCCACCGAGTCGTGATTGCCCGCCAGCACCACCAATTGACAGCCGCTTGGCTGCAGCGCCACCACAAAACGGTTAAACATTTCACGCGCGTAGCTCGGCGGCGAACCGGTATCAAACAGGTCGCCGGCGATAATCAGCGCATCCACCTGATGCTGCACAATCTGATCCAGCAGCCAGTCGAGAAACGCCTGATGTTCCCGCGCGCGACTTTTGCTGTAAAAGAACTGACCGAGATGCCAGTCAGCGGTGTGAATGATGCGCATGTTTGCTCCGTGCTCTGTTTAGCGAAGGCGAATTATAACCACTTAAGATCACAAAGAAAAAAAGCAGAATTTTATTGTGACATTTCTGTTTTTTATCTATCTATCTTAGGGCGGTGTTTTCATAAAAGTGTCACAAAACTGACGCATAATGGCGCCGCAAATCCCAGTGACACGGTGTCACACTAGCAGGAGTTACAATGGCTAAGCGCATTTTGGTTGTGGAAGACGAAGCTCCCATCCGTGAAATGTTATGTTTCGTGCTGGAACAGAATGATTACCAGCCTATTGAGGCGGAAGATTATGACAGCGCGATTGGTAAGCTGATCGAACCCTGGCCTGATTTGATTCTGCTGGACTGGATGTTGCCCGGCGGCAGCGGGATTCAGTTTATTAAGCATTTGAAGCGCGAAGCCATGACGCGCGACATTCCGGTGATGATGCTGACGGCGCGCGGTGAAGAGGAAGATCGCGTGCGCGGTCTGGAAGTGGGCGCGGATGATTACATCACCAAGCCATTCTCACCGAAAGAGCTGATGGCGCGTATCAAAGCGGTGATGCGCCGTATTTCACCGATGGCGGTGGAAGAGGTGATTGAGATGCAGGGCCTGAGCCTTGATCCTTCCTCACATCGTGTGATGTCGGAAACCACGCCGCTGGAGATGGGACCGACCGAGTACAAACTGCTGCACTTCTTTATGACCCACCCGGAACGCGTGTACAGCCGCGAACAGCTGCTGAACCATGTTTGGGGCACCAATGTGTATGTCGAAGATCGCACCGTCGATGTGCATATTCGCCGTTTACGTAAAGCACTGGAATTAACCGGCCACGATCGCATGGTTCAAACCGTGCGCGGAACAGGGTATCGTTTCTCTGCCCGCTATTAAACGTAAACGGAGTGTTTACCGTGCTGGAACGACTCTCCTGGAAGAGATTGTTGACCGAGCTGGCGCTGGTCTGTTTACCTGCGCTGGTGTTGGGTCTGTTGTTCGGATATCTGCCGTGGCTGCTGCTGATTGCGGTGACCGGCGTGATGTTCTGGCACTTCAGAAATCTGATGCGTCTGTCGCACTGGCTGTGGGTCGATCGTTCAATGACGCCGCCCACCGGACGCGGCAGCTGGGAACCGCTGTTTTATGGCCTGTACCAGATGCAATTGCGCAACCGGCGGCGGCGGCGCGAGCTGGGCAATCTGATCAAACGTTTCCGCAGCGGAGCAGAATCGCTGCCGGATGCGGTGGTGCTGACCACCGAAGAGGGCACTATTTTCTGGTGCAACGGCCTGGCGCAGCAGCACCTTGGCTTGCGCTGGCCGGAAGATAACGGCCAGAACATCCTCAATTTGCTGCGTTATCCTGAATTTTCCCGCTATATCCGCCAGCGCAAGTTCGACATGCCGCTGACCCAGATCCTCAATAATCAGCGTCATATGGAATTCCGCGTGATGCCTTACAGCGAAGGTCAGTGGCTGATGGTGGCGCGTGATGTCACCCAGATGCATCAGCTGGAAGGCGCGCGACGCAACTTCTTTGCTAACGTCAGTCATGAACTGCGCACGCCGTTAACGGTATTGCAGGGTTATCTGGAAATGATGGACGACTCGGTGATGAACGAGCGCACGCGCAGCAAGGCGTTGCATACCATGCAAGAGCAGACGCGCCGCATGGACAGCCTGGTGAAGCAGTTGCTGACCTTGTCGCGTATCGAAGCGGCGCCGGCCATCGATCTCAAAGAGACGGTGGATGTGCCGGGCATGTTGATGCTGTTGCAGCGTGAAGCGGAAACGCTGAGTCAGGGACGTCACACCATCCATTTCCATACCGATCCGCATCTGAAAGTGTTCGGCAATGATGAGCAGCTACGTAGCGCCATTTCCAATCTGGTCTATAACGCGGTGAATCACACGCCCGATGGCACGCGCATCGACATCAGCTGGCTGCGCACCAAACAAGGCGCGCAGTTTAAGGTGTGTGATGACGGGCCGGGCATTAGCGAGCAGCATCTGCCACGCCTCACCGAGCGTTTCTATCGCGTGGATAAAGCGCGTTCGCGCGCCACCGGCGGAAGCGGATTGGGGCTGGCGATCGTGAAGCATGCGTTGGGACATCACAACGCGCGGCTGGAGATCACCAGCGTGCCGCATCAGGAAACCTGTTTCAGCTTCCTGCTGCCGCCACGCTTGATTGTGGCTAACGTGATGCAAGAGCGGGTTAATTAAGGTCGTAGGATCGCTATTCATGGCGCCATACTTATCAGTTAATAAAGCCTTTTTGGTGCGGGCGCTGACACATCTGCTGCGTCACGGGCCGTCCTCGCGCCGCTAGCGCGGTACCTTCGGCTTCCACGTTGTGCCGACGGACCGTTCGCGGATCGGCCTTCCCTGGCCGACCCCGAACTGCCTCGCGCATCCATGCGCGAGGCTCCTGGCCCAACGTAAAAGCCTCAGCGCTGCGAATGGCCCTTTTGCCGCAGCAGACGCGCCAGCGCCTGAAGCGAATGAGTCCTTTTCAACAACACGCACTGAAGCTTATGAGCAGGCCGGGGGCACTTTTGGCCCGGCAATCCGCAGCGCTGAACGAAGCGAGGAAGCCAGGAGAGCCCGCAGGACGCGGGCGAAAGGCGGAGCCGGGACAAGGAAGTCCCGTCTCCGCCGGTCCGTCAGGCAGACGAGCGAAGTGAAGGTACCGCGTAAGCGGCGCGAGGACCGCCGGACCAAAAGTGACACCGGCCTGCGCACTCGTCGTTGGTTTAACTGACAAGCATTACGCCATTCATGGAGACCAATTCCCGCCTCATTAACAACCCATACGCAATGTATTGCGTGATAAATCGCGCCGCTCCAGAATAGGCGTCTTACTGAATTGCGGAATCGCCAATGAAATCGCTGTTGATCTCCCTCTTGCTGCTTTGCTCTGCTTTGGCACACGGCCAACAAACCATGCTAACCGGCAATCTGAGCAGCGTTGGATCGGATACGCTGGGTTATCTGATGACATTATGGGGCGAGGATTTCAGCCGCCAGTCGCCGGGCGTCAACGTTCAGGTGCAGGCGGCGGGATCTTCTACTGCGCCGACGGCGCTGGCGGCAGGTGCTGCCCAGCTGGGCGCGATGAGCCGGCCGATGCAGATCGACGAACGTCAACTTTTTAGCGCGCGCTACGGCTATCCGCCGCTGGCGGTGCCGGTGGCGATGGATGCGCTGGTGGTAGTGGTTAATCAGGACAATCCACTGCCGCGCATCGCGCCGCAACAACTCGATGCGCTGTTCTCCATCACGCGTCTGTGCGGCGGGCAGCAAGTGCCGCAGCGCTGGGGCGATCTCGGCCTGAGCGAAGGCCAGTGGGCCACGCGCAGCATCCAGCGCTATGGCCGCAACTCGGCGTCGGGAACATGGGGCTTCTTTAAGCAGCAGGCGCTGTGCAAAGGTGATTTTCGTGCTGATGTCGCTGAATTCCCCGGCTCTGCGGCGGTGGTGCAAGCCGTTGCCGCCACGCCCAACAGCATCGGTTATGCCAGTTTTGGCTTTCATCTCAGCGGCGTGAAAATGCTACCGGTGGTCACGGCGAACGGCGACAGCGTGATGCCGGATGCCGAATCGATTCGCAACGGCCGCTATCCGTGGTCGCGCCCGCTTTATATCTACGTCAACAAAGCACCCGGCAAACCGCTGCCGCCGCTGGTGAATGCCTTTCTGCATCAGGTGTTATCGCCACAAGGTCAGCGTCGGGTGAGCGAAGCGGGTTATCTGCCGTTGTCAGATAGCCAGATGGCGCAAGCGCGAGCGGCAATTGAGGGAAATTGAAGAACGTGCATCTGAACATGAAATAGTTTCATGTAAGCTGAATTTTCTTCCGTTGCCGAAAGGGTAACAGCGTGGCATTCTTTGTGGACATATAGCCGTCCAGATGGCTGAAATAACCCAGCGAAATTATACCCTGACGCAACTATGCGCTCAGCCAGGAGATAAAATGCCACGTCATAACCCGTTCCGCGCCGATACCGTCGGCAGTTTTCTGCGTCCCGCAGCCATCAAGCAGGCGCGTGTGCAGTTTGCCAATGGCGAAATCAACGCTGATCAACTGCGTCAGGTTGAAGATCGCGAAATCCGCCATGTTGTGGAGCAGCAGCGTGCCAATGGCCTGCAGATCGTTACCGATGGTGAATTCCGTCGCGCTTGGTGGCACTTCGATTTCTTTGGCGATTTGCACGGCGTCGAGCTGTTCGAAGCGGAGCAAGGCATTCAGTTCAACGGCGTGCAGACCAAAGCGCACGGCGTGAAAGTCACCGGTAAAGTGGCTTTTAATCCTCAACACCCGATGCTGGATCACTTCCGCTTCCTGCAAAGCGTGGCGGGCGATGCGGTTGCCAAGATGACCATTCCCAGCCCAAGCGTGCTGCACTTCCGCGGTGGCCGTAAGGTGATCGATGCCACGGTGTATCCCGATCTGAAAGAGTACTTCGCCGATCTGGCGCAGACCTACAAAGACGCCATCACAGCGTTTTATGCGGCTGGCTGCCGTTATCTGCAGCTGGATGACACGGTGTGGGCCTATCTGTGTTCAACCGAACAGCAGCAGCAGATCCGCGAGCGTGGTGAAGATCCACAGGAACTGGCGCGCATCTATGCTGAAGTGCTGAATACTGCACTGGAAGGTAAGCCAGAGGATCTGACCGTTGGGCTGCATGTGTGTCGCGGCAACTTCCGCTCAACCTGGATTTCCGAAGGTGGCTATGAGCCGGTCGCCGAAGTGCTGTTTGGCGGCGTAAATATCGATGCTTTCTACCTTGAGTATGACAACGAACGTTCAGGTGGTTTTGAGCCGCTGCGCTTCCTCAAGCCGGGTCATCAGCAAGTGGTGCTGGGTTTGATCACCACCAAAACCGGCGAGCTGGAGGATGCGCAGCAGGTGAAAGCGCGTCTGCAGGAAGCAGCACAGTTCGTGAGTCTTGATCAAATCTGCCTTAGCCCGCAGTGTGGCTTTGCCTCAACCGAAGAGGGCAACAGCCTGAGCGAAGAGCAGCAGTGGCAGAAGATTCGTCTGGTGGTCGATATAGCAAGAACAGTCTGGTAATGCTGTAAAGTTAGCCAAACAGGCGCGTAAATCGCGCCTTTTGTGCATCTGCAGGCTGATTTATGCAAAGAGATCTCTCGCATCGAGGAAACATTTAGCAAATCATCTGAGGTGTTTTGCCGCTATTCCACCGCGATTCACTGCTTTCTTCCACTATCTTGTTATATCCTTCTGGTTTTTCGATCCTGTATTGCCTTTCTTCGCTATAAACGTTCTAATTTGCGCCGTTGTCGATTTATCCCTCTGCGAACAGAAGAAAAGTAGATTAAATCACCTGCGCTTTAACGATTAGTCCCGCATAACACGCTGGTCTTGCCTGATAAGCCCTTGTTTTAGCGCATCCAGAGGACAACACGAACTCAACTTCCACCGCAACATCAGCTACAGGCAGTACAGAAGTTTATGACACATCGTTTAACCTCCAAGGATATCCTGGCGCTGGGCTTCATGACGTTTGCCCTGTTCGTTGGCGCAGGAAATATCATCTTCCCACCGATGGTGGGGATTCAGTCTGGCGAACACGTTTGGATTGCGGCTTTCGGCTTCCTGATTACGGCTGTTGGCTTACCGGTGATCACCGTCATCGCGCTGGCGCGTGTGGGCGGCGGCATTGATGCGCTGAGCTCGCCGATTGGTAAAGCCGCAGGCTTGCTGCTGGCGACCGTGTGTTACCTGGCTGTTGGCCCGCTGTTTGCCACGCCGCGTACCGCCACCGTTTCCTTTGCCGTAGGTATTGCACCGCTGACCGGCGACGGCACGCTGCCGCTGTTCATTTACAGCCTGATTTACTTCGCGCTGGTGATTGGCATCTCACTGTATCCGGGCAAACTGCTGGATACCGTCGGCCACTTCCTCGCTCCGCTGAAAATTCTGGCGCTGATTGTGCTCGGCGTTGCCGTGCTGATCTGGCCGGCCGGTGGCGTTTCGCCGGGCACCGAAGAGTATCAGCGTGCCGCCTTCTCCAGCGGTTTCGTTAATGGTTATCTGACCATGGATACGCTGGGAGCGCTGGTGTTCGGTATCGTCATCGTCAATGCGGCGCGCTCACGCGGTGTGGAAGATGCCAAACTGCTGACGCGCTACACCATGCTGGCGGGCATCATCGCCGGTATCGGTTTGACGCTGATTTACCTGACGCTGTTCAAACTCGGTAACGATAGCGGCGCATTAGTGGCGCAAAGCGCGAACGGTGCTGAAATTCTGCATGCTTATGTGCAGCAGACCTTCGGCGGCATGGGCAGCTTCTTCCTTGCGGCACTGATCTTCGTCGCTTGCATGGTGACGGCGGTGGGCCTGACGTGCGCCTGTGCAGAATTCTTTGCGCAATATGTTCCGCTGTCGTATAAAACGCTGGTATTTATTCTGGGTCTGTTCTCGATGGTGGTGTCGAATCTCGGTCTGAGCCATCTGATTCAGATTTCGATTCCGGTGCTGACGGCGATTTATCCGCCATGCATCGTGCTGGTGGTGCTGAGCTTCACGCTGAAGTTCTGGAACAAAAGTTCGCGTATTATCGCGCCGACCATGCTGGTAAGCCTGCTGTTCGGTATCGTTGATGCCATCAAAACCACCAGCTTTAAAGATGTGTTGCCGCTGTTCAGTCAGCATTTGCCGCTGGCCGATCAGGGACTTTCCTGGTTGCCGCCATCGCTGGCGATGCTGGTGATTGCCGCGGTGGTTGATCGGGCAAAAGGACGTGAGCAGGTCGCGGTTCATCAGTAAGCGACATTGCTGTTAATTCCAACCACGGGCTTGCCCGTGGTTTTTCATTTTCAAGGTACTGAGTGTTATGCAAGAAACCAATAAGCTCAAACGCGGACTGAGCACGCGCCACATTCGCTTTATGGCGCTGGGATCGGCGATTGGCACCGGGCTGTTTTACGGCTCGGCAGATGCTATCAAAATGGCGGGCCCAAGCGTGCTGCTGGCGTACATCATCGGCGGTGCGGTGGCGTACATCATCATGCGTGCGTTGGGGGAAATGTCGGTCAACAACCCGCAGGCCAGCTCATTCTCGCGCTATGCGCAGGATTATCTCGGCCCGCTGGCCGGATACATCACCGGCTGGACCTACTGTTTTGAAATCCTGATTGTGGCGATTGCCGACGTAACGGCTTTTGGTATCTACATGGGCGTGTGGTTCCCCGATGTGCCGCACTGGATTTGGGTGCTGAGCGTGGTGCTGATTATCGGCGCCATCAACCTGATGAGCGTGAAAGTCTTTGGCGAAGTGGAGTTCTGGTTCTCCTTTTTCAAAGTCGCCACCATCATCATCATGATTCTCGCCGGCTTCGGCATGATTTTCTGGGGCATCGGCAACGGCGGCCAGCCGACCGGCATTCACAATCTGTGGACCAACGGCGGCTTCTTCGCGCACGGCATTGTCGGCATGCTGCTTTCACTGCAGATGGTGATGTTTGCCTACGGCGGCATTGAGATTATCGGGATTACTGCCGGTGAAGCGGAAGATCCGAAGACCTCGATTCCACGCGCCATCAACTCCGTACCGATGCGTATTCTGGTGTTCTACGTTGGTACGCTGTTCGTCATCATGTCGATTTATCCGTGGAATCAGGTGGGCACTTCTGGCAGTCCGTTCGTGCTGACCTTCCAGCATTTGGGTATTGCGGCGGCGGCATCAATTCTTAACTTCGTGGTGCTGACGGCGTCGCTGTCGGCGATTAACAGCGATGTGTTTGGCGTGGGGCGTATGCTGCACGGCATGGCGCAACAGGGCCACGCACCGAAGGTATTCCAGAAGGTTTCGAATCGAGGAATTCCGTGGGTGACCGTTTTGGTGATGATGCTGGCGATGCTGATTGCGGTGTATCTCAACTACCTGATGCCAGAGAAAGTGTTCCTGGTGATCGCCTCGCTGGCGACCTTTGCTACCGTTTGGGTGTGGATCATGATTCTGCTGTCGCAGATCGCCTTCCGCCGCAAGATTGGCAAAGAGCAAGCCGGTAAGCTGGATTTTGCCATGCCGGGCGGTAGCGCTACCGCATGGTTCGGCGTGCTATTCCTGGCCTTCATTATTGGGCTGATTGGTTACTTCCCGGATACGCGCGTGTCGCTGTACGTTGGTTTTGCGTGGATTGCGCTGCTATTACTGGCGTGGCCGCTAGTGAAAAAGCGTAAAAGCTGATGATATTGTAAGGTCGCCATTGATGGCGACCTTTATTATCGATGACGATTAAAAATAATAAAAAAAAATAATCACGCTATCCCGAAATAATAAAATGCCAAAAAATATCTCGGCGCATCCTGGCGCCGAAAAGAACAACAAAAAAGGAGAAAATAAGTATTACTAAGGGATGTTTGACTTGCGCAGCATATCGTATTTTTATTGATGCCGGGATGTTTAAGAAAAAAAGAGAAAATTCTCACTTCGGAATAGAATATTACTAACAGCGCGCTTAAGTAATTTTGCATGAAGGTTAAGTTCGCATAAATTAACGAACTTAACCGATTACGGAAATTATAACGATAAATGCCCAGGCAGCAGCGCTTTCAGCTGCGGATAAATCACCGCATTAGCCAGCAGCACCGGATTGCCGTTCTGCAAGCCGTGATTAGCCAGATAATCGTTGGTAATGCCGCCCGCTTCGCGCATCAGCACAATGCCCGGCAAGCCATCCCACGGATTCATATGCGCTTCGTAGTAACCAATTAAGCGACCGGCCGCCGCCCATGCGCTCATCAACGCCCCCGAGCCGTTGCGGATAAACATGCCGCCCTGCGCCAGTAATGCGCTGATAAAAGTGGTCAGCGGTTCAATCGGTTGGCTGTTGGAGCTGCTCAGACCAAGCAATCCCTGATCGAGCTGCTGCGCGCTGTGCGCCTGAATGCGCTTATCATTAACCCAAGCACCTTTGCCGCGGCAGGCGTGAAAGGTTTCATGATGATTGGGATCGCACACCACACCAATCACCGCTTCGTTTTCACAAACGATCGCCAGCGATACGCACCAGTTGTGCAAGCCGTTAAGAAAGCTGCTGGTGCCATCAATCGGATCGAGCACCCAGATAAAGCGTGCGCCAGCAGTATTGCCGCCGCTCTCTTCACCCAACACCGCATCGTCAGGAAAGCGTTCGTGGATCAAATGCTTGACCAATGCCTCAACGTTGCGATCGGCTTCGCTGACCACATCCTGCAGATCTTTCTTATGCTCAACCACTAATTGATGACGTTGCTGATACCAGGATAGAGCCCGGCTGGCGGCGGTTTTGGCAACATCACAGGCGAAATGATAACGTGCGTCGAGTTCGGTAAGCGAAGCTGATGACATCTTTCCCTCTTATGATTTTCAGGCTGGCGAAGCAACAACAGACGCCAAAAATGGCGTATTGGCTGTGTGACGAAGTTAACAAAAGTTAAGAAAGGCTTCATTAAGCCGCAGATGGCTGCGCGTGACAAGAGGGGGAAAAGCCCGCCAGTGAAATTTTTCTTCTTACTGGCGGGTAATACGGGATGAAGCCTTAGTGGCGGGTTCTTACGCCAATTTGACGCATGTCATTACCGGTTGGCGATTGATGGACGCGCAGACCGAAAGTAGGTAGCACTGCGTAAATATGGTCAAAGATATCCGCTTGAATATTCTCGTACTCTTTCCACACCGTGGTGTTGGTGAACACATACACTTCCAGCGGCAGACCGTTTTCACCTGGCGCTAACTGCCGCACCATTAACGTCATCTCTTTGTGAATACGCGGATGCTGCTCCAGCCAGCTCTGCAGCCAGACGCGGAAGGTACCGATATTCGTCAGGCGGCGACCGTTGAGTGGCGAATCTAAATCACAGCCCAGTTGCGCATTCCATGCGGCCACTTCTTCGCTTTTGCTATCCAGATACGGTGCCAGCAGATGCGCACTTTTCAGCTGCTGCATCATGGCATCATCAAGGAAGCCAATACTGGTGGTATCAATATGAATGCTGCGCTTAATGCGACGCCCACCGGATTCCGACATGCCGCGCCAGTTTTTAAAGGAGTCGGAAATTAAGGCGTAAGCGGGAATGGTAACAATGGTGTTATCCCAGTTGCGCACTTTTACCGTGGTTAAAGAAATATCGATGACCGCACCGTCCGCGCCATATTTCGGCATTTCCAGCCAGTCATTCATTTTCAGCATATTATTGGCCGCTAACTGAATACCGGCCACCAGACCCAGAATTGGATCTTTAAATACCAGCATCAGCACCGCGGTCATGGCACCGAGTCCGGTGATCAATACGCCGGGCGATTTACCCAACAGCAGCGAAATAATCATGATTACCATTAAAATGGCGGCGATCAATTTCACGCTCTGGATAATACCGCGCAGCGGTAATTGCTGCGCCAGCATGCTGTTCGCGCTGAGCTGCTGCAGTAAATCCAGCAAGGAGAACAACATCAGCAGGGCGAAGACCATCATCCACAGCTGGGCGAAAATCAGCAGCGCTGCATAGATCTGAGCACTGTCGTGCAGGAAGAGTTCAGTCTGTAATTTGAATAGCACACCTTGCATCAGCCAGACGCTGCGGCTAAACAGGCGACTGTTAATCAGCGCTTTTGGCCACTGACGGCTACTTTTCTCGGTGTATCGACGCAGCAGCGGCAAGATAGCGCGGTGCAGAATGGCGTGAGTAAGCAGTGAGATGGCAAAGATAATGGCAATCACTATCCCCAATGCCAGGATGTGCGTGTAGCTAAGACCGGCTTCTGCGAGCCGGTTGGCAATAAGATGCTGCATGAGATTTCCCTGAGTGTGACGAAGATTAAGGTCACGCAGGGTAGGTGATGGGAAATTTCCCGTCCAACAGACGGGTCTTGAATTACCTAATATTACAATTCCTGCGCGCGCGCGGCGGCCATTAAGCGCGGATAAAACTGGAAGAACAGCGGCTCAAGTTGCTCGTAGTGATCAACAAAATCCTGATAGGAGTCGCGCAGCGCGGCTAAGCGCGGACGGCGATGCGCCATGCCGTTGAGCACGCGTGCCAGCCGCGTTGGTTCGGCATAGTGCTCAAACCAGCGTTCGCGCCACATCACTGCGTTCAGCTCAATGAAACCTTCCGGCGTGCCCGCCAGCTGCGGCACGATGTTTTGTTCAGCCGCCGCGGTAAATGCCACCAGCGACTGCGTTGGGTGGAATTTATCCCAGTGCAGCGCGAGGAAATGGTCCCAAATCACGTCGAGCGTGATGGGGGCCACGCGGCGCGTTTCCGGACGAAACAGCGCACGCGCAATCCGCACTTCGGGCAGGTTATCGGTCAGGACGTCGAGGCGACGATGCATGGCAATGCCATCCACCACCGGTGCAGGCCATTGTGATTGCACGTTGCCGCGCACGAAATCGGCCATGAGATTGCCCAGCAGAGAGCTGTTAGCCAGCTGCGCCAGGTGAAGGTGAGCGAGAAAGTTCATGGCGCATTATATACACGTCATACATCAAGTTACAGGTGCGTGGGCTGCTCTCGTTTGCCGCCTGCCTGCACCTCGAATTATTTTGTGTATTCGCAGAATCACAGAAGCGCAGCCAGTTGTTCAGAATTTGCCGCTTTTCCGCTAGACTATGCCGCCTGATTTTAAGTCCTGAAGAAGTGAAGCATGCGCGTAGCCGATTTTACCTTTGAGTTGCCAGAATCCTTAATCGCCCACTATCCGCAGGCGCAGCGAAGCGGTTGCCGCTTGCTGTCGCTGGATGGTCCAAGCGGCGCGTTAAGCCACGGCGTATTTACAGACGTGATGGATAAGCTCAATCCGGGCGATCTGCTGGTGTTCAACAACACCCGCGTGATTCCGGCGCGCGTCTTTGGGCGTAAAGCCAGCGGCGGCAAAATCGAGATGCTGGTTGAGCGCATGCTGGACGATAAGCGCGTGCTGGCGCACGTGCGCGCCTCCAAAGCGCCCAAGCCGGGCGCAGCGCTGCTGCTGGGCGATGACGAAAGTGTCAAAGCCACGATGGTGGCGCGCCATGACACACTGTTTGAGATCGCCTTCGAAGACGATCGCGCGGTGCTGGATATTCTCAACAGCGTCGGCCATATGCCGCTGCCGCCGTATATTGATCGTCCGGATGAAGATGCTGACCGTGAGCTGTACCAGACCGTGTACGGCGTGCGTCCCGGCGCCGTCGCCGCACCGACCGCCGGTTTGCACTTTGACGAGCCGCTGCTGGAAGCGCTGAAAGCTAAAGGCGTCGAGATGGCGTTTGTCACGCTGCACGTCGGTGCCGGGACTTTCCAGCCGGTGCGCGTTGAAACCATCGAGGATCACATCATGCATGCCGAATACGCGGAAGTGCCGCAGGATGTGGTGGATGCGGTGCTGGCGTGTAAAGCACGCGGCAACAAAGTGGTCGCCGTGGGCACCACCTCAGTACGTTCGCTGGAGAGCGCCGCGAAGGCCAGCCAGAATGCGCTGATTGCACCCTTCTTCGATGACACACAGATTTTCATCTATCCCGGCTATCACTATCAGGTGATCGATGCGCTGATCACCAACTTCCATCTGCCGGAATCGACCCTGATTATGCTGGTTTCGGCCTTTGCTGGTTATCAGCACACCATGGCGGCTTATCACAGCGCGGTGGCAGAGCAGTACCGTTTCTTTAGCTACGGGGATGCGATGTACATCACCCGTAATCCACAAGCGCCTGACGAAAGCGTCGGCGCATAATTGAATCAGACTGTTTCTCTGATCAGAGGTTAATGTGAAATTTGAATTAGATACTACCGACGGGCGCGCGCGCCGTGGCCGTCTGGTTTTTGATCGTGGCGTTGTTGAAACCCCAGCATTTATGCCCGTGGGCACTTACGGCACGGTGAAAGGCATGACGCCGGAAGAAGTGAAAGAGACCGGCGCGCAGATCCTGCTCGGCAACACCTTCCACCTGTGGCTGCGCCCAGGTCAGGAGATCATGAAACTGCACGGCGACCTGCACGATTTCATGAACTGGCAAGGACCGATCCTTACCGATTCCGGCGGCTTCCAGGTGTTCAGCCTTGGCGATATCCGTAAGATCACCGAAGCGGGCGTGCACTTCCGTAACCCGATCAACGGCGATCCGATTTTCCTCGATCCGGAAAAGTCGATGGAAATTCAGTTCGATCTCGGTTCTGACGTGGTGATGATCTTCGACGAATGTACGCCATATCCGGCGGATTGGGATTACGCCAAACGTTCGATGGAGATGTCGTTGCGCTGGGCACAACGCAGCCGCGATCGCTTCGATTCACTCGGCAATAAAAATGCATTATTCGGTATTATTCAGGGCGGTGTTTACGAAGATTTACGAGATGTCTCGGTTAAAGGTCTGGTAGAGATTGGCTTTGATGGGTACGCTGTGGGCGGCCTGGCGGTGGGTGAACCTAAAGAGGACATGCACCGAATCCTGGAGCACGTCTGTCCGCAAATTCCGCAAGACAAACCGCGTTATTTGATGGGCGTCGGCAAGCCAGAAGATCTGGTGGAAGGCGTTCGCCGCGGTATCGATATGTTTGACTGCGTTATGCCAACGCGCAATGCGCGCAATGGTCATCTGTTTGTTACCGATGGCGTGGTGAAAATTCGTAATGCCCGGTATAAAGATGACACCGCAACGCTGGATGCAGAGTGTGATTGTTACACCTGTCGCAATTATAGCCGCGCCTACTTGCATCATCTTGATCGCTGTAACGAAATACTGGGCGCACGCCTGAATACGATTCACAATCTGCGCTATTACCAGCGTTTGATGGCCGGTTTACGTAAGGCTATCGAAGAGGGTAAATTAGAGCACTTTGTTAGCGAGTTCTACCAACGGACGGGGAAGGCGGTTCCTCCGCTGAACGTCTGATAATTCATCAATGAGGGAAATTTAATGAGCTTTTTCATTTCTGACGCCGTAGCCGCAGCAGGCGCACCGTCTCAGGGAAGTCCGTATTCTCTGGTGATCATGCTGGTGGTATTTGGTCTGATCTTCTACTTCATGATTCTGCGTCCGCAGCAGAAGCGTACTAAAGATCACAAGAAACTGATGGATTCCATCTCTAAAGGTGATGAAGTGCTGACCAGCGGTGGTTTAGTTGGCCGTGTGACCAAAGTGGCAGAAACTGGCTATGTTTCTATTGCCCTGAACGACACCACTGAAGTAGTTGTTAAACGTGATTTCGTGGCCGCCGTTCTGCCGAAAGGTACTTTGAAGGCGCTGTAATTTTTTCTTCCCGAAGGGAACTGCCGTGTTAAACCGTTATCCTTTGTGGAAGTACATCATGCTGGTCGTCGTGATTCTCGTCGGCCTGCTCTATGCGCTTCCTAACCTTTATGGTGAGGATCCGGCCGTTCAGATCACTGGTGCGCGCGGTGGCGCCGCCAGTGAGCAAACGTTGGATCAGATCCAGACCGTATTAAAACAAGATAATATCGAGAGCAAATCCCTCGCTCTGGAAAATGGTGCCATTCTGGCCCGCTTTGCAACGCAGGATGGACAGCTGCGCGCGCGTGATGCACTCACCAGCGCGCTGGGCGAAGACTACATTGTGGCCCTTAACCTTGCGCCGGCAACGCCTCGCTGGCTGAGCATGCTGTCCGCGGAACCGATGAAACTCGGTCTTGATCTGCGCGGCGGCGTTCACTTCCTGATGGAAGTGGATATGGATACGGCTCTGGGCAAACTGCAAGAGCAGAACGCCGACAGCCTGCGCAGCGATCTGCGCGACAAAAGCATTCCGTATACCACCGTTAATAAAATCGCGAACTATGGCGTAGAAGTGCGTTTCCGTGACGGCGCCAGCCGTGATGCGGCAATCAGCTACTTGTCTACTCGCCACCGTGATCTGGTGATCTCAAGCCAGGGCAGCGATGCGCTGCGTGCGGTGATGAGTGATGCGCGTCTGAGCGAAGCGCGTGAATATGCGGTGCAGCAAAACATCACCATTCTGCGTAACCGTGTGAACCAGCTCGGCGTTGCCGAACCGCTGGTGCAGCGTCAGGGTTCTGACCGCATCGTGGTGGAACTGCCGGGTATTCAAGACACCGCGCGCGCGAAAGAGATTCTGGGCGCAACTGCCACGCTGGAATTCCGTCTGGTGAACACCAGCGTGGATCCAACCGCAGCGGCCAGCGGCCGTGTGCCAGGCGATTCGGAAGTGAAGAAAACCCGCGACGGGCAGCCAGTGGTGCTGTACAAGCGTGTGATTCTGACCGGTGATCACATCACCGATTCCACGTCGAGCATGGATGAGTATAACCAGCCGCAGGTGAACATTTCACTGGATGGCGCGGGCGGCAACATGATGTCCAACTTCACCAAGGACAACATCGGTAAGCCGATGGCGACCCTGTTTGTGGAGTACAAAGACAGCGGTAAGAAAGATGCCAACGGCCGGTCGATTCTGGTGAAACAGGAAGAGGTGATTAACGTGGCGAACATCCAGTCGCGCCTCGGTAACAGCTTCCGTATCACCGGTATCAATAATGCAAACGAAGCACGTCAGCTGTCGCTGCTGCTGCGCGCGGGTGCGTTGATTGCGCCAATCCAGATTGTAGAAGAGCGTACTATCGGCCCAACCATGGGGCAGCAGAACATCACACAAGGCCTCGAAGCCTGCCTGTGGGGTTTGATTGCGTCAATCCTGTTCATGGTGGTGTTCTACAAGAAGTTTGGTCTCATCGCTACCAGCGCGCTGCTGTGTAACCTGGTGCTGATTGTCGGCATCATGTCACTGCTGCCAGGCGCGACGCTCACCATGCCGGGTATTGCCGGTATCGTGCTGACGCTGGCGGTTGCGGTCGATGCTAACGTGTTGATTAACGAACGTATTAAAGAAGAGTTGCGTAACGGACGCTCGGTACAGCAGGCGATTCATGAAGGCTATAAAGGCGCCTTCTCCAGTATCGTCGATGCCAACGTCACTACGCTTATCAAAGTGATCATTCTTTATGCGGTCGGTACCGGTTCAATCAAAGGCTTTGCGATTACTACGGCTATCGGTATCGCAACCTCAATGTTTACCGCTATCGTCGGCACCCGTGCCATCGTTAACCTGGTGTACGGCGGCAAACGCATCAACAAGCTGTCTATCTGAGGAGTGCGTTGTGGCACAGGAATATAGTATTGAGCAGCTAAACCACGGGCGTAAAGTCGTCGACTTTATGCGCTGGGATAAGCTGGCTTTCATCATCTCCGGTCTGCTGATTGTGGCATCTATCGTCATTGTCGGTGTGCGAGGCTTCAACTGGGGCCTCGACTTTACCGGCGGAACGGTGATTGAGATTAACCTGGAAAAACCGGCGGATCTCGACGCGCTGCGTGAAGGTTTGGTGAAAGCGGGCTTTGAAGAGCCGCTGGTGCAGAACTTTGGTAGCAGCCGTGATGTGATGGTGCGTATGCCTCCGGCCACCGGCAATGCCGGCACCGAACTGGGCAATAAAGTGCTGGCTTCCATTAGCCAGACCACGCAGCAGAACGCTACCGTGAAACGCATCGAGTTCGTTGGCCCAAGCGTGGGTAGCGATCTGGCGCAGGCCGGTGCGATGGCGCTTCTGTCAGCGCTGATTGCGATTTTGATCTACATCGGCTTCCGCTTTGAGTGGCGTTTAGCGCTCGGCACCGTACTGGCGCTGGCGCACGATGTGATCATCACCTGTGGCATTTTGTCGCTGGCGCACGTCGAAATCGACCTGACGATTGTCGCCTCATTGATGTCGGTAATTGGCTACTCGCTTAACGATAAGATCGTGGTATCCGACCGTATTCGTGAGAACTTCCGCAAGATCCGCCGCGGTTCTTCTTACGACATCACTAACGTGTCGCTGACCCAGACGCTGAGCCGTACCTTGATCACCTCCATCACCACGCTGGCGATGATCATGATCCTGTTCGTGTTTGGTGGTGCGTTGCTGAAAGGTTTCTCACTGACCATGCTGATCGGTGTCACCATTGGTACCATTTCATCGATTTATGTCTCTTCAGCGCTGGCGCTGAAACTCGGCATGAAGCGTGAACATATGCTGGTACAGAAAGTGGAAAAAGAGGGCGCAGATCAGCCTTCGATTCTGCCGTAACGCGGAGTCAGAAAGTAAACGGGCTGCCATTGGCAGCCCGTTTTTTTATGCCTGTCGATCAGGGCGTGGTTTTCGTCGCTGGAGGCTCAACATCGTGCACGCGCACGTAGCCGAGTTGCTCCGGAGTTAACCCGCTGAGTCGCAGCGGTACGCTAACGGAACTGCGCGGCATTAACTGTGCAGGAACCTCGATGGTCTGGCTCAGGCTGCCCGCGTTAAGCGGTTTGCCGCTGGCCGGATCCATTTCGCCCCATACCACGGTCGCGCGCAGTGCCGGAATCGGCTGATCATCGGTTGAGCGGATATTCAGATTGGCGCGACTGCCGCTGGCTTCACCCGCCACCTGCGAGAGTGACAAACGCAATTTACCTAGCTGCGTCTGTAACTCCACCGGCGTATTGGCTTGCGGTAACAGCCACGCGCCCTGGGTGGATTGGCTGTTCAGCTGTCCCTGAATCTCCAGCGCCGTTGCCTGATTGGTCAGCTTGCGCATCTGCTGATTAAGCTGACTCACCTCCTGATGCAACTCTTTGACCTGCGGTGAAACCGGCGTTGAACTGCAACCACTGAGAACCAGCAAAGAGAGTGCTGCCGGAGCCCAAAACGTCCTGATCGTCATGCAATGTCCTTTCTTTATTCGGGAATTCGTAAAACCTGGCCAGGGTAGATCTTATCAGGATGCGTCAGCATTGGCTTGTTCGCTTCGAAAATCTTGTTGTATTCATTAGGATTTCCGTAGACCTCTTTCGATACCGCACTCAAGGTATCGCCTTTTTTCACGGTATAGAATTTCGCGGGCGTAGCGGCATCGCTGGCGGTGACCTTGTCATCCACCTTTGTGATGCCCGCGACGTTGCCGGCGGCCACCAGAATCTTCTCTTTCAACTCCTGAGAGATGCCATCACCAGTCACAGTAACGGTATCGCCTTTGACATCCACCTTGACCTTATCGCTGTCGGGCAAACCGAGTTTGTTGATGTGATCCTGCAATTTCTTGCTGGCATCGTCGCCGCCGCCACTGACGGCATCCCACAGTTTTTCTCCAGCATCTTTCACGAAATCAAACAGACCCATACATCCTCCAGATTTTTATGATGTTGGCCGCCTTGCTGGCGGCTCTTTAAGCGTAGTGGTTTTTTGCCTGAGGTCATGTAGGTGATGTCTTGCATTTGGCTTAACGTCACAAACGGGGATTCACACATTATGTGCCACACACATACATTTTGTGGCGCGATCGCGCTACACTGTGTGGCCTATTTATCTCGCATCAGGAAGCCTCATGCATTGCCCATTCTGCTCCGCTGTGGACACCAAAGTGATTGATTCTCGTCTGGTTAGTGAAGGATCGTCGGTGCGTCGCCGTCGTCAGTGTCTGGTGTGTCATGAGCGTTTTACCACCTTTGAAGTGGCAGAGTTGGTGATGCCGCGCGTGGTAAAAAGCAACGATGTGCGTGAACCCTTCAATGAAGACAAGCTCAGCAGCGGCATGATTAAGGCGCTGGAAAAACGCCCCGTCAGCGCCGATGCGGTTGAAAGCGCGGTCAATCATATTAAAACTCAGCTGCGTGCCACCGGTGAACGCGAAGTGCCAAGCGCACTGATCGGCAATCTGGTGATGGATGAGCTGAAAAAGCTCGATAAAGTGGCCTACATTCGCTTTGCCTCGGTCTATCGCAGCTTCGAAGATATTCGCGATTTTGGTGAAGAGATCGCCCGTCTACAGGACTAATCCATGACTGACGAACGCTATATGGCGCGCGCGCTGGAACTGGCGCGGCGCGGACGCTTTACCACCACACCTAACCCCAACGTTGGCTGCGTGATTGTGCGCGAGGGCGAGATTGTCGGCGAAGGCTGGCATCAGCGCGCCGGCGAACCGCATGCCGAAGTGCATGCGCTGCGTATGGCGGGCGAACGAGCTGCTGGCGCAACCGCGTATGTCACGCTGGAACCTTGTAGCCACCATGGACGCACGCCGCCGTGCTGCGATGCGCTGATTGCCGCAGGCGTGACGCGCGTGGTCGCCGCGATGCAGGATCCCAATCCGCAGGTGGCAGGACGTGGACTCTACCGTTTACAGCAGGCGGGCATCGACGTCAGTCATGGCCTGATGATGAACGAAGCGGAAGCGCTGAACCGGGGTTTTCTCAAACGTATGCGGACCGGATTCCCGTGGATCCAGCTGAAACTCGGCGCATCCCTTGATGGCCGCACCGCCATGGCGAGTGGCGAAAGTCAGTGGATCACCTCTGCGGCCGCAAGGCGCGATGTGCAACGTTTACGCGCCCAGAGTTCAGCTATTCTTAGCACCAGCGCCACGGTGTTGGCTGACAATCCGTCGCTCACGGTACGCTGGAGGGAATTGAATGAAGAGGTGCGTGCGCAGCTTGATGAAAGCCAGCTGCGTCAGCCGGTGCGCGTGGTGATTGACAGCCAACAGCGCGTCACGCCGCAACACCGACTGATTGACCAGCCAGGCGAAACCTGGCTGATGCGCTGCGAGCCCGATCAACACGAGTGGCCCGCCAGCGTGACCCAGATTGTGGTGCCGCAGCGTGGTGAACAGCTTGATTTGGTCGCGATGATGATGTTGCTCGGCCAGCGCCAGATCAACAGCGTGTGGGTGGAAGCGGGTGCCGGATTAGCGGGTGCTTTGCTGCAAGCGGGCTTGGTGGATGAGCTGATTGTTTACATGGCGCCAAAGCTGTTAGGGAATGCCGCACGCGGCCTGTGCACGCTGCCCGGACTGGAACAGCTGGCCGATGCGCCGGCCCTGAATTTTAGCGATGTGCGCCTGGTTGGCGAGGACCTGCGCCTGACGCTGACGCCGCGCTGAAAGCGCGCGGAAAAGCCTGAGCGCGTCGCCAAAGAGTATGATAGAATCCGCCCCCTTCTGCGGGGCCATAAAACAACCCAAAGGATATGTATGAAAGTTATCGAAGCTCCTGTTGCCACGCCTGATGCAAACATTGCCATCGTAATTGCGCGTTTTAACAACTTCATTAATGACAGCCTGCTGGACGGCGCGATTGACGCACTTAAGCGCATCGGCCAGGTGAAAGCAGATAACATCACCGTTGTCTGGGTTCCAGGTGCATACGAACTGCCGCTGGCAGCACGCGCACTGGCGAAAGCCGGTAAGCACGACGCCATTGTTGCGTTGGGCACTGTCATCCGTGGCGGCACCGCACATTTCGAATATGTGGCCGGTGAAGCCAGCTCGGGCATTGCGCACGTCGCGATGACCAGTGAAATCCCGGTGACCTTCGGCGTGTTGACCACTGAAAATATCGAGCAGGCGATTGAACGCGCCGGCACGAAAGCAGGTAATAAAGGTGCCGAAGCGGCCCTGACTGCACTCGAAATGATCAACGTATTGAAAGCCATCAAAGCCTGATTTTTGTAAGGGGAATTTTGTGAAACCTGCTGCTCGTCGTCGCGCCCGTGAGTGCGCTGTCCAGGCGCTTTACTCCTGGCAGCTGTCTAAGAACGACATTGCCGATGTGGAATACCAGTTTCTGGCGGAACAAGACGTCAAAGACGTCGATATTAGCTATTTCCGCGAATTGCTGGCCGGTGTGGCGACTAACAGCGCGTACCTGGACGGTCTGATGAAGCCTTACCTGTCGCGTCAGCTGGAAGAGCTGGGCCAGGTAGAAAAAGCCATCCTGCGTATTTCGCTGTATGAGCTGAGCAAGCGTTCTGATGTGCCGTATAAAGTGGCCATCAACGAAGGCATCGAGTTGGCAAAAGTGTTTGGTGCTGAAGACAGCCACAAATTCGTCAACGGTGTGCTCGACAAAGCTGCCCCGCAAATTCGACCAAACAAAAAATAGCGTTAAAGGCCGGTTATCCGGCCTTTTTCTCATTGAGACCTGACTTATGTCCTGTGGTGAATTCGAACTGATTGCACGTTACTTTAACCGCGTCACCAGCTCCCGCCGCGATGTGGAGAAAGGAATTGGTGACGACTGCGCGTTACTTAACGTGCCAGAAAAACAGACACTTGCCATCAGCACCGACACGCTGGTTGCAGGCGTCCACTTCTTACGTGATATCCATCCCGCCGATCTCGGCTACAAAGCCGTCGCCGTTAATCTCAGTGATTTAGCCGCCATGGGCGCCGATCCGGCCTGGCTGACGCTGGCATTAACGCTGCCTGAAATCGATGAACCGTGGGTGGCGGCCTTTAGCGACAGCCTGTTTGAGCTGCTGGATTATTACGATATGCAGCTGATTGGTGGCGATACCACGCGCGGACCGCTGAGCATGACGCTCGGCATTCACGGTTTAGTGCCAGTGGGAAGGGCGCTGAAACGTTCGGGCGCGAAGCCAGGCGACTGGATCTTTGTCACCGGCACCTTGGGTGACAGCGCGGCCGGTTTATCGTTGCTGCAGCATCGCCATCGCCTGAACGATCCGGCGGTGCACGAAGCGTTGATCAAACGCCATTTGCGTCCAATGCCGCGCGTGCTGCAAGGCCAGGCGCTGCGCGGTCTGGCAACCTCGGCGATCGATATCTCTGATGGCCTGATTTCCGATCTCGGCCATGTGCTGACCGCCAGCCGCGTTGGCGCTCGCATCAATCTCGACGCGTTACCGCTTTCAGCGGCCCTGCGCGATCACTTCGAGCCTGAACTGGTGCTGAAATGGGCGTTGAGCGGCGGCGAAGATTACGAGCTGTGCTTTACCGTGCCAGAAGTGAACCGTGGCGCGATTGACGTGGCGCTCGGCCATTTTGGTGTGCCTTATACCTGTATTGGGCAGATTGCACCCGAATCGGAAGGGCTGAGTTTGCTGGAGAACGGCAAGCCGCGCAGTGTAGATGTGAAAGGGTTTGATCACTTCGGCGCGAAGTAAATTGCCCTCACCCTAACCCTCTCCCACAAGTGGGAGAGGGGACAATTAGGTAGGGACTGCTCGTTCTGCTCCAACAAGTGAGAGAAGGAACGATTAGGTGGGTACTGCACGTTCTGCTCCCTCGCCCGCTTGCGGGAGAGGGCTGGGGTGAGGGGAATGGTCTACCTTACTCAAACCCTACCACCGGATGCGGTTGATATACCGTTTCCAGCTCGGCAATCTCATTCTCACTTAATTCAACATCCACCGCTTTCACCAGCTCGGCGAACTGTTGCTCGCGCGAAGCGCCAATGATCGGCGCGGTGACCGCCGGTTTATGTAATAGCCACGCCAGCGCCACCTGCGCGCGCGTCACGCCTTTGTCGGCGGCTACGTTAGCCAGACGCTCAGCAATTGCCGCATCGTTCTCTTCGGTGCCGGTATACAGCTTCTCCATCACATTATCCGATACCGAACGTGCGGTGGTTTCGCCCCATGGACGCGTGAGTTTACCGCGCGCCAGCGGGCTCCACGGCAGCACCGCGATCCCTTCGCGCTGACACAGCGGATGCATGTCATTCTCTTCCTCACGCTGAATCAGGTTGTACTGATCCTGCATGCTGACAAAGCGCGCCCAGTTATTTTGCTTTTGCAGTTCCAGCGCCTGAGCAAACTGCGATGCGTGCATTGATGATGCGCCGATGTAACGCGCCTTGCCGGATTTCACCACTTCATGCAGCGCTTCCAGCGTCTCTTCAATCGGCGTGGCGTAATCCCAGCGGTGAATCTGCAGCAGATCGACATATTCCATACCAAGGCGCGTCAGGCTGTCATCAATCGATTGCAGGATATTCTGACGCGACAAGCCTTGTGACAGATTACTCAGCGGGAAATAGACCTTGGTGGCGACCACAACCTGATCGCGGCGGGCAAAATCTTTCAGCGCCCGGCCCACGATCTCTTCACTGCTGCCATCGGAATAGCTGTTAGCGGTATCGAAGAAGTTGATGCCAGCTTCCAGCGCCTGCTTGATCAACGGTCGGCTGCTCTCTTCGGGCAGCGTCCACGCGTGATTGCCGCGCGTGGGATCGCCGTAAGTCATGCAGCCTAAACAGAGACGTGAAACCTGTAAGTCGGTTTGGCCTAGGGGAATGGTTTTCATCTATTAGGGCTCCTGCTCTTATGCTTGAGGGAAATCGTTCCCTAAGCATAGCAGCAGGCTCGCTCACCGGGCGGTGAGCGAGTCGCGCAGATTACTGGGCGAGCCAGTCAGTGATTTGCTGCTGAATACCGGCGGCATCCAGCTGATAATCCTGACGTACTTCTTCCTGCGTGCCTTGTGGGATGAACTCATCCGGCAGGCCGAGGTTGAGCACCGGCACGCGCAGGCGTTTTGCCATCACGTACTCATTGACGCCGCTGCCGGCGCCGCCTTTGATGGCGCCTTCTTCCAGCGTAACCAGCGAATCGTGGCTGGCCGCCAGCTCGGCAATCAGTGCTTCATCGAGTGGCTTCACAAAACGCATATCCACCAGCGTGGCATTCAGCGCTTCCGCAGCGGCAGCGGCTTCTGGCAGCAAAGTACCGAAGTTAAGGATCGCCAGCTTTTCGCCGCGACGCTTCACGATACCTTTGCCCAGCGGCAAGCTAGCCAGCGGTTCCAGCGTTGCGCCGGTGCCGGTACCGCGCGGGTAACGCACCGCACTTGGGCCATCCTGATAGTGATATCCGGTGTAAAGCATCAGACGACATTCGTTTTCATCGCTTGGCGTCATGATCACCATCTCTGGCACGCAGCGTAAGAACGCGATATCAAATGCGCCCTGATGAGTTTGACCATCCGCGCCGACAATGCCGCCGCGATCGATAGCAAACAGCACCGGCAATTTCTGGATGGCGACATCGTGGATCAGCTGATCGTAGGCGCGCTGCAGGAAGGTCGAGTAGATCGCCACAACCGGTTTGTAACCACCAATCGCCATACCCGCCGCGAACGTTACCGCGTGCTGCTCGGCAATCGCCACATCAAAATATTGCTGCGGATAGTCGCGTGAGTAGCTCACCATGCCCGAGCCTTCGCGCATCGCTGGCGTGACCGCCATCAGGCGCGGATCGTCAGCCGCCATTTCGCTCAGCCAGTTGCCGAAAATCTTCGAGTAGCTTGGTAAGCCCGGCACGCTTTTCGGCAGCGCCAGGCTGGCGGGATCGAACTTCGGTACCGCATGCCAGGTAATCGGATCTTCTTCCGCCGGGGCATAACCTTTGCCCTTTTTGGTCATGATGTGCAGGAACTGCGGACCTTTCAGATCGCGCATGTTCTTCAGCGTGCTCACCAGCGTCAGCACGTCGTGACCATCTACCGGGCCGATGTAGTTAAAGCCCAGCTCTTCAAACAGCGTACCCGGCACCACCATGCCTTTCAGGTGCTCTTCTGTGCGCTTCACCAGCTCTTTGATCGGCGGCAAACCGCCCAATACACGCTTGCCGCCTTCGCGCAGGCGTGAATAGGTTTTCCCGGAGAGAATCTGTGCCAGACGATTGTTGAGTGCGCCCACGTTCTCGGAGATCGACATCTCATTGTCGTTGAGGATCACCAGCATATCCGGCTTGATGTCACCGGCGTGGTTCATGGCTTCAAACGCCATGCCGGCGGTGATCGCGCCATCGCCAATAATACAGGCGGTGCGGCGGCCTTTGCCTTCACGTTCGGCGGCAACCGCCATGCCGAGCCCGGCGCTGATCGAGGTGGAGGAGTGACCTACGCTCAGCACGTCGTACTCACTCTCACCGCGCCACGGGAACGGATGCAGGCCATTTTTCTGGCGGATGGTGCCGATGCGATCGCGGCGTCCGGTCAGAATTTTGTGCGGATAGGCCTGATGGCCCACGTCCCACACCAGATGATCAAAGGGGGTGTTATAAACATAATGCAGCGCCACTGTTAGCTCGACGACGCCCAGACCCGATGCAAAGTGGCCGGAAGATCGGCTCACGCTATCCAGCAGATACTGACGCAGTTCGTCACACAGCTCCGGAAGTTTTTCTTTCGGTAATAAACGTAATTCCTGAACCGTGTTGGCTAACGCCAGTGTCGGGTATTTTGCAATATCAAAACTCATCAGAGACTCATTATGAAAGTTATTTATCGCGTTCAATTATGAAGCTTGCCAGCGCTTGTAAGGCGAGTGTGTTGTAAGACTGTGCCGCCAGAATATCGAGCGCGCCGAGCGCCTCTTGATAAAGATCCCAGGCTTTACTGCGGGCATTTTCCAGCCCCATCAATGAAGGATAGGTGCTTTTACCCAATGCCTGATCCGCGCCCTGTGTTTTTCCTAACACGGCGGTATCGCCGACCACATCGAGGATGTCATCCTGCACCTGAAACGCCAGTCCGATGGCATTGGCGTAGGTATCCAGTAGCGGCATCGCGGCGCGGCCACGATCGCCGGCGGCTAATGCGCCAAGACGTACCGCGGCGCGAATTAACGCGCCGGTTTTATGGCGGTGAATCTGTTCCAGCTGCGCCAGATCGATGCTTTTGCCTTCCGCCGCCAAATCCAGTGCCTGACCGCCGCACATGCCTGCCACGCCGCTGGCCTGCGCCAGTTCGGAAATCATCGCAATACGCGCGTCGGCGCTGACGCCGGGCATCGGCTGATCGGCCAGAATCGAAAAGGCCAAAGTTTGCAGAGCATCGCCGGCGAGAATCGCCGTGTCTTCACCATATTTAATATGGCAGGTTGGCTGCCCGCGGCGTAACGCATCGTCGTCCATCGCCGGCAGATCGTCATGAATCAGGGAATAAGCATGGATGCATTCCACGGCCGCAGCCGGCACATCGAGGCTGGCGGCATCGGCCTTTAGCATTTCGCCTGTTGCGTACACCAGAAAGGGACGCAGACGCTTACCGCCTAATAATGCCCCATACTCCATGGCATTCACCAGAGGAGAACTCTGAAAAGGAAGTGGATCTATTAAGCGCGTCAATGCCTGATTAACGCGTTGATGGTAAGCGCTCAGCAGTTTAGCGAAATCCATTACTCATTTTCCGGGGTAAAAGGGGCGAGGGCGGCATCTTTCTCATCGCTAAGCAGAATTTGCACACGCTGCTCTGCCTGCTGCAGGGTTTGCTGACCGGTACGTGCCAATTGTACGCCGCGTTCAAATTCGTTCAGCGCCTGCTCTAACGGCAGCTCGCCACTTTCCAGGCGGCTGACAATCTGTTCCAGCTGCTCTAATGCGCTTTCAAAACTGGCAGGCGCTTCGGCTTTTTTCGGCATAATCAGTGTCGACTCACAGGTTAGGAGATCATCTTGCAATCGGTCATGGTAGCTGACGAGGATTAATTAGCAAAATAATGAATGTGATGAAGGTTGCTTAAAGCAGTCACCCGGCAAAGGTGATATACTTTTGCGCCTCGGATGCGGGGGCTCCTGAATTAACCCGCAATTATATGATTTTAACAGTTAAGTGCCGATGCTTTTAGCACTTATTTGTCCAAACGAACCCCTGTCGCCATGAAGTTTATCGTCAAGCTGTTTCCAGAAATCACCATCAAAAGTCAGTCGGTACGTCTGCGCTTTATCAAAATTCTCTCCAGTAGCATTCGTAATATTCTGCGCACCGTGGATGAAGAGATTAAAGTCGTGCGCCATTGGGACCACATTGAAGTGCGTTCTAAGAATGAGTCGCTGCGCGAGACCCTTGTCACCGAACTGACGCGCATTCCGGGCATTCACCATGTGCTGGCGGTGGAAGATCGCGCCTACACCGATATGCACGACATCTTCGAGCAGACGCTGGTGCTCAACCGCGAGCGTCTGGAAGGCAAAAGCTTCTGCGTGCGCGTCAAGCGTCGCGGCAAGCACAGCTTCAGCTCGCAGGACGTGGAACGCTACGTTGGCGGCGGCCTTAACCAACACATCGCCAGCGCGCGCGTGCAGCTCAATCGTCCGGATGAAACGGTGAATCTGGAGATCGACGACGATCGCCTGTTGCTGATCACCGCACGCTATGAAGGCTTAGGCGGATTCCCGATTGGTACCCAGGAAGATGTTCTGTCACTGATTTCCGGCGGTTTTGATTCTGGCGTGTCGAGCTACATGCTGATGCGTCGCGGCTGCCGCGTGCATTACTGCTTCTTCAACCTTGGCGGTGCGGCACACGAGATTGGCGTGCGCCAGGTTGCACACTACCTGTGGCAGCGCTTTGGTCGCTCACACCGCGTACGTTTCGTAGCGATCAACTTCGAGCCGGTAGTCGGTGAGATTCTGGAGAAAGTGGACGACGGCCAAATGGGCGTGGTGCTGAAGCGTATGATGGTGCGTGCGGCGTCGATGGTAGCAGAACGTTACGGCGTGCAGGCGCTGGTGACCGGCGAAGCGCTGGGCCAGGTTTCCAGCCAGACGCTGACCAACCTGCGTTTGATCGATAACGCCTCCGATACGCTGATCCTGCGTCCGCTGATCTCCCATGACAAAGAGCATATCATTGATGTGGCGCGTAAGATCGGCACCGAAGATTTTGCCCGCACCATGCCAGAATATTGCGGCGTGATTTCGAAAAGCCCAACCGTTAAAGCGGTGAAGGGCAAGATCGAAGCGGAAGAGCAAAACTTCGATTTCGAGATCCTTCATCGCGTGGTGCAGGAAGCCAGCAACGTCGATATCCGTGAAATCGCCGAGCAGACGGAAGAAGAAGTGGTGGAAGTTGAAACCGTTGACTCCTTCATCAGCAACGACGTGGTGCTGGATATCCGTTCGGCCGATGAGCAGGAGGCGAATCCGCTGATCGTTGAAGGCGTTGAAGTGAAGACTCTGGCGTTCTATAAACTCAGCACCCAGTTTGGCGACCTGGACCAGAGTAAAACCTGGCTGCTGTATTGCGATCGCGGTGTGATGAGTCGCTTGCAGGCGCTCTATCTGCATGAGCAGGGCTTCAAAAACGTGAAGGTTTATCGTCCATAAGCGATAAACCGTAGCGGCGCGATGAATCACGCGTATTTCATGCGGCATCAGCGTTGCAGTGAAATGCGCAATTAATTGCGCCGCTACAATCATGTGCAGCTTGTTGTAACAACGTTACCGCTCTTCAAACTCCTGATAATTATAAATCCCTGCTGCTAACACCAGCTGTGAAGCCACTTCACGCGCGGTCTCTTTATTCACCAGCAAATCAATCAGCTTCAACGCAAAATCCATTGCGGTGCCCGGTCCCTGGCTGGTCAGCAGATTAACGCGCGGATCCCACACCACGCGGCGCTCCATCCATTTGCTGTCGGGAATGGTGTCACGCAGGCCGGGAAAACCGGTCATATTGCCGACGGGAAACAGATCGTGCGCGACCAAAACCGTGCCCGGCGCGGCGCAAATCGCCGCCACAATCTTGCTGGAGAGATGGAACTGGCGCACGGTTTCCACCAGTAACGGGCTGTCGCGGAAGGTCTGCGCGCCTTTCAAACCGCCGGGCAGCACAATCGCATCGTAGTCGTTATCTGCCACCTCAACCAAAGGCGCATCCGCCAGCAGCCGCACGCCGCGCGAACAGACGATCTCACGCGTGCCATCGCTCTCCACGCTGGCGGTGGTGACGCTTAAACCGCCGCGTACCAGCAAATCGATAGTAGTGACCGCTTCGGTCTCTTCACTTCCATGTGCCAGGCAAACCAGAACCGATGCGTTCGCGCTCATAGTGGGACTCCTTACGTTTAATCAGATCGTACAAACGGGTGTTTTCCGGCAGTGAAATGCCCTGCGCGCGGGCGCGACGCAACAGGTAGCCGGTGATGTAATCAATTTCGGTCAGACGCTGCGCGCGCACATCCTGCAACATTGATGAGGTATTGGCGGCGGTGCTATCGATCACGTCGTAAATGATGTCGCGCAGATTATCCACCGCCATGTGCTGGCCTTCGCGCTCCATCACCCAGGCGATCTCTTCGCACAGCAGCGCAACCTGTTCCGGCCAGGCGCGCAGCGCACCGTTTTGGCAATCGTGCTCGACGGTCATCGGATTGATCACGCAGTTGATTGCCAGCTTGCGCCAACTGGCGGCGGCGATATTGTCATGCCAGGCCACATCCGGCAGCGCCTGATGCAGAATATCAGCGATATCGCTCAGTGCGGCGCTCTCACGATTAGCAGGGCCGATATGGGTGATGCCGTGCGCAATATGCTTAATCACCGTGCCGTCGCGCATTGCCGCGTGCGTGGTGATGCCGCGCAACAGCGGCTGACGCAAATCTTTCAGCTCTTCCAACGTTCCCATGCCGTTATGCAGCAGCAGAATTGGCGCGTGCGTCGGCAGCACGCTTTGCAGATTTTTCACCGCAGGTGAAACCTGTGGCGCTTTGAGCGTCACCAGTAACAGCTGGCTTTCGGTGAGGAACAGCGGATCATTGGCAATAAAGGTGTGATTGCTCACCTCGCCTTGCGGATCGACTACGTTGGCTGAGCAATAGGGCTGCGGTACACGTAACCAGCCCTGCACCTCATGTCCCTGACGGGCGAGAGCGGCGAGCCAAATTTGACCTAAGGCGCCACACCCCAACACGGTAATTTTCATTTTGCCTCCCGTGGGCGGGTTCCTGTTTTCACGTTACGGGTAAGTATAGCTTTCCGCGTATCGTGTTTTATTAGCGCCACAAGACGCGTATTATGCATGTCACTTTAGTATCAGGAGAAGAAAAGATGCCATCTTTCGATATCGTTTCCGAAGTCGAATTGTCGGAAGTGCGAAATGCCGTGGAGAATGCGAACCGCGAGATCTCAACTCGTTTCGATTTCCGTAACGTGAGTGCAACCATTGAGCTCAACGAAAAGAACGAGACCATCAAACTCAGCAGCGAATCTGATTTCCAGGTCAAGCAGCTGGTGGATATTCTGCGCGAAAAGCTGCTGAAGCGTGGCATTGAAGGCGCGGCGATTGAAGTGCCAGAAGAGATCGTGCACAGCGGTAAAAGCTGGTCTGTGGAAGCTAAGCTGAAGAAAGGTATCGAAAGCGATATCGCGAAAAAGCTGGTGAAGCTGATTAAAGACAGCAAGCTGAAAGTGCAGACGCAGATTCAGGGTGAAGAACTGCGCGTAACCGGTAAGTCACGCGACGACCTGCAAGGTGCGATGGCGCTGGTGCGCGGTGGCAACCTCGGACAGCCTTTCCAGTTCAAAAACTTCCGCGACTAATCGCGTTTGTCGCGCGCCGCACGACGATAAAGCGTGCTGCGCGCGACGCCTAAGGCTTCCGCCGTTTTACTGATATTACCATTGAAGCGCTGCAGCGTTTCGCTGATCAACCGCCTATCATGACTCTGCCGATCGGACTGTGGCTGCACCGTCGCACGCCGATACTCTGCCGGTAAATGGACCTCTGTCACTTCTTCACCTTCATCCGCCAGTGCCAACAGCACGCGTAACAAGCTGCGCAATTGCCGCACGTTACCCGGCCACGGCAGCTGCGCCAGAGCCGTCAACAGCGCAGGTGAGAGCTGAATATCGCGATCCGCGCCGCCCAGCTCCAGCCATAATCGACGGATAAAACCTTCCACATCCGGCCAGGCGCGCAGCGGCGGAATGGTCATCGAGAATTCCTGCAGGCGATAGAGCAAATCTTCGCGGAATTCGCCTTCGGCCACGCGCTGTGCCAAATCGCGGTGCGTGGCGCTGATCACCGCGAAATTCACCGGCCAGCTGCGGCTGGATCCGAGCGGCGCCACCTCTTTCTCCTGCAACACGCGTAGCAAGCGGGTTTGTAGTGCCAGCGGCATATCGCCAATTTCATCAAGGAACAGCACGCCGCCATCCGCTTCACGGATTTTGCCGATGTAACCATTCTTGCTCGCGCCGGTGAACGCGCCGGGTTGATAGCCAAACAGCTCAGATTCAATCAGCGCTTCGGGGATGGCCGCGCAGTTAATGGCAACGAATTTGCCTTCGCGCCAGCGGCTTTGCTGATGCAGTGCGCGGCTGACATACTCTTTGCCGCTGCCGGTTTCGCCGTGAATGCACAGTGAAACGCCGGCATTGAGCAGTCGCACCATCTTCTCGCCATCGCGCCCCAGCGAGAAAGGCAGCTCGCTGGCGGGTTCGCTCGGCGTGGCAAAATGGCTGCGCTGCGGCGCCCGCAGGCGAAAATAGTAGCGCTGCGTGGCGTAATCGAGCGGGGCGGGAATGCTGTTGGCGTGCTGCTGCTGTTGCGGGAACAGTTGTTGAAAGGTCACGCTGCCGAGTTGCCCGACGCTCAGCGCCAGCTCGCGCATCGCCAGCCTGTTGGCGGCGGTCAGGACGTTATCCGAGAACACCAGCAGCAGTTCATCGCTGGTATCGATGCCCTGCGGCTGCAGATGCAGGCTCATCAACCATTGCTGCGGATGCAGGCTCTGCTTCACCCATAGATATTCGATCTGTTTCGCCGCCGCTTTCACCCAGCTAAAGGTCTGCGGATGCGGGAAGTGCGCCGGGCCGGAAATATCCAGCACGCCAGCAATCTGACCGTTGGGCATTTGCAGCGGCATCGCCGCACAGTACAAACCTTGATTGAGCGTCAGGAAGTGCTGATGACCTTGAATCTCGCAGCCATCATCAATCGCCAGCGCGGTGCCAATCGCATTGGTGCCACGCCCGCATTCACTCCATAAATTACCCGGCGCCAGCGCATAACGTTGGGCTTTTTCCAGCGAGGGCATATCGCCAAAGGTATTGAGCACCAAACCGGTGGCATCCGACAAAATCACCACCGATTGCTTCTCGGCCAGCTTCTGCGCCAGCTGTTTGATCACCGGCTGCGCGAATTGCTGCAGCCCGGCATTGCTGGCAAGCACATCGGCCAGTTCACCCTGGCGAACACGCGGAAAATCATCGGCGGTGCGATCGAGACCATACAGCTGGCTACGGAACCAGGAGTCGCTTAATAGCGGATTGGCGTTAACGGCAGACGCGGATGGATGTCCCTGCATTGATGACCTCATGCCCAAGCGAAAGTGTTGCGACATTGTAGCGGGTCGGTTTCTGTACTGTTGCGATACGCAACACAGATGGTGAACTTTTCTGCACAACATAGCCAAGTCATGTTGTGCGGCGGCTCTTAACTTAATGATGATATTGGTTTTTTAATGAAATATCGGCTGATGAAAAAAGCTGGCACGCCCGCTGCAATAGCTCCTCTGACAGCACGTTTTCTGGAAGGCGACTGAGCCTTCAGAATATCTGACCCTACATAAAGGAGTTTGCGATGCGTTATGCACATCCCGGTACGCCCGGCGCTTTGGTTTCATTCCAGGCGATTTACGGCAACTACATTGCGGGCAAATTCGTCGAGCCGCTCAGCGGCCAATACTTCACTAACACCTCGCCAGTGAATGGCAGCGATATCGCGCAGTTCCCGCGTTCGGATGCGCGCGATATCGATTTAGCGTTGGATGCGGCGCATCAGGCGGCCGATGCCTGGGGAAAAACCAGCGTGCAGCATCGCGCCAACATCCTGTTGCAGGTGGCGGATCGCATTGAGGCCAATCTCGAAAAACTGGCGGTAGCGGAGAGCTGGGATAACGGTAAACCGATTCGCGAAACCCTGAACGCCGATCTTCCGCTGGCGGTGGATCACTTCCGTTACTTCGCCGGTTGCCTGCGTGCGCAAGAGGGCAGCACCGCGGAGATCGATGAAACCACCGTGGCATATCACTTTCATGAACCGCTCGGCGTGGTTGGGCAAATCATTCCGTGGAACTTCCCGCTGTTAATGGCGGCGTGGAAACTGGCGCCAGCGCTGGCGGCGGGCAACTGTGTCGTGCTGAAACCGGCGGAACAGACGCCGCTGGGCATTACGCTGCTGATGGAGGTGATTGGCGATCTCTTCCCGGCTGGCGTGTTGAATGTGGTGCAGGGCTTTGGTCGTGAAGCGGGTGAAGCGCTGGCGACCAGCAAACGCATCGCCAAAATCGCCTTTACCGGTTCAACGCCGGTGGGGCGCCACATTATGGCCTGCGCTGCTGAAAACATCATTCCCTGTACCGTCGAGCTGGGCGGCAAGTCGCCGAATATCTACTTCGCTGATGTGATGGATGGTGAGGACGAGTTTATTGAGAAGGCGGTGGAAGGTTTAGTACTCGGTTTCTTCAATCAGGGTGAAGTCTGTACCTGTCCATCGCGCGCCTTGATTCATGAATCGATCTATCAACCCTTTATGGATCGCGTGATGGCCAAGGTGGCGAACATCCGTCGCGGCGATCCGCTCGATAGCGACACCATGATTGGTGCACAGGCTTCACGCCAGCAATTCGATAAAATCCTGTCGTATATCAACATCGCACGCGACGAAGGCGGGCGAATTCTCACCGGTGGCGATCGCGCCAGCATGGCCACCGAGCTGAATGATGGATTCTACATTCAGCCGACCTTAATCAAAGGAACCAACCAGATGCGCTGTTTCCAGGAGGAGATTTTTGGGCCGGTGATTGGTGTTACCACCTTTAAGGATGAGGCAGAAGCGCTCGCCATCGCCAACGAAACCCAGTTCGGTCTTGGTGCGGGCGTGTGGACGCGCGATACCAATCTGGCTTATCGCATGGGACGCGGCATCAAAGCCGGGCGCGTCTGGACCAACTGTTATCACATCTATCCCGCTCACGCGGCATTCGGCGGTTACAAGCAGTCGGGTGTAGGCCGTGAGACGCACAAAATGGCGCTCAGCGCCTATCAACAAACCAAAAATCTGCTGGTTAGCTATGGCACCGCGCCTTTGGGCCTGTTCTAAGTCCGCATCCGTTCAAATGGAGAGTGAAAGATGAATATGCAAATCAAAACCACCATGAAAGCCGCTGTTGTGAAGGCTTTTGGTGAACCGTTAGTGATTGAGCAGGTGCCGGTGCCGCAGGTCGGGCCGGGGCAGATTTTAGTGAAAATTGCGGCTACCGGCGTGTGCCATACCGATCTTCACGCGGCCGAAGGCGACTGGCCGATTAAACCCAATCCGCCGTTTATTCCGGGCCACGAAGGTGTGGGCCAGGTTGTGGCGCTCGGCGAGGGCGTTAAGCACCTGAAAATGGGCGATCGCGTCGGTGTGCCATGGCTCTATTCGGCGTGCGGTCACTGCGAACACTGTCTCGATAGCTGGGAAACGCTGTGTCTGTCGCAGCAAAATGCCGGTTACTCAGTGAATGGCAGCTTCGCGGAATACTGCCTCGCCGATGCCAACTATGTCGGCATCATTCCAGATAACGTCGATTACAACGAAATCGCGCCGATCCTCTGTGCCGGCGTCACCGTGTATAAAGGGCTGAAAATGACCGACTCCAAACCCGGCGATTGGGTGGTGATTTCCGGTATTGGCGGTTTAGGGCATATGGCGGTGCAGTACGCGGTTGCCATGGGTCTGAACGTGGCGGCGGTGGATATTGATGATGAGAAACTGGCGTTCGCTAAACGTCTCGGTGCCAGCGTGGTGGCGAATGCGAAAAATGTCGATCCGGCCAAGGTGTTCCAGGAGAGTTTTGGCGGTGCGCATGGCGTGCTGGTCACGGCGGTTTCACCAAAAGCGTTCGAACAGGCGATTGGTACGCTGCGTCGTGGCGGCACCATGGTGCTGAACGGTTTGCCGCCGGGCAAATTCGATCTGTCGATTTTCGATATGGTGTTGGACGGCATTACGGTGCGCGGTTCCATCGTCGGGACGCGCAAAGATCTGCAGGAAGCGCTGGATTTCGCCGGTCGTCACAAGGTGAAAGCCACCGTAGCGGTAGAACCGCTGACTAACATCAACGATATCTTCGCGCGGATGCACGCTGGCAAGATTGAAGGGCGCATCGTGGTGGATATGTCGCTGTAACAAAAAGCCCGACGCAATGGTCGGGCTGGTCATTTAGCAGCTGGCGAGCAGCGCTTCGAGTTCGACGCGGCTCGTCACTTTACTGTCGATTTTGATGTAAGCACTTTTCTCTTCTGGCACGATAAACACCGACGCCACGCCGGGCTGCGCTTTCAAACGCTTCTCCAGATTCGGCACCGCCAGCACCGCATCGCTGAGCATAATGCGCAGGCTGCTGACGTAAGGCGGTTCCTGCATCGACATCGCCACAAACAGCCAGGCAGCCGCGACAATCGCACCGACCAGGAACACGGTTTGAGCATCAACATGACCGAAGATCCAACCGCCCATGCTGCCGCCAATCGCCACACCAATGAACTGGCTGGTGGAGTAGATGCCCATCGCGGTGCCTTTGTAGCCCGGCGGCGACTCTTTGCTGATCAGTGATGGCAGAATCGCTTCCATCAGGTTGAAGGCGAGGAAGAACAGCTGCACGCCAATCACCAGCGTCCAGAAGTGGCCTGCCGCGCCCCACAATACGATTTCTGCAATGATGATGATCGCCACGCAGCCGACAAACACGCGCTTCATGCGGCGCTTCACTTCGGCATAGATAATGAAAGGCACCACGGCAACAAAGGCCACCAACATCGTCACCAGATAGACTTTCCAGTGCTCGGCCGCCGATAAACCGGCTTGTTCAAACTGTCCCGGCAGCGCCACGAAGCTCGACATCAGCAGAATGTGCAGGCAGAGAATGCCGATATTCAGTTTTAACAGTTTTGGATTGGTCAACACCGCGCGGATACTGCCTTTCACCATGCCGGATTCGCGGTTCAATACGTGGTTTGGTGCGTTCGGCACCACTAATAAGGTGATGACGATGCCCAGCGTCGCGAGGATGGCGATCATCCAGAACAGCGCGTGCAAGCCGAGTGCGTGGGTGACAATCGGGCCAACTACCATCGCAATAGCAAAAGTTACGCCAAAGCTGATGCCGATAAACGCCATCGCCTTGGTGCGGTTTTGTTCACGGGTTAAATCTGACAGCAACGCCATTACCGCGGCGGCAATCGCGCCGGAGCCTTGTAACGCGCGGCCTAAAATCACGCCCCAAATGGTGTCGGAGGTGGCGGCGATAACGCTGCCGAAAACGAACAGCAGCAGCCCGCCAACGATTAGCGGCTTTCGGCCGACGCGATCGGAGAGCAGACCAAAAGGAATCTGGAAGATGGCTTGTGCCAAACCATAGATACCGATTGCGAACCCAATCAGTGTTTCACTGGCGCCCTGTAACGCCATGCCGTACGTGGTGAGTACCGGCAAGACCATAAACATTCCCAGCATGCGCAGGGAAAAAACGGTACCTAAACCCCATGTAGCACGAAGCTCTACTGGCGTCATTTTATTGTCGTTCATGTTTACCTCAAAATTATACTGCGCCCATTTTAGGCAGCAGGGCAGGGCGGGTAAAACATTTGTTCTTAAGCAGTGGTAACAAAAAGAAAGGGCGCGAAATTCGCGCCCTTTCTGGTTTTGCGGAGCTGAATTACCAGACGTAAGTCAGTAAATCTTTCGACGCTGGCGTCATGAAATCAACGGACATCATCACGCTCAGAGCGGTGATAGCGACAATCGAGAACACAAACAGTTTACGCGCCCAAACTTTATCGTTTGAGGTTTTGTAACCTGAAAGCGCCATGCCGAGCCACCACACGCTAACGGCCGCAGCCACCACCAGATATTTGTAGCCCGCGTAACCGCCAAGGGTCAGCATCAGCGTGGCAATCATGAACGCCAGGATATATAGCGTAATATGATTTTTTGCCACCGAAATGCCTTTCACCACTGGCAGAACCGGGATGTTGGCAGCCTGGTAATCTTTAAAGCGGAAGATGGCAATCGCATAGGAGTGCGGCATCTGCCACAGGCTAAAGATAGCCAGTAAAATCAACGCGCCAGCATCAAACTGGTTGGTCACTGCGCAGTAGCCAATCACCGGCGGCGCAGCGCCAGAGAGACTACCAATTAGCGTGCCGTAGACAGAGTTACGCTTCATATAGAGGCTATAAACGCCTACGTAAACCACGAAGCCCATCACCGCCAGCCACATGGCCAGCGGGTTAGCGCCAAAATACAGCAACGCAAAGCCAGCAATACCCAATGCGGTTGCATAAACCAGGCTTACTTTCGCCGAGATCAGGCCTTTGACCAGAACACGGTTCCGCGTTCTCTCCATTTTGATGTCGATATCGCGGTCAATCACGTTGTTGAAAACACAACCTGATGCGACAACCAGCGATACGCCAACCAGCGAGGCGAGAAACAGGGTGTAATCAATGCTGCCTTTCGAAGCCAGCAGGAATCCACCGATCACAGAAATTAAATTGCCGAAAATAATTCCTGGTTTTGTTACTTGCAGGTATTGCTTAATCATTACGCGACTCTTTAGTGGGCCATCATGTTGTAGTTGAGGTTCCACATAATCCACAGTGAGCCTACGACAACAATCAAGATGATGAGTGCTGAGAAGACAATGGCCACCATGTTCCAGCCACCTTCTGATTTGCTGTCTAAGTGCAGGAAGTAGACCAGGTGAACCAGCACCTGAACTACCGCACACACCAGAACCACACCCAGAATAGTGCCGTGTGAAGCGCCGCCATCCATGACCATCCAGAACGGAATACCGGTCAGGATGATGGAGAGGACGAAGCCGATCATGTAAGACTTCACGCTACCGTGAGAAGCGCCATGTTCGTTAACAGAATGACTCATTACATGGCTCCCATCAGGTAGACAACGGTGAATACGCAGATCCAAACCACATCCAGGAAGTGCCAGAACAAGCTCAGGCACATGATACGGGTGCGGTTGGTTGCAGTCAGACCACGTTTAGAAATCTGGAACATCATCACTGCCATCCAGATCAGGCCAGAGGTCACGTGCAGACCGTGCGTGCCGACCAGCGTAAAGAACGCTGACAGGAAGCCGCTGCGATCAGGACCGAAGCCTTCTTTGATCAGGTGATGGAATTCATAGATTTCCATGCCGATAAAGCCAGCACCGAACAGGAAGGTCAACGCTAACCAGCTGATGACCGAGCCCTTGTTCTGGTTGTTCATCGCAATCACTGCCATACCATAGGTAATGGAGCTGAGCAGCAGCAGCGCGGTTTCGACCAGAACGAACGGCAGTTCGAAGATGTCTTTACCTGCCGGGCCACCGGCAGTGTTATTGACCATAACTGCATAGGTCGCAAACAGGGTTGCGAAGATAATGCAGTCACTCATCAGGTAGATCCAGAAGCCAAAGACTTTATTGGCTCCTGCATCGTGATGCCCATGCTCCGCATGGGCGTCGTGGTGGTGTTTTGCAGTTTCAGTTGACATTATTTCAGACCTGCTTTGCTGATTTCGTCAAAGTGCTTCTTCTCGATCTGCTCGACTTCAGCAACCGGTACGTAGTAATCCACGTCTTCATCGAAGCTCTTCACAATCCAGGTGATGATGGTGCCCACGAAGGTGAGGCCAGCCAGCCACCAGATATGCCAGATCATGGCGAAACCGAATACAGTCATCAGAGCCGCGATAACAACAGCTGCGCCACTGTTTTTCGGCATATGAATTTCTTCATATTTTTCTGGCTGCTTGTACGCTTCGCCTTTCTCTTTCATTTCCCAGAACGCATCGCGCTCATGGATATGCGGGATAACAGCAAAGTTGTAGAACGGCGGCGGTGAAGAGGTTGCCCACTCCAGCGTACGTCCACCCCACGGGTCACCGGTCAGATCACGGTTCTGGTCGCGGTCACGCACAGAAACGTAGAACTGGGTAACCTGGCACAGGATACCGCAAGCGATCAGCGCCGCACCGCCTGCTGCAACCACCAGCAGTGAGTGGAACTGAGGATCGATATCCTGGCTGATACGACGCGTCATGCCCATGAAGCCCAGCGCATACAGCGGCATGAATGCCACGAAGAAGCCGATGATCCAGAACCAGAACGCGCGGATACCCCATTTTTCATTCAGCGTGAAGCCGAACGCTTTCGGGAACCAGTAGGTCACGCCAGCCATACAACCGAACACCACACCACCGATAATCACGTTATGGAAGTGCGCGATCAGGAACAGGCTGTTGTGCAGAATGAAGTCCGCACCTGGAACCGCCAGCAGAACACCTGTCATACCACCAATAGAGAAGGTAACCAGGAAGCCGATGGTCCACAGCATCGCTGAGTGGAACTCAACGCGACCCTGATACATGGTGAACAGCCAGTTGAAGATTTTCACGCCGGTCGGGATAGCGATGATCATCGTCATGATACCGAAGAAGGCGTTTACGTTCGCGCCCGCACCCATGGTGAAGAAGTGGTGCAGCCAAACAATGAACGACAGAACGGTAATCGCGATGGTCGCCCACACCAGAGAGGTGTAACCGAACAGACGCTTTTTAGAGAAGGTCGCCGTGACTTCAGCGAAGACACCAAACACCGGCAGAACCAGGATGTACACTTCCGGGTGACCCCAGACCCAAATCAGGTTGACGTACATCATCATGTTACCGCCCATTTCATTGGTGAAGAAATGGAAGCCAAGGTAACGGTCAAGCGTCAACAGTGCCAGCGTAACGGTCAGTACCGGGAACGCAGCGATGATCAGGACGTTAGTACACAGTGATGCCCAGGTGAATACCGGCATTTTGAACAGGTCCATGCCCGGCGCACGCATCTTCAGAATGGTAACGAAGAAGTTGATACCGGTCAGTGTCGTACCGATACCGGACAGCTGGAGACTCCAGATCCAGTAATCGACCCCGACGCCAGGACTGTACTCCGCACCCGAAAGCGGCGGATAAGCCAACCAGCCGGTCTGTGCGAACTCGCCCACACCCAGAGAGATGTTCACCAGGATCACACCGATCGCGGTAAACCAGAAGCTCAGGTTGTTCAGGAACGGGAAGGCAACGTCACGAGCACCGATTTGCAGCGGTACCGCGATGTTCATCAGACCTACCACGAACGGCATCGCCACGAAGAAGATCATGATCACGCCGTGAGCGGTGAAGATCTGGTCGTAGTGGTGCGGCGGTAGTATGCCGGCTTCCCCAGCGGAAGCCATCACTTGTTGGGTACGCATCATTACCGCATCGGCAAAGCCGCGCAGCAACATGACGAAAGCCATGATGATGTACATGATACCCAGTTTTTTGTGGTCAATGGAGGTGAACCATTCTGACCACAGGTACTGCCACTTACCAAAGTAGGTAATCGCAGCAACCAGCGCCAGACCACCTAAGATGATAGCGGCGACCGTAACCACGATAATGGGTTCGTGGTATGGCACTGCATCCAGTGTTAATTTTCCGAACATCGTATTATTCCTCGGCTCCCGCGGAAGCGGCGTGACTCATGTCCATGCCTTTATGTTCTGGCATGTCCATCTTCCCGTGGCTCATCATGAACTTATCAATTACTTGCTTGAACAGTTCTGGATTTGCCGTTGAGAAATATTCCACCGGGTGATTTTCGCTTGGCGTAGCCAGTTTCTCGAAATCATCCATGGTGTTCAGCGCGTTAGGTGCCGCTTTAACTTTGGCAACCCACTGCTGGAATTCCGCATCGTCTTTAGTTGCAATGGCTTTGAACTTCATGCCAGAGAAACCACGACCACTGAAGTTCGCAGAGATACCGTCAAATGTTCCTGGCTCGTTGGCGATCAGATGCAATTTGGTCTGCATACCGGCCATCGCATAAATCTGGCTGCCGAGAGTAGGAATAAAGAAGGAGTTCATCACGGAGTTGGAGGTGATCTTGAAGTTCACCGGAGTGTTTGCCGGGAAGGCAATCTGGTTGACGGTTGCAATACCCTGTTCCGGGTAAATGAACAGCCATTTCCAGTCCAGTGCCACTACGTCGATCTCAACCGGTTTAACGTCAGAAACCAGCGGTTTGCTCGGCTCCAGCGCGTGGGTTGATTTCCAGGTCAAAACGCCGAGGAAGATAATGATCAGGATCGGAATGGTCCAGACCACGGCTTCCACTTTGTTTGAGTGTGACCAGTTAGGGCTATATGTTGCGTTAGTATTGGTTGCCCGATATTTCCAGGCAAAGAATACTGCCATGAAGACTGCCGGGATAACTACGATCATCATCAAGCCGAAAGCTGTCAGAATCAACGAACGTTGCTCCAGTGCAATCTGTCCTTTGGGATTTAACAACGCACTATCGCAGCCACTGAGTAATACAGCGCCTGCAATTAATGACAAAATCCCCAAACTTTTATTGTATTTACTGAGTCTCATTTAACGACCTCAATGACAAAGGGCTCTATTGTCGTTTAAGTGTGCGCGCATTTTACGGGAAGGTTTATGCAGTGTAAACCAGCTTAAGGATGTGTCAGAAGGCTGTTGACACCTTTTGCTAAGGGTGTCACAGATGTTACGCAGGGTGACAAATTATTAACTGCGACAAGCAGTTGGCATCAATATAACAAAAACCAATGGTAGAAACCGCAGAAAAATCAGGGAAAGTATAAACCGTACTCTTAATACTCATTTATTTAACATTTCTGCATCATTTCGGCGATGACTTTTATACAAAGTAATTGCGCACCGGATTTAAATATCCGCTCGCAGTTGTTAATTTAATGTTTCTAATTCGCTTTAAAAAAATGCTATTGGGAAAATGAGCAACTGATATTTTTACCCCATTATTTCGTTATGAAAATTGGCTTACTCAACCCAGATTTTCCCGCGCCGCTTTTTTTAATGCCAAACTATCCAAAATAACACCGAGTGCGACCGCCAACAGCGCAAATGCCATGCCGGCTTCAAACATTGGCGTAAGTAGCGCATCAATCTGCACAACGCCGCTGGCGTTAAGGGCTAAAGCCAGTAACCACAAGGCCAGTAAGCCGCAGCCGATGCTAAACAGACGCACCGTCCAGCGGTAACCTTGCGGCCACAAGCTGCGCATCACAAACTCTCCGCTTTGCTGCATGCTATGCAAAGTGCCGCGACACAGCCATAACAGCAGTAATCCCGGTACGCCAGCAAACACGGTGAAAGCATAGAAGGTGGGCCAGCCCCACATTTCGACCAGCCAACCTGCGGCGGGACCGACGTAAACGCGGCCCACGGCGGAGAGGGCAGAGAGCAGTGCGAACTGCGTCGCCGAGAAGGATTTGTTGCACAATGTCATCAGCAACGCGACAAAGGCCGCGGTGCCCATGCCGCCGCACAGGTTTTCAATGAAGACCGCGCTAGCCATGCTCCACAAGTGCGGTGGCGTTACCGCCAGCAACCAGTAAGCAAAATTCGACACCGCTTGCAGCACGCCAAAAATCATCAGGGCGCGGAACAAACTCAGGCGCTGCATCAGCACGCCGCCATACAGCGCACCAATAATGGTGGCCAACAAACCCAGCGTTTTGTTCACCAGACCGACATCGCCCGCGCTAAAGCCGACGCCGCGAATCAGGAAGGTGGTGGTGAGCGAGGCGGCAAATGCATCGCCAAGCTTGTAAAGGATAATCAGTGTGATCAGCAGCCAGGCATTGTTACGCTGGAAGAAGTCTTTCAGCGGGAATGTCACGGCCTGGCGTAGCGAGTGTGGTTCGCTCGCCGGCGCCACCGGTTCTTTCGCCAGCAACGTGGCGATCAGGCCCGGCACCATCAGCAACGCCATCAGCCAGTAAGTGGCTTGCCAGCCGAGATAGCGATCCGCAATCCACAGCGCCAGTCCGCCTGAAATCAACATCGCCAGACGATAGCCCAGCACGGTGATTGCCGCGCCGCTGCCACGCTCCTCCGGCGGCAGCACATCGGTTTTCCAGGCATCGAACACGATATCCTGCGAAGCCGAACAGAAGGCAACCAGCACCGCCAGCGCGGCCAGCAGCGTTAAGTCACGCGGAGGCTGCATAAAGCCCATGGCAATAATGCCACCTATCAGCGCCAGCTGCGTGACCAGCAGCCAGCCGCGACGGCGGCCAAGAAACGGTGGCGTATAGCGATCCATCATCGGTGACCACAGGAACTTAAACACGTAAGCCTGACCGACAAGGGAGAAGAAACCGATGGTTTTCAGGTCAACATTCTCTACCGTCATCCACGCTTGTAACGTCCCGGCGGTTAACGCCAGCGGTAAGCCTGAGGCAAAACCCAGCAGCAGCAATACCGCCGCATTACGTTGGGTAAAAATACGCAGATAGTGAGATGTCATAGCCAACCTGAAATGAAGCCCGGCTGAGAGTCGCCGGGCAAATTACTGCGGAAATTAGCGGGCGTTCTGCTTAATGAAGTTGTGAACGCTGGTGTCCTGCGCCATATCAGCAATCACGTCACTCAGGGTTGAGTTAACCGCGTTGGTGATCTTCGCGTTGGTGGCGGTAAACGCGCCTTCTACGCTGTAAGTCTGGCGATAGTTTTTCACCTGCTTGTTACCGTTTTTCGCGGTGGCGATGATGGAAATATCCGCCTTGGTGGTAATGCTGTAGCGCACGTTGCCTTGGGTCACATCCGCATACAGACCATTCACCACGATCTGCAGATCAACGGCACCGCTCGGGCCGATCATGTAGCCGCGTGACGTCATCTGCTTCTCTAACACTTCCTGCAGCAGGAAGCGCAAATCGCGTGATGGTGTCAGCGTGATCAACTGACCGTCGCGGTTTACTTTGGCCAGCGCCTGATCGGAACGTTGATCGGCACCGTTAACGCTGATGGTGACGCCCATCAGGCTTGGATCTTGCTGCGGTAATTGAATCTTCGGCTGAATATCCAATGTGGTGTTGTTGCTGGCACAGCCGGCCAAAATAAATGCAGCCAGCAGAGGGTATAACAGTTTTTTCAACATACTCATTCTCGTTAGCATATGGGTTGGTTTGCAAAACTGCGGCCATCATAGCATTGCGCAGCGGTGAAAAAAGCCCCGGGCCAATGGAAATTGATTGTAAAGGCTTTTTTCGGACAGGATGAAACGCCAGCCGGTTGACCTGAGAGATAAGCAAGTTACTATGCGCAGCGCTGGCGGATTTATTTACGGCCAACCTGCGGAAGCGGTGAAAAACCTACTAATATTTAAACAGATGGGCACAGCGCTCGCCGGAAAGGAGTGTTAATCATGATTCGCGAACAAATAGAAGAAAAGTTGCGTAACGCTTTCGAGCCTGCACATCTTGAAGTGCATGATGAAAGCTACCGTCATAACGTGCCCGCCGGTTCTGAAAGTCACTTTAAAGTGGTGATTGTCAGCGATCGATTTACCGGTCAGCGCTTTCTGCAACGTCATCGCGCTATTTATGGCGAATTGGCAACCGAATTAGCGGGCAGCGTACACGCGCTGGCACTGCATACCTACACGCAAAAAGAGTGGGATGGATTACAGGATACGGTTTTGGCCTCGCCGAATTGTCGCGGCGCGGGAACGCTCGCCTGAATTCCCTTTTTACTCATCCTTAAAAACGGCCTGCGGGCCGTTTTCTTTTCATTTATTACACTCAAACGCGATCTACGGCGCAAAAAAGCAGCAAAACCGCTAAAAAGTGGTGAGTTTGCAGCCTCGACTCATTCCAGCGATGCCGCTATAATGCTGCGTCTATTTTTCCGGAATGTCTTCGGGACGCTTCTGGTGACAGGGATTTGGTTCTGCCTGCAGAGGCCGTCCCGGTTGTTGGATACGGCGCATTTTATGTGTGGTGTCTGAAGTTGACCGAGCACGTGATTTTTTGAGGTAACAAGATGACAGTTTCAGTAGAAACCACTCAGGGTCTGGGCCGTCGCATTTCGATTACTGTTGCAGCTGACAGCATCGAAAGCGCAGTGAAGAAAGAACTGGTGGAAGTGGCTAAGAAAGTCCGTATCGACGGTTTCCGTAAAGGCAAAGTGCCGGCACACATCATTTCTCAGCGCTACGGTGCTTCTGTTCGCCAGGACGTGCTGGGCGAGCTGATGACGCGCAACTTCGTTGACGCCATCATCAAAGAGAAAATCAATCCGGCTGGCGCACCAAACTATGTGCCGGGCGAATATAAAGAAGGCGAAGACTTCACCTACGCGGTTGAGTTCGAAGTGTATCCAGAAGTTGAGCTGAAAGGCCTGGATGCAATCGAAGTTGAGAAGCCAGTGGTAGAAGTGACAGACGCTGACGTTGATACCATGCTGGAAACCCTGCAGAAGCAGCAGGCGACCTGGAAAGAGAGCGATGCCGCAGCGACAGCTGAAGATCGCGCGACCATCGACTTCAGCGGTTCTGTTGACGGCGAAGAGTTTGAAGGCGGCAAAGCCTCTGACTTCGTGCTGGCAATGGGCCAGGGCCGTATGATCCCAGGCTTCGAAGAGGGCGTTGTTGGCCACAAAGCCGGCGAAACCTTCACTATCGACGTGAAATTCCCAGACGATTACCATGCAGAAAACCTGAAAGGGAAAGATGCGAAGTTCGAAATCGTGCTGAAGAAAGTTGAAACTCGCGAACTGCCAGAGCTGACTGAAGAGTTCATCAAGCGCTTTGGCGTAGAAGATGGTTCAGTTGCCGGTCTGCGTGCTGAAGTGCGTAAGAACATGGATCGCGAGCTGAAAGGTGCTATCCGTAACCGCGTCAAGACGCAGGCAATCGACGGTCTGGTTAACGCCAACGACATCGATGTTCCGGTTGCGCTGATCGACAGCGAAATTGACGTTCTGCGTCGTCAGGCTGCACAGCGTTTTGGTGGCAACGAGAAGCAAGCGCTGGAACTGCCACGCGAACTGTTCGAAGAGCAGGCTAAACGTCGCGTCGTTGTGGGTCTGCTGTTGGGCGAAGTGATTCGTATCAACGAACTGCAGGCTGACGAAGAACGCGTTAAAACGCTGATCGAAGAGATGGCCTCTGCGTACGAAGATCCGCAAGAAGTGATCGAGTTCTACAGCAAGAACAGCGAGCTGATGAACAACATGCGCAACGTGGCTCTGGAAGAGCAAGCGGTTGAAGCGGTACTGGCGAAAGCGAAAGTGACCGATAAAGCCACTAACTTCCAGGAACTGATGAACCAGACCTCTGCGGCCTGATTCATTCGTTAACCGTTAGTGCTAAGCCCGTGACTGAAAAGTCGCGGGCTTTTTCGTTTCTGGCGCCAAATACACCGATTTGCCCTCTATTTGCTTAATTAATCGGCAAATTATCCGCTAAGCTCTTTTTCCGTGTTAGCGAATGGGCAAAAGGTTGTTATGCTTGAAACAACTGGGCAGCATCCCCAGATACAGGGAGAATGCATGAAAACAGTGAGACTGACTGATTAACCGTCTTGTTACTGCGGAGTGAGACTGCAGCGCATAGTTTTCCCGGCGCGCCTCACGTAAAATCGGTACACAATGTTGCCAATGAAATTTATCAGGAGACGGTAATGTCATACAGTGGCGATCGTGAATTTACTGCACCGCACATGGCGCTGGTGCCAATGGTGGTCGAACAAACCTCGCGCGGCGAGCGTTCTTACGACATCTACTCTCGCCTGCTCAAAGAGCGTGTGATCTTCCTGACTGGTCAGGTTGAAGATCATATGGCTAACCTGATCGTGGCGCAGATGCTGTTTCTGGAAGCTGAGAATCCTGAAAAAGACATTTATCTCTACATTAACTCGCCAGGCGGCGTGATTACTGCTGGGATGTCGATTTATGACACAATGAAGTTTATCAAGCCGGATGTCAGCACCATCTGTATGGGGCAGGCTTGTTCAATGGGTGCGTTCCTGCTGACAGCAGGCACCAAAGGTAAACGCTTCTGCCTGCCTAATTCACGTGTGATGATTCATCAGCCGTTGGGCGGCTATCAGGGTCAGGCGACGGATATTGAAATCCATGCGCGCGAAATCCTGAAAGTGAAGCAGCGCATGAATGAGCTGATGGCTGAGCACACTGGCAAATCGCTGGAAGAGATTGAACGCGACACTGAGCGCGATCGTTTCCTCTCTGCGGGCGAAGCGGTTGAGTACGGTTTGGTTGACTCAATCCTGACGCATCGCCAATAAGACACATCTGTCTGCCCCTTACGCTATAGTTAACGGGTAGCAGGCAGATGGGTTGAATGCATATCGGCCGTTGATGTACGGCCAGCGCCGTACAACAAATTTGGTCTGAGAAAGAAAAGAGGTTAGCTGATGACAGATAAGCGCAAAGACGGTTCAGGTAAGTTGCTGTACTGCTCTTTCTGCGGCAAAAGCCAGCATGAAGTCCGTAAGCTAATTGCCGGGCCGTCAGTGTACATTTGCGATGAGTGCGTTGATCTTTGCAACGACATCATTCGCGAAGAGATTAAGGAAGTTGCGCCGCATCGCGAGCGTAGCTCACTGCCGACGCCGCATGAAATCCGCCATCACCTTGATGACTATGTTATTGGTCAGGAAAGGGCGAAGAAAGTGCTGGCAGTAGCGGTGTATAACCACTACAAACGCCTGCGCAATGGCGATACCAGCAACGGTATTGAACTGGGCAAAAGTAACATTTTGCTTATCGGTCCAACCGGTAGCGGTAAAACACTGTTGGCCGAAACGCTGGCGCGCTTGCTGGATGTGCCCTTCACGATGGCGGATGCCACCACGCTGACCGAAGCGGGTTATGTGGGTGAAGACGTTGAAAACATCATCCAGAAGCTGCTGCAGAAGTGTGATTACGACGTGCAGAAAGCGCAGCGCGGCATTGTCTACATCGATGAAATCGACAAGATTTCTCGTAAGTCTGACAACCCGTCGATCACCCGTGACGTCTCGGGCGAAGGCGTACAGCAAGCGCTGTTGAAACTGATTGAAGGCACCGTGGCTGCCGTACCGCCGCAGGGCGGACGTAAACATCCGCAGCAGGAGTTCTTGCAGGTTGATACCTCCAAGATTCTGTTTATCTGTGGTGGCGCATTCGCCGGTCTCGACAAGGTGATCTCCCAGCGTGTTGAAACCGGGTCCGGCATCGGCTTCGGCGCAACCGTGAAGGGCAAATCCCAGAAGGCTAGTGAAGGCGAATTGCTGTCTCAGGTTGAGCCAGAAGATTTGATCAAGTTTGGCCTGATTCCTGAGTTCATCGGTCGTTTGCCGGTTGTGGCAACGCTAAGCGAACTTAGTGAAGAAGCGCTAATTCAGATCCTGCGTGAGCCGAAGAATGCGCTGACCAAACAGTATCAGGCGCTGTTCAATCTGGAAGGCGTAGAACTGGAATTCCGCGACGAAGCCTTAACGGCAATCGCTAAAAAAGCGATGTCACGTAAAACCGGTGCGCGTGGTCTGCGTTCTATCGTTGAAGGTGCGTTACTTGAAACTATGTACGACCTGCCTTCGATGGATGACGTTGAAAAAGTGGTGATTGATGAATCAGTCATTGAAGGTCAATCCGAGCCGATGTTGATTTATGGAAAGCATGAAGCCCAGGCTTCTGGTGAATAAATAAACAATTGCACCACGTTGTTATCTTAAAAAAGGGGAAAAATCTTTCCCCTTTTGTTTTTCTCTCGCCAGTGACATTGAATGTCGTATAAGCATCCCCATATACTCAATATCCTGTGGGTTTAACTGCAAAACCTCTATTGCGCGGTACCCATCACCTGGCGGACATTAAACTAAGAGAGAGCTCTATGAATCCTGAGCGTTCTGAACGCATTGAAATCCCCGTGTTGCCGTTGCGCGACGTGGTGGTTTATCCGCACATGGTAATTCCGTTGTTTGTTGGCCGGGAAAAATCGATTCGGTGCCTCGAAGCCGCGATGGATCATGATAAAAAGATCATGCTGGTTGCACAGAAAGAGGCTTCAACGGATGAACCTGGCATTAACGATCTCTTCTCAGTAGGGACCGTCGCTTCTGTATTGCAGATGCTGAAACTTCCAGATGGCACGGTAAAAGTGCTGGTCGAAGGTTTACAGCGCGCGCACATCACCACGCTGGCTGATAATGGCGACCATTTTGTTGCCCAGGCCGAATACCTTGTCTCGCCAGAAATTGAAGAGCGCGAGCAGGAAGTGCTGGTGCGCACGGCCATCAACCAGTTTGAAGGCTACATCAAGCTCAATAAAAAAATCCCACCTGAGGTCTTAACCTCCCTCAACAGCATCGACGATGCGGCTCGTCTGGCCGATACCGTCGCAGCGCATATGCCGCTGAAACTGGCTGATAAACAGTCCGTGCTGGAGATGTCCGACGTCAATGAACGTCTGGAATATCTGATGGCGATGATGGAATCAGAAATCGATCTGCTGCAGGTTGAGAAGCGCATTCGCAACCGCGTTAAAAAGCAGATGGAAAAAAGCCAGCGTGAGTACTATCTGAATGAGCAAATGAAAGCCATTCAGAAAGAGCTGGGCGAAATGGATGATGCGCCGGATGAGTACGAGGCGCTGAAACGTAAGATTGAAGCGGCCAAAATGCCGACCGAAGCGCGTGAAAAAGCCGAAGCTGAGCTGCAGAAGCTGAAGATGATGTCGCCGATGTCTGCAGAAGCGACCGTGGTGCGTGGCTACATCGACTGGATGGTTCAGGTTCCGTGGGTGGCGCGCAGCAAGGTGAAAAAAGACCTGCGTAAAGCGCAGGAAACGCTGGATATCGACCATTACGGACTGGAGCGCGTCAAAGATCGCATCCTTGAGTATCTTGCGGTGCAAAGTCGCGTTAGCAAAATCAAAGGCCCAATTCTGTGCCTAGTTGGACCGCCGGGCGTGGGTAAAACCTCGCTGGGACAGTCGATTGCTAAGGCCACCGGACGTAAATACGTGCGTATGGCGCTGGGTGGCGTGCGTGATGAAGCGGAAATCCGCGGACATCGTCGTACCTACATCGGTTCTATGCCTGGCAAGCTGATCCAGAAAATGGCGAAAGTGGGCGTCAAAAACCCGCTGTTCCTGCTGGATGAGATCGACAAAATGTCTTCTGACATGCGTGGCGATCCGGCTTCAGCGCTGCTTGAGGTGCTGGATCCTGAGCAGAACATCGCGTTTAACGATCACTATCTGGAAGTGGATTACGATCTCTCTGACGTTATGTTCGTGGCGACCTCAAACTCCATGAACATCCCAGCACCGTTGCTTGACCGTATGGAAGTGATTCGTCTCTCCGGTTACACCGAAGATGAAAAGCTGAACATCGCGAAGCAACATTTGCTGCCGAAGCAGATTGAACGTAATGCGCTGAAAGAGAAAGAGATCACCGTCGACGACAGCGCGATTGTTGGCATCATCCGCTATTACACGCGTGAAGCGGGCGTGCGTAGTCTGGAGCGCGAACTCTCCAAGCTGTGCCGTAAAGCAGTGAAGGCGCTGCTGATGGATAAGTCGAAAAAGCACATCGTGATCAATGGCGATAATCTCAAGGATTTCCTTGGCGTGCAGCGCTTTGATTATGGTCGCGCAGAGAGCGAAAGCCGTGTGGGTCAGGTGACCGGTCTGGCGTGGACGGAAGTGGGCGGCGATCTGCTGACCATTGAAACCGCCTGCGTACCAGGTAAAGGCAAGCTGACGTACACCGGTTCGCTGGGCGAAGTGATGCAGGAATCGATTCAGGCCGCGCTGACTGTGGTGCGCGCGCGTGCAGAGAAACTGGGCATCAACGGTGATTTCTACGAGAAACGCGATATCCACGTGCACGTACCAGAAGGTGCGACACCGAAAGATGGCCCGAGCGCAGGTATCGCGATGTGCACCGCGCTGGTGTCATGCTTAACCGGTAACCCGGTGCGTTCTGATGTCGCAATGACCGGTGAAATCACCCTGCGTGGTCTGGTTCTGCCGATTGGTGGCCTGAAAGAGAAGTTGCTGGCGGCACACCGTGGCGGCATCAAAACCGTGCTGATCCCAGACGAAAACAAGCGCGATCTGGAGGATATTCCCCAGAACGTGATTGCCGATCTCGAGATTCATCCGGTGAAGCGTATTGAAGAAGTGCTGAACCTGGCACTGGAAAATGCGCCTTACGGCATGCAGGTTGCGACCGCAAAATAGTGATTAGCGGCATAAACCGCTAAAAAGCGAAGCTGGCAGGCAAAATGGTGCTTGCCAGCTTTTTTTTGTGCCGCTAACTTAGTGGGCTGCTGGATCAACGATTAAGATGAATACCGTTGTTTCAGCTCCACAGGCTTGATATAACTGGCTGCGCGTTCGCACCGGGCGGGAAGCACGGGTGCGATGTGAATAATAAAAGAGGGGATGAAGAGAGTGAATAAGTCACAGTTGATCGACAAAATTGCTGCAGATGCTGACATTTCTAAAGCGGCAGCGGGACGTGTTTTAGATGCATTCATGGACTCCGTTACCGAAGCTCTGAAGGGCGGTGATGAAGTGGCACTGGTTGGTTTCGGTACTTTCTCTGTACGTGAGCGTGCAGCTCGTACAGGCCGTAACCCACAAACGGGTAAAGAGCTCACCATTCCGGCTGGTAAAGTTCCGGGCTTCCGTGCTGGTAAAGCACTGAAAGATTCCGTCAATTAATGACCGCTGATACATCCATTGAAGCATTTTCTTCCGTGGATTGAGGACGCAAAAGCCGTTCTCATGTAACATACGGGCACATCATTTTTGATGTGCCTTTTTTATTCTTGATGCGCGGCGATAGCCTTTGGTTGTTGTCTCCGCATGGTTGCCAACTGCCAGCCTGAACAGCAGTTGCACGATGATGACATCGTGTTAGAGCTTTACATTCACACTACAGCGGAGTGTTGTCATACCATGATGGACAATTTACGCGCGGCGTCGAATCATGTCGTGCTCAAGATTATTCTGGGATTGATCATCCTGTCTTTCGTACTCACCGGGGTGGGCAACTACCTGATCGGTGGCGGCGGTGATTATGCTGCCAAAGTTAACGGCCACGAGATCAGCCGTGCAGAGCTGGAGCAGGGTTATAACAACGAGCGCAATCGTCAGCAGCAGATGCTGGGCGATCAGTTCTCGCAGTTAGCCAGCAACGAAGGCTACATGCAGCAGATGCGCCAGCAGGCGCTGTCGCAGTTGATCGATCAGGCGTTACTTGATCAGTACATCAAAGATCTGCACATCGGCATCAGCGATGATCAGGTGAAACAGGCGATCTTCAATCAGAAAGCTTTCCAGACCAACGGTAAATTCGACAACGCCAAATACAGCGGCCTGATCACCAGCATGGGCTTCACTGCCGACCAGTATGCCGAAGCGCTGCGCAAGCAGCTGGCGACGCAGCAGCTGATTAACGCAATTGCTAACACCGATTTCATGCTAAAAGGCGAAACCAGCAAGCTGGTGGATCTGGTGTCTCAGCAGCGTGAAGTGCGTCAGGCGGTGATTGATGTCAACGCGCTGGCGGCTAAGCAGACGGTCAGCGACGACGAAATCAGCCAATATTACCAGCAGCATCAGAATAGCTTCATGGCGCCTGAACAGTTCCGCGTGAGCTACATCAAAATGGATGCCGCTAGCATGCAGGAAACGGCCAGCGAAGCGGACATTCAAAGCTGGTACGATCAACATAAAGCGGATTATTCACAGCCACAGCGTAATCGCTACAGCGTAATCCAGACCAGGACGGAAGCTGACGCTAACGCCGTGGTTGACGCGCTGAAGAAAGGCGAAGATTTCGCTGCGCTGGCAAAAAGCAAATCCATCGACCCAATCTCAGCCCGCAAAGGCGGTGACATGGGTTGGCTGGAGCCGAGCACTACGCCAGACGAGCTGAAAAACGCCAATCTGACGCAGAAAGGCCAGCTTTCCGGCGCTATCAAATCGTCGGTTGGCTTCCTGGTGGTGCGTCTGGATGATATCCAGCCGGAGCAGGTTAAGCCGCTGGCCGATGTTCATGACATCGTTGCCGATAAAGTAAAACAAGAGAAAGCGGTTGATGCCTTCTACAAAATTCAGCAGAAAGTCAGCGAAGCAGCCAGCAACGACAACGAATCGTTGGCGGGCGCCGCGCAGGCTTCCGGCTTGAAAGTGGTAGAAACCAACTGGATCACCCGCGATAACCTGCCAGACGAGTTGAATTTCGATCAGGTTAAACAAGCGATCTTCAACGGTGGTCTGGTAGGCCAGAATGGTGCGCCGGGTAACAACTCCGACATCATCTCTGTGGATGGCGATCGTGCCTTTGTACTGCGTATCAGCGAGCACAAACCGGAAGCGGTGAAGCCGCTGGATCAGGTAAAAGCACAGATCGTAGACTCGCTGAAGCATGATAAAGCGACGCAGCAGGCGAAAGCACAAGCAGATAAGCTGCTGGCCGATTTGAAAGCCGGTAAAGCGGATGCACTGAAGGCTGCAGGCCTGACGCTCAGCGCCAGCAAATCGTTCGATCGCAACGCGCAGGATCCTGTTGCTCAGTCGGCCTTCAATCTGCCACAACCTGCCGAAAATAAACCGTCGTGGGGCGTGAGCGAAGATATGCAGGGCAATGTGGTGCTGATCGCGCTGGATAAAGTCAGCGCGGGCAACATGCCGCAGGCGCAGATCGATGAGATGGTAAAAGGCGTAACGCAGAATAACGCGCAAATCGCCTTTGAAGCGCTGCTGGAAAACCTGCGTAAAGAGGCGAAGATTAAGTACGGCGCCGCAGCACAAAACCAGTAAGCCTCACAAAAAAAATTAAATCACTGCAATACCCGAAAGGCCGCTTATGCGGCCTTTTCCATTTCTATAATTGCCCTTTTGAGCGTTGAATTGAGCTGTGACACCCTGCTGTTGCTGTCAAACACAAGGAGAAACACAGCATGGTTAAATCAACGTTTCAAGCCCTATGCATTACGCTGGCGCTGGGCGGCGCAGTTTATACCACCGGACTGGCGGCTGCCGAAAGTCCCAGTGAAACGCAGGCGACGCAAGTCTCCACGCCACAGGAAGGACAGGTCAGCATCAATTCAGCCACTGCCGAACAACTGGCGGCTGGTATGAACGGTATCGGGCTGAAGAAGGCGCAGGCGATTGTCAGTTATCGCGAACAATACGGGCCCTTTACCGCCATTGAACAGCTCAAGGAGGTGCCGGGCATTGGTAGCGCCCTGATTGAGCGTAACAGCGCCCGGCTTAAACTGTGAAGCGTCTCGCGACTTTGAAGGATTGAAAAAGCCCGGATTCAGGCTGTGCTATGCTCAACAGGTCTTACCAGTTGTCATTCTCAGCCTGAACAAGGAGCAACAATGCAAACCACAATTAAAGTGCGCGGTTATCATCTGGATGTTTATCAGCACGTGAATAACGCGCGCTATCTGGAATTTCTGGAAGAGGCGCGCTGGCAGTGGCTGGAGGATGTCGATGCGTTTCATTGGCTGATGGAGCAGCAACTGGCGTTTGTGGTGGTGAATATCAACATCAACTATCGTCGTCCGGCGGTATTGGGCGACGTATTGAATATTGAAAGTGAAGTGTCACAGCTCAGCGGTAAAAGTGGCATCATTGCGCAGCGTGTCTTGCTGGCGAGTGATAATTCGGTGGTGGCCGATGCCGCGCTGACCTTTGTCTGTATCGATTTGCGCACGCAAAAAGCGGTGCCGATGGAAGGGGAGTTGCGCGAGCGTCTGATGTCATTGATGGTGGAAAATGAATAACTGGCGCCGATGACGCCAGTTTACCCTGCGGCCTGAATCAGTTGAGGCCGCTTTTTTGTTTCATCGCTGCCATCACCGCCGGCGCGTTCGCCTGATAATCTGCCAGGCCACGGGCGCGTAAATGACAGGCCGCGCATTCGCCACAGCCATCACCTTTTACGCCGTTGTAGCAGGTAAGCGTTTCAGCGCGTACCAGCGGCAGCTGCTGCCAGTAATCGGCCAGCGCCCAGGTTTCCGCTTTATTCAGCCACATCAGCGGCGTCTCAAAGCGAATATTGCGCGCCATGCCGAGGCTGACGGCGTTATTCAGTGCTTTAACAAACTCATCACGGCAATCCGGGTAGCCGGAGAAATCGGTTTCGCACACGCCGGTGATCACCGCTTCGGCTTCGACCTGATAGGCATAAATCGATGCCAGCGTCAGGAACAGGATATTGCGGCCCGGTACAAAGGTACTCGGCAAACCGCTGGCATTGGGATCATAGGTTGGCACCGGAATGTTGTCGCGCGTCAGGCTGCTAACGGCTAACTCGTTGAGCAGCGTAACGTCCAGCACTTTGTGCGCGCGCGCGCCCAGCTTGTGCGACAGCTCAGCCGCAACCTCGATCTCTTCACGATGGCGTTGGCCGTAATCAAAAGTAACGCAATGCACTTCATCATAGTGTTGCAGCGCCTGAATTAAACAGGTGGTGGAGTCTTGTCCGCCACTGAATACCACAACGGCTCGTTTCATTTTTTCTTCCCCAAAAATCAGTGCGCTTATGGTACTGGCTCGGACGCAGGCTGAACAGCGCTAGCTGTGGTTGGCGGCGGAATCCAGGCGCGGATGAAATCAAACCATCCCAAACTATTAAGCTGGATGCCCTCCACGCCGGGCGGCGCAAAAACCTGATAGCGATAGTTAAACAGCGGCAGTAAGTGGCCATCGCACATCAGCTGCTGAAACAGTTGCTGAGTCAATTCACTGCGCTGCAGTGCATCAGGTTGTTGGGCAATCGCGCTCAGTGGCGTTTGCAGAACCTGTTCGCGCAGCGGCTGCCAGACCGGATCGTTCTCCAGCCAGTTCACCAGCGTAAACAGCGGTGCATCGCCAATCAGTCGATCGCCCATCACCACATCGGCCTCACTGAGATCGCTATCGTCACGCCAGCTTTTTACGTCATGGAAGATGCAGGTGAGGGCGCAGCCGTGTTGCGCCAGCAGTGGAATCAACGCCTGTGCCATCACATGCAGTTCGACCGGCAAGTGGTAATGCAGCGTTAATGTGGGCGGCAGTGCAATCGTCTCTCTTTCGGCGCGCGGTACCGGCCAGCCAGGAAGCAGCTCATGGCTCGGTGTGATTAAACCCTCATCCAGCGGCAGTTGCTGAATCACACCGCTGCGCTGAATCAGGGCAATCAGCGATTGGGCCTGTTCGGCACTGAAGTTCGCCGAGATGCGTGGCGTCAGATAGCAAAATCCCAGGCTGATACTGCGATCAACCGGACGTAGCGAGCCGAGTTCGTCAGGATCGCCAATGGCGATTTGCACCGGATGGCTGCAACTGGTGCCGAGATCACGATCAAACAGCTGCGGTGTGATCCAGTATTCCATCCGCTGGATCAGCGGGCGCTGCAAATGCCAGCGCGCATGGCTCTCCAGCCGCACCATCTCAGCGGTGAAATGCGTGAGTTTCCACGGCCCGCTACCGATATCGGCGAATTCAGGATGCGGTAATAGACAGAACTGGTGCGCCAGCCGCTGCGGCAGCCAGTAATCGCTTTCACGCAGTTGAATATGTATCGCTAGCGGATGCGGCGCTTCAATCTGTTCAATCGCCGCCAGCAGCCGCGCACCGCGTGGCGAATGCCTGATCTGTTGCAGTTGCTCAACCAACTGTGCCGCCTGCACCGGTTCATCGTTGTGCCAGCTGAGCTGTGGGCGCAGCCAGAAATACCAGTCACGGCCGCTGGCATCATGCTGCCAATGGTGAGCGAGATCGCCTTCAACATCGTTATCGCGAAAGCGCGTTAACCCGGAGAAAACCTGGCGCGCCAGATGTTGCTCGGCACGTCCGGTCAGCTGCAGCGGACGCAACGGCTCCATCGCGCGGTAGTAAGGAATGCGCAGCACCGGCGATTGCTTCTGCCACTGACCGCCCATCAGTGGTCGCAGCAATTTTACTAATCGCTCGGGATGCAGATCGAGCACCTGCAGCGCCTGTACCGCCTCGCCGGCGTCGAGTTGCTGCGTTAACAACTGCTGGCGCAGCTGTTCCGGCGACACCAGGAAAGTTAGCTCACCCTGTTTGCCACGCCCGGATTCACCGCGCCACTGCAGCCAGCCGGCATCCTGCCACTGACGCAGCAGCGTGCGCAGATGGCGCTCGCTGCAAAAGCAGTGTTGCGCCATCGCGGCGACGCTGAGGCGTTGAGTTTCGCCGTGGCTGAGTTGCCACAGGCGCTGAAATTGATTGACCCGATGAAGTTCACGCATAGTTAAACCCGGAACAGTTTTTAAAAAGTATTCACTATTAGTTCCGTAATTACCAGGCGATAGTAGCTGCCTCACTCAGACAGGAGAATTCGCATGGCTCGCCTCGCGGCATTTGATATGGACGGCACGCTGTTGCTGCCTTCGCACCGGTTAGGTAATGAAACGCTGGCAAGCCTGCATGCGTTGCATCAGCGCAGCGTCACGTTGGCGTTTGCCACCGGGCGTCATCTCATGGATATGCAGCGAGTACGCGAACAAATCACCTTGCCTGCGTGGCTGATTACCGGCAACGGCACGCGCATTCACGATTTGGAAGGCAACCAACTTTACGGCTGCGATTTATCGCCATCAGTGGCGGAAGAGGTGATTCATACGCATTGGCAAACGCCTGCCTCGATTCATGTTTTCAACGATGAGGGCTGGTTTACCGATAAGCCGCTGCTCGGCGCGCTGGAAGCGCATGCGATGAGTGGCTTCCATTATCAGCTGCGCGATTTGCGTCAGATGTCGGCGCATGAAGTCACGAAAATCTGTTTTATTGCGCCACATGAAATGTTGCAGGCGTTAAAAAGCGAATTGCAGGCCGCGTTGGGCGAGCGGGCCAACATTTGCTTCTCTGCGTGGGATTGTCTGGAGGTGTTGCCGGTCGATTGCCATAAAGGCGCGGCATTGGGACGTTTGTGCCAGCATCTTTCGCTGTCGCTGGCGGATTGTATGGCGTTTGGCGATGCCATGAACGATCGCGAAATGCTGGAACGTGTTGGCAGCGGTTTCATTATGGGCAACGCCATGCATCAACTGAAAGCGTCGTTGCCCCATTTACCGATTATCGGACATTGCGAGACACAGGCGGTGTCTCACTACCTTAATCACTGGATGACCACACCACACCTCGATTATTCCCCCGAATGCTGAGGCTTACAGTGAACCGGACAGGACGTCCGGTTTTTTATTGCAGCTCACGCACCCACGGCGCAATGTCGCCGATATTCTGCTCTACCCACTGCGCATTGTAATAGGTGTCGGGATAGCGCTCACCGCTGTCACACAGCAACGTCACTAAAGAACCCTGCTCGCCGTTTTCCCGCATGCGTTTTGCCACCTGCATCATGCCCCAGAAGTTGGTGCCGGTTGAAGCGCCAGGGCGACGTCCCAGCACCTTTTCCAGCTGCAGCATCGCAGCGATAGTCGCGCCATCCGGCACTTTCATCATCTCGTCAATCACGTCGGGTAAAAACGACGGTTCCACGCGCGGACGACCAATGCCTTCAATCAGGCTACCGCGTTCGCTGCGCAGCGTTTTGTCGCGGCTCTGCCAGTAATCAAAGAACACTGAATGCTGCGGATCGACCACCAGCAGGCGCGTGTCATGGCCCTGATAGCGGATATAGCGGCCCAGCGTTGCCGAGGTGCCGCCGGTACCGGCGCTCATGATCACCGTATGCGGCACCGGGAAGGGTTCGTGTGACATCTGGCGGAAAATGCTTTCGGCAATATTGTTGTTGCCGCGCCAGTCGGTGGCGCGCTCAGCATAGGTGAACTGGTCCATAAAGTGGCCGTTGAGTTCACGTGCTAAACGCTCGGATTCGCTGTACAGCTGGCAGGGATCGGCGACGAAATGGCACTCGCCACCGTAAAAACCAATCATCTCGATTTTGCGTTTCGCGGTGCTGGCGGGCATCACAGCGATAAAGGGCAAACCGAGCAAACGCGCGAAGTAAGCTTCCGATACCGCAGTACTGCCGGATGAGGCTTCAATGATCGGCGTATTTTCGTGGATCCAGCCATTCGCCAAGCCATAGAGAAACAGGGAACGCGCCAGTCGATGTTTTAAGCTGCCGCTGGGATGCGTGCTTTCATCCTTGAGATAGAAGTGAATGCCGGGATAATCATCCAGCTTAAAGCGGATCAGATGCGTATCCGCAGAGCGCTGAAAATCGGCGTTAATTTCATTGATGGCGCGGCGAACCCAGGGCGTTTGCATGTGGCATTTCCGTAATCATTATTGCGCACAGTGTAAGGCACTGGCAGGAAAAAGAGGTTGCTTTAATCACGGTATAATGGTGCGCTTAGAGAAAATTTTTCTCCGGGAGTGGCAAATGTTAGATAAAACTGACCGCGCTTTGCTGGCAATGCTGCAGCAGAATTGCACGTTGTCGCTGCAGACGTTGGCCGATGCGGTGAACCTCACAACCACGCCGTGCTGGAAACGCCTGAAAAAACTGGAAGATGATGGCATTATTCGTGCGCGTGTGGCGCTGGTGGACAGCGAAAAAATCGGTCTGTCACTTACCGCTTTTATGTTTGTCAAAACTCAGCAGCACAGCAGCGAGTGGTTTAAGCAATTTGTCGCCGTGGTGCAGCAAATGCCGGAAGTGATGGCGTTTTACCGCATGGCGGGCGAGTACGATTATTTGCTGCGCATTCAGGTCGCGGACATGAAGAGTTACGACAGCTTTTATAAGCGCCTGGTGAACGGCGTACCGGGACTGATAGATGTGACCTCCAGTTTTGCCATGGAAGAGATTAAATACACCACCGCCTTGCCGGTAGCGCCCTAACGGGCACAGAAAGAGACACGCTTGTGCAATTATTCAGCCAGTTAAGTTGGTATTTCCTGCGCGAGTGGCGGCGATATCTGGGCGCCGTCAGCTTGCTGATCGTTATTGCCTTACTGCAATTGCTGCCACCGCACGTGGTTGGCGTGATTGTCGACGGCGTCACCCAGCATAATTTAAGCGCCGGGCAGATCTTAATGTGGATCGGCGTGATGCTGGTGACGGCGGTGATTGTCTATCTGCTGCGCTACGTCTGGCGCGTGCTGTTGTTTGGCGCATCCTATCAATTAGCCGTTGAGCTACGTGAAGATTTCTATCGCCAGCTCAGCCGCCAGCATCCGGCATTTTATCTGCGCCATCGCACGGGCGATCTGATCGCCCGCGCCACCAATGATGTGGATCGCGTGGTGTTTGCCGCCGGTGAAGGCGTGCTGACGCTGGTGGATTCGCTGGTGATGGGATTGGTGGTGCTGATTGTGATGAGTACCCAAATTAGCTGGCAACTGACGTTACTGGCGCTGATCCCGATGCCAATTATGGCTTTCGCCATCCAGAAAGACGGTGCCCGCTTGCATCAACGTTTTAAAGTGGCGCAGGCGGCGTTTTCAAGCCTGAACGATCAAACCCAGGAAAGCCTGACCAGCATCCGTATGATCAAAGCATTTGGTCTCGAAGATCACCAGTCGCAGCAGTTTGCCGGCATCGCTGCTGATACCGGCAAGAAAAACCTGCATGTGGCGCGCGTGGATGCGCGATTCGATCCGATCATTTATATCGCCGTTGGCTTCTCCAACCTGCTGGCGATTGCCGGTGGCGGCTGGATGGTGTGGAACGGCAGTTTGACGCTCGGGCAACTCACCAGCTTTGTGATGTACCTCGGCCTGATGATTTGGCCGATGCTGGCGCTGGCGTGGATGATCAACATCGTTGAGCGCGGCAGTGCGGCGTGGAGCCGTATCCGTTCATTGCTGGCGGAAGCGCCAGCGGTTGAAGATGGACAGAAAGTGTTACCGCCCGAACCTGGCATCCTGCAGGTCGCTATTCGTGAGTTCCGCTATCCGGCCAGCTCTGGCCCGGTGCTGAGCCATCTTAATTTCCAGTTAAAACCGGGCCAAATGCTGGGATTATGTGGGCCAACCGGCTGCGGCAAGAGCACGCTCCTAAGCTTGATTCAGCGCCACTTCGACATCGATCAGGGCGATATTCGCTACCACAATACACCGCTGCCGCAGTTGCGGCTCGATAGCTGGCGCAGCCGGCTGGCGGTCGTCAGCCAGACGCCTTTCCTGTTCTCTGACACCATTGCCGCCAATCTGGCGCTGGGTCGCCCGAATGCGACGCAGCAAGAGCTGGAGCGTGTGGCAACCATGGCCTGCGTGCACGATGATATTCTGCGCCTGCCACAAGGTTATGAGACCGAAGTGGGCGAACGCGGCGTGATGTTATCGGGCGGACAGAAGCAGCGCATCGCGATTGCACGCGCGCTGCTGCTGAATGCCGAAATCCTGATTCTGGATGATGCGCTGTCGGCGGTTGATGGCCGCACTGAACATGACATCCTGCATAACCTGCGTCAGTGGGGCAAAGGGCGCACCTTGATTATCAGCGCGCATCGTCTTTCGGCACTTACCGAGGCCAGCGAAATTCTGGTGCTGCAGCACGGCGCCGTGACGCAGCGTGGCGATCATGACACCCTGGCGGGCAAAGAGGGTTGGTATCGCGATATGTACCGTTATCAGCAGCTGGAAGCCGCACTGGATGACGATGAAGTGGCAGAAGGAGCAAGCCGTGGCTAAATCACAACGTTTATGGCCGACGCTGAAACGACTGCTGGCGTATGGCAAACCGTGGCGTAAATCGCTGTGGCTGGCGGTCGGCATGCTGTGGATTGCGGCGGCAGCCGAAGTGACCGGACCGGTGCTGGTAAGCTACTTCATCGATAATCTGGTGGCGAAACATCAGATGCCGTGGGGCGTCGTCGCGGGCCTGCTGGTGGGCTTTGTCCTGCTGCAATTGCTGGCCGCCGGTTTGCACTATTTTCAGGCGTTGCTGTTTAACCGCGCGGCGATTGGCGTGGTGCAGCAATTGCGCGTGGACGTGATGAACGCGGCGTTGCGCCAGCCGCTCAGCGCCTTCGATACGCAGCCGGTCGGCCAAATCATCTCGCGCGTCACCAATGACACCGAAGTGATCAAAGATCTCTACGTTACCGTGGTGGCCACAGTGTTGCGGGCTGCCGCGTTGATTGGCGCGATGCTGGTGGCGATGTTCTCCCTCGACTGGCGCATGGCGTTGGTAGCGATCGTGATTTTCCCGCTGGTGCTGACGGTGATGATGATTTATCAGCGCTTTAGCACGCCGATTGCGCGTCGCGTGCGCAGCTATCTGGCGGACATCAACAACGGCTTCAATGAAGTGATTAACGGCATGAGCGTGATCCAGCAGTTCCGCCAGCAGGCGCGCTTTGGTGAACGCATGGGCGAAGCCAGCCGTTCACACTATCTGGCACGTATGGAAACGCTGCGGCTGGATGGCTTTTTGTTGCGCCCGTTGTTGAGTCTGTTTTCGGCCATGATTCTGTGCGGTTTGCTGACGCTGTTCAGCTTCGCCACGCCGGGCGTGTTTGAAGTCGGTGTGCTGTATGCCTTTATTACCTATCTTGGCCGCCTCAATGAACCGCTGATTGAACTCACCACGCAGCAGTCGATGCTGCAACAGGCGGTGGTGTCCGGCGAGCGTATCTTCGAACTGATGGATGCGGAGCAGCAAGGTTACGGCAGCGATAGTCTGCCGCTGGCCTCCGGCAGCATCTCGCTGCGGGATGTGAGCTTTGCCTATCGCGATAATCGCGATGTGCTCAGCCACATCAATCTCGAAGTGCCGGCGCGTCATTTTGTTGCGCTGGTGGGGCACACCGGCAGCGGGAAAAGCACGCTGGCGAATCTGCTGATGGGCTATTACCCGGTGACGCGCGGCAGTATCGAACTGGATGGCCGCCCGCTGCCGCAGCTGTCGCACGCCGCTTTACGTCAAAGCGTTGCGATGGTGCAACAGGATCCGGTGGTGCTGGCGGATTCGCTGCTGGCCAACGTGCGTTTGGGGCGCGATATCCCGGAAGATCAGGTGTGGCAGGCGCTGGAGACGGTGCAGCTGGCACCGCTGGCGCGCAGCATGGCGGACGGCATCCATACGCGTTTAGGCGAGCAGGGCAATAATCTGTCGGTTGGGCAGAAACAGCTGCTGGCGCTGGCGCGCGTGCTGGTGTCATTACCGCAAATCCTGATCCTCGACGAAGCCACGGCCAATATCGATTCCGGCACGGAACAGGCGATTCAGCAGGCGTTACGTGCACTACGCCAGCACAGCACGTTGGTGGTGATTGCGCATCGCCTTTCCACCATTACCGAAGCCGATCAGATTTTAGTGCTGCATCGCGGTCAGGTGGTTGAACGCGGTACGCATGCTGAGCTGCTGGCCGAGCAGGGCCGTTACTGGCAGATGTATCAGCTGCAGCAGGCCGGCGATGAACTCGCGGCGGGCATCCCCGTACAAGCCGAAGGGTGAATTGCACCTTTTTTGCACAGTTTTATCGGAATGTTCTGTATTGATGCACTTCTTTGAGGCTTGAAGCACCAAAGAAGTGCAATATTGCAACACCTTTCCTCTTCCTCCTCCGCAATCTGCGCTGTGCTTCACATAACGAAGCGTGATGCAGCGCGCCTATGCTACTGACATTCCCCTTTTTTTATTTATGGCACAGCCTTTGCTTATATCCCTACGTGTCCGCGAAGACTCACTCAATTTCTTATCCGGAGGGGAACGTATGAAGCTGGTTACCGTGGTAATCAAACCATTTAAGCTGGAGGACGTGCGTGAAGCCTTATCCTCTATTGGCATTCAGGGACTGACCGTTACCGAGGTTAAAGGTTTTGGTCGCCAGAAAGGTCACGCAGAGCTTTATCGCGGTGCCGAGTACAGCGTTAACTTCCTGCCAAAAGTAAAAATTGATATCGCTATTGCGGACGACCAACTTGATGAAGTGGTCGATGTCATCAGCAAAGCCGCGTATACCGGCAAAATTGGCGACGGCAAGATTTTCGTCGCAGAACTGCAGCGCGTCATTCGTATTCGTACCGGCGAGACCGACGAAGCAGCACTGTAACTGGGGCTCTGAATTGTGATGGGATGGAAAGAAATGAATAAACTGATAACGAAGTTGGGCCTCACCAGCCTTGCGCTGTTACCTTCTCTGGCGATGGCGGCAGCCCCTGCAGTAGCGGATAAAGCCGATAACGCCTTTATGATGATCTGTACCGCCTTGGTACTGTTTATGTCGATTCCCGGCATTGCGCTGTTCTACGGCGGTTTGATTCGCGGCAAGAACGTGCTGTCGATGCTGACGCAGGTTGCGGTGACCTTCTCACTGGTTTGCGTGCTGTGGGTAATTTACGGCTATTCACTGGCGTTCAGTGAAGGCAACGCCTTCTTCGGTAGCTTCCAGTGGGCGATGCTGAAAAATATTGAGCTGAAAGCGCTGATGGGCAGCTTCTATCAATACATTCACATCGCGTTCCAGGCTTCCTTCGCCTGTATCACCGTCGGCCTGATTGTTGGTGCGCTGGCTGAACGTATTCGCTTCTCTGCGGTATTGATCTTCGTGGTGGTATGGCTGACGCTGGCTTATCTGCCAATCGCACACATGGTATGGGCTGGTGGCTTGCTGGCGCAAGATGGCGCGCTCGACTTCGCGGGCGGCACCGTGGTTCACATCAACGCCGCCGTTGCAGGCCTGGTGGGGGCTTATCTGGTGGGCAAACGTGCTGGTTTCGGCAAAGAGGCCTTCAAACCACACAACCTGCCGATGGTGTTCCTCGGTACCGCGATTCTGTATGTGGGCTGGTTCGGCTTCAACGCTGGTTCTGCTTCCTCAGCTAACGAAATCGCTGCGCTGGCGTTCCTGAATACCGTGGTGGCTACCGCAGGTGCGGTGCTGTCGTGGGTGTTTGGCGAGTGGGCGGTACGCGGTAAACCTTCTCTGCTTGGCGCCTGCTCGGGCTTCATCGCCGGTCTGGTGGCGATTACCCCTGCTTGTGGTTATGTGGGTGTCGGCGGCGCGCTGATTATAGGTCTGGCGGGTGGTTTAGCCGGTCTGTGGGGCGTAACAACCCTGAAGAAATGGCTGCGCGTTGATGACCCATGTGATGTGTTCGGTGTGCACGGCGTGTGTGGCATCCTTGGTTGTATCCTGACCGGCGTGTTCGCGTCCTCTTCACTGGGCGGCGTAGGCTACGCAGAAGGCGTGACCATGGGCCATCAGGTTTGGATTCAGCTGTTCAGCGTGGGTGTGACCATCGTCTGGACTGCAGTTGTAGCCTTCATCGGCTTCAAACTGGCGGATATGATTGTTGGCCTGCGTGTTCCGGAAGATCAGGAACGTGAAGGTCTGGATGTAAACAGCCACGGCGAGAACGCTTACAACCAGTAACCGCCGCGCTAAAGAAGAGCAGTGCGCTAAAATTATAAAAAAACAGAGGGGCGATTTTATCGCCCCTTTTTTTATGCGTCGCGTTGGCGCATCACGCCTTCCTGCACCGTGGTCGCCACCAGTCGGCCATCCTGGGTATAAAACTCACCCCGCACAAAACCGCGCGCGCCCGAGGCGGAAGTGCTCACCACGCTGTACAGCAGCCATTCAGACAAGTCGAACGGACGATGGAACCACATTGAGTGATCGATGGTTGCAACCTGCATATCGGCTTCGAGGAAGCCTTTACCGTGCGGCTGCAGCGCCACCGGCAGGAAGTTGAGATCCGAGGCATAGCCCAGCAGGTATTGATGGATACGACGATCGGCCGGTAACTCGCCGTTGGCACGAATCCACACCTGACGCAGCGGCTCATCGACGTGGCCTTTCAGCGGGTTATGAATTTGCACCGGACGAATATCCAGCGGACGCTCGGCGAGGAATTTTTCTTTCAGCTTGAGTGGCAGATGCGCGGCCAGCTTCTTCGCCAAATCCTGTTCCGATGGCAGATTATCCGGGCCCGGCACCTGCGGCATTTCATTCTGATGCTCGAAGCCGCTTTCAGGTGCCTGGAACGAAGCCGTCATGTAGAAGATCGGCTGACCATTCTGTACCGCGCTAACGCGGCGTGCGCTGAAGCTTTTGCCGTCACGCAGCGTTTCGACATCATAAATGATGGCTTTTTGGCTATCGCCCGGACGTAGAAAGTAGCTGTGGAAGGAGTGAATGATGCGCTCTTCCGGCACCGTTTGTTTCGCGGCATACAGCGCCTGGCCGACTACCTGGCCACCAAACACTTGGCGCAAGCCCAGATCTTCGCTCTGACCACGAAACAGGCCTTCTTCCAGTTTTTCCAGATTTAATAAATTAAGCAGGTTGTGCAGTGCCTGGCTCATAGCGGATTCCTCAGCGTGACTTATCGCGTCAGTGTGAAAGATCCGACCAGTTTCCGTCAATGATTTTGCCGCGATTTCAGCGGGCTGGCGGAGGGTTTAGGCGCAATGCCGATATTTGTGCCAGAATTAAGGTCATTCGGCGGCTGAAAAGCTAAGCAATGAATTTACCGCCGACAATCATAGTGTTCATAAGGAGACGACATCGATGAAACTCTGGCAAGTTATTAGCGGTATGACCCTGGCTGCGGCGATTACCGGTTGTGCGGACCACAGCAAGCCGGTTGCCACACCTACACTCGGCTCAGCGGTAGCGGGGCAGCAGGCCGCGATTACGCAGCCTAATGTCAGTGGTTCGGTGTATATCCGCCAGCGCATTGCGCTGCCGCCGGATTCTGTGCTGACCGTTACGCTATCAGATGCATCGCTGGCCGACGCGCCTTCGAAAGTGCTGTCGCAGCGCGTGGTGCGTACGGAAGGGAAACAGTCGCCGTTCCAGTTTGTCTTGCCGTTTAACCCGGCTGACATCCAGCCGAACGCGCGCATTCTGTTGAGTGCGGCGATTTCGATTGATGGCAAGCTGGCATTTATCACCGATACGGTGAAACCGGTGATTAATCAGGGCGGAACAAAAGCCGAACTGCTGTTGGTGCCAGTGACTAACGTCGCGATGCAAACCCAGCCGGGAGCAGCAACAACAGTGCCTTCGACTTCACCTACGCAGGTGACGCCATCTGCTTCGGTGCCGGCACCGACAAGTCTGTAATTTCGATTGATGGGACGGGAGAGCGCCGGAAAGCATCATTGTTCCGTAAAGTCGCTGTCTCGTCCCTGATCGCCCGGCACACGCCATCCATGGCGTGTGACGCTTTACTCCACAACGATGCCTTCCAGCGTGCAGCGTGCAGCGTTCAGTGCGATTGGCAGCGGGCTTGTGCGCGACATATCGCACCGCTAAATTTCCCACCGATATTTCTCTAACTCGATCTCCCCAGCATCACTCACTTCAATCCCCTCCGCTTCCAGCGCATCGCGCTGACGAAATAAGTCGTCACCCTGTAATGAAATGCGGCCATGGCGATTGATAACGCGAAACCAGGGTAATTTACTGCCTTCCGGCAAACGGCGTAATACGCCACCTACCTGACGAGCCGCGCGCGGCGAACCCGCTAATTGCGCAACATCACCATAAGTGGTGACCTTTCCTGGCGGAATGGCTGCGATGATTTGCCACACGCGCTCAGAGAAATTGTGTTGGTCGCTCATATGCGCACCTATTTTCATCAGGAAAGGGCAAACTTTAGCATGCAGAAGGGTAGACATCAGCGCATTGCTGTGTGCTTGTGCAAGAAACCAACGGTTGTCGGGCCTGCGCTTGCAATTGCCAGGGGCATACTTGATAATGCCTGCGCTCTCGAAATGAGGGCTTGTCAATGGGGGCCCTGTTGGTTCTCCCGCAATGCTAACTTGTGAACTCGGTCAGATCCGGAAGGAAGCAGCCGCAGCAGGCGACGCGTGTGCCGGGATGTAGCTGGCAGGGCCCCCACCAATTTGTACCCGCCTCATACTCCACAGAATTTTACGCACAGAGAAATCTGGCAATCCTTTGCCGGTGATTCAATCCTTGATCAAAACGATGATGGTGCAGATCGGCTGTTAGGGGAAAAACTTAGCGGACGAACTTCCAGACAGAAACCGGTACTTTATCGTAAAGCTTATTCATGGTCAGTTCAGCCAGACGATGATCGGCTGCCGAATAAAATACCGCGAGTTCATTATCAGGTAATTCATACTTGTTTTTTTCGATAACCCGTTCAAGGGTATCGATTGAGCGACAGCGGCGCAGTCGCATCAAATAATCTGTTTTAGTTAAGGCTTGGTTGCTCATAAATAAACCGGTCTCAGTCTGGTGCTAAAAGGAATGGCTAGGTTGTTGGAGATAAGCGCACTCTTCGGCAAACAGATTAAATAAGCGTTTTGCTGAACGCTGCCACCGTTGTAGATCCTGAGTATTGATTCCATAGCTGCTGAACAGCATAAAGGTATCGTCAAGATATTCATCGATTTGCGTAATCAGGGCTTCATCTTCAACGTGCTTAATTTTGTAATTCATCGTGAAAGAAGCGATATGCTCAATCAAATCGTTGAGCTGTAAATTGCTTTCCGAAGTAGGATCATTAACCCAACCATGATGGCTGTCAGTCAATGTCGCCATACTTTCGTCGAACAGGTTCTCACACAGGTATTTAAGCTGGGCAATATCATGCCGTTTCGGTGAGTATTCGTCCATCTTTTTCCCCTCCATAGCTAGCACAGTTACCGCAGCGCGGCGAGATTAAGAAAAGCTACCAGGAAGCGATATCGAATAAAATTGAATTCAGCGACTCCTTAAATGTAATCCACAATCATTAGCTTTGCTCACCTCAATTACCAAATATTACAATTCATCGGCGGGAGAGGGGCGCTCATTGTCAATCACGTCAAACACCAGCGCGCCGGGCTTTACCTGAAACAACACTTCTTCACGACGCGTAAACGTTTCATTTAAATCCAGGCAAGGATTAAATAAATTCCAGCTGAAATCGTAAAGCATTTTAAATCGATTATTGTCGGTTGGTTGAATAGAAATAATCTGGAAGCTATCGGGAACTAATTGCGCGTTTTGAGAATACCACTGTAAATCACCGGCTAATGCCTCGGCTATTTTGAGAATATTCCCCTGGATAATTCTGACCAACTTTTCGCAATCGTCCTCATCCACAGCAATATCACAATGAATAATAGACGGCATTTTGTATCCAGTAAAAGAATGATGTTTCTATCATTGAGCTTATTGAGTGATATTGCAAGTCGCTAATAAACAGAAAGAGTAATCGTTGTGATGGGTTTCATAACACATTCATGGCGAAACGGCGAATTAACGCGGCTATCTTCATAATCGATCAACTTTTGAAACACTTTTGCTTAGGCGCAATGGAGGATGAGTCGGGTATGATAATTGTTATGTTATAACATTATTGGTTGTTGAGTATGAATCACAGCGGTTTACTTCTTTCCCTTGGCGGCCGTTTGCTGGTTGCACTGATGCTGATTGCCTTGCTAGCGCTGGCCTTATATTGGGGCATGCAGAAATGATGCATTTCAACCGCTTACAAGCCGGTTATCAAGGCCGTGCGGTGACGCCGGTCGTTAACGGGGAGCTGGCAACGGGCAGCATGACGGCGCTGATTGGCGCTAACGGCACCGGCAAATCGACATTACTAAAAACCATTGCTGGCTTACTACCGCCAATTTCCGGCAACTGCGAATTGCACATCCCACGCAAAGCCCTGGGCTGGTTACCGCAACGCAGTGAACTCGAAACCCGCTTTCCTCTTACTGCCTATGAACTGGTGGCGATGGGCTGCTGGCCACGCTGCGGCTGGTTTGGTGGTATCAATCGCGCCTTGCGCCTGGAAATCGATGCCGCGCTGGATGCGGTACAAATGCGTGAGTTCGCCGATGCGCAGCCATCGACGTTATCTGGCGGGCAACTGCAGCGCGTGCTGTTCGCGCGCTTAATGCTGCAGCGCAGCCAGCTGTGGCTGCTGGATGAACCCTTCAACGGCATTGATAGCCAAACCGTCACCTTGCTGATGTCGATCCTCGAACAGCAGCAGCAGGCGGGCACCACGTTATTAGTCGTGCTACACGATCGTCCGCTGGTGGCGCGCTATTTTCAGGATGTGCTATCGCTCGATGACGCTGATGCCGCACAAACTCCAACGTTGCATAGGGTGGCGTCGTGACATTACTCCAACCCTTTATCGAATTTGGTTTTATGCGCCGTGCGCTGGTGGCCTGCGTTGCATTAGCGATCAGCGCCACGCCGCTGGGCGTTTTCCTTTCCCTGCGCCGCATGAGTCTGGTCGGCGATGCGTTATCGCATGCTGTGTTACCCGGCGCGGCGATTGGTTATCTGGTGTCGGGATTATCGCTGGTGGCGATGGGTATCGGCGGCCTGATTGCCGGATTGGCGGTGGCGCTGCTCTCGGGAGCGGTTAGCCGTTATACGCATCTCAAAGAGGATGCCAGTTTTTCCGGCTTTTACCTCGGCTCTCTCGCACTCGGCGTCACACTGGTGTCGCTGCGCGGCTCCAGCGTCGATCTGTTGCACGTGTTATTTGGATCGCTGCTGGCGGTGGATAACGCGGCGATTCTGCTGGTTGGCGGCATTGCGGCTACGACCTTGCTGCTGCTGGCGGTGATCTTCCGTCCGCTGGTGATCGATGCCTTCGATCCCGATTTCCTGCGCGCTCAGGGCAAATGGAGCGCTCCGCTGGTGCACGGTCTGTTTCTGATGCTGGTGGTGCTCAATCTGGTGGCAGGCTTTCAGGTGCTGGGCACGCTGATGTCGGTGGGATTGATGATGCTGCCGGCCACCAGCGCACGCTTCTGGAGCCGCCATCTGGCTTACATGCTCGGCATCGCCATGCTGCTGGCGATCGTCTCAGCATTTATCGGCCTGATTCTTTCGTGGCATTTCTCGCTGCCGGCTGGACCGGCGGTGGTGCTCAGTGCTGCGGTGCTGTTTCTGCTTTCTGTTTTGACAGGACCATGTGGCGGCCTGTTGCGCCGTCGATAACCAAACCAATAAGGGGATAGGAATGAAAAAGTTACCGCTGAGTCTGGCGATTGGCGCCATGCTGGCAAGCCCGCTGTCGCTGGCGAAAAGCGTTGATGTTGTGGCGAGCTTTACCGTGCTGGCGGATATCGTTAAACAGGTTGGTGGCGACCACGTTAACGTGAAATCGCTGGTCGGGCCGAATGGCGATCCGCACACCTTCGAACCGACGCCGCAGGATAGCCAGGCGCTGTCGAAGGCGGATGTGGTATTCGTGAGCGGTTTGGGCATGGAAGGCTGGATGGATCGCCTGATCAGCGCGTCAGGCTATAAAGGCACCATCGTAGTGGCATCGAACGGTGTCAACACGCGCAAGATGGAAGAGGACGGCAAAAGCATCACCGATCCGCATGCGTGGAACAGCATGCAAAACGGTGTGATCTACGCCACTAATGTGATGAATGCGCTGATCAAAGCCGATCCAGAAGATGCGGCGGATATTCGTAAAAGCGGTGAAAGTTACATTCAGCAGCTGCAGAAGCTGGATAGCTGGGCGAAAAATGCCTTTGCCGAAGTGCCGAAGAGCAAGCGTAAAGTGCTGACCAGTCATGATGCCTTTGGCTACTTTGGCCAACGTTATGGCGTCAGTTTCCTTGCGCCGGTGGGCTTCTCTACCGAAGCGGAAGCCAGCGCCAGCGACGTGGCCTCGATCATCCAACAACTTAAGGCCGAGCACATCAAAACCTACTTCATGGAGAATCAAACCGATCCGCGACTGGTAAAACAGATTGCCAGCGAAACCGGCGCGCAGCCGGGCGGGGAACTTTATCCTGAGGCGCTGTCGGAAGCGAATGGCCCAGCAGCGACCTATGTCGCCGCGTTCAAACACAATGTTGACGCTATTCTGCATAGCATGAAGTAAAAAAAAGGCCGGGGAGCATCCCGGCCAACTATCACGACACTTTCCTACCTTTTTTTCTTTCTTCCCTGAACCGCCTTAAAGCGCGGGTTAGTTTTGCAAATCACATAGATGCGACCTTTACGACGCACGACTTTGCAATCCTTATGGCGCGTTTTTGCAGAGCGCAATGAACTCAATACCTGCATCTGTTCTCTCCAGCGTTACTTGTTGCGCGACAGGAAGCTGCCGAAACGCTGGTTGAAGCGCGCGGTGCTGCCTTCTTTAGCAAAGTCTTTCTGCTTGCCGGTGTAGAACACGTGGGATTTTGACGAGACATCCAGCGTGACATACGGCAGCACTTCACCTTCATACTCAATGGTGCGCTCGGTTTTGATGGTGGAGCCGACTTTAAAGTATTCGTTGGCCGAGGTGTCGTGGAACACCACTGGGCGATAAAGAGGATGGATATTCGGTTTCATAGTAACCTCGCTATGTAATGTTATACTATAACAATAGTATGAGCCCGAACATGGCTGATTGCAACCGTGAAAAACGCAGGGATTTTGGTGGGGCAGGGGAACAGCAATAAAAAAGGCCGCATCAGCGGCCTTTTAGGGAAGAGTAAAACTTAGTGTTTGTGCTCAACCGGATGACCGTGTTCCAGGTCACCTTTGTTCTTACTGAAGCGGCGACGTACCACCACGAAGAACACCGGAACGAAGAAGATAGCCAGCGCGGTCGCTGTTACCATCCCGCCCATTACGCCGGTACCTACCGCATTTTGTGCGCCAGAACCCGCACCGGTGCTGATCGCCAGCGGCATTACGCCGAGGATAAAGGCGAGTGAGGTCATCAGAATCGGACGCAGACGCATACGGGATGCTTCCAGCGTGGATTCCACCAACCCTTTACCTTCCTTCTCCATCAAATCCTTGGCGAATTCGACAATCAGGATGGCGTTCTTCGCCGACAATCCTATGGTAGTCAACAAGCCCACCACAAAGTAGACGTCGTTACTTAAGCCGCGCAGCGTGGTGAAGATCAGTGCGCCGACAACACCCAGCGGTACCACCAACATGACCGAGAACGGAATCGACCAGCTCTCATACAGCGCGGCCAGACACAGGAACACCACAATCAGTGAGATAGCATACAGCGCCGGAGCCTGGTTACCTGACAAGCGTTCCTGATAGGACATGCCGGTCCAGTCGTAACCAATACCCGCCGGCAGTTTTCCTGCCAACTCTTCCATCAGGTTCATGGCATCACCGGAGCTCTTGCCTGGCGCAGCCTGGCCCAGAATCTCCATCGATGGCAAGCCGTTGTAACGTTCCAGACGCGGTGAACCGTACTGCCACTTCGCCGAAGAGAAGGCGGAGAACGGTACCATGGTGCCGCCGCTGTTGCGCACGTACCATTTACTGATATCGTCCGGCAACATACGTGAATCGGCCTTGCCCATAACGTACACCTTCTTCACGCGACCGCGGTCGATGAAGTCGTTGACGTAAGAACCGCCCCATGCTGAAGCCAGCGTGGTATTGATGTCCGACAGCGACACACCCAGCGCCTGCGCTTTCTCCTGATCGATGATCAGTTTGTACTGCGGCGTATCTTCCATGCCGTTTGGACGCACACCCACCAGCGTATCCGAATGCTGGGCGATCATGCCAAACAGCTGGTTACGCGCGGCGGTCAGCTTCTCGTGACCCAGGTTGCCCTGATCGGTCAGCATGAAGTCGAAGCCGGTGGCGTTACCCAGTTCGATAATCGCTGGCAGGTTGAACGGGAACACCATCGCATCTTTGATTTGACCGAGCGCCTGCATGGCACGACCGGCAATCGCAGGCACTTTCAGGTTGGCATCGCCACGCTCATCCCACGGCTTGAGGCTGACGAACGCAATACCGGTGTTCTGTCCACGACCGGCGAAGCCGAAGCCGTTAACGGTAAACACGGAGTTAACGCTGTCTTTCTCTTTGGTCAGGAAGTAATCCGTCACCTGATCCAATACTTTCTGGGTACGTTCCTGGGTAGCACCGGCTGGCAATTGCGCCTGCGCCAGTAACAAACCCTGATCCTCTTCCGGCAGGAATGAGGTAGGCAGTTTCAGGAACAGGTACGCCATGCCGACCACGATCACCAGATAAATCAGCAGGTAACGGCCGGTGCTGCGAATGATATGACCGACACTATCAACGTAGTGGTTGGTGCTCTTATCAAACAGGCGGTTAAACCAGCCGAAGAAACCGGTGGTTTTGCCGTGAGCACCTTTCTCCACCGGCTTCAGCATGGTGGCACAAAGCGCAGGCGTCAGGATCAACGCCACCAGCACCGACAGCGCCATCGCCGAAACAATGGTGATGGAGAACTGGCGATAAATGACGCCGGTTGAACCACCGAAGAACGCCATTGGAATAAATACCGCTGACAGCACCAAGGCAATACCGACCAATGCGCCCTGAATCTGCTCCATCGAACGTTTGGTCGCTTCTTTCGGCGGTAAGCCTTCTTCCGCCATTACACGTTCGACGTTCTCTACCACCACGATGGCGTCATCCACCAGCAGGCCGATGGCGAGCACCATCCCGAACATCGTCAGGGTGTTTATCGAGTAGCCAAAGGCACTGATGATCGCAAAGGTTCCGAGCAACACAACAGGAACGGCGATGGTTGGAATCAGCGTCGCACGGAAGTTTTGCAGGAACAGATACATCACCAGGAACACCAGCACGATTGCTTCGAACAGCGTTTTCACCACTTCGAAAATCGAAATTTTCACGAACGGTGTGGTGTCGTACGGATAAACCGTTTTCATGCCTGCCGGGAAGAACGGCTCCAGTTTCGCCAGTTCAGCTTTCACCGCATCGGCGGTGTCCAGTGCATTAGCGCCAGTGGCCAGTTTGATACCGATACCGGAAGCCGGTTTGCCGTTATAACGCGCGATGATCTCGTAGTTTTCACCACCGAGTTCAATCTTCGCCACGTCACGCAGACGTACCTGCGAACCATCCTGATTCACCTTCAGCAGAATATTGCCGAACTCATCTGTCGATGTCAGACGGGTTTGCGCAATGATCGAGGCATTCAGCTGTTGGCCCGGTACAGGTGGCGTACCGCCCAACTGACCCGCGGCGATCTGGGTGTTCTGGACTTTCAGCGCGTTGATCACATCCACTGGTGTCAGTGAATAGTTGTTCAGCTTGTGTGGGTCCAGCCAGATGCGCATCGCATACTGCGCACCAAACACTTGGGTATCACCGACACCCGGCATACGGCTGACCGGATCTTTGATGTTTGAAGCAACATAGTCAGAAATATCATTCTGCGTCATGGTGCCGTCATCACTGACAAAACCCGCCACCATCAGGAAGCTGCTAGAGGATTTCTTAACCTGAATACCCTGTTGCTGTACTTCCTGTGGCAGTAACGGCGTGGCCAGCTGCAGTTTGTTCTGCACCTGAACCTGCGCGATATCGGCATCAGTACCGGATTGGAAGGTCAGCGTCAGCGTCAATGTACCCGACGAGTCACTGCTCGAGGACATATACATCAGTCCATCGATACCGTTCATGTTTTGCTCGATGACCTGCGTCACCGAATCTTGCAGCGTTTTCGCATCAGCACCCGGATAGGTGGCCTGGATTTCAACCGCCGGCGGTGCAACATTGGGATATTGCTCAATCGGCAGGCTGATAATCGATAGCACACCGGCCAACATGATGATGATGGCGAGCACCCACGCAAAAATGGGGCGATCAATAAAGAACTTAGCCATGTATCAGTGGCTCCTGTTATGACGATGATTTAGCAGACGGTGATTCTGGTGCAGCTTTGGCATCATCGGAGACTTCTTTTGGCGTCACCTGCGCACCCGGTTTGGCACGCTGGATACCGGTGGTGATCACCCGATCGCCTTCTTTTAGACCTTCCGTCACCAGCCATTTGTCGCCAAATGCCTGATTAGCGGTGATGTTACGGGATTCCACTTTATTATCTGCGCCAACCACCATTGCGGTTGCCTGACCGGTTGGGGTGCGTGTTACGCCCTGTTGCGGCACCAGCAGTGCGGTGGGATTGGTGCCCTCATCCAGACGCGCACGAACAAACATGCCTGGCAGCAGGCGATTGTCCGGGTTCGGGAAGATGGCGCGCAGCGTGATCGAGCCGGTGGTTTCATCCACGCTCACATCAGAGAATTCCAATGTGCCTGTCTGCGGGTATGCGTTACCGTTTTGCATCAGCAGGGTGACGTTGGCCTTACCGTCGTTCTGTTTCAGCTGACCGGATTCCAGCTCTGCGCGCAGACGCAGGAAATCATCACTGGATTGGGTCACATCGACATACATAGGATCGAGCTGTTGCACGGTCGCCAGGGCAGTGGTTTGCCCGTTGGAAACCAGCGCACCTTCGGTTACCGACGATTTACCAATACGGCCGCTGATAGGTGACGTCACTTTGGTATACGCCAGATTGATGCGCGCAGTTTCGACGTTGGCACGCGCAGCCTGGGCGGCTGCAGCAGTCTGAGCTGCGGTGCCTGCGGCGGTGTCATAGTCCTGCTGACTGATGTACTTAGTACCCAGCAGCGGCTTATAGCGAGTAATGGTTAACTGCGCAACACGCGCATTGGCTTCAGCCTGGGCGAGATCCGCTTTAGCGCTGTCGTAGGCCGCCTGATAGGTGGCGGGATCAATCTGATACAGCGACTGACCGGCTTTTACATCACTACCTTCAACAAAATTACGCTTGAGGATAATTCCTGACACCTGAGGGCGAACTTCCGCAACGCGGAAAGCCGAGGTACGGCCCGGCAGCTCGGTGGTAATTTTCAAGGGTTCGTTTTTTAACGTTACAACACCCACTTCTGGGGGCTGCTGCTGGGCGGCTTGCTGGGATTTATTATCATCACATCCTGTTAACACAAAGCTGCCTGATAGCATCAGGACGGCCGCCAGAGGCGCTAATCCTCTGTTTTTATTCATAAATAAACCTCTAGTGTCCGATATCAAATGATCAATGGATCACAAACCGATAAACCCATTGCTGCGTTAAAACACGGGTCATGCTATGGTACATACATTCACAAATGTATGTAAACTTACAAGTTTGTAAAAAAAGCCCAGCATGGCACGAAAAACCAAAGCGCAAGCTCTTGAAACACGGCATCAAATTCTTGACGCCGCATTAGCACACTTTTCCGAACATGGTGTGGCCGCCACGTCTCTGGCGGATATCGCAACAGCGGCCGGCGTCACGCGCGGGGCTATCTACTGGCACTTCAAAAATAAAGCCGATCTCTTACAGGAAATCTGGCTGCGTTGTGACGCTGGGCTGGACGATGTGGAACTTGAGTATCAGACAAAATACCCGGGCGATCCACTTTCTGTTGTTCGTTCTATGTTGATCTATATCCTTGACGCCACAGCAAAGGATCCGCAAAGACGCGCATTAATGGAGATTATCTTTCACAAATGTGAGTTTGTTGGCGAAATGTCGACGTTACAGGATATGCAGCAGAGCTTACTGCAAGCGTGTTACGATCGAATTGAAACTGTACTACGTCTTTGTATTGATGCCAGCCAATTGCCTGAGAACCTGAATACGCGTCAGGCGGCGCTACTGATGCGCGGCTATATTAATGGCATGATGGAAAGCTGGCTGTTCAACCCGCAAAGTTTTGATTTGGCAGCCGATGCGCCTCAGCTGGTGGATGCGTTTCTTGATATGTTGCGCCTAAGTCCAACGCTGCTTAGTCGGCCTTGATTTCCGCCGCTTGTTTCTGCTCATAATCCCGCTGAACAATCGCCAACGCAGCCAGCACGGTGGCGGTAGGGACATTATTCTCTTCAAGCAGTTGAATCAGATCGACGGCAAGTTTGATGTCGTCGGGTGCGCTGTCCAGTGACATTTTTTCTCCTAAATACGTAATTTCGCCGCGACCAGCAGCATTAATAGTGCGCCCAGCAGTGCGCTGGCGAAACCGGCTGGATGCAGGGCGGCCAGATCGCCGGTGGTGAAGTAGGTGGCGATATAGCCGCCAATCAGCGCGCCAATCACCGCCAGCACCAACGTCGGCACAAATCCTCCCGGACGACCGGGAAAAATCACCCGTTTGAGCCAGCCTGCCGCTAAACCGATCACAATCCATAATACCAGCGTCATGATTTTACTCCTTTTTCTCACCGCAATGAGTATAGAGGAAAAAGCGCCGCGTTCAGCGCGGCATAGGCGGCAACTCCAGTTTGTAGATAGCGGCGCGGCAGCGTGCCAAACGTTCTTGCAGCTGATCGACTTCACGAATTAACTGCTGCTGAACGCTCAGCGTTTCAGCGCGCGCCAGATGCTGCTCGCGCTGCGCAATCATCGCCAGTAAGCGTTTTTCGTAGCCTTGATACTCTTCACGCTTGGCCTGGCGTGCATCGACACGTGGCCGCTCGCGCTTGACGCGCAGCTGCTGGCTCTGGCATTCGCGCTGTAATGCGGCAATTTGATCCAGCACTTTCTCCGCCAGCCATTGACGGCGCGCCACATCAGTGTCAGCAGCGGTTAACTGCGTCACATTGCCTTCCAGTTCGCGCAGATAATCCGCCAGACGCGTGCCGCTGGTGCGAAACAGGTGAGAATCAAAACGGGGCTGACGACAGGCACCATCCGGCTGCTGCGCAATCTGCTGGCGCAGTAACTCTAACATGGCATGGAGACGTTGCTGGGCGGGCGGTTGGGGCATCACTCTGTTTCCGACTGTGTTAACGTAACGCTGTTTTTGACTTATTCAGGCATCAGGCATGCAGCGCATTTTACTACTGAGCCTTGGCTGGCTGGCGATTGTGCTAGGTACGCTGGGCATTGTATTACCTTTATTACCGACGACGCCATTTGTGTTGCTGGCGGCCTGGTGTTTTGCCCGCTCGTCGCCGCGTTTCCATCATTGGTTGCTATGGAAGTCGCCGTTTGGTCGCTTTATTCGCCACTGGCAGCAGCATCGTGCCATGCCGCCCGGCGCCAAAGGGCGCGCCATGTTGCTGATTGTGATTACCTTTTCGGTGTCCCTTTATTTAGTAAACCTGCTGTGGGTGCGCATCCTGTTAGGCGCGATGCTGTGCCTGCTGCTGCTTTTTATGTGGCGCATTCCGGTTGTAACCGAGGATGCCAACCCGCCACAACAGTAGCGTGAGGGTTGCATTTAGCCGGGTATTTGCATAGATTTGGGCATCTTCGTGCGTGGCTTCCCTTATAAACGACTTCGCTTAACCCGGTTTCCGGGGTTTGGCGCTAGAGAAGCTGCGCGTATTAGATATTTTCTCCAGGCGTAACATTTATGACCGCAACTGCGCAGCAGCTTGAACTCATCAAAAACAGCATTAAAAGCATTCCTGACTATCCGAAGCCGGGCATTCTGTTCCGTGACGTGACCAGTCTGATGGAAGATCCGCAGGCGTATGCCGCGTCGATCGCCATTCTGGTGGAGCGTTATCGTAACAAAGGCATCACCAAGGTGGTGGGAACGGAAGCGCGTGGCTTCCTGTTTGGCGCACCGGTGGCGCTGGGTTTGGGCGTGGGTTTTGTGCCGGTGCGTAAGCCGGGCAAACTGCCGCGTGACACCTTCAGCGAAAGCTACGAGCTGGAGTACGGCACCGATGCGCTGGAACTGCACAAAGATGCCATTAAACCAGGCGATGTGGTGCTGGTGGTGGACGATCTGCTGGCGACTGGCGGCACGCTGGAAGCAACGGTGAAGCTGATCCGCCGCGCCGGTGGAGAAGTGAAAGACGCCGCATTCGTGATTAATCTGTTTGACCTGACCGGTGAAGCCCGCCTGACTGCTATGGGCGTCGAGTGCTTCAGCCTGGTGAATTTCCCCGGCCACTAAGGCCTGCGCGCTCCGCTGCACGGCGGGGCGCCACCTCTGCAAAGTTAGTGGTTGCTGATCCGCTGGTGGCTGTTAAACTACTGCCAAAATAAACAGGGTTTGCGAAGCTGCATTTTCTCCCTTCTCCCTAAATTCCAGTGATTGAATCCACATGAGCTATCAGGTACTTGCGCGAAAATGGCGTCCCCAGGCCTTCGCTGACGTAGTCGGTCAGGAACATGTGCTGACTGCGCTGGCCAACGGGTTGTCACTGGGACGAATCCATCATGCTTATCTCTTTTCTGGCACACGCGGCGTCGGGAAAACCTCGATCGCCCGTCTGCTGGCGAAGGGGCTTAACTGTGAAACCGGCATCACGTCAACGCCGTGCGGGCAATGCGATAACTGCCGCGAAATCGAGCAGGGCCGTTTTGTCGATCTGATTGAGATCGATGCCGCATCACGCACCAAAGTTGAAGATACGCGCGATCTGCTCGATAACGTGCAGTACGCGCCAGCGCGCGGTCGCTTCAAGGTCTATCTGATCGATGAAGTGCACATGCTGTCGCGTCACAGCTTTAACGCGCTGCTGAAAACGCTGGAAGAGCCGCCATCGCACGTTAAATTCCTGCTGGCGACCACCGATCCGCAGAAGCTGCCTGTGACGATTTTGTCCCGCTGCCTGCAATTCCATCTCAAAGCGCTGGACGTGGAGCAAATCCAGCAGCAGCTGACGCATGTGTTGCAGCAGGAGCAGATTGCTGCCGAACCGCGTGCGCTGCATCTGCTGGCACGCGCCGCTGACGGCAGCATGCGCGATGCGCTGAGCCTGACCGACCAGGCGATTGCCATGGGGCAGGGCAGCGTAACGCGTGACACCGTGGCACAAATGCTCGGCACGCTCGACGATGAACAGCCGCTGGCGCTGATTGAAGCGCTGGTGGATGGCCAGGGCGAACAGGTGATGGCGCTGCTGAATCAGGCCGCGTCGCGTGGGGTTGAGTGGGAAGCGCTGCTGGTCGAGATGCTGCGTTTACTGCACCGCATTGCGATGGTGCAGCTGCTGCCAAGCTCGCTCAGCGAGGACGATCTCAGCCAGGCCGATCGCCTGCGCGAGTTAGCCCGCGTGTTGCCACCGGCTGACGTGCAGCTCTATTACCAAACGTTGTTGATGGGACGTAAAGATCTGCCGCTGGCACCGGATCGGCGCTTAGGCGTAGAGATGACGCTGCTGCGGGCGCTGGCGTTCCATCCGCAGGCAACGATTGCGGAGCCGGTGGCGCGTCCCACCTTGACGCCACAAGCTGCCCCGCAGGTTGCTGCGCCACAAGCCGCAGCGAAAGCCGCGCCCGCACCGGCTGCGCAGCCGCAGATGGCACCGCCGAACCCTGACGCGCCGCCGGTGTCGGATGATTATCCAGACATGCAGCCCGCGCCCGATCCGTTACCTGACTCCACCAGCCAGTTGTTACAGGCGCGAACGCAGTTGCTGCGTCAGGGAGCCGGCAAAGCAAAAAAGAGTGAGCCGGCAGCGCGTTCCGCGCGGCCGGCGAATCCGGCGCTGGAACGTCTCGCTAGCGTCACTGAACGTGTGCAACAACGTGCGTCTGAACCCACGGTAAAAGCCCCGGCCAAACCGGAAGCTTATCGCTGGAAAACGCAGCTGCCGGTAGAGGTTAAAGCGGAGCCGGTGGCGACGCCAAAAGCCTTGCGTTCGGCACTGGAGCATGAGAAAACCCCTGAGCTGGCGCTGCGTCTGGCGGAAGAAGCCCAGCAGCGCGATGCGTGGGCTGCTGAAATCGCCGCGCTGACGCTACCGAAACTGGTGCAGCAAGTGGCGCTCAATGCGTGGAAAGAGGTGGGCGAAGCCGGCGTTACGCTGCATCTGCGCAGCAGTCAGCGCCATCTGAATTCAGCTTCTGCCAGGCAGGCGCTGGCGGAAGCGCTAAGTCAGTCTGCCGGTCAGCCGGTTGAATTGACGATTATTGAAGACGATAATCCTACGGTATTGACGCCACTGGAGTGGCGCCAGGCCATTTATGAAGAGAAGCTGTCGCAGGCGCGACAGTCGATCGAAAGCGATACCCATATTCAGACATTGCGTCGATTCTTCGATGCCGATTTGGATGAAGAGAGTATTCGACCGGTGTGAACATGCTGCCGCGCGTCAACTGCGCGCAGCCCCAGCAGAGAGAGAAAACTATGTTTGGTAAAGGCGGATTGGGCAACCTGATGAAACAGGCCCAGCAGATGCAAGACAAAATGGCCAAAGTGCAGGAAGAGATCGCCGCGATCGAAGTGACCGGTGAATCAGGCGCTGGCTTGGTTAAAGTAACCATCAACGGTGCGCACAACTGCCGTCGTGTCGAAGTCGATCCTAGCTTGCTGGAAGATGATAAAGACATGCTGGAAGATCTGATCGCCGCGGCCTTCAACGATGCGGCACGCCGTATTGACGAAACGCAGAAAGAGAAGATGGCTGCGGTCTCTTCAGGTATGCAGCTGCCGCCTGGCTTCAAGATGCCGTTCTGATGCAAACCAGTCCACTGCTTGAATCTTTGATGGAGTCGTTGCGCTGCCTGCCGGGCGTTGGCCCGAAGTCGGCGCAGCGTATGGCTTTTCAGCTGTTGCAGCGCGATCGTAGCGGTGGCATGCGTCTGGCGCAGGCATTGACCCGCGCCATGTCGGAAATCGGTCACTGCGCCGATTGCCGTACCTTCACCGAACAGGAAATCTGCACCATCTGCGCCAATCCGCGTCGTCAGCAAAACGGCCAGATTTGTGTGGTGGAGAGCCCGGCAGATATCCACGCCATTGAGCAGACCGGCCAGTTTGGCGGCCGCTACTTTGTGCTGATGGGGCACTTGTCACCGCTGGATGGCATTGGGCCACAGGATATCGGCCTGGATCGGCTGGAGCAGCGTCTCGAGCGCGAAACCTTAACCGAAGTGATCCTCGCCACCAATCCCACGGTGGAAGGGGAAGCCACGGCCAACTACATCGCCGAGTTGTGCGGACAATATGGCGTTGATGCCAGCCGCATTGCACACGGTGTGCCGGTCGGTGGTGAGCTGGAAATGGTCGATGGCACCACGCTGTCGCACTCGCTCGCCGGACGCCACAAGATTAATTTCTAATCACTTGCCGATGTCTTCACAGACATCGGCTTGAAATCCTCTCCTTCATCCCCATTTCTCTCTCAACGTATCATCAACCCCGATTCAGTTGAGGTAGCAATGACCATGAAAGGACAAGAGACGCGTGGCTTCCAGTCAGAGGTAAAACAACTTCTGCACCTGATGATCCATTCACTCTATTCAAATAAAGAGATTTTCCTGCGCGAGCTGATTTCCAACGCTTCAGATGCCGCCGACAAACTGCGCTTTCGCGCGCTGTCGACGCCCGATCTGTATGAAGGCGACGGCGACCTGCGCGTACGTATCTCGGTCAATCCGGAAAATCGCACGCTGACGCTCAGCGATAACGGCATCGGTATGCGCCGTGATGAGGTGATTGAGAACCTCGGCACCATTGCTAAATCCGGCACCAAATCCTTCCTCGAATCTATGGGCTCCGACCAGGCGAAAGACAGCCAGCTGATCGGCCAGTTCGGCGTGGGCTTCTACTCTGCGTTCATTGTGGCGGATAAAGTCACCGTGCGCACCCGCGCCGCCGGCGCTAAAGCCGATGAAGCGGTGTTCTGGGAATCTGCTGGCGAAGGCGAATATACGCTGGCAGAGATTGAGAAAGCCGATCGCGGTACCGAAATTACGCTGCACTTCCGTGAAGGCGAAGATGATTTCCTCGATGCGTGGCGCGTGCGTAACGTGATCAGCAAATACTCCGATCACATCGCGCTGCCGGTGGAGATTGAAAGCAAAGACGAAGAGAGCGACACCACCACCTGGGAAAAGATCAACAAAGCCCAGGCGCTGTGGACGCGCAACAAGTCTGAGATCAGCGACGACGAGTACAACGAGTTCTACAAACATATCGCCCACGATTTCAGCGATCCGGCGATCTGGAGCCATAACCGCGTGGAAGGTAAGCAGGAATACACCAGCCTGCTGTATATCCCGGCGCGTGCGCCGTTCGACATGTGGAACCGCGACAGCAAGCACGGCCTGAAACTCTACGTACAGCGCGTGTTCATCATGGACGATGCCGAGCAGTTCATGCCGAACTACCTGCGCTTCGTGCGTGGTTTGATAGATTCCAACGATCTGCCGCTAAACGTATCGCGTGAAATCCTGCAGGACAGCCGTGTGACCCAGAGCCTGCGTGGCGCGCTCACCAAGCGTAGCCTGCAGATGTTAGAGAAGCTGGCGAAAGACGACGCGGAAAAATATCAGCAGTTCTGGAAAGAGTTCGGTCTGGTACTGAAAGAAGGTCCAGCCGAAGACAACGCTAACCAGCAACAGATTGCCAAACTGCTGCGCTTTGCCACCAGCCAGAGCGAAAGCGCTGAGCAGACCGTTTCGCTCGACGATTACGTGACGCGCATGGTGGAAGGTCAGGACAAGATTTACTACATCACCGCCGACAGCTATGCCGCCGCGAAGAGCAGCCCGCATCTGGAACTGTTCCGCAAAAAAGGCATCGAGGTGCTGCTGCTCTCCGATCGTATCGACGAATGGATGATGAGCTACCTCACCGAGTTCGACGGCAAAACCTTCCAGTCAGTCAGCAAAGCGGATGATTCGCTGAGCAAACTGGCCGATGAAGAGACCGAAGAGCAGAAAGAAGCGGAGAAGGCGCTGGAGCCGTTTGTTGAGCGCGTGAAAACGCTGCTGGGCGAGCGTGTGAAAGAGGTGCGTCTGACGCATCGTCTCACCGACACGCCAGCGATCGTCACCACCGATGCTAACGAAATGACCACGCAGATGGCGAAGCTGTTTGCCGCGGCCGGTCAGGACGTGCCGGACGTGAAGTACATTTTCGAGATCAATCCGGATCATACGCTGGTGAAACGCGTGGCCGATACCCAGGACGAAACGCGCTTTGCCGAGTGGGTTGAGCTGCTGCTGGATCAGGCGCTGCTCGCCGAGCGCGGTACGCTTGACGATCCAAACCAATTTATCCGTCGCATGAACCAGTTGCTGACGGCGTAATCGCACCAAACCCGAAAGGTCGCCATTCATGGCGACCTTTTTTTATATCTGCTGTTAAATCTGCGCCTGATCCCGCAACCAATCGCGAAACAACGTAATCTCCGCATCGTGCTGACGCGAAGTCTTGGTCATCATCAACGTGGCGCGATCGACGCGCACAAAGCCCAGCGGCGCGATCAAGGTGCCATCACTCAACTCCTGACGCACCAGCAAGCGTGGCGCCATAATCACGCCCAATCCGTTTCTCGCCGCCTGAATGGCTAACGTCAAATTATCGAAATGCTTGCCGATCCAGTAATTGCCGCGTACGCCGCTGGTTTTCGCCCATTCGGCCCACGCATGCAGCCGCGTATCGGCGTGCAGCAATGGCAGTGAGGCGAGATCCTGCTCGCTTTGAAAGCGGGCGGCAAACTGCGGGGCGCACAGTGGGCCGATATAATCATCGCTGATCAAGGTGGCATCAATATCGTCATCCGGCGACTGCTCGGCGCTGAGAATCAGCACATCGGTATGCTCGCTGCGCAGCTGGTCAATCTCTACCAGCGGCTGAAACTGCACTTCAATATCGGGATAGCGCTGATAGAAGCTGGCGATGCGCGGAATCAGCCATTGCGAGAGAAAGCTGGGCGCGCAGGAGACGCTGATATGATGGCGCATGCCGGTACGAATGCTTTCGCAGGTGGTGGAGAGCTCGCTAAAGGCTTTCTGACAACTCACCAGCAAACGTTCACCGTGTGAGGTTAATTTGACGCGTCCATTGGTACGCACAAACAGCGGCTTCCCCATCCAGCTCTCCAGCTGTCGAACCTGATGGCTAATGGCGCTATGGGTGACATGCAGACGTTCGGCCGCTACGCTAAAACTGCTGAACAGTGCCGCCTGGTGGAAATAGTGCAGTGCACGTAACGAAGGAAGCACGGTCATACTTGTCCCCTGTGTAAAAACCTAACAGGGATTGTCAGTTTATATCATTTTAATGTCCAGCCGCATTGGCCTAACCTTTCCACCAGATTCTGGCAGGTTGACGGCTACGGCTCTCTGTGTTTTACGCCGACTATCACCGCAGGTTTCACCTCCCACACACAGCATAATAACCAGAGACATACCACGCGATGGCTCCACAACTTGCTTCTGCCAGGGCGGCGGCGGCGCGCGATAAGCTTCGCGGCTCGCTTTCCCGTTATTACCGGCTTGAAAATTTCGATCTCTTCTTCGCACCCTCTTTGCATATCTCGCGAGTGCTGCTTTCCCAGCTGTTTCTCCGTCAGGAGCAATCACGTAATCACACGCGCTATGCCTCGCACTATCCGGTTAGTGAACTGAGCGTGCTGCCCACTTTGCCGATGACGGCGGGCAATATTGCGCTGGTGGATCATGTTGATATGCAGCAAGGTCGCGTGCGTGCGTTGAGCGAATGTCAAAGCCACGGCGTTACCGATGCATCGGAGTCGTTTGCCACGCAGCTGCATAAACGGCTGGTGAGCGATGCGCGACTGTTTGTCGCCCGCCTTGATCGCCATTCGGCGTTATGCGGCGATCTGGTGTTAATCGCATTGCGCACCGCCGATTTCAGCACATTGGTGCGCAGTGAGCTGCGGCTGTTTGAGCAAGGATTAGCGCTCGGTGGCGCGCCAGAACAGGCGCTGGCAATGATGAAGGACAGCGAATGGCGTCCGTACAATATTGCGATGGTGGAAAAAATCGCGCTCGACTCGCCATTCATCCTGCACTCCATTCAGCAACCGGGTTTACCCTTTGCACTTTTTCCGCTGCCGAACGGCCTCAATGCCAGTGAATTGCCGCAGGATATTCAGGTGCTGCCCGAACAGGCGCAATTACGCTTGTGCGCCGACGTGCGCGGCGGGGTCAACAAACAGCTGAACGTCACACCCGCACTGAAAAAACGCCTCAAAGACCTACTCATGCTTAGCCGTGATTCCTAAAAACGGGCACTCTGCTGGTATTTGCTGACAAAGCAGGTCAAAGTAGACCTTTCGTGGCGAGCGCGCCCGTTTCCTTGTGGTGCGCGGGCCATAATGGTATGTTCTTCGCCTTCTCAGATTGAACAATGCGATTCGCAAGGGGAATTACGCAATGCGTATTATTCTGCTCGGAGCTCCGGGCGCAGGTAAAGGCACTCAGGCTCAATTCATCATGGAGAAATACGGTATTCCGCAAATCTCCACCGGTGACATGTTACGTGCGGCAGTCAAAGCAGGTACGGAACTGGGCCAACAGGCAAAAGCGATCATGGATGCCGGTAAACTGGTGACTGACGAGCTGGTGATTGCGCTGGTTAAAGAGCGTATCGCGCAGGAAGACTGCAAAAACGGTTTCCTGCTCGATGGCTTCCCACGCACTATCCCGCAGGCTGACGCGATGAAAGAAGCGGGCATCAAGGTTGACTACGTGCTGGAGTTCGCTGTACCGGACGAGCTGATTGTGGATCGTATTGTTGGCCGCCGCGTACATACGCCATCGGGCCGCGTTTATCACGTCACTTACAATCCACCGAAAGTGGAAGGTAAAGATGACCTGACCGGCGAAGAGCTGACCACGCGTAAAGATGACCAGGAAGAGACCGTGCGTAAGCGTCTGGTGGAATACCATCAACTGACTGCGCCGCTGATTGCCTACTACGGCAAAGAAGCGCAAGACGGCAACACCGAATATCACAAAATCGACGGCACGCGTCCTGTCGCCGAAGTGAGCACGCAATTGGCCACGATTCTCGGTTAATGCGTTGAGGGGCCGGTTGTCCGGCCCTTTTGCAGCAATTGCTTTCCCCTCCTTCAATTTCCGCTACAATTTCCCCCTGATTTTGCATTCGACCCATTCGTTTCGACATCAAGGAAATACCATGAGGCAAGAAAAGCCCGGGGTTTTGCTGGTTAACTTAGGCACACCAGACGCACCCACAACACCTGCGGTTAAACGCTATCTGAAACAATTCCTCGGCGATCCACGAGTGGTTGATACACCGCGCTTACTGTGGTGGCCGATTCTCAATTTCATCATCGTGCCTTTTCGCTCGCCACGCGTATCGAAACTGTATGCTTCCGTATGGATGGATGAAGGTTCACCGCTGATGGTGTTCAGCAAGCGTCAGCGTGAAGCATTGGCGCAGCGCCTCGATATGCCGGTTGAACTGGGCATGAGCTACGGCCAGCCAAGCCTCGACAGCGCGCTGAAACGCTTGCTGGATCAGGGCGTGACCAAACTCATCGTGCTGCCGCTCTATCCGCAGTTCTCCTGCTCGACGGTTGCCGCGGTTTGGGATGGCTTAGCCACCAGCTTTAAACCACTGCGCTCGCTGCCGGAAGTGGCGTTTATCCGCGATTACGCGGAGCATCCGGCTTACATCGCTGCGCTCAAAGCCTCGGTTGAGCGCTCGTTTGCGCTGCATGGCGAACCGGATCTGCTGGTGCTGTCCTATCACGGCATTCCGCAGCGTTTCGCCAATGAAGGCGATGATTATCCGCTGCGTTGCAAAGACACCACCGATGCGCTGGCCGCGGCGTTGGGCATTGCGCCGCACAAGATCATGATGACCTTCCAGTCGCGCTTTGGTCGCGAGCCGTGGCTGACACCGTACACCGATGAAACCATGAAGAGCTTGCCGGCGAAAGGCATCAAGCACGTGCAGGTGATGAGTCCGGGCTTTGCGGCGGATTGCCTTGAAACGCTGGAGGAGATCAGCGGTGAGAACTGCGAGATCTTCCTGCATGCCGGCGGCGAAAAGTTCGAGTACATTCCTGCGCTCAACGCCGATGCGGAGCACATTGAAATGATGGTGCAGCTGGTCAACGCGCGTCGTTAAGGGTGTGGCAGAGAGTGTGATATCATTCTCTGCCTGATTTTCCCTGACGGCACTCTCGATGAAATTTCCCGGCAAACGCAAATCCAAACACTATTTCCCCGTCAACGCGCGCGATCCGCTGCTGCAAGCCACGCAGCAAGAGCAGGAAGAGGGCAGTTGGGTGGTGGGTATCGACCAGACGCTGGTGGATATTGAAGCCAAAGTCGACGACGACTTTCTGCAGCGTTACGGTTTAAGCGCCGGTCACTCGCTGGTGATCGACGATGCCACCGCCGAGGCGCTCTACAACGAACTGATGCGCGAAGCGCTCATCAGCCATCAATTTGCCGGTGGCACCATCGGAAATACCCTGCATAACTACTCGGTGCTGGCGGATGACCGCTCGGTACTGCTCGGCGTGATGTGCAATAACATCCAGATCGGCGGCTACGCCTATCGCTACCTGTGCAACACCTCCAGCCGCATGGATCTTAACTTCCTGCAGGGCGTCGATGGCGCGATTGGCCGCTGCTTTACGCTGATTGGCGAGCAGGGCGAGCGTACCTTTGCCATCAGTCCCGGCTTGATGAACCAGCTGCAGGCCAACAGCATTCCGGAAGAGGTCATTGCAGGCGCGTCGGCGCTGGTGCTGACTTCCTATCTGGTGCGCTGCCAGCCGGGCGAACCGATGCCGGAAGCCACTTTACGCGCCATCGACTACGCCAAAAAACACAACGTGCCGGTGGTATTGACGCTCGGTACCAAATACGTGATTCAGGATAATCCGCAGTTCTGGCGCGATTTCCTGCGCGATCACGTCTCAATTGTGGCGATGAACGAAGAAGAGGCTTTTGCGCTGACCGGCGAGCAGGATCCGCTACTGGCGTCGAATATGGCGCTGGATTGGGTGGATTTGGTGCTGTGTACCGCCGGGCCAACCGGTTTGTACATGGCCGGTTTCACTGAAGAAGAGTACAAGCGCAAAACCAACCATCCGCTGCTGCCGGGCGCGCTGGCTGAGTTCAACCAATATGAATTTAGCCGCGCGATGCGCCACAAGGATTGCGATCAGCCGCTGCGCATCTTCTCGCATATCGCGCCATATATGGGCGGCCCAGAGAAGATCATGAACACCAATGGCGCGGGCGATGGTGCGCTGGCGGCACTGCTGCATGACATCACCGCTAACAACTTCCATCGCCAAAAAGTGCCGAACTCCAGCAAACACGGCCGCGCCTACCTGACCTATTCGTCGCTGGCACAGGTGTGTAAATACGCGAACCGGGTAAGTTATCAGGTGCTGAACCAGCATTCACCGCGCCTGACGCGCGGCCTGCCGGAGCGGGAAGACAGCTTAGAAGAGTCGTATTGGGACAGATAAAACGCAAGGTCGCCGTTCATGGCGTAATGCTCGTCAGTTAAGGCATGAAAACCCTTAATTACCGAGAGCACACATTGTAGCGGCGCAATTTATTGCGCGATAAATCGCGCCGCTACGGAATGTGCGGTGATTTGATAAGGTGCTTAACTGATCGGCATTACGCCGTTAATGGCGACCTTGCCAAAGACCACACTCACTTAAATTGGGCACTCACGTACAATCGGGTTCTGCGCAATCTCCTCTTCCAGCACATGCAGCATGCTGTTGGCAATCTCACGCTCGCCCATCACTACGCGATTCGCGCCGCGCTCCATTATGTAGGTCACTTCATCGTCATAATGCGCACGGGCAATTATCTCAATGTCCGGACGCTTCTCGCGCGCTGCCGTCACGACTTCACCGGCTTCGTAGCCATTCGGAATGGTCAGCAGCAGCCAGCGGGCACAGTCGAGGCGCGCCAGTTCCATGGTATCCACGCGTGCCGCATTGCCCAGCACCGCTTTGATCCCTTGCTCGCGCAGCGCTTCAACGCGCGGACGGGAGTTCTCCACCACCACCAGTGGCACATCCGCTTCCATCAGCTTTTGCCCCAGCAGGCTGCCGACGCGGCCATAACCTACTAAAACCGCGTGATTGCAGATATCCACCGGAATCTGCTTCTCTTCTTCGATCGCTTCTTCCAGCGTCTGTTCTTCGATGGTCTCGGTTTTGTCGAGGTAGCGTTCCAGCACGCTAAACAGAATCGGGTTAAGCATGATGGAGAGAATCGCCGCCGCCAGCACCAGATTGCGGCCTTCCTCGCTCAGCATGCCGAGCGAGATGCCGAGGCCGGCGAGAATAAAGGCGAATTCACCAATCTGCGCCAGGCTCACCGAAATGGTCATCGCGGTGCGACGTGAATGACCCAGCAGCGTTACCAGCAGCCAGGCGGCAATGGATTTGCCCAGCACGATAATCGCCAGCGCGCCAAGCACCGCCAGCGGTTGCTCAATCAGGATCATCGGGTCAAACAGCATGCCGACGGACACAAAGAACAGGACGGCGAACGCATCCCGCAGCGGCAAGGTATCGTGCGCCGCGCGGTGGCTGAGTTCAGATTCGTTCAGCACCATGCCGGCAAAGAAGGCGCCGAGGGCGAAGGAGACATCAAAGAATTCGACGGCGCCAAAGGCGATACCGAGCGCCAGCGCTAACACCGCAAGGGTAAACAGCTCACGCGAGCCGGTCGCGGCACTTTTTGCCAGAATCCACGGCACTACGCGACGGCCTACCACCATCATCAGCACCATAAAGGCGACGACTTTACCGATGGTCAGCAGCAGATCCCACAACAGCAGCGTTGGGCTGGCGTTGCCCTGTTCCAGCATGCCGGCGATGGCTGGCAGCAGCACCAGCGTCAGCACCATCACCAAATCTTCCACGATCAACCAGCCAATGGCGATTTGCCCGCGCTGGCTATCAATCAGCTGACGCTCTTCCAGCGCGCGCAGCAGCACCACGGTGCTGGCGGTGGAAAGACACAACCCAAATACCAAACCGGTCATCCACGACCAGCCCATTGTCCATGAAAGTCCCATTCCCAGCAGCGTCGCCACGGCGATTTGCGCGATGGCGCCAGGAATGGCGATGGACTTTACCGACATCAAATCCTTCAGCGAGAAGTGCAAACCGACGCCGAACATCAGCAGAATAACGCCGAGTTCAGCCAGTTCAGGGGCAAGGTTGGTATCCGCGACAAAGCCTGGCGTGAAAGGGCCGGCCAGGACGCCAGCCAGAAGATAACCGACCAGCGGTGAGATGCGCAGGCGGTTTGCCAGCATACCAAGGAGAAATGCGAGGACCAGTCCCCCGACAATGGTAGTGATCAACGGTGTGGTGTGATGCATGCCTGTCTCCTTGTGTGCAAATGTATCCGCTTGTAACAACCTAGTGTAATGCACAATCCCTTACCGCGTTTAAACATTTGAGCGGTTAAAGCCCACTAAATTGAAAAAATGAGACTAAAACGCAGCTGAAGCTCCATTTTCGTCAGTTATCTCACTATATCGGCTGGAAATACGCAGAATGAAGGGTGGCGCGGAAAAAATAGTTGCAGGGGGAAATTGGCTTCGCAGCAGGGGTTGTTAGGGTTAAAGCGGTTCTAAGTCGATAAAGTCACCGCCAGGTGTAGAATTGGGTTGTCATTCCCAGCGAGAAGCGAATTTAAAAATGCTGATCATCACGCTGTGCCATTATGCAATGCGTGTTTCATCTTGAGTTAGCCAGCCATCTGTGCGACACAGAAGGGCGATAACGCACATTAAGTCCACCGCTAAGTGGAAAAACGCAGAATAAGGAGATCGACTTTGTTTTTATCACCGCGAAAAGGGCGCTGGCTGGCGCTGACAGTGTTACTGCTGCCGATGCTGGCGCAGGCGTGGCAAACGGATCGCAGTTATCGTTTCAGCATTCTGCACACCAACGATCACCACGGTCGTTACTGGCCGAACGCACAAGGTGAATATGGCCTTGCGGCACAGAAAACGCTGATGGATCAACAGCGCTACGATGTGCAGGCCAAAGGCGGCGGCGCGCTAATCCTGTCGGCGGGCGATGTGAACACCGGCGTGCCAGAGTCAGACATGCTGAATGCTGAACCCGACATTCGCGGCATGAACCTGGTGGGCTATGACGCCATGGCGCTGGGCAACCACGAATTCGACAAGCCGCTTAGCGTGCTGCAACAGCAGCAGAAGTGGGCCAAATTTCCATTCCTTTCGGCCAACATCTATCAAAAAGGCACCGACACGCGCTTATTTAAGCCGTGGGCAATCTTTAACCGCATGGGGCTGAAGATTGCGGTGATCGGCCTGACTACCACCGACACGCTGCGCATCGCCAATCCGGAAAACATTGCAACGATCGATATTCGCGATCCGGTGAAAGAGACCGAAAAAGCGGTGGCGGAACTACGCGTCAGCGAAAAGCCTGATGTCATCATCGCGCTGACACACATGGGCCACTACGACGACGGTCAGCACGGCAGCAATGCGCCGGGCGACGTGGAGCTGGCGCGCAGCCTGCCGCCGGGTACCCTCAACGTGATCATTGGCGGCCATTCGCAGGATGCGGTGTGCATGGAGAAAGAGAACGTCAGCGTAAAAGATTATCAGCCAGGCCAGCCCTGCCAGCCGGATCGGCAAAACGGCGTGTGGATCATGCAGGCAAAAGAGTGGGGCAAATTTGTTGGGCGCGGCGACTTTACCTTCCGCAATGGCGAGCTGACGCTGGAGAATTACCAGCTGATCCCGGTCAACCTCAAGCACAAGGTAAAAAATCTTGATGGCAGCGAATCCTGGCTCACCTGGCAGGAAGAGATCCCGAAAAACAGCGCGATGATGAAGCTGTTAACGCCGTATCAACTGCGTGCTGGCAAGAAACTGGATGTCAAAGTCGGCAGCAGCGACGGCGTGTTTGTCGGTGAGCGCGACAAGGTACGCTTTGAGCAGACCAATCTTGGGCAGCTAATTTTGCGCGCCCAAATGGCGGCGACCAAAGCGGACTTTGCGGTGATGAGCGGCGGTGGCATTCGCACTTCGCTGGCGCAGGGTAATCTCAGCTGGCGCGATTTGTTGCAGGTGCAGCCTTTTGGCAATCAGGTGGTGTCGGTGACGCTGAAGGGTAATGAAGTGCTGAATTATCTGGCGACGGTTGCCAATATTAAAGTGGATTCCGGCGGCTTCGCGCAGTTCAGCAACATCAGCCTGGTGGCGGATGGTAAAGGCGTCAGCGACGTGAAGATTAATGGCGAACCGCTGCAAAAGGATAAAACCTACCGCATGGCGACTAACAGCTTTAACGCCAGCGGCGGCGATGGTTATCCGAACATTGAAACCCATGCTGGCTTCAGCAACAGCGGGCAGCGCGATGCGGATGTGCTGCGTGATTATGTCAGCCAGCATTCACCGCTGAAGGTAGCGGATTATCAACCTGGCGGGATTGTGCATCTGACGGCAGCGCAAATTGAAGAGCGCAACAAAGCGCTGGAGAAGCAACGCAAGCCAAGCTACCCGCAAATGATTCTGGCGTGGATCTGGCCGCGCGCCGCACAACATTGAACTCTGCGCTCGTAGGTCGCCATTTATGGCGACCTCTTTTCAAATGCACATCACGCCTGACACGATTTCTGCGTCACCCAACGGTGGCGCATCTTATCCCACATCCAGTTGTAAACCATGGTATAGGGCAGGAAGAACAGGAAGAACGCCACTTCCAGCACAAAGGCTTCCAGCAGCGAAATATTCAGCATCCAGGCGGCAATCGGCAAGCCAATCAGGATAAAACCGCCTTCAAAGCCTAGCGCATGCATGGCGCGTAAACCGAATCCGCGTTTCACCTGCGGCGGCCAGATGCGATCAAAGCCGGTGTTATAGATCATGTTCCACAGCATGGCGACGGTCGACAGCATAATCGCCAGCGCGCCCATCTGAAACAGCGGTTTCTCCATGATCCAGGCAGCCAGCGGCGCAACAGTGATAAGTGCTAACCCTTCAAAGCCTGCGGCATGACAAAAACGTTCTTTCAGCGAACGGGTACGCATATAAACCTCCTTATTGGTGATAACCCCTATTTTCGCACTGGGTGATGCTAAGATAAAATGATCACCTATCGATAAAAGCGATGGTTCAACATGAAATATTCCCCGGAATCCCTTGAGGCGTTTGTGCAAACCGTGGCCAGCGGATCCTTTTCGGCGGCGGCGCGCGCGTTGTCTAAAAGCCAGTCCACCATCAGTAACGCGATCGCTAATCTGGAAGACGATTTGGGTTTCACGCTGTTTGATCGCAGCGGACGTAACCCGGTATTGACCGAGCATGGCCAGCGCGCGTTTGCGCAAGTGCAGCAGATTCTGGCCGCCAGCCAGCGGCTGGATGAGCTGGCAGTGCGCTTGTCGCAGGGCGTAGAACCGCGCCTGAGCCTGGCGATCTCCGATTTTTGGCAAGCGGATCACCATGAAAATCTGCTTAACCGGTTTGAGGTGCGTTATCCAGATATCGATTTTGAGTGCATGATCGCCGAGGATGCTGATGCATTAGATTTGATACAAGCCGGGCGCGTGCACCTTGGCGTGGTGCGGGCGCAGCCACAATTGCCGCCGGATTTGGCGGTGGCACGCTTGCAAGTGGGGGCGCAGATGGCGATCTACCTTCATCAGGATCATGCGCTGTCGCAGGCTCAGCAGGTGAGTGAAGGGCAGTTAGGTGAGTTGCGGCATCTGCGGCTCAATACCTGGGTACAAAATCGCGATCCCTTGCCCGCCGGACGCGTGTGGTCGGCGCCATCTTATTTATTGCTGTTAGAGATGGCAGAGCAGGGTTTTGGCTGGAGTATATTACCGCGCTGGCTGGTGGAGCAGTTTGGTCATCAGGTGTTGAAGGAGTTGCCGGTGCCGGGCTGGCCGCAGCATATCGCGGTTGATGTGGTGTGGTCGCGGCGTAATCCGCCGGGACCGGCCGGACGCTGGATGATCGATCAACTCTGCGCCCAGCAGCCCGACTAATCGCGCCGTGCGACGTCGGCCAGCGGCGCATCCAGCAGGCGAGACAAATCTTGCGCGGCCAGCTCGATATCCAGCCCGCGTTTGCCGCCGGAGATAAAGATGGTGGCAAACTCCGCTGCCTGCTGATCGATCACCGTTGGCAGACGTTTTTTCTGTCCCAGCGGGCTAATGCCGCCTACCAGATAACCGGTCACGCGCTGTGCCAGCTGCGGATCGGCCATATCCGCTTTCTTGGCGCCCAGCGCTTTGGCGACCTTTTTTAGATCCAATTGGGTTGAGACCGGCGTCACCGCAACCGCCAGCGCTTTAGCATCGCCGTTGAGCGATACCAGCAAGGTTTTGAACACCTGGCGGGCATCCAGATTAAGCTTACGCACCGCTTCGTCGCCAAAATTGGTTTCGTGGCTATCGTGGTCGTAGGGATGCAGGGTAAAGGTGACTTTTTGTTTTTCCAGAAGTTTTACCGCGGGCGTCATGATCGGTCCTTGTTAGGAAAATTCTTATTTCAGTTTTGATGGAAAAACAGTGGCGAAATTCTGAACTTTGCGCGAGAATTGGCCCGCGCCAGCAAGAGATTGTTGGTGATAACCAAAATCATAAACAAATTCCTCTTTGACGGGCCAATAGTATTATTGGCCTTCTTTTTTTCTGCCAAACGCACAGTTAATAAAACGCACAAGCCCGTAGCGGCGCGTTTTATCGCGCAATAACTTGCGCCGCTAAGAAATGTGCATAAATCAGCTCTTCAGCAGTCCCGGCAAATTATCATCGCCATACAGATGCAGTGCGCCCACCGCCACCACATAACGCCCTTTCGGTAACGCCAGCAGCAGCTCGCGCCAGTGCTGGTTGCGGTTGCGCATCAGCGTGTCGTTCAGCTCGCTGCTAAAGGTGGTCGGCAGCGCCACCGGTTGCTGGGTGGGCGGCGCATCCAGCCACCAGCTGATCATGGTTTGCAGCAGGCGCGCGTTGGTGTGCCAGTGTTCCAGCGTATCCAGCAACAGCGGCAAACCATCCTGCGGCAGCGATTTCAGCAGGGCGATCTGCGTTTCCGGACCTTCCAGCTCGATAATGCGTTTGTTGGCCGCTTTGGCCGCCTGCAACAGCTGATAATCGATACCAAACTGCGGACGCAATCCCAGCCGCTGCGCCTGTTGCGCCTGCAACATCAGCGCGATCTGCCAGAACGGCAGCGTATCGAACAGGCTCAGTGACAGCGAAAGCTCCTCGCACAAGGCCTGCAAGCGCTGCAGCACGTCGTCGTCGAGTCGCATTGCCAGCGGCGGATGTTCATCATCATTGCTGAACGGCGATTCGCCTTGAGTGATATCGGCTTCGACAATCAGCGCGTCGGCTTTATGCAGCTGGCGCAATAGCCCGGCAGGCAGCGGCTGCATATCGCGCGTGCCCATGTGAATGCTGCCCGCCAAATGCAAACGACGATCGCCCAGCTGAATATCCATGGCCGGCCAGCTGTAACTGGCCGGAAAAAGGGTCGCGATCCGTTGTTGGATGCTGTGCCACAGACCGTGTCTCATTCCCTGTCCTTTTTAAGGCAAAAAACCATGCTAGCGATTTCATCTCATGAAAAACAGGGCTGGAATGGCTATTGCCGTTGCGCGGGCTTGAAGCGCAACAAACGGTTAGCGTTGCTCACCACGGTAATGGATGACAGCGCCATCGCCGCGCCCGCGACAATCGGGCTCAGCAGCATGCCAGTAAACGGATAGAGCACGCCGGCCGCAATGGGAATCCCGAGGCTGTTGTAGATAAAGGCGCCCAACAGATTTTGCCGCATATTGCGCAGCGTAGCGCTGGAGATCGACAGCGCATCGGCGACGCAGTGCAGATCGTTGCGCATCAGCGTCATGGCGGCGGTTTCTACCGCCACATCGCTGCCGCCGCCCATTGCAATGCCGACATCCGCCTGCGCCAGCGCGGGCGCATCATTAATGCCGTCGCCGACCATCACCACTTTGCGGCCTTGCTGCTGTAACTGAGTAATCGCCTGCGCTTTGCCATCCGGCAACACGCCGGCAATCACTTCATCAATACCCGCTTCGGCGGCAATGGCCTGCGCGGTTTTCTGGTGATCGCCGGTCAGCATAATCAGGCGATAACCTTGCTGATGCAGACGCTGCAGCGCCGCTTTACTCTCGGGACGCAAGCTGTCACGCAGCGCGATCAATCCCAGCAGCTGCTGATTGTCGGCCAGCAGCACCGGCGTTGCGCCTTGTGCGGCGAAGCGCGCGATATCGTCCTGCGCGGCGCGGTAATCAACCTGCTGCTCATCCAGCAGCGCCTGATTCCCCAGCAGCAGCGTTCTGTTTGCCACTGTAGCGCTGATGCCTTTGCCGCGTATTGTACGAAATTGCTTAACCGCTTCGGCGTTCACCGCAGGCGCAGCCTCAAGAATCGCTTTGGCGAGCGGATGGCTGGAGCCTTGCTCCATCTGCGCCGCCGCGCTGAGCACCTGCTCGCGATTCCACTCGCCATACAGCACCACATCGCTGACCTGCGGCGTGCCGCGCGTCAGGGTGCCGGTTTTATCAAACACAATGGTATCGACTTCGCTGGCTCGCTGCAGCGCATCGGCGTCACGCACCAGCACGCCCAGCTCTGCGGCGCGTCCGACGCCAGCAATCACTGACATCGGCGTGGCTAAACCCAAAGCGCAAGGGCAGGCGATGATCAGCACCGTGGTGACAATTACCAGCGTGTAAGCCAGTTGCGGCTGCGGACCCGCCAGATACCAAATAACCCCGCTCAGCAGCGCAATCGCCACCACCACCGGCACAAATACCGCGGAGATGCGATCCGCCAGTCGGCCAATATCCGGTTTGCTGCTTTGCGCCTGACGCACCAGATTGATAATGCGCGCCAACGTGGTGTGGCTGCCGATGGCGCGCGCCACAAAGTGCAGCGTGCCGTCTTGTACCAGCGTACCGGCAAAGATTTTATCTCCCGGCTGTTTGGCCTGCGGCACTGCCTCGCCTGTCAGCATCGCTTCATCCAGCCAGGCTTCACCGCTGGCGACCTCACCGTCCACCGGTACGCGATCGCCGGTGACCAGCTTCAGCGTCATGCCGGACTTAACCTCGCTGAGCGGCAGCAGTGTTTCACCCTGATCGCTGATGACCCGCGCCTGCGCCGGAGTTAAATCCAGTAATCGTTCCAGCGCCTGCGAGGCACGCTGGCGTGCGCGCTGCTCCAGCGCGTGGCCGAGATTGATCAGGCCAACGATCATCACGCTGGCTTCAAAATAGAGATGACGCGCCTGATGCGGGAAGAATTCGGGCCAAAGGGCGACGCTCATCGAATAGAGCCACGCCGCGCCGGTTCCCAGCGCCACCAGCGTGTCCATGGTGGCTGTGCCGTGACGCAAACTGCGCCACGCGCTGCGATAGAAGTGGCCGCCGGCCATCACCATCACCAGCAAGGTAATCACGCCGAGCGTGCGCCACAGCGTTTGGTTATCTGCGCTCAGCATCATGTTGTCGCCGAGCATGCCCCAAATCATCATCGGCACGCCGAGCAGCAACGCCAGCGCCGATTGCCAGCTAAAACGGCGCATAGCGTGCTGCGCGCTAACCTGCTGGCGTTCGCGGCGGGTTTGTTCATCCTCGATCACTTCGGCGGAATAACCAGCCTGATCGACCGCGCTCACCAGCGCTTCGGCGCTTGCATCACCCATGATCAGCGCGCTGCGCTCACCGAGATTGACGCGTGCCTGGCTGACGCCCGGCACTTTTTGCAGCGCCTGTTCCACGCGGCTTACGCAGCTGGCGCAGCTCATGCCGCCAATCAGTAAATGATGCACAGCAAGCTCAGCTTCAGTGGATTGTGCCGGTTGCGACTCCGTTGTCAGCGCCTCCGGCGGCGGCTCTGTAGCTGTCAACGGATCAGGCTTTGGGCTGGCTGCGCCGTCTTTCAGCACCGCGTGATAACCGGCTTGTTCAACCGTAGCGATCAGATCGCTGGCGCTCGCCGCACCGGTCACGCGCGCTTCTTGCTGCGTGACGTCCGCCTGTTCAACATCGCTGCGCTGCTCCAGCGCTTCTTTGACGCGTTTTACACAGTGGCCACAGGACAAGCCGTCCAGCGCCAGCAGTTGGGTATGTGACATGGTGTACTCCTCAGGCTAATGATTTTGACTGCATGCAAAATTTGCATTAGAACTACAGCCTAAACCTTCCCCTGAATGGAAGGTCAAGGGGGAAAGATGAACATCAGCGATGTGGCAAAAAAAACCGGACTCACCAGCAAAGCGATTCGCTTCTACGAAGAGAAGGGCGTGGTGACGCCGCCGTCGCGCGGTGACAATGGCTATCGCCATTACGCGGCGCATCATATTGATGAGCTGAATCTGCTGCGCCAGGCGCGTCAGGTGGGATTTACGCTGGAAGAGTGCCGTGAACTGGTGACGCTGTTCAACGATCCCGCGCGCCACAGCGCCGATGTTAAAGCGCGCACTTTGCAGAAAGCCGACGAGATTGCTGCGCACATCGAAGAGTTACATGCAATGCGTGCGCGCTTGCTGGAACTGGCGGAGGCTTGCCCCGGCGATGACAGCGCAGAGTGCCCGATCATCAATCATCTGGCCGGTTGCTGCCATCACGCCGATGGAAAGCGCGGCTGAATCATCAGCGTAATGCCGACCACGCCAGTGACAATCACCGGCGTGCCCGCCGGCAGGTCGCTGTCCGCCTGCACGCGCCAGCTGCTGTCGCCAATGCGTACGTGTCCAAGGCCGTTTTTCAGCGCATTATCCAGCGTCAGCTGCATGCCCATTAACTGGTTACCGCGTTGGTTAAGCGTGTTAGCGACCTGCGACGATTCGCGATAGCGCATCCAGCGATGCCAGAAGAACGCGCTGAACAACGTCATCACCGCAAACACAATGCCCTGACTGGTCCATGAGATGGGAAACAGCCACTCAATCAGCGCCACCGCGACGGCGGCTAAGCCACTCCACAGCAGATAACCGCTGGTGCCGAGCATTTCGGCGGCCAACAGCAGGCCGCCCAGCGTCAGCCAGAACCAGTGTGGATGCGCAATCAGCTCCATCAGAATCATGGTCTGCGCTCCGTCCGGTTCTCCTTCAGCAATTCACTGATACCGGCAATTGAACCGAGCAGGCTGCTGGCGTCCAGTGGCATCATCACCACTTTGCTGTTGTTAGCTTCGCCGATTTTTTGCAGCGCGTCGGTATATTTTTGCGCCACAAAGTAGTTCACCGCCTGAATATCACCGGCGGCTATCGCCTCGGAGACCATGCGCGTCGCCGTGGCTTCCGCTTCTGCCTGACGCTCGCGCGCTTCAGCTTGCAGGAAGGCCGAGGTGCGTTCGCCTTCTGCTTTGAGGATCTGCGACTGCTTGTCCCCTTCGGCGCGCAAAATCGCCGCCTGACGTACGCCTTCGGCGGCAAGGATATCGGCGCGTTTGGTACGTTCCGCCTTCATCTGCGCGTTCATCGCGGCGATCAATTCCTGCGGCGGGCGCACGTCACGAATTTCGATACGGGTAATTTTCACGCCCCACGGATTGGTGGCTTCATCAACGATATGCAGCAGACGCGTGTTGATGTTGTCGCGCTGCGACAGCATCTCATCCAGCTCCATGCTGCCGAGCACGGTGCGGATATTGGTCATGGTCAGATTCAGGATCGAGAGTTCAAGATTGCTGACTTCGTAGGCGGCGCGCGCCGGATCGACAACCTGAATAAAGCAGACTGCATCAATGGTGACGTTGGCGTTGTCTTTAGAGATGATTTCCTGCGAAGGGATATCAAGTACCTGTTCCATCATATTGATTTTGCGACCAATACGATCCATGAACGGCACAAGCAAATTGAGGCCGGGCGCCAGGGTTTTGGTGTAGCGGCCAAAGCGCTCTACCGTCCACTGATAACCCTGTGGAACAATTTTTACACCGGCCCACACGGTAACGAGTGCGAGCACAATGATGACGGGAATGACCGTTAACATATAACCTCCTGGCTGTCAGATTGTCGGGCCGAGTCGTTCGGCCCGTTTAACGCGCGGTACCGATCAGTACAGCAGCGAGTAAAGCTGGCGGCGATAGCGCGTGGCGAGGGTGTCGCCGGTGCCGAGTGCGGCCAAAATTTCCTGGAACATTTTACGCACCTGGCCGTCACCAACGCTGAGATCGCTTTTCAGGAAGCTGAACAACAACTCCAGCGCTTCCTCGTTGCGACCAACCTGATGCAGCTGTAACGACAGTTTAGCAGCCAGTTCGGCATTGGTTGGATCGCTGGCTAACTGCTCCTGCAACAGCTGAATTTCTGGCGTATCGGCGGCCTGCTTTAACAGGTCGATTTGCGAAATCAGGCTTTGATAGCGCGTGTCCTGATCCTGCAGCGGCACCGCATCCAGCACGGTTTCTGCCTCGTCGCTGCGGTTCAGGGTGATCAACACTTCTGCCAGCAGGAAGCCAATTTCGCTGTTTTTGTTGCTCAGCTGCCAGGCGTCTTTCAGCAGCGGCAGCGCTTCCAGCGGTTTGCCTTCGTGCATCAATTGCATCGCCTGCTGCGCTTTAACTTCTTCTTCACGCGGCAACACTTTTTGCAGCAGAGCGCGAATCGCCTCTTCCGGCTGCGGTCCCTGGAAGCCGTCAACCGGCTGACCGTTCTGGAACAGATAAACGGTTGGGATCGAGCGCAGGCCAAACTGCGATGCCACCATTTGCTCTTTATCGCAATCCAGCTTCGCCAAAATAAACTGACCCGCATACTCCTGCGCCAGGCGATCCAGCACCGGCGTCAGTTCCAGACAGTGCTGACTGCGTTCGGACCAGAAATAGAACAGCACCGGCAGCTGCATCGACTGTTCTAAGGTCTGCTGCAGGTTGGATTCGTTGATGTCGATAATCAAAGCGTGTGACATGAATACGTCTCTTGTCAGAAAGTGTGTTGAGGATATGGGGGCAAGCTGCCCCGGTTCAAGTTTGATTCTGCGTTGCAGCTTAGTTGCTGCGCAAAATGCGATCCAGTATCCAACCTGGCAGCAGGCGTTTCAGCAGGCTCATCGCCCAGGCCACCAGCGTTACCGGATAGCGCAGGCGCGGATGTTTGCTCTCTAACGCGTGGCGCAGCTTCGGCAAAATCGCTTCCGGCGGCAGCGTGAAACGCGCGGCGATGCCCGGATTTTGTACCGGTTTATCCTGCTGGCCCTGATGCACGTTATCGGTGAAACGCGTGCTTATCGGGCCCGGTTCAATCAGGCTAACGCGCACGCCAGAGTCGCGCACTTCAAGACGCAGCGCATCGCTCCAGGCTTCCAGCGCCCATTTGCTGGCGGCATAGGCGCCGCGCCCCGGCGTCGAGATCAGTCCCAGTACCGAACTGGTATTGACGATGCGTCCGTTGCCGCTGGCTTGCAGCGCGGGCAGCAGGCGCATGGTCAGTTGATGAGTGCCAAACAGGTTGGTGGAAAATTGCTTCTCTAATTGCTGACGCGAAACGCTGCTGAGCGGCCCATATTGACCAAAACCGCCGTTGTTAAACAGCGCGTGCAGGCGATGATCGGTGAGTTCCAGCACGCGATCGGCGGCGGCATCGACGCTGGCAGCATCATCCAAATCCAGCTGCACGCCAGTAAATCCCAATGCTTCCATGCGCGCCACATCGTCGGCGCGGCGACAGGCGGCCAGCACGCGATAGCCGCGCGATAAAAGGTCATTTGCGGCGACCAAACCAATGCCGCTCGAGCAGCCGGTGATGAGAATTGTTTTTTGCATTTCTTTACCCGTTAAAAATCACACGCCTGCATTAATCATGCTTTACTAGCGGAGCCAGTTCGGTCGCCATCAGGTTGGCGATAAACGGCTGAGCATCCGGATTGGGGTGAATTCCATCCTGCTGCATCCACTCCGGCTTCAGGTAGACCTGCTCCATAAAGAAGGGCACCAGAGGAATGTCGTACTGCTGTGCCAGGCGCGGATAGATCGCGCTAAACGCTTCCGTATAACGACGTCCATAATTAGCCGGCAGACGAATCTGCATCAGCAGCGGCTGCGCTTTCGCGGCTTTCACTTCGTCGATCACTTTGGTCAGATCCGCGGCGATATTCTGCGGCGGGAAACCACGCAGGCCATCGTTACCGCCCAATTCGATTAACACCCAGCGGGGTTGATGCTGTTTTAATAGGCCCGGTAAACGCGCCAGCCCTTGTCCTGCGGTATCTCCGCTGATGCTGGCGTTGACCACTTTGGGCTGCTGTTGCCACTCTTTATTCAGCAGGCTGGGCCAGGCCGCCGTGGCCGACATGCGATACCCGGCGCTCAGGCTGTCGCCCAACACCAGCAAGGTATCGGCGGCGGCGAGTCGGGACACCAGCAGAAGCAATAACAACAGGAAGGGATAATGCCAGCGGAAAACATTGTTGCAGTTCATCATCTTACTAAGTCCGTCGGTCAGGGAGAGCATCAGCTGACCATCCTTACCGGAGTTGAGCTGGTTGTCAAACCAGCTGAGACCATCGCCCTGATTGGCGAGTCCGGCTCGGGCAAATCCACGCTGCTGGGCATTCTGGCCGGACTGGATGACGGCAGCAGCGGCGAAGTGCATCTGCTTGGCCAGCCGCTGCACAGCATGAATGAAGAGCAGCGAGCGGCGCTGCGCGCGCGCGAAGTGGGCTTTGTGTTTCAATCCTTTATGCTGGTGCCGACGCTGAATGCGCTGGAAAACGTGCAGCTGCCGGCGCTGCTGCGTGGCGACAGCGATCGCGAAAGTCGCCGCCAGGCGGTGGAACTGCTGACGGTGCTGGGTTTGAAAGATCGTCTGCACCATCTGCCGGCGCAACTTTCTGGCGGCGAGCAGCAGCGTGTGGCGCTGGCGCGTGCCTTTAGCGGCCGTCCCGGTTTGCTGTTCGCCGATGAACCCACCGGCAACCTCGACCGTAAAACCGGCGATCGTATCGCCGATCTGCTGTTCTCCCTCAACCGCGATTTTGCCACCACGCTGATTCTGGTGACGCACGATGAACAACTGGCGGCGCGCTGCGACCGTCGCTTACGGCTGCGCGACGGCAAATTGTGGGAGGAGTCATGATTTGGCGCTGGTTTTGGCGCGAGTGGCGTTCGCCCTCGCTGCTGATTGTCTGGCTGGCGCTCACTTTAGCCGTGGCCTGCGTGCTGGCGCTGGGTTCGATCAGCGATCGCATGGAAAAAGGCTTAAGCCAGCAGAGCCGCGACTTTATGGCGGGCGATCGCACGCTGCGTACCACCGCGCCCGCGCCGGAAGCGTGGCTTAACAAAGCGCGTGATGAAGGGCTGTCGGTCAGCAGCCAGCTGCACTTTATGACCATGACCTTCGCGCAAGAGACGCCGCAGCTGGCGGACGTAAAGGCGGTGGACAATGCCTATCCGATGTTCGGCACGCTGCAAACCGATCCGCCGGGCCTACGTCCACAAGCGGGCACGGTGTTGGTCGCACCGCGTTTGCTGGCGCTGTTGAATCTGAAAGTGGGCGATAGCGTGGATGTCGGCGACACCACGCTGCGCATTGCCGGGGAAGTGATTCAGGAGCCGGATGGCGGCTTCAATCCGTTCCAGACCGCGCCACGTCTGCTAATGAATCTGGCCGACGTGGAGAAAACCGGTGCGGTGCAGCCGGGCAGTCGTCTAAGCTGGCGCTATAAATTCTCCGGCGATCCGGCACCGCTGGCGCGCTATGACAGCTGGATCGCGCCGCAGCTAAAAGCCGATCAGCGCTGGATCAGCGTGGATAATTCGGAAGATGCGCTGGGCCGCTCAATGCAGCGTGCGCAGCAGTTTTTACTGCTTTCAGCCTTGCTGACGCTGATGCTGGCGATTGCTGCGGTGGCGGTGGCGATGAGTCATTACTGCCGCAGCCGCTACGATTTGGTGGCGGTGCTGAAAACGCTGGGCGCAACGCGCAAGGCGCTGCAGCGGCTGATTATCGGTCAATGGTTGGCGGTGCTGCTGCTGGCGGCGATTGTCGGGAGCGCCCTGGGGCAGGGCATTGAAGTGATTCTGCTGCTGATGCTGAAACCGGTGCTGCCGGGCGCGCTGCCTGCGGCGAGTTTCTGGCCGTGGCTGTGGGCGATCGGCGCGATGTTTGTGATTTCGCTGCTGGTGGGTTTGCGTCCGTATCGTTTGCTGATGGCGACGCAACCGCTGCGCGTACTGCGGCGGGATGCGGTGGCGAACGTCTGGCCGCTGCGATTCTATCTGCCGGCAATGGCGCTGGTGGTGATTGGCTTGCTGGCGCTGCTGATGGGCGGCAGCAAAATGCTGTGGGCGCTGCTGGCGGGCGTGGTGATGCTGGCGCTGCTGCTGGCGTTACTCGGCTGGGGCACCTTGCTGCTGCTGCGTCGGCTGGTGGTGCGCAATCTGGCGCTGCGCCTGGCGATCAACCGTCTGCTGCGTCAACCGGTGATGACGCTCAGCCAGCTGGCGGCGTTTTCGCTGTCATTTATGCTGCTGGCGCTGCTGCTGGTGATGCGCGGCGATCTGCTGGATCGCTGGCAACAGCAACTGCCGCCGGACAGTCCGAACTATTTCCTGCTGAACATCACCAAAGAGCAGGTGCCGCAGGTGCGCGACTTCCTGGCTGGTCATCAGCTTAAGCCAGAAACCTTCTACCCGATTGTGCGCGCGCGTCTGACCGAGCTGAACGGCAAAGAGGCCGATCCCAGGCTGGATAACGCGCTGAATCGCGAACTTAATTTGACGTGGCAAGCGGAGCGTCCGGATCACAATCCGCTGATTTCCGGTAACTGGCCGCCGCAGCCCGGTGAAGTGTCGATGGAGGTGGAGCTGGCGGATCGTCTGGGCGTGAAGCTCGGCGATAGCTTAACCTTCAGCGGCGATACCCAGCAGTTCAGCGCCAAAATCACCAGCTTGCGCAAGGTGGATTGGGAAAGTCTGCGGCCGAATTTCTTCTTTATCTTCCCGCCGGGCGCACTCGATCAGCAGCCACAAACCTGGCTGACCAGCTTCCGTATGGAGAGCAATCCGGCGCTGCTGGCGCAGCTTAATCGTGCATTCCCGACGCTGAGCCTGCTGGATATCGGCAGCATGATGCGCCAGATCGGTCAGGTGCTGACGCAGGTGAGCCAGGCGCTGGAAGTGATGGTGGTGCTGGTAACGGTGTGCGGCGTGCTGCTGTTGCTGGCGCAGATCCAGGTTGGCATGCGTCAGCGTCGGCAGGAGTTGGTAGTCTATCGCACGTTGGGTGCCAGTAAGCGCCTGCTGCGCGGCACCTTATGGTGTGAGTTTGCGCTACTTGGCGTGGTGTCGGGGATTGCGGCGGCGCTGGGCGCGGAAGCGGCGCTGTGGGGCTTGCAGCGCAAGATCTTCGATTTCCCGTGGCAGCCAGACTGGACGTTATGGATCGCCTTGCCGATCGGCGGCGCGCTGCTGCTCTCGCTGTGCGGTGCCTGGTTGGGGATTCGACTATTAAAACAGAAGGCGCTGTTCAGAAGCTTCAGTGCCGGATAAGCAAAACGATTTGTCTTAAATTTAAGTTCTGGTCTGCGTGAGTCGACTCATAAAAGCAGACCAGACTTATTTAAGGCTAAACATGTCATCTCCACTTATCGTCAAATCCGTTGTTGAAATCGGCTGCTGTAAAGTCTGCCAGGGCGAGGCCACGCTGTATGGTGTGACCGATTTCAATACCATCTGTCATTCGGAAAATGCCAGTCGTTACACTTATCCGCTCACCGGCGTGGCGATTTATTATCATCAATGCCAGACCTGTGGTTTGGTGTATACCCACGCATGCGATGACTGGACGCCAGCGGATTATGCACAGCATATGTATAACGAGGCTTACGGGCAGTTTGATCCTAACTATGAGATCAATCGACCGATGAGAAATCGTGATCTGATTTTGACGTTATTCAAAAAATATCACGGCAAAAAAATGCTGGATTACGGTGGAGGCACCGGCACGCTGGCGCGCTTAATGCAGGAAGTGGGCATTGATATGGTGGCGTGGGATCCGTTTGTGCCCGGCGATTATCCAGAACTGAATTCTTATGAATTTATGACCAGTTTTGAGGTGTTTGAGCATACGCCGGATCCGCATAAAACGCTGGCAGAAGTGTCAGGTTTTTTGAAAAAAGGCGGGGTGTTTTTCTTCAGCACCGCGACCACGGACGAAGTGAGTCATTTGGGGATGACTGACTGGTATATTGCGCCGCGCACCGGTCATATTACGATTCATTCGGAAGCGTCGCTGAATGCATTGTTCAGTGCGCATGGATTCCAGATTACGCATCTGAATCGCTGGAGCCATGTGGCGATGAAGATGGTGGGGTAAGGGGAGTTCTAAGCGGGCTGATGCCCTCATCTCGGCCCTCTCCCACAGGGAGAGGGAGACAACATGTTAGCGCGATTGGTTCCCTCTCCCAGTGTGTACAGTCCGGGGACATGGTAGACAGGTGTTCGGGGACATGGTGAACACTTTTTAACATCCTTTACCCATGGTGATCGACTTTTTCTTCAGGTCGATCACCCCCACTTTTGTGCTGTACCACCATACCTCGTAGCACCCGTCT
>NZ_PJRT01000001.1 GCF_002858935.1 Pantoea endophytica | reverse complement strand
GGCGGCTTTAGCGCGGTGGTCCCACCTGACCCCATGCCGAACTCAGAAGTGAAACGCCGTAGCGCCGATGGTAGTGTGGGGCCTCCCCATGCGAGAGTAGGGAACTGCCAGGCATCAAATAAGTGAAGAAGCCCCGGACGAAAGTCCGGGGCTTTTTTACGTCTGAATGTTAGCTAAAAACTGGCTATTTCAACGCTTTTTAAGCCACTGAACAATAAAATCGGCAACCTGCATTGGCTGATTAATATCCAATATGGGCAAATTCAGTTCCATATCCTCATCAGTAGCGACGGCAATCACATACTGATCCAGCAAATCCTTAATCTCACCTTTAACGCCACGCCGCCAAAGTGCAATTTTGGGGACCGGCTCATCTTTGAAGCCCTCGACCAGCACCAGATCCAACGTTGAGATATCCATCTGTGATGCTAATTGCATTAGGCTTAAAGGCTTATTAGGTGATTCAACCATCAATGCCCAGCGCTGATTACTGGCGACGATCACCTGATCCGCCCCAGCTTTACGCAGCAAATAACTGTCTTTCCCCGGCGTATCGATATCCATCTGATGATGTGTGTGCTTAATTAAGCCTGATCGAATCCCCTGAGTTTTGAGAAGTGGAATGACTTGCTCAAGCAAAGTGGTTTTTCCTGTCCCGCTCCATGCGGAAATCGCCAGTAAGCGCACACTCATAAATACTTTTCCTCATTCATGAGATCGTCTGGCGTATTGATATTGCGGAACGCAGATTCTGGGTCTGAAAACGCAATAGCATGCCCGCCATGCTCATGTAAGAACTGCATTAAACGTCGCTCGCCGCGCAGTAGCCAGGTTTCAAGATCATCAGCCAATGCGCAATTGACCAGCGCTAAGGCTGGATGATCACGCTGGGAGGATTTCACCCACACAGCGGGCGCATCATTACGCTGTTGCCACAGACGCGCGACAAAGTCATTGGGGATCCATGGCGTATCACAAGCGCAGAAAGCGACCCATTCGTTTTTACTGCTGCGTAAACCACTGAGCATGCCAGCCAGCGGTCCGGGATAATCGGGCAATGTATCGATAACCACCTGACAACCGCTTGCCTGATAGCGATCAATGTTACGGTTAGCGCTTATCAACACAATATTGACCTGCGGCCGGAATCGCCGCAAAACGTGCTGATAAAGGTGTTCACCCTGTAACATCAATAACCCCTTATCCTGGCCTCCCATACGACTGCCTTGGCCACCCGCGAGGATCACGCCGGTAAATGCTGTCATATTCGTCTCCTTGCTTCATTCTGGACGATACTTACTTAGCGGCAGCGTACCATCTGCATAAAGGAATCAATGATGAAATATCACCGACTCAATGAACTGCTCGAGCTTCTGCAACCCGCATGGCAGAAGGATGCCGATCTCAACTTGCTGGCATTTTTGCAAAAACTGGCGCAGGAATCTGGTTTCAGTGGCCCATTAAGTGAATTAACCGATGATGTATTGATTTACCATCTCAAAATGCGTGACACAGATAGCCAGAGTGCCATTCCCGGCCTGAAAAAGGATTATGAAGTGGACTTCAAGACCGCGCTATTACGTGCACGCGGTGTGATTAAGGATGATGAGTAATGTTATCCTTGCGCATTAATCGCAAAGGTAACACACAGGCAAAAAGATGAGCGAAGCCGCCTTTAATTTCCAGACGTTGAATCCCGATGTCATCCTTGATGCACTTTGGGATGCGGGTCTGCGTGTCGAATCAGGCTTAACCGCCCTCAATAGCTATGAAAACCGCGTCTATCAGTTCAGCGACGATGATAAACGCCGCTATGTGGCTAAGTTTTATCGTCCGCAGCGCTGGAGCGCACAACAGATCCTTGAAGAGCATCAGTTCACTCAGGATTTATTAGAGGATGAAGTGCCGGTTGCCGCGCCGCTCGTTCTGCAGGGCAGCACGTTGAATCATCATGCCGGCTTCATGTACGCGGTCTTCCCCAGTTTAGGCGGACGGCAGTATGAAACCGATAACGAGGATCAGATGGAATGGGTTGGCCGCTTTCTGGGGCGCATCCATCAAACCGCAAAGCAAAGCCTGTTTCAGCAGCGACCCACTTTCGGCCTTGAAGAGTATATTTTTCAACCGCGTCGGGAGCTGGAACAAAGCGCGTTAGTACCGGCTTCACTTAAAGACTTACTGCTTGCTGCCGTTGATAAGCTCAGCGCGACGCTGCAGCAGCGCTGGCATAGCCATTGGCAGCCGTTAAGGTTGCACGGCGATTGCCATCCCGGCAATATTCTGTGGCGTGAAGGCCCGATGTTTGTCGATCTTGATGATGCCCGTAACGGGCCAGCAGTGCAGGATTTATGGATGCTGGTTAATGGCGATCGACAGGAACAATTGATTCAATGGGACATTTTGCTGGAAGCCTATAATGAATTCGGTGATTTTGATTTACATGAATTGTCACTGATTGAACCTTTACGCGCTATGCGCATGGTTTATTATTTGGCCTGGGTAGTACGCCGCTGGCAGGATCCCGCTTTTCCGCGCGCCTTCCCCTGGATGACAGATGAGGATTTTTGGCGCCGGCAGATTGCATTATTTATCGAGCAGGAAAGGCTGTTACACGAACCGCCGTTGCAGCTTAGCCCGCAATATTAATGAAGTACTCAGGAGATTGTTTCACGATGAAAAAGATCATGTTTGCGCTGGTAGGTTTAATGCTGGCATTTGGCGCCTCGGCGGCACAGTTTAACGATGGTAAGCAGTTCGTTACGTTGCCAAAGCCAGTGGCGGGTGAGCCGCAGGTTCTGGAGTTCTTCTCCTTCTTCTGCCCACATTGCTACCAGTTCGAACGCGTTTATCACGTGAGCGAGGCAGTGAAAAAGAACCTGCCGGCGGACACGAAAGTGACCAAATACCACGTTGATTTCCTTGGTGGTCAATTCGGTCCGGTTGTCACTCAGGCATGGGCTGTTGCCATGGCGCTAGGCGTAGAAAGCAAAGTTACTGCACCGATTTTCGACGGTATTCAGAAAACCCAAACCGTTACCGATGCAGCAAGCCTGAAAGAGACTTTTATTAAAGCGGCGGGTATCTCTTCAGAAGATTACGATGCAGCGTGGAATAGCTTCGCAGTAAAAGCGCTGGTTGCGCAGCAGCAGAAAGCAGCAGCAGACGTCAATCTGCAAGGTGTGCCAGCGATCTTCGTTAACGGCAAATATATGGTTAACAACGGCGGCCTGGATACCAGCTCAATGGACAACTTCGTTGCTGATTACGCCAATGTAGTGAAGTTCCTGGTAGAAAAGAAGTAATTTAGTTTTTAGAACGCCGGTACTGCCGGCGTTTTTTATTGCCTTCATTCTCTTATTTGTGCGATGTATTTATTAACCCTTCGCTTAATATCCACATGGACGATCGTCTTTTCATTAGGGCGAGCAAGATCACAATAAGTATTTAACTTGCTGATATAAATGAATTTTTAATATTAAAGTAATTGCAATTAACGTAAATAACAATACGTTATGATTTTTACGCACAAACTTATCCACAGTTTGATCCTTGCGATCCGTGCCGCGTAACGACGAAAAAGATCCTGACTTCCCCGAGTGCATTCAACATTCTCCTCTGGTTGTGGCATCCTTATAGCCCTCATTATCGCAACGAAGAAAATACGAACCTATGGCGCAAATTGCAGAAAATCCCCTGATTCTGGTCGACGGCTCATCTTATCTGTACCGTGCATATCATGCCTTTCCGCCGCTAACGAACAGTGCAGGCGAGCCAACTGGCGCCATGTATGGTGTGCTCAACATGTTGAAAAGCCTGTTGATGCAGTATCAGCCAAGCCATGTGGCTGTGGTCTTCGATGCGAAAGGCAAAACCTTCCGCGATGAGCTTTTTGAACACTACAAATCGCACCGTCCGCCGATGCCAGACGATCTGCGTGCGCAGATTGAGCCGCTGCATGAAATGGTGAAGGCGATGGGCCTGCCGCTGTTGGCGGTATCTGGCGTTGAGGCGGATGACGTTATCGGTACGCTGGCGCTAGAGGCGGAAAAACTCGGCCGTCCGGTGTTGATCAGCACCGGCGATAAAGATATGGCGCAGTTAGTGACGCCTGCGATTACCTTGATCAACACCATGACGAATACCGTGCTCGGTCCGGAAGAGGTCGAGCAGAAATATGGCGTGCCGCCAGCACTGATTATCGATTTCCTCGCCATGATGGGCGACAGCTCCGATAACATTCCAGGCGTGCCGGGAGTCGGTGAGAAAACCGCGCAGGCGTTGCTGCAAGGCTTGGGCGGTATGCAGTCAATCTATGACAATCTCGATAAAGTGGCCGATCTCTCGTTCCGCGGTGCGAAAACCATGGCGGCGAAGCTGGAGCAAAATCGCGACGTCGCGTTCGTGTCTTATCAGCTGGCAACCATCAAAACCGACGTTGAGTTGGATCTGACCTGCGATCAGCTTGTCGTCAATGAACCTAATGTCGAAGCGCTGCAAACCTTGTTTAGCCGTTATGAATTTAAGCGCTGGATCACCGATTTGCAGGATGGTTCATGGCTGCAACAAGGTAAGAAGAGCAACGCGCAGGCTAAGAAACCGCAGCTCAGCGAACCTGCTGCGCCCGCTGCCCAAGCGACCAGCGTGCTCTCTGCGGATGGCTACGTCACTATCCTCGATGAAGCGACATTTGCCGCATGGCTCAAAAAGCTGAAAAGCGCCGAGCTCTTCGCTTTCGATCTTGAGACCGACTCGCTGGATACCTTAAGCGCCAATATTGTCGGCATTGGTTTTGCCGTCGCGCCGGGCGAAGCAGCTTATCTGCCGGTTGCCCATGATTATCTGGATGCGCCAGATCAGCTGGATCGCAGCGAAGTGCTGAAGCAGCTAAAACCGCTGCTGGAGGATGGTAACGCGGCGAAGGTTGGTCAGAACCTCAAATACGATCGCGGCGTGCTGAAGAATTACGACATTGAACTGAACGGCATCAAATTTGACACCATGCTGGAATCTTATTGCCTGAACAGCGTGGGCGGAAAACACGATATGGATAGTCTGGCCGCGCGCTGGCTAAACCATAAAACGGTGACTTTCGAAGAGATCGCGGGTAAAGGCAAAAATCAGCTCACATTTAATCAGATTGCTATCGAACAAGCGGGCCACTACGCGGCGGAAGATGCCGATGTCACGCTGCAATTGCATCTGAAAATGTGGGAGAAACTGGAGCCGGAAGCGGGGCCGAAACAGGTATTTGAAGAGATCGAAATGCCGTTGTTGAAGGTGATATCGCGGATTGAGCGCAACGGCGTGCTGATTGACCAGAATATCCTGGCCAAACACTCGCAGGAGCTGACCACGCGTGTGGCCGAGCTGGAGCTGAAAGCGCACGAGCTGGCAGGCGAACCGTTTAACCTCTCTTCACCTAAACAGCTGCAAACCATTTTGTTTGAAAAGCAGGGTATTAAACCGACCAAGAAAACGCCGGGCGGCGCGCCGTCGACCAGCGAAGAAGTGCTGGCTGAACTGGCTCTCGATTATCCACTGCCGAAAGTAATTCTGGAACATCGTGGTTTATCAAAGTTGAAATCGACTTACACCGATAAGCTGCCACTGATGATCAATCCGCTTACCGGCCGCGTACATACATCCTATCATCAGGCGGTAACGGCGACGGGACGACTCTCGTCTACCGATCCTAACCTGCAGAATATCCCGGTGCGCAACGAAGAAGGGCGCCGAATCCGCCAGGCGTTTGTCGCCGGATCGGGCAATCGTATTGTCGCCGCGGACTACTCACAGATTGAACTGCGTATCATGGCGCATCTGTCGCAAGACAAAGGCCTGCTGGATGCGTTTGCCCAGGGCGAAGATATCCACCGTGCCACCGCATCAGAAGTGTTTGGTGTGGCGTTAAGCAAAGTTTCAGGTGAGCAGCGTCGCAGTGCCAAGGCGATCAACTTTGGTCTGATCTACGGAATGAGCGCGTTTGGTCTTTCCCGCCAGCTCAATATCGGTGCGGGTGAGGCGAAGAAATACATGGATCTCTACTTTGAACGCTATCCGGGCGTGCTGCGTTATATGGAAGAGACGCGCGCGAAGGCAGCAGAGAAAGGCTATGTAGAAACGCTCGATGGTCGTCGTTTGTGGCTGCCTGATATCACCTCCAGCAATGCGATTCGTCGTAAAGCGGCGGAGCGAGCGGCGATTAATGCCCCAATGCAAGGCACGGCGGCAGACATCATCAAACGCGCGATGATTGCGGTGGATGGCTGGCTGTTGGAGCAAAAAGACGATGCCGTGCGCATGATTATGCAGGTACACGATGAACTGGTGTTTGAGATCCGCAGCGATGCAGTGGATAGCGCCATTAAGACCATCCGTGATCTGATGGAGAACAGCATTAAGCTGGATGTGCCGCTGCAGGTGGAAGTAGGCACCGGCGATAACTGGGATGAGGCACACTGATCATGCTGATTCAGCGGTATTTGCGTGCCGCTGGCATCATCATAAGAAAAAAGTTTACTTAATCGGTTCAGCAACCTCACAAAGCGGTCTATTAAATGCGCGTTTTGTAACTGCCTATCGGCTAAGCATTTTTTTAGTAATTAAACTACATCGAACGCGTGAAAGTGTGATGAGCTTAGTAAAAAAGATGTCGAATCCTGAAACTTAACAACAAAAAACCCTTTGTAGGGCGCTGAAAATCAGGTAGAGTTTGTCGCGTAGGGTACAGAGGTAAGATGTTCTATCTTTCAGACCTTTTACTTCACGTAATCGGATTTGGCTGAATATTTAGCCGCCCCAGTCATTTATGACTGGGGCGTTTTTTATTGGGCTTTTTCTCAAAAGCCGCAACAAAATCACTCTGCTGTTTCTTCGCCGTCGCCTTCTTGCGCTGGCTCTAGTTCGCTAAACCAGCTGTCCAGCTTCTTACGCACAATATCAACGCCCATCTTCTTCAGCGACGAGAACATTTCCACCTGCACATCACCGTTAAAGGCCAGCGACGCTTCGCGCACCATCGTCAGTTGTGCTTTACGTGCGCCGGATGCCAGTTTGTCGGCTTTGGTCAGTAAGACCAGCACGGGAATCTGGCTCTGCACGGCCCATTCAATCATGTTCTGATCGAGGTCTTTCAGCGGATGGCGAATATCCATCAATACCACCAGACCCTTCAGCGCCTGACGTTTTTGCAAATATTCCGCCAGCGAGCGCTGCCATTTGCGCTTCATCTCTTCCGGAACCTGGGCATAGCCATAACCGGGTAAATCGACCAGACATTTACCTTCAACCACTTCAAACAGGTTAATCAGCTGAGTACGACCTGGCGTTTTACTGGTACGGGCCAGACCTTTTTGGTTAGTGATGGTGTTCAGCGCGCTGGATTTGCCTGCATTTGAGCGCCCGGCAAAAGCAACTTCAATACCCACATCCGCCGGTAAGTGGCGAATATCGGGGGCGCTGAGCATGAAATGGGTCATGTGATAGTTCAAAGCAGACAAAGTGAAACTCCAGCAAAATGAATCGGGCAATTGGGCTGATTATACCTGTAATGGCGCAAAAGTGCCCGATAGCGTCCAAATGCGCCATTTTGTAAGAGATCTATGATTTTTACTGCCAGCGATTACCGCTTCATGGAATATTAACAATCCATTTAGATGTTATATTTCAATGATTTGAAATTATTATAGGAAATACCACTCTAAAATAGAGACAAGTCTCACTTGTTCATTTTACCTATTAGTCTACATTTGTTGTCAGTGCACGGCAGCACCCATCAGGATGATGAGCTCAGGAGTGTCGGGGATGACCAAGAGCATGGCGGGAAGCGATTCAGGCAGGAATCGAACAAGGACAGGGATTAATCGCAGGAGCGATGTGGCGATGGAGCAACCGGGACGTTGTGAGCCGTAAAGGATTTATTCAGTGTTTCCTTCATATGAAGGTGCGATAAAAGGCGATAGCATAGGCTATCGCCTTTTTTCTTTGCTTACTTTCTGCTAGATTTCGCCGCAATTCTATACTGAACTCACAAAGCACCGCCGAGACCGGACACCATGAAGCAACCTGCATCAGCCCCGCGTGGCAAACCTGCTGCGAAAGCCAAACGCAAATCGCGTGAAGACCTTAATCAAGAAGCGCGCGATCGCAAACGCGATAAAAAACATAGCGGCCATAAATCTGGCAGCCGCGCCAATCCTGAAACGCAAGCCGCTGGCAAAGGTCAGGGTAAAAAAGCTCAGGATCCACGCCTGGGCAGCAAAAAGCCGATCGCATTAGTTGCTGATGGTAAAACCCAGCCGGCAAAAAAGCCTGAAGCGAAACCAAAGCCAAAAGCAGAAAAAGTTCGCCTGACGCCGCAAGAAGAGCTGGCGAAGCTGGAAAATGACGAACGTCTGGATACGCTGCTGGATCGCCTGGAAAACGGTGAAACCTTGAGTGGCGAAGATCAGGCCTGGCTGGATCAAACCTTAGACCGCATCGATGAGCTGATGGAAACGCTGGGCATCGCGCTGGATGACGAAGCGGAAGATGAGCAGGCTGAAGAAGATATGATGCGCCTGCTAAAAGGTAATTAAGGCAAATTTTGATCGGCATGCGTTTTCGCGCATGCCGCGCTAAACAGGTATTCACCTATGTTTTGGCCTGGATCAATTTTCGCGCTGCTGCTGACATGTTATCTGCTCTGGTTATTGTTTAAACTACGCCGCCTGTCGCGTCTTAAGTCGCGTTTACGTCGGCGTTCAGCCCATCGCTTCGTCCACTCTTCAGCTACGCGACCCTCTCTCAGACGACGTCACCGTAAGGAGTGAGCATGTCATCGCAGCAGATTGATTGGGATCAGCGCCTCATCGAAAAATACAATTACGCTGGCCCACGTTATACCTCTTATCCCACCGCGCTCGAATTCAGTGAGAAATTTGGTGAGGCAGATTTTCAGCAAGCCGTGCAGCGCTATCCCGATCGTCCGTTATCGCTGTATGTGCACATCCCGTTTTGCCATCGGCTTTGTTATTTTTGTGGCTGCAATAAAATCGTGACGCGCCAGCTGCATAAAGCCGATCGCTACCTTGATGTGCTGGAGCAGGAAATCCGTCAACGTGCGCCCTTCTTTGCGGGCCGCTGCGTCACTCAATTGCACTGGGGTGGTGGCACGCCGACATTCCTCAACCAGCAGCAGGTGAGCCGGCTGGTGGCGCTGCTACGCGGGCATTTTACGATTGCCGATGACGTCGAAATGTCGATCGAGGTTGATCCACGTGAAATCGAACTGGAGATGATCGATCATCTGCGCGCGGAAGGTTTTAATCGCCTGAGCATGGGCGTGCAGGACTTTAATAAAGCGGTGCAGGAGCGCGTGAATCGCGTGCAGGATGAAGAAACCATCTTCGCTCTGGTGCAGCGTGCGCGTGAGCAAGGCTTCCGTTCGGTCAGCCTTGATCTGATTTATGGCTTACCGCTGCAAACGCCGGAAAGCTTCGCCTTTACTTTACAGCGCGTTATTGCACTCAATCCCGATCGCCTCAGCGTCTTCAATTATGCGCACATGCCTTCACTGTTCGCTGCGCAGCGTAAAATTAAAGATGAGGAGCTGCCAGGTGCAGCACAGAAACTGCAGATCCTGCAGGAAACCATCGCCACCTTAACCGGCGAAGGCTATCAGTTTATCGGAATGGATCACTTCGCGCGTCCGGATGATGAGCTGGCGGTGGCACAACGCGCTGGCGAACTGCATCGTAATTTTCAGGGTTACACCACACAGGGCGAAACCGATTTGCTCGGTTTGGGCGTGTCGGCCATCAGCATGCTGGGCGACAGCTATGCGCAAAATCACAAAGAGTTGAAAGCCTATTACGCAGATGTCGAGCAGCGCGGCAATGCGCTGTGGCGCGGGCTTACCTTGAGTAACGATGATTGTTTGCGCCGCGATGTGATTAAAGCCTTAATCTGTAATTTCGCACTGGATTTTGCCGCGGTAGAGGCGCAATACCCGGTTGAGTTTGAACACTATTTTGCCGAGGATTTAGCGCTGTTAGCGCCGCTGATGGCGGATGGATTGGTGGAGCAGCACGGTCGCAGCCTGCACGTTACCGGCGTTGGTCGGTTGCTGATTCGTAACATCTGTATGTGCTTCGATGTGTATATGCGCCAAAAGGTGCGCATGCAGCAATTCTCGCGAGTGATATAAAAAAACGGGGAGCCCATTCGCTCCCCGGTTTCAAAACGCAAAACGTGCGCGTTATTCCATTCCCAGCTCTTTCAACTTACGCGTCAGGGTATTTCGTCCCCAGCCGAGCAAGCGCGCCGCTTCCTGTTTGTGCCCTTGTGTATGACGCAGCGCGGTGGTGAGCAGCGTGCGCTCCATCTCCGGCTGTGCTTCCGACAACAGGTTTTGATGACCGGAACGCAAGGCGCGATCTGCCCACTGCGCCAGCAGCGTAGCCCAGCTGTCCGGCAACGATTGCACCGGATTGTCTGGCGTGCTGGATTCAAACAGTTCAGGCGGCAGATCCTGAATCAACACTTCCTGGCCAGCTGCCATCACCGTCAACCAGCGACAGGTATTTTCCAGCTGGCGCACGTTACCGGACCAATGCAGACGCGTCAGCGCGGTTTCGGTTTCGGGATGCAGAATCTTCGCTTCCACCCCTAACTCGCGTGCAGCAACCTGCAGGAAGTAACGCGCCAGGCGCGGAATATCTTCACGTCGTTCACGCAGCGGCGGCAGATGAACGCGGATCACGTTAAGACGATGGAACAAGTCTTCACGAAATTTGCCTTCCTGCACGCGCAGCTCAAGATTCTGGTGGGTTGCCGCGATGATACGCACATCCACTTTCACCGGCGCATAGCCGCCAACGCGATAAAACTGGCCATCGGCCAATACGCGCAATAAGCGGGTTTGCACATCAAGCGGCATATCACCAATTTCATCAAGGAACAGCGTGCCGCCATCGGCCTGCTCAAAACGTCCCTGACGAATCTGGTTGGCACCGGTGAACGCGCCTTTCTCGTGACCAAATAGCTCTGATTCAATCAAATCTTTGGGAATCGCTGCCATGTTCAGCGCGATAAAAGGAGATTTCGCGCGTGGACTGTGGCGATGCAGCGCATGTGCCACCAACTCTTTACCGGTACCGGATTCACCATTGATCAGCACGCTAATTGAGGAGCGTGAAAGACGACCAATGATGCGGAACACATCCTGCATTGCCGGCGCTTCGCCGATAATGTCGGTGGTTGGGCCGCTGACGGGCTGATTACGCGGCTGCTGCTGCTCCTGATAATGGCTTATCGCACGTTCAACCAGCGCGACCGCTTCATCAATATCAAATGGCTTTGGCAGGTAATCAAACGCACCTTGCTGATAAGCGCTGACGGCTGCATCCAGATCGGAGTGCGCGGTCATAATGATCACCGGAAGCATCGGATGGCGCTGCTTAATCTGTTTCAGCAGCGCAAGTCCATCCATGCCAGGCATACGAATGTCTGACAATAATACGTCTGGGGTTTTGCTTGCGAGCGCGTCCAATACCTCGTTAGCGCTGTCAAAGGTTGCACAGCTCAAACCGGCTCCAGTGAGTGCCCTTTCAAGCACCCAGCGGATGGAGCTATCGTCATCGACGATCCAGACTATCCCTCGTTGCATAGAAACCTCACTGGCGAATAGGCAGGTAAACCGAGAATTCGGTGTGACCTGGCCAACTGTTAAATTCTATTTTTCCTGAATGCTGATCGATCAGGCTACGGGCGATGGACAGACCTAAACCGGTGCCGCCTTCGCGTCCGCTAACCATCGGATAGAACAGGGTATCTTGTAGCTGGGCCGGAATGCCTGGGCCGTCATCTTCAATATCAATACGCGCGACTAAGCGGTAACGCGTGCCGTGCAGCGTGAGCTGGAAGGCGGTACGCGTACGAATCACAATGGTGCCGCCTTCATCGCCCAATGCCTGCAGCGCGTTTCGCACCACATTCAACAGCACTTGTTCAATCTGGTCGGGATCGTGCGGCAGTTCCGGCAGGCTTGGGTCGTAATCGCGCACCAGCGAAACGTTATCCGGCAGCTCCATCGACACCAGATTCACCACGCGTTCGGCAACCTGATGAATACTTTGCGTTACGTGCAAGCCCGGCTGTTGCGGGCCAAGCAGACGATCAACCAGATTACGCAGGCGGTCGGCTTGCTCAATGATGATGCGCGTATATTCATGCAGGGAAGGATCGGGTAACGCGCGAGTCAGTAGCTGCGCGGCGCCGCGTAATCCTCCCAGCGGGTTTTTAATCTCATGCGCCAGACCGCGCACTAAATCGCGGGCAGCGACCTGCTGAGCATGCTGAATTTGTTCCTGGCTAAGACGACGTTGATTATCCATCGGCGCCATTTCCAGCAGAATAAAGCCATCCGGTAAGCGCTGTGCCGTGAGCGACATAATGTGCGCGCGGCCATCAACCACCAGAGTGACTTCGCTATCGGTAAAGCCCTGGCCAGCTCCGAGACTCTCGCTCATCACCTCAATATTCAGCGAAAAATAGCCGGTTAATTCCGGTAATGGCGTGCCGAACAATTTACGTGAGCTTTGCGCCAGTAATTGCTGAGCCGCCGGATTGGCGTAATGGATAACTAAATCGTTATCGACCAGCAAAATACTGTTGATCAGGGAGTTGAGAATCTGCCCCGCGTCGGGCAGCGTGCCAGTTGCCATACAGCGTTCCTCTGCACTAATTTAGTGCATTATAGCCATTCAGGACGGAAATCTGTGCTTCGAACCATGAATGCGCGGAGAAAAAAGCCCATCCGGAGATGGGCTAAAGTTTCCACGGCAATTAAAAATCTTTCAGGCTGTTCACGTAGCAAAAAGAGTGCGTGAACAGGGAGCTGAAATTTTTAAATTAAACGCTGTAGTACAGTTCGAACTCAACTGGGTGCGGAGTCATACGCACGCGGTCAACTTCTGGCTTACGCAGTTCGATGTACGCATCGATAGCGTCATCAGTGAACACGCCGCCACGGGTCAGGAACTCGCGGTCTTCGTTCAGTGCGTTCAGCGCTTCTTCCAGAGAACCTGCAACTTTTGGAATCTCAGCTTCTTCTTCCGGTGGCAGGTCATACAGGTTTTTGTCCATCGCATCGCCAGGGTGGATCTTGTTGATAACACCATCAAGACCGGCCATCAGCAGCGCGGTGAATGCCAGGTATGGGTTAGCCGCTGGATCCGGGAAGCGTGCTTCGATACGACGTGCTTTCGGGCTGGCAACCACTGGGATACGGATAGAAGCAGAACGGTTACGGGCAGAGTAAGCCAGCATAACTGGCGCTTCGTAGCCTGGGACCAGACGCTTGTAGGAGTTGGTGGTTGGGTTCGCCAGGGCGTTGATCGCTTTAGCGTGCTTGATGATACCGCCGATGTAGAACAGAGCAGTTTCAGACAGGCCGCCGTACTTGTCGCCAGAGAACAGGTTCACGCCGCCTTTTGACAGAGACATGTGGCAGTGCATACCAGAACCGTTATCGCCGAACATTGGCTTAGGCATAAAGGTTGCCGTTTTGCCGTACGCGTGAGCAACGTTGTGCACCACGTATTTGTAGATCTGAATTTCGTCAGCTTTTTTGGTCATGGTGTTGAAGCGGGTTGCCACTTCGTTCTGACCAGCTGTGGCTACTTCGTGGTGATGTGCTTCAACCACCAGACCCATCTGCTCCATGGTCAGACACATGGCAGAACGGATGTCCTGTGCTGAGTCAACCGGTGGCACTGGGAAGTACCCGCCTTTCAGACCTGGACGGTGACCTTTGTTACCGCCTTCGTACTCTTTACCGGTGTTCCAGGCTGCTTCGATATCGTCGATAGCCACGTGTGAACCTGAAGTAGAAGAACCGAAACGGATGTCATCGAACAGGAAGAACTCTGGCTCTGGTCCAAACAGCACGGTATCCGCGATGCCTGAAGAACGCAGGAACTCTTCTGCACGCTTAGCAATGGAGCGTGGGTCACGGTCGTAGCCCTGCAGTGTGCCTGGCTCAAGGATGTCGCAACGGATGATCAGGGTCGAGTCTTCGAAGAACGGATCCATGACTGCAGTAGTTGCATCCGGCATCAGCACCATGTCTGATTCGTTAATGCCTTTCCAGCCACCGATGGAGGAGCCATCGAACATTTTGCCTTCTTCGAAGAAGTCAGCGTTAACCTGGTGAGCAGGGATAGTAACGTGCTGTTCTTTACCTTTGGTATCGGTAAAACGCAGGTCAACAAACTTAACTTCATGCTCGTTCATCATCGAGAGAACGTGTTCAGCGGACATACTCAACTCTCCTGGAAATGGTCATTATCGTCATGGTGAGAGAACTTCGTTGCCGGGAATGTGTCACGACTGCTGACCACTCCTAACTAAAGATCTCGGCAAGCTCTTTCAACCGTTTTATAACTGTCGTTTTCGCTTAAAATATATAAAGCGAATTCTGTGCCAACTTTATGACAATGGCGAAAATGGCGCTACAATGCGCCCTTTCGTGAGTCGAAGGCTGCACCAGGATGGATTGCATGCATCGTTATGGTGCACCACAGGTGAAGTTAAGCACCAATTTGGTGCAAATTACTATCGCAGTGCAGATTAATGCACCGTAAACGGTGCTAAAAACCAGCGCTACAAGAAACTTTCGGCGAAATCTGTGATCATGTTCAGTCTTCCGCTTAATCCGTGTACAATACCGCGTTATTTCTATAATGCCTGAGGCAAAGCTGTGATCGAAAATTTGCGTAACATCGCCATCATCGCGCACGTTGACCATGGTAAGACCACCCTGGTTGACAAGCTGCTCCAACAGTCCGGTACTTTTGATGCTCGTACCGAAGCGACTGAGCGCGTAATGGACTCCAACGATTTGGAGAAAGAGCGTGGGATTACCATCCTCGCAAAAAACACCGCCATCAAATGGAATGACTACCGTATCAACATCGTTGATACCCCAGGACACGCCGACTTCGGTGGTGAAGTGGAGCGCGTCATGTCCATGGTGGATTCGGTGCTGCTGGTTGTAGATGCGATGGATGGCCCTATGCCGCAAACCCGCTTCGTAACCAAGAAAGCATTTGCTCATGGTTTGAAGCCGATTGTGGTTATCAACAAAGTTGACCGTCCGGGCGCGCGTCCTGATTGGGTTGTTGATCAGGTATTTGACCTGTTCGTTAACCTGGATGCGACTGACGAGCAGCTGGACTTCCCGATTATCTTCGCTTCGGCACTGAACGGTATCGCGGGTCTGGAACACACCGACATGGCTGACGACATGACCCCGCTGTATCAGGCGATCGTTGACCACGTTTCTCCACCTCAGGTTGAAGTTGAAGCGCCACTGCAGATGCAGATCTCGCAGCTGGACTACAACAACTATCTGGGCGTGATCGGCATCGGCCGCATCAAGCGCGGTACCGTGAAGCCGAACCAGCAGGTCACTATCATTGATAGCGAAGGCAAAACCCGTAACGGTAAAGTCGGTAAAGTGCTGGGCCACTTGGGTCTGGAACGTATCGAAAGTACCCTGGCAGAAGCGGGCGACATCATCGCGATCACCGGTCTGGGCGAGCTGAACATCTCTGACACCATCTGCGACACGCAGAATGTGGAAGCGCTGCCAGCCCTGAGCGTTGATGAGCCAACCGTTACCATGTTCTTCAACGTGAACACCTCACCGTTCTGCGGTAAAGAAGGTAAGTTCGTGACCTCGCGCCAGATTCTGGAGCGTTTGAACAAAGAGCTGGTACACAACGTGGCACTGCGCGTTGAAGAAACCGAAGATTCGGATGCGTTCCGCGTTTCCGGTCGTGGTGAGCTGCACTTGTCGGTTCTGATCGAAAACATGCGTCGTGAAGGTTTCGAGCTGGCGGTATCCCGTCCGAAAGTTATCTTCCGCGAGCACGAAGGCCGTAAGCAGGAGCCATTCGAAAACGTGACCCTCGACATCGAAGAAACCCATCAGGGTTCTGTGATGCAAGCGATGGGTGAGCGTAAAGGCGATCTGAAAAACATGGATCCAGATGGTAAAGGCCGTGTACGTCTCGATTACATGATCCCAAGCCGTGGTCTGATCGGCTTCCGTAACGAATTCATGACCATGACTTCAGGTACCGGTCTGCTGTACTCCACCTTCAGCCACTATGACGATGTTCGTCCGGGCGAAGTGGGCCAGCGTCAGAACGGCGTGCTGATCTCTAACGGTCAGGGTAAAGCGGTAGCGTTCGCCCTGTTCGGTCTGCAGGATCGCGGCAAGCTGTTCCTCGGTCACGGTGCGGAAGTGTATGAAGGCCAGATCATTGGTATTCACAGCCGTTCTAACGACCTGACAGTAAACTGCCTGACCGGTAAGAAACTGACCAACATGCGTGCGTCAGGTACTGACGAAGCCACCACTCTGGTTCCACCGCAGAAAATGACGCTGGAACAGGCTATCGAGTTCATCGATGATGACGAACTGGTAGAAGTGACTCCGCTGTCAGTCCGTATTCGTAAACGTCATCTGACCGAGAACGATCGTAAACGTTCTTCTCGCGGCAGCAAAGAGTAAGCGAAACAGTCTGATATTGAGCCCCGCACCCGCGGGGCTTTTTTATGCCTGCAACCCGCTGCAACGCTCGCTTAATGAAGTTTGCCTCCGCTTCCAGATTACTGATTTCCCGCCCCTCGTCCCTGTTCAGCTCCCACTTTTGCCGCTAAAGTGAATGATCCAGGGAACGAAAAGGAGAGTCGTCATGCTGTACATCTTTGATTTAGGCAATGTGATTGTTGATATCGATTTCAATCGTGTGCTCGGCGTCTGGAGCGACTTAGGGCGCGTGCCGTTATCCACGCTACAAAGTCGTTTCCGCATGGATGAGGCTTTTGAGAAACACGAACGTGGCGAAATCAGCGATCCAGAATTTGCTGCGCGCATTTGCGACCAGCTGGATATCGCGTTGAGCTATCCGCAATTCACCGCTGGCTGGCAGGCGGTCTTTGTCGGCGTGCGTCCGGAAACGTTGGCGATCATGAACAAGCTGCGTGCCAATGGCGAGCGCGTGGTGATCCTGTCCAATACCAATCAGCTGCACTTCGAGTTCTGGCCAACCCAATATCCCGATGTTCAACAGGCGGCCGATCATCTTTATATGTCGCAGGATATCGGCATGCGTAAGCCGGAAGCGCGCATCTACAACTATGTGCTGCAGCACGAAGGTTATCAGGCCGATCAGGCGGTATTTTTCGATGATAATCAGGCCAATATCGACGCTGCGCGCGCACTCGGCATTGAAAGCGTGCTGGTGGTTGATGAGAAAACTGTGCCGGACTGGTTTGCGGGTCGTCTCTGAGTGCTGAACCATCGACATCTGCGCCACTCGGCGCATGCCTTTTATTTGTGGGTAAAACTGCTGTGGCGACGCGTTGACGATGACAACATGACGACGCAGGCGGGTAATCTCGCCTACGTCTCATTGCTGGCATTGGTGCCGCTGATTGCCGTGGTGTTCGCTCTGTTTGCTGCTTTTCCGATGTTCTCGGACATCAGCGTGCAGTTGAAGAACTTCATCTTTACCAACTTCATTCCGGCAACGGGCGACGTGATTCAGCGTTATCTTGATCAGTTTGTCGCCAACGTCAATAAGATGACGGCGGTCGGCATTGTGGGGTTGATCGTCACCGCGCTGCTGCTGATGCATTCGGTGGACAGCGCGTTGAACGCCATCTGGCGCAGCGATAAACCGCGTCCAATGGTCTACTCCTTTGCTGTTTACTGGATGATCTTAACGCTGGGCCCGCTGCTGGCCGGCGCAAGTTTAGCGCTCAGCTCCTATCTGCTGTCGCTGCGCTGGGTAAACGTCACGGGCGTCACCAGCTTGATCGATCATCTGCTGCGCATATTCCCGCTGTGCCTCTCGATCCTCGCTTTCTGGCTGCTGTATAGCATTGTGCCGACGCGGCGCGTGCCGACGCGTGATGCACTGATCGGCGCCATTGTTGCCGGATTGCTGTTCGAGCTGGGTAAAAAAGGCTTTGCGCTCTATGTTACGATGTTCCCTTCATATCAGTTAATTTACGGCGTTCTGGCGGTCATCCCCATTCTGTTCCTATGGGTCTATTGGTCGTGGTGTATTGTGTTGTTAGGCGCGGAAATCACCGTCACGCTGGATGACTATCGCCAGCTAAAACAGCAGGAACGCGAAAAAGAACGTGAGGAAACATGATTGCTTTGATTCAGCGCGTCAGCCGCGCCAGTGTCAGCGTTGACGACGCGACAGTGGGCGAAATTGGCGCCGGCTTGCTGGTGTTATTGGGTGTGGAAAAGGGCGACGATGAACAAAAAGCGCAGCGATTAACCGAGCGCGTGCTGGGCTACCGCATCTTTGCGGATGAGAATGACAAAATGAATCTTAATGTGCAGCAGGCAGGTGGCAGCGTGCTGGTGGTGTCGCAATTCACTCTCGCCGCAGATACCAATAAAGGTATGCGTCCCTCTTTTTCTGGCGGCGCAGAACCGGCGGAAGCCGAGCGCCTCTATGAATACTTTAGCGATTGCTGCCGAGCACAGGGCGTGGCCACCGCAAACGGGCGCTTCGCCGCCAATATGCAGGTTTCGTTGGTAAACGATGGTCCGGTGACCTTCTGGTTACAGGTGTGAGGGTTTCAGCCGAGCGGCAAGGACTTAGCCACGCAAGCTTCGAACGAGAGAATCACTTTATGTATCATCTTCGCGTACCGCAAACGGCGGAAGAACTGGATATGTATTACCAGTTCCGCTGGGAAATGTTACGAAAGCCGCTGCGTCAGCCGCAGGGTTCTGAGCGTGATGCCTGGGATGCGCTGGCGCATCATCAAATGGTGGTGGATGAGCAAGGCAAACCGGTGGCAATCGGCCGTCTGTACATCAATGCCGAGAACGAAGCCGCGATTCGCTTCCTTGCCGTGCATCCTTCGGTGCAGGGGAAAGGTCTTGGCACGCTGGTGGCAATGACGCTGGAATCGGTCGCGCGTCAGGAAGGGGCAAAACGCGTCACCTGTAGCGCGCGTGAAGACGCCGTCGAATTCTTTGCCAAGCTCGGCTACGTCAATCAGGGCGAAATCACCGCGCCGCAAACCACGCCGGTGCGTCACTTCCTGATGATTAAACCGGTCGTGACGCTCGACGATATTCTGCATCGCGCCGACTGGTGCGGACAGCTGCAACAAGCCTGGTACGAGCACATTCCGCTGAGTGAAAAAATGGGCGTGCGCATTCTGCAATATACCGGGCAGAAATTCGTTACCACCATGCCCGAAGCGGGCAACCAGAATCCCCATCACACCCTATTTGCGGGCAGCTTGTTCTCGCTAGCCACGCTCACCGGTTGGGGTTTAATTTGGCTGCTGCTGCGCGAGCGCCATCTCGGTGGCACCATTATTCTGGCGGATGCGCATATTCGCTACAGCAAACCGATCAGCGGCCGTCCGGGCGCGATTGCCGATCTCGGCTCGCTCAGCGGCGATCTTGATCGTCTGGCGCGTGGCCGCAAAGCGCGCGTGCAGATGGAAGTGGAGCTGTTCGGGGATGATGAGCTGGGCGCGGTATTCGAAGGTGTGTATATCGTGCTGCCCGCCGATTCTGACGGAGCACTGGAAGAGGGCGGCTCCGGCGCCCGTATCGATTAGTCCTGCAATTTTTTTACCTAATGTAGCGGCGCAATTAATGTGCGCCGCTACAGAATTATTGCACTTGCCCGCCCCGCATCGTTTGCTGTACAGCTTGGGCATCGGTGGTTACCGACAACGTGCCATCCACGCTGGGGCGCAGCGGCGCGCTGGCGTTCAGCGAACCTTTCAGCTGCAGCTGTAAATTACTGTTACCGCTCAACTGCAGCGTTGGCCAACCCCAATTGCCCAGCACGTTTGCCGGCACAGCCTGGCCTTTCAGATTCAGCGTCAACGGACGTTGCGCGTCCTGCCCAACCGTTGCTGATCCTTCCAGTAAACCGCTGCCGTTAAAGGCGCTCAATTCTGTTACCTGAATCTGTTGATCGTTGGCATTCAGCGCAATGGACGGATGACGCAGATCGGTACGATTGAAGGTGGCTTCGGCCGCGTTGAAGCTGGCTTTACCGGACCAGATTCCCCACTGATGTTGACGCGCCAGTAGCAGATTATTCGCGCTGCCATCCAGTGACGTCATCTGGAACGGGAACGCCGGATTGATATCAATAATCAGGTTACGGTTGGCGGTAGCGCGGGTTATTAGCACGCTATCCAGCCAGTCCGGTAAGGTTTGCTGCCAGCGTTCACGCCAGTTTTGCGGCAAAGTATATTCCAGCCCGGCGATCGCCAGTTCATCCAGCGTCAGACGTTTGTCGCTGCGCGTCCAGTTGCCACTGGCGCGCACCACGCCATTCACCCAGCGCGAACTGAACTGCGTCAGCGCGATGCCCTGCGCCGAGAGATCGGCATTGACGATAGGATCGTTGAGCTCAAAGCCACCGTTAATAAAATTCCCGGCATTCATGGAGAGAGAACCGCCATCGCTTTCCCAATCATCGCCGCGCAGGGTGACATTTTTCAGGGTTAAATCGAGATCGGTCACCGCCCAGTCAGGTCCTTGCAGGCGTGCATCGGTCATATCCAGACGGTTGATGCTCACAGAAGGCACAGCGCGCAGCGGATTGAGGAAGTCGCTCAGGCTTTGATGGGTTTGCAGGCGGATATCGTTGAGGCGCAGTTGGTCGATCTTCCAGTTACCCAGCGCATCGCGCTCGGCGTTGCCGGTCATCGAACCGCGCGCCAGATCGGCGCCGATATTGCTCAGCACCAGACGACGTTGCTTGATACTGCCCTGCAGCAGCACGTTGTTACCCGGTACGCCATCCAGCGTCAGGGTGCCAGCGCTAATCTGGAACTGCGCATCGCTGCCCAGCACGTCGTTAGGCAGCGGTTTCCACGGCAGAAGACCACCATTCACGCGCTGAGCGGTCATCGGCAATGTGCTGTGAGGATTCTCAATACGCACATTATTCAGCTGCAGGCGATTGGCCTGAATCGGCAGCGTGGTATCGGGCGCTTGATTGGCGAGATTGATTTCACCGTCGCGCACTTCGATGCTGTTGAAGTGCAGTGGATCGCTGAACTGAACCAGCGCAAGGCCAAGATCAACGCGTTTCGCCACTAACACGGCGGGTTGACCATCATGGCCAAAGCTGAAGTCATCGAGAATGATATGCGAAGGGGAGGAGAAGTCGTGCTCAATCTTGCTGAGAGAGAGATGCCAGGCGGTTTTATCGCTTACCCAGCGGCTAAACCAACCTGCGCCCCATTGTGTTTGTAGCAACACATACAGCACTACCAGCGCCAGCAGAATTAGCAGCAGTAAGGTAAGGAAAAACTTGCCTAAAAATTTCATCGCACTCATCCATCCCGATATTTATCCGGTGAGTGGTTGTTATGCCTGAATTACCGTTACAGCTCAACAGCCTGGATGTAAATGCGGATAAATATCAGGCAGGCCGAAGCCTGCCTGCAGGATTACTTTTCTTGCGGGAAGATCAGGTTCAGCACGATGGCGGTAATACCACCGGCCGCAATGCCAGATGAAAGCAGGGTTTTCAGCCAGTCCGGGGCAAATTGCAGAATCAGCGGCTGCTGAGAAACGCCCAAACCTACCGCCAGCGACAGCGCGATAATCATGATGGCACGACGATTCAGCGGTTCACGCGAAACGATGCGCACGCCAGATGCGGCGATGGTACCAAACATCACAATGGTGGCACCGCCCAGCACCGGTTCTGGAATATGCTGCACAAAACCACTCACGGCTGGGAACAGGCCAAGCACGATCAGCATCAGCGCCACGACAAAGCCCACATAGCGGCTGGCAACGCCGGTAAGCTGAATCACGCCGTTGTTCTGGCCAAAACAGGAATTCGGGAAGGTGTTGAACAGCGCTGAGACAAAGGAGTTAAGACCGTTGGCCAACACGCCGCCTTTCAGACGCTTCATATACAGCGGGCCACTTACCGGCTGCTCGGAAACATCAGAAGTCGCGGTGATGTCGCCGATGGTTTCCAGCGAGGTCACCATAAACACCAACATCAGCGGGATCAGCAGATTCCAGTCAAAGCCCAGGCCGTAGTAGAGCGGCGATGGCACGGCAATCAGCGGCTGATCGGCTGGCGTGCTGGTGGCGGGCAGCATATCCAGCGCCCAGGCCAGCGCATAACCTACCGCCATCGCGATCACCAGCGAAGCCACGCGCAGATAAGCATTACGCTGACGATTAAGCAGGATAATCACCACCAATACCGAAGCCGCCAGCAACAAGTTTTTCGGAGCGCCAAACGTGTGATCGCTCATCGCCGCAAAGCCACCGCCGATGGAGGTCAAACCGACCTGAATCAGCGACAGGCCAATAATCATCACCACAATGCCGGAAACCAGCGGCGTAATGATGCGGCGCGCCAGGTGCAACACGCGTGACAGCACCATTTCGGTACAAGACGCCACCATCAGCGTGCCAAACAGCGCCGCCATCATGGTCGGCACATCAACGCCACCATTTTTCAGCGCCATGCCGCCCATGATCAGCGGCGTCACGAAGTTAAAGCTGGTGCCCTGAATCGACAACAGGCCAGAGCCCACGGGTCCCCAGGTTTTGATTTGCAGAATGGATGCCACGCCCGAGGCAAACAGCGACATGCTGATGATGTGTTGCGTGTCCTGTGCCGGTAAACCCAGCGCCTGGCAAATCAGCAGCGCAGGCGTAATCACCGCGACAAACATCGCCAGCAAATGCTGACAGGCAGCAAACAAGGTTTGCGGTAACGGTGGACGGTCTTCGAGGCGGTAAATCAGTTCACTTTTCGGGCTTGCAGCGCTGGCAGGCTGGCGAGTTTCAGCGGTGTTGACGGACATGGTGGACGTTCTCAATTACAACAAAGGGGCGATTTTAAACGGTTGCGTTGTGAAAGCAATCGTTTGCAATGCCCCTTTTTACTTCCGTTGATCTAAAGCGTAAACACCGTACGGCAACGGCTGTCATCTTCCTGCCACGCCAGCGCGACGTCACTCAGCGAGCGCATCTGGAAGGCGATCGAAAAATCGCTCTCGGCGGCGGCCGTCAGCATTTCGCCGATGCAGGCGATCAACTCTTTATCCGACACGCTGCCGAGGCCGCTGCCCATTAATGTCAGCCCGGACGAGCGCAGCAGTTTGCTGTGCAGGGTAATTTCCTGTCCGCTTAAGGAACCGATTTGCACAAAGCGTACCGTTTTCTCTCCGCCCGCTACGGCGGCGTGCATGATATCGAGTGCGCTCTGGCCCCACAGATAATCGAGTACCACATCAACACCTTCTTTCATCAACGCCGGTAACGCGTCCGGCAATTCATCCAGCGTGAAAGTGAGGTCGGCGCCCTGCGCGCGCAGTTGATCCAGCGCGGCGCGATTACGACCAGTGGCGATAATTTTTCCTGCACCCAGATGCTGTGCGATACGCACCGCTAAACCGCCCGACGTGCCGGTTGCGCCATTGATCAATACGGTTTCACCGGCACGCAGCTGGGCGCGTCGGGTTAATGCCGCCCAGGATGACATGCCCGGATTCGCCAGCGCAGCGGCCAGCACCGGATCCAATTTTGCCGGCAACGAAACGATGCTGTCGGCGGGCACTAAGGTTCTCTCCGCCATGCTGCCCCAAGGTGCATTAAAGGCAAGGAAGTAAACCGGATCGCCATTACTCAGCGTGCCGGTACCATCAATGCCGGTAATAAAGGGATAGTGCGCGGCCGCGCTGTAATGCGTTCCGGCGGCGCGTGCTTTTGCCAGCTGGCTAACGGCGGCGGCTTTCACTGTTACCACCACATGGCTTTCACCAGCCTGCGGTTCAGGAAAATCACCGTAAACGGGCAGTTCACCTGCCGCGGAAACTATCGCTGCTTTCATGCTTTCACCTTCAGTTAAGTGGGAACTATGTGTAATATGCACACATTAGGCTTACCTCAGGATAACGTCAATGAAAAGTGTGCAAAATACACATAATTGTGCTGCATTTGATGATCTGCACAATGCGCTGCTGATGATTGTAGGAACTTTCAATCGTCCACAACGTGATGAATTATTGATAAAAGAGTCAAATATTAAGCTCGATCGTGCGCTGTTTCCGCTACTGATTCAAATCGGTCGCTTCGGGCCAATTGGCGTGGTGGAGCTGGCGGAGCGGGCCGGACGCGATTACACCACCGTCAGTCGTCAGGTGGCGAAGCTGGAGGAGTTAGGGCTGGCGCAGCGCCAGAAAAATGCCAAAGACAAACGGGTGAATGAAGCGGTGATCACTGCGGCAGGTAAAGCGATGACTGACAAAATCGATGCGGCGCGCGCGCAAATTTATCAGAACCTGTTTGCCAGCTGGCCGGATGAAGAGCGCGCCGAGCTGGCGCGTCTGCTGCAGAAATTTGCTGGGGATTTTATTGCCATCGATAAAAGCAAGACGGCGGATTAAGCGTTACTGTAGCGCTCGGTTTCCGGCAGCCAGCGCTCAATCAGTGCCTGCGCCTGCTCTGGATAGTGCTGGTGGATATGACGCGCCACGCGCTGAACTTCGGGAATCATGCCCTGATCGCGCAGCAAATCCGCCACTTTAAACTCGGCGTTGCCGGTTTGACGTGTGCCGAGCATTTCACCCGGACCGCGAATCTCCAGATCGTGCTGAGCAATCACGAAGCCGTCGTTGCTATCGCGCAGCACCTGCAACCGCTTCTGCGCGGTTTTGCTGAGCGGCGCTTTGTACAACAACACGCAGTGTGAAGCGACAGCACCACGCCCAACGCGGCCGCGCAGCTGATGTAACTGAGCCAAACCGAGACGTTCCGGGTTTTCGATAATCATCAGGCTGGCGTTCGGCACATCCACGCCCACTTCGATCACCGTGGTGGCGATCAGCAGCTGGATTTCATTGGCCTTAAACGCCGCCATCACCGCCTGCTTTTCGGCAGGCTTCATGCGGCCGTGTACCAGGCCAACCTGCAAATCGGGCAGCGCCACTTTCAGCTCTTCCCAGGTTGCTTCTGCCGCCTGCGCTTCCAGCACTTCCGACTCTTCAATCAGCGTACATACCCAATAAGCCTGACGTCCTTCGTGACAGGCGCTTTGCACGCGCGTGATGATCTCACTGCGGCGGCTATCGGGAATCGCCACCGTGGTCACCGGCGTACGACCTGGCGGTAATTCGTCGATGGTGGAGGTATCGAGATCGGCGTAAGCCGTCATCGCCAGCGTGCGCGGAATCGGCGTAGCGGTCATGATCAGCTGATGCGGATGGAAACCTTGTTCCTCGCCTTTTTCCCACAGCGCTAAGCGCTGGTGCACGCCAAAGCGATGCTGCTCATCAATGATCACCAGCGCCATGCCGTTGAATTTCACCTGTTCCTGGAACAGCGCGTGGGTGCCGACCACCATCGCGACCTGACCGCTGGCAATGGCTTCCTGCTGCGCTTCGCGCGCTTTGCCTTTCTGCTTGCCCGCCAGCCAGCCCACTTCAATTCCCAGCGGTGCAAACCACTGGCGGAAGTTGTTGGCATGCTGCTCGGCCAGCAGCTCGGTCGGTGCCATCAGCGCTACCTGTTTGCCGTGTGCGATGACGTTCAGTGCCGCCAGTGCGGCTACCAGCGTTTTACCGGAGCCGACATCGCCCTGCACCAAACGCATCATCGGAAAATCGTTGGCCAAATCCTTTTCAATTTCTGCCACCACACGCTGTTGCGCACCGGTTGGCGAGAAGGGCAGCGCCGCCAGAAGCTGATCAACCAGCTCGTGGCGCGCCGTCATCGGCAATGCATGATGGCGCTGCGCACCGGCGCGTACTGCTAGCATGCTGAGGTTATGCGCCAGTAGCTCTTCCAGAATTAAGCGTTTCTGTGCCGGATGGCGGCCCGTCTCCAGCTCAGTTAAACGTAGATCCGGCGGTGGACGATGCAGCGTGCGTAGTGCATCCGGCAGGCTAATCAGCCCGCCGCTCAGCTCGGATGGTAGCAGCTCGGCAATTGGGCAGCTCTCCAGCAACGTCAACGCCTGATCGGTGAGATTGCGCAGTGTCGCCTGGCGAATGCCTTCGGTAGTGGGATAAACCGGCGTCAGGGTTTCCTGCAGCTCAACGCCGCCTTGTTCGCCCTGCACGCGAAACTCGGGATGAATGATTTCAGCACCGCGCTGACCGCGCTTAATCTCGCCGTAAGCGGTAACGCGACGGCCCGGCGCCAGGCTGTTTTTCATCCCGGCATTGAAATTGAAGAAACGCATGGTAAGCATGCCGCTGCCATCGCTGATGTGGCACACCAACATGCGGCGGCGACCGAAAGTGATTTCGCTGCTCAGCACTTCACCTTCCACCGTGGCATAAACGCCGGGCAGCAGGTCATTGATTTTATACAGTTGGGTGCGATCTTCGTAACGCAGTGGCAGATGCAGCAGTAGATCCTGAATGGTGAACAGGCCAAGTTTGGCCAGCTTGCCCGCCTGACTGGCGCCGACGCCGGTCAGGGTACTGAGCGGGATGGCATCCAGCAGACGGCCTTTCATTTTCTACCTGTAGATTGCATGGTGGCCCACCACTCGGCGTCGGCTTCTACTTCGCCCTGACCATTGATGTGCGGATACGGCAGGCCTTTCTGCTTGGCGACGCGTGCCAGCACCGGGTAACCGCCTTCGAATAGCAAACGCTGCTGCTCATCTTCATCCAGCAGGCTATAGGTGCGCTGATACATGCCGGCATTCTGTCGCTGACGTTGCGCTTCATACAAAATCAGCGCGGAAGCCACTGAAACATTGAGCGACTGCACCATGCCCACCATCGGCACAACGATGTCCTGATCGGCCAGCGCCAGCGCTTCAGCGGTAATACCGGTTTTTTCCTGACCCATCAGAATGCAGGTCGGTTTGGTGTAATCGATGTCGCGAAAATCTACCGCTTTGGCGGACAGATTGGTCGCCAGCACCTGCATGCCTTCATCCTTCAGATGACGCACTGCATCTGCAATATGCTGATGCGTTTTAACCTTCACCCAACTGTTGCTGCCGGCCGAAGCGGAAACCATGGTGCGCATACGCACGCTTGGCCAGACGGCGTGCACTTCATGAATGCCCACCGCATCGGCGGTACGGATCACTGCCGAGACGTTATGCGGTTTATGCACCTGTTCCATGCAAACGGTAAGATCGTGCTGGCGCAGGGCCAGCATCTCCTGAATTCGGGCAAAACGTTGAGCGTTCATGGGCTAGTTACGGTTGCGGTGAACTTTGATCACGTCCGGCATTACGCGGATTTTGCGCATAATATTCGCCAGATGGACGCGATCGTTCGCGGTGAGGCGGATAAAGGCGCTATACACGCGACCATCACGCTCTTCGGTATTCAGGCTCTGAATATTGGAACTGGCAGTGTTGATTGCCGCGGTCAGATTCGCCAGTGCGCCCTGATGATTGAACATGTCGACTTTAATCTCTGCGACAAATTCCTGGTCGGTCACTTTATCCCACTCAACCGGCATGAACTTTTCAGGCTCTTTTTGGTAGCCACGGATGTTACGGCAGGATTCGTGATGCACCACCAAACCTTTGCCGGGACTAACGTGCGCCACAATCGGGTCACCAGGAATTGGACGGCAGCATTTGGCAAAGGTAATCAGCACGCCATCCGCGCCTTTGATCGGCAGCTTTTTGCGTTTGCTGTTGCTCTGCGGCTCTTCACTGCCTGACTGCAGCAAGTTCTTTGCCACCACCACGCTCATGGCGTTGCCCAGGCCGATTTCTGCCAGCAAATCATCGATGGCGGTCAGCTTCATGCGCTCAAGTTCGTGCTGAATGTTCTCAACCGGAATCTCTGCCAGCTTCTTGCTGCCGCCGAGCGCGTGGCTCAACAGGCGACGACCCAGGTTGACGGAGTCTTCACGCTTGAGGTTTTTCAGCAGCTGACGGATTTTGGCGCGCGCTTTCGAGCTGACGACAAAATTGAGCCAGGCAGCGTTCGGGCGAGCACCCGGCGCGGTGATGATTTCAATGGTTTGACCGCTGGTCAGCGATTGTGACAGCGGGTAAGGCTGGCGATCGACGCGAGCGCCGACGCAGGCATGACCGATATCGGTATGCACCGCATAGGCGAAATCGACCGGCGTGGCGCCAGCCGGCAATTCGACGATGCGGCCTTCCGGCGTGAACACGTAGATCTCATCCGGGAAGAGATCGGATTTCACGCTTTCGATAAATTCGAACGAGCTACCGGCGCTTTGCTGCAGCTCCAGCAGGCTTTGTAGCCAGCGTTGAGCACGAATCTGCGCGGTGGTGCCGCTGACTTCGCCGCTCTCTTTATACGCCCAGTGTGCTGCCACACCCATTTCTGCCATCTGATCCATATCTTCAGTACGGATCTGCACTTCAACCGGCACGCCGTGCGGGCCGATCATTGAAGTATGCAGCGATTGATAGCCGTTGGCCTTGGGAATGGCGATGTAATCTTTTACGCGTCCGGGACGCGGTTTGTACAAGCTATGCATCTGTCCGAGCACGCGATAACAGGTATCCAGATCTTTCACGATGACGCGGAAAGCGTAGATATCCATGATCGAGTGAAAACGCTGCTCTTTCAGGTGCATTTTGCGGTAGATCGAGTAGAGATGTTTTTCGCGTCCACTTACGCGGCAGGGAATACCTGCTTCCTGTAAGCGACCGTCGATTTCAGCAAGGATCTTCTGAATCATCTCTTTACGGTTACCGCGCGCCGCTTTCACCACCTCTTTAATCACGCGGAAACGGTTCGGGTAGAGCGCTTCAAAGCCGAGCTCTTCCAGTTCTGTTTTCAGGTGATGAATACCAAGGCGGTGCGCCAGAGGACTGTAAATCTCCAGCGTTTCCAGCGCGATACGGCGTTTTTTATCCGGACGTAATGCGCCGAGCGTGCGCATGTTGTGCGTGCGGTCAGCCAGTTTGATCAAGATGACGCGGATATCCTGCACCATCGCCATGATCATTTTGCGGAAGTTTTCAGCCTGCGCTTCTTTCTTGTCGCGGAACTTCAGCTTATCGAGCTTGGATACACCTTCTACCAGTTCGGCAACGCTTTTACCAAACAGCTGTTCCATATCCTGGTAAGTGGCGGGCGTATCTTCGATCACATCATGCAGCAGCGCCGCCATTAGCGTTTCGTGGTCGAGTTTCATCTCGGCCAGAATGCAGGCTACAGCAACAGGATGGGTGATATAAGGCTCGCCGCTGGAGCGTGTTTGACCCTCGTGGGCATCACGCGCGACTAGATAAGCTTGCTTGAGGCGCTTAATTTGCTCCTCAGGCAAGTATTTTTCAATCAGTTGATTGAGGCTTTCAAACAGATACAAGGGCGACCTGCGAAGTGCTGTTAACGACGACCTTCAGCGATAGCGGTAACGGCTTGTAACTCAGCGGCTTCCTGCTCATGCTGTTCCTGACGATCACGGACATCCAGAATCTGGGTAGTGATCAAACCTTCTTCGATTTCGCGCAGGGCGATAACGGTTGGCTTATCGTTCTCTTCCGGAACCAGCGCATCTTTACCGCCTACCTGCATCTGACGTGCACGACGTGCAGCGACCAACACCAGGTCAAAACGGTTACCAACTTTCTCTACTGCGTCCTGAACGGTTACGCGTGCCATAGGTGTGCTACTCCACAGATGATGAAGAAATGACTGGGCATAATACTGAAAGTGAATTCAGACTGCCAATAGTTTGCTGATTAAAGCATCATGTCGCGATTTTTGGCGACCCATACGCAGACGTTCTGCGCGAATAATGGTTTTCAGATCTGACAGCGCCAGATCGAAATCATCATTAACAATTAAATAGTCATACTCGGCGTAGTGGCTCATTTCCGCCACGGCCTGTTGCATACGACGGGCAATCACCTCTTCGCTGTCCTGACCGCGGCCACGCAGGCGACGATCCAACTCTTCGGTAGAAGGCGGCAGCACAAAGATGCTGCGTGCAGCAGGCATTTTCTGGCGAATTTGCTGCGCACCTTGCCAGTCGATATCCAGGAAGACGTCCACGCCGGTCGCCAGCACCTGCTCAATCGCAGCGCGTGACGTACCGTAATAATTGCCAAACACTTCCGCATGTTCGAGGAAGTCGTCTGTTGCAATCATGGTCTCGAATTCGGATTTAGAGACGAAAAAGTAGTGCTCACCATGAGCTTCACCGGGACGCACGCCACGGGTGGTATGAGAAATAGACACCTGCGTATCGTACAGCGGTTGTGTCTTTAACAGCGCCTGAATCAGGCTGGATTTACCCGCGCCGCTGGGGGCGGAAACTATATAAAGCGTGCCTTGAGCCATGGTTATCTTGAATTGAGTAAAGAGCGGAGTCGATTTCCTGCACAGTATACACGGCTTGGGGTGGTCACGCAGCGTTTGCCGCTTGGCTGAGGCAATTCTTTTTTCTGTGAAGCCGCGCCAGAGGCTGATGTAGCAGGCTGCAACAGCAATTTAATCTCTGGAATCAGCATCCAGCGCGCAATCTTCATGGCTGGTAAAGGCCTGCGCTGCGCGCTCCAATAGCGAAAAAGGAGAGCGAAGATGAAAGGATGCCTGAGTCTATTGTGTTGCTTATTCAGTATAGGTTGCTGGGCCGAAGCGCTCTGCCCGAATTGGTCGCCGGTGCGCGCGGGGCAGGAAATCACACAGCTGCAAACCCAGCTACGACAGTGGGATGACGCGTATTACCGGCAGGGCACAAATCTGGTGACCGATGCCGATTACGACAGCCTGCAACAGCGATTACAGCAGTGGCAGCGCTGTTTCACGCCGGCGTACGCCACCTACGATGCACAACTCACCACCGACGGCAGTACGCATCATCCGGTGGCGCATACCGGCGTGCGCAAACTGCGCGATAAGCTGGCAGTGGCGTACTGGATGCAGGACAAATCTGCGCTATGGCTGCAGCCGAAAGTCGATGGCGTCGCCGTTACTTTGGTATATCGACAGGGTAAGTTGGCCTCATTGATCAGTCGCGGTGATGGTTTACGTGGCGAAGAGTGGCTGGCCAAATCCGCACATATTCCCTCCATCCCGCAGCGGCTTGATACCTTGCGTGAGGAAGTGGTGCTGCAAGGTGAGCTGTTTCTGCAAATGACCGATCATCAACAGGCGCGTGACGGCGGCAAGAACGCGCGCGCTCAGGTGGCGGGAGCGATGATGCGCCACGACACCAGCCCGCTGCTTGAGCGCCTTGGCGTATTTATCTGGGCGTGGCCGGATGGACCCAATTCGATGCCCGATCGTCTGGCGCAGCTCACACAATGGGGATTTGGGCTGGTGCAGAGCTGGAGCCGTCAGGTGAGTAATGAAGAAGAGGTCGCGTTATGGCGCGATCGCTGGTTCCGCGAATCGCTGCCGTTTGTCACCGATGGCGTGGTAATTCATCAATCACCCGTCAGTGCAGGGCGCGATTGGCAGCCCGGCCTGGGCAGTTGGTCAGCGGCATGGAAGTATCAACCAGCAGAAGTCAGCAGCGAAGTGCTGTCAGTGGATTTCAATGTGGGCCGCACGGGCAAGATCGCCGTGGTGCTAAATCTGATACCGGTGCAACTGGAGGACAAAACGGTACGCCGGGTAAACATTGGTTCCCTGCGACGCTGGCGGGAACTGGATGTGATCGCGGGTGATGAGGTGACGCTCACGCTGGCGGGATTAGGCATTCCGCGACTGGAGCGCGTGATTTGGCGTGTGGCGCAGCGCGATTATCCAGCGTCGCCACAGGAGGGCGAATTCCACGGCTTAACCTGTCTGCACTTTAGCGCCGACTGCCGGGCGCAGTTTTTATCTCGCCTTAGCTGGCTCAGCCAGAAGTCGGTACTCGATATTGCGGGCGTTCAGCGCAGCAGCTGGCAGCGCCTGCTGGATAGCGGTGCTATCAGCCATCTCTTTTCCTGGCTGACACTGACGCCGGATCAGATTGCGCAGGCTAATGGCATCACGCCGGCTCGCGCGCAACTTATCTGGCACCGCTTTAACCTGACGCGTGAGCAGCCGCTGCGACGCTGGGTGAGTGCGCTTGGCTTGCCGTTGCCGCGTGCAGCGTTACAGGCTTTACCGGATGCGCAGTGGTCGCAGTTGCTGGCGCGAACGGCGGAAAGCTGGCAGCAGCTGCCCGGTATCGGTAGCGTGTTAGCACAACGGATTGTGATGATGCTGCAGGATGCGCACCTGCAGCAGTTGATTCACTTTCTGCAGCAGCAGGAGATTCCTGCAACTGATTCAATGTTCAGGATGGGGATAGTTGAAGATCGGCAAACCGAGGCGGAAACGCAGCGCCAGCAAGCGGGCGAAGAAGCCGAACAGTAGCGTGATGATCACCACCGCTTCATGCGCCAGCGGCGTTTTCAACAACAGGATATACATCCAGCCCGAGGCAAAAGCGATACCGGCATACAGCTCTTTCTGGAACACCAGCGGAATGCGGTTGCAGAACATATCGCGCAGCACTCCGCCGAATACGCCAGTGATCACGGCGGCGATGGCAGCAATGATGGAGGCGTGCCCGCTATCCAGTGCAACCTGGGCGCCAATAATCGAGAACACCACTAAACCCAGCGCATCCAGCACCAGAAACACTTTGCGCAGGTGCGTCATTAGCGGTGCAACAAAGGTGGTCACAACCGCAGCCGCAGCCACGATCATGATGTACTCCGGGTTTTTAACCCAACTGAGCGGATAGTGGCCCAGCAAAATGTCACGCACCGAACCGCCGCCAATGGCGGTGACCGAGGCGATGATGATCACGCCAAACAGGTCCATTTTACGACGTCCTGCCGCCAGCGCGCCGGTCATGGCTTCGGCTGTAATACCAATAATATAGAGAACGGTTAACAACATAGAGCACTCCAGTAAATTGGCGGCAAGGCTAAAGATTTCTCAGAGTGTAGACCACTGAGATTTTCTAAATAAAGCGTTATCGGATTAGGCTTTTTGATGGCGTGCATGCTAACAGGCTTAGCAGGCGGGATAAATCTGCAGTTATTGACCTTTTCGCATAAGTATAAATGATGCGAAGAGGGGCAGATCTTCTCTTCTTAAGTTCTAGCCAGTTTGTGTCGTACGTGATTACTGGCAATTGAAGCAGGCTTTCCGCTCTCAGGCATCACGTGTAGCAACTATTGGACAGGCATGAAAACTCGTAACGAAGACATCCTCTTTTTCTCCTCTGACAAACTGGCGGCGCTGGGGCTTGAGAGTCTTTTGTCCTCGTTACCTGTTGCGTGTCAGCTGCATGAGCTATGGTCTCTCAGCACGGTCATGGCGAAGTGCGAAAAGATGAAACCGCGTTTGCTGGTGTGTATCTTTCATGAAAATATGCCGCTAACCGGCACCTTAAAAGTGCTTTACGCCTTACAGCAGCAGTTTCCCACGATGCAAATCGTGGTGCTGACGCGGCGTTTGTTACCGCTGATGCATGCGCTCAGTCGTTACCTGCCTTCGCTGACGGTGTTGGACTTAAAATCATCTCGTCAGATACTTTCCAGCCGTCTCCTCACCAGCATCAACACTAATGCCCAAATTCAGTTAGTTGAAGGCGCGGATATTCTTCTGCCAGACAGGCAATTAAGGGTACTACTGATGATGGCGTGGGGTTACAGCATTGAGCACATCGGCATTCGCCTGGGCATCAGTCATAAAACAGTGAATGCACACAAACTCAATGCACTGGCGCGACTGCAGGTCAAAAGCAAGAATGATATGGCCGATCTCTACATGGTGATTGATGAGTTACGCATGATAGTGAGTTGGCTGCGCTTGCAGCGTAACGGCAAGTTAAGTGAACTCAGTTTTCAGTCACTGGAAGAGTTACTGGAAGCCTAAAAAGAAAAAAGCGTGCTGGCGACCAGCACGCGAACGCATCTTTTCAGATGCCCAGAGCCCACCATACAGACTTGTTTTTATTATCCGTTTCTTGCTCGCACGTTAGCGAAACTTTTCAGGCTAAAGCGGTATTCTGGCTGGAACCAGGAGCGACCGTAGTAGCAGTAAATCAGCATTCTGATGGATACCATGGCGAGGTAGCCCCAGATGGCGCACAGCACTGAAGGTGTCAGCCACACGGTAAACAGTGTGACGCTTAATCCCACCAGTACAGAAGATGTTTCCGCGAAAGCGATGCGTGAAAATTGGTTTTCCCGCTGTAATATGGCGCGATAATGTTGTCCCTGCGGAATAATAATGAAGATGACCGAAATCATTTCCAGCATTATTGCCATTTCGGGTTGATTCATTATTCGGCTAGAAATATCGCTACCAATAAACAGCGCGGCAAAAATAGCGAGTCCGCTTAATACATTCCCCCAATATAATATTGAGAGATCGCTATTGTTCAGGTTTTTAGTTCTGATAATGGTATTGCCAAATCCGCGATCGGCCAGTGTGTCAATAATCAATAACATTACAATAGCAATGGCGAGTAAATTTAACTCGTTTGCCTGGAGTATTTGTGCCAGAAGTGAAAGTTGTAAAACACCAATGCCGACGATTTTAATCGATGACAAAATTGACCATTTAGCGTTGGTCAGATTTTTTTCTCTTATCGCCATATTCTGCTCATTATGGTATATGTACCAGTGCAATTAAGGGGTTACTCTGGCCACAGGCCAAAGCACAGCTTACATCAATGCAGCGCATCCTGACGCAGCCCTGATATACCTTTCAGGTTTTGCCACGTAAAAATGCGTTCAATTAAATGATGTTCTGAATTTATTAAGATGACCCTGGCGTTTAATGATGTTGTTGTCTTAATGGTATCTCCTCCTGTGCGGAGGAAATCCGTAAGATCATTATAAAATCCCTTTGAGTTTATATATTCCCCGGCCAGCATCCGGCTGGCAATCTCAACAAATTCTTTTTCTGATAACAAAGGATAGGTTGAGCGATCCATGTTATTTCCCTGCTGTTGTTATTATGGTTACTGCTGTGTGTGAAATGAGTTATACCGTGTTTTAATTAATTTAACACCATCAGAAAACTCCTATAAATAGACCGCAGGAATAAATGGTTTCAGAATTTGCATCAGAATATATAAGGCGAGTGATTTACTATTTATTAGTGCTTTTCTTCATTCCATAGGGTTGAATGGATCAGTGATAAAGAAAAAAAGAAAAAACTTTGATAAATCAGAGGCACTCAGCATTTTTCTGCACATCCTCACCAGGAATTTTCCTGTTGAGGATGCTTAAGCCAGACTGGTGATTAACAGATAAATACGTGAAGGTTTGAGCAAAACAGTTAAACGCTACTGAGCAAAAAAGTAAGCGATTTTTATTGATTGATTCCAGCATGCGTTAAAGAAGCGATCTCTGCATAATCCATTGATTCTAATGAGTTAACAGATGAAGAAGCTGTTCCAGGTCGCGTTTTACCCATGCAACATCCTCGGCAAACTTCTCGTCAGACATGAATGCTTGACGATAAACCACCATCACCACTTCCGCACCTTGCTCATTGGCAATCACCCGCATCGGCATATAAATCTCTTTACCCGTTCCGGTATCAATCCAGTGATCCATCACGCCAAAGGGATTGTGTGGGGTAAAGCGAATCTTTACCGTTCCCTCGGGACCTTTGGCTTTCCAGCTGTTCCCTTCCTGCGTCAGCGTACTGGCGCTGAGTCCGCTCGCCCATTTTGCAAAGCATTCCGGTTTCCAGATGGTTTCATACAAATCTAACCAGTTGCGTGGAACCGTTAGTGTGACGGTCTGAGATGGCAGCATGGGACCTCCTGATGTGATACAGCCATTAAAGCACGCTGATACCGGGCTGCAAACGGCCCGGTCATGGAAGTGTGGGTCAGCAGCGGTTTCCGTGAAAACGCTGTAATCAGATAAACTTGCCGCGTCCCTGAATAGCCTGTTCTTCACCCGTACCATTAGCATGGCGCAGCACGAAGCGATCGGACTGCGCAACTACCGCGCAGCTGTGATTAGGGAAGATGCGTAGCAGCGCGCCAACGGCGGGTGCCTGTTCAGCATATTGCAGGAAACCATGCTCCTCCGACAGCTTCAACACTTCATAATGATTGCCTTGCTCATCGACGGCGATACCAAATCCGCTGGCATTGGTGCCGTGCGGCCCTTTGTCAGAGCTAAGCATTTTGGAACCGGCATCAATAATGGCGAAGTGCGGATTGACCGCTACCACGCGCGTTACCACGCTCAGCGCCAACGCCTCTGGCGTGCAAAGACCTAAACGCCATGCGGTAAGATCGAGCAGCGCATAATTGCCGGGGCGGATTTCATCGCTGCCCTGCGCGACGGGTGCCGCCAATGCCGTTGGCGTTGAACCGACTGAAATCGGGCAGTGCGCAAAACCAGCGGCAATCAGGCGCTGCTGCAGATCACGCATCAATGTGATTTCCTGCAGAGCAACGTCGGCAATCGCTGCGGCATTGCCTGCGCCATAAGCGTGACCGGCATGAGAAACCAGCCCGGCAAACGTGAGGCCCGCACCCAGTATCTGCTGCGCCAGCGTAACGGCGGCATCGCCGTGCGGATCAACACCGATGCGATGTAATCCCACATCCACTTTGATGGCTAACGCCAGCTGGCAATCGAGCTGGCGCTGATGTGCAGCCGCTATTGCCGCCACGCCATGCGTGCAATCCGCAATGCAGGTAATGCGCGCCTGATGTTGTGCGGCCACCGCCAAAAATTCTTTCAGCGTTTCGGCATGCACTACGGGGTAAGCCAGTAGCAGATCGCGTTCGCCACCGAGAATAAAAGCGATGCCTTCACTCGGTTTAGATACGGTAATGCCGCGCGCGCCGAGCATGCGCTGCTGCTCAGCAATCCAGACACTTTTATGGGTTTTGATATGAGGACGTAGCGTGACGCCAGCGGCATCGGCTTTTTGCTGCATCTGTTGCAGGTTGCGTTGCAGGCGCGCTGCATCAATTTCGAGGTAAGGTGTGAGTCGATCGGCAATCAGAGGCCGCAACCAACCAGCCTCAATATTCTGTTCCATCATAATAGTCCGCAGGTGATTACACAGTGCGGACTATGATTCATCAATGCACGGTAGAATGCCAGCCGACAAAATCGGCACATTCCAGCTCAGGGCCGCCATTGATGGTGACTTTTTAAACTTTAAAGTTGGAGCTCTGGAATTCGCCGCCCAAATCTTCTATCAAAACCACTGCAAGGTTAATCTGCTGCGCCTTCAGCGCCACCAGTTTCTGGTCGGATTCGATCAGCTGATTTTGGATTGTCAGCACATCAAGATAAGGACGCAGGCCCGCTGCGTATTCACGATGCAAATCATCCCACGCGCTGTGAATCAGCTGGTTAGCGCTTTCCTGTTGCGCCAGCTGATCCTGAATCGACTGCAACTGAGTAATGGTGTCGCTGATATTGCCCAGTGAACTAATCAGCAATTTGTTGTACTGCGCTACCGCCAGATCGTAATCGGCGTCGTTCTCTGCTAAATCGGCGCGACGTTTGCCCGCGTCAAAGATCGGCAATGACAAACTCGGTCCCACATTAAAGAAGCGGCTTGGCGCACCAAAGAAGGCATCGCCGAGCAGTGATTTGGTGCCGGCTTCGGCCACCAAATTGATGTTGGGATAGAACTCGGTTTTGCTGGCGGCGATCTGTTTTGATGCCGCTTCAACGCGCCAGCGCGCGGCCACCACATCCGGACGACGACCCAGCAGTTCGGCCGGAATGGCGTTTGGCAGCATGGCGGCGACCGGCACATTCATCTGCGCCGGTTTTAGCTGGTGCCAGTAATCCGGGCCTTTACCTATCAGCGTCGAAAGCTGAATACCGGCATCGGTGACTTGCTGTTGAGCTTGCGTCAATTCGGCTCGCGCGGTTTTCTGCTGCGACAGCGCCTGCTTATATTGGTAATCGGAAGTGAGGCCAGCGCTGACATATTGCTGCTGAATTTTGGCGATACCCGCCGCACGCCCGGCATTCTGCTGCGCCAGTTCGGCATTATTCCAGGCGAGATTAAGGTTGTTCCACGCTCGCGTCACGTTCGCGGCCAGCGTTAACTGACTGGCCTGACGATCCAACTCGCTGGCACGTGCTTGCCCCAATGCGGCTTCAGCGGCATCTTTTTTGCCGCCCCATAAATCGAAGGTGTAGCTCAAGCCAACGTTAGCGGTGCGCAGCGTGCTATAGCTTTTCCCCTCCAGCAGCGGATCATCCACTTTTGCCACACGCGAGCGCGTAATGCCCGCGTTGAGATCGACAACCGGATAGCGTTCGGCATCGGCGGCAATCACTTGTGCATTGGCTTTATCCGCTTGCGCGTTGACTACCTGCAAATCCGGGCTGGATGCCATCGCATCATCAATCATTCGATTGAGTTGAGCATCGTTAAAACCTTGCCACCATGCGCTTTTTGGCCAATTCGCGGCGCTGAAATGCGCGTTTTTCAGGGATTGACTGGCTTGCAGAGCGTTAGCATCAAGCAGCGTGTTTTTGGGGTGTAAGCCGTATGGATTGGCACAACTGGCCAGCAGCGCAGTGGCAACGGCCAGCGCGAGAAATTTGCAGTGAAAGTGCTGTGTCATGGTTCTGGTCAAAGAGAGGTGAAGGCGACCATTACAAGAGGCGGGGCAGATTTTGACAAACCTGTTTTTCGTTAAGAATGGTTGTTAAATGTGAGCAGAGAAAATGAGCAGCAGACGAAAACCTGCTGCATCAAGAGATTAGATATAGAGAGACGCTTCACCCGGCGGACGGGTTTTAAAGCGACGATGCAGCCACAGATATTGGTCGGGCGCGCGCAGAATTTCATTTTCAATCACGCGATTCATGTAAGCAGCGGCAGCGGCTTCATCTTCATACGGATAATTTTCCAGTTCAGGCTGAATAATCAGCTGATAACCGCTCTTATCCTGGTTTCGAATCAATACGATGGTCAGCATCGCCGGTTTTGCCAGACGAGACAGAACATAGGTGCCGTTGGTGGTCGCCGCTTGTTTCACCGCAAACAGCGGAGCAAACACGCTGCCTTTTGGGCCGTAATCCTGATCCGGTGCGAACCAAACCGCTTCGCCTTTTTTCAGCGCCTGCACCATGCCGCGCAAATCGCGACGATCGATCATCGCTTTATTCGAACGCATGCGACCCTTGGTTTGTGCCCACTCCATCGCCTGATTATTGTGCGGACGATACATCGCCATCATTGGCTGGCATAAACCGGTAATGCGGCCGCCCAGCTCCAGCGACATAAAGTGCACACCGATGACCATCACACCACGCTGGTGGCTTTGTGCGTGCTGCAGGTTTTCCAGACCATGCACTTCGAAGTAACGACGCACGCGTGCATCAGACCAGAACCAGGCAATGCCGGTTTCTGCCAGCGCCATTCCTAGCGATTCGAAGTTGCCGGCGATCATCGCCTCGATTTTCTCTTCCTTAATATTGGGGAAGCACAGCTCGATATTGCGACGGGTGATGCGTTCGCGGCGCTTCAGGAAGTGACGCGACAATTTGCCAGCGCCAGCACCAAGCCGGATCAGAATGGGGTAAGGAAGTTGCACCAGCAGCCACAGCACACCTAGCCCAAACCAGGTAAACCAATAACGGGGATGCAGAAGTTTGGAACGGAACTGCCTGGATTTCGTCATAACGCCTTCATGTCGGGGAAAAAATGTATCGCACGAAGAAAAAGGGTCCCTGAGTTCCTGGAGCGGTACAACTGTATTGATTACGACCAGCACTTTAGCAAAAAGTGCCGTCAATGTTACCCAATCTCTGCAATCCTCAGGATTGAGCACATTCATGGTTAGAACGGCCTCATTCTATCACCTTTTATTCATTCTCTTTAAAAACAGCAGGGTAAACTCATCTTGAAGAAGTCAAAATGCCCATCACGTAGTGGATTAAGAACTGTCTGTTAATAAGGACACACTAATCTTTACGCTTTATTTACTTTGCTCAGGAAGATTAAAGCGTTTGTCTTCAGGAAAAAGCTGATGACCGCGCTGATGCAGTCTCTGTTGCCATTTCGTGTCTCCCTGCAACATGGCAATTTTAAGCAGTGAGTAGGTTACGTTGGCATCATGGTGCTTTGTCAGGTATTCCCTGGCCCACACTTTGAATTGGATTAATTGCCCGACATCGTTTGTGCTGTTAAACGTAATTAGACGATGAAGGTTTGCATCAAACTGATAGCGCTCCCATTGGGCGTAAGGATTAATAAGTTGCTGAGCATGGGAAAAATCAGCAAACCTGTTGCGCTCAATTTGCGTCAGGATGGCATTGGTGTGCAAACCTGTTGCCGCAAAAACCATCAATGCGAGAGCAAAAAGGGTGACAAACCCAGCCGCAGCGTAATGCGCCAACGGGCGCAGAGTCAGGCTTTGCAGATCTGACTCAGATTGCATCAGACGGATCAGCAGTAGTAATACCAGACCATGCGGCGCGGACTGGTAGAGTGGATACTCAAAAAGCAGATGGGTCACGATAGGTAAGGTCATCGTCCAAAACGTAAAGGCGCGTCGCCTTGCATGAGGGCTGCCGGTTACGACGGGCTTGAACCATGCCCAAATTATTAGTGCCACTCCCGCCAGCGCAATAACGCCATTTTCCACCCACTGAAACAGGATTTCATTATGCGGGTGCGTTGGGGGACGAGAATTCAACGGATGCGCCGTTTCCTCACGTACGTGCAGCAGATAATCGTGCTCAAAATGACCGGCACCCCAACCACGTAAAGGACGTTCGGCGATCATATGCAGGCTGTGCGTGATCATCTGCACACGACCTGCCGTTGAATGGGTTTTATCCACTTTGTGTAATCCCGCCATGGGGGCATACGCGAGCAGGGTCTGGCAAGCTATCACAATTGCTAATGCAATCGGTAAGCCAATCAAGAGGTGTTGCCGCCAATGGCGATGCCGGCGGAATGTCCAGATAAGTAAAGCGCTACTGGCCGACGCACCAAGCCAGGCAACGCGAGACTGGATGATCATTAAAATCACCAGCAATACAGCCATGATCGCTGCCAATAGTAAACGAAGCCCGCCATGACGCACCTTAAAGCTAAAATACAGCACTAACGTCCAGCCAGTAGCCAGAAAACTACCCAGTAAATTTACCTGCTGGAAAATGCCATAGACGCGGGTGCCATCTGCCGGAAATTCCGTCCAGTTATTTGCCCCCGTCATGAAGAGTTGGCATAGCGCCAGCATCGCTTGCGCCACGGCCGCAGTAATGATGCATATCAGCCAGAGCCTTTTAACGTTTGGCGAAAGGGGGATTTGTAGCATGGCCAGGTAAAACAGCACTGCCAGAGCATAGGCAGTTAGCTGGGGGAGTAAGGTCACATCATGATTGCCGTAAAACGTATAGAGTATGGGCTGGCTAAGGAGCAGAAACGCTAGCAGCCATATCGGTGTCACCTTTGCCACTCGCACCCCGTCCGTCGAGGGGGGCGAAAAGAGGCATTTTATTGCCACAATAAAAATACAGATGCCCATAAAAATGAGCGTAATAAGATTTTGCGGCAGGCGAAAACCTGAACCGCCCATATTGGCAACGTAAACTTGCAGCATCAATAGTAAGTCGCTCGCCACGACCAATGACACAAGTAATGTAGTAAATGGGGGCTTGCGAAAATTAGGGATAAAAAACATGTTTTTCTTCAAATCAATAAGCGGAAATGATGAGCGTGCCGGCACCATTAAATGCGCCAGGTGCGACTGCTCCATGAGTACGCAGCGTTGAGCTAAGCGTAAATGTTGCCAGCGAGTCGGCTGAATTTACTTTAAGCTCAATGCCTTCAGAAGCATCTTGATCGTTGACTTTTAATTCAGTCTGCAAACTGTTATCCGAACGGAGTGAGACAATATTGGTGTTAAACCCTACCGCGTAAATTTGTGCCGTTGCCGCTGAGCTACAGGAGAGTGTTAACTGCGTTTGAGCAGTATTACCGTTTATGCTTTTATCAGAAACATAGCCGTGATAGAGATTAGTATCACCCAAAAGTGAACAGCTGACGGGATATTTATGATGCTTGATACAGATATTGTCAGGCAGGAAGGTTGCATCACGCCAATCATTTTGAAATGCTGCCAATCGAAAACAATTGTATAGAGCTGACCTGCCGTCTATTTGGAAGGTATGTTCTGTCGATAAAGGGTATTTAGCTTTATACGCTTTTCCCAGTTCACCAATGGTTGCATAGTTTTCTGCAGATAAGACATTTGGCGCATGAATGTCAGCGGGAACCCCATTATTTTCCGGAAAAGATGCGATCTTACAGCCCGGCTGCTTATAACACGGATTTTTCAAAGGGCTATCTTCATCCCAGTGATAAACATACACACGAAAGGTAGTATATTGCCCAATCCAGGAAAGAAAAGTATTATGGCTGATGATCGTGGCTTGTGCTAATGCAGGAGTAATTATGCAAATAAAATAAAAGATGAGTTTAAAAATGCTCATTAGTGATACTCCAGTTCTATGGTTGCGCTGGCATTGATTGTCCCGGGATGTAATTCGTTATTTTTAATACTTTCACGATTAGCAGACAGGAATAAGTCAAAGACCATTTTGTTGTCACCAGAATGGAAAATCCTCTCGACGCTTTTGTTTATCGGAATAAAAATACCTTTTTCTTCAACGCCAATGGCGATGCCTTTTGCGGTACTGGATGGATCAAGTGCCATCATGCCCGCTTGCCGCGCATCTTCTGTTGCCTTAAAGGTGATTGAGAGTTTATCGGATGTTGAGGTATCGCAACCCTGTAAATTAAGCGTTATGGAAATACCTGCGGTACGTTGATAGCGATAAAGAAATTTATTAATGACGCTGCCAAAATCAATAACAATATCACTGCTGTTGGGGTCGAGAATGCAGGGTTCCTGCACTAATCCGCCCGTAAAAGAAAAGTCAGCAGCTGCAAAGGCGTTTATAGAACATGTTGATAGCAGAGTTATTATTAACATTACAGGGATGCGCATAATCATTACTCGTATTTAATAACAAGCGTTGCTAGCGCTTTAAAACGTCCGCTTTTCAAAGCGCTGCCAGCTCGCTTTATCGGAACGGCATAAAATATTGGCTGCGTAACATCATCAAGCGTAAAGCGCTGATTGATTATAATGGGTTGATTATTCTGCATTATCCTGATACCTAAATCATCAATCCCTGTGAATAATGCGCTGGCATCAAAATTGCTGGTTATGCCCAAAAATGCCAGTTCCAGCTGTTTTCCCGGCGGGGTCCGACATACGATACTGATGGGAACACGCTGTTGATATCTCACACCATCAACATGATTTACTCCTACTGCATCACCAAAATCAACGTCTGCCGGTTTGTCATTGTTTATTACGCAATTAATACTGATCAGTGTGGCTGAAAAATTTATTTTCACAGCGTGTGAATTACAACAATAAATAAAGAGTGACAGTATGAGTATTGCAGTTTTCATTCACTGAGGCTCGACAATCAGTTGAGCACTTATTGTTAACTTACCTGGCAAGGGTATTGAGCCAGATTTTTTAACAGGAACCACCTTTAGAGAAAAATCCCCTGTCTGCACGTAATTGTATTTTTTGTTTATTTCGAGTGGTGTGCCATCTTTACCATTGATGAATTTTATCCCAACGTTGGTGATGTTAGTGCGTATTGCTGCTTTATCAAATGTTGCTGCGCTACCCGATACACGGAAGTAAAGATTTTCGGAATAGTTTTCATCGCACTTAATCGACAGCGTCAGCAATTCAGTGTATTTTAGGCCATCTATTTCATTAATATCCACATTGTCACCAAAGTTGACATCGATATCCTTATTATTGTCAATTTTACACGGGACGTTAATCAGCTTTCCTGAAAAGTTGACGCCTGCATTGGCATTAGACAACGTGCTATGCAACGCAAATGCAATGATCAGTGGACAGAGCATTATTTTTATAATCTGCATTCCGTGTCTCCTCAACGAACATTCAATACCATGGTGGCGGTTGCAGTAAAATTACCCGCTGTGACTTTGGCTTTGTTTTTAACCGGCACGGCAATCAATGTGTTTGATATTCGCCAATCAATGTTGTGTGCTTTATTTATTTCGATGTCTTTACCGTTTAATATTAATTTGATGCCCACATTGCTGTTGGTGGTAGAAATGACATTTTTATCAAACACCGCCGCTGTAGCTGAGATAAAAACTTCCTGCTCCCCGTTGAAAGCTCCCGGACACGTGACGGTGAATGGCACCGATTTACTGAACCGGATACCATCAATTAGTTGAATGATGATATCGCCGAAGTTAACACGACTTTCTCGATCACCATTCAAAGTACATTGGGAGCTGACGATAATCCCCGACACATTAATTGGATATCTATTCGTGCCGGGGATAATTTCTTCATGCGGCGCGATCGGCGCTGAGAAGAGCATTTTGCAGTGCAGCAGTGCGAAAAAGATGACCAGCCACTTCATGCTGTTCATGCTTATTCGCGGCTATCAGTGACACGGCACTCATTGGCTTTGCAACTGAATGTCAATTTTGGCCGACCGCCGAAATCGTCGATATAGCTTAATACCGGATGCGAACCTAACTTACTGGCTTTTACGTTAATAGCGGCACTGCCTTGTGGCGGAATCATGATCGGTTTAAAATCACTTTCTTCTTTACCATCAACATGACTGGCTGCAGTAATCAGCGTGACATAATATCCGGTAGGATTTATCACCGTGTATTGATCACCGTTTTTTTTCAACGTGAGTTGATTTTGTACGGGTTTGATCGAAGCCCGTGGATCGATCATTAATTTTTCTGGGCGATAAAAGAGTTTGATGCGGGTCTGTAACGCAATTTGTAATACATTTTGTTTTTCACTGCGTGGCGGAATCTCGCGCAAATTAAAGTAAAACAAAGATTCACGATCCTGAGGCAATGATTTTGCGGCAGGTAAAGATTGGATTTTAATCGCGCTTTTATGACCCGGCTCAATACGCTGAACTGGAGGGAGCGCCATAAGCGGCGACTTTATTTTTTTTCCTTGCTCATCTTCCAGCCAGCTTTGCGCCAGATACGGACGCGCTTTATTTTCATTGCTGATATTCAAACTGATTGAGCGTTCAGCGCCGTCATAAATGACGCGGGTGCGATCCAATGCAACAGCAGCCAGCGTGCTTTGTGAAAAAATCATAGCGCCAAACAGCATCGCCACGGTAGCGAGAGAAGCCTTCAGGTTCATAAAATTAATACTCACTCTATATGTCTGGGGTAATAGAGCGACAGATACTCAACAAACTTTAATGCGCAAAAATTATTCTTTTTCTGTACACGGAAGCAGCAGGTTTGTTTCTCCACTCTCATCAATGGGTAATACTTTTGGGAAGGTAATTTGGCATTGAATATTGCCGTTCCAGCGGACATCCATCAGCATTTCAGGGTTTACACCACTAAGCCAGACGCTGCCCATCTCATCAACAATGCCGGTCTCACGCCCTTTACTTAATACGCTCGCGCCAAACGGCGGATAACTGCCATCACTTAGGCGAATAACCGCCATTAGCTTTTGACCTTTAATTAATCGAAAGCGACGATAGCCAATGGCGCCTTCGGTTAAGGTTAATTGCAAAACGGGCGACTCCGCTTCAATGTCATCGTTGAGTTGGTTGATATCCAGATGTGCCTGATTACGTATATAGCTACTGACATCCGCCAGTACCGCTTTTCCGAATTTGTTGCTATGAGTGGCCGCACCGGAAGACTTAATGGGCACATCGCTAATACCTTCAGTATCCAGCATCAGACGCGTGCCTCCAGGTATTATGGTGCGATGTAATGCTGCTCCATGTGCTGTGGCCGTTAATCCTCCCTGCATGGACAGGGCTGCGGAGCGATACTGACCGGGTTTATAACTGGCACTATAGTTCGTTAGCGTGTTATCGCCGGTATGGGTGTAGTAGCCACTATAAGCGCTTCGTTGTTGGCGATCGACATTGGCGCCTAAGCGATAACTGTTGCGTTCATCCATGCGGTTATACCAACTCAGGCTATTGATTTGGCCGGCATCTGAATTTTGTGCATTGATATTCAAGCCCGATGAGGTCCCGAAAGGCACGTTCAGGCTTAAGAACACTCCGTCATCTTGTATACCTGAATTTTGTGCGCGATAGGCGGAGAGATTGAAACTGACGTTTTTAAAATTTCCCACATCGAAATAACGCGCAAACGACATATTCCAGCGGCTGGTCGCCTGACGATTCCAGTAAGTCTGATAGTTATAATTTAAAAATGCGCTGACGCCGAGTGTACGGAATTGTTTATTAAGTGAAACGGTATAGGTCTGCTTATTCGCTGCATTATTACGAATAACCAAATGCTTACGGCTCGCCTCAAGATATTGATTTAGACTAAGATAGCTCTTCTCCGTAAAGCGATAACCTGCAAAGGTAACCTGCGTGTCATAGTTTTCGAAGCGTTTAGAATAACTCAGGCTATAGGAGCCGCCAGAGCGCGTTTGGTTAATAGGCAGCTTTGCATAAGATTGGGTTGCGGTGAGTGCCAGGGCCCCAAACGATAAGAGGTCACGCCCTGCACCCAACGACGCGGCATGATATTTTCCAGAGGATAATCCACCCCCGAGCAGCGACCAACCGTTACTAATACCCCATGAGAATTCCCCTGCCATTAACCTTTCATTCTGCAGATGAAATCTATCGTCTGTCGTTTGCCCTACCGCCGCCTTAAAGCGAACCTGTCCAGGGCGACTAAGATAGGGAACAGATGCGGTTTCGACCTGAAAGGTCTGAATGCTGCCATCTTGCTCTTCAACTTTGACATCCAGCGTGCCAGTAATAGAGTCGCTCAAGTCCTGAATAATAAAAGGACAGGGAGCCACCTGGCTTTCATATAACACACGTCCGGCGTGACTAATGGTGACTTTTGCATTGGTCTTCGCCACGCCACGGACCTCCGGTGCGTATCCACGCAAATTGGGGGGTAACTGGCTATCATCACTAATAAGGCTGGCGCCAACATAGCGTGCATTTTCAAACACATCACTGGCGAGGTCATTTTGACCAATAATTAATTTTGCGCCCCAAGGTTTGATTGCCCTAAATGCCTGATATTGATTCCAGTTAAAAGTAGAGGTTTTAGTGTTATTGGCAGTGTAATGAGTACCATTCCAGAACGCACGCATACGCCAGGGACCGGCGTTGACACCTACCACGCCATTACCGCTTAATTCGCGTGATTCACTGCCTTGTGCCGGGGAGGAGTAATTAAAATTGGTGTTATAATCCGCAATAAATCCAGCAATCCCTTCGTCCCAGCGTGAAGGGGGATCCCAGTTAGCCGTTTGATATTCAATATATGCCTGAGGAACACTCATGTAGAGCGTTGATGACGCGAGATCAGGACGCAAAATGATACCCGGCATGATATCAAGCCGGGCACATTTTTCATTATTCCAGTAGGTAACTTTATCTAACCATGACTTCTTTAAACCGAAGCCTGCCATCATTTTTGGTGTTAAGCAGGCGACAGTTTCGTTTTCATCATGTTCAGACGGTAAAAAAGTAACCTCCTCGGTGGGTGATTCATTGTCATTAATTTTGATTGCCATGTCATATTGACCAGGCATCATATATCCTGCCCGGGAAAATTGACTCATATCAATGTTTTCCCGGTCGGAAATATCCATGTTGTCCAGATTAAACTCAACTTCCTCTGCTAATGCACTGCTAAAAAAAGCCAATGATAAAGCAATTACTAACGGGCGTAAGCGCCAGTTATTTTGAAAAGGAAATGAGTTCCTGGTATGGACTGACATACTACTTACACCCTGTTGAAATAAACAAGAGATGCGCAGATTACGCATGTCTCTAATTAGCGTGGAAAACGATTACTGATAATCCAGGCTAAAGTCGACGGTGCTTTGAAATACCCCCGGTGTGATGGTTGCAGAGGCACCATCACCCTGCAGGTATGCAGAGAACGACAAAGTGTTGCTACCATTCTGCAGAGTCATAGTTGATGGCTGGCCCAATTTAATTAGCTGGCCTGAGCCATCTGTCAGGCCAATGCTGGCACCGCTAGCGGTACCGGTCATTCCAATCAGGGTCGGTACGGCAGCAGAAGCCTGGCCGGTAAAGGTCACACTCACATCTTTACCTGCGGTGAAATCGCAATTCTCCAGTTTGATGTTGAAGGGTACCGGTGTTGATTTACCACCCGCTGCCAACTGCTTTTTCGATACCTGACCCAGATCAATGGTTTGATCCTGCGAGCCTGGGTTGATTGAACAAGGTGCATCAATAATTGAGCCCTTAATGGTGACAGTACCTGCACCCTGGCTATTTACAGCGTTAGCCAGGCTGGCGGTCATCATCAATCCCAAGCCGAGTGCGACTGACATCTTGTTAAATCTCATAATATTTACCTGTTCCTATATGGGTGTTTGAAGGCGCAAAGGAAAAGAACCGCGATAGTGATGAGCATAAAATTCGCTTTCCTTAAACGATCCATTGCATGTGCACGAATTGAAGGGCGACAGGTTTCTCGAAAAAATTAATAGGAAAAGTAAAATATTACGATCACGAGTAATATTCAGAAAAACAGGGTCTTTTTCTTTTCATCCTTAGGGCATTAATAAGTTTTGTGCTAGAGATATTAAGGAGGAAATTTCAAAATTAGAGACATTTCTTATACACGGAAATGAAAATGTCTTATTTAAAATGAAATAAGGCGTTGCCTGATGATGAACATTTTTTTCATGTATAGCTTTCGCTACCTGGTACAGGGGATATTTACAAAGAGTTGATCAGGGCGGATATATTTTGGATCCCTAACTGTTATTTTATGCATAATTTCCCGATCTTAACCTGATGCTTACCAAAGAGAATAAATTCTATGACACATAAACGTTTGCTGGATTGCTCAGCTTCCGAGCTGCTGCCGATGGATAAAGATGCGTTGATATATGCTGTGCGTGCCAGCGAAGGACGGGTGGTAGTCAGCGAAACTATCGGCATGACTTCACCTTTGCTGCATAATATTACTAACGCCGAATTGGCGGCCTCTCAGGGTGCTGATATTGTATTGATCAACATGTTCGACAGTGAAAACCCTATTATTCATGGCATGCCCGCAAACATTGCGCCGGAACAAATATTACATGAATTATGCCGGCTGACCGGGCGTATTATTGGGGTCAATCTTGAAGCGGTAGATCCTGATTTTGATGCCACGCATCTTGATGGATTACAAATGGTGCCAGGGCGCGCGGCAACAGCGGAGAACGCCTGCCGTTTGGTGCAAATGGGAGCCAAAATTTTGGTTCTCACGGGCAATCCTAATAACGGTGTGAGCAATCGTGCGCTGGCTAAAGCGGCGAAAATGATCCGCGAGGCGGTTGGTAACAGCGCACTCATTATCACCGGTAAGATGCATGGTGCTGGCATTGTTCAGGAGAGTGGCAGCGACATCCTCACCGAGCAAGATATTGCTGAGTTCGTGCATCAAGGGGTTGATGTGGTGTTAGTGCCTGCACCCGGCACACTACCGGGTATGAGTCAGCAGAAAGTTGCCTCACTCATTGAATGTATTCATTCGCATGGCGCTTTGGCGATGACCGCGATCGGGACATCGCAAGAGGGGGCAGATGTGAATACCATTCGTCAAATCGCGTTAATGAGTAAGATGGCGGGCGCAGATCTTCATCATATTGGTGACACCGGTTACATCGGGATGGCATTGCCTGAAAATATCATGGCTTACAGCATTGCCATTCGCGGTATCCGACATACTTACACGCGCATGGCACGCTCAATAAATCGTTAACCCACATTAACCGTCAAGCCCGTAGGATGACGGACTTGACGTTATTAATGGAGGGCGTGATCACTCAATATTCTGAATCTGCTCACGCATCTGTTCAATCAACACTTTCAGCTCAATCGCTGATGTCGTGATCTCGGCATTAATTGATTTTGAAGCCAGCGTGTTCGACTCGCGGTTGAACTCCTGCATCATAAAGTCGAGGCGGCGGCCAACGGCTTCTTTCTTTTTCAGGATGTTGTAGGTTTCTTTAACGTGCGCATCCAGGCGATCCAGCTCTTCCGACACATCGGTGCGCTGCGCCATCATCACCAGCTCTTGCTCCAGGCGATTATTTTCCAGCTGCACTTCGGCTTCTTCCAGCTTGGTGACCAGACGTTCGCGCTGCCATTTAATTACTTCTGGCATCTGCGCGCGCACTTTGCTGACTTCGTGCGATACGCCTTCCAGACGCTGTTCAATCATCGCTTTCAGCGCGGTGCCTTCGCTTTCACGCGCTTCGATAAAGTCATCTAACGCGCCATCCAGCGCCACCAGCAGTTCGGCGTTGATGGCATCGAGATCCTGCTCTTGCGCAGACATCACGCCCGGCCAGCGCAGAATATCCAGCGGATTAATCGCGCCTTCATCACTCTGCATCTTCACCCAATTGGCGGCCTGCACCAGCTGTTTGGCCAGTGATTCATTCAGCTGCAGTTCGCCTTGCGCGCTGGCATCGGCGTCATAACGCAGGTTGCATTCGATTTTACCGCGCGTCAGGCGATTGCGGATGCGCTCGCGGATGACCGGCTCCAGGCCACGAAATTGCTCCGGCAGACGGATATAGGTTTCCAGATAGCGCTGGTTAACCGAACGGATTTCCCAGGCGGCGCTGCCCCAGTGGCCTTTGGCTTCGCGGCGGGCGTAAGCGGTCATACTGCGGATCATAATCGTCTTCTCTTTTTCAGAAATGTTGGGTGAAGTATAGCGAGGCAGACTCGACGCTAACAGGCATAAGCGCACTTAAGCGTGAATAACAAAAAATTACCTCTTTTACCGACAGACACTTATGCTTAGCGCTGGTTCGCTTAAAAGGATGAAGTGATGTTCCGCTCTCTGGTTCTTCCTGCTTTATTAACCTTACTGCTCGCTGGCTGTCAGGCTCCGTCGACGAAAATGCATAAGATCCCGCCCAACACCGCGCCGGTTGCGGTATGCGGTTCTGGTGACGTGATGATGCAAACTACGTTGTGGTTTGGCATGAATAAACCGAAAGGTGGCATCGTCAGCAGCAGCGAATGGCAGCAGTTTGTCGATAACGATGTGACGCCGCGTTTCAAAGACGGTTTATCGGTATATGACGCCAAAGGTCAGTGGCTGGGCGAGAACGGTAAGCTGGCGCGGGAAAACAGCAAAGCGTTGATGCTGATTCACACTCCGGATGTGGCGAGTTCTGACAGCATCAACAAACTTCGTGATGTGTATAAACAGCGCTTCGAGCAGGAATCGGTGATGCGGGTTGATTCACTGGTGTGCGTGGCGTTTTAAAAAATGGCGGCCATGCAGCCGCCATGCGTTATCAGATAAACAGCCCGGCGAACGCGGCCGAGAGCAAGCTCACCAGCGTGGAGCCATACACCAGCTTCCAGCCAAAGCGGGAAACCACATTGCCCTGTTTCTCGTTCAGGCCTTTAATCGCACCGGCAACGATGCCGATTGAGGCGAAGTTAGCGAACGACACCAGGAACACTGACAGAATCCCCAGTCCGCGTGGCGTCATTTCAGCCGCCACTTTCTTCAGCTCGATCATCGCGACAAATTCATTCGCTACCAGTTTGGTGGCCATAATACTCGCCGCCTGCAAAGCATCGGCGGAGGGAATGCCAACCAGCCACGCAAACGGATAGAAAACGTAGCCAAGCAGCTGCTGGAAGCTGTAGCCAAATACCGCAGAAAACAACGCATTGATTGCTGCAATCAGCGCGATAAAGCCAATCAGCATCGCCATGATGATCATCGCCACTTTAAAGCCGGCGAGAATGTATTCGCCCAGCATCTCAAAGAAGCTCTGATCTTCATGCAGCTTATCCAGCGCAATCTGCTCTTCGTTTTCCGGGCGGGTGGGATTGATGATCGACAGGATAATAAAGGTGCTGAACATATTAAGCAGCAGCGCCGCAACCACATATTTGGCATCAATCATCGACATATACGCGCCAACAATCGACAGCGAAACCGTCGACATCGCCGTCGCCGCCATGGTGTACATGCGTGGCGCGGAAATATCGGCGAGAATGCCTTTATAGGCAATGAAGTTTTCAGACTGGCCGAGAATCAAGGTGCTGACGGCGTTAAACGATTCCAGCTTGCCCATGCCATTCACTTTTGACAACAGAGTGCCTACGGCGCGAATCAGCAGCGGCAGAATGCGCCAGTGCTGCAAAATGCCGATCAGTGCGGAAATAAACACAATCGGGCAGAGCACGCCGAGGAAAATAAAGGCTAATCCCTGATCTGCCATATTGCCGAAGACAAAGTTGGTTCCTTGCGCGGCGTAGGTTAATAAGGTTTCAAAGAAGCCGCCCACCGCAGTGACCACCGATTGTCCGCCCGCCGTGTGCAGGAAGAACCAGCCCAGCGCGGCTTCGACAACCAGCAGCTGAATAATAAAGCGGGGACGAATGCGTTTGCGGTCGTGGCTGACCAACAGCGCAAGGGCAAATATCACCACCAGCGCCAGCAGGAAATGGAGTATCGCGATCATCATTTATCTTTTTAAGGGAGGAAACGCGCATTTAGCCACAGCCACCAGAGAATTTCATCCAGGATTGTGGCGATCGCGGGCGGGACAGCCGCAGCTGAAGTCCGTATAATGCGCAGCCAAACCTAAGCAAGCCGGAGAGAAACCATGCGTCCAGCAGGCCGTAGTGCATCTGAAACACGTCCCGTCACACTCACTCGTCACTACACCAAACATGCAGAAGGCTCTGTGCTCGTTGAATTCGGCGAAACCAAAGTGCTGTGCACCGCAACCGTCGAAGAGAGCGTGCCGCGTTTCCTCAAAGGCAAAGGTCAAGGCTGGATCACCGCGGAATACGGCATGCTGCCGCGTTCGACCCACAGCCGCATGGCGCGTGAAGCCGCCAAAGGCAAACAGGGCGGACGTACGCTGGAGATTCAACGTCTGATCGCCCGTTCACTGCGTGCAGCAGTGGATTTGCAAGCGCTAGGCGAATTCACCATCACGCTGGATTGCGACGTGATTCAGGCCGATGGCGGTACGCGTACTGCATCTATTACCGGCGCCTGCGTGGCGCTGGCCGATGCGTTGAATGCGCTGGTGGCGGCGGGCAAGCTGAAAGCCAGCCCGCTGAAAGGCATGGTGGCGGCGATTTCTGTGGGCATCGTCGGCGGTGAAGCGCTGTGCGATCTGGAGTATGTGGAAGATTCCGCCGCAGAAACTGACATGAACGTGGTGATGACCGAAGACGGCCGCATGATTGAAGTGCAGGGCACCGCAGAAGGTGAGCCCTTCAGCCACGACGAGTTACTGCAGCTGCTGGCGCTGGCGCGAGGCGGCATTGAGCAGTTGATTCAGGCGCAGAAAGCGGCGCTAACTAATTGATGTAACAGGCGACCATAGAGTCGCCTTTTCTTTATTTGAGGAGTGAGAAATGAAAGCCTGGCAGCGTCAGTTTATTGAATTCGCCCTGAACAAAGGGGTGCTGAAGTTTGGTGAGTTCACCCTGAAATCGGGACGTAAAAGCCCCTATTTCTTCAATGCCGGTCTGTTTAATACCGGTCGCGATTTAGCGCTGTTAGGCCGTTTCTACGCGCAGGCGCTCGTTGATGGCGGCGTTGATTTCGATCTGCTGTTTGGCCCGGCGTACAAAGGCATCCCAATTGCCACCACCACCGCGGTGGCGCTGGCCGATCATCATGAACGTGACGTGCCTTACTGCTTCAACCGCAAAGAAGCCAAAGATCACGGCGAAGGCGGTTTGCTGGTGGGCAGCCCGCTGCAAGGCAAAGTGATGCTGGTGGATGATGTGATCACCGCCGGTACCGCGATTCGTGAATCAATGGATATCATCAGTGCGCATAACGCGACATTGGCGGGCGTGTTGATTTCGCTGGATCGTCAGGAACGCGGTCGCAGCGATATTTCGGCGATTCAGGAAGTGGAACGTGACTATAAGTGCAAAGTCACGGCGATTATTACCCTGGCTGAGCTGATTGATTACCTGGAAGAGAAGCCGGAGATGGCTGACCATCTGGCGAAAGTGCGCGCGTATCGTAAAGAGTACGGGATTTAATTATTCGGTAATGAGGTCGGCATTTATGCCGACCTGGTCTTTTAAACCAACTGCGCCGCCATCAGCGGCCAGCGGCTCTCGAAATCTGCGGTCGGACGAAACCGAAACTCCGAGCGCACATAGCGCGACAACAGCCCTTCACAAAACGCCAGTAACTGGCTCGCCAGCAGCGTTTCGTCGTTCTGGAAACCTTCACCATCACGCATTTTCTTCTCGCGCATCACCTGACGCAGCTGCACTTCAATACGCTCAAACAGCTGATTAATACGCCCTTGCAGGCGATCCTGTTCAAACATCAGCGCGTGGCCGGTCAAAATACGCGTCAGCCCCGGATTACGCTCACCAAATCCCAGAATCAGCTGCACGATTAAACGCAGGCGCGTCAGCGTCTCTTTTTCATCTTTCAGGATCAGATTGATGCGGGTAATCAGACTGTCTTCAATAAACTCGATCAGGCTGTCAAACATGCGCGTTTTGCTGGGAAAGTGGCGATAAAGCGCCGCTTCCGACACGCCGACATTAGCGGCCAGCTTCGCGGTGGTGATGCGCTGACTGCCATCGCCCGACTCCAGCATTTGCGCCAGCGCCTGCAAAATCTCTTCGCGACGATTCCGTTTCGCGACTTTTTTTTCTGCCATGACCTTCAACACCCCTGAAATTCACCAAAAACAGGCAATACTGCCTCATCTGCCACAGACATAGCGGCCTGTGGCGACAAGAAATAAAAAGATGGCTAAGCGAAAAGTGTCGCGTATTACTGGCGGCCTGAGTGACCGAAGCCGCCTGCGCCGCGGTCGCTGGTGTCAAAATCTTCCACCAGGTTAAATTCGGCCTGCACGACCGGCACGAAGACCAGCTGTGCTAAACGGTCGCCTGGCTGCAGCGTGAAGCTGTCCTGACCGCGGTTCCACACGGAAACCATCAGTTGGCCCTGATAATCGGAGTCGATTAAACCAACCAGATTACCCAGCACGATGCCGTGTTTATGGCCAAGACCGGAGCGCGGCAGAATCACGGCGGCAAGAGCAGGATCGGCAATGTGAATCGCCAAACCGGTGGGAACCAGCGTGGTCATGCCTGGTGTGATTTCCAGCGCATCATCCAGGCAGGCGCGTAAATCGAGGCCTGCGGAACCAGAGGTTGCATAAGTCGGCAGCGGGAATTCATTGCCCACACGTGCATCAAGAATTTTAACGTCGATTTTTTTCATCATAACGGCTGACAATCTCGTCTAGTAATTGTTGGCCAAGGAGCGTCTTATCACTGAGCGGTAAGACTTTTTCTCCTTCCTGCCAAAAAAGGTGAAGAGCATTGGTGTCGCTATTGAAGCCCTGACCCGCCTGCGCCACATCGTTGGCACAAATCAGATCCAGGTTTTTTCGCACCCGTTTTTGCCGCGCGTATTCTTCCACATTCTGGGTTTCGGCAGCAAATCCCACAACATAAGGGCGATTTTCCTGCAGCGCCGCGACGCCTGCGACAATATCGGGGTTCTTCACCAACTGCAGCGTGACGCTGTCGTCGCCACCCTGTTTTTTGATTTTCTCTGCGGCAATGTTAGCCGCCCGGTAGTCTGCCACGGCTGCGCTGGCAATGAAAATATGTTGTTGCTGGATTTGCGCCATCACCGCCGCCTCCATCTCCAGCGCGCTGTCGACGTCCACGCGTTGCACGCCAACTGGCGTTGGCAGCGCCACCGGGCCGGTAACCAATGTCACCTTCGCACCGCGTTTGGCCGCAGCCGCAGCAATCGCAAAGCCCATCTTGCCCGAGCTGTGATTGCTGATATACCGCACCGGGTCCAGCGCTTCGCGGGTTGGACCGGCGGTGATCATAATGCTGAGATGTTGCAGATCGTTGACGGGCGCAGCCCACTCCAGCGCGTGCGCCACAATCGCCAGCGGATCGAGCATGCGGCCGGGACCCACATCGCCGCACGCCTGGCTGCCGCTGTCGGGGCCCCAAATCATTACGCCGCGCTGCTGCAGACGCTGCAGGTTCTCTTGCGTGATCGGCGCGCGGTACATCTGTTGATTCATGGCCGGGACGATGGCAACCGGCGCTGCGCTTGCCAGGCACGCGGTGGTGACCAAATCATTCGCCATGCCGGCAGTGACGCGGGCAATCAGATCGGCGGTAGCCGGCGCCAGCACAATTAAATCGGCCCATTTCGCCAGTTCAATATGGCCCATCGCCGCTTCGGCTGCCGGGTCGAGCAAATCATCAAATACCGGATAACCGGAAACCGCCTGCAGGCTCAGCGGAGTAATAAAGGCCCTGGCCGCTTCGGTCATCATTACGCGCACATCAGCACCGCGATCGCGCAGCCGACGCACCAGCTCCGGCGCTTTGTATGCAGCAATGCCGCCGCTCACGCCCAGCAGAATTTTCTTTCCAGCTAATCCCGTCATGTTGTTCGCCTCAAAGCAAATTGCCGCGTCAGGGGCGGCAGATGCAGGCAACTTTATCACAAAATCCACAGTGCGCCTTTTCACTGCCTGCGGCCTTTGCGAGCTGGCTCTGAAATCGTTCAGCGCGTGCTGGCGCTGACGGTGGCTGACGCGCAGAATCGCCGCATTGCAGGGAGGAGATGGTCATGACGGAACTGGCACCACGGGAAAAACTGATGTTAATGGGCGCTGAAGTGTTGAGTGATGCTGAGCTGCTGGCGATTTTTTTGCGTACCGGCATCAGCGGCACCAGCGTGCTGCTGTTGGCGCATCAGATGTTGAACGAGTTTGGTTCGCTCTATCGCATTATGACGGCCAGCAAAGAGGAACTCGGGCAGATTAAAGGCGTGGGTAGTGCCAAAATGACGCAGCTGTATGCCATCGCCGAGCTGGGAAGGCGATTTTTTGCCAGCCAGCTGGCGCGGGAAAACGTGATGGAGAATCCGCAGGTGACGCGCCATTACCTGCAAAGCGTGCTGGCGCATCAGGAGCGCGAAGTGTTTATGGCGCTGTTCCTCGATAATCAGCACCGCGTGTTGCAGGCGCAGAAGATGTTTTCCGGCTCGATTGCCAGCGTGGAAGTTCACCCGCGCGAAATCGTGCGCGAAGCGCTGAAACTTAACGCGGCGGCGGTGATTCTGGCGCACAATCATCCGTCGGGAATCGCTGAACCCAGTCGCGCCGACCGCGATATTACCGGAAAAGTCGGGCAAGCGTGCGCGCTGCTCAATATCCGTTTACTTGATCATTTGGTGATCGGTCACGGCGAGTTTACCTCTTTCGCCGAGCGCGGTTGGTTGTAATTCATCGATTCAACTGAACAGAAATAGGGCATTTTTGCGCGATCCAGAGGGATCTTTATCTGTTCGGGACTTGAGCACTCGGGCTGAGCGGCGTATACTACGCCACCTTTGAGAATCTCGGGTTTGGCGTTTGGGCCAGCTTAGCGGGTTCACATGGAACTCGCCTGGGCGGGCTAAGGCCTGACGAGGCGGCCAAAACCTAGTTTTTAAAGCTCGAGCTGATTTGATTTTTGGAGAATAGAAATGTCACGAGTCTGCCAGGTAACTGGAAAGCGTCCGGTAACGGGTAACAACCGTTCCCACGCAATGAACGCGACGAAACGCCGTTTCCTGCCGAACCTGCACTCTCACCGTTTCTGGGTTGAGAGCGAAAAGCGCTTCGTTACTCTGCGTGTATCTGCTAAAGGTATGCGTGTTATTGATAAAAAGGGCATCGATACGGTTCTGACCGAAATCCGCGCCCGTGGTGAGAAGTACTAAGGAACTGAATCATGGCTAAAGGTATTCGTGAGAAGATCAAGCTGGTTTCCTCTGCTGGTACAGGTCACTTCTATACCACCACGAAGAACAAACGTACTAAACCAGAGAAATTAGAACTGAAAAAGTTCGATCCGGTTGTACGTCAGCACGTGATCTACAAAGAAGCTAAAATTAAGTAATTTTAGTGTTCTGTGAAAAACCCGGCTTCGGCCGGGTTTTTTGTTTCTGCAATTCGTTGAGGAGATGAGATGCCTGAATTACCTGAGGTAGAAACCAGTCGTCGCGGTATCGAACCCCACATGGTGGGTGCCACGATTCTGCATGCGGTGGTGCGCAATCCACGTTTGCGCTGGCCGGTCTCGCATGAAATCCACGCGTTGAGCGACCAACCCGTATTGAGCGTGCAGCGTCGCGCTAAATATCTGCTGCTCGAACTACCGCATGGCTGGATCATCATTCACCTCGGCATGTCCGGCAGTCTGCGCGTGCTACCCGGCGAACAACCGGCCGCCAAACATGACCATGTTGATTTAGTGATGAGCAACGGCAAAGTGTTGCGCTACACCGATCCACGTCGCTTTGGCGCCTGGCTGTGGAGCAATGACCTCGCAGGCAGCAGCGTGCTGGCCCATCTCGGTCCGGAACCGCTCAGCAGCGAATTTGATGGTGCCTATCTGTTTGAAAAGTCACGCGGCAAACGCACCGTGATTAAACAGTGGCTGATGGATAACAAAGTGGTGGTGGGCGTCGGGAACATCTACGCCAGCGAATCGCTGTTTACTGCCGGGATCTTGCCCGATCGTTCGGCAATGAGTTTGAGTCAGGAAGAGGCCGAGCTGCTGGTTAACACCATCAAAGCGGTGTTGTTACGCTCGATTGAGCAGGGCGGCACCACGCTGCGTGATTTCCTGCAAACGGACGGTAAACCCGGCTACTTCGCGCAGCAGTTGCAGGTTTATGGCCGCGCCGGCGAACCTTGCCGTGCGTGCGGTACGCCGATTGTCAGCGGCAAACATGGTCAGCGCAGCACCTTCTGGTGTCCACGCTGCCAGCACTGAGTTAAGGCTGTGCCAGTCGCGCCAGTAACGCCTTATGCACAACGGCAGGGAGAAATGCCTGCACGTCACCGGCATGGCGCGCGACTTCTTTGACCAGCGAAGAAGAGACGAACGAGAAACCCTCTGACGGCATCAGAAACACGCTCTCCAGCGTGGGCAACAGATGACGATTCATCTGCGCCAGCTGCAGCTCATATTCGAAATCCGAAACCGCACGCAATCCACGCACCAGCACATTGGCATTCTGCGCCTGAGCAAAGTTCGCCATCAGGTCGCTAAACCCGATCACCTCGACATTCGGCAGATGTGCCGTCACCTGACGCGCCATATCCACGCGCTCATCGAGACTAAACAGCGGCTTTTTACTCGGGCTGGCGGCAATCGCCACGACGATGCGGTCAAACATCCTCGCTGCACGCGTCACAATATCCAGATGACCCAACGTGAAGGGATCAAAGGTGCCGGGATAAATCGCTTTCGTACTCATACGCGACCTTGTGTTGAGGTGTGATGCAGCGCCCAGAGCGCCGAGTATTTGTTGAAAGTGTACTGCGCATTAACCACCGCCAGAATCCAGCCCTGTTTGCCATCGAGAAAACCCGCACGCAGCAGCAAGGTTTTAACGAATGCGCCGAGCGTGTGGCTAAAGATCGAGAACAAGCCGCAGCGTTTGCCGCGCTGGAAACGCTCATTTGCCCAGGCTTCGGCATAGTTCATCTGCTTACGCTGAAACGCCATCAGGTCACGACAGGTGAGATGTTGCAGATCGCCCGCCAGCTTCACCACCGGCGCACCCTGCGTCTCCAGTGATTCATGCACCAGATTGTCGTTGTAATTGAACTTGCGCGGATAGAGGCGCATAACGCGGTCGGGATACCAGCCGCTGTGGCGCATAAAGCGGCCAAGAAACAGGTTGCTGCGACCGAGGCTGTAAACATTGTCCGAGGCAGGCTGTGCGAGAACCTGCTCGATAGCGCGACGCAATTCGGGTGTAACGCGCTCGTCGGCATCGATCATCAAAATCATCTCGCCTTGCGCATGGGCCTGCGCGCGCTGGCGCTGCTTGCCAAATCCCTGCCAGCCTTCCGCCTGGAAAACCTGCGCGCCCTGTTCGCGAGCGACCTGCATCGTGTTGTCGCTGCTGCCGGAATCGAGCACCACAATCTCATCTGCCCAACTGACAGAAGCCAGCGCCTCCGGCAGCAGTTCAGCTTCATTTTTGGCGATCATCACCACGGAGAGACGTTGGCGTTGCGACATGAATTAGTGAGCTCGCGGCGGTAAATGAGGTTCGAGTAACTGTAGCAGACGCTGTAATGCGCCCTGATTTTGATGCAGCACTTCCACAGCATGACGGCCGTAATAGCGGCGATAATCGTCATCCTGCAGCAGGTTAGCGACTTCTTTCTGCAGCGATACCACGTCAGTAACGGTAATCAGCCCTTCGGCCTGCTGCAGCTTGGCGCAGATATCTTTGAAGTTCCAGATGTGCGGGCCCATCAGCACCGGAATAGCATGCGCGGCCGGCTCCAGCGGATTGTGGCCGCCGCGCTCAACCAGGCTGCCGCCAACAAAGGCGAGGTCGGCGATGCCGTACAGCATCATCAGTTCGCCCATGGTGTCGCCAATGACCACTTGCGTGGAGCTTGATGGAATTTCGCCGCTGCTACGCAGGATAAAGCTGAAGCCGCGTTTTTGTGTCAGGTCGCAGGCATCTTTGAAACGTTCCGGATGGCGCGGCACCAAAATCAGCAGCAGATCGGGGAACTGCTGCAGTAGACGTCGATGCGCATCGAGCACAATTGCCTCTTCGCCTTCGTGAGTGCTGGTGGCGATCCACACCGGACGACGCGACGCCCACTGACGACGCAGCGTGACCGCTTTTGCCGCCAGCTCTGGCGTTACGGAGATATCAAACTTGAGGCTGCCGGTAACGGTGAGATGCGAACGTTTCAGGCCAAGGCTGAGGAAACGGTCGCCATCTTCGGCGTTTTGCGCGGCAATCAGCGTGATGCGCTGCAGCAGGTCGCGCATAAAGCCGCCGAGTTTCTTGTAGCCTTTGGCCGAGCGCTCAGACAGGCGCGCGTTGGCAATCACCAGCGGAATCTTGCGCTGATGCAGAATACGGATAATGTTGGGCCACAGCTCGGTTTCCATGATGATCACCAGTCGCGGATCGACGGTATCGAGGAAACGGTTAATCGAACCTGGCAGATCGTAGGGCAGGTAAACGTGGTGTACATCTTTGCCAAACGCGGACTGCGCACGCTCGGAGCCGGTTGGCGTCATGGTGGTGACGGTAATCGGCAGCGTTGGATAGCGGTGGCGCAACGCGCGCACCAGCGGCACTGCCGCCAGCGTCTCGCCGACGGAAACCGAGTGCAGCACAATGCCATGTGGCAGCACTTTTCCGCTGCAATAGCCGTAGCGTTCTGCCCAGCGTTTACGATAGGCCGGTGCTTTTCGACCGCGCAGCCACAGGCGCAACCAGATTAGTGGCTGAATCAGGTAGAGCAAGGCTGTGTATAGAGTCGTCATAGTTACCGTTACGACAGAATCGCGTCAAAAAACAGATGAAAGGCGGCATGTTATCAGAAATTAACCGCCTGCTCATACCACTTCGTCAGCTGGTCTGCAGCACTTGCTGATACAGCGAGGTCAGCGCTTGCGCCAGCCGCTGCGGACCATAAGGTTCAATTCTGCGACGTGCGGCTTCGCCCATGGCAGAATTGTGTGAAAGCGCCGGTGTTGCCAGTACGGCTTCGTTTAACGCGTTGATATCTAATGCATCGCAGACAAAACCTTCCTGACCCGCGGTGATAAACTCCGCGCCGCCGCAGCCGGTGCTGGTGATCACCGCCAGGCCGCAAGCCATCGCTTCCAGCACCACATTTGGGAAGGGATCATAAAGCGTGGGCAGCAGCAGCGCATCGGCTGCATGGTAGAACGGTTGCACGTCCTGCTGCACGCCGACGAAGCGTAAGCGATCGAGGCAATTGAGCTGGTTTGCCAGCTGCTGATAGCGCGACAGCTGCTTATCCTGGCCGACCACCACTAGATAGCGATCGCTTTTCGCCACCGCTTCAATCGCCGCTTTTAAGCCTTTGCGCTCAAAGCCCGAACCCACGTAAATCATCACCGTGGCATCCTGCGGCAGTTTGAGCTGCTGACGTGCTGCATGACGCAGCGCTTCGCTGGCTGGCTGGAAGCGTTGGCTATCAATCGCGTTGTGAATCACATGAATCTTGCTGGCATCAAGCCTGAAGTGTCGCAAAATATCCTGTTTCACCATCTCTGAGTTACAGATCACCGCTTTCAACGACGGCGCGTTGAACATGTCGGCTTCCGCCTGTAACACATAACGGTGATAAGGACTGAGGCGGGCGCTTAAGCGCTGGCACGGCGACACGATGCGCGCGCGCTGCTCCAGCCAGACGCGATGCACGCCATCACCCGCACGAAAGATATCGCAACCGGCGATGCGTTCGTGGCTTTGCACAATATCGAACTTTTCGCGTTCCCAGCATTCACGCGCGGCACGCGCAAAACCGCGCTCGCGCGAGATGCGACCGAACTTCGCTGGATTGCAGATGTGCAGATGCCAGGCCGGATTCGGCGTGCCCTGCCAGCTGCGAGTGATGATATTGAGATCGAGCTGCTCACCGTCCAGCGCTTCCAGCGCACGCGAGATAAAGCGTTCGGCGCCGCCGTCTGGGCGGTATTTCTGCCGGACAATCGCCAGGCGTAACTTACTCATGCAAAAAACTCCGGGCGGCAGCCACCACATCCTCAACGGGAATGGCAGAAAGATAGCGCTGTTGCGTGTTGGTATCGATGTCGTCTGGCGAGGGTAGCGGGCCATAATCACCGGCCCAAATCACGCGATTGTGATCGCCCCACGGACGCCAGTGTTGCAGCTTGGTGGGTCCAAACAGCGCAAGACACGGCGTTTCCAGCGCGGCGGCCATGTGCATCGGCGCAGAATCTACGCCGATAAACAGCTGTGCCGCGTCAATCAGCGCCGCCAGCTGCGGCAAGGATAATTCTCCCGCCAGCGACACCACGTTGTGGCTGCGACACAGCGATTGAATATTGGCGATCATTGCCATTTCTTTCTGGTCCGGCGCCGCCGTCAGTACCACGGTGCGGCCTTCGGCAGCGAGCGCATCAATTAGCTGTGCGACTTTTTCATCTTCCCAGCATTTGAACAGCCAGCGAGAAGTGGGTTGCAGCACAACAAACGGCATTTTCACCGCATGATGAGCCAGTACATCCTGCACTATTTGTTGATCGGCTGTGCTGAAATGCATCGAGGCTTTTGCGCCGGCGCCGCCGATGCCCAGCGGCTTCAGCGCGGCCATATTCTGTTCAACCGTATGCAGCTGATGATGATCTTCCGTGCTGACCAGATGGTTGTGCATCCAGCGCCATAAGGCGTTATCACGTTTGCGGAAGGCAAAACCGATACGCACCGGCGCGCCAGAGAATCCGGTAATGATGGCGCTGCGCCACTGATCGGCGAGGTTAATCACCAGGTCATAATGGCACGCGCGCACCGCGGAAAGCAGGGCCATTTCATGCCGGAATTTTTGCCAGCCGCCTTCCTTCTTCCAGTTGCGATCGATGATGTGCAACTGGCGAATGGCCGGGTGCGCCTCCAGCATTGGACGGGTTTCTTTGTAGAGCAGAACGTCGATGTTCGCCTGAGGATAGCGTTGGCGCAGCGCGTTTATCGCGGGCGTGGTCAGCAGCATGTCGCCGTGATGACGCAGCTTGATCAGCAGAATATTTTTCGGTGCAAATTGGTCTGGAATCGGGCTTGCCATACTCAAATGATCTCAGAATTCAGTCAGCTGATTGTAAGGCAAACCCCAAAGGCGTGAAAGCCGGACGCGGCGCTTATTTCTTGCGCCAGCGGTAAATCCGGCTTAGCCACAGCAGCAGTTGATACCATTGCTTTATACCGCGCGCGTTACGCAGCATGCGCCGGTGAGTTTGCGTAGCGAACAGATCGGCAATCATCGCCTGACGTGCGCTCTCTTCGGGTTCGCGTCGGATACAGTGGCAGACGCTGAGCGCCTCATGCGTAATCTGGTAGTGAAATGCCGGGTAGATTTTTACCTTATGACGGTAGCGTGCATTGAGCTCTTCCAGCAACTGCGCGATTCTCAGGTAGTGACGCTGATATTCCACATTACGCTGGCCGGTGCGCTTACGGTTGCTGATGGAAGCATCATGCATGTAGTAGCAGTACAACACTTTATCGGTGTAACGCACACGTTGTGCGTTGAGCATGAACTCGGTGGTCCATGGAATGTCCTGATGATGCAGGCCGGGTTCAAAGTAGAGTTTGAGCTGTTCGATCAACTCTCGGCGGTAAATGCCCAGCCAAACCACATGCATGTAGCGATGCGTTTGCAGCGCCTTATTAAGCCACTCAGGGCCGCTCAGTACCTCGGTGCTGGTGAGGCGATCGAGCGGAATCAGCGGTTTTACTTGCTGGCTGGCTTTGAAAAACCATTCCGCGTTGCACTGTGCGGCATCAAGGTTGTCGCGCTCCGCCATCTCAACCAGCGTTTGATACATCGCGGCATCCATGGTGTCGTCAGCATCCGGAAACGAAACGTACTTACCGCGCGCCACCGCTAAGCCCGCATTACGCGCGCGCGATACGCCGCCATTGGTCTGATGGATAACGCGAACATGGGGATGCTGCTGCGCATAAGCATCAGCACGCTCCCCCGAACCGTCAGTGGAACCATCATCGACAATGATAATTTCCAGTGAGGTGAGAGTTTGAGCCAGCAGCGCTTGCACACAGGCAGCAAAATCGCTGCCTGCGTTAAACATAGGAATAATGAGACTGAGTAACGGGGCTGAGCTTTCGGGCTGCGTTGTCATGCTGTTTTCATGTTCTTCCGTCGCGCCAGGCGTTGTTGCTGCCGCGTGCTAATAAAATCGTGAATATCGTCAAGCTTCCGCTGATCCAGTTCAAACAGCTGTTCAGTAGGATGCATAAATTTGTACTGCGCGGCGAAAACAAAGGATGAGGGCGCAATATGATTTGGGCCAATCAACAACACATCACCCAGCGGCCGCTGCTCTTCGACGCAACATGGGCCGTAAATCAAAATGATCGGCACTTGTTGCGCATCGGCAATATAGACATTGCCGGAATCTGACGCGATATAGAAATCCATCTCGCTAATGACCGCAGGGACGTCCTCCAACGGCACTTTGCCGACAAGGCTTGTCAGGTTCGCGCGCGCGCCGACAACTTTATACAGCTCCTGCAAGCGTGATTGTTCATTCGGTGCGCCAAAGGCATAAAACTGGCAGGGTAAATCGCTTAAGTGGTCAAAAAGTCGCTGCCAGATTTTCGGTGGAATGGTTTTTGCCTGATTGCCTGCGGTGATACTGATGCCAATGCGAATGCCATCATGCTGGAATATTTCATCCGGCAGCGAGTTGGGGTGCCAAAGTGGTTGTGTCGCATGCTTCGGATAACTCTCTTTAGTGAACGAGCGATCGGCGAGTTTTAGGTAATTTTCCAGCGTCAGAGTATTTTTCTCATGCTCCACCACACCGCTTGCGGTGAGATAAAACAATCCCTGATAACCTTTGCGGCGGTAGCTGGAAAGAAACTGTTTGTTGCTGGCATTACAGCAAGCGGCAATGAACAGGTTGAGGTTGGTGGGATGTAACAGATAGATGTTGTCGTAACGGTTGAGCAGTTGCCAGACCAGTTTAATTTTCTTAATGAGGCCGGAGCGATGCTCTTCGATATACCAAATATTTTCCAGCGTGTTATCGCGCGAAGCGAGCGCGGCAACGCTATTGCTTAACAGTGCGTCGCTTTTCCCCAAATGAGTTAACAGCGGAGTGATATTGATGAAATCACCGATTTTGGCTGTTTGAATCACCAGATTTTTACCGGTTCGGCCATGGAAGATTTTCATCACCCATTTGACCGGCAAAAAGAGTAAAAAGAGAATCACATACGTCAACGTTTTTATCCCCATGATACGGCCACACCGACATGGGGACCTGTTAACCTGAAACGTGCTCAGTGCCTGAAAATAGTGGTTCTTCCACTTCTGCCAGTTGCAAATACTGCTGACAAATAACCTTGAGACTATAAATGCTTAAGTCCAGATGTTGCAAATCAGGCGGAGCGGCATAAACCTCGTGCATTTTCTGCGCCAGTGAATCCGCATTCAAATCCGCTAGCCCGCGTGCAAGATCTCCGCTCATGATAGTTGATGGTGCGCCAGGGCAGCGAGTGCTCACTATCGGCGTGCCGCAGCTTAAAGCTTCGACCAGTACATTGCCAAAACCTTCGCTGTCTGAACTCACCACTAATAAGCGAGCGTGGCGAATCCATGGGTAAGGATTTTTATGGAAACCTTCAAAGCGTACGCGCTCCGCGATGCCTAAATCGATGGCTTGCTGGCGTAATCTTTCCGTGATTTTTTCGCTTCCCTGACCTAATAGCACCAGCGGAGCCGTGATGCCACTTTGAGCATAGGCGGCCAGCAAGCGATCGTGGCGCTTGGTTTCATGAAAACGCCCCACATGCAGCACAAAATTGCTTCCGGCAAGTGGACACGGTTCTGCGGCCAGGCGGGAAATAAGTTCGAAATCAAACGGGTTAAAGATGACCTGTGCTTTGCTTGGCTTCACCCCGATGTTTTGAATCACATCATCAATGACATATTGCGAGACACCGATAAGCTGCTTGCCGCGATAAGTATCGCGAATTTTCAGCCGCTTAAGCCACAAAGAGAAACCTGATTTGCGCGCAAGATAGGAGGCTGAAAAAACGCCGTGCAGGCAATACCAGGTTTTACTGGCATCCAGCGCACGCGCATAGCGGACAATCCGATCGGTTTTATGCAGATTAGACAAGACCAAATCAAATTTTCCGTGCAGCGCTTCGCTTTGGCGCACGGATTCATCAAGCAAATGTGCACGACGATGGGTTTCAGTCAGTTTGCGCCACGGCCGTGAGCTTTTATCAATCACGGTCTGATAATCAACGCCTGCAGGAATGGGATATTCACAGACTTTGCGTAAGGAGAAGAGCGACACCCGATGCCCCTGGCTGATAAAACCTTCAGCCAGCGTCAGAACAACTTTTTCGGCGCCACCGCCCGGCAGGCCATCAATTACCATCAGAATGCGCTTCGACAAATTCTTTTGCTCCTAATCGCCAGCCTGTTTTGTATGACAAAATATCTATCATCCCCTGATAAAACAGGACTGAATATAAGATAAATCAATTTATTAGGTATGTTTGGCTTCAGACATTACGCATTGCTCTTAAGATGAGTATTCTGCGTATTAGGGCCGATGTGCATTCTAATTTACTCTAGTTTAACCGCTATTATACTGCTACCAACATCTGCTCACTGCAGCAAATGAAAAGTTTGCCCTCATTCATGGGCTTGCGTACCATAGCGATGAGAAAGTGCTCATTTTATCGGATAAGTTATGGATAAGCCTGCGTTTTTAATCACTCTCGATACTGAAGGCGATAATCTTTGGCGCAATCGCAGCGGCAAGGTTACCACGCGAAATGTTCAGTTTCTGCCGCGCTTTCAAGCCTTATGTGAGAAATACGGTTTTAAACCCAACTGGCTAACGAATTACGAAATGGCGAGCGATGCGGCGTATGTTGAATTTGGTCGCGATCTGCTGGCGCGTGGGCAAGGTGAAATCGGCATGCATCTTCATGCATGGTATAGCCCGCCGGAATACGCGTTGACCGATGATGACTGGCGCTATCAGCCTTATTTGATTGAATTTCCAGAAAATATCCTGCGCGACAAGGTCGCTTACATGACCGATTTGCTGGAAAGCGCTTTTCGGCAGAAGATGACCAGTCATCGTGCCGGACGCTGGGCTTTTAATGAAGTTTACGCCCGAGCATTGATCGACAACGGTTATTTAGTTGATTGCTCCGTCACACCTCGCGTGGATTGGCGCAATTCATCCGGCGCGCCGCAAGGTAAAGGCGGCACCGATTACAGCCGTTTCCCGGATCATGCCTATTACCTTGATGTTAGTGATATTTCCCGCGCGGGTGACAGCCCGTTGCTGGAGTTGCCGATGAGCATTCAGTACCGCTATGGCGCTTTCACTAATCAGCTAAAAAAAGCGTGGAATGACATGCGCGGCAAGAAGCGCGGTCCATCTGTTAATTGGCTACGTCCGGTGGGGGGCAATGTGCAGCAGATGAAACAGGTGGTTGAGCAAACACTTAGCCAGGGAAATGATTACGTTGAGTTCATGCTGCATTCATCAGAATTTATGCCCGATGGCAGCCCCACGTTTAAAAATGAGGCTGATATTGAGCACCTTTACGATGATTTAGAGCAGCTATTTAGCTGGTTACAACCACGTACTCAGGGCATGACGCTAACAGAATACGCGCTTTTAAAGAAAAGTGACCAGTCACGCTAAATTACGGTACGTTATAAAACTATACCGTGATTTCTTTAATCATTGTTGCGACATCTATGGCTTGAATATCCGCCATGCTGTGGCCTTCTGCAGGGCGCAGCACGTACTGATTCTCGCCATAGCCACCAATTAGACCGGGATCGGTTGGGCCGTACAGCGTGATATTCGGACGATCCAGCGCTGCCGTCAGATGACTTAAACCGGTATCTACCGACACCACCGCTCGCGCGCCAGCTAATTCTTGCGCTACCTGCTCCAGCGTTAACTTAGGCAATACCTCAACATGGTCGAAGCCTTCGGCCAGACGCTGTGCGCGTTGATGTTCATGCTCTGCGCCCCACGGCAATTTCACGCGCAATCCTGTTGGCTGAACTAACTCAATCAGCGCACGCCAGTGTGACTCCGGCCAGTGTTTGTTATCACGCGTGGTAGCATGCAGAAACACCAGATAAGGCTGCGTGTCATTGGGCAGCGTAGAGCGGAAATGGCCGGCAATCGCGTAGTCGCCCTGCGTTGCAGGCTTTTCATAGCCGAGGCTTTTGGCAAACAGCTCGCGCGTACGTTCGACGGCATGCTGTTGCTTGTTGATTTCATGGCGTTTGTCATACCACCAGCTGGCGAAAGGTTCGCGTGCGCTGCGGCTGTCCTGCCCGTGCTTCTCGCCTTTTGCCAGGCGCGTTACCAGCGCGGCGCTTTTGATCAAACCTTGTGCATCCAGCACCACATCATACTGACGCGATTGCAGCTCACGCTTAAATTGCACACGCTCTTCACGCTGCTGGCTACCGAACCAGTGCTTGCGCCAGCGGCGAATCGCCACTGGCAGCACTCTATCCACCGCCGGATGCCAGGCGGGGATTTGAGCGAAGTTTTCTTCAACCACCCAATCAAACTTGATGCCTGGAATCGCCTGCATCGCATCCGTGAGCGCTGGCAAGGTATGCAGCACGTCTCCCATCGAGGAGGTTTTAACAATCAAAACGTGCATCTTTACTCCTGCACCGGATGCAACAGCGCGCTCAGTTCCTGATGGACGCGCGCTGGCTGAATATCAATCAGGCTCTGGTGATAACCTTGTTCGGCATCACCTTTGCGGACTTTGTGATAGCCGGTGATCAAACGAATAATGCGCGCGTGCTGAGACAACGGCGGAGTGAAGTCCGGGCTGCTTGGGCCATACAGCGCCACCAGCGGACGATTAAGCGCCGCAGCGATATGCATCAGGCCGGAATCGTTACTGACCACTGCCGCACAGTTCGCCAGCAGAATAACGGCTTGCTCAAGTTGCGTTTCACCCGCCAGATTTTTACAGTGCGCATGCGCCGCTTCTGACAGCGTCTGCACAATGGTGTCGCCGGTTTCGCGATCTTTCGCCGAACCGAACAGCACCACCTGATAACCTTCGCCAATCAGTTGCTCTGCCAGCGCGGCATAATGATAATGCGGCCAGCGCTTCGCCGGGCCAAACTCTGCGCCCGGACAAAATCCAATCACTGGACGATCGGCTGACAACGCAAATTGCGCCGCCGTCATCCGCTTTTCATCGTCATCGACACGTAATTGCGGCCACAGCAACGGCTGCGGCAGCTGCTGCGCGGAAGCAACCGGTTTGTCATAGCCGAGCGCCACATAGCGCTCAACCATCAACGGAAAGGCCGCTTTGTCCAGCACGCGGACATCATTTAACACGCCATAGCGCATCTCGCCGCGCCAGCCGGTGCGACGTTTGATCCCGGCGAAAAACGGCACCAGCGCAGATTTAAAGGAGTTCGGCAGCACATAGGCGCGGTCATAGCCACTGGCCTGCAGGGTTTTCCCCAAACGACGACGCTCGCCCAGCGCCAATGCGCCGTGGCCGAGCGGCATCGCCAGCGCCTGATTCACTTCCGGCATACGCGACAACAATGGGCGGCACCAGGCCGGCGCCATCACGTCGATCACCGCTTCAGGATGCTCAGCCTTGAGCGTGCGATAGAGACTTTGCGACATCATCATATCGCCGACCCATGATGGGCCAATAACCAGAATTTTCATCGCTGCTGCCGGTTTCCTTATACGTTACGGTTCAGCCAGGCCATGTATTCGCCCACGCCTTGCGCAACGGTTTTGAACGGCTTGTCGTAACCGGCTGCACGCAGATTGGTGAGATCGGCTTGGGTAAACGCCTGATAACGGCCTTTCAGCTTGTCCGGGAACGGAATGTATTCAATCTGGCCTTTCTGATGGAAGTTCAGCACCGCATCCGCCACTTCCTGGAAAGATTCAGCACGGCCTGTTCCGCAGTTGTAGATACCGGAAACGCCGTTTTCCCAGCACCACAGATTTACCGCAACCACGTCATCAACATGGATGAAGTCGCGGCGGAAATCGTCGCTGCCTTCGAACAGTTTTGGATTTTCACCGTTGCTAATTTGCGTATTGAGGTGGAACGCGACGCTCGCCATGCCGCCTTTGTGGCCTTCACGCGGACCGTACACGTTGAAGTAACGGAAGCCGCACACCGGTGAGTCTGCTTCAGGCAGAATCTGGCGCACGTAGTGATCGAACAGCATTTTTGAGTAGCCGTACACATTCAGCGGCTGCTCGTACTGGCGCTCTTCGATGAAGTTCTCATTGCGGCCGCCGTAAGTGGCAGCAGATGAGGCGTAGAGGAACGGGATTTCGCGCTCGAGGCAGAAGTGCAGCAGATCTTTCGAGTACTGATAGTTGTTATCCATCATGTACTTGCCATCCCACTCGGTGGTTGCGGAACACGCACCTTCATGGAACACGGCTTCGATGGGGCCGAGATCTTCGCCAGACATGATGTAGCTGAGGAATTCCTCTTTATCCATGTAATCGGCGATGTCGAGATCCGCCAGATTCACGAACTTGGTGCCATCCTTCAGATTATCCACCACCAAAATGTCGGTCAGACCGCGGTCGTTCAGCGCTTTAACAATGTTGCTGCCAATCATGCCAGCGCCACCGGTTACGATAATCATATGCTTTGCCTTTAAAGAGTTGGGGGGAAACAGGAGGTTTCACCCACGAATGCCTATCATCATAACATTTCAGCCAGACGCAGGCAGCCAGATGACGCCGTATACGCTGCACAAATCCTGTTCGCAGCGTGAACTATGCTGCAAAACCGAGATATTGATGGCTGAAATGTCGTTGATTCGCTTTTCGATCAGTAATATGTGCCAAATATTTGCTATCTGAGGAGCATAATCATGTCCAGTCAGTTTTATTCGCAAATTCGTCAACAACTTGAGACAACACGTCAGGACGGATTGTTCAAACAAGAACGCACCATCACGTCGGCGCAGCAGGCAGAAATCAACGTAGCTAACAGCCCGCCCGTCATCAACTTCTGCGCCAATAACTATTTGGGTTTAGCTAATCATCCGGCATTGATCCAGGCGGCGAAAGACGGCATGGATACGCACGGTTTTGGCATGGCCTCGGTGCGCTTTATCTGCGGCACGCAGGACATCCACCAGCAGCTGGAACACAAGCTGGCCGCGTTCCTCGGCATGGAAGACGCGATTCTGTTCTCGTCCTGCTTTGATGCCAACGGCGGCCTGTTTGAAACGCTGCTCAGCGCCGAAGACGCGATTATTTCAGATGCCCTTAATCACGCATCGATCATTGATGGCGTGCGTTTGTGTAAAGCGCAGCGCTATCGTTACGCCAATAATGACATGAGTGAGCTGCGTGCGCGTTTACAGGAAGCACGCGACAAAGGCGCGCGCCACATCCTGATTGCCACCGATGGCGTGTTCTCGATGGATGGGGTGATTGCCAATCTGGAGGGCATTTGCGATCTGGCCGATGAATTCGATGCGCTGGTGATGGTCGATGATTCCCATGCGGTGGGCTTTGTGGGTTCTGCCGGACGCGGCACGCACGAATATTGCGGCGTGATGGATCGCGTCGACATTCTGACCGGCACGCTGGGTAAAGCGCTGGGTGGCGCATCGGGCGGCTACGTGGCGGCGAAAAGAGAAGTGGTTGAGTGGCTGCGTCAGCGCTCGCGTCCGTATCTGTTCTCCAACTCGCTGGCGCCAGCGATTGTGGCTGCCTCGCTGCGCGTGCTGGAGCTGCTGAGTGAAGGTGACGGTTTACGCCAGCGTCTGTGGGAAAATGCCCGCTTCTTCCGCGAAAAGATGACTGCCGCAGGCTTCACGCTGGCCGGCGCCGATCACGCCATCATCCCCGTGATGCTGGGCGATGCCAAAGTGGCGCAGCAATTTGCCAGCCTGTTGCAGCAGGAAGGAATCTACGTCACAGGCTTCTTCTATCCGGTGGTGCCGCAAGGTCAGGCACGTATCCGCACGCAGATCTCTGCCGGACATACGCAGGCGCAGCTGGAACACGCCGTGGCGGCCTTCACCCGTATTGGTCAACAGCTGGGCGTTATTTCAGGAGCAGGGAAATGAAAGCACTCGCCAAATTAAAAGCCGAAGAAGGCATTTGGATGGTCAAGGACGCGCCAATACCTGAACCCGGCCATAACGACCTGCTGATTAAGATTCGTAAAACCGCTATCTGCGGCACCGACGTGCACATCTACAACTGGGATGACTGGTCGCGCAAAACCATTCCGGTGCCGATGATCACCGGCCACGAATATGTGGGTGAAGTGGTGGGAATGGGCCAGGAAGTTAAGGGCTTTGCCGTTGGCGATCGTGTTTCCGGTGAAGGCCACATCACCTGCGGCCATTGCCGCAACTGCCGCGCTGGACGCACGCATCTGTGCCGCAATACGGTAGGCGTTGGCGTCAATCGTCAGGGCTGCTTTGCCGAATATCTGGTGATTCCGGCGTTTAATGCCTTCAAAATTCCCGACAACATTTCTGACGAACTGGCGGCGATTTTCGATCCCTTTGGCAATGCGGTGCACACTGCGCTTTCGTTCGATCTGGTGGGCGAAGATGTGCTGATCTCCGGTGCCGGGCCGATTGGCATCATGGCGGCGGCGGTGTGCAAGCACGTCGGCGCGCGCCATGTGGTGATCACCGACATCAACGACTATCGCCTCGATCTGGCGCGCAAAATGGGCGTAACGCGCGCCGTCAACGTGGCGCAGGAAAATCTGCGTGATGTGATGGCCGAACTCGGCATGACCGAAGGTTTTGATGTCGGTCTGGAGATGTCTGGTGCGCCACCGGCGTTCCGCACCTTGCTGGAGGTAATGAACCACGGCGGCCGCATCGCGCTGCTGGGCATTCCGCCGGGCGAGATGTCCATCGACTGGAATCAGGTGATCTTTAAAGGCTTGTTCATCAAAGGCATCTACGGCCGCGAGATGTTTGAAACCTGGTACAAGATGGCGGCGCTGATTCAGTCCGGCCTCGATCTGACGCCCATCATCACTCATCGCTATCACATTGATGAGTTCCAGCAGGGCTTTGATGAGATGCGCTCGGGAAGATCGGGCAAAGTGGTGTTGAGCTGGGATTAATTCATTCTCCGGCCTGGTGGCCGGAGAGTTTCAGGATTGTTTCTTTTCATCGTCCGTCAGGTAGCGCACTTTGCGGGTGTAGTCCTGGCCTTTAAAGGTGAGTGGCTGGGTGGGATCCAGTAAATACTTTTGCCATTCACTCAATGGAAATCCACCGTGCGCGCCAATGACGTCTGCCGGAATGGTTGCTGAGCTACCGCCAATCTTTTTGGAAACCGGCCAGTTTGCCCATTCTCCTAAATTGACCGTGCGAAGATCCAACATATCCAACAAAGCGGCGAGGGGAAGCTGATCCGTCGGCGGTTGGCTGTCATTCATTAATTCCCAGGTATCCTGAAAGAGCGTTAACCAGAGTGGACAAATGCGTTTCCAGGTTTGTCGGGTTGCCGCCAGGTACGCACCATTAACGTGATCTTCAAAATAAGGTCTTATCGATGGCCGGTAATAGGCGGGAATGGCCTGTGCTTCCGCGCCCTCTAGCTTGGCGATCATTTTCCCGTTACGGAAACTGGAGTAAAGGTGGCCTGGATGCATACGAATATCAGGCGATTTAAGCAAATTCAGATCCGAATCAATCATTAAAATACCGTCGCCTTTGGCTTGTAAAGGCGCCTGAATTTTAATTAGGCGACTGCGATAGATTTGCTTATAACGATAACTTTCCTCGCGATGCGGAACATTGAGCGTTACCACGCGGCAATTATGTGGAAGTTTGCCAAAAGCCTGCTCAGATTGGTCGCTCACGATAACAATCTCTTCCATTTCCGGCGCAAACCGACGAGCAAACTCAGCGCTTAATAACGCTTCTTCAACATAATCCGCGCCAGTGCACGGAATAACAACCGAGGTAACCGTAACGTCGCCTTGCGTATTGCTTTGCGCATAAGGAATATTATGACGTGCACGAATATGCCGACGATTTTTGTTCAAAAAATCAAACATGAGTTTTCCTTTCAATACTGTTATCCAATATCGTCTCTACCCCGGCCACATAGTTTTCAATGGCGTAGCATTCGCGTACACGTTCTTCGGCGGTGTTAATGAGACGCTGGCGTAAACTTGCGTCTTGCCATAATACGGCAAGATGCGCACTTAATTGTTTAATATCGCCGTATTCGAATAATAATCCGGTTTCGTTGTGGCTAATTAGTTCTGCCGTTCCAACTACGTTCGAACCAATCACGGCCGTTTTCACCAGCATGGCTTCCAACACGACGCGCGGTAGGCCTTCACTACTTGAAGCGAGAATAAAAGTGTCAAACGCCGCGAGGTAATCCAGAGGGTTATTTTGAAAGCCAGTAAACACAATATTCGACGCAATGTTCTCTTTGCGCGCCAGCAAGACCAAATTCTCCTGTTCCGGCCCGGCACCCACCACTACCATTTTCCAATTGGCTTCGGGATGTATGCGTTTGAATTGGCCCAGCGCCTGGAAGATATGATGGTTCGCTTTACGCGTAATAAGAGAGCCGATGGATCCAAAAATAAAGGTATCAGGGGAATAAGCCAGGCGGGCGCGAACGGCTTTGCGATCCGGTAAGGCCTGATGAATATCGATAGCATTTGAAACGGTGAAGCAACGCTGCGCATCAATGCCGCTTTGGCGCAAAGTCTGATTTACGCCATGCGAAACCGCAATAACGGCATCAACGCGTTTATTAACCATGTCCACTAACACTGAATTTAACTGTGGCTCAATGCGGCAATGTTGAATCAGTGCAACCTGCAAATCCTCAACCGCGCGATAGCCTTCAACATTGGTGCTCGGTTGATTATTCATATACAGCGCGTCATATTGCCCAGCTTGCATAAGAGATGAAATCTGTTGGGCGTTTGGCAATACACGCCATTTTTCGTCAACCCGACCGATCATCTGCTTCTTTAAAGAGCGGTTAAAAATGAATAGCGTGCGTAACAGCTCTTTGGCGATTTTCGCCCATTTCGGCTGACGACGCTGGGCGATAAAAACCACCGGAATGCCAATCGAATTGAGAATTGACTCAATGGTTTCACTGTTGCCGCGAGAATAGTTGTTGTAGAAACAGCAGGTAATATCGAACCTCTGCCGATCAATGCGCTTGAGCAATTCGAGCATACTGTTGGTACCGCCGCCCCATTCGCGGCCGGTATCCAACAGCAGAATTTTTCTTCTCATTGAATTTCTTTTCCCGAGCTCAGAAGAGCTGCCTTATTGTCTGAACCAATAGACTTTGCGCAATGCTTTCACTGATCAACTCAACGGCATAGTGCTGCGGCACGGGCGGCAACGGTTTGCCCGGCTTACACACGCCTGGCGCACGGAAGCGTGGCGGCTGCGTTTTGGATGGCGGCGAAGCCGCACCCTGATGCAGCGGCTCATTCAGCAACTGGCTTGGCCGCACTAGCGTGATATCGGCTGGCAATGTCGGCAGCATCTGCTGCAAGACGCGCACCGTCGTCGGATGCGGATGACCAATCGCAATGGCATAACCATCGCGCTGCGCAAGTTTCACCGCGCGGGTAAACTGCGCGCGGATTGAAGCCTCATCCTGACTATCATCAAGGAACACGCGGCGTTTCAGGACGTTAACGTTGGTACCTTGCGCGGCTGGGATCGACTGACTATTGCCAATCGTCATGCTATCGAGAAAGTAATAATTGTAGTGATTGAGCACCTGCATCACTTTCTGCATGCCGGGCAGGCTGGAGGTCATTTTGCTGCCCATATGGTTATTCAGGCCAACCGCAAAAGGCACTTTGCCGCTGGCTTCTCGAATAATCCGCTCGATTTCCGTGCTGCTCATCTCGGGCGTCAGCGTGTCTTTTTCCAGCGGCTGTTTGCTGAGCGGCGCCATCGGCAGGTGGATCAGCACTTCGCGACCACCCTGATGCGCTTTGGTGGCCATCTCACGCGCATGGGGCGCATTCGGCAGGACCGCAACGGAAATCGCGGTGGGCATCTGCAGCACTTTATTCTCTTCTTTTGGCCGATAACCAAAGTCATCAATCACGATTGAGAGTTTTCCCGCATGGGCGGAAAGTGACAGAAACAGGCCGCACAGGGCGGCCGAGAGCTTAGAGGGTTGAAACAAAACTTATCTTCCTAACCACGGTAGTGGATTGACGGCCTGTCCCTGGCGTCGGATTTCAAAGTAGAGCGAAGGCGTGCCGCGGCCGCCGCTGGTGCCCACAAGGGCGATAGGCTGTCCTGCCTTCACCTGAGCACCCACGCTCACCAGTGCGCTTTGGTTGTAGCCATAAAGGCTCATATCACCTTTACCGTGTTCCAGAACGACAACCAGACCATAGCCTTGCAGCCAGTCGGCCATCAATACGCGTCCATCAGCGATGGCTTTCACTTCGGTACCTTCTGGCGCATCGACCACCAGACCTTTCCAGCGCAATTCGCCCTGCATCGATTCACCGAAGCGATGTTCAATACGTCCCCGTACCGGCCAAACCGCTTGCCCGCCGGGCTTGCCTAATCCGCCGGTACGCGCCATCAGCTCGCGCTCACTCTGCGTTGGCTGATAACTTGATCCTTTGGCTTTCGCCTGCGCCTGACGCTGACGCACTTTTTCCGCCTCGCGCGCTTCGCGTTCCGCACGTTCGCGTGCTTCACGCTCTGCCTTAACGATTTTGCTTTGCAGGCGGCTTTCGTTCTCACGCATTTCAACCAGGTCCGCCTGATCTTTCTCCAGCGAGCTTTCCAGTATGGTGAGCGTTTTCTTACGCGCCGCGCTGGCGACTTCCAGCTTGCTTTGCTGCGTCTGCTGCTGGGCCAACAACGATTTTTGCTGCTCCTGTTTGCCCTGCAATGATTGACGCTGTTCCGCTAATTGCTGCTGGGTTTGTTTGAGATCGTCGATGTTTTTCTGGCGTGCGGCGTTGAGATAGCCGAAATAGGCAAGAATACGCTCACTGCGCTGGGCTTCTTCGCCTCCGAGCAGCAACTGCAGACCATTATGCTGTCCCTGACGGAAGGCGGCATCAAGCTGTTGTGCCAGCAGTTTTTCCTGCTGTGCTTGCTGCTTTTCCAGCCGCGAGATAGAAGAGGTGACCTGCGCGATTTCACCCTCGAGCGTGCTGAGGCTGTTACGCGTTTCGCGCAGCTGACGGCTGGCCTGCGCAATCACTTTTTCCTGGCTTTGCAGCTGATCCAACAACTTACTGCGCTGCACTTTCTGCGCTTTAACGCTCTTTTCTTTCTCGGCAATGTCCTGCTGAATGGACTTCAACTGCGTTTTACTGTCGTCCGCACTGTGAGCGGCGGCAGGAAGTAATAATGTGCCCGCCAGAAGCAGACTCAGGGAGATTTCGGACCAGCGAAATGACAACGGAAGCGCAGTGCCGTTGTAACGGGTCCTTGTGTGTGTAACGGTCGCTTTTCCCTTCATAGTCGATAATTATTCCACGATGAACAGCCGCTTACCAGTTAGCCCGGCCGGGTTTTACTTTACTAATACTAAAAATGTCTGTACCGAGCTTACCGGCATAAACTTTGTCTTAATTTTGGGATTAGAACACTTTTTTTGGAAAATGACGCACAAATCGTAACTCTGTCCCCTTAGCGACTGTACATGCGAAGTGGCGCAGGTATACTCAGAACCCTTGTTTTAGCTTATCAGCCCGGTTTGGAGTCGTTACCCCTCATGCAAGAAATTATGCAGTTTGCAAGCAATCACCCCATCCTCAGTCTGGCATGGGTCGCTTTACTCGTTCTCGTGATTGTGACCACCGTTAAAGGTATGTTCTCTAAAGTAAAAACTATCAGCCGTGGTGAAGCTACCCACCTGATAAACAAAGAGGACGCGGTGGTGGTAGACGTGCGTTCACGTGACGATTACCGCAAAGGACACATTTCTGGGGCTATCAACGTAGCGGCAGCAGACATCAAAAAAGAGAGCTTGGGCGAGCTGGAAAAGCACAAGTCACAGCACATAATTGTAGTTTGCGCTACCGGTCAAAGTGCGGGTGAATCTGCAGCGAAATTGAGCGCAGCGGGTTTTGAAAAAGTCTCTGTACTGAAAGATGGCGTGAGCGGCTGGAGTGGTGAAAATCTGCCACTGGTGCGCGGTAAATAACTTCTCAGAGGTAACCGTATGGCGAATGTAGAGATCTACACCAAAGTCACTTGTCCTTATTGCCACCGTGCAAAGGCGTTGTTGGATCAGAAAGGCGTGTCGTTCCAGGAGATTCCCATTGACGGGAACGCGGCGAAACGTGAAGAGATGATTCAACGCAGCGGCCGCACTACGGTGCCACAGATTTTTATTGATGCGCAGCACATTGGCGGCTGTGACGATCTTTACGCGCTGGATGGGCGTCAGGGACTTGATCCTTTACTCCAGGCATAACTTTTCGGTCAGACAATTTTAACTCACAGGATTTAGTCACATGTCAGAGCAAAGCAGCAGCGAAATGCAGTTCCAGATTCAACGTGTTTACACCAAAGATGTTTCTTACGAAGCGCCAAACGCACCGCAGGTTTTCCAGAAAGAGTGGGAACCGGAAGTGAAGCTGGATCTGGACACCGCCTCTTCTCAGTTAGCTGATGGCGTTTTTGAAGTCGTTCTGCGCGTTACCGTAACGGCAACCGTTGGCGAAGAAACCGCATTCCTGTGTGAAGTACAGCAAGCGGGCATTTTCACCATTAGCGGTATCGAAGGCACGCAGATGGCGCATTGCCTCGGCGCGTACTGCCCGAACATTCTGTTCCCGTATGCACGCGAATGCGTAACCAGCCTTGTGTCTCGTGGTACTTTCCCGCAGCTCAACCTGGCGCCAGTGAACTTTGATGCGCTGTTCATGAACTATCTGCAGCAGCAAGGTGAAGGCGAAGCGCCACATCAGGATGCCTGATGACTACACTCAACGCTTCAATTAGCGTCATCGGTGCCGGCTCGTACGGCACCGCATTGGCCATCACGCTGGCCCGCAACGGCCATCCGGTTCTGCTCTGGGGCCACAATCCTCAAAGCGTGGCGCAGCTGCAAGCTGACCGCTGCAATGCTGCTTTCCTGCCCGATGTCCCTTTCCCTGATAATCTCGTTCCTGAAGCCGATCTGGCAACCGTGGTTAACGCCAGTCGCGATCTGCTGGTCGTCGTGCCGAGCCATGTATTTGGCGACGTGCTGACGCAGCTTAAGCCGCATTTGCGTGCCGATTCGCGGATTGTCTGGGCGACTAAGGGGCTGGAAAAAGAGACCGGCCGGTTGCTGCAGGATGTGGCGCGTGAAATCCTCGGCGATGCGATTCCACTCGCGGTGATTTCCGGACCTACCTTTGCAAAAGAGCTGGCAGCCGGCATGCCAACGGCCATCGCACTGGCATCCACCGATGCGGAGTTCGCTGAAGACCTGCAGCAGAAGCTGCACTGCGGCAAAAGTTTCCGCGTCTACAACAATCAGGATTTCATCGGCGTGCAGTTAGGCGGCGCGGTGAAGAACGTGATTGCGATTGGTGCGGGGATTTCTGACGGCATTGGCTTTGGTGCCAACGCGCGTACCGCCTTGATCACTCGCGGCCTGACGGAAATGAGCCGTCTTGGCGCAGCGCTGGGCGCCGATGCCACCACCTTTATGGGCATGGCCGGTTTAGGCGATCTGGTGCTGACCTGTACCGATAATCAGTCGCGCAACCGTCGTTTCGGCATGATGCTGGGGCAAGGCGAGAGCGTAGACGAGGCGCAACGCATTATCGGACAAGTTGTAGAAGGCTACAGAAACACCAAAGAAGTCAAAGCGTTGGCCGCGCGCGTCGGCGTAGAAATGCCGATTACCGAGCAGATTTATCAGGTGCTCTATTGCGGAAAATCAGCGCGAGAGGCAGCATTGACCTTACTTGGCCGTGCAAGGAAGGACGAAAACAGCCAAAGCTAAAGCAGGATGCGCCAGCGTCACCACCTGTAGCGCCCCATCAGGCGCTTTTTTTATCGGGAGCAAACAGCAATGTCGTCTGAAGAGTTAGAACTGGTCTGGAACCATATCAAAGCCGAAGCCAGAGCCCTGGCCGACTGTGAACCGATGCTGGCCAGCTTTTACCATGCGACACTGCTCAAACACGAAAACCTCGGCAGCGCGCTCAGCTACATGCTCGCTAACAAGCTGGCGAACCCGATCATGCCCGCTATCGCTATTCGCGAAATCGTGGAAGAAGCCTATCGTGAAGACCCAGAGATGATTGTCTCTGCGGCCTACGATATTCAGGCTGTACGCCAGCGCGATCCCGCCGTTGATAAATACTCTACGCCGCTACTTTACCTCAAAGGTTTCCACGCCTTGCAGGCTTATCGCATCGGCCATTGGCTGTGGAAAGAGGGCCGCCGAGCGCTGGCTGTCTATCTGCAGAACGAAATCTCCGTCTCATTTGCCGTGGATATTCACCCGGCGGCACGCATTGGTCGCGGCATCATGCTTGATCATGCTACCGGCATTGTCATCGGCGAAACGGCAATCATTGAAAATGATGTTTCAATTCTGCAATCGGTGACGCTCGGCGGTACTGGTAAAACCAGCGGCGATCGCCATCCGAAGATCCGTGAAGGTGTGATGATTGGCGCCGGCGCCAAGATTCTGGGCAACATTGAAGTGGGGCGCGGCGCAAAAATCGGAGCCGGTTCAGTTGTCCTGCAGCCTGTACCGCCGCATACCACGGCGGCCGGCGTACCAGCGCGCATTGTCGGTAAACCGACCAGCGATAAACCGTCGATGGATATGGATCAGCACTTCAACGGCGCAGGCTTTGAGTACGGTGACGGCATCTAGCCTTTGATCAGTGCGCCAGCATAATCGAGTTGGCGCCACGCTTCATACACCACCACTGATACTGCATTAGACAGGTTCATGCTGCGGCTCTCCGCCATCATCGGAATGCGGATTTTCTGCTCAGCGGGTAGCGCGTTGAGAATTTCTGCGGGTAAACCGCGACTCTCCGGACCAAACACCAAATAATCACCCTTCTGATAGCTCACCGCGCTGTGCGCAGGCGTTCCTTTGGTGGTGAGGGCGAACATGCGCTGTGGCGTTTCTGTTGCCAGAAACTCTGCGTAATTGGCGTGTTTTTTTAAGGCGGTATATTCGTGGTAATCCAGCCCGGCGCGGCGCAGGCGCTTGTCATCCCAGGCAAAGCCCAGCGGTTCAATCAGGTGTAACTGGAAACCGGTATTTGCGCACAAGCGAATGATGTTGCCGGTATTTGGCGGAATTTCAGGTTCAAATAAGACAATGTTTAGCATAAGGCCCCCAGAAACGAGGGCCGAAGCATAACAAATTATTGACGGGCGGAGTACAGTGGCAGCCACAGCGTGAGGCGTAAACCGCCAAGAGGGCTGTCATCCGCTTTAACCCAGCCGCGATGCTGCTGGATGGCGGTTTCGACAATCGCCAGGCCTAATCCGGTGCCGCCTGACTCACGATCGCGCGCCTCATCGGTGCGGTAGAACGGACGGAAAATCTGCTCGCGATCTTCTGGGCTGACTCCTGGACCATCATCATCGACATGAATGGTGATGCCCGCAATATCTACCGAGAAGCTGACGCTGATGTGCGAATTCGAATAGCGCAGCGCATTACGCACGATATTTTCCAGCGCACTCTCCAACGCATGGGGATTACCGTACAGCGGCCACGGGCCAGGCGGATAGGGCACTTCCATCAGTTTGCCCATCTGCTCGGCTTCAAATTTGGCATCTTCCAGCACGCCATTCCAAAGCTGATTGGCCTTCATCGCTTCGCTAACCAGCGCGTTATTGTGCTGCGTTCGCGACAGCACCAGCAGATCGTTAATCATGCCATCCAGACGCTGCGCTTCCGTTTCAATGCGCTGCAGCTCTTTGCCTTCACCGTTACGGCGACGCAGGAGCGCGGTTGCCAGCTGCAAGCGAGTTAACGGCGTACGCAATTCATGGCTGATATCGGATAGCAGACGCTGTTGCGCCGTCATCATGCGTTCGAGCGCGCTCACCATTTGGTTGAAACTGGAACCCGCAGCCAGAAACTCTTGCGGCCCCGATTCCAGTTCCGGATGCTGGCGCAAATTGCCGCTTGCCACTTCATCCGCCGCATATTTAAGTTTGCGCGCGGGGCGCGCCAGGCTCCACGCCAGCCACAGCAGCAGCGGCGAGCTGATCAGCATCGTGACAATCAGCAGCAGTAGCGGGCGGTCAAACAGCAGATTAACGAAATCGAGCTGCGAGCTGGTGGCAGGACGAATCAGGTAGAGCTGATAGTTGTCTTCGCCATCGCGGACCGCGAAAGGTCCAACCATCTCCACGCGACCATACTTTTTCTTTTGTGGGTGGTCGGCGTTATCCGACTGCCCAATAAAGTTGCGGATGATCTGCATTTCATTGTGCTGCGCGCCAATCACCCGGCCTTCGCTGGTCACTAATAATAAACGCTGACCGGGCGGCGCCCATTTGTCGATGGAGCGGAACAGGCGACGCCACCACATTAAGTCGTTCGGCGGATCCTGAGACAGCTCCGCTTCAACGTGCTGTTCAATCATGGTGCCCTGACGCTGCTCGCTTTCCAGTAACGCGGTCATCTGGCGCGAATCGAGTTTAGGCACCATGAGAACCAGCATCAACACCAACGCTAGCGTGAGCCAGAAGATGGCGAAGATGCGGGTGGTTAAACTTCCAATCATGATGCCGAAACCATCAGATAGCCGCGTCCGCGTAGGGTTTTAAACCACGGATGACCATCACGACGTTCCGGCAATTTACGACGCAGGTTAGAAATGTGCATATCGATAGCGCGGTCAAACGGTGTCAGACGTTTGCCCAGCACTTCCTGACTAAGGTGCTCACGCGATACCACCTGACCCAGATGCTGTGCCAGCAAATAGAGCAGGGTGAACTCGGTGCCGGTGAGATCCAAAGTTTCGCTGTCGAAGCTGGCCTCCTGACGACCCGGATTCAGGCGCAGGCAGTCGACTTCCAGCGTTGGTGAGCTGTTATCGTGCTGCTGTTGCTGCTCGCTCCAGTTTGAACGGCGCAGAATGGCACGAATACGCGCTACCAGTTCACGATCGTTAAACGGTTTAGGCAGATAGTCATCTGCGCCCAGTTCAAGGCCCAGAACGCGGTCCAGTTCGCTGCCACGTGCAGTCAGCATAATGACCGGAGTTTGGTGCTGTTGGCGTAGTTCTTTCAAAGTGTCGATACCGTTCTTCTTCGGCATCATCACATCAAGCAATAGCAAGTCCACGGTGTTGTCTAGCAGGTTAAGCGCCTGCTCACCATCGCTTGCCACAATGACTTCAAAACCTTCCATCTCAAGCAGTTCTTTAAGCAGCGAAGTTAATTCGCGGTCGTCATCAACCAACAGGATTTTATTCATTTTTTATTGCCCTCCGCAGGCAAAATACCGTGTTCCTTGACTTGCAATCCAACGCTTTACGTAGTTTTACACCCCCTGACGGATGTTTGCAGCCACCGCCGTACACTGGCTCTCGTTGAATCGCAAAACGGAACGAACTGGGAGTTAACGATGCGCTACTTAACCGCCGTCGTCATTGCCTCAGCGATGGTTCTCAGTCACGCCAGCGCCGAAGCAGCAGACACGACGACGATTGACGAGATGCATCCGAACAGCGGATTGACGACAGGCAGTATGACGCAAAATCCGCAAAGCTACATGTTCGATGGCATTGAGCTGACTGAACAACAGCGGCAACAGATGCGAGACCTGATGCAGCAAGCGCGACACGAACGCCCAACCATCAGCGTTCAAGATATAGAAACTATGCATGACCTTGTCATTGCAGACAAATTTAACGAATCGGCTATCCGACAGCAGGCAGAGAAACAAGCCCGCGCAGCGGTAGAACAGCAAGTCGAGATGGCTCGGGTTCGTAATCAGATGTATCACCTGCTAACGCCTGCACAGCAAGCGACATTGCAGAAAAATTATGAGCGACGATTAGCTGAAGTTCGTCGGCTCTCAGGATTGCAGCCATCATCACCGCTGCAAGCAGTGAGTAGTACCAGCAGTAACCAGTAACATAGTATCCCTGTTTTCCTTGCCATAGACACCATCCCTGTCTTCCCCCGCATGATGCGGGGGTTTTTTTTGCCTGTCATTTCTCTCTAACATCATTGCCTTAAAATTCAATCACGCAGCACACTTATGCCGATGATAAACTTTAGCCATCTTGAGACCTAAAGGCCGCACCTATGAAGCGTGCGACCCGGCGAGGCATAGCATGGATTCTTCCTATGCAAAGTTAGTGAATCGGGCGGCGCTGGCGGCAACTACGCTGGCGACATTGCTGTTAATCGTAAAAATTTTCGCCTGGTGGCATACCGGTTCAGTCAGTATGTTGGCGGCGTTAGTAGATTCATTGGTGGATATCGCCGCTTCACTCACCAATTTGCTGGTGGTGCGCTATTCACTGCAGCCGGCCGATGACGATCACACCTTCGGCCACGGTAAAGCCGAATCCCTGGCCGCGCTGGCGCAAAGCATGTTTATCTCCGGCTCGGCGCTGTTTCTGTTTCTCACCGGCATTCAGCATCTGGCCTCACCCGAAACCTTACATGCGCCGCTGGTGGGTATTGTGGTGACGGTGATTGCGCTGTTTTCAACCCTGACGTTGGTTGCTTTCCAGCGCTGGGTGGTGCGACGCACGCGCAGCCAGGCGATTCGCGCAGACATGCTGCACTATCAATCTGACGTGGTGATGAACGGCGCAATATTGGTCGCTCTCGGTTTGAGCAGCTATGGTTTTGTACGGGCGGATGCGTTGTTCGCGCTCGGCATCGGCGTTTACATTCTCTATAACGCGTTGCGGATGGGTTATGACGCGGTACAGGCGCTGTTGGATCGTGTTTTGCCCGAGCATGAAACGCAGGAGATTATCAACATGGTGACCAACTGGCCGGGCGTACGTGGCGCGCATGCATTACGCACGCGACAATCGGGCCCCACGCGTTTTATCCAGCTGCATCTGGAGATGGAAGATCAGCTGCCGCTGGTGCAGGCCCATCATGTGGCCGATCAAATTGAGCAGGCGTTACTCAAGAGGTTTCCCGGCTCAGACGTCATCATCCATCAAGATCCCTGTTCTGTTGTGCCGAGCAATCAACATGGATTTTTTCAAGGTTAGCGACTTAAAATCATGCAATTACACAAAAAAAGTGACGTAACGCTAACAACTCTGTAAAAAATTAGCGAAAACTTGTCTGACCTGAATCAATTCAGCATCAAGCGTTTGATATACTATTTTGCAACTATTAAGCCATGCGATCGCGAGCTGGTCCACGCCGGACACATGGCAGGAATAATCCTTAGTTTTTGAACAATCCAGAGGTTGTCATGATCAAAAAAATCGGAGTACTGACCAGCGGCGGCGACGCCCCAGGCATGAACGCAGCCATTCGCGGAGTTGTACGTTCCGCGCTGAGTGAAGGACTGGAAGTTTTTGGTATTTACGACGGCTATCTGGGATTGTACGAAGATCGCATGATCAACCTTGACCGCTACAGCGTGTCAGACATGATCAACCGCGGCGGCACCTTCCTCGGTTCCGCCCGCTTCCCAGAATTCCGCAACGATGAAGTGCGCCAGACCGCGATTGATAACATGAAAAAGCGTGGTATTGATGCGCTGGTGGTTATCGGCGGTGATGGTTCCTACATGGGTGCTAAGCGCCTGACTGAAATGGGCTTCCCGTGCATCGGCCTGCCTGGCACCATTGATAACGACGTAGCAGGTACTGATTACACCATCGGTTATTTCACTGCGCTGGAAACCGTGGTTGAAGCGATTGACCGCCTGCGTGACACCTCATCTTCCCACCAGCGTATCTCCATCGTGGAAGTGATGGGCCGTTACTGCGGCGATTTAACCCTGGCGGCAGCGATTGCCGGTGGTTGCGAGTTTATCGTGCTGCCTGAAATCCCGTATACCCGCGAAGAGCTGGTTGCTGAAATCAAAGCCGGCATTGCCAAAGGTAAAAAGCACGCCATCGTGGCGATCACCGAGCACATCTGCGATATCGACGATCTGGCGCACTTCATCGAAGCTGAAACCAAACGCGAAACCCGCGCTACCGTTCTCGGTCACATTCAGCGTGGCGGCGCACCTTGTGCCTATGACCGCATTCTGGCCTCGCGCATGGGTTCCTACTCCATCGAGCTGCTGCTACAAGGCTACGGCGGCCGCTGCGTCGGTATTCAGAACGAGAAGATGGTGCATCACGACATCATCGATGCGATTGAAAATATGAAGCGTCCATTCAAACGCGACTGGCTGGATACCGCGAAAAAACTCTACTGATTATTCAGCATCAAGGCGCGACGCGATTCGCGCCTTTTTTATGCCTGCTCATATTCCGTGCGGTTATAACAGCTTATTTTTAATTCTTTAATCCGTGGATAAGTTTGTGTCAGTCTTGTTCTATAACGACCTCGGGAGAGCAAGCAATGAATAAGTGGAGTATTGGTGTCACCCTGTTACTGGCTTCAACCAGTGTTCTGGCAAAGGATATTCAGCTGTTAAACGTCTCTTACGATCCAACCCGTGAGCTGTACGAGCAGTACAACAAAGCGTTTAGCGCGCATTACAAGCAGGAAACCGGCGACAACGTGGTGATTCGCCAGTCGCACGGCGGTTCAGGTAAACAAGCAACCTCAGTGATCAATGGCATCCGTGCTGATGTGGTTACGCTGGCGCTGCAATCTGATGTCGATGCTATTGCTGACCGTGGTCGTATCAATAAAGACTGGATTAAGCGCCTGCCGGACAACTCCGCACCCTACACCTCAACCATCGTGTTCCTGGTGCGCAAAGGCAACCCGAAAGGCATTCATGATTGGCCAGATCTGATCAAACCGGGCGTTTCCGTCATCACGCCAAACCCGAAAACGTCAGGCGGTGCACGCTGGAATTATCTGGCTGCATGGGGCTGGGCGCTGGATCAAAACAACGGCGATCAAGCCAAAGCGCTGGCTTACGTGAAATCGCTGTTTAAGAACGTAGAAGTGCAGGATTCTGGCGCACGTGGTGCCACTAACACCTTCGTGGAACGCGGCATTGGCGATGTGCTGATAGCGTGGGAAAACGAAGCCTATCTGGCGGTAAATAAGCTGGGTAAAGACAAGTTTGAGATCGTCACCCCAAGCGAATCTATTCTGGCAGAGCCAACGGTTTCGGTGGTGGATAAAGTGGTCGACGAGCAGGGCACCCGCAAAGTAGCTGAAGATTACCTCAAGTATCTCTACTCGCCGGAAGGTCAGACTATCGCGGCGGAAAATTTCTATCGTCCACGTGATAAAGCCGTTGCGGAGAAATTTGCCAATAAATTCGCCCCGGTAAAACTGTTCACTATCGACAACAAGTTTGGTGGCTGGACGCAAGCCCAGAAAACTCACTTCGCCGATGGCGGCAGCTACGACCAGGTGATGAAGCCATAACGTACATTGTCAGGTCGCCATTTATGGCGACCTTTTTACATACCATTACGCCTCTTGCGTCGCCAACCGCCGACCGGCACGCTGGGCCACCAGCGGCAACAATGCCTGACGTACCAGATAGCCATCTGGATCCAGCCCCCAACCTAACGCAGCAGCGGCATCGACAATCGCTTTATCCCATTCCAGTTTTTTCCGTCCGTCACCCGCAGTGGTAATCACCACTTCACACGCATGATCGGATGCCTGATAGCGACGCCAGCTGCCTGCCGGCACGGAAATCACCGAACGCTCCGGCGCGGTCATCGTCACTTCTTCACCATCACGATTGAAGGTCACAGTAAGCGTGCCCTTAAACACCATGAGTACTTGCACCTGTGCGCAGCGGTGCGTACCCATCTCGCCCGCTTGTGGCAAAGCCAGCCACTCTACCGAGAAGCCGTGTGGCGTGTTGATGGGCGGAGCGGCCTGACGATCCTGATTAATGCCATAGCCGATGACGGGCGCCATACGCGCACCGTGACCTGGCAACATGGCATCCAGTAGCGCGTGATCGCTCCAGGCGCGCTGCTCACCAGTGACGGCAAACTGCGCCATCTGCGCGGGCGTAAAATGCTGTAACTGCGCCATCTCCGCCTCGGGCAGCGGCGGCATACGCTCTGCAACCGGCGGGATCGCCGCGCCGGTTGAGGTATCGATCAGCATGTTATTGGGGCTGAGATAGAGTCCATATTCCGCCGCCGCCGACATCACATCGGGATGCCAGATAATGCCGCCGGTGTTATCGCCGCCCAGCACGGTAAATACCCAGCCATCGGTATCGGTAGCCGACACATTGGTGAAGCCACGGAAAATCCATGTTGGCAGGCTGACAATCGCCGGAGCGTCGAGCTCCAGCGACTCTTCGCCTTTATTCCCCCAGCGGAAACGCCAGCGGCCTTCATGGATCAGGAAGACTTCGGCAGTGAAATGCAGATGCAGATTATTGGTCACGCCTTTTGGCATCGCTGCCGCGCCAATGTTAAAACCGTGCGCTTCAGGAATATTGATCACCTGCTCAGACGACTGCGTCACGCCCGGCCCGATAAATGAGTAATTCTGCTTGAGATGCGAACCCGGCAGTTTGCAGTCGATAAACGCCAGATTGCACGACACCATATCTTGCGGCGCGATCAGGCGCGCACGTGCTGCTGTAGCGGACAATGTTTGCTGTTTCATCTTCTTCTCCTCAATAACCCGAACCAGAACGAACAGGCAACGCCTCACCGCGCGCGGTGGCGACAGCGTGGCGTGCGGCATGCGTTAGCTGCATCACATCATTGGCGGGGGTCACCAACTGAAAGCCCTGTGCGATGCGCTGTGCGGCGGCTTCTCCGCTGGTACAAAAAATACCGGCCAGTTTGTGGCCGGCGCGGGTGCGGCTCAGCACCCGTTCAATGGCATTTAACATCTCAGGATGCTGCGATTCGGCGCTGGCCTGGCCGGTGAGCGTGAGAGACAGATCGTTGGGGCCGATAAACACGCCGTCCAATCCCTCGACGTCGAGAATGGCATCAAGATTGGCCAACCCCGCGCGTGTTTCAATCATCGCCAGCGTCAGAATTTGCTGGTTAGCATGCTGCGGATAATCTTTGCCGCCATACAGCAGCGCACGCGCTGGACCAAACGAGCGCGAACCTTGCGGCGCATAGCGGCAGGCATCGACAAACTGCTGCGCTTCGGCGGCATCGTTGATCATCGGGCAGATAATGCCGTAGGCGCCGGCATCCAGCATGCGCATAATCTGCGCCGGCTCGTTGTGCGAGACGCGCACCAGCGGCGTCGCGGGTGTGGAGGATAGCGCCTGCAACATGCTGAGCGCGGCGGCGAAATCGATCAGGCCATGTTGCAGGTCAACGGTGACTGCATCAAAGCCCTGATGCCCGGCAATCTCGGCGCTGTAGCTGCTGGGGATCGCCAGCCAGCCGTTAATAATCGGTTCACGGCGTTGTTTTAAAGGGTTGATACGCATAATTCACTCCTCTTAATCCAGGTTTGCAGCGCGCGGGCACAGGCTTGCGGCTGCTCCAGCAGCAGAAAGTGTCCGCACTGTTCAAGCGTGATGTGGCGTGCGGCGGGAGCCGCTTTGACAAGCAGGTGATGGTGTTCGGGGGTGCAGATGGCGTCGCTGTCGCCGTTGAGGATCAACAGCGGTGCCTGCAGCGCCGGTAAGGTATGCCGTAAATCGCGACGTTGTATGGCGATGGCGGTCTGTTGACGAAAGCGCTCAACGCTGCTGCGTTCTGCCATCGTCACCAGCGCGCCAAGCAGCTCGCGATCCGCCAGCCGCGATGCATGCACATAGCGCGGCCAGAGTTGCTCAATCACCGATCGCATACCGTTTTTCGCAGCTCGATCAAGCAAGGCAATACGTCCCGCAGCGTTGACCGGCGCATCCGCCAACGGATTCACCGCCAGCAGCGCGAGGCCCGCGATGCGTTGCGCGGCTTGCGCCTGCATCTCCAGCGCCACCAGCGCACCCAGCGAGAATCCCACCAGTAAAAAGCGCGCCGGCAAGTCAGTCAGCAGCTGCGCCGCGAGCTGTTCGGCGCTGTCAGCACCGCTCATCTCGGGAATGATCATCGGCTGCGGCGGTAGATGGCGGCAAAGCGGTTGCCACAACGCGCCGTCGCACAAGGTACCGCCCAGTAACACCAAAGGCAGTGACATGATTAGCCCTCCGCCACAGGACGGGCATTCACCATCCGCATCACATGGCGCACCAGCAGCAGCGACAGCAATGAAATAATGCCAATCACCATAAAGCCCTGCTGCATCGCGAAGTAATATTTGATGTAGCCGACCAGCACCGGGCCAAAGAAAATCCCGGCGGAGTAGATGCTTTGATATAGCCCAACGCGAGTGGATTGCTGCCAGGCGGGCGTGCGGGTGACGATCAGAGAATTCAGCACGGTGGAGATCATGCCGAAGGCACAGCCCGCCAGCGCCTGCAAGCCATACAGCAGCCAGATATTGGGCGCGTAAGGCATGGCTATCGCTACGGCCCCTTGCAGCACGCCGCCGATAATTGCCGTGTTGCGTAAGCCCAGCAGGCGATAGAAGAAGGGCGCGCACAGCGCGGTGGCCAGCGCATAGAAGAACAGATGGATACCGCTTAGCGTAGCCAGCGAGGCGGCCGCCATGCCAAAGCCTTCTGCCAGCAGCGGCGTCAGCGTGTCGCGCGTGGCAAATGGCACCATCATCACCAGTGCACAGAGTCCGCCGAGATACCACACCGAAGGATCACGCAGCTGAGTGCGAACCGCAGAGAGACGTTGTGCCGTGGGCATCGCTTCCGGGCGTTTTTCACGGATAAAGAATGTCAGCAAAAAAGCCAGCAGCGCGGCAGCGGACGCCACCAAAAAGCTCGATTCGGCACCGAAATGACGGGCAATAAATCCCGCCACCGAAATCCCGATAAAAGTGCCTACCGGCGAGGTGACGCTCAGCATGGCGATCGCGGCGGCGGCTTCCAGCGGCGGGAAGTAAGCCACGAACATCACGTTATACACCACCCATGTCGCGCTGGTGACGCCATCGGCGAGCTTGGCGATAAACAGTGTTTCCGGTGTCGGCCAAAGGTAAACCACCGGCCAGGCGATAAGCGTAAACAATAAGCCAATCTGGATAATGCGTTTGCGGCGGCGAAAGCGGTCCGACAGAATGCCGGTCGGAAAACGCAACAGCATCGAGGCCAATCCGGTAGCACCGATGATGATTCCCATCACGCGCGCCTCGACATTCAGCGACATGATGTAGGGGGCGAGAAACGGATCAAAGGCGTGAATGCTGATAAAAAACAGCAAGCTAATAATGAAAAACAGCAGCACATCACGACGCAATAACGCTTTCATAATGAGTTCCTCAATAAGCCGTCCAGCCGCCATCCACCTTCAGCGAGCTGCCGGTGACCAACGCTGCGGCCGGTGATGCCAGAAACACCACCGGCCCCATCACATCTTCCAGCGTGCCAAGACGACCAATCTGAATGCGGCGCAGCGCCTGCTGGCGAAACGCTTCATCTGCCAGCGAGGCCTGCGACAGTTCGGTTTCGATAAAGGTGGGGCACAAGGTGTTGATGCGAATGCCGTCGCGTCCCAGCTCCAGCGCCATGGCACGCGTCAGCCCTTCCAGCGCCGCTTTTGATGCGCAGTAGACGCTGCGCTGCGGGCCGCCGACGTGCGCCATCTGCGAAGAGAGATGGATAATGCTGCCGCCTTGTCCGGCGGCCTGCATACCGGCCGCGACCCGCTGCGACAGGAAAAACGTGGCGCGCAGGTTTACGTCCATCACCGCATCAAAGTTGGCTTCGCTGACCTCGCTAAACGGCTGATGGCGCGCCAGCCCGGCGCTGTTGACCAGCACATGAAAGCTCGGCAAATCGTGTAGTGTCTGGCGCACCGCGCGCGTGTTGCAGACGTCGAGCGGCAGCGGATGCAATGTCAGGCCGGCGCTCGCCGCCTGCTGCACGGCGTGCGCCAGGCGATCGGCGTCGCGCGCGGCAATCCACACTTGCGCTCCGGCGTCGGCCAGCGCGATAGCGGCGGCAAAACCGATACCGCGCGAGCCGCCGGTCACCAGCGCGCGCTGTCCATCCAGGCGAAATAAAGGGGTAGTCGGAACCATGCGCGCCTCCTTATTTCACCGTAACCGGCGCGGGTGCGGCGTAGGCCACTTCCTGCTGGCCGTAGCGGCGCACGCGAATGTTGGCCTGTTCGGCATGACCGGCAAAGCCCTCCAGCAGCGCCAGGCGCGAGCAGTAAGCGCCGATTTCTGCCGAAGCCGCATCGCTGGTGACGCGCTGCCAGGTGCAGGTTTTCATAAATTTGCCCACCCACAAGCCGCCGGTATAACGCGATGCACCCAGCGTGGGCAGCGTATGGTTGGTGCCGATCACCTTGTCGCCATAAGCCACATTGGTACGCGGCCCGAGAAACAGCGCGCCGTAATTGCGCATGTTCTGGTGATACCAGTCATCGCGATCGGTCATCACCTGCACGTGTTCAGAAGCGATGCGGTTGGCTTCTGCCAGCATCTCATCGTGATCGGCACAGAGAATGATTTCGCCATAATCGTGCCAGGCTTGTTGCGCCACATCGGCGGTAGGCAGTTGCAGCAACAGCTGGTGGATATAGCGCTCGGTCTCCTGTGCCAGCTGGCGCGAGCAGGTCAGCAGAATCGCGGGTGAGGTGGGGCCATGTTCCGCCTGGCCGAGCAGATCGGTTGCGCAGAGTTCACCGTCAACGCTGTCATCGGCGATCACCAGCGTTTCGGTCGGGCCAGCGAACAGGTCGATGCCAACGCGGCCAAATAGCTGGCGTTTGGCTTCGGCCACCCACGCGTTGCCCGGCCCGACTAACATATCGACCGGCGCAATCCGCTCAGTACCAATCGCCATGGCGCCCACCGCCTGAATGCCGCCGAGCGCATAGATCTCGTCGGCGCCGGCCATCGACTGCGCCGCAACAATGGCTGCAGCCGGTTTACCGTGAAACGGCGGGGCGCAGCTCACGATGCGATCGCAGCCTGCGACTTTGGCGGTAATGATCGACATATGCGCCGAAGCCAGCAGCGGGTATTTGCCGCCCGGCACGTAACAGCCGACATTGCTGATGGGAATGTTGCGATGGCCAAGTATCACGCCCGGACGCGTTTCAATCGCCAAATCGGTCAGGCAATTTTTTTGCGCCTGAGCGAAGTTATGCACCTGCTCCTGAGCGAATTCGATGTCGCGAATATCTTGTTTGGTCAGCTGTTGCAGGCAGGCATTGATCTCCTGCGGCGTTAAGCGGAAATCATCGCGGGCAAAGCCATCGAACTTAATCGAGAGTTCGCGCACCGCGTCATCGCCGCGCGCTTCAATTTGCGCCAGCACTGCTTCCACATCGCTGCGAACGCGCTGTTGCTGCTGTTGGCGTTCTGCTTTCGCTGCCGCCTGTTTTAACCAGATTGCCATGCTCTTTTCCTCATCATTGATTGCTGTTAATCAGGTTTGCATACGTATGCAAAGAGCGTAAAGAGGCTGAAAGGGGAAAAGATGAAAAGTGAGAATGTGCGCAGTTTTTTCAAATTGCAGGCAGCAGAAAGCCCCGCAGAACGGGGATTAACATGATGAATTTTCTGGTTTTACAGTCGCTCTATCGCCAAAGCGAGCGCCAGCAATGCTTCTTCATCAGGCGCTGGATAGAGCAGTTCCAGCCCCAGCGGCAAACCGTTAGCTAATTGACCAAACGGCAACGTTACGGCGGGTAAGCCGCTGATGGCCGCCAGCTCCGGCGCCCAGCCCGGCGGCATCTTCTCCAGTGAAATCGGAGTGCGCTGGCTGGTGGGATAAATCAGCGCATCCAGCCGCTGATCCTGCATCTGCTGTTGCAGTTGCTGACGCAAATGGCGTTGAAAACGGCGTTGCTCGCGCCATGCGGCACACACCAGCGCGCTGCGCGTGAGGTGTAATTGCAGCAGTTCATCGAACTCGGCGAGATGTTCGCCTCGTGCCAGCAGATCCGAAAGCGAAGCAGGCGCATGGTCCATTTTGCTTAGCCAGCGGGACATCGCCGGATGGAATTCGCGCAGGCTGAGACAAGGTTCCTGCGCCACGCGCGATGATAGCGGTAACCGCAGCGGAATCAGTGTGGCGCCCGCCCGCCGCAGACGAGAGAAAGCCTGTGCTAATGCCTGACGTTGCGCGTCATCATCGCCTGGCAGATCGCTAACCATGCCCAGCCGCACACCCCGCAAGGTTCGCTGCGCTAGCGGGCGCACCGGCAGCCCATGCGTTACCTGATGCAGCAGCGCCGCATCAGCCACGCACCATGTCATCGGCCCAACGGTGTCTTTGCTGAGCGAAAGCGGCGCGACGCCGCGCAGCTGGCGGCGGCGAAATGCCGGACGCAGTCCCACCAGACCGGTCCATGCCGCGGGAATGCGGATCGATCCGCCAGTATCGCTGCCGAGTGCCGCATCCGCCATACCGGCCACCACCGCCGCTGCGCTGCCGCCGCTTGAGCCACCGGCGGTCAGCTGTGGATTCAGGGGATTGCGCACATCGCCGCCGAGCGAACTGCGCGAACGTACGTCAAAGGCGAACTCAGACAGATTCGCTTTGGCGAGAATCAGCGCACCCGCAGTTCTCAGGCGTGCAATTACGCGCGCATCTGCACGTGGCTGTGCTTCGGCCAGCGCCCGGCAGCCGAGCGTGGTAGCCATGCCGACGCAATCAATATTATCTTTTATCACCAGCGGAATGCCGTGCAGCACGCCAACCGGCGCGCCGCTACGCCATAAGCGATCGCAGCGCTGTGCCTCTTTCATCACCTGGGGATTAATACTGATAATCGCGTTGAGCGCGCGACCTGCGTTGATAGCGGCTAAGCGGCGTTCAACCTCTTCCGCACTGTTGCGCTGCGGTTGCAGACGCGCGGCACTCATTTCACCGCATCCTGCGACAGCATGCCGCTCGCTTCACGTGCCGCTGGCGGCAACTGACGCTGCTGCACCCGTTTTGCCGCTAGCGGTGTTAACACGCCAGCGATCAGACACAAGCCACCAATCACCCAATAACCCGCGTAGACATTGACGTGTTGCAACAACACGCCCATCAGCACCGGGCCGAAAAACATGCCGCACGAATAGATGGTTTGAAACAGCCCCATCCGGGTGGTTTGTTCATGTTCCGAAGTGTTAACCACGCTTAAGGACATAAACACGGCAAACGCCATGCCAAAGGAAAAACCGGCCAGACCTTGCCACAGGTAAATCAGCCACATGTTGCTGGTCAAGGGGACGAAAATTGACGAGATGATTTGTAATCCGATGCCCACCAGCGCGGTGTTAACCAAGCCCAGCCGCTGATAAAACACGGAACTGCACAATGCCACGGCCACACCATAAAACAACAAGTGGATATTACTCAGCACTGCCAGCGTGCCCGCCTTGGCACCTAACTGCTGAGCGTATATGGGCGTGAGCGTGTCGCGAGTGGCAAACGGGACCAAAATCACCACCGTCGCCAGCAGCCCAATAAACCAAATTGAGCGGTCCGCTAGCTGGCGTTTAGCGCTGTCGATACAGGCTTTGAGGTGCGGCGCTTTGTGGCTATCTTCCTCTTCACGAACGCGCAGGCTGAGAAGCAGCGCCAGGCAACCGGCAATCGCTGGCACAAAAAACGCCTGCGTACTGCCCAGCCATAGGGCAACGGCACCGCAAATGGCATTGCTAATAAATACGCCAATCGGCCCGGCCAATGCCAACAGCGCCACTGCAGCCGGCGCGTCATCACGAGGAAAATAGCGGATGAAAATGATGTTGTAGAGCACCCAACTCGCGGCAGCGATGCCGCAGGCCAGCTTGGCCAGCCAGAATGTCAGCGCAGCGGGGAACATCCATGCCAGCGGCCAGGCAATCACCGGCAGCAGCAGGGCGAACTGCATAAACACTTTGCGATTTTTCATCACGTCAGAGATGACGCTGAGCGGAAAACGGATACACAGCGATGCCAAACCAGAGGCGCCCATGATCATGCCGATGGTTTGCGGTTCAATGCCTAATCTCACCATGTAAGGCGCCATGAAGGCATCGAAGCCGTGAATGCAGATAAAAAACAGCACGCTCATGGTGAAAAACGTCAACAGCTCGGGACGGCTAAACAGTGCTCGAAACATGTTAAACCTCTTATCAACGCAGATAAGTGACTAAAAACGCGGGTTTCATCCTGAGTCCGGGTCGGTTATGTTGCATGCATTGAATACGTATTCAATGGCCGAAGTTACGAAATGATTTCATGTTTGTAAAGTGTGTGCTTGGCAATGTGAAAAAAAAGTTATTGAGTGTTGCATACGCATGCAAAAAAGGTGTAAGAGTAAAAAACACACACCGAAGCAGGTGAGTCCGGTTGATGAAATTGGCTACAATGCCCGGCAGTCACCCGTGCATCAGTGTGCTAAACAGGAAGATAACGCCATGAAACGTAAGACCTTCGGTCCAGTGACCTCACAACAAGTTGCGCAGCACGCCGGCGTTTCACAGTCTGCGGTATCGCGTACCTTCACGCCGGGCGCCAGTATTTCACCGGCCACGCGTGAAAAGGTGCTGCAGTCTGCCCGTGAGTTGGGTTATCGACCCAACGCGTTGGCGCGATCGCTGAACACCGCACGTTCGCGCATCGTTGGTGTGGTGATCTCCTGTTTCGATAATCCGTTTTATCCCCATGTGCTGGAAGCGTTGGGGCGTGAACTGGATGCGCTTAACTACCATCTGCTGCTGTTCGTCAGCGATCGGGATAGCAATGTTGACCGCATTTTCGATCAGATCATGCAGTACCGCGTGGATGGCATTGTGCTGGCATCCGGCGCGTTATCCGATGCGTTATCCGAAGAGTGCCACGGCGCGGGCATTCCGGTGGTGCTGTTCAACCGCACCGCCGAAAGCGAAATGGCGTCAAGCGTGAATACCGATAACCGTGCCGCCGCACGTCAGATCGCCGAATTTCTGTTGGCAGGCGAACATCAACGCTTTGCCTGCATTACCGGCGCGGACAACGCTTCGGTAAATCAGCTACGGCTGGACGGTTTTCGCGAGGCATTGCGCGCGCGCAACATCGACGTCACGGTGTTAGCGGGTCAAAACGACAGCGAGCAAACCGCACAGGCGGCGCGTCAATTGTTCAGCAGCGGCACGCCGCCCGATGCGGTGTTTGCCGTCAACGATCATATGGCGCTGACGGTTATGGATGTGGCGCGTTACGAGTTTGGTCTGCGCATTCCGCAGGATGTGTCGGTGGTGGGTTATGACGATGTTGGTCCAGCGGGCTGGCCTTCGTATGCGCTGACGTCTATCTGTCAGCCGGTTGAAGTGATGGTGCAACGCACCATTGGCCTGCTAATGCAGCAAATCGACAGCGCGGTGATGGCACCCGAGCAAATTGTTATTCCCGGCACGTTGGTAGTACGCCACTCCGCGCGGCGTCCGCGTCACGGCGTGGTAGAAGAGAACGGCCAGCTGCTATTTCGTTCAGAGGAGGTTGAGTAATGCGATTGCCGGGTTTCAGTCCCCAGTTTGATTCTATTCAGCAGTTTATTCTGACGTTAACCCACGTGGTATGGGAGCAGAAGGATATCGGGCAGCTGGCTGATTTCTACGCCACGCCGGTGGTATTTCACACGCCGGAAAAGCGCCTGACCGAACTCAGCGATTTCATGCGTTTGACGCTGGAAGCGTTACATTGCTTCCCGCAGCGTCAGGTGCTGACCGAAGATATTCTCACCGCGCGTGAAGGCGATACCTGTTGGTACGCCTCGCAGCGCACGCAGGCACGTATTCAGCATCTGGGCGAAGGCTTCTTTGGCGCGCCGAGTGGCAAAACGGTTTGGGTACGTACTTTCGCCGATCGTATTTGTCGTGATGGGCTGGTGGAGCAAGAGTGGCTGCTGCAGGATCGCGCGGGCATTCTTGCGCAGATTGGTACCAACGTGGCGGAGTTTGCCCAGCATCTAACGCAGATGCGCCAGCAGCAAGGGCTGGAGATGCCCGCGCCCGAAGAGCTGGAAGCGCGTTGGGCTGGCGGCCCGGATGGCGATGATGCCGAAGGAACCATCGCGGGTTTGATTGAGCGCTATCTCAGCATGTGGGCCGGCGGCAACAGCGGTGTGGTGCCTGGTGTTTATCATCCCGCCGCCACCTTGCACGGACCGGGCCACAGCAGCTTTACCGGCGAGCTGGAGATTGGCAGCTTCCTTTCCGGCTATCGCGCCTCATTCGCTGACAGCGAAACGCAGCTGCATCATTTGGTGGTGCGCCGCGATGCCAACGAACCGGTGCGCATCAGCCTGCGCTGGTCACTGTTGAGCTGGCATGACGGCTACGGAAAGTTTGGTCCGCCGTCGCGCAAGCCAGTGTGTATTTCCGGTATTTCTCATTTGGAATTACGTGATGGCGTCATCATGCGGGAATATTTAGGTATCGATGAACTCTCAATCTGGTTACAGCTACTCAGCTGATTAATCAGCACTTTTAAATAACGCATCACGTCACGGCAATTAATCCCTTAATTACCGACGGCGTTCTGCACCCTGAATTCAGCCGGGTGAATCGGCAGCGCTTGATTGCGAGGACCGCGCTCACCCTTAATTCGTCAAAAGCAGGAGTGTTTATGTCTACAACGGACACGGCTAATAAAGCCACCGCCAGTGAAAAGAGCGCAGAAAAAACCTCAGCACGCACCCAGGCCGAACCGGTTTTGCAGGTTGAGCGACGGGATTTTGTCGATCTGGTTCCAGAAAACCGCGCGCGGGTGCAGCCAATGCGCGGTTTCGATCCCTGCTATACCGATATCGTTGATTACATTGTGCGTTGTACCCACAAGATCTGGGATGAGCGCGATGTCGGGCTGATCTACAGCCATTACACCCATAACTGCGTGTTATACAACGCATTGGGCACCATTTATACCCGTGAACAAGTGGTGCTCGATACCTTGCAACGTTTGGTCGCCTTCCCGGAACGTCGCGGCATGGCAACGCAGGTGATCTGGAACGGCAACGACGTTGACGGTTTTTACACCTCGCATCTGGTTACCGGTAGCGGCCGGCATACACAATCAAGCCAATACGGTAAACCCACCAACCGCACCTTCACCACGCGCACCGTGGCGGACTGCATGATTCTGGAAAACAAGATTTACCGCGAATGGGTGGTGAGCGACAACATGTCGCTGATGCGTCAATTGGGGCTGGATACCGACCAGATCGCGTACAACATGGCGAAAGAGCAGTTTGATAAGGGTTTCCGACTGACGGAGATTGGCGAAAACCGTCGTCTGCTCGGCCAGTATCCGCCAGAAAGCGATCCGGATTACACGCTGGCGCACACTGATACCGAAGCACAGGTGCTGGGCTGGCTGCACGAGATTTACAACAAACGCATGCTGGGCAAAGTGAAAGAGGTTTACGCCAGCAATGTGCAGTGGCACGGCCCACTGATGAAAGAGTTATATGGTCAGGCATCGGTGATCCATCAGACGCTGGCGCTGATCGGCATGATCCCAGACGGCGCATGGATGCCGCAGCATATCTGCTCCAATCCATGTGAAGAGGGCGGCACCAAAGTGGCGGTGCGCTGGGTAATGGAAGGGCATCATCTTGGCTACGGCGAGTTGGGTAAACCAACGGGACAGCGTCTGCTGGTGATGGGTATGAGCCACTATCACGTGGTGAACGGCAAAATTGTTGATGAATGGGTGGTTTACGATCACCTTGCGATGCTGGCGCAGATCAAATTGGGACAACTGGCGGAGACGGAAGCATGAGCAAACAACGCGTGCAGTTTATCAAGCAAGCCGCGGGCGAGGATGCGCAGGCGGATGCCAGCCTGATCGCCACCGTGAGCGACATTATTAGCAACGTGCGTCAGCGCGGAGACGCGGCACTGCGTGATTACTCGCAGAAATTTGATGGTGTCGCGCCGGAGCAGCTGGAAGTTTCGGCAGCAGAGATCGAGCAGGCGCTGGCGCAACTCGCCGATCAAACCCGCCAGGACAGTGAGTTTGCCATTGCGCAGGTGCGCCGCTTCGCCGAAGCGCAGCGCGCCACCTTGCAGCCGCTGGAGATTGAGACGTTGCCGGGCGTTCATCTGGGGCATCGCATCATCCCGATTGAAACCGTGGGCTGCTATGTGCCGGGCGGACGCTATCCGATCCTCTCCGCGCCGGTGATGTCTATCGTGCCAGCGGTGGTGGCGGGCTGCGATAACATCATCGCCTGTCTGCCGCCGGGCGCTCATCCGGCAATGATTGCAATTTGCCACTTGGCCGGAGCGCACCGCATTTTCAAAGTTGGTGGTGCGCAGGCCATTGCCGCGATGGCATACGGCACCGCATCGCTGCCGGCGGTGGACAAGATCGTCGGGCCGGGCAACGCTTTCGTCAATGAGGCGAAGCGTCAGGTATTTGGCAAAGTGGGTATTGATGCGTTGGCGGGGCCGAGCGAAATCTTTATCGTCGCCGATGACAGTGCTGATCCGCGCGTGCTGGCAGCGGATCTGCTGGCGCAGGCGGAGCATGACGTGCGCACGCGTGTTGGGCTGGCCACCACCAGCGAGCGCGTGGCGCATGCAACATTGCGGGAAATTGAGGCGCAGCTGGCATCCTTGCCGACGGCGAAAACGGCTGGTGAGGCGTGGCAGCGTCAGGGCGAAATTGTTCTCTGTGCCGACGAGGATGCGATGGTGGCGTACACCGATGAGATCGCCACTGAGCATCTGCAAATCCATGCGCGCGATCCCCATGCGCTGGCGGCGCGCATCCGCAATTACGGATCGCTGTTTATCGGGCAAAACGCCAGCGTGGTGTTTTCTGATAAATGCTGCGGCACCAACCACACGCTGCCCACCATGGCGGCGGCACGTTACACCGGCGGATTGTGGGTCGGTGCGTATCTGAAAACCTGCACGCATCAATGGATTGACGATCAGGGCATCGCCGCCATCGCTGCTCCTGCGGTGCGCCAGAGCCGTACCGAAGGGATGCAGGCGCATCGTCGTGCAGCGCAGATTCGTTTGCAGCCAGAAAAACTCGACGCCATCCTGCGTGGCGCGGAGGATTAGTCCGTGACTTTCATCACCTGCCAGGCGAGGATGCTGGCAGGTGATGAACAGAGGAATCGGGCTATGCAGGGCAGTCGTCGTACCCTGAAGTTACTTACCGCTTTATTGGTGCTGTTGATTGTCGGACTGATCGCCGGCGCCATCCATTTCCATAAAAACTCTAACGCCTTATGGCAGATCATCAGCGAAAAGTGCGTGCCGAATATGGCGGCGACGGGCAACCCAGCGCCATGCCAGCAGGTGAATAGCGCGCAGGGTTACGTCACGCTGAAAGATCTCAACGGGCCGTTGCAGTATCTGCTGATGCCGATCGAAAAAATCACCGGCATGGAAAGTCCCATCATTCTTGAACCTGCTACACCAAATCTGTTTGCCGAGGCCTGGCAACAGCGCGCATTACTGGCGCAAAGGCACGGCGCGCCGATTCCCGATAGCGCGCTGTCGCTGGCCATCAATGCGCAATACGGGCGTACGCAGAATCAGCTGCATATTCATATTTCCTGTCTGCGTCCGGATGTGCGCCAGCAGCTGGATGCGCTGGCACCGAGACTGAATGCGCAGTGGCAGAGTGAAACGCTGCGTAAGCATGGTTATCTGGTGCGGGCGCTTTCTAAGCAAGAGCTGGCGCAGCAGAGTGCGTTTATCCGTCTGGCGGATGAAGTGCCGCATGCGCGCAGCGAGATGGGGAAATATGGCCTGGCGCTGGCACAGCTGCCGGATGGCCGTTTAGCGCTGCTGGCGCTGGAACGTAACTGGCTGAAACTGAACAGCGGTTCGGCGGAAGAGCTGCAGGATCATAACTGCAGCATATTGCCGCAATAACCCTTTTTTCGTAGGGGCGCAATTAATAGCGGCCAATAAAAAAGGCGGCTAATCAGCCGCCTTAATCTGCACCTAAACGCTAAGTTACGCGTTTTTCGCTGCTGCTGCCGCTTTCACGATCACCGCAAAAGCATCCGCTTTCAGTGAAGCACCGCCAACCAGCGCGCCATCGATATCTGGCTGGGTGAACAGCTCAGCGGCGTTTTTGTCGTTGACCGAACCGCCGTACTGAATGATCACTTGCTGAGCGATAGCCGCATCTTTCTTCGCGATATGGTCACGAATGAATTTATGCACCGCCTGAGCCTGCGCTGGCGTAGCAGATTTGCCGGTACCGATAGCCCAAACTGGCTCATAAGCGATGACTGCGCCTTCGAACGCCGCGGCGCCCTGCGTTTCCAGCACGGCGTCGATCTGACGTGCGCACACTTCTTCCGTTTTGCCCGCTTCGTTTTCTGCGTCAGTTTCACCGATGCACAGAACCGGCACCAGACCCGCTTCTTTCACTACGGCAAATTTCTTCGCGATGAACTCGTCGCTCTCTTTGTGGTAGGTGCGGCGCTCAGAGTGGCCGATGATGATGTATTTCGCGCCAACGTCTTTCAACATGTCTGCGGAAGTTTCGCCAGTGAATGCGCCAGACAGATTAACGTCAACGTTCTGAGCACCCAGAGCAATGTGGCTACCGGAAATGGCGTGTTTCGCCAGGTCCAGATAGATGGCTGGCGGTGCAATCGCGACGCCACAACCATCAACACCAGACAGCTCTTTGCGCAGGCCTTCAATCAGCTCTTTGGTGATCTGCTTGCTACCGTTCAGTTTCCAGTTACCCATAACCAGTGGATGTCGCATTCTTTCCTCCGCATAACGCGATTCATGAAATAGCGCTGCCATCGGGCAGCGATGTCTGCGAGACAGTATAGAGATCAAATGTGTTGCTGGCTTTGCTTTTCGTCATTTTTGCCGGTGCGATCAGGGCGTCGCGAGCGCCAGTTTTATCGGTTCAACGGCGAAGGTCAAACCCTTGTCGCCGTTGTCTGCCACCACGAAACGCAATGCACCTTCGGTGCGGGCAAAATAGCGCGCACCTTTACCGGCGCTCAGCAGGGAATCGAGTTTTTTACGCCCCTCTTCAGGCGACAAGCCGGGAATGAAGAAGCGCAGCAGGGCGGTCATGTAATCCATGGCGCGAGCCTGCGCGGCTTTCATATCGGGGCCGGGAACCGGCAGCCAGGTGATTTGCAGGGTTTTGATTTTTCCGGTGCCTTGCTCCAGCGCAGTTGAGGCATACAGCGTTTCGCTGATTTTGCTGGCGGCACGCGTCAGATTGCTTTTATCGCCGCGACTATCAATCGCGCGATACTCCTGCAGCAATGCATTGGGATTAGCCGCGTTGTACTTCTCACGGAACTGAGCAACGGTCATATCGAACGTCGGCGCACCCGCGAGCAGATAGGGCGCTGCAGGCAGATGATCGCTACGATCCAACGCGGGTGCATCGTCCGCCCAGGCGGGAAATGTCAGTGCGAGGCCAAGCAGCAGCGCGACTGGCAGGTTATTCATTGCTTCGGCCCTAAATCATTCACTTAGCCCACGATTAGAACGGTTTTTACCGGGCAAAGTCAAAACCCACACTGGGAAAAATCTCAGATTATTCGCTCCGCGCCGATTACCAGTAATGCTCGCTGGTCATGTGGCCGGGTTTGCGTTTGAAATGTTTGCGCATCTCACGCGTATCTTTGAGCAGCTGCTGGGTATCGCGCACCATCTGTGGATTGCCGCACAGCATCACATGGCTGGTTTCTGCCGTCAGCGGCAAGCCAACCGCACGCTCCAGTTCTCCGCTTTCAATCAACTGCGGTACGCGGCCGTGCAGCGAACCGGCGATCTCTTCGCGGCTCACCACCGTTTGGATGTGTAACTTGCCCTGATAGCGCTGCTGCAACGCCTGCATCAAGGGCAGGAAGCTCAGATCATTGGCGAAGCGCGCGGCGTGTACCAGCACAATATTGTCGAAACGATCCAGATCTTCGCCCTGTTGCAGGATCGATAAATAGGGGCCGATCGCCGTGCCGGTCGCCAGCATCCACAGCGTTTGGCAATCTGGAATTTCGTCGAGCACAAAGAAACCCGCCGCCTCTTTAGTGATCATCACCTGCTCGCCGGGCTGCAGCGCCTGCAAACGCGGGCTCAGTTTGCCTTCCGGCACCGTGACCAGATAAAACTCCAGCAGCGGATCCTGCGGCGCGTTGACGTACGAATAGGCACGCTGCACGCGCTCACCGTCAATCTCCAGAGCCAGCTTGGCAAATTGTCCCGCGGTAAAGGTATCAATCGGCGCTGCAACGCGCAGGCTGAACAGTGCATCGGTCCAGTTTTTTACCTCTTTCACTTCAGCATTGATCCACTCTGCCATGTTGGCTCCTTAATATTGTTTAGTTAGGTACATCATCGCCATCGGCCTAACGGATTTCCAGTCCATGCACGGGCAAAGGGCTCTCAGCGACAAACGCAGCGCACAGATCAGCAACTGTAGCGGGCGGTTTACAATCTGGACAAACAGCTTGACGGCTTGAGACATACAGCTTTGCCTGCGCCTCTCGATTTGTCACTGAATCCTGATATTTTTGCCGCCATAAATCCGAGGCGGCCTGTTTTGTGCTGCTTATTCTTTGTTTCTCAGGCAGACATTTTGTTCCATGTTGATAAGTAAAACGCAAAATCGCTTTCTGTTATTCATGCTGATCGTGCTGGTGGCGGTTGGGCAGATGGCGCAAACCATCTATGTGCCAGCCATGGCCCACATGGCCGAAACGCTTAATGTGCGCAGCGGGGCGATCCAGCAGGTGATGGCCGCCTATCTGATGACCTACGGCGGATCGCAGTTGATCTACGGCCCGCTGTCGGACAGTTTTGGCCGCCGTCCGGTGATCCTGATTGGCATGACGATCTTTGCCGTCGGCGCGTTGATCGCTATGTTCGCGCCCTCGTTGGATATTTTGGTGCTGGGCAGCGCGGTACAAGGTTTAGGTACCGGCGTGGCGGGCGTGATGGCGCGCACCATGCCGCGCGATCTCTACTCCGGCATCGCGCTGCGCCAGGCGAACAGCTTGCTTAATATGGGCATTCTGGTCAGCCCGCTGCTGGCTCCGGTGATTGGCGCGCTGCTGACGCATCTGTTTGGCTGGCACGCCTGTTTTGCCTTCCTGCTGCTGCTGTGCGTCGGCGTCACCGCGTCGATGGCGCGCTGGCTGCCGGAAACGCGTCCAGCGGATACGCCCGCCACGCCGTTCCTGCGCCGTTATGCCACTTTGCTGAGCGACGGCAACTTTGTGCGTTATCTGCTGCTACTGATTGGCGCGCTGGCGGGCATCGCGGTGTTTGAAGCCAGCTGTGGCGTGCTGATGGGCGGCGTGTTGGGGCTGGATGGATTAACCGTCAGCATCCTGTTTATCCTGCCGATTCCGGCGGCGTTCTTTGGCGCCTGGTTTGCCGGACGTGAGCAGAAATCCTGGCACACGCTGATGTGGTACGGCGTGAACAGCTGCCTGTTAGCGGGCTTGCTGATGTGGGTTCCGGCCTGGTTTGGCGTGATGAACATCTGGACGTTGCTGGTGCCGGCTGCGCTGTTCTTCTTTGGCGCGGGCATGCTGTTTCCGCTGGCAACCTCGGGCGCGATGGAGCCATATGCGTGGCTGGCGGGCAGCGCGGGTGCGTTAATCGGAGGCTTGCAGAATCTCGGTTCCGGCGTGGTGGCGTGGCTTTCTGCGCTGTTGCCGCAGCACGATCAATCCAGCCTTGGCATGCTGATGTTCGCGACGTCGCTGGTGATGCTGCTGTGCTGGTGGCCGCTCTCACGTCATCCGGAGAGCGGCAAGCAGGCGATTACAGGATAAATTGATGCAGCGCCGCGTCTTTGCGATCCAGATAGTGGATTGACTGGATGCGGCGAATGGTGCGCGATTTACCGCGCACCAGCAGGGTTTCGCTGGTGGCGATGTTGCCGTTACGCGTGATGCCTTTCAGCAAATCGCCGGTGGTGATGCCGGTGGCCGCGAAGATAACGTTATCGTTGCGCGCCATCTGATCCAGCTTCAGTACCTGACCCGCTTCAATGCCCATCTCGGCGCAGCGTTGCAGTTCATTCTCGCCCAGACGACGATTCTCTTCGCTATCCCCTTTCACCTGGTGACGCGCCAGCAGGCGTGCCTGCATGTCGCCGTCCATCGCACGGATCACGGCCGCCGACACCACACCTTCCGGCGCGCCGCCGATGCCGTACATCACATCCACTTCGCTATCCGGCATACAGGTCAGAATCGAGGCCGCGACATCGCCATCCGGGAAGGTGAACACGCGCACGCCGAGCTGCTGCAGCTGGGCAATCACCGCATCGTGGCGGGGCTTGGCCAGAATCGATACCGTTAACTGGCTGAGCGGTTTGCCCAATGCCAGCGCGATGTTTTTCAGGTTGATATCAAGCGGCAGATTGAGGTCGATGGCGCCACGTGCGCCCGGTCCAACAATCAGCTTTTCCATGTACATATCAGGTGCGTGCAGGAAACTGCCCTTATCACCAACCGCCAGCACCGCCAGCGCATTGGCCTGGCCCATCGCCGTCATGCGTGTGCCTTCAATCGGATCGACCGCGATATCCACCGCGTCGCCACGGCCGGTACCGACTTTCTCACCGATATACAGCATCGGCGCTTCGTCGATTTCGCCTTCGCCAATCACAATCTGGCCATCGATATCAATAGTGTTGAGCATAATCCGCATGGCGTGAACGGCTGCGCCGTCGGCCGCATTTTTATCGCCGCGTCCTAACCAGTGATAGCCCGCCAGAGCGGCGGCTTCAGTCACGCGGGAAAATTCAATCGCGAGTTCTCGTTTCATGGTGGCACCTGACAAAAAACAGGCAGGCAGTTTAACACAGCGGGGAAGCGGGACGGGGGAAAAACCCGCGGCAGGGCACCGCGGGTCAGCAGGATGTTACTCTTCGTCTTCCCACGCTTTGGCGCGAGCGACGGCTTTTTTCCAGCCCGCATAACGGACGTTACGTTCGGTGGTTTCGATGCTTGGGCGGAACTCACGCTCAATCACCGCTTTAGCGCGAACTTCTTCCAGGTCGCCCCAGAAGCCAACGGCCAGGCCAGCCAGATACGCCGCACCCATCGCCGTGACTTCACGCACTTCCGGACGCTCAACGCGCGTGCCGAGAATGTCAGACTGGAACTGCATCAGGAAGTTGTTGGCGACCGCACCACCATCCACGCGCAGTGACTGCAGGCGGGTGCCGGCATCGTTCTGCATCGCTTCCAGTACATCGCGCGTCTGGTAAGCAATCGACTCCAGCGTGGCACGGATGATGTGGTTAGCGTTCGCACCGCGCGTCAGACCGAAAATCGCGCCGCGTGCATACGGGTCCCAATAAGGCGCGCCCAAACCGGTGAAGGCCGGCACCATATATACGCCGTTAGTGTCTTTCACTTTCAACGCGAAGTATTCAGAGTCGGTTGAATCACTGATCAGCTTCATCTCATCGCGCAGCCACTGAATCGACGCACCACCGATAAACACCGCACCTTCCAGCGCATAGTTCACTTCGCCGCGTGGGCCGCAAGCGATGGTGGTCAGCAGGCCGTGCGTAGACGTCACGGCTTCGGTGCCGGTGTTCATCAACATAAAGCAGCCGGTGCCGTAAGTGTTTTTCGCCATACCCGGTTGTACGCACAGCTGGCCATACAGCGCCGCTTGCTGGTCACCGGCGATTCCGGCGATAGGAATACGCGTACCGCCTTTACCACCAATGTTGGTCTGGCCGTACACTTCGGAAGATCCTTTCACTTCTGGCAGCATTTCACGCGGGATATCGAGGATCTCCAGCATGCGCTCATCCCACTCCAGCTTGTGGATGTTGTACATCATGGTACGTGAGGCGTTGGTGTGATCGGTGACGTGCACACGTCCCTGCGTCATTTTCCAAATCAGCCAGGTATCAACGGTACCGAACAGCAGTTCGCCGCGTTTTGCACGCTCACGTGCGCCTTCAACGTGGTCAAGAATCCACTTCACTTTGGTGCCGGAGAAGTACGGGTTAATCACCAAACCGGTGGTGTGCTGGATGTACTCTTCCAGACCCTCTTTCTTCAGTTTGTTACAGTAATCTGCGGTGCGCGGATCCTGCCAGACGATAGCGTTGTAAACCGGTTTGCCGGTCTCTTTATCCCACACGATGGCGGTTTCACGCTGGTTGGTGATACCAATCGCCGCGATTTGATCGGAGTTAATATCGGCGTGCGCCAGCACTTCCACCAGCGTCGAGCTTTGTGACGCCCAGATATCCATTGGGTCATGTTCCACCCAACCCGCTTTCGGGTAGATCTGGGTAAATTCGCGCTGAGAAACCGCAACGATGTTGGCATCATGATCAAGCACCACGGCGCGTGAGCTGGTTGTGCCCTGATCGAGTGCAACTATATATTTTTTATCAGTAGTCATTGTGCTGTCCTGATGTGGTATCGATGAAACTTACGCTTTACGCTGCTGAGCGCGCGCAACCGGTTTTTCTGCTGTGCTGGCTTCCGCAACGTTAACTGGCAGATGGCGGCCAATCAGCGAACGGTAACCAAAGGCTCCGAGGCAAGCACCGACCAGCGGGCCAAAAATCGGAACCAGGAAGTAAGGAATATCTTTGCCACCGGTGAAGGCGACGTTGCCCCAACCAGCGAAGAAGGCGAACAGTTTTGGACCAAAGTCACGCGCCGGGTTGAGTGCGAAGCCGGTCAGTGGACCCATTGAGCCACCGATGACCGCCACCAGCAGACCAATCAACAGCGGAGCCAGCGGACCACGCGGCACACCGTTGCCGTCATCGGTCAGCGCCATGATCACCGCCATCAACACCGCTGTAATCACCATCTCAACCAGGAACGCCTGAGCTACGCTGATGTGCGGGTTCGGGTAAGTCGAGAAGATACCGGCCAGATCGAGGCTTTCAACACTGCCGCGCACCATTTGATGGCCCGCTTCGTAATCGAAGAACAGATTGTAGTAGAGACCGTAAACCAACGCGGCAGCGCAGAACGCGCCGGCAACCTGCGCCAGAATATAGGGAACAACTTTACGACCTTCAAAATTAGCAAACAGGCACAGCGCGACGGTAACGGCTGGGTTAAGATGCGCACCGGAAACGCCTGCGCTCAGATAGACTGCCATGGAGACGGCTAAACCCCAGATAATACAAATTTCCCACTGACCGAATGACGCACCGGCCAGTTTTAGTGCAGCAACGCAGCCTGCACCAAAGAAGATAATCAAACCTGTACCGAGAAATTCAGCGATGCACTGACCTTTTAGTGTGTTAGTTGTCTGACTCATAATGGCATTCCTGAAGCGAGGTTAAATTTTATCAGTTTTTGTTCTCATCCATGAGTCGCCCAGCTATCAATGTAGGGTTGATGTGAATTTATCGTTAACGAGCATAAACGAGAAATAGCGAAATTGAAAACTGTGTACTGTGTCATAAAAATGCGCGTTTTCGCGTCTTTTGCGTTTCTTTAAGGCCCATTCACCGCGCTTTACTGGTCGATGCTGACGTGATCGCGCACACAGATGCGCGAAGATGCGCATTTTTTTAGGCATAGACTGAAAAGTGTTACAGACTGCCCTCGCAGGCCTTGTGCCGCTGGACTTGCTGGGTTTGGCTACATACAATCGAGTCATCGTGGCTGAGCGCACTGTAATAAGGCATGCACTAGCCCCATCAACGCCTTGCAAGATTTAGGAGAGGTCAGAAAGATGTCATTTGAAGTGTTCGAGAAACTGGAAGCGAAAGTACAGCAGGCGATTGATACCATCACTCTGCTGCAGATGGAAATTGAAGAGCTGAAAGAGCAAAACAACACGCTGAAAAACGAAGTCAGCCAGGCTTCAGGCAACCAGGATGCACTGGTGCGTGAAAATCAGCATCTGAAAGAAGAGCAGCATGTCTGGCAGGATCGTCTGCGGGCACTGCTGGGAAAAATGGAAGAAGTTTAAGCGTCAATGCTTAAACCAACGGGTGCCGCGGCACCCGTTTTTGTTGCGGCTTACTCGATGTCGAGCGCGTCTTCAGACAGGATGATGCCGGTATTGTCGGCATACAGATGGTCGCCAGAGAAGAAAGTCACGCCGCCGAAGTTAACGCGCACGTCACTTTCGCCAATGCCTTCACCCGCTGCACCCACCGGAATCGCCGCAATCGCCTGAATGCCGATTTCCAGCTCTTCGAGATCGTCAACCTGACGCACCGAGCCGTACACCACAATGCCTTCCCACTCATTTTGCGCCGCCAGACTCGCCAGCTGAGCATCGACCAGTGCGCGACGGACCGAACCGCCGCCATCCACCAGCAATACGCGACCCCGACCGTTCTCTTCCAGCAAATCGTAGAGTAAGCCGTTATCTTCGAAACATTTCACTGTGGTGATTTGACCACCGAATGAGCTGCGCCCACCAAAGTTCGAAAAAAGCGGTTCAACAACATTCACAGCTTCGTGGTAGATGTCACAGAGTTCAGATGTATCGTATTTCATGAGGGTTTTCGTCTGTTTGCCACAGGAGCGCTAAGTATATCGCTATCTGGCGATTGTTGGCAAAATCATCAACCGCCAAAAAAAGCGTTGCATCAATATCCTGCGTAAAAAAAAGCCCGGCACAGTGGCCGGGCAGAGATTTCGCGGGTGAAGCTTACAGAATGAAGCGGCTGAGATCTTCGTCGGCCACCAGCTCATCCAGATGCTTACCAACGTACTCGGCATCGATAGTGATCGACTCACCGTTACGATCGCTGGCGTCATAGGAGATATCTTCCATCAGACGCTCCAGCACGGTATGCAGACGACGCGCACCGATGTTCTCGGTGGTCTCGTTCACCTGCCATGCGGCTTCGGCGATACGCCGCACTGCGTCATCGGTGAAGTCGATATTGACCCCTTCGGTGCCCATCAGCGCTTTGTACTGCACAGTAACCGAGGCGTTTGGCTCGGTCAGAATGCGCTCGAAGTCATTGACGGTCAGCGCCTGCAGTTCAACGCGAATCGGCAGACGGCCTTGCAGTTCTGGGATCAGATCTGACGGGCTGGCGACCTGGAACGCGCCGGAAGCGATAAACAGAATGTGGTCGGTTTTCACCATGCCGTGCTTGGTGGAAACGGTGCAACCTTCCACCAGCGGCAGCAGGTCGCGCTGTACGCCTTCGCGTGACACGTCTGGACCGCCCGCATTCTGGCCGCCACGCTTACAGATTTTGTCGATTTCGTCGATGAACACGATACCGTGCTGCTCAACCGCATCGATGGCATCCTGCTTCAGCTCTTCCGGGTTCACCAGCTTGGCCGCTTCTTCTTCAATCAGCAGCTTCATGGCTTCTTTGATTTTCAGCTTACGCGGTTTCTGCTTCTGCCCACCGAGGTTCTGGAACATCGATTGCAGCTGGCTGGTCATCTCTTCCATGCCCGGAGGCGCCATGATCTCAACGCCAGCCGATGAAGCGGCCAGATCGATCTCAATCTCTTTGTCATCCAGCTGGCCTTCGCGCAGTTTCTTGCGGAAGGATTGACGCGCTGCCGATGGCTCAGCCGCTTGTTCAGCCTGGCCCCAGTTATTTTTCGCGGGTGGGATCAGCACATCCAGGATGCGCTCTTCCGCCATCTCTTCCGCGCGGTACTTGTTCTTCTCGATTGCCTGGCTGCGCACCATCTTGATGGCAGAATCGGTCAGATCGCGAATGATGGAATCAACCTCTTTACCGACGTAACCGACTTCGGTGAATTTGGTGGCTTCCACTTTGATGAACGGTGCGTTCGCCAGTTTGGCTAAGCGACGGGCGATTTCGGTTTTACCGACACCGGTTGGACCAATCATCAGAATGTTTTTTGGCGTCACTTCGTGGCGCAGCTCTTCGTCGAGCTGCATGCGGCGCCAGCGATTACGCAGGGCGATCGCGACCGCCTTCTTTGCGCCGTCCTGGCCGATGATAAAGCGGTTAAGCTCGCTGACAATCTCGCGTGGAGTCATCTCAGACATGATGTTTAGTCCTTAGCCTTAGACGGTAATGCTTCGAAGTTAATATTGTGGTTGGTGTAGATACAGATATCGCCAGCGATGTTCAGCGCTTTCTCCACGATATCGTGTGCACCAATGTCGGTGTTTTCCAGCAGCGCGCGTGCCGCTGCCTGGGCGTAAGGCCCACCAGAACCAATTGCGATCAGGTCATTTTCCGGCTGGATAACGTCGCCGTTGCCGCTGATGATTAATGAGGCGTTTTCGTCGGCCACCGCCAGCAGCGCTTCAAGGCGGCGCAGCATGCGATCGGTACGCCAATCTTTAGCCAGTTCGACCGCCGCTTTCACCAGATGGCCCTGGTGCATTTCCAGCTTGCGCTCAAACAGTTCAAACAGGGTGAAGGCATCTGCGGTACCGCCAGCAAAGCCGGCGATCACTTTATCGTTGTAAAGACGACGGACTTTTTTAACGTTGCCTTTCATTACGGTATTGCCGAGCGTAGCCTGGCCATCACCGCCAATCACTACCTGGCCGTTGCGTCGTACACTTACTATTGTTGTCACGGGCAGACCCCTTGTTGCAGTAGAAAAGGAACTCCGCGCACTCGGCGCGGAGTATCATGCAACCAGATATGGGGTAGGAAAAAGGGGTTTCAACCCCCAGCAGCGAGGGGAATACAACTTCCGTGGCCGGAACTGTGTAAGCGTTTGACTGTGCTGTCGGCGCTGCTGCGATCTTTGAACGGCCCGATCACCACGCGATTCCAGCCACCGCCGGTGGTAATGCGGCTCTCAAATCCTTCAAATGCCAGACCGGCGCGCACGGATTCCGCCTGATCGGTACCTTTGAACGAACCACACTGCACCATCCAGCGTTGTGAAGCGGCTTTCTCTTCCGCTTTCGCCTTGGCCGTTTCCTGCGGCTTGGTTTGCTGCGTTGGCTCACGCGTGATCGGCGCAGCTTGCTGTTGCTGCTGCTGACGCGCGGCCTGTTGTTGCTGCAACTGTTGCTGGCGCTGCTGCTGCTGACGTTGCAACTGCTGCTGTTGTTGTTGCTGAACCTGCTGTTGCTGCACCTGCTGACGCTGCAGCGTTTGCTGGCGCTGCGCCGGGGTTTGTTCGTTCCACGGCACTTCGTTCAACTGCGTCGGCTGCTGGCGCATATCGGCCTGCATCTGCTCCAGCAGCTGGCGCTGTTCATCGGTCAGCTGAGTTTGTGATTGCACGCCACCAGCCGAAGGCTCAGTTGGCGACGGAACGGTAATTTGGCGATTTTCCAGCTCTTTGATGTACTTCCAGCGCTCTTCCGGCTTCGGCGGCAGGCCGTTACCGTTGGCTTTGTGGTTTGGAATGACCTCAATCTCTTCTTTCTTATGATGCGAGATAAACCATAAACCACCGGCAAAGGTGACCAGCACGGCCGCGGCCAGTACCATCATGAGCTTTGAAGTGCCTGATCCGCCTTTGCTTTTCTTGCTGCGGCTGGCGGGTTTTTTGCGACGCGTCCCTGTTGAACGCCCGCGGCCTACATAATCTTTCTGTGCCACTTTCGTTCTGCTACCCTTCAAAAAAATGCCAATGGGCATGTAAATGTGCTGTTAATTGCCCGGCAATGAATGCGCCATGTTACGCAAGGGCTGGAACTTTGACCAGCACAGTCTGCCTTCAGAATCCGCTGAAAATGCAGGCGTCTACGCACTATTTCTCCCGTTTTGCCGCCGGTGCCGTACTGCCGCGCACGCGCAGCTCCGCATCCAGCAGGCGCGAACCGTTATTCACGCGTTTACCCTGCAGCTCATCAAGTAACAGCAGCATCGCTTCTCGGCCGATGGCAAAACGCGGCTGGGCCACGGTGGTCAGCGGCGGATCGTAGTATTGCGCCAGTTCGATATCATCAAAGCCCACCACCGACAGATCCTGCGGAATGCGCATGCCAAGTTTACGCGCCTGGTTCATCGCGCCCAGCGCCATCAAATCGCTATGGCAGAAAATCGCTTTCGGCGGCTGCGGCAAACTCATCAACTGCTTAAGCGCATTCGCGCCGGCTTCAAAGGTGAAATCGCCATGCACAATCATCGTTGGGTCGATGGCGATGCTGCTGCGACGCAGCGCCTGTATGTAGCCCTGCAAACGATACTGGCTCAGCGGAATGTGTTCTGGCCCGGTGATGCAGGCAATTTGGCGATGACCAAGCTGCAGCAGGTGATTCACCGCTTCAAAAGCGGCGGTGAGGTTATCGATATGGACCGTGGGTAATGCCATCTCCGGCGCAAATTCGTTGCCCATCACCATCGGCGGCAGGTTGCGCTGATCTTCAATGCCCGCCTCAAACGGCAGCTGTGAACCCAACAGCACCATGCCGTCGATCTGTCGCGTCAGCATTAAATTCAGAAAGGTTTTTTCCTGTTTATTCTGATGCGCGCAATCGCCAATCAGTACCAGATAACCTTCATGCGCAGCGGTGACTTCCACGCCGCGAATGATCTCACTGAAGAAGGGATCGCAGATGTCCGGCACAATCACCAGAATGGTTTGTGTTTCACCGCGTTTGGCATTGCGCGCCAAACCGTGCGGCGCATAACCCACGGCAATCACGGCTTTTTCGACCTTGAGCCGGGTAGCAGCAGAGACTTTTTCTGGATTCATCAACGCACGTGAAACCGTAGCGGTTGAAACGCCTGCTTTCTCGGCCACATCTTTCATGGTGGCGGCGGTGGAGGGTTGCTTCTGGTCCAACGTATAACTCCTGACGCGGTACAGCGCATTGATTTTCAGACATTACCGGGCTTCAACCGGGTCGGCACTATTGTTAACCCAAGGTCGCGTCGGGTTGTTACTTAATTTGCATAAAAATTGTGACTTGTGCGACTTTTTTCGATCTGGCTCGCAGTTGTGGCGTGGCTTAGCTCTCGGTGGGATCGATATCCAGCGTCCATTTCACTTTACGCGATGCCGGCAAGGTGGCGATCAGCGGCAGCGATCCGCTCAACAGCTGTTGCAGACGTTTGCGCGACGGATGCTGCAACAGCAGCTGCCAGCGCCAGCGTCCACTGCGCTTCGGTGCCAACGCCGGAACCGGCCCCATCAGCCACATCGCCTCATCTTTAAGCGGGCTGGCTTCCAGCAAATTGCGCAGCTGTGTGAGGAATTCCGCCGCCTGTTGGTTATCCATATCCTCAGCGCGGAACAGCGCATGGCTGGTCCACGGCGGCAGCTGAACGGACTGACGCTCCAGCAGCGTTTGATCGGCAAAGGCGAAATAGCCGCGATGCAGCAATGTTTGCAGCAATGGATGTTCCGGATGATGGGTCTGCAGCAACACTTCGCCCTGTTTACCCGCACGACCGGCGCGACCCGCGACCTGCGTATAGAGCTGAGCGAAACGCTCGGCGGCGCGGAAATCGGCCGAGAACAGCGCGCCATCAACATCCAGTAGCGACACCAACGTGACATCCGGGAAATGATGGCCTTTCGCCAGCATCTGCGTGCCCACCAGAATGCGCGCGCCGCCGCGATGCACATCGGCCAGATGCTGCTCCAGCGCGCCTTTACGGCTGGTGGTGTCGCGATCGATGCGCGATACCGGCACGTCGGGGAACAGCGTGCCCAGCTGCTGTTCCAGCTGTTCGGTGCCGACGCCGACCGGCATCAAATGCGTTGAACCACAGCTTGGGCACTGATTCGGCAGCGGACGCTGGCTGTCACAATGGTGGCAGCGCAGCTGGCGATGGTTCTGGTGCAGCGTGTAGTAGCTATCGCAGCGCTGGCACTCGGCCAGCCAGCCACAATCGTGGCACATCAGCGCCGGAGAGAAGCCACGGCGGTTGAGGAACAGCAGAACCTGATTATCGGCCTGCAGGTGCTGACGCATTTTGCCGAGCAGTGCTGGCGCCAATCCGCCTTTCAGCTGCTGACCTTTAAGATCGATCAGCTGCTGTAACGCCGGTTTAGCATTGCCCGCGCGTTTGGTGAGATTGAGCTGGCGATATTTGCCGACGCGCACGTTGTGCAAGGTTTCCAGCGCGGGCGTGGCGGAACCCATCACAATTGGAATATCTTCCTCATGCGCACGGAACACCGCCAGATCGCGCGCCTGATAGCGCCAGCCTTCCTGCTGTTTGTACGAGCTGTCGTGCTCTTCATCAATGATGATGACGCCGGGGCGCGCCAGCGGCGTGAACAGCGCCGAGCGTGTACCGATAACAATCGCCGTTTCGCCGCTGCGCGCGCGCAGCCAGACGGCGAGGCGTTCGCTGTCATTCAGTGCCGAGTGCAGCACATCAATCGGCGCATCAAAGCGCTCACGGAAGCGGGCGATGGTTTGCGGCGTCAGGCCGATTTCCGGCACCAGCACCAAAGCCTGTTTGCCGCGTGCCAGCACGTTCTCCAGCACGCTGAGATACACTTCAGTTTTACCCGAGCCGGTAATGCCAGCCAGCAGCCACGGCGCATAGTGATCGTCTTCACTGCGCATCGCGCCCACCGCCATCGCCTGATCGGTATTCAGGCGCAGGCGATCCCCTTTGACGGCAAAGCTGGTACGCCAGTCGTGCATCTGCGGCGTGTGTTCACGCAGTTCGCACAAGCCTTTTGCGCGCAACGCTTGCAGCGCGGCATCGGTAAAATCGTGTTCGCTGACCTGATGACGATAGAGCGGTCGCTGACGTAGCATCGCCAGCGCTTGCTGCTGTTTCGGCGCGCGCTTCAGGCTCTCCATCGCCACTTCACGGCCAGCATCATTAATCACCCATTGCCACAGCGGCGCTTCCTGCGCGGGTTTGCCCTGACGCAGCAGCACCGGCAGCGCATGGCTCAGCACTTCGCCGAGCGGCGAATGATAATAGTTGGCGGCCCAATGCAAAATGCGCCACAGCGCGGGCGAGAACAGACTTTGATCGTCGAGCACGCTCTCTATCTGCTTGAGCTGCGTCAGCGGCAGATCGCTGGTCTCACGCGTACCGATCACAATGCCGATCATTTTGCGATTGCCGAACGGCACATTCACGCGTGCGCCCGCCACCGGCTGCGGCGCATCGGCAGGCAGCAAGTAATCAAACAGGCGAGGTAGCGGAACGGGCAGGGCAACCTGAACAACGGGCATCTGAATCTCTATCCGGTTCTGAATTAAGGAGAAGTAGTGTACACGGCTAATTAGGAAGCGGCTATTTGCTAAAACCGGTTAATTTCTGTATACTATGCCGCCTTCGATGAGAACACTTGTCGGAGCATACACTTAATGTTCAACCGCGTGTGGTGCTGTGCAGGCTGAGCCTGGCACGGAGAGCGACACGGCCTTTTATGAGGTTCTCCCATGAAACAAGGTATTCACCCTAAGTACGAAGCAGTAACCATGACTTGCTCTTGCGGTAACGTGATCAACACCCGTTCAACCATGGCTTCTGGTCTGAACCTGGACGTGTGCGGCAAATGCCACCCGTTCTACACTGGTAAGCAGCGTATTGCTGACACCGGTGGCCGTGTAGATCGCTTCAACAAGCGTTTCAGCGTTCCAGCAAGCAAGAAATAAGATTTTTGGCCGTCGAATCTTCGCGATTCGGCAGCAAGAAAAAACCCAGCCTCGGCTGGGTTTTTTTATTTCTGGCTTCAGTATTCCCAACTATCGGGATCGATGCCCATTTCACGCATAATCTGTTTCGCTTCTTCCGGAATCTCATCGCTGCGTTCTTTACGCAAATCGACATCGTTCGGCAGAGGCTGCCCGGTGAAAGCATGCAAAAAGGCTTCACACAGCAGTTCGCTGTTGGTGGCGTGACGCAGGTTGTTCACCTGACGGCGGGTGCGCTCGTCCGTTAAAATCTTCAGCACTTTTAGCGGGATAGAAACTGTGATTTTCTTAACCTGCTCGCTCTTCTTGCCATGTTCAGCGTAAGGGCTGATATATTCGCCGTTCCATTCAGCCATGGGTTACCTTAATCAATAAAAGTTGAATATGGGGAAATCCGTTGATTATGCCCGATTTTTCGATGCCTGACCCCTTAAACCGCAGGTTTTATGCTTGAGCACCGCTTCTGCAAAGGAAAGCGCGCTGAACACCAGGCGATGACGGACAATTTTAGCGGTTATTGATGATTTGCTCAATCTATACGCAAAGACATTTAGATGTCCAGATGTATTGACGTCTATGTGCGGAATGTTATCCTGTTGCTCTTCTTTTTCTTCAGGAACAGTAAGCACCATGACGCGTAAACAGGCAACCATCGCAGTACGTAGCGGTTTGAATGATGACGAGCAATATGGCTGCGTTGTCCCACCGATTCATCTCTCCAGCACCTATAACTTCCTCGACTTCAATGAGCCGCGTGCGCATGACTATTCACGTCGTGGTAATCCAACGCGCGATGTGGTTCAGCGCGCGCTGGCAGAGCTGGAAGGTGGCGCAGGCGCGGTATTGACCAATACCGGCATGTCAGCGATTCATCTGGTGACAACCGTGTTCCTGAAGCCGGGCGATCTGCTGGTGGCGCCACACGACTGTTACGGCGGCAGCTATCGCCTGTTCGATAGCCTGAGCAAGCGCGGCGCCTATCGCGTGAAGTTTGTCGATCAGGGCGACAAAGCGGCGCTGGCCGCTGCTCTGGCCGAGAAGCCAAAACTGGTGCTGGTTGAAAGCCCAAGTAATCCACTGCTGCGTGTGGTCGATATCGCCAGCATCTGCGCCGCCGCGCGTGAAGCTGGCGCCATTAGCGTGGTAGACAACACCTTCCTCAGCCCGGCGCTGCAAAACCCGCTGGCGCTGGGTGCCGACTTGGTTGTTCACTCCTGCACCAAATACCTCAATGGTCACTCTGATGTGGTGGCGGGCGCGGTGATTGCGAAAGATCCAGCGATGGCCACCGATCTGGCGTGGTGGGCGAATAATATTGGTGTAACCGGCGCGGCGTTTGATAGCTACCTGCTGCTGCGAGGTTTGCGCACGCTGTCACCGCGCATCGCCGCCGCACAACGCAATGCATTGGCGATAGTTGATTACCTGAAGCAACAACCGCTGGTGAAAAAACTGTATCATCCGTCCCTGCCGGAAAATGCCGGTCATGAGTTTGCGGTACGTCAGCAGCGTGGTTTTGGTGCCATGCTGAGTTTCGAAATCGATGCCGATGAGGCTCGCCTGCGCCGCTTCCTGAAAGCGCTGCAGCTGTTCACACTGGCCGAATCGCTGGGCGGCGTAGAGAGTTTGATTTCGCATACCGCGACCATGACGCATGCCGGCATGTCTGCAGAAGCGCGCGCGGCAGCGGGAATTTCGGAAACACTGCTGCGTATTTCTGTTGGGATTGAAGATCACGAAGATTTAATCGCCGATCTGGATAATGCATTCCGGATCGCAGCCGAGGAGTAATCATGACGAGTTCAGTGGGCGCGGGAACGCCGATCAAGCAGTTGCATAAATTTGGTGGCAGTAGCCTGGCCGACGCACGTTGCTATCAGCGCGTGGCCAGCATCATGGCGGATTACAGCCAGCCAGGCGACTTAATGGTGGTCTCTGCCGCAGGCAGCACCACTAACCAGTTGATCAGCTGGCTGAAATTGAGCCAGAGCGATCGCTTATCTGCCCATCAGGTGCAACAGGCTTTACGGCGTTTTCACAGCGAATTAATTGCTGCGCTGCTGCCTGCTGAATATGCCGAAACCCTGACGTCTTCCTTTATACGCGATCTGGAAAGACTGGCGGCGCTGCTCGATGGCACCATCACCGACGCGGTGTATGCCGAAGTGGTGGGGCATGGCGAAATCTGGTCAGCGCGCTTGATGGCTGCGGTTTTGAGCCAGCGCGAGATCGAAGCCGCCTGGCTGGATGCGCGTGACTTCTTGCGTGCTGAACGTGCCGCGCAGCCGCAGGTTGATGAAGGCAAATCCTGGCCGCTGCTGCAGGAGCTGTTAACACAGCATCCGCATAAGCGTTTGGTGGTGACCGGCTTTATCAGCCGCAGCGAAGCGGGTGAAACCGTGCTGCTCGGCCGTAACGGCTCGGACTACTCGGCAACGCAGATTGGTGCGCTGGCGGGCGTCGGTCGCGTGACCATCTGGAGCGATGTGGCAGGCGTTTACAGCGCCGATCCGCGTAAAGTCTCTGATGCGTGCCTGCTGCCGCTGCTGCGTCTTGATGAAGCCAGCGAGCTGGCGCGTCTGGCTGCGCCGGTGCTGCACACCCGCACCTTGCAGCCGGTTTCCAACAGCGACATCGATTTGCAGCTGCGTTGCAGCTATCAACCTGAGCAAGGCTCGACGCGTATTGAACGCGTGCTAGCCTCCGGCACCGGCGCGCGAATCGTCACCAGCCACGATGATGTGTGTCTGGTGGAGATTCAAATTCCCGACAATCACGATTTCAAAACCCAGCAGAAAGAGATCGATCTGCTGCTGAAGCGCGCGCAGCTGCGTCCGCTGGCAATCGGCGTGCATCCCGATCGTCGCCTGCTGCAGCTGTGTTACACCTCGGAAGTGGTGAATAGCGCCTTCAACCTGTTGCAGGACGCCGCACTGCCGGGCCATCTGCAGCTGCGCGACGGCTTGGCGCTGGTGGCGCTGGTGGGCGCGGGCGTGACGCGTAATCCGCTGCACAGCCACCGCTTCTGGCAGCAGATCAAAGATCAGCCGGTGGAGTTTGTCTGGCAATCGGAAGATCACATCAGCATCGTGGCGGTACTGCGCGTCGGCCCGACGCAGCACCTGATTCAGGGACTGCATCAGTCGCTGTTCCGCGCAGAAAAACGCATCGGTTTGATGTTGTTCGGCAAAGGCAACATCGGTTCACGCTGGCTGGAGCTGTTTGCCCGCGAGCAGGAAACGCTGTCGGCGCGTACGGGATTTGAGTATGTGCTGGCGGGCGTGGCAGACAGCAGCCGCAGTTTGCTGAGCTACGACGGTCTGGAAGCCAGCCGCGCATTGGCGTTCTTTGATGATGAAGCGGTCGAGCGCGATGAAGAGTCGCTGTTCCTGTGGATGCGTGCGCACCCGTTCGATGATTTAGTGGTGCTGGACGTCACCGCCAGCGAGCAGCTGGCGCAGCAGTATCATGATTTCGCCAGTCACGGTTTCCATGTTATCAGCGCCAACAAGGTTGCCGGTGCGTCGAGCGGTCAGAGCTGGCGTCAGGTGCGCGATGCTTTCGCCAAAACCGGTCGTCACTGGCTGTATAACGCCACCGTCGGTGCCGGTTTGCCGGTCAATCATACGGTGCGCGATTTACGCGAAAGCGGCGATAGCATTCTGGCCATCAGCGGCATCTTCTCCGGCACGCTGTCGTGGCTGTTCCTGCAATTTGATGGCACGGTGCCGTTTAGCGAGCTGGTTGATCAGGCGTGGCAGCAAGGCCTGACCGAACCAGACCCGCGCGTGGATTTGTCCGGGCAGGACGTAATGCGCAAGCTGGTGATTCTGGCGCGTGAAGCGGGCTACGACATCGAGCCGGATCAAGTGCGTGTCGAGTCGTTGGTGCCGGCAATTTGCGACGGTGAGTCGATTGATCACTTCTTCGAAAACGCCGACGAGCTGAATGATCAGATGCTGCAGCGTCTGGAAGCGGCGCAAGAGATGGGCTTAGTGCTGCGTTACGTGGCGCGTTTCGATGCCAATGGCAAAGCGCGCGTCGGCGTGGAAGCGGTGCGACCAGAGCATCCGCTGGCTGCGTTACTGCCGTGCGATAACGTGTTTGCCATCGAAAGCCGCTGGTATCGTGATAATCCGCTGGTGATTCGCGGACCGGGCGCAGGCCGTGACGTTACGGCCGGCGCGTTGCAATCGGATATCAACCGCCTCGCACAGCTGCTGTAAACTGCCTCACTTTGCAGACGGCATCGTCCGTCTGCATTCTTCACCTTCCCCTCGCGCATCATGAAACGCTTTCACCTTGAGTGAAAATTTGTCACGCCTGTTCATTAATTTTCAGTTGACGATAGCGTGCGAATCGTTCATTTTGTGCATCTGGACGTCTAAACGTATGGATGTTCGAAGGCCGCAAAACAATCGATATGTGATGACGAGGTATTAGGATGAGTTTCTTTCACGCCAATCAACGCGAAGCGTTGAACCAGAGCCTGGCTGAGCTGAACGGGCAAATTAATGTCTCTTTCGAATTTTTCCCGCCACGTACCAGCGAAATGGAAGAAACCCTGTGGAGCTCAATCGATCGACTGAGCAGCCTGAAGCCAAAATTCGTCTCCGTCACCTACGGTGCCAACTCGGGCGAGCGCGATCGTACGCACAGCATCATCAAAGGCATCAAAGATCGTACCGGTCTGGAAGCCGCACCGCATCTAACCTGTATCGATGCCACGCGTGATGAGCTACGCAGCATCGCGCGTGATTACTGGGATAGCGGCATTCGTCATATCGTGGCCCTGCGCGGTGATTTACCGCCGGGCAGCGGCAAGCCGGAGATGTACGGCTCGGATTTGGTGGCGCTGCTGAAAGACGTTGGCGATTTCGATATCTCGGTGGCGGCCTATCCGGAAGTGCATCCCGAAGCGAAAAGCGCGCAGGCCGATCTGATTAACCTGAAACGCAAAATTGATGCCGGTGCTAACCGCGCTATCACCCAGTTTTTCTTCGATGTGGAAAGCTACCTGCGCTTCCGCGATCGCTGTGTCGCAACCGGTATCGACGTGGAGATCGTGCCGGGTATTTTGCCGGTCTCTAACTTCAAACAGCTACAACGCTTCGCTACCATGACCAATGTGCGGGTGCCGGGCTGGATGAGTGCAATGTTTGAAGGTCTGGATAACGATCCGGAGACGCGCAAAATGGTCGGTGCCAGCGTCGCGATGGACATGGTGAAAATCCTGTCGCGGGAAGGGGTGAAGGATTTCCATTTCTATACGCTGAACCGCGCCGAGTTGAGTTACGCCATTTGCCACACGCTGGGTGTGCGTCCGGCGATGGGAGGTTAAGATTGGCGGTCGCCATGAATGGCGGCCTTACAAAATCCAATAAAAAAGGAGCCAGTTGGCTCCTTTTTCACATCATGTCACTCGATTAACCGGTATTACGCATACCCGCTGCAACACCCGCGATCGTCACCATCAGCGCTTGTTCTACACGCGCATCTGGCTCATCACCGCGCTCTTCCTGCGCACGTGAACGATGCAGCAGTTCAGCCTGCAACACGTTCAGTGGATCGGTATAAACGTTACGCAGCGCGATGGACTCAGCAATCCACGGTTGGTCAGCCATCAGATGCGCATCGTTGGCGATAGTCAGCACCGCTTTGATATCCGCATCCAGCTGATCGCGCAGCTGCTTGCCGAGCGACCACAGTGATTTATCCACCAGACGCTGGTCGTAGTACTCCGCCAGCCACAGATCGGCTTTCGAGAACACCATCTCCAGCATGCCAAGACGTGTGGCGAAGAATGGCCACTCGCGGCACATGTTCTCCAGCTCATCCTGATGACCTTCATCCATCGCTTTCTGCAACGCGGCACCCGCGCCCAGCCAGGCTGGCAGCATCAGGCGGTTCTGCGTCCAGGCGAAGATCCACGGAATGGCACGCAGCGATTCCACACCGCCGGTTGGGCGACGTTTAGCCGGACGTGAACCCAGCGGCAATTTGCCCAGCTCCTGCTCTGGCGTGGCTGAGCGGAAATAGGGCACGAAGTCCGGATTCTCACGCACATAGCCGCGATACATCGCGCAGGAGTGCGCCGACAGACCATTCATGATCTCCTGCCATTCGCGCTTGGGTTCCGGCGGTGGCAGCAGGTTGGCTTCCAGAATCGCACCGGTGTACAGCGACAGGCTGGCGATGGTGACTTCGGGCAAACCGTATTTGAAGCGAATCATCTCGCCCTGTTCGGTCACGCGCAGGCCACCTTTCAGGCTGCCCGGCGGTTGTGACAACAGCGCCGCATGGGCTGGCGCGCCGCCACGACCGATTGAGCCGCCGCGTCCGTGGAACAGCGTCAGCGTGATGCCCGCGCTTTCACAGGTTTTGATCAGTGCGTCCTGCGCCTGATATTGCGCCCAGCTGGCGGCCATCACGCCGGCATCTTTCGCCGAGTCGGAATAGCCAATCATCACCATCTGTTTGCCATTGATAAAGCCGCGATACCAGTCGATGTTCAGCAACTGTGTCATCACGTCGTTGGCATTGTTCAGGTCATCAAGGGTTTCAAACAGCGGCGCAACCGGCATGGCGTAAGGAATGCCGGCTTCTTTCAGCAGCAGATGCACGGCCAGCACGTCCGACGGCGTTTTCGCCATGGAGATCACGTAGGAAGCAATTGAACCCTGCGGCGCTTCGGCCACCACTTTGCAGGTATCCAGCACTTCGCGCGTCTCATCGCCTGGTTCCCACTGATGCGGCAACAGCGGACGCTTGGAATTCAGTTCGCGAATCAGGAAGGCTTGTTTATCCGCTTCTGACCAGCTTTCGTAATCACCGAGGCCGAGATAGCGCGTTACTTCGGCAATCGCCTGGGTATGGCGGGTGCTCTCCTGACGGATATCGATGCGCACCAGCGGCACGCCGAAACACTTCACGCGGCGCAGCGTGTCCAGCAGCTGACCATTGGCGATGATGCCCATGCCGCACTGCTGCAGAGATTGATAGATAGCGAACAGCGGATCCCACAGCTGATCGTTAGAGACCAGCAAATCGGCCGGACGCGGCAGGCGCTCGCCTTTAAGACGACGGCCAAGATAAGCCTGCGTGGTCATCAGCTGGCCGCGAAGGCGCTTCAGCACCATGCGGTACGGCTCCAGCGCTTCCGCATCGCCGCACAGCTCGCGCACTTCGTCGCTGCATTCGGACATCGACAGCTCGGAAATCAGCACGCCGATATCGCGCAGGAACAGGTCCGCGGCCTTCCAGCGGCTCAGCTGCATCGCGTGGCGGGTAATCGGTGCAGTGACGTTCGGGTTGCCGTCACGGTCGCCGCCCATCCACGAGGTAAATTTAATCGGCACGAAATCGACCGGCAGCTTAATGCCAAAAGTCTCTTCCACTTGCTCATTCAGCTCACGCAGGAAGGCTGGCACGCCTTGCCACAGGCTGTTTTCGACCACGGCAAAGCCCCATTTGGCTTCATCGATCGGCGTTGGACGATATTTGCGAATTTCGTCGGTATGCCACGCTTGTGCCACCAGCTGGCGCAGACGGCGCATCACCTGGGTGCGTTCGTAGTCAGAGATATCGCTATGATCGAGTTGCTGCAAACAGCTGTTCACTTCGCCCAGCATATGGATCAGCGTGCGGCGGGTAATTTCGGTGGGGTGCGCAGTCAGCACCAGCTCCAGCGACAGCTCTTCAATCGACTGGCGGATCGCCGCTTCGCTGATATCGCCTTGCTGTTTCAGACGTTCGAAAGTCTTTTTCAGCAGTTCAGGATGGTTCGCGCCATCGCCGCTACGCGAAATGGTTTGATACTGTTCAGCGACGTTGGTGAGATTAAGGAACTGGCTAAACGCACGCGCCACCGGCAGCAGCTCGTCGTTCGAGAGATTTTGCAGCGTGGTCAGCAGTTCCTGACGATGAGTGTCATTTCCCGCGCGGGATGACTTAGAGAGTTTACGGATGGTCTCCACCTGGTCGAGGATGTTCTCTCCTAGTGCATCCTTAATCGTATCCCCGAGCAGTTTGCCGAGCATACTGACATTACTTCGCATTGCGGAATATTGTTCGTTCATTGGACCCTGACACCCTTATCGTCTTTTTTAATACTCTTACGCCCAACGGGCATAACATCGTCTTTTATCTAGCCACGTATCTTCCTGCGCGTCAATTGCCTTAAATCTACGTAAATGTGCTGCTAAATGGCGGAAATTCAAAGAATTTGCTTGCAGCGAAGCGAGATAAGTTATTCTTATTATCAAATCCCGAACAATGACGGGGCAATTTGCTGATTTAACAGTGAAATGCCCCATTTGTTGTTCATCAATGACAAAAATGCTGTACGACTTGGGTGATAAGCGCATGAGTCGGCTTGATAAATGCGGTATCAATAAACTCATCAGGTTGATGGGCTTGATTGATAGATCCCGGGCCTAATACCAGCGTTGGGCACAACTGCTGGATAAAAGGCGCTTCAGTGCAATAGTTCACCACTTCGGTTGGCACGCCCAGCAGCTTCTCCACCACTTGCACCAGCTCATGATCGGCCGGACATTCGTAGCCTGGAATCGGCGGATGCAGCTCGCCTACGGTGAGACGTCCCGGCCAGCGCGCACTTACCGGCGCCAGCGCGTCATTTAGCAGACCATCCAAATCGCTCAGGGTTAAGCCCGGCAGCGGACGAATATCCATGTGCAATTCACAGCAGGCGCAGATGCGGTTGGCGGCGTCGCCACCGTGAATATGCCCAAAGTTCATGGTTGGATAAGGAATGGCAAAACCATCGTGGTTGTAACGCTCTTTCAGCGTGTTACGCAGCTGCATCAGCTGGGTAATGGATTCATGCATCAGTTCAATAGCGTTGACGCCGCGTGACGGATCGCTGGAGTGGCCTGATTGTCCCTGAATACGAATCACATTCGACAGATGACCTTTATGCGCGCGCACCGGCTTAAGTGAGGTGGGCTCGCCGATGATGGCGCAATCCGGACGCAATTGGGTGGATTCAGAGAAATATTTCGCGCCCGCCATGGTGGTCTCTTCATCGGCGGTGGCGAGGACGTAGAGCGGCTTGCTGAGTTTGGTCACGTCAACGTCACGCAGCGCGTCCAGAATAAAGGCGAAGAAGCCTTTCATATCGGCGGTGCCGAGGCCGTACAGCTTGTTGTCGTGTTCGGTCAGCGTGAACGGATCGCGCGTCCAGCGGCCGTCGTCGTACGGTACGGTGTCGGTATGGCCCGCCAATAACAAGCCGCCTGCGCCCAATCCGCTGCGCGCCAGCATGTTGAATTTATGCCGCGTGCCAGGCACCGGCTGCACTTCTACACTGAAGCCAATATCGCGGAACCAGCCGGCCAGCAAATTGATTAAAGTTTCATTACTCTGATCCAGTGCGCTATCGGTTGCGCTGATTGATGGCGTGGCAATCAACTGGCGGTAGAGTTCGATAAAAGGTGGTAATTTTGTCTTCACTGTTGACGGTCCTTGGGTTAGGATGTATCAATATTCATGCATTAATAGTGAATAAAAATACAATAACGTCGCTTGCATGTGAAGCATCAAATCTTCTGCAAACGGCATTCTGGGCAACGGGGCAAGGCCGCGACCCGATACGTGTGACTGTAATAAGGTATACAGCCTGATGTTGAATACGCTGATCGTTGGTGCCAGTGGTTACGCTGGCGTAGAGCTTGCCACCTACCTGAATCGCCATCCGCATATGAACATAACCGCTTTGGCGGTTTCAGCGCAAAGCCCGGATGCTGGAAAGTTATTGTCGGATTTGCATCCGCAGCTCAAAGGCATTGTCGATTTGCCGCTGCAGCCGCTGAGCGACGCCGCCGAATGGGCCGACAAAGTGGATGTGGTGTTCCTCGCCACTGCCCACGAAGTCAGCCACGATCTGGCACCTGAATTCCTCAAAGCTGGTTGCGTGGTGTTCGATCTCTCCGGCGCGTTCCGCGTAAACGACGATGCGTTCTATACGCAATATTACGGTTTCAGTCATCAGCATCAGGATTGGCTGGACAAGGCGGTTTACGGCCTGGCCGAATGGCAGCACGACAAAATTAAAGATGCGGAGCTGGTTGCGGTGCCGGGTTGCTACCCAACCGCAGCCCAACTTTCGCTGAAACCGCTGATCGCAGCGGGCCTGCTTAACGATGCACAGTGGCCGGTGATTAACGCCACCAGCGGCGTGAGCGGCGCAGGGCGCAAAGCCAACGTTGGCACCAGCTTCTGTGAAGTGAGCTTGCAGCCGTACGGCCTGTTTAATCATCGTCATCACCCGGAAATTGTGGCGCATCTCGGTACGCCGGTGATCTTCACGCCACATCTGGGCAGCTTCCCACGCGGGATTTTATCGACCACCACTTGCCGCCTGAAAGCGGGCGTGACGCAGCAGGATGTGGCGGATGCCTTCCATAACGCTTACCACGACAAACCGCTGGTGCGCGTCTATGACAAAGGCGTACCGGCGCTGAAAGCGGTGGTCGGTTTGCCGTTCTGCGACATCGGCTTCGCCATGCAAGGCCAGCACCTGATTGTGGTGGCTGCCGAAGATAACCTGCTGAAAGGCGCCTCATCGCAGGCGGTTCAGTGTTTAAACATTCGTTTCGGCTTCCCCGAAACGCTGTCTCTGATTTAACGAACGGATAACGCAATGAATCCATTAATCATTAAACTGGGTGGCGTGCTGCTGGATAGCGAAGAAGCGCTGGCCCGTCTGTTTGATGCCCTGCTGGCGTACCGCAATGAACATCAGCGTCCGCTGATCATTGTGCACGGCGGTGGTTGCGTGGTGGACGAGCTGATGAAGAAGCTCGCGCTGCCGGTGAAAAAGAAGAACGGTTTGCGCGTGACGCCAGCCGATCAGATTGACATTATTACCGGTGCGTTAGCCGGTACAGCCAACAAAACGCTGCTGGCGTGGGCGAAGAAATATGGCATCGGCGCGGTGGGTTTGTGCCTCGGCGATGCCGGTCTGGTCAACGTGGCGCAGTTCGATGAAGAGCTGGGACACGTTGGCAACGCGACGCCAGGCAACCCGGCGCTGGTGAACACGCTGCTGAGTGCAGGCTATATGCCGGTGATCAGCTCAATCGGTATCACCGATGGCGGCGAGTTGATGAACGTCAACGCTGACCAGGCGGCAACCGCGCTGGCTGCGACCATCGGTGCCAATTTGGTGCTGTTGTCTGATGTCAGCGGTATTCTCGACGGCAAAGGTCAGCGCATCGAAGAGATGACCGCCGCGAAAGCGGAGCAGCTGATTGCGCAGGGCATCATCACCGATGGCATGATCGTGAAAGTGAACGCGGCGCTTGATGCCGCCCGCACGCTCGGTCGCCCGGTCGATATCGCCAGCTGGCGTCATGCTGAACAACTGCCAACCCTTTTCAACGGCGTGTCGATTGGCACCCGGATTCTCGCATAATCAAGGATTAAGACATGAGCACGCAAAACATCAAAAAAATCGTTCTGGCCTACTCCGGCGGTCTGGATACTTCAGCCATCATTCCATGGTTGAAAGAGAACTATGGCGGCTGTGAAGTGGTGGCGTTCGTGGCGAACATTGGCCAGGATCCCGCCGATCTGGAAGGCGTTGAGAAGAAAGCGCTGCAGTCAGGTGCGTCTGAGTGCCACGTGGTTGATCTGCGTGAAGCGTTCATCAGCGAATACGTGTATCCGGTTCTGCAGACTGGCGCCCTGTACGAAGGCACTTATCTGCTGGGTACGTCTATGGCGCGTCCGATTATCGCTAAAGCCCAGGTTGAGCTGGCGCTGAAAGTGGGCGCAGATGCGCTGTGCCACGGCGCAACCGGTAAAGGTAACGATCAGGTGCGTTTCGAAACCACCTACACCGCGCTGGCTCCACAACTGAAAGTGGTTGCGCCATGGCGTGAGTGGGACCTGCGTTCACGTGAAGCGCTGCTGGATTACCTGAAAGAGCGCAATATCCCGACCACCGCGTCGCTGGAAAAAATCTACAGCCGTGACGAGAACGCATGGCACATCTCTACCGAAGGCGGCGTGCTGGAAAGCCCAGCCAATGCACCGAACAAAGATTGCTGGGTGTGGACCGTTGATCCGCTGGAAGCGCCCGATCAGCCAGAAAATGTCACGGTCACCGTGGAGAAAGGTCGTGTGGTGGCGGTGAATGGCGAGACGCTGAGCCCGTTCCAGTGCCTGGAAAAACTCAACGTGCTGGGCGCCAAACACGGCGTCGGCCGTATCGACATCGTGGAAAACCGTCTGGTAGGCATCAAGTCCCGCGGCTGCTACGAAACTCCAGGCGGCACCATCATGGTTAACGCGCTGCGTGCGGTTGAACAGCTGGTGCTGGATCGCGATAGCTTCAAATGGCGTGAGCAGCTGGGCCATGAAATGTCTTACGTGGTTTACGATGGTCGCTGGTTCGCGCCGCTGCGTAAATCTATCCAGGCCGCAGCTGAATCATTGGCAGAAGAGGTGAATGGCGAAGTGGTACTGCAGCTGTATAAAGGCCAGGCCACGGCGATTCAGAAAACCTCTGCTAACAGCCTGTACTCAGAAGAGTTCGCCACCTTTGGCGAAGACGAAGTTTACGATCACCGTCACGCGGGCGGCTTTATCCGCTTGTTCTCACTCTCTTCACGCATTCGCGCGCTGAACGAGCAGAAGAAGTAATACCGCGGCAATCGACCTATTTTGCAAGGGCGGCTTCGGGCCGCCTTTTCTATAACAGATTCAGGAGTAATGCAGATGGCACTTTGGGGCGGACGTTTTTCGCAGGCAGCAGACCAACGGTTCAAACAGTTCAACGACTCGCTGCGTTTTGACTATCGCCTGGCCGAGCAGGACATTACCGGCTCGATTGCCTGGTCAAAAGCGCTGGTGACGGTCAACGTGCTGACCAATGAAGAGCAGCAACAGCTGGAAAGCGCGTTGAATGAACTGCTGGCCGAGGTACGCGCCAATCCTGAGCAGATTCTGCAAAGCGATGCGGAAGATATTCACAGCTGGGTGGAAGGCAAGCTGATCGACAAAGTCGGCGCGCTGGGCAAGAAATTGCACACCGGCCGTAGCCGTAACGATCAGGTCGCGACCGATCTAAAACTGTGGTGCAAAGAGCAGGTTGCCGTGCTGCTGGAGGCGACGCGTGAGCTGCAATCGGCGCTGGTCGCCACGGCACAAGCCAATCAGGACGCGGTGATGCCGGGTTACACGCACCTGCAGCGTGCGCAACCGGTGACGTTCGCGCATTGGTGCCTGGCGTACGTTGAGATGCTGGCGCGTGACGAGAGCCGTCTGCAGGATGCACTGAAGCGTATGGATGTCAGTCCGCTGGGTTGCGGCGCGCTGGCGGGTACCGCCTACGAGATCGATCGTCAACAGCTGGCCGGCTGGTTAGGTTTTGCCTCTGCCACGCGTAACAGCCTCGATACCGTTTCCGATCGCGATCACGTGCTCGAGCTGCTGTCAGACGCCTCGATTGGCATGGTGCATCTGTCGCGCTTTGCTGAAGACCTGATCTTCTTCAACACCGGTGAAGCGGGCTTCCTTGAGCTGTCGGATAAAGTCACTTCCGGATCGTCGTTGATGCCGCAGAAGAAAAACCCGGATGCGCTGGAGCTGATCCGTGGCAAATGTGGCCGTGTGCAAGGTGCGCTGACCGGCATGATGATGACGCTGAAAGGCCTGCCGCTGGCGTACAACAAAGATATGCAGGAAGACAAAGAAGGGCTGTTCGATGCGCTGGATACCTGGCTCGACTGCCTGCATATGTCGGTGCTGGTGCTGGACGGCATTCAGGTAAAACGTCCGCGTTGCCAGGAAGCCGCTGAGCAGGGCTACGCCAACTCGACCGAGCTGGCCGATTATCTGGTGGCAAAAGGCGTTCCGTTCCGCGAAGCCCACCACATTGTGGGTGAAACCGTGGTGGAAGCGATCAAGCAAGGCGTGGCGCTGGAAGCGCTCACTCTGGCGCAGTTGAAGCAGTTCAGCGCGGTGATTGAGGATGACGTGTATCCAATTCTGTCGCTGCAATCTTGCCTGGATAAGCGTAATGCGCAAGGTGGTGTCGCTCCTCAACAGGTCGCCTTCGCCATCAGCGAAGCGCAGAAGCGTTTGGGTTAAAAGCTATGCGCATTGGATTGCGCCGCTGCGGTATGAGCAGGAATGCGTAGCGGCGCGATTTATCGCGCTCTGTTGATATCCAGCAGGCGAGCGACAAGCAAAAAAAAGCGGGCACCTCTTCGGTAGCCCGCCAACCTCTAGCTTCGGAATTACATTTTGTTATAGGCACATCATCAAGGGCAGGCCACTCCCGGCCAGCACAGTGATTGGTTTTAAGCAGTTTGCAGGTTCTGCTCCAGATCATTTGATGCGCGCATTATTCCCGCTCACGCCTTGATAGGGCCAATCGTTCATTGCTATTCTATCTATCGCCACGGGCTATCGTGGTTTGGAGGATTTCAATGAATATTCGTGATCTCGAATACCTGGTTTCACTTGCAGAGCATCGCCATTTCCGGCGTGCAGCTGACGCATGTCATGTCAGCCAACCTACCTTAAGTGGACAGATTCGTAAGCTGGAAGATGAACTTGGCGTGATGCTGCTGGAGCGAACCAGCCGTAAGGTGTTGTTTACTCAGGCTGGACTGTTGCTGGTGGATCAAGCGCGAACCGTGCTGCGCGAAGTGAAAGTGCTGAAGGAGATGGCGAGCCAGCAAGGCGAAGCGATGTCTGGACCGCTGCACATTGGTTTGATTCCAACCACCGGGCCGTATCTGCTGCCGCACATCATTCCGATGCTGCACAAAACCTTCCCCAAACTCGAAATGTACCTGCATGAAGCGCAGACGCAGCAACTGCTGGCACAGCTCGACAGCGGCAAGCTGGATTGCGCCATCGTGGCATTGGTGAAAGAGAGTGAAGCCTTTATTGAGGTGCCGCTGTTTGATGAGCCAATGACGCTGGCGGTGTATGCCGATCATCCGTGGCGCGATCGCGATCGCGTGCCGATGTCGGATCTGGCCGGTGAGAAATTACTGATGCTGGAAGATGGGCACTGCCTGCGCGATCAGGCGATGGGCTTCTGCTTCGAAGCCGGTGCCGATGAAGATACGCACTTCCGCGCCACCAGCCTGGAAACGCTGCGCAACATGGTTGCCGCTGGTAGCGGCATTACCTTGTTACCTGCGTTGTCCGTGCCGAATGAACGCGAACGTGATGGCGTCCGCTATTTACCGTGTTACAAGCCGGTGCCGCAGCGCACCATCGCGTTGGTCTATCGTCCAGGATCGCCTCTGCGCAGCCGCTATGAGCAGTTGGCAGAAGCAATCAAAACCCACATGAAGGGTTATCTGGATACCTCGTTAAAACAGGCGGTTTAAGCCGTTTAACGCTGCCACGCGATAGGCTTCGGCCATGGTGGGATAGTTGAAGGTGGTATTCACGAAGTACTCAATCGTGTTGCCGCCGTTCTTCTGTTCCATGATGGCCTGGCCGATGTGAATGATCTCCGCAGCACGCTCGCCAAAGCAGTGAATCCCTAAAATCTCTTTGGTTTCGCGGTGGAACAGAATCTTCAGGCTGCCGACGTGCATGCCAACAATCTGCGCACGCGCCAGATGTTTAAACTGCGCACGACCCACTTCATACGGCACTTTCATCGCCGTCAGCTGCTGTTCGGTTTTACCCACTGAGCTGATCTCCGGAATGGTGTAAATCCCGGTTGGAATATCTTCGATCAGATGCGCGGTGGCTTCACCTTTGATGATCGCCTGCGCGGCAATGCGGCCCTGATCGTAAGCAGCAGAAGCCAGGCTTGGATAACCAATCACGTCGCCAACCGCGTAGATATGCGGCAGCGCGGTTTGATACATGCTGTTCACCTTCAGCAGGCCACGACCATCCGCTTCCAGTCCGACGTTTTCCAGCGCCAGTGAATCGGTGTTACCGGTTCGACCGTTTGCGTACAGCAGGCAATCGGCTTTCACTTTTTTGCCCGATTTAAGGTGAATTATCACCCCGTCATCAACGCCTTCAATCTTCTCGAACTCTTCGTTGTGACGAATCACCACGCCGCTGTTCCAGAAGTGATAGGAGAGGGAATCTGACATCTCTTGATCGAGGAATGCCAGCAGACGGTCGCGGGTGTTGATCAGGTCAACCTTGACGTTCAGGCCGCGGAAAATCGAGGCATATTCACAGCCAATTACGCCGGCGCCATAAATGATGACGTGACCAGGTTCATGATGCAGGTTGAGGATGGAGTCGGAATCGTAAACGCGCGGATGGGTGAAATCGACATCTGCGGGATGATACGGACGAGAACCGCAGGCGATCACGAATTTCGCCGCGGTTAATCGCTCGCGGGTGCCGTCGGGTTGTTCCACTTCGATGGTGTTGGCATCAACAAATCGGGCATCGCCCTGATAAAGTTCACAGCGGTTGCGCTCGTAGAAGCCCTGACGCATCGCGGTTTGCTGACTGATCACGTTCTCGGTGTGGTTGAGAATGTCGGCGAATGAGGAGCGCAGGAGGCGAGTGTGATCGCTGTAAAGTGGGTTTTGATTGAACTCGATGATACGGCTAACAGCGTGACGCAGGGCTTTGGAAGGGATGGTTCCCCAGTGTGTACAACCGCCGCCGATGTTGTGGTAGCGTTCGATCACTGCAATACGCGCTCCCTGCTTCACCAGCCCCATCGCCGCACCTTCGCCGCCCGGACCGGAGCCAATCACAATGGCATCGTAATCGTAAGACTTTTGCATACCAGTACGTCCTATTTTTTTATCACATTTTTACAACGAGATTCTAACATCTCGCCGCGCACATCTGAATTCTAACAGCGTAAATTGCTGAAGTTTGACAAAGCGTGAGGTTCACAGGCGTTCACAAAGTTTGCACCGCTGTACGCTGAAAAGTTTGTTATAGTGCCTGCCAAATCACCTAAAAGGCCGGGAAAATGGGCGTCAGAGCGCTACAAAAAGAACGTACACGACGTTCACTGATTGAAGCTGCCTTCAGTCAGTTAAGTGCAGAAAGGAGTTTTGCCAGCCTGAGTTTGCGCGAAGTTGCACGCGAAGCGGGGATTGCGCCGACCTCATTTTATCGTCACTTCCGCGATGTCGATGAGCTGGGCCTGACCATGGTGGACGAAAGCGGCTTGATGCTGCGCCAGTTAATGCGTCAGGCGCGCCAGCGTATTGCCAAGGGTGGCAGCATTATTAAAACCTCGGTGGCAACTTTTATGGAGTTCATCGGGAACAATCCCAACGCTTTTCGGCTCTTACTACGCGAGCGCTCCGGAACCTCGGCGGCCTTTCGTGCCGCAGTCGCGCGTGAGATTCAGCACTTCATCGCCGAACTGGCCGATTATCTTGAATTAGAAAATCGCATGCCGCGCAGCTTCACCGAAGCGCAGGCCGAAGCCATGGTGACGATTGTGTTTAGCGCGGGTGCCGAAGCGCTGGACGTTGATATTGAGCAGCGCCGTAAGCTTGAGGATCGATTAGTGCTGCAGCTGCGCATGATCGCCAAAGGCGCTTATTACTGGTATCGCCGGGAGCAAGAGCGTCTGGCGGTTACCCTGGAAAAACCCGAAGAGTAATGTGATAAGGATAATGAAATGATTGAGCAAAACCCACGCGATAAAGGAACGCTTTTATTGGCTTTTATCACCGGTTTAGCGATCAACGGCTCCTTTTCGGTGCTGTTCAGCACGTTTGTCCCCTTTTCGATATTCCCGCTGATTGCGCTTGGCCTCGCGGCCTGGTGTTTGCATCAGCGTTACCTCAACCGCAATATGCCAGACGGCATGCCTTCACTGGCGGCGGCGTTCTTCCTGCTGGGTATTTTGGTTTATAGCGCGCTGGTGCGGGCTGAATATCCGGATATCGGCTCTAACTTCATCCCGACGATTCTGATGGTGGCGCTGGTGTTCTGGATTGGTATGCGTTTTCGCCGCGCGAAGAGCAAGCAGTGAAAAAACGGGAACCTTGGGGTTCCCGTTGTTGTTTAGGCCTTGCGCGTCAGCAGCACGCCGCATTCCATATGATGGGTATACGGGAACTGATCGAACAGCGCCAGACGCGTGACGTCATGCGTTTCTCCCAGCACCGCGAGGTTGTCGCACAGCGTTTGCGGGTTGCAGGAGATATAAATGATGCGCGGATAGGCCTGCACCATCTTCACAGTTTCCTCATCCAGCCCGCTACGTGGCGGATCAACAAAAATGGTTTCGCATTGGTAGCTCTTCAGGTCGATGCCTTCTAAACGATTGAAGCTACGTACGCCCGTCATCGCCTGGGTAAACTCTTCAGCGGCCATACGAATAATCTGCACGTTATCAATATGGTTGGCGGCAATGTTGTATTGCGCGGACGCGACCGACGGCTTGGCAATCTCCGTGGCCAACACGCTGCGGAAGTTACGCGCCAGCGCCAGCGAGAAGTTGCCGTTACCGCAATAGAGTTCCAGCAGATCGCCTTGCGAATCCTGCGTGACGTCCAGCGCCCACTCCAGCATCTGAATATTCATCGCCGCGTTTGGCTGGGTGAAGCTGTTTTCCACCTGACGATAAATCATCTCTTTCCCCGCGACCGGCAGGCGCTCATCCACGTAATCGCGATCGAGGCAGATTTTGGTTTTGGTGGCGCGGCCGATCAGCTGCACGTCAAAGCCTTCGGCACGCAGGCTGTCGCGCAGGGCGCTGGCGGCGGCGGTCCACTCCTCTTCCAGCTTACGGTGGTAGAGCAGCGAGATAACAATCTGGTGGCTCATCGTCGACAGGTAATCGATCTGGAACAGTTTGAAACGCAGCGCGCGGTTGTCACGGATCGCCGCGATCAGTTTTGGCATCAGCTGGTTGATCAATTCACTGGCCGCCGGGAATTGATCGACGCGGATTCGTTGCTTGGTCTGTTGATCAAAGATGATGTGGTAAAGATCGTCTCCGTCGTGCCAGATGCGGAATTCGGCACGCATCCGATAGTGGCTGACCGGCGAACGGAACACCTCCACGTCGGGCGCGGCAAAGGGCACCATCATCGCCTGTAAGCGGCTGACTTTTTCCGCCAGTTGCGCGTCGTATTGTTCAATCGGGAGCTGTTCGGGTGTCATCTTTAATCCTGGTAATAAGCTGGCTTGCCGGGCGATTGTAGGCATTCAACTGCTGATGTCCAGCCCTGCGGAAAACAAGATGGCTGGAAGTCTGGATTTCCGGCCTTCCTGGCCGTAGACTGCGCCTGCCGGCCTCCTTGAGTTAAAAGGGAATCCAGTGTGAATCTGGAGCTGACGCGCAGCGGTAAAGAATGTCGTGGTGATGGCAATTACAAACACTGTCCTGCCGGATGGGAAGTTTTTTCACCATTTATGATTCTCAGCCCGAAGACCTGCCGGTGTGACGTCGCAATACATACGACCATCGCGAGCTATTGGTCGTAGTCGTGCGGCATCCTGCTTCGTCTTTTGGATGCTATAACAATGAAAAAAACACACGCTTCGCTGTTTGCCTTCAGTGCAACGGCGTTGTCTCTCTGGGCGCAATTTGGCTACGCGCAGCAGAATGATGATACGCAAATCGTTACCGCTAACCGCTTCGCGCAGCCGGTCTCGTCGGTGCTGGCTTCGACTTCTGTTGTCACCCGTGATGAGATCGATCAGTGGCAATCCAAGAACCTACTGGAAGTGTTACGCCGCTTGCCGGGCGTGGATATCGCGCAAAGCGGCGGCATTGGGCAAAGCGCTTCTATGTATGTACGTGGTTCGGAAGCGCGCCATACGCTAATTCTGGTTGACGGTGTGCCGTTCTCTAAACCTGGCATTACCGGCGTTGCTGACTTCAACCAAATCCCTGTTTCCATCATCCAGCGCGTTGAGTTCATTCGTGGCCCGCGCTCTGCGGTTTACGGCGCAGATGCGATTGGCGGCGTGGTGAATGTCATTACGCAAAACCCGAATAATCAAAACTCGCTGACGGCTGGCTTTGGTTCGAAGGGCTATCAGGAATACAGCGGCGGCATCAATCAAAATGTCACGGACCAGACGCGCGTAACGGTGGCGGGCTCTTATCAGGCCACCAACGGCTACAACGTTCAGCCGGGCTCAACGTCTCCGACCGATCGCGATCGTGATGGCTGGCGCAATAAGGCGTTCTGGGCTGGCGTTGACCACAAGTTTAACGAGGCGTTTTCTGGCTTCTTCCGGGGTTACGGTTACGCCGCGAACTCAGATTACGACGCGGGTTATGTCGGTGGTCAGGATGAGCAACAGATCTATAATCACTCGTTTGATACCGGTCTGCGCTTTAATAAAGAGGAATACTCCTCGCAGCTGACCGCCAGTTATCAAAAGTACAAAATCTATAACTACGTTGGGTCTGACAGCCGCTATGCAGATTCCAATAGTCTGGATGACATGGAGCAGCGCAACCTGCAATGGGGCAACACCTTTGCGGTGGGGCATGGCATGGTCAGCGCCGGTCTGGATTGGCAGCAGCAGAAATTGAGTTCGATTGGACAACTCTATTCTGGCGCACCGCGTGATAAAGATGTTTACAAGCAAGACAACACCGGTGCTTACCTGACGGCTCAGCAGCAGTTTGGCAATGTTACGCTTGAAGGTTCGGCGCGTGGCGATGATAACCAGGACTTTGGCCGTCATGGCACCTGGCAAACGGCTGCGGGTTGGGAGTTTGTGCCGGGTTACAAGGCATCACTCTCTTACGGCACGGGTTTCCAGGCGCCGACGTTAGGCCAGCTATATGGTCTGAAGCGCTTTGGTATTAGCTCTAATCCCGATCTCAATCCTGAGAAATCAAAACAGTGGGAAGCCGCGCTGGAAGGTTTAACCGGTCCGGTTAATTGGCGTGTTGCTGCGTATCACAATAAAGTCAGCAATCTCATTACCTATGCTTCTGATCCTGTGACTTTTGAGGGCGGCTATTACAATGAAAAAGCCGTTACGCTGAAAGGTATTGAAGCCACCGCTGATTTTGATACCCGCTTCCTTCATCACCAGATCACCTTGGGTTATCTGGATGCGCGTCGTGATTCAGATGGTGAAACGCTGGCGCGTCGTGCGCGTGAGCAGGCCAAATATCAGCTGGGTATGACGGTGTATGACTTTGATATTGATGTCATCTACCAGTACTTCGGTAAGCGCTACGATAACAACACCAGCGAATATGCCAGCGAGCAGCGTCGTTTATCGAGTTACAGCACGGTAGATCTCGCGGTCTCGTATCCGGTCACATCACAGCTCACCGTTCGTGGTAGAATTGCCAACTTGTTCGATAAAGATTATGAGACAGCGTATGGCTATCCAACTCCAGGAACGGAGTACTACCTCAGCGCCAGCTACAGCTTCTGATCTGCGTCCCACCGTGCTGGTGTTTGACTCCGGCGTGGGTGGGCTCTCCGTTTATGATGAGGTCCGGCATTTACTGCCGGATCTTCACTATCTCTACGCCTTTGATAATGAAGGGTTCCCGTACGGCGAAAAATCCGAAGCCTTTATTGTCGAGCGCGTGGTGGCGGTGGTGACGGCTATCACTCAGCGTTTCCCGCTTGCGTTGGTGATCATTGCTTGTAACTCGGCCAGCACCATCTCTTTGCCGGCTCTGCGTGAACGTTTCGAATTCCCGGTTGTGGGTGTGGTGCCTGCGATAAAACCTGCTGCGCGTCTGACGCGTAACGGCGTAGTGGGATTGCTGGCCACGCGCGGCACGGTGAAACGTCCTTATACCCATGAGTTAGTGGCGCAATTTGCCCGTGACTGCAAAATCGAAATGCTCGGCTCTGCTGAGCTGGTGGAGCTGGCGGAAGCCAAGCTGCATGGCGAAGATGTTGAGCTCGCTGATGTACGCCGTGCTGTGCAACCCTGGCTACGGATGAAAGAGCCACCTGATACCGTGGTTCTCGGATGTACGCATTTCCCTTTACTACGTGATGAGCTGCAATTGGTGCTACCGGAAGGGACAAGGCTGGTGGATTCGGGCGCGGCGATTGCGCGTCGTACCGTTTGGTTATTAGAGCATGAAGCACCGCAGGCGGTTTCATCCGGTCAGAATTTAGCGTTCTGTACGCGTATAGATGATGAAGTGACGAAATTGTCACCGATTTTGCAGCGTTATGGCTTCCCGTTGCTGGAAAAATTAGCAGTTTAGTGGCGTTTCGACGAAAAAATCAGCACTCGGAAATTAATTTGAAATTAGCGCTTGTCAGCTCCGAAGAAATCCCTATACTGCGCCTCCACTGACACGGAACAACGGCTTACGAAGCGAAGTGTTCAGGAGGTGGTCTTCAAGGCAACCTTCAGAAAAGCAAAAATAAATGCTTGACTGAGAATGCGGAAAGCGTAATATACGCATCCCGCGCCGCTAGAGAAATCGCGGCATGCTCTTTAACAATTTATCAGACAATCTGTGTGGGCACTCGCAGGATTGATATCCGCGTCTCCGGACGCAAAAAAATATCAAAGCCTCACGAGTGAACACATAATGAAATTCATTATGACGT